>NZ_CP151995.1:0-4661302 GCF_038593425.1 Lysinibacillus sp. FSL P4-0201
TTGGAACATTTAGAAGAACTATGGAACAATGTCCTGGCTCAAGTTGAACAAAAAATTTCTAAACCAAGCTTCGAAACGTGGCTAAAGTCTACAAAGTTACTATCTTACAATGGTAGTGGGTCCACTGTGACAATTGCTGCGCCAAATTCGTTTGCTCGAGACTGGCTTGAAAATCATTATATTCATTTGATTACAGGTATATTAACGGAGCTAACAGGCGAAGACTTGCTTATTAAATTTGTTGTTCAAAAAAACCAGGATTCGGACGATTTTGATTTGCCAGCGCCGATTATCCAAGCAAAAAATAATGAACATCATGATATTTCACCAGGTATGTTAAACCCGAAATATACTTTTGACACGTTTGTTATTGGCTCTGGTAACCGCTTTGCACATGCAGCTTCGCTAGCTGTAGCTGAAGCACCTGCTAAGGCATACAATCCATTCTTTATTTATGGGGGAGTAGGGCTAGGTAAAACGCACTTAATGCACGCTATTGGTCATTATGTATTAGAGCATAATCCAAATGCTAAAGTAGTGTACTTATCATCCGAGAAATTTACAAATGAATTTATTAACTCAATTCGTGATAACAAAGCACTTGATTTTCGCAATAAGTACCGCAACGTGGATGTACTGCTAATTGATGATATTCAATTCCTTGCTGGAAAAGAATCAACTCAAGAAGAATTTTTCCACACTTTTAATACTTTACATGAAGAATCCAAACAAATTGTTATATCAAGTGACCGACCTCCTAAGGAGATCCCAACTTTAGAAGATCGGCTCCGTTCACGTTTCGAGTGGGGGTTAATAACTGATATTGCTCCACCCGATTTGGAAACTCGTATCGCTATTTTGCGTAAAAAAGCAAAAGCAGACGGTCTAGAGGTACCAAATGAAGTAATGCTTTATATTGCGAACCAGATTGACTCCAATATTAGGGAGCTTGAAGGTGCGCTTATTCGCGTCGTTGCCTACTCATCTCTTGTAAACAAAGATATTACAGCGACATTAGCTGCCGAGGCATTGAAGGATATCATTCCAAATTCAAAACCGCGAACAGTGACAATATTAGACATTCAAAATGCAGTAGGGGAACATTTTAGTATACGTTTGGAAGATTTCGCTGCTAAAAAACGTACTAAATTAATTGCTTTTCCACGTCAAATCGCTATGTACTTATCACGCGAGTTGACAGATTTTTCGCTGCCCAAAATTGGCGAAGAATTTGGTGGCCGCGATCATACGACTGTCATCCATGCGCACGAAAAAATATCTTCTATGTTGAAAAATGACGTTCAACTTCAACAAGATGTTAAACAAATTCGTAGTATGCTAGGCAAGTAATTGCTGTGGACAAACTAACTATTTAAACACAAACTTATACACAGTCTATCTACATGTGGATAGACTGATTTTATTCATAAAAATATACTTATCCACAAATCCACAGGGCCTATTACTATATCTTTTTATTTTATATAAATAAATAATATAAATATGTGAGGGAAAACGAATGAAATTTGATATTTTACGTGACCGTTTATTAGAAGGTTTAAATGATGTCATGAAAGCAGTAAGTTCAAAAACAACTATTCCGATTTTAACTGGTATTAAAATTGACGTAACAGAGGAAGGGATCCGCTTAACTGGTAGTGATGCTGATATAACTATTCAAACATTTATTCCAGTAGAAGAAGATGGACAACAAATTATTCACATTACAGAAACAGGTTCAATTGTTGTACAAGCACGTATGTTTAATGAAATCGTACGTAAATTACCAACAAACGATGTTGAAATTCAAGTAACACCAGGTTTCCAAACGCATATTCGTTCAGGGAAATCGGAATTCCATTTAATTGGCTCAGATGCAGCAGAGTATCCTTTATTACCAGAGCTTACAGAAAATCAAAAATTTACTATTCCTGCTGATCTCTTAAAAACAATTATCCGTGAAACAGTATTCGCTGTTGCCACTTCAGAAAGTAGACCCGTGTTGACAGGTGTAAACTGGCAGATCAAAAATGAAACATTAATCTGTGTTGCAACAGATAGTCATCGTTTAGCAAGACGTAAAGTGCAACTCGAAAATTTACCAGAAGTTGAACATAGTGTAGTAATTCCAGGGAAAAGTTTGAATGAATTAAATAAAGTACTTGAAGATTCTACAAATCTTGTCCAAATCGTTATTACAAGTCAGCAAGTATTATTTAAAACTGGTGATGTATTATTCTTCTCTCGCTTACTGGAAGGAAATTATCCTGACACAACTCGTTTAATTCCTGAAGAGTATCAAACAAATGTAACAATTAATGGTAAATCTTTATTACAAGCTATTGACCGTGCATCACTTGTTGCACGAGGAGATCGTAATAATGTTGTCCGTTTTGAAATTTTAGATAACCAAGCAGTTGAGGTTTCTTCTAATTCTCCTGAAATCGGAAAAGTACAAGAAGAAATTCCTGTGGAAGCATTAGAAGGGGAAGGTTTGAAAATCTCATTCAGTGCAAAATATATGATGGAAGCATTAAAAGCAATAGATGGACAAGACGTAGTTATTCAATTTACTGGGGCAATGAGACCGTTTATTTTACGTTCCGTTCATGATGATGCTATTTTACAATTAATTTTACCTGTACGAACTTACTAAAGAATAAACGATCTGTTAAGATAGTCGCTCATTGTGACTATCTTTTTTTACTTATGGCGTAATTTTAGGTATGATAGAGAGATAGACAGTCTGTATTCGGAGGGGAACACACTATGCAGGACATTAAAATTGATGAGGAGTTCATCACGTTAGGGCAACTTTTAAAAATTACTGATGCCATTAGTTCAGGTGGAATGGCCAAGTGGTTTTTACAAGAACATGCTGTATATGTAAATGGAGAAGTAGACGATCGTCGAGGTCGTAAATTACGTAACGGAGATATTGTAAATATTCCTGGATGTGGTCGTTTTCAAATCATTGGACCAACTGGACAATAAATTATGTATATTGAGCAAATAAAACTTACAAATTACCGTAACTATGATGCCTTAGCTTTAAACTTCTCTCCAAAAATTAATGTTTTCATTGGTGAAAATGCACAAGGAAAAACAAATGTTATGGAGTCCATCTATGTTTTAGCAATGGCTAAGTCCCATCGAACAACGAACGATAAAGAATTGATACGTTGGGATTCAGACTATGGTAAAATAGAAGGGGCCGTTAAAAAAAGGCATGGTATTTTACCGATCGAACTTACGATTACAAAGAAAGGTAAAAAGGGCAAGATAAATCATATAGAGCAAAGTCGCCTTAGTCATTATATTGGTCAAATGAATGTCGTTATGTTTGCGCCAGAGGATTTGAACGTTGTAAAGGGAAGTCCGCAAATACGTCGGCGTTTTATTGATATGGAGATTGGGCAAATTTCGCCTGTCTATTTACATGATTTATTAACCTTTCAAAAAGTTTTAAAACAACGTAACCATTTTTTAAAAATGAACCAAGGCAAGTCCATGCCAAATGATGTGATGTATGAGGTCTACAATGAACAATATATTCACGCTGCTACCCAAATTATTCGTAAAAGATTTCAATTTATGGATTTATTGCAAGAGTGGGCGGAACCCATACACGCAGGTATATCGCAAGGTAAGGAAACACTGGTTATAAAATATCGTACGGTAGCTGGTATTGAAAAAGAACACTCTACTAGTGAAATTGAAAATACTTTACATCAAAAATTAATTGAAGCGAGAGAACGTGAATTTGATAGAGGCGTGACATTAGTTGGTCCACACCGAGATGATTTACAATTTTTAGTGAATGGCTATGATGTTCAAACTTATGGTTCACAAGGACAGCAGCGTACTACTGCATTGTCTTTAAAGCTTGCTGAAATTGAATTAATTAAACAAGAAACAAATGAAACACCCATACTACTTTTAGATGATGTTTTATCGGAACTCGATGATTATCGCCAATCGCATTTATTAAATACCATTCAGGGTGAAGTCCAAACCTTTGTTACAACCACAAGTGTGGAAGGAATTCATCATGAAACGATGGAACAGGCTCAACTGTTCCACGTGAAACAAGGTGCGATTGAAAGAAGTTAGCCAGGGTAGTTTTTTAGATTACAAAAAGAATGGTAATAGTCAGCTCGGTTGACTGTTCATTCATTTACACACAATGATGTTATGAAGGAGTAGATGAAAGCCGTGGCTATAGAGAACGAAGGTTTACAAAACCAAGCTTATGAGGCCGATCAGATACAGGTATTAGAAGGTTTAGAAGCAGTACGTAAAAGACCAGGGATGTATATCGGTTCAACTAGCTCTAAAGGGCTTCACCATTTAGTATGGGAAATTGTTGATAATAGTATCGATGAAGCACTTGCAGGATTTTGTACAGATATCAAAGTAACAATTGAAAAAGAAAACTGGATTCGTGTAGAAGATAACGGTCGTGGTATTCCAGTTAGTATTCAAGAAAAAATGGGTAAGCCTGCTGTTGAAGTTATTATGACTGTTTTACATGCTGGTGGTAAATTTGGCGGTGGAGGCTATAAAGTTTCTGGTGGTCTTCATGGAGTTGGAGCATCAGTAGTAAATGCACTTTCTGTTGAAACAATTGTTCAAGTACATCGTGAAGGTCATATCCATGAAATAAAATTTGAACGTGGAAAAACAGTTCAAGAGTTAATGGTTATCGGTGACACAGATCATAATGGTACAACAACGCGTTTTAAAGCTGACCCAGAAATATTTAAAGAAACTACTGTTTATGAATATGATATTTTAGCTCATCGTATTAGAGAATTGGCTTATTTAAATCGTGGTATTAAGATTACGATTGCTGATGAACGTGAAGAAGAGATTCGCTCAACAACATACCATTATGAAGGTGGTATTCGTTCTTATGTTGAGCATTTAAATCAATCTAAAGAGCCAATCCATGATCCAATTGATGTTCTTGGAGAGAAGGATGGCATCACAGTAGAAATTGCTATGCAATATAATGCTGGATTCTCTTCTAATATTTTTTCATTTGCTAATAACATTAATACGTATGAGGGCGGTACACATGAGTCAGGGTTTAAAACAGCCCTTACACGCGTTATTAATGACTATGCACGAAAAAGTGGATTACTAAAAGAATCTGACGCTAATCTTACAGGTGAGGATGTACGAGAAGGGTTAACAGCTATAGTTTCTGTGAAACACCCAGATCCGCAATTTGAAGGACAAACAAAAACAAAGTTAGGGAATTCTGAAGTAAGTCAAATTACCAATTCTTTGTTCTCAGATGGCTTTGAGCGTTTTATGTTAGAAAATCCAACGGTTGCACGAAAGATTGTGGAAAAAGGATTAATGGCAGCCCGTGCTCGTGTAGCTGCGAAAAAAGCACGTGAGTTTACTCGTCGTAAAAATGCCCTCGAAGTATCTAGCTTACCGGGTAAATTAGCTGACTGTTCTTCTACTAACCCAGCTGATTGTGAAATTTATATTGTTGAGGGTGATTCTGCCGGCGGTTCGGCTAAATCTGGACGTGATCGACACTTCCAAGCAATTTTACCTTTACGTGGTAAAATCCTTAACGTTGAGAAAGCTCGTTTAGATAAAATCTTATCTAATGCGGAAATCCGTGCGATGATAACAGCATTCGGCACTGGTATTGGTGAGGAGTTTAATTTAGAGAAAGCTCGTTATCATAAAATCATTATCATGACAGATGCCGATGTCGATGGGGCACATATTCGTACATTACTTTTAACATTCTTCTTCCGTTTCCTTCGACCACTTATAGAAGCAGGCTATATTTATATTGCACAGCCACCACTTTATCAAGTGAAACAAGGTAAACATATTGAGTATTGCTATGATGAAGAGACATTAAAAGAAATTTTAGAACGGCTACCAAAAATGCCAAAGCCAAATGTGCAGCGTTATAAAGGTCTTGGAGAAATGAACGCTGAGCAGCTTTGGGAAACAACAATGGATCCTGAGTACCGCACATTATTACAAGTAGAATTAGATGATGCAATTAAAGCAAACCAAGCATTTGAACGTTTAATGGGCGATGAAGTTGAACCTCGTCGTCAATTTATCGAGGAAAATGCCGTATACGCTAATTTAGATATCTAATTTTTCTTGAGAGGAGGTCTACACTTTGTCAGAACAAGAACGCTCCGGTGTTAAAGGAGTTAATATAACAGAAGAAATTGAAACATCCTTTCTTGATTATGCAATGAGTGTAATTGTATCACGTGCATTACCTGATGTACGTGATGGATTAAAACCAGTTCATCGTCGTATTTTATATGGGATGCAGGAATTAGGTAATACAGCAGATAAAGCCTACAAAAAGTCAGCACGTATCGTTGGGGATGTAATGGGTAAGTACCATCCACATGGTGACTCTTCCATCTATGATGCAATGGTACGTATGGCACAGGATTTTAGCTATCGCTACATGCTTGTTGATGGTCACGGAAACTTCGGTTCTGTTGATGGTGATGGCGCAGCAGCCATGCGTTATACAGAATCACGTATGTCTAAAATAGCAATGGAAATGCTCCGTGATATTAATAAAGATACAATTGACTATACAGATAACTATGATGGATCAGAAAAAGAACCAATAGTTTTACCAAGTCGCTATCCAAATCTTTTAGTCAACGGTGCAGCAGGGATTGCTGTAGGTATGGCAACAAATATTCCACCACATCAATTGGGCGAAACAATTGATGCTGTTATAGCACTTTCTGAAAATCCAGCCATTACGACTGAAGAGCTAATGGAAATCATTCCTGGCCCTGATTTTCCTACTGGTGGATTAATTTTAGGACGTAGTGGTATTCGTAGAGCCTATGAAACTGGTCGAGGTTCCATTATCATCCGTGCGAAAGTGGAAATTGAGCAAAAGGCAAATGGTAAGGAAACTATTCTTATTCATGAATTGCCTTACCAAGTGAATAAGGCTAAGCTTATTGAAAAAATTGCAGAGCTTGTACGTGATAAAAAAATAGATGGAATCACAAATTTACGTGATGAATCAGACCGTCGTGGTATGCGTGTAGTGATTGAAGTTCGTAAAGATGCAAATGCTAATGTTGTACTAAATAATTTATATAAACAAACAGCTATGCAATCTAGCTTCGGTATCAATATGCTATCTTTAGTAAACGGTCAGCCTAAAGTATTAGGCTTAAAAGAAATGCTATACCATTATTTAGAACACCAAAAAGTAATTATTCGTCGTCGTACAGAGTTTGATCTTCGAAAAGCTGAAGACCGCGCTCACATTTTAGAGGGCTTACGAATCGCACTCGATCATATTGATGAAATAATCGCTATTATACGTGGTTCACGTAGTGGTGAAGAAGCAAAACCTCAATTAATGGAACGCTTTAACTTATCGGAGCGTCAGGCTCAAGCTATTTTAGATATGCGCCTCGTTCGATTAAGTGGCTTAGAACGTGAAAAAATTGAAGCAGAATATCAAGAGCTTCAAGTTCTTATAGCTGAATTAAAGGCAATCTTAGCAGATGAAGAGAAAATTGTAGATATTATTCGTACTGAAATCTTAGAGTTGAAAGAACGTTTTAATGATACACGCCGTACTGAGATTACATCAGGTGGAATTGAAATGATTGAGGATGAGGATTTAATTCCTGTTGAAAACTCAGTTGTTACTTTAACACATAATGGCTATATCAAGCGTTTAGCTGCGAATACATATCGTAGTCAAAAGCGTGGTGGTCGTGGTGTACAAGGAATGGGTACAAATGAAGACGACTTTGTAGAGCATCTAATGAATACTTCTACCCACGATACAATTTTATTCTTCACGTCTAAAGGTAAAGTATTTAGAGCAAAAGGATATGAAATTCCTGAGTTCGGTCGTACTGCTAAAGGGTTACCAATCGTAAACTTGCTTAATATAGAAAAAGGCGAAAAAGTAACAGCTATGATTCGTGTTGCGTCGTTTGATGAAGATGCTTACTTTATCTTTACCACAAAAACAGGTATTACAAAACGTACCCCTGTATCACAATTTGCTAACATCCGAACAAATGGTTTAATCGCAATCAGCTTGAGAGAAGACGACGATCTTATTTCGGTACGTCTTACAGATGGAGAGAAACAAGTGATTATTGGTACTCGCGATGGTATGCTCGTTCGTTTCCAAGAAGACGACATTCGATCTATGGGCCGTACAGCTGGTGGTGTTCGAGGCATTAAGCTACGTGATGGTGATGAAGTAGTTGGCATGGAGATTGTTGAACCAGGGCAAGAAATATTAGTAGTAACTGAAAAAGGTTACGGTAAACGTACTTCTGAAGAGGACTATCGTTTACAAAGTCGTGGTGGAGTAGGACTGAAAACTATTCAGATTACAGATAAGAATGGTCCAATGGTGGCTGTAAAAACCGTCGATGGTTCTGAGGATTTAATGCTTATAACTATTAATGGTATGCTTATCCGTATGGATGTAAATGATATTTCATTAATTGGGCGCAGTACGCAAGGTGTACGTTTAATTCGACTAGGAGATGACGAATTGGTTGCAACTGTCGCTAAAGTGGAAAAAGCAGAAGAGTCTTTTGAAGACGAAGAGGAAGTCGAAGAATAATATAATCCGATGACGACATTATTGAATGTCGTCATCGGTTTTTTTACGTAAATAATGAAAAATAAGTAATTATTTTGAATTCCATGATAAAATGATAATACCTTATTTTGAAGCAAGAAATAGTGGAGAGGTGTTCATTCTGTGGAAACTATACATGTTCCAATTTCAGAGCTAGGTGTTGGCAAGGTAATTTCTGAAGATATATTTGCTAATACACAGTATCCGATTATTTTCAAAGATACAATGATTTCTTATGTACACTTGCAAGTTTTTCATGCATTTAATATTTTCACCGTCCCCGTTTATAAAAGTGAAAATGATATGCGTGTAGAAAAGAATGAAAGTGATGTCGAAGTTATAATAGAAGAACTTCCGACTTTTAGGAAAATCTATAATCATTCTGTTGAACAGTTTAAAAAAGAATTTAAAAACTGGGAAGCGGGCGCCAAGGTAGATATTGCAAAGGCCAGAACAATTATTTTACCTTTAGTAGAGATGGTACTAGAAGATCGTACTATTATTTTTGATTTAAATGAGTATTCAAATCCAAAAGACTACCTGTATCATCATTGTGTAGCAACTGGTCTGATTGCCTCAGTTATTGCTCAAAAACTTGGTTATGATAGAGGAACCACTATTCAAGTAGCCATCGGTGGTTTATTGGCTGATTGTGGTATGGCTAAAGTACATCCTCGTATCAGGGATAAGAAGACACCATTAACAGAGCAAGAATATGATGAGATATATAAACACCCGATTTATAGCCATAATATGGTGAAAGATTTGACCATTTTAAAAGAAACGATGAAAGAAGCGATCTTCCAACATCATGAACGTTTAAATGGTAGTGGATATCCGAGGAACGAAAAGATCGCCAATATTTCTATATTTGCACAAATCATTGCTGTTGCAGATGTTTTTCATGCTATGACATGTGAACGAGTATATAGAACGAAACAATCTTCATTTAAAGTAATTGAAATGATTAATGAATCTGAGTTTGGTAAATTTGATATTAAAGTAGTACGTGCATTAATTGATATTGTTGCAGATCTTCCGATAGGTACAATTGTAGAGCTTTCTAATTTAGAACGTGGGGAAGTAATGTTTGTAAATAAATTTGCCCCAACACGACCACTTATTAAATTAATTCATTCAGGGGAAATTTTTGATTTAGGGAAAAATCGCAGTTTTTATATTTCACGTATCATAACTAATTTATAGATAGACGGGGCAAACTATATTATGTGGTTTGCCTTTTTTATTAGGTAAGAGATGTACTCTACGCAAGTGCTAATATAATTTTTTCTTAACAAACACTTCGCAATAATAGTAATCAATTAAATAGTGAGCATTTTAACCATAATTGTTTTTTGAAACATTTATATATTGTATTAAAATATTTTTGGAGAAACTGTTGACTTTGTTTTGGAATCTTGATATTATAAATGAGTCGCCAAGAGGTGACAACGAAATAAACAAAATGAACCTTGAAAACTGAACAAGCAAAACGTAATCAATAAAGTTTTAAGTAGCTAGTTTTGCTAGTGAACGAAACATAATTTTGGACATCAAACATGATGCCAGCAAAACAATTTGAGCTAATCAAATTTCTTTTATGGAGAGTTTGATCCTGGCTCAGGACGAACGCTGGCGGCGTGCCTAATACATGCAAGTCGAGCGAACAGAAAAGGAGCTTGCTCCTTTGACGTTAGCGGCGGACGGGTGAGTAACACGTGGGCAACCTACCCTATAGTTTGGGATAACTCCGGGAAACCGGGGCTAATACCGAATAATCTCTTTTGCTTCATGGTGAAAGACTGAAAGACGGTTTCGGCTGTCGCTATAGGATGGGCCCGCGGCGCATTAGCTAGTTGGTGAGGTAACGGCTCACCAAGGCGACGATGCGTAGCCGACCTGAGAGGGTGATCGGCCACACTGGGACTGAGACACGGCCCAGACTCCTACGGGAGGCAGCAGTAGGGAATCTTCCACAATGGGCGAAAGCCTGATGGAGCAACGCCGCGTGAGTGAAGAAGGTTTTCGGATCGTAAAACTCTGTTGTAAGGGAAGAACAAGTACAGTAGTAACTGGCTGTACCTTGACGGTACCTTATTAGAAAGCCACGGCTAACTACGTGCCAGCAGCCGCGGTAATACGTAGGTGGCAAGCGTTGTCCGGAATTATTGGGCGTAAAGCGCGCGCAGGCGGTCCTTTAAGTCTGATGTGAAAGCCCACGGCTCAACCGTGGAGGGTCATTGGAAACTGGGGGACTTGAGTGCAGAAGAGGAAAGTGGAATTCCAAGTGTAGCGGTGAAATGCGTAGAGATTTGGAGGAACACCAGTGGCGAAGGCGACTTTCTGGTCTGTAACTGACGCTGAGGCGCGAAAGCGTGGGGAGCAAACAGGATTAGATACCCTGGTAGTCCACGCCGTAAACGATGAGTGCTAAGTGTTAGGGGGTTTCCGCCCCTTAGTGCTGCAGCTAACGCATTAAGCACTCCGCCTGGGGAGTACGGTCGCAAGACTGAAACTCAAAGGAATTGACGGGGGCCCGCACAAGCGGTGGAGCATGTGGTTTAATTCGAAGCAACGCGAAGAACCTTACCAGGTCTTGACATCCCGTTGACCACTGTAGAGATATAGTTTCCCCTTCGGGGGCAACGGTGACAGGTGGTGCATGGTTGTCGTCAGCTCGTGTCGTGAGATGTTGGGTTAAGTCCCGCAACGAGCGCAACCCTTGATCTTAGTTGCCATCATTTAGTTGGGCACTCTAAGGTGACTGCCGGTGACAAACCGGAGGAAGGTGGGGATGACGTCAAATCATCATGCCCCTTATGACCTGGGCTACACACGTGCTACAATGGACGATACAAACGGTTGCCAACTCGCGAGAGGGAGCTAATCCGATAAAGTCGTTCTCAGTTCGGATTGTAGGCTGCAACTCGCCTACATGAAGCCGGAATCGCTAGTAATCGCGGATCAGCATGCCGCGGTGAATACGTTCCCGGGCCTTGTACACACCGCCCGTCACACCACGAGAGTTTGTAACACCCGAAGTCGGTGAGGTAACCTTTTGGAGCCAGCCGCCGAAGGTGGGATAGATGATTGGGGTGAAGTCGTAACAAGGTAGCCGTATCGGAAGGTGCGGCTGGATCACCTCCTTTCTAAGGATTATTTCGGAATACAAACCTTGGGTTTGTAAGATTACGTTTTGCGTTCAGTTTTGAAGGTTTATGAAATTTAATAAAACTTCCAAGAGGGCCTATAGCTCAGCTGGTTAGAGCGCACGCCTGATAAGCGTGAGGTCGATGGTTCGAGTCCATTTAGGCCCACCATATATACCTCTTGGGGCCTTAGCTCAGCTGGGAGAGCGCCTGCCTTGCACGCAGGAGGTCAGCGGTTCGATCCCGCTAGGCTCCACCATTTTTTTGTTCTTTGAAAACTGGATAAAACGACATTGAAATTGTAACAAACACATTTATTTTTTAAGTTTTTTTATAGGCTTAATAACTTGGTTAAGTTATTAAGGGCGCACGGCGAATGCCTTGGCACTAGGAGCCGAAGAAGGACGGCACTAACACCGATATGCTTCGGGGAGCTGTAAGTGAGCTTTGATCCGGAGATTTCCGAATGGGGGAACCCACTACGTTTAATCGCGTAGTATCTTGACGTGAATACATAGCGTCTTGAAGGCAGACCCAGGGAACTGAAACATCTAAGTACCTGGAGGAAGAGAAAGAAAAATCGATTCCCTGAGTAGCGGCGAGCGAAACGGGAAGAGCCCAAACCAAGAGGCTTGCCTCTTGGGGTTGTAGGACACTCTATACGGAGTTACAAAAGAGCGAGTTAGATGAAGCGACTTGGAAAGGTCCGCCAGAGCAGGTAAAAGCCCTGTAGTCGAAAGTTCGTTCTCTCCTGAGTGGATCCTGAGTACGGCGGAACACGTGAAATTCCGTCGGAATCCGGGAGGACCATCTCCCAAGGCTAAATACTACCTAGTGACCGATAGTGAACCAGTACCGTGAGGGAAAGGTGAAAAGCACCCCGGAAGGGGAGTGAAAGAGATCCTGAAACCGTGTGCCTACAAGTAGTTAGAGCCCGTTAATGGGTGATAGCGTGCCTTTTGTAGAATGAACCGGCGAGTTACGATTACGTGCAAGGTTAAGCTTTAGAAGGCGGAGCCGCAGCGAAAGCGAGTCTGAATAGGGCGAAATAGTACGTGGTCGTAGACCCGAAACCAGGTGATCTACCCATGTCCAGGGTGAAGGTGAGGTAACACTTACTGGAGGCCCGAACCCACGCACGTTGAAAAGTGCGGGGATGAGGTGTGGGTAGCGGAGAAATTCCAATCGAACTTGGAGATAGCTGGTTCTCTCCGAAATAGCTTTAGGGCTAGCCTCGTGATGAGAATACTGGAGGTAGAGCACTGTTTGGACTAGGGGGCCATCCCGGTTTACCGAATTCAGACAAACTCCGAATGCCAGATATTTATACACGGGAGTCAGACTGCGAGTGATAAGATCCGTAGTCAAAAGGGAAACAGCCCAGACCACCAGCTAAGGTCCCAAAGTAATCGTTAAGTGGAAAAGGATGTGGCGTTGCACAGACAACCAGGATGTTGGCTTAGAAGCAGCCATCATTTAAAGAGTGCGTAATAGCTCACTGGTCGAGTGACGCTGCGCCGAAAATGTATCGGGGCTAAACGATTCACCGAAGCTGTGGATTGACATCTACGATGTCAGTGGTAGGAGAGCGTTCTAAGTGCGTTGAAGTCAGATCGGAAGGACTGGTGGAGCGCTTAGAAGTGAGAATGCCGGTATGAGTAGCGAAAGACGGGTGAGAATCCCGTCCACCGTATGACTAAGGTTTCCTGAGGAAGGCTCGTCCGCTCAGGGTTAGTCGGGACCTAAGCCGAGGCCGATAGGCGTAGGCGATGGACAACAGGTTGATATTCCTGTACCACCTCCTCACCGTTTGAGAAATGGGGGGACGCAGTAGGATAGGGTAAGCGCGCCGTTGGTTGTGCGCGTCCAAGCAGTAAGGCGTGTGTGTAGGCAAATCCGCACACTGTAACGTTGAGCTGTGATGGCGAGTCCGTATGGACGAAGTTCCTGATTTCACACTGCCAAGAAAAGCCTCTATCGAGGTGAGAGGTGCCCGTACCGCAAACCGACACAGGTAGTCGAGGAGAGAATCCTAAGGTGTGCGAGAGAACTCTCGTTAAGGAACTCGGCAAAATGACCCCGTAACTTCGGGAGAAGGGGTGCTCTTGAGCGTGCAAGCGCATGAGAGCCGCAGTGAATAGGCCCAGGCGACTGTTTAGCAAAAACACAGGTCTCTGCAAAACCGTAAGGTGACGTATAGGGGCTGACGCCTGCCCGGTGCTGGAAGGTTAAGAGGAGTGGTTAGCGCAAGCGAAGCTGCGAATTGAAGCCCCAGTAAACGGCGGCCGTAACTATAACGGTCCTAAGGTAGCGAAATTCCTTGTCGGGTAAGTTCCGACCCGCACGAAAGGCGTAACGATCTGGGCACTGTCTCAACGAGAGACTCGGTGAAATTATAGTACCTGTGAAGATGCAGGTTACCCGCGACAGGACGGAAAGACCCCGTGGAGCTTTACTGTAGCCTGATATTGAATTTTGGTACAACTTGTACAGGATAGGTAGGAGCCAGAGATCTCGGAGCGCCAGCTTCGAAGGAGGCGTCGGTGGGATACTACCCTGGTTGTATTGAAATTCTAACCCATGCCCCTTAGCGGGGCAGGAGACAGTGTCAGGCGGACAGTTTGACTGGGGCGGTCGCCTCCTAAAAGGTAACGGAGGCGCCCAAAGGTTCCCTCAGAATGGTTGGAAATCATTCGTAGAGTGTAAAGGCACAAGGGAGCTTGACTGCGAGACCTACAAGTCGAGCAGGGTCGAAAGACGGGCTTAGTGATCCGGTGGTTCCGCATGGAAGGGCCATCGCTCAACGGATAAAAGCTACCCCGGGGATAACAGGCTTATCTCCCCCAAGAGTCCACATCGACGGGGAGGTTTGGCACCTCGATGTCGGCTCATCGCATCCTGGGGCTGTAGTCGGTCCCAAGGGTTGGGCTGTTCGCCCATTAAAGCGGTACGCGAGCTGGGTTCAGAACGTCGTGAGACAGTTCGGTCCCTATCCGTCGTGGGCGTAGGAAATTTGAGAGGAGCTGTCCTTAGTACGAGAGGACCGGGATGGACACACCGCTGGTGTACCAGTTGTCTTGCCAAAGGCATCGCTGGGTAGCTATGTGTGGACGGGATAAGTGCTGAAAGCATCTAAGCATGAAGCCCCCCTCAAGATGAGATTTCCCATTACGCAAGTAAGTAAGATCCCTCAAAGACGATGAGGTAGATAGGTTCGAGGTGGAAGTGTGGTGACACATGGAGCTGACGAATACTAATCGATCGAGGACTTAACCAAAAAAGTTTGAAACATTCAATGCGCCGTTTATTCAGTTTTGAAAGAATAAATCTTTCAATTAAATACAAAGTCTAGTGATGATGGCAAAGAGGTCACACCCGTTCCCATACCGAACACGGAAGTTAAGCTCTTTAGCGCCGATGGTAGTTGGGGGCTTCCCCCTGTGAGAGTAGGACGTCGCTAGGCAAACAAAACAGTCAGCTGTGCGCTGACTGTTTTCTTATTGTATATTTTAAAAAACCTTGCTATGCGAGGGGTTCCAAAGAGCTTCTAGCTATGGACAAGAAAAAAACAGACGAACAATCAGGTATGTTGGTGAGTATCCGAGCAAAAATAATTGTTTCATCTTTTGTTGTTTATTTGAAAGGGAAGAGTAGCTTAATGATATTCGATCGGCATGCCAACCTGAATACAAATATGGAAACAGGAAGTTTTGAGTGTGTCTTTTGACACGGACCAGTACCCCAGCGTTTCACGCGAGAGCAAACCACCAGTTAGACTGGTGGTTCTGATTCATTGTAATCTTAGAGAGATATAGAAGGGGTTAGTAAGCTATTAACTAAGTCGGCTAAAATTTTCAAGCCTTCAGTGAAAGAATAAAATTAGAAGTTATGAAAACCCCAGCATTAGTGGATAGCTAAACATTCTGTAACTTTTTTTAAAATTAAATAATATCAATCACCATCAGTACGTTCTTATAAGACATAGTTAATATAGATAAGGGCTGTGATTTAAATTAAATATTGTTGGGGGCTTAGGCCCTTTATTTTTGTTGTTAAAAATATGTTCTACACTAAAAATTTCCGGAACTAAAATTATTGTTGAAACTACATTAGCATTTAAGTAGCTCTTTACATTTCTTAGAATAACGATATTTCGCCGCATATTCTTATATGATACTGTAATCGAATTTTAGCTAGACACTTGGTTAAAGTTTGCTGCTATGTACATAAGTATCGTCAATAAAGTAGAAAATTTAGTTCTATTCGTCATTCTTCATCCTTATACTGTAAAGATTACATCAAAAAGGAGAGGAAATTTTGTGGATTGATGGCGTGTTTTCTGGTGGCGGTTTGAAGGGCTTTGCCTTAGTAGGGGCATATCAAGTATTAGAAGCTGAACATTTTCGATTTAAACGTGTAGCTGGTACAAGTGCAGGTGCCATTTTAGCTGCCTTTATTGCTGCGGGTTATAGTGGAAAAGAGATAGAAATGATGCTAGAAGAGTTAGATGTTCCTTCATTACTTGATCCAAGAAGAACAATTTTACCTTTTCCTTTTATGAAATGGGTAAATGTTTATAATCATTTAGGTCTCTATAAAGGAAAGGCGTTAGAAAAATGGTTTTTCCAAAAGCTAGCTGCAAAAGGAGTATATACTTTTGGTGATCTGCCTAAAGATTCACTTAAATTAGTAGCTTCAGATTTAACGAATGGTAGAATGATTGTTTTACCAGACGATTTGCATAAATATCAAATTGAAGCAAAGAATTTTTCAGTAGCTTGTGCGTTACGCATGAGTTGTGGTATACCTTTTTTCTTTGAACCAGTTACATTAAAGACTGGGAAGGGTGAATCGATTATAGTGGATGGTGGTGTTTTAAGTAATTTTCCACTATGGATATTCGATGATAAAGAAGGTCGGAAAGTACGTCCGATTTTAGGTCTGAAACTGAGTAGAAGAAGAGAAGAACAATGTCCTCAAGAAATTAAGAATGGTCTAAATTTATTTGAGGCACTATTTTCAACTATGAAAGATGCACATGATGAAAGGTATATATCAAGACGACACGAAAGAGACATTATTTTTATTCCTGTAGAAGATTATAGTGCAACCCAATTTGATTTAAATGAAGAAACAAAAGAAACTCTATTAGATATAGGCAGAAACCGTACAATTCAATTTTTACGAAATTGGCCAAGATTGAGGTTGTAATTTTTTAAAAAAATAATTATAAAACTATTGACCAATGACAAATAGGGTGTTATTATATAAAAGTTGCTGTTGAGATATGCAGCTACTAAAATATAAAATAAAATAACTGTTTGACATTAAATATAAAACATGTTATTATATAAAAGTTAACTCTTACAGAAGAGTAAACAAAATGAACCTTGAAAACTGAACAAGCAAAACGTAATCAATAAAGTTTTAAGTAGCTAGTTTTGCTAGTGAACGAAACACAATTTTGGACATCAAACATGATGCCAGCAAAACAATTTGAGCTAATCAAATTTCTTTTATGGAGAGTTTGATCCTGGCTCAGGACGAACGCTGGCGGCGTGCCTAATACATGCAAGTCGAGCGAACAGAAAAGGAGCTTGCTCCTTTGACGTTAGCGGCGGACGGGTGAGTAACACGTGGGCAACCTACCCTATAGTTTGGGATAACTCCGGGAAACCGGGGCTAATACCGAATAATCTCTTTTGCTTCATGGTGAAAGACTGAAAGACGGTTTCGGCTGTCGCTATAGGATGGGCCCGCGGCGCATTAGCTAGTTGGTGAGGTAACGGCTCACCAAGGCGACGATGCGTAGCCGACCTGAGAGGGTGATCGGCCACACTGGGACTGAGACACGGCCCAGACTCCTACGGGAGGCAGCAGTAGGGAATCTTCCACAATGGGCGAAAGCCTGATGGAGCAACGCCGCGTGAGTGAAGAAGGTTTTCGGATCGTAAAACTCTGTTGTAAGGGAAGAACAAGTACAGTAGTAACTGGCTGTACCTTGACGGTACCTTATTAGAAAGCCACGGCTAACTACGTGCCAGCAGCCGCGGTAATACGTAGGTGGCAAGCGTTGTCCGGAATTATTGGGCGTAAAGCGCGCGCAGGCGGTCCTTTAAGTCTGATGTGAAAGCCCACGGCTCAACCGTGGAGGGTCATTGGAAACTGGGGGACTTGAGTGCAGAAGAGGAAAGTGGAATTCCAAGTGTAGCGGTGAAATGCGTAGAGATTTGGAGGAACACCAGTGGCGAAGGCGACTTTCTGGTCTGTAACTGACGCTGAGGCGCGAAAGCGTGGGGAGCAAACAGGATTAGATACCCTGGTAGTCCACGCCGTAAACGATGAGTGCTAAGTGTTAGGGGGTTTCCGCCCCTTAGTGCTGCAGCTAACGCATTAAGCACTCCGCCTGGGGAGTACGGTCGCAAGACTGAAACTCAAAGGAATTGACGGGGGCCCGCACAAGCGGTGGAGCATGTGGTTTAATTCGAAGCAACGCGAAGAACCTTACCAGGTCTTGACATCCCGTTGACCACTGTAGAGATATAGTTTCCCCTTCGGGGGCAACGGTGACAGGTGGTGCATGGTTGTCGTCAGCTCGTGTCGTGAGATGTTGGGTTAAGTCCCGCAACGAGCGCAACCCTTGATCTTAGTTGCCATCATTTAGTTGGGCACTCTAAGGTGACTGCCGGTGACAAACCGGAGGAAGGTGGGGATGACGTCAAATCATCATGCCCCTTATGACCTGGGCTACACACGTGCTACAATGGACGATACAAACGGTTGCCAACTCGCGAGAGGGAGCTAATCCGATAAAGTCGTTCTCAGTTCGGATTGTAGGCTGCAACTCGCCTACATGAAGCCGGAATCGCTAGTAATCGCGGATCAGCATGCCGCGGTGAATACGTTCCCGGGCCTTGTACACACCGCCCGTCACACCACGAGAGTTTGTAACACCCGAAGTCGGTGAGGTAACCTTTTGGAGCCAGCCGCCGAAGGTGGGATAGATGATTGGGGTGAAGTCGTAACAAGGTAGCCGTATCGGAAGGTGCGGCTGGATCACCTCCTTTCTAAGGATTATTTCGGAATACAAACCTTGGGTTTGTAAGATTACGTTTTGCGTTCAGTTTTGAAGGTTTATTCTATCTGAATGAAACACTTCAAAACTTGTTCTTTGAAAACTGGATAAAACGACATTGAAATTGTAACAAACACATTTATTTTTTAAGTTTTTTATAGGCTTAATAACTTGGTTAAGTTATTAAGGGCGCACGGCGAATGCCTTGGCACTAGGAGCCGAAGAAGGACGGCACTAACACCGATATGCTTCGGGGAGCTGTAAGTGAGCTTTGATCCGGAGATTTCCGAATGGGGGAACCCACTACGTTTAATCGCGTAGTATCTTGACGTGAATACATAGCGTCTTGAAGGCAGACCCAGGGAACTGAAACATCTAAGTACCTGGAGGAAGAGAAAGAAAAATCGATTCCCTGAGTAGCGGCGAGCGAAACGGGAAGAGCCCAAACCAAGAGGCTTGCCTCTTGGGGTTGTAGGACACTCTATACGGAGTTACAAAAGAGCGAGTTAGATGAAGCGACTTGGAAAGGTCCGCCAGAGCAGGTAAAAGCCCTGTAGTCGAAAGTTCGTTCTCTCCTGAGTGGATCCTGAGTACGGCGGAACACGTGAAATTCCGTCGGAATCCGGGAGGACCATCTCCCAAGGCTAAATACTACCTAGTGACCGATAGTGAACCAGTACCGTGAGGGAAAGGTGAAAAGCACCCCGGAAGGGGAGTGAAAGAGATCCTGAAACCGTGTGCCTACAAGTAGTTAGAGCCCGTTAATGGGTGATAGCGTGCCTTTTGTAGAATGAACCGGCGAGTTACGATTACGTGCGAGGTTAAGCTTTAGAAGGCGGAGCCGCAGCGAAAGCGAGTCTGAATAGGGCGAAATAGTACGTGGTCGTAGACCCGAAACCAGGTGATCTACCCATGTCCAGGGTGAAGGTGAGGTAACACTTACTGGAGGCCCGAACCCACGCACGTTGAAAAGTGCGGGGATGAGGTGTGGGTAGCGGAGAAATTCCAATCGAACTTGGAGATAGCTGGTTCTCTCCGAAATAGCTTTAGGGCTAGCCTCGTGATGAGAATACTGGAGGTAGAGCACTGTTTGGACTAGGGGGCCATCCCGGTTTACCGAATTCAGACAAACTCCGAATGCCAGATATTTATACACGGGAGTCAGACTGCGAGTGATAAGATCCGTAGTCAAAAGGGAAACAGCCCAGACCACCAGCTAAGGTCCCAAAGTAATCGTTAAGTGGAAAAGGATGTGGCGTTGCACAGACAACCAGGATGTTGGCTTAGAAGCAGCCATCATTTAAAGAGTGCGTAATAGCTCACTGGTCGAGTGACGCTGCGCCGAAAATGTATCGGGGCTAAACGATTCACCGAAGCTGTGGATTGACATCTACGATGTCAGTGGTAGGAGAGCGTTCTAAGTGCGTTGAAGTCAGATCGGAAGGACTGGTGGAGCGCTTAGAAGTGAGAATGCCGGTATGAGTAGCGAAAGACGGGTGAGAATCCCGTCCACCGTATGACTAAGGTTTCCTGAGGAAGGCTCGTCCGCTCAGGGTTAGTCGGGACCTAAGCCGAGGCCGATAGGCGTAGGCGATGGACAACAGGTTGATATTCCTGTACCACCTCCTCACCGTTTGAGAAATGGGGGGACGCAGTAGGATAGGGTAAGCGCGCCGTTGGTTGTGCGCGTCCAAGCAGTAAGGCGTGTGTGTAGGCAAATCCGCACACTGTAACGTTGAGCTGTGATGGCGAGTCCGTATGGACGAAGTTCCTGATTTCACACTGCCAAGAAAAGCCTCTATCGAGGTGAGAGGTGCCCGTACCGCAAACCGACACAGGTAGTCGAGGAGAGAATCCTAAGGTGTGCGAGAGAACTCTCGTTAAGGAACTCGGCAAAATGACCCCGTAACTTCGGGAGAAGGGGTGCTCTTGAGCGTGCAAGCGCATGAGAGCCGCAGTGAATAGGCCCAGGCGACTGTTTAGCAAAAACACAGGTCTCTGCAAAACCGTAAGGTGACGTATAGGGGCTGACGCCTGCCCGGTGCTGGAAGGTTAAGAGGAGTGGTTAGCGCAAGCGAAGCTGCGAATTGAAGCCCCAGTAAACGGCGGCCGTAACTATAACGGTCCTAAGGTAGCGAAATTCCTTGTCGGGTAAGTTCCGACCCGCACGAAAGGCGTAACGATCTGGGCACTGTCTCAACGAGAGACTCGGTGAAATTATAGTACCTGTGAAGATGCAGGTTACCCGCGACAGGACGGAAAGACCCCGTGGAGCTTTACTGTAGCCTGATATTGAATTTTGGTACAACTTGTACAGGATAGGTAGGAGCCAGAGATCTCGGAGCGCCAGCTTCGAAGGAGGCGTCGGTGGGATACTACCCTGGTTGTATTGAAATTCTAACCCATGCCCCTTAGCGGGGCAGGAGACAGTGTCAGGCGGACAGTTTGACTGGGGCGGTCGCCTCCTAAAAGGTAACGGAGGCGCCCAAAGGTTCCCTCAGAATGGTTGGAAATCATTCGTAGAGTGTAAAGGCACAAGGGAGCTTGACTGCGAGACCTACAAGTCGAGCAGGGTCGAAAGACGGGCTTAGTGATCCGGTGGTTCCGCATGGAAGGGCCATCGCTCAACGGATAAAAGCTACCCCGGGGATAACAGGCTTATCTCCCCCAAGAGTCCACATCGACGGGGAGGTTTGGCACCTCGATGTCGGCTCATCGCATCCTGGGGCTGTAGTCGGTCCCAAGGGTTGGGCTGTTCGCCCATTAAAGCGGTACGCGAGCTGGGTTCAGAACGTCGTGAGACAGTTCGGTCCCTATCCGTCGTGGGCGTAGGAAATTTGAGAGGAGCTGTCCTTAGTACGAGAGGACCGGGATGGACACACCGCTGGTGTACCAGTTGTCTTGCCAAAGGCATCGCTGGGTAGCTATGTGTGGACGGGATAAGTGCTGAAAGCATCTAAGCATGAAGCCCCCCTCAAGATGAGATTTCCCATTACGCAAGTAAGTAAGATCCCTCAAAGACGATGAGGTAGATAGGTTCGAGGTGGAAGTGTGGTGACACATGGAGCTGACGAATACTAATCGATCGAGGACTTAACCAAAAAAGTTTGAAACATTCAATGCGCCGTTTATTCAGTTTTGAAAGAATAAATCTTTCAATTAAATACAAAGTCTAGTGATGATGGCAAAGAGGTCACACCCGTTCCCATACCGAACACGGAAGTTAAGCTCTTTAGCGCCGATGGTAGTTGGGGGCTTCCCCCTGTGAGAGTAGGACGTCGCTAGGCAATAAAACAGTCAGCTGTATGCTGGCTGTTTTTTTACTTTCTCTTTTGATAACTTTTAACTCTACTAAAGAGATTGTTCAAAAGTGTTTTCTGAATTTAAAAAATGCAAATAAATGCCTCGAAAATGTAGTTAATTATTTGTATTGTTTATCTTAATTGTTATTTGTTAAAAATCTGAATTGTCTTTCTTTTATAAGTTCCTTGACAGTAGCAGTCCACGTTGTTAATCTTACAATTAATATTCTTTTAACTATAGGAGGAAGTTACGAAAATGTGGGAGACTAAATTTGCCAAAGAAGGTTTAACTTTTGATGATGTATTATTAGTACCAGCTCATTCCGAAGTACTACCGAAAGATGTTGATTTATCTGTTCAATTAACACCAAAGATTAAATTAAACATCCCAATGGTCAGCGCAGGTATGGATACAGTTACAGAGTCTAAAATGGCGATTGCTATGGCACGTCAAGGCGGTATCGGTATTATCCATAAAAACATGGGGATTGATGAGCAAGCTGAACAAGTAGAAAAAGTAAAACGTTCTGAAAATGGTGTTATTACAAACCCATTCTTCTTAACTCCGACACATCAAGTTTTCGATGCTGAGCATCTAATGGGTAAATACCGAATCTCTGGTGTTCCTATTGTTGATAGTATGGAAAATCAAAAGCTAGTAGGGATTATTACAAACCGTGATTTACGTTTTATCTCTGACTACTCTTTAAAAATTGAAGATGTAATGACGAAAGAAGATTTGATTACAGCACCAGTGGGAACGACTTTAGAGGATGCTGAAAAAATTCTTCAACAATATAAAATCGAAAAGCTTCCAATTGTAGATGAAGAAGGTAGATTAACTGGACTTATTACAATTAAGGATATCGAGAAAGTGATTGAATTCCCGAATGCTGCGAAAGATACACATGGCCGTTTATTAGTAGGCGCGGCAGTTGGTGTATCAAAAGATACGATGGTACGTATTGAGAAGCTTGTTGAAGCACAAGTTGACATTGTTGTAATCGATACGGCCCATGGTCATTCAGAAGGCGTATTACAAACAATTCGCTCAATCCGTGAGACTTACCCTGAGCTAGAAATCATCGCTGGTAATGTTGCTACTGGAGAAGGCGCACGTGCATTATTTGAAGCAGGAGCAGATGTTGTTAAAGTAGGTATCGGTCCTGGTTCTATTTGTACTACACGTGTTGTAGCAGGTGTAGGTGTACCACAAATTACAGCAGTATATGATTGTGCTACAGTAGCTCGTGAGCTAGGTAAAACAATAATTGCTGATGGTGGTATTAAATACTCTGGTGATATCGTAAAAGCTCTAGCAGCTGGAGGCAACGTTGTAATGCTTGGTTCTCTTCTAGCAGGTACATCTGAATCTCCTGGAGAAACAGAAATCTTCCAAGGCCGTCGCTTTAAAGTTTATCGTGGTATGGGTTCTATCGGCGCAATGGAAAAAGGTTCTAAAGATCGTTACTTCCAAGAGGATGCAAAAAAATTAGTACCTGAAGGTATTGAAGGCCGTCTTCCTTATAAAGGACCATTAGCTGATACAATCTACCAACTGATTGGTGGTATTCGCGCTGGAATGGGTTATTGTGGAGCTCCACATCTGGAGCACCTACGCGAGAATGCACAATTTGTTAGAATGACAGGTGCTGGTCTTCGTGAATCACATCCACATGATGTACAGATTACAAAAGAATCACCAAACTATTCCATGTAATATATTACTTGCAACTTTTATGCTTTCGCATCGTCTACAAAGATGGCGCGAGAGCATTTTTTTATGGTAGAGAGTCAACACGTTTGTTGTTATCTATGATAAAATGTCGAGGACAAGATTATTTTTTGGAGGGCTTTAAAGGTGAAAAAGAAAATGAACACCGTATTACGCTTACTCCTAATTCCTGTTTTATTATTTAGTATTTTTGCAGGTATTCCTGCAAAGGCAAATGCGGAAACAGATTTAGGATTAACAGTGGATGCTGCGATTTTAATTGATGCAGATTCAGGGAAAATTTTATTTGAACAAAATGCAGATACTTCACTAGGTATTGCAAGTATGACAAAGATGATGACTGAATACCTGTTATTGGACGCGATTGATGCAGGGAAAGTTAAATGGGATCAAGAATATCACGTAACAGATTATACGTATCGTATGTCTCAAAATCGTGCATTAAGTAATGTACCTTTACGTAGAGATGGCTCTTATACGATTCGTGAGTTATATGAGGCAATGGCAATCTATTCAGCAAATGCAGCAACCGTAGCTATTGCTGAAACGATCGCAGGTTCTGAAACTGAATTTTTAAAGTTAATGAATAAAAAAGCAGAAGAACTTGGTTTAGAGGGCTATAAATTTGTCAATTCTACTGGTCTTAATAATGCTGATTTATTTGGTATGCATCCATCAGGCACAGGCCCAGAAGATGAGAATGTGATGCCTGCAAAATCTGTAGCAAAATTAGCATATCATTTATTAAAAGATCACCCAAAGGTATTAGAAACATCTAAAATTGCAAAAAAGACATTCCGTGAAGGAACAGAAGATGCAATTAAAATGTCTAACTGGAACTTTATGTTACCGGGGTTAGTGTATGAATATCAAGGTGTAGATGGATTAAAGACAGGTACAACAAACTTTGCAGGTCACTGCTTCACAGGTACTGCAGAGCGCAATGGTACTCGTTTGATTGCAGTTGTAATGAAAGCTGTTGATGCAAATGGACAAGGGTCCTATGAAGCTCGCTTTGATGCCACAGCGAAATTATTTAACTACGGCTTTTCACAATTCTCAAAGCAAGAAATTTTACCAGGGAACTATACATTCAAAGATCAAAAAACAGTTAAAGTGACAAAAGGTAAAGAAGACAAAGTATCGATTGCAGTAAAAGAACCAATTTCATTTATGATTAAGTCTTCTGATAAAGACTTATATAAACCTACATTGGTTTTAGATAAAAAGAGTTTAGAGGCAGACGTTAAAAAAGGCACTGTTGTAGGAAAGGTCGTTATTGAACGCACAGAAGGCACAGATTACGGCTTTATCGATGGCAAGGATATTTCATCCGATGTTGTCACAACAGAGGCTGTAGAGCGTGCTAGCGGTATCTCATTGTTCTTCCAAGGTGTAGGTAACTTCTTCGGTAATTTATGGGGAGGCATTACAGACTTTGTTGGTGGATTGTTTTAATATTTAAATACGAGCACATGAATGCACTTAAGCATCCATGTGCTTTTTCACATTTTTACACGCTATAGCATACGCTAATAGGCGAAAGGATGTGGCTAAATGTGTGGCATTACAGGCTGGGCTAGTTTTCAAAAGGACTTAAGAACAAGTGACACAATATTAAAATCGATGACGCAAACATTAAATAAGAGAGGGCCAGATGATGAAAATATTTGGTGTAGTGAGCATATTGCATTTGGCCATCGACGGTTGGCTGTTATTGATTTAATCGGTGGCAAACAGCCAATGAAAAAAATCCATGATGGTTTGAACTATGTCATTACATATAATGGCGAACTTTATAATACAGAGGAGCTACGTAAGGAACTTCAAAAAAGAGGGCACAGCTTTACAACACAATCAGATACTGAAGTACTATTAACTGCCTATATTGAATGGAAAGAGCAGTGTGTAGAATTTCTAAATGGTATTTTTGCCTTCGGTGTTTGGGATGAGCAAACACAGTCTTTATTTTTGTGTCGAGACCGACTAGGCGTAAAACCCTTGTATTATACAGAGCAACAAGAAGGTGTACTTTTTGCATCTGAGGTGAAGGCTCTGCTAGCACACCCTACGGTTCAAGCATGTGTAAACGTTGAAGGGTTGGCAAGTATGATGGCTGTAGGACCTTCTAGAGCGCCAGGTAAAACCCTTTTTCAAAATATTGAAGAATTACGACCTGGCTATGCTATGCGATTCTCTAGAGAAGAAGGTTTAAGAAAGTGGCCGTATTGGCAACTACAAAGCCGTAGACATGAAGAAACATTAGGAGAAACAATTGAACATGTTGGTTTTTTGTTAACGGATGCTATAGAACGTCAGCTAGTTTCGGATGTACCCATTTGTACGTTTCTTTCAGGAGGACTAGATTCCAGTATTATTACAGGCATTGCAGCAAATAGATTCCAACAGCAAAACCATCAATTGCATACGTATTCTATTGATTATGAAGATAATGAGCGCTTCTTTAACCCACATTCTTTCCAGACCTCCACGGATACGTACTGGATTCAAAAAATGACAGAAACTTTCAAGACAGCTCACCACGCAGAGGAAATCACTCAGCAACAGTTAATTGATTTATTAGTGGAATCGGTCATTGTTCGTGATTCCCCAGGTATGGCAGATGTAGATTCTTCGTTATTATGGTTTTGTCGTGAAATAAAAAGGGAATTTACTGTAGCGCTATCAGGAGAGTGTGCAGATGAAATTTTTGGTGGTTATCCATGGTTTAAAGATAGGACTACTGGTTTCCCTTGGATCCGTTCATTGTCTGCAAGAAGTGCATTACTCCAAGAGAAGTGGAACAAAAAATTAAAAATTGAAGCCTATGCACAACAACTATATTTACAAACAATAGCTGAAGTTCCTTTGCTAGATGGAGAAGGTCTAGCAGAGGCAAAGCATCGTGAAATGTCCTACTTAAATATGCTATGGTTCATGCAAACATTATTAGAGCGGAAGGATCGTATGAGTATGGGGGCAAGTTTAGAGGTACGTGTCCCTTTTGCAGATCATCGGCTTGTAGAATATGCCTGGAATATTCCGTGGGAAATGAAGAATTTAGATGGAATAGAAAAAGGATTACTTCGAAAATCAATGGCACATCTATTGCCGAATGAAGTGTTATATCGTAAAAAAAATCCTTATCCAAAAACATATCATCCTGTCTATACAGCAGGAGTGCAAAAATGGTTGAAGGAAATTCTACATGATAAAAATTCAATTTTGCATGAACTATTTGAACGACAAAAGCTTGCGGAGTTAATTGAATCGGGAGGTAGCTCTTTTCAGGTTCCGTGGTATGGGCAATTAATGGCAGGTCCCCAGCTTTTAGCTTATCTAGGGCAAATTCATACTTGGTTTGAGCATTATCAAATTCAATTAATTGAGACTTAATATAAAACGACCCATCTACGTAGATGGGTCATTTTTTTGTATACTCCAGCAATCCATCAACTGCTCAATGGATGATTCGATTGCTTGTACGGGAATCCCTCCAAAACCTAATAAAAATTGAGCTTGTGAAGATTCATAATGATCTAGTCTATAGGCTGATAATGGATAAATACCGATCTCTGCTTGAGAGGCAAGCTGTTGTAATTGTTTTTCTGAGAATGTGTGTTGAACCTCTAATAAAATATGCATACCCGCTTGTTCACCAGTAATGTTAATGGATGATGAATATTTTTCTAAAATAGAAGTTAGTTTATCATGTTTTTTACGATAAATTTTACGCATACGATTGAGATGCTTTGCAAAATGCCCATCACCCATAAAATTTGCCACAATATGCTGATCAAAACGAGGCACGGTTGATGAGTAATAATTAAAGACATCGTTATAAGTAGCAAGTAGTTTAGGTGGAAGTACTAAATAAGCTACTCGCAAGGATGGCATTAAAGATTTAGTAAAAGTACTCATGTAAATAACTTTATCGTTTCGATCTAATGCGTGTAGGGCAGGAATTGGTTTTCCAGCATAACGAAATTCCGAATCATAATCATCCTCAATAATATAACGAGAGGTGCTTTGTGCCGCCCAATTTAAAGCTTGTGCTCGTCTTGTAGCAGATAATACAGCCCCAGTTGGGAATTGATGTGAGGGTGTAATATACACAACATTAGCATTTGTTTTTTCCAGATCATGAATAATTATGCCCTCTTCATCAACTGCAATTGGATAAACTTTTCGTTTATGCTGCGAAAACATTCGATGGACGGCAGGGTATCCTGGGTTTTCTAATGCAAAGCTGGTGTCCTCACTAAAAAGACGGAGAATCATAGGGAGGAGCTGCTCCGTCCCTGAACCAATAACAATTTGTTCAGGGTGGCATACAACACCACGGGATTGATATAAATAATTAGCAATCTCTGTGCGTAAAGACAGTTCACCTTGTGGTTCCCCTGTTAATAATAGCTCCTTTGAGGTATCGTCAAAAAGCTCTTTTGCATACTTTCTCCATGTTTGAAATGGAAAAGCATCGATATCAATAGATCCTGGATTAAAATCGATTTTGTAAGACTTTTTCTTAGTATATTCATTAATGGACGCCATAGTATCTTGTTGAATGTAGGGCAGTTCATCTATTTCTTCTACAAAATAGCCAATACGTGATTTGGACATAATATAGCCTTCAGCTAAAAGCTGAGCATAGGCAATTTCAATTGTTGTTTGGGAAATGTTTAAAAAATCAGCTAATTTTCTTTTTGAAGGCAGTTTTTCTCCTACAGTTATTTTTTTAGAAATAATAGCTTCTTTAATACCGTTATAAAGCTGATCATAAAGCGGTTTATCACTATCTCTTTCAAGCTGGAATAAAAGCATATCCATGATCTGGAACCTCCTGACCCTGTAAATATTTTAAAAACTGGATATTTTGATATGGTCAATTTCTATTATACTAAACTTCATCATAAAGGTGGAGGTTAGAAAATGAAACAAACAGGTACAGAGCTAGTAAAGCGTGGAATGGCAGAAATGCAAAAAGGCGGCGTCATTATGGATGTCATTAATGCAGAGCAAGCAAAAATTGCAGAAGCTGCAGGTGCTGTAGCAGTTATGGCATTAGAAAGAGTACCGTCAGATATTCGGAAAGCAGGTGGCGTTGCACGCATGGCCGATCCTCGTATTGTTGAGGAAGTGATGGGGGCTGTAACTATTCCTGTGATGGCCAAAGCACGTATTGGTCATATTGTTGAAGCACGTGTCTTAGAAGCAATGGGTGTTGATTATATTGATGAAAGTGAAGTTTTAACACCAGCAGATGAAGAGTACCATTTATTAAAAAGTGAATACACAGTACCGTTTGTGTGTGGCTGTCGCGATTTAGGGGAAGCAGCCCGTCGTATCGGGGAAGGTGCCTCGATGTTACGAACTAAAGGTGAACCAGGTACAGGGAATATTGTGGAGGCCGTTCGCCATATTCGTAAAGTAAATGCACAGGTTCGTAAAGTCGTAGGAATGACAGAGGATGAAGTAATGACAGAGGCGAAATTACTAGGAGCTCCTTTCGAGTTATTAAGAGAAATTAAACGTCTTGGTCGTTTACCAGTAGTAAACTTCGCAGCAGGAGGAGTGGCAACGCCTGCTGATGCAGCCTTAATGATGGAACTTGGAGCTGATGGCGTTTTCGTTGGTTCAGGTATTTTTAAATCTGAGAACCCTGAAAAATTTGCACGTGCCATTGTAGAGGCGACTACTCATTATAAAGACTATAAGCTTATTGCGGAAATATCAAAAGAGCTCGGAGTGCCAATGAAGGGGATTGATATTGCACAGCTTGGACACAACGAGCGTATGCAAGAGCGAGGTTGGTAGCATGAAGCGAATTGGTGTATTAGCATTACAAGGAGCAGTTCGTGAGCATATACAAATGTTAGAAGCTCTTGGTTGTGAAGCAATTCAAGTAAAACAAAGAAAGGATTTAGGAAACCTAGATGGACTTGTGTTACCAGGTGGAGAAAGCACAACAATGAGAAAATTGCTGGATCGATTTGATCTGCTAGAGTCAATTCGTGGACTTGCACAGCAAGGATTACCGATGCTTGGTACATGTGCGGGATTAATTTTATTAGCCAAGGATCTAATTGAAGATGAACCACATTTGGCTGTGATGGACGTGACTCTAGCAAGAAACTCATATGGACGTCAGGTGGATAGCTTCGAAGTACAACTAGATATTCCTAAAGTAGGTGTTGGGATTCCAGCAGTATTTATTCGTGCACCTCATATTGAAGCGGTAGGTAAAGGTGTAGAAATTCTTGCACAACATGAAGGGAAAATAATCTTGGCACAAGATGGCCATTTATTGGGTTGTTCGTTTCATCCCGAATTAACAGAGGATACACGAATTCTTGAATATTTTGTAACCTCTATGGTATGACTTGCAAAATTTGTTTTCATATAGTACAGTATGGTTAAATTTTAAATAACTGAACACGATGATGGGAAGTAGTAGCAAGCACGTTTTTTTTAGAGAGTCAGCGGTTGGTGGAAGCTGATAAAAGCACTTGTGAATCCGTCCTGGAGTTGCACAGTCGAAGTGAATGAAGTAGGCTGTAGCCGGCTGAAATGCCGTTATGAAATAAGTGGATTAGGCAGAAATATGTCTAGTCAATTAGGGTGGCAACGCGGGTAGCTCTCGTCCCTTTTTAGGGATGAGGGCTTTTTTGTGTTCATTTCGCTGCAACGATTTTCCATCATGAAGAAACTATTGGAGGTATGAAGATGTTAGATATTAAACGCGTCCGTGAGAATTTCACGGAAATTAAAGAGATGTTATTAACACGTAATGAAGACTTGGGAAACTTAGATGACTTTGAAGACTTAGATGCAAAACGTCGTGAATTGATTGCCAAAACAGAAGAATTAAAAGCAGAACGCAATAAAGTATCTGAACAAATCTCAGTTATGAAACGCAACAAAGAAAATGCTGATGAAGTCATTGCTCGTATGCGTCAGGTTGGCGATGAAATTAAAGAATTAGATGTACAATTAAATAATGTTGAAGAACGCTTTAAAGATATGATGATGCGTTTACCAAACATCCCACATGAATCTGTACCAGTAGGCACAACAGAGGACGACAATGTTGAAGAATATACGTGGGGTGAAATTCCGACATTTGATTTTGATATTAAAGCACACTGGGACCTTGCTACGGATTTAAAAATTGTAGACTTTGAACGTGGCGCGAAAGTAACAGGTAGCCGTTTCTTATTCTATCGTGGTCTTGGTGCTCGTTTAGAACGAGCATTAATGACATTCATGATGGATTTACATGCAGAGGAGCATGGTTACGAGGAAATGCTACCACCTGTCATTGTTAATCGAGATAGCCTAACAGGTACAGGGCAACTTCCGAAATTTGAGGAAGATGTATTCAAATTAGAGGAAACAGATTATTTTATGATTCCAACTGCAGAAGTACCAGTAACGAACTTCTATCGAGATGAGATTTTACCGGCTGAAGCTTTACCACAAGGCTTTGCAGCGTATAGTGCTTGCTTCCGTTCAGAAGCGGGATCTGCAGGTCGTGATACACGTGGTTTAATTCGTCAACACCAGTTCAATAAAGTAGAATTAGTACGTTTTGTAAAACCAGAGGAGTCATACGAACAATTAGAGCTACTAACAAGTCATGCAGAAAAAGTATTACAATTACTAGGCTTACCATATCGTAAGTTAAAAATGTGTACAGCTGATTTAGGTTTTACTGCAGCGAAAAAATATGATTTAGAAGTTTGGATTCCTGCACAAAACATGTACCGTGAAATTTCTTCTTGCTCTAACTTTGAGGATTTCCAGGCACGACGAGCAAATATCCGCTTCCGTCGTGAGCCAAATGCAAAACCAGAATATGTGCATACATTAAACGGCTCAGGTCTTGCCATTGGCCGTACAGTTGCTGCTCTTCTAGAAAACTACCAACAAGCTGATGGCAGCGTAGTAATTCCTGAAGTTTTAAGACCTTATATGGGCGGTAAAGAAGTAATCGCACCAAAATAAACAACAGATAAAGCTATTTTAGACAATTCCTTTATGGATGTTCTAAAATAGCTTTTTTGTGTTGCTAAAATTGAAATCTCTCATAATTTTTGAAAATTCGTTATAATGGGTAATATTCATGGGGACAAGGGGGAGAAATTCATGGAATTGCAACAATTTGCACAGGCTTTCAGTGAATTTGATAATGTTTTAATTACAGATGATAAAGGCTGTGCAATCTTTTATGATTTAGCAGATTTAAATATATTATTGGAAATCGGCTTAACACCAGATGAATTTTTTCACAGCACAGTGACTGATAATTATCAAAATTTATCACCTGAGACAAGTACTGTTTTTCAAGTCATACAAACAGGGCAGCCAGTTTTATACTATGAACAACAACTGACAACATTGAACGGTTTTAGTTATTTATCACTGAGTTCGACCTATCCCATTATGGAGCATGGAAAAGCCATTGGTGCCATTGAATTTTCAAAACATTTTTATGAAACTAAGCAAATTAAATACTTAGATAATTTCCTGGGACATAAATTATATCGAGATAATCATACAACCTATCGTTTAGAGGATTACATTACAACAAACGCCGAAATGAAAACTCAACTTGAAAAGGCACGTCGTAGTGCTCAAAAAAGTGCACCAGTTTTACTAACTGGGGAAACTGGAACTGGGAAAGATATAATCGCACAAGGCATACACAATGAAAGTGAACGCTATACAAAGCCGTTTATTACTTTGAACTGCTCAACATTAACAGAGGATAATATATTTACTCAGCTATACGGCTCGGACAATGAAGCAAAAAGTGGAAAGTTACAGGAGGCTAATGGAGGGACGCTACTCATTGACCACCTTAATTTATTGGATATATCTTTGCAAGCGAAACTTTTACATGCGGTAGATATAAAAGTGTTAAATGGTGAGCCCTTGGATATACGGTATATTACTACTGTCAATGAAGATGTGGACAAACTATTAGCTGAAAAAAGGCTACGCGAGGACTTATTTTATCGCTTAAATGTTCTTCAAATTGATTTGCCACCGCTAAGATTAAGGAAGGAAGATATTCCACTTATCCTTGATTTTTATATACAATTTTACAATGAACATACACTACAGAAAAATGTAAGCTATTGTAATGAAGTAATTCAGTTATTTTATGCCTATCATTGGCCGGGAAATGTGCGTGAACTAAAAAATGCCCTTGAATCGGCATATAATAATTTGCTTGGGGATGAAATACTTGTTGAACATGTTCCAGAGAGGATTAAAAAAAATGTTCAACATTCAACTCAATCGATCATGCAAAACAACCAAACTGGACATTTACGAGATTTAACGGAAGCCTACGAGCGTCTAATTATAGCGGAAAAGTTGCGTGAAACTGATGGACGATTAGCGGAAACAGCTAGACGTTTAGGTATTTCTCGTCAATTACTAAAATATAAGTGTTTAAAATATGAATTGTTGTAAAAAAAATTTTACAAAAAGGGGATAAAAATTTATCTCCTTTTTTCGTGTTATTAAATTTTTTATTATTTAGATAAATCTTCTGTAAACGATTATAAAGGGGTTGAGGATATGTCTAAAGTTGTGCAGCATACGATAATCGTGGGGCTAGCCTTATTTGCTATATTTTTTGGTGCTGGGAATTTAATATTTCCGCCATCCATAGGAAATAGTGCAGGGGAATCATGGATCTCCGCTCTGATGGGCTTTAGCTTAACGGGTGTTATTTTACCTGTGCTTGCGGTGTATGCAATTTATAATACTGGGGGAACTGTGGAAGCGCTCACAAGACCAATCGGAAATTGGTTTTATAAAGCCTTTAATACGGTCATGATGGTTTGTATTGGGATGGTTGTCACAATACCGAGGATGTCAGCGACAACTCATGAATTAGGAGTATCACAAATTATTCCGAACGTACCTTTAATTGTGTCAGTATTAGCATTTTTCGCGATTTGCTTTTACTTTGCGATGGACCAATCAAATGTGATTGATAAGATTGGAAAATGGTTGACGCCTGTTCTTGTTCTTATCCTTATTATCCTCATTGGTAAAGGGGTATTAGACCCAATAGGAGCGGCAATTAATACAGGAGCAGAAAGGGTTTTTGCCAACTCCATAATAGCAGCATATCAAACAGGAGATGTGGGAACAGGTATTCTTTGTGCGCCAATCTTTTTAGCAGCAATAGTTGGTTATGGCTATAAAGGGAAACAATCTAAAAAGGTCGCGCTTGGTGGAATGGCTATTGCTGCAATAGGGTTAATTGCAGTATATGGTGGCCTGCTCTATTTAGGGGCTACAAGTAGTGGCATCATCACAAATCCTGGCAGTGATACAGAACTATTAGCGGGCATTGCCTTTAGTGTCATTGGTAATTTGGGTAAAGCGTTACTAGCTATATGTGTTGTTTTTGCCTGCTTAACATCAGCGATTGGCGTCATGGTCATATCCTCACAGTTTTTAAATGAACTAACAAAAGAGAAGCTTGGCTATAGAACGTGGGTCTTTATTATGTGTGTAGTAGGCGCAACTATTGGCTCCTTAGGTGTAGGTGCCATCGTCGAAATTACATTGCCGATTTTTTTGGTAATTTATCCAGTCATTATTGTACTTGTGCTACTGGGTGCCTTTGATCGTTTTGTACCAAATGCAGGAGCCTATAAAGGAACTGTACTATTTGCATTTCTAGTAAGCGTCGTTGAAACATTTGCTAGCTATGAAATTACGATACCTGGTGTGACACAGTTGGTCATGCATTTACCATTGCAGTCTAGTGGATTTGCTTGGATTATGCCATCTATTGTTGGCTTTATTATCGGTACTATTTTGCATAAGGTGCTGAAAGCAGAAGATCCTGAAAAATCTACTTTTGGTATAGAAGAAATAGGAGTTGAAAAATGATGAAAATTATTTGTAACGCAAAGATATATACAGTAGATACTATTCAGCCATCTGCAACTGGTATGGTAATCGAAGGAGGAAAGATACTTTGGATTGGACAACAGGAAGATTTACCCCCCTATCAGGGAGAAATAATAGATGTACAAGGAAAGGTCATTATTCCTGGGATTATTGACGCTCATATGCATCCGATTATGTTAGCGGATGTTATGGAACAAGTGGCTTGTTTACCTCCATATATTTATTCTATTGAGGATATAATTAATGCATTAGCAAACTATGATGCAAGTCAGCGGGGATGGCTATTAGGCTGGGGCTATGATGAAGGGAAACTAAAGGAAAGAAGAGCGCCTTTAAAAGAGGACTTAGACCGTGCCTCTACAGAGTTACCTGTTATTGTTATGCGTACATGTGGTCATATTATATCGGTTAATAGTAAAGCATTAGCAATCGCAGGTATTACGAAGGATACGCTTGATCCACAGGGTGGACAAATCGATCGGGATGAAAATGGAGAACCTACAGGCGTACTGCGTGAAAATGCACGTAATCTAGTACTACAGCATTTACCTACACCATCTGAAGAAGAGATTGTCAAAAGGCTCCTAAAGTTATCACAAACTTTGGCATCCTATGGTGTAACAAGTATTACAGAATTAATGGCCACGGTAGCACCAATTGATTATTTAGGCCTGTATCGTAAAGCCCGAGAAAAAGGCTTTAAGCAACGCGTAGCAGTTTATTATATCTGGGAAGATATTCAACGATATGAGCTGTTGACAGCAAATACTATTGATCGTTCTGCAGGAGCCTATATCGGAGGCATTAAGCTATTTTCGGATGGCAGTGTTTCAGGCCGTACAGCACTTGTTTCTGAGGCATTTTTGGGAAGTGATGAAAAAGGCATAGCGATGACTTCGAAAGAGGAGCTGCTAGCGGCTGCTGCGGTAGCAAAAGAATATGGTATTCAATTAGTGGTTCATGCAATGGGGGACAGAGCCATTGATCTAATTGTCGACACATTTTATCAGGAAAAGGCTTGGTTAACAGATGCACCGTCTGTTCGTATTGAGCATGCAGCCATGCCATCTAAAAGTGCCTTGCAAAAAGCTGCTGAATGGGGGATAGGCTTTGTGCCACAACCCATCTTCTTATTTTGTGAAATTGAGAGTTATTTAGAGAATCTAGGGCTAGAAAAAACACAGACATTATATGGTGTACAAACATTTCTCAAGAGGGGGATTGCGACAGCGCTCTCTTCAGATGCGCCTGCTACATCATGGGCAGAAGCGGCTAATCCCTTTGTTACGATACAAGCAGCTGTTACACGAACAGCCTATGATGGAACAGATTTAGGTACCGCAGAAAAAATCTCTGTAGAGGAGGCATTACAGCTATACACAGTTGATGCCAAGACGATGATTCGTATGGAGAACGTTGGTCAGTTAAAAGAGGGCTATGAAGCTAATTTTGTTGTACTAACAGACGATTTGCTGACGCTTTCACATAACCAGCTTATGCATGTAAAACCATTCGCTACATATATCGAAGGAGAATGTGTTTTTACACAATCCACTATTCAAGCTCAATAAATTAGTTATGAAGATGGTCGCTGCTACGACATATTTCATATATATCGCCATTCCCTTAAATATAAAAGGAAGGTGTCTCATTAGGAGGCACCTTCTTTAATGACCATTTATATCGTTGGAAGCTAATCGTGCTTTTTTCTCAGCTTTTTTACGGTCTCGTAATGCCTTAAAAAAGTCTGTTAAAATTTGACCACATTCCTCGGCTAAAATCCCTTCTGTTACATCACATTCATGATTAAAGCGTTCATCATTTAATAACTGGTAAAGAGAATCTACACAGCCAGCTTTTTGATCTCTTGCCCCATAAACAACTCGGGGTACACGTGATTGGAGAATGGCTCCTGCACACATTGGACAAGGCTCTAATGTAACATAAAGGGTAGTATCCTCCAGTCGCCAACTCCCTATTTTTTTGCAGGCTTCTTGAATCACTAACAGCTCCGCATGTGTTGTTGCATTTTGCGTTGTTTCTCTTAAATTATGCGCACGTGCAATGATTTTTCCTTCATAAACAAGTACTGCACCAATTGGTACTTCCCCAAGTAAGGCAGCCTGTTGAGCTTCCTCTAATGCTTGTTTCATAAATAAACGATCTGTGTCAAAAATATCCACTCATATCTCTCCTTAACAGTAGTGTAGCGTGCTGAATTAGTAATTGCTACTTTTAACTTCTTTTCGGATGTTATATTCATCTAAAATCATTGCAGCCATGCGTAAGCGATTGACCTGTAATATGTCGAAGCATAAATACTTGTTGACATTCCTTATATATCCATATATATTTATATATGAACACATGCTCATATATAAATATTGGAGAATGGGGTAAACTTCTATGGATGAAAAATTAAACAGTTCAGAAATGCAAAAAAATATTGATCAGCATTTAGATGAAGAGACATTATTTGTAGTATCTCAGACTTTTAAAGCATTGAGTGATCCAACTCGAATTCGTATTTTAAACTTACTTTGTTCAGATGAACATTCTGTAAATGATATTGCAGAAATTTTAGATTTAGGCCAATCAACCGTTTCCCACCAATTACGCTTTCTTAAAAATTTACGATTGGTGAAATTTAGAAGAGAAGGAACAACCATATATTATTCTAAGGACGATGATCACATTATGAATTTATTGAAGCAGGCTATTGAGCATGCGGCTCATAACTAAAATGAAATGGGGGAATAACAATGGGACATCAACATGACCATGATCATACACATGGTGCAAATAAAAAGGTATTATTACTGTCGTTTATTATTATTACAGGGTATATGGTAGTGGAAGCCATTGGTGGCTTTTTAACAAATAGTTTGGCTCTTTTATCAGATGCAGGGCATATGTTAAGCGACTCTATCTCTTTAGGCATAGCAATGTTAGCTTTTATGTTTGGGGAAAAAGCTGCAAGCTATAGTAAAACATACGGCTATAAACGATTTGAGATTTTAGCTGCAGTATTGAATGGCATTACATTAATAGGAATCGCATTATTTATTTTCTATGAAGCAATTGAACGATTTACAAACCCACCAGAAGTAGCTACAACTGGAATGCTTATAATTAGCATAATTGGTTTGTTCGTTAACATTTTAGTTGCCTGGATTATGATGCGTGGAAGTGATACAAAGGATAATTTAAATATGCGCGGAGCATTTTTACATGTACTAAGTGATATGCTAGGGTCTGTAGGCGCTATTGTTGCGGCACTATTAATTATGTTTTTTGGCTGGGGCTGGGCAGATCCTCTTGCAAGCGTTATTGTTGCATTATTGGTCGTACGAAGTGGCTACCATGTCACAAAAGCCTCCATTCATGTCTTAATGGAGGGGACACCTTCAAATGTAGATGTTCAGGAGATTATTCAGTTAATAGAGCAGACTGATGGAATAGAAAGTATCCACGATTTACACATCTGGACAATTACTAGTGGAACGAATGCATTATCCTGTCATGCGGTTGTAAATGATCAATTGAAAATAGCTGAGAGTGAGCATATCTTGCGGAAAATTGAACATAATCTTCAACATAAGGGCATTAAGCATGTAACAATTCAATTAGAAACATCCTTACATCGACATGATAATTCTATTTTATGTAAATTAGAAAATGACCATGAACATCATCACGATGAAAAATAAAATTTTTTATGACTTGCATACCCTTCTTGGGTATAGTATGATAATTACAAATAGGAGGTGTAGTGAATGGAGGAGACAGTAAAAGAGGAAGCTGGTCATACAGAGGAAGCTACGTCTTGCCGAAAAAGTCATCACCCTGAGCGTGTGAAAAAGGATTTAACAACTCGCTTAAATCGAATTGAAGGTCAGATTCGTGGTATTAAGGGAATGATTGATAAAGACGTTTACTGTGATGATATTATTACGCAACTATCTGCTACACAATCTGCATTAAATAGTGTGGCAAAAATATTATTAGAAGGTCATTTAAAGGGCTGTGTTGTGGATCGTCTATCAGAGGGCGATGAAGCAGTATTAGATGAGTTAGTAATAACGATTCAAAAGTTAATGAAAAAATAGATTGAAAACATACAAAAGGAGAGATTTTATTATGCAAAACGTAACATTAAACGTACAAGGAATGTCATGTGGTCATTGTGTAAACGCGGTTGAAAAAAACGTTGGTGCTTTAGCTGGTGTTGAACAAGTAAAAGTAAATTTAGCAGAAGGTTTAGTTGATGTTGCATTTGACGATGCACAAGTGTCACTTGATCAAATTAAAGAGACAATTGATGATCAAGGCTATGAAGTAAAATAAAATTTGTAGAGTGCTTCTGTGGCACTCTCTTATTTTCAAAAAAATATACCCCCATTCGGTATAAGGAGAGGTGAATGGTAAATGAGTTCTGCTAGTAAAGAAGCTAATTTGCAAATTACGGGTATGACATGTGCAGCCTGTGCTACTCGTATAGAAAAAGGTTTAAATAAAATGGATGGTGTAGAACATGCAACAGTAAATTTAGCACTTGAAAAATCATCTATTAAATATGACCCAACTAAACTAAGTGAAGCAGATTTTGAAAAGAAAATAGAAGCACTTGGCTATGGTGTTGTTAAACAAAAAGCTGAACTTGATATTACAGGTATGACATGTGCAGCCTGTGCGACTCGCATTGAAAAAGGGTTAAATAAACTAAGTGGTATTTCCTCTGCTAATGTCAACTTAGCACTGGAAAAAGCGATGATTGAGTTTAATCCTTCGGAAGTATCCATCGCAGATATCATTACGAAAGTTGAGAAGCTAGGCTATGGGGCACATCAAAAGGCAGATGAGCAGGAAACAGTGGATCATCGTGAAAAAGCTATCAAACAGCAACAACATAAATTTATTTTATCGGCAATACTTTCTTTACCACTGCTTTGGACGATGGTTGGTCATTTTTCCTTTACGTCATTTTTATATGTTCCAGAATTTCTAATGAATCCATGGGTCCAAATGGTATTGGCTACGCCAGTGCAATTTATTATTGGTAAACAATTTTATGTAGGGGCATATAAAGCATTACGCAATGGTAGTGCAAATATGGATGTGCTTGTTGTGATGGGGACATCAGCGGCCTATTTCTATAGTGTCTATCAAGCGATTGTAACGATAGGATCACACCATGGTCCACATCTTTATTTTGAAACGAGTGCTGTATTAATTACACTTATTTTATTAGGTAAATTATTTGAGGCAAAGGCAAAAGGACGCTCATCTGAAGCCATAAAAAAACTAATGGGACTTCAGGCAAAGACAGCAATCGTTGTACGTGACGGTATAGAAAAGGAGGTCCCATTAGAAGAAGTTATCATTGGCGATGTTATTTTAGTGAAACCAGGTGAAAAAATTCCTGTAGATGGTGAGGTAATAGAGGGGACAACAGCTGTTGATGAATCGATGCTAACAGGAGAAAGTCTACCAGTTGATAAAAAGCAAGGTGATCTATTATTTGGCTCAACTATTAACAAAAATGGTTTTATTAAAATGACTGCAACAAAGGTTGGACGTGATACAGCATTAGCACAAATTATTAAAGTTGTCGAAGATGCTCAAGGATCGAAAGCACCTATTCAACGTTTAGCAGATCAGATTTCGGGTATTTTCGTACCTATTGTTGTGGGCATAGCCATTGTAACCTTTTTAATTTGGATTATTTGGGTCCGTCCAGGGGAATTTACACCTGCTTTAGAGGTATTAATCGCAGTTCTTGTCATTGCTTGTCCATGCGCACTTGGGTTAGCAACACCAACTTCAATAATGGCAGGCTCTGGACGTGCAGCTGAGTTTGGTATTTTATTTAAAGGTGGAGAACATTTAGAGCAAACACAAGGCATAGATACAGTTGTTGTAGATAAAACAGGAACAGTGACACATGGTAAACCTGAGCTTACAGATGTTCTGTTAGCGCCAGAGCAAGATGAAGCACGTTTTTTATCCTTAATCGGGGCAGCAGAGAAGCAGTCAGAGCATCCACTAGCAGAAGCCATTGTTCAAGGCATAGAAAAACGCGGCATAGCTTTAGGTGACGTTCAGTTCTTTGAAGCAATACCGGGTTATGGTGTGCAGGCAACTGTCTCAGGTCAAGGTGTTATCATTGGCACACGTAAATTAATGCAACAATATGATATTCGTATTAATGATATTTTACCAACAATGGAGCAACTAGAACGAAATGGTAAGACAGCCATGTTAGCAGCCATTAATGGGCAATATGCAGGTTTAGTAGCTGTGGCTGATACCGTGAAAGATACATCAAAAGAAGCTATTCGTCGTTTACAGGATATGGGTATTACGGTCATCATGATGACTGGTGATAACGAGCGTACTGCTCAAGCAATTGGAACAGAGGTAGGCGTGAATCATGTTATTGCAGAAGTCTTACCAGAAGGTAAAGCTGATGAAGTAAAAAAACTTCAAGCCCAAGGGAAAAAAGTGGCGATGGTAGGTGATGGTATTAATGATGCACCTGCCTTAGCAACAGCGAATATTGGGATGGCAATTGGTACAGGGACAGATGTGGCAATGGAAGCAGCAGATATTACGCTTATTCGTGGAGATTTAAATAGTATCGCTGATGCCATTCTAATGAGTAGAAAAACAATGCGTAATATTAAACAAAATCTATTTTGGGCATTTGCTTATAATACATTAGGTATTCCAATTGCTGCACTCGGTCTGCTTGCTCCATGGGTAGCAGGCGCAGCGATGGCCTTTAGTTCAGTTTCGGTCGTATTAAATGCACTTCGTTTACAACGAGTGAAATTATAGAAAAAAGTAGTACAGACACAGATACTGAGTTTGTACTACTTTTTTATTAGTATGGGAATTGGATGGATAGTGTAAATCTCGACTTATGCATATTTTTTATAAAAGGGTGTTTTATTGAAGTATTAGTAGGCAGAATTATCTTAGCTTAGATAATTACAAGTTAAATATTCTCGAATTAAATAGCTATCAATGATCTAGAAAAAAATTATCATTCTCTTATAGTATAACGCTAAAAATCTTGTTCAATAAGATTTTTTAATTCTGTAAATCTATAACGGCTTAAGTTAATCATGTGATTACAATGATGTAATTTCACATTGTATGACTTCATGTAGTGATCTGCTTCTATGTATTCAATTTCATTTAAGGATACTAAATAAGATTGGTGTGTACGATAAAAATTAGAGCTATTGAGAATTTCCTCCAATTTATTCAAATTCTCTGAACATTCTATTGGTTCTGTATCTCTTAAATGGATCATAGTTTTCCTACCTTTTTTTTCTATATATAGAATTGAACTGATGTCAATTAAAGAGATTTTACCATTTGTTTTAATACCAATTTTTCTTTTCTTTTTATGTGTATAGCTTAGACGATCGAGAGTCTGTTTTAGTCGTACTATATTAATTGGCTTAATAATAAAATCCTCAGGATAATATTTGTATCCCTGTAAAGCGAAGTCTTGATATGCACTCATAAAAATAATTTTTATTTTTGGATGATTTTCTTTTAAAAATTGTGCAACATCAAATCCGTTAGTAACAGGCATATTAATATCCAATAATATTACATCAATTAGCGTACCTTGCTCTAGGGCAATGAACAACTCACTCACATTTGTTGTACTTAATACTATATCAATATTTGGTGATATTTTTATAATTTCATTTATCTCATTAAGAATTAATTCTTGATCGTCAATAATGGCAAGTTTTACAGACCGCATTTTTTCTAAAATTATTCCTGTTCATCAGGTAGTTCTGGCTCATATGAAAACCAAAAGCAACTACTCACTGTTGTAATAGAATTAAAAAATAATGAGATAATTCCAATGATATAAGTTATTATTTTTATCATAATAAATCTGGCCCCTTTGATGTGATTTTATTTATAAAATACTCTGTAGATAATACAATTTTCTCCCATAACGCTGTTAATGTTATACTTTGGAAAATTAAAGGTAACCAAATGCAATACATTATTGAGTAAGGAAAAAACAAGCTTACACCGGCGAATATTACATATATGGTAATTGCAGTTATTTTTAATCTTAATATACTATCTTTATTAAAAATATGCTTCTTCTTATGCAATACGGGTGCCTTTACCATAGTAATTAAGAAACTCAAAAGTAAGAACAATAATAGTAATTTGTTATGAGATGATAAAAAATCTGTATATTTTACACAAATGATTGTCAGAGAAATAATTTGTATTGTACTAAAAACAAGGCAAAAATAATACCGAGTGAAATGAGAGCCACCAGAAAACATCCTTAATAGAGCACCCGTAAGCAAAGCTACTAAGGTTTCTGGTAAAATTCCAAATGGCCAAACAAGTAAACAAACTATTACAATTTGATTAAGCCCTGATATTATCCATTCTAGGCCATAGCGAATCTTATTTTTACTTTTTTTAAACTGTGGATTTTCAGCAATTACAAGATTTGATAGGTTTGTTGCCAATGTATTTGGCATGAGAAGTTTAAGCATAATGTCCTCCGTATGGTATTTTTACAATAAATGTAATCATGTCATCTATAACTTCTAGATGAATGTGACCTCCGTAATTTAAGACAATATTCTCAACAATGCTCAATCCTTGTCCATTGTTTGAGGCATTATTTTTTGTTGTGAAACCTCTATTGAAAATTTTATTAATACTTTTTTGTAATACTTCTTCAACCATGAAATTACTCAATTCTATTATAAAGAATTTTTTATCTCGATAAATTTTTAAATTAATATATCGCTTTTCCTTATCTAATTGTTCTACAGCTTCAATTGCATTAAGTAGTAAATTACCTAATATTCTATTCGTTTCATAAAACTTACATGGGAAGTTGGATAAATCGTCAGAAATGTGGTAGTAGATATTAATTCCTTTATTAATTGCTTTTTCTTTGTAAGAAAGCAATAACCCACCAATGGCTTCTGATGCTACAGGTAATACATCACTTATATATGAAGTTTCATCCAAAACTGAATTAATATAGTCAATTGATTCTCTATACTTCTCATTATTTAGCATTTTCTTTAAAGCCAAAATGTGATGAATAAAGTCATGTCTAAGCGAACGTATTGTTCCAATCTGTTTTAAAATATCTTCTTCATATTGAATATCTATAGAAGCGGTAAGATTTTCAATTTTAGTAACCATATGATGATGAATTAAATACAACACTGATAATGTAATAATTACTACTAAAATTGTAGATAATAAATGAAAAAATTTTAACTGATTGTACTCAAATATGAAGATATAAAATAAAAAAAGAGTACCGAATAATAAAAATAATACAGACATCATTTTATGGTTTTTATTTTCTATTTTTCTAAACGAAATTGGAAGTTTAAATTTAGTTGTTTTTAGTATTATAAAAATAATTCCCATTATAAGAAGATTAGGTATAAGTCTAACTAAAGGTGAAGTATTTAATGATATGTATGGAACTTCCTTTAAAAGAAGCGATCCTAGTACTTCAGATACTATTAAAGAAATACAACCTAGCAATATAGCGGTAATAGAAGCTAAAAAATTTAGATTAGTGGCAAATGTTAACAAAAATCCAATTATTAAAATTAATATAATTAGGTATAAACCGGGTGACATTACTTCCTTTATCATTACCAAAACAATACTTCCATAGAAGCTAACAACCAATATTGGTATTAATCTAGTTTTGAAAGATATACCAATAAACTTGTATCCTACACAAATAATAAAAAATGTCTCCAAAAACGCCCCAAAAACGCCAAGCACCACTACTATTTCCCTCCTGATTTTACAAATATAACATAAAAACATGTAATTAAGTACATGTTTTTGTCTTTTTTTATATAAAAAGAAAGAAATAGGGTTTTCTTTTTTCTTATTAGTACTAAATACGCCAGAATTGGCACCAACTAAACATTGGTAATTAAATAAATTAGTATATTTGGTAAAATTAAATTGTATTAAACAAAAATTGGGTTTTATGGTAGATGTGCTTTTATATCTGAATCCTAGATACAGAGATAATAAAGTCTATAAAGTATACGTGAAAAAATAGAACGGTTGTCTGGAGTGATCCAAAAGATATTAGTTAAATCCACAAACGATGAGACATTTCAAGTTTCCGATAATGAACTATTCATTAAGGATCGCTGGATTTATATAAGAATTAGCAATATGAGAAGCATTAATATTAATACAGAGGTTATTTATTAATAATGTTGAAAAATGCAAGGCAAAAACATAGAGGTGAAAAATGAAATTATTAATTCAATTTAGCATGAAAAATGCTTTAGTTTTGTTTTTGATAATCCTTCTTATTATATCGGGTGGCATTTATTCGCTAAAAGAGATGAATATGGAAAAATATCCGAAGGTTAATATTCCATATTTAACTGTGATTATACCTTACCCAGGTGCTTCGCCAGAACAATCGATGAATGATATCGGAGAGAAAATGGAAAGAGAATTCCTGAATCTTGAAGGAGCAAAGAATGTTTATACAGATGGAGTTGCTAATGCTGCATATTCAACAATAGAGTTCGATATGTCTATTGATATGGAGCTAGCAGAGCAAACAGTGAGGACAAGTGTGGCTAAGATGCAACTACCAGATTTAGCTGAAGAACCTCAATTTGAAATATCTAGTCCTGATGATAATCCTGTTGTCTTTTCCTTGGGTATTTATAATGCTGGAAATTTTGAGGGTGTTCAAGCTTTCGTAAAAGAAAATATCATTCCTAGTATTGAGGGTATTGAAGGTGTAAGTGAAGTCGAGATCGGTGGAACTATGGAAAGATATGTGTTTGTACGACTATTACCAGAACAATTGGTGATGAGAGGACTTACAATTGATGATGTTAGAGTCGCCATTAAAGCAAACAATCTATCGATGCCAATGGGTGATATTTTAGTATCAAATGAAGTATTGCCAGTTCGAGTAAATAAAGAACTTAAATCAATTGACGATGTTAAACAAATAAAGATTTTCACTGAGGTAGAGAATTGGGACAACGATAAAGCTATACATAAAACTATTACTTTAGGTGAGATTGCTGAAGTTACGTATGAAAGTAAAAATTCAAATAATATCACTCGAATAAATGGAGAACAGGGCGTAAGTGTAGGAATTATAACTAAAAGTGGAGCTAATGTAGTTGATATTGTTGATCAGGTAAAAGAGAAAATAGAGAAACTAGAAATTCCTCAGGATTACGAAATAGAAGTATTACGAGATCAATCCATTGAAATTAAGCAATCAGTATACTCTATGCTTAGAGAAGCTATCTTAGGTTCACTAATGGCTGTTATTGTAACCTTGTTGTTTTTAAAAAACATCCGTTCCACTTTTATTGCTGTTATCTCTATACCAGTATCCATACTTGCATCTTTTCTTCTAATGAAAGCAATGGACTATACTTTAAACATTATGACACTTGCAGGGATTGCAATAGCTGTCGGGCGAGTTGTGGATGATTCAATTGTTGTCATTGAAAATGTATTTAGAAGGGTTAGGTCATCTAAGGAAAGAAATGATCACCTCATACTGCAAGCTACAGGTGAAGTAGCATCTGCTATCACTTCTTCTACTATTACAACCGTAGCTGTTTTTTTACCATTAGCTTTTGTACCAGGAATTGTTGGGAGTTTTTTTAAACCACTTGCATGGACTATCGTAATATCACTATTGATTTCATTAATTGTTGCTGTTACTATTGTTCCGCTCTTGTCAAGAATTTTTCTATTGAAAATTACTCCAAATGAACATAAAGAAAATATACTACAAATTTGGTATCGCAAAATTTTAACTAGAGTGTTAAAACATCGCTTTGTAACCCTATTTGCATCAATATTGATTCTAGTTACTTCTGTCGCATTAATTGTTCCTAAGGTAGGAACAACTTTCCTTCCTCAAGAAAACGTCAATAACTTCGATGTGGAAATTACAATGGAAAAGGGAACTACCCCCGAGGAAACATTGAAAGTCACGAGTAAGGTTGAAAAAATCTTATTAGAACAAAAGGAAATTAATTTAGTAAATACCAGTATTGATGGGAAATCCGAAAAAGCAGAGATTTCATTTGTTGTAAAAGATTCTGTTGAAAATATAGATGACTTTGTTAAGGGTTTACGATCTCAGTTTACAAGTATTCCTGAGCCAGAAGGCATAACTCTGTCTGGTGTGGGAGGAATTATTGGTGGTTCTGAAAGTAGATATGTTCTTGTCGTAAAAGGAGCAAATTCAAAAGATATAGAAGAAGCTAGTGATCAAATTATTGCTTCTTTAAAAAGAGTAGAAGGGATAGAAAATATAGGTTCTTCTTTAGAAGGAGAAGAACCTGAAATAATTATTGATTTAGATGAAGATAAGCTTGCTGAAAAAGGTCTAATGCCAGCTATGGTGGCGCAAAGTCTTCGAACACTAATTAGTGGTGATATTTTAACGACTATGAGGGTAAGAGACGAAATTAATGAAATAAATATAGGGCTAAAGATGGATAACGTAACATCTTTGGAAGAACTTGGTAAACAAAAAATTAATAATATTATGGGGGAACCAGTAGCTCTTAATGAGATTGGCGAATTGAAAAAAGTTGATAATATCTCAGCTATTTCTCATTTGAATGGACATGAGTATATTATGATCTATGGGACAATTGTTGACGAAAAAATTGGAAATGTAATTAAAAAAGCGGATGAAACAATAGATAATTTGGATTTACCGAATAATGTTAATTATTACAAAGAAGGTGTATCTGCATCAATGACAGATGGCTTCACAGAGCTATCTATAGCTATAATTGTTAGTATTTTCCTGGTCTATTTAGTAATGGTCATTGCTTTTAGAGAAGGAAAAGCACCTTTTGTAATTTTATTTGCTATACCATTTTCTATCATTGGAGCACTAATTGGTCTTTACATTGTTAATGAGCCTATTGGTATGCCTGCAATGATCGGATTACTCATGTTGAATGGTATTGTCGTAACAAATGCTATAGTCCTAGTTGATAAGATAAAGAAAAATGAAAGTAGTGGTATGACTAAATATGAAGCCTTAATTGAAGCTGGGGTTGTACGTATTCGACCAATCTTAATGACAGCTATTGCAACAATTGGTGCTTTAATCCCAATGGCTATATCTAATGACACTGGGATGGTTTCTAAATCGCTCTCTGTAGTTGTAATAGGTGGACTATCCACTTCTACATTTTTAACGCTCTTTATTGTCCCAGTACTATACAGCATATTCACACCTAAATTAGAAAATGTAACGAAGTAGATGTAATAGCTAATACAAGTTTTTCTTATATATTGAAGTATTTAATTAACTATATGGAAGAGTGGTAATTTCTATTGTTAGTTGGAAATGGTTTAGACATGGTTGATTTAGATCGCATAGAGAAAATGTTAAAAAAGAATGAGAGATGGATTATTGAGAAAGTACTCTCAAAAAGAGAAAGAGCTTATTACTTAGATCTCAATGGCAGAGAAAATAAATTAGCTTGGGTTGGTAAATGTTTTGCTATTAAAGAAGCAACATTTAAAGCCATTAATCAACTGATTTATGGGAAGTTCAATTTTTTGAATATTGAATTTATAGTTGATGAAAATGGGAAGCCCAACATTTATTCAACCAAAATTGATTTTAAAGAAAAGGGGATCTTTCTACATCACTCGATAAGCCTTACATCCAAAACTGTTACGGCGTTTGTTACTGCTGAAAAATTAAAGGAGGTGAGTACTAATGAAAATTAAAGCGAATCCAATTCAAATTAAGAACTTAAAAAATGTAGACCGTTACAACGCTTGCGGTAAATGCTAAAAGATTGTACAAACCACTTACATTAAAGGAGGTGACCACTAATGAAAATTAAAGCGAATCCAATTCAAATTAAGAACCTAAAAAATGTAGACCGTTACAACGCTTGCGGTAAATGCTAAAAGATTGTACAAACCACTTACATTAAAGGAGGTGACCACTAATGAAAATTAAAGCGAATCCAATTCAAATTAAGAACCTAAAAAATGTAGACCGTTATAATGCTTGCGGTAAATGCTAAAAGATTGTACAAACCACTTACATTAAAGGAGGTGACCACTAATGAAAATTAAAGCGAATCCAATTCAAATTAAGAACCTAAAAAATGTAGACCGTTATAATGCTTGCGGTAAATGCTAATAAGCTAAAAGATCAATATACTTAGTTAAAAAACATAGGGGTAGGAGATAAGAAATTACTCTCTCAGAAAGGAATTTCTTATCTCTCCTTTCCAATCAAAGGGTGACAATATATGTTATATATTGATTACATTGAAACAGGTATTCCCGAAAAAATAGTAGATATTGAGGACCTGCAGGAGTACTTAAATTTAAAGAATTACCAGATTAAAGTTTTTAAAAAAGTACATGGATTGGCAGAAATCAGAAAAGAAGAGGGTTCCTTAACTGAATTATTAAGTGCACCCATTTTAAGGATATTTGAGCGTAGTAATATTTCTAAACAAGAAATTAAATATATAATTTACTGTCATACTATTCAAAATATATATCCTTTTCCGCTAAATATTTTCAATGAAATAAGTGAGATTTGCAATATAAATAATACAGTGAATTTTTCGTTAAATCAGCAAAATTGTGCTTCAAGTCTAGTAGGATTAGAGATTGCAGATAGTTTACTAAGGAATGCAAAAGTAAATGACAAAGTTCTTTTAATAATGGGTGAAAAAGTCTTCAATCCAATTATGCAAGTAATTCAAAATACAACTATTTTAGGGGAAGCTTCAGCTGCTGTCATTCTATCAAATAATAGTAAGAAAAATATAAAATTTATAAAAACATATACGAAAGTACTGGGAAGATATGCAGAAGGAATTGGTATTAATCAAGAGAAACAAAAACAATTCGAAAAAGAGTATATCCCAACACTAACTGCTTTAATAAAGGATATGCTCAATGATCAAAATTTAGATTTGTCAAAAATTTCATTGATACTGCCACATAATGTGAATATATCTTCTTGGAGACAATTGTCTAAATCGTTAGATATCCCAATTCAGAAAATTTACTTAAAAAATGTGAGTAAGTATGGACATTGCTTTTGCGCTGATCCATTTTTAAATCTGGAAAGTGTGATCGAAGAAGGTATTTTAAAAAAAGGTGACTATTTCTTAATGGTTTCAGTTGGTCTAGGAGCTACATTTGCTGTTAGCTTATTTCAGTTTTAGAAAGAGGTGAATTATGGAAGCGGTTAATTATTCTTTTAGTGAGAGTCTTAAAAAGGGACTAGTGAACGATGAAAATGCAACATTTATATATATAAATAACTTTGAAGTAGAACAATATTGGAAAACATCGGATATTGTGGGGATCCCATCAGTTTCAACAGCAAGTGCAAAGATTATGGTTAATAGAATGGAAGAACAAGGTGTATTATTTTCCAGCCCTACAGATATAGTAATTTTAAAACGACCTGTAAGTAACGATTTTTTAAATTATTTACAGCAGGTGTTAGAATGTCCGACAATTATATATGTAGAGAACAGTAATCCAAATCTTAATATTACACAGGATATTCTGAATTGCCAAAAAACTATTTTATATCTTAAAGAAATGAAGGAAAAGAAAAAAAACATTTATTTTATGCCTTATGGTTGTTCAGAGTATGAAGAACAACTCTCAGAATTAACTGGCATTCCTTTAGCTGTACCGAATAGTGATGTGTTTCGTAAAGTAAACACTAAAGTGTATAGTCGATTATTAAACGAAAAAGTAAATATTAGGCAGATACCTGGTGGTGAGTGTGATTCAATTGATAGTTTACAGGAGACTTATCAAACCTTGAAGCATCATCTAACAGAGGGGGGGAAATTAGTTTTAAAGGAATCACTTGGAGTATCAGGAAAAGGATTAGTTATTATTGATTCTGAAGAAAAGTTTCAAAAAGTAATTAAGATGATAAGTAAAAGTCTAAATAAAAAAAATAACGGTAAAGTGAGTTTTATATTAGAAAAGTGGATTAATAAAGTAGCTGATATTAACTATAAGCTTTTAATTGATGTTAATGGAAATATTACATATTACGGTGCGAAGGAATGTATTGTAAAAGATGGTGTTCATCAAGGACATCTCTATCCAACCTATATCACAAGGAAGTTGGATAAAGAACTAAGAATTATTGGAGAAAAAATTTGTACACAATTATATAAAGACGGTTATTTTGGAGTTGTTGGAATAGATGCGATATATGATCAAGTGGGTACACTTTGGCCAAATCTCGAAATTAATGCACGATTAAATATGTCTTCCTACCAAATGAGAATTCAAGAAAACTTTTTGCAAAATGATAAATGCGCCTTAGCAAAATACTATGAGTTGAAGTTAACACGCAAATTAACTTTTAAGGAAGTGTCAACTGTACTTGAAAAATATATGATTAACTACCAGCGTAAAGAAGGTCTTTTAATTAATAATTTTGCAACTGTTAATTCAGGTTTTAGCAAAGAAGGCAAATTGTTTAAGGGGAGATTATACGGAGTTTTAATAGCAAATAATGAGGATTCGTTAATAGAGTTAGACAGTATTATACTGACTCAACTAGATAAATTTCAAGACTGAGAAAGGAAAAGGCAAATGGTATATCAAATACAAGGAATACCAATAATAGATTTAGCAGAAAGATATGGTACACCCCTATATATATATGATGGGAACGAAATTAAAAATGCATTTTTAGAATTAAAAAGTAATATCCCAGATTATTTAGAGGTATTCTTCTCCTTAAAATCCAACCCTAATATTTCAGTCTATAACTTACTAAAGTCTTTGGGTGCAAAAGCAGAAGTTTCCTCATTGACTGAACTAAAGACGGTTCTAATGGCAAATACAAATCCAAACGATATTATCTTTTTAGGACCAGGGAAAAGTGAAGAAGAAATTAAAAATTGTATTGATCATTCAATTTACGCAATTGTGTGTGAATCTTTTCAGGAATTAGAGTTAATTAATGAAATTGCTTCACTTCGAAAAAAAAGAGTACGTGTGGCTATTAGAGTGAACCCAACCTTTACTGTAAAAGGGTCGAGACTTAGTATGGGTGGTAAACCGCGGCAATTCGGAATAGATGAAGAAGAAATATTTCAAAATATAAGTATACTAAATTCATATAAAAATGTGGAAATTATAGGAATTCAAGTATATATGGGAACAAGGATCTTAGATGGTGATGTCATCTGTCAAAACACACAGAATATTTTAAAATTGGCAGAAAAGTTTAGTAAACAAACAGATCAGTATTTACAATTTGTAGATATTGGTGGAGGTTTAGGTGTACCTTATTTCGGTAATGAAGAGGAATTAAATATACAAAGATTAGGTAAACAGCTAGCGCCAATTATTGCCGATTTTAAAGCTAATTTCCCAAATACAAGGTTAGCAATGGAAGCGGGTCGCTATCTTGTAGCAAAGTCAGGAATATTTGTATCCAAAGTGAATTATACAAAAAAATCAAGGGAAGAAAATTTTGTAATAACAGACGGAGGTACAAACTGTCATATGGCAGCTGTGGGGATAGGTAGTTTTGTAAAAAGAAATTTTCCAATGATAAATCTAACAAATTTAAATGAAACTGATATAGAAACTTATAATGTAACGGGTCCGCTATGTACTCCAAATGATATAGTGGGAAAAAATGTGGAACTGTCGAGAGTTCAAAAAGGAGACCTTATAGGGGTTTTACAATCAGGAGCGTATGGGCCAAGTGCCTCCCCAGGTTTATTTTTAAGCCATGGTTTTCCAGCTGAAGTTATGATTCTAAATGGGGAGCATTATTTAATTAGAAGACGTGATCATTCGGATGATATTATAGATAAACAAATAATGGTTAATGAAAAAATAATACGGTAAATAGAAAGGGTTTAGAGAATGTTGAAAAAAAATACTTTTGAGATAACTGTAGCTACATTAAGAGAAGTGTTGGACATTGATACTGCGACAGAAATATTGCCAGAAACCTCATTAGAATCATTGAGCTTGGATTCTACTTCGATTTTTGAACTTTTAATGGTTTTGGAAGACAATATTGATGGATTTTCTGTTGATCCAGAAGATATAGAACCTGAGTACTTTGAATCTGTAGAGACCATTGTTGATTATATTAATAATTCTTTAGTAAGTGCATAAATGAATAGGCATGATAAAGATAAATTCTTATATTCATAAAAGTTTCCCCGAAAAGAGACCTTATAGTTATAGTAGTTTAAATATATCATTTCAAACAGATTTAGCAAGTATATATGGCTTTGAGGTAGATGAATCATTATTAAGTTCAGGGCGGAATAATTCATTTAGTTATATGGGATCTAGTTTAATAGATCATTTGTCAAATATGGGTAACAGAATTGATGATGTAGATTTAGTTGTTTTAGTTTATTGCATCCCAGATATTAATCTCTCCACTTCAAGTGTTAATTATTTTATTGATAAATACGCCTTAGACGCAACAGGTTTTGCCGTATCAGGAGTTGATACTTATGCTCCTTTTGCTGCAATGAAAATCATAAAGGAATTATTTAATACTAAAAAGTGTAAAAAGGCAATATTTTTAATTCTTGATCAATCTACCCTATCTTATCCGGTTACAAGATACGAAGAAATTGAAGATACCGGAATTGCCTTTCTCGTTGAGTCACATGGAACTAGCCCTTGTCTTGAATTAGATGAGTGGGGTTATGATATTATACCTAATCTGCGTGGATGGTTGGATAAAATCACTCAAAAGCAAAAAAAGAATGTATTTATTATTTCTTCTAATTTAGAAGAAATATATGAAGAGATGCCATCCAACTCTACCTTTATTTCCTCTCCTAATCAATTATGTACATCTTTGTTTGCAAAACTTTTAAATCTAATAAGCGAGGATAAAGTTCAGGGAAATTCCTCTATTTATTTGCTAGATGGAAATTTAGTGAGAAATGAAATGTATTATATGAAGTTTAATATATATGGAGGCAAAATGTGAATCTTGGTATTGCAAAAATTGGGACATATATCCCGAATCTAAGACAAAATATTGAAGAAGTAGTAGAGTATTGCGGTGGCAATGACAGAGAAATTAAGCTAATGAAAAGATTACACAACATTCAACAAGTTCCTATTGTAGAAGAGGGACAAAGATTAGATGAGACACTTGGGTATGCCTTATTAGATCTAAAGCTGAATGAAAACATTGATTTAATATTATATGCCCATTCTTTACTTGCTCAAGTGCCTCACGATTATGGGTTATTAAATAAGGTGCTTAAGCCATTTAATTTAAATAACGTAAAAAAATTTGGAATTACTCAAGAGGCTTGTGCTTCTTCCTTTTATGCGATGGATCTTGCAAATTTATATTTTACAAAGAAAGAAAATGTTAACAATGTACTCATAATTTTGGGCGATCAATCCAATATGACTAATCGATTAAGGTATATTGAAGGTTCTACCCTTATAGGAGACTCAGCTGTTGCGATTCTTCTACAAAAGAATTTTGAAACAAATAAATTATTGTCCATAGGTCTTTATAAAGACACTAGATTTAATCAGGGATTTTTTGAAAATCCGCAAAAAACAGCTCTCTTTAATGAGGAATATGTTTCAATTATTATTAAAGCAGTTCATGAAACTTTAAAAAAGGTGAATGTATCTCTCGATGAAGTTCAATATATTCTTCCTTATAATGTTAACAAAATGACTTGGAGGAGATTTTCAAAATTAACCCATTTTCCTTTTGAAAATATTATCCTAGATTTACTTCCAGACATTGGACATACCTATACAACTGATTGTTTTATAAATTTGGCGTATTTACAATCAAAAAATAGATTAAAAAAGGGAGATAAATTTTTAATGATAAGTGTAGGACTAGGTTGTTTTGTTGGATCAGCTCTATTTGAACATTAAGATTTTATTATAGAAGGAGATAAGTAATGACTACTTTTTTATCATCGAAGAATGAGGATTTATTGAACTATATGAATCGCTTTTTTGAAGAAACACGCGGTTTAAGTCCTATTGAAACTTTTGAATGGTATTCAAAAAGCTACACTAACCCTGTCATTGTATCATCCAGCAATTATTTTATTACCCCCAATACTATTTTAGAGAATCCAGCAACTCAGCTCCTTAGGGGAAATACTCTCTACAAAATGGCAGAAGTTAAATTTGAAAAAATTAACGATTTTATTCTAGGATATGAAAAGATTAGCTTATTTAAAATAGATGTCCCGATTAAACAGGATACACGGAATATATCTCAGATAGAGAGTATATTTTTAACAAAAAACCACTTTGCTTTGATAATGCGGTTACGGATTGCTTTGGATTGCCTAAATTATGATAAAAACCTTTTGAGCAACCGCTTTTCAGGGAAATTACCGATTATCCAATATCAAATGGTGAAAGGACAGTTTTCAGAAGCAATTATTAAATTATATTCTATTGTTAACAACTATATCAACGGAGATAGGGCAATAGAAGATAACTCTTTTTATGCATTTCTCCATAGTGAAATAGATGAATGTATGAATACTTTGATTAATCTTACTGGAGGTCATGGAGTCCTATTAGAAACAGTAAGCAGAAAAATTTATTTGTCTTTTGTCATCAAAAATCTGTTTGTAGAAACGGAGTGAAAAGCTTTGAACAGAGAGAGATTAGATGCTTTTGAACTAGCTATTAAATCATATTCTCAAGAATTTAGGGATATTGGTCTTGTTATAGATAAAGAACCAGATAGACTAGGTGAATTTACCAATTTGGACAGTGTTCAATTATTATCACGCATGATGATTCCTCCGGAATATAATGATCGTCCATTTATCGTAAATAATACAAAGTTCTACGGTTTATCTTGCATTGAGAGGGTCATTGGAACAGAGTGGCTTTCCTATGGAGACGCAGGTGTAGTTGTTGGTTGTCCAGGACCTTCCTTATCAGGGATAATTATCCAAGATTTTGCTGATGAGGAGCAAAAAGAGAAGTATTACAGTACTTTGCTTGAAAAGCCATCTTGGACATTTTTTGCCTTAACTGAGCCTAAAAAGGGATCAGATGCCATGAATATAGAAACAAATTTAAAGAAAATAGATGGAAACAGTGGAAAGAAGATGTTGAATGGTGAGAAATATTTCATAGGAAACGGTACTCGGGCAGATATCGGCGTTGTTTTTGCACGTACCACAACTGGCCCTTTAGGAATTGAAATGTGCCTGGTTGAAAAGGGACAAGATGGTTTCTCGGCAGAATCATTGGGTACATTAGGCCTTCGCGGTCCGAAGCTTAGTAAGTTAATGTTCCAAAATGTGTGTATAAATGAGAGTCAGATTATTGGGAGACACTTAAGCCCATTAAAAAGAGGTATGCACGGAGCTATTACTGTTTTTAATAAGATGCGTCCCACAGTAGCAGCTATGGCACTGGGTGTATCACAAGCAGTTTATGATTATATGATAACTAATAAGAAAAATTTATCCTTAGATCAACAACTAAAATTAGAACATTTTCAAAATGAGCTCATAACGGTAAGGAATCTTATTCGACAAGCAGCATTAGAATTAGATATTAATCCTAAAAATGGCTATATTGGTTCAATTGCTAAAATTAGAGCAACGGCATTAGTAAAGAAAATCACTCAATACGCCCTTGATTTGTTTGGTGAAGGATCCTTATTTGACCATCCACATTTAAATAAATGGTTTAGAGATGCATTTGCGTTTGAAAATATGGAAGGTACTTCCAATATATTAAAATTAAATGTTTTTCAAAGTTACATGAATGGAAATATTTCTTATGTATAACATATGTAATTTAAATCTATCATTATCATCTTTAGCTTTTCTCAATATAGATCAAGATAATTATTATATAGATGGAGAAGAGATATCCGATTATTTAAGATTAGAGCCTCATTTACAAATTGAAGCTTACTACAATAATGTTCCTAAAGAATCTGTCGTATCATACTCAATTAAAATTAACAATCAACAGGTAACCTTATCAGAAATGATACATCAATGCCATATAGAACTCTTTCCAAAAGTGAACAACTACCAATGTTTACTGCTTTCAAATTCATTCTCTGATCGTCAACCAGAAATACAAGCCTTACCAAGAATTTTAGAGTGGTCTGATATAAAACCGAAAAATTATTTTGGTATTTCTCATTTAAGTTCAATAGCTTCGATAGAAAGTTTAGAAATTCTAGAACTTTCATTAAATGAAGAGGAAGATGGGATACTTTTATTGGGAGAACAGTTGATTATTGAAAAAAATCGTTATTGTGAAGGTTATTCACCTTTTGCAGATTTTGCTATGGGTATGCACTTTTCAAAAGGTTATGGACCGATTCAAGTCCTTCAAATAGGAAGTTATTTCACTTCTGATAATGAATTAAATAGTAATAATAGCGAGATTATCTTTTCCGAAATTATTAATCAAATTATTGAATTAGTTTCACAACAACATCAACTTAAAAGGGTTATTGTACAAAATTTATTTAGTCATATGGTTTACGAAGAATACGATGCCCTTTATATTCGGCAAATAAATAGTACCAAAGATTATCAAAGCGGTGATGTTTGGTACACATTTCTCGAATTATTATCTACAGAAAAATTAAACAAAGAGGAGAAAATACTTATAATATCGGCGAACCGAGATCTAAGTACTTCTTTTGCAATTCTTCAATTTAATGAACTTCCTATTATAACAAGCATTAAGTGGTAAGGGATGGATAATTTGCAAAAAAAAATTGATTATTTAAATGACAGAATTGTTCCGCTAATTTATAAAACCTTTATTCCAATGGTATTGGCTTCTTCTGTTTCAATTGTCACACAGTTAGCCAATACCTTTTTTATGGGGCATGAGCATAAGGATGCACTTTATATTGTTGGTTTGTATATACCATTTTCCTTTTTTATGACGGCGTTGATTGAAGGATTTCAAATATCGAACGCATCTACAGTAGCATTTGAAAAAGGTAAGGACAATTTGAATAATATTTCTAAAATCATTAATAACCTACTTTTGTATGGAATTATATCTAGTTTAATTATTGCTATTTTTATTAGTTTAGTTATTCCCCAGTTAATCAATTTTTTTAATGTTCATGATGGAGCAATCAATACATTTCTTAAATATACCCGTTTAATGGTTTTTATGACCGTTTTTTCTGTTATTAATGCAATCTTATTATCGAGTATTAGAGGATATGGATTAGTAAAAATTTCGTCTGGAATAAGTGTTTTAGCTTCATTGTCCAATATAATATTAGTTTACATTTTTATTAATTTTTTTAATCTAGGTGTTTATAGCATTGTACTTGCAAATTTTATTGTTATTAGTATTTCAATTTTTTTAAGCGCTTATTTCCTTCTTAAATATAAGATCTTTAATTTTACTAGCTATTTTTTTTCCTTGAAAAATATGAAATTAGAAAAAATAGTGAAAATTAAAATTTTGAATATTGGGATTCCGGTTGCAATTTCTTATTTTCTAATTTTTATTAGTACATTTTTTTTTAACAAAATTTTAATGCCATTTGGTAACGAGGTAATAGCAGGCTTTGGTGCTGCTTACCGTTTACAAACCATTGTCCTACTAGTATCAATATCTTTTGGCAATACATTAGGTCTTATTATGAATCAAAATATGGGTGGTAATAATGCGGAACGCGCTTTTCAAGTCTATAAGAAAGGGCTTATTAATATAGTAGGAATTTATATTATTATTGGCATGGTTATATTTTTAGGAAGAGATCTTATTGCTTCTTTTTTAATAGCTGATGGAGAAGTGAGCGCACATACAGAAAATTATCTACAAATTGTTGCTTTATCTTATAGCATAATGGGACCAATGATGTCTTCCTTGTTAGTTCTTGAGCAAATTGGTAAAGGGCTACGAGCGTTCTTTTTAAATTTTTTATATTTCTTTTTAATTGTTGTTGTAGGATGGCTTCTAACAACTATTTATCAGGTAGAAAGCCTATTCTATTGGACAATTAGCTTAGTGAATACTTTTGCAATTATAGGTATTTTCTATAGTTATGTTGTTATTAAGAATAACTTTAAGATGAAAAAAACGTAGTTTGAAAAAAATTACTAAATAATGACTTATTACTTTAATAGAGTAGAAAAAAGGCATTCATATTGAGAATGCTTCATTTTCGAAGTCTTACTTTGTCTTTAAGTTCGTATATCGGAGAAAAATAAGAGTATAGCTTTTTTAAATAGCTAAATAACAAGTAATGATCACATAATTTAATTTTTTCTTCAATGAAATAGGAAGAAAAAGATGATACCTAAATTATATCAATATGAAATACCTTAATTATTTTGATTTACAAAGGAGAGTGAAAATATTGGATAGTTTTTATGAGTTATATAAGCGATTTTTATCAGAGGAAGAAATGCTGAAAAGTTACTATTATGAGCATGGCTTGTCGATTGATCAGTTTCTTTCGTTGACAAATATGGTTATGGAATTATTACCTCTAGAACTAAATGAACCTTGTGAGAAAATTTGGGCGAAATATTTGAGTCATAACAGACTCATAAATAGAGAGAGGGTAAAACCTAATTTTGAAATTGATAGTTTTGATGAAATATTCGGTGAAGAATATATGATGGAAACACTTAGTGAAGGAGGTGCATTTCTTACTTGGCATTTTGGAGATTATCGGCATAATACTGACCAAATTATTAAAGCTTTGAGATTTAAACTCCAAGATAAAAACAGAAAATTTTTTGTAGTAGTGGACCAGGAATCCTATGAATCAGAAGGAAAACTAGAGGCTTGGGAGAAAGTAAGAGAAGAAGCTGGAGTTAGATTATTAGTTGCAGAATCAAAACTAATTGCTATTAAGTTATTTTACCTTTTAAAAGAGAACAATTCATTTTTATTGTTTTTGGACGGTCAAGCAGGATTTAATGAGGATAATGCAGACATTCGAACGAAATTTCTATCATCAGAAATAAAGGTTAGAAGCGGAATCTTTAGAATTCTTGAAAAAGCTAAGAAAAAAATATGTATACTTATTACTACTATGTCTGAAGATGGAAAGAAACAAATTATCTTCTATAAACCATTTCTTGTTGAGCCAAATAAGATAGATGAAGCAGTTAACAAAGCCTTTTCAATTTTTACTGCTGAACTTATAAAAAAACCAGAACTATGGCGTTTATGGTATCGTCATGATGAACAAGTTTTAAATTGGCATTCATCTGTAAATATTGATAATGGGCGACCAATTCAAATTGATTGGAGAACAAAAGACATACATAGTAATCAAATGTTGGGATTAGATGCTAAAAATGCTCGATTATTTGAGCTTGAAACTGAAGAATTATCACTTAACATGCAACAAATATCTGGTATCAATTATTTTATACACCAAAATGACAAATATATGAATTCTACTATAAGATTATCTCTTTTATATCCATTGAAAAAAGTTATGGCAAGTTCAATTTCTATTTTTTCTGAATTACTAATCCCCCATGATATTCAGGCAAAGTTAGATCATTTGTATGGAGCCACTTTGAAAAGTAATGTATCAAGAAAGGGAGATTATCAAGTTCTAGAATTTGAAATGTCCATTATACAAGATAAGAGTTTGGATTCCGATATATTGTCAAATTCACTAAAACTATTATCAGAAATCATATACAGCTCACTTGAAAACGGATTTAATTCTGAAAGAGTAGAAAAGGAATTTTTAAATCACTATAATCGCATTCAAGAGATAAACGATTATGTGGAATATACAGTTCAAGAAAAGTGTTTATCTATTATGACAGAAGGAGAACCATTCAGTACTTCAATTTTTGGTGATTTGAACACACTTAAAGATTTAAATTCAAAAATATTATTCAAGCATTATCAAGATTTCATAGCTTCAGCAAAAATATATATTCATATAATAGGTCCCAATATTGATGAAAAAAGGATACAAAGTAATATTTGTGATTATTTTAAACGGGAAAAAGAAAGTATCGTTTTGTCTAAGGAAAATATGATTTCTTCAATTAATGAGGAAATTAAATATATTGAACATGAATCCACGACTAAACAAGGAAGACTATTGATTGGATTTAAAACAGGCATTAACTTATCTTCACAAAATTATATCCATTTACTTGTTTTTAATGCGATTTTTGGAAATTTACCCTCATCAAAATTGCAAACGGAAATAAGACACAAAAGAGGATTGGCCTATTATTCAAGATCTGAAATTGAAGATTTGAAGGGAATATTATTAATTCATGTGGCTTTACAAGAGGAAAATTATGAAATGGTGACTAAGATTGTTCTAGATGAGTTAAACAAGATTCGAGATGGAGGTATAACTGAAGAAGAAATTCAAGCAGGTGTAAATGCAGTGAAACATTTTGTTAAATCAGGGTTGGAAACGCCTGCTATCTTAATTGATATTAGTTTAACTGGAGAATTATTAGATTACCAAGATGATGAAAATAAATTCTTTTCTAGATTAGATAATATTTCCAAAAAAAATATTGTCGATGTTGCTAAAGAAATAACGCTGGATACTGTTTTTAAATCCGTGAGAAAGACGGTGGAAATATAAATGGAATGTATTCAATATGATAAATTGGGGCTTTCTATTTTTTGTGAAACATTTAGTAACGGTTTGGAATTACATATGATACCGCTAAAAGGCATGTCGCAAACATTTGCGGTATTAAATGTTAACATTGGTGCTAATGACACAGCATTTATTAATACTACTACTAAGGAAAAAATAGAATTTCCACTGGGTACAGCTCACTTTATCGAACATTTAATGTTTAGGAATAAAAATGCCATCGATCAAATTTGTTCAGAAATAGGTGCAACTATTTCTGCAAAGACTAACTATAATAATACGGAATTTTTAATTTCTTGTTCCGGTAATATAGAAGCTATTATTCCTAAATTATTCACAGCCCTCCTAAACCAAAGTTTTTCAAAGTTTGAAATTGAGAATGAAAAAAGAGTCATTAAAGAGGAAATTTTGGTATATCAAGATGAGCCAAGCTGGATAGTTTATAGGGATCTAGTAATGCAGATGTATCCGGAATTATCTATTTGTACAGATGTATCCGGTACCATAGATAGTATTAAAAGCTTGGATAAAGAATTATTAGAACAGGTGCATAATATTTATTATAAATCTAATAACATGAAATTGGTGGTTGTTGGTGATGTTAATCCAATAAGACTGAATGAATGTATTTTCAATACAATAGAGCGCAATGGACATCATGTTAAAACAAAAGATCATGAAGTTGAACGTTTTTATCCAAAAGCACAAAATGAACCTTATAAAAACATTGCAATTATTAAAAATAAAGCCCAGGATTTATTTTCAATAGGTTTAAGGCGTCAAATACAAGAAGATAATAAAATTGATAATTATTTAGCAACACAAGTGATAATGGAGTCCCTTTTTGGTTTAGGATCCACTCTAACAGTTAATTTAAAGAAAGAAGGTCTAATTACAAATAAATGGAGTTATTCTAATTATACTGGTCCAAACTATGACTTTAGTGTTGTCAGTAGTTCGACGATGAATTTAAACTCATTAGTAATAAAGATATGGGAAGAACTTCAACAGGTGAGAAAAAACGGTTTGATGCCATCAGAAATTGATAGGGCAACAAAAAAAATGATTGGACAGAGATTGTTGCAAATAGATAATATAAAAGAATTTACATTAGCGTATTCAGAAAATCTATTGAATGGCTTTAATTACTTTGATTTTTTGGACTACTTACATAAAGTAGATTGTAATTACATTAACAGTAAATTAGAATCGATTGTTTCCTTTGATCATTTTTTAAATTTGCCTCATGAAATACTGCATGATTCATAAATTGGACTATTTAAAGATAATATGTAAGAAAAATTTATCAAAGAATCCCACATTAAATTTTCCATCTACACACTCTAACTCCCACGGGACTACTAGTTTACCTAGTCCCGTGGGTTTCTATTTATTTTAAGATTGTTTTTTGAATGATCCCACCTTTCTTCCAGCACACTTTTTGATTCATACGTTTTTTTGAATGATTGCCGAAAAGTTATGATTTAAGATGAATGTATCTATTAGATCGCTAGGTATGAGGGTAGTTCTATTTTTCATCTATACAATATGATACAATTAAAAGCACTGACTCATTTGATAGAATGCTATCTAAACCTCTACAAAACCAAGTTACAACCATAGTGTATATTGTATTATTAGAAATAATTCCCTGCGTATTATCCATACGGGGCATAATTATTAAAATAGAATCCATAGAACAAAAGGAGGAGCTTCTGGTGACGGTTCCATTTGTTACGGTAGAAGGTCCGATTGGTGTTGGTAAAACCTCTTTATCGAAAGAGATAGCAGCGACATTTAATTACCATCTATTAAAAGAAATTGTAGACGAAAACCCTTTTTTAAATAAGTTTTATGAAAACATTGAGGAGTGGAGTTTCCAAACGGAAATGTTCTTCCTCTGTAATCGCTATAAGCAACTAACCGATATTAAAAAATTTCGCTTAGCACATGCCAAACCTGTTGTAGCAGACTATCATATTTTTAAAAATTTAATATTTGCGAAGCGTACATTGGCACCAACTGAATACGAGAAGTATGAAGAGATCTATAGAATTTTAACGAAAGACATGCCTGTTCCAAATGTAGTGGTTTATTTATATGCCAGCGTTGAGACATTAATGAAGCGTATCGCCATGAGAGGGCGAGAGTTTGAAAAGATGATTTCACGTGATTACATGGAGCAGCTTGTGGCCGACTATCATTCTTTTATCGAGCATTTTGAAAGCATGCATCCCGAAATTCCAGTTATTCGATTTAATGGAGATCAGCTTGATTTTGTAAAAAATCCAAATGATTTAAATCATGTTTTAAAAATAATTAAAGATACGTTACAACAAAGGAGTTTGCAATAATGAATTTAAGAGAGAAGTACGATATTCCACCACAAACGGTTATTACGATTGCAGGTACTGTTGGGGTAGGAAAATCGACGATGACAAAGGCTTTAGCAGAGGCACTGAACTTTCGTACCTCGTTCGAGAAAGTAGACACAAATCCATACCTTGATAAATTTTATGAGGACTTTGAAAAATGGAGCTTTCATTTACAGGTCTACTTTTTAGCAGAGCGTTTTAAAGAACAGAAGCGTATTTTTGAATATGGTGGAGGATTTGTACAAGATCGTTCTATTTATGAGGATACTGGCATTTTTGCTAAGATGCATTATGATAAAGGAACAATGAGTCCGACAGATTATGAGACTTATACAAATTTGTTTGATGCAATGGTGATGACACCTTATTTCCCACATCCAGATTTGCTTGTCTATCTTGAAGGACCTATTGATGCAGTTATTGGACGTATTCAAGAGCGTGGACGTACAATGGAGCAACAAACACCGAATGATTATTGGATAGAAATGCATGAACGCTATGAAAATTGGATAAATAATTTTAATTCTTGTCCAGTTCTACGTTTAGATATTAATGATTATGATTTATTAAAAAATCCTGATGCCATTGAAGCAATTGTAAGCCGTATCAGTCATATGCTAAAACAAACAAGCCATTTACGAAAATAAAAGTAAAATAAATGACCAAAAAACGTGAGACAATATATAGCCGATTGTTTCACGTTTTTTGAATAGGAGGGATTATTATAAGAATCGCAGTGTATTGCGGATCCGGTTTGGGTAAAAGTCCTATTTATGCAGAGAAAGCTGCAGAGCTTGGTACAGCACTGGCAAAAAACGGTCACGGGGTTGTCTATGGTGGTTCTAAAACAGGCCTAATGGGGAAGGTAGCCGATGCTGTTTTAGCAGCTGGAGGAGAAGTGATTGGTGTGATGCCAACACATTTACAAAAGCGTGAATTGGCCCATGCCTCATTAACAGAAATTCATATTGTAGACTCTATGCATATTCGTAAAGCTAAAATGGCCGAGTTAGCAGATGCTTTTATTGCTCTGCCAGGTGGCGCAGGGACTTTAGATGAATATTTTGAGGTATTTACTTGGGCTCAGATTGGACTTCATACAAAACCTGTCATTTTATATAATGTCCATGGATTCTATGATGCACTTCTACAGCATTTTAAAACAATGCTAGAGGAAGGCTTTATACGTGCAGAGCAAAAGAAGTTCTTACGTGTAGCGGCTACCTCTGAAGGGATTTTACGTTTATTAAAAAAACATGGATGAACATTCTCCATGTTTTTTATCTTGATGCAGCAGGTACACTAACATCTGCTGCAATTACACTGAGGCATAATTAATGTAATATAAAAGTAAAATAATTAAATTTTAAGTAAAAAATTAGTAACGGATGGGGTGTTCTTTATGCATAGTGTAGAGGCTCAAGTAACCGATGATTTAGTAGTACAGGCTATTGAACGCAATATAGCCATTATCCGCTTCGATATGGATAGAAGAGTGGCGTATGTCAATGAACTATTTGCTCAAACATTAGGCTATACAGTGCAGGAAATGCTAGGAAAACATCATAAAGACTTTTGTTTGCCTGATTTCGTTAATAGTATGGAGTACGATAAATTTTGGCGCCACCTAACGGCAGGAAACAGCTATCAGGACAAAATAGAAAGAATTGATGCTAGAGGTAATATAATTTGGCTGGAAGCGACATATATGCCTGTCTTCGCAAATAATACAAGAAAAGTAATAGGTGTATCCAAAATAGCTACCAATATCACCGAACGCCAACATGAGATAGTTAGTGTTGCCGACAAGTTGAAGGGCATGTCTAATAAGCTTTACCAGCGTTCAGAGGCGGGCATTCAAAATAGCCAAGATCTACTAGAAACCATTAAAGTGGTTTCAAAGGAATCAAATGAAAATGTAAGTAATCTTGTACAGCTTCAGAAACAAGCAGATTCTATTAAAGGGATTGTCAAAACTATACAAGAAATTGCCTCACAAACTAATTTATTGGCATTAAATGCAGCTATTGAAGCCGCTAGGGCTGGAGAATATGGTAGAGGTTTTGATGTAGTGGCGAAAGAGGTACGTAAGCTTTCTGTAAGAGTTGAACAATCTATTTCAGAAGTGAAGGATAATGTGGAGGGTATTGAGCGAGAAATTGGTCAGGTGACTGATAGTATTACAAAAATAGCAGAAAAAATAGATAAAACAAATGAACAAATTACTGTCACAGCAAATGACTTTAGTGAAATAGCATCTGCTGCTGAAGCCTTAGACGAGCAATCAAAGCAATTTATTGAAATTATTTAATTCTAATAATGACTACTATTTTCGAGATATATTGAAATAGGATATATTTTTTATTTACAATACTAGTGTAAGTCATTAATCATAATAGGGGTGTTATGTATGACAAAAGTGGAAGTAAGCTTTCAGCATTTACCAACAACAGCTATTTCAGATGCAACTGGCGGGCATACCAATGTGCGAAGTGATATTAAGCCGTTAGCAGACCATTTTAAAGTTGCTGGGCGAGCTGTAACTGTACGTTTACCAGATGGTGAAAATGGGGCAGTTTTGGAAGCGATTAGGGCTGCAAATGAAGGGGATATTTTAGTAATTGATGCAAAAGGAAATACAAACCGAGCTGTTGCTGGAGATTTTGTGATCTCCTTAGCAAAAGGGATAGGTGTACAAGGTTTTGTTGTGGATGGTGTAATCCGTGATATTGCAGCAATTCGCGAATTAAATTTCCCTGTATTTTCGTTGGGCACTACTGTAGCAGCAGGCAATAAAAACGGCGGTGGTCAAGTAAATGTACCGATCGCCATTGGAGGAGTTACGGTTCATCCTGGTGATTATATTATTGGGGATGTGGATGGTGTAATTGTTGTGCCACAGCAAGATGCTGAAAAAATTGCTGTAGCGGCAGAGGCTAAGCTTGAAAAGGATGAAAAACGCGCTCAAGAAGCACATGCCAATGGAAAAGAATCAATTATCGCTTATTTAGATAAAGTGTTAGCAAAATAAAAAAACCCTCACGATGCCATCCAACATCGTGAGGATTTTTTTAAATTACGCTAGATTTTCATTATCATTAAAGTAATTTTTCATCTTTTCTCGATCGAAACGGCCTTCCCATTTAGCCATTACTAATGACGCTAATGAGTTACCAATTACGTTAACAACTGTACGTCCCATATCAAGAATACGGTCAATACCAGCAATGAAGGCTAGTCCCTCAAGTGGAATACCTACAGTACCTAAAGTTGCTAGAAGTACTACGAATGATACGCCTGGTACACCTGCAATACCTTTTGATGTAACCATTAATACAAGCATTAACGTAATTTGTTCACCAATGCTTAGGTGAATACCGTACATTTGTGCAATAAATAATGCTGCAATGGCTTGATATAGTGTTGACCCATCTAAGTTAAAGGAGTAACCGGTAGGTATAACAAAAGATACAATATCCTTTGGCGCCCCTAATTTCTCCATTTTCATCATAATACGTGGTAACACAGCTTCAGAACTTGCTGTTGAGAAGGCTAAAATTAGCTCATCTTTTAATACTTTAATTAAATAGAAGATGCTGATTCCTGCGAATTTTGCCACAAGTCCAAGAACGACAAAGATAAAGAATAGCATTGTTGCATAAACAAGAATTGCTAATTTGGCAAGCGGAACCAGTGAAGCAAACCCATATTTGGAAACGGTTACACCAATTAAACCAAATACCCCTAGTGGCGCGAATTTCATTACGAGGTTTGTTACCCAGAACATAGCATCTGCTACCCCTTGGAAGAAGTCTAAGACTGGTTTCCCTCGATCTCCTACTGCAGCAACCCCTAAACCGAAAATAACTGAGAAGAAGATAATTGCTAGCATATTACCTTCAGCCATTGACTGAATAATATTTGTTGGGACAATGCCTACAATGATATCAAATGGTCCCTCATGCTGAACTTCCTCAGTTGTTGATACATACTTCGAAATATCCCCTTGAGATAATTCATTCATGTTAAGACCTGCACCAGGTTGGAAAATGTTTGCGGAAAGTAATCCAACTACGATTGCAACTGTAGTAATAATCTCAAAGTAAATTATAGATTTCCCGCCTAATCGTCCAAGTTGCTTCATATCTCCAGTACCAGCAACACCAACGATTAATGTCGAAATAATAATCGGTACAACAATCATCTTAATAAGATGTAAAAATATATCCCCTAATGGTTGTAGATATGTCTCAATTTTGGGATTTCCGTAAAAGATACCACCAACAATGATCCCTAAAATCAAACCGATTAAAATCTGAGCGGCTAAACTGACTTTAAATTTCTTTTTCAAATCCTTTGTACCTCCCCTAATATTAAATTTTTAGGACACGCCTTACTTTAATAATACGGAGGACTTATGGAATCCGACAAAATCCGAGAAAATTAATTTACTTTTGTTAAAATGTCTGAATATAACACTTGAATAAACTTCTTAATATTTACCTTTGCTTTACGATTATCGTGATCTTCAATCTGTGTCATGAGCTGACGAATTTCTTTAAAATCAAAGTAGCGAGGGGCATAGTACTCGAATTCTGAGTTTGTGTAATCAACAACCCCTAAATTAGCGAGATTAATCATGGCAGCTAATATTGTACGACGCACACGCTGCTCGATGGCTTTACTCTCTTTTAAAATTTCATCTGGCGTAGCCTTGGTCACAGCTGCAATTTCTTCATAAAGCTCTTTTAATGGAGGAAGGGGGGCAATCTTGTGCTGGTGAGCAAGTAATGTTTCTATAATGGCAATGATATCCTCACTACCAATTTCCCCGACAATCCCCATATCATTCAAAATAGATTGAATATGGTCTCGTGATGTAGCTTTATGAGTCTTTTGTTCACTTAACTCAATATTTGTAAGTGATTGACGTATCACTAATAGTGAATTTTTAAGTCGAAATTGTTCAGTTGTTTTTTTCAAAACATTTTCGACTTCAATACGATTGATTGGTTTATGAATGAAGAAATCAATTCCTTGCTCATATGCTTCGCCAACCATTTCCTTATTCACTACCTGTGAAATCATAATAAATTGTCCCTCAAAACGATTTTGCATAAGTTGTTCCACAGTTGCTATGCCATCAAGCTTAGGCATCAGTAAATCAATAAGCACAAACTCTGGCTGTGTCATTAAAATTTGTGGAATGGCATCCTCACCATTGCGAGCCTCACCAATAACTGTTCCTAACCCGCTATCTTCAATAATTTGCTTTAACATAACACGACTTGCACGATCATCATCTACAATAAAATACCTCATTTAAGTCTCTCCCGTTTGAATAGTTTGCGTAGGAATTATGATTTTAAACGTTGTGTATTGATTGTTTGATTCAACGGTTATTGAGCCTTTTAATTTTTCTACTAGTTCAGCAACATGTGAAAGCCCAATGCCAGTTGCTGCAACACCATCAACATTGAATTTAGTGGTGTATCCAGGTTCAAAAATAACAGAAATATCTGCTTGTGAAATCCCTTGTCCATTATCACATACGGTTATTACAGTATTATCCTCTTGGCGCTCAATAGCAATAGAAATGATCCCTTGCTTTTCAATAGCCTCAACAGCATTGGCTGATAAATTATTTAATAGAGCAAGGAGTGCAATATGATCTTTCGTTTGAAAATCGAAGTCTATACATGTATTAAATTGTATTTCCTTACCGAGTAATTCTGCATATTTCCTATTACCTTCTTCAATATAATGCAATAATTCTGATAATACAAAAGGGCCAAAGCTCTTTTCACCGACAATCTTTGAAATACCAGCATATATCCGTTGAGAATCCTTTTTCACTTCATGGATTTCCTGGGCAATATGAAGTGCTTGTAAACTTTCCGCTCGAAAACCTAGCGTCTTTAACTGACGATATAATTCATAACCACTACCTGTAATTGTTTCAATATGATTCATTGATTTTTTTAAATATAGTGTCTCCACATAGAGATCAGATCCAATATTCAGCATTTCTTGTACTCGTTTTTTTTGTTCAGCTATCAAAATAGAGCTGTAAATCCCTACTACAAAAAAGCTTCGTAATAATGCTACCGCTAATAGGATCAAGAGATCATGGAGAAATAAAAAAGTATATGTTTGGACAAAAAAGCGGAAAATTTGTTCAGCTAAATTACTGATAACCTCACTAAAAGCAACGAGTAAACCAAGTTTTAGTGGTTTTTCTCTGTATTGTTGAATATCTAAAATTTGCAGGCATACTGCAAACAATACATAAAATAAACCAGCTGGTAAATGGTTAAATATACTCTCGGCAATCGGAACATCATGTAATGTCGAATTAATAACCCGAAAAATAGTTGTCACAATACTGGTAGCTACACCGGCTAAAATAATTGGTGTAGGTTTAATTAATGTGCATAAAAAGAAGACAATGGTTCCTAAACCAAAACGGAAAGTTGTATTAGCAAAAGGCATAATTTTAATTTCACTACCTACTGCGGTCATAACAGCAATAATGAAAATCCAAGTAAGGGAAGCACGCGTCATAAGTAATTTCGATTGCAATTCAACAACCTCCCATCATTGATATAATAAAAAATACCACAACCGAGGCGGAAGTGGTATCTAACAAGTAATACATACAATTTGGACAAAAAAAACGGCTACATTCGTAGTCGGAAATTTAAAACTGGAGGAGGTAGAGGGATTCGAACCCCCGCGCGGTGTTACCCGCCTGTCGGTTTTCAAGACCGATCCCTTCAGCCAGACTTGGGTATACCTCCATGTTATATTGCTTTATTGTCTTATCGACAAAAATAAATTTATCATAACTAGAAACGAATGTCAAGATAATTTTTGAAAAAATATATAATGTTTAAATCGTCACTTAGAAATAAATAATTTGTGCATTAAGTTGCATTTTATACAAACAGTCAGTATACTAGTTATTGCCGTGCTAGGTGGGAAGGTAGCGGTGTCCTGTAACTCGCAATCCGCTCTAGCGAGACTGAATTCCTTTTTCGAGGCTGTCCGTATTGTTTGGTCTGCCTTTTGCACGTAGTGTTGACGATTGGGTCCTGCGCAATGGATACCCATGAACCATGTCAGGTCCGGAAGGAAGCAGCATTAAGTGGTCTTATTCATGTGCCGCGGGGTTGCCTAATCTGAGCTAACGACAAGAGTAACGCTTATGTGCGGCTGTCAAGGAAAGGTGCACGGCATTAAATTGCCAATTCAAAGCATCCGTCTATTATAGGCGGATGCTTTTTTATTTTAAATTTAGCATCTTCATTTTCTATATAATGCAGCAAATGCTATAATAAAACTATTCAATTAAATGGAGAAGGAGAGAGGAAATCAGTGACGTATCAAGCATTTTACCGTGTGTATCGACCGCAATCTTTTCGAGAAATGTCTGGTCAAACACATGTCAAAAGAACGCTACAAAATGCTCTCCTAGCAAATAAAACAACACACGCTTACTTGTTTTCTGGGCCCCGTGGTACAGGGAAAACAAGTACTGCTAAAATCTTTGCGAAGGCCTTGAATTGTGAACATGCACCATCGAAAGAGCCTTGTAATGAATGTGCTACATGCATAAGTATTACAGATGGTTCTCATCCAGATGTAATTGAATTTGATGCAGCCTCAAATTCACGTGTTGAAGAGATTAGGGATATCATAGAAAAGGTTCGTTTTGCTCCCGCAAGCAGTAGATATAAGGTGTACATCATAGACGAAGTGCATATGCTTTCTACAAGCGCTTTTAACGCTCTTTTAAAAACGTTGGAAGAACCACCTCCTCATGCTGTGTTTATTTTAGCAACTACAGAGCCTCATAAATTGCCTGCTACGATCATTTCTCGTTGTCAGCGTTTTGATTTTAAACGACTTTCTACTAATGATATTATTGAACGTATGAAGGTTGTTTTGGAAGATATTGACTTGCCATATGAAGAACAAGGTTTAAAGGTGATTGCACAATCAGCCGCAGGGGGAATGCGTGATGCTTTAAGCTTATTGGACCAAGTTGTGTCTTTTAGTGGCGAAAAATTAAAACTTGAGGATACGTTATTAGTTACAGGTTCTATTAGTCAGGATGTTTTTTATGATCTAGCGGAGGCACTTAAAGTAAAAGAGGTTGCGCAAATGCTTGCCCTTTTAGAGCAACTTATAGCTGACGGTAAGGACCCTTTGCGGCTCTCAGAGGATTTAATTACATTTTTCCGCGATTTATTATTACTTCAAACAAGTGATGATTTAGCTGAACTTTTAGAGCTTGTATCTCCTGAGGAACGTGTATTCACTTTAGCACACGAATTTGCACCAAATATGCTTTATGGGTATATTGATATACTGGCAAAGACACAGCAAGAGATGCGTTTCTCTCACCATACCAAAATTTATTTAGAGACGGCTTTGCTTAAAATGGTACAGTTTTCAGGAGGGATAGCCCATCAAACGGTGACTACAAATGAAATGGGAGAAAACCCTGATCTCACTCAAAAAATTGTGGCTCTTGAACAGCTGGTTCAGCAACTATCCTTACAACTGCAAACGGGGACTCCAGTGCAAACGCCGACAGCACAAAAAGAGCAACGGCCCCGAGCTAAAAGTCCGAATGGTTATAAAGCACCTACAGGTCGTATTCAGGAAGTGCTGAAAGATGCCACAAAGCAAGATGTACAACGCATTAAGTCCATTTGGGCGCAGGCCTTAAGTCAAATGCAAAAATCACAATCTGCTCTTTTAGCAGAAGCCGAACCTGTTGCGGCATCTTCAAGTGCTTTTGTGTTAAAATTCAAGTATGATATTCATTGTCAGATGGTTGCCGACAACCAGTCTTTAAAGGCTCACTTTACACAATTAATTGCAGGGCAAACTGGTACAATGTACGAGATGCTATGCATACCAGAAGAATCATGGTTAAAAATGCGTGAAGAGTTTATTCGTGATCATGGTCTGCAGCAAAAGAAATCACAGACTGAATCAGAGCATGGAGAAGAATTATTAGAGCCACCACCGGCAGAAATGCCAGAAGAACCATTTATCGATGATGCCCAACCTCTTGCTTCACAAGATCCACTTGTGACAGAGGCTGAAAAGCTCTTTGGTAAAGATTTTGTTGAAATTATTGAAGATTAAATTTTTAGGAGGAAACATTTATGCGTGGAATGGGAAATATGCAAGGTATGATGAAAAAAATGCAAAAAATGCAAAAGGAAATGATGGAGGCACAAGAAGCTTTAAATGCTGAGCAATTCGAAGGTGTTGCAGGCGGCGGTATGGTGAAAGTAACAGTTTCTGGTCAGCGTGAAGTAGTCTCAGTAAATCTGGATGAATCTGTAGTAGACCCAGAAGACATCGAAATGCTACAAGACCTAATTGTTATTGCAACAAATGAAGCGTTGAAAAAAGTAGAAGAAAAAACAAACTCAACTATGGGTAAATTCACGCAAGGCTTAAACCTTCCATTCTAGGAGGTATTCATATGTACTACCCAGAACCAATATCTAAATTGATCGATAGTTTTATGAAATTGCCAGGTATCGGGCCGAAAACTGCGGCTCGTCTGGCGTTTTTTGTGTTAACAATGAAGGAAGATGATGTATTATCTTTCTCTAAAGCACTGATTGATGCTAAACGAAACCTAAGCTACTGTTCTGTTTGTGGCAATATAACAGATGTAGATCCATGTCACATATGTACAGATAAGCAACGAGATCATTCTATTATTTGTGTTGTACAAGATACAAAAGATGTGATTGCAATGGAAAAAATGCGTGACTACAACGGTATGTACCATGTACTTCAAGGAGCAATTTCACCAATGGATGGTATTGGTCCAGAAGACATTAATGTTGCTTCTTTGCTAGTGCGCTTGCAAGATGAAAGTGTCCAAGAACTTATTTTAGCTACAAATTCAACAATCGAGGGTGAGGCAACCGCTATGTACATTTCTCGCCTTGTCAAACCGTCTGGCATTCGTACAACCCGTATTGCTCATGGATTGCCAGTAGGTGGAGATCTAGAATATGCAGATGAGGTTACGCTATCTAAGGCAATGGAAGGCCGACGCGAGTTATGAGTGAGGGATTAGTATGTTCTTCCGTAGTAAAGGGAAATTAAAAAAAGAATTCGATGATAAGCTTGTGAATCTGATTAAAGAAACAAAAGAGGATTTACAACAGGCAAAGATAATAGAAGAATTAATGGATGATTATGACCTAGGTGTAATTGCTCAACGCAAAACAGCAGAAAGTATTCATTTCTATTTGTTTAAGGAAGCTAGAATTCGTAAGGTATTAATAAAATAGTTCTCTGTAAAATATTCATAGAAGCAAAACAGGAAACATAAACTTTCATAATTATTTAATTGAGGGGGCAACTATATGTCTGGGTTAGTAATTATGAGTATTTGTATTCCTGTCGGGCTTCTTTTTCTTTATGTAATAATAAGACATGCTAAATTGGGTAAAATCTTAGAAGGATTATCGGTGTTCTGGTTTAGATTTGCATTTGCTTTTCTACTATTATTCGTAATCCATTTAGGTATTGGTTATATAGGATATAATGTGCCAATCAATCTGTTTTCGGTCTTAACAATCGCTGTTTTAGGTATTCCTGGTGTCTTAGGAATAACAGCTTTAATATTTATTTTATAAAAGGCTTGCAATATAAAAAGATTATGGTATAGTTATAAAAGTCGCTAATACAACTGATTGAAACGGAAAATAATTTTAAAATTACTGTTGACACAGTTTGTGGCGTGTGGTATTATATAAGAGTTGCTGCTGAAACAGCAGTGAACGATATGAACCTTGAAAACTGAACAAGCAAAACGTAATCAATAAAGTTTTAAGTAGCTAGTTTTGCTAGTGAACGAAACACAATTTTGGACATCAAACATGATGCCAGCAAAACAATTTGAGCTAATCAAATTTCTTTTATGGAGAGTTTGATCCTGGCTCAGGACGAACGCTGGCGGCGTGCCTAATACATGCAAGTCGAGCGAACAGAAAAGGAGCTTGCTCCTTTGACGTTAGCGGCGGACGGGTGAGTAACACGTGGGCAACCTACCCTATAGTTTGGGATAACTCCGGGAAACCGGGGCTAATACCGAATAATCTCTTTTGCTTCATGGTGAAAGACTGAAAGACGGTTTCGGCTGTCGCTATAGGATGGGCCCGCGGCGCATTAGCTAGTTGGTGAGGTAACGGCTCACCAAGGCGACGATGCGTAGCCGACCTGAGAGGGTGATCGGCCACACTGGGACTGAGACACGGCCCAGACTCCTACGGGAGGCAGCAGTAGGGAATCTTCCACAATGGGCGAAAGCCTGATGGAGCAACGCCGCGTGAGTGAAGAAGGTTTTCGGATCGTAAAACTCTGTTGTAAGGGAAGAACAAGTACAGTAGTAACTGGCTGTACCTTGACGGTACCTTATTAGAAAGCCACGGCTAACTACGTGCCAGCAGCCGCGGTAATACGTAGGTGGCAAGCGTTGTCCGGAATTATTGGGCGTAAAGCGCGCGCAGGCGGTCCTTTAAGTCTGATGTGAAAGCCCACGGCTCAACCGTGGAGGGTCATTGGAAACTGGGGGACTTGAGTGCAGAAGAGGAAAGTGGAATTCCAAGTGTAGCGGTGAAATGCGTAGAGATTTGGAGGAACACCAGTGGCGAAGGCGACTTTCTGGTCTGTAACTGACGCTGAGGCGCGAAAGCGTGGGGAGCAAACAGGATTAGATACCCTGGTAGTCCACGCCGTAAACGATGAGTGCTAAGTGTTAGGGGGTTTCCGCCCCTTAGTGCTGCAGCTAACGCATTAAGCACTCCGCCTGGGGAGTACGGTCGCAAGACTGAAACTCAAAGGAATTGACGGGGGCCCGCACAAGCGGTGGAGCATGTGGTTTAATTCGAAGCAACGCGAAGAACCTTACCAGGTCTTGACATCCCGTTGACCACTGTAGAGATATAGTTTCCCCTTCGGGGGCAACGGTGACAGGTGGTGCATGGTTGTCGTCAGCTCGTGTCGTGAGATGTTGGGTTAAGTCCCGCAACGAGCGCAACCCTTGATCTTAGTTGCCATCATTTAGTTGGGCACTCTAAGGTGACTGCCGGTGACAAACCGGAGGAAGGTGGGGATGACGTCAAATCATCATGCCCCTTATGACCTGGGCTACACACGTGCTACAATGGACGATACAAACGGTTGCCAACTCGCGAGAGGGAGCTAATCCGATAAAGTCGTTCTCAGTTCGGATTGTAGGCTGCAACTCGCCTACATGAAGCCGGAATCGCTAGTAATCGCGGATCAGCATGCCGCGGTGAATACGTTCCCGGGCCTTGTACACACCGCCCGTCACACCACGAGAGTTTGTAACACCCGAAGTCGGTGAGGTAACCTTTTGGAGCCAGCCGCCGAAGGTGGGATAGATGATTGGGGTGAAGTCGTAACAAGGTAGCCGTATCGGAAGGTGCGGCTGGATCACCTCCTTTCTAAGGATTATTTCGGAATACAAACCTTGGGTTTGTAAGATTACGTTTTGCGTTCAGTTTTGAAGGTTCATTCTATCTGAATGAAACACTTCAAAACTTGTTCTTTGAAAACTGGATAAAACGACATTGAAATTGTAACAAACACATTTATTTTTTAAGTTTTTTATAGGCTTAATAACTTGGTTAAGTTATTAAGGGCGCACGGCGAATGCCTTGGCACTAGGAGCCGAAGAAGGACGGCACTAACACCGATATGCTTCGGGGAGCTGTAAGTGAGCTTTGATCCGGAGATTTCCGAATGGGGGAACCCACTACGTTTAATCGCGTAGTATCTTGACGTGAATACATAGCGTCTTGAAGGCAGACCCAGGGAACTGAAACATCTAAGTACCTGGAGGAAGAGAAAGAAAAATCGATTCCCTGAGTAGCGGCGAGCGAAACGGGAAGAGCCCAAACCAAGAGGCTTGCCTCTTGGGGTTGTAGGACACTCTATACGGAGTTACAAAAGAGCGAGTTAGATGAAGCGACTTGGAAAGGTCCGCCAGAGCAGGTAAAAGCCCTGTAGTCGAAAGTTCGTTCTCTCCTGAGTGGATCCTGAGTACGGCGGAACACGTGAAATTCCGTCGGAATCCGGGAGGACCATCTCCCAAGGCTAAATACTACCTAGTGACCGATAGTGAACCAGTACCGTGAGGGAAAGGTGAAAAGCACCCCGGAAGGGGAGTGAAAGAGATCCTGAAACCGTGTGCCTACAAGTAGTTAGAGCCCGTTAATGGGTGATAGCGTGCCTTTTGTAGAATGAACCGGCGAGTTACGATTACGTGCAAGGTTAAGCTTTAGAAGGCGGAGCCGCAGCGAAAGCGAGTCTGAATAGGGCGAAATAGTACGTGGTCGTAGACCCGAAACCAGGTGATCTACCCATGTCCAGGGTGAAGGTGAGGTAACACTTACTGGAGGCCCGAACCCACGCACGTTGAAAAGTGCGGGGATGAGGTGTGGGTAGCGGAGAAATTCCAATCGAACTTGGAGATAGCTGGTTCTCTCCGAAATAGCTTTAGGGCTAGCCTCGTGATGAGAATACTGGAGGTAGAGCACTGTTTGGACTAGGGGGCCATCCCGGTTTACCGAATTCAGACAAACTCCGAATGCCAGATATTTATACACGGGAGTCAGACTGCGAGTGATAAGATCCGTAGTCAAAAGGGAAACAGCCCAGACCACCAGCTAAGGTCCCAAAGTAATCGTTAAGTGGAAAAGGATGTGGCGTTGCACAGACAACCAGGATGTTGGCTTAGAAGCAGCCATCATTTAAAGAGTGCGTAATAGCTCACTGGTCGAGTGACGCTGCGCCGAAAATGTATCGGGGCTAAACGATTCACCGAAGCTGTGGATTGACATCTACGATGTCAGTGGTAGGAGAGCGTTCTAAGTGCGTTGAAGTCAGATCGGAAGGACTGGTGGAGCGCTTAGAAGTGAGAATGCCGGTATGAGTAGCGAAAGACGGGTGAGAATCCCGTCCACCGTATGACTAAGGTTTCCTGAGGAAGGCTCGTCCGCTCAGGGTTAGTCGGGACCTAAGCCGAGGCCGATAGGCGTAGGCGATGGACAACAGGTTGATATTCCTGTACCACCTCCTCACCGTTTGAGAAATGGGGGGACGCAGTAGGATAGGGTAAGCGCGCCGTTGGTTGTGCGCGTCCAAGCAGTAAGGCGTGTGTGTAGGCAAATCCGCACACTGTAACGTTGAGCTGTGATGGCGAGTCCGTATGGACGAAGTTCCTGATTTCACACTGCCAAGAAAAGCCTCTATCGAGGTGAGAGGTGCCCGTACCGCAAACCGACACAGGTAGTCGAGGAGAGAATCCTAAGGTGTGCGAGAGAACTCTCGTTAAGGAACTCGGCAAAATGACCCCGTAACTTCGGGAGAAGGGGTGCTCTTGAGCGTGCAAGCGCATGAGAGCCGCAGTGAATAGGCCCAGGCGACTGTTTAGCAAAAACACAGGTCTCTGCAAAACCGTAAGGTGACGTATAGGGGCTGACGCCTGCCCGGTGCTGGAAGGTTAAGAGGAGTGGTTAGCGCAAGCGAAGCTGCGAATTGAAGCCCCAGTAAACGGCGGCCGTAACTATAACGGTCCTAAGGTAGCGAAATTCCTTGTCGGGTAAGTTCCGACCCGCACGAAAGGCGTAACGATCTGGGCACTGTCTCAACGAGAGACTCGGTGAAATTATAGTACCTGTGAAGATGCAGGTTACCCGCGACAGGACGGAAAGACCCCGTGGAGCTTTACTGTAGCCTGATATTGAATTTTGGTACAACTTGTACAGGATAGGTAGGAGCCAGAGATCTCGGAGCGCCAGCTTCGAAGGAGGCGTCGGTGGGATACTACCCTGGTTGTATTGAAATTCTAACCCATGCCCCTTAGCGGGGCAGGAGACAGTGTCAGGCGGACAGTTTGACTGGGGCGGTCGCCTCCTAAAAGGTAACGGAGGCGCCCAAAGGTTCCCTCAGAATGGTTGGAAATCATTCGTAGAGTGTAAAGGCACAAGGGAGCTTGACTGCGAGACCTACAAGTCGAGCAGGGTCGAAAGACGGGCTTAGTGATCCGGTGGTTCCGCATGGAAGGGCCATCGCTCAACGGATAAAAGCTACCCCGGGGATAACAGGCTTATCTCCCCCAAGAGTCCACATCGACGGGGAGGTTTGGCACCTCGATGTCGGCTCATCGCATCCTGGGGCTGTAGTCGGTCCCAAGGGTTGGGCTGTTCGCCCATTAAAGCGGTACGCGAGCTGGGTTCAGAACGTCGTGAGACAGTTCGGTCCCTATCCGTCGTGGGCGTAGGAAATTTGAGAGGAGCTGTCCTTAGTACGAGAGGACCGGGATGGACACACCGCTGGTGTACCAGTTGTCTTGCCAAAGGCATCGCTGGGTAGCTATGTGTGGACGGGATAAGTGCTGAAAGCATCTAAGCATGAAGCCCCCCTCAAGATGAGATTTCCCATTACGCAAGTAAGTAAGATCCCTCAAAGACGATGAGGTAGATAGGTTCGAGGTGGAAGTGTGGTGACACATGGAGCTGACGAATACTAATCGATCGAGGACTTAACCAAAACGTTTGAAACATTTTGTGCCGTTTATCCAGTTTTGAAAGAATAAATCTTTCAATTAAATACAAAGTCTAGTGATGATGGCAAAGAGGTCACACCCGTTCCCATACCGAACACGGAAGTTAAGCTCTTTAGCGCCGATGGTAGTTGGGGGCTTCCCCCTGTGAGAGTAGGACGTCGCTAGGCAGAAAAGTAACCACTGAGAAATCAGTGGTTTTTTTGTATGTTTTGAAATCTAGAAAATGTTAAAGTTTAATAGAGTGATCAAAATATTCAAAGGGGTGCAATGGAATGGCAACAGGACAATATAGTAAGGTAATCAATGTACAGAAAAATAAATTAGAGGGTTTTATTCATAATAAGGAACAATGGGCTGTTTTAATACCAGGTTACTTACATCACGAATTACTAAATGAAGACGATATGATCTGGGTCTTCCAAGGAGACTTTGGTATAATTCAGAAAGCTGTTAAAGTAAAACTTAAAGTAAACAATTCAGATGCTCATCAAATACAGTTTGATTTAGAGGGTTTATCTGATCCTATAAATGGTAATGGTTCTTTTGAAATCATACAAAATCAAAATGAATCACCACAACTGACTGGTAATTTAACAATGAAAGCAAGTGGATTTTTAGCAGGAATGATGAATCCAGTATTAGATAATTTTGTACCTGGGTTGACTGAGCAATTAGTGGAAGCAATGGCCATTCAAGCATTACAAGACTAGTTATATGAAAATAAGTGGTGAGCCGATTATTACAGATAACAGCAATAATCGGTTTTATTTTAATAAGCAACTCTTATTGCTACAAAAATGATGGTTTAGGTATAGATGACTCTTTTTTTGGGTGAGGCGTCAACGATAATGACATCAAGCTGTGATTAACTTTGATGAAAAGGTTTGTTACTAAATAAAAAGTGGATTACCATGCGGAGGGATAGCTTTTTTCTCTCCTTATAATTTCGTATAATTAAAGGAGAATCTAACGAAAATGGGTGTTTGTTTTGCATAAGAAAAAACCAATTATAGAAGGGTTAGAACGTTTTCGACAGCAACAAAATATTTCTTTTCATGTCCCAGGTCATAAGCATGGTGAACTGTCCCACCTTCCACAAGCATTTAAGGATGTAATGCGTTATGATGTAACTGAGTTATCAGGATTAGATGATCTACATTACCCTGAGGAAATGATATTAGAAGCCGAGAATTTATTGGCAGATACATATGGAGCAACGAAGAGTTTCTTTTTGGTAGGAGGGTCTACTGTTGGAAATTTAGCAATGATTTATGCTACTTGTAACAAAGACGATACCATTATAGTTCAGCGTAATGCACATAAATCAATTTTCCATGCTATTGAACTTGTTGGGGCTAAGCCAATTTTTGTGTCGCCGCTATGGGATGAACGGACAATGTCGGCGACACATGTAACTTATAGAGATTTAAAAGAAGCCGTAGAAAATTATTCAGAGGCGAAAGCAGTAGTGTTAACATATCCTACTTATTATGGGATGACTTCGAATGACATACAGCAACAAATTGCTTATTGTCATGAGAAGGGAATACCTGTATTGGTGGATGAAGCACATGGCGCTCATTTTAATGCATGTACGCTATTTCAGCCATCCGCATTGACACTTGGTGCAGACGTTGTTGTTCAATCAGCTCATAAAACTTTACCTGCTATGACGATGGCCTCTTTTATGCATGTTAAGTCGGCATTGATAGAGGCTGATAAAATACATCATTACTTACGCATGTTACAATCTAGTAGTCCATCTTACTTATTATTAGCATCATTAGATGATGCTCGCTATTATGTACAGACATATATGGAGAGTGATGGGGCATATATAATAGAAAAAAAGAATCAATGGGTAGATGCATTACGAGCAATTGGATCATTAGAAGTAATTGAAGTAGATGATCCACTTAAAGTATTGCTACGTGTTAATGGTTATAGTGGCTTTCAATTACAGGAGGCATTAGAGGCAAAGCATGTATATGGGGAACTTGCAGATGCCAATCAGGTTTTATTTGTGTTACCTTTGCTGAAGCAGGGACATACCTACCCATTTGCTGAAATCAGGGTTCGTATAAAAGAGGCCATAACAACGCTATTAAATACAGCTAAAACAGATAGCATAACGGCTTCTCAAACAGCCTATCATTTTGTACCGATTACTGAGCCTATATATACCTTTAATGAGGTTGCATCATTAAAGAAAGAATGGTTACCATATATGCGTACAATGGGGCAAATTTCAGCGAATATGATCATTCCTTATCCACCTGGTATACCATTATTAGTACCAGGTGAAAGAATAACAGTAGCTAAGTTAAGTCAATTGGAAGAGCTACTAGCAGCAGGTGCAACATTCCAGGGGAATCATCGTTTAGCAGATAAAATGATTCAGGTTATTAAATAGTTGGAGGCAATAACAGCATGAATAGCAATTTATTTATTACATTTGAAGGACCAGAGGGAGCAGGAAAAACAACGGTCATTCAAATGATAGCAGAGCGATTAAAAAAAAATAATATTGAAGTTCTAGCAACAAGAGAACCAGGTGGAATTGAGATTGCAGAAAAAATAAGAACGATTATTTTGAATCCTGCACATACTGCTATGGATGAACGAACAGAAGCATTGTTATATGCTGCAGCAAGAAGCCAGCATTATTTTGAGAAAGTACGTCCTGCCTTAGATGCAGGGAAGTTAGTGATATGTGACCGTTTTATCGATTCCTCTTTAGCTTATCAAGGATATGCAAGAGGTATAGGTGTCAATGAGGTACTTTCTATTAATGAATTTGCTATTGGGAAGAAATTACCTGACGTGACCATACTATTTGATCTTGCTCCAGAGGTTGGCTTAGCGCGTATTCATGCAACTGGCAATCGGGAAGTAAACCGCTTAGATGTTGAAAGCTTGCCGTTTCATCAGAAGGTACGTGAAGGATATTTACAATTAGTAGAGCAGTACCCAGAGCGAATACGTGTAGTCAATGCAGATCAAGATATTGAAAATGTTGTTGAAGATGTATGGTTATTATTATTGGAAGCAATGCAGTAAATGCATGAAGTTGTCTACAACAATGTGATATAATGATACTATCCATTAATTTATCTTCACTAGAAGGGCAACAATTGTCGAAGTACCTATTAGGTCAGACACACCTTCGTGTAAGATACATTATGTGTTTAGGGAACCTTGTAGATGTCTCTTTTAAAACTTTCTTATAGAGTTTTTGTATCAACATGATGATGTTCCTCTAGTTCAACAGATGAACTAAGATTAAGTATAGAATTGAAATCTATCTAGGTGAATTTTATAAAAGGGGTGAGTGCGAATGAAGTTAGTCGTAGCTGTAGTGCAAGATCAGGATAGCAGCCGCTTATCAAATGCTTTAACGAAAAATCAGTTTCGCGCAACTAAATTAGCGAGCACAGGAGGATTTTTACGTTCAGGAAATACGACATTTCTTATAGGAACTGAAGACTCTCTCATACCCAAACTTTTAGATATTATTCGGGATAATTGTCGGGCAAGAGAGCAAATGGTTGCACCCGTTTCTCCGTTAGGAGGCAATGCTGATTCCTATATACCTTACCCTGTGGAGGTAGAGGTGGGAGGAGCTACCGTATTTGTTTTACCGATTGAACAATTCCATCATTTTTAAAAAGTAGCCTCCGAAGCTAAATCATTGATTATTTGTTACTATTAAACATTTTATTTAAAATCGATTATGCGTAGGAGAAATAGATGAAAATTGTGGGGGCGAAACCAGCTTGAAGATTAATCAAGATATACGTGTCGGGTTAAATACAAATCGCAAAGAGCCACTACAAAATAATAATCAAAATAACCGATTTGGAGATATGGTCGTCAAGCAAGGTAATAAGCTGCAAACAGAACAACTCACGCGTTTGTTAGGAGATATATCTACTGCAGGGGACCGAGTAGCTAGATCACGTAATTTACGAGAACTTGCTAGGTTTAAAATGCTTGTTAAACGATTTCTACAAGAGACAGTAGAACATGGTATGGAGTTAAAACAATCACATACCTGGAATCGTTTTGGTGAAGGAAGACGTTTGAAAATCATTGAAACCATTGATACACGTCTTGTCGAGCTTGCACAGGATCTCTTAGACGAAGAAAAAGAAGCAATAGATCTTCTTGATAAAATCGGTGAAATTAAAGGCTTACTAATTAATTTATATATGTAAAACCCGTGTCTCGTTCTCATTTAGGCGCGGGCTTTTTTCAAATGTTGATGTGGCTACTCGCCATAAAGTAAACAACTGTAATCTTTACAAGAGTGCAAGAAAGTATCACCTTTTGTTGTAGAGACAGGAAGGAATTTAAATGTATGGCCAAGAATGTTGAAGAGCTACTCACACTGCAACCAGTCGTAATGAAGCAGCTTCAAACAATATTTGACAAGAATAGATTAGCACATGCATATATTTTTGATGGCGAAAAAGGGACAGGCAAGGCAGATATTATGCACTTTTTTGTCAAATTAATGTTATGTGAGCAACCAAGTGGAAATGTTCCATGTGAAACATGTCGAAATTGCAAACGTGTAGATTCGGGAAATCATCCAAATATTCATCAAATTTATCCAGATGGTCAATTCATAAAAATTGATCAGATGCGAGAACTCATCGGAGAAATGAAAATGGTGGGTGTAGAAGAAGGACGTAAGATTTATGTGCTTCATCATGCAGACCGTCTTAATACAGCCTCTGCAAATATGATACTTAAATTTTTAGAGGAGCCAGAAGGAGAAGTAACTGCCATATTACTAACTGAGCAAATGCAGTCAATTCTTCCAACTATCCGTTCTCGTTGTCAACATATCAAATTTCAAAAAATGCCACGTCATGTTTTGTTGAAGCATTTACAGGAAAATAATATTTCATATTCAATGGCCTCAACAGTAAGCATGATGACAAATGAGCTCGAAACAGCGATTTTTTTAGCAAATGATGAGCAGTTTGCACTCGCTCGAAAAACAGTGTTAAAATTAGTAGAGGCTATTCGGCAAAATGTACACGAAGCATTGCTTATTGTGCATGAAGAGTGGTTGCCTCACTTTAAAGAAAAAAGCGAGATGGAGCAAGCATTGGATTTACTACTATTTGCTTACCGTGATATAGTGTCAATAAAAGCTAATCCCGAGGCAGCTTGTACTTATCCAGACATGTTACCACTATTTAAAGAAGTTGCGTTATATTCCACTTATGAAAGATTATCAAATCAGATGGAATCTATTTTACAAGCACGCGCCTCTTTACAGCGTAACATGAATAGGACGTTATTGATGGAGCAGTTAATGCTAAATCTGCAGGAGGGATATACATTTGTATAATGTAGTAGGAGTCCGCTTTAAAAAGGCGGGTAAAATATATTATTTTGATCCGGCATCATTTCTACTAGAGGATAGTCAATATGTTATTGTAGAGACAGCCCGCGGTGTAGAGTATGGAAAAGTAGTTGTCCCTCAAAAAGTTGTGGGTGATAATGATGTTGTATTACCACTAAAACAAGTACTTAGACCAGCAGATGATCGTGATCGTATACAAGTAGAGGAAAATGCAGCGGAATCAAAGCGTGCATTTGAGCTCGCTAGTACTAAAATTATAGAGCATAATTTAGAAATGAAACTTGTAGATGTTGAATATACATTTGATCGTAATAAAATTATTTTTTACTTTACAGCTGAAGGACGAGTTGATTTTAGAGATCTAGTAAAAGATTTAGCCTCGGTTTTTAGAACACGTATTGAACTTCGTCAAATTGGTGTGCGTGATGAAGCCAAGCTTTTAGGTGGTATCGGTCCATGTGGTAGAATGCTTTGTTGTTCCACATTTTTGGGTGATTTTGAGCCCGTTTCGATTAAAATGGCTAAAGATCAAAACCTATCATTAAATCCTTCAAAAATATCTGGCCTTTGTGGACGTTTAATGTGTTGCTTAAAGTATGAAAATGATGAATATGAAGAAGCAAAAGAGGGCATGCCAGATGTTGGTGAGATAACAATGACACCAGATGGCCGTGGGAAAGTAGTAGGGCTAAATGTGCTGGAAAGACTTATTCAAGTATATTTACATGAGCAGGAACGCACAGTTGAGTATACACTAGAAGAACTGCTAGCATGCGAAAAAAATCTTATTTAAGATAGAGAATTTAACGAGGTGGCTTGGGTGAAGGACCGTAATTTCTTAGATACCGTTATGGAGTTCGAACAACAGCTCGAAGCAATGCAGGAGCAATTTGGTGCATTGAAACAATTTGTAGCGTTAATGATGGAAGAGCATAAGGCGCTTGAAACAGAAAATCATCACCTACGTACACGTCTAGAAGAACTACTTTCTAATACAAACTCCGTACAAGCTGCTGAAGTAAAGAAAGAGAGTCCGCTAGATATTGGTGAGGGATATGATAACTTAGCTCGCCTCTACCAAGAGGGCTTCCATGTTTGCCATGTTCATTTTGGAAGTTCACGTAAGGGTGAGGATTGTCTGTTCTGTCTATCATTTTTAAATAAACAAAATGTGTAATAAAAGGCTGATTCCCGCTACGGTGGTGTCAGTCTTTTGTTTTGTAGCGTAGGAGGAGTAAGCATGGAAAAATGGCTAAAAGGTGACGAGCGGTTAGATTATTTGTTGGCTGAGAATTTACGTATTATTCAAAGTCCCTCTGTCTTTTCGTTCTCATTAGATGCAGTATTGCTTTCGAAATTTGTCAGTATTCCTTATCATAAGGGAAAAATCGTTGATTTATGCTCGGGAAATGGTGTGATTCCACTTTTTTTAAGTGCACGTACAAAGGGACAGATAACGGGAGTAGAAATTCAGCCACGTTTATTTGAGATGGCAGAGAGAAGTATCCGTTACAATCAGCTAGAACAGCAAATTCAAATGATTCTTGGAGATGTTAAAGAAATACCAAAACAACTTGGCATTGAAAAGTATGATGTGGTTACCTGTAATCCACCCTATTTTTTAGCACATGAAGCGAGTGATAAAAATCTTAGTGAGCATCATGCCATTGCACGCCATGAATTGTACTTAACATTGGAAGAAGCGATTCAATCCGCAAGTAAATTATTAAAGCAAGGGGGCAAGGCCGCATTTGTTCACCGACCTGGGCGATTATTAGATATTGTGACAGCTATGCGAGCAAATCGCTTAGAGCCTAAACGGATGCAGCTCATTTATCCGAAGGAAGGGAAAGAGGCTAATACATTATTAATAGAAGGAATAAAAGATGGAAAGCCTGATTTAAAAATTCTGCCGCCGTTGTATGTTTATGATGCCAATAATGAATACACGACAGAAGTGAGAGAAATTCTTTATGGAAAAGAGCAATAATCACTACTTTTATGTGTTAGAGTGTGCTGATCAAACTCTTTATGCAGGGTATACAAATAATATAGAAAAACGTGTTGCTGTACATAACGCTGGTAAAGGAGCAAAATATACAAGAGCTAGAGGTCCAGTGAAATGTATTTACAAAGAAATATTCGAGACAAAGCAAGAAGCAATGCGTGCTGAATATGCCTTTAAGCAATTAACAAGAACACAGAAAATTAATTATATAAGGAGGGGTGAATCGTGAAATCACAAAAAAGTACAATACACGATCAGACAGGTTGTTTATATCTGGTAGGAACACCTATTGGTAATTTAGAGGATATGAGTGTGCGTGCACTTCGCATTTTAAAAGAAGCAGATATCATCGCTGCAGAAGATACTAGAAACACCAAAAAGCTGTGTAACTACTTTGAGATTGACACACCACTAATCAGCTACCATGAGCATAATATAGCCGTAGGTGGAGAAAAATTATTAACATTACTACAAGAAGGAAAAACAATAGCATTAGTAAGTGATGCAGGTTTACCTTGTATTTCTGATCCAGGTGCAGATATAGTGGAAAAAGCAATTGCCCAAAACTTTTCTGTTGTACCAGTGCCAGGGCCTAATGCAGCAATTTCAGCATTAATTGCATCTGGGTTATCGCCACAACCATTTTTCTTTTATGGATTTTTGAATCGCGGAAAAAAGGAACGTCGCCAGCAATTAGAACAATTAAAAAAACGCCAAGAAACGATTTTACTATATGAGGCACCACATCGCTTAAAGGATACATTAAAAGATATGGAAGCTATACTCGGAGAACGTCGTATTGTTTTAGCTCGAGAGCTGACAAAGAAGTTTGAAGAGTTTTTACGAGGTACTTTGTCTGAAGCTGTAGTATGGTCACAAACTGAAGAAATACGAGGAGAGTTTTGTATTGTTCTTGAAGGTAATAGCTGTGTAGAAGAGGAAGATCATGAAGAAGCCTATTGGCAAAACATGCCCATTGTTGAACATGTTGATTTCATTATCAATCAATCGAATGTATCTTCAAAAGAAGCCATTAAAGAAGTAGCTAAGTTAAGGCAAGTGGCAAAGCGAGATGTTTATAATGAATATCATAGTGAATAATAGTAAAGAGTTACCTTATTAGGTAGCTCTTTTTTATTTAGTAAATGACGCCGAAACTTATAAGTTGAAAAGTAATAATTTTGAGACACAATTTTAAATTGATAATAATTGTAAATAATAGTAACCTTAAATAGAAAGGTCTGACATGGACATTATAAGGGGTTAAGAAATTGGTTATATTAATAAACAGAAACACCTAAATCACTGTTTTGATTTAGGTGAGAAACTAATTATTTTTTTAAGTTAGATTGAATTTCTTTAACTAACATTTCTGCGCCTTCTGGACTTAAAATTAATTTGCCTCCAACTAGACGGAAGTTATCATCTGAAACTTCACCAGTAACAGCACATGTCATATTAGGCATATATTTTTTTAAGATGATTTTATCATCATCCACATAGATTTCTAAAGCGTCCTTTTCAGCAATACCTAGCGTACGGCGTAACTCGATAGGAATTACTACACGACCTAACTCATCGACTTTACGAACAATCCCTGTTGATTTCATAATAGATTTCCTCCTAATTTATAAAAGTTATATTGGTATTTCGTCAAATTTCGACATTATTTCTTTGTCTGATAGTTATCATACCAAGTAATGCCATAAACGTCAATTAATTAATGCACTAATATTATGGTTTTTAAAAAAAATTTTTGAGAAGAATGCAGGTATTTTAATTTTTTTAAAAGGTTTTTAATAAATATTTTTGTTAATAGTAAAAAAGGTTCTTATTTAAGTCATTTAATGGATTAAATATATTATTCGACAATTTTCGCGTTTAATAAACTTTCATTGAAACGAATTTCGTACTTCGTTAGAATAGAAAGTATATTGTAAAACAATGGAGGCAGTTCTTGTGAGTGAACAACAAAAAACATTCTATATAACAACACCCATTTACTATCCAAGTGGGAAATTTCATATTGGTACGGCATATACAACAGTAGCATCTGATACTATTGCACGCTATAAACGTTTAAAAGGTTATGATGTACGCTTTTTAACAGGAATGGACGAACATGGCCAAAAAATTCAAGAAAAAGCAGCAGAAGCGGGTAAACATCCTCAAGATTATGTAAATGAAATTGCCGATGCTGCGAAAAAACTTTGGGGTTTAATGGATATTTCTTATGATGACTTTATTCAAACAACGCAGGATCGACATACGAAAGCTGTCGAAAAGATTTTCCAAAAGTTTTTAGATAATGGTGATATCTATAAAGGTGAATATGAGGGCTGGTACTGTACACCGTGTGAATCATTCTTTACTGAGACTCAATTAGTTGACGGGAACTGTCCTGATTGTGGTCGTCCGGTGCATAAGGTTAAAGAGGAATCGTACTTCTTTAATATGAAGAAATATGCAGATCGTTTATTAGCTTATTATGAAGAGAACCTTGAATTCATTGAGCCAGAATCACGAAAAAATGAAATGATCAACAACTTCATTAAACCAGGGCTAGAGGATTTATCGGTATCAAGAACATCCTTCGACTGGGGAATTAAAGTACCAGGAGATCCAAAGCATGTTATTTATGTATGGGTTGATGCATTAACGAATTATATTACAGCCTTAGGTTATCTATCAGAAGATGAATCATTATTCAATAAATATTGGCCAGCAGATGTACATGTAGTTGGCAAGGATATTGTTCGTTTCCACACGATTTATTGGCCAATCTTCTTAATGGCATTAGATTTGCCATTACCGAAAAAGGTATTTGCTCATGGTTTTATTATGATGAAAGACGGTAAAATGTCTAAATCAAAGGGCAATGTAATTTATCCTGAAATGTTAATCGAGCGTTATGGTCTAGATGCCACACGTTATTTCCTATTACGAGAATTACCATTTGGCTCTGATGGGGTATTTTCACCAGAATCATTTATTGAACGTACAAACTTTGATCTGGCTAATGATTTAGGGAACTTATTAAATCGTACAATTTCAATGATTAATAAATATTTTGATGGTATTATTCCGACAGAAAATCTTCAACCGACAGAATTTGATGCAGCTTTAAAAGAGCAAGCTGAGTGGGTACGTATTAAATATGAAGAAAGTATGGAAAAAATGCAATTTAGTGTCGTTCTTGCTGACTTATGGACGCTTGTTTCACGCACAAATAAGTATATAGATGAGACACAACCATGGGTGTTAGCAAAGGAGGAGTCAGACAAGCCAAAATTAGGTGCAGTTATGCGAAATTTGGCAGAAAGCTTACACCAAATCGCTGTCATGTTGCAACCATTTATGACAACAACTCCTAAACGTATGATCGATCAGTTAGGATTAGATGACAAATTCTTAGCATGGGATACAATTGCAACATTCGGCAATACTATTCCAGCAAACATTAAAGTGGTAGAAAAAGGGATACCAATTTTCCCACGTTTAGAAAATGAGGTTGAGATTACTTATATTCGTGAGGAAATGCGTGGCTCTGTGAAAACACCACAGGATGAAGAAATTAAAAAGGTAGCAAAAACTGAAGAAAATCCAGAAATTCCTGAAATTACTATTGATGATTTTATGAAAGTTGATTTGCGTGTAGCTACTGTGACTGCATGTGAAACTGTTCCGAAAGCAGATAAATTATTAAAGCTACAAGTTGATCTAGGATATGAGCAACGTCAAGTAGTTTCAGGTATTGCGAAATTCTATACACCAGATGATTTAATAGGTCAAAAAGTGATTGTCGTAGCAAATTTAAAACCAGTAAAATTACGTGGTGAAATATCACAAGGAATGATTTTAGCTGGTGAGAAAGATGGAATTTTAAAATTAGCATCAGTTGATCCTAAACTTGAAAATGGTGCAAAAGTAAAGTAATGAACTTAAGGAAGGCCTGCTGAATATGAATTATTCAGCAGGCTTTTCAAATCTGTTAGAGAAATCGGGATTAAATTATTTTGATATAATTTATGATGCGTGAAAAACTTGGTTTTATGGGCCCAAAGAACTACTTGTGGTAATGTCGATTAAGTGGAATGTCACAATGTCGAATAGTTTGTAATGAAATTGTAATGATCACGAAAAATATGAAATAATAAATTTTAATAAAATCAATGTTAGGAGAATGAAGATGTTTATAGATACACACGTACATTTAAACGCAGATCAGTATGAGGAAGATCTTCAAGAAGTGATTGATAGAGCTCTTGAAGCTAAAGTAGAACGAATGGTAGTTATTGGTTTCGACCGTAAAACCATTGAGAGAACAATGCAATTAATAGAGCAATATGATTTTGTTTACGGTGTCATTGGCTGGCATCCAGTAGACGCTATTGATTGTACTCAACAAGATTTAGAGTGGATTGAGCAATTAGCTTCACATCCAAAAATAGTTGGCATTGGTGAAACGGGATTGGACTACTATTGGGATAAGTCTCCAAAAGACGTTCAACAGGAACTTTTTCGCAAGCAAATTCAATTAGCTCAAAAGATCAATTTACCAATCGTTATTCATAATAGGGATGCAACAGGTGATGTTGTACAAATTTTACGTGAAGAAAATGCTGCATCCGTAGGGGGTGTTATGCACTGCTTTAGTGGAAGTGTAGAAACAGCGCGTGAATGTATAGCAATGAATTTTATGATTAGTCTTGGGGGACCAGTGACATTTAAAAATGCACGTCTACCAAAGGAAGTAGCTACAGAAATAGCTCTTGAACACTTGATGATTGAAACAGACGCTCCTTATTTAGCTCCACATCCACATCGAGGTAAGCGCAATGAACCCGCTTTCGTGCCTTTAGTTGCTGAGGAAATCGCACGTTTAAAAGGGTTGACAATTGAGGAAATTGCACAAGCAACTACAGCCAATGCGAAAAATTTTTTTGGGATTGACAATTAACTAGCTTAGATGCCTCCAATACAGGGTTTGTGGTTGGCAAAAAACAAGAAGTCAATTTTCAGAGAAATACTTTCGGGTTGACAGTGCCAAAACTAGTCCGTATAATCCAACCTTGTATTAAGGAGGCGTTTTTTCATGTCAAATAATTCCATGAAAAACTTGTTCTTAGGATCATTGAGGAGTAAGCAAACAGTGATAAGAATTATCTCACTTGTCCTGTTTGTGTCTGTAATCTCTTTCGTGCTTTATCAAGGTACGAAAAAATCCGTTAAGCTTGAAGCAAATGGAGAAACAATCGAAGTATCAACACATGCCAAAACTGTAGAACAATTATTACAAAATCAAAATATAGATATAGCAGAGCATGACAAAATTTCACCCTCTCTGAACACCAAAATTGTTAATGGATTAGCAATTACATGGGAACAGGCAAAAGAAGTAACTATTTCAGTTGATGGAAATCAGTCAAAAGTTTGGACAACTGAAACACTTGTGAAGGACATTTTGAAGGAAGCAAATATTAAAGTATCTGAACATGACTCTTTAGCGCAAGGTCTAGATACTGAACTAGGAGCAGAAAACAAAATCGATATTCAAAAAGCGTTTCAAGTAGCGCTTGTCGATGGCGTAAATAAAAGACAAGTATGGTCCACTTCGACTACGGTCGCTAACTTTTTAAAACAACAAGGAATTCAGCTAAATGAATTCGATCGTGTCGAAAATAACCTGGAGAACGTTATTACTCCGGAGAGTAAAATCACAGTAGTTCGCGTAGAAAAGGTTATCGATGTAGTGGAAGACTCTTTAGATTTCGCAGTTGAAAAGAAGCAGGATGCTTCATTGCAAAAGGGGAAACAAAAAGTAGTAGCAACGGGCGAGAAGGGTTCGATTTCTCGTACGTATGAGGTTGTCAAAGAAAACGGTAAGGTTGTGGCAAAAAACCTACAATCTGAGAAAGTATTAAAAGAGCCGAAGAAACAAGTGGTTGCTGTAGGCACAAAAACAATTGTTGCAAGTGCAGCAACTGTGTCACGTGGTTCAGCAGAGCCTACTAACGGAAAAGAATTTTATGTAACGGCAACAGCATATACACCATATTGCAACGGTTGTACTGGTACATCAGCAACTGGTATAAACCTACGTTCAAATTCTGGCTTGAAGGTGATCGCAGTTGACCCTTCTGTTATTAAGTTAGGATCAAAGGTTTGGGTAGAAGGCTATGGAACTGCTATAGCTGGGGATACTGGTGGGTCAATTAAGGGTAATAAGATTGACATACTTGTACAAACAGATGCCCAAGCACGTAACTGGGGACGTAAGAAAGTGCGCGTTAAAGTATTAAATTAAAAAAATTGTAAAATTAATCAAAATGTTTTTCACAAATGGAGCTTTCCTGTTTTGACTGGCGGGAAGGCTTCTTTATTATTTTTTAGCAAATGATGTTGTAAGGTATGTAGAGAGTAAGTTGAATAAGATAAGCTCATCTGAACCTTGTATTCCTGTACAAATCGTATAGAGCAGTTGTAAAATGGTCAGAAGATAAGGTAGATAGAAAAGAGGAGCCTTCTTGCAAATTAAAGAAATTATTGTTGTTGAAGGAAAAGATGATACGACAGCTATTAAACGTGCTGTACAAGCAGATACTATAGAAACGAATGGATCTGCAATTTCTGAAGAAACGTTAAAGCGAATTCAGCACGCCCAAGAAAAACGTGGAGTTATTGTATTTACTGATCCAGACTATCCAGGACGTCGAATACGCGCCATTATCGAGGAGCGTGTAAAAGGGGTGAAGCATGCCTTTTTACCAAAAGCGAAAACGATTGCTAAAAACGGTAAAGGGTTAGGGATTGAGCATGCTGCTGATGAGGATATACGTGAGGCATTACAACATGTTTATACCCCTATACATGAGGTGCTAAACGAAGCGGTAATTACACTGGAAGATTTAATGACTGCTCGTTTAATTGGACATCCACAATCAAAGCAGCGTCGTGATAGACTAGGGGAAATTTTAAATATAGGTGCTACAAATGGTAAACAACTTCATAAAAGATTGAAAATGTTTCAGATTACAGAGGAGCAATTTGGTGCGGCTATCGCACAGTTAGATCAGGAGGAAAATGATGCATAAGGATATTGCTACACCAATTCGAACACAAGAAATATTAAAAAAGTATGGTTTTTCATTTAAAAAAAGTTTAGGTCAAAACTTCTTAATTGACCCGAACATTTTAAGAAATATAGTGAGTCACGCCAATTTAACTGAGAATAGTGGCGCAATTGAAGTTGGTCCTGGGATTGGGGCATTAACTGAGCATTTGGCGAGAAGCGCTAAAAAGGTAGTTTCCTTTGAAATTGACCAACGTTTATTACCTGTACTAGAAGATACACTTAGTCCATATAATAATGTGTCTATTATTCACTCTGACATACTTAAGGCAGATGTGGAGAAAGTAATTGCAGATGAGATGCCAGGTATTGATGATATTATGGTTGTAGCAAATTTACCGTATTATGTAACGACTCCAATTTTACTGAAATTACTCAATGACCGATTACCGATCCGTGGTTTTGTTGTGATGATGCAGAAAGAGGTAGCAGACCGTATAACAGCTAAGCCAGGGACGAAAGAATATGGTTCTTTATCAATTGCAATACAATATTACGTGAAAGCAGATATTGCGATGACAGTGCCAAAAACCGTTTTCATGCCGCAACCTAACGTCGACTCTGCAGTAATTCGCCTTATTAAGCATGAGGAACCACCAGTAAAAGTAATAGATGAGGATTTTCTATTTGTTGTAACGCGTGCTTCATTCGTACAGCGAAGAAAAACAATCTATAATAACCTGCAATCTGGTTTACCTAATGGAAAGGCACAAAAGGATCAAATTTTACAGGCATTAGAGTTAGCAAATATTGAGCCAACTCGCCGTGGAGAAACACTTTCAATTCAAGAGTTTGGGAAATTAGCTGATGCACTGCATCCTGTATTTGCAAAGTAAAAATTTTTGTTAACAATTTTTCGGATATGTAAAAAAATATATATTTTTTTATAAAAAATAAGTTGACAAGATTTATAAGAGGCTGATAAAATATTATATTTTGTTGACATTTTTGGGCCATTAGCTTATACTTGTTATTAGTGAGGTGTAAGCGAAAATGCCAAAAACTTTAGCGGACATTAAAAAGTCGTTGGATTGTCATTTGGGTAAACGTTTGCAATTAAAAGCAAACGGTGGTCGCAAGAAAACGGTTGAGTGTGCAGGGATACTACGTGAGACATATCGCGCCATCTTTGTAGTCGAGCTCGATCAAGAAGACAATACGTGCAAGCGCGTATCGTATAGCTACACAGATATTTTAACTGAAGCAGTAGAGATTACATTTTTAGACGAAGCAAAGGCTGCTGTCGCAAAATAGTTTCTAGTACTTATTTCTATATTTTAGAAACACTCATGTATATTAAAAATACATGAGTGTTTTGCGTTTTCACGGGCATACTAAATTCGTCAGTTGTTAAAGGAGGAGTTTATATGCCTAGAAAAGGTATCATGTCACCTCGTTTAAAAGAAGAGATCGCAAAAGAACTTGGATTTTATGATGTTGTGCAAAAGGAAGGCTGGGGCGGCATAAAAGCTCGTGATGCTGGTAATATGGTCAAACGCGCCATAGAAATGGCAGAACGGGCAAGTAGTGAGCAAGAGCGTAAGTAGACTGTTTTTGCTAAAATAGTCATCTTATAAAGTTTCATTCAGCAGGGATGAAAATCCTTACTGACACAACAAATACAACTGACGAGAGAGAGCCGTTACTCCGAATAGGGTAAACGGTTCTTTTTTTCCATTTTCGTATTCTCAATATGGTAAAATAAAATGAATAATCTTGCGCGAAAAAAAGAACTGTTTATACGTGTAGCTATAAGGAGGAAGAAAGATGCTTTATGTAAAGGCGCCTGCAAAAATCAATTTAACATTAGATGTACTTTATAAAAGACCGGATAATTTTCACGAAGTGGAGATGGTTATGACAACAGTCGATTTAGCTGATCGTATCAGTCTTGAATCTCGAGAAGATGGTGTTATTCAAATAATTTCAACAGATAATTTTGTACCAAATGACCATCGTAATTTTGCTTATCAGGCAGCGCGTCTCATTAAAGATACATATGGCATTAGACAAGGTGTATCCATTACGATTGAAAAGGAAATCCCTATAGCAGCAGGACTCGCAGGAGGTAGTAGTGATGCAGCTGCAACATTAAAAGGGCTAAATGAACTGTGGGATTTAGGTTTATCAATAGATGAATTAGCGGAACTTGGTGCTAAAATAGGTTCGGATGTTTCGTTTTGTGTTTACGGAGGCACGGCACTCGCTACAGGACGAGGCGAAAAAATAAAGGAATTACCAGCTCCACCTAATTGTTGGGTTGTACTAGCTAAGCCTAAAATTGGTGTGTCGACAGCAGAAGTTTATGGGGGTCTTAAGGTTGAAGGACTGCAACACCCCAATACACAGCAGATGATACAAGCTATAGAGACAAAAGATTATGAGCTATTATGTTCTTCATTAGGAAATGTTTTGGAAACTGTAACATTTAAGCTACACCCAGAAGTTGTGATGTTAAAGGAACAAATGAAGCGCTTTGGGGCAGATGCCACGCTAATGAGTGGAAGCGGTCCAACTGTATTTGGGCTAGTGGATAGTGAAGCTCGTGTAAGTCGCATTTATAATGGTTTACGTGGTTTTTGTGAGGAAGTTTATGCAGTACGAATTTTGGGTGAGCGAAATACGCTTGCTTAGAAACGCAAATTTGTGTTAATTTTACCTATAAATATTCGTGTTTAGGAGAGGGTCGCATGAAATGGAAGCGTAGTGAACGACTAGTTGATATGACGTACTACTTACTAGAACATCCACATCAGCTGATCCCGCTAACTTATTTTTCAGAACTATATCAATCTGCTAAGTCATCCATTAGTGAAGATTTAACGATTGTAAAAGAAACATTCGAAGAAAAAGGAATCGGGTTATTGATGACAGTGCCGGGTGCTGCAGGAGGAGTAAAGTATATTCCGAAAATGTCCGAGGCTGAAGTACGTTTAGTGATTCAAGATTTAAAAGCAGAGCTAGAACATTCAGATCGATTGTTACCAGGTGGTTACTTATTTATGACGGACTTGCTTGGAAACCCAGATTTAATTAATCGTGTAGGAAAGGTCTTTGCTTCGGCCTTTGCAGATCAACAAATCGATGTCATAATGACAGTAGCAACTAAAGGGATATCCATCGCTCATGCCATTGCAAGACATTTAAATGTACCAGTGGTTGTTGTGAGAAGAGATAGTAAAGTAACAGAAGGTTCTACAGTAAGCATTAACTATGTATCTGGTTCTTCCAGAAGAATTCAGACAATGGTATTATCAAAAAGAAGCATGAAGAGTGGACAACGTGTATTAATTACTGACGACTTTATGAAGGTCGGCGGTACTATGAATGGCATGAAAAATCTCTTAGAGGAGTTTGACTGTCAGCTAGCAGGCATTGCAGTGCTTGTGGAGGCTGAGCATGCGGACGAAACATTAGTAGATGATTATTATTCACTTGTAAAGCTTCATGAAGTTAATGAAAAAGATCGAACAATTGCATTAAGTGAAGGTAACTATTTTTCTAAAAGGGGACATGACAAATGAAAGTAGTAGCAACAACAAATGCACCAGCAGCAATCGGACCATATTCACAAGGTATTATTGTTAACGGAATGTTTTATAGCTCTGGTCAAATTCCATTAACAGCTACAGGTGATTTAGTGGAAGGCGATATAACTGTACAAACAAATCAAGTATTTGCTAATTTAAAAGCTGTTTTAGCGGAAGCTGGAACTTCTTTAGATAATGTTGTAAAAACAACGGTCTTTATGAAAGATATGAATGACTTTGTAGCGATGAATGAAGTTTATGCAAATCATTTCGGTGATCATAAACCAGCTCGTTCAGCTGTAGAGGTAGCCCGTCTTCCGAAAGATGTAAAAGTAGAAATCGAAGTAATCGCAATCGTAAAATAAATAAAACTTATTAAGCTCACTAAAGAGAATCTTTATTCTTTTTAGTGGGTTTTTTTACGCCGACAAACAATTGTCAAAAATTACGTATATAAGAAAAAATATTATTCTAATAAGTATTCAAATTTTTTAGAAAATTTGATAGACTATGAAAAGGAAAATATTCGGTAATTGAGAATATAATATTTTCATTTAGGCATCCAAGAAGAGAGGTGGTGAGAAAATGGAAGTTACTGATGTGAGATTACGTCGGGTACAGACGGATGGTCGCATGCGTGCGATTGCTTCCATTACACTTGATAATGAGTTTGTTGTTCACGATATTCGTGTCATTGATGGAAATACTGGTTTATTTGTAGCTATGCCTAGTAAACGAACACCAGATGGGGAATTTAGAGATATTGCTCATCCAATTAATTCTGATACTCGAAATAAAATTCAGGAGATCATTTTAAACGAGTATCATAACTCTAGTGAAATAGAGGAAGCTGGTAAAGAAGAAGAATTAGAGGGAATCGGTGTGTAATAAATAGTAAATAACTTACTTTTTAAGGATATGTTACAAACTTACGGTAAAAAAGATAGGAAGAACTCTTCTAGTTGGAAGGGTTCTTTTTATTTTGATAAAAAGATAATATGAGCAATTTCAGGATATACTTCATGACATTCGAGCATAAGGTGCATTGGATTTAGGAATTCATGTTTTTGTCAACTCTACATGCCTTGAAAATAGATGAATTTTGCTATATAGTCATAAGAGAAAATGAGCGTATTGGAGGACTTACAGATGAGCAATATTTTTGCTGTCATTTTGGCTGCAGGTCAAGGTACACGTATGAAGTCCAAATTATATAAAGTGCTCCATCCAGTATGTGGGAAACCAATGGTACAACATGTGGTGGATCATATTCAGACGTTAGATGTGAATCGCATTGTAACGGTTGTCGGACATGGTGCTGAAAAAGTGCAACAACAGCTTGGTGATAAAAGTGAGTATGTGCTGCAGGCTGAACAACTAGGTACAGCGCACGCTGTGCAACAAGCAGAGGCCATTTTAGGTAATGAAGAAGGTACAACATTAGTTGTATGTGGAGATACACCACTAATTCGTCCTGAAACGATGCAAGCTCTATTCGAACATCATCAAGCAAAGAATGCTAAAGCAACTATTTTAACTGCAATTGCTGAAAATCCAACTGGCTATGGCCGTATATTACGTGGCAGTAACGGACAGGTGGAGCAAATTGTTGAACAAAAGGATGCTTCAGCAGAGCAGCAATTAGTAAAAGAAATAAACACAGGCACATATTGCTTTGATAACAAATTATTATTTGAAACATTGAAGCTTGTGAAAAATGATAATGCTCAAGGTGAATACTATTTACCAGATGTCATTGAAATTTTACAAAAGCAAGGTGATATTGTTGAAGCATATGTCACTGATGATTTTGAAGAAACACTAGGTGTTAACGATCGCGTGGCTTTATCACAAGCCGAGACATTAATGCGTACAAGAATCAACGAGAAGCATATGCGGAATGGTGTAACAATTATCCATCCTGAAACAACGCATATTAGTGCAGATGCAGTTATTGGGCGTGATACGGTGATTCAACCTGGCTCAATGATTGAAGGTGCTACTGTGATCGGTGAAGATTGCATTATCGGGCCAAACACTCAAATCATAGATAGCCGCGTTGGTGATCGTACAACTATACATTCTTCAGTTGTCCGTGAAAGCGCTATTGCAGAGGATACTGCTATTGGGCCATTTGCTCATATTCGACCACTTTCAGACATCGGTAGTCATGTCAAAATTGGTAACTTTGTAGAAGTGAAGAAAAGCAAGCTAGATAACGGCTCGAAAGTTTCACATTTAAGTTATATTGGCGATGCTGAGATCGGTAGTAACGTCAATATTGGTTGTGGTTCCATTACAGTAAACTATGATGGAAAAAACAAGTTCAAAACAATTATTGAAGATGATGTATTTGTAGGATGTAATACTAACTTAGTAGCGCCAGTGAAAGTTGGAAAAGGTTCATTTATTGCAGCAGGTTCTACAATTACAAAAGAAGTTCCTGAAGATGCACTTGCCATAGCTCGTGCAAGACAAGAAAACAAACCGAATTATGTAAGCAAATTAAATTCAAAATAATTATCAACTAAACAGGAGGCCATCATGCCGTATCATTATGCAAACTCACAATTAAAAATATTTTCACTTAACTCTAATAATCCATTAGCTCAAGAAATTGCGCAGGAAATGGGCGTAGAATTAGGTAAATCTTCTGTTAAGCACTTCAGTGATGGAGAGATTCAAATTAGCATTGAAGAAAGTATTCGAGGTTGTGATGTGTTTATCGTGCAGTCTACTTCTGCACCTGTAAACGAACATTTAATGGAGCTTTTAATTATGGTAGATGCAGTTAAACGTGCATCTGCTCGTACAGTAAACGTTGTAATGCCTTATTATGGTTATGCACGCCAAGATCGTAAAGCAAAAGCGCGCGAGCCAATTACAGCTAAATTAGTGGCAAACCTACTTGAAACTGCTGGTGCAACACGTGTTATCGTATTAGATTTACACGCACCTCAAATCCAAGGTTTCTTCGATATCCTAATCGACCACTTAATGGCAGTACCATTACTATCTGATTACTTCAAATCTAAAGGTATTCCAGGAGATGAGATCGTTATTGTTTCACCAGATCATGGTGGGGTAACACGTGCTCGTAAAATGGCTGAACGATTAAAAGCACCGATTGCAATTATTGACAAACGTCGTCCGAAACCAAACGTTGCGGAAGTGATGAACATTGTTGGTAATGTTGATGGTAAAGTGGCAATCTTGATTGATGATATTATTGATACAGCAGGTACAATTACAATTGGGGCAGATGCGTTACGTGCTGCTGGTGCAAAAGAAGTTTACGCTTGCTGTTCACACCCTGTATTATCTGGTCCAGCAATTGAACGTATTGAAAACTCTGCTATTAAAGAATTAGTGGTGACAAATACAATTCAGCTTTCAGACGAGAAAAAATCTCCAAAAATTACAGAGCTTTCTGTAGCTAAATTAATGGCGGATGCTATCTCTCGCGTTTATGAAAATAAATCTGTAAGTACTCTATTTGATTAATAAATATTGTAAGTATAAGACCAATCTACTCTTTGAGTAGATTGGTCTTTTCTATATAAATTGGACACTATTTCATCAAGACGAAGAAATAGATGAGTGTTTTATGTGTGAGCCTTCTCACAAAGGGGTATAATAATAATGTGTCTTAATAATATTTACTCTACCTTAAACAAATAGAGCTAAGTATTATCATAGCCTACAACGAATTATTGTTGAGGCGTAAATAATTTTCTTGGAAGGGGAATAAAGAAGTATGAGTACAGTATTAAGTGTTACAAAGCGCGAAACTGGGCATCGTTCAACATTAACCCAACTTAGAAAAGGGGGAGCCATTCCTGCAGTTATTTACGGCTACAAAGTAGATTCAACCCCAATTTCTATTGCTGCAAAAGATTTTAAAAAGTCCATTCAAAAAAATGGGCAAAATAGTGTGTTTTCGCTAGAGTTAGAGGGGAAAAAGGTGAATGCTGTTGTGTCAGAGATTCAGCAATGTTCATTGAAAGATGAAGTAAATCATATTGACTTTTTAGCCATTAATATGGCGGAAGAGCTAGAAGCTGATGTCCCGATTAAATTACTTGGACAGTCAGTTGGTGTGAGTGAGGGCGGTATTTTAATGCAGCCTAACTTAGAATTAAAAGTTAAAGTAAAGCCAACAGAGTTACCCGAATCAATTGATGTGGACATTTCATCGTTGAAAATTGGGGAATCCCTAACAGTAGCAGATATTCGCGATGCTACACCTGTTGAAATTATTAGTGAAGATGATTATATGTTAGTAACCATTGTGGCGCCTGTTTCTGTAGAGGAAGAGACTACAGAAAATGAAGAAGGGCAAGAGTCAGTATAAAAGTAAATACGCTTAAGGCTAATAAGAAGGCTATAGCTTTCTTGTTAGCCTTATTTTTTATGCCTTTTAACAATTGTACAAAATGCTTTCTAGGCATGCTATATGGTAAAATAATGACTATTAGATTTGAAAGAAGAGAGGTACTTATGAAAATTATCGTTGGTTTAGGAAACCCAGGTAAACCTTATGAGCATACAAGACATAATATTGGCTTTGATGTTATTGATGCGTTAGCAGAAAAATGGGGAACACCTTTAACAAATTCAAAATTTAACGGGATGTACACAACTGTACATCGACCAGAAGGAAAGGTTCTACTTGTTAAACCATTAACATATATGAATTTATCAGGGGAATGTGTTGGTCCTCTAATGGACTATTTTGACATAGAGGTAGAAGATTTAATTGTCATTTATGATGACTTGGATTTAGAGACAGGTAAATTACGTCTGCGACAAAAAGGGAGTGCAGGTGGTCATAACGGCATTAAATCATTAATTCAACATTTAGGCACTCAGGAATTTAATCGTATTCGAGTGGGCATTAATCGCCCGCCAGCGGGCATGAAGGTAGCAGACTATGTCTTAGCTAAATTTTCGAAGGAAGACCAAGTTCTTATGCAAGACGCCATTGTAAATTCTGTAAACGCTGTTGAAGCATCTCTTTCAAAGCCGTTTCTTGATGTGATGAATCACTTTAACGCAAGCAAATAGATGGAAGTAATAAAATTTCTGTTAAAGTTTTTGGATAATTGGCATGGTGTAAGGTGAGTAATGAACTGCCTTACACTATTATTACAGCTAATATTTGTAGTGAATAGTCTTAGCTACAGGTAAAAATTAATTCTCTAATTTTCAAGTTATTGCAATGAGGATGACAGTGAAAAGTGCATAATCCTTTTTATAAATGTCTATACTTTAAGTAGAAAGTTGCTTAAAGGAGGATGATTTGGAGATGTCAGTTCGCTATCGATGTCGGCATTGTGAAGTAGAAATAGGGACACTACCATTTGATGCAGATGATACAATTCGAAAGCTGCATATTTTCGAATTGGGAGAAGCGGATGATTATGTTGAGAAAGATCAACATGGTCAAACGACTGTGCACTGCATTTGTGAGCAATGTGAGGATTCGCTGAGACAATATCCAGATTATCACGCACTCAATAAATGGATTCAATAATTGGAAGGATGCTTTGATACACTTATGTGTGTTCAAGGCTTTTTCCATTTCATAAAACAGCCATTAATAGAGATATGTAAAATAACACTAGAATAATAGAAATAAAAATATAGAATTTATGCTGAAAGGAGCTTTTGACTGTGGAGGTTTTACGACAGCTTGTGTCGCAAGATAAACATATTACATCATTTTTAAAGGAAATTCAGAGCGGTCAAACTGCATCACAGCTTATAACAGGTTTAACAGGAAGCGCACGCCCAGTAATGGTTGATGTGTTATTTGAATATGTAAAGAAGCCAATCTACATTATCTCTCCTAATCTATTGCAGGCACAAAAAATGGTGGATGAGCTTGCTGGACTATTAGGCGAGGAACATGTTCACTATTACCCTGCGGATGAATTTATTGCAGCTGATCTTTCTGTGGCTTCACCAGAACTTCGCGCGGAGCGAATCGCGACGCTCGATTGCTTAGCTAGAGGGGAGAAAGCCGTATATGTAATACCTGTGGCTGGTCTACGTAAAATAATGCAACCAAAAGAACACTGGCTACATTATTTTTTACAAACCGCATTAGGCGAAGATGTTGAAATTGATAAATGGTTGCAAACGTTAGTTGAGATGGGCTATGTACGGAATTCAATGGTGACATCACCTGGAGAGTTCGCATTACGTGGGGGAATTTTAGATATTTATCCACCTTATTTAGAATCACCAATTCGTATTGAATTATTTGATACAGAGGTTGATTCCATACGAACATTTTCAGCAGATGACCAACGTTCTATTGATAAATTACAAAAAATTCGTATTCTTCCTGCTTCTGAGGTCATTCTTACGAAATCAGAAAGACAGGCATTAGCAGACCGTTTAGAAGTGGCATTAGCAGCCAGCCTAAAGAAGGTGAAAAAGCAGGAGACGAAAGAACTTCTGTATCAGCATATTCAATATGATATTGAGTTGCTACAGCAAGGAAATTTACCTGATTATGTAAACAAATATGGCTCATTATTATACGATAAAACAGCCTTTTTGGGAGATTACTTTGAACATGATGGTATTGTGCTTTTTGACGAACTTGGACGTATTCAAGAGGTAATGGATGCATGGGAACGTGAAGAGGATGAATGGTTTTTATCTTTAATCGAAGAGGGAAAAATGGTTCATGATGTCAAACCTGCCTTCTCATTAAAAGAAATATTGGCGATGTTGTCACAACAAAAGCTTTCATTTTCATTATTTTCGCGAACATTTGCAGGGATTACGTTTACTAAAACAACCAACTTTTCTTGCAAGCCAATGCAGCAATTTCATGGACAAATGTCCTTGCTTCAAAGTGAGGTTGAACGCTGGTTACTTGGCAAATTTACAGTTCTCATCATAGCAAGGGATAAAGAACGAGTGAAAAGAGTTCAGCAAATGCTTGAAGAATACGATATTCATACAGCGATAGGTGAGCCAACAGAACCTGGTATTTATATTGTAGATGGTGGCTTGTCGAGTGGCTTTGAATTGCCTCTGCAGCGTTTAGCGATTGTAACAGAAGACGAGCTCTTTAAACAGCAGGCAAAGAAAAAAGCACGCACACAAAAAATGACCAATGCTGAACGTATTAAAAGTTATACGGAAATTAAGCCAGGTGATTATGTTGTACATGTTCATCATGGGATTGGTAAATATATTGGTGTAGAGACATTAGAGGTTAATGGTACACATAAGGATTACCTGCATATTCGATATCGTGCAGACGATAAATTATATGTACCCGTAGAGCAAATAGACTTAATCCAAAAATATGTGGCGTCAGAGGATCGAGAACCAAAGCTACATAAATTAGGTGGAGCAGAGTGGAAAAAGGCGAAAGCGAAGGTATCCTCTGCTGTACAGGATATTGCGGATGATTTAATAAAGCTGTATGCAAAGCGTGAAGCAGAGAAAGGGCATGCTTTTACACCTGATAACGATGACCAGCGTAATTTTGAAGCGATGTTCCCCTATGAAGAAACAGAAGATCAACTACGTTCAATTGTTGAAGTAAAACGAGATATGGAACGTGAACGCCCTATGGACCGCTTAGTCTGTGGTGATGTAGGCTATGGTAAAACAGAGGTAGCCATTCGTGCCGCATTTAAGGCTATTCAAGATGGAAAGCAAGTGGCATTCCTTGTCCCTACAACTATTCTAGCTCAGCAACATTATGAGACTATTCGTGAGCGCTTTCAGGACTTTGCCATTAATGTTGGATTGTTATCTCGCTTCCGGACGAAAAAGGAGCAAACAGCTACATTAAAGGGCTTAAAAGAGGGCCGAGTCGATATAGTTATTGGAACACACCGTATTTTATCTAAAGATTTAATTTTCCAAGACCTTGGTCTGCTAATTGTGGATGAAGAACAACGCTTTGGTGTGACGCATAAGGAAAAAATTAAGCAGTTAAAGACAAATGTCGATGTCTTAACTTTAACAGCTACACCTATCCCAAGGACACTTCATATGTCCATGGTAGGGGTCCGAGATTTATCTGTTATTGAGACGCCTCCTGCTAATCGTTTCCCAGTTCAAACATATGTGATGGAGCACAGCGGGGCATTAGTACGAGAAGCTATTGAGAGGGAAATGGCACGTGGCGGACAAGTATTTTATTTATATAATCGGGTAGAGGATATGGCTCGAAGGGTTGAGGAGATTCAAGTGCTGGTCCCTGAAGCACGGATAGGCTTTGCTCATGGAAAAATGACTGAGTCAGAGCTAGAATCCGTAATTTTAGCCTTTTTAGAGGGCGATTATGATGTGCTTGTTACAACAACGATTATCGAGACTGGTGTCGATATACCGAATGTAAATACATTAATAGTCCATGATGCTGATCGCATGGGCTTAGCACAGCTCTACCAATTACGCGGGCGCGTTGGACGTTCTAACAGAGTAGCTTATGCATATTTTATGTACCAACGCGACAAAGTTCTGACAGATGTAGCGGAGCAACGTTTACAAGCAATTAAAGAATTTACAGAGCTTGGCTCAGGCTTTAAAATTGCGATGCGAGATTTATCTATTCGGGGCGCAGGAAACTTACTTGGAGCGCAGCAACATGGCTTTATTGATTCAGTTGGCTTTGATTTATATTCACAAATGCTTCAGGATGCCATCGCGGAACGTCAAACGGGCGTGAAAAAAGAAGAAAAGCCAGATATAGAAATTTTGCTGAGTATTGATGCTTATATTCCAGACGCTTACATTCCAGATGGTTATCAAAAGATCCAAATGTATAAACGAATTAAAGCCATGGATCAGGTGGAGGAGTATGACGAAATCATGGAGGAATTAGAGGATCGATTTGGCGATCTTCCAATTGAAACAGAGCGTTTACTTCGAATAGCACGAATGAAAGTTTGGGGCTTAGGTGCGGGAGTAGTATCTGTAAAGGAGAAGCAAAAACTTATTACAATACTATTGTCAGAACAAGGGACGGCAAGTGTCGATGGCAGTAAGATTATTGAAGAATCGATGAAATTCGAGCGTGCTGTTGGTTTTGGTATGGATGGCATGCAGTTAAAATTAACAATAGATGAACGCAAGAGTGGGAAATATGAACCCTTTGATATGTTGGAAGAGCTAATGCAAATTATTGATAAAGCAAAAAAGCAGCAATAGTAGTTAAAAGGCAAATCTTATCTTTTACCGTAAAAGATAAGATTTGCCTTTTTCATGTTGCTTCAGTAATCATCATCTCTAACATATTTGCTCACAGGAATAATTGATTTTTTCCAATATTTTTTATGAATTAATTATAGAAACTTATTCCTTGGGTAATCTAATAAAGAGTTGATTGATGTAATACCGTTTTTTGAAAAAAATTGATTGATGGTTGTGAAATCCTTTTTCTTCAGTTTTTGCATAGATTGCTCAAATAAAAACCATACTATCATTGAATTAAAATTTCATTGTAGCGAAAGCGAGGCATTAGAATGAAGGCAACAGGAATTGTTCGTCGTATTGATGATTTAGGGCGTGTAGTTATTCCAAAAGAAATTCGTAGGACGCTACGTATTCGTGAAGGCGACCCGCTTGAAATTTATACGGACCGTGAAGGCGAAGTCATTTTAAAGAAATATTCTCCCATCAATGATTTGGGGGAATTTGCAAGAGAATATGTTGAAACACTTTATGAAACGATGGGCACACCAGCATTTGTCACTGACCGTGATGAAGTAATCGCTGTTGCAGGGATAGGGAAAAAGGAATATATAAATCGTCGCATTACGTCCTTTGCGGAAAGCTTTATGGACGAACGCTCCACAAAAATAGAAAAAATGGAGACAACGATTGAAATTGTCCCTGGACAATATGAGCAAGTAAAATCATATTGTGCGACACCTATTATGGTGAATGGTGACCCAATAGGCTGTATTATCGTCTTGTCTAAAGTACACTTTGTTGGTGAGGTAGAAGTCAAAGTAGTGGAAACAGCTGCAAACTTCTTAGCAAAACAAATGAATAGTTAATGCATGGAAAAGTTATTGCGATGACCTTTAAGGCTGAACAATAACTTTTTTGCGTACATAAGGATGAATCATTATAGGAACAGTAGTGCCACCTTGCACGTCAAACTTTTGAGATATGCTATACTATTGGCATTGTTAAGAAGGAAAGAGGGCAATTTATGTCGCAACGTTTTGGTATGAAAAGCTACATGAAGGGTGCCGCCTTATTGACGATAGCAGCCCTTATTGTAAAAGTTCTTAGTGCCATTTACCGTGTGCCTTTTCAAAATCTAGTAGGTGATGAAGGCTTTTATATCTATCAACAGGTATATCCAGTTATTTCAATCTTCGTTGTTTGGACATCTAGTGGCTTTGCTATAGCCATTTCTAAAATGCTTGCAGACAATGATTGTATTGTTGATACAATAGAACGTGATGAAAGACGTCGCACTATAACACAGGTAGTTTTCAGGTATTTAACGGTATTATCACTACTGTTTTTTGCCATTTTATTTGGAGGTGCTGAAAAGATTGCCCATTTAATGGGAGATATTCAATTAGCACCACTTATTCGTACAGGCTCCTTAGTAGTATTGGTTATGCCAGCGCTGGCTATTTTAAAAGGTAGCTTTCAATCTAGAGCAATTATGGAGCCTATTGCTTATGCCCAAGTACTTGAACAAGCAGTGAGAGTAACTGTCATATTAGCAGGTACCTTTCTTATTATGACAACGACTAAATCTCTTTATGGTGCAGGAAAAATGGCTGTTATCGGTACAGTAATTGGAGAAATTACAGCCTTGCTATTACTTGCTTATATCTCATATAAACGATTTGGTCTACAGCAAGTTAAACAACATCTACAACGTAATCCAAGTTTACCTATCATTAAAGAGGTCACTTGGCTGAGCTTGAGTGTCAGTATGAGTGGTCTACTACTACTTGGCTATCAATTGGTCGATTCATTTACAATCTATTCTTCATTAATTGATAATGGCATGACTCCTACAATTGCAAAGGAAACGAAGGGTATTTATGATCGAGGACAACCGTTAGTTCAACTAGGTGTTGTCATTGCATCCTCATTGTCGTTGGCCATTGTGCCACTTGTCGCCCATTTGTCGAAAAAACAAGCGGGACGTAGTGCAGTACCATTCATACAATTAACATACAAAGCATCCGTCCTGTTCGGCTGGTCTGCTGCACTAGGCTTAATGCTAGTTATGCCTTATTTAAATGAAATGCTTTTTAAAACCAATTCCTTATCGGAAGTATTGATTGTCTATGTATTTCAAATTGTCCCTTTGTCGATTATCCTTACATTTACAGCAATCTTACAAGGCTATGGAAAATTAAAAAAACCAGCTTTATTTCTCATAATCGGTTTTCTAATAAAAATTATATTAAATGTACGTTTAATTGGTGGATTAGGTGTACTAGGAGCTGCCATCGCAAATGATATAGGATTATTATTAACAGCAACCTTGCTAATTATTTATTTAAAAACATTGACTGGCATTCAATTAGCTTCAGGCGCATTTTATAAAAAAGTAGGTATAGCCTCCTTCAGTATGACAATCGTCGTTCTTATATGGTTACAGCTAGTATCGTCCTTGTTAAACCATTTGATGTCTTCACGTATGATAGCCATGGTGGCGGGTTTGACAGCAGTATCTATTGGGGCGTTTGTTATGCTAACAATTATTGCAAAGAAAAGAGTACTAATAGAAAAAGAATGGTATTTACTGCCGTTTGGACGTAGAATGGCTGTTTACCAACTTTGGCTAAATTCAAGGAAGTAGGTGTAATATTGAATACATTAACAATTATTGGTTTAGGTGCAGGTGACTTTAATCAGCTGCAAATGGGTGTTTATAAAAAATTAAAGGCTGCTAAAAAATTATATGTACGAACAGTGGATCATCCGGTTTTAGAGGAATTAGCAGCAGAGGGTGTGGGATTTGAAAGTTTTGACGACGTTTATGAAAAACACGATACATTTCAACCTGTGTATGCAGAAATAGCTGATTCTCTTATAGAAGCTACCGCTGTTGAGGATGTTATGTATGCTGTGCCAGGGCATCCACTAGTTGCAGAGCAAACAGTGCAATTACTTATTGCAGCCGCAAATGAAGGGAAAATTGAGCTAGTCATTGAGGGTGGTCAGAGTTTCTTAGATCCCATTTTTGGTGCGTTAAAAATAGATCCAATTGAAGGCTTTCAATTACTTGATGGTACTAGTTTTTCAATGCATGACATTAACATGCGTCAGCATATCTTGATCGCTCAAGTATACGATACATTCAGTGCATCAGAAGTGAAGCTAACGTTGATGGAGAAATATGATGATGAGTATCCTGTGACAGTTGTGACAGCGGCTGGATCTTCCCAGGAACAGATTGTCACAGTGCCACTCTATGAACTCGATCAAAGTGTAGAAGTAAATAATTTAACAACAGTCTATGTACCACCTGTAAAATCACAGGAGGAGTCATTAAGAGATTGGACAACATTCCGTCAAATCATTGCAACGCTGAGAGGTCCAAATGGCTGTCCTTGGGATCAAAAGCAAACACATGAGTCGTTGAAAAAATATTTACTTGAGGAAGCACATGAATACTTGGCTGCGGTTGATGCTGAGGATGATTTTGCTATGATTGAGGAACTTGGTGATGTGTTGTTACAAGTATTTTTGCATGCACAAATTGGAGAAGATCAAGGTTATTTTACACTTGAAGATGTGTTAGCTTCGATTAGTAAAAAAATGATTCGCCGCCATCCGCACGTTTTTGGGGATGTTGCAGTAGAAGATGCAGATGATGTTGTGGCTAATTGGGAGGCTATTAAAGCTGAGGAAAAAGAAACTAGCGACAAACCTTTATTAGACGAAGAATATAGAGCATCTTCGGCATTACAGACAGCCTACAATTATCAAAAAAGAGCTGCAAAAGTGGGCTTTGATTGGCCAGATGTGGAGGGAGCATGGGATAAATTTACCGAGGAATGGCAGGAATTTCGCCATGAGGTGACGAAAGGCTCTAATGCGTCCCGTCTTGATGAATTTGGCGATGTATTGTTCACATTAGTAAACTTAGCACGTTTCTATAAATTATCACCAGAAGAAGCCATGCTACATGCAAATGAGAAATTTGCAAGACGTTTCGGCTATGTTGAGCAACAGGTAAAGGCTAGTGGAAAACCATTTTCCGATTTTACATTAGAACAATTAGATGCATTTTGGAATGAAGCAAAGCAACTAGAAAAGGAGTAAGATTATGAGATTAGATAAGTTTTTAAAAGTATCCCGTTTAATAAAACGCCGTACTTTAGCCAAAGAAGTGGCTGATCAAGGACGTATTACAATCAATGAAAAGATTGCAAAAGCAAGTAGTACAGTGAAAGCTGGTGATGAGCTTGCTATCCGTTTTGGTCAAAAAATAGTAACGGCACGTGTAGAAGAAATACGTGATACTGTGAAAAAAGAAGATGCAGCAAAAATGTTTACCATTTTGAAAGAAGAACGACTTGAAAAGATTGAGCCTGAATTTATTGATGATGAGGATTAAAGCTAAATTTATTTTCTAGCCCTCCTATTGTTGTCCTGCCTTTCTTTTTGTAGGTGAAAGTATGACACAACTTAAATAAAGTTGTCATGCTTTGAAGGTTGTCCGCATAAAGTGAACAGAAGCTAGGACGACTAAAGGAGGAAAAAAATGACGCTACATCAAGAAAGTAATCGTTACACAATTCCATCTGGAGAGCATATTTTAACGATTCGTAATCGTAAAAGAATGGACATGACTTCTGTAAAATCAATTGAACGCTTTGATCAGGAAGAGTTTTTCATTAAGACGTCCCAAGGGCACTTGTTAATCCGTGGAGAGGAACTGCATATCGTTCATTTAGATGTTGACAAAGGATTATTGACACTTGAAGGAACTGTAAAAACCTTACAGTACGACGAGGAGGAAAGTGGCTTCTCGAAAGGTTTCCTTCATAAGTTATTTGGATGATTGTCAGTGAACAATTTTATCAATTAATTGTCATGGTTTTGAGCGGTATAGCAGTTGGTTTCATAATTGATAGTATAAGGCTTATTGTTTTTTCAACTCCAAAAAGGTCAAGCCTTCGAAAGTGGATGATGGTTGTTGAGTTAATAACTTGGATTCTACTTGGAGGGTTGACATACTATTTATTATTTTGGCTAAAAGATGGCGCTTGGCGGGCTTACGACCCGCTAGCGCAAATAGCCGGAATTTTTTTGTATCAATCATTTTTTCAAACCTTTTTACGTTTCGTTGCTAGAATTTTGGTGAATATAACATGGAGACCCTTTTGGTTCATTGTGCGTTTCATAATTACGGTTATTCGACAAATTTTGCAATTATTAATAAATATTGTTATGTTTGTTATAAGACCTTTTGTCAAAATTTATTCGTATTTGTCCTACACTTTTTTTAAAAAATTACGATATTTGAAGTATAATAAAAAGCAACAATAATTATCGGAGGTGCGGACATGACTAGACGTCATTCATCAAATGATGAATCCCAAAACTTCACTAAGCTTGATAATGACTATGTCCGTAACACGGATAGAGCTATAAATCGCAAACAACAGGCTCGAAAACGTAAGATGCGTCGTATTGTCTTTTTTGCGATTGTACCAGTCATTATTATTGCTCTTCTCTTAAATGTGCTGTCACATCAGAATGAAACATTAGCAGCAAAAGAGAAATCCAAAGAAGAAGCGAATCGGCATCTCACTGAATTGAAAGAAGAACAAGATACATTAAATCTTAAAATCAAACAATTGCAGGATGATGAATATATCGCGAAGCTATTAAGAAAAGAGTACTATTTATCGGAAAAAGGTGAGATTATTTTCATCATTCCAGATAAGGAAGATAAAAAAGACGACTGAAAAGCTATGTATTGTTGACACTCTTTTATTGTTATATATAATGAAAAGAGAAGCTTATTGCAGTAAAAAGTTTGATTAAATTGATTACATGGCTCAAAAGAGTCGCTTAATTTTTAAGGAGGAGCATTTTTTTTATGTCAATTGAAGTAGGCAGCAAGGTACAAGGTAAAGTAACAGGAATCACAAATTTTGGAGCATTCGTTGAGCTGCCAGATGGCAAAACAGGCTTAGTTCACATTAGTGAAGTTGCTGACAATTATGTAAAAGATATCAATGAGCATCTAAAAGTTGGAGATGAAGTTGAAGTAAAAGTGATGAATGTTGAAGCGGACGGAAAGATTGGTCTTTCAATCCGTAAAGCAAAGCCTCAAGCTGAAAGACCAGAGCGACCAGAGCGTCCAGCACGTCCACGTCGTGATAATCGTTCCAATGATCGCAACGAACGCCACCAGCCAAAAGAAAATTTTGAGCAAAAAATGGCACGCTTCTTAAAAGATAGTGATGAACGTCTAGCAACACTTAAACGTGCTACAGAATCAAAACGCGGAGGTCGCGGAGCTAGAAGAGGGTAGTTTGCTGACTGTTTTAATCGTAGAAAAAGTGTATGAAATAGAGTTGGGAGTGGCTTTTAAAAAAGCTACTCCCTTTTTTAATATACCTATAAAGTAGAAGAAGGTCTCTTTTTCTTTTTTGTGGGTGTTATCGTTTTATTATCGGTAAGACCAATGGATTCTTTCTTCACAGGATGGATAACCATTTTGACAAGTAAAGAAACACCATATACACTCACAGCTAGTCCACCAAGCAATAAGATTATTTGAACAAAAAACGGTAAGTTTATTAGAATTGAAATAAGAATAATCATTGAGCCACTTCCACAAATTAAAGCAGCTTTTGTTAATGCACTCAAGGGAATTAAACCTCCTAAAAACGTTGTTTTTACTAGTATGCCATACTTTTATATTCTGTCACATAGCTTTACTTAAGCGGACGGATAGAATTTGCAAAGAAGTAGATAGATGGATAAATTAAAAATAGGTATCTCAGAATCTAGTTCTGAGATACCTATTTGAGATGACCCGTACGGGATTCGAACCCGTGTTACCGCCGTGAAAGGGCGGTGTCTTAACCACTTGACCAACGGGCCTATATGGTGGCGGCCGAGGGGATCGAACCCCCGACCTTACGGGTATGAACCGTACGCTCTAGCCAGCTGAGCTAGGCCGCCAAATTTAGAAATGGAGCGGAAGACGAGGTTCGAACTCGCGACCCCCACCTTGGCAAGGTGGTGTTCTACCACTGAACTACTTCCGCATGTCGTTTAAGCAACAAGTTAAATAATACAAGCCAATCGTGCTAGTGTCAAGTAGGTTTGAAAAAATATTTAAAGATATTTCAGGACATTTAACTATAGAAGAATATTTTAGCGGATTTTTTGTTCTTACGTAGAAATATATCCTAGAGAAGAGTTGAATCAAACCATTAATAGTACATAAAATCCCTTCAAATTAGGCTTTAAGATGAATAGTAAATAATTATTATATTGATTAAATAATTGAATTTTCTAATATTTCTATTGATCAAAAGCCTTTTACTATAGAAATTGTTGCCAATTCTCGTATTTATGAATAGCTATTAGTCGAAATATTTATATTTTTTTCTGTCAACGTCAGACAATCTTTCCACACATAATTTTTTATAATAACCAAAAGTGCGGAAAGGGGATAGTTAAATGACAAGTATTGAATGGTATAATACAACGAATGTAGATGACCAAAAAATAGGTTTGAAAAAGAAGCAGATCCTAATAGGCTCTCTCTTTTTTTTAACCGCCTTTTTCTTGGCTCAATCTGTTGTATTTGAAGCGGCTGTACCGTTCTCAGTTCCTTTTTGGGCCATTATTCGAACAAAATATAGGGAGTATGCTAAATTCGTATTATTTGGGAGTTTAGCGGGTTGCTTTTTCCTAGGCTTTGGACAAGTCCTAATTCTCGCTTTACAAATTATCCTGTATGAATGTATTATGCGTTTTCGTTACTGGCAACTGCCCCAAAGTATTGCGGTGTCTTTAGCTGTATTACTAGTACAAATAATGTGGCAAGGGGTGATGTATCAAGGCTTACCACCAGTGCTTGTACAATTTTATGTGGGCTGTGAAGCAGCTTTAGCTCTTATTATGACATTGTTTATGCAAGTATTATTTGTTAATTCGTATGAATGGTTTACGACGCATTGGACATATGAAAAGCTAGGTTCAGGATTAGTCGTCTTTGCAGCCATGCTTACTGGAATGCAAACAGTTGTAATAAGCTATTTTTCACTCCCTATTTTTTTACTGCAGCTCTTTATCTGTTTTGGCGCATTGGTTGGAAGTGTGCCCTTAGCAACTGTCATTGGAGCAGTGCTAGGAACGCTTATAGGTGTGGCCAAGCTTTCGTTTACCGGTATGCTTTCGGTGGCTACCTTAACTGGATTATGTGCGGGTATGGGAGCGAAAGGTGGTAGATTTGGCGTTGCTATTGGTAGTATTTTACCTAGTGTATTTTTTTTATTTTATGACGCCACATTGCCCTTGGATAGTGTTTATTTCACCTCAATTGCCATTGGTAGTATTTTATTTCTAACCATTCCAAAGAAATATTCAGATAGGGTAAGGGACAAGCTCTTTCCACAACGAGAAGAGGTTTTACTAGCCCGACAGAATTGGTTAACAGAACATGTAACGTATAAATTAGAGCACTTTCAGCATTTTGTGCAATTCATGAAGGAACTTGTGTTTGATCGCTTTATGACAGCACCAGTTGAAGCGGCAAAGGAAGTCGCACCAATGAATACTTGTTTAAGTTGTTTCCGTTATGATCATTGCTGGGGTGCGCAAAATAATGGTATGGACAAGCTGATGACAGATTGGTTTCATATGAAAGGAGTAGGCAAGGAATCAGCTATTCATCGTGTTGAAGAACAAATACGCTATAAATGTGTGAAATCCACGAAAATCTTTGAGGAATTAGATACAGAACTTTATAGAGAACGAATTAACGGGCAATATTTCCATGGTAAAAAAATGATTGCCCTTCAACTGCGAGATATGAGCAATCATTTAAATCAGTTAATTGCTGAGATGAAGGAAGATACAATTTCTTTTGTAAGTGTTGAGAAGGACATTGTTGAGCGCTTAAAGGAAGCCAATATTGAATGTTTTCAACTTGATGTCTTAAGTAATAAGCCTGGGGCAAGAAAGATTGTTTGTGCCTTAGCACCAGCACGTGTCAATTGGGAGAAAGATACGACATTAGCTGAACGTATGATTTTGCCGATTCTTTATGAAATTTTTGATGAACCTTTTGAAATTGAAAAAGTAGTAGCCTGCGAAATACCATTTCGTCATGTTCAAATTTGCTTTAGATCAGCTATTAGCTTTGAAGTAGAGTATGATATATATAGCATGTCTAAAGATGCAACACTATATTCCGGTGATTCTCATGCCCTTTTCCAATTGCATCCAGGATTATTTGCGATATTGCTGTCTGATGGTATGGGGCAAAGTAAAGAAGCACAACATGAAAGTAGAAAATTGATTCATTTAATGAGAGAGTGTCTAAATTACAATATGAATCCCGAAACTGCGATGCATACGCTCCATTATGTCATGGCATTAAAGCAGCAAGATGATATGTATGCAACCCTTGATTTTGCACTTGTCGATTTACAGCACGGAGATTTGTGGTCGTGGAAAGCGGGTGGAATGTCAACCTACATTTTGCGTGGAAAAGAGGTACTGAAAGTAGAAAGTAATGCAGCACCTGTAGGATTCTTATCTATTTCAGCGGTCGAAGCTGAAAAAAGAAAACTGAAGGCAGGTGATGTTATTTTAATGCATTCAGATGGACTGTTCTCAAGTGTAGCTGATTGGGATGAACAGGAGGAAACATTTTTAGCTTTCGCACAGCAGGTAGCAAGTACAAATAAAACGATTCAAGAAAAGCTAACAACCATTATGCAATCATTCCAAGGATATTTTGAAATAGAGGATGATTGTACAGTATTAATGTTAGAGGTGACACATGTTGTACCGACATGGGCTGTCTTTAGACCAGCTCAGTATTCAATGAGTAAATCATCTTAAACTAACAACGAAAAGGGGAGGAGAAGCGTTTGTCATTTGAATTAAAGGTCAAAACATTTATAGAAGAAGAGCAATTATTACAGCAAGGCGACCATCTTCTCATCGCCGTTTCGGGTGGGATAGACTCTATGGCTTTACTTCATTACTTTATTCAAACACAGGAGCATTGGAACATTCAGGTGGAAGCTGTACATGTTGATCATATGTTGAGAGGAGAAGCTTCTGCTGAGGATAGGGCTTTTGTTCAAAAATATTGTGACGCTAATGATGTTTACTTACATGCCAAGGAAATTCCAATACCTACAATATTGGCACAGGAAAATGGTAATACACAGTTAATATGTCGTAGGGAAAGGTATCAATTTTTCAAAGAAGTTCTGCAAAAAACAAATGCTAATAAGCTTGTAACTGCACATCATGCGGATGACCAACTGGAGTCAGTATTAATGGCCCTTACAAAAAATGCAACAATGAATAGCATGCAGGGCATACGTCCTCAAAGAATTTTTGGAGGAAAATCATTAATTCGTCCGTTTTTAACGGTTACAAAGTCTGAAATAGGGGAATATTTACTTAGAAAAGGTTTAGATTATCGAGAAGATGCTAGCAATTCTAAAGATACCTATGTACGTAATCGTTTTAGACATCATGTGGTGCCTTTATTGGAGGCAGAGAATCCGCGAGTGACTGAACAGGTGACCCATTTCACAAAGCAATTGCAAGAAGACGATACCTTTTTAATGACATTGGCCCAAGATGTATTTTCCCAAATCATCATAAGAAATAATGAAAATACATATCGCATGGAAATTGAGGCATTTCAATTGGTACCACTTGCTTTACAAAGGAGGCTCATTTTAATACTATTAAACTATCTTTACAAAGATTCAAATACGATACAAAGTTATGCCTTATTGACTTCAATTTTAAAGCTTTGTGATACAACAGCAGGGTATGCTGAAATTCACTTACCTGAAGATTTTCTAGCAGTTCGCCGTTATGGAAATTTAACGATTCAGAAAAAGGAGCCGTTAGAAGGCCTAGCTTCTCCTGAGAAACAGGTTATTTCGACTGCTAATGGCTGGACAACACTGACAAATGGTGAGCGCTTACGCGTAGTCAATTTGCATGATTTATCGTCTGAATTGCTGACGGATACTGCACAACTTTTTTATTTTAACGCTAGCAAACTCCACCTACCGTTTTATGTTCGGGCACGCAGGGATGGAGATAGAATGCTGTTAAAAGGAATGGATCAGCCAAAACGCTTATCTCGCCTTTTTATAGATGAAAAGATTCCTTTAAATGAGCGAAATAGCTGGCCGTTACTGATTTCTCAATCTGATGAGGTGGTAGCGGTAATTGGTGTGCGTATGGGAATATTTTTTTCAACCACTCCGCAACCAAACGATGATACAGTGCTCATCGTAGACTAAGGTCTTTGTAAAATATTTCACCGAAATAGGGTGAAGATTTTTTGATACATCACGAGGAGGAATCGATATGTTACAAAACGACATCGAAAAAATTATGATTACAGAAGAACAATTGCAAGAAAGAATTGCAGACTTAGGCGCGCAATTAACAGAGGAATACAAAGATGCATTTCCATTAGCTGTTGGCGTACTTAAAGGGGCAATGCCATTTATGACAGACCTAATGAAACGTTTCGATTCTTTCATCGAACTTGATTTTATGGATGTGTCTAGCTATGGTAATGCTACTGTGTCATCTGGTGAAGTGAAGATTTTAAAGGATTTGAATACAAGCGTTGAGGGACGTGACGTATTAATTATCGAGGACATTATTGATAGTGGTTTAACTTTAAGCTATCTAGTAGATTTATTTAAATATCGCAAAGCAAAGTCCATTAAAATTGTTACATTACTTGATAAACCATCAGGTCGAAAAGTAAATTTATCTGCTGACTATGTTGGTTTCGAAGTGCCAGATGGCTTTGTTGTAGGATATGGCTTAGATTACGCTGAAAAATATCGTAACTTACCTTATATTGGTATTTTAAAGCCTGAGGTATATTCTTTCTAAGAACAAAAGACCAGCTATAAAAAGTAAAGGTCTCCAGCGCAAGTCACGTATTTTTAGTTATGTTTAACATAATTCAAAATCTTGACACAATGTTTAGCTATATCGAGCCCGAGGAACAGGTACAATTACGCTGGGACATATAAAGATGGCCTAAAAACTGTTGTGATAACGGCAATAAGTGAACGAAACATTTTTTAAGTAGGGCTTTTCGTTGTATGATGAAATCATGATATGTTAAGATTTTACTTATAATTTTTCTGTTTGTAATGAGGAGGCTGGAGATGAATCGAATATTTCGATATACCATATTCTATCTACTGATTTTCCTAGTGATTATCGGTATTTTTGGTACTTTCAATGGTGGAAATTCACCAACGAAAGAATTAACTTATCATGAGTTTCAAGAAGCTCTAGATAAGAAAGAAATAACAAGTGCTACAATTCAACCTGATAAATCAGTTTACGTCGTTGAAGGAACACTGAAGGGGTATGAAAAAGGGGAAAGTTTTACTACAAACATCCCTCGTGAAAACCAATCTTTAATGGACCGCATCGATGAGGCTGCTAAGGATAAAAATAGTAATATTAGTTTTTTAGCAGCACCAGAAACAAGTGGATGGATTCAATTCTTTACAGGAATTATTCCTTTCATTATCATCATTTTCTTATTCTTCTTCCTAATGAGTCAATCTCAGGGTGGCGGTAATAAAGTGATGAGCTTTGGTAAAAGTAAAGCTAAACTGTATGATGATCAAAAGAAAAAAGTGCGTTTTACAGATGTAGCAGGTGCTGATGAAGAGAAAGCAGAACTTGTTGAAGTGGTAGAATTCTTAAAAGACCACCGCAAATTCACTGAAATTGGTGCCCGTATTCCAAAGGGTATCTTACTTGTAGGTCCTCCAGGTACAGGTAAAACATTACTTGCACGAGCAGTAGCTGGTGAAGCAGGTGTTCCATTCTTCTCTATCTCAGGTTCTGACTTCGTTGAAATGTTTGTCGGTGTTGGTGCTTCTCGTGTCCGAGATCTATTTGAAAATGCTAAGAAAAATGCTCCATGTATCATCTTTATCGATGAGATTGATGCAGTAGGTCGTCAACGTGGTGCTGGTCTCGGTGGAGGCCATGATGAGCGTGAACAAACATTAAACCAGTTATTAGTTGAAATGGATGGTTTTGGTGCCAATGAAGGGATTATTATCATTGCCGCAACAAACCGCCCGGATATTTTAGATAAAGCATTATTACGTCCAGGTCGTTTTGACCGTCAAATTACAGTAGGTCATCCTGATGTAAAAGGACGTGAGGCAATTCTTAAAGTACATGCACGTAATAAGCCTTTAGCAGATACAGTTGATTTAGCAGCTGTTGCTCAACGTACGCCAGGTTTCTCAGGTGCGGATTTAGAAAATCTACTAAACGAAGCAGCGCTTGTAGCGGCTCGAAAAAGTAAGCGCACTATAAATATGGCAGATATTGATGAAGCATCAGACCGAGTAATCGCTGGTCCTGCAAAAGCCAGTCGCGTATATTCTGCGAAAGAGAAGAAACTGGTATCCTTCCATGAAGCCGGCCACGTAGTCGTTGGTCTTGAGCTAGATGAGGCTGATACAGTACACAAAGTAACAATTGTTCCTCGTGGGCAAGCGGGTGGATATGCGATTATGTTACCGAAGGAAGAGCGCTTCTTTACGACAAAGCAAGAGCTTTTAGATCGTATTGCAGGTCTTCTGGGTGGTCGTGTAGCTGAAGAAATTGTTCTTGGTGAAGTTTCTACTGGAGCACATAACGATTTCCAAAAGGTTACAAGCATTGCCCGTGCTATGGTTACTGAATACGGAATGAGTGAGAATCTTGGAGCTATGCAATTTGGTTCAAGTCAAGGTGGTAATGTATTCCTTGGCCGCGACTTTAATTCTGACCAGAACTATTCTGATTCAATAGCCTATGAAATTGATAAAGAAATGCAAAAAATAATTGATACACAATATGAGCGTACTAAGCGTATCCTTACGGAAAAACGTCACCTGCTTGATTTAATTGCCAATACACTAATGGAAAAAGAAACATTAAATGCACAAGAAATTGAGCATTTACGTGATCACGGTGTGTTACCGGAACCAGAGGCTGCAGAAAAAATTGAGGAGAACACTCCAAAGATTGAAGCAAAGCCTACATTAGATACTATTGGCGAACCAGTTGTTGAAAAAGAGCTACTAAGTAAAGAGTCAAATCCAACAACTTTGGATTTAGCAAAAGAACGTAAAGAACCGAATGATGCACCTAAGGGTATCGATGAAAAACGTGATTAAAAATAGGGAAGACTGTTTACTAGTTCAGTAAGCAGTCTTTTTCTTTGCCTTTTCTTACTAATAAGCATTAGGATAGAGTAGTAAAAAAGACAAGCTGCATGCAACTCTGCCATTTAGAGAGATGTTAGCCAAAAAAGATAGGAGTGTATATGCGTGGGAAATGTTGTATTGAATAATGGTCTTAAAATGCCTTTGGTTGGTTATGGTGTCTTTCGAGTACCCGAAGGAGATGACCTAGCTGAAGCAGTCAAAACAGCTATAGCAAAAGGCTATCGTAGTATTGATACAGCACAAGTATATCGAAACGAAGAAAGTGTTGGACGAGGAATACGAGCAGCCATTGAAGAAGGCTTGGTAACTCGTGAAGAATTATTTATCACATCAAAAGTTTGGAACGATGGACTTTCCTATGAAGAAACACTTGCGGCATATGACAGCAGTCTAGAAAAAATAGGATTAGACTATTTAGATTTATATTTAGTACATTGGCCTGGAATAGACCAAAATTATATTGAAGTTTATAAAGCACTAGAAAAGATTTATCAAGATGGTCGAGTACGTTCAATTGGTGTTAGTAATTTCCACGTACACCATTTGGAAAGCCTTTTGAAGGAAACGACTGTCGTCCCTGTTATAAATCAAATTGAATTCCATCCGCATTTAATACAGGAGGAAGTACGTGCCTACTGTAAGGATAAGGGCATACAGGTAGAGGCATGGTCTCCGTTGATGAATGGTTCTCTACTGGAAGAGGCATTGATTCAAGAGCTAGCATCTAAATATGGCAAAACGCCTGCACAGATTGTATTACGCTATGATGTGCAACATGATGTTGTCACGATTCCAAAAACGATGACACCTGCACGTATGACTGAAAACCTAGCTGTTTTTGATTTTACGTTAACTGAGCAAGAAATGACACAGTTAGATGCAATGAACGATGGACTACGTTGTGGTCCAGATCCAGAAAAATTTAATTTCAAATGATTGTAAGAGAGGCTACCATATTTAAGGGGCCTCTTTTTAAAGAAGGATGATAACATGTATAGGTATTTATCTCCACCTGTAGTAGAAGGTGATGTACTTAAGACTATCCCTCCAGTACAAACAACATCTGCTGAATCAAGATAAAAAGTATGGTATCATTTTCTAAAGTGTTTTATCCTCATTCCAGTTAGAGAGAATATTGTAATATGGGGATTGTGAAAGTTACAATGACGACATGGGAGGTGTCATTCTTGATTTTAGTTTTAGATGCAGGGAATTCCAATATTGTATTAGGTGTCTATGATGACAACGATCAATTAGCCTTCCATTGGCGTATGGTGACGGATCTTCATAAAACAGAAGATGAATATGCCATGCAAGTTCTTTCATTTTTTAATCATGCAGGCATTTCATTTGAACAAATAACAGGCATTATTATATCCTCAGTTGTGCCACCAATTATGTTTTCACTAGAGGCGATGTGCCAGAAGTATTTTCGAAAAAAGCCATTGATAGTAGGACCAGGTGTGAAAACAGGTTTAAATATTAAATACGAAAATCCTCGTGAGGTTGGGTCTGATCGCATAGTGAATGCCATAGCAGCTCTAGATTTATATAAGGCCCCTTGTATCATAGTTGATTTTGGGACAGCAACAACCTATTGTTATTTGAACGAAAAGGGCGATTACATGGGTGGAGCTATTGCGCCAGGCATCACTATTTCTACAGAGGCTCTTTATACACAGGCTGCAAGATTGCCGCGTATTGAAATCGTTCGACCTACACATATCGTGGGGAAAACGACCGTTTCTGCCATGCAGGCGGGAATTTTTTATGGCTTTGTCGGGCAAGTTGAGGGCATTGTTAATCGTATAAAAGCACAAAGTAAAGAGGAGCCATTAGTTATTGCTACAGGTGGATTAGCAAATCTAATTGCAGGGGAGACACAAATTATAGATGTTGTAGATCCATTTTTAACGTTAAAGGGTTTATATAAGCTCTATAAACGTAACCAATAGGAAATGAGGGACATTCCATTTATGAGTGATTATTTAGTAAGAGGTTTAGGATTTAATGGACAAGTTCGTGTGTTTGCAGCACGTACAACAGCCACAGTAGGAGAAGTGCAACGCCGTCACGATACATGGCCAGTTGTATCAGCAGCTTTAGGTCGTTCAATGACAGCGGCAGTTATGATGGGAGCCATGCTAAAAGGTGAAGAGAAAATCACTATTAAAATTGAGGGCAACGGTCCAATTGGCCCAATGGTAATTGATAGTAATGCACATGGAGAAGTGCGTGGATTTGTGACAAACCCTCATGTACACTTTGATTTAAACGAGCAAGGTAAGCTAGATGTTCGAGCAGGTGTTGGAACAGAAGGTGCTCTTACAATTGTTAAAGACCTTGGTTTAAGAGATATGTTTTCAGGACAAACACCAATTGTTTCAGGCGAAATTGCTGAAGATTTTACTTATTATTTTGCTACATCTGAGCAAGTACCATCATCTGTAGGTTTAGGCGTATTAGTTAATCCAGACAACACTATTCTTGCAGCTGGCGGATTTATACTTCAATTAATGCCAGGTTGTGAGGAAGAAACGATAACTGAAATTGAGCAACACCTTGCTACAATAGAGCCTGTTTCCAAAATGATTGAAAAAGGCTTTACACCAGAGCAAATTTTAGAAGCTGTATTAGGAAATGGACATCTACAAATTTTAGATTCCATGCCAGTTGAATTTAAATGTCAATGTTCAAAAGAGCGGTTTGGTGCGGCAATTTTAGGTCTAGGAACAGCAGAGATTAGAGAAATGATTGATGAGGACGGCGGTGCAGAGGCACAATGTCACTTCTGCTTAGAGACATATAGCTTTTCTAAAGATGAGCTAGAAGGGTTTATCGATGAGCTCAACGCGTAATCGGCGACCTTCAACCAATGTAACACCAAACCAAACTCCTTTATTGCAACGTCGTTTAAAGACAAAGCCTGCTTTAGCTGTCATAGCCGTTTTGTTATTAGGAAATGTATTATGGTTCATTAGTTGGTTGATCCCGAACAAAGGTCAGGAAATTGGTAGCGACGAACAAGTCGCTGCCATTGACGGGGATGTTATCACACGCCAAGAGTGGATGATTGCTATGGAAGAACGATATGGTAAAGAAACACTCCAAAATTTAGTAAATGAAACGGTAATGGAAAAGGCCGCAAAAACATATAAAATTAAAGTTACTGATAAAGAAATTGATCTTGAATTAGCGTTAATGCGATCTGCTCAAGATAAGTATGATACAGCCATGCAAAATCTTTCGGCAGAGCAACTACGCCAAAAGATTCGATCACAGCTTATATTGGATAAGGTACTCACTAAAGATGTAGTGATAGAGGAAGAAAACGTTGAAAAGTATTATGAGGAAAATCAAGGCTTATATAATACAAAAACAAGCTATCGTACGAATTTTATTGAGGTCGATTCAAAAAAAGCTGCTGATGAGGCACTGGGTGAATTAAAAAATGGCTCTGATTTTACAGTGCTGGCACGAGAAATTTCTGTTGATAGTGCTTCAGCGAGTTTAGGAGGGGATATTGGTTTCCTTACAGAAAATCAGGAAAATGTAGACCCTGCAATTATTAATACTGTAAAATCACTAAAGGCAGATGAGGTAAGTAAAGCCTTTAAGTTAGATAATGGTCATTATGGCATTGTTCAAGTACAAGAGATATTAGAAGGACAATCCTTTACATATGACGATGTGAAAGAACATATTGAGCGAGAATTAGCTTTAGAGCAATTACCGCAATCTGTTACGCCAGAAGCATTTTGGTCGGAATTTAATGCTACTTGGTATTATGGAGAGACTAAAAAAGAAAAATAATACATGAAGAGAGTCTGCAGGTTTTGCGGGGTAAAATGAGTCTGATCAAACTTACAGGCATTCGTAGTGAATTACCCAATAAATGCAGGTTCTTTTTCTTTAGTGAGGATAAGATTTTTCCTTTTCATAGCAATGATAAATATTCTGAAAATATTAGTTTTATTTATTGACAATCGAATGGAAAAATTGATAAAATACAAAATAAGTAAAACCTATAAAAATAGTAGGGATTGGGAGTGGATTAGTAAATGAGTAGATTAGCAAACTCGGTAGCTGAATTAGTTGGTAAAACACCAATTGTAAAATTAAATCATGCAACAAGTGAAAATGAAGGTACTGTGTATGTAAAATTAGAATATTTTAATCCGGGAAGCTCGGTGAAAGACCGTCTAGCTTTAGCTATGATTGAAGCTGCGGAAAAAGACGGGACATTAAAACCTGGTGGTACGATTATTGAGCCGACATCTGGTAATACAGGTATTGGTCTTGCAATGATTGCAGCTGCTAAAGGTTATAAAGCCATTCTAGTTATGCCAGAAACTATGAGCTTAGAGCGTCGTAATTTATTACGTGCTTATGGTGCAGAGCTTGTATTAACACCTGGTCCAGCAGGTATGAAAGGTGCAATTGCTAAAGCAGAAGAACTATCTGAAGAACATGGCTACTTCCTACCACAACAATTTACAAATCCTGCGAACGCGGTAATTCACCGTTTAACAACAGGCCCAGAAATTGTAGAAGCATTTGATGGCCTGGCACTCGATGCTTTTGTAGCTGGTGTCGGCACTGGTGGTACAATTACTGGTGCTGGTGCGGTCTTAAAAGAAAAGTATCCAAACATTGAAATCATTGCAGTTGAACCAAAGGATTCACCAGTTCTTTCTGGTGGTCAACCAGGGCCTCATAAAATTCAAGGAATTGGCGCTGGATTTGTACCAGCAGTTTTAGATACAGAAGTCTATTCTTCAGTATTCCCTGTTGAGAATGAGGTTGCTTTTGAAGTAGCACGTAAAGTAGCACGTGAAGAAGGAATCCTATGTGGTATTTCATCTGGTGCTGCAATCTATGCTGCAATTGAAGCGGCAAAACGTTTAGGTAAGGGTTCGAATGTCCTTGCTATTGTACCTTCTAATGGTGAACGTTATCTATCAACACCTTTATATCAATTTGAAGACTAATTCAATTTTTTTATGTAAGGGCTCCTTTATAAAGGGGCCCTTTTTTAGTGTGAAAACTAGGGCACTATGAAAATTATAAAAACATTCGCTTCTATGTAATAATCAAGTTAAGATGGAATCACATCATATGTTTAAAGGGGAAAAATAACTTGAAAACAATACTTACAAAAACATTAACGATGGATGCAGATTCATTTTTTTATAGCTATAAAAGGCAGACAGAGACGCAGCAAGCGCATGTGTTTTTAGAGAGTGGACGTGGTGGACATTTTTCAATAGCTGCGTGGAATCCATTAGCTACCGCACGATCAGTAGAGGGTGGGCTTTTCGTAAATTGGAGAAACGGCAGACAGGAAGTTTTACAAGGGGAGTCCCTCGACTTACTGGAAGAGCTTGTGGCGGAATATCAGGTTTCTTATAATGCAGAGCTACCTGTTTTTCAGGGAGGGGCTATTGGATTTGTGTCGTATGATTATGCTCGTAAAATCGAGGAGCTTCCTAATACGGCAACAGATGATTTACAAGTGCCTGATATCTATTATTATATCTTTGATTGCTGGGCCGTACATGATGTGAAAACGAATACAGTGACACTTATGAAGTTAGAAGAGAATGAGGTTAACTTGGAAGAATGGGCTAACATCTGGCAGGTTGCTGCACAGGCTGGATTAGACGCGCGCAAATTTGAGAAAACAACTGCTATAGAAGTTAAGAATGATGAAAATGAGTTGCTTGTTTCATTTGCGGGCGGCGATTTCAAGGCAGCAGTTAAAAAAATCCAAACGTATATCGCACAAGGCGATGTCTTTCAGGTGAATTTATCTGTTCGTCAGTCTAAGAAACTCAATGCAAATTCACTAGATGTCTATGAGGCACTACGAGCGTTTAATCCGTCGCCATATATGGCTTATATTGAAGCACCTGATTTTTCTGTTGTTTCTGGATCGCCAGAGTTACTAGTCAAGCGTCAAGGCAATGAGTTGTCGACGAGACCAATCGCTGGCACTCGACCAAGAGGGAAGTCGGAAGAGGAAGATTTAGCGTTGGCTCAAGAATTAATTGATAATGATAAAGAGCGTGCTGAGCATGTGATGTTAGTGGATTTAGAGCGCAATGATTTAGGACGCGTATCCACCTATGGAACAGTGGAAGTGGATGAGTTTATGGTCATTGAGCGCTATTCACATGTTATGCATATCGTTTCGAATGTGCGTGGAGAAATAGCAGAAGGTAAAACGAATGCAGATGTTATTCGTGCGATGTTCCCAGGTGGGACAATTACAGGAGCGCCAAAAATTCGCACTATGGAAATTATTGAAGAATTGGAGCCTGTACGACGTGGTTTATATACAGGCTCAATCGGCTGGCTAGGCTTTACAGGTGATATGGAGTTTAATATTGTAATCCGTACAGCGTTTGTAAAAGATGGGGTTGCGCATATTCAAGCTGGAGCAGGCATTGTCATTGACTCTGTTCCGGAAAGAGAGTATCAGGAATCTTTAAATAAAGCGAAGGCAATGTGGCAGGCAAAGGCAATGGCAGAGGAGCGAGTATTATGATTTTGATGATCGATAACTATGATTCATTTATTTATAACATCGTCCAATATTTGGGTGAATTTGGTCATGACATAGTAGTAAAACGTAATGATGTTATTACAGTAGAAGAAATAGAACAACTTTCGCCAGATATGATTGTTATTTCTCCAGGGCCATGTAGTCCAAATGAGGCGGGGGAAAGCCTGAACATTATTAAATATTTCGCGGGAAATATTCCGATTTTAGGAGTTTGTCTTGGACATCAGGCGCTTGCACAAGTGTTTGGTGGTCATGTCATACAAGCGGAACGTTTAATGCATGGGAAGACATCACCCGTGCTGCATGCTGAAGTGGGTTTGCATAAAGGCATGCCAAATCCATTCCAAGCAACTCGCTATCATTCTCTTATTGTAGAAAAGGAGACATTACCAGCGTGTCTAGAAGTAACAGCTTGGACAGAAGAAGGAGAAATTATGGGTTTACGTCATAAGGAATATCCTATTGAGGGTGTACAATATCATCCGGAATCCATTATGACAGAGCAAGGGAAACAACTTCTTCGCCAATTTATAGAAATGTATATAGAAGGAGTGAAATAGATGCAGTGCTGGATGAACGGAAACTATATGGCGGCCCAGGATCTGAGAATTTCGCCATTTGATCATGGATTTTTATATGGATTAGGATTTTTTGAAACGTTCCGAACATATGGTGGTCAGGTATTTTACTGGGAAGCACATATGGAAAGATTACAGCATGCTTTATCACAATATCACATTCATTTAAACTATCCTGAAAGTGTATTACTTGAGGCTGTGCAACAACTAAATCAACTTGCTGGCGGTCAGGATGGTTACTTCCGTTTAAATGTATCTGCGGGTGAACATAATATTGGATTACAGCCAACAGAATATAGACAACCTAATACCATCATTTTTCGCAAGGAACTTCAAGACACACCGCGTGGTACTGAAAAGTTTGCACAATGGCTTACCATACCACGCAATACACCTGAACAAGCATTTCGTGTTAAATCGCACCATTACGGCAATAACGTGCTTGGTCGCTTTGAAATGCCATCACTGGCTCAACAAGAAGGTTTCTTTTTAACAGAATCAGGCTATGTAGCTGAAGGTGTGACATCAAATATATTTTGGATAAAAAATGATATACTATATACGCCTTCTTTGGAGACAGGTATTTTACCAGGAATTATTCGTGCATGGGTTATAGAAAAGGCTAGTGCGCTAAACCTTGATGTACAGGAAGGCTTTTATACAAAAGAGGATTTACTACAAAGTACGGAATGCTTCATTACCAATTCAGTACAAGAACTTGTGCCTATTAGTAGCTTGGCGAACCAGCGATTTTTAGGCAATAAAGGACCTATTTATTCCATTTTGCATAGCGCATTTGTTCAAGAAGTGGAACGAGGATAGAAGGAGCGTTTACATGCTAGAAAAATATACGAAACCATTAACGATTAATGGTATTACATTAGACTATAGACAAGAAACATTTGTTATGGGGATTCTAAATGTTACACCGGACTCCTTCTCTGATGGAGGAAAGTATAACAATGTGGAGGCTGCAGTTACTCAAGCAAAAAAAATGGTGGCTGAAGGAGCAAAAATTATCGATGTAGGTGGAGAGTCTACACGTCCTGGGTACGAACGAATTTCAGATGAAGATGAAATTGCACGCATCGTTCCTGTTATTCGAGCGTTAGCACAAGAAGTAAAGGTCATTATTTCAGTTGATACGTATAAAGCAAGTGTGGCGCGTGCCGCAATTGAAGCCGGCGCACATATTATCAATGATATTTGGGGAGCAAAGGCAGAACCAGAAATTGCTCAGGTTGCTGCAGACTTACATGTTCCAATCATTTTAATGCATAACCGTGAAAATATGGATTATGGTGTTGATTTTTGGACGACTGCAAAGGCAGATTTAGAAAAAAGTATTGCCATTGCACAGCGAGCGGGAGTTCCCGATCATCATATCATCTTAGACCCAGGTATCGGCTTTGCTAAAAATACTGCACAAAATATAGCCATGATGCAACACTTATCGGATTTAGTGGCTATGGGCTATCCCGTATTATTAGCAACATCACGTAAATCAATGATAGGTAATGTCTTGAACTTACCTGTTGAGGAGCGTCTGGAAGGGACAAGCGCCACAGTGGTTTATGGAATTGAAAAGGGTTGTCATATGATAAGAGTTCATGATGTAAAGGAAATGGCGCGGGCAACGTATATGACGGATGTATTAGTGGGTAAACGTTTGTTTAAGGAGGAAGCGTGATGGATTATATTCATTTAAAGGACATGCAGTTTTATGGTTATCATGGTGTATTAGCAGCTGAAACCACTCTAGGCCAACGCTTTCGAGCAAATGTTTCGCTTGCAGTAGACATGACAAAAGCCGGTGAAACGGATGATCTTTCTTATACCGTAAATTATGCAGAGGTATATGCGTTATGTCGGGATATTGTAGAGGGTGAACCGTTTAAGCTTATTGAGGCTCTTGTTGTGAAAATAGCAAATGTGATTTTAGCAACCTATCCTGATAAAGTAAAAGGAGTTCGTGTAGAGCTTATTAAACCAGACCCACCTATTCATGGTTATTATAAAGAAGTCTCTGTTGAGGTTACGAGGGGGGATTTCTAATGAAGGATGTCTATTTATCTATCGGAACAAATATGGGGGAGAGATATGAGAATCTTCAGCATGCAGTAGACCTTTTAAAAGAAAAGAAGGAACTAGAGTTGATTCGTGTTTCATCTGTTTTTGAAACAGCTGCTGTAGGTTATACGGATCAGGCAGATTTTTTAAATATAGCTGTTCATCTAAAAACAGCTATATCGTCTGTTGAGATGTTGAATATTTGCCAAGAAATCGAACGGGAATTAGGGCGTGTAAGAGAATTCCGCTGGGGCCCAAGAGTTATTGATCTTGACATTTTACTTTACAATCAAGAGAATATTGAAACGGAGAACTTAATTGTTCCTCATCCAAGAATGTACGAGCGAGCGTTCGTCCTAGTACCACTTGTAGAGATCACACCATCACCTTTCGATGAACAGCTACAACAAGCGCATGATCTGTTACGGCAAATGGATTGTGAAAAGGAAGGTGTAATCTTCTGGAACCACTTTAATGAGCCGTCAGCGGTGAATTAAGTATTTGTATAGGTATGATTTATCAGCGTATAGCATTAACGATAGATAGAGAAAATAGGTAAAGCCTATAGAGGAGGAAGAAAAACGTTGGGTCAGTCAACAGAGAAGCCATTTCAAATTGGCGATATTGTCATGGACAACCGAGTAGTATTAGCGCCAATGGCTGGGATTTGTAACTCTGCTTTCCGATTAACGGTTAAGGAGTTTGGGGCAGGTCTCGTATACGCTGAAATGATTAGTGATAAGGGCATTGTCCAAAAAAATGAAAAAACATTAGGTATGCTTTATATCGATGAACGTGAAAATCCTCTTTCACTGCAAATCTTTGGTGGAGATAAAGAAACCTTAGTGGAAGCAGCGAAATATGTGGATGAAAATACGACTGCTGATATTATTGATATCAACATGGGGTGTCCTGTTAATAAAATTATAAAATGTGAAGCGGGAGCACGTTTACTACTTGATCCTAATAAAGTATATGAGATGGTAGCGGCTGTTGTGGATGCTGTTAAAAAGCCTGTTAGCGTAAAAATGCGTATTGGTTGGGATGAAGAACATATCTTTGCGATTGAAAACGCTCAAGCTGTTGAGCGTGCAGGTGCAGCTGCAGTAGCAGTTCATGGTCGTACACGTGTACAAATGTATGAGGGTAAAGCGAACTGGGATTATATTCGTCAAGTAAAGGAAAATGTCAGCATCCCTGTGCTTGGTAACGGTGACGTGGAAACACCCCAAGATGCTAAACGTATGCTGGAAACTACAGGTGTAGATGCAGTAATGATTGGACGTGCTGCTTTAGGTAATCCATGGATGATCTATCGTACGGTTCAATACCTAGCAACTGGTGAATTAAAAGAAGAGCCAAGTGTACGAGAAAAAATGGACGTATGTTTACTGCACTTTGAACGACTTCTTCAATTAAAAGGGGAAGGAATTGCAGTACGGGAAATGCGCAAGCATGCATCATGGTATTTAAAAGGAATTCGAGGTAATGGTAAGGCCCGCAACGCTATTAACCAAACAGAAACTGCGGCAGAACTTCGGGTACTATTAAATAGTCTTGTACAGGAGTATGAAGAAAGCGAATCTAAATTAATTGTTCCAGAAGTTAAAGAATTAATGATATAGTTTTTATTATGGGCGTCTCTATAATTTGATAGAGGCGCCTTTTCAGCAGCACTTTTAATTTTTAGAATTATTAATTATTTTGTGTTGGATTGAAAATAAATTGAAACAGATGATTACAGCACTAAAATTGTGTACAATAGAAATATTATGGACGTAAACGCGGACAATTTACTTAAGGAGTGAAACAAGTGTCAAATATAGAAGAATTAAATGATCAACTATTGGTGAGACGCCAAAAGATGACAACGATACTAGAAAATGGACAAGACCCATTTGGAAGCCGTTTTGAGCGTACACATTTATCAACAGAAGTACGTGATCAATTTGCAGATCAAACAAAAGAACAGCTTGAGGAAAACCTTCAAGAGGTAATTATTGCGGGCCGTATTATGACGAAACGTGGTAAAGGAAAAGCTGGCTTTGCACATATTCAAGATTTAAATGGTCAAATTCAAATTTATGTTCGTCAAGATCATGTAGGCGAAGAAGCGTATGAATTATTTAAACAAGCTGATTTAGGAGATATCGTGGGTGTGCGTGGTAACGTGTTCCGTACACAAGTGGGAGAACTTTCTGTAAAGGCTGAGGAATTCACATTCCTTACAAAAGCGCTACGTCCTATGCCAGAGAAATTCCACGGCTTACAGGATGTTGAGCAACGTTATCGTCAACGTTATCTAGATTTAATGACAAACGAAGATAGCAAAAAGACATTTATCACGCGTTCGAAAATTATTCGTGCAATCCGAAATTATTTAGATAATGCTGGATACTTAGAAGTAGAAACACCAATGCTTCACACAATTGCAGGTGGCGCAGCAGCTCGTCCATTTATTACGCATCACAATGCCCTTGATATGGAATTATATATGCGAATTGCCATCGAATTGCATTTAAAACGTTTAATAGTTGGTGGTTTAGAGAAAGTTTACGAGATCGGACGTGTGTTCCGTAATGAAGGGATTTCTACACGCCACAACCCTGAATTTACAATGATTGAACTATATGAAGCATATGCTGATTATCAAGATATCATGTCTCTAACTGAAAACCTTATTGCACATGTTGCTCAAGAAGTTCTCGGTACAACTTCTGTTCAATATGGTGAAGATGAAATCAACCTTGCTGTAGGCTGGAAACGAGTTCATATGGTTGACGCTGTAAAAGAGGCAACAGGTGTAGACTTCTGGCAGCCGATGACAAAAGAACAAGCACAAGCACTTGCTAAAGAGCATGGAGTTGAAGTGAAGGATGTTCACGAAGTAGGTCATATTATCAATGAATTCTTCGAACAGAAAGTAGAAGAGACGCTTGTACAGCCTACATTTGTATATGGTCACCCTGTAGAAATCTCACCTCTTGCAAAGAAAAATCCAGAGGACGAGCGTTTTACAGATCGCTTTGAGTTATTTATCGTTCGTCGTGAGCACGCCAATGCCTTCACAGAGTTAAATGACCCTATCGACCAACGCCAACGCTTTGAAGCACAATTAGCAGAAAAAGAAGCAGGTAATGATGAGGCACATGAAATGGACAATGATTTCATTGAAGCATTAGAATACGGTATGCCTCCAACAGGTGGTTTAGGTATAGGTATTGACCGTTTAATTATGCTACTAACAAATTCACCATCAATTCGTGATGTATTATTGTTCCCAACAATGCGTCATATTACAAAATAAATTACTGCGTAGGCTCTTTATAGAGCTGCTAAAGAGCATTCAATGAATTAAGAGGAGAATTCACAGGATAGGTGAGTTCTCTTCTTTTTGCTCAATGAAAAAAATTAAGTTGTTTAAACGTAGATTATATTTAGGTTATACTTTTATAGTTCTATGTTTTTCAAATCAAATACAATAAGTATAAAAAGAAGTATTTTATTGGGGGCTTATAATGAATTACAAAATTATTAACAAACAAGTATTTGAACAGGCACAATTACGTTCTGTTTCTGATGTTCCATTTACGGAGGAAGAGCTCGAGCATGGTATGAAATTAGTCGTTGCTAAAAAAGACGAGAATCTTACTTTATATTTAGTAGAAATAGATGGCCATAAGAAATTTGATGTTCGTTGGGACGATTCTTCTGAAATCTTTAGTGGCTGGTATTCTGCATGGGATAACTTCTTGTGGTGCTTAAATATAGTTGACCCTCAAGGTAATGAAATAAAATAGGGACTATTAGAAATAAGCAGGCGCTAAAGTACTTCTACTTTAGCGCCTGCTTATTTTCATAATGCAATTTTTAAAAACCTTCTTTGACCTAAACAACTAATTAGATTTGTAGTTTTATTTAGGAAGTAATTTTACACTAAGTTTTATGAGCTATATTTAACTTGAAAAGTAAGTAGTATTTTAATTTAAGATATTGAGATTTAATAGAAAGAGATGTATAGTAAAACAAATAATAAATAAGGAAAGATACTATGATTTACGATTCTCGTAAATACACAAATTTGCTTATTAAAGCAAGTTTGTTAAATTAAATTAGATTTTGTATAAAAAACACTTGCGAAGTTTTTTCTAACGTGATAAATTATTACTTGTCGTTAAGACGATGCAATTAACAACATTGAACTTCAAAAACAATTTGAAAAAAAGATGTTGACATGAATAATTGATTATAATACAATTTAAAAGTTGTCTCCGCTGATTTGAAAAAACATTTTAAAAAAAGTGTTGACAACAAAGTGAAGAAATGTTATAATTTAAAAGTTGCTGTCGAGAGATGGTTGCTAAATGAACCTTGAAAACTGAACAAGCAAAACGTAATCAATAAAGTTTTAAGTAGCTAGTTTTGCTAGTGAACAAAACAAAAATTTTGGACATCAAACATGATGCCAGCAAAATTTGAGCTAATCAAATTTCTTTTATGGAGAGTTTGATCCTGGCTCAGGACGAACGCTGGCGGCGTGCCTAATACATGCAAGTCGAGCGAACAGAAAAGGAGCTTGCTCCTTTGACGTTAGCGGCGGACGGGTGAGTAACACGTGGGCAACCTACCCTATAGTTTGGGATAACTCCGGGAAACCGGGGCTAATACCGAATAATCTCTTTTGCTTCATGGTGAAAGACTGAAAGACGGTTTCGGCTGTCGCTATAGGATGGGCCCGCGGCGCATTAGCTAGTTGGTGAGGTAACGGCTCACCAAGGCGACGATGCGTAGCCGACCTGAGAGGGTGATCGGCCACACTGGGACTGAGACACGGCCCAGACTCCTACGGGAGGCAGCAGTAGGGAATCTTCCACAATGGGCGAAAGCCTGATGGAGCAACGCCGCGTGAGTGAAGAAGGTTTTCGGATCGTAAAACTCTGTTGTAAGGGAAGAACAAGTACAGTAGTAACTGGCTGTACCTTGACGGTACCTTATTAGAAAGCCACGGCTAACTACGTGCCAGCAGCCGCGGTAATACGTAGGTGGCAAGCGTTGTCCGGAATTATTGGGCGTAAAGCGCGCGCAGGCGGTCCTTTAAGTCTGATGTGAAAGCCCACGGCTCAACCGTGGAGGGTCATTGGAAACTGGGGGACTTGAGTGCAGAAGAGGAAAGTGGAATTCCAAGTGTAGCGGTGAAATGCGTAGAGATTTGGAGGAACACCAGTGGCGAAGGCGACTTTCTGGTCTGTAACTGACGCTGAGGCGCGAAAGCGTGGGGAGCAAACAGGATTAGATACCCTGGTAGTCCACGCCGTAAACGATGAGTGCTAAGTGTTAGGGGGTTTCCGCCCCTTAGTGCTGCAGCTAACGCATTAAGCACTCCGCCTGGGGAGTACGGTCGCAAGACTGAAACTCAAAGGAATTGACGGGGGCCCGCACAAGCGGTGGAGCATGTGGTTTAATTCGAAGCAACGCGAAGAACCTTACCAGGTCTTGACATCCCGTTGACCACTGTAGAGATATAGTTTCCCCTTCGGGGGCAACGGTGACAGGTGGTGCATGGTTGTCGTCAGCTCGTGTCGTGAGATGTTGGGTTAAGTCCCGCAACGAGCGCAACCCTTGATCTTAGTTGCCATCATTTAGTTGGGCACTCTAAGGTGACTGCCGGTGACAAACCGGAGGAAGGTGGGGATGACGTCAAATCATCATGCCCCTTATGACCTGGGCTACACACGTGCTACAATGGACGATACAAACGGTTGCCAACTCGCGAGAGGGAGCTAATCCGATAAAGTCGTTCTCAGTTCGGATTGTAGGCTGCAACTCGCCTACATGAAGCCGGAATCGCTAGTAATCGCGGATCAGCATGCCGCGGTGAATACGTTCCCGGGCCTTGTACACACCGCCCGTCACACCACGAGAGTTTGTAACACCCGAAGTCGGTGAGGTAACCTTTTGGAGCCAGCCGCCGAAGGTGGGATAGATGATTGGGGTGAAGTCGTAACAAGGTAGCCGTATCGGAAGGTGCGGCTGGATCACCTCCTTTCTAAGGATTATTTCGGAATACAAACCTTGGGTTTGTAAGATTACGTTTTGCGTTCAGTTTTGAAGGTTTATTCTATCTGAATGAAACACTTCAAAACTTGTTCTTTGAAAACTGGATAAAACGACATTGAAATTGTAACAAACACATTTATTTTTTAAGTTTTTTATAGGCTTAATAACTTGGTTAAGTTATTAAGGGCGCACGGCGAATGCCTTGGCACTAGGAGCCGAAGAAGGACGGCACTAACACCGATATGCTTCGGGGAGCTGTAAGTGAGCTTTGATCCGGAGATTTCCGAATGGGGGAACCCACTACGTTTAATCGCGTAGTATCTTGACGTGAATACATAGCGTCTTGAAGGCAGACCCAGGGAACTGAAACATCTAAGTACCTGGAGGAAGAGAAAGAAAAATCGATTCCCTGAGTAGCGGCGAGCGAAACGGGAAGAGCCCAAACCAAGAGGCTTGCCTCTTGGGGTTGTAGGACACTCTATACGGAGTTACAAAAGAGCGAGTTAGATGAAGCGACTTGGAAAGGTCCGCCAGAGCAGGTAAAAGCCCTGTAGTCGAAAGTTCGTTCTCTCCTGAGTGGATCCTGAGTACGGCGGAACACGTGAAATTCCGTCGGAATCCGGGAGGACCATCTCCCAAGGCTAAATACTACCTAGTGACCGATAGTGAACCAGTACCGTGAGGGAAAGGTGAAAAGCACCCCGGAAGGGGAGTGAAAGAGATCCTGAAACCGTGTGCCTACAAGTAGTTAGAGCCCGTTAATGGGTGATAGCGTGCCTTTTGTAGAATGAACCGGCGAGTTACGATTACGTGCGAGGTTAAGCTTTAGAAGGCGGAGCCGCAGCGAAAGCGAGTCTGAATAGGGCGAAATAGTACGTGGTCGTAGACCCGAAACCAGGTGATCTACCCATGTCCAGGGTGAAGGTGAGGTAACACTTACTGGAGGCCCGAACCCACGCACGTTGAAAAGTGCGGGGATGAGGTGTGGGTAGCGGAGAAATTCCAATCGAACTTGGAGATAGCTGGTTCTCTCCGAAATAGCTTTAGGGCTAGCCTCGTGATGAGAATACTGGAGGTAGAGCACTGTTTGGACTAGGGGGCCATCCCGGTTTACCGAATTCAGACAAACTCCGAATGCCAGATATTTATACACGGGAGTCAGACTGCGAGTGATAAGATCCGTAGTCAAAAGGGAAACAGCCCAGACCACCAGCTAAGGTCCCAAAGTAATCGTTAAGTGGAAAAGGATGTGGCGTTGCACAGACAACCAGGATGTTGGCTTAGAAGCAGCCATCATTTAAAGAGTGCGTAATAGCTCACTGGTCGAGTGACGCTGCGCCGAAAATGTATCGGGGCTAAACGATTCACCGAAGCTGTGGATTGACATCTACGATGTCAGTGGTAGGAGAGCGTTCTAAGTGCGTTGAAGTCAGATCGGAAGGACTGGTGGAGCGCTTAGAAGTGAGAATGCCGGTATGAGTAGCGAAAGACGGGTGAGAATCCCGTCCACCGTATGACTAAGGTTTCCTGAGGAAGGCTCGTCCGCTCAGGGTTAGTCGGGACCTAAGCCGAGGCCGATAGGCGTAGGCGATGGACAACAGGTTGATATTCCTGTACCACCTCCTCACCGTTTGAGAAATGGGGGGACGCAGTAGGATAGGGTAAGCGCGCCGTTGGTTGTGCGCGTCCAAGCAGTAAGGCGTGTGTGTAGGCAAATCCGCACACTGTAACGTTGAGCTGTGATGGCGAGTCCGTATGGACGAAGTTCCTGATTTCACACTGCCAAGAAAAGCCTCTATCGAGGTGAGAGGTGCCCGTACCGCAAACCGACACAGGTAGTCGAGGAGAGAATCCTAAGGTGTGCGAGAGAACTCTCGTTAAGGAACTCGGCAAAATGACCCCGTAACTTCGGGAGAAGGGGTGCTCTTGAGCGTGCAAGCGCATGAGAGCCGCAGTGAATAGGCCCAGGCGACTGTTTAGCAAAAACACAGGTCTCTGCAAAACCGTAAGGTGACGTATAGGGGCTGACGCCTGCCCGGTGCTGGAAGGTTAAGAGGAGTGGTTAGCGCAAGCGAAGCTGCGAATTGAAGCCCCAGTAAACGGCGGCCGTAACTATAACGGTCCTAAGGTAGCGAAATTCCTTGTCGGGTAAGTTCCGACCCGCACGAAAGGCGTAACGATCTGGGCACTGTCTCAACGAGAGACTCGGTGAAATTATAGTACCTGTGAAGATGCAGGTTACCCGCGACAGGACGGAAAGACCCCGTGGAGCTTTACTGTAGCCTGATATTGAATTTTGGTACAACTTGTACAGGATAGGTAGGAGCCAGAGATCTCGGAGCGCCAGCTTCGAAGGAGGCGTCGGTGGGATACTACCCTGGTTGTATTGAAATTCTAACCCATGCCCCTTAGCGGGGCAGGAGACAGTGTCAGGCGGACAGTTTGACTGGGGCGGTCGCCTCCTAAAAGGTAACGGAGGCGCCCAAAGGTTCCCTCAGAATGGTTGGAAATCATTCGTAGAGTGTAAAGGCACAAGGGAGCTTGACTGCGAGACCTACAAGTCGAGCAGGGTCGAAAGACGGGCTTAGTGATCCGGTGGTTCCGCATGGAAGGGCCATCGCTCAACGGATAAAAGCTACCCCGGGGATAACAGGCTTATCTCCCCCAAGAGTCCACATCGACGGGGAGGTTTGGCACCTCGATGTCGGCTCATCGCATCCTGGGGCTGTAGTCGGTCCCAAGGGTTGGGCTGTTCGCCCATTAAAGCGGTACGCGAGCTGGGTTCAGAACGTCGTGAGACAGTTCGGTCCCTATCCGTCGTGGGCGTAGGAAATTTGAGAGGAGCTGTCCTTAGTACGAGAGGACCGGGATGGACACACCGCTGGTGTACCAGTTGTCTTGCCAAAGGCATCGCTGGGTAGCTATGTGTGGACGGGATAAGTGCTGAAAGCATCTAAGCATGAAGCCCCCCTCAAGATGAGATTTCCCATTACGCAAGTAAGTAAGATCCCTCAAAGACGATGAGGTAGATAGGTTCGAGGTGGAAGTGTGGTGACACATGGAGCTGACGAATACTAATCGATCGAGGACTTAACCAAAAAAGTTTGAAACATTCAATGCGCCGTTTATTCAGTTTTGAAAGAACAAGTAAGTTTAAAAAAAGCTTGCATTTATACTGAAATATGGTATAATAAATCTTGTCTTTTAATAAGTCTAGTGATGATGGCAAAGAGGTCACACCCGTTCCCATACCGAACACGGAAGTTAAGCTCTTTAGCGCCGATGGTAGTTGGGGGCTTCCCCCTGTGAGAGTAGGACGTCGCTAGGCATAATACCCAGGAGGATTAGCTCAGCTGGGAGAGCATCTGCCTTACAAGCAGAGGGTCGGCAGTTCGAGCCCGTCATCCTCCACCATATGCCGGTTTAGCTCAGCAGGTAGAGCAACTGACTTGTAATCAGTAGGTCGTGGGTTCGATTCCTATAGCCGGCACCATTTTTTCGAGCCATTAGCTCAGTTGGTAGAGCATCTGACTTTTAATCAGAGGGTCGAAGGTTCGAGTCCTTCATGGCTCACCATTTATAAATAATAATAAGCGGGTGTGGCGGAATTGGCAGACGCACTAGACTTAGGATCTAGCGCCGCAAGGCGTGGGGGTTCGACTCCCTTCACCCGCACCATTATTTTAATTGCCAGATAAAAAAACTTATGCACATGCGGAAGTAGTTCAGTGGTAGAACACCACCTTGCCAAGGTGGGGGTCGCGAGTTCGAACCTCGTCTTCCGCTCCAAATGTGCCGGGGTGGCGGAACTGGCAGACGCACAGGACTTAAAATCCTGCGGTAGGTGACTACCGTACCGGTTCGATTCCGGTCCTCGGCACCATTTTAAATGCGCCCGTAGCTCAATTGGATAGAGCGTCTGACTACGGATCAGAAGGTTATGGGTTCGACTCCTGTCGGGCGCGCCATAAGAACAACGGGAAGTAGCTCAGCTTGGTAGAGCACTTGGTTTGGGACCAAGGGGTCGCAGGTTCGAATCCTGTCTTCCCGACCATTTCCTAAAATAAAAATATGGGGCCTTAGCTCAGCTGGGAGAGCGCCTGCCTTGCACGCAGGAGGTCAGCGGTTCGATCCCGCTAGGCTCCACCAATTCAATTACATGAACCTTGAAAACTGAACAAGCAAAACGTAATCAATAAAGTTTTAAGTAGCTAGTTTTGCTAGTGAACAAAACAAAAATTTTGGACATCAAACATGATGCCAGCAAAATTTGAGCTAATCAAATTTCTTTTATGGAGAGTTTGATCCTGGCTCAGGACGAACGCTGGCGGCGTGCCTAATACATGCAAGTCGAGCGAACAGAAAAGGAGCTTGCTCCTTTGACGTTAGCGGCGGACGGGTGAGTAACACGTGGGCAACCTACCCTATAGTTTGGGATAACTCCGGGAAACCGGGGCTAATACCGAATAATCTCTTTTGCTTCATGGTGAAAGACTGAAAGACGGTTTCGGCTGTCGCTATAGGATGGGCCCGCGGCGCATTAGCTAGTTGGTGAGGTAACGGCTCACCAAGGCGACGATGCGTAGCCGACCTGAGAGGGTGATCGGCCACACTGGGACTGAGACACGGCCCAGACTCCTACGGGAGGCAGCAGTAGGGAATCTTCCACAATGGGCGAAAGCCTGATGGAGCAACGCCGCGTGAGTGAAGAAGGTTTTCGGATCGTAAAACTCTGTTGTAAGGGAAGAACAAGTACAGTAGTAACTGGCTGTACCTTGACGGTACCTTATTAGAAAGCCACGGCTAACTACGTGCCAGCAGCCGCGGTAATACGTAGGTGGCAAGCGTTGTCCGGAATTATTGGGCGTAAAGCGCGCGCAGGCGGTCCTTTAAGTCTGATGTGAAAGCCCACGGCTCAACCGTGGAGGGTCATTGGAAACTGGGGGACTTGAGTGCAGAAGAGGAAAGTGGAATTCCAAGTGTAGCGGTGAAATGCGTAGAGATTTGGAGGAACACCAGTGGCGAAGGCGACTTTCTGGTCTGTAACTGACGCTGAGGCGCGAAAGCGTGGGGAGCAAACAGGATTAGATACCCTGGTAGTCCACGCCGTAAACGATGAGTGCTAAGTGTTAGGGGGTTTCCGCCCCTTAGTGCTGCAGCTAACGCATTAAGCACTCCGCCTGGGGAGTACGGTCGCAAGACTGAAACTCAAAGGAATTGACGGGGGCCCGCACAAGCGGTGGAGCATGTGGTTTAATTCGAAGCAACGCGAAGAACCTTACCAGGTCTTGACATCCCGTTGACCACTGTAGAGATATAGTTTCCCCTTCGGGGGCAACGGTGACAGGTGGTGCATGGTTGTCGTCAGCTCGTGTCGTGAGATGTTGGGTTAAGTCCCGCAACGAGCGCAACCCTTGATCTTAGTTGCCATCATTTAGTTGGGCACTCTAAGGTGACTGCCGGTGACAAACCGGAGGAAGGTGGGGATGACGTCAAATCATCATGCCCCTTATGACCTGGGCTACACACGTGCTACAATGGACGATACAAACGGTTGCCAACTCGCGAGAGGGAGCTAATCCGATAAAGTCGTTCTCAGTTCGGATTGTAGGCTGCAACTCGCCTACATGAAGCCGGAATCGCTAGTAATCGCGGATCAGCATGCCGCGGTGAATACGTTCCCGGGCCTTGTACACACCGCCCGTCACACCACGAGAGTTTGTAACACCCGAAGTCGGTGAGGTAACCTTTTGGAGCCAGCCGCCGAAGGTGGGATAGATGATTGGGGTGAAGTCGTAACAAGGTAGCCGTATCGGAAGGTGCGGCTGGATCACCTCCTTTCTAAGGATTATTTCGGAATACAAACCTTGGGTTTGTAAGATTACGTTTTGCGTTCAGTTTTGAAGGTTTATGAAATTCAATAAAACTTCCAAGAGGGCCTATAGCTCAGCTGGTTAGAGCGCACGCCTGATAAGCGTGAGGTCGATGGTTCGAGTCCATTTAGGCCCACCATATATACCTCTTGGGGCCTTAGCTCAGCTGGGAGAGCGCCTGCCTTGCACGCAGGAGGTCAGCGGTTCGATCCCGCTAGGCTCCACCATTTTTTTGTTCTTTGAAAACTGGATAAAACGACATTGAAATTGTAACAAACACATTTATTTTTTAAGTTTTTTTATAGGCTTAATAACTTGGTTAAGTTATTAAGGGCGCACGGCGAATGCCTTGGCACTAGGAGCCGAAGAAGGACGGCACTAACACCGATATGCTTCGGGGAGCTGTAAGTGAGCTTTGATCCGGAGATTTCCGAATGGGGGAACCCACTACGTTTAATCGCGTAGTATCTTGACGTGAATACATAGCGTCTTGAAGGCAGACCCAGGGAACTGAAACATCTAAGTACCTGGAGGAAGAGAAAGAAAAATCGATTCCCTGAGTAGCGGCGAGCGAAACGGGAAGAGCCCAAACCAAGAGGCTTGCCTCTTGGGGTTGTAGGACACTCTATACGGAGTTACAAAAGAGCGAGTTAGATGAAGCGACTTGGAAAGGTCCGCCAGAGCAGGTAAAAGCCCTGTAGTCGAAAGTTCGTTCTCTCCTGAGTGGATCCTGAGTACGGCGGAACACGTGAAATTCCGTCGGAATCCGGGAGGACCATCTCCCAAGGCTAAATACTACCTAGTGACCGATAGTGAACCAGTACCGTGAGGGAAAGGTGAAAAGCACCCCGGAAGGGGAGTGAAAGAGATCCTGAAACCGTGTGCCTACAAGTAGTTAGAGCCCGTTAATGGGTGATAGCGTGCCTTTTGTAGAATGAACCGGCGAGTTACGATTACGTGCAAGGTTAAGCTTTAGAAGGCGGAGCCGCAGCGAAAGCGAGTCTGAATAGGGCGAAATAGTACGTGGTCGTAGACCCGAAACCAGGTGATCTACCCATGTCCAGGGTGAAGGTGAGGTAACACTTACTGGAGGCCCGAACCCACGCACGTTGAAAAGTGCGGGGATGAGGTGTGGGTAGCGGAGAAATTCCAATCGAACTTGGAGATAGCTGGTTCTCTCCGAAATAGCTTTAGGGCTAGCCTCGTGATGAGAATACTGGAGGTAGAGCACTGTTTGGACTAGGGGGCCATCCCGGTTTACCGAATTCAGACAAACTCCGAATGCCAGATATTTATACACGGGAGTCAGACTGCGAGTGATAAGATCCGTAGTCAAAAGGGAAACAGCCCAGACCACCAGCTAAGGTCCCAAAGTAATCGTTAAGTGGAAAAGGATGTGGCGTTGCACAGACAACCAGGATGTTGGCTTAGAAGCAGCCATCATTTAAAGAGTGCGTAATAGCTCACTGGTCGAGTGACGCTGCGCCGAAAATGTATCGGGGCTAAACGATTCACCGAAGCTGTGGATTGACATCTACGATGTCAGTGGTAGGAGAGCGTTCTAAGTGCGTTGAAGTCAGATCGGAAGGACTGGTGGAGCGCTTAGAAGTGAGAATGCCGGTATGAGTAGCGAAAGACGGGTGAGAATCCCGTCCACCGTATGACTAAGGTTTCCTGAGGAAGGCTCGTCCGCTCAGGGTTAGTCGGGACCTAAGCCGAGGCCGATAGGCGTAGGCGATGGACAACAGGTTGATATTCCTGTACCACCTCCTCACCGTTTGAGAAATGGGGGGACGCAGTAGGATAGGGTAAGCGCGCCGTTGGTTGTGCGCGTCCAAGCAGTAAGGCGTGTGTGTAGGCAAATCCGCACACTGTAACGTTGAGCTGTGATGGCGAGTCCGTATGGACGAAGTTCCTGATTTCACACTGCCAAGAAAAGCCTCTATCGAGGTGAGAGGTGCCCGTACCGCAAACCGACACAGGTAGTCGAGGAGAGAATCCTAAGGTGTGCGAGAGAACTCTCGTTAAGGAACTCGGCAAAATGACCCCGTAACTTCGGGAGAAGGGGTGCTCTTGAGCGTGCAAGCGCATGAGAGCCGCAGTGAATAGGCCCAGGCGACTGTTTAGCAAAAACACAGGTCTCTGCAAAACCGTAAGGTGACGTATAGGGGCTGACGCCTGCCCGGTGCTGGAAGGTTAAGAGGAGTGGTTAGCGCAAGCGAAGCTGCGAATTGAAGCCCCAGTAAACGGCGGCCGTAACTATAACGGTCCTAAGGTAGCGAAATTCCTTGTCGGGTAAGTTCCGACCCGCACGAAAGGCGTAACGATCTGGGCACTGTCTCAACGAGAGACTCGGTGAAATTATAGTACCTGTGAAGATGCAGGTTACCCGCGACAGGACGGAAAGACCCCGTGGAGCTTTACTGTAGCCTGATATTGAATTTTGGTACAACTTGTACAGGATAGGTAGGAGCCAGAGATCTCGGAGCGCCAGCTTCGAAGGAGGCGTCGGTGGGATACTACCCTGGTTGTATTGAAATTCTAACCCATGCCCCTTAGCGGGGCAGGAGACAGTGTCAGGCGGACAGTTTGACTGGGGCGGTCGCCTCCTAAAAGGTAACGGAGGCGCCCAAAGGTTCCCTCAGAATGGTTGGAAATCATTCGTAGAGTGTAAAGGCACAAGGGAGCTTGACTGCGAGACCTACAAGTCGAGCAGGGTCGAAAGACGGGCTTAGTGATCCGGTGGTTCCGCATGGAAGGGCCATCGCTCAACGGATAAAAGCTACCCCGGGGATAACAGGCTTATCTCCCCCAAGAGTCCACATCGACGGGGAGGTTTGGCACCTCGATGTCGGCTCATCGCATCCTGGGGCTGTAGTCGGTCCCAAGGGTTGGGCTGTTCGCCCATTAAAGCGGTACGCGAGCTGGGTTCAGAACGTCGTGAGACAGTTCGGTCCCTATCCGTCGTGGGCGTAGGAAATTTGAGAGGAGCTGTCCTTAGTACGAGAGGACCGGGATGGACACACCGCTGGTGTACCAGTTGTCTTGCCAAAGGCATCGCTGGGTAGCTATGTGTGGACGGGATAAGTGCTGAAAGCATCTAAGCATGAAGCCCCCCTCAAGATGAGATTTCCCATTACGCAAGTAAGTAAGATCCCTCAAAGACGATGAGGTAGATAGGTTCGAGGTGGAAGTGTGGTGACACATGGAGCTGACGAATACTAATCGATCGAGGACTTAACCAAAAAAGTTTGAAACATTCAATGCGCCGTTTATTCAGTTTTGAAAGAATAAATCTTTCAATTAAATACAAAGTCTAGTGATGATGGCAAAGAGGTCACACCCGTTCCCATACCGAACACGGAAGTTAAGCTCTTTAGCGCCGATGGTAGTTGGGGGCTTCCCCCTGTGAGAGTAGGACGTCGCTAGGCAAAAGAAAGATCAGAGAATTTATTCTCTGGTCTTTTTGTTGTCTCAAATTAAGAAGATATTAAAGTAGGCTGTCCCCGGAAAAGGACAGCCCTATATACTAAAACTCAAGAGCACTCCGAAGATTATTTAGATAAGATTGACTAACTGGTAACTCACTTCCATCAATTAAAGTGACAATAAAATTTGACGTTAAATCACGTGCCATTTTTTTTATGAAATGTATATTTACAATGTAAGATCTATGGATACGAATAAAATATGATGGTAATCGTAATTGAAGTTCTTTAAGTGTAATACTTGTTTTATACTGATCCCCCTCTACATAAAACCATGTTTTTTTCTGTAGGCTTTCAATATGAGATATTTTATTAATTGCTACAGGATTCCATTCCTCCTCTTGCTTTCCAGTTAAAAATTGAAATGGTTCTGCTCTTTTTGCTGTAAATGATGACGGTAGGACAATGACGAGAGCAGCAGGCTTATTTTGAATGTATATGGGATAACCAATGCCATAATATGGCGTATCGAAAAGGGAATTATCTAAAATAGCATCTGTTTTTTTTTGAGTCTGTAACACTTGGTCGGCAATACTCCCAGGTAATACTTGTTGACCTATCTCTAAATGAATACTTTGGTGACCAGAGTGAAAATAAACATAAGCATTTTCAACAGCAATAGCAATGGATGAATCAGCAGGTATCCAGTCTTTCAACATAAAAATATATTGTTGTGAAATATCTTTTACGAAAGAATTTAACTCATTGTTCATTGTGAATATCCCCCTTGTTTGTAAACAGTCTTCCAAATTTCATCGTCAAAAAAGGTAGTTTTATCCTTAAAATTTGATCTTTTATCGAAAAATAATGAAAATCCAAATAGTCTGTTATATATTAATTTACAACAAATAAACCTGTTATGGAACAGATAATTAAAAGTTTTTTAACAGAGTATATTGTACACAAAGGGGAAGGTGGAATTTCAATATGTCAACTCGTCAAGAAAGAATCGAAGCTTTAGAAAAACAATGGGCTGAAAACCCACGTTGGGCTGGTATTGAACGCACATATTCAGCTGAAGAAGTTGTTAAATTACAGGGGACAGTAGTAATTGAACAAACACTAGCACAAAAAGGTGCTACTCGACTTTGGAATTCATTACATGAGGAACCGTTTATCAATGCATTGGGGGCATTAACGGGGAATCAGGCAGTACAACAAGTAAAAGCTGGATTAAAGGCTATCTATCTATCAGGCTGGCAAGTAGCTGCTGATGCAAACCTGTCTGGTCAAATGTATCCTGACCAATCATTATATCCAGCTAACTCTGTACCAGCAGTAGTAAAACGAATTAATCAAGCGCTTCAACGTGCAGATCAAATTGATCATGCTGAAGGACGTGTTGATCAATTTGATTGGTTCGCGCCAATCGTAGCAGACGCAGAAGCAGGTTTTGGTGGGCCTCTAAACGTATTTGAGCTTGTAAAAGGTATGATTGAAGCAGGAGCAGCGGGTGTTCACTTAGAAGATCAATTAGCATCTGAAAAGAAATGTGGACACCTTGGAGGTAAAGTATTACTTCCAACACAAAATGCTGTTCGTAACTTAGTAGCTGCACGTTTAGCAACAGATGTAATGGGTGTAGATACAATTTTAATTGCACGTACAGATGCTGATGCTGCTGATATGGTTACATCAGATATTGATCCACGTGATGCAGAGTTCATCACTGGTGAACGCACACCTGAAGGCTTCTTCCGTACAAAAGCTGGAATCAAACAAGCAATTGCTCGTGGTTTAGCTTACGCTCCATATGCAGATTTAATTTGGTGTGAAACTTCTAAACCATCACTTGAAGAAGCTAGAGAATTTGCTGAAGCTATTCATGCTGAGTTCCCAGGTAAAATGCTTGCATACAACTGCTCACCTTCATTCAACTGGAAGGCAAATCTTTCAGAAGAAGAAATTGCAGAGTATCAACGTGAACTTGGTAAGTTGGGTTACAAATTCCAATTCGTTACTTTAGCAGGTTTCCATGCACTTAACCATTCTATGTTTGAACTTGCTCATGACTATAAAGATAATGGTATGGCTGCATATTCTAAGCTACAACAAGCAGAATTTGCTTCTGAGTCTAAAGGCTATACAGCTACACGTCACCAACGCGAAGTAGGTACTGGATACTTTGATGAAATCTCTCAAGTTATCTCTGGCGGTACTTCTTCTACAACAGCAATGGCAGGTTCTACGGAAACAGAACAGTTTGTATAAGTCGTAGTTTAAATACGTGTTTTCCTAAATTTATAATCATAGAATAGTCTCCTCCGCTCCTCCTAAAGCGGAGGATGACGAAACTAAAATGGCAAAGGTGGGTAAACAGCTAATGGAACAAGCAACGACAGGTAAGCTTAAAATTGTTGGAGAACAAAATGAGCAAACTAATGAAATTTTGACACCTGAAGCTCTTGAATTTGTTCTTGCTCTGCACGAAAAATTTGATGCTCGTCGCAAGGAGCTGTTGGAGGCTCGACAAGAACGCCAAAAACGACTTGATGCGGGAGAGAAGCTGGATTTCCTACCAGAGACAAAGCATATTCGGGAAGGTGATTGGGTAATCGCACCACTTCCAAACGACTTACAAGATCGCCGTGTTGAAATTACAGGGCCAGTTGATCGGAAAATGGTTATTAATGCGTTAAATTCTGGAGCAAAAATGTTCATGGCATGCTTTGAAGATGCATCTTCTCCGACATGGGAAAATATGATTGGCGGTCAAATTAATATGCGTGATGCTATTAATAAGACGATTGAGTTTACACAAGAATCCAATGGTAAAACATATAAATTAAATGATGAGACAGCAGTGCTGTTAGTTCGTCCACGAGGTCTACACTTGCTTGAGAAGCATGTCCTGGTGGATGGAGAGCCGATTTCTGGCAGTTTCTTTGACTTCGGTTTATATCTATTCCACAATGCCAAAAACGCACTTGCACAAGGTACAGGGCCATATTTCTATCTACCAAAACTTGAAAGTCATTTAGAGGCTCGACTATGGAATGATGTCTTTGTGTTTGCTCAAGATTATATTGGTATTCCACAGGGGACAATAAAAGCTACTGTATTAATCGAAACGATTTTAGCAGCGTTTGAGATGGATGAAATTTTATATGAGCTACGTGAACATTCAGCTGGTTTGAATTGCGGTCGTTGGGATTATATTTTCAGCTATATTAAGCGTCTACGCAATCAAGCTGATGTTATTTTGCCAGACCGTGGGCAAGTAACGATGACAGTACCTTTTATGAAAGCCTATACATCTTTATGTATTCAAACATGTCACAAGCGAAATGCACCAGCAATGGGCGGAATGGCAGCTCAAATTCCAGTTAAAAATGACGATGAGGCGAATGCAGTGGCATTTGCAAAGGTGGCAGAAGATAAACGTCGTGAGGCAACAGAGGGGCACGACGGTACATGGGTAGCACATCCTGGTATGGTTGCAACAGCGATGGAGCAATTTGATGCAATTATGACAACGCCTAACCAAATTCATAAAAAGCGTGAGGATGTACAAGTATCTGCCGAAGATTTAGTAGCTGTACCAGAAGGAACAATAACAATTGAAGGTCTACGTATTAACTGTAGTGTTGGTGTACAATATATTGCTTCATGGCTTCGAGGTAACGGAGCTGCACCAATTAATAACTTGATGGAGGATGCTGCAACAGCAGAAATCTCTCGTACACAAGTATGGCAATGGATCCGTCATCCGAAAGGAATCTTAGATGATGGACGTGGTATTACACTAGCATTTGTTTTAGAAATATTGGAAGAAGAACTTGTGAAAATTAAAGAGGCTGTTGGGGAACAAGCTTATAACAGTGGTCGCTATGAAGAAGCTGCTGAACTGTTTAAATCCTTAATTGAACAAGATGAATTTGCGGAATTCTTGACACTTCCAGGGTATGAAAAATTAGCGTAAAATACAAGTCTACTATCCAACATATCAAACTTTCCTAATAACTATCTAAGGATTGCACTCGGGTACAATCCAGCCTATTCCACTAACATAACTTGACGGGGTCTGTTCCCCCGTTTAAAGAGATGAGCACGATTGAATTAAAAGGGGTCTATAAATAAAAGTTAAGAGATTTTAAGGGGTAAAGATGTCTTACTAGCTTAGATGGGGAGCAGTAAGGCATCTTTTATATAGTACATCCGCGTAACTGCTTTTTTAGTTACGCGGTTTTTCTATGCTAATTTACTACGGCTATTACAACGCCATCATACCCTTTGACACCAACTGTTTGTATAGCTGTTGCTTCAATTCTCGGGTTTGCTTTTACTAAATCCATAAATTCTTGTACGCCTCTAACACGTTCATCCTCACTATTTTCATTAATTACCTCACCATTACGTACAACATTATCTGCAATAATAAGAGCGCCAGAGTTTGCTAATTTTAACGCCCACTTCAAGTAAGCGGGGTTATTAGGTTTATCAGCATCAATAAAGATAAAGTCAAATAATAGTCCAGCATTTTTTAAATTTGGTAATGTATCTAAGGCATTTCCTACAATGACCTCAACCTTTGGTCCATACCCTGCATTCTCTATATTTTGCTTGGCAACTTTGGCGTACTCTTCATTAATTTCTAATGTCACAACTTTTCCTGCCTGAGGAAGAGCTTGGGCTAAACAAATACTGCTATAGCCTCCAAGTGTGCCGATCTCTAAAATATTTACCGCACTTTTCATTTTTGCGAGTAAATATAATAGTCTCCCTTGAGTAGGAGATACATCAATCTCTGGAATACCTGCAGCTTTATTAGCCTGTAGTGCAGTATTAAGATGTTCGTTTTCTGGAAGGAGCTTAGTCATGAAATAGTCATCTACGTATTGCCAAACATTTAATTCTGTCATTATACAGTCCTCATTTCATTATGCTTTAAAGTGCAAGCTTGCCAATAAAGTGTATGATAGAATGAATCATAATAAAAATATATTATTATTATTAATACATAACTAAAGATTATGAATTGAGGTTAAATCATGAATAGTCATGGCTTAAAATTGTTTTATCAAGTTGCGGTTACAGGCAGTTTTACAAAAGCTGCAGAAATGCTATGCATAAGTCAACCTGCAGTTTCAAGTCAAATCAAACGTTTTGAACATGAAATTGGAGTCCAGCTATTTCAACAACAGGGACGTGGTGTAGTACTTACTGAATTCGGTGTGACACTAGCAGAAAAAGCTCAAAATCTTATTGCTCTTGAGCAACATATTGAAACATTTATAGAAGATTATCGACTTGCAAGAACTGGGAATTTACACATTGTTGCAACTTTCTTACCTGCTAATTTTTTAATTCCTAAATGGGCGGCTACTTTCAAGGCTGCTAATGAACAGGCGAATTTAATGATTACAACAACCAACACAAAGGATGCCTTTGAACAGTTAATAAACTATAAAGCGGATATGGCTATTTACGGTGGGGGAATGTCTGAAAGACCTAAGGAAATAGAGTGGGAGGAATTATATGAGGATGAATTATGGTTTGTAGTATCGCCAAATCATCGCTATGCACATCAGTCTATTACATTAGTTGAAATGTTTCAGGAGCCTTTTATTATGAGAGAAGTAGGTAGTTCGATGAGGGAGCATCTTTTCTCATTATGTCAAACATACCAAGTGAGACCACCAAATATCGCACTCCAATTTAATGGTATTCATGAAACCATTCGCTCAGTCATGGCGGGCTATGGTGCAAATTTTATTTCTTCTCTTGCGGTTAGAGAGTATGTAGAGAGTGGGCAATTGGCGAGAGTTTATGTGAAGGATATACATGCCATTAAACATAAAATTGCAATTTGTACAAGGAATAATGAGAAGCAGAATTTACTTGTGCAAAGATTTATTGAAACCATAAAAAATTCCCCTATTTAAACATTTGAATCTCATGCAAGGTGGAGAGAAATTTGTTATATTAGTTGTATAACAAATATGGAGCTGATAAACATGTTTATTCAAATAGAATTTCAATCAGACGTACCTATTTATGAGCAGGTAACACGTCAAATTATCGAAGGAATTGCTAGAGGAGAAATGAAGCCAGGTGATACTTTGCCGTCTGTGCGGAGTTTAGCTGCCGATTTAGGTGTTAATATGCATACTGTTAATAAGAGTTATCATGAATTAGAGGCGAAAGGGATTATTACCATTCGGCCAAAGTCTGGAGCTATTATAAGTTCAGCAGAGGCGAGAGCTTTATCACCTGAGCAACTTCGACAAATCGAAAAGAATTTGAAACCTGTTGTGGCAGAAGGGATGGTGCTCGGCGCAACAGCTGAACAAATTGAGCACATGATGAAAAAAGTATTTGCTGATTTGCAAATTCCAGCAGAGGGAGTGTAGCAAAATGCTACTTGGCGTTTTTATAACCATTTACATCATGACATTAGCTTTGCAAATAGTCGTTCCCTATATTGTAAGAGAGACTATCGTTTTTGGAGTCACAGTGCCTGATCAAATTATTAAGCATCCCATCTTAGCTCAGTTGAAAAAACAGTATGTGCGGTTCGTAGGGGGAACAGGGATAGTTTTTCTAATCATCATGATTATAAGTTACAATCAATTTGCTCCTTCTGAAGCTATTCAAAGTATTGTTTTATTAAGCTGTTTGTTTAGTATGCTTACAGTAAGTATGGCGTTGTATTGGATAAATCATCAAAAGGTATCGAAGTTGAAAAAACAAGAGCAGTGGGGTGCAAATATTAAACAAGTACGGGCAGTGGATTTAACTGCAAGAAGCCGTGATGAAATGCTTCCTTGGTCTTTTTTTGCTGTACCATTAGGAATATCCGTATTTTTGATTATTTACACATACCTTCATTACGATCTCATGCCAAATGATATAGCAGTACATTGGGGGCCGAGTGGTGAAGCCGATGCCTGGAGAAACAAGACCTATTTTACGGCTATTTCACTGCCACTGGTAATGCTAATGATGCAATGTATGATGTGGGGAATTACCGACTCCATTAAACGTTCTGCAATTAAATTAGCTGTAAATCGCAAAGAGGAATCGTTGGAGGATCAGCTAAAAACACGAAAATACATGAGTTGGCAAATACTACTGATAAGTTCTGCATTAACAGCTTTATTAACAATTTTACAATTAAGCAACATCTATCCTTCTATGACAGTAGGCTATAAGCTATTACCAGTATTTATTTTGTTCTTAGTTGTTTTGCTGGGTTCATTACTGATATATGTGGTGAAAAAATATAAACATAAAGTACGCTATGAAGCAAATATAGATTCCAAGGTAATGGACGTGGATGAGGATCGTTATTGGAAGGGCGGCTTAATTTATATGAATCGACAAGACCCATCCGTTTTTGTGGAGAAACGCTTCGGGGTAGGATGGACCATGAACCTTGCCAATCCTAGAGGCTATATTGTGATTGGTTTACCTTTTGTCTTATTGCTGTTGATTTCTATATTTTCGTTATAAAATAATAGTAATTTGTGATGAAAAAATTCGTTCTATATGATCGGATTTTTTCTTATTAACTGGAGGTGGGCAGATGAAGATCCTTGTTGTCGATGATGACGTTCATATTTTACAGCTAGTCAATATTTATCTTACAAAGGAAGGCTACCAAGTGCTACTTGCTGAAAATGCAAAGCAGGCACTAGCCTTACTCGAAGGGAATCTGCCTGATTTAGCTGTTGTCGATGTGATGATGCCAGGAATGGATGGTTTTACACTAACAGAGTATTTAACTCAAGATTATGATATTCCTGTTTTATTATTAACAGCAAAAGGTGAGCTAGAGGATAAAGAACGTGGCTTTTTAGCAGGATCTGACGATTATGTTGTAAAGCCCTTTGAACCAAAGGAATTATTATTTCGTATAGCTGCAATTTTGAGGAGATTTGATAAAAAAAATCAAGTAACCATTCAAGCAGGTAAACTAGTAATTGACCGACGAAGCTTTGAGGTTGTAATAGGGGAAAATACACTTATATTACCTTTAAAGGAATTTGAATTACTGGCTTTGTTAGCATCACGCCCCCATCAAGTATTTACTCGTAGCTATATTATGGAACAAGTATGGGGCTATGACTATGATGGAGATGAGCAAACGTTAAATACGCATGTGAAGCGGATTCGTGAAAGATTAAACCGATATGACACGGCTGTTGAAATTACAACAGTAAGAGGTGTTGGCTATAAGCTAGAGGAAACAACATGAAAACGTTATATAGTAAATTTGTTGTAACAACAATGCTAGTAATGATCGGAAGCTTATGTATGGGCTTTTTGGTAACGAATACCTATTACCATCAAGTTGTAAAAGAAAAAAATGATGCGAAAAATGTTAGCATAGCACAGGATATTGTGCATTATATTGAGACAAACAAACCAGAAGATTTAAATAGCTATCTAACAACCTTGGGTGAAATCGGCTATCAAATATATGTGACAACTGGTGAGGAGGGGCATTTTTTTGGCGGTCCATATCGTGATAAAACATTGTCAACATCTGTTGTGGAGCATGTTTTAAATGGGCAAACCTATCATGGTATGCGAGATTTTCCTAAAGAAACCTTTGTAACAGGATTTTTTGCTAACGAACTGAATAATACAATTGGTGTGCCATTTACCTATGAAAGCAAGTCCTATGCACTATTCATAAGACCAGATATTCGTTTATTGTTTTCTGAGGTGCATACAATACTTGCAGGATTAATGTTGGTTATGACAGTACTGAGTCTTCTTGCCATGCTACTATTTGCTAAAGCATTAATTCGCCCCATTACGAAGTTAACAGCAGCCACTCAACAGCTAGCGCATGAAAAATTTGATACAGTTCTAGATATTGATCGTGCAGATGAAATTGGTCAATTAGCATCAAGCTTTAATAGGATGACCGAGAGATTACAGGAAAATGATCGTACACGGAAGGAATTTATTAGTAATGTATCACATGATTTTCAGTCGCCTTTATTAAATATTCAAGGGTATGTAGATTTACTGAAAAATCCTTCCCTTACTGAACAGGAAAGACAGGAATATGCAGCAATCATAGAGCTAGAAACAAAACGCCTATCTATATTAACCAAGCAATTATTATTATTAACTTCCCTTGACCAATCGACAAGAATTGTAAAACGAGAGTCTTATCGTTTAGATGAACAGTTAAAGGAAACCGTACGAAAGTATCGTTGGCAAATGGAAGAGTCACAGCTTCAAATATCATATAAGCTTGAGCAAATTATTTTTGATGGCGATGCAGGGCTTTTACAAAATGTATGGGATAATTTACTGACAAATGCCATTAAATATAATGTAGAGGGTGGGCAAATACATTTGTATTTACAGAAAAAGTCCACCTCACTTGAAATCCTAGTTCAGGACAGTGGGATAGGAATGACTGAGGATCAATTAGCGAAAGCATATGACCGTTTTTATCGCGCCGATGCGTCTAGAACCAAGCAAGGGACAGGGCTAGGCTTAGCGATTGTCAAACAAATTGTTGAGCTACATGGAGGGACCATACAGATGCAAAGTACGATGCATGCTGGCACAAAGGTTTATATCCATCTACCAATTTTGTCATAAGAAGTTCATATAAAGTTCATGTTCACACGATAAACTGCTACTTAGTTGAAACACAACTAGGGGGAGTTATCGTATGGAACAAAAGTGGAGCATACGTCTTATTCGATTAGCGGCAATTTTTGCTTTAATCGGCACATATTTAGGTTCACATATGTCGGGATCAGGTAGCTATGAATATAGACCGATACATGCACATATTTTACTGGTCGGGTGGCTTAGTATGTTTGCCTGGGGTATTTTTTATAGAGCCTTCAAAGTGAAATCACAAAAATTAGTAACCATTCATGGTTGGACAGCTATTGTGGGTGTTCTGGGCTTAACGTTAGGCATGTGGTTTTACAATATAAATCCATTTAATTTTGGTAGCACTTTTACATTAGTCTTCTTTATTGTAGGAGGAACTACACTATTAATTAGCTTTGCTTTATTTATTGTTGTAACATTTATGATTCAACAACAAAAGGATACTAGCAGTCTTTAATAAAACCTACCGTGTCTTATATGATGCGGTAGGTTTTAAAATATTTATTTAATTTCTTCAAGTGACTTTTTTAGCCATCTTGTCGCCTCTTGATAGTCTTGTGCAACACCATGCCCTTTTTTGTAGAGCATACCAAGCTGGAATTGGGCTTTTTGATGCCCTTGATTAGCAGATAGTCGATAAAGCTGGGCTGCCTTTGCAAAGTCCTTTGGTACACCCTGTCCATGAATGTGCATTTGGGCTAATTGGTATTGTGCTTTCATATGTCCTTGTGACGCAGCCTGTTCAATCCATTTAGCTGCCTCTGTGTAATCCTGCTCTACCCCTTTACCTTTATCAAATATATTGCCGAGTTGATACTGCGCACCTGCATGGCCTTGAATGGCTGCTAGGCGATAACATCTGCGCGCCTCTTCAAGATTTAAGGCTACCCCTAATCCCTGTTGATATAGTAGACCTAATTGATATTCAGCTTGAATATGCGATTGATCGGTTGCTGCTCGCCACCATATCACGGCCTCCTTATAATTTATAGGAACACCATTTCCAGATGTCAGTAATAGGCCAAGCTCATACTGAGCATCTGCATAGCCTTTTTCTGCCGCTGACCTAAAATATGACATTGCTTTGGCTGGATCTTGAAGCTGATATACATATAGACGTCCTAGCTCGAAGCCAGCGCTGATATGGCCATTGTCAGCAGCTAGCAGTAGCCACTTTTCTGCTGACACAAGATTCTGTTCTTTTTCATACAGCAGGCCAAGACAGTATTGAGCATTTAAATGTCCTTTATGTGCCGCTAGCTTGAACCATTTTAAAGCTTCTATATGATCTTCTATCATTCCTTGCCCAGTATTATAGAGCATGGCCAGTTGAAACTCTGCGTTCACATGGTCCTGTAAAGCAGCCATATGAAACCATTTTGCCGCTTCTTCTTGGTTTTGGGGAATACCACGCCCTTTTAGATGCATATAGCCGAGATTGTATTGAGCACTTGCATCTCCAGTTAAGGCAGCCATTTTGAAATAAGCAACGGCCTTATCATAGCTTTGCTCCACACCCGTACCATTATGATAAAGGAAGCCTAGATTGTTTTGGGCACTTGTATTACCTTGATTGGCTGCTAAGGTATACCACTTGGCAGCTTCGTTAAAATTTTGAGATAGGCCTAAGCCTTGATTATAGAGTACACCTAAATTGTATTGGGCGTCAGCATTCTCTAAATCAGCAGCTATTTGGTAATGTCGTGCAGCCTCTAGATAATCCTGTATAACACCTTGGCCTAAATGATAAAGTACACCGAGGCTATAGTGAGCATTTGCGTCATTTTGTGCGGCATCTCGTTCATACCATATTTTTGCAAGCCTATAGTCCCTTTCCACCCCTCGACCATGATTGTAAAGAGCACCTAAGTTATATTGAGCACTTGCATCTCCGTTCTGGGCAGCTACTTCAAACCATTTGACAGCATGTTCGTAAGCCTCTCGTGACTGCTCATGTTGAAGTATATTTTTATCAAATATAGAAGGAAGTTCTGTGACATGAGAAGACAGGCGGTTCGACTTGAAACTACGATCATAGCGCTTCATAAACCATTCGACAATATCGCTAAGATAGTCTAAAACAATTTTAGCTGCTTTGGCTTCTACAATGTCATTACTAGTATGGCTTGTCATTTTATGAATTAGATTCATCAATAAATAAATCCGACGAGGATGAATTTGAGCCACAAAACTTCGATTATTTAATAGCATTCGAACATTTTTGAGTTTGGGTTCGGTATGCATTTCCAATCGGTAAATCTCATATAAAATTTCCTCTAATACAAGAAATGACTTCTGTAAGGATTCTGCTGGGGTTGAAATGGCGAGCAAACTAGCATCCTGTAAATTTTTAGCTAATATTGTGAAGGACAGCTGTCTTAATTTTTGACATTGTTCTTCAAGATTTTCATAATGCATGACGAAAGTACTCACCTCTTTCAGTTAATTACCTCGGCGTCGTTGCAAGCAATTTCCTATTCAACCTTTTTACAAAGCGCCTCTTCATCTCTTTGTTCATATATCGGAGAAAAATCGATATTATTGATATGTTTTAATGGGATTCATCAGTTGAATTGTTGCTGTTACATGATACTATTTGATATAAGGGAGATTCGTAGCTACGGAGAACCTGTCAGCCTTTAGGTGGGGGATCGAAATGAAAAATATTGCAGCTATTATACCAGCATATAATCCACAACAATCACTCATTACCTATGTACATCAATTGCTAGCAACGACTATTACACAAATCATCATTGTCAATGATGGGAGTGATCAAAAATATAAAGATATTTTTGAAAACCTAGATAAAATTGAACGCTGCCAAGTACTACAGCATGATTGCAATATTGGTAAGGGTGGCGCACTTAAGACCGCCTTTGCATATATACGAGAACAACAAGCGAGGTGCCATGGTATCCTTACAGTTGGGGCCCATGGGCAACATACTTTACAAGATGTGAAGCTTGTTTTAACGATGACAAAGGTGTTTTCTGAAGGGATTGTGCTAGGTGTACGTAACTTTCGTTCAACTGATAGTACATTTCTTTCTTACTGGGGAAATCGTGCAACAAGCTTATTTTTCGAGATACTATATCATAAGAAATTAATGGATACACAAACAGGTTTACGTTATATTTCCATCAATGAGTTGCCTTGGTTAATGAAAGTAAAAGGTGAACGCTATGATTATGATACAAACATGTTAGTTGCTGCACTTAAAAGAAAGTGTCCAGTTTTCGAAGTTGAAATTGGGCAATTACGTATAAAGAAGAATTCAATAATTCAGTACGATGAAATAACAAACGCTGGTACCATTATTACGAGAATGCTCATAAATTATCTAAAGCCAAGGAATAGTAATGGCTAGGTTTAAATTTAAAACAATGAGCTAGGATAAAGAATAACGATCACTCATTAGAGCGTAGCGAGTATAAGAGAAGGAGCAATGTATATGGAATATTCAGATCAAGTGAAAAATCGTGTGAAACGGATGGAAGGACAGCTACGTGGCATTTTGAAAATGATGGAGGAGGAAAAAGACTGTAAGGCAGTCATTACACAATTATCAGCAGTACGCTCTGCTGTAGACCGTACAGTTGGGGTTATTGTTAGTACAAACCTATTGGAATGTGTACAGAATGCTGAAGGGGATGGCGAAAAAATGAACGAAGCCATTCAGGAAGCAGTTAATTTAGTGGTGAAAAGTAGATAATTTTCTAAATTCCTGAACAATTACAGAATCTAAATCGAAATAAAACTCACTATTAATTAGGTGAGTTTTATTATTTTGCAAAAAAATAGTTATATTCGCTAATTATATTTTATTATTAGGTATTTTATATTATATAAAATTTAATATATTTTTAGTTAAAAGTCTTAGTTAGTGAACTTGTATGATAGCTTAGTAGGTACATTCTTTGCTATGCTAAATAGTGAAGAAAGAATCAAAGGGAAGGTGATGAGTGATGAAAAAATTATTGTTATGTGGTGCGGCTTTATTGATATTAAGTCCAACTGCAGTCTATGCAAAACAAACAGAAAATACCTCCCAAATTTATCCTATGGTAGCTAACTCAACAGTAGCAAATTGGGATCAATTAATAGAAGAACTTGCAAAGCAAATACAAAACTTTGAGACCGATATAAAAATTACGTATACAGGCAAAATAGGCGACCTCAAAAAAGAAATGATGGACGCACTTGAAAAAGCTAAGCAACAAGCCGTTTATGCAAGTGGACATATAGAAAGTACCATGGTTTCCGCAGATTCTCTAGGGAATGTAACGTATAAAATGAAGTACCTGACAAGTCAAACTCAAGAAGTAGCTGTACAAAAAAAGATTAATCTAATATTGAAAAATATTATCAAACCTTCTATGACAGATTTCCAAAAAGTAAAAGCTATTAACGATTATATTGTATCCAATACTATGTACGGGACTAAAACTAAGGCAAGTCCACATAGTGCTTATGCTTTGTTTTTTGAAGGACAAGCTGTATGTCAGGGTTATGCATTGGCAGCACATGCTATGTTAGAGCAGTCTGGGATAGAGACAAAATATGTTGTAGGTTTTGTAAATGGGAATGAGGCACATGCTTGGAATTTAGTAAAGGTTGATGGGAAATGGTATCATTTGGATACAACATGGAACGATCCTTTGCCAAATCGCGTTGGTGCGGCGTCCTATGACTATTTTTTAGTGTCGGACAATCAAATTAGCAAAGATCACACTTGGATTAAAGGAAATTATCCTACTGCTACAAGCACTAAATACAGTTATATGCTTAATGTTCATTTCGCACATCAGTTAAATAATATTGTTTATTTTAGTAATACTGCAGATAACGATAAACTGTATAAGCTTGATATGACTAGTGGTAGCAAGTCAAAGGTATTAGATAAACGTGCGTTGTATATTACAGGGACTAATCAAAACCTATATTATAGTGATTACAGTAACGGTGGGTATTTGACAAAGCTAGATTTAAAAACGTTAAAAGCTGAGGTGCTAGTGAAGCAGCCAGTAACAAATTTAAAGGTTAGTGACAATTATTTACTGTATAATGTCCAGACAAAAGAACATAAACTTAAAATTAATTAAGTCAACAAACAAATATTAACAGGCACAAATGGACCCTTAAGTGAGTTCTTTGTGCTTTTTTTGTATATAATGTAAAGAAGACAGTTGGAGGTGAGGAGTTTGTGGAAGAAATTAGCTATAATTGCCATTATTATTATTTTTATTGATCCTATTTATACGGCTGGTAAGGCTGTTGTTCAGCAGGTGGTCGATTGGACAAATAATGATGAAATAGAAACTATGCTACTTTCAACTAAAGAGAAGATTGTAGATGTTACTGCAAGACTTTCAGATAATGCCTCAATTGAAACAGCCCTACCTATAGAAGATGTCCATGAAGCGGAGGTAGCCCCTACAGCTCCACCTATTCAGAAACCTGAAACAAAGTTAGTCGTGACAAATGCCAAGGAACTGGCTGATGCGATGTATGCGTATTATAATAGCTTTTCACCAAAGTTTGAAATTCAATATAAAGGGAATACACAGCGAATTGAACAAATTGTAGAAGAGGCCTATAACAATGCTATCAAACGCGATGACTATGTTTACGGCCATGTAAGTAAACATTCAATTCGATATGAATATGGGCGAAATAAAGCAACTATTTTTGGAGAACAGAGCTATTTAATGACGCCAGAGCAGGCGGCATATGTAGAGATGAATGTTCAAGAAATTATTGCTAAGATTAGTAAAAAATCTATGACGGATGTAGAAAAGGTACGAGCTGTCAATGACTATATTGTTGCCAATACTTCCTATACAGAACAAACGAATTCTAGCCCACACAGCGCTTATACCGTTCTTGCCGAGCACGGGGGAGTATGTCAGGGATATGCTTTACTTGCCCACTCTATGCTTCAAAAATTGGGTATTGAAACAAAATATATCGTAGGCTATGTAGGTCAAGAGGGACATGCTTGGAATCTAGTCAAGCTGGATGGACAATGGTATCATCTCGATACGACATGGAATGATCCAGTACCAGATCGTAAGGGCGCAATACGCTACCAATACTTTTTAGTAGATGACCGTACAATGGCGAAGGATCACACGTGGATTGCTGAAGACTATCCAAAAGCAACAAGCACACTGTATAGTTATTATCATGATATAGACTTCCCAGCACAGGTTGGAGACCAATTGTTTTATAGTAATATTGCAGATGACAATAAGTTATATGTACTAGATATGAAAACTGGTAAAACGAAGCGTGTCACAAATTCCCGTGCACAATATATCGTTTATTCGGATGGTTGGCTCTACTTTAGTAATTATTCACGAGGGGCGTATTTAACAAAGATTCGTCCAGATGGTAGTGGAGAAGAGGTACTTAATAGGGAGGATTCGAAGGATTTATTTATAAAGGATGGGTATCTCTATTTTACGACGAATGAATTGAAGAGACTGGCACTTTAAAAACAAGAAAAGGGCAATGACTTATAAACAGTCATATGCCCTTTTTGTTCGTTCAATTAAATAAGTAATAGGCTGATGCTGACAAAGGGTAATGTCCACTTGAGGATACATGAAGGTTATTTCCTCTGTAAACATCTTTAAAATGAGTGGATTATGTTTGATGGCACCACCATTACAATATAGAGTAAATGGTGTATTCTGATAGTTAATTTTTTTCAATACAGCGTTTGCTAGAATAGCTAGTTCGTGGGCTGCTTGTTGAGATATTTCGATGGCACAAGCATCTTCTTGCTCGACTGCCTTTGCCACAAAGGAACCCATCTTGGCCAGTTGTGCATTGGTATAGGAAGGGCGGAAGAGCCATTCAGCGAGCTCTGTAACATCTTGTATACCTAAAGATTGATAGACGGCTTCCTTTAAGATTGTTGGTTTCCCACGACCATCCTCCATTTTAAATATAGCTCTTACGACTTCCTGCCCTAACCAATACCCACTTCCCTCATCGCCAGCCCGATGTCCCCAACCCCCTACACGTACAATTCGTTGCCCATCAAAGGCATAGGCAATAGCTCCTGTTCCAGCGATGAGTAGTGCACCTGCCTGTCCAGCAGTCACACCTAATAGTGTGGCCTCCGCATCATTTTCAATAATCAGCGTATCGATTTGTAGCTGTGTGGTCTGAAGAGCATTTTGAACAATGGCCACGACGGTTGAATGATCCTTCGGAGAATCAATGCCAGCTAAAGCAAAGGTAGCTACAGCAATTTGAGAATTAGGATACTTTTGCAAAAATGTTTCAACATTTGCTAAAAGCTCTTGTAAGATTGCTGTAGCTGATTCAACACCAATGGCTTGATAATTAGAGCCTTTAGCGGATATAGAATATTCAATGTCACCAGATTCAGCATGAACAACAGCACATGCTGTTTTTGTCGCCCCACCATCAATAATTAATAACCATTGCTTCATTGATTCCATTCCTCTAGAAAGGCTGTTAGTTCTTTTTCTGCTTCAATAATGGAACTTTCCTTTAAGCGAATCCATTCATAAAAATCATGGGCATTCAGTTTGGAGCGTTCAAGAGCAGCTTTCATAGTGGCTGGAGCGGGTCCACCGAGTAATGTTCGTACACCAACAAAAGATTCTGGTTTTAATGTTTTATAGAAATCCTCTTCTGAAATAGTTAATTCCTTGCCCGTGATCAATTTCGATTGTGTATTTGCAAGTCCCCATGTAAGACTAGCTAATGATTCCTCTCCATGAGCAAGTAGAACCTTAATACATTTACTAACAATACTATGTGCTTGACGGAAGGAAATGCCCTCTGAACGGACTAATGTATCAGCTAGCTCAGTGACATTCGCAAAGCTATTTTCAGCGCGATTTTTTAACTTCTTCTTATTGACATCCATTGTAACAACAAGCGAACCAAACAACTTATAAATACCAATTAAGCGGTCAATGGCACGCCATAAATAAGGCTGCATATCATCCTCAGTGTCTACGATATCGCCAAAAGGTGTATTATGTACCATCTGTAATACTGTACTTGCATCTCCTACAACCGCAGATAGTAATGAGCGTGTATGTTCTATAGAAACAGGATTACGCTTTTGAGGCATAATAGAGCTTATTTGCACATATGGACTTGCGAGTGTAAACGCATTAAACTCCTGAGTAGCCCATAATAGAAAATCTTGAGAAGTACGGCCAAGATTAAGTGCTGCAAGCTGTACAATACTTGCAGCCTCAGCTATATAATCTGCTCCTGCAACCGCATCCCATGCATTTTCGATAATATCATCAAAGGCTAGTAGATCACGCATACGTTCTCTACTAATATTAAAGCCTGTCGTTGTTAAGGCAGCGGCTCCCATACTGCTACGATTGACGGTTTTATAGACATGCTGCATTCGTTCAAAATCACGCTCTAGCTGATCGATCACGGCCTTTAAATAATGGGCGAAGGTTGTAGGCTGGGCCTGCTGTGTATGTGTGTAGCCAATCATAATGGTATCGATATGTTCCTCTGCAGCAGCGATTAAATCATCACGTAATGTTAGTAACTCTCGCATTAATAGTAATAATTTTTTTCTTAATGTCATTCGATAGATGGCAATACCCATATCATTTCGGCTTCTGCCAATGTGAAGATTTCCAGCAACATCTCCAGCAAGCTCTATTAATTTATTTTCAATGCGGAAAAATAAATCCTCATATTGGGGACTGTAATCCTCTAAACGATAATAATTTAAGTCAATTTTTTTTAGAGCTATCCCAATTTGCTTTGCTTCATCTTTTTTTACAAGTCCTTGTTCTTCTAACATTTTTAAATGAGCAATATTGATTTGTAGCATAATTGTTAAAAAATTTTTCTTTGCCTCATCATAAGCTGGCTGTAAAACGATTTTTCGATAGATGTTAGAAGGGAATATCATCCCATCTTCCAGCTGTGTTTTATTGCGAAAATCTTCAAACATTGTCATGGCCCCCTAATAGATTGGCAGCTAGATGGCTGTTCCAGCACTGCCTTTTGATAGTTTTTCAGAAATAATAAGGACAACTAAAATTAAACAAATTTGTAAGACACCATAAGCACAGGCGGTCCCAAATTTAAATGCATACAATTTTTGGAATATCGCTACAGACAATGGAATAGTGGATGTACTGTAAATTAGAATGGATGCAACAAATTCACCAAAGCTTTGCACGAGGGCTAAGAGTGTCCCTGCTAAAATCCCGGTGAATGTTAAAGGCACGACAATACGTCTAAATGTATACCACCAGTTGGCTCCTAAGCCACGTGATGCCTCTTCAATCGATTGATCTAGCTGTACAAGAGAGGCGGATGTTGATCGAAAAACAAGTGGTAAATGTCGAATAAAGTAGGCTAATGGCAAAATCCAAAATGTCCCGATCAATACTTGATTAAAACTAAAGATACTTTCTGTACTAAAAGCAGCAATTAAATTAACAGCAACAACTGTTCCTGGCAAAGCCCAAGGTACCATTATCAAAATATCGAGCAAGGTTTTCCCTTTAAAATTTAAGCGCACCATAGCATAAGCAGCCGCGACACCAAAGATGATATTGCCCAGTGTTGCAATGACACCCATTTGAATGGAGTTCCAAATAGGCCGCCATGTGCGCTCATCGGTAAAAAGGGCAATATAATGATCAATTGTATAGTCGGTCGGGAGAATTTGCGTTTTCCAAGCGCCATCCACAGAAAAAGAGATCAATATCAGCACTAAAATAGGCAGTATCAATATTAATGTGCCAACAAAAGAAGCAATTGTTGCTATAATTTTTACCTTTTTTGAGGATACCTCTGAACGATGAACACTAATTCCCTTACTTAGATTTTGATAATTTCTGCGATTTTGATACCAGCGCATAATGATTAAAAAAGTGATAGATACAAAAGATAATATCATCGACTGTGTTGCAGCCATCTCAAGATTCCCATTTGTACGTGATAAATAAATTTGCATCGTCATAGTACGCTCTACACCAAACATCAAAGGTGCAGTATAAGAAGCCATAGAAATCATAAACACCAATAAGGATGAGGCAACAATAGAAGGTGTGAGCATTGGTAAAATAACCTTTGTCCATACGCGAATACGCCCTGCACCCAGACTAGTAGCTGCCTCTTCAAGAGCAGGATCAAGCCCCTTAATGGCAGCAGAGGCAGTCAAATAGAAGTACGTATACATTGTGAATGTATGAACAACGATGACACCCCATATTCCCTTCAAGGCAAAAGGAACGTGATCCAACCCAAATAGATGCTGAAAAATTCGTGGAAAAATCCCGCTATCACCATATAAAAATGAAAAGGACAAAACACCTACTAGAGGAGGAAGTGCCATTGGAACCAAAACTAAAACAGACAATATCCGTCTCCCAGGGAAATTATAGCGTTCTAGTAAAAAGGCCATTGTTACCCCAACAAGTGCACAGCAAATAACACTGATGAATGAAATATAAATACTGGTCCACAAGGCCTCTAAATTTGCTGGACTAGCTATATCAAAAAATTTCTTATAGTGCAAGAATGCTTCATCGCCAGCAAAGCTTTGGATGAAAGTTTGATAGAAGGGGTAAACCACATAGGCGAATAACACTAAAAATAATGGCGATATTAAAACATAGACAAACCAATTGGCATGAAAAATTCGCGTCCACGTACTTTCAGACTGTCTCTCCATATTGGCTTCCTCCTATTCCCCTAAAAAGTATAGTGAATCTTGTGCCATATGGATTGTAATATCTTCACCGATCTTTTTGATTTGGTCATAAGAATTAATAAGCATTACTTTAAGTGAGAACGCAGTAAAATCTACAATGTAATTAACGCTAATACCTGTGAATTCAACAAATGTAATTTTTCCTGTTAATGTGTTTTCACCAGTACCAAGTCGAATCGATTCTGGACGAATAGAAATAAATGCTTTGTCTCCAATCATATGCGTTAAAGAGGGAGAGCTTTGTTGCTTTCGCCCAGTTAAATTATGTCCATTCACTGTTCGTACTTGTACATTTTCCCCATCAATAGCTTGGATTGAGCATTCAATTAAATTAGTTTCACCAATAAAATTTGCCACAAAACGATCCTTGGGTTGATGATAAATTTCCTGAGGAGTACCAATTTGTTTGATATAGCCATTTTCCATGACCATAATTCGATCCGACATAGACATGGCCTCCATTTGATCGTGAGTAACGTATATCGTTGTGACTCCAAGCTCAGATTGGATTCGTTTGATTTCAATACGTGTTTCCTCACGCAATTTTGCATCTAGATTGGATAGAGGTTCATCAAGCAATAAAATATCTGGCTCTATCACGAGTGCTCTAGCTAAAGCAACACGTTGCTGCTGTCCACCAGATAGCTCATTTATTTTTCTGTTGCCGTAAGCAGCAAGATGCACTTGGCCTCTAATTCGATCAACCTTGTGCTGAATCTCAGCTTTTGAAAATTTTCGAACTTGTAAACCAAATGCAATATTCTCATCAACTGTCATATGGGGGAAAAGGGCATAATTTTGAAATACCATGCCGATATTGCGCTTATTGGGCTGAAGTCGAGTGACATCTCGCTCATCAAAAAGAATTTTGCCTTTAGTAGGGTAATAAAAGCCTGCAAGCATCCTTAAAGTGGTTGTTTTGCCACAGCCGCTAGGACCGAGAAAGGTAAAAAATTCACCAGCTTTTATTTCAAGATTTAAGTCTTTCACGCCATACACTTGACCAAATTGCTTCGAGACATTTTCAATTCTGACACTTCTCAATCATTAGCTCCTCTCTAACAAAGAATCTAGATGATACAGGAAGGTAAAAATTCGCTGTATAAGCCGAATTTTTACCCGTTCTACTATTTACCGCGCCCTTTAATATTGTTATCCCAGTATTCCATCCATTCTGCTTCTTTGTCAGACATTAGCTGCCAATCAATATCAAATGTTTTTAAATCTAATTCCTGATACCATTCTGGCATGGAGGCTTTGTCGATATCAGAACGTGTAGGAATTTGATAGTAATCATTAGCTAATTGTGTTACCATCTCTTTTTCAAATAAAAACTCTACAAATAGTTTCGCATTTTCTAGGTTTTTCGCATTGTTTACAACTGCTACACCGTCTACTAAAATAGGTGCTCCACTTTTAGGATAAATATAATCAAAAGGATAATCTGTCGTATATTTTTTTAACAAAATATCTTGTAGATTCCATAGGGAGACACTGCCTTCTTGACGTGTTAGCTTTAAATACAAGGCATTAGGGTCTTGTGTGTACTCCTTTGTATTGGCATCTAATTGTAGTAACCATTCATAGCCTTTATCTGGTGAATCTGCATCTTGCCGTACAATCATGGAAGAATAAATCGTACGCATTGTGCCTGACGCCAGTACACCTCTGATTAAAATTTGATCCTTCCATTTAGGATCTAATAAGTCATCCCAGTCCTGTGGACCAGTTTCTTTTGTTAGTAAATCACTATTAATCATAATTACTTCTGGTAACAGCATCTCGCCGAACCATCGTCCTTCAACATCTTTGTGTGTGGTATCAATAGCGTCAATAAAGCTCGGCTGCCAAGCATGTAGTAAGTCTTCATTGGCGCCAACAATGAGCGCTGATTGGGTTCCGCCCCACCAAAAATCTGCTTGAGGATTGGCTTTCTCTCCACGAAGACGTTCTAAAATTTGTTGAGCACCCATCGTTAGAAATTCTACTTCAATGTCTGGATATTTTTCATTAAACTGATCGATCACATTTTGCACCATTTCTTCGTCACGTCCAGTGTAAATTACTAGCTTGCCTGAAGGCGACGTTGCTGCTACTTCTGTTTTTTTACCATCCGATGCCTCGTCATTATTTGCTGCATCATTTGTAGAATTTTGCTGATCTTTGCCATTACAAGCAGCTAAAACGAAAAGCATTAACATAAGGAAAAAACCAAGAATATAGGCTTTTTTCATCAACTTCCCCTTTCTTAAAGTAAGTTACTTGCATATTGCAGTATAATACCGAAGGGGAACATTAATGTTAGAATTATTAAAAAATTACATTTGCATTCATCATAGCGAAGTGCATAATGGTAAGCAATGGCATTTCATTAAAGTTCAAAAAAACTCCTTAAAAAGGAATCATTCCATTTTTAAGGAGTTTTTTGTCGTTTTATGAATGTGCTTCTAATAAGCTATCCTTTTGTTGACGTTGTGCAACAATGGTTGGCAGCATCATACCAGCAATCACCAGTACAATCCCGATAATTTGTACAGCAGTTAAAGGTTCATGCAAAACAATAACAGAAACAGTAACAGCCACTGGTAATTCAATGGCACTTAAAATAGAAGCAAGCGCACCACCGATTTTAGGGATAGCAATTGAAAATAGATAAATCGGTAAAATGATACCGAAAAGACCTAGTGCTAGTCCGTATTTCCACAGGCCGTGCATGAATAGTTTACCGTTCCAAATAACCTCGGGGCTTAGGAAAATACTGATCAAAATAAGGGCTACAGAGGAAACGATTAATACCCTTGATGTGGTAGTCACGCCCTCGACGGGTCGAGAATTAAATTGAATAAAACATGCAAAAGTAACGGCTGCTGTAAAACCGAATAGCCATCCTTGAATAGGAATGTCACTTAAATCTACATTTAATACACCTGCAGCTAGAATCGTTCCTATAAATAAGATAACGATTGAAATTACTTCAGGTCTACTTGGTAATCTTTTATGGAGGGCACAATCAATCAGTAGACCAATCCATGTAAATTGGAATAACATGACTACTGCAAGAGAAGCAGGAAGATACTTTAAAGATTCTCCGTACACGATACCTGTTGTCCCTGTAAAAATTCCCGCGCATATTAAAATAAGTAAGCCCTTCTTGGACGGTTTTGGTAATTTTCTGTCAGTAAAAATAAAGATGGATATTACGAGTAAAAAGCCAATAATATATTGGCTTGATACAGCCTCCGCTGATGTAAAGCCATGCTGCATAGCTACTTTGACAATAGTTGACAAGATCCCGTAACTACTAGATGCAATAACAATCAAAAGAGGGTAAATCAAATTGTTTTTCATATATTAGTTATTCACTTCCTAAAACTGTTTAACCATATGGTGAAAAGGCTCATCAATAATTGACCAAGGCTCCGTAATAACAAAGCCTAGTCGTTCATAAAGACGGCGAGCTTCTTCTTTTTGGGTTTCAACATTTAAAGATAATTTTGTATAGCCACGCTGCTTTGTCAGCTCTTCAGCAAATTGTAATAGCAATGTTCCGATTCCTTTACCACGTGCAGCTGGTGCAACACAAACTGTATCAATGTAAGCCTCATCTTCATGGGCTTCTTGGTCAATAACAATGGATGGCGCATTTTTTGCTTCAAGCCATTTAACAAGGTTAGCGTCCATGTGAACGGCTTGTTCGCCGTGATAATAAACGAGAATCCCCAAAATCTGTTCATTTTCAGTAGCGACAAAAGTATTTAAATAAGAATGTCGATTGTCTTCTTGGTGAAAAAGAACAGTCAGCTCTTGTATAACAGCCTCCGTTGATTGCTCACCAGTTAAGCGATTAGCAATATCGCCAATGGCGTCGATAATTAAAGGCACAACGGCATGGGCATCTTGTGGTTGCGCTTGTCGAATTGTAATACTCATTTTGATAATCCCTACCTTTCTATAGGCAAGTATAACAAAGATAGGGGATGACTCAAGTTATCCATCCTCTCATAAAGAAATCCCAAAAGTAAAAACCTTTATAGAATGACAATTTTCGTGTTAATCTATAATGACTAGACTTTCAGGAGGACTATCATGACAAAGCAAGAGAAGGATTTTATATTAGTCTATGGAGATGCTTTTATTGACTATATTGCTGATGATGTAACAAACACATCATTTACTAAATATATGGGTGGCGCAACGGTCAATGTTGCAGCGGGTATTAGCCGCATTGGTGCGCCTTCCGCATTAATTACAATTACGGGGGATGACGAGGGCTCGCAATTTGTGCGAGATGGGCTTGCCCAAGAGGGTGTGAAACTGGATTATGCCGTATTTGATCCAGCAAAACGAGTAAGTGGTGTATATGTGCATCTAACAGAAGCATGTGAGCGAATTTTTAAGGATTATGTTGATGAAACACCTGATTTACAAGTTGAACCATCACAGCTAAATGAAGCAGCTTTTAAGCATGCCTCTGCTTTAACGGTGTGTTCAGGCACAATGTTCCATCCAACAGCTCTTGCTACAACACGAGCAGCAGTAGAAATGGCTAAGGACAAGGGTGCGATTATTGCAATGGATGCAAATATTCGTCCTTTACGTTGGAGTAGTGAAGAAATTTGTCGAGATACGATTACATCATTTTTCGAGGATGTCGATATTTTAAAGGTGACGGATGATGAGCTATTCTTCCTAACAGAGACAAGTAGCTTAGAAGAAGGTATCGAGCAATTAAATAGCTATTTAGTGCCTATTATTTTAATTACCGTAGGAGAAAACGGGACTTATGCAGTCCTTAATGGTGAAGTTATCCATGTACCTACTGAGAAAGTAGTGCCTGTGGATACAACAGGTGCGGGAGATGCATTTATGGCAGGTGTCCTACGTGATGTCCATTACAATGGTTTACCTACAACAAAAGAAGAACTAGTGCGTTGTACAAGCTTTGGCAACAAATTAGGAGCTTTTGCCGCAACAAAAGCAGGTGCTTTAACGGCTCTACCATATTATGAGGATATTAAGCATTTACTAAAATAAAACATGTGAGGCGTGGAGAATATGGGGAAAGACTACGATGTTTTAGTAAAGGATCAACTGTTCTTTGGCGGTGCAAAAGATGCAGAGGCTGCATTTACACAAGAATCCGTTGATGTTGTGATAGATGTTCGTGTTCAAGGACTATCCCCTCAAGACCAGGAGACAGTTCCTTATTCTTATAAACATATGCCTATAGCAGATGAAGATAGTGAGGTAGCATCATCCATCCAACAAGTCGCGCAAGAAGTTGCTATAGCCTTTGAGACAGGGCAGAAAGTATATGTCCACTGTGGAAGTGGTGGTGGACGTGCAGGTGTTGCAGCTACTGCTATATTAATGGAGTTGGGTATGGCTGATTCATTAGAAGCAGCACAGGCAGCTGTCAAAAAAGCTCGTCCAGTGGTGACGATACGCCCTAAAATGGAAGACGCGCTGCAAAAACTTTATAAATAATTGAGAAGATGTACTAATTAAGGTACATCTTTTTTTATGATGTAAGAGATACTTTGTTCTATACATATTAGAACAAAGTTGTTATAGTTAATGTATAACAACTAATGAGGTGATCTGTATGATGGAGGAATTAGCAAAAGTTCCATGGGCAGTAATAGCACCGCTCATCATCGTTCAAATTATTTTGATGATTGTAGCACTTATTGATTTACGAAAAATTCATGCAACAAACGGCCCTAAAATTCTTTGGGTGTTTATTATTCTTTTTGCTAATCTATTTGGATCAATTGCGTACTTTATAGTGGGGAGAAAGCAGTCATGACAACTTTACTTCAAGTTATAGGTTTGACCAAGCAATTTGCAGAGCACAAAGTTGTAGATGCTATTCATTTTAACTTAGAGGAAAAAACTTCTACGGCTTTAATTGGTCCAAATGGAGCTGGCAAGACAACCACTTTATCTATGTTAACGGGGCTTTTAAGACCGACTGCTGGCAATGTAAAGATGCTAGGTAATGATTTACGTGCGAATATAGGTTTTTTACCCCAATATCCACAATTTCATCCTTGGTTAACTGCGTTAGAGTTTACAGAAATGGCTGCAAAATTGAATGGTGTAGCAGCCAAAAAGGCTAAATTAGAAGCACAAAAAACCTTAGAATTTGTAGGGTTAGGGGACGTCCAACATAAAAAAATAGCCTCTTTTTCAGGTGGAATGAAGCAGCGACTGGGTATTTCCCAAGCAATAGTGCATAAGCCTAAATTACTGCTATTAGACGAACCTGTTTCAGCTTTAGATCCAGTCGGCCGTAGAGAAGTACTTGATTTATTAAAAGGACTACAGCAAGAGACGACTATTTTATACTCAACGCATATTTTAAATGATGCTGAAGAAATGACAGATCAACTATTATTCTTGCAAAATGGAAAACTAGTAGAGCAGGGAACATTACGTGAAGTACGGCAACGTTTTGATGAGCAAAATTATGTCATTGAATTTGGCAGTGAAGAAGAGGCTAAGCTTTTTGCAAATTCCTCTAATCATGTAATAGGTTGTAATGTGTATATTGAGATCGTGAATGAAGAGCCGACGATGAAAATGTTGCTTCAACGGTTAAGTGAATGTCCTTATACAATTAGAAAGGTAGAGCGACAGACAGCATCTTTGGAAGAAATTTTCATGAAGGTGGCGAAAAAGGCATGAGAGGATTCAATGTACTTCTGCAAAAGGAATTTAGAGAAGCATGGCGGAGTTGGAAGTTTCTATGGATTCCTCTAGTGTTTGCTCTGCTTGGAATGAGTGATCCACTAACAAACTATTATATGATGGATATTTTAAATGCTGTTGGAAATGTTCCAGAGGGCTTTGAAATGTTGATGCCAGAATTAATGCCACTGGATTTAATTCAAGCTTCTATCGGGCAATTTCAAACAATTGGCTTGTTGGTGATGGTGGCTTCGTTTGTAGGAGCTGTCAGTAAGGAACGTGCTAATGGTATGGCAACATTACTATATGCTCGGCCTATATCATTTGGCGCATATTTTTTGAGTAAATTTGTTGTTATGAGCACCATTTGTTTTGTTAGTATTTTAGCTGGGTTTGGTGCAAGTGTCTATTATACAACTATTCTATATGGAACGTTGGACGTGGGTGCACTGTTAGTAAGCTTTTCTACGTACTATATTTGGTTGCTATTTGTGATAGCTGTTACGTTAATGATGAGTGCCAGCTTTAAAACAGTTATTGCTACAACATGTGCATTTACAGTGATCTTTGTTGGGCAAATTATCGATATGATTATAGGAATCTTTTGGACAATATCACCGTGGAAACTAGCAAGCTACGGAATTGCAAAATTTCGAGGGACAATAGATATGTCAGATTACTGGTGGAGCTTAGTCATTACGCTAGCATTGACAATTATCTGCATCGGCATTGGTATCGTGATGATGAAAAGAAATGCGTCTATGACAAAAATCTGAAGAGAAAACGGTAAAAATGGATTTTTACCGTTTTTTATTTTAAATCATCCTACCATTTATAAGCAAAATCAATCCTACAAAGAACATAATCCAAGAAAGGGTCGAGCTTGTTCTTTGATCAAAAAGCGTTTGAATTTTTCTTAAAGGTTTATTCATAAATCGGCGGAATAATAGATGTAAGCATAGTAGGATGATCCCTGGTGCAATCATTACTAAATTGTATCCTGCCAATAAAGGTAACCATTCATAAAACACTATTTGATTACTCGTTAAAATACCTATTGCCGCGAAATAAGGAAGAGCGGTTGCAACTTCTAAAATAGAAGTTGTGAAACCTAAAGCTACCATAGAGCTGACATGTAAAGATTTTGGTTTAGGGGATCCATTTGCCTTTCTTTTTGGAACTAACCAACTGCCAATAAATAAAATTCCCCCTACCATGGTCATGATTAATCGAGCTGAGTAACTATCTAGCAAATTAGAAATAGGGTTGAATATGACACCTAGACCTAACATTAAAAAAATCCCAGTACTAAAGTAAAACAAACCAACAGTCATTAAATAGGTTAATAAAAGGCGGATCTGCTGTTTTTTAGCCACAAGCAATACATAGACTGATACACCAATTATAGAAGGACTAAACATGTCTAACAAAGCTAAGGTACCAATCAGTAGCAACATTTCTATGTTCATGATTGTGACTTTCCTAACGCCTGTTTTTTTGTTTCATAAACATGAAAAGCCTGCTCTATAAAATGTAGAAATTCTTCCTCTAAAGGATATAATCCTATTTGTTCAGATTTATAAGTAGATTTTCTTATCGTCCACATCTTCTCTAAAAATTCATCATTTCCGTTATATTCTACCTCGGCTTTTTCCATCATTCGTTTAATAATAAACTGCACGGAATCGGCTTCAGGGCTTTCCTTATGAAGCTGCTTTAATTGACCTAATAAACCAATCCACTCTAAAGAATTAGGATCATTTTTATTTAAATTGGGTAATTTTGCAAATAATTCCATTTCTGTAGCTGCAAAAATCTGCTGGCGGAAGGCTTGCTTATTATCTCGTTCTTGATTTGAAAGCTTAATGTACTTTTGGATAAGGGACTCTGTCAACCCACCTTCGATAGACGAAGCATTCTTTAATCCAAGAATAGTGTTCTTCATTTGCTGTAGTTTCTTTTGCTCTTCTGCTACAAAAGCTAACTGATGGTCTAAACTTGCTTCCCAGTTCCATGAATTATTGATAAGCGTCTGAATTTCTTTCAACTTGAAGCCCAATGCCTTTAAAAATACAATCTGTTGTAACGTTTTGAGTTCGTTCTCTCCGTAAATCCTATGTCCCCCCTCAGTCTTTGCTATAGGAAGTAACAAGCCGATCTCCTCATAGTAACGTAACGTTCGAACAGAAATGCCAGTTTGTTTTGATACATTGTGAATCGTAATCAAGGTAATCACTCCTCCTCTCTGTTAATGACATTATATAAAATGACGTAACGTCACTTTCAAGAGGGATTGTAAAACTCCTTTCTTGGAATCTCTATAACTTAGGAATATAATGGGTGTGTAACTCGAAATTTGTCAAATAACTCGGAAAATATATAGACTACTATAGAAAGAAGGGACATGAAAAGTGGGAACTGAAAATTCCGATCGTTTCCTGACAGCGTTTAATCGAATAGATCATAGACTGAGAGATATTGTAGGTGCGAAGGATTTTATGCCTTTTTATCGGCTGATTGATCAAGCAAAGAAAAAGGATGTCTTGGTGAAGAAATATGAAGATGATCTCCGCTCATATGCAGACTTACGAAATGCGATTGTGCATCATCGTACATCATTACATTATGTGATTGCAGAGCCACATACTGATGTTGTAGAACGAATTGAATACATAGATGCTACCCTTGCTAAGCCAACGCTTGTGGGGCAAATGTTCCGTAAAAGAGTATTGATTTTTCAAGAAAATGATTCTTTAAAACATGTTTTAAAAGTGATACGTCAGCGCAAATATACACAATTTCCTGTTTATTATAATAAGCAGTTTAAGGGGCTCATCACAACAGTAGGAATCACAAATTGGCTTGCGTCAAAGATGGGTGGTGATCATTTACCGAAAAGAATACCAACACTGCATGATATCTTATTGCATGAGAAAAATAGAGTGAATTACAAATTTGTCAGTAGAACGATATCCATCTATGAGGCTGAGGAAATATTTAAACAAGGAGTCGAAAGAGGGAGACGCTTTGAGGCATTATTAATAACGGAGCATGGTCAACCACATCAAAGATTACTCGGTATTATTACGCCCTTAGATATTGTCAAAATTGATTAACAAAAAAACGAGACTAGACAAGCAATTAAGGGCTTGAATGTCTCGCTTTATCTTTTAAGCTGATGTACAAGGAACCATTTGTTTGGACTTGAGCAAAATAAACTTCTTCTACAGAATGCACATTTTGCTTTTTCAATTTCTTTATTACCCAGTCTTCTGTCAGCTCAAGTTCAACAATATTCTCGGTAATAAGTTGACCATCAGAAATAACTTCTGTAGGAAGGTAGGTAGGTGGTGATACATCGGCTTTAACATCCTGCTTTGTAGCCACTTGTTCAGAGGTTTTTTGTAGCACACTGAGCTTTCCATTCGTTTCTAGTAAAGCATACTCAACGTCCTGTACGGAGAAAATGGCTTGTTCACGTAACATCATTGTAAGCTCATCTAGATGAAGACGGTTTTTTTGTAGTGCTGATTCTAATATAAGACCCTTTTGAATAACAATTGTTGGTTTATCATCAATGAGAACGCGTGCTTTTTTAGATTTAATCGTAATAACGGTCATCAAATACGTTAAAGCACTCCACCAAACGAGAGAAATCAAACCATCTAAAAATGGTGTTTCTTCCTGAGAGGCAATTTCTGAAGCGATCGACCCAAATGTAATACCTGTAATGTAATGGAAAAACGTTAACTGGCCTAATTGTTTTTTACCAAGTAGACGTGCCAGAATTAGTAAGGCAAAAAACGAAAGTGTTGTTCGTAGAATCATTTCCCAAAAGTGAGCATGAATAAAGCTTTCCATGCATATATCAACTCCTTTTACAGCTGTCGAACTATAGCTTGTGCAAAATGGTCGATAGTATGCGACAATCATTTTTAAACAAAATAAGAGTGAGGTGGCAACATGAATAAACAATTAAATGTAACCAATCCAATCTATCCAATAATGATTGCAATCGGTGTTGCTCACCTAATCAATGATACGATGCAAGCTGTTATCCCAGCGATGTTTCCGATATTTAAGAGTGAATTAGGATTGACCTTTACACAAATTGGAATGATTTCTTTTGTATTAAACATATTTGCTTCTGCATTGCAGCCTGCGGTAGGCTTTATTAGTGATAAAAAACCAATGCCTTATGCTTTACCTATCGGTATGATTAGTTCATTTATAGGGATTGCTATTATAGCGTTCACAACGCAGTATTGGATTATTATTATTGCGGTATTATTTATAGGCTTCGGGTCAGCTATTTTTCACCCTGAGGGATCGAGAGTTTCCTTTATGGCAGCTGGATCTAAACGAGGACTTGCGCAGTCAATTTATCAAGTGGGGGGAAATTCAGGGCAAGCACTAGCACCATTAATTAGTGCTTATATCTTTGATATTTTAGGGCAACGTGGGGCTGCGATCATATTAGTAATTGCAACGTTTGGTATCATTTTATTAAGTAAAATTGCTACATGGTATAAAAAACAATTGGAGCAGGAGCGTGCAACTAAGAAAAAGCGTGTACTCGTCTCAACATTGCCTCCATTAACAAAGAAACAAGTAGGAATCGCATTAACATTATTATTTACAATTATTTTTGCACGATCATTTTATACAACAAATATAACAAGTTTTTATGTGTTTTATCTAATGGATCACTATGAGGTCAGCCTTCGACTAGGGCAAATATTAATATTCACCTTCATGGCATTTGGTGTAGTAGGTACCTTTTTCGGAGGTTCTTTATCAGACCGTATTGGTAGGAAAAATGTCATTATCCTTTCTGTAGTTGGCCCTATGCCATTTTGTTTAGCATTGCCATATGTACCATTATGGGCGGCTATGATATTTTTAGTTATTATTGGTACGTTGATTATGATTAGCTTCTCCGTAACGGTGGTCTATGCGCAAGAGTTAGTCCCAACAAAAATTGGCACCATGGCAGGTTTAACAACAGGATTTGCTTTTGGAATGGGCGCAATAGGGGCAATGGTTATCGGCGTTTTAATGGATCATAAAGGCATTGATTTTACAATGATTGTTGTTTCATTATTACCTTTATTATTACTAGTTGCCTTCTTCTTACCGAAAGATAAACCTGCTTCAGCTGCTGTCTAATAAAAAAAACGCGTATCTACGCGTTTTTTTATTGTCTTAATGGAGCTAAAAATTCTGCTGGCAATTTTTCCTGATCAATTACATAGCCCTCTGAAATATGAACTTCATGCATTTTATCGTTGTAAGTAAATTTAAAGATGCCATTGTCAAAATCTGTGCCAATTTCTTTGAAGAATATACCTTCAATCGATACATACTTAGGACATGTAAATGCTACTTTAAAGTTCTCCTGTTCTTTAATTAAGTAAGCACGTACTCCTTTTTCATATGTTTCATTTGCATCATCATCGGTTGGGCGTTGAACAGCTACGATATGAAAATCAACAAAAGGAACTTCCTTTAACAGTACGTTTAAGAACGAACCTTTAGTGATTTCCTCCCAACGGCTTTGTGCGCTTTGCCCTACGATAATTTGTGAAATACTATAATTCTTCGCGACCTCTGCAATAACCTTTTGTATGGGGCGTTTTTCATTATCTTGCAAAATAAATTTTTCAACCTCAAGTTCATCTGATAACTTTTTCCATTGCTCTATATAACTAGATTTCTCTGCGTCAAATGCATCAAGGGGTTGCGAATCGACTGAAAGAATATAGAGTGGGCAATCAAGCATTGTGGCCATCTTATGACCACGACGAATCAAACGTTCGCCATTTAAGCCGTAATAAACACAAACTAATATACTTTCATCCAAACGCCCTTTTACATGCTTCATAAAAAATGTACACCTCTTATCTGTTGGTATTTTGTTAATTTCACTGTTGATTTTGAAAAAATTATCCTAAAACAGCTAAAATCGATGCTGTTACAGTGCATTATGCTCATTTATATTGTATACTTAAAAATGTATAAAAGTTAACGAAAATGTATTGGAAAACCCTTGAAGGATTAAGCTTAAATCGATAATTAGAGATTATTTAATTTATGCATTCTGTGCATCTATGCTAATTTGCTTTCATATGCCACACTATTATGCAGTGAGTTAAATAGATAGTCAAGTGTCTTCATTATGCTGATATTAACTGAGTTGTAACTGTATAAATTATCTGATTTTCCACAAGTTATTTAGGCTTGCATCGGGTTAGAAGTGACTAAATAACTAAAATAACCGTTTTTATAAACAATTAGGCACTTTAATACCCCACCACATTCCATTAATAAATTTCAAGAATACATCTAATATGTTCCTTAGCTTGAACAAATTTCTAAAGTCTTAGCACTTTACATGCCCATCACCACAAAAATTTGCTAGATGATTTAGATAGTAGGAGGTTTTCATTTGGTCACAGTTCTCATTGCGATACTTTTGCCATTTGTTTGTGCTGCTCTAATTCCATTGCTTTACAGGCGACTAAGGCGTGTCACACATCTTGGCTGGTTTGTTTTATCTGTTCCATTCATCTTGTTTCTTTTACTCGCTCGCTATATTCCTCAATTAGCCGAGGGTAAAACCTTTATTCATACATATGAGTGGATTCCCTCTTTTAATATAAATTTCACAACTTACCTAGATGGACTCAGTATGATTTTTGGTCTGCTGATTACAGGTGTAGGTAGTTTAGTCATTTTATATTCTATTTTTTATTTATCAACGAAAGAATCTCTTCATCATTTTTACTGCTATTTATTACTATTCATGGGCGCTATGCTTGGCGTTGTTTTTTCAGATAACCTAATGGTATTATACACATTTTGGGAATTAACAAGTGTGTCATCATTCCTATTAATCGCATTTTGGCATCATAGAAAGGCTTCTCGGGCAGGTGCTAAAAAAGCGATGATGATTACCGTCTTTGGCGGACTCTCAATGCTTGCGGGTTTCTTAATGCTCTATGTAGCTTCTCATACATTTAGTATTCGTGAAATTGTAGCTAATGTAGAGGTTATACGAGATCATACCTTATTTACGCCAGCGCTTATTCTAATTTTACTAGGGGCTTTTACAAAATCTGCACAATTTCCATTCCACATTTGGTTGCCTGATGCTATGGAGGCCCCAACACCTGTTAGTGCTTACTTACATTCCGCAACAATGGTGAAGGCAGGCATTTATTTAGTTGCTCGTTTTTCACCGGTTTTTGGAGGAGAGGCAGTATGGTTCTGGCTAGTTAGTGTTATCGGCCTAGTTACATTATTCTGGGGCTCCTTTAATGCTGTCCGTCAGACGGATTTAAAAGCATTATTAGCCTTTTCAACAGTGAGTCAGCTTGGTTTAATTATGAGTCTCTTTGGTCTTGGGTCTGTTGGTCATTATTATGGCTATGAGGAAAACTCAATTCTTTACACCCAAGCAAGCTTTGCAGCGCTATTTCACCTTGTGAATCATTCGACCTTTAAAGGAGCTTTATTCATGATGGTTGGAATTGTCGATCATGAAGTAGGTACTCGTGATATTCGTCGTTTAGGTGGCTTAATGTCTTTCATGCCTATCACTTTTACAATTGCTGTGATTGGTAGCTTCTCAATGGCAGGACTGCCACCATTTAATGGCTTTTTAAGTAAGGAAATGTTTTTTGCAGCAGTATTGGCTATTCGTGATGTAGAAGCATTCTCTATTGCTGATATAGGGCTGTTTTTCCCTATAGTAGCATGGGTGGCAAGTATCTTTACCTTTGTCTATAGTTTGATTTTAATTAGTCGTACATTTTTGGGTAAACTACAGCCAGAGAAGATTGATAAAAAACCACACGAAGCTCCACTTGGCATGTTAATATCGCCAATTATTTTATGCTTGTTGGTAGTTGGTATCTTTTTCTTCCCTAATATATTAGGTCATTATATTTTAGAGCCTGCTATGGCTAGTATTTATCCAACATTCCCAACTACAAGTGAGTTAACACCACATATTCATGCATGGCATGGCATCAATGCAGAGTTATTGATGACAGTAGGTGTCATTATTATTGGAATTATCTTATTTAAAACATTAAAAAGCTGGAAGCCACTTTATCGTCTATTTTCACAAAAGTATACGTTTAATACGTATTACAATCGAATGATAGAGATGAGTGAAAATGGCTCACAGAAGCTTACCAATAAATATATGACAGGTAATTTAACACATTATTTTGTCTATATATATGTATTTTTTGTTGCACTTATCGCTGGTTATTTTGTTTGGTCAGATGCCATGACCTTTAATTTTGACAAAGATTCCGCTATAGAATCCTACGAGTTAATCCTTGTGTTTGTCATGATTTTTGCTGCTGTTTGGATGATTTTCGCAAAGGGTCGGGTGACAGCCATGTTGCTAAATGGTGTACTAGGCTATTCTATTGCCTTCTTCTTTGTTATTTTCCGTGCACCAGATCTAGCTTTAACACAATTAGTTGTTGAATCAGTCACAACAGCTTTATTCCTTTTATGTTTTAAATATTTGCCAGATTTAATGCCAGAGCTACCACGTAAAAGGGTTCAATGGTCAAAAGCATTGATTTCTATTTTTGTTGGTGCAACCGTAACAATTGTTGGCTTAGCCGTCGTACACTATGATCGCTTTGAACCAGTGGCTACTTACTTCAATGATGCCTATGAATTGGCTGGCGGTTCCAACATCGTTAATACCATACTAGGGGATTTCCGTGCTTTTGATACGATGCTAGAGGTTGTTGTTCTTCTGATTGCTGGCTTAGGGGTCTATGCTCTGACAAAGCTTAAGCCACGAAAGGAGGAAGCAGATCATGAAAATTAATGATGTGATTTTAAGGACCGTCACCAAAGCGGTCGTGTTCATTATTTTAACACTCGGCGTGTATTTATTCTTTGCTGGGCATCATGCTCCTGGTGGTGGCTTTATAGGTGGTCTGGTGTTAGCCTCAGGCATTGTTTTGTTATATCTAGCCTATGATATTGAAACTGTTCATAAAGGAATGCCTTTCGACTTTAAAAAGGTTGCAGCTCTTGGTGTATTGCTTGCAACTGGAACAGCAATAGGTTCGTTGTTTTTCGATGTCCCATTTTTAACACAAGCACATACGTATATAGATGTTCCTATCTTTGGGAAAATGGGCTTTTCAACTGTCACTATTTTTGAAGCAGGTGTGGCTTTAACAGTGGTGGGGGTTGTTGTAACAATTATTTTAAGTATAAGTGAGGATGAGTAGCCAATGGAGTCTTTAATACTTGTTTTAGTAGGTATATTAGTAGCTGTTGCGACGTACTTAATCCTCTCGAAGCAGTTATTGCGTGTTATTTTAGGCACCGCTGTTTTATCTCATGCTGCCCACTTACTGATTTTGACTATGGGAGGTTTAAAAAAAGGGGATGTCCCGTTATTAGGAGAATCAGAGGGACCATATACAGATGCATTACCTCAAGCATTAATATTAACAGCGATTGTGATTAGCTTTGCTGTCACTGCTTTTGTTCTCGTTTTAGGGTATCGCGCGTACAAAACAAATGGTTCAGGGAATTTTGATGAATTGAGAGGTACGCCTGATGAGTAATATGATTGTTTTACCATTAATTGTACCAGTAATTACGGCTATTTTACTGGTGTTTTTAAAAGAGCATGTGACGCTACAACGTATCATCAGTTTATTGACATTGAGCTTTATTATTATCATTAGCGTCATTTTATTAGTAGAGATTCAAGAACAGGGTGTGATGCGCATTGATTTTAGTGGATGGGCACCACCATTTGGAATCTCATTTGTAGCCGATTCATTTGCGACACTATTAGTGTTAGTTGCAAATATTGTAGCTCTCATTTGTATGCTATATGCAATTTTTACAATGGAGCTAAGATATGAAAAAATGTATTTTTATCCATTTACCTTGCTGATGATAGCAGGTGTCAATGGCTCATTTTTGACGGGCGATATTTTTAACTTATTTGTGTGTTTTGAAGTAATGTTGCTCGCTTCCTATGCATTGATTAGCTTAGGTGGCGAAAAAATTCAGCTACGTGAAGCATTGAAATATGTGCTCATCAACATTGTTGCCTCTTGGATTTTCTTAGTGGCACTAGCTTTTCTGTATGGAACGGTAGGCACATTAAATATGGCCCATATTTCAGTTCGTGTAATGGAGGCAGGAGCTAATCCTCTTATTACAACAGTAGCGCTTATTTTCTTAATCGTCTTTAGCTTGAAGGCTGGACTTTTATTATTCTTCTGGTTGCCAGGATCTTATAGTGTACCACCAACTGCCATTGCTGCTTTATTTGCTGCTTTATTAACAAAGGTAGGGATGTATGCACTTGTACGTTCCTTCACATTGCTGTTCCCTAACAATCCTGAAGTCACACACACAGCTCTGGGCATCATGGCTGGACTCACAATTATAGCAGGCTGTATCGGTGCACTTTCAGGTCGTGATGTTAGAACAATAGCCTCTTACAATGTACTAATTGGCGTTGGTTTTATAATAATTGGGCTAGCTGTAGGCACAGAGTCAGCCTTACAAGGTGTTATCTACTATTTAATGCACGATATGATAGCTAAGGCTATGTTGTTCTTAGCTGTTGGCATGATGATCTATCTCACTAGGGAAACAGTAATTGATAAGATGAGTGGACTTATTCGTAACTACCCCTTTTTTGGATGGTTGTTCTTTATAGCAATGTGTTCATTAGCTGGTATACCCCCACTGAGTGGTTTTTTAGGAAAGGTTTTAATTGGACAAGGTGCGATAGAAGGTGGCCATTTCGTTCTATTAGGTCTAGGGTTTTTCTCTAGTTTAATTGTTTTATATTCATTGTTAAGGATATTTCTTTCTTCCTTTTTCGGCGAAACCATTATTAGCTTAGAGGATGAAAAACCTTTAGCTAAACGTATATTGTTGCCATTAACATTACTAGCTATTTGCACATTTGGGTTAGGTATTGGGGCAGAAAAACTGGCACCATTTGTCACAGATGCAGCTGAAACACTTTATACACCATCTATCTATATCGATGCAGTTTTAGATGGCGAACAATGGCAAGGTGAGGTGAATAAATAATGGCGATGCAGTTTATTTTAAATTTATTTATCGCTACACTTTGGTTACTTTTACAGGATGAAGTGACACCACAATTTTCGACATTTTTAATGGGTTTTGTTGTAGGTATGGGTATTCTATATGCGATGCATCGCTTTTATGGTACTCAATTTTACATGAGGAGAGTCTTTTCCATTATCAAGTTATTATGGCTGTTTAACTGGGAGCTATTTTTATCAAGCTATAGTGTATTGAGACAAATCACTACACCTAAGCTAAATATTACACCGGGTATTTTCACATATAAAACTGTATTAGAGGGTGATTGGGAGATTACAGCTCTTGCCTTACTGTTAACGTTAACACCTGGCTCTGTCGTCATGGAGGTATCGGAAGAGGGAGATGTCTTTTATATTCATGCTATGGACATCGAACAGTCAAAGGATGCTGTTATACGCTCAATTGGGAAATTCGAACAAGCAATAATGGAGGTGACACGCTAATGATTAACAATATATTACTTCTTGCACTTGCTTTCTTCAGTATTTCCATTGCGCTGTCGTTATATCGTGTTATCCGTGGTCCGTCAATGCCTGATCGAGCGATAGCTCTCGATACAATTGGTGTTAATTTATTATCGGCTATTGCGATTGTCTCTATTATATTGAAGACTAAAGCATATTTAGAAGCTATTCTTATTTTGGGCATTTTAGCGTTTATCGGAACGATTGCATTTACAAAATATATAGAAAGAGGTGTGATTGTTGAACGTAAATCAAATGATTGAATGGGCAGCAGTTATCCTTATTCTTATAGGTTCCATTGTGAGTGTTATTAGCGCATTTGGGATGATTCGCCTACCAGATGTATATACACGATCACATGCTGCTACTAAAAGCTCTACATTATCGGTTTTAACCTGTTTGTTAGGAGCGTTTATCTATTTCTGGGTGCATGACGGTTTTGTTAGTGTACGGCTCATTTTAGGTATTCTTTTCGTCTTTGTGACAGCACCCGTTGCAGGGCATTTAATTTGTCGTGCTGCCTATCGTTCTCGCGTTCCATTAGCAAAGGACTCTGGTGAAGATGAATTAAAGTCAAAATTGTTCCCTGAAGAGCATACGATAAAATAGGAGGAGGACTGTTTGCCCTAAAGCAAACAGTCTTTTTAGTGCAAAATAATGAAAATAGTAGAACTGCATAATTGATGAATAGATTGTTCAAAGAGAGTGGTGAAATCCCTGCACAAAAGATGAGAGAGCACTGGCTTAAGGTAGTAAACATTGGACATTTCTTAACATTCAAGTGGATTCTAAATAAGTGAAAGGGAAGTTGATTGGCTTAATCAACTCCCCTTTCAAATTATTCTTGAAAAACTAATTGATACCCAGAGCCTCTTACCATAACGATTTTAGCTGTATGACCTGGAATCGTTTCAAGTTTTTTTCTTAAATTGCTGATATGAACTCGTAAGGCTTGTGTTTGTCCAAAGCTATCCTCGTCCCAAATAAGTCGGTACAGCTCAGCAGCGGGAAAAGCTTGATTGCAATGCTGTGCTAAAAAGAATAAAATTTGGAATTCCTTTGTTGATAAAGTTAATACAGTATCACCAATTGAAACTCTTCCTGAGTGTATATGGAAGTGTAATGTATGAATAATTTTGATTCCTTCATTTACGGAAGTATGTTCAATTGGTTGCATCAACTTTTTATGTTGCCTTCGTTCAAGTAGCCGCTCAATTGTTTTTAAGAGTCGGTTGTGGTCAATGGGCTTTAAAATATAATCTATAGCCTGTACATTAAAGGCCTCTAAAGCATAATTTTCGTAAGCTGTAACAAAGACAATATCTATATAGCTTGAGACATCTTCTATTTTAGAAGCAAATTCAAGTCCAGTCATTTCAGTCATTTCAATGTCTAAAAACAATATATCAGGTTTTAACATATCAATATTTACTAAACCATCTTTTGGATTCTGAAAGGTTCCAATAATCTCAATAGAGCCACTTGCCTTTAGCATGGATTCTAATAAACGAATGGCTAAAATTTCATCATCTATAATAACTGCTTTTAACAAGCTGCTCACATCCTCTATAAAGTAATTATTGGAAATCTTATTTCAACAGTCGTTCCTTTGTTTTCGTGGCTATCAAAATGGATAGTAGCGTTGTCGAATTTTTTTAATCTTTTGGAAATATTTAAAATACCAATGCCTTGACTAGCTGTTTTTTCACCGTTTTGAATTTGCCTTAAAAGCTCTGAAGATATCCCAATGCCGTTGTCAATCAGTTGGAAAATCATCATATGCTCTTCCTGCCTTATAACTAATAGTAGCTCGCTAACCTCTTTTCTGACTTTCAAACCATGAAGAAGGGCATTCTCTACTAAAGGCTGAAGCAGTAAAGGAGGAATAAGACATTGGATAGGCTCATCCATGCAAATATTAAATTCTAATTGCTCAGGATATCTAGTACGATGAATATTTACATATGCCTCAATAAGACTAAGCTCCTTTTCCAAAGGGACAAGACTATTGGCATTTTCAAAGGCAAAACTGTTACGTAAAAATGTAGCAAAATCTGTAATCATTGCCCGTGATTTATCTAAGTCTAAATAGCTTAGGGACAGAATGGAATTTAAGACATTATAAATAAAATGCGGTTTTATTTGTGCTTGTAAAAACGCAGTTTCCATTTTCACAGCTGTTTCTGCAGACTCCTTCAATAAAAGAAGATTACGAACCCTTGTCATTAGCTCGGTAGCATCTAAAGGTTTATGTAAAAAATCATTTGCTCCAGATTGAAAGGCTGCAATCATATCCTCTGGGCGAACCGCCGCAGTCAACATTAGAATAGGTAGCTCTGTAGACGTGTAATGTTGCCTAACCTGTTGACAAATCTCATAGCCAGAGATAGTGGGCATCATTATATCTAAAATTAATAAATCAATACTAGGTTGTTGTGTAAGGTACTCAAAAACATGGTGTCCATTATCAATTGCTATAATGGAATAGTTTTCTTGTGTCAATATATCTATTAGTACCTTTAAATTAACAGCATCGTCATCTACAATAAGAATTTTTTTCTTTCCTATTTTCTCAACAATATGTGGGAATGTTAGGAAAGGATGCTGGTATGTTTGGATTGGCATTGATGGTAATTCCTCATTTGTCGGCTGACCTTTTCGTAATTTGAATGAAAAGGTAGCGCCTTGTCCGACAATAGAATCAACAAATATTTCCCCACCCTGCCGTTCGACAAGCTCCTTTGTAATATGTAAACCTAATCCACTGCCACCAATTGAATAATTGAATTGTTGGAACGGGTTAAAAATGGTTTTTAAATTTTCAGGTGCTATCCCACACCCAGTATCCTTAACTTCAATCACAAGGAATGACTGTTTCTCATAACAAGTTATATCAATTTTTCCTTCATTTGTATACTTCACTGCGTTATGAATTAAATTATATAAAATTTGGCGAAGACGGTTTTCATCAGCTTGGACAAAGGTTCCCCGTTCTATATGATTATAAATTTTGACATTCTTACTAATCGTGTAGGAAAGCACTTCTACAGTCATATGTGTAATGGCATATAAATCAACAGATGCCATCCGCAATGTTAATTCATTCTCCTTCAGCTTTGAAAAATCAAGTAAATCATTGACTAAATAGGATAGACGTTCTGCAATATTGAAAATAAGTGATACTTTTTCTTTTTGTTCGTCCGCTGAGATAGGTAAACTATTATCCTTCAGCATAGATTGTGAAATGCCTATAATGCCATGTAAGGGCGTTTGGAATTCATGAGATGTTTTAGCGAGAAACTCATCCTTTAATTTATCTACACGTATCAGTGCCTCCGTTAGCTTGCCTTTTTCTAAATAAGAATCTGCAAAACGATGAGAAATATATAGGGAAAGCATTGTCAGGCAAATAAATGGCAACAATGGTGGTAGAGCACTCAGTTCAAGATTAATATTTGTATTTAAAGTAGCAACGATAAAATAAAGCAAAATGGCTAGAGAGCTTAATGTTAAATACATTACTCCAGTAGCACGTTTGTAAATTGCTATAATTTGTACATAGAAGATATAAACAATATTTGCGAATACATACAATGAATTGATATTCTGAAATAGTGAATTAATGGATGTTGGAAGTAATGCAACCAGCATTAGAAGGGTACCTATTGCGCAAAACACTTTCACAACTAAACGATTCATATGTTTTATTAGAGCACGGTAAAAATACAACAATATAAAAAGGCCTACAGCTATACTAGAGATCATTTGCATTTTCTGAAATGGAGCATAGGAAATATTTATAAAGTCTAGTAATAACTTTTCGCCATGAGTAAGGGTGTAAACCCCACTTGCGAAACAAAATATAGAGAAGTAAAGCTGTTCTATACCAAATTTTGAATAAAGATATGAGCCAAAAAAGTAGATAAACATTGTTAAAAAACCTGCTAAGGTAATTAAATCGTAGAATATGGCACCCTCTCGAAGCTTTGCAATACTAGATTGATCCCCCAAAAAAATGGAGCTAATAATTCCTCCTCCTGGTGCATAATCAAAATTGGCTACATGAACAATCAATTCAAGTTCTTTTTTATCAGGCGAAAAATAAGCGGTATATGGGGTATTGTGGGGTATATAGCTGCTATCCTCAGCTGGCTCTCCACTATGTCCAACTCGCTTTCCGTTAATATACAATGCGTTCGACATTCGAATGTTACTCGTTTTAATTCCTAAAATATCTTCGGTATCATCGATTAAAACCTTGAGACGATAAGTCCCACTTTCAAATACAGGTATTTGTTGCCCATCAATTGTATATTTTGTCCAAGCTGAAGGGACATTAACAAGATAGCTTTGATAGGAATCAAAGGCTTCACCGTCCACTAAATGATTCGGGATAAATTCCCACTCTCCATCTAATTTGATAGGCGTATTATCGTGAAATGAATGATGACGTAAATCCATCACACCTTCAATCGCTTGCGGCCCATGCGACTTTGGTTGAGTTAAGAAAAAGGTAATGCCTGCTATCAGCACTGAGCCAATAATAATTGCGAACAATAACGATAATTTTTTCATCGTAAAAATCCCTTTCAAATGATTTATTTGGATTATACAAGATAACTTACGGCATTAATACAAAATTCCTACTAGCGATGAAATCTAAATATTGCGAGCTTAAAGGATGGCAATAATCTCTATCTCTGAACTGTTGAAATTAAGTTGTTTTTATGATGGAGGAATAAATAATGCTAAAACGGAAAATAGTAAAGTTACTTTGTAAAATGAATGAAAACAAAAATAAATTGACTTATCAGAAAATTATGCATATAATATTTAGCTAAAATTTTTTTAGTTTATCTTGATTATTATTTCAAAAGAGTATATCTTAATTAGCAGATAGATTTTTTATTCTTCAACATGAATAAATATCCAATCAACTATATTCGAGAAATGTATTCTCATACACAATAAATTATAAATAAAAGGAGTTACAATTTATGAAGAACAAGTTATTCATCATGATGCTGGCACTAGTAATAGGTGTACTTGCAGCATGTGGCACTAAAGACAATAATGCAAGCGATACAGGATCTACTACGGATACAGAGGGTAAGCAAGTATTAAAAGTTGGTACATCAGCCGACTATGCGCCATTTGAATATGTGGATGCAGCAAAAGGCGAAGAAATTATTGGATTTGATATTGATCTAATCAAATTAGTTGGAGAAAAAATAGGCGTTGATATGCAAGTGCAAGATATGGACTTTAACAGTTTAGTGCCAGCACTACAAGCAGGGAAAATTGATGTCGTTATTTCGGGTATGACACCGAATCCAGAGCGTGAAAAAGTGGTAGATTTCTCAGATAAATATAATGAAACAGAGCAAGTAATCCTTGTTAAAAAGGATAGCGGTATTAAAAAAGAAGCTGACTTAGCTGGTAAAAAAATAGGTGTACAAACTGCATCTATTCAGGAAAACTTAGGTAATGAAATTGCGAAAAAGGTTGATGTAACAGTAGAAGGACGTACGCGAATCCCTGAGATTGTGCAAGATATGATGTCTAAACGTTTAGACGCAGGTATTTTAGAGGGTGGCGTTGCGAAAGGCTATTTAAAAACGAATGATCAATTAGAGGCTTTCCCAGTGGAAGAACAGCCTGAAGATTTCAAAGCAATCGCTGTTCCAAAAGGAAGCGATTTAAAAGATAAAATTAATAAAGCTTTAAAAGAGCTAGCTGAAGAAGGCAAAATCAAAGAGTTAGAAGAAAAATGGTTAGAAAAAGTTGAATAATAATTGCGTGCGATAGCTCTACTTTTGGGCTATCGCTTATGCTTTTCATTATTATCCTTTAAGCCTCTTCTAAATTTGTGTTTGGTACAAAAAACAAAGCTACATCATGATGAAAAAGAAAGGAGGGAGCGCTGTGAATTTAGATTTTACAGCTATCGTTCCCTCTATTCCTTATATTTTAAAAGGGATAGGTGTTACACTTCAAATTGCAATCGGTGCATCCATCATTGGTTTTATCGTAGGTATACTTTTAGCATTATGTAAAATTGGTAAAGTGAATTTTTTACGTTGGTTTGCTGATTTCTATACGTCGATTTTCCGCGGTACACCTCTTGTATTACAATTACTAATTATTTATTATGCAGTACCGCAATTACTAGATATCCAAATTGAGCCTATTCCAACAGCTATTATTGCTTTTGGTTTAAACTCAGGTGCATATATTTCAGAGATTATCCGTGCTGGTATCAATGCAGTTGATAAAGGACAAATGGAAGCTGCACAAGCATTGGGGATTCCATATGCAAAAATGATGAAGGATATTATTATTCCGCAAGCAGTAAAAAATATTTTACCATCCTTAGTAAATGAATTTATTACATTAAATAAAGAAACAGCAGTTGTGACAGTAATCAGTGCATTAGATATTATGCGTCGTGCCTACATTGTAGGAGGTTCGACATACCGTTATCTTGAGCCATTACTTTTTGCAGGGGTAATCTATTACATCATGACGCTTGTTTTAACGTTCCTTGGTAAACGAATCGAGAAAGGAATGAGAAAAAGTGATTAAAATTGAAGATTTACACAAATCTTATGGGCAGAATGAAGTATTAAAGGGTATATCAACTGAAGTTAATGAAAAAGAAGTAATTGCTATTATTGGACCTTCAGGATCAGGTAAATCGACATTTCTTCGTTGCTTAAATTTATTAGAAACTCCGACAAGTGGGAAGGTAACGATTGCAGGGGATGTCCTGACAGATAAAGGGACAAATATAATGAAAATACGTGAAGAAGTAGGTATGGTATTTCAGCATTTTCATCTTTTCCCTCATAAAACTGTGCTTGAAAATTTAACATATGCGCCAATCAATGTGAAGGGTTTGGATAAGGCTACAGCTATCAACAAAGCAGAAGAGTTACTAAAGAAAGTAGGTCTGTTTGAGAAGCGTCTAGAATATCCAAATCGTTTATCGGGAGGACAAAAGCAACGTGTTGCTATTGCGCGAGCACTTGCCATGGACCCTAAAGTTATATTATTTGATGAGCCTACATCGGCACTTGACCCTGAAATGGTTAAAGAGGTATTGGCTGTTATGAAAAACCTCGCAGATTCTGGGATGACCATGTTGATTGTGACACATGAGATGGGCTTTGCTCGTGAGGTTGCTGATCGTATTCTTTTCCTTGATGGCGGCAAGCTCATTGAGGATGCTCCTCCAGAACAGTTTTTTTCAGCGCCATCAACACAGCGTGCAAAGGATTTTTTAGAAAAGGTTTTATAATAAAACAACAGGCATTTAGCTTCTCCGTTAGATGAGAGCTAAATGCCATTTTTATTGAAGGGACATATCAAATTGAGTCTGAAAGGTGTCTAATGTAAATAATTCCTCAATATGATAGGCTCCTGCTGGATGTTTATTGTTAAGAAACTCGTTAGCTATAAATGCTGCAACTTTCGCTGTTACAAGTGATTCATCGCGATCAAGAAAGTCTAATGTGAAGCTTACTTCTTTGTGATGTTTTGTCCCAATGGCTTCTATTTGTATGCCACACACATCTGAACCAATTTTAATTTTTGGAATAAGTGAAGCGAGCAAGATTTGTATACCGTTAAATTTTAATAGGCAAGCAATTCTACTCTTTTGTAAAAAGGATACAAATTTATTGAGTGGCTCAACATCAAAGCCTAATCTTGTGACGATAGGAATAGAAGGGAAATGCTTTGTTAATGTATGCTGGTCAGAGAAATTAAATTGATACACACTTCGTTTCCCAATCTTTTTAAATTTCACGGTTCTCTTATTAGTAAAATTAGCAACCTTATGATTGTTGTAGCTACTAAAGGGTTTATTTAATTGTTGCAATATCCAAAGAATTGCCGCGGTGCCATGTGTATCGCCTGCCCCAAGTAAGATGGAAATATGCATCTTCTCGAGGGAGGATAATTGCCTTGCAGCATGCATGGCCATTAAGTTGGTCAATCCTGGAGCCATACCAACACTAAAAATGGCTGTAGAATGTTTTTGTACAGCTAGTGAGTGGAGTGCCTCTAACTTTTTAAGGAAGGTATAGCTTGCAGTAATATCGATATAGATAATCCCTTCATTTAAGCAGAGCTGTGCAAATGCAGTATCCTTTTGCTCTAGACACATAATGACCAGTGCTACATTTTCTAATTGCTCTGGATGCACTTTTTCTGACACATCCAATTGAAGAGGTCTTACTAAATTTTTGTGCTGGACACAGAAATCCTTAGCCTTTTCTATATTTCTTCCGGCAATCCATATTCTGTTGGGATAGTTTTGCAACAATAATTTTGCAATTTTCCCTCCCACTTCACCATAGCCTCCGATGATTAAGATATTCCCATTTTTCATATAGTAGTTTCTCCTTTAATAGCGACTAAAGCGTCAATCATATGTGTTTTAAAATAGGGAAGGATTGTTGTAAAGCCAGCCTCTTTCAGTAAATTAATAAGCAATTCAAGATTAATCGGATGGGTTGTGACGCTAAAGGATTGCTCAAAGCGTTGCCAATGATCCTCACCTATTCCGTTATGAAGCATGGAGCTTCGCCAATAACAAAGCTCATGTTTGAACGTTTGTGAAGTTAAATCAGCATTTATCGATGAAATAAATAACACTCCATTTTCTTTTAAGCTATCCGCAATCTTTTGAAGCATTGTTCTCTTTTGATCAAGGCTTTTTATGAAATGCAAAACCAAATGACAACTAACTACATCGAAAACCTCATTTACTCTTAAGGATAGTAGATCCTTCTCAACCCACATAATAGTAGGTCGATGTGGTAGCGATTCAATTTGTTTAGCAGCCAGCTCCAGCATTTCCTTTGAGGAATCGACTGCTGTGAAATGGGCAGAAGGAAATGATTTGCCTAAAGTGAGTAATTCCTGTCCACCTCCAGCACCTACCACTAAAAATTTATTTGCAGGAGTGAAATTCTGAAGTATATTGACCATCATGTCATAAATAAGATCATAGCCTATGATTTTTTGTCGAATGGACTGTTGATAATTGTTGACAGAAGGACTGTCCCAGCTATGTATAGATCTATTCATTAAAATACCTCCAAAGCAATTTATTTTTATACGTTAAAATTTCGAGAGCAATTCCTTCATCTTTAAGCAATCATTCTGATGAAAGGCTGATGACTGTTTAGTGAAGTCACCTAGTATCTGTGTAGGACTATTCCCTAAAAATATCTGGTGGACCACCTTAACTAGGTATGAAAATAGTTTGATGTGCTAGACCTCCTATAAGTTGTAATGGCACTCTTTTTGCATATAGATTAGCTCCCATATTAAGAGGAAGTACCATAAATTGTGCTTGGTTTTTTTGTATTTGAGCTAAAAGGGTATCTACTGTTTCCCAGGTAATAAGTTCAATATCCTCTTTTGTTCTGCCAACAGGATGCTTGGAAAAATAGCAGACGAGTTAGGGGCACTAATAGTAGCTTTAATCTGAATTCACACCACCCACAATTGCTTGAGACGATTTCTCTGAGCAGCCACTAATAACGGAAGTAGCTAGCAAGAAAATAAAAAGTAAAAATTTTCTTCAAAATAGTATTCCTACTTGTTGAACTTCTGTACAATTCAATTAAGAATTATTCTCAATTATAAACTTTCGGAAAAAAAGAACTATCCCATATTTCTGGGGGGAGGTAGGTGTTTATGAAGGAAGCACAATATTGGCAACGAAAATCTGACCAATGCTTAAAGCACAGCAAAAATTCGTTTGAATATCGTCAATTGATGATCGAAGCTCTACGAACACATATAAATTTTGATGCGTATTGCTGTACATTAACGGATGTACATACTCTTTTTTCGGTAGGAGCAGTTACTGAACAATCAATAGAGGCGATTCATCAGGAGATTATGGAATTGGAATATACGACAGAAGATGTAAATAGATATGGATTCTTAGTTCAAAGTGGGCAAAACATAGGCAGGTTAAGCGATTCCTCAAGTCGAAGCTTTCGCTATAGAGAAGTTTTAATGCCCAATGGTTTTAGTGATGAAATAAGAGCTGCATTAATTTATCAAGGACAATGCTATGGTTTTTTAACACTATTCAAAAGAGCTGAAAATGAACAGCCTTTATTTAAAGATCAAGATGTGATGCTTATAAAAAGACTGATGCCAATTATGGGTGAATCATTAAAGAAGTTCTATCATTATATTATTGAGGAGAGGATTCCAGCTGTAGAACGAGAACAAGGCATTGTTATTTTTGATAAAGGGTTAAAAATTCTTTCAAGTAATACCAAAGCTTGTGAATTGCTATCTATTTTAAGAAAGTATGAAAGTTTAGCAGAAACTCAAGTTCCTAAGCCTATTCAAGCTATCTGTGCAAAACTACTTGCTGACAAGTACAATTCAAATACTTCTTTAATAGTACCTATCAAAGATACAGGCTATATTGCTATTCGGGCATCACTTTTGCTGACAAGCCAACAAGAACAGCAAATTGCTTTATTAATAAATGAAGCATCCTCAAGAGAAATGCTCAATTTCTTAATAACAGCGTATAATCTTACCCCTAGAGAAAAGGAAGTAGTATTTGAAGTTATTAAAGGGATTCCTACAAAAGAGATTGCTTATAATCTTGATATTTCAATCTACACGGTACAAGATCATTTAAAGGTAATTTTTCAAAAAGTAAATGTCTCAAATCGAAATGAGCTAGTATGGAAGATCTTCTCCCGCTTCCAATTAGATTAAAGGTGGACTACCAAAAGAAACTGCTATCTTTCTAGCAGTTTCTTTTGTTTATTAGCATTTTAATCAGTAGATTTGTATTAGAAGTTAAAAGGTTAAGAAAAATTAACCTAAAAAAGGGAATGAACTCATAGCGGAATCTATGGACCTATAATATAATGAAAAAAAGTTATAAAGAACCAAAAAAATGTAACCTTTAGATTTTTTATTAGGTAATAAGAATTATTTGTTTTACATAAATTAATTTCTGAATATTAAAATATTTTAATTGGAGGTATCACACTTATGGCATGGACATTTAGTTTTAACGTTACAAATGACACAGATCGAGATTTAGAATTGGTGGAATCACAATTGCACTGGGGATACTGGAATACAAATGGTGAAGAGGATAAAGGACCCCAATCAATTAAAGCAGGACAAACAATACAGGCCGTTGGGGTCAAATCTGCCTTTGGTCCGAATGGTTACGAATTTTCTTGTTCATGGAAGGATAATAACAAGAATCATGAAGGAAATATGCAGGAACCATATGGTGTTGTAAGCCTTTATGTTAATGTGCCATATAACAATCCCAATGAAGCAACTTGCAGAGCGAATGGGTATTTTGAAGTGAATGAATGGAAGGGTATTACTCATGATGGACATAACTTTGTTCGAGATATACGGATTTCGAATAAGATGGACAGGATTAGAAAAAAGGAAGTACCTAATAGTTTATATACAGATTGGTCCAAAATAGACACATTAAAGGTTGTTGAGAATGTAGAAACTATTGATCTAAATCAGTATATTCCTAGTGGAGTTAACTTTGAAAAGAAAGCAATATTTAAAACGTCTATATTTAAAATTTCGAAAAAACTTTGGGATGGGGTTAATGATGTAGATTTTGATAGCCTTTATTTGAAAAAGCGTGAAGTGAATGATTATTTTTCTGTTGAGGTTACTTGCATAAGAGCAGATGCTTCAAAAGTTGAAACTGTCACTAGAAGAGGAAAAATAAAAGTAAAAGATGAACAGTTTATATCGACTACAAGTAAAAAAGTAGTAGAAAAGGTTAGCACGATTGAAACCGCACTGAAATTTTCGGAAAAAGCTTCAGTTTCTGAAGAAAAGATAGTGAAGGCGAGTGTTGAGCAAGAATTACAGACGGAATTAAGAGCGAAGTTTAATATATTAAATTCTGTGACCAAAGAACAACAACAAACAGAAAGAAAGTCAATTGATAGAGAATTTGAAGCACCAAACGATAAAGATATGGATGTTGTACCTTGGATTTTTAGTAAAATGATTCTTTTATATCGAACTGATAAAGATAATGTGACAACATTAATCGGAGCATCCGAATGGGATTACGCAATTTTGAACCGTACACATGAATTCGATGTTATGGATAATGCAAAGATAAAAGTAACAACAGGAGGGGAGAATTAAAATGGCAACTTGGACTTTTTCATTAATGATAACAAATGCAACAGATCGTGAATTAGAAGTTTTTCATAAGGAGAGAACTTGGGGTATTTGGAATACAGAGGATATTGAAGGCAAAGAGCCTATGAATGTTCCGCCTAATACAACTATTCAGGCTTTAGGAATTAAGGCTTCAACAGGGCCTAATGGCTATGAATGTTCTTGCTCTTGGCGAGATAAGGTACCGCCAGGTGAAAAATCCTATGGTATTATCTCGTTATCATTAGACGTACCGCAAAAAAGTCAAAATAGAGCTGAATGCTTGGCTGATCATCAATTTCATATAGATAGCTGGGAAAAACTACCGGAAAAAGGGCATAACTTTGTGCGTTCCATCATTGTTACAAACAAGAACTCCTAAGCGCAATTAATATTTGTATGGTGATAAATATGAAACGAATTACATGTGATTTTTCTGACGATTTGATAAATTTTGATGAAATAAGCTTACGTCTCGCTACAAAGGAAGACCAAGCGGTATTATATCGAATATTTGAAGAATCACGAATGGAGTTATCTTTTATAGAGGATGAAAATGTAAGGAAAAGTATTGTACAACAACAATATGAATTAGATAATGTGCAGACTAAGAAGATGTTCCCAAGGGCAGAAAAGATAATTGTTCAATATAAAGGGAAGCCAATCGGGAGATATACCATTGATAAAACAAATATAAACTATCGATTAATTTGGATAGGATTCCTTCATACGTGGAGAAGCAAAGGTATTGGGAAGTATATTATACAATCTATGATGAAGGAAGCAACCCATTATTTGAAGGGCATGGAACTTGAAGTGGCTAAATTTAATATAGCTGCCTATCAGTTATATAAAAAGCTAGGGTTTAAGATTGTAATGGATAAAGAAGCAACATTTGAGATGTACTGGAGAAAATAAACTTAAGGAGAGATATTTATGGAAGCATTTATAGGAGTAATTTTACCTTGGGCAGGAACATACGCTCCAAGAGGATGGTTGTTTTGTAATGGACAACAATTACAAATTAATCAATACCAAGCTTTGTATGCAGTGATTGGATTCCAATACGGAGGGGATGGAAAAACGGTTTTTAATTTGCCAAATCTTAATGGCCGCGTTCCAGTAGGTGCCGATATGGGGGGACAAAGAGATGCAGGAATATCATCTTATTCGAATGGTAGTAAGGGTGGTACAGAGCAGACGACTTTAAGTATAAATAATTTACCAAGACACAATCATCTTTTTAGTAGCGCAGGTGGTATCCTTAAAAACGCTAATGCTACTGTTGCTATTCCCGTTGTAAATAATGATGGTACGACTAATATTCCAGATGATAACAGTACCCTCGGAAAAGGCATTTCTAATGGCAGGGACGCTAATATTTATAGTAAGAATACTTCAAACGGCACTCTAAAGTCCTTTGATGCTCCAGTAACTGGTGATGTATCAATTAGTGGGATAATAGGAGAGACAGGTAGTGGTACTTCATTTGATAATCGCCAACCTTATTTAGCAGTGAACTATATTATTTGTATCGAAGGACTATATCCACCGAGACCTTAGTAATTGAGGGGCGTGTTATGATGAAAATATTTTCTAGGTTAAAGATAGGCATTCTGTGTATTTGTATGATAGTACTAAATCTTTCTTCGATGACAATTGTGGAGGTTCCAAGAGTTTCAGCAACTACCTTTCCATCAAGCGAGGATTTTGAATCTAGTGACGGCGTGGGTACAAATCCCCGTATTATAGGGGATTGGGAATTTGCATTATTAAAAATTGATGGTACTTTGGATGATTCAAATAATAGTAACAATGATATTGACGATTTTTATCCAACTGATAAAAGTTTAGGGATGTCGGGTTACCCTGGTATTGTTACTACAGCTTCTATTAAGTCCATTAAAGGAAATTTCAAGCTAAACTCATTACGATTAGAAAGTGCGGTTAATGAAATTGTAGAACTCAAAATAGAAGGATATAGAGATAATACATTTGTTACCGGAGCTGTAGTTATAAATCAGTACATGCCTTTTGAAAAAATTGATGTCCCATTAACGGGGGAACCATGGCAAAACATCGATGAAATTAGAATTAGTAGAACAGATGGAGTTGCAGATATATTTGTGAGGATTTATCATTTGGATGTAAGTGCATCAGTTACGAGTACAGAAGATTTAATACCTCCAGAAATAAGCAATCCATCTATTAATGTTATGAATATTAGTAATAATAGCGTGACATTAAACTGGCTAAAAGCAACAGATAATATTACTTCTACAGAAGATTTAGAATATCAAATCTATCAATCTACAAGTAACAATATTGATACAGTTAGTCATATAGAGACAAATGGCATTGCTTTAGGAAACTATTCAAAGGATATCGCAACATTTGATATACCTGATTTATTACAAAATACAACCTACTATTTTAACATCATAGTGAAGGATGCAGCAGGAAATAAAACAGCCTATACTATGGTGAATGTAACTACACTTAAAGCGTATTCTGTAAGTTTTAGTGTGGACGGAGGAAGTACAGTCCCAGCACAAACAATAGCTCATGGAGAAAAAGCAACGGAGCCACCTCCACCAACGAAAGCAGGATATACATTTGTCGGCTGGTACACAAGCAGTAGTGGGAATACACCATTTAATTTTGATACTACGATTACAGGAGACATAACGATTTATGCGAAATGGAGTCCTGTGACGCATACAGTGAGCTTTGATGTAGATGGAGGAAGTACAATCTCAGCACAAACAATAGCTCATGGAGAAAAAGCAACGGAGCCACCTCCACCAACGAAAGCAGGACATACATTTGTCGGCTGGTACACAAGCAGTACGGGAAATACACCATTTAATTTTGATACTGCGATTACAGGAGCCACAACGATTTATGCAAAATGGAATCCTGTGACGCATACAGTGAGCTTTGATGTAGATGGAGGAAGTACAATCCCAGCACAAACAATAGCTCATGGAGAAAAAGCAACGGAGCCACCTTCACCAACGAAAGTAGGACATACATTTGTCGGTTGGTACACAAGCAGTACGGGAAATACACCATTTAATTTTGATACTACGATTACAGGAGACATAACGATTTATGCGAAATGGAGTCCTGTGACGCATACAGTGAGCTTTGATGTAGATGGAGGAAGTACAATCCCAGCACAAACAATAGCTCATGGAGAAAAAGCAACGGAGCCACCTCCACCAATGAAAGCAGGACATACATTTGTCGGCTGGTACACAAGCAGTATGGGAAATACACCATTTAATTTTGATACTGCAATTACAGGAGACACAATGATTTATGCAAAATGGAATCCTGTGACGCATACAGTGAGCTTTGATGTAGATGGAGGAAGTACAATCCCAGCACAAACAATAGCTCATGGAGAAAAAGCAACGGAGCCACCTTCACCAACGAAAGTAGGACATACATTTGTCGGTTGGTACACAAGCAGTACGGGAAATACACCATTTAATTTTGATACGGCGATTACAGGAGCCACAATCGTTTATGCAAAATGGAATCCCTTGACGTATACAGTGAGCTTTGATGTAGACGGAGGAAATACAATCCCAGCACAAACAATAGCTCATGGAGAAAAAGCAACGGAGCCACCTTCACCAACGAAAGCAGGACATACATTTGTCGGCTGGTACACAAGCAGTATGGGAAATACACCATTTAATTTTGATACTACGATTACAGGAGCCATAACGATTTATGCGAAATGGAGTCCTGTGACGCATACAGTGAGCTTTGATGTAGATGGAGGAAGTACAATCTCAGCACAAACAATAGCTCATGGAGAAAAAGCAACGGAGCCACCTTCACCAATGAAAGCAGGACATACATTTGTCGGCTGGTACACAAGCAGTATGGGAAATACACCATTTAATTTTGATACTACGATTACAGGAGCCATAACGATTTATGCGAAATGGAGTCCTGTGACGCATACAGTGAGCTTTGATGTAGATGGAGGAAGTACAATCTCAGCACAAACAATAGCTCATGGAGAAAAAGCAACGGAGCCACCTCCACCAATGAAAGCAGGACATACATTTGTCGGCTGGTACACAAGCAGTAGTGGGAATACAGCATTTAATTTTGATACTGCAATTACAGGAGCCACAATGATTTATGCGAAATGGAATCCCGTGACACATACAGTGAGCTTTGATGTAGATGGGGGAAGTACAGTCCCAGCACAAACAATAGCTCATGGAGAAAAAGCGACGGAGCCACCTCCACCAACGAAAGTGGGACATACATTTGTTGGCTGGTATACAAGCAGTACGGGAAATACACCATTTAATTTTGATACTGTGATTACAGGGGACACAACGATTTATGCAAAATGGAATCCCGTGACACATACAGTGAGCTTTGATGTAGACGGAGGAAGTATAGTCCCAGCACAAACAATAGCTCATGGAGAAAAAGCAACGGAGCCACCTTCACCAACGAAAGCAGGACATACATTTGTCGGCTGGTACACAAGCAGTACGGGAAATACACCATTTAATTTTGATACGGCAATTACAGGAGCCACAATCGTTTATGCAAAATGGAATCCCGTGACACATACGGTAAGCTTTGATGTAGACGGAGGAAGTATAGTCCCAGCACAAACAATAGCTCATGGAGAAAAAGCAACGGAGCCACCTTCACCAACGAAAGCAGGACATACATTTGTCGGCTGGTACACAAGCAGTAGTGGGAATACAGCATTTAATTTTGATACTGCAATTACAGGAGACACAATGATTTATGCGAAATGGAATCCTGTGACTGTGACACATACGGTAAGCTTTGATGTGGCTGGCGGTAGTGCTGTCTCCAATCAGATGGTGGTACACGAAGGAAAAGCAAGTCAGCCAACAAAAGCGCCAACGAAAGCTGGCTATACATTTGGTGGCTGGTATACAAATAATGCCTACACAACACCATATAACTTTAATACTGTAATTACAGCAAACACAGTGATCTATGCAAAATGGATTAGTAATAATACAGGTGGCGATAATACTGATCCTTCACCAAATCCTGATTCAGGTTCATCAACACCTTCAACCAATGTAGAGGAAATTGTAGTAGATGTAGAATCTGGAAATGGTGATGTAGTTTCAAAAACAACGATAAAACGAGCAAAAAATGTAGATAACACGATGAATGATGATGTCACATTAACAGCAGCAAGCGCAACAGAGACAATTAGGAAATTAAAGGAACAAGGGAATGATAAAGCAAGGATTATCATCCCAGACGAGAAGGATCAAGTAAATCAAGTCCAAGTGTCCATTCCGAAAAATGTGCTGTCACTTCTGCAAAATGGAGCAGTCCATCTCGAAATTGTTACCGATAACGTTAGAATTGAAGTGCCAAAAACTTCATTGGAAATGTTTAATGAGAATCTATACTTCCGACTGGTTCCTATAAAAGAGTATGATAAACAGCTAGAGATTGAAGAACAAGCCAAAAGAGAAACCGTTGTGCAGCAATTGGTAGAAGGTAGGGTTGTAAAGTTGCTTGGTCGTCCGATGACCATCGAAACTAATATGCAAAGCCGTCCTGTTAAATTAACATTGCCGTTGCCTACAGATTTAACAGATGAACAACTTGCCAATTTGGCGATCTTTATCGAGCATAGTGATGGCACAAAAGAAGTTGTACGTGGGAAGGTTGTAGAATATCAAAAGGGAATAGGTTTACAGTTTGAGGTGAATAAATTCTCCACCTTCTCCATTCTCTACTTACCAGAGAAGGAAGAAGTGAAGGAGCCAATTACTGAGGGTGTTACCCATCTACCTTACATTCAAGGCTATCCAGATGATACCTTCCGTCCAAATGCTCCTGTTACAAGGGCACAGATGGCAAGTATGTTTGCTCGTCAATTAACAGGTAACGCCATACCGCAAGCAAAGGCAACCTATACAGATACATTCCAACATGATGCTAAAGATGCAATCGAATTTGCGAAGGAAAAGGGTCTGTTTAAAGGGGTTACAGCAACGAACTTTAATCCAAACGGCTTTATTACGCGTGCACAGATGGCTACAGTGGCAGCCCGCTGGATAGAACAGCAATGTGTAGAACGTCCTGATGCAGATTTCTGTTCACCAACCTCACAAAGTGCAGTATTCAAAGATGTGAGTGTCCATCATTGGGCAAGGCAAGCAATTGATACTGTCAATGCAGCGGAAATTATGACAGGAATAACAGCAGATACATTCAATCCAGATGGATTGTTAACACGTGCACAAGCAGTGAAGGTATTAAATCGACTGTTTGAACGTCAAGTTCTCATTGAAGATCAAACACCATTATTTAAAGATGTTCCAAAACACCATTGGGCATTTTATGAGATTCAAGAAGCCGCAAAAAAATAACCAAAAAGAGGGTACGCGATTCGTAATGTAATCGCAGTGCCTTCTTTTTCATGGCTCGAAATGGAATTTATATCCCGAACCCCTCACTGTTATAATCTTTGCTCTATGGCCAGCAACGGATTCTAGCTTTTTTCGTAAATTACTAATATGAACCTTCAATGCCTGTGTATGCCCGATACTTTCCTCTGCCCAAATAAGCTTATACAGCTCTGATGGGGGAAAAATTTGTCCTGATCGTTGTGCTAGAAAGAAAAAAATTTGAAATTCCTTTGTAGATAGGGCTAATGCTGTGTTACCGATATATACTCTTCCAGAATGAACATGAAAGTGAAAATCCTCTATTATATGAGCTTCTTCCTCTATGTGGTGTACAGCAGCTTTAACTTGAAATTGCTTTCTACGCATGGATATTCTCTTGATTGTCTTCATTAAACGCTCTTTCTCAATAGGCTTTAAAATATAGTCAACAGCCTGTACATTAAAAGCTTCTATTGCAAAACGTTCATATGCAGTGACAAATACAATGTCCATTAAAAAAGGAAGGTCTGCAATCTTACTAGCAAATTCAATACCATTCATTTCGGCCATATCTATATCTAAAAAAAGAATATCAGGTTTGAGTGTAGGGATGTTTGCAATAGCTTCTAGTGGATTTACGAATTTTCCGATAATAGTAACATCGCTATTATCATGTAACGTGGCTTCTAATAAATTGATTGCTAAAATTTCATCATCTACTATGATGGCTTTCAACATTTTTTCACCTCTTATCATCTAAATTTAGAATATTATGTAGCCCAACTGTACTAAATAAATTTTTCGTCATCAGTTTTATACTTGCCTGTAGCAATGGAAGCTGGATTCTGAAATTATTCGATTCTGTAAATTATGTAATTTATTAGTATGTAAAACACATTTATCGTCCAATCTAACTGGATCATTACTTACAATAAAGCAATTCTTTTCTCCTTTAACTGATTTAAGTTTATTAGTATTCTCGCACTTTAGTAAATGAGATGCATTTCCCATATCGTGATGTATTATGAGGGGATAATAAAATATGCCTTTCTACCCATAGTATAGCATGCCAATAGTTAACAAAAAATAGATTAAAGCGTGTATATAATCTAATGATAAAAATTTTAAGCTAAGTGTATTTGTGCATTTTGTGTATTTAAAGTGCATATACTTACAATCACTCTGTTTTTTGCTTATAATGAGAAAGTCAGAATTATTTCTGAAAAAAGTAGCCACAAAGTGAGCGATTGCGATTGAAAAAATTATTATATGGTATCTTCTTTGTTGTTTTTATAGTCATTTTTTTGTACGTAAACAATCACTGGCTAGTCGTAAGTAAACATGTGTTTGAATCAGATAGTGTGCCTGACAGCTTTGATGGGCTACGCATTGTACAAGTTTCGGATTTACATGACGCTGTCTTTGGTGACAAGCAACAAAAATTGATTGCTAAGGTAAAGGATACAAAGCCTGATTATATTTTTATCACAGGTGACGTGATCGATAGTAATCGCTATAATTTAAAACAAAGCCTACAAGCAGTGGAAGGACTAGTTAAAATAGCGGATGTTTATTATGTACTAGGAAACCATGAGGTAGCGACGAATAAGGTGAATGAAATTTATGAGGCGCTGTCATCGTTAGGGGTACATATTATGGCCAACGAATCGACCGTGTTAGAGCGCGACGGGGAGCGCTTGGCGATTGTTGGTATTGAGGATCCGTTAATGGGTAGAACAACAGAAGATATGCTGGACATTGCAACGGCCTATTTGCCAGACGATATGTTTAAGTTGTTACTAGCACATAGACCAGAATTATTTAATACGTATGTAAATTATCACATAAATTTAGTATTTTCGGGACATGCGCATGGTGGGCAAGTTCGTATTCCTGGGCTTGGAGGACTTGTGGCACCAGGACAGGGGCTGTTCCCAAAATATACAGCTGGTGTCTACGAAGCAGGCGCGACGAAAATGGTAGTTAGTAGAGGGTTGGGTAATAGCACAGTACCATATCGTATTTTTAATCTACCAGAAATTATTGTGATGGATCTAAAGAAAAAATAAGCACTGCGTAAAATTTACGCAGTGCTTTCAATTTGTTTGCGTTCTATACGTTTAACGAGGTAAATACTTATTTCATATAAAATAATCATCGGTATTAATACGAGTAACTGACTTATAAAGTCTGGTGGCGTGATAACAGCGGAGCCTACGCCCATTGCGATATAAGACCAGCCTCGTATTTTTTTCATGGATTCAGCAGTCAGTACACCAATGGCTGATAAGAATAGGGCAACAATCGGTAACTCAAATAATAGACCAAGCGGTACAGTCGTCATGATTAAAAAGTGCATATATTCATTTGCTGATACCATGACATCGAAATTGGTAGCCCCAATGCTTACTAAGAATGTATAGCTAAGTGGGTTAACGACGAAATAGCCAAAAGCTACGCCTACTAAAAATAGAACTAACATGATTGGTGCATAGAGGCCTAAAAAGCGACTTTCCTCTTCTTTTAAGCCTGGTTTAATAAAGCTCCAAAGAAAGTGGACGAGGAAAGGCATTGCAAGACCAAAAGCTAAAGTTGTTGAAATCGTCATGTAAAATTTAACTACTTCTAGTGGTCCTAAAATAACGAGTGAGTGACCTCGCGTTATGAATGGAAACCAAATATTAATAGTAGAAAAGACAACAATGAAAAATAAAATAAAAACCGTTAACCCTTTGATAATTTGCTTACGTAAATCACTAAGATGCTCCAATAATGAGGTAACAGGTATCAGGGGTTCATCTGACACATGATCCTCTTCAATTGCTACCGTAGGTATTTCAACTAAAGCCTCCACTGGCTTTGGAGGCTCGGCTTGTGGTTTATCTAGAGGGCTTAAATATTTTCTTTTTCCGTCTTCATATGGATCCATAGGAAACCCTCCTACGAAGCATCAGATTTTTTTTCGACCTTTTTCACGGTATCATCTTCATCATCCATAAGTCCCTTAGTAGACTTTTTAAATTCTGCAAACGTTTTGCCAACCGCTCCACCGATTTCTGGTAATTTTTTTGGGCCAAATACAATTAATACAATCACTAAAATAATGATTAATCCAGGTACTCCAATTGCTCCTAGACCTCCCATAAGTCTTGCCTCCTTTAGAATAATTTTTTTATACTAATGAACCACCTGATTGACTGTATTTGATGACTCCCTCAGCACAACGGTAGGCAAGTGCCCCTAATGTGCCTGTTGGATTATAACCACTATTGTGTGCAAAGTTGCCTGCACTTACTGCGAAAAGGTTGTCAACATCCCAGTGCTGTAAATAATTATTCACAACCCCTTGTTCTGGTGTTAAGCTCATCACCGTACCACCTGTATTATGCGTTGTTTGGTAAGGCACGATATTGTAATCGGTAATTTCCGCGTTAGGGACAATTGTTTTAGCACCCATTTCCTTCATAATGTCAGCTGCACGTGCAGAGATATATTTATGAAGAGCTCGATCCTGATCAGTAAAATTGTATGTTAACTGAGTTAATGGCAGCCCGTAAGCATCCTTATAGGTAGGGTCCAGTGATATATAGTTTTCCTTATGTGGCATAGATGCTCCTTGCGCACCAATCCCAAATGAACGTGTATAGTAATAAATAGATTGCTTTTTAAATTCTGGTCCCCAAGTAGGCGTATCAGGCGGAGTTGGATTTGAGCCGATTGGTCGCGTACCTGTCTGTGTAAGTGCAATATTACCTCCGTGAATAAAATCTAAATCACTATGGTCAAAATTATCACCATTGTAATCGTCTATACACATGCCTAACGAACCTGCACCCATAAATGTATTGTATTGTTCCTCGAAGAACCCAGCAGCACCAGGCAAAATTTGATAGCAATAGTTTCTGCCAAGTGTTCCTTTGCCAGTAGTAGGGTCATATCTTTCACCAATGTCAGAGACCATTAATAGCTTGGCATTATTAAAGACATAACTAGTTAATACAACAGCATTAGCTGGCTGAATGAATTCTTCTCCCGAAACAGTATCGATATATCTTACACCTGTAGCCTTGTTACCCTGCTTTAAAATTTCAACAACATTGGAATTAAAGCGTAAATCAAAATTTCCTGTCTTCAGGGCTGTAGGGACAACAGTAATTTCTGCGGACGACTTTGCACCATATTCGCATCCAAAGCGTTCACAAAAACCACAATATTGGCAAGCGTTGATCGTTTCGCCATCTGGGTTTTTATAAACCTCTGATACATTAGCTGATGGAACCATATAAGGCGTTAGCTTCAGGTTTGTTGCAGCTTTTTCGAATTGTGCAAGCATAGGCGTTTTTTTCATAGGCGGTGTTGGATAGGGATTCGAACGCTTTCCACTAAATTTATTTTTATCATCACCCGAAATACCAGCTGTTTTCTCGAACTTATCGAAATAGGGCTCAAGCTGATCATATGTTAATCCCCAATCCTGAATCAGATAATCTGGTCCAAGCTTATTTGGTCCATAACGTTTTTCTGTTAATGTCTTAATTTGAAAATCATAGGGTAAAAATCGATAAGTCATTCCATTCCAATGTGTTCCTGATCCACCCAGACCCTCTCCAAGTAAGAAGGAGCCAAGCTGACGCATTGGTAATGCCTTCATATTGCGATCATTACGAAAGCTTACGGTCTCTTTAGAAAGATTTTGCATTAAATCATATCGGATGGCATAACGGTATTCGTCATGAACATTTAAATAATCCTCGGTCCCACGCTTTTGACCTCGCTCTAAACCGACTACCTTTAAGCCAGCTTTAGCACATTCAGCAGCGACGATACCGCCAGTCCAACCTACACCAACTGTTACAACGTCTACACTCGGTAATGTTTTAGCCATTTTGTATCCCCCCTTAGTGGTTGCCTAATGGATTAGGCTCAATTTTTTGGAACTTGGCATCTTCTATTTGTGTAATATAAGCCATCTGGTGACCAGGGAAGCCCTTCATACGCCAGCCATCCATATTGCGATTTCCTCCATACATAGGGTCAGAATAAGCTCCCTCTAATGTAGCTGCTCGTAATAATGTAAAGAAGAACGCGGAAGTAACCCCAACCATTTCTATGTCACCTTTTTGGAAGGCAGTTAATATTTCATCCATTTGTTTGCCATCTAAATCGTTAAAGCTTTTCTTATAACGCTTTTGTGCTTCATCCTCCATTTTTTGAATACCCTGTCTAAAAATTTCCGCTCGCGTTAAACGGCTCTGATAGCCTTGAGTTGGGGCACCAACATCAAATGGACCTTGCATATATTCTTTAGAGTTACTTCCATAATTTCCTGCAAGTTGATGATCGATAAAATAGGGAACGTCTAAACCAATAGCTCCTGGTCCCAAATCGTCCTCTGGGAAGATACGTTCCGTGGCCTTTGATAAGATACTAAAATCTTTTTCATTTCTGAAGAACATCTTAGCTTTTGGTGAGCCTGTGGCCTCATTCGTTGTTTCATGACCACCATGCTCTAGGGTAGAAGTACCTTTACCATGGATGTTGTAACCAACTAATCCTCCAATTAAACCACCACCGACTAATGTACCAGCAGCAATACCTGTAGTTTTTAAAAAGTCTCGACGAGAAACATTATTTTTGTCTGAACTCATGGAAATCCTCCCCTCAAAATGTGTTAAACGGATCCTATCTTTAATAATCAGCAAAAAATGTGAATTATAATCAATTTTTGTTGGAAAATGTTTTAATTACCTCTATTAGCATGGTGTACTCTCCTTTTTAATGACAAGGGGGATCTATGAATTGAAAATTTTGTAGAAAATTGTTAGCACTATAAAGGTAGTGTAAATGGTATTATTATACATTTATTAATCATATTGGAAAACTTTTGTTGACTTCTACTTTTAGTGACTTTACTCTGAAGTTATGCAAAAATATGCGGATTGTATAGCTAAAAATGGAAGAAGTGAGAAAAAGAGAAATGTGGTTAAAAGGTATTGGTGGTAAATTAATTGTTGCAATTATAGCTCTTGTATTTGTAACATGTGGCACGCTTGGGCTATCTACTTGGATAAATAGTACAAAAGCTGTGAATGAGCAAGTGGAATCTAATTTGGTATCTAGAGCAGAGGATGTTTCCCAATACATAGAAGAACACTTCCAATTAACACTAGTGGAGGTGGAAGCCATTGCAGAGCAAGAGGCAGTTCGGAGCATGGACTTTGAAAAGCAGAAGCAGTATCTCTCGAAACGTCTTGCCAGTAATGAAAATTACTTAGGTTTTGGCATTATCAATGCTAATGGAGTTGCCCATTATCTGGATGATACAACAGCTGATCTAGGGGATCGTGATTACGTAAAAGAAGGTTTTACTGGTAAGTCTGTCATGTCTGACATTACGATTAGTCGTGTAACAGGTGAACCAGTCATTTTAATCGTTTCTCCAATTGACACAGTGACAGGTGAAAAAGCTTTATTATTAGCACGTATTGACGGCTATTACCTATCTAAAATTGTAGAAGGCATTAAGGTTGGAGACAGTGGCTATGCATTTATGTTAGATGCTAACGGAACAATTATTGGACATAATAATCATTCGTATGTGAAGGAGCAATACAATCCAATTAAGGCAGCAGACGAAACAGGTATCAAGACAGGCAGAGCAATGGCTGCTAAAGAAATGATTGCTAATGATAACGGTTATTTTTCTTTTGAAACGGAAGATACAGGAACTAGTCTAATGGGCTATCATACCCTCGATAATGGTTGGAAAATGGGGGTTATCGCATTAGAAGATGAGATGTTTTCAGGGCTTTCTAAGCTTAAGACGAACTTCATTGTCACTACGATCATAGTTTCAATACTTGGGCTATGCATCTCATTTGCCATTTCTCGCTCTGTTAGTAGACCACTTCGACATGTACTTCGCATTAGTGAGGGCTTATCGGGAGGAGACTTTACACAGGAAATTCCAGAAAAATATTTGAAACGTATTGATGAAATGGGAACGATGGCACGTGCATTAGATCGCATGACTGATAATATGCGGGAAATGATAGCCAAAGTGAGTCGAGAAGCAACGGCAGTGAATGAAGCTGCGTGTGATTTAATGGGAGATGTAAATGGAGTAACAAAGCGTTCAAAGCAAATTGCTGGTGCAATAAGTGAAGTAGATCGAGGGGCACAAAGCCAAACTGTGATGGCAGAGGAAAGTGCCTCAGCAATGGAACAAATGGCGATAGGGATACAAAATGTAGCTGAAGTTGCCTCCACAATTGCTTGTAATACAGATTTTATTTCCCAGAAAATTAGTGAAAGCAATCATGCAGTTGGACAATCCGTTTTACGTATGAATGAGATTCAGCAAGGCACAACAGATGAACTATCAATTATTCACAAGCTAGAAAAAGAGTCAGAAGAAATTAGCTTAATTTCAAAAATGATTACCGATATCTCCGATCAAACAAATTTATTGGCATTGAATGCCTCTATAGAAGCAGCACGGGCAGGAGATGCTGGTAAAGGCTTTGCCGTTGTAGCAGAAGAAGTTCGCAAGCTATCGGAGCAAACAGCAGAATCAGCTACTAAAATTAATGTGCTCATTGAAAGAGTTCAACTTTATACATTAGAAGTAGTAAAAGCAGCTGAATTTGGTGAAGATAATGTTGAACGTGGTTTAGCTTCTATTGAGGCAGTGGGAGAACGCTTCGAGGAAATGGTTCGAGCAGTAGGAGAAATAGCAGGTCAAATTGAAGAAATGAATGCTTCAGCTGAACAAATGTCTGCCAATACGGAGGAAGTTTCCGCGTCTATGGAAGAAATGGCAGCTACTGCACATGCGGCAAGTGATTATGTGCATGAGGTAACAGATGCAACAGCGGAACAGTTGAAGACGGTAGCAGTAATGAACAATCAAACTGAAAAACTATCAGAAATGGCAAAACGTTTATATGAAGCCATTCAAAAATTTAAATATTAAATTAGAGAAGAGCTGTCTATTAATGACAGCTCCTCTCAGAGTGTTGAAAAACAAAGCCCTTCATACAATTTTTGTGAAAGGTGAAGATGGATTACCGCTCCATACACTCCACCTCATAATAATGTTACCTTTTTTGCAAAGGCTTAATTGAAGGTGTTCACTACTCATTTTATGGAGAGGTATGGTCAATCATCATTTCTCCCATTGAAATTGAGAGTCTATCCTTTCTCGAATTATACATTTGCTATTTTGTTCACAACGACTGTATGAAAGATAAGGAAAAGCCACTTTTACAGAATGGTTAATTGAAGTGGAGTCAGTGTCACTCCTAGGGGATTTATGATCTGACCCCAAAAATATAAACTTTTTTACGAAGCTTTTCGATACTCAACGGGACTTTTTCCGTTGAGTTTTCTTTTAATCCGCTCATGATTGTAATAGTAAATATAATCTGCTAATGCTTTTGTAAATTCTACATAGTTTTTAAACGTAGTTGTGTACAGAAATTCTGATTTCAGAATACCAAAAAAGCTTTCTATTACGGCATTATCTAAACAATTTCCTTTCCGTGACATACTTTGCTTGATTTCATGCGTTATTAATAACGCTTTAAAACGGGGTATTTGATATAACCATCCTTGATCAGAATGAATGATTAAGCCACTCTTTTTCGATAACTTTGTATACGTAAACGCCTTTTTAAAAGACTGTTGAACTAACTCAAAATTAGGTGATTTTGATACCTCATATCCAACGATTTCTCGATTGAATAAATCTAATACAGCCGATACATAGATTTTTTGACCGTTTATTTTAAACTCTGTGACATCGGTTACCCATTTCTGATTGGATGCAGTGGCTTCAAAATCACGTTGGATGACATTCTCTGCGACATAGCCGACTGTCCCTTTATACGAACGGTATTTTTTAGGGCGTACCGTCCCTTTTAAGCCCAATTCTTGCATCAATCGTTGTACCGTTTTATGGTTGATGAAAAAACCTTCATTTCGGAGGGCAAGACAAATACGACGATAGCCATAACGCCCCTTATGGTGATGAAAAAGTGTCTGGATTCGTTCTTTGATCGCCTGATATTTATCTGGTTTTACCCATTTTTGAAGATGATAATAATACGTACTTTTCTTGATTTTTGCCACTTTTAATAGAGCTTGAAGTGGAAATTCCAGCCTTAGCTCATACACAGCTCTCATTTTTTCTTCGGTTTGAATGCTTCCTTTTCTTGAACTAAGGCTTTCAACTTTTTTAAATAGGCATTTTCCATCCGTAAATACTCAATTTCCGCTTTTAACTCTTCCGTTGTTTTTTCATTTAAATCGGACGAAGGTGGTTGTTTTTTTGGCATTGATTGGTGCTCCTTTTCTATTTGATAGAGCACCTTTCCAGCCTTGGACATCCACTGTTTTTTCCATCTCCGAATGGTTTCACGAGAAGGAATATTAAACTTCGCAGCAGTCTGAAGGAGCGAATCGCCCGTCTCTATCAGGTGTTGAATTACTTTTATTTTAAAAGAATCTTCGTAATTCGTGAACCCTTGAGGACGAATAATTCCTTCAATGCCATGGTATCGATATAATTCAATCCATAATCGAACGTACTGTCGATCCCTCTGTAATCTATTGGCAATCTGATACGTACTTTCCTTTTCTTCAATGTAAGCTAGAACTGCGGCTAACTTTTGTTCATCAGAAATCACTAACTGCACCCCCTGTATTAGATTTTTTAAGTCCAATATTTTGGGTGCAGTTCATTAGTCACAGATGAGACACTGGAGCGAACGTAAGTGAGTGAAGCGACTCATCGGACGCCCCCTGGAAAGGACACTGGCGGAACGGAAATCAACCCCTCGCCTAGTCAAGAAGTCTTTTTCTGCTAGCGACATTTTCTTTTTTCAACAACATAGTAGGAGCCGTCTTTTAATAACAGCTCCTCTATTATAATGCAACTAAGCGTCTTGCATCGCTGCTAGTAATTCTTCTTTCGAAACGGTGCAATCGCCACCGCCTTGTACCATTTGGTCACTTCCGCCACCCTTACCATTAATAAGAGGCAGTGCCTTTTGGGCAACATCCTTCATGCTTTTTGAAACATTATTACCTCTTGCTGCAACGAATTGTAGTTTGCCTTCATTTTCAGACACAAGTAGAGCTATTACATCTTTCTGTTCCGTAACAATCATACGGGCTATTTTTTGTAGCTCTTGCATTGTTCGCTGATTAAAAGCAGCCGTTACGACACCTTCGCTATTAACAAGTGCCTTTGCTTCATACGTGAGTAATTCCTCTTTCGCAGCAGCGAGTGCTTTTTCTGTAGTTTTTTGAGTAGATAAAACTTTTGTAAGTGCTGTGGCAGCATCAATTTCAGGTACACTTAATTGACGAGCAACGTCCGCTAATACTTTTTTTCGCATGCCAAGCTCAGTCAAAACGCGTTGACCACACACAAAAGAAACGCGCACATTGCCCTTCATTTTTTCGGTCCCTAATATTTTGATGGTACTAACTTGCCCTGTGGATGTAGGGTGAGTGCCACCACAACCGTTGTAATCAAAATTAGGGATAATCACAAGTCGAATGTCTCCCGTCACTGCGACCTCTTTACGAAGATTATAGTTGCCCAGCTCTTGTTCTGTAACCCAGGTAGTTTGAATGTGGCGGTTCTCTAGAATAATGTCATTGGCTCTTGCTTCTGCTGCTGCAAGCTGTTGCTCAGAAATCGTTTCTATAGCAAGATCAATTGTTACTTGCTCACTGCCTAGATGAAAGCTTACAGTCTGCGCATTAAAAAGCTCTACAAAAGCAGCTGTTAAAATATGTTGCCCAGCATGCTGCTGCATATGATCGAATCGTCTTGGCCAATTTAACTTGCCATGTACCACACCATCTAAAGTCGATAGATCACCTTCAATATAGTGACGAATTTCATCATCCACTTTTTCAACATCTATGACCTCCAACGCATTCAATGTACCTGTATCGTGAGGTTGACCACCACCAGTTGGATAGAAAGCGGTGTTCGATAGTACAACATAATTACGGTCGGATTCGTCAGTTCCTTTACTAATAATAGTTGCATCAAACTCTTGTAACATAACGTCTTGATAATATAATAGCTCTTTCATGAAAAAGCCTCCTCGTATGTAGGGAAATTTAGTTCTAAATTAATTCCATTTCATTGTGGCATAATTACTTACAGGTGTATACGAGTTTTCTAGTTGACCCATGCTGAAATTGATTTAATATAGAAAAGAACAGCTAAAGAAAAAGGAGCAAATATAATGGAAATTACACAATTCTCAATGGAAGAGATTTTAGACCCAACAAATATTATTGAGGGTAAGCGTTATGAATTTATTTTGGATGTAGAAATTGATGAAGAGGATGAGCTTTACCACGAAGCTGGCATTGAAATTCGTGTCCTAATTGGTGAAAAAGACGAAGAACCATTTATATTAAATTACTTCATCATGGAAAAGGCTGAAGGTGAATATTTAGACTTTGCATTAGAGGATGATGAACTAGAAGAAATTTTGACATTCTGTAAAGAAGAAATAGCGAAAGCATAGTAAGTAACAGGTAGAGAGTATAGATTCTTTACCTGTTTTTTTATTGAATTAAGGATTATGTAAGCTTGATGAAATATACATGTAGTATTGAAGGTCTAAACTTAGTTTTAGTGTTCAGAAAATAGGGCAATTTAAAGAGAGAGGTGTTTCTATGTCAACGTACACGCAATCCATTTTTATAGCATTTTTCATAACTATTATTTTATCTTTTGTACTATTTATACCATGGCTGATTTATACGTATCGTAAGTATGGATACTTATCGATGTCCAAAACCATTATCATGTTCTCATTTATTTTTTACTTTTTATCTGCGCTTTGTTTAGTATTACTACCATTTCCGTCTACAAGAGATACTTGCTCACTTCAATCCGCGGACACCGTTCATACTAATTTGCGACTTTTTCAATTTGTTGATGATGTTTTAAAGGATAGTGGCGTTGTTGTCACAAATCCATCTACATGGCTTGCTATCACAAAACAGCAGGCATTTTTTCAAGCCTTCTTTAATTTCTTACTACTAATGCCATTCGGCGTTTACTTGCGATATTTTCTTAAAGAAAGAAGGTACTGGAAACGTGCATTTTTAATTAGCTTTTTGCTAACATTGTTTTATGAGGTCACACAAAGAACAGGCATTTATGGCATCTTTAATTGCGCATACCGAATCTTTGATGTCGATGACTTATTACTAAACAGTGTAGGTGCGCTCCTAGGTTTCTTCTTAGCACCAATTGTTTGGGCATTATTTCCCTCTCATGAAGAGGTTGAGGCTAAAGCTGCTGAAATGGAAAAAAATGATATTGTTAAGCCGATTTCTATTTTACTAGCATTGGCCATTGATTTATTTATCGTCCAATCAGTTTGGATGATTATTGGTGTTCTGACAGGGTATAGCGGTACTTTTGAATTCTTAGTGAAAATGGCTCTGTACGTGGTACTCTTTGGGGTGTTACCAAGTATGATGAATGGTGCAACACTCGGTATGAAGGTGATGCGTTTTACAATGGTCAACAAGAATGGCAAAAGTATTGTAAAGCAATCATGGCGTCGTTGTATTGCTATTATCGCTACCTTGTGTTTATCAGAAGCCATTACAACATTAGGTGACATCCAATTAGATATGGATTCACCATTTTATGTTCTACAAATTGTCATTTCTCTACTTGCCGCAATAGCAGGTTTTGCACTTACAATGATAATAGCTATTCATGTGGTACGGGTCATCGTAAGTGGTGGAAAACGACGTTTGTATATCGATCAATATGCAGATTTAATGGCAACAAGGAAAAAATAAGGGGGCTTGTAGAATGAAATACGTCATCATTGGTGGAGATGCTGCAGGTATGTCTGCAGCAATGGAAATCTATCGGAATGTTCCAGGAGCAGAAATAACTACTTTAGAACGTGGTTTTATTTATTCATATGGGCAATGTGGATTGCCTTATGTTGTAGATGGTCGTATTTCATCAACCAAACGTTTAATTGCAAGAGATGTCGAAACTTTTCGAGATAAGTATGGCATTGATGCAAGAGTTGGCTATGAGGTAGAGAATGTAAACATAGAGAAGAAGGTTATTACAGGTACACAAGCAAGTGGTGATAAATTTGAGATTACCTACGATAAACTTCTTATTGCAACGGGGGCTAGTCCAGTCATGCCTGTGAAAAGGGGGAATGAGCTAGATGGTATCCATACGGTAAAAACAATTCCTCAACTGGAAGATTTGATGGCAGATTTAACATCAGAGATTGAGCAGGTAACAATCATAGGTGGTGGCTATATTGGTTTAGAAATGGCTGAAACCATACATGCCTGTGGGAAAAAGGTAAGGCTTATTCAGCGCGGAAGTCATGTGGCCCGTATTTTAGATGAAGAACTTGCTCAGCATGTTCATGAGGAAGCGAAAAGGAACGATGTAGAGCTGTTATTAAATACGAGCGTTGAAGCTTTTGAAGGAAATAAACGAGTGGAACGTGTTATTACAGATAATGGCGTTCTAGAGACGGATTTAGTCATTGTCGCTTCAGGCATAAAACCAAATACACAGTTTTTAAAGAATACTGGGATTGCACTTGCAAAAAATGGAGCGATCATTGTAAATCGCCATTTAGAGACTTCCCTTGAAAATATTTATGCAGCTGGCGATTGTGCAACTCACTTTAATATTGTGAAAGAACGTTTAGATTATATACCTTTAGGAACGACTGCTAATAAGCAAGGTCGTTTAGCAGGTCTCAACATGTCAGGCAAATTTGCTCCGTTTAGAGGAATTGTGGGCACTTCTATTTTAAAATTTTTCAATTTAACTATTGCTACAACAGGTATTAATGAGCGCGATGCTAAAGAGCTTGGTTTTGACTATGAGGCATTTAAATTATCTGCACGCCATATAGCCGGCTATTATCCAGGTGCACAACGTATGTTTATAAAAGTGGTCGTTCGCAAGCGTGATCAATTGTTATTGGGTGCACAAATCGTGGGACCAGCGGGTGTTGATAAGCGTATCGATGTGTTTGCGACAGCATTATATAGTAAAATGACCTTACCTGATTTGCTAGATTTAGATTTGGCCTATGCACCACCATTCAACGGTGTTTGGGACCCTTTGCAGCAGGTGGCAAGAATGAATGGACGTTTATAATAGGAGGTAGAGAGATGAGCATTTATGATATTAATGTAACTTTAGAAGATGGTACTATCTATAGCCTTGAACGTTATAAAGGAAAGCCGATGCTAATTGTTAATACAGCTTCCAAATGTGGCTTTACACCACAATTTGAAGAATTAGAAGGTCTCTATGAAAAATATCAGGAGCAAGGTCTGGTTGTACTTGGTTTTCCATCAAATCAATTTAAACAAGAGCTAGCGTCAGCTGAAGAAGCGGCTTCCCAATGTCGACTAACATATGGAGTGACGTTCCCGATGCATGAGATCGTGAAGGTGAATGGTAAAGAAGCACATCCTATTTTCGATTATCTTACTTCCCATTCCAAAGGATTTTTAGGCAATAGTGTTAAATGGAACTTTACAAAATTCCTTGTAAACCGTAATGGAGAGGTTGTTGGACGATACGCCTCAGCAGATAAGCCAAGTAGCTTTGAGGAAGATATTCAAAAAGTATTAGCACAATAGATTAGAAAAGATTCATGCACAGTTTGTGTATGAATTTTTTTTGTCTACACATTTCAAAAAGCAGATGATTTAAGGTTGCTGTAAGCTTGCGACAAATTTGCTGTAAGTTTGAGGTCGTATACTAAAGTCAGAAAGAAGAGGTGAGCGTATATGACGCCATTATTAAAGGTACAAAACGTTGGGAAAAATTACGGCAAAGGCGCAAATACTTTTACAGCGCTATCGAATATATCATTTGAAGTAGAAAAGGGAGAGTTTGTTGGGGTAATGGGTCCTTCTGGGGCTGGAAAATCTACGCTTCTTAATGTATTAGCAACGATTGATACGCCAACAACTGGTGAAATTATTATTGAAGATACTAATTTGGCACGTATGAAGGATGCTGAATTAGCGGATTTTCGTCGAGATAATTTAGGGTTTATTTTCCAGGATTATAACTTGCTCGATTCTTTAACAGTGCGAGAAAATATTGTTTTACCACTAGCGATTGCAAAAATGCCGACAAAGGCTATTAATGCAAGAGTTGATCGAATTGCTGCATTGTTTGGAATTAGTGATTTATTAAACAAATATCCTTATCAAATTTCAGGTGGGCAAAAGCAGCGTACAGCCTCGTCGCGAGCATTAGTGACAGAACCAAAACTAATTTTTGCCGATGAGCCTACAGGTGCGCTAGATTCAAAATCTGCAACCGATTTATTAGAAAGCTTAAGTGATTTAAACCAATCTCAAGCCGCAACGATTATGATGGTTACACATGATGCCTTTGCAGCTAGCTTCTGCCAGCGCATTCTATTTATTCAGGATGGACAGCTATCTAAGGAAATTCAACGTGGGACTCTAACGAGGAAGCAATTTTTCCAAGAGATCTTGCAGGTGCTATCTAGCATCGGGGGTGGAGTAAATGACGTTATTTAGTTTAGCGCGTAAAAATATTCAACGCAATTTATCGAATTACTTTTTATATATTGCCTCAATGGTATTTAGTATCGTTATTTACTTTACGTTTGTGACGCTCAAATATAATGATGATCTTTCAGCCTTAAAGCAATCGTCACAACAAATTAAAGGATTGATGAGTGCCTCGTCAGTCGTACTTCTGTTCTTCATTGTCATCTTTATGGCCTATTCCAACTCGTTTTTTATGAAGAAGCGGAAAAAGGAAGTAGCCCTTTACTCGTTACTAGGTGTACGTAAGCAAAAAATTGGCTTAATGCTCTTTTTTGAAAATTTAGTCATAGGGCTTGTCTCTCTTGTGTTTGGTATCCTTCTAGGTTTCTTTATGTCCCAAGGGCTATTAATGATACTAGTACGCTTAATGGGCTATGAAGTGGTTGGTAGCCTGACATTTTCAATGGAGGCACTAATTAATACAACGGGCATTTTTACACTACTGTTTTTATTCACATCCTTACAAGGTTACCGTGTGATTTATCAATTTAAACTAATTGATTTATTCCATGCAGACAAACAGGGAGAGCAAATTCCACGTGCATCATTAGTAGCTGCTTTACTTGGCACTGTACTTATTGCATTTGGTTATTATACAGCTGCCTCTGATATGTTTACGAGTGAAATATGGAGATTCTTTACGGTATTAGGTACGCCATTAATGGTTATAGGGGTAACAATTGCAGGGACATACCTTCTATTCCATAGTGTGAGTGTCTTTGTATTAACAGCATTAAAGAAAGCAACATCATGGTCCTGGAAGGGTTTAAATTTAATCGGTGTTTCTCAATTATTGTATCGTATTCGAGCTAATGCCAAATCGTTGTCAATCATTGCAATTTTAAGTGCCACTACGATTACAGCAGGTGGCGGTGTCTTCGGTATGTATTATAATGCAGAAGCTTCTGTACGTCAGATGCTGCCAAACACATTTATGTGGAAAGGCGAGACAGTAGAATTTTCACAACAGGATGTCTTATATAATGAAGCACTGGCTGTGAAAAATTTACGTGTGGATAATGAATTCTCATTTTTCGAATATACATTACTTAAGGAATCGGACTATAATCGCTTAGCGAAATTACAAGGCAAGGATAAAGAGCTACACATTGCAGAGGGTTCTACGGTTTTACTGGATGCAGCCTACGATGAACGATTTTCACATGATTTTACAGGTGAGGACTTTAAGCTACAAAACGGAGAATCCTTCCATGTAGAAAAGATGTACACGGAAAGCGTGTTAAACTTTATAGCAGCTGGAACAGTTCTCGTTGTGAATGATCAAGAGTTTAAAGCTACTGATGCCGATGAGATTATGATGCAGGTTGTTGGATTGGACAATGATTTGAAACAACAGGACGTGTCGAAAGACATTTACCAGCAGTTGTCTTCTGAACAACAAGAATCATTTTCTAGTGTACCGCAAAGCTATGAGGATAGTTTAGCAACAGTTGGTGCCCTATTGTTTGTGGGAAGCTTCCTAGGATTGGTCTTCCTAGCGGCAACAGGCAGTATTATCTACTTCAAAATTTTAACGGAAGCCGAAGAAGATCAGGCAAAATATGCTATTTTAAATAAAATTGGTGTAAATAGTAAGCAAATCTTAAAGACAGTAGCAGGGCAGGTCGCTGTTATCTTTAGTGCGCCACTTATTGTGGGTATTGCACATAGTGTGTTTGCATTACTAGCATTTTCACAGCTATTTAACATGAATATTACAAAACCAGTCATCTTGTGGATGATTGCTTATTCAGCTATTTACTTTATTTATTATATCTTTACCGTTCGTTCGTTTTATAAAATAGTGAGACAGGGGAATTAATATGAAAAAAGTATTTTTCGGAATAGGTGCATTGTTTATCTTATTCGTAGCAGGGTTAATTGTATTGATGACTGTAGATTTTAACCGATTAAATAAAGATACCTACTATGTTCATATCACGGCTGATGGTGAGGTAGAGGAGTATAAAGCAGATAGTGGTGAAATCTTTAAAATGTATTGGTACGAGCTACCTACTTACGATAAAAATGGGGAAGAGAAAACATTAAAGTTTTCTGCTCATAAAAATTTACGCCAGGATGCTTATTTAAAGCTTTACGTGAAAAAGGAAACAGAAGTTACTTCATTTGATGAAGTGAAATTCCATGAATTACCTGCTAAAGTACAGGATCAAATGAAATAGCACAAAGAAGGAGTCTCAAATTTTGAGACTCCTTCTTTTCCACACGAAAGTTCAGTGCAAAGTATTTAGCGTTTAAATTCAACTGGTTAAATTTAGTTTATTTAGTATTCCTTTTGTAGATCAATAATAACGCATGTACCTTTTCCTTTTTCCGAGGTGATGGTCACTGTTCCTCCATGGGCCTCAATGATATCTCTAGCAATAGCTGTACCTAAACCAGTCCCAGCAGTATTGTCCGTATTTGTGCCTCGGTAATAGCGTTCAAAAATATGTTCTAGATCCTCTGGGTCTATCCCCTTGCCATTATCAGAAATTGTAAGAGTATGCTCATCAACAGACACATGGACAGATACATCGGGAGCATTATGAAGCAATGCATTGTGTAAAAAGTTCATGATAGCTCTGCGCATAAAATGTTCATCGATTTGATGCAGACTTTTCTCGGTTGTCGCCTCAAACATAAGATTAGCTTGTTCATATTGTGGTGTATTTAATGTTTCAATCACTATCTCTCGAATAAAAGGCACCATGTTCACTTCATTTAGTGTAAGTGGAAGCTGTTGATGTCTTAAACGCATCGTTAAATTTAAGTCATCCAGTAGATTTTGCATATGCAATGATTGTTTTTCTATAATTTGTGCGTACTCCATTTGCTCAGTATTTGTTATTTGTGCATCATTCAATAGTTCTGCATAACCTCGAATAGAGGCAAGTGGTGTTTTCATATCGTGTGAGACATTACTAATCCATTCTTCACGCATAATCTCTAGTCTCTTTCGCTCCTGTTCATGGGCTGCCAATTCTCGTGATACTTCATTTAAGTTTTCAAAAACCGGCTTGTAGACACCACCAGGAGACTTAATAGACGTATGATCATGATTCTTTAAATGATGAATGCGATCTATCATCGCATAAAGAGGTTTCGTTAATGTACGACCAAAAAGCCACCCTACTAATGTAGCTACTAACAAGTCCGCAATCACGATGAACAAGCCAAATTTCCCTATAAACTGTAAGAGTGATGTGCCAGAAACATGCGTAACAAACCTTGTAACACCGCTACCTTTAATACCGATTAAATAACTAATGGAATCCTTACTGCCAATATACACCGTAGTATCAGAATCGAATTCTTTATATTTATATACTTGAATTAAGTCGATAGGTGCATAGTGCAATGGTGCTTTATCTGGTGCAAAATGAGCATCAATCACTTGACCATTTTCATCAAGCAATTGTATCCACGCATTTCTTTGATGCAATTGTTCGATTCCTTCTGCACGTATGGAAGTTGCTCCATTTTTTATCTCGATATATTTTTGAAATTCCCGCACAAAGTGTTCCTCTTCTGTGGCAGAAACGCCTTCAGAGTCAGTTGCTAGCCGATAAGTAAGGAGTCCCATGAAGATAGCTGTATTGACGAAAATAACAATGATGACGATAGAAAGTACGGAAAGGAGAAAGCGAGCAGTTAATTTCCACTTCATTCTTGTGCCTCTTTTGGCATGACAAACTTATAGCCAAGTCCTTTTACAGTTGTGATATATAGAGGATTAGAGGCATCCTCCTCAATTTTTTCACGCAATCGGCGAATATGCACCATAACAGTGTTATCAGAACCGAAGAAATCCTCTCCCCATACACGTTCAAATAATGTTTCTTTACTTAAGATACGATTGGGATTGTGCATAAAGCACGCCATTAATCCAATTTCCTTAGCTGTTAACTCCAATAGTACGCCATTTTTATGGACTTCAGTTTCATCGGCATTCAACTGAAATGGTCCAATTTGGAGTGCTTTTTCAACAATATTCGTTATGGTATCTTGTGTTTGATAGCCAGCTCTACGTAATTGCGCCTTCACACGATAGGCTACTTCTTTCGGGCTAAAAGGTTTTGTAATATAATCGTCTCCGCCAATGGCTAGTCCTAAAATTTTATCAATTTCCTCATTTTTAGCAGACATAAAGAGCACAGGGACATGGGATACTTCACGGATACGTCTACATAAATCGTAGCCCTCACCATCGGGAAGCATGACATCTAGAAGTATAATATCGGGTGTTGTTTGTTGAAAGCTTGTCCAAGCATCGTGAATGGTACCAGCTGTATAAATTTGTTTGTAGCCCTCTTTTTGTAAGCTTACTTTTAGTAGATTCGCTAAATCTGCCTCATCATCCACTACTAAAATGGTTGGTTCTTGCACTTGTTCACACGACCTTTCGATTTGGAAGAATCTTTACTGACAATTATTATAAATGAAATGTATAGAAAAGAGGAAATGTTGGGTTGTATAGCTTAACCAGTAAATGCTTTTATTCTACAAGAGAAGAAGTACATTTTTTATATAAATCAATACATGGTGAAACCTTTACAGATTCTAAAGCGTAAAAAGAGTATTACAAATTAGGAGGAATGACGATGTTTAAAAAAATAGCAGCAGATGCACTTGGACTTTCAGATATTGGTGTGGTTGTGCCAAGAGAGGACTATGATAAGACAGATGCAGATGATTTTATCTTACATGAAATTGATGAAAAAATTTACTTTTTAATTAAAACGAAGGCTGATGAGTATTGCTTTACAAATCGTGCAATTATTCATGTAGATGGCGAAAGTGCTATGAGCAAGAAACGATTACTGCGACGCTATGACTATTCAATGTATACTGTGACAGAAGTTTTTCTCGAAACAGCAGGAACAATCGACCTTGATGTCGAAATTAAGTTTACAATCGGCAATTCCCCACTATCCATCGACATTCATAAACGCTTTATTGATGACATTAAAGATTTATATAAAGCACTACATGCCATTAGCTATGAACAAAAGAACAATGCTTATAAGCTAGAAGTAGCGGAAAAAAGTTTAAACATAGCATCATCATCACTTGGTCGAATTGGCAATGACAATATATCTCCTGCGTCGTCATTCAAAGAAATTACAAGCTTTGCGAATACTTGGATGATCGATCATAAAGATAAGTATAAAAAAGAAGACTTCTCACATATTTTTGATTTATATATGAACAATTGATAAAAATAGCTCTCTGCAAGTGTAGAGAGCATTTTTAACATATAACGATATACATAAAAATTATTCTAGGAGCGTGATTAGAAAATGACAAACGACATGCATGTGCTAGAAAAAGAAGAGGTAGAAAGTGATGATTTTATACAGCAACCTCAAGCCGCTGAAACATTGTTCGTAAATGAGTTTATTGATGGTATTTTAGATCCGTCACAGAAGATGTTAGGACCGCTTAAGGATGGTGGAACGATTATTGCCAATACAACACCTGGATGTTGGGGACCCATGCTTACTCCTACTATTCGTGGAGGACATGAAGTAACGAAGCCCGTGTTTGTAGAAGGTGCAGAGGTAGGTGACGCCATTGTTATAAAAATTAAATCTATTCAGGTCACATCTCTTGCAACTTCGTCTGGCCATGATGAAGCAATTGTAGATCGATTCATTGGTGATCCGTTTGTTTCAGTAAAATGTCCAGGCTGTGGCAAGCTTCATCCAAGCACAGTTGTAAAAGGAATAGGCCCACATGCAATTCGATGTTCTACATGTGATACAGAAACGGCACCCTTTAAAATGACAAACGGCTATACGATGGCACTCGATCATAAAGGGCAAATGGGTGTAACTGTTGGACGAGAGGGTGCTAGACGAATTGCACTTGATGCTAGAAACTACATGAGAACACCTGAAAATTCTGTACAAAATCCTGTTGTTGCATTGGCTCCAAGCGACTTAGTAGGTGTATTGGCGAGAATGCGACCATTTTTAGGTCAGCTTGGGACAACCCCTTCTAAAGCGATGCCTGATTCACATAATGCAGGTGACTTTGGTTCATTTTTAATTGGAGCACCACATGAATATGCTTTTACTCAAGAAGAATTGGATTTACATCGTACCGATGGACATATGGATATCAGCCGAGTACGAGAAGGTGCGACTATTATTTGTCCAGTCAAGGTACCAGGCGGTGGTGTATATATTGGAGACATGCATGCTATGCAAGGGGACGGCGAGATTGCAGGACATACAACCGATGTAGCGGGTATTGTGCAGCTTCAAGTTAAGGTATTGAAGAAAGTAGCTTTGGAAGGCCCAATTTTACTACCAAATGTAGAAGACTTACCTTATACAGCCAAACCCTTTACAAAGGAAGAAAAACGTCGCGCACGTGAGCTAGCGGAGGAGTTTGGTGTTAAACAGGTAGAGGATGCATTCCCAGTGTCGGTGATTGGTTCTGGTAAAACGTTAAATGAGGCGACTGATAACGCGATTAGTCGAGCTGCGAAGCTATTTGAGATGAGCGAACCAGAGGTTTTAAATAGAGCAACTATCACAGGCTCCATTGAAATCGGACGCCATCCAGGGGTTGTCACAGCCACTTTCCAAGTACCTAAAACTGTATTGAAAAAGGTAAGAGTATATAAAACTATTAAAAAACAATATGACTAATAATGATTTCTTGAAAAAGCAAACTTTTAAAAGTTTGCTTTTTTGTATGAGCTACAAGTCAGATAAGTAAATGTTTGTCTGAAATTTGAAGTTTGGATTGAAATCTATTGTTGTGTTGATATAATAGTTAAAGTTTAAAAATGAATAAAAGGACCTTATATAAAACAGATGAGTATAGAAGAGAAAAGTTGGTGTCTAATGACAGAAATTATAGGTGTGGAAAACAAAATAGAGAAAAAGAATAGTATAAAACCTTTTATATTAAAAATGAGAGGAGGAGGTCATGCTCCATCTCGAACAAATTTCGCTGATGCCTTTACTGGAGCAATGGGAGGATTAATATGCATTTTTGTGTTGCTATGGTTAACTAACATTACCAATTCACCTTGGTTAATGGCATCATTAGGCGGTAGCTGCGTTCTTGTATTTGTCGTCTGGAATGCACCTTTGTCCCAGCCCCGAAATATAATTGGAGGTCATTTTATTTCGGCATTTATCGGGTTGGCCATGTATTCATTACTAGGCTCCAATATATTGTCTATTAGTCTTGGTGTCGGATTAACTATATTTTTTATGGCCTTTTTAGGTGTCATACATCCTCCAGCAGGGGCCAATCCTATAATTATTATTTTAGGAGGTTATGGTTGGAGTTATTTACTAACCCCTGTATTAATTGGAGCAGTCATAATTGTATTTTTCGGTTTGTTGATCAATAATTTACGAGAAAAAAGAAAATATCCGTTGTTTTGGTAAAGATGATATCCATCTATAAAGTGTGTTCACTTATATAGGTGGTTTTTTATATTGTTAACGTTTTTGCTATGCATACCCATATTTTTTTAGCATATGTTAGTTAAGATTTGTTATATTGAAGAAAGAGTGTAAAAATCATGTATTTGAATGATAGGGGAAGATCTTTGTTGGTAGAAATTGATGGGAGGATCCATTTTTATGCTGTTGGACTGTGATGAGCAATTATTCATGGCTTATAAACAAAGAAGTAAAAAGGGTGCTGAAAATATACTAGCAACTTGGCTGGAGGCAGAGTCAAATCTACAAGAGGATCCAAAAATACTCGGTACTTCGCTTTCACCCAATCTATTTTTAGTAAACGAAGAAACGGCTAAGAATATTGCCTTTTCCACAGCACGTAAATATTGGGGTCATGTATCAACAGAAATGCAAATATATTTTGACAAATATGGTTTAGATTCGAAATTTGTGAATGAGCGTCTCAGTGCTTTTTTCTATACACAAAAAGGTAAAGATACTTTTTTTGAGCAGCTTTTTGCACAACATACAATAGACTTAGAACGATTAATTTGGTTAGTCTTTGGGAAACGAATGCAAATAGCTATGCCAGTTAATGAGCTACAATCAATTATTTTATATAAATTTCAAGATGAATATTTAGTGCATATGATGTATAAAGAGCATGCATCTTTTTGGCATTGGCTTTTCACAAAAAAAGTTTATTCACTGCTTATCCACAAACCTTTAGAGCAATTCACATTTCTTTATGAAATAATGGGACATTTCGAGCATTCTGTGAGAGAAAATTGTGAACATGTGGATAACTTTGTGAATAACTATAAAGCGATACTGGATAAGTGTATAACTCATGTGGATAAGCATAATGCTAGCTGTTTGGCAAAGAAACAGTTACGTCTTTATCAAATTGTTACTCATTATTGCTTATCAGAAGGTGATTTTAATAGTGTCAAAGCGTTTATTACCTCATTTGAAGCGGAATGGCGCTACTCAATGTATGCATTATCAGAGAAGGAAAAAGTGTTAATTGCCTATATTTTATTTCATATAGCAAATAGAGAACAGCAGAGTGAAAAGGTTATACATTATGGTGAATATTTATTAGAGGATGAACGAATAAATAATTATGCCATTGAAATATTACTAGAGTATAAAGAGCTATTACCAAATCGTAAACCAACACCACCTGCCATTATTAAAAATTATCAGTTAAATTATTTAGAAAATTTATATGCCATTTTACTAGAGCACTATGTAAAAATGGCACGTTATGAGGATGGCTTACTTCTATTAAAAGAGCATGTTTTAGCATCGAATAAAAAAATTAATTCTTCATTAGTACAAAAAAACTTTAGTAGTGAACAGCTTATTGCAATTGAAGCATATGTTCAACAGGATATAGCACTTCATGTGAATAACTCTCTACAACATATTGGTTTGTCTGTGGAGGAGTGGCGACGCAATTATCGTCAACCAAATGCACCATACTATGTTGTAGCACAAAGTGCCTCCCTGCATATGTTAAATATTTTAAGAGTTTTGTTTGTAACAGAGCAGTACGAGCTTTTTGAAAAGTTAATGGAGATTTACAAAAAATATCTACTAATAGATGATCATTTTGAAAACCTACGTATGTTTATTAGTGCGTATGTATAAAAAAGGTGTCTAATACATCACAGTATTAGACACCTTTTTTACTCTAAAACACCTTTTTCCTTCAAAGCCTTGATTTGTTCAGCATTAAAGCCCAGAGATAGTAAAACTTCCTCATTATGCTCGCCTAATTTAGCACCAACATGCTTGTATTCAGGCTGCGTACCATCAAATTTAAACGGAGAGGCAATTTGTTTTTGCATAGTGCCATCGCTTTTGGGTATAGTCACAATCATTTCTCGTGCCTTTAGCTGTGGATGTTCACATGCTTCAGGAAATGTTAGAACTGGCTCTACACAACCTTCAAAATCCTCGTTAAACACTTCAAGCCATTCTTCATATGTCTTGGACAAGAAGGCATCGTGAACAGCCTCTTTAAAACGAATTTGCGTATAGTAGGAGTCATTGAAGGTATTATCGATCAATTCGGGAATATCGAGTGCTTCACAGAGCAATTTGCGAAATTGAGGCTCTAAACTACCGACAGAGAAAAAGCGCCCATCCTTTGTTTTGTAAAAATCATAGTAACTGCCTCCATTTAAAATTTCTTGCTCTGGCTGTGGTACACGTCCACCTCCAATAAATGCTGCACCATACATAGCATTAAGTGAAAAGACAGCATCTGTCATACTAATATCGATGAACTGTCCTTCTCCTGTTTTTTCACGATGAAGGGCAGCAGCCAGCACACCTATTGCTGCATGCATTGTCCCTCCAGCTATGTCGGCTAGTTGAACGCCCATGGAAACAGGCTTTTTATCCTTATGGCGGGAATAGTCGAGTAAGCCAGCTAAGGATAGATAGTTATTATCATGTCCTGGTCGATTACTATAAGGCCCTGTTTGTCCGTAGCCAGTAATCGCACAATAAATAACCTTAGGATTTATTTCTTTAAGCGCTTCATAGCCGATGCCAAGTCGCTGCATTACACCAGGTCGAAATCCTTCGATAATAACGTCATACTCCTGTACAAGTGATTTAACAATGTCGATAGCTTCTGGTGATTTTAAATTTAGCGTTATAGATTTTTTTGATCGATTTAAATGTTGATGGATATATGCCTCATGATCATCGTCATAGGGAGGCATAATTCGCGTTAAATCAACCCGCTTTGAAGATTCAACATGGATGACATCTGCTCCTAAATCAGCAAATATCATTGTCGCCATTGGTCCTGGTAGTAATGCAGAAAAATCGAGAATTTTTAACCCCTTTAAAATGCCCAAATCTTCCAACCCCTTTTTGTGTAGGCTACACAACCATCTGGATGATGATGGCGAGTAGCGCTTTTCTCATAATCCCCATTGTGTGAAAAGCGTATTCTATATACTGTATTATTACAGTATATTATATTTTAATGAGTATTATAACAGATTAAATCTTAACTTGCCTATGCTAATTTTTATTATAAAATAAACGCTTCAACTTTTATATGTCAGAATAACAATAAAAGTAAAAAAATTTAGAATTTAGATTTTCTATCAAATTTCAGATAATTAGCGTCAGCTGTTGCAATCTTTAATCTAAATAACTAAAATGTTGGAATTTTGTTTGCCAGATTCTATATGATACATCCACGTTTATTGATACAATCCTAGAGGTGTGTTGGATTCTTCTTACACAATTAATACATGTTACTTTTACCTATAGGAGTCTTTGCTTATAATAGGCACTAATTGTTTAAGAATCTCTCAAAATATACATATAAAAAATCATAAATAGGAGGGGAAAAATGAAATCGCACCGATTAAAATTAAAGCATCTTATAATGGGCGTAGCAATGGCAGCATTCTTTTTAACAAGCATAGGTAGTGTTTGGGGCGGCTATAGGATGAACATTGATTCCATTAAGGAAAATACGCTAGAAACGAATAGAGTTTATGCTCAAAAATTGGCCTCAACTGCTGATTCCTATCTCCACGAAGCTTTCCAAATATTAGGATATAGCGCGGATCAGGTTAGGACGAAAATGGATGATGAACAAGTATTGAATCAGGAAACAGAGCGTTTGAGATTGCAAAATCAAATGTTCAATTCGGTGGTTATAACAAATGCAAAGGGACTTGTTTTATCTGTCTCTCCGCCATCTATAGAAATTAAAGGAGAGATTTTAACATCAATTGGCGCTAAAGAGGCATTAGCCAAAAAGACACCAATTATTTCTAAGCCATATGAGGCGATGACAGGGCGGCTCATCATTTTTATATCGCATCCTATTTTCTCGGAGTCCAATGAATATCTAGGAATGATTGCTGGCACTATTTATTTAAAGGAACCTAATGCCTTTAAAACCTTGTTGGGAGAACATTATAGTAAGGATGGTTCTTACGTATATGTAGTTGATTCAGAAGGACGAGTTATCTATCATCAAGATCCAAGTCGTATTAATGACATTGTAACGAAAAATAAAGTCGTTCAAGCTGTTACATCTGGCAAGGATGGTGCCCAACTGGTTGAGAATACAAAAGGAGTGAAAATGCTAGCTGGCTATAGTGCAGTGGCATCGACAGGGTGGGGAGTTGTTGCGCAGAAACCTTTAGAAGTAGCATTAGCCCCTTCATTTGATCGTGTACAGGAGGTCATTATAAAATCTGTGCCTCTTATGTTTGTTTCCATTATCATTGTACTTTGGGCTGCAGCACGTATTGCGAATCCCTTACAACAATTAGCATCATTAACAGAAGAAAGTTTAGATAAGAAAAATGTAGAAGGTTTAAAATCTGTTAGTGGATGGTACTTTGAAGCCTATTCTTTGAAGAATGCATTGGTTCGAAGTTTATCGTTTCTACATGGACAGGTCTCCTTTTTCAAAGATCAATCTACTGTTGATCCACTGACGGGGATTACGAACCGACGTACAATGGATTCAATGCTTGCTGAATGGTTAGCAAGTAAGGTACCACATGCCATTATTTTGTTAGATTTAGACCACTTTAAAAGTGTGAATGATACATATGGACATGCAGTAGGTGATAAAGTTTTACAATTTTTGGCTAGACAAATGGAATCAGTAGCTCGTGAAGGCGATGTATGTTGCCGTTACGGTGGCGAGGAATTTGTCATACTTCTGCCGAACACGACGATAGAGGAAGCCACACTAGTCGCAGAACAATTACGAAAAACTTTGGCCGATACGGTCAGTCCATGTGGGAGACCAATAACATTATCTGCAGGAATAGCTGCCTATCCAGCAATGGCACATACAACTGAAGCGCTAATTGAAGCGGCTGATGACGCACTTTACCTTGCGAAACAAGAAGGGCGAAATCAGGTAAAAGTTGGAGTCTCAAAAAAGGAATAAAAAAATATAACAAAAGAGCTTACAACCCTAATTTTTGGGGTAATGATTAATGCAAACATCATTTGGGCAAGCTGTATATAAGTCATCAGCCACATGACTTTTAAATTATGTTCAAATGATATGTAACTCGGGCCACATCTCTTGATCGACTTGACAAGACGTAAGGTTATCCCCCTTTCCCTTATGACACCCCAAGTACGACTAGATGTATGCCTATATATCGTCAAAAGCCAAGCGAGCACCGATGCTCCTTGGCTTTTTAGCATTTTGTGGAATATTCTAACAGAGTAAAAAGCTGTGGTTTTAATAGTGATTAGTACAAAGAGCCTTTAAGGAAAACTTAGCTTTCCTTTTGATGACAACAAATTTGTTGCTCCTTGGCAATTCCCTTTAAACGTGCATAATCATTTCCCCATGTACACATCGTATTTAAAACGGGGATAAATGACTCTCCTAAATCTGTTAAGCTATATTCTACTTTTGGTGGTACTTCTTTAAATATTTCTCTCCGAACAAGTCCGTCTCTTTCTAACTGCTTCAATTGATCGGTTAGAACTTTTTGCGTAATTCCGGGTATTAATTCATAAAACTCTTTCGTCCTTACTGATTGTTGACTCAAGAAAAATAGTATTAAACCTTTCCATTTGCCACCTGCAATATCCATAAAAATATTGATTCCTGTATTATAGTTAACCATGTGCTTCCTCTCCTAAATAGGCACAAAAAAGTGGCTATACCACTTTTTTGTGCGTTATTTTCTTATTTATTATTGCTTACTATAATTAGAGGCGCAATACAATAAAAACTTAGGAGTTGTTCATAATGAATGTAAAAGATATTTTAGAAAAAAGACGTTCAGTTAGACATTATGATTCAAATTATAAAATTAGTTCAGAAACATTGACTGCCTTAGTTGAAAGTGCAAGTAAGTCGCCTAACGGGAATAATATTCAAGCAACGCGATACTTAATAATCGAGGATGCGAACTTAAGAAATTTATTACTACCTATAGCTTTTAATCAGCAGCAAATAGTAGAAGCTTCAACGTTAATCGTCATGTTGGGCGACTATCAGGCATTTAACAAAGGTAATATTATTAAAATTCATGAGGAGGGGTACCAGGCAGGTTATTTTGATGAATCATTAAGAGACTATCTTGCGAATGCTGCAATAAATTATTATGAAAGTAAGACAAAAGAAGATCTAAAGTTAGAGTTAACTAGAGATGTAAGTCTTGCCTCAATGTCCTTAGTTTTGTTAGAGAATGAAGCTGGTTTTGACACAATTACGATGTCAGGCTACGATTCTAAGAAATTGAAAGAGATCTTAAATATTTCTGATAGGTATCTAGATGTTATGCTGATTGCTATTGGTAAAGGTATAAAAGCAGGTCATAAGACTGTTAGGCATAATGTAAACAAGGTAATTTATAAAAATGAAATAATTTAGTGTTTTTAAACTAACCGAACTTTTAAAAGTCCAAAATTAATATCTAATAAAGAGAAGCCAATTATAAATCTATTTTTAATGACTTCTTTTTTATGTATTGCAAACTATGAATTTTTAAATATTCAGTGATGGAAAGCTTATGGACTCGCATAGTAAAGAAATCGTATTTTAGTCTCTAACTCTAGAAGAAATTTACCCTACTATTTTAGATTTATCTATGAAGGTTCACTAGTCTTTGGTCGATATAAAGGATATGAGCAAATGATAGTTGTACATATCAAAATACATAAACGAAAGGAAGAGTGGAATGGATAAATCTAAAATCCAAAAAGTAAATAAAGCCTTGATTGCAACAGTATTTGCTTCAAGTGGGATTGCTGCAGTAGTATCGCCACCAAAAGCAGCAGCGGCTACTTCTCCCTTTACGGATATTAACCAATACTCGGATAATTATAATGAAATATTAAAACTATATTCTCAGGGCGTAATGAGTGGTTTTGCGGATAATACTTTCCGTCCTGATGTCAGTGTAACTCGTGGAGAGGCAGCGAAAATGCTGGCAACTGCGTTAAAATTGGATACAAAAAATATCCAAGATCCTTACTATAAGGATGTTCCAAAGGGCAATCAATATTATAAATACGTAGCAGCATTGCAAAATGCAGGTATTATGTCGGGCTATTCAAATGGCATGTTTATGCCGAATGAAGTGTTGACTAGAGGGGAACTAGCCAAAATGGTTGTAGTTGGATTCCATCTAGAGGTATCCCCTACGTACAATAATATTTTCAAAGATGTGAATAGCAAAACAAACAATGCCATCTATATTCAAACTTTAATCGATTTGAATATTACAAAGGGCACAACTCCTGTTACATTTTCTCCATTTGATCCTGTTACTCGCGGACAGTTTGCTTCGTTTGTAGTGGGTTCACAAGAGAAGAAAAATAATGAAACATCTTACAAAATCACAAATGTGGATGATGACGCAGTTTATATAAATGGCCAGTCATATACAATTCCAGAGAGTCTTGCTCATATTTTTAACGAATATAATGCTCCGGTGTTAAAAGGTGCATTCATTGAGGGAGATTTATCGAGTAAGGGAATTCGCTCCATTTCAAAATTGACCCTTAATGCAAGTGGGACAAGCACACGTTCTCTAGATTTTGATGGAAATTATGGTTCTTTTGGTGCAACGATTGTAGTAAATGGTAATTATATAGAATTCTCGAATATGACGCTGACAGGGACAATGTTTGTCAACGAAACCGTTCGCCCACCATTGCATTTAGGGGCTACTTACAATCAACCATTAGCTCTTGGTCGTGTGGCAAGTAACAATATTTCATTTATTAATTGGTCAAACCCAGATAACAATAAAGGCGATGATTCGTCAAATAACAATTCGAACGATCTTCAAAATTGGACAAAACCAAATACTGAAAATGACAAGCCATTTGTTAACTGGTCTAAAGAAAAAGAGGAAATGAAAAATGTTGAGAAGTATTTAGAATTCTATAACAGCAGTGTATCTCGGCTAGTAGTTTCTCAAACTGGTACAAAAATTGAAACAAATACAAAACTACCACGTGTAGACATCATTGGGAATGTCCGAGAGTTTGAAATTCAAGGCAATATTGGCACGTTAAATTTAAATACTGAAACAAAGCTTACAATTTATGGTTCAGGAAATATCGATTGGATCAATTACAATAGCTACACAGATCTAGAGCTGTATATTGATGGACGAATTGGCACATTATTTGTTGATAATTCATATGGCAAAATTGATATTGGAGATTATACGTATATTGATAAGGTCATCTTACCTAAGGATGGATCACCAAATAATATCTTCGACGATTTCCTCGATGATAAAGATAATATAGGCATTATTACTGATCCAGATGGCAAACCAATTGATAAAGAGGAAAATGAGAATCAAAATCCTGATGATAAAACAAAACCAATCATTAGTATTACGAATGTAAAAGTCCTAAATGGCAGCGAAATTCAAGCAGATTTCACTTCTGATGAAGTCGGTACGTACTATTATATTGTGCGTGAAAAGGGCGCAGAGGCACCAAATAAAAGTGAAATGGTTAACCGTCTCTCAAATAAGAACGTAGCCCATGGAACTGCGGCAGCCATCAAAGGAACAAACTCAATTAAGGTTTCTAATTTAGGTGAGAAAAAAGAATATGTTATCTACATCATGGTTGTGGATGGCTCGAAAAATGCATCGGACATAGTTTCTCAAGAGTTCCAAATGAAAGATGCCTCACCACCAGTAGTGAAATCCCTCCAAGTTACGCCATTACATGGAGGAACACGTGCTGAATTTACTTTTACAGCCAGTGAACCAGGAGACTATTACTATTATATACGTAAGAAAACAACAGCAACTGATCCAACAACGGCTGACATCGTTGCTAACTCTACAGGAAAAGGCCAAGCAAAAGCTGATGAACTTGGCATAAAAGGCATTCTAACGGGATTAGATGCAGAAACAGAATATCAGCTTTACGTTGTGATGAAAGATAATTCAGGTAACTTTTCGATAGACCCTCCTGCGGTAAAAGATTTTAAAACTGGTGCGCTTGATAGTGTTCATCCATATGTAGAACAAGGAAAGTTAGTAAGGAAAAGCAATAATCAGTTTGAACTTACTGTTAGTGAAGCATTAGATCCAGAAAGTGCGAACGATATTAACAATTATTTATTAACGGGTACAGTTATTGTTAACGTAACTGGAGAAAAAGGAATCAAACCATCAGCTGTAGAGTATAAAGCAGGAGATAAAAAAGTTTTATTAACAATACCATCTGATACGGGGTTTGTTAATGGTGATACGTTGCGTGTAACAGTATTACCAGGTGTTAAAGATTTAGCGGATAATGCGTTTGAAAATACTGGCACAGTGAAGCCAGGTGACCCGGTTCGTAACTATGCTGAGTATAAACATGAAGACACTGTGGAACCAAAGATAACAATAAAAGATCCAGTGAATAAAGCGGATGAATCTGATGGTTTCCGTAGAGCTGAAATCGAATTTGAGCCTAATAAAGCGGGAACGTATTACTATATGATACTACCTAATACAGTAATAGATAATGGCGAAACGAAGACCTTCCAACAATATTTAACAGATCATAAAATTACTGAACGAGATTTCATTAATGAATTTGCAGGTGACACTGGTAAATCTGGTTATTTCCAAATTGGTGGAAAAGATATATATATTCAACGTGGCTCAGGGACAGCAGATTTAGAAACAGCTACGCAAAAATTCCCTGTATCTGTGGAACAAAATAAACTCGATCCGTTTAATAGCTATTCTATTTACATGGTACTAAGAGATCGTGGAGGAGAACTTTCTAAAATCGCAGGTCCTAAGACAGTATTCGAAGATACTAAGGCACCTTTAATTCGTAATTTAGAGATTAAGCCAAAAGAGAATGATGATACAAAAGCAACTATTAGCTTTGAGACAAATGAAACAGCAAAAGTTCATTACTGGTTTGTGGAAAAAAGAATTAAAGATAAGGATGGTATATTAATTGATAATCCTGATGCTAATTTAACCGCTCCAGCAGATGAAAAATATTTAGAAACAAAACTCAAAAGTAGTCCATCTGTTGAAAAGATTGGAAAAGGTCTGTCAGGGACGGTTGATGCCAGAGGCGTTACTTTAAAGCCACATACTGAATATGTGGTTTATGTTGGAGCAGAGGACACTCCTGGTAATTTTACAATCTATAAGGCGAATGATTCATATAATGACCATGATAGAACATCAGGTGGTTTGATGAAGCAGAATTTCTATTCGGATGGTACACCTCCTAAGATTGGGATGGTATCGCCTGTGGGCAAGGATCCAAATTCGAAACCGAATGATCCAAAACTAAAGCCAACCTATTATCCTGGTCTAATTTACCGTAACAGTGATGATACGTTTACTATCACATCAAGTGAAACTATCATGCGTGAAGTCGATGGTAAATCAACGATCGTAAGTACAGGGGATACAGTTAGTGTTGAGCTAGATAAGATTCTAACGATTACTGATAGTAGTGGTAAAGATGTAACTGATAAATATGAGCCTGTAAAATATACAGTAGGTTCAGATTCTACCCAAAATAGCCAACTTATTATTAAAGCAATAGATCCAATTGATGCAAACCAAACTATTACAGTGACAATGAAAGATGAAACTAAAGACTTTGTTATCTCTGACTATAAGGATAAGGCACATAAATTTATTAATATTGGTGAATACAAGTACAGAAAATTAGAATCAGCATTCCTTCATATACGACTACAACCAAATGCTAAACAAGTGGAGGCTATGTTCGATTTAAAATCTTCTGTTGGTCAAGAGTATGAACCTGGTGAAGTTTTAAAGTACTATTATTTATCAGAATCAAAATTAAATGACGAAACTGATATTAATAAACGCACACCAGCCGATGTAATTAATATCGTTACTAAGAGCACTGATACTAGTTTGGCTAAAGGTATCGGAATTGTTGAAACTGATGGAGGGCGTACTAAAGCAATATTGGAACATTCAGTTGGATTTGTTGATGGGGACTGGCTGACGATAGTATTAGAAGATAAGTATGGTAACTTGAAAAAGATATATGCTAAAGTTGGTTATGTATCACCATAAAAACCAACCATCATAAATGAAAAGCCTCGTAAAAGTTAGTTATAAACCTAACCTTTACGGGGCTTTTTTTTTTTTAAGCAATATAGACCAATGAGTTCTAGCGGTCCAATTTTATTTAGATGGAAATAAACCATCAAGGAAGGCATCTGAGTAGCAAGAGTCTATAGGTGAATGGGCTAGCCGTAACAAAAGCGAGTATAGAGATTTTATTAAAGTCCTATACAATATATTCTACTGACTAAAAAATAACTGTACTCAATACCTGAACGAAGACAAGCATCCAAATTCTTAGACTTTTTAAGAATGGAAGGCTATAGGAAACCCTCTTGATAATTTTCCCCTTTAGACTTTTACGTATCCAAAAACCGAGGAAGGCGGCCAAGCATACAATGCAGGACGCTCACGTGGTCCTCCTCATTAAACTTCACATAATTAGTATGAATGTTTTGGTCGCTTAAACGCTTCAGTCGTTCAGCCGCTAGATCAGCTCCCTCTAACATATCTGGCAACTCGTTAGCACCTATTGTGAGTAAGAGATTAATAGCATGCTGACCGTTCCAATCATCAAAACATCTGTCTATTACTTTTAGTACGGCATTGTCAGCCCACCAAACAGAGGGACTGCCAGCTACAATGTGACTGAATAAGTGAGGTTTTGCACATAAAGCATATAGTGTGAAAAGACCGCCTAAGGAATGGCCAACAATCGCTTGCTTCTTTTTATTGATAGGCCATTCCTTTGCTATAGCAGGCATGAGCTCATGTTCAATAAAATCTAAGAACTCATTAGCTTTGCCGTTTGGAGGCCAAGGCGTTCCATCTGGACGTGGTGGCAGATGTTCTTTGTTAACAGGTAGTGTAAAATCGAGACAGCGTCGCTCCATATCAAAAGGTTCCTTTGAGGGATAACCGATGCCAATAACAAGAATAGGATCATAGCCTTTTGGTTTACGTGTTTGTAATTTCACTGCCTCTGCAAGTGTCGGAAAAAGGGCGTCCCCATCTAAGGCGTAGATGACCGTATAACCATCTGCTGGTGGTTCATCTGTTGGGCTTGCAATTAAAATGCGATAATCTAGCTGTTGACGAGATGTCATGGCAACTTCAAAGTAGTTTTCTGATGTATAAGGTTTCTTTGTCATTGTTATCATGGCGCTAAAAACTCCAATACATCTTCTATCACTTTTCCTTGAGCATGAATACCGCCATTTAGCCAGTAATCCGCGGATGTCTCAAATACTAGATTGTTTTTGAAGGCTACTGTACTTTGCCAAATTTTACTGTTCTTCAACTCATTTAAAAATTCATCCCCAAGATTACCATCATTGATTAGGAAAATATAATCGGCATCCAGTTCAGGTAGAATCTCCAATGATACTTCGAAGGCACCATTTTTCACGTAGCTGCTTTGTTCAAATCCTAATTCATGTGTTAAGACATACCCACTAAAATACTCATCTGTCATGAAAAACATACCTTTTGCATTAAAGCGAATTAAAGCAATTTTTTTACCCTCTGTTATAGAGGATAGCTTTGTTTTTGCTACATCTACTTTTTCTTGATAATCCTGTATGGCTTGCTCAGCCTTGTCTGTTTCATCAAGTAGTTGCCCTAAAACTTTAATAGAGCCTTCTAAATCACTTGCAGCATTATTAAAAACATAGGTTGGTGCGATTTTTGCATATTTTTCATAGGTGCCATTTTCCATATAAAATGAATTGTGCAAAATAATTAAGTCTGGTTTATCTGCCATAATGGCTTCGGCTGATGGGGGACCGCTTGCAAAGCTAATTTCTGGTATACCCTGTAGCTGATCTTGTAAATAAAGCTGTGGCTTAACACCATTAGACCATTGCATAGTAGGCTTGATACCAAGAGCTAGTAATGAATCCTCCATGACAGGTGCAAAAATTTTAGTAGGCTTAGCTGGTAGTGTTACCTCATTACCAACCTCATCTTTTAGTGTTAACGGATAAATACTTTGCTCCTTTGTACTTTCTGAGGATGCCTGCGTTTCTACCTGTTCCACTTTATTGCTTGATTGGGTATTGCAGGCGGAAAGTATGCCGATAGTTAGCAAAAACATCGCTGATAAATAGGCAGATTTTATAATTGTATGACATTGAATAGGACAATTTTGTTTCATTGTTCATCAAAGTCTCCTTCCAGTGATAATAATTCTCAAATGGAATTATAAATCACTGTCTGATACGTTACCATGGACGGGGACAGGAAAAGGATTTGGATTTTTTCCGGTTAGCATAAGTAACATTTCATCTAGCATTCGGTTTATAGCAATAGCTGAGTATTCGAACCAAGGATTCGAAGGTAAAACATAGACATGTCCATTTTTTACAGCACGGAGCTCTTTCCAACGATCAAGGTATTGTAGAGTAAGCCAATAATTTCGGGTTGGTGAATCGGGACAAATGATAAATAGCAAACGGTCAGGATCTATATTTACTAGCTGATCAAGTGTAATATGCTCATTATATGTTTGTTGGTGAGTATCGACAGAGCGAAGCTGTAAATCTGTATACAGTACATCCTGAATCCCTTTATTACAATACATAAATAATTGATCACCGCATAAACGAAGAACAGCAAACGTATCATTTTCAGCAACTTGATTAATTTCTAATCTCGCCTGTAATACCTTTTGTTCATATGTTTGAATGAAGTGCTCACCTACGCTTTGCTTTTTAACAGCTACAGCTATTTCTCTCAGCTGTGTTCGCCAATCCTTCGCTTGTATAAAGACACTTTTGATGCCAATAGTTTGAAGCCAATTAAGCATGGAGAGGGAGGGTTCCTCTTGAAAAATATGAATATCTGGCTTAGCGGAGGCTAATTTTTTGAAGTTATCCTCTGATTCTGTATCAAATATATTAACATGCACGGGAATTTTCTCTTGATAATGATTGTAATAATAAGGACTCCATTTAGCATTCAGCGGAGCCGCAACTGGTATGATACCAAGCGCTAATAAATTTCCAGTAGCGGAGACGGAAAAAGTAGAAATACGCTGGCGAGCCATCTCACTAAAAGCAGAAGGTGAAATACCAACTTCCTTTTTAAATTTTCGGCTAAAATAAAATTCGTCACTGTAACCTACTTTTCTAGCAATCTCACGAAGTAATAAATCGGTATCACGCAGTAATTGCTTGGCATGTCCGATACGTAGCGCCGTTAAATAATCTGTGGCACTTTGACCGAATGCCTTTTTAAATGCCTCTCCAAAGTAACTGGAACTCAGACCCGAAATGAGTGCTAGATGCTTAATCGTGAGAGGTTGATGATGGTTTTTAGCAATATAATCTCGAATATCCTTTAATGATATTTGAGTTGTTGTATCTGTTATACTTCCCTTTTTCATATAAATGTCACCCCTTATTATAAGTATGAGAATTACTTGGCAGTAACCAATAGTTTTGGTAATGCACCGAGTAACTTCTCTCTTGTAAAGGCATCTCCGTAATTCCACTTTGTTGCATTCACTAAATAAGCATGGTTAGTTTGTACAGCAGGGAGTCCTTTCCACATATCGCTATTAATCAATTCCATCGTAGCCATTTGCGATTCGGGTTTATCAGAAACCAACATAAAGATCCGGTCACCAGCATACTGAGGTAAGTGATCTATTGGTATTTCTCTATACCCTTCGCCTGCTTGAAGTAGCTTTTTGACTTGTGGGTGAGGCTGAAAACCATCTGGATGAAAAAGGGCAGGGGATAGACCTGTACAGCCCATAATAAAAAGGCGTTTGCCATGATCAAAAGTCAAAACAGATGCTGTTTCGCCAGGCTCTATCACTGTTTGTAGCTGCTGCCACATAGTATTTTCTTGGATTTTAAAATATTCTAGCCAATCTTCTGCACGCTGTTGTTGGCTAAGCCACTGCCCTAATAAAAGAACGCGTTCCTCCAATGAATCCCAGGAATTTAGGGTAACTGTTGGTGCAATAGAAGATAGTGCTTGATATTGCTGCTCGTCATTATTTGTAAAGATAATTAAATCAGGGTTCAGCTTCGAAGATTTTTCAAGATTGATTGGAAAGGCAACATCTTGAATATAAGGAACATGGTTTTTATAGAAGGATTTACTAATAGAGTTTTTGTCACCACCTATTGGCTGCACATCAAAAATCAACATATCCCCAAACGTTTCTCCATGATAAATAACACGATGCGGTGAACGAGGAATGGCTACCTCGTGTCCTGTCCAATCTTTTACAACAGTTTTTTGTTTATATTGTCGTGCAAACTGTTTTGGAGGTATTCCAATTACCTGTCGGAAGCGGCGATTAAAATAATATTCATCATCAAATCCCACTTGCTGCGCAATATCTTTTAATGGCTCATTTGTTTGTAGTAATAATTCCTTGGCATTTGTAAGACGTAAATCTGTAATATAATCAAGCGGTTTCTTCCCAGTTAAGGTTTGGAAGATCGTACTATATTGCCATTGAGCTATACGAGCGAGTTCCGCTAGCTTTTTCACTGTTAAAGGCTGTTGAAAATAGTTATGTATATAGTCGATAGTTTCTTCAACCGCCTTTGTCATTGTCAACTGGTAGTTCATATGAAGCTGATGTTCAAATAATAAATTTAAGAGTTCATACAAGACTCCTTGTTGTTTAAGAAAATCCAATTTAGGATTTAAATTATACAGATCTTCGCTAAGACGAATTAATCGTGTATAAGGATAAATTGTATATTCCACTTCATCAGAAAAAATAGATCCTAGATGTGGGGAAGGGTGCTTATGTTTTAGCTGAAAGGCTGAAAAGGCAATTTTATAGAAACGGTAACCATGATTTATATCCGATAAATCAATCATAGAATGGGGCTGAACAAGAAAAATTTTTCCTTTCGTCACCAAATAGGGTATATCATCAATCGTTAATGTCCCACAGCCATTTGTAAAAAGTATCATCGTATGATGAGAAGTCGAGATAAACGGATAGCTCTGCGAAATACAGTCAATATCTTCTAAATGAAATAGTAAATCATTGTTAATAGAAGCTGATTTATTGTCTTCCATCTGTTCACTTCCTTAGTAAATGAAAATGATTATCAATTAACTGTATTGTATAAAAAGTAAAGAGACATTTCAACAAAGATGAAATGTCTCTTGTTAGTTATTTTTTTAACATAGTAGGTAATTGTGATAACAGCCATTCTCTTGTTGAGGCATCGCTATCACTTTTTTCAATATCAAATGTGTAGACATGACCGTTCTTCACTGCCGGTAGGTTCTTCCAAATTGGACTTTCCATCATTTCTTTTGTCGATTGTTTTGCTTCATCATCGACTGGTGTGAGGATGAAAATTCGATCACCAGCATATTCAGGAAGAAGTTCTGTGGAGATTTCAGCAAAGCCTGTTCCATCATCAAGAATTTTTTGTATGTTGTCGCCAGGCTTAAGCACATTTGAATCATATAAAACTTGAGAAAGTCCAGCACGTGCCATGACAAATAATCGATCTCCTGGATAATATGTTAAAACCGATGCCGTTTCATCTGGTTTAATGATGTCATCAGCTACAAGCGACTCCCACATTTTATCCGCTTTTTCTGTATAAGCATCCATCCATTGAGTTGCTTCTTCTTTTTTATTAAGTATATCGCCCAGCTCTGTTAAACGTTGGTTTAAGGGTGCAAAAGTATCAAACACGATAGTAGGGGCGATTTTAGAAAGCTGTGAATATGTTTTTTCATCTGAAGTACCAATAATGATAAGATCAGGCTTTAATGACAATGTTTTTTCCACATTAATAGGAAAACCAACGTCCTCCACATCTTTTACGCGATCTTCCCAAGCGTAATTTGTAATCCAAGAGAAGCCAGCACCAACTGTTTTGATATTCAATGCAAGTAAATCACCGTATCCTTCTCCATGATAAACCACTCTCTCAGGATCTACAGGAATTTCAACCTCATGACCTAAATAATCCTTATAAACACGAGTGGTTGATGCTGATGTTGTTGTCTCTTCCTTCTTCGTTTCTTCATTGGTAGAACCACAAGCAGCTAGTATGATACTAACCAGTAATAATAGGCTATAAATGAGCATATGTCGCTTTAATTTTTTCATGTCTCTTCCTCCGTAAATGATAATCATTATCGATATAGGCTAGCATAAATTAGTCAATGGCCTAGAACAATGGATAAAATGAAAAAGGGCCATTAAGGTTTATCCAAAAATCTAACTGTAACCTTAAAATAAAATCCGTTTTACCGTATAAGTATCCTTCCATTGGTGGAGAATGGACCTTTCATTGGACTAAGATTCGTGTGTAATGAAAGGGGGTAAAAAATGAAAAATTGTTGGATGTTTGTCATAACAGGAATGCTATTAATTGTTACAACTACGGGATTTGGTCACATGGCATATGGAGTTATATTGCCGTTTATGCAGGAGGGAATGAATTTCACGACCACTCAATCTGGTTACTTAGTTAGGGTTAATAGGACTGGTGTTTGTTGCAAATTTCTGGTGGGCTGCCATCACACTATTCCTTGCAGGTGCTGGGAGTGCACTTGTCTATACGCCACTACTATCGATAGCCATTAACCTGTTTCCTAAGAAACGAGGTACTGTCATGGGACTGTTAATGAGTGGAGCCGGGATAGGAATGCTTTTATCAGGTTTGATGGTACCTTTCTTGCTTCATCAACTTCTGAGTTAGGTTGGAGAGGAGCATGGCTAATTTTCGCGGTTTTGACACTAATCGTCGTATTGTTAGTGTTTTGTACAATTAAGCAACCAAGTTCTATACAGAAAAACAACGTTTGGAGAAGGCATGTTATTTGTTACAAATTGGAACAATGAATATTATGGAAGTAGCGAATGCTGTTGGGTATTCTAATCCGAGTCATTTTGCAGAGGTTTTTAAGGAGAAATATGGGCTGAATCCGCGAGACTTTGTCAGATACAGATCACAATAAAACCCTTCAGCTTTTGGACAAAGCTGAAGGGACTTTTTTTACTTCACTATGCTATCCAATACATTTTGAATAATTTGGCGATTGGCAATAGCACCTGAATATAACCAGCTCGAACTTGAATCGAATTCATAAACATGACCATCTTTAATGGCAGGTATATTAGCTAGCAGAGGATCGCTTAGCAATTCAGAGCTACCTGCACTATCACTGTTAATAACAAAAAGATAGTCAGCATCTATTTGAACGAATTTTTCTAAAGAAACTTGCGACCAATCACCAGCAGCAGAAGCTGACATCTCTTTCACAAGGCTTGGAGTTTGTAACCCAAGATCCTCATAAAGAACAACACCGCTAGAAGCTGTGTCACTTACCATATAGATTGAATTATTGATATTCCAGATCACAGTGGCTAAAGGCTTCCCGACTTTGTTGTGAATTTCTTCTTTTGCTTCTTTAGCGAATTGATCATAATCTGCTAGAACTTCCTTTGCCTTATCTGTTTGACCAAAAATTTCGCCCATTTTTAATAGTTTATTGCGCCAATTATTATCCTCCGTTCCCATCACATACGTAGGTGCAATTTTGCTATATTGCTTATATTTTTCACCTTCAGCAATTTCAGGAGAACCGATTACAATTAAATCTGGATTAAAGCTTGTCACAGCTTCATAGGGAAGATCGAATTCAATTGTTGGAATATCCTTTAATGAATCCTGGAGATAGTCTTGGATAGAAGTCCCACCCTTTACGGACCATTGTGCAACGGGCTTTAAACCTAATGCTACAAGGTGATCTTCTAGATAAGGAGCTATGATGCGTTGGGGATTTTTAGGAATGGTCACTTCATGTGCTATTGAATCTGTTAATACTCGATTGGAGTTTTCTTCCTTTGCCTTCTCTATTGTGGAAGAAGATTGAGTTCCGCATGCAGTCAAAAGGATGGAAATAATTAAAATGCCAGTTAAAAAGGCATTCTTTTTTATAAATTTTTTCAAAGCTATAAGCCTCCTATTTCAATTGATTTCTATCATTCTATTTCATTATAATGAAAATGATAATCAATATCAATTTGATGTTTAGGAGATAGAACTAAAATGTACAAAGACAATCAGTTACTGTCCCATCTTTTTTATCAACCTATACAAATAGTGAAATTAAATGAAATGTTAAGTGACAAAGAAACACAATTCATCTACCCATTTATGGTCATAGTATATGAGGGATATATAGAGTGTACACTTCAAGGTAGGCATATTAGGCTTAGTTCAAATTCTGTTATGCTTTTAGATAATACGGACGATTTTCATCTTCTAGAAACATGTGAAAGCAGAGGAATCATCATTCAATATCGTGTTTATGGCTACAAAACTGATCGTTTATTGCAAGCTTCTATCTTAATTGAGCAAGGCTCCTATCGACTGATGAAATTAGCTAAAGAAGTAGAAAAAGAAGCAAACATTGAGAGCAATAATCCGTTTCGTTTACAAAAATTATTTGGTGAAATGCTAGAAGTGCTATACAGCCTTTTACGTGATAAAAATCAAAAAAAAGAAGAACTATGGATTGATAAAGTACTTCATTATATTCATCTACATTTCCGTGAAGAATTAACAAGAGAGCAGATGGCCAAAAAAGCACAAGTAAGTCCAGAGCATTTTTCTCGGACGTTTCATAAGCACACAGGCTATACATATAGTGAATATTTAACATGGCTAAGAATACGAGAATCACAGAAAAGGCTATTGTTTACAATGCCTAAGTTAGATGAGCTTGCCGAGGAAGTTGGCTACAATGAGGGAACTTATTTAAGTCGGAAATTTAAAGAAAAAGTAGGTGTATCACCAACAGTCTATTATCAGAAATCGAAGCGTGTCCTTGCACTCAATACCAATCATACAGCATGCTTACTAGCTCTTGGTATTACGCCGGTGTTGGGTGTATACTCTCCATTTCTAGAGGGTATCAAGCCTGTCCCTAATACGCATAAACTAAAAGGCTATGAGTATGATATTGCTTCAAATTATCAGGCAATCACCGAAGCGTGTCCTGATATCATTATTAACTACAGTGGTGGTGATGAAAAACCATTATTACTGTCAGTAGCTCCTATATTCGAGCTACCATGTAGAGAATTAAGCTGGCGAGAGCAATTTGGGTTGATTGCCCATATCGTTGATAGACAAGAAGTATGTAAGAGCTGGCTCCAGCAATATGATGAACAGATAGCTCAGTGTAACGATATTCTTGACCAACAACATGGAGCAAGAGGGACTGCTATTGTTTGGGAAATAGGTAGTCATCAGGCATATTGTTTAAATAGTAGTCATGGAAGAGGGAGTCATATACTGTACGAAGATTTGGGCTTTAGTCGACCAGCTGCGATTGTCACACGAAATATTGAACAAACAGGTTACTTAACAGTAGATATTGAAGATATTGCTTATTTTCAAGCTGATTATATATTCGTCACTGCTCTTCCTACAAAAGATTTTGGAAAAGAGCATCTCTTGAGGGTATTACATTCGGAAAAATGGCAATCACTTACAGCGGTTCAAAAGAAACAGGTGTACTTTTTGAATCAGTATGAATTATTTTATGGCTATGACCCATTATCTACAGCTATGCAATTACAAAAATTAATGGAAGTATTAACATCATAAATATACAGAGCAACAAATTACTTTCATACATAGACAGTTATTTTACAATCTTCTACAATTGGTGAGAATGATTATCAATTGGTATGTATGGAGGGAAAAAATTGCTGACACAAAATAGAAAATTCATAGCGCCACTATTTCTTTTAATATTACTTCTGTTAACGGCTTGTGGAGAAAAGGAGAAAAATTCTAGTCCGACTACAGTGCAAGATACAAAAGAAGCAGAGGCAAAAACTGTTCAGACGACAAATGGTGAGGTTGTTATTCCGACTAGTCCTCAGCGTATTGTAGCAGAGGAGTATATTGCAAGTTTGCTTGTATTAGATGTGAAACCTGTGGGAGCTCCTGGGTTGGCACTTGAAAACTATTATTTAAAGGATGCATTAAAAGATGTAGAAGAAATCGGTGACTATGGGAAACCGTCGATTGAAAAGATTATCGCGCTCAAACCTGACTTGATTATTACTGGCAATGGGGAAAATTATGATGCTTTAAGTAAAATTGCTCCTACAGTTGTCATTCCCTATGGTGAATTAAAGGATGCGCACGAAGAACTTACTTATTTCGGTGAGTTGCTTGGCAAAGAGCAAGAAGCTAAGGATTGGCTGGCGCAATATGATCAAAAGATTGCCGATGCCAAAGCACAGGTAGATGCGATTATTCCAAAGGATGCAAGCTTCTCTATTATGGAGGACGCAGGCAAAACGTATTATGCATATGGTGATAATTTTGGACGTGGTGGGCAACCAGTCTATCAGGCACTTGGTCGCAAACCACCTGCTAAAGTAGCAGATGAAATGATGGAAAAGCAGTGGGCTGAAATTTCCGAAGAGGTGCTGGCAGATTATGCAGGAGACTACATTATTTTGACTTCAGATGATCGTACAGTTGAAGATTTTAAGAAAGATCCAATATGGGGTAGCTTGCCAGCAGTAAAAAATGATCATCTTTATGTTTGGCCTGAGGAGCGTTCATGGTATTATGACCCAACAGCCGTGTTGGCTCAGGTAGAGGAATTAACAAACTGGCTCACGAATAAAAAATAAGCTAAATAATTAAATGCTAGTACAACATACTAAACAAGATTAAATGAAATTCCATAAAATCACTCAGGCATTGGATTGTTTGAGTGATTTTTCTATGCTTATACAGGTTTATATTGAGAATGATTATCAATTATAATAAACTTGTAGGTAGTGAAGAATTGGAAGGAATGATGTAGGATGCTACCAAAAGAAGAGTTTCTATTTCTTTGGAATCACGCAACGATCAAAGTGCTCGATATAAGATATGAGCTATTCAAACCTGAGGAAATCGGAAAATCATATAAATTGCCTGCAAATATGTTTCTTTATGCCACAGGTGGTGGTGCGGAAGTTCAAATCGATTTAATAAACTATACACTAGAGGGCTTTCATCTTATTCACGGAGGAAAGGGCACCAAACTACAAATAATGGCTACAGACAAAGGCTTTGAATATTTTTTAATATTTTATCGAGCTTCCATTCCTTTAACCTCAAATAAAATGATAGCAAGGGCGTTACAAACAAATAATCCTTTCAACTATCAATACAGTCTTATTCCTAACTCACCTATTACAATGTTTGAAAAAATATATTTTATGTATAAGAAGTGGGAAAATGCCAATAGCCTCAGCAAATTTACTGTTAAATCGCTTTTCTATCAATTATTAAATGAAATTTTCATGCAGTTAGATCAGGACAGTGTCGACATTCAAAAACTAAATGTCTCTAGTCAAATTAAAGCCTATCTAGAGCAAAATTATGCACAGCCATTGACCTTAGAATCCATTGCGAGGGCATTGCGCTATAGTCCATCTCATTTATCCATTCAATTCAAGCAACAATTAGGTTGCAGCCCGATTGAATATTTAATTAAGCTACGTATTGAAAAAGCTTCTATTTTGCTTGAGAAGACAAATGCTAGCTTACGCGATATCGCTATGGGTGTGGGCTATAGTGATGTCTATTATTTTAGTAGACTTTTCAAAAAGAGAGTAGGCGTTTCTCCTACAAAATTCCGTCAAAAGCAAAAAGTAAGTGATCTGATAAAAGATAGTCCTTCAATGTCTGAAAGATACTCCATTGTCGATTGGAGCTTCCAAGATTATATTGAGAATGGTTATCAATATAATGAAAGGAAGTATGAACCAATGAATAAAAGAGGTTTATCAGCTTTTACAACACTCTTTCTATGTCTGACGCTTTTATTAAGTGCTTGCAGTAGTGGGGCCATCAACCAGTACACAGGGCGGGGAAAAACAAGCCTCTACCACTCAAACAGTAAGCGAATCACAAACAAAAACTGTCTCTACTATGAAAGGAGACGTAGAAATACCTGTTAACCCTGAGCGAGTAGTGGTGATGTATTATACAGGTGATGTACTAGCATTTGATGTGACACCAGTGGGTTCTTCTAAAATACAAGAGGGAGCAGCATTTGAGGAAGAATTAAAAACAGTTGAAAGTTTAGGTGAATGGTTTGAACCAAATGTCGAGGCGGTAATCCAATTAAAACCTGATGTCATCATTATCCCAAGTAAGAATGAGCTTTACGATCAAATGGAGAAAATTGCACCTACTGTCATGATCGATTTCTCAACCTCACTAGATGAACGTTTAACAAAGATTGGTGAAGTACTTGGGAAAGAGAAAGAAGCAAAAGAGCTTTTAGCTAATTTCTATACAAAAGTGGAGGATAGCCAAGAGAAGCTAGAAGAGGCAGGTATTTCAGATAGAACGGTTAGTATTATGGAAGGCGGCAAAGGAAAAATGTCTGTTGTAACAAGCTATACCTTTGGACGTGGTTCTCAAGTTATTTATGAGTATTTAGGAATAAAAGCACCAGATATTATTCAAAAGAAAATAGATGATAAAAACAACACCAATGAGGCAATCGATGTTTCTTTAGAAGTATTAACAGATTATGCAGGAGATTATGTGTTCCGCTCATCTTATGAAGGAATGGTAGATTTAACAGATCATCCAGTTTGGGCTAATATTCCTGCCATTAAAGAAGGAAGGCTTATCGAAATGGATTTTGGTTTTTGTTACTACAACGACATTTATTCATTATCAAAACAGCTAGATTTCATTGTGGATCAACTAGTTGCTACAACTAAATAAGTTAAAAAATGGATGGTTTACCCCATAAATGTTTATTGATACATAACATTTATGGAGCGGTTATATTTTTATTTACGATGAGATAAATTTGATTATTTGACTTCGAAGTGCACTTGTAATAATAGAGATTATTTTTCAAAAAGAAAGCACTAAAGAAACCAACATTGTTTCTTTAGTGCTTTAATTTAATTTCTTATGATTTGGAACGTGCCAGGAGTAGTAGTTTGGATAATATGACGATTTCCACTGATGATAAAGTCAGCTGGAACTTGCTTGCCAAAACCATTTGAGCGATTGAAGGAAGAATTGGCTGGTAAGCCTTCTATAATGATTTCCATATTAGCATCAAAAGTTACTGGTTCCTTGTTTAATGTTGCTATAAGTGTAATGCGATTGCCCCTTTTTGTAACTTGAATGTCCATCACCCCTTCATCTTCATTGACAAGTGTATAAAGTGGAGGAATGATAATGGTCATTTTGTCTTTTGTTGTTAGAATAAAACGTTCCGTGTCATTTTCTGATGCGGCTACATTAATTTTGGCTTTATAGATATTTTTATTTTTTGTCATAGCTGTAGTTTTCCCTGGGACAGCTGCTGCATCAGATAAAACAGGTGTTTTAGGGATGTTATCTTTTGTAGGAAGTGTGTGTTTTCCTTGTACAAAATCCACTAAAGTCCATACATTTGGGACGAGTTGCTGCTGAACAGGTGTTAATGCTTCAAAAGAAGTTTTGACTGCCTGCACATCCTGAGCTGTCGATGTTTTTGGTGATAAAGCTGCAATAGCGTTTTCAACTTCTTTAGCTGCTGCCTTATCCTTTACAACCAACTGTTCTGCATCAAGTAATTGTTGCTCAATACCTACAGGTAAAGAAATATTTGAAAACCTACGTAATGCATTAAGCTCTGCTCGGGCATTGGCTACATCTTTATGGAACGAGAGACGAGATGAATTAATCAATTGAATTTTATTAACCACCTTGTCAACAGATGTATTTGGCGCGATATAGGAAGTTAGAATTTTTTGCGCAGATGCACTTACAAAGGTTTTTTGCGCTGCATTCAGGGTATTATACCAATCTTTTGTTTCAATAACATTTTGATAATAATTAGAGGACGTAGAATCCACAGAATACAATTTCTCTTCAATTTGTGCTGCAAGCTTACGATAAGCAATTCTTGTCTGCTGATGTGCTGACAATGTGGAGTAGTTCGTAACATACTGTTTTTCTGTTTCCGTTAAAGCATTGTAAGCCTTCAAAGCTGCCTCTAAATTTGTTTGGAAAGTAGAAGTTGTATTGTTAATGTTGTTAATTAGTTGTACAACATTTGCCACGTTAGCATTGTAGCTAGCGAGTATGTAGGCTGGCTTTAAAATTTCGGTAGCCGATGCTGGTGCGCTGTAAAGAAGGGAGGGAACTGCCACTAAAGACAGTAATACTAATTTTTTTTTATTTTTCATATGATGAGAAACCTCCTATTTCCATAATAATGATAGATAAAATTGGCCTCGGTTCGCAGAGGTTTATCCAATATATGGTGTTGTTTTAATTTTATCATAGCCTAGGATATTTTTAAGCATTTTTAGATGAATAGGTAGATAGTTGATAGTTTTTTGCCTATCTTTCGACTCTAAGTGAAATACTCATTGTGACTTATTGAAACAAATCGTACAGCGAGTTTCATTAAGGGCTTAGAGGATGATAGCTTCAAACCAAATGCATCCTTAACACAAGCCAAGCAGTTGTGGTGATGAACCGTATGTTTGAGAGCGGGTGTGTGAGGAGGCCACAAATTCTCACGTTTATTTTATCAAGATGTGACAGAACAGCTTTCAAAATATTAAATATTAGTGGCAAGAGGTGCTTGTTAATGTTTAGAAATTGTTGAGGAGGTTATGTTAATTTTTTATTGTTGTGATTATTGTGAGAATCATAGCGTACAATTTGAAGAAGAACTAGATATGCTATTATCTAGTTCTTTTATTTTTTAATAAGGGATTGCTAAATTTATGAACGATATCTACAAGTAAGTTATGTTGGTATGGTGGCTGTTTTATTGAATTACTTAACTTGTTCAGGATTTGTTTAGAAAAGTGTAGTAAGCTATTATTTGTAATCTTGTCAATGTCTTAAATCTTAAATTAACCGAGAAAGACTTGGCTTTTTTGTAAGCCTAGTCTTTTTTGGTTACTAAAAATGAATATTATTCTAATTTCAAAAAATGAGCCTCCTTCTTGTAATGGTAAAATGCCATGCTGAATTGCATTTTCCACAAGAGTTTGTATCGACAATGGAGGAACAAACAGATCAATGGTTTGAATTCGCATATTTTCCTTCTCAATTCAGGTAGGAATAAAAATAGAAAAACTAAGCATACTGCTAATTGAGTTCCTTTAGAAAAGTTTGTGGTGCGTTCCATTGTCAGTAAATCTCCTAAAATTATTTCTCTATTAAAGCCACCTTGTATATAGTGATTGGAGCATGAATGCCATAATAATGTCGCTTTCGGTGGTATTTAGCGTAAAATAATATGTAACAGGTCTTTTTATAGGAGCATCCTTCTCATTCTCTAACGTTAAATCTCCCAATCCTCCAACTAATTTACCATTTATATAAAGCTCATAGGGGGATAAGCCCTCAGGTATTGTAACGCCATACATATGTATGTTCTTTTACAATCTTTAAACATAAGAACCATACTGAAGTTCTTCTTGATTTTGAATATACTGATCCCAAGATTCATGTTAATTTGTATAGAATTTATTTTGTGTATTTGGTTTTACACCTTCTGAAGTAAGGAGCAGTTAAGGATATAATTCCCATTTCTTTTGTAGCTTAATTTTAAAATCATGATTAGTATCATTTTCTCTTAAATCAATAGACCCTTGTGTTGCAGCAACTTCTTCTGCAGTATTGGTGAAATCCATCCAAGTAAAACGTAGAAGTGTAAGAAAGCAAAAAACAATCCAGCAACGAGAAGTATGGTAAATTTTTTGAGAATATTTTCTTTTTTATCATAAACAATAAATTTCGATAAATACGCTCTATTCTCCTTCAATAGTAACAGTATCCCTATCAATTCTTTCGGAAAATAAACGATAATAATACAAGGAATAGTTTCTAAGGAGGAGAATGTATGAGAATCGTGCTAGTAGATGATGAATATTTACCATTAACGAGACTAAAAAACTTGCTTGAAAAAAGTAATGTCTCGGGAATTGAAATAGTTGGAGAATACACAGATTCTCTAGAATTACTTAAAGATATAGAGATCCTACAACCAAATGTTGTATTTTTAGATATTGTCATGCCTGATATGGACGGCTTAGCATTGGGCGAAAAGATTCAAGAAAAAATACCTGATGTTGAAATTGTTTTTACTACAGGTTTTGATCAGTATGCTATTGATGCATTTAATCTACATGCTATTGACTATCTATTAAAACCTATACAAATTGCACGTTTAGAAAAAACTTTAGAACGGCTAGAGCAAATCAAGAACAAAGTAAAAGAAATTAAACCTAGACTAACAGTAATCAAGCTTTTTGGTGGCCTTCATGTTGTTTTACCAAATGGTCAGTCACAACCGATTAAATGGCGAACTTCCAAAGCTAAAGAACTGTTTGCTTACATGCTAGAGCATAAAAATGAAATGATTTTCCGTGATACGCTTCTAGAGTTATTTTGGCCAGAGTCTGATATTGATAAAGCATCAAAACAACTTTATACAGCCATTTATACCATACGGAAAACATTAAAAAACTATGGGGTTGAGGGCGTGAAAATTTCAAGTCCATTGCTAAGTTCTGGCTACAAACTAGTAGTTGAAAATATTGTAGTGGATGTAGAACTATGGCTATCTCGCTTAAAATCATTACCTCCAATACAGCAGACAACAGTCGATGAACATGAACAAGTATTCCGGATGTATACGGGTGATTATTTAGGAGACTGTGATTATTTATGGGCGGAAAGTGAAAGAGAACGTTTAAGGAGACTGTGGTTGCACTATGCTCAGCAACTAAGCGAATTTTACATAAGAAATGAAAGTTACAATGCTGCTATAAAGGTGCAGGAAAAAGTGCAAGAACTATATGCTGATGCAGAAGATAACTATTTTACTTTAATGAAGCTTTATGAGCTACTGAGTAATTCAGCTGCCGTTGAGGAGCAATACTGGCTGTTAAAAAAGATGCTTCAAGAGCACTTGGCAGTGGAACCAAGAGAGGAGATTGAGGTTTGGTATCGTAGGTGGAAGCAGGCAAATGCTATAATACAAGTAGATGCTTTTAACTAGATAGTTTTTTAAACAGGACTCTGTAGCTTTCAGAGTCCTGTTTTTAACTTCAAACAGCCTAATTTTTACCTGGCTTATACTGTCCCGTGTAGGTAGAAATCGCACTATTTAATTGATCTACCGCATATGACACATCCGATTGAGTCGAATTGCTATTAACTAAAAGTGATTCAGCGTGTGAAACGGCTGAGTTAAAAATATACCACTCATTGTATGTTGTCCAATTAGTAGTTGATGGTATACCTATCCCATTTTCTGAAACCATCACGTACATATCTTTTGCATGATTTACAAGTGATTGTAGATAAGTTTTATCAACATATTGTCCACTATTTCCAGGTTTATAGGCATTCTTATAAGTCCAAATAGCATTATTTAAATTATTGATAGCGTTGGCAATATCTGCTTGAGTTGCATAATAATTATTTACGACTGCTTGAGCAGATGAAACAGCAGAATCAATTGCATTTTTCTCTGATTGAGTAGTCCATTGAGAATTATATGGAATATTCGATCCATCCCAAGACACTGTAACATATTGAATAGAATTAATTAAAGACTGTAGTGATGCCTTATCACCGTAGCCATACTTTGTGCCATTCTTTTGTGCAGCCTGGTAGACTACCAGTGCATTTTTATATTGAATGATGGCGTTCTTCACTTGTTCTTGAGAGGCGCTATTATTGTTCGCTACAGCTCTTGCAGTCACTACAGCAGAATCAAATACTGCACGGTCTGTATGTGTTGTCCATTTATCCGTATTTAATATATCATAGCCGTTTACAGATACTTGTACATATGGCGGGGATGCAATTAGTGCATTAAGTTCTTTTTTATCAATGACAGGGAGCGTTACTGAGATACGGCTATCGTTCACCTGTACATTATTTACTAGATGCCCTGAATCTAAAGCTACTTTAGCTCCACCTTTTACAACGATTTGCTCAATTTTACCTTCTCCATAAAGGTTGAAATCTTTTGTTACATCAATTGTAAGTTTTTCAATATTAGCCATTGCTCCAAAGGATTCTACTTTGCCTACTACCTCTACTTTGGAAAGAAGTTGATCAGACGATACGTTGACTTTAGTACGGGCTAAATTGATGTTTGATGATTTCATATCGATTAAAGTAACGTATAGCCAACTTACCTTTTTCGTTACAATTGGTTTTAGTGTAATTGTTTCACTTACTACTACATCATCAAGTGTAACAGCTTTTTTTACTCTGTTTGTAATGATAAGCTGACCATCCACACTAACGTTTTGAACTTTTACATAGTCCGCGTTAACAGTGAGGTCTCCAGAGATTTGTGCGTTACCTCCATCAAAATAAACAGATTTTTTGCTGGTACCTGCTTTGTTTAATATTAATGCTGTAATGTCGGTAATTTGTCCGTTTTTCACTACAATAGTTGCTCGGGCATTGGATAATGCTGTTTTATTTGATGTATTGAATAGGGGCTTTAATGCAGATTGAATTCTAAATGTACCGTTAGATGTTATCACAGTATCTTTTGTTATATTTTTGATCGTTACGGATTCACCTATCACCTTTTTGGCTGCTGCCACCTGTGTCTCATATAAATTTGATTGTATTTGAGATGTTGTGGCACTTGCCGTAGACATTGGTAATACTAGTGTCGCTGTAATAGCCGTGACCATTAATGTTGATAGCGCTTTATTTTTCAATTTAAGTCACTCCAATCATTCTATTTAATAGTTAATATATCATATTTTTCTATAATTTAGAATTAGAAGAGGATGTTTTACTATGAATCTCCATTCAAATAAGTCATTAGTCCTTTATATTGAAAAATAAATGTTTGGTGAAGTATCGGTATTTTTCTCTATAATTCTGTAAATTTTCTACTTTATTCGCTAAATATTTTATTGTGATACAATCCTCCATCCATTATTATTAGTATAAAAGTGGGGGTGTTAGTTATGAAAAAATCAAGAGGAATTGCCTTAAAACTTTCTTCCCTTATAATAGGATTATTTCTTATTTTATTTTTATCCTATACTGTCATAACGGGGATTATTATAAAAAAGCAAAGTGTTGAAGACGCAGAGCATGGAACATTACAATCGGCTGAATCTTCTGCAGCTATTATGAGTGAAAGATTTAAGAAAGCCAATACGACATTACAAACAACAAAGCGTATCATAGAAAGCATGGAGAAGAATAATACGTTGTCTACCAAGGGTGTCATAGACGTAATGGAAAACAATTTAGCTAGCAATAATGACATTCTTGGAGTAGGAGCAATCTTTGAGCAAGATTCTATTATTTTAGAACCAACTGAAGCTGCTTTAGTAGATACTAAAAAACGTTTTATCCCTTATTTAAGTAAGAACGGAAATGATATCTCGACTGCTCTAATCGAAGGTATTGATGATAAGAGTATTTCAGAATGGTATTGGGTACCAAAAGAAGAGAGACGTGCAGTTTTGACAGAGCCCTATGATTATAATGTAAACGGCCAATCCGTATTAATGACAACCATTTCAGTGCCATTAATCAATGCTTCCGGGACATTTTTCGGTGTATTGACTGCCGATGTATCAATAGATTTTTTAAATGATTTAACAAAATCGAATGCCCCAGAAGGCGGTTATGCGGCAATTATTACGAATAAAGGTGTGCTAACAGCTAACAGTTTTGGTGATGAGCTAGTTGGGCGCAATATGCAAGAGGATCCTACTTGGACAAGTATTAGTAAGACAATAGAAAATGGTGAACTAACAAGTATGTACGTTGACTCTAATCAACTGAAGGAAAAGGCCTATAATGTTTTTGCTCCAATGATTTTAGAGGGTATTGACGAAACATGGACTGTTCAAGTCGTGTTAGCTGAATCAAAGATTCTAGAAACATATAATCATGTATTTGTATTTACGATTATTGCCTCCATTATTATGGTGGTTTTGATGACAGCTGCAAGTGTGTTATTCATCTATAAACAATTAAAACCACTTAAATTTTTACGTGCATCGATTGAAACTGCAGCCGAAGGGGATTTAACACAAAAGGTAGAAGAGCGATATATTAAGCCTGATGAAATTGGTGCAGTTGCTGTGGCCTATAATAATATGTTAGATAAAACCAATAGTGCGATTCAAACTGTACTAAATTCCACGAGGTTATTGAACCAATCTTCTAATCAGGTAAATGAGGCATTTAATGAGGTAGTTGCTTCTAGTCAGGAGGTTTCCGTAGCTATCAACGAGATTGCACAAGGAGCTTCGAAGCAATCAGAGGATACAGAAGAAACAAATTATCGAATGATGGATTTATCAGATCAGATTGATGCTATTACGGCTCTTTCTAATGAAATGGATGAGCTATCTCATAAAACAGGTGTAACAACGGAAAAAGGATTGCATGAGGTTGAAAGTTTAAGAGAACGTAATATGGAGACAAATGAAATGAATGGGCGTATCCAGCAGCAAATGGAATCATTAGCTTCTAATATTGCCAATATTAATCAGATTATTGCTTCGATTCAAAGCATTACCGAGCAGACTAATCTGCTAGCTTTAAATGCAAGTATTGAGGCTGCACGTGCTGGTGAACATGGTAAAGGATTTGCTGTAGTTGCAGAGGAAGTTAGAAAGCTAGCAGAACAATCTAAGAATGAAACAGAAATTATTAAGAGTACAGTAGAAAGTATTCTTGAAAATTCTCAGCAGACGGTTGCTGTGATTGCATCTAATGCAGATTTAATGCAATCTCAAAATGAGTCCGTACAAAGCACGCAACTAGCATTTAAAGATAGCAGTGACTTGTCGGGTTCAATTGCAAATTCTATTAGTGAATTAATGAATAAACTATCTAGCATGTTAGAGCATAAAAATCAGGCAATCATGGCTATCCAAAGTATTTCGGCTATTTCAGAGCAAACAGCAGCCTCTGCGGAACAAGTAAGTGCTTCTGCAATGGATCAACAAGTAGAATTACAAAAAGTAGCAGAGTCTATTCAAAATATGAACGATATTTCAAACGAGCTACAAGAAGTTGTAAACCGATTTAAGCTTGCTTAAAAAGAAAGGCTGCCTTCAATATAGAGGCAGTCTTCTTTATGGTGAAAGCCGGAGAAATTGACCTAGAAGGAATTCAACACTACTATTAACACTGGAAGGGGGACATTGATATGATGTATCTCGGAATGATTTTCTTTCAAATTGTTGTACCTATTTTAGTGTTACTTGTAATAGGCGCTATACTACAAAAGAAATTTCGCTTTAATTTAAAAGCATTGTCTCAGCTTATTACATATTGCTTTATGCCAGCAGCTGTTTTTGTAAATTTATATGAAACACATGTGGAATTAACTGTACTGGGAGAGGTCGGATTATTTATTGTACTCTTTATCGGTAGTCAAATGATACTCAGTCACTTTATGGCAAAAGTGTTAGGTTTAGCTAGAACAGAGGCAGCTGTCTTTAAAAATAGTGTTGTGCTCATTAACTCGGGTAATTACGGTATTCCAGTGGCTCAAATGATATTTGCGACGCAACCTATTGGAGTAGCCATTCAGGTCATGCTCGTAATCTTTCAAAATATGACTACGTATACATATGGTTTATACAATTTAATTTCTTCTACAAAGTCAGGTATGACAATCATCAAGGATTTCTTTAAAATGCCTATTATTCATGCGCTGATTATAGGTGTCGCTATGAATTATTTTGATATCGGTATTCCACAGTTTATCAAAATACCAGTAGAACATGTGGCAGATGGATTTATTGCTGTGGCTCTAATTACTTTAGGTGCGCAATTATCACAACTAGAGATGAAATCAATGTTTAATAAAACCGTCTTTATCAGCTGTTTGACGCGACTAATTATTGGACCATCTGTTGCATTGGCCATTATTTATATATTGGGATTAGATGGAGTCGTCGCACAATCACTGTTTATAGCTAGTGCTTTTCCAACATCCCGCAATAGTTCTAGTCTAGCATTGGAATATGATGTAGAATCAGCAACAGCCGCGCAAGCTGTTTTATTTTCAACCATTGTAAGCTGTATAACTGTAACCATTGTGATCTATTTTGCAGAAGTATTATTTACCTAGTAAGATAAAAAATAACTTCCATCTCTTAGTATTATCTGCTACACTAGCATCAAACTAAATAGTATTAACTAGGGGAGTCTGATGAGTCAGGCTGAGAGGGAAACGCTACGAAGTTTCTTGACCCTTTGGACCTGATCTGGCTCATACCAGCGTGGGAAAGTTAAGAAGCTATTGCAGAGTATGCAATCAATAGACCTTTACATTCGTGGCCGGATCCAAATAATTATTTTGGATTCGGCCTTTATTTTTTGGATTGTTGGGGTGAGCTAGAATCGGTCCTTATATCAAAATAAATTTAAGGGAGAGAAGTAGCTCATGTCAGCAATTAGTGAAAAGAATATTACCATTATGTCCAGCTTTGAAGGAAGCAAAAAAGTATATGTGGAAGGATCACGCCCAGATATTCTAGTACCTATGCGAGAAATTGCATTAAGTCCGACAACAGGCAGTTTTGGAAATGAAGAAAATGCTCCTATTCGAGTATATGATACAAGTGGGCCCTATACAGATCCAGCCTACCAAGTAGATATTACGAAAGGTTTACCTGCCTTACGAAATGCATGGATTCAAGAGCGAGGAGATGTAGAAGCATATGAGGGACGCTCCATTAAACCGGAGGATAATGGCTTTCGTCATGTTGATGACCCGCGTATTCAAGAAAATGTCTTCCCTGAGTTGGCGAGAAAGCCTTTGCGTGCTAAAAAAGGTAAAAATGTGACACAGCTTCACTATGCACGAAAGGGAATTATAACGCCTGAAATGGAGTTTGTAGCGATTCGTGAAAATATGAATCCTGAATTTGTACGTTCAGAAATTGCAGCTGGGCGTGCTATAATGCCTTCTAATATTAATCACCCTGAGGCAGAGCCAATGATTATTGGACGTAATTTTCATGTAAAGATCAATGCGAATATCGGGAATTCTGCTGTATCTTCTTCCATTGCAGAAGAAGTTGAGAAAATGACCTGGGCAACTCGATGGGGCGCAGATAATATTATGGATTTATCGACTGGTAAACATATTCATACAACTAGAGAATGGATTATTCGAAATGCGGCAGTGCCAGTGGGAACAGTGCCAATTTATCAGGCTTTAGAAAAGGTAAATGGTGTAGCAGAGGATTTAACGTGGGAGGTTTATCGTGATACTCTCATTGAACAAGCTGAGCAGGGTGTGGATTACTTCACCATTCATGCAGGTGTCCTTTTACGCTATGTACCACTAACAGCAAATCGTGTGACAGGTATTGTATCTCGAGGTGGCTCTATAATGGCACAGTGGTGTTTATATCATCATCAAGAGAATTTCCTGTATACACATTTTGAGGAAATCTGTGAAATTATGAAAGCCTATGATGTTGCTTTTTCCTTAGGTGATGGTTTACGCCCAGGCTCAATTGCAGATGCCAATGATGAGGCACAATTTGCAGAGCTTGAAACACTAGGCGAGCTAACACAGATTGCTTGGCAGCATGATGTTCAGGTAATGGTTGAGGGACCAGGTCATGTACCAATGCATCTGATTAAAGAAAACATGGACAAGCAATTAGAGGTTTGTAAGGAAGCGCCCTTCTATACATTAGGACCACTCACAACAGATATTGCTCCAGGTTATGACCACATTACATCAGCCATTGGGGCAGCCATGATTGGCTGGTTTGGTACAGCGATGCTTTGTTATGTGACACCGAAAGAGCATCTTGGTTTACCGAATCGCGAGGATGTTCGTGTGGGCGTTATCACTTATAAAATTGCTGCACATGCTGCTGATTTAGCAAAAGGTCATCCAGGTGCACAACAACGAGACGATGCACTGTCTAAAGCGCGCTTTGAGTTCCGTTGGCGTGATCAATTCAATCTGTCACTAGATCCCGAGCGTGCAGTGGAATATCATGATGAGACACTGCCAGCAGAGGGAGCAAAAACAGCACACTTTTGTTCTATGTGTGGGCCTAAATTCTGTAGCATGAGAATTTCACAGGATATTCGTAATTATGCGAAAGATAAGGATTTGAATACGACTGAAGCGATCCATCAAGGTATGAAAGAAAAGGCTGAGGAGTTTAAAAAAGCAGGCAGTCAAATTTACCAATAATGAAAGAAAAGGCTTATGTCAAAAAAATAGACATAGGCCTTTTCTTAATAAAAAAACTCCATGTGAATAGTGGATTCACATGGAGTAAAAGTTGGATTTGGATATCAATAATAAAGTGGAATATTAAACGTTTGTTGGTTGTTTTACATATGGATTTGTAAGGTCCATACCTTCTAAGGAAAGACCCATCGCTTTAGCGACACCTTCACCATATGCTGGGTCAGCTAGATAGCAGTGAAGGATGTGACGGCGTTTGATGAATTCTTCAACAGAAGCCATATCGTTCGCGGTATTTTCAAATAAGCGTTGCTGCTCTTCCGAAGTCAATAGACGGAATAGTTTACCTGGTTGTTCAAAGTAATTATTATCGTCTTCACGGAAATCATGAATACCTGCATGACCATCAATACGTAATTCAGGCTCTTTATGGTCTAAATTATGCTCCCACTCACCATAGCTATTTGGTTCATAGCTTAATGTCGAACCAAGATTGCCATCAAAGCGCATTGCTCCATCTCGGTGGAAAGTACGGAATGGACATTTTGGTGCGTTGACAGGAAGCATATAGTGGTTTACACCAAGACGATAGCGTTGGGCATCCGCATATGCAAAGATACGACCTTGTAACATTTTATCTGGTGAGAAGCTGATGCCAGGAACAATGTTAGATGGTGCGAATGCAGCTTGTTCAACTTCTGCAAAGTAGTTGTCTGGATTTTTGTTTAACTCGAATTCACCTACAGGAATTAATGGGAAGTCTTTTTTATACCATACCTTTGTTAAATCAAATGGGTTGTATGGTAGCTCACGAGCTTGTTCCTCTGTCATTACCTGAATGTACATTTTCCATTTAGGGAAATCGCCTTTTTCAATTGCTTCATATAAATCACGTTGTGAAGATTCGCGGTCTTGACCAATAATCTCATTAGCCTCGGCACCAGTTAAGTTCTTAATGCCTTGCTCTGTACGGAAGTGGAATTTAACCCAAACACGTTCATTATTAGCATTGATAAAGCTATACGTATGAGAACCAAATCCGTGCATATTACGGTAACCAGCTGGAATACCACGGTCAGACATAACAATTGTCACTTGGTGAAGTGCTTCAGGTAATGAAGTCCAGAAATCCCAGTTAGAGTTGGCATTTTTCATATTTGTACGTGGGTCACGTTTTACCACATGGTTTAAATCTGTAAAGTGTAACGGGTCGCGGAAGAAGAATACAGGTGTATTGTTCCCTACTAAATCCCAGTTTCCATCTTCTGTATAGAATTTAAGGGCGAAGCCACGAATATCTCGCTCTGCATCTGCTGCACCACGCTCACCCGCTACTGTAGAGAAACGTGCGAACATTTCAGTTTTCTTGCCGATCTCGGAGAAGATTTTCGCTTTAGTATATTGTGAAATATCATGCGTTACAGTAAAAGTACCAAATGCACCTGAGCCCTTTGCGTGCATACGACGTTCTGGAATTACTTCACGGTTGAAATTTGCTAGTTTTTCAACTAACCATACATCCTGAAGTAAAAGTGGGCCACGTGGACCTGCTGACATAGAGTCATGGTTACTTACTACTGGAGCACCACCTGCTGTTGTAAAGCGACGGCTACGATCATTTGCGTTTGTCATATTAGTTTACCTCCTGAAAAAAATGTGAGTCAAACTCTTCGTCTATAACTATAACAAATATAAAATAGAATTGCTAGTACATTATAATAATTATCGTTAAAGAATTTTTATATTTAAGTATAAACTATAAATATATGCGCTAGACATAGGGTTTATACATAGTTTTTAACTTAAATTTATTTTATTTAATCTCAATTTTATAGATAATTGTCATATTAAGATCAAGATAATGACATCATGATAAAATCTTTATTGAAAATATAATCAACTAATTGAAAATTATTTTAATCAATCTTTTAATTTTTTCTATATCGGTTAGGCGTAATACCAATTTGTTGCTTAAATAATTTTATGAAATAATTTGGGTCATCAAAACCGTTTAAATGAGCGATTTCGCTAATAGCAAAATCTGTTTCTCGCAGCATTTTTGTGGCATGATGAATTCTTACTTGCTGTAAATAGCGCTTAAATGGCAAGCCTTGTTTTCTTGAGAAAATTGTACTTAAATAATTGGGGCTTATTCCAAGCTTATGAGCGACAAAGGGAAGAGACAGTGCGCTATCTTTAAATTGTTGATCAATTATTTCTATAGCTAGTTCAACATAATCAGCTCGTTTCTCTATTCGAGCTTCCCTTGCTAACTCAATTAATGTCTGCGTGAAAGAAATAATCCCATTGAGTATCGTATAAAATATAGGATGCTCAATGATTAAATGAAATAGCTGACGGTAGTGTTGTTCGATAACCGCTTTTTCATGTAATTTATATTTCAGCATAAAGCGTCTAATTTGTGCTAAGACACTCGTCAAATGAATGCGTAAATCGTCTTGCTCATAATATATGCCTTCATTAGAAAGCCGATATAAAAATGTTTTAACGGCCTCTAGGTTTCCATCTTCCAAACTACTTATTAGTAATTGTTGCTCTTCTGGTGTCAGTAAGGGATCAAAGGGCTGAGTTTCATATTGTTTGCTCGCATAAAAAATATGGCCAAAGCCCTCATAAAAACTTTGATGTAGTGCACGCTTTGTTAATGTATACATAGTTTTAATGGTTGTAGGTGTTCCATCATATATGCCGATATTTAAAGAACTATTACTAATCAAACGCCATTCCTTCATAAGTGTACGTACATCTTTTTCCACAATCCTTATATCATTTGTTTGAAAAAGACATACGATTCTATTAGATAGAGGGTAGGTTTTCATATGAAAGTGAATCGGTGTTTGTTGAAGCCAATTGTAAAGCTTATTGAAGGTTTCAGTATGCTCGGGTTCAATCATTGTGAAATGTAATGTTGTCTCAATTGAACTTGATTTATTATCTAAAAATAATTGATTATAAAAGGAATCGTTTGTAGTCTCTTGAGCATCTTCTGTAATCTGTGGTGTGCGAAGAGAAATGGTTGTGAGTTTTTTCTTTAATAGCTCTAAATCAATAGGCTTCACAAAAAGATGAGCCACTTGTAAATCAATTGCCTTCAAAGCATTTTTAAATAATGGCTCAGTTGTCATTGCTAAAATGGCACCAGAAAGCTTTTGTATATCGCGATAAAGAGCTGCTAAGCGATTATTAGGAAATATATCGATATTTAACAGTATGGCATCAGGTTCAAATTGTCTAATGCTATGAGACACCTCTGAAATACTTGTACACATTTCAATAAAAACATCTCCAGGGAAATATGTATGTAAAAACCACTTTATTCCTGCTAGATCGGTTGGATCGCGATCAATTAATAACAGCTTCATACCATCAGCCCTTCTTAAAATATTCTAGTTTCATATAAAAGTACGGTTATATTAATAAAAATAACATAGTAATCTGAAAAAAGTCTTGTTTTCTCTATTAAAATTCTCTATATTCTGAAAAAGGTAGTTAGTACAATGTAAATAGAGTAATTGATCATCAGCAGAAGCCAACTTTTGTTATGAAAACGCTTAAAAAGTTTGAGACTGATGTTTTCATATTACGAAAATATGAATGAAGATAATTTATTTACATAGCCATATAGGGAATAGGGGGATGTCATGTGAAGTCAATCATCGAGCTTGATGGCAATACATTAACAAGACAACAAATAGAGGAAATCGTGAAGGGGCAAGCAACAGTTGCACTTGCTACAGAGAGTTTGGAACGTATTCGTTTAAGTAGAGAGCGTATCGAAAAGCGTTTAGCTGAAGGCCAAACAATTTATGGTGTGAATACAGGGTTTGGTAAACTCAGCAATATAAAAATTGAAGAAGAAGACATTGAGCTATTGCAGCTAAATTTATTACGATCAGATGCAACCGGTGTTGGTGAACCATTCCCAACAGATGTTGTACGTGCAATGATGGTGCTACGTGCCAATGCTTTGGCCAGAGGATTTTCTGGCATTCGTGAGGAAACTGTCCAACTATTATTGAATCTTATTAATAAAGGTGTTCATCCAATTGTTCCGTCACAAGGTTCAGTAGGAGCGAGTGGTGATTTAGCGCCTTTATCACATTTGGCATTAGTGTTAGTGGGAGAAGGAAAGGCTGAGTTTAACGGAGAAATCATGAGTGGTAGTGACGCGCTAAAGCAAGCAGGATTAACCCCTGTTAGACTTCAAGCTAAAGAGGGGCTAGCATTAGTTAACGGTACACAAGCTATGACGGGTATAGGTGTATTAACGGTCAATGAAGCTGAACGAATCGGTCTTGCAGCGGATATGGCTGCTAGCTTAACACTGGAAGCTTTAAAGGGCATTACCTCGGCATTTGATCCAGCACTTTTAGCAGTAAGACCACATCCAGAGTTAGAACTAGTGGGCGGGCGTATTCGTAAGTGGCTCGATGGCAGTAAACGTGTGACAAAGCAGGGTGAAATTCGCATGCAGGATGCTTATTCACTACGTTGTATACCGCAAGTACATGGTGCTTCTTGGCAGTCATTTTTCTACGCACAGGACCGTGTTCAAACTGAAATGAATGCAACAACTGATAATCCAATCGTTTTAGAAAGCGGGGAGGTTTTATCGGGTGGGCATTTCCATGGACAGCCAATAGCCTTGGCAATGGACTTTTTGAAAATAGGTGTATGTGAGTGGGCCAATATTTCAGAACGACGTACAGAACGTATGGTAAACCCTCAACTTAATGAAGGGCTGCCACCGTTTCTAGCAACAAACCCTGGGATTGAATGTGGGCTTATGATTGCTCAATATACAGCAGCCTCTATTGTCTCAGAAAATAAAGTTTTAGCACATCCTTCGAGTGTGGATTCTATTCCTACATCAGGTAACCAAGAGGATCATGTAAGTATGGGAACAACTTCGGCACGTCAAGTACGTCAGATTGTTCACAACGCTGCTCGCGTTATAGCTATCGAATTGATTTGTGCATCACAGGCTATTCATTTAGACAAGGCAGAAGAGCAATTATCTCCTACTACAAGTAAATTCTTAAAGAAAGTGCGAGAATTTTGCCCACCATTATTAGCCGATCAACCAATTGGCGATGAAATTGAAGCATTGGCGAAATATTTACTATCAAGTAATGATTTAGTAAATGAGTATGTGTAAATTAGTTTAAATTTTGATATGAAAGAGCAAAGGCGTCGCTCGGTTATACACCGAGTAGCCTCTGCTTTGAAAATATTTATATGTATTCAAGTCTGAATATTCAGTTATTAATAGCTTTAGACAGCAACATTCACATTTTTTTATAGGAAAAGGAGCGTGTTTTTAATGGTATTTAAGACAGATATTCGTGCACCACGTGGAAATGAACTAACATGTAAGGGATGGACACAGGAAGCAGCAATGCGTATGTTAATGAACAATCTTGACCCAGAGGTGGCAGAGAATCCAGATGAACTGATAGTTTATGGGGGTATTGGTAAGGCTGCTCGTAACTGGGAAAGCTATGAACAAATCATTGCATCTTTGAAAGAATTAGAGAATGATGAGACTCTATTAATCCAATCTGGAAAGCCAGTAGCTGTATTCCGTACACATGAGCATTCCCCTCGAGTGTTGATTGCCAACTCAAACCTTGTACCAGCATGGGCAAATTGGGATCACTTTTATGAATTAGAAGAAAGAGACTTAATGATGTATGGCCAAATGACTGCTGGGAGTTGGATTTATATTGGTGCTCAAGGAATTTTACAAGGAACTTATCTGTCCTTTGTAGAAGCAGGCAAAAAGGTATTTGGCACTGCTGATTTACGTGGTAAGTTCATCCTTACAGGTGGTATGGGCGGTATGAGTGGTGCACAGCCATTAGCAGGGAAAATGGCTGGTGCTGTAATCTTAGTCGTTGAAGTTGAACGTGCTCGCATTGAACGTAAAATCAAAGAAGGTTACTGTGATTATATTGTAGAAACTGTAGATGAAGCAATTGCATTAGTTAATAAATTACGTGACCAAAATGAGCCAGCATCTATTGGCCTTGTTGGTAACTGTGCTGATGTTAATCGTGAGTTGTTGAATCGTGGAATTATTCCAGATTTTGTGACAGACCAAACATCTGCACATGATCCGATTAATGGTTATGTACCTAATGGTATGACCTTTGAAGAAGCGCTAAAACTTCGCAAAGAGGATGTAAAAACATATGAGCGTAAAGCAAAAGAAACAATGGCAGAGCATGTTCGTACAATGCTAGAGTTCCAAGAGGCAGGCGCAGAAGTATTTGATTATGGGAATAACATTCGTGCCTATGCCAAAGAAATGGGTGTGACAAATGCCTTTGATTTCCCAGGCTTTGTACCAGCGTATATTCGTCCGTTATTCTGTGAAGGAAAGGGCCCATTCCGTTGGGCGGCGCTTTCAGGAAACCCTGAGGATATATATAAAACAGATGCACTGGCAAAAGAGATGTTTGCTGAAGATGAGGGTCTAGTCAATTGGATTGATATGGCACAAAAAATGGTGAAATGGCAAGGGCTACCTGCACGCATTTGCTGGTTGGGTTATGGTGATCGTCATCGTTTTGCATTAAAGGTCAATGAAATGGTTGCAAATGGTGAATTATCAGCACCAATTGTCTTTGGTCGCGATCACTTAGATTCAGGTTCTGTAGCATCACCAAATCGTGAAACAGAAGGGATGCTAGATGGTTCGGATGCGGTATCGGATTGGCCACTTTTAAATGCTCTTGTTAATACTGCGAGTGGTGCAAGCTGGGTAAGCGTACACCATGGTGGTGGTGTAGGAATGGGTTATTCACAGCATGCAGGTCAAGTCTTAGTAGCAGATGGATCAGAGCTTGCCGCTGAAAAAATTGCACGTGTATTAGTTTCAGACCCTGGAATGGGCGTTGCTCGTCATGCTGATGCAGGCTACGATATTGCTATCAATACAGCAAAAAACAAAGGTGTCCATATACCAATGTTAAAGGGTGATGTGAAGTGACCATTCTAATAAAAAATGCAAATGAAGTAATTACCTTGAAAAGTAATGTACAAGGACCACGTACAAAAGAACAAATGCAGGAAATTGCAGTAATAGAATATGGCAGTGTTCTAATTGAAGAAGAGCGTATTGTAGCAGTAGGAGCGTATGAGCAACTAGAAGCTGACTTCCCAGAATTAATAAAGAAGGCAGAAACGATTGATGCTACTGGTAAGATTGTTATGCCTGGCTTAGTGGATTGTCATACACATTTGGTGCATGGTGGAACACGCGAGCAAGAGTTTAATATGAGATTAAATGGTTCTACCTATATGGAAATCATGAATGCAGGCGGTGGCATTCATGCTACAACAAAGCGTACACGAGAAACAAGCTTTGATGAATTATATGTAAAAACGATGCAGCATTTAGATGTATTTTTAAAGCATGGTGTAACAACAGTTGAAGCAAAATCAGGGTATGGCTTAGACTGGGAAACGGAAAAGAAACAGCTAGAGGTCGCAAAAGAATTACAAGCTGCACATCATATTGATGTCATTAGCACGTTTATGGGAGCCCATGCAGTTCCTCGTGATTATAAGGGGCGTGAGGATGAATTTGTGGATGTGGTGGTCAATGAGATGCTGCCAAAAGTAGCAGAACTAGAGCTGGCTGAATTTAATGATGTATTTTGTGAAAAAGGCGTCTTTACACCCGAACAATCCCGACGCATTTTAGAGGCTGGAAAAGCACTAGGCTTAACCCCAAAAATACATGCGGATGAAATCGAACCTTATCAAGGCGCCGAGCTGGCTGCGGAAGTAGAGGCCATTTCTGCGGAGCATTTGTTAGTTGCTTCTGATAAAGGAATTCGAAAAATGGCTGAAGCGGGTACAATTGCTGTATTGCTGCCAGGTACTGCATTCTTTTTACGTGCACCTTTTGCAAGAGGGCGTCTAATGATTGACGAGGGAGTGCCTGTGGCGATATCAACAGACTTTAACCCTGGGTCATCCCCAACAATGAGCCTACCCTTCATTATGAATTTAGCTTGCATGCATATGGGTATGACATTGGAGGAAGTATTAACGGCAACAACAATTAATGCAGCATATGCCCTAAATCGAGGCGAGCAAATTGGTTCCCTTGAAGCACATAAAAAAGCTGACGTACTTATCCTTGATGTTGCTAATTACAAGCAACTGCAATATTTCTACGGCATGAATCATACACATACAGTAATCAAAAATGGGCAAGTTGTTGTACAAAACGGAATTCTGCTGAAAGATCTATAATAATAATGGGCATAAATAAGGCGGAGTAGCTTTATTTATGCTTTTTTTATAAATTAGTTGCAAATGCTTTGATGAAAGATTATAATTCTAATAAATAGTAATTATCGAATTACAAATTACCTGAACCTTGTAATTATAGAAGGGGTTATACAATGACAAAATTTCGTACCGAAGAAGAAGTGCTTGCACATTATGATTCTTCAAAATATCAAACACCTGATGGATATACCGCAGATATTGCTATTTTTACAATTACCTCAGAGAAAACAGAGGAAAAAGCACCGCCAAACATGACGCTAAAGATTATGTTAATTAAGCGTGCTACTAGGGATGCTGAAGGAAATCCCAATATTGAAGGAGGAAAATGGGCACTTCCTGGGGGCTTTGTAGATGCAAATCAAAAAGAAACTGCCTTTATCGCAGCAAAGAGAGAATTAAAAGAAGAAACAAATGTAGAAGGTTTACATGTTCAACATTTTGGTGTTTATGATGAGATCGATCGAGATCCACGTGGTTGGATGATTTCAAATGCATTTTATGCCATTGTTCCTGAGACATATATTGAGCAACGTCAAGCGAATGATGATGCAGACGATGTAGAACTGTTTGATATAGAAAGTGTATTTACGCTTCCATTAGCTTTCGATCACCGAAAAATCATTTCCGATGCGTTGCATTTTATTAAAAGGGATATGATTCAGACAACTGTTGCTAAAAACTTTTTACCACAAGAGTTTACATTATCAGAATTGCAACGAGTACTTCTAACAGTTGGAGAAGATCCACGAATCTCTAACGATTCCGTATTCTTTACAAAAGCACCTAAATTACCATTTATCGAAAAAGCATTGGATGAAGAAGGAAAACCAAAGAAAACAAAAAGAAATTCGTTCCGGCCTTCCCAGCTCTATACATTTAATGATTTCGAAATGGTAGAGTCTATATATCATTAGGAAAGATCCGTCTTTCCTGATTATTTTAAAGAAAGTAATTTGTAATTTAAGTATTACTAATTAAAAACTGGAGTGATGAAATGATGAAAAAGAGTGCATTAATTAATATTGATTATACAGTGGATTTCGTAGCAACGGATGGGGCTCTTACTTGCGGAGAGCCTGGGCAATTGCTCGAACGTGCAAATGTTGATTTAACAAAGGAGTTTATTAAGAGGGGGGATTTTACAGTATTTGCGATAGATGTTCATGAAAAGGGAGATGTTTATCATCCAGAAACAAAGCTATTCCCACCTCATAATATTCGTCATACAGAAGGTAGAGAGTTATATGGTGCATTAAACTCATTATATGAAGAAAATAAAGACCAAGATTTCGTCTATTACATTGATAAAACGCGTTATTCTGCTTTTGCAGGAACAGATTTAGAATTGAAATTGCGTGAAAGAGGAATTGCTGAGCTGCATTTAATCGGCGTTTGTACAGATATTTGTGTTCTTCATACAGCAGTAGATGCTTATAATAAAGGGTTCGATATCGTCATTCATAAAAATGCTGTCGCCTCCTTTAATGAAGCAGGACATGAGTGGGCGTTAAATCATTTCGAGCATACTCTAGGTGCCACTATTATTTGACATGAATGGAGGGGAAAATATGAAATATGTAGATGATAGTTTCATGTTACACACGGATCTATACCAAATTAATATGGTTCAAACTTATTGGCAAGATGGTGTTCATCAACGTAAAGCTGTTTTCGAACTATATTTTAGAAAGCTTCCATTTGGCAATGGCTATGGAGTTTTCGCTGGATTGAAAAAAGTGATTGAGTTTATTAATAACTTTGGTTTCTCTCAAAGCGATATTCAATATTTACGAGAAGAGGGGAAGTATCCCGAGGAATTTCTTGAATACCTAAAAGAACTTAAATTTACAGGGACAATTAAGGGGATGAGAGAGGGAGAATTGGTCTTTGCAAACGAGCCTATCCTGCGAATTGAAGCACCATTAGCAGAGGCTCAATTAATTGAAACGCCGTTGTTAAATATCGTTAATTACCAAACACTGATTGCGACAAAAGCTTCACGTATCAAACAAGTGACGGGTGAGGATGTTGTAATGGAATTTGGAACCCGCCGCGCACATGAATTTGATGCTGCTATTTGGGGAACTCGTGCTGCTTATATAGGTGGATTCTCTGCAACAAGCAATGTAAGAGCAGGAAAATTATTTGGTATTCCTGTGTCAGGAACACATGCCCATGCGATGATTCAAACCTATCGAGATGAATATACTGCGTTTAAAAAATACGCAGCAGCCCATAAAGACTGTGTTTTCCTAGTAGATACTTATGACACACTACGTTCTGGTGTTCCTAATGCTATCCGCGTAGCGAAGGAGCTAGGGAATCAAATTAATTTTATTGGTATCCGTTTAGACAGTGGAGATTTAGCCTATCTCTCAAAACAGGCAAGGAAAATGCTAGATGATGCAGGATTTACTGCAACTAAAATTATGGCTTCGAATGATTTAGATGAATATACAATTATGCATTTAAAGTCACAAGGGGCGCAAATTGATGCTTGGGGAATCGGAACTAAGCTGATTACAGCCTATGATCAAGCAGCTCTTGGTGGAGTATACAAATTAGTTTCGATAGAAAACGAAAGTGGAGAACTAGTTGATACCATTAAAATTTCAGCAAATCCTGAGAAAGTGACTACACCTGGACGTAAACGTGTTTACCGTATTATTAATGCGGAGAATGGTCATGCTGAAGGAGATTATATTGCGTTAGATAATGAAAATATACAGCAAGAAGAAAGATTGAAAATGTTCCACCCTATTCATACGTATATTAGTAAATTTGTTACAAATTTTACGGCGAAAGAGTTACATGAAAGTATTATAGAAAATGGAAATATTGTTTATGAGGAGCCAACTATTCAAGAAATACAAAAATATGTACAGGAAAACTTACATTTATTGTGGTGTGAGTATAAACGAACAATGAATCCTGAAGAATATCCAGTCGATTTAAGTCAAGTATGTTGGGACAATAAAATGGCAAGCATACAGGCAATAAAAGAAAAGGTTTCACAACGTATTTAAAAGTAACTGCTAGGAGGTAGATACGATGGCGAGAATAGGTATTTATGGTTCATCATTTGATCCCATTACCAATGTCCATCTTTGGACAGCAAGCACTGTAGCACATCGGTGTAAGTTAGATAAGGTTATTTTTTTGCCTTGTTCAAATAAACGCAAAGATAAAACCATCAAAACAGCTGATACACATCGTTGGAATATGCTTCAGTTAGCTATTGCTAAGGATGATCGTTTTATCGCAGATTCCTATGAGATGGATCAAGAAGGCTGGAATATCTACACATATGACACTATGAAATACTTTAGAGAGAAGAACCCAGAGGATGAGGTGCATTTTATTATGGGTGCTGATTTACTAGTGGATATTGGTGCAGGTTTATGGAAAAAGGGCGACGCATTAGTAGCGGAGAATAAATTTATTGTAATGGCACGACATGGCATTGATATGCTATCAACCATTAGTCGTTCTCCGATTTTAAGAAATAATGATGATGGAAGATTTCATCTTATAGATAAAGGGCTAGCGATGGAAATTAGCTCTACCTATATTCGAGAAGAATTTGCAATGGGAGGAGAACCGAGATACCTCTTGCCTACTGCTTGTTACAACTATATTAAAGAACATCATCTTTACCAAAAATAAAATAGTGAAGCTATCATTATAAGTGTGGATGACTACCACACTTATTTTAATTTTGAAAAGATGGTGAATTTTATCATATAGAGCTCAGGGTAAGCTATAATAAAAATAGTAATGAAGTACAATTTTTTGCTGTCAATTTTTAATAATGATTAATGTTAGAAAGGAATTCATGAATGTGCAGCTTACATTAACATTTCTTATTTTAGGAGCAACAATTTTCGCATTTGTGACCAATAAAATACGAGCAGATCTTGTAGCAATTGTGTCACTATTAGCATTTGTCATTATGGATATTTTGACGCCCGCGGAGGCATTAGCTGGTTTTTCAAACTCTGTAGTTTTAATGATTGCAGGGTTATTTGTCGTGGGTGCAGGGATTTTACGTACGGGCCTGGCAGGCATGGCGGGGCAACTCTTACTAAAATGGTCAGGCAATAGTGAGCTGAAGTTATTTGTGCTACTGCTTATTATTGTAGGGTCGGTTGGTGCATTTATGAGTAATACGGGTACTGTCGCCTTAATGATGCCAATCGTTGTAAGTATAGCAATAAGTATGAAAGTCAGCCCTTCTAAATTTCTACTACCACTCTCCTATGTAGCAAGTCTTTCTGGTCTGATGACACTGATTGCGTCCCCAACCAATTTAATTGTCAGTCAGTTATTGGTTGATCGAGGCTATAACAAACTTGGCTTTTTTGAAGTAACTCCTATTGGTATCGTGGGGATGATTGCTGGCATTTCCTATTTAGTACTTGTAAGAAATATTTTATTACCAAAGGATCAAAACCGTACACAGACTAATGAAGGCTATAAACTTTCACCGAAAAAAATTATTAAACAATATGATTTAAATAATCGTCTATTTAAAATCTCCGTTCCTGAGGAGTCACCTATTATTGAAACATCGTTAGCGGAATTAAAACTACCAGCTAAGTATATGCTTTGTATGATGAAAATTCATCGGAAATCACAGGAGGGCATTAATTTACTACCGATGACTTATCAAGAAATGGCAGGACCAACTAGTGTCATTCATGCCAAGGATGAGTTATATGTTCAAGGAGAAATAGAGGATATTCGGCGTTTTGTTGAGGATTATCATCTTGAGATGCAAGGATTAGTTGAAGGAGAAGCCGATGAATTAGTATCGAAGCATCTGGGTATTGCAGAGGTATTGCTTACCCCAAATTCGAGCTTTATCAATGAAACGGTTAGTTCCCTTGGGTTCCGGGAAAAATACAATCTAAATATCATTGGTATTAATCGTAAGGGTGGTTACAAGCTTCAGGATATGGTGTCTCACAAATTAAAATTTGGGGACGCAATATTAGTACAGGGAGCATGGGATGAAATTCTTTTGTTAGCAAGAGAAACGCAAGATGTCGTGGTTGTAGGACAGCCGAAAGAACACGCAAGTGTGGCAGCAGCTACAGGCAAAGCTGGAATTGCGGGGATTATTATGTTATTCATGATTATTTTGATGGCATTTGAAGTTTTCCCTGCTGTCATTTCTGTGATGATTGGTGCTGTACTTATGATTTTAACAGGCTGCTTGAGAAACATGGAAGATGCCTATAGCAATATGAATTTTGAAAGTATTGTGTTAGTGGCTGCCATGTTACCAATGGCGACAGCGTTAGAAAAAACAGGGGGCATGACCATTTTATCTGATGGTATTATTAATGCTTTAGGTGGTTTCGGACCATACGGTGTACTCATAGGAGTTTATATTTTGACAGCTATTTTCGGTCAATTTATTAGTAATACGGCAACTGCTGTATTGTTTGCACCCATTGCAATGAGTGCAGCCATTGCAATGGAGGTTAGTCCCACAACATTTATGATTGCAGTCGCAGTTGCAGCAAGTATGGCATTTGCTACGCCAATTGCTTCCCCTACGAATGCACTGGTAATGACGGCGGGGGGCTATAAATTTATGGATTTCGTAAGAATAGGGGTTCCGTTACAGCTTGTTATGTTTATTGTGATGATGATAGCCATCCCGTTCTTTTTCCCATTTTAAAAACTCGGTTTCTTTACCGAGTTTTTTGTTTTTTAAAAGATCTATTATTTTTTTGTAGGAAATTATGATAAAATTATTTTCTAGTTCATGGTCTAATATTGAACTAGCTTGTGAATAGATTTTATAGTTATTAATATAGGAAGTTTTACTCTGGTAATAAAAATAATAAAGTTTTTTATTAAAAAGTGTTGACCTTTTAAAAATAAGGGTGTAGTATTATACAAGTCGCCAGGGTGACACGCTAAAATAAAGCAAAACATGAACCTTGAAAACTGAACAAGCAAAACGTAATCAATAAAGTTTTAAGTAGCTAGTTTTGCTAGTGAACAAAACAAAAATTTTGGACATCAAACATGATGCCAGCAAAATTTGAGCTAATCAAATTTCTTTTATGGAGAGTTTGATCCTGGCTCAGGACGAACGCTGGCGGCGTGCCTAATACATGCAAGTCGAGCGAACAGAAAAGGAGCTTGCTCCTTTGACGTTAGCGGCGGACGGGTGAGTAACACGTGGGCAACCTACCCTATAGTTTGGGATAACTCCGGGAAACCGGGGCTAATACCGAATAATCTCTTTTGCTTCATGGTGAAAGACTGAAAGACGGTTTCGGCTGTCGCTATAGGATGGGCCCGCGGCGCATTAGCTAGTTGGTGAGGTAACGGCTCACCAAGGCGACGATGCGTAGCCGACCTGAGAGGGTGATCGGCCACACTGGGACTGAGACACGGCCCAGACTCCTACGGGAGGCAGCAGTAGGGAATCTTCCACAATGGGCGAAAGCCTGATGGAGCAACGCCGCGTGAGTGAAGAAGGTTTTCGGATCGTAAAACTCTGTTGTAAGGGAAGAACAAGTACAGTAGTAACTGGCTGTACCTTGACGGTACCTTATTAGAAAGCCACGGCTAACTACGTGCCAGCAGCCGCGGTAATACGTAGGTGGCAAGCGTTGTCCGGAATTATTGGGCGTAAAGCGCGCGCAGGCGGTCCTTTAAGTCTGATGTGAAAGCCCACGGCTCAACCGTGGAGGGTCATTGGAAACTGGGGGACTTGAGTGCAGAAGAGGAAAGTGGAATTCCAAGTGTAGCGGTGAAATGCGTAGAGATTTGGAGGAACACCAGTGGCGAAGGCGACTTTCTGGTCTGTAACTGACGCTGAGGCGCGAAAGCGTGGGGAGCAAACAGGATTAGATACCCTGGTAGTCCACGCCGTAAACGATGAGTGCTAAGTGTTAGGGGGTTTCCGCCCCTTAGTGCTGCAGCTAACGCATTAAGCACTCCGCCTGGGGAGTACGGTCGCAAGACTGAAACTCAAAGGAATTGACGGGGGCCCGCACAAGCGGTGGAGCATGTGGTTTAATTCGAAGCAACGCGAAGAACCTTACCAGGTCTTGACATCCCGTTGACCACTGTAGAGATATAGTTTCCCCTTCGGGGGCAACGGTGACAGGTGGTGCATGGTTGTCGTCAGCTCGTGTCGTGAGATGTTGGGTTAAGTCCCGCAACGAGCGCAACCCTTGATCTTAGTTGCCATCATTTAGTTGGGCACTCTAAGGTGACTGCCGGTGACAAACCGGAGGAAGGTGGGGATGACGTCAAATCATCATGCCCCTTATGACCTGGGCTACACACGTGCTACAATGGACGATACAAACGGTTGCCAACTCGCGAGAGGGAGCTAATCCGATAAAGTCGTTCTCAGTTCGGATTGTAGGCTGCAACTCGCCTACATGAAGCCGGAATCGCTAGTAATCGCGGATCAGCATGCCGCGGTGAATACGTTCCCGGGCCTTGTACACACCGCCCGTCACACCACGAGAGTTTGTAACACCCGAAGTCGGTGAGGTAACCTTTTGGAGCCAGCCGCCGAAGGTGGGATAGATGATTGGGGTGAAGTCGTAACAAGGTAGCCGTATCGGAAGGTGCGGCTGGATCACCTCCTTTCTAAGGATTATTTCGGAATACAAACCTTGGGTTTGTAAGATTACGTTTTGCGTTCAGTTTTGAAGGTTCATTCTATCTGAATGAAACACTTCAAAACTTGTTCTTTGAAAACTGGATAAAACGACATTGAAATTGTAACAAACACATTTATTTTTTAAGTTTTTTTATAGGCTTAATAACTTGGTTAAGTTATTAAGGGCGCACGGCGAATGCCTTGGCACTAGGAGCCGAAGAAGGACGGCACTAACACCGATATGCTTCGGGGAGCTGTAAGTGAGCTTTGATCCGGAGATTTCCGAATGGGGGAACCCACTACGTTTAATCGCGTAGTATCTTGACGTGAATACATAGCGTCTTGAAGGCAGACCCAGGGAACTGAAACATCTAAGTACCTGGAGGAAGAGAAAGAAAAATCGATTCCCTGAGTAGCGGCGAGCGAAACGGGAAGAGCCCAAACCAAGAGGCTTGCCTCTTGGGGTTGTAGGACACTCTATACGGAGTTACAAAAGAGCGAGTTAGATGAAGCGACTTGGAAAGGTCCGCCAGAGCAGGTAAAAGCCCTGTAGTCGAAAGTTCGTTCTCTCCTGAGTGGATCCTGAGTACGGCGGAACACGTGAAATTCCGTCGGAATCCGGGAGGACCATCTCCCAAGGCTAAATACTACCTAGTGACCGATAGTGAACCAGTACCGTGAGGGAAAGGTGAAAAGCACCCCGGAAGGGGAGTGAAAGAGATCCTGAAACCGTGTGCCTACAAGTAGTTAGAGCCCGTTAATGGGTGATAGCGTGCCTTTTGTAGAATGAACCGGCGAGTTACGATTACGTGCAAGGTTAAGCTTTAGAAGGCGGAGCCGCAGCGAAAGCGAGTCTGAATAGGGCGAAATAGTACGTGGTCGTAGACCCGAAACCAGGTGATCTACCCATGTCCAGGGTGAAGGTGAGGTAACACTTACTGGAGGCCCGAACCCACGCACGTTGAAAAGTGCGGGGATGAGGTGTGGGTAGCGGAGAAATTCCAATCGAACTTGGAGATAGCTGGTTCTCTCCGAAATAGCTTTAGGGCTAGCCTCGTGATGAGAATACTGGAGGTAGAGCACTGTTTGGACTAGGGGGCCATCCCGGTTTACCGAATTCAGACAAACTCCGAATGCCAGATATTTATACACGGGAGTCAGACTGCGAGTGATAAGATCCGTAGTCAAAAGGGAAACAGCCCAGACCACCAGCTAAGGTCCCAAAGTAATCGTTAAGTGGAAAAGGATGTGGCGTTGCACAGACAACCAGGATGTTGGCTTAGAAGCAGCCATCATTTAAAGAGTGCGTAATAGCTCACTGGTCGAGTGACGCTGCGCCGAAAATGTATCGGGGCTAAACGATTCACCGAAGCTGTGGATTGACATCTACGATGTCAGTGGTAGGAGAGCGTTCTAAGTGCGTTGAAGTCAGATCGGAAGGACTGGTGGAGCGCTTAGAAGTGAGAATGCCGGTATGAGTAGCGAAAGACGGGTGAGAATCCCGTCCACCGTATGACTAAGGTTTCCTGAGGAAGGCTCGTCCGCTCAGGGTTAGTCGGGACCTAAGCCGAGGCCGATAGGCGTAGGCGATGGACAACAGGTTGATATTCCTGTACCACCTCCTCACCGTTTGAGAAATGGGGGGACGCAGTAGGATAGGGTAAGCGCGCCGTTGGTTGTGCGCGTCCAAGCAGTAAGGCGTGTGTGTAGGCAAATCCGCACACTGTAACGTTGAGCTGTGATGGCGAGTCCGTATGGACGAAGTTCCTGATTTCACACTGCCAAGAAAAGCCTCTATCGAGGTGAGAGGTGCCCGTACCGCAAACCGACACAGGTAGTCGAGGAGAGAATCCTAAGGTGTGCGAGAGAACTCTCGTTAAGGAACTCGGCAAAATGACCCCGTAACTTCGGGAGAAGGGGTGCTCTTGAGCGTGCAAGCGCATGAGAGCCGCAGTGAATAGGCCCAGGCGACTGTTTAGCAAAAACACAGGTCTCTGCAAAACCGTAAGGTGACGTATAGGGGCTGACGCCTGCCCGGTGCTGGAAGGTTAAGAGGAGTGGTTAGCGCAAGCGAAGCTGCGAATTGAAGCCCCAGTAAACGGCGGCCGTAACTATAACGGTCCTAAGGTAGCGAAATTCCTTGTCGGGTAAGTTCCGACCCGCACGAAAGGCGTAACGATCTGGGCACTGTCTCAACGAGAGACTCGGTGAAATTATAGTACCTGTGAAGATGCAGGTTACCCGCGACAGGACGGAAAGACCCCGTGGAGCTTTACTGTAGCCTGATATTGAATTTTGGTACAACTTGTACAGGATAGGTAGGAGCCAGAGATCTCGGAGCGCCAGCTTCGAAGGAGGCGTCGGTGGGATACTACCCTGGTTGTATTGAAATTCTAACCCATGCCCCTTAGCGGGGCAGGAGACAGTGTCAGGCGGACAGTTTGACTGGGGCGGTCGCCTCCTAAAAGGTAACGGAGGCGCCCAAAGGTTCCCTCAGAATGGTTGGAAATCATTCGTAGAGTGTAAAGGCACAAGGGAGCTTGACTGCGAGACCTACAAGTCGAGCAGGGTCGAAAGACGGGCTTAGTGATCCGGTGGTTCCGCATGGAAGGGCCATCGCTCAACGGATAAAAGCTACCCCGGGGATAACAGGCTTATCTCCCCCAAGAGTCCACATCGACGGGGAGGTTTGGCACCTCGATGTCGGCTCATCGCATCCTGGGGCTGTAGTCGGTCCCAAGGGTTGGGCTGTTCGCCCATTAAAGCGGTACGCGAGCTGGGTTCAGAACGTCGTGAGACAGTTCGGTCCCTATCCGTCGTGGGCGTAGGAAATTTGAGAGGAGCTGTCCTTAGTACGAGAGGACCGGGATGGACACACCGCTGGTGTACCAGTTGTCTTGCCAAAGGCATCGCTGGGTAGCTATGTGTGGACGGGATAAGTGCTGAAAGCATCTAAGCATGAAGCCCCCCTCAAGATGAGATTTCCCATTACGCAAGTAAGTAAGATCCCTCAAAGACGATGAGGTAGATAGGTTCGAGGTGGAAGTGTGGTGACACATGGAGCTGACGAATACTAATCGATCGAGGACTTAACCAAAAAAGTTTGAAACATTCAATGTATCGTTTATCCAGTTTTGAAAGAGCAAATCTTTCAATTAAATACAAAGTCTAGTGATGATGGCAAAGAGGTCACACCCGTTCCCATACCGAACACGGAAGTTAAGCTCTTTAGCGCCGATGGTAGTTGGGGGCTTCCCCCTGTGAGAGTAGGACGTCGCTTCGCTTATTTTTTGTGGAGGATTAGCTCAGCTGGGAGAGCACCTGCCTTACAAGCAGGGGGTCGGCGGTTCGAGCCCGTCATCCTCCACCATTTTGGTCCCGTGGTGTAGCGGTTAACATGCCTGCCTGTCACGCAGGAGATCGCCGGTTCGATCCCGGTCGGGACCGCCATTATTATTGCCGGTGTAGCTCAGTTGGTAGAGCAACTGACTTGTAATCAGTAGGTCGTGGGTTCGACTCCTATCGCCGGCACCATTCCCTTGGAGGGGTAGCGAAGTGGCTAAACGCGGCGGACTGTAAATCCGCTCCTTAGGGTTCGGCGGTTCGAATCCGTCCCCCTCCACCATTTTAGGGGCATAGTTCAACGGTAGAATAGAGGTCTCCAAAACCTTTGGTGTGGGTTCGATTCCTACTGCCCCTGCCAGGTATTGAGGTACTCGTTCATAATACAGCTAATATAATCTATATAGTGGCGATTGTGGCGAAGTGGTTAACGCATCGGATTGTGGTTCCGACATTCGTGGGTTCGATTCCCATCAGTCGCCCCATTTTAAAATTGGGGTATAGCCAGGCGGTAAGGCAACGGATTTTGATTCCGTCATGCCTAGGTTCGAATCCTAGTACCCCAGCCATTTTTAATTTCACGAGCCATTAGCTCAGTTGGTAGAGCATCTGACTTTTAATCAGAGGGTCGAAGGTTCGAGTCCTTCATGGCTCATCATTTTTTAATTAACATGCGCCCGTAGCTCAATTGGATAGAGCGTCTGACTACGGATCAGAAGGTTATGGGTTCGACTCCTGTCGGGCGCGCCAATAAAATCATGTTTACGGAATGTAGCTCAGCTTGGTAGAGCACTTGGTTTGGGACCAAGGGGTCGTAGGTTCGAATCCTGTCATTCCGACCATCTTTCATGATAAATGGGGCCTTAGCTCAGCTGGGAGAGCGCCTGCCTTGCACGCAGGAGGTCAGCGGTTCGATCCCGCTAGGCTCCACCATTGTAATATTTTTGGAGGTATACCCAAGTCTGGCTGAAGGGATCGGTCTTGAAAACCGACAGGCGGGTAACACCGCGCGGGGGTTCGAATCCCTCTACCTCCTCCATTTTTCGGGTCAGTAGCTCAGTTGGTAGAGCATTAGATTGAAGCTCTAAGTGTCGGCGGTTCGATTCCGTCCTGACCCACCATTATTGCGGGTGTAGTTTAATGGTAAAACCTCAGCCTTCCAAGCTGATGTCGTGAGTTCGATTCTCATCACCCGCTCCAAAATGGGCCTATAGCTCAGCTGGTTAGAGCGCACGCCTGATAAGCGTGAGGTCGATGGTTCGAGTCCATTTAGGCCCATATTATTCCGAAGTAGCTCAGTTGGTAGTAGCACCTGACTGTTAATCAGGTTGTCGCAGGTTCGAGTCCTGCCTTCGGAGCCACGGCCCGTTGGTCAAGTGGTTAAGACACCGCCCTTTCACGGCGGTAACACGGGTTCGAATCCCGTACGGGTCATCAAGCATGTAGCACAGATGTGTGTTACATGCTTTTTTCTATTCTCCTGTTCGTTAAACGATAAAAGATAATGCAATAGCAGAAAAAGATCTATTTGCAAGGTGAGGGACTGAATTTCATTCCCCTAGCATCTTACTATGGGCTCCTATAAACCGTTTCACTTACCACGTACACTTCCATGGTCAATACTTTTGTGAAGGCTGCTTGACTTCTCTAGTATAGCGATACAGGCGAAATCCTGCCCAGAGAATTTGTGAAACTGGTTCTGCTCTATGCGAAAGCGAAGCACCAGCAGCAAGTAAGTAGCCCAGAACGAATAGCTTTTTCACCATTTACAAAAATTCTATTGATTTCTTTGTTCTACAACCCCCTGAAAAAGGCTACATGACTACTGTAGCCTTTTTATAATAATTAATATCTTTCTCCCTTACATTCTCTTACGAAAGAGAGTCTATAGAGTAAATATGAACAAACTATTTCATATATAAAATATGTATGTTTTTTCAATTACTATTTTCATGGTGCTTGTTGTTTTGTTCCTCTAATATGAGGATAAGTGGAGGAATCGATATGAATATACAGGAGATACAGCAATTTTTAAGTCTATATCAGACAGAACAAAATGAATCAGAACTTTGGTTAAAGAATAGATTACAGGCAGTTAAGGATGCAGGTGAATATCACCCAACAACAGAGGAGCTAGTTTTTGGCGCACGGGTGGCATGGCGAAATAGCAATAAGTGTATTGGACGTCTGTTTTGGCAGTCACTGCATGTGGTAGATGCACGTGATGTTTTAGATGAAAAGGCTATTTTTCAAAAATTACTAGAACATATTGATTATGCGACAAATCATGGGAAAATTCGTCCAACTATAACAGTGTTTGCTTCAGATAGAGTACGGATTTGGAATCATCAACTAATTCGTTATGCAGGCTATGAAACAGATGCAGGCATTATTGGAGATTCACAGTCCATTAAATTTACAAAAGTGTGTGAGTCGTTAGGATGGAGAGGTAAAGGAACTGATTTTGATGTATTACCACTCGTTATACAGGTGGATAATCGTGCTCCTCAAATGTTTGTAATTCCTGAAGAAAATATAGTAGAGGTCTCAATCCGTCATCCAGAGTCAATCGATATGGAGAAATTAGGAATGAAGTGGTATGCCGTACCTATTATTTCGAGTATGCGTTTTCAAATGGCTGGAATTGATTTTCAAGCAGCTCCATTTAACGGCTGGTATATGGGAACAGAGATTGGTGCACGAAATTTAGCAGATCATGATCGTTATAATATGTTACCTGCAATTGCAGAGATTTTTAATCTTGATACAACCAAACAAGCGTCTCTTTGGCGTGATCGTGCTTTAGTAGAACTTAATATTGCTGTTCTTCACTCATTTAAAGAAGATGGTGTGAGCATTGTTGATCATCATACAGCAGCTCAGCAGTTTAAATTGTTTGAGGAGGCAGAAAAATCAACAGGAAGAGAAGTTACAGGCAACTGGACATGGTTAATCCCACCACTTTCCCCTGCCACAACTCATATATTCCATAAACCCTATGTAAATATTTATCATACACCAAATTATTTTTATCAAAAACCATGCTATTAGTGTAAAAGAATTGTTTACTTTCGATACTTTTGATGAGAGAGGGCTTACTATGTTAGATCAGCAAATTCCCAATATCCCATGGAGACAATTGACGACACCTTATGGTAGAGGTACAGCCATTCCTAAGCTGATAGAACAGGAGCAATACACACAGCTAGCTGAATTAATTGAACATCAAGGAACACTGTGGCAGGTGACACCATGGGTTTTGCTTGTCCTGCTAAAAAAGCTTACTCGTAAAAAATTAGAGGCTGTCTCCTTACAAGAGGTACAGTTATATTTAGCTGTGGCACATGCTATTACCAAGGATTATCTCGACCCAGTCAATACTGTTAAAAATATGCAGGAGCTATTAGACGTCAACTATTTGTGGATAGAAAATGAGGATAATGATGAACAGGAGTGGGAGAAAGAAACGCCAAAGGGCTATGAGGAGCAAGCTTTTGTAGGCTATTACTATTATAGTTATATGCTTTTACAAGAGGCTGTTCCTATTTTTTCTACTATAACAGCTCGTCATAATGAAGCATCAGAATGCCTTGCTGAATTGCTAACATTACTCCGCAATCCGACAATTAAGTAATGTTTAAACACTATAGAAATAGAGCAGATGGAGGAATCTAATCCACCTGCTTTATTTAATTTTAATGCACATACTCATCCTTAGAGGCTCTCATTGAGCAAAAGAAGAGTAACATTGCTACAACGACAAAGAGCCATCCCGCAATATTCCAGCCACCAAATAAATCATGCAAGTAGCCAAAAAGAATAGGACCGATTGCGGCAAATAAATAACCCAAAGATTGTGCAAAGCCTGATAAATCTGCTGCTTCAAATGCAGTACGAGTCCGGAGAGTGAAGAACATCATTGCTAGGGCGAATGAAGAACCACCTGCTAACCCTAGAAGAACCATCCACAGTACCCCAAGACTTGTCCATTCCATGACAACCCCAACAAAGCCTACTAAATAGAAGGATGTAAACATCAATACAAGTGGGCGTTGAGAAGTCATTTTACCAGCAATAATAGGCACTGCTAAGGCCATTGGTACTTGTGAGAATTGCATGATTGAAAACATCCAGCCAGCTTTATCAGGTGCTAAACCTTGAGCAATATAGATCTCAGGTATCCAAGCTGCTGTTGTGTAGAATAATAAAGATTGTAAACCCATTGCCCCTGTGACAGCCCAAGTAACAGGTGATTTCCATAAAGGTGTACTGGTCTTCTTAGATGTAGTAACTGGTTCCGGTTTATTTGATTTTAGTTGAGGTATCCAAATTAAGATTGTAATTAGAACGAGTATGAGTGCAATGGAAAGTGCACCTTGCCAGCCTAACGATGAATTAGCTATCGGATAGCTAATACCAGCACCAAGGCCAGCAGTAAAATTCATGGACATGGTGAAAAACGCCATTAATAAACCCACATGATAGGGAAATTTCAACTTCAGTAATCCTGGAATTAGTACATTTCCAAAAGAAATGGCTACGCCAATTAACACAGTACCCAATAGAAGTAATTCTGTAGTACCAAGTGAACGTAGGACAATTCCTAAAGCCAAGAGAAAAGTGGATAAAAATAATGTTAGCTCAAGCCCTAGTTTGCGTGCTACAACTGGTGCAAATGGAGATATAACAGCAAAAGCCAGCAATGGTATCGTTGTTAGAAAGCCTGCCAAAACATTAGATATTCCAAGATCTTCACGGATAAAGGATATAATTGGGCCAACAACAGTTAGTGGCATTCGTAATGTAGAGGCTATAAAGATAACTCCAAAGACTAAAAGTAAGGTTGTTCCTTTCCAGCTAATTTTTTTACTTGGAAAACTAGTGGAATGATCATTTGTAGTCAAAATAAAATCCCCCCTAATAATAACCATTCTAATTGAACTACTATAACACTTTATCACACTATTAAAAATAGTAGAAGATTCATAAAATACAGAACATTTGTGGTTGTATTGAAATGTCTATGGTCTTATGTTAGTATAATAAACATCATAAATTTAATAATTATATGCCTCATGTTTGTATTGAGGTAGAGGTCGCGATATTTATAAGTATGCTAATTGAAATGACAAGCATTGATGAAATTAGTTGAAAGGAAATATTGCCGAAGTGTGAGGGGACTTGAAAACCTCATGCTGGGGCTGTCTCCGAAAGGAACAGAACTGTCACGTTTGCACAACGTGTTGAGCTATCATGTAGGAAAACTGAGGATTAACGTAGCCATCACAGTGTATATGTGATGGCATTTTTTTGCCTCATAAATAGGAAGGAAGCTATATCGTGAGTGAAATAAAAGTAAATCAGCTCGGACATAAAGCGCCGAAGCTGAAAAAAGAATTAAAAAGCCGTCATATTACAATGATTTCTTTAGGCGGTACAATTGGTACGGGGCTATTTTTAGCCAGTGGAGGTGCAATTGCTCAGGCAGGGCCTGGAGGAGCATTGCTTGCCTATGCTTTAATCGGTATTATGGTGTATTTTTTAATGACAAGCTTAGGGGAAATGGCTGCCTATATGCCATCCTCAGGTTCATTTAGTACGTATGCAACCAAATTTGTAGATCCTGCTTTGGGCTTTGCATTAGGCTGGAACTACTGGTATAACTGGGCAATCACCATTGCTGCCGAAATTGCTGCTGTGTCATTAATTATGAAATATTGGTTCCCAGATAGCTCATCAGCACTTTGGACAGTATTATTTATTGCTGTTGTATTGACGTTTAATTTACTATCCGTAAAAAGTTATGGTGAAAGTGAATATTGGTTTGCCATGATTAAAGTAGCAACGGTTATTGTTTTTATTATCATTAGCTTACTAATGATTTTTGGTATTTTAGGTGGGCAGGCTCCTGTAGGTTTCACTAATTTCTTTGTTAGTGATGGGCCATTCCATGGTGGCTTCCTTGCTACATTTGGTATTTTCCTAGCTGCAGGATTTTCATTCCAAGGGACAGAATTACTAGGAATTACAGCTGGTGAAACAGATGATCCTGGTAAAAATATTCCGAAGGCTGTTAAATCTGTATTTTGGCGTATTCTTTTGTTCTATATTTTAGCGATTGGTGCAATTGGGATGTTAATTCCATTTACAGACGAACGTTTATTATCAGAAGATATCGCAGTATCACCGTTTACACTAGTGTTTGACCGCCTAGGTATTGCCTTTGCTGCTTCATTAATGAATGCCATTATTTTAACGGCTATGCTGTCAGCAGGAAATTCAGGACTATATGCATCTTCTCGTATGTTATGGCAATTAGCAGTGGATGGACATGCACCTAAATTTTTTGCAAAGCTAAGTCGTAGAGGTATTCCGATTTATGCACTTATGGCAACATTAGCTGTAGGCTGCTTAGCATTTTTGGCATCCTTCTTTGGCGATGGAGTGGTTTATATCTGGCTATTAAATGCTTCTGGAATGTCTGGCTTTATTGCATGGCTAGGTATTGCGTTTAGTCATTATCGTTTCCGCCGAGCGTTTGATGCACAAGGCTTAGATCCAAAGTTATTACCTTATAAAGCCAAATTATATCCGTTTGGACCATTATTTGCTTTTACAGTTTGTATGATCGTAGTCATTGGACAAAATTACACAGCCTTTACAGGCGATAAGATTGATTGGTACGGTATCCTTGTTTCGTATATTGGGATTCCATTATTTTTAGCATTATGGTTTGGCTATAAATTAAAGCACAAAACAAAAATGCTTCCACTTGAAGATTGTGATTTAAAAGTTGAAGATTAAATAATAGAGCTGTTCTATAAACCAAAGAGTGATGGTTTATGGAGCAGCTCTTTTTTCAACACTCATAAACAAATCTCTAATGATACATCATAAATATGGTAATGTAATATACATATGGAAATTGGGTTTTGATAGGAGAGGTGCATCATAGTGCAAAAGCATATTTTACTTGTAGAAGACGATGAAGCCATTCGTGAAATGGTTTCTAATTACTTAACGATGGAAGGTTTCCATGTCACAACAGTGACTAATGGCGAAGAGGCATTACAAAATTGTTTGCAAAATATCTTTGATTTGGTCATCTTAGATATTATGATACCTAAATTAAATGGATTGGAAGTATTAAAGATTATTAGAGAGCAGGCAGCACTTCCTATCATTATTATGTCTGCAAAAGACAGTGATGTTGATAAAGCATTGGGCTTAGGATTAGGGGCAGATGATTATATTGCTAAACCCTTTTCTATGCTGGAATTTTCAGCACGTGTAAAGGCTGTTATCAGAAGAGCTACGAAATACTCTAGTCAAGCTGAACAAAAGCAAGAGGTCCTTGAAATTGATAATTTAAAGATAGATATCGTTAATTTCTCAATAACAAAGAGCGGACAAGAGATAAAGCTGACATCAAAGGAATTTTCCATTTTAAAATTGTTTGTGACAAATCGTCACAGAGTTTTTACCAAAGAGCAAATTTATCAGACGATATGGAAAGATGCCTATTATGGAGATGAAAATATTATAAATGTACATATCAGAAGACTCCGTGAAAAAATAGAAGATGATCCGTCACATCCTCACTATATTAAAACCCTATGGGGAATCGGCTATAAATTTGAAGGGTAAAAATATATGATATTTCTATTATTATTAATCATTGTATTGCTAATCGGCATTCTTATTTTTCAATGGAAAATCAAGAAGGAACAAGAACGTGCTATCCAATATATTCATCGAAAACTACACGTAATTGTGAATGAACAGATGTATGAAAAGATTCTAGTAACAACTACAAATTCAGAAATTCAACAGTTACTTATTACACTGAATACTTTGCTAGATCAACATCAAAAAATTCAGGCTACACATCGTAAAATGGAAAATTCCATGAAAAAGATGTTGGCCAATATTTCACATGATCTTAAAACGCCTTTAACCGTTGTACTTGGCTATATTGAAATGCTTCAACTTCAAAACGGGATTAGTGACGAGGAACAGCAACGTTTACTTACGGGTGTACATGCTAAAACATTAGAAGTATTAAAAATTATTCATACATTTTTTGACTTGGCAAAATTAGAGGCTGGGGACACAGATTATCCAATCACTAAAATCAATGTCAGTGAAATATGCCGAAAAAATGTTTTGTCTTTTTACGATTTGGTTACTTCATTGGGATTAGATATTAAAATTGATATCCCTGAAAGCTCCATATATGCACTTGGTAATGAAGAAGCATTAAATAGAGTGCTAAACAATCTACTGTCTAATGCTATTGCATATGGAGCAGATGGCAATGTAATTGGAATTACTATAAGAAACGATGAAGCCAATATTGATATTGATGTGTGGGATTGTGGCAAGGGCATTGATGAATACCATATCGATCGCGTTTTTGAAAGGATGTATACACTTGAGGATTCTCGAAATAAATCTTTCCAAGGTAGCGGTCTGGGACTAACGATTACAAAGCGGCTTGTAGAAATAATGAATGGCTCGATCCGTTTATCGAGTATTCCCTATGAAAAAACTATTTTTACGATTTCGTTAAAGCGAATGATGTATTGAATCCATTATGCTTGTAGAGCTTTAATGCTTTGCAGGCTTTTTTACTTAAGAAATTTGTAAGAATGCAGTAATAAAATAGAGAGTTTCATTTTTTATAATGAAACTAGTCACAATTGAGGGAGAGAATTACATGACATACATTGTAAAAACAAATCAGCTTACGAAAGTGTACGATGGAAAGGAAGTTGTTTCTGCTGTCAATATGAACGTTAAGAAAGGTGAGATTTATGGATTTTTAGGTCCTAATGGTGCGGGTAAAACGACTGTTATGAAGATGCTAACTAATCTTACGAAACCTACAAGTGGGGATGTAGAAATTTTGGGGGCGAAATTGACGGACAAATCCTATGAAATACTAAAAAGAATGGGGACAATTATTGAATATCCTATTTTTTATGAAAAATTAACGGCTAGAGAGACCCTGGAATTACATTGTGAATACATGGGTTATTATGATAAGAAAGAAATTGCACATGTTCTTAATTTAGTAAAGTTATCGAATACAGAGAATAAGCAGGTTAAAGATTTTTCTCTGGGGATGAAGCAAAGATTAGGCATCGCAAGGGCCATTATTACAAAGCCAGAGTTACTTATATTAGACGAACCAATTAATGGATTGGACCCAGTAGGGATAAAGGAGTTAAGAGAGCTTTTCAAGATGCTTTGTAAGGAGTACGGCATAACTATTATTATCTCTAGTCATATTCTAGCTGAAATAGAACAATTGGTCGATACAATAGGTGTTATTAAGAATGGAAGGCTTATCACTGAGGTAGCAATGGATACTATTAATCGTGATCAGGTCAATTATACGGAAGTGATCGTAAGTGATGGGAAAAAGGCAGCGTTTATTATTGAAACCGAATTAAACATTACGAATTTTAAGCTGATGGATGATAACTCTATACGTATATACGACTCAACAGTATCCCAACAAAGCCTATCGAGAGCATTAATTGAACATGACGTTGAGATTGAAGAGATTAGTAAAAAAACTAGTTCATTAGAGGATTATTTCTTAAAGCTAATCAATGGAGGTGTTGTCCATGCTTAATTTAATGCGTTTAGAAATGAAAAAATTTCATTTAGGTTCATATGTTAAAGGAGCCATTATCGCTAATTTTGTTATTCTTGGTTTTTTGTTTATGATTTTATTTATTTCTAAAGTGGAAGGAGATCCAGGGCTTGAAAATTATGAGGTTGCATTCAGTGTTATTGATTCATTTGTAAGAGCAGTTTTTATGATTTTTGCTTCTACGTTAATAGCTAAGTTAATCATCGGAGAATATAAATTTAAAACCATTACATTAGCCTTTATGTATCCTATAAGTAGAAAGAAATTAATGGTCGCAAAGCTTGCTATTGTCATGCTATTTACTTTCAGTATGATCATTATCTCCAATGCTCTTATTACAACCATTTTTTGTATCATAAGCGATCGATATGAATTAATTCCTGATGTACTATCTAGTTCTTTAATTATCCAGCAAATACCTTCTGTATTGATGAATGCGATTGCTGCCTCAGGTATAGCTTTAATCCCATTGTATTTCGGGATGAGAAAATACTCTATACCGACAACTATCATTTCATCTATTATAATTGTGTCTGTAACTTCGTCAAATTCAGGTAACTTTACTTTAAACGATATTATTATTATTCCAATTACTTTAGCAATCGTGGGTCTTGGTATTGCTTATTTAGCCATTAGAAATATCGAAAAGGTGGATGTTTAATCAAAAAGATACCAGGTGCTCATTGCTATAGAGTACCTGGCTTTTTGTTATCCAAAAATTGTTTCCCACAGTAAGTAAATATTTAACGTAACAACAACGACTACGACAAACCAACCTAAAACAGTTGTAATACGGTGATTAACTAGGCTTCCCATAATGTCTCGTTTACTTGTAAACATAACAAGAGGGACAAGTGCAAAGGCAATACCAAATGATAAAACAACTTGACTAAGAACGAGAGCATAGGTAGCATTCACACCAGAGGCAATGATTGCAAGTGGTGGCACCATGGTAATCGCTCTACGTAAATAAAGAGGTATTTTTCTTTGAATGAAGCCTTGCATCACTACGTCACCAGCTAAAGTCCCTACAGAGGAGCTAGCAAGCCCTGCAATAAGTAAACCAAGACCAAAGGAAATGGCAGCCATTGGGCCGAGCGCAACTTTTAAGCCATTATAGGCAACATCTAAATCTTCAACTACAACACCTTGGGTATGGAATACGGCTGCGGCAATGATGAGCATGCTCATATTGATGGCACCAGCAATAATCATAGCGATGATAATATCGATAAATTCAAAACGGAAAATACGTTTTTTTTCTGCCTCATTTCGACCAATAATACGACTTTGAGTTAAAGAAGAATGTAAGTAAATAGCATGAGGCATAACGGTTGCACCTAAAATACCTGTTGCTAATAATAGTGAATCTACACCTTCAAATTGTGGTGTGAACATGCCAATCGCCACATCGCCCCATGCTGGCTGCGCTAAAAATGTTTGGAAGGCAAATGCCAATACAACAATTAAAACCATTCCAGAAATACCTGCTTCAAAGGCTCTAAATCCTCTTCTTTGCAACTCTAAAATAGCGAATGAACCTACTGCTGTAATCAATGCGGCGGGAAGCATTGGGATATTAAAAAGTAAATAAAGCCCTAATGCTGCTCCGATAAATTCCGCGAGGTCTGTGGCAATGATGACCAATTCTGCCTGTATCCATAAAAAGATAGATGTTTTTTTAGAAAAATGCTCGCGTGCGACTTCAGGTAAATTTTTTCCTGTCGCAATCCCAAGCTTGGCAGACAGGGACTGAATTAACACGGCCATTAAATTAGAAAAGGCTATAACCCAAAGTAGCAGGTAGCCGTATTGAGAGCCTGCTGTAATATTTGTAGCAAAATTGCCAGGATCAATATAGGCGACTGCTGCAATGAAAGCAGGTCCTAAAAATGGCAAGAATCTTCGCCAACCTTTTATATCTCCATCTAAAACCGCCTCTGCAGACGATTTTGTGACTCGTTTGTAAACCATATTGTTCCCTCGTTTCAAAAAGTATCATCAGTGAAATAAAGTTTCCTATAGGAAAATAAGATATTAGTATTCTAACGCTAGGAATAAAAAAAGTGAAGTAGTTTGCTTTATCCTTCTAAAATAAGTATGCTCTTTTGGATGAAGTGAATGAGTAGAAAAATTAAATTGCAGGAAAAATTCGAAATTTATAGAACTAATGAAATGTAGAAGGGAGACAAGGTGATGGATATGGTATGGGTAAAATCAAAAGTAACAATTCCACGTACAGTGCCAAATGTATTAGAGAGGAAGAAATTATTTTCTATTTTATCTAACAATCGAATGAAGAAACTAACCATTATACGGTCAGCCGCAGGATACGGAAAGACGACTCTTTTAAGTCTGTGGTTGAAGCATATTGATGAATCGGTAGCATGGTTTACTATCGATCAGAATGACAATGATCCTGTGAGATTTTTAAAGTACTTAATACATACATTATCTTTTAGCATATTGAATGTAGAACAAAAGTTAAACAATATACTAGATGAAACACCACCTTTTGAAACAATTATAGATACACTGTTAAACGATTTGGATACATATAAAGAAAATATTCATATTGTTTTTGATAATTTTCAAGAAATCCACAACCCTCAAATTCATCAAATTATCAATCGACTTATTGAATATTTACCAGCCAATGCACGGATCTATATAACTACACGAACTAATTTAGAACTTCCACTAGCAAAATGGCGTGTAAAAGGTTGGATACTAGAAGTCGGGACGGGTCAATTATGTTTTGATTTAGAAGAGCTACAATCTTTCTTTAATTCTGTTACTAATGATGAACAGAAGGATGCGCTGAAGCCTTTATTAAAGACTACAGGGGGCTGGATAGCAGGTATCCAACTGATAAAGCTATCAACAGGAGGAATGATAGGTAATCTTAGTAGTGAAGAAATTTTAGCCAAAGCTAGTTCATATATACATGAGTACTTCATGCAAGAAATTCTTTTAATATTACCTCATGAATTGCAAGATTTTCTACTAAGAACTTCCATTTTAAACTACTTAGATCCGAGTGTTTGTGCATCCATCACGAACGGATTAGATAGTTTAACTACATTCTCAGAGCTGGAGAAAAATTGTTTGTTTATCGAACAAGTACAAGCTCATCCACCCGTTTATCGTTACCAAACTTTATTTAGGCATGCCCTACAGGTAGAATTTCAAAGGCAATATTCCTATGAAATGATTACCTCTATTTATTACGAAGCAGCCACTAATTTATGCCAAAGAGAAGACTATGTAGCGGCAATTGAGCTTGCTTTAAATGGCGAATTATACAAGCTTGCACATGAATGGATTCAAAAATATTTAGTCGAAATATTTGCCGAGGGACATACTCTATTATTCGGGCAGTGGATACAGAAATTAAGGAATGCTCAGTTTCCAGTAGATATTAATATGCTTGTCTTATATATTACTACTCTGTTTTCAACCCATGAAATTGATCAGGCGAATAAAATCATAGAGGAACTACTATTTAAACAAAATAAATGGAAATGGATGGATGGTTTTCAGTTCATTGCTGTATCAAAAATCTTTGAAATTATGAATGCTTATATTGGTTATATCAAGGATGGAAATCTTGAAAAAGCAAAAGTAGGTTTACAAACACGCGTAAATGTAAGAAAGAATAAATCATCTTTATATCATATATCCTTAAAATATAATCAATTTGAGCCTAGAATTTTACGTACGTTTGTAGGAGCAAGAGGAAAATTCTTATCAGTAGAAAAAATGGATGAATTGATTCACGTGTTGAATGAAAGTGAAATAAGGGAGCGAAATATTACAGGGGTTACCTATGGGTTACTAGCCGAAATTTTGTATGAGATAAATGATTTAGATAGAGCAAGTAAAGAGCTACAGATCGGTTTACAATACGGTTTACGTTTTCAAGATCCAGGATTATTTATACCAATGTACTTGTTAAAGGCTCGTATTTATATGACTAAAAAACAATTCGAAGAAGCTCATATGTTATTGATTGAAGCTATGAAGGAAACCGATAAACCTTATTGGGTCGGTATGCTTTATATTATGAAAGCACAATCTTATTTATTGGAAGGGAATATTTCATATGCGCAACAGGAATTTTTTAAAGTTACAGATTTTATGAATTATAGAATTGCATCAAGAAATCCCTTTTATTTATTAGTTCAAGGTAAAATCCTATATGCTAAAAATCAACTGGAGGAAGCATTGCAAACTGCTATTCGTTTAAAAGAAGGGGCAACTCAGGAAAAGCAAATCGTTACGCTTATTGAAGCAGGTCTGCTAGAAGCCATTTGTCATTTTTCACTTGGTAAAGAGGATTTTGCTTTAACAGTATTACACGCTACCCTTGAACATGGAGTGTCCTATGGATATTACCGCACATTTATAGAGGAGGATACTATCTGGCCATTACTTAATAAATACTGGCGTCTACGTCAGCATAGTAAGGGAGATACATTTAAGTCAGTGCCATTAGCCTATGTAAATAAACTATTGCAGAATGACAGCTCAGAAGATGAGTTTTTCGCTAACTTTACTGCAAGAGAAAAAGATGTTCTGCAATTACTCGCAGAAGGTGCTTCTAATAAGGAGATTGCACAACAATTGCAGCTGACAGAGGGAACAATTCGTATATATTTAACAGGAATTTATAGTAAAATAGGTGTGAAATCTCGCACGAAGGCCATTTTATGGGCAAAAGAATGGCTAGGCTTTTAAAGTTGTTAAAGAGAAGGGAGGTCTACATGATGCCAAATATTTTAGTAGCCTCAAAAACAACAGTCCCTCAAACGGGCAAGCAAATTATTGAGCGAGAACGATTAAATGCCATTCTACACCAGTCAACAGCAAAACTTATAGTAGTACAAGCGCCAGCAGGGTATGGTAAAACCACTTTGTTAAGTAGTTGGTTTCAGCAACTTGAAACGACAGTTGCATGGTATACAGTGGACCAAACAGACAATGATCCCATTCGTTATTGGAAGTATTTAATTCACGCTATTGGTCATTCCTTGCAGCCTGAAGCTGCCTCACGGATTGATTCTATACTCCATGCTCAACCACAGTTACCATTAGAGTTTTTAGTGGACTCTCTCTTATATGAATTATCGCTATCTACTAAAAAGATTCATATTATGATTGATGATTATCATCATATTCATAATGTTGCTATCCATCAAGCGATGACTCGACTAATTGATTTCTTACCTGAAAATTGCTTTATTTATTTGACTAGTAGATCAACTATTTCATTACCTATTGCAAAGTGGAGATTAAACCATTGCTTGCTTGAAATTGGTTTAGAGCAACTTCTTTTTACATATGAAGAGACAATAAAATTTTATAAAAATTTAAATAATAAGCTGGATGTAAAGGCACTTCAAAGGGTTTTTGAGATAACGGAGGGCTGGCCAACAGGGTTGCAATTAACTAATTTAGCAGGTTTCCACAATGTAGACAAAGAGTTTAGAGAAAGTAATTTATATGTGTTCCAATATTTAATGAGTGAGGTTTTTTCAAAACTAGCACCACCCCTACAAATCTTTCTTCTTTATACTTCACTTTTGGAACAATTAACCGCTGATACATGTAATGTCCTAACAAACCGTACTGATGCTCAAGTAGTCTTATTAGAGCTTGATCAACAAGGATTATTTATTAGCAGAGTAGAAGCAAAAGAGCAGGTTTTTCGATATCACAATTTATTTAGAGAAGCATTGCGCCAAGAATTGAGCAATCGTTTTACTCAGCAGGATATTTTGTATTTATATGAAAAGGCAGCTGTAGCTTTATATAATAATGGGAATTTTTTATCTGCTATAGAGCTTGCTTTAAGCGGCAACGTATTTATGTATGCTGAACAATGGATTCAGGAGCATCTTGTAACATTTCTTTCCTGTGGTCATTCAACATCCTATGTAAAATGGATTGATACATTTTTGTCTAATGGCTATGAGGTACACCCAGAGTTGATGGTAATGTATGCCTATACACTCGCAGCATTACACAATTTAGAAGATGCTTATCGGACGATACTAGACCTAGAACAAAAGCATAGGTCCAATCAATGGATGAATAAAAGTGAGTATGCATCTGCTGTCGATGATTTTCTAGGTGTGAAAGCCTATGTCTTTGTCATGAAAAACGGAGATCTTTCTCAAGCTGGGGAATATATTCGACAAAGACTGGAGAGAAATCCAGTCGGGTCCAAATGGGACGCAATATTTATACAATATAATCAATCAGAGCCTATGTTGTTTAGAACAAATATCGGGTCTCGAGGAAAGTTACTTTCAGATGAACAGGCTATGTCTTATTTTGCTAAGTTTAGAACAGGGAAATTTAAAAACTTAAGTATGACGGGCTATAGCTATGGCGTGCGTGCAGAAAAATTATATGAGTGGAACCAATTTGCTGAGCTATCAACAGAATTAGAGGAAGCTATACGTTCTGGACATCAATTTCAAGATGCAGGATTGTTAGTACCGATGTATATTCTTAAAAGTAAAATAGCCGTGTTAGAACAGCAATATATAGTTGCTCAAGGGGTTTTAGATCATGCAATTGAAGCTGTCAATGAACGCCAGTGGATTGATAGTATAAGAGTAATGAAGGCACTATTATTTTTACGTGAAGACAATGTTGTCCAAGCAGAACAGGAGTTAGCTAAGGTCAAAGTAGGTAAGGATTTTCCATTTTATTTGCTAGTAAAAGCACGTTATTTACTCATGGAAGGACATCTACTAGCAGCGCAGCAATTGATTATAAAGGTGCAATCACAGGCGCAACAACAAGAACAGCTATCTACTCGTATAGAAGCGACAATTTTATTAGCCATATGTTTGGTTGAGCAAGGACAAGCAGATGAGGCGTTAGAAAAATTACATCAAGCCTTGAAATTAGCCGAACCATATCAATATATCAGAACCTTTATAGATGAGCCTCAAACATATGCTTTATTAAAAAAATATGCCGCTATTCGAAAGCAATCTTTTGAAATGGAGTGGAGGGAGGTTTCCATGAGCTACGTTGAGCACTTGCTCCAATGTGTTCAAAAGTATAAGCAAATTTCACCATTGGCGTCCCTTACAACTCGTGAACAGGAAATATTTTTATTATTATCAGAAGGTGCTTCAAATAAAGAAATAGCCGAGCAATTATTTTTATCTGAAGGTACCATACGTGTCTATCTATCGGGGATTTATAGTAAGTTAGGTGTTAAAAATCGAGCGCAGGCAATATTATCAAAACAATCCAAATAAAGCAAACCGCTATCAATTTTTTGATAGCGGTTTGTTTATAGTTAGTGAAAAATTAACATTCCTCAATAGTAGAAGTAAATTGATTTTTTTATGATAAAGAAGAGTGTTTTCCTTATATAGAAGCATTATCGAAAGGATTCACAAAGGAAGGGGACTATGTTGAAGCTGAAAATTTACAGAAGGAGAGAGGATGAATGAAGAAAAACATTACCATTATACTTATGGTATTACTGCTCTTTTTCCAATGGGGGCAACCCCTGACCTATGCGAATGAACAAAATGACATAGAAGAAAAAGTTCAAGAAGCAGGTGGAAATGAAGTAGATAATAAGAGTGAAGTTGAAGATCATGAGGAAATAGATAGCAATCGTCATTTAACCAATTTCAATACAAGCGAATTTGAGATACAACCAAATAGCACCGGTGTAACGATTATAAAATATTTAGGCGCGGGGGGACCTGTGATTATTCCTGAAATTATTGGAGGGAAGCCCGTAACAATTATAGGAAATCTCGCGTTTTACGACTCTAAACTAACAGAAATAGTGATTCCTGAAAGTGTAATAACGATAGGTGATTGGGCTTTTGCAGATAATCTGCTGAGCACGGTGGTGATTCCCGATAGTGTGACGGATATAGGACGTTGGACATTCCACAACAATAAATTAACAAGCGTGGCCATTTCAAAAAGCATCACTACCATAGGATATCAAGCATTTTATGGTAATCAGCTAGTACATGTAGATATACCTGATGGTGTTACTGATATAGAGCATCAGGCGTTTTTTGGAAATCGAATAACAACTGTAAATATTCCTGATAGTGTAACAAAAATAGGTACCCGAGCTTTTACAAGCAATCGGATAACTAATATAAAGATTCCAAATAGCGTAACAAGTATAGGAGATGAGGCATTTGCCTATAATCAGTTAATTAATGTGGAACTTCCAAACAGTATATCAAGTATAGGAAATAATGTATTTGAAAGTAATAAGATAACAACTGTAAACATTCCAAATAGTGTTACAAGTATAGGGAAGGGAGCATTTCAAGCTAATTACTTAACAAATATAGAACTTCCAAATAGTCTTCTTAGTATAGGAAATCTGGCATTTTATAATAATCAGTTAAAAAGTATAGTCATTCCTAATAATGTTACAAGTATAGGGGATTGGGCATTTGGACAAAATCGTCTTACATCTATAGAGCTTCCAGATAGTCTTCTTAGTATAGGAAATCTGGCATTTAATGATAATCAATTATCGAATGTTTCTTTCCCAAACAGTTTAAAGAGCATTGGGGATAGGGCATTTGAAATTAATCGGTTACAATGGGTTCAATTTAATAGCCCATTAATGTCAGGAGCAAATACATTTATCAGCCAAGGTGTTACTTTTGAAGGTTGGTACCAGGATTTATCATGGGTAACACAATGGGATGGGAATGTAACACAGCCATTAAGAATTTATGCCAAGGGAAATGTACAACAGTACACAGTTACATTTGAAACAAATACTGATACCACCATAGAGGTACAGAAAGTACTGGCTGGAGAAAAGGCGGTAGTCCCAGATGCTCCAGTGAAAGCAGGTTTTACATTTGGTGGTTGGTATAAGGATGAAGAATTGAATATACCCTGGAGCTTTGATACAGATGTGATAACAGAGAATATAATCTTGTATGCCAAATGGGAAAAGATAGCCACTCAATATACGGTGAATTTTGAAACAAATGGAGGAAGTACAGTAGTATCACAGAAGGTAACTGAAGATACCTTGGCAACAAAGCCAGCGGACCCAACAAAAGCTGGCTATGAGTTTGCAGGTTGGTATATGGATCCCGCATTCAGTACACCATGGAATTTTGCAACGGATAAGGTAACCGAAAATACAACCTTGTATGCCAAATGGGAAAAGATAGCCACACAATATACGGTGAATTTTGAAACAAATGGAGGAAGTACAGTAGTATCACAGAAGGTAACGGAAGACACCTTAGCAATAAAGCCAGCAAACCCAATAAAGGCAGGCTATGAATTTGCAGGTTGGTATATGGATCCCGCATTCAATACACCATGGAATTTTGCAACGGATAAGGTAACCGAAAATACAACCTTGTATGCCAAATGGGAAAAGGTAGCCACGCAATATACGTTGGATTTTGAAACAAATGGAGGAAGTACAGTAGTATCACAGAAGGTAACGGAAGACACCTTAGCAATAAAGCCAGTAAATCCCACAAAGGCTGGCTATATATTTACAGGCTGGTATAAGGATATTAATCTCACAATACCATGGGATTTTTCCAAAGATGTAGTGAAGGCCAATCTTACATTATATGCCCATTGGGTAACAGGCGGTTCAACGGGTGGTGGAGGAAGTATATCTCCGAATCCAGCCCCAATACCGGAGCCTACCATACCTATAAAACCACAGCCTAAACCTGAAGAGCCAACTGATCCACAGCCAACAGAGTCAGCACCCCAACAAGAGTCAGATATCATCTTCTCAGATATTTCTCAAGAACATTGGGCATGGACGATGATTCAGGAGATGGCAAGACAGGGCATTATTACAGGCTATCAAGATGGCACCTTCAAGCCAAATGCACCAATTCAGCGCCAGCATGTTGCCCTGATGTTAACCAGAGCGTTAGAGCTAGAACCGAAAAAAGAGACGTTTATATTTAATGATATTCCTGAAAGTCATCTCTATTTTGAGGTAATTAAACAAGTGCAACAAGCAGGACTGTTTGATGGCATAGATGGAAACTTCCACCCAAAATCTAATATGACACGTTCACAAATGGCAAAAGTATTGGTCGAGGCTTTAACCTTAACAGCCCATAAGAAAGAAACATTTAATGATGTATCTGCTGCTCATTGGGCATACAATTATATTGCTATTCTTGCGTCAAACGGTATCACAATAGGTGATCAAGGTAATTTTAGACCTAATGATCCTGTTACACGGGCAGAATTCGCAATCTTTTTATATAGAGCCCTCTCTCAATAAGAATAAATCCCATCACTGGTGTGATAAGACTACCAATGATGGGATTTTTGTATTTACCTAAAAATAATTAACATTCCTCAATAGTAGGAGTAAATAATTACCTTTAAGATGAAGAAGAATTATTTCATTTTTAAAGAAAGGAGAGACTATATGAAAGCAAAATGTGTTAGATATGGAATATGGTTTACACTATTTATCTTCCTTATGTTATTGAAAATCCCTTTTACTTTTGCTAATGAAGCTGATTATGATGTGGAAGATAGTCCTGATGGATCGATAACTATAAAGACATACACAGGTACTGGCGGAGATATGGTAATTCCTCATCAAATACAAGGGAAAATAGTTACAGGGATAGACCCTTGGGTGTTTACTAATAAAAAGCTGACAAGCCTCACAATACCAGAAACATTAACAACAATTGGTGCATATGCCTTTTATCAAAATCAGTTAACAAGTGTGACACTGCCAAGTAATCTAACGAACATTAGTGATGGTGTATTTTCCTTAAACCAACTAACAAATGTGATACTTCCAAATAATCTAAGTAGTATCGGAAATTATGCATTTTCCGGAAATTTGCTAGAAAGCGTAGATATACCTAATAGTGTTATTAGTATAGGAGATCACGCATTTTCAACGAATGATATTGTCAATGTGAAAATCCCAGAGGGTGTAAAAATAATAGGGTCAAATGCATTTGCAAGGAATGATATTGAAAGTTTAGAGATACCAGAAAGTGTGAAAAGCATTGGAGATGAAGCCTTTTCAAATAATTACCTAAAGGAAATCATTATATATTCTAAAGATGTTGAAATAGGTGATGATGCTTTTATAGGGCATAGTCCTAACCTTGTTATTTATGCTCCAGAGAATTCTTCTGCAAAAGAGTATGCAGATAGGTTGAATATAAACTTTCAAGGTATAAATTCTCCAGATCCTGTCAATGAAGCGGATTATGAGTGGACAAAAAATAGGGATGGGTCAGTAACGATTAGAGATTACATAGGTACTGATATGGCAATAACCATTCCAAGTCAGCTAGATGGCAGGGTAGTAACAGCAATAGGTAGTGGAGCATTTGGTGAAAAAGGTCTTACGCAGGTAATTATACCAGACAGTGTAACAAGCATTGGAGATGTGGCATTTGCAGAAAATCAATTAACGTATGTGAAACTACCAAATAACCTTAAAAAGATAGGTGAAGGTGTATTCTTTACAAATAAACTTACTGCTATAGAAATACCAGATCAAGTTACTCAAATTGGCTCATATGCATTTTTAGATAATGCACTTGCTACAGTTAAGCTGCCAAATCAACTTAAGACAATTGGGGATTTCGCATTTATGGAGAACCAATTAACAAACATTGAGTTACCAACAACTTTGGAGACTATAGGAGAATGGGCGTTTTCAGATAATCACATAACCTCTTTAGTAATACCTACTAGTGTCGTAAGTATAGGAGCGTATGCATTTGCTACCAATAAACTTTCAAATGTAACGATTCCCTCAAGTATAACAAGTATAGCGGAAAGTGTATTTCTCGATAATCAGCTTACAAGTATAGAGATTCCTAGTAGTGTAACGAATATTGGTAGATGGGCATTTGGCGAGAATAGACTTAGTAGTTTAGAAATTCCTAAAAATGTAATGACTGTAGAGGATAATGCCTTTAATGACAATAATCTTAAACATGTGAAAATATTATCGGATGCAACGATTCTTTTAGAAGATATTTTTAATGCAAATCCAAGTAATTTAATTATTTATGGTCATGATGCATCGACTGCTCAAGCCTATGCCAATCAAAATAATCACCAGTTCGAGTTACTTACTTATCGAATTATCTATCATGGAAATGGCTCTGAACAAGGAAATCCACCAGTAGATATGAATATGTATCCAAGAAATACTCCCGCAACGATCTTAGATAATATAGGATCTTTAGAAAAAACTGGCTATACATTTGATGGTTGGAACAGCACTAACGTGGGAGATGGTATAGATTATACGGTCAATAGCATTGTTGATATTGAAGAATCCAATCTTGCCTTGTATGCGAAATGGAAAGCAAATTCATATGTTGTCACATTTAATACAAATGGGGGGACAGCAATCAATCCTATTACAGTAATTTATGAGACACTAGTAAGTAAACCAGTAATCCCTATAAAACCAGGGTATACATTTTTAGGCTGGTATAAGGATGCTCAATTCACCACACCATGGAATTTTACAACGGATATGATAACCCAAAATACAACCTTGTATGCAAAATGGGAAAACGTCGTCGCACAGTATACGGTGGATTTCGAAACAAATGGAGGAAGTGCAGTAGCATCACAGAAGGTAACTAAAGATACCTTAGCAACAAATCCAGTAAATCCAACAAAGGCAGGCTATACATTTACAGGCTGGTATAAGGATATTGAACTGACGATACCATGGAATTTTTCTAAAGATGTAGTGAAGTCCAATACCACCTTATATGCCCATTGGGTAAAAGACGGTTCATCGGGTGGTGGAGGAAGTATATCTCCGAATCCATCCCCAATACCAGAGCCAACCATACCTGAAAAACAAGAACCTAAACCTGAAGAACAAAAACCTAAACCTGAAGAACCAATTGATCCACAACCAACAGAGCCAGATATCATCTTCTCAGATATTTCTCAAGGACATTGGGCCTGGGCGATGATTCAGGAGATGGCAAAGCAGGGCATTATTACAGGCTATCAAGATGGCACCTTCAAGCCAAATGCACCAATTCAGCGCCAGCATGCTGCCCTGATATTAACAAGAGCATTAGCGCTAGAACCGAAAAAAGATGCGCGCGAATTTAACGATATACCTAAAAGCCATCTCTATTTTGGGGTAATCGATCAGGTGCAACAAGCAGGTCTGTTTGAAGGGGTAGATGGGAACTTCCAGCCAACTACGAATTTGACACGTGCTCAAATGGCAAAAGTATTAGTTCTTGCCTTTAATTTAACTTCATCGAATAAAGATACTTTCGAGGATGTGCCAAAAACACACTGGGCACACAACTTTATCGCTATACTTGCAGGAAATGGGATCACAATTGGAGATAATGGCAACTTTAGACCAAATGATCCTGTAACACGTGCGGAGTTTGTAGCATTTTTGTATAGAGCTTTGCATCAATAATTACCTCACCAATGGCTATCCATAAAGCTTTTGGTGAGATTTTTTTGTTCAAATTATTAACATTACTCAATAGTGCGTAAGGATGTAAATTATTATGCTAATAGAAAAGGAAGTGTTTCTATTGAAAATCGTTCGTCTTGCCTTCTTCATATTATTCTTAAGTTTAGCTTTTGTATCGATTAAACTTTCAATTAAAACGGATGAAAGGAATTATGATTGGCGTAATAACTCTGATGGTACAGTGACAATTATTCATTATAATGGTCCACATATTGAGTTTCCCTTTCCAAGCCGTTTAAATGGCAAAAAAGTTGCTAAAGTAAGCTCAGGAATTTTTGAGAAAAGGGATATTTACAGCTTTTTACCGAAAGTTTATTAGTTAAAGACGTACCCTGTGTCAAAAAAAGAAATGTATTGTCTTTCTCATCATTTTCTAATTAGACTTTCACCACTTGTATCGTATACGATGAAAAGAAAAGGCGAAGGACGGATTCGACATGACACATCGAATTTTAATTATAGAAGATGAAGAGAATATTGCGAGAGTGCTACAACTGGAGCTTCAATTTGAAGGATATGAGGCAGCAATGGCACATACAGGAGCAGAAGGCTTACTACAATACCGTGAGCAACAATGGGATTTAATTTTACTTGATATCATGCTACCTGAGATGAGCGGTATTGATGTGCTAAAGCGTATTCGTGCAACAGAATCCCAAACACCTGTTATCATGCTAACTGCTAAAAGTGAAGTAGAGGATAAGGTAAAGGGCTTGGATTTAGGAGCCAATGATTACGTGACAAAGCCTTTTGAAATTGAGGAGCTACTGGCACGAATTCGCAATGCATTACGGTTTTCGCAGAAGGTAAATCCAAAGCAAGTTGCACTTACATTTGGCCATTTATCGATAAACGAGCAAACAAGAGAAGTTGTATATTTTGATAAGGAAATTCAGCTGACACCTCGTGAGTATGATTTGTTGTTCTATTTACTAAAGCATCCAAAACAAGTACTGACAAGGGAGCAAATATTAGAGGCTGTATGGGGCTATGATTATTATGGGGATACAAATGTTGTGGATGTTTATATACGTTATGTACGGCAAAAGCTTGAGGCTGCTAATCCAACTCCTCTTATCCAGACAATTCGAGGTGTTGGATATGTGCTAAAGGAACATAGTTATGAGACTTAAAACAAAAATTCATCTACTAACAACATTGCTTATGCTAGTTATTATAGTGGCAACAAATAGTGGAATTTATTTGTTGTATGAGAAATTTGCCTATGATACGGAATATAATCAGCTCCAGTCACGGGCAAATGAGTTAAGCTCTACACTGAGTCAGTTAAATGCACAAACCAACCTACAGCAAGTATTAAGAGCTTATATGCCAACAGATGGTGCTGTTTATATTTATGATGGTGAACGCTTGAAAACAAAGGTTCAAGCTTCTCTTGAAATGCAAGAAGTCCCTGCCATTACCTTCACTATGCCTGCTATTTGGATCGACGGAACGGTGGTGGACATAACCTTACAGCAATCTATGGAAGAAGTAGAACGGACATTAGATTTGTTAAAGGTCATCTTAGTTGTTGTATCTTTTGTTGCAACGATTCCAATTTTCCTAGCGAGCTTGGTACTTGGGCGACTTATTTTATTACCGCTAGAACGTTTAAATGAGACCATGCACAAAAGTGCATCTACTGGGAAATATGAAAAAATAGATACTACAGAAAAAGGTGGGGACGAGTTAATAAACATTAACCGCACTTTTAATATAATGATGGAGAAGCTTGAACAGCATTATCAAAAGCAACAAGAATTTGTATCAAATGCCTCTCACGAGTTAAAAACTCCTATAACTGTCATTGAAAGTTATGCAAAACTACTCCTAAGAAGGGGTTTTGATAATCGTGAGGTTGCTCAGGAATCCTTACAAGCCATTGCCAATGAATCATCTCGTATGCATGAAATGGTGTTGCAATTGCTAGAGCTAGCTAAAAACAAAGAGCAATTGGACGTTCATTTCGAACAACTAGAGCTTGCCCCTTTCTTAAATAAAGTAGCTTCACAAATGGAACAGGCTTATCATCGAACATTTAGAATTGATGCGCAGATACCAAAATTTATTTATAGTGATGAAAAAATATTGAAGCAACTACTTTTTATTTTGCTGGATAATGCTAGGAAATATAGTGAGGATGAAGTACGTATTCAAGCCACTGAAACAACCAACCATGTACGTATTACCATCCAAGATTTTGGTATTGGTATTCCAGTCGAGCATATTCCTCATTTGTTTGAGCGTTTCTATCGTGTAACAGAGGATCGTAATCGTAAAACAGGTGGTTCAGGGCTAGGGCTAGCAATTGCACATGAACTGGCACAACAATTAAGTATAACGATAGATGTGAAAAGTAAGCTAGGGGAAGGCTCAAGCTTTACTTTATGTATACCAAAGGAGGGACAGCAATGAAAAAGTGGATGTTAGTAATTGTTGTTATTATCCTTCTTTGTAGTGGAGTAATTTGGTTTGTTCAACATCGTTATTTTTACGTTCAACCTCTTAGTGAAGCGCAGGCTATTCGGCATATTGAGACTATCTACAATGGTCATGTTACACAGGTTGAAAAACAAGGAAATACCTTTGAAATGCTTTTTACGCGTGACGATGTCAAGTATGCAGCTATACTCGATGTTACGACACAACAGGTGACTGATCTAATCCTGAAAGAAGGACATAGTAAATTACTATTAACAGAAAAGCAGATCAGACAAATGGTTAAAAAGGAATATGGAGATGTAGAAAGCGTTATGCTTACAGACTCCATTTACACTGTACGTGTTGAAAATGAGGAAATTCAAAAGGATTTAACGTTTGATGGTTATACTGGCGAACTACTGGCTGAGAAAAAGGTTGAGCCACAAGAACAACCTATCGAAGAGCCTATTATTACTGAGCAACAGGCCATTCAAATAGCCCTTAAGCAATTAAAGGGTGAAGTGGATTCAGTTGATTTTGAAGAAACCTCAGAGGGTGGTTACTATTTAATTGAGATTGAAACGCAGGAGGACGAAGCTACATTTCAAATTCATGCTGTTTCAGGAAAAGTACTGTCTGTAACATGGGATGACGATCATTAAATCATTCTCATGAAATTCTAATGTTCCTCTTATAGTTCTATCATCTTCACTTGGTAAGCTAAGTTTAGATAAAACAAAGGAGAGATGAACATGAAAAAAATGATCATGATTCCAGCACTAGTAATTACACTGGGAGTGGGTGCAGCGATTGGCTCGACGACTTTATTATCAGGAAATGCCCAAGAAAAAAAGGTCTTATCCATGCAGGAAATTGAGAAGAAAGCTCTAGCGGTAGTGGATGGTACAGTTGCCAATATCGAATTTGACCAAAATCAGTTTAGCTCTATTTATGAAGTAGAGGTGTATACAGATACAGAAGAATATGATTTAAAATTTGATGCTTATAGTGGAAAATTACTCAAGCAGAAAAAGGAACGTCTAGATGACGATGATTGGGATGATCATATTCCTGCTACGACTGCTACAACAAAAATAATTACAAAAGAGCAGGCTATCAAGACAGCCCAAACAAAAGCAAAGGGTAAAGTGACAAAAATTAAGCTTGATGATGGTGTATATGAAATTGAACTGAAAGACGGTCAATATGAATACGAAGTAGATGTGGATGCAGTCTCTGGGAACATTATCGACTTTGAACAAGGCTTTGATGACTAATATAATGAGCTGTCTTGAAGGTAGAATATACCTTTAAGGCAGTTTTTATTGTTTATATTGTGGGTATTGACTAGGTATTCAGGAAATTTTCTTTAAGAAGCGATTATTTATATGTTCAAAAAAGCCTATGCTTTTACTCAAAAAAGAGAAAAATTTTCTTCTTTACTTTTTCAATTAGCAGGCGTAATATGACATCATTATAAAAGTTTCAAATTTCTAAATCGCTGAAGCAACTAAACGCGGGGGAACCAATTTTGATGGATGGCATAGCCATTCTTGGGGTGAATCTCTTCCTTGTGGAGGAGTAGGGCTACTCAGGCCCGAATCCGACAGCTAACCTCGTAAGCGTTAAGAGCAGAAAAGTGGAGCTTGGCAGACGGATGAGCGTCTACAAGTCTTATTTAGTGATGACTTGTAGGCGTTTTTTGATGTAATTTAGAAAGGCGAAACACATTCTATGAAACTAGAAGGTGTTTATCAATGAAATCCTCATTCAAACGTTATGTAATCGGCAAACCATTAAGATCCGATGCGTTAGGGGAACAAAAGCTCAGTAAAACAAAGGCACTGGCCATATTATCGTCAGATGCATTGTCATCAGTAGCCTATGGACCAGAACAAATTTTAATTGTCCTAATGACGGTAGGTACAATGGCGTTTTGGTATTCTTTACCTATTGCCGCTGGAGTGGTTATTCTACTCGTGGCACTGATTTTATCCTATCGTCAAGTTATCTTCGCCTATCCACATGGGGGAGGCGCCTATGTCGTATCACGAGAAAATTTAGGCGTGAATGCAGGTCTTGTTGCAGGGGGTTCTTTGCTTGTTGATTATATTTTAACGGTAGCAGTAAGTGTGTCGGCCGGGACAGATGCCATTACATCTGCATTTCCAAGTCTTCATGCTTATAATGTACCCATTACTATTATATTTGTGATTTTCTTAACGATTTTAAACTTGCGAGGTGTAACAGAGTCAGCCTCTATCTTGGCGTACCCAGTTTATCTATTTGTAGGCGTTATGCTGTTGCTAATCGGGATTGGGCTCTATAATGTGGCAACTGGACAGGTGCCTGCAGAGCTACATCCAAAGATTGGCACACCAGTGGCAGGGATTAGCCTATTTATTTTATTAAAGGCATTTGCTTCAGGAAGCTCAGCGTTAACAGGAGTAGAGGCTATTTCTAACGCCATACCTAATTTTAGAAATCCTGCTCCAAATAATGCTGCTAAAACGCTTTTAGCAATGGGTGCCATTTTAGCCGTTTTATTCATCGGGATTGTTAGTCTAGCTTATTTTTATGGCGTTGCACCAACAGCAGAAGCAACAGTCGTTTCCCAACTAGCAGAAGCTAGTGTTGGTCGGAATTTTCTTTATTATATTGTACAGGGCACAACGGCAATGATTTTAGTACTTGCCGCAAACACAGGATATTCAGCATTTCCCTTGCTTGCTGTAAATTTATCGAAGGATGGTTTTATCCCACGAATCTTCCAAATTCGTGGGGACCGTCTTGGCTATTCAAATGGTATTTTAATGCTAGGTATTGCAGCCATTTTTTTAATTATACTTTTTGACGGGGCCACAGAGCATTTAATTCCGCTCTATGCAGTAGGCGTATTTATTCCCTTTACATTAGCGCAAACGGGAATGATGAGAAAATGGTGGCGCGAAAAACCTAAAGGCTGGGTAGCAAGATTTACAATCAATACAATTGGAGCTGCTATCTCTTTCATCGTGGCAATGATGTTTTTTGTGACAAAAATGCCTCAAGTATGGCCAGTGTTTATCTTTTTACCAATTATTATTTTTGTATTCCATCGCATTAAGCAACATTATCAAGCTGTTGGAGAACAGTTAAGATTAAATCATGAGGAACTGGCTACTATTGAGGGGAATGTTTTTATTGTGCCAGTAGCTGGTATAACAAAGGTGGTTGAAAACTCTCTACATTATGCCAAATCACTTAAGGTTGATAAAGTGATAGCCTTTTACGTAGCTTTCGATCAAGCAGATGCAAAAGCTTTTGAAGAGAAGTGGAACGTTTGGCAACCTGATGTACGATTAGTTACCTACTATTCACCATATCGCAGCATTACACAGCCATTAATTAAATTTATTGATAAAGTAGAACATCAATGTACGAAGACAGGTCATAAAGTAACAGTTGTTATCCCTCAATTCTTGCCGAAAAAAGGATGGCATCATATGCTACACAACCAATCGAGTCTTCTCATTCGTACATCACTGTTATTTCACAGAAATGTCGTCATTATGACAGTACCGTTCCATTTATCAAAATAATGCTAGCAAGCTAGAAAATAGTCTGTTATAATCAGTACGTTGATTGAAAACACGAACGTTTACAATTAAAAAGTTCCGAAATACCATTAAATTCCGAAAAATTAAACTTTTTTTGGTGAGAGATAGTAGCCCTTACCGAATAAAGTGATAAATTGGTTATTCTGATAGTTTCATACAAATCCACTCATATAATAGCGAGAATAGGGCTCGCAAGTTTCTACCGATTTACCGTAAATGAATCGACTATGGGTAGCAATGCTTTTAGAGAACTTCAATTTTAATGATGTTTTCTATTCATTTCGACGTTTTTGCGCTGAATGCTTTGCTCCACTCGTAGCAGAATGGAATCAAAGTATTCAGCGTTTTTTTATAATTTTTTACGAAAGAAGGATATGAAAGAAATGAAGTTATTACAAGACAAAATTATGCAAGAGGGTAAAGTATTATCTTCATCCGTATTAAAAGTTGATTCATTTTTAAACCATCAAATTGATCCGATGCTAATGAAGGAAATTGGTCATGAATTTGCAAATCGTTTCTCTGATCAAGTGATTACAAAGATTTTAACAATAGAATCTTCAGGTATTGCCCCATCCGTGATGTTAGGCTTAGAAATTGGCGCGCCTGTCGTATTTGCTCGTAAACGTAAATCATTAACTCTTTCAGATAACCTTTATTCTTCAAAGGTACATTCATTCACAAAAAATGAAACAAATGAGATCTCTGTCTCACGTAATTTCTTAAGCGAAGATGACAATATTTTAATTGTAGATGATTTCTTAGCCAATGGTGAGGCTGTCAAAGGCTTACTTGATATTGCTGCACAAGCGGGTGCGAATGTTGTGGGAGTTGGAATTGTTATTGAAAAGGGCTTCCAAGATGGCGGAAAATTATTGCGTGAGCAAGGTGTTCGCGTTGAGTCATTAGCAATTGTAGATTCTCTTGAAGATGGCAAAGTAACATTTGCTACGGAGGCTCGCGCGTAATGAATACCTTTAAATCGACTGCGCTAGCGATTCAACATTTACTTGCAATGTATGCTGGAGCCATCTTAGTGCCACTGATTATCGGGGGGGCAATTGGCTTCGATTCAACACAAATGACGTATTTAGTAGCGATTGATATTATGATGTGCGGGATCGCTACACTTTTACAGGTTTATTCAGGTAAATTCATTGGTATTGGCTTACCTGTAGTACTTGGCTGTACATTCACAGCGGTAAGTCCAATTATTGCGATTGGTACAAACCCAGAGCAGGGTATTACGGACATTTATGGTTCTATTATTGCCTCTGGTGTAATTGTAATGATAATTGCGGGCTTCTTCGGCAAGCTTGTGAAATTCTTCCCACCAGTCGTAACAGGGTCAGTTGTTTCAATTATCGGTATTTCCTTATTACCAGTAGCATTAAACAATATGGCAGGTGGACAAGGTGCTGAGGATTTTGCCTCTGCTTCTAATGTAGCTTTAGCCTTTATTACATTGGTTGTCATTTTAGTCGTTTATCGCTTTTCTACGGGCTTTGTTCGTGCTATTTCTATTTTAATAGGATTAGTAGTAGGTACTGTTTTAGGTGCCTTCATGGACAAGGTGGATTTCACCCCAGTTGCAGATGCTAATGTATTTCACATGGTACAACCTTTCTACTTTGGCATGCCAACATTTGATGTAACGGCGATTATTACCATGACACTTGTAGCAATGGTATCTTTAGTAGAATCATCTGGTGTCTATTTTGCGCTAAGTGATATTTGTAATAAAAAATTAGATTCAAAAGATTTGGCTCGTGGCTACCGTTCAGAAGGTCTAGCTTCAGTAATCGGTGGTATTTTCAATGCCTTCCCATACACAACATTCTCACAAAACGTGGGATTAACGCGTATGTCTGGCGTAAAAGACCGTAAAGTCATTTACATCACAGGTGGTTTACTAGTAGCACTTGGCTTCCTACCAAAAATCGCAGCATTAACAACGATTATTCCAACGTCTGTACTAGGTGCGGCAATGCTTGCGATGTTCGGTATGGTGATTACACAAGGTATGGGAATGCTTGTACCTGTTATGAATGAATCAGCGGAAAACGCAATGATTGCTGCGATTGCAGTAAGTTTAGGTGTCGGTGTATCAGTGGTTCCTGGCATTTTTGATGCACTGCCAACAAGCGTTTCAATCTTAACGTCAAATGGTATTGTTTGTGGTTCAGTCACAGCGATTATCCTAAATATTTTATTCAACATGATTGGGCCAAAGCATAAAAAAGACCCGATGCACGGGGAAGTATAAAAAGATAATTAAATAATATTCATCTAAATATTTTACATATTTTCATGAAAAGAAAGTGTCACCTACTTTTATCTATTGATTTAGATTTGAGGGGGTGTCACTTTTTTGTTGTTATGGATTGTATGTTTTAAACTATAGATTATGATTTTAGTTAAAATTTGTTCCGTTAAAATAACTTTAGACTGTCATAAGAAATGTTTAACATTAGACTAAAAGGGAATTTAAAATAGAGTTGTTGAAATCGCATGTAACTCTCTCTTTCAACATATACTTATATAAAACTACTCTCAGAAAGGTCTAGCACAAATGCAAAGTATTGTTTTAATTTTAATCCTACAATTAGTATATGTACCTTTTTTAACATTACGAACAATATTTTTGGTAAAGAATATCACATTTCTTGCAGCGATATTTGGTATGCTGGAGATGTTGGTGTATGTATTTGGCCTTTCACTCGTTTTCAGTGGGAAGCAAAGTATGTTATCTATGGTTGTCTATGCAGTTGGGTTTGGATTAGGTATATTTTTAGGAGCAAAAATAGAACGAAAGCTAGCGATAGGCTATGTTTATACAACCATTAATACGCAAAATAAGAATGAAGAGCTTGTGAAATTTCTTCGCCACGAAGGGTTTGCAGTCACGATTTATATAGGAGAAGGGCGAGATAGTAACCGCTATAAATATGAGATCTTAACGAAGAGGAATCGTGAAGGAGAGCTCTTTCAAATAGTAGAGCAATTTGAGCCGAATGCGTTTATTATCTCGTATGAGCCTAAATCATTTAAGGGCGGCTTTTTACTTGCTCGTATGAAGGCCAAGCAAAAATAATATTCAATATGAGAGGACCTTCGCTAAAAGTGAAGGTCCCTTTTTACATTTTTGTTTCAACCCAGTTTTTGAATAAGTCATAATCTGTATAGACGGTTTCTTTGTAACTCATTGCTTGTAAAATTGTATGTTCTATAAATACATTCCGTTCTTTACCGATCGCTTTTAAAATCTCCTCCTCGCTGTGATAGGTAAAAACATGAGAATAATCGATGTCAGCTCGTGCATGTATTTTAGCGGCAATTTTCCCCATAAGTGATGTTGTTGTAAAGTAATCCTCTACATCCTTATAGTTTTTAGGCTTAATCTTCTTTTTATAAGGAGAACGTTCTCGAATATAAAATTCCTGACCATTCATTGTAATAAAGGCTAAATGTGGATCCTCTAAGTGGTGCATGGCTTTTTGAGTTCCAACTACTCGTGCTCCTTGGTGCTCATAATGAGCCCAAAACAGATCCTGATAGGGAAGAAAGTAGGCAGGAATGGCTGTGCGTACTTCTTTCATTTCTAACACTAAATTTTCAACCCCTGATGCACCCTTTTCATCTTCCACTAAAATATAGTAACGTTTTAAACCGATTGAAGCTGTACCAGAGCCATACTTATAAGCTATGTCCCTAATTTTATATGTAGAAAGTGCGTTTGAAATGGCACTGTATTCCTCAGCAGTGACTGGTTGAATTTCTTCATTCCATAAGAAAGCACGCTCGCCGTCTTCATTGAGATACGTAATATCCTGTAAAAAATGGGATCGTTGGCGTTTCTCAAGCTTTTTCAATAACCTCTTTGCGGGTCCTTTGGTATTGTTCTTTGTGAAAATGAGTGTTAGAGGATCATCCTGTTTACGCTCAAATCGTTTTAGTTGATTGATATAACTATTAAGAAAATGTTGAATAGCCGTTTCTTGGGTTGTCTTATGTAAGCCTTGTTCTTCTAAATAAAGTGCAATACTAATACTCATACGAATAATATCGTATAAATATGAACCGACATAGCCCTCATCGAAATCATTGACATCAAAAACAATGGAGCCAGCTTCATTTTGAAAAGCACCGAAGTTATCCATATGCATGTCACCTTGAATCCAAGTCGGTTTTCTATCAGGAGTATGGAAGATTGAAGCGGATTTTGTCATATCAAAATAAAAGAGATAGGCACTTCCACGGAAAAAGCGAAAAGGACTTTCAAGCATTTTACGGTATTTCTCCAAGCGCTGTACCTCTGTTAAGCGCATTCGTTGACCATCAAACTCTTCAAAGATTGTTTCCAATTGTTCTTGTCTTAAAAAAGTTCTAGTATGTTTAACTTGTTCCAATAAAGCATGCTCCATATCATAATCCCCTTTGTTAATTTAAAATTTATCTGTATATACGGAAATAAATTGAATAAGTTTCGAAGAAATTTAGCAAATACACTCGATAAAAATGGCTAATCATCTAAGGTTATTTCATAACATGTTCAATAACCTATTTTCATACTATAAGACATGCATAGACACGGAGGGGGGTTGTATGTATTTCTTTACAAAAAGTCTAGTCATTATAATAGGAAGTATTTCATTGTCGTTAGGAATAAACTTATTTTTAACGCCCTATGAAATTTTAGATGGGGGAGTAGTAGGGTTAGCGCTAATTTTACATTATTTATATAAGCTCCAAATTGGTTTAATGATTATTATCATTAGTATTCCAATTTTTATTATTGCGTGGTTTAAATATAAAACCTATTTTTACAATAGTATACATGGCTTACTAACGTCTTCCTTCATTATCGATTTTTTAAAGCCTGTCCGCAATCTTGTGCAAATTGATGCGCTCTATAGTGCCATTCTTGGAGGAATACTTGTAGGCTTTGGTATTGGTCTAATGCTGCGATTTCAGACAAGCACAGGGGGGACTGACTTGATAGCACAATTTATCTGTGATAAAACGGGTATCAATGTTGGGATATTAATATTTTTTATTGATTCCATCGTGATTGTTATAGGCGGCTTCCTCCTATCAACCTCGACCTTGCTATTATCTATAATTACAGTGCTAGTTGTGGGGATTACGACAAGCATTATTACTAGTCGAGTTTAATAAACATAAAAAAAGTTCCAGTATAAACTGAAACTATTTGGGGATCTGATTATCGAGTGCTTTCATTAGCTTCTTTTTTGGATGTGCGGGTTTCACTTCGGCAATTAGTATAGCTAGTAAAATAAGGACGGCACCAACGACCATACGGCTTGTTAGCATTTCATGCAAGAAGATAACGGATAAAACCATGCCGAAAAAAGATTCCGTTGATAGTATAATCGCAGCCTTTGTGGCAGTTGTATATTGATTGGCCACATTCTGGAAAAGATAAGCTATTGTCGTAGAAAAAATCCCTAAATAAACAAGCGAGTAAATTGCCTCTTTTTCAAGCGACGTAGGAATTTCACCTTGACTAATGACAACGAGAACACCTATAAAGGATGCTGTGAGAAACTGAATAATAGTTAGAGCAATGGCATCTTCTTTTTGAACAAAAAGGTTTGTACAAAAGATATCAAAGGCAAAAGCAACAGCACAAGCTAATGATAGGGCATCACCTATATTCATTGTCAATGAGCCTTGTAATGATAAAAAGCCAATGCCCACAATTGCCATTATCGAACCAATGATTTCGTAGCCATCGATACGCCGTTTATAAACTGCATATGCTATTAAAGGAACAATAATGACATTAACTGCGGTTAAAAAGGCATTTTTAGATGGTGTTGTATATTGCAGTCCGACTGTTTGAAGGGCAAACGCTATATACAAAATCGTACCTAATAAAGCTCCCTTCCAAATCACTGATCTCGAAGCCTTTTTTAAGCGGGCGCCAAATAAAACGGTTAATATGATTGAAGCTAATAAAAATCTGCCAGCCATTACTTGATAAGCTGTTAAATATTCTAGAGCAATGGCCGTTACAACAAATCCACTACCCCACACGATTGCAGTAACTAATAACATGCCATCAGCTATGTAAGTTTTCATGTGTTCTTCCTCCTAACTTCAATAGAATAGCATAAGAGAGAAGAAAAGAATTTGATTTTATTTCTAAATATTCAGGCGTTTTTTTGTACTTATTCCAAAGCGATTAGTCACTGTTCATTTTGCTATGTAATAAGTACAATTTAACGGCTGCAGCTAGGCGTTCATAAAAAACATAATCATTATCTATGGGTGCTACTAGCTGACGTATTTTAGCCATACGATAGCGAATTGTATTTGGATGACAGAATTGTGCTACAGCAACTTCCTTAATATTTCCTTTTTTAATGATATAAGTTATGGCGGTCTCCATTAAGTCTGGATCAGCCTTATCATCAAGTAAAGGGGCTAAAAAGGAGGTAACATAGTCCATAGCGAATGTTGCATCTTTACGGTATAACTCGATTAATAAACAATTAGACGCGAGATTCTTATAATGACAGCTAGGGAGCATATCGATTTCAGCGAAAATATTGGCAAAAAAAGCTTCGCGTAATGCCATTGGGAATCCAGTCTGGGTATCATTACAACTGCTATAGCCGAAAGTGATTGTATCAGTGGGTATGGCATATAATGCTAGCCATTCATGTAAAACCCTTTCAAATTGGAATTGCTGAGATGGATGTGTCATGATGATAAATAGACTTTTTTTATAAGAACAAATCATACCCGATTTTAATAGTGGCTCCAACGAGTAAAAGGGCTGCATCCAGTTCGGATGGATTGTGTCACCAACTCGTAAATTTGCTATAAATACATATCTTTCAAAGGGCTTATTGAGCTGTTGTAAAATGGATTTGATTTGCTCCTGTGTTACATCTTCCTCCATTAACCTTCGTAAAATCGTCTCTAAAAAGTAGGAATAATCCTGTGTCTTAGCATAAGCCATTGTTTCTAAAATGATTTTTTCAAAAAACTCATCTCCACCAAAGCGCAATATAGGGAAATTATGCTGCTCTGCATACGACAAAACTTCTTCAGGTAATTCCTTAAAAATAACAGGCTTATAGGCTAAAGCACTCGCCCCAAGCTCAATTAGATTTTTAACAGCATTGAATAAATACTCAGGCTTTTGCTTTGCAAATAATAAACTACTTAACACAACACTGTTGGGGGTAAAGATAGTATCCCTGACATGGTGGATATCAGGTGAAAATTCAAAGTCTAATATTTCTACATTTTGAACAGCTTTATTTAAGCCGTTGTGACCAGCAATAACAGTGAAGTCTTTTGTAATAGGTAGTTGTAAAAATTTTTCTACATTCATGAATGGATCATTGCCTTTCCTGTAGTAAGCTTCTAGCTTCTATTATAAAATTACTTGTTCATAAAAAACCATTACTATGAATGCTAGCAGGTTTCCCCCACAAAAAAATCTGCTCATTCAGTGGTATACCGTGAAGTGAGCAGATTTCTAGTGCTTATCGTTTAGATATTAGCAAAAATATTTGGTTTTCTATTTCTCTGTGGATTTGCTTGCTCAACAGCATAGCCTACATTTAAAATGCGTCCTTCTTTAAAGGCTGGGCCAATAATTTGTAGACCTATTGGTAAGTTTCCTTTAAAGCCACAAGGAACCGAGAGGGCAGGTAAGCCTGTTAAGTTACTAGGGCCTGTAAAGCGGATAATATTATCAATTAAATCTACTTTTTGACCGTTTAACTCTGCAAAATCATCCCCAATTGTACTAGCTATAACAGGTAGGGTAGGGGAAATGAGCACATCTACCTTATTAAAAATCTCTGTAAACTCCTGCTTGATTTGACGACGTACCTGCTGAGCCTGCAAGTAATCGACTGCAGAAGGCAACTCACCAAGCTCAAATAGCAGACGAATATCGTCACCAAAATCTTGTGGTCTCTTTTGTAAATCTGAATGGTGTATAGCTGCTGCCTCTGAAAGAGACGTCACAAGCTCTGCCCATTCTGCATATTGTAGGGAAGGAATACGCACCACTTCTACTTTAGCGCCTGAATCCACTAAGCTTTGAATACTTGCTCTAACAGCCTTCTCTACATCAGCATCAACATTATTAAAGAAATATTCTTCATTGATACCAATCACTAGATCTTTGATATTGCCAGTAAGCTGCTTTTCATAGTTGTCTACTGGAACATTCACGCAAGTAGGGTCTCGATGATCAAAACCAGCAATGACTTCGAGCAAGCCCGCTGCATCCTTAACTGTCTTTGTCATCGGACCAATATGGTCTAAGCTCCATGCTAGCGGGTAGCAGCCGTATTTACTTACACGACCGTGTGTAGGTTTTAAACCTACAATGCCGCAAGCAGACGATGGAATTCGAATAGAGCCTGCTGTATCTGTCCCTAGTGAAGCAACACTTGCTCCAGCTGCAACAGCCGCACCAGAGCCTCCACTTGAACCACCAGGAATTTTATCTAAGTCCCATGGGTTACGAACAGGGCCGTAATGAGGGTTGTTATTGGTAATTCCCCATGCATATTCATGCATACTTAATTTCCCAGTGAAAATAACACCAGCATCACGTAGCTTTTCAACCACTGTCGCATCATAATCAGAAACGAAGTCCTTATGAATTTTTGAGGACATCGTTGTTATTTTATCTTTAAAATACAAGTTGTCCTTTAAGGCCATAGGTATCCCATGATACATACCCTTATAATGACCTTGGAGAATCTCCTGTTCAACTTCTTTTGCCCTTGCTAAGGCTTCTTCCCGATAAAAAGCCATATAGGAATTAATTTTAGGCTGACTTTCCTCAGCAAAATCTAAAATAGCTTTCGTTAATTCCACGGGAGATAGCGACTTTGATGCAAGTAAAGGTGCCAACTCTTCAACAGATTTTAAATGTAAATCAGTTGTCAATGTGATCACCTCCAGGAATACTACGTACGGCGATGTCTGCATCATCGATCGCAATACCTTCTAAATTGCTGCGAAGTGACTGCATACCTTCCCAGCGTGTTTTTAATAGTTCAAGGTGTTCAGGTTTCGGTGTAATTCCTTTGTTCTCCAATAATTGTTGAATAGACAAGCTCATTAACAGGATCCTCCCTTGAATAATTTTTATCTAAATAGGTTTTCCTATTAAGACCAATACAGTAAAAACACAAAAAAATATAATAGGTAATATAAACCTATTATTACAATCATACACTAATATCATTTTATATCAAATAAATTATTTGTAATAGTTTTAATATTGTGAAATATTAACTAGAAAAGAGTTTTGTTAAAACCTATTACTGGAACTTGCTCTTTTTACATTCGATTCACAGTCTGTTTACAATCAAAGCGTACAATGAACCATAATAACCAATTGAAGAGGTGCAGGGATGGAGTCTGTAGTGGGACAAAGTATAAAAACAAGTAATATATTTTCTTTTTTTAAATATTTATATGGTCAGCATCAAAGTAGTTCGTTATATATGAAACGTTTAAAGGCATTGAAACAAATTATTCAACATAACGATTTACATACATACTTTCAACCTATTGTAGATTTACAGTCACAGCAAACAATAGGATTTGAAGCCTTAAATCGACCATTACCCTCAACATTATTTAACAGTGTGGACCAGTTTTACGAGTTTGTAGGACAAACAGATTGCGTTTTTTTATTTGAATGTTTTTGTAGAAATCTTTCCTTGAAACGTTTCAAGGAACGTTTACACAAAGACTTGGTGAATAAAAACTTTTTAGTGTTCCTTAATATACATCCGAATGTTTTATTAGATAAAAAATATCACAGTGGCGAAACACTACAATTATTGAAGGAGCTTGGAATCAAACCTCAGCAAGTGGTTTTTGAACTAACTGAGCGAAGTGCAGTAATAGATTTTGTGGAGTTTGAACGTGTATTATCGCATTATCGATCACAGGGCTATCGCATTGCCGTAGATGATGTAGGATCAGGTTATAATAGTTTAAAAACGCTCATCTATTTAAAGCCGGAATTTATTAAGCTAGACCGTTCATTAATTCAATTCATAGACCAAAATAGTGAACAACAGCAGCTCGTCACATTGTTAATGAAATATGCTGAACAAGCCAATACTAAAATCATCGCTGAAGGGATTGAAAGACAAGAAGAGCTTGATTATCTCCATCGTATTGGCATTCATTATGCACAGGGATATGCGATAGGAAAGCCTGCAAAGGAAATATATATGGGGAAAATAAGGGTGGGTGACCATGAAGATAGGGGAAGTCATTGAGAAAGTTCCATGTATTGATGAATTTGTGAAAAATAAAGAATTAGATGTACTTTTTACAAGTAATCCATCGTTGCGTAGCGTTGTTGTTGTGCGTGATGAAAAACCAATTGGACATATTACACGCACACATTTCTATCAAAAAATCGGTACTCGGTATGGCTATCATTTATTAATGGAACGTCAAAATCAGCTGATGATAAAGAAAAATCCTTTAATCGTTGATCGTAATACACCGATCACAGAGGTTAGTACATTAGCTATGGCTAGACCTCCTGAGGATTTATATGATGATGTCATCGTTACGAAAAACAATCTTTATTATGGCATGGTTAGTATTCGAGAGTTATTGTTAAAGCTCGTTGATACACAAGTAGCCATTGCAAGCTTCCTGAATCCATTAAGTAGTCTTCCAGGCAATAAATTAATCGATGAAAAATTAGAAGAAGCATTACAGCTATCGCAATATAGTTTAATCTATTTTGATTTAGATCACTTTAAATCCTACAATGACACATATGGCTTTAATAAAGGCGATAAAATTTTACGGTATTTAACAGAAATACTAAAAAGACATATCTGCGGCGTAGAGGATTTTTTAGGACATATTGGTGGAGATGATTTTGTAGCCATTCTACCTTATTACGAGGTAGAAAAGATGTGTCAAAAAATTATTGATGACTTTGATGCCAACATACTTAGTTTTTACGAGTTAGAGGATCTAGCATATGTTCAGGTAGCTAATAGATCTGGCGAACTGGAACCTTTAACATGCACATCTTTATCTATTGCCGTTATTACGAATGAATATCAGTATTTTGACTCTGTGGAACAATTATCCAATGCGGTAACACATGTAAAAAAGCAGTGTAAAAAAATAGCTGGTAGTTGTTACCTCATTAATAAACAACAAAATTATTTTGTTCATTAGCAAACTATGTTAGATTTGTGGAACTAATATGTAAAATATATGAAAATTTAAATAAAATTGATATATATTTTGGTTACAGGAGGTTTAGATGGATTCAAGAAGACTGCACATTTGGCAACCCGTCACTTGCTTAGAAAGAGCCCAAATCATTAATGCCACATTGAATTATACAGATCGAGGGCTCTGCTTAACATTAATAGATCGAAACAATACAGAAGTTGATATTATCTATGATAAGATGTCTCCTATTCAAGATTATGTTTGGTCTTTTCGCTATACTGGAGAAATCCCACGATCTGATTTAGTAGACATGGTCACTGAAGCCATGACCCAAGAACAATCTAAAAATTCTTCAGCAGAATGGTTTTATAAAATGAGCAATTCAGATTATATAGAATGGTTTGATCAACTCCCGTGGATTGGAAGCAAAGAAATTCCTACCGTAGAACATCATATCTACTGCTATAATGACGGTGTGTTTGACATCATTAGTGACTACGAACCAAGATTTGTAATTAGAAATAATGCTTAAAAGGCTGCCCCTGCACTGTTAAAAACTAACAGTATAGGGGCAGTTACTCATTTGTCACCAAATGTAGTGGCATTGATTAAAATAGCTATACATTTACAAACATTTTTTATGAGCTTTTCCGTGATTAATCCATTGCCAGAGGATGATTGTTACGCCATTTTTCGGGGTATAATCCTTAGCAAGAAAGCATTTTGTTATAGGAATTTATTAATCTTAATAAAACATACTTGAATTATAGGGATTATAGGTATATAATTCGATTACATTATTATAAAACATCTTAGGAGGCATTCCATTGTCGAATTTACAAATCATTCTTAACGTAGCAGTGTTACTTGTGTTCGTTGGAATTTTATATGTTATGAATAAAAAGCACGTTAAGTTTTCTAATCGTGTTTTTGCCGGTTTAGGCTTAGGGATTGTACTTGGTCTTGGACTTCATTTTATTTATGGTCTCGATTCTGAAGTATTAGCCAAAACAACATCTTGGTACAATATTATCGGTACTGGGTATGTTAAACTGCTCCAAATGGTAGCAATGCCATTAGTATTTATCTCCATTTTAATTGCATTTACTAAAATGAAGATTGGTAAAAATTTCGGAAAAATGGCAGCACTTATTTTAGCCATTTTAATCGGTACAACAGCCGTTTCGGCAGCTGTAGGTATTCTTTCTGCAACAGTCTTTGATTTAGATGCAACACAAATTTTACAAGGTGACGCAGAAACTGCACGTGGTCAATACCTTGAAGAAAAAACAACGGGCTTAGCAGCTCCTGATTTACCAACACAAATTATTGAGTTATTCCCAGCAAATCCGTTCCTTGATTTAACGGGTGCTCGTTCTACTTCAACGATTGCGGTTGTAATTTTCTCAGCATTCCTTGGTTTTGCTTATTTACGTGTGGCACGTAAGGATGAGGGAACAGCAGCTACAATTAAAAAAGGCTTGGATGCCATCTATGCCCTTGTAATGGGTGTTGTAACAATTGTATTACGCTTAACGCCATATGGAATTCTAGCGATTATGGCTCGTACGGTAGCAACATCTGATTTTGGAGCTATCTATAATTTAGGTAAGTTTGTTATTGCTTCTTATGTAGCTCTATTTATTGTTTTAATTGTACACTTATTAATCATTACAATAAGTGGTTTAAATCCATTTACGTATTTGAAAAAATCGGCAGAAACATTATTATTCGCCTTTACATCACGTTCTAGTGCTGGTACTTTACCGATGAATATTAAAACGCAAACAGGTCGTCTTGGAGTATCTGAGGGGATTGCAAACTTCTCAGGCTCATTCGGATTATCAATCGGTCAAAATGGTTGTGCAGGTGTATATCCTGCGATGTTAGCCATTATGATTGCACCAACAGTCGGCATTAATCCACTTGACCCTGTGTTCATTATTACAGTTATTGCAGTAGTAGCAGTTAGCTCATTTGGTGTAGCTGGTGTTGGTGGTGGTGCAACATTTGCAGCTATCCTTGTATTATCAGCACTTGATTTACCAATTGCTCTAGCAGGTGTATTAATCTCTGTTGAGCCTTTAATTGATATGGGTCGTACAGCGTTAAATGTAAGTGGTTCAATGACTGCTGGTGTTACAACAGCGCGTATTACTAAAGAATTAGATACAGAAATGTATAATAATAAAGAATTAGGTGCTCAAGTAGCAGACCTATAAGATCAAAAAAGCCCCGTTAAAGTTTTAACTTTAACGGGGCTTCAGCTTTATACGATTTTTACATAAAAATCTTTACCGTTGATTAATTCGGATATCTCAATATTATAATTTTGTTTATAGTACTCATAAATATTGTAGGCTAAACCGGAGTGTCCATTCAAATAGGTTCCCTTTTTAATCTCTTTACGTGGATTATGGAAATCAAAATATAAGCGTGAATCATGACTCATTGTATTTAAAATAGCAAGAAATTCTTGTTCTTCAATATGAATTCCCCGTGTATACCGACATTCTCTACGATACGTATCATGTGACACATTTACGGGAGAAGCTTCAAGAATCATTTCAATATGTTTATTCAAATGATGACAGCTCCTTTCAAATTATAGGTAAAAACCATAAGAACAATCAGCTTTTATTACTTCTAGTATATAATTGTCAGAAAATTATATCAATATTTTTCTACCAGTTTTGCTGTTGAATTTCTTCAGCTATTAATTGTAAGTCATAGGCAGTTACTGTTAAAAGATTATAATCATGGGACTCCATATATTTTTCTGCAAGCCGTTTGATATATTTGGGTGAACCCTCATTTTCTTCATCATAAATTAATAAAAGTCCATCTGTATTTTGGATAATAAATTTGTCCTTCTCAATAAATTGCCAAGGAGCTTCATAGGGTTTTTTGGTCACGCTTGTGACAAAATCAGCTTGGGCAATTAATGCTTGATACTTTTCTTTTTTATGATCTTGCCAATTTTTCTCTTGCTCTAAAAAAGGTGTGATCACGGCGTATTTTAAAAGTGGGAATTCTTTTTTTAACATTAAAACAACTTCAGCACTCCAAGTTTCTACGCCCTGCTGACCGCTGATAATAACCCATTCGAGTCCTTCATCAAGCAGTGTACGTAGATGAGCTTCCAGTGCTTTCTTTATGATGACAATACCAGGATGTTTATCATTAAAGATACCAAGCTCATGTGGTTTATAGCCAGTAATCATAATACGATGTAACAACAAAATACCCCCTAGGCTGTATAGTTGTAATACTAGTATACAGCAAGGAGGCAAATGAAATCGATATTGTCTATGAAAAGGCAAATAGTGTTAAAATTACTGCTACAGCTGCACAAATGCCTAAAAACCACCATGAGTCTGTAAAGTCTTCTTTTGTGTCACTATTCATAAAAAATATTCCTTTCTAATTTGCTTGTTTGAGGGGTTTTATTTTACTTGACCAGTCCAAGACCAATTTGTCCATATTCGTAAAATTGTTTCAAATGGACCACGTTTAAATTTCTTTAAATAGGCAAGGCTGAAAACACATTGCAGGCTATAAACAACGATTCCGAAAAGGATTCCGCCAAAGACCCCTAATTTGCCATATAAGCCAAGGCCATAGCCATAAAAAACAGTTGTACAAATGATGGTTTGTAGTAAATAATTGGTTAGTGATAGTTTGCCAACGCTCTCAAATGCAGGAGCCAGTAGTTGAACTGGACGGGTGTTATAAATGTATGCTGCGAGGCAAACATAGCCAATCGCTAATAACTGGGAGCCGCCCATTAATAAAATAGAAGAAAATGCACTTTTACTTTCTATAAAACTTACACTTTTACATACGAGTCCTATAGGTACAAGGAGAGCACCTAGCTTATACCATTTCATTTCCTTATTCATCTCCACGAAGGCTTGCTTCTTAGCAAGCGCCATCCCAAACAGGAATAGTGGTGCGTAGAACATAGGTGCAAAAATTAATATAATGAAAATAAATGAAGAATCATCCATTCCTGGTACTTCGGCATTAGCTCTAAAATCAAAAATTTCTAAGTAGCTGCCGTTAGCGTAAACATCATCCGCTTGCTCGATGTATGTGTCTATCTCTTTTTGTTCTTTTTTAGACGTTTCCATAGAGCCGTATGTTAACGCCGTAGTTAGTACAAATAGGATACCAGCCCAAATAAATAAAGTTTTTGGTTTACGATTAATAAATGGGATTAAAAATAACATCATACAACCATAAGAAAATAGAATATCGCCTTCCCACAATAAAATAGAATGTAATAAGCCAAGGGCAATTAATCCTGTTGCACGACGTAAAATAGACCAACGGCTTTTATTCTTTTTTCTGCGGATGGATTCAATTAATTTAATAAGTGAGAAGCCGAATAAAATAGTGAAGATGGGCATAAAAGAGCCTTCAATCACAACTTTTACAAAATATAAAGCCCCGTTATCTAAGGTAGAAAGATTTTTTAATTCATCTTTGCCATACATCCCGAATTGGAAGATTAGCAAATTTGCCATTAAGATGCCAAATAAACTAAATCCACGCATTGTATCAATGAAAGTAACACGATTAGTTGTCATTGCGTTTTATCTCCTTAATTGGTTATCTTATACATATAATAAATAGGGAAGCTTATGGTGAAATAATGACTACCTTAAAGTAATCTTAAAAGTAGGTGAGGAAATGCAGGAAGCATCAATTTTAGTGTTAGAGGATGAACGTGCCATTGCTGAAATGATTGAAATCATTTTAAGAAAAGAAGGAATTAACAATATTACCTTATGTAATACAATTGAAGAAGCAAAAGATGAAATGAATACTAAAACATTTGATTTTTATCTATTAGATATCATGCTACCAGATGGAAGTGGGTTGGATATTGCGAATAGTATTCGAGAAAAAAGTGATGCCCCTATTTTTTATTTAACCGCAAAAAGTAGTGATGCAGATAAGCTTCGTGGTTTTATGAATGGTGCAGATGATTATATTACAAAACCATTTAACCCCTTAGAGCTTGTAGCAAGAGTAAAGGTGCAGCTAGTCCGTTATATGAAGAAAAAAGGCGTACCAGAAAATCACATATTTACTTGCAGCCGTTTTACATTTGACATTGATGCAGCAGAAATTGAGGTAGACGGTGTAAAGGAAATAATCAGTGGTCGCTTGTTTCATTTATTAAAATATTTATGTGACAATGCAGGGCAAGTGTTATCAAAAGAGCAAATATACGAACGTGTATGGGGTGATTGTTTATTTGATGATAATACAGTGATGGTACATATAAGAAAGCTGCGAGAAAAAATAGAAAAAAATCCTGGAAAACCGACATGCATTATTACTGTCAGAGGCATTGGCTATAAGCTTGTTGGGGACATTTCTTCATGAAGCCTGCAGGAAAATTAACACTCCGCTTTGTTTCGTATTTCATCATATTCTATCTATTGATCATTTCAGGTTTTATTATGAGTTTGGTGTTTTTTGCTATTTTTATCAATGACCGTGTTGGTGACAACATTCATGTGATGAGCTCCTTTGAAATCGAAGATGATGCAGTTGTAGAGCAAGGGAAGACAGTTAAAATTGCTGATTATTTAGTGAAGAGAGCTGAAGAAAATGTTGGACAGCTTTATTTATTTGATCCAACCATGAAGATTGTTGATTATACAGGAGATACATGTGGTCTATGTGGAAAGTCAGATAGTGAAATATTGGCATTGCAGCAACCAGGTATGCATACATGGGAATTGCCAAATTACTACTTATTATTTCTTCCAACTACTCCTGTGCAACCACTTTTTGAGGATGCGCTTGAAAACTGGACAGCGACAGGGGACATTTCAGCTGTAACACGGCAACGTCTAAAAGAAAATAAAGCTAGTGTTGAAATTTATGACGAGCAATGGAATCGGATTGAGGTCATAGGCGAACGTTATGAGAAGCTAAATAAGCCACAATTACTAGAGGAAAAATACGATATTTTCGAGCATGCGGAGCTGAAGCAAAGTACAGCCTTAGCCAACGATAGGACATTTGTTGTAAGAATGCCTAATCCATCGTATAAGCCATTTGAAGAGCCTTTTAATAAGGCAATGGTACTGTTTGTTTCTATCTTCTTTGGGGGACATATTATTTTGCTGTTGGGCGTTATTTTCTTATCTATTAGTATTTCACGTCAATTCGTGCGACCACTTGTCTATGTGATATCGCGCATTGAGCGACTTACCCAATTCGATTACAGTGAGATTAGTGACAAAAAAATCCATCATAAAAAGACAGGTAAGTTGAAAAGAAAATTTAAACTGTTCCAACCTGTAGAAGAGTCACTCAATCACTTATCAGAGCGACTTGATTCAAATGAAAGGCAAATCAAGCATGCAGAGCAATTACGGGAGGAGTGGATAACAGGTTTATCGCATGATTTAAAGACCCCGTTAAGCTCAATTTACGGTTATTCAACGATGTTGGCATCGGAGGATTATGAGTGGACAAAGGATGAGATGCGTATTTTTGCACAGACCATGCAGGAAAAGGCAACCTATATGGATGCACTTATTCAGGATTTGACGTATACGTATCAATTAAAAAATAAAGCCATACAGCTAGAGAAAGTGGTACTGCCGCTAGCAACATGGCTACCACAATTTGCAGACGAACAGGTGTGTGTGAAGGTGTATGGTGATGTGTTGTTACAAGCGGATGAGCTTTTACTCAAGCGAATAATGGATAATTTAATTACCAATGCGAAAAAATATACTCCTGAAGGCACGAAGGTAATTGTGGAAGCACAACATACTGGTAAAGAAGTAATGCTTACCATTGCTGATCAAGGACCCGGTATTCCACAGGAGGAGCTCGATAATCTATTCGAACGCTATTATCGAGGTACGAATACAACAGACGATATAACAGGAACAGGGCTAGGACTAGCCATAACGAAGCAGCTCATTGATTTACACAATGGCACAATTAGTGTCCGTTCAGGTCAGGATGGGACAATCTTTGTGCTAAAATTTCAATGTCATTAAGGTGAATCTCTGAGCTTTCTTAAGACTGTACAAAGGTCTGTCATAGAACTTAATTTCATTCAACAGAGTAAAGAGGTATCAAAGTGTTCATTTGATACCTCTTTTTTTATTTATTTTTCGTACATCGTTCAGCGGGCTGTTCAATTTTTACGTAACGCCATAAGTTATTGGCGATGTCACGGGCCTCTGCGATATGTTCTGTGCCGACGAAAGCCTTACGGAAAGGTGTAAGAAGTGATTCGATGATAAAAAGCTTTGGTTTTTCTTTCTGCAATTCTTCTAATAAGAATTGTGCATACTCCAAACCTTCCATTGTTTCGTTATTCGATAATCCCTTTGTAAATCCTTGTAGTTGTTCAATAACCATTCCTTTTGTAACCGTTTTATAGTTCACGACATTTTGAATGGTATTGATCATTTCAACACTTACGATAATCTCTTTTGACTCAAGCATAGTGGGTATAATTACGCTAATATTGCGCAATGCTACACGTACAATAGCTTCTCGATTGATATATTTATAATCGGCAATAAAGACAGCGCGTAGAGTGAGGTTAATCATTCCAAGTGTTTGAACAGCACATTCATAGCTAATAGGGCTGATCTCTTCTCCAAAGACTTGTACTAGACGATTGGCGAGCCATTCTAGCTCTTGTAAATGGTAATTAATAATAATTTTTTTTAGTTCTTTATCCCTTGATTGGAAGATGGATTCGAATATCTGTACTAAATTATGTTCACGATTGACATACATGAGAACAGCTACTTGCTGCGTCAATACCTCTAAATCTGTAGGGTCTTTGCCATAAATGAGCTCATGGCGACGATTACTAGCTTCTTCGCGACCTTCATCTAAGATGGCGATTAAGCATTCATTTTTCGAAGTAAAATGATTATAAAATGTACCTTTAGAGATTTTAGCGGCATTGATGATGTCATTAATTGATGTATCTAGAAAGCCTTTTTCAATAAAAAGTTCACGTGCTGCTGTTATAATTTGTCTTTTTCTTTTGTTCATAACCTCACCTTTTTTATAATATTATACTCTTATTCTACACTTGGAATGCTTTTATATCAACGTTTATAAAAAATATAAACTTATTTGTTGAAAAAAGTAGACTACGAGTATAAAATAAGTTTTATCGTAAAACACAAGAAAGAATTGAGGGATATAAATGAATAGTGAGCAAACAATGAAAAAGCCCCCTTATGGCATGATAGCTATTCTATTTGTGGGTGCTTTTGTTGCTTTTCTAAATAACACATTGTTGAATGTGGCATTACCAACAATCATGAAAGATTTTGGGATCACCTATTCAAAAGTACAGTGGTTAGCAACAGGGTATATGCTTGTGAGCGGTATTCTAGTGCCTGCTTCAGCATTCTTTGTGACACGCTTTAAAAATAGACATTTATTTATTACAGCGATGTCTATCTTTACAATTGGTACAATTATGGCAGGTTTCGCTCCTAATTTTGGCGTGCTGCTAGCAGGTCGTATGGTGCAAGCAGCCGGAGCTTCTAGTATGTCACCACTTTTAATGAACGTTATGCTAACAAGCTTCCCGAAAGAAAAGCGTGGGGCAGCAATGGGGATCTTTGGTTTAGTTATGATTATGGCGCCAGCAATTGGTCCTACATTATCAGGGTATATTGTGGAGCATCATGATTGGCGTATGCTTTTCCAAATGATTATTCCATTTGCTTTAATTAGTTTATTATTTGGTGTTTGGAAATTAAGAAACGTGATGGAGACACGTGAAGTTCACTTAGATTTCCTTTCAGTACTTTTATCAACAGTTGCATTTGGTGGTATTTTATACGGCTTTAGTACAGCAGGAGATAAAGGTTGGTCAAGTCCATGGGTATATGGCACAATTACAATTGGCTTCATCGCTTTAATTATTTTCGTTGTTAAACAGTTGAAAATGGATGAGCCATTACTGGAACTACGTATCTATAAATATCCAATGTTTGCTTTAGGGTCTATTATCTCAGTTATTGTCTCTATGGCAATGTTCTCAGGGATGATTTTAACACCAGCATATGTACAGTCTATCCGTGGTATCGAACCATTTGAAGCAGGCTTAATGATGCTTCCAGGAGCACTTGTCATGGGGATTATGTCACCAATCACTGGTAAGCTTTTCGATAAATTTGGTCCACGTGTGTTAGCCATTATTGGATTAACGATTACAACAATCGCAACTTTCGGTTTAACAAAGTTAGAAATTGATTCAAGCTACACATATATCGTATCGATGTATACAATTCGTATGTTCGGTATGTCGATGGTCATGATGCCTATTATGACAAACGGTTTAAATCAACTACCGCAAATGATGAATCCACATGGTACAGCGATTAACAATACATTACAGCAGGTATCAGGAGCAATCGGTAGTGCGATCCTTGTAACATTTATGAATAATCGTACAAAAGTTAAAGCGGAAGAATTAATTGCAGAAGCCAAAGCGAATGCTGCACAATCAGGAGCAGCGCCTACAGCAGAGCAAATGCAACAAATGCAAGATCAGATTATGCAAACCGCCTTATTAGATGGTATTACGCATTCCTTCTTAATTGCAGCTGGTATAACAGTGATTGCAGTGGTACTTGCATTCTTCTTGAAACGCGTAAAAGTTGAAAGCGCAGCAGCGTCAATGGATTTAAAAAAACCAACTAAATAATCAAAGTAGCCCTAGCCAGTAAATATTTACTGGCTAGGGCTTTTTTTATTGAGTACACATGAAAAAAAATTTTAGGATTGGTGTTATTTTTCATCATTTTATTTTATATGATAATACTAATTTACAGAAAATTTAGATATTTAATAGTGGGGTGCTTCCTTGGTAGATGCATATATAACTGGCTTAGTGAAAGAACAGAAAATTCCAGGTGCTGTATTAATTGTTCAGCAGCAAGAAAGAAGGCTATTTTCATGCAATTATGGAGCCTATACTGCTGAGGATGGCAGCGAGCAAGCTATTTTAAGTAATACGTTGTTTGATTTAGCCTCCTTAACAAAAGTTGTCGCAACACTCCCAGCTATTTTACTCCTGATGAGTCGAAATCAAGTTTATATAACAGATCCAGTCCAAACCTATTTGCCTGATTTTAATTATCCTCTTATTACAATCCAGCATTTATTGCAGCATTGCTCAGGATTGCCAGCAGATTTAACACCTGTAGTTAAAAGACATCATAAGCGTGACATCCTGCAGGAGGTACTGGCAAGTGATGTAGTATGGCAGCCAAATGAACAAGTGCAATATAGTGATTTAGGTATGATTATTATAGGAAAGGTGATTGAGGAAGTTACTGGCATTTCATTAAAAAGTTTTGTAGAGCAAGAGGTTTTTAAGCCATGGGGCATGCATCATACATGTTTTCAACTGCCTGTGCATACAAGAAGGCTTGCTGCATCTACAGAAATGGTGGCAGGTCAATTTGTACAGGGAATAGTCCATGATGAGAAAGCTTTATTACTAGATGGTATTGCTGGTAGTGCAGGTTTATTTTCATGTGTAGAGGATTTAGCAAAGTATGCGGAAATTTGGTTGGGGATCAAGCAACAAAGTGTAATTCCATATGAATGGTTAGAGCTTGCCTATACGAAAACTTTTAAAACGAGGGGACTTGGGTTTGAAGTATGGGGAGGAGATGAAGCATCATTTTGTTTTGGTAGGAGGTGGAGCAAGGGCTCATTTGGTCATACAGGATTTACAGGCACGAGTATTTGGATGGACCCTGTAAAAAAGGCATTTGTCATTTTACTAACGAATGCTGTGCATTATGGGAGAAATACAAACATGGGAAGGATTAGAGAGAAGCTTCATACGATGATTTATGAAAAATTACTGATATGAAGGGTGGATCTGCTGGTATGAGACAAAAGAGTAAATGGTTATTGTTGCTTCTTTTATTACTGGTTGTGGGTTTGGTAGGCTGTAACACGAACGAGAAAATAACGACCTCAACAACACCTGATAATGAAGAGAAATCGAAAACTGAAGAGGTTTCGCTAACAATAGGGAGTTGGCGCACAGAAGATGTTGCCAAGTATGAAAAAGTGATTGCTTTATTCAATGAACAACATCCTGAAATACATGTTTCATTTAACCCAACTAAAAATACTGAATATAATACAGTCCTCAATACGGCATTACAGGCTGGAGAGGGTCCAGATATTTTTCACTTACGTCCTTATGCAGCTGGATTGAAGCTTGCGGAGGCAGGTTATGTTGAGAAAATAAACGGTTTAAATGGATTGAATGTATTTCCTGAAGAAGCATTACAGGCTTCTCGTGATGACCAAGGGAATCAGTACGGTGTACCAATTAACTTAAGCTCTACACAATTTTTCTATAATAAGAAGATTTTTAAAAATAATAATCTTGAAATTCCTACTACATGGGATGAATTCATAGCATTAAATGACCAATTATTAGAAAAGGGTATTACACCAATTGCAATGGGTACAAAAGAAGGCTGGCTATTATCGTTGCTACACGGTATTGTCGGTCCTGCTGTTTATGAGGGCAATGACTTTTACCAAGCAGTGCTCGCAGGAGAAAAGGATTTTACAGATCCGAAGTTTATTGAATCCATTCAAGTAATGAATGACTTGAAAAAGTATTTTCCTGTCAATTCAGAAGGCTTAGGAATGGATGATATCCGTACTTTGTTTGCACTAGAAGACGCGGCAATGTTTCCGTTAGGTAGCTGGGAAATTCCTGTTGTATTAGAAATGAATCCAGATTTAGATTTAGGTTATTTTCCTATTCCATCTAAAGAGAGTAATACAACAGTGACGACTTGGGTTGATGGCTCATTTGCGATCAATGCTAATTCGAAAAATAAAGAAGCAGCTAAAGTATTTTTAGAATTTTTAACAACTAAGGAGTTTGGCGATTTGTTTGTAAAAGAGTTTTCTATGATCAGCGCTATTCCAGGTATTACCTCTGACGATGCATTGTTAAATGCTATTAGTCATTCGACTGCGAATGAAGCAACGCCATATATGTGGGTAACTAATTTTACTGGTGGGGACCCAACAACAAAGAGCTTGCTTGAAAGTGAGCTACAAGGCATGTATTTAGGTCAAGTAACGCCTGAAGAGGTTGCCACAAAAGTACAGGAAAACGCTAAAACTTGGTTTACGCCATTTTAAAAATAATGAAAGTATCAAGTCAGTAGACCCCTGAAGTGCTATAAGGAGTTTAGGGGTCTTGTTGTTTCATGATTAGTAAAAGGAGGCTGCTCATGATAAGAGAATATACAGCTCCATCAGTAAGAAGGAGGAAATCGAGAGTAAGGTGGACTATCCATCTTTTCCCTATTCCTGCACTAATAATCTATGGGTTGTTTGTGCTTTATCCGATAATAGCGGCATTATCCTATAGTTTTTTTGAATGGAAAGGGATGGCTCGTGGTGATTTTATCGGTTTCCAAAATTTTGTGACGCTTTTTACGACAGAACCCTATGGCTCCATGTTTTGGAATGCCTTTAAACATAATGTCCTTTATTTTGTTGTGCAAATGATTGTTATGAATGGATTAGCCTTCTTTCTTGCCTTTATTATTTATCAAAAAATTAAAGGTGCAGAGTTTTTTAAGGCTGCTTTCTTTCTACCGCGATTATTATCAGTGATTGTTGTAGGTTTCTTATGGAAGCTCATTCTAAATCCGAATTTTGGTACTTTAAATGTCATTTTGGAGAAATTAGGTCTTGAAACTTTACAAAAGGCTTGGCTTGGTGATCCCAACACGGCGTTAATCGCCATTATTTTAGTCAATTGTTGGTTTGGATTAGGTTTTGGTGTCTTAATTTTTCTTGCTGGCTTTCAAGGGATCCCAAGTGAGTTAGTCGAAGCTGCAAAGTTAGATGGCGCTAAGGGTTTTACTTTATTGCGTACGATTTACTTGCCTTTAATGGTGCCATCAATTATGATCATGGGCATTTTAACATTTATCCAGTCATTTGAAGCATTTGAATTAGTATATGCAATGCAGGGCTCCATGGGAGAGCCGTACTATTCTACAGATACGTTAGCTGTGTTTTTCTATCGTTTAGCATTTGGTAGCTCTACCGCTTCTGGGGCAACAGCTATTGGGTTGGGTTCGGCGTTAGCTACAGTACTATTCTTATTTATATTAGTTTGTACCACGCTATTTTTACGCTTTGCCAATAAAAAGAATGTTCAAATGTAAGGGGTGATTATAGTGAAGCAAGGCGCTATTTGGGTTCGACCATTTTATTATCTTGTGGTGTTTACGGTGGCGACCATTAGTTTATATCCAATTTTGTTAATGATTTTATCTTCATTTAAAAAGAGCGTGGATATCTATAAAAATCCATTGGGTTTACCGACTAGCTTTAGCTTAGATACTTATCGTACATTATTAGCAAAAATTCCATTTACCACATACTTTCTAAACAGTCTATTTGTCAGTATTGTATCTGTGATACTAATAGTGGTTGTTTGTTCACTGGCTGCATTTTATATTGCTCGCTTTAAATTTTCTTGGAATCATGCATTGTTCTTTATTTTTTTATTAGGGATGATGATTCCTATAAAATTGGGGATTGTCCCGCTCTTTATATTAATGCGTGATTTAGGACTGATAAATTCCTTATGGTCTTTAATTTTGATGAACATGGCGACAGGTATTCCATTATCCATGCTGATCTTAACTGGCTTTTTTAAAACAATGCCTTATGAATTAGAGGAAGCAGCCCGTATAGATGGGGCGGGGAACTTAAGAGTTCTTTGGCATGTAATGTTACCGTTAATGAGACCTGCCCTTGGAACAGTGGTTATTATTAATTTTATTGCTTCATGGAATGATTTCTTCTTCCCACTTATTTTTATTACAGAAAAAATGAAACGGACGATACCTGTTGGAATGATGTCACTTTTTGGTGAGCATTCGGCAGATTGGGGCTCTCTTTTTGCAGGTTTAACATTAGCTTCATTACCAATGATCCTATTATTCTTTATTGCCTCAAAGCAATTTATGGAGGGGCTGACGGCTGGTGCCATTAAATAGGCAATACATTATTGGGGTCGATGGTGGTGGGACGAGAACTCGTGCAGTGATTGGGACAAGAAAAGGGGAAGTGCTGGCTTTTGTTGAAGGAGCTGGAACGAATATAAAATCAACGCCACCTGACGAGGTAAGGCTACATATTATCAAGCTCCTTGCCACGTTACTACAAAAGATAGATGCAACAAATAATGATATTGCTGCGGTGTGCTTATGTGTGGCAGGGGGCGATCGCCAGTTAGATAAAGAACGCTGGGAGCAATGGATTAGCTTCCTTTTCCCTGCTAGCTCCTGTAAGATAACCATCACCAATGATGCGGTAGCGGCACTTACTAGCGGCACATTTACACAGCAAGGGCTCGTTGTGATAGCAGGAACGGGTTCCATCGTATATGCAGTTGGAAAAAATCATCAAGTTAGTCGTGTTGGAGGATGAGGTTATTTATTAGGAGATGAGGGCAGTGGCTACTATATTGGGCAAGAGGCATTGCGATTGATTACGCGACATTATGATGCTATTGGCGTGAATGAGGATCTGTTTACAGCGACTATTATGGAGCAGCTAGCATTAAAGAATCCTACTGAAATTATTACGCATGTTTATGAGCATCCACAGCCACGTGTACTCATAGCCTCCGTAGCTCGTGTGGTGTTGCGTTTAGCAGAGCAAAATAATGATAGGGCACAAAAAATTATTGAACACGCTGCTCATCATTTAACTCATTTCATCCAAATAATGTTGAAAAAAGAGCCTCAGCTAAAAGGTGACTCTATTGTCCTATGTGGAGGTTTATTCGAAAATTTTTATTTTGTTCAATGCTTTCGAGAAAAATTACAGCTTGCTAAAATACCTAATCGACTAATACAACCAGAGGTGCCACCTGTTATAGGAGCTTTCGTTAATGGACTTCTCAGTGAAGGAATTCCAATCACAGAGGCTTTACAACGAAAGGTAAAAGGAACTTGGATGAGTATCCATGAAAAATAGTGTGGAGGGATTTGATTTCAATGGAACGAATGACAAAACTGACGACTGAAGGCTATCATCCAGATACGACAAATCTAGATTTAATGTCCACTATTGAAATTGTAAAGCTGATGAATGAAGAGGATAAAAAAGTACCATTAGCCATAGCAAAGGTTTTACCTGAAATCGAGCAGGCTGTCACAGCTGTTGTGGATGCACTAAAGAATGGCGGTAGATTATTTTATGTTGGTGCAGGGACAAGTGGGCGAATTGGTTTGCTAGATGCCGTAGAATGTCCACCTACATTTAGTACATCACCAAAGCTTGTGCAGGCAATATTGGCTGGAGGAGCAGATGCAGTAATGATTGCCATAGAAGGTGCAGAAGATGATCTTTCATTAGGAGAGGTTGAACTACAGAAACAACAGCTAACAAACCGAGATGTAGTGATAGGGATTGCAGCAAGCGGTCGAACGCCTTTTGTCAAAGGAGCATTAAATTATGCTCAACAACTAGGGGCAAAAACAATCAGCTTAGTGAGCAACGCTCATTCTATTATTAGTAAGCATGCAGATATTGCAATAGAGGTGATTACAGGACCAGAAATTTTAACAGGTTCTACAAGACTAAAGGCTGCAACAGCTCATAAACAAATATTAAATATGATTACAACGACAACCATGATTAAGCTTGGAAAGGTCTATAAAAATTTAATGGTGGACGTTCATGCTAGTAATTTTAAATTGCGAGAGAGAGCCAAACAAATCGTCTGTGAGGTAACGGGAGTTTCTTATAATCAGGCTGAAAGTGTTCTGGAGCAAAACAATTATCAAGTAAAGCTCGCGATAGTGGTGCTACTGACGAATACAACGATTGAAGAGGCGACGGAATTACTTGCTCAATCAGAAGGGCATGTGCGGAGAGCGGTGTCTCTAAAGAAATATTGATGAAGGAGGTACATGGATAACTTCCTTTTATCTAGAGATGGAGCTGGAAAAATGGAAAAAATAAATGCGGGTTTAATTATGCTTGCTGAAATGTGCGAAAAGCTTCCACTCTCCGAAAAAAAGGTGGCAAGCTATATATTAGCACACCCAACACAGGCAATAAAAATGACAGCGGTTGAACTAGGAGAGGCAAGTCAAACAAGTAGTGCCGCAGTTATTCGGCTGTGTAAATCGTTAAATATTAGTGGTGTTCAAGAGCTGAAATTGCGCATTGCTGGTGATTTACAACATGCTAAAGTTGAAGATCGAGATATTGAGGCGAATGAAGCGCTGCCATCGATTGTAGAGAAGGTAACGATGCAAAGTAGTGAAATTTTGACACAAACAGCTAATTTAATAAATATTGCTGAATTAGAGCGTGCCATAACGGCCTTATCACAAGCTGATAAAATTATATTTTTTGGAGTGGGTGCATCAGGTATAGCAGCAATGGATGCAGATCAAAAATTTTTACGAATCAATAAAAATAGTAGGGCATTTGTGGATTTGCATTTAGGAGCTACAGCCGTTGTCAATACACAGAAGGGGGATGTGGTAGTAGGTATCTCCTTCTCCGGAGAAACGCATGAAGTGGCTAAAATCCTTGAAATAGCTAGCCAAACACCAGCCACTACAATCAGTTTAACGCGCTATGGTAGTTCACTAGTGTCTAGCCTAGCAGACATTTGTTTATATGTATCTCCCAATGTTGAAGCAACTTTTAGAAGTGGTGCCACTTCCTCACGTCTAGCGCAGTTACTTGTCATTGATATTTTATTTATGGGGGTAGTGACGAGTGCCTATGAGCAAACAGTGGATCATTTAGATGAAACACGTTCAGTTATTCAAAGGTTGCATAAAAAAGTGGCTAAAAGAAAAAATAAAATAAAAACATATTAGTGTTAGTATGTTCAGACTGTAGACAAAAGCTATCGAGAAGTTTTCTCTCGATAGCTTTTGACATTTTTATTCTCGGAAATAAAAACGAATTCTGGTATTAGGTATTTAGTTTAGTACTTTTATAGATGTAATATCATTACCCACTTTTCTCTCTTAAATCTTTCTTATAAGCAACAACATTGTATTGATATTTTGGATTAAATGGTTGGTGAGTTAGTCCGTTTTGGAAAAAATATATTTTTTAACCTAATTTTAACCTTGTTATTGTAATGTGCTAGGTAAAGCAATATTTTGTAAGGAGGTTTTAAGAATGGAACAATATGTTGGAGAAATTCGATTATTTGCTGGTGATTATGCCCCAGACGGCTGGGCTCTTTGTAATGGTCAACTATTATCTATTTCCGAAAATGAAATACTTTTTTCTTTGATTGGCACAACCTACGGGGGAGATGGTCAATCAACCTTTGCATTACCAAATTTTCAAGGCAGGGTTATAGTACATCAAGGACAGAATCCAACTACTGGTACTACCTTTGTCAATGGTCAGATGGGAGGGGCGGAAACCGTCACTTTAATCTCTTCACAGCTTCCTGCACATACACATCAGGTAAAAGCTTCTTCTCTTGATGGCACAACCCCTAGTCCAGAAAATGCAGTTTGGGCAAAAAATATACAATATTCGACACAACCACCAAATGGCACAATGAATGCCGCCATTGTTTCAAGTGTGGGAGGAAACGCTTCTCATAACAATGTAATGCCGTTTTTAACAATTAGTTACATTATTGCTCTTTACGGTATGTATCCAACAGAATAGGGGGTATGAAGGATGAGTGAACAATATGTAGGTGAAATACGATTATTTAGCTTTGGGACAGTTCCAAGCGGATGGGCGCGATGTGATGGACAAATATTACAAATTAATACAAACCAAGCGCTGTATTCAATTTTAGGAGCAACTTATGGTGGTAATGGCTCTACGACATTTGCATTACCTGACTTAAGGGGAAGAGTCCCAGTTCATGTAAGCAGTAGTATCACACGTGGACAAAAAGCAGGAGAAGAGGTACATGTATTAACAATTAATGAGATGCCAACTCATACACATATTGTTAATGGTAGTTCAGAAAGTGCTACGTTGAAAGTGGCTACTGGAAATGTGTGGGGTACATCTGCTAATAATATTTATTCTGTCAATCAACCAAATACTAATATGAACACGCAAGCATTGTCAACATCAGGAAATTCGCAGTCACATCAAAATATGCAGCCATACAGTGTCGCTAATTACTGCATAGCTCTAGTAGGAATTTATCCATCAAGAAATTAGAAAAAAGGGGTGGGCAAAGTGTCAGAAGCATATATAGGAGAAATTAGAATATTTGGCGGTAATTTTGCACCAAAAGACTGGGCTTTGTGCGATGGCCAGATAATAAACATTGCCTCGAATAGTGCACTATACGCTATTTTGGGTAACAGATATGGGGGAGATGGAAAAACAACGTTTGCATTACCAAATTTAAATGGAAGAGCAGCTATTCATCAAGGAACAGGTGTAGGATTAACGCCTAGAATTATAGGCAGTACGGGCGGTGCATCCTCTGTAACACTGTTGGAAAATGAGATACCTAGCCATAACCATCAAGCGAATTGTAACAATATTCAAACAACTAATAATGAGCCAACGGGTGCAATATGGACAGATCAGCAAGGGAAAGGCAGCATCCCTGTTTATACACCTCAAGTAAATAAACCAATGAATCTAATGACCGTTAATGCTGTTGGAGGAGGTCAACCACATAATAATATGCAGCCATATTTAGGACTGAACTTTATTATTTGTTTATATGGGGAATGGCCTCCTAAGAGTTAACGATTCATTAAATGAAGGGTGTGAAACCAAGAAGGAGAATATAGAATGGGAAAAAAGATATTAACCATAACCTTGTGTTTGCTGTTAATCGCTTATAGTCAAATGGTAGGAATAGGGTTCGTGTCACCTTTAAAAGTGGAGGCGGCTGCATGCGATTCGCCAGATTTTCCAAGTTGTATACAGGATTTAACTCAAGCTTCGTGGAAAGATGACACAAATAATGGCTTTGTAGTAAGCGGTATTCCTGGTGATAATGGTATTGATTTATTCACGTATAGCAAAGAATCACCATTACCAGCTGGTTATTATTTTGATGCAAATGAAAAATCACCACCAAAATCAATTAGAGTTTCTGCTGGAGAAAGCTTTGCAGGTGGCATCTTCGATTTAAAATCATTAACAATCAATACGATTAATAAACACGACGAAAATGATGCATTGTCCTTATCAATTCAAGGGTATGATGGGGCCGGAAACCCGAAAGGAAATCCTGTAACTTTTAAGACAGTTGCAAATCATGATCCTATATATAACATTCCTATTAATATAGAAGGTATTAACTCATTTGTCATTACTGCGAGTGTACAATATATACCTACTGTACAGGCGGGACTATGGGATTTAACGTTTACCCAATTTACGATTGATATCCCAAATAATAATCCGCCAACAATTACAAATGGTGCTATAACTCCTTCAAATATTACTACCTCAGGCGTACAGCTGGACTGGGCTAAAGCATCTGATGATATATCAACTCAAGGAGATTTAGAATATCAAGTATATCAATCTAGTAGTAACAATATTGATACGGTTAGTACCATAGAATTGAATGGGACACCGTTAGGCGGCTATACCAAAGATAGTAACTCCTTTAATGTTACAGGCCTTGCTGCCAATACTACCTATTATTTTAATATCATTGTCAAAGATACCAATGGCAATAAGAGTGCATATATAATGCAGGAGGTAACAATCCCTGCATTAAATAAACCACCGACATCCAGTAATGGAACCGAAAATGTAAACGAGGGTCAAGTGTATACATTTAATAGTACTTCTTTTGCTTTTTCAGATGAAGATGCAGGAGATACTTTGCAAGAGATTCAAATCTCTACTATCCCAAATAGCGGACAGCTCTTTCTTGATAACAACAATAATCAGCAATTTGATGGTGGGGAAGCGATTACAAATGGTATGACAATCAGTAAGGCTAATTTAGATGCAGGTAATTTAAAATATATTACAGAAAATGGATCTTCTTCATCTTTTACATTTAAGGTAAGCGATGGTATTGATTTTAGTACTGTCTATACGATGAGTCTAGTCGTCAATGCACGTCCAGCAGTGACAATTTCAACAAATAAACCTAGTCCAACAAATAGCCTTCCAATTTTTATAGCTATTGTTTTCAGTGGGTCAGTGACAGGCTTTACGATTGGGGATATAGAGGTTACAAATGGAAATGTGACAGCGCTATCAGGAATTGGTAACACGTATACAGCCCTAGTATCACCTATTACAGATGGAGCTGTGAAAATCAAAATTCCTGAAAAGGTTGTTGCAACTAGTGGAGGTGCTTTAAATAAAGCATCAAATGAATTACAAATATTCTATGATAGTACACCACCTACTGATATTGAGATCAATAATACTACTGTACAAGAAAAGAAACCCATTGGTACAACAGTTGGAGCATTGGCGGCAGTGGATACAGGAAGCTCACAAACATTCACGTATTCATTACAGTCTGGAGATACAAGCTTCTTTACGATTGATGGGAATGTATTAAAGACAAAGGCAATGTTTGAATTCGATACGAAAAATAGTTATAAGATTACGATAAGAGTAACTGATGAGGCTGGTAATACGTTGGATAAGGAGTTTACAATCCAGATTACTAAAAATCATGCACCATCAGGTTCCATCATTGTTAACGGTGGACAAATCTCGACAAGTTCTATAAATGTTACCTTAAATTTGACGGCAACAGATTTAGAAGGAGAAGCGATAGAAATGCGCTTTTCGAATGATGGTATTACTTGGTCCAGTTGGGAGTCAAAAATATCTACGAAAAGTTGGACTTTATCCCATGGAGAAGGTAGTAAAACAGTTTATATGCAACTAAGGGATACTGCTGGCAATATATCAAATACATTCTCAGATACAATTGTTCTAGATACAACTCCACCAGTCATAACAGGGGTTACAAATAACGGTGTTTATAACACTGATGTAACGATTAGTTTTAATGAAGGAACTGCTACCCTGAATGGAGCAACCTTTTCAAGTGGAACTACAGTAAGTACATCTGGAAATTATACTTTGGTAGCAACAGATAGTGCAGGGAATACCACAACCATTACATTTGTGATTGATAAAGCTCTGCCAAAAGCTGTAGAGGTAGAGATCAAATCGAATAATCTGGATCCTACAAAGGCTAAGGTAGGAGATACGATCACCTTAACAATGAAAACAGATAAAAATATACAAGCACCTATAATTACCATTTCGGGGAAAGCTGCTATTGTAACAGGGGCATCCACAAACTGGCAGGCAACATATGTTATAGATAATGGTGATTTAGAGGGAACAGCACCTTTTACAATTAACTTTAAAGATCTGTTAGGTAATTCGGCAATAGAGGTAACGGACGTAACTGATGGAAGCTATGTCATTGTCGATAGCGTAAAGCCAACAGTAAAAAAGGTGACAATGGCTTCAAATAATGCTAACCCAACAGTTGCTAAGGTAGACGATGTAATCACAATCGACTTTGAGACAAGTGAGGACATTCAATCACCGAATGTATCAATCCTAGGACAAACAGCAAATGTCAATGATAAAGGTGATGGGGATGCTAAAACATGGCAAGCAAGCTATACGTTAAAGTCCACAGACTCAGATGGACCTATCAGTTTTACAATTGATTTTCAAGATATAGCAGGGAATGAGGGCTTACAGGTAACAGAGATTTCATCAGGGACAATTGTGATATTTGATAAAATTTCTCCTGAAATAACAACCTATTTCCCAGCGCATCAGGCAATTAATGTACAGCCTGCAGATAATCTTGTATTAACATTTGATGAAAAGGTCTTACCTGTAACTAGTAAAAATATTGTCATAAGAAATGCTGCAGATAACCAAATTGTCGAAACTATTGCTGTTACACAAGCAAATGTTTCTATCACTAATGAAACTGTGATAGTAAATCCTACATTGGATTTAGCCCATAATACTACTTACAGCATTCAAATTGACGCAGGTGCATTTACTGATGTAGCAGGTAATGCGTATAAAGGTATTACTAATAATACTTCCTGGAATTTTACGACTAGTGCACTGCAAACATATACGGTTACGTATGACAGTAACGGGTCTGATGGGGGGATAGTACCAACAGATTCAAAGCAGTATAAAAATCAGGACACTATTACAGTGCTGGGCAATACAGGTAATTTAATGAAAGCAGGCTATACATTTGTAGGATGGAATACGAAGGCTGATGGAAAAGGTGTTACTTATAAAATTGGGCAAACGATTCAAATGGGGAAAGGGAATTTGATATTGTATGCTTTGTGGTCTAAAAACAATGTACCAGGAGATGGAGGATCATCAACGCCTAGTCCTACACCAACACCTGATCCTGTTGCACCAAGTAATCAGCTAAAGATAAATGTTGTAGATCAAAGTATGCCAGATGATGTGCTCCTCCAAACCGTGTTAACACGTGTATTGAGTAACGGTAGCTTTCAAGATACAGTAAACTTTACAGTTGCAAATGCAAACGAGTTTCTTCGGATATTAGGGAATAAGGAAGATAAAAGATCTCGACTTGTGATCCCTAATATGGAACCTCCAGCAAGTGAAACAAAGGTGATACTTGATAGAGATGCTGCTAAGCGATTAATAGAGGGCAAATCACATTTTAGTATAGCTATGGGAATGGTTAAAATAGATGTTCCTTTTACTTCAATGAGTGATTTCAATGAAGACATTTTCTTCCGAATTGTACCGATTAAGGATGCATTGCGGCAAAAAGCTATTGAGGATCGGGCTAAACAAGCTGAAATAGTTTTACAACAGGGTAATGGCGCTAATGTAAAACTCGTTGGTCTGCCAATATCTATCGACACAAATCTACAAAACCGTCAAGTAACATTGCTACTACCATTACCAGCGAATCTCACATCAGCTCAACGAGAAAATATGATGGTCTATGTAGAGCATAGTAATGGAACAGTTGAAATAATACGTGGGCGTTTTGCAGAATTTACGAGAGGGCAAACAGGTATAGTCTTTGATGTAGAGCACTTTTCTACATTTTCTCTACTTTATGTAGAACAAGCGGAGGAAGAAGTGCCACCAGAGAAAGAACCAATAGAGGTAGACAGCACATTTGCTTCCTATATTCACGGCTATACAGATGGCACTTTCCGTCCGAATGTAAATGTCACTCGTGCCCAAATGGCAGCAATGTTGGCAAGAAACCTAAGTGACAATCATGTACCAGAAGCGTCTAACCTATTTTATGCAGATACAGCTACTTCATGGGCAAAAAACGATATTGAATATATTCGTACAGAAGGAATTATGCAAGGACGTCATGATCGTTCATTCGGGCCGAATGAAATGATTACTAGAGCCCAAATGGCGGTTATTGCTGTGAGATGGATTGATAAACAATGTGTAGAAGGGGCTACAGATACCTCGTATTGCGAAATAAATACAAGTGGAGAAACATATCGTGATGTGGCGGTCACACATTGGGCAGCAAAAGAAATCAATCGCATAAGTGCGATAGGTATAATGGTTGGCTCAGGCAATGGTGAATTTAGACCTGAAGAAAAACTAACACGTGCACAGGCAGTAAAGGTACTGAATCGAATCTTTAATCGTCCAATACCAACTGAGGACACAGAACAAATCTTCAAGGATATACCTAAAGAGCATTGGGCTTACTTTGAGATTCAAGCCGCGGCAAAATAAGATTAATAGAATAAGCACGCTAGGTGGATAATGCCTAGCGTGCTTTTAATTCGTTTGAAGAAATCAATTAACTTATTTAAATTACCAGATGTAGAAGTTTGAACATAATTCGATTGCCATCAATAGTATATACAGCTGGCTTTCTCTTCCCGAACTCATGGATTCGAAGCAGGCTTTAAAGACGTTCCTCTGTTTGAGGGTCGAAGAAATGGATCTTTTCTTCCTTCATAAATAGGAAAACCTTGTCGGATGGATGAAAATTGTTATCAGCCTGTACTCGAGCAATAAAATTCTGATTTACTAAAGAACAATAGAGATAAGTTTCTGCTCCTAGTAATTCTGCAACATCAATCGTTGCAGTGAAAGTGTAAGGGGAAATAACATCAGTCATTTGTAAATCCTCAGGTCGTATACCCATAATAATCTCTTTCCCTAAATAATTTTTTTCCTTTAACAATGGTAAATGCATGGATGGGATAGGGAAGCTTTGCTCGCCTAAAAGGATCTCGGTATCTGTTAGACGACAGTGGAAGAGGTTCATGGATGGTGAACCAATAAAGCCTGCCACAAACATGTTAAGTGGTGTATTATATACTTCTTTAGGTGTCCCAATTTGTTGTATAAGGCCATCCTTCATCACTACCAGACGGGTAGCCATCGTCATAGCCTCTGTTTGGTCATGTGTGACATAGATCGTTGTCGTTTGAATTCGTTGATGGAGCTTCTGGATTTCTGCTCGCATTTGTACACGTAATTTGGCATCCAAATTAGAAAGAGGCTCATCCATTAAAAATACCTTAGCATCTCTGACAATTGCTCTTCCCAGTGCTACACGCTGACGTTGTCCACCAGATAGAGCTTTTGGTTTTCTTTTTAAATAATCCTCTAATCCTAAAATCTTAGCAGCTTCTTTAACACGACGATCTATTTCCTTTTTATCAACCTTTCGTAGCTTTAAGCTAAATGCCATATTATCATAGACTGTCATATGTGGATATAAAGCATAGCTTTGAAATACCATTGCAATGCTACGATCTTTTGATTCCACATCATTCATGAAAACATCGTCAATGTATAGTTCTCCCTTTGATATATCCTCTAAGCCAGCAATCATACGTAAAGTTGTGGTCTTACCACATCCAGAAGGGCCTACAAACACAATGAATTCTTTATCATGGATATGCAAATTAAAATCAGTTACGGCCTGGATATTTTTATCGTAAATCTTATAGATATGCTCTAACCGTAATTCCGCCATACATACTGCACCCCTTTACAAGTCATATTTTCATTGTAAATGACTTTAGAATAGAGTGATATGGAAAGCTTGCACAGTGTTGAAGGCATAATTTGTGCAGTTGGTCTTAAAGTGATTCTAAGAAAATAATTGCGAGATAAACTTCTAGCCGATGGGAAAATTGCCGAATATCCTTTTGCGTCATTTGTTGAAATTTTTCTAAGCGATTTTGTAAGGTATTACGGTGCATATACATTTTTTTAGAGGCTAATGTAATGTTTCCATCGCATTCAATCAATTTCTTAATTGTATGGAGTAATTCTGGCTGAGAAGTGGCTTTTTTTAGGATAGAGGAGATAAAAATTTCTTTCTCTTGATAGGCTAGATGCTGCGTTATATAAGGCACTAAAAGCTCTTGCTGTGTGAGTACATGCTTTGGTGTATAAGTCCAAATGGATGGTAGAAGGTGAACATACCAGTTAAATCGTTCCTTGGTCGTGATGATGTTGAGTATAATATCAGAAACAAAAATTTTAAAATGAGTCTCTAAGTCTGCCATTATGGGATTAGCATAATGAGTCAAATCTAAAAACTCCTCATTGTAGTCGATACATTCGATTATGACAAATAATTGTGGCTGAAGCGATAGCAGTATAATATCCTTTCCAAGTAAAGCTTCGAAGACTGAACGCAATAATGTAGGTGTTGTAAAGTCTTTATCAAAATGAAGAAATAACAAACGATGCATAGGAAGATTAGTTGGAGCAATATCTGTTTTATCTGTAAAATAATCAAGCCAAATCATATCATTGTTATCGTATAAGACAGTGGGGCCTGAGAATATTCGCAATAGCTCATATTCATTTTGTGTCATTGTGTGTATGGGAATTTCGTAAAGCTGATTGTCAAAATTAAATACATAATTTCCATCAGTTTTACCTGAGAAGGGGCTTAATAATGGGAAACGTTGCTGTAATTTTTGAAGATCCATACATGCCACTCCTTATTTAATGTAATAAGGTTAATTTACTATAATTATATGATGAAATGCTTATAGTATTAATATAAAAAAACACGGACATGAGCATGCATGACAATCACACCTAGCTAATGTCCGTGTTATCTATTTAGGCATCTTTTTTAAATAACTTACCTGGCCAGAAAGCATATTTACCTAGTACTGTTGTGATGGCTGGTACAAGTAATGGCCTTACAATAAATGTATCGAGCAATACACCAATGGCTGTCACAACACCAAATTGAACAAGCACTTGAATCGGTAATGTTGCCAGTACCGCAAATGTACCTGCTAGGATGAGTCCAGCAGATGTAATAACGCTTCCTGTTCGGACAACACCTTCTTCTACAGCTGATAAATGGTCAGTGGTTTTACGCTTTTTCCAAATCTCTGAGATCATAAAGATATTATAATCCTCTCCGAGAGCTACTAAGAACACAAAAGCATACAATGGAATAGCTCCAGAAATTGCTTCGGCCCCCATGATATGATGTAAGATTAACCATCCAGCGCCTAATGCCCCAAAATAAGAAATAATAACAGTTGCTAATAGATAAACAGTTGCTGTAATAGAACGTAAATAGACAAATAATAATAATGCGATTAAGGCAATCATGGTTGGCATGATTACTGTTTCATCTCGCTTAGTTATTTGTTGTGTATCATATTGACTAGCTGTTTCTCCACCAAGCCAAACATGTTTTTCAGCGTTGTTGAGACCTTGTGCCTCTAGTATTTTAATAACCTCTTTTTGTAGTTCAGGAATATGAGCTAATGACTCCTGTGCATAAGGGTTGGCATTGAAATTGAGTTCATACAAGTGTATATTCTTATTTTTTTCGCCAATTTGTACATCTGCCACACTATCAATATAAGAGATAGCTTCAAGTTGTTGCTGGATATTAATATCAGTACCCTCTGTGTCTATTACTAATTGAACAGGTGCTAGTTCTCCAGGCGAAAAATTCTCTTCTATTAATGTAAACCCTTCTCTAGACGGCATATCTTTTGGGAAGGATGAAAGCAAATCAAATGTATATTGAATTCGCGGAACAAATGCCGCCAACCCTCCAAGTAAGATTACAGTTACAGCGATAACGACCCAAGGTTTATGGGTAACAAAATGACCAATTTTATGACTAACCTTATGTGAAGGCTTATGCTGTTTCTTGCCCTTTTTATTGGCCATTTCCTCCGTTCGAGGAGTGAAGGGGAAGAACGCTACTCGCCCAATAAGGACAAGAATTGCTGGTAGGACAACAAGTGCTGCGACTCCCATGACAAGCACACCAAAACTAAATGGTACGGCAAAGCGTTGAAATGCGCCATAATGGGCAAGACTAAGGGTCGCTAAACCTATAACTACTGTTAGGGCACTCATTAAAATAGCACCACCCGATTCTTTAACAGCTAGCTTCATTGCGACCGTCTTATCCTCAACATCAAAGAGTATTTCTCTATATTTTGAAATTAAAAATAAACAATAGTCAGTACCTGCACCAAATAGTAAAACAGTCATAATGGAGACTGCCTGTGAATCTTTATCTATCCATCCCTGTTCAGCAAAAAAACCAAGTGTCGGGCTAATCACACCATAGGCAAGCCCTACAACAATTAAAGGAATAATAGCTAGCAATGGAGAACGATAAATAATAATAAGTAATACTAAAACGAGTAATACAGTTGCGATCAATAGCTTCACATCTGCTTGTGAAAATAAACTGACAGCATCAGTGGCAATTCCCACTGGTCCAGAATAGCGCACATGGAGTGCATCGCTTGATAATTTATCATCTAATTGGACTTGATAGCCTTCCATTATTTTTGTCAGCTTCTCTAAACTATCCTGTAGCATATCTGTTGCGACACCTTTTTCAAAAAACACAGGTGTAACAATTGTTGTACCATTTTCAGAAGCGGAAGCCATTAAAGCCTGAGGTGGCATTTGATCAAATGGTGGAACCATTGTTTGATGGGCTAAGGGCTTTGCTTGCAGCTCGTTGTATACACCTTGTATAGCCGAAAAATCATCAGGTGTTAAGCCATTTTCACGATGCCACACCAACAATAGAGGTGTTCCAGCATCATTAGGAAATTGCTCTGCAATAATGGACGCAGCTTGCTCAGACATTTCGGTATTAGGTAAGTTTTTGCCTGACTCACTTTCTATACTATTGATTTGTGGCCAAGCAAATGAGAATACAACTACTAATAGCACCCAAAAAGCTAGTGCTAATAATCTTCCCTTTTTACTTGCAACCATTGAGCCCCATTGCTCAAGTGGATGTTTTTTCATCAAAAGACCCCCATTCATGTAAGTGATTTAATTATATATACTAGAAGGTTAATTAATCAATCCATAAATATTAATATGTTATAATATGTGTAAAAAGAATGCTTAATTAAGGAGGCGAACTTGTTGAAACAATCACCGCGTGTTCTCGGGAGACCTCGCCATGATGAAAATGCGAAACCTACAAAAGATATTGTCCTTGAAACGGCCACAAGACTTTTTATTAAAGAGGGCTACAAAAATATTTCAATGGATGATGTAGCAAAGGCTTGTAACGTAACAAAGGCGACTGTCTATTACTACTACCCAACTAAAGGGGATTTATATACATCTGCTTTAATCGCTATGATGGATCGTATCAAGCTATCTATTCTACAAATTTTAGAGCAGCCTAAACCATTTAAAGAACGACTCGAACAGCTCGTTGAGGTTCATTTATCAGCCACTATCGATATTGATATGAAAAATTTTATGAAAGAGGCTACCATTAATTTATCGGAATCGCAGCTGAGACAAGTTCAAGCATCCGAAAATGGTATGTATCAAACAATAGAGCAGGCTATGCAAAAAGAGATGGAAAAGGGCACAATTCGAAAAGGAAATGCAAAGTTTTTCGCTCATAACTTTATGGCATTGATGACTGTAGGGTATTTTAAAGATGGGGATGGTAAAACTTTGCTAGGCTCAGTAGATGTGACGGCAAAGGAAGTAACAAATTTCTTCTGGCTTTCTGTTGAAAAACGTTAACACAAAATAGGTTTGTAAGAGGAGCTATCTCATTCATTTGGGATACTTCTTTTTTAGTGATGTAAGTCACAGACAATTAGAGTGATCCTTCATTATAGTGGGGGGTGTGGCCTAAAAAGTAGTGGAACATCGTAAATCAAAAGAACCTATAATAGCATAAAAACAGTGTAATGGAGGAATGACAATGACAATTATACCAATCCAAGCAATGCTAGAAGAAAAGACAAAACATATTGGTAAATTAGGGAGTATCGCTGGTGCAGATATTTTGAACATTCAATTGCGTGCAGGTGAAAAAATTCCTGAGCATCGTGCGGACAATGAAGTGCTAATTATTGTTCAATTTGGTGAAGTTCGCTTTATTGTTGAAGGTGTGGAAGAAATTTTAACACAAGATACAATTTTAACTTTAAAACCATCTGAAAAGCACAGCTTAGAAGCAGTTACAGACGTTCGTGTTATTGTCATTAAACTAAATTAAAATAAAGAAAAGCTCCTATATTCTAAAATCTGCTTTGTTAGCCAAGAGTGACACATTTCTATTGACACTAACAAAAAAGATTTAGCGTCCTTATTGAATATTACTAGAGAAATCTAAAGCCGTCGTTTATCTGCTCTCCAAAGAGAAGGGGATATAGAGATGACAGGAAAAGGAATTATCAATAAAAATTATGATGCGTTGGAAAATTTATTATAGCAAGACAGTTAATAGCTGATGAAATCAATGAATTTTGAAAAGATTGTCGAAATTGTGATATAGCTCATTGAAATAATGTACAAACAGTCTTATAATGAAGGTTGTAATGTCACCAAGACAAGATAAGGATGGTATTATGATGCGCTTTTTGCGATTTAAAGTAAACATTGTAATAACAAGTCATACGAATCGCTATCCAGCCCTTGTGACTGGTGATTGTGTAAGATATACGCTGTAACGACTGTTAAGTTTTACCTTAATGGTCTTTTTTACATGTAAGCAATAAAAAATAGTACTAGTGATGGCAAAGGAGAGTTCAAAATGTCAGAAACGAATAACCAAACACAGGCTGAACAAGTAACTGTGAGTAAAGAGCAATTAGATGTACTAGATCAATTATTAAAGCCTGAAGTTCAAGAATCACTAACAACTTTAGTTGAGCAATTACCAAAGTTAACTGAAATGATGACATTATTAACGAAATCATATGAGTTTGCTCAAGCTGTTGCAACAGACGAAGTGCTTAAAAACGATACTGTTGGAGCAGTAACAGAAATCGCTGGTCCTGTAGTGGGCTCTGCGAAAAACCTTGCAGCAACTGCAATTGAAGCGAAAGACCGTGCATCTGAAAGCCATGAGGTGATTGGTTTATTCGGTCTTGTGAAAATGTTAAAAGACCCTCAAGTTCAAAATGTTTTCCGTTTTGTTAATGCTTTCTTACAAGTAAGCTCAGAACGCAAAGCCAAATAAGACTCAAGGTAAATTCAATTCGTAAGGACGGAGGATTAATTAATCATGTCAAAAGAAATCGTCATCTTAGGTGCAGGTTACGCTGGCGTTTTAACTGCATTAACAGCACGTAAGTATCTATCAGCTGATGAAGCTAAAATTACTGTAGTAAACCAATTCCCAACACACCAAATTATCACTGAGCTTCACCGTTTAGCTGGTGGTACAATTGCAGAAGGTGCTGTTGCATTACCACTTAAAAAAATCTTTAAAGGTTTAGATATCGACCTACACATTGCGAAAGTATCAAAATTTAATGTAGATACTAAAAAAGTTGATTTAGATAATGGTTATACATTAACTTATGACACACTTGTAGTATCTTTAGGTAGCCAAACTGGATTCTTTGGTATCCCAGGATTAGAAGAAAACTCTATGGTTCTTAAATCAGTAAATGATGCCAATAAAATCAACAAACATATTGAAGACCGCATTAAAGCATATGCACAATCTAAAGATGAAGCAGATGCAACAATCGTTATTGGTGGTGGCGGTTTAACAGGTGTTGAGCTTGTTGGTGAAATCGTGGACAACTTCCCGAAAATCGCTGCAAAACATGGTGTTAATTTTGCTGATCTTAAAATTAAACTTGTTGAAGCTGGTCCAAAAATCTTGCCAGTTCTTCCAGATACACTTATCCAACGCGCTACTGAAAGCTTAACTAAACGTGGCGTAGAATTTATTACAGGTACACCAGTAACAGGTGTTGACGGCAACGTTATTTCTTTAAAAGACCGTGAACCAATTGTTGCAAATACACTTGTTTGGACAGGTGGGGTAGCTCCACTTCCAATCGTAGGCGAATCAGGTCTAGCTGCTGATCGTGGAAAAGCAACTATTAATGAATTCTTACAATCTACGTCTCACGAAGATGTCTTTGTTATTGGTGATGCATCTGTTGCACTACCAGCTGATGGAGGTCGTCCACTATACGCTCCAACAGCACAAGTTGCATGGCAAATGGGTGAATGTGCTGGTTATAATGTATTTGCACAATACAAAAACCAAGACATGAAAGCATTCTCAGCTGTAAACTCTGGCACACTTGCAAGCTTAGGTCGTAAAGATGCTGTTGCTACAATTGGTGCGAGCAACACAGAGCTTAAAGGCCTTCCTGCAACATTAATGAAAGAAGCTTCTAATATTCGTTACTTAACACATATTAAAGCTTTATTTGGTTTAGCCTATTAAAAAACAAAACACTCACTACTATCACGCTATGTCGTTGTTAGTAGTGAGTGTTTGTTTTTTTCTAAAGATGTATATTAATTACTTTAAATCCAGTAAAATAAATACATATTCAATATTCTATTTTCTGAGGTGATGGCTGTGTTAACAATGTTCCAATCAAAAAAAGTAGATATAGAGCAATTTAAGGCTAAAATTGATGAACTGAATGCAAAGCTGGATAAGAAAGATCATGAATTTCAAATTTTTTTAAATGAGTTACATAAGGAAATCATTGAAACTATTGAACAACATAACAAGGTAAATGACCAGCATACTATTTTAGGAGAAATGGTCGCAGATATTGTAGGAGAGTTTAATAAAGTTGAGGATAGCACAATTCACTCCAATAAAATTTCTGACAATGCCCTAGATAAAGGAAATTTATTAATCTCTTCCTCGGATCAAATGATGACATTATCGGTTGAAAGCAAGCAGGCTGTTCAGGAAGTAGAGCATTTGATTGATGCGTTGGGAGAGCAGTCTCAAAAAACGTCTTTAAGCATGAGTAATTTAAGTGAGCGCTCAAAGCAAATAGCTGAAATTGTAAATGTTATTGGAGAAATATCAAATCAAACCAATTTACTAGCTTTGAATGCATCTATTGAGGCAGCAAGAGCAGGGGAGCATGGTAAAGGCTTTTCGGTTGTTGCCGAGGAAGTTCGCAAATTAGCTGAAAATACGAAAACAAGCACAGAAGATATTGCTAATTTAACAAAGAAAATCGAAGAACAAATTGGACTTGCTTACGAGGATAATAAAAATAACATGCAGCTAGTAACGGAAGGCATTGATAAAAGTGCTAAAACATCAGTAAAAATTGATCAATTACTGCACATTATGACAAATGTTCAAACGGGAATAAATGAGCTATTAGCTTCAATTAAAGATCAGAGGCTATCAAACGAAGATGTTATACATAAATTTAATAGGACGACAGCCTTATTCGATGAAACAAATCGCGTTCTAACAAGCCATATTGATGAATCAGAAATTGTAACAAAGAAATTATTAGAGGCAGTTGATCAAGTAAAGCATTTCCCTACTGAAAGATAGAGATTTTAACTCCCTTCTATGGAAATTTAAAAAGCAAGAACCCTGCATAGCAGCAACTTTTCAACTTCTTAGTGACTACTACAGGGTTCATTTAATTATTTCAAGTCGCCAACTTTTTCTTTTAATGCGGCTAATTGATCTGGATAGTTTTTTTCAGTTATTTCATTCCACAATTCAGCATCTTTAATTCCACATCTTTCGGGAATAAAGACTGGGTCAAGCCCCAACTTCTTTTGCTCTTCATAATCTCTTAATGTAGCTATACCTGGCTTTGTTAATAAAATAATAGCAATTAGGTTAACCATGCAAGTGTACCTACACCGATATCAGCAAGATTCCAAGCAGTTGATGAGGAACGAATCGTTCCAAAAAAGATAGAGATAACTAGTAGTACTTTTACGACAATAGCAATAGTAGCAAAGTTTTTATTGTTTCTAAATAAGTAAGCAACATTACTTTCTGTGTATACCCCAAAAGCAAGCATAGTAGTTATTGCAAAGAAAAATACAGCGATAGCAATAAAAGGACTTCCTAAACCAGGAATGAATGAGTTAATTGCTTCTTGTGCAAATGCAGTACCTGCTTCAACTCCTGGTAGATTCTCAACTAAAAATCCCCCATTAGGATGGGCAATATTGTAACTGCCTGTGGAGATGATCATAATGGCTGTAGCTGTACAAACAAGTAGTGTATCTACATAGACCGAGAATGCTTGGACAAGCCCTTGTTTAGCAGGATGAGATACTTCTGCGGTACCAGCTGCCTGTGCCCCAGTACCTTGACCTGCTTCATTTGAATAAGCCCCTCTTTTTACTCCCCACATAATTGCATTTCCAAAAACAGCACCGAATGCAGCATTTAAATTAAAGGCAGAGCTGAAAATTAAAGCAAATATTGCAGGTACTTCTTTTATATTGATCAATAAAATAATGAATGCAAGAAGTATGTAAGCTGTTGCCATAAACGGTACAGCATATTCAGCAACTTTTCCAACCCTTTTAATACCGCCAAAAATAGCAAATCCAAATATTGCAGAAACAATAATACCTGTAATTATTGGTGAAATCCCGAAGGCATTTTTTGTTGAATCAGCAATATTAAAGGCTTGAACACCTGAACCAGTGAAACCAGTTGCTATAATTGTAGCGATAGCAAATAGTATAGCAAATGGCTTATTTTTTAACCCTTTCTCAATATAATATGCTGGCCCTCCACGATACTCTCCAGCGATTTCTTGTTTCCAAACCTGGGCTAACGAGGACTCAATATAGGCAGCACCAGCTCCTAAAAAGGCTATGACCCACATCCAAAAGATAGCCCCTGGTCCTCCAAAATAAATTGCAGTAGCTACACCAGCTATATTCCCAATTCCGACACGTCCACCCAATGCCATTGCAAAGCTTTGAAAAGATGAAACGCCATTTGCCGAAGTTTTTCTATTAAATAATTGTTTAATCATATCTTTGAAGAGACGCAGCTGTGGAAACCTCATAATAAGCGAAAAGTAAACGCCAGCTCCTAAGCAAAGATAAACTAAAGCGTTACTCCAGATAATCCCTGCTATTTTACCTGTTAAAGCGGCAAAATCCATATAACAACCTCTTTCTATTTTGTACTTGTCATCTTAGATTATTAGGTAACAATTTAAATGAGAGGATATGAAAGCTATTTTGAATGAAGTTTCTTTTATTTAAAATAAACTTTTAATCAATGTATCAATCATAATAGGCATCTCTTTAAACGCACTATCCACATGCAATCGTTCTGTTTTTTGATGGGCATCCTTTCCAAATGGACCGACATTTAAGACAGGACCTTGTAATGCCGCCATCTCTTTGAATGGAATATGATACGTATCGCCCCATACAGGTGTGTTCCGTTCAAATGCTAGCCACTCATTGGATGCATCTGAATAATTGACATAGCTTAAATCACAGATTCCGTTAAAGTAGTGGATCTGCTCCACCTCAATATCAAATGTTTGAGCTGTTTGCTTCATTAATTCAATCGACTGTTTCACTAATGGATGGTTGGATGAATTAATGGCTGGATAGTAAGGTGGTGCATATAACAGAACTGTGGCAGGTGCTAATTCCTGACAGCGAATCATGAGCTGATCCACAATACGAATGGATTTTTCACGATCATCCCATGCAGGATGCTGCTGAACCTGGTGCTTAATCGCTTGTACTTCCTCAGCTCCTAACTTATGGATCGCATGCTCCAATAATGCCTCATAGCGTAAGACCTTTACCTTGCCCACACCCTGAACATTTTCGCGTGTACAAATGTCCTGATAGTGCGCATTGCAAGCAGCCATTGCCTGTAACGCAACTTCCTCAAAAATAGCCATCACCTCAGCCGCTGTACGTTTTAACAAAAAGACATTGTAAAGTGCCGCCGCACGGTATGGTGTTTGTGTAGAATACTCCATTTTTAAATCTTTTAATTGTAGAGAGACGGGTAGTGGTGTGCTTTCGCCTAAATCTATTTCACGGAAAAGGGGATTCCACTCCATATGCTGTGTCATATAGGAAGCGATAAAGGGAGCCGTCATCCCTTTTAATGGCTCACCGACATGTGTCTCTTTTCCGTAGAACAAAGCAGCAGGCATAATTTTACCAATTGTACCTGAATAAATATATTCATTCGTATCCGAAGGCCCTTGTGAAAACGATGGCTCACTATTTAAAAATAATTTATAGGTTAAGCCATGCTGTTCCCGCAGTCTCACCAGTTCCACAACAGCCGCTCTCATACCAGCAGAGTTGACTTCCTCATCAGGGACCGTTGTTAAAATCAAATTAATCGGCCATTGCTCAAAGCTTGCCTTTTCGATCAACTGCATGTGTAAGGCAAGACCCATTTTCATATCCATTGTGCCGCGTCCAAATAAATAATTCCCAGACGCCAAATCAATGCGAGCTGCCTCTGGTAAATCTTTTAGGTATTTAGGTTCCATTAGCTTTTTCGTTAGTTCTTCTGGAGAAAAGGCTAACGGCTCTAGTTCACCATATTCCTCTGTATGCACGGTATCGAAGTGACTGATTAACACAACGGTTTCAGTTGCGGTTGGATGCTTATAGAAGGCTGTCACTGCATTTCTGCCAAGTCCTGCATCATGTAATTCAATCAAGTCTGGGTGCTTTTCAAAATATGGAAGCGTTAACAATTTATCTTTTAGTCGAAAGGCAAATGTATTTTCACCCTCCGTTAATGTACGGCTTTCCCAGCTCACAAGTTCACATAATAGGGCACGTAGTTTTTCGGGTGTATCCCACATAAAAGTATTCATGATTTTTTCTCCTTTTATAGAAAAGTTTTTTATTTTCAAGATGATATAAATAGATAATTAGTAGAGAAATACATATTTTTACCGTTATATATTTTTCACTATATGAAATTAAATCTACATAGTGGAATATAAATTCATCGTAAATGCAAAACAACAAATTGTCAATTTGAATTTTTATGAATACTCGTAATTTTCTGCGCTAATTGAGTGGAACTATGTATATATTTCATGTAGCATCTATTTATATGCATAAAAATTAGTTAAAATAAAATGAAACTACATTTAAAAGCAGGGCTACATGTAAAAAATTGAAGGTACATAAAAATTTGATAATTTGCATGAATTTTAATTTCATAATGATCCTAGTTAAAGCTAAATGGATCTATAAAAACCTTAAGATAGTGATTATATGGGGAAATGAAAGGGAGTAATTGTAATGATTCAATCAATCGAAAGAGCAATGTTAGTTATAAATATACTGGCGAAGCATCCGAAGCGTTTTTTTACTGTGCAAGAAATTTTTAATGAAACAGACTTGCCTACTAGCACAATATACAGATTATTATATACATTAGAAAGTTTTGATTTAGTAGAGAGAAATGAGAATAAAAAAGAATTTCGATTGGGGTATACATGGCTGCAACTTGGCATGAAAATGTATCATGAGACGGATATTAGAGAAAAAGCGCATCCTCTATTAGAAAACCTTGCATATAATGTTCGAGAAACAATCTATTTAAGTATTGCTAAACAGTTTGCATCCATTATTATTGATCGAATTGATAGTCCTAAAAATGTCCGTATTATTGATATGATTGGTGAAAAAATTCCATATCCTATAGGAGCTCCCAATAAAGTATTACTTGCGTTTTCTAAAAGCGATGTACAGCAACAATTTTTCCAACAACTTGAGGAGCCTGAGAAAGAAAAATTGATAGAGAGCCTCAATGATGTAAGAGAAAAAGGCTTTGCCATAAGCGTTGGAGAAAAAACAAAGGGGACAGTATCCATAGCAGCACCTATATTTGATTCAAATAAACAAACAATTGCAGCCATTAGTGCAGAGTGCTTTGAATATGATACAGATGCTGAAAAATTAGAAAGTATAACACAGGAAGTCCTTAAAACTGCACAGCAGCTATCCTTTGAATTAGGGTATATATAAAATTGCTTATTTCGATAAAAAACCATCTAGTGTCAGTAATTAGTAGACATTAGATGGTTAATTTTTATATGAAAAGTGAGATTACTGTTGCTTGCTACTTATCAACCTTTTATAATAGTGGCTTTTCGAAGGTTTTATATTTAGCCATAGTAGAATGACAGCTACAAATGCCATCATAAAGGATGCACTAATGACAACTGAGCGTATAGTAATCCATTCAGCGAAAATCCCAAAAATAGTAGTAAAAATAATAATAAAAAGTGCTTCAAAAAATCCATAAATACTTCCTATACGACCCATGCTCTCAGAGGGAATATTATTTTGATAAAATGTATAAAATCCTGTATTCGCAAAGGCAGTTGCAAAGGATAATACAAAGCAACCTATAGCAGCTATAAGAAAGGAAAAGGATGAGGTAAATATTAAATAGCCCAGTGCTGTTACGAGAGACCCCATACCTATTAACCAAGAAGTTGGTATTTTTTCAACAATAACAGAGTTGGTTAGCGAGCCAAATAAAACACCTACCCCTGCGATACTGACTAAAATCCCATATTCTCCTTCGGATAAAGCTAATATCTGTGTTGCAAAGGCAGCCTCCAAAGAATCAGTAGCTGTCATCAAGATGATGATAGCACTAAACAACAAATAGACTACCATAACATAGGAATTTTTTAAGCTAAAGCGTATGACCATTTGCCAATCCAGAAGCAATACTCGAAAAAGGGATGCTTTTTCTGTATGATTAATAAATTTTTCAAGGGCTTCAATGTTCGGCATTTTGAACGTTATACAGGCTGATAGAAATAAAGCAATCGCGTTTAAATATATGGCCATATAGGGTGTTCCGACTGTGAACAAGAAACCTGCGATTGCTGGTCCAGTTAGAAATGCACCAGAGTCGAGTAAGCTGCGTAATGCATTAAAACGTTTCCTTTGTTCGACAGGAATTAACTTAGTGATATAAGTCATAGATGTCGGCTGATACATAGAGCTAGCTACTGTAATGAGAAAAACAAGGACATACATCCACAAGAGGCTAGAAAAGCAGGGGAGTATGACAATGAGTATAGATTGAACCAAATTTAGAAAAATCATTAGCTTTTTCTTATTAAAACGATCGATTAGGCTTCCTGACCAAAAATTAGTGAACAAGGAAGAGATCGCTCTTACAATATATAATCCAGAGACAGCCAGAGCAGATTCTGTGAGGTTTAACACAATTAAATTTAAGGCGATAAAATAAATCCATTCGCCAACACTTGAAACACCAATACTACATAATAGGATGGCAGGATAACGCCAGCTTTCTAAAGCTTTTCTCATATAAATTCCTCCTTAAGCAAAGTGACGATTTGCAAAATAAAAAACCCCACCTCCAAGACGATTAGTCTTAGGGACGAGGTTGTAGAATTTATATACTCACGTGGTGCCACCCTAGTTCACTATTATGTCACCATAATAGCCTTTTCAGTACGGCATAGAGCCTATGCTTATACTGTAACTCTATAACGGGAGTTCCCGTCGCACCATCATTCAAACAAAATCCAATGCGCTACTCCGAGGCTTGTTTCAATAATTCGTTCTTACTCGTTTTCAGCAATCCGAGCTCTCTGGGAAGAACAGCCTTATTTACTCTTCTCTTCAATGTATTTTTGCTAGTGTAGCATATGTACACGATTTTGGTAAATAGTACTATAAAAATATTACTAATTATTTTGTAGGAAGATTTTTAATTGTGTTATCAGCGATTGGCAGTGCTGTATGGATAAAACAGCATTCAAAGGAATTTCAAGTGAATGATTAAGGTCCTCAAAAACAGCAAGCTGAAGGGTAGCAAGTTGCGCTAGCTTCTCCTGTGAATAATGAGGGTCCGCTGTACCAATTGCCAAAAATGCATGTTTGTCTAATAGATTTGTCATTGTATGTTGAAGAGAAAGTAATGGGGTGAAAAGTACATAACGAGCAGGAATAGAAGGAGTCTGCTGCATATAATAATCGACAATAGGCATAGTACCTAAAGATTTTCCTAGATAAACGACTTCTCTATAAGGCTTTGATTGCAAGCTATTTTCTACAATAGGGTTGGCAACACGATAGACCATTTTTGATATGGCTTGGGAGTCCTGTTCGAATTGCTGTTGCTCAAATGTATAATTGATTTGGACGACATCATAGCCAAGTTCTAACAGTAATGCCGTAGAATAATAAAGTATAGGTTTATCATAGGTATAGCCCGTGCCAGAGAGCATAAAACATACCTTATCGCTTGTTCCATCAAAAAAATTGTAGGATATACCATTGTACATGGCGTGCTTAGGTTTGATTTTCATGAATATTCCTCCATCATTTCTATATATAGTATATAATTTTACCATAGCAAGGAGGGAGAAATTTATGAAGGCTATTATTATCAATGAATTTGGTACATCGGATGTTTTAACTTTTATTGATTGTCCAAAACCGACTATTTCTGAGGGTGAAGTCTTAATAAGGACAACCCATACAAGCGTAAATTTTGCAGATATTAAAAATCGCACAGGTAATAAAGCTAAAGCAAATTTTCCGATGGTTCTTGGTTTAGATGTTGCAGGGGTAATTGAAGAAGTTTTTAATGATAGCAGTGGTTTTCAAAAGGGTGACCAAGTTATCGCATTCCCGAAAAACGGTGCTTATGCAGAATTTGTAGTAGCAAAGGAACAACTAGTTTTTAAAATTCCTAGTGGGGTACCAATCGAGAAGGTAGCAGCTGTACCGACAGTTTTATTTTTATCATATATGTTAACACATCAAATAGCGGCCATTGGTCAGCAGGATGCCGTCTTAATTCATGCTGCTTCTGGTGGGGTAGGGACAATGCTTGTCCAAATGGCCAAAAGGCTCGGAGCTAAACAGATTATAGGTACGGTGAGTAATTTAGAAAAAGCCCCAATTGTTTATCAGCTTGGTGCGGATCATGTACTTACATATGATCAATTTAGTACAAATGTCAATGAACTTACAAAGGGTCAGGGTGTTGATATTGTGTACGATTCTATTGCAGGAGCCATCACCGAGGAGAGTTTAACTTGTTTAGCGCCTTATGGCACGCTTGTCCAATTCGGGAATAGTGGAGGAAGAGCAGGAAATATAAAAACAGCAGATTTACATAATAGCTGCCGCAATATAAAAGGATTTAGCTTAGGTACGACAAGAGCTTTGAAGCCAGAACTGTTACAACAGGTGGCGCAGGATATTTTCTCTTTAGTAAACGAAGACAGTTTTCAGGTGCCAATTGCTAAAATATTTGCCTTAGAGGAAATGAAAAAGGCTCATGAATTTATGGAAAGTCGTCAGCACCAAGGAAAAATACTTATTAAAATATAAAGCACAAAAAAGATGACACCCATATTTGGAGTGTCATCTTTTGTCGATCAACAATCTAGTTCAGTAAGTTTTTCATAAATACGTCTTTTACGATAAAGCATAATACCAGTTTCGGCTACATCCTGAATCATGCCTTTATTAGCATAGGCTCCAAAAACCATCCCTGCAATAGGGATCATTTGAAACAGCTTTTTCCAGCCTAGCTGATCACGATATGTGTAAAATACCTCCTGCCATCCTTGAAGCTGAGAAATCATGTTATCTGAAGCTTTTTTTGAGCTATTTATAGTAGAAAGCTCCTGTAAGATTGCTTCTTTACCAACAATATCAGCAGAGGTAAATTGTAGACATTTTACAATAAAAATACGTTCCATTTTATCGTTCGGATCATAGCCATGAATAATTGCTATTTCTTGCAAAGTTTTTAGTGCAGTCCCTAAAATCATTGGAATATCAATAGCTAAAGTAAAGATGCCTCCAAAGCCAGTAGAGGCTCCTTGTACAGTAGCAAATTTCACACGTTCATTTTGTAATTTGTCACTGAGGGAGATCATGTCCTCTAAAGGAATCTGACCAATATCAGATATAGTTATAATATGCTGAGTGGAAGAATGGTCACGAATTTTTTGTATCATGGCTTGTTCATTGATTAAATACTTTCCACCAGACTGAATATAATTGCCTAGTTCATCTACCAATAAAGCAATTTTATTTTGGAGAAAGGCAGGTGTCATTTTATCTAATAATTTAAATGGTATTCTCCCTAATTTCTCCCAAAACCATAAATCTTTTTGATCTTTTTCCCACACTTGAATCTCTTGTAAATGCTGCTCTAATAACTCTCGATTCTCCATTATTGTCTTATCCCCTTATGTGTCCATTTAACTTTAAATACGAAAAAAACTATATAAAGTTTCGCTTTATTTAAATGAGATTTCGACAAACTAATGAATCACATGCTATTGCCAAACGGACGCAAGGAGTGCAATTCCTTCATTTATTTGCTGAAGTGTCAGTCCACCATACCCTATAATGATCATGGTTTCATTTGTTCCATTCTGATAGGAGGTAGAGCATGGATAGACTTGAACCCCTACCTCTTGAGCAAGCTGAATCGCTCTACTCTCGGTGAGATGTTGTGGTAGCTTGATGACTATATGAAGTCCGGATTTTTCACCGATTACTTGAAATTCATTTGAAAAATGTGAAGAGATGGCGGTCAATAATGCTTGTTGTTTTTTACGATAGATTGTTCGCATTTTTGCCAAATGCTTATCGAATAGACCTTGTGCAAGAAAGTCTGCTAAGACAAGTTGGTCTACTTTGGAGACAACCGATTTTTGCTCAGAATGAAAAGTCATAAACGGCACTACTAAAGACTTTGGAAGGATCATATAACTAATGCGTAAGGATGGAAGTAATGTTTTTGAAAATGTTCCGAAATAAATGACACGCTGAAGCTGATCCATTTTTGCTAAAGACGGGATTGGTAGCCCCTTATAACGAAATTCGGAATCATAATCATCTTCAATAATAAGCCCCGCGTTCGAGTTAGCCCATTGTAACAATGCCACTCTTCTTTCTATGGTCATAATCATGCCTAATGGAAATTGATGAGCAGGTGTTGTGTATAACATGTGAATTGGTTTTGCAGGGAGTGTAACCCCTGAATAGTCCACAGGAATCGCCTCTGTGGACAATCCACATTGCTGTAAAACGGCACGCACTCTTTTAAATCCTGGCTCCTCTAACCCAACGCGTATCGCAGACCCAAGAAAATGACAAAGAGCCTGAAGCTGGCTTTGTGTACCACTGTATATAAATACCTGTGAAGCATCACAGCTAACCCCACGAGAACGCTCTACATAGCGGGCAATCTCTGTGCGTAAAGTTGTCTCTCCCTCCCAAGGGCTTGTTGATAAGTTGTTACTATTAAAATGCTTTTTTATAAGCTTGTGCCAAGCAGCATAGGGAAAAGCCTCGTTATCCACATGTCCATTTGTAAAATCAAATTGTATACTGTTAGGGATATTGTTACTTGGAACAGATACATGCCGGGGTACTTGCTGTAGCCAATCAAATTCAAAGGGCGCAATAAAATAACCAGAACGCTCTTTACTATAAATATAGCCTTCTGCGAGTAACTGCTCATAGGCTTCCTTTATGGTGTGTACACTCACATTCAATGTTAGGGCGAGAGCTCGTTTAGAAGGCAGTTGTTCATGAGCAAGTAATTTTTTAGTAATAATCTTATGCTTTATTTCTTCATAGATTTGAATGTATTTCGCTAGATTGCCTGTAAATATAATGGAGAGCTCCAGATAATTTCCTCCTCCTCTGGTATGGTTGATTTTTTAGTAATTGGTTATATATATCATATCAATTTTACCGTTAAATAAGTAAAAAGGAGTGAAGTGTAATGGAATTTATAACATTAGAAAATGAAGTGGTTAAACTAAAGCCTTTAGAATTGAGCGATTTACCAGGAATTTTAGAGACAGGAAGTTATCCAGAAATTTGGTCACATATGTCCACAACCATAGAAAAAAAGGAAGATGTGAATAAATTTGTGGAAAACGCATTAAAGGCAAAAAACGAAAAAACAGAATTTCCATTTGTGATTGTGGGTAAACAATCAGGGGACATTATCGGGTCTACACGTTTTATGGATATTGATGACAAGCATCAGCGATTAGAAATTGGCTATACATGGCTAACACCCGCATACTGGCGTACAGCTATTAATACTAATTGTAAGTATTTGCTATTACGATACTCTTTTGAGCATCTTCATTTACAACGTGTACAAATAAAAACGGATCATGAAAATATTCGTTCTCAAAAGGCAATTGAGCGAATTGGTGCTACAAAAGAGGGAATATTGCGTAACCATATGATTCGCAAAGATGGGACAACTAGGCATACCGTTATGTATAGCATTACAATAGAAGAATGGCCACAGGTGAAAAAGCATTTAGAAAGTCTATTAGTGCAATTGGGATGTTAATAGGTATAAAAAGGGATTTATATAACCCGTAAAACCCTTTTTTCTTATAAAAAGTGTCAAAAAATAAAGGGGAGGGTAGAGTAGAGTACCGAAAAATTGAAAGAGGGTAATCTACTTGAAACCTAAATACACGTTAAGACAAATTTATGGTGATAATGCTGTGTATACACCAAGAACACCGTATAGCGATAATCCGTGGATGATGGATGATCCTCATAAGCTAGATGCTTTAACCTCAAGAGAAGTTGCTATTGCTGATATCCCCGTGCTAGTACATCGAGCAACACAAACAGAAAAGGCGCAAGAGCTTCATCAATTAGCAGGATTACCATGGGTAGAACAGCCTTATAGTTATGAGACTCAAGAGGAATATCTGGCACAGATCCAAACTTGGTGTAAGGAAGGGAAGACCATTGTATGTCAATATATACACGACCTGGAGCATATGGATCGTCAATGTTATTGGATGGATGCGGAGAAATTTAATGAGTTGAATACAAAAGCTTATATTGATCATTTAATCGATAGTAAATATGTGCCAAGTCGTCTAAATGTGGAGACGTATAGACTTTCAGATGCCATTAAAAATTGGCAGCCCCCTGTAGTATTAAAGCCTGGTGATGATTCGCCAACCTCGGGAGGATATGGCGTTACCATTTGTCATAATAAAGATGAATTGACGGAAGGTTTACGACAATTTCGCATGACAGGAACTGAAAGTATAATTATTGAGGAGCTTTTACAGACAAAGGACAACTATAGCTGTCAATTTGTTTACTCAGAGGAGCTAGGGATTCAATACTTAGGAGCTTCCCAGCAAATTACGGATGATAACGGCATTTACGAAGGGAATATCATTGTAGATAAAGTACCCGAAAAAGTAATTGAAGTAGGAAAGCATATTATGGAACGTGGCGTTGAGGAAGGCTTTGTCGGTGTGGCAGGCTTTGATTTAATTGTCACGGAAGCTGGTGATGTTCAAGCAATAGACTTAAATTTCCGCCAAAATGGTTCAACCTCAATGCTGATGTTTCATGATGCTTTAGGAAAGCCCATCAATAAATTTAGCTCCTATTCATCACAAAGCCCACAACAGAATGATCATTTCTATCAAACAATTAAGAAATATATAGAAAAGGGTATGTTATTTCCTTTATCTTTCTATGATGGTGATTATTTTGAGGAGTCCGTCCCTTCAAGATTTGTCGGTGTATGGTATGCAGATACGTTAGAGGAAATTGAAAAACGGGAGAAGGAATTATTACCTGAAGAAAAGAATGGTCTTTAATCGACCATTCTTTTTTTATAGATAATTGCTGCGAAAATCCAAGAAAGAAGAGACCATACAATTATCGTAATCATAGGAATGAGAACATCTGCCATAGAATACTTACCTTCTAACGCCTCTGCTAAAAGTAATAACTGTGAGCTTGGTAGCCATTCAGCTAATTTTAAGATTGGGTATGCCGAAGATAGAGCTAAGGCCAGAGGACCAAATGAGAAGATCACCATTACAGGCAGCACAATAATAGATGCTTCCATAATAGATTTAGCAAATAAACCACATATTGTACCTAGAGCAATATAAAACACAGCAGAAAGCAATAATGCAATTGCTAAGATAAAAAGGTTTGCAGGTTCGTAGCCAACTAGAAAAATAGCCATTGTTACAGATACAATTGTAACAATTAGAACAAACAGGCTTTTACCAATTAAAATATCTCCAAGTGAGGCAGGGGAGAGCATAAGACTGCGAAGAGTGTTTTTTTCCTTTTCTTCTGCAATTAAACTACATTGTACGTAAGTAGTCACTATGGAAAATGTCATGTTAATTGGTAGAAAATACATGCTAATAGTATTTGCACCTAATTGATTATATAAAAACGCCATTATAAGTGGTAGTAATACCATAGTTGATACGGCATAGTTCCGTGAGAATTCCTTATAATCCTTCATCAATATAGCTTGAATACGTGTCATTGAAATATTCATACTAAATCACTCCCTGTTATTTGCATAAAAATGTCACCTAGTGTTGGCTCGTTTGTATAGATACGTGTAACTTGATCGGATTGCATCCATTGCAATAACTTCTCTGCATCTTGAGAACCATTTTCTATAATTTCCTGTTCACCATTTTTAAGCTCTACTGTAATAGTGTCAGAGCCAAATTCTTTTTTTAGATCTTTTGGAGCGCCGATTGCTCGGATCTTCCCTTTATGCAGGAAAGCAACACGATCACAAAGTATTTCTGCTTCGCTCATATCGTGTGTTGTTAAAAAAATTGTTGTACCCATAGCATTTAATTTTCGTAAGCCATTATATATATGTTGGGTATTTACTGGGTCCAAAGCAGAAGTCGGCTCATCTAAAAATAATAATTCGGGCTTGTGCATAATTGCACGAGCAAGTGTAACACGTTGAATCATTCCTTTGGAAAGCTGACTGATCTTTTTCTTACGTTCTGCATATAAATTGACAAAGTCCAAAGCTTCTTTTACAGCAGATTGAGATAGCTGATATAAATTACTATAAAGTATTAAATTTTCTTCAATTGATAGTCTCGTATACAAGCCACTATTATCTGTTAAAATACCAAAACGTTTACGATTTTGACTTTGCTTCATTTCAGATGCATGCTGCCCAAATAATAGAACATTACCAGCCGATTTATCTGTTTGTGCGGTTAATATTTTAATTGTAGTAGTTTTACCAGAACCACTTGGGCCAAGAAAGCCGAATATTTCCCCTTTTTTAATGGTAAAGGAAACATCCTGTAATGCTGTTTCATTATTAAAAATTTTTTTCAAATGTTGCACATCAATCACTGCGTTCATGTGTAACCTCCTGTTTGTTGTTGATGTCTACACTATAAACAACAAGGGTAAGGCTCACAGTAAAAATCATGTGAATGGCAGAAAAAGGACCTTTAATGGAATATTATTAAAGGTGACAGGAGTCGATTATTTCCTGGGAAATCTACTAAATTCCGAGTATTTCCTTTAAAGTTGCCAATTTATTTTTCGACAGTGGAACAACTGTCTTTTCTGTACTGTTGAGTGCTAAGCTATAGCTATTGCGTGTCCAAGTAATAATCTCTCGAACCTTTTGTAGGTTCACAATATAAGAACGATGGCTTCTAAAAAAGCCGAATGGTGTCAATTTTTGCTCTAACTCATTTAGCGATAGAGTACATGGATAAGCTTCACCTGCTACATAAATAGATACTTCTCCTTCAACACTTTCAATATAATCAATTTCGGGTGGATTAAATAAAATAATCTTTTCATTTTTCTTTGTTGGGATTTTATCTAGTCGAATTGGTGCATCTTCAAGAGGCTTTGGAGCTTGCTCAAGGCTACCCTCTTTTACGTCTAAAGTATGTAAGTCTGCCCCATCTAATCGATGTATAGTTGTACTTGCAACCATTAAGTCTTCTAGATTATTTGATAACAAAATGATAATTTTATGCTCTTTTGCAAGATTTTTTAATAACTGTTGGATAGTTTGCTTTGAAAATTCATCTATATTTTGAAAAGGTTCTTCTAAAATTTGAATAGATGCCGGATGTAGGTACATATTCAATAGTTTTAATCGCTGTTTTTCACTATTAGAAAGCTTACTAATTCTATTGTTTTTTTGTTCAGTAAGTTTAAAAAGCTTCAATATGTTCTCTGTTTCATTAGTTGGGCGGTTAAAAAGCTTTAAAATGAACTGGATATACTCGCGCGCTGTGAGTCGCTCATATAACGAGCTTTCACGAAAAGAAGTACACGTATCATCTCGTTTCATAAACCATTGCATTAATGTATGTATTTTGGAAACATCTGTATAGATGCCTATAATCGTGCCAGGTTGTAGAGAAAGATGGAAGCTTGGATAAATAACATTGCCTGCTTCAATATATGGATCAACCTGAATATCAATATTTTGTTCCACGTTTATTCCTCCTATAGCTTGCTAGCTTGTAAAAAGTATTGAATGTCGTTGAGTGCTTGCGAGTGGCTCAACTGACAGTAGTTTGAGTTAGAGGCATCCATAAAGCCATGTAAGCCTTGAAATTGTTTGATTTGAACATTCGGTATGTTTACAAGAGTATCCTTCAATGATTGAATATCAAAACTATCTTCATGGCTAGGTAAAACAACCAAAGTTGGACAAGATGGAATGTTATCAAGGTATTGGCGGATCCGTGAGCCATATACACAAATGACACGGTGTAGGGGGAGTGTAGTTAATCTCCAGGCTAAAGTTGCACCTACACTATATCCAATTAATATTACCTCGTTGTAGTTTTCACAAGCCTCCAATATTTTTGGTGAAAGCAACTCAAGAGGAGCATCAAAGCCAACTGTCTGTAAGAAAAAGTCATAGGCTTGTTTTTCCTGGTCATATGGAAAGGAAAGCCCTTCTGGATAAAGTGAAATAAGGGAAACGGCAGTGTCCTCATCGCTGTATATTTGTATTTGTTCTTCAATAAAATGATTAACTCCATAGATTTCATGTAATATAAAAATTTTTCTTTTCATTGTGCCCTCGATCTTTTTTCCAATAGTGTATCAAAAAGTAAGTAAAACGTATAATCTGCTTTTAGAATGAATAGTGCAAAAGCATAATGATGAAAATTTTTATGGACAAATACATAAATTTAATATCATGATTTGTTATAATTTTATTTGATAATGATTATCATTATCGTATAATGGAGTTAAGGAGGATTTTCCAAAGCAATATTTACATTTAGACATTTACGATTGAGCTGTTATGCAGTATGAGCTAGTCCAATTGTTGAGATAGTAATGACCAAATGAAAGGTGTGTTAGGAATTGTTAGAACAAGAATTGTATGATGTAACCATTATTGGTGGTGGGCCAGCGGGTTTATATTCAAGCTTTTATTGTGGTTTACGTGAAATGAAAACCAAGCTAATTGAATCACAACCACAGCTAGGTGGTAAAATTCATGTTTATCCAGAGAAAATGATTTGGGATGTGGGAGGTGTAACGCCTATATCAGGGGGGCAACTAATTAAACAATTAGTTGAGCAAGCCTTAACCTTTAATCCTTCTATTTATACAAATGAAAAAGTGCTGTCCATTGCTAAAAATGAAGATGGTATATTTGTCATCGCAGCAGAGTCAGGGAATATTCATTATTCCAAAACAGTTATCGTTGCTATTGGTGGTGGCATCCTAAATCCTCAAAAAATTGAAATTAAGGGGGCTGAACGCTTTGAAGTATCTAATTTAAATTACACAATTAAATCCTATGAAAAATTTAAAGATAAGGCAGTTATTATTTCTGGTGGTGGTAACACAGCGGTAGACTGGGCATTAGAATTAACGGAGGTAGCATCCAAGGTCTATTTAACTTATCGAAAAGATACATTGTCTGCACATGAGGCTCAAATTACAGAGCTTGCAAATAGTTCGATCGAATGCCATTTCAATTCTGAAATTACTAAGCTGATTGCAGACGATCAAGCAGGAATGATTAAAGCTATTGCTTTAACAAATCATGAGACTGGGACTGTAACAGAAATTCCTATTGATGAAGTTGTTATTAGTCATGGGTATGTGCGTGATAAAGAATTGTTAGATAATAGTCCATTAGCCATTGAGCGCAAAAATGATTATTTTATCGCTGGTACGATTAATAGTGAATCATCGATCCCAGGCCTTTATGCTGCGGGTGATATTTTGAGCCATGATGGTAAAATTCATTTAATTGCAGCAGCCTTTCATGATGCACTTCATGCAGTGAATAGTGCGAAGAAGTATATTCAACCTGATGCTTCTGAGGGAGGTATTGTTTCTTCACATAATGACATTTTCAAACAACGTAATCGTAAGCTATTACAGGAAAGTTTAAAATAATCAATTTTAGGAGCACTAATATATTGTTGGTGTTCCTTTCTTTTTGTCTTGATGTATATTTTAGAAGAAATACTTCTGATGGACTATCAATATAAAAAAGAAAACATAACGCTGATTATGGAGTATATATAAGAAAATTATACAGAGAATATGATTGTCATGGATATGGCGAAACATTTTAATAAAGAGTCTATCTATTAGAGAAAAAAATGTTCGTCAACTCAAAAAATCTAAAATGTACCTGAGAAACTCTCATTTATCATTAAAGAATTTGCTGAAAAATCTCCAAAACAATTCCGTAAATATATGAATTAACAAATACCTAATGAAAAAATAACTTTCATTAGGTGTTTTTCATCTAGAAATAACATAGCTTTTCCTTTTTTGGACACCCTAAACTAGAAAAAATGACATGGGGTGATGATCATGAAAATAGAAAGGTCGTCCGAGTGGGAAGAGGGCTTTATCGATCGATTAAATCATCTTGAAAAATGGGATAGCTGGACATTGTACAAGATGAACTATGATATTGTGAAAATGAAACTAATTCCTGATTTTACAGGATTGCAGGCTACAAAGTACTTACCTAATTTACAACCTTTGAAACACCAGTTAGAAGCAGCTGAAACAGTTATTGAACGTATGAATGGGAAAGCTATTTTAGCTGATGAGGTGGGGCTAGGTAAAACAATAGAAGCGGGCTTAATCTTAAAGGAATACCTTATTCGAGGTCTTGTGAAAAGAGCATTAATTTTAGCACCTGCTTCTTTAATTAATCAGTGGATTGAAGAGTTAAATATAAAATTTCATATTCCTGCCGTCGCATATAAAAAAAATTGCCCGATAGAGCGCTATGATGTCCTTATTATGAGTATGGATACGGCAAAAAAGAGTCCACATAGAGAGCGCATTTATGAGCAGGATTATGACATGATAATTATTGATGAGGCACATAAATTAAAAAATAATAAAACACAAATTTACGAGTTTGTACAAGGCTTAAAGAAAAAATTCTGCTTATTATTAACTGCCACACCTATTCAAAATGATATCTTTGAATTGTATTATTTAATCTCCTTATTAAAGCCTGGGCATCTTGGTAACTATGATGCCTTCCAATCGGCTTTCTCTGCTAGCAAGCATGATTTAGAACATGATGATTATTTAAAAGAGTTGGTTAATCAGGTAATGGTAAGAAATCGTAGGGAAGATACGGGGATTGATTGGACAAATCGTCGTGTTCAAATTGTACCGATTACATTTACGGACGAAGAAAGAGAAGTTTACGAAATGCTTGGCAACCTTCAAAACACAGGGTCATTTTCATTAATTACGTTGCAAAAAGAAATGTGTAGTAGCAAGGAAGCTACGGCATTAACATTAACGAATATGCTAGATGATCATGTACAACCACAAGAAATAGAAGCAATTATTACTAAATTAATGACCTTGGAAGTGAATTCAAAGGCGGAAAAGACTTTGGAAATTGTTAAACAAGCAAATGACAAGGTTATTATTTTTACAGAATATCGTGCTACGCAAATTTATTTGCAATGGTACTTACATTCTAATAGCATATCAAGTGTGCTATTTAATGGTAAGTTTAATAAAAGTAAACGAGATTATATGAAGCACCTATTTAAAGAAAGAGCACAGGTGCTCATCGCTACCGAGGCAGGTGGAGAGGGGATAAATCTTCAATTTTGTCATCATGTAATCAACTATGATCTACCTTGGAATCCAATGAAGCTAGAGCAACGTATTGGTCGTGTCCATCGTTTGGGACAGGAGCATGATGTCCATATTTATAATCTTGCCATTGAACATACAATTGAAGAGAAAATCTTGGAATTGCTTCATACAAAAATTGATGTGTTCGAGAAGGTGGTTGGCGATTTAGATGCCATTTTAACAAACTTTAAAGAATCTGTATAAGGTAGGGAGGTGCAGCTATGTATCCACAGCAAGTTCACCACTATTTAAAGGAATTTTTTATGGAGAATGACTGTGCAATTTTAGGAGAAGAGAATCATTATCTAACCGTTCAATTAACGATAGACATAGATAAAAGAATTATGAATAGGCCATTTTATTGGCAATATGTTGAAGCAACGAATAGCGAACCAAATCCAGCGCAAGTAACCTTTATTACAAATCAAACAGCAATGGCTGGTAATTTATTTGGGGAAGCTATTCATTACGGCTCTCCACGTTTAAATCAGATATTTTTAGCTACAAGGGAACTAGGAGCTTATGTTCAGTTGTTTGAAAAAGTGGATCGTGATATGGGGCAGGTTATTTTAACACCCTGGTTAGGTGTTAACTTTAAAGTTTCGTATTGCTGTGATCGTACAAAAGAAATGCTTTACTCATTTGGCATTAATTTATTGACGGGCGTCATCAAGGAGGGTTTTCATGAAAGGATTTGTTCTTCGGACTTTAACATAGAACCTGAAGAAAATGTATTTCATGTGCAATATATTATTAAGCCTGCCAGAGCACTGGAAAGATTGAAAGCTACAATTGAGTCAATTATTGAGCAGGATGACCATTCCTGGGCAACGGAAGCACAAAAACGATGGCAACGTGATCAACGTGTATTGGATTATTTTTATGAGGATATAGAGGATAAACCAGAGTGTTATGAAATTGAAAAAAAAGCATTAGAGGAGCAATATGAAGCAAAAATTAAAATAGAAGTCATTAATGGGGGATTATTTTATCTCTTTTAAATGAGGAGCTGTCTGACAAAAAGACAGCTCTTTTTCTGCTTTAATGATCTTCAACCATGCTTTGAAGCTGAGCCAATTTATTATCCCAAAATAAATGAAAGTATTGGAGCCAATCTTCAATCTCCTTTAAACGCTCCCTATGCAACGTATAGATTTTTTCACGACCTTTTTTTTGAGCAGAGATTAGCTCCGCCTGTTCCAATATTTTTAAATGCTTTACAACAGCCGTTCGACTAATCGTAAAATGCTCGGAAATATTGGAAATAGGTCTGTCACTTGCTGCAAGGAGCTGTAAAACACTTCTTCTTGTGGGATCAGCAATTGCTTGAAAAACATCATACTTTATGGCTGCTTCAGTCATTAGAATTCAGCAGCCTCTTTTAATTTATGATTAATAATCATTGTCCATCCGTTATCCATATTAGTACGTACGGCTTCAGTAGCAGTGTTTGCTTTAGGAATAATATGTGAAGCTTCCTTCCAGCCACCATGTGTTAAAGTAAATTCAGTATGCTCGCCTACTTCTTTTAACTCAAAAGTTACGAACCAGCCATCTTGATCCCAAGCAAATCGTAGAAAGTGCGGTGCATCTACACGTTCTACTTTACAGGGTGATGGGCCGAACGGTGATTGAATAGTGAATTCGTATCCTTCGATAGGTTGAAAATCATTTGGCATAAACCAAGCAGCTATTTTGTCAGCTGTTGCGACAGTCTCCCAAACTTTTTCGATAGGGGCATTTAATGTAATTGTTTTGACAATATCCTGTAATTTTTCAGTCATGTTCTATTACTCCTTTTTCAACGTTATTAAGTCCACTAGCAGAGGAATCTGTATAAAATATAACCATAAGGTGTTATGAATATATAACACCCTACGGTTATATGTCAACGGAAAAATTTTGTATCTTTCTGTTGGACTTGGCGTATGTTACAATTACTTTTATAATTTTCTGACAGAAAGGGTGGGCGTAATATGGTCAATATATCTGTATTCTTAGTTATGTGCATTTTACTTATTATTTTACCTGGCCCTGATACAGCAATTGCAACAAAAAACACACTGACTGTAAGTAGAAAGGGCGGTTTACAAACAATCATAGGTTCTTGTTGCGGTTTATTAATTCATACTTGTGCGGCTGTTATTGGACTTTCGGCGATTATTGTAAAATCCGCCTATATATTTGCTGTTTTAAAATATGTTGGTGCGGTTTATTTATGTTATTTAGGAATCAAGACCTTGTGGACACTTCGAACAATTCGAACACAATCTCCAGTTGTAGACGATGTAGGAAGTATAGAACACAAATATTCCCACCAATCTTGCTTTAAACAAGGGTTTCTCACAAATGTGACAAATCCAAAGGTCGCAGTATTTTTCCTAACATTTCTCCCTCAATTTGTAGATGGAAATAGTGGAACATTTTTTCCTTTTTTAATAATGGGTCTAATTTACACAGCATTAACAATGCTATGGTTTATCTTCTACGTGTACCTTTTAGATCGAATTAGTGCATTTATGAAAAAGCCATCAACTAAGGCAGTAATTGAAGGATTAACAGGTGCAATATTAATTGCATTTGGCATTAAATTAGCATTAGAAAAAGCTCACTAAAAAATACACCACCTTATTAGAGTTATTTTTTACTATAAAGGTGGTGTATTTTTTGTTGGCACTTAATAAGATAAGGTCATTTCTCTTTGAAAAATTTTTATTTAAGTTGGCTTATATTTGTCAGTAGAAGGTTTTTAAGTCTTTCTTGTAAAAATTTTTTCTTTTCTGCACGCTTTTTATAGAGAGAAAAAGATTTTATAACAAATAAAGCTACTAGTATGATGACAATCAATGAAATAAATGAAAATAACATCGTAAAATCCTCTATCCAATTAGTTACATAGAAAGTTCGTTAGTAACAAAAATCTTATTCGTAATAACAAACGTTAATAATATATTTAAAGCAATTAATTTTGGTATGCCTTGTTGCTGAATAATAATGTGAGAAAACTTTAAATTAGCTATACGGTTAGCTAATGTATACTCCTCGGCTCCTGTTACTTGTCTACCATCGGGTGTACACCCTAAAACAAAATGCCCAGCATAAGAATTCTTGAGCACATAGGGATGCATGGATTGATAATAAACTTCCATGATCGTATCTGCTTCAATCATATAATGATGAGTTACTAGGAATTTTTTTAATGCGCCTTTTAGGTCAATGGCAATGGCAGTATCAGCTAGAATTGTCCGGAAATAAACAGGCACGATGTTGGCATGTTTAATATAAGGTTTCACTTCAATGCAAATTTCACCAGAATGTTGTACAAATAGCTGAACAATTGCTTGATGAATTCCATCTGTTAAAGTGACATGGTATTTCCGAAGTGAGCACTTTTAAAGAAAATACTGTCATCAGCAATATAGCCAACAGCAATATGACGATTCTCAATATGTAGCGATTTAGCTTTCACTCCTAAAACTTCCTCACAGTTCTTTAATTCATAAACATGTTGCTGAAATGTAAGACCTAAATAATGCCTATTAACTATTCGATTTTCAAGCAATTGCTTCAACATCTGTTACATCTCCAATCTTTGATAAATTATGACAATATTTATAATTGATTGTAGGTCATATAACTCTCAAAAAACTCTCCAAAAGTCGAAAAGATAAGTATAATGGCAGGGGTGAAAATATCTAAATTTTATAGTTCAACACATTGCAAAGGATTAAAAAGAAAGGATGGAGAATTTATTGCTAAAGGGTAGTACTTGTAGATGCTTTTATAACAAATACGAATAAATGGAGAAGATAGTGATGGAATTAAGAGATTTAAAAGCCTTTATGGCTGTTGTTGAGCATAGGAGTTTTACAAAGGCTGCACATGATTCCTTTGTATCTCAGCCTTCATTAAGCAAAAGTATCAAAAAATTAGAAGCATCATTACAAGTTGAATTGTTGAACAGATCAACGCGTAATGTAGAACTTACTGACGCAGGTAGTATTGTTTATCATCAAGGACAAAAAATAATGCATGCTGTCCAAGAACTACATATTTTGCTAGACGATTTATTAAATATTAAGACAGGTGCTATCAAATTAGGAATTCCACCTTTAATTGGAACATTATTTTTCCCAGAAATCGCTAGGGGATTTCATCAGCTATATCCTGAAGTACATTTAGCGCTTATCGAACGTGGTGCAAAAATGGTAGAAATGCTAGTTGAAAATGGTGATGTTGATATGGGCATCGTTGTATTACCAGTAGATGAAAGGAAGTTTGCTGTTCAATCCTTTATAGAAGACCAGTTTTATGTCTTTATGAATGAATCTCACCCCTATGCACACCAGAAATCCATAGCTTTACAAGATTTAAAAAATGAAACGTTCATTATCTTTGCAGAGGAGTTCACGCTTCACGACTATATAATTAAATCCTGTGAAAGTGTTGGCTTTACACCTACAATCGGCTATAAAAGTTCACAGTGGGACTTGATTGTAGAGTTAGTATCCTCCAATCTAGGGGTTACATTGTTACCCCATTCCATTGCAGCTAAGCAAACAAATACCAATGTGAAAATAATTCCATTAGATGATTTTGAAATGCCGTGGCGTTTAGGGATTATTACGAAGAAAAATACCTATCAATCTTATGCATTAAAACAGTTACTTGAAATGATAGGTAGGAATGGGGAAAAAAGATTTATTCCATATAAGAATAAGTAGTATTCTAATTAATTCCTTTACTTGTAAAATAGCAATGATGTAGAATTTTCCTTAATAAACGAGCAATTTAGGGAGGTTTCGAGATGGGGAATGGCAAGGTATGGAGTTCGTTTGAAGAGGCGATTGCGGATATTAAGGATGGAGATACATTAGCTGTAGGTGGCTTCGGGCTATGTGGTATACCCGAAAAATCAATCGCAGCATTAGTGCAACAGGGAACAAAGGATTTAACCGTTGTCAGTAACAACTGTGGTGTAGATGACTGGGGATTGGGTCTACTATTAGCAAACAAGCAAATAAAAAAAATGGTTGCTTCTTATGTAGGAGAAAATAAGATTTTTGAACAACAATTTTTAAGTGGTGAGCTAGAAGTAGAGTTGACACCGCAAGGAACTCTTGCAGAACGTTTGCGTGCAGGTGGAGCGGGAATTCCTGGTTTTTACACAGCTACAGGGGTTGGCACACCAATTGCTGAAGGAAAAGAAGTGAAGGTTTTTGATGGCAAAGAATATATATTGGAAGAAGGTATCGTTGCTGACTTTGCGCTGGTCAAAGCATGGAAAGCCGATAAGCTAGGAAATTTAGTTTACAGAAAAACATCACGCAATTTTAATCCATTAGCTGCTATGTCAGGGAAAATTACAATAGCTGAAGTGGAGGAAATTGTAGAAGTAGGCGAGCTAGATCCTGATCATATTCATACACCAGGGGTTTTTGTACAACGTGTATTATTAGGTGAAAATTATGAGAAGCGTATTGAGCGTTTAACGGTGAAGAAGGGGGAAGCATGATGGATACAAGACAAAAAATTGTTAACCGAGCAGTAAAAGAAATAGCCAACGGTATGAATGTCAATTTAGGCATAGGTATTCCAACACTTGTGGCGAATGCGATCCCAACCGATTATGACGTACTCTTACAATCCGAAAACGGTCTTCTCGGTATTGGTCCTTATCCAGTAGAAGATGCAATAGATCCTGATTTAATCAATGCAGGTAAAGAGACAGTTACGGCAGTTCCAGGGGCATCCTTCTTTGACAGTGCAGAATCATTTGCGATGATTCGAGGTGGACATATTGACCTTGCCATCTTAGGAGGTATGGAGGTATCTGAAACAGGAGACCTTGCTAACTGGATGATTCCGGGGAAAATGGTGAAGGGCATGGGTGGGGCAATGGACCTTGTCGTTGGCGCAAAGAGAGTGATTGTCGTCATGGAGCATGTGAATAAAAATGGTGAATCTAAAATAAAAAAACAATGTGAACTGCCACTAACGGGTAAAGGTGTGGTACATCGATTAATTACAGATTTGGCTGTATTTGATTTTACGAAAGAGGGCATGCAACTGATAGAATTAGCAGATGGTGTTTCTTTAGAGGAAGTAAAAGAGAAAACAGCTGCTTCTTTTAGCGTTGCTCTTATCCAATAACTTCAGACTTAGGACTGTTTCCAGCGTTATGGTCTCATTTTACAATAGTCTAAAAGGGGATTTCATAACAATGGAACAGCAATGGACAAATGAATTAGCAGTCGCTCAGGTGCGTGTGGCAAGACCAACCGATCAGCTAAAGGAAGTAGAACGATTTTACTGTGAAGGTGTCGGATTAAAGAAAATTGGTTCGTTTACAGAACATCGTGGCTATAATGGTTTAATGATTGGTCTTCCAGATGCAGGTTATCACTTAGAATTTACTGAGCATAGTGACGGTAGCCCTTGTCCAGCACCAAGTAAGGACAATCTTCTCGTACTTTATATCCCAAACAGAGATACCATTCGTCATATTGCCGAACGTCTTGCGCTCATGGGATATCCCGAAGTTGAGCCTGAAAATCCATATTGGGCTGAGAAAGGGGTAACCATTGAAGACCCTGATGGCTGGCGTCTAGTATTCATGAATACGGAAGGCATTTAAATAGAAAATTTTAAGCACGAGCACGTATGTAGTCTCGTGTTTTTTTGTAACCTAAAATACCCCTTGTAGTATATAATCTGTTTAGGGGGTTACTAAATGCAACGAATAACGACATTAAACAAATGGTGCGAGGTTTTAGAGCAATCGAAGTTCAAACCTTGTCTTGTGTTAAAAATTAGCATGACATGTATAAGTAGTATTTCAGCATTAAAGGAATATAAAGAATTACAAACGGAATTGCCTAAATATCTTGTCATTGTACAAATGGATCGGGTAATTTCAAATGCTATTGCCTGTGATCTTCAAGTGAAGCACGAATCTCCTCAACTAATAATCCTGCAGGGTGGGAAAGGAATTTGGCAAGCAACTCACTACAAAATAAAGCACTCTCTTTTGGAAAACGCTATAGAACAATATGTAAAAAAAGATACTCCACAATAGGCTATGGGGTATCTTTATGTGATTAATCTTCTAAAGCCTCATCTTCATGATAATTTGTAGCGCTAGACTCGATATCGACCTGTAGATAATTGGCCCAGTCTATTTTGTGAAAATCCTCTTCACTAAAATAAATATTCAAAACCTCGGTCATTGTTTTGTCCCCATCAGGTTCAGTGAGAGGAGCATACCAAGTAATAGCAGGTGTCTTCACATTTTTTAATTTGGACAAATCAGCGAAAATTTTAGTAGAATCCTTTAGCATCTGGCTTTTCGATCCTTCTGTTACATCTGTATCTTGAATGGAAATTGTGACAACACCGTCTTTTGATTCATCCACAGAAAATTCGTTTTTCACAATAGCGCCTACAATATCTTCAACATTCGTATTTTGATCGACTGCCACTTCCTTTGGTTCAGCGCTCTTTCCACAAGCTACTAACAGTAGTGAAGTAAAAACCAATAGATAAATTATTTTCTTCAATGTCATAACCTCCCTTGTTACTCCATCTATGCGCAAAATGGGAGGGAATTATACAAAATACAAGAAGGTTGTCCTTACTTTTTATGAATGGTTAGGAAGTGATTGAATAAGGAGAAGAGGAGAGTAGGTTGAATATAAAAAGCACCTTAACCTAAATAGCTAAGGTGCTGTATCAATCATGTATAAAAAGCCGAATTCTGAAGTTGTCAGATGAAAACAGATTTTGAATTTCTTTAAACAATTTGGAGTAGATCCTACAAAAGAAGCCGAAGTTTGGAGAGCAATCCCCAATAAGGATGGATATGATACTTATAGTGCAGATTATCATTTATAGGTTTTATAGAGGGTACAGATGATATAGATTGGATTCATATAGGAGAAGCTCTTTTGGACTTGCCAATCATGATGGAGATTTGCCAAGTCCCATGATTCCAAGTACTTTCTCAAAACCAATAGTAGAATTAGCTGTAAGGATAACAATGCCTAATTTGGAGATTTAATGTGAAAAAATTTTGTTTATAATTTAAACCATGAAAGCCCAGGTACTCAATTAAGTTTGAGCCTGGGCTTTTTTGCGTTTATTATTTTTGAATCTTTACATCATTAAAACGATAGGATTCCCAACCTGCATTTAATACAACGTTAATTTTATCTGTAGATACTGGTTTGAAAAATATCACTGAACTCTCTGTTACTCCAGGTTCAATGTAACTCGCTGCTTTTGCTACGTCCTTATCATAGTATCTGGCAAAGTTAAAATCAAAGTCATATTCATATTGTTTTCCGTTAGCGATAATCTTAGAGAGACTATCCCCAGTCATAGCTTCTTTTTTTGAGTTATTTATATATGTTACAAAAACTTTAAGTGAATCTGCATCTTGGGTAATTTTATCAACTTTAACTGTAATATTACCAATTGTTTGTGTTAATCCATTCTGAGTGTTAGTTGTTCCAGTGGCATTAGATGTAACAGCATACGTTTTAGTTTTGTTATCGTAAGTCACTTTTCCCCCAAAAAGGTCTGAAACAGCATTTAAAGGTACATATGCTTGATTATTAATTACCTGCACATCGATAGATTGTTTTTTGCCATCAAAAGTAAAATTGTATTTAGTTGCAGCGTAAGCACCCATACTAAAAGTTAAAAGTAAAATTAATACACTAAATAATACTGTTGTTTTTTTCAAATTAAATTCCCCCTTTTTTAACTATAATAGGAAATTTAATGAGATTTGTACATAATAAAAAACAGACAACCAATATTAGTTATCTGTAACTTAAAACTTGCGTCCATCCTCTAAAACGAAATGAGCCTCATATTTTGCATCTAAAGCGTTTGCAATCTCCTCTAATTCATTTTCACTAAAATTAGCAACTTATAAAACATTTGAATCAGTAGCAGACATGGACACAGCAGTTGAGGAACACATTGCGGCTCATTACTATGATTTAACAGAATCAGAACGTGCCATCGTTTTCAAACTTGCTTCTCAGAACATCCAGGGGCTTGTCATTTGAAAGCTGCCACAATTGCAGCAGCATTGGAGATCAGCACAAAGACAGTTTATCGGGCTATTTCAAAACTGGAATCGTTAGGGATCGTTAAGAAAGAAACCACTGTAAAAAGCAAAGGTGGACAAGGAGCAGCATCTACATTATTTGCCTTACAATGTCCCAGCGTGGAAATGCTGAAAAGCCTTGTGAGAGTAAGGTTGAAGCGCAACAATCTGAAAACCAATCATCTAAATCTTTTAAGTTCTAAACAAGCAAATAATATTAGGAGTCTTGGTAAATGAATTAGCTTTGCAAGCTGAAAAGAAAAAGGCATACATGAACGAGTACCAAGTAATGCTACACGATTTCATGCACTCGATGCCAATACAAGATGAATTAAAAGATCAACTTCACAAATGTATCTTGGCTACAAAAATGAACGATATACGTGATTTTGTGAACGGTGTCATTAACTATCAATAGTACATTAAGAGCTGTATTTGTAGGGGCGTTTAACAAAGCTGTAGAACGTTCTAGTATGAAGGTGACTAATTCATCATCTATAGAAGAAACAGCAGATAGAGAGCGTCCAGTACTTTTTATAATTGGCTGAATGAGCGTGATAATCAAACAGAAATATGTAGTAGACCAAACTTAGAAAACTGGCTGGAATGGTGAAAGGGGAAATAGAATATGACTCATTTTGAATATATGGAACTGCAGGGGCATTTAGCAATTTTTGATTTGGAAGATCAATATGAGGAAATGAAATTTAAGAAGGAATCCACAAATGTTAATAAGCCTGTTGATAAAAAAATGTATATTGAGCCTCGCATGAGAGTGTATATTGTGCGGAGATAAACAAGTGTTTAATTTTAATTACCAATAATTATAATGGTTTAACCTCAATTTAACCCCATTGGCTATTTTGGGAAAAAAGCACCTTAACCAATTTGGCTAAGATGCTGTAGAAACCTTGATATAACACTATTTAAGTAAAAGCCGCGTATGCCGTAGTTATTATAGAAAGTTTTAAACCACCACTCCTCAAATGAGTTGTTACACGAAAATTATTTATAAATAATAGCAATAAATGCCGTTAATAAAAGCTTTCTGAAAAGTATTTATCATTAATTATCGTTGATTACAATTATTTATAAACAATTTTAACACCAGTTTAACACCAATATAGCACCAGTTATTTTAACTGGTATTAAGATTGTTTTTTTACTTTAAAGAAGTTATCTAATTTGTCAGCAGCTGCACGATCGGCAGATTTAAAAGCATGTCCATAAGTGTTCATTGTCACTGAAATATCAGCGTGTCCCAAACGTTCACTAATAATTTTAGCATGCACACCTTGTGCGATTAATAATGATGCTGAAGTATGTCTCAAATCATGTAACCTAATGTACTTAAAGTTATGCCCATCGATAAAATTTTTCCAATGTTTAGAAGGGCTTGTTGGATATAAATGAGTACCATCAAATGAATGGAATAGCCATTCTCTATCTTGTTCTATCCATTTACCACCTTTTTTCAATTTTTCTTTTGCCCAATGTATACGATATGCTTTTAATTCTTCCATAACTGACTCAGGTAATGTCACATAACGTTTAGATTTTTTGGTTTTAGTAGCTTTGATATGTGGACCTTGTTTAGTCAAAACAATAGATTGGTGAATGTATATCTGTTGATTCTCAAAATCTACGTCTTTCCACTCTAAACCTAACAATTCTCCTTTCCGTAATCCGGCAGCTAGTGCTAAAGTGAACATCATTTTCCATAGTTCAGGTTCACTTTGTAACATATACATTAATGTTTCAATCTCATCTTCTTCATAAATTTGCATTTCTTTATCAACATCATCAGTATCGCTTGGACGAGGCTTTTCAACTCCATCCATAGGGTTGTTAGATAAAACATTCCACTTCACAGCATACTTAAATATGCTTTTTAATGTTCTATACACATCTTGTTTACTATGATAGGTTACTGGCTCATCTTTGCCATCATATCTTTTCATATCTCTCACAACGGACATAAGATGGAATGCGTTGATTTGATCCATTGGCATATGGCCAATAATAGGATTTATATGAAGTTCTAATTTCCGCTGATGATTCCCATAAGTGGTTAAAGCAAGAGTTGAGGCAAAATCCTTTTCCCATTGTTCTGCAAAATCTTTAAAAAGGATTTTTTCTACCTTTACATAATTTCCTGACAAAACTTCATTTTTGAATTTTAGATACTCTCGATCTAAAAATTCCTTTAACTGCTTTGGAGTCATTTTTTCTTCTATAGTAATAGTTTTTGTCTCACGTGGATACCTACCTTTTGCATCTTTAGGTAAATAAACAGTGAAACGATATGAATTTTCTCCACGTTTTACGATACTTGCCATTTAAAATTTCTCCTTTCGATTTAACTTTCAGATATGCTCTAACTAATCACCACCTTTAATAGAATGCATGTTCTGTTTAGGGTAAAAAATTTTTAAGAAATTGTTCTGGTATTCCGTATGTATTTATTGCTTCTTCATAAGTAATAGGATTGTCATTATCAGAAAATAGTAATTCAACAGCAAATAGATTGGCTTCCGTTTCATATTTATCTGTTGAAAAAAATGTGTTTGCTTTTAAAAAAGCCATGTTGTGCTCAGGATGTTGGATAACGTGACCGAGTTCATGAGCACAAGTTAGCATTTGTTTTTCATAGGATAAATTCTTATTTATATGGATAATAAAGGTTCTGTATAAATTACTGAAATAACCCCACGAACTCCCTAAATCTTCATATACAATCGTTATATCCATAGCCTTGGCAATTTTAAAAGGATTAGATGTGCCGTACTTTTTTATTAATTGTTTAATCAATTTATTTGTATCCATAACATCACGCCTTATCTACTTATCAATACTTTTTAGGAGTGAATTTTTTCTTGGCAAGTCTCTTATGCAATCTCAAAGCATTTCTCAATGAGGTAATGTATAGTTCCCTGTCCTCTTGATCCATTTCATCTAATACTCGACCATCGAATGATGCAAGACCGAGTTCACTTTCCGCACTGTTAAGGATTCGCTCCAGATCTCTTTCGATATCACGTTCATCTTTTTCTGTTAAATCGTAGTAACGTTTTTTATCTGTGCGACCAAGTAAGTAGTCAACAGATACATCAAAATAATCTGCCACCATTTCTAACTTATCTGTACCAGGGGTAGATGTATTCCATCTTCTGATTTGACCATTAGAAATGCCAATATTTCTTTCAACCTCAGCAAAATTAGTTTTTTTCTCGTCACATAAAAGTTTTATTCTTTCAACTAAACCCATTAGTATCAGCCTTTCATGAGCTTATGAAGAAAATATAATAACTTTTAAGTCATTTTAGTTTGACAAATAACTTTTGTGCTATTATACTGTGTTCATAAGCTAAGTTATTCGCTTTAAGACAATAGAAAAGACAACCTATATAAAATCATTTTATCGTTGGGGAACGGTTCAAAATGTTGATTTAACAGGCTTTTTAAAGTCTTATTTAGCTATGCACAAATAATAGCATATAAGTTATTTTAGGTCAATGTCTATAGTCAATTTAGCTAATAATTTAGCTTATATAATAATCAAAGCGCTGTGATACCGAGCCGACGACGGTATGAATTTTTAATAAAGTGAGGTGAGAAGGATTGAGTAAGAAAAAAGAAACCCCTGCATTAGCAGAGGTTAAAGAATTAAGAAAGTTCATCAATGTGAACGATGTAAACGAACACCTAAAGCAAGGATGGAAACTACTTGCAGTCCATCCTCATGGTAACAACTTTTACTATTTACTATTCAAGTGATTCTCTTTCTTTTCTTTGCTGCTCAATTTCACTGTTGATGTAGTCAGCTTCAACGGCGGATTGAGGATAACCTAGAGAATAAACGAATGCAGGGCTGTTATCTTTGATTCCTGGAAGAACCGATAACAAAACCCAGTTTTTATTAAGTAATTCATTTACTTCATGGAAATCAGTTACTTCAATTGTTTTTGTTATTTCAGTAAATGTAGTCATGATATCACCTACCTTTCAGAAATAGTTTAACAGAAAGGTAATCGTAGGGAGGGAAACAATTTGAATTTAACAGTCATTCAACTACGTGGTAAACGTGTTTTAACAACAGCACAGCTTGCAGAAAATTATGAAGCTGAAGAAAAATTAGTTCAGCAAAATTTCAACAATAATAAGGAACGGTATAAAGAAGGTAAACATTTCATTTTGCTACAAGGTGAAGAATTGAAAGCCTTCAAACACGACTTCGAAAATTTAGGAGTGGTTAAAAAGAACACATCCTCGCTCTACCTATGGACAGAAAAAGGTGCGTGGCTTCACGCTAAGTCATTAAATACAGATAGAGCGTGGGAGGCTTATGAATTGCTTGTGGACGAGTATTACAAAGTGATTGAGCAACCGCAATACAATAGTTTAGAACTCGCATTAAAAGCAGCACTTGAACATGAACAGGCTATCAAAGAAATCAAAACAGATGTGGACTACCTAAAAGGCAATATGCGGATAGATGGTCTACAACAACAAGAAATCCAACAAGCTGCCAAACAATCTATTGTACAAGCTTTAGGCGGTAAAGATTCAATAGCTTACCAAGAAATTAGCAAAAAAGTGTTCTCTGCATTTTGGAATGAGTTCAAGCAATATTTTAAAGTTCCAAGGTACGGAGATATACCAAAAGTGAAGCATGAGGAAGCGTTAAGATTTATCAGCCTATGGCGTCCATCCACATCATTACAGATGGAGATTGACAGTTGCAATAGCCAAATGGCTTTTGAGTGAGAAAGGAAGTGTAAGTATGCCAGAAACAATGGAAGCACGCAGAAGAATCCTTGAATACAAGGAAAGTAAAAACATGACCTATGAACAACTAGGGTTAATGGTCAACAAAACACCTGTGTATGTACAGGAAGTTTTAACAGGTAAGAAAACAGGTCCGCGTGCTAATGAGTTGGTACTTAAAATCATACAAGTTTTTGGGATTAGGTGAGGTGAAGCATGTGGAAAAACTCACTATGTCGGTAGATGAAGTTGCAAGTGAATTGGGCGTTAGTAAAACAACTATTTACACTATGGCGCGCGAAAAAGAAATTCCTCATACAAAAGTGAGAGGAAGAATTTTGTTTCACAGACCTACAATTGAGCATTGGTTAATCACTAATACAGAAGGCGGTGAAACCAAATGAACACAACCAACCTAAAATGGCTAGCAATGTCGGATGAGGACAAGCAATTGATGTTGAGAAAGTTGGCGAAGAAATGCGGTTTAGCAAAAAACTCTTTAAGCAACATGCGCCTCTAAGTGTCAAAAAGGCATTAGGAAACCACGTAGATGTATTGGATGGTATGGAAGTGATATTTCCAGTCGCAGGTTCGAGATTTGGAGAAATACCTTTTTATGTGGTTAATGATAAAAACTATTTTTTAGATCCTGTGGACAAAGATTGGTGCGAGGTGAAACCAAATGAAAATTAAACCAGTTCCAGTCGTATTAGTCGGTGAAGCATTAAAGAAAGCAGTATCAGCACGTCAAAAGTAAATCTATCAAACAAAGTAAATATATCAAACTATTTGGAGGTTGATTGAGTGGGAACAAAAATTATGCCTACTGAAACAATGCAATGTAAATGCAACGTGTGCAGTAAAGAATTTCACATACCAGAAGCTAAATACTGCACACGCTGTGGGACAAAACTGGAACTAAATACGGTTACTAAAACGGAATTTCATCCTCTTCACTAATCTTAAATCCAGTTTGTTTAACCATTTCAACTGTTGCATACCGTACTTCAATTAATTGTTCTTGATTGAAAAGAGATGGTGAAGCGCATTTTGGACAATATGCAGCATCTGGTTCTAGAACGAACTCATCTTCACCTTCAAAATCATGTTCTGGTAGTTCATTGATATCTTCAATGAAAGATAATGTTCCAGTACATTCATTACGAATAGGTGAACCACATCGAGTGCAATAAATGTGATCTTCAGTTAAATCAGTAATTTCATGATTGCATCTCAAACAATTTTTTAAGTATTTATTTTCATGTGTTTCTATAGCCATATTAACACCACCTTTCTACCAATAGTTTAACAGAAAGGAAATATAAGGAGGAATAAAAATGAAACTACAACCTGCAGCTGAGATGAAAAAAGTAACTATCAGTAACTTTGACAAATTAAAGGCTGACGCATTGCAAAGTGATGATTTTAAAAACCTTATTAAAGGCATTGAAAATCAAGCTGAGAAAGGTCTTTGTGAGTATACGTATTACCAAAATACCAATAAGCAAATCGTTGCTATTTTCCAACAGACATTACAAGAAAATGGCTATATAGCTAACAAACACTTATCAGGTTTAGGTCTAACTATTAAATGGTAGGGGTGTGATTTAGTTGTTTGAGGACTTATTCAGAGCAGCCGCAGCTAAAGCTATTGAAATGGCTGTAAATGAAGGACATTTGATTAAGGAAGATGGCATTATCTTAAATCCAAATACTATCAATCTTGTAAATGAAATCGAAGAAATGAACCGCCAACATTTGATCGATATGGCTCTTGCTAATAATGATCGTGAGCTGTTCATGAAAATAACTAGTTGAAAGGATGGTGCCTTTAATGGACAAGGTAAAGGTTAGTCGTGATGTTGCAGATGCTCTAGATCATGTTACTAGAACTTTTAGTAATGAAGCGATTATTTATGCTCATGTGACAAAACCAGAAGGATGGTTGTTAGACGAGAATCAAGCACTAAACCGTATCAGTTTAGATATGCTAATTCGCGCATTATACATCGGTTATGAAGTAAATGAAACACCAGTTGAACGATTCAATTACTTCTATGACAAGTATTCTCAATCTGACATTTTGTTTGAAAAATACTTTTTAAGTGGCATGTTAGCTGTTGCTAAGTGGTTTGATCTACCAGTGAAAGGGCGTGAAGAATAATGCGAAACACATTAGGTGATTTAAACAATCATTTATTTGCACAACTGGAACGTTTGAGTGATGAAGATCTAGCTGGCGACAAATTAACAGAGGAAATCGAAAGGGCAAAAGCTGTTACCAGTGTAGCAAATCAAATAATCTCTAACGGTTCCATAGTATTGCAAGCTCAGAAATTTTATACAGAGTACAAGTCAAAAGATCTTCAAAAACCAAAAATGTTGGAAGGGTGAGGTTATTGCGTCATACCTGGACACATGAGCAAAAAGAATTCTTACGTAAGCATTATCCATCAAATAGTCAAAGAGATCTGCTGTTTTTGCTCAATCAAGAATTTCAATTAAATATCAACATGAATCAATTAAAAGCTTGTTTGACAAATCATAACATTAAAAGTGGTCGTACAGGACAATTTGAAAAAGGTAGTACACCTGTTAATAAAGGTACAAAAGGGCTTTACAACGTGGGAGGCAATCGCACTTCTTTCAAAAAAGGGGATACGCCAAAGAATTATAAACCTGTAGGTACTGAGCGTATTGACCGTGACGGTTACGTATTAATTAAAGTTTCTGACTCAGGTACTTGGCATGAAAGATGGAGACATAAACACAAGGTGGTATGGGAAAAGGCAAATGGTCCAATACCAAAAGGTCATGTTCTAATTTTTCTTGATCAAAACAAACTTAATATTTCACTAGAAAATTTACAGTTAATTACTCGAGCGCAGCTAGCAAGGATGAATCAAAATAAATTATTTCATCTAGATCCTGAACTTACTAAGACAGGTGTTGTAATTGCAAATATCTATACAAAAATGGGCGCTCTTAATCGAAAGGAGAAAACAAAATGAAAGCAACAGGAATTGTTCGTAGAATCGATGATTTAGGACGTGTGGTTATCCCAAAGGAAATTCGTAGAACTTTGGAAATTGCAGAAGGGGATCCATTAGAAATTTTTACAGACCGTGACGGTGGAGTAATTCTAAAAAAATACAAGCCTAATATGGCGTGTGCGGTTACTGGTGAAGTCTCAGATGACAATTTCGTTTTACTAGGCGGCAAGCTCATTTTAAGCCCCGAAGAAGCTAAAAAATTAATCACTGAAATTGAGTTGAAGTAGGTGAAAAAAATGAATGATTGTCTTTTAGAAGTCCTGGGCGATTATTTCGTAAAACACGACCTGGCCAATAAAGGTTGGGAGTTTCATGAATTTGTTGCCGAATGGCAGCTTGGCACTATTGTTATGGACAAAAAATAAAGAGCCCATACCGCTAGAACGGTTCAGGCTCAGATACAAGTCTTTTCAAAGACATTATAACACGAAATGAGGTAAAAAATGTGGAAATAAAATTCAATCAATTAACCTTACAGAATTTCAAAAGCCACAAGGATCTAGTAGTTAAGTTTGGCGACATGACTAAGATCCTCGCAGATAATGCAAAAGGTAAAAGCTCCATTGGTGAAGCTGTTACATGGCTATTATACGGCTTTGGTTTATTAGGTGGCAAATTAGAACCATCACCAAAAACGTATCAGGCAGATAATACGCTGGTAACACTACATTTAAGCGTTGATGGAGAAGATTTACTACTGAGTCGCGAAATCGATAAAGGGAGCAATAAATTCTATGTTAATGAAGTTCCCTCAAAGGCTACCGAATATAAAGAGGTTGTAGAGAAACTATTTGACAAACATTTATTTTTGTCATTGTTTAATCCAAATTACTTTTTCACATTTAATTGGAAACAGCAGCGTCAAATGATCTTAAAATACACGACTGCACCTGCAAATAAAGAGGTATTAAAAGAGCTGCCTAAGCCACAATCAGACAAGTTATCAGTATTGGTTAAAAAGCACTCTTTGAGAGATTTGGGAGAGATTCACAAAAAAAATAAGAGCAAATTAAACGAACAATATATCGAAGCTAGGAGTCGTACAAAAACGTTGCAAGAACAATTAGAGCAACAGGCACCAACAGTTCCATTAGACTCACTAAATGTGGAATTAGAGCAGCTTGTTAAAGAACGAAATGCTATAGAAGCTGTGACTGATAAAGCACAAGAAACAAATGGCCGAATAAACATACTTCATAGCAAAATTCATACTTTGACAACTGAGCGTGATCATATCAAAGAAACCTTTAATAAGCTAAAAAACGAACCTATACAAGATACTTGTCGTGTTTGTCACCAAACGTTACAAGATGAAGCTATTGGTGCTGTAGAGGCAGAAAAAGAGCAGAGCAACGTATTCAACAAGTAAAGTTGAAATTCCAAGAAGTTGTAGATGAACGAAAAGAATTAGAAGAAGAACTTAAAACACTTGAATACGTGGACGTATCTGAGCAATTGGAAAAAGCGCGGTCACTTCAAGAAAAGATTAATCCTATAGAGTACGAGATTTCAAAGCATAAGCAGTATAAGCGCTTAGAGGAACAAGTTATTGCTGCAGAAGCCAATGAAAAAGAAACGCTTGAATTACTTAATGAGTCCATTTTTATCTTGGATGCTATTAAAGATTTCGAAGCAAAAGAAGCAGAATTACAAGTCAAGAAAGTGCAAGACTTATTCACAAATCTAACAATTAAATTGTTTGAAGAATTGAAAACAAAGGATGAAGAAAACGCGACTTTTGTTGTCCAAATGGATGGAATAGATTATTCACATTTATCATTTAGCGAAAAAACAAGGGCAGGTCTTGAAGTACGTGATGTACTCTCAACGCAAAGTGGGGTAATTGCACCATGCTTTGTAGACAATGGTGAAACAATTACTAAATTCCAAGAACCAAATGGACAACTCATAATCAGCCAAGTTGTTGCAGGTAAAGAATTGGAGGTCATTTCTGAATGAACGTTAAAGAAATCACAGTCAATTATACGTATTTAAAAAAACTTCCAGACTTTGAAAATATACGAGTCGAAGCAGGTATCACAATTACCGTAGAGCCTGGCCAAGATGTCGATGAGCTTTACAGCAAAGCATATGCAAGTATGAAAAAACAGGTCAAGAATGGCCTAAATAAATTTACGGAGGCACGTTAATTATGAACAGAAACCTACCTACTTTAACACCTGAAATTACAGAAGCTTTTCAACCTGCAGTATTGCAGGTTATTCGAAACTCAATTGCTCCAACAGCCAATGATCAAGAATTTCTATTATTCGCTCACAAGGCGGCATCATATGGCTTAGATCCATTCAAAAATGAAATCTTCTTTATTAAATATGGTAGCCAAGCACGTATACAGTTTGCAGCTGAGGCTTATCTTTCAAAAGCGCGTGAACAAGAGGGCTTTATCCCACCTGATACACAAATGGTGCATGAAAACGATGAATTTAAAATCGCTATGAATAAAGAAACAAAGCAAATGGAAGTGATTCAACACGAAATCGGCTTCCCACGTGGAAAGATTATTGGTGCCTATTCAGTTGCTTACCGAGAAGGCTATCCACCTGTAACAGTAATTATGGACATTGAGGAAGTTGCTCATATGTTCTCAGGTCAAAATAAAGACAACTGGAACAAGTGGACAAGTGACATGTTTGGTAAGCATGTTCAGCAACGCGCCTTGAAAAAGCAATACGGTTTGTCATTCGAGGATGTAACGATTTCCCAAAATGATGTACCTCAACCTGCTACGCAAACACGCAGGGATATTACACCTACCCAGGAGCAAATAGAGGCACCTATTGGACAGCCTGTATTAACTCGCTCAGAAGAATTACTCAAGGAAGTCAAAGCAAAATTTAAACAACTTGGTATTACAACGAAAAAGGCTATGCAAGAATACCTGGATAAAAATGCACCAGGCATTGATCCTACAACAGCTACGGAATCAGAACTAGTTGGCTTAATTGAGCTACTAAATATGAATATCGAAATGCTAGCTTCACAGTCAAACGATGCCGATTTACTAGAGTAAAAACTATGAAACTACCACAAATAATAGTTTATGAGAGAAATAAGGATTGTAAGCTGTGTGGGCGAGAAATGAATGAAAATGAATACAACTTGTACCGTGGGCGAGAAATATGCTCACGGTGCCATAAGGAGTTGAAAAAACGTGCTGGACAAGGGTGATGTATTGATTGCACATACAAGTAATGCTTCATTAGGACTCACTAAAGATGCTGAGTACATAGTGACGTCCATTGGTAAACGATGGGTATTCGGCGTGTTAAATGACAATAACCAAAGTGTACAGTTCACAATGTATCCTGATTCTGATGGAGATTCATACAAAGATTTTTTTATAAAAAAATAGATTAGGAGGTATTGCATGAAAGTTGACATCTTAGCAAGTGGTTCAAGTGGCAACTGTATTGCTTTAACAACCAATGAAACTACCATTCTGATCGATGCAGGCATTGCTAAAACGAAAATAGAGAAACGTCTACTGGAAGTAGGTATAACACCTAATAACGTTAAAGGTATCTTTGTTACACATGCACATAGCGATCATATTAAAGGTCTGCCATTGGCCAATAAATACAAAATCCCTGTGTATGCTGGTGAACGTGAGTGGAAAAACATCACTACTGTTGAAGATGAATTAATTAGGCCAATTGGTGTTGGTGGTATTTTCGGTTGTGGCCAATTCATAGTAAGCCATTTTAATGTTCATCACGATGCAATCGATCCGAGAGGGTACGTTGTATGGAATTTAGATAATTTTAAAGTATCTATTTGCTTAGACACTGGCCTGGTTGATAAAAGCATGTTGAACGCCATGAGGCATAGTGACATTTACATCATTGAAGCCAACCATGAGCCACGAATGGTTGAAGCTTCTGATTACCCTAACAGCGTTAAGGCGCGAATATTGAGTCATGTTGGCCACTTATCAAATGAACAAACGGCAAAAGCCCTCAGAGAGCTTGTAGTGGGCAAAGGGGAACGAATCTATCTTACACATTTAAGTAGCAAGAACAACCTCCCTACGCTTGCGGAAATGACCGTTAAAAGGGAGTTATTAAAAAAGGGATACCAAGCAGGCAATCACTACAAATTGGAGGTCATTTAATGCATCCTTATGAATTAATTTTAACTGCTATGTTGAGATTACAAATTGAAAACATAGAGCTAAAAAGGCAATTAGAGTCCATTCAATCTAAAAGTATTACTGGATCAGTTGCGGATCGCATTGATGATTGGTTAAACAGACCATACACAGGTAGTAGTCGCAAAGATATTGAGGAATTTTCAAAGGAACTCATTGAATACATGAGCAGCCAATTGAAAGCATGAATAGGGTGAGTGATCATGGCAAGTCCACAACTCAAGAATGGGCATACACGGATTGCCAATGAAATCTTCGATCATATCATGAAGACTAATCTCAATGGCACACAATTCCGTCTGGTCTTGGCCATTTGGAGATATACGTATGGTTTTCAGAGGAAAACCAATGAAATGTCTATAAGCTTTTTAGCGAAAGTAGTCAATGTTAACAGAACACAATTAAATAGAGAATTAGTAACGCTGATTGATAGAAACATAATCTCAGTAATTGGGATTGGTTCAAAAGGAGCGAGAATCATGGGATTTAATAAAAATTATAAAGAGTGGGATGAACAGCTGCCGTCTAAAGAGGTAGATCCTGAAATCCCTGATCAAACTAAACAAATAAAAAAACCAAAATATGATGAAGAAAATACTTATTACAAAATGGCCGTCTACTTTCATGAGAAAGTTTCTGCAGTTGCAAATGAGGCTGGCATATCTCATTTAATCAAGAAATCCAATATGCAGTCTTGGGCTGATGATATGCGAAAGCTAATTGAAATAGATCAAGTGGATAAGCACTTGGCCAAACAAGTCATGGATTGGGTAACGCAGGATTCTTTTTGGCGCACCAATGTTTTATCAGCAAAAAAACTTAGAGATAAGTTTGTAGAACTAGCAATAAAAATGAATGCTGATAAGAAACCTGTTCAACCGAAACAAAAGCCTCAATATGATCCGAGAGATAAAGAAATAGAGTTCCAACGTTGGTTACAAGATGGGAATGATCCAAATGACTTTGATTGGAGCAACTGATTACGAACTTGATGCGGAAAAATCGGTGCTAGGCGCAATCTTTCTTGAACCAAGTGTGATCGATGACATTGTTTTTCTTGAATCAAGGGACTTCATTAGTGCGCGTCACCAACAGATTTATAGAGTAATGAAATGGCTAGATAATAAAAATCAGCCTATCGATATTACTACTGTTACTGAGCTGTACATGCAGCATAACAAAATGGATGAGGTAAGCATTTCTTATTTAGCGGAATTAGCCGTTTCCTGTCCTACTGCTGCAAATGTCGTGTCATATGCCAATATTGTTCGTTCAAGGGCAATCAGGCGACGTGGAACAGATATAGGGCAAAAAATTATGAATCTAGTACATGAAGATTTTGAGACTGACGATGATTATTTTGCTGAAATTGAAAGACTAGCCTCAGAAGTAAGGCCCGAAGATGATGGCAAGATGCAAAGTTTAAAAGAGTCACGTCATGGATATTTTGCACATCTTTTAAAACGAGCTGAATTTATACCTACTGGATTTAAACACTACGATAAGTGGGCGCATGGTCTATGGAGAGGTTGGTTGTTCGTTAGTGCTGGACGTCCTAGTGTTGGTAAAACAGCAATGCTTCTCCAAAGAATTATGGGTGTGGCCAAGAGTGGTCCAGTATTAATTTGGTCACAAGAAATGGACAAGTACCAATTGTTTGATCGGATGATTTCAAATTCAACAGGCATTCAATATGGCCGCATAAAAAATAAGGACTTAAAGCCTGATGAATTAGGCGTCATTGAGTTTGCTTATAAAGAGTTAGAAAAGTTACCAATCTTTGTCCAGGATTCATCAGGTGTAACAATCGAGGAAGTAAGGGCTACAGCAAGGCGTTTTAAAAAGCGATATGGACAAATTGCAATGATTGCGGTGGATTATCTGCAGATTATGAAGATTCCCCAACGTAAAAATGAGACCAGAGCGCAGGCTATTGGAAATGTAACCACTACTGCCAAGCAAATAGCGCGTGATATGAATTGTTGCTTCATGATGTTATCGCAAATGACTAGGGAAAGTGACAATGTTAAAAAGCCGCAGCTATCACATCTAAAAGAATCATCTTCCATCGAGCAGGACGCTGATGTTGTGGAATTTTTATGGCACGATCCGGCTGACAAAATGCCGCAAGGGAAAGTCATTCAACAGTTTTTTGCCAAAGGGCGAGACATAGGCATAAATGAGTTTAAATTGCTTTTCATGGGGTGGAAACAGAAGTTTATTGAACTGGATAAATAGTAGGAAATGATTTGTTTAGATTGAAATGGAGGAGTAAATATGAAAATTGAAATTAATGTTCAAGATGCACATTTAAAAGCAGAGGAAATTCAAGAAAACCATGTAACGAGTATTATTGAAGGATTCTTTGGAGTGCTAGGAGTCGCAAAACAGAACGAAAATAATAGCAGTGTTTTTAAGCCGAAAAATAAACCCTTAATAAATCTTGGTGAAGCTCCACCTGATTATGTTCCATTTCAAAATGTTAAAACTTCTGCAGTTGTAGTTCCTCCAAAAATTGAAAAAGAAAAGAATCAGCAAATATCGAAGGTGCTACCAAAGGTAAATGGTGAACGTACTCTTACTACTCCAATTAGTGAAATGGCCAAAATTAATTGTGTTTCTGAAAGTGAATCACTTAACTTTGGGACCAAAGAGTTTGAGGATGGACAAATCAAGTACCAATGTAAATATTGGTGTGATTGTGGACACACAGGGAAACGTTGGGTATCTAGAAGTGCTGTGTATGCACACTGTCATGAATGCAACTCGAAACTTATTGTAGAACCTGCAACTCCAGAATTCCGAGAAGATGGTCTTCCTGTACAGGATAGTTTTAATAATTTTTTCATCGCACGTGAAGTGGAGGGTGAATGATACAAAATAAAAGGTTTGGAGGATCGTTATGAGATTCATAGGCTTAGATCCATCAACTAAAACAGGATTTGTTGCACTAGATGAAAGTGGCCAGGTGCTTAGAGCAAAAGAATTAACTGGCGTAGGTGATAAAGATCCTTTCCGAATGATTACCCTTATTGACGAGGTTATGGCCCATATGCGAAAGGGAGACATCATTACAATTGAGGGATTTGGTTTTGCAACGCAGCAGGGCATCCAGCTTGGCGGCATTGGTTGGGGTATGCGAATGTCTCTAACTAGACGAGGCTTTAAATACTATGAAGTGGCACCTAATGCTGTAAAAAAATTTGTAGGTGTAACAGGCTTCACAGGCGAAGTTGGGGATAAAAAGCGCCTTACTGGTCCAGAAAAGAAAAAAGTCGTTATGAAAGCTGTAACAGATCATTTTGGCTTCTCACATAAAAGCGACAACGTTGTCGATGCATATATCTTAGCTCAAATTGCAAGAATCATGTACCAGTTTAATAGACCTGATTTTATTGGTTGTCCTGTCTATCAAGCAGAGGTAGTTAAATCAATATTAGGAAACAAAACAATTGAAATGGAGAGTGTGAAGAATGGCTAAAGTTGAATTAAATGTCCTTTTTAAAAAAATACAAAAGGATGATAAAAAAGAAGTTTTAGAGTTTCATATCCTGGGTGATGATGTTCAATATAAATCTGAATTAATTGGTATGGCAGGCAGCATTGTAATACTTGAACTAGGTGATGTTAAATTATCTGCAGAGATGAAATCAATTCAGCGTGATAGCAAGAAAGTCGTGTTGAAATTTGAAGCCAAAGGCGATAGTGAGGAAAAGACTATCAAACTATATCCAAAAGCAGGCTTTAATGTGAAGCTTTCACTTGAACAAAGCCAAATGAGCATTGAAGAATTTGAGGAACAGCATGAGGGTATTGAATATCAGGTTGATGGAGATGGTAGCGTATCAGTAGCGCCTGATCAGATGACCATTGAAGATGTCAATGAGACAAAAAATGATGATGATTTACTAGATTGATACTAATTGCCCTGGTAGATGCCAGGGTATCTTTCTTGTAGAAGGGGGAAATCTGTTTTGGATTTTGAATTGCCTGAATTAGATAGAAAAGCAACGCAAGCAGCTGTCGAGCGAGAATTAGAAAAATACCGCATTTTTAAACATTTAACTTTTGAAGAAAAAGAAGCAGCTACAACATCACATATTAATGACATTGGTGGAGGGAAAGGCAATTTAACAAGTGACCAAACAGGCTCAGTGGCCATTTACAACGTTGATGAAAAGAGTATAAGACGTAAATATTGTGAGCGTATAGAACGTGCTGTAAAAAGGCTGCCACCAATGGAAAGATTCTTGATTGAAACAAGATACATGGCTGATGATGCCGAATACTTAACAGATATGAAAGTCTATTGTTTTAAATTTCAACCGCCTATTTCTGCCACTACTTACGATAAAATTCGTTGGAAAGCTTTCTACAAATTAGCCCTGGATCTAAACATCGCTCGCACTATGTAGAAAAAAAGTAGAAAAATAATAGAAAAAAAGTAGAAAAATAAAATGAAAATATTAGCAATTAAAAATGAAGCATTTGGTTTTATTCATGTTAAATTAATAACATCGGGAATTGATTAAGGGAAACCTTAGTTGATTCCTTTTTCATTTCCATAGTGTTGACTATACGCTAATTAGCATACACCTTCACTATACGCTAATTAGCATACAGTAGTGTCGCTAATTAGCATACAGTACTATACGCTAATTAGCATACACCTAAACGAGTTTCTTCTATATATGCAAAATCTCTAAAGAAAACAATAAAGAAAACAATAAAGAAAACTAACTAGCAAATACATTTTGCTAGGAAGGATTCTATCTAATTATTGATAAAAGAAATGAGGATATTTGAAAGGAGGGAAACCTATTGAAAGAAAAGTCCTGGAAAGAGTTTATAGATAGTGGATTCTTGTGGTGGATAAATATGATTTTGCATACATTTGGTTGGGCTATAGTTGTCGAGATTGAAGGTGATGAAATCAATAGAGTTTATCCAGCAAGAGTAAGATATAGAGGTTTTGCTGAGAAGGATAATTCAAATGGCTATATCAATGTGTCCGAATATATCAAGAGAAATGCAGATGATATTTTAAAAGAATCAAAGGAGTAAGTCTATCCTTTATAGGTGGGCTTTTTATTATGCATTAAAAGGTGGTGAGAAGATCATGACCATGATGGTATACATGACACTAGCGTTGGACTTAATCATACGTGCACTCATTGTAATGTTGTTGATTGCTGGTATTGTTCATGCAGTTGTTTCTATTGGAGAGAAAAAGAAAGCAGTTAATGAGCTCACTGTTATATCTAAACGGCTGCACATTCTTATGGACATTCCTATTAAGAAGGCTAGAGAGTTCATGAAGGGTAATGATAGTCATAAAGAGTAACACATGAACCATCATAAACCCAGTGATACCAAGGATTTGGGTCCTTCTTGGGAGGGAGGGGTTATGCGGGGCTAGCGACGCCCGCGGCTTGCCTATTTTTATTTTAAAATTTTTACTTCGGAACTTCGGAATTGAGGTGAACAAATTGGACGGTTTTAAAGAGGAAAAAGGACGAGTGCTTATTCGTACAAATAAGCTTTGTGAACTGATTGAAATCAGCGACAGAACACTAACGGATTGGAAAAGGCAAGGGCTAACACAGCATAGTCGTGGCTGGTGGGATCTGCAACATGTTCTAAAATGGCGAGGCGAAATTTATAACGGTGATTCCGAAACGAGTAAGTCTGTAAATCTACAACAAAAAAAGCTAGAAGCAGAGGTTGCATTCAAAGAATCACAAACAGAGCTTGCACGTATCAAAATGGATATTGCTGAGGGGAAATACATCGAGAAGGAAATTGTTGAAGCTGAACTTACTCGCTTTTTCTTGGTATTTAAAAAATCAGCCATGATGTTGCCTCGAAAATTAATTGGTTTTATCACTGGCTATTTAGATCCTATGGAATTGCGAAAAGTTGAAAAGCAAATTTCAGAGCTTATAAATGATGCATTGAATCAAATGAGTGTGGATGGTGTTTATAATGCCAAGAAAAAGTAAAAATAAATTACCAACCTACTTAAAAAATGCATTACGCCATTTAAAGCCTCCCGAGAATTTGACTGTTAGCCAATGGGCTGAAAAATATAGAAAATTAGATCCAAAAACAAGTGCGATTCCTGGTCCATGGCGAAATGAAATGACACCTTATTTAGTTGAGATTATGGATGAATTTAATAATGCGGAGACAGAAGAAATTGTCTTTATTAAACCAACACAGGTCGGTGGAACAGAAGTTTTATTAAATGTTTTAGGTTATGTAGTAATGCAGGATCCTAATCCAGCCATGGTTGTTTATCCGACTGATGATTTAGCCGAATCTGTATCAGAAAATCGTATTCAACCAATGTTTCAATTATCAGGTGAACTTAAAAGCAAATTCAAAAAAAATGAATCAAGTCGGTTGGAACTACAGTTTGACGGAATGTATCTATCTTTGACAGGCGCTAATTCGCCAGCGTCTCTATCTTCAAAAGCCATGCGGTATTTACTACTGGATGAAGTAGATAAGTATCCTGGTGCTTCTAAAAAAGAAGCCGATCCAATTAAGTTGGCACGTGAACGTACTAAAACTTTTTCAAACAGTAAAGTTTTTATCACATCTACACCAACTATTAGAACTGGCCATATTGCAAAAGCAAAAGATACAGCGGATGTAGTAAAGCATTTCTTTTTACCTTGCTGTCATTGTGGAGAAATGATTGAGCTTAAATTTAAACAAATAAAATGGCCAAAAGAAGAAGGTATGAGTGAAATTGATCGTGCTGAATTCGCCCATTATGTATGCCAAGAATGTGGCTGCATCATTACTGATCAGCACAAAATTCAAATGTTGAGGTTAGGGAAATGGGAAACAGTAGAACAGCGTACTAAATTTCCTCGTAAAGTTGCATATTGGATGAATACTTTGTACTCTCCATTTGTAACATTTGGAGCCATTGCAAAAGAATTTTTAACATCAAAGGATGATCCTGAAGCATTTCAAAACTTCGTCAATTCCTGGTTAGCAGAAGTTTGGGAAGATACCAAATTAAAAACTAATGCAGATATGGTTAGGGAACGACAAACTGATATTCCTGAATTCACAGTCCCAGAATGGGCCGAACTATTAACTGCAGGTGTTGATGTTCAGGAAACAAGTTTATACTATACAATTCGAGCTTGGGGAAAATATATGACTTCTCAATTAGTAGCGAAGGGTCAAGTATCAAGTTTCACTGATATTGAAAACATCATGAATGCAGAATTTTATAAAGAGAATGGCGAAAGAATGATAGTAAATGCAGCTGGAATTGATTCAGGAGACCAAACCGATGAGGTCTATGATTTCTGTGCGCGAAATAGTGAATGGGCTATCCCAATCAAAGGTGTTGGTGATGGACTTCATCACTTCCGCATTAGTATGGTCAATCGAACAACATCATCAGCACATGGTATGCAGTTAATTCTTATTGATGGTGGTAAATATAAAGACATGATTGCATCACGTATGAAAAAGAAAAACGGTACTGGATCATGGATGGTTTATAAAGGCATTGATGATGACTATGCAGAACAAGTGACAGCTGAACATAAAATTAATGAAAAACGAAGTGGCCGAACCGTTTCTATATGGGTTAAGAAAACGTCCCATGCAGATAACCACTATCTCGATTGTGAGGTCTATGATTTTGCTATGGCGGATGTTTTAGGCGTTAGGACGTTGCATTTATTGCAACAGGAATCACCAGTTGAAGACAATGTAAATTCTGATGCTGAAGAATTTAATAATGATTGGTTGGATGGTAAGAAAAAATGGTTGGGGGGGAATTAATAATGAATAAAGAAAATGCCCCTGTTGTAACAGAGGCTCAAAAAAGAGAAGTAAAACTTGCTTTATTTGCTAATAATACGGCAAACGAACTTTTAAAATATAAACTCACAAAAGAAGAATTAAGTTTATTTTTAAAGAGACTACAAATAGTAGATGTGTCAATTAAATAACTAATAGATGCTTAAGGTCGAAATACATTTTTTCTAACTCTTTTAAAAAATTTGTTGGGTGTTGAAAATCATGGTTTCCTTCAAGGGACCATAAAAATTCTCTACTAAATTGGTTGAATTGATAACAGTAATATTCGAATTCTGGAATTTTAAATTCATCTTTATTTTGAAAATAGTAAGCCTGTGCATTTTTAATGCTTTGTGAAGCCAAATTAATGAACTGTGTTGAAACAACTTTGTCTGAATGTTTTTCGTATCCTTCTAATGCATCTTTAGAAAACATCAAACACTCATTAGCAGATTGTATAAGAAATTCTTTATTTAATAACTTTGACATATGTAATCACCTCACTTTCAAAGTGATTATAACAAATTTTGGGAAGGAGTTGAGAGGCTATGAGTATTCTAGAGCAATTACAACAAGTAAATAATGCGATAGCTGCCATTGAAATAGGTGGCCAGGAATATCAAATCGGTTCAAGACGGTTGAAGCGTGCTGATTTATCCTTGCTTTATCAGCGACAAAAGGAATTACAAGGGCAGTTAGAAGCTGAAAAGTCTGATGGTTTTGGCTTGGCCAACACATCTGTTGCTATATTTGATCGAAGGTAGGTGTGCAAATGAATTGGTTAGACCGAACAATTGCCTGGTTATCTCCTGAATCAGCATATAAACGTTTGGATTATCGAAAAGCTGTTAATGACATGCGTTCGTATGACGCAGCAGGTGATGATCATTTAAACGCAGGGTGGCGAGCTGTAAATGCAAAAGCTGAATCTACTGATGGAATGTATCGCGATACAATTCGAGCGAGAAGCCGTGATTTAGAACGAAATAGCGACATTTTAGAAAGTGTTGTCCTAGCATTTGAACGAAATGTCGTTGGTGGAGGCTTTAAGTTGCAAGCGAAAACTGAAAATGAAGATTTGAATACAGCTATAGAATCATTATTCAAATTGTGGTGCCGTCCTAAAAATTGTGATGTCACACAACAACAGAGTTTTTCAGAAATATGTCAAATGCTTGTGCGACGCCAAAAGGTAGATGGTGGGATTATTGTAGTTTTGAGATATATTGATGATGGTGTTGTACCTTTATCATTGCAAATCTATGAGGTAGATGATTTAGATACAATGATTCCTACAACTACGACAAAAAAGATTGTGAATGGTATTGAATACAATGCCTATAATCGGCCAGTTGCCTATTATCTAAAAAAATATGATGCATATGGAAACTATATCGGTACATCTGAGCGAATTGACGCTAAAGATGTGCTTTTTTTATTCAAGAAAAAACGTCCTAGTCAGTTACGGGAAATGAGTGAATTATCGTCTACGCTCCCACGTGTACGCGACATGAATCAATTTATGGAAGCTGTATCTGTAAAAGAACGTGTTGCAGCATTGTTAGCGGTGTTAATTAAGAGAATGACACCTAGTGGTGGAGCTCTTGGACGAGGAAATGGTCAACCCGATAAACGGACTGGATATGCAGGAAAAATGCTTAGTCCAGGGATGATGATGGAATTAAATCCAGGGGACGATGTTCATGTTGTTCAGCCTCCAGCACAGGCTGCTAACTCAGCCGAATTTATTCGTTTACAACAGCGCCTTTCAGGTTCGGCTCAAGGCATTTCCTATGAAGTTGCAGCGCGTGATATGTCACAAGTCAACTATTCATCAGCGCGCCAAGGGCTATTAGAGGACCAAAAAACGTATTTAATGCAGCAACAATATTTAATCGATCATTTTTTTATCCCTGTCTATGAGGCGTTCATTGAATCAGCTGTTTTGGCTGGAAAGATCAGTATTAAAGACTTTCATACAAAAAAAGAGAGCTACCTACAGCATGAATGGATTGCACCAGGTATGAAATGGATTGATCCCCTTAAAGAAGCAAATGCAAATAAAATAGCGCTGGAAACAAATCAAACGACACTTGCAGAGATTGCAGGCAATACGGGGAACGATTGGCGTGAAATCATTGATCAGCGTGCACGTGAAATCGAATATATGAAAGAAAAGGGGGTGATAAATAGTGAATCCGCAACAAAATCCGAAGAAATCGACAAACTCATTGAGGAAACAGATGACGAAAAACCAGAAGATGAATCGTGATTTATCCTTTGATATTCGCTCATTAGATGACGATAAACGGACATTTGAGCTGTCTTTTTCATCAGAAGAACCATATCAACGTTGGTTTGGTCCTGAAATTCTCTCACATGAACCAGGTGCAATTGATTTAAGTCGATTAAATGAAATTGGCGTTCTTTTATATAACCATAATCGTGATAAAGTAATTGGCCGTATTGATAAAGCGTGGACAAAGGATAATCGAGCTTATGCGCAAGTTACCTTTGATGAAGATGATGAATCAGATGTGATTTATCAAAAAGTAAAATCTCAAACTCTTAAAGCTGTATCAGTCGGTTATCAAGTTGAATCATGGGAAGAAGTGGCACCTGGTAAAACTTCTGCAAATGGTCGCCACGTGGGACCATGTAGCGTTGCTTTGAAATGGCAGCCATATGAAATTAGTATCGTTTCTGTGCCAGCTGATGCATCAGTAGGAGTAGGTCGAGATATGGAAGATGAATTTGAGCAAGAAATACAAGAAAAAGGCGACTATTCGTATTATGAACGCCAAATTTTACTTAATGAAAACCTATTTGGAGGGATAAAATAATGAATTTATTACAAATGTTAGCACGCCAAAAGGCGATTGTTGATGCTGCAAAAGCAGAGGGAAATCGTGCATTATCAGTTGAAGAAAAGCGAGAATTTGATGAATTACAAAGTAAAATTGATGCTCTCCGTGCACAAGGTGATCCAAATGAGCCAACACCAGCACCAGTAGATAACTCGGAGCGTGCACTTGCTGCCGAACGTCAACGTGCATTTGAAATTACATCACTTTGCCGAGATTTTGGTTTAAACGCTGAGGAATATATTAAAGATGGCCATTCAATTGACCAAGTTCGTCAATTCATATTGGAAAAGCAAATTAAAGATCGTGCGCCACAACCTTCAGGTATTCAAATGGGGAAAGATGAGCGTGATAAATTCCGTGATGCAGCTGCAGATGGACTAGCTTTACGTGTTGGAATGAACGTTGAAAAGCCGAATGATGGCGCTGGAGAATTACGTAATTTATCATTACGTGAATTAGCAAAAGAATCACTGATTATTGAAGGTGTAAATAACGCTTATCGATTAAGTGATGATGAACTTTTACGTCAACATTTAACACCAACGTCTCTATTTACAAATATTATCGATCAAACAGCTCGTAATGTATTCCAACAAGCATATACAGACGCAGCTACAACATACCAACATTGGACACGTCGTGGAACATTAACCGATTTCCGTCCTACTAAAACATATCAAGTTGGTACTGCAGGGGAACTATTGTTAGTGTCAGAAAATGGCGAATTAAAACATGATGACCCTAATGGCGTTGAAGGTCCAACTCGTCAATTATTAACTTATGGCCGTCAATTCTCCATGTCACGTCAAGCATTTATTAATGATGATGTAAGTTTCATTGAAACTAAACCAGCCCTATATGCTCAATCAGCACGACTTGGTATTAACCGTTTGGTATATCAAACTCTAGCTAAAAATCCAGCTATTTGGGATGGTAAGACACTCTTCCATGCGGATCATAAAAATGTTATGGCCACAGGCGGAGCCCCATCAGTTGATACATTATCACAAGCACGCCAATTATTAAGAAAACAAACAGCAGCTGGTGGAGATGTGAAATTGAATATCCCTGCACGTTTCATGTTGGTACCAACTTCACTTGAAACAAAGGCTGGTCAATTAATTGGTTCAACTGTGGATCCATCTCAAGCAAACCCAAATATCCCTAACCCATTCTACAATCAATTTACAATTGTTTCAGATGCGGAGCTTGATGATGCTAGTGCAAATGGTGAATTAGAGTGGTATGTAACGTCTGATAAATTACGTTCACCAATCCAAGTCGATTTCCTAAATGGGAAAGATATGCCGACGATTGTAATGAAACAAGCACCAGCTGGCCAACTAGGTTTCCTATGGGACATTTATATGGATTATGGTGTAACAGTCGTAGATTATCAAACAGTAGTTAAAAACAACGGTAAATAAGGAAGGGGTTAAGACAAAATGGCGCAAGCAAAATATGTACAACGTGGCGAAACAATTGATTTTATTAATAACACTAGTGCGGACATTGTAGCAGGCGAAGTTATCTCCTTATCCAACCGCATTGGTGTTGCGGCTACTGCAATTCCTGTGGGTACAAAAGGAGCTATTAATGTAATGGGTGTGTATGATTTACCTGCTCTTACTACAGAAGCATTAACGGTTGGTCAAACTGTTTATTTTAAAGATGGTAAGGTACAAGCTACCGAAACAGATGCTACACCTGCAGGTTGGGTTATTGAGCCAAAATCACAAGCTGGAACTATTGCTCGAGTAAAAATCGATTAGTGGAGGTAATGATATGGCCATTATTTTAGAGTCAATCACTCATGTGTGGTTCGCTGGACGAATGATTCCACCAGGTGAAGTTTTTTCAGCAGATGATGCCTTTGCTACTAAATTAATCGAGGGTGGTTCTGCAAAAGTAGCAAATGCAGTAGATAGTAAGGATGAACAACCAAAAGGTCGCCGCGTGAAAAAAGTAGATGATGATCATGAATAAAACCTTTAAAGATTTCTTATTACAAGATGTAAATAATGTATTTGCTAATCAAGATGAATTTGCTGAGAAGGCGATTGTCGAAGGTGTAGAAATGGATATAGTGCTAGATACTGACATGATTTCTCCAGCTGATAAGAAATACCAAGTTGCGGCTTATGATGTCGTATTCCATGTTGCAAGCTCATATTTCGAAGAAATTCCACAAGCTGAAAAGTTGATGAATTTCAATGGTCGTGACTACATGATTGAAAGTGTGAGCAACGATATGGGTATGTTAAAAATTACATTATCAAGGAATAACTCATGAGCATGCGTGTGGTAATTGATGAGTCAGAATTACAAAGTGTTCGGCAACGATTAGGTGAACTGCAACACAAAGCACCAAATGTTATTGCCAATGCTTTAAATCGATCAGTATCTAACATCAAAGCCAATGTTCCCAAGGAAGTTCGAAAAGATTATCACGCTAAAGCAGCAGATATTAAAGCAACTCTTAAAGTTTTTAAAGCCAGTGCCTCTAAATTACAAGCTGAAGTAAAATCAAGTGGTAAAACATTAGGCCTGGATAAGTTTAAAGTTTCACCTAAGACGGTTAATCCCAAACGTAAAAGCCAACTTAAAGTTGCTGTCAAGAAAGGTGGAACCAAGCAAATTTTAGGCGCATTTATTGCTAATATAAATGGGACAAAAGTGTTTAAAAGAGATGGGATCGGTCGATTGCCAATTAGTCGTTTAATGGGTCCATCTGTACCACAAATGATTGGTAACGAATCTACAGTTAATAAGATTAATCAAGATGCTTATATAACGTATGAAACTCGTACTAATCATGAAATTAATCGCTTGTTAAGTAGATTGGGGGCTAATTAGTTGTCAACAGCATTAGATTTAATGGATGGGTTAGTTGAACGTTTAAACGATATATTAGAAGATTTCCCGATAAAACTAGCAGATTCTACACCAATAAAATTCAATATTTATCGGCATAAAGTGCCTGAACAATTGAATAATCGAGTGAAGATCAAAGGATCAAAGGAAACGCAGGAAGATGTGTTTCCTTTTTGTGTGGTTAAAATCGACACTTTTTCAAAAGAAGAAAATGTTTCAAATCAAGAAACTACTGTAAATGTATTTATTGGTGTCAAAAATGACGGATACGAAGGTCAAGGTTATGACGATGTACTATCTTGCATGCAACATATTTGGAATGATCTAAATAAAAACCCTGTTGTAGCGAGTTTTTTCAAAATCAAGTATGAGCTCGATTGCGCTTTGAATGACGATGATGCTGAAACACATCCATACTACTATGGAATAATGCGTCTACGCTTTGAAAGCCCATCAATGCAATTTGTAGGAGGGTATTAACGTGGCGAACGAACGAATTAAAGAAGAAGCGAAAGCAACCACTGAACAAGTTGCTGAAGCAATTGAATCAGCTTTACCAACAGCAGCTGAAGAAAAGATTGCAATTCATAAAGAAAAAGTTTCACAAAAAATATACGTGGGTCCCAATTTATTAGGGCTACCCAAATATACAGTGGTTGAATCTATTAAGGTCCAACACATTCAATCTTTTATTAAAGAGTGTCCAGAAATCGAAAAACTGTTTATTGTGATTGAAAAAATGGCAGAAACAGAGGTACGTATAATGCAAAAAGGAACTTTGGAACATCGCTATTACAATAAAGTTGCTGAATTCAAATTTGGAAAGGATGATCAATAATGGCTGGATATAAACATGGTGCCTATACCTACGAACTACCAACTTCAATCGTTCCACCTGTTGAATCAACTGCAGGTCTAACTGTAGTTTTTGGTACAGCACCAATTCATCTATTAGATAATCCATCAGAAGCTGTAAATAAAGTTGTCATGGCCTATACGTATGGTGAGGCAGTAAAAAAGATGGGTTACAGTTCTGATTTTGATAAATATACAATCTGTGAAGCCATCAGCTCACACTTTGCATTATTTGCTGTTTCACCATTAGTGATGGTCAATGTGCTTGATCCAAAAAAGCATAGTGTAGAAGGTGAAGAAAATATACAGATTTCAAAGGGTGAAGGTGTTTTCTCGTCAGATGGGATCCTAAAACCATCAGTTGTTGTTAAAAGTGCTGATAAATCAATTACGTATGAAGCATCCAAGTACGAATTAGAATTTGATGATGATGGTAAACTTCACATTTATACAGATGTGGCTACAGAAATCACTGTCGAGTTCAAACGATTAGATGCAACATTAGTTACTGCATCGGATGTGGTAGGTGGTGTGTCGCTAGATGGTTCATACAAAGGCTTGGAGCTAGTCAATAAAGTGTTTCCACGTGTGTTATTAGTTCCTGGTATTTTAATTGCACCGAAGTATTCGACCAATCCACTGGTAGCAGCTGTTATGAAAGCAAAGGCAGCAAGTGTTAATGGTCTATATCAGACAATAGCAATTGTAGATGTACCAACATCTGAAGTGCGAGATTACACGCAAGTCCCAGAGTATAAAAATTCAAAAAATCTTGCTGATAAAAATATGTTAGTTTGTTGGCCAAAATGTTCATTGGGAGGAAAGCAGTATCACAAATCAACGCAAATGGCTAGTTTGGCCAACTTGGTAGATGCTTCGAATGAAGGGTATCCATATCACGAACCATCAAATAATAATTTGCAAATGGATGCAGCTGTTTTAGAAGATGGTACAGAGATTTTGTTAGATTTAGAACAAGCTAACTATTTGAACGGACAAGGTATTGTTACATCACTTAATTTCGTTGGTGGTTGGAAACTTTGGGGACATCGTACAAGTTGCTATCCAGCTAATACGGATCCAAAAGACGCGTTTATTTCTGTTAGACGTGTATTTATTTATGAACAAAACCAATTCATAAATACGTATTGGCAGAAGGTAGATAAACCAGGAAACAAAAAGCTTATTGATAATATTGTTGATAGTACGAATATCGATCTAAATGGCAAAGCAGCACGGCAGTTCATCTTAGGCGGTCGAATTGAATTCTTGCGTGAAGAAAATCCACTCACGGATTTAATTGATGGTACCTATGCATTTCATTTATTTATTACACCAGCCACACCTGCTCGCGAATTAAAAGGTTTGTTTGAATTTGATCCAGCGTATTTTGAAACGCTATTTGCATAGGGGGGATAATCGTTGAAAAAGACAGATCAGATATTAACTAACTTTACTGCTTGGGAAGATGCTGTTAATTGGTTAGGTGTAGTTGATGTGGAATTACCAAACTTTGAAGCTTTGACCGAGACAATAAAAGGTGCTGGTATATATGGTGAATCTTCAGCTCCTGTTATTGGCCATTTTGGTTCACAAACAACCAAATTAACTTGGCGTACATTATCAGTCGAAGCTACGAAATTAGCAGAACCAAAGGTACATGCATTAGACTTTCGAGGAAATCAACAGCTTTTTGATCCGTTAAAAGGGTACATCAATCAAGAAGTTGTAGTTAAAACACGCTGTGTTCCTCTCAACTTTACACCAGGTAAATTTGCGGTTGCTTCTTCAACAGAAACAGCTAACGAATTTGAAGTACATTACATCAAAATTATGATTGATGGTAAAACGACTCTTGAATTTGATAAATTTAATGGCGTTTACAAAGTAAATGGCAAAGACATGATGGAAGAAGTACGAAAAAACTTAGGATTATAGGGGGATAAGAAATTATGGAAACAACTAATGTAGAAGTGGTAGACAACAAAGCTTTAGAAACACGTATTGATTTAAAACGGCCTATTGTTTTTGAGGATGAGACCATCTCTCAAATTAATTTAGATTTTGAAAGTTTAACAGGGGAAGATATTGAGAAAGCTGAAGCTCAATTTAACGCGGAAAATCCACAAAACTCAATGATTATGGTAAAAGAAATGTCTAAACCATTTTTAGCAATCGTAGCATCAAAGGCAGCTAAAGTTAATGTGGCTTTAATTCGTAAATTATCAGCTCCAGATTATGCGAAAGTAACGACTCGTTGCTCGCTTTTTTTATTAGGTGGCAAATAGCCAAAGAACCAGCTGAAAGTATTCGACTGATGTGTCTTTATTGCGCTGTGCGTAGTGAAACATCAGTCGATTTTTATTTGAAGTTAAGTATTCGAAGGTTATTCAGCTGGTATGAAACAATAAAATCAACTGATAAAAATCAGTCTACGAATTGAGGTGAAAGTTAGTGTCAGGTAGAGTGTTTGATATTGCATTTCGGCTTGGAGCTGAACTAACGAGTAGCTTTTCTAGTACGTTTAACAATGCTAATGGCATGATGAAAATGTTAGGAGGTGCCGCAGCTGCTCTTGGTGGTGCGGCTGCTCTTACTAATGCTGTTTCGCAAGTGGCTGATATGAGCCAAGAATTGGCGAATTTATCAGCTCAAACAGGTTTAATTGGTGACGATTTCGAAGATCTAAAAGGAACTGCAGAGAATCTATTTCGCAATAACTACGGAGATTCCTTTGAAGAAGTTACGGATGCACTCGCTAAGGTTAAGCAGAACATGCATGAATTAAGTGATGCGGATTTAGAGCAATTTACTGGTGAGGCTTTATCATTTGCCAAAACTTTTGACGAGGATATAAATGAAGTAACCAGGGCTGCTAACAATATGATGAGTAGCTTTGGTGTTAATTCAGCAACCGCAATGGACCTTTTTGCAGCAGGAGCGCAAAGAGGTCTTAATTTTTCTGATGAAATGTTAGATAACGTGGCCGAATATGCACCGTTGTTTGGAGAAATGGGCTATAGTGCTGACGAATATTTTGGAATCATGGAAAGAGGGGCCAAGGCAGGTGTTTACAATTTAGATTATGTAAACGATGTAATGAAAGAGTTCCAAATACGCGTTAAGGACGGCTCGAAATCAACAGACGAAACATTTTCAGCCATGAGTAAATCAACATTTGATCTATGGGAATCTTTCAACCGAGGCGAAGCAAGCGTAGCTGATGTTGCAAGTGCGGTGACAAAAGAACTCCAGGGCATGGATGACCAGGTTACAGCAAACCAATTAGCTGTGGCGCTTTTCGGGACAAAATGGGAAGATTTAGAGTCTACAGCTATGTATGCCATGCTAGGATCTACTGATGCCATGGAAAATTTCGAGGGTGCTATGGAAACAGTAAATCAAATACAGTTTAGTTCTTTTAATGCGGCCATCCGAGGGATAGGTCGTATTTTATTTATGGACTTGGTGTATCCAATAGGAGATGCTGTGCTTCCATATCTCAATATGTTCGCTCAATACTTAAAGGACAGGCTACCTACTGCTGTATCAAGGCTCAAAATGGTGCTCACTGTTATAGGACCGATTGTATTAGGTTTAGTTGGTGCATTTGCGGCTTATAAAGTAGGTTTATCAGCTGTTGTTGCGTATCAAAAGATATATAACGGCATTCAAAAAGCAAGTACTGCTTTAATGGCTGCACATCGTACAGCTATGTTGGCCTCTACTTTCGCAGGTGGAGGATTTAAAGGAATGCTTGCAGCTGTATCCAGTGGAATGCGTGCGTTTAATGCAGCTATGTTAGCGAATCCTATTGTGCTTATCGTTGCAGGATTAGCCGCATTAGGCGCTGGTTTATATTTTGCTTATCAGAAGTCGGAAACATTTAGAAACGCCATATCGCCATTGCTAGCCCTGTTAAAAGAGACGTTCATAAATGGTGTATCTGCTATAGGTTCAACTGTCATGAGCTACCTTCCAGTAATTATGGAGGCTTTTTCATCTTTAGGTGATGCCATAATGACTATAGCTACTGCCGCGATACCTATTTTATCTACAATAATCCAAAGTGTTTTTCCGATTATTGTTTCTATCATTCAATCAGCCGTACCATTAATAGCTACTCTCATCCAAGGGATAGCAATGATCTTTACTAATGTAGCAGTTCCAGCCATTCAAGCAATTCTAACGGTGGTACAATATGTTTTTCCGTATGTCCAAATGATAATTCAAAATGCTATAGCAATCGTAAATGGAATTATACAAGCAGGGATGGCCCTTTTGCGTGGCGATTGGGATGGTGCCTGGAGTGCAATTCTATCAACTGCACAAACAATAATGAATAATATCATTTCATTCTTTCAAGGAATCAATCTCTTTGATGTAGGAAAATCAATTGTTAGTGGATTAATAAACGGTATTAAATCAATGGGTGGTGCTGTTTTAGGAGCTATTGGTGATTTAGTGCCTGCACCAATAAAGGGAGCTGCTAGCAAACTATTAGGAAAGTTACCTGGGTTCGCTGAAGGTGGTATTGTCGGAAATCCAACATTAGCTTGGATTGGTGAGGGTGGAGATACAGAGTCTATCATCCCATGGAATAATAGTGATCGATCTAAAGATTTGTGGTTACAAACTGGCCAAGCGCTAGGTATGTTGAACAATGATGGAATGCTTGCGGATCTGCAAAAACAAACTGCTCCAGATGCATCGATTATAGATCCAAAACAGGTAGCTAACACTAATAATGGCGGAGGAATTGTCTTACACTATGCTCCGCAATACAGTGTCCAACGACCAGAGGATTTAGATCAGGTGAAACAACATGCTGATACAGATAAAGACGACTTAGAAGCACGTCTAGCTGATATTAAACGTAACGAAAGGAGGAAATCGTTTGGTGACTAGCACGAACACATACACAACTATTTCAGGTGATGAGTGGGATGGAATTTGTTTCAAACATTATGGTGAAAATGGTGAGATGTTATTAGATAAAGTCATGTATGCGAATCCTTCACATATGAAAACAGTAGTTTTTTCGGCAGGCATTGTACTTAACATGCCTGCTTTTAATTTTGAGGAAAAACAAAGTGTAGATGATCTACCACCTTGGATGAGGTGATTTCTAATGACAAATACAAGACGTGCCATTGCTAATATTTCGTACATGGGCGTAAATATTACACAAGATATTGCCCCCTATTTGAAGTCCTTCACATTTAATGACAACGAAGGTGAAAGTGACGATATTTCAATTGATCTTGAAGATCGTGAACGAAAGTGGCAGGGGCCGTGGCTACCACAAAAAGGCGACAAAATTAGTGCTTCAATAGAATTGCGTAATTGGTACAAGGAAGGTGCAACGGCCAAGTTAAATTGTGGCACGTTTTTTGTCGATGAGGTCAGTTTTAAAGGACCACCTGACAGTGTTTCGATTAAGGCTTTATCTGTCCCTTTTACCAAAGGTGGTAAGGATACAAAGAAAACAAAAGCCTGGGAGAATACGACACTACAAAACATATTAACAGACGTTGCAAAAGAAGCAGGCTTGAAATTGGTATATGATGCACCAACATTCTTGTATGATCGTGTGGAACAAGATAAAAAAACACCACTTGCGTTTGCAAAGTCTATAGCAAAGCGCGAAGGACTAGCAACGAAGGTCACAAAAGAGCAGCTAGTTGTTTATGATGAACTACAGTATGAAAAGAAAGTTGAAGTGCGGACGATTACACGTGGTGAAAGTGATGTAATAAGCTATGACTTCAAGGTAACAGCTGCTGAAGAACAATATTCAAAAGTAGAATTGTCGTACTTCGATAGTAAAACAAAGAAAAATATCAAGTATACGTATAATGTTCCTGGTGTAAAAGATGGTCCTACTTTAAAAGTTAACAAGCGAGCTAAAAATATTGACGAAGCAAAACGTTGGGCGCAAAAAGAAGCACGCAACAAAAACAAAGGATCTAAAAGTGGAAAAATTACGTTGATGGGTCATGAAAAGATGGTTCAAGGTGTAACTGTAAACATTAAGAACTTTGGAGCCTTTGACGGTAAATATTTCATTGAATCCTCAAGCCATAACGTCACAGGTGGTTATACAACAAACATCAACTTACGGGAGGTGCTTAGTTATTGAGTAAAGGTGGAATGGAAAATACACCATTTGAAGCCATTCGTAAAGGGCTTGTTTCTTCCGTAAATCGTGAAAATTGTACAGCACAAGTTTATTTTCCTGATATGGACGAAAAAGTGTCATTCGATTTGCCAGTTATGCAAAAAAACACTCTAAATACGAAATATTACTGGATGCCTGAACCAAATGAACAAGTTATTTGTGCATTTTTTGCTAATGGTTCACAGGAAGGTGTAGTCCTTGGGGCTATTTATTCAGAAGCAGATACAGTTCCCAAGGAATTTTTAGAATCAGATGATTGTGATGGTATTCTTTTTTCGGATGGTACTTTGATACGTTACGATGTTAAAAATCATAAATTAACAATTGACGTTAAAGGTGAAATTGAAGTAACTGCAGAGAAAGCTATACGCATAAAATCAGGCAAAGAACGTGGTCATAAAATCTACTTAAACTAGAGGTGAGTATATGCCAGAGGCAATTAGATATGGTGATAAATGCAAAGGACATGACGATTGGGGTTCAAGACCAAATGATGAGGCATCGTCTGATGTGTTTATTAATAATTTAGGAGCACATCGCAAAGGTGATCATTGGGTTACTCATTGTAATAGTGTACCTGAATGTCATGATTCTGTAGCAGCAGAGGGTAGTCCTGATGTGTATGTAAATGGCAAGCCACTTTGTCGTGTTGATGATCCTGTAGCGTGTGGCTCGAAAATGGGTGCTACACATAGTCCAGACGTGATCATAAATGGTTAGGGAGTGATGAAATATGATTGCCGTTTGGGGCGATGTAGTATTCACAGTATCCGAGAAGAAAATCAATACATTTGATGATTTTAAACGTACTGAAACAGCACGTTGGTCAAAGCATGACATCCATGGACAAAAACAAAAATCTGAATTTATTGGATTGGAAGCAGGCAAAGTTTCGTTTACAATGCACTTTTCAGCCTTTCATGGGGTTAATCCCATTGTTGAATTAGATAAATTCATTAAATATGTCAGAAGTGGCGAGGCACATACATTAATAATTGGTACAAAACGTGTTGGCGTTGGCAAATGGTACATGCCTGGGACAGATCAATCTTGGGATCATATTGATAATCGAGGGAACATTTTAACAGCAGGTTTAAATGTAACAATGGAGGAATATGTATGACGCGACAATATACGTTAACTTATAATCCATCAGTTATAAACTTTCGTCCTGAAAGTGTGCTGGAAGAAATATTTCAAAATATCAATACAATTTTAGGAACGTACAAATTCAGCGTGCCTTTGTTTCGAGGGTTTGGTCTTGAAGCCGAATTCATCGATAAACCTATGAGTATTTTACACCCACTTTTTGTACGTGAAGTGGTGGAAACTGTAGAAAAATATGAACCACGTGTCATTGTAGAAGAAGTAAAAATGACAGCTGAAATAGATGGCATAGCTTATCCAATTATTATTTTTAGCTTAAAAAATGGGGTGAATGTATGACGCAAGTTGTATTGCCTGAAATTAATTTTTTAGAAACAGATGCCCAAAAATTGGTCACAGATATTATATCAACTTATGAAAATTTAGAAGGTAGAAAACTTGCACAAGCCGATCCATTGAGGCTTATTTTTTTATCCTGTGCATCTGTGATTACCAAACAAAATGTGGCGATAAATGACGCAGCAAAGCAGAATCTACTTTATTATGCACGTGGCAATGTCTTAAAACATAAAGGAGCTGAATTTGATACACCTATTTTAGAAGCAACTGCAGCTACTACAACATTACGTATGCATCTATCAGCACCACTTTCATCATCAAGAATTATTAAAGCAGGGGAATTATTAGCTACTTCTAATGAAGGGGCTATTTTTTTTGTGTCAACGCATGATGCTGTTATTGAAACAACCGATCTGTTTGTTGATATAAATTTGAAATGTACCGTTGTTGGGCCTGAAGGTAATGATTTTATTATTGGAGAAATCAATAGCTTAGTGAAGCCTCTACCGTATATAGATAGGGTTGAAAATATAACAGTTTCAGCAGGCGGAGCTTATGAAGAAGATGAGGAATCATATCGAAATCGTATTTTTTTGGCACCTGAAAAACTTTCTAACGCTGGACCAACAGGCGCATATGAATATTATGCAAGATCTGCCTCTCCTTTAATAAGTGATATTTATGTAGATTCGCCATCAGAAGGACATGTCCATATTAGTGTGCTACTGCAAGGTGGAACTTTACCTACAGAAGAAGTTATTAATGCTGTACATGAAAAAGTGAATGATCGAACAGTACGGCCATTGACTGATTTTGTAACAGTTGGTGCTCCAGAAACAAATACTTATGTTTTAGATGTCAGTTATTTCATTGAAACAAATGCAGTTGATAAAACTCTCATTCATCAAAAAATAGAGAAGGCTATTGATGAATATGAGAAATGGCAATCTTCTAAAATTGGCCGTGACATTAATCCTTCCAAGTTAATTAGCGACTGTATTAAAGCTGGTGCAAAACGTGTAGATGTAAAATCACCTATATTTACAGTCATCAATAAAGGACAAGTGGCGATATGTAGTCAAAGGAATGTAGTGTTTGGTGGTGTAGAGGATGATTGAGTTAAAACAAAATACACTTTTACGTGAAATTCCTGATAATTTGTTGTTCGATGAAAAGGTTGTAAATTTTGCGAAAGCATTACAACAGCCATTGGATCAAATGATAGATTGGGCATTTAAAATTAACTATACATTACATTTAGACAAATTAGATGATGCAGTGTTAGATCATTTGTTGTGGGAAAAACACATTGGCTGGAATGAAGGATTGTCGTTGGCTGCTACACGTCAACAAAAAATTAACCTTATACAAACAGCCGTTAGTACTCACAGACGCAAGGGGACACCTGCAGCAATCGAACAGGTCCTTGAGGCGTTAAATTTGCCTGGTGATGTGATTGAATGGTTTCAATACGAAGGAGAACCATTTCACTTTAAAGTTGAAGTAACTACCACAAACATTACAAGTAAAACTTTATTATTACTTAGGCAACTAGTAAACGAATATAAAAACACAAGATCATGGCTCGACTTTGTGGCTGTAAAGTTGCCCAAAAATGAGTATATCGAACTTGATTCTGATCAGTATCACTACCCTATATACTTGCCGATATGTGGGACGTTTCATTGCGAAGGTGTACCTGGTGCAGCTACTGATAAAGCACTTGAAATGAAGTCAGAGAATTACACATATCCAGTCTATCTGCCGATATGTGGGGAAATTCATACAAATGAGGTGATAGATTTATGGTAACGAAGATTGTCATTGATCGTACATTACAATTTTTAAAAGAAATGGCCAAACAAGCTGTAGTTACAATAGATGGACAAGATAGCATTGTGTCTTTCCATTCACAAGAAATTATAAAGGATACAGTAAAAACTTATGTTTATATAGAAAATGGTCATGGCCAAGTAACTGCAGCAAAGCTAGTTGATGCACAAGGTATTGAATTAGATCGATATACTACCTCAATTGAACCGAGTGAGGATGGTTTAATGATAGTCTTTACACTGTCAGTCACATTGAAAGGAGAGCTACAAGCATGAGTTTGATAGTCTCAAATAAATATGAGTTGATTCACTGGCGAGATCGTATTTGGAAAATAGGTCCTGATGGCAAATTAATACCGCAACGGGATGAAAATAATCAGATCATCAACAATCCACTTACTGGTCAACCCGAATATGAATATATTGAAGATGGAACACGTGTAAATGCGAAGCGCCTAAATCATATGGATAAAGGCATCTATTCAGCTCATGATTATATTGTAGAGCTCAAAGCAACCATCAGACGTATGCAGATCCAAATGGAACTTGATGGCCGAGTGCCAGGTAACAGTGGGACGTTCGCAGACACTTTGGATGGCAGTTCAAACAAAATCATCTTGGATAAAGCCTTAACAGACATTATTGAGGCTGTTGAAATAGGTACAACTACTTTAAAAGTGGCCAGTGTAGAAGGATTTACAGCTTTCACACAGGTCACTATTTTTGATGATTTAGCAAAAGAGGACGTTTTGGTTACAGCAATTGGTACAGGTACAATTACGGTACGAGCCCTTAAAAATGCGTATAAAAAAGGAGCTAAAGTGGCTCGTAGTAATGTGGCAATCGATACCATAAATGCTGAAATGGGCGTTGGCGATTGGCAGACATATAATGTCGAATTAGTGGAGGTGGTTTAAGAATGGCACAGCATTATTATGACAAGTTTACGGTTATTAATCAGTGGGTTATTAATGCAAGTTTTGTAGGAACATCTAGTGTAACTAACGGATACCCGTCTTATAATCACAGTAACGGCTCATTTTACTCAACTGGAACATACGAGTATTATTCGTGGGGTAGTTTACCCGTAGGTGTAGCGCTTTATAGTAGTGCAAACGGTTCTAACACTATATCAAGATATACGTTTACTTCTGCTAGTAGTGTGGACCATCATGAGTTAAGGTCTGCACAAGTACCCGCAAAAGGCTCGTTAGTACAATCTAACATCGTTGCAGAAGATGGCACATATCCGGCAAACGGACGCCATACTGACGGTTTTTGGTATGTAAAAGGTTCGGCAGTTGGGCCATTGCCACCGGGTATGATTACAGATCAACCTTACACAATCGCAACTAATGGCGGCCGTAAATTAATTCGTTTAGCTAACGGGAAATATGTCGCCGTCGTTAGAAGTAGCGCAAGCGAGTTTGTGTTGTACATTAGAGATACTGAAACGTCCGGTTGGAGATTATTACACAAAGCTTCGATAGCTGGTACAGATGTTGCTTTAGCACCAATGAATAATGATGTATTTATGATTTATTCGTATAGCGGAAATACCATAGGTTATAGGAAACTCAGCACCGAAACAGGGAACGTACTAAATAACGGGCCAATAGAAATTGGTTTAACAGCAGTTGGTAACGTTTCAGTAGAGATCGATCCATCGACAGGTAAAATACATGTAGCATACGCAGCCAAAACATCGGCTAGACCAAATTCTTTTAATATTCGATACTCAACTAGTTCCAATGGCCAAACATGGAGCGCAGCGACGGAAGTAAGTATTTATAACGCCACGGGTGCGGGTGTTTCCGATCCGTCTATTGTACTCAAAAAAGACGGGAAACCCTTGATAGTATGCGCGTTAATAAATGGCTCAACCGTTAATTCAATCCAAACATATAGACTAGAAAGTGCATGGCAAGCTACCATGATTTACACGGGCGGTGTGCATACTCAAACACAGCCATCGGCAGTAGTTGATAAAGATGGAATCATTCATGTCACATGGAGTGGTAGGGCGGCCGAATCACCAACCGTCAACAATATATTTTATCAAAAAAGTTTAGATGCTAGTGGAACAACGTGGACAACTCCATTAAAGCTAACAGCAAGCGCAGACAAGCACAGCACATTTGCCTCTATAACCGTAGACAAACAAAATAGACTGTATATTTTATTTCACACTTTGCTTAATTCGCCAGATATTTACTATGATGTTGTGATGTTCAAAAACACAGGAGGAGAGTGGATCGGGCCTACCGTGGTTGCGGAAGGTACAAAAGGAAATAGAACATATCCTTCGACGTTGTTCGATCCGTTTTTCGGTGGTTCTTTCCAAAGTATCCCGCCTACTATTTATACTTCGCCTACGGCGGACGTGGGAGTTTACTTTATGGGCGATTATTCTACTAATAACGCGCCTACTATTACCGTTACATCACCGGGGAATAATCAAACGTTGTACGAAAACGACACAATTAACATCTCAGGCGATGCGTATGATGCGGACAAAGATCAATCAGTAACAGTTTTCTACCAAATTAATGGGGAGCAAAGAAAGGTTTTAGCAACCAATGTCAGTCAGACACAGATTACTTTATCTAAGCAGCTCACATTTAAAGATGGCAAGTTGTTTGATGGTGAAACGGTACTTACTGGCACACTTACTGAAGGTGTACCACATACCTTGAAGGTTTGGGCAGTAGATAGTGAAAATGGCCAGTCTGCAACTATTGAACGTACATTTTATGTCGTGCCTAACCGAGCTCCTTTACTATCTGTTGATGCGGTTGTACCTGCAGGAGTTGTCGATGCAGACAAATTTAAAATTAGTGGTACTTCATCTGATCCAGATGCAAACGCGAATGTTAAAGTAACCAAAAAAGTGAACGCAAATAATCCTGTTGAAATCTATAACGGACCAGGTGGTCCTTGGGAGTTTGATGTATCACTTGCTGAACTTGTAGTAGGTGACAATACCATCGTTATTGAAGTAATAGACAACTATGGTGCTAAGACAAGTAAAACAATAAAGCTTAAAAAGAATGAAGTGAAAACGCCTATTTTGCATGCTGTGGCGAGGTACAAGATTACACCTCCTGCTGGATCTGCAAAGGGCGTTTTGTTATTTGTCGAACGTGATGAGGACATGGATCTTAAAGTTGAGTTATCCATGACATTAGCTGGTGAGCAAGAACAGTATGAAACGCTAACGGCCAATAATACGGCTCCTATGCCTACAAACGGCATCGTTGAAGATACTTTTTATTTTGAGACGACAGAGCCGAAAGACAACATCATTTTGAAAATCTCTACAACACGGCCAGATGCAACGGTAAATCACAAAATCCATCTAATATCGGGGGCGGTTGAATAATGGCTATGGAATATAAGCAGCGTGAATCTGATGGCTCTATGGGTCAGCCTGTAAAGGTTGGAACAGGTTTAAAGTTAGATGAACAAGTATCGTCACTTGGTGAGCAGTTGGCCCAGGAGAAGATTAAGGGCATTCAAAAGGATCTTCTTATAAATAGCCTTGGTCAAACAGTTACACAATTGAAACTAGAAATGTTGGCCATGAAAGGGGGTGACCTATAATGCAATTCTGGCAAATCGCTTTTATGTATAAATGGGTTACTGCAGCGCAATTACGATTAGCAGTAAAAACAGATGCAAATCCTTTTGGTGAAATCACACCGAAGCAGTACAAAGAAATTACAGGGCAAGATTTCGAGACGCAAGCAGAGGCTTAGCGTTATTTTTTATGCCTTTCACAGTCTTGTGAAGGGCTTTTATATTGATTTCCGAGGTGAACTAATGGATGAACAACGTATTGGGAAGTTAGAACATGATATGACTGATGTGAAAACTCGCTTAGCCGTAGCTGAATCAAATATCAGGGAAATTAGAGAAGATATTGGTGGAATCAAAGATAATACAACTTGGATTTTAAGATTAGTTATTGGTGGACTAGTGGGAGCATTGTTGACCTTTATTATAAAAGGAGGAATGATTTAGTATGAAAATTAACTGGAAAGTACGTTTACATCATAAGCCATTTTTAGTGGGAGCATTCTCATTGTTACTGTTATTAATTCAACAAATTGCGGCTTTATTTGGCTTTGATACTACGATTTACAATGAGCAAGTAACAGATATTTTTAACACTGTGCTTGCTTTATTAGTTTTATTTGGTGTCGTGAGTGATCCAACAACGCCAGGGCTAAATGATAGCGAAAGAGCTATGAGATACAGCCGAAAGGATGATGATAAATGAGTACAAGCGTAACTCAAACATGCAGAGATTTAAGTGAATTAACTGCAGCTGCTCAAACTGCATGTCGCCTATTATTCCAGGAATGTTACAAAGCTGGAATCGTGGACATTTTTATCACAGAGACATATCGCAGTCAAGCACGCCAAAATTACTTACATGAGCAAGGCCGTACAAGGTTATTTGATGATGCAGGAAATAAATTATATAAAGTTACATGGACTTTATTAAGCAATCACACATCACGTAGAGCGTGGGATATTGCCGTAGCTCCACCTCGCGATTTATATGATAAATCTACATTGTCAAGGGTCGGCGCAATCGCCAAAAGGTTAGGAATCACATGGGGAGGGTATTGGCCTGCTGGACAATATGATGCCCCTCATTTCGAGATTCCTACATCATGGAAGATGCCAAAAGGGTACAAGTTGGAAGGACAAGTAATTGTTCCATCTAATAGCAAATTAAAAGTACAACTATTTGTTGAAGATAAACCAAAAGAAAAGGATGATGATGTTATGAAATTTACAAATCCAACAACTGAAAATGCAGTACGTGATTATATTAAACAATCAGTTGATAAAAAACTGGTCGATAAGTCTTGGTTGGAGAAATTCGATAATGGAAGCATGACAAGTGGTGATTTTGAAGGATTGAAGATTATCATTTCACAACGTAGTGCTTAATAGTAAAAGCCCATTACCAATTAAGGTAACGGGCTTTTGTTATTCTTCAATTGTCTCATCAAAAGTTTTTCTTCCTGGATTAATTTTATTAACATGAACATTTATTTTACTTATTGAATCTTCCGTTAAAGGTATTTTTCCATTATGCTCGATTTTTTTCCACACCTTCACATTACTTCTGTATAGATATTCTGATAAACGATATACATCAGCATCTAATTTTAGACCTTCTTGATAAGTTTCTTTAACTTCTTTTTCTATTTGTTGTGCGATATTTTTTCTCACTTCATCCGTAGTAATCTTTCCTTTGAATCCATTGAGTGTTCCTTGTATTTTGATATCAATTTCAAATTCAACTTGATCGTTTTTTTTAACAATGGGCTTAACTTCGAGATTTAATTTATCTAAATCAACGGTTAGATAATCTCTTTCATCACCTACTAATTTAAAAGTGACTTCTCCCCGAATCGTATCTTCATTCATCCATTGATTACCTCTTGCTAAGGAATCTGTAATAAAACCTTTAACCCCATTTTTTGTGAGAATACCTATGCCAGAAAAAGTAGTTTCCTCCATTAATTCTTCATCATTTTCCCAATTTTTCTTCATTGTCACATAAGGTATAGCAATCTCATGGTTTGGTTCATTTAAACCAATAATTAATTCCCTTAAATTTATAGGTTGAACAAATGATAATTGTTTAGTAGTACTAATTGGATTACTTAATTTTGAAGCTGTCAAAGAATTTCGCAAAATTGGTGTTACAAGCATTAAGTCATTAATAGGGTCCTTTGTGCAATAAACCCAAATATGATATCTTGTTTCTCGAAAACGAATAAAAGTATCAATAACAGGAATGCTTCGTTCATTTTCCATGGCACGTTCTGATAAGATTAGGTATCTCATATGTCCCCAAAAGATCTCTTGATCAGATGAACGGTACAATTTATAAATCGCTTCTTCGATTGTTTTACCTTCAGCATACCCGACTTCAGCAGGTTCAACATCACCACCAGATTGCTCTGATCTAGCTACATCAGCAAAATTGATAATTTGTAAGTAGACTTTATATTTATCATCTTCAAAATCAACTCCTACAGCATTGATATAGTACATCCTTTGAGGTTCAGTTACATCCCAACAGCCTGAGAGGAATAAAGTGATTAAAATAAGTGGAAAAATGGATTTGTAATTTCTGTTCATTTTTTCACCTTCTTTTTTGTTGTTGTTTGTTAAGTATGCGCATGATAGATTTGATCTAAACAAATAAAGGATCTCTTCTAAATCTAGAAGAGATCCAAGGGTACTTCAGTGGTAGAAAGAAAAAACCACTCAAATGAGTGGCTTTATTTTTATTCTAATCCTAATTGAGTTTTGTTCATCAATTTTCCGCCCTGGAACATTAAAGATGCATTACCACCTAATGATTTACCATTATAGCTATACATAACTACATCTCCAGATTCAGATACAACCGCACCTTCACCACCAAGAATCTCAAATACTTGTTCTTTAGTCATGCCATTTTCTAACTTGTTAAATTGCTCAAGAGTAATTTCAATATCCGATGTCTCCACACCAAATTGAGATTTGTTGATTAGTTTGCCACCTTGGAACATCATAGTAGAAGATGCCATGACACCATCAGTTTCAAATTCATACATGACTGTGTGGTGAGGTTCACCAGCTGATCCCGTTTCAGACATTATTTTACCTTCAGCACCCACAATTTTTACTACTTCTTCATACGTCATGCCATCTTTAATTTGTTTGAACTTTTCCTCAGTTAATTTGCCATCTTCTTTAGTAGCTGGTGCTGATGTCTCTTGCTTAGAATCAGTAGAAGTTTCAGCAACTGGTTTTTCATCTTTTGTTGACTCATCCTTTGTAGTAGTTTCTCCACAACCTGCTAGTCCAAGACTTAATACTAACGCTACACTAAATACTATTTTTTTCATTTGTAAATTCCTCCCTCTTTATTTCCATTTTAGGGAATCAGGAGACAAATGTACATATAAAAAAACAGACAACCATGTTAGTTATCTGCTTTATATTTTACGACCATCTTCTAATACAAAATTTGCTTCGTATTTAACTCCCAATACTTCTGCAATTAGGTTTAATTCTTTCTCGTTGAAATTGTCTCGTTTTAATTTGTTGGAAATGTTGGGTTGAGAAGTACCCATTTTTTCAGCTAGCTCGGAAAGCGTTAAGTCTTTTTCTACCATAAGCATCTTTATTTTTTTAGCCATCCCCATATGAACACCTTCTTTCGTTTATTCTTCTTATAACTATAATACACCAAATGATAATTAAAAATAAATAAAATATCACTAAAAAATTATAAAATACTTTACATTATAATTTTTTCGGTATATATTATCATTAATTAGTTATAAAAAATAATGAAAGTGAGGTGGAAACGATGGCGTTTGAATACTTAGCAACTTATAAAACATTTGAATCAGTAGCAGACATGGACACAGCAGTTGAGGAACACATTGCGGCTCATTACTATGATTTAACAGAATCAGAACGTGCCATCGTTTTCAAACTTGCTTCTCATAGCTTAGAGCATCCAGGAGCCTGTCATTTGAAAGCTGCCACAATTGCTGCAGCATTGGAGATCAGCACAAAGACAGTTTATCGGAGCGTTAAAAAGTTAGAGGAATTAGGCATCATCGAAAAAGTACCAGGAACGAAATTAAACGGTATTAAAGGGGCTAGTATTTATCGCATTTTACCTTATGTCCCATCGAGCGTGTCCCAACGAGATACAGCCAATGAAGCTAGTAATGACACGGTTTGCCCTCCACAATCTGAAAACCAACCATCTAGTTCTTTTAATCTTTTAAGTTCTAAACAAGCAAATAATATTATGAGTCTTGGCAATGAATTAGCTTTGCAAGCTGAAAAGAAAAAGGAGTACATGAACGAGTACCAAGTGATGCTATTTGATTTTATGCACTCACTGCCTATGAGAGATGATTTAAAAGATCAACTTCACAAATGCATATTAGCAACAAAAATGAACGATATACGTGATTTTGTGAACGCTAAGGACGTTTTAGCTAACACTATTAGCGACATTGTGAACGGTACATTAACTATCACTAGTACATTAAGAGCTGTATTTGTTGGGGCGTTTAACAAGGCTGTAGAGCGTTCTAATAAGAAGGTGACTAATTCATCATCTATAGAAGAAAAGGCAGATAGAGAGCGTCCTGTCCCTTTCTATAACTGGTTACATGAGCGTGACAAGTACCCACAATCTGTGGGTAGTAGACCAACGATTGAAAATTGGCTGGAATGGTAAAAGACCACCCATAATTGAGTGGTCTGTGCTATTATTTATCATTAATTATCGTGAATTTTAACACCAATTTAACACCAAGTGAGGTTTTTGCAATATTGTTAAATGGTTATTAAACTTTCATAAGTAGCTCTAAACCCTCGGTACATCTAAGTTAGAGTAAAAGCCGCGTATGCCGTAGTTATTATAGAAAGTTTTAAACCACCACTCCTCAAAGTGGGTGTTCGCAGAAGTTTTCCTGCTTATCCTCATGCACCGTAGTGTGAGGCCCGTCATTCCAACTCCAATAATAAAACTCCCTTTTACAGCTTAAAGGTTAAAACTTAATATTATACGAACAATGCAGCCTTTATGGATATAATAAAGCATGATCGATAAACATGCAAGTAAGATGATAATGGCAAATTAGTCAATGGGCAAGTGTTCCAAATAGCGTTATAAACATCTTGTACTACCTTCAAAAAGGTGCTGATGTTTCATATTTTTTTCACAAATGCGAACGGAAAATACGAACAACCTTTGCTAAATAAGGTCGACTATGTAAAGATAGGAGCATAAAGAGGATTTTCTTAGTAAAAATGTAAAAGGAGGAAGCAGAAATGGCAGCTTATCCAAATTGTCCAAAATGTCATTCAGAATATACATATGAGGATGGAGCAAATTATGTATGTCCAGAATGTGCGCATGAATGGAGTATGGACGCAACTGAACAGGAATCAGATACACTTATTGTAAAAGACGCAAATGGTAATCTGTTAGCTGACGGCGATTCAGTTACTGTTATTAAGGATTTAAAGGTGAAGGGCAGTTCTTCAACTTTAAAAATTGGGACAAAGGTAAAAAGTATTCGTCTAGTGGAAGGCGATCATAATATCGACTGTAAAATTGATGGCTTTGGTGCCATGAAATTAAAGTCAGAATTTGTGAAAAAGGCCTAACAAACAAAATGCACCTCAACTTTGGTAAAAAAGTTCAAAGGTGCTTTTTTGTTTATTGAAAAACCCTACGTAATAGAATGGCAAAAGCTGCGCCAATTAAAGCGAAAATGGTATGTAAAAGTGCGATGTAGCCAGCTCCAATCACAAGCGCCCCTATTTCAGTTAAAGAAAAGATTGTAATATAGAGCTCGTTATTAAGATTATTAATGATAGCCCAAACGAATACAGGCAAAGAGCTTATGATAAAAACAATCCAGATATTTTTATAGAAAAGGTAAGAAAGACAGCCGAAAAGAGCATATGAGATGACAAAGCCCTTTTGATTGCCAAGTAAGGACGAGTTAATGGCAAACATAAAGGATAATACAATAAATATGATATGAAAAAAGGAAACTGTTCTTTTCATGGGTAAGTATGCGTTCTGAGTTGATGAATTAGCTACAAGCTGCTGACATTGCTGACAAGTTGTTAGATGCTGTTCGACAAATTCTATTGTTGATGCTTGAAGCAGTTGTTTTTTATAAAGAGGTATTAAATCTTCTATAATCGAGCATTCCTGTGACAATACTTTCCCTCCATTCAATCTCTCCTCATTATACGACTTTTTACGGAAAATAAAAAAAGCCTTCCGTGAATTTTTCAATCGGAAAACTTGTACATGCACTCTATTAGTTTGATGTTAATACTTCATTTGTTAATGCTTGAATATCGATATGTGTTTTTTCCTTTACTGCGTCCTTTAAAATTTCTGTACGGAAATAATGGACGGTCGCTTCAAGTGGAATTGCCAACAGTTTTGAAAGGGCTGATTGATACATATAGACAAATTCTTTGTCAGTATTACCACGCTTTAATTCTGCGAAAGCCTCATAAAACTGGTCGAGTTTATCCGCAAATTCAAGTAGCCGACCCTCTAAAGTCTGATCCTTTCCTTCTTTCATCCGTTCAAAGAAAATAGCCTGAAATTCTTGAGGGATTTCATTGATAATGAATTTTTCCATCATCTTTTCTTCCACATGTGCGAGCATTTGCTTTAACTCTGGGCTAGCATGTTTTACTGGTGTCTTAATGTCACCAATAAACACTTCCGCAAAGTCATGATTGATTGTCTTTTCATATAAAGATTTCCAATCAACTGTTGCACCGTGCATTTCTTCTAACGTTGCGAAAAACATCGCATATTGTGACACTTTCCAAGAATGGGCTGCCACGTTGTGCTCTTCAAATTTGAAGCGACCTGGGCAACGAATAATACGCTCTAAATCATTAAGGCTTGTAAAAAATTGGTGAATACCTATAAAAATCACTCCTTTTTGTTCTATAAGTGCATGTTACTATAAACAATACCCTCTTTATACGTTTTTCAAACAATTTAACAATGATTCAGGCTGTGTTTACAAAGGATTCACAATTGCTGATAAAGTAAATTCAGCTTGAATGCTATAATGAAGGGGACTGATGAAAAGGGGAGTACACAGTATGTTTTCCATTTATACACTTCTTCTTTATATACATATTTTAAGTGCTATTCTTTCGATTGGGCCTTTGTTCGTTGTGCTAACCATTGTAAAAAAAATGCGCATAGCTTCCATGGATGACATGCCACCATATATAGAAGCCTTTAAGGGGTCCATTACGCTGGTCAAACATTCAGGGCATGTACTAGTAGCCTCTGGTATTTTGTTAATGTGGCATGCGGGCTATCATTGGAATACCTCGTGGATTGTATTAACCTTCCTCGTGATGTTTGCATCGATCGTATTTCTAGCAAGGGCGTTTAAACCGACGTTGCGTACTTTTAACACACCAGCATTTAATCATCTACAATTTGTTTCACTGTTGCATCGTAAAACCTGGATGTATATAGTATTATTGCTTATTATGCTATGGCTGATGGTAGCAAAGCCCGTTCTTTGGTAAAAAAGATAATGTCATCTGCAGAAAAAGACCTTTTCACAAGGCTGAGGTTGATTTGCGTTCCGCCAGTGTCCTTTCCAGGGGGCGTCCGATGAGCCGCTTCACTCACTTACGTTCGCTCCAAGGTCTCATCTGCGACGCTAAATCCCCTAGGAGTGACGCTGGCTTCTATCCAATCAACCATTCTACAGAAGTGTTTTTTCCTTAGCAGCAGTAGCGATCAAATAGCCCATTATTTGAATTAGGGCTTTTATTTTCAATGAGGAGAAGAGATGAGTGACGACACTCCTCACTAAGATGAGTAGTTAACACCTTCACTTTATTTGAAAAACTTTGTTAAAAGCTTTTCATAAAGATTCTATTAATTGGTTTGTTTTACAACACTATGAAAAAATCGCACCCCTTAAGGAGTGCGATTTTTTAGCTTACTAAGCGTTTAAAATAACTTTTTCGAATTAATACATAGCTAATGAGGAAAAGCACAAAGAAACAACAAGAGCTAGCCATGGAAACTTGTAAAAATGCTGTAGAAACCATTGTTTGTATAGCCAAAAGTGTAATTAGCAAGAGTGTAATAGCTATGGTGAATGGTACAAAAATAAGAATCGCCAATTCTTTAGTGATAATGGTAGCTAATTCATTTCTAGAAAGTCCTAACTTACGTATACCAATATACTTTTCCTTCTCTTGTTGTAATGTTGTTTGTAAATAGAAGTACAATATACTCATGGCTGCACTTAAGAAAATTAGACTTAACATGGAGCCGATAAAGAACATGACACTTTTAACAAACATCTCTGTGTTATATAAATCAATTTTGGATGTTACATAACGTTCTCCAGGTAAAGAGGGTAAGACACTGGTAATAGCTCTTGCCAAATCTGTATGAGCTGTCCAATCTTCCAGTTCATAGATATACGTTTTATATACAGGGTAGTCAATGGTTTTGTAAATGTCATCAGGTACAATGAAATAACTTTGTTGGAAGCCGGTAGATAGCAGATTTTGCTCATGGGTGCTGGCTAGTTTGAAAGATGTTATATACAGATCGCTGGCATTATTTGTTGTAGGCGCTACATCTCGACTGCCAGCGACGGCAATAAATTCATCTTTACTTAGTTTGTTGTCCTGATGCTGGATCAGGTTATAATCCGATAACGCCATATAGCCAATGCGTTGATCTTCGTTTGATTTAAATTCAATAAAATACCTCTCAGCTTGAACAGTTGATAAAGTATCTTCAAGATAATCAAGATCATCCTTTACCATGTTGTCATCAGCTTTTGGATCAGCAATATATTGAAAGCTATATGGATAATTTTCTTCACTAGTCTTTTTTACATTGTAATAAGAGCTAAATAAAATACTTGTACATAGAAAGACACCGCTTAATAGGATAGTAATTAGAAACAGCATATTTGCATGTGATTTCATTTTTGCATTTAAATTGGACGCCAAAAGCATATTTGTTTTTTGAAGATAGACAGGAGACTTTTCATATATTTTTAAAAACAAACGAAATCCTTGTGTAATAACTAAATAAATCGTACTAAGAATGCTAATAAAAAATAATAGATAATAAAGGACACTTAAAGTGTCTACAATGGAATGCTCGATTTTTAGCAAGTAAGCTAAAGTGGCAGACATCAAAATACTTAGTATTAATAACCCATAATGAGGCTTAATAGATTTCTCGATAACTATATCGCTTTTTAAAAGTTGGATAGACGCTTCTTTATTAATGAACCTCGTAACAACTGTCGATATTACAACAAATAAAATCAGAAATAATCCTATGGTTATGCTGATTGCTTGAAGAGGGATGTACATACCAAATGTTTCTGCCTTTAAAATGACTTTTGCACCCATTAAGAAAAGAGGTGTAATAACAAGGCCGAGAACGATAGCCGCCAGAATAGCTAAAATGCCAATCAACAGATTTTCACGGAAGACCAGCTTACGAATCTGCTTCATGGAAGCCCCAGTAATCATAAATATTCCTAAGGTCTTGGTCTTCTTACGTAAAAATGCTGTGATTGAATAGGTAATGTAAATAAAAGAGAATAAATAAACGAGCATACTAGCTAGCATTAAAGAAATTCCAAGTGTAGAGTTTGGATCTAGGCTTTTCAGATTTGGATGAAAGACGATAACAGAAAATAGAAAGAAAATAATAATAGAAAACATACTACTCAAGAAGTAAGAAACATACGTCCATTTGTCACGTAAAATATTTTGAATCACAATATGATTAAAGCTCATGCTGTCCACCACCTAGAAAAGCAAGCGTGTCCATAATTTCCTGATAAAAATGCTTGCGGTTGTTGCCTCGATGTATTTCGTTATATAATTTCCCATCTTTAATAAAAATAATGCGATTGGCAAAGCTTGCTACATAAGGATCATGTGTCACCATGAGAATAGCCGTATCAAGCTCTTGATTAATTGAGGAAAATAAGTTCATGACATCATTGACAGCCTTTGAATCCAAGTTTCCAGTAGGCTCGTCTGCTAACAATAAACTTGGCCCATGTATAACGGCACGAGCGATAGCTACTCGTTGTTTTTGTCCACCTGAAATTTCATAAATACGTTTGGACAATAGTTCCTCGATACCAAGAAATTGAGCGACATCCTTTAAACGTTGAAGCATTTTTGAAGCAGGTATGCTATCTAATGTTAATGGCAATAAAATATTTTCTTTCACTGTTAATGTATGCACAAGATTAAAATCCTGAAATACAAAACCTAGTTCAGAGCGTCTAAATTTGGCGAGCTCCTCATCATTTAATGCGTAAGGATTATGATTGTTTATGAAGATATCGCCAGCGGTAGGACGATCAATAGTGGATACACTATTTAAAAATGTTGTTTTCCCACTACCTGAAGGTCCCATGAAAGCTACAAATTCCTGTTGCTGTAGCTGAAAATCGATACCGTTTAACGCTTTATAGGTGATCTCACCGATGTATTCCTTGTGCAAATTGGTTACTTGTAGTATTGTGTTCCCCAAATTAAAACAACTCCTTTATGCTCATTAGATAACTTTAGTATAGAAAAGGAGCGGCACATAACCTATTTCTCTTGATGACGTGAAGATGACAACTTTGTCATCTTCATTTTTTAAGACTATTTGAAAAATTAATGGAAAAAGTAGTGACATGCTCAGAAGATTGTAAAGTGAAGGGGTGCTCTAGTGTAGTTAAAATCTTTTTCACTAAATATAAGCCTATACCTGTTGCTTCACCACTCGTTCGCCCCTTCATACCTGTATAAAATAAATCAAAGACTCGTGCTATTTCACTAGTAGGGATCGTCTCACCAAGATTTTTTATGTGCAAAGCCGTGTTGTCATAATGGATATGAATGGTGCTTGCCATTTCACTATATTTAATGGCGTTATTTAATACTTGATAAAGTACAATTTTTAACCACTTTCGATCTGAATAAATGATTTGGTCTTCAGCGAACGTCAGCTTTGGAAAAACTTCTCTTATGATAAAGAAATCCTTCAAATCATTGATGACTTCTTGCACGAGTCCTTTTAAAATAATAGGTTCAATTTTTAAATCAGCTACTAAATGAGATGTGCGCTCATACGTTAATAACTGATTGAGGGTAAATGTCAATTTATTGCACTCTTTATTGATGGTATACCATTGCTGCAATTCGTCAGTGGTCTTGTTGGGTGTAGCTTGAACGATTAATTGAATAACAGATAAAGGTGTCTTCATTTGATGTGCAAAATGTGATAGAACTAGTTGCTTCTCATGTGCTTGTTCTTCCAATCTTTGCTGTTGGGTTAAAAATAAATACTGTATTTGCCTTAGTTTTTCACTATAGTATTGCTCAATAGCTGCACGTGGTTCAAATAAATGAAGATCATCCTGTGTGTTGATATTTTTTTGTAAATGATGATAAAACTTTCTTCTTCGATAATAACGACCAAGCAGCCACAGAATAAATAGAAAGCTGACAAGAAAAATAAAGTAGGCATAGTGTGAGGATAGGTCATCTAATACATTAATTATCCAAGGTAATAGGAGGAAGCTTATGCTATAGAGAATAATGATACTAAGATGATCTCGAAAGAATAGCTTCATTCACTTTCCTCCACTAATTGATATCCAAGACCACGGATCGTTTTAATCTCAAGTTTAGAGTGTACGGCTTCCAATTTTCTACGTAATCGACCAATATTCACAGACAAAGTATTTTCCTCAACAAAGGTTTCATCATCCCAAATAGCACTTAAAAGCTTTTGACGCGGCACTACATTAGGGTAAGCTTCGAATAATAACTTACTAAGCTGCATTTCTTTTAGCGTTAACAGGCTCTCTTTGGCTTTTGTTTGAAGACGAACTGTATCTGGATTTAATGTAGTATTGGCTATAGTTATGGTTGTTGTCTCGGTAAAAGCATATTCACCATAGGTACGCCGAAGTAGTCCATTTACTTTTGCCATGAGGACATCCAATGAAAAGGGCTTTGTGATAAAATCATCGGCACCATTTTCAATTCCATATACTTGATCAATATCATTTACTCTGGCAGAGACAATGATGATGGGACATGTTGAGAGTTGACGGATTTTCCGTGACCAAAAATAGCCATCGTAAGTCGGGAGATTGATATCCATAATGACCAGGTGTGGTTGTATAGTATTAAATTCTTCAATAATGTGTGGAAATTGTTGTACAGTAAAACATTCAAACTGATACTTAGCTAAGTGCTCGACAATCAGTGAAGCTATATTTGCATCGTCTTCTATTATGTATATTTTGTACATACCTATCGATCCTTCCTTTATTCTATATGTATACTGTACCCTCATTTCGAAAAATCTATATGTAATTGGAAACTTGAGAAAAGAGTCACTACAAAAATGGCGTTGTAATGACTCCGGTTTTTAATCTTTAGGTATATGGAAAGTAACATTTGTACCTTGGTTTATAGTACTTTGAATTTGTAATTGTTGGCCATAAATTCTTTTAAGTCGTAGATTTGTATTTCTTATCCCTATACCTATACCAGAGCTTGTCCCATTGTAATCTTCTTGCAATTCCTCTAATAGAGTGGGGCTAATTCCCACACCATCATCTATTACGCTAATGGATACATAAGTTGTGAAATCTTTAATACGAATACAAACAGTACCGCCTTCTTCTTTCTTTAATATACCGTGTCGAATGGCATTTTCAACTAACGTTTGTAAAGAAATTGGAGGAATTTCAATTTGTATCGTTTCATCAATATCCCATTCAATCTGAATTAATTCTCCAAATCGCTGCTGTTTAATGTAAAGATACGAACGAACTAAATCGAGCTCATGCTGTAGTGGTACTACTCTTTGAAGATTTCTGACATCGAAGCTGGCATGTAAATATTCACCAAAGTGATGCATTAAATCGATCATTCTATCTGTATCAATCGTACTAAGTGAGGCAATGGTATTAAGTGTATTAAATAAGAAGTGTGGTTGGATTTGAGATTGCAGCCAAGCACTTTCTAAATGTAGACGTTGTTGAATACTATATTTTAAATCAATTAAAGCTCGACTTCTTACTTTTAGCTCTAATGCATTAATAGGTTTTGTTACATAATCATTAGCACCATAGGCAAAGCCTGTATAAACATCTTCAGGGTGCTTTCTTATCGTCAATAATAAGATAGGTAATTCCAGCAATGAGTATTGTTTTCGTATTTTTTGAATTACAGCATAGCCTGAAATATACGGAAGCATTGCATCAACAATTACTAAATCCCATGATTCTTGCCGAATCAGAGCTAGAGCTTTCTCACTGGTTGTAACAGTAGTAATTTCGTATTCAGAGATCGAAAATATACTTTTCATCGTTGCTAAATTCATAGGGTCATCATCAATCATTAAGATCCTGAAATGCTTATCTGACACCATGGATAACTCTTGTTCATTTGTGGATAGCTGAGTTTTAGCTTGTGCATTAAAGGTTGCGTATTCCTTATTTTGTCTACTTTCATCTGCAAGAGGTAATGTAAAATAAACATTCGATCCTTTGTTAGGAATAGATTGTATATTTAACGTACCTCCATGTAATTCAATCAGTTTTTTTGAAATAAGTAGGCCAATACCAATGCCTTCATCATATTCTTGGCCCTGTTCATAGGGCGAATACAAAAGACTTTGTACAAAATTGTCCATGCCTTGTCCAGTATCACGAATGTGGATAATAGCCATATGCTGTTCTTCACGAGCAATAATTTCTATAGAGCCTTCACCTGTATACTTTAGGGCATTATGCAAAATGTTAAATAGGATTTGAATAAGGCGATTTTCGTCGGCTAATACATTTGGGAAACTTGGAGGTACTAAAGATACCATATGTATTTGTTTACCATTTGCAATAAAGCGGAGGATATCGAAAACTCCATAAACAGCACCTTGAAGATTTACACTTTGTGTATGGAGATGTAAATCTCCTTCTTTTAAACGAGTAAAATCCAGTATGTTGTTTAACGTAAAGGACATACTTCTACCTATATCGATAAGGTGTTTAAGATTTTTTTCATCTTCAGTAACAAGTTTGTTATGTGGGTTGTCATAAATGGATTGACCTAGGGTAATCATCCTATTCATTGGACTCCAAAGTTTTTCTGCATTACTTGTAAGGAATTCATCTTTTAAAGCATCCTCGTGTTGTAGTTTAGTCACTAATTTTTGAATTTGCTGAGAGTTCTCATGAAAACGTTTGAACCAATAGCTAGAAAAACCAAGCATGATAAATAAATAATCGAATGGATAAACGGGAATATCGAATACGTAAACAGATTTAATGAAACCCCATATAATACCATTTGTGGTGCCGATAGCTGTTAGTGCAATAAAAGCAGAGCTCCTTTTTTGGTTTTCTAAATACTCTCTAAGAGCCAGTACCACTACGTAAAGAAAGGATACTAGATAAAGTACGAAGAAAATATTCTTCGTAGGTATCAGCCATGTCATTGGTAAAACAATCGTGAGTATTGCATTTAAAACATAACAAGCAAAAATCCATTGAAATGTTTTAGTGTTGTGATATTTGACTAAGAGGACTCTCATAAACTGAACAAAGAAAAAGGAGGCTCCTAGAAAAATAATAGTAGAAAGCTTATAGGACCATACATAATTCAGATGCAACCAATCCAGTAGGGAGCGATCAAACGTAATTAATTCATCTGCTAAAGGCAAAAGAAAGCCAAATGTGAAAAGTAAAACGATAGATTTTCGATAGATGAACAAATATACAAGTATGCTAAAAAGAGAGAATATGATTAGCATAACTACAATAGTTGAAAGAGATAGCCCTACAATTAATTGATGATGCGTCATCGCTGACGCAGTGCCAAATAAAATCCTTTTATTAATAATAGGACTTGTAGGTGTATCAAAATTAGATACATGAAGTATGAGATTAATTTCAGATTGTGTATTAGTAAAATAAACAGTATAAGGTGCAGCTTGACCTTCATGGTCTTCTGCATTATCTGCTACTTTGCCTGATTTTCCTACTAGCTTTCCATTTATATATAAGGTTGATGCAGTTGAGATAGCAGGTATACGAATGGCATATCGATCATTATCTAAATTGTTTGGTAGCAGAATTTTTAACTGATAAGTGCCATAGGGTTGAGTCGTTCGCTCATCTTTTGACGCAGGAATATTTTGGGTATTATACGTATTGCTATGACTCTCTTTGTTACCCCCCTTATTTTCAGAATTCACAAATTGTCCAGGATAATAAATCCATCCTCCATCCAAGGAAATAACTTCTTCTTCCGATGTAGTCAAATTGTTTATGTGGACCACACCATCTTTGGCACTAGGTTGATGTGTAGAGGGGAGGAAATAGTTTAACCATAATAACCTTAGAAAAGTAAGGACTATAAAAATGGCAATTATAATAAGTAGATGTTGGGTAGAAGCTTTTCTCAACACAGCAATTTTTCCCTCCTAATAATCTCTATCTACCATGCCACGAAATTGGAAAAAAGAAAATATAATGGATAATAAAAGAATGCTTTAAGCCTATATAAATAGAACAATTTGGAGTTAGTAGTACTATCGATTTTTTCCTTTTAAATTGAAGGAGGAAAAAATCATTAGTGTTTAAGTTTTCTTTAAGAGGTTTGACGTATGATGATTGAATAAGTATATATCAAAATTTAAACATAGATAAGATTAACGAAAAAACATCTCAATGGGAGAAATGATCTATTGTGGGTAAATTCAAGTTAAAGTTATCGTTTCTTATTATTAGTATGACAACTATTGTTGTCCTCATGACATCTAGTATTAGTATTTGGAGTAGCTATCGTAATTTCAATGAAATTTTGAAGGAACATAAAACAAATATACAAGAAACTTATGTAATGGAAGTCTCGACAATTACGGAAAGCTATTTACAAGATGCTAAGACAGATGACCATTCATTAAAGCTGTATACGCAACAAATGGTTGATACTTTACTTGATGAAAGAATAGTGTCCTTCAATTTGTTTTTTAAAAAAGTCCTAGGCCCAATCATAATAGTTATAGCGACTATAATGGGATTTGCTATTTGGTTTGCTATTAAAATTACACAGCCTCTCAAAGAGCTATCGAAAAGAATTGAAGTAGATGAAGGAGCACAAGGGATTGAGGAAATTGCTGATTGGTATGATGAGGTAAAATTATTGAAAAAGAATATTCAAAATATGATGATCTGTTCGGAAAGTAAAATCAATGACTTAACAGAGCAGTTGAACTTAGATTCATTAACAGGGATTCTTAATCGCAGAAGAATGGATCAAATTTTACACAAATTAATTATTGATAAGGTTCCTCATGCCATTATCTTAATAGATCTAGATGATTTTAAAAGTATAAATGATACATATGGTCATACTGTAGGAGATGAAGTTTTAAAAGCCTTTGCGATTACTATGCAGAGCAGTGTCGGGGAACTGGGGTTATGCTTTAGATTTGGCGGCGAAGAATTTATGGTCATCTTACCTTCGATGAATATAGAGGATGCAGTCCAACTAGCGGAAAGTCTCCGAATTAAACAAGCTTTACAAGAAACTGTGTGTGGAAGACCTGTGACAATGTCTGCTGGAATTACGGCTTTTACACCAAATGTCCAAAGTCCCAATCAACTGATAGAAATTGCAGATCATGCTTTGTATAAGGCTAAAAAATCTGGAAGAAACTGTTTATGTGTTGTAAGTAATATGAGACAAATGATTGTTAAATAATTAAACTATATAAGCATGCTAGCACTGGACGCTAGCATGTTTTTTCATGTCCTTAGGGGTAAACGCTTGTTTTCATGCTCTTTTTCATGTGCATGTAAGACGTTTTGAAAAAGTTCTGTGGTTTCCTGAGATGGTGACACATTTAATTCTGTTAATAGAAGGCTATTAAAAGAATGGTATATTTTTATAGCTTCTGCGCGATTTCCAATTTCAGTATAATGTTGGATTAATTGTTGCACGATTTTGTCGGAATACGGATTAAACTCTAAAGCAAATAACAATGAACGCTCTCTGTTTTTAAGGTTCTGATTTTTAGAGTAATAAAGTATCAATTCATCAAGTAGTTGACTAAATTGTTTATTCATCAAATTTGCTTTACTAGTAGTCCATGCATAGTCCATTGTTGCCATAAATTCACCATGGTAATTTTGGATGAGTTCCTCAGCTTTTTCAATATTTAATCGTCCTGTTTCAGCTTTGGTATTTAAGATATCCTCCAAATCAAAGGCATCACATTGAAAATCGTTTAGTTTCAAAATATAGCAGCCATTTGCATATTCAATGACATCCGTGTAGCCATAAGATGAAAGTGTTGTACGTAAGTAGGAGACAGTAGTATGCAATTGTACTCTGGCTTTTTTTACATCCGTATCACTCCAAAGTGAATCTAAAATGTTATCACGAGGTACGGGCATATGAAGCTGTAAAAATAGAAAGGCAAACAATTCTTTGCTTTTAATTGTTCTCCAATGAATTACTTTTTCATCAAAAGAAACGACAAACTCTCCAAAGCATCTGATTTGAAGCATAGGCTTTTGATGCGTTCGAGTTTTCTCCGATGATAGATTTTTTTGGAATAGCTTTTGTATTCTGTTAATGGTTATCTCTAAACGAGATTTTGAAACTGGCTTTAATAAATAATCAAGTGATTGTACATCAAATGCCTGAACAGCATAGTCTCGATAGGCAGTTACGAAAATGATACAGATATTTTTATCCCATGTTTTTAACAGTTGTGCTACTTCTAATCCGCTCATACCTGGCATTTCAACGTCTAAAAATGCTACTTGAAAGTCTAAGGTAGGTCCTTCTTTCAATACATCCTTTGCAGTAGTAAAAGTTCGAATGACCTCTATGTTATCAAATTCATTTAAATGTTTTTTCATACTAACCAGAGCTAATGGCTCATCGTCCACGATAATTACCCGAATCACATAAGGAACCTCCTTTCGATAAATATGGCTGTATGATCAGATTGAGATATCTATTATGGATCCTTTATATGGGTGAGTAGGAGCTGTTTGTTGCTGAGGTAGTTCTTTCAGTAATTCAATTGCTGTAGTTGTGTTTAAACTAAGAGCATTTTGCATGACACTCATCTGTACTGTTTGTTGGAGTTCCATCAGCTGGGATGACATAAGTGAATTTACTTCCATTTTTAAATTCCCTCCTTTTCTTTTTTTATCGGCTAAATATAGCAAATATCTAATATAAAAAAGACCTAAACAGACCTACTAAATTATAGTTTATACGCAATAAATTGATTAAATTACTAAAAAATTAATTGAAATTGTATATTTTTCCGTTTTTATAGTAATAATTCCTAATATCAGGCAGCTAGTCCTGAGTTATTAATTTGCAAACTTATGGTTGCTTACATAATAGAGCTTTTAACTCTAGTGTGCTAGCAACAGATTTGCAACAAATAATAAAATGATGGAGGTATTACTAAACATGAAGAAAAGAGCATTAGCTTTAGCGGTAGTATTGACATTTGGTGTGAGTCTCTATGCTAGTCCTTCCTTTGCTAAGGACAAATCGCCAGGCAATTTACTATGGGCACTCCCGCAAATTTATAATTTAACAGTAGGTGAGTTCCAGCAATTAAATGAAAAGGATTCATTATGGTTTTACCCAGAGCAAGACTTAGTGAAAGACACGTCAAAAGCAGAAGAACCATTGGGGGATGAATATGTCATCAAAGGTGGGGATACTTTATTTTCAATAGCTCGTATTAATAATGTAACTGTAGATGATTTGAAGAAATGGAATCACCTTGCGTCAGATTTGATTTTAGCTGGTGAATCGATAGCTATTAAAGCTTCAGCTGCAAAACCAAAACCAAAAACTTCCGGGGGGATTGCAACAGCTACTAAGCCTGCTGCACCTGCCAAAACAAAACCAGCAAGTGCTCCAGCAACTGTCTCTGGTAAAACATTAACAATGCGTGCGACTGCGTATACAGCCTATTGTGAAGGCTGTTCAGGAATTACAGCAAATGGAACAGATATAAGGTCTAATCCTAATTTAAAGGTAATCGCTGTAGATCCACGGGTTATTCCACTCGGTACGAAGGTTTGGGTGGAAGGTTATGGTGAAGCAATCGCTGCTGATACAGGGGGAGCTATTAAAGGAAATAAAATCGATGTATTTATTCCTACTGAAGGACAAGCACTTCAGTGGGGTGTCAAAACAGTAACGGTAAAAATCTTAAATTAATTATGAAAGGGGTTTCTCGAACTTTGGGAAATCCCTTTTATTTTGGTTGAGTTTCCTATTCAGGCTCAAATGATATAGGAGCCATTATAGAATCGTAAATGATTAATTGTGCATAAGTACTGAAGAAATTGGAAATCATCAGAAAGAGAGGAGGTATTTTTATGAAAAAAATAAGCTTAATGAGTCTTTCTTTACTAATTTTTGTTGCGGGTTGCAGTTTTTTTGATAAGAAAGAGGAGAAAGTAGCTGTCAATGCATCTACCCCTTTAACAGCTACTGCAAAAGTAATTGGTGCAAATAATGAAAGCTATGGCAATGCATATCTTCAAGAGGAAGATAATGGGGTTATGATGACGCTCGCATTAACAGGCTTACCACCAGGCACACATGGTATCCATATTCATGAAGTAGGAAAGTGTGAACCACCTAAATTTGAATCAGCTGGTGCCCACTTTAATCCAACAAACAAGGAACATGGTAAATTAAATCCTAATGGTTATCATTTAGGGGACTTACCAAATTTGGAAATTGGTGAAGATGGCAATGTGGATCTTAATTTTTTAGCTGAGGGGTTAACTTTACAAAAAGATCAACCAAATTCGCTATTAGATAGTGATGGAAGTGCTATTGTCATTCATGAATCAGCGGATGATTATAAAACAGATCCTGCTGGTAATTCAGGAGCTAGAATAGCCTGTGGAGCCATTCAATAGAATAAAATGCATGACTGTATCTGTTTATTTCAGATGCAGTTTTTTTATATTCTATTCAGTTAGAATGTCTATTTTATTTTTTTAGAAAAGTAAATTAGGAGTTTATTTCAAATATAAAAGGGGTAATTAAATAAAGCTATAGTAATGTAAATTAATGGATTTAAAGTGGTTTTGTATAATTATAAAAGTCTGAATTTACTATAAATTAATTGACATTATTATACTAAGTTTGATAATTTTAAATAGATTCTTAAAAATAACCAAAGGGGGAAGGTTACTATGAGGAAGAAACAATTTAATTTATTAATGCTATTAAGTATCCTTGCGCTTATGATTTTAGCTGCATGTGGATCAGATAGTGGAAGTGGTTCGAAGGACACTGGAGATGACTCCGAATCAACTGAAAAACCTAAGTTTTTAAGTTTACTAACAGGTGGCACACAAGGTACTTACTATGCTCTTGGAGGTACATTTGCTGATTTAATAACTACTGATACAGGCATTAAAACAACTGCTGAAGTATCTCAGGCATCTGCTGCCAATATGACTGCTTTACAAGAAGGAAAAGGTGAAATTGCATTTGTTCAAACAGATATTGCTTATTATGCTACTGAAGGTAAGCTGATGTTTGATGGCAATAAAATTGATACAATTTCAGCTTTAGGTGCGCTTTATCCAGAAACGGTTCAACTCGTTACAACTGAAGCTTCGGGTATTAAAACGTATGCAGATTTAAAAGGTAAAAAAGTATCAGTGGGTGCTCCAGGCTCGGGTACTTACGCAAATGCTGAACAATTACTTGAAATCAATGGCTTAACGATGGATGATATCAAGGCACAAAACCTTGATTTTGGTGAATCAACAGATGGTCTTCAATCAGGTCAAATTGATGCAGCATTTATTACAGCAGGTACGCCAACAGGTGCTGTTGAAGCATTAAATGCTACAACGAAAGTGAATATTATCGGTTTAGATGCGGGTAAAGCAGATGAAATAATTGCTAAATACCCTTACTATGCAAAAGACACAGTAAAAGCTGGTACTTATGGTATTGCAAACGATGTGGAGACAGTTTCAGTTCTAGCTATGCTAGCGGTGAAAAAGGATCTTCCGGAAGATGTTGTTTATTCAATGACAAAAGCTATTTATGATAACACGGGTAAAATTTCCCATGCAAAAGGGGAATTCATAAAAGCAGAAACAGGTTTAGATGGTATTAGTATTGACATTCATCCAGGTGCACAAAAATACTTTAATGAAAAGAAATAGTGTGAATAGTGCTTGAAACTTTCTAAAAAATACGAAGGGGCTCGTTGCATAAAGCTTCGAGTCTCTTTCTTACTGTAGGATATAGGTTTAGGCGAATAGCTTTTAAAGTGGGGGAATAGGTCGAATGCAACAGAGAAAATTCATCATAACAGTTCTTTTAAGTATCTGTATATGTATTGTCATATTTCTTCCTCTTCAAAAGGTGTTCACCTTTACAGAGACGCGTATAGCCCATCCTAAAGTGCACTACATACCCATTTCAGTTGAGCAAACCTTTCAAATAAGATACACCCACTCCATACATAAGTCAGATGTATTGGAATCCTATCAATATATAAAAGGTAATCGTATTGAAATGCTTGAAATGGAATATGAAGACTTAGCTATTGGCATGCCAAGCTATGCAGAGGAACATCAAACACTTATTCAACGGAACGGTAAATATGTTCTCCGATTTAACAATAGTGCCATACTTGATAATTTTACGATCTATATAGGTGATTTAGATTTAGATCTGGTATTCAATTATGCAGATGAAGAATATGATTTAAAAAAAGATTTACAGAGGGGTAAATCCTATTTATTTGAAATTAAGCGATTGTCACTTTACGAACAGTGGAAAGGAGTAAGGATGAAATGACAACACAGGAAAAATCAAGGAAAGAAGAAAAAGTAGAAGAATTTGAGCAAATCTCTGCTGAAGAGCAACAAGCCATACTTGAAAAATATGATATAGAATCCAATGTAAGAACAATCTCAGGTGTAATGAAGCATGTTATTTTCTTTGGCCTTTTAGCATTTTCGCTATTCCAACTTTACACAGCTATTTTTGGGCAATTTCCTGCTCAAATTCAACGTACCATCCACTTAGGCTTTGGTTTGACATTAATTTTCTTATTATTCCCAGCAAGAAAAAAAGCACCCAAGCATAAAATAGCCTGGTTCGATTATATTTTAGCATTACTAGCTATTGCAGTAGGTTCATATTGGTCTATGAACTATACAGAACTTGTGAATCGCAATGGCTCCATTACGCAGGTAGACTTTATTGTTGGGCTAATAGCTGTTGTACTAGTACTTGAGGCTGCTCGACGTGCTGTAGGGTTGCCTATTACAATTATTGCAATTGCTTTCTTGATTTACGCTTACTATGGCCCGTATTTCCCGGCATTTATGGCGCATAGAGGACAGGATTTGGAGAGTATCGTCAACCTCATGTACTTTACAACTGATGGGATATTCGGCACACCAATTAGTGTATCAGCCACATTTATTTTTGTATTTTTACTATTCGGGGCATTTCTTGTGAAAACAGGGGTTGGCCAGTATTTTAACGATCTAGCAGTTGCACTAGCTGGAAAATTAATTGGCGGTCCTGCGAAGGTAGCTGTATTCTCAAGTGCACTTCAAGGTACAATTTCTGGAAGCTCTGTAGCTAACGTAGTAACGTCAGGCTCTTATACAATTCCAATGATGAAAAAACTAGGCTATCGAAAAGAGTTTGCTGGTGCAGTGGAAGCAGCTGCATCGACAGGTGGTCAACTTATGCCACCGATTATGGGTGCTGCTGCCTTCCTAATGGTTGAATTTATTGGTCGAGGGATTACGTATTGGGATATAGCAAAAGCGGCAGCTATTCCTGCTCTTTTATATTTTACAGGTATTTGGATTATGACACATTTCGAAGCAAAAAGAGTTGGTCTAAAAGGTCTGCGAGACGATCAAATGCCAAATCGTCAAGAGGTATTTAAGAAGATTTACCTTCTCTTACCGATTGTAGCGATTATCATATTAATGCTAACGGGTACACCAGTTATGCATGCGGCATTATATGGAATTATTATATCAATTGGTGTGGCTATGTTTAATAAAGAAACGCGTCTTAAACCAAAAGATGTGATTGATGCATTGGTGGAAGGTGCTCGAACTGCATTAGGTGTAGTTGCAGCTACTGCTTGTGCTGGGATTATTGTGGGTGTCGTTGTAAAAACAGGATTAGGTTTAAGTTTAGCAAATAGCTTAGTAGCTTTAGCTGGTGGTAGTATTATTTTGACACTTATTTTTGTTATGATAGCTTCGCTTATTCTTGGAATGGGTGCACCAACAACAGCAAACTATGTGATAACATCGACAATTGCTGCACCAGCAATTGTGGCTTTATTATCTCCAAATACACCACAAGAATTAGTGCCAGTAGTTGTATTACTATCTGCTCATTTCTTTGTGTTCTATTTCGGTATTATTGCTGATATTACACCACCTGTAGCACTGGCGGCGTTTGCGGCATCAGGTATTTCTGGTGGTGACCCTATCAAAACGGGTGTGAATTCAGCGAAACTTGCGATTGCGGCATTTATTATACCGTATATGATTGTTTTCTCTCCAGCATTATTAATGATTGATACAACCATTCCGCAAATTATTTGGGTAGTATTCACTGCTATCACTGGAATGGTGGCAATGGGTGCTGGTGTGATCGGCTACTGGTATCGTAAACTTTTCTGGTATGAAAGAATTATTATGATTGCTGCGGGGCTATTACTTATCTATCCTGAAAAATTCTCGGATTGGACTGGTTTAGGAATATTTATTGTGATGTTTGTGATCCAATTTTTGTCCCATAAAAAAGGAAATCATCACGATAATACGAAGGAAAAAATGGGAGCTTCAGTATCTTAAATACTTGACTTGCATATAAATCTGCTCAATTAATAACTGGCTAAATATTAGTACAGATGTTAATGAGCAGCTTTTTGTTTTTTAAAGGTAAAATTTTTTAGTAATCATAAGAATCAATGGTATTTTTAATCTGATTTTGAGATAGGTTTTATAGTTATAATGCATAATGTATATAATTTATTGCAATTTACTAAAAATCTATTGTATAATCCTTTTATCAGAAAATTCAATTAATAAGGAGTGGTACAATGGGGAAGTTGTTAAATTCAAAGTTTGAAACGTATTTAATGGATCAAGAATTCGATTTACGTGAAGAAGAAGAGAAAAATGAGGAGCAAATGGTGAATATTCAGTATGAAGAGTATCCAGAAGGGTTTTTTACAAGTTTATAATGAAAATTTGATGGGCTATGTTGAAAGTATACTAACTTTTAGCATAGCCCATTGTATATTATACCTCTATTGATAAATGACTTTTCCAGTGCATATGAATGTAATATATGATTAAAATAAGTGTATTAGGTCTGAAGACATATGTACTTTTCTGAAAAAGATTCATGTATAATGGGAAACAAAAATGCGTATAGAGGTGTAGTTATGTCGAAAGCTTTAACAGTAGAAGAAACGATTTATCAATGGTTTGATCATTTTCATCAACATCCCGAAGTAAGTTGGAAAGAGTTTGAGACTACTAAAAAAATTGCTTCCATACTGGATGAATTGCATGTTAGTTATCGTTTATTAGGTGATATACCAGGATTAATAGCTGAAATTGGGACTGGTAATGAAATTGTTGCAGTACGTGCTGATATTGATGCCTTATGGCAGGAAGTTGATGGGAAGTGGCAAGCAAATCATTCGTGTGGACATGATGCGAATATCTCCATGGTTCTTGGTGCATTATTACTACTGAAAGATCGCACCTTACAACATCGTATTCGTTTCATCTTCCAACCTGCTGAAGAACTAGGAAATGGCGCATGTGCAACGTTTGATAGAGGCGCGGTTGATGGAGTATCACATTTATTTGGTGTACATTTAAGACCAATAGAAGAATTACCACTTGGCAAAGTTTCGCCTGCGATTCATCATGGCGCTGCTTATTTTTTAGAGGGATCTATTCAAGGTATAGATGCACATGGTGCTAGACCACATCAAGGTAAAAATGCCATTGATGTTATTATGGCCGTGCAACAAATGCTACACAGTATTCATTTATCACCATTTGAACCACATTCTGCTAAGTTAACAAAAATCATTGCGGATGGTGGTAGTACAAATATTATTCCAGGTAATGCTAGTTTCTCAATGGATGTTCGCGCACAGCATAATCAACAACTTGAATTGCTGCGCAGTAAAATTGAATCTGGCCTGAAATCAATACAGCAACAATTTGAAATTGATATGAGTTGGAAGTGGATAGATTTCACACCAGGTGCTGAAGTTTCCCCAACTGCTGCGAACATGGCAAAGAATGCCATCATTGAGGCTTTGGGAGAAGGGCATTTAGCAGATGAAATAACTACACCAGGTAGTGATGATTTCCATTTCTATACAGTTAAAAAGCCAGAATTAAAAGCGGCAATGATTGGAATTGGTGCAAATTTAACACCAGGATTACACCACCCTAAAATGACATTTGATCGTAGTGCCTTAATTGATGCTGCGAAAGTACTTGCATGTGTATTAGAAAAAAAGCCTGAATAAAAAAATATTAAAAGCTATATGAAAAAATGTAACTTTTTTTTCATATAGCTTTTTTGCATGAACATTTTTAATGATGCATGGATATTCAAGGTTTGCATTGTTTTTTATTGCTACTTGAAAGCGTTTTATTACGCTAAAATAAAGGGATTTGCTAGGGAAGCATAAATTTTTTGCGTTGACTTTTAATTTTTTGAATATTAAGCTAAAAAACGTAAAAAATTATTTGCGTCTTGAAAAAACCGAAAAGGGATTTGGTGCAAAAAAAGGGGATGGAAAAATGAAAAAGGATATTAATGCGGGCTGGGCACTACTAACTTTTGCAATTATGATTATTACTATGTTGATTACAGTAGTTGTTTTAGAGCAAAGTCCTCACGTACCTCTTCTTGTTGGCACAACTGTAGCAGCAATTGTTGCCAAAATGCATGGATATAAATGGGCAGAAATTGAAGAGATGATGTATAAAGGGATACGTCTGGCATTACCTGCCATTGTTATTATTATTTTAGTAGGTTTGACAATTGGGGCATGGATTGGCGGCGGTGTCGTAGCAACAATGATTTTCTACGGTCTAAAGTTAATTTCTCCAGCGTGGTTCCTTGTGACAATCATGTTGTTATGTTCAATTGTGTCATTAGCTATTGGTAGTTCATGGTCTACAATGGCTACAATTGGTGTCGCGGGTATGGGTATTGGTTTAAGTATGGGTATTCCAGCGGCTATGATTGCTGGTGCTGTTATTTCGGGTTCATACTTTGGAGATAAGATGTCACCATTATCAGATACAACAAATCTAGCAGCAGGATTAACTGGTACAGATCTGTTTGCACATATTAAGCATATGCTTTATACAACGATTCCAGCGTTGATTATTTCACTTGTTGTTTTTGGATTCATGGGTAGAAAATTTGCAGAAGTTTCAATGCAATCTGAAGAAATATTAACAACTTTAAAAGTGATGGAAGAAAGCTTCGTTATTTCTCCTTTACTATTACTTGTTCCTGTGGGAGTTATTGTATTAGTAGCTAAGAAAGTACCAGCAATTCCAGCTTTAATTATAGGGATTGTTTCAGGTTTCTTACTACAGATTTTTGTACAAGGTGGTTCAGCTGCAAGTGCTGTACAAGCATTACAGGCAGGCTTTGAAATCTCAACAGGTAATCACATGGTGGATGATTTATTTAACCGTGGTGGTCTAGACTCGATGATGAATACGGTTTCAATGACGATTGTAGCGATGACATTTGGTGGTATTTTAGAGTATTCAGGAATGTTAAAGGCATTGATGAATGTAATTGTGAAGTTTGCTAAATCTACAGGAAGTCTTATTGCTTCAACGATTGCAGCTTGTGTAACAACCAACGCAACATGTTCTGAGCAATATATCTCAATTGTTGTTCCTTCACGTATGTTCGCGGGTGTCTATCAACAACGTGGTTTACATTCTAAAAACCTCTCTCGTGCATTAGAGGATGGGGGAACATTAACATCTGTTTTCTTCCCTTGGAATACTTGTGGTGTGTTTATTTTAGCTACTTTAGGTGTAAGTGCAATGGAATATGCACCTTATGCAATTCTTAACTTTACTGTACCGATTATTTCTATTATCTATGGATATATTGGATTTGCTATTGTTAAATTAACGCCAGAAGAAATAGCAGAAGCTGAGAAGCGTAAAAAGGCGCAAGAAGCTGAAAATACGGATAATTTGGTAATGGTTGACTAAAATAAAAATTCTCGTAGATTCATGTGTATCTACGAGAATTCTTTTATGAGGCAGTTTAGTAAGTTGCAAAATTCAATTGATAAATTTTACGAGGACGTCCTTGTTGATGGGTCATTTCTTCACCAACAATATTTACATAGCCATTATCAACTAATTTTTTAATAATACGCTCTGTAGTACGTCGTGTTACTTGGAGGTATTCAGAAAGATTTTGAGATGTAAATTGAGCTGACTGTCGTTCGTTACTGAAATTGATTATTTTAGAAATATTTAATGGACTTAAACTTGTAAGCTTAGCCATTTGTAAAACATAAGGATCATCGGTTTTTAAAGAAATTTTACCTTCTGTATTAGGGAAAGGCCCTAATAAGTTTTTATGTTCATCAAGAATATAAATCTCAAAAGGTTTAGTAAACGTTAAAGCATGCTGAGCATTTTGTGTGGCCTCCAAAATGGAATAGCCATAGCCAAATGCTAGCTTAAAAGGTTGTTCAACTTGCTGTATGAGCTGCTCTAAGTTTTCCTTTTCGAGAGCATTTTGAAGATGTCCAGCAGTTGTGTATAGCTCAAAGGAATGCGTTGAAATTTGCTTAAAAGTTGAAAAGGTAGCTTTCGCAATTTGACTTAAAACAGTTGATTCAATGGAAGTATTTTTAGGGATTTCTAAGAGACCCACTACAGCCTTGAAAGCTTCTGACTTGGTTAATAGTGATTTTGATTTTGTTTCTTCAAGGCATTGAATAATAGATTTGGTAGCATCTAACATACGCATTGACGGTATTTGAAGTGCTTGTAATTCATCAAATACACTATGAATACTTGTAATGACAAAATCAATACTTTTTGAATTCCACAGGGCGATATGGCGTTTTAAAATATTCTCAGTTGGTTCAGTAATCGAAATATGCTGAACATGTGGCTTTTGACCATGAAATTCTATTTCTGCTAAAACATTATCAACGAATGCAGGATTCATTACATCAATGGATATCCTGTCGATAGCTACAGCATGTTTGGCTACTAATGATAACAATGTTGTAGAAATGGTTGTTTCATCTTGCTTAATATAATTCCAAGGTATTGGAACTTCTGAAAGTAATGTTTGTGTGTGTAGATAAGGTAACGTTCCTCCAAATAATATTGCATCACACGGTTTTATTTGCTTCATTAAAGTAGGCGCTTCAGAGGGGTGGCTGTAAAGATAAAATTCTAATTGAATATCGGTTATGTTTTGTGCGATACTAATAATACGTTTCATAAATGCTTTTGAACATATAATCGCTATTTTGGTAGACATGGACATCACTCCTTTTCTATTTTTTTAAACATTTAGCGACGTATTAGCGACAACTTTAACGACGAAGGAGACTGATTAAGATGAAAATTAAACAAGTAGAAATTTTTGCTATACATTTACCGCTAATTGATCCATTCATCATTAGTTATGCTACATATGATACAATGCCTTCCATTATTTTAAAAGTAACTGCCGATACAGGTGTGGTAGGGTATGGTGAAGCTGTTCCTGATGAACATGTAACAGGTGAATCATGGGAAAGTACATATGCTGTACTAAAACATCAGCTAGTCCCAGCTATTATTGGGGAAAGTCCAATGGCCTTTGAAAAGCTACACGATAAAATGAATAAAGTTGTGAAAGATGTACCAGCAGCAAAAGCAGCGATCGATATTGCTTGCTTCGATATTGCTGGAAAAGCCTTAGGGGTGCCTGTATACCAACTTTTAGGTGGACGTTATCATGAAAAATTCCCAATCACACATGTACTAAGCATTGGAACACCTGAAGCAATGGCAGAAGAGGCAGCTAATCGAGTAGAAATGGGCTATCACTCTTTTAAAATGAAGGTAGGTACAGAGGTACTTCGTGATGTAGCCCGTATAAAAGCGGTACGTGAGCGAGTAGGCGAAGACATTGCTATTCGAGTGGATGTAAATCAAGGTTGGGGTAATGCAGCCACTACTTTACAAGGTTTACGTGCTATGAAAGATTTAAATATCGATTGGCTAGAGCAACCTGTCGATAGCGAAGACATTGATGGAATGGTGGAAATTAAATCAAAGTCTGATGTGACATTAATGATTGATGAAGGACTACGAGGCGTACGTGAAATGCGTGAAATTATAGCCAAGCGTGCAGCAGATAAAGTAAATATTAAATTAATGAAGTGTGGTGGCATCTATCCTGCTATGAAGCTTGCTGTTATGGCGGAAATGGCAGGAATTGAATGTCAAGTTGGTTCCATGGTAGAGTCGTCAGTTGGTTCTGCTGCAGGCTTCCATGTAGCATTTTCTAAGAAGATTATGACGAGTGTAGAACTAACGGGTCCATTAAAATTCTCAAAGGATGTTGGGAACTTACATTATGATGTACCATTTATTTGCTTAAATGAAAAACCGGGATTAGGTTTAGATGTAGATGAAGCTGTCATCCAGGAATTATGTAAGTTTTCAACTGTTGTCACAGCCTAAGGAGGCGTAATATGGAAATTATCTATGATGGTATGCTTGGTGAGACACCGTTTTTTGTTATAAAATTAACACTCCAACATTTACAACAAATTGAAGAGCTACAAGTTGAGGTTTATGAAGCTTTAGCAGACCAAAGTATCCTACAACCCTTAAGCACAGAGGAATTTGAGTATATTTTAAATGGTCATGGAATGATGATAGGTGCTTATGTAGGGGAAGAATTAATCGCCTTTCGTGCACTGTTAAACCCGCCAATTGATGAAGAACACCTTGGCTATGATTGTGGGATTGCAGGAAACGAATTTCAACGTGTTTTATATCAGGAAATATCGAATGTTTCACCAAAATATCGAGGTTACGGATTACAGAAAACATTAGCTACAGTAGTGATGGAAAATATCGATTTAGAAAAATACGATTATGTTTGCTCCACTGTAAAGCCATATAATATTCCGAGCTTAAAGGATAAATTCTCGCAAGACCTCGTTATTAAAGGATTAAAAATTAAATATGTAGATAAGCTTCGTTATATTTTTTATAAAGACTTACGACAAGAGATGTCCCCGAATTTTACTGAAAAACAAGTGATATCGATGGGAGACACAACTGCGCAACAGCAACTTTTAAAACAAGGTTTCCTTGGCACGTCTATGTTTGAAGAAAACAACGATTGGTTTGTAGTATACGAAAAATAAAGCACAAAGCCTTACCATTCACATGAATTTGTGGAAGGTAAGGCTTTTTTAAAAGGCTCTATTATTTTTTCATTGGGCAAAAACCACAAGCCATTAAACCTGGGATATCTTTAGAAAAACAGCATGATTTTCTTACAGGAACGTTGACTAAATTAGTCGGGCTAAGACCACCTGTATATTGTGCCCACCAAGATTTATTGGAGAAGCGTGCCCATGTTTTTGGGTCCTCTAAAGCCTCAATATCCTCCATGGCTTGATCGGCTAAGCCAGGATTAGATAATAATATATGATAATGCCATAGCAAATAGCCGAAGAAATTTTCCCAAATGGTAAGGGGGGAGATGGAGGTTACTTTACGAAGCTGTTGGACAATGACATGGCCATCGTAAAGAATTTTCTCAATAACAGCTTGGCGTTCATCTTCCTCAACGTAGCGCCAATCATTTGGATTAGCAAACATGGCAACAGTAAAGCTATTAAATTCCTTTGCAGCATCAAAACGCAATTCAAGTGGCTTACCATCCCATACTTCGTCATAAGCGGCAAGCATATAAAATTGCATAGCAAAAAACATTCCATAGCGGCGTGCAAAGTGAGAAATAGCGGCTGTTTCTGTTGCTGCATCTGTTATACCCATCATAAGGTTTAAAAAATCAGGATGGTAAAAGTCTTTATGTATATCAGCTAAAGTAAATAAAGTCCGCTTAGGTTCAGTTGTATAAATACTGTAAGAGTTTAATTGTTGAACTTGATCCATTGTTAAAGCTGGCATAGTTATCCTCTTTTCCTTTGAACATCTGTTAACTTCATTATAAAGTAATCATTTTTGCTTCACAAATGGAATATCATGTAGTAAAATACATTAAACATATCAGAAAGGTAGGTTTTAGGGTGTCGCAACTTCATACAATTCCAAGACCACTTGTTAGACTGAACCAGTGGACTATTCTTCTGAGTGTCATTTTATCATGGGTAACAGGAATTACCTGGATATTAGTAATTCCACTAGCTGCAAATTTACTAGGTATTTTATGCAACTATAACCCGATACTTCGTGTAGGGAAGCTCTTTTTAACAAAGGCTCCATCTACATATATACCAGAGGATGCTCAGCAGCAAAAATTTAATTCAAGTATTGCTAGCCTTTGTTTAGCAGCTGGTTTATTAGGTTATCTGTTACATTGGCAGGTTGTTGGTCATATCTTTACTGGCCTGGTTGCAATTGCATCATCCATCGCAATAGCAGGCTTTTGTATAGGCTGTTTTTTACATTTTCAGTTGAAGCAATGGCAGTACCGACGCTCATTAAAAAAATCTTTTTGAAAAAGTAAAAAAATTATTAGATTATGATTGACATTTTAATTGATAATGATTATCATTATCGTATAAAGATTATTCCTCGTCTACAATACAGTGTAGAGAGGATGAACTTTAGCTACTTTTCTCCAGAAGTTTGCTAGTTCATGATTACGCTCCTAAAACCCCCCTCATTTTTTGGGAACGTGAAAATCTCAGACGACTTATTCTAAATTTAGAATAGAGTCGTCTTTTTTTTGTAAAAAAACAGCCCATAAAATGGACTGCTAAGAAGTTGTGTTTTGTTGCACAGCATTCTTTTTCCCGATAATCATTGTATAGTAACTATGTAATAGCATACCAACAATGATAACTCCGAGACCTGTAAGTGCAATAGGGTTAGGGAAGGCAATTCCTAATAGTAATACCTCACCTATAATAACGAAAAGAATTTCTGTTGACTGAGTTGCTTCCACAGCAGCTAGCTTGCCTTGATGGTCTCTTACGCGATCCGTTGCTATGAAAAATAAAACTGTTGCTATAACGCCTGAGCTAATTCCAACAAGCAATGATTGAAACATTTGACTTGCTGAGGGAAGTCCTACTGTAAGAACGGCATAAATAGCTATGATGATCCATGCTGGCATTGAAGCAATGGTCATTCCTAACACCCGCTGAAAAGTATCGATTCGGCCCCCACAAACTTCCATCATTTTACGATTGCCGAGAGGATAAGCAAAAGCTGCAACGATGACAGGTAAAATACCAAGCATTAAACTTCTAAACGATACTGATTGTGCATGAGGTATTTGTATAAGCAAAATACCTACTAAAATGACGCATGAAATAAGCAAGGATATGAAAGGTATTTTTTGTCGCACTGTTTTACCAGCAATGATCGATACAAAAAGAGGAGCTAATAATACACCAGCAACGATTGTAAACTGCCATGTACCTGAAACCAACCAACCTGGACCAAAAGCAGCAGCAAATGTTAATGGCGCGTAAAATAAAACAAATCCAACAAAGCTCCAAAGTAGCCATGCTATAGGCTGTGCTTTTATTTCACCAGAAAGCTGTGAAAAGCCCTTACGATAAAAGACAATGATAAGCAAGAAAGGGAGCATAAAAAAATAGCGTAATGATGCACTCCATAGCCAACTACCACCTTGCATTTCCATTGCGTGATTTAAAATAAATGTTACGGCAAAGAAAAGGGAAGCTAAAATACCTAATGCAATTTCTTTCATAAACATCACCTCAATTTGAGTTTATAACCTCAAACCCTTTATGTAATTTGAAAATTCAGTAATTATGGCTGAAAAAATTACGAAGAGAGGAAAAACCTCTCTTCGTAGCTATGAAAATTTTTCATGATTCCTTAGGTAAATGCGTATAGAAATAAGCTCACTCAAAATTAAAACTATTATTTTGCTTGCTGTTCAAAAAGCTGAACGATTTCTATGATAACTTGAGTTGCTTTTTCCATTGTTTCAGCGGATACATATTCGAATTTGCCATGCATGTTTTCGCCACCAGCGAAAATATTTGGTGTCGGTAGGCCCATATAAGATAATTGTGAGCCATCTGTACCGCCACGAATTGGCAGGGTATTCGGTGTAATATCTAATTTTTCCATTGCAGTACGTGCAATGTCAACAATTTCTTTTACAGGCTCAATTTTTTCACCCATATTGTAGTATTGATCTTCAATGGTAATACTCAGTGCATGCTCACCAAATTGTGCTTGAATTTTAGCTGCAGCATCACGCATTAATTGTTTTTTCTCTTCAAACTTTTGGCGATCATGGTCACGCACGATATAAGATAGCTCAGTATGCTCAAGAGCCCCTTTAAAGTTCATTAAATGAATGAAACCTTCATAACCTTCTGTCTTTTCAGGAACTGCGTCAGCAGGCATTTCATTTTGGAAAGCAATAGCCATTGTAATAGCATTCACCATTTTATTTTTTGCTGAACCAGGATGGACGCTAGTGCCTTTTGTAATTACTTTTACGCCAGCGGCATTGAAGCTCTCGAATTGTAGTTCGCCAAGTGGTCCACCATCCATAGTATAGGCATAGTCTGCACCGAAAGCGGCGACATCAAATTTATGTGGTCCACGACCGATTTCTTCATCTGGCGTGAAGGCTACACGGATTTTACCATGCTTAATAGTAGGATTTTTAATGAGGTACTCCATTGCCGTCATAATTTCAGCAATCCCTGCCTTATCGTCAGCGCCTAATAAAGTAGTACCATCTGTTGTAATAAGTGTTTGGCCTACATAGTTTTTAAGCTCTGGGAAGTCAGTCGGAGACATAATTAAGTTTTCGTTTAACTGAATATCTCCACCATCATAATTATCTACACGCTGTGGCTTCACATTTGTGCCTGTATAGTCAGTAGCTGTATCAACATGGGCTAAAAAGCCGATAGTTGGTACTTCTTTTTCTGTATTAGCTTCTAATGAGGCAAATAAATAGCCATTTTCATCTAATGTAATGTCTGTTAAACCAATTTCTGCAAGTTCGTCTTTTAAAACATGTAATAGGTCAAATTGTTTTTGTGTAGAAGGAGTTGTTTCGCTTGTGAAGTCTGATTGTGTATCAATTTTTGCATAGCGTATTAATCGCTCAATTACTTGTTCTTTCATAAGTATGGCCTCCTAATGTATATATGTTAAAATTCTTTGTGCTTTTACAAAGCCGATTCTAGGCGCAATTATGTCTTGGCATAATCGATATTATTGTAACACTTTACTTCGGATTTCGGAATATTGAAGGATACTTAAAGCAATAAGTAATTGGGCGCTATAATAAGTCAGCATGATAATTTCATGAGAAAATGCTAGTGGCATGACAAATTTGTTAATAGCTAAATAAGAATCAGATGCAATAAATAATATTGCACCACTTGTTGCCAGAGTAGATCCAGTTTTAATAGCTGTCCATCCCATTGTGAGTATCACAGAAATGTAGGCGATTACTGCAATACCAAGTATGGTTTCACCTGTTTTAAAGACAGATCCCGCAATCCATATAGCCATACTTGCTCCATAGAGTAATAATAGTATTTTAGCCCAAGTTGGTACATGCCGCTCATTTGCAGTAGAGAAAGCAAAAATATAAAAGATATGCCCAATAAGAAAGCTAGTTAGACCGATTAAAAACCACTGCAATGTATAGTCTCCAATCATGCAAAATACAAGCCCAGCAATAATCAAAAGTTGGTATTTTTTAATATGTAATGGCTTCTGAATCGCAGCTAAAATAATGATGAGCAACATTGGAATCACTTTAAAGATGAGTTTTAAACTTTCAGCAATATGGGAAAAGAGAAAAATATAATAAAGACCCAATAAAATAATGACACTGATTAATAATTTTTTTAACAAATTTTTCAGCTCCTTTCCTTTTGAAATTCAATATTTATGGTAGAATTCCTTTCTGTACAACGTATGTATGAAACTTTTTTAGTATGTAACCGTAAAGTAAGTAGTGAGAAAGAAGAAGAGAGGATGAACCAAATGACTAAGCTACTGATAGCTTCAGCAGTCATTGCATTGATCGCAAGTGTGCTAGTGACACCGCTTATTACGAAGAAGCGAGAAGATGGACAATCGAAAAAGGTAATAGGATACTTTTTTATTGGAGTCTTTGTACTAGGGTTTTTAGCCACAGGGATTACGTTATATGTAACAAAAATTGATGTAAATTGGCTTGTTTTTTGGCCTGCTATTATTTTATTAACGTTAGTGGGTGCTCTGCTAGCAAGTGGTATCGAAAGGAAAATAAAAGGTGTTTTATTTTTAGCAAGTCTAGGTGTAGCTGTGTATGTTTTATCAGCACCTTTATGGAATGCTAATGAAAAATTTAAGTCATCCGAAATGAAGGAAGAAGTTGAAATAAAACCATTCGATGAGACACAAACACCTGCAAGTGTACCACCGAAATTTGCTCGCAATAAAATGAAGAAGGCTTTCGGTCAAGTGCCAAATACGAGCTACTATGAATTAGGACGCTTACAAATTCAAAAAGTGAAGGGCGAATATGTTTATATCGCACCAGTTGAATTTTCTGGATTCTTTAAATGGATGAACGGTGGTACAACACCTGGTTACTTCATAATGAGTGCTACAGATTCTGCGGATAATCCTAAATTTATAAAAGAGGAAATGAAATATGTACCTTCCGCATATTTAAATGCTAATTTAGAACGTCATATTCGTTTACAACACCCATTCCTTATTTTTTATGGTGATGTACAGCTGGAAGTAGATGATGAAGGAAAGCCATACTATATTCGCTCATATGGGGAATTTATTTCTGCGCGTAATGGCTTTGATGTAAAAGGAATTGTCTTGGTTGATGCGCTGACGGGGAAATCAGAGGTCATTAAACTGGATCAAATACCTGAATTTATTGATGGTGCTGTATCACCAGAGACAGTAAGTTTACAAAACAGTTATTTCGGTAATTATGTACATGGTTTTTGGAATAGTATGTTTGGTAAAAAGGATGTAAAGATTCCTTCTGATGAAGGAACAGAATCGAATGTTAGCCCGATTTTCGATGAGAAGGGTGATATGTATTACTTTACAGATTTTACAAGTCCTAAAGAAGGTGTAGATTCAATGTTAGGCTATTCACTAACAAACGCACGAACAGGGGATGCAACATACTATACAGGGAATCAAGACTCAAGTTATATGGATTCACAAGGTAATTTACAAATAATAGAGAAGAAATTTATTGAGAAAAAGTGGAGTGGCGAAATGCCAGTGTTGTATAACTTTTATGGAGAAGCGAGCTGGCTGACAGCGGTGCTAGATTCCAATGGTTTCTTACAAAACTATTTTATTGTTTCTGCAGCCAATCCTGAAATTTCCGTTTACGCTACTACTCCTAAGGAGGCATTGAAATTATATAAAACAGCCTTAAGTCGAGGAGGAAATACTGTAGATGGTAGCTCAAGTGCTGAGGAAAAACAAATAAGTGGTAAGGTATTACGTGTATATAAAGAACGTCTAGGCGATTTTACAACTGTATCTTTCTTATTAAACAATGGTGAAAATTATTTAGTGAGTGCCGAAACAGAACCTTTAGCAATTTATTTACAGGAGGGTGATGAGGTAATACTCACTTATGGAGATACAGGAGAGCAGTTCCTACCAGTTCGCTCTCTTATAATTAGAGGACTACAATAAAAGAACAAAAGACGATCTTGTTATTACGAAGATCGTCTTTTTTATGTAGCTTGCCCTTGAACATAGGTAAGCATCTTTTCTCTATGGTTCATAAATAGTCTTTTTGCATGATCATTTAGTGTAAAGATTTCTTGTATATACCCCTGTAACAATTTATCTTCATATTCAAAAGCGTGGCTTTGAGTGTTTTCTAAAATATAGGATAATAAAAGAGCATGCAAGACAACTACTTCTAAATTCTGTGTATTCGTAACGAATTTTAAATTGAGTATAGTAGTATGAGAAACGAACTGATTGACATAATCAATGGGTTTTTTATATACTTTCAAATCAATATGTGGCTCGAGTCTTTTTCTTAATTGGGTGCATTCATTATTTAAGTCTTCAATTTTTAAGAATAAACCTCTTACACTTCTCTTATGCTGTTGTTCTAAGGTGCGAGCAAGATGTTTATTGATATTGGACATTGTTTCTAAAACTCCTTTCTTTAATAGGTATCATTTATTAATATGAATGGAATAGCTGGAAAAGGAAAGAGTCTTTTCGTTTAATTTAAGGTTAGATTTATAGAAGTAATTGTGGCAATATCCCTAGATTGAATATATATAGGTAATATTTTTATGTAAAAAATGGAATTATTATCATACGATAGTAACTCCATTCTCGTTAATTTATTTCCAATTAAACCCTTTAGTTGCTAAAAACTCTTTGATATGCGGACGTCGTTGTTCAATTAAAAAATCAGCCATCTGTTTTGTCCAGTTATCAATTTTTCTGTTAGACGAACGGCTGTTATAATATATTTCCATTTCCTCGTTGTAGGCTGGTAAAAGTTCTTCATATTTTTCAACACTGTATTCATTTTCATGTAATACAGCAGATACAGGTAAACGAGGTTTTACCTCATTGCGACGTGCAGGAACGCCGATTGTTAGCCCGAATAATGGGAAAACATGGTCAGGCAGATTAAATAATTCACTGATTTCAGAAGGTTTATTGCGTACACCTCCAATATAGCAAATGCCATAACCCATTGACTCTGCCGCAATAACAAAATTCTGTGCAAACAATGATACATCTGCTACCCCGACAAGGACATTTTCAGCTGAATCAGCTACAATATCCACTCCTTCTAGTTTCCCAGCCATTTGAAGTCGCTTGAAATCTACGCAAAAAACAAATGCCCCACCTGAAGTTTCATATTGACGTGGATTACCAGAGAGTAAGCCTAATTTTTCCTTTTTATCTGCATCTGTTACCCATATTACACTATAGGCTTGCACAAAATGTGATGTTGCAGCCATTTGTGCTGTTCCAATTAAATCTTCAATGATTTCTTTTGAAATCGGTTCTCCATCATAGATGCGTACCGAGGAATGGCTACGTAATAGTTCTTTAACCATTAAAAACTCTCTCCTTTGTGTCTGTTCTATACCTTGAGCATAGCACGCTTTTCTAGCAAAATCGAATAATGAGGAACAAAAAGTTATTTATAAATAATTTATAAATGACGAAATTATCTCGTAAAGTAAAATATTTCATTTGATATAGATTAAATATTCTAAATAGTATAAAATTATAGAAGCGACTGTTTATTTGGTTGTGCTACCAAAAAATTACATGATCTTTATTCACAAATGTTTAGACAGCATTAGCTATTAGGTAATGAAATCCTCCTGGAATAAAGATACATTCTCTGACGGATGTCACAGATTTACTGGAACCAAATATGCAAGTTGAACAAAAATAAAGTGGAATGGAGGAATAGGGAATGGAAGAAAAGTTAGCGAAAAAGCTTCGTCATGAACAATTACGAAGCAAGGTTGTAACAGCAGAAGAAGCAGCTTCTTGGATTAAGGATGGCATGGTATTAGGGATGAGTGGATTCACACGTGCTGGTGATGTAAAGGTTGTACCTCTTGCACTTGTAGAGAAAGCAAAAAAAGAGGATTTTCAAGTAGATGTCTTTACAGGTGCCTCACTTGGACCTGAGGTAGACCAATATTTAGCAGAAGCAGGGGTCATACGTAAGCGCGGTCCTTTCCAAGCAGATGCTGGCATTCGTAATAAAATCAATAGCGGTGATATCACATTTGTCGATGCCCATCTTTCCCATAATGCTGAGCTTGTTCGTCAAGGCATTATTGGACCAATTGATTTTGCGATCATAGAAGCGGCTGCTATTACAGAAGAAGGCTTATTAATTCCTACAACTTCAGTTGGTAACTCTCCTATTTTTGTGCAAGAAGCAGACCAAGTCATCATTGAATTAAACGTAGCACAGCTTGATGCATTAGAAGGTATACATGATATTTATGTACCTGCACAACAAGGAAAACGTGATCCAATTCCTTTACAGAATGTCTCTGATCGTCTTGGTATAATTGGAATTCCACTAGATTTAGATAAAGTAAAAGGCATCGTCATTTCGGATATATTAGATGCGCCATCAACGATTGTCCCTGCAGATGAAGAGACAGATGTTATGGCTAATCACTTATTAAATTTCCTACGTGAAGAGATTAAAGTAGGTCGCTTAACAACAAGTTTGCGTCCAATTCAATCTGGGGTAGGTTCAGTAGCAAATGCTGTATTGCTAGGCTTTAAAGACTCTGAGTTTGAGAACTTAGAAGTTTATTCAGAAGTTCTCCAAGATGCAGTATTTGAATTAATGGATGCAGGGAAAGTGAATTTTGCATCTGCTACTTCTATTACCCTTTCTGAGCAAGTAGGAAACCGTGTTTATGGGAATTTTGAAAAATATGCTGATAAATTAGTGTTGCGCCCTCAAGAAATTTCAAATCAGCCTGAAATTATTCGTCGACTCGGATTAATTTCAGTGAATACGGCATTGGAATTAGATATTTACGGCAATGTGAATTCCACACATGTTTCTGGTACAAAGATGATGAATGGTATCGGAGGGTCTGGTGACTTTGCTCGTAATGCACGTTTAGGAATTTTTGTAACAAAGTCTTATGCTAAGGGTGGAGATATTTCGAGTATTGTCCCAATGGTCTCACATGTGGATCATACGGAGCATGATGTTGATGTCATTGTAACTGAACAGGGCGTAGCAGATTTACGAGGACTTGCTCCAAAAGAACGAGTGGGACTTATCATTGATAATTGTGCACATCCTGATTATAGGGAGCAGCTGTGGCAGTACTTTAATGATGCCAATGAGGCAACGGGTGGACATCACACACCACATGACCTAGAAAAAGCACTATCATGGCACGTTAACTATGCGAAAAACGGTACGATGAAGGATCCTGCTTTTACGAAACAATAGTCTTATCTTAAAAGCCTTGAAGGACAGATAGTCTGTTTCTTCAAGGCTTTTACGTTTTAATTTAATGAAAGTTCTATAATAATCCAATCCATTTCCAATAAGTTGCAGAGAACAAAAGTACGAGAAGGAAACCGATAATGGTTAATGGAATTCCAGATTTCAAGAAATCCTTTGTTGTAAAGGAGCCTGTACCATAGGCAAGCATGTTTTGTGGTGCACTAATTGGTAATAGGAAGCCAAAGCTTATGACGAATTGTTGCACAATAACAAAACCAACTTGATCAACATTAGCCGTTAATGTGGAGGCTAAAACGATAAACACAGGTATAAGTGCTGAGGCTAAGCTAGTTGCGCTTGCAAAACCTAAATGAATCAAAATGTTAAATAAAGTTACGAGTGCGATGGTTGCTAGTAAAGGCATAGTATCTAGCCCAAGTGAACCAAAAACTTTATCTGATAACCATGCAGCACCTTGCGTATTTAGTAAAATGGTTCCTAACATAATGCCTACCGCAAAGACGATAATTGTCCCCCATGGAATATGAGGCTCAACTTCCTTCCATGAATACACACCGATTTTAGGCATTAATAGAATCGCGATAGCAATAATTGTGACTGTTGTCGTATCAAATGGATGTAGCTTCCCTTCAGTTGCCCAGAAAAATAGTAAAACTACGGATGTAATGATTAAACGAATTTCAGGAGCCTTTAATGGGCCAAGCTCTGCAAGCTGTTTTTTGATGACCTCTTTACCACCTTCGATATTGCTAGTCTCAGGTTTAATTAAAGCAATCATAATGAAAAATAAAAAGATCGACATAATAATTGAGAAGGGGGCTGCATAAAGTAGCCAAGCACCCCATGAAATATCCACATTAAATTGCTCTTGGATAAAGTTTAAAGCCACCATATTTTGAGCTGCTGCAGTTTTAATACCAATATTCCAAATGGAAACGGCTTGTACCGAAGTAATAACTAATAAGGCAGCAAGCCGACTATCACGTGGTAAACCAAATGCTGCCACCATTCCAAGCAAAATCGGTACTACTGCGCCAGCTCGTGCTGTAGCAGAAGGTACAAAAAATGCGAGGACGATAGAGACTAAAATAGCGCCAAATACGATAGCTTTTGTTTTCGTTCCTACCAGTGAAAGAATCCAAAGTGCAAGTCGTTTATGTAGATTAGTAATTTGCATTGCTGCGGCTAGAAAAAGAGCTGCTGCTACTAAAGCAACGGCAGAATTACTAAAGCCACTTAAAGATAATTTTAATGCGCTAGCTGTTCCTAGCTCTGTAGTTGGATTATCCATTGACGGAGCGAGTCCTAGTAAAACAGTTACTAGTGCAATGATCATGGCCGAGCTCACAGGATATGAAACGGCCTCTGTAACCCAAAGGATGACTGCAAAAGCTAAAATGGCTAAAGCTCGTTGCCCAGCTATAGGTAAATCACCATTGTTAGGTAAAAAGGTAATAATGATTAGTAACGCGAATGCCAAGCCAATCCATAGTGGCTTTAAATTAAGTTTTGTAGCTGCTTGCTTTGGTGAAGACATATTTTCTCATCCTTTCTACGATAAAAATGACGATTATTATCCATAACATCGGCCTGTATAATGTTTTATTGAGATAAGAATATGTCTATTTTATTGTAGAAAAAAATCTATGTGAAAATGGTGTTTTTTACAGCAATATGAGTAGATAAAGAGAAAAAATACGGTCACAAAAAATACAAAAATATCCATTAAATATTATTCCTTTTTCTTAAAGGCAGAAGTTACTTTAGGCTCTGTTCCATTGACTAATCGTTTAATATTTTCGAGGTGCAGGATGATGGCTATGCCAAAAAAAAGAAGAGCTATAATGGTTGGGCCAATGCCAGGAATCCATAAATAAGTTGCTGTACAAAACACGAGATAAAATTCTAGAACACCTACAATTAAATAATTTGTTGCAAAGGATAAAATAACAAATAAAATAAGTGCAAATAAACCAATCTTCCAATCAACAGCAAGTAAAATACCAATGATGGAGGCCGTTCCTTTCCCGCCGTTGAAGCCCATGTAGAAGGGGAAATTATGACCTAAAATAACCCCAGCAGCCATAATATAAGTAAGCAGCCAAATTTGTTCTTCTGTTAAATGAATAGCGTCCGCTAGATAAAAATGTGCACCTATAATAGCGACAACGCCTTTGCCTATATCGATGAGGGCTACTAAAACGCCATACTTCCAGCCAAGGGAAAGAGTGGCATTAGAGGCACCAGCATTACCGTGGCCAGCCTTTTTTAAATCAACCCCCGATAAAAATTGAGCCACTTTAGAGCCGTGAATACAGCCTATTATATAGCCAATCATAAGAAAAATGATCACGGCCTTTACCATAAAAATACTCCTCTCGAAATTTTTTCTAAAATAGTGTATGCGTTCATATTACGTATAAGAGCAGACAGAAGTTTCGGAAAAAATAAAATTTACATGTTGACAGAAAAAAACTCTATGTTTATACTGTGTAACAACGATGGAAATTGAATCTCATACTCTTATCAAGAGCGGCGGAGGGATAGGCCCTATGATGCCCGGCAACCAGTAAGCAATGAGCTTACTAAGGTGCTAATTCCTACAGATTCTTACTTGGATCTGGCAGATAAGGGGAGGAAAACTTGCAACCGCAACCCTCTTCTTAGCTGAAGAGGGTTTTTGTTTTCTACAGAAAAATCCTCCTCATCTCCGGTACCATCGTAAAAAAATAACCATTTGGAGGTACACAATGACAAATTTTAAACCAGAAACATTGCTGTTGCATGGTGGTCAAGAGCCAGACCCAGTGACGGGATCTCGCACAGTTCCAGTCTATCGCTCAACTGCTTTCGTATTTAAAGACACTGCTCATGCGCAACGTCTTTTTGCCTTAGAGGAAGCAGGGAACATTTACACACGAATTACCAATCCAACAGTTGATGTGTTTGAAAAACGTGTGGCTTTATTGGAAGGTGGAACAGCAGCAGTAGCACTTTCATCTGGTGCAGCAGCTATCGCATTTTCCATTTTAAATCTAGCTGGAGCTGGTGATGAGATAGTAGCAGCTAGTTCTTTATATGGTGGTACGTATAATTTATTCGCTAACACATTACCAAACTATGGTATTAAAACAATTTTTGTAGATGAAACAAACCCAGAGAATTTCAAAGCAGCGATTACTGATAAAACAAAAGCTGTTTTTGCAGAGGTTTATGGTAATCCAAGTTTAAAGGTTTTAGATATTGAGGCAGTAGCTAAAATTGCACATGATAATGGTCTACCATTAATTATTGACAGCACGTTCGCTTCTCCTTACGGTTCTACACCTATTGAATACGGCGCAGATGTTGTAGTTCATTCAGCAACTAAATGGATAGGAGGTCATGGTACAACTTTAGGGGGCGTTGTTGTAGACGCTGGTAAGTTTGATTGGACTAGCGGTCGATTCCCTGGTTTTACTGAACCAGATGCCTCTTACCATGGTCTACGTTATGGAATTGATACAGCTTCTGCTGCCTTTGCTACAAAGCTACGTGTACAACTATTACGTGATTTTGGTCCAACATTAAGTGCTGATGCTGCTTTTAATTTATTGCAAGGGTTAGAAACGCTTCATCTGCGTATCCCTAAACACAATGAAAATGCATTGGCAGTGGCTGAGTATTTACAAAACCACCCATTTGTGGAGTATGTAAATTATAATGGCCTAGAAGATTTTCCGACACATGAGTTAGCAAAAAAATATTTAAGAAATGGCTTCGGTTCAGTGCTTACATTTGGCATAAAGGGTGGACGAGAAGCTGGGCGAAAGCTTATTGATAGCGTGAAATTATTTTCACATGTAGCAAATGTAGGTGATGCAAAGTCATTAATTATTCATCCAGCTTCCACTACTCATCAGCAACTATCAGCAGACGAATTAGTTCAAGCTGGTGTAACCGAGTCGCTCATTCGCTTATCCATCGGTTTAGAGGCAGTAGAGGATATTATTGCTGATTTAGATCAAGCCATTACACAGGCTACAACAACTGAACAAACAGTAGAAGCTTAAAGTTTAAAGAAAATGGTAAGATGTTGTGACGTTAACGTATTTTCTCATTCGATTAGCCTCATTTGGTAATGCGTTAAACGTTGCTACATCAATCTATTACTGCACCCGTTAATTATCAGAACCTTATAAAAAACAATACCAAGTAATTTTATATGTATTATTGACTTTGTTAAATCCATGTTATATACTAGGAAATAAGTTAACAGTACGAAAATTTTTTTAAAAAAGGTAAATGTTTTCATAAGTGCTCCCCCACTTTTGAATATATAGAAGAGTAGTTGCCTAGCCAGTGACTACTCTTCCCAAAAACTGATGATAAAGGAGTGTTTAAAATGGGTAACATCTATAGTGCGCAAAACATTGTATCCTATCTAATATATGAGCTAAATGAAGGGCATGTATTTGTCAACAATAAATCCATTCAACACCTTCTTACATCAGTCGAAAGAAAATGGCAGGAAGTATTTGGTCATACAGCATTTCAAGAACATGTTTTTACTGAAAAGGACTTTACTGTAAAGGAAGTATTTGAGGCATATGAACAGTACGGTGTGAGCCATATCTCACTTCCTGCGACAGAGTTTTACTTGAAGTATGGTACATTTCAATTAGTGGAACGTACGTATGCAATACCAAATTTTACAGAAGAAGAGATTAGTCTTGTTCAACAAGCTTTAGCACAATATCGTTATCAATTGCTTTCAAAAGCAAGTTAAAACCCCCTCATATTTTTAAGCTCATTCTCTGCTGCTACAGGGAATGAGTTTTTTCTTTAAAGGGATTGTTATGAGTGTCTGAGCATACATATATATAATAGAAGAAAGACATTCATATATTGAAATGTAAATAGTCAATATTTGTTCAAATCTTATAGATTGATTAATAAAACGTATAATAAAGGGAATGAAACCGATTTCTTTTGCACATCTAGAGAAAACAAATGTCCTTCCTAGAAAGATTTTTCTTGTGCAAAGCGTGTATTTGCGTTACAATTTTCTTTAAGTTAAATTTTGAATTATTTGAATTTGTATGTGTCCTAACACATATAGAAATAGCGAAACTCATACAAAGAGAGTTGGCTAAAGACTGCGGTGGGTGTCAAATTGTCATGACACAACCCCATGGAAAATTAGCTTTAATGAAACTGCGGAATGTAAGTTGGAGGGAATAACAAGAATGGCAACTATAAAGGCAGCGATTTTAGGATTTGGAACGGTAGGTCAGGGGATTTACCATATTTTAAATGAAAAACGAGAAGAGCTAAAAAATAAATTAGGTATTGAATTAGAGGTAGCGAAGATTTTAGTGACAGATGCTAGTCGTGAACGTGTACCAGGTACAGCACATTTAATGACAACAAGTATGGATGAAGTCTTAGCAGAGCCAGGTATGCAGGTAGTGTTTGAAGCGATTGTGAACGAAGAACCTGCATACAGTTATTTAAAGCGAGCGGTGGAACATAAATGTCATGTTATTACTGCCAATAAAGTGATGTTTGCCAAACGAGGTTTGGAGTTGCAGGATCTTGCAAAAGCTAATGGCGTTTTTGTAGGCTATGAGGCTACTACTGCTGGTGGCGTACCTGTTATAAAAACAATGAAAAATATCTTACTTGTAAATGATGTAAGTCGTATACAAGGTGTCTTAAATGGCACATGTAATTATATTTTAACAAAAATGCGAGCACAGGGCTGGTCGTTCGAAACAGCTTTAAAAGAGGCACAAGGCTTAGGTTATGCCGAAGCAGATCCATATAATGATATATCTGGGCAGGATGCATTTAAAAAATTAATGATATTAAGTGCCTTAGCTTTTGGTGAGCAGCCTGACTGGTCAGATGTAGAGGTAATTGGGATCGATAGTATCTCTGCTGAACAAGTTCATGAAGCATGTGAAAAGGGTCTTCGTTACCGCCATGTTGCTGAAGTGGAAAAACTAGCTGACGGTAAGATTATTGCAAAAGTAGGTCCTCAACTAGTTGATAAAGAGCATCCACTTTATCCAGTCGATGATGTGTTCAATGCGGTGGCATTAGAGACTAACTATATTGGTACATTAACATTAATCGGTCCTGGAGCAGGGATGTATCCAACAGCAAGTGTCATGGTAGAAGATTATGCTGAAATCATTGGGAAAAGAGCAGGATTTGTTGTGACAATCTAATAAAAGCTTTAAAAAAGGCCCGCCATTCAACAATGTTCAATTGTATGAATGGTGGGCTTTTAGTCTTCATCTTTGACGTCTATGTCCTCTGGAATAGGAGTAGCACGCCAAATTTCAATTTCCTCTTTTATACGTTCCAATTGTTTAAAATAAGTGCTGAATTGTCCACTATTGATTAAAATTTGTTGGCCATCGTAAACAGAACGGATGCGTCCTTCGTAAATTAGACGCATTACTTGATCCTCAGGCATACCAAGATCAATAGCTGTCTCTTCAATTGATTTGTACATACGATTCGCTCCTTTTACTGTTTTTATTATAACGTCCATTCATGAGAAAACATACTATATTGGAATTAAAAGAAAAGTAAAAATGATAATTGTTTGATTTTGGATAAATATGTATGATTAGTATGGAGAAAGATGTGAAGCGGGGATGAGCTGAAAAATGTTAAATTCATTGTTTGTATTACTAGCAGCTATTCTATGGGGAATGACAGGTACTGCCCAGACATATTTGGATGAAGAGGTATCTCCAATAGCTGTAGCCACGATTCGATCTGCAATTGGTGGCAGTTTATTATTAGCTATTACGATTATAATGAGGAAAATTAATTTTTTAAGGTGGTCATGGAAATGGACAATTTTAGCTGCGGCTAGTATTGCGTTTTTCCAAGGTCTTTTCTTCTCATCCATTCGTCTAACAGGTATAGCCATTGGAACTGTTGCTACTATTGGTAGTGCACCAGTGTTTTCTGGTGTATTAGAGTGGCTAGTATGGAAAACACGTCCCACAGCAGTATGGGGACTTGCTACATTGATGGCCATTATCGGATGTCTTTTATTGTTTATGAATAATGGAGAGGAGTCTGTTCACGTTGGCGGATTCACATTAGCGCTTTGTGCAGGTTTATCCTTTGCATTTTACACAAACATAAGTAAAAAATTAATGGCACAAGAAGAAGCGTTACCCGCAGTTGCTATGACATTCTCCATTTGCGCTTTGTTTTTACTGCCGTTTTCTATACAAGGTGGATTTTCCTGGTTAGTAAATGTGCACAACTTATGGACAATGTTATTTATGGGGATTATGTGTACAAGCGTAGCGTATTTCCTGTTTTTAAGTGGACTACAAAAAATTAGTTCATCCACAGCTGTAACACTTTCATTAGCAGAACCATTGACTGCTGCAATTCTTGGTGTGTTTTTAATTGGAGAACACTTAAGTATAGTTTCCTGGCTTGGAGTAGCGATGCTTTTAGGTGGCATTGTTGTTTTAACATTGGGTGGGAGAAAAAAGCTAAAACCTTAAGAAATTCTTCATTTTTATAATAGCTGGTTTTTAAGATTTAAAAGATACACTTATATTTGAGAGCGAGGTGTATATCATGACGAAATTAACAGTTCTTGTTACAGATGACGATCAAGATATTCGTGATGGTATTGAAATCTATTTAAAAAATGAAGGCTATCATGTCATTAAAGCAGCAGATGGCTTAGATGCATTAAAAAAGCTAGAGAACAATGAAGTACATTTAATAATTTTAGATATCATGATGCCAAATATGGATGGAATTACAGCAACCTTTAAAATTAGGGAAGAGCGCAATATTCCCATTATCATGCTGAGTGCAAAGGCGGAGGATGGCGATAAGATTCATGGATTATCGGTTGGAGCAGATGATTATGTAACAAAGCCATTTCATCCATTAGAGCTGTTGGCACGTGTAAAATCCCAGCTGCGCCGTTATGTTCAGCTAGGAACGTATAGTGAGGGAGCTACAAAAGTGGAAATAGACGGACTTATTCTTGATGAAGAGGCAAAAGAGGTTGTACTAGAAGGAGAACCAGTTCGACTAACCCCGATAGAATATAAAATTACAGAACTATTAATGAAAAATGCAGGGCGTGTGTTTTCGATTCGTGAAATTTATGAACGTGTTTGGAATGAGGAAGCTTATAATGCTGAAAATATTGTAGCTGTTCACATTCGGAAAATACGTGAGAAAATTGAAGCTGATCCGAAAAATCCACGCTATCTAAAGGTGGTATGGGGCGTTGGCTATAAAATGGAAAAATAAATTAGAGAAGTATATGACTATTGCTGGATTTATTGCAGGTGTTATTGGGCTTATCTATTTTGGAATTTATGCCTATCAAATCGTCGATTCTCGCTCCTCAGAGGTTTTACAATTATTAGAAAGAATTTTTTAGAGGAGTGTAAAAAGGGATGATAAAAAAATGGAAATCTCTTCTCGTATTAATGTGTTTAATCTGGACAATTTTCGGAGTCTTTACTTTTTATAATGTGGGCTATCAGTATATTGGTAAATCATATTTTGATTCGGAAAATTTCCAACATGAAATCGATAATTTCACGGCAGAACTAGGACCGTTAGTAATTAATGTACCAAATGCAGAGGAATTGAAAAATAAAATTGAGATTACTCAAACTGAAATAGAAGATCATCGTAATTATTATGGTACATTAGGACAGCAAATCGATAACATTAAGGCACAATACGAACAACGCATTCAGGAAGCTATAGATGCCAATGCAACAGAATTAAAGACAAAGCTAGTGTCTGAACGTGATAATAAAATTAAAGATATTACAGCAAATTTTGAAGATGATGAGCATGTAAGAAAAAAGATTCTTGCTGAAAAGGAAGCCCTCATTGATAAATATATTAAAGCAGCAAAAGGTGAATCCAAAAACTTTGGAAAAAACTATGACTATTGGTCTTATGAGTTGACTAATACAGAAACTGGTAAAACGTACCGTGCAGGTGATGTTACCGAAAGTAGTGCCTATAAAATTAAGTATACTGATCGAAAACCGCTATATGCATGGAATATCAGTGAGAATTTAAGAGATATTTTTTACAATACCGAAACATACGTAAATGTAGATGATCTTTACGAAACAGCTGAATATACAGGTGTAATAGCTATTTCAAAAAAAGCAGCAATGTCAGAAGATGTTATACAGGGAGGGTATCAACAATTTCAACAGTTTCAACGCAATCAATATACTCATTACTTTATTTGGCTCACAAGTATTTTAATGGCCGTCTTTGTATGGAGGGGGCGTAAAGACTTATTACAGATAGTTACGAGTATGAAGGAAAAAGATCTTTTAACAAAGTATAAAATCGATGTACAAATTATTCTTTTGTTAATAACGAGCCTTATGTATTTCATTTCAGCCCAGGTTGTTTTTGAATCTATTGAATATAATTCTGTTTATAATTATAATTATGTCCGTTTTATACTCGATATTGGCTTTAAAATACTTGTTTTAATGGTAATTGGTAGTGCTTTCTTCGTGCAATTAATTTGGTTGTATACAAGAGTAAATACTTTGAAAAAGCTAGAGGAAAATGTGAAATCGAGCTATTTATGGTCACTTGGGGATTCGTTGACTGACTTATTTATTAATCGTTCGATCGCATTACATTCAATTGTAATGCTAGCCGCAGCCTTCTTTGGAGGTGGTAGCCTTGTTGCTACCATGATAGGAGGCGGAGCTTTTCCAGTCCTTGTACTTGGCATTTGTATGTTTATAGGATTTCCTGCTATGATTGTTTTCCTATCAAGAATGGGTTATTTAAACCGTATTATGAAAGATACGAAGGATATGGCTGAAGGACGTTTAAATCGTGATGTAAAGGTAAAAGGTAAATCTCCGCTTTCAGGTCATGCAGAAAACCTCAATCATTTACGAGAAGGTGTGCGTACGTCCATGCATGAGCAGGCGAAAAGTGAGCGGTTAAAAACAGAGCTGATTACAAATGTGAGTCATGATTTACGTACTCCTTTAACCTCTATAATTACGTATACCGATTTACTGAAGAAGCCAAATATTACAGAGGAAGAACGGAAACAATACATCCATATACTAGATAAAAAGTCTGAGCGTTTAAAAGTGCTGATTGAAGACCTTTTTGAAGTATCGAAAATGGCTAGTGGTAATATTGAACTTCACCGCAGTCGAGTAGATTTAACACAGCTTATCCAACAAGCTGTAGGGGAGCATAAAGAGGATTTAACACAGTCACAACTAGATTTACGAATGACCATGCCTCATGATCCAATCTTTGCATATGTGGATGGTCAAAAATGGTGGAGACTTATTGATAATTTAATTGTCAATGTTTTGAAGTATGCGCTAGAGGGAACGCGTGTTTATGTGACATTTAAGCGTACGGCAGATGGCGATGCTGAATTTACGGTGAAAAATGTAGCAAAGTATGAAATTAGTGAAGATGCTGAGGAATTATTTGAACGCTTTAAACGTGCAGATGCCTCACGTCATACAGAGGGCTCAGGGCTTGGATTAGCCATTGCACAATCCATTGTCGATTTACATGGAGCAAGAATGAGCATTGATGTAGATGGTGATTTATTTAAAGTAATCGTTCGAATTCCAGCAGTTTAATGGTAAAAAGGCGGCAAACTTCTGCCGCCTTTTTTATTATAGGCCTAAATTTTTGGCGATAATAACCTTCATGACTTCATTAGTACCAGCATAGATCGACATAACAGGTATATCTCTATATCTTCTAGCAATCTTATATTCCTCCATATAGCCATAGCCACCATGCAATTGCATACATTGCGTAGCAAGGTCACGTGCATTTTCGGTAATCCAGTATTTTGCCATAGAAACTTTTGTCACAACATCATTGCCTGCAATATGCTCTTCAATCAATGATTCCAAAAAGGATTTACCAAGCTCGATTTTAGTAGCCATTTCAGCTATTTTAAATTGTGTATTTTGGAAGTCACCAATTGTTTTGCCAAAAGCCTGACGTGATTTCACATAGTCTAGCGTTAGTGTAAGCATATCCTCAGCGGCTGTTTGTGCGGCAATCGCTACTGCTAATCGCTCTTGCTGCAGTTTTTCCATCATATAATGAAAGCCCTTGCCTTCTTCGCCAAGTAGATTTTGAACAGGCACTCGACAATCTTCAAAATAGAGTTCAGCTGTATCTTGGGCATGCATACCAACTTTTTCGAGCTGTCTTCCTTTTGTAAAGCCAGGTGTGCCCTCTTCAATAACAAGTAGGCTAATACCACGATGTTTTTTATCAGCCTGAGGATTTGTTTTTACTGCGACAACCGCTAAGTTTGTATGGATGCCATTTGTTATAAAGGTTTTTTGACCATTTACAATATAATGGTCCCCATCGCGAATGGCTGACGTTTTGATATTAGCCAAGTCTGAACCTGTGCCAGGCTCCGTCATTGCAATAGCTGTTATATAGTCGCCTGTGACACATTTTGGTAGCCATCGAGATTTTTGTTCGTGTGTCCCATATGCTTCGATATACGGGACAACAATATCATTATGCAGGCCAACCCCGATAAGACTTGAGCCTATACGTTCAAGTTCTTCTTGTATAATGACGCCAAAGCTGAAATCCAAGCCTAGCCCGCCATATTGTTCTTCTACTTGTGGACAAAGATAACCCATATCACCAAGCTTACGCCAAAAAGAAAGCGGAATAAGATGATCTTTTTCCCACTGTGCATAATGCGGTTCAGCTTCTTCAGCTAAAAACTTACGAAAGGTTTTGCGAAATAATTCATGCTCTGTTGTTTCAAATTTATAACGTGTCATTTGAAATAGCACCCCTTTTTCTTCGTAAATACGCGAATTTGCTCGTTCACCTACTATGTTACTGGAAGGAATGTGAAAATAAAAGTAGCGTTTAGTATGTAAATGACGAAAATGTCATCTATATACAGTGAAATGTCATGTAAAACGAGAGTAACGAATGAAATGAAAAGGTAAACTTAAATTTGGACAAGTTCCTACTTTCTTTAGAAGATTATTCAAGTGCTTTAAGCAATATGATTGATAAGTATAATGGTATAATCAATTAAATTATAGAAAGAAAGTAGAGGACTTGGTTATGCCAAAAGTAATCGGCGCTGTTCTTTTAATTAGTATTTATAGTGCTTTGACTTTCTATTTAGGGTGGGGAGTAAAGCAGTGGCTTGTAGCAATGGGGTGGTTTCGTTTTCCAGTATTATTTTGGATCGTGCTGTATATGGTTGCTTTTAGTATTATAATCGGAAGATTACACGAGTCATTACGTGTGTTTTCTGTAATCAGTAATTATTGGATGTTTATCTTTGAATATGGCTTATTGCTATGTTTAGTTGCACAATTCATTATTTTGCTTACACCTTTTAAAAACGTGCAAATAATAGGTAGTATAGCAGTAGCTATCCTATTCTTGTTAAGTATCATTGGCTCCTATTTAGCCTACTCTCCAGTTGTTCGTCATTTAGAAATAACTGTTGATAAACAAGATAGTGACTTAAACACACTAAGAGCTGTTGTAGCATCTGATTTTCACTTAGGTGTTTTATCCCATAAACGACATTTACAACGTTTTGTCAGCTTAGCTAATGAAGCACAACCAGATATCGTGTTGTTAGCTGGGGATATTGTGGACGATGACCCTAAATGGTTTGTTCAAGAGGGTATGGCAGATGTCATGAAACAATTAACATCTACATATGGAACATATGGTATATTAGGTAACCATGAATATTATGGCAAAAAAATTCCTGAATTTATTAAGGAAATGGAAAATGCCAATGTGAAAATGCTCCTAGATGAAACAATTCTTATAGAAGATGCGTTTATATTAACAGGGCAAGAGGACAGAACGAATAAAGAAAGAAAACCACTTGAGGTGCTAAAGCCTTCTGCTAATTTACCATGGCTTGTAATGAATCATACACCTGACGATTTAAACACGCCTTCCCAAATGGGCGTTGATTTACATATGTCTGGTCATACACACAAGGGACAGCTGTGGCCGAATCAGTATATAACAGCTCGTGTATTTGAACTGGATTATGGTTATAAGTTGAAGGAACAGATGCATACACTTGTTTCATCAGGCTATGGCTTCTGGGGCCCACCGATGCGAATTGGCAGTAGATCAGAGCTTTGGGTAGTAGATATAACATTTAAATAGTATGTGATAATCTAACAATCGGCTTCTTAGGTGAAAAGGCAGTAGTATATAAAAACTTAGTATTTTATAATAAGTGGGTATTTGATTAAAAAAGGTAAGGTGACATGGTGGAAATTATAGAGTTATTAAAAGCATTAATATTAGGCTTTGTCGAGGGTATGACAGAATTTGCACCAGTATCTTCTACGGGACATATGATTATCGTGGATGATATGTGGTTAAAGACTGAGGAGTTTTTAGGGAAATATCCTGCCAACACATTTAAAATTGTTGTACAACTTGGTTCCATATTAGCGGTTATCGTAGTTATGTGGAAACGTATGCTAAGCTTAGTTGGTTTATATAAAATTGAAGGTCAAGCTAAGTCCATAAATGGCCGCTTTAACTTATTGCATGTTATTGTTGGTATGCTACCAGCAGTTGTCTTAGGTTTTGCATTCAAGGATTTTATTGACGACCATCTTTTTAAAGTAGAGCATGTTGTTTATGCACTAGTGGCAGGAGCAATTCTGATGATTGCTGCAGATAAGTTGGCACCGAGAAAACCAAAAGTTGATTCTTTAGATAAGATTTCTTATGGTTTAGCATTTAAGGTAGGACTTGTACAATGCCTATCACTATGGCCAGGTTTTTCTCGTTCAGGTGCAACGATTTCGGGTGGGGTACTATTTGGTATGAGTCACCGTGTTGCAGCCGATTTTACATTCATTATGGCTGTGCCAATCATGGCAGGAGCTAGCCTCGTATCCGTTTTGAAAAACTGGGATACTTTATCAATGGACTATTTTGGCTTTTATGCTGTAGGATTCATTAGTTCGTTCGTCTTTGCATTATTGTCCATTAAGTTTTTCTTAGCGCTTATTTCAAAGGTAAAATTAATGCCTTTTGCCATTTATCGTTTAGTTTTAGCAGCAGTTCTTTGCGTTATCATTTTCATGTAAACAATAAGTCACGCTTCTTCTTCAAGAAGCAGTGGCTTTTTTTGCGTTAAGATTATTGAATCATATATCCATTTTTTCAATAAATTGATAGAAAATGAGTATAAAGAATCATGTTAAAGCATAAATTAATAGCGAATTATAATAATATTAGACAACATTTACCTACATATTGTTCATTTAGATGTTTTGAGATTATAATTGATACATAAAGTGTCTAATTATTTGTTGTTTTTTTATAAAAAGTAGGAATATAGACTTATTAAGATATATGATTAAATATATGAGGTGGAGAAAATGTTTCAACTTATCAATAGATCTAAGAAAAATACAATTGAAATAAGAAATGAAACAACAATCGGTATTTTTATAGAAGATCCAGACCGTTTACTACAATTAAATCTTGTAGGGTTAAGTGTGCATGATCTTCAGCTGATTAATAGTTTAAAACCATATGTAGAAAGAAATGTAGTAGAAGTGGTAGCGGCATTTTATCATGCAATAGAAAGTGTTCCTGCCTTACAAAAGGTTATTCAATCACATAGCTCCAGCGAACGTTTACGACAGACATTACGTCACCATATTATTGAAATGTTTGAGGGGAGAATAGATGAAGCCTTTTTAGAAAAGCGAAGACGTGTGGCCAAAATGCATGTAAAGATTAATTTATATCCGAAGTGGTATTTAGCTGCTTTTCAAATACTTGAGAAATCACTTCGCAAAATAGTCTATGAACTACGATTACCAAAGGGCGAAGAAGAGAAGTTTTGTGATGCTATCAGTAAAATATGTAATTTTGAACAACAAATCGTTTTAGAAGAATACGATAGCTATGCAAGTATACTAATTGAAACACAACGCAATAATGTTAGGGACCATGTAAAGGATGTTATCGGCGGAGTTTCTACACAATTAGAGGTTCAATCACAAACTACAACTGAAACAGTAACAGAACTTGTATATAGCGCAAAGCGTGTCAACGCTTCTTTGAAGGAAAGTATGTATGAAGCAGAATCAATGCAAAAAGTGTCTAATGAAGGCTATACTAAAATAATATCTATTAATGAACAAACAGGGAAGATTCATCATAAGACCGTTGAAATGGCAAATATGGTGGAGCAATTAGATGCATCCTCTTCGAAAATAAATGCCGTTGTAGAAATTGTGAAAAGTATTTCTGGGCAAACAAATTTACTTGCGTTAAACTCTGCAATTGAGGCGGCACGTGCCGGTGAGCATGGTAAAGGCTTTGCAGTTGTTGCAAACGAAGTACGCAAGCTTGCGGATCAAACGAAAAGCTCTGTTGAACAGATTGCTGAGTTAATCATGACGTCAAATGGTATCACAACACAAGTTGTACAAGCAATTCAGAACATACAGGAGCTTGTAAATAGTAGTATCGAACGTAATGCTGAATCCCTAAAAGCTTTTGATGCGATTTCGGGTTCTGTAGAAGTTTCGATCTCAAATTTCCAAAAAGTCGATAATCAAGTATCTGAATTAGCTACTATTATTGAATCGATTGGTGAATCTTCGGAAGAATTAGCGAGGGTGGCTAATCGCTTAAATACAACAATAAGAGAGTTTTAAAAGAAATATAGCTATGCATACTATCTATGCATAGTTTTTTAGTATGTGAATTAGGATAAAAGGTCTTATTTTATGGATAAATCAACTAAGAGGCTGATGAATTAGCTAATAGCAAATTTTATAGAAAGAGGAAGATTACAAAACCCTAGAAAATGCTTGTTTTAAGTGTTACGCTATAGGCGAATTAGGGAATTGAGTAGAGGGGTGTTTGGAGCATGAAAAAGAAATTATTTATAACACGTAAGTTTCCTACACATATTGTTGAACTGCTACAGGAGTTTTATGAAATCTCACAATGGGATGAGGAAGAAGTTGTGATTCCACGTGAAAAATTGCTCGCAGCTGTCGCTGACTGTGAGGTACTGTGGGTAACGATAGCTGACCAAGTAGATGAAGAATTACTTTCGCATGCACCCAACTTAAAATTAGTGACGAATTTAGCAGTTGGATATAATAATATCGATGTGAAGGCTTTAAAAAAACGAGGCATTATGGCGACAAATACGCCTGGAGTTTTAACTAATACAACTGCGGATTTAGTATTTGGCTTACTGCTTGCAACTGCTCGTAGAATTCCAGAAAGTGAAAGATATTTACGTGAGGGCAAATGGAAAAGCTGGTATCCAATGCAACTGGTTGGCAAGGATGTTTCAGGAGCCACAATTGGCATTATTGGCATGGGGAGAATTGGCCAAGCTGTTGCTAGAAGAGCAAAAGGGTTTGATATGAAAATCTTGTATAATAATCGCAGACGTCGTCATGAAGCAGAAGAAATGTATGGTTTCCAGTATGTTTCGCTGGAGGATCTATTAAAGCAATCTGATTTTGTTGTGATTATGACACCTTATAATAGTGATACGGAAGGACTCATTGGTGCAAAGGAACTTGCTTTGATGAAAGAAGATGCGGTATTAATTAATGCCTCACGTGGTGGAATTATTGATGAGGATGCGCTATACGATGTTCTTAAAAATGGGAAGCTTTGGGCTGCAGGACTAGATGTGTTTGAACAAGAGCCGATTGCGATGGATCATCCCTTATTAACACTTCCAAATGTAGTAGCTCTGCCACATATCGGTAGCGCGTCATTAGAAACGAGAACGGCTATGCTAATGTTAAATGTAAAAGCTTTGACTGCTTATGGACAAGGCAAGGCAATATCCAATCGAATTGATTAAAAAGAGGAGCATATCGGTGAAAGATATGCTCCATTTTTTTATCTATTGAATAAATCGAATAAGCCGCCGATACCGCCTTCACCTTTAGATTGACCGCCTCCACCTTGCGAAATAGGTGCAGCTGCAAAGACACGACTGGCTAAACGGCTAAATGGTAATGATTGTACCCACACTGTTCCAGGACCACGTAATGTAGCAAAGAAGATTCCTTCGCCTCCAAACAGGGCTGTTTTTACGCCTCCAACCATTTCAATATCGTAATCCACATTGGATGTCATTGCTACAAGACATCCTGTATCCACACGTAAAACTTCACCCGGTTGTAATGTTTTTTCATGAATGGCTCCTCCTGCATGAACAAATGCCATGCCGTCACCTTCTAGCTTTTGCATAATGAAGCCTTCACCACCGAAGAAGCCTACTCCAATTTTTTTCTGAAATTCAACGCCAACAGAGACCCCTTTAGCAGCAGCTAAGAATGCATCTTTTTGACAGATAATTTTACCGTTTAATTGGCTTAAATCCATCGGAATAATCTTCCCTGGGTATGGTGATGCGAAATAAACATGCTTCTTACCTGAGCCAACGTTTGTGAATGTTGTCATGAATAAACTCTCACCTGTTATTAGGCGTTTTCCGGCACCTAATAATTTACCCATTAGACCACTTTGTGAGCCACCTCGTGAGCCGTCACCAAAAATAGTTTCCATATGGATCGAATCATCCATCATCATTAACGCTCCTGCTTCTGCAACAACTGTTTCCTGAGGGTCAAGCTCAACTTGCACATATTGCATGTCGTCACCAAATAACTTGTAGTCAATTTCATGATTATTCATAAAGGGATTCCTCCAAAAATAAATTTAATGATATTGTATACGATTATAGGTTACATTGGTTTCAATAGAAAATTAAATATTTTAGAAAAAAAGGGAATTAGTTAGAAAATGTCGAATATAAAAAACTAGAATGTGTATTATTTATTTTCATTTAACTAAGGGTATTGTGAATATACATAACCTTAAGAGGCTTCTAAATTTAGAAGTCATCCTCTATATTGAGGTAAGGAAGTTAAGTGGAAATAAAGCCTCTGGCAGTTGTCACCGATTATTATTGAAATGCTAGTATTACAAGGTGTGGTGTATATTGAAAATTCGGAATTTTGACATATTTTATCTCCGCTCACTCCAAGATTCCTAATGAGACATTTTTTCTTTTGGTGGGGAGCAACTATTGATGTATGGAGATAAAGCCACTGGTAGCTGTCACGAATAGTGAAACGTGTAAGCACATTCCACTGCTCGGACGCAATTATTCCAAGGCGAAATAGATTCTGGTTAAATTCATAGACTTATACCTATGGAATACGACTGGTACAACAGCTGAGGCATCATAGAGTATTTCAGGGGGTGTATGTAGTGGAGATTAAAAACTATATCGGTGGTAAATGGATCACACATTCACATTTACAAAGTATAGCAGTGACGAACCCTGCAAACGGTGAGCAGCTTGCTACCATTCCACGCTCTACTTCGAATGAGGTAGACGAGGCTGTAGCTGTTGCTAAACAAGCACAAAAGAGCTGGGCACTTATACCAGCACCAAAACGTGCAGATTATTTATATGCCATCGGTCAAAAAATGAAAGAGAAAAAAGAACATTTGGCGACCGTTTTAACAAAAGAAATGGGCAAGGTCATTGAAGAGGCTAGAGGAGAAGTCCAAGAAGGAATTGATATGGCATACTATATGGCTGGTGAAGGACGTAGATTGTTTGGTGAAACAACACCGTCTGAGCTTGCCAATAAATTTGCTATGAGTGTAAGGGCACCTATAGGCGTTGTAGCACTCATTACACCTTGGAATTTCCCTGTTGCTATCGCCACATGGAAGTCATTTCCTGCCATTGTTGCAGGGAATACATTCATTTGGAAACCGTCTAATGAGACTCCAATGATGGCCTATGAAATGGGTAAAATCTTTGAGGAAGTAGGCTTACCAGATGGTGTCGCTAATATCGTATTTGGTACAGGACCTACAGTAGGCACAGCATTAATTGAACATCCTGACGTCAAGGTTATTTCTTTTACAGGTTCTACAACAACGGGCAGTAAAGTAGCTGAGCTTGGCGGGAAGCATTTGAAAAAGGTTTCTTTAGAGATGGGTGGCAAAAATGCTGTTATTGTCATGAATGATGCTGATTTACAGCTAGCTACAGAAGGGATTTTATGGAGCGCATTTGGTACTGCTGGGCAAAGGTGTACAGCATGTAGTCGAGTCATTGTGCATAAAGATGTAAAAGAACAATTAGAGAAACGTCTCTTAGATGAAATGCAAAAGCTCACAATTGGGGATGGTCTAGATGATGGAGTAAAAATCGGGCCAGTGATTAATAAAGCAGCATTGGAAAAAATTAATCACTATGTACAAATAGGTAAACAAGAGGGTGCTACATTATTAGCAGGTGGCAGGATACTAAATGAACCACCTTATGATAAAGGGTTCTATTATGAGCCAACATTGTTTACAAATGTGAAGCCTGACATGATTATTGCTCAAGAAGAAATCTTTGGTCCAGTCGTATCTCTAATTGAAGTGGCAAGTTTGGAAGAAGCAATTGAAGTAAATAATGGTGTGAAATTTGGCTTATCTAGCTCAATATTCTCCCAAGATGTCAATACAATTTTCCGCGCACAACGTGATTTAGATACAGGTATTGTTTATGTAAATGCTGGCACAACAGGTGCTGAAATCCATTTGCCATTCGGAGGTACTAAAGGGACAGGAAATGGACACCGTGATTCAGGTGTAGCAGCCCTAGATGTATACACAGAGTGGAAGAGTATTTATGTAGACTACAGCGGTAAATTACAAAGAGCACAAATCGATACAGAGTAACAGATCAACGAAAGGGGATGTTCTTGATGAAAGTTGTTGTATTAGGTGCAGGTTTAATGGGGAAAGAGGTAGCTCGTGATTTAATAAAAAACGATAAAGTGGAGCGTGTGTATTTAGGTGATATCGATGTAAAAGTTGCACAGGACTTTGTAGATACGCTAGATACAAATAAGGTAGAAGTGGTAGAGCTACACGCAGAACGTGACGATTCATTAATGAGTGTTATTTCGAAGGGGGATGTTGCCGTCAATGCATTGTTTTATTCGTTCAATGAACGAGTAGCAAGAGCAGCTATTGAGGCAGGCGTCCATTCCGTTGATTTAGGTGGTCATATCGGTGGCGTTACAGAGAAGATATTAGATTTACATGAGGAAGCAAAGGCAAAAGGTGTTACAATCATTCCTGACCTAGGTGTTGCTCCCGGCATGATCAATATTCTAGCGGGCTATGGTGCTTCAAAATTAGACGAAGTAGAATCTATTAAACTATTTGTTGGTGGTATTCCAACTGAGCCAAAGCCTCCGCTTCATTATACACGCGTATTTTCTTTAGATGGCGTTTTCGATCATTATACTGAGCCTTCAAAAACGATTCAGAAGGGCAAGCTTGAAGAAGTTCCATCCCTATCAGGCGTTGAACCTATTTATTTTGATGATTTCGGTGTGCTTGAGGCATTTTATACATCTGGTGGTATCTCCACATTGTATAAGACATTCCCGAATGTCCGCACATTAGAATATAAAACCATCCGTTATAAAGGCCATGCTGAGAAATTTAAACTTTTAGCAGACTTAGGCTTCCTTGATTCTGCGAATAAGGTAGAAGTGGATAATCAAGAAGTGCCTGTTCGTGCAGTCGTACGAGAGGCACTCAAAAAGAAGCTTGAATTGGGCTCAAAACCTGATGCTGTATTGTTACGTGTTATTGTAGCAGGTGAAAAGGCCCAACAGCAGGTGACATATGAATATGAAATGGTTGTACGTAAAGATATGACAATTAATGAAACAGCGATGGCCCGTGCTACGGCAAATACGATTTCAGTTGTTGCTCAGATGATTGGTGCCGGTGCTATTACAGAGCATGGTGTATTCCCGCCTGAAGCAATCGTGCCAGGTGATACGTATATTGAAGAGATGGCTAAACGAGGTGTGGTCATTAAAGAGACATCACATAAGTCTGCTATGATTGTGAAATGGTAGGTGCTGACCATGAACTTTGAAATGTCCACTGAGCAGGAAATGCTAAGGAAAACAGTAAGACAGTTTGTTGATGAAGAAATCATTCCCTATATTGCTAAATGGGATGCTGAAGGTGGCTTTGATGCTAAAATTTGGTCCAGACTTGCTGAGCTTGGCTTAATGGGTGTTTGTGTTCCTGAACAATACGGAGGTAGTGGCATGGATTATAATGCACTTGCTATCGTATGTGAGGAGCTTGAACGGGGAGATACGGCATTTCGCACAGCCGTATCTGTTCATACAGGTTTAAATAGCATGACCTTAATGCAGTGGGGGACTGAAGAGCAAAAGCAGCGATACCTTGTTCCGCAAGCTAAAGGTGTACGGATTGGAGCTTTTGGTCTCACAGAACCAGGGGCTGGGTCTGATGTAGCTGCCATGTCAACAACTGCCGTCCGTGATGGAGATCATTATATCCTCAATGGGCAAAAAACGTGGATCTCCTTATGTGATATTGCAGACCACTTTATCGTATTTGCCTATACAGACAAATCAAAAAAACATCATGGAATTAGTGCGTTTATTGTAGAACGTTCCATGGCTGGCTTTACATCTAAAGCGATAAAAGGAAAATATGGTATTCGTGCTGGTAATACAGGTGAGCTCTTTTTTGAAGATTTACGTGTGCCAATTGAAAACCGACTTGGTGAAGAGGGCGAGGGTTTCAAAATTGCCATGTCTGCGCTAGATAATGGTCGATTTACAGTAGCAGCAGGTGCTGTTGGTTTGATCCAAGCTTGCATAGAGGCTAGTGTGAAATACTGTCATGAACGAGAGACATTTGGTAAACCTATTGGTGAGCATCAGCTTGTCGGACGAATGATTGCTAATATGGAAGCAGGCTATCAAATGAGTCGTCTCCTTGTCTATCGTGTTGGAGAATTGAAAAATAAAGGTGATCGAAATACTCGAGAGACATCATTGGCAAAATGGCAGTCTTGTGATTTTGCGAATAAGGCTGCGGATGATGCGGTCCAGATTCATGGAGCCTATGGCTATTCAGACGAGTATCCAGTTGCCCGTTATTTAAGAAACTCCAAAGCACCAGTCATTTATGAAGGGACTCGCGAAATTCATACTATTATGCAGGCAGATTATGTATTGGGAAGACGACAAGATAAGCCATTAAAAAATATGTTGCCTAAATGGCCATTTGAAGAATAGACGAGAGGGAAGTGTTTCCCTCTCGTTTTTTATTGTGCCTCAACTTACTTAGAAAATTTCAGAAAAATGTAACTTTCCTCTTTTTTACTAGTCTAATTAATAAACAAGTATATGAAGGAGAGGAAAAATGATGAAAAGTAAATGGTTCGCAATTATGCTGATTATCGTTCTAGCTATCGTGCCTGGAATTTTTACATTGATAGTGAATACAGATGTGACGGCAAAGGCGGCTAGCGCAAGTATGGCAACACAAAACTGGCAAGCATCTTTTTCAGTTGCTTTAAAGAAAAACAAAATAACTGAGGAATATGTCTATATCACTACGGAAAAAGGAAGCAAAGTACCTGCAACAATTGAATTGTTGGAAGATCAAAAAACGATAGTGGTGAAAAAGTTAGCACCAGGTAATTATCAATTGCATGTAAAAAAGGAGGCCTTTGCACAAGGCGGACTGAATGTAGCTTCACAGACAATTCCATTTACAATTATCGAGACATTAACAGCCGTTAAATCGGAGAAAGAGTTACAGCAGTATTTTAAAAAGTTGTTAACAACTCAAAGAGTAGAAATTAGAGAAGAAGAGAGCTTACAAAGTACAGCAAGTGAAGATAAAGCAACAGCTAATAATGAGTCTACAACTAATAATCAAGTAGAGGGGGTAGAAGAGGGAGACATTGTAGTGGTAAAAGATGGCTTTATTTACACTGCAAAAGATCAGAGCATTACAGTGGTGAATGCTAAAGATCCTAAGAATTTAAAGATGGCTACAAGTATCAAATTAAAACATTCCCAATATATTTCTAAGCTTGCCCTATATGACAATCTATTAATTGCCATCGGGGATCAATATATTGAAAAAGCAGGCACAGCTATGGTAACAGCCTCAATTTATGATATTTCAAATCCAAGTAATCCAAAGCATGTACGTGATGTTGGGCAAGAAGGCTTCTTGCAGGATATTCGCATAACGAATGACACATTATATTTAATCGGTAATATGTATCCAAATTACTGGATGCTACAAGAAGACAATAAAACCGATTTAAAGCCTAAAACATTTGATAGTATGGCAGGAACAGAGTACCAAAGTCTGCCTTTGGAAAAAATCTCAATCTTACCAAATACGATGGATGGTACCTATAGTTTAATTACAGCTGTCGATTTAAAAAATGGAGCTAAGACAACGGCCAATACGAAAGGGTACTTAGGTGGAAGTAGTGGTCTTTATATGTCAGAGAAAGCCCTGTATTTAACGACACCAATGTATGAAAGTAGTATTGATGTTTCATCAGAAAAGCGCGTCATGGATATGATTTGGTTACCGAGGTCAGCCGACACTCAAATTTTCAAGTGGAATGTAGATGGAACGACTTTGAACTTTGTCGGAAGTACGGAAGTAAAGGGAACTGTGTTAAATCAGTATTCAATGGATGAATATAAGGGGAACTTCCGGATCTTTACAACAGAAGGTAATACGTGGAATGAGAAAAGTACTTCCTATAACCATCTCTTTATTTTGGATGAACATTTAAAACCGCTTGGTGCAGTAAAAGATATGGCGCCTGGAGAAAAGATATATTCAGCTAGATTTATGGGAGAAAAAGCATATGTGGTGACATTTAAACAAGTGGATCCACTATTTGTCATTGATGTAGCGAATCCGAAAAAGCCTGCTGTACTAGGGGAATTGAAGATTCCTGGCTTCAGTAATTACCTACATCCATTAGATGATACGCATTTAATTGGTATTGGTTATGATACGGAGCAACGCTATGATTCGTATACGAAACGTAATTTTACTGTGACAACCAATATGAAGATGTCCCTATTCGATGTATCAGACTTCCGAAATCCGAAAGAACAATCAACCGTAAAAATTGGTGGGAAAGGTTCTTCCTCTGAAGTGCAATACAATCCTAAAGCGCTATTCCGCAATAAGGAATACAACTATTTTGGCTTCCCTGTAGTACTGTATGAGGCAGGTAAGGGAGACGAAGTTGTCTATCAAGGTCAAGGTGCTCAAATTTATGAAATTACTGCAGAGAAAGGGATAGTATTGAAAGGAAATATAATCAATCGTAATAATAATGAGTCCTATGAAAATGGGGAGCAAGTTGTACAACGTGTTGTCTATATAGATGATACGCTGTATACAATAGCGCGTAACGAGATAAAAAGCTATCAGTTAAATGACTTCAAGCCTTTAGATACATTAACAATAAAATAATAAGAAAAACAAAACAGTCAATTGAAAGGTATCAAGTAGCCTTTACTCCAATCCTGTATCTTTAGCAACGGTTTTCAAATATAGTGAAGGTGTTCATTATTCTTTATGAAGAGGTGTTGTCACCCATCATCCTCTGATAATGGGCTATTTGATCACTATGCTACTATGAAAAAGTAAAGACAATTGGCAGAATGGTTGATTGGAGTGGAGCCAGCGTCACTCCTAGGGGATTTAGCGTCACAGATGAGACCCTGGATGAACGTAGGTGAGTGAAGCGGCTCATCGGACGCCCTGGAAAGGACGCTGGCGGAACAGAAGTCAACCTCTCGCCTTGCAAAGTTGCTTTTTCTGCCGTTGACATCATCTTTTTCAACCAAAAAGAAAGTCCAATGAATATGGAGAAATTCATTGGACTTTTTGTTTATTACTATTGTCGATATGGCAGTATCTCGGATACAGTCACAAATTCATAGCCCTGCTCTTGTAAATAGGCAAGAACAGCGTCAAGTCCGTCTGCAGTGGATTGATGAATATCATGCATTAAGACAATGGCATTATTGTGTAAATTATTTTTTACGTGTGGCAATAGCTGCTGTGCATTTCGATGTTTCCAATCCAATGTATCAATTGTCCATAGCACAACAGGGATAGGAATCTCGGCATTAATTGTGTCATTAGTTGCACCGTATGGTGGTCTAAAAACTGTGGCACCTTGATTGATTGCCTTCTCAATTTCAGTGGCAGTCGTGTTATATTCTTTCATCACTTGTTCCTGCGTAAGCTTTGTTAAGACAGGGTGGTTCCACGAATGGTTTCCAATTTCATGACCGCGCGCAAGAACATCTTTTACGATGTCAGGATAGTATTGTACACGACTACCGAGCATGAAGAAAGTAGCCTTTGCGTGATACTTATCAAGAATATTTAAAATTTGCTCCGTGACTTTTGGATGTGGACCATCATCAAATGTTAAAGCAATACGTTTTTTATTCGGATCACCAGTTGGTGGTGGATTAATTGGTTTTACATTTTCCATTGCGATTTGAAATTCGGAGGCTAACAAAGGGTTAATAAGCGAAAGGGGTAGTTTCACTATTGGGGTACCTGCTGCTCCACTAGCAATCTCATATTCATCGAAATAGATTTGTAATGAATCATCAACAATAGCAAAGCGATTGAAGTTAGACCATTTTGGTTCGGTAGCTTTTAATAGTTCATCGTTGAAAAGCTCATCCTTTAATTGGAGGTTTTTTTGCAAATCTTTTCGGACGTTTACAGCCAACGTAGATAAGTTATTCTCATCATTTTGTAAGAGCGTTTGGATCGTAATTTGTTCGCCCGTTTCGTTGTTAATGAAGAATGTTTTTGTGGAGACCTCGTGATTGGCTCCACCTACATATAGCATTTTTGTTAGCACAAAGGAATAGTAATGCTCTCGGTACGGAAAAGTTTCTAGACTAATATTTAATTCACCCATAGCATCTGTATCTTTATTTTTCTTCATCGATGTTAGATAGTTTTCTTTTGAATCCGATATGTATTGTAATACGGCATCATTAAAAACCTCGTTATCTGTTTGTGGGTAATGTATAGCAAATGGTGTTCGTTTGTCATTTGAAACGTCTGTAACAATACGTATGCCTGGAAACGCAGAACTTTCGGTCGATAAATGACTATTCACCGATTCCGTCTCGGATTCTTTTGAAGCACTAATCTTTTGAAACTTAAAGTCATCCTTTGAAAGGATAATAAAAAGTATAATAGTTGTTAAGGTCACAATAAGGCTAAGTAATAAGAAATCAATTATTGGACCGCGTCTTTTTCTACGTTCCTGCATGGTTTTGGATACGCTCCCCTCTTTTTTTATTTTCTATACAATCAGACGTGCCAGTCATTAAAAAAGTTATACAAATCTAGAATCTTTTTATGTAATTTTGTGGAAAATTATTAAGATCACTTTTTCTTCAAAAATCAGCGAATTAATTGTAGTTGTACTTCTATTTAAGAGGTTGTAAAATACCTACTAAAATAGAAAAAACACATGCGTAATATTAGTGTAACTGTAAAAATAAATTGAAAGATAATCCATTGCTTAAGAAAAAAATTTTCAGTTGAGTTTTTATTGGCAGTTCGTTAATATTGGCAAGGAACCTTTTGAAGGAGGCAGATAGCTGCAATGGTCTTACAAGATGCGGATAATGAACTTACGATTGACTGTTTGTTGCTTGCAGGACGCATTATGATTGAAAGTGGTGCCGAAACATACCGTGTTGAGGATACGATGCTGCGTATGGCACATTCTCAAAATATGCCAAATGCTCAATGTTATGCCACACCAACGGGCATCATTTTTTCGTTAGGCAAGACACAGCCAACAAGAATTACATCAATTCCCAGTAGGGTTACAGATTTGCAAAAAATCGCCTTGGTAAATTCAGTATCTCGTAGACTCACATCTCAAATCATAACATTAGAAGAAGCTTATGACGAGTTAAAGTCGATACAAAAAACAAATTATTTTTTACCAACTTATTTGCAAGTTTTGGCAGCTGCGCTTGCTAGTGGTTGTTTCCTTATTATGTTTAAGGGTGGATGGTCGGATTTTCCGATAGCTTTTTTGGCAGGCGGGCTCGGTTTCCTAGTACTGGTAATCATTAATCATTTAACAAGGGTAAAGTTTTTTTCTGAATTTACTGCATCACTCGTCCTCGGCTTTGTTGCCTTCTTTGCAGTAAAGTATGGTTATGGTACTGAACTTGATAAAATTATTATTAGTTCCGTCATGCCACTAGTACCAGGTATTTTGATTACAAATGCTGTACGTGATTTAATGGCAGGTCATTTTATGTCAGGGATGGCAAAGGGAGCAGAGGCCTTTTTAACAGCCTTTGCTATTGGTGCAGCAATCGCCGTCACACTAGGATATTAGGAGGCGGATAATATGCAGATGATGGACATTATTATACAATTAATAGTTAGTTTTTTTGCGACAGCTGGGATTGCCATTATTTTTAATGTTCCTAGAAAAACACTACTTCATTGCGGACTCGTTGGGGTAATTGGCTGGATTATATACTATGTTCTAACAGAGCAAGGCATGGATGTTGTCAAAGCTTCTTTCTTCGGCTCATTTGTCATTGCCATCGTTGCTCATTTATATGCCCGACGCTTTAAAATACCCATGATTATTTTTATTGTTGGGGGAATTATACCATTAGTACCAGGGGGCATGGCTTATAATGCAATGAGAAATGTGGTAGAAGATGATTACTTACAAGGCTTGCAATATGGCTTAAAGGCATTTTTAATTACAGGTGCTATTGTTATTGGACTAGTTTTTGCAGAAGTAATTATCCAACTCATATTCCGCTCAGTTCGTTCCAGTAAAGTAAAATTACAAAAGGTTTATAAAAAATAGAAGGAGACTGCGTGCAAAATAAACGCAGCCTCCTTCTTCATTATTGTTATTTTGTCAGTAATAGTTCAATCTCTTCAGGTGTAACAGGTTTACTAATATAATAGCCCTGAATGGCATCGCAGCCGTAAGTGATTAATAGATCTGCTTGTTCAGCTGTTTCTACACCTTCAGCGACCACTTTCAATTCCATGGATTTACCTAGTTGTACCATACCATTCATAAGCTTTTGGCTCTTTTCGGATTTCAAGAGTGAATTTGTAAACGTTTGATCGATTTTTAATGTACTTATTGGTAAAATTTGCATATATCTAAATGAGCCGTAGCCAGTACCGAAATCATCTAATACAAAAGAAATGCCTTCGTTTTCAAGCTTACGCATTTGCTGTGCAATAGACGTTGCGGCTTCAGCTTCTAAAGCAAATTTTTCAGTAATCTCAATTTGTAATAGGTTCGCTGGACAACCTGTTTTTGTAATCATTTCAAGTATAGATTTTGCCATATTCTTATCACGGAATTCGCGTACAGAAGAGTTAATAGATACTTTTAAATCATAGCCAGCCTTTTTCCAAAGTAATGCTTGTTCACATGCCTTTTCCAGCATGAAGGACCCAATATTATTAATTAGACCTGTTTCTTCAGCGATAGGAATTAACTCATCAGGCGTTACGACACCTATTACCTCATCTTCCCAACGTACAAGTGCTTCAACAGCAGTAACTTTTCCAGAATACACATCGATTTGTGGTTGATAGAGTACCTTCAAGTTCTTTTGGTCAAGTGCTTGGAGTAAGCGCTTTTCAATTAATGCTTTACGATTTAAAGCTTTATGTGTTGCTGTTGATAAAGAAACAATTTTATCTCCGCCAGCCTCACGGACTGTTGAAATAGTAGCGATGGATGCCTTCATAAGCTGAGAGAATGTTGATTGATCCTCAGGATATCTAGTTATGCCACCACTAATAGAAATTGGTACAGCAATATTGCCGCTATAAATCGGATGTTGTTGTAAGTAAGATAAAAAGCCTTGAATAAACCATTCACTTAAAGGCGTAATGACAACAAAATCATTTTCATTTATACGAGCCATCGTGCTATCTTGGAAATACATTTTTATACGATTTGTAAATTCAACAATAAGGCTTTGATCGATTTGTTGATCATGTAATTCTTTAAGTGTATAAAATTTATCAATACTTAGATAAACAAATGAAAAGTGTCTCTCATCGTCAATCATATTGGTGATTACTTTTTCAAGTCGATGTGCATTCATCAAACCAGTTTCTGTATCGATGTAAGCAATTTTTTCAAGTTGGTGTTGAATCGTTTTTGATTTAGTTACATCCTTTTCAATTAGGATAAACTGTTGTTCATTTGTTTCAAGATTAACGAGGGGAATAGCCGTTAGTAGCACCCAATAGGATTGCCCCGTTTTTGTAATTTTTTCAACTTCTCCTTGCCATGTATGACCATTATTTAAATTACGCCAGATCGTATGTGTTATTTTTTCACTCAGTTCATTATCAGGGAACAGTTGCCAAAAGGTTTTGCCGATAACACGCTTTGGTGTCCATTGGCTTGTTTTTAGAAATTCATTATTACATTCCAAGATAAATCCATCGTGATCGAGTGTAACGGTCATAAAGGTTGCATCTAAACCTTGCTTAAGGTTTACAAAGGTATTGCATTGAGAGATAGCCTGCGTCATTAATTCTGGGAGCATAAAAATCAATAGAATAAAACGTTCTCCCTCATCTGTAAAAGGTTTAGCTAGCAGAGCTGTTGTTATTTCTGCATTTGAAGTTGTGTGTACTTGAATTTTTTCTAGATACGTACTGTCCTCATTTTGTAAAATAGATTGAAGTGTTTCGACAGGAAGCTGACGCAGTAGATTTTCGTGTATAGATGGAGTAGTATTTCCTTTAATATCATTAGCTGATAAGCCAATCAGATGTTCAGCACTCTTTCCCCAGACTGTTGCTTGTCCATCTTGATTAATGATAATTGCAGGAAAAGGAAGTGAATTTAAATAATGTTCATCAATCGTAAATGATTTATGCATATGACTCATGATTATTCGATCTCCTTGGGTAATCAATATATACTAATATTATAGATAATAATCGGGAATTAGTCATTATGAATATATTTGTAAATATTTGATAGTAAAATTTAATAGGACTTTTCTAGTGAAATATAAGAAATGATTTGAAGAAAAGTAACAATTTTTAGTACGTATATAGGAAGCAGGATTGGTATGAAACGTTTAAAAGGAATAATATTTATCGTCTCGGGTGCTATGTTATGGGGAGCAACTGGCCCTTTAATGGAGTGGTTGCTTAATCATACACCTTTGACTGTATCCTTTATGTTAACAATCCGTTTATCGGTTGCAGGTATATTACTACTTACATATTTATTGTTAACAGGAAAAAATATTTTTGGAATTTGGCAGCACAAGCTATGGGGGAGGCAACTCATAGTTTTTGGTATTGCAGGTATGCTTGGTGTCCAATTTACATTTGTTGCTGCAATTAATGAAAGTAATGCTGTGCTTGCTACCTTACTACAGTTTTTAGCGCCAATATTTGTTGTCGCGTATGTCTCTCTTAGTTTAAAGAAATGGCCACCAAAATATCAAGTGTTAGGTATTATTGGTACCCTTATAGGGTTATTTCTGTTACTAACGAATGCATCATTTGAAAGTTTACTTATTAGTCCAAAAGCCTTGTTATGGGGAATAGGAGTAGGCTTAACATTTGCATTTTACACCTTGTATCCTGCACGCTTAATGAAGGAGTGGAGTGTGCTTTTAGTAGTGGGCTGGGGGATGCTGGTGGGTGGCTTCACTTTGGGCTTAGTAAGCCGTGTTTGGCAGCAGTCCACTCAATGGGTTGTTCTAGTAGATTTTAAAATTTTAATGTTATTAGTTGCTTTAATATTTTTTGGAACAGTAGCTTTTATATTGTTTTTAAGTAGTATGAAATACATTACGGCAGTTGAAACGAGCATTCTTTCTAGTATTGAACCATTAACAGCAATGGTGATCTCTGTTATTATTTTCGGTACTTCTTTAGGTTTTTGGCAATTAATAGGAGTATTCGTTATGCTTGTTTGTGTAACCTGGCTTTCTATAGCAGGAGAAAAAGCATAAATATACTATAGTGTTAGTAGTTTTTAACTATCATTAAATTTTATCTACCAACAAGGGGGAAAGAATATGAAAGAAGTTTTTTCCTATGTAAAGCCATATAAATGGACAGCTATTTTTGCTTTATGTTTAATGCTTTTAGAGTTATTTGTAGAGCTTGTGCAGCCACTCATTATGGCAAAAATAATCGACGAGGGAGTAAGGGCACAAAATCAAGGAATGGTTTTGCAATGGGGGGCTGTTTTACTTGGGCTATCTTTTGTTGCCTTTCTGGCGGGCGTTATCAATTCTTATTTTTCTTCACATACAGCTCAAAGCTTTTCATATGATCTTCGAAATGCCCTGTTTGATAGGATTCAATCCTTTACGCTAGCAACCTATCAAAAATTCTCCACTGCATCGCTTATTACTCGATTAACAAATGATGTTACACAGGTACAAACGGTGCTGTTTATGAGCTTACGTATTATGCTTCGAGCGCCACTTGCTGTGATAGGAAGCATTATTATGGCTTTTGTCGTAAATCCGAAATTAGCTTTATTTTTAGTTATTGGTGCACCGATCATTTTTATTTTTCTTCTTTTTATGGTGGCAAAAGGTGTGACTTATTTTGGGCGTGTACAAAAGAGGGTCGATCGTTTAAACAGAGTTTTACAGGAGAATTTACAGGCGATACGATTAGTAAAGGCTTACTTAAGAGGGGCATATGAGGCTACACGCTTTGATGAAGTTGCATCACGGTTAAAGGTTGATACTGTGAAGGCCTTACGCATAATGGAATATATTATGCCGGTTCTTTTGTTCATTATGAATATGAGCCTGCTCGCAGTTTTATGGTTTGGTACAAAACAAATTGCTACAGGAACAACGCCACTTGGTGATATTGTGGCTATTGTGAATTATGCAATGCGTATGACAGGCTCATTTTCAATGTTCGCTTTTATTATTATCTTCTACGCACGTGCAAAGGCATCTGCAGAACGTATGGCAGAAATCCTTTCCGTTGAAAATGAGGTTGAAGATACATCTCTTTTAGAAGAAGTAGGTCATGCCACACAATATGGAGAATTAACCTTTGACCATGTTAGTTTTACTTATCCAGGAGGAGATGTTCCTGTTCTGTCAGATGTGAGCTTTCAAGTTAAGTCTGGCGAGAAACTAGCGATCATGGGGGCAACTGGCGCAGGAAAATCAACATTATTACAGCTCATTCCTCGGTTCTATGAAGTAACGCAAGGCAGAATACTTGTGGAAGGTCAGGATGTGCAACATTGGGATTTACAAGAGTTGCGGGAAGTGATTGGCTATGTCCCCCAGCAGTCATTGTTATTTACAGGAAGTATTGCAGATAATGTGCGTTGGGGAGATACACAGGCTGAAATGGATGCTGTATTACAGGCTACAATGCAGGCGCAAATTCATGCATCTGTTGAAGATTTTCCAAATGGTTATGATACCAAGGTTGGGCAAAAGGGTGTCAATTTATCTGGGGGGCAAAAACAGAGGTTATCTATAGCTAGAGCTCTTTTGAGAAAGGGACATATTTTAATGCTTGATGATAGTACTAGTGCTTTAGATGTGAAAACTGAACAGTCTTTGTGGGCGGCACTGAGTGAAGAAAAAGCAACGATGCTTGTTGTTACACAAAAAATACGTACAGCTAAAGGTGCAGATCGCATTTTACTGATTGATGCTGGAAAAGTAGTTGCTTATGGCACACATGAAGAGCTTTTAGAGACTTCCTCGCTTTATAAAAAAATAGCTATCTCTCAACAGGAGGTGGAGGATTAATGGGATTTTTCCAGAAACCTTTTGGCTATGAACCGCTTTTGACAAAAGATGATCTGAAACAGGGTGTGAAGAAAAAGAAGGGGCCACGTGCAGCTGATTGGAGAAGTACATTGCTGCGGTTATGGAAAATTGTCGACGAACAACGTGCACTGCTTATTGTGGTGCTCTTATTAGTGATGATTAGCTCCATATTAGCTTTAGTTGGTCCTTATGTAATCGGTCAAATGATTGATCACTATGTTATGCATGGCGAGCTTTCAGGCTTAGATAAAGGGATTGGCTTATTAATTGGTATTTATGTGTTATTAGCCGTTTCACTTTTCCTACAAAACTATTGGATGATTGGCATCGCCCAGCAAACGATCTATAGATTAAGGACAAGTGTATTCACTCATTTTCAAAGACTGCCAGTGGCATTCTTTGATCGTCGTCAGCATGGAGAATTGATGAGTAGAATGACGAATGATATTGAAGCTGTCAGCTCAACATTGAACAGTTCCTTTATTCAGGTATTTTCAAGTGTTCTTACGCTTGGTGGAACCGTCATTATTATGCTCAGTTTAAGCCCATTGCTGACAGTTCTGACGATGATCATTATTCCACTGATGTTTTGGGCGATGCGATGGATTACACGTCGTACAGCACCACTATTTAAAGAACAGCAGGTAGCTATTGGCGCCTTAAACGGGATGATCGAAGAAACAATTTCAGGACAGCGGATTGTGAAGGCATTTTCACAAGAGGAGCGAATGAAAGCAGAATTTCGTGAAAAAAGTTTGCGCTTAAAAAGAACTGGTTTTTGGGCACAGACATACTCAGGTTATATTCCTAAAGTTATGAACTTCTTAAATAATATGAGCTTTACCATTGTAGCAGGTGTAGGAGGAGTTCTTGCGTTATATGGACATGTATCGATAGGGGTAATTGTTATATTCACTGAATATGCCCGACAATTTACACGTCCTTTAAATGATTTAGCAAACCAGTTTAATACAGTACTGTCAGCCATTGCTGGTGCAGAACGTGTATTTTCCTTGCTTGATGAACAACCAGAGGCAGAAAATGTGTCAGCACAAAAGCATCAGCTATTGGGACATGTAACGTTTAAGCAGGTGTACTTCAAATATGAACTAGAAGAAGAGGGGTACACACTAAAAAATGTAGACTTTAAAGTGGAACCTGGTCAAACGGTAGCCCTTGTTGGTGCAACTGGGGCTGGTAAAACGACAATCCTTCAACTTATTGCAAGATTTTATGACGTCTCAAAGGGAGAGGTATTATTTGATGGTATAAATGTACAGCAAATTGATCGACAATCCCTTCGTTCACAAATGGCCTTTGTCTTACAGGATCCATTTTTGTTTGAGGCTTCTGTTCGCGAGAATATCCGATATGGTAGACTGGATGCGAGTGATGCAGAGATTGAGGAAGCGGCCAAGCAAGCTAATGCACATGAATTCATTATGAAACTAAAGGATGGGTATGATACTATTCTTGCAGCGGATGGACGTGAGATTTCCCAAGGCCAAAAGCAATTACTTTCTATAGCAAGGGCACTTATTGCTGATCCGAAAATTTTACTATTGGATGAAGCGACAAGCAGTATCGATACTGTGACAGAACTGGCGATACAAGAGGCACTCGATACGTTAATGCAAGGGCGCACGAGCTTTGTGATCGCGCATCGTTTAAATACTGTCCATAATGCCGATATGGTCTTAGTGATGCAAAAGGGGGAATTAGTGGAGGCTGGACCTCAGCAAAAGCTAATCGAATCAGGTGGTCTTTATGCACAAATGCTGCATTCATCCTCACACCATCTTGAGGAATAGATGGAAAAAGAGCAATTTCATTTGAAGTTGCTCTTTTTTATTGAATTAAAATGTTATTAATTTGAATAAATGGTATAATTATTATATAACATTATTAAAATATGAAGCAGTAGATAGTTTAAAAGTAATGGGTTGTGAAAGAATAAATATCTCTATTTTAGAAAAATTAGTATATTATTTCTAGTAAATTTCAGTCATTTTACTGAATTTTTATAGTATAAATCCTTTTATTTTTCTAATATTTGAAGTAAAATTCTGATTAATAGCGGGTATTAATATATTTTGTTGCCAGCTTATTTTCATTCTTGCTACAATAGGGCAATAGTCTGTTACAGGAACGGAGTAAATGATGAATATTTCAGTGATGACAGTGTCTTTTCCATTAGATGGAGAAACATTGAAAGAAGTAAAGTTATTATGTGAAGAAGCAACAGTTCAAGATTATCGAGTCTATGAAACCATTATGAATGTACCTATGGCTAGCTCTTTCGAGAATAAAGGCTTCATGGTACTAGCGTATGAGGATGATAAGGATTTATTAGTTGGTGCTGCTAGTGCTATCGACTTAATGGGACTTCATACATATGAGTGGTCATTAGTGGTGACACCTGCATATCGACAAAAGGGTATTGGAACTGCCTTAGTTGAGGGTATACAAGTAGGGCTAAAAGAAAGAGGGGCAGAGGGGCAATTAGCTGTAGTAATTGATGGTTCCCCTTATGGGCATACATTTATTGAAAACAAAGGGTTTACCTATAGTTTTTCAGAAACGACCCTAGAAACAAAAGCAGAGCCCGTTACATTACGAAGTGATATAAATATTCAAGCCTATAACGGAGAGCAAGCTGAACTGATTACTATTTATTGTGAGGCTTTTGGAGATCTACCCGAAGAATCAGAAGAGCTTATTGCTTTTAATACATCAACAAATGGAAGAGAGCTTTGGGTTGCTTACAGAGATGGTGCAGTTGTTGGCACAGTGACTACAGCTAAGGAAAATGAAATCCAGTGGGTAACTGCACTTGCTGTACATCCAAATTGTGAAGGACAAGGTATTGGGACAGCCCTTCTTTCCTTTTCAAAGGATTATGCGAGTAAGGTTGGTGCAGCGTTTGTCATGCTAGATGTAGAAGTAGACAATAAAAAAGCACTTTCTGTCTATGAAAAAGCAGGCTTTATGAAAGCACAGCAAATTGATTATTATGTAAAACAATAGAAAAAGGGGTGATGAGAGGTATTTAATATCAACTCATCGCCCTTTTTTATCATAATCACCTACTATCTTCATATAATATTAATAAGCTTTAAGAAAGGAGTCGTGATCATGCGCATGCCAGCATTGCCAAAGAAGAAGTCTCCTCCGAAGGAAGCCCCTAATTCATGGTGGAAAGTTGTGAAAGCTTATTTATCCAAAGGGAAGTTTTATAAATTACCCCCAAGAAATTAATGATGCAAAGAAAAAAGTCGCCTTTTAGCGACTTTTTAATTTTCTAATAAAAATGTCTTTTTGGATGGACCGATTAAGTATAGCTCGTGCATGGCTCGTGTAAGAGCTACATAAAGTAGCTTTCGGTCAATTGGTGTATCGTAAAATGGTGTATCGTAGGCAGCTACAATGACAGCATCAAATTCAAGTCCCTTAGCTAAGTGACTTGGCACAACAAGTAACATTTCTTGATTAATAGATTCATTTTCCGTTAGTAGTTGTGAAGCAATATCATTGTCTTTTAATGCCTGTTGCATAGTAATGGCTTCTGCAGTAGTTTTGCAAATTAAAGCGATGGATCGATGGCCATTTTGACGAATAGCTTCAAAAATCTCTTTAACTTTAAAGGCATCGAATTGCTCTGCTTGAATAAAACTTGGTACTTTACCGTGACGCACAACGGGTTCTACTAAAGGTAGCTGTTCATTCATTTGCGCTAGAATTTGATTCGCGACTTCCATAATTTCAATTGTTGTTCGATAGCTTTTTTGCAAAGTGCGGAAGCTTGCACGAGGAAATAAGCTTTGGACAGGCTCCCAGGCTGTTAATGAGCGATAGCTATGGATACCTTGTGCTAAATCACCGACCATAGTAAACATATCTGTATCAAGACCTGCTTTTAAAGCAGCAAGCTGAAATAAACTGTAATCTTGGACCTCATCGATAAAGACAACACGCATCTTCCATTCATCTGCAATGCCTTTTAAACGTGCTTGTAAATAGTATAGTGCAGCTAAATCTTCGAGTGCCCATTGTTCTTTACGATGTGCCTGCAAAAATTGTTGCTGTTCAAGGTAATGCCATTCAGGGGCGAGTTCTGCTAATAATTCTGCATCGGTGAGAAGGGTACGATAGAGTGTTTTAATATTATGTTTGGGAAAGCGACGCATATAAGCTGATGCCGTTGTCTTCGTTTCTTTTTCAATGGCAGGAATTCGTTCATCACGCTCATCAATGAATTTTGTGACAACACGTCGCCGTTTTTCATCATCTCGAATTCCATTTAAGGCTTTACCCAATGCTTCATCATACTTTTTATGGAGTGTAGCTAAAACAGCCTGTTTTTTTTGACGTACATGGCTTGCTAAGACCTTTTTAATATGTTCAAGTCGCTTTTCGATAGGCATATATGAGAATTCATATAAAAACAGCTTCTTCAGGTGGGAAGCACGCATGATACAGTATTTTTCAATATAGACATCTTCGAATTGCTCTGCGATCTTTTGTTCCAGCTTTTGTACGTAGCGTTCGATGACATCACGATAGTAAAGTGAACCTTTCATTTCAGCAATCCAGGCAGTAGGCTGACTGCCTCCAGCAACGAGCAATTCTAATTGTTCATTTGGATTTTGAAGCTTAAGCTTTAATTTAGTGGCAGAAAGAACGTAGTCTGTAAAAGTAGTTTGGCATATTTTATCGACGCCAAGCTCTGGTAAAACATCGCCTATATAATCAATAAATAACTTATTCGGTGCTAAAATCATGAGCTGCTCAGGATTAAAATGTTCACCCATTGTATAAAGGAAATAGGATATTCTGTGTAGAGCAATGGTTGTTTTTCCACTACCAGCAGCACCTTGCACAATAATTGGTTGACGAAGATGTGCTCGAATAATTTCATTTTGTTCCTTTTGAATGGTTGAAACAATTTCAGTTAGACGGACATCAGCTTTTCCAGCTAATGCTTCTTGTAGTAGTTCATCATTTGTTGTTAGATCAATATCTCGTATATCGAGTAATTCGCCATTTTCGATCTTGTATTGCCTTTTAGCAAAGAGATGTCCTTTATGAACTTCACCACGGACATCGTACTCCATGTCACCAAGACGTCCATCATAATAAACATTAGCTACGGGTGAGCGCCAGTCAACAATAATGGGCTCATGGGTTTCACGATGAAATAGTGATGTTTTCCCAATATAAAGGAATTCTTCTGGGTCACCGGTTTTTTGGAAATGGATTCTAGCGAAATAGGGCTTCTTGCGAACGGCCTCTAGACCTTCTTTTTGATTACGTGCCATTTCAAAAAATCTGGCATTTGTTAAGATATTTAAATAACTTAAACTCGAATCTAAGTAATCAAGATCGGCCATAGATTTGCGGATATTTTCTTGAGCAGATTTTAAATCTCGTTGTGATTCGTCTAATATTTGTTGCATATAGCCTTGGGTATACGCTAACCGCTCTACTTCAGCCTGAAAATCTGGATGTTGTACAGTCATTTTTTAGCACCTCCTAGGTACTTACAATTTCAAAGTAGATTATCATACTACTATATATAATATTTACCAGCAAGTGAAAGCTAAAATGTTAATTATGCTACTATTACATGGGGCTGGAAGGTTTTTCTTTGAATAATAATAGAGGAGGTTATTGAATTTGGACATATTTGCACATAGAGGTGTTTCGATAAACTATCCAGAAAATACGATGGCTGCCTTTCAAGCAGCATCAAAGCTTCCTATAGCAGGGATAGAGCTAGACGTTCATTTAACCGCAGATAAAGAGGTAGTGGTGATTCATGATGAGACCATTGATCGTACCTCCAATGGCTCAGGCTATGTAAAAGATTTTACATTACAACAATTACGTACATTTGATTTTGGCTCGTGGTTTTCACGGGAGTTCGGAGATGAAGTAATTCCTACCTTAGGGGAAGTGTTGGAGTTATTTGCAGGTACCAATCACCGTATCAATATTGAACTGAAAACAGACATTATTGCATATGAAGGAATCGAAGCGCTCGTGCTCAAAGAAGTAGCAGCACAGCAAATGACAGAGCGGGTGATCATTTCATCTTTCAATCATGAATCATTGCAAACAATATCAAAAATAGCGCCTTATATAGAAAGTGCAGCATTGTTTGCAGAGGTGCTGGTGGATTTCCCAACTTACATTGCTCTTATACCAGCTAAGGCGTTACATGTAAGTTTGCCAACTTCCTTCCGTAAATCAGTTAAACTAGCTCTCGCTGAAGGTGCAACTGTACGTGTGTATACCGTCAATGAACAACGCGATGCTCGAAGTTTACAACAGCTCGGTGTACAGGCGATATTTACAGATGATCCAGAAAAAATATTAAGAGCCCTTAGTTAGAGCAAAAGTGGACAGTTAGGAGACAAAAGCTTCCGTGGAATCATTTGCATTTTCAAAATACCCACGGAAAGCAACGTCTTCTAGAGGGTTTTTACCATTTTGCACGATGTTCCTCAATACATCCGAGCATTTGTTGAATAACCAGTGTTTCACCATTGTCGAGTAAAATAGAACCGTCGTAATAGCCAAATAGTTGATGTACCTCTGATTTAACTAGTTTGGCATTCGTTTGGGCTATACGCTCAAAAAAGGGTGAAAAGGTTAAGGAGACCTGATTAGAAAATTTTGTTTTCACTTTCCAACGCTGCATATAATCTTCAGAATCATATTGAAATAATAAATCCTCATGTATTTTTGTCATTTTACCATCAACAAAAACAGCATTTTCAGTCATGCCTGTGCCATCTGTCCATTTACCTCCTAAATTAAGTCCGATGCGTCGTCCACGTACTCGTTGAGAGGCCATTCCCCAATTCCATAATGCTTCACGTGGCCATACACCTCGTCCATAATCCAACACAGCAAAATTCTCCTCAGCTGAGAAATTAAAACGCCGAGTACCAATTGTGACAACACCTGATGTTGGCAATATGTGATGCTTGCCTGTGAACTGAAATGTTTTGCGATTCCAAGGAATGACTACATTTAAGGTTTCGTCCGCTGGTGGGTGCTGAATGATAAGCTTTGCTCGTAAAACATCTCCGTCAAAGTTTGGTATGGAAACAGATAGATGTGTTTCATTTTGTATATATAATAAATCAATCATCATTTCACTATTTTTAAATGAAACAGATTCTAAAACCTGTGTAGGCATTTTTAGTTTACCACCAAAGGGGATTGTGATCGTTTTTTCAAAATAGCGCTGTGTTTCATATTCAAGGAAATAAACGAAGCAGACTGCTGCGTAATCTAGATGACTAATCGTAGCTGAAAACAAGATTTCATCACCGTAGACACACCAATAGTTCCATTTCTTTTTGCGCATGAGATGGCCGCTTAAATTGCTATTAATAAGTGGTTTGCGTGCAAATCCGATGGCTGCTGGATTTAAATTACCTTTTTTATCGCATAAAAGAGTTGGCTGTAAAATCTCTTTTTCAGCATGCTGCCTCACATTCAACATCCCTTCTGGTCATAAAATAAAATCGACATATCTTTAATCCTTATTGTAGCAAAAATGTTCTTGAAATTGGAAAGGAACATGCTGAATATAATGGATTTCAATAAGAATTATGAGGAAGGACCTAACTAATAGAAATGCTTAAATAGACATATGATGGCATGAGGAGGTTATGTATGGCAAAAATGTATAATAGGCAGGCTGCAGTTCAATATGCTAATTTGTGGTGGAACAGACGCAATCCTGCCTTTCCAAATTTTGATGTAGATTGCACGAACTATATATCTCAGTGTTTACTTGCAGGAGGGGCACCGATGCGAGGTGCACCAAGTAGAGAGAAAGGCTGGTGGATTCAGCAAGGGAATTGGAGCTTTAGCTGGTCTGTTGCCCATTCATTACGATGGTATTTAGAAGGATCTACAACAGGATTGAAGGGTAGACGTGTTCAATATGCAGAGGAACTAGAGCTTGGAGATGTCATTTTTTATGATTTTCAAGGGAATGGTAGAATTGACCACTCCGTTATTGTTACAAGTATTCAAAATGGTATTCCTTATGTGAATGCCCACACCTCAGATAGTATTAATCGACCTTATTTTTACGAGGATTCCACCGCCTATACGCCAAGCATGACCTACTTTTTCTATCATATAGATGACAGCTTTGCTTAGGAACAGGTAGTTTTAAAGCATACAAATATATGATAATGTGAAAGATAGAAGAGATAAACTCTAATATGTTGTCTTATGGTAGAAGGAGAATTGATATATGAGCGAACAAATTTTATCTGTTAGAGATGCAATTATTCAACGTCGTTCCATTAAAAAGTTTAATGGCCAGCCTGTAGAGCGTGAGGATTTAATGGCTATTATTGACGATGCAGTATGGGCTCCCAATCATGGTAATCGTGAGCCGTGGCGATTAGTTGTTGCCTGTGGAAAGGAATTAACAAATCTTCACCAGCTATTACGTGACTTAACAATTCCTAAATGGCAGGAGTTTTCAAGCGAAGATTTAGCGAAGCAGATGTTGAAATTTACATTACCAGGTGGCTATGCCTTTGTTATCGTTCCAGAGGATGCGCGTCAAAAAGAACGTTTAGAAGATTATGCAGCAGCAAGTACATTTATTCAAAACATGCAGTTACTGGCATGGGATAAAGGCATAGGCTCTTGCTGGAAAACACCAGGCTTCCTAGATAACCCAAAATTCCGTGAAGCTTTAAAGGTACAGCCAGGTGAGCGTGTCATTGCTATGCTACAAGTTGGTTATTTTGATGAAGTGCCAAAAGGCAAAGAGCGCAAACAAGCAGCTGATATCGTTACGATTTTTGGTGAGTAATCAAACAAAAAAATCCCTTCACTTTGACAGTGAGGGGAATTTTTAATTAATCGATATTTATTTTTGTAATCCTGAAACCTCATATAAATAATCACTAAGAACACGTAAGCCTTTATCAAAGTTTTCTAAATGGAAGTGTTCATTTGGTGCATGGAAGTTTTCACTTGATAGACCGAAGCCCATTAGCACTACAGGTAAATCTAAAATTTCATCAAACGCAGCGACGATAGGGATGGATCCACCGCCACGTGTGTATGCTGTTGGTACATTATACACTTTTTCATAGGAGCGTCCAGCAGCCTGGATAAATGGATGATCGAAAGGCGTTAGGAATGGACGGCCTTTATCGAATTCAGAAATGTTGATTTCCACACCAGCAGGTTTGTGCTTTTCAACATGTGCTTTTAAAAGTGCTACAATTTCATCGGGCTCTTGATTTGGTACAAGACGGCATGTGATTTTAGCGCCAGCTTCAGCGGGCAGCACTGTTTTGATGCCTTCACCTGAGAAACCACCAAATACACCGTTAACCTCTAGGGTTGGGCGGGCCCAAGTACGTTCTAAATAAGAATACCCTTGTTCACCGAATAATTCTTTTACGCCAACTTCCTGTTTAACAGACTCTTCATCGAAGCCAAGCGCAAGATAAGCCTCACGTTCCTCTTCTGTTAATGGCAACACTTTGTCGTAGAAACCTTCAACTTGAATCGTACCATGCTCATCACGGAAGGATGCTAAAATTTCAGCTAATGCGTGAATAGCATTTTGTACGCCACCACCATAAAGACCGGAGTGTAAATCTCCCTTAGCTCCACGCACATCAATTTGAATGCCCGTTAAGCCCCGTAAACCATAGCATACCGCAGGTTTCCCAGGACCATAAAGACCTGTATCGGAAATTAAAATTAAATCTGCCGCTAGTTTTTCTTTATATTGTTCAACATAGGCAGGTAGATGTGGACTACCAATTTCTTCTTCACCTTCATAAATGAACTTAACATTGACAGGTAATGTCCCTGTTGTAGCAAACAATGCCTCAATCATTTTTAAGTGCATAAAGACTTGTCCTTTATCATCACTCGCACCACGAGCAAATAATTTATTGTCTCGAATTGTAGGATTAAAAGGCTCACTGTCCCATAAATTTAATGGATCAACAGGTTGAACATCATAATGACCATAAAATAAAATAGTTGGTTTACCCTCTGCATGTAGCCAGTCTGCATAAACAACAGGGTGCCCAGCTGTTTGTGTAATGGAGATATTTTCAAGATTTAGTTTTTCAAACGCACTGGCTAGCCATTCAGCTGCATGTTGAATATCCTCTTTATGCTCGGATAAAGAACTGATACTTGGAATTCGTAAAAATTCATTCAATTCATTTAAATGTGCCTCACGGTGTTCTGCAAAATAAGCATCAATTTGCTGTAAATTAGTCATTAAGCATCCCTCTTTCTAATATTTCGATAATAGAAATAGTATAGCACAATTTACTTTTAGGAATCTTAAATTGTCTTGAAAGATTACACATAGCACCTACAAAATAAACCACAAGAGCTAAATAGCAATTGTGGTTGAGTCTTACTTGAGTGGATTATAAATTCTTCATTTTTCAGTGAAGGGTTCAGATACAACAGTCAGATCGCTTCGCACTTTTAACGGCTAGAATAGCATCATTAAATGCACTAGCTTTCAGGCGAGTCTATTCAAAGCCTCATTAGTGAGCAGTATAACCACCATCAACAAGAAGCGTTGTACCATTAACAAAGCTTGCGTCATCGCTTGCTAAAAAGAGAACGGCCTTAGCGATTTCTTCTGGTTTACCAAGTCGACCTTGTGGGTGAAGGGATGCTAAATATTCTTTCTTCTGAGCATCGACCTCAGCTAATAGAGGAGTGTCGATATAGCCAGGACACACCGCATTTACACGAATACCCTGTTTAGCGTAAGCAGTACATAGGTTTTGTGTTAATAATTTAACGCCACCTTTTGCAGATGAGTAGGCTGTAGGGTTTGGTAAGGCAACGAAGCTATGAATTGAACCAGCGTTAACAATGACGCCACCTGTTCCTTGGGCAAGGAATTGTTCAATGGCATATTTATCCGATAGAAATACACCTGATAAATTAATATCAATTGTTCTTTTCCATTTTTCAAAAGAAAGCTCGTGTGCTGGTGCATCGTCAGCTACGCCTGCATTTGCATACATAATATCAAGTTTACCGTATTTAGTAACGGTTTCCTTTATCATGTTTTGAATGTCCGCTTCATTTGTTACGTCTGTTTTTACGAAGAGTGTATCAAAACCATTGTTATTTAATTCTTCAGAAACGCTTTGTCCACGATCAGAAAAATCGGCAATAACGACTTTAGCGCCTTCTTCTACAAAGAGACGAACTGTGGCTTCACCGATACCACTAGCCCCACCTGTAACAATTGCTACTTTATCTTTTAGTTTCATATAAATGACCACCTTTAATGTTATTTTGCTGTTGCTCCGCCATCAATAACGAATTCTGCACCTGTTGAAAAGGAAGATTCATCAGAAGCTAAAAACAATACAGTTTGCGCTACTTCCTTTACAGAGCCTAAACGTCCTAATGGGAATAAGTTTTTGCCTAATTCATCTTTTGAGCTTCCTGTTGTTGCTGATGCATAGTCTGCCATACCTGTATCAATGTAGCCAGGATGAATGGAGTTGACACGTACGCCGTATGGAGCATACTCCATAGCAGCATCTTTTGTCATAATGCGAACAGCCCCTTTACTAGCGCCGTATAATACGTGACCAGCAGCACCTGTTAAGCCTGCAATAGAGGAAGCATTAATAACAGAACCATTATGTTGTTTAGCCATAAGCGGCATAATATGTTTCATGCCTAAGAACACACCTGTCACATTGATGGACATTAAGCGGTTCCAGTCAGAAAGCTCGATTTCTGCAAGGGGTTTTATGATATAGATACCTGCATTATTGAAAAGAATATCCACTTTCTTAAATGTTTTTATTGATTCATCTGCAACCTTTTTCCAGTCTTCTTCATTACTAACATCGTGGCGGATAAATACTGCCTCACCGCCGATAGTTTGAATATCACGGACTGTATCGTTCCCAGATTGTTCATTTATATCAGTAATAACTATTTTTGCTCCCTCTTTAGCAAATAATAGTGCAGTTTCTTTACCGATTCCTGTACCTCCACCTGTAATAATGGCCACTTTGTTTTCTAATCTCATTTCAAGCACGCACCTTTCATTATTTCTGGTTATATGGTTGCCTTAGGATTCAAAAGTATTCGCATTGTTTAGCGATACCTTCATCTTACTCCTTTCAATTTGAAATACTATCCTATAAGATGCTGTATAATATAGTGAGTGAATATCCTCCATTTATAGGGGTATTTTTAGTGTGAAGGAGAAGAATTTCCTATGACGCATCCATTTCAATCAATTGAAGAAGTAACACTTCAAGAGTTTGTGTTGTTTATTAAAATCCATCATCAGCAAATTGAAGAGAATACAATTATTTATCTTAATCTAGAACCTTCTATAACTGGGGCAGATCGAAAAAGAACAGCAATGCTATTAGATTCATTTTTGCGTTTAATGACACATGCAAATATCGAGGAATTAAATAATGATGATAAGTATTTTTTTAACACATGGCTTCAATCACAGTTGTCCATTATTGATAGGAAGAGCTTTAATTTATTTCAATTAATATTTGAGAAATCGTTGATTACTTTTATGATTCAACAGAAGAGTAGTCGAACGAACGCCATCTTCATGTATGTATTATCGACATTTACGTTACTTGTAGAGCTTTATTATGACTGTGAGGGAGATAACCAAACTAGTAACATAGCTAGCGAAAATCAGAAAATTAGGCACTTACAATTATTAGATAGGCTTGATAAATTGCTTATTAGTTCCTCAGGTTATCAGGATTTAGCGCTGATTTTAAAAAAATGTGAAGAGTATTTTAGTTATAAAAGATGTGTATTTTACGCATATGTCCCATGGTCCAATCAATTTTATGGAGTTATTGGCGCAGAGCTGCCTAAGGTGCAAAGCATGAAAGGGGAGTTGACTGGGGAAAACACGATACTTAGTTCAAGAAAGCCCATTTATTTAAAAAATCCTAAAAATTACGTGAAAGAAGAGCATATCCAATTATTTAATTTATCCTCGATTATTTTTATTCCCATTTTGCGTCAAGAGCAATTATTTGGATGGCTAACATTTGATCAGCTAGGGGAGGAGTTTGATTGTACAAAGGAAGAATTAACACTCCTTGAGGAAGTAGGGAAGCGTTTAGGTTTATTTTTATCACGTAAGGGGGAGAAGGTAGAGAAGAATACAGTGCTTCATTTAACTGAAAGGGAATCGATGATACTTGGCCTGCTTGCCGAAGGATATGATAATAAAAAAATTGCTGGTTTATTATTTTTAAGTGAGCATACAGTCAGGGATTATGTAAGCAGTCTTATGACAAAGCTCAAAGCAAAGAATCGAACACAGGTCGTTGCCTCAGCCTTTCGTCTAGGACTGTTAAGCTAAAACACCCAATGCACTTCTATTAGGAGTGCATTTTTGTTTCTTCAAATGCTAATTAATATTCTGACAATAAATACTATTAAAAATATAGTTTAAATAATAGGTAACTATTGTCATCAAAAGCTTTTTTGGAGGGAAAGCAGTATAGTAGTAAAACAATTTTTACGAATATTACAAGTGAAAGCGATTAAGCTTACACGATTGTAATGAAATTGAAAGCCAATGCGATAGAGTGTAATACATTATTTTGCGAGAATGTGTATAGAAGCAAGAACAAGAAGCGGAGGCATACACAATGAATGAAAAATTAGAAGGCGTATACGAGGAATACAATCGTTATATATATCATTTATGTTTAAAACTAACTCGCAATAATATAGAAGCTGAAGATTTAATGCAAGAAGTTTGGGTTAAGGTTGTACGCTATGAAGATAGCGTGGCCGAAGTAGAGCATATTAAAGCTTGGCTGACAACTATTACAATGAATACATTTAGAGATCGCTATCGTAAAAAAGTACGACGTAGCAAATATATGATGAATCAACCTGAAACATTAGACGTGCCGATTCTAGATTTGGTTCCCAATAACGATATTTCTACAGAAGAAAAAATTGAAAAGGACATTGTAACAAAACTAGTCCAGGATAAAATGGAGCAATTAGATGCTATTTATAGAAAGACTTTATGGTATTTCTACATAGACCAATACTCACTTGCAGAAATCTCTACAATTATGAAAGTTTCCATTGGTACTGTGAAATCTCGTTTATTCCGTGCAAAGGCTCGATTAAAAGAAATGCTCATGTCAGATACAGCTATTGTGGAATCTGTGCTACCAGCGTAATAAAGCAGATTGGTCGCACATCACAGTACTTAGACGGAAGTATTTGGTCGACTAATCAAAAAAGATGCATTCGCAAACAGTTGCAAATGCATCTTTTTATTGTGCTTTAATCTGGTCGATTTGTCTCCACATCCAATAAACATTTAGAGAAAATAGTTCGTAAGGTTTGCAGTTCCTCCGCTGTTAGCATACCAAACATATTATTAATGATTTCGCTCACTTGTTGACGAGATTCTTTTAATATGTTTTCACCGTCAGCCGTAATGACTAGTTGAGAAGCACGGCGGTCTGTGGCATGCTGTGTTTTTTCAATAAAGCCACCATTTATCAGCTTGGTTGTTAAAACAGTGACACCACCAGTAGTTACTTTTAACCGCTCAGCAATAGCAGAAGGGCGTTTTGGACCCTCCTGCGATAAGTAGTCTAAAATTAAAATATGGGATTTTGAAAAGCCGAGTACATTATGATTATTCCACTCGTTTGCCCACTTACGCTCAATAGATGAAACGACTTCAAACAACGAGGTAATGGCTTTTTGTTTTTCTTGGTCCATAGAAGGTCATCTCCAAAACTGTTTTAACTTTCTTGTGCCAATCTTGTCATCGCATTTAATTCGTAAGCACGTACTTTACGTGGGATAAAACGACGGATGTCCATCTCATTGTAACCAACTTGAATACGTTTTTCATCTATTATAATAGGGCTACGCAACATTCTTGGGTGTGCCTGAATGATAGCAAATAGCTCTTGAATAGAAAGTTGGTCGATGTCGATATTTAAGTTTTTAAAGTCATTTGAGTTTGTTGCAATGATTTCATCTGTGCCATCTTCAGTCATACTTAGAATTTCTTTGAATTCTGCAAGTGTAAGTGGATGAGATGTAATACGTTTTTCTTTATATTCTATATTGTGATCTTTTAACCATTTAAGTGCTTTTCTGGATGAAGAACAGCTCGCTTGTGAGTAAATTGTAACTGTCATTCTTCATTCCTCGCTTTCTTTTTTAGATTATATTTTACAAATAGCTTATTAGTAAGTTAATAGTTTATATATATATCTTACTAGTAAGCTATATATAAATCAATAGTTAATTGAAAAAATTTCTCAATCGAATTATTATTTTTTCAGTTATATTAAAATATACGAAGATAAGCGTAAAAAGTTTCGTTTATTCAGCTTACAATGATGTAAGTTTATGTTAACTCTATAGAAAATGTCTTTTTAAGCTATAAAGTCCATGTTGAATTCATAGGAACTACTAGAATTCTAAGTTGTCTCGTAGGAGAGAGTTAGTTGGAAGTAGGGGTAAAATTGTTAGTCCACTGATTATAGTATGTTTAAATGAGGCTATTTATACATAGAAGTTAAAAAAATTTAAAAGAGCAGCCCCATAACATGTTGGAGCTGCCCTTGAAATAATTAGTCTTGGCCTTGTTGTCCAGAAGTAAACCAATCTTGAACATTCCAGACTTTTGTTACGAGTCCTTCATAGAAATCAGGTTCGTGACTTACTAGCACAATGGTACCTTTAAATTCTTTCATGGCACGTTTTAATTCATTTTTTGCATCTACATCTAAATGGTTTGTCGGTTCATCGAAGAGAAGCCAGTTAGCTTCCTCCATCATTAATTTACATAAACGCACTTTAGCTTGCTCGCCACCAGATAAAGAATTAAGCGGACGTGTAATATGGTCAGTTTTTAGGCCAGCTCTTGCTAAAGCTGCACGTACTTGGGCTTGTTCCATAGAAGGGAATGCATTCCAAACATCATCAATTGGCGTGATTTTCTCAGCTTTTACTTCCTGTTCAAAATAGGAAGGATATAGGTAGTCACCACGGACTACTTTCCCACCAAGTGCATTAATTTTACCTAACATTGTTTTTAATAATGTGGATTTACCAACACCATTCATACCGACTAAAGCAATTTTTTCTCCTCGTTCAATCGCAAAAGAAAGTGGAGGAAGTAATGGCTTGTCTTTATCGTAACCAATCACTAAGTTCTCAGCCTCTACAACATAGCGGCTAGATGAACGGGCTTCTTTAAAACCGAATTCTGGTTTTACAGCTGTTTCTGGGCGATCAATTCGCTCTAAACGATCAAGTTGCTTAGCGCGTGATTTTGCACGACCAGTAGTGGAGTAACGAGCCTTGTTTTTGGCTATAAAATCTTCTTGCTTCTTGATGAACTCCTGTTGCTTTTCATAGGCTTCAATATGCTGACGTTTATTGATTTCAGCAAGTTCAAGGAATTTTTCGTATGTTGCAGTATAACGAGTTAATTTAGAAAATTCCAATTGGAAGATGACATCCACTGTTTCGTTCATAAATTCTGTATCATGTGAGATTAGAAGGAAAGCATATGGATAGTTCTTTAAATAAATTTTCAACCAAGTAATATGTTCCTCATCAAGATAGTTCGTCGGCTCATCTAATAAAAGTACTTTTGGCTTTTCTAATAAAAGCTTAGCGAGTAGTACTTTTGTGCGTTGTCCACCAGAAAGAGCAGCTACATCACGTTCTAAGCCAATGGCATCCAGGCCAAGTCCACGTGCCACCTCTTCAATTTTCATATCTAATGAATAAAAATCTCCTGCATCTAATGCATCCTGCACTTCTGCCATTTGTTCTAAAAGTACTTCTAATTCTTCAGGCGTTGCGTCTGCCATCTTGCCTGTAATTTCATTCAGTTCTTCTTCTTTTTTATATAATGGTAAAAAGGCATCGCTTAACACTTCACGCATTGTTCTACCAGCCGTTAGTACGGTATGTTGGTCTAGATAACCATAGTGTGTACCAGGCAGCCACTCAACTTTTCCTGTATCGTGGATCGTTTGACCTGTAATGATGCTCATTAATGTAGACTTACCGACACCATTAGCCCCTACGAGTCCAATATGATCACCTTCCACTAAGCGAAACGATACATCTTTAAAGAGTGTACGATCACCGAAAGAATGACCTAAATTTTCTACTGTTAATATTGCCATATCTGTTCCTCCAACTATCTTTCTTGTTTACATTTTATAGTTCTGCAAGCTGCTTGTTAAGTTCTGCTAATTGAGCTTCCATATTCGCAAGACGTTGCTCTGCCTTAGCTACCTGATCGTTGTGTCCAGTAGACTCCAACTTTTCTATATCACCTTGTAAATTCATATAGTCCATTTTTAACTCTCTAATTTGGTATTCAATATCACTTTTTGTTGGCATGATGACTACTCCTTTTGAGAATATTTTTATAGTGAATGCGTGTAAAAGCGATGGAGGTTTTACTAATCCCCCACCGCTTATTCTTTAAAATCAATCGGGTACCTGTTGAATATACTGATGTCCCAACTTCTATAAGAGGAGTTGGAGTGAAAAATTCTTATATATTGTATCATAATCATCTTGGAAGTAGCACTAAGTAGAAGCGATATTATGACGATCATAAGCAAAATCTAAGAGTAATGCTTGGAGTGTTTCATTATTACCAGCAAGATTGAGCTGTCGCTGTTTTCTCACTGCTCGTTCACTGCGGGCTTCGTGTAAAAGAAATTCCATGACAGCATTTTGTATTTGTGATTGCTTCATTTTACGACCAAGTCCTAGATGGATAAAGCCGTTGTGCTCGCGAGGGAAGGCGTGTAAAAGCTCAGCTTCAGTTTGTGCAAGTGTAATGCATGGTACACCATATGAGGCAATTTTATAAGGTGTATAGTTAGCATTACAAATAATGACATCTGCTTTAGGTAGTAGTTTGAGGAGTGCATTTTTATCTCGAAGAATGGCAGTATTGCGACGACTAAGTACCATCATTTGCAAGTCATCCGTTGCATGGCGATAGCTGTCGTCAATCATAACTGTAATTTGTAGTGGTATTTGTAGTTGAGTTAGGTGTCGAAGTGTTCGATACGTTAAATTATGCTCGTCCCCATCCTCAAAAGCGACAACGATATGAGGCGGATTTTCAGGTGTTTTACTATCAGGTATATTATCGAAATGTTGATAGGCATCTGGAAGAGCAAAAACAAAGCTTCCACCAATATAATGCGATGGTAAATAATCTTTCACTTCTTGATAGAGTGCTAGTAATACACAATCACAGGCTTGGCCACCTTCACCAAAATCATCAAAATGAATAATTGTTTTGCAGAAAGGTCGTAATTCCTCTACTTGCCAGCCTTCAGAGTTTCGCCCATCTCTAACAATTAAATCAGGTTGAAGTCCTTTGATTTGCTTAGGTAATTCGTTAAAGTGATCAAATAGAATAGGAGTAACTCCTTCATTCATTAAAATTTGGATTCCGTCATTTGAAGGAGTCTTTACAAAGATAAAAACCTTCTCATTCGAAAGTAGTTTAGCTAATGTTGAAACCCGTTCAAAAGGATACAGCCCTTTATCAATACAGCTTTCAATAATGAAAACAATCGTTTTTTTTGGTTCAATTGCGTGTGTTTCGTTTTGCAAATGTATCCCATCCTTTCCTCTGTCTCTTTAAATTATGGCGAAGAAAGAGCAAGTATGTGTAAAATTTAGGATTTGATCATGAATGTCTCTAGCGGTTTCTTCTAGAATAGCTATCTTTAATCAGTTTTAATCATCAAAAAAATGGTCGATATATATAGAAAGGCGAATTGTAGGAATATACATAACAATTGGAAGGTCTTTATCTTGGTTCGAAAAATCCCTCTACAAATGGAGATGATGGGATGTTTTTTAAATCCGATGTGTCAAGATAAGCGTAATTGATATACTATCAATAAGTAGAAGGACGGGAGAAAAAATGAGTATGCGTGCAGCGATTGTTGTAGGGGCGACTGGTTTAACCGGCTCCGCTCTAGTTGAACAATTATGTGAAAATGATGAGTATATTTCAGTAACAGTTATTGCACGAAGAAAGCTAACTTATACGCATCCAAAGTTAGAAGTGAAAATTCGTGATTTTGATAGAATAGAAGAAAATGATATAGGATTTGCTCATGAATTGTATTGTTGCTTAGGTACAACCATTAAAAAGGCAGGCTCTCGTGAAATGTTTGAAAAGGTAGATTTTGAATACCCGTTAGCAATTGCCTCTTTAGCAAAAAAACGGGGAATCCCTCATTTTCTTGTGATTACTGCAATGGGAGCTAATGAAAAATCTCCATTTTACTATAATCGAGTTAAAGGCAAACTTGAGCGTGATTTAGAGGAACTAGGCTTACAAAGGCTTTCCATTATTCGCCCATCACTCTTAGTAGGGAACCGTGATGAATTTCGATTAGGAGAAAAGGCAGGAGAAAAATTATTAAAGCTTGTACAGCCTTTATTAATTGGACCTTTAAAACGTTCTAGAGCAATTGAAGCCACACAAGTGGCAAAGGCTATGATTATCATTGCCCTATATGGTAAACAACAGCCAGTCACTATTTATCCATCAGATGAGTTAGCAACATTAGAGTATCCGGAAGTACCAGAAGAGGACATTTCAAGAGAGATATTATTTAATTGGGATAAGCTGAATGAAGGCGAGAAAGTTAATCGTGAGGTTGTCATTAATCGAGATAAATATAAGCTTGAGGAAACGGTCATTGATAAGGAAGTCCATTTCCGACAACGTGATCAGGATAATTAATTTAGGGATTAAATTTGTCGTTCCGTCTAAAGACTGAATTTATATCAATTGTCATGACAATCCTTTCCGAGCCACTTTTCATTTGTTACAATATTATTGTAGAAGATGAATGTGGAGGCAAAGTAAAGATGAAAATTTTACTCGTAGATGGCACGATGTTTGGTCGTAAAACTGGTGCTATTTTAGAGCAAGTAGAGCAATATATTAAAGAATTAGATGCTAGTTTCGAGTTAGAAATGATGCATTTTAGTCAATATAAGCATCAAATTGTGGATGGTTCTCCATTAAATGATGATATGAAAAAAATGATTCAACAATTTGAGGAGGCAGACGCTTACATTATTGCAACGCCTATTTTCCAAGCGTCTATTCCAGGCGTTTTGAAAAATGCCTTTGACTTCTTACACCCTAAAACAATGCGCTATAAGCCCGTATCCATTGTTGCAAATGGAGGCACATATCAGCATCACCTTGTAGTCGAAAATCAGCTAAAACCTATTTTAGACTACTTCCGAGCGCTTGTTACGCCAAACTATGTGTATACACATACATCACATTTCGATGCAAATAATACTATTGTAGATGCAGACGTTCATAGTCGTTTACGTGAATTAGCTCGTGTATTTGTTCAATACTGTGAAATGAGCAAGAACTTGCCCAAAGAAACAATTGACCAACATTAAGATAGCCCTTGTACGGTGGTAAGAAATCACTGTGCAGGGGATTTTTCTTTGTAAGTATTGTTTTAGTATGTGATAAAATAAAACTTTAGTGACTCAGGAAGGAGGGCTGCTCATGCAGGACATCGCTTTACTAGAAAAACAACGCTGTAATCTTATTTTGACCAATAAGGCGAAGGAAGCGGTAGAGGAATGCTCAGCAAACGAGCATGCCTTTTTTGCGTTACAAAGATCTTTTACCGTCTATATTGAAAAACGAAAAGCAAAAACAGTTGGTGAAACCTTTTTATCCATCTATTTTAATGCGGAGGACAATGAAAAATTAAGCGATATTCTTACTGAGAAAACGGTTATTATGGATTGTGTGCTAAAGGTGGAAGGATTACTGGCAACCAATATTCGATTTGTCCATATGCGTGGACCTATTAACACAAATCGTCGCTTAGCAGCCGCATTACAATTTGTGACGAAGCCTAATAATGGAGCAGGTATTCCACTTGAGCTTCACACCAAAATAAGACAGCTACCGATTGCAGAGGAACGTACAGAGTATGTAAAAAAACGTATAGCCAGCTGGGAAGGCTATTTAAAAATACAAGAACGAGATGCAACCATTGATGATATTCATACAGAATTTAAGCAAAGCTATTTCAATGAAGATTTTACACGCTTAACCATTGTATGTCCCTACATAAAGAGTAAAGAATGGAAAAAGCTAGAGGGGTTAAGTGTTAGCATTCAAGGAATTCGAGGCGAGATAGGACAGGTTATTAAGGCTAATGCAGGAAAGCAAACGGTAGAAATTGATGTAAAGCCTTTTATACAGGATTTGGCTCGCAAGGACCAGCTGAATCTTCGTTCCAAACAAGCGAGCTTTAGTAATTTTGCAACATTAAGCCAAATTCGACGACTACGTAATGGTTTTACAAAGCTAGAAAAGGGTGAGGCAGTAAACCCTAATTTAGAAACCATACTGTTTGAGCGGCGTCCTGTAGTTCGGGCATCTAAGCTACGCGAAGATATTGAGTTTCATAATAATTTAAATGAATATCAACGACGAGCCGTTTTAGGTGCACTATCTGTTGAGGATTTGTATGTCATTCAGGGTCCACCTGGTACGGGGAAAACAACTGTCATTTCAGAGATTTGTCAGCAAAATGTTAAAGCAGGCTTAAAAACACTTGTTGCCTCACAGTCTAATTTAGCTGTAGATAATGCATTAGGACGCTTACTGTCCAATCAAGAAATTCGAATTTTACGCTATGGTAGAACGGAAAGTATTGAGGAAGAGGGTAAAAAATTCATAGAGGAAAATGTTGCGCTTCAATGGCGTGAGCAGACACTTGCTGCGATTGAAGAAGCAATTACAATATTTCCAGAACGTCAGCAAGAGCTAGAAGCAAACCTTGTAAAAGCAAAAGATGAGCTAGAGAAATTAGAGCAATGGCTAGAGCAATTAACACAGGAAATTGCTGCAAAAGAGCAGGCAGCTATGGAAGAACCCATTTTACAGCAAGAGATTCAAGCATTAAAAAAAGAATTGAAGGCGGCTAAAACAGAGCAACAAACATGTGAGACTCAAAAAGAGCATTATGAAAAACAGCTCGCACAAATTGAGCCAATTGTACAGCAGCTTGAACAGACACTTGCTGATTACCCTTCAGTCGAGCAACTACAGCGTACGATTGAGGAAACTACTGAAAAAGTGAAACATCTAGAGGCTGCTGCTCAATATAAAGAACTACAAGAACAAAAGCACCAGTTAACACAGCAATTTGAAGAGATACAGCAGAAATATGAAATCGAAAGTAATCGTCTAGTAATCATGAAGGAAGCGCAAAAATATATATACACCTTAACCTCATTTGAGCTTATTCAGCGTTTTTTACAACATTATCAAATTCGCCCTTCTCATGTACTTTCGCAACAAATAGGTCGCTTGCAGTATTTAGAGGATGCGAAAGATTTAGAGGCATGGTCAACGATTAATGCTCGTTTACAAAAAGCAATTGTGAAGCTAGAGGCTTTGGTTACGCATGAAGTCAAGGAGCGTGCCCTTGCTAAAAGTAGACTACAACCAGTACAATCGTTTTCTTTGCAAAACCTTACTGGTGTATTTGCACAATTAAACACGGCTTTTCAAGATGGTCAAGCACCAGCAAGTGATGTTATTGAAAGTTATTTGCTCGGGCTATATATGCGTCGTGATTTTGTTTGGCAAAAGGGAATAGCACTAAAGCAACAGCAAGAGCATAAAGATCAGGAATACGAAACTTTTCGTAAAAATCTAGTAACTTTAATTCATCAGGAGTGTGCAATAACTAGCTTCGATGTGCAAAGTTACCAGCGGCAGCTCCAACCATTTATACAGCATACTGAGCGGTTACAACAATTAGCAAACGCCTTTCAAATTACTGAAGAACCAGAAGAATCTGTAGAATATTTAAAAATTCTTGCCTCACAAGCTAGAGAGTCTCTTCTACAAGCAAAGCAGCAACTGGAGGCAGTGGAACAGGCTAAAGTACAACTCATTCCTAAACAAGCCTCTTTACAGACTGTCCAAACAAACTTGCAGGAAGTAGAACAGCAGCTAACGCTTATAGAAGAACAAATAAAAGATATTAATATAGCAGGATTGAAGAAAGAAAAGCAACTAGCTACCTATACCAAGCTCTTACAATCTATGCCAGAACGAACGGCTGAAGAGGTGAAGGAAGCTATTCAAACTGCAAAGCAAGCAATCGAAGCATTCCAACGTCAGGAAAAACAGCTACCTCTTCACAAAAAACTACAAGAACAATGGCGTGAAAAATTACAAAACGCAACAGAGTATGATTTAGATGAAATTCGAAAATTGTATGTGCGTCATGCGAACGTTATTGGTACAACATGCGTAGCTTCTGCCAGTAAGGAGTTTATGGAAAATTATCCGACCTTTGATGTGGTTATTATTGATGAAGTTTCAAAGGCAACACCACCAGAATTGCTCTTACCAATGCTAAAGGGGAAGAAAGTTATTTTAGTAGGTGATCATCATCAGCTACCACCATTACTTGGGGATGATACGCTGGAGGAAACATTAAAGGCAATGCTAGAAGAAAATCCAAACTTTGAAGGCGCACAGGAATTAAAAAATCTGTTGCGTGAATCATTATTTGAGCGTTTATTTAATAATTTGCCACCAACACATAAGCAAATGCTAGCATTGCAATACCGCATGCATGAGAAAATCATGCAAAGTATCACACCGTTTTATGCGGAAGAAGAAAATGGCTTGCAATGTGGCTTACCAGATTCGGATGCAGCAAGAGATCATGGCTTAGAAGGGCAGTTTATAAAACGTGATGACCATTTACTGTGGATTGATATTCCAACAGAAAAACCTTATTTAGAGGAGCAAGTAAAAGGGGGAACGAGTCGTTTTAATGAAGGAGAATTGCTCACAATTAGACGTATTTTACTAGATCTCAATGAAGCTGTGAAGGCAGCAAAAGAAGCAGGCCGTATGCCGCAGGATGCTCAAAAAAGCGTTGGTGTCATCAGTTTCTATGGTGAGCAGGTAAAGAAAATTAATCGCCTTCTTCAGCAAGAATTACAGCTACCACATCTGCAATTTAGAACAGGGACTGTTGATAAATTCCAAGGGATGGAAATGGATGTCATTTTAGTGAGCATGGTTCGTAATACACCTAAAGGCGGGGATATTGGCTTTGCCAGAGATTATCGTCGATTAAATGTCGCGCTATCTCGTGCCCGTGAGTTACTACTGCTTGTTGGAAGTGCAGAAATGTTTGCAAAACGTGCAAAACATCAAGAGACAAGAGAGATGTATGCGAATTTGTTAAAAACAGTAAAATCCTACGATGGCTTACGTAATCATGAAGGATTGGTGATATAGATTGTCAAAATTACAACAACGACTAATGCGTGAGCTTCAGCAGAATCGTAATATTAAGATTGTCAAAACGGCTGAATGGTGTATTCCCATTCGAACAGTTGATGTGACCTATGAGCCTGTTCGTCGTTCAACAATGGATGTCTTAATGACAATGCTTCTGCTTAGTATTCAAGAGGCGGATTTTAGCAACGCACAGGAATTGAGCGAGTTATTGCTTGTAGACCCGTTATTTATTGAAGACTTGGTTTCTTTAATGATTCGAGTAAACCTTGTGAGGAATGAAGATGATTTCTATAGGCTAACTGAAAAAGGACAGAGGCAGCTAGAAAGAGGTATTTTTGAAGAAGAACTAGAGAAAGAAACCTCTACGCTTTACTTTAGTCCTTGCCATCAATCGTTTCTTACTATCGATACGAGGAATGATGAATATGATGAATTGCCAGAGCTTTATCGTTATATTGACAAAGAGGCAGAACAACAGGAACAATTTGAGGAGTCCATGGTGATTGCAGCTTTGCAGGAAGCGGATCAAGAAGAGGAAGGTAGCTCTCAGAAAGTCATCGCAAAAATTGTTCAAACAGAAGCTCAACAAATTAATGATAGCCCATGTTTAGAGTTTGTTCTTTATGATAAGGAACAGGATATAGTATTTGTACGAGTATGGAATACATTACTCAATCAATGGGATCATCATTTAGAGCAACAGCTTACAGACAAAGAACAATTAACATGGCGTGAGCAATATTTATCTTGATTCAATAGGATTTCAATTGCTAGAAAAAACGAACGTAAATCGCGTTCGTCTTTTTTGTTTTACATTATAAATTTACAGAGTTAGGTGATAATCGAAAAATTTTTTCGATAAAATACTACATTAGCATAAATTAAACCATTGCTAAGGAGGGGACAGATGTTAACGATTAGTTTATGTATGATTGTTAGAAATGCACAATGTACGATTGAAAGATGCTTAGATTCGGTTCAGCACCTCGTGGATGAGATTAATATTATTGATACTGGTTCAACTGATCGTACAAAAGAGATTGTTCAAAATTTTACCTCTCGAATTTATGACTTTTCCTGGTGTAATCATTTTGCCAAAGCACGAAATTTTTCATTTCAGCAGGCAACAAAAGACTATATTTTATGGCTTGATGCTGATGATATTATGACAAAGGAAAATCAGCACAAGTTCAGCCAACTAAAGCAAACATTATTTCCTTCTATTGATGCTGTAACAATGGATTATTATTTGACGCTTGATTGTGATGGGGAAGTGGAGTGTAGTGAACGAAAGTTTCGTCTAGTAAAAAGGGCGAATCATTTTCAATGGGAGGGTGCTGTTCATGAGAATTTAAAGGTGTCAGGGCAGCTCTTTCATAGTGATATAGCTGTCACACATTTACCGTTAACGAAAGATATTCATCGCAATATAAATATTTATGAGGGATTAATAAAGAATGGACATTCTCTTTCAGCAATTGAGAAATTTCATTATGCCAATGAACTAAAATTGCATCACCGTTACCTAGAAGCTATTAATCAATACAACCTATTTTTGGATAGCAACTTAGGCACTACAGATAATCGCATTGAGGCTTGTTTACATGTAGGGGAATGCTATCGACGTTTACATGATGATCAACAAGCACAGCAAGCTGTTTTGCAATCTTTCTTATATGATCGACCAAAGCCAGAAGCATGTTGCCGAATGGGCCAATTTTTTATGGAGCAATTAAAACATAAAGAGGCTATTTACTGGTATTCTCAAGCCTTGCAACAAGCTCCTGCCGATACAATGACTATCCAAAAGCGTGCTTATTCAACATGGATTCCTCATTTACAATTAAGCCTTTTATACAGGGAGTTACGGTTATTTGAAAATGCCTATCAGCATAATCTAGAGGCACAAAAATGGAAACCGAATCATCAGGAAATAATCAATAATGGGAAATATTTACTTAGTCAATTAAAGATATAAATCTTTCTTATGGAAAAGGTACATCAATAAACAAGACATAAATAGCTTGGCCAATTAACACAGAGACACCTACAACAACCGTCATAAAAATTACATTACGTGGCCTAAAATTTTTTGCTTCCATTAAAAACCTCCCTCGATATAGAATATTCAGTCAATTCAAGATATGTTTAGATGGGGTGAGTATGCATAATAAAAGAGCAAATTCACATATAGAGTGAATTTGCCCTTTTAATTAATCGAACTTTAACCCCTTCAATGCTTCAGCAAGTGCATTGTTCACAGGCTCCTCGTTGTTTTGCTGCTTTAAGTACTTTTGTACGGAGCGCTTGTCGACCTTGCCTCCGCCTTCTTTTTTACGTCTTGCTTCAAAGGCTGATAATTTTTCACGATAGCCACATTTACAAACAAAAATTTGACCATCGCCTTCTCCGCGAAGCTCTAATTTTTTATGACATTGTGGACAACGTGCATTTGTGGTACGTGAGACATTTTTCCGATGACCACATTCGCGATCTTGGCAGACAAGCATTTTTCCTTTCTTGCCATTCACTTCAAGCATTGGTTTACCGCAATCAGGACATGATTTGGTAGAGATATTATCATGCTTATACTTTTTGTCACTACCCTTAATCTCTGTAACAATTTCCTTTGTGTAATTTTTCATCTCGCTAATAAATACATCTTTTTTTAGCTTGCCCTTTGCAATAAGTTCAAGCTTTTGCTCCCAATCTGCTGTCAGGGCAGGAGATTTTAATTCCTCTGGCACTAGGTCGAGTAGTTGACGACCTTTAGAGGTAATATAAATATCTTTGCCACCACGTTTTTCTATTAAGAATGAATTGAAAAGCTTTTCAATAATATCTGCACGTGTAGCGACTGTGCCAAGACCACCCGTAGATTTTAATGTGTCGGCTAATTTTTTATCATTCGTTGCCATATATTTTGTTGGGTTTTCCATGGCTGATAAAAGAGTAGCTTCATTAAATCGAGCAGGTGGCTTTGTTTGACCAGAAGTTTGGGCAATAAGCTTTACTTTTAACATATCGCCCTTATCAATGCGTGGTAGTATTTGTTCCTTTACGTCATCTGCTGTGTCCTCATCATCAAAGCGATGCTCATAAACTTCCTTCCAGCCAGATGATAAAATCGTTTTTCCACGAGCAATAAAGCTTTCATCGCCAATTTTTGCACGCAGTGTTAGTTGTTCATATTCAAAAGCAGGCAGTAGAACAGCTAGGAAACGCTTTACAACAAGATCATAAATTTTACGTTCCTTATCTGTGAAAGCTGAATAATTTACATAGCCCTCTGTTGGAATAATCGCATGATGATCTGATACTTTACTATCATCGACAAAGGCCTTTGTTGGCTTGATTGGTTTAGTAAGCAGTTTATTGGCGATGGAGCGATATTCACCAATACCACAGGCCTTTAAGCGTTCTGGTAGTGTAGCAACGATATCCTGTGAAATAAAGCGAGAATCCGTACGTGGATAAGTTAACACTTTATGTTGCTCATAGAGTTTTTGCATGATATTCAATGTTTCTTTCGCTGAGTAGCCGAAGATTTTATTGGCATCTCGCTGCAATTCAGTTAAATCATAAAGACCAGGTGCAAATGATTTTTTAGGTTTCTTTTCAATGTCCGCAACGATGGCATTGTTATTTCCTATTTTTTTCACCAGTGTATTGATTGTATCTTTATCAAAGCTACGACTATTACCATTTTGGTCTTGCCATGTAAGCTTTAAGTTATCAGTTGTTTGCGCTTCAATACCATAATAAGTTTGTGCCTTAAAGTTTTTAATTTCATCTTCACGTGCAGCAATTATTGCTACTGTTGGTGTTTGTACACGTCCGCAATTCAACTGTGCGTTAAAGCGGGTAGTTAAAGCACGAGTAGCATTAAGCCCGATATACCAATCTGCCTCTGAGCGAGCTACAGCAGAGGCATAGAGATTATCATATGCATTGCCTGGCTTTAGATTGGCAAACCCATCTTTTATTGCCTTATCTGTAACAGAGGAAATCCATAAGCGTTTCAAAGGCTTTTTAATTTTCACTTTATCAAGTATCCAGCGTGCTACTAATTCACCTTCACGTCCAGCATCTGTAGCAATGATGATTTCATTAACATCATTACGTGTAAGCTGACTTTTGACTGCATTAAATTGCTTTCCAGTTTGCTTTATAACCGTTAATTTTAAGCGTTCAGGTAACATGGGGAGATCTTCAAGATTCCATGTTTTATATTTCACATCATAGCTTTCTGGGTCAGCCAGTGTTACAAGATGTCCAAGCGCCCAAGTCACAATATATTTATCTCCTTCAAGGAAGCCATTTCCTTTTTTATTACACTTCAGCACACGTGCAATATCACGTGCTACAGAAGGTTTTTCAGCAATTACTACGCTCTTTGCCATTGTTAACACCCTTTCATAGTTCCATGGTTTTAAATATAGCATAGGTTGAGTGGGTTCGCAGTTTAACTGAAGCGAATTTATTAAATGTCGGAGGATGATTTAGGCAGGTAACAGTTAAGAAAGTATAAATTTCAGAAAAAATATTGAATTCTGAAAATTATTATGTTAGTCTAGTGTACATGAAAATGAAGTAATGGCTTCATAGTATAAATAAAAAAAGGATGAGCTTCTTTTATGAGAGATCAAACAATTCAGCAAATGATTCAAGAGAAATATCAAGAGTTGTCTAAAAGTCAACAAAAGGTAGCTACATTCATATTAAAAAATTTACAGACAGTAGGAATCCACTCTGCTTCATATGTAGGGGAAAAGGCCGGAGTAAGTGAAACGACAGTTATCCGTTTTTGTTACGCATTAGGCTTATCTGGTTATGCACAATTGCAACGTCAGGTAACCATGCATTTATTTAATGAAGGGAATGCAAGTAGTTTGCAGAATTATTTGCAATCGAAGCAAGCTCTTTTTGAAAATCCACGTTTTTATGTAAAGACGATGGAAAAGGATGCATCTCGCATTTTAAATATGGCTAAAAACATTAACGAGGAAGACTTTAATCGAGCTTCAGTATTGCTCCATGAGAAGAAAAAAATATATATTGCAGGGAATGGCTCTTCCCATTTAGCTGCACAGTGGCTTCATTTTACATTAAATCTTTTGCGACCGAATGTTGTTTTATTAAATTTTGAAACAAGTGAGGTCATACGTGCTATTCAAGAGATTGATGAAAATAGTGTAGTAATTATTTTATCATTCCACCGTTACTTTAAAGAGCCGATCCAATTTGCAGCCGAATTACAAGAAAAAAAATGTGAGATTATTGGCATAACCGATTCTCAAATTGCACCTATTACTCAATATGCAACTATCACCTTTGTGAATGAACAACAACAAGAAGTTTCAACAATTGATGCTATGCCAGCACTCATAGCATTTTTAAATACACTAATAGCAGGAATGACTGCTCAAGATCATGACTATTATGAAAATCAGCGCGTAAAATATGACGATTTTCAAAATAGCTTTTTAGCAAACCGATGGAGTTGACTAATATGAACCAAATTTTACAAGAGTTACAGCCACTTCTTACAGATATTTTTAAACATTTACATGAACATCCAGAAGTTAGTTGGCAAGAGCACAATACAACTCAATATATAGCAAATTTATTAAGAGAGGCCCAAATGGAGCCACACCTTTTTGAAGATATGACAGGACTTTATGTTGATATAGGGGAGGGAACACCTAGAGTAGGGTTCCGCACTGATATAGATGCACTTTGGCAGGAGGTTAATGGTGTCTTTCAAGCTAACCATTCTTGTGGACATGATGGTCATATGACGATGGCTATTGGAACTGCATTGCTGTTAAAGGACATGGAGCATTTACTGTCAGGTGCTGTACGCATACTATTTCAGCCTGCTGAGGAAAAGGCCCAAGGAGCACGTGCATTTGTCGAAAAAGGTATTATAGATGATTTAGATTATTTATTTGGTGTTCATGTTCGCCCATTAAAGGAATTACAGGATGGGTCATATGCGCCAGCGTTATACCACGGAGCAGCAAAGCTTTTTACAGGGACCATTATTGGGGAAGAGGCACATGGCTCAAGACCAGAACTTGGCGTTAATGCAATTGAGGTTGGAGCAGCTATTGTCGAAGGTCTTCAAAAAATTTGGACTGATCCAACTATCTCTGCCTCTGTCAAAATGACACAGTTTAATGCGGGAGGCACCTCTACAAATATTATTCCTGGTAAAGCAACCTTTAGCATTGATGCAAGGGCCCAAACAAATGAAGTGATGCAGGTAATCACAGAGGGGGTGGAGCGTGTAAAAGCCTCTGTTGAAGCGATGTATGGTGCCAAGATTACCTTACAGGTAGATGCTCATATAGTGGCAGCATTGGTGAATGATGAAGCCTTACAACATATGAAGGCAGCTATTATTGATGTAGTTGGGGAAAAGGCTTGCGCTCCATCAGTTGTTACACCAGGAGGGGAGGATTTTCATTTTTATACCTATGAACGTCCGAAGCTTAAAGCTACAATGCTTGGATTAGGCTGTGGGGTTACTCCTGGCTTACATCATCCGCAAATGACCTTTAATCAAGACCGGCTGTTAGTAGGAGTAAATATTATTACAAGGGCTATTTTGAGAGCATTATAAAGATATAGAAAGAAGAGATAGCTATGATAGAGATAAGAGAAATCAAAACAATAGAACAACTTGAGCAGGTTCAGCAATTAGAGTTGAATGTATGGGGAATGTCTGCTATTCCTCTCCATCAAACGCTGACAGCAGTGAAAAATGGGGGCATCGTTGTAGGTGCCTATCAAGAAGATAAATTAGTCGGATTTAGTTATGGTTTTGCGGGTTTTCGAGAAGGAAAAAGCTATCTATGCTCTCATATGCTAGGGATTGATGAAAAATATCGATCACTAGGCATAGGAGAAAAGTTAAAGTACGAACAGCGAGCTATTGCTATTGAACGTGGCTATGACTTAATGGTATGGACATTTGACCCTCTTGAAACCCGAAATGCTTATCTTAATTTATCTAAATTAAAGGGTATTTGCTATACCTATATAGAAAATTGCTACGGTGAAATGCAGGATGGTTTCAATAAAGGGCTACCCTCTGATCGATTTGAGGTGAGCTGGCATTTAACTTCAGATTATGTGGTGAACGACATTACAATAGAAGTAGCGGATGCAAAACCAGTGGCAAGCTGTGAACTTACAAAGCAGGGCTTATTATGTTTAAAAATGACTGAAAATTTTGAATTTGTAGAAGAGTTGTATACGCTACCTGTTCCTAAGGACTTTCAAGCCTTAAAAGCACAAAATCCTAGCTTAGCATTGGATTGGCGTTTCAAAACAAGAACTATACTAAAGCAACTATTTTCAGCAGGGTATGTAGCAATTTCACTGCAACAACGAGAATGCTATAACGAATATGTTTTAGTGAAAAAAGCAGCTTTAAATTTGGAAGGAGCATTTTAATATGAAAATTACAGAAATCACAATACGACAATTGAAGATGAAATTAAAAGCACCGTTTACAACAAGCTTTGGCACGTTTGATGAGAGGGACTTTTTAGTCCTCGAGGCAAAAGATGAGACAGGCTTAATTGGTTGGGGAGAATCAGTTGCCTTTCATTCACCTTGGTACAATGAAGAAACACTTCAAACAAACTGGCATATGCTTGAAGACTTCCTCATTCCTCTTATTTTAAATAAAGAGATTCATCACCCCGATGAAGTGAGTCAATTATTTGAGCCGATTCGCAAAAATAATATGGCGAAATCGACGATAGAAGGAGCTATTTGGGATATATATGCACAGCAAACTGGCCAATCTCTAGCAACAGCACTTGGTGGTAAAAAGGATAAAATTGAAGTAGGTATTAGTATCGGCATACAAAATTCAATCGAGGAGTTAGTTACATTAGTTCACGGCTATGTAAAGGAAGGCTATAAGCGCATGAAAATCAAAATAAAACCGGGCTGGGATATAGAGGTTATGCGTACATTAAGGGAAACATTTCCTGATGTAGCCTTTATGGCGGATGCCAATTCAGCCTATCGTCTAGAGGATACTGAGACATTGAAACAACTTGATGCATTTAACTTAACAATGATTGAGCAACCATTGGCTTCAGATGACATTATCGACCATGCTTCATTACAAAAATTAATGGAAACACCAATTTGTTTGGACGAAAGTATCCATTCGTTAGAAGATGCACGAAAGGCTATAGAACTAGGGAGCACCAAAATTATAAACATAAAAATTGGTCGTGTTGGTGGCCTAACAGAAGCAAAAAAAATACATGATTATTGTGAGACACATAACATCCCAGTATGGTGCGGCGGCATGTTGGAATCTGGTATTGGTCGTGCGCACAATGTAGCCTTAACAACTTTGTCAAATTTTATATTACCGGGAGATACTGCTGGCTCTAATCGATATTGGGAAAAGGATATTATCGAACCAGAAGTAGTTGTAAAAGATGGTTATATTGAAGTACCACAACAAGTAGGAATTGGTTATGAAATAAATAGGGAAACGGTTAATTCCTTCACAGTCGCACAGAAAACATATCAATAAATAGACTTAAATTTCTTATATTAGAATAGTAGGTGGGCTATGAAAAAAAGTTGGCAGATAGGTGGAGCATTTGTAGGCTTAATTGTTGGAGCAGGGTTTGCATCGGGTCAGGAAATAATGCAGTACTTTACTAGCTTTGGCTTGTACAGTATGGTAGGTGCCATTGTTGCTACCCTTGCCTTCGCATTTTTAGGAATGAGTTTAGCTCAATTAGGAACAGATTTACAAACAACATCACATAAAGAGGTGATCTATCATATAGGAGGGCGATATGTTGGCATTATTTTAGATATCGTTATCACGTTTTTCTTATTTGGCGTTGCTGTTGTCATGTTTGCTGGATCAGGCTCAACATTTCATCAGATGTTTGGCATCAATCCAGTAGTTGGTAGTATTTTTATGGTTGTTATAACTATACTAACCTTACTATTAAATGTTAATAATATTATTAATTTAATAGCATTGGTTACCCCTTATTTAATGGGTATCATTTTTATTATTTTGATTTATTCTATCTTTACGATGGATATATCTATTGCAGAGCAAAATACTTTAGCGAAAGCACAATCATCTGCAGCATCTAATTGGTTAATGGGAGCGTTACTTTATGTTTCCTATAATATCGCTGCTGGTGCAGCAATGTTAATTGTAATGGGTGGAACAGTAAAGGACCGCAAAGTTGCTGGCAGAGGTGGACTACTTGGCGGTTTAATGCTTGGTATCTTAATTGTATTAATCAATATAGCCATGTTTGCTAAAATAAATGTTATTGATGGAGTAGCAATGCCAACATTAGAATTAGCAAAACAAATTCACCCTATAGTAGGTGTCTTAATGTCTATTGCTTTATTAGGCATGATGTACAATACTGCGGTGGGGATGTTCTATTCATTTACAGTTCGATTTATTGCGCCAGACCATCAATATTTTAAAGTAGCTATTGTAGTTATAGGATTAATAGGTTTTGCTGCAAGCCTAGTAGGATTTACTACATTAGTTGGTAAAGTCTATTCAACAATGGGCTACTTAGGTTTCGCCTTAATTGTTGCTGTTATTATTTCGTGGCTACGTAAACTACCAAAAACTTTATAAAGTAAAAATTTCCCTTTTGTGAACGTAAGGGAAATTTTTTTGTTTTTTTGTGATGAAAGCAAGATATATATCATACAGTTAATTTGTGTTTGCGAAATCTATCCATGCTGTTTTAAGTAAAAATTATGCTCGAAACTATAGAAAAAAGCTATTCGGTGCTAGACACCAATTTTTGAGAATGTTATATTTGTATTGTCATAGTATTTTTATAATTAGGAAAAAATAGAATACTTTATGGGTTTAATGGTTTTTCCTGATTATAAGGAGTGATGAAGTATAGAGCTAGATGAAGGATGATAGGGCCTATGGTAAAGAAAACGTTAAAACAAAGAATTGTAGACGCTTCAGTTGAATTGTTTCAACAAGATGGTTATCACAATGTAACCGTGGATCGTATTGTGGAATATATTGGGGCATCAAAGGGTGGATTTTATCATAATTTTAAATCAAAAGATGAACTGTTGTATGAAATTCATGATGTCTTTATTTCATATGTCATTCAACAATCGCAAGCTGCATATGACAAATTCGATACACCCATCACACGTTTGTGTGCCATGCTGCAAACACTGACACAAGTATTTGATATGTATCAAGCACATATTACGATTTTTTATGAAGAAAGTCGTTCACTCTCAGATGAATATAGTGACATCATCCATAAAAAGCGAGATCACTATCGTGATATTTTACAAAGAGTGATAGCAGAGGGTCAGGAAGCAAAGGTTTTTCGTACCGAATTACCTTGTACAATTGTAACAATGGCAATTGTCGGGATGATTAACTGGACGTACAAATGGTTTAAGCAATCAGGACCATTAACGATGGAGCAAATCACAGATGTTTTTACCGATATGGTATTACGGGCAATTGTGACAGAACAAGCCATGGGAGAAGCGAAGCAATTTATAATAAAGGGGTAGCCAGTAGGAAACACTGGTTTTATTATTTGTTTTTACAAACCGACTAGTCGGTATTACGCTGTAAGCAATTGTTCTTGAGCTACATTTACTATGGCAAATTCAACAATAGGGGGATTAGGGATGAATTTTGAATTAACAAAAGAGCAAGAAATGATTCGAGACATGGTGCGTGATTTTGCTGAGAAGGAGATTAAACCGTATGCTCGTGAGGTTGATGAGACATCAACAATGAGAATAGAGAGCTTCAAGAAAATGGCAGAACTAGGCTTATTGGGTATCCCGTTTCCTGAGGAATATGGTGGATCAGGTGGTGATACGGTGTCCTACGCTTTAGCTGTAGAGGAGATTGGTCGAGCATGTGGGGGCACAGGGTTAAGCTATGCAGCTGCTGTTAGCTTAGGAGCCTCACCAATTTACAACTTCGGCACAGAGGAGCAAAAGCAAGAGTGGCTAGTTCCATTAGCTAAGGGTGAGACATTAGGATCATTCGGTTTAACAGAGCCAAATGCAGGTTCAGATGCAGGGGGCACACGTACTACAGCTGTTATTGATGGTGATGACTACATTATTAACGGAGAGAAATGCTGGATCACTAATGCAGGATATGCTCGACAAATTATTGTAACGGCGGTAACAGGTAAACGTGAGGATGGTAAAAAGATTATTTCTTCTATTATTGTGCCAACAAACACACCAGGCGTAACAATCAACTGTAATTATGACAAAATGGGTGTACGTGGCTCCAATACATGTGAAATTGTGTTAGAAAATGTCCGTGTCCCAAGAACAAATCTATTAGGGGATGAAAAACGTGGCTTTAGCCAGTTTTTAAATACATTGGATGGTGGTCGTATTTCCATCGCTGCTCTTTCTGTTGGAATTGCCCAGGCTGCTTATGAAAAGGCACTAAAATTCGCGAAGGAACGTGAGCAATTTGGTGCACCTATTTCGAAGCTACAAGCGATCCAATTTAAATTAGCGGATATGGCGATGGAAATAGAGCTTGCTCGTACGTTAGTACATAAAGCGGCATGGTTAAAAGATCAAAAGAAGCCATTTGGCAAAGAAGCTGCAATGGCTAAACTATTTGCTTCTGAAATGGGCTTCCGTACATGTAATCAAGCAATCCAAATTCATGGTGGTTCTGGATATATGAAAGAATATGATGTAGAACGTCATTTACGTGACATTAAATTAATGGAAATCGGTGAAGGAACATCTGAAATTCAACGTCTTGTTATTTCTCGTCTAATTGGCTGTTAATCATCATCAGTTAAGTTAAATAGCATAAATAAGGGGGATCTTCATGGCAGAACTTGTGTATCAAACAATTGGTCAATTGCTAGATGAACAATCAAAAAAGTACCCGCAAAATGAAGCATTAGTCTATGCTGACAGAAATTTACGCATGACTTATGAACAGCTAAATCGTCAAGCACGATACGTAGCGAGAGGTTTAATGGCTCTAGGAATTGAAAAGGGAGACCATATCGCAGTATGGACGACGAATGTTCCTGAGTGGGTACAGCTTCAATTTGGTACAGGGAAGATGGGTGCTCCAATTGTAACGGTAAATACGAATTACCGTGCAAGTGAGTTGGAGTATTTGTTGAAGCAATCTGATGCTAAAACGATTTTTCTAATTGAAAATTATCGAGACCATTCTTTTATCAATACACTGCAAGAGTTATGTCCAGAGCTTGAACATTGTGAACCAGGTAATTTGCAATCAAAGCGACTACCTCTATTAAAAAATGTTATTTTAATCGGTGAAAATAAATACCCTGGCGTACTTAATTGGTCAGATGTTTTAACTGCTGCCGAGCAAGTAACCGAGGAACAGTTAGATCAGAGAGAACAATCTCTTCATTATGATGATGTCATTAATATTCAATATACTTCTGGTACAACAGGTTTTCCTAAGGGAGTCATGCTAACGCATTTTAACTTAGTCAACAATGCTGTTAACATTGCAGAATGTATGCGTTTAACGGCAGAGGATCGCCTATGTATCCCAGTCCCATTCTTCCATTGCTTTGGTTGTGTCATAGGAACATTAGCCATTACAACAAGTGGTGGAACAATGGTACCAGTACAGGAGTTCTCACCTGAAGAGGTACTTAGAACCGTTCAACAAGAGAAATGCACTGCATTACATGGCGTGCCAACGATGTTCATTAGTGAACTGAATTTATCGAATTTTGCATCTTTCGATCTTTCAACTTTACGTACAGGAGTCATGGCAGGATCAAACTGTCCAATTGAGGTTATGAAAGCGGTCATTGAGAAGATGGGCATGAAAGATATAACAATATGCTACGGTCAAACAGAATCATCACCTGTTATTACACAGACAAGAACGGATGACCCGCTAGTGTTAAAGGTGGAGACGGTTGGCCGCGCTTTACCTAACCTAGAAGTAAAGATTGTTGTTCCTGGAACTACCGAGGAAGCTCCGACAAATGAACAGGGAGAGCTATGTACGAGGGGCTATCATGTGATGAAGGGCTATTATAAAAACCAGGAGGAAACAGATCTGGCGATTGACGAGGATGGTTGGTTGCATACAGGTGATTTAGCAACGATGGATGAAGCAGGTTATGTCCGTGTAACAGGTCGTTTAAAGGATATGATTATCCGTGGTGGCGAAAACCTATATCCTCGTGAAATTGAGGAGTTCCTTTATACACATCCGAAAATTTCAGATGTTCAGGTTGCAGGTGTCCCTGATCCTGTTTATGGCGAGGAGGCGGCAGCTTGGATTGTTTTAAAAGAAGGAGAGCAGGCCACATCGGAAGAAATCCGAGATTATTGTCGGGATAAAATTTCAAGACATAAAATTCCACGACATATTTTCTTTATTGATAACTACCCAATGACTGCATCTGGAAAAGTTCAAAAATATAAATTACGAGAAGATTTCGTTATGACCGTAAAGTAAGGAGGGGCAGTGGATATGTTCAACAAGGTATTAATTGCAAATCGTGGGGAAATTGCTAGACGTGTGATCAGAACATGCAAGCGCCTAAATATTCATACGGTTGCTATCTATTCAGAGGCAGATGCTGAAAGCTTACATGTGAAAGATGCAGATGAGGCTTTCTGTGTAGGGAAGCCACCTGTTGCACAGAGCTATTTAAACATCGACCGCATTCTTGAAATTGCACTAGAAAGTGGCGCAGAGGCTATTCATCCTGGCTATGGTTTACTATCAGAGAATGCAAATTTTGCGAAACGTTGTACAGAGGCAGGTTTAGTGTTTATCGGGCCAAGTGCTGATGTGATCGCTTCAATGGGCAGTAAATTAGAGGCTCGTAAAACAATGAAAGCTGCTAGTGTACCGATTGTAGAGGGTGTAGAAGCGCCAGTGAAGGATGTAGAAGAAGCCACTGCCATAGCGGAGCGTTTAGGCTATCCGATTATGTTAAAGGCATCGGCAGGCGGTGGCGGTATCGGTATGCAGCTAGTTGAAAATGCTGAGGAACTAGCCAAAGCTTTTGAGGGCAATCAAAAGCGTGCACAATCATTCTTTGGTGATGGCACGATGTATATGGAGCGATTCATTGCTAACCCTCACCATGTCGAAGTGCAAATTATTGCTGATCATCAAGGTAATGTCGTTCCATTATTTGAACGAGAATGCTCTATTCAACGAAGAAATCAAAAAGTAGTAGAAGAAGCACCATCACCGTTTATCTCACAAGAGACAAGAGAAAAAATGCTAGAAGCGTCAATTAAGGCGGCGAAGCATATTGGTTATGTCAATGCTGGAACAATCGAATACTTGGTTGATGAAGATCAAAACTTTTATTTTTTAGAAATGAATACAAGACTACAGGTAGAGCATCCCGTTACCGAGGAAATTACGAAGCTTGATTTAGTAGAAGAGCAATTAAAAATTGCGGCAAAACAACCTCTTACGTTTACTAGAGAAAGTATTACTAAAGAGGGGCACGCGATTGAAGTGCGCATATACGCTGAAAATCCTTCGACGTTTTTCCCGTCTCCAGGTACTATTACGACTCTTGAATTACCGACAGGTGAAGGCATTCGACATGAGTGTGGTGTAGAGTCTGGTTCAGTGGTAACACCATTCTATGATCCAATGATTAGTAAATTGGTGGTGTGGGGGGAAACAAGAGAAATTGCCTGCGAAAGATTAGCACAAGCGCTAAAGGCGTATAAAGTGGAGGGGATTCAAACGAATATCCCGATGCTGTTAAAAACCGTCACACATGAGCAATTTTTAAAAGGCTATACGACGACAAAATTTGTAGAGCAATATTATTTACCGCAATTAGCAGAAACAAAATAACAATTATCATGTATTCGTGCTTCTATAGAGGGACGAATACATGATAAAAAATAGGAGTGAATGATTATGGCAACAGTAAAAGCAAGCATGGCAGGAACAGTATGGAAAATCGTCGTAACAGAGGGTGAGAAAGTGACAGCAGGTCAAGATGTAGCTATTTTAGAATCGATGAAAATGGAAATTCCAATTGCAGCAGAAGAGGATGGCGTAGTGACGAAAATCATTGCCAATGAGGGAGACTTCATTAACGTTGATGATGATATTTTAGAAATTGAATAAGAGGAGGCTTGTTTATGCAGCTACCTAAGCAAGTCGCAATCAAAGAAGTTGGTCCCCGTGATGGCTTACAAAATGAAAAAACGCATATTTCAACAGCTGATAAAGTGCAATTAGTAAATTTATTAGGTCAAACAGGATTAAATTATATTGAAGTGACATCTTTTGTGCATCCCAAATGGATTCCTCAATTGGCAGATGCAGTCGAGGTTCTGCAAGCCATTAAAAGACATAAGGATATTACCTATGCGGCACTTGTACCCAATATGAGGGGCTTAGAACGCGCATTACAGGCTGAAGTAGATGAAGTAAGTATTTTTATGTCTGCTAGCGAAAGCCATAACCAAAGTAATATTAATAAAACCATAGAAGATACATTTCCCATATTAGAGGAAGTTGTAGTAGGAGCTCAGGCTGCAAAAAAACATGTTCGAGGTTATATCTCAACGGTTATTGGTTGTCCCTATGAGGGGTATATACACCCTGACAAGGTATTACGAGTAACGGAAAAATTATTGGAGATGGGTGTGACTGAAATATCGCTTGGTGACACAATTGGTGTTGGTGTACCGACGCAGGTTGAGTTTCTTTTAGAGGAATTGCTAAAAAGGTATCCTGCTGAAAAATTTGCCATGCATTTTCATGATACACGTGGGACAGCATTAGCCAATATTATGAAGTCCTTAGAGATGGGTATTACCAATTTTGATAGTGCGCTTGGTGGGCTAGGGGGCTGCCCATATGCGAAAGGTGCCTCAGGTAATGTACCCACAGAAGATTTATTGTATTTATTCGATGAGATGGGCATTGAAACAGGCGTAGATCGACAAAAGGTGCTAGAGGCAGCACTCTTTATTGAAGAGAAGTTAGGCAAAGCGGTTGCATCAAAGCAAATGGCTATTGTCCGCAATGAAAGGAGTGCAAATCAAGGATGACACAACTCGTTCGATTTGAATTACTAGAGGGTAGTATTGGACTTATTACTCTTTCAAGACCAGAAGCTGCTAACGCTATGTCGGTTCAATTACTGCATGAGCTGTCTGACACACTTGATCAAATCAATGGTGATCCAGCAGTGCGTGTAGTCCTTCTAACAGGTGCAGGCGAAAAGGCATTTTGTGCAGGTGCTGATTTAAAGGAACGTAAAGGAATGTCTGATCGACAAGTGAAGCAGATCGTGCAACTGATTGGTGCCACTGTGGCAAAAGTTGAAACGCTTGCACAGCCTGTCATTGCTGTCCTAAATGGTGTTGCCTTTGGTGGAGGCTTGGAGTTGGCACTAGCTTGTGATTTACGAATTGCGGCTACACATGTAAAGCTTGGCTTAACAGAAACATCACTCGGTATTATTCCAGGAGCTGGGGGAACACAGCGACTTCCACGTCTAATTGGTCTTGGTAAAGCAAAGGAATTAATTTATACAGCACGTAGGCTCAGTGCTAAAGAAGCTGAAAAGTATGGCATTATCGAGTATGTTTATGAAGGACATGAGGTATTAGATAAGGCACAACAGCTTGCACTGGAAATGGCAAAAAATGCACCACTCTCTCTAGTGCAAGCCAAAGTTGCGATCAATCAAGGTGTTGAGGTAGATTTAGCTACCGGGTTAAAAATTGAATCACTTGCATATAGTGCACTGATCCCAACAGAAGACCGATTAGAGGGCTTACTTGCCTTCCAAGAGAAGCGAGCGCCACAATATTCAGGGAAATAAAACGCCAAGAAAGAAATAATTTTGGTGTAATCGATTGGGCAAAGGGAGGAAATAAACATGAGCAATATCTCGACAGAAAATACACCACCTACAATGAAAGATAAAATTTTAGCAGGTGGATTACCAAAATATCATGACAAAAATGCACAACAAGGCAAGCTATTTGTACGTGAGCGTCTTGAACTATTACTGGATGATGGTCTTCAATCAGAGGATGGGCTCTATGCGAACTGTTTAGCAGGGGATTTACCAGCAGATGGCGTTATCACTGGTATTGGTAAAATCCATGGTCGCACAGTTTGTGTGCTAGCGAACGATTCAACGATTAAAGCTGGTTCTTGGGGAAAACGCACGGTTGAAAAAATGATTCGCATTCAAGAAACCGCTGAAAAGTTGAATTGTCCATTACTTTATTTAGTGGATTCTGCGGGTGCGCGTATTACAGATCAGCTTGAAATGTTCCCGGGACGCCGAGGTGCAGGACGCATTTTCTACAATCAAGTCAAACTGTCAGGAAAAGTTCCGCAAATTTGCTTATTATTTGGTCCTTCCGCAGCGGGTGGCGCCTATATTCCTGCATTTTGCGATATTGTGGTGATGGTAGAAGGGAATGCTTCTATGTATTTAGGATCTCCTCGAATGGCCGAAATGGTTATTGGTGAAAAAGTAGATTTAGAAACAATGGGTGGCGCAAAAATGCACTGTTCCGTTTCTGGTTGTGGAGATGTGCTTGTTAAATCCGAACAGGAGGCTATTACTTATGCGCGCAAATATTTAGGATATTTCCCGAATAACTATGCAGAGCGTAGCAAGGTAGAGGCTCCTAAACCACCAGCTTCATTTGATAAATCTATTGAAGAATTAATTCCTCAAAATCAAAATGTACCATTTGATATGTATAAGCTAATTGATCGTATTATTGATGAAGATTCGTTTTGTGAGGTTAAGAAATTATTTGCACCAGAATTAATTACAGGCCTTGCACGAATTAATGGACAATCCGTTGGGATCATCGCTAACCAACCACGTGTTAAGGGAGGCGTGCTATTCCACGATTCTGCTGATAAAGCGGCGAAATTTATTTCACTTTGTGATGCATTCAATATCCCACTGTTATTCCTAGCAGACGTTCCAGGCTTTATGATTGGTACTCAGGTAGAAAAAGCAGGAATCATTCGTCATGGTGCTAAAATGATTTTTGCCATGAGTGAGGCAACTGTTCCTAAGCTAACGGTCATTGTGCGTAAAGCGTATGGTGCAGGATTATATGCAATGGCTGGCCCTGCGTTTGAACCAGACTGCTGTATTGCCTTATCAAATGCACAAATTGCCGTAATGGGACCAGAAGCTGCTGTCAATGCCGTCTATGCCAATAAAATTGCAGAACTTCCAAAAGAAGAGCAAGCAAGCTTCATTGCCGAGAAACGTAAAGAATATCAAGAGGAAATTGATGTGTATCGCTTAGCTTCAGAGCTTATCATTGATGATGTGATTGAGCCTAATGAGCTGCGTAAGGTACTAGAAAATCGCTTAGAACTTTATATGTCAAAATACTTATTATTCTCACAACGTAAGCATGGGGTAAACCCAGTTTAAACATACTTATTAAAAGGCTGTCTCTGCTGGTAGGAGACAGCCTTTTTGGATGATAATTTTTTCAGCTACTTGCAAGCTATAGTTGAGCATATTAAAATATGGGAAGGAATAAAAGGGAAGTGGGTGTTAAGCTTGTCTAAAAACAACATAGCGGATGTTCAAAATAATGCCAAGCTCCCATTACCATATCGGGATGTCATTGATACATATCATTTGCCGCTAAAGATCGCAGGTTGGATTTTATTTAGTATCTATTCATTTATGGCTTTTTATAAATTGGTTATTGATCGCTTAGTAGATGTAGTCGTCATTTTATTAAAGGGAGATTACTCTATAGGTGACTTAGGATTGTTTGATTATAGTAGCTGGCGATTAACTACTAATTTTATTCCCTTCGAAACGATTCTCCGTTATATAAACTACTCTCAATATTTTAATTGGGAAATTATAATCGTTAACTTACTTGGCAACTTATTAATTTTTACTCCCATGGGCTTTTTACTGCCATTGCTATCGAAGAAATTCCGAAAAGCGTGGGTTATTATTTGTTTAGGCTTTATTTCTAGTCTTGCTGTTGAAACCGTTCAATTTATTTTTACCGTTGGTTCTGCGGATATTGATGATTTAATTTTGAATACAATTGGTGCATGGCTTGGTTACTTAGCCTATAAAGGGATATTGATTAGACCCAAAAAATAAGAAAAGCAGTCCAGTATGAAGGGCTGTTTTTTTACGTTGATTAACACTATTTGTGCAGTGTATATGGTAATAAATTTTATTGAAAAGGATATGGAGCTAATAAATGAATATGAAAACATTAATTAGATGAGATTCTTTATACCTATTTTTGAAAATAATTAGTATCTCTTTAGGAGGTTAGTAGTAATTAGTGCTTGAATTTAATAGTGAAAATTCCGATAATGAGTGTACAGAAACTATTAAAATGGTATAGATAGAGTGTGAGGAAGAATGTTCATATCTATTAACTTATTAGCATATGTAGATAGAAGGACGAGGTGAAAACTATGAAAATATCAAATTTAATGGAACAAGAAAGAATTTCATCCCAGCATAATCGTAAAAAAATACTTCAGCGTAAAGAGGCAGGAGATGCCTATAGAAAAAATGCGATGTATTTTCAGCCAAAGAAAAACCCATTATTGATTGAACTTGAAAATTTATTATTAGGACGTACTGACCAAGATTTGTATGACCAGCAGCAAGAAGAGTCAAAAGAAGTAACTCCTCAGCAGAAAGCCATTATGGAAGATTTACAGCAAACAGAAAAGAATGTACGGGCACATGAGCAAACCTATAAAGTAGGAATGAATGATAACGCTGATCCCTCGAATATATCCGATTCAGAACTAGGTGACACACTGCACATTTTAGAGCAGGTACGTAATGCAGCATTGTCATCAGCAGAGCCTTCTCCTCAAGATTTACGTGTGGCGCAAAGCGTTGATGCTCAAATACAGCATATGTTAAATAATTCAAATGTTGACGAGGTTGCCACAAATGAAAGCGAACCATCTTTTGTACGTGACATCATTGAAGTGAAGGTTCCTGAACGTTACTCGAAGGAATTGAAATTGGACCCATTTGCAGATACAATTTTCGGTAAGAACTATGAGACTGCATTCAAGTTAGGAGCATTTAAACAGGCATCGGAAAGATATGCGGCTCACGTTCAAATGACGAAAAATGGCTATCGTCCAGACAAGGATTCTATGTTCTCTTTGATAGCCTGATGCTGTAGATAGGAGATTGTTGACATGGCAAAGGCAAAGCACGCGAAAACGAATGCGATTCGTTTATTAGAACAACAAAAAATTCATTTTGATGTGATGGAATATGAAACAGGGGACGGTCAAGTTGATGGTGTTTCTGTAGCTGAGAAAATAGGACAGCCTGTTGCTCGGGTATTTAAAACATTAGTAGCAAAAGCAAGTGCACAAAGGTTATTTGTATTTGTTATTCCAGTGGCTGAAGAGCTGGACTTAAAAGCAGCCGCGAAGGTAGTTGGGGAAAAGAAAATTGAAATGTTAGCGGTAAAAGATCTACTTAGCCATACTGGTTATGTTCGTGGTGGATGTTCACCAGTAGGGATGAAGAAGTTATATCCAACGGTCATCGATATATCTGCTCAAGAACAAGGTAGTATAATTGTTAGTGCTGGGAAAATTGGTATGCAAATTCATGTACAAATAGAAGATTTGAAGAATATAACAAAGGCACAACTTGCCTCAATTACAACTACCCATGAGTGAGAGAATGGGTAGTTTTTTATGTGGTAAGAAAAACGGTTTAGTTTAAGCACTATAGCTTAATTTTGGTTGAAAGTATGATAAAGTAATAGCAATATTATTCATAGAGAGAAGGATAAGGAATGCGTAGAATAATGGGGTGGCGTTGGACCTTTTTTATTGGTGGCTTAATGGTGATGTCACTTGGCATCACGATGTCGATAAAGGGAAAAATCGTTGGCACAAGCCCATGGGATGTTTTACATGTAGGTCTCTTTCAAAATTTTGGGTTAAGTATCGGCACATGGTCTATTGTAACAGGACTCTTTATAGTTGCTTCAACATCCATTGTATTACGTCAATGGCCAAAGATAGGTACTTGGCTCAATATGCTGCTAATCGGCTCGTTCATTGATGTATTTAACTGGCTGTTGCCCTCAACGGATGTATATGGCTTACAAATTACATATTTTATTATTGGCTTATTTGTTTTGAGCTTTGGCTGTGGGATGTATATTGCACCGAATATGGGCGCAGGACCAAGGGATACCTTAATGATGATACTTGTTGAAAAATTTGGCGGATCTATTAAGACAGCAAGAATGGGAATTGAAGTACTTGTAACCATTGTTGGCTGGCTTCTAGGAGGACCAGTTGGAGTAGGGACGGTATTGATCGCCTTAACCTCAGGCTATATTGTGCAATATTCATTACCGTATTGTCGTAAAATCTTGATGAAATGTATTGGAAATATGGAAGGCATGAAGCCATTCTATTAAACCAAGAAGCTACTTATATCTGTAAAGGATAGAAGTAGCTTTTCATTTTTTTTAGCGTTCTTTCATATAATGCAGGGCACAAGCTAAAGGAGGAACGACATTTGAACGGAAATGTAACGTATTATTTTGGACACGCATTGACTGGCCAAGGTGTGAAGCATTTATATAAAGAAATGATGGAAGAGGCGTCTCTCGTTTATTTTTTGCAAGGGCCTGCCACATTTAAAGGTTCAGAACTGTTAAAAGAACTAGGATACTTCTATGTGAAACAGGGCTTTGCTGTCGAGTGGTTTAAGCATGCTTTATTAGAGGAGGTTGTTGAGGCCGTTTATATAAAAGGCTGTAACAGACTTTTTGTATGGGCATCTGAGTGGAATATCGAGCCAACTTTACTCGGTACAAAGCATCGTGTCATGTCTTTCTATGAATGCTTAGAAGACATACAGCTTAAAAAGGTTGGAGAACAGCTTGCAGAGGCGATGCAAGAGCGTGCAACATGGCGTGAAAAATGCATAGCGAAACTGGATCAAGCAATCAAGCTACATGATGACTGGGAGGTTATCACACAAAGCTGTATGAACTGGCAGGCATTAAATGAACAGGTGGAAAATTTAAAGTCGGAAGTGTTCCAATCTATTATTCTGAATAAAACAGGTATGCGGACACATCGTTTACTGGGAACGCTAACTCCTAGAGGTGCGGAAAATACAGTGGATAGTATCACCAAAAGTATCACGACTCGCTTCATGATTAAAGGTAAGCCAGGTACAGGCAAATCTTCACTAATGAAAAGCTTAGCCGATGAAGCAAATGCAAGAGGGCTTGATGCACAAATTGTTTGGTGTGGCTTAGATGCGGGATCTGTAGATATGGTCATTATCCCAGAGCTTAATTTCTGTATTTTTGATAGCACAGAGCCTCATATCTTTGATCCAGAGGATGGTAGGTTAGGGGATAAGATATTTGATATTGGTCAACATTGTGAGCTGTCAGAGGAAGCAGAAACTGCGATCGAGGCAGTGCGAGCACAATACAAAGAAGCTATACAGGATGCGATGGGCCATTCCAAACGATATGCAGAAGCTGAATATACCGTTCGTCGTTTATTAGATAATTGTCTATCGGCTTCTTTATGGCGCGAAAAAACAGCGCCACTATTCGAAAGATTAACAAAGTAATGTAGCTAATGGCTTGCATGTGCTAAACTAGGAGCGAGAACAGTTTTCCTAGGAAAGGATGATACGCTTGTCAAAAGTATTGAATGCATTTTTAGATGAAAACCTACAAGCCTTACATGAACAAGGCTTATACAATGAAATCGATCCAGTAGAGGGAGCAAATGGCCCAATTATTCAGGTCCGTGGCAAAAATCTTGTTAACTTATCCTCTAACAACTATCTTGGTTTAGCAACAAATGAAGAATTAAAGCGTATTGCCAAAGAGACAATTGATAAATACGGTGTTGGAGCAGGTGCTGTTCGTACAATCAACGGGACACTTGACTTGCACGTAAAATTAGAAGAAAAGCTTGCTGAATTTAAAGGAACAGAAGCGGCTATTTCTTATCAATCTGGATTTAATTGTAATATGGCAGCTATTTCGGCTGTAATGGATAAAAATGATGCCATTCTATCTGATCAATTAAACCATGCCTCTATTATTGATGGATGTCGCTTATCAAAGGCAAAAATCATCGCGTTTAATCACTCTGATATGGAGGATTTACGTGCAAAGGCAAAGGCAGCAAAGGAATCAGGTTTATACAATAAAATCATGGTTATCACAGATGGTGTCTTCTCAATGGATGGTGATATTGCTAAATTACCTGAAATTGTGGAAATAGCTAAAGAGTTTGATTTAATCACGTATGTGGATGATGCACATGGTTCGGGTGTAACAGGTAAAGGAAAAGGAACTGTGAAGCATTTTGGATTAGAAAAAGAAATTGATTTCCAAATTGGTACATTATCAAAAGCCATTGGTGTAGTAGGTGGCTATGTAGCAGGTAAGAAAAATTTAATTGATTGGCTAAAAGTTCGCTCACGCCCATTCCTATTCTCAACAGCATTACCACCAGGTGATGTAGCCGCTATTACAGCAGCCGTGCAAATGCTGATTGATTCAACAGAGCTACACGATAAGCTGTGGGATAATGGAAATTATTTAAAAGCGGGGCTTGAGAAGCTTGGCTTTAATATTGGTGCGTCTGAGACACCAATTACTCCATGCATCATTGGGGATGAAAAGTTAACACAGGAATTTTCAAAACGTTTATTTGAAGAAGGCGTTTATGCAAAATCAATTGTCTTCCCAACAGTTCCAAAAGGTACAGGTCGCGTTCGGAATATGCCAACAGCGGCACATACAAAAGAAATGCTTGATGATGCAATTGCGATTTACGAGAAGGTTGGTCGTGAATTAGGCGTTATTCAATAAGAAAAAGCTTCCTCATGGATGGGGAAGCCTTTTTTTGCATGATAGAAAGGAAAAAGTGAAGGATAGAATCGAAAAAGTGACCGATAGAAGCTTAAATCTAATTGATAGCGATCTAAAAATAGACAATTTCTTTATTTTGACCCAATTATTTTGCCTGCCTTGAGCTGTTGAATAGCCTGATCAGAAATATTTAATGCCTGTAAAATTTCTTCATTATGTTGTCCTAAAGTGGGTGCTGCACTTGTTAGCTGTCCAGGCGTTTGTGAAAACTTAGCTGGGAAGCCCAATGTTCTCATTGGTCCAGCAGTCGGATGCTCATAGGACAGTACCATGCCACGCTCTAGTATATGAGGGTCATTCAATGTTTGGTCATAAGAATAGATTGGACTAGATGGTACACCATGCTTATCTAATAGTTCGAGCCAGTAGATAGCCTTATGCTTAATTAGCTCGCTTTCAATTTCTGCTTCCAGCTCCCTCACATGTTGGGCACGTGAATAGTTGGTAGCAAAGAGAGGATTGTCTAACCAATCAGGTCGATTGACAACCTTTGCCGCAAAAATCTCCCATAGCTTTTGATTGCCAGCACCTACTAGAATATAGTCATCCTGCGTTTTGAAACCTTGATAGGGCGCAGACACACGATGGGCGGTTCCTGTTCGCTCAGGTAACTCACCCTTTCCGAAGTAAGCAGCGGCCTCCCAAACAGTCCACGCAAGACCTGACTCCACTAAGGACACATCAATATATTGACCTTCACCACTACGAAGCTTATAAATATAGGCCATTAAAATCGATTGTAAGGCTGTTTGTGCAGCAGCAATATCATTCACCGCAAAGCCAACTTTTACAGGTCGTCCATCTGCTTCACCTGTCATATGCATTAAGCCACTCAGACCCTGAGCCATAATATCATAGCCACCCTTTTGACTATAAGGACCTGTTTGACCATAACCAGAAATAGAGCAGTAAATTAGGCCAGGATTGATGGCTTTTAATGTGTCATAATCAATACCAAGCTTTTTCGTGACACCTGGTCGATAATTTTCCACAAGTACATCAACAGATTGAATCAATTCTTTAAATAAAGTCAGTCCATCAGTCGTTTTTAAATTGATGCAGACACCTTTTTTATTACGATTAACCATCATATACATATGACTTTCTTCATTAACGAATGGACCCATTGTACGGGTATCGTCTCCATTTGGATATTTTTCAATTTTGATAACTTCTGCACCCATATCTGCTAATACCATGGTGCAATAGGGACCTGCTAAGACTTGTGATAAATCGATAACCTTTAATCCTTGTAATGCTTGTTTCATTTACCCTCAGTCCCATCCTGTTTGACTAATGTGATGTTGCGTAATCCTTTGACAGAGGTAGCACCGGCTAATGCGATAGAAACCTTTAATTCATCATAAAGATTGGTCATCACCTTTTCGACACCTTGTTGTCCCTCAAGGGCTAGTCCATAGACGAAAGGACGTCCAATTGCAACGGCATTCGCACCTAAAGCAAGTGCTTTTAAGGCATCCATGCCACGATATACACCACTATCTAATATAATAGGAATTTGTCCATTCACAACTTTCACAATAGCAGGAAGGGCATCAAGTGAACCAATCACACCATCTAATTGACGGCCACCATGGTTTGATACAATAATGCCATCAATACCATTGTCGATAGCATGTTTTGCATCTTCAGGATGTAAAATTCCCTTCAATAATATAGGAAGGTTGGTGCGTTTTTTTAGCTCTCGAACATGTTCCCAATTAAGTGTTGGGTGGAAGACATTTTGCAAGACACCTTGTACGTAGGACTCGAATGAATCATCAGGTAAAGTGGCTGTAAAAACGGGATCATTCATATAATTTCCTCTTGCATAGCCTAGCTTCAATGGTGAAAATTGATTGCGTACATCTTCTTCACGCCAGCCTAGCATTACGGTGTCGACAGTTAAAACGATCGCTTCAAATCCAGCTTCCTCCGCACGTGCAGCCATGCTAAAAGCAATTTCTTCATTAGTAGACCAATATAATTGAAACCATTTTGTTGCAGAAGGCGCAGCTTGAGCAACTTCTTCAAGAGCAAAAGTGGACACAGTGCTTTGTATATAAGGGATATTTAAAAACTGGGCGGCACGTGCAACGGCAAGCTCACCTTCATCGTGAACCATTCCGTTCATGCCCACAGGAGCAAAAAGCAAAGGAGTTGGATATGTTTTACCAAACAAATGAACCGATGTATCAACGTTTGACACATCATTTAAAAATCGGGGAACAATGGAATACTTCTCAAAAGCTGCACGATTATTGCGCAGTGTTTGTTCACCGCCAGCACCTGAACGGATGTAGCCAAAAGGGCCAGCTTCGATTTTTTCCGCTACGGCCTTTTCTAAATCTGCAAAGCAAATGGGGAAGGGGGCTTGTGCAGTTATATTTTTTAAGAGTAGATCGCCATCAGTTATGTTTGTCATCGTTACTACCTCACTTATTTATTGAAAATAGGCTTTCTTTTATTTAAAAAGGCTTGAATACCTTCGTTATAATCGTCTGAACTAAATGAATCCAAAACTAACTGTGCCAGCTCATCGTTTTCTTCAATTTCACCATCAACAATTGCTTGGATAATTTTTTTGATGCCTGCGTTTGCAATGGATGATTTACTTAATAAATGTTCAGCGAATTGCAATGTCGCCTCATCAATTTCCTCTGGTTCGTGTAGGGCCGTGATTAAACCAATATTTTTTCCTTCTTCAGCTGTAAAAATAGTAGCTGTGTACAAAATTTCCTTTGCCTTAGCGACACCAACAATATTGATGAGACGTTTCGTGCTTTCTAAATTATAGACAATACCTATGTTTGCAGCGGTAATGCCTAGCTTACTCTTAGGCGTTGCTATTCTAAAATCACAAGCATTTGCTAACTCTAAGCCACCACCAATTGCTAAGCCCTGAATCATAGCAATTGTCGGGTGTGGAAATTTATAGAGAGCATCGATCGCCTTTAGAGCCAATTCATTATAGGCTTTAGCATTGTCTGTAGCATAACGAACATCTAAAAACTCGCTAATATCTGCACCGGAAGAAAAGGCTACTTCATTGACACCGCGAACAATTAAAAGTTTGATGGAAGAATCTATACGGAGCAGCTCTAGTTGGTCTACTATGGCTTGAAACATTGCCCTTGATAAAGAATTCCGTTTATCCGGGCGGTTTAATACTAACGTTGCAATATAGCCATTTTTCTCTACATAAATTTCGTTTGTCATCTTCATTCTCCTCTTAATCTTTTTTCAACTTCGCGGCGAAGCGGTTACCAATGGATTGAATGCTCTGCACAAGGATGATTAAGATAAAGACAGTTGCATACATCACATCAACCTCATAGCGCAAATGACCATAACGATAGGCAAGGTCACCTAAACCGCCAGCACCAACCATTCCTGCCATTGCTGTTGCACCAATTAATCCTATTGTGGCAATTGTTAAGCCTAAAATAATAGATGGTCGCGCTTCACGTAATAGGACATGCCAAATGATATGGCGACGTTTAATACCCATGGCTGTGTAGGCTTCTACTACTCCGGAATCCACTTCTAAAAGCGCAGATTCCATCAGCCGTGCAATATAAGGAGCTGTGTAAACAACTAGTGGAACGATTACACCTTTAACACCAATTGTTGTACCTACAATTAACTTGGTAAAAGGTAAGATGAAGAATAACAAAATGATAAATGGAACAGAGCGAACAATATTGATAAATAGATTAAAAAACTGATAGAAAAATTTATTTTCAAAGGATTGTCCTGGTCGTGTTAAAACGATTAATAACCCTAATGGAATGCCAATCAGAATGGAGAAAAATAATGAAATTCCGACCATTTGAAATGTTTCGATAATTGCTTTGCCAATAACATCTGACCAGTCTGTAAAGAAGCTTTGGATACTACTCATTGAACGCACCTCCTAATTCTTCCACTGCCACGCCATTTTCTGAAAAATACGTTAACGCCTTTTGGACAATCTGCGTTTCGCCATGTAAATGCACCACAATATTGCCGACAATACCGTTTTTTAATTCAATAATATTAGCTGTTAAAATATTTGGTTGCACATCATATACCTTAGTGACTTCTGCTAATAATGGCTTACCAGTACTTTCACCAAGGAATGTTAAACGGATTACACTTCCTGAAACATTTAATTGCTCAATAAGAGAAGGGGATAAATTACGTTGTGAAATTGTATTCAAAAACTTTCGCGTTGTAGGGTGCTTCGGTTTCGCAAAAAGTTCAATCGCTGTGCCAAATTCCACAACTTTCCCTGATTCTAGAACAGAAACCTCATCGCAAATTTTTTGAATTACATTCATTTCATGTGTGATGAGCAGAATCGTAATGCCTAATTCACGATTAATTTTTAACAACAATTCAAGAATGGCTTCCGTTGTCTCAGGATCAAGTGCACTTGTTGCTTCGTCACTAAGTAAAATCTCTGGTTCCTGTGCTAAGGCACGTGCAATAGCCACACGCTGTTTTTGACCACCTGAAAGTTGATTTGGGTAACTATCTAGTTTATCTGTTAAACCGACAATTTCAGCATACTTAGCTACTCGGTTTTTTACTTCCGCCTCTTTATAGCCTAGTAGCTTTAAGGGAACTGCAATATTATTGTAAACTGTTGCTGTTTTTAAGAGATTAAAGTGCTGGAAGATCATCCCGATTTTTTGGCGTGTTTGACGTAATTCGTGAAGAGAAAGGGTCGTAATGTCTACATTGTCTATCACTACTTTTCCTGCTGTAGGACGTTCTAGTAGATTAACGCAACGAATGAGTGTACTTTTACCAGCACCACTATAGCCGATTACACCATGAATTTGTCCCCTTTTTACGTGAAGGTTGATGCCATCCACAGCTTTTATGATGCCTTTTTTCGATTTAAATTCTTTTGAGATATTTTGTAATTGAATCATGCGATTGTTTGCTCCTTTCTCAACCTTCTAAAAAGCAAGAATCTGCTCGTCTTCCCATTGGGGAATTTCAGCAGATTCTTCGGCTTTATAGAAGCTTTCTGAACATATTACCAGCTAGGGATTACAGAACCTTTGAATTCCTCTTCGATGAATTGACGCACTTCGTCAGATTGGTAAGCCTCAACGAACTTTTTAATTGTTGGATCATTTTCATTTTCAGCACGTACAACAATATAGTTCACGTATGGAGAATCAGTAGATTCCAATAAAATAGAGTCATCTTTAGGGTTAATGCCAGCCTCTAGTGCAAAGTTTGTATTAATAGCTGCTACATCTACTTCACTAAGTTGTTTAGGAATTTGAGCTGCCTCTAATTCAATGAATTTTAAATTCTTTTTGTTTTCTTCTACATCACGGATCGAGGCTGTTAAGTCTGCACCCTCTTTTAACTTAATATAGCCAGCTTCCTGTAAAACAAAGAGGGCACGTGCTCCATTCGTTGGGTCATTTGGTAAGCCAAACGTTGCACCGTCAGGAATGTCATCAAAGGATTTATATTTTTCTGAGTAGATACCCATTGGATTTAAAATCGTCTTGCCCACTGGTACTAAATCTGTATCATGGTCTTTATTAAATGTATCTAGGAAAGGCTCGTGTTGATAGCTGTTCGCATCAAGATCACCTTCAGCTAAGGATGTATTAGGTAAAACATAGTCAGAAAATGATTTTAGTTCTACTTCTAGCCCATTTTCTTTTGCTACTTTAGCGGCTACTTCTGCAATTTCTTCGTGTGGACCAGAAGTGACGCCTACAACGATTTTCTTTTCATCAATTCCTTCAGCTTGGCTTTTACTATCTTCTTTAGAGCCACAGCCTGCTAAAGCTGCTACTAATGTTAAACTTGCTAAACCTACTAAAAATTTATTTTTCTTTTTCATGAAAATACCTCCAAGATTGTTTTTATCGGTTTTTTGAAAATAAAAAAACTCTCTTACAAATTAAGAGAGGCTCATGAAAAGATGTCCTCTCTTATCTATCAAACGAAGATCGTTTGCAGGATTTAGCACCTTCCTATAAAAAGGAGGTTGCCGAGCTTCATAGGGCCAGTCCCTCAGCTACTCTTGATAAGAGATTTATAATATTTTTTTGTAATTCCGATAGAACTAATATAATTTATAGGGTATAGTAAGTCAATAAATAATTTTTAAATTTTTTATATAATTATAATATTTCGACGCAAAAGAGGGATAACAATGTCTGTAAGAGTTAATTATGGTATAGGTTCATTTGGTAAGGTTATTAGTGCTCGTTTTCTAACGGGAACAGATATCATTGAAGGGATTGAAGCGCTTTGCGAAGAGAATAGCATAGAGTCAGCAACAATTGTAAGCTGTATTGGCAGCTTTCAAAAAAGCAGCTTTGTTTATTTAGTGCCAGATGCAACAGCTCAAATTCAAGTTCGTTTTAGTGATGTGATTGAAAAAGAGGGACCATTAGAATTTATTCAAGGTTCAGGTGTGGTGTGTAAGCGAGATGGTGGATATGAGACACATTTCCATGGTTCTATGAGCGATCAATGGGGTGTTGTATCAGGTGGGCATTTAATAAAAGGGGGCAACCCTGTTATTACTGCTGACATCGTGTTGGCAGAGGTACAAGGGATTCAACATATTCGAAAATGGGATGATGAAACAGGTCATGTTCAATTTTATCCATTAGAAAATGGTTTAGGGCAACCAAGGAAAATTGAAAAATAGTAATAATCCTGTAGCTAGGGATAGCTACAGGATACGGCGTCATTATCTTTTAAACAATTGTAATTGCTCGATTCTATGGATTGCTTCATGTAAGCGCTCCTCACTAACCAGCAATCCTACGCGTACATAGCCTTCACCATATTGACCGAAGCCATTACCTGCTGCTACAGCGATATCAGCTTTTTCGAGCAAAAGATCAGCAAACTGTTCACTTGTATAGCCTAGTGGTACAGGGAGCCATGCGAAGAAGGAGCCTTTTGGAGCCGTAACATGCCAGCCAATTCTTCGAGCTTCTTCAATGAGTACATTGCGGCGACGCTCATAAGTAGCTCGTAGTTCATCCGCACATTGTTGGGAAGCCGTCAGTGCTACTGCTGCGGCTTGTTGAATGGCAGGGAATTGACTACAAAACAGATGATCCTGAATTAGATTAATAGCAGCAATAATCTCGGCATTCCCTACAGCGAAGCCTATACGCCAGCCAGCCATATTATAGGTTTTCGATAATGTATACATTTCAACTCCTACTTCTTTTGCACCCTTTGCTTGAAGGAAGCTAACTGGTTTATTACCGTCAAATCCTATTGCCCCATAAGCAAAATCATGTGATACGATAATATTGTGCTCCTTCGCAAAGCGAATGGTCTCTTCAAAAAACGCAAGTGATGCTGTACCACCTGTAGGGTTGTTCGGGTAATTTAAGTAAAGAAGCTTTGCTTTTTCTTTCACTTCATCAGGTAATGCATGATAATCAGGTAAGAAATCATTTTCAGCAAAAAGGGGCATTACTTCAAAATTGACGTCTCCTAGTACAACACCTGATAGGTAATCTGGATAGCCAGGATCTGGTAAGAGCATCGTGTCACCAGGGTTTAACACAGCTAAAGGTAGCTCAACTAGACCAATTTTTGTTCCACCAAGAATCGCTACCTCTGTATCTGGATTTAGTTCTACCTGATATTCACGTAGATAAAAGTCCGCAGCAGCTTGGCGTAATTCAGCGAGACCTCTAAAAGGTGAATATTTGTGGTTTTGAGGATTTTCAGCTGCTTCCTGTAATGCTTGAATGATGTGAATAGGCGTTGGCTGATCGGGATTTCCTTGCCCAAGGTTAATGACATCACGCCCTTCTTCTAGAGCCAAGTTTACTTTTTGAACGAGTGCTGCAAAAAATTGAGTGGGTAGTTGCTGTAGTTTTTTAGAGAATTCCATGCATGATCACCTTTTTCAGAATATAATAATTATTATTGAAGAATATGAAGCAAATAGTATTACTTTTTCTGTTAATTGTCTAGAGGAGGAATAGAGATGAAAATCGGTTGTATTCAATTAAATGTTGGCTTTGGCAAAGTTGAAGAAAATTTTGAACGTGCCGAGGATAAGATTCGTGAAGCTGCAAAAAATAGGGCAGAAATCATAGTGTTACCTGAAATGTGGAATACAGGCTATGCTTTAGAGAAACTGCCTGAGCTAGCAGATATCAATGGTGAGCGGACAAAGACCTTTTTGGCTAAACTTGCTAAGGAACTTGATGTACATATTGTAGGGGGCTCTGTTTCAACAAAGAAAGGCGATAAATTTTATAATACGATGTATACCTTTGATCGTAATGGAGAACTTGTTGGGGAATATAGCAAGGCACATCTTTTCCGTTTAATGGACGAGCATCTTTACTTGGAAGCAGGGGATGAAATGAATCGTTTTGCTTTAGATGATATTGAAGCTGCTGGTGTCATTTGCTATGATATTCGCTTCCCAGAATGGTTACGTGCACATGCATTACAAGGAGCAAAGGTATTATTTGTACCAGCGCAGTGGCCAACTCCAAGGATTGACCATTGGAAAACGTTGCTACAGGCTCGTGCAATTGAAAATCAATGCTTTGTCATTGCAGTAAATCGTATTTCGAAAAAGGTAGAAAATTTTAATGGGCAGTCTATGATTATTCAGCCTTGGGGAGAAGTATTATGGGTAGGTGCTGAGGACGAGGAAGTAGCAGTGATCGATGTAGACTTTTCTATTGTCGATGAAGTACGTGGAAGAATTCCTGTTTACGATGATCGTAGACCTGGATTGTATCACGATGTAGTTGTGAAAGGGTAATAAAGGGCACGCTTAGGAGGGGAGTTAACCTTTTAAGCGTGCCAACTTTTTTCTAGCTCTTATCCTCGATTAATGAATTGGCTAGTAGCATAAATTCAAGTGTAATGCGGTTATGCCCGTTCATAAAATTTTTACCAAGTAAACTTTCAAGCTTTTTTAAGCGGTGATAGAGTGTTTGACGAACAATAAACAATTGATTCGCTGTTTGCTGTTTAGAGCCATTTGTTTGTAAATACACCTGCAATGTTTCGAGAAGCTTACTATTATATTTTTCATCGTATTCAATAACGGGCTGTAAATAGTCGTAAATCACTTCCTGTAAATCCACCTGCATTTGTAATTTATAGATTAAATGATATAAATGCAGATCATCATAAAAGAACGAGGACGTTTGTACTTTTCGACAAATATATAAGGTTTCCAGTGCAGTTTGATAGCTTTTAGGAATTTCATCCACATCACAAACGACCTTCCCAATAGCTATCTGATAACCTTGTGCCTGCTGCTTTTTATAAAATTCAGTTTTGACCAAAGAGGAAAACATGTTGTTTAACATATCACGAATGGCTTTACTATCTTTTGTATGCAGTAAAATAAAAATAACATAGCTTTTTCTTTCAAATAAAAATGGAATAAAGCCATGTTGCTCAAAGAGATTACGATAATAAAGCTTACTATAGACTACATCCTCCTGTGCCTTTGTCAACGTATTAGGAGAAGCCAAAATAAAGACAGTGCCACTGGATTGTGTATAGTTAGTATAATGTGTAACGATAAATTTATAGATTTCCTCCTTAGATAGTTTTTGATCAATCCAATCAGCTAAAATCGAAGCATCCTCAATATTCTTTTTTTCCTCAATATAGAACTCTCGCATTAAAAGCTGTGCCAACGCTGTTGCCGTGCGATCTAATATTAATAATTCAAATTCGGAGAAAAGCCCATCTTCTCGATAAATTGATAAATCAGCATAATGTTGATCAAATAGAAAAATAGGCTCATGTTTAAATTGCTGAGACGATGTATTCAATGTTAGGAATTGCTGCCGCTTTTTATGAGCCATATTCGGGAAAAAGACAGGTTCTCTTCCCTTAATGGAAAACATAATTTGTATTTTCAATTCATTAAACATATTTTGTAAAATATCGTCCGTATTTTGTCCCAATACTGCATTTTTGTTCAATGTTTGTGAGTAAGCTTCTAGTGAAGAAATCAATAGATATTGCTGATTGATAATTTGACTATGTAAATCCTGTGTAATACGAACAAAAGGAACTGCTTCATGGAAAACAATAATAGGAAACTGGTGGCGGTTGGCAAGTGTTAAAATCGCTTCAGGTACTGCTTGAATAGAGGTGCCATATTCAATACAAAGGGCTGCACAATTTTTTTGAATGATGGCTTCTATAAAGGATACAAAGTCCTCAATACTATGTTGGAGACTAAGCCCTGTAGTTAATACTAACTCTTCACCAACTAAAAAATTATCAACATGTATGATTTCTAGTACATGTGCCCATTTAACGCTCCTTGTTAATCCCTCATGACCTGCAACTACCTCTGCATTTTGAAAATATTTATTCTGTAAAACGTCTAGTACTTTTAGTTGAAATGGGCTCATTTTTGCCCCTCCTTTTGACATGCGTGTCAGTGGTTAGAATTCAATAATTTCTGCTTGGTGCTGAGAATTTACTCATAAAATCGTTTAAAAATTATTTTAAGAATATTTAGTCTATTTTACATTATGTATAAAACAAAAGTATAGAATTTTACAGTTTGTCTATTACTTCAACGTTATGAAAGATGTAAGATTTTTGTAAGCGATCAAGCAATCTACTAAAAGAGGTGACAGATATGGGGCAACAAACGCATTTACAAAGAGGATTAAAGAAGCGGCATATGACGATGATTGCGATTGCCGGTGTAATCGGTGCTGGACTATTTATGGGGAGTGGCTCGGTCATTAACCTAGCTGGTCCAGGGGCAATTTTATCGTATATATTTGCAGGAATTATCGTTGTATTAGTTATGCGTATGCTAGGTGAGATGGCGGCAGTCAATCCAACGAGTGGATCGTTTGCTCACTATGCACATGAAGCCATTGGTCCGTGGGCAGGTTTTATGATTGGATGGTTGTACTGGTTTTTCTGGGTGATTGCCATTGCTTTAGAGGCAACAGCAGCAGCTGCCATTATTCAATATTGGTACGATGGGATTCCTTTATGGCTTTTAAGTCTGTTATTAACTGTAGCACTTACATTAACAAATGTTCTTTCTGTCAAAGCTTTTGGTGAGTTTGAGTATTGGTTCTCTCTTATTAAGGTTGCAAGTATAGTCGTTTTTCTAGGTCTTGGTGCTTTTATTATCTTTGGTATTGCTCCAAACTTTAATGCTGTTGGTATGACCAATTTAGTTGAACAGGGTGGTTTTTTGCCAAATGGTTTTGGCGCTGTTCTAATGGGTGTCGTTATCGTTATTTTTTCATTTATGGGGACAGAAATCGTTGCGATTGCTGCTGGTGAATCGGATGAACCGTTAGCCGCTGTCACAAAAGCTACCAATTCTATTACTTGGCGTATTTTAATTTTCTATGTAGGCTCTATTGCAGTTGTAGTGACGCTATTGCCTTGGCATTCCTCAGATATTTTAACAAGTCCTTATGTAGCGGTACTTGATTATATTGGTATTCCTGCAGCCGCACAAATTATGAATTTTGTTGTTTTAACAGCTGTATTATCATGCCTAAATTCAGCACTATATGCTACATCAAGAATGGTATTTTCTTTAGCGGAAAAAGGAGAAGCACCAAAGGCATTTTTAAAATTAAATAAAAATGGTGCACCTGTTAATGCCATACTTGCCGCAACATTTTTCTCATATATTGCGGTCATTATGAACTATGTGTCGCCAGATAAAGTATTTATGTTTTTATTAAGTTCTTGTAGTGCTATTACGTTGATTCTTTATTTAATCATTGCCTTTTCACAGTTAAGAATGCGACGGAAGATTGAGCAAGAAAATCCAGAGCTATTAAAGGTGAAAATGTGGCTATTTCCATATTTAACATATTTAACAATAGTAGCAACAACAGCATTACTCATTGCGATGTTCTTTATAGAGTCTATGCGCTCACAAATTTTATTTACATGCGTTATTGTGGCCATTGTGATGCTTTTCTATATGCTGACTCAAAAGAAAAAGGTGATCAAACAAGCCGATGAATCAAGTTCCCTTTTCACAAAAGACAAGTTTGATTTTGAACAATAAGACGAAAAAAAGGAGTGGTCAATTATGACAGTTCAACAAGAAATGAAAACGCTAACACATTTTATCAAAGGAGAAGAGGTAGCAGGTACAAGTAACAGATTCTCTGAAGTATATAATCCGTCAACAGGTGAGGTTATTGCAAGAGTACCCCTTGCTTCAAGAGCCGAAGTAAAGCATGCTATTCAGTTAGCTAAGGAAGCCTTTCCAGCATGGAAAAAAACATCAATTGGGAAGCGGGTAGAAGTGCTACATCGTTTCCGTCAGCTGTTAGTAGAAAGACAGGAAGAACTTATCAATGTGATTTGCCAAGAGAGTGGAAAAACTAAGGAAGATGCGAAAGGTGAAATTGTTCGTGGTATTGAATCTGTGGATATGGCGATCAGTGCCCCTCAAATGCTAAAAGGAGAGTATTCCGTCAATGTAGGTGGAAATATTAATGCTTTTTCTGCCAAATCGCCTCTTGGTGTAGTAGCAACCATTGCACCATTTAATTTCCCTGTTATGGTACCACTGGCTATTACAAGTATGGCTGTTGCGGTAGGAAATGCAGTTATTCTAAAGCCATCTGAACGTGTACCTATTTCAGCATTATATTTGAGCCAATTATGGAAAGAGGCAGGTCTACCAGACGGTATTTGGACAGTGGTTAATGGAGATAAAGAGGCAGTCGATGAACTATTAGAAAATAAAGAGATTCAAGCAATTTCATTTGTTGGCTCAACGCCTGTTGCTGAATATATCTATCAAACTGGGACAAAGCACAATAAACGAGTCGCTGCATTTGGTGGTGGAAAGAACTTTATGATTGTTATGCCTGATGCCAATTTAGAACAGACAGCAAATGCCTTTTTAGGAGCAGCATATGGCGCAGCATCTCAGCGTTGCATGGCTATTTCTGGTGCACTCGTTGTAGGGAAGGATACGGAGCAACGATTTACGGAAATATTGAAAAATAAAATTTCCGAACTAAAGGTAGGGCCTTATACAGAGCAAGACGTCGATTTTGGTCCTGTTATCACTAAACAATCAAAGGAAACGATTATACGTTATATCGATGGGGCAGTCAGTGAAGGAGCGAATCTTGTCATCGACGGAAGAAATCCAAAAGTATGTGAATCGTCAAATGGTTTTTATCTTGGTCCTACATTACTTAATCATGTCACACCAGAAATGACGATTTTCAAAGAGGAGGTCTTTGGTCCTGCACGTATTGTAGTAGGGGTTGATTCACTACAAGAGGCTATTGATTTAATAAATGATCATGAGCTTGGCAATGGTGTCACAATGTTTACAAGCAGTGGTGCGGCAGCGCGTAAATTCCAAGAAGAAATAGAGGTGGGTATGGTAGGGGTAAATGTGCCAATCCCAATTCCAGTTGGCTATCATAACTTTGGTGGGTGGAAACGCTCTAAGTTTGGTGAAGGGCATATGTTTGGTCCAGATCAGGCGAGGTTCTTTACAAAGGCAAAAACGATTTCTGAACGTTGGCCCGATGAGACAGAGGATACAGCAAGCTCCTTTGCGTTCCCAAGTAATAACGATGCGAAAAACTAAAATAATAATGAGGGGTGTTTGGCGATGACGCAGATCAATCTTAAAAGTGATGTATTAGCAAAGGATGAGCAATATGTATGGCATTCGATGAAACCCTATAATCCACAAGCCACGTATGTAGTAGAGAAATCTGATGGTGCAAGAATTACTGATACAGATGGTGTGGAATATATTGATGCGATGGCTGGGCTATGGTGTGTCAATGTTGGCTATGGTCGTAAAGAATTAGCGGATGCAGCCCATGAACAAATGATGAAAAATGCTTATGCACCTTTATCTCAGGGACATTTACCAGCCGTGGAACTAGCCGAAAAACTTAATGAAATGCTTGGTGGAGATTATGTTATTTTCTTCTCTAACAGTGGTTCAGAAGCGAATGAAACAGCTTTTAAAATAGCTCGACAATACCATCAGCAAAAAGGACAAAGCTCGCGCTATAAAATCGTCTCTCGCTACCGTGCTTATCATGGGAATTCCTTCGGTGCATTAGCGGCAACAGGGCAGGCGGAGCGTAAATATAAATATGAGCCTCTATCACCTGGCTTTATCCATGTTGCACCACCTGATCAATATCGTGAGCATGAAAGTGAGACTATTGCGCCATTAGATTTAGCGAGTGTAAAGGCCGTAGACAAAACGATGACATGGGAGCTGAGCGATACAATTGCAGCAATGATCTTAGAGCCTATTATTACAGGTGGGGGTGTCATTATGCCTCCAGAAAACTATTTAAAAGGAATTGAAGAAGTATGCAAAAAACACGGCGCTTTAATGATTGTGGATGAGGTTATTTGTGGCTTTGGTCGTACAGGGAAGCCATTTGGATTTATGAATTATGGTGTAAAGCCTGATATTATTACAATGGCCAAAGGAATTACAAGTGCCTATTTACCATTATCAGCTACAGCGGTAAAGCGTGAAATATATGAGGCGTTTACTGGATCAGATGCATACGGCTATTTCCGCCATGTAAATACATTCGGTGGCTCACCGGTGGCATGTGCAGTCGCATTAAAAAATATTGAGATTCTTGAGCAAGAGGCTTTATTTGACCGTTCCAAGGAAATTGGTGCAGCAACACTAAAAACACTGCAACAAGAATTACAGCCTCACCCAAATGTAGGAGATGTACGAGGCAAAGGCTTATTGATTGGAATTGAATTAGTGGTAGATAAAGTTTCGAAAGAACCTTTACCTGTGGAGAAAGTGAATGCTGTCATTGCAGCATGTAAAGGGCAAGGGGTCATCATTGGGAAAAATGGAGCTACTGTAGCAGGGTTTAATAATGTCTTAACGTTATCACCACCACTTAATATTGCACAAGAAGATCTTGACCGCATACTAAATGTGGTTGTGAATAGTATAAATACGCTATAGCAACTATTCATGTAGGTTCTAAAAGCCATGTAATAAGGGCTTTTAGAACTTTTATTATTGGCCTTTGAGGCAACAAAAATTCTAGGGATAATTATTATAGTTCTATAAAAATAATTATAAAATTCTGAAATTTATTTAAAAAATAGTGGAAATAATAGATTTCATAGTTTATAGTTGTTAAAAAATAATTAATTTTCTGATAATAAAAATGTCCTGAGAGGGAATATTTTTTTAATCATTTATTTTCAGCAGTGGAATAAATACACCTTGTATTTTGAACTATACTTTCTGATTAAAAGCAATTGTGATAGTTGAGGGAGCAATTTTTCCTGAATTGAATTGTCTAATCGTAAGAAAATATAGTTTATTTTTTGCCTACTTATTTTCATCAGTGGAGAAAATAAATATTTTTTGGTAATTATATTTCTTAATTTAAGTTTTAAGAAATATTCTTATAGATTTTTACAAAGGGAGTAGATGAGATGAATTATGTTAAAAAATTGGTTTTTGTAATTCTATGTACGTTGCTTTTAGCAGCATGCGCAGAGAAAGACAATTCTAACGCATCAAATACTGGGGACAAGTCTACTACAGATTCAGGTACAGCTAGTTCAAAAAATGAACTTGTTATCGCTGTAAATGAAAACTTTATTTCAATGGATCCACATAACACAGGGGATACGAATTCGAGTTCTGTACAGGAGACAATGCTAGAAGGATTGTTAGGCTTTAATGCAGATGGTCAAATTATTAAGGTTCTAGCAGATGACTATTCAATTAGTGAAGACGCGCTAGTCTATACATTCAAACTTAAAGAAGGGGTTACTTTCCATGACGGGGAGCAGTTTAATGCTGAAGCTGTAAAGGTCAACATTGAACGAATCATGAATGATGAAAGCTTACGTTTATATTCTCGTGGTTTTAGCTTAATCAGCGATGTTGAAATCCTAGGCGACTATGAAATTAAAGTTACTTTAAAAGAACCATATGGACCAATGATTACACGTTTCGGAGTTGCCAAAATGATTAGTCCAAAAATGATTAAAGAAAATTCAGCAGACATACCTAAAAAACCTGTTGGTACAGGACCATATAAATTTGTTGAATGGGTACAAGGAGACCATTTAACAATTGAAAACTTTGATGGCTATTGGGATGGTGGAGAACGTGTTGCTAAAATCACCTATAAACCAGTGCCAGAAAACGGCTCGCGCGTAGCGATGCTAAAAGCGGGCGATGCTCAGGTTATCTATCCAGTGCCAGCACAAAATATTGATGAGCTTTCTAATAGTAAAGATGTAGAGGTAAATAAGGTTCCTTCTACAATTGCACATTACGTTTCATTAAATACCTATAAAAAACCTTTGGATGATATTAAAGTTCGACAAGCCTTTAACTACGCCGTGGACAAGGATGCTTATTTAAAAGTGGTGAATGCAGGGCTTGGTTTACCATTAGACTCTATTATTCCTTCCAAAACCGTTTATTATAAGCAGCAAAAAATGTATGAACACAATATTGAAAAGGCAAAAGAATTATTGGCTGAGGCAGGCTATCCAGATGGTTTCGATATTGAAATCTGGGGGAACACGAACTCGGATACGATGAAGGGTATGCAGTTTATTCAACAACAGTTAGGTCAAATCGGTGTAAAAGTAGAAATTAAATCGATGGAAGAAGGAACTTTATCAGACGAAATCTATGGTGCACAAACACCAGATGATGCGAAATTACAAATGTGGTATGTGAGTTGGTCAGCGTATGCTTCGGATATAACGAATGCAACAAAGCCTCTTTTCCATAGCGTATCATTCCCACCGAATGGTGCAAATACAGCTTACTATCATAACACGGAGGCAGATCAATTAATGGATGAAGCTAACTCCATTTCAGATGTAGATCGCCAAGCTGAATTATATGAAAAATTACAGGAAATCGTTTATCAAGATACACCTTGGATTTTCTTAGGGGTAGATGAAGTTGTATATGGTGTACGTTCAAATGTGAGCGGTGTGCTAGTAAACCCTACAGGTGGGCTTGATGTGAAGAATGCCAAAGTGGAGTAATGAACAGTAAAAGGAATTGATGCTCGTCAATTCCTTTTCCATAAAAATAGAAAGGAGGAAGGCCACATGTGGAAGTATATAGCAAGAAGAACTGTTGAAATGATACCGATATTAATTGTCATTTCTATATTAACATTCTTATTTATTCATTTCATACCAGGTGACCCTGCAAGATTAGTAGCTGGTAAGGATGCCACGCTAGAAGATGTTGAAAATGTACGCCATGAGTTAGGTTTAGATAAACCCATTCTTAAACAATACATGGATTATATGAAAAATCTTGTGACGGGTGAGCTTGGAACATCTTTAACAACAGGACTACCTGTCATAGATATGTTTAAAACAAGGTTTATGCCTTCTCTTCATCTTACTTTCCTTTCCATGTTTTGGGCTACATTAATGGGTTTGGTGATTGGTGTTCTTTCTGCCATCAATAAAAACAAATGGCCTGATTATTTTGGTATGGTAACGGCTGTTTCTGGCATCTCAATTCCAGGATTTTGGTTGGGCTTATTATTAATTCAATTATTTTCAGTGCAGCTAGGGCTATTTCCGACAGGTGGATTAGATGGCTTTTCTAGTTATATTTTGCCCTCCTTGACTTTAGGGGCTGGCATTATGTCAATGATTGCGCGATTTACTCGTTCTTCCATGCTTGAAACGTTACAAGCAGATTTTATAAGAACAGGGAGAGCAAAAGGATTGAAAGAACACTCCGTTATTGTTACCCATGCTTTAAGAAATTCCTTGATTTCTGTGGTAACAGTAGCAGGTCTGCAATTCGGATTTCTCTTAGGAGGATCGGTGGTAGTGGAGACAGTCTTTAGTTTTCCAGGAATGGGACGACTTTTAATTGATTCGATTGCCTTTCGAGATTATCCCGTCATTCAGTCTGCACTGCTGTTATTTGCATTTGAATTTATTTTAGTAAATTTAATCGTTGATGTGCTTTATACCGTGTTAAATCCAAAAATCCAATTAAATTCTTAAGGGAGGGAACAAAATGACTTCACCAACTACTGTGCAAAATAGCCAAGTGCAAAATACACAAAGAAAATACTCTCCTCTTAAAGAATTTTGGAAGTCTTTTAAAAAACAAAAGGCTGCTTTGGTAGCAAGTATCTTTATAGGATTGTTAATTGTAATCGCTATTATTGGCCCTTATATCGCACCTTACGATCCTTTTGAACCGAATTATAATGCTTTATTAGAGGGACCAAGTGCAAGTCATTTGGCAGGAACGGACGAGTATGGTCGAGATATTTTTAGTCGTTTAATAGTAGGCGCAAAAATATCCTTAATGGTGAGTTTCAGTGCCGTATTTTTAGGCTTAATACTAGGAACTATTTTAGGTTTAATTAGCGGTTACTTCGGTGGGTGGGTTGACAAAATCATCATGCGTAGCTGTGATGTGTTGTTTTCATTCCCTGATTTATTATTAGCGATTGCCATTGTAGCCTTATTGGGCCCTGGTATTAATAATGTCATCATTGCTGTGATGATCTTTAGTGTGCCATCTTTTGCTCGTTTAGTCAGAGGTGCTACATTGAATGCGAAGGAGAATGTCTATGTAGAAGCAGCACAATCTATGGGAGCATCGCATGTTAGAGTGCTGTGGAAACATATTTTCCCTGAAACAATTAGTGAGTTAATCATTTTTGTCACAATGCGTATAGGGACAGCCATTTTAGCAGCTTCTGGTTTAAGTTTTTTAGGCTTAGGTGCAAGCCCTGAAATGCCTGAGTGGGGAGTAATGCTAAGTAGTGGGCGCGACTATTTAGGGACATCTTCGCATGTAGTCATCATGCCAGGTATTGCCATATTTTTAACCGTACTAGCATTTAACTTAATAGGTGATGGATTACGAGATGTGTTAGATCCAAAAATAAAAAATAATTAAGGAGAATGCCTATGCCAGAACATGTATTGCGAGTAATTGACTTAGAAACGTCCTTTACGCGTGATAATAAGGAAATCAAAATTTTAAGAGGTGTCAATTTTTCCATCCGTAAAGGAGAGATAGTAGGCTTAGTGGGAGAATCGGGCAGTGGAAAAAGCTTAACATCGTTATCCATCATGCAATTATTTCACGGTACTACAGGCAAAATCGTCAATGGCTCTATACATTTTAATGGACATGACTTGACGAAAATGTCCGAATCAGAAATTCGGAAGATTCGTGGCAAGCAAATGGCCATGATTTTTCAAGAGCCCATGACTTCTTTAAATCCTGTCTTAAAAATAGGCAAGCAGTTAATGGAAGCAATTGAGATGCATTTGAAGCTGCCGAAAAACGAAAGTAAGCATCATGCAATCCAAATGTTAAAAAGCGTGGGCATAGGAAGAGCCGAGGAAATCATTTATGAATATCCACATCAGCTCTCAGGAGGAATGCGCCAACGGGTAATGATTGCAATGGCTATGGCCTGCCACCCTAATTTACTTATTGCCGACGAACCAACCACTGCGCTTGATGTCACGATACAAGCTCAAATTTTAGAGCTAATGAAAAAGCTAAAGGAAGAAAATGAGACAGCTATTTTATTAATTACACATGATTTAGGTGTTGTGGCAGAAATGTGCGATAAGGTAGTGGTCATGTATGCAGGGCAGGTTGTAGAGGAAGCAGATGTCTTTGAATTATTTGCTAGCCCCAAGCATCCCTATACAAAAGGTTTAATTGCATCTGTACCGAAAATTGGTGATAACAAAGAAGTATTAGATTCTATCAATGGTCAAGTACCATCCCCACAAAATATGCCGAATGGTTGTAAATTTGCTCCACGTTGTAATCAAGCGATGTCTATATGCCATCAGGAGAGTCCACCGACAGTAAAAATTTCGGCTACACGCCAATGTAGCTGCTGGCTATATGTGAAAAAGGATGTGGAAGTAAATGCCTAACAGTATATTAAAAGTGGAGAATTTAAAAAAGAGCTTTCAAATAGCCGGAGGGTTATTTCAAAAAAAGCAATATGTTAACGCAGTTATAGATGTCTCCTTTGAAATAGAAGAAGGTACGACATTTAGTTTAGTTGGGGAAAGTGGTTGTGGGAAATCTACTACGGGCAGATTAATTACTAGATTAATAGAACCAACGAATGGAAGTATCGTTGTGGATGAGAAAGAAGTAGCTACTGCAAAGCCATCTGAATTAAGGCACTTAAGGCAAACTGTTCAAATGATTTTTCAAGACCCATATGCCTCATTGAATCCAAGAATGAAGGTCAAGGAGCTTGTTGGAGAGCCTTTAGAAATTCATACAAAACTTTCGAAAGCAGAGCGTGAAAAACTAGTGCTTGAAATGCTGGAAGTCGTTGGATTAAATGCTGAACATGCTGATCGCTATGCACATGAGTTCAGTGGTGGACAAAGACAGCGTTTGGGTATTGCCCGTGCTTTAATAACAAAGCCAAAATTAATTATTGCTGATGAGCCTGTGTCTGCGTTAGATGTATCTATACAATCACAAATATTGAATCTATTAAAGCAATTGCAGCAAGAATATAAAATATCTTATCTCTTTATTTCTCACGATTTAAGTGTTGTAGAACATATTAGCCATTATATTGGGGTTATGTATTTAGGATCCATTGTAGAAATTGGGCGTAAAGAAACCATATTTAATGAACCAAAGCATCCCTATACACAAGCGCTCATTGCTTCCGTACCGATTGCAGACCCAACATTACGAAAAAAGAAGATCGTTTTAACTGGTGATATTCCAAATCCTAAAAATCCGCCGAGTGGTTGTACCTTCCACACAAGGTGCCCCTTTGCATCAGATATATGTAAGCAAGTTATACCAGAAATGAGGAAAATTAACGAAGAGCAAAGTGTTGCATGTCACTTTGTTAACTAATGGAGAGGATGTTTATAAATGAAAATAGGGTTAAGCACATATAGCATGGTTAAAAAAATGAGACAGGGAGAGATGGATGTACTAGATGTTTTACAATGGGTAGCAGACAACGGTGGTCAGCATGTAGAATTAGTGCCCTATGAATTTACGGTTGTAGATAACTATGAACTTGCAACTGAAATTAAAGATAAAGCAGCAGAGCTAGGATTAGAGTTATCCGCCTATTCGTTACCAGCTAACTTTATTCAGGATACGGAGGAAGCTTTTTTAGAAGAAGTTGAACGTTTAAAGAAACATATTGATGTAGTACATCATATGGGTATTCACATTATGCGCCATGACGTTACTCACTTTACCTTACCAAAGGAGCAAACATCCATTCATTATTACAACGAGCATTTTGAAGAAATGGTTAGAGGCTGTCAGTTAATTGCAGATTACGCGAAACAATTTAATATTACGACAACGATTGAAAATCATGGCTTTAATGTTCAAACAAGTGATCGTGTACAACAATTAATTCATGCGGTAAACAGAGACAACTTTAAAACAACTTTAGATATCGGTAATTTTTTATGTATTGATGAAGAGCCTCTCATTGGTGTTATGAAAAACATTCCTTATGCTGCTACAGTGCATTTCAAAGATTTTTATATTCGTCCTTATTATGAAAATCCAGGTGAGGGCGAGTGGTTCCGTACAGTTCATAACAACTACATCAGAGGTGCTATTGTCGGGCATGGTGATATAAATATTCGAGAAATTATTAAACTCGTAAAAGGCAGTGGATATGATGGCTATCTTACTATTGAGTTTGAAGGGATGGAAGATTGCCAAGTTGGTTCAAAAATAGGGATGGATAATGTACGTCGTTTATGGAATGAATGCAAGCTCTAAAGGGGGAAAGCACATGGATAAATTAAAAGTTTGTGTCATTGGCACAGGTTCTATTTCAGATTTTCACTTAGGTTCCTATACGAATAATCCATACGTTGAATTATATGGCGTGTATGATGCTTCCATTGAACGAGGCAAAGCAAAAGCAGCCCAATTTGGAGCAACACATGTTTTTTCTTCAAAAGAAGAGCTATTCGCAGATAAAAATGTGGAGGCTGTCAGTATTTGTACATGGAATAATACGCATGCAGAATTAGCGATTTTTGCTTTGGAAAATGACTTACATGTTCTAATAGAAAAGCCGCTATCTATGACTTATGCAGAGGCTCTAAATATCCAAAAGGTTGCAGAAAAGCATCAGAAAGTATTTCAAGTGGGCTATGTAAGACGATTTGCAACAAATACCAAAGTACTGAAAAGCTTCATCGACGATAACAAATTGGGCAATATTTATTATGCCAAAGCTTCCTGCCTAAGAAGATTAGGGAATCCAGGAGGCTGGTTTGCCGAAATTGATAAGTCTGGCGGCGGACCTTTAATTGATCTAGGGGTACATGTAATTGATATATGCTGGTACTTAATGGGTAGACCAAAGGTGAAACGTATAACAGGTCATACTTACAATCAATTAGGAAATCGAAATCATATAGAAAATTTATCCTTCTACAAGGCTGCAGACTATGATGCAACGAAAAACACAGTAGAAGACTTAGCAAATGCCCTCATTACATTTGAGAATGGAGCATCGCTAATGGTAGACGTTTCCTATACACTACATGCTTTAAAAGATGAAATAAGTATTAAGCTATATGGCACGAACGGTGGAGCAGAGCTAGAGCCTGAATTAAAAATTGTAAGTGAAGAGCATAATACGATTTTAAATATTCATCCTCAAATTAACGATCTAACTTTTGATTTTGCAACTGCCTTTCAAAATGAAATTAATTCATTTGTTGATTGTTGCCTTCATCATTATGATTCAGTTGCACCTGTGGAGGATGGGGTAGAAATTATGAAAATCTTAGAAGGTATTTATATTTCTGCAACTGAAGGAAAGGAGGTTGTTTATTAAAATGGTGAAATTGGATAATAAAATCGGTGTGATAGTAGACAGCTTTCGTTTACCTATTCGTGAAGGTTTGTTAAAGGCGAAAGAAGTTGGGGCACAGGGGGTACAAATGTATGCCGTTTCAGGTGAGTTGGACCCCGATAACCTAAATGCTGAACAAAGAGCAGAATTGAAGGCGTATATTTTAGGGTTAGGTCTAGAAATCTCCGCCTTATGTGGAGATTTAGGAGGACATGGCTTCCAAGATAAAGCAGAAAATGCCTGGAAAATCAAGAAATCGAAAGAAATACTGCAATTAGCCAAGGACCTAGGAACATCCATTGTTACAACCCATATCGGTATTATTCCTGAAGATGAAAATGACCCAATCTATCAAACAATGCTGGAAGCTTGTGAAGAATTAGGACAATATGCTACATCATTAGATGCTTATTTTGCGATTGAAACAGGGCCAGAAACGAGTAAAACATTAAAAGAGTTTTTAGATAAGCTATCAACGAACGGTGTATCGGTTAATTTTGATCCAGCCAATATGGTGATGGTAACAAAAGATGATCCTGTAGCTGGAGTCAAACTATTAAAGAAATATATTGTACATACACATGTAAAGGATGGTATTCAACTGCAGTCAACGAATCCTAAAGATGTGTACGGGTACTTAGGATACGATTCTGGAACATCTCATGATAAAATAGAAGAAATGGTGGAAAATGGAGAGTTTTTCAGAGAACTTCCATTAGGTCATGGAGATGTCAATTTCGAGCTTTATTTTTCAGCTTTACAAGAAATCGGATACAATGGCTATTTAACTATTGAACGAGAAGTGAGATCAAATCCCGAAAAAGACATCAAAGAAGCTGTACAATTCATAGAAAAGTTTAAATAGGGGTTGAATCTAATTTGAAAAAGCAAGATCAAGTACAAATGCGAAGACAAAATAAATATATTGTGCTTGACGCAATAAGGCAGATGGCGCCAATTTCAAGAATTCAATTATCAAAATATACAAAAATGAGCCCTACAACCATTACGCGTATTGTGCAAGAACTAGAAGCTGAAGGCTTTATTCTTGAAGGGGTATCGGAAGAAACAGCCATTGGTAGACGTCCTACGTTAATTCATATGCGCGAAGATGCTTTATATACGATTGGTATAGAAATTGACTGTTTTACTATTCGAATAGGTATATTAGATTTCTTAGGGAAGCTTATTGCCTTTCAGGAAGTCAAATGTAGCATCAAGCATCAATACGAAGAAGCTATATATCTACTTAAACGATCTATAGAAAATATCATGACAGAATATCAGATTGCTCAGGATAAATTACTAGGCATTGGGATAGGAATTCCAGGAGTAATCAATAACGAGGAAGGAATTATCGTTTCCTCTGAGCAATTGAAGTGGGAAAACTGCCATATAAGAGAAGATTTAAATGGTGTTTTTGGTTGTGAAGTCATCGTAGATAATGAATTAAAAATGCAAATCATTGCTGAAATTGGTGATATCTATACCCCACAGTATTCAAATTGTATTTTAGTGGGAATTGGAACGGGAATAGGAGCATCCATATTATTAAATGGAGAAGTGTATCGTGGCATTCAAAATAAAGCTGGAGAAATAAGTCATATAACGATTAATCCCTTTGGTGAAATGTGTCACTGTGGTAAAAGAGGATGCTTATCGATGTATGTTTCTGAAGTTACGCTGTTAAAAAGAACACCTAAAAATCTTAATATTCAATCAATAGAAGAGATTTTGCAGTGTGTTGATCAAGGTGAGCAATGGGCAATCGATATTCAACAAGATGTAGCTACTTTTCTAGCTATAGCCATCAATAATCTAGTTTGTTTATACGAACCAGAGGCTGTCATCGTCAGTGGAGAAATTATTGAGCACAATGTGACATTTCAAAAACTACTTAGTGAAAAGTGTAAACAGTATATATGGAAGGAATTACAACCCTACTTTGATTTGCAGTTTTCCAATCAATTAAAAGAAGGGGTAGTTAAAGGAGCGGCATTACAAGCACAAAAGCAGTTGCTGTCTGTTTAAAGAAAGGTTGGTTGATTCGTGGCTTACTCAGAATTTTTAAAGGAGTATCGGTCAGGATTAATGGAAAATGTGCATTATGGACAAATGAGTGCTGTGAATCTAACGAAGGAAGAATTCGTCTCTGTAGGTCAAGACTATGAGCCTGTGTATTTTCGTTCTGCAGCAAAACCATTTCAAGCCATTCCCATTTTTATGACTGATTTTATAGAAAAATACGGGATTACTTCAAATGAAAGTGCATTATTTCTGGCTTCGCAAAGAGGCGAAATTTATCATCAAGAGGCATTAGTCTCTTTGCTGGAAAAACTCCCTATTAATGAAAATGATTTAATTTGTGCAGCATCCTATCCATTAAATGAGGAACCTAAAACACAGTATATTCAACAGGGATTTGAAAAGAGGAAACTCTTTCATAATTGCGCGGGCAAGCATTTAGGATTTTTAACTGCATGTTTAGCAAATGGTTATGCTGTCAAGCAATATTGTCATCCAGAACATCCACTGCAACAGATGATAAAAAAATATATTGCTTATTTAGGTGAATATGAAATAGAGAGAATTCGTACAGGGATTGATGGCTGTGGTGCGCCTGTCTTTGCGATTCCGCTAAAAAACATGGCCATTGCCTATTTAAAGTTAGCACGACCAGAATTGATTGATGATGAACTAATTCGTGAAGCAGTAATAAAACTTACAGCAGTAATGAATCAAGAGAGTCATATCATTGCAGCGCAAAACTTTATTTGTACAGCATTATTAAAGGACCCTAATATTGTGGCGAAGGGCGGAGCACAGGGTGTATACTGTTTTGCTCTAAGAAATGAAGGAGTAAGTTTTGCCTTGAAAATTATGAATGGCTCCGAAAGTCCGTGGCCCAATGTAATTGCTTCTGTATTGGAACAAATGCAGTATACAAATCAAGAAACAATTGAGCGTATTAAAGCATTGTCTCCTGCATTTGTGCGTAATGATGCAGGGGTAGAGGTAGGAGAAATTGTATCTACAATTAAAATTGTATAGAGGTGAAGGCACTTGCATGTTTTGGCAATAGATGGCGGTGGAACGAAAACGATTGCAACAATCTCAACATGTCATGGGCAAATTATGGCGCTAGCAGAAACAGGCAAAAGTAATCCCACATCCATGAGCTTCGAGCATTTTACAGAGACGATAACAGAATTAATAAATAATTTAAAAAGACAACAGCCTCACGAATTTCAACACATTACAAAGTGCCATGCTGGCCTGTCTGGTGTAACAGAAAATAATAATGAGAAAATTACCTATGCATTATTAACCTCGCTTTTACCGAAAGACTGTCAACTATCACTATCGAATGATGGAATGAACGCGCTGTATGCGGGAACCTTGGGGCAGCCAGGCATTGTACAAATTTCTGGTACGGGTGCGATTACACTCAGTATAGATGCATCTGGAAGAATTGAGCGTACAGCAGGATGGGGTTATATTTTTGATGATGAGGGCAGTGGCTATGATATTGGCATTCGCACATTAAAAGCGGTATTTAAAGCATTCGACAAAAGAGGTCCTGAAACGCTTCTAACAGCAGCGGTATTAGAATATTTTCGATTACAATCCGTTCCGCAGATAATTGAAGTGGTATATGGCGAAGGACATCCGCGGGATACCATATCACCTTTAAGTAAGGTTGCAATTGAATGCGCTAAACGTGGTGATGGAGAAGCCAATACAATTATTGATCAAGTGTGCCATGTTTTTTATCAAAGTATAGACGCTTGTTACAAAAAAAACCCGTTTGCACATAAGCAAGTCAAAGTAGTGCTAGCTGGTGGCGTTTTTAATGAATTGGAGCTATTTACTAAAAAATTAATCGCTATTGATAAAAAGAATAGTAATCAGTATGACTTCGTGGGTGCTTATAGCTTACCGGTAGGTGGTGCCGCTTTAGCTGCTTTAAGATTACCATATAATGAGGCAAAGCTATTTATCGATCAATATAATGCAAGTATGAAGAAGTTTTTAACGAATTAATCCCCCTTAACTTAGCAAGTAGAGAATAGCATATACATGTCTCTACTTGCATTTTGTCAGTCTCCTACTTTAAACATATACCCCTTATATGAATTATGAATGATCAAGACGATTCCGATAAGCATAAAATTGGATAATAACGAACTTCCACCATAGCTTAAAAAGGGTAGGGTGACACCTGTGACAGGTAAAAGCCCAATGGTCATGCCGATATTTTGAGTAATTTGAAAGGCTAGTAAGCTTGAAATACCTGCCCCCATTAAAGTCATAAAGGGATCTCGCGCTACTACCGTAATAACGACAATACGATAGATAACAAAAAAAAGTAGCGCGATTACAAATGCTCCTCCAATAAAACCTAGCTCTTCTGCAATAGCAGAGAATATAAAATCGGTATGTTTTTCTGGTACATAGACATTGTTATGTAGATAGCCCTTGCCCACAAATTCTCCTGACCCGATAGCCATAAAGCCTTGGCGTACTTGAAAAGAAGAATCTGTATATTCATAAGGCTGAAGCCATCCATAAATTCTAGAAATCTGATGTCCTGATAGAGCACCTAAAACCTTCTCTGTAAAAAATTCATTAAATCTGACATAGAGCACTACCAGCGTACTGATGATAACTAGAGGAACAGTCGTAAATACGACAAGAAGCTTTCTATGAATACCTGAAAAGAAAATCATCGGTAAAATCATTGCCATATACAACATGACCATACCTGTATCGGGTTGTCTATAAACAAGTAGCGTAGGAGGAAGGACAATTAGCCCGATTTTTATAAGTAACCAAAAATCTGCTAGATAGGAGGGGCGGACATTTTTCTCTTGATGAGCAATAATGACCTTACTCACAACTATTAAAAAAGCAAACTTTAAAAATTCCGAGGGTTGGAGAGAACCTAAAAACGGGATTTGATACCATGATTTTGCCTGATTGATCGTTCGAGCAATGCTTTCAGGAGCAACAATAAGACCAGCCGTTAAAGCAACTATTAGGAAGTAAAATGGCCATCCAATCTTCTTCAACTGTTCAATATCAAGCAAGGATATTCCAAGCATGATGGTTAATCCGATGACATAAAATAAAAACTGTTTGATAATAAAGGAGCTTGCATACTGTTCAAAATTTACACTACTAGAATGGACAAAAAGGCAACTAATAGCGCCGAGTAAAAGAAGACTTATTACTAAACTCCAATCTAACTTCTTGAATTGCGTCAAATGTAACACCTCCATTCTCTAGTATGAACGCTTACAATGTATGGAAGGTTGCGAATGTTTTTCTAAAAATAGTATGAATAAGTAGCGATAATCTGGCTAATTTAGCGAGTTAAATTACCTAAATAAAACTAAATGATGGGTATAAATTCTTAATATTTCGATTAAAATTTACAAAAATATAACACTGGCTTTATATCTCTATACTATCATTATTGGTAAGAGTTGGAGGAGGAGCCAAGGATCATGCATTTTTTCCGTTTCATTAAGGTGAAGGACAAGTTACTTGTACTCATGATTGTTTGTGTATTATCGAATGTATTGCTAGGTGTATTCAGTGTAGATTATTTAAGGAAAATGTCGTGGCATGCAAGTGAGAGTTACACACAGGGACTTGTCCCAATTGGATGGCTAAATGAGCTAGAAGAATCACAGCGTCGATTAGATTTTATAGTAGATTCGAAGGGTGACGATAAAGAAATGACAGCCATTTTACAAAACATGGCGCAGCCTTTAGATCATCTAGATAGCCAAGAAATTGACAAGAAGATGAGTCATCAAATTAAGAAGTATAAGTCATTGCTTAAGAAGCAGGAAGAAGCCATTGAGAACTTTAAGCAATTGAACCATGGTGAGCTAGATCAGTTTTATGTGCAAACATTTTTACCAATTAGTCAGGAGAGTCATGCATTATTAGAAGACACGCAAAATTATTTGGTTCAACGAGCAAAAGACCAACAGCAGGCTTATCAAAAAGATGTACAATTTGGCTACTGGTTACTAGGTGGCGTATGCTTAGCGGTTGTCTTGCTTGTTATCCTTATCGGCTTTATTGCAACGAAGGCAGTCAATGTGCCAACCCGTCAACTAAAGTCATTATTAAAACGAGCAGAACAAGGTGATTTCACTGCCAATGCAAGTTATGTAGCTCATGATGAGCTTGGTGAAGTAGTTCTGTCATACAATCAAATGGTAACAGAGGTGAAACGACTACTACATACTGTCACAGACAGTGCTTATGAAGTAGAAGAAATGACAGGCAAATTGCAGAAATCCTCTGAGCAATCATCAACAACGACATTAAAAATAGCGAAGGATGTACAATCTATTTCAGAGTCAATTTCTGCTTCTTCTAGTAAACTAGCTTCGAATACTGCTTCCTTAGAGGAGGTTTTAAATGATGTACAGGTTATTTTAGAAAAGGTTCAGGTTGTAGAAAGTTTTGCACAAAAAACGGCCAGAGATGCAGAAAGTGGAACTGAAATTGTACAGGCTAATTTAACACAAATGCAAGCTATTAAGCAGGCGGTTGAAAAATCTAATACAGCTATCTTTAATTTAGTAGAGCGGGCTGCATCGATTGATCAAATGATTGAAGTAATAGAAAGAATAACAGCGCAAACTAATTTACTGGCTTTAAACGCTTCCATTGAAGCCGCTAGAGCAGGAGAGCATGGTAAAGGCTTTGCAGTAGTGGCTAATGAGGTTCGTAAGCTTGCAGAGCAAACTGTTCAATCGACACAAACGATTACATCCATTGTACAAAACATCCATCTAGATTCGAGTTATGCGGTACAAATGATGGAAGGGGTTTTAGTAGCGACTGAAAAAGGTGTAGCTGTTACAGGACAAACTGCGTCAAGTTTTGATCAAATTTTAGAAAAAGTACATACTATTAAGCCATATATTATGGAAGTATCTGCTACGGTTCAAGAGATTGCCAATCACACGCAGAAGGTAAGTGAGGATGCGGGTATGCTGACAGCCTTATCCGATACGAATGCCGTGTCTACTAAGCATGTTGCTACGTTAACAGCTGATCAATTAAAAGCTCAGCAACAGTTCCATAATTATATTAAGGAATTGCGCAAAGTATCAAAAGTTTTGCAAATAGCTGTCAAACGTTTTTCGATATAATTTAATATTAAAGAATAATATTCAAAAAGGGTCTTCTTTGCAAAAAATAGCAAAGAAGATTCTTTTTTTTGCATGGTTACAAAACTAGCTTATGAAAGTGTAAATGATTTGTGTTTTTGAGATGTACAAATGTGTTTTGTATATTTTTGTAGCACAATATTTTTCTTGTTCTCATATACTGTGAATAAGGGATTGTATGTTCTTTGTAAGGAATATTATTAATATAATTGTTGTATTTTCAAAACGAACACATTATAATGAATTTCATTGAAAGTGTTATTAAATCAATGTTTATTAATGTATTTTTGTACTTTCAGAAAGTACAATTGTTCACATGTGGAGGTTTTGGGAAATGAAAAAGATTATTGTTACTGGAGCACTTGGTCAAATTGGTTCTGAGCTAGTAGAAAAACTTCGTGGTATTTATGGAGAGGACAATATACTTGCTACAGACATTAGAAAGCTTGAACATACTAAGGGCCCATTTGAAATATTGGACGTGACAGATGGACAAAGAATGCATGATTTAGCAAAGGACTTCGGTGCAGATACGATGATGCATTTAGCAGCATTATTATCAGCTACAGCAGAGAGAAATCCATTGTTAGCTTGGAATTTAAATATGGGTGGATTAATGAATGCGTTAGAAGTTTCACGTGAGTTAAATATGCAATTTTTCACGCCAAGCTCAATTGGTGCGTTTGGTCCGTCTACACCTAAGGAAGATACACCACAGGATACTTTGCAAAGACCAACAACTATGTATGGGGTAAATAAGGTAGCGGGTGAGTTATTATGCGATTATTACTTTAATCGTTTTGGTGTTGATACACGCGGAGTACGCTTCCCGGGGCTAATTTCTTATGTAACACCTCCAGGTGGTGGTACAACAGATTATGCTGTAGAAATTTTCTATGAAGCCATCGAACAAGGCAAATATACATCGTATATTCAGGAAGGTACATTTATGGATATGATGTACATGCCAGATGCCTTACAAGCTATTGTAGATTTAATGGAAGCAGACGGTAGTAAGCTTATTCATCGCAATGCTTTTAATATTACAGCCATGAGCTTCGAACCTTCGCAAATCGCGGCTGAAATCAAGAAACACTTACCAAATTTCACAATGAGCTATCAGGTAGATCCTGTTCGTCAAGCCATTGCAGATAGCTGGCCAAACTCTTTAAATATTGAAGCGGCTCAAAAAGAGTGGGGCTTCAAAGCAGAATATGATTTAGCTAAAATGACGGTAGATATGTTAGAAAAATTGAAAATTAAACTGCATAAAAAAGCAATTTCATAATAGATAGGCAACGGGTGAAGACTAGACTTCATCCGTTTTTTTATATATAAAAGAAAATTATTGGAATATATAGATTAAATTATGAAATTAAAATATAATAATATTCGGAATATTAATAGTATTCAGTTAAATTGATGCTATGATAATTTCACAAGGGGAAATTCACAAATGAAGGGATGATGGGTTTTATGATGCAAGCACCATTAGTTTTAACTAGTTTTTTTAAACGAGCAGAGAGCTATTTTGCAAGAAAATCAATTATTTCACGGACAAGCCCACACAAAATACATCGTTTAACATATGGGCAGTGGGCAAAAAGAACGCGTCGTTTAGCAGATGCCCTTACGAAGCTTGGGATGACAAGAGGAACAAAAGTCGGCTCCTTTGCGTGGAATCAGCATCGACATTTAGAAGCTTATTTTGCTGTGCCTTGCTCAGGGGCAATCTTACACATGGTAAATATTCGTTTATCAGAAGAGCATTTGATCTATATTATTAATCATGCAGAAGATGAGATTTTAATGGTCGATGTAGATTTATTACCGATCATTGAAAATATTGCGCCAAAACTTGAGACAGTGAAACATTATATCATTATGACGGATGAACCAGCTTTGCCAAAGACTACATTACAAAATGTTTTATCCTATGAGGACATATTAGCTACTGCTGATGAAGAATTTCAATTTCCAGAGGATATTGATGAAGAAGCACCTGCCGGTATGTGCTATACAAGCGCCACAACAGGGAATCCAAAGGGGGTTGTCTATTCCCATCGGGGTTTAGTACTACACAGTATCATGCTGAGTATGTCTGACTCTATGGGAATTGCGGAAAGAGATGTCGTGATGCCGATTGTACCCATGTTTCATGCAAATGCATGGGGCTTGCCTTTTGCTAGTGTCAATGTGGGTGCTACACAAGTTCTACCAGGTCCGCAATTTACTTCAGCATTAATAATGGATTTAATCGAACAAGAAAAGGTTACATTAACTGCTGGTGTTCCAACCATTTGGATAGGTGCCTTACAGGAACAGGAAAAGAAAGAACGAGATATTAGTTCTTTAAGAGCGATATGCTGTGGTGGATCGGCTTCACCAACTCGACTCATTCGGACATTTGAAGAAAAATATGGAATTCCTTATATTGTTGTCTATGGCATGACGGAAACTACACCAATCGTGGCATTGTCTAATTATATGTCATGGATGGAAGATTGGCCGATTGAAAAACGTATTGAAGCTCGAGCGATGCAAGGGATGACAATGGCAGGTATCGAATCTAGTATTATTAATGAGGCGGGGGAGGTACCTTGGGATGGCGAAACAATGGGGGAATTACGTTTAAAAGGCCCATGGATTTCCAACGAATACTATCGTGATGAGCGAACAGCAGATGCTTATCGAGATGGTTGGTTATATACTGGTGATATTGCTGTACGAACAGCAGATGGCTTTATTAAAATTACGGACCGTACGAAGGATCTTATTAAATCAGGTGGGGAATGGATTTCCTCTGTTGATTTGGAAAATGCGCTGATGACTCATGATGCCGTTTTAGAAGCGGCTGTCATTGCCATGCCCCATGCTAAATGGCAGGAGCGTCCATTAGCTTGTGTTGTATTGAAAGAGGGACAATCAGTAACTGAACCAGAGCTTCTTGCTTTTTTAGAAAATCAATTTGCCAAGTGGTGGGTACCAGATGCAGTCGTCTTTCTAGAAGAAATTCCAAAGACATCTGTCGGAAAATTCCTGAAAGCGAAGCTGCGAGATAATGTAGCAGAAATTTATCCTAAATCATTGGTATAGGTAAAAGAGCGATTTCCGTAAATGGAAGTCGCTCTTTTTTGAGTTATTTAGTTAGCATGTGGAAGACTTGTTCAACGTCTTTATCGCCACGACCAGAGATATTAATAATAATGCTTTCCTCAGATGATAAAGTTGGTGCTAATTTTAGAGCATGTGCGACTGCATGTGAGCTTTCAAGAGCAGGAATAATACCTTCAACCTTAGAAAGTACTTGGAAGGCATCTAAAACTTCTTCATTTGTCACGGTCACATATTCAGCACGACCGATTGTTTTCAAATGGCTATGCTCAGGCCCCGCACCTGGATAATCTAAACCAGCTGCTATTGAATAGGTAGGGAGTGGGTTGCCTTCTGCGTCCTGAAGTACTAAACATTTGAAGCCGTGTAGCTCTCCTGGTGTTCCTTCGTTTAAGGTAGCAGCTTTGTCTGGCTCTATTCCAATAAGACGAACATCTTCGTCTGCAATATAATCAGCAAATGCCCCAATGGCATTACTACCGCCTCCTACACAGGCAAGAACAGCTGTCGGCAGCTTTCCTTCCTTTTCTAAAATCTGTTCACGACTTTCGCGGCTAATCACTGATTGAAAATGTTTAACCATTGATGGGAAGGGGTGTGGTCCAACTGCTGAGCCTAATAAATAGAAGGTTGTTTCATAGTTTTCTACTAAGTCAGCGAATGCCTCATCTACTGCATCCTTTAAGCGTCCTTGCCCTTTATCGACAGCTACAACTTTCGCTCCGAGAAGTTCCATGCGAAATACGTTCAATGCCTGACGTTTTGTATCTTCCAAGCCCATATAAATCGTGCAATCCATTCCAAACATGGCACACGCTGTAGCTGTTGCTACACCATGTTGACCTGCCCCTGTTTCGGCAATCACGCGATTTGCTCCCATACGTTTAGCTAGTAAAATTTGTCCTAATACATTATTGATTTTATGGGAGCCTGTGTGGTTAAGGTCTTCACGTTTTAAATAAATTTTTGCGCCACCTAATTGCTTTGTTAAATTCTCTGCAAAATAAAGAGGGGATTTACGACCGACATATTCACGGAAATAGTAATCTAATTCTTGCTTAAAATCATCATCCTCTTTATACTTTTGAAAATTCTCATCTAGTCTATTTAAAACATTTTGAAGCTCCTTTGGAACAAAGCTTCCACCAAATTCACCGAAATATCCCTTTTTTTCTACTACTGTACTCATCTTAACTCGACTCCTCTATGCTAATTTTTCCAAAAAAAAAGCCACTCCAATCCCTCATAAAAAGGACGAGTAACCGTGGTGCCACCTTCATTCGCAATTTTTGCGCGCTTTCCTGCTCCGGTAACGGGGAGCGAAACGGCCTTACATTTGATAAGGCTGCTCTGAAGTCCATTCACAAGTCTGTACTACTGGTTTGCACCAACCACCAGCTCTCTAAAAGTAACAATGCTTGCTACTACTCTTCTTCCTTGCATTTATTAGAAAGAATTGTAGAGTATTTTCAGAATAGTGTCAAGAAAAAAGACGAATCTAAAAAGATCCGTCAGTTAAATCAAATTTTTAAAGTGAAGGCGTTTGTTTAAAACATACATAATCGGTGCACCTACAGCTAATACAACAAATTCACCCGCCGCGACTGTTAGCCAAGTCCAGAAAAATGGCAACTCTAAAGCCAAGTTCAGCTCAAAGGCAATGATAAACATAGTACATGTAAAGAGCAATGTATTAATAATTAAACGTGCCCAAATATTTTTGACAAATTTACAGATTAAAATAAACAGGCCAAGAGTAATCATTGAATGACCTACACCAAAAACTAAATCGTAAATGCCAAGTGGTGAAAAGAGATTAGAGATCAATACACCAATAATAATCCCTACGGCAAAGCGTGGATTAAAGGCCACTAAATGGTTAAACATCTCAGATACTCGGAACTGTACCTCTGTAAAACCAAATGGGGCAACAAGCATGGTTACAGCTATATATAGAGCCGCAATGATACCACTTGCTGCTAAAAATTTTATCTTCATATTCATTTCTCCTTAGTTTTTTTTCGTGGGATGGTTACGAACCACGGTGCTTTCACACAAGTAAATATTCTATAATAGATATCTAGTAGAAGTCAAATGTCAGACTTTGTCTATAATGTCCTATCGTCGCAAAATTGTCATAAATATTTTTTACTATGTTGAAAAAAGAAATCGATTAACTAAAACAGCGTAGTTTAGCGGTTTAAAGCGCCAAATTAAATGAAAAACTAAAATATTTTGTCACTTTTAAAAGTCAGAACATTCATAATGTTGTTGACGGAGCTCGATAATAACGATAATATAGCGATACATTCACACTTTGTTTGGATAAAGTGCGATAGATATTCGAGAATATAATCGGGGGGATTATTTGTGAAAAGCAATGTAAAGAAGTTGTCATTCCTTCTTTTTGGATTAGTGTTGCTTCTTGCTGCTTGTGGTAGCGGTGGCTCAGGTACAGCAGATTCAAAAGGAAATGAAAAAAACAATGCAAGTGAGAGCGGAAATGCAGACGATAAAACATATAAAATCGGGATTACTCAAATTGTTGAGCATCCATCGTTAAACGCAGCAACGGAAGGCTTTAAAAAAGCAATTGAAGATGCTGGCTTAAAAGTTGACTACGATCCACAAATTGCACAGGGAGATAATAGCCTTAACACAACGATTGCTAACAATCTAGTAAGTGCAAACGTAGATTTAATTTTTGCAAACTCTACACCTTCTGCACAAGCCGCTGCAACAGCAACAAGTGATATTCCAATTATTTTTACATCTGTTACAGATGCTGTTGGTGCACAGCTAATTGACTCAATGGAGAAGCCAGGGAAAAATATTACAGGCACAATCGATTTACATCCAGAAACGATTTCTAAAACTGTAGCATTCCTAAAAGAGCTTGGTGCGAAAAAAGTAGGGATGGTCTACAATGCGGGTGAGCAAAACTCTGTTGCTCAAGTTTCAGAAGTGAAAAAGGTTATGGACGAACAAGGTTTAGCGGTGGTAGAAGCATCAGCATCCACTTCAGCGGATGTAAAGCAAGCGACAGAATCTCTAATTGGTAAAGTAGATGCTTTCTATATTATTACTGATAACACAGTTGTTTCTGCATTAGAATCGGTAATTGATGTTGCCAATACGAATAAATTACCATTAATCGTAGGAGAATTAGATTCTGTGGCACGTGGTGGTTTAGCTGCTTATGGTTTTGAATATTTCGATATCGGTTATGAAGCAGGTCAAATGGTTGTGAAAATTTTAAAAGGTGAAGCGACACCTGCCGATACACCAGCACAATACCCACAAAATCTGAAATTATTAATCAATAAAAAAGTTGCAGATGATTTAGGCATCGAAATTAAAGATTCTTGGGGTGCCGAAATTCTAGAACAGTAAAACGAAGCGGGGTGCATTATCCCCGCTTTATCTTCATTTTACAAGTGATATAAATAATAAAGAGATTTAGGAGATGATTCAACGATGTTTTTAGCATTATTTGGCGCAGTGGAGCAAGGAATCATCTATGCAATTATGGCACTTGGTGTATATTTAACATTTCGGGTGTTAGATTTTCCGGATTTAACGGTTGATGGAAGCTTTGTAACAGGGGCGGCAACTGCAGCAACAATGGTTTTGCTTGGCTACCACCCAATCTTAGCGACTTTAGTGGCAATTGTTGCTGGATTTATTGCTGGATGTATGACAGGAATTCTTCACACGAAAGGAAAGATTAATCCGTTATTATCAGGAATTTTAATGATGATTGCTTTATATTCGATTAATCTACGTATCATGGGGTTAACTGCAGAAAATACGATAGGTCGCCCGAATATTCCACTACTAAACTCTGAAACAATCTTTTCAAAGTTTCAATCTTTTTGGAGTAATTTAGGGATCGATGATGCTATCAATAACCTATTAAAAAGCATAGGCTTTCAGCATGTACCAGGTACATGGAGTGTGCTGATTGTTGTATTAATCATCACGATTTTAATTAAGTTAATAGCAGACTGGTTCTTAAAGACAGAGGTTGGGCTAGCTATCCGAGCAACTGGTGATAATAAACGAATGATTCGCAGCTTCTCTGCAAATACAGACACACTTATCATTTTGGGGCTAGGTCTTTCCAATGCGCTTGTCGCATTTTCTGGAGCTTTAATCGCACAATACTCGAAGTTCTCTGATGTTAGTATGGGGATTGGTATGATTGTGATCGGTCTCGCATCCGTTATTATTGGTGAAGCTATTTTTGGGACTAAAACTATTATCCGTACAACGTTTGCAGTTATTGCAGGAGCCATCATTTATCGTATTATATTAGCTTTAGCATTACGTGTAGATTTCCTTGATTCAGGAGACATGAAATTAATTACAGCGATTATCGTTATTTTGGCGCTGATCTTACCGCAATTTATTAATAAGAGTAAAGAACGTAAACGTAAAGCTAAACGTGCTGCAGAACTTTCACAAGTAAAAAAAGTAGAGCAGGGAGGTAATGGCCTTGCTTAAATTACATGGTATTAATAAGGTATTTAATGAAGGAACACCTGATGAGAAGATTGCACTTGCGGAGATAAACCTACATTTAAAGCCCGGTGATTTTGTGACAATTATAGGTAGTAATGGTGCAGGTAAATCAACGATGATGAATATGATTTCAGGTGCTTTAACACCCGATTTCGGTACAGTATTGATTGATGGTAATGATGTGACAAGTTTGCCTGAATATAAACGCTCTCAATACATTGGGCGTGTCTTCCAGGACCCAATGGCAGGAACTGCACCTACGATGACAATTGAAGAAAATCTAGCATTAGCATACTCTCGAAATAAGCATAGAGGACTACGCAATGGTGTGGACAAAAAGCGTCGTGAATTTTTTAAAGAATCGCTAGAGATGCTTGGTTTGAATCTTGAGAATCGTCTTTCTGCTAAGGTAGGTTTACTTTCAGGTGGGGAACGTCAAGCTTTGTCGCTCTTAATGGCTACCTTCACAAAGCCATCTATTTTATTGCTGGATGAGCATACGGCTGCACTTGATCCATCACGTGCAGAGTTAATTACCCGTATTACGAAGTACTTAGTGGAAAAAGATAATTTAACGACATTAATGGTAACGCACAATATGCAGCAAGCATTAGATTTAGGGAATCGTCTTATTATGATGGATAAAGGCCAGATCATTTTAGAAGTTGGTGAAGATCGCAAACATGAATTAACAATCCCTGATTTAATGTCCGAGTTTGAACGTATTCGTGGGGAAAAAATGAATTCGGACCGTGCTCTATTAGGTTAATATCGAAACGCTCATACACTTGTATGGGTGTTTTTCATAGTGTAAAAAATTTCATCAATAGTGTTTTTATGAATGGTGTAAATGAATGACCGTTGCAGGTTCCCTAATTTCACGTGTGGGGGATGCCGATCTATCTTATGGGAGTCTAGTAGCCTTCCAATCCAGCACATTAATTTAGCAAAGGTCCTCACTACTCTTTATGGAGGGGCGTTGTCACACATCGTTTTTCCGCATTGTTAGTATGATAGAAAATGAAAGGACACAGTTTCAAAAGGGTTGATTGGAGAGGAGTTGCCCCTTAGGGGATTTAGCGGCTCATCAGACGCCACCTGGACGCTGGCGGAACAGATATCAATCCCTCGCCTTGCAGAATGTCTCTTTCCGCAGACGATATTATTTTTTCAACATCATATAAAACGCTCATGCACTAGTTGAATAATTTTATTTAGGGAAATTAAACGATCGATAAACTTTATCGCATAAAAAAGCCTCACTTTCAGAGAAGTGAGGCTCTTCATTTTAAACGAGTAAGCCAAATAGTTGAATATCGTTGTTTACTTCTTTGTATTTGAAGCCGAATTCATCCATTCGGGCAAGTAGTCCTTCATATTCAGCACGATCACCTAACTCAATGCCGACTAGTGCAGGGCCACTTTCTTTATTATTTTTCTTGGTATATTCAAAGGTAGTAATGTCATCGTTTGGTCCAAGTACACTAGTGAGGAATTGACGTAATGCCCCGGCACGCTGAGGGAAGCTGACGATGAAGTAGTAAAGTAAGCCTTCGTGTATAAGTGATTTTTCTTTAATCTCCTGCATTCGTCCAATGTCATTATTCCCACCACTGATGATGACAACGACTGACTTACCTTTAATTTCTTCTTTATAAAAATCAAGAGCTGCCACTGATAATGCTCCTGCAGGCTCAGCGATAATCGCATGTTTATTATATAGATCTAGAATGGTCGTACATACCTTGCCTTCAGGTACAAGAACAATATCATCTAAATAGCGACGGCAAACATCATAAGTATGATGACCGACGCATTTTACTGCAGCACCATCAACGAATTTATCAATCCAATCAAGAGCAACTGCGCCACCTTCAGCAAAGGCAGCCTTCATACTACCAGCACCAGCAGGCTCCACACCAATAATTTTACTAGCTGGAGAGAGATTTTTAATGTAGGCAGACACGCCTGACATTAAGCCACCACCGCCAATACTTCCGAATACGTAGTCGATTGGCTCCTCCATATCATTCATAATTTCTACCGCTACCGTTCCTTGACCAGCAATGACATCAAAATCATCAAATGGATGAATGAAGATTTTACCATGCTCTTCACAATAGCTCAACGCGCTTTCAGCAGAATCATCGAATGTATCTCCTGCTAAAATAATTTCCACATATTCACGTCCAAACATACGTACTTGGTCTATTTTTTGCTTCGGTGTTGTTTGTGGCATAAAAATGCTTGCTTGAATTTTTAATTGGGCACAGGCATAAGCTACACCTTGTGCATGATTGCCTGCACTTGCACAGACAACCCCAGCATCGCGCGCTTCATCCTCGATTTTTTTAATTTTATAATAGGCACCACGAAGCTTGAATGAGCGTACATGCTGTAAATCTTCGCGTTTAATATAAATATTAGCTCCGTATTTCTCGGATAAATAGTCGTTTTTTTGTAGTGGTGTGTGCACAACTACATCTTTTAAAAAATGATGTGCAATCAGGACATTCTCCACTTGCACGGTTCTAGTATCAGCAACTTCCATAGTATTCATCCTCCGTTATACGTTTAAAACATTTATCTATGATAGCACACTTTATTTGCTTTTTGTGATTAATTTTTAGTAAATTCTAAATTTTCCGTGTCTATTTTATGATGTAAGCGTTTTATCTTGATATAGCTAATTATTTTATAAAGAAGCAATGTCTCAGACCTAGAATTAGCTCAATTTAAGGGGAGAAAATCTGTTGTTTCAATTCTAAAAAATACTACTCTCATAACAAAAATGGTCAAGCATATACTAGATTAGCTTAGGACAAGTAGGAGGGTATGTAGTGGAAATCATTCAAGGAATTTTATCAACATATTGGAAGTTTTTTGATTTGGCGATGTGGCAAGAAGTACTAATGGACCCTGTCTCCTGGGGACTAATATCCTCATTAATTATTATAGAAGGTTTGCTGTCGGCAGATAATGCACTGGTATTAGCGGTACTAGTGAAACATTTACCAGATAAACAGCGAAAACGGGCATTAATGTATGGTATGCTAGGTGCCTATTTTTTTAGATTTTTATTTATTGGCATAGGTGTTTATCTAGTAGAATTTTGGTTTATTAAAGTATTAGGTGCTTTGTATTTAGGTTGGCTTTGTGTAGCTCATTTCCTTCACATAGGGAATGAGGATAGTGTAAAAGAGGTAAAGAGGTCAGGATGGATGGTGCGTCTTTTCGGCACGTTTTGGGCAACTGTCATTTCTGTTGAGCTAATGGATATTGCTTTTTCAATTGATTCAATCTTTGCTGCGTTTGCGATATCAGATCAGGTCTGGGTGCTTTTAATTGGAGGGATGTTAGGAATATTAATGATGAGGACGATTGCAGGTGTATTTTTAATCATCATTGAAAAAATACCAGAACTTGAAGCAACAGCCTTCATAATTATAGGTGTCATCGGCTTAAAAATGTTAGTAAGTGTTTTTAATATCCACATCCCTCATTATTTATTCTTCCTTTTCTTAGTGATTGCTTTTTCCATCACAATCATTGTGCATATGATGAAGAGAGTAAGAGCTGCCTAATTAAAAAGTACTGTTCTCCAAAAATGAGAACAGTACTTTATTTATTTTACATATTTATCTGGGTCAACAATATAGAACTTTTCAACATTAAGCCAGCTCTCGCTCATTGGTTCGCCGTCATCAATACGTTTTTCAGTCTCCTGCATCATCCAACCAGTCTGAGACGCATGGGCTTGTAATGCTTTTAATTTGTCCATTCGCATTTCCCGAATATCATAGACCACATGTGGTTCACCATTTTTTTCAATCGTATCATTGGCGAAGGCACAACCGAATATTTGTGGACGAGCAGCCTTTGGCATACGACGTACAGCTTCAATTACAGCACGTGCTGTTGCTTCATGGTCTGGGTGGACAGCAAAGCCAGGTAAAAATGTGAAAATTAAAGAAGGCATTAGTTCTTCGATTAGCCCTTCCATTAATTTTACCATTTTCTCATCATCTTCAAATTCAATTGTTTTATCACGTAGACCAAGCATGCGTAAATCTTGAATACCCATCGCCTCTGCCGCTGTAACCAATTCCTTACGACGGATTTCAGGTAAAGACTCGCGTGTAGCAAAGGGTGGATTACCTAAATTACGTCCCATTTCGCCTAATGTTAAACAGGCATATGTAACAGGTGTATTCATTTTCTTTGTATAGTAGGCGATGGTCCCCGCAACTGAGAAAGCCTCATCATCTGGGTGAGGGTACACAATTAAAATATGACGTTGTGGTTGTAAATTCAAATAGTCGTCCCCCTTAGTAAGTAAATGGCGTTTCACTAATTTCAAGCGCAATCGCCAATTTTCCAGAGTAGTCTAGTCCAGCCATTAATAAACGGCCTAAATCATCTAATTCAAAATGTGTAATGCCTTGAGCATAAACCCAGCCATGAGGTAATTTTAAACCCACACGATGAGGTGCATTATCTACAACCTTAGCAAGCTCATAGTTAATTTTAGCATTGCGAATAAAAGCACCTGCATTAAAAAACTGTTCATCATAGTGTGCTGCATAAGATCCGTTTGTCGTCTCAAGATGAATATAAACGTCTTTGTTGGCGAAAGAATTCAGCAATTTTTGCAACGTCTCTACTTGTACTTCTTGCATCTTAACACTCCTCTCGATCATTTCTCCTTTAAGTATAGTAAAAAAAATTCGCAAAGGGAAATTGATTGCTTTGATAAAAAAATTGATGATTTATATTTACAAACCTTAGCGCCATTTTGTCCAAATTTTTGAGAGTGTGAAAATGAATCCTAGCATCCAGAGAAATAAATCATCATCTCTAAACCTATGACAAGTTCTTAAGCAATATTCTTGAAAAAATTATTGTAATGTATCAATATAGGGAGTGTGAAAATAAATATGTACAAACTGTGTCGTTTCGCATTGTATCCGTTTTCACATCTGAAAAGATATTGCAACCATGACTTCTTCCTAATTTGTGTGTGTAGACAGCTCCACCTGTTGAAGGTAGTATTATTTCAGAAATAATGAATTCTATCTTGGTACAATAGATGACGTTCCTTGAACAGGTTATGCAAGGTAGCTGTGAAAAAGGGAAGAAAAATGAAGCTCATTATCATAGTATAATAAAAACCGCGACTCTCTTTATGACGGAGAGTCGCGGTTTTTTATTGAAAATTAATGTAGGCTATGTATTTGTTAGTATCGATTGAGCTTTCGTTCTATTGTATCTAAACGATTATTAACATTTTGTAATTGTTTAAACATTTGCTTCATATAAAGATTTTGATCTTGGGTTTCAGTAGTTTTGGCTTGTGCCAATTCTTCCTCCTCCTGCAGAGCCAATATTGTGGCAAGGGTGGATAATGAGTAACCAAGTGTTAATATTATGGAGGCAATTACTTCAACTTTTGAAGAGGTGATTTCTCCAGCTAGTAAACCTGATTCTTCCGTTAAGTCTTCTACCTTGTTTTTTTTCATTTTTTCCCCTCCCATACAGCTAATATATGGGGTATGAGGCATTAACGTATCTTGTCCAATTTTAATCTTTATCGGATAAATACTCATCATTAAATAATTGTTTAGTATTTGTAATTTTCTAATAATTACATTGATTTTTCCATTTAAATATAGCATTATAGTAGGAATAAACAAGACGTTTAGAGGGGGAATTAGAGTGAATAAGGACTTTAAATATTGTAAGGAATCAAGAGTGATGCGTACAAGTCGTGTATTTCCAAACGATGTAAATAATCATAATACATTATTTGGCGGACGATTGATGAGCGATATTGATCAAGTTGCTTCCATTTCAGCTGCAAAGCATAGCAGAAGAGATTGTGTTACAGCCTCAACTGATTCAGTCGATTTCCTACATCCCATTCGCCCAACAGATTCGGTTTATTTCGAATCCTATGTAACTTGGACGGGAAGGTCTTCTATGGAGGTTTTTGTTAAAGTCATTTCTGAAAACTTGAAAACTGGGGAGAGAAAGGTGGCAGCGACTGCATTATTAACTTTCGTGGCATTGGATGAAAATAACAAACCAGCACTGGTCCCACGAGTAATACCTGAAACAGTAGAAGAGACAAAATTGCATGAAACAGCTTCAGAACGAGCGAAGGCCCGTGCTGAACGTAAAAAGGAAAGTAAAGCATTAGCGCAATTTATATCTATGAATGATCCATGGGATTATCGGCTAGAAATGATGGAGAATTATATGTAAAAAAAGAGGGATGTCTCAAATGACTTTGAGACATCCCTTTCATTCTTATATTTCTGTTACTGTTACGTGTGGAGCACCAAAGCGTGATTTCGCTCCATGCATGACAGGACCTACATATTCATTTAGCGCCCAGCCATGTGCAATAGCTGCCGATACAAACTCTTTTGCTTCAATGACAGAATCTTTAATAGTAAGACCATTCGCAAGATTCGCTGTGACAGAGGCAGCAAAAGTACAGCCTGCACCGTGGTTATTTGTAGATGCAACTTTTTCAGATTCTAATAAGTAGAATGTTTCACCATCAAAGAATAAGTCTATTGCTTTTTCAGTAGCTAGGGCTTTTCCACCTTTTATGACAACAGCTTTAGCTCCTAGTTCATGGATTTTACGAGCAGCAATCTTCATGTCGTCAATGTTTTTTGGTGTACCTGTGCCAGCTAATTGTCCAGCTTCAAACAGGTTTGGTGTTGTTACCGCTGCTAGTGGTAAAAGATGCTGAATCATGGCATCTGTGTTACCTGGATTCAGTACTTCATCGTCACCTTTACATACCATAACAGGATCGATGACAACATTTTTAGTCCCTGAATTTGCAATAGCCTTTCCAGCAATACGAATAATTTCTTCTGTTGAGAGCATTCCTGTCTTAATGGCATCAATTCCTGTGGAAAGTGCTGTGTCAATTTGTTTTTGTAGTAAATCAGTTGGCAAAGGTGTGACGTTATGTGTCCAGCCGTTAGGGTCCATTGTTACGACAACTGTTAATGCCACCATCCCATATGTATCGTGCTCTTGGAATGTTTTAAGGTCAGCTTGCATTCCTGCACCGCCTGATGTATCTGAACCAGCAATTGTTAATGTTTTTTTTAGAGTCATGTAAAGGATCTCCTTTATCGTTAAGAGTTATAAAATTAACATCTAGTATAGTCCGATTCTGATTCTATAAAAATAGCCAGAATACTATATTTTTATATGGTCAGTTTCAACTGATGCTTGAATTCATCTTTAATTTTTTGTACCGTTGTAAGAAGAGAAAGGGGCTTAAAGAACGATGAAACAAGTATTCCCGAATGATTGGCAAGAAGTACTCAAAGAAGAATTAGAAAAACCATATTATCAAAAACTACGTCAATTTGTCGCAAATGAATATTCGACACAAACTATTTATCCACCAATCAATGATGTGATGAACGCATTCTATACAACAGCATATCATGATGTGAAGGTTGTTATTTTGGGACAAGACCCTTATCATGGGCCTAATCAAGCGCATGGGCTAAGCTTTTCTGTTAAACCAGGTATTCCACATCCTCCTAGCTTACGGAATATGTTTCAAGAGCTACAGGATGATTTAGGCTGTCCAATTCCTCAAAATGGAACGCTAACAAAGTGGGCTGAACAGGGTGTTATGCTATTAAATACGGTGCTTACAGTTCGAGCAGGACAAGCGAATTCCCATAAAGAACGAGGGTGGGAGCAATTTACCGATGCTGTTATCGATCTATTAGCTGCAAGGGAAGAACCACTAATTTTTGTATTGTGGGGCAAACCAGCGCAACGCAAAAAGCAATTAATCCGAAAATATAAAACGCCACATGTCATACTCGAAGCGCCACACCCAAGTCCATTAAGTGCTTATCGAGGATTCTTTGGTAGTAAACCTTATTCAAAGATAAATCAACAATTAGTGGAGTGGGGCAAGCAGCCGATTGATTGGTGTTTAGAATAGATTGGCACAAATCGTTTGCTTTATACGCTTTAGCAATCATGTTACATTTAATATAGAAGAAAGTGAGGGACATTGATGAAGGTGAATTGTTTTAAGTGTCAATTTTTTAAAGTAACCTGGGACCCTCAAAACCCACGAGCATGTGCAGCTTATGGCTTTAAAACAAAGCAAATACCATCCGTTGTTGTGAAGCAATCCTCGGGTGTAGATTGTTTAAAATTCGTACCAAAAGTAGAAAGTGGGAGAATGTAATGATTTCTTATCAGGCCGTTATACAGCAACTTGAAAAACAATTATCTTACGCAAAAAATGCGGGAAATGATCAGCAAATTCGTGAGGCACTTACAGCCATTCGAGCATTATGTGATGTGGTGTTAGATTCTTCAAGTGATGCACCATCTATCACTCCTCATAAGCATGTACCGCAAATGCTTGTATCAGAGTCAAAACCATCCACTTTATATACAGCAAAGATTGAAGAAGATGGAGCCAATGGCGATTCCATTTTTGATTTTTAATCCATTTTAAAGGTAGGGTAACGAAAATGAAAAGATTTATCGTGACAGGTGCTCTTCATGGCCTATTAGCAGTAGCATTCGGTGCATTTGGTGCACATGCTTTAAAGGAAATTTTAGATGAATATAGTCAAGGTATTTGGGAAACGGCTGTTCAATATCAAATGTTTCACGCTACAGGATTACTAATCATTGGTCTGTTAATGAGCTCTAAACTATTAGGTGAAGTGAAACAATTAAATCTAGCAGGTATTTTCTTTAACCTTGGTATTGTTTTCTTTTCTGGGAGCTTATATGTTCTGGCGATAAGTGGTATTAAAGTATTAGGAGCTATTACACCAATTGGTGGCGTACTATTTTTAGCTGGATGGCTACTTATTATTTTAACTGCTCTCAAGCATGCTCGCTAATTTTAAGCTGACTCTCTTACATTATTTGTAGGGGGGTTTTTCTTTGTTATGAGTCATCTTTCAAAGATAGGGATTTAAATCCTATCCATTTTGTAAGAATTTATAGTACACTACTAATATTACTTGCAATATTTCGAAAATACCAAAAGTGAGGTTACGTAGTATGGAAAAACTATTTACATTACTGGATGCTAACTATAATGAGATGGTAGGGATTCGTCGCCATTTACATGAATACCCTGAATTATCCTTTGAAGAAGTCGAAACGCCATCCTATATAGCTACTTTTCATAGAGAATTGGGTCATGTGGTTCGAGAAGGAGTGGGAGGACGTGGCGTCGTAGCGATATTACGTGGCGGAAAGCCGGGCAAAACGGTGGCTTTACGAGCTGACTTCGATGCATTAGCGATTCAAGAGGAAAATGATGTACCTTACAAATCTAAAATAGCTGGAAAAATGCATGCATGTGGACATGATGGACATACAGCTACATTGCTTGGGCTAGCTAAGGCATTAAATGCGATGAGGGACCAAATTGAAGGCAATGTCGTATTTATTCATCAGCATGCAGAGGAAGTGGCTCCAGGTGGAGCTAAGCCGATGATTGAGGATGGTTGTTTAGAAGGTGTAGATGTTATTTTTGGTACACATTTATGGGCACCTACACCATTAGGAGAAATATTAGTGAAAGACGGAGCCATCATGGCTGCAGCGGATAAAGTAGAAATAACGGTACAAGGAAAGGGTGGTCATGGCGCAGAGCCTCATCATTCTATTGATGCAGTTACCCTAGCCTCCCAATTTGTCGTTAATGCTCAACAGCTTGTTTCAAGACGAATTGACCCATTGAAATCAGCTGTTTTAACAATCGGTCATTTTGAGGCAATTAATCCGTTTAACGTTATAGCTGATCGGGTAGTTTTAGCGGGGACAATTCGTACATTTGAAGAAGAAGTACGCATACAAATGGAACAAGAGTTAGAAGCAGTATTAAATGCGACTTGTTTGGCATTTGGGGCAAGTTACGAATATCGTTACACAAGGGGTTATCCACCTGTTTATAACCATCAGAGAGAAACCGAGTTTTTGGCACAATTGGCATCGACTGTACCAGGGGTAGATCAAGTAATAACATGTCCGCCATTTATGATTGGGGAAGATTTTGCGTATTATTTAGAAAAAGTACCAGGCACATTTTTCTTCACAGGAGCTAAAAAGCCAGAATGGGAAACGGCTTATCCGCATCATCATGCACGCTTTGATTTTGATGAACGTGCCATGCTAATTGCAGCAAAAACCTTAGGTAAAGCAACCTTAACGTATTTAAAAGAAAATTGAACATAGCGAATGATAAAAATCCGCATACGCCCATCGACTTTTGGTCAGTGAGTGTATTGCGGATTTTTACTTAGAGATAGAATTATGGATTTTGATTAAAGTAAGCCATTTCCTCATCATACTCAGCAAAATCGAAATAAATCATAGGGAAAAGAAAACGATGATTAGACTTAAGCTCACGAATAATGACATGATCTCGACCAGCTGCTTCTACCACACCACGAACAGTTTTTGTGTTTTTTCCCTGCTCTACTGCGTGCTCAAAAGAAAAATGGAAGGTAGCTGGTTTTCCACGGTTCAAACGCAAAATATTTTCTATATAGGACTCCTCACGGCCAGGTGGTCGTCCGCTCGGAAGTGTGACTGGAGGAGGAGTCATTTGTTGTTGCGTTGTTGGTGTCCAATAATAAGGCATCATCAATTATCAACCTACTTTCTTTTTAAATTTGAGGACAATCTTGTTCAGTTGGCGAGAAAAAACAATGGGATTTGAACCTGCCAGTATTCCATTGGCCATACCATTGTGCAGGACAATCACCTGCTGGCATGAAAAACCACAAAGAGCGGGTAGCTGGATGAAATCTTTCACCCTGAATCACCCTTTTAGCTAACCGGATATCTTGATCACGTGCTCTTTGATAAAAATAACCCTTTTGTGTTGCCTCAAAGCCTCCCGGACGCTGATAAACCATTTGTTCAATTGTTCGAATATCACCAAAATCTAAACAATCACCTCTTACACGATTAACGCCAACATTCCCAACCATCAGCATGCCTAACTCTCCTTCGCCTTCTGCTTCGGCACGCATTAGTCTTGCAAGTAGGGCTGTCTGTGCATCATTCGTCTTAATAACAGCGATTTTCATACCTCCTCGCAGACAGTATATGCACGAAGGTATAGTAGTCATGTTCAATTTTATTAAGAAAGACAATCACATATTAAAGTTACTATGCATATAGTAGTAATAACGACAAGTACGTAGAAAATACTTCAAATCCTGCAAGGCCCGATAGTTTTTATAGCAAAAAGGGTAAATAGAAAAAAATAGATTTAGGGGAACGTGAGATCAATGAATTGCATGTGTATCTAATACATGTGAGGTGATGGCTTATGGAAATTGGCGTTTGGTTTGGGATCTTATTAAGTGCAGTACTGGCCTTTCTATTAGGGGAGTTTTATGGACAGCCGCTCCACTGGTATCTCTTTATTGTTATTATAGTGATTGGTTTTTTTATTCAAACGGTTATCTTAATTTTAAAAGTAAAGAACGAGAGCTCTTAATGAGGTATATAGAAGAAACGTGTTGAGGTTAAGAAAGTGTCATCGCTAAAAGATGGCACTTTTTTATATTGTGAGTAAAAGGGTGGAAAGCAGGGCATCAGGAAAAATGCCTTTACAATGCTTGTTTTAGCTGAAATCCAATAAGACATAATTATTCTTGCCTAGTAAGTATATTAAAAATATAGCGTGACATACTAAAATTGACTTTATTTTTGCTTTTATGAAGGAGCGTTTCCATGCGTATTTTTAGTATGTTTGTAGCGATCATCATCAGCGCTTTTCTGGCAGTTGGAATAGCAGAATATTATCATCAACCATATAATTGGTATTTAGTTTTTCTTATGATTCTAACTGGGATTTTTATTCATATTATTATTTTAATATTCGAATCTGAGAATGCAGAAGAAAACGAAATTTAAAAATGCGAGTCCGTCAATATGGACTCGCATTTTTAATTAGATATTAAACAGTTAAGAATTTAACCAATTTATCTTTATCAAGAAGGTTTCCGACGAAAAATTCCCCGAATTCGCCATAGCGTGCTGACACTTCGTCAAAGCGCATTTCATATACTAATTTTTTGAATTGCAGTACGTCATCAGCAAATAAAGTTACGCCCCATTCGTGATCATCGAAGCCTACAGAGCCAGTGATAATTTGTTTTACTTTACCAGCATAGCCGCGACCAATCATTCCATGTGAACGCATTAATGATTTACGCTCATCCATTGATAGCATGTACCAGTTGTCGTTCCCTTGACGGCGTTTATCCATTGGATAGAAGCATACATATTTAGCGCGCGGAAGTTCAGGATATAGACGCGCACGTACATGTGGATTTTGGTAAGGATCTTCATTTGACTCGCCAGCTAAATAGTTTGAAAGCTCTACCACAGATACATAAGAATATGTAGGAATTGTAAAATCTGCAATAGCTAATTTATTGAATTCTGCTTCAAGCTCTTGTAACTCATCCATTGTTTCACGCAATGTCATAATCATAAAGTCAGCTTTTTGACCAACGATTGCATAGAAAGCATGAGCACCTGTTTTAGCTACGTCTGCTTCGTTCAGTTTTTCTAAATAAGCAATAAATTCCTCTACTGCTGCTTGACGTTCCTCAGCAGAAACAAGTTTCCAAGATGCCCAATCAATTGAGCGGAAATCATGTAAAGCGTACCAACCATCTAACGTAATTGCTGCTTCATTCATTATTGAAAACACTCCTTTATAAGTGAATACCATTCAAAAATTAGTTTATCATAGTTTGTACAAAAACCCTAAGTTCATGATAGTAATTCACGAATTTGACACCATCTAAAGATCATGTATTCTAAAGAGAAGAGATGTAATAAGAGGAGTACCAAAATGAAACATATTTTACAACAGCCAATTTGGCGTTATTATGATCAATCCATTAGTGCGAAGCAAAGATCACCGCTTGAATCTTTTGCGACGGACGATACATTGTGCCAATTAGTTGGCCAATTGATGTCTCCTCCAACAATTCGTACATGGGTTCATGAGGCATCTGTTGTGCTAGGTATTCAAGACCATCGGTTACCTTATGTTCAGCAAGGTATGGAATTACTAGAATCTAGAGGCTATCATCCTATTGTTCGTAATTCTGGTGGACTAGCGGTTGTGCTAGATGAAGGGATTCTTAATATTTCCATTGTATTGTCTGAACAAAAAGAGTCGCTCAGTATAAACGATGGCTATGATGTGATGGTGGACCTTGTGAAGGGATTGTTCCCAGAAGTAGCTGAAAAAATTGAGGCTTATGAAATAGTGGGCTCTTATTGCCCAGGTTCTTATGATTTAAGTATTGATGGGAAAAAATTTGCTGGTATTTCACAAAGACGCTTACGTCAAGGGGTGGCAGTGCAAATTTATTTATGTATTGAGGGGAGTGGCTCACAGCGCGCGGCACTTATCCGTGACTTTTATGAAGAGAGCTTGCAACAAGAGGAAACAAAATTCGCTTACCCTCAAATCGTGCCAGAAGTCATGGCTTCGCTATCGGAGCTTATAGACCCTCATTTAACAGTAGAAGCGGTTGTTATTCGTCTACAGCAACTACTTAATCAGTGGGCCGAGGAAGTACGTCCACAGTCCTTTTATGACGAAGAATTAACGTTGTATGGTTTTTATTTACAGCGGGTTTTTGAGCGCAACACCAAAATGCTTGAACGTAAGTAAGCTAGTTGATTATATGAAACAGAAAAAGCGATGCGGCTAATTTAGCGCATCGCCATTTTCTGGTTGATAAATAGAACTGCTAGTTACAAGATTTCCGTTCTTCTCCATTTTAAAAACAGGCGCAATTCGCTCTTCCTCTTCATCAAGCGTAACAAGACGTCTAGCACGATTCATAATTTGAACAAATTGCTCGTAATCTTTGCGAATCGCTCGATTTTCCTCTTCTAGTTTTGTAATGGTTTTCTCTAGTTTTTTATTTTTCTCAGATGTTACATGTACAAGTTGTCGCCATTTTGAAGATTCATTTCCTACTTCACCAGAATGCTGTAAACGTAGTAAATAAGCTATGACAATATCAAGAGAAAGGGCAGATAGCGGAATTGATTTTCCTTCTGCAGCACTATTATTTACGGTAAACATACTAGAAGCACGGCGTCTTGCTGGCGCTCCCAACACTCGCATTCTCTCTTTTCTTTCCTTTTTAGCTTCTGCTAATTGTTCCTCGTATTCTTTACGAACAACGGCATTCCAACGAAAACCACAGGCTGCCGCAGTACGATTTAATGCATCGCCTGCTTCCTCAAAGGCATTAAGCTGTGTGCTTCCTTCTGTTACATGACGGATTACAGCCTCTGCTAGTAATTCATCGTTTTCTTTTAACCAAGCATCTTGTCTTACTTTACTCATATTAAAATCCTCCCACCTTTATCTGGAACTTGTTATTTAAGACTAGCATGACCAATCTTTTAACCTTTTATTCATCTATGTAGAAGGAATTATGCTTGAATAGAAGGGGAAAAGTACGATACAATACCCGATGTAGGTTTGCGCACATGCTGCATACTTAAATATGTGAAGGTCATGTGTGCAATAGAGCGAGATTATGTTTGAAAAATACTATATAGAAAGGGTTGTTGACAAAATGGCAAACGAATTTAAAGTTTGCGATGAATGTCAGGCCGTTAACTTAAAAACGTTAATTCCAAAATTAAAGGAAATCGATCCTGATGCAACCATCGAAATTGGCTGTCATTCTTACTGTGGTCCAGGACGCAAAAAGACATTTACCTTTGTAAATAGCCGACCTGTTGCTGCATTAACAGAAGATGAACTAATGGAAAAGGTTTTAGCAAAATTAAAAAAGTAAAACTAAAAGCTATCTCTACTTGGGGGATAGTTTTTGTTTTGCTTTTTTATATGTTGAGAAAATTAGACCAATATAAATATAAAAATAATGATAAAGGTAATCGAAATAGGTTGTTAATATCTATAGAAAAATGGCAATAAGTATGCTAGTCCTAGATTTATCGCATATAATAGAACTATAACAAAATGGGGGTGCTATCCAAATGACATATGCAAACGCTAAATTAGAAGAAGAAAAGGTATTTAAAGATCCAGTACACCGTTATGTACATGTTCGAGATCAAGTGATATGGGATTTAGTGGGTACAAGAGAATTTCAGCGTTTACGTAGAATTCGTCAACTAGGTACCACATTTTTAGTATTTCATGGAGCAGAGCATAGTCGCTTTAGTCATTCTCTGGGGGTTTACGAAATTGTACGTCGCATAGTAGATGATATCTTTGTAGGGCGTCCAGATTGGGATGAAAGTGAAAGATTATTAGTGTTATGTGCAGCCCTTTTACATGATTTAGGTCATGGCCCATTTTCCCATGCCTTTGAAAATGTATTTGAGCTTGATCATGAATATTTTACAAGGCAAATTTTGTTGGGAGATACGGAAGTAAATGCGATTTTAAAAAAAGTGGCAGCTGATTTTCCTGAAAAGGTATCCCAAGTAATTGAAAAGACATATCCAAATAAGCAAGTAATTAGTTTAATTTCGAGCCAAATTGATGCAGATCGTATGGATTACTTACAACGTGATGCTTATTTTACAGGTGTAAGCTACGGTCATTTTGATATGGAACGGATTTTAAGAGTAATGCGTCCAAGAAAAAACCAAGTAGTAATCAAAGCAACAGGCATGCATGCGGTGGAAGACTATATAATGAGTCGCTATCAAATGTACTTACAAATTTATTTCCATCCTGTTTCACGAAGTGCAGAGGTAATTTTAAATAATATATTAAAAAGAGTAAAACAATTAAGCTTAGCGGGCTATACATTTAAGCATGAGCCTACTCATTTCCTAGCATTTTTCCGAAATGTTATTACATTAGAGGATTATCTTGCGTTAGACGAGAGTATACTTTTTACATATTTTCAGTTATGGATGCAAGAGGAGGATGCCATTCTAAGTGATTTAAGCCGCCGCTTTGTGAATCGTAAGCTATTTCAATACATTGATTTAGACCCTGGAGTAGAGCTCAATAAATATCAAAAACTCCAAGAGCTTTTCAAAAAGGCAGGATTAGACCCCGATTATTATCTTGTACATGATACAACAGCAGATCTGCCATATGATTTTTATAGACCAGGAGAGGAAGAAGTGCGTGTACCAATTTTTTTAGAAATGAAAAATGGTGAGCTACGGGAGCTTTCACGTGAATCCATTATTGTGGATGCTATCTCAGGGCGTATGAAACGAGATCATAAAATCTATTTCCCATTAGATATCTTAGAGGACGATTCAACAAACTCAACTGTAAAAAAACAAATATTAATGTTATTAAGGAAAGACAATAAATAAATATAAATTTTAAAAATAATAAAGCAGTAAACACGTTCCAGGGGGATGTTGTTTACTGCTTTATTATTTTTAGATAATTGTTTAGAAACTGTTAAGTTGAATTAGATATAATTAATCAATAATTTTGAAATGGAGGTGGTGCCCATTGATTGTTGTGATACAAAAGTGCCGTGAAGATATGTGGAAACATTTGTGAATAATTCTAATGACCTATATTAAGATAATGGTTGAATTTTATTTGCGATGTTTCTATAAAAATTAAAGGAGAGAGTGTGACCTATTGTTTGTTCATTCCTTTCCTAAACCTGAAAGGATCAATCTTGTAGCAAACAGTATCAGGTATCTCTCTAACTAAAAAAGGAGAGAAACATGAAAAAATTAAACATAGCGATAATTATATTGCTACTTGTATTTCAAACAGTACTTTCACCAATTTCAGTGTTTGCCGACGAGAGTCAACCACCTGTGACTCCTCAAAATGAATCTAGCGAAAATACTGTGATTGATTCTAATGGAGAAGTAGGAAACCAAAATACTACAAGTGAAATACCAAGTGAAGATGCTGCTGAAGTGACAACTCCAGAAGATGAAACAAAATCAGAAGAGCAAACAGAAGGACAGCCAGAAGAGCAGCCAGAAGAACAACCAGAAGAACAGCAAGAAGGACAGCCAGAAGAACAACAAGAAGAAGAGCAGCTAGAAAACCAGCCACAGTTAATAATGCCATTAGGTGCGCCAGTAGGTTACCCTGTTGAAAATATGCAAGCAGATGTGACGATGTCATTTAGTGGCTTAAAGCTCTTTTCACAAGGTGGAGCATTAATTACAAATGCTACAGATTTAGCAAATTATTCAGGGCCAAAACCGAAAAAGGGTGATGTAGTATATCTAAACTACACATTCTCTTTGGATCCAACAATTGATTATGGAATAGGTTCTACGTTCACATTCCAATTACCTGCCAATATGATTGAAGAGTACACAGCAGGTTCTTTTAATCAATCAAGAACATTAACAGATACTGGTGATTGGTTAGCCTATTCGTCAAGCTATAACAGTGCTACAAAAACAGTAACAGTCACAATAGATAGTGAATTAGAACAAGGGCAATCAGGTAGTATGAACTTTGAGTTTATGGCGAAATTTGATAATTTTGCTGATGAAAGTGAACTTGAACAATCATTAATAATCCCTGTGCTTGGAGGAGCAGATGTTCAACTAGACTTTGAATTTGCACCTACAGGTAGTGGGCAATTACTAACTAAAAATGCTGGTTCTATTACACGTGATGCAAGTGGTGAAGTAACGATTCCATGGACAGTTTGGGTGAATACTGGTGGGCAAAAACTTGAAAGTGCAAGTTTGAATGATGTACCAGATACAAAGCATGAGCTGGCAGGAAATATTACAGTTGAGCGATATAAAATAGGTTTGAGTGGATTTAATCCAAACAGCCCAGGTGCTGTAGACGATACAAGCAATGAAACCTCATTCCCTATCTCATTGACAGATGGATACTATGCATACAAAGTAACATATAACACTGTTGTAACAGCAGATCCAACTGCATCAAGTATGCCCTATACAAACGTAGCTACTTTGACAGGGACAAATATCCCTGCTAACACAACAGCCAATGGAACACAAACTGTACAGTATGGACCAAGCTTAGATAAAACAAGAAGTGGCGATAAATATAATTCGACATGGACAATCAAGTATAACTGGCTAGGTCAAAAAATACCTGCTGATAAAGCGAAACTAACAGATACACTAACAGGCTCGTCGCCAACAACTGGTAAGCATAAAATTGATTACAGTAGTTTTGAAGTATATCGTGTAACTTTATCGAATGACGGTCAAACGGAGCAATCTTCAATTCTGTTAAGTGAAGGTCAAGATTATAGCTTCGATTCACAAAATAATTATAATTTTATAATCAACTTTGATCATTCAACAAATACTACAGGTCCAGCTGGTGAGGTGACATCAGCGTTTAAAGTTGTCTATGATACAGAGCTGGAAGATGAATTTGTTACAGATGCAAATACGGGCACGATTACAAATACTGTAACAAGAGGAGATAGTGGTTCAGACACAGCAACTCTAGACCTGGCTTCAAACATCTTTAATAAAGCACGCGGGGCAATTGACTATGTAAACAAAACAATTACATGGACTTTAACCATTAATGCTGAGAAAGATTTGAAAAACTTTGTAATAGAAGATGACTTTACAACCACAAATAAAGCTGGAGAAACGTTAAAACACACTTTAACACCATGGAACGGTACTGACTTCTATGAGGTTACTGGTGCAAATGGTTTAACGTACACGATTACAGATAAGGGGGGGAGTGCCCCAACTATAGGCAACGAAGGTTTTAAAATGGAATTTTCAAGTGACATTCCAAAAGACCGCACAGTTACTATTCGATACAAAACAAAGTACGATATTAAGCCAAACGGAGGTGTAGCAACCGCGTATATTAATACGGCTGATGCAACATGGGATGGCGCAATAGATTCTCATAACCAAGCATTAGATAGAACTGCTAATTATACGCCAGATTCTACTTCTCCAACAAACAATAATGGCTACAAAAAAGTTGTCGTAGATAACCAGACACAAGAGTTTTCTTGGCGTATTGGGGTTAATATCAATAAACAAGATATAAATAGTGCTACCTTAACAGATACATTAGGTGCGGGTCATTATATTCCTGTTCCGGATGGTCAAACATTAAAAGATCAAATTACCATATCTAAGCTAAACTTAACAACAGAAGAGGGAACAAAAAATGGTACATTAGATCCTGCTAAATGGACTGTTACAGAAACACTAACAGATAACAAGGTTACAGGTTTTGAAATTACGTTTATTAACCTAGATCCAATTACTGATAACAACGAAGCGTATTTAATTGAATACAAAACAAAAGATGCTGACGATATTTTTGGTCAAAACTCAACTAATGCTCCAAGAGATTACACAAATACAGCGACTCTAGATACTCCACACAATGGAAGCTATAATTATAGTGCAACAGCAAAAATTAGTAATCTTGCAAATGAGTTAATTAAAAAAACAGCGACACCTGTTCCAGCCAGCGATATTATTAATTGGGCAGTTACAGTAAATGCTTCTAATTCAAAATTAGGAAATATTACATTAACAGACAAACCATCAAGTAACCAAAAAATATTAACAAATACGTTCAAGAAACAAGAGATTAAACTAAATGCAAATGGGACTTCTCAAAATATAGGATCCCCTATTACTGTGGATGCTAGCGAAATTGTCTTAAATCAAGATGGTAGTTTTAGTCTTAATTTGGGAGAATTAAATGGCAAAGGTTATGTTGTTACGTATTCCACATTCTTTATGGGGGATGGTAACGCGGGTGAAACAATTTCTAATAGTGCCTCTATTGGTTACGCTGGAGCAACAGCTGCAGGTACAAGTGACCACGGTGGCGATAGCAAAACATTTAAATATAGCTCATCTGATACAAGTGCATCAGGTGTTAAGGGTACATTGCAATTAAAAAAATATAAAGTAAATCCTTTAACAGGTAAACGTGAAGAGTTTGCTGGTGTTAAGTTTGAATTATGGAATAAAAATAACACAATCAAACTTGATGAAGGAACAACAGATGCAGATGGCACATTGACATTTGAACAAGTGCGTTACGGAAAGTATACGTTAAGAGAGGAATCACCAGCGGGCTATATTGCGATTGCGCCAATCACGATTACAATGGGAGCAAATATAGATATTACTCCAGGTGTGGATGGTAAAGCATATGTTATTGATAACATTGAGGATGTTAATTTAACAAATGCCTGTCCAGCATTCACATTAACAGTGAAAGACATTGATGGTAATGCTATTGCTAATAAAAATGTTAAATTAATTGATAGCAACGGCAACGCAAAATACACGGGTACAACAAATGCTGCAGGGCAAGTATCAGATATTAAGCGACCTGGTACAGGTGGTAAAGAAGTCCAAGCAGGCGTGTATACATTAGTGGACGAAAATGACATTCCTTTAGGTACTGTTACCGTTAAATATGGTACTGGAGAATGCCAAGATACAGTCCAACCTACAAATTCATGTCCTAACTTTAAAATTACTGTAAAAAATGAGAATGGAAATCCACGTCCAAATGTATCAGTTACACTTAAAGATCTAAGTAATACTATTATAGCTACTGGCACAACAAATAGTGATGGTCAATTCATCATTGATAAAACAACTCCAGCAGGAAAATATAAGCTATATGAGGGTACCCAGTATTTAGGTGAAGTAAATGTTACGTATCACAATGATAATTGCCAAAGTGAATTACAGTTAGCACCAAAATGTGAAACGTTTGAATTAACTGTCTATGATGTTGATGGTAATTTAGTTGCAGATGGTACTTCAGTAACGGTTAAAAATAAAGATACAGGTAACATTATAGCTACAAAAACTACAAAAGACGGTGTAATTGAATTAAGTGATTTAGAGCCAGGTGTTTACACAGTTGTAGTTGATGGAGAAGAAATTGATGAGTTTGAAAGCAATATCGATTGTAAAGCGAGCGTTCAACCAACACCAAAATGTGAAAACTTCACAGTAATAATCAAAGATAATACTGGCATCATCAAGCCAGGTAACGATGTCATTATTAAAGATAAATCTGGAAAAGTAATCTCAATAAATAAGGATAAAGATGGAAATTTAACATTTGTATCTAAAACAACTCCTGCGGGTAAATATGATGTATATGATAAAAATATTTACTTAGGTGAGATAGAAGTTTCTTATGCGAGTGTTCCTTGTGAAATTACATTATCAATTGCACCAGTTTGTCCAGCCTTTACATTGACAATTAACAATATGTTTGGTCAACCACGTGTAGGCGTAAAAGTAACAATAACAGGTGAAGATGGTATACAGGTTGAAGATAATGGTTCAACAGAGTTTATAACAGATAGTAAGGGTCAAATTACGATCAATAATTCAATTATTAAGCCAGGTAAGTATATTGTAAGGGAGAATGGTAAGACAATTATTGGTACAGTTATCGTGGGTAATACATGCGAGGCTAAAATTCAGCCAAGTCTACCAGTAACACCTCCTACAACTAATCCAGGAAATCCAGATCCAGACCCAGAAAAACCAGTGGATCCGAACAAACCGAATCCAGATCCAGAGAAACCAGTGGATCCGAACAAACCGAATCCAGATCCAGAGAAACCAGTGGATCCCAACAAACCAAATCCAGATCCAGAGAAACCAGTGGATCCGAACAAACCAAATCCAGATCCAGAAAAACCAGTGGATCCGAACAAACCAAATCCAGATCCAGAAAAACCGGTGGATCCGAATAAACCAAATCCAGATCCAGAGAATCCTGTAGAACCAAACAAACCAAATACAGATTCAAACAATTCGGCCAATCCTGGAAAAACTGAGGGATCTAAACCTTCTGTTCAAGGTGTCATTGATCAAGGGAAAAACTTACCGCCTTATAATCCAACTAAAGCTACAAAAGATACACTAGATGCTTATAAGGATTTCTTGAATAAATATAGTCAATTAACTAAAGAGGAACAGGAAGCTGTTGCAGAATCACTTGATATTAACAAAATTAAATCGGATGCAAAACGATTAGAAGCTCAATTAAAAGCACAAGGTAAATTACCTCAGACAGATGGTGCCGATCAAACAGCCCTAATGCTGATTGGAGTAGCACTTATTCTTGGTGCATTATACTTCTTACGTCGCCGCAACGCTGAAGTTAAATAATTACTTAAAAGAAGAAGCCCCTAAGACTCTTAAATCTTAGGGGCTTCACCTATTTCTAAAATGCCTCTGATAGCTTTTCAGGTGCTTTATCAAATGGATATTGTTGAACAAAATCAGCTTGTATGGCAAGACGCTTTGATCCATTATCAGCACATGTAATGAGTGTTAAAACAGTTTTATTTGGAATATCATCGATTACATAAATATCTGTTGCCGCAATGACTTTCTTAGAAGCTAAATGATATTCATAAATATTGGTTAAATCCGTTACATAGACTGTATCTCCTATACTTGCTTTATATAGAGGACTAAATAAGATATCCTTTTCTTCAAAATAATGTCCTGCTAAGGCGTAATTTCCCTGCCCGAGGCTTTGATTTGGCTTCATGGTACCTGCCCCTACGGCAAGTGCAGCATTTCCAACACCTTTGACAATCGGAAGTTGCATGTCAACACTTGGTATGGCGATACTACCAATTATGGGCATTTTATTGGCCTTTGTTTGAGCCTTTAATACCTCAGCTATGGACAGCGATTGTACATCCTCAAATACATAATCTGCATTAACCTGATTATTCTTTTCAATCTCTTCTACACTGATTTCAGTAGTATTTAATTGATGGCTTAAATGGGCAATGATCGCATTTTGAATGGGGCTGATAAATACAAGTATTAGGCCAAGGACGAGCATAGTGATGAGCAATATTATCTTCAGTTTATTCATGTCGTAGATCACATCCTTGTTTTTGAAATAGAAGGTTTTATTCCAGCAAAAGATGGTTAACTTATGACCATTTCAAAAAAATGGATAGAGCGTTAAGATGCTTGCTCTATCCAACTTACTATTATTTGTCGCTAAAACGAACGCCTGCAACGCCGTAATGGTTTTTAGACATTTCTTCAATAAAAACTGTTACATTTTCTGCAGGTGCATTAACTGTGCGAGATACTGCTTCTGTTACTTCTTTTACAAGAGCACGTTTTTGTTCCTCTGTACGACCTTCAAGCATTTTCACTGTTACGTATGGCATAATATTGCCTCCTTTATAGAATAATGTTGTATAGTTAGTTTATAAGAAAGTATAAACTTCTTACTTGCGTTGAGGCATATACGCAATGGCGAAAATAGTGATTGTTTCGATAAAATATGCGTTGATATGCTTTCCTTTATAATAGCAGAATGGAGGATATTTAAGTATGACAAATGAAGAAAAACCAAAACAAAAAATGGGTTTTACCATTATAAAAAACGATCCAACAGATGGACATAAAGGGTTTGGTATCGGTTCGCTTTCATTAGAGAATGTATCGCCTGTAATAGTGGACGTAGAAGAGGGGACGGCTTCTGTTGAAATTGGTGCCATGCATGCAAGAAGTGACGTAGAGCGTGGTATTAAATTTACAATGGACCGTGCTGATTCAGAGGGCGGGAAACCGTATTGGCTCGTGTGGGTGACGATAGACCATAAAGAAAATGGGCCATATTATGCAGGAGTTACAGCCTGTGAGATGGTTGTAAATCGTGAAAAACGACGTGGCTATAAAATTCTAGCTGATCATGTAAATAAAATGGATAAATCCATGAAACGTCATATTATTGTAGAGCATATGGATGCACCGTCTAAAAAAGTGTTAGCTTCTTTCCTTAAACAACTTAATCCAGAATTGTGGGAACGTAGTGAGGAGCAATTGCGTCAAGACTTATTTGTCGAATAGACTCGTAATGATTGAACAATCTGTGACATTTTGCAATCGCTTTCGATATTAGGTTGAAAGTGTGTTTGAAACAAAGTACACTTGATGCAGAGCTTACATTTTAGTAAGCTAGGACACTTGGTATCGCGAATGTGATGAGCGCTATGCGGCATTTGAACAACCCAAGCCAAATGCCCCATGATGCTCATACTTCGCGGACCATAAAAAAAGAAAAGCTTTCTGTTCCCACGGACACGTCTCCGGGGAAGAGAAAGCTTTTCTTATTTTTAGTATATCAGTTACTTTGTCGAGAGCCTTCATAGCTAAAAACGTATTAGGATTAAAAAGGTTTCCGAAATTATCTTGTTTTTAGTCCTTAAATATAGAGAATGGTAGCATATTCCAAAATTCTCCCCATGTATTACTGTCGAGAATATCGAAGTTTGTACATTTTTCAGTAGGTACATCCTTCGACTCTACATAGACTAGACGTTGTTTAGGACAAGCGTCAGTCGCTAATTTACCTGTTTCAATATCAATGACAACGCCCTCTACACCTTTAGGTTTTTTGAAATCCTCATTTTTTGTACCTTTGTTGACAGTTTCCATAAAGTCAATCCAGATTTGCTTTGTTGCAGCAGTATCTTCCTTCGTGGTAAGGTTTTTACCCTGATCATAGCCATTCCATACACCAGCAGTTAGTTTTGGAGTAAAACCAATTAACCATTGATCACTATTCGTAGAACCTGATTTAGCAGCATATGTGTGTGTCATACGTGAACGAATACTGATTCCTGTAGCGGGTGAATAGTCACTGAAAACAGGATCAAAAATACCTGTCATCATTTCTGTTAAGATGTATGCATTTTCTTTAGAAATGGCTGTTTCAGCTTTGCTTGCTACATCTTTGTTTTCATAAATAACATCTCCATGTGCATTTTTAATGGATACAATGGTTGTTGGTGTTGTTTGCTGTCCTTGCGACGCCAAAATATTATATGCATTTGTCATTTCGTATAATGTCGTTTCAATCGTTCCTAGTGCAATGGATAAATTATCCTTCGCACCAATTCCTACATTAAAACGGTTTGCCATATCATGAAACTCTTTGAAGCCAATGTCCTCTAAGGTTTTTACTGCGTAAATATTATCTGAGATAGCAATAGCTTGTGCCATCGTCATATCATGATCTGCAAATTGACCGTTGACGTTTTTAGGTGCATAAGTGCCACGCCCATTATCATACGTAAAAGTTGTTTCACCCACATCTAAAAAAGTTAGTGGCGTGTAACCATTTTCTAGCGCCGCTGCATATAAGATCGGCTTAATAGTAGAGCCTGGTTGACGTTTGGCTTGTGTAACTCGGTTAAATGAGCTTACTGAATAATCACGACCACCGACTAGTGCAGTGACAGCTCCTGTTTTAGATTCCATACTTACAAACGCAGATTGCAGATCATTGGCAGGCATATTTTTGGCTACTGCTTCTTCAGCTGCTTTTTGATGCTCCAGATTAAGCGTTGTTTGAATTGTCCAGCCACCTTCACTAATATCAAGGTTTTTTGATTTTAAGATTTCACTGGCTTCTTGCCAAGCCACATCCAGGAAATAAGGGGCAACAGATTTGGTTGCAACCCAGCTATCATTTTTTAAGACGAGCTGTTCATTTTCAGCACGCGTTTTTTCTTCTTGTGTAATGGCACCTTGGTCTGCCATAAGTTTTAAAATAACTTGTTGACGATTGGTAGCCTTATCTAAATTGGCAATTGGTGAGTAAATACTTGGTCCTTTTGGTACGCCTGTTAGCATTGCTGCTTCAGCAAGCGTTAAATCACTGGCAGATTTTCCGAAATAAAAACGACTTGCAGCCTCTACTCCATACATGCCATGACCGTAATATACCGTATTCAAATAGCCCTCTAGTATTTCGTCCTTGTCATAAAAAACTTCTAATCTATAAGCATACAGGGCTTCGTTTAATTTACGTGTCCAAGACTTTTCATGGGAAAGATAAAGGTTACGAGCATATTGTTGCGTAATGGTACTAGCTCCTTGAACCTTACCACCAGCTTTAATGTCCACTAAAATGGCACCAGCAATACGTGAATAGTCGAAACCGCCATGTTGATAGAAATCTTTATCTTCAACAGCAACAACTGCTTCCTTTAAATAAGGTGACATCTCATCGAGGCCGACCCAATATCGTCGTTGATTTGTAAAGTGATCCCCAATTTGGTTCTCATTTTCATCTAAGAAAATAGAAGCCTTTGGTACGGTTAAAGGCGGTGCACCAGCCACTTGAACATAGATGCGGAGTGCGACAAACGCTACGACAATTGCAGATGTAAAGGCCACGAATAACGTAAGGCTTTTGCGTGTGCGCTTTACACGTTGTTGCTTTCGATGATAGCTTTTTCGTTTCATCCGACTTCACCTCGTTTTCTCACAACTTCGAACTTAGCTTTAGTATGTGTTCGAACATTCATCTTTAATCGAAATTCTAACTAAAAACTATTGCACTTTATTCAAAAACATCTATACTTTTTTTGTACTACTTGAAATGCTGGCATTCGACAAAAAAATCGCACCTTGTAGATTTTAATCGAAATTTGCTAGACGTTCCAATAATGTATACGAGGATAAAAGGATACAGGTTTCATTACAATCCTGTAAGCCATAATAGAAGAAGACAAAAAATGATGATTAATTATATGGAGGGCTAGCAATGAGATTTGATGAAGCTTATTCAGGAAATGTTTTTATAAAAAGTCATCCTACATATGACGACGCACAGGCAGTAATTTATGGTATGCCAATGGATTGGACAGTAAGTTACCGTCCAGGATCACGTTTCGGTCCACAGCGTATCCGTGAGGTATCCATTGGTCTTGAAGAGTACAGTCCATATCTAGATCGTGAGCTTGAGGAAGTAAAGTACTTTGATGCAGGGGATATTCCACTACCTTTCGGTAATGCACAGCGTTCTTTAGATGAAATTGAGAAATATATAGAGAAATTATTAGCGGATGGCAAGATTCCTGTCGGCATGGGTGGCGAGCATCTAGTGTCTTGGCCAGTAATGAAGGCTGTATCAGCTAAATATGATGATCTTGCTATTATTCACTTTGATGCACATACAGATTTACGTGTGGAATATGAGGGAGAGCCACTTTCGCACTCTACACCAATCCGTAAAATTGCGGAACATATAGGACCTAAAAATGTCTATTCATTTGGAATTCGTTCAGGTATGAAAGAGGAATTTGAATGGGCAAAGGAAAACGGCATGCACATTTCAAAATTTGAAGTGCTTGAACCGTTAAAAGAGGTCCTACCAACACTAGCTGGACGCAATGTGTATGTAACAATTGATATCGATGTTTTAGATCCAGCACACGCACCAGGCACTGGTACAGTAGACTGTGGTGGTATTACTTCGAAAGAATTACTCGCTTCCATCCATGCTATTGCAGCAAGTGGTGTAAATGTAGTAGGTTTCGACCTAGTTGAAGTAGCACCGATCTACGATTCTTCAGAAATGACAGCAAACACAGCATCAAAATTATTACGGGAAATGATTTTAGGCTGGGTAAAATAAATAAGATTGGTTGAATGGGGTTTAGCTATGAGCTAGCCCCATTTTATATTTTTGAAATGAAGAATGAGCCTTAGCATAAAATTGAAACTTATTTTACTTTGTAGCGTAGATAAGTTAGGTAAAATGTATGTTTCTTCAATTTTAATAAAGGGAGGAGGAGTATTATGATTTGGTCACTTCTCATGAATGATTTATTCATTTTTTTCAGTACAATGGAATACTTTTGGCTATTAGCATCTTTGGTTTTAACTGTATTAAGTGTTCATTTGCATCTGTATCTCGTCAATAAAATAACCGTTCAAGATGTGAAAGACGAGGAGTTTGAAGTTGACTATACTATCACGAATACTTGGACTCCACCTATGCTAACGTGGTTTGTTCTGTGTATTAGAATGTCCGAAGACAATGAGGAAGAAAGTGTATCTCCTAGTTTGATTTAAAATTTAAAACTAGGAGGACAACCATTGTTAACATTTTTAGCACAACCTATTATTACCCTCATTCATTTCATCCATTCTTTTACAGGTAGCTACGCACTTAGTGTCATTGGTATTACGATTGCAGTCAGATTAATTCTTATGCCGTTATTTATTCGATCGGCAAAACACCAAAAGCACTCAAAAGAATTAATGACTACCATTAAGCCTGAATTAGATGCGCTTACAGATAAATATAAGAATAGTCAAAGCGAATCTGAAAAAAGAATGGTACAGCAACAAATCCAAGAGCTAACTTCAGATTCATTGAAAAGCTCTTTACTAGGTTGTTTACCAATCATTATTCAATTACCGATATTATTTTCACTGTACTACGCGATTAAGCTAGATTCAGTGATTGCCAGTGAAAATTTCCTTTGGATGAATTTAGGGACGATTGATATTGGGGTTTCGATGATTGCTTGTTTGATTTATTTCATTCAAAGTTGTATAGCCCTAGAGAAAAGTCAACCATTAAATATGAAGATAATGGTATTTATTAATCCTCTCATGATCCTCATTTTTAGTCTGTTCAATCCAGCGATTATCCCGATCTATTGGACTGTTAGTGCTTTATTGTTAATAGTTCAACAATTGATTATAAAAAAATGGTATAGATAAAATGAAATTCTCTCTTTCCGTTATTGGAAGGAGAGGGTTTTTATTTTCTCGAATAAACTTGTTGAGGGAGCTTTACATCACTTCTATCTTGAAAAACCATAAGTATTCATCCTATAATAAAAAGGTTATAGTAAAAGACTAAAAAGGGGCATCCGTTATGGCGAACGAAGTAAGATCGCATGTGAACATAAAGCTCATTTCTACCATTCGTCCAAGTGATGGGGAGTCCGAAAGTTATGAAATGTGGCTCAAAGGGCAGCTACTTGAAAAGGCAGGAAGCTTGTATTTGAAATATGATGAGGTGCAGGAGGATAAAATCGTTCGCACAACGATGAAGTTAGGTCATGAGAAGGCACTAATTATGCGTGCTGGAGCGGTTAATATGCGATTACCGCTGAACATAATCGAACAACAAAAAGGGCATTATGAAAGTGAGTTCGGTTCTATGCCCCTCGTGATTGATACGAAAAATATGACGTTTACAAAACTGGCAACAAGCGGAGATTTCCATGTACAGTACGATTTACTAATGGGTGGGCAATCCGTTGGCAACTATACATTAGATATTACATTTACGGAGGTACAATGATGAACGCAGTAGAACAAGTACAACAGGCTATTAAAGCAGCGATCGTGCAGGCTGTTGAAAAAGCTGGTCTAGTTGAGGCTGGCACAGAATTATCGATTCACCTAGAAACACCAAAGGATAAAGCAAATGGTGACTATGCAACAAACATTGCGATGCAATTAACGAAGTTAGCTAAAAAGCCACCACGTGCTATCGCCGAAGCTATTTTAGAAAATCTTGATCCATCAGGCACTGATATTGAAAAGATTGATATTGCTGGCCCAGGCTTCATGAATATCACAGTGCGTAAAGATTTCCTAACAGAGGTAGTGACACAGGTGCTTGAGCAAGGTACGGACTATGGCCGCTCAAATGCAGGTGCTGGGGAAAAGATTCAAGTGGAGTTCGTTTCAGCAAATCCTACTGGAGATCTTCACCTAGGTCATGCTCGTGGCGCTTCTGTTGGTGATTCCTTATGTAATGTGTTGGATATGGCTGGTTACAGTGTCTCTCGTGAATATTATATTAATGATGCAGGTAATCAAATTAATAACTTAGCTTATTCATTAGAAGCTCGTTATAAACAAGCATTAGGAATGGAAGCTGAAATGCCAGAAGACGGCTATCATGGGCAAGATATTATTGATATTGCGGGTAAATTAGCAAAAGAGCATGGGGATGCAATTTTAGCAAAATCAGATGATGAGCGTTTTGCCTTCTTCCGTCAGCACGGTTTAGCTTTAGAATTAGATAAATTAAAAACAGACCTAGCAAACTTCCGTGTAAATTTTGATGTCTGGTATTCTGAAACGTCTCTATATGAAAACGGGAAAATCGAAGTAGCTTTAGATAAATTAAAAGCTAATGGACATGTGTTTGAAGAGGATGGTGCTACTTGGTTCCGCTCTACAACATTTGGTGATGATAAAGATCGTGTGCTAATTAAAAATGATGGGTCATTCACGTATTTAACACCAGATATTGCTTATCACGAAGACAAAATTGTCCGTGGCTTCGATAAATTAATCAATATTTGGGGAGCTGATCATCACGGATATATTCCACGTATGAAAGCAGCGATTCAAGCACTTGGTTATGATCGAGATACGTTAGAAGTGGAAGTTATTCAAATGGTTCAGCTTTATAAAAACGGTGAAAAATTCAAGATGTCTAAGCGTACAGGGAATGCAGTAACTATGCGTGAGCTTGTAGAAGAGGTTGGTCTTGACGCAGTTCGTTACTTCTTTGTAAAAACAGCTGGCGATTCTCATATGGACTTTGATCTTGACCTTGCAGTATCACAATCTAATGAAAACCCTGTGTACTATGCACAATATGCGCATGCACGTATTTCATCTATTTTACGTTCAGCAAATGAACAAGGCTTTGCTGCTACAACAGAACATCTCAATTTATTAACAGCAGAAAAGGAAATTGATTTACTGAAAAAGATTGGTGATTTCCCGAAAGTGGTAGCGGAAGCAGCGAAACACCGCACACCGCACCGTATCGCAAGCTATATTCAAGAAACAGCAGCTGCATTCCACAGCTTCTATAATGCAGAAAAAGTATTAGATGCTTCAAATAAAGAGTTAACAGAGGCTCGTTTAGCATTAATTACGGCTGTCCGCACAACAATTGCGAACGCATTACGTTTAATCGGCGTATCTGCACCTGAAAAAATGTAATTAAACTTTAGGCTCCTAACATGAAAAGTGTTAGGGGCTTTTTTTAATGGATAGAAGGCTGAATATGAGAGATAAAGTTCCGAATGTGTTGGATAGAAAGACAAAAGAAACGGATAAACCGTGGGAAATTAGCTGTCCCAAACTTTATTTTTCTGTTAATTCCGAAAATTTTGTTGAAGTTTACGTTAACGTCAATGGTATACTGTTGCCAATTAGGAAAGGGGAGATGGTTTTGAAGACGATTCAGGAGGTAGCAAAGGAGTTTAATGTGTCTACGCGGACAATACGTTATTATGAGGAACTTGGGCTTCTTTGCCCCCATCGTTCATCTACCAACCAACGAACCTTTTCCAAAAAAGAATTGGCGAAACTCAAGCTTATTTTCAGAGGCAAGCGGTACGGATTTTCTTTAGAGGAAATCAAAGAGATGGTTTTACTATTTGATTTTGATCGCTCAGGAATTCAGCAATTAGAGCGAACGGTTGAATACGGGGAACAAAAAATTCAAGAGATTGACAGTAAAATAGCTGAGCTGACGCAGATGAAGCATGAGTTACAACAAATGCATGGCATGTTTAGCGAAAAATTAGCGACTTTAAAGGGAGAGATGCAAGATGAATAGTTCCAATTTATTAGCACGTAATGCCCGTAAGTATCCGAAAAATGAAGCCGTTATTTGTCATGGCAGAAGAGTAACCTACCAAGATTTAGATAAGCAGGTGACATGTTTTAGTCATGCTTTACTAGAGCAGGGAGTAAAGCAGGGGGATAAGGTTTTAATTTTTATGCCAAACGTTTTAGAGTTTGTTGTCAGTTACTTTGCTATTCAGCGTATTGGAGCGATCGTTGTGCCAGTCAATGCGAAGTTTACATTGCAAGAAGTAGAGTACGTGGCGCAGCATGCCGAGGCGAAGGCAATTGTCGTACATGAGGCTATTTTTGCAGCAGTTGAACAGCTAGCCGGTATTCCGTTAAAAATTAAAACAGGTCAAGAAAAAGTGGGATGGCATCAGTATGAATCAATGCTTCAAAATGCTAGTACACAAACAATTGATTGTCAGTTACAAGAGGATGACCCTTCCACGATTTTATATACATCTGGCACGACAGGAAAACCAAAGGGTGTGTTATTTAGCTACCGTAATATTTTAACAGTGGCGCAAATGATAGCTGTTGAAATGGAGGTAAAGCCTGAGAGCCGTATTTTGCTTATGATGCCATTAACACACTCTGCACCATTACATTTATTTTTAATGGCGGGTGTATTGGTAGGCTCAACAAATGTATTAACACCAACTTTTACACCCGATTTATTCATTGATTCCATTGAAAAGGAGAAAACAACACATTTCTTTGGTGCACCTGTTGCTTATTTATTAACGGCACAACTGCCAAGGCTACATTCGGCAGATTTGTCTTCTATGAAATGGTGGGTCTATGGTGGGGCACCGTTATCTCAAAGTGAGGTTCGGTTCATTCAGCAGGCATTCCGCACAAATAATTTGACTTGTGTATATGGATTAACAGAGGCAGGTCCAAGTGGCTCATTATTATTTGGCAAGGAGCATGAAGCAAAGGCAGGAAGTATTGGTCAGCGGGCGCCACTTGGTACAGAGTTGCGTATTGTGAATGACAGTGGAGAAGATGTAAATGTAGGCGAAGTGGGGGAAATTGTCTTGTTGGGTGAGGGCAACATGCTTGGCTACTATAAGGATGAAGTAGCTACTAATGAAGCCTTTATTGATGGTTGGTTAAAAACCGGAGATCTAGCTCGCAAGGATGAAGATGGTTTTATTTGGATCGTAGATCGTAAAAAGGATGTCATTATTTCGGGAGGTGTCAACATTTATCCGAAAGAAATTGAAGATTGTTTATTGAGCTTTGAAGGTATATTCGAGGTTGCGGTAATTGGTGTACCACATCCGCAATGGGGGGAAACTGTAAAGGCGGTGTATTCTGCTAAACAAGACATCCATGAGGAAGCTTTGAAAGCTTATTTAGAGGAGCATCTTGCAAAGTTTAAAATACCACGTATTTTTGAAAAAGTAGAAGCGCTACCACGCAATGCATCAGGCAAAATATTAAAACAAAATTTAAAGGGGCAAGAGGTGAGATAGCATGAAAGTATTACAACAAGAAGCAATGCGTACTACGAACTTTTTTACTGAAGATGACACGCTTCAAAAAATAGTGAAAATGATGTTAGATAAAGAGTTTTTATCCTATGCCCAACGAGAGTTAACAGATTTTGGTGAGCTATGTGCAGGTGATATTGATGCGAGGGCAAAGCATACAGATCGACAGGGTGAGCCTCGCCTTCAAAGATATGATGCCTATGGTGAAGAGATATCAGAGGTTTGGGTTAATGATGGCTATAAAAAAACGATTGAAGAGACATATAATACTGGGATTGTAGGTTATGTACACAAGCATATTCCGCAGCTAGGACACAAGGGGAATTATGTTTATAGCTTTGCACAAGGTTATTTGCTATCACATGCAGAGCCCGGTTTTTATTGTCCAGTAACATTGACAATGGCAACTGCCTATCTATTAGATCATTATGCAGATGAAGAGGTAAAGCAGCGTTTTTTACCACATGTGTGTGCAACAGGTGACACAGATTTATATGAAGGTGCGACCTTTTTAACAGAACGTCAAGGGGGCTCTGACGTAGGTGCAAATGTGGTGGAGGCGAGAAAGGATGGCACTGCTTATCGTCTATATGGTGAAAAATATTTTGCATCCAATGCGGGCATGTGTGGTGTAGCGATGGTATTAGCACGACTAGAAGGTGCTCCAGCAGGTTCCAAAGGCTTAACATTGTTTGCAGTTCCTTGGCGCAAAGAAGATGGAACAACAAATCATTTACGTATTCGCCGACTGAAAGATAAGCTAGGCGTTCGGGCAGTTCCCTCTGGTGAGGTAGAATTTGATGGTGCACTTGCCTATGTTGTAGGGGAGCAAAATAAAGGGATTTATTATATGCTAGAAGCACTAAATCTCTCTAGAATTTGTAATGCAGTCGCTTCAATTGGTATTATGCGTCGCGGCTTCTTAGAGGCAAAACATTATGTAAGCAATCGACATGCATTTGGCAAGCCCTTAACACAGTACCCTATGATTCAGGATACTTTAGGGAAATTTGCAGCTAAGTTGCACGTGGAAGTAGCGACAGTTTTTGATCTTATCCAATTATACGATAAAGTGACAAGTGGACAGGGAACTCAGCAAGATCTTATTATGAATCGTTTATATATTGCCATTATGAAAAAGGAAACAGCAGAGCAAGCTGTTCATTATGCTAGTGAGGCAATTGAATTACACGGAGGTAATGGCTATATAGAAGACTTTGTAACGCCCCGCTTATTAAGAGACGCCCAAGTGTTAACGGTGTGGGAGGGTACGGCTAATATTTTGGCCTTAGAACTCATTCGTTTAGTAGATAAGTTTCATGCTCATGAACTGTTTGTACAGGAGATGGAGGAACGATTAGACAAATTAGCTGACAGCTCACTAGTACAAATCGTTAAAGAACAATTGGCGAATATGTCTGTGAAACTGCAAATTTTTAGCGCTTTAGACGAGGCAACGAAAACTTTTGAAGCTAAGGGTATGGCGGAAAAAATGGCTCACCTTTATGAAAGTGTCATAGCGGTTGAGTGGGCACATAAATTTGGTGGGAAATATGAAAAACTAGCGGACGTTTATTTAGAACAGACATGGTCATTAAGAGAAATGGGTGCTCAAATGAAAACAGTCCAATACTTTTCTGAAATTGTATAATGGCCGGGGAGTCGTCTTGAATGGAGGCGACTTTTTTCATTTTCATGTATAATGAAATCAACTGAATATTATAAAGGTTCTTTACTTAAGTAAAGTGAAAAGGGAAATCGGTGTAATTCCGATGCGGTCCCGCCACTGTAAGTGTGAGTTTTTTCAAATGATGCCACTGAAGATTTCGGGAAGGCTTGAAAAATCGCAAGTAGCACTAGCCAGGAGACCTGCCTTTATAACGACATGACAACCTACGAGGATAGGGTGGTGGATTTTGTATCAGTTTTTTTGGTGCGATTTTGCCCCCTCATCGATCAAAGATGAGGGGTTTTATTTTGATGTAGAATAAAGCGAAATGTTGCACGGATCAACGAAGGAGGATTCACATGAAGAAATTTTGGAAAATAGGATTATCAGCATTTTTAGCAGTAGGCTTGCTAGCTGCTTGTGGGCAGGAAGCAAAAGATAACAAGCCATCTAACGAGCAACAAACACAGCAAGAAACAGCACAGGTGGATGAAGCAACATTCCCAATGACGATAACAGATGCCCTTGGTAAGGACATTACACTTGAAGCACCTCCTGAGAAAATTGTTTCACTTATTCCAAGTAATACTGAAATCCTTTTTGGACTAGGTTTAAATGATGAAATAGTTGGTGTTACGGACAACGACGATTATCCGCCAGAGGCAGCTGAGAAGGATAAGGTTGGCGGTATGGAATACGATATTGAAAAAATTATTGCCTTAAAACCAGATATCGTTTTTTCACACGAATCTAGCATGTCTCTTTCAGAAGAGGCTATTGCACAGCTTGAATCAGCAGGTTTGAAAGTATTTGTTGTAAAAAATGCACAAGACTTTAATGAAACATATACAACAATTGAGCAACTTGGACGTGCTACAGGGAAATTACCAGAGGCAGAAAAAATTGTCGCTAATATGAAGGCAAAAGTAGAAGAAGTTTTGTCTAAAGTCAAGGATGTTGAACCCAAAAAAGTGTTAGTTGAAGCATCAGATGAGCCAGATATTTATACAGCTGGCAATGGTACATTTATGAACGCTATGCTTGAAATGATCAATGCAGAGAATGTAGCTGTAGATGGCGATAATTGGTATAAAATTGATGCAGAACAAATTATCGCAAAAAATCCAGATGTCATCGTGGTGACATATCATTATGTACCAGATATTTTAACGAAAATACCAAAACGTGCGGGCTTTGATACGATTAATGCCGTAAAAAATAATGCGATTGTGCAGGTAGATGAAAGTACGACAAGTCGTCAAGGGCCACGTTTAGCTGAAGGTCTAGAAGAATTAGCAAAAGCAATCTATCCTGAGGTATTTAAGTGAAAAAAATAGCACTAGCCTATACATTAACATGTACGCTTCTTCTTATTAGCATCTGGTGTGGCGTAGCGATAGGCTCGGTTCATATTCCATTAGAAGTATTGTGGAATAAGGCGGTTGATGAAACAGCCGCCAATATCTTTTGGAAAATTCGTTTGCCTCGCGTGTTATTAGCGGGACTAGTAGGCGCATCTCTAGCTATTGCTGGAGCAGCTTTCCAAGGTTTATTAAAAAATCCATTAGCAGATCCATATACACTAGGGGTTTCATCAGGGGCTTCTGTTGGTGCTGTTTTAACGATCTTTTTTAGTATTTCTATACCTGTTGTCGGTTTGTATGCGCTGCCAATCTTCAGTATGATTGGTGCTATCATTACGATGGTAGTTGTTATGAGCTTTGCTAGACTCGTAGACCGCTCATTAAAAATGGAAACGTTGATATTAACAGGTGTTATTTTTAGTTCTTTTTTAGGTTCCCTTATTTCATTAATGATTGCCTTATCTGGTGAAGAATTACGTCAGGTAATAGGCTGGCTACTTGGTTCTGTTTCGATGCGTGGTTGGCCATATGTCCAAATGATCATTCCTTTTGTGATTGTTGGTTCAATTATGCTATGGACACAAAGACGAGAATTAAATGTCTTGTTGTATGGTGAAGAGCGAGCAAAACATTTAGGTGTTAATGTAAAGCGCAGTAAATATTTGATATTAGCAGGTGGCTCCATGTTAACTGGAGCGGCTGTAGCGGTTTCTGGCACAATTGGCTTTGTAGGATTAGTGGTGCCGCATATGACAAGGATGATTTGGGGTTCTGATCATCGCCACTTATTACCATTATCTTTTTTCAATGGTGCAACATTACTCATTATTTGCGACTTAGTAGCACGAACAATCATTGTGCCAAGAGAGCTACCAATTGGTGTTATTACGGCATTTATTGGAGCACCTGTTTTCTCCTATATTTTTTATAAGCAGCGAAGAAGCAAGGGGGTACGGGCATGATTGTTGTTGAACATCTATCAGGTGGCTATGAAGATGTACCAATCGTCAGGGACATTAGTTTTACTGTTGAAAAAGGAAAAATTCTTGGCATTCTAGGGCCGAATGGTAGCGGGAAATCCACATTATTAAAAGTAATGAGTGGTATTTTACCAGCTACTGCTGGAACCGTTTCGATTGATGGACAAAATATTCTTTCTTATAATGCTCGTGCTTTGGCGAAAAAAATGGCTGTATTACCACAGCTTCATGCAAATGCTTTCTCGAACAGTGTGAGAGAGGCAGTTTCACTGGGGCGCTACCCGCATCAAACAGGCTTTTTCTCGAGTTGGTCTGCACAAGATGAGAAGGCAGTTCAACATGCAATGCTTCAAACAGGTGTAAAGCGATATGAGCATACACCGATGGAATTTTTATCTGGCGGTGAACAACAAAGAGCTTTTGTTGCACAGGCATTAGCTCAAACAGCTGAAATCTTACTGCTGGATGAACCAACGAATCATCTTGATATTGCACACCAACGTCAAATTTTAGATATGGTTCGGAAGGAAGCCATGGAGTGTGGTTTAACAGTCGTTATGGTACTACACGATATGAATTTAGCCTCACTTTATTGTGATGAATTATTGCTGATGGAAAGCGGACAAATGAGAGCACTTGGTGCACCACATGAAGTATTAATTGCCTCCCAAATTGAAGAAGTTTATCAAGCACGGGTGACTACATATGCTCACCCTGAAATACCAAAACCTCAAATTACAATGATGCCCGCAGCTACAGACTATCAGCAGCGAGCTGTCATCAAAAAAGAGCACTTTACGATAACTGAACAATATATCCAACTTCAATCAGAGCTTCCTCTGAAGACCGTATCTTCTGCAGTTCATAACCCAGGTATTGGCTGGCATAATTGCTTATTAAATCGCTCAGTTCCTGGTGATTATGTCATTAGCGATGTGAAACGAGAAGTTAAAGAATTTTTGAAAAGGGAAAATTTTTCATCTACAAATACTGTTGTTATGCTAACAGCAGTACCAACAGCTCTAGTGGCCATCAATGAATTTTCAGCACCTTTTGGCAGTATAATCGTAGCTGTAACAGCTGGCGTAGGCAATGCAGTTGATGTATCTCGAGTACATGAAAGACAAGATGATCCATATATTGGTACTATTAATACATGGGTTATCGTTAATGGTTGTTTATCGGAAGAGGCATTTTTTCAGGCATTGATGACAGCAACTGAGGCAAAAACAAAGGCGTTGCAATCAGAAAATATTCGTGATGAGCGGAGTGGAACAATTGCAACAGGTACTGCTACAGATAGTCTGTTAATTGCTGCAACTCAAAAAGGAGAAGAAATGCTGTATGGTGGCCCAATTACGGAAGTTGGTAAAATGATTGCAAAGGGTGTCTATGAAACAACAGTTCAGGCGATTAGGAATTATAAAAACCAGTTTTAGGAGATGAGAGAAATGAAGCTTTACACGAAAACAGGCGATACGGGGAAAACAAGTCTTATTGGAGGACGGGTTGATAAAGATAGTTTACGTGTGGAAACATATGGGGCAATTGATGAATTAAATTCCTTTATTGGGAAGGCTGTAAGTGAATTAGATCAAGCGCTTTTCAAGGATATTTTAACAGACCTAGAGACAATTCAGCATGAGTTGTTCGATGCTGGTGGAGACCTTGCTAATGTGATGAAAGAACGTCATTATAAATTAACAGAGCAACCGATTGAAGTACTTGAAGCTCGTATAGATGCTTTATCAGACGAAGCGCCACCTTTACAACGTTTTATTTTACCAGGAGGTGCACCAGCAGCGGCAACTTTACACATTGCACGCACGGTTGCACGTCGAGCAGAGCGTGAAATGGTGACACTTATGAAAGAAGTTGAAGATGTACCAAAGGTTGTACAAAAATATTTAAATCGCTTATCGGATTATTTATTTGCAGCTGCACGTGTTGTAAATGCTCGCTTAAACGTAGCAGATGTTGAATATATTCGCAGTGGGAATGTTTTTAAAAAATAAAGTTTGATTTAAAAAATGTTTTTGTACAAAAAATGAATTTCCAGATGTTAAGCTACGGGGCTGTATAGATTTGTATGCAATTTAGCAGATGTTCAAAAGTCTACTGAATATGCGACATCCCCCTAAGTATAATAGTTAAGGAAAGTAAAAATTGCTACTTTGAAAAATTCAGGGTGGCTTTTTTTCTTGTAAAATGTAAGAATATAAAATTATCAGAAATATTTCCGTTTTATGTTGACTGAATGCTCACTCATTTATTAGAATAGGAATATAATGATAAAGTGAAGTACATTTCTGTTTGAACTAGCAAATTCGTCACAAAGAGAGAAAATTACGACAAACTAAAGGGGGGACCAACCATGAGTCCATTATTAATTGCTAACATTGTCTTAACAGTCGTGGTTGTGCTTTATGCAGTAGGATTGTTCTTCTACCTGTTGAAAACACGCTATAAGTATGTGCAATTGGGGAAAAAGGTTGAGTTTGATGAAAGTGTTAAAGAACGACTTCGTTATATTATGGTCAATGTATTTGGTCAAAATAAGCTATTAAAGGATCCAAAGAGTGGTTTAATACATGTTATGTTTTTCTATGGATTTTTGATGGTACAGTTAGGGGCCATTGATTTAATTTGGAAAGGACTAGCACCAGAGTCACATCTGCCACTAGGCATTTTCTATGGTGTCTTTACATTCTTCCAAGAACTGGTGGTTTTAATGATTTTAGTCGCGGTAGTGTGGGCATTTTACCGCCGCTATGTTGAAAAGCTAGTGCGTCTAAAACGAGGATGGAAAAACGGCCTTGTATTAATTTTCATTGGTGGGTTAATGGTATCTACATTAATCGCTAATGGTATGGGATTAATTTGGCATGGTGAGGGATTAACTTATACGGAGCCAGTTGCTTCAAGTATTGCTGCTATTTTTGGCTTCCTACCTACATCAGTTGCCGCTGGTGTGTTTTATGTAATGTGGTGGGCACACCTTTTAATTCTATTAACATTCCTGGTATACGTACCGCAGTCTAAACATTTCCACTTAATTGTCAGTCCACTTAATGTTTACATGAATCGTTTAGATCGTACGGGTACATTAACACCAATTGATTTTGAGGCCTTGGAAGAAGCTGGAGAAAATGCTGAAAGCGAAGAGGATATGCCTTCTATTGGGGTAGGACGCATACAGGACTTCACACAAAAGCAAATGCTTGATCTATATTCTTGTGTAGAATGCGGACGTTGTACAAACATGTGTCCCGCAACAGGAACAGGAAAAATGCTGTCTCCTATGGATTTAATCGTAAAATTGCGTGACCATTTAACATTTACGGGCGCAGTCGTAACAAAACAAAAACCATGGGTGCCTTATCAATTCTTTGCCAATACAAAGGGTAACCAGCTTGCAATTGCAGCTGGTGCTGAAGGTGCTGTAATTGAGGATATCTACAGCCCATCTTTAATTGGCGATGTCATTACAGAAGAGGAAATTTGGGCTTGTACGACATGTCGTAACTGTGAGGATCAATGCCCTGTAATGAATGAGCATGTTGATAAAATTATTGATCTACGTCGTTATCTAACAATGACTGAAGGGAAAGTAAATCCTGATGCTCAACGTGCAATGACGAATATCGAACGACAAGGTAATCCTTGGGGCTTAAACCGCAAGGAAAAAGAAAATTGGCGTGATCTAGATCCAACAATCCAAATTCCAACTGTAAAAGAGCTGAAAAAATCTGGCGAGGAAATGGAGTATTTATTCTGGGTTGGTTCGATGGGAGCTTTCGACAACCGCTCTCAAAAAATCGCTTTAGCATTCTGTCGTCTATTAAACGAGGCTGGTGTGAAGTTTGCAATCTTAGGTAATAAAGAGAAAAACTCTGGGGATACACCTCGTCGTTTAGGGAATGAATTCTTATTCCAAGAGCTAGCTACAGCAAATATTGATGAGTTTGAGAAAAATGACGTGAAGAAAATTGTAACAATCGATCCTCATGCCTACAATATCTTTAAAAATGAATATCAAGACTTTGGCTGGAAAGGTGAAGTGTATCATCACACTGAGTTATTAAATCAGTTGATTGAGGAAAATCGTCTAGCGCTAAACTATGAGGTTCATGAAACGATTGTTTTCCATGATTCCTGTTATTTAGGCCGCTACAATGATGTGTACGATGCCCCACGTGAGATCCTTCGAGGAATCCCTGGCGTGAAGCTTGTTGAAATGGAACGTAACCGCGAAACAGCGATGTGCTGTGGAGCTGGTGGTGGATTAATGTGGATGGAAGAGCATGTAGGAAATCGCATTAACGTAGCGCGAACAGAACAGGCTCTTGCAACAAATGCATCAGTTATTTCATCAGGCTGTCCTTACTGCCTAACAATGCTAGAGGATGGTACAAAGGCTAAAGAGGTTGAAGACTCTATTGGAACATTTGATGTTGCAGAATTACTAGAACGTTCTGTGTTCGGAGAAAAAGTAAAGGCAGTTAATCCTTCTTCCGAAGAAACAGAAGAAACATACGAAGAAGTGGTAGCGTCTATAGAAAATATTCAACAAGACGAGAATACGGAAGCGAACGCAGAAAAATGATTGCTATTGCAGAAATATTTTAGTTATCTGAAAAATATAAATTGCACAATAAAAAATTGTTTTGTAGAATAAGATTAAATGGGAATGGGAGTTGAGATAGTAAACTCCCATTTTTCCTCGATAGAAGTCGAGCGAGCGTTCAGTCAATAATGCTTTGCATTTCATCGAGAACGTAAAACAAAAGGGGTGTTTTACTTGAATAGAGCTGTAATTTTAGCAGGAGCAAGAACTGCGTTTGGTAAATTTGGAGGTTCATTATCAGCATTACATGCAAGTGATTTAGGTGCGATTGCCATTAAAGGGGCATTAGAGAAGGCAAAGCTTGCACCTGAGCAAGTGGATGAGGTAATTTTAGGTTCTGTTTTACAAGGGGGACAGGGGCAAATTCCTTCTCGACAGGCTGCGCTGAAGGCCAATTTACCAACAGCAGTAAAAACAGAAACAATCAATAAAGTTTGTGCTTCAGGGATGCGTGCGGTGACATTAGCAGATCAATTGATTCGTTTAGGGGACGAAGAAGTGATTATTGCGGGTGGCATGGAATCTATGTCCAATGCACCATATTATCTTCTGAATGGTCGAAATGGTTTGCGTATGGGAGATTCTACAATGGTAGATGGCATGCTATATGACGGCTTAACATGTGCTTTCGATAAAGCAAGACCACATATGGGTAGCTATGGTAATGCAACAGCTAAAGAGTTCTCGCTAAGCCGAGAAGAACAGGACACTTGGTCAGTACGCAGTCATGAACGGGCGTTAGCCGCAATTGAAAAAGGTTACTTTGCTGAAGAAATCGTACCAGTGGAGATTCCTCAACGAAAAGGTGCACCACTTATTGTAGATACAGATGAGGCACCAAGAGCAGGGACGTCTTTGGAAGTACTGGCGAAGCTAAAACCAGCCTTTGACAAGGATGGCACGATTACAGCAGGTAATGCACCTGGGGTTAACGACGGTGCATGTGCACTTGTCGTTATGAGTGAAGAACGTGCAAAACGTGAAGGTAGAGAACCATTGGCAATAATCATTGGTCACGAAGAACTTGCGCTTGAGCCAGAAAACTTCCCGCAAACACCAGGTCTTGTTATTAATAAATTACTGAAAAAGACTAACAAATCATTAGCAGATATTGATTTAATTGAAATCAATGAAGCCTTTGCAGCGGTAGCTTTAGTCAGCAAGCAGTTGGCAGATTTAGATGCAGAAAAAGTGAATGTTAATGGCGGTGCAGTTGCTTTAGGTCATCCGATTGGGGCATCTGGTGCACGTATAATATTAACACTTGCACAGGAATTGAAGCGTCGTGGCGGTGGCATTGGCATTGCCGCAATTTGTTCAGGCGGCGGCCAAGGTGATGCAATTATGATTGAAGTACCAAAAACAGGGGGACTGAACTAATGGGAATTCAAAAGGTAATGGTCATTGGTGCAGGGCAAATGGGCTCTGGTATTGCCCAAGTTTGTGCACAAGCAGGCTTTGATGTGAAATTGAACGATATCAAACAAGAATTTTTCGAGCGTGGATTAGGGGTTATTACGAAAAATTTATCACGTGATGTAGAAAAGGGTCGTAAAACTGAAGATGAGAAGGCTGCTGTTCTAAGTCGAATTAGTATGTCGCTAGATTTACAAGATGCTAGTGATGTAGATATTATCATTGAAGCAGCTGTGGAAAATATGGAAATTAAGCAATCCATCTTTAAGCAACTTGATGGCATTGCGCCAGCACATGCTATTTTAGCTACGAATACATCTTCACTGCCTATTACAGAAATTGCAGCAGTAACAAAGCGTCCAGAGCAAGTAATTGGTATGCATTTTATGAACCCTGTACCAGTTATGAAACTTGTTGAAATCATTCGAGGCTTAGCAACAACAGATGAAGTGTACAAAGCTGTCGAAGAGATGACGGTTAAATTATCGAAAACACCAGTAGAAGTGAATGATTTCCCAGGATTTATTTCAAATCGAATCCTACTACCGATGATTAATGAAGCGATTTATGCACTTTACGAAGGTGTGGCAACAAAAGAAGCAATTGATGATGTGATGAAGCTTGGTATGAATCATCCGATGGGGCCATTAACATTGGCAGACTTCATTGGTTTAGATACTTGTCTTTACATCATGGAAATTTTACATGAGGGTCTGGGAGACAGTAAATATCGCCCTTGCCCACTGCTACGTAAATACGTTGCAGCTGGCTGGTTAGGTAAGAAATCAGGAAGAGGTTTTTACGTTTACGAATAATCCTATGGGGATGGGGTTATTTAGATGTTTCGGGACAACTTAGAGGGGTGACATTATAGATGCATTTGCAATTTACAGATGAGCAAATTATGATGCGCGATATGGTTCGTCAATTTGCTCAGGAAAAAATTCAACCATGGGTGGAGCGAATGGAAGCGGGAGAATTTCCACGTGAGCTTCTACAGCACATGGGTGAACTTGGCTTAATGGGGATTACGACTCCAGAAGACTTAGGTGGCTCTGGTATGGATTTTACATCTTATATTATTGCGATTAATGAACTATCAAAAGTAAGCGCTGTAATGGGTGTTATTTTATCCGTCCATACTTCAGTTGGAACGAATCCAATTATTTACTTTGGGAATGACGAACAAAAGAAACGTTATGTACCAAAGCTTGCAACAGGCGAATATTTAGGCGCATTTTGTTTAACAGAACCAAGTGCAGGCTCAGACGCTGGTTCTTTACAGTCAAAGGCAGTGCGTGATGGCGATGAATATGTGATTAACGGCTCCAAAGTATTTATTACAAATGGTGGAGAAGCTGATGTGTATATTGTATTCGCATCTACTAACCCAGCTGAAAAAACAAAGGGTATCTCAGCATTTATTGTTGAAAAGGGAACACCTGGTTTAATCATCGGAAAAGATGAGCATAAGATGGGCTTACACGGCTCACGTACAGTTCAGCTGACATTCGATAATTGTCGCATTCCAGCCGACAACCTACTTGGGGAAGAGGGAGAAGGCTTTAAAATTGCGATGGCCAATTTAGATGTTGGACGAATCGGCATTGCGGCACAGGCGTTAGGAATTGCTGAGGCGGCACTAGAGGCGTCTACTGCTTATGCTAAAGAACGCATTCAATTTGGTAAGCCGATCGCCGCACAACAAGGTGTTGGCTTTAAGCTTGCGGATATGGCAACGGCTGTTGAATCTGCAAAACTGTTAGTCTATCGTGCAGCCGATTTACGTGCAAAAGGTTTACCATGTGGAGCAGAAGCTTCAATGGCTAAACTTTTCTCATCACGAACAGCGGTACAAACGGCAATAGAGGCTGTTCAAATATTTGGCGGCTACGGCTATACGGAAGATTATCCAGTAGAGCGCTATTTCCGTGATGCAAAGGTGACAGAAATCTATGAAGGTACAAGTGAAATTCAACGACTAGTCATTAGTAAACATTTACTGAAATAAAGCCTGATATTGCGAATGGTACATAGTGATGGGAACCGTTCAAGAGTGAGGGAAAAACGTTTATAAAGGGTGTAGAACTGCTCTGAAATAAGGCAAACACGCTCAATCCAACCTAACAATAATCAGGTAACACAAAACAGAGTCTAACTAAAAAGGGGAAATGGACAATGAACTTTCAGTTAACAGAAGAGCATGAACAATTACGTGAAATGATTCGTGATTTTGCTATAAATGAAGTGGCGCCAACAGCTGCTGAACGTGACGAAAATGAAGAATTTGACCGTGCGATTTTCGACAAAATGGCGGAGCTTGGGCTTACTGGTATTCCATGGCCTGAGGAATATGGTGGTGCAGGATTTGATTACCTTGCATATGTCATAGCTGTTGAGGAACTTTCACGTGTTTGTGCTTCGACTGGTGTAACTTTATCTGCACATACTTCACTGGCAGGTTGGCCACTTTACAAGTTCGGTACAGAAGAACAAAAACAAAAATACCTTCGTCCAATGGCTGAAGGCAAACATATTGGTGCATATGGTTTAACAGAACCTGGCTCTGGCTCTGATGCGGGTGGCATGAAAACTTATGCAAAACGTGATGGCGATGATTATATTTTAAATGGCTCAAAAATCTTTATTACGAACGGTGGAGTAGCAGATACATATATTGTATTTGCAGTAACAGACCCAGAAGCAAAACATGGCACATCCGCATTTATCGTGGAAGCTGGATTTGAAGGTTTCTCTGTAGGGAAGAAAGAAAAGAAATTAGGAATTCGTTCATCTCCAACAACAGAGATTATTTTTGATAACTGTCGTGTTCCAAAGGAAAATCTATTAGGGGCTGAAGGGGAAGGCTTTAAGATTGCCATGACGACACTAGATGGTGGACGTAATGGTATTGCGGCTCAAGCAGTAGGAATTGCACAAGGAGCACTCGATGCAGCAGTTGACTATGCCAAAGAACGTGTGCAATTTGGTAAACCGATCACTGCAAATCAAGGCATTTCCTTTAAATTAGCCGATATGGCAACTCAAATTGAGGCTTCTCGACTTCTTACATACCAAGCGGCATGGTTAGAATCTAATAACCTACCATATGGTAAGGCATCTGCAATGGCGAAATTAATGGCTGGCGATACAGCAATGAGTGTAACGACAGAGGCGGTTCAAGTTTTTGGTGGCTATGGTTATACAAAAGATTACCCTGTAGAGCGCTTTATGCGTGATGCTAAAATTACACAAATTTACGAAGGTACGCAGGAGATTCAACGTCTTGTTATCTCGCGTATGCTAACGAAATAATTGATGACTGATAAAGATAAAAGGCCCCAAGTACAGTCAACCGTAAAAGATGAAAATCTAATCGCCATTCGTCGTGAACAAATGATTCAAGGAGCTATTAAGCTATTTAAAGAAAAAGGCTTTCACCGTGCCACGACGAGAGAAATTGCAAAAGCTGCTGGCTTTAGTATCGGTACTTTGTATGAATACATCCGAACGAAGGAAGATGTTCTATACCTTGTTTGTGACAGTATCTATCACCATGCAATGGAGCGTCTTTCAAGTTATGAGATTAAAGCAGGAACTATTGATGAGTTAAAAGAAATGATTCGGGAATACTTCCTGCAAATCGATAGTATGGTTGATGAGCTAACAATCATGTATCAAGAAACAAAATCATTGTCAAAAGAAGCACAACGCTATGTTTTTAGTAAAGAGTTTGAAATGGTTGCCACATTTGAACGCTTGTTACAGCGATGTGTCCAGTCTGGCGAACTAACTATGACAGAGAAGCAAATCCATTTAGCAGCCAATAACTTAGTTGTTTCAGGACAAAGCTGGGCGTTTCGCAAATGGGCTTTACATCGTCAGCATTCAATAGACGAATTCATTGACATGCAAATCACCTTGTTCATTTCAGGCATAAAGGGGTTTTAATATTTGTAAGGGGTTTGTCGGCAATTGCATATAGCGATATTGCAATGCCGGCTTTTTTTATTCAATAAGGGGAGAAAGTGGGGATTTCATATGACAAAGGTAGAAGTATATCGTCCAAAAAATCACGTACGTTTTGTGACAGCATCGAGTCTTTTTGATGGACATGATGCTTCAGTCAATATTATGCGACGCATTTTACAATCGAGCGGTGTAGAAGTAATCCATTTAGGTCATAATCGTTCTGTTGAAGAAGTCGTGAATGCTGCGATACAAGAAGATGCACAAGGGATTGCGGTTTCTTCTTATCAAGGCGGACATATGGAATACTTTAAATATATGTATGATTTACTGCGTGAAAAAGGAGCACCACATATTAAAATTTATGGCGGTGGTGGAGGAGTTATTTTACCTCGTGAAATTAAAGAGCTTCATACGTATGGCATTGCAGGGATATTCTCACCAGAGGATGGCCGTGTTTTAGGGCTACAGGGAATGATTAATGAACAAATTAAAGGTACAGATTTTCCTACTGCAACAGGTAATTATTTAGAGAAATTAAAGTCTTTAACGACAGAGACGCCTGAAATTTTAGCCAATCTAATAACAGCAGCTGAGTCAAATGACGATGAAGCTACGAAAGAAATGCTAGCAGAGGCAAGAAAGCTTTCAAAAGGTACGCCAGTAATGGGGATTACGGGAACAGGTGGTGCAGGGAAATCATCCTTAACGGATGAACTGATTCGCCGCTTCCTAAAAGAATTCCCAGATAAACGTGTAGCCATTCTATCAGTCGATCCAACAAAGCAAAAAACGGGTGGAGCATTGCTTGGGGATCGTATTCGCATGAACGCTATTTTTAATAACCGTGTTTATATGCGTAGTTTAGCAACACGTGGCTCACGTACAGAATTATCTGCATCAATTGGTGATGTGCTAGATGTAGTACGTGTAGCAGGTTATGACTTAATCATCGTAGAAACAAGTGGAATCGGTCAAGGTGATGCCGAAATTACTAAATACACGGATCTATCTATGTATGTCATGACAAGCGAATTCGGTGCACCTACACAACTTGAGAAAATTGATATGATTGACTTTGCAGATGTTATTGCGATCAATAAATTTGAGCGAAAAGGCTCAGAGGACGCCCTTCGACAAGTACAAAAACAATATCAACGTTCCCGCGAGCTTTGGGATGAATCACTTGATAACATGCCAGTCTACGGTACAATAGCTAGCCAATTTAATGATAAAGGCACAAATGCGTTATTCGCCGCCCTCGTTAAAATAATTAACGAAAAAACAGGTTTTAATTGGGAAACAAGCTATGAGCAATTTGCGAAAACGCAAAAGCAAGATGTTATCATTCCAAACGATCGCCGTTATTATTTACGTGAGATTACGGACACTGTCCGTGGCTATCATAAAAAAACTGAGCAGCAGGTGGCATTTGCTCGTCGACTATTCCAATTAGAAGGTGCTATTGCAGCTGTCCAAGAAAAAGCTCCAGATGATGTGCTTGTGGCATCGCTTACTTCTTTAGCAGAAGGTGTTAGAGATGAATTAACAGCAGAATCCAAGCGTATATTGGATAATTGGCAGGCATTAAAAGAAGCGTATGCTGGCGATGAGTTTGTGACTAAAGTTCGCGATAAAGAAATTCGTACCATCTTAAAAACAACTAGTCTTTCTGGCACGAAAATTTCAAAAGTAGCATTACCGAAGTTTGAAGACTATGGGGAAATCTTGCGTTGGGTTTATAAAGAAAATGTTCCTGGCGAATTCCCATATACGGCGGGTGTATTCCAATTCAAACGTGAGGGTGAAGATCCGAAGCGTCAATTTGCTGGCGAGGGAACACCAGAACGTACAAATAAACGATTCCATTATTTATCAAAAGATGATGATGCAAAACGTTTATCTACAGCTTTTGATTCTGTAACCTTGTATGGGGAAGACCCAGATTACCGTCCAGATATTTACGGTAAGGTTGGAGAATCAGGTGTATCGATCTGTACACTAGAAGATATGAAAAAACTTTACGCAGGCTTTGATTTATGTGCACCGTCTACATCTGTATCAATGACTATTAATGGACCAGCACCTATTATTTTAGCAATGTTTATGAATACAGCAATCGATCAACAAGTTCAATTACGTGAGCAAGAGCTAGGACGAACTTTGACAGTTGAAGAGTTTACCGAGACACGTGAAAAAACATTGCAAGTCGTACGTGGAACAGTACAAGCTGATATTTTAAAAGAAGATCAGGGCCAGAATACATGCATTTTCTCAACAGAGTTTGCTTTGCGTATGATGGGCGATATTCAGCAATACTTTATAGACCATAAAGTACGTAACTATTATTCTGTTTCCATTTCTGGTTATCATATTGCGGAAGCTGGAGCAAACCCAATTTCCCAATTAGCCTTCACCTTAGCTAATGGCTTTACGTATGTAGAGTATTATTTAAGTCGTGGCATGAATATCAATGACTTTGCACCAAATTTATCATTCTTCTTCTCAAATGGACTAGATCCAGAGTATACAGTAATCGGCCGTGTGGCACGACGTATTTGGGCTATTGTAATGCGTGATAAATACGGTGCTAATGAGCGCGCTCAAAAGCTAAAGTATCACATTCAAACGTCTGGGCGTAGTTTACACGCACAAGAGATTGATTTTAATGATATTCGTACAACATTACAGGCTTTAATGGCATTACAAGATAACTGTAATTCATTGCATACAAACGCCTACGATGAGGCCATTACTACACCTACGGAGGAATCTGTAAGACGTGCTATGGCAATTCAAATGATTATTACAAAAGAGCATGGTTTAGCAAAAAATGAAAACCCACTACAAGGCGCGTTTATTGTTGAAGAATTAACAGATCTTGTGGAAGAAGCGGTTCTTGAAGAGTTTGATCGTATTAATGATCGTGGCGGTGTGTTAGGTGCTATGGAAACACAATACCAACGTGGTAAAATTCAAGAAGAATCTATGTACTACGAAATGTTAAAACATTCAGGGGAGTTACCAATCATTGGTGTTAATACTTACTTGAACCCAAATCCACCTTCAGATGCTGATATAGATAATATGGAAATCGCACGTGCATCGACAGAAGAAAAAGAGACACAAATTCGTAATTTACAAGCTTTTTGGAAAGCCCATGAAGAGGAAAGTGAAGCTGCGATTGCACGTCTACAAGAAGTGGCTGTCAATAATGGTAATATTTTTGCTGAGCTGATGGAGTCAGTAAAAGTAGCAAGTTTAGGACAAATTACAAAAGCTTTATATGAAGTTGGCGGACAATATCGTCGTAATATGTAAGCAAGGTTGATCAAAACTTCTTGTTTTCTATTCAAGTATCATGCTTCTCTAATTTCTAGTGTCTAGTCTTAAGATTAGGCACTTCTTTTTATTTTCGTTATAATAGAAATGTAAAAAAAGGGGAGGCGCAGTAGAGGATGAAATCAGCTATTCACTACATAATTATATTAGCTTTAGTATTGGGAGCCTTTTTCCTGTATAATAAGCAAATTGGCGCTATTCCTTTACTACTATTATCTGTCTATTTGTTTTATCTTGGAATAAAAAAAATGCGTAATATAAAAAACAGTAATTGAAGCTAGCAAAGGGGCTAAAACTTTGTATATAATGGGTATTATGCTTATTGTATGGAAAGAACCTTTTGCGTGGCCTTTTTTGCTGCGCTTGGAGAATAAAGCACCATGTAATTTTAAAACGTCCATTGTGATGAGGGAAAGGAAGTGCACGAATTGAATTTTCGTGAAATGACAAAGGAACAATTAACAGAAGAATCGTTAATTAACTTAGCTTATGCAATTTTAAATGAAAAACGTGCCTCAGTGTCTTTTAATGATTTATTAAAATTAATTCAAGAGCTTGTGGGCTATAGTGATGCAGAAATGAAATCCCGTCTGTTACAATTTTATACAGATATCAATATTGATGGTCGCTTCTTATATAATCAAGAAGCAGGCTGGGGCTTACGTGAATGGTTTAAAGTTGAGCAAATCGAAGAAGAAACAGCTCCTTCTGTTAAGACTCAAAAGAAAAAATCTAAAGCTGCCTTTGATGATGAAGATCTTGATGAAGATGTAGACTTAGATGAAGAAGATATCGACTTTGATGAAGACTTTGAAGAGTTCATTGATGAAGAAGAACTTGATGAAGAAGATGATGAAAAAGAAGATATCGACTTTGACGATGAAGAACTAGAAGAAATTGATGAAGAAATCGATGAAGAGTTTATTGATGAAGAGGAAGAAGAATTTGAGGAAGAAGAGGAAGAGATCTAATACAGTACACTTAGAATTTTCTTTCTTTTAAGCTAGAAGCAAAAAATCTTGACTTCTATCACGGTTACGTTTAATCTTTTACTTGGGCTCCTTAAAAGAAGGAGAAAGACCGTGTATATAATACGCTCCCCCTGCAAACCTATGCAGGAGGAGCGTTTTTTTGTTTTTAACTTTAATCATTTTAGTTCTCCCATACTTTTAATACCGATATGAATATAAATGTTTTTAATTATTCATGATGTATAGTAAACGGTGACTGAAAAGTTATTAGAGTTTTATGGTTTAAAGGAAAGTGGAAAAGAGATAGAACCGATTACAGCTTCGAATCGACTACATTTTGTAGACATTCTCGGCTTTTCTTTTTTTAGGGTATTAGAATGTAAATGGTTCTGATCCCCCCTAAACGCACTAATATTTTAGAACATCATAAGGAGGAATTTATTCATGACGAAGTATATTTTTGTAACAGGTGGGGTTGTATCATCACTTGGAAAAGGGATTGTTGCAGCATCTTTAGGCCGTTTATTAAAAAATCGTGGGTTAGAAGTGACGATTCAAAAATTTGACCCATATATCAATATTGACCCAGGTACGATGAGTCCTTATCAACATGGTGAGGTTTTTGTAACAGATGATGGTGCTGAGGCTGATTTAGACTTAGGACACTATGAACGTTTTATTGATATTAACCTAGGGAAACATTCTACAGTAACTTCAGGTCGTGTTTACCAATCTGTATTACAGAAAGAACGTCGTGGAGATTATAATGGTGGAACAGTCCAAGTAATTCCTCATATTACAAACGAAATCAAAGATCGTATCCAACGTGCTGGTCGTGAAACAAATGCAGATGTTGTGATCACAGAGGTTGGTGGAACAGTAGGTGATATTGAATCATTGCCATTCCTAGAAGCCATTCGCCAAATGAAAACAAATTTAGGGCATAACAATGTAATGTATATTCACTGTACACTTATTCCTTATATTAAAGCAGCTGGTGAACTTAAAACAAAACCTACACAGCATTCTGTTAAAGAATTACGCTCTTTAGGTATTCAGCCAAATATTATCGTAGTTCGTACTGAACAAGAAGTACCACAAGAGATGAAAGAGAAATTAGCATTATTCTGTGATGTTCAACCACATGAAATTATTGAATCTCGTGATGCTGAGCATTTATATGAAGTACCATTAAACCTACATGCGCAAGATATAGATGATATCGTTTTGAATCATTTTGGTATGGAAGCTCCAGAAGCAGATATGGAAGAATGGCGTGACCTTGTAGAAAAAGTGAAGAACTTACCAAATAAAAGAAAGGTAGCATTAGTAGGGAAATACGTAGAACTACAAGATGCTTACATTTCTGTAGTTGAGGCATTAAAGCATGCTGGATATGCATTTAATTCTGATATTGAAATTGACTGGATTAATGCAGAACACGTTGATGCTAACAATGTGGCCTCGCTATTAAAAGGTGCTGACGCTATTTTAGTACCAGGCGGCTTTGGTGATCGTGGTGTTGAAGGTAAAATCTTAGCAACACAATATGCACGTGAAAATAATGTTCCTTTCCTAGGCATTTGTTTAGGTATGCAATTAGCAACAGTAGAATTTGCACGTAATGTACTTGGCCTAAAAGGTGCTCATTCTACAGAGCTTGATGCAAATACGGAGTATCCAATTATCGACTTCTTACCAGATCAAAATGATACTGTAGATATCGGTGGTACTTTACGTTTAGGTTTATACCCATGTAAATTAAAGGATGGTTCAAAAGCTAGCCAAGCCTATGGTAAAGAGCTTGTTTATGAGCGTCATCGTCACCGCTATGAATTTAACAATGAATATCGTGAGGCAATGGAAGCAGCTGGCCTTGTCTTCTCAGGTACAAGTCCTGATGGCAAATTGGTTGAAATTATTGAGCTACCAGAAAACAACTTCTTTGTAGCATGTCAATTCCACCCAGAGCTAGTGTCACGTCCAAATCGTCCACAACCATTGTTCCGCGATTTTATCGGCTCAACATTTAAATAATCAAAAAGAGTTGTCTCGTGATATACGAGACAACTCTTTTTAATTTGATGACTACAATTCTTCTTCATCCAACCCAAGCATTTCATCATAAGCAATTTTGACAGCTTCATATACAAAGAGTCCTGCAAGTGCATGTGGTACAACAATACGTTGACCTAGATCATTTGGTATTAAACCGCCTTTAATGCGTGTAGAAACATACGTATAGGCTAAATCAGCAAGAGGGTTATCTACACTAGCTGCTTCACTAGCTATAGCAGCAAAGGGAATAAATTGCGTATTTAATTTTTGTGCTAAGACGAGTGCTTCTTCATCATATGCACTACGAGTAAAAATGCAAACCCGATCAGCTTCTGTTAAGCTTGTGTCTGTAGTCCAAGGTGCTAACTTGCTAAAGGGTTCGACTGCTTGAAGTGCATTTAATGCCACAACCTGCATTTCTCCAAAGCAAGCAAAATAGACATTTCCTTCGCCGATTGCGGCTTGTGCTAATAACCTTGCTGTTTCCTCGATAGCATCTTCTTCATTTTGTATAATTCTTTGTAATAATCCACTTAATTGTGTTGTTAGAATTTTTGACATGTTCCCACCTCTATTCATATTATAGGGGGTAAAAGGTAGAAAGCAAAAGCAGATAATTTATAATACTAGAAGGTATTAAGCTGAAAAAGGAGAATTATACATAATAAAGAAAGTTTTTGTGTAAGAATAAAACTAAAAAGGGCGGAATGCGATGTGAAACGATTACTAATTGTCGATGATCAGCAGGGAATTCGTTTACTTTTAAATGAAGTGCTGAAAAAGGAAGGATATATTACATATTTAGCAGCGAATGGTTCAGAGGCATTAAAGTATGCAGACGAACAAGAGATGGATTGTGTTTTACTGGACATGAAAATTCCAGGAATGGATGGTATTGAAATTTTGAGACGTTTAAAAAAGAAGTTTCCGAAGCTGCCTGTTTTTATGATGACAGCATACGGAGAATTGGATGTTGTGCAAGAAGCGTTAGAATTAGGAGCCATTCGTTACTTTACAAAACCGTTTGATATTTTCGAAGTGCGTGATGAAGTAAATAAAGCTTTACAAGTTTAAAAAGCAGGCAGTGGACACACGGCCTGTTTTTTTATGTTGATTAATAGCTCCTGCTTTTCAGGTGCGAGGACTTCGTTGCGTTACACTTCGCTTTCGGGTAGAAAATAATAGCCCCTGCTTTTCAGGGGCTATGACTTCGTTACGTAACACTTCACTTCGTCACCCCTGCCGCTACGTTACACTCCGCTTTCGGGTAGAAAATAATAGCCCCTGCTTTTCAGGGGCTATTATTTTTGCTATGATTGAGGAGCATGTTTATGTAGAAAGAATAGTCCTATGAGGAGGATTTTTAGTATGGCATTAGTATCTATGAAAGAGATGTTAATTAAAGCAAAAGCAGAAGGTTATGCTGTTGGTCAATTCAACATTAATAACCTTGAATGGACTCAAGCAATTTTACAAGCAGCTGAAGAAGAAAAGTCTCCAGTGATTCTTGGTGTTTCTGAAGGTGCAGGTAAATATATGGGCGGATTTATTTCTGTTGTTCATATGGTAAAAGGTTTAATGGAATCTTACGGTACTACAGTTCCTGTAGCAATTCACCTTGACCATGGTTCTAGCTTTGCAAAATGTAAAGAAGCAATTGATGCAGGCTTTACTTCCGTGATGATTGATGCATCACATCACCCATTCGAGGAAAATGTGAAAATTACTTCAGAAGTAGTAGAATACGCACATGCTAAAGGCGTTTCTGTGGAAGCAGAATTAGGAACTGTTGGTGGAGATGAAGATGGCGTAATCGGTGGTATTATTTACGCTGATCCAGAAGAATGTCGCAAAATGGTTGAACTAACTGACATTGACTGCTTAGCGCCAGCACTTGGCTCTGTACATGGTCCTTACAAAGGAGAGCCAAACTTAGGCTTTAAAGAAATGGAGGAAATCTCTAAATTGGCAGACCTTCCACTTGTTTTACATGGTGGTACAGGTATCCCAACAAAAGATATCCAACGTTCTATTTCGTTAGGTACGGCTAAAATTAACGTCAATACTGAAAATCAAATTGAAGCAACAAAAGTAATTCGTGAAATTCTGGACAACGACAAAGTTGTTTACGACCCACGTAAATTCCTTGGTCCAGCACGTGAAGCCATCAAAGCTACGGTTATTGGTAAAATTCGTGAATTTGGAAGTGCACAAAAAGCATAATTTTTGCATTTAATATGTTACAAAAGCATAGATAAATACACATAATAAGAGAAGTGTTGATGCTTTCAATCGACCTTCTCTTGTTTTTGAAATAAAGAAATTTTGGAAAATATTTAATAATATAAGAAAAATGATCAGGAGGAAATAATATGAAATTTTTCATTGATACAGCAAACTTTGAAGAGATTAAAGAGGCACATGCATGGGGTATTTTATCAGGAGTAACGACAAACCCATCGTTAGTGGCTAAAGAAGAGAATGTTTCTTTCCATGATCGTCTTCGCGAAATCGCTGAGCTTGTTGATGGCTCTGTAAGTGGGGAAGTTATTGCACTTGATGCAGAAGGTATGATTAAAGAAGGTTTGGAATTAGCTGCGATTGCGCCAAACATCACAGTAAAGCTTCCTATGACACCAGCTGGATTAGAGGCATGTCGATTCTTTGCAAACAAAGGAATTAAAACAAACGTGACATTAATTTTTAGTGCTAACCAAGCATTAATGGCTGCGCGTGCAGGTGCTACATACGTATCACCATTTATCGGCCGTTTAGATGACATTGGTCAAAATGGTGTTGAGTTAATTGAAACAATTGCAGATATTTTTACAATCCATAATATCGATACACAAATTATCGCTGCCTCTGTCCGTCACCCGCAACACGTTACAGCAGCGGCTTTAGCAGGTGCACATATTTCAACTACTCCGTTTAAAGTATTAAAGCAACTTTTCCACCATCCATTAACTGAAAAAGGAATTGAAGGATTTTTAGCGGATTGGAATAAGAGAAAAGGCGAATAATAAGATTATAAAGTGTGCAAATTGCAAAAATACTACTTTCCAATCATGAGGGAGAACGCAAAATGGATGTTTATAAAATTACTGGCGAAAATCGTCTACAAGGTACAATTAAAGTTAGTGGCGCAAAAAATAGTGCAGTCGCCTTAATTCCTGCATCAATTTTGGCGAACTCTCCAGTGACTATTGGAGGGATACCCGAAATTTCAGATGCTTGGACGTTAAAGGCTCTATTAGAGGAAATTGGTGGAGAAGTTTCATTTGAGAATGGGAAAATGACAATCGACCCAACAGAGATGATTGCATTGCCCTTACCAAACGGCAACGTTAAAAAGTTACGTGCTTCTTATTATTTAATGGGGGCTATGCTTGGACGTTTCAAAAAAGCAGTTATTGGTTTACCTGGAGGCTGTTTTTTAGGACCTCGACCTATTGATCAACATATAAAGGGCTTTGAGGCTTTAGGAGCTAAAATTACTAATGAACACGGAGCCATTTATTTACGTGCAGATGAATTGATAGGGGCAAAAATTTATTTAGATGTGGCAAGTGTTGGGGCTACGATTAATATCATGCTTGCTGCTGTCCTTGCTAAGGGACGTACTGTCATTGAAAATGCTGCAAAAGAACCTGAGATAATTGATGTGGCGACACTTCTGACAAATATGGGTGCCAATATTAAAGGTGCAGGTACAAGTGTCATTCGTATCGAAGGCGTAGAAGAGCTACATGGTACTGAACATACGATTATACCTGATCGCATTGAGGCCTCTACATTTTTGATTATGGCTGCAGCAGTTGGTGATGGTATAACAATCGATAACGTTATTCCACTTCACTTAGAAGCAATTATCGCCAAGCTTCGTGAAATGGGTGTGAAAATTGAGATTGGTGAAGAAAGTATTTATGTACCAAAAACAGACCTCTCAACATTACAGGCAGTGGATGTCAAAACATTGGTATACCCTGGATTCCCAACGGATATTCAACAACCGCTTGCCGTGTTAATGTCACAAGCATTCGGTTCCTCAAAAGTAACAGATACTATTTACACAGCTCGTTTCAAGCATATTGATGAGCTTCGTCGTATGAATGCAGATGCTCGTGTAGAAGGAAACACAGCAATTATTAAAGGGCCGAGTAGATTACATGGCTCCACTGTCACAGCTACAGATCTTCGTGCTGGAGCAGCTTTAGTATTAGCTGGACTCTTAGCAGAAGGAGAAACTGAGATTCAGGATATCTATCATATCGAACGTGGCTATAGCTCACTTATTGAGAAATTACGTGATTTAGGCGCTGATATTCGACGTGAAACAATTGTGGCACGTGTAGCTGAGACAAAGGAATAATGAGAGCTAAAAGTTTTCAACCAATTATGTTACAATAGAGGTAATTTGAATGTTTTGGCACGAAAAGGTGCCCATAACGGGAGGCAAAGCAACAATGGAACGTAGTTTATCGATGGAAGTAGTACGAGTAACAGAAGCAGCAGCAATCGCATCCGGGAAATGGATGGGGCGCGGTTTGAAAATTGAGGCAGACGATGCAGCAACAACAGCGATGCGCAAAATGTTCGATACAATTCCAATGCATGCTACAGTAGTAATTGGTGAAGGCGAAATGGATGAAGCACCAATGCTTTATATTGGTGAAGAACTTGGTTTACGAAATGGTGGTCCTAAAGTAGATATTGCAGTAGATCCTTTAGAAGGTACAAACATCGTAGCAAAAGGTACAAATGGTGCTATGACAGTTCTTGCTATTGCAGATAAAGGGAATCTGTTAAATGCACCAGATATGTACATGGAGAAAATTGCTGTAGGACCAGAAGCGGCGGGCAAAGTGGATATCAATGCTTCCGTCACTTATAACTTATTACAAGTAGCAAAAGCTAAAAATAAAGATATTTCTGATGTTGTAGCTACTCTTTTAGATCGACCACGTCACCAAGCGATTGTTGATGAAATTCGTGAGGCTGGTGCACGTATTAAATTTATCCAAGATGGCGATGTTGGTGCAGCAATCAATACGGCTTTTGATGAAACAGGCATTGATATTATGTTTGGAACAGGTGGTGCACCTGAGGGTGTTATAGCAGCAGTAGCTTTAAAATGCCTTGGTGGTGACTTCCAAGCAAAACTAGTACCAGAAGATGAAGAGCAATTAGAACGCTGCACAAAAATGGGTGTGGATGTTGAAAAAGTTCTTTATTTAGATGACCTAGTAAAAGGTGACGATGCTATTTTTGCAGCGACAGCAGTAACAGATTGCGAGCTTTTAAAGGGTGTTCAATATAAAGGTGCTTATGCCTTAACTCATTCAGTAGTTATGCGTGCTAAATCTGGTACGGTTCGCTTTGTTGAAGGCCGTCACGCTCTTGAGAAAAAACCTAGATATTAATGTTATTTTCTTCTAAAATATACCTAGTACATCTATTGTGCTAGGTACCTTCTTCTTTAAATAACCATCCCATATTTTTAAGGCAATGTTTAGTTATATGGTGGAAGTATTTCAATAGATATTATTACAGGCAACCATATAAGCGTTAGCAGAGCCAATCGTAAACTTCAATGATAACCCCATTAAATTGAATTATATTTTGAAAAAGACTGGAGTTGTGCATATGTCTGCATTGACAATCGCTCAATTAGAAAACATGACGTTAAAAGAGCTTTACGCCCTTGCACGCCAATATAAAATTTCTTATTATAGCAAGCTAACGAAAAAAGAATTGATATTTGCTATTTTGAAAACGCGTTCAGAGCAAGAGGGCTATTTCTTTATGGAAGGCGTACTAGAAATTGTTTCGCAAGAGGGCTTCGGCTTCCTTCGACCAATCAACTACTCACCAAGTAAAGAAGATATTTATATTTCTGCATCCCAAATCCGTCGCTTTGATTTGCGTAATGGGGACAAGGTGTCAGGAAAGGTGCGTCCACCGAAGGAAAATGAGCGCTATTATGGCCTATTACAAGTAGATGCTGTCAATGGCGAAGATCCTGAAGTAGCGAAAGAACGAGTTCATTTCCCAGCACTAACACCTTTATATCCAAATCGACAAATTAAACTAGAAACAACACAACGCAATTTATCCACACGTATAATGGATTTAGTGGCACCAGTAGGCTTTGGACAACGTGGATTAATTGTAGCTCCGCCAAAGGCAGGGAAAACGTCTTTATTAAAAGAGATTGCGAACGCTATTACAACCAATCATCCGCAAGCGGAGTTAATTGTCCTATTGATTGATGAACGACCTGAGGAAGTGACAGATATTGAACGTTCTGTCAATGCAGATGTTGTCAGCTCAACATTTGATGAAGTACCTGAGAACCACGTCAAAGTGGCTGAAATAGTATTAGAACGCGCACGACGTTTAGTGGAACATAAACGTGATGTAATTATTTTAATGGACTCTATTACACGTTTAGCTCGTGCTTATAACTTAGTAATTCCACCAAGTGGACGTACACTATCTGGTGGTATTGATCCTGCTGCATTCCATAGACCGAAACGTTTCTTTGGTTCGGCTCGTAATATTGAAGAAGGCGGTAGTTTAACAATTTTAGCGACGGCTTTAGTAGATACAGGTTCTCGTATGGATGAAGTTATCTATGAAGAATTTAAGGGAACAGGGAACTTAGAGCTTCATCTTGATCGTCAGTTAGCGGAACGCCGTATATTCCCTGCGCTTGACATTCGTCGTTCAGGTACACGTAAAGAAGAGCTTCTTCTGGAACCAGAACAACTTGAAAAGCTATGGGCAATTCGTAAAACGTTTTCTGATGCACCTGATTTTGCAGAGCGCTTCCTGAAAAAAATACGTACAACAAAATCAAATGAAGAATTTTTTGAAAAGCTAAACGAAGATATGAAAAAAGCAACAAAGGGTAAGGGACTTTTATAAAGGGCATCACCATTGACAATTAAATTGTCAGTGGTGATTTTTTTTTGTATATGTTTATTTTATAAATGTATATTGAAATTGATAATCATTATCAATATAATGGTAAGTAAATATGTGTTCTGAAGGAGACGAAGATGAATTATGATGCCTATATGCTTCTTTGGCAAAATGCATTTATCCAGTTGAAGCAAATCGATTACATAAATAAATCAGACATTCATGTGTCAAAGGTTTTAACATATAGCTCGTTTCTTATTGTCACAGCAGGCGGTGCACAGATTGTCATTGATGATCAATCTTATCATGTGCAGCGCTTCAGTATTTTTCATCTAGGTAAATCTCAATCTCTTCACATTAGGGCACAGCAGAGTATTAGCTATTTTCTCATTAGCTATAAAGGAGATGTCATGTACAAAGATGCCTTTATGCAGCATTTGCACATGCACTATCAACCATTCCAAACACATTTCTCTTGTGTACCCGCAAATCCGATAGTCATTCACAGCATCCTTCAGGATATGTATAGCAAATGGCAATCTGGCTCTATACAAGAGCATTTATCTGTAAGGGCATCCTTCTATGAGCTTATCTATCATGTCTTTCGAGAATTAGCAGAAGGACAAGGGAAACCACATGAAATTGATAAGGCAGAAGCCGCACGATTATTTATAAAGCAACATATTCATCAACCATTATCTATCCAGACATTAGCAGATATGCTTCAGATTAGTACACGACATTTATTACGCATTTTTAAAGCTCGTTATAAAATAGGTCCACAAATATATTTACAACAATTGAGAATAGAGCAGGCTAAGCAGTATTTATTAACCAATCAATATGGCATAAAAGAAATTGCCATATCTCTTGGATTTGAAGATGAATATTATTTTAGCCGTGCTTTTAAAAAAGCAACAAAACTGGCTCCAAGTAGCTTTAGGCTGAAATATACATCTAATATGTCCGAAATTACCATTACAAATGAGAATCATTTTCAATACAATAATAATCAGCTCGCGCAAGCAAAACGATTTGAGAATGGAGAAAATGAAATCATGATGACGAAGATGATTCACCATATAAAGCTACCTTTTTTATTAAGCCTGTTCGTTTTACTGGCAGCGTGTAATGAAGAGACAAGCCAATCTAAGGTTGATGAACCAACTTCGCCCGAGAAGGCAGAGACTAGAACCGTAACAGATGATAGTGGACGCGAAGTAGAAATTCCAATGCAGGCAGAGAGAGTCGTAACTGATTGGTATCTGGGGCAAATTTTAGCGTTAGAGGTTGTACCAGTTGGAGGCGTAACGGCTAACCTTGATTATGCTGCTTTCTTAAAACAACACTATAAGGATGGTGAAATTACGAATATTGGTACAGATGGTAAGGTGTCATTAGAAAAAGTTTTAGAGTTAAAGCCAGACTTGATTATTACTTGGAATATTGAAGATGTAGCGAAATATGAAAAAATTGCTCCAACAATTGTCTTTGCTGAAGATGCACATCAATCAGCGATTGAGGAGATTAAGGCAATGGGGAATTACTTAGGAAGACAAGAAGAGGCTGAGGCCTTTACAAAAGAATTTGAAGATCGGATCGCAAAAGCTAAAGAAAAAATCTTGGATGTGATTCCAAAAGGATCTACATTTACTATTTATGAAATGTTTGAAAAAAATGCAACGATTATAGGGAAATCTAGTGTATCGGGCGGTAGAGCACTCTATCAAATTTTAGGGATGCAGCCTCAAGAAAAGGTGCAGGAGCTGTTTGACACAAAGGAAGGAAATAATGGACGCTATGAGATTTCCTATGAGGTAGTAGGTAACTATGTAGGTGACTATAACTTCATGATTAATTTCTTTAACAAAGATGGCCAGTTGCCAGCAACATGGACAAACTTAGATGTCGTTAAAAGTAATCAAGTATTAGAGCTTCCATCTGAATATTATTTTGCTTCTGATCCGCTTTCTGGCTTACACCAAGCTGAAGAACTAGCTGACAAAATAGTTGAATTTACAAAGGCTCATCAACAATAACTGAGATAACAGGAGAGCTATTGTAGATAGCTCATTTATAGATACGTAAAACGAGATCACGATAGGAGGCTACACCATGTTATTACGGCGATTTTTTTCATATTATAAGCCCTATAAAGGCTTATTTATTTTAGATTTTAGCTGTGCCATATTAGTGGCACTAATAGAGCTTGCGTTTCCAATTGTTTTAAATAAAGTAATTGATGATATTCTGCCAGATGGGGAATTGAAATGGATTATTATGGCTAGTTTATTGCTGTTTGGATTATATATTTTTAACTCCATTCTTCATTTTATCGTTTCATATTGGGGACATATGCTGGGCATTAATATTGAGAATCCTTCAGCCATGTACAAAAGCTATCCTTTAGATATTTTGATAACAACAAAACAGGGCATCTTGTTTCTCGTTTAACAAATGATTTGATGGATATTGGTGAACTTGCTCACCATGGTCCAGAGGATATCTTTATTGCAGCGATGACGATTATTGGAACATTTGGTGTCATGTACTATATTGATCCAACCTTTACGATTCTTATTTTCTTACTTGTTCCGATTATCTTAATCTTAACCATTATTTTCGGGAAATTAATGTCCAAGGCATTCCGTCAAATGTTTGGAGATATTGCAGATTTTAATGCACGTGTTGAAAACAATGTAAGTGGTATTCGTGTTGTACAAGCTTTTACAAATGAAGATCATGAGATTAAACGCTTTAAAGTAAATAATGAAAGATTCCGTATGACAAAGCTGTTTTCCTATAAAGTAATGGCTTGGAATGAAGCTATTTCAGGCATACTCACGAAGGTATTATCACTCTTTACTTTATTTGTTGGGGCTTATTTTGTATTAAATGGGCATTTAACAAATGGCGATTTTATCGCATTTATTTTACTTTCAGGTATTCTCTTAGGCCCAATTAACAAAATCAATATGTTTATAGAAAGCTATCCGAAGGGCATGGCAGGATTTAGGCGCTATATTGAATTCCTCGAAACGGAGCCCGAAATTGCGGACCGTCCAGAAGCGAAAACAATCGATGAAATTGATGGTGAAATTACTTTTTCTAATGTATCGTTTGGCTACGCTGCCAATAATCATGCCTTACATCAAATTAATTTAAAGGTACGTCCTGGTGAAACGGTTGCCTTAGTAGGCCCTTCAGGTGCAGGGAAATCTACCATCTGTAGCCTATTGCCACGTTTTTATGAGGTGAATGAGGGTTCCATTAAGATTGATGGTGTTGATATACGAGATTTTAAACTACAATCTTTACGTTCGCATATCGGGATTGTCCAGCAAGATGTCTTTTTATTCGATGGTACCATTCGTGAAAACATAGCCTATGGTGATTTAAATGCCAGTGAAGAAGATATTTGGTATGCCGCACAACGAGCACAACTGACAGATGTAATTAATGCTTTACCAGAAGGCATGGATACTCTCATAGGTGAACGGGGTGTCAAATTATCAGGTGGACAAAAACAAAGATTATCAATTGCGCGTATTTTCTTGAAAAATCCAAAAATCTTAATACTAGATGAAGCAACATCTGCATTGGATACAGAAACAGAACAAGCTATCCAGCAAGCCTTAAACGAGCTTTCTATCGGTCGTACTACATTAGTGATTGCCCACCGTTTAGCAACGATTAAGGATGCAGACAGAATTGTTGTGGTATCGAAAAAGGGCATTATTGAAGAAGGCACACATGAGCAATTAATGGAACGCCAAAATGCTTACTATGGCTTGTATACAGCCCAATTTGGTTTACAAATTTAAAAGTAATAGCATTCTCAAAAGTGAAAGGAAGTTAAAGATGTCAGTACTTGAAATAGATCATGTTGCGATTGGTTACTCTTCAGCGCTCATCGTCAATGATTTAAGTGTGGAGATTCCGAAAGGGGAGATCTCCACGATTATTGGTCCAAATGGTTGTGGCAAGTCTACTTTATTAAAGGCTGTAGCACGTGTATTACGCACACAAAATGGAGCTGTCTATTTAGATGGCAAAGCTATACATCAATTAAAAACAAAAGAAGTGGCCAAAAGAATGGCTATTTTACCTCAAACAGCAACAGCACCAGGAGGATTAACGGTTTTTGAACTGGTATCCTATGGTCGTTTTCCTCATCAAGTAGGGTTTGGTACATTGCAAAAGGAAGACTATGAATATATCCATTGGGCTATTGATGTTACGGGGCTAAGAGAATTTAGTGATCGACCAATCGAAGCATTATCAGGTGGTCAGCGTCAGAGAGTATGGATTGCTATGGCATTGGCGCAAGGCACGGATATTTTAGTACTGGATGAACCAACAACTTATTTAGATTTAGCACATCAGCTCGATATTTTATTGTTGCTACAAAAATTAAATAAGGAAGAAGGACGAACAATTATCATGGTTTTACATGATTTAAACCATGCATCACGGTTCTCTCATTTTATGATGGCCATGAGAGACGGCAATTTAATGGTGAATGGCAGTCCAAAAGAAGTGATGACAAAAGAAAATTTACAAAGGGTATTTAATATCGATGCAGAAATGGCTGTATGTCCCTATAGTGAAAATCCAATCTGCCTATCTTATCAGTTGTACGATATGAAAAAATAAAAGCTAGTTGGAAGTTATGAGGAGGAAATAAAATGACTACGTCGACAGGAGTAGGGGAGCTCCACGATTTAGAAGAGCTACAGAAGCGATCTCATCCGATCCGTGGAGTAGTGGCTTTAATCGTAGGAGTAATTGGATTAATAGTTGCCATTGGCTTATCAATTTCTTTTGGTGCAGCAGATATTTCATTGGGTACTGTTTGGACAGCAGTTACCCATTTTTCACCAGAATTAACAACACATCAAATTATCCATGATATTCGCTTACCACGGGTACTTGGAGCAGCATTAGTCGGTGCAAGCTTTGCGGTAGCGGGTGCGATTATGCAGGGGATGACACGTAACCCTTTAGCAGACTCAGGGTTATTAGGCTTGAACTCAGGAGCTGCCTTTATGTTAGCCGTATGTTTTGCCTTCTTCCCTGGGTTGCCTTATATGTATTTAATTTTATGGTCCTTTGTAGGTGCAGGTCTTGGTGTGGCCATCGTTTATGGTATTGGCTCGCTTTCTAAAGGTGGCTTAACACCTATGCGACTAGTTTTAGCAGGAGCTGCTGTTAGTGCGTTACTTGGGGCGCTGGGAGAAGGAATTGCTCTTTATTTTCGTATCGGACAAGACCTCGCATTTTGGTATGCGGGTGGGGTTTCAGGCACAAAATGGAGCCATCTACAAATCTTATCTCCATGGATACTTGTTGCGATGATAGGAGCTCTTATCCTATCACGCTCCATCACCGTACTGAGCTTAGGTGAAGAAATCGCAGTCGGGCTAGGGCAACGTACTGCTGTGGTAAAAGTATGGGGAATGATCATTGTTTTAGTTTTAGCGGGTGCAGCAGTTTCTGTTGTCGGTGCGGTTGGTTTTGTAGGGTTAATTATCCCTCATTTAACCAGATACATAGTTGGTCATGATTATCGCTGGATCATCGCTTGTTCCTTGGTATATGGAGCATTGCTTGTTGTGTTAGCTGATTTAGTAGCACGTGTTATTAATCCACCTTATGAAACACCCATTGGTGCGCTCATAGCCTTTATTGGAGTACCATTCTTCCTTTATTTAGCTCGAAAAGGAGGGAAAGAACTATGAGTAACAGCTATTTAACACCAAGTCAGCTAAAGGCGAAAAGGAAACATTTTTCCATCCTTGCTACGCTCATTGTGTTAATTGTTATTACCTTTGTCATAAGTATGAATACAGGTGTCATTAAACTGACACCAATGGAGGTTCTTCGGACTCTTTTTGGTCAAGGTGATGCACAACAGCAGCTTATCTTATATGAATTCAGACTTCCAAGAATTGTGATTGCTGTATTAGTAGGTATGGGGTTAGCTATATCAGGCGCTATTTTACAGGGCATTTCTAAAAATGCCTTAGCAGACCCAGGAATCTTAGGGATTAATGCAGGAGCAGGACTAGCGGTTATGCTCTATGTGTCATTTTTTCCAACTACGAAAGCAGCACCTGTTTATTTACTGCCTATACTGGCTTTTGTAGGAGCAGGTTTGACAGCTGTACTGATTTATTCACTTTCTTATCGACGCCATGAGGGGATTACACCAATGCGTTTAATCTTAACTGGGGTAGCTGTGGCAGCAGGGATTAGCTCGGCTATGATTGTGCTAACACTACGTCTATCGCCAGAGAATTATCAATTTGTAGCAACATGGCTAGCGGGTAGCATTTGGGGCTCAAATTGGAGATTTGTTCTGTCGTTATTACCATGGTTAGTTATCTTATTGCCATTCGTCTATTCAAAATCACGTGTATTAAACATATTGAATTTAGGTGAATTAACAGCAGTAGGACTAGGTGCTTCGATAGAAAAAGAGCGACGCTGGTTGTTGGCTGCTGCTGTTGGTTTGGCTGGAGCTAGTGTTTCAGTAAGTGGTGGAATTGGTTTCGTTGGCCTTGTTGCGCCACACTTAGCTCGACAGCTTGTTGGGGCTAAACACCAGTTTTTATTGCCAACCGCAGCATTATTAGGAGGTTTCTTAGTGTTAATGGCTGATACAATCGGTCGTTCCATTTTAGAACCTTCAGAAATTCCAGCAGGGATTGTGGTAGCAGTTTTAGGAGCACCTTATTTCTTGTATTTACTAGCACGATTAAAAGAGTAAATAGCACTCTTTCCTTTGTGTGTGAATAGTATTGCCATGAGGGGAAAGAATAGACGGTTATTAGATTAATTCTTGTCAAATAATTTACGTTTGAATAGATTAGAAGGGGATGGAGAAGAGGAAATGTCAGAGGAACTATATGATGTAACGATTGTTGGCGGTGGTCCAGCAGGGCTTTATACTGCCTTTTATAGTGGAATGCGAGATTTAAAAACGAAAATTATCGAGTATAGCTCACAACTTGGTGGTCGTATGTTAATATATCCTGAAAAAATGATTTGGGATGTAGGTGGAGTAACACCTATTTTAGGTGGTCAGCTTATTAAACAACTTGTGGAGCAAGCTGAAACCTTTGATCCAACGATTGTCTTAAATCAAAAAGTGGAAAAGTTAGATAAGCAACAGGATGGAACATTTATTTTAACATCCTCTACAGGAGAAAAGCATTATTCCAAAACGGTTATTTTAGCAGTAGGCTATGGCGTCCTTTCTATGCAAAAGCTTGAAATTGAAGGAGCGGATCGCTACGAAGTAACGAATTTACATTATACAGTTCAGGAATTAGAAATCTTCCGAGACAAGCATGTGTTGATTTCAGGTGGTGGTAATTCTGCGGTTGATTGGGCTAATGAGCTAGAGTCAATTGCCGCAAGCGTCACGATTGTTCATCGGCGAGATGATTTTGGTGGACATGAAAAAAATGTCTTACGTATGAAAGAATCCTTAGTTCATGTAAAAACGCCCTATGAAGTGGTTCAATTGCATGGGGACGGTGATTTAATTCAATATGTATCCATTGTCAATAAAGATACCGATGAATTGGAACGAGTAAAGGTAGATGCTGTCATTGTAAATCATGGTTTAAAATGCGATTACGGTGCGCTTGAAGAATGGGGATTAAATATTCAGGATGGCGTAGCAATTGTTAATGAGAATCGGGAAACGAACGTAGCGGGTATCTATGGAGCTGGTGATTTTATTGATCATCCTAGTAAAGTTAGATTAATAGCTGGTGCATTTACTGATGGAATACTAGCTTTAAATAGTGCAAAATTATACTTGGAGCCAGATGCACCGAAAGTAGCCTATGTATCTTCACATAATATTCGCTTTAAAGAACGAAATGAGAAAATTGGGTTAGTAGACAATGATTATCGTGAAGTTCGCGGTTAGGTATTAGGGATGGTTTGCTTTTAATATTTTTTACTTGAAAATGATAAAATGTCTATGCTATACTTCAAAAGTATGCAACGTGTACATATGTAGCTGACGTTCCACTTCGACACAACTTTTGTAGTCGACATATTCGGGCTATGTAAGGTACAGTTCGATAATACTCTGTTCCAGATGGTTCAGGGCGAGAGGAGAAAACGAATATGAAACAAGGAATTCATCCAGACTACAAAGAAGCAACAGTAACTTGCTCTTGTGGGAACACTTTCAAAACTGGTTCAGTAAAAGAAAACATCGTTGTCGAGTTCTGCAACGAATGTCACCCATTCTACACTGGCCGTCAAAAATTCGCGTCTGCTGATGGTCGCGTGGATCGTTTCAACAAAAAATACGGTCTTAAAAACTAATGTTAGTTTAATACCTGCCAAGCATGCGCTTGGCAGGTATTTTTTTCAGTAAATAATACACGTTGATGCAAGTCTTTTCAAAATCCAGATTGACACAAAGAAAGGGAGAAGACAAAATGGCACAGCTATATTTTAAACATGGTGCAATGAATAGTGGGAAGTCAATAGAAATTCTAAAAGTTGCCCATAATTATGAAGAACAACAAAAACCTGTAATGATGTTTACTTCAGGTCTAGATACACGTGATGAGGTGGGCTTCGTTTCCAGTCGAGTAGGTTTACGACAACAAGCCATTCCTGTTTATGAAGATACAAATATTTTTGAAATAGTGAAAACTAATGCTGTCAAACCTTATTGTGTGCTTGTGGATGAAGTTCAATTTCTAAAAAAAGCACATGTTTTACAGCTAGCTAACATTGTGGATAAATTGGACATTCCCGTAATGGGCTTTGGTTTAAAAAATGATTTTCAAAATGAGCTATTTGAAGGTAGCCAGTACATGCTTACATATGCAGATAAAATTGAGGAAATGAAAACAATTTGCTGGTTCTGTCATAAAAAAGCAACAATGAATTTGCGAGTAGATGAAAGTGGAAAGCCAGTTTACACAGGAGATCAAATTCAAATCGGTGGCAATGATTCGTATTATCCTGTTTGCCGAAAATGTCATGCAAATCCACCGCTTTAAAGCTAAGTAGCTTGTTAAAGCGCTAAGAAAAAGTAGCATACATGTGAAAATTTCCTTATACTAAGTAGTGGAAATAAGAAATGAAAAAACCATTACGCCTTAGCGTAATTTTGATGAAAGCGGCTTCTCTGTAAAAAAGGAGCAATTTAAAAAACTAAATAGAGGTGAAATCCATGTTTGATCGATTACAAGCAGTGGAAGATCGTTATGAAAGGCTTACTGAGCTTTTGAGCGATCCGGATATTGTTAATGATAGTAAGAAATTACGCGAATATTCTAAGGAACAATCAGATATCCAAGAGACAGTAGATACTTATCGTGAATATAAAAGTGTTAAAGAACAGCTAGTAGATACACGAGAAATGTTAGATAGCGAAAAAGATCCTGATATGCACGAAATGGTAAAGGAAGAATTTAACCTTTTAAAAGCACAGCAGGAAGAGCTAGAAGAGCAATTACGTATTTTATTAATTCCAAAAGATCCGAATGATAATAAAAACGTTATTATGGAAATCCGTGGGGCAGCTGGTGGTGACGAGGCTAATATTTTTGCAGGTGACTTGTTCCGTATGTATTCTCGCTATGCAGAAACGCAAGGCTGGAAAATTGATATTATGGAAGCTACACCAAACCCAATGGGCGGCTATAAAGAGGTAATCTTTATGATTAATGGACAAGGAGCCTATTCAAAATTCAAATTTGAAAATGGCGCACACCGTGTACAACGTGTCCCTGCTACAGAATCACAAGGCCGAATTCATACATCAACAGCAACAGTTGCTTGCTTACCTGAGGTTGAGGAAGTAGATGTTGAAATCCATGAAAAAGATATCCGTGTAGATACATTCGCATCTTCTGGTGCGGGTGGTCAATCTGTAAATACAACAATGTCTGCTGTTCGTATGACCCATTTACCGACAGGTGTTGTGGTTTCGATGCAGGATGAACGTTCACAAATTAAAAACCGTGAAAAAGCAATGAAAATTCTTCGTGCTCGTGTTGCAGATATGTATATGCAGGAAGCGCAAAAAGAGATTGATGCCACACGTAAATCAGCTGTTGGATCTGGTGACCGCTCTGAGCGAATTCGCACATACAATTATCCACAAAACCGCGTAACCGACCACCGTATCGGCTTAACGATTCAAAAGCTAGATCAAATCGTTGAAGGCAGACTAGACGAGATTATCGATGCTCTTATTTTAGAAGAACAAGCATCGAAGTTAGAGCGTTTAAATGATGACTTATAAAAATGTGATGGAGGCCCTTGAGTGGGCTTCTTCTTTTTTAATGGATAATGGTTGTGAACAAACAGCAGCGCGGATTGTTATGCAACATGTGCTTGGTACTAGTTATGGAGAAGTTATGTTGCATTTGCAAGATGAATTAACAGCAGCGCAGCAAATGAGATTTAATGAGCTCTTAGAAGAACATGTCAATGGACGCCCTGTCCAATACTGTGTTGGGTATGAGGAGTTTTATGGCCGTTCATTCTTAGTCGATGAATCTGTCTTAATACCACGACCTGAAACAGAGGAATTGGTGCTTGGAACAATTAATCGACTACCTAAATTATTTACAAAGCAAACATTGAAGCTGGCTGATATCGGTACAGGTAGTGGAGCCATTGCTATTTCAATGAAGCTGGAATGCCCAGCATTAACGGTCATAGCTACCGATTTATCAGAAGCTGCACTAGCAACTGCTCAAAAAAATGCAAAGCAATTAGAGGCAGATATTGATTTTAGATTGGGAGATTTAGCTGCTCCCCTTGCAGGAGAAAAATTTGATATTGTTTTATCGAACCCACCGTATATCGCATTTGATGAGGCACAAGCAATGTCAAGCGTTGTGCTAGAGCATGAGCCGCATAGTGCCCTCTTTGCCGAGGAAGATGGTCTTATTTTATATAGAAAATTAGCCGAACAATTACCAGCTTATATGAATAGGCCAGCGTTGATTGGATTAGAAATCGGTTATACACAGGGGGAGAAAGTAGCCAAATTCTTTCAAGATAGTTTTCCACAGGCGACAGTTTCAGTAGAAAAAGATATTAACGGTAAACCTCGAATGATTTTTTGTGAGCTACATGTATAAAGTTTCTTATTCTTGCCAACAATGTTGAGCAAGGAGGGATTTTTATGTTGAACGAATACAAGATTATTAGATTACCTAAACAAAATATCTTTCTAGCTTTTGCTAGACTAGTATTAATTGCGATTGTTTTACAGTTATGTGTTTTATATATTCCAACATTAGTAGGTTTGGCGAAGGAATCTTCCGGTGATGTGCAAGAAAAAGATTTTCGTATACGTGTTATTGCAAACAGTAATACTGCACAAGATCAGCTAGAGAAACAGCAGCTTGTCCAAGATTTAAAGCCATACTTTCTACAAGTGGGTACGGCTGGATTTGCTGGGAATGAGCAAATTCTTTCGTTAAAACAACAAATTGAAGCTGAACTGAGCGAAAATTATCCACAATTGGATGCACAGGTTGTTGTTGGGGATAATTTATTCCCACCAAAAAGACAAGGTGCTGTACTTTATCCACAAAATGTCTATCAATCGATTGTTGTAAAGATTGGTGATGCCCGTGGAGATAACTGGTGGTGCAGTATTTTCCCATCGATATGTGAGCCTGATAAAGAAGAGGTAAAAGAAGAAGTAGAAGTAGAAGAAAAAGAACAAGTTACATTCTTTATATGGGAATGGATTAAAGGACTTTTTGAATGAATTGTGCACAAATTCAGACAACTTATACACATTTTTTATTAAGTTATAAACAATATGTGGATAATTCAGTAAAAACGAATAATTGAAGGTAGGTATTAATCATGAAAACTGTTTGTAAGGTTGTGGACAGTAATGTGAATAGTCAGATTAATTATACACAAGCTGTGGATATCTTAAATGCAGGAGAGGTAGTCGCATTTCCAACAGAGACGGTTTATGGCTTAGGAGCGATTGCCACAAATGATCTGGCAGTTAAAAAGATATTTGAAGCAAAAGGTCGACCTTCAGATAATCCTTTAATTGTCCACGTTGGTACAAAAGAGGAAGTAGCGATCTATATCGAACATATTTCTGACATAGCTAAACAATGCATGGATTTATTTTGGCCAGGACCATTAACACTGGTGATGCCAGCGAAGCCAGATGTATTAGCTAAAAGTGTCACAGCTGGGTTATCAACAGTTGGCATTCGAATGCCTGATCATCCAGTAGCGCTCGCCTTACTACAACAGCTCCAAAAACCGCTTGCTGCACCGAGCGCTAATCGTAGTGGAAAGCCAAGTCCTACAGAAGCCGTTCATGTTTTAGATGATTTAGAAGGGTACATACCTTATATTTTAGATGGAGGTTCTACAGGCATAGGGCTTGAGTCTACTGTACTAGATTTGACACATGAACCTCCAGTAATTTTACGTCCAGGTGGCATTACGAAGGAAATGCTTGAGGCTAAGATTGGTCCAGTGATTCAACCAACTAAAATAGAACAGAAGCTAGACGCAACGCCTAAGGCACCAGGAATGAAATATACGCATTATGCACCAAATGCTCCCGTGTATTTAATAGATTGTGATGTTGAGAAAGTCAACGAAGCTGTTCTGCATTTACAGAGACAAGGACATAGTGTAGCACTACTTGCACCTGAGAACTTTGAAGAAATTAAAGTGGATTTTTACTTCTCTATTGGTGAAGCAGGAAGTAAAGAAGAAATGGGTGCGGCCTTATATAATGCACTTAGAGCATGTGATAAAACTACCGCTACCGTAATATTAGCAACAACTACTTCAATAGAAGGAGTAGGTGCAGCTATTATGAATAGACTTGAAAAAGCCTCTGGAGGTAAATGGTATTCATTGTAAATAATAATAGAACAATTATAGGCAAAAGACATTGAAAAACCACATGTTTTTTGTCTTTTTTTGTCCAATTATTATATGTTAAAAATGAAAAACAATAGTAAACAGTTATGATAATAATGTATTTTCGAGCATAAAATGATAAAATATTAGGGAGCGAAGGAGTGCGTTCTTGCAGGGAATTCTTGCAGGTATATTAACGTCTGTTGATGTGATTGGTCTATATGTTTTGCTGCCAAATGTTAGATATCGATTATTTTTATCATTATGGACGGCTGCATTACATATGCTTTTTCCTTTATTAGGGTTTGAATTAGGAAGCTATTTAGTTCGATTTCTATTAGAATGGGGACAATGGATTTCAAGTATTTTATTATTTTGTATCGGGATGCATTTATTATTATTTTCGCACAGAGATGAAAAAGTAACGATTTCACCTGTACTTTTAGCAGTGACTGCAAGCCTAGACACCTTTTCAGTTAGTGTTTCTTTTGGTATGCTTAACTTAGAAAAGACGATTTTTATTATGAGTGCAGGCTTAAGTGCATTAATTTGTGCTTATGGGTCATTAGTTATAGCACGTAGGAGCCAAGTCTTTTTTGGCAATAAAATTCAAATCATTGCTGGCATTATATTTATAATCATGAGTATTCTAGCTATTCAACAATAGATAAAATTGGAGAGTGATAAGTGTGAAAATATTATTTGTTTGTACAGGCAATACTTGTCGCAGTCCGATGGCAGAAGCTATTTTAAAACATAAACAAATAAACAATGTAGAAGTGCGCTCAGCGGGTATTTATGCGATGCCTAATGCACAAATGTCAGCACATGCACAACAAGTGTTAAATGAAGCCCAAATGTCCCATCAACATTTTGCGACGCAATTATCACAAGCTGAAATGGCATGGGCAGACTTAGTTTTAACGATGACGACTGCTCACAAAGATACCGTCATTTCCAATTATCCAGAAGCTGAGCATAAAGTATTTACATTGAAAGAGTATACAAATGAGGGCAGTTTAGAAAATGTAGTGGATCCTTATGGTGGTAATAGAGCAATTTATGAAGCAACATTTGCAGAATTAAAAGAACTGGTTGATCAATTAATACAAAAACTAGAAAAGAATTGAGGGGTCCTATGAAAAAACAATTTGGTTTACGCCTAAAGTTGGTGTTATTTGTTAGTGTTCTTGCACTAATCACCTACAGTGTCAGTTTTATATTCATTGAGTTTTTACAACCTACCTTCTTCCCTGACACAAATCGAAAAGTTTTTGAAGTGATTACGTATGCGTTAGGCATAACTTGGTCAGGGATATTAGCTGCCTTTTTAAGTGTAATCCTCATCAAGCCGTTACAGCAGCTTGAACATTCAGCAACACTTGTGGCAGAAGGAAAAATAGGACAGGATGTACAAATGCCTAATACAAATGATGAGATTCGATCTGTTGCAGAGGCATTCCAACAAATGGTGTTAAACTTGCGTCAAATGGTGGAAAGTATTGATCATAACTTCCAACAAACGAATCAATCGATTATCCAGCTTTCAGATGAAGCAGGAGTGGCAACAAGAAAGGCAGAAGGCATTGCATCTACCGTAAAGCATATTTCTACAGGAGCAGAAGCATCTGCAACTGCTGTACAAGATACTGCTGAAGCGATTGAAGATGTAAGAACGCTTGCAACAGAGGTAAATAGTAGGGCAGAAGCATCAGCATCACAAACTAAAGAGATTCTACATAATTTATCGACAACAACAAAAGCCATTGAAACATTAGTGAATAGTATTCAACAAATTGCGACAGGCAATAATGAGGCATTAAAAAGCATTCATGCGCTAGAAGAGAATGCTGGACAGGTAGAACGAATAATTAGCTTAGTTGGTGACATTGCAGCACAAACCAATCTGTTGGCACTAAACGCCTCTATAGAAGCTGCTCGTGCAGGAGAACATGGAAAAGGCTTTGCAGTAGTAGCTGAAGAAGTCCGTGGTTTGGCTGATGAAAGTGCAAAAGCAGTGCAAGGAATTACAGCTTTAATTCAAACCATGCAGCAAAACGTAGAGGTAGTTGTGAAACAAATGAACGAACAAGTTGCCTTTGCAACAAAGGAAGCCGATCGAGTGTCTGAAACAACGACAGCAGTAGAAAATATGGCTTCGAATGTACATGAAATGGCAACATCAATTGTTGAGATTTCTTCTTTAATTGAACAGCAAATGCATAATATTGAAACGACAGCTCGACAATCACAGGAAGTTGCTGCCATTGCGGAACAAACGTCAGCAGGTGCACAGGAAGTTCGTAGTGCTGCTGAAGAGCAAGCCTATGCAATTGAACAAGTCGAGCATCTGGCTCAAAGTTTGAAAAAGCAATCGGAAGCATTGCATAAAATGATCCAACAATTTGATAGACAAGCATAGTCCTGAAGGTTATACATAAATCCCATGAAAAATCGGATTTATGTATAACCTTTTTTATTAAAGGACAATTTATGTCCACTGTAAGTAAAAAGCTAAAAAAACTTCAGTAGATGGAATATTACAACAAAAGACCATTATCCGAACTTATTAACATGATATTCACATTATCCACAAAAAAATAAGTTTAAAAGTGAATAATTTTATGTTAACATACAATTAATGTTCGTCTTTCGGGAAAAATCAACGTAAAAACATAAGAAAAATCGTGTTATTCTTCAGAAAGAAGTGGTACACTAAGGTTGACTATAATTCGAAAAGAGGGAACCCAGTGAGAATAGCAATTTCTTCTGATCACGGAGGCAATAACTTACGTCGTGAGATTATGCAGCTATTAGATGAACTTCAAATTAGCTACGAAGATTTTGGTCCACAATCTGCGGATTCAGTAGACTATCCAGACTATGCAAAACCTGTATCTGAGGGTGTTGCTAACGGAGAATTTGATAAAGGCATTTTAATTTGTGGCACAGGAATTGGTATGTCCATTGCCGCTAATAAGGTCAAGGGTATACGTTGTGCATTAGTACATGATGTATTTAGTGCCAAGGCAACGCGTTGCCATAATGATTCAAATATTTTAGCAATGGGCGAACGTGTAATTGGCCCTGGCCTTGCACGTGAAATCGTACAAGCATGGCTAGAAACCGATTTTGAAGGTGGCCGCCATGTACGCCGTATTGAAAAAATTACTGAACTAGAGCAATAATAGTTTTGTTATTCCATATATGGCATTCGTATAGGATGTCATATATGGCATGATTTTAATGGATATAGATGAAGGAGCTGAGCTTAATGGTTGTAAAACAAATACGAACACATTTGACTCAGTTACTCAGTGAATTTGAAGAGCAAGTAACATTACGACCCCATACAATTTTTGTAATAGGGTGCTCTACATCTGAAGTGATTGGTCAGAAAATTGGCACAGCGGGAGCATTGGAGATAGCAGAAGCCATTTTTGAGCCGTTACAAGAATTTGCAGCAAAGCATCAATTGCTTTTAGCATTCCAAGGTTGTGAGCATATAAATCGCGCCATTACTATGGAAGCATCCACAGCTGAAAAATTTGGCTATGATCCAGTAGCGGTTGTTCCAGTACGTACGGCAGGCGGCTCAATGTCAGCATATGCCTATACGCAATTTGATAATCCAGTGATTGTTGAAACAATACAGGCACATGCAGGTATTGATATTGGACAAACATTAATCGGTATGCATTTGAAAGCAGTAGCTGTACCTGTTCGAACATCGGTAAAAATGGTAGGAGAAGCTGTTGTGACGATTGCAACAACACGTCCTAAGCTAATTGGCGGAGAACGTGCAGTATATAAATAATTACCACCCTATTTAGTGGTAGAGATGAATAACGATACTTTAGGAGGCTTTTTCAAACATGGCATATGAAAAATTAGCAGTACAAGACAAAGCAGTACTAGATGGAATTCTTGCAGAAAAAACACGTCAGCAAGCAAATATTGAATTGATTGCATCAGAAAACTTTGTATCCGAAGCAGTGATGGAAGCGCAAGGATCAGTACTGACAAATAAATACGCTGAAGGTTATCCTGGTAAACGCTATTATGGTGGCTGTGAGCATGTAGACGTAGTAGAAGACATTGCACGTGATCGTGTAAAAGAACTCTTCGGAGCAGAATATGCAAATGTGCAACCACACTCAGGTGCACAAGCAAACATGGCTGTTTACCATACGATTCTAGAACCAGGTGACACAGTTCTGGGTATGAACCTTTCACATGGTGGTCACTTAACACATGGTTCTCCAGTAAACTTCTCTGGTATTCTATATAATTTTGTAGAGTATGGTGTAACACAAGATACACAAGTGATTGATTATGAAGATGTACGACAAAAGGCTTTAGAGCATAAACCGAAACTGATTGTTGCTGGTGCATCTGCTTATCCACGTGAAATTGACTTCTCTAAATTCCGTGAAATTGCAGACGAAGTCGGAGCCTATTTCATGGTGGATATGGCACACATTGCTGGACTTGTAGCTGCTGGCGAACATCAATCACCAGTGCCATATGCTGATTTTGTTACATCAACTACACATAAAACATTACGTGGACCACGTGGTGGATTAATTCTTGCTTCAAAAGAATGGGAGCAAAAACTAAATAAATCTGTATTCCCAGGCATTCAAGGTGGCCCATTAATGCATGTTATTGCTGCAAAAGCTGTAGCATTTGGAGAAGCTTTACAACCAGAATTTAAAGACTATGCAAAACAAATTAAAGCCAATGCAAAGGCATTAGCAGAAGTATTAATTGCTGAGGGTGTTGAAATTGTTTCTGGTGGTACAGATAACCATTTATTACTGCTAAATGTTAAATCTCTTGGTTTAACAGGTAAAGTAGCAGAGCACGCACTAGATGAAGTAGGTATTACAACAAATAAAAATACAATCCCTTACGATACTGAATCTCCATTTGTCACTTCTGGAATTCGTATTGGTACTCCAGCGGTCACTTCTCGTGGCTTTAAAGAGGAAGATATGAAAGAAGTAGGAGCAATTATAGCAGCTGTTCTTAAAAGCCCTGAAGATGAGGCAGTTAAAGCAGATGCAAAAGATCGTGTGAAGGCATTAACTGATAAGCATCCACTATATGTATAATCAATAGAATAATAGCTGTATTTAAAGTACAAAATTTACTTTAAATACAGCTTTTTATTTTGGAAATGGAGGATTAAACTGTAAAAAACATCTTTTTTCTAATAAAGTAGAATAATCCTCTTATTTTTGAATAAATTTACATAAAAACGGTATAAAGGGATATATTATAGTAGGCAGAGGACAGATAGTGTCCTAGAAAAGAAGTTTTTTTTAATAAAAGTGAAAATTTAATTAAATTTTATGTACAATGGAAATGAGATGAAGTGATAGAAAAGGAGGGGTTGGATGGTCACTAAATCGTTAAACACAGATTATGATGTATTATTAAACAGCATTCGCAAATTAGGTAATAATTCGAAAGAAAGCTACGTTATTTTTGATGCGACGAAGCATCATTACATAGTAGAGTGTAATGATTCTTTTTGTATGCTTACTAATGCTGCACGTTCACAAATTCTAAATACTGATTATTTTTCATGGCTATCAATGGACGAAAAAATGACAACCATTGAAATGATTAAAGAAAAAATACATAACGGCATAATGGTGCAGGCGAAGCTATATCATAATGGCATCGATAAACCTCCCTTTTGGGCAGAAATACAAGCATTACCTTTTTGCAATGAGGCAAATGTAACCCAATTTGTTTTAGTATTTGTGAAGGATGTTACATATTATCATACGGAAGACTTCTTAATGCGTTTAGAAAATGATATGTACAGGGCAATTGAGAAGGAGTTTACTTTTGAGCAAAAGATGAAGCTTATTTGTCAAGGCCTCGATGAATTTTTCATGCCAAATATTGCAAGTATGGTGCTTATAAAAACAGAAGTAAACCAATTACAAGTTTTCATAGGAGATAATCAAACAGAGAGCGTACCAAAATGTTGTACAAACAATGATTTCTTTAATAAGGTCATGCAATCAGAAACGTCTACTTTCATAGAAAATTTAGATGAAGTGAATATTCCTAAAGAACATAAGCAATATGCTTCGCTAGCTAAAAAGCCGCATGGATGGTTTATCCCTATACGTAATCAACAGCGGCAAGTAATAGGTGTTTTCTCGATATTTAGCCAAAAAACACAAAGTGACCAAATGCTTAAAAGTATGTTTCGAAAAATGGGTGCTCTTGTTGCATTGGCTTATTCATATGCAAGGACGCAGAAAAAAATTTGGGATTTAGCCTATACAGACATTACAACAGGTCTGCCTAATCGTCACAGCTTTGTTAATACGATTGAAAGGGAAGTCCAGCAGGGGCAAAGCGGCTTTATTAAAATATTAAAACCTAGTGAATTTCATCAAGTAGTTGAATTATATGGCCGTGAAATTGGTGATGAACTTTTAAGACAACTTGCCAAACGTCTTGAGCAAGACAAGTCAGAAAGTAATGAGTATGTTGCTAGATTCACTAGCTCTAGTTTGATTATGACTACAATGTCACTTCATGAAGATTTGAATGATTATGAGATGAGAATAAAAGAAACGATTCGCCAGCCTTTTATTATAGGAGGAAAGCAAATCTATATTACATTAAAAACAGGCATTGCTTCCTATAATGATGACATAAATATTAATGATGCGATTCGTTTTGCAGATAATGCGTTATCCTTTGCAATCGATAGGCCAGGCACACATACTGAAATATTTACAACAGAGAAAAATGATGTGCTTGTACAGAAGATGACGGTTTTAAATCATTTGTCAGAAGCCATCAAAAATAAAGAAATAACAGTCCACTTACAGCCTAAAGTAGATTTACGCAATGGGGAAATTCAAAGTATTGAAGCACTTGCAAGATGGATTTCTCCAAAATTGGGTTTTGTTTCGCCAGCAGTCTTTATTCCAGTAGCTGAGAGTGCTGGTAAGGTTCGAGAAATTGATGTGCTTATTTTAGAGACGGTACTCTCATGGCTTTCAGAACGACAACGCCTGGGAAGGAAATTAGTGAAAATAGCTGTCAATATTTCACCTGACCATTTTTACTACACGCACTTTGTTCAGGATACACTGAAACTTGTGCGGAAGTACAATATTGACCCTAGCTATATTATCTTAGAGGTGACAGAAAATATTGGTTTAGTAGATTTCCAATCAGCCTATAAGATCATTCAAGAGCTGAAGAGCTATGGCTTTAAAACATCCGTAGATGATTTTGGAACAGGCTTTTCTTCATTAAGCTATTTACAACAACTACCGTTTGCTGAACTAAAGATTGATCGTAGCTTCATCAATGCTATTGAAGATCCAGCAACACTTGCTATTGTTCGCTCTATCATTCAGTTAGCATTAAATTTAGGGATGATTTCAGTGGCAGAGGGTATAGAGACAGAGGAACAGGTTGAGATTCTACGTGCGCTAGGATGCACAGTAGGACAAGGATACTTCTATTTCAAGCCAATGCCAATTGAACAATTAGATATAATCCTTGATCAATAACTTAGTTTTGACAAAAGGATAGATGATAAATGGAGTTGTCCTAAATTTATTTTTGAGACGACTCCTTTTTTCTGTTATACTAGTTGAGATAAAAATGAATCCGAACGGTGAGGAGAGAATCCCTTTGAGCAAAGTCTATGTATTTGATCATCCACTAATCCAACACAAATTAACTTATATTCGCGACAAGAATACAGGAACAAAAGAATTTCGTGAGCTAGTAGACGAAGTGGCAACACTAATGGCATTTGAAATTACACGTGATATGCCAGTAGAGGAAATTGAAATTGAAACACCTGTAACAATTGCAAAAACAAAAGTACTTTCTGGTAAAAAACTTGCAATCGTACCGATTTTACGTGCAGGTATCGGTATGGTAGATGGCGTATTAAAGCTTATCCCTGCTGCAAAAGTTGGTCATATTGGTCTTTACCGTGATCCAGAAACATTAAAACCAGTTGAATATTACGCAAAACTTCCTGCAGATGTTGAAGAACGTGATTTCATCATTGTAGATCCAATGCTTGCAACTGGTGGTTCTGCAGTGGAGGCAATTCATTCACTGAAAAAACGTGGAGCTAAAAACATTAAATTCATGTGCTTAATCGCTGCACCAGAGGGTGTGAAAGCTATTCAAGAAGAACATTCGGATGTAGATATTTACATTGCTGCACTTGATGAAAAATTAAATGACCATGGTTATATTGTACCTGGCTTAGGTGATGCCGGAGACCGTCTATTCGGTACAAAATAAAAATCCATACATGAAATTTCCTCATTTAGGAAACTAATAATTTGTGAAAGCGTCCTTCAAATTGAAGGGCGTTTCATAGTATGTGTAGGTAAGTAATCCCTCATCAACAGGAGATTAATCTTACTATACAATAACAAAAAGGACGGTGCAGATCGTTTTGACAAAGAAATGGAAAGTAATGACGATTTTTGGTACAAGACCAGAAGCAATTAAAATGGCTCCTCTTGTTTTGGAGTTACAAAAGTATCCTAAGCAAATAGAATCTATTGTAACTGTAACAGCACAGCATCGCCAAATGCTCGATCAAGTATTAGAGACGTTTAGTATTACACCAAACTATGACTTAAATATAATGAAGGATCGCCAAACATTAATTGATGTAACGACAAACGCATTACAGGGTTTAGATAAAGTAATGAAGGAAGCACAACCAGATATCGTTTTGGTACATGGTGATACAGCAACGACTTTCATTGCAAGCCTCGCTGCGTTCTATAACCAAATTGCTATAGGACATGTAGAAGCGGGACTTCGAACATGGAACAAATATTCACCATATCCAGAGGAAATGAATCGCCAACTAACAGGCGTGATGGCAGATTTACATTTTGCGCCAACTGAAGTATCTAAAAAGAATCTTTTAGATGAGAACAAAAATCCAGCGACGATTTTTGTTACAGGTAATACAGCAATAGACGCATTAGCAACAACAGTCAGTGAACACTACACGCATCCTGTATTAGATAAAATTGGCGAGGATCGCATGATTTTATTAACGGCACATCGTCGTGAAAATCTTGGTGAACCAATGCGCCATATGTTTAAAGCGATCACCAGAATACTCGCAGAACATGAGGATGTTCAAGTTGTTTATCCAGTTCATATGAATCCGGCTGTAAGAGAAATTGCTAATGAAATTTTAGGGAATAATAAACGAGTGCATTTAATTGAGCCTCTTGAAGTATTTGATTTCCATAACTTTGCGGCTAATTCATATATGATCTTAACGGATTCAGGCGGTGTACAAGAAGAGGCACCTTCATTAGGAAAGCCAGTGCTTGTTCTTAGAGATACGACAGAACGTCCAGAGGGGATTGCAGCAGGAACATTAAAGCTAGCAGGAACAGAAGAGGAAACAATTTACGCCTTAGCAAAGGAATTACTAACAGATAATAATGCCTATGAAGCAATGGCTAAAGCATCAAATCCATATGGAGATGGACATGCATCTAAGCGTATTGTTGAAGCATTGCTAGGATTTTTGCAAAAAACTAATTAAAATACTATATTTTATATTAAAAATAAGTCTAATGTACCTGTTGAAATGGGTAAGCTAATTTACGAGCATAATCTTGTCGTAAATTAGCTTTTTTTATGCGTGAGAAGGTTGAGAAATTTTGAAACTATGAAATTTCATACACAAATTTGTCAACAATTTGACAAGAGTATAGAGGCTGTGAAGTTTTTCTCCTTTACCAATTGACTTCAAATATCACCTATTGTATGCTTACAAAGGGTAAGAATGATAAGGGTTTCTGTTCATAAATAGGACGTTGAAACACTTGTTATATCAACTTTCTACTAAATTGACAGTTCAAAATAAGACTGTCGATTTGCAACGTTTTGTGCGTTTCGGTTTTTACCGAGTCGGTAAGGGGTGTAAGTTATTTTTTTGGGCATTTACACCTGTAATTGAAATGACTCTCCCATTACTATTCCGCTGTGAGTAGTGCTTTTCACTGCTCTTTTCTGATTTCACATAGTGGTCAGCAAACGTTTTCATTACTCGAAAAAATGATTCAGGAGATTACAACCAATGCTAGATTTGCATCACATTTTTGCTGTGCAGAAGAGGGCGTTATTTTTTTTGCTTGCACTCTGCGCATTAGGCTGGGGATTTACCCCCTATCAAACTGTTTTTGCGGGCATCGCAGTCGGTGCATTCTTTGGTACGTATAATTTTTGGATTTTAGTTCGGCGTATGGAGAAGTTTGACAGATCCATTAGTGAAGGGAAGAAAATAGGCTCACTTGGTACAGCGCTTCGCTTTGGATCAGGTGTTGCGGCAGTCGCAATAGCCATTTCGTTGCCAAACTATTTTCACTTAATTAGCACGGTTATAGGGCTAATGATTCCGTACGTTTTTCTCTTTGTCGAGAGAATTGTGTCACATGTAAGGAACCGCTAATGTGCTTTAAATTAGAAAGAGAGGTGAAAAATAACAATGAATCATGAAGCTCCGTTACTAGAAGTCGGTTTTTTAACATTTAACTTATCAACAGTTATGATGTTACTAGTTGCAGCAATTATCGTATTTTTAATTGCCTTTATTTCAACTAGAAGCCTAAAGTTAAAACCTACTGGTATGCAAAACTTTATGGAATGGATTATGGATTTCGTTAAGAATATCATTAAAAGCAACATGGATTGGAAAACTGGTGGTCGATTCCACGTTCTAGGTATCACACTAATTATGTTTATCGCAGTATCTAACTTACTAGGTCTTCCTTTCTCAATTGTCTATGGGCATGAGCTATGGTGGAAATCACCAACAGCTGACCCTACAGTAACGATGACATTAGCAGCAATGATATTAGTCTTAACGCATTTCTATGGTGTAAAAATGAAGGGTACAGGTCATTATGTTGGTACGTTCTTCAAACCAATGTCATTCATGTTCCCACTTAAAATAGTAGAAGAATTTGCAAACACATTAACATTAGGTTTACGTCTTTACGGTAACATTTACGCGGGTGAGATTTTACTTGGCTTACTTGCAGGTTTAGCATCATCAGGTGCTGTGGGATTCATCGGGGCAATCGTTCCAATGATGGCATGGCAAGGTTTCTCAATTTTCATCGGCTTTATCCAAGCCTTTATCTTCACAATGTTAACAATGGTTTACATGGCTCATAAAGTGAGCGATGACCATTAATATAAAGCATATACCCTATGCTTGAACAACAAAAACAAACAATTCCAAGGAGGAAATTTTCAAATGACAGGTTCATTAGGTTTATTAGCAGCAGCAATCGCAATCGGTTTAGGTGCACTTGGTGCAGGTATTGGTAACGGTCTTATTGTATCAAAAACAGTAGAAGGTATCGCTCGTCAACCAGAAGCTCGTGGCGTTCTTCAAACTACAATGTTCATCGGGGTTGCATTAGTTGAGGCCTTACCGATCATCGCAGTAGTAGTAGCATTCATCGTAATGAACAAATAATTCAGTTGAACACTGAATTTTACTAGTGGCGAAGCAGGATTCTCCAGATGAAACTTCGCCCTTCATTTTGGAACTGATAAAAGCTATGTGTAAATATAGCTTTTTAAAATAGGTAGTTTTTTAGTCATTAAATTATGTTGAAGTTAAAGCTCTTGAAGGGAGTGAAACAATCGTGTTTTTAGATAATCTTGTACTAGGTGCAGGCGGTGCTTCGTTAAATAGTGGAGATATCATCGCAACATTAGTTATTTTCATCGTATTAATGTTACTACTTAAGAAATTCGCTTGGGGTCCACTTATGGGCATTATGCAACAACGTGAAGAATTAGTAGCGAGTGAAATCGAAGCAGCTGAAAAAGCGCGCAAAGAATCGCACCAATTTTTAGAAGAACAAAAGAGCCTTCTTAAGGAAGCTCGTACAGAAGCACAATCGATTGTTGAAGGCGCTAAGAAGCAAGGCGAATTACAAAAAGAAGAAATTCTTACTGTAGCTCGTAATGAAGCAAATCGCTTAAAAGAATCGGCTTTACGTGAAATTGAGTCTGAAAAAGAAAAAGCTATTGCAGCTGTACGTGATGAAGTCGTTTCATTATCTGTACTTGCAGCATCTAAAGTCCTTAGCAAAGAGATTTCTGAGGCAGACAACCGTGCTCTAATTGAAGAGACGATTGCGAAGGCAGGGGAAGCTCGATGAGTAATTCAACTGTAGCAAAACGTTACGCTCAAGCGCTTTTTGAATTGGCGCAACAAAAAAATATTCTTACTGAAGTAGGAGCAGACTTAAGTGAACTAACAAAAGTAGTAAAAGAATCGCCTGATTTTTTAACGCTTTTAAATGCACCTAAGTTCTCCGTTGAACGAAAAAAACAAATGGTAGCTGATATCTTTAATGGTGCAACACCAGAAGTTTTACACACTGTTCAACTTCTAGTTGAGAAAAAACGTGTAAACGAGATGACACAAATTGCTAAGGCATATGCTGAACTTGCTGCGCAAGCACAAGGCACTGCAGATGCAACAGTATTTTCAACACGTGCACTTTCTGCAGAAGAAAGCGCTAATATTTCAGCAGCGTTCGCGAAACTTGTTGGAAAACAATCATTAAATATTACAAACGAAGTTGATCCATCTTTACTTGGTGGTATTCGTGTTCAAATCGGTAACCATATTTATGATAGCTCAGTAGCTAATAAACTAGAGCGTCTAAAACGTGAATTAATCGGTTAATAATTTAGAAATGTGAGAGGTGACATACATGGGCATCAAGGCTGAAGAAATCAGCAGTCTGATTAAACAACAGATTGAGAATTATGAATCTGAACTTAAAGTAAGCGAAGTTGGTACAGTTATCCGTATTGGTGACGGTATTGCTCTTGCTCATGGCCTCGACAACGCCATGGCTGGAGAACTACTAGAGTTCTCTAATGGTGTTATGGGTATGGCTCAAAACCTAGAAGAAGGTAACGTTGGTATCGTAATCTTAGGTCCATACACTGACATCAAAGAAGGCGATGAAGTTCGTCGTACAGGTCGTATCATGGAAGTACCAGTTGGTGAAGAACTAATTGGTCGTGTTGTAAACCCACTTGGACAACCAGTGGATGGACAAGGTCCTATCAACACTACAAAATCTCGTCCAATCGAAAGTCCAGCTTTCGGTGTAATGGCTCGTAAATCAGTACACGAACCACTACAAACTGGTATTAAAGCGATTGACGCATTAGTACCAATCGGTCGTGGTCAACGTGAGTTAATCATCGGTGACCGTCAAACTGGTAAAACATCTGTAGCTATCGATACAATTCTTAACCAAAATGACCAAAATATGATTTGTATCTACGTAGCAATCGGTCAAAAAGAATCTACTGTACGTGGTGTTGTAGAAACTCTTCGTAAACATGGCGCTTTAGATTACACAATCGTTGTGACAGCTTCTGCTTCTCAACCAGCTCCATTATTATTCTTAGCACCATTTGCTGGTGTATCTATGGCTGAAGAATTCATGTTACAAGGTAAACACGTATTAATCGTGTATGATGATCTTTCTAAACAAGCATCAGCTTACCGTGAACTTTCACTTCTTCTTCGCCGTCCTCCAGGTCGTGAAGCATATCCTGGTGACGTTTTCTACTTACACAGCCGCTTACTTGAACGTGCTGCGAAGTTAAATGAAACATATCAAAATGGTTCAATTACAGCTCTTCCATTCGTTGAGACACAAGCTGGGGATATCTCTGCATACATCCCAACTAACGTAATCTCAATCACTGATGGACAAATCTTCTTACAATCTGACTTATTCAACTCAGGTGTACGTCCAGCGATTAACGCCGGTCTTTCTGTATCACGTGTAGGTGGATCTGCTCAAATTAAAGCGATGAAAAAGGTTGCGGGTACACTTCGTCTTGACTTAGCTGCATTCCGTGAGCTTGAATCATTTGCTCAATTTGGTTCAGATTTAGATAAAGTAACACTTGCTAAACTGGAGCGTGGTAAACGTACGGTTGAAGTTCTTAAACAAGACCTTAACAAACCACTAAAAGTTGAAAAACAAGTTGCAATCCTTTACGCATTAACTAAAGGTCATTTAGATGATATTCCAGTACAAGATATCGTTCGCTTCGAATCAGAATTCTTAAGCTGGTTAGATTCAAACCACACAAACGTTTTAGATCATGTTCGTACTACTAAAGAGCTTGCTCCTGATGCGGATTATGAAGCAGCAATCAATGCATTCAAAAAAACTTTCGCTAAATCAGAATAAGTCTTAGCTAGTCACTTGATTAAAAAACAGAAGGTGGTGAAATACCAGTGGTAAACTTACGCGAAATTAAAGGTCGTATTACTTCAACAAAGAGTACGAAGCAAATTACAAAAGCAATGCAGATGGTTTCTTCTTCTAAGTTACGTCGTGCAGAGCAAAATGCTAAAGCTTACGTTCCTTACATGGAAAAAATTCAGGACGTAGTAGGCGCGATCGCTTCAGGGACAAAAGACAGCGGACATCCAATGTTAACTGCTCGTCCTGTTAAGAAAACGGCTTACTTAGTCATTGGTTCTGACCGTGGTCTTGCAGGTGCTTACAATTCAAGTATCCTACGTCAAGTACAACGTACGATTAACGAGCGTCATAAATCAAAAGACGAATACGTTATTTTAGCAGTAGGTCGTGTTGTTCGTGACTACTTTGTGAAACGTGATCATAATGTCATCAGTAATGTTGTCGGTCTACCTGACCAACCAACATTTGCTGATATTAAAGAAATCGCTCGTAATGCTGTTGGTATGTTCATTGATGGTACGTATGACGAACTTTATATGTACTATAATCACTTTGTCAGCGCTATTGCTAGCGAAGTGACAGAGAAAAAACTTCTTCCATTAACAGATATTGCCCCTGCAAGCGGTACTGCTTCTTATGAATTCGAGCCATCTGGTGAAGCAATTCTAGAAGTGTTACTTCCACAATATGCGGAAAGCTTAGTTTATGGCGCATTATTAGATGGAAAAGCAAGTGAACATGCTTCTCGTATGACGGCTATGAAAAATGCAACAGATAATGCAACTGATCTTATTTCAGACCTTTCTTTGCAATATAACCGTGCACGTCAAGCGGCGATTACACAAGAAATTACAGAAATCGTTGGTGGAGCTGCAGCCTTAGAATAGGCAAGCAGCTTCCCAATGTCGTATAAGAATACGATAGGAGGGTACACAGTAATGAATAAAGGACATGTTATTCAAGTAATGGGTCCAGTTGTTGACGTTAAATTCGACAATGGCCAATTACCAGCAATCTATAACGCTTTAACAGTTAAGATTGAACGTCCTAATGAAGAACCAACAATTCTTGCATTAGAAGTTGCGCTTCATTTAGGTGATGATTCTGTTCGTACAATTGCGATGTCATCTACTGATGGCTTACAACGTGGAGCAGAAGTAACAGACTTAGGAAAAGCTATCTCAGTACCAGTTGGTGAAGTTACACTAGGTCGTGTATTCAACGTACTTGGAGAAGTAATTGACTTAGGTGAAGAGATTCCAGCAGACGCACGTCGTGATTCAATTCACCGTGAAGCACCAACTTTCGAGAATCTTTCAACTACAGTTGAAATTCTTGAAACAGGTATCAAAGTAGTAGACTTACTTGCACCATATATCAAAGGTGGTAAAATCGGTCTATTCGGTGGTGCCGGTGTAGGTAAAACTGTATTAATCCAAGAATTAATCAACAATATCGCACAAGAGCACTCTGGTATCTCTGTATTCGCTGGTGTAGGTGAGCGTACTCGTGAAGGGAACGACTTATTCTTCGAAATGAGCGATTCAGGCGTTATCAAGCAAACAGCGATGGTATTCGGTCAAATGAACGAGCCACCTGGTGCACGTATGCGTGTTGCTTTAACTGGTCTTACAATGGCGGAATACTTCCGTGATGAGCAAGGTCAAGACGTACTTTTATTCATCGACAATATCTTCCGTTTCACACAAGCAGGTTCTGAGGTTTCTGCCCTATTAGGTCGTATGCCTTCTGCGGTAGGTTACCAACCAACACTTGCAACTGAAATGGGTAAACTACAAGAGCGTATCACATCTACGAACAAAGGATCTGTAACTTCTATTCAAGCGATTTATGTACCAGCCGATGACTATACTGACCCGGCTCCAGCTACAACTTTCGCCCACTTAGATGCAACAACTAACCTTGAGCGTAAATTATCTGAAATGGGTATCTACCCTGCGGTTGACCCATTAGCTTCGACTTCTCGTGCATTATCACCTGAAATCGTAGGCGCTGAGCACTACGCAATTGCTACTGGTGTACAACGTACAATCCAACGTTACCGTGAATTACAAGATATCATTGCAATCTTAGGTATGGATGAGTTATCTGATGAAGATAAACAAACAGTAGAACGTGCTCGTCGTATTCAATTCTTCTTATCACAAAACTTCCACGTAGCGGAACAATTCACTGGTCAAAAAGGTTCTTATGTACCTGTAAAAGAAACTGTTCGTTCATTCAAGGAAATCCTTGATGGCAAATGGGATCACCTACCAGAAGATGCTTTCCGTCTAGTTGGTTCAATTGATGAAGTAGTTGAAAAAGCGAAAAGCATGGGCGTAGAGGTTTAATACTAGGGACGAGGAGGAAAAAATATGAAGACAGTTCTAGTCAATATTGTCACTCCCGACGGCCCAGTATACGATTCTGAAGTATCAATGGTAATCGCTAAAACAACTTCAGGAGAAATCGGTGTTCTTGCAGGCCATATTCCAATGGTTGCTCCACTTGCAATTGGTGCAGTGAAGCTTAAAAAAGAAAACGGTTCGACTGATATTGTTGCAGTAAGCGGTGGTTTCATTGAAGTTCGTCCAGAAAAAATCTCAATTTTAGCGCCGTCTGCTGAAATTGCTGAAAGCATCGATGTTCAACGTGCTAAAGAAGCCGTTAAACGTGCTGAAGGACGTCTTCAAAGTAAACAAGACAACATTGATTTCAAACGTGCTGACCTAGCATTAAAACGTGCGTTGAATCGTATCAACGTTCATGAGGGTAATATCTAATTCATTTTTAACGGGCAGATATCGCATCTGCCCGTTTTTTAAGGTGAATAAACATATTGAAGGAGAAATGGAGGATGCTACATGGAAATATATGAAGCGATCGGACAAGAAGCTTTATTGGGTATTTTGTCTCACCTATTTTTTATTGCTATTACTTTTTACGCATTACAAGCTTTTATGATCGAAAAATTATTTAAAAAGAATCGAGTTTTTCAAATTCAGCTCATTTATATTTTACTTAGTATTGCGATAGGCTCAGCAGTATCTAATTTCTTTCTTCAAATATCTAGCTGGTCAGGCAAACTTCCTTATTTATTTTAAAGAATTCGTAGCTTTCTTTCATAAATTTAGAGGTCTACATACTTCAAAGGACTTTATAATACCATTTGTGTGGCCCTTTGAACTATGTAAAAAGACGCTAATACATTAAATTCTTATGAATTTTACGCTATTAGCTACCAAGATACCCATTGATAAATGTACGATAATAGGGCCTGCCACTTCATTTTTTATAGAAAAAAGTGAAAAGTTGTTTTTTATTCATATATCTTTGGGTATGTATTAGAAGCGAACGGGTTATTGGTCATTCACAAAAAAAATTTAGCAGCGTACAATAAATAAATAGCAAAAAATCTAATAATGGCTTAAAATAGTGATTTGGACGCTTGAACGAGCGTTAGAAAAGTTGTACTATAGAGTTGTTTGTTTACTGATTATGACATTATACTTCTTTATTAAAATAAAAATTTGGTAGGTTAATAGATTGAATTCGGAGGGACATAGGGTGGATAAAATAATAGTGACTGGCGGCCAAAAACTACAGGGGAAAGTACGTGTAGAGGGCGCAAAAAATGCAGTGTTACCAATCCTTGCAGCAGCTTTACTTGCTTCAAAAGGAGAAAATGTAATTAAAGAAGTCCCTAATTTAGCAGACGTCTTTACAATAAATGAAGTACTTAAAAGTTTAAACGCAGCAGTTACATATATACCTGAAGATAATGCCGTATATATAGATGCAACAAAAGAACTTTCAAGTGAAGCTCAATTTGAATTTGTTAGTAAAATGCGTGCATCTATTTTAGTAATGGGATCTCTACTTGCTCGTAATGGCTATGCTCGTGTAGCACTTCCTGGAGGCTGTGCAATTGGATCACGTCCGATTGAATTACACTTAAAAGGCTTTGAAGCAATGGGTGCAAAAATTTCATTTGGCCATGGCTATGTTGAGGCGAAGACAGAGGGTCGCTTAAAAGGGGCTAATGTGTATTTGGATTTCCCAAGTGTTGGGGCAACTGAAAATATTATGACAGCTGCATCTTTAGCTGAAGGGACAACTGTAATTGAAAATGCAGCGAAAGAGCCTGAAATCGTGGATCTTGCAAACTTTATTAATAGTATGGGTGGCCGTGTAATCGGTGCGGGGACAAATACGATTCGTATAGAAGGAGTCGATACATTATATGGAGTAGAGCATCATATTATTCCTGACCGTATTGAAGCTGGTACATTTATGGTGGCAGCAGCTATTACGAGAGGAGATGTGGTGATTGAAAACGCAGTTCCTGAGCATATGACTGCTTTAATAGCTAAAATGCGTGAGATGGGCGTAGAAATTACTGAGTTGGATGAAGGAATCCGTGTACGAGTTCCTAAAACACTAAAAGCAGTTGATATCAAAACAATGCCACATCCTGGTTTCCCAACAGATATGCAATCACAAATGATGGCGTTAATGCTTACTGCTGAAGGTACGAGTATTATTACAGAAACGGTATTCGAAAACCGTTTTATGCATGTTGAGGAATTCCGTCGCATGAATGCTGGTGCTAAAATAGAGGGACGTTCTGTGTTTATCGAGGGGCCTGTGGATCTTCAGGGAGCTGAGGTAATGGCAACGGATTTACGAGCTGCGGCTGCATTAATTTTAGCGGGTCTTGTATCAGAAGGAATGACACGTGTCACAAAACTTCATCATTTAGATCGTGGTTATGTTGATTTCCATGGAAAATTAGCATCTCTTGGTGCTAATATTGAACGTATTACAGAAGAAGTAGTGACAATTGAAGATGTAACAGTTGAATTGCCTACAAACTAAATAGATTTTAAAACCCTTTGCTTTTTATGCAGAGGGTTTTTGTTTTCTCATAACTACAAGAAATCTAGCATATTATTCCTTATGAAAAAATGGATGATTAGTATAGGTGTCATTTGCTTGATTGGGGCATTATATATGCTTCCTATAGTAGGGTTTAGTGAAAGACAAGAGGCTATCATACCTCAAACTAGTGATAAGAATGCTTGTGAAATATTTATAGAAGTGGAGGGGCAAGAAGAAAAAATCCCTTTGGAAACGTATATTACAGGGGTAGTTGCTGCAGAAATGCCCGTTTCTTTTAAAAAAGAGGCACTGAAGGCACAAGCTATTGCAGCACGCACATATGCGTTGAAAACGACAAATTACGGAAAAATTGCGATCGCCCCAACTGTGGCAAAACAAGTCTTCTATGATGAAGAACAAAGAAAGGCGAATTGGGCTAGCAATTTCCTGGGAAATGAAAAGAAAATTGTCGAAGCTATCAATGAAACACAAGGACAAGTTATTCTTTATAATAATGAATTGATTACAGCCATGTTTCATTCAACAAGCAATGGTAAAACAGAAAGTGCTTATGGATATGGTGGAAATGATATTCCATATTTGCAAAGTGTTGCAAGTATATCTGATCAAACATCTCCTAAGTTTGAGGCTGAGCAAGAATGGACTTTAGCTCAATGGAATAAGCTCTGGCCTATACAATGGCAACCTAGTGATTTTAATCGTATCCAGTTATTTTATAATGATTCTGGACGAGTAGAACGTTTACAGCTAGGGAATAACGTCTGGACAGGGAGAGAGGTAAGAACGCTCCTTGGTATACCATCAACTGATTTCACAATCATCTTTAATGCCAATAAAAGAAAAGTTCAAGTGAAAACTCAAGGTTATGGGCATGGAGTGGGCATGAGTCAATATGGAGCTGAGGCAATGGCAAATGAAGGGAAAACAGCTGCCGAAATTTTACACTATTATTATCAAGATATTGAAATAAAAAAAATAGATGCATGTTTAAAATAACTTCTAGTTGTTCACACTGCAACTAGAGGTGATGAAAATGAGAGAGGATAAAAATAACAAAGCTTCTCAAAACCAAGATCCAAATCAAAAGGAAAATGGCCAATTACAAAAGAAACCGTGGTTTTGGCCAGTAGTTTACACAGGTGGTGCACTTGTTCTAGCAGGATTGTTATTTGGTTACAATAGTCTCGTATCAAAAGTAGAAGAGGCTCCTTTACCAGATTTAGCTGAAGTAGATCCAGGTCCTGTAGTGGAAACTAATGCACGAACTGAAAACATGAAGTATCCATTCAAAGAAGAGAATTTTAGTAAAGTACAAGTCTTACAAGAATTTTACGAGTTAGAGGCAAATGAAGAGTCTCGTGAAAATGCACTAATGGTATTTAATCAAACATTTACTACATCTTCAGGAATCTCTATTGCTATGAATGGTGAAGAGTTTGAAGTACTAGCTGCTATGAGTGGTAAAGTACTAGAGGTAAAACTAGACGCATTTACAGGCAATAAGATCGTGATCGAGCATCCAAATGGTATGCAGACACATTATAGCTCTGTGAAGGATATCGCTGTTAAAGAAGGCGATGAGGTTACACAAGGTCAAGCATTAGGAAAAGCGACTGACAACGAGTGGAATCAAGCGGCTGGCGTCCACATGCATTTCGAAATTCTTGAAAACGGAAAATATATCAATCCGAAAAAATTACTAGCTTTTTAATGAGAAAAGCTAGTAACGCATAAAAAGTCAGCATTTTATCAAGAAAATGCAAAACGTGTTCTGAATAGCTTTGTCCTCACATAAGGTGAAGAAATGCGCAAATGTGCATCTGATTGCCAAAGCATTTTGTGAAATTGTGTGGAAAGGACGAAGAACGTGCATGAGCACATTCGGAAGCGCTGCATACGCCTCGGTGAATTACTGATTGAGACGCGTGAGACTGTGCGTGTCCTCGCGAAAATGACTGGTTATTCAAAAAGTACGGTGCACAAGGATTTAACAGAGCGATTACCAACAATTCATGAAGGATTAGCTGACCAAGTGAAAGAAATACTCGCCTACCATAAGGCCGTACGTCATATTCGCGGAGGAGAAGCAACGAAAAACAAGTGGAAAGAAAGAGCGAGTCAAGAATGATTCGTTCTTTTTTGTTGTGTTGGACAAGCATAAGTGATGATTTTCTAAGAATAGTAATTCTATATTATAGCCGTTCACTGCCTAAAAAGAAAACAGTCTTATTCACTAAATTTAGGTGAAATTACCAATAGAATATGATAAAATATTCTAGATAAAGAGATAAAATGAACGTTATGTAGTTGGAACTGGCGGGAAGGAGAAATTATAAAATGTTTTCGAAAGATATTGGCATTGACTTAGGGACTGCGAACGTATTAATCCACGTTAAGGGGAAAGGGATCGTCCTCAATGAACCATCTGTTGTGGCGATCGATAAAAAGACAAATAAAGTATTAGCGGTTGGGGAAGAAGCCCGCCAAATGGTAGGGAGAACGCCAGGTAATATCACAGCTATTCGTCCACTAAGAGACGGAGTCATTGCAGATTTTGATGTGACAGAGGCGATGTTAAGACATTTCATCAATAAATTAAACGTAAAAGGATTTTTGGCGAAGCCACGCATATTAATTTGTTGTCCAACGAATATTACAAGTGTTGAACAAAAGGCAATTCGTGAAGCTGCTGAAAAATCCGGTGGTAAAAAAGTATATTTAGAGGAAGAGCCAAAAGTTGCAGCAATAGGTGCTGGAATGGATATTTTCCAACCAAGTGGAAATATGGTAGTCGATATCGGGGGCGGAACGACAGATATCGCAGTTCTATCAATGGGTGATATCGTAACAAGTGAATCCATTAAAGTAGCAGGCGATGTGTTTGATAACGATATTTTGCAATATATTAAAAAAGAATATAAATTGCTGATTGGAGAACGTACTGCAGAGGCAATCAAAATGACAATTGGTACAGTTTTCAAAGGTAGTCGCAATGATACAATGGATATTCGTGGCCGTGATATGGTAACAGGTTTACCACGTACAATTACAATTGAGTCTGAAGAAATTGAACGTGCACTACATGAGTCAGTAGCCATGATTGTCCAGTCAGCTAAAAATGTCTTAGAAAAAACACCACCTGAACTATCAGCCGATATCATTGATCGTGGAGTGATTATAACTGGTGGTGGTGCATTGTTACATGGAATGGACCAGCTATTAATAGAAGAGTTGAAGGTACCTGTTTTCATTGCAGAGAGACCTATGGATTGTGTAGCCATTGGTACAGGTATCATGCTTGAAAATATTGATCGTGTGCCAGCATCCTTATAAAAATAAAATGAGGTGATTTCTTTGTTTAAAGGATTTTATACAGTTGCAACAGGTATGATCACGCAACAAAGAAGAACAGAATTACTTACCAATAATTTATCAAATGCGAATACGCCAGGATTTAAGGCAGATCAATCTACGATTCGCTCATTCCCAGATATGCTAATGTCTAGCATTGGAAAAACAAATGCTCCTGCTCACCAACAAGCCGGCGCTGAATATATGAGTCAAGTAGGAGCTTTAAATACAGGGACATATTTACAAGAAACATTGCCAAATTACATACAAGGCCAAATCTATAACACTGATTTTACAACAGATATGGCATTGATTAATGGAAACTTACCACAAAATGAAGATGGGGTTATGGGTTCAATTTTCTTCCGACTAGAACATCCTGCTGGTGGTGAGGCTTACACACGTAATGGTAATTTCACGTTAGATGGGCAAGGCTATTTAGTTAATGGTCAAGGATTATATGTACTAAATGATGCTGGGCAACGTATCCAGCTACCAAATGATGATTTCCGATTAGATGAAAGTGGCGCTATCTTTGTAAATAATCAACAAGTAGCTCGTGTTGGTGTATCATTTGCTGCAAACCCGAACATGCTACAAAAACAAGATAATGGCCTTATTCGTACAGAAAATGGTGAGAACTTGCCAACAGCTTATGGAGCGAATGGTGTTTCCTTTACACTACGTCAAAACTTTTTAGAAGGGTCAAACGTAGATTCTGGTCGCACAATGACAGATTTAATGACTGCCTACCGTGCATTTGAAGCAAATCAAAAAGTATTACAAGCTTATGATCGTAGCATGGAAAAGGCTGTAAATGAAATCGGAAAAATTTAATGGGCGAACAGGAGGCTTTTATCAATGCTACGTACAATGATTACAGCTACAAACACAATGGGGCAATTACAAAACAAACTGGATACCATTAGTAATAACATTGCTAACAGTAATACAACGGGCTATAAAACAAAGGAAGCATCCTTTAATGAATTACTTTATCAGCAATTTAATAATGATAAGCAGGATCGCGCAGAACGACAAACACCTGTTGGTATTCGCTATGGATCTGGCGCAATGATTGGGCAAATTAAATCCAATGAAAAGCAAGGTTCATTACAAACAACTAATCGTGATTTAGACTTAGCTTTCACAAAAGCGAAACAATATTTCAATATTTTGATGCCAGATGGTGAAAATGGAACTGAAACAGTGTATACTCGACAAGGTGACTTTTATTTATCTCCATTGAATAATGGAACAGTTATGCTTGTAACAGCAGAGGGTTATCCAGTAGCTAATGCTGCAGGACAAGCTATTACATTACCAGACACGGTTCAAAAGTTTGCTGTTCGAGATGGTGGCGTATTAGAAGCATCTTATCCAAATGGGGATATTATTCGTACGGATTTAGCTGTAACAGAATTCCAAAAGCCGCAATTAATGGAGCATGTTGCCGGTTCTTATATGGGATTACCTAATAATTTAGCTGAACTTGGCTATACGCAGGCAGAAGTTTTGACAGAGCTTGTGGGAGCCAACCGTCAGCAAATTGGCATGCAAAGTGGTACACTAGAAATGTCCAATGTTAACCTCTCGAAAGAAATGACAGAACTCATTCAAACACAACGTTCTTATCAATTCAACGCAAGAGCGGTGACATTAGCAGATCAAATGCTAGGACTAATTAATGGCATTCGATAGGAAGTTATCCAAAAACGCATAGTAAGGAATGAAGAGGAGTACAATCTATGACAAACGATTCACGTCGACGTTCTGTGCCGACACAAGAAACCGATACGCAACCGCAACCAGAAAAGAAAGAACGCCGCTCGACTGGAGAGCAACGCGAGGTTCGATGGGTGCAAATCCGACTGATTCCGATTTGGTTACGCATTGTAATTGTTCTCATTTTAGTCGTTGTTGCCGCAGCATTAGGCGCAATGTTTGGCTTTAGCGTTATTGGAGAAGGCAATGCTATGGATATTTTTAAACGAGAAACATGGCAGCATATATTTGATATTATGAATGGTAAAGAATAACATTATTCTTTACCTTACTTTGTGTATACATACTTAATTTTTGAGGGGGAAATGACATGTTAACTGCAGAACAAATTCAAGCAATTTTACCACACCGCTATCCTTTTTTATTCGTCGATCGCATCATTGAATTAGAAGAAGGGAAACGTGCAGTAGGATTAAAAAACGTTTCAATTAACGAAGATTTTTTTAATGGGCACTTCCCAGGTTATCCAGTTATGCCAGGTGTGTTAATTGTGGAAGCTTTAGCTCAAGTAGGTGGAGTGGCTTTATTAAATGCTGAAGAATTTAAGGGTCGTTTAGCGTTTTTAACGGGTGTTGATAATTGTCGTTTCAAGCGTCAAGTCGTACCTGGCGACCAACTTAAATTGGAAGTAGAATTTGTAAAACTTCGTGGCGCAATGGGTAAAGGTCATGGTGTAGCAACTGTAGATGGAGAACTTGTATGTGAAGCCGATATTCTATTTGCAATTGGGCCTGAACAGCCTAAACAAGCTTAATTTGCATTTGTAGACCAAAAGATATAAAATAGATAAAGTCAAGTCAAAAATTGATTAGTAGGTTCTTAAATTGCGATGGTAAATAAGCGATTGTGAATTGAAATAGATGTAATTTTTAGGTTTTACAAACGTAGGAGGATTATTAAGATGTATAAGGAATTGTCTTCAGGTATTAAAATTAGCATTACTCGTTCGATTTCAACATCTTTTGAAACATACTTAGCAAGTATTGGTTGGGATGAAGAGCGCTTTTCCATGGAAGACTTCATTGCAAACTGGCAGACTTATTTTCAGGAGAATGCCGCGTGGATCGAAAAAATCCCTGCTGATACATTGATGAGCGCACAGTTTCATGAAGAAATGGCACAAAAAATCGATGAGGTTATTGCCAAAATTTTAAATGAAGAACCAACAGCACAGCAAGTCGAAACAATCGAGGCATTGCAAAAAGAGCTAGGCACAAACTATAGCTACGACTGTAAAGCAGAGGCAGCATATATTGAACAGTTATTAAAAGAAAAACAAAAATAGTTTGTACAAAAATCGGATAGTTCCCTCCTTTCTCGGGCAATCTATGTAGGATCACAAATACAGTAGATGTATTTGATGACATAGTACCCAAGAAAGGAGGTTTTTTACTATGTGGAAAATGTCATTTTTAACCATCATTCTTGCAACTGCATTCCTTGGAGGTTGTAACTGGGGAAATAATGCAGTAGAAGATCACCCTGTTCGAGAAGTCGAGAATGACGTACGTCGAGGAGTCGACGATGTCGAGGACGCATTAGATCCGAATAATCGTGACGATGCATACGATCGCAATAATGTAAATGGGAATGGTGTAGATCGAGGTACTGTTAACGATAATACAACATTACCAGAAGCAACAACACCTGGTTCAAATGCCGATATCAACAGCACAAACGGCTATGACAACACACCAAATGCAAACGGTGTAAATGGTGTTGAACGTAATGACAACATGAACGGTAACAATAATAATGATGTTGTCGACGATAAAGTAAACAACACTGAAAAATACCGTGATGGTATGAATAACCGATAACATAAAAAGAGTGTTTCCTCTGCGGAAAACACTCTTTTTTATACCCATGTAAGCGGGAAATGCCAGAAGCAGAATACTCATGAAGAGTAACTAATCACTAATCAAGCATGGCCCTGAGAAAATTCCTATACTCCTATAATGACAAAACGAACATTTCCAACAGCCTTAAAGGCCCCCCTCATAGCAACCACCAAATGAAACCCTCCTTTTTCAAATTGTATTGTACAAAAAAATTACTGCTTGTCCAATAAAAAAACGATGCAAAAATTCGCATCGTCAGTCATTTTTTAATTTTGGTCGCTTTTTCATATCTTGTGTAAAGCGATCCAGTAAATCCTCTAAAGAAACACCCTCAGCAAGTAGCTCGGAAAGTAATTGTTCTGCATATTTTGATCGTTTAATTTTAAGCGTACCTTTTAATAGGACTGAAACATGGTCACCGATTTCTTCAACAGTATGTACGATCACCTGAAAAGGAGCGGGTTCATTATCTGGAAATGAAATAACTGCACGTACATTGAAGACGGTAGCATTTGCTAAGAGCTCATCAAAGGTTGAGCGATATTGTTTTTCCATAAACAATTCAAGTACCCAAGATTGATGGCTATTTTCCTGATTAATAATGATGCCATCGATTAAAGGGAATGGTTGCACGCCATCTTTCGTGACAAGGTCAAAGGAAAGCATTTTAAAGGTTTTCAATATGTATATTCCTCCTAAGTCTGTCATTCTTTTAGTATAACACATGAGGCAGCAGTTGTTTGTGATGCGCACTTGTGACGGTTTTTCAAAAACTGCGAAATTGCAGATTTCATGAAATAGCATTTGCCATTACAGCCTAAAGCATTCAGCTAGAAAATTAAAAAAAAATAGAAAAATAAAAATGCCAATTTACCTAATTTATGCACAAAAACTGAAGGAAATTAACAATATCGATTTTTGCGAATGCCGGAATCATTTTGTAAGATGAGAGCAATCAAAAGCAAAGGAGGTGAATGAATGAATCAAGTCGGATTGGTTGGAAGGTTTACAAAAGACCCGGTGTTACGTTACTTATCTGGAAATCGTATGCAGACCCATTTCTCACTAGCCATTAATCGTAATTTTAAAAACAATCAAGGGGAAGTAGATACAGATTTTGTTTTCTGTACAGCTTGGGGAAGGCTTGCAGAGAATATCGTTAAATATTGTGGAAAAGGTTCATTAATCGGTGCCACTGGCCGTATTCAAACAAGGTCATTTGTAAATGAGGAAAGCACAAAGATTTTTATGACAGAGATAGTGGTTGAGGATGTTAGATTTTATCAACTTAAACAAAGAGATAGTGACGAAGCAGTTACTGTACCGGCACAGCCACCGAATGAACAGGAACACTTAAAGGATTTTGTTTTACCTTAGCAAGTATAGTTTACATACGGGGCAAGAGTACTTTCATTGTCTGATCCGCCATTCTCCTTATATTTCTTGCACCGTAACAAACAGAAAGGAATGATGTGTAACACTATAATAAACATTGCTGAAGACCGCACAGCAATGGAATTTTCAACACAACTAAATACGAATTATGAAGTAAGTAGGGAAAAGAAGTAGCAAGTTCCACTAAAAGAGCGCCAAGAACTATTTGCTCTTGGCGCATCTCATTATTATATATCTAATGTTATTAAATCGCGGAGTTCTTGATCTTCTAACTCGGTCAACCACTGGCTTGATTGAATAAGCTCTTCGGATAATGCAGATTTCTGCACCAGCATCTTATCAATTTTTTCCTCGATCGTGCCAATTGTCACAAATTTATGGACCTGCACAAATTGTGTCTGTCCGATGCGATATGCTCGATCTGTTGCTTGGTTTTCAACAGCAGGATTCCACCAGCGATCTGCATGTAAAACATGATTAGCTGCTGTTAAATTAAGTCCTGTTCCACCAGCTTTCAAAGAAAGGATAAATATAGGGAAATCTCCTGCCTGGAAAGCCTCTACTAAGCGGTCTCGCTGCTGCTTAGGCATGGCACCAGTTAAAAACGGTGCATCTACATTATATATTTCACTAAAGCAATGTTGTAGCAATTGTCCCATTCCAATATATTGTGTAAAGATGAGACATTGCTCGCCATTGTCCACAATCTCAGCTGCCATTTGTACAATGCGCTCTAGCTTAGTCGAACGTGCAAGCATTGTTTCGGCATCCTCGAAAGGTTCCTTTAAATATAAGGCAGGATGATTACATAGTTGCTTTAATTTACTGAGCATCTTTAAGACGCGACCCTTTTTTTGAAAGCCTGTTAACTGCTCCAACTGATCAAGCGTCTCTAAAATATAGCCCTCATAGAGTGAAGCTTGCTCTGTTGTTAATGGACAATATTCATTCGATTCTAGCTTATCTGGTAAGTTAAGCTGTAAATGTGGATCTCGCTTTGTACGACGCAATAAGAATGGCTGAATTTTAGCTCGAAGCTTCTGCTTATGCGACTCTGATTCGTCTCGTTCAATAGGCAAAATAAATTCTTCATTGAAGCGACCAAAACTACCTAGATAGCCCTTATGAATGAAATCAAAAATAGCCCATAACTCAGATAAACGATTTTCTACAGGTGTCCCAGTAAGAGCTATGTGATGGTCACCTAGCAATTTACGAATGGCTTTCGATTGTAATGTTTGCATATTTTTTATGTTTTGTGCTTCATCAAGTACTACCGTTGCCCATTCGATATCCTGTAAAAATTCAGTATCCTGTGACACAGTACCATAGGTTGATAAAATGACATGTGGCCTTTCTGCTGTCACTAGCTTTTTAAATTCTTCATCCTTTGCTCGATTTGCTTGATAATGTGTATGCACAATCAGGGACGGGGCAAATCGAGCAAGTTCTTTTTGCCAGTTCCCAAGTACTGAAGTGGGACAAATAATGATGGATGGCTTTGTGTAAGTTGATGACTCATAAATATGGAGCAAATAGGTAATCAATTGAACCGTTTTTCCAAGTCCCATATCATCAGCTAGACATGCACCGAAACCTTGTTGGCGCATAAAGACTAACCATTCAAAGCCTTCTAATTGATAAGGGCGTAATTCGGTTTGTAGGGACAATGGAATCGAGACGGCAGGTAAGCCTTTCTTCTCCAAAAGTTGCTCCATGTATGCTTTTAATGATTGTTGTATTTCCAATGCAAAGATTGGATCATCTCTCAGTGCATCATCTGCATCTTCTTCCTCAAGAGGGGCAGACAGGTCTTCTGGTAACTCCCTAAATAATAATTCTCGAACAGTCCAACTTTCATCTTCTGCCTGTTGCATCAATTCACGCATTTCTTGCATCCAATTAGCATCTACTCGGAACCATTCAGTACCAATACGAATAAATTCACGTTTCTCATCCACAAGTTTTTTAAATTGCTCAGCTGAAATCGTTTGTCCGTTCATAGAAAACTGCCATTTAAACGTTAAAATATCATCTAAACCTGCTACCTTCCTTGTGGAAACATTACTAGTTGTAACACGTACTCGGATTTTGGATTGTTTTAAATCCTTTAGCCATGCTGGCAGTACAACATCAAAACCAAGTGCCTGCAATCTAGCAAGGTCCTCCCGTAAAAAAGAGCGAACTTCTAAATCTTCCAGTGTCACACGAATAAAGATATCACTATTGATCGTATCGATGGATAGAAGTTCTACAATTTGCTGTTGTTGCTGTGTAATTTCAGTCGCAAACATACGCCACTTTGTAGGTAGTGCCTCTTCAATAGGTAAGGATTGTTTACGAATAGCAGGTGTCCAGTAGTTTTTCGTTGTAGTAGTGCTTAGCACCGTTTCTAATAACCATACATCGGCATCTTCTTCTGGCTCACTTAACCGTAAAGAAACGGAAACAGCTCCAGCTTGACGAGCTTGATCCAATGGCCAGCCTCCACGTAGGAAAAAGGGTAATAACTTTGGTAAATCAGCTAGTATTAGCCCAACCTGTGAAAGCTTCTGCTGTACAGCTGTTTCCAATAATGCTGAATCTATATGATCAATAGGGAAAGTTAATGATGAAAAATCATCTGCAATCACAGCATGTGACCAAAGTGATGGCTCTTGCCAGTATGCTTGTAATGCGTAAACTTTTTTTAACCATTCTATACTTTCTTCATTTGCACCACTCCAATTGATGAAAGGGTGCTGGAAGCTTGTTGAAAAAATATCGAGTAACTCAGCTGTAGAAACTTCAATTGTAAAATCAGCTCGATTTGTTAATAATCCATAAACGTTTGCCTCATAAGTAAAGAATAGCGAAGAAATTAATGTATCAACATCGATTGTTGTACCATTTGCAGTAAAACCCTGCAACGTAAAATATCCTTCCCGAGCTACTTCAATACGGAGCTGTTGTGTTTTGGAAAAAGGGGAAGGAGCATTTATTGTCATCATACTAAGTTTCCTTTCTCAATTTCTTCTTGTAACGCACGTAGTCGTTTATATTCTGCACGAATGGTTTGCATATATGTTTCAAAATAAGCTGCTTTACCAGCTCGCTTTGCAGCGCTACGCATACTTTTCCAAATACGCACAGCCTGTTTATAATTTAAGCGTGATTTTTGCGTAATTTCAGCCATTGCATAGACATGATATAAAGGTAAAACAGTTGCAGGTTCAACCTGTAATACATCCTTTAATCCACACATTTCTAAGTAAGAGAGGGATGATGGGTTTAGTTGATGCAGAGCTGCCCATTCCCGATAGCGACCTTTTTTAATTAAAAAACTTGAGAACGGCTGTAGTCCATACACACCAAAGGCACTATACAGCGTTGCTTCCTCTTCCTCCGAAAGCTGAATCTCGTCAAATAAAAGTTGGAATTGCCTTACGTATTGGGCACGCTGAACGACTGGAACGACCTCCTGTAGAAACACTTCAGTCAAAGGTAAAATTGCTCGTAAAATGACTGCTAATGAATTGGACTCTCCAGCACGTTGTGCAAAAGTAGCTAGTTCAAACAAATCCTGCATTTGTGGTAAATCAACCTGTGCCAACTTTTCAAGCAGTAAATCCTCTTTCTGTAATAGCACATAAAATAATAATTTTAGTGATTGTAGAGAAATTTCTGCTGAAGAGTGAACAAGATTATTTATAAATGCCAATTCCTGTTCACGACGAGGCTTCTCATAAAAAAGTACTGCCCATAGTAGCATATATAGACGAAGGCGATTGGCAAAAAGTCCTTGTCTTTCTAATAAAAATTCTCTTACTAGCTCTTGGATGGCATCATAAAATGGATCTGTTGCAAATAGTCGTGATCGATTAGAAAGCTCTGTAAGAATGCTCTCAAAAGATTGCGTGCTTTGTTCGATAAAATATATCATATAAGGTGAATCTAACGAATGTCCAGGTGTTTCATTTAAATGTCGCCATATCGAATTAAAAATGGCTAGCTCCATATAGAGCTTATAAAGAGGTTGCCATTCACGCTCAAAGGGCATATGTCGACGAAGACGCTCCAAAGCATCGGTTCTTACAGCGGAAAGCCCATAGCCTTCTAGTATGCGCCCAGGTGGTAATAATCGTTTCATCACCTCATCCACCATCATCGACCAGCTTTGTGGGCTGCGTTCATCTGCTAAAGATTTTAATTGAACAGATTTTTGTGCACGCCAAGCACTCGACCAATTTTGAACCGAATCAAAATATTGGTAGAGAGCGAGTAAAGCACCTATTTGATGTCGACACCATTTTGCTTGAGGACAGCTACAATGTAGCTCTTCCTTTGAAAAATCAATTTCAACAGAAGCGGGTCTGACATCTTGAACACTTGCATATAATATAGAACTTGCTCCATTAAATCGTTCAAAAACAATGGACTTATTCCTTACTGAAAAGACAGCACGGCGCACTAGTTCCTCATCTTCGGTAGAGGAAGGATGTAACCCTTGTTCAGCTTCTTTTAATTTTGTCAGCACAAATGCTTGATGTTCCTTAGCTAATTGCGATATAGACAATGCCATAACCTCACTCCCTTCATCATGTATGGCTATAGTTAACATTGTTAATTGTAAAAAGGAAAAAAAGACTGTCCTTCCATTATACGATTAAAATGCAGTAATGATAAGCTGAATGATCAGAAAGAAAAAAATGAGTTAAAGATAGTTAACAAGGCTTTTGATTTGTGTTAAAATCTGAATAATCAGATAACTAGGGAGGGATGAAGGATGATGCAAGTTCAATACATGAAGCCGTTTTACACAAAAGTTACTGGAGATAAATTACGTCTCGTATTTGCTTATCAATATTTCTCTATTTTAAAAGAGAATGAGATTTTCCATTTCATTCCCATAGAAGGTAAAGAGATGATCATCAACATGAAGACACAGCAGATTGAAAATTTATCTGAGGTTTTTGTTTTCCAAAAAGGAAATCGCTTTATTCGGTTACCACTTTATCAACTATTGCTTATTACTAATGTTCATGAGCATCTAGCACCAATACTTGAAAGCGCTACACCAAAGCAACAAATTCCGATGGTTTCTACTGTGACGGTTGGTGAAATTGATCAGCTTATTGCAGAGTTAGAGGAGAAAAATTTGGATCATTTGATTGATCAGGCATTACTAGAGAATGATAAAGAACTCTTTTTCGAATTGCTACAGCAAAAGAGCCATCAACTTGGGGGTTTCAAAATTGAATAGATGGAATGTCCAGTAAGCACCTACTTATCATAAATGACAAGCAGGTGCTTTTATTATGTAGTTAATCAACTATAAAATGTTAAAAACACATAAAAAATTAGAAACCATTTCCAGTATTAAGGTCAATAGATGAGATGTTGGACCGATATAAAAACAAGAAGGTGGTGAAATCATGCTTGGTAAGTGGTCAGCAACAGGGATGGCAATCCTGAATAATATGAATCGTCATTATGGGGCGATGAGTAAAGCCATGCTACGAATTTCTTCCGGATATCGAATTAATAGTGCAGCAGACGATCCAGCTGGACTGGCGATTTCTGAAAAAATGCGTGCTCAAATTCGTGGCTTGAATATGGCAGCTAAGAATATACAGGATGGTATTTCGCTTGTGCAGACGGCAGAGGGGGCACTGAATGAGACACATGCCATGATTCAGCGTATGCGTGAGCTAGCAGTGGAGGCAGCCAATGATACATTAACAGATGATGATCGTAAAAAATTAGATTTGGAATTTCAAGAATTAAAAAAGGAAATCCAGCGCACATCAACCGATACAGAATTTAATACAAAGACATTACTTAATGGGGATTATGAAACAAATGGCATCAAGATTCAAGCAGGCGCCAATGCAGGACAGAGTATAGAATTATTTATCAATGGGATGGGGTCCGAGGCACTTGGGTTGAAGGATACTTCTATTGCTACTCGTGAGGATGCGGAAAAAGCTATGTCTTCAATGGATGAAGCCTTAAAACATGTTTCCAATGAGCGCTCACGTCTTGGTGCCTATCAGAACCGCTTGGAACATGCCTATAATGCTAATGTGAACACGGCAGAGAATTTACAAGCAGCAGAGTCTCGTATTCGAGATGCAGATATCGCAAAAGAGATGATGAATATGGTGAAGGCGCAAATTTTAATGCAAGCAGGTCAATATGTTTTAGCCATGCATATGCAACAGGCCCAGTCCATTTTAAAATTATTAGAAGTAGGAAAAAAATGATGAATTTCAATTAACATTGAAATTCATCATTTTTTAATGTTTATTTTGACAAAGCATCAATTGCTAATTTAGCAGTTGCAGTTGCTTCATCTTGCAATGGGATGACGGCCTGGCGCATTTTTTCTTGAACAGTTGTATAGGATTCAAGAATTGCTACAGCTTGTTCAAACAATGTTACACCATTCCAATCATCAACCTCGACATGACCGATGACAGGCTGATCAACGATATCAGCAAACGCATCAATTTTCGGATCATACGAAATGGCAATAAACGGTGTCGCATAGATTGCCGAGAAAATTAAGGAGTGCAGTCGCATACCTATTAATAGTTGAGATTGACCAATCACTGTGATTTTTTCCTCAATAGATAAATCAGCAGGAGCAATCAAGCTCTTTTCCTTCATAAGTGCTGCTACTTCCTGTGAAGTAATAAAATCATGCTCACCATGCATAGGCAGGAAAACGATTTGCTCACCCTGACGTACTAATTCATCTAGGCTGTGTGCAATTTTTTCCTTGTAGGCAACAGCGGATGGCCAATCTCGAACGCTTACAGAGATATAGCTATCGGCTGACAAAGAGACATTTTCTAGCCACTCACAATGAAAGTCATTACCGTTAAGTCCCATAACAGGATCTGGTACGATCTTTGTTTCTTTTCGCACACCGATCTCTGTTAAAAGAGCTAGAGAGGCTCTATCTCTGACTGTTATTTGTTCGACCTTATTAAAAACTGTACGAACAATAAATTTACTAAGCGGGTGATTGATTGGACCCATACCTTGGGCGTAAACAAATACTGGCTTCTTCAACCATTTTGCGATTTGAATAACGCCCGCATAGTAAGGAATCGTTTTCATGCCTGTTTGATCCTGCATGAGACTACCGCCACCACTAATCAGTCCATCTGCTGTTTTAAGTAATTGACGAATTTCTTTCATTTTCCAACGGTTAATGGCTTTGACACCATATGTTTGCTCAGTAGCTGCTGGATTATTAGATAATACCGTGATCTCTATATCACTTTGCCACTTTTTTAAAGATTGGATAATGGACAGTAGAATGGCATCATCTCCGACATTATCAAATCCATAATAGCCAGATAAAACAACGTGCATTATGACCACCTCGCGATTGCCTTAGAAACCCAACGATAACCGATTTTGAAGATTAGGATAAACACAAGTCCTACTACAAGACCTAGAGATACACTGTATAGTGTACGTAATACAGAAACAGCTACTGGGATGTGTAGGTGAGTAAATGTATTCATGATGGATAAGAAACCAATAACACCTGGTACTAGGAGAATACTTCCCCATTTGCGATTAATACCCATTACATATAACGCTAAAATGAAGAATGGGAAACCAATTAAAAATTCCTTTGTTCTTGGTCGAACATACAATGTATTTTCTAGCCATTGTCTAAAGGCTAATTCCATATCACTTACAGAGCCAGAGTTACCTGTTCGGCTAATGTAAAATAATCCGACACCTGCCAACACAACGAGTAGTAACACATGCCAATATTTTAATTCTTTATTTAACAATGTTACCGTATTTGATAAAGAGTTCTTAATGTTTTGTTCAGCTAGTCGGTTTATCTCAATCACTGTAAATAGTAAAACACCCATAATTGGAATAAGATAAACAAGCTTAACCCCTTTAAATACAGCAAAGCCTGTCATAAAGGCATTACCATTCAATAAGCCAATGACAATAACAATGCCAATTACACTAATTGCTACTGCCTTTAAGTATTGGATCAATATGTTAGACACCTTCGTAGAACCTTGCGCTGATTTGATGACTGCATAGGTTGGTGCAAGGACTGCAATAATGAGTGCAAATGCTTGTAAAAATAGAGTACTTTTCAGGATAAAGTACGCAATTGCTAGTACAGCCATAAAGCCAGCTGCCGCGATACGAAGAGGCATCCATTTTACTAATTCTGAAATGATAAAGGTAAATAAAATACCTGCTACTAATACGGTTGCTGTGACCCAAGCTGGCACTACTACTTTATCAAATAGCTTTGGTTCACCTGCTTTGAAATGATCTGGCATTGTGTCATGCACACCATTTAAATAATCAATCGTTTCTTCTACATTTTCTTTGGCATTACCTGTTGTTTTAATATGATAGAAAATAGAGCGAATATTACGCTCTTTGACAGCTCGTGTTGTACGGTCAATACTTGCATTTAGCTTTAATTTAGTCTCTCTATTGACATTGATGCTATGCAAACGAATCATATTATAATCCGTCATTTGAGCGATTTTACTTTCGCCTTTAAGTGGGTTACTTTCAATTGTGTAGAAGTAATAGCCAGCATCATTTAATTTTTCAACTAATTGATTGCCGTCTTCTTGTCCAAAACCAATAGCTTCATCACCTTGACCAAGTAAGCGTCCTGCTGAAGCCTCTTTTAAATCGACTAATTGATTGACCAACTTTTCATTAGCTACTTCATTATCCGCATTTTCCACTTTAAAGATGTGAGCTAGTCCATGCTTACTAATCTTGTCAATAGCAGGCTGATCATAGCCAATTGGAGTTTTTAAATCAAAATTGTGGTTAGAAGCAGGAAGGAAATAGAAAGCTTCTTCTCCTATTTGTACTTCCTCTGGTTCAACGCTCTCCATAATCAGTTTTTGGTAGCTTTCGTTTTCAGGCACTCGAATATAATAGCCGCTATTAGTGATATCAACAGCATCTTTATAAGGTGTAAACAATAATTGGGCTGCTAACTCACTTTCTTTATAAACAGTAATTAAGTTTTGCTTTTCCATTTCCTTTAATGTTAAGGGCTCTAGACTCACAGTATTCAGCCCAGCATCCTTTAAGGAGGAAAGAATTTCATCCATTGTTAGGTCGCTATTTTTTTCTGCGGTTTGTATTTCATCATAGGGAATAACAATCTCATAAGCATCATTCGATTGCTCCGCATTCCACCTCTTCATGATACCTGTAGAGGAAACGACGAGTAAAAGAACAATGATTCCCCAAAGCCATTTCTGTTTTGACATAAGTGTCCTACCTCTCTTATTTATGAAAATCTTTTTCCGATAACAGGGATTTTCTTTAAATCTTGTTTATGAATAGCTTTCATCAGCCATAGTAGAAGGAAGTAAAGAGCTCCACCAACTACGATTGCGACAGTTAGATAGCCCATTGCCGACATTCTTGACCAATGTGTAAAGTCAAGCCAAAGTGTTGGTAATCCAACTGCTGCTCCCATTACAATTGAAGACACAATCATTTTCACCGTATCTTTTCCAAGGACAGTAAAGCGAATCGTACGATAAATTAAGACAGAATTCACAATAAATAACACAAAATACACTAGCAAAGTTGCATAGGCAGCACCATCTAAACCAAATGCTTGAATAAGGAAGATGTTAGAAAACACCTTAAGGACAACACCGCTCAAAATAATGAGAGCTCCTGTTTTGGCAGCATTCATGCCCTGTAGAATACCTGTTCCTAGCAAAGTCAGTGATGTAAAGACAGAGCTTAGATTGATGATGGCTAACATTAAGCTTCCCTCTAAGTCTTTAAAAAGAGCTAGATTTAAAGGCAAGGTTAAGGCTAGTAGCCCAATCGCAGCTGGCCATGAAATAAGATGTGTCATACGATGAGTTTGCTCAATAATAGTGCGTGTTTCATCCAATTTACGCTCAGCTAGCTTCGTTGTAATTAACGGCACAAGCGGCAAGATAATCGAAGAAGCAAAAACAGTCGTAATTTGAACTAATGTAAGTCCTCGACCATAAATACCATAAAGGTAGCTAATTTCACTTGCATCTGCACCAGCACTTCTTAAGCCATATGTAACCGTAAAGGAATCTACAAAGTTAAAGAGTGCCATTGTCACAGAACCGATCGCAATGGGAATAGAAATCTTTAAAATGGTTTTACTGTATTTAGAGAAATCCTTACCAGAATATTTCTCCTTACTCGTCACTTTTACCGAAGAACGGAAATATTTAAAGAGTAAATAGAAAAGTGAACCGAGGGCTCCTAATACAGAGCCTGCCATAATTCCACCAGCTACGATATCATTTGAATAATCCATTGCTACTAGGAAATACGCAACAATTAAAATTAATGCAACACGTACTAACTGCTCAATCACTTGAGAGATGGCAGTAGGTCGCATATCCCCAAAACCTTGGAAAAATCCACGATAGACAGCCATATAAGGAGCTACCAGTAATGTAAGGGCAACAATAATTAAGGCAATCTCTGTTGAAGGCCCACCAAGTGCATTCGCTATCTGCTCTGAAAAGCCGTAAATGATTGTAAAACTAATGACGCCAAAGGATAATGCAAGGATTCTTGCAGTCACATAAATTTTCTTAATTTTGGCAGTATCATGACTCGTCCTAGCTTCGGCTATTAGCTTAGAAATAGCGATAGGGATACCCGCAACGGATAAATAAAGTGCTACCATATAAACAGGATAGACAAGACTAAAAATACCAAGTACTTCATCACCAGCAATATTTTGAAGTGGTATACGGAAGATACTTCCGATTACTTTGGAAAGTAAGGTGGCAATCGTCAGGATGAGTGTGCTTTTAACAAATGTTGACTGACTCATTTTGTTTTGCCCTGACCTTTAAATTTTAATGCAAATACCTTTAAAGCAAAGCGAGGGAGTACAAGCATTCTTCCAAACCGACTTGGCTGGCGTAACAGTCGATAGAGCCATTCAAGATTTAACTTTTGCCAGAGTACTGGTGCACGTTTTACAGTACCAGCGATGACATCGAAGGAGCCACCTACACCGATAAATACACCCTTTGAAAATTTATCAAGGTTTTCTGTTATCCATTTTTCCTGTCTTGGTACTCCTAATGCCACAAATACAAGATCAGGCTGTAAAGTTGCAATTTCTTTTGCAAAATCATTATTATTCCAGTCGAAGTAGCCATCATGATAGCCAACGACATCAACGTTTGGATAGTTCTTATGAATATTGGCAACCGTCTTTTCGATGGTTTCCTTTTGAGCACCTAGTAAATAGATTTTAAAATGCTTTTGCTGACCAACCTCTAACAGACGTACCATCGTATCATAGCCAGTTACGCGCTCTGGAAGTGAATCTCCAAGGATTTGTGCAGCCTTAACGACACCAATGCCATCTGCACAAATGTATGTTGCCTGCTTTAAGTAATTCATGACAGTTGGATTTTCATTTGCCTGCATGACAACTTCAGGATTGGCTGTCACAACGAAAGTTTTTTCTTGCTGTTCAATACGATTAACGAGTAAATCAACAAACCCTTGCTGACCAATATGTAAAAAGGGTACGCCCATAATCGTTACATGCCTCATATAGTGTTCAAACCTTTCTGTAATTCCATTTTCACTGCAATCTATCATACCACAAAAGCAATATTGACAGGAAATTTTCGATAATGGTTTTAACGGGGACTAAGTAGGGTATAGCGCTGATAACTGAACGAATTTTAAAAGGTACAGTACTCGTCCTATTAACCTTTTTAGGACACTATTTTGACGTAGAATTTACTAAATTTTAGGGGGATAGTATGAAAATTATATCCTAAAATTTCGAGTTTCTTCTATTATATAGCGCTTTCATCTCGGTGATAAAAAATGACTAACAAAAAGAATGCGAATTATCTTCGCACTCTTCTTTTGCGCATCCTATTAAAATCATTTTTTTACAATATAATCGCCATGTACCCAACCCGTTTTTCCGTTGTAAAGCACCTGATACCAGGCACCATTTTTTATAAACTCACCTTTATCGTCTACAACACCGATAATAAAGCCATTCGGTTTAACAGTACCTAAAATAGCACTTGTCGTAGATGGTTCACTTCGAACATTAAGTGTAATGTTCATATTAACAATTTGTAAGCCATTTTCAAGACTCACATAATCATCAATCACCCAGCCCTCTTGTCCATTGACACTTACTTTCAACCAACCACCATTTTCACCAAGAACTTTAAAGGAGGTATCCTTTGGCAAATTCGTAATAATCGAAGCATTATCTGCTGTATTTGGATACGTTCTCATATTGAGATTAATCGTCGTTTTACCAGTTGCTCCAGCTAACCCTAAATCCAATGCGTATTGCTTCGATGGACTCGGTAATGAAGGAGCGGAAGATTGACTTTGATAGGCAGGCACATCAAACACTAGGTTTGTTGTCGTATGAGCACCAATTAATTCATAAATATCATAGATCTTTTTCGCTTGAATGACGGCCCACATCACATGTGTTGCATACTGGTGGACTGTTGGATTATCAGGATTCCAACGCATTTTATAGAGCGTATCCTGCCCCCTGCTAATATACTGATCCTTTACAAATTGGGCACCGCCGATAATGGCATCCTGAACAGTAAACCAGCCATTTGTATAAGCGCGCTCCGCACCATACTTATTAGCATCGGCATCTATAGCGCCAATACCGTAAGCATTGTAGGTTGTCTTAATAGCAGTTAATTTATCCCGATTTTCTGGTGTTGCTACCATTGGCTTGCCATTTGTATCTAAGCCAACCTCGATCCCTTTAATTAGTGCAGAACCACCATTGGCTGTTTCATGCAAGGCATGCGAGACTAAATAAATAGCATTGATTTTATTGTCTACACCAGCTTGAATGAAGGCATCCGCTGTACCTGCTAAGCTTCCTTTATTGGCAAGTACTTTATCATTTAGCTCTTTTGCACTCAGATTATTGACAACAGTAGATAATTTTAGGAATTGATAATAAGATGGGCTATCCTGCATAAAGCTTTTTGGGTGTACATAGTATGACACTAGTGCCTCGCTAGCCGTGAAAATGCCAGCACCATCGACCTTTGGATTATTCATTGTTTGTTTACTCACTACAGAGGAGTAATCATGTGAGTAATTCGTCGTCATATATTGCTTACCACCTGTCCCAGGCGCCTCTAGATGGATTAAACGATAGAGCACGGTAGCTGCCTCAGCACGAGTTGTTTGAGCAAGAGGTGCAAATTGATTATTTGGCTTCCCAACAAGTAGTCCTGTTGTGACGACAGCTTGTACATCTGCATAGGCCCATTTGGCAATGCGCGCATTATCACTAAAAGCAATAGGGGAGGAAGATGTATTGATGTTTTGATAAGTAAGAGCTCTTTTTAACATAGCCGCCATTTCCTGACGATTAATGTGATTATTCGGATGGAACTTACCTTGCTCGTCACCTTTAATTAACCCGTGATAGCTTGCTTGCTCGACTACTCCGTAATACCAGTCACCTTTTTTAACATCTGTAAAGGTTGCCTGACTAGAAGCTGCTGGTAAGTTCAGTGTTCTAACAAGAAAGGCTGCAAATTCAGCACGAGTGACAGCATCATTCGGACGATATTGGCCGAATTCATCACCCTTCATTAAATCGTTGGTAATAAGATAGTTCATTTCATGGTAGGCCCAGTGCTTCGAAATATCTTCTGCTGAAGCGGTAGTTGGCGCAAGATATAACATGCCTGCTAGCACGGCCCCGTAAAGAGGAAATTTACGTTTCATTTTTTAAGCTCCCTTCAATAGCTGATATGTTCTATCAAACTATCAAAAGTGTAGCATAAAAAGTGGCAATCTATTATTACAACATGGGGACAGATAGATTTAGCTTTTTACTTAATAAAGAAGAAACTCATAAAGTTGGTGGGGAAGAGGCGGAATTCGCTAAGAAACGCCTTCTATATTTCGGTTTCTTTACAATTATAACTAAAATATTACGGGAGTCTTTAATTTTTGACAATTTAGTAACCATTCCAGAAAATGCTTGGTTATTATTGAGAGTAAGGTATAATAGGTAACGGAACTATATGTTACCAATCCAAATGAGGATATAATTAGTTGTAATTTTAATGGTTTCTACTAAATACCATATTAGGTATGGTAAAAAAATCTTATATAACTAAATTTATGTCCCAATGCTTGAATTTCGGAAAAGATAGTGTTATATTATTGTAGAAAGTGAATAAACTTACTAGAATGGTATTCTACTACGCTTTTTCTAGTAAATTTACTAACAAATTTGCTTTAGTTTTGTATTATTCAAGAAAGCTATAATACATACATTTAGGTAACTAGGCGGTACTATAGTTTTCGTTGGATTAATATCAATTTAAGGAATTTTAGGGAGGAATACATTAATGGCAAAGCAAAACAAAGGCCGTAAGTTCTTCGCGGCATCAGCAACAGCTGCATTAGTTGCATCGGCAATCGTACCTGTAGCATCTGCTGCACAAGTAAACGACTATAACAAAATCTCTGGATACGCTAAAGAAGCAGTTCAATCTTTAGTTGACGCTGGCGTAATCCAAGGTGATACTAACGGGAACTTCAACCCACTTAACACAGTAACTCGTGCACAAGCTGCAGAAATCTTCACAAAAGCTTTAGAATTAGAAGCTAACGGAGATGTAAACTTCAAAGACGTGAAAGCTGGCGCTTGGTACTACAACTCAATCGCTGCTGTTGTAGCTAACGGCATTTTTGAAGGTGTTAGTGCAACTGAATTTGCACCAAACAAATCTTTAACTCGTTCTGAAGCTGCTAAAATTTTAGTAGAAGCATTCGGTTTAGAAGGTGAAGCAGATCTTAGCGAATTTGCTGACGCTTCTCAAGTAAAACCTTGGGCTAAAAAATACTTAGAAATCGCAGTAGCTAACGGCATTTTCGAAGGTACTGATGCAAACAAACTTAACCCTAACAACTCAATCACTCGTCAAGACTTTGCACTAGTGTTCAAACGTACAGTTGACAAAGTTGAAGGTGAAACTCCAGAAGAAGCAGCATTTGTTAAAGCTATCAACAACACAACTGTTGAAGTAACATTCGAAGAAGAAGTTACTAACGTTCAAGCACTTAACTTCAAAATCGAAGGTTTAGAAATTAAAAATGCTTCTGTTAAACAAACAAACAAAAAAGTTGTTGTATTAACTACTGAAGCTCAAACAGCTGATAAAGAGTATGTTTTAACTCTTGACGGCGAAACAATCGGTGGCTTTAAAGGTGTGGCTGCTGTAGTTCCAACTAAAGTTGAACTAGTATCTTCTGCAGTTCAAGGTAAACTTGGTCAAGAAGTAAAACTTCAAGCTAAAGTAACTGTTGCTGAAGGTCAATCTAAAGCAGGTATTCCTGTTACTTTCAACGTACCTGGAGACAACAATGATGCTGTTGTTCCTACAATCGTAGGTGAAGCAGTAACAAATGAAGAGGGTATCGCTACTTATTCTTATACTCGTTATAAAGAAGGTAGAGATGATGTAACTGTTTATGCAACTGGAGATCGTTCTAAATTTGCATATGGTTATGTATTCTGGGGCGTAGATACAATTCTATCAATTGAAGAAGTAACTACAGGTGCTACAATTAACAATGGCGCTAACAAAACTTACAAAGTTACTTACAAAAACCCTAAAACTGGTAAACCAGAAGCAGGTAAAACATTCAACGTTGGATTCGCTGAAAACATGGATGTAACTTCTGATAAAGTTGCAAATGCTTCAGTTAATGGTGTGAAAGCATTACAATTAAGCAATGGAACTGCTTTAGACGCTGCGCAAATTACAACAGACTCTAAAGGTGAAGCTACATTCACTGTTTCAGGTACAAATGCTTCTGTAACTCCAATCGTATTTGATTTACATGATACTAAAAATAATACATCAAATAAAAAATACAGCACATCAGCTTTACAAGTATCAGCTACAAAAGTAACATTCGCAGCTGTTCAAGCAGAATATACTCTTGAGTTAACTCGTGAGGGTGGCGAAGTAGCAGCAATTGGTCAAACTAACGGCCGTGAATATAAAGTTATTGTAAAAGATAAAGCTGGTAACTTAGCTAAAAATGAAATCGTTAATGTTGCATTCAATGAAGATAAAGATCGCGTAATTTCAACAGTTACAAATGCTAAATTTGTTGATGCAGATAATGATGTATTCTACACGGGAGATAAAGCAAAACAAATCTCTGTAAAAACAAATGATAAAGGTGAAGCTACATTTGTTATCGGTTCTGATACAGTAAATGATTATGCAACACCTATTGCTTGGATTGATATTAACACTTCTGATGCAAAACAAGGTGATCTTGATGAAGGTGAACCAAAAGCAGTTGCACCGATTTCTTACTTCCAAGCAGCATACCTTGATGGTTCAGCTATCAAAGCTTACAAACAATCAGATCTAACTAAAGCTGTAACTAAGTTTGATGGTTCTGAAACTGCAGTATTTGCAGCAGAATTAGTAAACCAAAGCGGCAAAAAAATGAATGGTACTTCTATTAAGAAAGCAACTTATACAGTTTACAATACTGGTGCTAATGATATTAAAGTAGATAACCAAGTTATCTCACCAAATCGTAGCTATACAGTAACTTATGAAGCTTCTTTATCTTCTACAGGAACTGTTATTACACCTGCTAAGAATTTAGAAGTAACTTCAGTTGATGGTAAAACAACTTCTGTTAAAGTAATTGCTACAGGTATTGCTATCAATACAGATGGTAAAGACTATGCATTTACAGCTAAAGAAGCTACTGCTACATTTACAGCTACATCTGAAGTACCAGCTTCATATACTGGAGTAGTTGCAGAATTCAATTCATATGATTCTGGTAAAAACAACAATACAATTACATTTGCTGGTAAAAACCCAGTGAAATATGCTGGTGAATCTGGTAAAACATACAAGTACTTCGGAGCTAATGGTAATGAAGTATTTAGCGAAGTAGCATTTGAAGCACTATTAAGACAATATGTTGGTAACAGCAAAGTTACATTATCTTACAGTGTAGATGGCGATACAAAAACATTTAAAGTAATTACTGTAGATTCTACTGCACCTGTAGCTGATCGAATTGTAGAGAATACGTCTCCTACAGCTGTAAATAGCGCTCCAACTGCTAAAGCAGTACCTGCGCAAACAATTCAAGTTGGTGCTACACCTTTAACGTTCACTACATCTGATTTAGCTACGGATGAGAATGGCGATCCATTAACTATCTTATCTGCTTATACTTCTAATCCAACAATTGCAACAGCTGCATTAGTTGGACCAGCTAATACATCAATCACGGTTACTCCAGTAGCTAATGGTACAACTACTGTAACAGCTGTAGTAGCAGATGACAAAAATGCAACAACTACTGTAACATTTAATGTAACTGTAACTCCTACAGTTTATACAAGTGTGATTTCTAATGGTAACCCTGTAATTCCTTATGCTGCTGCAACACCAACAAAAGCTAAGGCAACTTTACCAACATTTACAACAGTAGCAGTTGGTGGTAACTTAGAAATTACTGATGAAACAGGCACACCATATAATGTTGCTTTAACAGCTGGTCAAACTCCAGCACAAGTAGTAGCTGCAATTAATACATTTGCTTCTACTTATGGTGTTAAAGTCAATGCTTCAGTAGTAAATGAAAAAGTTGAATTAGTATCTGTAGGTACTGGTACTACTGCAACTCTTAATGTTGATGGAGATTCTACTTTAGAATTCGTAGCAGGTACACAATTTGCTACTGCTCAAGCAACAATTGTAGCAGGTGCAGCAGGTACAGCTACTCCAGCTAAATATGGATTTAAAGTAGCATCAGGTGTAGCAACTGGTAAAACAGTAGATTATACAATTACTCTTGGTTCAGCAACTGCAACTATTTCAGTTCCTGGTGCTGCAACTGTAAGTCAAGTTGTAACAGCTCTACAAGCTGCTAACTTAACAGGCTATACTGTAACTGCAAATGGTGATGTTATTGAAATTACACAAGCAGTTCCAGCAGCAACTTCTGATAAGTTAGTTGTTAAAACTGTAGAACAATAAGAATATAAGAATATTCCACAATATATGAATATATATTGAAGGGTTTTTATAAAAATATAAAGTTCTATGCGAGAGAAATCTTGCATAGAACTTTTTTTATAGGTTTTATATGACAATAATGACAAATGGTTATTAAAATTACTATAAAATTAATTTAATGATATAAAACAATGTTTAATTAAATAATTAATAATGAAATCGTTATAAGAATACTCTTTCTCATAGTTTTTTGTTCCTATATTTAAAATCTTGCTTACAATAAAAATAGGAATTTCTTTTAAAAAGAATTTAAAATTTTTGGTAACCTTTTATTTAAAAATAAGTCTACTTAATAGGATGGTTGATAGATTAATATGTATTCGCAATTAACTCCATCCATAGAGTAAGTAGAATTAAATTAAAAATAAAATATTATACATTAAAACTCGGTGTAATAGATGGTATTAAAAGGATTTATTAGGCAATAAAGAATTTTGTAGAAAATATTCACAGAATTATGGAAGTCTTTTTTGTATTATATGAAGCTTTCGAAGGAGAAAGGCTAGCACTCTAGTACCGAATTCTACTCTTTTCGATATAAATCCCACATTTTAGGGGTTTTTCGTGTTAAGATGATAAAGACTATTGTAAGAGGAAAAAGGAGATTAAGATGTTTAAGAAACTTAGGACTACATGTATTGTATCAGCAGTTGCGTTGGCTACGATTTTGCCAGGACAAGCGTCTGCATTAGCGACTAGTAACAATGGAATTCAGATAAAAAACAATGTTTCGATTACGATTAATGGAGAGACGATTCAAGTCAATGATCCTATTTTAAATAAATCGGATTTCTTATTATTACCAATGCGTGCATTATATGAAGCGGTTGGCGCAAGTGTGGATTGGGATAAGGAAACATTGACTGCATCGGCGATTCGCAATGGTAAGATGGTTGATTTAACGATCGATTCGATGACTGCTTTAATAGACGGAGAAGAGGTTGCAATGGATGTTGCGCCATTTATGTATAAGGATCGTACTTATATGCCATTACGTTTCGTCAGCGAAAACTTTGATGGTATTGTTAATTGGGATGAGGCTACCCAATCGGTAGATATTACATTATCAGATGAATCAACAGCACCACCGCAGGAAGATCCATATATCTTACATATCAATAACAAACGTATTGTCATGAAAGATCCGATTGTTTCAAAAGATGGAAGAACCTATTTACCTGCTAGCTATATTTATGATTATTTAGATGATTCATCTGGTACTTGGCAACCTGATGGTTCCTTTGAATTGTTAATTGGTGGGATGAGCTTTATTTTTAATGATAACAGCAATCAGGCTTTGGTTAACAATGAAGCAGTGACAATGATCGAAAAGCCATTTATACAAAAAGGCAAAATGTATATTCCTACCAAGTTTCTTGTGGATGCATTAGGCGGAAATTTACGCTATATCACAGAGAAAAAAGAAATGTATATTTATGTTTACCGTTATATGTTCACAAGCCCCTTCCTAGATAAATCATTTGGTTCTACTTCCTATCCAGAAGCTGTTCCTTCTGCTCGTGTAGAAGGAGATCGTGATTTATTTATTAGTGATAATCCAGAAACGTTAACACGTAAGCTTGTGCCACTGAACAATGCGACACTTGCCCAATATGATGTGAAACCAACAGCGGCAACAAATAAGCATCGTATCTTTGGCTGGCATTACAACACATTAGGTACAGATGTCAATCTTGGGATTACCGTTCAAAACAAGTCTACGACAGAAAGCATTAAAGTCACTGACTCGAAAGGCATTAACCAAAAAACAGGTAATAGCTGGGTAGGTCATGATCTTGGCTTGACGATTGCGGATGCTGTTTTAAATAACAAGCTTCAAAAATCGGACAGCAGTGGTATTGTCATTGCACCAGGTGAAACAAAGGTCATCGAAACATATGAACTAAACTATGATTATATTATTGGCTTTTTACATGATTTAGATATTCAAGCGGTTAATGGTGGAAAGCCAGAATATACGATTCGCACAGTACTTACTAAGGATAATAGTGATTTAACAACAATTCAATCTGAGCAGGTGGCAGTTGATCAGTATGCTAAACACCCTAGAGGTGCATGGTCTAGTGCGTCAATTCTAGCAGAACTACCAGCGTACACAGTAGATTCTCCTGAGGTAGGCTACAATATTTCTAACGGTCGTACTGACCACTTACAAACGGCTGAAAATTCAATGTCGCAAATTAATGGCTCAGTAGGAAATCCGGGACATTTTGGTGTGAATTATAAAGTATCCATTCCTGTTGTCAATCCAACAGGCTCTACAAAAACGATTAAGCTGAAGTTGGCTGGTCGAGGAGGATTATACAGCGGAGCGATTAAGGTGAATGGCAAAGTGTATTTAGTGCCTTCTTTAAGAGTAGGGGCAGAGTATGTTGAATTACCAGATTTCAAGATGAAGGGTTCAAAAGATACGATTGAATTAGAACTAATGCATGCTGGTGGTGTGAATCTTCCAGTAGCGATTTATGTAGAAACAAAATAAAAAAGTCACTGGCACGGGTCATGTGACATGGTACGTGCCATACTTTGAATTAATTCGGAGTGAAAAATGGCAAGAAAACTAATAACGATTATTGTAGTCCTATTCATGCTTACACTAACAGTTAGCCCCATCAATGGACAAGCTGCTGGTTTAGGCAATAAAGTCAGTGAAGTTAAAACAGAAGTTTCACCACAGGTAATACATTCACAGCAAAACTATACGTCAGGTTCGATACGTCAGTTTGTAAATGTTTTAGATGTCAATTTAAATAATACATATACAAAACTAGAAATAGGTATGCCAAATCCTATTAATTCATTAAAAACAACATCAGCGATGGCCAAGCAAAACACATATGATGGGCATCGTGTTGTTGGGGCTGTCAATGCCTCTTACTTTTTAGGAAATGGTATGCCTGCGAACTTGTTAGCAGAAAACAATGAAATTGTGAACTATGGTATTTTGGGAGATACATATGATAGCCCAACACAAAAGCCAGTTGCATTTGGTTTATCGAAATCAGGAAAAGCGATTGCAGATTATTATTCTACGAATCTAACTTTCCAAGTGAATGGCAAAAGCTATCCTATTGATCTTATTAATAGTGAACGAGGAACAAATAAAAACGTTTTATATACACCTGAAAAAAAATCAACAGGGACAAATACATGGGGGGTAGAACTCGTTGTGTCGGGCGCTAGCCAAGATACAAGTACCTTGCATTTTGGTGATCAGTTCTCAGGTACAGTATCTCATGTAACAGCTTACGGAGCAGAAGGTAACTCTTCTGTACCAGCAGATGGCTTTGTTATCTCTGTCCAAAATAAAGAGTTAGCCGCTGAATTAAGTAGCATTACAGCAGGTACAAGCGTGGATGTCAGCTTATCAATCGATCAAAAATGGATGGATGCACAGTTCATCTTAGCTGCTGGACCAATGCTTGTGCGTAACGGCAAAGTGGATATTTCTATGCCAACGAATTCAGGGTTTGCTTCTACACGTAGTCCACGTACAGCAGTAGCTATAGATGCTACAGGTACAAAGGTATCTCTTGTAACTATTGATGGTCGCATAAGTGGTCATAGTAATGGTGTTAATTTATCAGATTTAGCTGCTCATTTAATTTCAGTGGGTGCTTCTTCGGCTATTAACCTAGACGGAGGCGGCTCTACAGCAATGGTGGCGCGTAACCCAGGAGGTTATTTCGCCAACCTAGTGAATAGACCGTCAGAGGGTAGTGAACGTCGTGTATCTGCCATTTTACAGGTAGTGAATACAGCGCCACCAGGGAAAGTAAAATCAATTACGTTAAGTAGTGTTGGTCAGGTAATGAAAGGTTCTTCTGTAGATATGCAGGTTGTAAGTGCCTATGATCAATACTTGAATCCAATGACCATCAACCCAGCAAATATGAACTGGACAGTTGAAGGTAATATCGGCAAAATGGATGGTGCAACCTTCACAGCAACACAAAAGGGTGAAGGGAAAATTATTGGAGAGTATGAAGGAATTCGTACGTCTACAGCTGTGAAAGTAGTAGATCTAGCAGAAAAACCTATTGTACTAGATAGCTTTGATAATACGTCATCTTGGATAACAGAAGTGGCGAAAGCTAATGCTTCATTAGCAAGCTCTAAAGAGTATGCAAGACAGGGAACGGCTAGCTTACAATTAAACTATGATTTCACAACAGCAGGTACAGGTACAAAAGCAGCCTATATGGTTGCGAAAACACCAATTGCTATTTCAGGGCAGCCTAAAAATATCGGTCTTTGGGTATTTGGCGATGCTGGTAAGCATTGGCTAAGAGGCGTTGTCATTGATGGTGCTGGAGCTAAGCATACAATTGATTTTACAAGCCAGGGTGGTTTAGACTGGAGCGGTTGGAAGTACGTGACGGCGAATATTCCGAGTGACTTACCACAGCCATTGAAATTCGAGCGTTTGTATGTTGCTCAGCCAACAGCATCTCTTCAGAAGAAAGGACAGCTGTATTTCGATCAATTACAAGCCGTTTATAAAGATAATCATGAGGAATTAGTTTATACAGATGTAACAAAAGGACATTGGGCATTTTCCGAAATCCAAAGTCTATACGATCAATCCCTTATTAAAGGATACTCAAATGGAACGTTCAAACCAGAGGCATCCATTACACGTGCTGAGGCAGCTACGATCATTGCCAGAGCTTTAAATCTAACTACAACGAAGGATTCTAGCTTTAAAGATGTGAGTAAGAGCCATTATGCATACAGTGCCATTGCCGCAGTTGAGCAGGCTGGCATTATTAAAGGGCAAGAGGCAGGGAAGTTTAATCCAAACGGACAGCTTTCACGTGCAGAAATGTCTGCCATTTTAACAAGGGCCTATAAATTAACGGGTACAAGCAAAGTAAGCTTCTCTGATGTGAAATCAACACATTGGGCATACAGCCATATCCAAGCACTTGTGGCAAATGATTTAACTGGCGGCTTCCCAGATAACACATTTAGACCAGATGCACAAATTACACGTGCGCAATTTGCAAGCTTCTTAAATAGATGTTTATCATTAAAATAAAAATGACGAATCCCCTGTAGTAATCTACAGGGGATTTCTTTTGTAAAAAAAACCGCCTTGTCCATAAAAAGACGAGGCGGATTTAGGTTAGAAAACGATATATTTCACATATTGCTTCCAAGTTAGCTCTTTAAAATGGCTCCAATGAATTTTCTCAACAGGTAATGTTCTGAAGGTATAGGCTTCGAGATTACGTTTCTCATTCGAGAGCATTGGCGTACCTTCATCAAGATAATCCATAAAAATAGCTGACTTAGCCGTTTTAAATTGTACATTGACATCAATTAGCTGAATTTTACCGTCCTGATTGATGATATACAGCTTTTTGTTCCCTTTTTTAGCTGTGGCTAGCCACGATTTATCGACTTTATAGGAATCGAATGCTTCGTTGACAATAATAGAGGCTTTGCCAGTTGTCGAAAATGGAATGTCCTCGAGTGGGGCATCTTGCTGTAAGGTCACTTCATAATTAGTTGGTTGTGGCAAGGCAGCCGTTTTGGCTAACTCATTTGCCCAAACTGTCTGATCGTCAGTAGCAATCGTTTGTTTTTCTAATACGATGCCAGATAGATCATCCTTGACATGTTTCACCTCGAAATCTACAGTTTGCCCTTCCTCCACCTTTTGCCATTCCTTTTCTGATAAATAGGCATACATTGCTTTTTCATTCGAATAGATTTCAAAAGTTAGCGCACCAGCTTCTTCCTTAATTGCTGCCATAACACCATCAATAGGGCTGACAATACCCTGACGAGATTGAATTTGTGTAATTTGGGCTTCAAGTAACGCAATTTGACGATTCGTTTCGGCAATATGTCGGTTTAACAGCGCAACTGCTGTCGAAGCTGAATTTTGTTGAGCAAGCTCTAATTTTAACGTTACAGATAGCATATCATTGATTTGATCCGTATTAATGGAACTTTTTGGGTTAGAGTCGTCTCCATATTCATCCTCAATTTGATCGAGTGCATCCTCTAAATCTTGTAATTCGGTTTCATAGGCCGTACGTTCAGATTCAAGCTTTGTTAACTCCTCATCCACCTCATCTGTTTTATAGGTAGCGAGTACATCATTCATCATCACTTCCTGGCCACGCTTTACATTCACAGCTGATAAGCTAGTTGCATCCGCAGTAATTGTGTATGTCTCAGCAGGTGCTACAATGGTATCTTTATGAACACGCTCTGTATTCGTGCCGATATAAGCTTTTTGAAATTCATCGATAAAGTAGGATCGTGTCACGTTGCTATTATCTTTAAAGACAAAATAAGCATTTATGCCGATTACTAGCATTGCTAACACGATGGTCGTAGTTGTCCATGGTCTTGTTTTGATAAATGCCATCATCCTAACCCCCTAGCAATCCATTCTTTAATTGGTAGTACACTAATCAAACCAACAAATATGGCCATAAATAGCTGTACACCAATCAATTTGACTACTAACATTTTTCTACTAGCCTCTTCCTCCCATTTTGATAGGAAGAGATACTGTACAATAATGATTAAAACAGTTGTTACCGTCAATTGATTGAGGGTAAATAACACGAAATCTGTTTCAATCACCTGTAAGGCAGCAGGAGCTAACGAGAAGAAAGAAAACATGGTTGTATAGCCTACTGCGTAGAAAACAGCAAAGAGGATTGCTTTTTCAATTAATAGAAAGGCTACAACATAAAGCTGTACTCTTTTTATCCAAGTATAAGGAATGTCCGTTAATAGATGTAAAAGATAGGTAACACCATAATAGTGGAAGCAAAAATAGACGATTGCCCATAAAACGGCACCAAGCATCGAAAGTATACGTGCTACATAGTATTCATTTTGTAAATCCTTTGCGAATAAGGACGTTAAATTTTCTGTCCCCATTCCCCAATATTCGCGAGCAGCAAACAACAGGATGAAAAGAATGAACATCGTTAGGACTCTTTTTTTATATCCGATGACCTCGCCTTCCTCTACGATGCTAGTAAAGTAGGTAGGATTTTTTAAGCTATGCCAGAACTTATAATGGTAAAACATAAAACAGCGTCCTTTCTTCCAAAATAGGATATCAAAGTTGTAGTATACACCTTGTAAAGATATTATGACATATGAAAATAGCTGTTTTTTTCCAATAAATTCATTGAAAAAACATAATCTCTTATTATATGTCAATTGGTGAAAACCTTATATAACACCATTGTATAGTATAATTGAAATAACTTCCTGTTTTTCTAGCTAGTAATTTAGAAAAATTACTTTTGATATGTCTCATTTTGTAAATATATTAGAATGGCTTGAAATCAAGCAATTTTTACCGATACTAAAGTCATAAATTCTAAATGAAAATGAACACAATCATTTTCCTATACATAAACGATGAAAGGGTGGTTCGATTGAATCGAAAATTGACAGCAGGGGTCATAACGGGTCTTTTATTGGCACCTACGGCTATAGCGAACGCACAGGAAAATGATGCACAATCCCGCGTCTCAACACAAACAGAGCAAGTTACCTATATGAATGAAGTAGCAGCTGCCACTTCAAGAGAGCAGCTTATTGCTCAATATGCTAAGTTATCGGAGAATTCATCTGCTGACGAAATGGTCATTGCAAAAGGGGATTTAGCAACTCTAAGTGAGCCAGAATTTCATAAAGATGAAATTGACTTTATTAATGCAAAGTATAACTATGTTGAGGAGCAACGTAGGCTATTAAGTGAATTACAGCTAATAGGGAATGAAATGAATGGAATAGCCTATACAAGTAAATCATTTATTAAAAATGTCTCAGATTTAGAAAAAAAATATACTGAATTTTTAAATGTAGGCTTACAAAATAAGAAAAGTTATTTCACTGTCCAAAAGGAATTTGAAACAGCTGTCACAGCAGCACTTGTTAATAATGCAAAAAGTATTGCCTCCACAGTTCGTGGCACAGCGTTGCAATATGGCTATGATGATGTAGCACGCAATGTTTATTTTAAAGGCAAGGGAATGGATATTGATAAATTAACTAAATTAAAAAATGATGCAGCAAAAGCAGAATCTGTCACTACAGAATTAGATCAGTTAGTTGAGTTATTGGAGAAATCTACGGATTATTCAGCTATTTCACCTGGAATGAATAGCTTTACGGCAAATTATAATGCGCTAACAGCAGAGCAAAAGAAAGTGGTCGAAGCTTATAATCCAAAAGATGATAAAATCACACCTTTTAAGAAGTATAAGGATGCCTTGTCAGGTTTATCTGCTGTAGAAAAAGTGACTTCCAGCATTGCACAGTTAAAAGGTAAAAAGCCAGAAGATTTCACCTCAGCCTCAAGCTTTATTAGTACTGTGGCTGCTGTTGAGAAAGCCTACAATAGTCTGGATGCTACCTCCAAACAATTATTAAAAACGGAATATGAAAGTATTTCACAATATCTTAAGGCAGCAAATATTTCGAAAAGCATTTCAGGACTGCGTGTTTCCAAAGAAGATGTATATCGTACAACAGTCAAAGACATAAAAGCGGAATACGATCTCTTAACGGAAGGTAAAGGTTTTGTTAAAAACATAGGAGACCTAGATCTGGCGTTAGCAAATATTGCATATGCAGAGGATATTGAAGGAAAGATTAAAGCCATTAATGTTGTAGAAGAAGCTAATAAAGTAGCTGCTATTAAAGCTGCACGTGAAGCCTATAATAACCCTTCAGGCACGAATATCAATGCGTCCAATGTAAAAAAAATCGTCAATAATCTAGCAGAGCTCACAGCGTGGGAGAAAAATTTAGGTGCTGCCTTAAAGGTAGATAAGTTAATTGATAGCCTTGATCCAACTGCAAAAAACTTTGAAAGTAAGACGCTTTCAGCTTGGACAGCCTATAACAAGCTAAGTGAAAATGATAAAAAGTTAGTGCAAGGTGCTACAAAACTAACACTGTTTCAAAAATACGCTGAAATATCAAAAAAAATTGCTACATTAAAGCCTACTGCTGACTACAGTACACAGCTTGCCTCGTTGAAAAATCTAGTAGATCAATTAGATGCAACAGGTAGTGGCTATGAAATGGCTCTTAATAATTTGAAAACAAAGCTAACAGAAGAATTAAAGGCTTTGACAGATGAAGAAACAGCCGTAGAACAAGTTACAGAAAAAATTACGAATCTTGGAGCATCCACTAATGTAGCAATTGAAGAAATACTGGCTGCACGCTCAGCTTACAATGCGTTATCACCAACAGCTAAAAAGCGTGTAACAAATATTAAAGTGTTAACAGATTTAGAGAAATCCTATAAATCAGTTGTTAATGTTATCTCTCAATTTGAAAAATTGGATCCTTCCTCTAAAAGCTATATTTCTAAAGCAAAGTCAGCTTATACGGCTTATGCGAAGCTAGATGATAAAAATAAAATATTTGTCCAAAATTATAAAGATTTAAAAGATGTAATTCCTGCAATTGACGTAATGGTGCAAATTAGTGCATTAAGCCCTTCTAAAAAAACGTATAAAGATGATGTGGTAAAAGCACAAGAAGCGTTTAATAAATTGGGTGAATCTCTTAAGGCAAAGGTAGTAAACAGCCAGGACCTAACAAACGCACAAGGCTATATCAATTCGGCCAAAGCATTTGATGACCGTATTATAGCCTTAGCAAATGAAGGCCCTGACACATTTGTCAAAAAGGTAGCCGAACTTACATTAGAATATAAAGCAATGGATAAGAACGCACAGAAGCTAGTGGAGCAAGCCAAAATGTTAAGCTCCTACGAAAAGGATAACAAGGCGGTAATCAAGGTTATCCAAATGATTGATGCCTTAAATCCAACAAATAAGGATTATACAAAAAAGGTTCTTGATGCACGTAAAGCCTATAATGCACTTGATCAAGTTTCCCAAAAGCGAGTGACAAACTATGCTAATCTCACTGCTGTAGAGGATGTTGCTTCCTTGATTGGTCTCATTGCCTCATTAAAGCCAACAAGTAAAACTTTCTATCAAGATATGAAAACAGCGCGTGAGCTTTATGATGCCTTGCCAGCAGAGAAGCAGCAAGCGATCGTAAACTATGATGCACTGGTAGCAGCAGAAAATGAACAGGGATTAGCACAGAGTGTAGTCGAGCTAATTAAATTAACAGAAGTGCAAGATGCTGACTATTTAACGAAGCTGATGAATGCACGTGTAGCATACGATAAGCTGTCATCTGACCAAAAGAAATTAGTGACGAATATTAAAGATTTAACAACACGTGAAAAAGCAGTGAAACCAATTTTAAGTGTGATGGTTCAAATTAATGAACTAGAGCCAGAATCAACAAACTTTGTTAGTAAGGTAAACTCAGCACGTAAAGCGTATGATAAATTATCGAAAGATCAAAAAAAATACATCGATAATATTAATATTCTCTTAAAATTTGAGCCTGTCTCTAATGTGATGGAATTGATTAGTAAACTTAAATCTTCAAGTAACACATTCCTTCAAGATACATCACGAGCACGCTCACTTTACGATGCACTACCTGACGATATGAAGCAATATGTGACAAACTACTACTTATTGCAAGCAGCGGAGTCTAGTATTTTAGGGGCTGGTAATGTCATGCAAATGATTGATGACTTACCATCCATTGATCCAAAGCAATATGTGAAACGTATTCAAGAAATCCGTGCTGCTTACAATGCTTTACCAAAGGATCAGCAAAGGGCTGTTCAAAATTATAAAGTGCTACAAGATCAGGAAAAGCTAATAAAGCCTGTAATGAGTATTGTAGAAGATATAGACCGATTGCTAACGGCAAAAGATATGAATAGCCAATACCAAAAGATTTTAAAAGCCTATGATAAGCTCAATGCGGATCAACGTCGCTATGTTTATAACGACCAGCTATTGCTTTCGCTAGATAATGTTATAAAGGTTTATAATAATATTGCTAAATTGAATCCAAAGGATAAATATTACTTTGGCATGGTGGAAGCGGCGCGTAAAGAATATGATAGTTTGAATACGACAGATAAACAACGTATCTCCAATTATGCTCTTTTACTCGAAGCAGAGAAAAGTTTAGCTGATGTGAAGAAGGTTGTGGAGATCATAGCGGGACTGTCTCCAAGCTCTTCAACGTATATTGAAGATGTGGCGAATGCCGTTGCTGCCTATAAGGCATTGGACTCTAAAATTAAAGGACAGGTCATTAATGAGGATGTCTTAAAGCAGGCTGAAAAAGATGTGGCTGCCGTTCTCAAAGTTGTTCAAGCGATTGGAAATATTGATCCAGACAGCTCCTCATTCGAGAAAAAAGTGTTAGCTGCTCAAAAAGATTATAGTAATTTGTCAATTGAGCAACAGGGCTTAGTGTATAATTACCGCATTCTAGAAGACTATCTTAAAATGATTCAATAGTATGATAAAAAAGGAGTTTTCCCAATCAATATAACGGGAAAACTCCTTTTATAAGTAAGAAAAAATGAATCCTAATATTAATTTCCAAAAAAGTGAAACTATATCATCTGAAATTCGTATCTTATAGTATAAATGGTCGCTTTGACTGGGAGGTACCATTTCATACATTTTCATTTTGCCAACGTGAGGAGGTCGCCCTGTTGAAAAAATTATTGAGTATAATGGTACTTTCAATAGCTGCAACCGTAGGAAGTTTAACTAGTTTTAGTCAAGTAGAAGCAGCGTCTGCTAAGGTAGTAGATGTGACAAATTCATACTGGGCAAATGCCTCGATTCAACATATGCTCACAAAACAATATATGACTACATACAAAGACAACACTTTTAAGCCAGAGCAAGCTATTACAAGGGCAGAGGCTGCTGCTGCCATTGCTCGCTCTCTTCAAACAAACATTGACATTGAGAACCCTGTAAAATTCAAGGATGTTCCTACAACACATCCATATTACAAGGAAATTTGCCAGCTTGTTAAACTGGGAGTTATTCAAAAAAGTGATGCCTTTCATCCAGAAGAGCCTTTAAAGCGTATGCAGGTGGCAAAAATGCTAGCACTAGCTTACCAAATTAAAGTAGATGGCAAAAATAATAGCCAGTTTGCGGATATTACGCGTACGCATTGGGCAAAAGACTATATTGAATCCTTAGCAGATATCGGCATTATTGGTGGAGTGGATGCTAAGCATTTTGCTCCTGACCAATTGGTAACACGTGCACAGTTTGCTGTATTTGTTGAGCGAAGCATGGCTTTTCAGCAAAAAATTAAGGCATTGGAAGTAGCCTATGACTATCTAGCAAAGGATTATATCCCAACTGTAAACCTTTCTTCTGAGTGGTCAAAAAAGGTGATTGAATTAATTAATGTTGAAAGACAGAAGAATAAGCTAGAACCTGTTGCTTATGATTCGGAACTGACACAAATTGCCATTATTAAAGCACAGGACATGGTAAATCGCCATTATTTTGAACACGTTTCTCCATATTATGGGGCACCCTGGGATTTAGCGACATTATTTGATTACAACTATACAAGTTTTGGAGAGAATATTGCTAGAAATATTAAAACACCTGAAATTGCTGTTAAGGCATGGATGGCTTCACCTAGCCATCGAGATAATATTTTAAAAGAGCACTATACGAACACAGGTGTTGCAATAGCACAGGATAACAAAGGAAATTACTATTGGGTCCAAATGTTCTCTAGTCAATAAGTTGTTGTGTAACAAAGAATCGCTAATATTACAGAAATGTTACGAAAGTTCCAAATAACGATAAAAAAATCCCCTTTTTAACGCTGGAAATACCACCAAACGTTGGTATTACAGCGTTTTTTTGCTGTCTAAAACCGTTACACAATTGAAAAATAACATTCGCCTCTTTTGTGATAGTCTATGTATAGGCAAAAAAGTTTTGAGAGGGGTATAACAAAAGTATGAATAAGAAATGGTTATTACCGATTTTTGCATCATTTATGTTATTTTCAACTACTAATATTAATACTGCTGAAGCAGCGTCTAAAGCAGATTTAACTGATACAGCTTCTAAATATTTAGGTGTTCCATATAAATACGGCGGTACAACAACAAGCGGTTTTGATTGCTCTGGCTTTACTTCTAAAGTATTTTCAGACTTAGGCATTCAATTAAACCGTACGTCAGGATCTCAATATCAACAAGGTACTGCAGTTGCCAAGAGTGATCTTCAAGTTGGCGATTTAGTATTTTTCAATACAAGTGGTAGTGGTATTTCACATGTGGGGATATACATAGGTGATGGTAAAATGATCCACTCTCAAACTGGTCAAGGTGTAAGCTACTCAAATGTTAATGACCCATATTATTGGGGCGATCGTTATGTAGGTGCTAAACGTGTAGCAACATTTGATGCTCAACAACAGGCTGAAGTAAAACAAGCAGCTATTGACTTTTCCGTATATGCTTCTCGTGCAGAGGTAGCAGTACAAATTGCAAAAGCTTTAAACTTAGATACATCTGATACTACTACTAGTTTCGTAGATGTAAAACCTACATATGCTCATGCAGGTGCTATTGCAGCTGTAGCAAAATTAGGTATCTTTGAAGGCGATGCAAATGGTAAATTCAACCCGTCTTCACCAATTACGCGTGCACAAATTGCTAAAGTATTAGTGCTAGCATTTGGTCTTGAAAATAATGGTGGAAGTGTAGCATTTAGTGATGTGCCTCAAAAGAGCTGGGCTAATGAATATGTTTCTACTCTAGCGTCAAATGGCATTACAAATGGTGACGGAGACGGTAGCTTCGGTTCCGATGAATTATTAAAAATCGAACAATTAAAAGTTTTTATTGAAAGAATTCAACAATAAGTTCATAAAGTTAACACTTTAATTGTGTCATAGATTGCAAGAAATGATCTTTTGAATAGCGTATAATGGAAGAAGGGTTTGCAATAGCAGACTCTTCTATTTTTATGATAATTTTGTAGGAAAGGATGTGAATTGGAAAATTAAATTTTAACAGTTCTATTGTATGATGCTTTATTTAGCTAATTTTGTTAAAATGGACACGTTAAGAGAACAAGAAGGGAGGAAATAAGACATTGAACATCAAAAAAATTAGTCTTATCTTGTGCGTCTTATTCATTTCGGCTTCTATGTTTACGATACATAGTGCAAGTGTCAGTGCAGCTAACAATTCAAATATAACATTTGAAGATGTTACTAAAAATCACCCAGCCTATGAAGAAATCAATTATTTAGTAAATTTGGGGGTAATTCAAGGTTACTTTGTGAATGGTAAGAGAGTCTTTGGCCCAAATAATAGTGTTACAAGAGGACAAGCAGCTAAAATGGTTGTTGTTGCCTCTGGTAATAAACCATTAGTTGTAAATAAATCTAGCTTTTCAGATGTTACAGTTGGCACTGAAATGTCAGGTTATATAGAACGTGCTGTACAGCTAGGATTTTTCGACAAAAATATAAAAGGTCAATTCTTACCAAATAAGCCTCTAACTCGTGGAGAAATGAGTTATGTATTAACAAAGGCTTTTAATTTAGATACTAGTGAGTATGAGGGGATCGACTCTCCTTTTACTGATGTAGGAATTACACATGAATATGTGAAATACATCAATACCATCTATTATAATGGCATTACAAACGGAACAGGTAATACGTATTTACCGAATAGCACTGTAACACGTTCTCAATTCTCATTATTCGTTGCACGTGCAAACAGTGAAAAATATCGATTAGAGCTTCCAGTAAAAGGTGTACAAGTTCCAGATACATCACAAGTCATTGGCTTAGTGAAGGTCACTACAGATGGGTTAAACATCCGTAAGACAAAAGATTCTACTTCAAGCACGAACATTGTAGGCAAAGTCAATACAGGCGGTAAATTATCAGTCTACGCTGTTGAAAGTAATTGGCTAAAGGTTACTTATAAAGGCGCATATGCCTATATCTATAAGCAATATGCAGAATTTGTAGATGCAGATGGCAATGCGTTAGGAACAGTCGAAAAAGAAGTAACGACAAAAAATGCTGTCAATTTATATGTGAAGCCTACATCTTCTGCAAAAGTCATTTCATCGATTAAAGCGAACGAAAAACTTCCTGTTTACAAAACAATTGGTGGCTACTACTTAACACAAGTAAATGGTTTACCAGGTTATATTGTAGCGAATAGCACTACGGATATTGTGGAAGAAGAAAAGCCAAATCCAAACCCAAATCCAGATCCAACACCACCAGCTTCTGGTGATGTGCTAGGTAGAGTAACGGTTGCTAATTTAAATGTTCGCAGTCAAAGTAACTCTACATCAGCCGTGTTATTTAAGCTGAATAAAGGAGAGTATGTCCAAGTTAATAACATTAGTGGTTACTGGGCAGAAATCACCTATAATGGCCAATCAGGCTATGTTCACAAGTCTTATTTGAAACTACTAAATCAAACAGCTAAACCTTTACAAAATCGTATTATCATCCTAGACCCAGGTCATGGTGGTAAAGATCCAGGTACAGTAAAGGGCTCTGCTTCTGAAAAGAACATTACATTAAAAGTCAGCACACAAGTGAAACAATTACTAGAGAATGCTGGTGCAAAAGTTTATATGACACGTACTGGTGATACGTATCCATCCTTACAAGATCGCGTAGACTTTACTCAAGCAAACTATGGTGAAATTTTTGTAAGTGTTCATGTCAACTCTGCTGCTAATACGTCAGCGTCTGGTACTGAAACATATTATGCAATATCTACAGGAGATATGTATCAGGAAGACATTGATTTAGCGACATATGTTAATAATCAAATTGTCAACAATTTAAATATGAAAAATCGTGGTGTCAAGCAAGAGCAATACTACGTAATTCGTAATATGGTGATCCCTTCTATTCTAGTAGAACTTGGTTTCTTAACGAATGCAGAGGATAACAGTAAAATGACAAATGATCAATACGTTAAATTATTTGCAGAATCTATTTATAATGGTATTTTGCAATACTATAAAAAACAATAATTGATTAAGAGACGATTCCAAAGGTGTACTAGCCTTTGGGATCGTTTTTCTTATTCTCTATATACCCACATAAGAAAAAGACAAACTAATTGATAAAAATGGCTATAAAATTTTTCTAATCATACAAATAAAAGCTAATTAGATTGCTTGCTAGCTAGTATGAAAGATAAGAAAAAGACACTTATGCACATGGGTGATTGGAGAGGAGCCAACATCACTCCTGATTGAGCGTCACAGAGGAGAGCCTAGAGCGAACGTAAGTAAGTGAATCTGCTCATCGGACGTCCCCTGGAAAGGTCGCTGGCGGAACGGAAATCAACCTCCTGCCTTATAAAAAGGCCTTTTTGCCAGTGACTTTATCTTTTTTCAACAACAGTAAATGGCTGTCTCATTTATTAAGAGACAGCCATTTACGTTATTTCACGGTATTAATGAATTTAATATAATCCTTACTTATATAACCAGGTTCAGTGTTTAGTTTATCTGAAACAATTTGATACCAACCATTTGAGCTTGTATCTGTAACGATGACAGGCATATTACTTTTACTAAATGTAAAAAGTGGACTTTGACTTGTTGATGCATCTGCACGAACATTTAGTCCAGCAGTTGTTGTGAGAGCGATTTTATAGGGATTATTTGCATCTTTAAAGCCTAAAGCTTTTTCTGCACGATAGTAATGTCCTGCAATTTTTGCCCCCCAGAATGGATCTGAAGCGTATTTTACGTTGAAGCCGATAGCCTTAGAACCAACAACTGCGCCATTTGTATAACGTCCACCTGGCGTAATATAATTTGGCTGAAGGAATTTTTCTACTAGCTCATTAATATTGGCTTCCACACTATCAAACTTCTTGTTTAGTGGATTTGTATCATAGACATATAAGCCAAATAGATTGTTTAGATTTTGAGCGTGATCACTCATACCATAGGCACTCTCATGCTGTGCTAGGGATAAAATAAGCATAGCATTGATATGAGAATTGGCTTCCACTTCTTTTAATACAGAGCCTAAACCAAGTAGTTTACTTTTAGTTGTGGCATTTTTATAAATCGAAGCACCTGAGCTTTCAACCTCTGCTAATTTTCCCACTATATATTGATCTAGCTCATCTGCTGTATATTGAGTTGCTGCACGAGCTGGTAAGAACTGATAGTAGTTATAGGCTTCTCCCTTTGAGGAACCATCAGCATTGGTAAAGTTGATGCCATCCCAGCTAAAGTATTTCTCACCCTGCTTCATAAAGCTAGGTGCCTTGCCATACACGTAACTAGCAGAATATTTATTAGTTTTATAATCATATAAAGTATGTTTTATTTCACCGTACTCATTTGTGTAATAAGAACGGCCTTTCACTAAAGCAGAAGGAATTAAGGTAACGTCAGCCTGTTTTAAATAGCCAGTATGACCAGCTAAGCGTACTTTTACTTGTGTGGCATCACTACCTAGATACTCCATTTCTGTATTACCCGCAACTGCGATTTGATCCTTAATCGTTTCAGAATTTAGAGCAACATAATTAGTCGTTACAACATAACCTGAAGTCATTTTAATAATTTTATCATTTTGAGTAATCACTAAGGAACTAGTCGTCATCGCCTTTTCAGCTGCTTCAAAGCTAGTAAAGGTTTGTTTGTCTACCAAGTTACCATTGGAAACTTCTTTGACGATATATGCGGTAGTATTACCAGTATTATTGTTGTTCCCATTATTATTAGTATTACTGGTATTTTCGGAGTTACCATTGTTTTCATTTTTACCAGCGTCAAGCTGATCAGCAAGAAGTATTAATCGTAGAATAAATGTCGATGCCTCACCAATTGTGGCATTGTCTCTTGGTAAAAACATGCCATTGGAGCTTCCTTTAATAAGTCCTAATTGTGCACCGATTGCAACATCCTCACGGAAATCTTTAAAAATAGTTGTATTGTCTTTGAAGGTAATAGAAGAAGTACCTTTTGGTATTTTTAAATAATCAACTGCTCTGATTAGCATCACTGCCATATGCTCTCTTGAAATACGGTCATCTGGCTTAAATGAGCCATCCGTATAACCAGTAATAATTCCAGCAGTTGCGGCAAGCTTAATTTCATTTGCAAATAAATATGTGTCTGACACATCTGTAAACGTTATCTCGTTCTTTGTGTCCAAATTTAATGCTTTTGCTATGTATGTGGCGAATTCACCGCGTGTAACCGTAGCATTTGGACGATAGCTTCCATTTGCATCCTTTAGTAATGCATCTTTCTGAATTAAATAGCGTAGACCACTTTCATGCATATGTCCTGATAGCTCGTCTGCATAGACAGATTGAGGCTGCCAAATGACTAGACTAACAAGCATCATGAGCAACATAAAAATTGATAGTTTTTTCATAGTTTTACCCTCCTAAACTGATATCATTTTAACAAAGTTATACAATCAAGATAAGGGTCAAATGTTAGAAATGCCATAAAATATACCAGCGTTTTATAGGCAATAAGTATGCTTTTATAATTTGGTGTGAAAGTTAGTTTTAAATAGGGGAAGGAAAGTGAACCAAAATTCACATGAGTTTCTTCTATATATATATATGTCATTTGTGTCACCCCCAAAAAATAATGCCGTACATTGCTTACTAAGAAACAATGTACGGCATTTTATTGAAGTAAAAATTAAAGCATTTCTGAAGTTGTTTTTGCTTGCATATGCAGTTGTAGGTAGTCTGGGCCACCTGCTTTTGAATCTGTACCTGACATGTTGAAGCCACCAAATGGTTGGTAACCTACGATAGCACCTGTACAGCCACGGTTGAAGTAAAGGTTTCCTACATGGAATTCTTCACGTGCTTTTTCTAGGTTCATACGGTTTGTTGTGATAACAGCGCCTGTTAAACCGTATTCTGTATCGTTTGCAATTTCAATCGCATGGTCGAAATCTTTTGCTTTTGCAATGGCTACCACTGGTCCGAAGATTTCTTCCTTCATAATACGAGCAGAAGGATCTACGTCCGCAAATACAGTTGGTTGTACGAAGTAGCCGACTGAATCGTCTGCTGTACCACCAGCTACTAAACGACCTTCGCCTTTACCGATTTCGATGTACTCTGTAATTTTATTGAATGCTGCTTGGTCAATAACTGTTGCCATGAAGTTGCTGTAATCAGTTGGGTCACCCACTGTTAAAGCGTTTGTTAACTCTTCTACGCGATTTACCACTTGCTCATATACATCTTCTACGATGACAGCACGAGAACATGCTGAACATTTTTGACCTGAGAAACCAAATGCTGATTTCACGATGGATTGTGCAGCTAATTCTAAATCTGCTTCTTTATCCACTACGATTGTATCTTTACCGCCCATTTCAGCGATGACACGTTTAATCCAAATTTGGCCTTCGTTTAATACAGATGCACGTTGGTTGATACGTAAGCCAACATCACGTGAACCTGTGAAGCTGATGAAGCGTGTTTTTGGATGATCGACTAAGTAGTCACCTACTTCAGCGCCAGAACCTGGTACGAAGTTCACCGCACCTGCTGGAAGACCAGCTTCTTCTAATACTTCGATAAATTTATACGCTACAACTGGCGTTGTAGAAGCTGGTTTTAATAACACTGTATTCCCTGTTACTAAAGCAGCTACTGTTGTACCAGCCATGATTGCAAATGGGAAGTTCCAAGGAGAAATGACAATACCGATTCCTAATGGAATGTAGTCATAACGATTGTATTCACCTGGACGGCTTTCGACTGGCTGACCGTTTTTAATGCGTAGCATTTGGCGACCATAGTATTCCATGAAGTCGATTGCTTCCGCTGTATCTGCATCAGCCTCTGCCCATGGTTTCCCGGCTTCTTTTGTTAATAAAGCTGAGAATTCATGTTTACGACGACGAACGATTGCTGCCGCTTTGAAAAGAACGTCCGCACGAATGGCTGGATCAACTTTTTTCCATGTTTTGAATGTTTCATCTGCCGCTTGCATCGCTTTTTCAGCTAAATCTTTGCTTGCTTTCGAAACGCGACCAATGACTTCTGTTTTCTTTGCAGGATTGTACGAAACGATTTTATCTTCTGTTGTAATGCGCTCGCCACCAATAATTAGTGGGTAGTCTTGACCTAAGTAACCTTCAACTTTATTTAAAGCCTCTACATAAGCATTGTAGTTTGCCTCTTGTGAAAAATCTGTGAATGGTTCGTGTTTGTATGGAATCATGTCAGTTTCCTCCCAGGTATAAGTAGTGCCAAATGATTATGCACCTTTTAAGTTTGTGTTAATTATATAATGCAATATAATTTGGCATTAATCAACTCAAATTTTAAAACTTTTTTAATTTTTGCATCTGCTTTTCATATTGGTGTTAGAATAAGCTTAATGGACTACAGGAGGACAAAATGGATAACAATGTACTACTAAGTATTTATAAATACGTCATTGAAAAAGGCGATATGGGAATTTGCGTTGTAGACACAGAGGGCAAATTGCTTATATACAATAAAAAAATGAGAGAATTAGAAGGCGTTAATGAGGATGAATTTGAGGAGAGGCGAGCCTTAGAGATTATTGATTTTGAAATCGAAAAAAGCGATATTTATAAGGTCCTCAGCTCTGAAACGCCAGTGCACAATATAAAAAAAACGTATTGGAATAAAAAAAATCAAGAAGTGACCTACATAAGCAATATTTATCCGTTGCACTATGAAGGCTCTTTAATAGGCGCTGTGGAATTTGCCCGAGATATTACACAGCTTGAATACATGATGTATCAGCCATTGAGAAGGTATGGCGCTCCATTGACATTTGACATCATCACGGCTGTATCACCAGTCATGAAGGATGTCATTGAAAAAGCAAAAATTGTGGCACTAAGTAGAATGCCTGTTGTGTTAATAGGGGAATCAGGTACTGGGATTGATATGGTTGCAGAGGGAATACATCATGATCTAAAGGTACAAAATGATATGTTTATTGCTTTAATTTGCCGTCGAGATGAGAAAACGGTATTAAAACAATTTGAAAAATATATTGTGGAAAAGGAGAAAATAACCTTCTTTGCTGAGCGCATTGAATATTTATCTTTAGAAGCACAAGAAAAGATTGTTGAACTTTTTAATAAACATCCTAATCATCAGCATGTTTTAATTGCTAGTGTTGGCAAAGATCCAATTGATTTGATTCAAAAGCATGAGCTATCCAAAAAGCTTTACAGACTTTTTTCAGGTATTACGATTTATGTACCTCCTTTACGAGAAAGAAAAGAAGATATTATGCCCTTTATCGATGATTATTTCAAAAGACATCGTGATAGCTTTGGCTCATCTATTCACGGGCTTTCAGAAGAAGTACGAGATACCTTTTTAAAATATGATTGGCCAGGAAATTTAAAGGAATTAGAAGTCCTGCTGGATGAAATAACATCATTAATCACCAATGAAACGATAGTTGAATCACATATGCTACCAGTGCATTTCAAATGGAAAATCCAAAGCTCTTGTGAGGAGACGGAAAAAGAGGTTTCTACGAGTGACTTGTTTGTCATTAAAAATCAACAGGATATTCGACCATTAGATGTCTATATGAAAGAGGTAGAGGAGTACTATATTTCGAAGGCGTTGGACTTTCATCAAGGCAATATCTCCAAAACGGCTGCTGCGTTGGGGATTCGGCGACAAAGTTTACAGTATCGAGTTAAAAACTATAAGCTCAATAAAAAAAGCGAAAACATTGATTAACAATGTTTTCGCTTTTTTGGATAGTTTCCCGAAAGTGAGGGATACAACGATCTAACTGAAGGATAAAAACACAAAACTGATGGATAGCTTCAAGTTTGTATAATTATTTTCCTTTTTTCGAGAGGCGACCAAGTGCAAATGCTGCTGCTCCTAAGCCAATTGCCATGTTCGTTTTTTTGTTAAACACTTGTTTTGTCACAAGTGCAACATTTTGTGGACGCTCAGCTAAACGACGCATAAAGTAACCGTACCAGTCATTACCGAATGGTAGGTATGTGCAGAAATTATAACCTTCACGAGCAAGGTCTAGCTGCATTTCTTTACGGAAACCATATAGCATTTGGAATTCGAATTTTTCATTTGGAATATTATGTTGCTTCACAAATTGTTTTACATGGTTGATCACATTATGATCGTGTGTCGCAATCGAAGTAAATTTACCATGTAGCAAATGATATTCAATTAGTTTTAAGTAATTATGGTCAATATCAGTTTTAGATTGATAAGCCACATTTTCAGGTTCTTTATAAGCACCTTTTACAATACGTAAGCGGAAGTTTTTATATTTCTCAATATTTTCCTCTGATTCGAAGAAGTAAGCTTGAATAACTGTCCCTACGTTATCATACTCTTTGTGTAATTCCTCTAATAATTCAAAAGAGCTATGTAAACGCTCGTAGTTTTCCATATCGAAATTCACGAAAATATTATATTGATGTGCAAGAGCTACGATTTCTTTTAAGTTTTCATAGCAAAATGCGTAATCAATATCTAAACCTAATTGTGAAGGTTTAAGAGAGATGTGTGCATCAAGCTGTTCATCATGAATAGCTTGTACAACAGCTAAAATGTTATTTTTGGCAGCAGTTGCCTCTGATTTTTCGTAGACGAACTCGCCTAGATTATCGACTGTACAAGAAATATTGGCCTTGTTTAATTCTTTAATCGATTGCACAACTTCTGGTAAACTTGTGCCAGCAACAACACTTTGGGCACCCATTTTTAAACCATATTTTTGTGCAGCGCTGTTTAATAATTTGTTCTCTGATAAGTAAATGAAAAAGTCACGTAATACCATCATATGCCTCCAAAAATGAAAATTTTAAATTCTTGGCGATTATAACACTTTTTTTGAAAAGTAAAATGGTTTGATTTTCAGAAAAAATTTTTTCAAAGCTAGTTAGTGAGATAAAACTATTGCAGTTATTGACTTATTCATGAAAAAAATTTAAATTAAAAAATTTTTTCAAAAAAAAAGGACTTTTCAAAATAAAAGATTTGCTTTATGTTAATTAGTATATGTCTAAATTTGCGAATATGTATAATATTGGACTTTTCGAGAGTGGTTTACTTGAATGGCATGATAGTATTTCAGAATTATTGATAGTTTAATATAATTTATTAGTGGGTATTCTTAGAAGTGATTCTTAGATATCCACTTTTTCATTTTTTAATTTAAATATCATATTAATAGTAGTTTATAGTAAAAAAAAACAGGGTGTATTATAATAAAATGGTATATAATCAAGATTAAATTATGTACGTTTTGTGAATTTATAGTTACTTTTGATTTAGAATAGTGTGTCTATATAAGCAATACAAAAGGAAATATGACTACTCTAAACTAAGATAAGGTGGAAAGTATGGCAAGAGGCAGAAAATTTAATTCAAATGGCGAACAAAGTAAACAACTATTACTTGAAAAAGCGATAGAGCTATTTTCTGATAAAGGTTATCATCACACAAAAATTAGTGACATTGTAAAGGCTGCCAATGTAACTCAGCCTACTTTTTATCTCTATTTTAAAAGCAAGGATGCCCTTTATAACGATTTGAATGCGCAATTTCAAAGCGGATTCTTGGCAGTAATGAATAATAAGTCAACTGACATTATTGAATATGGATTACAGGGTTTTATCACGCTCTTAGAGCAAAAGTTATTGAACTTGTTCGTATACATAATTGAAAATCCTGAATTAACAAAAATAGGTTTTATTGAATCCAAGCAAGCACATTTGGTGAAAAACCAAATGACACAGCAATTGATCCACCTTATTTATCTGCATGATTGTGACAAAGATCTACAATTGTATAGTGTGGATATAAAAATCATGATAGATAGTTTAGTAGGCTCAATAGAAAGACTCATCATTACGAATTTGCTAGAAGAAAAAAGGTTACCTGCAGAACTTGCAAATGATATTGTACAATTATATTTTTGGAAAACCAAAGAAGTGATATAAAAAACTGCCATCGATACTTATTATCGATGACAGTTTTTTTAATTGCTTATTCTTATATGCTGATAGTAGCCTTTTTGATCTTTGCTCTTCGGGTGAATAAGTAGCATATATTCCTGATTTGGTGAAAAAGCACTCTTAGGTGTAACAGTTAATGTTCGACCTTCAATTTTAACTGCTACGGGTACTTCCTTAGCTCCTAAAGCAGCCAGTTGAATGTTACTTTTAGCAATTTGAGAAGTAAGCCCAGCAGGAATTTTTACTGTAAATTTTTGTGTATCAGCTATATTTTTTACCGTGGAAAGTTGTTTATATTTAGGATATTTCTCCTTCAATGCATCATAATGTGCCTGGAAAATAGGTGCTGTTGTGGTTTGAACATTTGGCTTAACGCCTACTTCATGAATAGTATGACCCGCAGGACCTGTAAATTTACCAACTGTAAGCTTTAAATAGCTACCATCCTGTAATGTGTAAAAGCCTTGCATAGCGCCTTTCCCATAGGTTGTTTCTCCGTATAAAATAGCAGCTTTCTGGTCTTTCAATGATGCGGAAAGCATTTCAGAAGCACTGGCACTATAGCGGTTTACAAGAATACGGGTATCTTTAGGAAACTTTGTATCTTGTTGAACTGCTGGGATGGTATAAGAGTTATGTGCTTCTTCTAATAAATACGCAACTTTAGCAGATTGGAATAATCCTGTTAGTTCTTCAGCTGTTGTCACATAACCTCCACCATTATTTTGTAAATCTAAGATGAACGATGTTGCACCACGTTTTTTTAAGTCTATCAGCGCATTTTTAACAAGCTGTGCACCATCCTCTGAAAAGGAAGCCAACGAAATATAGCCCACATTTCCAAATAGCAGGTCAGTTTGTACATTTGGTAATGTGAATTTTTTACGTGTAATAGTTTTGGTAGTTTTTGAACTGTCACTATTCTTTAATGTAACCTCCACCTTAGTCCCTTCATTACCGATTAAAAGGGAAGAGGCCTCTTGTGTAGAACGCCCGATAATGGATTCACCATCAACGCCAATAATGATATCTCCAGCCTGAACACCAGCCTCAAAAGCACCACTGCCTTCGATTACTTGTAAAATATGAATTCCATCTTCGTGTTCTTCAATCACCACACCTATACCTATAGTAGATAGGTTGATGCTATTCATATAATTTTCAAATTCTTGCTTAGTGAAGTAGGTTGAGTAAGGATCAAGCATATCCATGATTTCTGAGATGGATGTAGCCTTCTCTAAGTTTCCATTAATTGTTCCAACGTAAGTATCTTTCACAATCTCCTTAATTTCCTTGATAAGCTGTTGATCATTTTCAGCAGCGTGAGTAGTTGTAAAAGGGAGAAGGAAGAAGCCTAGAACAAATACGAATGACCATATTAACTTTTTCATTGGACACCTCTTTTCTAGAACTCAAAATAGAATGTATCATTATTAGGTATTAAATGGATGGTTACATTATGCAATTGAGTATCTGATTTTTATTATACATGAAGCCATCGCTATAGTGGTGGACTTATATGAGGTAGAAAAAGAATCTACTTGTCGCTATGGGCAAGTAGATTCTTGTAAATTATTTTTTTATCAATTTATGAATAATAAAACCAATTGATGCGCCAACAATTGCTGGTAAAAGCCATCCTAAATTTTGCTCATACATTGGCAATGCTTTCAGGATAGTTTCATAAGGTGTAATTTCAACTTTCATTTGTTTTAAGCCATCATATAGACTGACAAGGAAAGTTGGAACGAGCGCTAAAATATAAACAATTTGTCCACCTTTAAAGAAATGATCAGCTAGTGACAAGACCATCAATACCATAGCTAAAGGATAAATGATTAATAGTACAGGTAGTGATGCACTAATTATTGTTGAAAGCCCCACATTTGTAATAGCTGTACTAAAAATAGTGAAGACAACTAAAAACGTTTTATATGAAATTTGAGGGAATAGCTTATGGAAAAATTGTGCATTAGCAGTTAATAAACCAACAGCTGTGGATATACAAGCTAGTAAAATAGTCGCAGACAAAATAATACTTCCAAGGCTTCCAAAGAGCACCTCAGCTGATTTTGCAATAATATTTCCGCCATTATCAGAAATACCGATTGCATTGATACTTGTATTACCAATATGCCCTAGAGAGATATAGACAAAGGATAAACCTATTGCAGCAACGACCCCCGCAAAAATCGTTGTTTTTACTTGTTTTCTCGTATCTTTCATACCCATATCACGCAAGGCCTGTAAAATGACGATACCAAAAACAAGAGCACTTAGAACGTCCATCGTTAAGTAACCTTGTACAAAGCCTTCAGCTAAAGGTGACACTTTATAGTTACCTACGGCTTCTCCTGGTTCTCCCATAGGAGAGATAAAACTTTTAACAGCAAGCAATAAAATAACAAAAAGCAGGGCAGGTGTTAAAATTTTACCTACACGATCAACGAGCTTCGAAGGATTAATAGATAAATATAGAATTAACGTGAAAAACAAGATAGATGTGATAAAAAGTGGTGCCCAATGATCACTCATACCTTCAGAGAGAAATGGCGCAATGCCTATTTCATAGGACACAGATCCAGTACGTGGTACAGCAAAGAACGGTCCAATTGCTAAGTAGACAATGGAGGTGAAAATCACCCCAAAAGCAGGACTAACACGGTTAGCGAGAAGTTGTAAATCGCCTCCTGCTTTGGCAACAGCAACAATCGCTAATAGTGGAAGACCAACACCTGTTATAAGGAAACCAATCATGGCTACAGTGATGTTTTCACCTGCTTGTTGGCCTAATAATGGTGGGAAAATAATATTACCAGCACCCAAGAACAAGGCAAATAGTAGTAATCCTACTGCTAAATTTCCTTTGATGAAATGCAAGATGTTTTTCATAAGTATAATAACTCCTTTAAGATTGAAAAGCTAAAACTTTCTAAAAATTTTAAATACAGAAGTGTATATTATCATAGGAACACTAATCTTGCAATGAAAATAGTATTTCAATATAGTCGGATTTCGTCGTATTCTATAAGTTTCCTATAATGTTTGAAAAATAGTCAGTTTTTCCGATTTTTCATGCAATAGTTATCTAGTATGATAGACACACAAGGGAATATTCTAGCACGAACGGAGGCACTTTGGTATGCAAAAGACAAAAAAATGGAGAATTCTTGTTCTAAGTACTTTAGCAACTTCATTTTTAGCATTACAAACAGCGGAAGCAGCAACATATACTGTACAAAAAGGAGATACTTTAACGAAAATCGCCCAAAATCATCAAGTCACGATTGGGGATATTATGAAGTGGAATAATCTATCGAAAGATACGATTTTTGTAGCTCAAAAGCTTGAGATTCAAAAACAATCAACGAATGAGGGAGTAAAGCCCGCAACTCCATCAACTTCTGGAAAACCAGCATCTAGTTCTCATACAGTAGCAAAGGGTGACACCTTATCAAAAATTGCAAAGCTATATAATGTGACAATTAAGGATATAATGGATTGGAATAAGCTTGAAAGAGACACGATTTTTGTTGGACAAGTACTGAAGCTTTCTTCAGCTGCAGTGATACCCGATGGTGATACTATACATAATAATGTGACTTCAGGTACGGGCACTCCATCAAAAGTAACTGCGAAAGATCCTACAGCTAATGGACAAGCGATTTATAACAAAACCGTTGAAGTTGCCAATACATTGGTTGGAACACCCTATCTATACGGTGGAAATACACCTGTAGGGCTTGATTGCAGTGGCTTTATTTTTTATGCCTTTAATCAAGGTGGTTTAAAAATAGGAAGAGCAAGCAGTGAGGGCTATTTTTACGGTAATACTACCCATGTAGAAAATCCAGTACCTGGCGATTTAGTGTTCTTTGAGAATACGTATAAAGAAGGTATTTCTCATATGGGAATTTATCTCGGAGATAATAAATTCATTCATGCGGGTACAGATGGTGTAGAAGTTTCGGATGTTACGTACTCTTACTGGTCTTCTAAATTAGTAGCCTATAAACGTTTTGATAGTGTGAAATAAAAAGTAGCGATTTTTGCCTAGGCAAAAATCGCTTTTTGTTTTAACAAAACCCCCCCTTTCTACTAAGAGAGAAAGGGGGATTAGGTTATTGTGTTACACGAGCTGTCCAACGAGAAAGGTCGGCGTCTTTAGCATCAACAAGCTCTGCTGGGAAAATAAATGTCCAAGGCTTTGTGGAGTTTGGCTGGACAGTTAAGATTGGATCCATTTTAAAGGAACCTTTGGCAATTTGTTTACCTGTAGCATCGACAATTTCTAATGGTAATTGTTCTAGATTGATTGCTTTATTATGTCCATTACGAATAAAGATAGAAACGTTTAAATTACCATTGTCAGCTAGTTTGGCCTGTAAACCTGTGAAATTCACTTCTGTCTCACCTAGCTTTGGTAGTGTTTTAACGATTTTCTCAAGTTCTTCTTTTTGTTCTGCTGGTAACTGTTTTTCCCATGATGGATCTAATTCTAATTGATGACCGCGAAGGGAAACAAGATTAAAGGCAATTTTCCAGCCATCTTCAGGAACTTCATCTACTTTAATTGTAGACTCTTCAAATTCAAATACCCATGGACGAGCACTTTCTGCTGGGATTGTACCAAGTGCTTTAAAATCGAATTTTTTAGATGCAACAAGCTCATCATTTTTATCCATAATGAAAAGCTCAATTTCACCTAGCTCAATAGCTTGAGGTAGAGAGGAACGGAAAAATGCACGAACTAACCATTTTCCACCTCGACCTTCTTCAATACTAATTGAAGAAAGCGATAATTGATTTGGTTTCAACGGCTCTAGCTCATTCGCTAGGAAGTTAAAAATGTATTTTTGCTCTTGTGGGACATCCCATTCAGGATGGAATGATAACTTTGTTTCCACATCGCGATTATCACCTGTATTTTTCGTTGTATTCCCTAGTAAATCTTTTGAGTCAATTGTGTTTTCCTGAACAACTTTATCTGATTTTTTAAAAAATGAAAATAAGCCCATTATTGTTCCTCCTGTTGTGCCTCAACTGTTTTCATGAAGCCTGTAATTTCTATAATAATAGAACGACGTAATTCTTGGAAATTTTTACCGAATAATTCTAGCCCTTCACGTTGGTAAATTCGCATTGGATCTTCTTGCTGATAATGACGTAGACCGATTCCTTCTTTTAAATGCGTCATGGCCTCTAAATGCTTAATCCAGCCGCTATCAATATGGCTAAGCATAATTTGAGGAAGTACTTCTATGACTCTTTCGTTTTCAGCGAATGTCTCCATGCGATCAAGCAGTTCTTGTTCAGAAGGTTGAATTTCAGCAAGAATTTGTTTTGTTTTTCCTATTTCTCGGTTGATTGAAACAGGTGTGATGAATAATGAGTTAAGCGCATTCTCCATTTGTTCGTAATCCCATTCAATTGGAGATACATCTTCTGGCGCGGCGTCATGAACAGCAAAATCAACCGTTTCACGTAGCATTTTCTTCAGTTCACCCATTAAATCCTCGCCAGCTAAAATTTTGTCGCGAAGTCCATAAAGAACGGTACGTTGGTCATTGATAACATCGTCTAATTTTAGGTTATATTCCCGCATGCCATATTGGGAACCTTCAACAATTCGTTGTGTTCGGTCAATAAGCTCTTGAACCTCTTTATTTTGAATAATACCCTGATCATCTACAATCATTTTTGCAGAGAATTTTTCTACTTCTTCTTTTGCGTAACGGCGGAACATATCATCTTCAATAGAGAGAATGAAGCGACTTTCGCCTACATCACCTTGACGGCCTGAACGCCCACGTAGCTGATTGTCTACACGACGGCTTTCATGCTTTTCTGTCCCAATTACATATAAACCACCAAGCTCGTGTACATCCTCACCTAACATGATATCCGTTCCACGACCTGCCATGTTTGTCGCTACTGTAATACGACCTTTTTGACCTGCTTGTGAAATAAGTTCAACTTCTTGTTCAACTGTTTTTGCATTAAGTAATTGGAATGTTAATTTTTCCTTTTTCAGATAGTCAGCTACAGTTTCAGACTGTAAAATTGATGTTGTCCCAATTAAAATTGGCTGGCCTTTTTCATGACGTTTTTTAACCTCTGCTGTAACATACTTATATTTTGCTTCCTGTGTGTTAAAAATAAGATCAGGCTGATCAATACGCTGACGCGGACGGTTTGTTGGGATTTGCACAACTTCCATGCCGTACACTTCGCGAATTTCTTTTTCCTGTGTTTTCGCTGTACCCGTCATCCCGGAAAGCTTTGGATACATACGGAAATAGTTTTGAATTGTGACCTGGGCCATTGATTTATTTTCATCTGTAATCGTTACGCCTTCTTTAGCTTCAATCGCTTGATGTAAGCCATCAGAAAGTGAACGACCTTCTAAAATACGACCTGTAAACATATCAACAAGCTCGATTTTGTCTTCTTTGACAATGTAATCAACATCGCGCTTAAACATAACATGTGCACGTACTGCTTGAATTACGTAATGGAAGAGTGTTTGGTGTTCTAAGTCATATAAATTATCGATATTGAAGGCAGCCTCTACCTTTTCAATACCTTTATCCGTTAGAGAAGTAGCCTTTGTTTCATCGTCAAAGTCATAATCTTCATCTTTCTTGAATCGTTTCGCTAACATAGCAGCAATTCGGTGTAATTCTTCGTTGGAAGGCATTTTACCTGCGATAATTAAAGGTGTTTTAGCTTCGTCGATTAATACACTATCCACTTCATCAATAATGGCGAAGTGATAAGGACGTTGCACTTTATCTGCAAGGCTATAAGCCATATTATCGCGTAAATAATCGAAACCAAACTCAGTACCAACACCATATGTAATATCGGCATTATAAGCTTCTTTTTTCGCATCAGCTTCCATCATCGGTACATTTAAACCAACAGTTAAGCCAAGGAAACGATGAATTTGACCGACTAGCTCATAGTCACGCTTTGCTAGGTAATCATTAACTGTGATGACATGAACACCTTTACCTTCTAATGCACGTACATAAGAGGGAAGGGAGGCAACTAGAGTTTTACCTTCACCTGTTGGCATTTCAGCAATATTACCTTCTGTTAATACTAGACCACCGATAAGTTGCACATCAAAATGACGCATTCCTAATACACGCTTTGAGGCTTCGCGTACAACAGCAAATGCGTCTGGGATGATTGATGTAATAGGCTCACCTTGTTCTAATTGATTTTTGAAAATAAAAGTCATTTCTCTTAATTCAGCATCTGACTTATCAACATACTTTTCTTCAAGATTATTAATTTGATCTACTATTTTGTAGTAGCGTTTTAATTGACGAGCACTTGTTTGCTCTTTGTTACTTTTGAAAATTGAGAACATGAAATATACGCTCCTTTAATGTTGTCTACATGCTAGACACACCATTATTCTATCAAATTTTACTTATGGTGACTACAATTGACTGTATAGGAATCTATTAATGCTAAAATGTACAAAATATTTGTGAAATCGTGGAAAATGTTTAGAAAAAGTATATTTCAATGCTTGTTCATGCTATAATCAATTTGGATTTCAATGTAGATTATATATTTGAGGAGGAGAGACATGCTTTACGTGTCTTTAATAGCAGCGTTCGTTGCATCCATTTTGTTAACTCCATTAGTGAAACGTTTAGCGTTTAGAATAGGTGCTGTTGACGCACCAAACTATCGAAAAGTACATGCTCGAATTATGCCAAGACTTGGCGGTTTAGCCATTTTCCTTGCCTTTATTATTGGCGTGACGATTTTATACTCATTCTTAGTTCATACAAAACATGGTAGTAACGAGGCATTATTAGCTATCATTATTGGTGCTTGTATAATCGTAATCACAGGTGTTATTGATGATATGCGTGAGATTTCTGCAAAAGCAAAAATGCTTGGTCAGCTAGTTGCTGCACTGATTGTTGTTTTTGTAGGTGGTATTGAAATTGAAATGGTTAATCTACCGTTCTTAGGTACATTAGACTTTGGTTTATTGAGTATTCCATTAACGATCATTTGGATCATCGGTATTACGAATGCCATTAATTTAATTGACGGCCTAGATGGTCTAGCTGCAGGTGTTTCTACGATTGCACTGATTACATTAGCTGTCATGGCATTTATCATGAGCAATGTGTTTGTTTTAGCGTTAGCAGCCATTTTAGCTGTAGCTTCACTTGGTTTCTTATTTTATAATTTCCACCCAGCAAAAATCTTTATGGGTGATACAGGGGCATTGTTCCTAGGATTTATGATCTCTGTGTTAGCGTTACTTGGTTTTAAAAATATTACATTCGTAGCTTTAATCATCCCAATTATTATCCTTGGTGTTCCGATTTCGGATACATTCTTTGCCATTGTTCGTCGTGTCCGCATGAAGAAGAAATGGTCTGACCCAGATAAATCACATTTACACCATCGATTACTCGATATGGGCTTTACACATCGACAAACAGTCCTAATTATCTACGGAATTGCAGTAATGTTTGGATTAGCAGCTATCATTTTCTCTATGGCAAAGGTTTGGGGAGCTATATTACTTGTAGCGGTCATCCTAACAGCTATTGAAATCTTTGTAGAGGTCATTGGATTGGCTGGTAAAAACTATAAACCATTATTAAATTTTGTACGGATATTTAGTAAATAAAATATAAGCAATCATACAATTTGTATGATTGCTTTTTTGTTGTTAAATAGGGTTACTATTAAAGTTAGACACTGAGAAACTCTTTTAAACCGATTATATATAGGGAATGGAATAGAAGGTAAACTTAAATAAGCTTGTTTATCGATTACTAGGAGGGGTAAATGAAAAGGGTAGTCAATCAATGGAGAAGTCATATAAAAAGACCATAGACAAGTTGTTTGTCTATGGTCTGAAAGCTCTATTCAGTAACTGAATTGTCATCGCTACTAGCAGCACTATCTGTTCCTGTATTGCCACTTGTTAGACTTGATGATTGTTCATTTAGGCCAAGATGGTTTTTGAAAATCTCCTTTGTTTCTTCAACAGAATCTTGATTTAACTGGTAATAATAAATACCAGTAGATGTATCATCCGTGCCATCTAATGTTAAGGAATCGATACGTGGTGCGCCTTTTGATAAATAAGATAAGAAGGACTTCATTTCAGTGAATGTCATATCTGTTTTCATATTATCACCAAGAGCTTTAATGACATCATCATATTTCGTAACGGACTTAACAGAAGCGACTTTTTTAATAATCGCAGATAGAATTTCCTGTTGACGTTTACCACGCTCAATATCATTATCTTGTTTACGTGTTCTTGCGAGTGCAAGTGCCTCACTACCATTTAAATGTTGTAAGCCTGGCTGTAAGTTAATTGTAAACTTATCGAACTCATCTAATTCATGCAATGCATATGGTACTTCAGCTTCAATACCACCTAATGCATCTACAACATCTATGAATGCATTAAAGTTCATGCGTACATAATAGTCAATAGGAATATCAAATAGTTCTTCTACAGTTTCGATCGTAGTAAGTGTTCCACCCATAGCGTGTGCATGAGTAATTTTATCTTTATAACCTACTTTAGGAATATAAACGTAAGAATCACGAGGAATGCTTAGCATTTTAATTGTATGAGTTTTGTTATTTAATGTAGCTAAAACGAGTGCATCGGAGCGTGAATGATCCGAACCTTGCCCTCGATTGTCACTATCATCAACACCTACAAATAAAATAGAGACATTGTCTTGTACAGGCTCTACTTTCTCTACACGTTGCGTTGAAACCTCTCGACCTTCTAACTCCTCATATGCTGAGTCTGCAGCATGCTCTACCTGTTTTGTAAGGTAAACAGCATAAGCCGTTACACAAATTACCAAGCTGGCAACTAATAGTAGTGTAACTTTTATAATTAATGAAGCTTTAGAAGACCTCTTTTTAGTCGGACTAACAGATCTTTTTTTCATAATAGATATATTCTCCTCTAATTATTGGGAATAATAATGCGATAAAGCTAACTTTTATTCAATTTTAACTAAGCAATTGTGTGGACAATAAAATAGCTTAACAAAAAAATTATACTATGCATATTTAGTTTCGACAATTAAAACTATTTAATTGACAATAAATTCTACAAATTGAGCATCTTCGAAAGTGATGGTAGCCTGTCCATTTGTCATTTCTGTTATCCAACTTCGGAACTGTTCTTCTTCCTCTTTTAGCACAGAAACAATGATTTCAACACCCTCCAAATAACGTATTTCCTCTAAAGAATATGATGAACTTCTTATTTCATTTTCGACTTTTCCTAGCCATGTATAATCAATAGCTACTTTCATGACATGATGCAATTTACGTTCAACTATCTGTGCAGCAGTTAATCCCTCTGTAGTTGCTTTTCCATAAGCACGAATAAGGCCACCACCACCGAGCTTAATGCCTCCAAAATAGCGGGTCACAACAACGACCGTATCTTTTAACCCTTGTTTTTTTAAGACCTCTAACATAGGGACGCCTGCAGTACCACTAGGTTCCCCATCATCATTTGCCTTTTGAATATGATCATGCTCTCCAATAATATATGCAGAGCAGTTATGTGTTGCATTATGATGCAATTTTTTTATACCATCTATAAAAGAAATTGCATCCTCTTCCGTTTCTGCACGTTCTATATAAGTGAGAAAGCGAGATTTGGAAATGACAATTTCGCTTTCACCATATCCTTTTACTGTTAAATAGTTTTCTCTCATTCGTATCAATCTCCTTTTAACTAGAGTTCTATTCTATAATTTTCATGAAGAAAAAGCATTAAATTTTAGCATGGTAATGCTATAATAGGTGTAGACTATGGAATATGTGATTTTAGTCTATTAAATTAGTAAGTAATCATAAGACATTAGACTGGGGAGTATACTATGTTTTCAAATGATACCTTCGATTTAAAGTCGCTTGATGACATTTTTAATCGAATGTTAGATACAATCATGAGCTCAAAGGATGATATCTTTATTATAAGTGAACAAAGCCGCAGAAGCTTTGAAGATATGCAAAAAGAGCTTGAAATTGTTCGAAAACAAATATCAATCGTAATTGATGATGGCGATGCATTGGAAAAAAGTACGCAGCTTGCTAAGCAACGACTTGTGCTAGTGAGTAAAGCTTTTGATAATTATACCGAAGAACAAGTTAGAGAAGCCTATGAAACTGCACATGATTTTCAAGTAAAGCTCTCCGTTATTAGAACACAAGAAAAACAGCTACGGGATAAAAGAGATGATCTAGAGAGAAGATTAAGAGGATTACTCGATACGATTGAACGTGCTGATCATATTGTTAATCAGGTAAATGTCGTTTTGAATTACTTAACTTCAGATTTAAGAAATGTTGGTTTAGCCCTTGAACAAGCAAAAATGAAACAGGATTTTGGGATACGTATTATTGCAGCTCAAGAGGAAGAGCGTAAGCGTTTATCAAGAGAGATTCATGATGGACCTGCTCAAATGCTTGCAAATGTCCTTATGCGCACTGATTTAATAGATAGAACGTATCGTGAAAAAGGTATTGAAAAGGCTTTGGCTGAAATTGCCGATTTAAAGAAAACGGTGCGTAATGCTTTATCTGAGGTGCGACGTATTATTTATGATCTACGACCAATGGCACTTGATGATTTGGGAATTATTCCGACATTAAAGAAGTATTTATCGACAGTGACTGAATATAATCCAGGTGTTGAAATTCATTTCCAATCGAGAAGTACAGAAAAACGTATACCTTCAAATTATGAAGTATCCATTTTCCGATTAGTACAAGAATGTGTAACCAACGCCATGAAGCATGGAAAGTGTAAAGACATTTGGGTAAAGCTTGAATGGTTAAAAGATGCCGTCAACATTGTTGTAAAAGATGATGGCATAGGCTTCGACCCACAAGTAGTGAAAGATCATTCCTTTGGGATTTTAGGAATGAAAGAACGTATTGAAATTTTAAATGGTACAATCACCATTACGAGTGAAATCAATCGAGGGACAACGGTGTTATTTAAAATACCGTTAGAAGTAGAATGATGTAACTGTCGCAGAAATCTAGGGGGTAAAGACAAATGACAAAGATTATTATTGTAGACGATCACCAGCTATTCCGCGAAGGAGTAAAACGCATTTTAGATTTTGAAGATACGTTTGATGTAGTAGCAGAAGGTGACGATGGTACAGATGTTGTTACGTTATACGCTGAAAACGAACCAGATGTTGTACTTATGGATATTAACATGCCAGGCAAAAATGGAGTAGAAGCAACGGCAGAGTTAATTACTGAATTTCCAGATGCAAAAGTGATTATGCTGTCTATACATGACGATGAAACATATGTTACGCATGCATTAAAATCAGGTGCTCTTGGCTATATGTTAAAAGAGATGGATGCAGATGAAATCGTTGAGGCGATTAAAGTTGTTGCCAACGGCGGTTCTTATTTACACCCAAAAGTAACGAAAAACCTAGTAGCAGAATTCAAGCGACTTTCAGAACATGAAAATAAAGGAAACTTCCATCAAACTGAAATTCGTCGTCCATTCCATTTGCTAACTAAGCGTGAATGTGAAGTATTACAATTATTAACAGATGGTCAATCAAACCGTACAATCGGTGAGACACTGTTTATCTCTGAAAAAACAGTTAAAAACCACGTATCAAGTATTCTACAAAAAATGAATGTTAATGACCGTACACAAGCAGTTGTAACAGCCATTAAAAATGGCTGGGTTGAAGTACGTTAATTGCTAAAACTGTTTTTAAAAGCTACTTTTTATTGAAGTAGTTTTTAAAACAGTTTTTTATTGTTTTTTGGTAATAATTTGTATTGGGCTTACATGATGAAGAACAGGTCATTCACAATTTTGTAACATTACTAATCATTAGTATGAATATGATAACTAGCAATTCATGCAACATTTTACAGCCTAATGCGTCATAAGGAAGATGTAGCACTTAAATGTTGAAAATGCACAACAAAATTCCTACGAAAGCATTTATATGCTACAATATGCGCGGGAGGTTTTTTGATGTTAAAGAAAAGTTTTCTAGCAGTTCTAATCTTATTAGTGTTAACTGCCTGTGGTAATAAAGATGAGAAGATGAGTGATGAAGAACGAGATAAAGTAATAGAGGATGGTACAGTTGGCTTTGAAATGATGGGTGGAAACGTAGAAAAGGCTGATAATGTACCAGCGGAAGATGAAAAGGCAATTTTAGCATCTTTTGATGAGTATATTGCTGCATTAAATGCTGAAGAAATTGATCGTTATATGAATACAATCTCGAAAAATCCCAAGGGTTTTAAATACGATGAAGAAAAAACATATGCATCAGAAGTATTTGATCAATTTGATATTAAGCGTGAAGTAGAAAATGTAACAATTGCAAAGTATGAATCAGAAGAGGCGCAAGTATTTGCCAACATGAAAATGCACTCACTTCAGCTTGAGACAAATGTCGAACATGAAAGTGCAGGACGTCAGGTAACAGTCTTTGTGAAAGAGGACAATGATTGGAAAGTAACAAGTGTCTTTTATATTGGTGACGACTCACAGTCAAGTACAGGAAATTAACAGAAGCTATCTTCATTCAACATAACAATTGAGTGAAGATATGCCTATTTATACATAGACAATGAATGTGAAATGGAAGCTAGCTTACTAGCACGACTCTAGAAGGGCGAGAACGGGAATCCGACGTTCGTCATTCATTTCACATTCATTTCTTTTTGTTTTCCGTCATTTATGCAAAAGCGAAGCGCCAGCAATAACAACACAACAACAACAATTGCACCAAGTAGAAATAGATTGTAAACTAAAAATTATAGGAGAGTGGACATGGATGAGGACGGCAATCGTAACAGATAGTACTGCATATATTACAGCTGAGGAACGTGCACGCTTAAACATTCACATGATACCTTTAAGTGTTAATATCTCAGGTCAATTATTTGCAGAAGAAGTAGATATCACAGCATCTGAATTTTATGATAAGGTGCGTGGAGCTAAAGAATTTCCTAAAACAACACAACCTCCAATTGGAGAATTTGTTGCTCTTTTTGATGAGCTAGCAAAGGATTACGATGAGATAATTTCTATCCATTTATCGAGTGGTATTAGTGGAACATACCAAGGTGCAGTGCAGGCCGGTGAAATGGTGGAAGGTATTAATGTTTATGCCTTTGACAGTGAAATATCCTGTGCTGTTCAAGGCTTTTACGTATTAAGAGCAGCGGAGATGGCGAAAGAGGGCCATTCAGCAAAAGACATACTTGCAGCATTAGCGGACATGCAACAGTCTATTCGTGCTTACTTCATCGTAGACGACTTAGCACATTTACAACGTGGTGGGCGTTTATCTTCTGCAGCTGCATTAATCGGTGGCTTATTACAAGTAAAGCCTGTTTTACATTTTGTGGATAAGGTAATTGTACCTTTCGAAAAAATCCGAACACGTAAAAAGGCATTAAAGCGTGCGGAAGAATTGCTAGCAGAGGATGCAAAAAAGTATGCAGCGATGGACGCTGTTGTCATTCACGGAAATTGCCCTGCTGAAGCCCAAGAATGGCTAGAGCAATTAGCCGCAACGTACCCAAACGTAAACTTTAAATTGAGCTATTTTGGTCCTGTTATTGGTACTCATTTGGGTGAAGGGTCAATGGGATTAGGATGGACAAAAAAATAACGAATTGTGAGAAGTCTCTACAGCAAAAGTAGAGGCTTTTTTCTGTGAAAGGGGAGGTTTTAATGAGATATAGGGGTTGGTTGATGCCCCCAGCATTACGTGATTTTCATGAAGGGCGCATTTGGTTAAAAGAACATTCGCCATTTTCATCTGAAGATATTGAGAAAGCAATAAAGCGAAAATACGTCAGTATAATAGAAGGAATTCAAATAAAGCCAGCTATTAAATGCAATCGTTGTCACAATACAGACCCGCACTTATTCACAAAATTCGATTGCTCAAAATGTCAGCAACAATGTGTGTACTGCCGACACTGTATTAAAATGGGGAGAGTAAGTAGCTGTACAAAATTGATGATTTGGACAGGTCCCAAGACGATTAAAATTAACAAGCATTCATTAAAATGGGCAGGGCAATACACCGAACTCCAGCAACAGGCTGCTAATGAAACCTTGGCAAGTGTGAAAGCAAAACGCTCCCATTTAATTCATGCAGTTTGCGGTGCAGGCAAAACAGAGCTGCTTTTTCCTACTGTCTATGATGCATTAAAGAGAGGGCTACGTGTTTGTATCGCTACACCACGGACAGATGTAGTGTTAGAACTGTATCCACGCTTTCAAGAGGCTTTTCCTGATACAGTTATTCATGCTTTATACGGTGGAGCACCTCACCAAAAGGGCTATGCGCAGTTTATTATAGCAACGACGCATCAGCTCTACCGATTTGACAAGGCATTTGATGTCATTATTGTAGATGAGGCAGATGCTTTTCCTTATACATTTGATGAAACTTTACAAAGAGCAGTAGATAAGGCTAAAAAGGAAAATGCTCCTCTGGTATTTGTGACAGCAACCCCATCAGCATCATTACTCCATACCTTCCAACAAGAAAGCTACTCTTTTATTCCAAAACGCTATCATAATCATCCATTACCAGTCCCACAAGTTCGTTCTTTATGGAGCTATAATAAATGCTTTAAGCGAGGTAAAATCCCTAAAAGGTTAAAAAAGTGGGTGGAGGAGCGCTTACGCCAAAAGGAACCCTTTTTACTATTTTTCCCGACAATTGACTTAATGAAACGTGCAACTCCTCTTTTTCAAGGGTTAAATGAAGACATACTAGCTGTGCATGCAGCTGACCCAGAGCGGAAGCTGAAGGTGTTAAAGCTACGAAATAAAGCAGTTCCGGGCTTATTAACCACTACGATATTAGAAAGAGGCATTACAATCAGCAATGTACAGGTGGCTGTTATAGGGGCAGAGTCATTGATTTTTACTGCCAATGCTCTCATTCAGATTGCAGGTCGAGTTGGGCGAGATGTTCAATTTCCTGATGGAGACGTCCTATTCTTTCATCACGGTATTACGGCAGAGATGGATGAGGCATGTGCAAAAATTCATTTTTTTAATAAGAAGGGATTTCTGAATGAATAAAATAGAACCTCGTTGTTTAATATGCGCACAGCCGTTAAAAATAACTATTTCCTGGAAAATGATTCTAACCAAGCAATTCTCGCCGACTATATGTGAAAGATGCGCCGCTCGTTTTGTACCTTCACAATCTGCTACATCCCTTTATCAATATAATGAGGCGATGAAGGATTACTTACACCAGCTAAAGTTTCTTCAAGATGTGGCTCTTGCCAAGGTATTTCGACAGGAGCTCTATGATCGTCTCAATAAAGAAAAAGCAATTATTCTCCCCATTCCAATGCATCCTCTCAAGCAACAGGAGCGTACTTTCTCGCATACTGATGAACTATTAAAAGCGGCTCATATTCCCTTTATTCAATTATTAGAAAAGACAACGACAGAAACGCAAAGCTCCAAAAATAGAGAGCAGCGAATACAGGCAGCTCCACTTTTTTGCTTAAAGGAGGGAGCACAAGTTGAACATAAAAATTATCTTCTTTTTGACGATATAAAAACTACAGGGACAACTCTACAGCATGCTACAACTGTTTTAATGCAGGCGGGTGCTAAAAATGTCCAATACTTCACATTAATTGAAGGATGAAAATACCAATGCATTATGTATAATAGTTAATGAGACAGCATTCGTAGATAAATTTGCTAGAAAGAGGAGGAAAGGCCAATGGCAGAGGTTCGTAATTGTCCGAAATGTAATGAGTTTTTTAATTATACAGGAGTCCGAGAAGTGTGTCATAAGTGTGCACAATCAGAGGAGGAGCTTTATCAAATCGTTTATCGTTTCTTACGTAAACGTGAAAACCGTGCGGCAACAGTAGAACGTATTGTGGAAGCCACGGGAGCGGCAGAGGAGCTATTGTATAAATGGGTTCGTAAGGGTCGCCTGCAGCCAGCCATGTTCCCTAACCTTGGCTATCCATGTGATAACTGTGGTCATCTGACAACAACCGGTAAACTTTGTGCAAAATGCCAGGATGAATTAAAGGCAGACTTACGTACATTTGAAGCAGCTAAGGAATTCCGCGACAGTGTAGAGCAGCGTGATCGTGTAACCTATCACTCAGAGCGTAAACGTTAATTACTCCAAGTGTGTTAATTTTAAACAAAATTAGCACACTTTTTTCTATGTGAAAACTTAACATTATGTGAGACAATCCGAAATAATAGTAAGATAGGATTTAGAGATGGGGGGTATTGAAATGAAAATTACATCTTATGGTATTAATGCAGTTAACGCCTATAAAAACCAAGTGCGCAATGTGAAATCAGACGCAAACAAAGCATCTTTTGCTGATAAAATTGAAATTTCCAAGGCTGCACAGGAAATGCAGGGTGTTTCAACATACAGTACAGAGCGAGCGGAACATGTTCAACAGTTAAAAAAGGATATCGCTTCTGGTGAATACAAAGTAGATGCACGTAAAGTGGCAGAGGATATGCTGAAATATTATCGTTTCTAGGGAATAGCAGAAAGGGTGTATAACGATATGTCTGTAGAAGCAATTAGTTCTACACTAACAATGCTAGAGAGAATGCATAAAAGCTTACTTGAACTAGCCTATAAAAAAACAGAAATCATTAAAGCTGGCGATATCGAAGCTCTAGACCAATTGCTCAAGGATGAACAGGCGCATGTAGCAGCCATCGATAAGCTCGAGCAACAGCGTCAGAAACAGGTAACGGACTACCTTGAAGCAAATGGACTTGCTTCAGCTGACAAAACAACTGTCGCGGATGTCATCGAGGCTGCTGACCAACAAGCTGACAAAGCAACACTCTCAGCAGTTCGCGAACGTTTAATGCAAATTATTAATGACCTACGAAAACAAAATGATTTAAATCAAAAACTCGTTTTCCAATCACTACAAATTGTTAACTTAACACTAGACGCCGTAAGACCTCGCACAGAGCAAATCAACTACTCTAGCAACGAGGTTCTCGGCACAAACAATATAGCTAAAAAATCATATTTCGATTCACAAGCATAAAAGGAGGAAGAAACATGCGCTCAACATTTATGGGCTTAGAAGCTAGTAAACGCGGCCTCTTTGTACAACAAACAGCGTTATATACAACAGGACATAATATTTCTAATGCAAATACTCTAGGCTATTCTCGCCAACGAGTAAACATGCAAGCAACACCAGGCTTTCCAACGGCTGGGTTAAATCAACCTACTTATCCAGGGCACCTTGGTACAGGGGTTGAAGCAAGTTCGATCCAGCGTATACGCAGTGAATTTATTGATCGCCAATATCGTCAAGAAACGAATAAATTTGGCTATTGGGAATCTAGAACAAATGCTATTGCACAAATGGAAGATGTCATGAATGAACCTTCGGAATTTGGCTTAGATAAAGCTTTTGAACAGTTTTGGAAGGGACTCGAAGATGTTGGGACAAAACCAGCAGACGCAGCTTCACGTCAAGTAGCTATTAGACGTGCTGAGCACTTAGCCGAATCTTTTAATTATCTTGATAAACAATTAAAAATGATTCAGGGCAATCTTGGAAATGAACTTAATGTTTCGACCACTCAAATTAATACCATCCTAAAACAGATTGCAGCTGTTAATAAACAGATTCAAGAGGTTGAACCTAGTGGACATGTACCAAATGATTTATATGATGTTCGTGATACTTTAGTTGACAAATTAAATGAATATATCCCAGTATCGATTGAACGTATTCCTTCAGGTGGTTTAGCATCAGAGGTTGCAGAGGGAAGCTTAAAAATTACATTTAAAGGGACAGATGGTGTTGTCAGAGATCTAGTAAATGGCAAAGACTTTGCTCAATTTACAGCAATGGGTACCACTGGTACTAAAGTGACAGGCGACGATATTACAAATTCGTTCTCTGAATTACGATTAACAGGATTGGAATCTTTAGATGCGCATGAAGCAGGTGCTGTCACTAGTACACAAGCAGCTATTAAACAGCAAGACTTTGAAGCATCAAAAGGAAAATTACTATCATTAATTAATTCATATGGTTATCAAAGTGCGGGTGGCGATATTAAAGGATATTATCCAGAGACATTAGAAAAATTAGATCAATTAGCCAATGCATTTATTAAAGAATTCAACGCGCAGCACGCAAAAGGTTATACTCTTGAAGAGAAAGATGCAAATGGAAACATCATTAATGCTTCTGTTGCAGGGGGCGTATTCTTTGAAGGAACTGGTGCTGGTGGAATCAAAGTTAATGAAAATATATCTAAAAATCCGAACCTTTTAGCCGCATCATCTGACCCAACAGAAGAAGGAAATGGTAAGAATGCTTACGAACTTGCAAATATGCAACATAAATTATATGCAGATATAGATAACGCAAGTTTACAATCTTTTTATCAAGCAATGGTCGGAAAAGTTGGTGTAGATGGTGAAGAAGCTTTACGTTTAGCCGCTACGTCTGAATCCCAACGCCTAATGGTATCTAATAGTCGCGATGCTGTAAGTGCTGTTTCTCTAGATGAAGAAATGACAAATATGATTACGTTCCAACAGGCATACAATGCAAATGCACGTATGATTACGGTTGTCGATGAAACATTGGATAAAATCATTAATGGTATGGGGCGAGTAGGTCTTTAACAAAAAAATATAGAGACATTTCTCTTAGACATACAAGAAGGAGGGTTTTTCAGAATGCGTGTAACACAATCTATGCTTTCAAATAACATGCTACGCAATTTAAATAACAGCTACGGTAAAATGTCAAAGCTCCAAGATCAAATAAACTCTGGTTCAAAAATTACTCGTCCATCAGATGACCCAGTAATAGCAGTAAAAGGAATGGGTTATCGCCGAGATTTAGCTAAAGTAGAACAATATACTCGTAATATGATTACAGCAAGTAGCTGGTTAGATTCGACGGATGAATCACTTAATCAGGTTGGTGAGCAAATGAAACGAGTTCGCGAACTTGTTATTCAAGCAGCTAATGATACAAACACACCTGAAGAACGCGAAAAAATTAAAGGCGAAATTGACCAAATTCGCCAACAATTACAAGATGTAGGGAATACTAATATTGGTGGTAGTTACATATTTAGTGGAACCAATACAAACCAGCCTCTGTTTATACCTGGGGGAAGTGGTAAAGTAATTGATCCTACTATAAACAATAACTCTGTGAATATTGAGATATATGATGGTATTCAAATCCCAGTTAATACACCTGGAAAAGATTTGTTTAAGAATATAGATGATATGATGGGGAAAATTTCTGACTTATTAAATGACCCAACAAAAACAGGTGCGGAAATTGGAGATTTGCTTGGTGGCGTATCGTCCTCCAGTACAAATGATGATATCTTAACAATGCACAATAAAGTTCTAGAGGCACAAGCTGATATAGGTGCCCGTCAAAATCGTGTTGAGATGATGGAAAATCGTCTAGGTATCCGAGAAGTTAATGTTACAAAACAACTAAGAGATAATGAGTCTGTCGATTATTCAAAAGCTATTACCGAAATGGTGACACATGAATCAATTCATCAGGCTGCACTTTCAGTAGGTTCTAAAATTATTCAACAAACACTAGTGGACTTTATTCGCTAATATAATTAAGGCGTTTGAACATTTTGTTCAGACGCTTTTCTTAAAGGAGAAATGTTAATGAGACTCCCTCAAATCCAAATACGGACAACAGATGCAAAAATAGATCTGCACATTGCAAAACCACGACAGCATATTGAGCAGCCTAAAGCTACACAGCATATCAAACAGCCTTCTGCTATTTTAGATATAAATACAACAAGAAGTGTTTTGAAGATTGACTCTTCACAGGCAAGAAGAGATATAGGGATGATTGGCCCTTTGGAATCCAGTAAGAATTATGCTGAAAAGGGTAAAAAAGAGGCATTAAAAGGTATGGCACGTAGAGCAAGAGAGGGTAGACAAATGATGGATAGTGCTGGTAAAGATCAAGGTGGTTCTATAATTCGAAATATTGCAAAACAAAATCATGGCCCACATCGTACTCCGTTCAATATTAAATTTGTCCCTTCAATAGGTTCTGTAAAAATCGACTATTCGCCTGGCACAACTGATGTCAATATTCAGCGTAGGGAACCAATAATCGACACAAAAGTGAACAAACCAATTCACGAATACACACCAGGGAAAGTAACTGGTACAATGGTACAAAGACCAGATGTTGACATTGATGTCATCGTTTAAAGGAGTGCAGGAAAATATGAAAATAGCTACTAAATTTTTAGGAGAAGTCGAGATTGGTGAACAAGATATTCTGACGTTTGAACATGGCTTATTAGGTTTAGAAGATGAAAGAGAGTTCGTCTTACTTCCAATCGATGCTGACTTACCACTTGCATTGTTACAATCTGTTCAGCATGTGGAAATAGGCTTTGTAGTTGCCTATCCTTTTGCATTCAAACAAGATTATAGTTTTGACATTAGTGAAGAAGATCGTGAGCATTTACAAATTGTAAAGGAAGAGAATGTTCTTACATATGCCATTGTTACAATGAAGGAAACATTCCAAGACTCAACGATTAACTTGTTAGCACCCGTTATTTTAAATATAGAAAAAAAACGCGGGAAGCAAATCGTACTCCAAGATAATAAAGCCTTTCCTCTACGTTACCCAATGCAACCATTGGAAGGAAGTGCGAAATAATGTTAGTACTCTCACGTAAAAAAGATGAATCGATTATGATAGGCGATCAAATCGAAATTAAAATATTAGCTGTCGAAGGTGACCAAATTAAACTTGGTATAGTCGCACCCAAAACAGTTAAAGTACATCGCTCAGAAGTTTTTGAAGCAATTCAAGCTCAAAATAAGGAAGCGCTTGCTTCATCTTCAAGTTTTTTAGAACATCTGAAGAAAAAATAAAATAATAGCTACCCAAATCTACATAAAAAATAAAAAAATTTTAAATAAACTATTAAACTTTTCCAACTACTAAACGATATATAGATTGTAGGGAAAGGGAGGTACATACATACAACCCAAACCGACAATATTCCACACGGACGTGGAGTAAAAAACAAACATTCAAGGAGGAATTCCAAATGAGAATTCAACACAACATTTCTGCTTTAAACACACACCGTAACCTAGCTTTTAACAACACTGAAGCTTCAAAAAACCTTGAGAAGTTATCTTCTGGTTACAAAATCAACCGTGCTGGTGATGACGCTGCTGGTTTAGCAATCTCTGAAAAAATGCGCGGACAAATCCGTGGTCTTGATATGGCAACTAAAAACGCTCAAGACTCAATCTCTTTAATCCAAACTGCTGAGGGTGCACTTAACGAAACACACTCTATCCTACAACGTATGCGTGAATTAGCAGTTCAATCTGCAAACGATACAAACGTATCTTCAGATCGTACAGCGTTACAGGATGAAATTGATGCACTTGCTACTGAAATCACTCGTATTTCAACAGATACTGAATTTAACACGCAAAAGCTTTTAAATGGATCATTTAAATCTAAAGTATTCCATATTGGGGCTAACTCAGGTCAAAATTTGAAAATTACAATTGGTAATATGGGTGCGACATCATTAGGTGTAGCATCAATTGATATTACTAAACAATCAAGTGCAGATGCTGCAATTACAACAATTAATACTGCATTAGAAACTGTCTCAACACAACGTTCTAAATTAGGTGCTGTCCAAAATCGTTTAGAGCACACAATTAATAACTTAGGTGCAACATCTGAAAACTTAACAGCTGCTGAATCACGTATCCGTGATACAGATATGGCGAAAGAAATGATGGGCTTCACTAAGAATAATATCTTAATGCAAGCTGCACAATCTATGCTAGCTCAAGCAAACCAACAGCCACAAGGTGTTCTACAATTATTACAATAATTTTTTAAAAGAAAAAGTCCTTTTTTAAAGGGCTTTTTCTTTATTTTTTGATATAAAAGTCGATATAAGAAAAGAGGTGACAACATGAGCGAAATTATAAATTACATAGTATCAAAAACTGGAATTAACACTGTGGAAGTAAACGGATATTTACTGCATAGTAAATATGATCCTATCAAAGAAGCAGATCGAATTGTCGAAAAAGAATTTAAAGAAAACTTTGTACATATTTTATTTGGTAATGGTTTAGGCTATATTTCAAACGCATTAAAAGCAAAATTAAAGGATAAAGGTGAATTACTTATAGTAGAGCCTTTTAAAGAGTTTTTAGGATCTAAAAATGAAGATATTCTTTTTATTGAACAAAGAGAGGATATTAACAATAAAATAAACTATTTATTACATGATAATAGACGAGACATAAAAGTTATTTGTAGCCCTAATTATGATAAAATTGCTCCGGAAGCATATAAAGAGTTATTAAAAAATATTAAAGATATACAAAGTTTAAATATAATTGAAGAAAACACATTAAGATTAGCAAGTGAAAATTGGCAAGAAAATTATATAAAAAACTTATTGTATGCCTCACAGGATGCTTCGATAAGCGAATTGTACAGGGCTTATAATTGCCCTGTTATAATAGCATCTGGTGGTCCGTCATTAACAAAGCAACTACCACTATTAAAAAAAATCAAAAATAGTGTTATTTTAATTGCTTCAGGCTCCACTATTAATTCTTTATTGAAAGAAAATATTGAACCTGATTATATTGTTACAATTGACGGGTCAGAGGCTAATTATAAACATTTTAACCAAATAACATCACATAAAGCATCTCTATTATATAGTCTAAGTAGTAATTATAAAATTCAACATGAGTATAAAGGGAAAAGATATGCGTTTCTACCTCTTGTCAATAATCAAGTTGAGAAACGAATAAAAGAAGAGTTAAATTTAACGTTACCACATATTGCAGGGGGAGGTTCAGTTTCAACCTTTGCTTTTACAATTGCAATGTATATAACAACAGGACCTATTGCCTTAATCGGACAAGATTTAGCCTATACCGAAAATTTAACACATGCTAATAATAATAAAAATCAAAAATCCGTTGATGATTCTTATTTTAAAAAACGAAATGCTTTTCAAGTAGAAGGATACTTCGATGACTTAGTTATGACAGATTATGTTTTTTATTCAATGAAGAATTCTTTTGAACAAATACACAAAAAAATTAAGCATTCAGCATCGATTTTTAATTGTACAGAAGGGGGGGTTAAAATAAAGGGTTTCAAACAAATATCTTTTAAGAATTTCGCAGATAATTATGTAGAAGCAAATGATATTTTTAAAGTTAATTCAGAAAAATCAACAAGTAAAGAGCGGTTAAATAGTCTTTTTATGATGCTAAATGATGAAATAAAGAAATATGAACAATTAGAATCTTTATGTTCAGAAGCAATTATTACACTAAAAAAGGATAAAAATAAATTAATTTTTAGTAATAATACATTAAAAAAATTAGATAAAATTGATAATAAAAGTAAGGAAATTTTAAATGATGTTCTTATGAATGATATTATTAAACCAATCACGATGGATGTAATGAGGAGTTTTAAAGAAAAAGAAAATGAAACCCCAAAAGAAAAGTTTGAGCGTAGTTATAATCAAAACATGTTGCTATATTCACAGTTGTTAAAAGCTACGAAAATATCTAAAAAATTTACATTGGAAGCAGTTTCTACAATTAAAACTGAAATAGGTGAATTATAATGAATGAAGTATTCGACGTAATAGAAAGTTATAATGAATACATTGTGAGAATACCCCAGGGAGCAATTTATATTGCTAATTGTTTACGAGAAGATAAACTAAATGAAGCACTATTAACAATTAAAGATTTCTCAGAAGGAGTTATTTGGTTATCCGATGCTTCTAATTTACTTGAAAAGAATAATATAGACGTTAGTTTAAGTATTGGGGAAATTCACAATTTTTTAAATGAAATTAATGAAGGGCTAGAAAAGCACGATTTTTTGTTAGTTGCTGACTTATTTGAATACGAAATTGCTCCATTCTTTAAAGAATTGAAGATGATTGAAGGAATGAATCAGTAAAGTGCGGTGGGAAGTAACTTTATCCAAAAGTGGTGAAAATACACTTCTTTTAAATGGGATTCAAATTTATAGCCAATATCGACCAGTAGAAGGAGCAAAGCGGTTTATACAAGCTGAGTACGACTCTAATGCTGGTAGCTATTTGTTGATTGGGCTAGGGCTAGGACATCATCTACAAGCATTATTAGAATGTGTAAACGGAAAAGAAATAATTGTTTACTATTTTTCAGAAAGTGAATTACAACTATTTAAAAAGTATAATGTGACTAACTGGTGGAAAAAGAAAAACATACATCTAGTAAATAAAATAAACTCATTATCTCTAAATAATGATGTGCAAATAATACTGCCTAATGTTTGGTTAAAAGCTATTGGACAAGAACATCCATTATTTTCAATTCTTGAGGTCATTAAAATTCAACAGATTTCCTATAAAAGGAATAGAGAACTGCTAAGAGAGAACTTTAATAAAAATATAATGCTAGGTGATTTTACAATTCAAACAAAAAAACAAACAAAAATTGCATGTTTAGTAGCAGCAGGACCATCATTAAATGAGACTGTTTTTTGGTTGAAAAAATATCAAAATGACATAGATATATATGTAGTAAGTACAGCATTAAAAACTTTGCTTGCTCATGATGTATATCCAAAAGCTGTAGTAATATCTGATGCTAATGAAATAACATTACAACATTTTGAAAAAACAGGCTATAAAGGACAATTATATTATTTATGTACAGCGAATTATCAAAGTATAATTCATCATAAAGGTCCTCGTTACATTTTATATCAAAAAGGGTATGAATTAGCTGAGAAACATGTAAAAAACGTGCCTCTAATTGATACGGGAGGTTCTGTAGGTACTGTAACCTTTAGCTTAGTAGAGCAACTAGGTTATGAAAAGATTGTATTATTCGGACAAGATTTGGGGTTTTATGGACAACATACACATGCCAATTTCGCTACTTCTAATAGATTTTTCACTAATGAATTTTCTGTTAGAGAAGAACAAGCAAATGATGGTAGTATCATTTATACTAGACCAATGTTTCAAGTTTTTAAGCACTGGTACGATCAAAAGATGACTACGACAAAATTAAAAGTATTTAATACAGCCAGAAAAGGTGCAAAGATAAAAAATGTTCCTCTTATAGATGAACTACAATTTCAGCATTTAGTAAATGGAGATAATTTATGAAAAAAATTTTAGTAACCGGAGCAGATGGCTTTATCGGCTCACATTTAACCGAAACATTAGTACGACAAGGCTATGATGTTCGTGCATTTGTTTACTACAATTCATTTAATTCATGGGGCTGGTTAGATCAGTCTTCAACGGAAATTAAATCATCATTGGATGTGTTTGCTGGAGATATTCGTGATCCGTATGGTGTGAAAGAAGCTATGAAAGGCTGTACGCATGTCCTTAACTTAGCAGCACTAATTGCAATTCCGTATTCCTACCACTCACCTGCAACTTATGTAGATACAAATGTGACAGGGACGTTAAACGTAGTACAAGCAGCGAAAGAGTTAGGCGTAGAAAAGGTAGTACATACATCTACAAGTGAAGTATATGGAACGGCATTATATGTACCAATCGATGAAGAGCATCCGTTACAAGGACAATCACCTTATTCTGCATCAAAAATAGGCGCTGATCAAATGGCATTGTCATTTTATCGTTCATTTGATACACCTGTATCTGTTATTCGTCCGTTTAATACATATGGACCTCGCCAATCTGCTCGCGCGGTTATCCCGACAATTATTAGTCAGTTAGCAAATGGCAAAAAGAATATTAAACTTGGAGCTATAAGTCCTACACGTGATTTTAACTATGTAAAAGATACTGTTAATGGTTTTATATCTGTAATGAATTCTGCTAATTCAATCGGTGAAGTCATTAATATCGGATCAAATTACGAAGTTTCTATTGGTGAAACTGCGCAAATGATTGCAGAAATTATGGGTGTAGATTTAACAATCGAAACTGATGAGCAACGTCTACGTCCTGAAAAAAGTGAAGTGGAACGTCTTTGGGCAGAGAACGAAAAGGCGAAGGAACTACTTGGATGGGAACCACAATATGGTGGTAAAGAGGGCTTCCATAGAGGACTTGAAGAAACAATAGAATGGTTTACAAATCCTAAGAACTTATCTCAATATAAGGCAGATGTTTATAATATATGAATAATCAATGGGTTGAATTTTCAGATAATGTAAAGCGGTATTACGGAAAAGACTTTGTACCTTTACATGAGCCTACATTCAATGAAAAAGAAGTAGAATATGTGACGGATTGTATCAAAACAGGTTGGGTTTCCTCAGTTGGAGCTTATGTCAATCGTTTAGAGGAAGACCTCGCTAAATTTGTCGGCGTTAAACGTGCTGTTGCTGTTGTAAATGGTACTGCTGCATTACATATTGCATTAAAAGTTGCCGGGGTAAAAGCGGAAGACGAAGTGTTAATGCCTTCCCTTACTTTTATTGCAACAGCCAATGCTGTGTCATATTTGGGGGCAGTACCTCATTTTATTGATGTATCCTTTCATACTTTAGGTGTGGATGCAGATAAATTACAAATCTACCTAGAGCAAATTGGAACAACAAAAAACAACCAGCTTTATAATAGAGAGACAGGAAGACGTATATCTGCGCTTGTACCAATGCACACATTCGGTCATGCGGTTGATATAGAAGGTTTGCTTAAAGTATGTGATATGTATAATGTTACGCTTGTGGAAGATGCAGCAGAATCATTGGGTACTTATTATAAAGGAAAACATACGGGTAGCTTTGGAAAAGTAAGTGCCATTAGCTTTAACGGCAATAAAATTATGACAACGGGCGGTGGCGGTGCGATTGTAACAGATGACGATGCGATAGCTGATTATGCAAAACATTTAACAACGACAGCTAAAATTCCACATAGTTGGGCGTATGAGCACGATGAAATTGGATTTAATTACCGCATGCCGAATTTAAATGCAGCATTAGGTTGTGCGCAGTTAGAAAAAATGCCAACGTTTATTCAACAAAAACGAGAATTAACAAAACACTATGAGCGATGGCTAAGTAATTTAGAAGGCGTCCATTTATTTAAAGAGCCTGCAAATACTAGAAGCAATTATTGGTTACAAACTATTCTCCTAGATGAACAGATTAATCGTGATGAGGTATTGAGTTTTTTAAATGAGCGAGGTGTAATGAGCCGTCCGATTTGGAAACCGATGCACCATTTAGCAATTTATCAAAACTGTCCGAAATCCGATTTAAATGTGACAGAACAGTTGAATAGAAGCGTTGTCAATATTCCTAGCACACCAATAAGTGAGGGATAACATGAAACGTAAAATTTGTATTGTGACTGGTACTAGAGCCGAGTACGGTTTACTATTCAATCTTGCTAAGAAGTTACAACAAGATGAAGAATTTGATTTGCAGATGGTTGTAACGGGCATGCATTTATCTCCAGAATTTGGAAGCACTTATAAAGAAATTGAGAATGATGGTTTTTTTATTAATGAAAAGATAGAAATTCTTTTATCTGCTGACTCATCTACTGGCATTGTGAAATCGATTGGACTTGCCGCAATTAGTTTTGCGGATGCATTTAATCGTTTACAACCAGATTTACTGATCATTTTAGGTGATCGGTTTGAAATGCTAGCAGCTGCTCAAACAGCACTTATTATGCAAATCCCTATTGCCCATATACATGGTGGGGAATGTACTTTTGGTGCGTATGATGATGCGATTCGTCATTCCATTACAAAAATGGCTAACTGGCACTTTACAAGTACAGAATCTCATCGTAAACGTGTTATTCAATTGGGCGAATCTCCAGAACGTGTCTTTAATGTCGGAGCACTTGGCATAGAAAATATTGTGAGTTTAAATCTAATGACGCGTAAGGAACTATTTCAAAATCTTCAACTGGATGAGCAACATCCTATGTTTTTAATTACTTATCATCCTGAAACGAATGGTCATATTAATGGAATCTATGAATTATTAAAGACATTGGAACATTATTCTGATGTTAATTTAGTATTTACAAAATCAAATGCTGATAATGGTGGAAGGTTAATTAATGAAGCTATTCAACAATTCATATTAAAACATAAAAATGCTAAAATATTCGATTCACTTGGTCAATTAAAGTACTTAAGTGCAGTGAAGAATGCGGATGTTGTCATTGGGAATTCTTCGAGTGGATTAATAGAAGTTCCTTATTTAGAGACTCCTACTGTTAATTGTGGAAACCGTCAGGAAGGGCGAGAGCATCCCAATTCAGTATTTAATACAAATATGGATGCTGATAATATTTATCATACGATTGAAGTGGCTAGAAAGTTTAGCAATAAGTATGAACATATATTTGGTGATGGCAAAGTATCGGAAAAAATAATGACAGTATTACGCAGCTTACCTTCATTTTCTATTCAAAAGGGGTTTTATGATTTATGAACAAAAAAACATATATCATCGCTGAAGCAGGTGTCAATCATAATGGGTCATTAAAAATGGCAAAAGAGCTTGTGATGGTCGCAAAAGAAGCAGGAGCTGACGCGGTAAAATTTCAAACATTTAAAGCTGAAAACTTAGTAACAAAGCAAGCACTGCAAGCTGCTTATCAAGTTGAAAATTTAGGTGAGGCTTCATCTCAATTTGCGATGTTGAAGAAATTAGAATTAACTTATGAGGAATTTATTGAACTGCAAGCATTTTGTCAATCAGAGCAAATAGAATTTCTTTCGACACCTTTTGACTTTGAAAGTGTCGATTTTTTGCTAGATGAACTTGCTATTGCAACGGCTAAAATCCCTTCAGGTGAATTAACCAACGCACCATTTATTCATTATATAGCCACAAAACAAAAACCAATAATTTTATCTACTGGAATGGCAACTGTCGAAGAGTTACATGAGGCATTAGCATTTATAGCTTATGGCTTAGTAAAATCAAAGGAACCTGTTACGATAGAGCGTGTAAATAACTTTTATACGACTGAAGAAGCGAAAGAAGCGTTAAAAAATTATGTTACTTTGTTACATTGTACAACGCAATATCCGGCGCCAGTTGATTCCATTAATTTAAAAGCAATGATTGAAATGGAAAGAAACTTTCAACTACCGATTGGCTTATCAGACCATTCAGAAGGAATCCATATTCCATTAGTAGCAGTAGGTATGGGAGCAACTGTATTAGAGAAACATTTTACGTTAGATAAAACGTTAGAAGGGCCAGATCATATAGCCTCTTTAAATCCTGATGAACTTTATTCCATGATAAAAGGAATTAGAGAAGTAGAACAGGCATTAGGAGATGGCATAAAAAGTCCCACACCTATAGAACTTCAAAATCGCATTCCAGCACGGAAAAGCATAGTTGCTAAACAAACGATACAAGCTGGTGAAAAATTCTCTGTTAGCAATTTAACTGTAAAAAGACCTGGAGATGGTATGCAACCATCTAAATACTGGTCTCTTATCGGTGAAACTGCATCAAGATCATATGAAGAGGATGAGCTAATTAATGAATAAGCCGATTATTATGATTGGGAATGGTGGACATGCTTCCGTATTAACTGAAATGTTATTGGCACAGAAGGAAACGATTATCGGATTTACTGTACCTACTGCAGAAGAGAATGCTTTTGGTTTAACTTATTTAGGATCAGATGAGGTAATAGAAGCATATAGTCCATCTGACATTGAACTAGTACTCGCCATAGGAACAATTAAGCCATCACCATTACGAGAAAAAATATTTACAAAGTTTACGCAAAAAAAGTATCGTTTTAAATCTGTCATTCATCCTTCAGCCATTATTGCTCCTTCCGTTCAATTAGGACAAGGAGTTCAAATAATGGCTGGTGCTATTATTCAAACTAATGCGAAAATTGCCGATAATAATATTATAAACACTGGTTCATTGATTGACCATGATTGTAGGATTGAGTCTCACGTACATATTGCACCAGGAACTAAAATCTCAGGCAATGTCCATATACGAAAAGGAACTCATATAGGTATAGGAGCAACAATTTTACAGGGGATTGAGATAGGGGAAAGCTGTTTAATTGGTGCGGGTGCTGTGGTCATCAAAAATATAGCCAATCATATGAAAGCAATTGGTGTACCTGCTAAGGAAGTGTGACTTATATGAAACAAATGGAAAAAATTATTGTTAATCAGAAGCAAACATTATTAGATACTATGAGGATTATTGATAAATCTTCTTTACAGTTTGCGGTAGTAGTAGATGAAGAGCAACGATTACTTGGTACTGTTACAGACGGTGATATTCGTCGCGGTATTTTACGAGGAGAAGGTCTAGAGGTACCAATAACTTCTATAATGAATGCTACCCCAATTAGTTTGAAATTTGGACAAAAAACATATAAATATAAGCAATTTATGCATTTGAAAAAACTAAAGCAGTTACCGATAGTCGATGAATCAAATAAAATTGTAGATGTGTTGTTTATGGATAAGCTAAATGTATCCCCAAATAAAAATAAAGTAGTTTTAATGCTTGGTGGTTTAGGTACTAGGTTACGTCCCCTGACAAATGATATTCCTAAACCGATGTTAAAAATAGGGAATAAACCTATTTTAGAAAATATCATTGAAGGATTTAAACAATATGGATATACAAATTTTATTTTTTCCGTAAACTATAGAAAGGAAGTCATACAGAATTATTTTCAAAATGGTGAAGCTTTCGATGTACAGATTGAGTATATTGAAGAAGAAAAAAGAATGGGAACTGCAGGTGCGCTATCTTTACTTAAACACAGATTAAAAGAACCATTTTTTGTAATGAATGGGGATTTACTTACCCAGATAAATTTTGAACAACTTATGGATTTTCATATAGAGCAACAATCTATTGCAACGATGTGTGTAAGAGAATATGAGTTTCAAATTCCATATGGCGTTATTGAAACTTTAGATACGCAATTAGTGAGCATAAAAGAAAAACCTCTTCATCGAAGTTTTGTAAATGCAGGAATCTATGTGTTAAGTCCTGAAACGTTGAATTACATTCCTAGTGATGAATTTTATGACATGCCAACACTATTTGAGAAATTAATTGATATAGAGAAGAAAACATCAGTCTTCCCTATTCATGAATATTGGATAGATATAGGTCAGATAGAAGATTTTAATAGAGCGAAAAGTTATTATAGTGAAAAGAGATGAAGAAAGATGGTAGGGGAAGAAAAAGTAATGGCTTTAATACCAGCAAGAGGCGGAAGTAAATCTATTCCTCGTAAAAATATTGTTAATCTTTACGGTAAGCCACTTATAGCTTGGACAATCGAGACTGCTTTAAATACTCCTGAAATTGATAAAGTAATTGTTTCTACAGATGATTTAGAAATTGCTAAAGTAGCTTCTGAGTATGGAGCTGAGGTGCAAATGCGCCCAACAGAACTAGCTACCGACACTTCTCTAGTCATTGATACTATGCATTACGTAATAAATGAATTACATCAAGAACAAGACTATTACACATACATCGTATTATTAGAAGCTACTGCACCTTTTAGAACAGTAGAAGATATAAGTAATTGTATAAAAAAAATATATGAAGAATCGCTTGATTCTGTAGCAACATTTAAAGAAGCAGAGTTAAATCCTAATAGAGCATGGAAAATAAAGGATGGTGTTCCAGCTTCGTTTATTGATGGAGTTATCCCATGGTTACCTCGCCAACAGTTACCAGAAGCATATCAGCTAAACGGAGCAGTTTATGTAACAAAAATAGAGGCATTGTTAAAATCAAAGAGAGAAATTATGATAGGGAAAATCGGAGCTGTAACTATGCCTAAAGAACGTTCAATAGATATAGATGATAAGATTGATCTTTTAGTAGCAGAATTATTATTAAAAAACAATTTGAAAAGTAGGTAAGTGTTTATGAGTATTTTATTAAAGGAACTATTTGATTTATCAGGGAAAACAGCCTTAATTACCGGCGGAGCAGGTTATTTAGGAACAGAAATGTGTGAAGCTTTAGCTGAACAAGGAGCTAACATTTATATTGCCAGTAGAGATGTGAATAAATGCCGAATTTTAGCTGATAAATTAGCTGCTAAATATCCAAATCAAAATTTCAGTGCGATGAAATTAGATTTAATGAATAAAAATTCGATTGCAGAGACAGTTAGTAAAATTGATAAATTAGACATTTTAATCAATAATGCTTGGTCCGGAAATAAAAATTCTTTTGAATCAATTTCAAATGAGGATTGGGAATATGATATTGATATGAGTCTAAATTCAGTTTTTAGACTTGTAAAAGCAACACAACATTTATTAAAGCAATCTCAAGGCGTTATTTTAAATACTGCTTCAATGTATGGTCATGTAGCACCAGATTATAGAATGTATAATAATGAGAAATATACAAATCCTCCAAGTTATGGGGCAGCTAAAGCAGCAGTAATACAGTTTAGTAAGTATTTATCTAGCTTTTTAGCTCCTTATCATATTCGAGTAAACTGCATTAGCCCTGGCCCATTTCCTTTTCCAGAAACACAAAAAGATGAAGAGTTTATACGCCGACTAGGGGAAAAAAATCCAATGAACCGTATTGGACAACCTTATGAGCTTAAAGGTGTAGTGGCATTATTATGCTCTGATGCATCCTCATATATTACGGGACAAAATATTTGTGTAGATGGTGGCTGGGGAGTATGGTGAAAAAAATAGGATTAATTGGCTTAACTGAAAATAACGGACATCCATATTCTTGGGGATCTATTATTAACGGGTATAACGATAACGCATTAAGTGATGCAAATTGGGATGTTATTTATAACTATGTTAAAAAGAGGGACATCTCTGAATTAGGTTTTCCCAACGTTAAAATTACTCATGTATGGACTCAAGATGATGCTATTAGCAATAAATTAGCAAATGCGATTTGCGCAGACATTGTTGTTGAAAATTACACCGATATGATCGGAGAAGTTGATGCAGTAATCATTGCTCGAGATGATTATGAACAACATTTAGTAATGGCTAAACCATTTTTAGAAGCAGGAATGAAAGTTTTAATAGATAAGCCTTTAACAATGGAAATGTCAGAGTTATTGTTTTTTAAAGAATACCTTTATAAAGGACAATTAATGTCAGTTGCAGGATTAAGATTTGCAATGGAACTTGATGAGATAAGAGCCAATATTAACACGTTTGGTAAACTAAAAGTGATTCAATCATCAGTTATCAACGAATGGGAAAAATATGGTATACATATTATAGACGGGGTTTTAGGATTAATAGATGAAAAGCCAAAATCGATTGAATATATTCCTAGTAATGCTGAAATATATATAGTTACCTTTGATAGTGGATTAGTCTGGACAATTAATATACTTGAAAATACACAAAAAACTTTTAATATAGAAGTTTGGGGAGAATCGAAAAGATCTAGCGTCGAAATTGATGATAATTTTTCTATGTTTAGACGAATGCTTTATCGATTTGTAAAGTTAATAGATGAAAATGAAATACTTTATAATCCTGAAAATACTTTGATATCAATTGCACTATTAATAGCCGGAAAGCAATCGCGTCAAGAGAATAGAAAAATTACATTGGATGAGCTTTATCATTGCTTAGGAATAGAAGGGTAATATAATGAAAAAAGAATTTAAAAAGCTTTTTGATTTGCAAGGTAAAAATGCTATTGTAACAGGCGGTGCAGGGATTTTAGGTAGCCATTTTTGTATGGGGCTAGCTGATGCTGGTGCAAATGTAGCAGTAGTAGATATAAATATTGAAAAGGCTAATGAACTTGCAAGTATAATTGAAAAAGATTATGGAGTAAAAGCACTAGCTATTTATTGTGATTTGACATCTGAACAATCAGTAAAAGAAATGGTTAATAAGGTTGTTAGTGAGTTTAAGACAATTGATATACTTCATAATAATGCAGCGGGGAAATCTAGTAACTTAGAGGCTTTTTTTGCCCCATTTGAAGAATATGAATTGAACCAATGGAAAGAAATTATGAGCACGAATTTAGATGGTATGTTCCTTGTAGCAAAATATGTAGGGAAAATAATGAAGCAACAAAAAAATGGAGGCTCTATTATTCAAACTGCTTCTATTTATGGAGTAGTTGCTCCAGATAATCGTATTTATGAAGGTTCTTTTTATTTAGATCGTCAAATTAATACTCCAGCCATCTATTCAGCATCCAAAGGTGGCGTGGTTGCATTAACTAAGTATCTTTCTACTTATTGGGCGAAAGAAAAAATACGTGTAAATACAATAACCCCTGGTGGAGTGGAAAGTGGCCAAAACGAAATTTTTAAACAAAATTATTCACATCGTATTCCTTTAGGTCGAATGGCACGAGCTGACGAGATGGTTGGAGCGTTAATCTATTTAGCTTCAGATGCTTCGAGTTATGTAACTGGACATAATATTATAGTTGATGGCGGCTTAAGTGCTTGGTAATTTCATTAAAAACGTTTTTTTAGAATAATATAATTTTAGTTGCTAAAATGTAAATACTATAGTAATTGAATTAAAAAAGAGGGTGAAATAATGCTTAAGTTAGGATCAATTGATGAATTTAAATCAAAAATCAATGAGGTATCTATAAAAAACGAGAAGTATTATTTAATAAATGAAGATAGTACTTTTAAATTATTATCACGAAAATGTCCGCATCAGGGAACGTATGTAACATACTGTGATAATAAATTTATTTGTCCAGCACATGGTTGGAAATTTGGATTAGAGGGTAACTGCGAAAATGTGGTAAATAAACAGCTTACTAATTATAAAGTACTTGAACAAAATGGAGAGTTGTTTGTAAGTATAGATAGTAAGGCACATATACAGACTCAGAAAAGGTTTAAAGCAGACCCAACTTTTAAGCTTTACTCACATGCAAGTTTAGAAATTGAATATAACGGGTTCAATTTATTATGTGATCCATGGTTAGATGGACCAGCTTTTATGGGGGCGTGGTTACAGTATCCCCCTAGCTCTATCAGTGCCAAGCACCTAAATCCACATGCGATTTGGATTTCACATGAACACTCTGATCATTTTCATGAACCTACTTTAAGAAAAATAAATAAACTTACACCTGTATATATTCCTGCTTTTCCTAATAAACGAATGGAAGATAAATTAAGAAATTTAGGTTTTTTAAATGTTATAAGTATGCCTTTTGGAGTTCCAATTAAGTTGAATGAAGACATAACAATTACAGTTTATGAGCCTGCTAGCTTATGGAATGATGCGATGGTGCTGTTTGAAATTGGAGATATGCGCTTCCTAAATTTAAATGATGCAGGTATTAACCATGATTTAGCTTCAAAAATAGGTCCAGTACATATTATTGCGACTAGTTTTTCACCAGGTGCATCAGGTTATCCATTAACTTGGAGTAATATGGATGATGAAAGAAAAGTGGATATTTTAAAAAATAGTAAAAAAGGTATTCTTATTATGTTAGAACAAGCAATGAAGATTTACGGGGCGCAGTATTTAATACCTTTTGCTAGTCATTTTGTTTTATGGCACGAATCACATGAAGATTATAAGACAAAGTTATTGCAAAATAAAAATAATGTTCAAGATGTAGTTGACTATTTTGTTAATACAGATATTAACGTTGTAGATATTTTACCTGGCGGCGTATGGTATCCATTACGAAATAAAATTAATAATATTTCGATTCCTACTGTAGAAGAAGCTATTAAAAAAGCAAGAAGAGAAACCTACTTTAGTAAGGTTCACCCTGATATGAATAGTATAATAAGCAAAGTAGAATTAGAGCATTATTTCTTGAATCTGAATAATATTCCAGAAATGATTTTTTGTGAAGATCTTACTTGTTTGATAAATATAAAGAAAAACGATGAGATTAAATTTAAACTTTTATTTGAAATAAAAAATGGTGAATTAAAAATTATTGAAAAAGTAGAAATGCCTAATCTAACAATGACAATTCCTGAAAATATATTGAAATTTATAGTTGAGAATAATGAATCGTGGGATGAGGCTACAATAGGATATTGGTGCGAGTTTAGCAGAGATCCAGATATATACCATGCAGATTTTTGGAGAATTTTACAAGCGCCTTATTATAAAAAGAATCCTCAAATTATCGGCCATGATAACGTCTCAATTGCTGAATTATTAGAACAAAAAGGTGAGCAAGCAGAGAGAGTTTTAAGTAGGTACGGTATGCACTGTATAGGCTGCTCTGGCTCTATTTCTGAAACAATACAGCAAGGTGCTCGAGCCCATGGCATAGAGGAAAATAAGATTATTAGACTAATTCAAGAATTGAATAGAATATAGGTGAATAAGTATGGAATTATTAGTAATAGGTATTGATGGTGTTTCTCCCAATTTATTATTTGATTATATTGAAGATTATCCTAATTTGAAGAAGTTGTATGAAGATGGTTCTGGGGGCTCATATAATGGATATGTTTATGGATATGGGTCACATGATAACTGGATTTCAATGTATACCGGTGTATCCCCGAAAGTACACGGGACTATAAAAGGACTGTACAATGGAAAAAAGTATCCGAAACCAGAATATTATTGTAATAAAAAACCTTTGTGGGAAATTTTGAACTATAATGGTTACAGCGTGGGATTTTGGAAGGGTCTAGCTACAACACCTCCTGTTAAGATAGATGGTTTTATGGTTAGTGGTGAAGCTGTATCTGAACATAAAGAAGTAAAAGAAGATTATATGAGTTTCAACCCTATAGTTTGTGAAAAAGATTTAAATATTATAAGTAATTATTACGGTGACATTTCAAATATTCCTTATCCAAAGACACCTGAACAGTTAGGAACTAGTTGGGAAGAATTGTTTGAAAACCCGAATATAATTGAAAATTATTTAACACCTGACTATTTTAAAGAAGGTTTAGAGTATTTTAAAGAAGTATTACATAATTCGTATATTAATATTGAAAACGCTTTCCAAAAAAAACCAACTGATGTATTTTGGTTTTATGATTTGACTTTTGACTATATAGGTCATTTTCAAATGCATGATGAAAACCATGAAATTATGAGAAAAGCACTTATTTATGTAGATGAATTTGTTGGGAAATTAGTAAAATTAATGTCACCTAAAAATATTTTATTTCTTTCAGATCATGGACAGCGGGCAATTGTGGATTTTTTTCCAAATTGTTCAAAAGAAGTGAGAAAAAATGCATTTGGTCTTTCTGATAATTGTGTTATTACAGAAAATCATATTATTATGAAAGGCAGAAATCCTGGCTTTTTATCTGCATTACATGACCTAAAAGGGGTAATGATTTGGTCTGGCGAAAAAATTTTAAAGGGGATAGAAACTGATGAAATGAGAACATTAGATGTATATCCTACAATATTAGAATTATTAAATATTACTATACCTAAAGATAGGGAAGGCTATATTATTCCTTTGGTAAACAAGGACATAGTAAATAAAAATTATGAATATCCAAAAAAACCAAATGTAAAAAAGGTTCTATTTATCCAAACGATTCCCGTAAATGAATTTAATGGTTTTTTAAATGAATATTATTATGAGAATCGATTTACGCAAATAGATGTTGCTATTGATATTCGTTATGAACAAGTATTTAAAGTCAATTATCAAGTGAATGAAATTATTAACGTTGATAATCTAATGTCAGTAGATTATTCAAAGTATGATAAAGTTTTTGCGATTTTATCAGATAAAAGTCAAAAATATCAAATCATTATACATGAAAATGCAAGCTATGGTTTGTAAATGATTTTAGTTGTTGTTAAATAAAACTAATCTAAATTAATTTTAAAATCAGGTTAATAAAATAAACACTACTGAATCGTTTAAAAAAGCTCCATTTTTTTTTTTGAGAATTTATTTTATAAATAGTATTATCTCCTCTATTGCTAGTAAAAAAAGAGCTTTTAATAGAAAAGAGGATATCACTGTAACTAACAGTGATATCCTCTTTTCTAAGATAACATTTGAAAGTATATTTTCTCAAGCTCGACCATAGGATGACAACTATCAAAGCAAGAAATTACAGATAAAGAGAATGGAGAATTTTAATGAGTTACATAAATAAACAATATTGGGAAGAATTTTATAAAGATAGAGTTGATTTAACTGAATCATCAACCTTCAGTGAGTTTATATTAAAGAAAAAAGAAAAGAATCTTAAAAATACAATTCTTGTTGATTTAGGATGTGGAACTGGGAAAGATACTTTTTATTTTGCTAAAAATGGTTTTGAAGTAATTGGCATTGATGGTTCTGAAGAAGTGATTAAAATCAATAATAATATAATGAATAAACATTTTGTTACTAATAACAATATATATTTTGCCTGTGTTGATTTAAGTGATATTAATGAAGTTCAAAAATTAATGAACAAATTTAATGAAATTTCGATAACACAAGGAAAAAGAATTTTATTTTATACTAGGTTTTTCTTACATGCTATTTCAGAGGAAACTGAAAATTTAATTTTAGAAAGTATTCTTAATAATATTCAAATGCCATGTGAAATAGTAGCGGAGTTTAGAACTAAAGAAGATGAGGAGTTAGACAAAGTTTTTGATGACCATTATAGAAGATATATAGATACAGATATGCTTCTTACCAAATTAATAAAACTTGGATTTTCAATTGAAGAATTTTCAAAAGGAAGAGGATATTCTATTTATAAAAATGAAAATCCATATTTAGCAAGAATTATTTTTAATAAGAACTAGGCAATATAGTTAAGGATTAATAGTACTCAAAGATACTATATTGATTTAATTAAGCAATATAATGGTATTGGTAAATATGTTTAAATAGCTTCTTGATTAATGATTTTCATTAACAAGAAGCTATTATTTTGATCATTTTAGAATTCGTCCAAATGAATTGTTAAAAAAGTGAAAAATACAGAATTTTTGCCGATACTATACAAAGAATTAATCGCTTGTAATAGATTCAAGGAGGAAGAAAAAACATGCGTATTTCAGCAAACTCTAATGTAGATACAATGACTGAAATGAAGACTACTTCAACTACTAAAAATGCAGTTGAGCAAGTAGTAAAGCAAGGAAGCAATACTACCAACATCTCTAAAGAGCAGTTGAAACCAATGGATAATAGTGAAGAAACAAAGGTGAAAGTCCAAGAAGCGGTTAAAGCTTTAAACGAAATGTTAGAAGTAACTCATAATGCATCGAAGTTTATGTATCACGAAGGATTAGAGCGTTATTACGTAACTGTGGTGAATAAAGATACAGAAGAAGTAGTAAAGGAAATTCCACCAAGAAAGTTGTTAGATGCATTTTATGAAATGAAAAAAATGCTTGGAATGATTATTGATGAAAAAATTTAAAATATTTAAGGAGGATTTAAAATGGTAATGAGAATTGGGGGCTTAGCCTCAGGTATGGATATTGATAGTCTAGTAGAAAAGTTAATGCAGGCGGAGCGTATGCCTCTAAATAAAGCTTTCCAACAAAAGCAAACGTTACAGTGGCAACGTGATTCGTACCGAAGTGTAAATGCCAAACTAAAAACATTTGATACATTTTTATTTGATAAAATGATTCTTTCAGGCAAAATGAATCAAAAAACTGCAACCTCTTCCAATGAAAGTTTAGTATCGGTAAAAGCAAATCCAGGTGCAACGGGCAATATTACAATTGGAGGTGTTTCCCAACTAGCTTCTGCAGCACAAGCTGTAGGTAGTCAGACTAAATTCAATGGTAGCTCAAAGTTAAATGAGTTAGAGCTAAGTGATCCAAACCTAAAATCGATTTCTATTAAATCAATTGGTGCTGATGGCCGTTTAGCGTCAGAGGCAACAAAAATAGAATTTAATGGAGATATGACAATAAATGATTTAGTGAAAAAAATTAATAGTAGTGGTGCAGGAGTCACAGCATTATTTGAAGGTGGAAAACTTTCTCTAAGTGCTAAAAATACGGGCAGTGAAAAAAGTGGCCAAGGTGAAATTGTTGTTACAGAAGGCTTAGAAGTCTTTAATAAGCTAGGATTTTCAACGGCTGATAATAAGCTTGCTAGTAATGGTAAAAATGCAATGTTTGAAGTGAATGGTATTTTAACAGAACGTTCATCTAATACTTTTACAATATCTGGTTATGAAATGACTTTGAAGCAAACGTTTAACGCAGGAACAGTGGCTGCTGGTCAAAAAACTGCTACAGAAACCGAATACAATAACGCGGTTGCAGCTCAACCACAGCTCAATCAAAACTATATTAATGCGATAAAACAATTTTTTAACGTAGATATTACAGATTTGGGAAATTTTGATGAAAAAAATTATACGAGTCAATTTAAACTTAATGCAGAAACAGCATATAAGACAGCATTTGCTAAGCCAACTTTAACAGATGATCAACAAGCTCTTTTCAATGGATTTAGTAATAAAAAAGCGTTAGCTAAATTAACAAATGATGATATTACAACAATTCAGACGAAGACATTAGAAGAATTAAAAGAAGATGATCGTTTTAAAAGTTTTAATGAGGCTGACTTAAAAAGTTTAAAAGAAAATGTTACTGATATTTCTGCTATTCGCGAACGTGCTATTGTAGACACTAGTGAACAAGCCTATAAAACAGTGAGCAAATCATTAATTGCAGATGATACTATAGTTAACTTTTTTAAAGATAATAAAGGAAAAAGCCTTAGCGAATTAAAACAAGCAATTAACAGTGAAACAGACGAAGATTTAAAGAAAAAGTTAAAAGGTATTTCTGATAGTAATCTCACATCTTTAAAAGACTTAGCAGAGATGGAATCTATTAATGGTGGCACACCTCAAGCAGCTAATCGATTAGAAGAACTTTCAACAATAGCAAAGAATCAAGTAGAATATGAGGCTGAATTAAAACAATTTAATGCGGCTAAACAAGCTTACCAAGCAGGCAACCAGCGTGTGGCTGATGCAAAACAAGCATGGGATAATGCTCAAAAAGTCAATGTACCAACAGGTGATACTACTGTAGCTCCTGTTACAATGCAAGCTTCTACCAATACAAGTGCCGCAAAAGAACAAATCAAGGAGTTTGTTGAAAAATATAATGAAATGATTGATGAGTTCAATAAGTTACTTAAAGAAACTAAATACCGCGATTATGCTCCACTTACTGATGAACAACGTAAAGAAATGTCTGAAAGCGAACAGAAACTTTGGGATGAAAAAGCAAAAAGTGGTTTATTACGCAGTGATTCAATTTTACGAGATGGTATGTCAAAAATGCGGTCAACATTCTTGGGCTCTGTTGGAGGGCTAGGAGATAAGTTAATGGATTCATTAGCTGAAATTGGTATTACAACTTCAAATGATGTTAAAGAAGGCGGTAAACTAGTCATTAATGAGTCTAAGCTTGATGCTGCATTAGCAAAAGACCCTGACCAAGTTTACAAGTTATTTTCTCAAAATGGAAAAGTGACAGAAACGACGGATGAAAATGGCCGTAAAATAACAGAGGATAGTCGAGGAATTGCATATCGTTTGCGTGATGCAATGAAAGATATGACGGCTAAAATTGAGAAAAAAGCAGGTAAAGAAGGAGCAACAGAACAGACTTATAGTTTAGGTAAGCAAATTGTTAATTCTGACGAACGTATTACTAAATTACAAGCTAAATTAAAGGACATCGAAGCTCGTTACTGGAAACAATTCACAGCTATGGAGCAAGCAATCAATAAAGCTAACTCACAATCAAGTATGTTCATGCAAGGTTAGAGTTCTGGAGGGCATCTAAATAGCAAGATAGGAGAATTTATGCAACTAATAAATCAACTATTGCAAGTATCAGCTAATTTATTCAAACTTTTAGGCGACATCCCAATAGGTGAAAATCGTGATGACTATATAGACAACATCAATACTATGTTGGACAAGCGAGGAGCGATTATCGAAAGTTTGGTTCAGGAAGGTTTTCATTTTGATGAGCAGAACCGAATTCATCGGACATTACTTGAATTAGATAATGGCATTAAAGAACGATTAACATCTGTAATGAGTGCCGTCAAGCAGGACATGGCAAACCTACAAAAAACGAAGAAAAGTGAACAGCAATATTATAATCCTTACTCGAATGTTCGCGTAATGGATGGCATGTATTATGACAAAAAAAATTAATTGTTTATCTTCATTCAACGTGGTGGAAATCGCTAGCTGAATGAAGATAAAGCATTGGCAGATGTTATAGATTTTTTTAAAGGAGTGAATTGTGAGCATACAATTCAAAATCCAGACAAATTTACGCTGAGACGTAAATAGCTTTTCTTCGGAAAATGATTTAAACTAGTAAATAAGTAACCTTTCAAAGGAGTTGTCCTTTATTGGCAGCAAATTTAACAGCACAAAACGCATATAAACAAAATAGTGTGACTACAGCTTCACCTGGCGAATTGACATTAATGCTTTATAATGGATGCTTAAAATTCTTGCATAAGGCGAAACAAGCTATCCAAGATAAAAATATTCAAGAGAAAAATACAAACATTCAAAAAGCTCAGGCGATTATTAGTGAACTGATGTCTACACTCAATATGGATATTGAGATTTCGAAACAAATGCTACCTCTTTATGAATATATGAATCATCGTTTAGTAGAAGCCAACATTCAAAATGATGTAGCCATTATTGAGGAAGTGGAAGGATTTGTGACGGAATTTCGCGATACGTGGAAGGAAGTAATTCGCATTAATCGACAACAGCAATTTGGTCAGGGAAACAGCGGACAAATTTAGACACAATTAGAGACCATCGAAAGAGATGGTCTCTTTTTTGTTAAACCGTTATTATCATGAAATAGTCATAAATTAGGCTATTCAACGGTAAAATATGTTACTTATTCCCTGTGGCTGTTAGTTGGGCATCATGGCATAATCAAAGCAATAAACATGTTTAAAAGAGTACTGGGGTGGGAATATGATCTTTAAGCGTCAAGAAGGTTTCCGATTTAAATTTAAGGAGCCTATTCAAATAACTTTTGCTATTTATGAGAATGGGAAGGTCAATCATGGACAAACGGCTATGGCTGACTTGTTGGATATAAGCCCACGTGGATTAAAGATGTTTACGGAAGTGGATTTAGGTATAAACCCTCCTCCATTAGATATCCATTTTGTGCTTGATACACAAGAAGTTCGCGCTTATGGAGAAGTGATTTGGAGTCGTCCATTTGGGAGCGGCAAGCAATACGGCATCTATTTCAATAATCAAGGACCCGTGGAAGATTTGATTGTTGAAGAACTAAAGCTTCGACGAAAAAAGGAAGCAGCAGAAGCGAAAAAACAAAATAATAATTTATAAAAATTTTTGTAAAAAAAAGAATGATTTTAGAGGAATTTCACACACTTGTGTAGAAATAGGATAGTATAGCAGTTATAAAGGAGGAGTTTACATGTTAAACTTTAACATTCGTGGTGAAAATATTGAGGTAACTCCAGCTATTCGAGAGTATGTTGAGAACAAAATCGATAAAGTTGAACGCTATTTTAACGAAGATGTTAATGCCAACGCTAATGTCAATTTAAAGGTTTACAATGACAAACAAACTAAAGTGGAAGTTACTATTCCAATGAAGAATCTAACTCTTCGTGCTGAAGAGCGTCATAATGATATGTATGCTGCTGTTGATCTAATTGTTGATAAATTAGAGCGTCAGATCCGCAAGCATAAAACAAAAGTAAACCGTAAATTCCGCGAGCGTGAAGGTGCAGGCCTTTATTTTGCTACTACTCAAGCAGCCGCTGATGCTGTGTCAGAGGAAGAAGAATACTCAATTGTTCGTACAAAGCAATTTGATTTAAAACCTATGGATCAAGAAGAGGCAGTTCTACAAATGAATATGCTTGGACATGATTTCTATGTCTTTACAGATGCTGAATCGAACGGCACAAATATTGTATATAAACGTAAAGATGGAAAATATGGCTTAATTGAAACTACTTAAAACTTCATGATGACAAAGGCTCTCGCGATGGCGAGGGCCTTTTTTTGGTATGACAATCATATGTAGACGGGGTGACAGTTTGCATGAAACTGTTACACAATGGTAAAATGAAAGTTGAATCTATATAGGAAGTGAAAAACATTCATGGCAAACCTATTAAATAAATTATTTGATTTCAATAAACGTGAGCTAAAAAAACTAGAAAAAATCGCTGACCAAGTTGAGAGATTCGCTTCTCAAATGGAACAGCTTTCAGATGATCAACTACAAGCGAAAACAGATGAATTTAAAAAGCGCTATGCTGAGGGTGAGCATTTAGAGTCGATTCGTGCCGAAGCGTTTGCTGTTTGTCGAGAAGCGGCAAAACGTGTATTAGAGATGTACCCATTCCGCGTTCAAATCATGGGGGCAGCCGCTCTTGATGAAGGGAATATTGCGGAGATGAAAACCGGGGAAGGTAAAACTTTAACAGCGACAATGGCTGTTTATTTAAATGCCATCACTGGTAAAGGTGTACATGTTGTAACAGTCAACGAATACCTAGCGAGTCGTGATGCTGCTGAAATGGGACAACTTTATAATTTCTTAGGCTTATCTGTTGGGCTTAATTTAAATAGCCTTTCAAAAGATGAAAAACGTACTGCTTATGAGGCAGATATTACGTATAGTACAAACAATGAGCTAGGATTTGACTACTTACGTGATAACATGGTGCTTTACAAAGAGGAACGTGTACAACGTCCATTGCACTATGCTGTCATTGATGAGGTGGACTCGATCTTAATTGATGAAGCGCGTACGCCATTAATTATTTCGGGTCAAGCTGGGAAATCAGCACAGCTTTATAAACAATCAAATGCGTTTGTACGTATGTTAAATGCGGAAACGGATTATACGTATGAAGAATCCACAAAAGGTGTTACGTTAACAGATGCAGGTGTGGAAAAGGCAGAAAAAGCATTTGGCATCGATAATCTATTTGATTTGACACATGTTCGTTTAAATCATGCGATCAATCAATCATTAAAGGCGCATGTAAGTATGCATAACGATGTCGATTATGTTGTGCAGGATGGCGAAATTGTGATCGTTGATGGCTTTACTGGTCGTTTGATGAAGGGTCGTCGTTATTCTGATGGCTTACACCAAGCAATTGAAGCTAAAGAAGGCGTTGAGATTCAAAATGAATCGATGACTATGGCGACAATTACCTTCCAAAACTACTTCCGTATGTATCAAAAGCTTGCAGGGATGACAGGTACAGCAAAAACAGAGGAAGAGGAATTCCGTAATATTTACAATATGAATGTTGTTGCTATTCCGACGAATAAACCGATTGCTCGTGATGATCGTGCTGACTTGATTTTTGCAACGATGGAAGGGAAATATAAAGCAGTTGCTGCTGATATCGCAGAGCGTCATAGAGCTGGTCAACCTGTTCTTGTTGGTACAGTTGCTATTGAAACGTCTGAGATTATTTCTAAATTATTGGATAAACATAAAATTCCTCATAATGTATTAAATGCGAAAAATCATGAACGTGAAGCTGAAATCATTGCGAACGCTGGTACAAAGGGTGCAGTGACAATTGCAACAAACATGGCTGGACGTGGTACCGATATTAAACCTGGCGAAGGAGTACTCGAAATTGGCGGTTTAGCGGTAATCGGTACAGAACGACATGAATCACGTCGTATTGATAATCAGCTTCGTGGACGTTCTGGTCGTCAAGGGAATCCAGGGGTTACACAATTCTACCTATCCTTAGAGGATGATTTAATGCGTCGTTTTGGCTCTGATAATATGAAGTCGATGATGATGCGCTTAGGTATGGATGATTCCCAGCCATTGCAATCTAAAGTTGTGTCGAGAGCTGTAGAATCAGCGCAGAAACGTGTCGAAGGTAATAACTTTGATGCGCGTAAACGCTTATTACAATATGACGATGTACTACGTCAGCAACGTGAGATTATTTATAAAGAGCGTTATGATGTACTAGAAACAGAAAATATGCGTGTGCTTGTTGAGTCTATGATTCAAGAAACAATCGATAATGTTGTTAGCCTGTATACTCAAGGTGAACAGAAGGATTGGAACCTAAAGGCTATTGAAGACTTTGTAGCGGCTAATCTTTTAGAGGAAGGTCAACTTAAAGTATCTGATTTCCAAGGCAAGTCTGCTGAAGATATTAATCAGCTAATCTCTGATGCTGTTCATGTTCGTTATGATGAAAAAGAGGCAGAACTGACACCAGAGCGTATGCGTGAGTTTGAAAAGGTTATTTTATTACGATCAATCGATACAAAATGGATTGATCATATTGATGCAATGGATCAACTACGTCAAGGTATCCATCTGCGTGCTTATGGTCAAAACGATCCTCTTCGTGAATATCAACAAGAAGGCTTTGCGATGTTTGAGGATATGGTAGCCTCTATTCGCGAGGATGTTGCGAAATATGCGATGAAAGCAGAAATCCGCAATAATCTGGAGCGTGAAGAGGTGGCAAAGGGTCAGGCTGTTAATCCAAAAGAAGAAGGTGGCGCTGCGCCGAAAAAGCAACCAGTACGTAAAGCTGAAAACATTGGCCGTAATGATTTGTGTCCATGTGGTAGCGGCAAGAAATTTAAAAACTGTCATGGCACAGCTCAATAATATCTAGGTGAAAAAATCATTTTAACTACGTGTTAAAATGATTTTTTCTTTTTAAAATTACTCAAAAATGAAGAAATTTTAGTATAAAAAGTCAGAATTTATAGACAATTGAAAAATATGGGTATACAATAGCTGTAATAATAGGTATATAGTACAAGTTAATTATCCTGTTATTATCCTGAATTTTTGATGGTGATACTAAGTCTTAAGGAGGATCGGAATTTTCAAGCAATCTTACTCATTGAAAATAGCGGGAATGTACGCATAATTGTATATTCCTTTTTATTTTGACTGGAAGCAACATAAAATGTATAAAGGGGGACTATAGATGCATAAAAAAGATATTATGAATAGTGAAACAATGATGTATATGCCTGTGTATGATTCCTTTGGAAATTTATGTACGCAGGTGTATGAGAAAAATAATGAGTATATATCTACGTTACCACCAACGAAATTATTGGACTTTAATCTGCGTTATTTTGGTTCTAGTTTAAGAGGAGCGTTCGATGGTTCGAAAATGATCCTAGGCAAGCTTAATAAAAATCCTATCGTCGTGCACGAACGTTGTAATATTTTATGGTTCCCTAGTAGGTCTCCTTTACATCCTGACTGTATCTGGTTCGCTGTTCATCATATAGATGACTATGTCGCTGTGGATAAAAAGAGGACAAAGGTTACTTTTATGAATGGCAAGGAATTTATTGTGGATGTCAGTGTCAACGCGTTAGAGTCTCGGATTCAAAGAGCTTTTTTATTAAAATATAGACTAGAGAAACGAACAAAATATTTACTTGTTCAGTATGACCGTGTGAAAGTATTTCAACGTCTTGCCAAGAATATGTTTGAGGACGAGACGCAGGATAGTTGACTTAATTCCACAAAACATCTGCTAGATAGTATGTTTTCGTTTCTAAAAACGTTATAATAAAAAGATACGGAGCTTTATGATTAAAGTGTTAGCTCCATGACTAACGTTCGGAGGATTTAACGATGATTGAATTAGCAGATGTACGCAATGTGTTAGACACTACAGCCAAAAAATTGGCGGACTTTAGGGGGTCTCTTTGACTTAGAGAACAAAGAGGCACGTATTCAGGAGCTAGATGAAATGATGCTAGAGCCAGGCTTTTGGGATGATCAGCAAGGTGCTCAGGTGATTATCAATGAAGGAAATGGCTTAAAAGCGATTGTCAATGAATATAAAGATTTAGTGGAAACACATGAAAATTTAGATATGACACTGGAACTTTTGCGTGAAGAACCAGACGAAGAATTACAAGAAGAACTAGGCAAAGAACTAGCAGAATTCCAACAAAAGATGGCTGATTTTGAGCTTCAATTACTGCTAAGTGGCCCATACGATCAAAACAATGCCATTTTAGAGCTGCATCCTGGTGCTGGTGGTACGGAGTCACAGGACTGGGGTTCAATGCTATTACGTATGTATACACGATGGGCTGAGAAGCGTGGATTTAAAGTGGAAACAGTGGACTATCTACCAGGAGATGAAGCTGGGATTAAATCTGTAACATTGTCGATTAAAGGTCACAATGCTTTCGGTTATTTACAAGCGGAAAAGGGTGTGCATCGTCTAGTACGCATTTCTCCATTCGATTCGTCTGGCCGCCGTCATACGTCCTTCGTTTCCTGTGATGTTATGCCAGAGTTTGACGACAATATAGAAATCGATATTCGTACAGAGGATTTAAAAATTGATACGTATCGTGCAACAGGTGCAGGTGGTCAGCATATTAATACGACAGATTCTGCCGTTCGTATTACGCATATTCCTACTGGTACGATCGTACAATGTCAAGCTGAGCGCTCCCAGATTAAAAACCGTGAAAAAGCGATGACGATGTTAAAAGGGAAGCTATATCAACTAGAACTTGATAAACAGCAGGCACAATTAGATGAAATACGCGGTGAGCAAAAAGAAATAGGCTGGGGCTCCCAAATTCGTTCGTATGTCTTCCACCCATACTCGATGGTGAAGGATCATCGTACAAATGAAGAAACAGGTAATGTGGGTGCTGTGATGGATGGCGATTTAGATCCATTTATTAATGCCTATTTACGTTCAAAAATAAATTAATACCCAGATTCCCCAAGAGTGAGATGCTCTTGGGGAATTTTTGTTAAAAGGGTGGATGATAGGGTGCATCTTGGCTCAGCTGTTTTCGTTCATTCATGTAATATTTATACAGCATAGATGCGTTAAGAAATTGTTTACTAATGGAAGCATAACGAATAGGTAGTTCGATTTGTTTATCATTTTTTAACGTTACAATACACCCCAATTCACTAGGAGTAATATTAATAATTGCATGAAGCCCTATCCATATATTGTGAATGGAGCTGGGTGAATAAGTTGGCAAAAAAATACAGGGATAACCATAATCAAAGGCCACGACGATTGGTAGCTTGTGTTGATTGCCGAAAAAACGTTTAGCAGATTGTTTTGCGGCTTCGTAAGTTGATCCTAATGAGAGACAGGATTTTCGAAGGACATGCATCGGTTTGCGTGTAACAATCAGCTCATTATGCTTATCAATCACGTGCGTGAAGACTTTGGAGTCATGCTGAATAGGTTGCAGCAAATAAGTATTGAATGAAATTAAGTAGCCGTTTACAAAGTTAGTTGTCATATAGGGAGTGCCTCCTTTTTTCTAGTTATAACGGTAGTGTAAAACAGAATATGACTTTCTTAAATTAAATGAAATAGTTGAAAATCGTTCAGAAAAGCACGAAATGCCTAGAGAATTTGCTCTAAATATCAATTGATTAATAGCTAATCCAAGATATTTTCGAATCGTAAGCATTGCTTTTTAATTTCAATTTTCATATAATTTAGAAAAGGATCGAGGTGAGATCGTTGGATAAATATTATTCGTATACAGATTTTCTGAAAGCCGTTGGTCAGTCGAAAAAAGTTGATGAGGCAGAGAAATTATTAAACGAGATTTATTTAGATTTATTTTTAAATCGTATCCAGCGTATGCATCGGCAAGAGCAGCTCATGGTTCTGATAGATAGAGCACTCGATGAAAAAGATGAAAACGCATTTTATCAATACGCATCCGAACTAACTTCCTTACACCAAACAGAAGATGAATCATGTTGACGAACCCGCTCTCCATATCTATTGGAGAGTGGGATTTTTTTGCTTTTGAAAATAGTTGCAGAGGATGTGAAGATTGTATGTTTTGGTTAGAAGAAGTGATCTTGCTTATAGAATGGGGAAAGTCATTTAAAAAGTTTGAGACGCTGTTTATAAAAAAGTGAGAGTCGCTCTAAAAGTACATAGCCCGGCTCCTGAGAGAGTGTGAGCTGCACATAAAGCAAAACAGGAAATCTCATCCATAAATAAAGCTTGAAAACTTGATAAAACGGCTATTATAAGAGTAACAAGTTAAATTGACTGTATTGTTATGTAATAAAAATTTTAGAGATGAAAAAAATTTTTACAAACATTCGTTCGTTAAATGTTCGAAATTTTAATATTGCTATGCTAAAATATATGTACAAATTGGAAGAAAGGACGGGGACATGAGTGCAAACATTTGATTTACAAGCGCCATATCAGCCTAACGGGGATCAGCCACAGGCCATTGCGGAATTAGTGGAGGGTGTGAAAGCAGGCAAACGTCATCAAACATTGCTTGGTGCTACTGGAACAGGTAAGACGTTTACCATTTCGAATGTCATCCAGCAAGTCAAAAAACCAACACTAATTATGGCACACAATAAAACACTAGCTGGCCAGTTGTATAGTGAATTTAAAGAGTTCTTCCCAAATAACGCCGTTGAATATTTTGTCAGCTACTATGATTACTACCAACCAGAAGCTTATGTACCGCAGACAGATACCTATATAGAAAAAGACTCTAGCATTAACGATGAAATTGATAAGCTGCGTCACTCTGCTACTTCTGCATTGTTTGAGCGTGAGGATGTCATTATTATTGCATCTGTGTCCTGTATCTATGGTTTAGGTTCTCCGGAAGAATATCGAGAAATGGTTGTTTCCATTCGTACGGGTATGGAAATTGAACGTAATCAGCTACTGCGCAAGCTTGTAGACGTTCAGTATGAGCGAAATGATGTTAGTTTTACTCGCGGAACATTTCGGGTACGTGGAGATGTAGTGGAAATCTTCCCAGCCTCTCGTGATGAGCATTGTATTCGTGTGGAATTTTTTGGGGATGAAATCGATCGCATTCGTGAGGTAGATGCACTAACGGGAGAGATTTTATCGGATCGAGAGCATGTTGCTATTTTCCCTGCATCTCACTTCGTTACACGAGAAGAGAAAATGCGTAAAGCGATTGAAAACATTGAAAAAGAATTAGAGGAACGACTTGCATTATTACGTGCAGAAGATAAATTACTAGAGGCACAGCGTTTAGAACAGCGTACACGCTATGATTTAGAGATGATGCGTGAAATGGGCTTTTGCTCTGGGATTGAAAACTATTCACGTCATTTAACATTGCGTGAAGCAGGTGCTACTCCATATACTTTGCTAGATTATTTCCCCGAAGACTTTTTACTTGTGGTTGATGAAAGTCACGTAACACTTCCACAGGTTCGAGGAATGTACAATGGTGACCAAGCACGTAAAGGAGTGCTCGTAGAACATGGCTTCCGATTGCCGTCTGCTCTAGATAACCGTCCATTACGTTTTGAAGAGTATGAAAACCGCGTACATCAAGCGATTTATGTATCAGCCACACCAGGTCCTTATGAACTGGAGCATACACCAGAAATGGTAGAGCAAATTATCCGTCCAACTGGATTATTAGATCCATTAATTGATGTACGTCCTATTGAAGGTCAAATTGATAATTTAATTGATGAAATACAAGATCGAATTGCGCGTGATGAGCGAGTTTTAGTGACAACGCTAACGAAGAAAATGTCTGAGGATTTAACGGCTTACCTGAAGGAAATGGGCTTAAAAGTTGAATACTTACATTCAGAAATTAAGACACTAGAACGTATTGAAATTATCCGTGAGCTACGCAAAGGAACGTATGATGTGCTAATAGGTATTAATCTATTGCGTGAAGGTCTTGATATCCCTGAAGTGTCCCTTGTGGCAATTTTAGATGCTGATAAAGAAGGGTTTTTACGTTCAGAGCGTTCATTGATTCAAACCATTGGTCGTGCTGCTCGAAACGCGAATGGTCATGTCATTATGTATGCAGACCATGTAACAGACTCGATGAAAAAGGCGATTGATGAAACGCAACGTCGTCGTGCGTTACAAATGGCTTATAACGAGGAGCATGGCATAACACCTCAAACGATCATTAAGAAAATCCCAGATGTGATTCGCGCAACACAAGTAGCAGAAGAAGTGGAATCCTATGTAACAAAGGCAACAAAAGGCAAAAAGCTGACAAAGGCGGAAAGAGAACAGCTCTTAGCTTCCCTAGAAGTCGAAATGAAGGAAGCAGCAAAAGCGCTTGATTTTGAACGTGCGGCTGAGTTACGAGATACAATATTTGAATTGAAGGTAGAAGGGTGAATGACTTGTGAAAAATACTGAAATTGTCGTGCAAGGTGCACGTGCTCATAATTTAAAAAATATCAATGTCACAATTCCACGTGACCAATTAGTCGTTTTAACAGGATTATCAGGCTCTGGAAAGTCTTCTCTAGCATTTGACACAATTTATGCGGAGGGCCAACGTCGTTATGTTGAGTCCCTCTCCGCCTATGCCCGCCAATTTCTTGGACAAATGGATAAACCAGATGTCGATGCAATAGAAGGCTTGTCGCCTGCTATTTCCATTGACCAAAAAACAACTAGTCGTAACCCGCGATCTACTGTCGGTACGGTAACGGAAATCTATGATTACCTACGTTTACTTTATGCACGCATTGGTAAACCGATTTGTCCAAATCATGGCATAGAAATCACTTCCCAAACGATTGAGCAAATGGTGGATCGTTTATTAACCTATCCTGAGAGAACTAAGATGCAGCTCCTTGCACCAATGGTCTCTGGACGTAAGGGTACCCATGTTAAACTACTAGAAGATTTAAAAAAGCAGGGGTTTGTTCGTGTACGAATTGATGGGGAATTGCGTGATTTAGATGATGCTATCGAACTTGATAAAAATAAAAAGCATTCCATCGAAGTAGTAGTGGACCGTGTTGTTATGAAGGAAGGGATTGCTGCTCGTCTGAGTGATTCTTTAGAAACGGCTTTACGCCTGGCAGATGGACGTGTGCTTGTCGATGTGATGGAACATGAAGAGTTATTATTTAGTGAGCATCATGCCTGCCCATTATGTGGTTTTTCTATTGGTGAGTTAGAGCCTCGTATGTTTTCATTTAATAGTCCGTTTGGTGCTTGTCCAAGCTGTGATGGCTTAGGTTCAACACAAGAGGTAGATTTAGATTTAGTGGTGCCTGATTGGGATCGTTCCTTGTTAGAGCATGCCATCGCACCATGGGAACCAACAAGTTCGCAGTACTACCCACAATTACTAAAAGCTGTATGTGATCATTACGATATTCCAATGGACGTGCCTGTAAAGGATTTGCCAAAGGAAAAGATGGACAAGGTTTTATATGGCTCTGGAAAAGATAAGATACACTTCCATTATGAAAATGAGTTTGGCAATGTGCGAGATCAAATGATCGAATTCGAGGGTGTGGTGCGCAATGTTGAGCGTCGTTTTAAAGAGACGACATCCGATTATGTTCGTGAGCAGATGGAAAAATACATGGCACAGCAGGCTTGCCCTTCATGTAAAGGGTATCGTTTAAAGCCTGAGACGCTAGCAGTGAAAGTAGCTGATAAACATATCGGTGAGGTCACACAATATTCAATTCAGGAAGCAGACACTTTCTTTAAAGAGCTTGATCTCACTGAAAAGGATATGCAAATTGCTCGATTAGTTTTACGAGAAATCGAAGAACGATTGGGCTTCCTTGTGAATGTTGGTTTAGACTATTTAACATTGAGTCGTGCAGCAGGTACATTATCTGGTGGAGAGGCACAACGTATTCGCCTTGCTACACAAATTGGTTCACGATTAACGGGAGTCCTCTATATTTTAGATGAGCCTTCGATTGGTTTGCATCAGCGAGATAATGATCGACTGATTAGCACATTACAAAATATGCGTGACATTGGAAATACGCTGATTGTGGTAGAGCATGATGAAGATACGATGCTTGCTGCAGATTATCTCATCGATGTAGGACCTGGAGCAGGCGTCCATGGCGGTCAAATTGTGGCAGCAGGTACACCACAGGAAGTTATGAATAATGAAAAATCCTTAACTGGACAATATTTAAGTGGTAGAAAGTTTATTCCTTTACCAATTGAAAGACGCCAACCAAATGGCCGAAAGCTCTCCATTAAAGGTGCCAAGGAAAATAATTTACGCAATGTTAAAGTAGATGTTCCATTAGGCTTATTTGTAGCAGTGACAGGTGTGTCTGGTTCAGGGAAATCTACACTGATAAATGAAATTTTATATAAATCTTTGGCACAGAAGCTGAATCGTTCAAAGGTTAAGCCTGGCGAGCATAAAGAAGTGACAGGTATCGATGAGCTTGAAAAAGTAATCGATATTGATCAATCGCCAATTGGGCGTACACCTCGTTCAAACCCAGCAACTTATACAGGTGTTTTTGATGATATTCGCGATGTTTTCGCAGCAACAAATGAAGCAAAGGTACGAGGCTATAAAAAAGGACGCTTTAGTTTTAATGTCAAGGGCGGTCGTTGTGAAGCATGTCGTGGTGACGGCATTATTAAAATTGAAATGCATTTCCTTCCAGATGTTTATGTACCATGTGAAGTATGTCACGGCAAACGTTATAACCGTGAAACACTTGAAGTGAAGTATAAAGATAAGAGTATTGCTGATATTCTCGATATGACAATTGAAAATGCAGTAGTGTTCTTTGAAAATATTCCAAAGATCCAGCGTAAGCTACAAACGATTGTTGATGTGGGGTTGGGTTATATGAAATTAGGGCAACCAGCCACAACCTTATCGGGCGGTGAGGCGCAGCGTGTAAAACTAGCCTCTGAATTACATCGACGCTCCACAGGGAAATCCTTCTATATTTTAGATGAACCTACGACAGGATTACATGCCGATGATATTGCTCGTTTACTTGTCGTTTTACAGCGTCTTGTTGAAAACGGTGATTCGGTATTAGTTATTGAGCATAACTTGGATGTGATTAAAACAGCTGATTATATCATTGACTTAGGTCCAGAAGGCGGAGACAAAGGTGGTACGATTGTTGCAACTGGTACACCTGAAGAGGTAGTAGAAGTAGCAGGCTCCTATACAGGCAAATACTTAAAACCAATTCTGGAACGTGATCGTATGAGAATGGATGCATTGCTAGCAGAAGCTACTAAGTCTTAAGGGTTTTACATTCGAACGGAAATGATTAATCTGGATTGAAAGGTGATCTTAAATTGGGGAAAGTCGCTCAATCCAGATTGAAAATGATTCGAAATGTGAAGAACCCACTCAAACAGAGGCCGGAAGAGATCCAACTAATCTAAAAAACGAGCAATAAAATCTTCAGAGGTAAAAGCCTGACGTTGTTGAAATGAAAAGACCCAATTTATTCAATTTTGCAGTGAAACTTTTCACATGATGAATCGTATAAATAGTATAACGAACTGAGGGAGGCTATTTATTTATGCAAAATGAACGTCAACGAATTTTAGAACTTGTAGAAAAAGGAACAATTTCGGCACAAGAGGCGATTACATTATTAGAAGCATTAGAGCAACCTGGCAAGTCTACTCAACATGTTATGAATGATGTGTCGAAAGAGACGCAATCCTTTTCAAATGAAAAAGAGCCATTATTTGAAGAAAAATCAAAAGATGGTGACAAGAAAAAAGATGATTTTATGAAATACTTCCAAGATGAAATGCAGGATTTTCGTAAGGATTTAACGCAAATCGGTTCTCTTTTTATGGATATGATGAATACGGCTGTTAAAAAGGTAAAGGAATTTGATGTAGCTTCTCCATTTGGAGATAAAATTGAATTTACCCATACAGAAGAAGTGGCTGCTGCCAATGTGGACAATATTATTGTTGAATTACCGAATGGTAACTTCTCATTGGAATCCAGTGAAGGAGAAACTATTCAGGTGATTTGCAAGGTAAAGGCACCTTTGATGAACGAAAGTGAAGAAGAAACTCGTAATCACTTCTTAGAGCAATTTGTTGTGAAAGAGGAAGCACAATCACTTCGTATTTTGAGCCAATTAAAGCTTGTTCAAGTCAATGTGAAGGTGCTAGTACCAAAGGATAAACTTGAAAAATTATCTGTTCGTCTAATGAATGGTAGTGTTTCATTACAGGATACAGAATTTGAAGAATTAAAAGTGAAAACGTTAAACGGTGCCATTAAAGGTACGAAATTTAATTTTGGAAAAGCTGAAGTGGATTCTTCTAATGGTTCCATTGAATTAACGAATGTTCGAGGCAAGGATTTAGAGGCTGAAACATTGAATGGGCGTGTTTATTTGGATGGTGCATTGGATGAAGTTGAAGCTAAGTCTGTCAATGGACATGTAGTCGTAACAACATGCTCGACAAATTCTTCTAAAATTAAAGCTCAAACAGTTGCTGGAGCAGTGGAATTATATGTCCCACGAACAATTTCATTGAGCGGTAAAGTCGTAACGAATTTCGGTAAAGTGGATGTGGGTATCCAGGATGTTTCTAAAATGGAGTCACAAGATCAATTCTTATCCAAAGTAGTCCGTTTCGACAAAGAAGTTGAAAATGCGAATCGCCTATTTATAGAAGGTGAATCGAAAACTGGTGCTGTTTTAGTGCGCTACACAACAACAGATGAACAACAAATTTAACAGTAGAAGCATTCAAGGTAAAGCTTGAATGCTTTTTCTTTTCAAACAGGATTCGACCTAGCACATAGAGGAGAATCTTGTTTTATTTTTGTCATATTTTTAAGGATAATGGCAAGGAAAGAATGAAATAGAAGGAACTGCCACGGATTGAAATGAAACTGTAATAAAAAAACAGAAATAGAGTGCTATAATAGTAAAAGAAATACCTCTTACATAGATGAGAGTTTTAGGTGGTTTAATCATGATAGAAATGAAAAATGTGACAAAGAAATACCCAAACGGTGTTGTTGCGACAAATGGTATTTCCGTTAATATAAAGCAAGGCGAATTTGTGTATGTAGTTGGCCCAAGTGGGGCAGGGAAATCCACATTTATTAAATTGATGTACCGTGAAGAAAAAGCAACATCAGGACAAATAATTGTAAATGGTATTGATTTAGCAACTTTAAAGAATAAGAAGGTCCCTTTTTTGCGCCGTCAACTTGGTGTAGTTTTCCAAGATTTCAAATTGCTACCTCGTTTGAATGTCTATGAGAATGTAGCGTTTGCGCTTGAAGTAATAGAGGAAAAGCCAGATGAAATCCGACGTCGGGTTATGGAAGTGCTAGAACTAGTTGGATTGAAACATAAAGCAAGAATGTTTCCAAATGAACTTTCAGGAGGAGAGCAGCAACGAGTATCGATTGCTCGTTCAATAGTCAATGTCCCAAAAGTGGTGATTGCAGATGAACCTACAGGGAATCTTGACCCTGAAACATCATGGGAAATTATGAATTTATTTGAGGAAATTAATGCACGTGGGACAACGATTGTAATGGCAACCCACAACCGTGAAATTGTAAATACGATTCGACGTCGTGTTATTGCAATTGAAGGCGGCTTAATTGTCCGTGATGAACACGGAGGTGAATACGGCTATGAAATTTAGTACAGTAAAGCGCCACTTCCGGGAAAGTATCAAATCACTTGGTCGAAATAGCTGGATGACCATTGCCTCTGTCAGTGCCGTTACCGTTACGCTCATTCTAGTAGGTGTTTTTGCGCTTATTATGATGAATTTAAATAAAGTAGCAACGGATTTAGAAAATGATGTCGAAATTAAAGTGTTAATTGATGAAACAGCAGATGAAGCTGCTGAAAAAGCACTCATCGAAAAAGTCAAAAAATTGCCTGGTGTCTCGGAGATGACGTATTCCACTAAGGAAGATGAGTTAACCAAGCTAGTAAAAGACTTCGGTGATGATTTTAAACTATTTGAACAAAGTAACCCTTTACGTAACGTTATTTATGTAAAAGCTGCTGATCCACAGCAAACAGCAAAAGTTGCGAAAACCATTGATAAATATGAGTATACATATGATGTAATGTATGGCGAAGGAAAAGTTGAAAAACTATTTAACTTCTTAAATATTAGTCGTAATGTAGGAATCGTACTTATTTTAGGGTTATTATTTACGGCAATTTTCTTAATTTCGAATACAATTCGTATAACGATTATAGCTCGACGTGATGAAATAGAAATTATGAAACTTGTAGGGGCTACAAATTCATTCGTGCGTATCCCATTCTTATTAGAAGGTATGTGGCTTGGAATTTTAGGTTCAATTATTCCGATTGCGGTTGTGACGACCCTTTACCACAATATATATAAAATTATTGCACCACGTTTACAAGGAGAGCTTGTTCAATTACTAGATTTTTCTCCACTTGTGTATCAGGTAAGCGGTCTTCTGTTACTCATTGGTGTACTGATCGGTATTTGGGGAAGTTTCATGTCAGTACGTAAGTTTTTAAAAATTTAGTCACAACGGATATTTGTGAAAAAGAAAAGAATAGTCGAAGGGGAGTTCAATCGGTGAAAAGTAAGGCGAAAAACATATTAAAAACACTTGCAGCAGCATCTGCTCTAATTCTTTTTATCCAAACTCCATCAGCATATGCAACAAGTTTATCGGATTTAAAAGAAGAAAAGAAACAAGTTGAAACAAAGAAGAATCAGTTAAATTCATCTATCAGCAATAAATCAAATGCAATTACAGCTAATCAAGAAAAGCAACAACAAATCTTAGATCAAATTCAAGCATTGAACGCTGAAATCGACAAAACTAATAGTAATATTAAAAAAGTACAAGCAGATATTCGGGCAACAAATGAGGAAATTAAAAAGTTAGAAGCTTCTATTGAAGAGCTTTTGCATAAAATTGAAGAGCGCGATTTATTGTTACAAGAACGTGCACGTGCCATTCAAGCTGGGGGCTCTGTAAGTTATTTAGATGTTTTGCTAGGCTCTAATAGTTTTGTAGACTTTATTGATCGTTTCTCTGCAGTTAATGCATTATTGGAAGCGGATCGTCAAATTATTCAAGATCAAAAAGATGATAAACAAAAATTAGAAGAGCAAAAGCAAAGTGTAGAAGAGAAACGTAAAAACCTAGAAGGTAAAAAAGCTGAGCTTGAACGATTAAAAGCATCATTAGACAGTCAAAAAACTGAGAAAAATAAACTAGTAGACCAATTAGAAAAAGAGCAAGAAAAGCTGAAATCAGAAAAGGTATTACTTGAAAAAGAATACTCAGAGGCTTTGGAAGTAAGTCAGGAATTGCAAGATCAAATTATTGCTGAACAAAATCGTTTGGCTGAAATTGCACGTCAGCAAGAGGCAAAACGTAAAGCAGCCGCCGCGGCCGCGGCAGCAGCTGCTGCTAACAATGGTGGCGGATCATCTGGTGGTACAGTCCATGCGCCTCAATCAAACGGAACTTGGATAAAACCAACGAATGGTCGCTTAACATCACCATATGGTTGGCGAAATCTTGGAGCAGGTCCTGAATTCCATTATGGTGTCGACCTTGCAAATGCAACGGGAACACCAATATGGGCAGCAGCAGATGGCGTTGTTTCTTACGCAGCACCACTTAGTTCGTATGGTAATGTTGTCATTGTAACGCACTCTATCGATGGACAAATTTACACAACCGTTTATGCACATTTAAGTGCATTTAATGTTAGTGTAGGACAAGAAGTAACACAAGGTCAGCAAATTGCAGCCATGGGTAGTACAGGTCGCTCTACTGGCCCACACTTACACTTTGAAGTGCATATTGGTCCTTGGAAAGGACAAGCAGTCGGCAGTGTAAATCCACTGAAATATATCCCATTGTAAACATAAAAGCTATACACTAGCGTTTTCTAGTGTATAGCTTTTAATATTTCATCGAATGTTTCACCATTCACCAACTTATAGGTTTGCCCATTAATAGCCAATAAGCCATTTTTGCAGAACAGTATTTTTAATGTATGGTCAAAATAAGTAAGATCCAATTGAAAGACAACATCAGCTTTTTTGTTATTTAATAAGGTTCTTTTTAATTCCAAAGTACTTAAGTCTAAACGCAAACATCTAATCGTGGATTTTCACGATTGATAATGGCAAAGCTTTTATTGGTACCATTGTCAACTTCCTAAATCGTTATCTTATTTACTATTTCTAGAAGATCTTTATTAAGTAAAAAATCTTGTAGTAAATTCTTTGTTTGATACTCTGAGTACAGCATCAGAACACTAATACTAAGACAAATAGCAGCAATCCATAGTATAAGTCGCTTTGAAAGCATAACTCCTCCCCTTTTCTCATTTTACGAAATATTCCATTGAAAGTTTCATCGCTATTATAAGATTCTAAATAATGTTATGATGAATATATACTTAGTGGGGTATTTTCATTGTTGTTATTTCTGAAGATTTTCTTAAAACAGTGTGAAATAGTCTTTTTTTAAAAAGGTTCTATGCTATGCTTTCGGAGGAGGATTCGTTGAATTGATAAATACAGAGTGGTACTCAATCCGAACATTAACTTTACCAGCTACTGCAGTCGCTTTACTTATTACTTTTTTTATTGTGTGGCTTATCTTGCGCTTACAATTTTCTAAAAAGTGGTCTGAGCTATATAGTGATGCCATTTTCACCTTTATTATTGTTTGGAAGTTAAGTTTGCTTGGAACAGATTTCAAAACTGTAGTAAACAATCCAATTACATTGCTTTATTTTAATGGCGGAACAATGGGTGTTCTTCTCGGTGTCATTGTAGCATCTTTGCAAATATGGAGAAAGCGACAGAGTCTACAGCTTGAGGAACAAGAGATGATAGCTGGTAGCTGGGCTATTATTCTAACGCAATCCATTTATCAAATGCTTGCTGTGCTATTTAATGACAACAATATATCGAGTGAAGTTATAACATTAGCTGTGCTAAGTGTAGTCACGCTCGTCATATTATGGAGATTAGTAGCGGTGAAACAAGCTCTCATACTCTATACAATTAGCTATTTGATAGTGGCTATCTTCCAGCCGCTTGGTATAGGGCAAACAGCTGTGGCTGTCAGTGTAATACTACTTTGTTTGGGCTTAACTATTCAGCATGAACGAATCAATGTGGGAGGTAAGAAATGAAAAAAAATATTGGACTGCTGATCGTTGTGCTATTAGTGGTTGCGATGATTGGTACATATGTAAAACAACAAATTGACGAAGAACGTGCTATTGATAAATCGGCTCTAGGTAAGGATATGGAGGAGCTAGAAACTGGCTTAAGCAAAGGCGATATACCGCCTGATTTCACCTTAACAAGCTTAGACGGGGAAGATATCACGTTAAGCGATCTTCGTGGAAAAAAAGTCGTTTTAAATTTCTGGGCAACATGGTGCCCACCTTGTAAGGCGGAAATGCCTCATATGCAAAGCTTCTATGATGAGTATGCAAAAGAGAAAAACGTTGAAATTATAGCGGTCAATTTAACAGAAGCCGAACGTGATGTGACCGCTGATGCCAAAGTGGACACAGTGATGACATTTAGAGATAGCTTTGAGCTAACGTTCCCTATTTTATTGGACCCTGACAATGAAGCTGGCTTGAATTATCAAGTCATCACGATTCCAACCACTTATTTTATTGATTCCAAGGGCCTCATTCAACGCGCCATCAGAGGACCAATGGACGTGGATATGTTAAATGATTATGTAGATGCACTAGATTGATTCATAAAAAATCTGCTCGTTTTCTATAGTGGAAACAAGCAGATTTTTTTATTTTTCATAAGTCAAGGTGAATACTCGCGGGAACCAAGGTATATCCATGCGAATCAACAGCCAACATCCATGTGTAAAGTGAAATATTCTCTCTTAACAAATTTGAAAGGTAATTTTGTATGTTTGAAAAAATAGAGTCATACAGTAAAAGAGACGGAGGAGGGAAGATTTGCGCAAATTAACAGCCGGTGTCGGAGTCCTACTTAGTAGTTTGGTGGTGGGCAGTGGTATTTACTTTGATTGGTTTAATATTGGCGATAAAAAGGAGCCTGTTACGGAGGTTGATACTATTGGTGAGGCTATGACAATCATTGAAGAAAAATCAGTATACAGTACAAAAAAGGATGAATTAGTGGAAGGGGCTCTTCGTGGGATGGCTGATGCCATTAAAGATCCTTATAGTACGTATTACTCCAAGGAAGAGGCTGAGCAACATCGGCAAATGCTAGCTGAGGAACGAGTAGGCATCGGTATTGAACTAACCGAAAATAAAGGGAAGTTTATTGTTGTGTCACCTGTTCGCTCATCACCAGCAGAGAAAGCAGGCATGCGTTCACTCGATGAAATTGTACAAGTTGATGGGGTACGGATTGATGGGAAAACGATGAGTGAATTAATGCATTTAATTCAAGGTGAAAAGGGAACGAAAGTAACCATTGTTGTCTATCGTCCAAGTGAAGATAAGCATATTAAGATGACGATGGAGCGTGCAGCAATTTCCAATAAAACGGTAACTAGTGAGGTAGTGAAGGTAGAAGATACAGCTATTGGCTATGTAGTGATCTCATTATTCGGTGAAAAAACCGCCAATGAATGGGTGGCAGAAACGAGTAAATTACTTCGTAAAGATGTGGAAGGAATTGTGATCGATGTACGGGATAATCCAGGTGGTTATTTACATAGCGTCGCAGCGCTACTGAGCACAGTATTGGACAATGGCAAAGTATTTGCATATATGCAAAATGCGGAAGGTGCTATGGAACCATTAAAAACGCAAACAAAAGGCTTTGATGAAAAATATATAGAAACGATGAATAAAATTCCAATTGTTGTATTGCAAAATCAAGGTAGTGCATCTGCTAGTGAAGTATTGAGCGGAGCTTTAAAAGGCTGGGGACGCGCTTCACTTGTTGGGGTTAAGAGCTTTGGAAAAGGGACTGTACAAGAATCTTGGGAGCTTTCCAATGGCGGCGAGCTTAAATTATCAACCAACAAATGGCTAACACCAAAACGTGAATGGATTCATGGGCAGGGCATTGAAGCTAGTTTAATGATTGAGCAAAATGAATTATTTGCTTTTCAACTTCATCCACTAACAGGTAAGTTTAAAGTGGGTGATATGAGTGAAGAGATTTCCTATTCACAAAACGCCTTGCAGAAACTAGGCTATCAAATCGATCGTTTAGATGGCTATATGGATGAAACGACCGCAGAGGCCGTTAATCTTTATCGTAAACAGAAAAAATTAAAGCTAGCAGAAGATGAATTTTATATGGACACGACTTTCTTTAATAGTTTAAACGAAACGTTAAAGGATTTTAAAGCCGATCGTCAAAATGACCAACAATTCCAAATGGCCACTAGTTTTTTACTGCATACGATTGACCAATAAAACTCGCAGACAGAACAAAAATACCATAATACAAAGCTTTCTATGAGTTTGTACTACGCAAGCGTGTAGTCCTTTGATACAATAAATTCATAGTATTCAAGATAGAAATGGCGGGTGTTCGTATGGTTAGTGAGATATTAATAGAAATTGTAACAGCGATTGGCCGCTTTTTACTCAACCCATTACTGTATATAGTCATATTATTTGCTATTATTTTAGGTTATCGTCGAGTAAAACAGGAGCGTAAATATTTTAATAGACGTATTATTTGGGGCTGGACGGAGCTAATCGGACAATGGAAAGATGGGTGGCTCTATGCACTAATTATTTCTATCATTAGTATTGGAGCAGGTCTAACTGTCCCAAAGGAATTTTTAATCATTTTAACGGCAGTTTCTATAGTAGCACTTATCTTGTTTGTCATGAATGCAATGTCGCCTATTTTGACAATGGGGATTGCCACACTTGCCATATGGGGTATGTCCTATTACAATTGGTCATTTTCCTGGTGGAAAATTTCAGTAGAGGATGTCCATTTAGAGAGTGGCGCAATTGTGACAATTACCATTCTTGCGGGCCTTTGTGTTATTGCAGAAGGGCTATTAATTCGACGTATGGCGATGAAGGTTACAACACCTTGTATTGAGAAAACGAAGCGGGGTATGCAGGCAATTGTCTATCGGTCAAAAAATGTATGGGTATTACCTATTTTCTTTGTTATTCCTGGTGATGCGATCTCGGCTATATTCCCATATTGGCCACAGTTTACGTTAGGTCATAATAGCTTTGCACTTGTGTTATTTCCACTTGTCATTGGCTTTACTAAACTGACAAGAAAGGAATTACCAGCTTATATGTATCCAAAAATTGGCCGACCTGTCTTTTTACTAGGACTGCTTATTTTAATAGGAGGATTGGCTGCATATTTTGAGCCAGTGATCGGCTTCATTACACTTGCTGTTGGTGTAATTATCCGCATTATAATTGCTATCTACTTTGTACAACAGGAAAAAACAGATCATTATGCAGTTGCGCCAAGTACGAAGGGTGCTATTATTGCAGCCGTTCTTCCTGATTCACCTGCTGAGAAGATGGGCTTACTTGCAGGAGAATGTATCCGCAAAGTAAATGGTGTGTCAATTTTTACAGAAAATGAGTTATATGAAGCACTGCAATTAAATGCAGCTCATTGTCGTCTAGAGGTTTTAGACCGAAACAATGAATTACGTTTAACACAACATGTGATTTATAGCAATGATCATTACCGTATTGGATTATTATTAGCTGAGCCGAGGGAAGTATAATGGACGTTTTTGGGAAAATGATGCTAGCATTATTCATACCAGCTTTATTGGTATTACTATTCACTAGAATTACCTATAACCGCTATGTTGCATTATTATTAGCCATTGCACTTATTGCTGCCTCTGTATATGCAGGCTATACATCCCCACCTATTATTTTCGTTATCGATGCATTTTCATTAACAGTAGGCTTTTGGCTAGCAAGTAAAATGAATAAATAAGGAAAGGTCAGTCCAGGCAATAGGACTGACCTTTTTACATGAAAAATCGCACTGCTGCCATAATGATTACTCCTGCAACTACTGTAATCGATAAGCTTTTTGTGACAAGGGCAATAATAAGAGTAGGAACAAATGTAATAAAGACTGGCCAATCAAGTGTCACTACTTTGCCGCTTTCAGTATCTATTAAATTTTCAATGACAAGAGCACTTAATATACAAACAGGAATAAAACTAAGCCATTTTAGCACAACATCAGGTAGTGTTACACTACGCACAAAAATAAATGGAATCACACGCGGTAGCCATGTTACAAGTGCGCAGCCGATAATAAGCCAGACCATATAAGAAGTTGTTGTCATTTATCTGTCACCACCCCAATTGTTGCGACAATCACGGTTGCCAGTAGCACAGCCACATGTGAAGGGACTACATAAGAAAGACCGTACATAATAACCGCCATATAGCCAATTAACTTGATATAATGCATGATTTTACTTTTACCAACACTGCTCAATTGCAAAACTAAAAGTGCAATAAACATGGCAACCAAGGCAAAATCTAAACCCCATTTTTCAGGATTTGCTACCCACTGTCCTAAAAAGGCACCCGTAACACAGGAAAGAATCCAGAAGATATAGGCTGTTATATTTAACCCATCCATCCATTTACCATATAATTTACCTGTTTGCATTTGCTTTGTGACTGCTACACCAAAGGTTTCATCCGTTAATAATGTACCAAAGCCAACATTTCTAAGCATGGAGTAGCGCGTAAAGTGAGGTGCTAATGTTAAACTCATTAATAAATGGCGTAGATTCACTACGAAAATGGTTACAATGATAGCAGAGGCAGGGCTACTTGTTAAAAGAAGTGCACAAAAAATAAATTGTGCAGAACCTGCGTAAATCAGTATCGTTAATAGCGCGATTTCAAGGACAGATAACCCTGAAGCGGAACCTACAACCCCAAATGCAAGTCCTATACTAATATAACCGAGTAATGTAGGCACGCAATCTTTCACGCCTTGTAAAAAACTGTCATTGGAAGAGCTTGTTGTGTCATCATGTTGAAGCTCTGTTGTACTTGTCATAAATAGGTCATCCTTTCTTGATAATTTCCATGTATACTATTGATGGAATTGTTTGATAGTTCTTGATGTTTATTAAAGTATACATATGTCTGATAAAATAAACAATAGAAATTGGTGAGTAAAGATGGAACAAATGAGTCGAAATTTAGCATTTCAATTAAAGAAAATTAGACAGCAACGTCATTTAAGTCTCGATGATGTGGCCAAAGCGACAGGTGTCAGTAAAGCACAGCTTGCACAAATCGAAAAAGGGGAGGCCAATCCAACTGTTTCAACAATTTGGAAAATTGCAGCGGGTATGCGTATGTCATTCTCTTCATTATTACAGCCGCCAACTGCCCATTACATGCGTTATAGCAGTAAAGATGTACCACATGTAGATGAGGATGAGGGACGCTATCGTGTTTACTCCATAATTCCGTATAATCCAGAGCGAGGCTGGGAGTTTTATAAGGTTGAAATGGAGCCAGGGGCAGTTAGTAGGAGTGAAGCCCATACAGAAGGGGTAGAGGAAACTGTAATGGTTATTAAAGGACAAGCAGTTATTTCTGCTGGAGACATGCATGAATTACTAGATGAAGGGGATACACTAGTATTCTCAGGGCATCAACCCCATGAATATCGCAATACTTCAGAAGGGTTAACAATTTTTCATTTAATTTTACAGTATAAATAGAGGTGTCGATATTGAATGAATGGTTTACTGTAGAAAATATTGAACAGGTTGCGGCACAGTATCGAACGTTCGGCCCAATCATTGGTTTACTGCTCCCGTTTTTAGAGGCGTTTTTACCATTCCTACCATTAGTCGTATTCGTTGTGGCGAATGCCAGTGCATTCGGCTTATGGCTAGGATTTCTATTATCTTGGCTAGGCTCTGTAGCTGGCTCCTATGCGGTTTTCTTACTTGTGCGTCATTTTGGCAAACATCCAAGATTACAATTTTTAACAGGTAGTAAAAAAGTACAGAAGCTTATTAAATGGGTGGATATGAATGGCATCAGCCCTCTTTTTGTCCTCCTCTGCTTCCCTTTTACACCATCTGTGATTGTCAATATTGTAGCGGGATTGTCACATATCCATAAAAAATTTTACTTAATCGTTTTGCTTGCAGGAAAGTTTGTCATGATTTTAGGTATGAGTGTATTGGGCTATGATTTAAAATCGCTCTTGACAAGCCCAGTGAGATTGATAATTGCAGCTGTGGCCATTGTTATTTTATGGTGGGTTGGGAAGTTGATAGAGAAGCGTTTGAATGCCCGTGTAGAAAGAGATTTAAAGCAAGCGCGAAATTTGACGAAAAAGCAGGACCACCATGCCAGTTAAGTAAATAAACTGTAGCCTCTTTCATTATGTGAAGAGGCTGCTTTTTTGTGTAATAAATTAACCTTTTTATAGGTAGGTGAAGGTTGATAGATAGTATTTACTAGTTTTTTTCGATAGAATTTAAGATAGATGATTTATGTTGTTTTTAGTAGGCTGGGAAAACTGCTCCACCATAGATGAGAAGCGATCAATAGTCTGGAGAAGCCGCTCCAAAATAGATAAGAAGTAATCAATTCAGCGAAAGAATCGCTCAAATAAAAGTACAAATTTTTATTTCATTAAAAGAGACACCCGCAACAGCAAGTTAATGAGGAGGGGGAAAGTAAATGACATTGCGTATTGTTTCAGGACGTTCGGGAACAGGGAAATCCGCATTTATTCATCAGGAAATTGTTGAGCAATTAAAGACAGATCCATTGGGACATCCAATTTTCATTATAGTGCCTGACCAAATGTCTTATTCTACGGAATATGAGCTGACAAATAAGCATGGTTTACAAGGCTTGATTCGAGCACAGGTGATGACGTTTAAACGTTTAGCATGGTTGGTTTTACAGGAAACAGGAGGTATTGCTCGTAAAGAAGTGAATGGCTATGGGTATCGAATGCTTATACGTAAACTTTTGGAGGAACAAAAAAGCGAGTTTTCCTTATTTCGACAAGCAGCAGGAAAACGTGGCTTTACGGAGGAAATTGAAACCCTTTTAAGAGAATTTAGTCGCTATAGCGTCAATAGCTCAGTCTTGGCAGAGGTAACGGAATCGTTAAAGGCAATAGATGCACCTAATACATTGCAGGCGAAAGCGAATGATTTACATGTCGTTTTGCAGGCATTGGAGGAACGACTTGGTACGACCTATGTTGACAGCGAGGGCTATTATCCGATTTTAACGGAGCAACTGAAGTATGCAGAAACGATGAAGCAAGCGACCATCTATATTGATGGTTTCACCGCCTTCACTGTGCGAGAGTTAGAACTGGTTCGTGAATTGTTAAAGGTGACGAAGCAAGTAACTGTCGTCCTTCCCTTTGATCATATGGATGAAGCCTTTGATGAACAAGCTTTATTCCATGAAGCAGCGTTAACGAATCAACGTCTTCATGATATAGCAAAAGAAGAGGGCATTGATGTTGAATTACCATTACATTTTTATAAGACTCAAAGATTTCATTCTAAAGATTTACAGCATGTGGAGGCAAAGTTTGCTGATTTGGAGTCTCAAACGATAAAAACTTCAGGAGATGTAACCGTGCTTGAAGCATCAAATCGTCGAGCAGAGATACATGCGATTGCCCGGGAAATAACAAAACTGACAAGAGAAGACGGTTTTCGCTATCAGGATATCGTACTTTTGTACAGACAAGCAGATCTCTACGATCCACTTATTACAAGTATTTTCCAACAATATGAAATTCCTATTTTTACAAATACAAAAAAGACAATGCTACATCATCCATTAATAGAGCTAAGTCGTTCAGCCTTGGAGGTTATGACCTCTAATTGGAAATATGAGCCAGTTTTTCGTAGTGTCAAAACCGATTTGTTTTTCCCATTACAAGCTGAGCTAACAATTTGGCGTGAGCGAGCAGATCGATTAGAAAATTATTGCTTGGCACAAGGCATCTATGGTGAACGATGGTTTGAGGAGGCACGTTGGTTTTATAAAAAATATCGAGGTCTAGAATTCCATTCGCGTGTACAAACAGATGAAGAGCGTGCAATGCAGGCAGAAATCGAGGCCATTCGGGATGAAATTCGCCAACCTCTAAAACTTTTACAAGACAAGCTTGATAGCGCCAAGAATGGCAGAGATATTGCGACTGCTTTATTTGAACTTATAGAGTCATTACAGGTATATGATAAACTGCAAGCCATGAAAGATCGTGAGCTAGAGCGAGGTGACGCATTAGCTGCAAGTGAACATGAACAAGCTTGGAATGAATGGATTGCTGTTCTTGACCAATTCGTTTATATGTTTGGAGAGCAGGAGATGTCTGTAGAGCAAGCAGCCAAAATTCTTGATGAAGGCTTTGATACATTAGAATTTTCAAGAATTCCGCCAACCCTTGATGAAGTAATGGTGGCTACTGTTGATTTAGCTCGTTTATCCAATATCAAAGTCGCTTTTGTAATAGGAATGAATGATGGTGTTTATCCAACTCGGATGGAGTATGAGGGCTTGTTGTCAGATATCGAACGTGAATGGTTTAGTCAAATTGGCTATGAGCTTGCTCCTACCTCTACTAATCGTTTATTACAGGAAAATTTCTTGTTCTATCGCGCTATTACAACGCCATCTAACAAATTGTATATGACCTATCCTACGGCGGATGAGGAAGGCAAGGCACTTCTAGCCTCACTTTATATTAAGAAAATAATAGGAAATGACAAAAAGGCTGGCTTATTAAGTGGTGTTTCGATAGAACGAGTGGTAGTCGATCCGATTGAATTACTAGATGGGGATGTTTTACCATATTTACGCCATCCAAGGACTGCATTGGCACATCTAATGGTACAGCTACGTCAAGCTGAACATAGCCGTGAACTAGCGCCAGAATGGCTAGCTTTACAAAGATTTTATAAACAAGATCCGTATTGGGCACTCATTTTCGACCGCGTACTTTATCCAATTACCCATAAAAATGAGGCTGAGCCACTTGAAACCTATATTACACAGGAATTATATGGTCAGAAGCTAACATCCAGTGTGTCGCGAATTGAGAAATACTTCAGATGTCCTTTTTCTCATTTCACTACGTATGGCCTACGTCTTGAAGAACGAGCTGAGTATCGTCTAGAAACGTTTGCAATGGGTGACTTATTCCATGAGGCATTAAAGTGGATTACAGAGGAAACACATCGTCAGCAATTATCTTGGATTCGTTTAACAACAAGGCAAATTAAACAATTAGCACGTCAAGCAGTAGAACAAATTGTTCCAGTTTTTTCCCATCAAATCCTATTATCCAGTGCCCGCTATCGCTATATTCAGCGTAAGCTAATTCGAATTGTTGAGCGTACAATGACAGCACTGACACAGCATGCAAATGTATCACACTTCAAACCAATTGCAATTGAGGCATCGTTTGGTCCTGGACAACATGAACAGCTACCACCATTAGAGATTGATTTGACTGGTGGTAAGAAAATGTTTATGCGTGGACGTATTGATAGAGTGGATAGTGCAACGATAGATGACCGCTCTTATTTGCGGATTGTCGACTATAAATCCTCAGCTCGTGACCTTGATTTAAATGAGGTTTATTACGGATTATCCTTACAGGTCCTAACGTATTTAGATGTGGCAATGGAAAATAGTTCTTACTGGCTCTCAGGTGAAGCAGAGCCAGCAGGGGTACTGTATGTCCATGTTCATAATCCGATGCTGAAGCTGGATAAAGATTTGACGGACAGTGAAATAGAAGAGGATCGTTTAAAGCAGTATAAAATGAAAGGTTTGCTATCTGAAAATGCTGAAGCGATTTTATCGATGGACGAGCAATTGGAGGAAAGTAGCGGACATTCAAAAATCATTCCTGTCTATATGAAAAAAGATGGGACACCGTCTGAGTCACAATCGCGTATAGTTCCTGTCAATGATATGAAAAAGTTGCAGCATTTTGTTCGTCGTAAACATCAGGAGGCAGGGAATGGTATCTTATCTGGTGATACGGCCATTAGCCCCTATAAATTAAAAGCCAAAACGGCATGTGATTATTGTCAATTTGCTGCGGTTTGCCAATTTGATCCATCAGATGGTAAACAAAACTATCGTCAATTAATGCAAGCAAAGCCGAATGATATTGTCGATAAAATTCGGAAGGAGATAGAATAGCATGGTACAAACAATTCCTGTTAAGCCAGTAGATGTCACATGGACAGACGATCAGTGGAAGGCCATTTATGCTAGCGGTCAAGATACACTCGTTTCGGCTGCAGCAGGGTCGGGGAAAACAGCGGTTCTGATCAATCGTATGATTGAAAAAGTCATTGCTACTGAAAACCCGATCAATGTAGATGAACTATTGGTAGTGACCTTTACAAATGCCTCAGCCGCTGAAATGCGCCATCGTATGTCTGAGGCATTAGAAAAGGCGATAGCAGAAAATCCAACATCTAATCATTTAAGACGGCAGCTAAGTCTTGTGAATAAAGCACAAATTTCTACGCTACATTCATTCTGTTTAGCAATTGTGAAGCAATATGCGTACTTACTTGATATAGACCCAGGCTTCCGTATTGCCAATGAAGCAGAAATAGCATTATTGCGAGATGATGTTTTAGCAGAAGTTTTAGAAGATGCATACGATGCTGAGGATGAGGCTCACGTACAAGCCATCTATCGTCTTGTCGATAGCTTTACCTCAGATCGTGATGATCAAGCCATCGAAACGCTGATTAGTAAACTTTATGATACCTCTCGTGTCCATGCAGAGCCTCAAAAATGGCTTTGGAGCCTGCCGAAAGCATATGAATTAGCTGAGGAAGTGACAATCGATGATTTAGAGCTATCTCAATACGTCAAATTAACCGTACGTCATAGCCTGGAAGAGGCTTTTATGCTAATTTCTGAAATGCGCACAATTACATTACAACCAGATGGACCTGCACCCTATGCAGAAACGGCAGAGGTAGATTTTGCTATGATTCAGGAAGGGATACGCATTAGTCAAAGTGGGACATGGCAGGAGCTATTTGATTATTTTGCAACGGTTAAATGGTCTACCTTAAAGCGGGTATCGAAGGATGCACTGGTTAATGTAGAGCTACAGGAGCTTGCGAAGAAAAAACGAGAAGCAGCCAAAAAAATGATGAATAAAATCAAGGAGACATATTTTGTTCGTACGCCTGCACGGCTACTTGAGGAAATAAGGTTAATGGCACCGACCATTACTACGCTAGTTGACTTGACCACTACATTTAGTGAACAATTTCGACTAGCCAAGTTAGAACGGGGAATCATTGACTTTTCAGATTTAGAGCATTATGCACTTCAAATTTTAACGGTAGAGATAGATGGTGCACTTCATCCATCACCGGTTGCACTAGATATGAAAAAGCGTTTTAAAGAAGTACTTGTGGATGAATATCAGGATACCAATATGCTACAGGAAACCATCTTACAGCTTGTTAAAACGGGTGAAGAACAAGATGGCAACCTTTTTATGGTTGGGGATGTTAAACAAAGTATATACCGTTTCCGATTAGCTGAGCCAAAGCTTTTTATGAGAAAATATAGTGAATACTTGGAGTCACCTGATGTAACGGGGATGCGAATTGATTTAAACGCTAACTTCCGAAGTCGAAAAGAAGTATTAAATGCTACAAACTATGTTTTTGCACAAATTATGGGTGAGCGTGTCGGTGAGATTTCGTATGATGACAATGCGTCACTAAAGCCTGCTGCGCCCTATGATGATAAAGAAATACCTGTTGAGCTGGTCGTATTGCATCCACCACAGGAAGAGGAAACACCAGAAGAACTGGAAGAACTAAGCAATGAGGCAACGGAGCTAGAGGAATTAAAAAAATCACAATACGAGGCACGATTTATTATCGATCGTATACGTCAAATGATGGAAGATGGAACAACCGTATACGATACAAAAACAAAAACAGAGCGACCATTAAAGTATAGTGATATTGTGATTTTAATGCGCTCGATGACATGGTCAACAGACTTAGTAGAGGAATTTAAGCTGGCAGGGATTCCACTCTATGCAGAATCATCTAAAGGCTATTTTGACGCACTCGAAGTAATGATTATGTTAAATGTCCTGAAGGTAGTCGATAATCCCTATCAGGATATCCCCTTAGCCTCTGTACTGCGCGCACCGTTTGTTGGTTTAACGGAAAATGAGCTGGCGAAAATTCGTTTAGCCGATCAAAAGGTACCTTTTTATGATGCTTTACGACAATTTATTCGTAGTGAAGGACATGGTGTGCAAACCACTACATTTGAGAAGTTGCAACGCTTTATGCTAGCCTTTGAAAATTGGCGTGATTTAGCACGTCGTGGATCATTATCAGATTTAATTTGGAAAATTTATTTAGATACACATTATTATGAAATGGTTGGGGCAATGCCGAATGGCAAACAGCGTCAAGCAAATCTACGCGTATTACATGATCGTGCATTAATGTATGAAAAAACAGCATTTCGTGGGCTATTCCGTTTTTTACGCTTTATTGATCGTATGCGTACGCGTGGCGATGATTTAGGTACGGCCAAATCAATTGGCGAAAAGGATGATGTAGTACGTCTGGTGACAATACACTCTTCCAAGGGGTTAGAATATCCAGTCGTCTTTGTGGCAGGAATGGGACGTCCGTTTAATAAAATGGATTTTCATCAACCCTATTTGTTTGATCAAGATTTTGGACTAGCTGTTAAGGCCATTGATCCCGAAAATCGTATCACCTATACATCGTTACCGTTTTTAGCATTGAAGGAGAAAAAAGAACTGGAGATGCGTGCAGAAGAAATGCGTGTCTTATATGTTGCGATGACTCGTGCGAAGGAGCGTTTGATTTTAGTAGGCTCAGTGAAGAACTGGGAGAAAACACGCGACAACTGGCAGGACGCACAAAGTTTACCAATGGATGCACCGCTTCAAGAATATTTACGTGCAAGAGCTAACAGCTATTTGGACTGGGTTGGCCCAGCAGTAGCAAGACATGCAGATTTTGCAGTAGTAGCAAGCACATCTTATAAAGAAGTGGAGGATCAATCACATTGGTGGGTTCAAGCCATCGATACAAAGCATTATTCATATGAGATAGAGGCGATGGGCGATGAAGTACAGCAAGTGCTTGCGATGCAAGAGGATGAGGACTTGCTGGCTGAAATCACTACCCGCTTTCAAGCGCAGTATGTCTATCAAAAATCTACAAGAAAGCGCTCCAAAACATCTGTTAGTGAAATAAAGCGATTAGAAAATTTACAGCGCCAGGAGGAACCTGAATTTTATTTTGCCTCTCCTATCACGCAAAAGGCTTCGTCCATTGCACCTCGACCCGCTTTTTTACAGGAGCAACAGCTAACTGGTGCTGAAATTGGTACAGCTGTGCACACAGTGATGCAGCATGTTCCTCAATATGGCTTTAGTCATATCGATGCTGTAAGGGACTTTGTGGAGGATTTAGTGGCAAGACAGCTTTTAACAGAGGCGGAGGGCAAAGTAGTTCCGCAAGCGAAAATTTATCGTTTTTTTGAGACAGAAATAGGGCAACGCTTTCAACGCGCAAGGCAGATACGTAGAGAAATGCCGTTTACAATTAGTAGAATCGATGAAGATGGTGATGCTCAAATTGTGCAAGGGATCATTGACTGCCTATTTGAGGATGAATACGGTAATTGGGTCTTGTTGGATTATAAAACGGATCGTATACAATCTCATTTTGCGCAGGAGCCAGCCTTGTCAAAGGAAATACTAGGTCGTTATGCCGTACAGCTTCGTGTTTATAGCGAAGCCATTGAATCCATCTTACACATCAAGGTGAACGATAAAGTATTATTTTTATTCGATAATGAACAGACCATACACGCATAAAGAACTTGTTACGGGCAAAGTGGGGCAAAGTTTTTTCTTGCCCTGCTTTCACCATAGCTGCTAGTAAAGAGGAGGCTATTTTGTGGAGTTAAAACCAACAATGTTGCAGGAACGAATAGCAACATTAGATATTTTACGAGGTATTAGTTTAGTAGGTATCTTACTTGTAAATATGTATACCTTTTATTTGCCAATGCCGCATATTGATTTGGCATCATGGTTTACAACCCCATCAGATATTGTTTGGCAGAAAAATATAGATATTTATGTGCAAGGCAGCTTTTACCCGCTTTTTGCCATGCTATTTGGTTATGGGCTAGCCATGCAGTGGCAAAAGGCTCAAAGTCGTCAACAAAACTTTTATACGCTAGGGCTTCGTAGACTGTCCATTCTGTTTGCTTTTGGTTTTATCCATGCTGTGCTAATTTGGTGGGGCGACATATTAATGATGTATGCATTTTGTGGCGTTTTCTTAGTGCTTTTACTACGATTGAGTCCCATCTGGCTATTAGCGAGTGCTTTGATTATTAATGGCTTGATGCAAGCTTTTATGCTCTTTGTAGTAGGGATTGTAAATTTTAATACAAAAGTAGATGATTACTTAGATATCGTTTCAGTAGAGAAGGCCATCACGGCTTATGGGACAGGAAACTGGGTAGATGCCTTTTTGCAACGCTTAACAGATTTATCAACGCAGGCAGGCATCGAGATGTGGTTTGTCGCACTGTTCACGATTTTACCGTATATGTTAATAGGGGCCGCTGCCTCTAAATGGCATTTAGTAGAACGGGCTAAAGAATTGAAGTGGCTCTGGCTGACGTTTGCAATTGCTGGATTGGTCATCGGTATTGGTATAAAAAGCTTATCTATTATGTTTACAAGAACATATTTACTAGATTATTTAAAGGTATACATAGGGGGCCCAGTTCTATCGGTGGGCTATATTGGGGTCATTGTGTTACTCTGCTTAGTGCCAATAATGCCAAAACTACTTAGTCCTTTTGCTAAAATCGGACGCATGTCATTAACGATGTATATTCTTCAATCTATTATAGGTACTTGTTTATTCTACCAATTTGGCTTTGGCTGGTATGGTAAAGTAAGTGTAGAAACAGGGGTATTAATTGCTGTCGGCATTATTGTTGTGCAAATGATCATAGCAGAAATCTGGTTATCTAAGTGGAAACAAGGACCGTTAGAAACAATATGGCGTAAATTAACATATAAGCAAAAAGTAGAAGTGCGTTAATATATTCCTCTTCACATGCATATTTTATGAAGATATAACAACTTATAAAAATGTTGTCGCAAAAATGAGGTAATTTCTATCATATTGTTGTATTATGTAGAAAAAAGAAGGAGCTCTTTCAATCATGAAAATTTTATCATTCAAATTAGGTGGACATGTAAGCTTTGGACCAAAAGTAAAAAAAGAAGAAGCGGTATGGGATGTACTCGCTATTCAAAGTGAACTTCAAGTTCTCCCTTCTTTTTCAAGTTCAATCGTGGATGGCATTGCTTTAGGCTTTGATTTTGTGGAACAGATTCGTAAATTAGTAGAAGCAGCAGAAAAATCAGATAATGCTAATAGTTTTAAACGTGAATTTACAGAGATCGAATGGCTTTCACCAATTCCACGTACACCTAAAAATATTATGTGTATTGGTAAAAACTATGATGAACATGCAAAGGAAATGGGTGCAGAGGCAGCACCAACGGATTTAATGGTATTCACAAAATCACCAACTGCAATTGCTGCAGATGGACAAACAATTTCCATACATGCAGATCTTTCTTCAAAAATGGATTATGAAGGTGAGCTAGCTATCGTTATTGGTAAACGAGGCAAAAACATTCCTAAAAACTTAGCGTTTGATTATGTATTTGGTTATACTATTGCCAATGATGTAACAGCTCGTGATTTACAAGAGAAACATAAACAATTCTTCTTGGGTAAAAGCTTGGACGGTACTTGCCCTCTTGGACCATACCTTGTGACAAAGGATGAGATCCCAAATCCACAAGACTTAACAGTAGTGACAAAGGTCAATGATGAAGTACGTCAAAATGGCTCTACGAAAGATATGATGTTCTCTGTTGAAACGTTAGTATCCATCCTATCTCAGCATGTAACATTAGAGCCAGGAGATGTGATTTTAACAGGTACGCCAGCTGGTGTTGGCAAAGGGATGAACCCGCCACAATTCTTAAAAGCTGGAGATACAGTAAAAGTGTCTATTCAAGGAATTGGTACTTTAGTCAACCATTTTGAATAATGATGATATCAATCCGCGTGAGTCTATACTCCGCGGATTTTTTACTGCTTTAAGGCATAGTAACAGATGTAAAAACTATGACATGCAAGGATTCCAAGTTTTAAATGATGTAAATTATGTGAACACTATTGTAATATTTGAAACCCTTTCCATCGCATGGTAGGATAGAGTTTGATAGAAAAAGAATGAGGGGGACAAACATGAGTTTTTTAACTAGCCAAACGCATTTGCATATTACTACGTGGGTAGTAGGTATTGTCATCTTTTTAATTGCGGCACTAATGGGCAAGCAATCAAAAGGCATACATATGACATTACGTCTGTTTTATGTACTAATAATCATCACAGGTGGGGCATTATTTATCGAGGCAATGGACTATGGTAAAGGTATGCTTTACGGATTTAAGTTCTTAGGTGGCATACTTGTAATTGGCATGATGGAAATGGTATTAGTACGTCAAAAGAAAAATAAACCAACAGCTATGTTTTGGATTTTATTTGCAGTATTCCTATTAATCACTTTGTTCCTAGGATTTAAACTGCCAATGGGTCAAGATTTCTTAGCATAATGATTTAAAAGTCGTGAAGTAGTTGCTTCACGGCTTTTATTTTGTAAACGAAAACGGAAGACGGAATTGACACCTTTTTGTCGTAATTCATTTCGCTTTTACGCAAAATCTTTGGAAAAGATAGCGACGTGACAGAGTTATTTGGTAAAATGACGTTGATTGGTTTGAAAGAGAGGGAATAACAGTGAAATTTAAGAAGTGGATAAGTGCGACGGCTGCATCACTTTTATTAGCAACTTCATTAGTAAGTACTATACCAGTAGCACATGCGGATGAATCAGCGACTAGAACAATAGCAGAAGAAAGCATCTATGATTTACTCGTTGACCGTTTCTTTAATGGCTCGGGCACAAACGATTTTGATACAAATACGCAGGACCCTTCGAAATTTGCGGGGGGCGATTTTACAGGTTTACAGGATAAACTGAAATTTATCGGTGAGATGGGCTATACAATTGTTTCCATTGGGCCTATTTTTTCTACAGAGAAGTATGATGGATCAATGCCCACAAGCTATACTACAATAGAACGTCATTTTGGAACAACGGAAGAATTCCAAAGTACTGTAGAGGCCTACAAAGCTAAAAATATGTCCATTATGGTGGATTTTCCACTTACAAATGTGAGTCCAAATCATGAGTGGGCAAAGGATGCATCGAAAGCGGATTGGATTGCATCTACCAATAATGGACAAGTACAGTGGGATTTATCGAATAAGGATGTGCAAGAAGCACTTATTCAAGCAGTAACTGAATTTGTTTCTACATATGACATCGGTGGTATTCGTTTAACAAATATCGCAGGGGCTGATACAGCGTTTATCAATGCAGTAATAGCTGCATTAAAAGAGACAAAAACATCACTTTATGTGATAGCAAATGAAGAAAGCGATGCTGACTTTGATGCAACTTTCTCACCTGTAACGGCAGATATCTATCGTAATATATTTAAAAACGTGGATATGGATTCTTCTAAATTAATGGAACCCTTCGCAGGAGAAAAACCGACACAAATTATGGTGGATTCACTTGAAACTCATCGTTTTACATTTGACTCTGCTAATGAAAATATGTTCCCACCTACCCGCTTAAAAATGGCGATGGGTGCTTTATTTATGCTACCAGGAATTCCTGTCGTACAATACGGGACAGAAATTGCTATGAATGGGGAAGCAAAACCAGATACACACCAGCTTTATAACTTTAAAACAGACGAGGAACTGATAGATTATATTAAAAATGTTCAATCTTTACGTAATCAATCAGCTACTTTACGTAATGGTGATTTTGAAGTCATTACAAATGAAAATGGCCTTCTTGTCTTTACACGTTCTTCTGACGAAGAAAAGTGGGTAATCATGGTTAATAATACTGGTAAAACACAACGCGTCGACTTAACACCTGAACAACTTGGTGAAGGGAAAATGCTGAACGGTATTTTACATGAGGAAAAAGTTCGCATAAATGAAAAAGAAGTCTATCCTGTTATTTTAGACCGAGAAATGGTTGAAATTTATCAAGTTCGCAATGATGAAGGCTTAAACACTCCTTATATGGTGGCTCTTGGCTTAGTATGGGTGATCTTTATTGGCTTTGTTGTCATCATCATTAAACGAGGGAAAGTTCGTCGTCAGGAGCAAGACGTCCAATAATAATAACACGACAAAAAAGCATGCCAGGAGCCATCCTAGCATGCTTTTTATTAGCCTTCAAAGCTTTTATTTGTGAAGAAAATTGCAATAGTCCCAGGTCCGACATGTGAGCCGATCGCGGAACCTATCATGGTAATTTGCACAGCTTGAGGTGAAAAACGCTCCTGGATAGAGGCTTTTGCTTCATTCGCAAAGGCAGCGTCGTCACTATGGCTAATACCTACGATTTTATTTGTAAAGCTGCCACCACGCTCCTGCATTAAATCTAACATACGATTAAGTGCTTTTTTTCGACCGCGTGACTTTTCAATCGGTACAAGTTTGCCATCTTCTACATTTAAAATAGGCTTAATACTAAGAAGGCCACCTAAAAATGCACTAGCTTTTGATACACGACCACCTTTTGCAAGGTAATCTAAGTCTTCTACAGTAAATAAATGCTCGACCTGAGGTGCAAGGGTGTTTATTTTAGAGGCCATGTCTTCTAAGGATACTCCTATATTTCGCAGTCGTACAGCTTCTTCCACGACAAGGCCATGGCCTAGTGATGCGCATTTAGAGTCGATAATGACTAGTTTTAAGGAAGGATACTGCTCAAGTACCTGATTGCGAATCATTTGAGCAGTACTATATGTGCCTGATAATTCTGATGAAAAAGCGATATAAATACCTTCTTCATCATTTTTGGCTAGCTCCTCAAAATGCTTCAAAAAGAGCTCAGGTGACACTTGTGATGTTTTTGGCTGAGCACCTTGGCGTATTGCATCATAGATCTCTTTGGAATCAATTGAAATCACATCTTCATATTCTTTGTTGTTCAATTGCACTCGTAAAGGGAGTAGCACGACATCATTTTCTTCATAGTAAGATTTTGGTAGATCACATCCACTATCCGTAAAAATCTTCATTCTCTTGTCCCCCTAATTTCAACTTACTTTTAAAGCTTTTTAACTTTATTCAGTAGATACTCACTTTAGATAAATGGAAGGGGTACCACTGAATAAAGTTAAACTGGTAAAAATGGAATGTTAACTTGAACTTACTACTTAACTATGATAATTTCAAGCGTTCAATGAGTATTTTTGCAATTCCATCATCATTATTCGTTGTCGTAATTTCATTGGCAATGTTTTTAAGACTTGAAATACCGTTCCCCATCGCTACACCAAGTCCAGCATATTCGATCATTTCTAAATCATTGTCTTCATCACCAAATGCGATGATGCGCTCACGAGGAATACCTAAATCTTTTGCCACATGTGCAATACCCACAGCTTTATTTAAGCCGCGACGCACAATTTCAATAATATGAAGTGGCGCGCCCCATCGACGATGTTCAATGACTTCTGCGTGCACAGCCTGCAAATGATCACGTATAATAACTGAATTCGCTTCATTTGCCTGAATTAATAAACTTGTGGGATTATCCAGGAGGTGTGTGTATAAATCCCCAAGTGTAATTTTTGGATTACCCATATTAAAAATATTTAAAATACGATCGTCTTCTGTGTGGACATAAATATCATCTTTTACCTCAGCGATAATATTTTCGTATTCATAACTGTTAATAGAATCAACAACATCATGTACGACACTTAAATCAATTGGTGTGTGCATATGTTGCCAAGAGACATTTTTAGGATGATGCACATATGCGCCATTAAAATTAACAATGGGTGTAGTGAGCCCAAGTTCATGATAATAAAGATCGCTTGCACGGTATGGACGTCCTGTCGCAATCATCACTTGATGCCCTTGTTCCTTAGCCTGCAATAATGTTTTTTTCGTTTTTGCAGAAATTTGCTGTTGATCTGTTAATAAAGTTCCATCTAAGTCTAATACGATTAAATGCGGTTTCATAGCTCGTTGCCCCTTTCCTATAGTTTGAATAGTATCTCTTTGTCTTACATTCGTCAAAATTTTGTCACAGTGAAAAAAGTTTGCTAACATAAAGATGAGAGAATAGTTGGGAGTGACAATAATGTTTGTAGAAAAAGAAGTGTGGGGAAATATTCCTTTATTACATATACATACAGACAATATGAATGAAGAAACCCCGGTAGTCATTTTTTTGCATGGCTTTATGAGTGCAAAAGAACATAACTTACACTATGCATACCAATTGGTGCATAAAGGGGTGCGTGTCCTATTGCCAGATGCAAAATTTCATGGTGAGCGTAGCGAAGGCCTAACGGAAATGCAAATGAATTTAAATTTTTGGGACATTGTTTTAAATTCTATTCATGAAGTACAACAATTATATGATGAATTAAAGAATAAAAATTTATTAGCTAGTCATAAAATTGGCATAGGAGGCACTTCAATGGGTGGCATCGTGACATCAGGCTGTCTGAAACTTTATGATTGGATACAAACAGCTGCAATATGCATGGGTGCACCTGGTTTTATAAAATTGGGTGAATACCAATTGCAACAATTTGCTAAAAGCGGAGTTAACTGGCCGATGTCAGAGGAAGACGTTGAAAAAATTAATGAAGCCCTTGCTAAATATGATGTCAGTTTAACACCAGAAAAATTCGCGGGCCGCCCTGTATTCTTTTGGCATGGAGAATTAGATAAAACAGTTCCTTTTCACGAAACGTATAAATTTTATGAAACATTACGGGAATACTATGAAGCAAACCCTGAATATTTAAAGTTCATGGTTAACAAACGGGCTGGACATGCTGTACCACGTGACGGTATGCTAGCAGCCACAGCATGGCTTGCACAGCATTTGGCATAACAGGGTGCATCTGCTATGATAAGGTTAACACTATGATGGAAGGAGAAATACGAATGGATCAGGATATGAAAGATAGCATGTTAGGTGCTTTAGAAAACGTAATTGATCCTGAGCTTGGCATTGATATTGTCAACTTAGGTTTAGTATATGATGTGGAATTAGATGATGAAGGTGTTGCAACTGTTACGATGACGCTAACATCTATGGGCTGCCCACTTGGTCCAGTCATTGTGGATCAAGTGAATACTGCGTTAGGTGAACTTCCAGAAGTGAAAAGTACAAATGTTAATATTGTATGGAATCCACCTTGGTCGAAAGATAAAATGTCACGCTATGCCAAAATGGCATTGGGCGTACGTTAAAATGGCTTATTTAAAACCCTGCTTATTGAAAAATAAGCAGGGTTTTTGCTTGTAACGAAACTAATCGATACGGCATATTTGTAATGGACAATTTTCACAGGCAATTTCATTTTTTAAAAATTGTAAATCATGAATGGTAATAAATCCTTTATCAAAAGTGATAATCTCATGTTTTTTTAAATCATTCAGCATACGATTAATCATTTCCCGACTTGTCGCACACAAATTTGCAATTTCTGTATTTGTTAGCTGAAAATTAATAAAAATCGAGTCATTTTCTACAGGTTTACCATACGTATTGGACAGCCGAATGAGCGTTGAAAATAGAGCACCTTTTTTACCGTTTAACACTAAATCGCGCAAACGACTCTGATGCTTTAAGTTTTCTGTTTGTAGCCACTTCATGTATTCCACCATAACTGTCGGCTGCTCTTCTAGTAAATGCTCCAAAGATTTACGACTCAAAACATACAACGTAGAGGGTTCTAAAACTTTGGCAGTCATCGAATTATAGACGAGATTACAAAATAACGAACCTTCTCCTATTATGCTGTCAGGGCCACAAATACGAATGGTTAATTCCTTACCCGTCTCGGATTCTTGGCTAATCGAAATAACACCTGATTGGATGTAATAAATTTCTTTTGCCCGTTCACCCTCTAGAAAAATTTTATTTCCTTTATTCACTTTGATAAAAACACCGTGGTTTTGAAAAAGATCTTTAATTTTTTCAAACATATTATCCATTAAAACCATATCTCCAACACATCGCTTTCTTTTTGTAATAAATGGCGATTATTACAAAAGGATAGTGGATTTCGATACTAAAACATAGAAACATACCATTATTATAACGTAAACTTCCATAATAAGTGAAAAAATTTTAGGGCGATTTCTTTGCTAAGCATTGTCGAGTGATGTAAAATAAAGTTAGTCAAAAAAGGTCAAACTTTTTTTCTAATGAATAAGAATGGGTATATAAATAATGAGAAATATGAATAAAAGGAGTGCTAGCTATGCAATTTCAACAAACAGACAATAAAAAACCATTAGAACAATTTGGACGCAATTTAATTGAAGAAGTAAAAAACGGCAAGATGGATCCTGTTATCGGGCGTGATGAAGAAATTCGAAATGTAATTCGTATTCTAACACGTAAAACAAAAAATAATCCTGTATTAATCGGTGAACCGGGAGTTGGTAAAACCGCAATTGTGGAAGGTTTAGCACAGCGTATTGTTAAAGGTGATGTACCAGAAGGCTTGAAAGAATGTGTATTATATGAATTAGATATGAGTGCGTTAATCGCTGGTGCAAGTTATCGTGGACAATTTGAAGAACGCTTAAAAGGTGTGCTAAAAGAAGTAAAAGAATCAGAAGGACAAATCATTCTATTTATTGATGAAATTCATACGATCGTAGGTGCAGGAAAAACAGATGGCGCTATGGATGCAGGAAATATGCTAAAACCTATGCTAGCACGTGGTGAATTACACTGTATTGGTGCTACTACCTTAGACGAATATCGTATGTACATTGAAAAGGATCCTGCCTTAGAACGTCGATTCCAGCAAGTACTAGTACGTGAGCCATCTATAGAGGATACGGTATCCATTTTACGTGGTTTAAAGGAACGCTTTGAATTACATCACGCAGTACGTATTCATGACAGAGCAATTGTTGCGGCAGCAGAACTATCCAATCGCTATATTACAGAACGATTTTTACCTGATAAGGCCATTGATTTAATTGATGAGGCTTGTGCAATGATTCGTACAGAAATTGATTCAATGCCACAGGAATTAGACGCAGTCACACGTCGTATTATGCAGCTTGAAATTGAGGAACAGGCATTGCGTAAGGAAAAGGACGAGGCAAGTAAAAAACGTCTGGAGCAATTACGCGAAGAATTAACTAAGTTAAAAGAATCATCTAAGGGCATGCGACAACAATGGGAAGCAGAAAAAGAAAAACTACACGATATTCAGAAAAAACGTGAAACATTGGATAAATATCGTCGTGATCTAGATGAGGCAGAAAGTAAATATGATCTAAATAAAGCTGCTGAATTACGTCATGGTAAAATTCCAACACTTGAAAAAGACATTCAGGTACTTGAAAAGGAATTAGAGAACGGTGCAGAATCTCGTATTTTACGTGAAGAGGTAACAGCAGATGAAATCGCTGCAATTGTTTCACGTTGGACAGGAATCCCTGTAACAAAATTAGTAGAGGGTGAGCGTGAAAAACTATTACGTTTAAAGGATACATTACATGAACGTGTGGTTGGACAAGATACAGCAGTTCAATTAGTGACAGAAGCGGTATGGCGTGCACGTGCAGGTATCAAAGATCCACACCGACCTATTGGTAGCTTTTTATTTTTAGGTCCAACTGGTGTAGGTAAAACAGAACTTGCCAAGGCACTTGCTGCACAGTTATTTGATTCAGAAGATCACTTTATTCGGATTGATATGAGTGAATACATGGAGAAACATAGTGTGTCTCGACTTGTTGGGGCTCCTCCAGGCTATGTGGGCTATGAGGAAGGTGGACAACTAACGGAAGCAGTTCGCCGAAATCCTTATTCTGTGGTGCTACTAGACGAGATTGAAAAAGCTCATCCTGATGTGGCGAACATTTTATTGCAAATTTTAGATGATGGGCGCATTACAGATAGTCAGGGACGAATGGTGAATTTTACAAATACAGTAGTCATTTTAACTTCGAATATCGGATCAAGTTATTTAATGGAGGCAAAGGAAAATGATGCGGCTGTGGAGGACTTAGTCATGTCAGCCCTACGACAACATTTTAAACCTGAGCTATTAAACAGAATGGATGATATCATCTTCTTCCATGCATTATCTACTAAACATTTTACTGCGATTGCCTGGAAGTATGTGGAGCAATTGATTAAACGTGTCGCAGAGCAAGAAATTACTTTATCTGTCGAGCAAGAAGTCATTGATTGGGTAGTAGAGCAAGGTGCAGATGCCCAATTTGGAGCAAGACCACTAAAACGCTTTGTACAGCGACATATCGAAACAGCCGTTGCTAAAGAACTATTACGCGGAGAAGTTTTACCAGAGGAGACGTTGCATGTGAAAATGCATGAGGGTCAATGTGTTGTGGAAAAATAACAGAAAAAACCTGTTCGGCATGAAGCTGAACAGGTTTTTTCTAGCTGAATTAATGATGGTCTGCAGCTTCTGGTGTAGGGTCGTTTGGAATGATTGCTCCAATAATAAAGATAAGGATGGAGAATACAACAGAAACGATTGCCCCAGTTTTGAAATCAAATGGTACACCAAGTACAGAGCTGACTACGTAGTTTAACATAGAAACTAGTAGGAATGACCATATGAACGTTACGATATATTGCATTAATTTCACCTCAACCGAACTTTTTTCATCATAAGGTTTTACTCATATTCATTATCATATCATAACATAAATCAAAAAAAAATGAACCATTTATGTGAAACATGGCGATTTTGTCACAACAAATATGAGATTTAGTATTTTATGTTTAGTAATGTAAAGTATTTAGGAACAGCTCTGAAATAGGGGAATGCGCTCCTAAGCGGGTGAAAAGTGCTCCAAAAGGGAAGAACACCGCTCATACATGATGCAAGGTGCTTTGAAAAATAATGAACAAGCTCAACAAAGTACGATAGATAAAGCTCTAAACAGAATAACCTCATTCCATAAAATTCTTCACTTCTTTATTCAAAGAACACTACCCTCAGCCGCATAAATTTTAAATCATCTTGCGTCATTCCTTTTATATGCGTTATAATTATGACCAGTTACTAATAATTGATAGTAAGAAAGCTGAGGGGTTGCTATATGAACGCTGGTATTATAGGAATAGGCAAATATGTTCCTGAGAAGGTCGTTACAAATTTTGATTTGGAAAAAATCATGGATACTTCTGATGAATGGATTCGTACTCGAACAGGCATTGAAGAACGTCATTTTGCGGCAGATGATCAGGAAACTTCAGATTTGGCAGTAGCTGCTGCAAAAGAAGCTATTGCAAATGCGGGTATTACGCCTGAGGAAATTGGTTTAATTCTTGTAGCAACTGTCACACAGGATCAAACTTTTCCAAGTGTAGCTTGTATGATTCAGGAACAAATCGGAGCAGTAAATGCTGCAGCAATGGATCAAGCAGCAGCATGTGCAGGATTTATATATAGTTTAGTGACAGCAAAGCACTTTGTTGAGGCAAATGCTTATAAATATGTCTTAGTAGTAGGTGTTGAAAAGCTGTCGAAAGTCGTTGATTGGGAAGATCGCAATACAGCTGTATTATTTGGCGATGGTGCCAGTGCAGCTATCATTGGGCAAGTCTCTGAAGGTAGAGGTATTCTATCCTTTGAACTTGGTGCAGATGGTACAGGCGGAAAGAATCTTTATTTAACGAAGCAAGATACAATTGCGATGAATGGTCGTGAAGTGTTTAAATTTGCTGTTCGACAAATGGGTGAATCGGCTGTTAATGTATTAGAGAAAGCGGGATTAACAAAAGAAGACGTTGATTTCCTAGTGCCACATCAGGCAAATATACGTATTATGGAATCTGCACGTGAGCGTTTAGAGCTACCACCAGAAAAAATGTCAAAAACGATTCATAAATACGGAAATACTTCAGCAGCATCTATTGGTATTTCCTTGGTAGATGAGCTCGAAGCAGGTAAGATTAAAGAGGATGATTTATTAGTCCTTGTAGGTTTTGGTGGCGGCTTAACATGGGGTGCCGTAGCCATGAGATGGGGAAAATAAGTAGGAAAAATGCTTGAGGGGAGTAAGACAATGAGTAAAAGACGAGTAGTAATTACAGGAATTGGCGCAGTTACACCACTAGGAAATAGCATCGAAGAAACATGGGCAAACATTAAAGCTGGTAAATCTGGCATTGGTGAGCTGACACGTTTAAATAAAGATCTTTTTGCCGCAAAAATCGCCGCAGAAGTAAAGGACTTTGATATTGAAAAATACATTGATCGTAAAGAAGCACGTAAAATGGATCGCTTCACACAATACGCTTTAGCGGCTTCTATTATGGCAATGGAAGATGCACAGCTAACAATTGATGAAGAGCTAGCTCCACGTGCAGGTGTATGGATTGGTTCTGGTATCGGTGGGATGGAAACATATGAACAACAATTTTTAACATTCCAAGAGCGTGGCGCAAGACGTGTTAGTCCTTTCTTTATCCCAATGATGATTCCTGATATGGCATCGGGCCAAGTCTCTATTCACTTTGGTGCAAAGGGGATTAATTCTTGTTCTGTAACGGCATGTGCTTCAGGCACAAACTCTATTGGTGATGCCTTTAAAGTAATTGAGCGTGGAGATGCTGATGTTATGATTTCTGGTGGTGCTGAATCACCAATCGTAACAATGGCGGTTGCAGGTTTTTGTGCCAATACAGCACTATCATTAAATCAAGATCCACAAGCTGCATGTCGCCCATTCGATAAAAACCGAGATGGCTTTATTATCGGAGAAGGAGCGGGTATTGTCATTTTAGAAGAATATGAACATGCAAAAGCTCGTGGTGCCAAAATCTATGCTGAAGTTTTAGGTTATGGTGCAACTGGGGATGCGCATCACATTACGGCTCCAGCTCCAGAGGGTGAAGGTGCAGCACGTGCGATGACGCAAGCATTAACAGATGGTGGCGTAGAGCCATCACAAGTTGATTATATTAATGCCCATGGTACAAGTACGCCTTATAACGATTTATTCGAAACACAAGCTGTGAAAACTGCTTTTGGTGATCATGCGTATAACCTTGCAATGAGCTCAACAAAATCTATGACGGGTCACTTATTAGGAGCAGCAGGTGGTGTGGAAGCTATTTTCACAGCATTAGCCCTTAAAGAAGGGATTTTACCACCTACAATCAATTTAAAAGATCCTGATCCTGAATGTGATTTAGATTATGTTCCAAACGAAGCAAGAGAAGCAAATATTCAATATGCAATGAGTAATTCTCTTGGTTTTGGTGGTCATAATGCAAGTCTCCTATTCAAAAAATATGAAGCATAATAGATAAACATAAAAAAACGTCAGCCAAATTTAAATGGCTGACGTCTTTTTTTATAGTTTTGTGAATAAATGATAAGTAAGAAGAAATAGAAAGGATGCCATTACTATGTTTCGTCTCTTTTTATTTTTAGTAAGTTATGGCTTAATGATCCTCTCTGTAGGGAATCTCATATTGTATTTAAATTACCGCACACTAGGTTATTCATGGAAGGTTGTTTTCAAATTTATTTTTCAAACAACAGAATTTTATATGGCGGTAGGAGCCTGTATCATCATCTGCGCAGTTGTGCTTGATTTGGGCTTTGATCGATCCTCAGACAAGCCGTAAGTTTAGCGACGTGCGCGACCAAGACCCATAGCATCTTCCATACGTTTTAATGTAGCACTAGCAATCGCATTCGCCTTTTCAGCACCTTCATCTAGAATGACATCTAATTCTGATGATTCTACTAGATGATAGAATTTCTCTTGAATAGGTGTTAGGTGTTCAATTACTGCTGTTGCTACACCCTGCTTGAATCCACCATAACCAATTCCCTCATATTTTTTGACTAAATCTTCAACGGCTACCCCTGAAATAGCTGATTCGATTGTCAATAAATTTGAAACACCTGGTTTATTTTCCACATCAAATGCAACGATGCCGTCAGAGTCAGTTACAGCTGATTTAATTTTTTTCTCAATGTCTTTCGCAGTATCTAATAAGCGAATTGTCGCTTTCGTATTTGGATCTGATTTACTCATTTTCTTTGTTGGCTCTTGTAAGGATTTAATGCGTGCGCCAGCTTTAGGTAATTGAATTTCCGGAATTGTTAAAACATCGCCAAAGCGTTTGTTAAAGCGTTCTGCAAGGTCACGAGTTAGCTCAATATGCTGCTTCTGATCATCGCCGACAGGGACAATATTTGTGTTATAAAGTAGAATGTCTGCAGCCATTAGCGGTGGATATGTTAAAAGAGCAGCAGATACGCTTTCCTTACCATGTGATTTATCTTTGAATTGTGTCATACGTTCTAGCTCACCGATAGACGCAACACATTGTAACATCCATCCTGCCTGAGCATGCGCTGGCACCTCTGATTGAATAAATAATGTCGATTTTTTAGGGTCAATGCCAGTAGCAATGTAGGTAGCAGCAAGCTTACGAATACTTTCTCGTAATTCTTTAGGATCTTGTGCAACAGTGATGGCATGTTGATCAACGATACAATAAATAGCGTTTCCTTCATCTTGTAGTGCCGGGAACTGCTTGAATGCTCCTAAATAGTTCCCTAATGTTACGATACCTGTAGGCTGTACGCCAGAAAAAATAGTTGTCATTAAAAAATTCCTCCTCGAATTCAATTGCTGTAACTTGTGTCACAGCGTTGTCTTCACCTTTCAACTTGGTGATGAAGACAAAAAAACATCATGCGTCCTCATTAGATTTTTTCTAATGAAGGGACGAATGATGTTTGAATCCGCGGTACCACCCAGCTTGCCTAAAAAGGCCACTCAGCTTCGTAACGTGAAGGGACGAGCTTTGCTAATAGCTTCAAGTAGCGTTCACAAAGCTAACTCGGAAGTCCATTCCACATGCATCCACGATCTGTTTACAGCAACCACAGACTCTCTATACGTGAATTAGCATATGTACTACTCTTCGTCAGCGTTTTTCTCAATTTAAATTGTTCAAATTGATTTGATTGCAAAGAATTATATTATAAAGATTCCTTTGTGTAAAGTCAGACTTTTGACGGTGTTTTTTTTCTAGAAAAAATTATATGCTTTTTTTGTTATGTAATTTTGTTATAAATTTATAATTTTTTATTAAAAAATTGTTTGGATGTACACATGGGATTGACAATTTTCTCGATTATTTTTCTTAAATGAGAACAACTGAGATATCTGTTTAGATGTTTAAAATGCTTTAAAAATGGGAATGGTAGTAGTAGCACATAAGTTTGAAGAAAATACATCATATTTGAAAGCTGTATGAATAGACAGAATATTTATGGATAGGTTCAGATTTTTTTATTGGAACTATATTCAAATACAGCTGAGTACTGTATAATGGTACTGTGTATTTTACATTACATTAATTCTAATTTAACACATTGGTTCTGGTTTATAGATAATGATTTTTAAATGAAAGGATGTGTCAGAATGATCGTAACCCTATTTACATCACCAAGTTGTACCTCTTGTCGTAAAGCAAAAGCTTGGTTAGAGGAGCACGAAATTCCATATACAGAACGTAATATATTTTCTGAACCGCTTAGCATAAGTGAAATAAAAAAAATTTTACGAATGACAGAAGATGGAACTGATGAAATCATTTCCACTCGTTCTAAAATATTCCAAAAATTAAATGTGGATGTTGAAAGCTTACCATTACAACGTTTATATGAATTAATTCAGGAATATCCTGGCTTACTACGTAGACCAATCATTTTAGATGAAAAACGTCTGCAGGTTGGCTACAATGAAGATGAAATTCGTCGTTTCTTACCTCGAAAAGTTCGAGCATATCAATTACAAGAAGCGCAACGAATGGTGAATTAAACCTTTCTATTCTGAATAATATATGTAATAGATGTTACAGATGTGGAATACATGTTGTGACATCTTTTTTTTATGTTTTACTTCTGTAAAACCTTCTATATGAAGTATAATAATTAATAGGGAAAAGTCATATATTTCCGTAAAAGTATGTTAAACTTGATTTAAGTTAAATAGTTTACTACAATTTCAATAATTCAAATATCTTCTGTGAAACGGTGTATATCCTTTTCATTTTATGACAGAACAGCATACAATAGAGTTAGAGACAACTGTGAACACAAAAATTCATGTTTACGGTTACTCGATGGTTTTACTGTAGTGTGGTCAAAGGTTGAAAAACAAATGCAGTATGAAGGTTAAAAACAAAGAATAAAAGCATACTAATGAAACAAACTGTTTTTCGACATATGACAGTGAAGGGAGATGAGGTCTAGTGGACATCGAACGTGTAAATGAAAATACACTCAAGCTCTTTATTACGTACAATGATATAGAGGATCGCGGCTATAGTCGTGAAGAAATTTGGTACAATCGAGCAAAGGGTGAACAACTTTTTTGGGATATGATTGATGAAGTAAACACGGAGGATTATTTTGATGTAGAGGGTCCGATTTGGATTCATATCAATGCATCTGAAGTAGGCTTAGAAATCATTGTCACACGTGCACATATTTTAAAAGACGGTGAAACATTAGATGGTCATTCGAATTTTGATGAACACAAAGATATGTTTGCACCATTCGATGAAGTTGGAGAGGATCTTCTTAGCCAACTAACTCAATTTGGTGACATGGATGAGTCAGAATTATTTATGGATACAGACATTTATGTTTATAAATTTAAAGATATTGATGAGTTAATCCCTGTCGCAAAACGAATGACAGACGAATTAGTGGATTCCTCATTATTCAAATATGAAAATTGGTACTATCTAGTTGTTGATTTCGGAAACGCAGATGAGGATTTAAATCGTCATGATAGAAATGCAGTTATCAAGGAATTTTTAACACCATCCAATTTTACAATTCATCGTCTAGAGGAGTACGGTGAAAAGATTATGGAATTCAATTGCTTTGAAACAGTTCGAAAATACTTTGCATAGGCAATGAAATACTAATTATTTTAGACTGTAGTGAAACTCGTAAATGAATCGAGTTTCGCTACAGTCCTTTTTTATGTTTTCAGCATCAAAGAGCTTGAATAAGAGCGCATTTTTAAAATTTCAAGAAAAAGGTGCTTTATTTTTGTTAGTGAAAATCCATTCTATTATAGTTGGCTAAAAAGGAGCTGATACTATGCTGATTGCCTATAACAATCAACAGCAACTATTTCTCCCATATCAATATACGAGGAAAGCTTTACAGCGATATAGGCGGCAAATGAAATTTTATTGCCCTCAATGTTTAGAACAAGTTCAATTGAAAATAGGTAACTATAATATTCCCCACTTTGCTCACTTCACAAAAAATCAATGTTCACAGCTGTTCGCAGAAGGTGAATCTAAAATACATTTACAAGGTAAAGTGCAATTATATGAGTGGCTCCAAAAGCATGGACATCAGGTGAAACTAGAACCATATTTAAAGGAGGTTTCTCAGCGCCCAGATTTGCTTGTTACACTCGATAAGGAGCAGTTTGCAGTTGAATTTCAATGTAGTACTATCTCTCATGAAAAATGGCACCAACGAACAATGGGCTATGAAAGAAACGATATACAAGCAATTTGGCTTTTTCAAACTCCACAAGGCAAAGAAGCTGTCAACGGCATCAGAAAAATTAGAATCTCTCCACTGCTGCAAAAGGCGTTTATAACGACAACGGATTTACCATATTTATTGACGTACAACCCGGTGACAGCCCAGTTTGTTTATTGGACGAATCTTCTTCATGTTCATGGGCATACTTTCATAGGTAAAGTACAGAAAATTTCGGTCGATCTACAACATTTCCCTTTTTATAGACCTCAACGTATTACCCCAGAAGAATTTCAACGCTATTGGCAGCTCTATAAACAGACTTGTAGGCAATTTGCGCATAGTCGTCTTTTACATAGCAAGAAGGGGGCACAAGATCCATTTTTACGTAATTGCTATGAATTAAATCTTTCTCTTACTGCTCTGCCACCATACATTGGTATTCCAGTGAAAGAAGGAGCAGCTATCCCTTTGTTTACGAGCGAGTGGCAAATAATGCTGTTTTATTTTAGTAAACAATTAGGACGTCTTCCATTTGAATTAACAAAGGGGCAGATGGAAAACTTTTTATGTAAGCATCAGCTGGAAGTAACCGAACAAGCACTCAGGGCTATTCAAAATTATGGGTATCTTCTTAAGCGTATGCATCATGAGGATGGTTTACTAGATAATTGTGAGCAAGTCTATGTACATTTATTTGCAATTGCCACAATATACTGAGAAAATATGAGAGTAAAAGGAAAAAAGCACATATAAAGGGGGCTGGCATATATGGCTAGTAACAGTAATCAGGTTTTGGTTCGAAAAGAAGTACCAGAAGAATTAACATGGCGCTTAGAAGACATCTTTGCAACAGATGCAGCTTGGGAAGAGGAATTGAAGGAGGTTGCAGAGCTTGCTAAACAAGCACCTAGCTATGCAGGTACTTTAAATAATGGGGCAGAGGCATTATTAGCAGCTTTACAGTATCATGATCATATATATGAACGTGCAATGAAGCTCTACACATATGCTCATATGCGCTATGATCAAGATACTACAAATAGCTTTTATCAAGATATGAACAGCCGTATTCAAACATTGGCAACGAGTATCTCAGCTGGCCTTTCCTATTTAACGCCAGAAATTCTGTCATTAAGTGAAGAAACGATTGAACGCTACTTAACAGAAAATCAAGACCTAGAACTATATAAGCAATCTTTAAAAGAAATTACAATGGCACGTCCACATGTATTACCAGCCGAACAGGAGGCATTGCTAGCGCAAATGTCTGAGGTGACAGGTACAGCTTCGAATACATTCAGCATGTTAAACAATGCCGATATGGTATTCCCTCATGTGAAAAATGAAGAGGGAGAAGAAGTACAACTTACGCATGGTAATTATATCAAGTTTTTAGAGAGCAAGGATCGCTCTGTACGTGAAGGCGCATTTAAGGCTATGTACGAAACATACGGCAAGTTTAAAAATACGTTCTCGGCTACGCTAACTGGTAATGTAAAGAAGCATAATGTAAGTGCTCGAATTCGTCATTATGAATCTGCACGCCACGCTGCCATGTCTAATAACTTCATTCCTGAAAATGTCTATGATCAGCTGGTGGAAACAATTCATAAGCATTTACCAGCTATGCAACGTTATATTTCGTTGCGTAAGAAATTATTGGGTGTAGACGAATTGCATATGTGGGATTTATTTGCGCCACTAGTTAAAGAGGTGGAAATGAAGGTCTCTTATGATGAAGCGAAAGATATTTTAGTAAAGGCTTTAGCTCCATTAGGGGAGGAATATCAAAGCATCGTTCAAAATGGACTGGATAACCGCTGGGTCGATGTTTTAGAGAATAAAGGGAAGCGTAGTGGAGCCTATTCTTCAGGCGCCTATGGTACGAATCCGTATATTTTAATGAATTGGCAGGATAATGTGAACAATCTATTTACATTAGCACATGAATTTGGCCATAGTGTTCATAGTTATTATTCACGTAACAACCAGCCTTTTGTTTATGGAGACTACTCTATTTTTGTGGCAGAGGTCGCTTCTACTTGCAATGAAGAGTTATTAAATGACTATTTACTGAAAACAATTGATGATCCACAACAAAAAATATACTTATTAAACCATTGGCTAGATGGCTTCAGAAGTACGGTATTCAGACAAACAATGTTTGCAGAGTTCGAACACCTTATTCATCAGATGGATAAGAACGGTGAATCCTTGACAGCAGATCGTTTAACAGAAGTTTACTATGAATTAAACAAAAAGTACTTCGGTGATGATATGGTGGTTGATGAGGAAATAGGCTTAGAATGGGCTCGTATTCCACACTTCTACTATAATTACTATGTTTATCAGTATGCGACTGGTAAATCAGCCGCTACAGCATTGAGTAAACAAATTTTAGAGGAGGGTGCACCAGCTGTAGAACGTTATATTAATAACTTCTTAAAAGCGGGATGCTCTGATTTCCCTATTGAGGTATTAAAGGCAGCAGGCGTTGATATGAACGTAGCTAAGCCAATTGAAGATGCATGTAAAGTATTTGAAGAACGTTTAAATGAATTAGAAAAATTATTGTTAAATAACTAATTAATTGGGCTATAGGAATGTTCCTATAGCCCAATTATTTTTATTAACAGCATAAATTAAAAGGAAAGAATAATGTTTTTTTTTGATTTCTAAATAGTTTAAAAGTGTGCATCTTGGAAAAATACTGTTTGTAATCGCTTTCTATTTGACAAATTTGTGAATCTAGTATTGGTTTCATTGCTAAATATATTATTCCATGATAGAGTAATTCTTGTGAAATAAATCACAAAACAAACATACACCCCTTTGTTTGAACGTGAACATTTCTCCCATCCCCTTTGTGAAAAAGAAGCGTCTCTATCGGTCGAGGATAGAGGCGCTTCTTTGTATTTTGCGTTATCTTGAAAAAGGGACTCCATCATGATGATTGGAGTCCCTTTTGTTTATTTTATTATTTAAGACGCCATAACGTAGCGTGAGTAGTCTGGATTCGTTCGATCTTTTGTTGCAGCATGCGTTTCTTTAGTTCACGCTCTGCTGCTTGCTCTGTTAATGAATAGATAAAAGCTATTTCATTTGTAGAAAGAGTATGGAATTTAGAAAATAAGTCCTCTATTGATGGTAAAGGCTGACGGACAAGCTGTTCGTTCAGCATTTCTTGTAAAATATGTTCATAAACTTCATAGGAATAGCTACCACTAACTTTTAGTCCCTCATCTTCAATACATTCATTGAAAAATACGATACTTGGTACTTCATCTACTTCCATTTCGCGTTTAATATATAAATCGCATTGGAAAGCACGTGCTGCCTCTTTTGAACCAAAGTCAACAGTAAACTCATTCATATCGAGTTGAACATCCTCAGCTATTTTTAAAAGCGTTGCATAGGAGTTTACATCTTGATGACTTAATAATACGTATTCTTGTAGTTTCGACAAATAACGCGCACCTGCACGTTTCCCCTGTAATTCAGCTGCTTTAATAGCGATAGAAGGTAAAACAGGGTGATTAATATCAAGTTCGATTCCTGAAATACAGCCTTTGACACGTTTACTTAAGCAATTTAAAGAAGTAAGTTCTGTACTTAAAACAAAGCGCCATGTGAAGTAATGGTTGTATTCAAGCTGTAATTTACGAAGAGTTGCTTGCATACTGAAAGCTTCAGGGCAAAGTGGATCTACGAAAATATACAATTCAATTGGCTTGTTTGCAGTAGAAATCGTTGGCGTTGGCTCTTGCAACATTTGAATATTATTCACGTAACAATTCCCCCTCATCGTCATTTGGCGTATTAACCATGTGATGAGCTGTTAATACTAAACGTTGATAATAAGTTTCACGGAACTTCCCTTCCAAACCTACCTCATCCATTGCTTCTGACATACACTCTAGCCAAGCTTGAGCGCGGTCAGGTGTAATAGGAAAATTCATGTGACGTGCACGCATCATCGGATGACCATGCTCCTCAGTAAAAAGATTTGGCCCTCCTAAATACTGTGTTTGAAATTGAATTTGTTTACGGGCTGTTTCTGTTAAATCCTTTGGAAAGATTGGAATAAGATCAGGATGCTGAGCAACTCTTTTATAGAACGCATGAATGAGTTCTGACAGTTTTTCAGCTCCCAGCTCCTCATAAGGAACAGTGTATTTTCGACTCATAAGTTATATGCTCCTTTAATTCTTTATATCGTAAAGTACCATATTGTATACTTCATCCTCATCAAATTGTGAAATTCTTGTGACTACCTTCATTCTATCAACGTCTTTTCGTTAACACAAACAAAGAGCTCTTTCGAATTGCTGTTCGCTACAAAAGCACAAATTTCACCACTATGGGTGAAATTTGTTGGAAATGACATAGATAGCAGGAAAGATGCGATTACACTGTAAAGTAATTCATCACTTTTTTGACATAATTCTGTGTTTCTTTGAAAGGAGGGATTCCTCCATATTTCGTAACACGAGATGCGCCAGCATTATAAGCTGCTAATGCTAGTGAAGGGTCATTATTAAACTTATCTAGCATTTGACGCAAATATTTTGCACCAGCCATAATATTCTGCTCTGGATCAAAAGCGTTAGTCACACCCAAATATTGTGCTGTTTTGGGCATGAGTTGCATTAAACCTTGCGCACCCGCATGGCTTACTACAGTTGGATTAAAATTAGATTCTTGTTTAATAACCGCTGCAATAAGCTTCGCGGGTATCTGATAAGTAGCGGCTGCTTTTTCAATAATGGCAGTATACTCATTTGATCCTGCTAGTGAATTAGCATATGCTGTAGAGCCTATTACATCGTCTGAAACATAGGAATCAAGTTTGTTATTAGCATATGTGTTTGCTAAAGCTTGTTTGACTGATTCAGGTATAAACACAGCATTAGACCCTTTGTAAAGTAATGATTCTAATGGACTTTGCTCCAAAGTAGCTAATTCTTTGACGAAATTTGAATTATTTGCTGTTCCTGTAGCAAGCAAGCTTGATAATTTAGCATTACTTGCTGTCGAAGTTTCTCCTAATAATTCGTTAATCATATCAGAAAAAATAGACTCATTGTCTGTGGGTGAACTTTCGCTTGATCCAAGTGTTTGCAAAGCCCGAATTTCTAGTAAAGATTTGAATGATTGAATATCCAAGGAGTCAGACACCTTCCTTTTTTCTACTTTTATAAATTTTGTGCTTTTAGTGCCTTCATAAAACGAGCAATTTTTTTATCAGTTGGTTGCTTATCAATACCATATTTTTGTAAAAATTCGTCGAAAATTATATTTCCTTTTATTGCATCTTTTGCTTCATATTCTACCTCATAATCGTCACGCTGCAAATAGAAAGAATGATCAAAAACGAGAAGTCCCTCTTTGTAAGGAATTTCGACACGATCTGTAGTGAGAGAACCAAATACATGCAATTGTTCTAAAGGAATGTGATGAAGAGCTAATCTTTTAGCTACCTCTTGAGCATAAAATCCTTTGCCATCTAACATTTGTTGCGCCTCTATTGCTGTTATTTCATCCGTCGTTTCAAGGTGAGCATGCTCGGCGTTTTTTTCTTTGAGCGTACATTCGAAATAATCACCAATTTGTCTAATACGAAGACCACTTTGTAGGTTGCGAATTGCTTGATTAGGTGTGTCAAAATAATGATTTGTTTGACGATGAATAGCATTTTGGCTAATGTGGAACTCTTGTAATAATTGCTCGTATTGTTGTTTTGTTAATAGATTTTTAAATTCAATTTCAATTTCTTGTGTCATTTATAGTCACCTATTTATTTTTTATTTTTCATCCGTTGTTTCGCTCGAATTAATATTTACACACTGCAACTATTTACCCTGTGTGCTAAAATAAGAGGAAGAGTACAACGAAAAGGGGAACCGCATGTGCGTAAAATTTATACAATAGATACATCGAATTTTGAACAAGATCAACTTCATTTTAGTTTAAACGACAATGAAGTAAATTTACAGTTAAAACCTGCTGGACAACTCATTGCAGATTCAGATGATTTTGCATTCATTTATTTACTTGATGCAGGTGAAGACTATCATTACTTGCGTTTTCCACCGAGTAGTTGGGAGAATCTTGTACATATTTTACAAAAAGGGAAAAATCCATTGCTACGAATAGGTGAAGAAGTGATTGAGCTGACAAATTTCTACGAGGAATTGGAAATGCTCGTGTATAATATTGAAGGAAATTACAATTATGGGGCAGAATTTGTCCAGGCAGTGGAACAACACTTCAAGGCTATTCTTGCTGAATAGAAAGACAAAACGAACAGACGGTGGTGTTCGATACCGATTGTCGGGAGGTTTTTACAATGGGACAATGGGAAATTTTTTTAAGTCCTTATAAACAAGCAGTAGACGAATTAAAAGTAAAATTAAAGGGCATGCGTTCGCAATTTGGTATTGTTAATGCCAATTCGCCAATTGAATTTGTTACAGGACGTGTCAAGCCTTTAGCAAGTATATATGACAAAACGTTAGAAAAAGGACTAGCTTTTGAGCCTTCTAAACAACTTGGTGATGAACTTGGTGATATTGCTGGCCTTCGGATTATGTGTCAATTTGTTGATGATATTTCAACGGTAACTGAGCTAATTCGTCAGCGAAAAGATATGCGTGTAGTGGAAGAACGCGATTATATTACACATAATAAGCCTAGTGGTTATCGCTCCTACCATATGATAGTGGAGTATCCTGTTGAAACAATTCAAGGAAAAAAAGTAGTATTAGCGGAAATACAAATCCGTACACTAGCCATGAATTTCTGGGCTTCAATAGAGCATTCTTTAAATTATAAATATAAGGGCATGTTCCCAGAAGAGATTAAGAATCGCTTGCAAAGTGCTGCCGAGGCAGCATTTCGGTTGGATGAGGAAATGTCATCCATTCGTAGTGAAATTCAAGAGGCACAGGCCTACTTTAGCGAATATAAAGAAGCATCGAATCCTAATTTACTAACGGAGAAGGAGCGTGACGCACAATGAAATTTTCGATTCAATCACGTAGAGATGCACAATCCAACGAGCTGATGGAACTTGCTAAAACCTATTTACAGGATTTTGGCTTGACCTATGATGAAGAGACGCCAGAAATTGTTGTTTCGATTGGAGGAGATGGCACACTATTGCATGCCTTTCATCGATACTCCCATTTATTAGATCAGGTAGCCTTCGTTGGTATTCATACAGGGCATTTAGGATTTTATGCGGATTGGAAACCATCTGAATTAGAAAAATTAGTTTTGTCCATTGCTAAGAAGGATTTTAATGTTGTGGAATATCCACTGCTGGAAGTAAGGGTAGAGCATCATAATGCCGAATCAAATACGTATCTTGCTTTAAACGAAGCAACCGTCAAATCGCCAGATGTTACACTTGTGATGGATGTAGAGTTAAATGGCAATCAATTTGAGCGTTTCCGTGGTGATGGTCTTTGTGTATCCACTCCCTCGGGTAGTACGGCTTATAATAAAGCTCTAGGTGGAGCCATCATACATCCTACACTAGCGGCACTCCAAGTCACTGAAATTGCCTCAATTAATAACCGCGTTTTCAGGACAGTAGGATCGCCATTAATCTTACCAGCACACCATCATTGTGTATTGCGTCCTGTAAATGAACAAAATTTTAATATGACTGTTGATCACTTGCAAATTACTCAAGGTGATGTCAAAGCCATAGCGTTTAATGTAGCAAATGAAAGAGTACGTTTTGCCCGTTTCCGACCATTCCCATTTTGGGAGCGAGTGCATGAATCATTTGTTGCAAATGAATAACGTGGATACAAGATTTACATTACAATTTGAGGCAAAGAAAAATGGCCAATTATTACGAGAGGCTCTTCAAGAGTGGCGTATTTCTAAGCGAGCTCTAACAGCTATTAAGTTTGATGGTGGCATGTTGACTGTGAATGATGTCGAACGTAATGTGAGACATATCCTGCAAGTTGGAGATTGTGTGAAAGTAACGTTTCCTCCTGAAGAAAAAAGTGAAGGGCTTGCTATCGAGCATGGAGATTTGTCCATTGTATACGAAGATGATGCCATCTTAGTGCTCAACAAACCAGCTCATCAAAGTACGATACCCTCACGAGAGCATCCAACCAACAGCATTGCAAATTTAGTTTGTGGCTATTTTCAGCAACAAGGATTGGCCTCTACGGCTCATATTGTTACAAGGCTAGACCGAGATACATCAGGTTTACTATGCATAGCTAAGCATGCTCATATTCATCATTTAACAGGGCTTGCTCAGCGTAATAGAGAGATTTCAAGACAATATGAAGCCATTGTACATGGACATGTCGAACAAAACTTTCAATCGATTATAGCTCCGATTGGTCGTAAAGAAGCTAGTATTATTGAAAGAGAAGTACGAGAAGATGGACAATATGCACATACGGATGTAAAGGTTCTGAAGCGTTTTTCACTGGGTGCTGAACCAATGACACATGTACGACTTCAATTGCATACAGGGCGTACACATCAAATTCGCGTGCACATGTCACATCTTGGACACCCACTTGTGGGGGATGACCTTTATGGTGGTAGTCGTCTTCAGATTGATCGACAAGCATTACATTGTGTATCTTTAAGTATGGAACATCCTTTAACAAGTGTGCCATTACACTTTACAAGTATGCTAAATGAAGACATGCAAAGATTACTGAAGGAATCTTCAGCATAAATTTTTGATAAAAGGAGGTGTTCGCGCAAACGAGCATCTCCTTATCATTTTTTGAATTAGGTTAAACTGCGTATTTTTTCACGAGGGAGATTCTTAATATCATAGGTTGTATGGGAGGTGAAAATTGGATGTATTGTTTATCTGCGCGTCAACAACAACTATCTTGGAGTTTGGCTAGAGAAGTAGATTATTTTTTACACCTTATTCATAACAAAGTGACAAAGGTAAGGTATAGTAAAATAGAATCGTCATGATTTTAGGCGTAATATTGAATTTTATAAAAATCTGCCCAATTGCTCATAAATATAACTTAAAAAAGAGTTTGCAGAAAAGGTACATTACACTCTATTATATAGAAGGTAGATTTACGGCAGCATTGCCCGTAAAATGATTGAAAGCTCGGAAGGAGGGGACAAGCATGATAGAGGAAAGAAATGAAAAGGATGATGTGCAATTTGATGAGGCACATCTACGAGAAATGCTGGAAGCACATAATATTGACGCATTCCGTGATGAGTTTTTAGAACTTCATCCATATGATCAGGCAACGTTTTATGAAAAGGTGGAACCTGATATAAGGAAAATCATCTATTCGTTCTTGTCTCCGACAGAAATGGCTGATATTTTTGAGGCAATCGATATTGAAGATGATGAGTATAAAGCATATCTTGCTGAAATGGATCCATCCTACGGTGCAGAAATGCTATCTCATATGTATGCGGATGATGCGGCAGATGTCTTAAATGAACTGGATACAGCACAGCGCGAAAGCTATTTAGAAATGATGGATGAAGAAGCGGCAGAAGATATTAATGAGCTACTAAGCTACGATGAATATACTGCTGGCTCTATCATGACCACTGAATATGTCGCTATACCAGAAAATTCAACAGTTCGTTCAGCTATGGCTATTTTGCGTAAAGAGGCACCAGATGCAGAGACCGTTTATTATATTTTTGTTGTGGATGAAGAACATCGTCTAACGGGTGTTATATCGTTACGTGACTTAATCATTGCTGACGAGGATACACTTATTCGGTCAATTATGAATGAACGTGTCGTGATGGTACATGTAGGCGATGACCAAGAAGAAGTTGCGCAAATTATGAAGGATTATAATTTTTTAGCGACACCTGTTATTGATGATAAAGGAGAATTACTTGGTATTATCACGGTTGACGATATTATTGATGTTATTGATGAAGAGGCTTCTGAGGATTACTCTAAATTAGCTGGTATTTCGGATATGGATAAATTTGATGTAACACCATTCCAAGCAGCTAAAAAACGTTTGCCATGGCTAGTAGTTCTACTGTTTCTAGGTATGTTAACAGCTAACCTAATGGGGCAATTTGAGGATACTTTAGATAAGGTTGCCTTACTAGCGGTCTTTATTCCATTAATTTCAGGAACTTCAGGTAATAGCGGAACACAGGCATTGGCCGTGGCCATTCGAGGGATTGCAACAGGTGATGTAGAAGAACATAGTAAATTGAAGTTACTATTACGTGAAGCAGGTACTGGCTTAATGTCAGGCATTGTTTGTGGATTAATTGTTATTGGGATCGTTTATTTTTGGAAACATGAACTTGTCCTAGGTATGTTAGTAGGGGCAGCGCTTTGTGGTTCTATTTTAGTGGCAACATTAGCTGGTTCATTTATTCCATTGTTAATGCATCGACTAAAAATTGACCCTGCTGTTGCATCTGGACCCTTTATTACTACATTAAATGATATTACAAGTATTTTAATTTATTTGGGCTTAGCGACAGTTTTCTTAAGCCAAATAGGCTAAGAACCAATTTGCTTACTTTCGCATATTGTATGGAAAAAAGGGAAGTGAGTAAAGTGGATCAAGAACCACGCTTGTTTATAAAATCACCATCATATTTTTTAAATATTTCTAAGGTGTTACATGAACTTGATTTGGATGAGAGTACATCTGTCTATGTAAAGGACACTATGTTCGATGAGCAAATAGTTGAAGAAAAAAATGAGGCAGTGGATGAAGTACAAATAGATCCTTATTTACTGAAACAGCTCCAGTTTTTAGAAAAACCATTTCGTCAGAGAGCCTATCAGCCATTATTAGTTTGTTTAAAGGATGGTAGAAAATTAACTGGGACAGCTTCAGATGTACAGAATGATTCTTTAATGCTCACATCATTAGAATTAAAAATACAGGAAATTATTCATTTTGAAGATATACAGCAAATACTTTGGCGAGGAAGAAAATTGCCAACTTTATAAAAAAAGTGTACAGCAGAGGATGCTGTACACTTTTTTTATGTGTGTGTGTCAAAGGTGAAAGAATTAGTCACAAATCCCTAAGTCAACATCAGCGATACATTGTACAGCGCAGAAGCAAGATAAATCCACAGTAATACAGCTATCTGTTGAGCTCCAGTCATCTACTTTACAGATTTTCTTCATGTTGATACAACAACCATCTTTGCTTAGTAAGTCTACTGTACTTTCACTAGAGTCAAATGTACATAATGGCTCTAAAACACGTAAAGTAGCACAGCATTCATCAAACATATCTTCTACGCGGAAGAATACGGATGTACAAATACAAGGATCTGCTGTTGGAGAGTTAAAGAATGCTTTGAAAGGAGTACCATCTTTTGTAATTAACATGAAAACACGTGTATCTGCTTGTGAGCGTGCAGGACTAACAATCCCGCCTAGTGGCTCTAAGAAACAGTTTGCTGTACATGGAGAACACTCATCTCGCACCGCTTGATTTTGAATATCTAAAATAGCGCGAACTACGTCACAAACGCAGCCTGCTGAATGGATTGGTCCAATAGGATTTGTTGGCTTACCACAACCCATATTGTCACCCCCTTTCCTTGTTACTACTTCTACAATATGTACTTTTGAAAACTGGACTCGGGCTTTTGTGTATTTCTTTGAATGAATAGTTTTTTTATGTGTGGAGAAACTGTAAAGAAAAGGAGGGTAAAACTTGAGGCTACTAGGAATGACGTTACCTCTCTTAGTTGTTTTATCGCTGTTAAATGGTTGTGCTGAAAAGGAAAAATTTATCGTCTATGGGTCTACACAAAATGAAAGTGAAGTCGAAGCCCTTATAAAAGAAGAAGACTATGTTGATCGTTCAACGGTTATCCAATATGACGATAGTATGCTTGTTGCAGTACAAATTAAACCATGGGAGAAGTGGAAAAAAACTAAGTTAGAGAAAAAGTTGCAAAAGAAATTTGAAAAGAAATATCCAAACAAGGATGTGTTTGTCTCCGCTGATTACAAAATTTTTTATGAAGCCAATAAAATAAAAAAGGATCAGATGGAAGATACTAAATTAAGCGATAAAATTACAGAACTAAAAGAGCTTGCAAAGGAGGAGACATAAATGGAAAAAGAGCAATATCAACAGTTAGAGCAAAATGTTACACCAAAGCCCCCTTATTTAAAGAATGTAGCAAAGGCCTTTTTCGTTGGCGGTTTTATTTGTGCAATTGGTCAAGCTGTGTCTCTTTTTTATATTATTTTCTTCAATTTTACAGAGGCGACAGCAGGAAATCCAACTGTTGCAACAGTGGTGTTTTTTTCCATGATTTTAACAGGTCTTGGCCTTTATAAAAGAATTGGTCAATTTGCTGGGGCTGGATCGGCAGTACCAGTAACAGGCTTTGGTAATGCTGTTGTTTCGGCAGCTATTGAGCATCGTTCTGAAGGGTTAGTATTGGGAGTCGGCGGAAATTTATTTAAATTAGCAGGATCGGTTGTATTATTTGGTGTAGTGTCTGCATTTTTTGTAGCACTCATTAAGTATATCCTCGTAACGATAGGAGTGGTTTCATGGTAATTTTATTTCAAACGAAGCCCTCTCTTTTAGCTGGTGGAGTGGTAGCGGGTCCTTTAGAGAATCGGAGTGTTTTTAGTCAGTATTTTGACTCCGTTTATGATGATGAACGTTGGCAAATGAAAACAAATGAACAGGGTCATCGTAAAATGATCGAAGAGGCCTGTGAATATGCTATGAAAAAAATGGGTGTACAAAAAGGTGATATCGATTATTTGATGGGCGGAGATTTAGTCAATCAAATGACACCGACTAATTTTGCTGCTAGAGATTTAGAAATTCCTTTTATTGGACTATTTTCTGCATGTGCCACTTCCGTTTCTTCAGTAATTATTGCATGCCTATTAACAGAGTTAGGTGCTGCTAATTTTTCATTAGCAGGTGCCTCTAGTCAACATAATGCAATTGAACGCCAGTTTCGTTACCCGATCAATTATGGAGCACAAAAACCACAAACAGCTCAATGGACTGTAACTGCTGCTGGTTATGCGCTAATTGGGAAACATCGCGAGGAGTATCCATCTATAGAAGCAGCAACAATTGGCAAATCCGTTGACTATGGTATGGATGATCCTTTCCATATGGGTGCAGCAATGGCACCTGCAGCTTTTCAGACGATTCAATCACATTTACAACAGAGAAACCAAAAAATTTATCATTATGATTTAATTTTAACAGGCGATTTGGGCCAGCTTGGCTTAAAGCTATTAAAAGGAATGCTTGTGGAAAATGGCGTGAAAAATGAAGAGCTCACGTTATTACGTGATGCAGGTGCTGAATTTTATGGACAGGATGAAGCATTCCAATCTGGTGCAAGTGGTGCAGGCTGTTCGGCAGCTGTTTTTTTTAGTTATGTTATTCAACAAATGCGTGCAGGGAGCTATAAGCGAGTATTACTAGTAGCAACGGGGGCGCTATTATCCCCGCTATCCTATCAGCAAGGTGAGACGATTCCATGTACGGCACATGCGATAGAAATTACGATGAAATGAGGCAAAAAACATGGTTATGACTTTTATATTTGCATTTATTGTTGGAGGCATTATTTGCGTCATAGGCCAATTATTAATGGACGTTGGCAATTTAACACCAGCACATACATTAAGTACGTTAGTGGTTGTAGGCGCTATATTGGATGGTATGGGCTTATATGAGCCATTAATTAATTTTGCTGGAGCAGGGGCGACAGTACCCATTACATCCTTCGGGAATTCATTAACACATGGTGCTCTGGCAGAGGCAGAAAAACATGGACTTGTAGGCGTATTAACAGGCATGTTCGAGGTAACAAGCTCAGGAATCAGTGCTGCTATTGTGTTCGGCTTTATTGGTGCATTAATATTTAGACCAAAAGGAAATATTGACTAGACGAATACCCCTCCCATTTTTACGACCGAAACATATTATAGGTTGTAGAAGGGAGGGGTGCTTTTATGGGATACCAAGGCTGGGGCTCACAACCGTATGGAAATAACGTTGGTGGGTGGAACAATAGCTACTGCGGAGGTTACTCTGGAGGCAACAACTATGGTTATGGTTCTACATTTGTTCTAATTGTTGTACTATTCATTTTATTAATTATTGTTGGCGCTACTTACATCTAATTTGATGAACATAATAAAGGCTTTAGCTTTTATTTAGGAAATTCTAAATAAGGTTAAGGCCTCCACCATTTGCGAAATGTTTCGTGCAAGAAGCAAGGTCATATTGAGTTTTAATGATAGGAGGGAAAACATGCATCGCTCGTTTTTTAATTCGATTGAGCAAAAAACAGGTGTATCGATGGATGAAATCTTCGCATTAGCCAATGCCATTCAACATGCGGATTTTACCAGTGAAAAACAAGTAAGAAAAATTGTACGACGAGTTGCTAAAATATCTAACAGATCGATTACGCAAGAGTTAGAAGATAAATTAGTACAATCTATTATTCAAGATGGCGCATCACTAGATTTCGATAAAATCACTAGAATGATGAAGTAGCGCATGGCATATCTACTTGGCAATGCAGCTTGTTACGATAGAGTAGATAAATGGTGGCAAGCGAATTCGTCTCATAAAAAAGGGGTGTTACGACATTATAAATATCGTAACACCCTTTCATTAAATGTTCTTCTCCATAGCACGGTGTGGAATACCTGCATCCATAAACTCGGGTGAGGTAACTGTAAAGCCTAGCTTTTCGTAGAAGGGAATAGCATAGCTTTGTGCATGAAGTTTTAAGGTTTTTTTATTAATGGAAATAGCGTGCTTCTCCATTTCCTTCATGATTAATGCGCCTAACTTTTTGCCACGTTGGGATTGTAAAATACAAACACGCTCAATTTTAGCTGTATTGTTGTCAATACTGCGTAAACGTGCTGCTCCAACAGGCTCATCGTTATCATACATAATAAAATGTGTTGCAGTTGCATCTTCAGCATCACATTCTAGATGAAGCGGAACACCTTGCTCTTCAACAAATACTTTTTTGCGAATAGCAAAGGCATCATCGTGTTCTTGCTTTGTTTCAACAATTTTAACGGTATACAACAATCACTCAGCTCCAGACAAACGGAATGTTTCGTATGTTGTCCATGAACCATCTTCTAATTGATATAAAAGATGAATGCGATCAATTGTATCTTTTTCATCAACGCCTGTCATGCGTAATTGACCAAAAATGTCATCATGCTCTGAGTCTGTCATTTTTTGAGCGATTGTAATATGTGGAACAAATACATGTTTCATTTCACCATGAGGGATTTTTTCTTGAAGCTCATGTTGGAATGCTGCTAATTGTTCTGTTGGTTCAATGCGGAAGTAAATCGCATTTGTTGTAGGGAAAAACGAACTAATGCGAGATGCATGAATGTTTAAAGGTGCATATTTGGCAGCAAGTTCATCTAATTGCTTGACGATGGTTTGAATCTCTTCTTCAGACGCATCGAAGCTGTCCTTTAATGTCATATGCGGTGTAATCTTTGCATAATGAGGATCGTATCGTTTACGATAAGTATTCGCTAAATCTTGCAATTTTTTTGATGGAAATGCCACAATACCGTACTTCATAGACCATTACCTCCCGAAAATAAACAATTTTTCTAATTAAGTATAACAGAAATTTCAGTTTTCGTAATTTGAATCGCTTCATATTAATTGAAATTTTCAATTAATGCACGTCGAAGATCTGGTTTCCAATATTTCCATGTATGATTACCATCGAACTCGTCATAAAATGTAGTAAACCCTTTATTTATCATGAGATCATGCAATTGACGATTAGGTGTTAAAAAATCTTTGATGGTTTTATCCATTGTCACAACCTGATCCTCGCCTTTGCCTACGATATGGTAAATAGAAATAGATCCTGGATCTTTAAAATTTTCCACGGCCTTTAATACATCAGCATCTACATAAGGTGATTGTAGGATGACTTTGCCAAAGATGCTTGGATACTTTAAAGCAGCCATTAAGGAAGCAGTGGCAGCCATAGAGTCACCAATCACTCCACGACTCATACCCATTTGGTAAGTGGCATACTCCTGATCTAAATAAGGCACTAGCTCATGTGCTAAAAAGCGAAGATAGGCTTCATGTTGCTCACCGCTCGGGATATATTTATGACGTCGATCTTTTATGTCTTTGTAAGGAACAAATGCAATAATTAAATTTTCGATTTCATAGTCATCAATCAGTTCATCAGCTAGCTTTGTAATACCACCAAGTTGGAAATAATCTTTACCGTCTGATGCGATTAAAATGTTGTATTTATATAGTGGAGAATAATTTGCAGGAACATAAATATAGAGCTGTAATTCTTCCTGTAATGACTCACTGTAAAATGTTAAATCCTGTACTGTTCCCTTATCCAATGATGACACTCCTTCTTGTGTTTGTAACAAAATTGTACCATATTACGTAAGTAAAGGTATAATAGGTTGGGCTAGCATTATACTAGCAATAAAAATCGAAATGAGGGTTAAATATGCATAATAAAAGTATTCGTGTGCACTCTGACGAAGTAGCAAAGGCAGCTCAAGCCGCGTTAATTCGTAGAGGTGTAGCGATAGAGGATATCGCGCAAATTGTTTACGAAATGCAAAAAACCTATAATGAAGGTTTAACACTAGAGCATTGTGTTCATTCTGTTGAACGTGTATTACGTAAGCGAGAAGTGCAACATGCTTTATTAGTAGGGATTGAATTAGATGAATTAGCAGAGAAAAAATTATTATCTTCACCACTACAACAAATTATCGAATCAGATGAAGGTCTATTTGGTGTAGACGAAACAATTGCACTAGGATCTGTATTTACATATGGCAGCATTGCCGTTACTACTTTTGGTCATTTAGACAAGCAGAAAATAGGGATTATTAAAAAACTGGATACAGAACCCGGACATCATGTCAACACGTTCTTAGATGATTTGGTTGGTAGTATAGCAGCGTCAGCAGCTTCCCGTATTGCACATCGTATGCGTGACCTAGAAGAAGAAGGCGAAACATTCGCTGATATCGAACCTGAAGAGCTAGGACCAAAACCAAAATCACATAATGAAATTTAAAATGAGTTTCTTCTATATAAAAGTGAGCCTTCTCAAATTTTGAGAAGGCTCTAATTTGTATTACTTTTTATCGTTATATGCTTTTACCAATTCTTTTACTTTTTCGCTATCTGCTTCAAGTTTTAAACCAGTATCAATTAATGGAGAGACTGTGGATACAGCTGGTTTTTTATTGCCTTGATAATAGCTAATGAATTCATCTTGGTTAATAGAGTATAGAATTGCTTTACGTAAATCTGCTGAATCAGAAACCGCACGGCCAGATGTATTCATTTGTAGGTAAGACACAGCATTACTATCTGCCGTATTTAATGTTAATTTAGCATCTGATTTGACAATATCCAGTTTCGTTTCTGGTACTGTTTGCAGAACATGAATTTCACCATTACGTAATGCAGATAGGGCACTATCAACATCAGAGATAAAACGGACATTGATTTTAGCAATTTTTGGCTCATATTCGCTACCAGCTCGATAAGCAGGATTTTTCACAAACTGTGCTTCATAATCATTTTTCTTCACTAAAATGTAAGGACCACTTGCATATAACTGGTTATTGAATGTAGCTGAACCTTCCGTTACAGTAGCTTGATCACCATAGGCAATGTCCTTGTCAGGGTTGTAGTTAGCCACATCATACGTATTAACACTTGTTACTTGTTTTTCAGATACGATACCACCAGATTGGTGTGCTAAATAGTTTAATACTTGTGGGAAAGGTGTAGGTGTTGTAATTTTAACAACTTGGTATGCACCTGCTGCATTATTAACAGCACCTTTATCTTTTGCTAATTGCGCTACAGAAGCAGGTAGGTTTTGTGATAATGCTTCTAAAACGGATTGCTCAGAGCCTGCTACTTTTTTATTTTGTAATTCAGTTAAATCAGAAACGATTTCGACTGTTTCAATGTTTTCATGAATGCTGTAAGTACGATGATCTGGTACTGAATTAGCGTCTTTCGCACGGTTTAATGAAAAGACTACATCTTCAGCTGACACTAATTCACCTGAATCAACAGCTGCACCATCTTTCACTGCTGCAAAATTGATATCATCTCGTAAAATGAAGTAATATTCTTGATTCCCTTCAGCCATTACATGGTTGTAAGATAATGAACCATCTGACACAACTTCATCTGTGTCTGTTAAGTTAACAAGACGAACATACATATTCGTGTTTAATGTGTTGATTGAACCATCATTCCCTTTGATTGGGTCTAGTGAAGTAAGAGAATTGATTGTTTGGTGTAAAATTAAAGGTTCTGTTGTATTTTTAGATGTATCATTAAATTCTATTTTTTCCCAAACTTGTGCTCGAGATTTTGGTAAAAGTACTGTTTTAGGGTTTACAAGTTCAGAGTAGATACCTTGATACTTATTGGAAATATATAAAGGCGCAATATAAGCTTCATCGAATACTAATAATTGTTCTAAATCTTTATATTTAGCTGCTGCTTCTTCACCAGTCAATGTACTCGCTTCATCAATCAATGCATCTAGTTTTGAATCTGCCACCACACTGTAGTCACCGCCAGTTTTAAATAAACCACGAACAGCATAGTCTGGGTTCCCTGTAACTGTCGTCCAGCTTGAAAGAGCAAGATCATAATTACCTGCTTCTTTTTGAGCAGAGAAAGAACCGTAATCAGGTTGAATATTTAGCTTTACATCAAAACCATTTTTCACTAATTGGTCACGCACAATATTCATATCTTCTTCAGAAGCTGCCATCCCTAATACTTCAATGGCAACCTTGCCATTGCTCTTGTCACTATCTTTTGAATCTTTACTGCCTTCTACGTCAGTTTTTGTTTGTACACAGCCAGCCAAAGCTAGTACTGCAACGAATAAAAATACAAGTAATTTCTTCATAGTTACCTCCGATTAATTTGTTTTTGGATCTAAAGCATCTCGTAAACCATCTCCTAAGAAGTTAAAGGAGAGGACAAGAAGCATAATACAAAGACCTGGGAAAATCGCGACATATGAATGTGTTTCCAGGTACGTACTACCAACTTTTAAAATATTGCCCCATTCAGGAATGTGTGGCTCAATACCTAGCCCTAAAAAACTTAAACTACTTGTGGAAATAACAGCTCCACCAATCGTTAATGTTGCTTTCACAATCATTGGTGCTAAAGAATTGGGGACAATGTGCTTGAAAATAATAGCTGCATCAGATGCACCTAAAGCTCTAGCCGATTCTACAAACTCATAATTAGCAAGCTGCATAACATTTGCCCGCATTGTACGGGCATAGGTTGGAATTGCTCCAACACTAAGTGCAATAATAAGATTCACAGTATTAGCACCAAATGCGGCGATAATAGCAATGGCTAACAATATCCCAGGAATGGCATATAAAATATCGAGACTTCGCATGATGATATTATCAGTGGATTTACCATAATAGCCTGAAAATGCTCCTAATGCGCCACCAATAACTGCGGGGATAATCGTGGAGAAAAATCCGACGATTAATGATATTTGTGCCCCAAACACAATACGAGAAAATAAATCTCGACCATAATTATCTGTACCTAGTGGATATTCTAATGTCGGTGTTTGTAGCAATGCTCCATAATTATTTTCAGTAGCGAAATCATAGTCGAAAGTCCAAGAACTTGTAACGGATAACGAGAACATGAAAATAATGAAGAATAAGCCGAATACAGCCATTGTATTGCGTAAAATCTTCTCCCATATTTTTTGCCATTTCTCAATAGAAGATGGATTTGCCCTTCGAGCCTTTTGGATAAGGCTATATCCTAGTAAAGTCGCAAATAGATTACCAGTGAAGGTCGCCAATAATAGGACAATACCTGGAATGAGCATCCATTTAGGTGCCTCAGTTGCTGTGACATATTTCGTACATAAAATGGCCATCACGATATAGAGAAGCGAGAGTACTAAGAAAACGCCCATTGCCAGTACAAAGGTATCTGTGACATATGGCTTAAATAAATTCAATGCTGCAATACCTAAGATGAATAGCTGTGTTATAAAGGCATAGGCAGCAAAAGTATATTCAGCAGTCTTTCTTTTTGACACAAGCATAAATGCAAAGGATGTCGAAAAAATATTGCCTGACAGTATCGTTATTAAAAGAGGATAGCCAAACATTCGAGTATTTTTTTGAATGTCACCATACGTTGCTAAATCCTTTTTAATTCGTAAATTGACGAAGGCAACATATGCCGTAGTGATGACATAAATAACAAAAAGAAGCAGAACCACTGGTCGCCAGCTATTGCTGGAAAAATTATAGCTATAGGCTAGAAATAGTAAAGAAAACAGTAAGGAAAAGACAAAAGTAAAATGAGAATTGACATATTCCTGTGTAATCTTCAAGAGTAGTTTGACATGTAAGATGTTTTTCACAGGTGATCCTCCTTTAAGACTTCTTCATTTTCGAGCGAATGCGTGGATCAAAAAAGGCATACATGATATCAATGAATAAATTGACAATCGAAATGGTGATGGCAATATAAACAACGCCCCCAAGAATTGCCGGAATATCAGGGATAAATTGTTTATCGACGATATAGCTACCTATACCACTAATGTTGAATACCTTTTCTGTTACAGATGCGCCTCCCAACATACCTCCAAAAAGAAGTCCAATCACCGTAATAATCGGAATCATAGCATTGCGAATGGCATGTTTTGAAATCACTTTGAATTCATTTAAGCCCTTAGCTTTTGCTGTAATAATGTAATCCTCATGAATCACCTCAAGCATACTTGACCTTGTCATCCTAGCAATAGAAGCCGTAATGGATGTTCCTAAGACGACAATTGGCATGATAAGCGAGAGCCAATTATGAGGGTTATAGGTAGCTGGAAACCATTGTAGCTTTAGAGCAAATGTCAAAATAAAAATTAAACCTTGCCAAAAGCTTGGGATGGATAGACCAATTAAAGCAATGAACATAAATGTATAATCCAAATATGAATTTGGACGAACAGCTGAAATAATTCCAACTGGTATGGCAATAGCAATAGCCATTAGCAACGACAATACGGCAATTTCAAGAGTGACAGGAAATTTTGTAGCAATGCTATGTGTGATATCTTCTTTACCTGCAAAGGATGTACCTAAATCAAATGTAAATAGACCAGATAATGCGTTCCATAGCTGTGATAAATAAGGTTGATCCAAACCATGAATGCGATTAAAGTTTTCTATTTGCACAGGTGTTGCTTCAACTCCGAGTAGGTTTCTTGCTGGATCAAAAGGTGATAAATATAAAATGGTAAACACTAATGTAGCCACTCCAACAATCACAATGAAGCTTTGTAAAATACGTTCAATGATAAATTGCAGAAATGGATTCGCAAATAAGATAAGTACTACATAAAATAAAACAGCTGGTAGAAAGGTAAGAGCCACAAAACGTTTGTTAGTTAGTTGCTGATTAAAAAATTGGGCATAGGATAGTTGTTGTATGTCCTCTTTTTGTAAATCCTGATCCACTTGCTGTTGAAGCTTCCTTTGAGCTAAGTGCTTGGCTGTGAACTGAATTTGTGACTCCAATACAGCCTCTTTAAAAAATGTAGCTTTTGCTATTTCTTGTTGCTCAAATTCCTTTTGCCACTGGGCAACCAATCCATGCTCTATATAGTACTGACTACGCAATGCAAAAGCCTGATCATAAGTGTTTGAAAGTTTCCTTTTCCGATAGATAAAGTATGTAAAAGGGTGAACTAAAATACTAAAAAGAAAAAGAAGTAGATGATAAGGCTTTTGATGCATTAGTTTTTGATAAACCGTAGAAAAGAAAATAAATTTCTCTGGTTTTAAATGATTTTTTGAAGTAACCATGCATTTCCTCCAAACGTAAATAAAATATTCAGTATTATATTGTATAATTCCTATCAGTATTGTAAAGTATGGATTATACTTGAAAGTAAGTCAATCACAAATTTTAAAAAGGATGGGTCGAATGAGTGAAAAGCTTTTAGAAATCAATAATCTTCGCGTATCCTTTATCACAGGGGAGACAGAATTTGAAGCCGTTAAGGACGTTAACTTCCATCTAAATAAAGGTGAAACACTAGGAATTGTGGGAGAGTCTGGGAGCGGGAAAAGTGTAACGGCTCGCTCCATTATGCGTTTATTACCATCGCCACCTTCATTTTTGAAATCTGGCTCAATTGTGTTTAAAGGGCAAGAACTCACTGAATTTAGTGAAAAACAAATGGAAGGGATACGTGGACAAGATATTAGTATGATTTTCCAAGATCCGATGACATCCACAAACCCTACTATTCGAATAGGTGATCAAGTGGCTGAAAGTTTAATCAAGCATCAGTCAATGTCAAAAAACGAAGCCTATCAACAAACAATAGAATTATTAAAACTGGTTGGTATTAGAGACGCAGAAGAACGGTATCGACAATACCCTCATGAATTTTCAGGTGGTATGCGTCAACGGGTAATGATTGCTATGGCGCTTGCTTGTAATCCCTCACTGCTTATTGCAGATGAGCCAACAACAGCACTGGACGTTACTATTCAAGCTCAAATCCTAAAATTGATGCGCGATATGCAAAAGAAAATGGGAACGTCTATTATTTTAATTACACACGATTTAGGCGTTGTTGCAGGTATGTGTGATCGCATCATAGTGATGAAAGAAGGAGAAATAGTTGAACAGGGCACAACAGAAGAAATTTTTGCAAATGCCCAGCATCCGTATACCCAGAAATTATTGAATGCCTTACCAAAACTGCATGAGAAAAAGCAGCCAAAAGAGATTGCTACTATTCAGCCAGGTATCGATCGACATAAACCGTTAATCGAAGTGACCCATCTATCCAAAGAATTTCCATTAGGTCGTGGTCAAACGTTGAAAGCAGTGAATGATTTATCGTTCTATATATATCCTGGTGAAACATTGGGCTTGGTTGGTGAATCTGGTTCAGGTAAATCGACTACAGGTAGGACGATTCTTCAACTTCATCAGCCTACAAATGGAGAGGTTCTATATCAAGGAATACCTGTAACGAGGCTATCGAAAAAACAGCTAAAGGCAATGCGTCGCCATATGCAAATTATTTTCCAAGACCCCTATTCATCGTTAAATCCTCGCAGAAAAATCTTAGATATTATTGGCGAGGCTCTTGATATTCATGGTCTGGTGAAGACACATGTGGAGAGGCGACAACGGGTAGAGGAATTGCTTGAACTTGTTGGTTTGAAAAAAGAGCATGCCATGCGTTATCCTCATGAATTTTCGGGAGGTCAGCGTCAACGAATTGGTATTGCGAGAGCATTAGCGGTTGAGCCAAACTTTATTGTTTGTGATGAACCCTTATCGGCACTGGATGTTTCCATTCAAAGGCAGATTGTTGATTTATTAAAAGAATTACAACAAAAGCTTGGGCTGACGTATTTATTTATTGCCCATGATTTATCCATGGTGAAGCACATCAGTGATCGTGTAGCTGTCATGTATGGTGGAAAGATTGTAGAACTGGCAGAAAGTGAAGAGCTATACGCTAACCCACAACATCCATATACACGTGCATTACTACGTTCTATTCCTATTCCAGATCCTGCAATTGAGAAGCAGAAATATACTGATGCTGATCATGCAGAAGACGTGAAAATACGTTATGAGGTAGAAAATAGTCAGTTAGTAGAGGTTTTACCAAATCACTGGGTAGCAGTGACAATATGATAGCTTGAATGTAGTAGCTTGATATTTTACAATAGAAACATCGTGAAACTTGTTGTCTTTCTGATGATGAGGTGCACAACTTATACGAATCGTAAGTATAAGCAATGATGATTAGTTGTGAGGGGCCTACTACATGAAAATTCAAGATATAAAAACATTAATAACAAGTGGTACGATTATTTTGGCTGTAGCATTGTACATGATATTTGGCAGATCACCTGCGGAAGATCAAAGTACTAAATCAGTTACAGATCAGCAAGGTACTATTACCATTGAACAAGTGGAAGGAAAAACAGGTAATAAACGCTTTGAGATAGACTATATTAAAGCATATGATGGGGATACGATTCAGGCGACAATTAATGGTGAGAAACGAAAAATTCGTCTATTAATGGTGGATACTCCTGAAATGAATTACAATAAAGGTGGCGCTCAGCCATATGCGGAAGAAGCAAAAGAGTATACGATCAATTTATTGGAAAAGGCTAAGAAAATTGAAGCGGTCTATGATGTTGGACCAGAAACAGACAATTATGATCGCCTTCTAGCCTACGTGTTTGTAGATAATGTCTTATTGCAGGAATCTTTATTAAACGAAGGGCTTGCAGTTGTACGTTATATTCATAAACCAAACAATACATTTGAAGATGCATTTAGAGCTATTCAACAAAAAGCTCAGGATGCAAAATTAAATATTTGGTCACATGAGGATTACTTCCAAAAAGATGGTTTTCACCCTGAAGTAGTTCAATAATCTATAAATCCATTACTATACGCTTTTAAGTTTAATTTTAGCTAGGAAGCTGCTTCCAGTATCTTACTGGTAGCAGCTTCCTATTTTAAATTCCCTTTGCAAAAGCTTTTGGCATGAGAGGGTGATTCCCTTTTCTAGGGTCGTCTCTCTGTATATAATGCACTCATGATATTGGTCGTAAAAATCTACTGTAGAGGTTCAGCACACGGTAGCGGAAAGCGATTGCACAAAGGAAAGCAAGATACCAGCAACGTTTTGTTTACTTAACAGTGGAAGACGGCTACTGATAAATGAAAAAATCATTTTTATTAATGTTGACAATCAATATGATAATGATTATCATTATCATATAAAGAATATTCCTTGTTCTACAATACAGTGTAGAGAGGATGAACTTTAGCTACTTTTCTCCAGAAGTTTGCTAGTTCATGATTACGCTCCTGAAACCCCCCTCATTTTTGGGAACGTTAAAAATTGTAGACGGCTCATTCTATTATAGAATGAGCCGTCTACAGTCTGAATCTATTTACTAATGAGTAGTAAATGGGTTCTCTTTTTATGCTTGTACATCTTTCGTCCATTCGGCTACTTTATCTTGATTATTGGCAATCCATTTTTTCGCAGCATCTGTGGCACTCATGCCTTCCATTATATCAAACATTACACTTTCTATATCTTCAGCACTCCAGTTGAAACGGTCAAGGACGCTATAGGCTTCAGGGGCATCCTCTTTTAAACCATTCCGCGCAAAAGTGCCAATATATTCTTCGTCTCCATATAAACCTTTGGGGTCATCTAAGTACTTTAAATCATAGGCATTAAAGATCCAGTGTGGTGACCAGCCTGTGATGATGATTTCTTCATTATTAGAGATAGCTTGACTGAGGGCTGCGGTCATTGCACCAGCAGACGAGGTCAATACATTCCAACCTTCCAGATTCTTATATTCCTTATAGGCATTTTCTGTCGTAGCCATCATATTAGCTCCTGGTTCAATGCCTGTAATGGTTTGATTAGCTTGGTTTGTTAAATCTTCAATAGAATCGACATCCATATAACTTGGTACAACCAAACCAATCTTAGCACCAGTTAGGTTTTCTCCTAAGTTCTCTATCTTATTGTTGTATTTTTCTACTTGTGGAGCATGTGTTTGTGGCAACCAAGCAGATACCATACCATCGACCTCTCCGTTTGCAAGTGCTTCCCACATGATCCCATTGTCTAAAGGTGTCACTGTTACCTTATATCCTAAATCTTCTAGTACTTGTCCTACTACATGTGTAGATGCAACTTCAGTATCCCATTCAACATATGCTAAATTAATTTCACCTTTATCAGTATTCTTTGTGTCCTCATTTTCTGAACCACATGCAGTTAACACAATAAGGCATATAAATGCTATTCCTATTTTCAATAACTTGATGAGTTTCATATTACATCTCCTTTCTATTATTTCTTACATAAAAATAAAAATATTAACAAGTAACAACTTAATTTTATAAACAAGTTGTCACTTTTGTCAAATTGATGGTTTAGTCACACCGTGCTAAAAAGATGAAACATAATCAACTAACTTATTTGAGCCCATTAATTTTTTTATTGTTGTCATACGATAGGTGAAAATGGAGACGGAGATTTGAGGAGGCTTAGTATGCATTGGATTACAATTATTCTAATAGGAATCGCTGCGAATTTAGATAACTTGGGGATTGGTCTAGCCTATGGAGTTAAACAAGTTAAAATTCCAATTTTATCAAATGCTGTGATTGCTGTTATGTCGATGATTGTCACATATGTCGCAGTAACAGCTGGTAGCACAGTTGTTGAGTATATTTCACCGCATACTGCCAATTTACTAGGGAGTTTACTACTGTGTGTGATTGGTATATGGACTTTGATGTCCAATAATTTTTCTAATCAGCGGATAGCAGGAAATCCCGAATTATTTGATGAAGATAAAAATCTAGTAATCTCAACAAGAGAAGCAATGGCACTTGGCTTTGTCTTGTCAGCAAACTGTTTAGCAGGGGGGATTGCAATAGGCGCAAATGGCATCTCAGCCCTTTGGACAGTCATTTCCATCGGCGTATTTTCCTTTATCACAGTTGGAGTAGGAAGTAGATGTGGCTCTTTACTAGCAAAAACGTTTATTGGCAAGCATTCTACAGCAATCTCAGGATGGCTACTTATCATGATTGGTATTTTTGAGGTTTTTGCAAAATAATATATTGCTGCGGCTAAATATCACCAAATATTGGTGATATTCTTTTTATTACATAGAGAGGGATACGATGGCTCGACTTTTTTTTTTATGTTTTAAAAATTTATTTTTAATTACTTGACGTAACTAAATTATTAATATATAGTAGGTTACAGAAAGTAATTAAAAACTTTTCAGAAGCTAAGATGTAAACAAATAAGTAACTACAAATGTTTATCCTATCCAATTTTGGGTAACATAAAAGATGTAGTTACTTCATATTTTAAAATATATCTCGAAATCGAGATAAAATCAACCAATTGGAGGAATTTATAATGGCAAAATGGAACATTGATTTAGGACACTCAGCAATTAACTTTCAAGTAAAACACATGATGGTATCAAAAGTTAAGGGTGTATTTGACAGTTACTCAGCTGATATTGAGGCAGCAGATCTTGCAGATTTAACAACTGCTAACATTAGTTTTACAATCGATCCAGCAAGTATTAATACACGTAGCGAAGATCGCGATAATCATTTAAAAGCAGCAGATTTCTTTGATGCCGAAAAATATCCAACGATTACGTTTAAATCTACAAATATTGCTAAAAAAGCAGGCGATGAATATGCAGTAACTGGTGATTTAACAATTAAAGACGTTACAAAATCAGTAACATTTGATACAGAATTTAATGGAAAAGGCACAAATCCATGGGGTCAAGAAGTATACGGCTTTGAAGCTGAAACAACAATTAATCGTGAAGACTTTGGTCTAACTTGGAATGCGGCATTAGAAACTGGTGGAGTCCTTGTTGGGAAAGATATTAAAGTAACGGTTGAATTAGAAATTAATCCAGCTTAAAAATAGATAGCTAGGGCATGTTTGAAGTAATCTTCAAACATGCTTTTTATATAGCTCAAAATAGATACTTGTGAATGAAGAAATCTAGTAAAAAGAATTTGAGAAAAATTTCCAGTAAATAAGTTTCTTGCATATTTTTAGTAATTACTGCATATAAATCATCATATTGTTTTTGGGGGCGATAGGATGAATGTATTAGTGACAGGTGGCTATGGTTTTATTGGCAGTGCAGTAGGTAGGCGCTTTTTTGAAGAAGGTGCAACGGTTTATATTATTGATAATTTAAGTACGGGGCATTTACGGAATGTTGACTTCGAGCATAAATCCTATCTTTTAAATGTTGAGGATGAGGTTTGCGAGCATCTCTTTAAGGAAATAAACTTTGATGTGGTCGTCCATTGTGCAGCGCAAACGAGCGTGCAGCAATCTATCCAGGAGCCAGTAAAGGATATTTTGACAAATATAGTTGGGCTTAGCCAAATGCTTTTTTTATCATCCAAGTATAAGGTACAGCACTTTGTCTTTGCCTCCTCAGCAGCTGTTTACGGGGATAGTCACTATCCTCCATTAGAGGAATCAGATGTCTGTGAACCAATATCTATGTACGGATTAAACAAGAGCATTGGCGAAACCTACTGTGAGAAATGGCAAAAAGATTATCGTTTGCCCGTTCTTATCTATAGATTTGCCAATGTTTTCGGGCCAAGACAGCAAATGCAAGGTGAAGCAGCTGTGATTCCAAGTATGTTAAAAAGCAGTATGGCAGGTAAACCATTTACAATTTATGGTGATGGTGAACAAACACGTGATTTTATTTATGTAGACGATATTGCTGATGCTATTTACGCAGGTGTATCTGCACGTTTACAAGGCACGTATAATGTATCCACTAATGAGGCTTGGTCAATTCACCAGGTCATCTTACTGCTCCAACACTTAAACCATCCACTTGAAATTCAATATGCCCCAGCACGAGAAGGAGATATTGAGCATTCATTTTTAAATAATGATAAATTAGCCAATGCAATTGGTTGGAAGCCTAAAATATCTTTTGCAGAAGGCATTGAACGTACATTGCATGCGCTACAAAATGAATCATTAGCAGAAATTCAACAAAAAAGTGGATAAAGTAAAAAGACATATTACATTGAGTAATATGTCTTTTTCTATGTCTATAGTATAATAATTCATTAAAGAAATGGTTGTGGACGGAGGCTTACATATGCTTGTAGATTTTAGAGTAAAGAATTGTTTAAGTTATAAAGATGATACGTTGTTTTCAATGGTAGCTGGAAGTCGCCTACGAAAATGGAAGGATACCCATACAATTCAGTTTGATACACTTCGTCTTGTAAAAAGCGCATTTATTTTTGGTCCAAATGGAAGCGGAAAATCTAATCTGTTTACGGCTATTAAAGTATTACGTTCCTTGCTTTTTAATTTTGAAAACTTAAATAATGTAAAGCAATTACGTCTACCCTATCAACCGTTTAAGTTAGGAAGTCAGCAAGACAAACCAACAGAGTTTATGATATCGCTTTTTTTGGACGGAGCTTTATATGATTATGAAATTCAGTATAATGCTTCTCAAGTTCTCTATGAACGTCTTGTGAAAACGAACAAGTCACTGAAGGAAGAATTATTTGTCAGACAATGGGATGGTACAGAATATTCTTATGAGACATTTCAAACAGCTTCACAGGAATTGACAAAATATACACGTAATAATACAGCCTTTCTATCCGTATTACATGTTTTTAATGATCCAGACGCTTTAAAGATATTCGATTGGTTTTTACATAAAATTCTTTTCCTAGATGAAGCAAATCGGTTATCAAGTCATCCTCTTATTCGTAAACTTGAAGAGGAGCCCTTTAAAAAGGAAGTGATCAAACTGCTAAAAATTGCAGACCTCTCCATTCAAGATGTCACGGCTAGACGTGTGGAACGCAGAGAGAAAAATACAATTGGCTATGAGTTTGATTCGCCTGAGGTGATACAAGAAGTAGATATTGATCTACATTATTTATCATTTGATGAAGCAGGTGCACCGATAGGGACAAAAACAATTAATTGGACAATGGATTCTAAGGGCACAGTGCGAATGCTACATTTAGCCTGTGTGATGGTGGATGCTTATAATAAAGGAAAAACCATTTTTATAGACGAATTCGACACAGCCTTCCATGTATCGATTTGTGAGTTTTTAATGGCTATTATGAATAGCAAACGCAATAGCAGTAATCAATTTGTTGTGACAAGTCATGAAATAGAATTACTTGATCAGCCACTACGCGCCGATCAAATTTGGTTTGTTAATAAAAGCTTTAAAAATGAATCGGAACTATACTCCTTATTTGATTTTGCAGATTTACAAAGGAAACGTGGAGATCTTTCTTATGCGAAACGCTATATGAAAGGGGAATTTGGTGCAACGCCTGTCATTAATGAGTATTTATCTGAACAATACTTAGAAGAAGCGGAGGTATCTGAGCAGTGAGAGTACGTCAACAAGGGAGCCGAACACTGCGTAAAACTATTTTAATTTATTGTGAAGGTGAAACAGAACGCATCTATTTTGAACAAATGCGTATTTTAAAGCGCTCTAAGATGGTTAGCGTCAAGATAAAAAACGTTAAACGTTCAGCGATTAAGCTTGCCCAACATGCTTATCGAGATTCCAGCTACCAATACTTTGATGAAGTTTGGATTGTTTTTGATAAGGATGATCTAACCGAAAAGCAACTAGAGGAAGTAAATCAATTTTGTGAGGAAAAAAATATTCATATTGCCTATACAAATGAAGCATTTGAATTGTGGTTACTCTTGCATTTTGAGGAAGTTGATAGTACAGAAAAGTACCCTCGTGCTGTCCTTAATGACAAAATGGAACAGCACCTTGGTGTGAGTCGTTATTTCCGACATAAGGCTGATGAATCCCTCATAGCCCCCATTGCATTACGACATGAGTTAGCGATTAAAAATTGCACAGATATGATGGCACTTCGAGAGACAGAGAGCCGTGACAACCCATACTGTAACATACATGAAATGATACGATACATATTTTAAGATTGAGCAGGTTTTCTATTAACAAATAGAAGCCTGTTTTTTATCTTTACATAATGCTTTGTCGGAATGAAGGTATGTTTCTTTTTCCGAAACATATAGTGTATATGGAGCGAAATTAGTACATGTATGAAAGGGGATTGTGTGGATAACTCAAAGTCGAATCAATCCAAAAATGGAGAAGGAAACCCAAAGGATCATCAATTAGAGCCGTTTCGTGTCGAGAATGAGGGTACGAAAATGACAACGAATCAGGGACTAAGGGTGTCCAATGATGAGGATTCGTTAAAGGCAGGTGTTCGTGGTCCGACAATTATGGAGGATTTTCATCTTAGAGAAAAAATTACCCATTTTGATCATGAACGTATTCCAGAGCGTGTTGTACATGCCAGAGGTTTTGCAGCACATGGCGAGTTTGAATTATATGAATCCATGTCGGAATATACGAAGGCAAAATTTTTGCAGGATCCGAAAAAGAAGACACCTGTGTTTGTCAGATTTTCGACAGTGGTAGGGAGCTTAGGTTCAATGGACACAGCTCGTGATGTACGTGGGTTTGCAACAAAATTTTATACGGATGAGGGGAATTATGATTTAGTTGGTAATAATATCCCTGTATTTTTTATTCAGGACGCCATTAAGTTTCCCGATTTAATTCATGCCGTAAAGCCCGAGCCTCATAATGAAATGCCACAAGCAGCCTCCGCACACGATACTTTTTGGGATTTTGTAGCCAGTAATCAGGAAATTGCACATATGATAATGTGGGTAATGTCTGACCGTGCCATTCCGCGAAGCTTTCGTATGATGGAAGGTTTCGGTGTGCATACATTCCGTTTCGTCAATGACAAGGGAAGATCAAGATTTGTGAAATTCCACTGGAAGCCTGTGTTAGGAGTGCATTCTCTTGTTTGGGATGAAGCACAAATAATTGCAGGGAAGGATCCAGATTTTCAACGGAGAGATTTATGGGAAGCCATCGAAATTGGAGATTATCCAGAGTTTGAGTTAGGCATACAGATACTAGAACCTGAAGATGAATTTAAATTTGATTTTGATATTTTAGATGCGACAAAGCTTTGGCCAGAGGAATTAGTACCTGTGAAGAAAATTGGAAAGATGACCTTAAATCGCAATGTGGATAATGTCTTTGCTGAAACAGAGCAAGTTGCCTTTCATCCAGGTAATGTTGTACCTGGCATAGATTTTACGAATGATCCTCTACTACAAGGTCGATTGTTTTCCTATTTAGATACACAATTGATTCGATTAGGTGGACCAAATTTTGCAGAAATCCCTATTAATCGCCCGATTTGCCCAGTGCATAACAATCAACGTAATGGCTTTAGTCGACAGACCATTAATTTAGGCAGGGTAAGCTATCATAAAAATTCATTAGCAAATAATACACCAGCTACCTCTACTGCAAGAGAAGGCGGATATGTTCATTATGAAGAAAAGGTTGAAGGAAGAATCACGAGAGCGCGTAGTAAATCCTTTGACGATCACTTTTCACAAGCAAGGCTATTTTGGAACAGCATGTCTCCACCTGAAAAACAACACATTATCGATGCCTTTAGCTTCGAAGTAGGAAAAGTGAAAAGTAAATCTGTTCGACAGCAAGTAGTGGATATGTTTGTTCATGTGGATAAAGTAATGGCTACCACAGTGGCAGACAACGTTGGTGTTAATCGACCTAATGGCGAGCAGTCTAAAGTAACGGCCTCTTCACCTGCACTGAGTCAAGCCAATACTGTTAAATTACCCTATACGTTGAAAGTAGGCGTCTTAATTGGTGATGGCTTTGATGCAAATGAAGTCGGGGAAGTATTGAAATATTTAACAAGACAAGGTGTGCGCTATAGCATAATCTCTGATCGACTAGGTGTGGTAATAGGGAATAATGGTGTGCAATTAACGGCTACTGACACATTTATTACAACCGATGCTGTATTATTTGACTCATTATATGTTGTTGGAGTAAAGGCAAGTAATCAGGCGAAATTCAATACTTATATCGTCAATTATATAAATGAAGCATATCGTCACTTTAAGCCTATAGGATTTGCTGCAACTGGCACAACCTTCTTCAATATGTCGAATGCCAATGTAGGGCCAGGAATCGTTTTAGCTACAGGTAATAAAGATTTTCCGAAAAAGTTTGTAGCTGCCATTGCCCAGCAACGATTTTGGCAACGAAATATTTATTAAAAAGATCAATGAGCGTCGAATACTCATGAAAGAGAAGCAAATACCCGCGGAGAGAAAGCCTTATACCTGCGAAAGAGAAACGAATGCTCATAAACGTATACAAATAAGTCAAAAGGCCTTTCATTGTAATGAAAGGCTTTTACTATGTCTGTCATTGCATTCAAAATTTGCAAATGATATGGTGGTACATGAGGTGAAAATTATGGAAAATTTTGATATTGCTATTATTGGAGCCGGACCAGGTGGCTATGTGGCTGCCATACATGCAGCCAAGAATGGCAAAAAAGTAGCACTCATCGAACGAGATAAATTGGGAGGAGCCTGCTATAATGTTGGCTGCATTCCATCAAAGATTTTATTGGAGCATAGTAAACTTGTGCAGGAAATAAAAAGAGGGAATAGCTGGGGAATAGAAGTGCCTAAAGTGGAAATTAATTTTCCTCGACTAATGCAACGGAAAGATACAATTATTCATGAACTACTAACAAACATTGAGCACTATATTATCAATAATCATATAACTTTATATCGTGGTGAAGCTTCAGTCGTAAAGGACTTAACGATAACTATCGGGAATGAGACGATAATGGCATCAGATATAATTTTAGCGACAGGTAGTAAACCCTTTGTTCCACGATTCGAAGGGTTAGAGACATCCACCTACCATACGACGGACACATTTTTTGAGATAGACAAGCTTCCAGCACAGCTAACAATCATTGGCGGGGGCGTAATTGCCATTGAAATGGCGTTTAGTTTAGCACCACTTGGTACAAAGGTAACAGTGCTTAATCATAGCGAGGATATTTTACAAACGGAAGAGGCGGAAGCAAGACCGTTGATTCGAGAAAAGATGAAGAAATTTGGTATTGAACTTGTGACAGATTTTCATTTTGAAAAATTTGAAGGTAATATCATTCATACATCTAAAGGATCTTATACATATGAAAACCTTTTATTTGCTACTGGACGTCGTCCCAATATAGAAATTGCTGAGCAACTAGGATTAGCTTTTGATGGTCGATTAATCGCTGTTAATGAGCATTTTGAAACAAGCCTGCCGAATATTTATGCGATAGGTGACTTAGTGGGTGGTTATCAACTTGCACATTCTGCCAGTGCTGAAGGAATTTACGTTGTCGATTATATTGTAGGAAATCAACCAATACCAATTGATCAAACAAGCATTCCACGTTGTGTTTATACAAACCCTGAAATTGCTACATTTGGTTTACTAGAAGAGCAAGTCAAGGCACCGTACATTGTAACGAAAATGCCACTACAAACAAACCCAAAGGCATTAATGGAGGGGAATACTGAAGGCTTTGTCAAGCTAATTTCATCTAAGGATAATGGGCAAATTTTAGGGGCTTGTGTAGTAGCTGATGGTGCAACAGAAATACTTAATGCACTATTAGCAACAAAAAATGCTGGTGGTACAGCTCGAACACTTGCACATATGATTTTTCCACATCCTACTGTATCGGAGCATATTGGAGATGTGGCTAAAGCTGTGTTTGGGAAAGCAATACACCAATAAAAAGCTGTTGACATTCTAGAAATTTATGTTAAATTAATTTTATAAGAATACTAGGAATTTAAGTTAACTAGACATCTAGAGGCTTCTATTTTACAAAACGGTGTTTCATCGATTTGTAGGATAGGGGCCTTTTTTATAACATTGCTAAAAGGAGTGGGCAAGATGACAAAAGCAGTCATTATTAATGGAAGTAATTCGAAAAATTCTAGAGTTACCGCCATTCATGAAAAGGTGGAGAATCATTTTATTGCACAAGGAGTAGAGGTTCACTCAAATTATATACATGAGCTCCCAGCTACAGATTTATTAACAGCGAATTTTTCTAGTAAGCAAATACAGTCTGAAAATGAGCATGTTAAGGAAGCAGATTTTATTGTCATCCTTACACCAATTTATAAAGCATCCTATACAGGTATTTTGAAGACTTACTTGGATCTACTACCGCAAAAAGCCTTGCTCGATAAGGCTATACTCCCCATTGCTGTAGGAGGTTCGATTAGTCATTTGTTGGCATTGGAATATGCATTAAAGCCAGTATTAGCTGTACTAGGAGCCACTTCCATTACCAATTCTGTTTACATTGTAGATAAACAAATTATACGTTTGGAAGAGGGCGGCTTTGCGATAGAAGAAGAGGCTATCAGTAGACTTGAAGCACAATTAAATCAGTTGCAGCAAGCATTCATTGTTAATTAGAATAAATAAAAACGCATTATAGGGGCATCCTATAATGCGTTATTTTTTAATTTCCTTCTGGATTTTCTTCATTCTCCACAGGTATTGTAGAGAGATATAAGAAAGCCTCATCTTGCAATAGCAATATTTTTTCTTCACAAATTCCATGCGATAATGGTCCAGAAAAAATGGACTCCCACCATGTTCCTGTTGTTGTTGTCATTCATCTACGCCCCCGTTTCGGTTTTAATATGTAGTTGTATATTTCCCGAGATGAAAAAACTAAAACATTTCATTTCACATATTGCTATTTCACCCCCTCGATGTAGAAAGAGGATTTTTGCCTCTCGATGTTGTATCGTATAGACAAAGATAGTTTGTTTCAAAATGAAAAAACTATGTATGCCATTTTAAAAAAAGGGGTGCTTTATTGATGAATTTTACGTCAAAAGATGTGGAAAATATGATTACAGAGCAACGTCAATTTTATTTTTCACGTGCTACAAAAAGTGTGAAATTTAGAAAAGAGCAATTAAAGAAATTAAAAACTTCAATTTTGAAATATGAGAAGGAAATATTAAATGCGCTTTACTTAGACCTTCGTAAAAGTGAATTTGAAGCGTATGCAACAGAAATTGGCATTGTATTAGATAGTATTTCATATATGGTAAAACATGTAGAAGAATGGATGGAACCAGAAGCAGTCAAAACACCAATACAATATCAAATGGGCAAGAGCTTTATTGTTCGTGAGCCCTATGGCGTAACGTTAATTATTGGGCCATTTAATTATCCATTCCAACTTGTAATGGAGCCACTGATTGGCGCCATAGTTGGAGGAAACACAGCAATCGTCAAACCATCAGAAACCTCTGTACACACAGCAGTCATTGTGAAAAAAATCATTGAGGAAACATTCCCGTCTTCATATATACGTGTCGTGGAAGGCGAAAAGGAAGAGGTTACGGCTCTTATTCATGCTTCCTTCGATTATATCTTTTTTACAGGTAGTGTAGCCGTTGGTAAAGTAGTAGCAAAAGCTGCTGCAGAACGTTTGACACCAGTTGCGTTAGAGCTTGGTGGCAAAAGTCCAGCAATTGTCGATCAAACAGCAAATCTAGAGGTAGCAGCAAAGCGGATTGTGTGGGGTAAATTTACTAATACTGGACAGACATGTGTGGCCCCTGATTATCTGCTTGTACACAAAGACGTTTATGACCGTTTTATGAAAATATTAAAAGAAACAATCCGTTCGTTTTATGGCAAAAATCCTTTAAAAAGCCCTGATTATGGACGTATCGTTAATTTAAAACAATTTGATCGTTTACAGCAAATAATTGTGGACGAACGTGATGCCATTACATATGGTGGACGAATAGATCGGGATGATTTATATATTGAACCTACAATAGTTGAATATGTAAAATGGACAAGTCCATCCATGCAGGAAGAACTATTTGGTCCTATCTTACCTGTTATGATGTATAATGATTTGCCACTTGCCATTCATCAAATCCGGCAATTACCAAAGCCCTTAGCGGCATACTTCTTCTCAGAACATGAAAAAGCCATGCAATACTTTTTAGAAGAATTACCATTTGGTGGGGGATGTATTAACGACACCATCACACATGTTGGAAATTTACATTTACCATTTGGTGGTGTAGGTCCATCAGGTGTGAAAGCATACCATGGCAAAGCGAGCTTTGAAAACTTTACTCACCCGAAATCTATCTTGAAGAAATCTTCCAAGCTGGAGACAAATGTGTTGTTCCCGCCATATAAACAGAAAGTGAAAATTGTGCGCTCAATTATGAAATAGTTTAACAATGGAGGTATCTTCTTGATGCCTCCATTGTAACTATAAGCTTACCATGCATAGACAAGTGTTCTCTAAATAACCTTTTCTCGTTATGTCGAAAAATGCCGATTGGTGATTATAAATGAAAATTTGAAGAAAACATGATTTTTTCCTCAAATGAAAGCGGTTTCGTTGAAAAAACACTAGAGAGGCATTTTATTTATCATGAAATAAGTAGTAAAATAAGTTCAATAGAACGTGGGGGATTTCATATTGTCGTTTTTTGTCGATTATTAAGAATGATGACATGAGTGTAGAGATTGATTGGAGGATTATGAAATGTATGCAGAGGAATTGTTAAGCGCATTACCTTTGAAAAAAATAATTGGCGTGCTGCCAGATCAGGTTAGCGATATCGTAGTAGATTCAAGAAGTGTGCAACCAAATAGCATGTTTGTTTGTATCAAAGGGTATACAGTAGATGGGCATGATTATGCGCAAAAGGCTGTAGATGGTGGCGCAACAATTGTTGTGACGGAGCGAGAATTACCGCTAGGAGAGACAATCGCACAAGTGATTGTGAAAGATACAGATCGTGCAGTAGGTTTACTAGCTGCAAAGTTCTTTGATTATCCTTCAAAGGACATAACGATGATTGGTGTAACGGGAACGAATGGTAAAACATCCGTAACAGGAATTATTCAAAATATAATGCATGGTATGGGCGAGAAATCGGCTTTATCAGGCACAATTGGCTTTAATTTAAATGGAATTTTATATGAATCAGCTAATACAACGAGTGATGCGTTATCGACACAACAAATGATTTTCCGTGCAAAAATGGAAGGCTGTCGATTAATGACAATGGAAGTTTCATCACACGGGTTAGCACTTGGACGTTTAGCAGGTGTTGATTATGATATCGCTATTTTTACGAATCTAACGCACGATCATCTTGATTTCCATGGTACGATGGAGGAATATGGCCATGCAAAAGGCTTATTATTTTCCCAACTTGGACAAGATTTAGAAAAAAATAAATTTGTTGTGTTGAATGCAGACGATGCTTGGTCAGAGAGATATGCTGCAATGACACCATTTCCAGTGTGGACATATGGTTTAAAAAATGAAAATGCTGATTTCCGCGCCATTAACTGTGAATATCACGACTATATGACATCATTTGACGTGGAAATGCCTGAAGGAATTTATCGTGTAAAAATGAATTTGCTTGGGGAATTTAATATTTATAATGTATTGGCAGCCATGATTGCGTTTTATGGTAGGGGCTATTCAATGGAGTCCATTATTGAACAAATCGAGCAACTACCGCCAGTCAAGGGTCGTATGGAGAAAGTATGTTCAGATCTACCTGTGCAAATTTTTATTGATTATGCCCATACTCCAGATGCAATTGAAAAGGCAATTCAAGCAGCGCAACCTTATAAAAAGGGCAAGTTGATTTTCTTAGTTGGAACAGGTGGCAATCGTGATAAATCAAAGCGTCCTGCCATGGCTGAAAAAGCGTCTGCTGCGGAATATGTTATTTTAACGACAGATGATCCACGCTATGAAGACTACGATAGTATTACAGGCGATCTTGCTAAAGGTATGCTTCATGATAATTATGCTTGTATTGGAGATCGTGCAGAGGCAGTGCGCCATGCGATTGAAATTGCTGAACCAGGTGACATGATTATTTTTGCTGGTAAAGGCCATGAGGATTATCAAATTATCGAAAATACCAAATTTCCACATAGTGATGCAGAAATTGCGATAGAAGCAGGCCGATTAAAATTCGTGTGATGAAAGCTGAATTCTTAGGAAACCCTTTTAGTTGTAACTAAAGGGTTTTCTTTTTTGAGATTTCATGTAAAAAGGTTGTACGAAAGGCAAGTCTTCTTTTATTATTATTAAGTATGAAAAAAGGAGAATGACGAGATGAATTCAAATTTAGAACAAGATATACTATCGCGTCGTACTTTTGCCATTATCAGTCACCCTGATGCTGGGAAAACGACGATTACAGAAAAGCTTTTACTTTTTGGTGGTGCCATTCGTGATGCAGGTACAGTAAAAGGTAAAAAAACAGGTAAATTTGCAACATCGGACTGGATGGAGATCGAAAAACAACGTGGGATTTCGGTTACTTCATCTGTCATGCAATTCGATTATAACGGCTCTCGTGTGAATATTTTGGATACCCCTGGTCACCAAGATTTCTCGGAAGACACATATCGTACATTGATGGCTGTAGATAGTGCCGTCATGGTAGTGGATGCTGCCAAAGGGATCGAGGCACAGACTTTAAAGCTATTTAAGGTTTGTAAAATGCGTGGTATTCCTATTTTTACATTTATTAATAAGTTAGACCGTCAAGGGAAAGAGCCGCTTGAATTGATCGAAGAGCTTGAAGAGGTATTAGGTATCAATGCATATCCTATGAACTGGCCAATCGGTATGGGTAAAGAGTTCCTTGGTATTTATGATCGTTACAATAAACGCATTGAGCAATTCCGTACAGATGAAGCGGAACGTTTCTTACCAATTGACGACAATGGGGAGCTTGCTGTGGAGCATCCAATGAAGGTGACTTCTTATTATTCACAAGCAATGGACGATATTTTACTTTTAGATGAAGCGGGAAATGCATATTCTGAGGAAAAAATTCGTCGTGGGGAATTAACACCTGTATTCTTTGGTTCAGCATTAACGAACTTTGGTGTTCAAACTTTCCTCGAAACCTATTTACAATTCGCGCCGACGCCGCAGCCAAGAATTACTGAAGATGAGCAGTTTATTGATCCTGTGGAGCATGATGAGTTTTCAGGTTTTATTTTCAAGATTCAGGCCAATATGAATCCAGCACACCGTGATCGTATTGCCTTTGTACGTATTGTTTCTGGTAAATTTGAACGTGGAATGAATATGACGTTATCTCGTACAGGGAAGTCATTTAAAGTCACACAATCTACACAGTTCCTTGCAGACGATCGTGAGACAGTAGATGAAGCAGTTGCTGGTGATATTATTGGTTTGTACGATACAGGAACATACCAAATTGGAGACACTGTTGTAGGTGGCAAGAAAACATTCCAATTTGAAAAATTACCACAGTTTACACCAGAATTATTCGTCCGTGTCACGGCGAAGAACGTTATGAAATCAAAGCAATTCCATAAAGGGATTTTACAATTAGTGCAAGAGGGTGCTATTCAATACTATAAAACGCTGCATACAGAGGAAGTTATACTTGGAGCAGTTGGTCAATTACAATTTGAAGTATTTGAACATCGTATGAAAAATGAATACAATGTGGAAGTAAAAATGGAGCCAATTGGTTCGAAAATCGCACGCTGGATTGAAAATGAAGAGGATGTCAAAGAATCAATGTCATCAGGTCGATCAATGCTTGTAAAAGACCGTTTTGACAATCTTGTTTTCCTATTTGAAAATGAGTTCGCTATGCGTTGGTTTGCAGATAAAAACGAAAACATTAAACTTTATAGCCTTTTATAATTATAAAACACGAATCGACAATTTTGCGATTCGTGTTTTTTTGCAAGGAAAAATGACACTGTTTGTAGAATATATACATTATTAGGAAATATAAGTTTCCTTAGAGATAGTATCTCAATAACAGGAGCTTATTTATAAAATAATCTCCTTTTCGGCTATCATAGAAAGGAAGAGGTAGAAAAGGAGTTTGTTTATATGAATATTAGTCATTTTTCTATTAAAAGACCTGTCTTTACGATTGTTACTATGCTTTTTGTCATCATACTAGGCGGTGTATCTTTATTAAAAATACCGATTACGTTAATTCCAGAGTTAAATCCTCCTATTGGAGTGGTTGTCACCTCTTATCCTGGGGCAAGCCCGACGGAGGTAAATGAAAAGATAACGAAGCCATTAGAGGCTACACTTGCCACCTTACCTGGTATCAAAAAAATCCAGTCAACCTCCCAGGAAGGCTCCAATTTAATTGTGCTTGAGTTCAACTGGTCCACAAATATGGATGTTGTCCAACTTGATATTTTACAGCGAATTGATATGACCCCATTGCCTAATGATGCTGGCAAGCCTAGTTTCCTAAAATTTGATCCGTCTCAATTTCCTATTATTCAGCTGTCTTTACGTGCGGAAAATAATCAAGTAGATGTACGTGTATTAGCAGAGCACTTAGAGAAGGAACTGCTACGGACAGAGGGTGTTGCCAGTGTGAATGTTTCTGGCAAATTGATTGATGAAATCCAAATAGTATTGGATGAAGCAAAGCTAGTTGAAAAAGGCTTGACTCAGACAGACGTGATGCAAATAGTTCAAGCGAATAATGTGTCTCTTCCTGGTGAGCCTGTTTCAACAGATGATGGCAAAATGCTAACAACACGTATAGTTAGCACATTATCTTCTCCGGAAAGTATTGCCAATTTAATTGTTTCGGTGGACCCTTTAACGGGCAAATCATTAACCATTGGTGATCTTGCAACCGTTGAGAGGACAGAACAACAATCTATTACCACAACACGAGCAAATGAGCATCCAGCAGTTCTTATGTCTGTATTACAGGAATCTGGTGCAAATACGGCAGAGGTTTCTAAGGATTTCCAGAAGGCCTTAGAGACATTACTAAAGAAAGATCAGTATAAAGGTATCACAGCAGATATTTTAATTGATCAAGGTAATTATGTGGATTTAGCGATTAGTAATATTGGCTCTTCCCTACTCTTAGGTGGATTATTTGCGATGTTCATCCTATTTGTTTTTTTACGTAGTGTAAAGAGTCCGATCATTATTGGTATTGCGATTCCTTACTCCGTTATTGTCACATTTGTTTTGATGTTTTTTGCGAATTTTTCCCTCAATATTATGACATTAGGTGCTCTGGCACTTGGAATTGGTATGCTTGTGGATAATGCCATAGTCGTTATTGAGAATATAGAAAGACATCTAGGACTAGAAAAGGACCCGATAACTGCAGCAAAGGAAGGAACAAAGGAAGTAGCCCTTGCCATTACAGCTTCCACTTTAACCACAATAGCAGTATTCATTCCTGTTATGTTCATCGAAGGATTGATTGGTCAAATATTTACAGAGTTTGCCTTAACAATCTCATTCAGCTTAATTGCATCTTTAGTAGTTGCGCTTACAGTCGTTCCGATGCTAGCAAGTCGACTTTTAAAAATGAAAAACAATAATTTTTATGTACAACGCAGTAAATCACGTTTTTATAGGCATTACAAGGCGTCAATTGTATGGGTACTAAAGCATCGAATGCTTATACTGCTTTTTACAGTGGTTTGCTTTAGTCTTTCTTTGTTTGGACTGACTAGAATAGGTACTGAATTTTTACCGCCTACAGATGAGGGATTCACCTCTATAAGTGTCAATCTTGAAAAAGGTGTCGCTGTATCAGAAACAGAAAAGATTGTTAAGCAAATTGAGGAACGTTTAAAGCAGGAAAAGGATGTAGATGTGTATGTTAGTTTAATTGGCGGTACACAACAATCCCAAGCACGTGGACAAACTAGCGCCAACCAAGCTGAGATATATGTAAAGCTTGTCCCATTAGCAGAAAGGCAACGTTCCATTTTTAAATTTGTAGAAGAGCTAGAACAAGATATACAGGGAGAGCTTGAAGAGCAAGCTGAAATTACATTTAATGTATCGACAGCTACAGGATCGTCACCACACACCTTAACATTCCGTTTAACAGATTCCGATGAACAGAGGCTACAGCAAACTGTTAAGAAAGTGCAGCAGGAACTACTAGCGATTCAGCAAGTGACAAATGTCTCTACGGATTTAGATAATACTGTTCAAGAGATTCAAATTGAGGTTAATCGTGAAAAAGCAAAAGACTATGGTTTTGCTCCAGCACAAATCGCTCAAACTGTAAATCAAATGACAAAAGGTCAATTAACGTCCCAATTGATTACTGATGACGGTGCAGTATTACCTGTTTATACAGGTTTTGGGCAGTCATTTAATACGAGTATAGATGCTTTAAAAGCCATGCAGCTGCGTTCGCCAGCAGGATTATTTGTAAAGTTAGAGGAAGTGGCTACCGTTTCTATACAAGAGGGGCCGATATCCATTCGTCGTTCTGATCAAGCAGCAGCAGTGGCCTTTTTTGTAGATTATGAAACAAAGGAATCGTTGGGAGGAATCTCTGCAAAAGTAGATAAAGCATTAGAACAAGTTAATTTACCATCTACTACTCAAGTTGTGTTCAGTGGGGACAGAGAGCTCTATGATAGTGCAATTGATGATATGTTACTAGCTGTGATGCTAGCCATCGTGCTTGTATATATTGTGATGGCAGCTCAATTTGAGTCATTTAAATATCCGTTTGTTATCATGTTTACTGTCCCATTAATGATCATTGGTGTGGCGATAGCTATGTTCCTAACAAATACTTTAATTGGTGTAACCTCAGTTATCGGTATCCTAGTACTAGTAGGAATAGTCGTAAATAACGGTATTGTGCTGGTAGATTATATTAATCAGCAAAAGGCAATGGGCATGCCAGCTTATGAGGCAATTTTACTTGCTACCCAAGATCGGCTTCGTCCAATTTTAATGACAGCCTTAACAACTATTTTAGGGCTATTACCACTCGCACTGGGCATTGGAGAAGGGACCGAGATGAATCAGCCAATGGGGATTGCTGTTATCGGAGGGCTTATGACCTCAACTTTACTGACGCTGTATATTGTACCGATCATTTACAGTTTAATGGATAAAGATACAAGAAAGATGCACTAGGTTCAAGGGGGAATGGGAGATGAAGGTTCATTTTTTTACAGGTTTTCCTGGTTTCATTTCGAGTCAACTAATTCGAGCATTATTTCAAAAGAAACAAGCACAACAAGTAATTACCATCGTATTGGCTGGTGAAACCATAAAGGCACATAAAGAAAAAAACAAAATATTAGAGGATTTTCCTGACTGTTCGATTCGAATTGTGGAAGGCGATATTACACTACCAAACCTTGGATTAGAAAATCAAATCATCAAAGAAATTGTACCGCAAATTGAAGTGCTTTGGCATTTAGCTGCTATCTATGATTTAGCTGTACCACGTGATATTGCCTGGAAGGTAAATGTTCATGGTACAACAATGGTTAATGATTTTGTTCGCACCTTACCAAATATACAGCGCTATATGTATTTCAGCACTGCCTATGTGGCTGGTACACGTGAGGGCATACTGCGTGAAAATGAATTAATTCGACCAAGAGCATTTAAAAACCACTATGAGGAAACAAAATATGAGGCTGAGCACCGAGTAGAAGATTTAAAATCAGAAATACCATTGACAATAATTAGACCTGGAATTGTTCGTGGTCATTCCCAAACTGGTGAAACCATTAAATTTGATGGTCCTTATTTCTTCTTAAACTTAGTTGAACGTTTAAAGGGTTTACCTTTTATTCCGTACATTGGTCAAACTTCATCGACAATTAATGTAGTGCCAGTTGATTATATTATAAATGCTTCTACTTTTCTGGTTAGTGAACAGAGTGCAGAAGGGAAGACACTTCATTTAACTGATCCTAATCCTCACCCTGTACAGGAGGTATACCGTACAATGGTGAAACTAGTTACAAATTCTTATCCAAAAGGACGTTTACCATTTACATTGGCTAAGCTTTCATTGCAGATTCCATTTATTCGAAAAAAATTAGGTGTCGAACAAGAAACATTAGATTATTTAACATGGAATGCTTCATTTGATACGACTGAAGCACATCATATCTTACAAAAAGGTGGTATTACATGTCCTGATTTTATACAGACGATGCCAAAAATGATTGAGTTTTATTTAGCACATAAGGAAGAGAAGAGCTATCAAATTCAGATTAAGTAACGAAAAAAACATATAGATATTTTTGTCAGTTGTAAATGATAGTGCTATAATATTTGAAAGAAGATACCTTCGACAATTTGTCAAAGGAGAGTAGCTAACAGGTAATTAACTTTCCCTGGTTTCACATTCGTCAAGACATGGTACAACCATCGGGTGTGATAGTGAATGGCTCTATACGTATGACGTGTAGATTGAAGTACCATAAATAGAAAGGGTACGAATTTACTTAGCGAGACCTTTGCCTGAATTAGGGCAGGGGTTTTTTTCTTTTATACTTGAATGACAGGGTCATTGAGGGTATAGAGAGCTTAGAGGAGGCACTAGAATGGAAGCGATTTTATTACAATATGGCTGGGTGTTAATTGTCCTTGTTGTATTAGAGGGATTACTAGCAGCTGATAACGCGGTAGTAATGGCTGTTATGGTGAAGCATTTACCACAAGAGCAGCAAAAAAAGGCATTATTTTATGGACTATTTGGAGCATTGATATTCCGATTCTCCGCATTATTTGTTATTACAGTTTTAGTGAATTATTGGCAAATACAAGCGGTCGGTGCAGCTTATCTATTATTTATGTCTGCGAAAAATATATATGATTTACGAAAACATAAAGATGAAGAAGAAGCAGCAACCGAAAATGGTGGAAAAAAGGGTTCGGGTTTCTGGTTAACAGTACTAAAAGTAGAGGCTGCCGATATAGCATTTGCTATTGATTCGATGCTAGCAGCCGTTGCAATTGCTGTAACTTTGCCACACTTAGGTGAATTTGATATTGGTGGCATCAATGGCGGTCAGTTCATTGTGATGCTCCTTGGTGGATTTATTGGTGTCATTATGATGCGGTTTGCTGCCCAATGGTTTGTAAAAATATTAAATGATTACCCTTCACTTGAAACAGCGGCATTTCTAATCGTTGGCTGGGTAGGTGTGAAGTTAGTTGTCTTAACATTGGCTCATGAGAAGGTGGGAATATTGCCTAAAGAATTTCCACATTCCACGGCATGGGAGTTAACATTCTGGATTGTCCTAATAGGTATTGCTTTTGTCGGCTATTTAGTCGGTGTAAGAAAGAAAAAATAAGTAGATGAACGTTGGAGGAATAGTTATCACTATTCCTCTTTCTTTTTTTATGTATTTTTTCTATACTATAATCTATCTAGTTGGGCATCATATGTGGGAGGAGTTGTTAAAGTGCCTTGGAAAAAATCATCAAATAAACTAGTCACACCATTTCAGGTACTTGTTTCTTATTATTTTATAGCGATAGCGATTTCCTTCCTGTTATTACGGCTTCCAGGCGTTCATCAAGAAGGTGTAAAAGTCTCTTTTTTAGATAGCTTGTTTACAGCAGTAAGTGCAGTAAGTGTTACTGGGTTAACAACCATTAATATTTCGGAAACCTATACTACCTTTGGGCTTGTAATGATTCTTGTTATTTTACAGTTAGGCGCCATTGGTATTATGTCACTTGGTACCTTTGTGTGGCTGCTTGTTGGGAAAAAAATAGGCATGCGTGAGCGTCAGTTAATCATGATTGATCATAACCAGTACAGTGTCTCTGGCGTTGTTAAATTAATCCGCGAAATTTTAAAAATTTTATTTGGCATTGAATTAACGGGTACCATTATTTTAACGCTACATTTTACCAATTATTTTGATACGTTAGAAGAAGCCTTTTTACATGGAATTTTTGCCTCTATTTCTGCTACGACAAATGGAGGATTCGATATAACGGGAATGAGCTTACTCCCATTCCATGATGATTATTTTGTACAGATGGTTACCATGGTACTGATTGTATTAGGTGCTATCGGATTTCCGGTATTAATTGAATTGAAGACTTTTTTGCTTAATCGACGCGAGAATTTCCGTTTTAGTTTATTTACTAAAATCACTACTTCAACATACGCTATTTTATTTATAGTTGGTGCGCTTGTCATTTTACTCCTTGAATCATTCCATTCTTTTAAGGAAATGTCTTGGCATGAGGCATTATTTTCAGCAATGTTCCATTCTGTATCAACGAGATCAGCTGGATTGACTACTTACGATGTCACGACTTTTAGTGAAGCTACAGATATATTCATGAGCTTCCTGATGTTCATTGGCTCTTCCCCAAGCTCAGTTGGTGGAGGTATTCGTACCACAACTTTTGCCTTGGCCATTTTATTCTTAATTACTTTTGCTAGAGGAAGAGAGGATATCCAAGTATTTGGACGAGAAATTCATTTGATTGATGTCTTCCGATCATTTGTTGTAATTTTATTAGCCTTTTTCATGGTATTAGTTGCAACCCTTATCTTGCTTATAACAGAGCCACAAGCATCTCTTATTCAAATTATTTTTGAAATTACTTCAGCGTTCGGTACATGTGGTATGTCGTTAGGCATAACATCTGATTTATCAGTGGTTGGTAAAATCATTATCATTATTTTAATGTTTATTGGTCGAGTTGGATTAATATCATTCCTTTATACTCTTGGGGGTGGCGGAAGAGGAAAGAAATCAGGCTTCCACTATCCGAAGGAACGCGTAATTATTGGTTAAATTTTTAAAGTATGTGAGGCATTAAGTAAGGAGTAATTCCTTCGTAAACCTCATATAAAAGTAAAAATTATTATCTTGTCATAAAATATTCAAAAAATTTAAACTTTTATTTCCTGATTAGATAGATTGTTTTTTGGGTATTTTTTACAAAGTTTTATCAATCTTTGTTTAAGGAATTTGACCTATATTGGTAAGGCTGGCTATGAGTACTTAACTAACCGAACAATGAAGCGCAGAAGGAATAAATTTAGCAGTCTTTATTGTTACTATGAGGATTTAAGAATCGTTTAAGTAATAAAAAAAGCTAGTCCTGATAGTTATGACAGGACTAGCGTTTCTTATTAGTTAGAGTAGATTGTTGCAAAGTAAGGTGCTTGACCATGTCGGAAATAGGTTAACAGATAGCCATTTTTTTGTACAATTTTGCCATTTGCAAACTCTTGGTAATCAAGAGCATGAGGGATAATCAAGGTATGCTTAAACAACTCTTTTTCAGTTAACTTAAAGTTAGCAAATTCCTCGCCTGCGATAGCTGGATCTTCTCGTAAAGCGTGATAAAGGGCTTTTTGTTGCTCTTCTGTAGGACGCTCATTCCACCATAGCTTCCGTGGTTGGAACTGCTGAGCCATTAAGTAATCAAGCTGCATTAAACTCTGAACAATGTTTAAATTCACATCATCAATCGTTTCTAAAAACATTAATAAACGACGGAATAAATCCTCTAGCTGATGGCCAATACGAGACCAACCTTTTGTTTCCCAATATGTTCCGAAGTTTTGGAAGAAATCAAATGGTGTATCAAAGACCTCTGTAACCAAGTATTCAATCGTATGATCCATACGGTGATCATTCCAATACTTTTCAAGAACATCCTCTGCATGCTTAATGCGGACGATATCATCAAATGTTAGAACATTATTTGAAAAGATTTCGTAAGGAGATAGATCAACATAGGTATAGCCAAACTTCTCGGCTTCTAATCGAAGTCCTGTGCCGCGTAAAAGTTTCAAAAATCCAAGCTGTAATTCCTCTGGCCGCATTGCAAAGACATCATTAAATGTTTGACGAAAACTAGCGTAATCTTCCTCTGGTAAACCAGCAATTAAATCTAAATGTTGATCTATTTTTCCGCCATCTTTCACCATAGTAACTGTTCGCTTTAGTTTTTCAAAGTTTTGACGACGTTTTACGAGAGTATTTGTTAAATCGTTCGTAGATTGAACACCTATTTCGAATCGGAACAAACCTTTTGGTGCATTATCATTTAAGAATTGAATGACTTCAGGGCGCATTATATCAGCCGTGATTTCAAACTGGAATACAACACCTGGTTTGTGTTCATCAATTAAAAATTGGAACATTTCCATTGCGTAGCTACGACTGATGTTGAAGGTGCGATCCACAAATTTAATTGTTCGAGCTCCGTTATCCATTAAGAAACGAATATCCTCTTTTATTTTTTCACGGTTAAAGTATCGGACGCCAACTTCAATAGAAGATAAACAAAATTGGCAGCTAAATGGGCAGCCTCGGCTTGTTTCGATATATTGAATTCGCTTACCTAGATAGGGAAGGTCCTCCTCAAAACGAAAAGGACTTGGTAATTCGCGCAAATCAATTTTAGGTGGCATAGCGTGAATCTTGACTTTCTCGTCCTCTAAATAACAAATACCAGGAACATCTTCTAACAATATTTCACCGTGGAAATAGCGCAGTAATTGTTTAAATGAAGTTTCTCCTTCACCCATCACAATGAAGTCTACCTCAGGTATTCGACGTAACCAATGGTGACAATCATAAGAAACCTCAGGTCCCCCGAGCAGAATTTTAACATTTGGACAGACAGTTTTTAACATCTTGATAACGTGAATTGTTTCTTCGATGTTCCAGATATAGCAACTAAATCCAACGATATCAGGTTTTTTTTGGAATAAATCTGATACAATATTAAAAGCAGGGTCTTTAATAGTATACTCTGCTATAATTGGATTAAACTCCGGTAAAGCTGCGCCTTTTAAATAGCGCAATGCTAAATTTGTGTGAATATACTTTGCATTCAAAGTAGTTAAAATAGTATTCATGCAATAATCTTCCTTTCAACATCCTATTGTATCAGTCAAGTATCTGACATACAATATAATTCTTTTTACCTATTTATTTTGTGAACGGTTCGTGAAATAATTTAAAATACTTAAATTTACTAAATTTTGTAATAATAGAATCGTGCTGTCATAAAGTATAGTAAAGGCTCAAAATTCGATTTTAGAGGTTTTTTACTCTTTTGAAAGGTTCGGTGAGAAAGTTGAAGCAAAATGATATTAATCAATGTTTTGGAAATCTTATGAAAAGTACTTCGTCACCAACACTTATACTCAATAAAGCAGGGAAAATTTTAAACGTCAATGAGGCTGCTATCAATCTTTTCAATCTTAATTTAACCTATATTGGCTATTTAGCTATGGACGAGCCATCTAATTTTAAATGGACTAAGTTCGTCAAACAGTTACAAAATGATTTACGTTCAGAGGAAATTTTCAATATTCGCACAGTTGGAAATGACTACGAAATGTTATCTTTTAAATGCTTTTATGATCCTAATACAGAGGAAATTGTTGCGCAAATTTCAACATTAAATGATGATGTTGCCCATAAATTATATGTTAGCCAAGCACATGAGAGAGCGCAATCTTTTAATGCCTACGATTACTTACCTTATGCTGTTATTGTTAGTGACGCTAGTGGTATTATTCTTGGGCTAAATAAATATGCGGAAATGTTTCTGAAAGTTGAAAATTCGCAGCTTCTTCATAAAGCGCATCAGCATATATTTGATTCATTTACATTGAAAAAGGGGCAAATTACAACCTACCTTTCTAAGTTAATGGGTGAAAAACATGCAAGCATTCATGTAGTCGATGAAACACAAGTAAGCAGAACTTGCTATTATGAAATTTCAAGTATTTTTGATGAATACAATAATATTATTGTCACTGTGATTAATGATGAAACAGAGAAAAAGCAACTTCAACATAAAGTTGAGCATCAGCAAGCATTAAACGTTGTGGGACAGATGGCAGCGAGTATTGCACATGAAATTCGTAACCCATTAACTTCTTTAAAGGGTTTTACTGAATTACTAAAATTAAATGCTGATGATGAATCACGCATGTATCTCTCTGTTATTGACAGTGAGCTTCAACGGATGGAACAGATCTTATCCGAATTATTAGTATTGTCTAAGCCAACAACGATGAAAGTGGAATTATTAGAACTGGATCATATTGTAAAGCAAGTCATTGAGTTTATGCTACCAGATGCACTCATGAAAAATATTATGATTCAGTATATTTCAACCTCTAATCAAGTCTATATTGGCGGCAACGAGAATCGACTAAAGCAAGTGCTGATGAATTTAATTAAAAATGCAATGGAATCCATGAATAATGGTGGTACGATTACCGTCGAAATGGCAACAAATGACTGTGCGATTGTCGAACTTATGATAAAAGATGAAGGTGTTGGCATGGACAGCACGACACTTCAAAACCTATTCCAGCCTTTTTACACGACAAAATCAACAGGGACAGGACTGGGCCTTGCTTTCGTGAAAAAGGTGATTGAAGAACATGAAGGAGTAATTGGCGTTAGTAGTGAACTACAGAAGGGGACATGCTTCCATCTGCAGTTTCCAATTTACACATTCAATCAGATGGATACAATGGAAGTATCCACAAAAGATTCTGCTTATTTAGTAACATAAAGAAAGTAAAAATGGTTGCATAATGAACAACAAAACCTTCTAAATCATATATTGCTTTTGACAATGCTTTTCTAATGTCGCTATAATGTCATGTATAAAGAGCGAAGTGAGAGGAAAAGAATATGCCGTCAGAAGATCTAAAACAATCTTTAAAATTATATATTGTATTATCACGTGCACTAAAAGCAATTAATGAAACAACACATCAATTATTTCAGGATAATGGTTTAAACCCAACTGAATTTGCTGTTCTAGAACTTCTCTATCATAAAGGAAGACAGCCATTACAGCAAATTGGCAATAAAATTTTGTTAGCCAGTGGGTCTATTACGTATGTCATTGATAAGCTAGAGAAGAGAGGTTACTTATTACGAGTATCTTGTCCTGCTGATCGTCGTGTTACGTATGCAGAAATCACCCCTGAAGGTGAAGCTTTTATGGGAGAGCTGTTCCCAAAACACGAACAGCATTTGCATGAATTAATGAGTGTACTATCCCCAGAAGAAAAAGAGCAAGCTATTACGTTATTGAAGAAAATTGGCCTTTCTATCAAAGACCTATCTTATTAAAAAAGTTGTCTCATTGATTTGAGACAACTTTTTTGTGATCAAATAGAAGGACGATAGACTATGTCTATCGTCCTTAGCATTTTATTATTTTTTAGATATAGTTGCTGCCATATTAAGCATAGCATCTGTTAAATCTTGTTCATCATTATCATGAATAGTTAATTTTGTAATGAGACCATCTTTCTCAAGGACAACCCCAATTACTTTCTCAGTGTCGAAGTCCACAACATAACCCTCGATATTTTGAACATCTTTAAATGCTGTTAATTCCTCAGCAGTTAGAGCTACTGTTTCACCCACTGCGTTCATATAATCTTGCATAGTTGTTTTTACTTCTTCAAAGCTCGATTGTGAAGCTTCAATTGTTTCAATACGCATAAACACTTCGTCATCATCATTGGACACTAACATGTCTTTACCAGGCTCTTCTTGTGTCAGTGTAAAACCAGGAAGCTGTTGTAGTTTATAGCTTTGATCAACACTTGCTGATTCAGTTGCCTTTTCAGTTTTATCTACACCTTTTTGGACGTATTTTACATCTTGTTGAGGCTGTTTAGAAGCATCCTCTGTATTTGTATCATTTGATGCAGGTGTATCTTCTTCTTCCTCATTTGATTCACCTGCTGTATCATCTCCAGATGGTTTTTGATCGGCAGCAGTATTTGATGGCTCATTTTGTTGAGCATCTGAATCCCCTGTTTTATCAGATGTATTACACCCTACAACTAATACGGCTGTTAGTAATAATGCAAGAATAGAAACTAATTTTTTTTGCATAAAAAACCCTCCTTTTCTAAATTAAACGTTAGTAAAGATAAAATGTTTCCAAATATTAATGTTATGATGTTAACGGCAACACTAAAAATAATAATAGTACAAAAACGACATGAGCTACAATAACAAGTGGCATACTTTTACGCCATTCATATAAGAAGCCCCAAATAATGCTTGTTACCAATGCAGCAATGACACCAAGCATAAATCCGCTAAGGGCAATTGATACAGCACATAATACTGCGGTAACTATGACAGCCAGCGGTGGGCGCATAAAACGTTTTAATTGTTGTTGGATATAACCACGCCAAAATAATTCTTCACCTATGGCAACGATAAATACGAGTAAAACATAGTGCCAAATATTTTGTGGTCCGTAGCTTGCTAAAAATTTTTGAACGGATTGTACTAAGTTATTATTAATATATGGAGCGAGCCAGTAACCAAAGCGAATAATACCATATGTGATGGTACCGTATCCAATACCAAAGAGTAAAAATTGCCAAGTAGGTAATTGATCTTCAATGGAGCCAGCTAAGATGGCAATGGCAATACATACTAGTAGAGTGAATGCATACATGTACCAAAATACAGCTTGGTTAGCAAAGGTAAAAGCAAGCATACCATAAACGAATAATAAAGAAAGGAGAAATAGTATTGTTTGTTTCGAATTTGTTAGCATATTCGACCTCCATACCTTAATCTTATCAAAAAAATAGTCCCTTATCATCTATTAAGACAAATAGGGACTATTCAGACTATTAAGCTTCATTAGTATATAAAATTTTATATCGTTTATGATTGACGACCGTTTTTTCTTCAATTTCAAGGGAATCAAAATTCTCCATATATGTTAAGTTAACGATCACCGAATTTTCATTTACCTTTTCTACAATACCTTGGAGACCATTTTTAAACTCGATAATATTTCCAACTTCAGCTATTTTCACAGACAGTCAGCTCCTTCATCGACTAATAATATACAGTTTGCATGAAAAATTGGTAAACGTAAAGCTTTTTTTAAATAATTCATAATTTATTACACAAATGAGGCAAAGAGAGGAATAAAGTTCATGGAAAAATACGAAAATATGCTTAAACAATTACAAAATGGGGAAAGAGAAAGTATTGAAATTCAAAAGGAAGAATTTTACGAATTTCGTGAAATTCTTGTAAAACACCCATTATTTAAACATTATAGAGGTGAGGCCAAGCAAAATGGGCGAATTATCTATACTTATACTGAAACACCAAGAAGTTAATTTGTCGAACATTGTCGTAAGTTAATGCTGTAAGAAATGAAATATAAATGTATAATAATGGTATGATTATTTGTGTGTGGAGGGTTGTATGAATGGTCAATCTACTCTTGAAACAAATGGAACAAACTCGTGAGATGATGATTCGCTCAGGTGTAGAAAACGGGTTACAAAATGCAAAAACCATTCAACTGAGTCGCAGATTAGATCAGTTAATGAATACTTATTATAGACAGATGGCATTTGAAGAAGAAAAAGATCAAGAAGACTAAAAAAGATTGTTCCAGTATTCAGAGTAAAAAACATTTTAACATATATGTTTAAAATGCATTTCAATGGGGAATAACTTACTATGAACACAGCAACATTCTCATTTCCCCCTTTAGAGCAGTGATCCCCCAATCACTTGCTCTCTTTTTTTTGCTTATTCGGTATATATGCCCTACATATAAATTTTAGTACAAGTTGTGGGAAGAGTTTGAATTATTTCATTCCTTCACCTAAACTGAAAAGATATAGAGTTGGACTCTCACGGAGAGTACAGAAATTCTAGAACAAAGGAGCATGTACATATGACAAAGAAACGTATCGCATTTATTGGAACTGGAGTAATGGGTGCTAGTATTATTAAGCATTTACTAAAAAATGGTCATGAAGTAACCGTCTATACTCGTACGCAAGAAAAGGCAGAGCCTCTTGTTGCCTTAGGGGCGTCATGGGCAAGCTCACCTGCTGAAGCATTTAAAAATCATGAAATTGCCTTTACAATGGTTGGCTATCCTTCCGATGTAGAGGAAGTATACTTTGGGGAAAATGGCCTCTTCCAAACAGCAGAACAAGGCAATATTGTCATTGATATGACGACTTCAGAGCCATCTTTAGCAAAGAAAATTTATATGTATGCTCAATCTATCGGTGTAGAGGCTTTAGACGCCCCTGTTTCAGGTGGGGATATTGGTGCTCAAAATGGCACTTTGTCTATCATGATTGGTGGCGATCAGGTCACATACGACAAGGTATTGCCAATTATGAAGCAATTTGGAGAAAATATAATTTATCAGGGTGAAGCAGGAGCTGGTCAGCATGCAAAGATGTGCAATCAAATTGTTATTGCCTCTGGTATGATTGGCGTGTGTGAATCACTAGCTTATGGACTAAAGGCAGGATTAGATTTACCTACCGTTTTACAATCGATCTCTTCAGGTGCAGCAGGTTCATGGTCTTTAAGCAATTTAGCCCCACGTATGATAAAAGAAGATTTTGCACCAGGCTTTTATATTAAACATTTTGTAAAGGATATGAAAATAGCTTTAGACGAGTCAAACAAAATGGGCATAACATTACCAGGACTTGCATTAGCCTATGAAATGTATGAGAAATTAATCGCAGCAGGCTATGGTGATAATGGTACACAAGCACTCTTAAAGTATTATAAATAATTCGCGATGGGATTCTGAATAGGAAACCTGAAGGCTCCTTAAATGGGAGACCTTCAGGTTTTTTTGTTTTACTCTTTCCCGAAAAGTTGAGAATCCAGTGAGAAGCTGGATGCGCCTGCGAGAGTAAAGTAAAGAGCTATTGCACCTAAAGCTAAATCTAATTCATAACCAGCCAATCCATCTGCCCCGATAAAGCCGATGCTAAGTTTTGCTGTAAAGATCGCCACAATCATTGTAATGGTTAATAAAGCACCAAATATTCTTGTTGCTAAACCTAAAATAATTGCAATTCCACCAACTAATTCAATAATTGCCACGATATACGCCATAAATCCTGGTATACCTAGGCTATCAAAGAAGTCAGCTGTATAGCTAATGCCACCTTGAAATTTTTGAAAACCATGCACTGCAAAAATAACGCCTAGAACGATACGTAAAATTGTTGAACCAATATTTTGCATAATAAAGTAACTCCTTATCTTTTTTTGCTTACAATTCGTAACTTAGTTTATTTTTAAAAACAACTTTTGTCAAGTAACTTAATGTATTTTTAGAACAAGTTTTTTTAAAAAGTGATATACTGTTAAATAGGAACTAATATACAAAGGGGGGAAGTCATTTGGATCAAAAAAATATTTGTCCGCGATTTGAAAAAGCACTCATGATATTAAATCATCGTTGGAATACACTACTTATTTATCAGCTATTAGATGGTCCGCAAAGGTATTCGACCATTAAAAATCAGTTGAATATTAGTAGTCGTGTATTAACAGAACGTTTAAAGGAGTTAGAGACTGAGCAAATAGTGCTACGTACAGTAATTCCATCAACACCAGTTGTCATTGAGTATGAACTAACGGAAAAGGGTTATGCTATTGCACCTGTGCTAAAAGCGATTGAGCAATGGTCCTCTGAATGGGTAACCATAGATATAGAATGATAAAAAGGTATTCAAGCGAGGGGCTTGAATACCTTTTTTGGTTTTACACAGAAAATAAGCGTTCAATTATCGACCATTTGGCAGTTATTTTTCAGTGAATTTACTGTTATATTGTAAATAATATTAATTTTCTTTAAAAAAAGGTATTTTTTATTTCAGAGAGAAATTAATTGTTTATTATAGAGAATGGAGAGGAGGGTTTTATGAAGAAGAGTACAGCTATAGACGTACAACATCGAAGTCAATTAGCCATTTATTTATCATTACCGATACTTTCATGGGCATTTTATGATTTTGCGAATACAATTTTTTCTTCAAATATAAATACAATATTTTTTCCCTTTTACATGGATGAGGTTTTAGGAACAAATGAAGTCATGCAACAAGTTGCGAGCACCTTTATATCTTATGCAAATGCCATTGCAAGCTTGTTGCTCGTTATCTTTTCACCCCTTTTCGGTGTGTGGATTGATAACACAGGTTATAAAAAGAGATTTATTGTATGGTTTGCATCCATATCTATTCTATTTACATTTATGATGGGAATATTTGCTAATGTACAAACCACTGTCAATTACTCTGGTGTGCCTCTTAGTTTATTTTTGGTAGTTGCAAGTTTTGTCATAGCAAAATTTTTTTTTAATTCAAGTTTATTATTTTACGATTCTATGATGGGTGATCTAGGGACAAAAGAAGAGATGCCACTCATTTCAGGGTATGGTGTTGCAATCGGGTATCTTGGTACACTTTTTGGATTACTTGTTTACTTGTATGTTGGTAACAGCGATTTTCATCGAGCGTTTATCCCAACAGCCATTCTGTATCTACTCTTTTCATTGCCATTATTCTTAATTAATAAAGATACACCGATCCCAAAGTCCCAACGAAAGTCCTTAAAGTTTTTAGATGGTTATAAAGAAATCATTCAAACATTTAAAGATATGAAGCAATATAAAGCAATCTTTACCTTTATGATTGCTTATTTCTTTCTAAATGATGCCATTGCTACAACGATTGCTATGATGGCTGTTTATGCGACAACGATTGTTGGCTTTAGTTCTGGACAATTTATCGTACTTTATTTGGTCTCTACTGTCTCAACAATCATTGGGTCACTTGCCTTTGGGTATATTACGAAATCAATAGGCGCTAAACGTGCCATTACAATTGTTGCACTTATTATGATTGTTGCTTTGGTATTCGCTGTTTTTGCTTCAGCACAATGGATGTTCTGGCTTGCTGGTAGTCTATTTGGTATATCACTTGGCTCAATGTGGGTGACATCTCGGACATATATTATAGAATTATCACCGAACGAAAAACGTGGACAATTTTTTGGGTTGTTTGCTTTTTCAGGTAAAGTATCCTCCATTATTGGTCCAGCTATATATGGAACTGTTACATTATGGATGAAGGATTATGGTACTATTGCTAGTCGTGTAGCATTATCAACGTTGATCGTTATGACTGTCGTTGGTCTATTGGTACATCTAAAAGTTAATGATAAAAATGGAAATAGCAAGTAGGAGAAATGTATTGCCTATGATACAATTGAATTATAAACAGATGTAGAGAAAGGAGCGGGGTTGCATTGGAACATAAAGGAATATTATTAGAAAGTGGCACAAATGAGCTAGAGATTGTTGAATTTGAAGTAGCAAACAATAAGTTTGGCATCAATGTTATTAAAGTAAAAGAAATTATTCAACCGATCCCAGTAACGTTTATCCCACACGCGCACCCGCATGTAGAAGGAATCATTCAATTACGAGGTGAGGTATTACCTGTTGTAGATATGCTACGAGTATTAGGAATTCAAGGTGCTGAGCGTAATCCACAACAAAAATATATTGTCGCAGAATTTAATAAACAACGTGTCGTTTTCCATGTAGATAATGTAACACAAATTCATCGTATTTCTTGGAATCAAATCGAAAAGCCTTCAGATATGTATCAAGGGGGTACATCACAAGTAATTGGTGTGATTAAACAGAATGAGCAAATGATTCTATTACTAGATTTCGAAAGAATTATGGTGGATATCAATCCTGCATCAGGAATTAGTGTGGAATCTGTTAAAAAGCTCGGTAAACGTGAGCGATCTGGAAAGCGAATTTTAATTGCAGAAGATTCACCGTTATTACGTAAATTACTGTTTGATACTATGAGTGAAGCTGGTTATGACAATGTTGAATTCTTTGAAAATGGCCGCGATGCTTATGAATACTTAGAGGGAATTGCAAAGAGTGGTAGTGACATAGCAGAGCATATTCAATTGGTGGTAACGGATATTGAAATGCCACAAATGGATGGCCATCATTTAACACGAAAAATCAAAGAGCATCCCGATCTTCAAAAGCTTCCTGTTATCATTTTTTCAAGTCTAATTACAGATGACCTTCGTCATAAAGGTGATCAAGTAGGGGCTGAGGATCAAATAAGTAAGCCAGAAATTGCAGAGCTCATTTTACGTGTTGACCAACTTATTCTGTAATCACCATGGCTTACATGATACTTCTCAATTTTAATAATGGGTATCCTGCAAGTATAAATAAATGAAAGTAAAGTCGGATGCCTTAATTAAGAGGGTCCGATTTTTTTGTATATGTCCAAATATTATGAACAAAATAAATGGTAGATGCTTGAAGGATGTGATTATTTGAATGAATTAAAAACAGCTATTATTGATATCGGCTCCAATACTATACGATTAGTATTATATCAATATGATAATGAAGAGGGACTTCGTGAGCTTGGAAATATTAAGACGGTAGCACGTTTGCGTACATATTTACAGCCCTCAGGAGAGATGTCTGATGAAGGTATTCAAGTGTTATCAGAAACTTTATTAACATTTAAAGCCATGCTTGAGGATTTTGAAGTAACAGATGTAAAAGCTGCTGCGACTGCGGCTATTCGACAAGCCACTAATCGAGACAAAATTATAGAGGAAATGAAAGAACGGACTGGTATCCAAATAGAGCTTTTATCAGAAGAGGAAGAGGCCTATTTTGGCTACGTTGCTGTTGCTTATTCCATGGGTACGAAATCGGCCGTAACAATCGATATCGGTGGTGGTAGTACCGAAATTACGCTGTTTGAAAATAAAGAAATTCAGCAATCACATAGTTTCCCTTTTGGGACAGTTTCTTTAAAGCAACGTTTTGTAAAAGGTGACATTATCAATAGTAGTGAGAAAAAAGAGCTTCTTGCCTTTGTCAAAGAGCAGTTCCAAACACTCCCTTGGATAAAAAATGTTGCTCTACCTATTATCGCAATTGGTGGTAGTGCGCGGAATATTGCTCAAATACATCAACAAAAGCATGATTACCCTATTGCCAGCGTACATGGTTATGAAATGACAAAGGAAAATTTGGATGATTTAAGCTTATTTTTAGGGCAATTAAGCTTTCAGGAATTGAAACAATTGGATGGTCTCTCATCTGACCGCGCAGATATCATTGTTCCTGCATTAGAGGTATTTAGAGTGTTGATGGAGGTAGTTAGTAGTGAGACCTTCCAACTGACAAAGCGAGGGTTACGTGAGGGACTCATTATTCAACGGATTTTGCAAACAGATACACAGGCGTTTGATAAATATAATGTATTTGAAGGAAATGCTAGAAGATTAGCACGTCAGTATGGTCGGAGTGAAGTGGAAGTAGATTATTTAATGCATTTAGCAGACCAACTGTATCGTGAATGTTGTCATTTAGGCTACTTGCAATATCATCCAGAAGATTTGCATTTATTAGCAAAAGCGGCGAAGGTTTTTAATATAGGAGAGTATATCGAATTAAGCTCTTCAAGCCAACATACTTTTTATTTAATTGCGAATCAATCCATTGATGGTTTAAATCATTTAGAACGAGTAAAACTAGCACTTCTTGCCTCCTATAAAAATAAAGATTATTTCGAACGATTTGCTGCTCCATTTGCTACATGGATGAGTCGGGAGGAACATCGTAAAATAAGAGATTTCGGAGCGTTATTAAAATTTGTCTATGCATTAAATGTTTCAAAACGCAATATAGTACATGCTATTGAAATGCACACCGAAGAAGATCATGTTCAGCTTAATATTTATGTAAAAAAGAATGCTGCGGCTGAAAAGTATCAAGCCAATCGACATAGAAAGCATTTAGAACGTGCATTAAAAATCCCAATGAAGATCAATTTTATTGAAGAAGGGTGGAACAATGGATGACAACTGAAGTAACGAAAAACGAGCTACATGGGGAAGAGTTTTCCGAAAACTACAATCTATTGTTAGAGGAAATTGCAAAGCCTCAATATTATAATAATCGTGAATTAAGCTGGCTTGCCTTTAATGAACGCGTGCTAGAGGAAGCAGAGGATATTAATAATCCTCTGCTTGAGCGTTTAAAATTTTTAGCTATATTTAGTTCCAATCTAGATGAATTTTTTATGGTTCGTGTTGCAGGCTTACAGGACCAGGTACGTGCTGGTTTTCATAAGCCCGAAAACAAATCTGGCTTAACGCCAAAGGAACAGTTGGCCAAAATAGCAGAACGCACACAAGCATTAGTGCGTCGACAAACTGAGGTGTATAGACATTTAATCTATGATTTACTACCTCAACATAATGTACATATTGCGGACATGAAAGATTTAAATAGCAAGCAAAAATCATTTATCAATGAAATGTTTGCAGAAACTATCTTCCCTGTTTTAACCCCTGTTGCAGTGGATGCATATCGTCCTTTCCCAACTTTGCTTGGTAAAACTTTGAATTTACTAGTGCTGTTAGAGCAGGATGAGTCAGATCTTGAAAGTCGTGAAAAAGTGGCGATTGTCCAGGTTCCATCTGTGTTAGATCGCTATATAAAAGTACCGTCCGAAGAAGGTAAGACAGTTGTAGTTTTATTGGAGGATGTGATAGTAGCGCATATTGAAAAGCTGTTTTATGGCTATAGCGTAAAATCAGCACAAGCCTTCCGCTTAACAAGAAATGCAGATTTAACTATCCATGAAGAAGGGGCTCGAGATCTTCTCGTGGAGATCGAAAAAGAGCTGAAAAAGCGAAAGTGGGGAGTAGGAAGCCGTTTAGAAGTTCGAGTTGGAGAAATGAACGAGGAAGTGCTGCAATACTTACTAGATGAATTCGAAATAGAAGAATCGGATGTATTCCATATTGATGGTCCTTTGGATTTAACGTTTATGTTCTCTTTTGTGAAAGGTATTTCAGTAGGTCGTGAGCATTTAGAATATGAAAGCTTTATCCCACAGCCACCTTTAGATTTACAGTCTGACGAAAATATTTTTGAAAAAGCACTTCAACAGGATATATTTTTCCATCATCCATATGAATCTTTTGCCCCTATTGTTGATTTTATTTCTGAGGCCGCTGTCAACCCAAATGTGTTGGCTATAAAACAGACATTATATCGAGTAAGCGGGAATTCACCGATTATTCAAGCGTTAAAGCTTGCCGCTGAAAACGGTAAACAAGTAACGGTATTAGTGGAGCTAAAGGCTCGCTTCGATGAAGAAAACAATGTGCACTGGGCAAAACAATTAGAACAAGCAGGTTGTCTTGTGATCTATGGGATGAATAATTTAAAAACGCACTCAAAAATCACGCTAGTCGTTAGTCGTCGTAACGGCAAAATTGAACGTTTTGTCCATTTGGGTACAGGAAATTATAATGATGCTACTGCAAAAATTTATACGGATATGGGCATAATAACGACAGATAAAGAGTTTGGCATTGATGCGACAAATTTCTTTAACTACTTAAGTGGCTATACAGAAAAGCCTACCTTTAATCATTTAGTCGTTGCACCATTTGATATACGCGATGAGTTTATTCGGTTAATGGATGAGGAAATTGCCTGTCATAAAAAATATGGAAATGGTTTTATTCGTGCAAAAATGAATTCATTGACAGACAAAGATTTAATGATGAAGCTTTATGAGGCATCGATTGCGGGTGTAAAGGTCGAGCTTATTATTCGTGGTATATGCTGTATTAGACCAGGAATCCCAGGTATTAGTGAGAACATTACTGTAACAAGTATTGTTGGTCGTTTCCTTGAACATTCTCGTATTTATTGGTTCCATCATAATGGGGAAAATAAAGTATATTTATCCTCTGCAGATATGATGACACGCAATATGATTAAACGTGTAGAAATTTTATTCCCTGTATATGCAAGTGAAGCAAAAACTCGTATTATTGACATAATGAATGCACAATTAATGGATACTGCCAAAGCCCGTATTCAAGACTCTAATGGTAAGTATCATTATAAAGAGTTTGATCGTAGCGAAGATCCATTAAATAGCCAGGAAATTTTCTTGAAGGATGCATTAAAGCCTACGCTTGACGAAGAATAGAGCAAACACGCTACTTAGTGAGGGATAGAATGAAAAAATGTAGAGAAAATGTAGCGCCATTTGCAGAATATCAACAGCTCATGCAACTGAATCCATTTGATGCAATCATTTGTTTGAGACAAGTTGATAAGACAGTGTTTGAGGTCGTTGAATTTAATGAAAAGCTATCGTCAATGATTGAGCTGCAGGATATAACAGCCAAAAACGCTGAGAACTTTTTTACTAAGCAATGCTGGCTGCAATTGTCGGGATTTCTAATTGAAGAAATCAATAAACAGCATACTCTAAAATTAGGTAACGGTCTTCAAGAGAAAACATTTATGCTTCATGTTCAGCACTTTTCTGAATCAATAGTTGCCATTATTCTTCGAGCAACATCATTTGAAGAAAATCCCTATTTACAGTTCATTGAACAACATATAAGTCCAGTGTTAACGACAGATTTACAAGGTCGAATAATTCATCAAAATATTGCTGCTACTGCTACACTATCAAGAGAGCAGCACAGTCTAATTGGACTAGATATTTTTTCATTACTCGAAAGTAAATATCTCAATGAGTTTAAACTATTATTTACCAAAACAATCGAAGGTTCAGCGTTTGGCATGCCTAAATGCTTATTGAAAGGTGATTTACTAAGCAAAGAGCCCTTTTATTTAAGAACGCATCCAACCTATTATAATGGTGAAGTTGTGGGTGTCCACCTATTTGTTAAAGATGCTAATTCATTTATGAATGATCATGAAGCATTCTATTACCTAGCACTAATGGATGAATTAACAGGTATTTGGAATCGAAAAGCTTTTAAGGAGCATTGGCTACAGCATTTAAATGATAAAAAGCAAGAGCATAAACAAGCCGCTCTTATTTTAGTTGACATTGACCGTTTTAAAAAGTTTAATGAATCCCTTGGCGAGAGCAAAGGAGATGATTTAATGCGTATGTTTAGTCATAGGTTACGGGAGCTTTGCTATTCAAAGTGTTCGCTATATCGATATAATAGTGATGAGTTTATTTTTGTGCTAAAAGATGCAACCATCCAAAAAATTGAACGAACTGCAAACTTGATTATGGACGTATTAAAACAGCCATTTATGATAGATGGACAGGAATATTTTATTAGCGTATCGATTGGGATTTCACTTAGCCCAGCAGATGGTAAAGATATCGAGACACTTGTACGGAAAGCAGATAAAGCTTTATTTTCTGTTAAAGAACATGGTCGTTCACATTATCGCTACTACCGTGAAGATATGACGGCCATTTTTCCAAACGAAGCATTAATGGAGGCACATTTACGTCGAGCAATTGAATTTAATGAGCTAAGTCTCCATCTACAACCGCAAATGGATTTAGCAAATAATAGCATCAATAGCTTTGAAGCATTATTACGATGGAATAACCGTAAATTTGGTTTTGTATCACCAGCACAATTTATTCCTATTGCGGAAGCCTCAGGGTTGATTATTGAAATCGGTGATTGGATTATTGATGAGGTATGTCGTTACCAAAAAGAATGGCAAACAAAAGGATATCGTCCTGTGCGGATTGCAGTCAATATATCCCCAAAACAGTTTAGAAAAGAAAATTTTGCCCGAAAAATTAAAACAGCTTTAAAGAAATATGGTGTACCGCCTGAATTATTAGAAGTAGAAATTACCGAAAGTTCCATGACAAATGTACATGAAACATTTTCGATTCTTACAGAACTGAAGCAATTAGGTGTTTATGTGTCTGTGGATGACTTTGGGACAGGCTATTCCTCATTAAGTTATCTCAAGCGTTATCCGATTGATATTATTAAAATTGATCAGTCATTTATTGCAGATATAGCGAAGGATGACAAAAATGAAGCCATCATAAAAGCCATTATTTCGATGTCTCATAATTTAGGATTAGAGGTCATTGCTGAGGGAATTGAAGAACCAATACAAGTTGATTTTCTCAAACGCCATCGTTGTCAAAAAGGGCAAGGCTATTTGTATAATAAACCATTACCAGTTGAAACGATTGTACAACAATATTTTGTAAGCTAGAAAACGGGTAGCACTTTCATCACAAAATAGATGAAGTGCTACTTTTTTATTTGCCGTTTTTAAGACCGTTTAAGACAATTGCTGTGAATTGCGCCATCTCAGAGGCTAGGTCAAAGTCTTCACTATGTATCAACCAATCATAGACATTGGCACGCATACAGCGCTGAATAAGTGTTTGTATGGTAGCAGCAGAAACATCTTGTCTAAATTCCCCATGTTGAATTCCTTCCTCGATATATGTATTCATTATCTGAAAAATCTTACGTTGTGGATTGATTAAATAATGATCCTGTTCTACTTGGTTTGTCATAGCAACCGTATATACTGTACGTAATAAATCCTTTCCCACAATATTGGTTAAATATCTCATTTGCTCTTGATACACTAAGAGTATTTTTTCACTTGCTGGTAATGTGGGATCAATATTTTTTTCAACTGTACGATAAAAATTATCAAGCTCCTTAAATTTTTCTAAAATAACATCATATTTAGATGGGAAATGTGTATAAAATGTACCCTTTGAAACATTACATGCCTTTGTAATTTGTTCAACAGAAACATGTTCATAACCATGCTTGTTAAATAAATCTAAAGAAGTTTTCAATAATTTTTCACGTGTTTCTAATGCCTTTTTCTGTCTGCTTGTGAGTGTTTCCATTGGTAGCTAATACCTCCTATATAAAATATTGTAAAATATCTTTTGTAAAAAATATTCTGAAAATATTAATTTTTTAATTGACGAGATGGATTTCGATTGATTATGATTTAAATGACCGAAGTCAATGACTGCGGTCAATGATGTTATCTCGTTACTAATGTTACTTTAAAAAATGAAAGTTGGCTAGTATCTCATCAAGTTTTCTGTTGTATTTTCAAGGAATGGGGAGGTCACAATGAAGAAAAAATTGGGTTTTATTGGCTTAGGGAATATGGGTTTACCGATGGCTATTAACTTATTAAGAGCAGATTATCAGGTATATGGTTTCGATACGAATGCGGAAGCAATGGAACAATTCGCAGCAGCAGGTGGTTTCGGCCTTGAGACAGCTATGGATATTGCGAAACAATGTGATGTTATTATGACAAGCTTGCCTACCCCTCAGGTTGTAGAATTGGTTTATCGATCAGAGCAAGGAATTTTACAACATGCAAAGAAAGGGTGCCTACTGATTGATTTTAGTACTGTTAATCCCGAATTGAACGATACGTTACATACAGAAGCTATAGCTTTGGGATTACGTTATTTGGGAGCGCCTGTCAGTGGGGGTGTCATAGGGGCTATCAATGCGACATTAACTATTATGGTTGGTGGTGGCACAGATGATTATATAAGTGCTAGTGAAATATTCAGAATAGTCGGTAAAAATATTTATCATTTGGGCACATCTTCAAGTATAGGAACGCGAATTAAATTACTCAATAACTTAATGATTGGCTTTTACACAGAGGCAGTCGCTGAAACGATTGTACTTGGCGAAAAAATGGGTATTCAGGCAGACACGCTCTATGAAGTATTAAATAATAGTTATGGGCAAAGCCGTATTTATGAACGTAATTATTTGGAATATATGAAAAATGATAATTATGAGCCGGGCTTTTCGACAAATCTACTATTAAAAGATTTGAAGTTAGCTAAGGAAATGGCGGATGAAGCAGGCGTATCGCTACGAATAGGCGAAAAGTTAGTGGATCTTTATAGTGAAATTGCTCAGCAGGGCTATGGAGAAAAAGATATGTCTGCAGCTTATTTAAGTTTAAAAGAAAAATGTAAACTAGAACAATTTTAAGAGGAGGAAATGGATATGACAACGACACAAGAGGTTAAAACATTAACACATTTTATTGGTGGCAAATTGGTTGAAGGAAAAAGTGGCCGATTCGGTTCGGTATTTAACCCAACAACAGGTGAAGTCATTGCTAAGGTACCCCTTGCAACAGTAGAGGAAACACAAGATGCAATCGAGCAAGCTCAAGCAGCATTTCCGGCTTGGCGTGATACATCAGTGGCTAAGCGTGCAGAAATTGTATTAAAGTTCCGTAACCTTATCACTGAAAATATGGAAGAGCTATTACAAATCATTTGTACTGAAAGCGGTAAAACGATTGAAGATGCCAAAGGTGAGATTACACGAGGACTTGAATCTGTTGACTTAGCCATTGGTGCGCCACATTTAATGAAAGGAGAATACTCCGTAAATGTTGGAGGTCAAATAAATGCTTATTCTGCAAAATATCCATTAGGGGTTGTGGCAGCAATTTCTCCATTTAATTTCCCCATCATGGTGCCTCTAGCACAAACGAGTATGGCCATTGCTGTAGGAAATGCGGTTATTTTAAAGGCATCTGAGCGTGTGCCAATGACTTCATTATATGTTAGTGAGCTTTGGAAGAAGGCGGGATTGCCTGATGGTATTTGGACAGTAATCAATGGTGATAAAGATGCGGTCAATGAACTTTTAGAAAACCCAGCTGTGCAAGCGATTTCATTTGTTGGATCAACACCAGTAGCTAAATATATTTATGAAACAGGATCAAAGTACGGTAAACGTGTCACGGCTCTTGGTGGTGGTAAAAACAATATGGTCGTGATGCCAGATGCGGATCTTGAACAGGTTGCTAATGCCTTTATTGGTGCAGCTTATGGAGCAGCATCCCAACGTTGCATGGCAATATCTACTATCATGCCTGTAGGAAAGGATACTGCTGATCGCCTAGTGGATATTCTTAAGGAAAAAATTTCTAATCTGAAAGTAGGCCCATATACAAACCCTGATTCAGATTTTGGCCCTGTTATTTCTCAGCAATCAAAAGAAGCAATTCTTACTGCAATTAATCGAGGGGAAGCCGAAGGAGCTTCAGTAATTTGTGACGGACGAGAACTTGATATTGTCAAAGAGTCTAAAGGGTTTTATGTAGGGCCTACATTATTAGATCATGTAAAGCCAGGCATGGAAGTTTACGAGCAAGAAATATTTGGTCCAGCTCGCAATGTTGTTCGTGTAGATTCCTTAGAGGAAGCTATTACACTTATCAATAAGCATGAGCTAGGTAATGGTGTCACAATCTTTACGAATGATGGATTAGCAGCTCGAAAATTTACAACAGAAATTGATGTTGGCATGGTTGGTGTCAATGTACCAATTCCAATTCCTGTTGGCTACCATAACTTTGCAGGCTTTAAAGGATCTCGTTTTGGTGAGGGGCATATGTTTGGCCCAGATCAAGCACGATTCTTTACAAAAACTAAGACAATTTCAGAGCGTTGGATGGCTGGCAATGCCTCCTCAGCATCCACGTTTGCATTCCCAAGCAATAACGACTAATAAAACCTAGAGCTGTAGAGTTATACTGCTCTTTTTCTAAAAAAGGGGATGGGTGGGGTGTAAATGTTAGAGTATATTGGTCTTTTTGGTAGTTTAGCATTATTAGTTTATTTAACAATGAAGGGTGTAAATCTACTTATTTCAGCACCGTTAACTGCGCTGTTAGCAGCCTTAACAAACGGTCTTGCATTTTTTCCTCAAACAGCTGATAAAGATCAGGCCAACTTTCTAACGAGCTATATGGATGGGTTCACAGGATTTGTTGGTTCATGGTATTTAATGTTCATGGCGGGCGCCATTTTCGGCAAAGTCATGGAGGATACAGGCGCTGCAGATAGTGTCTCTAAATGGATTGTAGAAAAAATAGGGGTGAAATATGCCACATATGCTGTAGTTTTAGCTGCAGCAGTACTCACATATGGTGGTGTTTCAGTTTTTATCGTAGCCTTTTCAGTTTATCCAATGGCTATTAGTTTATTTAAACAAGCGAACTTTCCACGACGTTTTATTCCTGCTGCACTGGGCCTAGGTTCTGTCACATTTACGATGACATCAGCAGGCTCACCTGAGATTCAAAATTGGATACCAATTCCATATCTTGGTACAACTCCATATGCAGGTTGGCAAGTTAGTATTGTCGTGGCTATTTTTATGGCCGTTGGTGGCTCGCTTTGGCTGAATTGGATGATTAAACGCGCTGTTAACAATGGGGAAATTTTCATTGAGCGCTCCACCGATCCAGTAGCTGATGAAACAAGAAAGCTTCCGAGTCCCCTTTTGAGTCTCATACCATTATTAGTTGTTTTAGTCATTTCTTATATTTTCCATGATTCACTTGGAACCTCTGCTTTAATTGTAGCTTTAACTAGTGGCTGTATCGTTGCTTATTTAGTGAGTTACAAATATGCAAAGTCAGTTGGCGCAACATTAGCAGCAGGTGCAATGGGTGCTATTATTGCCATTGCAAATACGGCGGCTGTTGTCGGCTTTGGTGGGGTAGTAAAAGCAACACCATCCTTTGTTGCAACTGTTGATGTAATGACCAATATCCCTGGCAGTCCGCTGATTGGAGGAGCCTTAGCAATTGCGGTTATTGCTGGTTTAACAGGTTCAGCATCAGGGGGACAAACAATTGCTATGCCCTTACTAGCACCGCATTATATCGAGATGGGTGTAGATACAGAGGCGTTGCATCGGACAATCGCTATAGCATCTGGTTCCCTAGATTCATTGCCGCACGGAGGATATGTTGTGACAACCATCAATTCAGTATGTAATGAAAAGCATAAGGATGCATATATGCCATTTGGAGCTTTGACGGTTATTATCCCTATCATAGGTACAATACTTGCAATCATATTATTCTCATTAGGGATGTAGGAGGGATGAAGTATGCAAGGAAAAACGGTTTTTATTACAGGGGCAGCTCGTGGTATTGGTCTTGCTATGGCACAAGCATTTGCTGAGCAAGGGGCTAATGTTGTGATATCAGATAAAAATGAACAGCTTCTTGAGGAAGCCGTCGCACAATACCCCTCTTTAACTTCCTATATATGTGATGTGACAGAAGAACAAGCCATAAGAGAAGCCATTGATTTTACGATTAATAAATTCTCAACATTAGATATTTTAATCAATAATGCAGGATTTCAACATGTGTCGCTTATAGAGGATTTTAAGACAGAAATTTTTGAGTCAATGCAAAAAGTGATGGTCGTTGCTCCCTTTGTGGCGATGAAGTATGCGTTACCACATATGAAGAAAAATCAATTTGGTCGTATTATCAATATGGCCTCCATCAATGGCGTCATTGGGTTTGCTGGGAAGGCGGGATATAATGCAGCAAAGCATGGTGTGATTGGGCTTACTAAGGTAACGGCACTAGAGGTGGCGACAGAGGGAATTACGGTAAATGCTATTTGTCCAGGGTATGTTAACACGGAATTAGTACGTAATCAGTTTATGGATTTAGCACAGACACGGGGTATTCAAGTGGAAGAAGTTCTTGAACAAGTGTTATATCCACTTGTACCGCAAAAACGTTTACTTGATGTCTCTGAAATTACAGGACTTGCTTTATATTTAGCAAGTGATGTAGCAAAGGGGTTAACCGGCCAGGCCATTCTATTAGATGGTGGCTATACAGCTCAATAGCTTAGGAGGGAAAATATGATTCAAACAAAAACCATCTTTACTGTCCATTCACCAGGAACGATTGTATATGGTCGAGATTCATTTGAAGAAGTGGGAGAGTATGCGAAAAAACTAGGTTCAAAGGCATTAATTATTAGTGATCCAATTATGGACAGTTTAGGCTTTATCAAGAAATGCCATACACTGTTAAAGACCCAAGGGATAGACGTCGTTTCATATATAGGGGTGACAACCGAGCCAGATGATACGTATGTAACAGAGGGATTGCAGCTTTTGCAGAAAGAAAACTGTGATATCATTATTTCTGTTGGTGGTGGTAGCTGTATTGATACGGCGAAGGCGATTGCAGTAGTGGCTACAAATGGCGGCTACATAGGAGATTATATGAAAATGGCAAAGGTTGCAGCTGAAGCACCTATTCCACACATTGCGATACCAACAACAGCAGGTACAGGCTCTGAAGCAACAGATGCCACTGTTATTACCAATACAAAAAGTGATGTGAAAATGATGATTAAGCAACCAGCTTTTATGCCCACTATAGCGATTGTTGATCCTATTTTAACCATTACCTCACCTCCAGCAATTACCGCAGCAACTGGAATAGATGCATTGAGCCATGCCATTGAGAGCTATTTATCACGTTTAGCTCATCCTTATTCGAATGTGCTCGCCTTATCTGCTATGGAATTAATTGTGAATAACATCATAAGGGTTTATGAATATGGAGATGATGTTGATGCTAGGGAAGCGATGTCATTGGGTTCGATGCAGGCAGGGCTGTCATTTTCTAATGCTTCTGTTGCCCTTGTACATGGAATGTCCCGTCCGATTGGGGCACTTTTCCACGTACCGCATGGCATCTCCAATGCGATGCTTTTACCAGCTGTACTAGATTATTCAAAAGACGCTTGTATAGATCGATTGGCAGATTTAGGACAATTTTTTAATAAAACAAAAGAACGTCTATCGCAAGAGGAGCTTGCTCAGCTTGCTATTATGTCCATTAAAGATATGTGTAAGTATATGAAAATTGGCAATTTAAAGCAGTGGGGAATCGAGGAGCATGCTTATTATCAGGCCATTCCTAAAATGGCTGAGGATGCACTTGCAAGTGGGAGTCCTGGTAACAATCCGAAGATACCAACTTTAGAAGAGTTAATGGAGCTATATAAAATTGCCTATACGTATGAGTTTTAATGATATTGGAGAGCTATTCATTGAATGAATGGCTCTTTTATATTTTTTCAGAAAATAAACTCGCATTCTATAGAATTAATATGACATATTCGAGAATATATAGTAAACTTTTAGTGAATCACCATTCATTTTTAACAAAGGGGGAAATGGAATGTTGCAAGGGAAGACGATTATTATTACGGGTGGATCAAGTGGTATGGGGCTGTATATGGCAAAGCAGTTCGTAACTGAGGGAGCTAATGTTGTCATAACAGGTCGTAACGAAGAACGATTAGCAGAGGCAAAGAAATTTATAGCGGAGGCTGGTCCCTCTATTGAGACATTCCAAATGGATGTACGTGTACCTGAGCATGCTGAGGCTATGCTCGAATTTGCTATTGAAAAATTTGGTCAAGTGGATGGGCTTGTGAATAATGCAGCGGGTAACTTTATTGTACGTGCAGAGGATTTATCACCGAATGGCTGGAAGGCTGTCGTAGATATTGTATTAAATGGTACATTCTATTGCTCTTCAGCAGTAGGCAAGTATTGGATTGAGAATAAGATCAAAGGGTCTATATTAAATATGGTAGCGACGTATGCTTGGAATGCAGGAGCAGGTGTGATCCATTCAGCTGCAGCAAAAGCAGGGGTACTATCATTGACGAGAACGCTAGCTGTTGAGTGGGGGAAACAGTATGGGATTCGGGTTAATGCTATTGCACCAGGTCCGATCGAGCGTACTGGTGGAGCCGATAAGCTTTGGGAATCAGAAGCAGCGGCAGCTCGTACACTAGATTCTGTTCCACTAGGCCGTATAGGAACACCAGAAGAAATTGCTGATTTAGCTACATTTATGATGTCTAACAAAGCAAGTTATATGAATGGAGAATGTGTAACTTTGGATGGTGGGCAGTGGCTCAATCAATATCCATTCTAAAAATCTTTGCATAACGAATAGCTGGGTTGACGCATACTAAGGGTAAAGAAAGGAGTTTTGCCGATGGGTATGTGGTTAATACCAGCAATTATTGCCATTGTGATCATTTCTGCTATTTCGTTTGTTTATACGTTAAAAATAGCTAAAATGACTTCTGAACGGAAATCTGAAAATGATACCCCTATTTCAGAAACAGTTGAAGAATATGCAACGATGTTGAACCCAATTGTTTGGGTCTATGCAATTTTTTTGCTTTTTTTAGGGATCATGATTTTTTACTACTGGAGTAAGGCGGGCTATTAGTTAAGAACCATCTTCATTCGGTCACGAAAAACTTGACTGGATGAAGATATTCTAAGTTTTTGCTGTAAAGGCTAAAATAATTCATTGTTCATGAAAAACTCTTCTCGGCCTGGTCATGGTCATACATAGAAAAGTTGTGATATGATGAAAGGGAAGGACTGTTCTACACAGTGAGGACAGAAAAGGAGAAGAAGTTCATGATTTCAACTAACAGCAAAGACTTATTAGCAATGCCAATTAGTGATTTTATCATTTCCTCTGAAAAAGTTGCGCATGTACAAAGTGGAAATAGTGCGGAACATGCACTCCTTGTACTAACACGTACAGGGTACTCGTCCATACCTGTATTAGATATGAAATATCGACTTCAAGGTTTACTTAGCATGAAAATGATTACCGAATCGATTCTTGGACTTGAGCATATTGAATATGAAAAGCTACCTGATATTAAGGTTGACTCTATTATGGAAAAAGAGATCGCTGTATTGAAGCTGACGGATACTTTCCAGCGTGCTTTGGATTTAGTTATTAACCACGCCTTTTTATGTGTAGTGGACGAAGATGGTACATTCGCAGGGATATTAACAAGACGTGTTATTTTAAAGCAATTGAAAAAATATATTTATCAAAAAGAGTAGTAGCTTAAGAGGGAACTCAGATGAAAATCATGAGGCCCTCTTTGCTTGTATTGGAGGTTTACAGATTGATGGCAACAGAGGCAGAAATTTTAAAAATCTTAGCTGAAGAACGCAATATGCGGAAAGCAGCAGAACGTCTATTTTTATCCCAACCAGCCCTTTCACAACGATTGCAAACGATTGAGAAAGACTGGGGTGCACAATTATTTATTCGTTCACAAAAAGGTTTAACAGCAACACCTGCTGGTGAACAAGTTATTGCTTATGCAAAGGAAATGCTAGCCAAAAAGGAAGAAATATTTGAAACGATTCAATCCTTAACGACAAAGGTAAACGGGACATTGAAAATTGCTTGTGCTTCCATTGTTGGTCAGAACTGGCTACCAAAAATCTTGAAGGAGTTTGTGTCAAAATATCCAGAGGCTAAAATATCACTGATGACGGGCTGGAGTTCTGAAATTGTGAAGGCTCTTTACGAGGGCGAGGCCCATGTAGGCATTGTACGAGGCCAAGTTGACTGGAAAGGAGAAAAGATCCACCTTTTCAGAGATACTCTTTATTTAGTGGACAAAGAGGTTAAAACAATTGAAGATGTGTTAAAAACAGACCGTCCATTTATTCAATATAAGAGTGATTCCAACTATTATCAAGAAATTCAGCAATGGTGGCAGCAGCATTTTGCCTCGAATCCAAGAAAACAAATTTTAGTGGATCAAATTGAAATTTGCAAGCAAATGGCATTAAATGGTATCGGTTATGCAATCTTGCCTTCTATTACGTTAAATGACCACGATGCCATTCACAAAATCCCTCTATCAAATGATGAAAAAGAGTTTGGTCTTACACGCGATACTTGGCTAATTGGTTATGAATCCTCTTTTGAATTAAGACAAGTAGAGGCGTTTGTGGAAGTAGTGCAGGATCATGCACGGTGTTTGTTTGATTATACTAAATAGAAAATCAGGCAGCTCCAGGTTGTTTTGGAGTTGCCTTTTTGCATTGTAGAATTCTTAAGAGTTTATGAATATTAATGAAGATAACATAAGAAATGGAACAAAATGCAATATAAATCGTATAATTATGTAACCATCTATTTACATAAAAAGGGGTTGAGCTTTTGAAAAAGACAAAATGGACGGCACTGACCTTACTAGTCATGCTGGTAATGAGCTTTATCTTGCCTACAACTCAGGCAAGTGCTGCTGCTACGCTAGAGGTGAAAGCAACAGCGGGTATTTCTGGTAAAGCGAAATATCAATCAGTAGTACCACTCCAAGTTACAGTGAAAAATAATGGAGCTGACTTCTCAGGAGATATGGCGATTAATTCATCAAATTCTTATGAGGCAGCTTCAGCACTTGTCGTTCCAATTGATATAGCAGCAGGAGAGGAAAAGACATTTACTTTCTATCTTGATGGTTTAGCTGACTATAGTTATTCGGACACCGATTTATTTGCTTTTTATGAGGGAAGCATTGAAAAAGGAAAAAAGATTGCCTATAAGGGAACTAAACGTCTGCAATCAAATTTTTTAGACCCCTCATCAACATTCATTTATACATTAACAGATAAAAGTGATCGACTTTCAGCACTATTACGTTTATCAACATTTGTAGCTCAAAGTAATGTGGAAGTATTTAATATCAATCAATTAAAAGATTATACACTTCCAGAAGATTCGCAGGGACTTGCGATGGCCAATGTCATTGTTGTAGATGAAGTGGCTATTGCTGATTTAACACCGAAACAACAAGAAGCATTACTAAAATGGGTACAGGATGGTGGTACCTTACTTCTAGGTGCTGCTGACCAAATTAATGCTACAGCAGGGGTTTTTAAAGAGTATTTACCTTTGTCATTATCACAAGAAATGACTGCGATTTCTGCAGAAGCTTTAACTAAATTGTCAGGAGGCGGTATTTTTACACAGCCGATTTCAGTTTACTCAGCTACTAGTAGTGAAGGAAGTTTACCTGTATTAACAGAAAATAATGAAGTGTTAGCAGCAAAGAAAAAAGTGGGTAGCGGGGAAGTGATTCAAACAACCTTCTCTTTAGGTGATCAACCACTTGCTTCTATGGACGGCTACGGAGCACTTTTAGCCAAAGTGATAAATATTCAAAGTATTTCACAGCAAGGAATGATGAGACAGGGACAATCTCCTCTCGATCAAATATCTTATGAACTTCGTAACATTAATGAACTATTTCCATCATTCGAAGTATCAGTGAGCTATATGCTAATTGTCATTATTCTTTATATTTTAATAATCGGGCCAATTCTTTATTTTGTCTTGAAAAAAGCGGACAAGCGTGAGCATGCATGGTGGATAATACCGTCTATCTCTGTTGTTCTTTCCATTGTTCTCTTTATTGTCGGAGCGAAGGATCGTATTGTTCAGCCACAAGTTCAACAATCTGCATTCTATAAAGTAAATGAAGACAATAGTGTAAATGGCTATTATGTAGAGTCCATTCTAACGAATCGCAGTGGGGACTTTGTGGTCAATGCTGACCAAAATACAACTGCCGTTGCATTAAGAAATTATAATAACTTCACAGGCACGATGGGACCATTACATGAATCTTCTTATATAAAAGAAAATGCTAGCGGTTCAACACTAACATTACGTGATTTAAGCTACTGGTCTGTGCAATCCTTTGGTGGAAAAACATCAGCACAAAATATCGGGAAGATGGATATAGATATAACACTGAAAAATGAAAAACTAACAGGAACAGTTAAAAATAATTTCCCGTTTGCATTAAAAGATGTCACATTAATCTCTGGTGTGAAAGAAGTAAAACTAGGTGATATTGAAGCAAATGGAACATTACAGGTAAATAAGGAACTGAAAACAACGGTTCTTCAAAAACCATCTATTTTCAATAATTATAATTATAGTTACCCATCGAAAAAGGATGAGGTAAACCCAATGCGGATTGAACGAATGAAAACTTTAGCATTGCCGCTTGTCGAAAAGGATAACCAGCCAATACTTACAGCTTGGACAGATCAAGCTGTGGTAGGTGTTGAATTAGAAACAAGTGCCAATATGTCACCGATTACGATGCTTGTTCAACCATTTAAAGGAAAAGTTGAGCTAACAGGTCCATTTACAATGAAGCGTAATAACTTCTCGTATTCAGTAGAGCCACTATCAGCAAATGGCTATTATGAAAAGATCGAGGAAGAATTGAATAAATGGTACCTATCTGAAGGGTTGTACGAAGTAACGATGACCATGCCAGATCAATTCATGGATGCCGTTGAATCACTTAATGAGCTGACAATTTCTAATAAGGATGTTTCACGTATGCAGCTATCCATTTGGAATAATGAAACGAATATATATGAGCCTTTAGTCGATACAAAGCAAGTGTTTACAGACAAGGTTTCAACATACTTTAATCAAGATGGGGAGCTTCGAATTGAAATCAAATATGGTCCCGATCCATCAGGAGAACAAACGAAGTTACCAGACATAGAGCTGAAAGGAGTGGCAAAATAATGATTGAAATTCGTGATTTAACGAAACGATACGGCTCCTTTACAGCATTAGATCATTTAAACTTATCTTTAGAAGAAGGCGTTGTATTTGGATTTGTTGGCGCAAATGGAGCAGGGAAATCAACGACATTCTCTATTTTAGCTACACTATTGTCACCGACTTCAGGAGATGCTCTGATAAATGGCAAAAGTGTTGTGAAGGAACCAAAAGAAGTTCGAAAGCAAATTGGTTATATGCCCGATTTCTTTGGTGTTTATGATCAGTTAAAAGTAGATGAATATTTAGATTTTTATGGAGCGAGCTACGGTATCCAATTAGCAGAGCGTCAAGTGTTAATTCCACAACTATTAGAACTAGTGAATTTAACAAGTAAACGCTATGAATATGTTGATTTATTATCACGTGGTATGAAGCAACGCTTATGTTTAGCTCGTGCACTCATCCATGATCCAAAGGTACTGATTCTAGATGAACCTGCATCAGGACTAGATCCGCGTGCTCGTGTGGAAATGCGAGATATTTTACGGAATTTAAAGTCTATGGGAAAAACAATTTTAATTTCGTCGCATATTTTACCTGAACTTGCTGAGATGTGTGATGAAATCGGTGTTATTGATAATGGTAAATTAATTGCACATGGAAATGTAGCCGCGATTCAGGCCCAGCTACAAGGAGAAAAGCGTATTGTGTTGAAAGTGACAGATCAATTGGATGCAGTACGAGCGTTTTTAGAGGAAGATCCTCATATTTCATCAATTGATGTCATTGAAAATCGTTTAGAAATAGCCTTTAACTATCGAGGAACAAATGCTGAGCAGGTGGCATTGCTAAAAAAAGCTATGCTTACAGATTTACCAATCTATGCATTAAGTGAAGAAGAGAAGGATTTAGAGGATGTCTTTATGGCGATTACGAAGGGAGCGGACAATCAATGATGGAAAGATTTTATAATCCAGTACTTGTTAAAGAATTGAAGTTACGCTTCCGTTCTTTTAAAAGCTTTTCAGGTTTAATGTTTTATTTAGCGGTACTGTGTATTTTCATTGCAGGGTTTTTATTGCTTACAACTGAATTTACTGGCAGAGGCTTCTTTAAACCAGAGACAAGCTTTATGATGTTTGCTGTGCTAACCATCTTGCAAATGGCATTAGTTCTTTTCATTACACCAAGTTTGACTGCTGGTGCTATCAGTAGTGAGCGCGAAAAGCAAACATTAAATATTTTATTAACAACGACACAAAGTTCTACACAAATTGTTATTGGAAAATTACTATCCTCCGTAGCATTTCTAGTATTGATGCTGGTAGCGGGATTACCACTATACAGTCTAGTGTTTCTATTCGGTGGTGTGTCGCCTTCACAGCTTATTTCTATATTTTTATTTTATTTAGTCACTGTAGTAGCAATAGGTAGTATAGGCGTGATGTTTTCTACGATTACTAAGAGAACTATTGTTGCCATGATTGCCACATACGGCTCAATCATTTTCTTAGGAGGTATTACAGCATTCTTCTTCTTTTTAACAATGGCCTTTCATCAAATGGGCAATGCCATTGGAACAGGTGCCTCCTTTATGACCTATTTTTGGGCATCTATTAATCCAGGTGCCTTGATGCTGACACTTATTTCTCCAGAGATGGGGGATGCATTAGCAGAGCTGTCGGGTGTAGAACTACCTGTATGGATTACTTATTTAATTGCTTATGTATTCATCATTGTGCTTTGTTTAACGATTGCGATTAAAAAATTGCGTGCCAACATGAAAAGTAACCGATGAGGAGGAATTGGTATGGAGCGTCGTAAGCAATTACGAAAATATATTCAGCGTGCAAAATCGAGATTAACTCTTGAAAGAAGCATTCCCATTGCACAATACGGTTTGTTTTTGGCATTGCTTTCGAGTGCTTCTCTCGTACTTATTTCCCGACTATTTGTCTGGCCATATTATCGCCAAATAGCGTTAGGAGCCTTTATTACCGTTATTATTTCAACCATTGCTTATATTTGGTGGAAACGGGTCAAAGAGAAAGAGGCATTGCATAAACTGGATCATTATTTCTCACATAATGAATTAGTGACAGCTTTATCATTTAAAGATGATCAGGATCCTCTTGTTCAATCATTATTATCGAAAGCTATCCAAAATGCTGAAAAAGCTTTCGCAGACTTTAAGGCTCGAAAGAAAAATCTATTTCGTCCAAAGGCGTTTATCGGTTTATTTATTACAACAGTTGTACTAGCCATTCTTTATATGTTCCCAGCAGCTACGCAAATTGAAGCAATAGAGGTTGAAAAGGAGCAAGCAGTTATCGAAGATATGAAGAAGGAAGTTGCTGAATTAGAGAAGAAGGCGGAAACAAAAGAAGTAAAGGAGCAATTGCAAGAACTTCAAAATACTTTAAAAGAGGCTGAAACAGCAGAAGAAGCTTTACGAGAAGTTGTCAAAAAGCAAAAGGAGCTAGCATTAAAGGAGCAGCAATTAAAGGATAAACAAACGGCTAGTCAAGATGGCACAACAGAAGGCCAAGGATTATCGAAGGAAGAGGTTGAGCAGCTAAAAGAGCTTGCCCAAATGCAGCAAGGGCTCACAGAAAATGCAAATGCCACACAAACTGCTATGAGTAAACTTGGTAAACCAGCAAGTAACTCCTTACAAAATGCAATTGCGAGTGCCAATAATGCCAGCAGCCACAATCAAAACAGTCAACAGTCATCTGGTAATTCCCAACCTAGTAATCAACAAAGCCAGGCTAGTCAAAATAATGCTCAAAGTGGTTCTCAACAGCAAAATGGTAGTAGCCAGAGCAATGGTCAAGGACAGGGCCAAGGCCAAGGACAGGGCCAAGGCCAAGGACAGGGACAAGGCCAAGGACAGGGACAAGGCCAAGGACAGGGTCAAGGTCAGGGACAAGGACAGGGCCAAGGTCAAGGTCAAGGTCAGGGACAAGGTGGTCAAGGAGCAGGAAGTGGCCAAGGCGGTCGGAATTTGCTAACGACACCGAATCGAATAGGTGGGGCAAGTGAGACATCAGTAGATGGTGGCGCATTAGGAGATGGTTCCCATGTATCTGAGCAACAAGGAAATGGTCCGATAACAAAAGGTTCTATTCGACCTTATGAAGAAGTAATTGGCTCTTATAAAGACAGCTATTTAGAGAGTTCAGAGCGCTTACAATTACCGAAGGATTTACAAAATGTCGTGCAATCTTATTTCACGTCAATTGAGTCGCAGTAGGAGGAAAAGAAATGGCCTTTACAGAGCAACAGTATGTAGATATGAGTACGAAATTACAACAAGTTAAAGAAGAAATCCATCGCTTCATTGTTGGACAGGAAGAAGCAATTGATTATACCCTGTATGCAGTATTAGCGGATGGTCATGCATTGTTAGAAGGTTTACCTGGTTTAGGAAAAACGATGTTAATTCGTACCATTTCAGAGGTACTGGATCTGTCGTTTTCACGTATTCAATTTACACCAGATCTTATGCCAGCAGATATAACAGGTACGAGCATGATTGAACGTACACCCGATGGGAAGCAGCAATTTACCTTTCAACCTGGGCCAATCTTTAGTCAAATGGTATTGGCTGATGAGATAAATCGCGCAACACCCAAAACCCAAAGTGCCTTGTTGGAAGCAATGGGAGAAAAAACGGTAACCATATTAGGGGATACAAAAAAAATGGCGAGACCATTTTTCGTGCTGGCAACTCAAAACCCTATTGAAATGGAAGGAACATACCCATTACCAGAAGCACAGATGGACCGTTTCCTTTGTAAAATTCTTGTACCCTATCCAGAAAAAAGCGAACTTATGGAAATTATGAAGCGAACGACAGGTGCCCAGGAAATTGGTTTACAGAAACAGATGGATACGGATGCTCTCATTCAAGCTCAGCAAATGGTTAAGGAAGTGATGGTTGCTGATGAAATGCTAGAGTATGCAACTGATCTAGTAGTGGCTACGCATCCTGAGAGAACAGATGCGCTTGATGAGGTTAAACAATATGCAATGTATGGCAGTGGTCCACGTGGTTTGCAGAGCTTAATCAAATTGGCAAAGGCAAGAGCTTTAATGAATGGTCGTTTTCATGTTTCTGTAGCGGATATTAAATCTGTTGCTAAACCTGTTTTACGTCATCGCATGCTGTTGAATTATGAAGGGGAGGCTTCAGGAAAAACAGCAGACGATGTGATTGATGTTATTTTAGAAAAAGTTCAGCAAGGTATTAGCAAGTGACAGCAAAATACTTATTGCCCGAAGACTGGTTAGCGAAAATCAGTCGCTTTCAAGTAGCGACGGCCTCCAAACTACGCGGGCAACATAAGGGCTCGCACCGTTCTCAACGCTTCGGGGCATCCCTTGATTTCTCGGATTTTCGAGAATACCATTTAGGAGATGATGTACGCCAAGTGGATTGGAACGTCTTTGCTCGTACAGATAAATACTTTATTAAAAGGTTTTTAGATGAGCAAGAGATGCGTGTACATATTCTACTAGATGCTACCAAATCAATGGGGCAACATGCTAAGTGGTTATTTGCTCGTCAAATTGTGGCCTCCCTCGGTCTGATGGTATTAGGTCGAGATGATCGTCTATCCTTTTCTTTTGTCCAAGATGAAGTGAAGCCACCATTTCGACGGAAGGGTACCATGTATCGCCGAGCTTTTTTACAGCTAGTAACAGATATAGAGGAAGCTAATTACTCTAATCGTTTTGCCAAGGATGCACTTAAAGCTTTACCTAAAGATAGTACCGTATTATTCATTGTTACAGATGGATTAGAGCCAATTGAGGAATGGGAACAGCTATTAAAAAGGATACCACGCTATGCTGGAGATGTTCGCATTTTGCAAATTGTAACGCAAGAAGAACTGTCACCAAATTATTCGGGTGATGTACGTCTCCTTGATCGTGAAACAGGTAATGATGTGAATGTGACGATGTCCTCTAAAGTATTAGAGTCCTACCATGCAAGACGCATACTACATGAAGAAGAATTTGAAGCCATTTGCCGTCGCTTTGGTGTTCGAAAATTACAATTGAAAGTGGAAGATGGATTGCAACATGCGATTTTCCAGCAATTATTAAAAGCACATTGGATTAGGTGAGGTGAGCCGTATTGGGCTTTAGTCAAATTATATTTAGCTGGACGGCCATCATCCCGGTCATTGTCCTACTTTATTATTTCTTTCGAAAAAAATATACAGATCAAACAGTTTCTTCGACGCTTTTTTGGTCGGAGATTATGCAGGAAACGCGAGTATCGCCTTATTTAAAGCATTTACAAAAAAATGCCCTACTATATTTACAGCTTCTTGCTTTACTGCTACTTGTTTTGGCATTGATGAATCCTTATATAAAAAAATCAACCATTGTTGGTGCACAAACCATATTTATTGTAGATACTTCAGCCACAATGCTGGCAGGTAAAGAGCAATCAACCTTTGACGCTCATAAACAGGAAATGCTGAACTTGATGAATGAATTGAATGGTCGACCTGTCACATTAATTACAACTGGTGCTGCACCAAAAGCTGTTTTACAGCAAGAAACAAACACGAGTGAAATAAAAAAAGCTATTCAAGATTTACAAGTAACCTATGAAACTGCTGAAATGAATAAGGCGCTGGATGTAGCACAGGCATTTGTGGGCGACACACCGACTTCTATCTATGTTTTTACAGATACACTTGATAAAAAGCAATTACCGATGGACAAGGATTCTGTGAAATGGCTAGTAAGAGGTGCTACAAAAGACTTAACAAATATCGCTATCACCCGCTTTGCTGCTACGACAGATGGGCAAGCTACGCTGGCACTTGTACAACTCCATAATGATACAAATACCGAGCAAAAGGTAACGCTCGCATTGAATAATGCAGAGGGTGAGGAGCTGGTAGCAGAAAGTGTCGTTGTGCCTCCAAATGAAGCCATTACGAAAACATTTAAAGATTTGCCTTTAGCAAAATCCATGACAGCTATTATTGATGCAAAAGATGATTATGACATAGACAATCAACAAACAGTTTTACTACAAACGACTACGTCAAAAATTATTGTTGATCAAGGCTTGCATCAACTGATACAAAAAGGTTTTCAAACAGTTAGTAGTGGCGTAAAAATCGTCCCTTCCTTGCAAGTCGCTGACAATCAAGATGCTACCATAATCACAAACCAATCAGCCTTATTGGAAAAGATGGACAATCCCCTCGTATTATTTGGTCGTGATGATGCAGAAAAAGTAGATGTGAATGGGACGGTAAGCACTAGAAGTGATGCATTATTTGCCTTTAGTGAACTAAAGGATGTTTATGTTAGTGCTGTTTATCCTGGCTTTGCGGACTATGAAACGATTGCTTCTGTTGGAGAAGAGCCGTTCATCCAACGCTCCCCTAAAGGAGATATCGTTGTTTTATCCGATATTGCTGATACAGATTGGCCTTTACATCCATCATTCCCACTATTTCTATGGAGTACAGAGCAGCAGCTAACAGAATCAGTTGGGTCACTTGGGATTTTTTCACCCAATGAACAACGTGCAGTTGCTTTAGCGCAAGGAGACTGGAATGTTTATTCGCAAGAAGACGAGTTTCTTTCGTCTGTTACGAAGGGGATGCTAACTGCGCCCAAACAGCCAGGCATTTATATGGTACGTTCAAATAATGAGGAAAAACAATTGATTGTGCAATTGCAAGCACAAGAACGTGTCATTGAACAAGGAACAAGTTTTACATTAGGTGATATTTCAGACAATGGAAAGGAAGAAGTGTCGATGACCTCTTTCGTGCCTTGGCTAATTGTAATTATTTTACTATTGCTTGTTTCAGAGTGGGAGGTGCAACGACGTCGTGGATTTACGAATTGATATGCCGTTAGTATTGTTGTTACTCCTTCCATTATTCTTGTATTTTGGATGGACATACTTTCATGAGCGGCAGCGACTTAAAAGAAGTCATATTGTTGTACTTACTATTCGCATAGTGGCAGCAGGCTGTTTAGTTTTTGCACTCGCAGGTCCATATCTATTATTACCAATAAAAGAAGAACAAATTGTTTATTTAGTAGACCGTTCTGCTTCTATGAATGGTACGGAAGATGAGATGGTTCAGTTTATACAGGAGAGCCTCCAATCAAAAAAAGAACCACAGCTTGCGGGCATTTATTCATTTTCCTCTACTTTACAAACAGAAGCCATTTTATCTAAAACATTAAAGGAAGTACCGAAACTAACTGAAATTAAAGCTACTGATCAAACAAATATAGAACAAAGTCTACAGCTTGCTTCAGGGATTATAGATCCTAAAAAAGCAACTCGTCTTGTGCTATTAACAGATGGTAATGAGACAAAGGGCGATGCTTTAGAATTTGCTACGAAGTTGAAAGGCTCTAATATTAGTGTGGATATTAAGCCTTTTAGTCAACCAGTTGTCAATGATGTATCACTAAAAAGCTTTGTATCCCCTCAAGTTGCTTACGTTGGAGAGCAACAACAATTAGTGACAGACATACATGCAACATCAGCAGGCCAAGGCGAGCTATTACTATATGAAAATGATGAGCTTATTCATCGAGAGGCAGTGGAGCTGACTGAAGGCACGAATGTGTTTACCTATAAACATGCAGCAACAGCTGAACTTGTAAAATATGAAGCCGTTGTTCAAGTTGGTCAGGATGCCATTTTTGAAAACAATAAGTTAACTAGTGTCACAATGGTTCAAAGTGAACCACATTTATTAATCGTTAATGGTTATGAAACAGCTTCACCCATCGGAGCAGCACTTGGTAGTCAATCCATTGCCTATGATGTTATAGCACCTAAAAGTTTACCAAATGAACTTTCCAGCTATTTGCAATATAATGCTATTATTTTCGACAATGTGCCAGGTCATTTAGTGGGTGAAGCAAAAATGAGTGTTATTGAGCAAGCAGTCAAAAACTTTGGGGTTGGTTTTACAATGGTGGGTGGAGAAAATAGTTTTGGTCTAGGCGGCTATTTTAAAACACCGATTGAAACCTTATTGCCAGTGGAAATGGAAATTAAGGGCAAGGAGCAATTACCTTCCTTAGGATTAGTGATTGTACTTGACCGTTCTGGCAGTATGCAAGGCTCGAAGCTTGAGCTTGCTAAGGAAGCAGCGGCACGTTCTGTTGAGATGTTGCGAGACGAGGATACATTAGGATTCATCGCCTTTGATGATCGTCCTTGGGAGATTATAGAGACAGGGCCTCTTAACAGTAAAGAAGAGGCTGTGGATACTATTTTATCAGTAACACCTGGTGGGGGAACAGAAATCTATAGTTCATTAGCTAAAGCCTACGAGAACCTTGCTGATTTAAAGCTCCAACGTAAGCATATTATCCTCTTAACAGATGGGCAGTCACAGGCAGGGAACTATGAGGATTTAATTGGTGAAGGGAAAGAAGAGGGTATAACCTTATCGACAGTAGCGATTGGACAAGATGCCGATGCGAACTTATTAGAAGCGCTTAGTGACATGGGCAGTGGACGTTTCTATGATGTGATAGATGAGCAAACCATTCCTTCTATTTTATCTCGAGAAACAGCTATGATTTCCCGCACCTATATTGAGGACAATCCATTCTATCCGGCAATTTATAATGCAGCAGGATGGAACTCACTGTTTGCTAATGGTGTCCCACAAATGAATGCATATATTGGGACAACGGCAAAACAGGGGGCTACTGTTGTAGCAGAAAGCGAGAAAGAAGATCCTGTGTTAGCGCAGTGGCAATATGGTCTTGGTAAAACATTTGCCTTTACATCTGATTCAACGGGTAAATGGACTGGAGATTGGGCAAGATGGCAGAATTGGGGAGCATTTTGGCAAACACTTATTTCTCAAATGCTACCAAGCTACAATGATGTAGCCTATGATGTAAGATTGGAAGCAGATGGTTCCTTTATGATTACAGACCCTACAAATGAAGCCGCATTTTTAGATATTGTAGCGGTAAATGAAGCAGGGGAGGAGCTAGAAACACAACTTGAAACCATTTCCGCATCTCAAGTTCGAGCTGTAGTACAAGCTGAACCTGGATTAATTTTCTTCCGTATAGCAGATGAAAAGCAGGCCATTTATCAGGCAGGGCTAAGTGTTCCTTATAGTGCTGAATACGAACTACTCCCTGTAAATAACCAACTGATAGAAGAGTTAACTCAACGAACAGGAGGCACTGTTTTAAAGGAACCACAAGATGTCTTCCGTGACTTTACGACAAAAGGAGCAGATCGGCAAAATATTGTCACATGGCTACTCTTAGCGAGTATACTTCTTTTCTTTATTGATATTACCATAAGACGTTTTGGTTGGAATTTCCTAACGAATGCGAAGAAAAAAGAGCCGCTGGTTGAGGAAAAAACTATACCAGAAGACACGAATGTAGCACAGTTGTTAAAAGGCATGAAAAAACGATCTTAAATATAGAGGAAGCAGTGCAAACTCGAATAGTTTTGCACTGCTTTTTATATTCCCTGAAATAAAGAGTTATCCCCTTTGTAAAGAGGGTAAGAATTATCTAAAAAGTAGGCTCTTTGCTCATAAAGAGAAGAAAAGCGATCCAAATTGGACTACCCCAGCTCAATGAATGCTCATAATTCAATTTCTCTCAATAAAGAGAAGAATTAAACCTCTTTACTAGCTCTGTTTTACGCAAGCTACTCGCAACCATTACACCTAAAATAGCACCGATCGTACTTGATGTTAAAAAGGCTGGTAGGAAGAAGAATACTGCTACAGATGTTCCCATGAATAATTTTGCATAAGGGACGGCAATAAGTGAAGCCAGAATGCCCGTTCCGATAACTTCTCCGATACCAGCTAACCACATTTTATTGCTATATTTATAGGCAAGGGCAGCACAGAACGCACCGATGATACTACCAGGGATAGCTAGTAGAGAGCCTGTTCCAGTAAGGATACGAATGATGGCAGTGACAAAGGCAACTATAACTGTTGGTACGGGTCCAAGTATAATGGCTCCTATCACATTAATAGCATGCTGAACGGGGTAAGCACGTGCGATTCCTGTTGGGATGGATACGAAAGTAGAGCCTGCAACAGCAACGGCTACTAATAAAGCCATGACTGTTAATTTACGAATTGACATAAAGTTCACTCCTATTTGGTAAAGTTCGTGAGGAAAAATAAAAAGGCCACCCCCTTTAAACAATAGGAAGCGGCCTTGTGTGTATAGTGACAACAGCAAGTAGCGCCACTTCCCTCCGCTAGTGTGAACTAGATCAGGTTCAAAGGGTCCGTATATTACCATATACGTCTCAGCCTTTTAAAGACTCCCCTAGTGGTTAAAATCATTCAATTTTGTGAATCAACAATAATGTAACATACTGCAAAAAATAGTCAATGATTTTTCAGACTATTTTGTATCGGGATGCATTAAATGAGGTGCTTTTTTCACTGTCCAGATGAGCGCTAGGAAGAAACATGCTAATAATATGATAGAACCGAAAATATATGGGCTATTCATATTCCAGTCAAATAATAAACCTGCCAAAGCGGGTCCAATCATATTTCCGAGGCTCATATAGGCATTATTCAAGCCCGCAGCAAATCCCTGCTCTTTCTCTGCAAGCTTTGAGATGAGTGTATTAACAGCTGGACGAATTAATGTCGTTGCTGTAGAGAAAATTGTTGCTACAACTAAAATAAGGGCAAAGCCAGAAACAAATAATATTAAGAAAATAGCAACGGATGCAATAAATAAATTTACTAGTACTACTTTCATTTCACCATAACGATTGAACAGTGGTGTAATAATAAACATTTGTACTACTACTCCAAAAGCACCACCAACAACTAATATAATCGCTATATCTACAGGTGTGTAATTAAACTTTTCTGTCACAAATAATGACAATGTCGTTTGGAAATTTGCAATTCCAAACGAGAACACCAGCATAATTATGAGCATAACAAAATAAGGCATATGTATGGAACGAGCCATTTGCTTCGCCAGATTGTCTTGCTTTTGTTTCTGTTGAGCAGTGTTTGGTTTGGTAGAAGGTAATAAAAAGTAAGATAAAATAGATGCTACAATGGCTGCAGCTCCAGCTGTGAAAAATGGGAAATGTAAGCTTACCTTTGCTAAAAAGCCACCAATACCAGGTCCAATCATAAAGCCAAGAGACATAGCGGCACCCAACATCCCCATACCTTTCCCACGTTCTTCATAGGTTGTGACGTCAGCGACAAAAGCCATAATAGGAGGTGCAACAAATGCGGAACCTAGACCACCTAAAAATCGTGCTAAAAAGAGCATCCATACATCTGTAGCAAGGCCAAATCCGATTTGTGCAAGACCTGTTACGATAAGACCGAAAATAATTAAATTTTTTCGTCCGTACTGATCTGAAAGATTCCCAGCAATAGGAGAAAATACGAATTGAGCTAAGGCGAACGTTGCGATTAGCATACCTAGAACTTGTCCTGCTGCACCAAATATTTTTAAATACTCTGGCATGACAGGAATAATAATGCCAATACTCCCCATTGCGATAAACATATTAAACATTAAAATATACAAAGCCGCCTTATTGGACTTCTGCTGGGTCATCGAATGAACCCCCTTTTTGTAATCAAATATAGTACAGTCTATCATAAAGAATTATTGCTTGGCTAATAGTTAAGATTATAGTACTGGTTCTATATTTAGAATGGTTTTCCACAAAAGTTTTTATCCACGCACCTATGCATGATGAAATAATACATTTTAGTCATAAAAGTTGAGGGAAAAGAAGCTATGGAAGGATAAATTAGTAAAGCAACAACAATTGAGGGACTTCTCTTATAAAGGGAGAATTAAAAATTTGGAGAGTCTGTCTGTAATGGCATAAAGCATGGCTATAAATTGTAGCGATGTTGAGCGTTAGAAGTTATGGACTATCAAAAATACACTAATGTGAGAATCTATTAAAATTTAGATAAAATATTTTATAAATATAATAATGCAAATAGTCGATTGAAAATGTTCTTAGTTTAATAAACAGTTAGATAAGCAGAGAAAAAAACTAGCGAATTGGTGTGAAAACCAATTCGCTAGTTTAATTATCTGATACTCATTTTAAATTCTAAAAATAATTCGTTGTATTTCCCTAAATAATCAGGTCCTAAATTTTTGTAGACCTCTAATGTATCGCGTTGTTCTTCAGAAGGATAGTAGCGTTCGTCAGAAACAACTTCTTCGTCCATTAAGTCCATAGCGGCAATATTAGGAGTAGAATAGCCTACAAAATCAGCATTTTGAGCACCTGATTCAGCACTTAGCATGAAGTTAATAAAGGCGTGGGCACCATCAATATTTTTTGATGTTTTTGGGATGACCATATTATCAAACCATAAGTTTGAGCCTTCCTCAGGTACAGCAAAGTCTAACTCTTCATTTTCATACATCATATCAGCTGCTTGGCCAGACCATGTAAGGGCAACAGTTGCCTCATTATTGATCATTAACGGTGTGATTTCATCTCCAATGATCGCTTTAACATTTGGTGCAAGTGTAATTAATTTGTCAGTAGCTTCACGAAGTTCCTGATCATCTAGTGAATTCAGAGAATAGCCAAGACTGTTTAAGCCCATCCCAATGACTTCACGCGCACCATCTACTAAAAAGACTTTTCGCTTTAAAGAAGGGTCCCATAAATCGTCCCAAGAGGAGAAGTCTAAGTCTCCAACAAGGCTTGGATTGTAGACAATACCTACTGTTCCCCAAAAATAAGGGACAGAATATTTATTGTTAGCATCGAATGGTAAATCTAAAAAGTAAGGATCAATATTTTTTAAATTAGGGATTTTCGTTTTATCTAAAGGAATTAATAATTTTTCTTCCTTCATCTTCTCAATCATATATTCAGAAGGGACAGCAATATCGTAAGCTGTTCCGCCTTGCTGAATCTTTGTCATCATAGCTTCATTGGAATCGAATGTTTCATAGATGACATGAATGCCTGTTTCTTTTTCAAATTCTTTTAACAAATCAGGATCAATATATTCTCCCCAGTTAAAGATGGTTAACGTGTCTTTTCCACTTTTACCGCCTCCCGCACTTAAGGCATCAGCCGCATAGAATAAAAGGGCTGAAACGACAAGGATGGCGATGGTAGCTTGAATTAGTGACTTCATCGATGCCCCTCCATTCTTTTACTCGTACGACTTGTCATGAAATAATAACCAACAACAACTAAAACCGTAACAAAGAATACTAATCCAGAAATTGCATTCACCGTTAGAGAAATTCCTGCGCGGGCCATTGAATAAATTTCTACGGATAAAGTACTAAAGCCATTACCTGTTACAAAGAATGTCACGGCAAAATCATCTAATGAATACGTAAGGGCAAGGAAGAAGCCTGCAAAAATACCTGGCTGAATATAAGGAAGAATGACACGCATCATAACGTCCTTTTTCGTTGCCCCTAAATCTAATGCTGCATCGATTAATGAGTTATTCATTTCTAGTAGCTTTGGTAAAACCATTAATACAACAATCGGTACACTAAATGCAACATGGGCTAGTAAAACAGATGCAAAGCCCAGTTTAATGCCTACCATTGTAAATAAAATTAAGAAGCTAGCCCCGATAATTACGTCTGGGCTGACGATTAAGACATTGTTTAAGGATAATAAAGTATTACGCATTTTAGAATCCTTAACCGTCACAATTCCAATTGCTCCTAGCGTACCAATAATAGTAGAAATGAGAGCAGAAAGTAATGCCACGATGACCGTATTTATTAATATAACAAGAAGACGCGAATCTTCAAAAACAGCTTGATAATGCTCCAAAGTAAAGGATTCAAAATTATTCATGGAGCCGCCACTATTAAACGAGTAAAAGATTAAATAGAAAATTGGAGCATAGAGAACGATAAAAACAATTGTTAAATAGACTTTGGCTGAAGCAGATAGTTTGTTCATCGTACGCGACCTCCTTTATCCTTTTGTCCCGTAATTAGCATGATAATCACCATGAATAAAATTAAGAATACAGCAATAGTGGAACCCATACCCCAGTTTTGCGTCACAAGGAATTGCTGTTCAATCGCTGTGCCTAGAGTAATGACACGGTTCCCTGCAATTAAGCGAGTAATCATGAACAGGGATAGGGCAGGGATAAAGACAACTTGAATACCCGATTTAACGCCATCCATTGTCAATGGTAAAACAACACGACGGAAGGTTGTAAAAGCCGAAGCACCCAAATCCCGTGCTGCATAAATGAGCGTTGGGTTTAAACGATCTAAAGAATTGAAGATCGGTAAAATCATAAATGGAATAAAAATATAGACCGACACAAAGACAAAGCTAATATCGGTAAAGAGCATTTGCTTTGGATCGAAGCCAAATACTTCGATAAATGCATTAATAGGCCCGTATAACCCAAAGATGCCGATAAAGGCATATGTTTTTAACAAAAGATTAATCCATGAAGGAATAATAATAAGTAGAAGCCAAAGTTGTTTATGCTTAGTCTTCGTTAAAAAATAAGCAGTTGGGTATGAAATTAATAGTGTAAAGAATGTAATTAAAAATGCATACCAAAACGAGCTCAAAGTCATCTTTAAGTAAACAGAAGAAAAGAACGCTTTATAGTTATCGAGCGTAAAGTTGCCATGTAAATCAAGCAGGGAATAATAGACAACGAGTGCAATTGGCGCGATAACGAAAAAGGCAATCCATAACACATATGGAAATAACGCTGATTTTGATGTTTTAGTTTGCATCTTCATCGTCTCCATACGATTCTAATCGTTTATCAAACTCTTCCTCTGTTTCGTTTAAGCGCATTACGTGAATCGCCTCAGGATCAAAGTCTAAGCCAATCTCAGTCCCTACTTCTGCTTTCTTCAATGAATGGACTAGCCACTCATTACCATCTTTATCGTATGTGGATAATTCATAATGTACCCCTCGGAATAATTGTGTATCCACTTTTACCACAAGTTTGCCTTTATCAATCGTTGTCATTTCTAAATCTTCTGGTCGAATGACAATGTCTATTTTTTCATTTGGCTTCATCCCTTGGTCGACACATTCAAAAACTTTGCCAGCAAATTCAACCTTGAAATCCTCAATCATCACGCCGGGTACAATATTGGATTCACCAATAAAGTCAGCAACAAAGCGGTTAATCGGTTCATCATAAATATCCACTGGTGTACCTGACTGCTGAATTTGTCCTTCACTTAAGACAAAAATTTCATCACTCATGGCAAGTGCTTCTTCTTGATCATGTGTAACAAAGACAAATGTTTTACCAAGACGTTGCTGTAATTCACGTAGCTCATATTGCATTTCTGTACGTAGCTTTAAGTCTAAAGCTGAAAGTGGCTCATCCAGTAAAATTACTTCAGGGTCATTGACAATGGCACGTGCAATCGCGACTCGTTGTCGTTGTCCACCAGACATTTCAGATATTTCGCGGTTACCATAGCCTGCCAAATTGACAAACTTTAAGGCTTCAGCTACACGCTCTTTTATGTCCTTTTCAGGAAGCTTTTTAATACGTAGGCCAAATGCGACATTTTCAAACACATTTAAATGAGGGAACAGCGCATAATCTTGAAAAACAGTATTAACTTGACGTTCATTGGCAGGAACTGCATTAATCTTTTTATCATGGAAAAATATATTTCCTGTTGTAGGTTCCGTAAATCCTGCAATAATTCGTAAAATGGTTGTTTTACCACAACCTGATGGACCAAGGAGTGTATAAAATTTCCCTTTTTCAAGCTCCAAATTGATATTTTTTAAAACGACGGTACCGTCGCTATATGACTTTGAAACATTTTCAAAGCGGATAATTGAATTGGTTGTCATGGATGCGCCTCCTTAAGCTATAAATAAGAATCTGTTGCGACAAGTAAAATTTTTGTTTCATCATCATGTGCATTAAAAATCTGATGATGGTCTGTCGCGTCATAATAAAGTGCGTTACCTTCACTTGCGATATACTGTTCATTCCCTAAAACGAGACGAATACGACCTTTAACAACATAAATAAATGTTTCAGAAAGCGAAGGCTCAAACTGTTTAAACTCGCCATCTGCTGCAAAGGTTAAGAAAATGGGTTCCATCTCTTTTTCATTCGAAGTAGGAATCAGCCATTGAATTTCATATTTTTTTTCTTCATCTGTATAGGTAGATTGATCTTCCTCTGTATAAACAACCTTCTGTTCAGGTGATTCATCATCAAAAAAGTCTTTGGGTCTTGACCCTAATACTTCTAAGATTGAAAATAATGTTTCAATTGAAGGTGAGTTTAGATCACGTTCTAATTGGGAAATATAACCTTTGCTTAAATCTGTACGTTCTCCAAGTTCCTCTTGGGTAAGACCTTTTTTTAAACGAAGCGCTTTAATTTTTGCTCCTATTTGCATCTTTTCCCTCCTAAGAGAAGTTTAGCAATGATAAACTTTCGAAATATGAAGTTTACTTTAACGAAACTTTTAGTTTACTAAAACCATTACAATTATACATAATAATAAAAAATTTGCAATCGTTTTTCGTGAAAAAAATAGCTGTAAAATGTTAAAAAATAGGGTATAAATGAAAGTGAGAAAAATTTTGAATAGAGTAGAATATTATTGTCAAAAATAGCTTGTAGATAGACAATAGCAATAATTCCAGTTATGGATTTGACGAATTTTTGTCAATCCATTTTAATCATCCAAACGGGCGGAGTTTACTTGTTTGAAAAACTGCGGTTACTCTGCTATCGTAGAAGACGAGTTCGCTAGTGCGAATGGAATATATAAACTACATATTTATTCGGAGGGATTTATTATGGCAGAACGCATGGTAGGTAAACAAGCACCTGACTTTACAATGGAAGCAGTACTTTCAGACAAATCGTTTGGTAAAGTATCATTAGAAGATATTAAAGCACAAGATAAATGGACAGTTCTTTTCTTCTATCCAATGGACTTTACATTTGTATGTCCAACTGAAATCACTGCAATGAGCGATCGTTATGACGAGTTCGAAGACTTAGATGCAGAAGTAATCGGTGTTTCTACTGACACAATCCATACACACTTAGCATGGATTAACACAGACCGTACGCAAAATGGTCTTGGTGAATTAAAATACCCATTAGCTGCTGATACAAACCATCAAGTATCTAAAGAATATGGTGTATTAATTGAAGAAGAAGGTATCGCATTACGTGGTTTATTCATCATCAACCCAGAAGGCGAATTAAAATACCAAACAGTGTTTGATAACAACATCGGCCGTGATGTTGATGAAACACTACGTGTACTTCAAGCACTACAAACTGGTGGTCTTTGCCCAGCTAACTGGCGTCCAGGCCAAGCAACTCTATAATCTAAATAGAGTCGAATCATTATGCGAAAAATTAAAAGTCCCCACGACAAGCTTGTGGGGACTTTTAACTGAATTTTTGTTTTGGGAAAGAGTTTTTATACCGTTATCTAAATATTTGAAGACAAACGATCTTTTAGAGGAGGATTTTTATGAAACTTCGTGAACAAATGCCTGAATTAGTTGGCGCAACGACTTGGTTAAATGGTGAAGTAACTAAAGCAGAATTAGTAGGCAAAAAACCAACATTAATCCACTTCTGGTCAGTAAGCTGTCATTTATGTAAAGAAGCAATGCCAGATGTGAACAATTTCCGCGATCAATATAAAGATGAATTAAACGTTGTAGCAGTACATATGCCACGTTCTGAGGCAGATACTGATTTAGACACAATTAAAGCAGTAGCAGCAGAGCATGATATTGTGCAACCAATCTTTGTAGATAGTGAAATGAAGCTAACAGATGCTTTTGAAAACCAATATGTTCCAGCATATTTTGTGTTCGATAAAGATGGTCAGCTGCGTCATATGCAAGCTGGTGGTAGTGGTATGAAAATGCTAGAAAAGCGTGTAAACCGCGTGCTAGATGAGATGCGTAACGCTGAATAATAACGATATGTTGAAGACGGGGATTAAGGTCCTCGTCTTTTTTGTTGTCCACCATTGACGAATTGGCTCTTGTTTTGACAATACATATCGCAGAGAATAGGCTACAATGGTGGTATAGTAGTTTTCGGAGGGATTTTTATGATGAAAAAAGAGTTTGCAGTCATAGGGCTTGGACGTTTTGGAGGCAGTATTGTTCGTGAATTAATGAGTCAGGGCGCACAGGTAATGGCAATTGATCATTCTTCAGAGCGTGTAGATGAGTTTGCTTCCATTGCTACACAAGCTGTTATTGCAGATTCAACCGATGAATCGGTGTTGAATTCATTAGGTATTCGTAATTTTGAGCACGTGATTGTAGCAATTGGGGAAGATATTCAAGCAAGTATATTAACAACAATCATTTTAAAGGAAATTGGTGTTGAGCAAATTACAGTAAAAGCTCAAAACGATTACCATGAAAAGGTTTTACGTAAAATTGGCGCAGATTTCGTCGTCCATCCTGAGCGAGATATGGGTATTCGTATTGCTAATAATATGTTGTCGAATACTGTTCTAGATTATTTAGAGCTATCAGATGAACACTCCATTATGGAATTAAAGGCTAATGATGCGATTGCTGGCTATTCCATTATGGATTTAGATATTCGCGCTAAATATGGCATCAATATTGTAGGAATTAAGCGTGGGGCTGATATTATCGTATCTCCACAGGCGAGTGACAAGATTTTATTAGGAGATATTATGCTTGTTATAGGCGCTGATGTTGATATAAATCGCTTTGTTAAAAAGGCCTTGAATGGGTAAGAGCAAATGACGAAACGCAGATGGAGACTTGTTATATTCGCTGGTATTTTATTAGTCGGTGCTTTTATTATGCAAAACAGAGAAAAAAGTGAAGATGAAGCTATTTCTCTTGTTCTAAATCATGCCACAGAAATTGACGACATTGAATTATTCCAAGGAGATCAATCACTATTTCATGCTACAGGCGATGAAGCACAAGACTTTATTGAGAAATATCCTTTAAGTCATGTAAGGAAGCTTTCCAAAAAGGAAAGAACTATTTTTGAAGAAAAGCCTGTATATCATATCGTTTATAAAATGCAGGATAAGCCTCTTTATGAGGTAGAAATATTAAAAGTGGCTATTAGTTCTGAACTTGATGAAGAGTTACAGCAAATGGTTTTTCGTGTGGATGATGCACAATATTTGGTTTATTGGGCAAAAGAGAAAAAGGTACTCGAACAATCGACCAACACGCAACGATTACTTGAACAATACGGGCAATAATGCAGGTAGTGATACAGCAATTCATGCTGGTCACTACTTTTTTATTCTATTTTTAAGAAAAATTGGAAAAAATATTTGATTTCATCGAGAGAGTTAGATTAAACTTTGACATAAAGAAGGGGGCTAGATGTAATGAAAATCATGTCAACTAATTGTGTAATCGAACAATTACAACCAGAGCATTTTACAGATATACAAAAACTCTACTCTAATAAACAAGTTCGAACTTATCTCGGTGGTGTTCCATCAAACAGCTATATAGAAGCATCTTTTAAAGGCATGCTAGAAGCGCCATTCCCTAATACATATTTATATATTACTTTAAAGGAGACAGGTGAATTTATAGGTCTTGTCTCAATCGATGAATACCATGATAAGGAGTTATATGAGCTTTCCTATCAATTTTTACCTCAGTTTTGGGGGAAGGGGTTAGCTTTTGAAGTGCTAACGCAGGTAATTCAGGATGGTTTGAATTATCTGAATATAGAATCTATTGTGGCAGAAACACAAACAGCGAACAAGGCATCATGTCGCTTGCTCGAAAAATTAGGAATGAAGAATGTACAGATGTTAGAAAGATTTGGGCAGGAACAAGCTGTCTATGAATTAAGTAAAAATATTCAACCGATAAGACAAATCATTGCCCTATCAGGTGGTGGGTTTTCTCAGCAGAACCCTTCATTTATCGATGAGTATATTTTACGACAAACTCAGAAAAATGAACGAGTTAAAATTTGTTTTATTCCCACAGCAAGTAATGATGCACAAGGGTATATCGAGAAGTTTTATACAGCATTCCATCATTGTGATGCAACCCATATCTTGCAAAAAGATATGCATGATAGAAGCATTCGAGAAAAAGTACTAGCGCAGCATATTATCTATGTGGGTGGAGGGAATACAGGTTATCTTCTTGAAAAGTGGCGAGAATATGGTTTTGATAAATTGTTAAAGGAAGCTTATCAAAAAGGGATTATATTAGCTGGCATCAGTGCTGGGGCAATGTGTTGGTTTGAAAAATGCTATAGTGAAAATACATATGATGATTTTGAGGAATGGAATGGCTTAGGACTATTATCAGGTACCTATTGTCCCCATTATAATGATCAAGAGAGAAGGAGGGCATTTGATCGCTGGATAGAAAATCATCCCACATTACAAGAATACACACTCATAGATACTGAGACACTCCATTTTAGGGATGAAAAGCTAGTAGCTAAAATTCAAACCTACTAGAAGGGACGAAGAAAAGTATGAGAATTCCAGCAAAACTAACACTGGGTGATGAGATACTTTGGTGGCAAGGTCCATATAAATACAAAAGAATTGAGGATTCAGGTGACTATATTTTAGAAGGAGAGCGTGTTCAACATGATCATACGAGAAGCAACCCGACATGACAGTGAACGAATTATAGCTGTTATGGCAAATGCAGAGGCATCAAATTTTATGTTATTTGGACCAGGTGAGCGCAATTTAGCACCTAAGCCATTTGGGGAGTATATAGATAAGCTATATCATAGTCACCACTCAGCTTTGTTCATAGCTGAAATGGATGAGCAGGTTGTGGCGTACTTAATTGTACAAGGCAATGAGCCGTCAAGAATTGCTCACCGTGCTTATCTTGTCATAGGCATACATAGTGACTATAGAGGAAGAAAAATTGGAACAGCTTTATTTCAACAAGTAGAAAATTGGGCAATAGTGAATGGTGTACATCGTCTAGAATTAACCGTCATGGAAAATAATGAGGCTGGTGTTGCTTTGTATAAGAAAATGGGCTTTGATATCGAAGGAATGAAGCGGGCTTCGCTGTATGTAGATGGACAATATATTAATGAATACTACATGTCAAAACTATTGATTGGGAAAGGAACTACCGTATGACTTCAAAAATGAACATCGGCATTTATTCCCCGTCCTCCCCAGCAACGGTGACGGCTTTGGAACGATATGAACGTGCTAAAGCATTTCTCGAGAATAAAAATTTTCAAATCGTGACAGGTTCTCTAACTGGTAAAACTGATTATTATCGTTCAGGTTCGCCAAAAGAAAGAGCAGAAGAATTGAATGAGTTATTACGTAATCCAAATGTGGATATGATTATGTCTACGATAGGGGGCACCAATGCCAATAGTATGCTACCTTATATTGATTATGAGGCTTTTCGTCAACATCCCAAATTGGTCGTAGGTTATTCAGATGCAACGGCCGTTCTACTGGCACTTTATGCAAAGACGGGAATCTCAACTTTTTATGGTCCAGCCCTCGTACCTTCCTTTGGCGAGTTTGAACCATTGGTAAATGATACCTTCAAATTTTTTGAGCATTATTTCTTTAAGCCTCAAGCATTACCATACGAAATTCCAATGCCTTCTTATTGGTCGGATGAACCTGTTAATTGGCTAGAGAAGACAGTGGATAAAAAACTCAAGAAGAATGAATGGTTAGCGATTCAGGATGGGGTTGCTGAAGGAAGGTTAATTGGCGGGAATGCCAATGCCATGTATGGATTTATTGGTACGCCGTATTTCCCTAAAATTGTGGAAGGTGATATTTTATTAGTGGAGGACTGCTTAAAAAATGCTGCTGTTGTTGAAAAGAATTTTGCAATGCTAAAATTGCATGGTGTCTTTAACAAAGTTAGTGGGATTATTTTGGGGAAACATGAATGCTACGATGATTTAGGAACGGATCGACAGCCATATCATATTCTACTTGAACAGTTGGATGGAATAAAGATTCCTATATTAGCAGAGGTGGATATTTGTCATACACATCCTATGCATCCAATTGCGATAGGCAAACGAGTAAGGATAGATGCCACAGCTAAGAAGATATACTGTTTGGAAAGATGGTTGTAATGATAAAGCCTTGCAAATCGTAGCAAGGCTTTATTTTCTAGAGGTTCCTATAATCATCATCAGTGATAGCGTACATTTTTACATTTTGGTATTGTCCCTTAACAAGCATACTTTTCCGTAATAACCCTTCAAACTGCATACCTGACTTCTCCATAACCTTTTGTGAGCCAATGTTTTCTTCAAAGCATCGTGCTTGGATACGTACTAAATCTAATTCATTAAAACCGAAGTCAATGAGTTTTTTTGTTGCTTCTGTTGTGTACCCTTTATTCTAAAAATCCTCAGAAAGCACATAGCCAATTTCCGCGTATTTATGGGTGTCATTAATCGTCACAAAATCAATCGTTCCAATAATTGTGCCTGCATATTCAATACCCCATAACATCAAATTGCCTTGCTGATAGCCATTAAAAATTAATGCCATAAAAGCCTTTGTATCCTCTAAACTCGTGTGTGCTTGCCATGTCACATAACGCGCCACATTTTCACTGGAAGAGTAGTCATACATTGCTTCTAAATCCCCATGTGTAATTGGTCTTAATAGTAACCTTTCCGTTTTCATAATTGGTATTTTACTCATGATTTACCCCCTTTAACAAATAGTATATAAAAAAGTCGACCCATAATTATGAATTAGGTCGACTTTTTATATTTATTCATTTTTGCAGCGATCACATTATGGATAGCGCTTATCTGTTGCAGAGGAATCCTTAGTTTTGGTTTTATGTTGTTCATCTTTCACTTTTTCATTCAATTCTTCGACAGGTATTGGATCTACTGTTTTCATGTCCTCGTGTTTATCAAAAATGCTTTCTTTATCTGTATCCAATACATCAGGGTTATTCGTATTACGTGTTTTTGCCTGTTTTTTATCATTCATTCACTATCACCTCTTACTATTAACTTTCACTTTTTTACTAGAGTGTAAACATTTTATTTTGGGTGATAGTGTAAGCTAATTGTTTGTTGTCAGCGTCAATCCATAAGGACATAGCTTTTACTCGAATGATAATGAGTATAGTGAAACAGAGATGGCTATCATTTCTACCATTTTTGTTAGGAAGATATAGTGGTCTTTCCCTGAAGTGCACGTTCTTCCATAGCTGTGTCAAACTCTTTTTCAGATTTTGACACGACAACACAAGCAACGCCATTACCAATTAAATTTGTAACAGCTCGAGCCTCAGACATAAAGCGATCTACACCGATTAACAGCGCTATTCCTTCCACTGGTATCATTGGGAAGGCAGCCAAAGTTGCTGCTAATGTAATAAATCCTGAGCCTGTTACACCTGCTGCACCTTTAGAAGTAATCATTAAAATTCCGAGCAGTGTAATGATTTGAATCCAAGTTAGTTCCATTCCATATGCTTGTGCGATAAACAATGCAGCCATGGACAGGTAGATGGAAGTCCCATCTAGATTGAAGGAGTACCCGGTAGGAACGACTAAACCTACAACCTGCTTCGAGCAACCATAGTTCTCAAGCTTACGCATCATAGATGGCAGAGCTGATTCAGAAGAGGAAGTCCCAATTACTAAGAAAATCTCATCTTTGATATAAGCGATAAATTTAAAGATGTTGAATCCAAAGAACTTTGCAATGGCACCTAAAATAAAGACAACAAATAAAAACATTGTTATATATACGGCAGCCATTAATAAACCTAGATTACCTAAAGATTTTAAACCAAAATTTCCAATTGTATAGGCCATTGCACCAAAAGCTCCGATTGGTGATATTTTCATAACCATACTTACAATCTTGAAGAATATCTCTGCTACTTGCTCAAAGAATGTGATGACTGGTTTTGCGGGTGCACCGATTGAGGCAGCTGCTAAGCCAAATAAAACAGCAGAGAATAGGACTGGTAATAATTGACCAGTTGCCAATGCACCAACTACATTTTCTGGAATAATACTAGAAATGAAGGCACCCAAGCCTTGCTCAGATTCAGCTGCAGCAGTTGTATATTTTGAAATATCAGCATCAGATGCACCTGATGTATCCAAGCCCGTACCAGGACTTACGATTAAAGCAACAGCAATTCCGATTGCTAATGCAATTGTGGAAACTATTTCGAAGTAAAGCAATGCCTTACCTCCGATTTTCCCGACCTTTTTCATATCTCCCATACTGCCGATTCCAATAACAACTGTTAGGAAAATAATGGGAGCAATTAACATTTTAATTAATTTGATGAATAAATCTGCTAAGATTTTCAAGCTGGCACCGAACTCGGGGAAAATGGCTCCGACAATAATCCCAAGTATGATAGCCACTATAACCTGAACAGTCAAATTTTTCAGTAACTTCATTTTTTGCTACCTCTTTTCTAAATTTTCTCTTTGATATCGCTTTCACTAAAAGTATCATAGCGAATATTTCTTTAAAAAAGAGATTTAGAAAATAAGAAACATATCGTTCATTAAGTACATTTACTTACATTTACATATAAATATAGTAATATCAATAACTATCTCTGTTATGGTACGCTATAGTTAATTAATTATTGTTATAATACAAAAACATAGAGTGATAATTAAGTTCTTTTTAAATTATCAGTTTATAATATTGTTCATTAAATTCAATATTTTCTGCTACTTATATAGATTAAATATGTTGTCAAAAGATTTTTTTGCAGATAATCTTAAAACTAAATATGTGTGCCACTGATTATGAGAATGCAAATTTGAAAGGAAGGAATTTTTTAATGATGAAAATGCCTGTGAACGGCAAAATACTGTTAGTGACATTTTTAATCATTGCACTCTCCTTTTTACTAGGTGGTATTTTTTTACTCGGTAACCTATTATCTGAACAGGAAAAAGATTTTGGACAGCGAGCAATGCTTGTGGCAAGAACTGTATCAAATGTACCAGAGCTTAGTGTACATCTGGAAAATGCCAATATAAAAGAATCTGCAAAAAATATTAATAAAATTGTAGATGGCATTAGAGTGATTCATAAGGCCGAGTATATTGTTGTAATGAATATGGAGCGTATTAAACTATCACACCCAGTAAGTAAGGAAATAGGAAAACGCAGTGAGTCGCAGGATTTAAACGCCGCATTTAGTGAACATTATTATGTATCAAAGGCACGTGGAGAATCGGGTGTTATGATACGGGCTTTCGTGCCAATTATTAATGATAAAAGGGAACAAGTGGGCATTGTAGTCGTTGGCTATTCATTACCAGATTTTCTGGAAATGTTACAAAGTTATGAGCGAGAAATTATGATAACTATTGTTATATCACTGATTTTTAGTATTTTCGGTGCCTATACACTAGGACGACATATAAAAAAACAAATGTTTGGGCTTGAACCTCATGAAATTGCAAAAATGTATGTGGAAAGAACAGAAACCTTTAATGCCATGCATGAGGGAATAATAGCGGTAGATAAGGAAATGAATATCACCATTTTTAATGAAAAAGCGGCCGATATTTTAGGTGTTACTAGGAAAATAGAGGACTGTATTGGACAAAAGATTTATGACGTTTTGCCTGATACCCGTCTGCCTGAAATTGTTGAAACAGCAACACCTGTTTATGATCAAGAGCTTTACATTAATCATCATAGTATCTTAAGTAATCGTGTACCTATTATTGTGAATGGAGAGCTAGTTGGTGCAGTTGCTATGTTTAAAGATTTAACAGCTGTGAAAAAGCTTGCGGAGGAAGTAACAGGTGTAAAGGCCTTTGTTCAAGCATTACGTGTACAAACCCATGAGCATAAAAATAAGATTCATACGATTGCGGGACTACTGCAATTGGGACATACAAAGCAAGCACTTGAATATGTTACTGTTACTACTGAAAATGAAGCCTCATTAACGAAATTTTTAAATGAACGCTTTCATAATGAAAATATTTCAGGTTTGTTATTAAGTAAAGTAAGTTATGGAAAAGAACTGGGTATCGAGGTTGAAATTGATCGGAAAAGTCATTTTAAACGCTTTCCACCTCTATTAGATCATCATGATTTTGTTGTGTTGTTTGGCAATTTAATTGAAAATGCTTTTGAGGCATTAAATGTACTTTCTAAGGAAGATAAATATGTAGCCATCTCTGTAGACGAGCATGATGGCGTCTTAGCGATTGCAGTTACCGATAACGGGATTGGCATGACTAAAGAGGTGCAGGAGCGTATGTTTGAAAATGGATTTTCGTCAAAGGCTAGTGAAAATCGAGGCATTGGCTTGTATTTAGTCTATGAAATTGTAAGAAAAGGCAATGGAGATATTGAAGTAACAAGTGAATTTATGAAAGGAACAAGTTTCTTAATTTTATTTGAGTTAGGAGAAGTATAGATGGATGTAATAAATGTCTTATTGATTGAAGATGATCCAATGGTACGAGAAGTGAACAGACAATTTATTGAACAAATCAAAGGTTTTTCATTAGTTGGCTATGCTAGCAATGGAATTGAGGGAATTCAAAAAATTAAACAATTAACCCCAGAGCTTGTCTTTATGGACATTTTTATGCCAGAGCAGGATGGCATTATTACGTTAGGGAAAATACGAGAAGAGCATCTTCATGTTGATGTTATTGCTGTAACAGCTGCGAATGATATGCCCACTGTGCAGCGAATATTACACTTAGGTGTCTATGATTATATTATGAAGCCCTTTACGTTTGAGCGGATTGAGCAGACTTTAAAAAATTATCAAAGCTATAGAAGGAAAATAAGCGGCATGCAAGATTTAACTCAGCATGATGTCGATCATTTAATGCAACAACGTCTTCCTGAACAAATTGTAGTAGAAACAACAGGAATGGATGCCATTCTTATAGAAGAACTCCCAAAAGGGTTTAATCGAGCTACCTTAGATAAGGTACTTGCATATATAAAAAAAAGTGGCGAGGCAGTATCAGCGGAGGAGGTATCTGCTTATATAGGTACAGCACGTGTTACAGCTAGACGCTATCTAGACTTTTTAGAAAAGCAGAAACTATTAAAAGTAGATATACAATATGGAAACGTAGGACGTCCTATTCATCGTTATTATATTTAGTTCAATTAGATTAAAGTCCGTATTTTAATAAGTTATGGTGAAAAATGTACAGATAAATTCTAAGCGTCCTATTTCCTAATACATATCTTTAAATTCCTTTAAGGGCAACATCTAAAATTTTTGGATACCGAAGTTGTTGCGTATTGGAAGAGATCTTCATGACCATTTAAATTTTAAATAATTACAATTCAGATATTGTGGGAAGCAAGATGCTAAAGCACAAAAAATTATTCCCAAGACATAAATTAAGATGGAAAAAGCCCTGCATAAAGCAAGGCTTTTTTAGCGTCAACGTTGTTTGAGATTGTGTATAGGCTAAATTTAAATGTTATTTTTTTTATTAACAATTTTCTTGAAATAAAATCTTCACTTTTTTTCTAGCGAGTCAACATGCTCAGCAGTAGGTTTACCAGCTTTTAATAAGACTTTACTGCCCAGAAGGAAAAATCCTTGGATGAAGAGTAATAATCCTGTACCGATGAGTAGCCACTCAATAGCAATAATATCAGCTATTGGCCCGAAAATTAGCATTCCTAAAGGCATCATAGAGGTAGATATCATACTAAGAATGCCAAATACTCTTCCCATATAGTCACTTTCCACTTTTTCTTGTAATAACACCGTTGCAGGTGTATTAAAGATTGGCATGGCTATGCCAGTAATGGCCATGATTCCGAGATACAACCAAAAAATAGGAATGACGCCGAGAGCTATTGTACAAAGACCAAATAACAAAGCAGATAATGTCATTGTATGCACTTTATTTTTAAAGCCACCCCATGTTGCGATTGCGATACCACCGATTAACATCCCAATGGCAAAGGCCATTTCGATGGCAGTCAAACGCCATACATCATTGCCAAAAGTTCGTGTAACTTGTAAAGGCGTTAAAAAGGCAGCAGGTGCAGCAAGCAGCATGAAAAAGGCAAAGAACAAGAATAATTGTTTCAAGAAAGCATGCTCTTTAATATAGATGAAGCCTTGTTTCATATCACTAAAATAGCCTGTTGTTTGTGGCTGATTAGCTTTTGCATGTGCAGGGATATGCAGAAATAATAAGAAGATAGCGATGGCAATAGCCGCTGTTGTCACATCAATAAAGAAAATGGATTCAATAGAAGCCATCGTTAATAATGCACCACTTGCCATAGGTGCAAGAATCATGATGAAGGCTTGAATACTACTATTTGCACCATTAACCTTCATTAAATGCTCTTCAGGAACAAATTGTGGCAAAATTGCGCCCACTGCTGGTGTTTGAATACCTGCACCAACTGCGCGTACGGCTGATATAACAAATAGTAGCCAGAGCTCATCATAGCCGATTAAAAATAAAATAGCTAGAATTAGCGTAGATAAGGCAATCATTCCATCTGCTAAAATAATAAGCCATTTACGGTTATAGCGATCTGCCCAGACACCAGCAATAGGTGCTAAGAAGAAGGTTGGTAAAAAGCCACAAATGATCGCGATGGTCATCATGCTGCCTGATTGTGTTGTAAGTGTGATATACCATGTAATGGCATATTGCACAAGAGCAGAGCCAAAAAGTGAAATCGTTTGACTACTTAAAAAAAGTATTGTGTTACGTTTCCAATGTTCCAATTTCGTCATCCCTTTCTAACAGTAGTGCCTGTGTGGAAAGTAAAAGACAACACAAAAAAAGAGGGGAGTAGAAGTCCCCTCTTTTCCAGTATTCCTAAAACAGACTAGACCTAATTCCATTTCCCTTGCACAGCAGGCAAAGTGTACACATATTTAATTAATAAGGTGAAATCGTAGTCTAATTGAAGCTGTCATTTGGAATACCCTCCGTTCTATATAAGTTGTGTTGATTGTAGCATAAAGTTCATCGATGCGTAAAGAATGAATTAAGCAAAAACTAGGTTGAATTTAAAAATTTGGAAATTGTAAAATGAATCTCATAAAATGAAACGCCATGCATCTATATTTATCGATTTCTTTAAAGGAAAAGTACTATACATTGTCTTTTCAGTAGTTTTTTTATACATATTTTGAAACTATCGAGAACGTTTGTTAGAGATGAAACTTATTATCTGCTTGCATTGTTTCCGATAAAGTTGCTTCGGAGACGTGCATATAGCGAGTACTTGTCATATACTAAAATAGAAAAATAGCAAATGGAGGAAATATGAGAAAGAAAAATAGTAAATGGAAGATCTTAACTTTAGTCGCGATGATTTTTGTGTTATGCCTATCGACAATCCCTACAAAGACTGCCATGGCAAGCACGACACAGCCAAAAAGGGAGATGAGGGCTGTCTGGATTTCAACCGTTCTTAATCTTGATATGAAAGCAGGTATGACGAAGGAGCAGTACACGGCTTGGACACGCCAAACTTTGGATCAACTAAAAGCCAATAAATTCAATACTGTTATTTATCAAGTAAGACCAACAAATGATGCAATGTATGCCTCTGATTTAGCGCCATGGTCATCTTACATAACAGGCAAAAAGCAAGGCACGAATCCAGGCTACGATCCTCTTGCGATCATGATAGAGGAAAGTCATAAACGGGGTATGGAGCTACATGCATGGATGAATCCTTATCGTGTAACAATGTCTGGACAAAAACTGACAGACCTTGCTGCTGATAATGTGGCTAGAACACATCCAAATTGGGTTATCAAATACGGTAAGCAATATTATTTAAATCCTGGTTTACCAGAAGTACAAGACTATTTAGTTGAAGTAGTAAGAGAGCTAGTAGCCAATTATGATATTGACGCAGTGCATATGGATGATTATTTTTATCCATATAAAGTTGCTAATGAAGTTTTTCCAGATCAAGCAGCTTTTAAAAACTATGGTGCTTCCTTCAAAAAGGTGGAGGATTGGCGACGAGATAATGTCAACCGTCTTGTAGAAAATCTTTACACGGCCATTAAAGACACAAAGCCATATGTTCAATTTGGTATTTCACCATTTGGTGTATGGCGCAATAAATCGCTAGATAAAACAGGAAGCGATACAAGGGCTGGTGTTAATAATTACGATGATTTATATGCAGACGTCAGAACATGGATTCAAAATGGCACAATTGATTACATTACACCACAAATTTATTGGTCAAGAACATTATCTGTTGCGAAATATGGAACGCTGCTAGATTGGTGGAGCCATGAAGTGCAAACCTACGCAACAACACACCCTGTACATCTATACATTGGGCTTGCTGATTACAAAGTTGGCAATGATAGTGATGCAGCATGGAAAAATAAAATGGAGCTACCTAGTCAAATACTAGCGAATCGTTCGGAAAAGGTAGCGGCTGAGGGGCAAATGCATTTCTCCTTGAGAAGCTTTCAAAACAATAAACTAGGCTATGCAACGATTGTTAGTCAACAATTATATAATTACACAGCACTGACACCAGAAACAACTTGGGATGATGACACAGTGCCGAACGTGCCGACTTTTGTGCAAGTGACAAAGGAAGCGGCAGGTCGTAAGATAGAGATTATAGACGAAAATGAAACACAACCACGCAAGTATGTCATTTATCGTTTTACAGGAAACAAAGAAGGCTCTTATGATGACCCTCGAAATATAGTGGATGTTGTTTATAATATGGATGGATTCACTAAATTTGTGGACAAGTCAGCTCTTGCTAAGCATAGCTATACATACGGCATTAAGGCTGTATCAAATACAGGTGTGGAAAGCAAGGAAGTTTTTGTAGTAATAGAAAATCAATAAAAAGCTTAGGATAAAAAATAACCACTCGCGCAAAGATTGCATGAGTGGTTGTTTTTTTTTATTAATTTTCTTCAATATCTTTACGGTTTTTCTTTAACATTTTAGATAGCATTTCATAAACAATTGGTACAACAACGAGTGTTAATAGGGTAGAAGATAATAAACCGCCAATTACAGTAATAGCTAAGTCTTTGGAAATTAACCCACTACCGCCAGTACCAAGTGCCATTGGAATCATAGCTCCAATTGTAGCGATGGCTGTCATCAGGATAGGACGTAAACGTGTTGCTCCTGCTTCAAGGATCGCTTCACGCATGGCAAGACCATCATGTTCCATATGAATGATACGGTCAACTAATACGATGGCATTTGTTACGACGATACCAATCAACATCAATAGACCCATCATGACAGATACAGAAATAGTCTGCCCTGTAACGAATAAACCAATAAATGCACCAATTACTGCGAATGGTAGTGAGAAAAGAATAGCGAATGGAGCTAAACCTTCTCCGAATGTTACCACTAGAATGAAGTAAACAATGGCAATGGCTGCTAACATCGCAATACCAAGCTTAGTGAATGTTTCTTGCATATCTGCAGCAACACCAGCAACACCAAGTGTTACACCTTTTTGTAAATCTAATTTATCAATTTTTTTATCAGCAGCAGTAGTGGCTTTTGAAATATCGTCACCGATAATCGTACCAGATACTGTTGCGAAATATTCACCTTTTGAACGAGATAATGAGTTAAGTGTTGTACCTTCCTCAACATCTACTAATTCTCCGATAGTCATTGTTGTACCTAATGCTGTTTTAATTTCAGTGGCTAAGACATCATCAAGTGAAGTCGCAGCTGCTTTAGCATCGCGTTGAACGATGACATCGATATCTTTACCATCGTTTTTCACGGTAGTTAATACTTCTTGCGATGTATTTGAATTTAATGCCATCACGATTTGAGCTGTCGTTAACCCGTATTGAAGGACATTTTTTTGTTCAACTTTTAGCACATGCTCTACGTATGGATCTTCATTATCAGATTTAATATCTTCTAAGCCATCCACTTCTTTTAGAGCACCCTCTACTTGTTTCACAGCATCTCGAAGTTTATCTAAATCATCACTATACAGTGTATAGCTGACTTCGTTTGATGACATCGACATAGAAGTGAAGTTTTGAGACTTCCATTCTCCTGATTGCCCGATGTTAAATACATAGTCTTCAACCTCATCACGAGCTTTAGGGAAGTCTTCCATATCCGGATCAAAGATAAGGTACATTAAGGCACCGCCAGCACCTCCACCCATCATCATTGCTGATGGATCGACATTCTTCGCATCTGTAATGGAAACTTGTAAAATATCAACATCTTTACGTTTCATTAATTCTTTTTCTACTTTTTCAACATTTGCTGCCGTTTCGTCAGCCAGCTCTCCCGTTGCAGGCGTATACGTTAAGTACATAACTTTTTCTTCTTGTGAGCCCATAAAACTAAAACCAATAAGTGGTGTTAATGCAAGAGAACCAACAAGTAAAAGAATCGCAAGGACAGATGTAATAATTTTGTGATTTAATACTTTTTCTAAGACACCTTTGTACCAGGTAGCAAGTTTACCAACTTCTTTATGTTGGCTTTCAGTCTTCTCACCGTATAACTTTTTACGGAATAAGAAGTGAGATAAAGCAGGTACGATTGTGATCGCAACTAATAACGATGCACCTAATGCAAATGTCATTGTAAGGGCAAATGGCATGAATAATTCGCCTACCATACCACCTACGAAAATAAGAGGAGCGAATACAGCGACCGTTACCAATGTTGAAGAAAGAATGGGTTTGAACATTTCAATTGTTGCTTCGCGAATTAGGGCACGACCTGTAAGTTTTTCTTGTTTTAAGTGAATTCGTCGGTAAATATTTTCTACAACTACGATTGAGTCATCGATAACACGACCGATTGCGACGGTAATCGCGCCGAGGGTCATGATGTTTAATGTAATATCCATCCAGTTTAATAGGAGTAATGCCATAAAGATAGAAACTGGGATAGAAATAATTGAAATAATCGTTGATTTGAAATCACGTAAGAATAGTAAAATGATTAATACGGCAATTGCGCCACCAAAGACTGCTTTTTCGATCATTGTAAATACAGAATCTTCAATTGGGGCACCTTGGTCAAGAGAGATCTCTACGTTTAAGCCATCTAATCGTTTTTCCTCATCCTTCATAAGGTCTTTTACGGCATTAACAACTGTTACCGTATTCGCATCTTGGCCTTTTACGATTTGAATAGCAATGGCATCTTGACCATTTGTACGTGAAACAGATTGCACTTTACCTTCTACTTCAATTTTTGCAATATCACCTAGACGAACGAAAGGTGAAGGATTTGTAGCTGAAGGTGTAACTGGAATTAATAAGTCTTTCAGTTCATCCACTGATTTTACCTTACCATCTACTGAAACGGCTTGTTCCCCGACAGTAAATTGATATAAACCAAGTGACAGTGACATATCACTTGCCTGAATCATTTGTTTAACAGTTTCCTCTGTTAAACCAAGTGCTGCCATTTTTTCTTCATCGTATTTAAACGATACTTGTTCAATATGCTGACCTGTGATGGTAGCAGATGCAACACCATCAATCTTTTCGATTTTAGGCAGTAAAACTTCTTCTACTGTTGAAGTTAAATCAACAATATCTTCCTTAGAGCTACTTACAGATAAAGCGACTACGGGCATCATGTTCATGCTGATTGCCATAATAGTAGGCTCTTGAGCACCTTCAGGTAGTTTAAGATTATCTAAAGCTGCTTCTAATTGACGTTTTTTCTCATCCATATCAATTCCATAGTCGTATTCCACTTGAACTTGTGCTACGTTGGAAGAGGAAGTTGAGTAAACAGCCTTCACATCTTCTAAACTTTCTATGGATTTTTCGAACGGAATGGAAAGTTCATTCATGACTTGTTCAGGCGTTGCGCCAGGATATACGCCCATGACAATTAAATACGGGATCGAAATATCAGGTATCGATTCCATTTTCATCCTTGTACCCGAATAAATACCAGAGACAGTGATGATAATTGTTAATAACCACACTGCCAATTTGTTCTTTAATACGAAATTAACTAAACCTTTCACCTTCACACCTACCCTTTATTGACTATCTAAATTCAATTATTTATACTAATGACTAATCGGTCATTTGTCAACGAAATGCATTAGGAGAGAGTTAAAAATATGTTAAAAAAGCAATTAATTATGGAGAAAGCGTTAGAACTGTTTTCTGAACAGGGTTTTGAAGCTACGTCAGTACAACAAATTACAGAACGCTGCGGGATTTCTAAAGGTGCATTTTATTTATCCTTCAAAACCAAAGATGAGCTTGTTATATCTATGGTTGATTACTATTTACAGCAGTTTATTACAGATGTTGACCAAGTAGTCAGAGGAACGTATAGCAAAGAAACTGTTTTGGTTGAATTTTATAAAAGTATTTTTCAAGCATTCAAAGACCATTCTGCATCTGCACGTGTATTCTTTAATGAAAAGGTCTTTTTAACAAAAAAAGAGCTATTTCATAAAATAACAGCGTATGAAGCAGAAATGTCGAAATCAATTCTCTATATGCTTGAGCAGCTTTATCAGGATCAATTAAAAGAAATGAAATATGATGTAATGTACTGCATAAAAGGATTTATGAAGAGCTATGCTGAGCTTTTTATTTTTTCAGATATGCCACTTGATTTAGAGCAATTAGCTAAATCTTTAGCAGAAAAGACAGATATTATTGCCCATCATACAACCATTCCATTTATTACAGCAGATCTTGTGCCGTTTATTGCAAAGCCGTGTGAGGAAGACGTGTCAAAAGATGCTTTACTACAATTATTGGAGCAAAATATAAATCATACTGAGGATTCTATAGAAAAAGAATCCATTGAGTTGTTAAAGCAAGAAATAGAAAATCCTACTTATGGTAAAGCAATCATTAAGGGGCTAATTGAAAATCTACGTTTAGACCCAGCGTATCATTGGATTGCATATGTAACTGCAAAATACTTTAATATTTGAACTCTAGGATAGAATTGTTCACGTTTGGCGGTGAACAATTCTATTTTTAATGGTTTTTATCTATGAATGGGGGCATAGATTGCAAGGCCTCTAACGCACTTGCAAAGGGTTCTTGAATCCATAATAGGCGCTCAAGAAAATCTTGGACTTTGATTGGTAATTTTAATTCCTGCTGCCAAGCTTTCTCTTTTTTCTTGCTTGGCTTGTAGTCTGAGTATAGTAAAAATAATAAAAAATGGCCGACAAAATAAAGATCACTAATATGATTTTCGGCACGTTTTGGATTTTCAATCGTAGAGATATCGATTTGCTTTTGATAAGTGGTAGCTAGACCAAAGTCAATAATATGCAATTGCTGACCCACTAACAATATATTCGGAATCCGTAAATCGCGATGTACAATACCATAATTGTGTAACTGTACAATTTGCTCTAATAATTGCTTTGTAATAGCAAGGGATTGAGCAATTGTAAATTTGGTACCATTCTGAAAAATAAGCTCCTCAAAAGTTTGCCCATTGACATAGTCCATGATAAAAAATGGGCTGTCTGAAATTGTTCCTGCTGAATGGATGGTAGGAACATAGGGTAGTGAAAGTTGCTGGAGTATGTGAATTTCTTGTTGAAATTTATGAATGGTTTTCTGGTGGTGACGATGTTTGGGTCGCAAGCATTTTAAAACAAATAGACTTGCTGACGAGCAATCTTCAATTAAATACGTACGACCATATGAGCCATAGCCAAGGAATTTTTTAAAAGAAAAATCGGGATGTTCGGCTATGTAAAGTTCTACAGCCTGGTCAAAACTTTTTTCGGAAATTCGTTTCCACCACATTAGCTACTAAAGAAACTCATAGAGCTGAAAAAACTGCGTGAGCTTTTACGAGAGCCACGCTTATAATGCTTGTGACCATAATAATTATGTCGCTTTGAATATCTACTACGGCTACTTGATGAAGAATAATGGCGTTTGGATTTACTATTGAGTAAGGAATGAAGAATTTTATCTAGCATAAAAACGCTCCTTTTTGATGTTGTTATTACTATATACGCAAAAATAAAAAGGAGGTTTCAAAAATAAAAAAGAAACTATGTAAATTTTACATAGTTTCTTTTTACGAGGTTAAACCTCCATAATAATCGGTAAGATCATTGGACGACGTTTTGTTTTTTCGAATAGATAAGGTCCCAATACGTCTGTAATTTCATTTTTCAATTCTGTCCATTGAGGAGTTTTGCTTTGAATTGTTTCATTCAGATGACGGTTTAGCATTTTTTGTGCCTCGTTGATCATCGTACCTGATTCACGCATATAGACAAATCCACGTGAGATGATGTCAGGGCCAGAAACAATTTTTTGGTTTTCCATATCAACACTTACAACTACAATCACTAAACCTTCTTCAGAAAGAATACGGCGATCACGTAACACGATATTACCGATATCGCCAATACCATTGCCATCAATGTAAACATCTCCTGAAGGAATACGCCCAGCTACATGTGCTTCATTGGCACTTAGTGCTAGAACATCACCATTTTCCATAACAAATGTATTGTCTAGTGGAACATCGCAATCTTCAGCTAAATGTGTATGCATTTTTAACATACGGAATTCACCATGGATAGGCATAAAGAACTTAGGCTTCATTAAACGAAGCATCAGTTTTTGTTCTTCTTGAGATCCGTGACCAGATGTATGAATGTTGTTTAATGCACCATGAATGACTTCTGCACCTGCACGGAACAATAAATTAATGATTTTATTAACACTCACGGTATTACCTGGTACTGGTGAAGAAGAAAAGATAACTGTATCGCCAGGCTGTATTTGAATCTGACGATGTGTCCCGTTGGCAATACGTGACAAGGCAGCCATTGGTTCACCTTGAGAGCCTGTACATAAAATCATCACTTCGTTTGCAGGAAGTCGATTGATGCTTTGAGCATCAATAAATGTATCCTTTGGAGCAGTAATGTAACCTAGCTCACGACCAATCGTAATAGCATTGTCCATTGAGCGACCAAAGACAGCAATCTTTCTTCCGTATTTTACGGCTGCGTCTGTGGCTTGCTGTAAACGGTGAATATTTGATGCAAAGGTAGCAAAAATAATACGGCTATCCACCTTACGGAAAATCTCGTCGATACTTTTTCCAACTGTGCGCTCTGACATTGTGAAATTAGGCTTTTCAGCGTTAGTACTATCAGATAGTAAGCAAAGCACGCCATCACGTCCGATTTCAGCCATCTTTGTTAGGTTGGCTGGTTCACCCACTGGTGTAAAGTCAAATTTAAAGTCACCTGTGTGAACGATATTACCAGGTGGTGTTTTAACAACAATTCCATAAGCATCAGGAATACTATGTGTTGTTCTAAAGAAGCTAACAGATGTTTTTCTGAATTTAATAACATCCTCTTCTTTAATTTCAATGAGTTTTGTTGTACGTAGCAAGCCATGTTCTTCTAATTTATTACGTAATAAGCCAAGTGCAAGCTTACCGCCATAGACAGGGATATTTACTTGACGTAAAAGGTATGGAATACCACCAATATGATCCTCATGCCCATGGGTAATAAACAGTCCTTTGATTTTATCGACATTACGTACTAAGTACGTGTAATCAGGAATAACATAGTCAATGCCGAGTAAGTCGTCTTCTGGAAATTTTATACCGGCGTCAATTAAGATAATTTCATCTTGAAATTGAACGCCATAAGTGTTTTTGCCGATTTCGCCCAGTCCGCCGAGCGCGAAAACAGCTGCTTGGTCATTTTTAACAAACTTCATGTTTGTTAAATTTCCTCCAAGACGAAGTTCGGGCTTGCTTGTTCGTACTCTAAGTAGTTACCCTCAAGCAGTTGAATGAACTCGATGTTATAGTTTCGGTCTTTTAGCTTTTCACGTACTTCACGTTCTGAAGTAGCTTCTAGGTATAGACTTTTAGTATTTTCGCGAACTGGAATCTCATTTGCATTTTCTTGATAATAAACTTTGTAAATCATAGTTTGCTCTCCTTTAATTGCGTACAATTTTCTTGCACCTTTGACTACTACCACACACGTGCTACAAGAAAACAACGAATTTCTTTTATTGAAGAAATGTACGTTTGTAATACTTGTATCTCAATGCTTCAGATGTGCACTATGTTATAAAATTGTATAGGAAGTAGTGAGACAGTGGTTGCGTATAGCCAAATAAATGCATTTCCTTTATATTATCACGCACTTCCTCTAAAATAAAGAAAAGCCCTTCAAATAATGAAGGGCAAATGTTAGGCAATTGATTTTTTTCCGAGTACGCCGCGAAGTTGCTTCAATAATTTTCGTTTGAGTTTCTTCAGCATGGCACATCACTCCTTAGGATCATTATAATTAAAATTATTGTCTATGTAAAGTCATTTAGCTTGAAAGGATAATATTTATGGAAAGGGTTAATAGAATGAACAAAATTTTATTTTTTGATGTCGATGGTACTCTCTATAACAGTGAAAAAAAGTTACCTTCATCTGCAAAAGAGGCACTTTTGACAGCACGACGTAATGGTTATGAATTGGCGATTGCTACTGGTCGAGCACCATTTATGATTGAGTCATTGCTAGAAGAATTAGAGATCGATACGTATGTTACCTTCAATGGTCAATATGTTGTCTATAAAGGTGAGGTTGTCTATACAAATGGTATTGCGAAAGATGAACTAGCTAAAATTATTGCCTTTGGTGAGGCGCGTAACGAACCGGTAGTGTTTTTAGATGATAAACGGATGATTGCCTCAGTTGGCGATCATCGTATGGTAGCTGAAAGCTTAGATACTCTTAAATATCCGTATCCAGAATTAGACTCATCTTATTATATGCAGAACAATGTATATCAAACACTTATTTTTATGGAAGAAAAAGATGAACCTTTATATAATGAAACATTCCCAAATGTTCAATTTGTACGTTGGCATCGTTATTCTTGTGATATTTTGCCAAAGGGAGGTTCGAAGGCTGCTGGTATTGAAAAGGTGCTTGAAAAAATGGGCATCACTTTACAAGATGCCTTTGCTTTTGGCGATGGCATAAATGATATTGAGATGCTACAGGCAGTTGGGACAAGTGTTGCTATGGGAAATGGCCATGAGCGAGTGAAGGCAGTCGCTCATCATATTGCAGACCATGTAGACGAGGATGGTCTCTCAAAAATAATGCGTAAGCTCTCCATTATATAAAAATGAAAAACAACTAGTTGTGAAATTTACAACTAGTTGTTTTTTATTGATTAATGGTCTATGCCATATTGACGGTTTTTATTTGAACACCTTTTTCCGAAAAATGTTGAATCGTCTTTTTGGATAGTGCGTCATCTGTGATAATGACATCTACGTCATCCACTGGACAAACTTGAATCGCTACATCTTTATTAAATTTTGAGGAATCTGTAGCTACGTAGACTTTTTGAGAGATGGAAATAATTTGCTTTCTAGTAATCGCTTCATCCAAGCTAAAATCAGATATGCCTTTTTCAATTGAAACGCCACTAGCGCAAATAAAAGCTTTATTGATATTAAGATGCTCGAAGCGAAATAAAAATTCATTTGATGTCACTGATTTTTCAGAATGGCGTACTTTACCCCCAAGCAGTATAACCTCAATGTTAGAGCCGATTAGATCAAATGCTACAGGTAGTGAATTTGTCACCACTGTTAGTTTTTCCTTGTCCAATAAAAATGGTGTCATTTGATAGGTGGTTGTTCCACTATCAATAAAAATACATTCCCCATCTTGAACGAGCGAAGCACATGCTTTGGCAATGGCGATTTTCTCTGTTAACTGTTCGTGAAGTCGGTGATCAATTAGTCCTTCTACTGGCTCAATATATTTAACGCCCCCATAAAATTTTTCAATTTTTTTGTCTTGCATCAACTGTTGGACATCACGACGGATCGTTTCCATTGAAACGTTAAACTCTTTTGTAAGTGTTACTAATTTTACTACCTTATGTTGACGTATAAACTGCAAAATTTGGTGTTGCCTTTCTATCATATACATTTCATCACCTCTACTAGATATTTACTCAAAATAACCATAACTTTGTCAACAGTTGGTCAGAATTTACTCAACATTTACACAAATAAGCATTTTCCTTTACAAATAGTCTCTATACTGAAGCTAAGAACTGAGTGAGGTGACCCAATTTGTTAGAGCTAAAAAATATCTCAAAAAGCTATAAAAATAAAAAAGTTTTAGTAGATATCAATGTAACCGTCGAATCAGGTGAGATTATTTCTTTGCTAGGACCGAGTGGCTGCGGTAAAACTACTTTGCTTAATATCATTTTAGGACTTGTAGATCCAACTGCTGGCCAGCTTGTCTACAATGGACAAGATATTTCCAAGCAATCAATGCAAGAAAGAGGATTTAATATAGTGTTTCAGGATTTTGCGTTATTTCCTCATTTAAATGCATACGACAATATCATTTATGGATTAAAAAATAAAAACGTGAAAATGTCCAAAGAGGAGATACAAGAATACATTGATTTTTTAGAGCTAGCTCCTCATTTGCATAAGAAGATTCATGAATTGTCTGGTGGGCAAAAACAACGCGTTTCCATTGCAAGAACACTCGTGATGCAACCTAAAATTCTATTATTAGACGAACCACTAAGTGCACTAGATGGCGTTATAAAGGAATCTATAAAGGAACGTATTAAATCCATCGCCCGTGAATTTAATTTGACGACGATTATCGTGACACATGATCCGGAAGAAGCCCTTACCTTATCGGATAAAGTCATCATTATTAATGAAGGTACAGTTGCTCAATTTGGCACACCTCATGAAATTGTTACAGCGCCAAAAAATAAATTTGTAGAAGATTTTATCTTAAGGCAGCTTCATATTAAGCGACATAACATCTATCAATTGTTTGGAGAAACATATGCTTAAAACGAATAAAATAATGAAATTAATTTTTCTACCGATTCTACTATTTTTTCTATTCTTTTTAATTGTGCCATTGCTTTATATGTTTTGGCAGTCATTCAAAATAGGCAATGTCGTTACCACTCAAAATTATATAGAAGCTTTACGGAATATCGAAATTCGTGAAGCTTTTACGAATAGTTTTAAAGTTTCTTTTGTAGCATCAGTGATTACAACCATTTTAGCCTTTTGGTTGGCCTATGCTGTTCATTTTACTACGATGCATCGCCATACAAAAAAGCTAGTTCAAATTGGAATTACCTTGCCGATGCTACTGCCAACCATCACCTATGGCTTTGTATTGATTTATACATTTGGGAATCAAGGAATTCTAACAAAATTAGTGGGGCAGCCTCTTTTTACAATCTATGGGTATAACGGCTTGGTGATCGGTTACGTCTTATACACATTACCAGTTGCCTTTATATTAATGCAAAACTCCATGCAATATATCGATAAACGTTTTTTACTTGTTTCAATATTAATGCATGATCAGCCAATGCGTCGTTTTTATCATACCGTATACCGTCCTATGGTTGGGACAATTGGCGGGGCATTTATTTTAACATTTGTTTTAAGCTTCACTGACTTTGGAATCCCTGCATCGGTTGGTGGCAATTACAGGGTAATAGCTACTGAACTCTACCAAGCTATGTTAGGTTCCATTGTGCATTTTGAACGTGGAGCAGTCATTTCAGTGTTAATGCTAGTACCTGCTGTATTAGGTGTTGTCATGCTAACGATTTTAGAGCGCTTCAATTTTCAATATAAACAGGTTGGGCAAAGTGAACTTGTAAAGCATCGTTTACGAGACACGCTATTTACAATTTATTCAATTCTCTGTGTAACAGCTGTATGTATTATTTTTTTAACCATGTTTATTGTGCCTTTTACCAAAGGCTATCCGTACGATTTCAGCTTTACATTAGAGCATGTTCAAAATGTACTCGCAGAGAAAGATTTAACAAAGGTTTACATCAATTCTCTCATCGTAGCGGTTCTAACAGCAATATTAGGTGTGGGCATAACATTTATGTCGGCGCTTCTTAATACAAGGACACCATTAAAGGGAAGAAAAAGCTTAGATGTAACTTCTATGATGACAAATACAGTTCCAGGTATGGTACTTGGATTATCCTACTTATTTTTCTTTAATGGAAGTTCTTTAAAGGGTACTTTTCTTATCGTTATCGCATGTAATATCGTGCATTTTTTTTCGACACCTTATTTAATGGCGAAAAATTCATTGCAAAAAATGGATCCTACGTGGGAAGTGACAGCTGAGCTGTTAAAGGATTCGTGGTTAAAAACCGTGATACGAATTATTTTACCGAATATTAGGCCAACGATTTATCAAATGTTTAGCTACTATTTTTTAAATGCGATGGTTACAGTCAGCGGTGTTATTTTTCTTGTCAGCACAAAGACAATGCTTGTATCGACAAGGATAAAAGAGCTACAGCATTTCGCAAAGTACACCGATATTTTTGTTTTATCGATATTCATTTTATGTACAAACCTCATTGTGAAATTAGGTTGTGATTATATAGCAGCACATAAAGAAAAAACGGAGGAGATTACAAAATGAAGAAGTCAACAGGCATGATGTTAGGGACAGTAAGTGCAGCAGCAGTCGTTTTAGCTGCATGTGGAGGAGTAGCAGCAGATTCCAAAGAGCAAGTCATCATTTATTCAAATGCTGATGATGAAGCTATTGAAGTGATGGAAACTACATTAGATGATAAAGGCTATAAAGGTAAGTATTTAATCCAGTCGTTTGGTACTTCTGAGTTAGGTGGCAAAATGATGGCGGAAGGGACAGATATTGAAGCAGATGTTGTAACAATGGCTTCTTATTTTATAGAAAGTGCACAAACCTCAAAATCCATGTTTGTGGATATTTCCTCAGACTTAAAGCCTCTTGATGGGAGTGTTACGTATGCATTACCGATTTTAGGCAATGTAGGCTCTATCTTTATTAATACAGAGGTATTACAACAAAAGGGGCTATCTATTCCGAAATCCATTAAAGATTTGACAGACCCTGCTTATAAGGATTTAGTGTCATTCCCAAACATTATGGACTCCTCAACAGGGTGGCTTCTAGTACAAGCTATTATAAAGGAATATGGTGAAGAGGAAGGGAAAAAAGTTCTAGCAGAGTTAATTAAAAATGCAGGACCACATATTGAAAGTTCAGGCTCTGGCCCTATTAAAAAGGTGAAAACAGGAGAAGTTGCTGCCGGCTTTGGTTTACGTATCCAAGCTATTGATGCCAAAAACGAAGGGTTACCGATTGATTATATTGACCCGACAGAAGGAAATTTCACTTTAACGGAATCTGTAGCTGTTGTAGATAAAGAAGGTGAGGAAGCATTAGCAAAAGAAATTGCAAAGGTAATTGCAACAGAGGCTCGTGATGGTCTTCTAGAGCAATATCCTGTAGCTCTATATGAAGGTGAACAAGTAAAGGACGAGCACGTTCCTACCTATTTGAAAAAATGGGATACTACCTTAACCGTAGATTTATTAGAAAAACACCAAGCCTTCTTTAAAGAAGCACAGCGATAAGGAGTTATAGCAGATGAGTAACTATAAATTATTGACGCCAGGTCCATTGACAACAACTGAAGCAGTGAAACGAGAAATGTTAAAAGATCGTTGTACATGGGATGACGATTATAAAAATGTGACACAAGTGATTCGTAAGCAACTCTTAAAATTAGCAAAAGTTGAGGAAGCTGATTACACTACGGTACTAATGCAAGGAAGTGGAAGCTTTGTAGTAGAGTCTGTACTAACAACAGCAATTGGTGAAAATGATAAGGTGCTGATACTAACAAATGGTGCTTATGGTGAAAGAATTGTTGAAATGGCTAAAGCCTTAAAGTTACAGCATGTTGTTTATAGTGCTCCTTATGATGAACAGCCCTCCTTGTTAGAAGTTCAATCCTTTCTTGAAAGAGATAGGAGTATTACTCATGTAGCTCTCGTACATTGTGAGACGACTACTGGTATTTTAAATCCTATTAAAGAAATTGGGGAAGTTGTTCATTCGTTCAACAAAACGTTTATTGTGGATGCCATGAGTAGCTTTGGAGGCGTACCAATGGATTTATCAAGCTTGCATATTGATTTTTGTATTAGTAGTGCCAATAAATGTATTCAGGGTGTCCCAGGCTTTGGTTTTGTTATCGCGAATACAAGAGCACTGGAAAAATGTAAGGGACAAGCTCGAAGTGTTGCATTAGATTTGCATAGTCAGTGGGAAGTAATGAAGCAAGATGGGAAATGGCGTTTCACATCGCCTACACATGTAGTGGCAGCTTTTGCGAAGGCGCTTGAAGAGTTGAATGAAGAAGGCGGAATTCATGCCCGCTACAAACGCTATGCGTATAATAATCAACTACTTCGCTCTCGCTTGTCGGTGCTGGGATTTAAAGCGTATATTTCGGAGGAGCTTCAATCACCAATTATCACAACATTTTTATTCCCGTATAAAGAGTTTTCTTTTGAGCATTTTTATCAAGAAATAAAAAATGCAGGTTTCGTTATCTATCCAGGTAAGCTGACGGATGTCGATACATTCCGTATTGGCAATATTGGTGATATTCATGAGGAAGATATTCTTGCATTATGTGAAATCATTGAAAATTATATGGTGGTGAAAAACAATGAAAATTGAGACGGTTATTTTGGACTGGGCAGGCACAGCAGTTGACTTTGGTTGTTTTGCCCCCGTTAATGTTTTTTTAACAATTTTTGAAGATGCTGGTGTAATAGTTACACTGGAAGAGGCTCGTAAACCAATGGGGATGCTGAAAATTGATCATATCCGCACCATGCTAGAAATGCCAAGAATTAAAGCAGAATGGCATCGTGTACATGGACAATCCTTTACTGAAAAGGATGTACATGTATTGTATAATCATTTTGAAACAAAATTAATGGAGTCTTTGGCGACCTATACAGATCCTATCCAGCACGTGAAAACAACAGTACAGCAATTAAGAGATGCAGGTATTCGAATAGGCTCTACAACTGGCTATACAGATGCAATGATGGAAGTAGTGACAAAGCATGCTGCTGACAAGGGCTATCAACCTGATTTTCTTGTAACACCAACACAGGTTGGTGATAAAGGGCGACCATATCCATATATGATTTTTAAAAATATGGAGGCATTAGGTTCGCAAGCGACGAAGCAAGTTGTGAAGGTTGGCGATACAACATCAGATATAAAGGAAGCCTTGAATGCAGGTGTTTGGGCTGTTGGCGTTATTATTGGAAGCTCAGAAATGGGACTATCCGAAGAAGAATTCAATGCCCTATCTTCAGAAGAACAGCAACAAATCATAGAGAAAACAAAATGTGTTTTTGAAGAATCTGGCGCTCATTTTACAATTGAAACAATGGCAGAGTTGCCAGCATTAATTGAAACGATCAATGCTCGGTTAAATATGGATAGACAATTAGAATATAAATAATAATTAACCTCGGCAGAAGTAAAAACTGCCGAGGTTGTTTTTAGTCGCGCTCATATGGGATTGAATCTGGTATTTCCGCAAATGGATTCTTTTCATTAATACGGTCATAAAACATAATGCCATTTAGATGATCTAATTCATGCTGAAAGGCAATAGCTGGCAAGCCCTTAAGGCGCATTTTTTTCTCTTCACCATCAATTGTTTTAAATTTTACTGTGATGCGTGCATGGCGAGGTACATACCCAGGAATATTACGGTCAACAGAAAGACATCCTTCTCCTGCTGATAGGTATGTGTTTTCAACAGAATGGCTAACGATCTTTGGATTTATGGCTACAAAGCTTAATTGTTCACCAGCCTCATCTTTTAAATGAAGAGCAAACATACGCTGTAAGCTATTTACCTGATTGGCAGCCAAACCAATGCCACTACGCAAATTATATTTTTCTGCCATTTCAGGATCTTGGCTGTTGATTAAATATTGAAGCATATCCTCAGCAAGCTTTCTTGTTTCTTCAGTTAAAGGGAATTTAACTTCCTCTGCTTTTGTGCGTAAAGTCGGATGACCTTCGCGGATAATATCATCCATTAAAATCATAATAGTAATCTTCCTTTCAACTTTGTAGTGCTTACTAATAAGTATACATCACGTTTTCGTACAATCCCATGAAAAAAGTCCTTATTTGAATATACTCAAAAAATTTTTCTAATGCTATTAGATTTTCGAGAATGGGGTATTCTACTAGGGGAAAACCTGTTGGAAAACGTAAGAGTTGTATGGTGTGAGTAAGGTGTTGTAATACAGAATTTGAATATTAGTAATACAGTATAGGACAGCAGTGTTTGATTGTTATTCTAGAAAAAATCTTTGTATATAGCAGTGATAGATGATTGACCGACAGTATTTTATTCAGTATACTGAGTGTCAAGAATAAGTTGTACTAGTTAAAAAGGTGATTTATTTTAATACAGCTGAAAGGGAGATGTGACAAATGAGCAAGAAAAACAATAATATTTTTGATGCTAAACAAACGCTAACTGAAATCGAAGATAAGTTTGAAATGTTTCAAATTTTGAATGAAGAAGGCGAAATTATAAATAAAGAGGCAGATCCGAAATTATCAGATGAGGAACTAGTTGAGTTAATGACACGTATGGTTTACACACGTATTTTAGATCAACGTTCAATCTCATTAAATCGTCAAGGACGTTTAGGCTTCTATGCACCGACTGCTGGTCAAGAAGCTTCACAACTTGCTTCTCACTTTGCATTAGAACAAGAAGATTGGATTTTACCAGGTTACCGTGATGTACCTCAAATTGTATGGCATGGCTTACCTCTTGAAAAAGCATTTTTATTCTCACGTGGTCACTTCATGGGGAATCAGGTTCCTGAAGGTGTAAACGTTTTAGCTCCACAAATTATTATTGGAGCACAATATATTCAAGCTGCTGGGGTAGCACTTGGTATTAAAAAACGCGGGAAAAAAGCTGTTGCAGTAACTTATACTGGTGACGGTGGTTCTTCTCAGGGAGACTTCTATGAAGGCATTAACTTTGCAGGTGCATTTAAATCTCCAGCAATCTTCATCGTACAAAATAACCAATATGCAATCTCAACACCTCGTGAATTGCAAACAGCTGCTAAAACAATTGCACAAAAAGGTGTAGCAGCAGGATTACCAAGTATTTTAGTAGATGGAATGGATGCGCTTGCAGTTTATGTAGCAACTCGTGATGCTCGTGAGCGCGCGGTTAATGGTGAAGGCCCAACATTAATTGAAACAATGTGTTACCGTTATGGACCTCATACAATGGCTGGGGATGACCCAACTCGTTACCGTACTTCTGATACAGATAATGAATGGGCTCAAAAAGATCCTCTAGTTCGCTTCCGTAAATACCTAGAAGCAAAAGGTATATGGGATGAGAAAAAAGAAGAAGCAGTTATTGAGCGAGCAAAAGAAGAAATTAAAGAAGCAATCAAAAAAGCAGATGCTGCTCCAAAACAAAAAGTAACAGAATTAATGGAAAATATGTATAAAGGCGAAATGCCATCTAATCTAAAAGAACAGTATGAAATCTATAAAGAGAAGGAGTCGAAATAACCTATGGCACAAATGACGATGATTCAAGCAATTACAGATGCACTTCGCACAGAATTAAAGAATGATGAAAACGTTCTTGTATTCGGGGAAGATGTAGGTGTCAACGGTGGGGTATTCCGCGCGACAGAAGGCCTACAAAAAGAATTTGGGGTTGACCGCGTATTTGATACACCATTAGCAGAATCAGGTATTGGTGGCTTAGCAGTTGGCCTTTCTCTTCAAGGATTCCGTCCAGTTCCTGAAATTCAATTCTTTGGTTTCGTTTATGAAGTTATGGATTCAATTAGTGGCCAGCTAGCACGTATGAGCTACCGTAGTGGTGGCGTCTACAATGCTCCAGTAACAATCCGTTCACCATTTGGTGGTGGTGTGCACACACCTGAAATGCACTCAGATAGCTTAGAAAGCTTAATGACAGCACAACCAGGATTAACAGTTGTTGTTCCATCAACACCATATGATGCAAAAGGTTTACTTATTTCTTCTATTCGTAATGACAACCCAGTTATTTTCTTAGAGCATTTAAAGCTATACCGTTCATTCCGTGAAGAAGTGCCTGAGGAAGCATACGAAATTCCACTAGGAAAAGCGGATGTAAAACGTGAAGGCACTGATTTAACAATTGTTGCTTACGGTTTAATGGTTCATGAAAGCTTAAAGGCTGCAGAAGAACTTGAAAAAGAAGGACATTCTGTAGAAGTAATTGACTTACGTACAATTCAACCAATCGATGTGGAAACAATTATCGCATCTGTTGAAAAAACAGGTCGTGCAATCGTTGTCCAAGAAGCTCAAAAACAAGCAGGTATCGCTGCGAACGTAGTAGCAGAAATTACAGAGCGTGCAATTCTAAGCTTAGAGGCTCCTGTTCTTCGTGTGGCTGCACCAGATACTGTGTACCCATTCCCACAAGCTGAAGGTGTTTGGTTACCAAACTACAAAGATGTAATGGAAACAGCGAAAAAAGTTTTAACATTCTAATAAAGCTTCTAAACTTGAACAACAGTAAATAGAAAGGATGGGTACACATGGCATTTGAATTCAGATTACCGGATATTGGCGAGGGTATTCACGAAGGCGAGATTGTGAAATGGTTCGTTAAAGCTGGAGATACAGTAAAAGAAGACGATATTCTTTGTGAAGTACAAAATGATAAAGCAGTAGTAGAAATCCCTTCACCAGTTGAAGGAACAGTAGAGGAAGTTTTAGTAGGAGAAGGAACAGTTGCCGTAGTTGGCGATGTTTTAATCCGATTAGACGCACCTGGCTATGAAGACTTAAAGCTAAAAGGTGACGATCATGCCGAAGCAAAAACAGAGGCACAAGTTCAAGCAACTGCTGAATCTGGTCAGAACGTAGAAAAAGCTCCTACTAAAGAGGAAAAGGCACCAGAAAAAGCTCCTGAAAAAGCTCCAGAAAAAGTGGAGACAGTAGTTGATGAAACAAAACGTGTGATCGCGATGCCTTCTGTACGTAAATTTGCCCGTGATAACGATGTAAATATTCGTGAAGTGAAGGGTACAGGCAAAAACGGTCGAATCCTTAAAGAAGATATTGAAAACTTCTTAAAAGGTGGCGGCACTGTAGAGGCTGAAACTGCAAATATCGAAACATCAGAAGATACAGTTCAACAAGAAACGTCTACACCAGCAGCACCAGTAGTTCTTGAGGGGGATTTCCCAGAGACTCGTGAAAAAATGTCAGGTATTCGAAAAGCGATTGCAAAAGCAATGGTACACTCGAAACAAACGGCTCCTCATGTTACACTAATGGATGAAGTCGATGTAACAGCTCTTGTAGCACATCGTAAAAAATTCAAAGATATCGCTGCCGAAAAAGGTGTTAAATTAACATACTTACCATATGTAGTGAAAGCACTTATTTCAACTTTACGCGAGTTCCCAGAATTTAATCGCTCTTTAGATGATGCAACACAAGAAATTATCCAAAAGCATTACTATAACATTGGTATTGCAGCAGATACTGAAAGAGGCTTACTAGTACCAGTTATTAAGCATGCAGATCGTAAATCTGTATTTGCAGTGTCTAATGAAATTAATGAATTAGCGACAAAAGCCCGTGAAGGTAAACTAGCACCACATGAAATGAAAGGTGCTTCCATGTCCATTACGAATATTGGCTCTGCAGGAGGACAATGGTTTACACCAGTTATTAACCATCCTGAAGTAGCAATTCTAGGTATTGGTCGAATTTCAGAAAAACCTGTAATAAAAAATGGTGAAATTGTAGCCGCACCTGTGTTAGCATTATCATTGAGCTTTGATCATCGTATGATCGATGGAGCCACTGCGCAAAATGCTTTAAATCATTTAAAGCGTTTGTTAAGTGAGCCAGAATTATTATTAATGGAGGCGTAACAAAAATGGTAGTAGGAGATTTCCCAATCGAAACAGATACTCTTGTCATTGGTTCAGGTCCTGGAGGATATGTAGCAGCAATTCGTGCAGCTCAAACTGGCCAAAAAGTAACAATCGTTGAAAAAAATGTACTTGGTGGAGTGTGCTTAAACGTAGGTTGTATCCCATCAAAAGCATTAATTTCAGTAGGTCACCGTTTTGAGCAAGCTAAACATTCAGATGACATGGGAATCATCGCTTCTGATGTGAAATTAGACTTCTCAAAAGCACAAGCATTTAAAGACAGCGTTGTTAAGAAATTAACTGGCGGTGTTGAAGGCTTACTTAAAGGTAACAAAGTTGAAATTGTACAAGGTGAAGCTTATTTCGTTGACGCTCATTCAGTGCGTATCATCAATGGTGAATCTGCTCAAACTTACACATTTAACAATGTCATTATTGCAACAGGTTCTCGTCCAGTTGAAATTCCAACATTCAAATTCACTGATCGTGTATTAAATTCTACTGGTGCACTTTCTCTACAAGAAGTACCTGGTAAATTAGTTGTTATCGGTGGCGGTTATATTGGTACTGAGCTTGGATCAGCTTATGCGAACCTTGGCTCTCAAGTAACAATTATTGAAGGCGGAAAAGATATTTTAGCTGGCTTCGAAAAACAAATGACGCAAATCGTGAAAAAAGGCCTTAAAAAGAAAGGCGTTGAAATTGAAGTTAACGCATCTGCAAAAGGCGTAGAAGAAACTGAAAACGGCGTAGTAGTAACTTATGAAGTAGGCGGAGAAGAGAAAAAAGTTGAAGCTGATTACGTATTAGTTACTGTAGGACGTCGTCCAAATACAGATGAAATGGGCCTTGCTGAAATCGGAGTTGAATTCGGTGAACGTGGTCTAATCAATGTTGACAAACAATGTCGTACAAATATTCCAAACATCTATGCAATCGGTGATATCGTAGCAGGTCCACAACTTGCACATAAAGCATCTTACGAAGGTAAAGTTGCTGCTGAAGCAATTGCGGGTGAAAAATCAGTAGTTGATTATCTTGCTGTGCCAGCTGTGTGTTTCACAGATCCAGAAATGGCGACAGTTGGTTACAACGAAGAACAAGCAAAAGCTGAAGGCATTGAATACACTGCCGCGAAATTCCCATTCGCAGCAAATGGTCGTGCTCTTGCATTAAACCAATCAGAAGGTTTCGTGAAACTTGTTGCTCGTAAAGAGGACGGCTTATTAATTGGTGCTCAAATCGTAGGTGCTGGTGCATCTGATATGATCGCTGAAATGGGCTTAGCAATTGAAGGCGGCATGACTGCTGAGGATATCGCATTAACAATTCACGCTCACCCAACATTAGGTGAAATTACAATGGAAACTGCTGAAGTATTACTTGGCAACCCAATCCACATTGTAGCGAAAAAATAATTTGAATAAAGGAGTGTAGATAAAGCGAGACATTTGCTTATCTACACTCTTTTTTTAGCCAATGTTTTATATGAACAATTAATTTTTCTATTAGCTTTTTCCCGTAACAGGCTTGAATGATAATGATAAGTAATAAGTAGCTCCTCATGGAAAATATTCAATTATTATAGCTTTTAAATCGTATTTCTACCTTTTACAAGCTCCTTTGATTATTCTGAATAATCGATAAATGCTATAATGATAGCATTGTAGAAAGTAAGGGAGGATTTAATAATGGAGCTTAATTTAACGGGGAAAGTAGCAATTATAACAGGATCGAGTAAAGGAATTGGCTATTATACAGCCATGCAGCTTGTTAAAGAGGGTGCACAGGTTGTACTTTGCGCTCGTGGTGAAAAACAACTGCAAGTGGCTGCAGGATGCATAAAAAATGAAACAGGCGTAGATGTATTAATTGTTCCAACTGACATTACAAAAGAAAAAGATTGTAAGTATCTCATTGAGCGTACTGTAGAGCATTTTGGACGTGTGGATATTCTTATTAATAATGCTGGTACAGCTTCAGCGAATTCCTTTGAAACGGTGAGTAGTGAGCTGTGGCAGGCAGATTTAGATTTAAAGGTATTTGGAGCTATTCATTGTTCAAAATATGCTGCTCCATATATGCGAAAGGCTGGGGGCGGTGCAATCGTTAATGTGACTGCCGTGATGGCTAAAACTCCACCTGCAAGTTCACTTCCAACTACTGTAAGCCGTGCTGCGGGGCTTGCCTTGACAAAAGCGATGAGCAAGGATTTAGGGAAGGATAATATTCGAGTAAATTCTGTATGTATAGGACTTATTCGTAGTGATCAAATCGAAAAGAAATGGAAAAAGGAAGAACCAAATTTATCGTGGGAAGAATATTCTCGTAAAGTGGGGCAAGCAATTCCGCTGGGTCGTGTAGGTGATACGCAAGAAGCAGCAAACGTTATCACTTTTTTAGTATCTGATGCGGCGAGCTATGTTACAGGTACAGCTGTTAATATTGATGGTGGCTCTGGTCACGCATTATAGAATAGTAAAAATCCACTATACTAATAGAAGTATAGTGGATTTTTAAGAATATTTATCCTTCTTCATTAATAAGAACATTTTTACCACGTATTTTCATAATCAGTGGTATAAGTAACCAAGAAATGGCAACCACTAAAAATAGTAATGATAAAGGCTTTGTTATAAAAATAGAAAAGTCTCCATTCGAAATGGTTAATGCACGGCGCATATTATTTTCAATCATCGGCCCTAGTACTAATGCAAGTACTAATGGAGCTACTGGGTAATCATTTTTAGCAAATAGATAACCAAGTACACCACAAGCTACTAATAAAAATAAATCAAACGTGGCGAATTGTACGGCATAAACTCCAAAAATTGAAATTGCAATAATAATAGGCAATAAATATTTTTTAGGTGTTTCGATGATTTTGGCAAAAATGCGGACCAAAGGCATATTTAATGCTAATAACATTAAATTTCCAATAAACATACTGGCAATTAATCCCCAAGCAACTTGTGGATGTTCATCAAATAATAATGGACCTGGCTGAATATTATACATAATAAGTGCACCCATTAAAATAGCAGTAGTACCTGAGCCGGGAATTCCTAAAGTTAGTAATGGGATCATTGCACCGCCTGATGCAGCATTGTTCGCTGATTCAGGTCCAGCTACACCCGCAATATGACCTTTTCCAAATTGCTCGGGTGTTTTACTGAATTTTTTCTCGGTAATATAAGAAAAGAATGAGGCAAGTGTTGCGCCTGCGCCGGGTAATACGCCGATGAAAAAGCCTAATAAGGATCCGCGAGCAATAGGAACAGCACTATCCTTTAAATCTTGCTTTGTTGGTAATACACGATTAATTTTGGCTAATTGACCATCCTCTTCTTCTTTTTCAAGAATGGTTTTAAATACTTCGCCTAATGCAAATAAACCAACAGCGATGGTTAAAAATTCAATGCCAGAGAACAGCATTGGCTGACCAAATGTAAAACGTTCTATACCTGATACGGCATCAATACCAACTGTTCCGAGCATAAGCCCTAAAACAGTCATAATTAAAGCTTTGGTAATAGAACGTCCTGCTAGGCCACTTACTGCTGCAAGTCCTAATAACATCAAAGAAAAGTATTCTGCGGGTCCAAATTTAAGTGCTAATTTTGACAATGGGTTAGCTAATAATATCAGACCTAGTAGTGCTACAATGCCTGCACAAAATGAGCCAATGGCCGCGATAGAAAGAGCACTTCCAGCACGACCTTGTTTAGCCATTTGATAGCCATCCAATGTTGTCACAACTGATGAGGATTCACCAGGCGTGTTTAATAGAATGGAAGTTGTTGATCCACCATACATGGCCCCATAGTATACCCCTGCAAGTAAAATAATTGAGCTGGTAGCGGCAGCCTCAGTAGGTAGTCCAGCTGTAATGGTTGCTGTAACGGGGATTAATAATGCAACTCCACTCATGGGACCTATACCTGGAAGTACACCAACTGCTGTACCAATTATGACACCAACAAGAGCGAATAAAAGGTTTTGCCATTGAAGGGCAACTGCAAATCCATCAGCTAAAAATTGCAATGTCGACATATGTTCACTCCTGTACTAAAAAATTGGGAAACTAGGCAATGACCCTCCTAGTAAACTTGTAAATAAATAATAGACGCCCAGTGAAAATCCAGCTGCAATAATAATTGAATAAATAAGTTTAGTACGTTCCATTGTTTGGAAACTAATACACAAAAATAAAAATGTTGTTATCATATAGCCAATTTTTTCAAGGAAAAATACATACGCAAGAGCGCTACCTAAAATAATTAAGAACTTTTTGAGCTCTGTTGAAGATATTTTAGAAGAAGTAGTTGGTCCTCCTGTGACTCGCTCTCTCACAGCTTTTTTCCATGATTCATAAAATAATTGAAGACTTAATAAACCTAAAATAATACCTAAACCTAATGGGAAAATTTTGGGACCAACTGTAGACCCATAAGCACTATCAGAAATCTGTGTTGCTTGAAAAATAAACAAAATACTAAGTGCTAAGAGGGTAATGCTAAATGTTTTATCAAATGTATAGCTCAACCGTTTTACACCTCCATTGAAAATAGATAAAGTTACACAAGTAGTTCTATATTTAATGGAAATACTTGTGCCTTTTTTAAAAAAACGATTCGTTATTTTTGCATACCAAGAGCTGTTAGTAGTTCAATGATTATTTTATTTTGACTGTCTAGATAAGCTGTAAATTCTTCCGCATTACGGTATTCTGCTTGCCAGCCATTACGTGTCACCTCAGCTTGCCATTCTTTTGATTCAGACATTGCCTGTAATTTTTCAGACCAATAGGCAATCGCATCTTCACTCATATTTTTTGGACCAAAGATACCACGCCAAATTGTAAACTCCTCATCAATACCGGCTTCTTTAAAAGTAGGAACCTCTGCTAGCTCACCTTCTAAGCGTTCAGAGGAACTGACAGCTAATACACGAACATCTCCGGATTTAACATAAGTAGCAATTGTGGAGGCATCTGTTGCAATTACATCCGCATTGCCACCTAATAATGCTGTAACTGCCTCACCGCCACCGTCATAAGAAACATATTTAATTGTTTTTAAGTCAATCCCCGCTTTATAAGCCGGGATAATTCCTACTAGATGATCCATCGAACCTGGTGCAGACCCACCTGCTAATGTGACATCTTTTGGTGAAGTTTTCATGGCATTTAAAACATCTGCAAGCGTTTGGAAAGGAGAATCCTTTTTAACAACGATTGCGCCATAGTCACGTGTTAATTGTGCTAAAGGTGTAGTATCCTTATAGCCAAATTTACTATTTCCTTCAGCCTTTTCATGATTTATAAGGATCGGTGGTGATTTAACCATTAATATATAATCATTATTGGCTTCCTTTGTAGCAAATGTTGCCATGAAGGCAGCACCACCACCACCTGGCTTATTCTCAACTTGAATCGCCTTATCAATCAACCCAGTATCACTCATTGTTTTTGCTACTGCACGAGCCGTTAAATCCCAGCCACCACCAGCACCTGATGGAGCAACAATGGTAATATTACTTTTCGGATAATCACTGGCATTCTTTCCCTCTGTTTTTTCTTCATTTGATGCTGAACAGCCAACCAAACTAGTAAATAGTAAGCCAGCTACCATTATTTTAGAAATGTTCCTCCACATAAAAATCCCCCTTAAAAATAAAATGGTAGCGCTATCAATTTAGCGCTACCCATACTATAACTTACTTCTCAATTTTGGAAATATTGTGATAATAATGTGGATTAACATCATTTTGTTCATAAAGTTTATGTGGAAATAAAGTATCGTCGTTCAGGACGCCCAACTGTACCATAAGTCAGTTCGGTATAGACCTGCTTTTGTGTAACTAAAAATTCTAAATAACGACGAGCGGTGGAACGGCTGACACCTATATTCTTTCCCAACAGCTCAGCTGTACTACCATTCTCCATTATACTTAAATGGTTGATAACATGATTCATTGTTGTTGGATCTATCCCTTTTGGTAATAATAACGGTGTTTCTTGAGGGGGGGATGAACCTGCTTTTGGCCAAAGGTATTGAATTTTTTCATGTGTAAATTTCTCATTATTTTTCAGTAATAGATGCTTGTAACGGAATTTTTCTATACTCTCTTTTAGCTGTTCGAATGTAAATGGCTTTAAAATGTAATCAGTAACATTTTTCCGATAAGCTTTCTGTACTATATGTGCCTCTGTAGCTGCGGTAATCAAAATAATACTACTTGTTGGGCTCACTTCTTGGATTTTATCAATTAAATCTACTCCCAGTATATCTGGCAAAAAGACATCGAGTAATATAAGGTGTGGTGAAAATGATTGAAGCCAATCTAAAGCTTCTTCTCCCGTACTTGCCCTTGCAATTACTGTAAAGCCTTCAATTTTTTCTAAAAAACGACAATGTACATCTGCTACACGTACATCATCTTCAATTACTAGCACTTCAATATTGTTCATGGATCATAGTCCCCCTTTTGCTAATAGATACGATAAATAGGGCACCTCCTAAATCTCCTTCTTCAAGAGCAAGAGTACCGTTTAAATCTTGGATACTGGAAATGACTTTCCTTAATCCATAGCCTCGATGCTTACTATCTTTCGTAGAAATATTTTCTGAAAATAGCACGTCTAGTTTTTCTTGTGCAAAACCTTGTCCCGAGTCCTCAACCTCAAAGATGATTTCCTCTCCATTATCAAATATAAAAAGCCTAATAATTGGCTGTCGCTCTTTGTTTTTTTCAACCTCTTCAAAAGCATTGGTTAATAAATTTCCAATAATGGAAATAATTAAGCTTTTTTCGATGCTTTCAGGGAATGTTTCTAAATAACTATCCTCATCAAAAATCAACTTGATTTTTAATTCACGTGCACGATTAAAAAATCCGATAATTAAACCATTTAAAAATGGGTCCTTTACACGCTTTGTTATAAATTGGGTTAGAGAAGAATGTCCTTGTACCTCTTTATGAATAATAGATAGTGCTTCATCAGATGCATTTAATTGAATAAGGCCTGATATTGTGTAAAGGACATTATTAAACTCATGTGTTTGAGCACGTAAAGCTTCCGTATATTGCTTTACTTGTGATAATTCGATAGCCATTTGTTCTATTTCTGATTGTAATCGGAAACTTGCAACTGCGCCGACAACTTTACCATTCACCTTCATAGGTACACGGTTAACAATAATTTCATGACCATTAACAATCATCAATTTATCAAGTTGTTTTTCACCCTTCATTAATACGTTAAGCAGATGTGTGTTTGGTATATGCTCTTCTATATTATCGCCCATGATAGAATCTGAATCCGTTAAATGTAAGATTTTCGCGGCAGCATTGTTTAGGGTCGTAATTTCACCTTTCTGATTTACCGTAATAATAGCTTCACGGACTGATTCAATTAAAGTATTTTTTTCTGTTAATAGACTGGCAATTTCACTTGGCTCCAGATTAAAAATTTGCTTTTTAATGTTTCGGGATAAAAAAATAGAGCCGATAATACCAATGCCTAGTGCAATAACCATCGTATAAAAAATATTATCAAGGTATAAAAAATATAAGCGATCTAATTCACTTGTTAAGTAACCAATTGAAACAACACCAATAATCGTTCCATTTGAGTCTAAGATAGGTGCCTTCCCACGAATGGATTGTCCCATTGAACCATTTGCAATGGAAATATAAGACTCACCGTTGATTAATGCTCGGTCATTATCATCTCCGACCATCGATTTACCAATACGGTCTGCGATAGGATGGGTGTAGCGTATGCCATTTTTATCTCCTATTACAACATAAGTAGCTTTTGCAGCAAGCATAATCTCTTTGCTAATTTTTTGCAGGCTTTCGGAAGGGTTATTTGTATGAAACGCTTCAATTACATCACCCCTGCTAGCCGTTGTTTCCGCCAAATATAGTGCCCGGTTTCCAATTTGTGTTTGCAATGCATCAGATATGGTCATATAAAAGAGGATGCCTGCTAAAATAACAATAATAAAAATTAAAAAACTGCTGTAATAGGCAAAGCGGGCTTGGAGTGTTAATGTTTTAAAGATAATAGTGAATCCCACCTTTGTGTTTATTCTAGAAATTTTAGTCATTGATAATACTAGTAATCTTTTGTAATTTTCGATTATATAAAAAAATTTCGAAATTTGCTAGATGATCATTAAAAAAGTGATTTGAAGTGGATAGGCACAATATAAAAAAAGTTGATAAGTCATAATGATAAAAAGTAAAATCATGAAGTTCTTGTAGAATAGGACTTTTAATACTGTTTCATAGAATTGCTTGGATATTTCTGTATTTGATTATTATTTTTCTAAAATTACAATAGACAGAAAATTCCTACAGATGTAGAATGAACGATATAGGGGGTGAAAAGTGGCGAAATGTTGAACGAAAATTTTGCTACGTTGTTGTTAAGAGCTGTTCGGATTATTGTGCAAATCGGTATACTTACTATTTTCTATTACATGGGGGTTGGCATTGTTTCTTATCTGCACATACCTCTTCCAGGAAGCGTCATTGGCTTACTTTTATTAGCACTTTCACTCAATTTTAAAATTATTAAGGTCGAATATATACAAGATGGAGCAGGTTTTTTAATTGGCATCTTAACGTTGTTTTTCATTCCAGCAACTGTAGGTGTTATTGATTATCCAGAGCTCATGTCATTCACGGGTCTGCTCATCATTTTAGCAGTTATTGCTAGTACATTAATCTCTATTTATGTAACAGGATTGCTGACACAACTCATTGAAAAAAGAGAACTGGCCAAAAAAGAAAGCTCAAAGCCTACTGTGGAAGAAGGAAAGGGGGAATTAACTGTTGATTGAAGTAACTGTTGTCCTTAGCACCATCATCATGTTTATTTTATTTACAAAGCTCTATCAACGATTTTCCCATCCTATCATGATTCCCTTGGTCACGACTACGATTGTCAGTGCAGTGATTTTACTTGTATTTGATATTCCATATTCAACTTATATGCAAGGTGGGGAATGGCTTCAGAAAATGCTTGGGCCAGCTGTTGTGGCACTTGCATATCCTCTCTATAATCAACGAGCTATTATTATGAAATATAAGTATTCTATTTTATCAGGACTTCTCATCGGCATGATAACAGGCTTAGTGACAATTTTTGTGTTACTAAAATGGATCGGTGTAGAACCTAGCTGGATGCTGACAGCCTTACCTAAATCGTTAACAACGCCTGTTGGAATGCAGGTGAGCGAAACGATTGGGGGCATTCCTCCTTTAACGGCTGTTTTCGTCATGATTGCAGGGTTTGTAGGGGCCATTATCGGACCGTTAGTCATTAAGTATGGCAAAATTGACTCTGCCGTGAGTAGGGGAGTGGCAGTAGGAAGTGCCTCACATGGGGTAGGTCTTGTGAAATTAAGAGAATATGGGGAACAGGAATTATCAGTTGGTTCCTTATCAATGGGCTTAACGGCTGTTATCGGAGCCTTCTTCTGCCCTTTATTTGTGTATTTATTTTTATAATAGAATGGTGCTTTATAGAAAAAGGAGCTGTCTCAAAAAAGATAAATGGTTATTTCTAGAAGCAATTATTCATTGTGAAAATGAAATGAAAAAAACTTCAGATAATATTCTATTATAGCTATTTTGTAATGAAGAGAATGTTTTCTGGTTGTGTTCAACAAGAAAATATACTCACATCTGTATTTATAAATATAAAAGCTAGCCCTTCATATTGAAGAGCTAGCTTATATTTTTTAGAAAATTGGCTTACGTTCTTTGATAACACGAATTGTTTTTAATGTTGTATCCTCTGGTCCTTGAACGGGTAAACCTGCTTCAATATTCATTTGAATATAATGAATATTTTCTTGAGTAATTATTTCCCCGGGAATAAAAATAGGAATCCCAGGAGGATATACCATAATAAATTCTGCACAAATACAGTTATCTGCTTCTGCAAGAGGAACGACTTCTGTATCTGCATAAAAAGCATCACGCGGAGACATGGCGAGAGCTGGAATTTCTGGAACATTTACCAAAGCCTCTGTTATAGCCGCTTCAGAATCAAATGCTTTAGACATACGAGTTAACGCATTTATTAAAAGATTAATTTCCTTTTTTGTATCTCCTAAAGTCACTAAACATAAGATATTATAAAGGTCAGACAATTCGACTTCAATATTGGCATTATAACGCAACCATTCCTCAGCTCGATGACCAGAAATACCTAAATCTTTCACACTAATCAGAAGTTTTAATGGATCCATATCATAAGTTGCAGAAGAATGTAACTTTTCCTTACCTGCACACTTTAAATGTGGGATTTGATTGATGCGTTTACGAGCATCCTTTGCTAAACGTAATGCATCGTCAATTAAATCGTATCCATGAATGGCTAGCTGACGTCGAGCTGTGTCAAGTGAAGCAAGTAATGGATAGGATGTCGATGTAGTTGTTAACATAGAAAATACAGCTTGTACACGTTTTGCAGAAACAAGACCCTCACGTACATTTAAAATAGACGTTTGTGTCATGGAGCCACCAAGCTTATGAACGCTTGTTGCTGCCATGTCAGCACCTGCTTCCATAGCTGAATATGGAAGGTCATCATGGAATTTTATGTGTACACCATGCGCTTCATCTACTACTACCGGAATATTACGGTCATGAGCAATCTCCACAATACGCTTTAAATCAGCTGTAAAGCCAAAATATGTTGGATTAATAACAAGTACTGCCTTTGTATCTGGGTAAGCATTTAATGCTTTTTCAACAGCTTCAGGGGATATGCCATGAGAAATCCCATATTCGCTGTCAACTTCAGGATGAATAAAAATTGGAATGGCACCAGCGAATACAATCGCCGACATAATAGATTTATGAACATTCCGTGGCACTAGAATTTTATCACCTGGACCGACGACGGTCAGAATCATCGTCATGATGGCGCCACTAGTACCTTGAACGGAAAAGAATGTATGATCAGCACCAAAGGCTTCAGCTGCTAAGTTTTGCGCTTCTTTTATAGCACCCTTTGGTGAATGTAAATCGTCTAGTGGAGCAATATTAATTAAATCAATTGATAAAACGTTGTCGCCGACGAATTCTCGGAAAGCAGGATCCATTCCTTGCCCTTTCTTATGGCCTGGAATATGGAACTGAATGGGATGTCTGTTCCGATGTTTTAATAATACGTCGAACAATGGAGTCTCTAATTGTGACAACGCAGGTACCACCTCACTTTATAATATCTAAGAAAACAAATGAATTATAGCACCTAACGACACGAAAAAATAGGCTTTTCCTAAAAAATAAAAGGATTTTTTTCAGGATACCGAGAAAATAGTATTGAACGAAAGGGGAGGTACTATGAATTGGAATACACGTGTGACGGATCTTTTACAGGTTAAATATCCAATTATTCAAGGGGGATTAGCCTATTTAGCATATGCTGATTTAGCCGCAGCTGTGTCGAATGCTGGTGGTTTAGGGCAAATAACGGCTATGAGTTTACGAGATCCTGAATTATTACGAGCAGAGATCCATAAGGTACGAACATTAACAGATAAACCTTTTGGCGTAAATTTTGCGATTGGCATGCATGGTACAGGCTATGAGGATATGGTGCGCGTTGCAATCGAAGAAGAAGTTCCAGTTGTTACAATGACAGGGGGAAATCCAGCGCCTATATTTAATTTACTGGCAGGCACAGCTATAAAAAAATTAGTCCTTGTAGCTGCTCGTAGACAAGCTCAAAAGGCTGAACAGCTTGGAGCAGATGCTGTAATGGTTGTGGGTCAAGAGGGTGGCGGTCATCTTGGGCGTGATGATGTCGGTACAATGGTTCTTGTTCCCCAGGTGGTTGATAGTGTTAGTATTCCTGTCATTGCTTCAGGTGGAATTGGTGATGGACGCGGCTGGATGGCTGCTCAAGCATTGGGAGCTGAAGGCATTGAAATGGGCACTCGTTTTATAGCAACACGAGAGTGTGTTGATGCTTCTGAGGCTTATAAAGAGGCACTAGTTGCAAGTACTGAAGCAGATACAACCATTATTAAGCGCTCAATTGGTGCGCCGGCTCGTGCATTACGCAATGACTTTACTACAAAGATTTTGGAAATTGAGGAAAAAACACCAACATATGAGGCGTTGAAAGAATATATAAGTGGTTCAGCAAATAAACGCTTTATTTACGATGGTGATAAGGAACAGGGCTTTGGCTGGGCTGGACAAGTGACTGGAATGATTCACGATATCCCAACCGTAGATGACCTTATTAAGAGAATGGTTGCAGAAGCTGAAAGTATACGGTTAAAATGGGGGCAATAACGTAAAGGTGGTTTTGTCGAATGGAATACTCTTATCCGTTTTCAACTGATTGGTCCACAGAGGAGATTGTGGATGTTGTTCAATTCTTTGAGGGAATTGAGAAAGCTTATGAAAAAGGCATCAAGCGTGAAGTTATGCTAGCTAAATATCGACGCTTTAAAGAGATTGTTCCTTCCCAAGCAGAGGAAAAATCAATTTTTCGCGAATTTGAAGAGGCGAGTGGCTACATTAGCTATCCAGTTGTAAAACAAACAAAGGAAGCCGAAGATGGGATGATTATAAAAGTTACCCCAAGAAATGGCCATTAAAAAAAGTGGATGTGAGATCAACTCACATCCACTCTTTATTTTTTGTGTTAAAAAACGACATATTGCATAAACTACATCAATAAAAAACTTTATAAGGTTAGCTTATTTTCCAACAATAATGTTGTAAATAGGAAGTAAGCTGTTAAATGTGTCTTCTGTTAATTGATGTAATTCGCTTGCTGTTAGTTTGGTTGCTTGTTCTTTTGGAATATGACGGCCAATTAAAAACTCACCCTTTTTGACATCTCGTAGGCGAATAAGCATTTCTTCAAGCTTGTCTTCTTTTGCCACTTCGAGAGAAACCGCCTCAGGGGACATATGATCTCCTGACACGATAAAATCATCTGGAAGTTGCTCAATTAAAGATTTATGAGCTAGTAAACGCTCAGCCATAACATTTTTTTGAGGCGCTTCATAAATAATAGCTAAGACGATGAATAAATGTGTGTGCCATAGACCAATCTGAAAGTGAGGCAATGATTTATAACCTCTTTTATAAGGGGCGAAGGCAACCCAACTATCTTTTGGAGGGTTAACAGTTCTTCGAGCATGTTTAGCCACATGCGGGAAGAATTCTTCACCTAATTGGCTAGAGAAAAATGCAGAAAAATCTTCACCTAGCTGATTGAATTTTGGACGTACATGTAAATTTAAAGCATCCATTCTTTGTTCTAAACCGTCTATTGTAAAAACCTTAAAGTCTTTGTTTGTCCACTTTATTTTTGGCAATTTTATTTTACTCCTTTCGTTTTATAAGGTTTATTTTACGCTGAATTTGGGAAAAAATCTTATAACAAGAACTTTATCAAATGAGTAAAGTTTTTGTAAAAAAATTAAAAAAAGGAAGTGTTTTTTATGAAACCATTCGTAAAAATTATACGTAAAGTTGACATTGAAAAGCAATATGAGCACATTTTACAATTAGAATTAGATTATGAATTAGCTTCACTTTTTGCAGCAATGAATGAAAAAAATGACATGGAAATTGAAAAAAGTAAAAAACGTCTGGCAGAAATTCAGATGGAACTTGAAAGTTTGCACGCCTATGCGTAATCAAAATCTAATACCCATTTAAAAAATCACTTGCTGAATATTCCGACAGCAGGTGATTTTTATTGTGACAAAGGGTAAAATAGAAATTATATCATAAGGTAGTACTAGGTTTTATATAGCAAAAGTTGTGAAGTAGTGGGAAAAGGCATCATAAACATACGAGAGCGATTAATATAAAAGGCCTTTTCTTATATTCGAAGGGTGGGTTATGAGTGGATTTACAACAAATTGATAAATTTGCAAAAGATATTATTTTTGAAGCTGGGCGACGTATTCGAGAGGCTTTTTCGTATAATCTAGTAATTGAGACAAAATCAGGTGCAAATGACCTCGTTACCAATATTGATCGAGAGACGGAGTTATTCTTTATTGAGCAAATTAAAGCTTTTGATCCAACCCACAAAATTCTAGGGGAAGAAGGAATGGGCGAACAGGTTAAATCACTAGATGGTGTAGTTTGGATTATTGATCCAATTGATGGAACGATGAATTTTGTTAAACAGCATCGCCATTTTATGATTTCAATCGGTATTTTTGTCGATGGCGTAGGAAAGTTAGGTTACATATTTGATGTCATGCGGGAGGATTTATTTAGTGCCATCGAGGGGCAAGGGGCATGGTATAATGATTCACCATTGCGTAAACTACAGTCTGTTACAATGGAGGAGTCTGTCATTGGCATAAATGCACATTGGGTCGCACCTAATCGACATATTCACCATGAAAAGGTGATAGATATGGTTCGTAAAGTTCGCGGTACACGGTCCTATGGCTCCGCAGCAATGGAAATTGCATTTGTTGTAAGTGGCAAATTAGATGCCTATGTCTCTATGCGTTTAGCACCATGGGATATTGCAGGAGGGACCATCATTGCTCAGGAAGTTGGAGCAGTTGCTACAAATCTACATGGTGAAGGCTTTGATTTCCTTCATCAGGATACATTTATTATTGCTAATCCCGCTATTCATAAAGAATTATTAGAAAAATATATAGTGCCATATGAATAAAAAGGAGCCGTCTATTTATTAGACAGCTCCTTTTTATGTTCTTTAAAGTAATCCTTGCGCACGTAGTTTACGCTTCATTTTAAAGGCTGTCATGAAAATGACACAAGTAGCCACAATACCAGCTATTACACCAAATACATTACTAGCTGCAACAGAGTAGCCGATAGAACACATTGCTAATACAGCTGCCAATGCATAGATGGCCATTACGATTTTTGCACGATTCATAGCCTAGCCTCCTATATAAAAAATTTGTCGATCAAATATATTTTTTAGAATGATGGAAATTCTAATAAGGACATTTCTATCCTTCTTGTGCTATAATATCACAGTTAAACATTCGAAAAAAGAATATGGAGTGGAATAATGACAAACTTACGTCAAGATCTTCGCAATATCGCAATTATCGCCCACGTTGACCATGGTAAAACTACTTTAGTCGACCAATTATTAAAACAATCAGGTACATTCCGTTCAAACGAACATGTTGAAGAACGTGCAATGGACTCTAATGATATTGAACGCGAACGTGGTATTACAATTTTAGCAAAAAATACTGCAGTAAACTATAACGGAACTCGTATTAACATCCTTGATACGCCTGGACACGCCGACTTCGGTGGTGAGGTAGAACGTATTTTAAAAATGGTAGATGGCGTTTTACTAGTTGTCGATGCGTATGAGGGTTGTATGCCGCAAACACGCTTTGTACTGAAAAAAGCGTTGGAACAAAAGTTAACACCGATTGTAGTTGTAAACAAAGTCGATAAAGATTCAGCTCGTCCTTTAGAAGTAGTAGATGAAGTATTAGAATTATTCATCGAGCTAGGCGCTGATGATGATCAATTAGATTTCCCTGTTGTGTATGCATCAGGTGTAAACGGTACAGCTTCTCTTGATGCTGATCCAGCAAAACAAGAAGAAAATATGCAATGTCTATTTGAAAAGGTAATTGAAGCAATTCCTGCACCAGTAGACAACTCAGCAGATCCATTACAATTCCAAGTGGCATTACTTGACTACAATGATTATGTTGGTCGTATTGGGATTGGACGCGTATTCCGCGGAACAATTGAAGTAGGACAACAAGTTGCTTTAATGAAGTTAGATGGGACTGTGAAACAATTCCGTGTAACGAAACTATTTGGTTTCTTTGGTTTAAAACGTGAAGAAATCCAATCAGCAAAAGCTGGTGACTTAATTGCTGTTTCAGGTATGGAAGACATCAACGTTGGGGAAACAGTATGTCCGGTGGAACATCAAGAAGCTTTAACACCATTACGTATAGACGAGCCAACATTACAAATGACTTTCTTAGTGAATAATTCACCGTTTGCAGGTCGTGAAGGGAAATGGGTAACTGCTCGTAAAGTAGAAGAGCGTTTACGTTCACAACTTCAAACGGACGTATCTCTACGTGTAGAAGATACAGATTCACCAGATGCATGGACGGTTTCTGGACGTGGTGAGCTACATTTATCAATTCTTATTGAAAATATGCGCCGTGAAGGCTTTGAACTACAAGTATCAAAACCTCAAGTTATCATTCGTGAAATTGATGGTGTAAAATGTGAACCATTTGAACGTGTACAAATTGATGTTCCAGAAGAAAATGTAGGTTCGGTTATTGAATCGATTGGTACGCGTAAAGGTGAAATGTTGGATATGGTGAACAATGGCAATGGCCAAGTACGTTTAACATTCCTTGTTCCTGCCCGTGGTTTAATTGGATATACAACAGAATTCATGTCTATGACGAAAGGTTTTGGTATCATTAACCATACATTCGATTGTTACCAACCATATATTCCAGGCCGTATTGGTGGCCGTCACCAAGGTGTTCTTGTATCAATGGAAACTGGTAAATCGACAACTTATGGTATGATGCAAGTAGAGGACCGTGGTACACTATTTGTTGAGCCAGGTACTGAAATTTATGAAGGTATGATTGTTGGTGAAAATACACGTGATAATGATATCACTGTAAACATAACAAAAATGAAGCAAAAAACGAATGTTCGTTCTGCGACAAAAGATGCAACAAACGTTATTAAAAAGCCGCGTCTATTAACACTAGAAGAAGCATTAGAGTTCTTAAATGATGATGAGTATTTAGAAATCACTCCAGAATCTATTCGCCTTCGTAAACAAATTCTAGATAAAAATGAACGTGAAAGAATAGCGAAAAAACTAAAAAACGCTGAACAATAATTTTTTGCTTCCACGAAAGGAAGAGGAGTCTTGGATCTGAAGTCCGCTTTATTGGGTGAACTAAATGTTATTCAAGTTGCTGCACAGACAGGTACAGATGAAACAACACGAGTTTATGGGAGAATGGCTGGTATCACTAGATTTTTATATGAAAATTTACCAAGCTATGAAATAGCAGGTTATGTTGTATTTCTTCTTGTATTTGTACTTTCTGCCATTGTCTATAAACTAGGCTTTGCCAAGAAATTAAAGTTATCTCAAAATATTATTATTTATGCGTTCCTATTTTTAGGTTGTATCATGCTTACATTCTTCGCCCTATTCTTACCAATGATTGAAGGTCTGATTGTAGCGGCCTTAATTCTAATTGTCTATAAAACAAGGCTATGGCGTGAAAAAAGAGAAGAGCAACAAGCTACCAATCAATAACAATTACGTACTTTATAATAAGAACTTTTTATCTGTTATAAACAGTCTTAGCGGTTTTAATGCTAAGGCTGTTTTTTTGTATGTTTCCCCTGTAGTCAAACTGAAGAAACACCCGCACTCTACACAAATTAAAAAATGATAGGCACCGAAATCTTCTTATGTGAATAAGTTAATGTCGATAGGCTTATTTTCAACACATCAAGGAGGAAAGGGAATGCGTTGGCTTACAAGAGGTTTATTATTAGGTGTCATTGCTTTGTTACTCCTTTCTTTGACGGCATGTAATAAAGCAGAGCTAGAAAAAGTCAAAGTAGGAGAAGTAACTCGTTCGATTTTCTATGCGCCTCAATATGTAGCACTTGAGAAAGGTTTCTTCGAGGAGGAGGGTCTTTCTGTTGAGCTACAAACGATTGCAGGTGGCGATAAAACGATGACGGCGTTACTGTCAGATGGAATTGATATAGCTTTAGTTGGGTCGGAGACGTCTATTTATGTCACTTTACAAGGTGCAAATGATCCCATTCAAAATTTTGCACAGTTAACACAAACGGATGGTACCTTTTTAGTGGCAAGAGATAAGATAGATAATTTTTCGTGGGATCAATTGAAGGGCTCAACGTTTTTGGGGCAACGTAAAGGTGGAATGCCACAAATGGCAGGTGAATTCGTGCTGAAAAAACATGGCATCGACCCTGTAAATGATTTAACGCTCATTCAAAATATTGATTTTGCCAACATTGCTACTGCTTTTGCATCAGGTACTGGTGACTATGTTCAATTATTTGAACCTACTGCGAGTGTCTTTGAGAAAGAAGGAAAAGGTTATATTGTAGCTTCGTTTGGAACTGAGTCTGGTAATCTTCCTTACACGTCCTTTATGGCTAAAAGTAGTTATTTAAAGGATGAAGCTTCAACTGTTCAAGCCTTTACAAATGCATTGAAACGAGCACAGGATTTTGTGCAAAATGAGAGTGCTGCTGAAGTAGCAAAGATTATTCAACCGTATTTTGAAAATGTAGATATAGAGATAATTGAAACGGTAATTGAGCGATATAAAGCACAAGGCTCTTATGCTACTGACCCAATCCTTGATGAAGGAGAGTGGGATAACTTGCAAACAATTATGGAGGAAGCAGGTGAACTTCCTCAACGAGTGGAGTATGAAAAACTTGTGAACACTACTTTTGCCAAAAAGGCTGCTGAGTAATATGGAATTTTTACAGCTGGAGAATATTCACCATAGTTATTTTTCAAGTACACAGGCAAAGGAAGTATTACGTGATATCAGTTTAGCCATTCATGAAGGAGAGTTTGTTTCGTTTATTGGGCCGAGTGGCTGCGGTAAAACCACATTATTATCAATTATTGCAGGATTATTCCCTGCCACTGAAGGCAATGTTTATATAGATGGTGAAAAGCTATCAGCAAGTAATCAATCAAGCATTGGCTATATGCTTCAGCAGGACTATTTATTTCCTTGGAAGACCATTGAAGAAAACGTCACAATCGGCTTGAAAATAATGGAGAAAAGTCATAAAACACATAAAGTAACGGCCAATGCGTTATTACAGGAAGTAGGATTACCGCATGTGGGGAACAATTACCCTCGAGAATTATCAGGAGGTATGCGGCAACGTGTGGCCCTTGCTCGTACCTTAGCTGTAAATCCTAAAATTTTATTATTAGATGAACCATTTTCAGCGTTAGATTATCAGTCGAAATTAAAGCTTGAGGATTTAGTGGTGGAAACATTAAAAACTTATAAAAAGACTGCTATTCTTGTGACACATGATATTGGTGAAGCAATCGCAATGAGTGAGCGCGTAGTTCTATTTTCTGCAAACCCAGGGGCAGTTCACAAAGTGTTTGAAATACCTAAAGCCCTTAATGAACTATCACCTTTTGATGTAAGACAGCATCCAGCCTATGCAGATATTTTCCAAACTATTTGGAAGGAGCTGGAGAGCCTTGGATAATACATTATTTAAGCAATATCAGCAATTGTTAAAAAAAGAAAAACGCTATGTTCGAATATATCAGCTTATTATTTTACTGCTATTCTTTGGTGGATGGGAGCTGCTTTCAAGATTAGAATGGATTGATCGGTTAATTTTTAGCTCGCCAACTAATGTATGGCATACATTTATTGAGAAAGTCATTGACGGTTCTTTAACATTGCATGTGAGTGTTACATTAATGGAGACAGTTATTGGCTTTTTAGCGGGGACTTTATTAGGAACATTAATAGCTGTTGTCTTGTGGTGGTCCCCGTTACTATCAAAAGTACTCGATCCCTATCTAGTAATTTTAAACGCGATGCCAAAAGTTGCACTTGGTCCGATTTTGATTGTTGCACTCGGCCCAGGTTATTTTTCTATCATAGCTATGGGTGCATTAATATCCATCATTATAACAACGATTGTTGTATATACGGCATTTAAAGGTGTCGATCCGAATTATAGTAAGGTTTTACAAACCTTTGGAGCGACAAGATGGCAAATCTTTCGTGAGGTCATTTTGCCAGCCTCATTTCCTACAATCATTTCGACCTTGAAAGTGAATGTTGGCTTATCATGGGTAGGGGTTATTGTAGGGGAATTTTTAGTAGCTTCAAAAGGACTTGGTTATTTAATTATCTATGGCTTCCAAGTATTTAATTTTAACCTTGTCCTTATGTCACTTCTGATCATTGCCTTTTTTGCTACCATTATGTATCAAGTTGTAGAATTAGTTGAAAAAACGATTATTAAAAATAATGGATAGTATAAAAAAGAGGTGTCTCAAAATAGAGGCACCTCTTTTTAATCTGTTCTTTAGTTAAAATTCTTTATCCATCTGGGGTGAAGTACGATAAAAACGGAAATTTCCTGTTTCCATTCGTGCTACAGTATTTTCCGAAATGCGATCATGACAAATATCGCACATATAAGTATGAATTGGTCGATTTCGCAATTTTTTTGCTAAAGGTAAATTATCATCTAAATTATGAATCGTATCGCAAATAACGCATTTAACGCGCATTGCATTCCCTCCTATTCAGCGCGAATGGCTGATACGTTTTTAATAGGATTGTCAATATTTGAACCGTCTCTTAGTAATACATGGATGGGACCGTCTTCTAAAAGAGGCTTACCGTCTTGGCTATATTTTAAAATAAGTGTATAAGCTTCTTCAATTGTGAAAGGATATTCTTCGCCATTTTTGCAAGTTAAGACGATTTTTGTCGCTTCTGGTTTAATTTCAGCATTCTTCAAGAAATGACTTAATTCGATACCAAATGTACCTGTCTCCATTCCTTTACGGTCAAATTTCCTTTCTGATTTTAATGTAGGTGGGAAAGTTGCTCCTTCCATAATTTCACGTGACCAGTGTGCTCCTACTTCACGCATATATTTGACGTCAGCATCTTCCTCAACATTTTGAGTAGTGAAGTAAGTGTTTAAATCTAATTTACGATCATCGAAAATCCACACAGTAGGATCTAATGTTAGTTGGTATGTGACTGCACCTGTGATAGGAATTATTGTTTCCATAATAGAAATCCTCCTCAAATCTTGTATATCCATGACATAGTATAACGCTAATGCCTAGAGATAATAAAGAAATATAATTCGAATTCTCTATTTTCCAATGAAGACACTTGCATTTTTATCGACTAAAAGATAAACTTTATTAAGATAGAATCGAAGAAATATCAGATAATGGGGGCGTCCTCATGGATACGAAATCACAAACTTCTTTTCAAGAGAAGGCTTTGGAGCTATTAGTTGCTGATGCAGATAAGATTGCTCGCCTTATTCGAGTACAAATGGATCATTTAACAATGCCACAATGCCCTTTATATGAGGAAGTATTAGATACACAAATGTTCGGTCTATCACGTGAAATTGACTTTGCTGTGAAGCTTGGATTGATTGAACGTGAAAAAGGCAAAGAAATTCTCGATTCACTCGAGAAGGAACTTTCTGTACTACACGACGCGTATACAGACAAATAAAAAGAAAAACTCAAACGCTTCTTTGCGCTTTGAGTTTTTTTACTAGAACGAGGTTTTCCAATGAGACAATACTTAAAACGCTATGCACAGAATTTTGATTATCCCTTATTTTTTACGGTCCTATTATTAAGTTTATTTGGATTAATAATGATTTACAGTTCAAGTATGATGGTTGCTATTGTTCAAAAAGGTCAAGCACCTGATTATTTTTATCAAAAGCAAGTGACCAATTTAATGGTGGCATTTCTTGGCTTTATCATTACAGCATTTTTCCCATATAAACATTATGCGAATAAGAATATTATGTTATTGCTAACTGTTGTATTGGTTGTGTTATTTACATGGGTAAAAGTAGCAGGGAATGGGGCAGAAGAAGTAGGCTCTCAAAGTTGGATTGCTATCCCAGGTTTAGGGAATTTTCAACCTTCAGAGTATGCGAAACTATTTATAATTTTATATTTTGCAGCTGCTTTTTATCGAAAAGCGCAAAAATATACGTTTGAAAAGCTACAACCGACTGAAATTTTTTACCCAATTTTTCTATGGATTTTAGTGGTTGCTGGGGTAGCCTTTGAAACAGACTTAGGAGCAGTGATTATTCTATGTGGTATTGCCGTTTCAGTTGTAGCTTCAAGTGGTATTCCATTTAGAACATTTTGGAAATTTTTCGGTGTATTAGGTGCGTTTGGTACAGCTATTCTTGGTATTCTATGGATATTTAAGGGAGAGCTATTAACAGGAAATCGAAAAGGACGGATATTGTCTTACTTAAATCCATTTGAGTATGAGGATGGTAGTGGTCACCAAGTGGTGAATAGTTATTATGCCATTGGCGGAGGCGGCTTAGAAGGGCGGGGCCTTGGTCAATCCATTCAAAAATTAGGATACTTGCCTGAACCACAAACAGATTTTATTATGGCAATCATAATGGAAGAGTTAGGGATATGGGGCGTTTTGATTGTCTTATGTGGCTTGGGATTTATTGTATATAAAGGTTTTTCTATTGCATTGCGGACAAAAGATCCATTGGCACGCATGATTGCGGCTGGTATTGCGAGCTGGATAGGCTGGCAATCATTTATTAATCTTGGGGGTGTAACCGGGTTAATCCCGTTAACCGGTGTAACGTTACCTTTTATAAGCTATGGCGGTACATCTATAATCATTCTATCTTTAGCGATGGGAATATTGATCAATGTTTCTATGTTTGAAAAGGTAGAGAGGAAAAAAACACAATCATAAAGGGGGATACCTATGGAATCAATCAACAAAATTCTCGTAGCCAATCGAGGAGAAATTGCAATTCGTATTTTCCGTGCTTGTACGGAGCTGAATATCCAAACTGTTGCCATCTATTCAAGAGAAGATAGTGGTGCTTTTCATCGCTTTAAAGCAGATGAAGCTTATTTAGTGGGAGCTGGCAAGAAACCAATCGATGCTTATTTAGATATCGAAGGTATTATTGCCATCGCAAAAGATGCAGATGTTGATGCGATTCATCCAGGGTATGGTTTTTTATCAGAAAACGTGGAATTTGCACGTCGCTGTGAGGAAGAGGGCATTGTCTTTATCGGACCAACTTCTCAGCATTTAGATATGTTTGGAGATAAGGTCAAAGCACGTTCTCAAGCCATTGCGGCTGAGATTCCTGTTATTCCTGGTACAGATGGCCCAGTAGCCGATCTAGCAGAGGTAGAGACGTTTGCTAGCAATTATGGCTATCCAGTTATGATTAAGGCAGCACTTGGCGGTGGTGGTCGAGGGATGCGTCTAGTCCATACGCCAGAGGATCTTGCTTCCTCCTATGAAAGAGCAAAATCTGAGGCAAAGGCTGCTTTTGGTTCCGATGAAGTATATGTAGAAAAAGCAATCATAAAACCAAAACACATTGAAGTACAAATTATTGGCGATAAACATGGCAATATTGTGCATTTATATGAGCGTGATTGCTCAATTCAGCGTCGACATCAAAAAGTGGTAGAAATTGCGCCATCTCATTCGATTTCACAAGAGTTAAGAAATCGTATTTGCGATGCTGCTGTGAAATTAATGAAGAATGTCTCGTACATAAATGCAGGGACAGTGGAATTTTTAGTCGCAGGAGACGATTTTTATTTCATCGAGGTAAACCCTCGCATTCAAGTAGAACATACAATTACAGAAATGATTACAGGTGTTGATATCGTCCATGCCCAAATTAAGGTAGCGGCAGGCTATGGACTTCACAGTGAAGAAATTCATATGCCAAAGCAAGAAGATATGCCAATGATTGGCTATGCCATTCAAGCACGTGTGACAACAGAAGACCCTGCAAATGACTTTATGCCAGATACAGGAAAGTTAATGGTTTACCGTTCAAGTGGTGGTTTTGGCGTGCGATTAGATGCTGGGAATGGCTTCCAGGGTGCTGTCGTTACACCATACTATGACTCTTTGTTGGTGAAAATTTCTACTTCGGGTATGAACTTTAAAGAAGCTGCTGCGAAAATGGATCGTAATTTAAAAGAATTCCGTATTCGTGGCGTTAAAACGAATATTCCGTTTTTAAATAATGTGGTGACTCATGAAAAGTTTTTATCAGGGGCCTTTGATACTAGCTTTATTGATACAACACCAGAGCTTTTCGAGTTCCCTGTGCGTAAAGACCGTGGAACAAAGCTGTTAAGCTATATTGGGAATGTGACCTTAAATGGCTTCCCTGGTGTAGAGAAGAAGTCAAAACCTATCTTTGTCCAGCCAAACCAACCTAAAATTGATCCTTTAATTGTACCACCAGCAGGTACAAAGCAGATTTTAGATACACAGGGAGCAGATGGCTTAGTGCAGTGGATTTTAGCACAGGAAGACGTACTACTAACAGATACTACATTCCGCGATGCTCACCAATCCCTGCTTGCAACACGTGTTCGTTCACAGGATATGTATCAAATTGCAGATGCAACAGCTCGCATGATGCATCAGTTATTCTCGCTGGAAATGTGGGGCGGTGCAACATTCGATGTAGCATATCGCTTCTTAAAAGAAGATCCATGGGAGCGGCTAGCGAAACTGCGTGAGCAAGTGCCGAATGTGTTATTCCAGATGTTACTGCGTGGAGCTAATGCTGTTGGTTATACAAACTATCCTGACAATCTAATCCGAGAATTTATCGCTGAATCGGCTTCATCAGGAATTGATGTATTCCGTATTTTCGATAGCTTAAATTGGATTAAAGGCATGGAAGTAGCGATAGATGCTGTGCGTCAATCAGGAAAAATTGCTGAAGCAGCCATCTGTTATACGGGGGATATCCTCGATGACAGTCGTGCGAAATATTCAGTGCAATACTATAAGGATATGGCGAAAGAGCTTGAAGCAGCTGGTGCCCATATTTTAGCGATTAAAGATATGGCTGGTTTATTGAAACCGGAAGCGGCGTACCGTTTAATTTCCGAGTTAAAAGAGACGACAAGTCTGCCAATCCACTTGCATACACATGATACTAGTGGCAATGGAATTTACTTATATGCTAAAGCGATAGAAGCAGGTGTTGATATTATTGATACAGCGCTTGGATCTATGGCAGGTCTAACATCTCAACCAAGTGCAAACTCCTTGTACTATGCAATGAAGGGCGGCAAACGTGAGGTACGAGCGGATATCGATGCATTAGAAAAATTATCGTACTACTGGGAAGATGTTCGTAAATACTATAAAGATTTTGAAAGTGGCATGATCAGCCCGCATTCTGAGATTTACGTACATGAGATGCCTGGTGGTCAGTATAGTAACTTACAGCAACAAGCAAAAGCTGTAGGGCTTGGTGATCGATGGGAAGAAGTGAAACGCATGTATTCCCGTGTAAATCTACTATTTGGTGATATTGTTAAAGTTACACCATCCTCCAAGGTGGTAGGTGATATGGCTTTATTTATGGTGCAAAATGATCTAGACGAAAATACAGTCTTAACAAGAGGGAAAACGATTGACTTCCCAGATTCTGTGATTGAATTCTTCCAAGGTTATCTTGGGCAGCCACATGGCGGGTTCCCAGAGGCATTACAACAAGTAGTGTTAAAAGATCGAGAAGCAATTACAGTTCGTCCAGGAGAATTATTAGAGCCTATTCAATTTGATCAATTAGAGGCTGTGCTAGAGGAAAAGTTAAATCGCCCAGTTACGAAAAAAGATGTACTGGCTTATGCACTTTATCCAAAAGTCTTTGAGGAATATGCGAAAACAGCAGAATCCTTTGGCAATATTTCAGTTCTTGACACACCGACATTCTTATATGGCTTAAAGCTTGGTGAAATTATTGAGGTCGAAATTGAAAAAGGTAAAACATTGATTATTAAACTCGTTTCAATCGGGGAACCACAACACAATGGAACACGTGTCCTTTACTTTGAGCTTAATGGTCAATCGCGTGAATTGGTGATTCAAGATATGACTGTTGAGGTTGATGGCAATTTAGCATTAAAAGCCGATCCAAGCAATCCAAACCAAATCGGTGCTACAATGCCAGGTACTGTGTTGAAAGTTGTTGTTTCTAAAGGTAGTCCTGTTAAACGTGGTGATCATCTGTTAATTACAGAAGCCATGAAAATGGAAACAACTGTCCAAGCACCTAAAGACGGCATTGTAAAAGAGGTATATGCAAGTGCAGGAGATGCTATTTCAACAGGGGATCTATTAATTGAAATTGAATAAATAGTCATGAAAAAAGGTTATTAGATGCTTTTATTAGTATCTACATAACCTTTTTTATTGTGTTTAAGCGATAAATCATATAAAATCTGATTACTTAATCAGAAAAATGTTTGGTTAATCAATCAGGAGAATTCTATGGATAACAATAAAAATACCTTTATTCAGGAAGCAAGAAAGCAGCAAATTATTGAAGCTACGATAGCGACACTTGATGATATAGGCTATGTAAAGGCAAGTTTAGCACAAATCGCTAAACGTGCTTCTATTAGCACAGCATTAATTTCTTATCACTTTGTAGATCGACAAGATTTAATCAACCAAAGTCTGCAAGCACTAATTGAGCAATCCACAACTTTCATTTTGGCAAAAACATATACTGCCAGTGACCCTACAACACAATTAGCAAACTTCATAGAGGCAAGCATTGCTTATCAAGCGACACACCCAAAAGAAAATGCAGCATTATTAGAAATTGTCTTCAACGCTCGGACTGCACATGACATCCCTTACTATAAACTGCCAAATGAAGAGGAAGACCCACTATTGACGGCATTACGTAATATTTTAGGAGATGGTAAAAAACAGGGGACTTTTAGTGTTCGCTCTGTCAATGTAATGGCAAAAGTAATTCAAGGAGCGATTGGTGAATATATGCTTATAGGGGGACCGCTTGCTATTGCGGCAGAGGATTACAGTCTCGAAGTAACAAATATTATATGGACAGCAATGAAAGTAGAGGGGCCAAAAAATGCTTAGAGCGCTATTTAACTGGATGTTAGTCATTGGTTTAATTTTATTAGGAGGCCGTCTCGTAACGCTAATTTGTCGATATTTCGACATTCCTTTTACAACATTTTTTGAAGATTATGCACTGGTATCCATGATTATTTTAATTGTTGGAATTATAGGGACTGAAGCTATGAAGAAACAAAAATAGTCATAGAAAAAAGATTCGACACATCTTTGGTGGCGAATCTTTTTTCTATGACTATTTCTGGGCTATTTCTTTTTCTCATTATAATTACTTCGAGCAACTAGCATGATCATATAGCATAATAAACCGAATAAAAGGGAAATAAATAATGAATGCAGTAAAGCTACCGTTAAATTCAGTTTAGTAAGGACTACTAACATACCTGCAATAACTTGTAAAACTACTATAGTAAAGGCAATTATCCATCCATAGTATATAACACGTTGATGTTTATATTCCTTTACAGCGTGCCAAGTTATGTATGCTATCCAAATGAAAATAATAAGAACAGCTAATCGATGTCCCATTTGCACCCATTCATACATATTATTCGGGGGTGCCAAAGGTGTTTCATTATAGCAAAATGGCCAATCGGGACAAATTAAGCTCGAATCTGTATGTCGAACTAGCGCCCCAGTATAAACGACTAAATAAGAATAAATTGTGACAGCAATTGTATGCCAACGTAACTTTTTACCGATAAATACGTTATCGGCATCAAATTTCCGATCGACTTCAAATACAATCATAGAGAGAAGAAGAACCGCGGCAAAGGAAATCAGAGATATCCCAAAATGAAGTGCTAAGATGAAATCACCTTGCCCCCATAATACTTGAGCTGCTCCAATAAGAGCTTGCGCAATTAAGAAAAACATTGCTAAGAAACCTAATAGTTTTACTTCGCGAATATGTCCGAGCTTACGCCATGTCCAAACAGTTAACACAAGAATTGAGATAGATACAACTCCTGTTACGAGACGATGTGAGAATTCAATAAGGACTTCTGGTGTAATCTCCTTTGGAATAAGAGATCCATTACAATCAGGCCAGTTTCGACCACAGCCTAGGCCACTATCTGTTTTGGTAACGAGAGCCCCACCTAGTAATATAAGGAGCATCCCTACTGTAGCGGCAACAGCAAACCACTTCAAATACCTGTTGTGTTGCATAAAATGAGTCACCTACTTTATCTATCAACATTACAAGAACGTAATGTTTCTGCTACTAGATAATATCGAAAATACGTATAAAAAACAACTTGTAAAGAGAAGGGACTACTAGATGTCGATTCCATTTCACAAATTGTTCATAATTTCGTGCTTTAACCTTCACAATTCATTTTAGAAAATGTTTTACTATAGATATGTTGTTTTTAATTATATTTCTAGACAAAACTAATTTTTACAACTTCATCTAAATTTCACTTAATGTCTAGAAATCAATCGCAAATTTCGCTATAGTTATTGTTAGCGGAATATGCTTACAAAAATGAAAGGAGAGGTATTATGTCAAACGGTCGTACACTGGCGGCTACTAGAAATCCTGGTCCAGAAACAACATCTGTTGTAAAAGATTTCTTAGCACTAATAAAAATTGGAATCGTTAACTCGAATCTTGTCACAACGTTTACAGGGATGTGGCTGGCTTTTCAGTTTACTAGTAGACATTTCTTGCAAGAGCTTGATGTCATATTTTACACCATGCTGGGTGCGGCATTAATCATTGGTGGCTCAGGTGCAATGAATAACTTCATTGATCAGGATATAGATCCCATCATGAAAAGAACTAAGGCAAGACCGACAGTGACAGGCAGATTTAAGCCAAACTTTGTGTTGACCATTGCCCTCTCATTTTTAATTGTAGGTGAAATTTTGTTATTTGCGGCATCGTTTGCAGCCGGCATGTGGGGACTAGTAGGAATATTTGCTTATGTCGTTCTGTATTCAATGTGGTCAAAGAGGAAGCATGTTAGTAACACGGTTGTAGGTAGTATTTCGGGGGCTATTCCTCCTGTTATTGGATTCGCAGCGATTGAGCCTGCCTTAGGTCCAGGAGCACTAGCCTTATTCCTTATCATGTTTGCATGGCAACCACCACATTTCTATGCGCTTGCAATGAAACGGACTGAGGAATATCGTGCAGCTAAAATACCAATGCTACCTGTTGTAAAGGGATTTAAACGTACAAAGTACTCAATGTTATTCTGGATTCTTTTATTATTACCGTTACCTTTCCTTTTAACAGAGCTTGGAATTGGCTTTTTAACTCTTGCTACTGCATTGAACTTGGGTTGGTTAATACTAGCTCTGAAAGGCTTTACAACAAAAGATGATATGAAATGGGCAAATAAAATGTTTATTTATTCGTTGAATCATATGACCATACTATTTGTAGCCATCATAATATTTGCGGTGTTTAGCTAAAGTTAGGGATTCTTTCTTTTTATAAGAATTCATATAGACAGAACTGATGTCCTAGGTACACATGAAAATACAACAAAGAAAGAGGGGTTTAATTAAGCTATGATGAAAGGGCTTAAAAAATGGCGTCTTTTTTCACTTCTAGCAGTGATGATGGTTTTCCTTTCAGGTTGTGGTGAAGATTATCTTTCTACACTAAAACCATCTGGAGAAGTAGGTAAACAACAATTAAATTTATTACTGTTAACTACTGTAATTATGACGCTAGTAGTAGTAATAGTATCTGTTATCTATTTACTTGCATTCCTAAAATACCGTCGTGCACGCGTAGGTGAAAATGTTATCCCTAAGCAAGTAGAGGGTAGTCATACTTTAGAAGTGATTTGGACAGTTATTCCGATTATTTTATTATTAATTATCGCTGTACCAGTTGTTACAACTACTTATAAATTTGCAGATGTTGCTGCAATGGATGAGGTAGATGAAGAAGGGAACAAAACAGCCCTAACAATCAATGTAACGGCAAAATTATACTGGTGGGAATTCGAATATCCTAACCAAGGTATCGTAACGGCTCAAGAGTTAGTGGTACCAACAGGTGAAAAAGTTTACTTTAATTTAAAAGCTGCCGATGTTAAGCACTCATTCTGGATTCCTGCTGTAGGCGGTAAAATGGATACAAACGTGGAAAACTTAAACAAATTCTACTTAGTATTCGATAAAGAATCAAAAGATCTTAAAGATGGCGTATTTTATGGAAAATGTGCTGAATTATGTGGACCTTCACATGCATTAATGGACTTTAAAGTAAAAACATTAAGCCCAGACGCATTTGATGCATGGGTTGATGCAATGAAAGCAACTGAAGGACAAACTGCTGACAAAGCTTCAACAGATCTTGGTGAAGCAACTTTTGCAAATAGCTGCTTAGGCTGTCATGCTATCTCTGGTTCAGGAGCAGGCGGTACACCAGGTCCAAACTTAACTACGTTTGGTGACCGTAACCGTGTTGCTGGTTTCTTAGAGCATAATGAAGAAAGCTTAAAAGCTTGGATTAAAAACCCTGAGGAATTTAAACCAGGTAACTTAATGATGAATGCTGATGGCACTGCGCCTATCTACGGTAATTTATCTGATGAAGAAATTGAAGCTCTTGCAACTTACATCATGGGCTTATCAGTAGAAAAATAATTTTCGTTCTATGTAACAAATTTTGAGGGAGGTAAAAGTTGTGAGCTCATACACACAGAAAAAGGGCTTTGGAGCAGCTGTCTGGGATTACATCACTACTGTTGACCATAAAAAGTTAGCAGTGATGTATTTATTAGCCGGTACATTGTTCTTCGCTATCGCTGGTTTTGAAGCATTATTAATGCGTATTCAATTAATGAAACCAAATAATGATTTCGTATCAGCTGGTTTTTTCAATGAATTATTAACAATGCATGGAACAACAATGTTATTCCTAGCTGCTACGCCACTACTATTCGCATTTATGAACATGCTTGTACCATTACAAATTGGTGCGCGTGACGTTGCATTCCCGTTCCTTAACTCATTAGGGTTCTGGTTATTCTTCCTAGGTGCAGTATTCCTTCACCTGTCATTCTTTATGGGTGGCGCTCCTGATGCGGGCTGGACTTCTTATGCATCATTATCTTTATACTCTCCAGGACATGGTATTGATTTCTATGTTCTTGGTTTACAAATTTCAGGGGCAGGTACATTAATTTCAGGTCTTAACTTTATCGTTACGATTATTACAATGCGTGCTCCAGGTATGACATTTATGCGTATGCCATTATTCACTTGGACTGCTCTTGTATCAAGTGCCTTAATCTTATTCGCATTCCCTCCATTAACAATTGGTTTATTAATGATGTTATTTGACCGTATGTTCGGTGGTAACTTCTTTGACCATACAATGGGTGGTAACACAGTAATTTGGGAACACTTATTCTGGATCTTCGGACACCCAGAGGTTTATATCTTAGTATTACCAGCATTCGGTTTATTCTCTGAGATTATTCCAGCGTTCTCTCGTAAACGTCTATTCGGATACTCTTCAATGGTATTCGCTACAATTTTAATTGGTTTCTTAGGGTTCATGGTTTGGGCTCACCATATGTTTACAGTTGGTCTTGGGCCAACAGCAAACGCAATCTTCGCTGTTGCAACAATGGCAATTGCGGTTCCAACAGGTATGAAAGTATTCAACTGGATCCTAACTATTTGGGGTGGATCTATTAAAGTTACAACACCAATGCTTTATGCACTTGGATTTATCCCGTCATTCGTTGCGGGTGGTGTTACAGGGGTCATGCAAGCATCTGCACCTCTTGACTATCAGTTACATGATTCTTACTTTATCGTTGCTCACTTCCACTACGTAATCGTTGGTGGTATCGTTACAGCATTATTCGGTTCAGCGCACTTCTACTGGCCAATTTTCTTCAACCGTATGTTAAACGAAACGCTTGGTAAAATTACTTTCTGGGTATTCTTTATCGGATTCCATTTAACATTCTTCCTTCAACATTTCTTAGGTTTGATGGGTATGCCACGTCGTGTATTCACTTACATGGAAGGTCAAGGTTGGGATCAATTCAACTATATCTCTACAATCGGTGCATTAATGATGGGTGTAGGGGTTATCTTAATGGTAATCAACTGCTTAATGTCTATTAAGGGCAAACCAGCAGGACGCGACCCATGGGGCGATGGACGTACTTTAGAATGGTCAATTCCACAACCAATTCCATTCTATAATTTCCGTCAAACTCCACTTGTTCGTGGTTTAGATCCATGGTGGATTGAAAAACAAGAAGGTAATAAAGAAGTAACATTTGCTGAGCCACTAGGTGATATCCATATGCCAAATAACTCAGCGATTCCATTCGTTATTTCATTAGGTATGTTTATTGCAGCATTTGGTGCACTTTACAATCCAGACGCAGATAAGCCATGGTCTATTTATGTATTAATCATTGGTTTAGCAATTACATTTGGTGCGATGATTGCTCGTTCTGTTAAAGACGATCATGGTTTCCATTTACACAAAGAAGAAATTCTTGAAATTGAAGAACATCTTTACGGCAAAGGAGGAAATAAATAATGGATTTCAATACTAAATTTACTCCTCATACTTGGCCAGATCATCCTGAACAAGCTACGATGGAAGGTAAAAATAAAGTCGTTGGTTTCTGGATTTTCCTTGCCTGTGAAGTTGTACTTTTCGCAAGTTTATTCGCTACTTATTTAGCGCTTAAGAACAAAGGGCCAGCTGGCATGGAGTTCACAACTCAAGGTTTATTTGAATTACCATTAGCATTTGCTATGACGATGTTATTATTAACATCATCACTAACATCTGTTTATGCAATTTACCATATGCGTAACTTTAACTTTAAAGGTATGCAAACTTGGTTAGCGATTACATTAGCTTTAGGTCTTGGATTCTTAGCACTTGAAATCTATGAGTTCAACCACTATGTGCACCTTGGTTTTACATTTAATCAATCTGCATTCGCAACAGCGTTTTATTCGTTAGTTGGTACACACGGTTTCCACGTAACTTTAGGTCTTGTATGGATTGGTACTTTAATGATCCGTAATGCTAAACGTGGATTAAACCTGTACAATGCACCTAAATTCTTCGTTGCTGCTTTATATTGGCACTTTATCGACGTAGTTTGGGTATTTATCTTTACAGTAGTATACTTGATGGGAGTGATCGGATAATGTCTTCACACGATACACCTATAGTTGCTAAGTCACAGGCACAGTATGAGTATGATCGTCATCATAATGCCGTTCATATGCGTAAACAAGTAATCAACTTTGCGATTATGATTTTCTTCACTTTTATCGCATTCGCAGTAGTTGCAGCTGATTTTTCTAAATACTTAATTATGCCATTCGTATTATTATTGGCTGGCGTTCAAGTTGTACTTCAACTTTATTCTTTCATGCACTTAGAAGATAAAAAAACTCACTTTGGTGGTGTTATTGGTTTCTTCATGTGGATGGGAATTTTAATCGCATTTACATTCTTCTTAGCATTTTTAACAATCATTTGGTGGTAATCACCAAAAAAGCACGTTCGTTATTTAGTACGAACGTGCTTTTCTTATGTTTTGAGGTTATTTAGGTATCCAAAGAGGCAAACACTGTTGAAACTTAACATTTGTTCACCTTTCGTTCATTGCAGTATAGCTGTAAGCGTTTTATAATAGGAGTACTGAAGTTTAAAGGAGTGCGTTCCATATGCCACTTAGTATATTTGGTTTCCAAGCATTGTGGAGCCCGTATTTAATAGGGGTTCTTGTTTTTATAACAATCATCTATTTTTTAGTCACAACAAAGTGGCGTAAAGATTTTAAAGTAAGTGAACCTTTGAAAAAAAGTGAAGCTATTTACTTTGTTTTAGCTATGATTACCATCTATATTATCAAAGGATCTCCGATTGATTTAATGGCTCATATTATGTTTACCATGCACATGGTGCAAATGGCTATTCTGTTATTGCTGGTTCCTATTTTCTTAATTAAAGGGATTCCCTGGTGGGTTTGGAAGGTGGCTATTGAGGCACCTGTAGTTAGAACTTTTTTTAAAGTGCTAACATTACCAGTTGTTGCTGTCTTTGTATTTATCGGTCTATTTTCTTTCTATCATTTACCGTCCATATTGGATTACATTAAATTAAATGAAACATTACATGGTACCTATACATTTGTATTATTTCTATCTGCAGTGTTTATGTACTGGCCATTAATTCAAAATATGCCAAATAGTAATCAAATGAAGCCTTTGCATAAATTGGCGTATATTATTGCTAATGCTGTTTTAATTACACCTGCTTGTGGATTAATCATCTTTGCGCCAAATGCAATGTATGAGACATATACAAATGGTGATGCATGGTTAAAGGCAATGGAGCTTTGTGTACCAGCCTCTACATTGTCAGGATTATCTTTATCTGGACCAGAGCTATTTACAGACATGAAACCAGTTGCAGATCAGCAATTAGGTGGCGTGTTAATGAAAATCCTACAAGAGCTTATTTTTGGTGTACTAATTGGTACGATCTTCACAAGATGGTATCGATCTGAGCAAAAAGATCCGGATAAAATCACTGCTGACGCTTTAGCTGCCCACCAAAAGAAGTGGGAAAGTCAACAGCAACATTAGTTGAAGAATAGAAATTTACTTTGTGTAAGGGGTTTTGACAATGGAATTGCAAATATTGCCTACTATTAGTACATCGTTTATCGTTATTAGTGCGGTACTTGTAGCGATAGGGTGGGGCTTAATTATAAAAAGAAATGTAGAGGGACATAAGAAAGTGATGCTTGCTGCAGGTGTTGCAGCACTTATTTTCTTTATCATCTATGCGTCCCGTACTATCTTTATTGGAAATACAGCTTTTGGCGGTGGAGAAGATTTAAAACCATATTATACCTTCTTCTTGATTTTCCATATTATTTTAGCGACATCTGGAGCTGTGTTTGGTATCGTTAGTATTATTTCAGGTTTGAAAATGAACATTAAATTACACAGACGAATTGGGCCAATTACAAGTATTATTTGGTTCTTTGTTGCCATAACAGGTGTATTAGTTTATTTATTATTGTATATTTTATTTGAGCCTGGTGAAACAACATCAGTAATTAAAGCCATTTTAGGATTTTAAAAAAATCTCCCTCCTTATTTCTGTGCAGGAGGGAGATTTTTTATAGTTGGTTGGAATAGTGAAAGCACTACGACAACCAGTAACGGACCAATTAATATTCCAATAAATCCAAAGATTTTAAAACCAATAAACATGGCAATAAAGGTATTCAAGGAAGAAAGTCCAATTTTATCGCCAATAATTTTTGGCTCAATCATTCGTCGGACTAGAAATTGTCCAATGGTTAGTAAAATTAAGACAGCTGCATATAAATAATCGCCAGCAAAGACCTGATAGATTGCCCATGGGACTAATAAAATAAATGAATCAAGAAAAGGGATAAAGTCTAAAACAACAAGTAAAAGTGCTAACAATATAGGGAATGGTGTTTTTAAAAAATAAAATGCAGCGAATGATATAGCAAAGATCCCTATCCCTACAAGTAATTGAGCTTTCAGAAATCCAAATAAGGCTAGCTTAACACGTTGGCCAATAAAGATAATTTTTTGATGGTAATGAAAAGGAACGGGCGATAATAATTTACGATTAATTGTTGGTAATTCTAAAAGCAACATATACAACACAATCCAATAAACAAATATATCAAAAAGACGTGTGGGAATATATGTTAGTAACGTTGACCAAACATTGACGTTCGTTAAGGATAAAGAAAATTTTTCGATGGATGCTAAAGCTTTTGCAATCATAAATTGAATTTGTGAAACTAGCTCTACAGGTAAATGATAGGTGTAATTGCTGAGCTTTGATTGCATTTGAATCCATAGGGCAGACAATTGATTAAGATAATCAGGTATATCAATAATAAAGGAAGAAAATTGTTTCCAGCTTATATAAAGGATAAGTGTGCATAATAATAAAGATATACTTAGAAAAAACAAAAAAAAGAAGAAGACAACGATTTTCCGTTTTTTTCTAAACCGTTTGCTCATTCGAACGATGATTGGTTCTAACAATAACGCGGTTAAGTAGGCAAGTAAAATTGGTAATGATATGGAGATGGACCAAAGGATCAGTATACCCATTGCAATAACAATAATGGGATGACGAAAAAAAGGACGATTAAAAAATGATAACATTTTTCTCACCTACATCTTGTAATAGATATAGGTAGTATGAGAAAAAAATTTTTTTTTACTCAAAATAAAAAAAGACTGGACCACCAGTCTTTTTACAACCATGAAGCTATTTACGCTTACTTGCCGTCACTTCAATGTACGAAAGATTAGCGTGCGTTAACAGGTTCAAAGTTATTTTTATTTGTAGGCTCGATTGAGAATTGATCTAACTCTAATTTAACCTTTTTTAAGATTTCTTCACATTTTTTTACAAGGTGTGCTGGATAAACCTCGTCATCGCCATATTCAACACCATGCGGATAATAGTATTTACCAAGGACTGGTTTCATTAATGTAAGGATAGCATCGTGTGCACCTACGTCACCAGAAATAGCATATGCGAATACGCGTAGGTAATAACGACCTTCACGAGTATCGAATCGTTTATCGAATGTCATACGCTCGTAATCCCAGCCGCCATCACATTCTAAACCATGTTTTTTCATAATGCTGACAAGTAGCTCTTGATCAGCTGTTAAATTTTCAAGGTTAGTATTTTCAAAATACATGTATAGTCCTCCTTTAGGTTCTCGTACAAAGTATACGCTCATTTTTATAATAGAGCATATTCGACATTGTTGCAATGACAACATTGTGTCAACCCAATTACAATTGATATAATAACTTACAATAATGGTGATGAAAAGGAGTCCTGTATGAAAGCTTTATTCCGCATTTTAATGGTTTGTGGTGCAGTTGCATTAATTGGTTTTATGTTTTTTAATACCCCTAAGGAAAATGAGCCACTAGAAGGCCCAAATACCAATTCGAATATCATACCTCAAACACAGCTAAAGCAGGAACCTGCAATAGGAGCAATGACACGTCCACAAACGGGTATATCCACATTGATAGGAAAAGGCACACAAACTGTTTTAGAACAATATGGGGAGCCTGCAAGAAAAGAGCCGTCTTCATTTGGTTATCAATGGTGGGTCTACAATGAAGACGTTTCAACTTTTTTTATGATTGGTATTGATAATAATATTGTGACACAAATTTACATAGCAGGACAAGAAATTGATGCATTTCCTTTTAAAGTAGGCCAAAAACGTGATGAAATATACAGAATGACGATCATTGATTATGAGGTAGCCGCCACTGTAGGCGAAAATATTTTCATTTTCTCAATGAGTGAAGAAGATATGCAAACAAGGCTGCTTATCAAATTTGATGGTCTTTATGCACAGCTTTACATAGATAGGGAGACAAGTGAGTTGCAAGGGATACGATATACAGACAGTGAAACACTTGTCCTTCATCAGCCATATGAAATGAGCTATCAAGGGGAGCTTGTTAGACGTGCTCCACCTTCCTCTTTCTTACAGCAAGAAATTGATGTGGCTAGCGCTAAACAATTAGACGATTTGCTAAATGTAACAAGAGTCCATCATGATTTACTTCCTTTAGAAATGGATGAATCATTGGAGGAAGCAGCAAGAATGCATAGTGAGGACATGAAGGTGCAAAATTTTTTAGCGCATGAATCTCCAACCTATGGTGATCTAAAAAAACGATTACAGACGCAAAAAATCGAGTATAGTGAAGCGAACGAAAACCTGGCAACTGCTTATTTTGATGCGATTGAAGCCATGCATGGCTGGACAAATTCTCCTGAACATAGAAAAGTTCTTTTGAATGATCGATATACACGCGTTGGTTCTGGCGCCTTTGTAGATTATTATACGCAAATATATCTTGAACCTACTACACAAGAAGTGGGTAGAGAAGAGCAAGATAATGAAGAGACGAAAAATGAAAAACAAGATAGCGAAGAATCTACAGATAAATCAAATCAAACCTTACCATAACAGAAGAATATTCAGATGAAGACAAGCTTTCAACAAACGGGCTTGTCTTCATTTTTTATGTGGAGTTTCTCCTTCTTTTAGGCTTCTACATTTTTCGTCACACCGTTACAAACGCCGTCATATGATAGAGAACTGAAAGGGGGAATGAGGTTTGCAATTAGCAGAGTTATTAAAAGACTGGCCATGTAGCGTGACGGGAGGATCTATACGGACAGAAATTACTGGTGTAGAGGACTATGCACAGGCGGTACAACCTGGTGATATATTTATTGTCCGAAAAGGTAAAAAAACATCGGGAAGTCGGTTTGTCAAAGAGGCATTGGCACGTGGAGCTGCTGCCATCGTTTCAGAAGAAAGTATCTCTTTGCCAATTATAGATAAAGAAATTCCTTTTGTATGGGTTCCAAATACAGCATTATTTTTATCGTATGCAAGTGCGAAGCTTGCTGCTTTTCCAGCAGAAGCTTTAACTGTTATCGCCATTACAGGTACAAATGGAAAGACGACAGTGAGCCATTTTGTTAGTCAGCTTCTAAATGCACTACATAAACATGCAGCAGTTATTGGAACGGTTGGCTTTTTCATCAATGGTGAGAAACAACAAACGGCTTATGAGCAATTAACAACATTGCAAGCTAAAGAATTACACCCCATTCTTAAGCAATGTGTGCGAAAAGGTGTGACCCATGTTGTATTAGAAGCTTCTTCAATGGGGTTGCAGCAGCATAGGCTCGATCATTGTGACATTGACTGTGGTGTATTTTTAAATTTATCAGAAGATCATTTAGAAGATCATGGAGGTTTAGAAGCTTATAAACGTGCCAAGAAACGTTTAGCGGATTTATCAAAAAAGCTAGTATTAAATGGAGATGATAATTTTTGCCGTTCTGTTGGTATTTATGATAAGAAAAAATCTTGCTCATTTGGTTTTGATAATCACAATGATTTACATATTCAAATCGTCAGTGAATCAGTTGGAAAAACCGTACTTTGTTTACAGACTTCCGCGAGTGAGCATATTGTAGAAATTCCTTTTGTCGGTAAATACCATGTGCAAAATGCTGTTGCAGCCTTAATGGCTGTATGGCGCTTAGGTGTCCCTATGGAAGATATAGTTGGACATATGTGGTCGTTAAGGCTACCAGAGGGCAGGCTAGAGAAGATTGAAAATCCATTAGGAATTGATGTTTATGTAGATTATGCCCATACAGCAGAAGCATTGCAAGCAGTATTGCAAACCTTTGATCGCTCTAAAACAATTTACCTTGTCTTCAGTTGTGGAGGAAATCGAGACAAGGCGAAACGCTTTGCAATGGGGGCAGTAGCAAGTAAATATGCTGATGTTATTTATTTAACAACAGATAATCCTCGTGATGAAGATCCTATTGTGATTAATGAAAGTATTATTGCTGGTTTTACAGAGCAACAATATTATGAAATTTATTTAGATCGCAAACTTGCTATCCATCAAGCATTAGCAAAGGCAGAAAAGGGAGACATTGTCCTTGTTGCCGGAAAAGGGCATGAACAAACACAGCAAATTAAAAATCAAAAGTTCCCTTTTTCCGATCAACAATGTATTAAAGACTATTTTGCGAGTTTAATTACGGACGACGCTGAATAACGAAGAAAGATCCTGTAGCAATGGCAAGCCTGCGACCAGTCTCATCTTCAATATCACATTCCATGACAAGCGTTTGGCGTCCCTTATGAACAAAACGACCACGTGCAATCAATTCTTTATTTGTAGTGGTAGCAATATACGATATATTCATGTTCGTAGTAACTACATTATAGCCCTCAGGCACAGAGCGCGAAGCAAGCCCTCCCATAGCGGCATCGGCAATCGTTGCAACAATACCTCCGTGTGGCACCTTTATCGTATTATGGATGACCGGTGTAATAGGGATACGGACCTCACTGACCTCAGGCTCAAATTTACCTACCATATGTAAAGTAGCATTAATATAACGACGGTGAATGCCTTGCTGTTTCTCCCGTAGGCCATTTAAAAGATGTAATAAAACTTCTTCATCTTCCTCGGTACTGTCTTGTAAAATCTCGGCCACTAACTGTTCAACCTGCTCCTTAGATGTTGTCATCATTTGGAAAACCTCTTTCATTAAAATTATCATTAATGTAAAATTACCATAAAATCTGTTATGATGGGAAAGAGATTGGGGGAATTAAAGATGATGATGACCTCTGACTGGGTAATCATTTTGGATGAGGCGGAAGCGCTTTGTGAGATGATTCTTTCCTCAGAACCTGCGATGGCGCTACAACAAGCGTATGAAGCTGTATATAGTGATGCACAAATTGTAGAGGCTATATATGCATTTAATCGCATGAAAGAGCAGTACGAAGATGTACAACGTTTCGGAAAATATCATCCGGACTACCATACAATTATGAAGTCGATTCGCCAACAGAAAAGGGCACTTGACTTAAATGAGAAAGTTTCAGCCTTGAAAATTGCTGAAAACGATTTTCAGGATTTACTGGATGAGATTAGCCTATTAATAGGAAAAACGGTCTCTGAAGCGGTAAAAGTTCCTGTTAGTAATCCATTCTTTGCATCTGGTTCATCTTGCGGAGGTGGATGTGGCTCGGGCGGTTCATGCTCTTGCTCAGCGTAAATAGGATGTGTATATAACATATCTCTTCTAGACTGTAGACAACTCGAAGGCAACTGAGTTAGTTTACAGTCTTTTTTATAATTAAATTCAAGGAGGAAGCATTAATGAAAACTTATCGAATTGCCGTAATACCTGGGGATGGAATAGGAAAAGAGGTTGTGCCAGCTGCAATAAAAGTTCTTGATCAGGCAGCGTTGTTAGATGGACGCTTTCAATTTGAATGGACAACTTTTCCATGGGGCTGTGAATACTATTTAGAGACAGGAAAAATGATGCCTGATAATGGCATTGAGCTGTTAAAACAGTATGACCAAATATTTTTAGGTGCAGTTGGTATGCCTAACTTGGTTCCAGATCATGTATCATTATGGGGCCTTCTCATTAAAATTCGACGTGAGCTACAGCAATCTATTAATGTACGACCTGCAAAGCTACTTCAAGGGTTACCATCACCTTTACGACAACCAAATGATTTTGATTTTATTGTTGTAAGGGAAAATTCTGAAGGGGAGTATGCTGAAAGCGGAGGAAGAATACATAGTGGTCAAGATGAGGTGGCAATCCAAAATGCTGTTTTTACAAGAAAGGGTACAGAACGGGCGATGCGCTATGCATTTGAATTAGCCAAAACACGTAATGGACATGTGACAAGTGCTACAAAATCAAATGGGATTACATATAGCATGCCTTTTTGGGATGAAGTGTTTACTCAAGTAGGAAAAGAATATGAAGAGGTAGGTCAAGCATCTAATCATATTGATGCACTAGCGGCATTTTTAGTGATGAAGCCAGAAAATTTTGATGTTATCGTAGCATCGAATTTATTTGGGGATATTTTGACAGATCTAGGCGGTGCCATTATGGGAAGCATTGGTATTGCACCTGCAGCAAATTTAAACATTGAAGGGCTATATCCATCAATGTTTGAACCTGTCCATGGTTCTGCACCAGATATAGCTGGTCAAGGAATTGCCAATCCTATTGGACAAATTTGGACAGGTAAGATGATGCTCGATTTTCTTGGTTATCAAGATGTGGGAACAAGGATATTGAATGCTATAGAGCAAACATTAGCGCGGGGTATAAAAACGCCTGATTTGGGTGGAGCTGCCACACTACAAGAAGTAACTGATGCAATCATAGATTATTTAACATAAGTATTACTGTAATGGGAAGTAATAATGGATCTAACATTTACATGAAGGGGAAGCACATCAGTTCAGTGTGCTCCCCTTTCATTCCTAATCTTATTTAGACTCTTGAACTTGTAATAACTCAACTGCAATATCCGGACGATCTGTAATAATGCCCTTTGCCCCATTATTGAGTAATTTTTTCATCGTATCTAGGTCATTGATTGTCCAATAGTGGACAGGAATATTAAGGTTGTTTAAAAACTGAATAAATTTAGGAGAATCTAATGCAATAACCCCTGACTTTGGAGGAATTTGAAAAACATCCACTTTAGGGTGATATAAATGTCCAAACTGACTTGAGAAAGAAGCAAATGCTTTTCTGACATCTGATTCACCTGCACCAAGTGCTACTTGATTTTGAGCATATAAATTAAACCGATCTATTTGCTCACCATAAAAGCTTGTCACAACAACACGATGTTCAGCTTGAAGTTCTTCAATTAAGCGCCAAAGTTTAGAAGGCATCAGACTCCCTTCGTACGTATCAGGAGCATCTTTGATATCAATGTTGATTAACATATTTGGATAGGCTTCAAGCAACTCTCGTAAAGTTACGACTTTTAATTTATCCTCTCGATATGGGAAATTTCCTTCTAAATCTTCAAATTGGTAGCCGTGGTTCAAGGCATTGATTTCTGCCAACGTCATATCTGCAATGAGACCATAGCCATCTGTTGTACGTTCAACTGTCTCGTCATGGAAAACAATAATTTCCTCATCTTTTGTTAGGCGAATGTCGATTTCAAAGCCATCGACACCTAGCTGTGCAGCTTTTTCAAATGCAACCATTGTATGTTCTGGTGCTAAAAGAGCTCCGCCACGATGTGCAAGAATTATGGGGCGTTCGAATTGTAATGCTTGTTTACCTTCGCGTTGCTGTGGTTTTGAAATAGCTTTACTGCCTGCCCAAGCCGCTGCACTTGCTGCTGCAATTGCAAGCGCAATTTTTGTTTTCTTACCCATATTCGTCCTCCTTAACAATTATCCTCATATAAAAAGTAGTAGTGAATTCATTGTTTAATCAATAGTAGTAAGTACAGGGCCTACTATTAAAATTAGTTATATAAGTGAATGATGATTTTTTTATGCTGATTTTTGCCATCCTATTTGAAAAACAATCATTATGGAGGTGCAAATGCCTTGTAAAGGGTTCATTTGAGGCATAATCATCTTTCAGCATTCTTCTGTTCCTGTAATGATGCTACAATTGAATTTAATTAAAACAACTGATTCATCTTCACGATGTTCAACGTCGTATGCTTTTCCATTATAACGGAAAATTGAGCGTTCTGTCAGCTAAACTCTGTTGCTATCATTTTCTGGTCTATGGTATTCTTTTATGTAAGAAATGAGGGAATCCACTATGAACGAACGACAAGGGCTAATCGTTTACGTCCATCAATTAAAACATGCGAAGTCACTTCGGAAATATGGTCATGTTCTTTATATTTCTAGAAGGCAAAAATACGTAGTGCTTTACTGCGATCGTGAGGATATTGACATGATGACAACAAAACTACAACGCCTTCCATTTGTGAAAGACGTTGTGGCGTCTTATCGTCCTTTTGTAAAAACTGAATATGAAAATGCAAAACCAGATAAAGCAAAGGAATATGACTACAAAGTAGGTCTATAAACTTATGTTAATGCAGGTATATAGTTATTTAGTCTTAATATACCTATTAAGTATTGATAAAATAGTTTTGATTCCGAAAATATAGATGAGTGCTTTATTTCTACAACTACTGCTTTTCGACCGAGTTGTTCTATTTGTGCTTCAAACATTTTTTGTCGCTGTGTTGGCTGTTCTTCATTGTATGGGATGCCTTCTCGACAAATATAAATAGGCATGAATTTACTTTCGCCGACTGGTTTAAGGGCGACAGCTAAAGAAATCACCTTCTTGTCTTCTTTTGTAGATGTTAGTAAAAAGGCTTGATGAAAACGTTCCTGGTTGGTTTTAATAATTTCGAGTAGCTCGTAAACATCACCATAGCCTTCACCTAATTCTATAAATTGTTGTGGCATAATAATTGCACATCCTTTCCAATATTCATAGTATCATGCTGCGGGAGGTCAAGCACATGAAATTTGCATTAAGCTTTTTTTCTATTTTAGCACTAATCATTACAGGAACTGTATTTTTCCAATACCATGCTTATTCATCTGATTTAGAAACAGGCATAGGGGATTTTCATTATTCTCAGGAAATAGAAATTGTCTATCGCGAAAATAGCTTAGATATTCGTCAACATTTTAAAAACCTACCAAATCAAAAGGTGAAAATTAAATGGCCTGAAAAAGCAACAAACGCTAGTTGCTTTATTGAAAATGAAAAAAGCTGTGATCGTTTATCAGATGAAGTTTCTTACTTTGCAAAAGGGGAGACAAAATCACAATCTGTGTCATACATAATTCCAATTGAGGGTGGCTTAAAAAATAAGATGCTCCTTCAAAATGTTTTTGCTACACTAATAAATGGTGAAGCATCGTATTCAATTGTTTCAATTTCTACAGACAGTAAGGTGAAAGGACAATGGGTTACGGGTTTGCCCCTAGTAGGTCAACAACAACTTGTACTTGTCAATTACACCATGTTTAGAGGAAACGGTACTGTTCAAGATTTATATTGGCAAGCCGGGGAGCTTAAAGCGCAAGAACAGACACCGGTGTTATCAATTTATGCCCAGCAAGAAGTCCCTAATGATTTTCTAAAGTCATTAAAAAATTTACAGCTTCTAAGTGATGAGCATATTGCAATAATTCAAGAAAAAAGTCCAGTAGCAGTTCATGACGAAAGATTGTTATTTTTACCAACACTTACTGCACAAGCTGTAGAGCAAGAAGTAATTTTATCACAAATCAAATCACAATATAATTTTGTAGATTCCCCAGAATGGTTGCCTGAGGTTGTGGCATCCTATTTAATAAGCGATCCAATTGGTGGAGAAAAAACAAAGAAAATCATCAAGACATTAAATGATTACATGACGGATGCTCAACAACAAGCTTGGCAGGAAACATTGAAAAAGCTTGGAGATGAATCGATTTCACCAGATACAATGGACAAGTACTTATCACAGGTATTAGATGCCAAGACATCTTATTTTACATTAAATGCAGCTCAGCAAAATGGAACTTATCCACTTTTATTTGAGGATGCACGTGATGTCTATGTGGATGATACATTGAAGGAAGATGTTCATGTTATTCTCTATGAGGGACAGGTATTGTATACGGCAGATACATTATTGCCTTACCTCGGCTACTCAGCTGCGGAAGGAAAGAATGGCTATTATGTAAATAGTGAGCATCGTACATTCCGTTTCCCTAAAGAGCCTGGATTTTATGTATTCAACCAGCGTAGGTATTCGACTATCTCTGAACCAATCATTAAGATTGCTGATCATTATTATGTAGAAGAAGCTTGGTTACAGCGATTATTCCTAGTTGAACTACAAAAAAAGGATGAGCGTATTCAAGTATTAAAACAAGAGCAACAATAACTTTTGCAGCGGAGGGCCAACCTTTCGCTGCAAAATACTTTATATAGACGAAAGTACGGTGAGAAGCTGATATGAGAGTTGTAGCAGGAGAGCGCAAAGGAATGCCGCTTAAAGCAATAGCAGGAAATACGACAAGGCCTACAACTGACAAAGTAAAGGAGTCCATTTTTAATATAATTGGGCCATTTTTTGATGGAGGTTTAGCGTTAGATCTGTTTGCTGGAAGCGGTGGCTTGGGGATTGAATCATTAAGTAGAGGAGCAGAACGTGCTATTTTTATTGAGAAAGATCCTAAAGCATTCCAGGTACTACAAGAAAATATAAAAAAATGCCGTTATGAAGAATATACAGAGCTTTTTCGTATAGATGCAAAGCGCGCTGTGAAAGCGCTATTAAAGCGTGATATTACATTTAAACTCGTTTTTTTAGATCCACCTTACCATCAGCAGGAATATTATGACCTCGTACAGATTTTGGTCGATAACCGTAAAATACAGCAAGATGGTATTATTTTATGTGAACATGCAAAAGAGATAGGATTACCTCAAAATTTTGGGGAGTTTGTTTTAACAAGACAAGAAACCTATGGCGGAACAATTATTTCTGTTTATCGCTGTACAGAGGAAGAGGGAGAATAAGTTGTCTGAAAAAATTGCTGTAGTTCCTGGAAGTTTTGACCCTGTAACATTCGGCCATTTAGATATAATTAAACGTGCGGCTGATGTGTTTGATATCGTATATGTAGCAGTATTAAACAATTCAGCAAAGAATCCTTTGTTTTCTGTAGAGGAACGTATGGCTTTGATGGCTGAAGTGACAAAAACCTTACCTAATGTTCGTATAGAGAGTTCTTCAGGCTTATTGATTGATTATGCTAAGGAAAAAAAGGCGAAGGCAATTGTTCGTGGCTTACGGGCAGTTTCAGATTTTGAATATGAGATGCAAATTACATCTATGAACCGTTTCCTTGATGAAACAATCGAAACCTTTTTCATCATGACGAAAAATCAATATTCATTCCTTAGTTCTAGTATAGTAAAAGAGGTTGCGAAATACGGTAGTGATGTTAACGAGCTAGTCCCTACATGTGTCGTAAAGGCTTTAAAAGAAAAATATGGTTTTACACAATAAGGATGCAGAGGATGTCAAAAGAACGATGACATCCTCTTTTTGATATTTAGAGCGATTGTTATTTTAGAAAAAATAGAGCATAAATAGTTGGTACAATGATTATGCTAAGGAGGCGGAATTTAATATAAGGTCGTACAGAAAGTTTTGCAGATTTGGCGATAACAAAAATTTGTAAGTGAATACTTATACTTTGCATCGTTAACAAAATCACAACAAGTAAATGGATATAGGGGAGATCTGGAAATGCTGTAACTGTCATTTTAAGACCGTTCGTTACCTCCAGAACAGCTGCTATGGAAAGCTCAATCGTATAGGGGAGCTTTGGTATCAGCTGATCTAAGCCCTGTTGTACAATGGTTTGAATCGTTGTGAAAAAGATGATGGTTGTACCAACTAGTAGAATGGTTGGGGCTGTTTCTTTAATACTTTCCGAAAATGGAGCACTATAGAGTGGTGTGTTGTGTACGGAGATATTAGGTGAATCAGTTTTGCGAAAGAAAAAGTAGCCAGTTACTAGGCAACAAATATTAAACGTATGTAGTAAACATAAAAACAACCATCCAAACGTATTACTGTGTAGTAAATCAAGGCTTACAAAACCTAATACAAAAAGTGGACTAGGTGCATGACAAACAGCTAGCAAGAAATTTGCCTCTTTAGGGTGTAATTGACCACTATTTTTCAAATAAACAATAGTGGTTGCGCCAGTTGGATAGCCTCCAAGAGCACTAATAATATAGGCTTGTACGTATAAAGAAGCCCTTTTTGTTTTGGTACGCATAGGGGCTGTTAAACGCAGAAGCCATTGTGTTAACACAAGATACGGCAATAAGTACGGAAAAAGTGCTTCCATGAAAAGATTTAAGCCTAAATCAGTACCACTGTGAGCGGTTTGTGGGAATAACAAGAGTAAGAGAATTAGAATTACGCAGAGCACTATTTGAATTGTAGCAAACATGTTATCATCTCGTTTCAACTTTTTGTCATTCACATAGGCAAATGCTAAAATCAATATATGTGAGAAAGGCAAAAACATGAACGTATGGTTTTGCAAGCGTCCTAGGAGGTGTTTTCAAGTGAAGAAAAAAATTAGTATTTATGCAGTGTTGATAGTCGTGATTTGTTTTATGATGTTATACCGACTAGACGCGTATATTATGAAACCTGGAAGTGCCTATGATGTCAGTAAATTTGTTACTGTGGATAGTAAAGAGGCAGATAGTGAGGGGTCTTTAAGTTTAATGACAGTTGCTATGCAGCAAGCCACACCTTTTTCGTATTTGTGGGCGAAAGTTCAAAAATATCAAAAGCTAATGGATATTGAACAAGTACGAAATCCTTTAGAGGATGATGAGGAATATAATATTCGACAATTAAAGTTAATGTCTGATTCACAATTTAATGCCAAATATGTAGCCTTCCAAAGAGCAGGGCTAGAGACAAAGGTTCTTTTTAATGGTGTATTCATATTAAACGTTTTAGATGGAGGAGCTTCGGACGGTATTTTAAAAGCTGGTGATGAAATTGTCGAGGTTGATGGACAAAGAATAACTAGCCAGCAAATGCTTGTGGATCTATTAAAACCTAAGCAGCTTGGCGATAAGGTAACCATTCAATTTATACGTAATGAAGAACAACACCAGGAGACTATTACACTACAGGAAATTCCCAACGCCCAAGAACATAGAGCTGGTTTAGGTATTTCTTATACTGAAAGCAAATCGATTGAAACTAATCCGAAAGTGACGATGAAAACAGAGGATATAGGGGGACCTTCTGCTGGACTGATGTTTACACTTGAAATATTAGACCAATTACTTGATGAAGATTTAACAAAAGGCTATGCAATTGCTGGAACAGGTGAAATGCTAATAGATGGATCTGTTGGAAGAATTGGTGGAATAGACTATAAGGTTATTGCCGCTGATCGTGACGGCATGGAAATCTTTTTTGCACCAGATGATGAAATCTCTCAAGAAATGAAAGCGAAGTATCCAGAGCTAGAATCGAATTATGCAACGGCTGTCAAAACGGCCAAAGAGATTAAAACAAAAATGAAAATCGTTCCAGTGAAGAGCGTTGACGATGCTATCAATTATTTAAAGCAACTTCAACCAAAATAATATAAAGGGATGCTAAAAGGACTTTAGCATCCCTTTTGATGTCTTTAGCAACGAATAGGTGGTGTTTGATAATCCTTCGGCAGCGTAAAATCCTTTGTTCCTTGCTCGATACTTAAATTATAAAGCTCTGCTGCATGTATATCGATAGCTAACATCGCATCATTTGTAGCTGCAACTCGACTGATTAAGGGTAATTCTATATTCTTTTTTTGCTGACCTAAATAAGCTTGTCCTGTCGAACTCATACCCAATAGCCGAATAAAAGAGGGCGCGTTAAAACTTTGAAGCTGCTTTTTGGTAAACCCTGTATAGATATGTGTTATCATCCGTTGAAGGCGGGTCCAAGTATAACGCTTAGATTTTATTTTTTCCATAAAGCTATAAAATGTAGAGCTGCTTTTGGCTGCCTTGACAATTGCGTTTTCTATGCCCTCTGTTACTTCTGCATAACGAGTAAGTTCTGAAGGGGTATGTCTTATAATGGTGAACTGTAATAACGGCCAAAATGTTTCCCAGCTTGCAAATTGGTTATACTTTGTATGCCAGTCTGTTAAATAATCAAAAGTAGCTGTAGGAACAACATTTTGTACACTTTGTAAAGAATTTGTAGAGGCAAGGGCTTTACGTATGCCAGTGGCACTGGCGATCGATGCATCTTCCTTTAATGCATCATGATATCCTGCTGCAACGCGAGGAATTGTTAATGGTTTAATGTTGCTGTTAAGTGCCCTCGCTGCTTCAAGATAATGAAAGCCCAATATATTATTTGGTTGTGCAAGATCGATGTATGGAGCAGGGTACATCTGAGAAAGCTGTTCATAGGCGTAATGTAGGCTTTTTGGGTAGCTGGCACCTGTTTTAAGGCTGTCTTTAATGAACAGGTCATATTCTGCACGGTGGCTGTCAATCAGCTCGAAAGTGTTTAGAAAGGGCTGTATAGAGCCGTCTTCACTTCCAAAGGCAAAAGAGTTGCAACCAACAGCACTTAATAAGGAAATGGCACCTTTTGCGAAATCTGTAGCAGGTGCTGTACTATAGACATAAGGCAGTTCAATAACAATATCTACACCGCCAGAAAGCGCCATTTTAGTACGTGTCCATTTATCTACCATGGCAGGTTCTCCACGTTGTAAAAATGTGCCGCTCATAACAGCGATTACGAGATCTGCCTGTGCTGCTTTTTTAGCCTGTTCTAAATGATAAGCATGTCCGTTGTGAAAAGGATTATATTCAACAACAATTCCAACTGCTTGCATGCTTCTCCCCCTTATAATTTGTGTCTTTATTTTAAACTGTTAGGAGTAAATACACTTCTTATAGTATATAATTATAGGTGGGTTTTAAAGTGGTGACAAGAAATTATCTTGACATCTATTTTTACACATTATATAATCAACAGTGTTGTCTCGAGGTGATTAAACGAATGAAATGGTCAATTCATCAATTATCTAAATACCGCCAAAACGGGATGCCAATCGATGCCTTTGTCCAGCTGGATGAAGTGATGGAGCGAAACCAGGATATTCGAGCAATTTCGCCCGTTCATGTAAAAGGGCTATGTACTTTTGGTGCATCGCAAATGACATGTCAGTTAACTGTGACAGCAACGTTAACACTACCATGTGCTCGCACATGGGAGGATGTTGAGTTTCCAATTGAAGTTGAGACAGTTGAAATTTTTAGCTGGATTGACGAAGATAAACGAGGAGACGATGACGGAGACATTCACTATATTGACGGTGAAGTCATCGACATGAAACCGGTTCTTGAGGAATTAGTTTTGCTTGAGGTACCAATGCAAGTGTTCAAGGAAGATTCTGAAGGACAAGTGCATGGTGGTAAAAATTGGTCTTATGCAACAGATGAAGACGTAGAGCTACACAAAAAAGCTGACGAACAAAAAGTGGATCCAAGACTAGCTGCTTTAGCTAAGTATTTTGATCAAACAGACGAATAGACGATCTGTAAGGAGGTGCCATCAATGGCTGTACCATTTAGAAGAACTTCTAAAACTGCAAAAAGAAAGCGTCGTACGCATTTCAAATTATCTGTACCTGGTATGGTAACTTGCCCTAACTGTGGTGAGGCTAAATTATCACACCGTGTTTGCAAAGCTTGCGGACAATACAAAGGTAAAGAAGTAGTAAGCAAATAATACAGTGTTTGCTCACTTAAAAGGCTAGTAGAGAGACCATGGCTCTTTACTAGCCTTTTTGTTTGCTTAAAAAGACGGAATATTTCGTTGATTATGAAGTTCTTTACAATAGTGAAATAATTGTGTGATACAATTTATTCATTGCGACAAAGGGGGTAGTAATATGTCTTATACGATTGACAATCATGATGGCATTATGACGTTTACCATTAACCGTGAAGAGAAACGGAATGCTGTCAATGATGAAGTGATGAACGGTCTTCAAGAAGTCATTACATATATTCGTGGGCATGAAGATGTGCGTTTCTTAGTAGTGACTGGTGCTGGCGATAAATCGTTTTGCTCAGGAGGGGATTTATCTGAGTTTCATTCATTGGAAACAGAGGATGAGGCATTTGGTATGTTAAGTAAGATGGGGAAAATATTATATGACCTTGCTACGCTTCCTGTACCAACTATAGCACTTATAAATGGTACGGCTGTTGGAGGTGGCTGTGAGATTGCAACAGCTTGTGATTTTCGTTTAGTAGCTAGCCATGCGAAATGTGGATTTATTCAAGGAACACTGGCCATTACAAGTGGCTGGGGTGGCGGTACATATTTATTTGAACGAGGTTTGCGTCATGATCGTGCGATGAAGATGCTCGTGGATGCGAAGCCTTACCCTGCGCAATTATTATATGAGATAGGGTGGGCTATGCGTGTTTTTGAAGGCTCAAAAGAAGATGCCTTGAACGATTTTATTGAACATATGCGAAAAATTCATCCTTCTGTTCATAAAGCTTATAAGGAGATTGAGCTTAGAAAGTGGCGTGAACGAAATATGTATGAGCGTGTGATGGAAGAAGTTCGTACCTGTGCAAAGTTGTGGGAAAGTGAAGCGCACCATCAAGCGGTTAATAATTTCTTGACAAAGAAGAATAATAAGTAATGTATAAAGACAGTGTTGAGAGTAAAAACATCATCACTGTCTTTTTTCATGCAATGATTCTATTTTGCTTGCTTTTGCATATAGTAGTAAAAAATGCGAGGGTGATAGATTATGGAATTGAAAAAAAGAAAAGATCAATGGACAAAGGAAGATGATGAAAGACTAGCAGAAATCGTATTGCATAATGTGCAAAATGGCAAAACACAGCTAGAGGCCTTTGAAATGGCGGCCATAGAACTAGGTCGTACAAAACAAGCGTGTGGCTTCCGATGGAATAAAACATTGCGTGGTCAATATAGTCAGTCACTACTAGCTGTGCGAAATCAGCCCCAACAATCTATGCGAAGTCATTTGAAATTAGCGTTGACAAGTTTTGACGAATTAACGGAGGCTTATCAAACGCTTGAAATGAAGCATCGGGAATTGCAAAATGAGCATGAGAAGCTAGTGAAATGGCTTCAGCAAGGTTATTCATTAATGAAAGATTAAAATTATGATTACGTGGTTTTTGGAACATGAATTACATTGCTTTTCTTTTATGGACATAAAACCCTTTCTGTATATCGTCAATAATCAGTCTATCCTGTATAATAAAAGAACCTGCGTAGAAGGTGCCTTAGATGTATTCTAAGGCACCTTATTCTTATAGTTTTATGAAAGTATACTATTCAGAGGTGAAGCATCAGATGGGGGTTTTAAAGTCTGCTGTTATAGGAGGCACGCCAAAAAGTGCGTCACCCTTTTTGATGGTGTGAATAGTATTGTGTTGCTTCAAAGTATCACAGAGTGTTTTGAGTATTTTGGGATAATATGGATGTGGTGACATCGAGGAACATTGATCAGTAAAGTTGGAAAGGGTGTAGACAATGAAAGTAGCGATAATTGGAGCAGGGGCAGTTGGTCAATTAACAGCAAGTTTTTTAGCGGAGTCTGGTGTACCAGTAACGTTGGTTGCCAGAAGGCAGGAACAAGTAATTGAACTAAATGCCAAGAAGTTAACACGTATCAACGTTGATGGGACTAAAACTGTGCAAAGGATTGTTGCTACTACAGATTTGGCTAATCTACCAAAGCAAGATTTACTAGTGATTGCTGTTAAATACGGACATTTGCAAAAGCTCTACAATCAATTAGCCTTATTCTCAAGTGAAATGCCGTTGCTTTTTATGCAAAACGGCTTAGCGCATTTTGAGGAGGCACTACTCTTGCCACAAAAAAATATCGCCTTTGGTTCAGTGACCTTTGGAGCTCAATTGTTGGACTATTCAACGGTTCAACATAGAGGAGTAGGGCTATTTAAAATAGCAATAGAACGAGGAGAACACCAGGCTTTTCAACAGCTACTACAATTACAACGTTCCTTATTTCCTATTGAATTGGCTAGTAATGCAGAGCAAATGCTTTTTGCAAAAGCGGTACTTAATAGCTTAATTAATCCATTGACAGCTGTATTGCAAGTAAAGAACGGAGAGTTAGTGACTAATCAACAAGCATTTTTACTGCTAGAAAATATTTATCGAGAGCTTACGGAAGCTTTTGAAGATATTGAACACACCATATCTTTTAGTGATGTGATAGACTTATGTAGGAAAACGGCCAACAATACTTCATCTATGCTAGCGGATCGTCTGCAGGGGAGAAAAAGTGAAATCGAAACAATTGTTGGTGTCATTCTAAATAAAGCTTTAGCAAACGGTCATAATTTACCTACTTTGCGTACTTTATATCATCAAGTGCTTGCAATAGAGGAGAGCGGTGAAAGAAGTTGAAAGACCTTTTACATATAGTTATTAGTATCATTATTTTTTGTCCAATTGTTCTTTTCGTAATTGTTTATCTGATTGGCAGGAAAGTTAAAATTCGAGGCACACATGCTTTTGGAGCAGCCTCTGATGTTACGACATTGTGCTTGTTTTTTTCTGTTCCGTTAGCTATCGGTGTGCTTTGGTGTGTGAATGTTGGGGCGCTTTTAGTGATCCTTGCGATAATGATGGCCATGATTTTTACATATATTGATTGGCGGACTAAAAAGGAAATAGAAGTAAAGCCGTTATTAAAGAAAATTTGGCGTTTTTTATTCTTAATACTTAGTACAGCTTATCTAGTAATATGTATCGTGGGTGTTATCCAATCCATTATGGAATATTTACAGGTTGTCTAAGCATTTTCTTTTCATGTTGAAGCTTTAAGCGTTAAAATAATAGCATTAAAATAGTTATAAAAATCATTCTGTGGGGATGAGAATATGGATTGCATTCATAAACCTTCGAAACTAGAAGCGTAGTTCAGTGATATGAGGAAGTGAACCAGCGCATGTTTTTTTTCTACCGAAAGCAAAGTTAGGTATAGAAAATATTTCTCGAGGGAGAATGATGGCTTTTAAATCGAAATGTCTGCTGCAACATTGTTGCCTAAAAGCCGCTAATAGATGCCGCGGATTTTTTTGAGCAATTTGAATGTCAAGGCAACATTGAAAGCCTCATGTGCATAGTATGAATGAAATTCAATTTCTTGTTATGAGTAAGGAAATGATTTAGTGAGTAGAGGAGTTTATGTTAAATGAAACTGGAGTCAATCCAAGTACCTATAAAAAATCATGTACTAGCAGATTACTGGTCGCCAAATACTGCCATTCATCAATTTTTTGAGTATGAATACAATGATCAAGCTTTTGAGAAAAGAGCGGAGCATTTAGCGCGAAATTCCCGTGATCAAAAAGAGTTAACAACAATCATCCGTCAATTTATGGAGCCGCTGGGGTTATCCAAAAAAACGAATGAACATTTAGAACAACTAGAGCAAGGAGCTATGGTAATAGTTGGTGGACAACAAGCAGGTATCTTAACAGGCCCTCTTTACTCCGTTCATAAAGCTATTTCAGTTATTGCATTAGCGAAAGAGCAAAGTACGAAGCTTCAACAGCCTGTTATTCCTGTTTTCTGGATAGCTGGAGAAGATCATGACTTAGAAGAAATCAATCACACCTATACGGTACATGGGGAATTGCTGAAAAAAAGAGCTTATGGGGAGCGCTCTAGACGTAAAACGATGGCTTCTGCAACAGCCCTCAACAAAGAGTCGATGACGCAATTAATTAATACAATTATTCGTGATATTGGAGAAACAGAGTATACAGAAACGCTGATTAAGCAATTAGTTGACGCATTGAACAATAGTGAAACATTTACAGATTTCTTTGCCTGTCTAATGAATCAATTATTCAAAGAGGAAGGCTTATTATTAATCGATGCCGCTAACTTTCAATTCCGTCAATTTGAACATAAATATTTTGCTCAAATCATTCAATCCAATGAAGAAATTGCTAGAGTAGTAACGGAAAAGGAGCAAGAGCTTGAACGTGCTGGCTATGGTAAGCCTATTTTAGCAACATATGAAGCCGCCAATTTATTTTACGTAGAAGATGGGGAGCGACATCTTTTAGAAAGAAAAAATGATCTGTTTGTTAATTTAGCGGCAAACCTTAAATTTACACAAGAAGAGCTATTAGAAGTGGCGCATAATCATCCTGAACGTTTAAGTAATAACGTAGTAACTCGCCCATTGATGCAGGAGATGACATTGCCAGTATTAGCGTTTGTTGGAGGTCCAGGAGAGCTAGCTTATTGGGCGACACTGAAAAATGCATTTTCAGTGTTAGATTTACAAATGCCGATTTTTGCTCCGCGCCTACATATAACTATTGTCACTCGTCATGTAGAGCAATTATTACGCGAGCATCAACTAACTGTTACTGACGTATGGGAAGGGAAAGCATTACACCTGAAAGAACGTTTTATTGCAGATGTACAGGACAGTGAAGCCAAACGTCAAATTCAAGCTATGCAGCAGTTGTTAGTAGAAAAATATGAAGAGCTAGCCTCCTATTTAGAGAAACAGCATCTGCAATTAGATAAGATTCTTGAGAAAAATCAAGAAAATCATGCGAAGCAATTTGACTATCTACAGCAAAAAATTGAACAAACTGTATTGGGTAAGCATGAAACGACGATTCGTAAATTTATGACATTGCAAAATGAATTATATCCGAATGATGGTTTCCAAGAGAGATCCTTTAATCCGTATCAATATTTCAATGAGTTTGGACCTATGTTAATTACTGAAATGCTGAAGCAAAATTATAGCATCGGTAAACACCACTATTTACTTTATTTATAAAATTAATAAACAGATACTTTTTACCTAAGTAGTAATTTGATATCCTGTGAATTTGATGAATAATGTCGAGATAAATAGTATTTAAAGAGCTATCCTACCAGGGGTGGCTCTTTTTTTGTATCATTTAGCACATGTCAAAAAAATCCCTAAAGGTCTAATTGCATATTAAGTGATAAAATGTCAAGTTTTTTTTAAAAAAAGTGGAGGAAAGTGGGGGGATGTGGTACATTATTTAATAAAGTGGGGTGAGTAGTATGTTCATGGGAGAATATCAACACTCCGTTGATGCGAAAGGGCGATTAATCGTACCGGCAAAATTTCGTGAAGCTTTAGGCGAAACGTTTGTTGTCACAAGAGGTCTCGATAACTGTCTATTTGGCTATCCTATGAATGAATGGCGAAAACTCGAAGAGAAATTAAAAGGTTTACCAATGACCAAAAAAGATACACGAGCATTTGCGAGGTTTTTCTTTTCTGGAGCAACAGAGGTAGAGATAGACAAGCAGGGGCGTATCAACATCCCAGCTACCCTTATGCAGCATGCGCATCTAGTAAAAGAATGTGTGGTGTTGGGTGTTTCAAATCGAATCGAGATTTGGGCTAAGGATGCTTGGGAAGCTTACTTTAGTGAGTCTGAACAATCTTTTAATGAAATTGCAGAAAATATGATTGGCTTTGATTTTTAACTTGTAATAGGCATTACAACGTGATAGTTGAATGAGGTTAAGGCCTGAGAGGAGCGAGTGGTATGTTCGATCATACAACCGTGTTATTAAAAGAAACTGTTGATGGGTTGAACATAGATCCTGATGGTGTATATGTGGACTGTACACTAGGTGGTGCGGGACACAGTGAATATCTAGTACAACAATTATCAGATAAAGGCCGCTTAATTTGTTTTGATCAAGATATGACGGCTATTGAAAATGCGAAAATTCGATTAGCACCTTATATAGAGCGTGTTACATTTATCCATTCGAATTTCCGTTACTTAAAAGAAGAACTATTAGCTCATGGCATTAAGCAGGTTGATGGTATTTTATATGACTTAGGCGTATCTTCTCCACAATTAGATACACCTGAGAGAGGCTTTAGTTATCACCACGATGCACCACTTGATATGCGTATGGATCAAACTGCAACACTGACAGCATCAGATGTTGTTAATCAATGGGCATACGAAGATCTTGTTCGTATATTTTTCCGTTATGGAGAAGAAAAGTTTTCTAAACAAGTTGCCCGTAAAATTGAAGAGGCTCGAAAAACAGCACCGATTGAAACAACTGGTCAACTTGTAGAATTAATTAAAGAGGGTATTCCAGCAGCGGCACGCCGAAAAGGTGGACATCCGGCAAAGCGCATTTTCCAAGCAATAAGAATTGCTGTTAATGATGAGCTAGGCGCAGCAGAGGATTCATTAGTCGATGCGATTGATATGATTAACGTAGGGGGGCGCATTAGTGTCATTACGTTCCATTCATTGGAGGACCGCCTATGCAAGACAATCTTTAAGGAAGCGTCATCATTACCGGAATTACCGCCAAATTTACCTGTAATTCCTGATGACATGAAGCCAACTTTAAAGCTTATTACGCGAAAGCCTATTATTCCTTCTGATGAAGAATTGGCAGTTAATAATCGTGCGCGTTCAGCGAAGCTTAGAGTGGTGGAGAAAATTAACGACAAAGGGCGTGAGTAAATGGCAGCAGTTCGTGTAAGGCAACAGCACCAACATCAACAAGTGCAACAACCGATAACACCACCTAGTCCACAACCCACTATCATACGTCGTAAAAAAACGAACCAGAAGTTTGAAAAGACAATGCTAATTGTTTTAATTGGCATTATTGCTGTACTAGGAATACTTGTATTAAATAAACAAGCAGCGATTCAAACAACAAGTATAGACATTCAAAAAATCGAATCAGAAGCAGAAGAGATTGCGAAACAGAATGTTGACTTAACGGTTCGTGTAAGTGAACTTTCTACATACGAAAACATATGGAAAAAAGCCAAAGAACTCGGTTTAACTCAAAATGAGAAAAATGTAAAGGTAGTGCCGGGAGAATGAAAAAAAAGAGATTTCGATTCCAATGGGGAGCCTTTCTATTATTAATTTTTTATGGAGGGCTCTTTTTTCTATTATTCACAAGAATGGTGACATTACAGGCTACAGGTGAAGTGGAAGGACAAGAGCTTGCAGCGAGAGCAGCAGCTAAGTATGGTAAGGAAAGTGTAATTACAGCTAATCGTGGGAAAATTTATGATCAAAATGGACAAGTAATTGCAGAGGATACATTGAGTTATCGCATGATTGCCATTGTAAGCGAAAAGGCTACAACAGATCCAAAGAATCCTCGACATGTAGTGGATTCGGAGAAAACGGCAAAAGTACTAGCGAAATATATTCCAGCGATGAAGGAAAAGGAAGACGAGATTGTTAAAAAATTGAACAATCGATATAGAAGTGATGGTGAACCTTTATATCAAGTTGAGTTTGGTAGCGCAGGCCGTGGCATTAGTCACGAGGTCATGAGTAAAATAAAGGAAGAAAAATTACCAGGAATTCTCTTTGTGAGTGACTTAAAACGGTATTATCCAAATGGTGTATTTGCCTCTCATTTAATTGGCTATGCTCTCAAAAAAGATAATGAAGATGGCACGGTTACAACCAAGGGAGAAATGGGTCTAGAATATACGTATGATAAAGAATTAACAGGCGTTAATGGCAAAGTGGAATATGAGACAGATGCTTTCCGCTATTTGCTTCCAAACAGTGAGAAAATGATTACACCTGCAAAAAATGGGGACGACATTTATTTAACACTTGATAAAACAATCCAAAGCTTCTTAGAGGAAGCAATGACAAAGGTTGAACAGGAATATAATCCTGAGTCCATGACCGCGGTAGTAGCAGATCCGAAGACTGGAAAGATTTTAGCAATGTCACAGCGTCCTACATTTAACCCAGAAACACGTGAAAGTCAAAATATGAAGTGGCTGAATGAGGTGATTGAGGAGACAATTGAGCCTGGCTCAACGATGAAAACTTTCACGCTTGCTTCAGCTATCGATACGGGAAAATGGACACCGAATGACTCATTTAAATCAGGATCATATACAGTGTTTGACCGTACGATTCGAGATCACAATAGATATGGTTGGGGTTATATCACTTATTTACAAGGGTTCCAACGCTCTGCCAATACTGCTATGGCCCATTTATTAACAAAGATTGGCGATGATGTATTTATTGATTATCTAGACCGCTTTGGTTTTGGGCACAAAACGGGTATTGATTTACCGAATGAAGCAACAGGTACTATTTTATCGAAGTACCCTATTCAAAGAGTAACAACAACTTACGGCCAAGGTTCTACAGTAACACCTATTCAGTTAATCCAAGCGATGACTGCTATTGCGAATGATGGCAAGATGATGCAACCGTATGTTATCGACCGTATTGTTGATTCTTCTACTGGGAAAATTATTCAAAATCATGAGCCTGTTGAAAAAGGACAGCCGATTAAAGCTGATACAGCGAAACAAGTACGAGAAATCCTAGCTTCAACGTTAACATCAGAATATGGAACAGCTAAGGATTTTATATTGGAGGATTATGAGGTTGCAGGGAAAACGGGTACTGCCCAAATTCCGAAAGCTAGTGGTGGATATCTTTCAAACCAATACCTTTATTCATTTTTAGGTTTGGCTCCTGTAGATGATCCACAGCTAATTGTATATGTCTCAGTGAAAAAACCTAAGCTGAACAATGAGCTTGGATCTGTACCAGTATCAAAAGTCTTTAATCCAGTTATGTTAAATAGCTTAAAGCACCTTAATATCAACCCAGACGATGTTCAACATGTCAATAAAGTCAGTATTCAGGACTTTACAGGTCAAAGTGCTGAAGCGGTTGAAGTAGAATTAGCCAATGATGGTTTACAACCAATTGTTGTTGGTAGTGGTGGTAAAATTATTGAACAATATCCAACGAACACTCAAAAGCTGGTAAAAGGTAGTTTTGTATTTTTAAAGACAGATGGCGAGGTAACATTGCCTGACTTTACGAATTGGTCATTACGTAATTTACTAGTCTTCAAATCTATGACTGGACTAGAGATGGAAATATTCGGCGAAGGTTTTGTAGCAAGTCAAAGCGTTTCAGCTGGAACCGTCATCACTGATAGTTCCCCGATTGTTGTTAAGCTCAAAACACCTGCTGAAAGCTTTGTACAAGACGTTGAAGCTGCCTCTGAGGGTGAAGTTGAAGAAGTAGAGGATGAATAATACTGAATAGAAGTCCACTTTATTTCATACGTTGTAAAAAACAAGGTGTGATGTCGAATGAAGTGGATTTCTATCCATTCTAAAAAGCGTTTACGTATTTTATATGTGTTGTTTATGTGTGTAGCAGTGGCAATTGTTGTTAGGTTGTTCTTTTTGCAAGTGTTAGATCAAAAAGAATTGACTACTAAGGCAGAGGAGAACTGGGACAGGGAAATTCCATTTGCGAATGAACGAGGGCATATAACAGATCGAGATGGAGAGAGTATTGTAACTAATAAGCTAGCGCCTACTTTATATTTCATGCCTTCACAAAGTGATGATATTGAAGGAGCTGCTGAAAAAATTGCCCAGGTTCTAGAAGTGGATAAAGCGAAGCTATTAGAGAAAATGCAAAAAAAAGCGTACTTAGTGAAACTAGCACCTGAAGGCAAAAATATACCTTATGAAAAAGCAGTAGAATTACAAGGCATGCAAATTGAAGGATTGTATAGTGGTGTTGATTATTCTAGGGATTATCCTTATGGCACGCTATTATCTCGATTTTTAGGTTTTACGGGGTATGATGCCCAAGGATTAGCTGGGATTGAATATGAATATGATAAATTTCTGCAGGCTAATTCTTCTGCTATCCGTCTCTTTACAGATGCAAAAGGTAATAATTTGCCTAATGTTTCAAGTGCTTGGAAAGCAGGAGAAGATGGTGCTACGATTGAGCTAACAATTGACGTTGATGTACAGCAAGTCGTAGAGCGCGAAATATCGCAAGCAATGAAGCGCTATGAAGCTGACCAAGCACTAGCGATTGCGATGAATCCAAACACTGGCGAAATTTTGGCATTAGCCTCTTATCCTACTTTCCATCCAGCGGAATATCAATTAGTAGAGCCAGCCATCTACAATCGAAATTTACCTGTATGGATGACGTATGAGCCCGGTTCTACTTTTAAAATTATTACCCTTAGTGCTGCGTTGGAAGAAAACTTAGTGGATTTGGAGCATGAAACCTTTTATGATCCAGGTTATACGATGGTGGCGGGAGCAAAGCTTCGCTGTTGGAAACGTGAAGGACATGGGCATGAAACCTTTTTAGAGGTGGTTGAGAACTCTTGTAACCCAGGCTTTATAGAATTAGGTCAGCGTCTAGGCAATGAGCGATTACTACAATATATTAAAGACTTTGGTTTTGGAAAAAAGACAGGGTCTAATATAGCTGGTGAAGCATCGGGTATTTTATTTTCCAAGGATGCCTTTGGTCCTGTTGAGCAGGCCACCACTTCATTTGGGCAAGGGGTAGCCGTGACACCTATTCAACAAGTTCAAGCAGTAGCTGCTGCCATAAATGGAGGCAAGCTTTATACGCCATATGTTGTGAAAAAGGTATTTAATCCAAATACAGGTGAAGTCATACAAGAAACGCAACCAGTTGTTAAAAATCAGGTAATTCGTGAAGAAACCTCTGCTAAGGTTCGAGGTGCTTTGGAATCAGTAGTAGCGAATGGTTCAGGTCGACAAGCCTTTAGAGATGGACTGCGAATTGGTGGTAAAACTGGAACAGCGCAAAAAGTTGAAAATGGCCGTTATAAAAGTGGAGAATACATCGTATCCTTTATTGGCTTTGCACCAGCAGACAATCCGCAAATTGTTGTCTATGTAGCTGTTGACAATCCGAAAAAGACAACCCAGTTTGGTGGTGTTGTAGCAGCACCTATAGTGGGGCAAATTATTGAGGATGTTGCGCCTTTTGTAGGTATTGAAAAATCGAAGGAACAACTGGAAAAGGATTATCGTTATGGTGACCCAATTACTGTGAAGGTACCGAATTTTATTGGTCAAACAAAGGATGATATTGCCAAGCAATTTTATCCATTCCGTATTGAATGGCATGGAGAAGGGACTAAAATTGGTAATCAATTACCTGAAGTGGATAGTGTTATCAAACAAGATGGTACCATTCATTTATATTTGGAGAACTAAAATAACTTTACCTTTAAAAAATGGGAAAGAACCACTATTATTATGAAGGGTAGTAATAATAAAATGAAAGTTAATGCTTTTTTCTTAAAGAAGAAAGTGAAACAAGATTTAAAGGAGATTTTTCAATGAAACTCGCAACAACACTTACCATTTTAGCTCTTGCTTTTATAGTAACAGTTATCCTGGCACCAATTAGTATTCCACTTCTTCGTCGTCTAAAGTTTGGGCAAAGTATTCGAGAAGAGGGACCAAAATCACATATGAAAAAAGCTGGTACACCAACAATGGGGGGAATCATTTTCTTAATATCCATCCTCGTAACAACTGTTGGTGTAGGTAGCTTTTTAGATTTATTAACGACACAGACCGTAGTACTTTTATTAGTATTAGCAGGATTCGGCTTAATAGGTTTATTAGATGATGGTTTAAAGGTTGTATTTAAAAGAAATTTAGGTTTAACCTCTCTTCAAAAATTGATTGGTCAAATTGTTATTGCTATTCTTGCGTATTTCCTTCTACATGTAGGATCGTTTGATACAACGTTAGCTATTCCATTTACGGAGTGGACTATTGATCTAGATGTATTCTATGTAGCCTTTTTAATTTTTTGGTTAGTAGGCTTCTCCAATGCAGTGAATTTGACAGATGGACTAGACGGGCTAGTGGCGGGTACTGCCTCCATTGCCTTTGCAGCATTTGGTGTTATTGCGCTATTCCAAAGTCAGGCAGATATTGCACTATTTTCGTTTGCTGTAACAGGTGCTTTATTAGGCTTTTTATTATTTAATGCAAATCCTGCAAAGGTATTTATGGGGGATACGGGGTCATTAGCATTAGGTGGAGCATTAGCTATGGTATCTGTCTTAGTAAAAGAAGAATTCTTGCTTTTACTAGTTGGCTTAGTGTTTGTGATCGAAACACTTTCCGTTATTTTGCAGGTAGGTAGCTTTAAGCTGCGAAAAAAGCGTATTTTTAAAATGAGCCCTATTCATCATCATTTTGAATTATCGGGTTGGTCAGAATGGAAAGTAGTGCTTGTCTTCTGGTCAACTGCCTTAGCAGTAGCATTAATTGCAGTCTTATCGGAGGCGTTCTAATGAAAAACTATACAGATTTACAACATAAAAAAGTACTTGTATTAGGTCTAGCAAAAAGTGGTGTGGCCGCTGCTGAAATTTTACATGAGCTTGGTGCATTTGTAACAGTAAATGATTCAAAACCATTTGATGAAAGTCCAGATGCACAAGGGCTCTTACAGAAGGGGATTACAGTTATCTGTGGTCGCCATCCCGAAGATTTACTTGATGAAGGCTTTGAGTTAGTGGTAAAAAATCCAGGTATACCTTATAGCAATCGAATTGTGGCTGATGCCCTTAGTCGAGAGATTCCAGTCTGGACAGAGATTGAGCTAGCTTTTTTAATTAGTGATGCACCATTTATTGGTATAACAGGCTCAAATGGCAAAACAACGACGACAACTTTAATATTCGACATGTTAAGTAACGGAAGTAAAAATCCTTTAATTGCTGGAAATATTGGGACAGTTGCTTGTGGCGTCGCAAAAGAAGCTAATCAAGATGACATCATTGTAACAGAATTGTCTTCTTTCCAATTGATGGGGATTAAAACGTTTAAGCCTAAAATTGCTATTTTGACGAATCTTTATGATGCGCATCTAGACTATCATGGAACATTTAATAACTATGCTGAAGCGAAGTTTGGCGTAACTCGTAATCAAGATGACAGTGATTATTTTATTTATAATGCCGACCAACCGATAGTGGTTGGATATGCAGCACAATCTCATGCACAGAAGATTCCATTCAGTTCGAAGGGGCGTACTGCAAATGGGATTAGTGCAGATGATACAACAATTTATTGGCAAGGTGAACCATACATGGATCGCGCAAACATTGCCTTGCCTGGTAAGCATAATTTAGAAAATATCCTAGCAGCCGTGGCAGCCTGTATTTTAGTTGGCTGTGACAAAGAGAAGATGGAAGAGGTTTTAGCGACATTTGGTGGAGTTAGACACCGTACACAATTCGTACGTGAATGGAACGGTCGAAAGATTTACAACGACTCTAAGGCAACCAATTGCTTAGCGACAAAGAGTGCTTTAGATGCTTTCCAAGCTCCTGTCATTTTACTCGCAGGTGGCTTAGATCGTGGACATTCTTTCGAAGAGCTTCGCCCTTGTATGAGTCATGTAAAGGGTGTTGTTGCGTTTGGAGAAACTGGCTTACGATTTGTAGAATTTGCAAAATCGTGTGGTGTCCAACATACCGTCATTGCTCAAAATGTAGAAGACGCTGTCCAATATGCAGCACCGATGTCTGCAGAAGGAGATGTTATTTTACTATCTCCAGCATGTGCAAGTTGGGATCAATATGACAGCTTTGAAATACGTGGAGATGTTTTTATTGATGCTGTAATGAAGCTGTAATGAGCCTGTAACTATTTTAGAATATACTTGACTTGGAAGGATGGCATTACTGAGAGGTAAAGAAAGCTACTTATTGCTCGTCACAACTTTGATGCTATCAATAATCGGCATTATTTTCGTCTATTCTGCAGGTACCTATTGGAGTGCCGTTCATTATAGTGGAAAAATGCCGTTTTATATGAAGCAAAGCGTATACTTTGTGGTAGCCATTGTCGTATTTTTAATCACGATTCGATTAAATATTTTGAGAGAGCAGTCCTTTTGGAAAATGGCCTATATATTTTCGTTAATTTTACTCGTTCTCGTCCTGATTCCTGGTATAGGATTAGTGCGAAATGGTTCGCAAAGCTGGATTGGTGTAGGTCCATTAACAATACAGCCGGCAGAGCTAACGAAAATTACCGTCATTGTGTACTTGAGCCATATATTAGCCCAACATAAAACGGGCACTCCTGTTGTTAACTGGCGACATGGTTTTATCCTGTTACTTCCTGTTGTTCTTATCATGTTGCAGCCGGATTTTGGCTCAGTATTTATTCTCGTTGTATCTGTGTTTTTATTGTTTTTTGTCGCTGGCTATCCTCTAAAATTATACGCCATGATTATGCTAGCTGGTGTCGCTGGATTAGTAGGTCTCATAGCGACAGCGCCATATCGTCTAAAGCGTATAGAAGCATTTCTTGATCCATGGGCTGATCCCTTGGTTAGTGGGTTCCAAGCGGTGCAATCTTTAATGGCTATCGGTCCAGCAGGGATTTTTGGGCATGGCTTTGGACAAAGCCGACAAAAGTTTCTGTATTTACCAGAGCCTCAAAATGATTTTATTTACGCCATTATTTTAGAAGAAGTCGGATTGATTGGTGGCCTCGTTATTTTAGTGCTTTTTGTACTAACGATCTATGCAGGCTATAGATTTGCTGTACAGGCTAAAAACCGAACGTCCTATTATGCGATTATCGGGCTAGTCACAATGCTTATGGTGCAGGCTTTTCTAAATATAGCCGTAGTAATAGGTTTAGTGCCAGTAACGGGTGTTACATTACCTTTTATTAGCTATGGTGGAACATCTTTAGTAACAATGTGGTTAATAATAGGTATTATTTATCAATTAGCGAAATAAATATAAAGGAGGAGTACTTTTATGGAGAAAGTAATTGATATAGAAGAACGCATACCTACGCTAAAAAAGCGACGAAAAAAGCGTACAAACCGGAAATTTATAGTGCTAATATTACTTTTCTTTATTGTGTTAGCAGTACTCCTTTATTTTCAATCTCCATACAGTAACATCAATAAAATCACTGTCAATGGTGCGAAGCTAGCGAATGACCAATATTATTTGGAGGCAAGTACTCTTGCGCCAGGAAAATCAATGTGGAGTTTCAAAGTGGAAGATATTGAACAGATTTTATTAAAGGATAAATGGGTAAAAGAAGTACAGGTTAACCGTAACTGGTTACAAGGCGTAACAATTGATATTAAAGAATGGAAAAAAGTTGCGTACTTAGCTGGGGATGGGACTTATTATCCTTTGCTAGAAAACGGCAAGCGCTTTGAACAAACGGGAAATGATACACCCATTGATGCACCTGTTTTTATCGGGATAACTGGTGAAAAGACAATTAATAAGCTTGTTGAACAGCTAGCACAATTAAAGCCCGAAGTATTAGCTTTAATTTCTCAGGTTAACACGAATAGTAATGAAGCAAATCCAAATGCAGTCAAGCTTTATATGAATGATGGCTACGAAGTACGTGCTGTTATTCAGACACTAGCGGAAAAGTTAAATTACTACCCCTCTATCGTCGCACAAATTGCTAACTTAGAAAAAGGTGTGATTGATTTAGAGGTCGGTTCATACTATCGTCCTTTTAACGAGGAATACAACAAGATTAGTATTGACATGGAAGTAAATGCAGATGGTGAAATGGTTAACCAGGAAGTGACAGAAGATGAACAACAAGAAGACGAATAGCAAAGGTAGTTTTTTTACTAGAAAACAATTCGAATTACTAATTGTTTGTGTAACAACAGGATTTATCATCGGCTATTCATACAACCAGGCGAAAGATAATCGAGAAGCAGGCACTATTAATTCTGAGCTTTTTGAGCAAGAAGATTCTTATCGTGAGGAGCTAATCACTCAACAAGAGCGCAATAAAGAACTTACGGAAGAACTAAATCATTTACAAGAACAAATTCGGAAGTATGAAAAATCCTTTGCTTCAAACGAAAAGGACTACAAGAAGCTTGTTGAGCAAGCAGAAGATTTACGGCTTTTACTCGGTGAACTAAAGAGTGAGGGGAAGGGCATACGCATAACCCTTCAAGATGGAGACTATGATCCAAAATCCTTAAATCCAAATGACTATATTGTCCATGAAAGTCATGTATTTAAATTGTTAAATGAACTAAAAATTTCAGGCGCGCAAGCTATTGCTATTAATGGACAACGTGTATTAGCGAGTTCTTATATTCGCTGTAATGGCCCAGTAATAACAATTGATGGTACACAACATCCAGCTCCGTTTGTAATCGAAGCGGTTGGTGATTCAGATACATTAATAGCTTCTTTAAACTTAAACGGGGGCGTGGTGGATCAATTATTAAATGACAATATTGTTGTGTCACTTGAAGAAAATCAGAAGCTTACCATGCCAAAAGTAAAAATAGAAAGTTAGGACAAGTTCTATACTTTAAACTTCATGTTTAATTTAGCCTTCAGTTATATAGTCGATTGTAGAAAATTATACAATTCAAAGTCGTATTCTGAGGGGCATACGATACGTCTAGGAGGGGCTATTTTGAAAAGAAATATGTACACCCGAATAACGATCGTGCTATTTATTATCGGTTTGATGATAGCGGTACAATACAATACCATACAAAAACCAGCTGAGCGAGATACACGAGATATTTGGGCAATAAGAGAGGAATTAGCACAAGAAAAACAAAGACATTCCGCACTACTGGCAGAAATTCGCTCACTTCATGAAGTAGTGGATCGCTATGAGCAATCTGAAAAAGTAAATCAGCAAGCAGCTTTAAATGAAACATTAAATCGTTTAAAGCTACAAGCAGGATTAACAGAAGTTATAGGGCCAGGTGTTGTACTTCGAGTTGAACCTGCACCTGAACTGATAGAAATGGGCTATGAAATTAAAGAGATTTCACCCGATTTGTTAACTCAATTATTGAATACCCTTTTTAAGAACAATGCTACTAATGTCTCAATTGATGGTAATCGGGTAGTACAAACAACAGCCATACGGGATATTAATGGTAAGACAACAGTAAACAGTATACCACTGTCTTCGCCTTCATTTGAGATATTTGTTGGGACAAGCGATTATAAAGCAGCACAAAAAATGTATAATTCCTTGCAGGCCTCAACATTTATAGACTCATTTTATTTAGACAATTTTAATTTAGTAATTGAAGAACCAATTGAACAGTTACAAATTCCAGCATTTGATCAGCCGTTGACAAATGATTATTTAGCAGAGGTAAAAAAAGGAGATTAATATATGTGGCTACCATTTTTAGGTTTGGTATTTGGACTTGCCCTTGGCTTGTTAACAAATATACAAATCCCCTCTATGTATGAAAATTATCTGTCAATAGCTGTTTTAGCAGCTTTAGATACATTATTTGGAGGTATTCGTGCTCAATTACAGCAAGTTTACGATGATAAAGTTTTTGTATCAGGATTCTTTTTTAATATAGTTCTAGCAGCAGGATTAGCTTTTATAGGAGTGAATTTGGGGATAGATTTGTATTTAGCAGCGATTTTCGCTTTTGGAGTACGTTTATTCCAAAATATAGCAATTATTAGGCGTATATTACTAACTCGGTTAGATGAGAAACGTCACAAGCGAAAAAAAACTTCCATAGAATGAGAGAAAAATTGACCAAAATACTCGATTTGCTTAGACATTATGCCAAATTTACAATAGAATGAAAACAAGAGCATTTTTCAAGGAGGTGCAGCGAATTGAATCAGCAAGATTTATACATTTCCCTTGATATTGGGTCCTCCTCTGTCAAGGTATTAATAGGTGAAATGAGTGACGGGCAATTACATGTAATTGGCGTCGGAAATGTAAAGTCGAATGGAGTTCGAAAAGGTGCAATTGTTGATATTGATGCAACAGTACAATCTATTCGAAAAGCAATAGAACAGGCCGAACGAATGACTGGTTATCAAATCCATGAAGTCGTTTTAGGCGTTCCAGCTAACCAGACGATGTTACAGCTAGTTAAAGGTGTTGTCGCTGTAAATAGTGAAAATAGAGAAATTACAGATGATGATTTAGACAGAGTGGTAGAATCTGCACAAGTCATGTCAATACCTCCTGAACGTGAATTAGTTAACATCATTCCAAGACAGTTTATTGTGGACAACCTTGATGAAATTAAAGATCCTCGTGGTATGATTGGCATCCGTCTTGAAATGGATGCAACAATGATAACGACATCCAAAACGCTTTTACACAATGTTCTTCGCTGTGTTGAGCGAGCGGGTTTAAGTATACGAGAAATATATTTGCAGCCATTAGCATCAGGCTACTTTGCATTAACAGAAGATGAAAAAAGCCAAGGAACTGCCTTTATTGACTTAGGTGGCGGATCTACAACAATTGCAGTTTTTGAAGAGGGATTATTAACGCATACGGGTGTCATACCAGTTGGTGGTGATCATATAACGAAAGATATTTCAATCGTTTTAAAAACACCAACAGAACAAGCAGAACAAATTAAACACCAGTTTGGACACGCCTTTTATGATGACGCATCAGATGACGAACTCTTTGAAGTGCCTGTCGTGGGTACAGATTCTACTGATCAGTACAGCCAACGTTATATATCGGAGATTATTGGTGCTAGATTAGAAGAATTACTAGAGTTAGTTATAGATGAATTAGCACGTTTAGGTGTTAGAGATTTACCAGGCGGTGTAGTTTTAACTGGTGGTGTTGCAAAGCTTGAGGGGATTGCCCAATTAGCACGTCAAATTCTACAAACGCGTGTTAGAATCTATACACCCGATTATATCGGTGTTAGAGAGCCTTCATTTGCGACGGCAGTTGGACTTATTCGTTACGCCTATTTAGAAGATGATTTTTACGGTAAAAGTACGAATACGCAGCCTGTTGAATATGCAGTTGTAGGGGCTCAACCAGCTATAAGCAAAAAGCAAGAGTATTCTGCACCTTCAGAACCAAAAGAAAGCGTAATTGGGAGAGCAAAAAAATTATTTGATAAGTTTTTTGATTAACTAGAATGCGTAATGAATGATACAGAGTCGAGTTACCGTGGGAGGAAAAAGAGATGTTAGAATTTGATACAAGTGTTGATGAACTTGCAGTAATAAAGGTCATAGGTGTTGGTGGCGGCGGTAACAACGCTGTCAATCGAATGATAGAACATGGTGTACAAGGTGTTGACTTTATCGCAGTTAACACGGATGCTCAGGCATTAAATTTATCCAAAGCGGAAGTAAGGCTACAAATTGGGGCTAAATTAACGCGTGGATTAGGTGCAGGTGCAAATCCAGAAGTAGGAAAAAAAGCTGCTGAAGAGAGCAGAGAACAGCTAGAAGAGGTTTTACGAGGCGCCGATATGGTATTCGTGACTGCTGGTATGGGCGGTGGAACGGGTACTGGGGCAGCTCCAGTGATTGCACAAATTGCACGTGAATTGGGAGCCCTAACAGTAGGTGTTGTCACACGTCCATTTACTTTTGAAGGTCGTAAACGTCAAACACAAGCAATCGGTGGAATTGGCGGTATGAAAGAAGCAGTAGATACACTGATTGTGATACCAAACGACAAGTTACTACAAATAGTTGATAAATCAACACCAATGTTAGAAGCCTTTAGAGAAGCCGATAATGTATTACGTCAAGGTGTACAAGGTATTTCAGATTTAATTGCTACACCTGGTCTTATTAACTTAGACTTTGCAGACGTGAAAACGATTATGTCCAACAAAGGTTCAGCTTTAATGGGAATTGGTATTGCAACAGGTGAAAACAGAGCTTCTGAGGCTGCAAAGAAAGCTATTTCAAGTCCATTGCTTGAATCATCCATTGATGGTGCTAAAGGTGTCCTTATGAACATTACAGGTGGTTCAAATCTTAGCTTATTTGAAGTACAAGAAGCAGCAGATATCGTAGCTTCTGCATCAGATGAAGAGGTAAATATGATTTTCGGTTCTGTAATTAATGAAAATCTTAAAGATGAAATCATTGTTACAGTTATTGCGACAGGCTTCACAGAGGAAGCTTTACAGCAACAACGACCTACAGCAAAACCGACACTTAATATGAACAGACAATCTGCTCCACAGCAACAAGCACCTATTCGTGAACAACGACAAGAAATGCATGTTCAACATGAGCAGCCACGTCAAAATCAGCAAAATTATGCACAGGATGACATGCTTGAGGTTCCGGCATTTTTACGTAACCGCAAAAATCGTGGTTAATTAACTTCTAAAAAGCTCGTATTTTACATATGTAAAATACGAGCTTTTTATATTGTCTGCCATGATGTTCAAATGTGTAAGGAAACCATGTTTTTTGTCAAAACATTTTTAGGAAATGATGCGATTGTTTGACAATATTTGTGGGAGTAACGTGCTAACTTTGTAAGTAGGAGGCGGCTGTTATGTATGGAGAATGGCTGGTGCTCATTAATACGCTTTTTAATCTAGCGATACTCACGTTTACGGCAAGAGTAACAGGAGTCCTTGTAAAAAATTCAAGATTATTAATGAGTTCTATTTGTAGTAGTTTTGTAGCTGTCATTGGCGGTCAAATGCTGTGGACGACAATTCTTAGTTTTATATTGTTAATTGGTATAGCGTTTCACTTTAAGATTCGAAGCTTTCAGAAGCAAGGACCTATTGTGTTAACAGCAACGATCGTTATTGGCGGATTGTTAACAGCACTACAACCTTTTTTAAAAAATCTTTCTTCCACCCATTTCATTATGATTTGCTTTTTGCTTGCAGTTTTAAATCTTATTGCATTTTATAAGCAATGGGGTTTTGTAAAATTAGAACGCTTAAGTGGTCAATTTGTATTTGATACAACTTTAACAATCTTTGGGGCAAAGATACCACTTTCTGCCTTTGTAGATACAGGAAATCAAGCCATTGAGCCATTATCAGGAAAGCCGGTTCATTTTGTTTCCTATACTGCTTTGAGACCACATTTACCTTCAGCGTTCCGGGAATCATTAATGGAATGGCAAGAAACAGATCCGTACAATGTATCTATGTTTTCAGAAGATTATCAGCGTTATATACGATTTATTCATGTCAATACAGTACAGCAGCAAACCGTTGTCCTTGGTTTTCGCTTTGATGAGTGGCATATAAAGGGGGAGCCTTCGCAAGTGAAAATGAATGAATATATCGTATTAACCAAAAAAGCTAAAAATTTTCCACATAGCACAGCAGCAATTTTACATTTTTCAGCGCTTTCAAATAACTCATAGAGGGGGAGAACTATTGCTTCTTAGGCTACTTGCTAGCTTGAAAAAATTATGGAGTAAGTTTCGGAGTCGTGAAACGTACTATATAGGGGGAAATGATTCATTGCCAGTGCCATTAAGTCGAGAAGAAGAAGTTACAGTCATTGCATCCTTTATGAATGGTGATTTACGAGCTAGAGACACACTAATTGAACGTAATTTACGTCTTGTTGTTTATATTGCTAGACGTTTTGATAATACGGGAACGCCAATCGAAGACTTAATCAGTATTGGCTCCATTGGTTTAATAAAAGCAATTGAGACGTTCAATACGGATAAAAATATTAAGCTTGCAACATACGCATCACGCTGTATTGAAAATGAAATTTTAATGCATTTACGAAAAACAAGTCGTATGAAGGGTGAAGTATCCTTAGATGAGCCACTAAATTCTGATGCAGATGGAAATGAATTATTACTGTCAGATATTTTAGGAACAGAAGAGCATATTATTTTAGATAATGTGGAGAAAAAAATTGAACGTCAGCATATGTTCCACGCTATTAATTTACTAGGTGCGCGTGAACGTTATATTATGGAATGTCGCTTTGGTCTCAATGGAAAAGTTGAAATGACACAAAAAGAAGTTGCAGATCATTTAGGCATATCGCAATCATATATTTCCCGTTTAGAAAAGAAAATTATTCAAGATTTACGTGAAAATTTAAATCAACCAATTTCTTAGAAAGGGAAATTTATCCTACCTAAAATTGGTCGCAGCTTTTGTGCATATTCTTGTTTCTCTCGGACAAACTGATGTCACGGTTTAGTCAGAGAATAACATCCGGAGGAATCGAATATGCGAACAAAAGTAGATCTTTGCGGCTTAGATACATCGACTTTGCCAATTCTAAAGCACGAGGAAATGAAGGAACTCTTTATCCGATTACAAGCTGGAGAAACAGAGATTAGAGAAGAGCTTGTGATGTGCAATTTAAGGTTAGTGCTTAGTATTGTCGGTAGATTTGCCTATAGAGGTGAACAGGCAGATGATTTATTTCAAGTAGGCTGTATTGGCCTCATGAAAGCCATTGATCATTTTGATTTAAAGCATAATGTACGATTTTCGACATATGCTGTACCAATGATTATTGGTGAAATTCGTCGCCATCTGCGTGATCATCATGCATTACGTGTATCTCGCTCTCTAAGAGATATAGCTTATAAGGCAATGCAGGCAAAAGAGCAATGGATAACCGATAATTTGCGAGAACCAACGATTGAAGAAATTGCCGAGATGATTGACATGAAAAAGGAAGACGTTTTATTTGCTTTAGATGCCATTCAAGATCCAGTTTCATTACAGGAACCCATTTATTCAGATGGCGGAGATGCTGTTTATATGATGGACCAATTACGTGATGATGATGTATCAGAAGATCAATGGGTTGCCTATGTGTCGGTAAAGGAAAGCTTGCAAAAGCTAGATGAACGTCAGCAAATGATCGTTGCCAAACGATTTTATTATGGAGAGACCCAAACTGAGATTGCCAAAGAACTTGGGATTTCTCAAGCACAAATTTCACGTCTTGAAAAAAATGCAATTGAAACAATGCAAAAAGATTACAAATAAAAAAATGCGCATCGTATAATTCGGTGCGCATTTTATCTTCATTCAATGAACAAATGATACATAAATATAAAGTAACAGCAAAGTTTGATGGTAGTAGAAATGTTTATACGAAAGTAAACAATAGAGGAGGTATGTCATTGCGTTTTTCGATGTTACAACAAAAAGAAGTCATTGAAGCAGGAAATGGACGATTTATAGGCTTTGTCATAGATGCTGAAGTATCAAAAGAAACAGGCTATGTGACAGCATTTTTGATTGCAGAGCCTCGCAAATATCTTGGTTTTTTTAAAGGTGAAGAGTCTGTGAGAAAAGTGTATATGAAGGATGTGCTTGTTGTTGGTAAGGATGTCATTTTAGTCAAAGCCCTTTCCTAAGACATAGGCACATTAAAATTGTGAGAATTGTATGCTGACATAGGTCAGGCTATTCATTGATAAATCAAGCATTGCTTGTTACAATAAAGGAAACTATTGTTGTAAAGTTGGGAAAAACAGTGACAAAAATCTTAACAAATTTAAACAAACTAAATGATTTAATAACAGCAGCAGAAAAAAAAGGGAATCGTGAGGGCGAAAAAGTCCAAATAATTGCCGTGACGAAGGAAGTTTCTGTTGAAAGAACACAAGAAGCAATTGAAGCAGGGCTCACTCATTTAGGAGAAAACAGACCAGAGGGCTTACATCGTAAAATTACTGAGATACATGCTGATGTTCATTGGCATTACATTGGGTCGCTTCAAACACGTAAAGTAAAACAAGTGATTAACAGCATTGATTATTTACACTCCTTAGATCGTTTGAGTTTGGCAGAAGAAATTGAAAAAAGAGCCGAACAACCTGTTAAATGTTTTGTACAAGTAAATATTTCTGGTGAAGAATCAAAACATGGTTTAACTATCGAAGAAGTTTTGCCTTTTGTAGAAGCATTAAAAGGTTTTACTAAGATTCAAGTTGTAGGTTTAATGACTATGGCACCAAACACTGAAAACGAAGCAATTATTCGCTCTGTTTTCAAGCAATTAAAACAATGTCAACAGCAAATAGCCGAGCAAGGATTCGCACACGCACCTTGTACCGAGTTATCAATGGGCATGTCTAATGACTTTGAAATTGCGGTAGAGGAAGGGGCTACTTTTGTTCGAGTCGGAACGGCTCTTGTTGGAAATGAAAGAGGGGAACAGGATGAGCATGAAAAATAAGATTAAAAACTTCTTTTACCTTGAAGAAGAATTAGAAGAAGAAATCACGCAAGCTCCTATTCAGCAACAACAACCCATACAACAACAGCAACCGATTCATTCAGTTAAGCCAAAAAAAATGATGAAAGAACGCAAAGCACCTATTCATGAAATCATGCCACAAAGCACAGCAACTCCTAATAACATTGTCAGTTTGCAGGCAGCTATGAGTTCTAAGGGAGCAAAAGTTGTTTTAATAGAACCGAGAGTTTATGCAGAAGCACAAGATATCGCAGAGCATTTAAAAAATAAACGTGCAACAATTGTCAATTTGCAACGCATCGAAAGAGAACAAGGTAAACGCATTATTGATTTTTTAAGTGGCACAGTCTATGCTCTTGCTGGAGATATTCAACGTATCGGTAAAGATATCTTCCTTTGTACGCCAGATAATGTAGAAGTGACTGGTGAAATTACAAACTTTATTTTAGACGATAATTAATAGCGAGGATTGTAGTTTATATGACTTTTTTTATTATACTTGGTTATGTATCATTAGCATTTAAGATTTACTCATTCATGCTAATTGCATATATCTTAATGTCTTGGGTGCCTGCCGCTCAAAATTCAGCAATTGGTCGCATGCTTGAAAAAGTTTGTGAGCCATATTTAGGGATTTTTAGGAAATTCATTCCGCCTCTTGGTATGATTGATATTTCGCCAATTGTGGCCATCTTTATGCTGAATTTTATAGAAAGAGGGCTTTATATAGTCATTCAGAAAATATATTTTATGTTCGCTTAGAAGTAAATCCTCACGTTTTGGTGGGGATTTTTTATTTATTTTAATTTTCTATGCTACTAAAGCGACTAATAAAAAATTTTAAAACAATGACGTCCAAACGTCATTAATTGGGAATACTAAGTTTCCAACTAACAAAGCAAAATGGAACTAGTGAAAGAGGAGACAACAAGATGGAACACTTAATCCAGCATTTTCGAAAAGATGAACAGCCCTTTATTGAACAGGTAATAAGCTGGCAGCGTGAGGTTGAAGATCGTTATGCGCCTAAGCTGACAGATTTTCTTGATCCAAGACAACGTTTTATTGTGACATCGATTATCGGGCAAAATGATACCCTAAAAACTGCATGCACAGGTTTATTTGAAGAGGCGGAGAGGCAGCGTATGCTTATTTTTCCTACTTACTATGAAGCAATAGAAGAAGACTTTCAGTTAGTGGCCTTTACGATTCAATATCCAGTGAAATTTGTCCAATTACGACATCCTGATGTTTTAGGTGCGTTGCTTTCATTAGGTTTAAACCGTGGGAAATTTGGTGATATTCGTGTAAATGATCAGCAGGTGCAATTCGTTGTAGCTCAAGAGGTAGCAGAATATGTTCGGTTACATTTAACAGGTATTGGTAAAGTTAAGGTGCATATTGAGTCTTTAAAAGAAGCGGATTCCCTTATTGTAAATGAGGAAGAATGGTTGGAGGAATCTTATACAGTATCTTCCATGCGCTTAGATGTAATTATTGCGACTGTATTAAATGTATCACGCCAAAAAGCTCAAGCTTTAATTACTGGGAAAAAAGTTCGTGTAAATTGGACAGAAAGAGATACAGTTGCTTTTGAATTACAAGAGGGAGATATTTTATCGATACGTGGAAGTGGTCGGGTGAAAATTATTATGACTGAAGGCCGAACAAAAAAAGATAAAATCCGTCTTCAAGTCGGTCGATTGGCCCAAAAAAGCTGAAAGTGAAGTAAATTTCATTAATTTTTACTGCTAAGTTGTCGGAACAATTGTATAATAGGAATTACGAATGTACATGTAAAGGAGAGAAGGATTGTATGCCATTATCACCTATTGATATACATAATAAGGAGTTTACAAAAGCCTTCAGAGGTTATGCTGAAGATGAAGTAAATGAATTTTTAGATCAGATTATTAAAGACTATGAAATTCTGCTTCGTGAAAAAAAAGAGGTTGATAAGCAATTAGAGATGGCTTTAGAACAAGCGAGACATTTCAACACCTTAGAAGAAACTTTGCAGAAGTCTATTGTCGTTGCACAAGAAGCGGCTGATGAAGTGAGAAGAAATTCTCAAAAAGAGGCAAAGCTCATTGTAAAAGAAGCTGAAAAAAATGCTGATCGAATTGTCAATGAAGCTTTGACGAAGGCTCGTAAGGTGACGATTGAAATTGATGAGCTTAAAAAGCAATCTAAGGTATTTCGTAATCGTTTCAAGATGCTTGTAGAAGCACAGCTGGATTTACTTAATGCAGATGACTGGGATCATTTGCTGCAATATGATATCGATTTAACAGAAATTCAAGCATCTGTTGAAGAAGCACAGGATTCTGAGGATATTTAACTTTTCTTTTTAATTGCTGTAATTGACAAATGAAACTTGACGCGATTGTTTGAATTTCATATACTTTGTAATAGTAATTATTTTGAATAGATATGCATAAAAGCAGAGACGAAGACAGTATTTGTTAGGCGTTGTTAAGCGATTTGGGGACAGTGAGAGCCCAAACATACAACTAGCATTGAACATCACTTCTGAGCTAAATAACTGAAAAAAGTAGGTTATTTCGTGATGCACGACGTTAAACGTGCTTTTAAGAGGTAGTGCAAATTTTTGTACTACAATTAGGGTGGTACCGCGAGTAGAAGCTTCTCGTCCCTTAGTGGGATTGAGGGCTTTTTTTGTTTGTTTCCGAATCGTTTTAGATAATTTTGCCAATAACTGTCTTATGAGAAAAATGTCTACCTGTTTGTGTAAAATAAAGGAGGAATTTTAATGGTTGAATACAAAGATACTTTATTAATGCCAAAAACAGATTTCCCAATGCGTGGAAATTTACCGGCAAATGAGCCAAAAATGCAAGAAAAATGGAATGGCATGGATATTAACAAATTACAGATGGAGCGTACGGAAGGTCGACCAGAATTTGTTCTACATGATGGTCCTCCCTATGCAAATGGTGATATCCATATAGGCCATGCTCTAAATAAAGTATTGAAGGATATGATTACACGTCATCGCTCCATGACTGGCTACCATGTCAATTATATTCCAGGTTGGGATACACATGGTTTACCAATTGAGCAAGCATTGACTAACAAAGGTGTAAAACGTAAAGAAATGTCAGTAGCAGCATTCCGCCAACTTTGTGAAGAGTATGCTTATGAGCAAATTGACAATCAACGTGCCCAATTCCGCCGTCTAGGCATTCGAGGTGATTGGGAAAATCCATATATTACATTAAAGCCTGAGTTTGAAGCTCGTCAAATTGAAGTATTCGGTAAAATGGCGGAAAAAGGTTATATCTATAAAGGGTTAAAGCCGGTTTATTGGTCTCCTTCTTCTGAATCTGCTTTGGCGGAAGCTGAAATTGAATATAAGGACATCAAATCTCCATCCATTTATGTAAGCTTTGCAATTAAGGATGCGAAGGGTGTTGTTCCAGCAGATGCTAAATTTATCATTTGGACAACAACACCATGGACATTACCAGCAAACTTAGGGATTTCTTTGAATCCTGAATTTATCTATGTAGTAGTTGCAGTGGCTAATAAAAAATTCATCATTGCCAAAGAGTTATTAGAGTCAGTGGCAACTACGCTTGGATGGGTAGACTATGAGGTTGTACAAGAAGTAAAAGGAGAGGCATTAGATCGTATTGTAGCACAACATCCATTCTACGATCGTGAATCGCTTATTATGGTAGGTGAACACGTAACTGCTGAAGCGGGTACAGGTTGTGTTCATACAGCCCCAGGGCATGGTGAAGACGATTATCATATTGGTAAACAGTATGGTTTAGGTATTCTTAGCCCTCTTGATAATAGTGGCTGCTATACAGATGAAGCACCTGGCTTTGAAGGCGTGTTTTATAATGATGCGAATAAACTCGTCACAGAAAAACTAAAAGAAGTAGGAGCGTTAGAAAAGCTTGATTTCTTTACGCACTCCTATCCACATGACTGGCGTACGAAAAAGCCTGTTATTTATCGTGCGACACCACAATGGTTTGCATCTGTTGAAGCATTCCGTGGGGAGTTATTAGAGGCTGTAAAAGCAACAGCATTTACACCAGCTTGGGGAGAAACTCGTCTTTATAATATGATTCGTGATCGTGGAGACTGGGTAATTTCACGTCAACGTGCGTGGGGTGTGCCGATTCCGATTTTCTATGCTGAAAATGGTGAACCTATTATTACACCTGAAACAATTAGTCATGTCTCAGCATTATTCCGTGAGAATGGATCAAATATTTGGTTCCAAAAAACAGCAAAAGAGTTATTACCAGAAGGCTTTACACATCCAGGTAGCCCGAACGGCGAATTTACCAAAGAAAATGATATTATGGATGTATGGTTTGATTCAGGTTCATCACACCAAGGTGTACTAGTAGAACGTGGTATGAAATATCCAGCTGATCTCTATTTAGAGGGCTCTGACCAACATCGTGGTTGGTTTAATTCCTCTCTTATTACATCTGTAGCTATTAACGGCTATGCACCATACAAAGGACTTTTAACACATGGTTTTGTACTTGATGGTGAAGGACGTAAAATGAGTAAATCTTTAGGGAATGTGATTATTCCGCAAAAAGTAATGGATCAGTATGGAGCAGACATACTTCGTTTATGGGTTGCTTCTGTTGACTATACAGCAGATGTCCGCATCTCTATGGATATGTTAAAGCAAGTATCTGAAGTGTATCGTAAAATTCGTAATACTTTCCGTTTCTTACACGGCAATATTGCTGATTTCGATCCTACGAAAGATCGTGTAAGTTATGCTGAGCTTCGTGAAATGGATCAATATGTGTATATGCGCTTACAGGATGTCTTAAAAACTGTGCGTGCTGCCTATGATCGTTATGATTTTGCTGCTGTCTATCATGTAGTCAATAATTTCGTTGCTGTAGAGTTATCTTCATTCTATCTTGATATTGCCAAAGACGTAGTCTATATCGAGGGTCATGACAATAAGGATCGTCGTGCGATGCAAACAGTTATTTATGATACATTGATGACATTAGTAAAAATCATGACACCAATTATCCCACATACAACAGATGAAATGTGGTCTTATCTACATGCTCAAGGTATTGTAGAAGAAGTTTCTGTTCAATTAACAGATTTCCCAGAGGTAGATGTTCAAGCGAATTTTGACAGCCTACGTACAAAATGGGAAAAAATTATTGATGTACGCGATGATATTTTAAAAGCATTAGAGGAAGCACGTAATGCGAAAACAATTGGTAAATCACTTGAAGCAAAAGTCACTGTCTACGCGAAAGAAGATGTTGTCGCATTATTGAACGATGCCAACATTGACTTTGCACAACTTTCCATCGTTTCAGCTTTTGAGGTAGCTGCTATCGAGGAGGCACCTGCTGAAGCTTTAACACTTGAGCATGTTTCCATTGTTGTTGAGAAGGCTACTGGTGAGAAATGTGAGCGTTGCTGGTCAATTTCTGAAACAGTTGGTTCAAATGAAGCACAGCCTACAGTATGTGCTCGCTGTGCAGAAGTTGTAGAAAAGTATTACGTTTAATCTATAAATAACAAGAATCTGCATTTTAATGTAGAGGATGTGCAAGTCTCCTTGTTGGAGGCTTGCTTTTTTCATGGAAGTTTTGCAGATTCTTTTCCATTATTTAAATAAAATTTCTGTCGTATTGCGATAGTCTGTTGGAGAGATCCCTACATATTTTTTAAAAGTTAAACTATAGTAATTTGGTGTATTGAAGCCACAGGAGGAGGAGATTTTTTCTATGGTGTAGTCGTACTTGCGTAAAAAAGGTAAGGTTTTGATAATGCGTGTATAAGCAACATAGTCAACAAAATTGCGACCTGTTTCTTTTTTAAATAGTCTACTAAAATGAGTTGGGCTAAAGTTAATATATTTTGCAACATCACGAATGGTCAGTTGTTCGTCGTAATGCTCTTCAATATACTGAATAGCTTTTTGCAGCTGCTCATGCTTTGTTAAATCTTCGTAATATCGGATGTGTATATTATGGATAGGTGGTTTTCTACGTGCTTTTCTAGCCTGGCTATAGGATTCCTTCACTTGCATAGCATCCTGAAATACACCTCCAACCCCCATAAAAAGATGAATAGAACAATCCCTTTTTAGGGTCTCGATAACCTCTAATAAACAGGCTTCACCCTCAGTCCAATGTTTGAAAGAGTTGTAGTCAGTAGGAATTCGCATGAGAAGTAATAAATAGCGTTCAAAATGTAAAAAGGATAATGAGGCCTTCTCAGCAAAGTGCTGACGAAAAACAGTTGTAATACTACTACTTGCATCGTGTGGGACAGCTTTCTTATTAGCCCCATCAATATAGCCTTGAATTAAAAATACAATATTAGGTATACAGTTTGTCGATAAAAATGAAGCAGATTGTATTATTTCTTGTTCATTGTCAATTTCTCCACGGATCAGGCGTTTTAAAAATGCTTCCCTAAATGGAGAGGTATGTTGTTGGGATACTTGTTGTGATAGCTCAAGCATTGTAAGTGTACTCGCCTTTTTTTCCTGATAGGACGTATACAGCTTTTTTACAATTCGTAAAAATTTTGATTTTTGTAATGGTTTTATGAGAAGTGCAGGTAAAGCTAATTCAATTGCTATACCAGTCGAGTAGGTAAGGTGTTCTGTAACAAACGGGACAATAATACTATTAGGATAATTTCTTTTTAATCGATTAATCTTTACCCAATCAAATAACCGATTGACTTCATAGACAATAATGACCTCATCTTCTGGCTTTGGCACTTTACATTCCTCTAAAGCGTTTGGTAAAACCTCTTTTAACCATTCACTCATTTGCTGCTTGTCAAATGAGCTTTCCATATACCATACCACCTTTAAAATGCTACCAGCCCCCTACGAATAAAAAGATAAAAATATTTTAACTTAAAATAGCAATTTTTTGTACTAATACAGCAATATTTTATATCTATATTGAAGTTGAAATAGAATAGAATAATTGTAGTGAATAATAATTTGAAATTTCAGACAATTATTCACTTACCAAAAAAGGGGGAGTTGGCTTATGGCGGAAGTAGGCAGTCATGATTATGACTATGTAGAAGCAGGAACAATTGATGTGAAAGATCTACCACCTTTAGATGCAACAACAAACAAAATTATGAAAGATGAATTTACAACAGGTTTAGGTTTATCGATATTTTACTTTATTTTGATTTTTAGTATCCCTGTTATGAATTGGTTTGCGCCAGCATTTGCGTTTAAGAAGATCTGGGGTGGTATGACAGTCACATGGTTTGTGACAACGATTGTAATGATGGCTATGGCATTTATTATTGCATATGTTCACACAGCCATGTACGAGAAACGTCTAAAGCAATATGATATAGCAAATAAGTAGTTGGAACAAAGGGGGAAATGTTGAATGATGGAAGCTCTATTAGAACCAAAGATGTTAATGACCATTGCTTTAATGGGAACAATTGTATACATTACGTATTTAACAAAAAGAAATGCAACAGCTTCGGATTTCTTTGTAGGTGGCCGAAGCTTCGGATGGTTTACAAATGGGTCTGCCATTGGTGGGGATTACTTAAGTGCAGCAACATTTCTGGGTATCGCAGGGTTAACATTTCAACTTGGATATGATGGTGCTTATTATGCTTTTTGCTTCTCCATTGGGTTAACATTATTAGCGATTTTTGTGGCAGGTCCTTTAAGACGTTTTGGTGCATTTACCGTTGCAGATTTTTTAGGCTATCGTTTTCATAGTAGACGAGCACGGCTTGTAGCTGTGGCAGTGGTGTTAGCTATTTCAGGCTTTTATGCAGCTCCCCAATTATTAGGTGCTGCACAGATTTTAAGTATGTTTTTCGGTACTTCTTATGAATTCGGCATTATATTTACTTGTGTTGTTATGATTTTTTATGTAGGTATTGGTGGTATGAAAGGAACAACCATCAACCAAGCATTAGAGTTGTGGATTCGTCTTGGTGCGTTTATTGTGATGTTAATTGCAGCAGTTTATGGCGGTTTACATTATGATAAAATTTTAGCAGCCATCCATTCATTTAGCGGTCCAATTACAGGCACTTCACCGTATGCCTTAGATGGCAATGATATCAATTTTGATGGTGCTGCTTGGACAGGCACGGGCTTTTATTTCCCCACGTTCTGGCAAACAATTAGTATGACGATAGGATTAGCGCTAGGAACAATTGGTCTTCCTCATATTTTATTGCGCTTTTATACAAACCCAAGTGCTAAAGCAGCCCGTAAATCTGCACTCATGGCCATTGGAATTGCAAGCGCATTCTTCTTGTTAGCTGTTTATTTAGGTGTTGTAGGTCGATCTATTTTCATTTCTGGGACAGCTAGTGAGGAAGTCATGCGTGATTTAGTGCTGGGTGGGAATAATATGGTCATTCCTACTACAGCCCTTGCACTAGGTGGCAAATGGCTACTTGGATTAGTTATAGCAGGAGCATTTGCAGCTATTTTCTCCAATCTTTCAGGATTGTTTATTACAAGCTCAGGTGCACTAGCTCATGATTTATATGCCAATATCATGAAAAAGGATATTACACAAAAACAACGAGTTATTGCTGGGAAAGTGGCTATTGTATTATTAGGTATTTTATATGGAGCATTGGGTTTACTTGTAAAGGATGCATCTATTGGCCATTTAGTGGCGCTCGCTTTTACTGTCGCTGCAAGTACATTTACCCCAATATTCATTTTAGGTATTTGGTGGAGAGGCATGACAGAAAAAGGAGCCATTGCAGGATTATTAATAGGACTTGGCGTGTCTATGTGGATGATCTTTTTACCAGGAACGTTACCAAGCTTCTTGCAGTTTAAAATTCCAGGTATTGTGACAGTACCTGTGGGCTTCTTATCTGTTATCATCGTGTCATTAATAGATCGCAAAGTTCCTGCTGATGTTAATGACTTCATGAAGCGAGTACATTCAAAAGAGTCTGAAACTGTCTAACCAATAAGTTATGGCTATTTCTATTGCTTAAACGTAATAGGGGTAGCCTTTTTATATTTCTTGAAGAGATTTAGAATCCAGCCATATTTAGATATGATATTAGTTATTGTGAATGGTACTGTTATGGTAGAATAGGTAAGATGTTGAGTGAACGGAGGAATGTCTGTGTATAAATATTATGGATTAGCTGCTTTTGTCGTTTTACTGGATCAATGGACAAAATGGCTGATTGTGAAAAATATGGAATATGCTGAACGCATTGCTGTATGGGACCCATGGTTTGGTATTTTGTCTCATCGAAATAGAGGGGCAGCATGGGGGATGCTAGAGGGGCAAATGTGGTTGTTTAGTATTGTCACAGTTGCTGTTATCTGTGCGATTGTCTATTTTTATCATAAAGAAGCAAAGGGAAAGCCTGTTTTTCAAGTCGGCTTAATGCTCTTGCTTGGTGGTGCAGTAGGAAACTTTATAGACCGTCTATTTAGAGGAGAAGTGGTCGATTTTGTAGATGTTTTAATTCCAATTATTAATTATGATTTTCCTATTTTTAATGTGGCAGATGCTGCATTAACAATAGCGGTTGTCGTGCTGATGATTGGCTTAATTATGGAAGATAAAAAAGAGAAGAAACAGGTGAAACAATGACGCAAGTAACATATACAATCGAAGAACAGCAGCAAGGAGAGCGCATTGATAAAGCACTTTCCAGCTTACAATCTGAGTGGTCACGCACGCAAATTGGGAACTGGATTAGTGAGGGAGTCATTAAAGTAAACGGTGATGCTGTAAAGGCAAAATATAAGGTTAAAGCTGGTGACATCATCGCTATTGATGTACCAGAAGTGGAAGAATTGGATGTTGTCGCAGAAAATTTAGATTTAGATATTGTTTATGAGGATGCAGATGTTCTTGTTGTGAATAAACCAAAGGGTATGGTGGTACATCCAGCACCGGGCCATATGGGAGGTACACTGGTAAATGGCTTAATGTATCATTGTAAAGACTTATCAGGGATTAATGGTGTACTACGACCAGGGATTGTCCATCGTATCGACAAAGATACATCGGGCTTATTGATGGTTGCTAAAAACGATACGGCTCATGAATCATTAGTCAATCAATTAGTGAATAAAACAGTTACTCGTAAATATATTGCTCTTGTCCACGGGCATATTGCACATGATAAGGGGACAATTGATGCACCAATTGGTCGTGACCAAAAAGATCGCCAAAAACAGGCAGTTGTCGATAATGGTAAACATGCTGTCACACATTTCCAAGTTGTTGAACGTTTTGGTGACTATACGCTGGTGGAATGTCGTTTAGAAACGGGACGTACACACCAAATTCGTGTGCATATGAATTATATTGGCTTCCCACTTGTTGGAGATCCAAAATATGGTCCGAAAAAGACAATCGACTTTGGGGGACAAGTTTTACATGCAGCGACTTTAGGATTCGATCATCCTTCATCTGGAGAATACTTGGAGTTTGAAACACCACTTCCAGCTGATTATGAACAATTATTAAATGATTTACGAAATAGGCATTGACGTATACGAAAAGAAAGTCTATACTAACGACAGTGAATGAACAACATAACTAAATATTCACCTTTAATGGCAGTCCAGAGAGGCTGAGAAGGGACATGTGATAGTGTTGTGGAAATTTGTGCTGCAAATTTTTCCAACATGCTTTTTCGACACGTATACAACCCTCTCAGGCTATTCGCCTCGAGAGGTTTTTTTATGGACACATGGCCGATAATAGATTGAAGAGAGGAGGATACGAATATGGCACAAAATGAATTATTAGATGGCCCATCAATGACACGAGCATTAACACGTATTGCCCATGAAATAATTGAACGTAATAAAGGAATCGATGAATGTATTTTAGTTGGCATTAAAACACGAGGTGCCTTTCTAGCCAGACGTTTGGCGCAGCGAATTGAAAAAATTGAAGGTAAACCGATTCGTACAGGGGAACTTGATATTACACTTTACCGAGATGATTTAACAACGAAACATGAAAACGAACAAGCACATGTAGAACAAGTTGATATCGAGTATCAAGTGAAAAATCAAAAAATCATCTTAGTAGATGATGTACTTTATACAGGTCGAACAGTACGTGCAGCTCTAGATGCTGTAATGGATTTAGGAAGACCTGCACAAATTCAACTAGCTGTTCTAGTAGATAGAGGACATCGAGAGCTACCAATTAGAGCAGACTATGTGGGAAAAAACGTTCCAACTTCTGGCTCTGAGCGCATTGTTGTCAATTTAGAAGAAGTAGACGGAGAAGATTGCGTCATTATTTACAAAGAAGACGAACAATAAAGTGAGGAAACAGTATGTCAAATGCAGTTTTAGATATTAAGGATAAACCGACCCCGCTCCAGCTAGTGACATTAAGTTTCCAGCATATGTTTGCGATGTTTGGTTCAACGATTTTAGTACCGCAGTTAGTAGGTCTTAGTCCAGCGATTGCCCTTTTAACAAGCGGAATTGCTACATTATTCTTCCTATTAATTACGAAATTCCAGGTACCAGCTTATTTAGGCTCATCCTTCGCCTTTATTGCACCAATCCTACTTGCTGCAGGTGGTTTAAATGAAGACGGTTCGAGTGTAAACCCAGGCAATGCCATGATCGGTGCTATGGCTGTCGGCATTACGTACGGAATTGTATCCTTAATCATTTGGAAAAGTGGTTATAAGTGGATTATGAAAATCTTGCCACCGATTGTGGTAGGCCCAGTAATTATGGTAATTGGGCTTGGACTTTCTGGTACGGCTGTGAATATGGCAATGAACGTTAATGGAGAGTATAGCTTTTTACACTTCTCAGCTGCTTTAGTTACGGTCTTTACAGCTATCATCTTTACGATTTTCTTTAAAGGAATTTTAAGCACTATGCCAATTTTGATGGGCCTAATTGTAGGTTACATTTACTCCATGATAATTGACATAGTAGACTATACACCGATTGCCAAAGCAAAATTCTTCGCTATGCCTGATTTCTTAATACCGGGTGTGCATTATGAGTTTGAAATAACAACAAAAATTCTACTTATCATGGTACCGATCGTTATTGTAACAATTTCAGAACATATTGGTCATCAACTGGTATTAGGAAAAGTAGTAGATCGGGATTATATTAAAGAGCCAGGACTACACCGTTCGCTACTAGGTGACGGACTTGGCACATTTGTGAGTGCTTTAATCGGAGGCCCTCCGAAAACAACGTATGGTGAGAATATTGGTGTACTAGCCATTACTCGAGTATACAGTATCTACGTTATTGCAGGTGCAGCAGTGGTTGCTATCTTACTATCATTCTTCGGGAAAGCAATGGCCGTAATTGCAACGATTCCAACCGCAGTACTTGGTGGGGTTTCCATCTTACTGTTCGGAATTATCGCAGCAAGTGGCTTACGTATGCTAGTAGATAATCATATTGATTTTGGTAACAGTCGTAACCTAGTAATTGCTTCAGTGATTTTAGTCATTGGTATCGGCGGTGCCAAGTTTGTTATCTCAGAATCATTGAGTGTTGAAGGAATGGCCCTAGCAGCGATTATTGGTGTGCTATTGAATGCGATTCTACCAGGCAAAAAAGAAGCTGATATACCCGTACAATACAATCAAAATAAAGATTCATAGTAGTACCTTTTAATGAATTGTCCAGAGAGGCAAAAAAAGGGAAGTTGTGGACAGGCTGAAGTAGGATGTATGTCTTGCTGTAGTTTGTCACGCCTCCTCATGCCTCGTTGATGACATCAACGGGGCTTTTACTTTATATACAGAGAACGTCATACAAAGACGTTCACGATTCACAACCTAATGGAGGTCACATGATGAAGAACTTATTATCGATGGAACATTTAACAACAGAAGAGATTAACCAAATCCTAGATCTTGCGCAAGCATTTGAAAATGGTGAAACATCATCGTTATCTCGCACTCACAAAGTGGCCAACCTATTCTTTGAACCAAGTACTCGTACAAAAACAAGCTTTGAAATGGCAGAATACAAAATTGGCTGTCATGTTATCCCTTTTGATGCAGGGTTTTCGAGTGTTACAAAAGGGGAAACGATGTACGATACGGTCAAAACATTGGAAATGATTGGTTTAGATGCTGTCATCATTCGAGCGTCAGAAGATGAGTATTACAATGAGCTGCTGAATGGTATCAACGTAGCGATTATTAATGCAGGAGACGGTGCTGGGCAACACCCTTCACAATCCTTATTGGATCTTTATACCATCAAAAAAGAGTTTGGCTATTTCGAAGGGTTGAATGTCACCATTGCAGGAGATATCTCTCATAGTCGAGTAGCGAAATCAAATGCAACAGCATTACAAAATTTAGGGGCAAATGTTCATTTCCTTTGCCCAGAAGAATGGTCTGGCGGTTTTGAAGCGCACCATTCATGGGATAATCTGATCGAAATAAGTGATGTCATTATGTTACTACGTGTGCAACATGAACGTCATAAAGTAAATAAAAGCTTCTCAAAGGAAGGTTACCATCAAGAGTTTGGTTTAACAATTGAACGAGAAAAGCAAATGAAAGAATCGGCCATTATTATGCATCCAGCACCCGTCAATCGTGATGTCGAAATTGCTTCTGAGTTAGTCGAGTGTGATCGCTCTCGAATTTTTGAACAGGTGCGGAACGGTGTTTACACACGGATGGCTATTATGGAAACCATTTTAAAGGGGAGAGAATAACATGACAAAGGTACTTCAAAATGTACAAATGCTAGATGAACAAGGTGAATTGAAGACAGTCAATATTGCAATGGCAGACGGAAAGATTACGGCTATTGGTCAAGATGTGACTGTAGCAGGTGCAGAACTGATTGAAGGACATGGCTTAATCGTAGCACCAGGCTTTATCGATGTTCATACACATTTACGAGAGCCAGGATTTGAGCATAAGGAAACCATTGCAACAGGTTCGGCATCAGCAGCAAAAGGCGGCTTTACGACAATTTGCGCAATGCCTAATACAAAGCCAGTACCTGATTCGGTTGAAAACATGCAACTCATCAATGGGCTCATTAAGGACAGTGCGGTTATTCGAGTACTCCCATATGGTTCCCTAACAAAGGATATATCAGGTGAGGTTCAAACAAATATTGAAGAATTAAAAGCACATGGAGCAGTGGCATTCTCAGATGATGGTGTTGGTATCCAGCTAGCCTCAACGATGTATGAGCAAATGAAAGATGCGGCCCAGCACGATATGGTCGTTGTAGCACATTGTGAGGACAACTCATTAATCTATGATGGTGTGATGCATGAAGGAAAGCGTAATAAAGAGCTAGGCCTCCCAGGAATACCTTCCATTTGTGAATCCGTACAAATTGCACGAGATGTACTACTTGCAGAAGCAGCAGGCGCTCGTTACCATGTTTGTCACGTATCGACGAAGGAATCAGTGCGTGCGGTAAGAGATGCAAAGGCTGCAGGAATCCGTGTCACAGCAGAAGTTTGTCCACATCATTTATTACTAGAAGAGATGGATATTCCATCTGATGATGCTAATTGGAAAATGAATCCACCATTACGCGCAGCGGATGATAAAGATTCTCTACATGCAGCACTACTTGATGGCACAATCGACTGCATTGCAACAGATCATGCGCCACACACAGTAGAAGAAAAATGCTGCGGTATGGTTGGCGCACCATTTGGTATTGTAGGTTTCGAAACAGCTTTCCCACTACTTTATACACAGTTTGTAGAAACAGGAAAGTGGACGTTAAAACAATTAGTTGATTCGATGACAGTGAAAGCAGCTGAGATTTTTGATCTGCCATATGGCACATTAGAAGTGGGTGCTTCAGCGGATATGATTTTAATTGATACTCAAAAAGAACAAACGATTGATGCAGAAGGCTTTGTATCAAAAGGTCGTAATACACCATTCAACGGCTGGGTGGCAAAGGGTTGGCCAGTACTAACGATTTTTGAAGGCAATATCGTATATCAGGAGGCAGAGTAATGAAAAAACGTTTACTAGTTTTAGAAGATGGCACAGTATTTACAGGGACAGCATTTGGTAGCGAGCGCGCTTCACAAGGTGAGGTTGTATTCACAACAGGGATGACGGGTTATCAGGAAACGATTTCAGATCCCTCATTCTATGGACAAATTGTCACTTTAACTTATCCTTTAGTTGGTAATTACGGCATTAACCGTGATGACTTTGAATCGATTACGCCAGCCATTCGTGGATTTGTTGTGCGTGAACTAGCTAAAAATCCTTCAAATTTCCGCTGTGATTTAACTTTAGATGATTATTTGACATCAAAGGATATCCCAGGAATTGAAGGAATTGATACACGAAAATTAACACGTATTATTCGTAGTAAAGGTTCCGTAAAAGCGATTTTGACAGCTGCTGATGAAGAAGTAAATGTGGATGAAATAGTAGCACAATTACAAGCAACGCCAGCCATTACGCACCATGTTCGTGAAGTATCACCAAAAGCGGCCTATCCATCTCCAGGGCGTGGTAAACGAGTTGTCCTAATTGATTATGGAATGAAGCATGGGATTTTACGTGAATTAAACAAACGTGATTGTGATGTGCTAGTAGTACCTTATAATACGTCAGCTGAGGAAATTTTAGCTTGGCATCCAGATGGCATCATGCTGTCAAATGGACCAGGAAATCCTGAAGATGTTCAAGAAGGCATTGAAACAGTACGTAACTTAATTGGAAAAGTGCCAATGTTCGGTATTTGTTTAGGCCATCAAATCTTTTCTTTAGCAAGTGGTGCAAAAGCCTTTAAATTACCGTTTGGACACCGTGGTGGTAACCATCCAGTAAAAGATTTACGTACAGGTCGTACAGATTTAACATCTCAGAACCATGGCTATGCCATCGATATCGAATCATTAAAAGATACAGATTTAGAATTAACACATATCGCGTTAAATGATGGAACATGTGAAGGTGTGCGTCATAAAAAATATCCAATTTTCACAGTGCAATATCACCCAGAAGCATCACCAGGTCCAGAAGATTCAAACCACTTATTTGATGAATTCATCGAAATGATGGAAGTAGAAGCAGGGAAGGGGAAACAACATGCCTAAACGTACAGATATTGAAACTATTTTAGTAATCGGCTCAGGCCCAATTGTTATCGGACAAGCAGCAGAATTTGACTATGCAGGAACACAAGCATGTCTTTCATTAAAAGAAGAGGGCTACCGCGTTATTTTAATCAATTCAAACCCTGCTACAATCATGACAGATACAGAAATTGCAGACAAAGTCTATATTGAGCCAATTTCTCTTGATTTTGTATCGCGTATATTACGTAAAGAACGTCCAGACGCGATTTTACCAACACTTGGTGGTCAAACGGGCCTAAATATGGCGATCGAATTAGACAAATCAGGTATTCTAGATGAGCTTGGAATTGAAATTCTTGGTACTAAATTAGATGCCATCCATAAAGCAGAGGACCGTGATTTATTCCGTAATTTAATGTATGAGCTAGGAGCTCCAGTTCCTGAATCTGATATTATTCATAACTTAGATGAAGCGAAAAGATTTGTTGCGAAAATTGGCTATCCTGTCATTGTTCGACCTGCCTTTACACTTGGCGGTACAGGGGGCGGTATTTGCTACAACGATCAAGACTTAGAAGAAATTGTGACATCGGGTTTAAAATATTCACCTGTAACGCAATGTCTATTAGAGAAATCAATCGCAGGCTATAAAGAAATTGAATACGAAGTAATGCGTGATGCAGCTGACAATGCCATCGTTGTATGTAACATGGAAAACGTTGACCCAGTAGGGATTCATACAGGTGACTCAATCGTTGTTGCACCAACGCAAACATTATCTGATCGCGAAAACCAAATGCTACGTAATATTTCACTCGATATTATTCGCGCATTAAAAATTGAAGGTGGCTGTAACGTACAGCTTGCACTTGATCCATATAGCTTTAATTACTATGTGATTGAAGTAAATCCACGTGTCTCTCGTTCATCTGCATTAGCATCAAAAGCAACAGGTTATCCAATTGCTAAGCTAGCCGCTAAAATTGCAGTAGGCTTAACGTTAGATGAAATTAAAAATCCTGTAACAGGCTCAACATATGCTTGTTTTGAGCCTGCACTGGACTATATCGTAGCAAAAATTCCTCGCTGGCCATTCGATAAATTCGAATCTGCTAAACGTAATCTTGGTACGCAAATGAAAGCTACTGGTGAAGTAATGGCGTTAGGTCGTACTTTTGAGGAAGCTATGCTAAAAGCGGTTCGTTCTCTTGAGACAGGTCAAGTACACTTAGAGTTAAAACATGCTGAAGAAAATTCAGATTCTTGGATTGAAAAACGTATTCGCAAGGCTGGGGATGAACGTCTATTCTTCATCGGTGAAGCTTTACGTCGAGGTGTAACAATTGAACAAATTCATGAATGGTCAGCAATCGATCTATTCTTCTTAAATAAATTTAAAAATATTGTGGATATGGAACAAACGCTTGCTGACAATAAGAATGATAAAGACGTACTACGAACAGCTAAACGTTTAGGCTTTGCAGATAAGAAAATTGCTGAGCTTTGGGAAACAACACCAGAAGAATTGTATGCTTATCGTAAAGAGCATGGTATTATGCCAGTCTATAAAATGGTGGATACATGTGCAGCAGAATTTGAATCAGAAACACCATATTTCTATGGCACTTATGAAGACGAAAATGAATCGATTAAGTCAGAAAAACCTTCTGTGGTGGTACTCGGTTCAGGTCCAATCCGCATTGGCCAAGGGGTAGAATTTGACTACGCCACAGTACACTCAGTATGGGCGATTCAAGAAGCAGGTTATGAAGCGATCATCATTAACTCAAATCCAGAAACAGTGTCAACAGATTTCTCAATTTCCGATAAATTATATTTTGAACCATTAACAATTGAGGATGTTATGCATATTATCGACTTAGAACAACCAATTGGTGTTGTTGTTCAATTCGGTGGTCAAACGGCTATTAACCTTGCTGATAAATTAGCTGCTAATGGTGTGAAAATCTTAGGTACGTCTCTTGAGGATATTGACCGTGCAGAAAACCGCGATAAATTTGAGCAGGCGCTACGTGAATTAGATATTCCACAACCTCAAGGAGAAACAGCGGTTTCTACAGAGGAGGCTCTTGCCATTGGTGAGCGTCTAGGCTTCCCAGTGCTTGTCCGCCCTTCTTATGTACTTGGTGGACGTGCAATGGAAATTGTTTATAACCAAGAAGAATTACAGCACTATATGGAAAACGCGGTAGAGGCATCTCCAGATCATCCAGTATTAGTAGACCGTTACTTAACAGGACAGGAAATTGAAGTAGATGCTATCTGTGACGGTGAGAATGTGTTAATACCAGGAATTATGGAGCATATCGAGCGTGCAGGAGTTCACTCTGGTGACTCAATCTCTGTTTATCCACCGCAAAAATTAACACAGGCACAAAAAGATACATTAGTTGACTATACAACTCGTCTTGCGAAGGGGCTAGGCATCATCGGCTTAATGAACATCCAATATGTCATTTCACAAAACGAAGTATTTGTTATCGAGGTGAACCCACGTTCATCACGTACAGTACCGTTCCTAAGTAAGATTACAAATATCCCAATGGCTAATATTGCAACAAAAGCAATCCTTGGCAAATCCATTGTAGAGCAAGGCTATCCAACAGGCCTAGCAGCTGAGCAAAAAGGCGTATTTGTAAAAGTACCAGTGTTCTCATTCGCTAAATTACGACGTGTAGACATTACATTAGGACCTGAAATGAAATCTACTGGTGAAGTAATGGGGAAAGATGCAACATTAGAAAAAGCTCTTTATAAAGGCTTAGTTGCAGCAGGTATGGAAATACGAACAGAAGGTACAGTATTATTCACTGTGTCTGATAAAGATAAGGAAGAAGCGATTGCATTAGCAAAACGCTTCTCAACAGTAGGCTATCGCATTGTAGCAACTGAAGGTACAGCAAAAGCATTTGAAGCAGCAGGCGTACGAACTGATGTAGTAGGCAAGATTGGGGCGAAAGGACAAACATTGATTGACCTTATCCAAAATGGGGAAGCTCAGCTTGTTGTCAACACTTTAACAAAAGGCAAGCAACCAGCTCGTGACGGCTTCCGAATTCGTCGTGAGTCTGTAGAAAATGGTGTTCCTTGTCTAACATCTTTAGATACAGCAGAAGCAATGGTACGTGTTATCGAATCTATGACATTTACAGCAGAACAAATGCCAAAAGCGGAGGTAGTACACTAATATGATACGTCAAGAGAAAATGACGGTCGTCTCTCAAAAGCAAATTGCGACAAACATTTTCGAACTGACACTTCATGGTGAACTGGTTCAGGAGATGACTCCTGGCCAGTTTGTCCATGTAAAGGTGTCGGATTCACTGGAGCCGCTTTTACGTCGACCAATTAGTATTGCAAATATTGATAAAGACAACAATGAGTTTACAATGATCTATCGTGCTGAGGGGCGTGGTACGAAAGTTCTGGCAACAAATCGAGAAGGTCAGCTGGTCAACGTACTTGGACCAATTGGGAATGGTTTCCCAGTAGAAGCGGTGCAAGAGGGAGGTACTGCACTACTAGTTGGTGGTGGCATTGGTGTCCCTCCATTACATGAGCTAGCCAAGCAATTGAATGCTCGTGGTGTGAAAACAATCCACGTCTTAGGCTTCCAAACAAAAGATGTCTGCTTTTATGAGGATGAATTTAGTGCACTTGGTGAAACGCATTATGTTACGGTGGATGGCTCGAAAGGTACAAAAGGCTTTGTAACAACGGTTTTAGAGTCGCATGCTCCTGAATTTGATGTTTTTTATTCCTGTGGACCTTTACCAATGTTAAGGGCATTAGAAGGCTTTTATCCTGAAAAAGAAGGCTATTTATCATTTGAAGAACGTATGGGCTGTGGTATTGGAGCTTGCTTTGCATGTGTATGCAAAACAACTGATCAGGTTGAAAAAGACTATGTTAAAGTTTGCTCTGATGGTCCAGTTTTCCCGAAAGGAACGGTGGCACTATGAGTCGTTTAACAATTCAAATACCAGGCTTAGATTTAAAAAACCCTATTATGCCAGCCTCAGGTTGCTTTGGTTTTGGTCGTGAATATGCACAGCTTTATGATTTATCTAAACTGGGGGCTATCATGATTAAGGCAACAACGGTCGAAACGCGTGCAGGTAACCCTACGCCACGTGTTGCCGAAACAGCAGCGGGGATGTTAAATGCCATTGGTCTACAAAATCCAGGCATTGAAAAAGTGATGAATGAGGAATTAAAATTTTTAGAGGATTATAATGTGCCCATCATCGCCAATGTTGCTGGAACAGAGACATCAGACTATGTAGAAGTAGCACGCCGTATTTCAACAGCCTCAAATGTTAAAGCGTTGGAGCTGAATATTTCGTGTCCTAATGTGAAATGTGGTGGTATTCAATTTGGAACAGATCCTGCTACTGCACGTGAGCTGGTCAAGGCTGTCAAGGCTGTGTCAGAAGTGCCAGTCTATGTGAAGTTATCACCAAACGTGACGAACATCGTTGATATTGCCCTAGCTGTTGAAGCAGGTGGAGCAGATGGTATTACCATGATTAATACATTGGTTGGTATGCGTTTAGATGAGCGTACAGGTAAGCCAGTCATAGCTAATGGCACAGGTGGACTATCTGGTCCTGCTGTAAAACCTGTAGCAATACGAATGGTTTATGAGGTGTACAAGGCTGTCAATATTCCGATAATTGGTATGGGCGGTGTAACGGAAGCACAGGATGTCATTGATTTTATGTCCGCAGGTGCTTCAGCTGTAGCAGTAGGAACAGCTAACTTTGTTGACCATTTCGTTTGCCCGAACATTATTGAAGAATTACCAGCAAAGCTGGATGCATTAGGTGTAGAACATATAACAGAGATTATTGGAAGGAGCCATCGTTGATGAATACGAAACCTATACTAGCTCTAGATTTTCCAGGAGAAAAAGAAGTATTCGATTTTCTTAAAAAATTCGATGAGCCTCTTTTCGTGAAAATTGGAATGGAATTATATATGCAAGAAGGACCTGATATCGTACGCAAAGTAAAGGATTTAGGTCATGATATTTTCCTTGATTTAAAATTACATGATATCCCAAATACAGTAGGCTCTGCGATGAAGGGGCTAGCAAAATTAGGGGTAGATTTAGTCAATGTCCATGCTGCAGGCGGACGTGCTATGATGGAAGCAGCTCTAGAAGGACTTGAAGCAGGAACACCAACAGGCAAAGAACGTCCTGCACTAATAGCTGTTACTCAATTAACATCCACAACAGAAGAACAAATGCAAGCAGAACAAAAGATTGCTCTTTCATTGCAAGAGTCTGTCCTACACTACGCAGGGCTGACAAAGGAAGCAGGCTTACAAGGTGTTGTTTGCTCTGTCCATGAGGCTAAGGCGATTGCTGAGGTGTGTGGAGATGAATTTCTACGTGTCACACCTGGAATTCGTTTAGCTGGAGGTGCTACACACGATCAAAAACGTATAGCAACACCTGATGGGGCAAAGCGTGATGGTTCATCACTCATCGTTGTTGGCCGTGCTGTAACAGGTGCACAGGATCCAGTAGCAGCATATAAAATCGTAAGTGAATTATGGGAGGCATAAATTATGACATTACAAAATGAAATTGCACACGCTATGTTAAAAGTTGGAGCAGTAGAATTAAATCCTACAGAGCTATTTACATGGGCATCTGGAATTAAATCACCTATTTACTGTGATACACGTTTAACAATTTCCGATCCAATTATTCGTAAACAATTAGCAAATGGTTTAGCCTCTGTCATCAAAGAAAATTTCGGAGCGACAGAAATTGTAGCAGGAACAGCTACAGCAGGTATCCCACATGCGGCATGGGTAAGTGATATTTTAGAATTACCAATGGTTTATGTACGCTCTAAAGCGAAGGAGCATGGCCGTGGTAATCAAATTGAAGGAAAATACGTAGCAGGACAAAAAGTAGTGGTTGTGGAGGATATCGTTTCTACAGGTGGTTCTTCCATTACAGCAGTAGAAGCATTGCGTGCAGCAGGCTGTGAGGTGCTTGGAGTTGTTTGTGTATACACATATAATCTTCCACGCGCTGAACAAGCATTTGATGAGGCTGGCATCCAATACGTATCATTAACAAATTTTGATTATCTGATTGAAGCAGCAAATGAATCCGGCGCTATTAAAGAAGAAGATATTCCATTCTTAAAAGAGTGGCATGGAAAATTAAAAGCTGGAGAGCTGTAATTGCAAACTGTTCCATAGGTCATAGTTGATGATCAATGGAACAGTTTTTTCTTCCTATTAAATAGGAAACAAATAAGTTAAAATTGGATACTAAAGCCATTAAAGTGGTGAATTCCTGTACCAAATCGTACAAGGTTATTTTTACGTAGCATTTTAACTGCCGTTTTCACTTCTAATAAGATAGAAGGATCAACTCCTAGTGTATGATGTGAGCCGAAAATTTTTGTTAGAGAAGATAAGTTAGCGATTCTTTCTAAAGACTGAACTAAGTCCTCTGGGCTAGTTGTCGGGAAAAAGGCATAGATAGGCGCTTGATCATATAGTAAATCTCCCGTGAATAAATAACCATATTTATAATCCAAAATCGCAATATGTCCTGGAGAATGCCCTGGGGTATGTAGTACAGTAAGCTTTCGGTTTCCTATATCGAAAACATCTCCATCTTCTAGAACACCAGAAGGCTGCCCTTGAAAAGGTTGGTAGGTCGATGGATCGAACGCTATTGGTGTAGGTAACGTGATGTTACGGCCAACATCTCTTCTAATCTGGTCGATAGATAGTTTGGGTATTCCATTAATTAGCCAATCTACTTCATCTTTATGAACATAAATATCATCAAACTGCCCATGATTACCAATATGATCCCAATGAACATGAGTTGTAATAACTGTAATAGGCAAAGAAGTTAATTGTAGGATAATTCTATTAATATTATCAATTCCCAAACCTGTATCAATCAGAATCGCACGCTTGTCTCCTAACAATAAAAAGGAATGCACTTTTTCCCAATGTCCATACTCACTTATAGCGAATGTTTCATTGTTTATCTCTTCTACTGTAAACCATACATCATTAATTTTTACCATAACTGACACACCCCTCTTCTATATCCGTAAACTGATACAATATTTGATAATACTATGTTATTGAAAATTTTAACATAAAAACATGTAATTGCCTCATATAATATTCTAAATAGTATTTCTATATTTGAAATTAAAGAAAAAAGTAAACAACTTGAGATATTAAGAAGTATGTAAGGTAACAATAAATTATAATTGTTAAATTATTTTTTTAAAGTAATTTGAAATACTAGCACTTTAAAGTCTAAAATTATTTATTGAAAACAAAAATGAATAAAATATAACTTTTTCATAAAAAGTAATTTTTAATTTTCACTCAAAAATACTGAATTTATTGAATTTTTGTGTATTTAATTTCTGTAAAAAAATATAGTAAGAAATTCTATTTATTATATTTATAAAATATTTATTTGAAGGAAATGTAACTTTGAGAATAAAAAGTAAAATGTTTCTGAAATCGAAATAATAAAATTACTATTTTTTTGAGAGAGACGTATGGTGGAAATTTATATTTTGGTTTGTAATAATTTGAAAAAGGTACTTGCGTTTATACATGTTTTCTAGCTAAAATAATATCACGGTTTAATTTTCAGATAATTCTATCAGTGATTTAATGATTTAAAGTAAAAAAAATATTAAATTCACGCTTATCTAATAGAAAAGGAGAGGATAGGAGAGAAAAGTTAAATATGATTCTGATATAAGTATCAAGTTTTATTTTCAGAATATTGAATAATAGAGGAGAGATTGTTTGAATACAGCAAAATACTTATTAACAATATCTAATTTGACTACAAGTTTTCGAATTAAAGATACATACCACGCTGCTGTAGATGATGTCTCACTTTCGCTAAAAAAAAATGAGGTATTAGCAATAGTTGGAGAATCTGGTTGTGGTAAAAGTACTTTAGCGACTACAATTGTAGGCTTGCATAATGAAGTAAATACAAAGGTATCTGGCGATATTTTTTATAATAACCAAAATTTAGCTAAATTGAATGAACAACAATTTAATAACTTACGTGGAAATGACATAGGATTTATCTTTCAAGACCCACTTTCAGCACTTAATCCTTTAATGAGGATTAATGAACAAATTGAAGAAGGATTAATCTATCATACTAAGCTTACAAAACAACAGCGTGAAGAGAGAGTTTTAGAACTATTAAATCAAGTTGGTATCGCTAACCCAAAACGTGTGGCTAGACAATTTCCACATCAGTTATCTGGTGGTATGCGTCAGCGGGTCATGATTGCTATTGCCTTATCATGTAAGCCTACTATTTTAATTGCAGATGAACCGACAACAGCTTTAGATGTTACGATTCAGGCTCAAATTTTAGATCTATTAAAAACATTGCAGACTGAAACGGAGACAGGCATTATTCTCATTACTCATGATTTAGGTGTTGTAGCAGAGATGGCTGATCGAGTTGTAGTTATGTATGCAGGGGAAGTAGTTGAAGAAGCTCCAGTTCAGGAACTATTCAATAATCCAAGACATCCTTACACTCGTTCGCTATTAAATTCAATTCCACAAACACATAGCGAAAATGAAAGACTAGAAGTCATTAAAGGGATGGTTCCATCTTTAATAAATTTACCTCGAGAAGGTTGTCGTTTTTCAGGACGAATCCCATGGATTGATGCATCTTCACACGAGACAAAACCTCAATTACATGAAATTGCACCAGGGCATTTTGTGAGATGTACCTGCTGGAAACACTTTCATTTTGAAGGTGAAGAAGGGGGCGGGACTGTATGAGCTTTATGCAAATTAAGGATTTAAATGTTCATTATCCAATACGTGGTGGATTTTTTAATACCATTGTTGATCGAGTATATGCAGTAGACGGTGTGACAATGGAGTTTGAAAAAGGGAAAACCTATGGACTAGTAGGGGAATCAGGATCTGGAAAGTCTACTACAGGCAAAGCAATTATAGGTTTAGAAAAAATTACCTCTGGGCAAATCGTTTATGAGGGCGAAAATGTGACAAATCAACAGAGAAAACGTGATTCTGCCTATAACAGAGATATTCAAATGATCTTTCAAGATTCTCATTCGAGTATGAACCCTAGAAAACGCGTTCTTGATATACTAGCAGAGCCAATTCGAAATTTTATGAAGCTTAGTGATCAAGAGGAGCGCAAACGTATTAAAGAGTTGCTTGCAATTGTAGGGATGTCAGAGGACGTTTTACTCAAATATCCCCATGAATTTTCAGGTGGACAAAAGCAGCGACTTGGAATTGCACGAGCGGTTGCATGTAACCCTAAAATGATTATCGCTGATGAACCTGTTTCTGCGTTAGATTTATCTGTACAAGCACAGGTCTTAAATTTTATGAAAGATATCCAAAATGAATATGGTCTTACTTACTTATTCATTTCTCATGATTTAGGTGTTGTTAAACATATGTGTGATTATATTTCTATTATGTATAAAGGACGCTTTGTGGAAACTGGTACAAGACATGATATTTATAAGAATCCTCAGCATATTTACACGAACCGCCTTTTATCAGCCATTCCAAATATCGAACCAGAGACTAGGGATGAGCGTAAATTAATTCGACAAAAAGTAGAGGAAAATTATCAAAAAGAGCAACATAAATATTATGATGAGCATGGAAAAGTCTACCCACTGAAATCCATTTCAGACACACATATGGTTGCAATGTCAGGGGGAATGTGAAATGTGGAAAACAATTGTTAGAAGAGTAATTTTAATGATCCCTCAAATGTTTGTACTAAGTTTAATTATTTTTGTTTTAGCAAAACAAATGCCAGGTGATCCTTTTACAGGGTTAATTACTCCAGAAACTGACCCTGCACGAATCGAAGAACTAAGGATTCAAGCGGGTTACTATGACCCTTGGTATATTCAATATTACCATTGGGTAATCAATGCCTTTCAGGGGGACTTTGGACAAAGCTATACATATAAACTTGCAGTGTCCACATTGATAGGTGAGCGTGCATTAAACACATTCTGGCTCGCTTTGCTTAGCACTATTCTTGTTTATTTAATAGCTATTCCATTAGGAATGATAGCGGGACGTAAACAGGATACTTTGTATGATAAGTCGATTACTTTGTATAGCTTCATAAGTTATGCAATACCTACCTTTGTGTTGGGTTTAATTTTCTTATATATTTTTGGATATCGTTTAATGTGGTTTCCGACAAGTGGAACTGTTGATGTAGGTGTAGAGCCGGGAACGCTCGAGTATTATTGGAATCGCTTGTATCATTTAATTTTACCTGCGATGACATATGCAATACTAGCTACAACTACAATTATTCAGTACTTACGTTCAGAAATTATTGATGCCAAGACACAGGATTATGTTAAAACAGCACGTAGTAAAGGTGTACCAATGAAAATAATCTATAGAAGACATATTTTCCGTAACTCCTTATTACCAATTGCAGCCTTTCTTGGCTTTACAATAACAGGATTATTGGGTGGCTCAATATTCATAGAGACAATTTTTGGCTTCCCAGGTATGGGACAATTATTCATCCATTCTGTAACAAGTCGCGATTATAGTGTTATTACCGCTCTTGTCATGCTTTATGGCTTCTTAGCGTTATTAGGTAGTCTATTGTCAGATATAATTATGAGCATTGTTGATCCACGTATCCGCATAGACTAGCAGCTAAATTGAACGCATAAGGAGAGGTGAATAAAATGGAGCAAAAAAATGATGTAGTGAAAGTTGAAAGTAATCCACCAACAGGAATTCAAGTTGTTATACGTGAATTCAGAAAAGATAAATTAGCATTATTTTCATTTATAGGTATAACTTTACTTATAGTTGTGATATTAATTATGTCTGCTTTTATGAACCAGGATGAGATATTACGAATTAAATTATTAGAGAGATTTACAGAACCTGGTGTTAATGGATATATTTTAGGGGCTGATGAAGCTGGGCGTGATATGTATGGACAGCTTATTATTGGTGCAAAAAATTCTATTTTAATTGCAATTGCAATCACTCTTATTGCAAATGCTTTAGGAATTGCTCTAGGAATAATAATGGGTTACTATGGTGGCTTTATTGATAACCTATTTATGCGTATCATTGATTTTCTTATGACATTACCTACCTTAATGATTATCATTGTTTTGGTCACAATTATTCCTAAATATGGTGTTTTAGAGTTGATTTTGATTTTAAGTGCCTTTCAATGGATCAGTACAGCGCGTCTTGTTCGAAGTAAAGCTCTATCAGAGGGACGAAGAGATTATGTAAATGCATCCAAAACAATGGGGACTAGTGATTTTGCCATTATGTTTAAAGGGATACTACCAAATTTAAGTTCTTTGTTAATAGTAGAGCTAACTTTAAACTTTGCTGGAAATGTTGGTATTGAAACAGGTCTATCATTTTTAGGCTTTGGATTACCACCTTCTACGCCTAGCTTAGGGACATTAGTAAGCTATGCAACAAACCCAATAGTATTATCTACAAAATGGTGGATTTGGTTGCCCGCATCATTATTAATATTAATTTTGATGCTTGGTATAAATTATGTTGGTCAAGCGCTAAGACGTGCGGCTGACGCAAAACAACGATTAGGATAAAGGGGAGGATTTACACATGAAGAAAAATTGGTTATTCTTATCCGTACTTTTTGCATTCATGCTAATTTTAGCAGCGTGCAATGGTGGTGGAGGTAGTGGGTCTGAAAAAGGCACAGAAACAGATAACACTGAAAAGTCTGGTGAAACAGAAAAGTCTGGTGAATCTGAGGCAACTAATGATTCTTTACTTCCAATGGAGGTAACAAATGAAGGAGAAGCAATTCAAGGTGGTACATTACGTGTAGGACTTGTAGCAAGCTCTCCATTCCAAGGGATTTTCAACTATGAGCTTTATGAAGATGCCTATGACTCAGATATTTTAGCTTATATGACAAATTCAATATTTGACGTTGATGGTGACTTCCTTATTACTGATAAGGGCGCTGCAAAATTAGAAGTTGATACTGATGCTAAAACAGCAACAGTCACATTGCAAGGTGATTATAAATGGTCTGATGGTACACCAGTAACAGCAGAAGATTTAATATATCCTTACGAAATTATTGGACATCCTGATTATACAGGTGTACGTTACGATGATGACTTCAGAAATATTGTAGGGGCAGAAGAATATCATAATGGCAAGGCTGATACAATCTCAGGTATTACAAAAGTAGATGATAAATCAATTAAAATTCAATTTAAAAAAGTATCACCTGCAATTTATTATGGTGGGGATGGCTTATGGGGTTATGCAGAACCAAAACATCAATTAGAGTCAATTCCAGTAAAAGATTTACTAGCTTCAGATGCAGTACGAAAAAATCCGGTGACTCTTGGCGCATTTAAACTTGATAAAGTTGTTAATGGTGAATCTGTACAACTTGTAGCTAACGAACATTACTTTAAAGGAAAGCCGAAAGTTGATAAAGTTGTAATCGAAGTTGTTCCACCAACTTCAATTGGTGAGGCGTTAAGAACAGGGAAATATGATCTAGCAACATCTTATCCAACTACTCAATTTGATAGTATTAAATCTTTAGAAAATATTTCTGTACTTGGTCGACCAGAATTGTCTTATTCTTATATCGGCTTTAAGTTAGGAAAGTATGATACAACAGCAAAAGTAAACGTGTTTGATGAAAAATCAAAAATGAACAATGTAGAGTTACGCCAAGCAATTGCGTTCGCAACAGATGTTGAGGGAGTTGCTGAAAAATTCTATCAAGGCTTGCGTGTACGTGGCAACTCTTTAATTCCACCAGTATTCTCATTCTATGATGAAACATTAGAGGGTTACCATTACGATCCAGAAAAAGCGAAAGAGTTATTAGATAAAGCTGGTTTTAAAGATGTTGATGGTGATGGAATTCGTGAAGATAAGGATGGTAAAAAATTCTCAATTCGTTTAGCTTCTATGGCTGGGTCAGAAACGGATGAAGCAATTGTTGAATACTTCCGTCAAAATTGGAAAGAAGTTGGTTTAGATGTACAGTTAACAACTGGACGTCTTATCGAGTTCAATGCATTTTATGATAAAGTACAAGCAGATGATCCGGAGATCGATATGTTTATGGCAGCTTGGAATACAGGAACAAATCCATCTCCAGCGGGCTTATATAGTGTAGGTGCTGAATTCAACTTTAGCCGCTATGTATCACCTGAGTTAACAAAATTATTAGCAGCTATCGACTCCGAAGATGCTATGGATCAAGAAAAACGCTCTAAAGCTTTCCGTGAATGGCAAGAATATATGAGTGATAAAGCAATGGTAGTTCCAACATTCTTCAGAACTGAAGTTATTCCAGTTAATAAACGCGTGAAAAATTACAATGTTGATTATGCAAATCTTACAGAGTTACAAGATATTGAATTAACAGCAGATGCTCCAATAAAATAATAGGTATCAAAGAAGCAGTCTTTCTTGATAGAAGAAAGACTGTTTTTTCAAAACCTATTTAAAGATGCTGTGAAAGAAAGAAAATTAAAGAGGTTATAGAGTAGAAAAGTTAATAAAATTTACTTTAAACATTCAATAACAATTACAAAAGTCTTGTATATATGCCTTTTATTGATAATTACGTTATACAGGTTTAGACTACAGTTAAATGTGGGTATAAATTAAAAAACTCCCATCACAGTTTTTATACTGTCGATAGGAGTTATAGCTTTTAGCGATTAGCAACCCAAGTTTTTACTAGATCAGCAGTACCATAAACATAATGCTGGTCACCTACTTCATGGTAGGTTGCACTTTCGTCAACCTCTGTATGCTTGTACTGAATACGTTGACGGCGCTTCTCTGACATTGGGTCAGGAAGTGGGATAGCTGATAATAAAGATTTTGTATACGGATGAACAGGGTGATTGTAGATATCATCTGCTTTACCGATTTCCATGATTTTACCACGGTACATTACAGCAATACGGTCACTGATGTATTTTACCATAGATAAGTCATGGGCAATGAAAAGATATGTTAAGCCACGTTCTTTTTGTAGTTGTTTTAGTAAGTTAACAACTTGCGCTTGGATAGATACGTCTAGCGCAGAGATTGGCTCATCCGCAATGATAAACTTAGGATCTAAACTTAGTGCACGGGCAATCCCAATACGTTGACGTTGACCACCAGAGAATTCGTGTGCGTAACGATTCGCGTGCTCTTTGTTTAAACCAACAGCTTCAAGTAGCTCTTGAATTTTTGCACGACGTTCTTTTTTATCCTTGTAAAGGCCATGAATATCAAAGGCTTCACCAATGATCTCACCAGCCGTCATACGAGGGTTTAAAGAAGCATAAGGATCTTGGAAAATCATTTGCATTTGACGGTTAAATTTCTTTAACTCATTTTTAGATTTTTTTCCATGGACATTTTCACCATCGAAAACAATCTCGCCACCTGTAATATCATATAAACGAATAATTGAACGACCAGTTGTTGACTTACCACAACCTGATTCACCCACAAGACCAAGTGTTTCACCTTCGTAAACATCGAAGCTGATACCATCTACAGCTTTGATAGGATTACTTGGCGAACCAAAATGCTGCTGTAAATTTTTGATTTCAAGAATTTTTTTCGCACCAGTTTTAGTCATTTTCTTGTGCCTCCTTTGCTAAATACCCTTCAATACGTTTAGCAACCGCATCTGGAAGAGGAATCTTTGGTGCATCAGGATGCAACAACCAAGTCTTTGCAAAATGTGTTTCACTTACTTGGAACATTGGTGGCTCTTGTTCATAATCAATGGCCATAGCATACTCGTTACGAGCTGCAAATGCATCACCCTTAGGTGGATTCGTCAGATCTGGTGGTGAGCCTGGAATCGTACGTAATAGCTCATCAGTATCATTATCTAAATCTGGCATTGAACCAAGTAGACCCCATGTGTAAGGATGCTTTGGATTATAGAAAATATCATTTACAGTACCATATTCAACGATTTGTCCAGCGTACATTACTGCTACACGATCAGCGATATTCGCCACTACACCTAAATCGTGTGTAATGAAAATGATAGATGTTTGCGAGTTTTTCTGAATTTCTTTCATTAATTCTAAAATTTGCGCTTGAATGGTTACGTCTAGAGCTGTTGTCGGCTCATCTGCAATTAATAGCTTAGGATCAGCTGCAAGGGCAATGGCAATAACAACACGTTGACGCATACCACCTGAAAATTCATGTGGGTATTGGTTATAGCGTTTTTCAGGGAAGGGGATACCTACCTGAGTTAAAAGCTCAATCGCACGTTTTTTCGCTTCGTCTTTAGAAACTTTTTTGTGTTGCAAAATTACTTCAGTTATTTGACGTCCGACCTTCATTGTTGGGTTCAAACTTGTCATAGGATCTTGGAAAATCATTGCAATTTCATTTCCGCGTACTTTAGACATTTCTTTATCAGTTAATGGAACTAAATCACGGCCATTAAATAAAATTTGTCCTGACTCATAAATACCAGGTGGCTGGGGAATTAGTTTCATTAATGCATTACTCGTAACACTTTTACCAGAGCCTGATTCACCTACTATAGCGAGTGTTTCACCCTCCTTTAAATCAAAGTTAACACCACGTACAGCATGGACAAGCCCTGCATAAGTTTTAAAGTTAATTCTTAAATCTTTTACTTCTAGAATTGTTTTACTCATTTCGGCCACCTCCTTATTTACGTAGTTTTGGATCTAGAGCGTCACGTAAGCCGTCACCAACTGCGTTAAACGCAAAGATTGTCAGTGAGATAAATACTGCTGGGAAAATCAAGCGCCATGGAGCATTGGCAATAGCTTTATTACCATCAGAGGCCATTGTACCCCAAGAAGCTGTTGGAGCAGGCACCCCAAGACCAAGGTAGCTTAGGAATGATTCGGTGAAAATAGCAGATGGAATTGTTAGCGTCATCGTTACTAAGATTGCACCAAGAGCATTCGGAACTAAGTGTTTAATAATTAAATGGCCTGTACTAGCACCTAATGTACGAGCAGCAAGAACATATTCTTGATTTTTAATAGATAATACTTCACCACGAACGATACGAGCCATATTAATCCATCCAGTGATGGACAGGGCAATAATCATAGGAATTAAACCAGGTTGCATAACAACTAAAAGTACGATTACTACTAGAAGGTAAGGTACAGCTGTTAAAACGTCAGCAATACGCATCATGATGTTATCAACGCGACCGCCTGCTAAGCCTGAAATACTTCCCCATAAAACACCGATAATTAAGTCAATAATCGCTGCAGCAATTCCGATAAAAAGGGAAATACGAGCGCCTTCCCAAATACGAACGAAAATATCACGACCAAGGTCATCCGTTCCAAACCAAAATTGTGCAGATGGTGGTGCGTTGTAAACACCTAGCTGATCACTTGCTTTATATTGAGAAAACATTGGTACGAATGTAGCCATTAAAATAACAATGATTAAAATGATTATCCCAATGATGGCTAATTTGTTATGAGAGAAACGGAGAAATACTTCTTTCCAAAAGGAGACTGATTTATCAGCTAATTTTTCCGTTGCTTCATGATTTCCACCAACAATTTTAAACTTATCTTTTTCAATTTGTTGCTGTGTCATTATTTTTTCGCTCCTTTCAGTTTAATACGCGGATCAATCACACTATATAGAATATCAACGATTAATACCGCAAATAAAAGGATGATGGAATAGAACACCGTCGTACCCATAATTACTGTATAGTCACGGTTTGTAATACTTTGAACAAAGTGCTTACCAAGTCCAGGAATAGCGAAAATTTGCTCAACAATGAAACTACCTGTTACAACACCAGCTGTTAATGGACCAAGGTATGTTACGACTGGCAGAAGGGCATTTCGTAATGTATGACGGAATACGATTGTCCATTTACCAATACCTTTTGCACGAGCCATTTTTACATAATCACTATTGTTTTGTTCAAGCATACTTGAACGTGTTAATTTTGCGATAAAGCCCATATGAGAGAAAGCGATTGCAAGGGCTGGTAAAATACTATAAATAAAGCCCTTCCACCCACTAATAGGGAACCAGCCTAGCTTAAAGGCTAAGAAATACTGCATTAAACCTGCTAATATAAATGAAGGTACTGATATACCGAGCACCGCAAAGGACGTTGCCAAATAATCCGGGAACCTATTATGATATAGCGCGGAAACTACGCCAATTAATACACCGAATCCAACTGCTAATAGCATAGCTTCAATCCCTAATGTTAATGAAACAGGGAAACTTTCAGAAATCATATCATTTGTAGAACGCGCTTTATATTTCATTGACTCACCGAAATTGAATGTGGCCGTATCGATTAAATAATCTTTATATTGAATATACCAAGGGTTATTTAATCCATACGTTTCGTTTAACTTCTCCTCAATTTGAGGTGGGAAATTACGTTCACTCGCGAAAGGACTACCAGGAGCGAGACGCATTAAGAAAAACGTAACCGTTACGATGACGAAAAGCGCGAGAAGTATATACATCAGCCTTTTCAAAATATATTTAATCACATAAAACTCCTCCTTCTATTTGTCAATTTTCAGACAAATATATGCCTTCGTATTTTAAAAAGAGCTGACTCGCGCCGAAGTGGCTACGAGGCAGCTCTTCGCTGTAGAGCTAAATAAGCGAATTATAGTTGATTATTTCTCTACTTTAACCTCTTTAAGAGAGATGTTACCAAGGATGTCTGCCTTCATGTTTTTCACATAATCTTGTACTACAGATAGGTTCGTGTAGTAGTAGATTGGAATAACTGGGAAATCATTCACAGCAATTTTTTCAGCTTGTTTTAAAAGCTCAAGACGTTTAGCAGGATCTGCTTCAACGTTAGATTGATCTAATAATTTTTTGTATTCTGCACTTTCCCAACCAGTATCGTTGTTACCGTTTGCAGCAGTGTCATACATTTCTAAGAATGTATAAGCATCGTTGTAGTCACCAACCCAGCCCATACGGCCAACTTGGTAATCTAATTGGTTAAGTTTTTCTAAATATACTTGCCATTCAGAGTTATCTAGACCTACAGTGATACCTAGGTTTTTAGTCCAGCCCTCTTGAACGTATTGAGCGATAGCAGCGTGTGCTTCACTAGTGTTGTAAGAAAGGTTAATTTTGATATCTGCTGGGTTTGTAATTCCAAGTTCTTTCATACCAGCTTCAAGTGCTGCTTTAGCACCTTCGATATCGTTATCTTTGAAGTAACCACGGTCTTCTTCAAAGCCATGAACTGCGATAGGAACCATGCCTAATGCAGGTTTTTGCTCACCTTTAGTAATGTTGTCAATTAAACCTTGACGATCAACTGCTAAAGCTAACGCTTTACGGATGTTAGCGTTTCCAGTGATTTTATCTTTTGTATTTAGCTTGTACCAGTAAACAGAAGCTTGGTCATTGATATTTAATGAACCATCAGCTTTAAATGCGTCGATTGAATCAAGTGCCACAGATTGGAATGGTGCACCTAAGTAGTCAATTTCTCCAGCTTTGAAGCTTGTTGCAGCAGTTGCTTCAGACTCAACCATACCGATATTAACAGTTTCTAAAGAAACTTTATCAGCATCCCAGTACTCTGGGTTTTTCTTTAATACGATTGTATCATTGTGTCTCCATTCAGCTAATGTGAAAGGACCGTTTGTTACATAGTTTTCACCAGCATCTGCATACCACTCATCATTACCTTCAACTACTTTTTGGTTTAATGGTGCATATGTTTTGAATGCTGTTAATTCTAAGAAGTAAGGTGTTGGGTTTTCTAAAGTTACTACTAATGTTTTTTCGTCTTGTGCTTTAACGCCTACATCATCAGCAGAACCTTCACCATTGTTGTATGCTGCAGCACCTTTAATTGGGTAAAGGATTGAAGCATATTCAGAAAGATTGTCTGGGTTTAATGCCCATTTCCAAGCGTATTCGAAGTCACCAGCTACTACTGGATCTCCGTTTGACCATTTAGCATCACGTAATTTGAACGTGTATGTTTTTAAATCTTCACTAACTTCCCAGCTTTCAGCAGCAGCTGCAACTGGACGAGCGTCTGCATCAAGTGTTGTTAATCCTTCAAAAGTATTTGTTAGAATAACACCAGAAGTTGTATCTGTTGCTAATGCAGGATGAAGAGATGGCGGCTCAGAAGCTACTACTACATTTAATTCGCCACCTGATGAAGTTGTTTCTGAAGAGCCAGAATCTTTTCCTTCGTCTTTAGATTTGTCAGACGAATCTCCACCGAAGCCACATGCAGCAAGTACTAAAGAAAATACTGCAAGGACTGTTAGTAATAAAAACTTTTTGTTTTTATTCATGTGAATCCCCCTTATACAATTTTTAAGCCTTTTGTGAAGCTCCTATTTAATATACCAAAAAAATCATTGTGTACAAAATAAAAAAGATTCGAATTTATATAGTATTATCTGACATTTAGGAGAATAATAAATTTTTCCGATTTATCACGCTAAAGAGGCGAAGTGTATATATATTAAAAATTTGATATTTACTTATTCTGAATATCAAAAATAAAGTAAAAATAAAAAAATGATTTACTATACGGAAAATTCCTATTTTTTTGATAATATTATCGATATTTGAAAAATGAATCAAAAGTCATAGATGTAATACCTTGAGGAATTTGTATAGATTTGTAGAAAATCTATGTAAAACTCAGTGAATTAGATTCTTTTACAGGTAATTTCTTGTAATTTATTATCGCAAAACATGAATATTTTTATCTATTAATGATATATAAGAAACTTGTTTTGTATTTTTCTAGGATTATCCATTTGTGGGGAGGAAAAAGAAAAAAATGAGCATTTGTATGAAAAAAGGTACCCATACTAAGAAAAATTTGGATTTAGTGACAAGCTAGTTTACGAGATTAAGTTTTTTTGAAATAATTTTTGAGCTAGTTGAATATACATGCATATATGCAGTTGGTTACTGTTTTATTCATCAGTTAAAAAATAAAAGGAATGCTTCATTTCGCCTTGTATTCTTCCAAAGAGAACTGTTTAAATCGTATTGTTTTTTTGAGGATGTCATTTGTCTTACTGAAGAGGATTGATAATGCAAATAATTACTAAAAATCTGTTTATTCATCGAATGAAAACGTTAACAATAGCTATTCAGAAGGATATTCTTCCACTTTTTAAGTGGTATACCATGAAAAAATATAAAAAACAGTGCATCCCATTTATAAAATGCACTGTTTTTTATTTAAAGTTTAAATTGATTGATCTGATTCTGTAAATCTAAGGACTTTTCGCTTAGATCTGAGGCAACTTGGTTTACTTGTTGTACTGTTATAGATTGTTCTCTTGTTGCTGAAGCTACAATTTTTGTATTATCCGCGCTAGTTGAAGCACCATGGGCGATTTCTGCAACGGACGCTGCAACCTGTTCAGCGCTAGCTGAAATTTCTTCAGAGGTAGCTGATATATCTTCTATTTGATCTGTCATCGTATTAATTGCTTTCACAATTCCTTCAAAGGCTTGTCCTGCATGTCCGATGATTTTAACGCCCTCTGTGACAGAATGAAGTCCATCAAAGACTGCTTTTTCTACATTATGTGTATCCTGTTGAATATCTAGCGTTAAGGCAACGATTTGGTTGGCTGATTGTTTGGATTCCTCAGCTAACTTACGAACCTCATCTGCTACTACCGCAAATCCTTTACCATGCTCTCCAGCTCTAGCCGCTTCAATTGCTGCATTGAGTGCCAATAAATTTGTTTGATCTGTAATAGCTGTAATAACAGCTGTGATCTGACTAATCTCATCTGATTGCTTACTCAATTTTTGAACAAGATTATTAATCGTTTGTGTTGATTCATGGATGACATTCATTTGTTGCTGAGCTTCTTCTACCGTCTCGTTTCCATTTGTTGCTAATTCTGAAGTTGTTATAGCATTCTGATGTAGTTGTTGAGTTGCCTCAGCTATTCGTTGAACACCTACAGCCGTTTCATCCATAGCGTGTGCGCTTTCGTTAGCTGCAACTGTAGCTGTCACTGCAGCCTCAGCTGTTTCGTTAATCCGTATTGTAATTTCATCAGCAGTGGCAGTAATTTCTTCAGTTGAGGCAGAAAGTTCTTCTACTGAAGCTGTTAAATGCTCTGCATTGTCCTGTATATGCGTTAATAAATTTTTCAGATTCCCCTTCATGGCATTAAAAGCTGCTGAAAGCTGACCAATTTCATCTTTTGATTGATGGGTAATATCTGGATGAATTAATTCTCCATTAGCTACATGGTTTGCAGCCAGAACGACAGATTTTAAAGGGCGTGAGATTGTCCGTTGTATATAGAAAATAAGGAAAATACCTAGAGCGATACCAATAATGATTGCGATAATGGAAATAATTTGAGAATTAAACACGGCCTGTTTAGATTCTTTTGTCACAATATCTAGTTGTTCCTTTTGATAGTTTCCAATTTGATCGGATACATCTTGTATACCTTTATTAGCTTGTTGTACTTCACCATTTACCTTCTGCAAAGCACCTTCTAGATTACCAGCTTCAAATAAAGCTATTGCTTCAGTTGCTGCCTTGTTAAAAGAATCATTATGAACTTTTAATTCCTGTGCATATGTTTCCATTTTAGCTGAATTCGATTTTTCAGTGATTTCTTCTACATGTGTGTCGAGCATATTTGCATATTTTGAGAAACTCTCTTTGTTAGCAGGTTTGTCTTCGATGATGATGGCACGAATGAAAAGACCTTGCATAGCCATTTCGTATTGAATATCATCTGCTAATTCTACAAGGGCAACATGTCCTTCTAATGCATTTTCAATCTTTTTTTCAATGTTTGAAAATAACAGGAACATAATGAACAAAGAAATGATTAATGTGAGAATAATTGCAAAGAAACCAAAGCTTAATTTTTTACCTACAGACATATAGATACGCCCTTTCCTGAATCCTCTATAAAAATTTTTATACTTTAATTTAGCGTTTCTCAGTAGTAGAAGTCAATATACGTTGAAGGAAACAGTGCAGATTATTCATGTGTTTTTATATTGTTATTATAATAAGGAAGATTGTCTGTAAAAATCAATCAAGATAAGGTTGTTTTCATCGTTTTATAGTACGGATTACGTGTACGCGTTATAAAAAGGAAGAAACCGATACAATTTGTATCGGTTTCTTCCTTTATGACTGTTTCTTTAACTGTAAAATGACTGCCTCATCCGGGTCAATATACAGTGTCTTTTGTTCAAAATAGATGACGAAACCAGGTTTGGCACCATTTGGTTTTTTGACCTGTCGTATTTCGGTATAATCTACAGGCACAGAAGAGGATTCTCTGGCCTTAGAAAAATAGGCGGCTAGTGTGGCAGCTTCTCGCAATGTCGTTTCATCGGGTTCACTTGAATGAATGACAACATGAGATCCAGGAATATCTTTTGTGTGTAACCAAATATCAGTCCGCTTTGCTAGTTTAAATGTCAGCATGTCATTTTGTTTATTGTTTTTTCCAACAGAGATTGTTACACCTGTAGAAGAAACATAGCGTTCTGGTTCAGGTTTCGCTTGTTTTTTCTTTTTCTTCGCATGACGTAGTTTTAAGTAACCTTGCTCTGCTAGCTCTTCACGAATTTCCTCAATATCTCCAGGAGAAGCCTGCTGAACTTGCTGTGCAAGCATTTCGAAGTAAGAAATTTCATCAGTAGTTTTTTCTAGCTGCTCTTGAACCATGACCAAGGCATTTTTTGCCTTTGTATATTTTGTGTAATAACTTTGGGCATTTTCAATAGGTGTTTTACGTTCGCTTACTGGAATCGTTATTTCTTCGCCAGTTTCACTATAGTAATTTGTGACAGTAACTTCCTTAACTCCTTTTTCAAAGGCATAGATATTAGCCATTAATAGCTCACCATATAGTTGGAATTGATCGAGCTTGGAGGCACGTTCATAATCCTTTGTTAACTTTTTTGTTTTTAAAGCTAATTTGTCAATCTCATTTTGTAGCCAGCGCTCTAAATCGCCTGCTTGTTGTTTTACACGATCTCGCTCTGCACGGGCAAAGAATACACGATCAAGAAGCTCATGGACATTAGGATAGATTGTTATATCCCCATCATGCAAATGCGTTAATTCGATAGGGGAAAAGTATACTTTCTGATTGAAGAGCACGTACATAGGCTTCATTCCACCGTTCGCAAAGGAGGCCATAAAATCCTTGAAACATACTAGTGTATTTGAAGTCGTCTTCATTCGATACAATAATTCTTCCGCGTGAAGAGGTGAAAAACCAGCTAATTGTTGCACGATCTCTTTAGAGGTTTTTGCTTCAGCGAAAAATGCTGTTAGCTCTTCATCTGTCACTGTTAAAGGATTCCATTTGTTTTGTGTGGGTGGCGCAAAATACGGTTGCCCTGGTAGTACAGTACGGAAGCTATTGACTGAAGGCGGTAGATGTTTTAGGCTGTCAATAATTTTTCCCTGCTCTTGATCAATCAACAGTAGATTACTATGTCTACCCATAATTTCAGCATGTATTTCTCTTACAATTGGATCTCCAATTTCATTTTTACTTTCAATTTCTACTATTATAATGCGATCAAAATCACGCTGTTTTATAGAAGCAATAAAACCACCCTCTATATGCTTACGCAAAAGCATACAAAACATTGGCGGCTCTGCTGGATTTTCAATCACCTGTTCAGTAAGGTGTACACGTGCATAAGAAGAGTGGATGGAAAACAGTAATTTATGATTCTTTCCGTTCGCTCGCACATGTAAAATAACTTCTTGTGCATTGGGTTGATGTATTTTGGTAATCCGACCAGTGACTAGCTGTTGTAGGTCGGCAGTTATTGAATAAGTAAATAAGCCATCAAATGCCATATGAATTCCTCTTTCCAACGATATCAAGCATCTTGGTACTTTCGTATTTTTTCTTTATGTATCTGCATGCACTATTTTTAAGCTCGCAAATACTCTTTTGGTATGTTTATCATAGCATTTTTTAGGTGAATATTAAAATATAGCTTCAATTGTGGTAGAATTAGCTTTTACTTTAACCAAATTTTTTTGGAGAGTCGTCATAATCGACAAAGCTTATGTTATAATAATCCCAGTATGCAAAGAAAGGTGTGACGAACCTTGGTGCGTAGTATGACTGGTTTTGGCAGAGGTGTCACAACAACTAGAGACTTTCAATTAACCGTGGAAATGCGCTCGGTCAACCATCGTTTTTTAGAAATTAATGCAAAATTTCCGAAAGAATGGCTTGAAGCTGAAATTTTTGCAAAGAAACTAATTTCTCAAGCTTTGTCACGCGGCAAAATTGATGTGATGGTATATGTGAAGGACTTAGAGAACGTAGAGCAATCTATTGAGATTAATTGGTCATTAATTGAAGCGTATCGTAAGGCAAAAGAGCAATTAGCAAGTAAAGTACCACTTGAAGAAAAATGGACGATGCAAGAGCTTTTATCGTTAGAGCAGGCCCTTGTGCAGCAAAAGCCTCAGCTTACACCAGAGGATTTACTCAGTGCTGTTGAACAAGCAATTTCACAAGCGATTGAACAGCTCGTACAAATGCGTGAGCGTGAAGGGCAAGAATTACAAGAGGTTGTTGTACAATATAAAGAACAGTTAATGGAGCAAGTCAATCAGATTCGTTTGTGTTCTTCACTTGCTGTTGAAAAATATCGTACACGATTAATAGAGCGAATTAATGAAGTTGCAAACGGCACATTGCTAGAAGATCGTTTACTAGCGGAAGTAGCGATTTTTGCAGAACGAGTAGACATCTCCGAAGAATTAGACAGATTAGATAGTCACTTCAACCAGCTGGAGGAAACATTACTTGAAAAGATTTCGGTTGGGCGTAAATTGGACTTTTTAATGCAGGAAATACATCGCGAGATTAATACGATTGGTTCAAAAAATCAATCTACAGAAGCAGCGGTTGCTGTTGTTCAGGCGAAAACAATTTTAGAAAAGATGCGTGAGCAAGTGCAAAACATCGAATAACTTGCACGTGTCTGTTATAAATTAAGGGAGATATAGAGAATAAATGATAAAAGAACGTGGATTATTAATTGTTCTGTCTGGCCCCTCTGGTGTAGGTAAAGGGACAGTGCGAAAAGAATTATTTTCTCAGCCGAATACGAATTATGAGTATTCCATCTCGATGACAACACGAAATCCTCGCGAAGGTGAAGTAGATGGTGTAGACTATTTTTTCAAGACACGTCATGAATTTGAAGTGTTAATTGAACAAGGTGGCTTATTAGAGCACGCTGAATTTGTCGGTAACTATTATGGAACACCATTAGCTTATGTAAATGAAACACTTGATGCAGGTCGTGATGTATTTTTAGAAATCGAAGTGCAGGGTGCAGCACAAATTCGTAAAAAAGCACCAGATGCCTTATTTATTTTCTTAGCCCCTCCAAGTTTAACGGAATTAAAAGATCGTTTAGTTGGACGTGGGACAGAAACGGAGGATATCATTGCCAAACGAATCGCTACTGCAAGTGAAGAGCTTGAAATGATGAGCTTGTATGATTATGTTGTGGAAAATGATGAAGTGACGAATGCCTGTGATCGTATAAATGCGATTATTAAAGCCGAGCATTGTCGTAGAGAACGTGTTGAAAAAAGATATTTGTCAATGTTGAGAGGAGAATAAAACAATGCTATACCCATCAGTAGACGCTTTAAAAAAGGAAATCGATTCAAAATATTCATTAGTGAGCCTTGCTTCTAAACGTGCTCGCCAAATGCAAGAAGAGCAAGACACAGAACGCTTACACAAGTATGTTTCCCATAAATATGTTGGGAAAGCACTTGAAGAAGTAGCGGCAGGTGTACTTACGAAAGTATCACAGGATGAGTCAACTGTGTATGAGGACGAAATCTAACATCATGTAAAGAGCTTTACTATGTTTACATGCATGCTAGTCTAGTTAGCAGTAGATTTTGATTATACAGAATGCCGAAAGCTCCCAGGGAATCCTTCTTTGGGAGCTTATCATTTGAAAGGACGACACCTAGCATGAATAAAAATATTTTACTTTGTGTTTCAGGCGGGATTGCCGTATATAAAGCTGTGGCACTCGTAAGCAAGCTATCACAAGCAGGAGCCAATGTAAAAGTCATCATGACAGCCTCTGCTAGACAGTTTGTAAATCCATTAAGTTTTCAAGTGATGTCCAAAAATGATGTTTATTTTGACACGTTTGATGAAAAAGATTCAAGTGTGATTGCTCATATAGACTTAGCAGACTGGGCTGATTTAATTTTAGTAGCGCCCGCTACAGCAAATATAATAGGAAAAATGGCCAATGGTATAGCAGATGATATGATCACAACAACCCTGCTTGCTACGACAGCACCTGTATGGATTGCACCAGCCATGAATGTACACATGTACGACCATCCAGCGGTAAAACGTAATTTGGATAGGCTATCAGCTGATGGCTACAAATTTATTGAGCCTTCCGAAGGTTTTTTAGCATGTGGCTATGTCGGGAAGGGCCGTCTAGAGGAGCCAGAAAAAATCACTGCACTTGTTCAAGATTTTTTTTCGGGAAAAACTAAACCACTAACAGATAAAACAGTCATAGTGACTGCGGGTGCCCTACATGTACCATTGGATGAACAGCATGTAATTAGTCCACAGGCAAATGGAGCCATAGGCCGAGCTTTAGCACATGAAGCAAGAATGCTAGGCGCACATGTAATTGAAATAGAAAATTCTAATTTGTTTGATGCTATACAGCAACTGGAGGCTTATAAAATCCAATATCCTCAGGCAATATTGATCCATGCAGCAAATGTGCCGACTATAAAGGAAACGCCGATCATTTCGGTAGAAGGCATAAAAGCGATCACTTTCGGACAAAAAGTGCAAGGAACTCCAATGCTTAATATACTTTCTGAGAGATGGATTGATTTTAGTGAAAAAGCGCAGCTTAACGGACAGTTTTTGGCTACAATTAACCCACAACTTTTTGCTCAGACATTATGGTCATATATTATAAAGGGTGAGGAACAATGAGCTTCTTGATAGCAGAGGTCATTGTAGATGTCTCTACTTACCATGTAGACCGTCCATTTGATTATCAAGTACCTGTAGAATGGATTAGTGTTATCGAGTTAGGAAGTCGTGTTAAAGTGCCATTTGGTCCAAGGAATGTCCTGGGTTTTGTTGTTGGATTGAAGAAAGAAACAGATGTACCGTTAAATAAACTAAAGGCAATCAATCAAATTTTAGATATGGAGCCAGTCCTGACAGAAGAGATGTTGCGAATGGCGAAGTGGTTGAAGAACGATACGATTTGCTATGAAATAGATGCCTTGCAAGTGATGTTACCATCTGCACTTCGAGCCAAGTATGAAAAAATGATTAAGTTACAGCAAGGTCAACAATTACCACTAGAGGTACAGGCTATATTCGGTAAGCGTCAACGAGTAAATTTTAAAGAATTTGAACGAGCAGGTTTACTACCCCTTTTGAAACAATTGGTTGCAGAAAACATTGTTGCAATCGAAAATGTTGTGAAGCAACAGGGAAATGTGAAAGAAATTCGAATGGTTCAAATAACAGCAGACCAACAACTTATTGAACGTGCTTTAGAGCAATCATCCAGAGCAGCTAAACAACGGCTATTACTGCAATGGATGTGCCTACACTTAGGAGAGATTTTTACTCCCCAACAAATTTGTGACGAAGCAAGGGTCTCTATTTCAGTTTTAGAGGCAGTAATTGATAAAGGAGCTGCTCAATTTATTCAAGAGGAAGTATTTCGTGATCCATTTACGAAGGAAGTTTCACGTACACATGCCTTACAATTAACGAGTGAGCAGCAGGTTGCTCTCCAAGCTATTACTACAGCTATGGACCAGCAAATAGCGCAAACCTTTTTATTACATGGTGTAACAGGAAGTGGCAAAACAGAGGTTTATTTGCAGGCTATTCAAAAGGTATTAGAAGAAGGAAAAGAAGCCATTATGTTGGTACCTGAAATCTCTTTAACTCCACAAATGACCGAACGATTCCGCAGTCGCTTTGGTGAGATGGTTGCTGTGATGCATAGTGGATTATCTGTAGGGGAGAAATATGATGAATGGCGTAAAATCCAACAAGGCAAAGTGAAGGTCGTAGTTGGAGCTCGTTCAGCTATTTTTGCTCCTTTTACGAATATAGGGCTTATTATATTGGATGAGGAACATGAATCAACTTATAAGCAAGAAGATTCACCGCGTTATCATGCAAGAGATGTAGCCATCTGGCGTAGCGAATTTTATAACTGTCCTATTATTTTAGGGAGTGCAACACCAGCATTAGAATCATTTGCAAGAGCTAAAAAGGGAGTATATAAGCTACTCTCCTTAAAACACCGTGCTTTACATCAGGCTTTGCCGACTGTTTTTATTGCAGATATGCGTGAAGAACTGAGACAAGGTAATCGTTCGATGTTTTCCCAATCACTGATAGAAGCAATCCGTTTAAGACTTGAGAAAAAAGAACAAATGGTGCTGTTTTTAAACCGTCGTGGCTATTCATCATTTGTACTCTGCCGAGATTGTGGAACAGTTGTCCAATGTCCAAATTGCGATATTTCATTAACCTATCATCGAACAACTGAAAAATTGAAATGTCATTATTGTGGTTACGAGGAACATGTTCCACAAATATGTCCGCAATGTCAAAGTGATCATATTCGTTATTTTGGTACAGGTACACAAAAGGTGGAAGAGGAGCTGTATAAGTTGTTTCCTGAGGCAAGAGTATTACGTATGGATGTAGATACTACGAAGCATAAAGGGGCACATGAAGAAATATTAGAGACATTTGGGGCAGGGCATGCAGATATTTTGCTGGGTACTCAAATGATCGCAAAGGGTCTGGATTTTCCAAATATTACGCTAGTCGGTGTACTTAGTGCTGATACATCCTTACATTTACCTGATTACCGCGCAGCAGAGCGAACATTTCAGCTATTAACACAGGTAAGTGGCCGAGCTGGGAGACATGACAAGCTAGGGGAAGTCATCATTCAAACGTATACACCTGAGCATTACGCAATTGAATTAGCTAAAACACAAGAGTATGAACCATTTTATGAACGTGAGATGTTTTTACGTCGCAGATCAAACTATCCACCTTATTATTTTGTAGCTCTTATTCAATTATCCCATGAAGATGTCATGATGGCTGCTGAATATGCTGGTCGAGTGGCTGATTGGTTACGAGGGAACTTATCGAATCAAGTAGCAATAATAGGACCAACAACTGCGAGTATTGCTCGTCTCCAAAATAGATATCGTTATCAATGTTTGATAAAATATAAAATTGAACCAAATCTAATTCCCGTGTTACAACGTTTACTTGCTATGTATAGAGCAGAGTGGATTAAACAAGGAATATTAATGACGGTAGATTTAGATCCGTCTACTATATAGTTAGCGTGTAATAATAGCACGATTTTTAATAAAAGTATCAATTAGCTAGTGCACTAGCTTTAAAGCAGAAATGAGGAAATAATAATGGCTATAAAAAAAGTAATTGAAAATCCTGCAAAAGTACTATCCACACCGTGTGCTGAAGTGACAGAAATTAATGATGAAATTATTACATTACTTGATGATTTATATGACACTATGGTGGAATATGATGGCGTTGGAATTGCGGCACCACAAATAGACGTAGGGTTACGGGTAGCAATTGTTGAACTAGGTGAAGAACGTGATATTTTAGAAATGATTAATCCAACTGTCGTTGAAACGGACGGAGCAGAAGTAGATATTGAAGGATGCTTGAGCTTTCCAGGGTTATATGGAGAAGTGGAACGTCCTAGTTATGTCAAAATTGAAGCATGTGATCGTGAAGGACGTGTTTATGAATTAGAGGCAGGTGGCTTTGATGCCCGTGCGATTTTACATGAAATTGATCATTTAGATGGTGTGCTTTTCGATTCAAAAATCAAGCGTATTGTCACAGCAGAAGAACTAGAAGAAATGTACGCTGAAGAGGAGGAATAAAATGACATCTATCGTTTTTATGGGGACACCTGACTTCTCCGCACCTATTTTGCGTATGCTACATGATGAAGGATATACTATTAAAGCAGTTGTAACACAACCAGATCGTCCAGTTGGGCGTAAGCGAGTATTAACACCGCCGCCAGTAAAGGCAACGGCTTTGGAACTTGGCTTGCCAATTATTCAACCTGAAAAATTGCGTGGCTCCGAGGAGTTACAGCAGATTCTTGCTTTACAGCCTGATCTAGTAATAACAGCAGCATTTGGACAGATACTACCAAAAGAATTATTAGATGCACCAGCTCTAGGCTGTATTAATGTCCATGCCTCCCTATTACCAAAATATCGTGGAGGGGCTCCGATTCACCAAGCCGTCATGGATGGTGAAAAAGAAACAGGAGTAACAATCATGTATATGGCAGAAAAGCTTGATGCGGGAGATATTATCTCTCAAAAAGCGATCCCTATTGAAGAAGATGATCATACTGGTGGACTTTTTGATAAGCTAAGTATGGTTGGCTGTGAATTACTTAAGGAAACACTTCCTTCTATTATAAATGGTACAAATAACCGTACAGTTCAAGATGAAGCACAAGTTACCTTTGCAAGTAATATTTCAAGGGAACAAGAACGGATTGATTGGACCAACGATGCTATTACTTTATACAATCAAGTGCGCGGTCTTCATCCATGGCCTGTTGCTTATACTACTTTTGAGGATGGTAATTTTAAAATTTGGTGGGCAACGATTGGCAAAAGTAAGCATGAGGCTAATCCAGGTACAGTGGTTGCCATTGATAAAGATCATTTTGAGGTAGCAGCTGGCAACGGGACAACTTTAGCATTATATGATGTGCAACCAGCTGGTAAAAAGCGCATGACCGCAGAGGAATATTTACGTGGGACAGGTTCTAAATTACAGATTGGGGACCAATTTAAATGAGTAAAAAAAGTGTAGTGATTTGGGATGGCAATGTACGAGATGCCGCATTGTCAATTCTATTAGCAGTTGATAAAAATCAGGCTTATAGCAACTTATTGCTAAATGAAACAATTAAACGACATAAAATTGAAGCAAAAGATCGTGCTTTATTGACTGAAATAACGTATGGAACTTTACAGCATAAAATGACACTTGATTATTACTTAGAGCCATTTATTCGTGGTTCAATTGATCATTGGGTTCGCTGGTTATTAAGAATTTCGTTGTATCAAATCCATTATTTAACACGTATCCCTCCACACGCTGCAGTTAACGAAGCAGTAGAAATTGCCAAGCGTCGAGGGCATCGTGGAATCGCTTCTATGGTCAATGGCATATTAAGATCCGTGTTACGCAGTGGAGTCCCTTCAACAGATGACATAGCAGATCCAATTGAGCGCCTTTCAATAGAAACAAGTCATCCAATGTGGTTAGTTCAAAGATTTGTTGATAACTACGGTCTTGAAGTAGCGACTGAAATGTTGCATGAAAATAATAGACCGCCTGTGCAGACTGTGCGTGTTAATACGACAAAAGCAACTGTTCAGCAAGCAATTGCCAAGTTAGAGGCAGAAGGATTAACGGCTAATCAAAGCGACGTTATACCAGAGTGCTTATACATTACAAACGGTCAACCAGCTCGTACAAAAGCCTTCAAAGAAGGTATGATTACTATTCAGGATGAAAGTTCAATGATACCTGCTAATGTGCTAAATCCATCTCCAGGTATGCGTGTCTTGGATATGTGTGCGGCACCTGGTGGAAAAACAACACATATTGCCGAAATAATGAAAAATGAAGGGTCTATTTTAGCAACAGACCTTCATCCACATAAATTAGATTTAATCGACCATAATACAGAGCGTCTAGGGCTTGATATTGTTGAAACAGCCCCAATAGACGGACGGAAAGCACCAGAATTTTTACAAGCAGCGTCTTTTGATGCTATCTTAGTCGATGCACCATGTAGTGGACTAGGAGTTATGCGACGAAAGCCAGATATTAAATATACAAAGCGAGAAGAAGATTTAGAAAGTCTTCAAAAAATCCAATTAGCTTTACTTGATGCAGCAACGAAAGTTTTGAAAACAGATGGTAAGCTTGTATACAGTACGTGTACAGTAGACATACAAGAAAATGAAGGCACTGTGAAAGCCTTTTTAACAGCACATCCAGAAATGGAAGCTATACAACTAGAATCTTTACCAACAAAATTAGCGGAAAAGCAAGCTAATGGCATGCTTCAAGTCTTTCCACAAGACTTTGGCAGTGACGGTTTCTTTGTCGCCGCCTTTCGTAAAAAAGGAGAATCCAACTAATGGTGGATCAAGAGAAATTTAATGAACGTATTAACGATTTAGTAGAAGAAGCAGAAGAAAAGCCCGTTCGACGTGTAAAAAAAGAAAAGCCAAATTTAAAAGAATCCATTTATTCGTTACAACCTCATCAATTAGAAGAATGGCTAAAGGAAAATGGCGAAAAGCCTTTCCGTGCGGCTCAAATTTTTGACTGGCTGTATAATAAACGTGTAAAGACATTTGAAGAAATGTCAAACCTTTCAAAGGGATTACACGAAAAACTAACTGCAAATTTTGCATTATCCACACTATCAACCATTATTAAACAAGAATCTAAAGATGGTACCATTAAATTTTTATTCCAATTACAAGATGGCTATTCAATAGAAACTGTTTTAATGCGCCATGAATATGGAAATTCTGTCTGTGTAACAACACAAGTAGGCTGCCGAATTGGCTGTACGTTTTGTGCATCCACTTTAGGTGGTTTGAAGCGACATTTATTAGCAGGGGAAATTGTGGAGCAAGTTGTCAAAGTGCAGCAAACATTAGATGAATTGGACGAGCGAGTATCTCATATTGTCATTATGGGTATTGGTGAACCTTTCGATAACTATGATGCAATGATGAACTTCTTAAAAGTGATCAATCATGAAAAAGGTTTAAATATCGGAGCACGTCATATCACAGTTTCAACATCGGGTATTGTCCCTAAAATTTACCAGTTTGCAGATGAACAATTACAGATTAACTTTGCCGTTTCTCTGCATGCGCCAAACCAAGAAGCACGTCAAAAGCTAATGCCAATTGCCCGTGCTTATAAATTAGAAGAATTAATGGAAGCTGTGCGATACTATACAAAAAAAACAGGTCGACGAGTGAGTTTCGAGTATGGGCTGATGTCTGGTGAAAATGATTCAGTAGAAATAGCAGAGGAACTATCTGCTTTAATTAAAGGAATTAAATGTCATGTCAACTTAATTCCTGTAAACTATGTACCAGAACGTGATTATGTTCGTACATCTCGTAGTCAAATTTTTGCTTTTGAAAAAACATTAAAGAAAAATGGTATTAACGTAACGATCCGCCGAGAGCAAGGTTCAGATATCGCTGCTGCGTGTGGTCAATTACGTGCACAAGAGAGATCTGAAGAAACGAGGTGACCAGTATTGGAATACACAGTCGAAAGTGATATTGGTTTAAAACGATCCATTAATGAGGACCGTGCTGCATTCTTTAAACGTCCAGATGGGCTTGCACTAGCACTTGTAGCGGATGGCATGGGTGGTCATAATGCTGGTGATGTAGCAAGTGATATGGCAATTAAACAAATGGAATCCTTTTTTTTACAGGCAGACACACATCATTTTGTATCCACAACATCAAAAAAAGAATGGTTATTACAAACAGTTAAGCAATTGAATAAAACAATATATGACTATTCTTTATCACATGAAGACTGTAAAGGAATGGGCACGACATTTATTGCAGTGTTAATCGAAGAACAACATTGCTTCATTGCACATGTGGGGGACAGTCGTGTGTATTATTTCTTTGAAGATGGTGCACAACAAATAACAAAAGATCATTCATATGTGAACGTCTTGGTCGAAAATGGTGAGATAAGCGAAGAAGAGGCTTTGACACATCCAAAGAAAAATTTCATCTTAAAAGCGGTTGGGACAGAGGACACAATCGAACCAGACTTTTATGAAGTAGATTTAGCATCAGAATCGTATTTACTCATTTGTTCAGATGGATTAAGCAATAAACTAACTGTTTATGAAATGGCATCGATAATTACGTATCCAGACTCCATTAAGGAAAAGGGGCGTAAACTTGTAGAATTAGCAAATGCCAGCGGGGGAGAAGACAATATCTCCCTCGTGCTATTAACGAAAAAGGATGAGGAGGTGTAAGAATGCTTGTAGGTAAAAGAATTAGTGACCGTTATAAAATTTTAGAACTCATTGGTGGCGGAGGTATGTCCAATGTTTATTTAGCACACGATATGATCTTAAATCGTGATGTAGCCATTAAAATATTACGCTATGATTTTTCCAATGAGGATGAATTACATCGACGTTTTCAACGTGAGGCACTGTCTGCTACAAGTCTTACACATCCAAATATTGTTAGTGTTTATGATGTAGGTGACGATGGAGATCTACACTATATTGTGATGGAATATGTTCAAGGAAAAACATTAAAGCAGTACATACAAGAATTTGCACCAATTTCTCCTGCTAGAAGTGTGCATATTATGAAGCAATTAACGTCTGCCATTGCTAATGCCCATGAAAATCATATTATCCACCGTGATATTAAACCGCAAAATATATTAATGGATGCGGAAGGTAATGTGAAAATTACGGATTTTGGTATTGCCATGACGTTAAGTGCTACATCATTTACTCAAACAAATTCTGTGCTTGGTACAGTCCATTATTTATCACCAGAGCAAGCTCGCGGCGGTACAGCTACAAACAAATCAGATATTTATGCACTCGGTATCGTGTTATATGAATTATTAACAGGTGAACTTCCATTTTCTGGTGAATCTGCTGTTTCAATAGCACTTAAGCATTTACAAGCCGAAACACCTTCTGTCCGTGCTTTTGATGCAACGATTCCCCAAAGCTTGGAAAATGTAGTATTAAAGGCTACTGCCAAAGATTCATCCCATCGTTATACTACAGTGGAAGAAATGTATGAAGATTTGGAAACCGTACTAACACCATCTAGAATCAACGATCCCAAATTTGTCATACCTGTGGATAATGATGTAACGAGAGCTATTCCCATCATTAAAGAGCAGATGCATAAAAAAGACGAAGATCTAACTAAAACAAGAGTTATTGAACCGATTATGGAAGCTAAAGCACCTTCTCAACCACAACCTAAAAAGCCTGTAGAAAAGCCAGTTCCTGTAAAGGCAAAGAAGAAAAATTGGCCCAAATATGTTGCAGGACTATTCATTGCAGCGGTTGTCATTTTCTTATTCTTTATTTTTGCAAAAGATTTATTTAGCCCGAAAAAAGTGGCTATACCAGATGTAGCAAATTTAACAATAGAGGAAGCGACAAAAAAATTAGAAGCAGATGGATTTGTTGTTGGTGAAGAGCATCAGGAGCGAAATCATGAGGAAATAGAGAAGGGGAAAGTTATTGAAACGGACCCATCAAAAAATTCATTACGTGAAAAAGGCTCAGAGGTAGACTTAATCGTTAGTTTAGGTGTAGAGATGACGACTGTTGATAATTATGTAGGACAAAATTATAGTCAAGTTGAAGCTTTAATAAAAGGAAAGTATAAAGACGTAATAAAAGAGGATGTCCCTTCTAATGAGCCAGAAGGAAGAATTATTGAACAAAGCATACCACCAAATTCTGAGGTAGTAGCGAAAGAAGAAACAATCACGTTTAAAGTTAGCCAAGGAGTTAGAATGGTAAGGGTTGAAAATGTTGTAAATTATACGAAAGCTGATATGGATGACTATGTGAAAAGAGCAGGTCTCAATTGGCGTATATCTCGTGAAGAACATCATGAAACCATCCCAGCTGGCAGTGTAATTTCGCAATTGACAAAAGCGGGTACTATGGTAGAAGAAGGTTCTATGATATCGGTTGTAATAAGTAAAGGGCCAGCAAAACAGCCCGATAAACTACGTGTCATACCTGTAGTCATTGAGTATAAACCTACAGAAGAGGGAATAGCTCAAAATATTCGAATTGAAATTCAAGATAAAAATCATACATTGTCTGAACCTGTTGAAGTATTTGAAATTTTAAGTGATACGCCATACAACATTCAGCTTACAATTGAAGATGGCAAAGATGCGAGTTATAGAATAATTCGTGACTCAGAAATAATTTTAGAAGGCAAAGTTAATTATAATGATGTCGATTAAGGAGGAATTGGATGGCGCAAGGCCAAATAAGAAAAGCATTAAGTGGTTATTATTATGTATTTGATGGACATCAATTGATTCAATGTCGAGGACGTGGGGTATTTCGTAATCGTGGCGAATCCCCACTCGTAGGCGATATTGTAGAGTATACAATGGAAACTGAAGGCTCTGATGGGACAATACAAAAGATTTTTGAGCGTCAAAATGAATTAGTACGTCCGCCAATTGCGAATATTGATCAAGGTATTTTGGTGTTTTCTGTAAAGGAACCGAATTTCAATACCATTTTACTGGATCGTTTTTTAGTTGTGTTAGAATCCTTCCATGTACATCCTATTATTTGTTTAACAAAAATGGATTTGCTAGAAAATGATGAACGTGATGAATTACAAAATTATATAGCAGATTATGAAAGCATGGGCTATACAGTTTTGCAAACATATAAAGATGAAGAAGAATTAGTAGAACGGTTACGTCCTATTTTAAAGGGAAAAACCACCGTTTTAGCTGGCCAATCGGGCGTTGGGAAATCAACTTTGCTTAATACGCTCATTCCAGAGTTGAACTTAAAAACGGGTATTATATCCCAAAGCTTAGGACGGGGTAAACATACTACTCGTCATGTTGAACTGATAGAGGTCTGTGATGGTTTATTAGCAGATACGCCTGGATTTAGTTCCTTTGATTTTGACGAAATTGAGAAAGAAGAATTAGGTGTATGTTTTCCTGAAATGGCTAGAGTAGCGGATGATTGTAAATTTAGAGGTTGCTTACACTTGAAAGAGCCAAAATGTGCAGTAAAGGCAGCAGTAGAAGCAGGGGAAATTCGAGACTACCGCTACAAGCATTATGAACAATTTATGCAAGAAATTATGGATCGAAAGCCGAGGTATTAATGATGATACAAATAGCACCATCAATTTTAGCAGCAAATTTTGCAAAGTTAGGTGAAGAAGTAAAGGAAGTAGAGCAAGCAGGTGCACAACTTATTCATATTGATGTAATGGATGGTCACTTTGTACCGAATATTTCATTTGGTTCTATTGTATTGGATGCTATCCGTCCATTAACGAAGTTACCATTAGATGTGCATTTAATGATAGAAAATCCAGATCAGTATATTGAACAGTTCGCAACAGCTGGAGCAGATTATATTACAGTACATGTAGAAACATGCCGTCATTTACATCGAACAATTCAATTAATCCGTTCTTTTGGTGTAAAAGCGGGTGTCGTATTAAATCCACATACACCGATAGAATCAATTCAACACATTTTAGAAGATATTGATATGGTATTATTAATGACTGTTAATCCTGGATTCGGTGGACAAAAATTTATTCATTCTGTTGTACCTAAAATTGAAGCATTATCAACAATAATTAAGGAGCGAGGCTTAGATATTGCTATTGAAATTGATGGTGGTATTACTGCTGAAACAATTGTGCCATGTGCACAGGCTGGAGCGACAATTTTTGTAGCTGGGTCAGCTATCTATAGTAAAGAAGATCGAACAGCTGCTCTTCAAGAGATTTTACTAGCTGGTGAGGCAGCGATTAAAGGATGACGACAGTCGTTGTTTGTGCAGGTGGTCCAAAAAATGAGCTTTGTTCATTTTCATCGTTTCAGCAACAACAGGATGTTGTGTTTATCGGGGCTGATCGTGGCGCTTTATATTTAATTGAGCAAGGAATTACGCCCCATGCTATTGTTGGTGATTTTGATTCTTTAACGGATGAAGAATATCGACAAGTAATGGCACAAACCAATGATCAACAACGTTTTCAAGAAGAGAAAAATGAAACAGACACGGATTTAGCTTTGCTTAAAGCCTATACGTTTGCACCACAAGAAATTATTTTGACAGGTGTGACGGGTGGGCGTTTAGATCATTACGAGGCAGCTGTTCGTTCTATTTATCGGTTACAAAAAGAGCATCCTCAAATTGAGTTAAAGATAATCAATCATACTAATATGTTGCAATTTTTACTACCAGGTACACATACAATTTATGCAGATGATCGATACCGATACTTGTCTTTTTTTGCTCACGAGGAGCCTATTCAAGGTGTAACATTACGACAAGTAAAATATGAAACAACGAATGAGGAAATTTCCTTAGGAACATCTCGATTTACAAGTAATGAAATAATAGGAACTTCAGGGTCTATATCTTTCTCGCAAGGCATATGTTTAATGATAAGAAGCATAGATTAGCGTAAGGGGGAGAGAGTCCTGAAAGTATATACGTTCCAATTGCCGAAATTCGTGAGTAGTATCACGCGTACGTGTATTAACCTATTTAAAAAAGATAAGAAAGTAAAAAAATCCGACTAGTGTTAGTCGGATTTTTTTACTTTCTTCTAGAATACTAATCAAGAAAAAAATCGATTGCGCTCAATGCGAAATCGATTTTTTAGAAGCAGCGATTAAACGCGCTCGATTTTACCTGATTTTAATGCACGAGCAGAAACCCATACACGTTTTGGTTTACCGTCAACTAAGATACGAACTTTTTGAAGGTTAGCACCCCAAGTACGTTTGTTAGCGTTCATAGCGTGGGAACGGTTGTTACCAGTACGAGCTTTACGTCCAGTGATTACACATTGTTTTGGCATGTTGTATTCCCTCCTTACTGTTGATGCTGAAAGATTATTATTTCAGTTCGGTATTTCACATACCATAATAATTTAACATACGATGGCGTTCAGTGCAACAGTTTTCACATAACCTTTCAAGAAAAAAACCTTTACAGACATAAAACATTTATGAAAAGTAGAGAAGTTTAATGGGGAATAGTTCTCCTATCCTTTTCCTCGATAACCAAGTTTCAGCGATACACGTCTACCAGTATCAACTAATCGCTCAATCAATGTATTAATATGATCTTGAGAGACATTAAAGTTTACAAAACCAATACTGACTGCTCCTATCACTTCACCAAAACCATCTAAAACAGAGACAGCAATGGAGGAAGTACCTGCAGTTCGTTCTCCATGACTTATTGCATAGCCTTGTTGTCGAATTTGGTGAAGCTGCTCCTCTAATTCGGCCATTTCATCTTTAGTTACTAGTTGCTCTAGAATTTCTTTGGATTGTAGCGCTGACATTGAGGCAAGTATGGCCTTATTGGCCGCTCCGATATGCATAGGAATGCGAATACCCAACTGATCATAAATACGAATCGGATTAGCTGCACTGTCTATCCGTTCTATAATAATCGTATCTAATCCAGCTGGTTTACTTAAATAAACGCTTTCTTCAACCTCCCTGGCTAATCGTTCTAACTCAGGTCTGATTTTGCTAATATAATCCATCGTATCATACACCTGTAAGCCAAGTTCCATCCATATGGTTCCAAGCCGATAATATTTAGTCTGTTCATCTTGCTCAATCATCCCTTGTTTAATCATGGCTTTTAAAATTCTATGTAAAGTACTTAGCGGTAAATCGCATTTTGTAGAAAGCTCTGAAATGGACAAGCTACTGTCGTTTGCATCAGCTGCTAAAACCTTGGCAATTGTCATCGCCCGCTCTAATAATTGCATTTGTCCCACCTCCCTTCATCCTATTTTATTTTTATTCTCCATCTACGTCTAGTTCCAATATTCCCGTACAAATCAGAAGTCTAAACAAATGCTTATTTTAATTCACGAAAGCTACAAAAGGATCCTTTAAGAGGCTTCTTTAATAAACGATAGCATTTTTTCCAAGGGTGAACGCAATCTAGATTAAAAGAAAAATAAAAGTTTTCTAAATATATTGACAGTATAGCATAAAACGAATATATTCTTCATATAAACTTTCCTCTTAACGGAAACGTTTTCCACTACACGGAAATGAGGTGAAAGGAATGCATTATTGTTCATCAATGTATGCGCCTTTGAAACATGTTATTGTAAAAGATCCAAAAGATGCTTTCCGAAGCCAGACACATCTTAGTGAGGAATGGAAAACATTTAACTACTTATCTGAGCCTAATTATGAAGAAGCTCTAAGCGAATACGCTGAATTTATTGGGATTCTTGGAAAGTATGTTGAGACTATTGAATATCTGCCTATAGCAGATGAAGTAGGATTAGATTCTCTTTATGCACATGATCCAGTTAAATTCACTCCAAATGGTGCCATAATACTGAAATCAGGCAAAAAATTAAGACAACCAGAAGCAGCAGTATACAAGGACTTTTTACGGCAAAAAGGTATACCAATAATTGGTGAACTTACTGGAGAGGCAGTTTCAGACGGTGGAGATATTGTTTGGCTAGATGATCGAACGCTCGTTGTGGGTAGAGGTTATCGAACAAACGATGAAGCCATTCGTCAGTTAAAGGAAATGACAGCCGATATGGTAGATGAATTTATAGTTGTACAACTACCACATGATCTTGGTGAAGCTGAATGTTTACATTTAATGTCTTTCATAAGTATGGTAGACCGAGATTTAGCTGTTGTGCATTCGCGTTTAATGCCAGTATTTTTCAGACAACTGCTAATTGAGCGTGGCATCCAGCTAGTAGAAGTACCTAAAGATGAATACGATTCGTTAGGCTGTAATGTTTTAGCGCTTGCACCAAGGGTATGTGTGATTCCTCAAGGCAACAAAGAAACAAAGCAACAGCTACTTGATGCTGGAGCAACGGTGTACGAATATAAAGGCGATGAAATTACTGTTAAAGGAACAGGTGGGCCGACTTGCCTAACTTGCCCAGTAGTAAGAGGATAAAGGAGAAGATGAATATGTTTAAAAATGTTATTGTTAAAAATCCAGGTAATAGTTTTGTAAACGGTTTAACAACTAGTGATTTAGGAAAGCCGATTTTAGAAAAATTATTTGAACAACATGAACATTATGTAGAGGCTTTAAAAAAATGCGGTGTAGAAGTTACACAATTACCAGCAAATGAAGCATTTCCAGATTCAACATTTGTAGAGGATACAGCTGTATTAACGGCTGAATTTGCTATTATATCGAATCCTGGAGCAGCAGCTCGTAACCGCGAAATTGAAGAAATCGAACCAGCTGTAAAGCAATTCTATGAAAAAATTTACTATATTAAAGGTTCTGGAACACTTGATGGTGGAGATGTACTACAAGCAGAGAAAAAGTTTTACGTAGGGATCTCAGAACGCACAAATGAAGAAGGTGCTCAGCAATTTAAAGAGATTGTTGAACAAGAAGGTTATGAAGCAACTATTATTCCATTAAAAGAATTCTTCCATTTAAAAACTGGAATTGCCTATGTTGGGGAAAATCGTATGGTGCTAGCTGGTGAATTTGTCGATCATCCTGCATTTGAATCTTACGAAAAAATTGTGATTCCTAAAGAGGATGAATATTCAGCTAACTGTATTCAAGTAAATGATTATATTATTATTCCAGCTGGCTATCCAGAAACAAATCGTAAATTACTAGACCTTGGCTATCAAACAATTGAACTTGATATGTCTGAATTTAGAAAACACGATGGTGGTTTAAGCTGTTTATCATTACGTTTTTAAGTAAATCTAATAATACCCAATCAATTTAAAAGAGAAAATTGATTGGGTACTTTCATTCTTAAAATATCAGAATATTTAATATTTTTACATTATATGGGAAGTAGGGATGGATGTTGAATAAAGGGGATCAGCTTCACAATAATCAATTAAAGCGTTCGATGAAAAGTCGTCACTTGTTAATGCTTTCACTTGGGGGTGTTATTGGAACAGGCTTATTTTTAAATGTAGGCTATACCATTAACCAGGCAGGACCCGGCGGTGCACTGATTGGTTACTTATTTGGTGGCTTAATTTTGTTTATGGTCATGAATTGTCTTGGGGAATTGGCTGTTTACATGCCTGTTACAGGTTCTTTCCAAACATATGCAACACGTTTCATTAGTCCTTCAGCCGGTTTTTCATTAGGTTGGATGTATTTTGTTGGATCTGCTGCCACAGCAGGCGTTGAATTTACGGCTGCAGGTATTTTAATGCAGCATTGGTTTCCAAGTGTACCAATTTGGATATGGTGTGCTGTGTTTATGGTTCTTTTATTTGTCTTAAATGCTTTAACAACGAAGGGCTTTGCTGAAGCAGAGTTCTGGTTTGCTAGTATAAAAGTTGTTGCAGTGATTGCATTTATCATTATTGGTGGAGCAGCAATCTTTGGTTTAATTCCATTAGCAGATCGTCCTACTCCACATCTCACAAATTTAGCACCTTCTGGTTTATTCCCAGCAGGTATTACGATTATTTTTGTCACAATGATGAATGTAATTTTTTCTTATCAGGGATCAGAGCTGGTGGGTATTGCAGCAGGGGAGACCGAGAACCCTGAAAAAAATATTCCTAGAGCGATTCGTACAATTCTATTTAGAATCATCGTTTTCTATATTGCTTCCATTATTGTATTATCGGCAATATTCCCAGCATCAGAGCTTGGGCTTATGGAAAGTCCATTTGTCACGTTAATGAATTTAGCTGGTGTACCATATGCAGCTGGTATCATGAACTTTGTTATTTTGACAGCTATTTTATCAGTCGGTAATTCATGTTTATATGCATCAACACGTTTATTATTTTCCATGTCACAAGAGGGGATGGCGCCCAAGTTATTTGGTCGATTAACGAAAAATAAAGTACCTTTAAATGCGCTTATTTTTACGATGGTATTCTCACTCTTATCTTTATTAACTAGTGTAATGGAAGCTGATGCTGTATTTGTATTACTAATGTCGGTAGCAGGTATATCTGTCACAATTTCATGGATGGGAATATGTGCTTCTCAGTTAATGTTCCGTTATCGCTATGTGAAGTCGGGAGGAAATGTGGCTGATCTAAAATTTAAAACACCACTATTCCCGTTGATTCCAGTATTTTGTATAATCTTTTGTGTTTTAATTTTAGTATTTTTAGCGTTTGATCCAACGCAAAGGATTGGTTTACTATACGGGATTGGCTTCTTTATTGCCTGTATGATTTTTTATCAATTGAAATTAAAGAAAGCGGCGACTGCTGCTACAGATAGCAAAAGTGAAGAAACACTAGAAATTCGTTAATCGTACCTCTAAGGAGAAAAAATCATGAATACTTTTATGTGGGATACACCCGAAAAACTACGTGCCCTATTATGTGAACTTGTGAGCTGGGAAAGCCGAACATTAACGGAGGGTGAAAATAAATTTGCCTTTCGACTAAAAGATAAATTGTTAACGCTTCCATATTTTGAAAAGCACCCAGACTTGATTGAATTACATGATGCAGGACTTGGCAGAAATGCAGTGACAGCCTTCTATAAGCATCCAACCGCAACTGAAACCGTTGTGTTAATCAGTCACTTCGATACCGTGCATACAGAGGAATATGGTGAACTAGAGCCGTTAGCCTTTTCTCCAGAAGAACTAACGAAAAAGCTAATGGAACCTAAATACCTAAAAGATTTACCAGAGGCAGCTCGCATTGATTTGGCGTCTGGGAATTATTTATTTGGACGCGGCACAATGGATATGAAAATGGGTCTTGCCTTACACATGCAGTTGATCGAAAAGGCAAGCTTTGAGCAATGGCCGATTAATTTGATTTTAACAACGGTCCCTGATGAGGAAGTCAACTCTGCTGGTATGAGAGCGGCTGTTGTGGAACTGGTGAGACTGCGGGAACAGCATGGCTTAACCTATAAATTATTTTTAAATAGTGAGCCATCGTTTTCACAAGGGCCTTCGGATACGAATGAATATATTTATTCAGGTACAATTGGTAAAATTATGCCTGCTGCTTTGTTCTACGGAAAAGAGACACATGTCGGTGAGCCATTAAAAGGGATGACGGCTCCCTTTATCGCTTCCTATATGACACAGCATATGGAGTGGAATCCCCTTTTCCGTGAAACAGATTTAGGCGAAAGCACACCACTACCCGTCTCTCTACAATTAAAAGATTTAAAAATGGAGTATTCTACACAAACACCATACCGTGCGGCGGCACTTTACAATGTCTTTTTGTTAAAACGTACAGCGGCTGAGGTGATGGCTATTTTTGAGGAAGTTGCGTTACAGGCAATGGCTGCTTGCAATGCGCACTATCAGGACATTTGTACACGCGAAAATGTTCAGGGTGTGGGCAAGGTAAAGGTCTTACGCTATGAGGCATTATTGGAGCATGCGATCCATAAGTTAGGAGCTGAGGAAGTACAAGCGATTAAGCACCAGGTTCAGCAGCATCCTGCATGGGATGATCGTGAAAAATCCATTCGTATTGTGGATCAGCTCATGATTCGCTGTCAGGAATTAGCACCTGCCACAGTTCTGTTATATGCACCACCTTACTATCCAGCCATTAATTCATCCAACCATCCATTAGTGAAACAGTCGATTGAATTAATGAAGCAAACAGCTCAAACATTTGATATTGAGGTGGAGCAGATCCACTACTTTAACGGAATCTGTGATTTAAGCTATGTCAACTATTCAGATGCATCCAATGAGTGGCTAGCATTTGAACGGAACACACCTGTATGGGGCGATACGTATCATATTCCATTCAAAGAGATGGCAGCATTACAAGGTCCTGTCTTAAATGTCGGTCCATTTGGTAAGGATGCCCATCAAAAAACAGAACGATTGCATGTGGATAGTGCGTTTAAAGAGATGCCTGTTATGATTGACACGCTTATTAAAAGTCTATTTTAGCCAAATAAATTTTTCGATATTTAATTGAATACAATGTAAAAAGTTGATGCTATAAAGGTATCAACTTTTTTATTTATCAGAAAAATTTAGATTGACTTGTATTTTTCGTTATCATGACGATACATATAGGACATTATAATTATTTGAAAGTGGGCATGAGGAGAGAGCATGATGGAAAATCAAGAAAAATTAGCTTTTTCTATTCGCGAAGAAATGGTTCAGTCGAATTTAAAAGGGATGAGAATAGTTGCTTGGACACTCATGTATGTATCAGTCATTATTTCGTTAATACATTATGGAGAGGTATTTTTTGTGAAGGCGGAAAGAGCCATGGTTCCCGTCTATATTGCCATTCATATCGCTATGTTTTATATAGATGTTGCAGTATTATTGTTTATCCGAGAAAAGCGAATTCATATTACTCCTGTTAATATACAGAAGTATGAACGGTTGGTTGTTGTTTATATTTACACAATAATGCTTTTGATTACTGCGATATCGGTATTGGATGTTTACTTTTTCCGTCATGCAGCACTCTATGAGGTTATTTTAATCATTATTTGTACAGTATTCGCGTTACCTTTACGAAAAATTGTCTGGATTATTTTGCTTTCTGCATCAGCCATTATTGTGAGTGCATATATGAGTGCTGGAATATCGAGTGAAAATATAAAAATTATATTACCCATGTCATTATTAATACCTATTGGTGTAATGATTCAATATCAGACCTATAAGGTTCGTAAACAAATCCATACCCAGCATATTTTATTGAATGAGGAAATGACCAAAACGAAGCGACTATCACAATTGTTGGCTATTAAAAATAATGAATTAGCAGAGCAAGCATTAAAAGATTCTTTAACGAATCTACCTAATCGACGTGCATTTAACCAAAAATTGAATAAGATAGGACAGCAACTTTATCAAACACAGCCTTTAACAGTCGTAATGATTGATATTGATTGCTTTAAAAAATTTAATGATTATTATGGTCATTTGCAGGGAGATGCAGCAATTGTCAAAGTCGCATCTCTATTGGAGGAAATTGCAGGGAAGTATAATGCATTTGTTGCCCGTTGGGGTGGCGAGGAATTTGTTATGATAAGCCAGCATACTTATAAGGTTGCTGAACCTGTATGTGAAGAAATCTTAGAGGAAATTCGACAACTTAATATACCGCACCTACAATCTACTATTGCCCAACAAGTTACTGTTAGTATTGGAATGTGTCAAGCTAAAATCGCAAAATATGAGCATTTACAAACATGTTGTGAATTAGCTGACCAAGCGCTATATTTGGCAAAGCAAAACGGACGAAATAACTATTTCTGCAAAATGGCAATTTTTGATGAAGAAGCAAATGCGTCTATTTGAAGTCAGAAAACGTTGCTACGAAGCCCTTCAATACCCCCTTAGGTTGCTTAAATTATAACGAAAGTGTTACAATATAGTTTAGTCAAAAAGAGCCAAGGGGGCATTTCTATGTCAATTGAATTAAACAATGAATTCGGCCAAATTGATATTTCAACAGATGTACTTGCACAAATTGCTGGTGGAGCTGCTGTAGAATGCTACGGTATTGTTGGCATGGCATCTAAACATCAAATTCGTGATGGTCTAACTGATATTTTACGTAAAGAAAACTTCGCAAAAGGTGTTGTAATTCGACAACAGGACGACGATTTACATATAGATATGTACATTATTGTTAGTTACGGGACAAAAATTTCGGAAGTGGCTTATCAAGTACAATCGAAAGTGAAATATACAGTAGATAAAACATTAGGTATGAGCGTAAAATCTGTCAATATCTTTGTACAGGGCGTTCGTGTAGCGAATTAAGAGGAGGAACTAAATCGAATGCAGTCTTTAGACGGTATAAAGTTTGCTGAAATGGTACAAATGGGGGCGCATCACCTATACCAAAATGCAAATTATGTAGATTCATTAAATGTTTTCCCCGTTCCAGATGGTGATACAGGTACAAATATGAACTTATCGATGACATCTGGTGCAAAGGAAACAGAGCATGCTGCTTCAGAGCATATTGGTAAAACAGCACAGGCATTATCAAAAGGCTTGTTAATGGGAGCGCGTGGGAATTCAGGCGTTATTCTATCTCAGTTATTCCGTGGTTTTGGGAAGTTTATTGAGAAGGAGTCAACAATTGATGCAAAGGGCTTTGCTGGAGCATTCCAAGCGGGTGTTGATACGGCATATAAAGCTGTTATGAAGCCAGTAGAAGGAACAATTTTAACGGTGGCACGTGAAGCTGCGAAAAAAGGTGTAGAAGTAGCAGAAACTGAAAACGATATCATTGCCGTAATGGAAGCTTTTACAGCAGAGGCAAAGGCATCGTTGGATCGTACACCTGACCTACTGCCTGTTTTAAAAGAAGTTGGTGTGGTAGATAGTGGTGGTCAAGGCTTACTATTTGTGTATGAAGGATTTTTAGCTTCCTTAAAGGGGGAGGCTCTTCCGGAGAAAAATGATGCGACGCTAGATGATTTAATCAATGCAGAACATCATAGAGCCCAAGATTTCATGAACACTGCTGATATTGAATTTGGTTACTGTACAGAAATAATGGTACGCTTAGAAGAAGGAAAAGAACCTTTTAATGAAGAACAATTCCGTAATGAATTAAATCCTTTAGGTGATTCTTTACTTGTTATTTCAGATGAGGAAATTGCGAAGGTTCATATCCATTCCGAGCAACCAGGTTCTGTTCTATCAATTGGCCAAAAATACGGTAGTCTTATAAAAATTAAAGTTGATAATATGCGTGAGCAGCATTCAGCAATCGTTGGCGAGGAACATAAAGCCCCTACGCCTGCTAAAAAGGTAGAAAAACATCCATATGCTATTGTAACGATTGCTATGGGTGAGGGTGTGGCAGAATTATTGCGCTCTATCGGTGCTTCCTATGTCATTGAAGGCGGTCAAACAATGAATCCTTCAACTGAAGATATCGTGAAGGCTGTACAAGAAATCGGTGCAGAGAAAGTATTAATCTTACCGAATAATAAAAATATAGTGATGGCAGCGGAGCAAGCGGTTGAACTGTTAGAAATTGATGCAGCAGTGGTTCCTACTAAGACGATTCCTCAAGGAATGGCAGCGATTTTAGCGTTTAACCCAGAGGCAGCTGTTGATGTAAATAAAAAAACAATGTCAGAAGCATTTACAAATGTGAAGACAGGTCAAGTTACCTTTGCAGTGCGTGATACATCTATTGATGGTGTTGAAATTCACAAAGATGATTTTATGGCATTGGCAGAAGGAAAAATTGTCCTTTCTACACCAGCACTAAAGGATGCAGCTGAAAAAGTAATTAAGGATTTAGTCAATGAAGATGCTGAGATTGTTACAGTCATTTATGGTGAAGATACAACTGAACAAGCTGCCTCTGAGTTGGTAGCTTTCATAGAAGAGAACTATCCGGATGTAGAAGTTGAATTATTTGATGGTAAACAAGGGTTATATCCATATATTATTTCAGTAGAATAATTACATGCTACTTTGCTATTCCGTAAAGAAAGCAGTGCACAAAACGTGTACTGCTTTTGTTTATGCTACAAAGAGAATGTTGGATTAAATTTATTAAAAACGTACTAAATATGAATCATTCAATGTACGTACCCACAGGATATAAAATTTGGAAATATTGAAATAGCAACTCTTTCATATTTGTGTATATATGGTACGGACAATAAATAAGCATAAATATTTACTATAAATTATAGTAGTGGTAATTTTCTGAAAGTTGATAAATTAAATGCTTTACTTTTATAGTAACTATCAAGCATGATATAAATAAAAATAAATATTATTATACGGATAGAATAGAGGGGTGTTTGTATGAAGTTTACTTCAGTATTTGATATTATTGGACCAGTCATGATTGGGCCTTCCTCCTCTCATACGGCAGGAGCAGCTCGCATCGGGCGTGTTGCAAGGGATTTATTTGGTAGACAACCTAAATGGGCAAAAATTCATTTATATGGATCGTTTGCAGAAACGTATAGAGGGCATGGTACAGATGTTGCGATTGTAGGAGGCTTATTAAATTACGATACATTTGATGATCGTATTAAAACGGCATTTGAAGATGCCAAACAAGCAGGATTAGAATACGAATTCATTCCGGAAACAGCTAATACCGAGCATCCAAATACGGCTCGACTTGTCATTGGAGACGATGAAGGGGAAATGTCAGTAGTCGGTATTTCAATTGGTGGCGGAAAAATTGAAGTCAGTGAAGTCAATGGCTTTAAGTTACGTTTAACTGGTGGTATGCCAGCTATTCTTGTAGTTCATGACGATCGTGCTGGCTGTATTGCCAATGTAGCCAATTGCTTGGCGATGCATGAAGTCAACATTGGGCATATGGAGGTATCACGTATCGAACGTGGTTTAACTGCTTTAATGGTGATTGAAGTTGATCAAAACATTGAGGATAAGGTGCTACAGCAAATATCTTTAATTCCATATATTACAAAGGTCTCAAAAATTAATAACTAAGGAGGTGTCCCGTGATGGACGTTTTATTTCATAATGTTCGTGAACTTGTTGAACGAGCAGAGAAAGAAGATAAATTAATATCAGAAATTATGATTGAACAAGAAATATTGATAACTGGTAGAACGCGTGAAGAAATCATCCAGCAAATGGATCGAAATTTAACAGTGATGGAAGAAGCAATCGAACGTGGATTACAAGGTGTGCAATCAGTAACAGGTTTAACTGGTGGGGATGCCGTATTACTTCAAAATTATATTGCACAAGGAAAGTCACTTTCAGGTGATTTATTATTAGATGCAGTAAGTAAAGCGGTTGCAACTAATGAAGTAAATGCTGCAATGGGAACAATCTGTGCAACACCAACAGCAGGTTCAGCAGGTGTAGTGCCAGGAACACTGTTTGCAGTAAAAAACAAACTAAATCCAACTCGTGAGCAAATGATTCGTTATTTATTTACGTCAGGAGCATTTGGATTTGTGGTAGCCAATAACGCTTCCATTTCTGGGGCTGCTGGTGGTTGTCAAGCAGAGGTTGGTTCAGCTGCAGGTATGGCTGCCGCTGCTATTGTCGAAATGGCTGGAGGTACACCACAGCAATGTTCAGAAGCGTTTGCTATTACATTAAAAAACATGCTAGGTCTTGTTTGTGATCCAGTGGCAGGCTTGGTTGAAGTGCCTTGTGTCAAACGTAATGCAATGGGTGCATCTAACTCCCTAGTAGCGGCGGATATGGCACTTGCTGGTGTAACAAGTCGTATTCCATGTGATGAAGTAATTGGTGCTATGTATCGCATTGGACAATCTATGAGTCCTAATCTTAAAGAGACGGCACGAGGCGGTCTAGCAGCAACACCAACAGGGAAGGCGATCAGTAAAGCCATCCTTGAAAATGGTGGCTTACAAAGCATTAAAGCACTTCAATAAAAATAAGAAACATGCTATCTAAATAGGTAGCATGTTTTTATGTTGGTTGATAACTTACTGGAAAGAAAAAACCTCTTACGTACATAGTCGATTTAAGTATAATTAAATTTTAATAAGGAAATGTATGTATCTTAATTATATAGCAGGGACGTGAATAGAGATGGATTTGCGTAATTTGAAAACATTTCATGTTGTTTCAACTTACCTCAACTTTACAAAAGCGGCTGAAATTCTTAATTATAGCCAGCCTACAATTAGCCAACAGATTAAAGCGTTAGAGGAGGAGTTAGGGCATATCTTAATTAATCGAATGGGTAAGAAAATGTTTCTTTCTCAAGTAGGAAAAATAGTAAAGGAACATACAGATCAATTATTTGGGATTATTGAAGAAATGGAACAGGATCTGAAGAATTTCGAAAAGCCATTTGGTCATTTGACAATCGCTGCACCAGAGTTTTATTGCGGCTATTATTTATCACATATTATCGGCTCGTTTTTAAAACAGTACCCTCAGGTAAACCTAAAACTTCTTTGTGCCAATAGTAAAGAAACAGCCAAACTTGTGAGTTCAAACCAAGCAGATATAGGTTTTGTAGCTGGATCCCCTAGTTACGCTGGTGTAGAGGGGATTTTATTGGAGGAAGAGGATTTAGTATTGGTTGGAAATCCGCTTATTATAAAGGATCGTACTGTGCAGGAAATATTTGATGATTATCCCTTTATAACCTATGGAATGGATGACTGTATTGTCAGTTGCCTGCAAGAAATTAAGTGTAAGCCACAAACAATAGTGGAATTTGGAAGCGAGGAAGCAATTAAGAGAGCAGTAATGGAACAAGTGGGTCTAGCCTTGTTGAGTGATATTATTATTCAAAAAGAGGTAACAAAAGGGAGTCTTCAAGTTCTGTACCGATTCCCTAAAAAGTTACCCACTTATTTAATTTTTCCTCAAAATGCTAAAACATTTAGTAATGTAAGTACATTTATTGATTTAGTTAAAGACACATGGAAAACAATTTAATTAGTTTGTATATCGAAAAGAATGAAAAGAATGTTGCTGCCTGGTGAAATCGCAGGGATGTAACGTTCTTTTTATTTGTAATTTTTTTGATGTATCCCGATGAATTTATATGTAAATTTATCAATAGTAACTATTCAAAATAGTAATTTTTTATTTATTTTTTTATCAATTACAATGAATAAGACGGAAATTTCAAAAAAAGGGGATGGCTTTTTATGTTGGAGAGATATGTTACGTATTGATAGTGGACATAAAAATTTGTTTTTATTCAATGATTCAACTAAGGAGGATGGCGGATGAGTAAATTTATAGCTAATAAAGAAATAGAGCAACAAAAAGGAATTAATGTTTATGTGTTAATCTTTTGTCTTATTGTTATATCATCCATTTTAACGTATTTTATTCCAGCTGGTTCATTTCAACGGGAAGAAGTTAATGGACGTCAAGTGATTCAACCTGGGACATTTAGTTTTACAGATATGAACCCCATTGGCTTTCTGGATATTTTTAGCAGTGTACATTCAGGCATGATGCAAGGAGCAAGTATTATTTTCTTCGTATTGATTGTAGGAGGTACCTTTGGAATACTATCAGCCACAGGGGCATTAGAATCCTTTATCGCCATGCTATCTGTAAAAATGGCAAAACGCGAAATGTTAATAATACCAGTATTAATGTTGTTTTTCGCCTGTGCTGGGTCATTAATGGGGATGTCTGATGAAACGATTGTATATGTAGGGATTCTTGCACCGCTTGCTGTTGCCCTAGGGTTTGATGCAATTACAGGTTTTGCAATTGTTATTCTTGGTGCATCTGTCGGATTTTCGGCAGCTGTTATGAATCCGTTTACAGTAGGAATAGCGCAAGAGATTGCGGGCTTGCCATTATTTTCAGGAATTGCTTTTCGAATTGTCATTTTTGTTGTCTTATACACAGTAGCAACAATATATGTTTATCGCTATGCAAGAAAAGTAAAAAATAATCCTAAACTCGGCTTTTATGGAAATTTTCGCAATGATGAGAGTGATTTCGTACAGGGGAATTCGAAAATGGAAATAAGACATAAGCTTGTTATGGCTACATTTCTTTTGAATTTTATCGTATTGATGTACGGGGTTGTAAAACTAGGTTGGTACATTACTGAAATAGCTGGTTTATTTTTATTGTTTGGTATTTTAATGGGGCTTATTGGCAAATTATCACCTTCGCATATTGCTAATTCATTTATGAAGGGTGCAGGTGATTTAGTTGGTGGCGCTCTTATCATTGGGTTAGCTCAGTCTATTTTAGTGATTTTCAATAACTCAGGATTAATTGATACAATTCTCTTTTACACATCTGCATTGCTTGATTCAGTTCCACCTGCACTAAATGCTGTAGGGATGTTTATCTTCCAGTTATTTTTAAATTTTTTAGTACCATCAGGAAGTGGACAGGCTGCCTTAACGATGCCAATTATGGCACCTTTATCAGATATGATCGGTGTTACAAGACAAACAGCCGTACTTGCCTATCAATTTGGCGATGGTATGTCGAATATTATATTCCCAACAGTAGGTTTTTTAATGGCGGGATTATCAATTGCGGGTATTCCTTGGGGTAAATGGATAAAGTGGATTTTTCCGTTTATGCTTATTCAAGTAACAGTTGCGGTAATATCGCTCATTATTGCACAAGTCATACAATACGGACCTTTCTAAAGGAGATTAACAATGGAAATAATGAATATAAAAAAATTAGCAGAAAAGGCAATAGAGGATCGCCGTCATCTGCACCAATACCCAGAGCTTTCTGGTGAAGAATACGAAACAAGTGAGTTTATTCGCAAAAGACTAGAGGAGTTAGATATAGAAATTCTAGATTATGAACCTCCAGGTGTAGTGGCGTTTATAAAAGGGACAAAGGGAACAAAAACTATTGCATTACGTGCCGATATAGATGCCTTACCTATAAAAGAAGAGGGAGACAAACCGTACATTTCAGACAGGCAAGGTGTTGCTCATATGTGTGGCCATGATGGTCATACAGCGATTTTATTAGCAGTTGCAACATGGATAAGCTTAAATAGAGAGAAAATCGAGCCGAATATCAAGCTTATATTTCAATCAGCAGAGGAAATCACCCCAAGTGGCGCTGATTTATTAATTCAAAAAGGTGTGTTGGAAGATATAGATGCTATTTTTGGCATTCACTTATGGCAAGGTTTAGAGAAAGGGAAGATAGGTTTAACACATGGACCGATGATGGCTTCTATTGATGATTTTGAAATTATAATTCAAGGGTATGGTGGTCATGGTTCGATGCCACATGAAACAATTGATCCTATTTATATAGCTAGCCATTTAATGCAAGCTTTTCAAAGTATCATAAGTAGAAATGTCAATCCTATCGATGCGGGTGTCATTACAGTTGGTAATATACAAGCGGGAACCACTTATAATATTATTCCTGATACGGCAAAATTAACTGGAACGATCAGAGCATTGACACCGAACACTGTAAAAATCATTAAAACGAAAATGGTAAGTTTAACAGAAGGGATTTGCCGAGCATTTGGAGCAGAAGGAAAAATCGATTTTATTTTAGGAACACCTCCGCTCGTCAACGATCCAACACAATCGCGATTTATTGAATCGATTGTACGGGAACAATTCGGAGATACCGCATTTAAGGTAGTCGAACCAGTCATGGGTGGAGAAGATTTTTCTTATTATTTACAACATAAGCCTGGAGCATTTGTTTTTGTAGGTATGGGTGGTGAAAAAAGCCAATATCCACATCATCATCCACGATTTGATCTAGATGAAGATGTTTTCCCTGATGCGATTCAACTATTTATAAATATTATCTTGCAACATAAATAATCAGACTATTTATACGAAAAGGAGTTTTTACATCGTGATAAAAAAGATTGAAGTGTTTGCAGCACGTTTACAATTAAAGGAACCCTTCGTTATTTCTTATGTTCATTTAGATGATATGCCAACTATTCTTACCAGAATCGAGACGGAAGAGGGTGTAGTTGGCTGGGGCGAAGCTGTGCCTGATCAAAATGTGACGGGTGAAACTTGGGAGAGCACGTATCACGTTATTAAACATGAACTAGCGCCATTACTGATTGATGAAGATCCATTTGCAGTAGACCGTATTCATAAAAAGTTTAATGAAAAAATTGATGGAGTCCCTTCAGCAAAAGCCGCATTGGACATTGCACTCTACGATTTGATGGGGAAAATTACTGGTCAACCAGTTTATCAATTAATTGGTGGAAAAGCACATGAGGAATTACAGGTGCCTAGAGTGATTAGCATTAAGAGTCCTGAGGAAATGGCTAAAGATGCAAGTGAATTTGTAAAATCGGGTTTCCGTAATATTAAAATTAAGGTTGGTACAAATGCTGATTTAGATATTGCTCGTATTCGTGCTGTAAGAGAAGCAATAGGTGAGGAGGTGCAACTGCGAGTAGATGCCAATCAAGGTTGGAATAGGATGGAGACACTAAAAGTAATTAGAGAAACTACAACCTGTCATGTAGACTGGTACGAGCAACCTGTAAAAGCACATGATTTAAGAGCGTTAAAAGAAATCAGAGCCCTTTCACCTTGTAGTATTATGGTAGACGAAGGTGTTCATAATATTTATGATTTAGTCGATGTCATAGAAATGCGTGCTGCCGATATGCTAAATATAAAATTAATGAAATCAGGTGGAATCTATCCAGCTCTAGCTCTTGCAAGTCTTGCGGAGGCTGCAGAGATGCCTTGCCAAGTTGGCTCTATGGTTGAATCAGCAATCGGAACAATGGCTGGGGCACACCTAGCCATCAGTAAGTCGATTATCCATACAAATGAGATGGTCGGACCATTAATGTTTGTAAGAGATGTGGCAAATGTTACATACTATAAAGACATCCTGCAGTTAAGCGATAAAGCTGGATTAGGAATAGAAGTTGATGAGCAATATGTGAAAGAAATTACATGTTTCTCCTGTGAGATTAAATAATCAAAAGTGTAACCCTATCAATCATTGGTAGGGTTTTTGCTTATGTGTAGGGTTAGGGAAATAATTTATGGTACATTAGATAGAGAGAGTATAACACTACATAAACAATCAATGAAGGGAGTTGTGGGATAAGATGACTGAATTACATGGACCCGTCAATGAATTAAAAGGCGTCGGGAAAGAAACAGCAGCCCATCTTGAATCACTAGGAATCAATACAATAGCTGATTTATTATGGACGTTCCCACATCGACATGAAGATTTTCGTTTAAAAGATTTAGCGCAAACACCACATAACGAACGGGTTACAGTTGAGTGTAAGGTGGAGCGGGAGCCTACGATTTTATTTTTAGGTCGTAATAAGTCAAGACTCCAAGTAACTGTTTTAGCAGGAAGACATTTAGTAAAAGTCGTATTTTTCAATCAGGGCTATTTAAAGCAAAAGCTTGTACCTGGTTCCATTATTACTGTGACTGGTAAATGGGATCGGGGTAGACAAGTAATCAATGGCACTTCAGTTACATTTGGTCCTAAAACAGATCAAGTTGACTTTGAGCCTGTCTATAGTCTGAAAGGCTTGATCCCCCAAAAAAGATTTCGAAAATATATGCGACAAGTGTTAGATGATTGTGGAGAAGTACTGCCAGAGACCATTCCATATTATTTACAAGAGTCGTATAAGCTTGTTTCAATAAGAGAGGGCTTGGAGGGTATTCATTTTCCACTGGATGCTGGGCATGCTAAACAAGCAAGGAGACGCTTTGCCTATGAGGAGCTATTAAACTTCCAATTGCGTATTCAAGCTTTACGGAAAATAAGGAAGGATAGTGAACACGGTACAGTTATTCAATTTAATGTGCATAAGTTACGAGATTTTATCGCTTCCTTACCCTATGAATTAACGAATGCTCAAAAACGCGTGGTGAATGAAATTTGTAAGGATTTGAAGGAGCCGCATCGAATGAATCGCTTGCTACAAGGGGATGTAGGTTCGGGTAAAACCGTTGTAGCAGCAATAGGGCTATATGCAGCCGTAACAGCAGGTTTTCAAGGAGCCTTAATGGCACCAACTGAAATATTAGCAGAACAGCACTTAGAGAATTTGAAAGAATGGTTCCAACCATTTGGTGTTCGTGTTGCACTCTTATCCGGGTCCACTAAAACAAAAGAGCGACGTGTGATATTAGCTGATTTGGCAAATGGAGATCTTGATATTGTTATTGGTACACATGCACTAATCCAGCCAGATGTTATTTTTCATAAACTTGGCTTTGTCATCACGGATGAACAGCACCGCTTTGGTGTGGAGCAACGACGTATTTTGCGTGATAAAGGGGAGAATCCCGATGTGCTTTTTATGACAGCTACCCCGATACCACGAACATTAGCTATTACTGCATTTGGGGAAATGGACGTATCAATGATTGATGAAATGCCAGCAGGGCGTAAGCAGATTGAAACGCATTGGATGAAGAAAGAACAATTCGGCTCCGTTTTATCTAAGTTAGAATTAGAGCTAGCGGCTGGAAGACAAGCCTATGCGATTTGTCCGCTTATCGAGGAATCCGATAAGCTTGATGTTCAGAATGCTGTGGAAATTTATGAGCAGCTAGCGACTTATTTTAAAGATCGTTACCATGTTGGTTTAATGCATGGGCGTTTATCAGCAGATGAAAAAGATGCGGTTATGCGTGCTTTTAGTGAAGGGACTATTCAAGTTTTAGTTTCTACAACCGTTGTAGAGGTAGGTGTAAATGTACCAAATGCTACCTTTATGCTTGTCTATGATGCTGAACGCTTTGGCCTAGCGCAGCTGCATCAGCTTCGAGGTCGTGTTGGTCGTGGTGAGCACCAATCATACTGTATTTTACTTGCAGATCCTAAGTCTGATGAGGGGAAAGAACGTATGCAATCGATGACAGAAACAAATGATGGTTTCCGTTTAGCTGAAAAAGATCTTGAATTAAGGGGACCAGGAGACTTTTTTGGTAGAAAGCAAAGTGGTTTACCTGATTTTAAAGTAGCTGATTTAGTACATGATTATCGTATATTGGAGACCGCTAGAAAAGATGCCTCAGAGATGCTTGAAACAAAAGAGTTTTGGCAGGATGACGACTATCAATACTTGCGTAAAATGCTAGAAGATACTGGTGTTTTACAAGGAGAGCGCTTCGATTAATCTGAGAAGCTTGTTAGCACAGAAAGAATGTAAGTACTTGATTTCAAAACAAGTCTTGCATTCTTTTTTTATACTCTATATACTGATATTAGTACCAAGTGCTAATAACAACTCAAAAGGTGGCGAATGAAGTTGAGACGAACGAAAAAAGAGCGACAGCGACTACTATCTGAAACGATAGCTGAAAATCCATTCGTCACAGATGAACAGCTAGCAACACAGTTTCAGGTAAGTGTCCAAACAATTCGTTTAGACCGTATGGAATTATCAATACCAGAATTACGCGAGCGAATTAAAGATGTTGCTTCAAAAAACTATGAAAATGAAGTAAAATCTCTCCCGATTGATGAGGTCATTGGGGAGATAGTAGATATTGAATTAGATCATCGAGCACTCTCGATTTTTGATGTACAAGAAGAGCATGTTTTTCAGCGTAATGGCATCGCACGTGGGCATCATTTGTTTGCGCAAGCAAATTCATTAGCGGTTGCAGTAATTGATGACGAACTAGCATTAACCGTACATTCCAATATTACGTTTGTGAAACCTGTACGAGCTGGAAATCGTGTTATTACAAAAGCGATTGTTATCGGACGAGATGAACAAACACATCGAACAAAAGTTGAGGTAACATCTACCGTTAATGGTGAAACCGTTTTTGTTGGTGAGTTTGATATGTACCGCACGAAAGGTAAAGGTGAGTAACAATGAAATTAGCGCTTGATGGAATGGGTGGAGACAATGCACCAAAGTCAGTTGTTGAAGGTGCACTTTTAGCATTAGAGCAAATTCCAAACTTAGAAATTCAACTATATGGTCATCAAGATAAGCTGGAACCATTTTTAAAACAACATGATCGATTAAAGGTTATACATTGTGAGGAAGCAGTAGAAGGAACTGATGATCCTGCCCGTGCTGTTCGTAGAAAAAAGGATTCTTCCATGGCACGTATGATGGATGCAGTAGAAGAGGGTAAAGCAGATGCTTGCCTTTCTGCAGGGAACACAGGGGCCCTGATGGCGGGTGGCCTATTTAAAGTAGGTCGCATTGAGGGAATAGCTAGACCAGCATTAGCTACAACGCTACCAACATTAGACGGTAAAGGGTTTTTAATGCTTGATTTAGGGGCAAATGCAGATGCTCGCCCAGAGCATTTAGTGCAATATGCCATTATGGGTGATATTTATGCTAAAAAGGTTGGAGGTTTGCAAAAACCACGAATTGGCTTATTAAATATCGGTACCGAGGATAAAAAAGGGAATGAATTAACAAAAGCTGCCTTCGAATTATTGAAGGAAGCAGATTTGGATTTTATAGGAAATGTAGAAGCACGTGATTTACTTGAAGGAGTAGCTGATGTTGTTGTAACAGATGGCTTTACAGGAAATATGGTGTTGAAGTCTATTGAAGGGACAGCAGGTGCTTTATTTTCTATGTTAAAAGAGGCCTTTATGTCTTCAACGAAAACGAAAATTTCAGCAGCGCTCATGAAAAATAATTTACGTGACTTGAAAAATAAAATGGACTATACAGAGTATGGTGGCGCAGGATTGTTTGGCTTACAAGCACCTGTTATTAAGGCACATGGATCATCAAATGCGAAAGCGATTTTCAGTGCCATTCGACAAGCCAATACGATGGTAGAGCATACGGTTATTTCGACGATTACGGAGACAGTACGCCACATAGAAATTGATTAAGCAAAGGGGATTATTCAAATGACAAAAATAGCATTTATTTTTCCAGGACAGGGTTCACAAGTAGTTGGAATGGGTCAAGAGTTTGTTGAAAATGCTGCAGAAAGTAAAGCATTTTATGATCGCGCAGATCAAGCTCTTCAATTTGAATTATCTAAATTAATGTTAGAAGGTCCAGCAGAAGAGTTAACACTGACATATCATGCACAGCCAGCGCTACTTACTACTGGTGTAATGGTGGCTGAAAAGTTACGCGCAGCAGGTATTCAACCACACTACGCAGCGGGTCATTCACTTGGAGAGTATGGTGCACTGGTGTTAGCAGGTGTTATGTCATTTGATGATGCCGTGTCAATCGTGTATAAACGAGGTCTTTATATGAATGAAGCTGTGCCAGCAGGTCAAGGCGCAATGGCGGCAATTTTAGGAATGGAACTAGAGGCATTGAACGAGGTAACAGAGCAGGTATCAGCATCAGGTGACTCTGTTCAGGTGGCTAATGTGAATTGTCCAGGACAAATTGTTATTTCGGGCACTAAAGAAGGTGTGGATAAAGCAAGTGTTGCTGCCAAAGAAGCTGGTGCAAAACGAGCAATACCTTTAGTTGTAAGTGGTCCCTTCCACTCTGATTTAATGCGTCCATCTTCAGAGAAACTGCAAGCAGCATTGGCAGAGATTTCTTTATCTGTACCTAAAATCCCTGTAATTGGCAATGTGATGGCGAAGGAATTAAAAGATGTAGCAGCAATACAACAAGAGCTAGTTGAACAGGTATACAGTGCTGTTCAATGGGAAGCTTCTATGCGTGAAATGCTTGCGCAAGGTGTTGACGTCTTTATCGAATGTGGACCTGGTAAAGTATTAAGCGGTCTCTTGAAAAAAATTGATCGCTCTGTTGCAACTTATTGTGTTTATGATGAAGCTTCGTTAGAAGCAGTTTTAGAAGCGTCGAAGGAGTGGTCAATTAATGCGTAAATTAGAAGGAAAAGTAGCTGTTGTAACAGGAGCTTCAAGAGGGATTGGACGTGCTATTGCTTTAAAGCTTGCAGAAGAAGGTGCTAAGGTTGTCGTGAACTATAGCGGCTCTCAGGCAAAAGCAGAAGAAGTAGTAGCGATGATTCAAGAAAACGGTGGGGAAGCAATTGCTGTACAAGCTAGCGTCTCTCAGACAGAAGAAGTGACAGCATTAATGGATGCTGCTGTGAAAACATACGGCTCCCTTGATATTTTAGTGAATAATGCTGGTATTACAAGAGATAACTTGATTATGCGTATGAAAGAAGACGAATGGGACGATGTATTAAATACGAACCTTAAAGGTGTTTTCCTTTGTACAAAAGCGGTCACACGTCAAATGATGAAGCAACGTGCAGGTCGCATTATTAACATTTCTTCCATCGTTGGTGTAGCGGGTAATGCTGGTCAAGCCAACTATGTTGCGGCTAAAGCAGGTGTTATTGGACTAACGAAAACGACGGCAAAGGAATTAGCTTCTCGTAATATTTTAGTTAATGCTATTGCACCAGGTTTTATCGAAACAGAAATGACAGAACAATTGCCAGAGGATATCAAACAAGGTATGCTAACACAGATTCCTCTTGCGAAACTTGGTCAGCCAGAGGATATCGCAAAAGCAGTAGCTTTCCTAGCATCGGAGGACGCAAATTATATGACTGGACAAACGCTTCATATTGATGGCGGTATGGTTATGTAATTTCAATTAGGCATATAAGCTGATTTTTTGTATAATCATTTGAGGGGAGGTGAATCATTTGTCTACAGTATTAGAACGCGTAACAAAAGTAATCGTGGACCGTTTAGGTGTGGAAGAAAGCGAAGTAACGCTTGAAGCTTCTTTCCGTGATGATTTAGGTGCTGACTCATTAGACGTAGTTGAGCTTGTAATGGAGCTTGAAGACGAATTCGATATGGAAATTTCTGATGAAGATGCTGAAAAAATCTCAACAGTAGGTACTGCAATCTCATACATCGAAAGTAAATTAAACTAATTTCGTTAAAACTTTATTTAGTGAAAATAGATCACCTCTAATGGTGTAATGGTCATCGTAATCATACAATGGTTTTATGGTAGCTTGAATAAAGTAGAAATTACTTTTTCTGCATTCCTTGTTTGAAGGAGCAGATTCAATGAATGAAGATGTATTTAAAGGGGACGAAATGGATCGGTTTTCGATCTATTAACGTCCCTTTTTTATATTAAAAATCTAATGACCAGTCAGCTTCAAAATTCTCTCTCATGGGAGATGCATGCTGTATAAAGAGGAATTTTATGAAAAATTTCCAAAACATTGTGTTTAAGCCGAAATACTTTTGCATAAACGCCCTGAAAAAGGTACACTAAAACGGTAGAAACTATTAGGAAGGCAGATTTGTTCAATGGCTATGAAAAGAAAAGGAACTATGCAGAAATCTGGCGTACTTCCTGAAAAAGTACGCAACCAATTTGAGCTGTTACAGCATGAATTAAATATCACATTTATTAATAAAAATTTATTGTATCAAGCATTCACGCATTCATCTTATGTGAATGAGCATCGCCGTAAATTATTTACGGATAATGAGCGTCTTGAATTTTTAGGAGACGCAGTACTTGAACTGTCTGTTTCTAAATATCTTTTTGAGAAATACCCAAATATGAGCGAGGGTGAGTTAACAAAGCTAAGAGCTTCCATTGTATGTGAGCCATCACTAGTGATATTTGCTAACGAGCTAGGCTTTGGACGCTTTGTATTACTTGGAAAAGGTGAGGAATTAACAGGTGGTCGGGAACGTCCAGCGCTGCTTGCAGATGTCTTTGAATCATTTGTAGGTGCACTCTATTTAGATCAAGATTTACAAACGGTCGTGTCATTTTTAGAACGAATCGTGTTCCCAAAAGTAGAAGTCGGTGCTTTTTCGCATGTGATGGATTTTAAAAGTCAATTGCAAGAAATGGTACAGCAAACGAATAATGGACTTCTTCATTATGAGATTATCGATGAAAAAGGCCCAGCACATAATCGTACCTTTGTATCAAGCGTATTATTAAATGGACAAGAGCTTGGTATTGGTCGTGGAAAATCAAAAAAAGAAGCCGAGCAGCAAGCTGCACAATGTGCAATGCGGATGATGCGTGAAGAAGCTGCAAAAGAGGAGGCTTAATAGATGTTCCTAAAACGACTAGAAGTGATTGGCTTTAAATCTTTTGCGGAACGCATTGGAATTGATTTTGTACCTGGTGTTACAGCCGTTGTTGGACCAAATGGCAGTGGAAAAAGTAATGTCACAGATGCGATTCGTTGGGTACTTGGGGAGCAATCGGCAAAGTCGTTACGTGGAGCAAAGATGGAAGATGTTATTTTCGCTGGGAGTGACTCTCGTAAGCCACTCAACTTTGCAGAAGTAACACTTATTTTAGATAATACTGATGAGCAACTTGCTTTTTCTTATACAGAAGTCAGTGTAACAAGACGCGTATACCGTTCAGGTGATAGTGAATATTTATTAAATAACCAACAGTGTCGCCTGAAGGATATTACGGACTTGTTTATGGATTCAGGACTTGGGAAAGAGGCATTTTCAATTATCTCTCAAGGTCGTGTTGATGAAATTTTAAATAGTCGACCTGATGATCGTCGTTCTATTTTTGAAGAGGCAGCTGGCGTTTTAAAGTATAAATTAAGAAAGAAAAAAGCTGAGCATAAGCTTGTTGAGACAGATGAAAATTTGTATCGTGTATTAGACATTCTCCATGAATTAGACAACCGATTAGAGCCGCTTGAAATGCAGGCATCTAGTGCAAGAGATTATGTACAAATGTCTTCTGAGCTAAAGGATTTTGATATTGCAATTCTTGTGCATGATTTTAAAAATTGTGCACAATCTTTGCATGCGCTTAAAGAGGAATTTACGAAGCTTTCTGCAACAGAGCTAGAACAAGCTCAAAATATTTCAATGATTGATAAACAGACCGCCAATATACGTAAGCTATTAAAAGATCTAGATGATTATTTGGATGTTTCGCAGGCTGAGCTTGTCAATGCCACTATGGAGGTAGAGCGTTGGGATGGTCGTAAGGCATTAATGGCTGAAAAACGCCAAAATGCATCGAATCAACTATTACAACTGAATACAACATTACAAGAGGCTAAGGCGGAAGTAGAATTACTCCTGGTTCAAGAACAGGAGAAAAAAGAAGTGTTCTCCGAGAAGCAACAAGCCGTATCAGTATTAAAGCAGAGCATCAAGCAGTTAGAACAATCGTTAAATCGGTCTGTGACAGAAATCGAGGAAGAAATAGAAGACTATAAAAATCGATATATTGATTCATTAAATGAAGAAGCAACAGTCAAGAATGAATTAAAAAATATCGATCAGCAATTAGCTCAACAAAAGGCAATGGCGGCAAAAATGTCCGATCAAACAGATGAAATTGGACAAGAGCTTATGCAAATCATTGCTGAAAAAGAAAAGCTAGTGGTTGAACATGCTTTGACAACCAATGATTTACAGAAAAAATTAGAGCAATATGAAACCTTACAAATACAGTTGAAAAATGTCAATATTTCTTTTAGCGAAAAACAGGATATGTTGTACAAAGCGTATCAACACCAACAACAACTAAAGGCTAGAAAAGATACATTAGCTGAACTCGAAGCTGATTTTTCTGGGTTCTTCCAAGGTGTTAAAGAAGTCTTGCTTGCTCGAGATAAAGGTGATTTACAAGGTATTGAGGGTGCTGTAGCAGAGTTAATCCAAGTTGAAGGAAAGTATTCACAAGCGATTGAAACAGCTTTAGGTGCTGCCTCTCAACATATTGTCACAACCAATGAGCGCCATGCGCAACAGGCTATTCACTGGTTAAAACAAAAACGGGCTGGACGTGCTACTTTTTTACCGAAAACAGTCATGAAATCACGCAAAATTAATCCAGGAACTATTCAGCTAGCAACTGAACATCCTGCCTTTGTTCAAATGGCAGATGCACTCGTCACTTTTAATGAAGACAATCGAACAATTGTTGAAAATCTATTAGGGAATGTCATCGTGGCATCAAATTTAGAAGGCGCAAGTCAAATTGCCCGATTATGTGGTTTCCGATACCGAGTTGTCACACTTGAAGGAGATATTGTTAATGCAGGGGGTTCCTTAACAGGTGGTGCACTGAAACAGCAATCCTCACTCTTTACAAGAAAAGCAGAGTTAGATGATTTAATCATTAAGCTAGAATCGTTACAGGCTTCCATTTATAGTGCTGAACAGGCTGTTGCAGCCGAAAAAGAGAAGCTTGCAGTACTGCGAGATCAAGTAGAGCAATTAAAGCTTGAAGGAGAGCAATTACGAAAAGATGAGATGCAACAGTCAAGTCGTATTCGTGAGCTAGAAGTCGTAGAAAAAAGCTTATCGGCTAGAGTAACCTTTGCTTCAACTGAAACAAAAGATGTAAAAACACGTGAGGAAGCATTGTTAACACAAAAGCAAGCAGCAGAGGAGCGCTTAAATACCCTTGCTGTAGAGCTTGTCGAAATCAATGAAACTGTCGAACAATTAAGTAAGGTAAAGTTACAGGGGGAGACAGAGAAAGATGTCTTACGAGAACAGCTTGCCGAAAAACGTTCACAGCTAGCGGTTATGCAAGAACAAATGTCACAAGTTCAAATTACAACTGCTGAACTGGCACTACAATTAAACAAAGCACAACAAAAAGTTAAAAATATTTCTCAGGAAATAATGTGGCTTCAATCTGATGAATCGACAAATCATTTAAGTGATGAAGAGGTCGAGGAACAGGTTGTGACATGGAAAGCAAGAAGAGATGCCTTACAAGAGACTATTTCTGAAAAGAAAGAGCAGAAAATAGGACAACAACAAGAACTCTCTACATTAGAAGAACAACTCAAGGAACTACAGCGTATTCATAAAGGATACCTTGAAGCAATTCGTGCCAATGAGTTAAAACGTAATCGTGTAGAATTTGAAATGGATAATTTTATCGAACAACTCGAAGAAAATTATCAGTTAACATTCGAAGAGGCTGAGAAAGAAGCTCTGGCAATAGAAGATGAAGAGTTTGTGCGAAGACGTGTTAAATTGTTAAAAAGATCCATTGAAGAGCTAGGACCTGTTAATTTAAGTGCGATTGAGGAATATGATAGAGTACTAGAACGTCATACTTTCTTAACTGAACAACGAGAGGACTTGCTTGCTGCACAGGAAACATTACATGAAGCAATCAAAGAAATGGATGAAGAAATGACGTTGCGCTTTAGTGAAACGTTTTATGCTATTAGAGAGCAATTTAAACGTGTTTTCCGTGAATTGTTTGGCGGGGGGCAAGCTGATTTGGTTTTAATTGACCCACAAAATTTATTGGAAACAGGTATTGAAATTGTTGCACAGCCTCCAGGAAAAAAATTACAGAATTTAAGTTTGCTTTCTGGTGGTGAGCGTGCACTTACGGCCATTGCTTTACTATTCTCCATCTTAAATATTCGACCTGTACCATTTTGTATTCTGGATGAAGTAGAGGCGGCTTTAGATGAAGCGAATGTTGTGCGTTATAGCCAATATTTGAAAAAGTTTAGTCTCGACACACAATTCATTGTGATTACTCATCGTAAAGGAACAATGGAGGGAGCTGATGTCTTGTATGGTATAACAATGCAAGAATCAGGTGTGTCGAAACTTGTATCAGTAAAACTAGAAGATGAACCCGTACTTGCGGAGCAAAGGAGCGAACAAGCATGAGTTTTTTTAAACGTTTAAAAGATAAATTAATGGGTAATCCAGCAGAGGAAGAGAAGTTAGACGCAACCGACAACGAACAGGAATCTGACCATTCGGAGCCAGATTTTAAAGAATCAAACGAACCTGCTGCCATTGAAACCGTTGATCTAAAAGTGTCTGAACAAGATGTAGAATCACCAGAAATGGTGATTGTGAAAGAAGTCGACGTGGAAGCCGAGCCTTCACCTGAAATAGAAGAAGCACAACTAGATGTTCAGGAGCTAGCAGTAGTAGAGGATGAACTACTGGAAGAGAAAAAGCCTTCTGCTTGGTCAATAACACAAAAATTCAAGGCTGGTCTTGAAAAAACACGTAATTCTTTTACATCAAAAGTGAATGACCTTGTTGCACGCTATCGTAAAGTGGATGAGGATTTCTTTGAAGAATTAGAGGACTTACTATTACAGGCTGATGTTGGATTTGAAACAGTCATGGAACTCATGGATAAACTGCGTTATGAAGTGCAACGTAAAAATATTAAAGATACAAATGGCATTCAAGCTGTGATTTCTGAGAAGCTTGTAGAGATTTACGAGCAAGGTGAAGAAGATTTAATTGAACTAACTATGCAGCCAGATGGTGAACTAACTGTTATTCTATTTGTTGGTGTAAATGGTGTTGGGAAAACAACAACGATAGGTAAGCTAGCACACCGTTTAAAGTCTCAAGGGAAAACGGTTGTATTAGCTGCGGGTGATACGTTCCGTGCAGGTGCTATTGATCAATTACAAGTATGGGGAGATCGTGTTGGTTGTGAGGTTATTAAACAATCAGAAGGCTCTGACCCAGCAGCAGTTATGTATGATGCGATTCGTGCAGCAAAAAACAGAAAAGCAGATGTATTGATTTGTGATACAGCTGGACGCTTGCAGAACAAAGTGAACCTAATGAATGAGCTTGAAAAAGTTCATCGTGTTATTTCACGTGAAATTCCAAATGCTCCACATGAAGTATTATTAGCATTAGATGCAACAACTGGCCAAAATGCGCTTGTTCAAGCACAAACATTTAAAGAGGCAACGAATGTGACAGGGATTGTTTTAACAAAGTTAGACGGTACTGCTAAAGGGGGTATTGTTCTTGCTATTCGTAACAAGCTGCACATTCCTGTAAAATTTGTGGGTCTTGGTGAGAAAATGGATGATTTACAGCCATTTGATGCAGAACGATATGTCTATGGACTATTTGCTGATGGTTTGGATAAGGAACTACAAAATAATGATGAAAACAGCTAACAGTGGCTGAATAGTTTTATATTAAATGCCATATATCTCTTTTCTATTCAGAAAGCAGGATGCTTAGTTTGCTTCAGCTTTTGAACAAAATTGGATAAAGTGACACTGACACATAATAGATAAAAACGCTCGATTGTGTATAGGTGAATTGACTTGTTTAAAAGAGTAATACTAGCCAAAGGCAAAAAATGCCTGAAAGCTATAATTTAGGCTTTTAGACAAGGAGATTACCTTGACACAGACGGGCGCTTTTCGTTATGATACAAATGACTAATAGCGGGAGGAGAAACATTCGATGCTACTTGAAAAAACAACACGCATGAACTTTCTCTTCGACTTTTATCAAGCATTATTAACAGATAAGCAAAGAAGTTATATGGAGCTATATTATTTGGATGATAACTCTCTAGGAGAAATCGCTGAATCGTATGGTGTTTCACGCCAAGCTGTTTACGATAATATTCGTCGAACTGAAGCGATGCTTGAGGAATATGAAGAAAAATTATGTTTACTTGAAAAATTTCAACAACGTACCCAAATGCTGTCACAGCTAACACAGGGGATTACAGAAAAAAGTATGACAGCTGAAGAGCAGCTAGCACTTATTGAGCAGCTGAAAGAATGGGATTAGGAGGCGAAAGCAATGGCTTTTGAAGGATTAGCGGAACGACTCCAAGGAACGATCCAAAAGATTAAAGGCAAAGGAAAAGTGTCAGAGCAAGACGTTAAAGAAATGATGCGAGAAGTCCGATTTGCTTTAATCGAGGCGGATGTTAACTTAAAAGTAGTCAAAGAATTCGTGAAAAAGGTAAGTGAACGTGCTGTCGGTGTTGATGTTATGCAAAGTTTAACACCAGGTCAGCAAGTTATTAAAATTGTACAGGATGAACTAACAGAATTAATGGGGGGCGAACAAAGTCCCATTAAGTTTAATACGAAGCCACCCACTGTCATTATGATGGTTGGTCTACAAGGTGCGGGTAAAACGACCACTACAGGTAAATTGGCAAATGTTCTACGAAAAAAATATAATCGTAAACCATTATTAGTTGCCGCTGACGTTTATCGTCCAGCAGCTGTCCAACAATTACAAACATTAGGAAAACAGTTATCACTACCTGTTTTTGCGCTAGGTACTGAGGTATCTCCTGTAGAAATTGCACGTCAGGCAATTGAATTGGCAAAGGAAGAGCATCATGATGTAGTGATTATTGATACAGCTGGTCGACTTCATATCGATGAAGACCTAATGCAAGAGTTAAAGGATATTCGTGCATTAAAAGAGCCAGATGAGGTTTTCCTAGTTGTTGATGCCATGACGGGTCAAGATGCAGTCAATGTAGCAGAAAGCTTTAATGAAGCAATCGGTATTACTGGGGTTGTTTTAACAAAACTTGACGGTGATACGCGTGGTGGTGCTGCATTATCTATCCGTTCTGTGACGCAAAAACCAATTAAATTTGTCGGGATGGGCGAAAAAATGGATGCGCTTGAACCATTCCATCCAGAGCGTATGGCGTCTCGTATATTAGGTATGGGCGATGTTCTGTCCCTTATCGAGAAAGCTCAGGCAAATGTAGATGAAGCCAAGGCAAAAGAATTAGAAGAAAAGTTTAAATCTCAAACATTTACTTTTGATGATTTTGTCGAGCAATTACAGCAAGTCAAGAAAATGGGCCCTCTTGATGAAATTTTAAAAATGCTACCAGGTGCTAACAAAATCAAAGGCTTAGATAATGTAAAAGTTGATGATAAGCAAATGGGGCGTGTAGAGGCCATTATTTACTCGATGACGCCTGCTGAAAAGACCAACCCAGAAATCATTAATGGTAGCCGTAAAAAGCGTATTGCGAAAGGCTCTGGGACATCTATTCAAGAGGTAAATCGTCTCATTAAACAATTCGATGAAATGAAAAAAATGATGAAACAAATGACTGGAATGGCAAGTGGTAAAGGGAAGAAAAAAATGAAATTACCAGGCTTTGATTCATTGTTTAAATAATAATTTTTAGGTGTTAAGAAAAAACCCTTTACAAACAACCTAAACATTGATAATATACTATCTTGTGTGAAACTTATTCGGAGGTGCTATTAAAATGGCAGTTAAAATTCGCTTAAAACGTATGGGAGCTAAAAAATCTCCTTTCTATCGTATCGTAGTTGCAGACGCTCGTTCACCACGTGATGGTCGTCAAATCGAAACAGTTGGTACTTACAACCCACTAACTCAACCAGCTACTGTAAACATTGATGAAGAGAAAGCTCTTAAATGGTTAGCTGACGGTGCAAAACCATCAGATACAGTACGTAACCTGTTCTCAGAACAAGGTATCATGGAAAAATTCCATAACCAAAAATTCAGTAAATAATCGGGGGCGACGTCTTTGAAGCAGCTGATTGAAGCAATCGTTTTACCGTTAGTCGATTATCCAGAAGAAGTTCGTATTGAGACGGATGAAAATGCAAATCGAATTGTTTATAAACTTTTTGTTCATCCAGAGGATAGAGGGAAAGTCATAGGCAAGCAAGGGCGAGTAGCAAAAGCGATTCGTACAATTGTTTATTCAGCGGCAGGTAGTCACCATCAAAAGAAGACCTACGTCGATATATTGGATTAATAGAAAAGATTTTCACGCTCTTGCAACAAGTACTAGTGAGTCCTGATAGGTGTGTTTACATGTCGCTTAGGAGTTCAAAGTGGCCTTTTAGTATAAAGCGTAAAATCTGGACGAAAAAGGAGGGAGCTTGTAGGTTCCTTCCTTTTTTTATCTTTTTTTAACATCAGCATATCGATAACTTCTGTTTAAGTGGAAATTAAAGCTTAAATAAGGAGTATAGATAAAGGATATTGCTTATATTATTGTTGACAAGACAAATGAGTCTTAGCTAAAACTACATTCTTCCAAAGCACATCTGCAAGAACGGAACCTTTTTTGGATGAGCCAGATGCATTGTGAAGATAAGCATGTTTTTTACGAGGTGAAATAGAATGGAATGGTTTAATGTAGGTCGAATTGTCAATACGCACGGTATTCGTGGTGAGGTACGTGTATTATCGACAACAGACTTTGAAGAAGAGCGTTTTGCAGTAGGAAATAAGCTTGCTGCCTTTAAAAAAGACGATAAGAAGCCAACCTGGGTAACGATTGACTCTATGCGTCGTCATAAAAACTTTATTTTATTAACTTTTGAAGGCATGAACAATATCAACTTGGTTGAGCCATTTAAAGAAGGCATGCTGAAAGTGACAAAAGATCAAATGACTGATGATCTTCTTGAAGAAAATGAGTTCTTTTTCCATGAAATAATAGGCTGCACAGTTATTTCTGAAGAGGGCGAGACAATCGGTATAGTAGCAGATATCCTGCAAACAGGGGCAAACGATGTATGGGTAGTGAAAGGGACTAAGAAAGAACACTATATCCCTTATATAGAAGATATCGTGAAAGATATTGATGTTAGGGACAAAAAAATAGTCATTCATGTTATGGAAGGCTTATTATGATGAATATTCATGTATTGAGCCTGTTCCCTGATATGTTTTCAGGTGTTTTTGGTGCATCTATTTTAAAGAAGGCACAAGAAAAGGGAGCTGTAAATTTAGAGGTAACGGATATTCGTACATTTTCAGGGAACAAGCATAATCAGGTTGACGACTATCCATATGGTGGTGGTGCAGGTATGGTATTAAAGCCTGAACCAATGTTTAGTGCAGTAGAGGCTATAACTGCAGGGAAACAGCCACGTATCATATTAATGTGTCCTCAGGGCGAACGATTTACGCAGAAAAAAGCAGAGGAGCTAGCGCAGGAGACAGAGTTAGTGTTCTTATGTGGTCATTATGAAGGCTATGATGAGCGTATACGTCAGCATCTCGTGACAGACGAGATTTCCATTGGCGATTTTGTCTTAACAGGTGGAGAATTAGGCGCTATGACTGTTATTGATAGCGTAGTTAGATTGTTACCAGGTGTCTTAGGACAAGAGGATTCTCATATCCAGGATTCTTTTTCAACAGGTCTCCTTGAGCATCCACATTATACACGTCCTGCGGAGTTCCGTGGCATGAAGGTACCTGATGTTTTATTATCGGGGAATCATGCTAAAATCGAGCAATGGCGAGAGGAACAGTCGCTGAAAAGAACTTTTGAGCGTCGTCCTGACTTACTGGAGCAATACCCATTAACAGACAAGCAAAAATTGTATCTAGAAAAACTAAAAAACAATCGTCTAGATGCTTGATTGCCGAATCTATTTATGATAACATCTAATCTGTACTTCTATGTGGAGTACTGAATTACGGTGTTCCGCTGTGGCATAGATTGCGTGCAAGAGCATCTGTCTAAGGAGAGAAAACAATGTCAAACATTATTGCAGAAATTACAAAATCTCAGCTTCGCTCTGATCTACCAACTTTCCGTCCTGGTGATACTGTTAAGGTACACGTGAAAGTAGTAGAGGGTACTCGTGAACGTATCCAAATTTTCGAAGGTGTAGTAATTAAACGTCGTGGTGGCGGAATTAGCGAAACTTTCACAGTTCGTAAAATTTCTTACGGTGTAGGTGTTGAGCGTACATTCCCTGTACACACACCAAAAATCGCTAACTTAGAAGTTGTACGTCGTGGTAAAGTACGTCGTGCTAAACTTTACTACCTACGTAACCTACGTGGTAAAGCTGCTCGTATTAAAGAAATTCGATAATTATGACTTAAAAGTGAGGGGCTTGTGTTCAAGCCTCTTTTCTTTTTGCTTGTCATCTTTATTCACTATCATCTAAAATGGTGTTAGACAAGGGGGCAATTCTCAATGGAAAAACAAGTGAAAGAAAAAAATGAATTATGGGAATGGACAAAAGCACTATTAATTGCATTTGCGATTGCTGCAGTTATTCGATATTTTTTATTTACACCCATTGCAGTTGATGGAGAGTCCATGATGCCAACCCTTGAAGATGGCGACCGAATGATTGTGAATAAAATTGGTTATAAAATAGGTGAGCCTAAACGTTTTGATATCGTTGTATTTCATGCACCTGAACAAAAAAATTACATAAAGCGTGTAATTGGATTGCCAGGAGATACATTAGAGTATAAGGATGATCAATTGTATATAAATGGTGAGCCAATTGAAGAACCCTATTTAGATGCCTATAAAGCACAAATCACAGAGGGGACTTTAACAGAAGATTTCACCTTAAATGACATTGATGTTTCCTTGGATAGCAATACCATTCCTGAGGGGTATATCTTTGTTATGGGAGATAATCGTCGATATAGTAAAGACAGTCGACATATTGGCCTTGTTAACCAAAAAGAAATTATCGGTAATACTAGTCTGATTTTCTGGCCATTTAGTGATATAAAAATTGTAAAGTAATGTAAGAAAGGGAGAGCATAATCACTCCCTTTTTCTTTTAGTTTAGGAGGTATAGCTGTGACGATACAATGGTTTCCAGGGCATATGGCTAAAGCCCGACGTGAAGTAACTGAAAAATTAAAGCTTGTCGATATTATCTTTGAATTAATAGATGCACGTTTACCGCTATCCTCACGTAATCCGATGATTGACGAAGTCATTAACCAAAAACCTCGTCTTTTGATCTTAAATAAAGCGGATATGGCAGATGAACAAGAAACACGGAAATGGGTAGAGTATTTTGCAAAGCGTGGCCATAAAGCAGTAGCCATTAACTCACTTGAGGGCAAGGGCTTACAGCAAGTCACAAAAGCGGCACAAGATATTTTAAAAGAAAAATTTGATCGCATGAAAGCAAGAGGAATGAAGCCTAGAGCTATTCGTGCCATGATTGTGGGTATTCCAAACGTGGGAAAATCAACATTGATAAATCGATTAGCGAAAAAAAATATCGCTAAAACAGGCAATACACCAGGTGTGACAAAGGCACAGCAATGGATCAAAGTTGGTAAAGAGCTTGAACTATTGGATACACCAGGTATTTTATGGCCAAAGTTTGAGGATCAAGAAGTAGGCTTTAAATTAGCTTTAACTGGTGCTATTAAGGATACTATTACAAATATGGAAGACCTAGCTGTCTATGGATTACGCTTCTTATCTAATCATTACCCAAAGCGTATGGAAGAGCGTTACGGTCTTGAGTTTATCCATGAGGAGTTAGTGGATACTTTTGACCATATTGGTAAGCTGCGTCGTGTATTTGGTCCTGGTGGAGAAATAGATTATGATCAAGTAGCTCAACTAATTGTTCGAGATATCCGTGGATTACAATTAGGTAAACTTACCTTTGATTTTGTGGATGAACAGTTAGAAAAGGAAACTGAACAATTATAAGTATTTAAAACTGTCACACGTTCTTTTGTGACAGTTTTTCTTTTAGGAATACATTTTTTAACCGATAATGACTATAGAGAGGAAAATAGTTTTCAAGTTAAAGAGACTACATAATAACTGAACATGATATAGTTTGAATGAATAGAAGCAAGAAGGAGTACACAATGAAAACCATTAAGGAAATTACAACTGCATTGAAAGCTGCTGAGGAATGGCAAGATTGGATGAAAGAAGTTGCAGCCGATGAAAGAGCAGGTGTACAAAAGGCTTGGCTAACTTGGCAAAAGAGACAAGATAAAAAACATCAATTACTGCAAGATCATCAAAAAAAAGTTACATTTGATTTAAGCTATGGGGGAACAGATACATTTATTGCGGGTGTAGATGAAGCAGGAAGAGGACCACTAGCAGGACCAGTCGTAACGGCAGCAGTAATTTTACCGACAAATTGTGAGGCACTTGTTGGTCTGAATGACTCAAAGCAATTATCGAAGGATAAACGAAACGGCTTTGCAACATTAATTAAAGAGCATGCCATAAGCTATTTTATTCATTTTCAATCTGCCCAACAAATTGATGAACTGAATATATATGAGGCAACAAAACAATCTATGAAGGTAAGTGTTGAATCATTGTCAACGAAGCCGAATGTTGTTTTAGTAGATGCTATGACATTACCTATTACAATTCCTCAAGATTCGATTATAAAAGGAGATGCTAAGAGCTTAGCGATAGCAGCTGCATCCATTTTAGCTAAAACAGCACGGGATGATTATATGGAGCAATTAGACGAGGAATTTCCAATGTATGGCTTTGCGCAACATGCAGGGTATGGGACTAAGCAACATTTAAAAGCGTTAGAAGAATTTGGACCGACTATTCACCATCGTAAATCATTTGAACCAATAAAATCTATGTTTTCATAAAGATAAAAAACGGTAGACAATTACACGAAGGAGTAATTGATGAAAGGAGTATGTATATGACAGCCACATCATTTAATCCAATTCAGATGCAGCAAAATGCAATGACTTCGACAAATCAACCACTTGCTTTAAAACAAGGACAAGTATTTCATGGAACAATTAAGCAATTATATCCAGATCAAATGGCAGAAATACAAGTAGGTAATCAAAAATTTATAGCTAAACTCGAAGTACCATTAAAAGCTGGGGATGCCCATTTCTTTCAGGTAACAGGGACAAATCCACAAACGGAATTGAAAATAGTGACTGGACCGATGGCGCAGGCATCTACACCGAGTCAGCAAATTAATCAGTTATTAGAATCCATGAATTTGCCAAAATCTGCAGAGATGCAGCAATTATTAGGGCATTTTATGAAAGCGCAGCTACCCATTTCTAAAGAGCAAATGCTGCAAGCTGAAATGTGGTTAAAGGCATTGCCAGAGGGTATATCAAAAGTAGATGCTCTACAAACCATTCAAAAAATGATAGAGCTTAAAATGCCTATGATAAACGATGTGTTTCAAGCATTGATGAGTGGTCAAAAGACATCTGGTATGACTGCTATCATGGATAACTTTGCTCAGCTTTTAGCGAAAGATACAACCCTATCTGAGTCATTGAGGCAAAATTTAATGCAACAAGTACAAGCGATTGCTAAGCCCTTTGAAGTAGAAACAGGTAGTGCAGTACTTGCAAGGCTTTTACAAAGTTTAACGAATAGTGCTACGACAATGAATGAAAAAATGCAAGCTTTATCAATGCTAAAAGAGTCGGGGATTCTTCCCCAGCAGGCTACATTGCAAAACTGGTCAAAAATGAATGAAGCAAAAGCCTTTCAGCCAATACAGCAAGCTGGTCAAGTTATTCAAACCATTCTTGCTACAAAGCCAGAAAATGCTAGACAACTGGTGGAACAGCTTAAATCATGGACCGAAAGTCAAAATTTATTAACGAATGAGCAAAAACAGCAAATCAATCAGCTGGTGGATCGTTTTAATCAGCTACCAGTATCAAAACAAACGCTAGATGTTTTTGCTAAACAAATGCAGGATCAGTTATTAAAAGCTTTTACTCAAAATACAGCTGATCGTTTATTTACACAGGATGCCCATACACTTTCTATGAAAGATCATTTGTTATCCCTAATTAAGCAAGAGGCCAATTCTCCTTCACAGAATGAGGCACTCATGCGCAATCTGGTGAAAAATAGTATTAATTCTTCGCAACCATTTATACAGCAAGTTGTGACACAAGCAGAAGCACTAGTACAAAATTCAATGGATAGTAAAGCGATGGAACATGCACTTAAAACGGTGTTGAAAAATTTAGGAATTAGCTACGAGGCTACACTCGGAAACAAGTCGGCTGATTTACACATGATTGCGCATCAGCTAAAGCCACAGCTCCATACATTATTGCAGGAAACTAATATACCACCTCAAATGAAGGAAGCGGCAGAGATGCTTATGACGCGTATGAATGGAATGCAGCTATCTTCAGGAGAAAATGGTCATCAACATCAGCTCATCATGCAAGTTCCACTTGAATTTTTTGGTAAGAAGATGGATGCAACCTTACAATGGAATGGTCGCATGAAAGATAATGGCAAAATTGATGCTAACTATGCACGCGTATTATTTTATTTACAAATGGCATCTATGCAAGAAACAGTGATTGATATGCAGGTTCAAAATAGAGTTGTCACAGTAACGGTCTTTAATGAAAATTCGGAAATTCAATCACTTGCTGAACCGTTGAAGGCTGCTTTAAAAATTGGACTGGCTGAAAAAAATTATCAACTTTCAGGTGTGTTTATTAAACAATTTGATAAAGGGCAAACGGAAAAAGTAGGTCCTGTAGTAGAACAGCGAGAGGAGCAGAGTGGGGTGGATATCCGCGTATGAGCGAAGAAAAACTTACTCGAAAAGAGGCAATTGCGCTTACGTATAAGCTTGGTCAATTTGATAGTCCCACTGTTGTAGCAAAGGGAAAAGGGAAAATTGCTGAGAACATTTTGGCAAGAGCAAATGAGCATAATGTGCCGATTTATGAGGATCCTAACCTTGTGCAGTTACTTGGTCAATTAGATTTAAATGAGTCTATTCCTGAAGAATTATATCAGGCAGTAGCAGAAGTTTTCGCATTTATTTATCGTTTGGATCAGCAACATGCGCAAAAATATAGAAAAAATGAATTATTCTGATTATTTTTACAAGCTGTTTTAGTACACAAAATAGAAAAAAGCGTCATAATAAGAGAGAAAATTCGAACTAAAGACAAAGTGTAGACTTTATCAGAATCTTTCGTTAGAATAGTCTATGTTAGTAAAACAATTCTATGCAAATGTTTGATGGGAGGATGTATTATGAATATCCATGAATATCAAGGGAAAGAGATTCTGAGAAAATATGGTGTAGCTGTACCAAACGGAAAAGTTGCTTTTTCCCCTGATGAAGCAGTAAAAGTAGCGAAGGAACTTGGCTCAAACGTAACAGTAGTCAAGGCGCAAATCCATGCAGGTGGACGCGGTAAAGCAGGCGGTGTCAAAATCGCTAAAAACCTTGACGAGGTGCGCACATACGCAAAAGAGTTATTAGGAAAAATTTTAGTGACTCATCAAACAGGTCCAGAAGGAAAAGAAGTAAAACGTTTGTATATTGAAGAGGGTTCTGATATCCAAAAAGAATACTATTTAAGTCTAGTATTAGACCGTGCCACATCTCGTGTAACAGTGATGGGATCTGAAGAAGGCGGTATGGATATTGAAGAAGTAGCAGAAACAAATCCAGAAAAAATCTTCAAAGAAGTTGTGGATCCTGTAGTTGGATTAACAAGCTTCCAAGCACGTCGTATGGCGTTTAATATGAATATTCCAGCAAACCTTGTAGGGAAAGCTGTTAAATTAATGTTAGGCTTATATCAAGCATTTATCGACAAAGATGCATCAATTGTAGAAATTAATCCACTTGTTGTAACTGGACAAGGCGAAGTAGTAGCATTAGATGCTAAATTCAATTTTGATGCCAATGCATTATATCGACATAAGGATATTGTCGAATTACGCGATTTTGACGAAGAAGATGCAAAAGAAATCGAAGCTTCGAAATATGACCTAAGCTATATTTCATTAGATGGAAATATTGGCTGTATGGTTAACGGTGCTGGTCTTGCAATGGCAACGATGGATACAATTAGTTATTATGGCGGAAGCCCTGCTAACTTCCTAGATGTAGGGGGCGGTGCAACAGCTGAAAAAGTAACAGAGGCTTTCAAAATTATCCTTTCTGATCCAAACGTAAAAGGCATTTTCGTAAACATCTTTGGTGGAATTATGAAGTGTAACATTATTGCTGAGGGTGTTGTAACGGCTGCTAAAGAGATTGGTTTAGCTGTGCCATTAGTTGTACGCTTAGAAGGTACAAATGTTGAACTTGGAAAAGAAATTTTAAATGCATCTGGTTTAAACATCGTTGCAGCGGATTCAATGGCTGACGGTGCACAAAAAATTGTGGGACTAGTAGGCTAAGGAAGGCAGGGAGAACAATGGCTGTATTTATTAACAAAGATACGAAGGTAATTGTACAAGGGATTACGGGCGAAACAGCTCTTTTCCATACGAAGCAAATGCTTGAGTATGGTACTAAAATCGTAGCAGGTGTAACACCAGGTAAAGGTGGACTTGAAATCGAGGGAGTTCCTGTTTTCAATACAGTAGCAGAAGCTGTAGCTGCAACAGGTGCTACAACTTCAGTTATCTATGTACCTGCACCATTTGCGGCAGATGCAATTTTAGAAGCTGTTGATGCTGAATTAGAATTAACAATCTGTATCACAGAGCATATTCCTGTCCTTGATATGGTTAAGGTTAAACGTTATATGGAAGGCAAAAACACTCGCCTAGTAGGTCCAAACTGTCCAGGTGTTATTACAGCTGATGAATGTAAAATTGGTATCATGCCTGGTTATATTCATACAAAAGGCCATGTAGGAGTAGTTTCTCGTTCTGGTACATTAACATATGAAGCAGTACACCAATTAACACAAGCTGGAATTGGTCAAACAACTGCAGTAGGTATTGGTGGAGACCCTGTCAACGGTACAAACTTCATTGATGTACTTGAAGCCTTTAATAATGATCCAGAAACATACGCAGTTGTTATGATTGGTGAAATCGGTGGTACAGCTGAGGAAGAAGCAGCGGCATGGATTAAGGCAAATATGACAAAACCTGTTGTAGGCTTTATTGGTGGACAAACTGCACCTCCTGGCAAACGTATGGGTCACGCTGGTGCTATCATTTCTGGTGGTAAAGGAACAGCAGCTGAGAAAATTAAAGCAATGAACGAAGCTGGTATTGAAGTTGCAGAAACACCTTCTGTAATTGGTGAAACATTGATTAAAGTAATTAAAGAAAAAGGGCTATACGAAAAGTGTAAAACCCATTAAAATGGAAGATGTAGCCATTACGGCTACATCTTTTTCATTATTTATACACTGTTTATCATACTTCATTCAACAATTACCTACTTACTTATGAAGAAATCAACAATTTTGTGGCAGATGTTATAAATAATAATGCAATGTTGTGTTGAAAATTATCATGCGGTCATTTAATTTCTTCTATTATAAAGGGAGGTTTATTGAATGATTCTCGCAGTAGATACGCAGAGATTACTAGCCTTACATTATGTGTACCCATTACCACTACAGAAACTTCAGCAATTGTTGTCCCCTGTGAATATTTTAAGCTCTTTTGAAGACATTCATTATGACGACCTCGCAAAAGTTTTACAAATATCGGCAAAAAAAGCACATCAACTTTCTCAGCGCTTTCGACAAATTATGACAACACCGTTTGAAGAGGCCTATGCACGGGCTAATATTTTCCCCATCCCGTTTTATCATCCCTATTTCCCGGCGCAATTATTTGAAATATCAAGTCCACCTACTGTATTGTATGTGAAAGGTCAATATTCCCTGTTAACAAACAAAAAACAGATAGCTATTATAGGCTCTAGGAAGGCGACAGCGTATTCAAAAAGAGCGATAGACTTAATTGTCCCGCCGCTTATTCAACGTGATTATACGGTTGTTAGTGGGCTTGCAAGAGGTGCAGATACAATGGCACATAGGGCGACTATCGATATGGGCGGTCATACAATAGCTGTGCTTGGACATGGTTTTAATTATCTCTATCCATCAGAAAACCGCATTCTTGCTACGCAAATGGCAGAGAACCAGTTATTAATGACAGAATATCCTCCTTATATGAAGCCTGAAAAATGGCATTTCCCAATGCGTAACCGAATCATTAGTGGTTTATCTCAAGCATTAGTTGTGACAGAAGCGGCATTAAAAAGTGGCACGCTTATTACAACAGAGCTTGCATTAGAGCAAGGAAAAGATGTGTTTGTGGTGCCAGGACCTATAGACGCAACGCAATCAAAAGGGACAAATCAATTGCTTTTTGAAGGAGCAATTCCCATAGTGAATGGTCATCAAATCATTGAAACATTAGACCTCTTTTCTAACAAAAATTGAAAAAAAGTTGCATTATCTTAAAATCTGTTATACATTTTGCAACAGGTAACTTAAAAAATTAGTAATAGACCTCGCTAAGGGGGAGACATAGATGGCGGATTATTTAGTGATTGTAGAATCACCAGCAAAAGCAAAAACAATTGAACGGTATTTAGGAAAGAAATATAAAGTGAAAGCGTCGGTTGGACATGTACGGGATCTTCCACGTAGTCAGATGGGCGTTAGCGCGGAAAATAATTTCGAGCCTAAATATATTACGATACGTGGTAAAGGACCTGTGTTACAGGAATTAAAGTCTGCTGCTAAAAAAGTAAAGAAAGTTTATCTAGCGGCCGATCCAGACCGCGAGGGAGAAGCAATTGCTTGGCACCTTGCGACTGCATTAAATATTGATATTCACTCAGATTGTCGTGTTGTATTTAATGAAATTACTAAAGATGCAATTATAGAGTCTTTTAAAAACCCACGTCCAATTAACATGGATTTAGTAGATGCGCAGCAAACAAGACGTATATTGGATCGACTTGTTGGCTATAACATTAGCCCAATTCTATGGAAAAAGGTAAAAAAAGGTTTATCAGCGGGTCGGGTACAATCTGTAGCACTACGAATGATCATTGATCGTGAAAATGAAATTAAAAACTTCCAACCTGAAGAATATTGGACAATTGAAGGAACGTTTGAAAAGGGAAAAAAATCATTTGATGCCCTTTACTATGGAAATGGTAAAGACAAAATAAAATTAACAAATGAAGCACAAGTAAAGGCAATCTTAAAAGATGTTAAAGGAACAAACTTTGATGTTGTCAATGTAACGAAAAAGGAACGTAAGCGTAATGCTGCACCAGCCTTTACAACATCATCTTTACAGCAAGAAGCTGCACGAAAATTAAATTTCCGTGCTAAGAAGACCATGATGCTAGCTCAGCAATTATACGAAGGTATAGATATTGGAAAAAAAGAGGGGACAGTCGGGTTAATTACTTATATGCGTACCGATTCCACACGTATTTCTGATACGGCAAAAGCAGAAGCGGTTACGTACATTGAGGGTAAATATGGAAAAGAATACATTGCAACAGAAATAAAACAAACAAAGAAAGCTTCAAATGCACAGGATGCGCACGAAGCAATACGTCCAACAAGTACAATGCGGACACCAGATGAATTAAAGGCGGTACTTAGCCGTGATCAGTTACGCTTATATCGCTTAATTTGGGAGCGCTTTATTGCGAGTCAAATGGCACCGGCAGTACTTGATACTGTAGCTGTAGATCTTCAAAATGGTGATGTTTTATTCCGTGCAAATGGCTCACAAGTTAAATTCGCAGGCTTTATGAAACTATATATTGAAGGTACTGATGATCAAACTGAAGAGACGACAAAACTTTTACCTGAGATGGAAATTGGTGATCAAGTAAAATCGCTTGAAATCGAGCCTAAACAACATTTTACACAGCCACCACCACGTTATTCTGAGGCGCGACTTGTTAAAACAATGGAAGAACTAGGAATTGGGCGCCCGTCCACATATGCACCGACCCTCGATACAATTCAGCGCCGTGGCTATGTTGTATTAGATGCTAAACGCTTTATGCCAACAGAGCTAGGAGAGATCGTACACCAACTCGTACTAGAATTTTTCCCAGATATCATAAACATCGAATTCACAGCACAAATGGAACAAGATTTAGATGATATTGAAGAAGGCAATCGACAATGGAAAAAAGTTGTGGAGGAATTTTACAAAGACTTTGAAGTCCATGTAAAACATGCGGATGAAGCTATGGAAAAGGTTGTCATTAAGGATGAGCCTGCAGGAGAAGACTGTGAGCTTTGTGGATCTCCAATGGTCTTTAAGCTTGGACGATATGGCAAATTTATGGCTTGTTCTAATTTCCCGGATTGTAGAAATACAAAAGCGATTATGAAGCCTATTGGTGTGAAATGTCCTTCCTGTGAAACGGGCGAAATTGTGGAGCGAAAAAGTAAAACAAAGCGTCTATTCTATGGTTGCAATCAGTATCCTGAATGTGAATTTGTCTCATGGGACAAGCCGATTAATAGACCATGTCCAAAATGTAGTGCATTATTAGTAGAGAAAAAGATAAAAAAAGGTGTGCAAATTCAATGTACGAAGTGTGACTATGAAGAAGCACCAACTCAATAATAGGAAGATGGTAAGAAACATGACTGAACAAGTAGTAAATGTAATTGGAGCAGGGCTGGCAGGTAGTGAGGCAGCTTGGCAAATTGCTAAGCGGGGTATAAAAGTTAAACTTTATGAAATGCGTCCAGTAAAGCAGACACCAGCGCACCATACTGATAAATTTGCTGAGCTTGTTTGTTCTAACTCATTGCGGGCAAACGGGTTAACAAATGCTGTAGGCGTTATAAAAGAAGAAATGCGTATGTTAGATTCTGTTATCTTAAAGGCAGCAGACCAATGTTCAGTACCTGCTGGAGGTGCCTTAGCAGTAGATCGTCACGAATTTGCAGGGTATGTAACTGAAACTGTGAAAAACCATCCACTTGTGGAGGTTATTCATGAAGAAGTCACAGAAATTCCAGAAGGTATTACAGTTATTGCAACAGGACCATTAACTTCAAAAGCTTTAGCTGAAAAAATTCAAGGTTTAACGGGTTTAGATTATTTATACTTTTACGATGCAGCAGCTCCTATTATCGAAAAAGATAGTATTGATATGAATAAAGTTTATTTAAAATCTCGTTATGATAAAGGGGAAGCGGCTTATTTAAACTGTCCTATGACAAAGGAAGAATTCGATCGTTTCCGCCAAGCATTAATCGAAGCTGAAGTTGTACCATTGAAGGAATTTGAAAAAGAAATTTACTTTGAAGGTTGTATGCCAATTGAAGTCATGGCAGCTCGTGGAGAGAAAACTATGTTATTTGGTCCGATGAAGCCAGTGGGTCTTGAGGATCCTAAAACAGGAAAACGTCCATATGCAGTTGTTCAACTTCGTCAAGACGATGCAGCAGGCACGCTTTACAACATTGTAGGCTTCCAAACGCATTTAAAATGGGGGCCACAAAAGGAAGTGTTACAGCTCATTCCTGGGTTAGAGAATGTAGAAATTGTTCGCTATGGCGTCATGCACAGAAACACCTTCATTAATTCACCGAAAGTTTTAGAAAAAACATATCAACTTCGTGAGCAAAAGAATATTTTCTTTGCAGGTCAGATGACTGGTGTAGAAGGCTATGTTGAATCAGCAGGTAGTGGATTAATTGCAGGAATAAATGCAGCTCGTTTAGCCTTAGGACAAGAGCCGATTATTTTCCCATTCGAAACGGCATTAGGTAGCATGGCGCGTTATATAACAGAAGCACAGTCGAAAAACTTCCAGCCTATGAATGTAAACTTCGGCATCTTCCCTGACTTACCACCTGGTCGTCGTTCTAAGCCAGAGCGTGCGGAAATGCATGCAACACGCGCAATAAGCACAATTCGAAATTTTGTGAATTCACAAACAATTTAATTGCCAAAAGCCTCTAAAAGTTGTTATACTCTTAGAGGCTTTTTCTTTTTGTAGACAAAATGCTTAATTAGACGTATTTTATTATTTTGTATGGAGTTTTTCTCAAAATATAACTATTTACACTTGCTATATTATGAAGATAGGTTTAGTGTCAATATGTATGTTTATTAATGATCAGGAAAACGATACAAACTTGTAAGAGATGACAAAGGATTGTATATCCGTTATATTACAAGTGTCAGTCATTTAAGAAAATTATTAATAAATTATTGGTGGTGAATCTTTCTGTGTTAGTTTCGTCCCAAGATGCACTCGAACAGTTCATGCTTTACATCCAAGTTGAAAAGAACTTCTCTGTTCATACAGTGCGAGAATATGAATCAGACCTGCTAGATTTTTTAACCTTTTTACAAACGGAGGGAATCGATGATTTAGCAAGTGTTGAATATATACATGCACGTCTTTATGTAACAAAGTTGTACGATGAGAAAAGGGCAAGGGCTTCTATTTCAAGGAAAATTTCCTCAATACGCTCCTTTTTTCGCTTTCTAAATAGACAGTACGGATTAGATGACGGAGCCTTTCGTTCGCTTTATCATCCGAAAAAAGAATCACGTTTACCTAATTTTTTCTACGAAGAGGAATTGAAACAGTTATTTGATGCGAATACTGGTGATGATTTGAAATCATTAAGAAATATAGCTATATTAGAGCTGTTATATGCAACAGGTATTCGTGTGAGTGAACTGACTTCAATTCAAGTAGAGGATGTAGATTTTCATTATTCGATTATACGAGTAATGGGCAAAGGTCGAAAAGAACGAATCATTCCATTTGGTCAATTTGCGAGTTTAGCAATGCAGGACTACATAGAGCAAGCTCGTCCACGATTGATGAAAAAAACGAATCATCTGCAGTTGTTTGTCAATATGCGTGGTGGGGAACTTACTCCTAGAGGGGTACGTCATATTTTAAACGAAATGATTGATAAGGCCTCACTCCATACGAAAATTTACCCACACATGCTTCGCCATACTTTTGCTACTCATTTATTGAATAATGGCGCAGATTTACGGACGGTGCAGGAGTTATTAGGTCACTCACATTTATCTTCTACACAAGTTTACACACATGTAACAAAAGAGCATCTTCGTCAAACATATATGAATGCTCATCCAAGGGCATAATAGAGCTAAGGAGGAAGGCAGATGGGACAAATTCATGCAACAACGATATTTGCGGTTCATCATAACGGAGGCTGTGCTATGGCTGGTGATGGTCAAGTAACATTGGGAAATGCAGTTGTGATGAAGGGTACAGCAAGGAAGGTCAGACGTCTGTTTAATGGGCAGGTCCTCGCTGGTTTTGCAGGTTCAGTTGCTGATGCCTTTACACTTTTTGAAATGTTTGAAGGCAAATTAAATGAGTATAACGGTAATTTGCAACGGGCAGCTGTTGAGGTAGCGAAGCAATGGCGTGGTGATAAAATGCTGCGCCAGCTAGAAGCAATGCTACTAGTAATGGATAAAACGACTTTATTACTCGTTTCGGGTACAGGAGAAGTGATTGAACCTGATGATGGCATTTTGGCCATTGGCTCTGGAGGCAATTATGCATTGTCTGCAGGTAGAGCATTAAAAAAATATGCAGGTGAAACAATGACTGCTCGTGAAATAGCTGAAGCGGCATTAGAAACAGCTGCTGAAATCTGTGTATTTACAAATCATAATATTATCGTGGAGGCGCTGAACTAATGACACAAAAAAATTTAACGCCAAGACAAATTACTGAGCATTTAGATCGTTACATTGTTGGGCAGAATGAAGCTAAGCGAGCAGTAGCTATTGCGTTACGAAACCGCTATCGTCGTTCGTTGTTAAATGAAGATATGAAGGCTGAAGTTATTCCGAAAAATATTTTGATGATTGGGCCAACTGGTGTCGGCAAAACAGAAATAGCGAGAAGGATTGCAAAGCTTACTAATGCACCTTTTGTAAAAGTTGAAGCGACAAAGTTTACCGAAGTAGGCTATGTGGGTAGAGATGTTGAATCAATGGTCCGTGACTTGGTAGAAGCTTCTCACCGTCTAGTTAAAGAAGAAATGATGGAGTCTGTCAAGGAACAAGCAGAAGAATTAGCAAATGAAGCAATCGTGAAACTTTTGGTGCCTTCTTTACGTAAAAAACAGGCGATGCAAAATCCGTTTGAAATGCTATTTGGTGGGAAAGAACAACCAACAAATGATGATTCATCAGCAGATGATGGAGAAGTTCGCTCGAAGCGTGCTCAAATTGCCATTGATTTACGCAATGGTAAGTTAGAAAATGAGTGGGTTACTGTAGAGGTAACAGAACAAAATCCATCCATTTTTGATGCGTTACAAGGAACTGGGATGGATATGTCTGCGAATAGTGGTATGCAGGATATGCTCTCTAGTTTAATGCCTAAAAAACAGAAGAAACGCCGTGTGCAAGTAAAAGACGCGCGTCGTATTTTAACAATAGAAGAAGCAAATAAGCTGATAGATGCTGATGAAGTAGCACAGGAAGCCATTAATAGAGCTGAGCAAACAGGTATCGTTTTTATTGACGAAATCGATAAAATTGCTAGTAAAGAAGGAAATACTTCGGCGAATGTCTCCCGTGAAGGAGTTCAACGTGACATTTTACCAATTGTAGAAGGTTCTACGGTTACTACGAAGTATGGTGCAGTGAAAACGGATTATATGCTGTTTGTTGCTGCTGGGGCATTTCATATGTCAAAACCATCAGACCTAATTCCCGAGTTACAAGGCCGTTTTCCAATTCGAGTAGAGCTAGAAAAATTAACAAAACAGGATTTTGTTCGTATTTTACAAGAACCAGATCAATCATTAATTTTGCAATATAAAGCACTTTTAGAGACAGAAGGCGTAGAAATTCATTTCACGACAGATGCTATTGAACGAATTGCTGAGATAGCAACTGAAGTGAATCAGGAAACAGACAATATCGGAGCTCGTCGTTTACACACGATATTAGAACGTTTACTGGAAGAACTATCGTTTGAGGCATCTGAAATTGCGCCTGCTAGTATCCCAATTAATGCGGCGTATGTGGATCAAAAACTTGCGGGAATAGTAAAAAATAAAGATTTGTCACAGTTTATACTGTAAGATAAAGCTGATTAGTATCATTCAATAATAAAAACCTTTAGAATATTTAGTAAATACTCTTCGGATTATTTATAGGAGGAACATATAATGAATTTATTAGAAAAAACACGTAAAATTAACTCGATGCTTCAAGCTTCTGCTGGTAAGCCAGTAAACTTTAAGGAAATGGCCGATACACTAGGCGATATTATCGATAGTAATGTCTATATTTTAAGTCGTAAAGGTAAATTATTAGGTATTTCAATTCACCAACAAATTGAAAATGAACGTATGAAAAAAATGTTCGAAGAGAGACAGTTCCCAGAAGGATACACACATAGCTTATTTACGATCTCTGAAACATCATCAAATTTAGATATTAATAATGAACATACGGCTTTCCCGGTAGAAAATAAAGATTTATTCCAAAATGCTTTAACAACAATTGTACCAATCGTTGGTGGTGGTGAGCGTTTAGGAACATTAATCCTTGCTCGTTTATCTTCACAATTTGAAGATGATGATCTAATTTTAGCTGAGTATGGTGCAACAGTGGTTGGTATGGAAATTTTACGTGAAAAGTCGGAAGAAATTGAAGAAGAAGCCCGTAGCAAAGCTGTCGTGCAAATGGCTATTAATTCACTTTCGTACAGTGAGTTAGAGGCAATTGAACACATTTTCGAAGAACTTGATGGTAATGAAGGCTTACTAGTTGCTTCTAAAATTGCTGATCGAGTGGGTATTACACGCTCAGTGATCGTAAACGCATTACGTAAACTTGAATCAGCAGGTGTCATTGAATCTCGCTCTTTAGGTATGAAAGGTACTTATATTAAAGTACTAAACGATAAATTCTTAAATGCTTTAGCAGAAATTAAAATGAAATAAATACTTCTTTTAAGAAGCTAATGAAAGCGTCTATGGTAAACATAGACGCTTTTTATGTTGTTGAAAAAGACCTTTTAGAAAGGTGAGGGGTGCTTTAGGTTTCGTCATGATCCAATCCAGAGATCGTACAATGAATCCGTTAGTCAAACATAAGGAAAAGTGACTTTTCAGACTAGTGATTGTATTTTTTCTTTTAATGTAGAACGGAGGAGTAGAAGGCTAATTGATTCCCGTGTGAGAAAGGGGAGACCTTAAACAGAGCGATAGTTTTGTACTTTAAACTGAGTGAGAGAGAAGTATAGTGGCAAGCAGGTAGTGTGGAATGAAAGCCGTTTTCATCTTTCATAAAATGTATTGTTTTTCAAAACAATGATAGCGTCTATGGTAAATATAGACGCTTTTGTGTATTTTCGAAATTTTAGGGCATTTGTTTTTTTAGAGAATTAATATAAAAACATGGATTTCGTTGCTTTTATCCTAAAAATGTTCGATAATTTGTCACTACAATTAGCATATAAAAAATGCTGATATGTTACTTTTGAATAATGGTGAATAAACTTATAGTCACTGTATAAAAAATACTCCCATAGTGATTAAACTAGTAAAAAGGGACCTTTATTTAAAAGGATTAAAAAAGGCGATAAACCTCATAAAAAGGCATTTTTCACAATAAAATCGTAAACACTGTCGAAATGGTGTAAAATAACTAGATGATTATTAATCTTTACTGAAGCCTAGAGACGCAAAGGATGGGGAAGTTTTGTCATGGTTGAGAGAGAGAAAAAATAGGGCGTATAGACTATTAAAAAGTGACAAAAGACAATAGACACTAGGTATCATCTTAATTACAATTGTATTATTGGATAAATTAACAAGTACATAGATTTTAAATAAAATGAGGTGAACAGTTTTGAATTTATTTGGAGGAACTATTAGTAGCCTGGAAAATGGACTTTCCTATGCCACTTTAAATCATAAAACAATCGCAAATAATATCGCGAATGTCGATACACCTAATTATAAGGCGAAAAATGTTAGTTTTAAGGATATGTTGGAAGAGCAGAAGAGCATAGCTATTTCTGCATACCGCACTGATAATAGACATTATGATTTCACGTTTCGACAATCTACACCAGGTGTCAATATTGTTGAGAACTTGCGATATAGAAACAATGGCAATGCTGTAGATATGGATGCTGAGCAAGCGAAATTAGCAGAGAATCAAATTTATTATAATGCTCTAATCGATCGTGTTAATGGGAAATTAAACACATTGAATACTGTTATTAAAGGAGGTAAGTAATAGATGTCTATTTTTCATGGGATGAATACCACTGCCTCCGCATTAACAGCGCAGCGTTTACGTATGGACGTTATTTCTTCTAATATGGCTAACATGGATACAACTCGCGCTCGTCAAGTGAATGGGGAATGGGAACCATATCGACGTAAGTCCGTGACGCTGTCAGCTCAAGAAGGACAATTTTCTAATTTTTTGAATATAGCACTAGGTAAAAATGCAAAAAGTGGTGTTGGTAATGGTGTGAAAATTACTCGAATCTCAGAAGATCAAGAAACACCTTTCAAACTTGTATATGACCCAACTCATCCAGATGCGAATGCAGATGGTTATGTAAACATGCCTAACGTCGATCCATTAAAAGAAATGGTTGATTTAATGTCGGCTACTCGTTCTTATGAGGCGAATATAACTGTATTTAATGCGAATAAATCCATGCTTACAAAGGCTTTAGAGATTGGTAAATAAATTTAAGTAGAAAGGAAGATACATACATGGCCATTTCGTCCATTTCGCTAATGACACCTACTCAGGTTGTAAATAACACGAATAAACTGAATGCTACACCTTATGAAGCGCAACAAAGCTTCGCGAACTCGTTAAAAGAAGCAATTGCAAAAGTAAATGATCAACAAATAACTTCTGATAAATTTACTCAGAAGCTAATTAAAGGTGAAGATGTGGAGTTGCATGAAGTGATGATTGCTTCGCAAAAGGCAAGCATTACCCTAAACGCAACAATTGAAGTTCGCAATAAGGTGATTGAAGCTTACCAAGAAATAATGCGCATGAGTGTTTAATTTTATTGTAAAGATAAGAAACCTCTTTTCAATATAAATTAACAACCACAAATCAGAGTGGCTCATTATGTTCGCAAATTATTGATGGCTAGGTTATTCACTATAACCGGAGGATTCATAATGAATGAACGATTGACAAAAATAAAAAACGACACCAGTCAATTTTGGACAAGTCGAAGTAAAAAGCAAAAAATAGTTATGATTGGCTCCGTGGTAGGTGTAATCGCACTAGCAGCAATTGTGACATTTTTTGCTTCCAAAACTACATATGTTCCACTTTATAAAGATTTATCAACACGGGAAATTGGACAGGTAAAGGAAGCGCTAGATTCCCAAGGTGTAACCTATCAAATTGCTCCAGGTGGAACATCTATTTTAGTGCCAGAAGAGCAAGTTGACTCCTTATTAGTGCAATTAGCTTCAGAGGGATATCCACAAACAGGATCAATCGATTACTCATTTGCTAATAGTTCAGGATTTGGTATGACTGATAATGAATTTAACCTATTAAAAAAAGCAGCTACTGAAACTGAAATTGCTAAACTTTTCAAAAATCTGGAAGGTGTAAAAGATGCAAAAGTTATGATTACTGTTCCTGAGGAAGGTGTATTCGTAACGGATGTTCAAGGAGAGGCAACAGCATCTATCGTTTTAAATACTGATCCTGGCTATAAATTTACGGAACAGCAAATAACTACAATGTACAATTTAGTGTCAAAAAGTATTCCGAATTTAAAGACTGAAAATATAGTGATCTCTAACCAATTTTCAGAGTACTTTGATCTGAATGCAGCAACAGCTGATGGTACTTCCACAACAACAGCTGAAGGCCAATTACAAATGAAGAAATTGGTAGAACGAGATCTACAACGTCAAGTACAAAATATGCTTGGAACGTTGATGGGACAAGATAAAGTAATGGTTTCTGTCACAACGGATATTGATTTCAAGAAAGAAAATCGTGAAGAAAATCTTGTGACACCTGTTGATGAAGAAAATATGGAAGGTATTGCCATAAGTGCTCAGCGAATTACAGAGCAATATTCTGGTACAGGAGCAGCTGCCGCTGCTGGAACACCTGAAGCTGAAACAACTACTGATAACTTCACAACTTATAATGAAGGTACAGCAGGAAATGGTGATTACGAACGTACGGAAGAAACGATTAATAATGATGTGAACCGTATACGTAAGGATATTCAAGAAGCTCCTTATAAAATTCAGGATATTGGGATTCAAGTAATTGTTGAACCACCGACAGCAACTGACGCAGCGTCATTACCAGACGGTGTTCGAGAAGATATTGAGAAAATTTTAAGTACAATTGTACGTACAACAATTTCCAAAGACGTAGCAGCAGAACTTACTCAAGAGCAGATCGATGAAAAAGTGGCGGTATCTGTACAACCATTATACGGTAAGGCAACAGAGGTAGCTGATGAAAAACCAATCATTCCATGGTGGGTTTGGGTTATCGGAGGTATCTTGTTAGCTGTTATCTTATTACTAGCATTCTTCATTATCCGTTCACGTAAACGTGCGAAGGAAGAGGAAGAGTTAAGTATCCTAGAAGAACAAGAAGAATTAATGGTTGATGATATTAATGAAGAAATTGAAACGGAAGCTACAATGCGTCGTAAGCAGCTAGAAAAAATGGCCAAAGAAAAGCCAGACGATTTTGCAAAGTTACTGCGTAGTTGGATTGCTGAAGACTAACTAGGAGGTTCGGCTGTGTCCAAGAAAGATAAAGAATTAACCGGAAAACAAAAGGCCGCTCTCTTGTTAATTTCATTAGGGCCTGAAGTTTCAGCTTCTGTCTATAAGCACTTAACAGAGGAAGAAATTGAACGTTTAACATTAGAAATTTCAAGTGTTAAAAAAGTAGAATCAAATGTAAAAGAAGAGATTATTGAAGAATTTCACAATATTGCACTAGCGCAGGACTATATCACACAAGGTGGTATTGGCTATGCAAAAACAGTATTAGAAAAAGCACTTGGCGTAGAACAAGCACAAACAATCATCAATCGACTAACATCTTCATTACAAGTACGCCCGTTTGATTTTGCTAGAAGAGCTGATCCAGCGCAAATTTTTAACTTTATCCAAAATGAACATCCTCAAACAATTGCCCTAATCCTCTCTTATTTAGAGGCAGGGCAAGCAGGGGTTATTTTATCTTCTTTACCACAGGAAGTACAAGCTGACATTGCTAAACGTATAGCGGTCATGGAATCGACTTCACCAGAAGTGATTAGCGAAATTGAATCTGTGTTAGAACGTAAATTATCATCAACCGTTACGCAGGATTATACAGAAACTGGTGGTATTGATGCAGTCGTTGAAGTTTTAAATGGAGTAGATCGACAAACAGAAAAAACAATACTCGATGCACTGGAAATACAAGACCCAGAACTTGCAGAGGAAATCAAAAAACGTATGTTTGTGTTCGAGGATATTGTTACACTCGACAATCGTTCCATTCAGCGTGTTATTCGTGATTGTGAAAACGAAGACTTACTGCTTTCAATGAAGGTATCAAGTGAAGAGGTAAAAGATATTATATTCCGCAATATGTCACAACGTATGGCTGAAACATTTAAAGAAGAAATGGAAATTATGGGACCTGTACGTTTACGTGACGTAGAGGAGGCACAATCTCGAATTGTTGCTGTTATTCGTCGTCTAGAGGATGCTGGAGAGATTATTATTGCTCGTGGTGGAGGAGATGACGTCATTGTCTAGAATCATCCGTTCTATTTACACTAAGTCTGATAGCGATAATGTCAAAGAAATACAAATCCGTGATATGTTTGAAGCGATGGAAGAATACCAAGAGGAAGGACCTCCTCAGCATCAATTAACGTTGGATGAAGTCGTGGCAGAGCGAGATCGTTTACTTACTGAAGCAAGAACTGCTTTGCAAGCTGAACGAGAGATGTTTGAACAGGAAAAGCATAGGCACTATCAAGAGATTGAACATTTAAAGCTAAATTGGGAGGAAGAGAGACCCAATCGTGTTCAAGAAGCTTATGATGAGGGATTTGGACAAGGCTATGAAGATGGCGTGAATAAGGCCACTGATGCAATGGCTCAGTCACTTCAAACAGCGAACGAAATAATGATGTTAGCGAAAGAAAATGCTCAAAAATATATTGAAGATCAAGAAGCGGTAATTTTAGAGTTAGGTTTAACTGCTGCAGAAAGAATTATTGGTACTTCGTTAGAACAGGATAACGAACTATTTGTATCGATTGTGCGTAGAGGGCTGAAAGAAGCTAGAGAAATGAAGGAAATTAAAATTTATGTTTCGCCAGCTTATTATGCTTTAATTACGACCAACCGAGATGAATTAGCAGAAATGTTCCCAATAGACGTACCATTAATGATTTTTGTTAATGAAGATTTGGATAATGAGACAGATTGCTATATTGAAACAAATCATGGAAGAATTATGGTTAGCATCGATGAGCAATTAAATGCACTCAGATTAAAGTTACATGAAATATTAGAGAGTAAGGAATGATCTTGATGAAAGCGGCTCAATTAATTGAACAAATTCCGCATATCCCAACTTTTAAAAAGTTCGGTAGGGTTACTAGAGTTGTTGGCTTAATGATTGAGTCGCAAGGTCCAGATAGTTCTATAGGTGATGTCTGTAAAATTCATGTGGAAACTGTAAATCATGGTCACCAGATTATTTTAGCAGAGGTCGTTGGTTTTAAAGATGAAATAGTCGTCTTGATGCCTTTTACCTCCTTACGTGAAATATCTATTGGCTGCCTTGTTGAAGGAACGGGAGCTCCACTGGAAGTAAAAGTGGGTCCTGAGTTAATCGGCAAAGTATTGGATTCTATGGGGAATCCAATTGATGGCACTCTATTACCTAAAGGTCTCATGACAGTCCCTACAGAACAAGATCCACCAAACCCACTAACTCGTCCACCAATTAATGAAAGGCTTGAAGTGGGAGTCAAGGCTATTGATGGTATGCTAACAGTTGGAAATGGACAACGTGTTGGTATTTTCGCTGGTTCTGGGGTAGGTAAAAGTACTTTACTTGGTATGATCGCAAGAAATACACAAGCAGATTTGAATGTCATTGCGCTAATAGGTGAGCGTGGTCGTGAGGTTCGGGAATTCATCGAACGTGATTTGGGTGCTGAGGGCTTAAGTCGATCGATTGTTGTTGCAGCCACATCTGATCAACCAGCATTAATGCGGATTAAAGGGGCATTTACAGCTACAGCAATCGCCGAATATTTTAGAAATCGAGGCTTAAATGTCATGCTGATGATGGATTCCGTAACACGTGTGGCTATGGCACAACGTGAAATTGGACTTGCCACAGGAGAACCACCAGCACAAAAAGGTTATACGCCTTCTGTTTTTGCGATATTGCCTAAATTACTAGAACGTACAGGCACCAATGAAAAGGGTTCTATAACAGCATTCTATACTGTTTTAGTAGATGGTGACGATATGAATGAACCCATTGCGGATACTGTGCGAGGGATATTAGATGGTCATATTGTATTGGATCGAAATCTTGCCAACAAGGGGCAATATCCAGCCATAAACGTCTTGAAAAGTGTGAGTCGTTTGATGAATCATGTTGCAGAGCCAACTCATAAGAAAGCTGCTGAACGATTAAGAGAACTCTATTATACTTACGACAAATCAGAGGATTTGATCAATATTGGTGCTTATAAAAGAGGAACCTCTAAAGAAATTGATGAAGCAATTCATTATGAACCGCTCATTACTGCTTATCTTAAACAGGGTTACTTAGATAAAGTGACACTAGAACAAAGTGTCAATGAGTTAATAACATTATCGAACGGTGGTGCGAAATAGATGGTCAGTTATGTGTATCGTTTTGAAAAAGTGTTAACCATTCGCGAACAAGAAAAAAACGAAACCGAAATGGCTTATAAGGAATCTGTCCGTTCTTTTGAAGAAATAGCAACAAAATTATATGACTTGCTAAAAAAGAAAGAAGATTTAATTGCATTTCAGCAGGAGCGTTTAATGATAGGTTCATCCATAGATGAAATCCACCATTATAGTCGTTTCATTGATAGTCTCGAAAAAACAATTGCAGATGTACAACAGAAAGTGATACAAGCTCGTGCAAAGATGAATTGGCACGAAGAAAAACTATTAGAAAAAAACTTGGAAGTACGTAAATTTGAAAAAATGAGAGAAAAGGATTTTAAGCATTTCCAACAAGAGCAAGATCGTATAGAAAGCCTTTTTTTAGATGAAATTTCATTACAAACGTATAACAAGAAAGAAATCAGGTGATTTCATGGCAAAGAAAGACAATCGATTAGCAACAGAGTTAGTAGAAGAGCAACCAAAGAAAAAATCTGGGGGCTTTCTTAAGTTTTTTACTTGGATTGTACTGCCGATTATGTTTGTAGTAGCGGTTTTGCTTGTTGTGGCAACATTAATGAATACAAATGTCTTTGATTTAGGAAAAAAGGCAATTGGTAGTTTACCTTTTATCCCCTCAGAAGAACAACAAGCAAAGGATGCTGTCGTTAATAACGACTCTAAAATAGTGAGTTTACAGGCAGAAGTACAAGAAAAAGAAGCAGAGATTACCCAGCTTCAAAAAAAATTAGATTCAACAATAACTGAAAAAGAGAAGCTGCTGACAGAAAAGGAACAGCTTCAATTTGAAATTGAAAAATTAAATCGTGAACAAGATGATGTGAAGCGTGACTTTAACGATATTTTATCAACATTTGATAAGATGTCGCCGAAAGCTGCGGCACCTGTGTTAATCAATATGAGTGATACAGAAGCACTGCGGATTTTAACGAATTTAAAGCCAGATAAATTAGCAGCTATTTTAGAGAAAATGGATGCAAAAGATGCAGCAAAATATACGGAGCTTATGGCTAAACAGTAGGATAATTGAAAGGAGGTGAAAAAATAGTGGATGTAGCGATGATGCAAATGATTAATAAAACAGTACCTACTAAAACTGCAGCAACAAAGTCAACAACAGTTGGTAACGCTGAAGGAAAAATAGGCAGCATTCCCAAGAAAGAAAATTTATCAAATTTTGGTTCTGTTTTTGGGCAAGTATTAACTTCTTCAAATCAAACAACTCAATCATCAAAAACGACTTCATCAAATGAACTTGCGGATTTACAAGCGTTATTAAATGCTGACTCAATGGAGGAAGTACTAGATTTACTCGGGATTTCTCACGATGATGGCTTATTAATGCTTCAACTTGGAGAAGACGGTAAGGCAGTGGCACTGGATGAAATGCTTCATTTAGAAAATATATTAAATGCATTAGGGATTGATGAAGAGCAGCTTCAAAAAATCGTCCAACAGTTACTAGGAGAAGAAAAGGAAGCAAGTGATGTTTGGGAGCTTTTAACATTAGTAGATGCCCAAGCGCCGGTACTACAGGCGAATATAAGCACTGCTTTACAAGGCGAAGGTCAAGTGACACCAAAAGAGGCATCACAACTTCTTCAAGTGTTGAAATTAGTGCAATTAGTAGGGCAAAAGACAGACTTAACAGCATCCCAAGAAGACCTGCTAACGACTGTGAAGAGCCTATTAACGTCATTACAAACGCAGGTAGGAACTTTGCAGGTAACAACAAAGACAACTGTTACATTGCCATTACTAGGCTTCCAGCAAGTTGTTCAGCAAGTCCAAGTAACGAAACAAAGTGATACAAATACAAATGACATGCTTATGCCACAAACTGTACAAACGAAACCAGACACATTTCATGTAACGTTACCAACGGCTAAGCCTGCTCAATCAGAAGCTTTACTAAAAGAAATGCAAGCCATTATCAATCGAGCACAGATTTCGAACGCTCAAGGTATTACACGTTTAACCATAAAATTGTATCCAGAAAATCTAGGTACGGTTCGTATTGAACTTGTACAAAATGATGGTGTCCTTACAGCCCGTTTGCTGGCTTCTACAGCTCATGGACGTGAATTGCTTGATAGTCAAGCACACCAGCTAAAACAGGCATTTGCTCAGCAAAATATACAAGTAGATCGCCTTGATATTGCACAATCATTACAAGATGCCGATCGTCAACAACGTGATCAAAGCTTCTTCAATAATTTCTTTAAACAACAACAGGACGAAGAACAGGATCAAAAAAGTGATGATGAAGATGAAGGAATGTCCTTTAGTGACTATTTAATAAGTGAGGAGGTGTAACAATGGCAGATACTACAACAAAAGTGACAAATACATCCATAACAGATGATCTTTATTACTCAAATTATAGAAAGCCAACGAAGCAAACAGGAAATAGTGAGCTCGGTAAAGACGCCTTTTTACAATTGTTGATTACACAATTACAGCATCAGGATCCTACAAATCCAATGGACGACAGGGAGTTTATTTCTCAAATGGCGCAGTTTTCTTCTTTGGAACAAATGCAAAATATGACAAAGGCAATAGAATCATTATTGTCATCACAGCAACAATCACAAATGATGAACTATGCAACCTTTATTGGCAAGGAAGTCAAATGGCATGAAATAACAGAAGAAAAAGATGAAAAAGGAAATCCTGTGGTAAATGAAGGAACTGGTGTAATTGAATCACTTAAATTTGTAGATGGTAGTGTTGTTTTCAAATTAGTAGATGGAAAAGAAATTTCACCTGGTAATATATCTGGAATTTTAAGTGGAGCTGGCAATCCTAGTTCAAATGGCAATAATAATGTACAAGAATCTCCGTTAGTGCAGGCTAGCCAATTAATTGGAAAGAATGTAACGTATAAAGACGGTGACCAAGAGCTAACAGGACGAATTGTCTCTGTTTCTAATAAAGATGGGGTCATTAATTACGTACTAGACAATGATAAAAAGCTAACAGATAAAGATTTTACAGTTATTAGTGAATAAAGGTGGAGAATAGTGATGGATAAGTTTTCAATTCATCGTGTACCCTTGCATCCATCTATTCGCACAGTACAGCCTAAGCCAATCAATACACAACAATCGTTTAAAGCTCATTTACAGGAAGCGTCTAGACAAGAGCTGAAAGTGAGCAAACATGCACATGAACGTATCATGGAGAGAAAAATTGATATCTCTGAACAAGAATGGCAGGTTGTATCGGATAAGGTATTTGAAGCACACTCAAAAGGTGTCAAACAACCATTAGTCTTGATGGATCAAGCAGCTTTAATTATCAGTGCTAAAAACGCTACGGTAATTACAGCAATGGATCGCACGGAAGCAAAGCAACAGTTATTTACTAATATTGATGGCACAATTGTGCTTTGAAGGCTGGACCTTCTTACGTAAGGAAGCCTTGGTGAGCTGACTGATAGAGGCTCACCCTATATAAAACGAAGGGAGAACGAAAACATATGTTACGTTCTATGTACTCAGGTATTTCAGGTCTTAAAAACTTCCAAACAAAGCTGGATGTAATTGGTAATAATATAGCGAACGTTAATACAATTGGCTTTAAAAAAGGGCGTGTAAATTTTAAAGATTTAATGTCTCAAACGCAGGCAGGTGCATCCGCAGCAACAGCTACGCGAGGAGGAGTGAATCCACAACAAGTTGGTTTAGGTGCCCAATTAGCAGCAATTGATACAATACATGGTGGTGGCTCATTACAAGGGACTGGTCGAGGACTTGACTTAGGGATTGAAGGAGATGGTTTCTTCATGGTCGCCGATGCAAATGGAGCTCCAGACCCTGATAGTGGCTTTATTGATGAAGATGGCTTCAACAATACCCTATTTACTCGTAATGGTGTGTTTTATATGGATAGCAATGGCTATTTAGTTAATGCTGATGGTAAATATCTAGTAGGTGTATCTGCTGGAGATGAAATTGTAATGGAAGCTGATGATGATGGTATTAATCCAGATGAGGCACCAGTTGCCTCAGGTGATGAAGGTGCAAACTTATTCGATGATGATGGGGTATTAACACCTGATGATGGAACTGTTGGTCCAATTCGTATTCCAACAACTGCTAAAGAGATTAGTATAGGAGCAAATGGTACGATTGAATATGTAGACTTAAATGGTAATCGTCAATGGGCAGGACAGCTGATTATGGCTAAATTCCCGAATGCTGGGGGTTTAGCTAAGGTAGGAGGCAACTATTACCAACAAACAGCTAACTCAGGAGCTGCTTATGCACAAGTAGCCACTGTTGCAGGTATGGGTAAAGTAGTACCTGGGACAGTAGAGATGTCAAATGTTGATTTATCAGAAGAGTTTACAGAGATGATCGTTGCACAGCGTGGTTTCCAAGCGAACACACGTATTATTACAACTTCAGATGAAGTGTTACAAGAACTAGTAAACTTAAAACGATAATAAAATAGTCCTTTCAAAACGGACGCTTTAACAAACATATTTTCATATGAGGGAGGGTCGGGCCGGCTCTCATGCTAGACCCGGCCCTAATTCATGATTGAACTAACACGTCTAAATGGCAAAGCATTTACATTAAATGCTTTATACATAGAAACAGTCGAATCATTTCCAGATACGACTATTACATTAACAACTGGAACAAAATTAATTGTTTTAGAGAGTGAAGATGAGGTGCGACAAAAGGTAACTGCCTTTTATAACAATATACAAATACTATCCAACCCGCATCTACGAGGTGAAGAAGATGAAGAATAATAAAATGCTAACAATGATTATTATTTTACTAGTAGCAGTCATTCTGATTGGGGTTATTTTGTTTGTATTGCTTACGCAATTTAATAAACCCACAGGAGCTGTTGAGCCGTCCATTGATGAGATTGTAGAGGCAACAGTGGAGATACCAGAGATCACGACAAATCTTGCAGATAAAAGAGTTGTTCGCTTGTCATTGAAAATTCAAACGACAAGCAAAGATGCTGCTGCAGAATTAACAAAGCGCGTTTTCCAAGTGCAAAATATCGCCATTCAAGAGCTTTCTGAAATGGAGCAAAAGGACTTAGAAGGTAAGCAAGGGAAACAAATATTCCAAAAATCATTAAAAACAAGATTAAATGAGTTGATGCAAGAGGGAGAAGTCCAGGAAGTATATTTTACCTCCTTCATTACTCAATAAAACAGAAACTGCTTGAATTGGAGGTGGGCAAATGGCAGGAGATGTGTTATCTCAATCCGAGATAGATGCGCTGCTTTCCGCTATATCGACAGGGGAAATGTCAGCGGATGACATAAAAAAAGAGGACGAGGGACGTAAGGTTAAAGTTTATGATTTTAAACGAGCACTTCGATTCTCAAAAGATCAAATCCGAAGTTTGACCCGAATACATGAAAATTTCGCACGACTATTGACAACCTTTTTCTCTGCACAGCTTAGAAGCTATGTACAAATTACGGTTGCATCAGTAGACCAAATACCATTTGAAGAGTTTGTTCGTTCCATTCCAAATATGACACTCATTAATGTATTTGAAGTGCCACCATTAGATGGTAATATATTGATGGAAATTAATCCGAATATTGCCTATTCGATGTTAGATCGCCTAATGGGCGGTAGTGGGGCAAGTCATAGTAATGTAGATAACCTAACGGAAATAGAAACAAAAATTATGACAAACCTTTTTGAACGCTCATTCGACAATTTACGCGAAGCATGGGAAAATGTTGCGGAAATTGATCCTATATTAGTGGAACTTGAAGTAAATCCACAATTTTTACAAATGATTTCACCTAATGAAACGGTTGTCGTAATTTCATTAAATACGATAATTGGTGAGACAAGCGGGATGATTAATATTTGTATTCCGCATGTTGTATTGGAGCCAATTGTTCCAAATCTTTCGGTTCGCTATTGGATGCAAACCAATACGAAAGAGATGTCACCAGAGCAAACAAAAATGCTTGAAACACGTGTGAAACAAGCCCAATTACCACTCTCAGTTGAATTAGGATTAACGGACATCACTATTGAAGATTTCCTAACAATGCAAGTTGGGGATGTCATACAGTTAGATCAAAAAATTGAAGCGCCATTACTACTAAAAGTAGGTACATTGCCGAAGTTCACTGTTCAACCAGGTAAAAAGGGCAAAAAATTAGCAATCCAGATTATCGACCCTTTGAAAGGAGGAGACGAAGATGAGTGATGAAATGCTCTCCCAAGAAGAAATTGAAGCGCTATTAAGGGGCGAGACGTTGGGAGATAAAAACAACGACACTGATGCTTCAACAAATGAAGAAATAAATGAGATACGAGTGGAGGATTACCTTGATTCGTTTGCACAAGATGCATTAGGAGAGGTAGGCAATATATCCTTTGGTAGCTCTGCCACAGCTCTTTCAGCGTTATTGGGTCAAAAAGTAGATATTACAACTCCAAGTATTTCGATGATTAATCGTAATAAATTAGAAGAGGAATTTCCTCATCCATATGTAGCTGTACAAGTTGAATATACAATTGGTTTGACAGGTATGAATTTACTTGTTATTAAACAATCTGATGCAGCAATTATCGCAGATTTAATGTTAGGTGGCGATGGATTAAATCCGAAGCCAGACTTAGGTGAAATTCAGCTAAGTGCTGTTCAAGAGGCTATGAATCAAATGATGGGCTCAGCTGCTACATCTATGTCGACGGTCTTCAACAAAAAAGTAGATATTTCTCCACCGACAATTGATTTAATGAACATCTCGCAAGATGAAGGTCGAGAAAATATCCCAGAAGACGATTTGCTGGTGAAAGTTTCATTTAGATTAAGAATTGGTAATTTAATTGATTCGAATTTAATGCAATTATTACCGCTTAAATTTAGTCAAAATATTGTAAAATCATTATTAGGTGAAACAGGAGTGTTTGAGGAACCTGTGGCAGCAACTATTGCACCTGAGGCTCCACCAGTTACACCACCGCCTGTTCAACAGCAAATACCTGTAGCACCACCATCTGAACAACCAGTTTATCAACAGCAGTCAGCACCGATGCAGCAACCGATTTATCAGGAGCCACAACAATTTGCACAACCAGCAAGACCTGCACAACCTGTAAATGTGCAACAAGCGCAGTTTGCTAGCTTCGATACAAATGTAATCTCTCAATCTGAAGCTAGAAATTTAAATATGCTACTTGATATTCCATTGCAAGTTACTGTAGAGTTAGGACGTACGAAACGTTCTGTTAAAGAGATTTTAGAACTATCAAGTGGTTCAATTATTGAACTGGATAAATTAGCGGGAGAGCCGGTTGATATTTTAGTCAATAGTCGTTTAATTGCTAAAGGGGAAGTCGTTGTTATTGACGAAAACTTTGGTGTCCGTATTACAGATGTTTTAAGTCAAGCAGAGCGTTTAAATAATTTAAGATAGTTTCAATTGGAGGAGTTAACCATGTCTAAAAGAATTTTGATTGTAGACGACGCTGCATTTATGCGCATGATGATCAAGGATATTTTATCAAAAAATGGATTTGAAGTTGTTGGAGAGGCAGCAGATGGTTTACAAGCTGTCGAAAAGTACAATGAACTAAAACCAGATTTAGTAACAATGGATATCACAATGCCAGAGATGGACGGTATTGCAGCTCTTAAAGCAATTAAGGGAACAGATCCAAGTGCAACTGTAATCATGTGTTCAGCAATGGGGCAACAAGCAATGGTAATCGATGCGATTCAAGCTGGTGCGAAAGACTTTATCGTAAAACCTTTCCAAGCAGATCGTGTAATTGAAGCGATTCAAAAAGCGCTAGGATGATTGCATGAAAATGTTAAAATCATTTCGTTTAACGATGATTTTCGCATTTCTTGTATCCTTCCTGTTTTTGTACCCGACACCGACTTCTGTCTATGCAGACGCTGATACAAATAGTGTCACGGATTGCATTAAAGACCCAGAAGCTTGTAATGGAGATACGACTGATCCAGCTGCTAAACAAGAAACAACTGTAACAGCAGCTGGAGATATATCTGCATGGGAATACATAAAAATGGTTTTGGCGCTTATTTTTGTTGTAGCTTTATTTTATGGATTGATGAAGTTTTTAAATAAACGAAATTTAAACTTCCAACGTAATCAAATGGTACAAAATTTAGGCGGTTTATCGTTAGGTGCACAAAAGTCAGTTCAGCTTTTACAGGTAGGTAAAACATTGTATTTAGTTGGGGTCGGAGAAGACGTTCAACTTTTACGAGAAATTACAGATCCTGAAGAAGTTGAAGCTCTTTTAGCCCTATATAACGAAAGACAAGAATTTGCAGCAACATCACCGTATATTGCAGAAGTATTTTCTAAGTTTAAGAGAAAAGATAGCGCGAAGGTGCAAAATGAGCAGCAAAAGCAGGATTCATTTGGCAATCTATTCGAAAAAAAGCTATCAGAAATAAAACAGGAGCGTAGTGATGAGATAGAGAGATGGAAGCAGAAGGAGAAGGATGGTAAATGAGTGATTTAATCAATATTTTTTCCAACAGCGATCCAACGAATGTCTCTACATCTGTAAAGCTCTTACTGTTACTAACAGTTTTATCACTTGCACCAAGTATTTTAATTTTAATGACATCCTTTGCTCGTATAGTCATAGTCTTATCATTTGTGCGTACAGCATTGGCAACACAGCAAATGCCACCAAATCAAGTGATCATTGGGCTGGCACTATTTTTAACATTTTTCATCATGGCACCAACCTTTCAAGAGGTCAATAAAGAGGCATTACAACCATTGTTTGCTGAAGAAATTGGTATAGAAGAAGCCTATGACCGTGCTAGTGTGCCATTTAAAGAGTTTATGAGTAAGCATACTAGGCAAAAAGATCTTGATTTATTTTTAACATATAATCAAGCAGAAAAACCAGCATCAGTGGAGGAAATCCCACTGACTATGCTTGTACCTGCCTTTGCTTTAAGCGAAATTAAAACAGCATTTCAAATTGGTTTTATGATTTTTATTCCATTCCTAGTGATCGATATGATTGTCGCAAGTACATTAATGTCGATGGGGATGATGATGTTACCGCCAGTAATGATTTCATTGCCATTTAAAATATTATTATTTGTACTGGTTGATGGCTGGTATCTCGTTATGAAATCGTTACTACAAAGTTTTTAGGGGATGATACAGTATGACAGGTGAGTTGGTTATTTCCATTGCAGAGCGTGCTATAATGATTATCCTTCTAACAAGCGGTCCGCTACTATTAGTTGCTTTAATCTCGGGTTTAGCGGTAAGTATCTTTCAAGCCACAACTTCGATACAAGAGCAAACGTTAGCATTTGTACCAAAAATTATTGCTGTCTTAGTGGCCATCGTATTCTTTGGCCCTTGGATGCTATCTCAAGTTACAAGCTATGCGAGAGACATATTCGAGAATTTAACGCGTTATATAGGGTGAGTACATGAATGAATTAATTCCGCATTTAACGGTTTTCTTATTAGTACTTGTACGTGTCTCAGCCTTTTTTGCTACGGTTCCTTTTTTTTCCTATAGAACCATTCCACCTCAAGTCAAAATTACTCTCGCACTGGTTTTAGCTTGGATGATGTACTATACAATTGATGTTGAGCCATTTGCATTCAATGATGATTACATATTATTAGTGGTGAAAGAAGCACTAGTTGGACTATTACTCGGTCTAATGGGCTATATCATCATGTCCGCAATTCAAATTGCAGGAAGCTTTATCGATTTTCAAATGGGTTTTGCCATTGCTAATATAATTGACCCGCAAACAGGTGCTCAAAGTCCATTAATCGGTCAGTTTTTTAATATGCTAGCACTGCTTTTATTGTTAGCGATTGATGGCCATCATATGATTCTTAATGGAATCTACTACAGCTATCAATTTTTCCCGATGGATCAATTCCCTAGTTTTATGAATGAAAACTTTCCTCAATTTATTATCACAACTTTCACAGCAGTTTTTGCCATAGCATTCCAGATGGCTGCTCCTGTTGTAGCGACCTTATTCTTGGTCGATTTAGCTTTAGGGATCACTGCAAAAACAGTACCGCAATTAAACATATTTGTTGTCGGTTTTCCTATTAAAATTGGTGTTAGTTTTTTAGTATTATTTACAATGATGGCCGTTATGATTCAAGTTATTCAAAAGCTTATTACGATTATGATTTATGGGATGCGTGATTTAATGGCCATTTTAGGTGGTGGATAATATGAGACTACTACTGAATTTAGAGCTACAATTTTTTGCGGGTGAAAAAACAGAAAAGGCAACCCCTAAGAAACGACAGGATGCTCGGAAAAAAGGGCAAGTTGTCAAGAGTCAAGATATTTCTAGTGCCATTGTAATGTTAATGGTATTTATCTTTTTGTTTTTCTTTGCAGGCTCTTTGCGTGACGAGCTATTAGCTTTTTTCAGGCAAACCTTTATTCATAACATACGCATCGAATCACTGACTATTGATAGTGTGATGCACCTATTTACAGAAACTTTGATTCAAATGGCTTTTATCATTGTGCCCATTATGGCAATTGCATTTGTCGGAGCACTTGCAGGTAACTTTTTGCAATTTGGTTTTCTTTTTACGTTAGAGCCAATGAAGTTTGATTTGAAAAAGATGGACCCTATTAAAGGGTTAAAAAAGATATTTTCTGTCAAAGCCATTGTGGAGTTAATAAAGTCTGTTTTAAAGATTGGTTTTATCGGAAGTGTTACAACAATTATTATTTGGTCAAACTTACCAGAAGTTTTGGCGTTATCGTTTAAAAGTCCATGGATGACGCTCATTACGGTAGGGAAGCTTGTTGGTATTATGGGTATAGCAGCTTCTTTAGTATTACTTTGTGTATCCGTTTTAGACTGGATGTATCAAAAACATGAGTATGAAAAAAATCTTAAAATGTCTAAGCAAGATATTAAAGATGAATATAAAAATAGTGAGGGTGACCCCCTAATCAAATCAAAAATCAAACAACGCCAACGTGAGATGGCGATGAGACGTATGATGTCAGAGGTTCCGAGTGCGGATGTAGTTATTACCAATCCTACTCACTATGCAATTGCCCTCAAATATAATGAGGACAGTATGGATGCTCCTCGTGTTATTGCAAAGGGGACAGACTTTATTGCTCAAAAAATTAAACTGATCGCCAAAGAACATGATGTAATAATGGTTGAAAATCGACCTTTAGCACGAGCTATGTATGACCAGGTAGAAATAGGCGATCAGGTACCAGAAGAATTTTTCAAAGCAGTAGCAGAGATACTCGCTTATGTTTACCGTATTAAGCGAAAAATTTAAGGCTTTTTGTAGGAGGGACACAAATGAAAGTTCGCGATATTGGGGTTTTAGGTGCGGTTATTTTAATCGTTGCGATGCTCATCATCCCTCTTCCTCCGTGGATGTTAAGTTTTTTAATTGTCATTAATATTACATTAGGATTAATTGTACTGCTCACAGCAATGAGTATGAAAGAAGCATTGGATTTTTCCATTTTTCCTTCGGTAATTTTACTATTAACTTTGTTCCGATTAGGACTAAGTGTTTCCACTACTCGTGCCATCTTAGCAAATGGAGATGCAGGTTCGGTCGTTGAAACTTTTGGTGATTTCGTAGTTGGAGGAAATATACTTGTTGGTTTAGTCGTCTTCTTAATTTTAGTGTTAATTCAGTTTATTGTAATTACAAAAGGTGCAGAACGAGTAGCAGAAGTAGCGGCACGTTTCACACTTGATGCGATGCCAGGTAAACAAATGAGTATTGATGCTGACTTAAATGCGGGGATTATTTCCGAAAAAGAAGCGCGCGAGCGACGTGAAAAAGTTGCAGGGGAAGCGGACTTTTACGGTGCAATGGATGGTGCCACGAAATTTGTAAAAGGGGATGCCATCGCTTCAATGGTAATGGTTATTATCAATCTATTATTTGGTATCATCATTGGCGTTGTACAAATGGGGCTTCCATTTGCAGAAGCAGCAACACATTTTTCGAAACTAACAGTTGGGGACGGTATTGTATCCCAAATTCCTGCCTTGCTTATTTCGACTGCTACAGGGATTGTCGTAACACGAGCCTCTTCTAAAGGTAGTCTTGGTCAAGACATTACAGGCCAATTATTTGCTCAAGCTAAGCTGCTTTATGTAGCAGGAGGTACCATTGTATTACTAGGGCTATTTACGCCAATACCAAACTGGGTAACGCTGCCAATAGGTCTTTCATTAATTGCGGGAGCTTATATGATGGAACGTAAGAAGCCAGAGGATGAAGAAGAATTACAGGAGATTGAAGAAGAAGTGGCTACTGACGGCATGAAGAGCCCTGAGAATGTTGTGAATTTATTAAATGTGGACCCTATTGAATTCGAATTTGGTTATGGATTAATTCCCTTAGTAGATGCCGCTCAAGGTGGAGATTTATTAGACCGTGTGATCATGATTCGTCGACAGCTTGCTTTGGAGTTAGGTATCGTGATCCCAGTAGTCCGTATTCGAGACAATATTCAGCTTCAACCAAATGAATATCGAATTAAAATAAAGGGGAACGAAATGGCACGAGGCGAACTTTTACTAGATCATTATTTAGCGATGAGCCCTGGAGACGATGATTCTATTGAGGGTATTGATACTGTCGAGCCATCATTTGGATTACCAGCTAAATGGATTACAGAGCAAGTAAAAGAGGATGCGGAAATGTATGGTTATACAGTTGTGGACCCACCAAGTGTGGTGTCAACACATTTAACTGAAATAATTCGAGCAAATGCTCATGAGTTATTAGGCCGTCAAGAGACAAAGCAGTTAATCGATCACTTACGCGAATCCCATCCAATTTTAGTAGAAGAATTAACACCTGCACCTTTATCTACTGGAGAAATCCAAAAGGTACTGGGTAAGCTTCTGCGAGAGAATGTATCAGTGCGTAACTTACCTATTATTTTTGAGACACTTGCAGACTATGCAAAATTAACGAGTGATACAGATATCTTAGCTGAATATGTGCGTCAAGCATTAGCTCGTCAAATTACAGCACAATATGTTGGGGATAGTTCAGTATTAAAGGTGATTACGGTTTCAGGTAAAGTAGAAAAAATGATTGCTGATAGTATCCAACAAACGGATCACGGTAATTATTTAGCTATGGACCCACAAGATTCTCAAACAGTATTAGAAACTATTGCAGCGGAAGTAGAGCGTGTTTCGTTTATGGAGCAATCAGCTATTATATTATGCTCGCCAGCCGTTCGGATGTATTTACGACAACTAACGGAGCGTTATTTCCCACAAATTCCGGTTCTATCTTATAATGAATTGGATGCTTCGGTTGAAATTCAAAGTGTTGGGGTGGTGAATGTTCAATGAAAATGAAAAAGTATTATGCATCATCCATACCAGAGGCGATGAAGCAAGTGCGAGCAGAATTAGGTGAGGACGCAGTCATTTTAAATTCAAAAGTCGTCATCACAAAGAAATTTTTTGGCATGATAAAAAAGAAAAGTTTTGAAGTGGTTGCGGGTATTGATGCAATGGAGCCCCAGCAAGTGGCTTCAGTTCCAACACCAGCTGTACTGCCTGTAGTAAAAAAAGAGAATGCAAGGTTACAAGAGATTACAAATGCTATTCAAGCAAAAATGCATCAGGAACCACCCCTTGATGTAGTAGCAGTACATGAGGACGCTAGCATGTCAGAAGAATTGAGAAAAGAAATTGCTGATTTAAAATCATTAATGCAATCGATGCATAAAAAGACTACCCAAGCTCAATATCCCGATGAACTCTTACCCTTCATTGAATACTTAAGACAGCAAGAGCTAAGTGAAGAGCTCATCACAACGATAGGTGATGAGCTTTTTATGCATTTTAGAGAAGCATCCGAAATAAATTTTTCACAATGTAAATTGATAGCAAAAAATTTATTACGTAAGAAGCTAGAAGTACTTCCAGTCGGAGGATTATCCTACGAAAGAAAATATATAAACATTTTAGGGCCAACAGGGGTTGGTAAGACTACAACTATTGCTAAAATGGCTGCTAGAGCTGTGTTAGAAAAAAAGAAAAAGATTGGCTTTATTACGACAGATACTTATCGGATTGCGGCAATAGAGCAGCTTAAAACATATGCTGGTCTTTTACAAGCTCCTGTAGAAATTGCTTACAATGCAACAGATTTTGAACAAGCAATCCAGAGATTATCACATTTAGATTTGGTTTTTATTGATACAGCTGGTCGAAATTATAAAGAAGTCAAGTATGTTGATGATCTCCAACGCCTCATAAAATTCGATGATCATGCAGAATCTTATTTAGTGCTTGCAATGACAACGAAAGAAAGGGATATGGAGAATATTGTAGATCAATTTAAGCAATTACCAATTCAAAAATTTATTTTTACAAAAATTGATGAAACAAATTCTATTGGCACAATGATCAATTTAATGATTAAATATAATAAAGGACTTGCTTACTATACGAATGGTCAAGAAGTACCAGAAGATATTGAAGAAGCTGATTTAGAAGCAGTACTTAATTTGTTTTTTCAAGGTGAAGAAAAATGAGAGACCAAGCTGAAGCATTACGCTTAAAAATGATGAAACAGCAAGGCGAACTAGGTAGAGCGATTGCAGTTGTAAGTGGCAAAGGTGGAGTAGGTAAAAGTAACTTCACAATGAACTTTGCCATGACTTTAGCCCAAAAGGGAAAAAGAGTTGTCATTGTAGACATGGATATTGGGATGGGGAATATCCATATCTTAATTGGGAAAAATGCTTCTTATAGTTTAAAAGATTACTTAGAAGGAAATAAGCTACTAGATGAGGTAATATTTGAAGGGCCTTACGATTTAAGGTATATTTCAGGTGGATCAGGTATGACGAGTGTACTTGATTGGTCTCATAGTATGTTTGAACGACTTATTCAAGCATTTGAAGAACTTCAAAAAAACTATGATTATATTTTATTTGATATGGGCGCTGGTGCTACTAATTGGTCGTTAGATTTACTCACATCTATTGATGAAATTATCGTCATTTCAACAGCGGAACCTACTTCTATTACAGATGCGTACTCCATGATGAAATATATTCATGTTCGAGATCCAGATAAGCAGTTTTATATTCTCTGTAACCGCGCTTTCAGTAAAGAAGAAGGAGTAGAAACGAATGAACGTTTACAGTTAACAATGAAACGTTTTTTAGACAAAGAAACGATCATTCTTGGTTCATTACCTGAAGACCCTGTTGTGCGTAAGGCAGTGCGCGAGCAAGTGCCATTCTCACTTGCTTATCCAGACGCATTAATATCAAAGACATTGCAACTTATAGTCGTTCGTTTTATGGAGCAACGTGCGGGGGAAATACATGCACATGATCAAACAACGAAAAAATTTTTAACGAAACTTAGAAGTATTTTCTCGAAAGGGCGTGATTAATTGGACTTTTTGCATAAAAGCAAGCTTTTAGTTGTGGATGATTCTGCTTTTATGAGAAAGCTAATTAGTGACTTTTTTGTTGGCAACTCGAAGGTGGAAGTAGTTGGAACAGCTCGAAATGGAAAAGATGCGATCAAAAAGATACAATCGTTGAAGCCAAACGTTGTGACAATGGATATTGAGATGCCTGAAATGAATGGGCTCGATGCTTTAAAAGAAATTATGATACAATGTCCAGTTCCTGTAGTAATGCTCTCAAGTACCACTCAACGTGGGACAGAAAATGCAATTGCTGCAATTGAGGGCGGGGCAGTAGATTTTGTTGCCAAGCCGAGCGGGACCATCTCCCTTGATTTACATAAAATTCAAAATGAACTTGTGCACAAAGTGGAACAAGCTGCAACGGTGCCAATTTCCAAATTGAAAAAACCTTCTGGTAGTAAACGACAACAAGAACAAGTGACAAGGGTGAGTACCGTAATAAAGGAACCACAACAGCATGGACGAACAAATACGTCTACTAATGTTGTTTCTACTAAGGTAGCCGTAACTAAACCAATGGTAGAATGGAGTAAAATAGGAAAGAAGATTGTGTTAATTGGCACATCAACAGGAGGACCTCGCGCACTTCAGGAGGTTGTTACTAAAATTCCTAAGTCTATTCAAGCTCCTATATTAATTGTACAGCATATGCCTGCTGGATTTACTAAATCGCTTGCTAACCGACTTGATCAGCTAAGTGAAATTTCTGTTAAAGAAGCTGAACAGGGCGATATTTTGCAAAATGGAGTAGCTTATATTGCACCAGGTGGATATCATTTAAAACTTAGAAAAGTAGGGACAACTTTTGGCATTGTTCTTGATAATCAAGAAGCACCAAGATCTGGCCACCGACCTTCTGTAGATGTAATGTTCGAAGATGTTAGTCAATATAAAGATTTTGATAAAGTAGCAGTGATTATGACAGGTATGGGTCATGATGGCTCTAATGGTCTAAAAGCATTAAAAAATACTGGCAATGTCATTGCTATTGCAGAATCAGCTGAAACTTGCATTGTATATGGTATGCCAAAAGCAGCAGTAGAAACGCAACTTGTTGATGAAGTTGCAGATGTAGATGATATTGCACAAACAATAATGAAATATTTGCCTTAAAAGGGGTGTCCTCTTATGGAAGTCAATCAATATTTAGAGATGTTTATTGAAGAAAGTAAAGAGCATTTACAAGCGTGTAGTGAACATTTATTAGAATTAGAAAAAAATCCAGACGATTTGGCAATTGTTGGGGAAATATTCCGCTCTGCACACACATTAAAAGGTATGTCTGCCACAATGGGCTTCGAAGATTTAGCAGATTTAACCCATAAAATGGAGAATGTTTTAGATGCCATCCGTAACGAGAAGATTCATGTTACACCTGAAATTTTAGATGTCGTATTTGAATCTGTTGATCATTTAGAAGAAATGGTAATGGATATTGCTAACGGTGGAGATGGTAAGCGTGATGTTTCCTCAACTGTCGCACAACTAAAGCGTATAGAACTAGGTGAGGAAGTAATACCAGAGGTGGTAGCAACGGTTGCTGCACCGGTTGTTGAAAGTGTATTAGAATATGATTCGTTTGAACAAACAGTCATTACACAATCGGCTGAACAAGGCTTTAATGCTTTTGAAATTTCAGTAACATTACGTGAGGATTGCCTTCTTAAGGCAGCACGTGTATTTATGGTGTTTGAGATTTTAGAAAAAGATGGGGATGTCATTAAATCAAGTCCATCTGTTGAAAAGCTAGAAGATGAGCAGTTTGATCAACAATTTTATGTAGCTTTTGTCACAAAAACAACAGCTGAGGATATGCAGAAAAAGCTAATGAAAGTTTCTGAAGTTGATGAGGTTATTGTGACTACAATTGACCAAAGGAAATTTAGTGAAAAAGTATTTGAAGCGCACCAAGAAGTAGCAGCGACTGCAACAGCAGTGGCTGAGGTAGCCGCAATACCAACAAATACGCCTGCTGCTAAAGCCGAGCCTGTTGCAAAACCTGCTAAAGAAGCTACACCTTCCAAGGCTGACAAAAATCATGCACCTGTAGGTAATAAAACAATTCGTGTAAATATTGAACGTCTAGATATTTTAATGAACTTGTTTGAAGAGCTTGTCATTGATCGTGGTCGATTGCAATCTATCTCTACTGAAGTAAATCATGGCGAACTAAATGAAACAGTAGAGCGTATGAGTCGTGTGATGGGTGATTTGCAAACTATTATTTTAACAATGCGAATGGTACCTGTAGAAACAGTTTTCAATCGTTTCCCGAAAATGATTCGTCAGCTATCACGTGATTTAAATAAGAAAATCAACCTTGAAATTATTGGTGCTGAAACCGAACTAGATCGTACAGTAATTGATGAAATTGGAGATCCGCTTGTTCACTTGATTCGTAATTCTGTGGATCATGGCATTGAGAATCCAACTGCTCGTCGTGCAAAAGGCAAGCCTGAAGAAGGAACGGTCGTATTGCGTGCCTATCATAGCGGAAATTACGTCTTTATTGAAATTGAAGACGATGGCGCGGGTATAAATCGAGAAAAAGTATTAGCGAAAGCTATTTCAAAAGGTATTGTTACACAAGAACAATCCTATTCAATGTCTGATAAACAAATTAATGAGCTTATTCTAGCTTCAGGCTTCTCCACTGCAGATGTTATTTCAGATGTATCTGGTCGTGGAGTAGGTTTAGATGTTGTAAAAACAACGATTGAATCACTAGGTGGCAATATTTCAATTGAATCAACACAGGATGTTGGATCCATCTTCTCGATTCAATTACCACTGACATTATCAATTATTTCAGTTATGCTTGTGGAGATTGAAAAGGAAATTTATGCAATTCCACTATCTTCTATTATTGAAACATCTATTATCCGTTCATCAGAGATTATGAATGCGCATAATCAAAAAGTAATCGACTTCCGTGGCAAAGTTGTGCCGTTGGTATTCTTAGAGGAAATCTTTGAGGTACCTCGTCAAGAGCATCAAGATGAAGAATTCCACTCAGTAGTGATCGTCCGTAAAGGTGAAAAACTTGCTGGTTTAGTGGTGGATTCATTCATTGGCCAACAAGAAATTGTCTTGAAGTCTTTAGGAAATTACTTAACAAATATCTTTGCCATTTCAGGAGCAACAATCTTAGGCAATGGTAAAGTAGCCTTAATTGTAGATTGCAACGCATTAATTAAATAAGGTGAATGAATAAGAGAGGTGTAAAGTATGACAAATGCAGTGGAGCAAGAAAGTATTAAAGTAATAGTTTTTCAGTTAGCAGATAAAGAATATGCAATTCCAGTGTCCCATGTTCAAGGAATTGAGAAATTAATGCATATTACTCGTGTACCGAAAACAGCGAAATACGTAAAAGGTGTAATCAATCTACGAGGTGTTGTCACACCAATTGTGGATTTACGTGAACGTTTTGAATTACCTATTTCTGAACATGAAGAAACAACACGCATTATTATTATTTCATTAGAAGATATGGAAGTAGGCTTTGTAGTGGATTCCGCTAACGACGTTATCGATATTCCTGCAAGTGCTATTGAACCGCAACCAGAAGTCGTTGGCTCACTTGAAGAAGAATTTATTTCAGGCGTTGCTAAAGTAGAGAAGCGATTATTAATCTTATTACATTTAGAAAAAGTATTAAATCCACTAAAGTAGGGATCGATAATGACATTTAATCAAAAAATTACATCACTACATTTAGATGTATTAAAGGAGATTGGAAACATCGGTGCTGCGCATGCCGCGACAGCACTTTCCAATTTACTTGGGAAAAAAATTGATATGCGTGTTCCAAAGGTAGAGATGGTGTCCTTTAACGATATGATGGAGTTGGCTGGCGGATCAGAAAACGTAGTTGTTGGCATTTACCTTCGTATTGAAGGTGATGCAGAGGGAAGTATGTTCTTTATTTTACCTATCGAACAAGCAAACCGCTTTATACGTCGGCTTATTTTCGATGAATCTTTTGACTTTAAAAAACGACCTGTTTCAGAGTTAGGTTTATCAGCTATGCAAGAAATGGGTAATATTTTATCGGGCTCCTATTTATCTGCCTTATCGGATTTTACTAATTTAAAAATTTATCCAACTGTGCCAGGTCTAAGTGTTGATATGTTTGGAGCTATAATAAGCATTGGTTTAATAGAATTATCTCATGTCAGTGATAATGTTATTGTGATAAATACATCCATTTTTGAAGAAGGTGTGGAAGACCATGAAACGGTGAGGGGCCATTTCTTCCTACTACCAGATCCTGACTCGTTTGATGCCATTTTTAAAGCATTAGGGGTTTCGTGATATGTTAACCAATAGTAGTGGACAAGTGATTAAAGTGGGAATTGCACAAATGGATGTAGTAAAGCTACCTAACACGATTCGAACTTCTGGTCTTGGTTCATGTGTTGGTGTTATTTTGTATGATGAGTCAAAAAAAATTGCTGGTTTAATCCATGTGATGTTACCAGATTCAAGTTTAGGAAGAGCTGAGTCAATCAATGTCGCGAAATTTGCAGATTCAGGGATTGCTGCAATGATTGATTTACTAAAGTTAGAAGGCGTTCAAAAATTTAAACTCAAGGCAAAAATTGCAGGGGGTGCGCAGATGTTCCAATTTACTTCCGACAAAGATACAATGCGTATTGGTCCCCGCAATGTAGAAGCTGTCAAAAATGAATTAAAGAGGCAGGGCATCCCTTTAGTGGCCGAGGATACTGGTGGAAATAGTGGTAGAACGATTGAATTTAATCCTGCAACGTCGATATTACATATCCGAACAGTTAACCAGGGAGTGAGTGAAATCTAATGTTTGGTTCTATATTTTACAATCTATGGGGAGCATTAATTGCCTTTTCTATTTATTTTTTTAGTACATTTCAAAAACCATTTACGCCTCTGCGAATCCTGATTGGCTCTTTTATTGTAGCAATCATCGCATTTTTTGTAATGTTTATTGTACGTTTTTTAATTGCTTACATCTTGTTTACACCAGAGGAAGATGAGGAAGCAGTTGAAGTCGATAGAGAAGAAAAGGAACTTGAATCAATAGAAGGCGTAAAACAAGAAGTGCCAATAGCTAATTCCACGGTTGAATTTCAAGATGAAAATTCCGAGGAAATTGCACAAGTAGTAAGAACGATGATGAATCGAGAAGAAGATCAACAAGTAAATGCGTAAAAGTAAGAGTCGTGACTAACGACTCTTTTTTATTTTGGCTTTGGAGTTTGTAGTATACGAAAAACTTAAGTGAAATTAATTATTTTTATATTATTCATATATATAGTCCTCATGTTAGCATATTTATACAAAGGAAATAGCTTTAAATCTAAAAACTCCAAAATATAAAAATGTAGCTTGTCCGGGGAATTTATCAACTGAAAAGATATTGATTATGGCACCATTTACTGGTCTTGTAAGAGAAACACCTCAGGCGGCAGTGCTTAGTTTTTCACAGGAGGATGTATTGGCAGTAGCATATTTCCAATAAATGGTCCATTTCAATATATAAAAAGAAAAGAGAATTTCGCTTTTTCTAGGAGGGGAACGACATGAAATCTCATGACTTTATGAAACAAGCACTTGAGTTAGCTAAAGAAAATGAAAGAACAAAACATGGTGCTCCTTTTGGTGCAATTGTAGTTAAAAATGGACAGATTATTGGCTCTGGTGTAAATGAGGTTGCAATCACCAATGATTTGACGAATCATGCAGAGATTCAAGCAATCCGTCAAGCTTGTCACGCACTGAAAACGACCAATTTAGAAGGTTGTGAAATGTATGCAAGTACAGAACCTTGTCCTATGTGTTTGAGTGCCATTTACTATTCTAAAATTTCTACAGTTTATTATTTTAATGCTAATAATCCTAGTCAAGATTATATCTATCATGAACTTTCTTTACCCCATCAGGAGAGGGCCATTCAAATGGTTCATCTAGCTATCAATCTTTAATAAATTTCGGGAGGTTCAATCAATGATACCAACAGCGTATTGGCTAACAAATGTACGATTAGAAACAGGATATCATTACGATAATGGGGTCGTTATAGGAACAAAAACTGCTCTTTTTAATGTACAAGTAGAAAGTGGTGAAATAAACCAAATTCTTAGCGTAGATCAGCCTTTAAAAACTGATTTGCCTAAGCGAGATGCACATGGTTACTTAATGCTCCCTTCTTTTAGAGATATGCATATTCATATAGATAAAACCTATTTTGGTGGACCATGGAAGGCTCCTTCGATTCCCACAGAAGGTCTTATTACAAGATTAAAAGAAGAAGAGATTCTACTGCCAGGATTATTGCCTGTTGCAGAGGAACGAGCAAAAAAATTACTAGATTTGCTTATACATGCAGGATCAACACATATTCGTACGCATTGTAATATTGATCCATTTATTGGGTTGAAAAATTTAGAAGCAGTCTTAAGAGCTAAAGAGGCTTACAAAGATAAAGTTGATTTAGAGGTTGTCGCTTTCCCACAACATGGCCTCTTACGTAGTAAATCCATTTCTTTAGTAAGGGAAGCTTTGCGAAGTGGAGCGTCTCTAGTAGGCGGTGTAGACCCTGCATCGATTGATGAAAATATAGAAAAATCCTTACAAACGGTGATGGAATTAGCGGTAGAAGCTGATGCAAATGTTGATTTGCATATCCATGATCCTGGTCATCTTGGTATTTTTACCTTTAAACGATTAGCTGCATTAACGGAGGAAGCGGGTTGGCATGGCCGAGTGACAATTAGTCATGCCATGGCCTTAGCCGATGTTTCAACTAATGAAGCAAGTGAAGTGGCAGCGTTACTAGCTCATCACGGTATTGACATTACTTCGTCTGTTCCATTGGATCATACCATTCCTATTCCGTTATTAGATCAAAAAGGTGTTCAAATCTCTTTGGGTGAAGATAGTATTACAGATCACTGGTCCCCGTTTGGTATAGGTGACAGCCTAGAAAAACTAGGCACGCTAGCTGAACGCTTTGGCTTAAGTGATGAACGTTCACTTAGTCAAAGTCTAAAGTATATTGCTGGAGGCATAACACCTTTAAACAAGGATGGACAGCCCCAATGGCCGAAAATTGGAGATATGGCGAATGTCGTGTTTGTAGATGCAACTTGCTCCGCAGAAGCAGTTGCAAGAAGAGCAAGAAGAGTGGCGGTGCTCTTTACAGGGAAAATAGTTGCGGGTGAGCTTTAATTTTTGAAGAAGAAAGGATAAATCTGAAATGAATTCTACTTTTTGGTTAACAAATGTACGTCTTGAAACAGATTATCACTTTGAAAACGACACGATTACTAAAACGAACTCGGCTTGTTCTCATCTATTCATTAAAGATGGGAAAATTGCAGAAATAGTTTCTGCTGATAGCCTATTATTAGATGATGATTATCCAAAAAAAGATATGAAACAGCTATTAGCACTACCTTCATTTATAGAAAAACATTGTCATTTGGATAAAACTCTGTTGAGCGACAAATGGCGGGCAGTCACACCAGTGAATAATATTTTTGAACGTTGTGAAATTGAAAAAGAGGTACTTCCAACCTTACATACAACTACGCAACAACGCGCTGAGAAACTACTTAGTCGTTATGTCCAGTTTGGAGTTACACATGTACGTACGCATGTGGATTTATATCCTGAGGTAGGGTTGAAAAATTTAGAAGAGGTTCAAAAAGCTTTACAAAATTTTGAAGGAAAGTTGTCTTATGAAATCGTTGCCTTTCCTCAACATGGTCTATTACGAACAAAGGCAACCAATTTAATAAGGGAGGCTCTACGTTTTGGGGCAGGATTTGTAGGAGGTGTCGATCCAGCTACTGTGGATGGAGATATTGAGGCTTCCTTACAACAAATGGTGGAACTCGCTGTTGAAGGAAACGCAGGGATTGACTTGCATCTGCATGACCCAGATCAATTGGGTACTTTTACAATGAAGAGATTAGCCAAATTAACAAAGGAAGCTGGTTTACAAGGCAAAGTAGCCATTAGCCATGCCTTTGGGCTAGGAGATGTTTCACACTCTGAGGCAGAAGAAATGGCGGACATCTTACGTGATGCAGGTATTACGATTGTGACGAGTGTCCCCCTGCGTAGAAAGTTTCCACCTGTTGGTTTATTACACAGTAAAGGAGTACCCGTTGCAATTGGGTGCGACAATATCTTTGATGTTTGGTCCCCATTTGGTAACGGAGATTTATTAGAACGAGCTGGTCGTTTGGCAAAACGCTCAGGTTGGGGAGATGAACGCTCATTAGCCCAAACCCTTCAATTTATTACAGGGGGAAAAACCCCACTCAATCAATCAGGTGAGCAAACATGGCCAAAAGTGGGAGATAGTGCAAATATGGTGTTTGTGGAGGCTTCTTGCTCTGCTGAAGCAATTGCTCGAAGATCTCTACGTAAGGCAACTATATTCAATGGAAACTTTGTCTCTAGTTCGATTTAAAGCATAATTTATTATAAAGAGTGTTTTTTTTTATTGGGTATTATTGCTCTTTTGTTTAATTTGTTCTTTGCTCTACAGTAGTGCTAAAACTAAATCAAAAGAATTCAGTAGCTTCTTAGTAAAAGCTTAATCATATCCAACTGTATCCAAGTGTCATTACACAATTAGGATACAGTTTTTCTATGTCTTTCAAAAACAAAGGAATATATTAGAGACTAAGAGAAACAAATGAAATTATAGTCGATTCTTGTTATAATATAGGAAAGATGGCAACTGCTTATCGGGCTTTAACGATTCAGGCTCACGTCTAGATTAGCTTAAATGTGGATTTTTATAAAAAACAACTAAGAAATCCTGTTGAATGATAAATTTTAAGAGCGCAAGTAGTCGTTAGTAAACAGGCGTGAAAAAGCGTTTTTTAGAGAGGTGGATTTCATGACACAACCAATTCTGAACGATGAGCAAAAACTGTGGAATCGCTGGATACATGAGCGTGATCCCGATGCTGGTGATTTACTTATAAAAAAATACATTTCTTTAGTATCTTATCATGTCCAACGTATTGGTGCAGGTCTGCCCAAAAGCGTATCACGAGACGATTTAACGAGCTTAGGGATGGTAGGACTTTTTGATGCATTAAATAAATTTGACATTAACAGAGATTTAAAATTTGATACATATGCTTCGTTTAGAGTAAGAGGAGCCATCATCGATGGTTTACGAAAAGAAGACTGGTTACCACGGTCAGCGCGTGAAAAAGCCAAAAAATTAGATGCACAAATTGAACAACTAGAACAAAAATATATGCGTCATGTAACACCTGAGGAACTTGCGGAGCATATGGAAGTATCTGTTGAAGATGTTTATCAAACTGTGCAAGAGCATTTTTTTTCAAATGTTCTTTCTATTAATGAACAACAGGACCAAGAAGAAACAGATGGCAAGTCATTTGTCATACGAGACGATACAACAAAAACACCTGAGCAAGCTATCATTAAATCAGAATTGTTAGATGATCTTGCGGAAAATATTCAGAAACTCAATGAAAAAGAACAGCTTGTCCTTAGTTTATTTTACACGGAGGAGTTAACCTTGACAGAAATTGGTGAAATGCTTGAACTATCAACCTCTCGTATTTCACAAATTCATTCAAAAGCGCTATTAAAGCTACGAAAGCTATTATCTAGTGAAATGATTAATGCGTAAATATCCTTGAGGGAGAGATTCCAATGAGTTTAAAAGGTGTCGAGTTACAGATTGCTATTCCAAAAACATTTGAAGCAGGAAAAATGGTTGATCAGGCACAGCAGCAAGTATTGGCTCAACAAGCACATGCAAATGAAGCATTAAAAAAAGAAGTAGAGCGCAAACAAAAAATTGTCAACACATCAGAAGGTATGGATGAAATTAGTGAGGATGAAGATGCAGGTGGTGAGTATTTAACAGGGATTCATAAAAAGAAAAAAAAGGATCAACAAGAAAAACAGGCACAACATCCGTTTAAAGGGAATTTCGTGGATTTTAGTGGATAGGAGTTTACAATGACAACCATTCTAATAGCGGTGCTATTCTTTTTACAGCTAATTTCATTTTACTTTCTTATCATTTTAAATACAAAGTTAGCAAAGTTTAAAGATTTGGAAAAGAAGCAAGAACGTTTGATGAGAGAAATGGACGACACCATTAGTGTGTATTTAGCTGAAATGAAAGATGAAAATGACCGTCTTATTAAAGAGCTACAAAGTGTCTCACAGTCGGAAATAGCTGCTAGTAGCTTGCAGCAAACGGAACAATATATGACACCTCAGGAGCAGCCAACTTTGCCTGTAGTACACGAGGTGAAAAGTGATAGTTCTCTATCTTTAGAGAAAGATGCACGTATCTATGTACCTAAAAATATTGTCGCAAATGCTTATTCACGTCAGCAACATACAAGCTCGAAAATGGTGAAAACAGCTTCACCTCTAAAAGTGGAGGAGCAAAAAGAAGCTGAAAAATTGCTGACAGTGGAACAACAGGCTCTAGAATTAGCAAAACAGGGAAAATCACCAGAGGAAATAGCTAAACAACTGCAAAAGGGTAAAACAGAAATCGAGCTTTTACTGAAATTCCATCACTAAATTGTTGCGAATCGTTCAAAGCTATGATATAGTTGCAAATGGTGTTATTACTACACACGCATTTTGATGCAGTAAGTGGTGCTCTAAGATTAGGGTAGCTTGTTGTAGATGATAAATGCGGAGGATAAAAACCAAACATATTAGGAGGAAATTCACATGTCAGTAATTTCTATGAAACAATTACTTGAAGCTGGTGTACATTTCGGTCACCAAACTCGTCGTTGGAACCCAAAAATGAAGAAATATATCTTCGTTGAACGTAACGGGATCTACATCATCGACTTACAAAAAACTGTAAAAAAATTAGAGGAAGCTTATGACTTCATGCGTCAAGTTGGTCAAGACGGTGGTAAAGTTCTTTTCGTTGGTACGAAAAAACAAGCACAAGAAGCGATCAAAGATGAAGCTGAACGTTCAGGCAACTACTACATCAACCAACGTTGGTTAGGTGGTACTCTTACAAACTTCGGTACAATTCAAAAACGTGTTGCACGTATGAAACAAATCGAAAAAATGGAAGAAGAAGGAACTTTCGAAGTTCTTCCTAAAAAAGAAGTAATCCAACTTAAAAAAGAACACGAACGTCTAATCAAATTCTTAGGCGGTATCCGTGATATGCACGATCTTCCAGACGTAATGTTCGTGGTTGACCCACGTAAAGAACGTATTGCGGTTGCAGAAGCTCGTAAATTAAACATCCCTCTAGTAGGTATTGTTGATACTAACTGTGATCCAGATGAAATCGACTACGTAATCCCTGCTAATGATGATGCTATTCGCGCTGTTAAACTTTTAACTGCTAAAATGGCTGACGCTTTAATCGAGTCAAAACAAGGTGAAGAAGAAGCTCCAGCTGTAGAAGCTGCTGCTGAGTAATTCACGTTTACAAAAAGGTGATAAGTGGCTCAAAACCCTTATCACCTTTTTTAGAACCTATCATTAAATTATGTTCAACCAATTTGAGGAGGAAACACTAAATGGCAAACATTACTGCACAATTAGTAAAAGAATTACGTGAAAAAACTGGCGCTGGTATGATGGATTGTAAAAAAGCGTTAGTACAAACTGATGGCGACTTAGAAGCAGCTATCGACTTCCTACGTGAAAAAGGTCTTTCTTCAGCTGCTAAAAAAGCTGACCGCATCGCTGCAGAAGGTACAACTTATATTTTAGAACAAGGTAACGAAGCAATCATCCTTGAAGTAAATGCTGAAACTGACTTTGTTGCGAAAAACGACAAATTCCAAGTATTAGTTGCATCTTTAGCTGAGCAATTACTTGCTGCTAAACCTGCATCAGTTGAAGCTGCTTTAGAGCTTGCAAATACTGAAGGCGTAAAAATTGTAGATCAAATCTCAACTGCTATTGCAACAATTGGAGAAAAAATTACACTTCGTCGTTTCGAAATTAAAACAAAATCTGATGCAGATGCATTCGGTTCATACTTACACATGGGTGGCCGTATCGGTGTATTAGTAACTTTAGAAGGCTCTACTGATGCAGCAGCTGCTAAAGATGTTGCTATGCACATTGCAGCAATCAACCCAACTTATGTTTCTCGTGATGAAGTTTCTGCTGAAGAAGTTGAACGTGAGCGTAAAGTATTAACTGAACAAGCTCTTAACGAAGGTAAACCAGAAAACATCGTTGCAAAAATGGTTGAAGGCCGTCTTGGTAAATACTTCGAAGATGTTTGCTTACTTGACCAAACTTTCGTTAAAAACTCAGATCAAAAAGTACGTGATTTTGTAGCTTCAACTGGTGGTTCTGTAAACGGCTTTGTACGTTACGCTGTTGGTGAAGGTATCGAAAAACGTGAAGATAACTTTGCAGAAGAAGTAATGAGCCAAGTTAAAGGTAACTAATTTAGCTTGCATTTGATTCTAATCAAATAATATCTAGATTATCTAGACAAAAAAATGGGGAACACAACATAGCGTGTTCCCTATTTTTCCGAAGTGAATGAAAAAATGAAGATAATTTTCTATTCTGCCTTATTCACAACTAGCAATTATTGTTAGATATACTATAATGGAAAAGGGAATAGGGATGTTTTAAATAAAGTCTTACGGAGGTTTACAATGAGTGTACCGCAATATAAACGAGTAGTTATTAAACTAAGTGGTGAAGCGTTAGCTGGAGAAGCGGGCTTCGGTTTATCACCAAAAATAATCAAGTCTGTTGCAGAAGAAGTAAAAGAAGTAGTAGATCTTGATGTAGAAGTTGCTGTTGTTGTAGGTGGCGGTAATATATGGCGTGGGAAAATAGGTAGTGAAATGGGAATGGATCGTGCTGCTGCGGACTACATGGGCATGCTGGCAACCGTAATGAACTCCCTAGCTTTACAAGATGCACTTGAAAAATTAGGCATTGAAACACGTGTTCAATCTTCTATTGTGATGACTCAAGTAGCGGAGCCATACATTCGTCGTAAAGCAGTTAGACATCTTGAAAAAAAGCGTGTCGTTATCTTTGCAGCAGGGACAGGTAATCCGTTCTTCTCTACTGATACGACTGCCGCATTACGAGCAGCAGAAATTGATGCTGATGCAATTTTAATGGCTAAAAACAATGTCGATGGCGTTTATTCAGCGGATCCGAAAGTGGATGAGACAGCCATTAAATATGATACACTCACATACTTAGACGTTATCCAACAAGGCTTACAAGTAATGGATTCAACGGCTTCAACTTTATGTATGGATAACGATATCCCGCTAATTGTTTTCTCAATTACGGAGCCGGGTAACATTAAACGTGCTGTACAAGGCGAAAAAATCGGAACAGTTGTTAGGAGGAATGTATAATGGCTAAACAAGTTTTAGAACAAGCTAAAGAAAAAATGAACAAAACAATCGCAGCTTTCTCACGCGAACTAGCATCTATTCGTGCAGGTCGTGCGAACGCATCTCTATTAGATCGTATTTCGGTTGATTACTATGGAGCAGCAACACCAATTAACCAACTTGCGGGTGTTTCTATACCTGAAGCTCGTTTATTAGTAATTACACCTTACGATAAATCAATTTTAGGTGATATTGAAAAAGCAATTATGAAATCAGATATTGGTATCACACCAACAAATGATGGTTCTGTCATTCGTCTTATGATTCCTGCTTTAACAGAAGAGCGTCGTAAGGATCTAGTAAAACAAGTGAAAAAAGAAGCGGAAGATGCAAAAATTGCTGTACGTAATGTTCGTCGTGATGCAAATGATGATTTGAAAAAACTTGAAAAAGCTGGCGAAATCACAGAAGACGATCTACGTGGCTATGGAGAAGATATTCAAAAGTTAACAGATGAATTCATTGTGAAAGTAGATCAAGTAGCGAAAGATAAAGAAAAAGAAATTTTAGAGGTGTAAATAAACCTTTTACACGTCTATGATGGAACTTTTTGATGAGATGAAGGCGTCCTATACTTAACAGGACGTCTTTTCTCTTTATTATTCATAGCCAAATTGCTTACTCAAATAGAGAGCATGTATAAATGTGAAAAGGTCATTAATGATACAATCATCATTATTTAACAAACTCATTCTTTAATATGTGTATAGTTCTAAAATAAGCTAGTACATACATAGTCAATTTAGAGGGAAAAAAAAGACAAAAGGCGCTTTTGTTTGTTATGATAGGTTAGTATACGTCCGATTAGTTGTAGTGGGGGAGTTAGCATGTTTAAAAAGCTATTAGGTAAACAAATAAATATGGATACACTATCATTGGAGGAGCGTGTGGCCCTAGCTAAAAGCGAGCCGATTCCTGCCCATGTAGCGATTATTATGGACGGAAATGGACGTTGGGCGAAGAAAAGAGCTATGCCACGTGTGGCTGGTCATCATGAAGGAATGAAGACGGTGCGTAAGGTGACGAGATTTGCATCAGACTTAGGTATTAAAGTCTTAACTGTCTATGCATTTTCCACTGAAAATTGGAAGAGACCAAAACCTGAGGTAGATTTTCTTATGCGGCTACCTGTTGAGTTTTTAGGTTCCTTTTTACCAGAAATGATGGAGCGTAATGTACGTGTCGAAATGATTGGAGACCCATCTTTATTACCTGCCCATACACAAAAAGCGTTGTATGAGGCAATGGAAGAAACGAAGCATAATACAGGGCTTATTTTAAATTTTGCGCTGAATTATGGTAGTCGTTCTGAAATGGTCAATGCCATGAAAATGATGCTTCAAAAAGTGCAGGACGGTCAATTAACGATGCAAGACATAACAGAAGATTGCTTAACATCTCATTTAATGACGGCCCATTTACCTGAACCAGATCTTTTAATTCGTACAAGTGGTGAAGTGCGATTAAGTAACTTTATGCTATGGCAGCTCGCCTATACAGAATTTTGGTTTACAGATACATTGTGGCCAGATTTTAGTGAGGAAAACTTACTCGAAGCGGTGGAAAACTATCAGAAACGTAATCGCCGTTACGGTGGGTTGAAGGGAGAAGAAACAACTTGAAACAAAGAATTATTACCGCAATAATTGCAGCAGCACTTTTTATCCCATTCGTTATTTATGGAAAAGTACCATTTGCCTTACTTGTGCTAGCAATGGCTATTGTCGGTTTTTATGAAATACTTAAGATGAAAGGGATTTCCATCTTTTCTGTGCCTGGCTTCTTAGGACTGATCACTTTAATTTTACTGGTTATCCCGAAGGACTGGAGTGAAAGGGTTGTAGAATTAATAGGCTATTCGTCTAATCTAATGGTAGTCTATGGTCTAATGATGCTACTTCTTATTTACGTGGTTTTAGTAAAAAATAAAATTACTTTTGACGAAGTTGGCTTTATTTTATTAGGCGCATTTTATGTGGGATTAGGATTCCATTATCTAATTGAAACTAGAAATGTTGGATTAGAGTATGTTGTCTATTGCTTATTAGTTGTTTGGACAACGGATTCAGGTGCATATTTTGTAGGTAGAAAATTAGGGAAAAATAAGTTATGGCCAGAAATTTCACCTAAGAAAACGATCGAAGGCTTTATAGGTGGAATAGTCATTGCTGTTATTTTTGCAGTAGGTATGCAACTCATTTACCCATTCGCAAATGGTTATATATCACTTGTTTTTGTAACGATTTTTGCCTCAATTATTGGTCAAATGGGCGATTTGGTAGAATCTGCTATTAAACGTCACTTTGATGTAAAAGATTCAGGCAATATTCTACCAGGGCATGGAGGAATTTTAGATCGCTTTGATAGTCTATTATTTGTCGTGCCTCTACTTCATTTTTTACATTTATTTGGTAATTAATTGTATAGGAAAAGACATTTTGCTAAATCATTTGCTTAGATAGAAAAAGGGGACAATTTGTTGTGAAAAAAATTAGTTTATTAGGTGCAACTGGTTCAATTGGTTGGCAAACCTACGATATCTTAAAAGAACAACGTGATGCTTTTCAATTAGTAGCTTTTTCATCAGGAAAGAACCTAGAGAAAACGCGAGAAATGATTGAAACATTAAAGCCCGAATTAGTTTCTGTGCAATTAGAAGAAGACGCACTAACACTAGCTAAAGAGTTTCCAAATATCCAATTTACGTTTGGAGCAAAAGGACTTGTAGAGGTCGCAACACATCCTGATTCGACTGTACTTGTCAATGCTGTGCTTGGAAGTGTAGGCCTTGAATCAACATTAGCAGCCATTCGTATGGGCAAAACGATTGCTATTGCTAATAAAGAAACGCTTGTAACTGCTGGTCATTTAGTGTTGGCAGAGGCCAAAAAATACAAAGTAGCCATCTTGCCTGTAGATAGTGAGCACTCTGCCATCTTCCAATCGATGAATGGTGAGAATCCGAAAAATATCGAACGTTTGATTATTACCGCATCTGGTGGTAGCTTCCGTGATAAAACACGAGAACAATTAAAACACGTGACGGTCGCAGATGCACTGAATCATCCAAACTGGTCTATGGGTGCAAAGATTACGATAGATTCCGCTACAATGATGAATAAGGGATTAGAGGTCATTGAAGCACATGTTTTATTTGATATGCCTTATGATAAAATAGATGTACTTTTGCATAGAGAAAGTATTATTCACTCTCTAGTTGAGTATCATGATACTAGTGTTATTGCTCAGCTAGGTACACCCGATATGCGTGTGCCAATCCAATATGCTTTAAGCTACCCAGACCGTATACCATTACAAAATGGTCAGCAACTAAATTTAGCGCAAATTGGTCAACTACATTTTCAAGAGATGGACTTTGAGCGATACCCTGCTTTGCGTTTAGCGTATGAGGCTGGTCGTATGGGTGGTACGATTCTGACAGCAATGAATGCAGCAAACGAAGCGGCAGTTGCAGCCTTTTTACAAGGGAAAATCACATTCCTTGAAATTGATGAGACGATTGAACGTGTGATGCAGGCACACCAAAACATTGCAGTACCAGATTTACAAACCATATTACATGTGGATAGTGAGACAAGAAAAATAGTGTTAGACATGGTAAAATAACGAAAGCACTGTATCGTTAACTAATCGCTATTAAAGGTGGGGTATTATGCAAACAGCCATTGCATTTATATTAATATTTGGTATGCTCGTCTTCTTCCATGAACTTGGACATTTCTTATTTGCCAAACGTGCAGGTATCTTAGTACGTGAATTTGCGATCGGAATGGGTCCCAAAATTTATGGAAAAACGCATGGTGAAACAATGTATACTATTCGATTATTACCAATCGGGGGATACGTACGTATGGCCGGCGAGGATATGGATGGCACGGAATTACAGCCAGGCTACCGAATAGGGCTTATTGTGAATGAGGATAATGTTGTTAAAAAAATTATTTTCAATCAAAATAATAAGCAGTTACCAGATTTATTATTTTTAGAAGTTGAACGCGCCGATTTAGAGAAGGAGTTATTTGTAGAGGGTTATGATGAAGAAGAACGTCTAGTTCGTTATCAAGTAGCTAGAGACTGTGTGCTTGTGGAAAATGGTCGTGAACTTGTCATTGCGCCACACGATCGTCAATTTAATGCAAAGACAGTTGGTCAACGAGCAATGACTATCTTTGCAGGCCCTTTGTTTAACTTTATTCTCGCGTTTGTGATTTATTTAGTGATTGGATTGATCCATGGTGTACCAACATACGAGCCAATTATCACAGAAGTAGTAGAGAATGATCCAGCTGCACAGGCAGGGATGCTGGCAGGAGATAGAGTAACAGCTATTAACGGACAAGCAGTTGAAAAATGGCAAGATTTAGCTGCAATCGTTCAAGATCATCCAAACGAAGATATTGCTGTGACAGTTGAACGAAATGGACAATCAGTGAACTTAAATATGACTGTTAAGGAAATCCAGCAGGATGGCGAGAAATATGGTCAAATAGGTGTACGCTATGAAAGTCCAAGAGAATTTAACCCATTAAAGGCAGTTGTTTATGGAGCTCAAGAAACCTATAATATGACAGTGAAAATATTTGAACTATTAGGTATGCTAATTACCGGTAAGTTCACAATAGACGCACTTTCAGGTCCTGTAGGTATTTATAAAGCAACAGAGCAAGTTGCCCAGTATGGTATTATGAACTTAATGAATTGGGCAGCAATGCTAAGTATTAACTTAGGAATTATGAACCTACTTCCATTACCAGCACTTGACGGAGGCCGTTTATTATTCTTTGGCTTTGAAGCTTTACGTGGTAAACCAATTGACCGTCAAAAAGAAGGTATTGTACATTTTGTAGGAATCGTCCTACTCATGATTCTAATGGTGGTTGTTACATGGAACGATATACAAAGATTTTTCTTTTAATTCATTTACAGTTAAATGAAATTTGATTTCCTAGCTTTGAGCGCAATTTCGATGAAACATTGCGCTCAAAGCTAAATTTGTTTATGCTATTGAGAGTATAAACTTATCTATTGAAAAAGGTGGAACACTGAATGAAGCAAAGTAAAACATTTATCCCAACGTTACGTGAAGTACCTGCTGATGCTGAGGTAAAGTCACATAAGCAATTACTACGTGCAGGGTTTATTCGTCAAAATACAAGTGGGGTATACTCGTATTTACCGCTTGCAAAACGTGTGCTAACAAAAATTGAAACAATTATCCGAGAAGAAATGGAAGCTATCAACTCCATTGAGCTACTAATGCCATCTCTACAATCTGCTGAGCTATGGCAGGAATCAGGTCGCTGGGAAAAATACGGACCTGAATTAATGCGCTTAAAAGACCGACATGACCGTGATTTTGCATTAGGGCCAACACATGAAGAAGTCATTACAACTTTAGTCCGTGATGAAATTAAATCATATAAAAAATTACCGCTAACATTGTATCAAATTCAAACCAAATTCCGTGATGAAAAACGTCCTCGCTTTGGCTTACTACGAGGAAGAGAATTTATCATGAAAGATGCTTATTCTTTCCATGCGTCACGTGAAAGTTTAGATGAAACATATGAAGATATGTATCGTGCTTATTCTAATATTTTCTCCCGTCTCGGCTTAAACTACCGTGCTGTTATTGCAGATGCAGGTTCGATTGGCGGTAAAGGAACACATGAATTTATGGTCCTTTCTGAAATTGGGGAAGATACAATTGCGTACTCAGATACTTCTGATTATGCAGCAAATATCGAAATGGCTGAAGTAATTGTTGACTATCAACCATCTGATGAAGCTTTAAAAGATGTAGAAAAAGTAGCAACTCCAGAGCAAAAAACAATTGAAGATGTTTCAGCATTCTTAAAAGTAGAACCTGCTAATGTCATCAAATCTCTAGTTTTTGATGTAGATGGAGAGCTTGTAGTAGTGCTTTCACGTGGGGATCATGAAATTAATGATATCAAATTGAAAAATGCACTTGATGCAGGATCTGTGGAACTTGCAAGTGAAGCAGCGATTCAAGAATTATTAGGTTGTGGCGTTGGCTCAATTGGTCCAGTGAAATTACCGGTAGACGTAAAAGTAGTAGCAGACCATGCTATTAAATCTATCCGTAATGGTATTGCAGGTGCCAACGAAGATGGATTCCATTTAGTCAATGTTAACCCTGAGCGTGATTTTGCAGTTAACGACTATTTAGATATTCGTTTTATTCAAGAGGGAGATCCTTCTCCTGATGGACAAGGTAACATTAAGTTTGCAGAAGGTATCGAGGTTGGTCATATTTTCAAATTAGGTACTACATACTCTGCTAAAATGAATGGTACTTTCTTAGATGAGCAAGGTAAGGCTCAACCATTTATTATGGGGTGCTATGGTATTGGTGTTTCTCGTATTCTAGCTGCTGTAGCGGAGCACTTCCAAGATGACAATGGCTTTACATGGCCAACACAATTAGCGCCATATGATATTCATGTTGTGCCAGTAAACACAAAAGATGAGGCACAAGTGACATTAGCGGAGGAGCTTTATGGCTTATTAAAATCATACCGTTATGATGTGTTACTAGATGATCGTCCTGAACGAGCGGGTGTAAAATTCGCTGATGCTGATTTAATTGGCTTACCTGTTCGAGTAACTGTTGGTAAAAAAGCAACAGAAGGTATTGTAGAAGTGAAATTCCGTCAAACGGGTGAAACATTTGAATGGAAAAAGGAAGAAGTAATTGATCGTCTGAATGAATTTTTCCGTAAAAATTAATGACGAGCTAAAAATTGGTGATAATTAGAATTTGATGCTTTTAATAGAGGCTTTCGTATAATTTTGATAAGATAGATATAAATAATTCGCGACACTTCTGCGGGACAGTGAGCCAAGCAAGCAACAACAGATGGTAAAATATCTGTTAAACTTGAAGAGCGCCCGCAGTGTGGGAGCGAATTTTTTTCTTGAATTCATCATGCGTTTGAGACGAATTAGAACATGAGGCTAAAGAAATTGCCTCTTTCTGAAAGTAGGTGTCATTAGATTGGAACAGCAACAAGAGGCAAGAATGAGACTTCGAATGCTCTTGCAACAACTAGAGTTAACAGATGATGTATATATGTCATTTTTTGAGGAAGGTGAACTATCACGCCTGACAGTTCATAAAAAGGATAGACTTTGGCATTTCACAATTAAGTTAAAGGATATATTACCGTTTCCGTTATATCAGCTTTTCCGTACGCATTTGACAGAGAAATTTTCAACGATAGCACAAGTTAATACGACATTTGAAACATTAGAAAAAAATGTCACAGAGGAACTAGTGCAAGCGTACTGGCTAAATGTTGTGGAACAAATTGATGAGATGGCTCCAACGCTTAAAAATTGTCTCATCACTCAAATACCAACATGGAACGGCCAAAAAATGACTTTATCCTGTATGCAGGAAATGGAATTTATGATGCTCAAAACGAAGTATGCGGACAAACTAGCAGAAAGCTATGGTCAATTTGGTTTCCCTCGTATGGCAATCGACTTTGTGCTACAAGAAGAAACGGAAGAAATGATAGCGGCACAGGAAGCATTTATGGAGCAGAAACGTCTGGAAGAAGTAGCTCTGGCACAGCAAGCGATGCAAGATTTCCAAAAGCGTGAGCAAGAGAAGAAAGACAATCCGGCACTGGCCAACCTTGGCGACCGTCCATTCCAACTTGGGATGCATATTAAAGATGATGAAATCATGGAAATTAAACGGATTGTTGAAGAAGAACGCCGTGTTATTATTGAAGGATTTGTCTTTGATACGGAAATAAAAGAATTAAAAAGTGGACGCTCCTTATTACAAATCAAAATTACCGACTATACAGATTCCATCATTGTTAAAATGTTTTCTCGTGACAATGATGATGCTGAATTAATGCAACATCTGAAAAAGGGCATGTGGGTTAAAGTTCGAGGCTCTGTGCAAACTGATACGTTTATTCGTGATTTAATCGTTATGGCGAATGATATTAATGAAATCAAAAAAGAAACACGACAAGATTTAGCACCAGAGGGTGAAAAGCGTGTTGAGTTACATTTGCATACACCAATGAGCCAAATGGACGCTGTTACACCTGTTGATCGGCTTGTTGCTCAAGCTGCAAAGTGGGGGCATCCAGCAATAGCTATTACAGATCATGCGGTGGTGCAATCTTTCCCTGAAGCATATGCAGCGGGCAAAAAACATGGCATTAAGATTATTTATGGTCTGGAAGCAAATTTAGTTGATGATGGTGTACCAATTGCCTATGCTCCAGAGCATCGTTTATTGGCAGACACAACGTATGTTGTTTTTGACGTAGAAACGACAGGGCTATCAACTGCATATGATACCATTATTGAATTGGCTGCAGTTAAAATTAAAGATGGACAAGTTATTGATAAATATGAAAGTTTTGCAAATCCACATCATCCACTTTCGGCTACTACCATTGAATTAACAGGTATTACGGATGATATGGTTCGAAATGCACCAGAGGTAGAGCAGGTCATTAAAGAATTTCATGCCTTTATTGGAGATGCAATCGTTGTCGCTCATAACGCATCATTTGATATTGGCTTCCTATATACAGGCTATAAAAAATTTGGTCTTGAAGACACAGTCCATCCTGTCATTGATACATTAGAGCTAGCAAGATTGCTTTATCCTACAATGAAAAACCATCGCTTGAATACACTGTGTAAAAAATTCAATATTGAATTAACACAGCATCACCGAGCAATTTATGATACAGAGGCGACAGGATTTCTACTCCTGCAGCTATTAAAGGATGCTGATGAGCTAGCTATTAAATACCATGATGACTTCAATAAGCATATTGGTGGTGGGGATGCCTATAAAAAAGGTAGACCTATGCATTGTACAATTTTAGCAGTCGATAATGCAGGCTTAAAAAACTTATTTAAAATCGTCTCACACTCTCATACAAAAACATTCTATCGTGTTCCTCGGGTGACACGTGCCGTGCTTGAACAATATCGTGAGGGTTTATTAGTTGGATCAGGTTGCAGTAATGGTGAAGTATTCGAAACAATGATGAATAAGTCTCCAGAGGAAGCAGAGAAAGTCGCTCGTTTTTATGATTATATTGAGGTGCAACCGAAGGCTGTATATGCACCATTAATCGAACGCAATGTTGTACGTGATGAATGGACATTAGAAGATATTATCCGTAAACTTGTTAAACTCGGGAAGAAGCTAGATAAACCTGTTGTTGCAACTGGAAATGTTCATTATTTAGATCCGACAGATGGGATGTTTAGGCAAATACTTATTGGTTCACAAGGTGGAGCAAATATTTTAAATCGTTCTAAGCTACCAGAAGTCCATTTTAGAACAACTGATGAAATGCTGAAAGAATTTGATTTTTTAGGACCGGATCTTGCAAAAGAAGTGGTTGTGACGAATGCTCAAAAAGTAGCAGCAAGTATTGGGGACGTTAAACCGATTAAGGATGACCTATATACACCAAAAATTGAGGGCTCCGATGATGAAGTAACCAATTTAACTTATGAAATGGCCCATCGTATTTATGGTGAGGAGTTACCGGAAATTGTGAAAGCTCGAATTGAAAAAGAGTTAAAATCGATTTTGGGACACGGTTTTGGTGTTATTTATTTAATTTCTGCCAAGCTAGTGAAAAAATCATTAGCTGATGGTTATTTAGTAGGGTCACGTGGTTCGGTGGGTTCCTCATTAGTAGCCACTTTTATGGAAATCACAGAGGTTAACCCATTACCGCCTCACTATATTTGTCCTAGTTGTAAACATTCCGAGTTTTTCGATGATGGATCTGTCAGCTCAGGCTTCGATTTACCAAATAAAGACTGTACGGAATGTGGAACACCTTATAAAAAAGATGGACAAGACATACCATTTGAAACCTTCCTTGGATTCAAAGGTGATAAGGTACCAGATATCGATTTAAATTTTTCGGGTGAATATCAGCCTCAAGCGCACAACTATACAAAGGTGCTATTTGGTGAGGATTATGTATTCCGTGCTGGAACAATCGGTACAGTTGCGGAGAAAACAGCATATGGCTATGTGAAAGGCTATGCAAATGACCATAATTTACATTTTCGTGGAGCAGAAGTTGATCGTTTAGTTCAAGGCTGTACAGGAGTAAAACGTACAACTGGGCAACACCCTGGAGGAATTATTGTTGTTCCAGATTATATGGACATTTATGATTTTTCTCCAGTGCAATTCCCTGCAGATGCGCAGGATGCAGAATGGCGTACAACCCATTTTGATTTCCACTCTATTCATGACAATATTTTAAAGCTAGATATACTTGGACACGATGATCCAACGGTGATCAGAATGTTACAGGATTTATCGGGAATCGATCCTAAAACAATTCCGACCGATGATCCTGTCGTCATGAAAATTTTTAGTTCTCCTGAATCTTTAGGTGTTACAGAAAAGCAAATTGGCTGTAAGACAGGGACACTAGGTATACCAGAATTCGGTACGCGTTTTGTACGTCAAATGCTAGAAGATACGAAGCCTTCGACATTCTCGGAGCTTGTACAAATTTCTGGACTTTCCCATGGAACAGACGTATGGCTAGGGAATGCACAAGAATTAATTCAAAACGGTACATGTGTGCTAAAAGAAGTAATTGGTTGTCGTGATGACATTATGGTGTATTTAATTTATCAAGGTCTAGAGCCGTCACTAGCCTTCAAAATTATGGAATCTGTTCGTAAAGGGAAGGGATTATCAGAAGAATTTGAAGCCGAGATGCTCGCCAATAAAGTACCAGGTTGGTATATTGAATCTTGTAAAAAGATAAAATACATGTTCCCGAAAGCCCATGCCGCAGCATACGTGCTAATGGCAGTACGAATTGCCTGGTTCAAGGTACATTTTCCAATCCTTTATTATGCAGCGTATTTCACAGTTCGAGCAGATGATTTTGATTTAATTGCAATGGTGCAAGGATCGCAAATGATTCGAGCACGGATTGATGAAATCAATATGAAAGGCTTAGATGCATCCACTAAAGAGAAAAACTTATTAACGGTGCTGGAGCTTGCATTGGAAATGTGTGAGCGAGGTATGAGTTTCCAAAAGGTTGACCTATATCGTTCCCAAGCTAGTGAGTTTGTCATTGATGGCAATTCACTAATCCCTCCGTTCGATGCAATTCCGGGTCTTGGAACCAACGTGGCGAAAACGATCGTAGCTGCTCGTGAAGAGGGAGAGTTTTTATCCAAGGAAGATTTACAGCAACGTGGTCGTGTTTCCAAAACGCTTATCGAATACATGGACCAGCTTGGTTGTTTAGAAGGCATGCCTGATGCTAATCAGTTATCGCTATTCTAGTATTACAATTGTTTTGAATGGAAAGGTCACAATGTAAATTCAAATTCCTGACACAATATGGTTATCTATAATGAAGGAAATTTGCATTGTGTCGAGAACTGTGCTATTCTAATGGTAATAATTTGTTGATATTTTTCCAGCAAAAGAGTGGGGCATACCCGCTCTTTTCTGTTGTTTAACCGTAGCAAAACAAATTTTGACTAACAGCAGGTAAGACCGTAAAATTTCACCAAAGCAACTGGTGGAATTTCTGTTTTATTATGGTTCATTACTGCGTTAACCTGATAGTGATGAACAATTCATACGCTAGAATTTGATAAATACAGGAGGAAATAATGAGCAAAGTACCATCTTTAATTGAAGAGCTCGCTAAACCAATTGTGGATGAGTTAAATCTTGAGCTAGTGGATATTGAGTTCGTAAAAGAAGGACGAAACTGGTTTTTACGTGTCTATGTTGATACACCTGAGGGTGGAATTGACATAGATCAATGTGCTCAAGTGAGTGAACGACTAAGCTTGTTATTGGATGAAAAAGATCCAATTACACAAAACTATTATTTAGAAGTTTCTTCGCCTGGAGCGGAACGTCCATTAAAAAAAGATACGGATTTTGTCAAAGCAGTTGGCAAGTTTATTTATGTAAAAACCTATGAGCCCATCAAGGACATGAAGGAATTCCAAGGCTACTTAACGTCATTCGATGAACATACATTAGTGATGGAAGTGCGTATTAAAACACGTAAAATAACAGTAACAATTGAGCAAGAAAAAATCGCATTGGCACGACTTGCCATCGATTTTTCTGCATAAAGCATATTTAGGAGTGAAAACAAAATGAGTAGTGATTTGTTAGATGCGCTGAATGCGCTAGAAGAACAAAAAGGAATTTCAAGAGATGTGTTAATCGAAGCCATTGAAGCGGCATTAGTTACAGCTTACAAACGCAACTTTAACCAAGCACAAAATGTTCGAGTAGACTTAAATTTAGATAAGGGCTCAATTCGTGTATTTTCACGTAAAGATGTTGTGGAAGAGGTAGAAGATGATCGTTTGCAAATTTCTTTAGAAGATGCAAAAGTCATTAATCCAGCCTATCAGCTAGAGGATATCGTGGAGCAGGAAGTAACACCACGTAACTTTGGACGCATTGCTGCACAAACAGCAAAGCAAGTAGTTACACAACGCGTACGTGAAGCGGAACGAGGTTTAATTTATGAGCAGTACGTAGACCGTGAAGATGATATCGTAACTGGCGTTGTTGAACGTTTAGATGCTCGTAATATCTATGTAGGTTTAGGGAAAGTAGAAGCGGCATTGCCTGTTAATGAACAAATCCAAGGTGAATCTTATCATCCACATGATCGTATTAAAGTGTATATTACAAAAGTGGAACGTACAACTCGTGGACCTCAAGTGATTGTGTCTCGTACACATCCTGGTTTATTACGTCGATTATTTGAGATGGAAGTACCTGAAATTTATGAGGGTATTGTAGAGATTAAATCAATTGCACGTGAAGCTGGAGATCGCTCTAAAATTTCTGTTTTCGCTCATAATGAGGAAGTGGATCCAGTTGGTTCATGTGTTGGGGCAAAGGGAGCTCGTGTACAAACAATTGTCAATGAACTAAATGGTGAAAAAATTGATATCGTAGAATGGTCTGAAGACCCAGTTGTATTTGTAGCTAATGCATTAAGCCCATCAAAAGTATTAGATGTACAAGTGAATGAAGAAGAAAAGTCGACAACAGTCGTTGTACCAGACTATCAATTATCTCTAGCTATCGGTAAACGTGGGCAAAATGCTCGTCTAGCAGCGAAGCTTACTGGCTGGAAAATTGATATTAAGAGTGAGACTGATGCTCGTGAATTAGGTATTTATCCTTCGGCTACAAGCACTTTCATCCCTGCTCATGATGAAGAAAGTGATTTTGATGATGTAGCAGTTGACTTATATCAAGACGACGAAGAATAAGTAAGAAAGCCCGTGTGACAAGTTAGCTGACAGTATTCAGTGGGCCCCCTACGCCGACTGAATACTGTCAGAGCGTCAAGTAGAGCATGACTTGTCCACCTCTTACGACAAGCTTCAGAGAGGAATGGTGATTCTTATGGCTGTAAACAAAAAAGTACCTCTTCGTAAATGTGTAGCAACTGGAGAAATGCTACCAAAGAAAGAGATGATACGTGTTGTTCGTTCGAAAGAGGGCGAAGTAAGTGTAGATGTCTCCGGGAAAAAGCCTGGGCGTGGTGCCTATGTCTCTAAATCAGAGCAGGCAGTTGACCTCGCGCGTAAGAAAAATGTATTAGGGCACCAACTTGATGTGAAAATTCCTGAAGAAATATACGAGGAACTTATTTTGCTGATTCGTAGGGAGTCAATTTTATGATAAATCAAGCAATATTTAATTTGCTTGGAATCGCAGCAAGAGCACGTAAGGTGATTTCAGGAGAAGAGTTAGTAGTAAAGGAAGTCCGCAATGGCAATGCTAAACTAGTACTGCTTGCAAACGATGCTTCTAAAAACTCTAGTAAAAAAATTCAAGATAAGTGCACGTACTACAACGTTGAGTATCATGTAATTGGAGATCGATATGATCTAGGACATGCTACAGGTAAGGAGGCCCGCGTGGCTTTAGCTATTACCGATAAAGGTTTTGCAAGTAAATTGTCTAGTCTACTCAACGAAAACTAATCGGGGGTGAGCAGATGACCAAAATCAGAGTTCATGAATATGCGAAGCAAGTGAATAAAACGAGTAAAGAGGTTATTGAAGCACTAAGTAAATTAAATGTGAGTGTAACAAACCATATGTCTATGTTGGAAAAAGACGCTGTGGCAAAGTTAAATCAAACATTTAAAGCAACACCTGAGAAAAATGTAGCAAAACAATCAACTCAAAACATGGCACAAAAACCTCAATCAAATGGCCAGCAAAAACCACAGCATTCGGTGAAAAAGCAAGAAGGACAAAGGCAGCAATCTGCTACTTCTAAGCCAAAAGTAAACAATCAGCAACATGCACAGCAAAACTCAAATTCGTCTAACGAAAAATCTAAGAATACAAAAGGTAATCAAAATAGAAATATGACACAAAATAATAATAATAACAATAATAATCGTAGAGGTGGCGGTGGTTACAACCAACGTCCAAAACCAGGGATTCATGGAGGCAAACGTCGCCATCCAAAAACGCATCAACCATCAATTCCAGTGAAACAAAAGGAACTTCCAGAAAAAATTACTTTTGTTGAATCATTATCAGTTGCAGAATTAGCAAAAAAATTACACCGTGAGCCATCTGAAATCATTAAAAAATTATTCATGCTTGGCGTAATGGCAACAATTAACCAAGAATTAGATAAGGATGCAATTGAATTAATTTGCGCAGACTACGGTGTAGAAGTGGAAGAAGAAATTCGTGTAGATATTACGGATTTAGAAACACACTTCGAGCAAACAGAAGAAGTAAACGAGGCAGATTTATCAGAACGTCCGCCAGTTGTAACAATTATGGGTCACGTTGACCATGGTAAAACAACTTTATTAGACTCTATTCGCCATACAAAAGTAACAGCAGGAGAAGCTGGTGGTATCACACAACATATTGGTGCATACCAAGTTACAGAAGGCGACAAGAAAATTACATTCCTTGATACACCAGGACATGCAGCTTTCACAACAATGCGTGCGCGTGGTGCAAAAGTAACGGATTTAACAATTTTAGTTGTAGCTGCTGATGATGGTGTTATGCCACAAACAGTAGAAGCGATCAATCATGCCAAGGCTGCTGAAGTACCAATAATTGTGGCTGTGAATAAAATGGATAAACCATCGGCAAATCCAGATCGTGTGATGCAAGAATTAACAGAACATGGCTTAGTTCCTGAAGCATGGGGTGGAGATACAATTTTCGTTCCAATTTCAGCGTTAAAAGGTGAAGGCATTGATACATTGTTAGAGATGATTTTACTTGTAGCTGAAGTAGGCGAGCTTAAAGCAAATCCAGAACGTTTAGCACTTGGAACAGTAATCGAAGCTCAGCTTGATAAAGGTCGTGGCTCTGTTGCTACACTTTTAGTACAAGATGGAACATTAAAAGTAGGTGACCCAATCGTTGTAGGTCATACGTATGGTCGTGTACGTGCGATGGTAAATGACAAAGGTCGTCGAGTAAAAGAAGCTGGCCCATCAACTCCAGTTGAAATTACAGGTTTAAATGATGTACCTCAAGCAGGTGACCGTTTCGTTGTCTTTGAAGACGAGAAAACAGCACGTCAAGTTGGAGAAACAAGAGCAATGTCAGCGATTCAAGCACAACGTTCAGAAAAACAACGTGTAACGCTTGATAACTTATTTGAACAAATGAGCCAAGGCGAAATGAAAGAGCTCAACTTAATTGTGAAAGCTGACGTTCAAGGTACTGTTGAAGCTATGGCAGCCTCCCTAATGAAAATTGATGTGGAAGGCGTAAATGTGAAAATTATTCATACAGGTGCTGGAGCTATTACCGAATCTGATATTTCTCTTGCAGCAGCTTCTAATGCCATCGTTATTGGATTTAATGTACGTCCAGATGTTAACGCAAAACGTGCAGCAGAAGAAGAGGGTGTAGATATTCGCTTACACCGCATTATCTATAAAGTAATTGAAGAAATTGAACAAGCAATGAAAGGTATGCTTGATCCTGAATTTGAAGAAAAAATTATTGGTCAAGCAGAAGTTCGTCAAACAATTAAAGTATCAAAAGTTGGTACAATTGCTGGTTCATATGTAACAGAAGGAAAGGTAACACGTGATTCAGGTGTACGTGTGATCCGTGATAACGTCGTTATTTTTGAAGGTGAGCTAGATACGCTTAAACGCTTCAAAGATGAAGTAAAAGAAGTGGCAAAAGGATACGAATGTGGTATTACGATTACAAACTTCAATGATATTAAAGAAGGCGACATTATTGAAGCCTATATTATGGAAGAGGTTAAACGCGCCTAATGATCGTGTATGCAGAGGTTGAATTTATCATTCAAACTGCCCATTCGTTAAAGGAAAAGCGTGCTGTCTTACAGCGTATGATTACCCGCACAAAGCAGAAATTTAACGTTTCTATTGCGGAAATTGACCATCAAAATGTATGGCAGCGTACGAAATTAGCACTTGTTGCTGTTTCTTCGTCCAAAGAAGCAGCTGAACGAGAAATTAATCACGCGCTCCACTATTTAGAGTCAAATCCGTCATGGGAACAGCTTAATGTGTGGCGAGATTATTTATAAGTAGTAGTAGATAGTTGTCTAGCTTACGAAAGCATGGAACACACAACTATCTGTACATCGAAATAGAGGTGACAAATTATGTCTCTACGTTCAAACCGTGTTGCCGAGCAAATGAAAAAGGAGCTTGGTGATATTCTTGGCCGTAAAATAAAAGATCCGCGTGTTGGTTTTGTGACTGTTACAGGTGTTGAAGTAACGGGTGATTTACAGCAAGCGACAATTTATATTACATCTTTAGGCAACGAACGTGAACGAGAGGAAACGCTTAAAGCTTTAGTAAAAGCTTCGGGCTTCATTCGCTCTGAAATCGGATCACGCATTCGTTTACGACGTACACCAGAATTAATCTTTGAATTTGATTCATCGATTGAATATGGGAACCGTATTGATTCATTGTTAAGAGATTTACACAAAGAATAAGCAAAAAAGTCTGCCACATGCATGTTTATGCAGGCAGACTTTTTAGCTTCATGGGAAAAGTTATATTGCCAATGAATAAATAAATGATAGAGTAAGCAATTTGGGAGGAGCTATATGAACGGTATTTTACCGCTTTGGAAAGAAAGAGGCATGACAAGCCATGATTGTGTCTTTAAATTACGCAAAATTTTGCGGACAAAAAAAGTTGGGCATACAGGTACACTGGATCCAGGTGTTGAGGGCGTACTACCAATTTGTATTGGCCAAGCAACTCGAATAGCAGAATATTTAACTGACGCAGGGAAAACCTATGAAGCAATCATTTCAATCGGTCGTACCACGACAACCGAAGATGCAGAAGGTGAAACCGTTGAAGAAGATCTTACGATGAAAAATTTTTCTCGGGAGCAGTTGTTAGAGGTTTTAGCTTCATTGACTGGAGTTATTGAACAAACACCACCCATGTTTTCAGCAGTAAAAGTTAATGGGAAGCGCCTCTATGAATATGCGCGAAAAGGTGAAAGTGTTGAAAGACCAACTCGCCAAGTAACAATTTATAATTTAGAGCTACTTGATGAGCTAGCACATTATGAGGGACAAGAAATCACATTTCCAGTACGTATCGCTTGTAGTAAAGGGACATATATTCGAACATTAGCTGTGCAAATTGGTGAGGCGCTTGGCTATCCAGCACATATGAAGGAGCTTGTACGTACTGCTTCTGGTACTTTTACACAGGATAACTGTTTTACGTTAGCACAGGTTGCTGAGCTAATGGAGACTGAGCAAGTAGCTTCCTGCATTTTACCTGTCGAGTATGCATTAGCAGACTATCCATATATTGAGATTACGAATGCCAATGAAAAAGAAATTTTCAATGGACAAGTGCTTCCAGCAGATGCATTATTAAATAGTCATGATAAAATTGTGTATGGAATCAATGGAAAGGCAGTTGCGGTTTATCAAGCTCACCCAACAAAGGATGGTTTGATGAAGCCACATAAGATGTTTCCGACGATAGAGTAGGAGGATTTTTCAATGGAGGTCATTCATTTAAAATACCCACATCAATTACAGCAACGAGAAAGCATGCAGCCGTATTCATTAGCTCTTGGCTTTTTCGATGGTGTACATAGAGGGCATCAAGCAGTTATCAAGGCAGCTAAGGAAGAGGGCAACAAGCGACAAATTCCAACTGCAGTGATGACATTCGATCCACATCCTTCATTAGTCCTTGGTGGACGTAACGAAAAGGTTTTTTATATTACACTCTTACAACAGAAATTACAGCTGTTTGAAGAACAGGGTGTGGATACGGTATTCGTTGTCCACTTCACTTCAGATTTTGCCAAACTTTCACCAGCGGCATTTATTGATACATTTATCCGTGGATTAAATATTCAGCATGTGACAGCTGGCTTCGATTATTCGTTTGGAGCATTTGGTAAGGGAACAATGGAAGATATGCGTTTATTAAGTAATGGTGATTATGGCGTTACAATTGTTGAGAAGAAAACAGATGATGTTGAGAAAATCAGCTCTACCCGTATACGCAAGCTATTACAAGAAGGCGATATGGAAGAAGCAACAGTTTTATTAGGGAGACCGTTTGAAATCAATGGGATTGTTGTCCATGGTGATAAACGTGGTCGTACTATTGGTTTCCCTACTGCAAATGTCCAAGCATTAGAAGGAACGTTTATTCCAGCTAGTGGTGTTTATGCTGTTCGTCTGCTTGTACAAAATAACTGGTATGATGGTGTTTGCAACGTGGGCTATAAGCCAACTTTCAAAGATCCAAATGATAAGCAATTATCGATTGAAGTCCATATTTTAAACTTTGATAAAAATATCTACGGTGAAGAAGTACATGTGGCATGGTATAAACGTATACGAAGTGAACGGAAATTCGATGGTATTGAGGCCTTGAAAACACAAATTGAAAAGGATAAACAAGAAGCAATACGTTACTTTAACCAGCTATAAGAAGTACTTCATTACTGTAGTCACATTAGCCAAGTCGACGTTTTACTTGCTTGACTATGTGATTTATGGTAATATTCATAAGTGCATAAATGCTTAACCTTAGCTCGGTATATCGATGACTCCAACGTTTACTGTGCTAATGGGGATTAATTATAATTTAGGAGGTCCATACAAATGGCTATTACAAAAGAACGTAAAAACGAAATTATCGCTGAGTACCGTACTCACGAAAGTGACACTGGTTCACCAGAAGTACAAGTTGCAGTATTAACAGAGGAAATCAATGCTCTAAATACTCACTTACGTACTCACAAAAAAGATTTCCACTCTGAGCGTGGTCTTCTTAAAATGGTAGGTCGTCGTCGTCACTTATTAAAATACCTTCGTGAAACAGACGTACAACGTTACCGTGAATTAATCAACCGTTTAGGCTTACGTCGCTAATTAATAGCAAAAGTAATCCTATATTAGACTGTAGACAAACTGATGTTTGTCTACAGTCTTTTTTTGAGATAATCTTGTTAATTTTGTTCAACAATAAGCCATAACTTTTTTACACTACGATGAACGATAGATAAAAAAGATTTGATACTTGATAAAAGGGTGATATATTCTAATCACATTTCACAGCCCATATATAGTCATTGTGATCATCATTTGCAAGTGTAATTGAAGTAGATAAATTGAAGGCTAGATTGCTATTATATTTCATGAAATACAATCCAGCAAATTATAGGATAGAGGCTCAAAATTGGTACATAAGCGTCAATCATACAATCTAAATGCTATCATTGAATACTAGTAAACGATGGCTATGGGTTAGAAAACTTTCTATGTTAATAGTTGGTGAAATGTAAACTAAATCATTTAGAAGGGTGAGTAGGATGTTTAACCAATTATTAAGAGAGAATAATATTGTTGCAGGTATTTTAACAGTTATTCGTGTTTATTTAGGCTGGCATTGGCTTACAGCAGGTTGGGGAAAATTGTTTAATGGCTTTGATGCATCTGGCTTTTTAGCCAATGCTATTGCAAATCCAGTGACAAGTGGAGAAGAGCTCGCCTACCCACTGTATGTAAAGTTTATTGAATCATTTGCTTTGCCAAATGCTGAGCTAATTAATATTCTTGTGCCTTGGGGAGAATTTTTAGTAGGGCTAGGATTAATTCTGGGATGCTTAACGACATATGCTGCATTTTTTGGTATGGTCATGAATTTTGCCTTCCTAATGGCAGGTACTATATCTAGCAATCCTTGGGATATTTTACTTGCAATCTTTATAGCCGTTGCTGGTTATAATGCTGGGAAATTCGGGCTTGACCGCTTCATTATGCCAATCATAGGTGAAAAGATGGCGAGAAATAAGAAAAAAGAAGTTGTTCAACCTGTTAAAATTACATAATAAACTTTTTACATATCTTATATTAGGAGACTACTCATTAGTCTGAATATACCCCGCCCATTATATGGGTGGGGTATTTAAGTTGTTGAAAAAAGAAATGTCACTAGCAGAAAAGCCCTTTTTGCAAGGTGAGGGGGTGATTTCCGTTCCACTGGGCGTCCGATGATCCAGCTTTACTCACTTACGCAACTTTCACAAAAATTCTATTGATGGTTTTACTTTTCAACACTATGTAAATCCCGACTATTATTTGCCTGACTTACTAACTTTCCTAGATGAGCCAACTTTCTTTTACCTTATAGGATGTTGTATGATAAGCTCCATGTTATAATAAGTCTATTGTTTAAACTTGTATTTGAAAAACTAATGTTAGCGAAGCAGTTATTTCCATTTACATACATTACTTTTCGTCAAGAAGGAATCAATATAAAAAAATCCATATACCAAAAATGCTTTTTCAATAAAATAATGAAATAAATCTTAAATAAATTGGCAATAACTGAATTTAAATGTATGATTATTTCATGAAATATTATTTAGCATAGAACAAGCATTTTTGGTACACTTACTATTAGTACATACAGACGAAGTAAGTGTTTTTATAATAGAGAGGGGTTCATTGAATGAACGAAAAGAAAGTCTATTCCTATGAATGGGCTGGCCGTCCACTTGTAATTGAAGTAGGACAGTTAGCAAAACAAGCAAACGGAGCCGCATTAGTACGCTATGGCGATACTTCTGTACTTGCTACAGCAACAATGTCAAAATCACCTAAACCACTTGATTTCTTCCCATTAACAGTAAACTATGAAGAGCGTCTATATGCTGCAGGTAAAATTCCTGGCGGCTTTATTAAGCGTGAAGGACGTCCATCTGAAAAGGCGATTTTAGCAAGCCGTTTAATCGACCGTCCGATTCGTCCGATGTTCCCGGATGGTTTCCGTAATGAAGTACAAGTTATTTCTATGGTTATGTCAAATGATCCTGACTGTACATCTGAAATGGCCGCAATGGTTGGTTCATCATTAGCATTAGCGATCTCTGATATTCCATTTGATGGGCCTATAGCAGGTGTACAAGTTGGTTATATTGATGGAGAATTCATTGTAAACCCGACAGTAGAGCAATCGAATCGCTCAACAATTCATTTGTCTGTAGCAGGGAACAAAGATGCTATCAATATGGTTGAAGCGGGAGCACTTGAAGTACCAGAGGAAATCATGTTAGAAGCGATTATGTTCGGTCATGAAGAAATCAAAAAAATCATTGCTTTCCAAGAGCAAATTGTGGCAGAGGTTGGTAAAGAAAAGTTACCAGTGACACTATTTGAAATTGACGAAGCAATTCAAGCCGATATAAAAGCAGCTTGTGAGACTGATATGCATGACGCAATTCAAACGGCAGAGAAACATGCTCGTGATGAGGCAATTCAAGCTGTTAAAGAGCGAGTTATCGCTTCCTATGAAGAGCAAGAAGCAGATGACGAAACAATGAAACAAGTGTACACAATTCTTGACAAGATGGTAAAAGAAGAAGTACGCCGTCAAATCACGGAAGATAAGATTCGTCCAGATGGTCGTAAGCTCGACGAAATCCGACCACTTTCTTCTGAAACAGGCTTATTACAACGTACACATGGTTCAGGTCTGTTTACACGTGGACAAACACAAGCACTTTCTATTTGTACATTAGGTGCGCTTGGTGATGTACAAATTATTGACGGTTTGGGTGTGGAAGAGTCAAAACGCTTTATGCACCATTATAACTTCCCTCAATTTTCTGTAGGGGAAACGGGTCCAATCCGTGGACCAGGTCGTCGTGAAATTGGTCATGGTGCGTTAGGTGAGCGTGCACTTGAAGCAGTCATTCCTGATGAGTCGGTCTTCCCTTATACAATTCGTTGTGTATCAGAAGTACTTGAATCAAACGGATCAACTTCTCAAGCTTCTATTTGTGCGTCTACATTAGCCATGATGGATGCAGGTGTCCCATTAAAAGCACCAGTTGCAGGTATTGCAATGGGCCTTATTAAAAAAGGTGAACATTATTCTATTTTAACGGATATTCAAGGAATGGAAGACCATTTAGGCGATATGGACTTTAAAGTGGCTGGTACAGCTAAAGGTGTAACAGCTCTACAAATGGACATTAAAATTGATGGTTTATCTCGCAATATTTTAGAAGAAGCACTGACACAAGCAAAAGTCGGACGTATGCATATTCTAGAATCAATGCTTGCTACACTGCCAGAGCCACGTAAACAATTATCTGCGTTTGCACCAAAAATTGTTATTGTAAAAATTAATCCTGATAAAATTCGCGATGTAATTGGACCAGGTGGTAAACAAATTAATAAAATTATTGAAGAAACGGGCGTTAAGATTGATACAGAGCAAGATGGTACAATCTATATTTCTTCTGCTGATGAAGCAATGAATGCACGTGCAAAACAAATTATTGAAGATATCGTACGTGAAGCAAAAGTAGGGGAATACTACTTATCAACAGTGAAACGTATTGAAAAATTCGGCGCCTTTTGCGAAATCTTCCCAGGGAAAGATGGCTTGCTTCACATTTCTGAAATTCAAGAGGAACGAACAAAGCAAGTGGAGGACGTCTTAAAACTTGGCGATCAATTACTTGTGAAAGTGATTGAAATCGACAAGCAAGGTCGTGTGAATTTATCTCGCAAAGTAGTAATTCAAGAGGAAAAAGAGCGCGCTGAACAAGAAAAATAATATTGACTAAAAGGCTGCGTAAATTGCGCAGCCTTTTTCGATAGTAGCAAGAAGAAAAGTAGAGGATTTTTATAATTGGGGGAGATAGTTTGGTTCAAGTACATACATGTCAGAATGGTGTTCGAATTGTATCAGAGCAAATTGATCATGTAAGATCAGTGGCATTAGGTATCTTTGTGAATGCTGGCTCTCGCTATGAGCTACCTGAAGAGAATGGTATCACACATTTTATTGAGCATATGTTGTTTAAAGGCACAACAACTCGTTCAGCTCGTCAAATTGCTGAAGAATTTGATCGAATCGGAGGAGAGCTAAATGCCTTCACATCGAAAGAAAATACATGTTACTATGCTAAAGTTTTAGATCATCATGCGGAGCTTGCGGTCACAATACTAGCAGATATGTTTTTCAATTCTACCTTTGCGGAAGAAGAATTAGAAAAAGAGCGACAAGTAGTATTAGAAGAAATTTTAATGAGCGAAGATGCTCCTGATGATGACGTTCATGAGAAGCTGTGGGGTGTCATGTATCCGAATGATGCACTCGGTCGTCCAATACTAGGTACGGCTGCTACATTAAAGACATTTACAGCAGATGCTATACGAAAATATATGGATAAACATTATGGGCCAGAGTCCGTTGTTATTTCTATTGCAGGTAATATTTCATCTCAGCTTATGCAAACGATTGAAGATTTATTTGGTCACTATCAACCTTCACCGCATGCTATTGCGCCTGTCCTGACAAATCCTTCATTTTATCCAGGGGAAATTACAAAAATACGCGATACAGAGCAGGCACATGTCGCGATTTCCTATCCAGCAATTGGTGTAAAAGATCCAGATATGTATAGCTTTATTGCGCTTAACAATATAATTGGAGGCAATATGAGTTCTCGATTGTTTCAGGAAGTACGAGAAGAACGTGGGCTAGCCTATTCTATTTTCTCCTATCAATCGTGTTATGCAGATGTAGGTGCTTTTACGATTTATGGTAGTACTAGTCGACAGCAATTAGCACAGCTTCAGCACACGATTGATGCCACTTTATTAGATATTGTAGCGGGTGGTGTGACAGAGGAGGAGCTTGATAATGCGAAAGAGCAGCTTAAAGGAAGCTTTGTCCTTGGATTAGAAGGGACGGGAGCTCGTATGAATCGAAATGGAACAAGTGAACTTGTCCATCGCAAGCATCGTACAGTAGACGAGGTTCTTAGATCGATAGATGCCGTATCGATGGAGTCAGTGGATCGGTTGATTGCAAAAATTTTAAAAGCAGAGCCAGCTATCTCAATCATAGGTCCTAGCGAATAAAGATATTTTAATAAGATAGCATTTGTTCAAGCTATTATTAGATAGGAGATTGGCATTTATTTTCAATGTGGATAAGTGACAACAGCCCTCCATAAAATGAGTAGTGAAAACCTTTACCCAAAAGGTAACACTTTATGAACTGGCGAGGAAGGTACTTGATTCACGGGGATAGCCAGACATGTCACCCTCTAAATGGAGAGGTAGCGAAGGAAGCCGCTCTGCACATGCTCATAGGAAAGCAAGTAGCCTGCAATGAAATCCATTTCCTTTTAATTGACTGTTTTGCTATTCAACACGATTAAAAATAGGCTGCCAAATAAGGCAGCCTATTTTTTGATGAATGTTTAGCTTTAGCAAATTTCCTTTGCCAAATATAAATAAAGACATTTGTGAAACACAAGAAAAGTGATGAGGATACTAACCAGTGTTGGTATGAATAAGATAATTAAATTTGCAGCTACTAGTGATAAATAATAATGAATAACAAAATTTAGCAGAATGATAAGCACAATAGCTGTAAGCATTCTAACCGTTCGCATTCTCTCTGTTTCATCAAGATGCTGAATATAAAATTGACTACAGATGAGGAAAGAGGCGCTACTTATATAAGCAAAGTACATAGCAAGATGCTCGATAAAATTTTCAGATGCATCAGGTTGTGAGAAATACATAGGCGCAAGGATAATAAAGAGCAATGCAATAAGGCCATAGCAAAATAAAAAATCGGATTGCAATTGTGTTTTCTTTGATAGAGGTAGCGTATTGACATACATTGTCCACTTTACTTGACGGTCGCCTCTATATAAATTATCTACGATGTTGGCAGAAATAACGACAACAAATAATCCGATAGAAGGACTATCTACAAAAGGTAAATGTACAAAATGAAGAAGTAAACATATCGTCATTGTAAAAAGAAAGTCCATTTTTGTACGACAATTCTTTGTAACAACAGTGCTCGCATGAGATCCCTCCTAAAACTCTTTTCTTTTATAAATAGCAGTAGAAACTAGAGAGGAGAGGCAGAGCAGTATTAGCCCGCCCAAAGGTGCTAAATAGACATATTGCTTTAAATATAGAAACGTTTGAGTCATATCAGGGATATATTCTTTAAACATCCCCGTTAAGAAGCCAGGAATAAAACAAAACGCAATGAGGACTATTCTTCCTTTAATAGAGCCAAATTTAATATAGATAGGTAGTAATACGGCTAATAAACAGAGCGCCGATGTTATGATCAAATTAAACGTTAGGAAAAATTCTGAAGTGATGTCGTTATTGGTAAAAAAATTGATAAAAAATAGGATAGGTAATGCCATAACAAGTCCGAAAATCATTAACATCACACTGAGTATATATTTACTAAAAACGATATCCGCTTTAGAAATTGGTAAAGTATTAGCGTATTTATCCCACTTACTTTGTTCATCGTAGCTAAGCGCAGTTATCGCTTGTATCGTAACAATAAAAACAATAACAGCTAGAAGCATTGCGCTTTGCTGCATAAAAATCGCCATCACAAGAAGAAATATAAGAACAAATGCTTGTGCTTTCATTTGTCGTTGAATGGTCATTAAATCTTTTAGGATAAGTCCTACCATATTTAAACACTACCTTTCACGAAAAATAGCATGATATCTTCTATAGAAGGCCTTTCAAGTCTGAAAGCCTCATTTACTTCATTTTTCAGAACTAATGCTTCTATTCCAAACGCACCAGAACGGGTTCTTAGAATAGCATGCTCTGGCAAGTCGTTTACTTCCTCACTGTTACCTTTGAAAATACCATATTCATATAATAGAGCATCTTTACTCTCGCTCAATAAAATCTCACCATTATGAATTAACGTAATATAGTCAGCAATTTTTTCTAAATCGCTTGTAATATGCGATGAAAATAAAATGCTGTGCGTTTCATCCTGCATAAATGCTAAAAATAAATCCAGAATTTCATCCCGAATAATAGGGTCTAATCCACTTGTTGGCTCATCTAAAATCAATAATTTTGGATGATGTGCCAATGCTAAGGCAATTGATAGCTTCATCCTCATTCCTCGTGATAGTTCCTTTATCTTCTTCCTCTTTGGCACCTTAAATTGAGCTAATCTTTCAAAATAATAGTCTGAATCCCATGTTTGAAATACTTTTCTCATGATTTTGTCGAGTTGCGTCGCATTTAGCGTTTCTGGTACATGTAAATCGTCAAATACAACGCCGATGTCGTTTTTTATCGATAGTTCGTGTTCGACATGATCTTTGCCAAATAGCAAAATTTCGCCATATTCTTTTTTTATTAAATTCAGCATGCATTTTATCGTTGTTGATTTGCCAGCCCCGTTTTCTCCAACAAAACCCATTACCGTGCCTTGAGGGACGGAAAAACTTATATCTTTAAGAAAAAAGCCTTCAAAGCCCTTATGTAGATCATGAATTTCAATGGCATTCATATTACTTATCCTCCTCTAACATTAAAGATAGTAGTTCTTGTAATTCTTCACCAGAAAGTCCAGCGGTTTTCGCTATTTTTGCTGCCTTTTGCAAATGCCCCTCTACCTGCCGTAATAGCTCCTCACGTAGAAAGTCTTGATTTCGTTCTGTGACAAAGCTCCCTTTACCAGCGACAGTTTCAATGAAACCATCTCGCTCTAAATCAGCATAGGCACGTTTAGTGGTCATCACACTTATTTTTAAATCCTTTGCTAAAGCGCGGATAGACGGTAGTGCATCACCAGCCTGTAATTTATTAGCTAAAATAGCCTCTTTGAGCTGTATGGTGATTTGCTCATAAATAGGTTTTTCACTCGCATTACTTAAATGGATATGCACAAATCATCACCTCTTATAACTGTGTATATACACTATATACAGAAAGCGATAAAAATGCAACATATTCGTACTTTAGGTAGGGGTCACGATTTGCAAAAAGTCCGCATATATTGAGGTAACGGCTCAAGGAGGGAGATGAGGCATGCTACTATCTGAGATGGTGGATAAGGAGTTAATTCAAATTGAGGGTGGCGTACATTTTGGCATCCTGGCACATACAGAATGCCTATTAGATGTGCAAACAGGGAAAATACATGGTTTTGAAATTGTGAAAGATAAACTACCATTCCAAAAAAAGAAAATGAAAGTTAGTGAAATGATACCTTGGCACGAAATTATTTTAATTGGTGAAGATCGTATTTTATTTAATAAGACATCTACAGTACAGTCAGAATATTTACAGTGAGGTGAGCTTTTGGAAAACGAAAAATGGCTTGTTATCGGTGAGGACTCCCGATTAAAGGAACTAGCTACAATGCTAAGAAGTCCATCGAGAACAGTATTTTATAAAAGAACAACTGTATGGAACGAAGAGTTAAATAAACTTGTTTTAGAATTCCAGCCTAATAAAATCGTATTACCTATTCTTCCATTAAAAATAGAAGTTGAGCAGCTCTATGGTATATCACAAGTGAAATTTTATACAGGTCGATTAACAATGCATTGGAAGCAATTACTAGAGAAAAATGAATCTATTTGCTATTTACAACAAGAATCATTTATTTGGCAAAATGCTCGATTAACAGCGGAGGGATTTATCGCCACGTTTTACGGACTCGAGCAAAAATGTATTTACGGACAAAATTTCACAATCGCAGGTTTTGGTCGCATCGCAAAAATGCTCGCCTCTTTACTAGTTAAGATGGGTGCAAATGTTCATATTGTTGCACGTTCAGTTGTACAAGTGAGTGAAGCAAAAGCTTATGGTTATAAAGCCACGAATTTAGATGATCGCCAATGGTCTATTACAGATGGCATTTTTATTAATACAATTCCTGCTAAATGGATTACAGAGTCTTTTATAGAGCATGTTCCAACTGTTTTATATGACTTGGCTTCAGAGCCAGGATGTTTAGATATAGATTCTGATCAATTACAAACGTATGTACTATTGCCATCATTGCCTGGGAAATACTTTGCACATGATGCTGCTACAATATTGTGCAAGGCAATAGAGGAGGAAGAAAATTGTTAACGGGGAAACGAATTGGCTTAGGTATTACTGCTTCTCATTGTACCTATGAAGATGTAGTACCTAAAATCCAAAATTTTATTGATGTCGGAGCAACAGTTATTCCAATCATTACCCATTCCGTTTTACATGCAGCTACACGCTTTGGTACAGGTGAAGAGTGGATTGCCAAAATAGAAGCTTTGACAGGAGAAAAAGTTATTTCTTCTATAAAAGAGGCGGAGCCATTTGGCCCATCCAATCCATTAGATGCAATGGTCATAGCCCCCATGACAGGCAATAGCATAAGTAAATTTGCTAATGCGGCAACAGATAGTCCTGTGTTAATGGCAGCAAAGGCTACTTTGCGTAATGGTTCGCCTGTAGTTTTAGGTATTTCCACAAACGATGCACTAGGCTTAAATGGCATAAATATTATGAAGCTGTTAAATGCCAAAAATATATATTTTATTCCCTTTGGTCAGGATGCCCCTCACTCCAAACCAAATTCTTTAATTGCTGATTTTGAGCAAATGGTGGATACTGTTCATGCAGCAATTACGCAGAAAAAGCAATTACAACCGCTGTTGATACAATATTTCAAATAAATAAGAGATTACACACAATTTTCAGTATTTTTGTGATACAATAGCACACATTATGGAACATGTATTCAAGGAGAGATGACAGATGACAAAGCAGTTAACAGTTGCGGTTGTTGGGGCAACAGGTGCAGTAGGATCGAAAATGATGGAGCAGTTGATTAAACGTAAATTTCCGATTGGACATATTAAATTTCTAGCTTCTGCTCGTTCAGCAGGAAAATCAATCGAATTTAATGGGGAAACATATACAATTGAAGAAGCGACACCTGAGGCTTTTGAAGGCGTCAATGTCGCTTTATTCTCAGCTGGTGGTTCAGTATCAGCTGTGCTTGCACCAGAAGCAGCTAAGCGTGGTGCAGTAGTTATTGATAATACGAGCCATTTTCGTATGGATCCAGAGGTACCGCTTGTCGTGCCTGAAGTGAATCGAGGCGACTTAGCGAAGCATAAGGGAATTATTGCGAATCCAAACTGCTCGACAATTCAAATGGTAGCTGCGCTTGAACCAATTCGTCATGCATTTGGTTTAACAAAAGTAATTGTTTCAACTTATCAGGCAGTATCAGGTGCAGGGATTTCTGCGATCCAAGAATTAAAGGCACAAAGCGAAAACTGGGATGCAGGTAAAGATGTAGAAGCAAATATTTTACCGTCTGGTAGTGATAAACGTCATTACCCAATTGCTCGTAATGTCATTCCACAAATCGATAAATTCACAGATAATGGATTTACATACGAAGAAATGAAAATGATTAATGAGACGAAAAAAATCATGCATGCACCAGAGCTAAAAGTAGCTGCTACTTGTGTTCGTGTGCCAGTCGTTTCAGGTCACTCTGAATCTGTTTATATTGAGGTAGAGAAAGACGCGTCAATCCAAGAGATTTTCGAAGTATTACGCAACGCACCAGGTGTGGTATTACAAGATGATATTGCAACACAAACTTACCCAATGCCTATTTATGCAGAAGGGGAAGACGCTACTTTTGTAGGACGTATCCGTCAAGATTTAGACAACAGCAAAGGGTTCCATCTATGGATCGTTTCTGACAATTTATTAAAAGGCGCCGCATTAAACTCTATCCAAATTGCAGAAGCAATGCTTGAGGATAACTTACTATAAGAGGGGTGTAAGGATGAATTTAGGTCGAATTGGAACGGCAATGATTACGCCGTTCAAAAATGATGGCACGATTAATTATCCAGAACTAGAACGTATTATTAATCATTTAATAGACAATGGTACTGATTGTATTGTTGCTTGTGGTACGACTTCTGAAAACCCAACTATGTCTACAGAAGAGAAAATTGAAGTTGTACGCTTTACCGTAGAGAAAGTAGCAGGTCGCGTACCAGTTATTGCAGGTACTGGGGATAATGAAACAGCTTACTCTATCGCGATGACACATAAGGCAGAAGAAAATGGAGCAGACGGCATTATGCTTGTAGCTCCTTACTATAATAAGCCAAATCAACGTGGGATTTATGCTCACTTTGAAACCATTGCTAAACAAACTAGTCTCCCTGTTATGCTTTATAATGTTCCAGGGCGTACTGGGGTCAATGTTGCCTATGAAACTTCTGTTGCATTAAGCAAGATTCCTAATATTGCTTGGATTAAGGAAGCGAGCGGTAACTTAGATCAGATGGGTGATGTTATTGAGAATGTTGATCCAGCTGATGATTTCTTAGTGTATAGTGGGGACGATGGTTTAACACTCCCACTAATGGCCATTGGTGGAGCAGGTGTTATTTCTGTAGCTGCCCATGTGGTAGGCAATGATATGCAATTAATGATTAAAGCGTTTGAAGAAGGAAATCATAAGCTAGCAGCCCAAATTCACCGAGCCTTATTACCTTTAGTACGTGCGCTGTTCGCTCAGCCCAACCCTTCACCGATTAAATATGCGATGACAAAATTAGGATTTGATACACTCAATGTTCGTTTGCCGATGATGGAAATGACAGATGAAGAGAAAGCTAATTTTGACCGAATTTGGGATACGTATCAAGAAAAAGCGAAAAGTTTTAGATAAATAGGAGCGAGGCTGATAGCATTTCAGCCTCGTTTTTTATATTTTATAAATAAAAAGTATGTACAAAATTTGTAACTCCTCGTCCTTACAAATACTTATTTAGCTCTATTTATACAGGATAGCCAATATTTGTTTTCCATCTGCTAGTAATAAGCAAATAGCAGGAAAATCTATTTCCTACGTGAAACATGTATTTTTAATTTGTGCAAAAGCTTTGCAAACCGTATAATAAATGTTAAGTGGTTGCTGTTCGGGATATTTTTTAGGAGGAAATAAATTGACAAAAAAGAAAAATGAATTAATCCGCATCATCCCTCTTGGTGGTGTAGGCGAAATTGGGAAAGCCATGTACGTAGTAGAAATTGATGAAGAGCTATTTGTGGTGGATAGCGGCTTAATGTTCCCAGAAGATGAAATGCTAGGTATAGATATCGTGATTCCTGACATTACTTACTTAGAAGAAAATAAAGAACGTGTGAAAGGTATTTTCTTAACACATGGTCATGAAGATGCAATTGGCTCTATTGCCTATGTATTACAAAAAATAAAGGCACCTGTGTACGGATCGAAATTAACTATTGCATTAGCAAAGGAACATTTAAAAGAATTACCTGCACCACATCAAGTGAAATTTTTTGAAGTAACAAACCGTAGTCGTATGAATTTTAACTCAACGTATGTAACATTCTTCCACACAACACATAGTATTCCCGATTCGTTAGGGGTAGTGTTCCATACATCTGAAGGCGCGATTGTTCATACAGGAGAGTTTAAATTCGATCAGTCAGCGACAGGTAAATTTAAACCTGATTTAGCAAAAATGGCACAGCTAGGAGAAGACGGCGTTTTCATTTTACTATCTGAGTCTTGCGAAGCTGAGCGACCAGGATATACGACATCAGAGATTGTCATTGAAGAACAATTATCAAAAACATTCCACTCAGCACCAGGTCGTATTTTAGTAGCTGTTTACGCATCGAATTTTATTCGAATTCAACAAGTATTTGCTCAAGCACAGAAATCATTCCGTAAGGTTGTAATTGTGGGCAAACCATTGGAAAAGGCAGTTGATTTAGGCGTACAGCTTGGTTATTTAACAGTCGAAGAAGATACAATTATTCCGATCTCGGAAATGCAAAAATATCAAGATGATGAAATTATCATTATTGCAACAGGCAACAGAGGAGAACCTCTCGATGCTTTAGAAAAAATTGTCCGTAAGCACCATCGTGACATTAAAATTAAACAAGGTGACACGGTACTAATTACTTTTACACCTTCTCCTGGCATGGAAGTTCAAATGGCGAATACAATGAACTCTATGTCAAAAGCAGGCGCTGAAATTTTGACTTCTAGCAAAAATGTCCATGTTTCAGGACATGGTAGCCAAGAAGATTTAAAGCTGATGCTAAACTTGATGCAACCAAAGTACTTTATTCCCGTACAAGGAGAATACCGTATGCTAATTGCGCATTCTAAATTAGCACAACAGCTAGGTATGCAAAAATCCCAAATTTTTATCGCTGATAAAGGGGATATCGTAGAATATAAAAATAATAAAATGCGCATGAGTGGTCGTGTACAAGCTGGTAATGTCTTAATTGACGGTATTGGTGTAGGCGATGTAGGTAATATTGTCCTTCGTGACCGTAAATTATTATCGCAGGATGGTATTTTCATTGTGGTGGTAACATTAAATCGAGCACAAAAGAAAATTGCCTCTGGGCCAGAGATTTTATCACGAGGCTTTGTCTATGTACGAGAATCAGAGGAATTAATGATTGAGGCTTCTGACATTGCGAGGAATGTGATAGAAAAGTACGTTGGGAAAGAAACCTTTGAATGGACGAACATAAAACAAGAAATTAGAGATACGCTAAATACGTATTTATTCCAAAAAACAAAACGTCGCCCAATGATTATTCCTATTATTATGGAATATTAATTGAACAAGCTCATCGTATATGCTTTGAGGAAAAAATAAATGATAAAGGATTTTCTCCCAATTGCGGTGGAAAATCCTTTTTTTGAAATATTCAAGTTCTACATGTGATGATTCGCTACATATATAGAATGGATTGCAGAAGAAGGTGAATTTGATGGCAGTTAGTAAGAGAAAAAAAGTTACTAAAAGTAAAGCGACAACAGAAAAAAAAGAAATGCATCCGCTTATGTACGAAATATTAGGGTTGCTCTTAATTGCATTAGCAGTCATTATGATTTTTGAATACGGCATGATCGGGCGGATTCTACAAACAATCGCCATGTTCCTTTTTGGTAATTTACATTTTGCTGTTCCATTTATGCTTATATTTGTTGCATTGTTAATGATGATTGGTCGTAAAAAAGTTGGGATAAAGGATCGATTAATACTTGGCATGTTCCTCATTGTTATGAGCTTAACGATTTTTAGTCATGGCATATTATTTGAACAACTATCCAAATCAGGTGGTCTACTATCTGATTCTGTGCTACGTGAATCATGGCGAATTTTGATTAATACAGATGGTATCATTCATCGTAGTAATGCTTTAGGGGGTGGCATGATTGGTGCCCTACTATTTAGTGGGCTTCATGTGCTGTTTGAAGCCTCGGGGGCAAAAGTTGTTGCTTGGGTTATTTTCTTTATTGGTTTAATTCTTGTCACTGGTAAAGCATTAGTGCCTTATTTAGCAGAAAAAACGCCAGATATATTTGGTAAATGGAAAAAAAAGCATCGTGATAAGAAAAAAAATACACCGAAAAAACCAAATAATCGTCGTTCAAGAATAGAGAGTGGGGATGAAGTAGCAGCTGTTAATCAATCTATAGATATGCCTGAACAAGAAGAAGAAATACCACATGAACCAATTATTTCTGCTTTTACACAGAATGTTTCACAGGAAAGAGAAGTGATTGATACAACTCACATGGTGGAAAATGAACTTGAAGAAGCATCGGATGATGTCCAGATTCAGGGCACAGATGCAGTAGAAAATGCAGATTATCAGCTCCCATCATATAATTTATTACAATTACCTCCACAACATGATCAAAGTGGTGAATATTCAGTGATTCAGGCAAATGCCAAAAAGCTTGAGCAGACATTACAAAGCTTTGGCGTAAAGGCAAAGGTGACACAGGTGCATTTAGGTCCTGCTGTTACGAAGTACGAGATTTTACCAGATATCGGTGTGAAAGTAAGCAAAATTGTCAATTTGCAAGATGATCTTGCATTAGCATTGGCAGCTAAAGATATTCGTATGGAAGCGCCAATTCCTGGGAAATCTGCGATTGGTATAGAAGTACCTAATAGTGAGGTAGCCATTGTAACACTTCGTGAGGTATTAGAATCGAAAGATGGTGCTAAGCCTGAAGCATTATTACAAGTAGCATTTGGTCGAGATATTACAGGACAAGCTGTATTAGCAGAGCTCAATAAAATGCCACATTTACTTGTAGCTGGTTCTACAGGTAGTGGGAAAAGTGTTTGCATAAATGGCATTGTTGTATCCATACTAATGCGTACAAAACCGCATGAAGTGAAGCTCATGATGATAGACCCAAAAATGGTTGAATTAAACGTTTATAATGGGATTCCACATTTATTAGCGCCTGTCGTAACGGATGCACGTAAAGCTTCGCAAGCACTGAAAAAAGTGGTATCTGAAATGGAACGTCGCTATGATTTGTTTTCTCATACAGGTACAAGAAATATTGAGGGCTATAATGCACATGTCCAAAAGGTTAATGATCAAACAGAGGAAAAGCATCCAAAGCTACCTTATATTGTGGTTATTGTAGATGAGTTAGCGGATTTGATGATGGTCGCATCAAGTGATGTAGAGGATTCGATTACACGTTTAGCGCAAATGGCAAGGGCAGCTGGCATTCATTTGATTATTGCCACACAACGACCAAGTGTAGATGTTTTAACAGGTGTCATTAAAGCAAATATTCCATCCAGAATTGCTTTTGCAGTTTCCTCCGCGATTGACTCAAGAACAATTTTAGACATGGGTGGAGCTGAACGATTATTAGGACGAGGCGATATGTTATTTTTACCTGCTGGAGCTTCTAAACCAAAAAGGGTGCAGGGTGCCTTTTTATCAGATCAAGAAGTGGAGGCAGTCGTTCATTTTGTTATAGAACAGCAAAAAGCTCAGTATCAGGAGGAGATGATTCCTACTGAAGAAGAGACCATTTTAGAGGAAACGGATGATTTGTATGATGAAGCAGTCCAATTAGTTGTCAATATGCAAACAGCATCTGTCTCTATGCTTCAACGTCGCTTCCGTATCGGTTATTCAAGAGCTGCACGTATTGTTGATCAGATGGAGCAACGCGGTATTGTTGGGCCTCCAGAGGGTAGTAAACCTCGTCAAGTACTTGTTCACCAATACGATAACTAAGCAAAAAATGAAGACGAAAATGGTGAGAGCATTTGTATTTTTGTCCAAAAATTTGCAGATAAAATAAAGAAAGAATGAATTCTATAACAGATTTTACTCAAAACTGTTTATTTCATTCTGCAAAAATGTTATATTTATGAACGATTAGTAGGAATGTTGTACATCAGATGTCTGATCTCTGATTTTGGTGGTGATATATGTGACTATTAAAGCAGATCATCGTCATCTCTATCTTCAAGTAATCGATCGTTTAAAATCTGACATCGAGGCTGGCATTTTTAAAGAAAATGAAAAGCTGCCTTCAGAATTTGAATTATCGAAATCACTAGGAGTCAGTCGAGCAACACTTAGAGAAGCACTTCGACTGTTGGAAGAGGAAAATGTGATTGTGCGCCGACATGGGGTTGGGACTTTTGTCAACCCGAAGCCGTTGTTTACATCAGGCATCGAGCATTTATCTAGTATTTCTTCTATGATCGAGGCAGCAGGTATGGAGCCAGGTTCGCGATTTTTAAAAGCGACTGAGCATGTGCCTTCTGAGGAAGATTTAAAACGCTTCCAAAGTGATGGCGACGATAAAATACTCACGATTGAACGTGTCAGAACAGCGGATGGTGAGCCAGTAGTATACTGCATAGACAGGCTACCTGCAAGCTTCCTGCCTACTGACTTTGTCGAAAAAAAAGAAGTTTCACTGTTCTCTGCACTTGAGCAATCTGGCAAAATTCATGTAGCTTATGCTGTAACCTATATTGATCCAGTTGGGTATCATGAACAAGCCTCACCGATTTTAAATTGTGGACGTGAGACAGCTCTTTTAGTGTTAAAGCAATTGCATTATGATGATCATGATCAAGTAGTGCTCTATTCAAAAAATTATTTCCGAGCTGATAAATTCAGCTTCCATGTAGTTCGTAAACGGGTGTAGAACATTTCTAAATTTTTTCCTGCTAATTACAATACCTTTGGGGGGTTAATTAAATGAAAAAACGTAAATTTGGTTTAGTATTAACATCAGTATTAGCGGCAAGTGCTATTTTAGGTGCTTGTGGTACGAAAGACGACGAAAAGCCAGCGAAAGAAAATGACAATGCTTCAGGTGGCGAAAGCACAGAAGAAGCTTTCTCAGTAGCGATGGTTACTGACGTAGGTGGCGTTGATGACAAATCATTCAACCAATCTGCATGGGAAGGTGTACAAGCTTACGGTAAAGAGCATGATTTATCAAAAGGTGATGGTGGTTTTGACTACCTACAATCAGCTTCAGATGCTGACTATGAAACAAACTTAAACAACTTAGTTCGTCGTGACTTTAACTTAGTATTTGGTATCGGATTCATGATGGCTGATGCAATTGATGCAGTTGCTTCTGAAAATCCAGATAACCACTTTGCATTAATCGATGCTGAAGTAGAAGCAGACAACGTAGTAAACGTACTGTTCAAAGAGCAAGAAGGTGCTTTCTTAGCAGGTGTTGCTGCAGCGAAAACATCTAAAACAGGTAAAATCGGCTTCGTAGGCGGCGTTGATATTCCAGTTATTAACCGTTTCCACGCTGGTTTCGTTGAAGGGGCTAAAGCAGTAAACCCAGATATCGATATTCAAGTAAAATATACTGGTGCGTTTGATAAAGCAGATCTTGGTAAAATTACAGCGAACAGCATGTATTCTTCAGGTGTAGATGTAATCTTCCACGCTGCTGGTGCAACTGGTAACGGTGTGTTCTCTGAAGCAAAAGAGCGTAAAGCGAAAGATCCAAATGCTGATGTATGGGTTATCGGTGTAGATGCTGACCAATACGAAGAAGGTAAAGTAGACGATAAAACAAACGTTACATTAACTTCTATGTTAAAAGGTGTTAATACAGCAGTAGTAGATATTTCAAATAGAGCGAAAAATGGTGATTTCCCAGGTGGAGAAACACTTGTTTACGGTTTAGCTGAAGACGGGGTTAAACTTGCGGATTCTCGCGGTGCGATTCCAGAAGATGTACAAAAAGTAATCGACGAATATAAAGAAAAAATTGCTAAGGGTGAAATCAAAGTTCCAGAAAAAGTGGAAAAATAATTCATCTTTTGATCATCATAAGGGACTCTTAGAAGGACCTTATGATGATTTTTCAATCTATCGTTATATTTAGATTATTCGCAATACTCTATTTAACTAGATTTATAGAAACCTTATAGAGGTAGTAATTATGATTTGAATAATGATGGTAACAAGTTAATAGAAGAAAGGTTTCTAACGATGACCTTTCCTGTATTAATTTAGCAAAACATCTACCTCTATAGGTGGGATATTAAATCGGTAATAAAATATAGCCTCTAGTAGAAAATTTATTACTGGACGTATGGCTTATCTGTACCATCCATCATGTAGCAGCAGATACTATACGCTAAGATGAAAATACTTAATAATAGTGCCTATTAAGGGAGTGACAAATTTGGATTATGTGATTGAAATGCTAGGAATCCGTAAAGAATTCGGTAATTTCGTGGCGAATAATAATATCACCCTCCAACTGAAACAAGGCGAGATTCATGCATTGCTAGGTGAAAATGGTGCAGGTAAATCGACTTTGATGAACGTCCTTTTTGGTTTGTATCAACCAGAGGGTGGCGAAATTCGTGTACGTGGGAAGGCTGTAAAAATTACAAACCCGAATATTGCCAATGATTTAGGGATTGGCATGGTGCATCAACATTTTATGTTGGTAGAAAACTTTACGGTAACAGAAAATATCATTTTAGGCACTGAGCCTACTAAAATGGGAATTGTGAATATAAAAGATGCGGCTAAGAAAGTACAAGCACTTTCTGAAAAGTATGGATTAGATGTTGATCCGAACGCCAAAATCGAGGATATCACGGTTGGTATGCAACAGCGTGTAGAAATATTAAAAACATTGTATCGTGGTGCCGAAATTTTAATTTTTGATGAACCAACTGCATCATTAACACCGCAAGAAATTACCGAATTAATTCAAATAATGCGCCGTCTTATCGCAGAGGGTAAATCCATTATTTTAATTACGCATAAGCTAAAAGAAATTATGGAAGTTTCAGACCGTGTGACGATTATCCGTAAGGGAGAAGGGATTGGCACAGTTGTAACCGCTGCCACAAATCCTGATCAGCTTGCTGAAATGATGGTTGGCCGTCAGGTTGAATTCAAAACGGAAAAAACGGATGCGACACCGACTGACGAAGTGCTTGCGATTGAGAACTTGGTTGTTACAGACTATCGAAATATTGATAAAGTTAAAGGTCTTAATTTAAATGTTCGTAAAGGTGAAATCGTAGGTATTGCTGGTATTGATGGTAATGGTCAATCCGAGTTAATTGAAGCCATTACAGGTCTACGCAAAATTAAAAGTGGTAAAGTCAAGCTGAATGGTAAAGATATTACTAACATGAAGCCTCGTAAAATTACAGAGGAAGGCGTAGGACATATTCCACAAGACCGTCATAAGCATGGATTAGTTTTAGATTTCCCAATTGGTCATAATATTGCATTGCAAACATATTACCAATCTCCAATAGCGAAGGGCTTTGTGATGGACTATAAAAAGGTGTCAGAGAAAGCTCGCCAAATCATTAAAGAGTATGATGTGCGTACTGGTAATGGAGAGATGACACCAGCTCGTGCATTATCTGGTGGTAACCAACAAAAAGCAATTATTGGTCGTGAAATTGACCGTAACCCTGATCTACTAATTGCTGCTCTACCAACACGTGGACTTGACGTAGGAGCTATTGAATTCATTCATTCTCGTCTAATTGAGCAACGTGATAAAGGGAAAGCCGTTTTGTTAATCTCATTTGAATTAGATGAGGTGATGAATGTTTCGGATCGAATTGCTGTTATCTATGATGGACAAATTGTTGATGAGTTAAATCCGAAAGAAACGACTGAACAAGAGCTAGGCTTACTAATGGCAGGACAAAGTAAAAAAAATATAAAGCGTGATGCGAAGGAGGGGAACGACTAATGTCAAATCGTGTCATTAATATCCTCGTTCCTATCATCTCTATCATTATCGGTTTAATTGTAGGGGCTATCGTTATGGTAGTCAGTGGCTATGACCCAGTGCAAGGTTATATCGCTCTTTGGACAGGTATTTTTGGAGATTCATATTCAATCGGGAACACAATTCGTCAAATTACACCATATATTTTAGCAGGTCTTGCGGTAGCATTTGCATTCCGTACAGGGCTCTTCAATATCGGTGTTGAAGGTCAGCTAATTTTAGGTTGGTTAGCCGCTGCGTGGGTAGGTTATGCGTTTGAACTTCCTAAAATCATTCACTTACCATTAGCATTGCTTGCAGCAGCTGCTGCAGGTGCATTTTGGGCCTTTATTGCAGGTTTCTTAAAAGCGAAATTTAAAGTTCACGAAGTTATTGCGACAATTATGCTGAACTACACTGCACTTTATATTGCAAATGCAGTGATTAAAAAATTGTCCGATGGCAGCTTTAAAACAGAACGTATCCATGAGTCAGCTTCTTTACGTTCTCCGTTTTTAAGAGAGCTTACAGACAACTCAAGTCTTCACTATGGGATCATTGTTGCACTTTTAATGGTAGTTGTGATGTGGTTCATTTTAGAAAAAACAACACGTGGCTACGAGCTAAAAGCAGTAGGTTTTAACAAAAATGCCGCTGATTATGCAGGTATGAGTGTCAATAAAAATATTATTTTAGCTATGACAATTTCTGGTATGTTTGCAGGTCTGGGTGGTGCGATGGAAGCTTTAGGGACATTCCAAAACGCATCCATTAAACCTGGCTTTACGGGAATTGGGTTTGACGGTATCGCCGTTGCGCTACTTGGTGCCAATACACCACTTGGAGTAGTGTTTGGGGCATCCCTTTTTGGTTCTTTAAAATATGGTGCATTAAATATGCCAAATGCTGCGGGAATTCCAGAAGAAATCGTATCCATTATTATTGCATTGATTATCTTCTTCGTTGCATCAGGCTATATTATTCGAGTAGGCTTACAAAAGCTGAGCAAGAAAAAGGAGGGACAATAACATGAGCTTTTTAGAAATGTTATATTTCATCATCCCTTCAGCGATTCTTTATGCAACACCTTTGATTTTTACGGCCATCGGTGGGGTATTCTCTGAACGCTCTGGTGTTGTCAACATCGGGCTAGAAGGCTTAATGATTGTCGGTGCGTTTGTTGGTATTTTTGTCAATTTAGAATTCGCTTCATCATTAGGGGCAGCAACAGTTTGGGTAGCAATGCTAGCAGCTGTTGTGATTGGTGCTGTGTTCTCACTTTTCCATGCTGTGGCTTCTATTTCTTTCCGTGCCGATCAAACGGTATCAGGGGTAGCTATTAACTTACTAGGTTTAGCTGCAACCGTATTCTTAGTAAAAATGATTTATGATAAAGGTCAAACAGATATGATTGACCAACCGATTCGTCGTTTTGGTGTCCCTTACTTAGAGGATATTCCGTTCTTCGGTCGTTTACTGTTCCATGATGTTTACAGCACATCTATTTTAGCGTTCGCTGTAGCATTCGGGGCATGGTTTATCATTTATAAAACGCCATTCGGCTTGCGTTTGCGTGCAGTGGGTGAACATCCAATGGCAGCAGATACCATGGGTATAAATGTAAATAAAATGCGCTATATTGCCGTGATGATTTCTGGGGCATTAGGTGGTCTTGGTGGTGCAGTGTATGCACAAACAATTACACACGACTTCTCACACGCAACAATTGCTGGTCAAGGTTTCATGGCTATTGCCGCAATGATTTTCGGGAAGTGGCATCCAATTGGAGCACTAGGTGCAGCCTTATTCTTCGGTTTAGCACAAACATTAAGTATTGCAGGGAATCAAATTCCGCTAATCGAGAATGTTCCAGCAGTATATCTACAAATTTTACCGTATGTGTTAACAATTCTTGCTTTAGCAGGCTTTATTGGTAAAGCAAACGCTCCAAAAGCGAGTGGACAACCTTATATTAAAGGTAAACGCTAAGAAAAGCATTTTAAGGACTGGGCACTATGCTCGGTCCTTTTTCTATTATAATTGGCGTAATTTTTAATTTTTCCCATACATACTTTGGATTCCTTTTGCAATTATAGACAATAGACATGTATAGTATGTGTAGTACATCGTTATATTAAGAAGGATAGGAGGGTTTCATATGTTTAAAACAATACCTTTTGCAAAAGGTGTCAATTTGCATATCCGACAAACGACCCAATTTAAAACCGTAAATTTTTCAATTAAATGGAGAAGAGCATTAACGGCTAAAAGTGCATCAGAGCGTACAGTATTAACAAATGTACTGCAGCACAGTAATGCTAAATATAAGACAACTGCTGCTTTTCGAAGCTTTTTAGATGACTTGTATGGTACAGTTTTGTATTTTGATACATCGAAGCGCGGAAATGAGCATACGGTTCTTATGAATGTAGAGACTGTTAATGATCATTATCTAGCAAATACAAGTGTCTTAAACGAAGTCCTTGGTTTATTGCATACAGCTATTTTTGAGCCTAATCTAGAAAATGGTGTCTTTAAGGAATCCGTTGTTGAGCGTGAGAAAAAGACAGTTATTCAACGTATTGAATCTATTTTTGACGATAAGTCTCGCTTTGCTCAATTCCGTCTACAACAAATCTTGAGACCAAATGAGCCAGCATCAATTTCAGCGAATGGTAGTGTCGAAGAAATTCAAAAGATTACCCCTGCCTCATTATTAGAGGCTTATCAATCGATGCTAGCTAACGACAAAATCGATATTTATGTAGCTGGAGACATTAATGAAGAGGAAATTGTTGCGAAATTAAAAAAAGCGCTACCATTTAAGGATCGTACTCCTGAGGAAGTTCCAGCAGTACTCCCCCAACAACATCCAGACAATGATTATGTAAGAGAACAGCATGAAATGAAACAAGGTAAACTTCATATTGGCTTTAGCACACCTGTTAGATTTGGTGATGCAGATTTCTCTAAGATGCAAATTTTTAATGGGATTTTTGGTGGATATCCACATGCTAAGCTGTTTATGAATGTTCGTGAAAAAGAGAGTCTTGCTTATTATGCTTCTAGTTCCTATGCTTCGCATTATGGACTTGTATTTGTTGTATCTGGGATTGAAGCTAAAAATGAAGAAAAAGCGCTATCTTTAATTAAAGAACAACTTGCCGTCATGCAGGCTGGGGACATTACCGATTTAGAGCTGGAGCAAACAAAGGCTATGCTGACGAATCAGCTAAAAGAATCCTTAGATTCGGCACGAGGTCAAATTGAAATTTTTGATCAATATAAGGATTTACCTGAGGAATTCTCAGTTCAAGCCTGGGCAAATAAGTGGAAAGCTGTGACAAAAGAAGATGTTGTTGCAATGGCAAAGCAAGTGCAGCTTGAAGCGGTCTATTTCTTATGTGGAAAGGAGCAAGCCGCACAATGAAAACAATAGAATTTAAACAATTAGATGAAATACTTTATTATGAAAAACTAGACAATGGCTTAGATGTTTATATATTGCCGAAAAAAGGCTTTTCCAAAACATTTGTTACATTTACAACAAAGTACGGCTCTGTCGATCGTACGTTCGTGCCAATTGGTGACACAGAAAGTATTACTGTACCAGATGGTATTGCACACTTTTTAGAGCATAAAATGTTCGAAAAAGAGGATGGAGACGTTTTCCAAAAATTTAGCGAATATGGTGCTTCTGCGAATGCATTTACATCGTTTACGCGTACAGCTTATTTATTTTCATCTACTGACAATATTTATAAAAGTACAGAAACATTATTGAATTTTGTCCAAGAACCATACTTTACAGAAGCTACTGTCAATAAAGAAAAAGGAATTATCGGGCAAGAAATTACAATGTATGATGATCAACCAGACTGGCGTCTATACTTTGGCACAATCGAAAATATGTATCATCATCATCCTGTAAAGATTGATATCGCTGGTACAATTGAATCGATTGATGGCATTACAGCCGAGCACTTATATACGTGCTACAATACGTTTTATCATCCTTCCAATATGTTGTTATTTGTGATTGGTGCTGTTGAACCAGAAGAAATGATGACGTTTATTCGTGAGAATCAAGGTAAAAAAGAGTTCCCAGAACCAACGCCTATTCAACGCTTCTTTGATATAGAACCAACAGAGGTAGCTATTAAAGAACGTACATTAAATATGGATGTTCAAAAACCAAAAATTTATGTAGGTTTAAAAGCGAAAGACACTAATTTATCAGGTCAGGACATGTTAAAGCATGAGTTGTCGGTTCAAATTGCACTTGAGCTTATTTTTGGACGTACCTCTGATTTTTATGAACGTGTTTACGAGGAAGGTTTAATTGATGAGACATATGCTTTTGATTTTACCTTAGAAAATGGTTTTGGGTTTGCCATGATCGGATCAGATTCAGCAGAGCCTGATAAATTGGCAAAAACGATTATGGACGAATTAGCAAAATATGAAGGAAATAGCCAGTTTGATCGTGCTGGTTTGGATCGTATAAAACGCAAAAAAATTGGGTTCTTCCTACGTGCACTAAATTCGATCGAGTTTATCGCAAACCAATTCACACGATATTCCTTTAATGACATGAATTTATTTGATGTAGTACCAGTACTTGAGACATTAACTGTGGATGATTTACAAAAAGCATTTGCTTCTATCCAAGGTGAAACACAGCAAACGGTCTTTAAAATTCTGCCAAGTAAGCAGGATGCACAGTGAAAAAATTTGCCCTTGTTTTAGGTGCATCAGGTGATATCGGTCATGCCATTTGTCAAAGCTTAGCTGAGGACGGCTGGTCCATCTATGTACATTATTCAAACAATCAAAATGCGGCACAGAGATTATGTGAAATGCTTACCGAAAATTTCCCTGCACAAGAATTTATGCTTGTACAGGGGGATTTTTCAATTGTTAAAGGAGCAGAATTAGTAGCCGCGCAAATTTTCAATGTGCAGGCTATTGTTTTTGCTAATGGACAAGCCCATTATTCATTGCTCGAAGATACGACAGTTGAGGATATGGATGCTTTATGGCGTGTTCATGTTCAAAATCCTATGAGACTAACAGCTTTACTTTCTGGAAAACTTCGCAAGCATGAAGTGAGCTATGTACTATTTATAGGTTCCATTTGGGGAGAAGCTGGCTCAGCGGGGGAGGCACTTTATGCAACTGTTAAGGGTGCGCAACATGCTTTTGTTAAATCCTATGCAAAAGAAGCGGCATTATCTCGGATTAGAGTGAATGCTATTGCTCCTGGTTTTATAAATACCTCAATGAACAGCCATCTAAATCAAGAAGAGCTTCAATACATTTTGGACGATATCCCACTAGGTTCCATTGGACAAACAAAAGATGTGGCTGAAATGGTACGTTTTTATTTGTCTGGTAAAGCTGATTATGTGACAGGACAAATCGTACGATTAAATGGAGGCTGGTACATATAATAATCTCTTTTGCACATACTACTTGTGTAAAGGAGGAGGAAGAATATGACCATTTTAGAAAACTGGCAAAAATGGACATCGTTTTTAGGACAAAACGTTATGCAAGCTGAATCAAGTGGTATGCCGAAGAAAATGATTCAAACGGCTGCTGTCCAAATTGGGGAATATTTGGCGACTAATGTCGATCCTAAAAACGAACAAGAGCGAGTGCTGTCGGATTTATGGGGCGTTGCCTCTGAAGATGAAAAACATGCATTAGCGAATTGTGTCATTAAGCTTGTACAAAATAAGCATGTGCAGTAAATAAAAGAGGAGAGCCAATCTCCTCTTTTTGCTATACAATAAACTTTTTATCTGTGAAAACGGGAACGTATGTAAGCCTATTTAACAGTCATCAAAAAAAATTAGTAAATAACACTGTAATTCCATGTATTCTAACTTTCCATTACATAAAAAATCAGCTATGATGGAACTTATAAAGGATTTTTTACGTTAACTAATAGGAAGGGAACGAGTGTGTTGAGCGATTGGTACTTTGAATATGAAATTCAGGTGAATCGCCCTGGATTATTAGGAGATATTGCTTCACTTTTAGGGATGCTTCGTGTCAATATTATATCAATAAATGGTGTAGATGAGGATCGACGTGGTATGTTAGTGCATACAGACAATGATGAGGCAATTGAGCGTTTTCGTACAATTGTTTCGACAATGGAACATATTAACGTAACCAAATTTCGACAACCAAAACTTCGCGACCGTTTAGCCATTAGGCATGGTCGTTATATTCCTCGAGATGCAGATGAAAAAAACACATTCCATTTCGTAAGAGATGAATTAGGTATTTTAGTCGACTTTATGGCAGAACTCTTTAAAAAAGAGGGACATAAGCTGATTGGTATTCGTGGCATGCCACGTGTTGGAAAAACTGAATCCATAGTAGCCGCCAGTGTCTGTGCCAATAAAAAATGGATCTTTTTATCATCTACAATGATTAAGCAAACAGTTCGTAATAAGCTTGTGGGAGATGAATTTAGTCGTAACAATATTTTTATTTTAGATGGTATTGTGACTCGACGTTCATCTGATGAGAAACATTTGCAATTAGTGCGTGAAATGATGAATATGCCTTGTATCAAAGTTGTAGAGCATCCAGATATGTTTGTTCAGCATTCAGAATATAAAATAGAGGATTTTGATTATATTATTGAACTACGTCATCACACTGATGAAGAAATTACTTATGAAATAATGGAAAAAAATCATATGTCCGAATCCGATTCTTTTGGAGGATTTAATTTTTAATTTGATGTTAAAGTAGGTGTTATTAGTGGCAGAATTAGGGACTCGACTGAAAGAGGCGAGACTGTCTAAAGGCTACAGCTTAGACGATTTACAAGAAATAACGAAAATCCAAAAACGTTATTTAGTAGGAATTGAAGAGGGCAATTATTCCATTATGCCTGGTTCGTTTTATGTACGAGCTTTTATCAAACAATATGCAGAAGCTGTTGGGTTGGATGCGGAAGAAATCTTAGAGACATATAAAAATGAACTACCGAGCACTCCAAACGATCAAGTAAGTCAATCGATGACGAATAGCCCCAGCAGAAGAAAAGTAACGAAAGGCCCTTCGAATAAAATGATGGAGGCTATGCCAAAAATCATTGTTGCTTTATTTATTGTAGTCATTATTGTGGCTATATGGGTGCTATGGCAATCAAAAAACAGTCCAGGGACAAGCGAAGAAGTAAATCCAACTCCTGAGATTGAATATGACACAAATGTCAAGCCAATTGATAGTGAGAAGGATAAAAAAGAACAAGAAAATAAAGATGCACAGAAAAATGATAAAGAAGATACAAAAGCTACAGAAGAAACACCAACTGATGAAGATGACACTGATCAAACTGAAGAGATGAAGCAAACAATTTCCGCGGGTACTGTTGAAGCAGATGGAGCGACAACTTCTTATACGTTAACAGGGACGGATACAATGAAACTGAAAATCGAAATATCAGGCCCTACATTTGTTGGTATTCGCAATCAACAGCAACAAGAAATCTTAACAGATACGCGTGTCTATAATGCCGGGGAAGTAGTTGAATTTGACGCCTCAACACAAAACTATGTTCGTATTCGTCTCGGTAATTCAACGCAAGCTAAAATCTATATTAATGACGAACTTCTAACGTATGCACAACAAATTGTAACGCAAAATATCGTCATCAATTTCAATAAAGAACAGTAGTCATCACCTGATGACTACTTTCTTTCATCATGAAAGGTGTTAGAAAAATGAACATTCCAAATAAAATTACCATCTCTCGAATCTTACTTATTCCATTCTTTGTCATTGTTATGATGTTTGATTTTGGCTGGGGAACATTATCACTTTTTGGTGCAGAGATGCCAATTCATCATTTTATAGGCGCACTTATTTTTATCTTTGCTTCAACAACCGATTGGGTGGATGGTTATTACGCACGTAAGTATAATCTTGTAACGACATTTGGGAAATTTTTAGATCCCTTAGCTGACAAGTTACTTGTCTCAGCAGCCTTTATTTTAATGGTCGAGCTTAAGATGGCACCTGCTTGGGTAATTATCATTATTATCAGTCGTGAATTTGCTGTAACGGGTTTACGTTTGATTTTGGCAGGTGGAGGAGAAGTCGTAGCTGCCAATCAGCTTGGTAAAATTAAAACTTGGGCACAAATTGTAGCGATTGCTGCTGCTCTTTTACACAATACAATCTTTACATTGGTTGGTATTCCATTTGATACAATCATGCTCTATGTTGCATTGTTCTTTACACTTTGGTCAGGATGGGATTATTTCTATCTAAATCGACGTGTATTACTTGAGTCTAAATAAGAAAGGTCTTGGGATCATGAATGCTGAAATTCTTGCGGTTGGCTCAGAACTATTATTAGGTCAAATTACGAATACAAATGCGAGATTTATCTCAAGCCAGCTATCCGAGCTTGGCATCAACGTTTTTTATCATACCGTAGTAGGCGATAATGCAAAGCGTTTAGAACAAGCTATCGAAGTGGCAGAGTCTCGTGCAGATCTCATTATTTTTTCGGGAGGACTTGGTCCAACAAAAGATGATTTAACGAAGGAAACGATTGCACGTCATCTTGGTGTTTCTCTTGAGTTTGATGAAGTAGCATTGACGTATATTGAGCAATTTTTTGCTAAACGAGGACGTCCAATGACGGAAAATAATCGTAAACAGGCATTAATTTTAGCTGGGAGTGAAGTATTAGCTAATCACCATGGAATGGCTCCAGGTATGATCTTCACAAAAAATGATCGCACTTATATTTTATTACCAGGACCTCCAAAAGAGTTAGAACCAATGTTTCAATTTGAGGCTAAACCTAAACTTGCTGCGATGCTTAATGATGGAGGGATCATTGCATCACATGTTATGCGATTTTATGGAATTGGTGAGGCCGAGCTTGAAGTACAAGTTCAAAATATTTTAGATGCACAAACCAATCCAACAGTTGCTCCACTTGCTTCTGATGGTGAGGTAACGTTACGCGTAACAGCTAAAGCCGCAACAGAGCAACAAGCTGGCCAGCTTATTAAGGCAAAGGTTGCAGAAATACAAGCACTTGTTGGTGATTATCAATATGGTGTAGATGATGATTCCCTTGCCTCAAAAACGGTAGAAATGCTACTGGATAATGAGCTAACAATTGCGGCTGCAGAAAGTTTAACTGCTGGTTTATTTCAATCTGAACTTGCGGAAATTCCAGGGGTAGGCAATGCACTTATAGGAGGCGTTGTTACCTATGCAGCAGATGCGAAAGTAAAACAGCTAGGCATTTCACAAGAATTAATTGATACACATGGTGTTGTGAGTGCTGAGTGTGCAGCGGCAATGGCAAGTGCTGTTCGTGAGAAATTTGCTACAAATATTGGGATTGGTCTTACAGGAGAAGCAGGTCCCACTGCACATGATCATCAGCCAGTAGGTACGGTTTGGATTGGTATTGCCATAAATGACGAGGAGCCGCTTACATATTTACTTCATTTATCAGGCATGCGGAATACGAATCGACTCCGTGCGGTGAAATTTACATGCCATTATTTAATGCAACTTTTAGAAGAACGTGGCTACACAAAACGATATTAAAATAGAGTAGAACATAGGAATTTGGGTAGAGGAAAACTATCCAAATTTTTATTTTGAAGAAAAATCGAATAAATGTTCGCTTTTTTCTTGCGTGTTTTCTCAAAAACAAGTATAGTAGAGATAGATAAAAACAGTGAACAGTTTTCGAAGGAGGAAAATGAATGAGTGATCGTAAAGCAGCCTTAGAACAGGCTCTAAAACAAATTGAAAAGAATTTTGGTAAAGGTTCCATCATGAAACTCGGTGAAAAAACCGATTTAGAAATTGCGACATCTTCAAGTGGTTCACTTGCACTTGATGCTGCATTAGGAGTGGGTGGATATCCACGTGGACGTATTATTGAAGTATACGGTCCAGAATCATCTGGTAAAACAACTGTTGCTCTACATGCCATTGCTGAAGTACAGGCATCAGGTGGACAAGCAGCATTTATCGACGCGGAGCATGCATTAGATCCAATCTATGCACAAAAATTAGGTGTCAATATTGATGAGCTATTATTATCACAGCCCGACACAGGTGAGCAAGCACTTGAAATCGCAGAAGCATTAGTGCGCAGTGGGGCTATTGATATTATCGTTATTGACTCTGTTGCTGCCTTAGTGCCAAAAGCTGAAATTGAAGGGGATATGGGTGACTCTCATGTCGGCTTACAAGCACGTCTAATGTCTCAAGCTTTACGTAAACTTTCAGGTGCGATTAATAAATCAAAAACGATTGCTATTTTCATTAACCAAATTCGTGAAAAAATCGGTGTTATGTTCGGTAATCCAGAAACAACACCAGGTGGACGAGCGCTTAAATTCTACAGCTCTGTCCGTTTAGAAGTGCGACGTGCAGAAGCTATTAAGCAAGGTAATGATATTGTTGGTAACCGTACTAAAATTAAAATTGTAAAAAATAAAGTAGCACCACCTTTCCGTACAGCTGAAGTAGATATTATGTATGGAGAAGGAATTTCTAAAGAAGGCGAAACAGTCGATTTAGGCGTAGAATTAGACATTGTACAAAAAAGTGGTTCTTGGTATGCATATGGCGATGAGCGCTTAGGTCAAGGACGAGAAAATGCTAAACAGTATTTAAAAGAAAATACTGCTGTCCTAGAAGACATAGCAAATAAAATCCGAGCTTCTTATGGTATTGCAGCTTCTTCTTATACAATTGCTGCCCATGATGATGAAGAAGAGATGGATGAAGAATTAATGTTACTTCTGGAAGAAGAATAATTAATGATTGCATTGTTCCCACTTTATTGAGGGGGCAATGCATTTTTTTGTCTATATTCTTAAATTTTTACACATAATAAGAGAGAGGCTATGTGTTTATTTCTTATGTACTGTTTTTTTATTAATTGTATTTAACATGAAAAATTTTCTAGTGAAATAGTAATAGGGAAAAAATTCACTGAATGGATAGGACTTACTTTTTTTGGCTAAGGTGGCGAACATACGCCTGACTATCCTTGACAGAGCATGAGGCTAGCTATACAATTAAATATGTATAATTTCTGAATTATGACTTTAAATAGGCAGTACATTTTATCCTCATTTAGCAAATGTTTTATAGTGAAATATCCTTTAAAATGGATGTCTAAACGCCTACTGGATGAAGATAATGCCTTTGGCCAATGAAACGGGTTTTGCATAAATTTTAACAAAATCTGGTGCATTTTAGCTAAGGCGACATAGATGTATGCGCCGACTGAAACTGTAATACCCAAATAGCAAGAGGAGGTGTTCATATGGATGGAATTACTATCATCTCCGCTTTGCTTGGACTCATCGTTGGTGCCGCTGTTAGCTATATCTACATGAAAAAAGTGAATGACTCAAAAATCACTGGTGCTAAACATGTCGCTGAAACAATCGTTGAAGAAGGAAAACGAGAAGCGGAGGCAATGAAGAAAGAAGCACTACTTGAAGCCAAAGATGAAACTCACAAATTTCGTACTGAAGCTGAAAATGACATTCGTGAACGTCGTTTAGAACTTCAAAAACAAGAGAACCGTTTATTGCAAAGAGAAGAGAATCTTGATCGCAAAGATGATGCTCTAAATAAGAGAGAAGCTGGCTTAGAGCGCAAAGAACAAGCTCTAGCTGAAAGACAACAGCATATTGAACAGATGGAGAGCAAAGTGGACGAGCTCATGGCATCACAAAAAACAGAGTTAGAACGTATTTCTGCTTTAACTAGGGATGAAGCTAAATCAATTATCCTCAATGAAGTAGAAAAAGAGTTATCAACTGATATTGCTGTGATGACGAAAGAAGCTGAAACACGTGCGAAAGAAGACTCAGATAAAAAAGCACGTGAAATTTTATCATTAGCACTACAACGCTTTGCTGCAGATCACGTAGCAGAAACAACTGTATCTGTTGTGAACTTGCCAAATGATGAAATGAAGGGACGTATTATTGGTCGCGAAGGCCGTAATATCCGTACATTGGAAACGTTAACAGGAATTGATTTAATTATTGATGATACGCCAGAAGCGGTTATATTATCAGGCTTTGATCCAATTCGCCGTGAAACAGCTCGACTTGCACTTGAAAAACTTGTACAGGATGGTCGTATTCACCCAGCTCGTATTGAGGAAATGGTGGAAAAAGCTCGACGTGAAGTGGATGAACAAATCCGCGAAACAGGTGAGCAAACTACATTTGAAATTGGTATTCATAACTTACATCCAGATTTAATGAAAATTTTAGGCCGCATGAAATATCGTACAAGCTATGGACAAAATGTTCTAAAACATTCAATTGAAGTCGCACATTTAGCAGGATTACTTGCTGCTGAACTTGGTGAAGATGTAGCATTGGCTCGTCGTGCAGGCTTATTACATGATATTGGAAAAGCAATCGATCATGAAGTTGAAGGAAGCCACGTTGAAATTGGTGTGGAATTAGCAACAAAGTATAAGGAACACCCAGTTGTCATTAATAGTATTGCTTCGCATCATGGTGATACTGAAGCAACATCTGTTATTGCGGTATTAGTCGCTGCAGCTGATGCATTATCAGCTGCTCGTCCAGGTGCACGTAGTGAAACACTTGAAAACTATATCCGCAGACTTGAAAAGTTAGAGGAAATTTCAGAAAGCTATGATGGCGTAGAAAAATCTTATGCGATTCAAGCTGGACGTGAAATTCGTATTATTGTACAACCTGAAAAAATTGATGATTTAGCGTCTCATCGTCTTGCGCGTGATATTCGCAAACGTATTGAGGAAGAACTCGATTATCCAGGTCATATTAAAGTAACAGTTATTCGCGAAACACGTGCTGTGGAATACGCGAAATAAATATTAAAATAATAGGCATCCCTTGACCAAGGTCAGGGGGTGCCTTTTTGTATGTGAATAAATTCGATGTGATCTACCCAGTAAGAATAAATGGATGATTCCAACAATATAGTATGGAATAAAGCATAGTGAACTAGCCTCAACATGAATACCTTTTAAAAATTAACAGCCTAGTTATACTCCATTTTTACAACTGGTTTATGTTTTGACAAGGAGTGAAGAGCATTGAAAGAAACAATCACATTACAAGATATATTGAAAATAGTCCGAGAAAACTTTCTTTTTATCATAAGTTTTACACTTTTTGCAGCGTTGGTTACAGCCTTTATTAGCATCTTTGTGTTAAAACCTACCTATGAGGCAGAAACGCAAATTTTAGTTAATCAAAAAAATATAGAGCAACCACATTTAGGTGTACAACAGGTTGAAACAGATCTCCGACTTATTAATACGTATAACATTATCATAACAAGTTCTGCTATTTTATCTAAAGTTATAAATAAGCTAGATTTGGATGTCACACCTGAAGTTTTAATGGATCAAATTACTGTATCTAGTGCCAATAACTCACAAGTTGTCAATATTAATGTTGTAGACAAGCAAGCAGGGTTGGCTGTCGAAATTGCCAATACAATAGCAGATGTGTTTCAAGAGGAGATCCAAGTTTTAATGACGGTTGATAATGTTAATATTTTGTCAGTTGCACAATTAGATAAGGAACCTGTACCGATTGCGCCAAATAAAACCCTTTATATAGTAGCAGCCTCGTTTATTGGTTTTGTTTTAAGTGCTGCTCTCATAATCATAATAGAGAGCTTAGATACTACAATCAAGACGGAGCAAGATATTGAAGAGCTAGTAGGACTACCGATTATTGGCTTGATTAGTCAAATTAGTGATGCTCACAATAAAAGCACTAGGATAAAATCTCGTAAAACGAGGAGAGGATCATAATGTTTTGGAAAAAAAAGAAAAAGAAGAAGTTAGTGAAAATGGCACGAAAACTTGTGACGATTGCAAATGGCCATTCTTTTATTTCTGAACAATTTCGAACAATCCGAACAAATATTACTTTTTCAATGCCTGATAGAGAAATTAAAACAATATTAGTAACATCTGCAACACCAGGTGAAGGAAAGTCAACCAATGCAGCCAATATAGGTGTTGTTTTCGCACAAGAAGGAAAACGGGTCGTCATCGTAGATGCAGATTTACGAAAACCAACAATGCATTATACGTTTCTATTGCAAAATGCTAGAGGTCTATCAAATTTACTAACAAGACATTTTACAATTTCTGAAGTCGTCAATAATACAGATATTGCTAATCTATATGTCTTGACAAGTGGGCCTATTCCTCCTAATCCAGCAGAGTTACTAGCTTCTACCTTAATGGGGAGTGTAATTGAGGAACTAAAGAAAGAGTTTGACATCATTATTTTTGATGCGCCACCCCTATTATCTGTAACAGATGCTCAAATTTTGTCCAATAAATGTGATGGTACATTATTAATTGTGAATAGTGGAGTTGCAGAAAATGAAAGTGTGTTAAAAGCAAAGGCAAGCCTTGAAGCCTCAAAAGCAAATATTTTAGGCGTAGTATTAAATAACTATAAGATGCCACTCCATCAATATTATGAGCAATATTATCGTTAATTCAAGTACCTAGACAGGGAAGTGAAGTACAGTGATTGATATGCACAGTCATATATTATTTGATGTCGATGATGGTCCGAAAACGATTGAAGAGACACTTTGTTTATTTGAGCAGGCAGTTTTGGAGGGGATTTCAACGATTGTTTCCACTTCGCATGCTTTACATCCCTTGTATAATGTCCCCTTTGATGTCGTGAATGAGCAAATTGTACAGTTACAAATGGCAATTGACCAACTTAATATGCCGTTAAAACTTTACACGGGACAAGAGGTACGCTTGGCAGGTAACATTCTAGAATTGTATGAAAAAAAACAATTACATACTTTAGCAAATTCCAATTATTTGCTGTTGGAACTTCCCTCTAATCATATTCCCAAATATACAAAGGATATCATTTACTCGTTATTAACAGCAGGCATAACACCAATTATTGCACACCCAGAGCGAAATAGAGTCATTTCAGAAAATCCAAGTCATTTGGAACAAATTATACGCGAGGGGGCACTTGCACAAATTACATCAGGGAGTTTAGCAGGATTGTTTGGCAAAACCGTCCAAAAACTTTCGCTAAATTTAGTGCGCTCGAATCTTGTCCATACATACGGTTCAGATGTGCATAACTTAAATACACGTCCTTTCTTATTTGAAAAGGGACTTAGATTTTTAGAAAAACAAAAAGATTTGGATATGGTAGAATTTTTGCTTGAAAATAACGAACGAATCATTAATAATCTTCCATTAATTGTATATGAACCAGATGATACTTTCACAAAAAAATGGTGGAAGTTTTTTTAAAATGGGAAAGCACCTTTAAGTTGTAAGGACATAAAAGGAAGCAAAAAGTAGCTGAAGCACTAGAGACATTCAGTGTTTAAGGGGGGGCATATGAGATGCGAGTTGTTTTTATGAGGAGTAACCCTGTATCTCCAGATCCAAGGGTTGAAAAGGAAGCACATTGCCTTGCGAAAAATAATTGGAAGGTTCACATTTTAGCTTGGGATAGAGATAAAAAATATAAAATAAAGAACCAGCTGTTAGAAGGTGAACAGGCAATTCGTATTACAAGGTTTGGTATTCCGGCAACATTTGGAGGAGGTTTGAAAAAGAACTTAGTCCCACTTATAAAATTTCAACTTAAACTTTTTCAATGGTTACTTCGCCATAAAAATACGTATGATATGATTCACGCTTGTGATTTTGATACAGCGTTAATAGGTACAATATGTGGGAAATTACTTCGTAAAAAAGTAATCTACGACGTATTTGATTCGTATACATCACCATTTTATGGACCGGAGATTATTGGAAAGGTCATTGCTAGTCTAGATATACGCCTTATGAATAGTGTGGATGCAGTCATTATATGTACAGAAAAGCGCAAAGAACAGATTGCTAAAGCTTCACCTAAAAAAATAGAGGTCATATATAATACTCCACGTTATATAGATTCCAATGATTGCTTAGAGTTGAATCCGAAAAAAGTAAAAATAGTCTATGTAGGTATACTTACTGAAAATCGATTGATTAGTGAATTGGTTGAAGTAGTAAAAAATACGCCAAGTTATGAGCTGCATATTGGTGGATTTGGTAAGTTAGCTGATACATTGCTGCAAGCTTCGAAAATGCATGACAATATACACTTTTATGGTAAGTTACCCTATGAAAAAACAATAGAGTTAGAAAATAATTGTGACATTATGACGGCTATTTATGATCCTACCATTTCTAACCATTATTATGCTGCACCTAATAAATTCTATGAAGCATTAATGCTTGGTAAGCCTTTGATTATGGTGAAAAATACGGGAATGTCAGAAGTAGTTGCAACAAATAATTTTGGAGAACTTATTGATTACAATAGAGAGAGTTTACAAAACGGAATTGAGAATTTGGTAAAGCGTAGAAAAGAATGGCCGGAAATTTCTCGTGAAATGAAGGCACTGTACGAAGAAGGTTACAGCTGGGCGAAAATGGAGAAACGGATAACAGATTTATACAGTAATTTATAAAAGCTATGCGGAGTGTGAGTAGCAAAGATAGTAGCTCGTAGCGGCTATCGATCCAATTTTTATCCACAAACGTAAGAGCAATATGAAAATTTACAGTAGTATTTTTAGGGGGGCTAATATGAAAATATTATTTGTTGCACAAAATTTTCAAATGGGTGGTATCCAAAAGGCATTAATTAATATGCTAAAAGAAATCAGCCCCTACGAGAAATATGAGATAGATGTTTTCACATTTAGTGGAGGGGAATTAATGAACGATATTCCCTCCAATGTGAAGGTAACTACAGGGAACCTACTGTTACAACTAATTGCTACACCTTTTGCTGAAGTGAAAAAAAGAAATAACGTATGGCATATTATTTTACGCATTGTGTGTATGATAGTTGTTCGATTAATAGGTTCCCATAACTTCTATTCGATGCTTTTAAAAAAACATCGCAATAATTGTCATTATGATATCGCCATATCTTATTTTAATGATGTACCCAATCAATACTTCAATAAGGGGACCAATTTATTTGTAGATCAGTTTGTGATAGCAAATCGTAAGCTCGCATGGATTCATACAGATCCCATTAAAGCGAATTTTAATTATGAGGCTTGTGTCAAAACCTATAAAAATTTTGATCGATTATTATGTGTTTCAGTAGCATGTAAGGAAAATTTAATAAATTTTCTTCCACAATATCAACATAAAATTCAAGTGGTTTATAATTTTTTTCCAATCGAAGAGATTAAAGAACTGGCATGTCAATATACACCGTTTCATAAAAGCGAGTTGGATTTAATATCTGTTGGGCGAATTGAAAATAGTACAAAAAGGTTCGACCTTATTCCACATCTGTGTAAGTTGTTAAAGGAAACTTCTATTAATAATTTTCGCTGGCGCATTTTAGGGGATGGACCAGACCTACTTTCGAATCAGCAATTAGCTTTGCAGCTAGGTGTAGAGGATGTAGTTGAATTTGTAGGAGAAATGAAAAATCCCTATCCATTTATAAAATGTAGTGATGTATTCGTTTTAACATCTGCCTACGAAGGCTACCCAATGGTCATTGGGGAGGCATTAATTGTACAAACGCCTGTTATTACAACGGACTTTGCCGCAGCAGGTGAACAAATTTGTAATGGTCATAACGGATTGATAACAGGCTTTAACATTCAAGATATCTTTCAAGTCATTTCTAGTGTTATGAAAAATACAGAATTACTACACAATATGAAAAATTACATAGAGGAAAACCACTACACAAACAAAAAAGCTCAAGAGCAACTAGTATTGGAGTTTGATGTACATGATAGAATCTAAGAATTTTAGTGTGCTCATTTGTATAATTTCAAGTATCTTTGTCGTATTCAAAATATATACAGGTAGTAATCTATTTCTCTGGCTCTTCTTCCTTTTAACTAGTTTGGCGATGCTGCTAGATAAGCAGCAGCATCGAATTGACTATTTATTGTTTTTTATTTCGTGGGTGTATGTCATTAAATTCGATATATCAGGATATTCACTGCTTGTTGTACTTAGTTCTTTCTATATTTTGTTAAGTATTTTGACGCTCTTTTTACAAAAGCAAGGTATTTCAAAACGACTCCTATTAACCTATTTTTTATTTGCATTTTATACGGTGGCCGTAACGATAGTTAGTGGTGGTAATCTTATTGCAGTTTTAGGCTTTGTGTTGAATTATAGTGTGCTCTTTTGTGCAATATTGACCCTCGATGATAAGGCATATTTCAGAAGGTATACGTATATCTATGCATCGGGTTTACTAGCTGCTTCAATCGTTCGATTGATTAGTTATTCTATTCCAGAAATTGATCATTTTATAGAGTCAATGACCATTGTGAATACAGTGAAGACAATGAACTCGATTAGTACAAGATTTACGGGTTTAGATTTAGATCCAAATTACTTTAGTTTGCAAGTATTAATAGCTATGGCTTGTTTATTAGTGCTTTTTAATCTGGATGGAAAAAAGGAGAAAAAGTCAATTGTATTACTCGTGATATTAGCATTTTTTGGCATACTGACATATTCCAAAATGTTTATTATTACATTAATCATTTTCATTATGATGACATTTATTGTCTTCACTAAAAATAATGTGAAGACTGCTATTAAATTTTCGTCTTTTATCGTGATTATTTGTGGGGTTGCCCTCTATTTTTTTTACGAGAAGTTATTCGAAATTTATTGGATTCGGTTTTTTGGGTCAGGAATATCGACAGATGCCATTACCACTGGTCGAGTGAGTAGTTGGAGCCTATTTGTAAATGAAATCCTTCAAAACACGAAAGTATTTGTTTTGGGTGCAGGCTTTGGCACAAGCTTTGCGAAGGTAAAGATGGCACATACAATGTACTTATCAACTCCCTATTATATAGGTTTAATCGGAATAGTCTTGTCAGTACTATACATTTCAAGCCTCTATAAAGTACTTAGAGAGAATGTCGGAATTATGAATAGACCAGGCTTTCAAATCCTTTCAATCAACGCTATTCCTCTCTATATCATGTTAATAGCGAATATAGGACTTGATTCATTTGTCATGGATTATTTTCCATATCATATTTTATTAATTATGTTTGCACTGACTATGAGTAAAAGTAAGGGAGTTACTATGAATGGGAGGTGAGGTGAGTGCCATATTTAAGCATTATTGTCCCCGTCTATAATACGGAACCTTACTTAAAAATGTGTCTTGATAGTATTCTGAGACAGGAATTCGTAGATTTTGAGTTGATATTAGTAAATGATGGCTCGACTGATAGCTGCTCAGTAATCTGCGATGAATATGCCGAATCTGATACAAGAATTACCGTCATTCATCAAGCAAATAGTGGTGCTGTCAGTGCCCGTAAAGCAGGGCTAAGGGTCGCCAAAGGACAGTATATTGGTTATGTAGATAGTGATGATTGGATTGAAGTTGATATGTATAAATCATTATGTAATACTGCACGTGTTTTTGATGTAGATATTGTTATTTGTGACATTGTAGAAAATTATCCACTCCAAGAAGTGAAGAGATCACAGCTTGTCTCGCCTGGTTTGTACAGGAAGGATAGAATGGAAAAAGAAGTATATCCAATTATGCTATATTCGGGTGAGTATTACCGTTTTGGCTTATATCCATCTTTATCTAATAAAATATTTAAAAGAGACCTATTAGAGAAAAATCTCTTTGATGTGGATGATCAAATTTGCATGGGGGACGATGCTGCTTGTACATATCCTAGCTTACTTGATGCAGAAAGTATTTATATATTAGAAAATCAGTATCTCTACCATTACCGTCAGCATTCTTCTTCCATGACGGCTAGTTATGATCAGATGTTTTTTAAAAAAATACTTGTGTTGTATGAACAATTGAAAGTTTTAAAGTACAGGAAAGCAGACCAGGTTCCTAATTTTGCTGAACAACTTCAGTATTATTTTACTTATTTAGTGATGGCAGCGGTGAATAATGAATTGAATAGATTCAACCATAAGCGTTTACATGAAAAGCGTACCTTTATTAAGAAAATGTTGATTCATGAAGCGTTTCATGGATCGTTGCATGCGATTCGGATGACAAATATGCCGCTCAAATCAAAGATCTATACTTGGTTATTAAAGAAAAAACAAATTCTTTTACTTTTCATGTTGAATAGGTTTAAACAGCGGATCAGTGATTGCAAAGGCTTAATTCCTACTTTTACTAAAAGAAAAGGTGCTTACCAGCATGAGAACTAAGAGAGTAGTTTTAAATTTAATGTCTAATGTATTACTACAAGTTGTAGCAGCGGTTATTAATTTCATTTTACCTCGACTATTTATGACAACATACGGCTCTGCTACAAACGGGCTTGTTTCGTCGATTAAGCAATTTTTAAGTTATTTAAAAATAGTAGAGGCTGGGGTTGGTAATGCATCGATAGTGGCACTTTATAAGCCACTAGCCAAGGGTGATAAAGACCAAATAAATGGAATTCTTTCAGCGACTAATCGTTTTTATAGACGTTCGGGTTATGTCTTTGTTGGATTAGTCGCCATTTTGGCTATTTGTTATCCGTTATTAGTAGGAGATGAAGTGAATCCGCGAACGGCTCTTTACATGGTACTTATTTTGGGGATTAGTGGCATGTGGGAGTATTTTTTTATAGGGAAATATTTAGTTCTACTGTCGGCAGATCAAAAAAGCTTTGTTATTTTTCGCATTCAAACAATGTTGCTTTTTGCGAGTGCACTATTGTCAGTTACTTTGATAGCATTTGGTTTTTCCATCGTCATTGTTGTTGCTAGTTCAAATGCCTTATTGTTACTGGATGTTCTTTTTTTAAGATTGTATGTTAAAAAGAAATATCCATATTTCAATTGTAAAAAACAAGCGAATACGTTAGCAATTAAAGATAAATGGGATGCTTTAATTCATCAAATTGCCTCGTTAGTGGTGTTTAACACGCCGTTTATTTTAATAACGATTTTTCTGGGCTTAACAGAAGTCAGTGTGTTTACAGTTTATAGTATGGTGTTTAATGCAGTCACATTGTTTATATCCACTTTTTCAGGGGCGATATTAGCAGCTTTTGGAGACATTCTTGTCAAAGAGGATAAGGACGTTCTTCGGAAATATTTTCATCACTTTGAATATATTTTTTATGGCATCATTGCTTTTAGCTACACATGTACAGCTATTTTAATATTGCCATTTATAAAGATTTATACAGCAGGGATTGAAGATGCCAATTACATAAGGCCCTGGTTAGCAATATTGTTTGTCATTGTAGGAGTAGCGAATACAATTCGGATTCCTGCCAATACGTTAGTGAATGCTGCAGGCCATTTTAGAGAGACGAAAAATCGTGCCATTATGGAAGCATTAATCAACCTTGTAGTTTCTCTTGTTTTTGTACAGTTTTTTGGCGCAGAAGGAATATTACTGGGAGGAATTTGTTCATACGGCTATCGTACTTATGATTTAATCATTTATTCTTCTAAAAAGATTTTACAAAATTCACCTAAAGATACTGTCAAAAAAATTGTGCAAAATAGTATTTGTGCACTTACTGCAGCAATACCATTTATATTTTTTATCGAGCTCCATATTACATCTGCAGGTTCATGGCTTGTAGCCGCTATATGTATTTCCTTGTGGACGATGTTTATTTTATTAGTAGGTAATTTTATTATTGAGCCTCAAACAATGCGAGATATTTTGGTGCAATTAAAGAGAACAATTACCAATAGTAAATAATTTTATCCCTGCATTGAGTAAGGTAAGTAGCATAATTGAAAGGCAAATTGATTCCTTTGAAATGGCAGGTGAGGGTGATGAAGCGAGAAGTCAAAGAAATATATTTACTACGATACGTTGCTTGCTTAGGGATTGTGTTAATGCATAGTGTCACGTTGGCATTAAACATGTATGACATAGAAGAAGGTCCACTATTCGTAATCCTGACATCTATTCAGCTGATCTTTATGTTCGGGACACCTCTTTTTATATTTATCTCAGAGTTTGTCATTGCCTATTCCTATTCAGATCGTTTGCCGAAAAAGTTTTATGTAAAACGTTATAAATATATGTTAACGCCATTTCTTTTTATTGGACTACTCGATGCCGTTCTTAAATCAATCGAATCGCCTTCTATTGAATTTGCCAAAAAACTACTACTAAATTATTTGGAAGGTGATTTCCATGGTTATTTTATCGTGATCATTTTTCAGTTTTATATCATTCATCCATTTTTTGTGAAATTTATTGCCTCAAGATACCCTGCCTATAAAGTAATAATGACTGCTTTTATCATTAATTTTGGTTACTTAGCCTTTTTTAATTTTTTGGATCCATTTAAGTATTTTCCTGATTTAGCGTATACTAGTTTACAATGGGATTTTTTTAATAAGATGCCATTTCCTGCGTGGATTGCTTATTTTGCAGTAGCTTATTACTGTGGAAAAAATTATGATAATTTTCTATCGTGGTTACAGCGTTTTCGTTTTCTGTTACTAGCAGTATTACTAATCACAGTAAGTCTTTTGCTAACCACTCAATTATCAGGTATTATTACGGAAGTTCATTCAAAGAGAATAGACGTTATCCTTTATACATTCAGTGTAGCTTTTCTGTTATTTTTCATAGCGAGTAACAGAAGAAAAATGCCGGAATTTATCATTTTTATTAGTCGTTATTCCTTCGGTATATATTTATTACATCCCCTAGTTAATAGCCTACTTAAAATTTTTTTAACGAATTTTATCGAAACATTAAGTGTATTTTCTGTCATTGCCATTTCATTTATTGTCAGTCTCAGTTGCTCCATTTGTATAACATATATAATGAGTAAATGGAAATTAGGCGCTTTTTTTATAGGGCAACTCAATACGACTCCTCTAATAAAAAAGATGCACAATTTCCCATCCAGAAATCCTAAATAAACGGGTATTTAAACGTGTAAATGTGGTAAGGCTTGCGTTTTACTTTGCGATTGCCAAAGCAAAGATGGTAAACTAAAAGATGTTATTTAGAGAAAGTGTGGTCTTGCATAATGAAAGTTCTATTTATTGGTGATATTGTTGGTTCAATTGGTCGAGATGCGGTGGAAAAATATTTACCTCGCTTAAAAAAGAAGTATAATCCAGATGTTGTGATTGCAAATGGGGAAAATGCTGCGGCAGGACGAGGGATTACTCGTAATATTTATAATAGCTTGCTACAAATGGGTGTAGATGTTATTACGATGGGGAATCATACATGGGACAATAAAGATATTTTTGATTTTATTGATGACGCGGATTACTTAATCCGTCCGGCAAACTTTTCAAGTGAAGCACCTGGTAAAGGTATGGTTCAGATTTCTAAAAATGGCGTGACATTATCTGTCATTAATTTACATGGTCGCGTATTTTTACCGCCACATGAGGATCCGTTTGCAATGGCAGATCAATTGATTGCAGAGGCTCGACAAATATCTCCACTTGTCTTCGTGGATTTTCATGCTGAAGCGACTAGTGAAAAAATCGCTCTTGGTTGGCATTTAGATGGAAAGGCTTCAGCGGTTGTTGGGACACATACACATGTGCAAACAGCAGATGCAAGAATCTACCCACAAGGTACGGCTTATATCACGGATGTTGGTATGACAGGGCCGTACGATGAAATTTTAGGTATGACGAAGGAAAGTGTCATCTATAAATTCCAAACAAACATGCCATCTCGTTTTGAAGTTCCGAAAAAAGGGCGAGAGGTTTTGAGTGGTTTCTTTGTCGAGATGGATGATCGAACAGGAAAAGCTATTGCCTGTGAACGCATTTATATAAATGAAGACTATCCATTTCAAGGGTAGATAAGTCGAAGAATGTTTTTTTACGTTTCTTTTACGGGGATATAGGTTTCTTTGTCAAACTAGTCTATTTCCGTTTTGCGGAGCATAAAATGTGCTACGGACAATAACTTGAGGTCCAAAAAGGGGGACATGAGTTGTTGAGCGTAAACACTATTCGCGAAACGGGGAGGAATAATTGTGGATTCATTAAAAGTATCATCACGCTCTAATCCAAATTCAGTTGCAGGTGCATTAGTCGCGGTAATCAGAGAAAAAGGGCAGGCAGAAATGCAAGCAGTTGGGGCAGGTGCACTTAACCAAGCCGTGAAAGCAGTGGCCATTGCACGCGGATTTGTAGCGCCAAGTGGCACAGATTTAATTTGCGCGCCGGCGTTTGCCGATATTTTGATTGCTGGAGAAGAACGAACAGCATTAAAGCTGCTAGTGGAAAAACGTATTCGATAAAAAAGTAATGAAGTAAAATGCTCTGTCACATAATATGGTGGCGGAGCATTTTTTCGTTTTCCTGTTTTACATATGATAGATGTCACTTGAAATAGGGGCGTGATTTTGCTTAGATTTGAAAATTACAACTTTATGAACAGGATTTTCAGTCAAAGGTCTGATTTTCGCCTAAATCGTGGAGAAACAATAGTCCAGACGGTTTCTTCGTGTTAAACTTATGAAGGAAAAATAATAGTACACATTGGATTTAAGGAGTTGTTGACATGTTACATCAGCTTTCATGGAAAGTCGGTGGGCAACAGGGTGAAGGGATTGAGAGTACAGGTGAGATTTTCTCAATGGCAATGAATCGTCTAGGTTATTTCCTATACGGTTATCGTCACTTCTCTTCTCGAATTAAAGGTGGCCATACGAATAATAAAATTACAGTTCGTCCAACAGAAGTACGTTCAATTGCGGATGATTTAGATATTTTAGTGGCATTCGATCAAGAAACAATTGATGTCAATTATAAAGAGCTTACAGAAAAGGGTATTATTTTAGCCGATGCAAAATTTGATCCTGTTAAACCAGAGGATTCAAAAGCACCATTATTTGCAGTACCGTTTACAGAAGTAGCAGCAGAGCTTGGTACTTCGTTAATGAAAAACATGGTGGCTATCGGCGCAACTGCATCATTGCTAAACCTAGAAGACGCAGTATTCCAAAATGTTGTCGATGATATTTTTGGTAAAAAGGGCGAAGAAGTCGTACAAAAAAATATGGAAGCCATTACACGTGGTCGTCAAATTATGAATGAGCTGTTAGTTGATCGTATAGGCGAATGGGAGCTTGCACCTGCAGATGGTAAACGTCGTATGTTTATGATTGGGAACGATGCGATAGCACTTGGTGCATTAGCTGCTGGGACACGCTTTATGGCAGCATACCCAATTACACCAGCGTCTGAAATTATGGAATACCTGATTAAAAAATTGCCGAAATTCGGTGGAACGGTCATCCAAACGGAAGATGAGATTGCAGCAGCAACAATGGCTATTGGCGCTAATTTTGGCGGTGTACGTTCCTTTACCGCTTCTGCTGGTCCTGGTCTTTCATTAATGATGGAAGCAATTGGTCTTTCAGGTATGACAGAGCAACCTTTAGTAGTAGTTGATACACAACGTGGAGGCCCTTCAACTGGGTTACCAACTAAGCAAGAACAATCTGACTTGATGGCTATGCTTTACGGTACTCATGGAGAAATTCCTAAAGTAGTCATTGCACCTTCTACAATGGAGGAAGCTTTCTTTGATACGATCCAAGCATTTAACATTGCAGAGGAATTACAATTACCAGTAATCTTAATGACAGATCTACAATTATCTCTAGGTAAACAATCTGTTGAGCCATTTGATTATAATAAAATTGAAATTCGTCGCGGTAAAATTGTGATGGATGATCTTGAGGAAGCGGCAGATAAAGCCTACTTCAAGCGTTACGAAGATACAGAAGATGGCATTTCACCTCGTGTCTTACCAGGTACATTGCATGGTATTCATCACGTTACAGGTGTTGAACATGATGAAACAGGGAAGCCATCTGAGGCAACGGGTAATCGCCAAACTCAAATGGATAAACGCTTCCGCAAATTAGAGAGCTTGAAATTTGATAACCCAGTCTTTGTCAATGCACCACATGAGGAAGCCGATATTTTATTAGTAGGCTTTAACTCAACAAGAGGAGCTATTGAAGAAGTGCAAGAACGACTGAATGCACAAGGAATGAAAGTGAATCATGCCCATATTCGTTTAATTCACCCATTCCCATCTGCAGAAATAGCACCTCTTGTTGCACAAGCGAAAAAGGTGATCGTTGTAGAAAATAACTATACAGGTCAATTAGCTAATATTATGAAGATGAATGTTGGTGGTCACGATAAAATCGCGACAATCACTAAATATAATGGTACACCATTCTTGCCTGGTGAATTAGAAAATCGTGTGAAGGAGTTGACTCGCTAATGGCAACATTTAAGGATTTTCGTAATACAGTGAAACCAAACTGGTGCCCAGGCTGTGGAGACTTCTCAGTACAAGCAGCTATTCAACGTGCTGCTGCAAATGTCGGCATAGAACCAAATGAACTTGCTGTCATTTCAGGAATTGGATGTTCAGGTCGAATTTCAGGGTATATCAATTCTTATGGATTCCATGGTATTCATGGTCGTGCACTTCCGATTGCACAGGGTTTGAAAATGGCTAATCGTGATTTACATGTTATCGCTTCTGGTGGTGATGGTGATGGATTTGCTATTGGTATGGGGCATACAATTCATGCTATCCGCCGTAATATTGATATAACTTATATTGTAATGGATAACCAAATTTATGGTTTAACAAAAGGTCAAACATCTCCACGTTCAGCTGCTGGATTTATTACAAAATCTACACCAGGTGGAGCGATTGAGCCATCATTGAAACCATTAGAGGTAGCGTTAACAAGTGGTGCAACATTTGTGGCGCAGGGCTTCTCTACAGATATTAAAGAATTAACAGCACTAATTGAAGCTGGTATTAACCATAAAGGTTTCTCATTTATCAATGTCTTTTCACCTTGTGTAACGTATAACAAAGTGAACACATATGATTGGTTTAAAGAAAATTTAACAAAATTGGCAGATGTTGAAGGTTATGATCACTCAGATCGTGGTATGGCAATGCGTACAGTGATGGAACACGAGGGGTTAGTAACAGGCATTATTTATCATGATACGGAAACAACGTCGTATCAAGAAAAAGTACCTGGCTACTCTGAATTACCATTAACAGATATCGATATCAAAATGAGCGAAAATGATTTTAATGATTTAGTAAAAGAATTTATGTAAAATTGATGAGATCGAAGCATTTGGAATGAAGTCATTCCAAATGCTTTTTTTATGCTTGATGAAAGAATCGCGAGTATTTAGTGATCCATCGCGGGTAAACGCATAGCTACAGCGAGTATTTTGATATTGAATCCTTATAAAATCCTTATAATTTTTTTTTACACTAAGGTCATCGAAAGGATGATGACTAATGATGAAAGATTTGATATTAAAGACAGAAAATCTTAATAAGTCGTTTAAAGGGCAAAAAATTGTGGATAATGTAGCGTTAGAAGTTCAACGTAATACGGTCTACGGTTTACTTGGACCAAATGGAGCGGGGAAATCCACAACATTAAAGATGATGACAGGTATGTTACGACCAGATGCTGGGAATATCATTTTTAATGGACATACATGGACACGAAATGATTTACAGGACATCGGCGTGTTAATTGAAACACCTCCCCTGTATGATAATTTAACAGCAACAGAAAATTTACAAGTTCGCACGATAGCATTACGTCTACCGCAAAGTCGTATTGAAGAAGTATTAAAAATTGTAGATTTAACGAATACAGGAAAAAAACGGGCGGGGCAGTTTTCCTTAGGAATGAAGCAACGATTAGGTATAGCGATTGCGCTGCTAAACAAGCCAAAGCTGTTAATTTTAGATGAACCTACAAATGGACTTGATCCTATTGGTATACAGGAGCTTCGTCAGCTTATTCGCTCATTTCCAGAGCAAGGCATCACTGTGATTTTATCTAGTCATATTTTGTCAGAGGTGGAACAGGTTGTGGATGACATTGGCATTATTGCTGATGGCAAGCTTGGCTATCAGGGACCAGCACCGCAAGGTCAGGAATTAGAATCACTATTCATGCAGGTTGTTGCCACCAATAGAAAGGTGGGTTACTAGCATGATAGCCATTATGAAAGCGGAACAATTAAAATGGAAGCGAACTTTTATTCCCAAATTACTTTGGCTTACGCCACTTATAACCTTACTAATAAGCGCTGTACTTATGGGAGGTGAATATTTTCAAACAGGAGCTTATAACTGGTGGTATACGATGCTTCTGCCAGGTGCACTGACGATTTGCTGTGCCTTAGTGATCGAAAAGGATAAAAAAATAAAATACCATAGTATTCTTGCCTTACCACTTGATCTTAAAAGGATTTGGCTAGGAAAAATAGTAACATCAAGCATATGGCTTTTTCTGATTACGATTATTTTCTTTGGAGGAATTACGGCTGGAGGCTTGCTATTTGGTCATAGTTTACCAATAGCGAGCAGTTTACTAAGTACTTTTGTTATTTTCCTGACGTTTTTGTGGCAAATACCTTTATGTCTTTTCTTAGCAGCTAAACTAGGTACCTATTTGACCATCTTACTCAATGTAGTAGCCAATATCGTAGGGATTGTTGCCTTTGCAGATGGGGAAATGTGGTATTACTATCCATTTGCGATTGGTGCTCGTTTGTTATGTTCGACACTTGGCATATTACCAAACGGTCTATTAGTACCACAAGGTAGCCCTTTATTGGATAAAGGCGTTATACTTCCAGGCTTACTGATAGCATTAGCTTGGTTTATGATGATTAGCTTTCTTACGGCGAAGTGGTTCACAAAAAGGGAGGCGAAATAGCGGATGGACATGTTACGATTATTAAGAGTGGAATGCCTTAAAACAAAACGAACACCTTTTTTGCTGACACATATACTTGTCCCCCTTGCTATTTCTGGGCTATTTTTAGCCTACTACTCCTATTCGCCATGGAATTTTCAAGGAAAAGTAACTGCCTATTTTCAGGGGCTGGCTTGTGGACTACCAATTATAATAGGATTAGTATGTGCTATGGCATCTGAGCAGGAAGCAAACGCTGGTCGTTTCCAAGGTATGCTAGCTACAACAAACATAAAAATAAAGACATATATGAGCAAGCTTATCTTATTATTATTGTTTAGCTTTGGAGCCATCTTTCTATCTATAGCTATTTTTAGTTTTGGCTTTAGAGAACTATTACATGAAGTAGATTTGGGCTATTCATTTTATAGTATGGCTGCTTGTATTCTATTCGGCAGTCATGTGATTTTCTATATGTTACATTTATTTGTAAGCTTCCAATTTGGTAAAGGCGCTTCGATTGGTTTAGGTATTGTAGAAGCTCTGCTGGTCGCCCTATTGCTTACAGGCTTAGGGGATCGTATTTGGCCCTTTTTACCTTATGGATGGAGCGGTCATTTTGTTTCTTTATGGATTTTATCATCGACAGGAACAAATTTAACATTGCTCGAAACAAGTATCCAGACGGGCATAATGGCGTGCTTAGGGGGTATCCTATTGACTTTTACGCTGTCTTGTTTATGGTTTTGGAGATGGGAAGGTAGAGCATCTGAAAATTAGAGGGTGAATTATGGCAAATATATTAGTAGTGGATGATGAAGTGGATATTTTAATGCTGATAAAAAATGCACTTTATAAAGATAATCACTTGGTAACCATTGTGTCTAAACCGACAGAAGTAGGCAAGATGGATTTAGGCTCCTTTGATTTAATTTTGCTTGATGTGATGATGCCTATTATGGATGGCTTTACATTGTGTGGGCAAATTAGGCACGCTGTAGATTGCCCTATTCTTTTTCTTACAGCTAAATCCTTAGAAGAAGATGTGATGTATGGTTTAGGCCTAGGCGCAGATGATTATTTGATTAAACCATTTGGCATCGGAGAGCTACGAGCAAGGGTGAATGCGCATATCCGACGGGAAAGCAGAGAAAAGCGGAGCATCCTTTATAGCGATAAAGTTCACTTTAATCTTTCTGGTAAAGAACTGTTTGTTCAGAATGAGCGCGTCCTGCTAACTAAAAGTGAGTATGAAATATGTGAATTTTTAGCACGGCATCGTGGGCAGGTTTTTTCTAAAGAGCAGATATACGAAACGATTTTTGGGTTTGATGGTAAAAGTGACAGTACAGCGATAACAGAGCATGTCAAAAATATTCGGTCAAAGCTACATGCGTTTGACATAGAGGTCATTGATACGGTTTGGGGGATCGGCTATAAATGGAGACGATAAAACCGAGGAAAGGAACACATCTTCATACATTTTTCCTGAGATATTTATTCTTTCTTTGCTTAGGTATCATTTTATTAGTGGCACTATTAATCGGTCTATTTATGTTTGCCTTTTCAGCTAATATTATTTTACCTGCAAATTATGCAGAGACACAAATCACTTTAGCAAAAGACAGAATTGCTACAAGCAGCTCGGTAACGAACGAGATGATCCCTGATCTTGTAGACTACGCAGTGATTTCTAATAAGGGTGAATTTCTTTCTGGTACTTTAACAGAAAAAGAGGCTTCCCATGCATGGCGTTTAAAGCAGAGGGGAGAGACGAAAAGTAATGCTCGATTTTATGCATTCGTTGAGCGAGAACAGGAATTGTGCATTTTACGCTATGGTTTAGTCCCTGAGTATCGCACACCTGTTATGAGAAAATATTTACCTAATCCTCAATTAACGGTTTTACTATTGTTTATTATAGGCGTTATCATACAGGCAACGGTGCTTGCTGTGCATTTCGGCAGAAGACTTAAACGAAAAATGATGGGCTTACAAGAAGCCATTGAAAAAATCCAACATCAAAATTTAGATTTTCATTTAAAACCATCTGGGATTCGAGAAATTGATGATATTGCACTTTCTTTTGAGCAGATGAAGGAAGCATTAAATACTTCATTGACACAACAATGGCATGCAGAGCGCGCGCGCAGAGAACAAATTTCTGCCCTTGCCCATGATTTGAAAACACCTCTTACGATTATTCGAGGAAATGCGGAACTTTTATTGGATACTGTTCAAGATGAAGTACAAAAAGAATACAACACTTATATATTAAAAAATACACTAGAAATTGAAAAATTCACAAAGCAATTATTAGATATTTCCAATATGGAGCAAAGGGTTGGTGGTGTAAAAACAACTGTAGAGCTGGCTTCATTTATTCAACAGCTAGAACAGCAAATGAAGGCACTTGCTTTAGAAAAAAATATAGAAGTTATTGTAGTAAAGGATAAACTGCCTGATGTCTTTATGATCGAGGAGGAGCTTTTTTATCGGGCTTTATTAAATTTGATTGTCAATGCTATAGAGCACACGCCATATAATAGCAAAGTCACTTTATCTGTTCAGGGAGAGGCAGATGTTATTCATTTTACTGTGATAGATAGTGGTGCTGGTTTTTCACCGCAAGATGTAAAGGAAGCCACAAAGCAATTTTATCGGGGAGATCCAAGTAGAAATACAGCAAATCATCATGGCATGGGTCTTTATATTGTCGAGTCCATCATTCAAAAACATGGTGGAACACTAACGTTGGCTAATGATTCCATAACGGGAGGAGGAAAAGTGATAGTCACCATTGCGACGTCTTAATTATAAGATGTCTTTTTTTATTGGATTCACTAGTATTTAGCGATCAACCGCGAGTAAAAGCACAATTAAAGGTTTCATGTAAAAATTGTAGGGGGCGGTGCAGGCAATATTCTTTAAAAAAATGCTACAATAAAAGAAAAAAAGAGGCGATGTACGTGAATAACGTCATTGATTTTATTGCAAAAAAAAAGGAACGTGAAGACCGAAAGCGTGCTCAGGATTTAGAACGTTATGTAGCTACACAATGTAATTTTCAACACCCTGAAAATATTGACGCTCTTGTAGAGGACAAATTGATTGAGGTTAAAGATCATACGTTATTTCTTGGCTTTCTATCCATTTTAAAGGATGAGCAAATAGAACCGTTAGATATTTTTCAAGATGTCTTTTCATTAGAGCCCTCTCGTTTTGAAATGTCCTACAATATGAGATGGTGGTCAGTTGTGCAATTGGCATTTACATTTTTAACAATTCTCAAGGAAAATGAGCCGCATACATATGCTGATTTTTTAGGTCTCTCCACATAATCTAAGTATGTGTACGTCTGTAAAGCAAACGTACACATACTTAGATTTTTCTTATCTTCCCCCGCTAGCTTTACAAGCCTACTTCATTTATTCATTAAATTCATAGATATTTATAATTCCTCAATAATTTTTACTAAATATTCTTAACACCTCCATACTTGCTTAATGTTTGTTTTATAACATAACGTTTGTAAGCAAATAAAAATAAAGCAAAACAAATGGAGGGTCCAACACATGGCAATTCAAAAACTGTGGAAAAAAGGTCTAATTGGTGCATTAGCTATTTCCATGTTGGCAGCTTGTTCTGACAGTTCATCTAGTGCAAATGAGGTAAACAAGGATTTATCGCTTGAGGACATTACAGAAAAAGCAAAGGAAGAGGGCACTGTTAATTCTGTCGGTATGCCAGATACATGGGCGAACTGGGTAGAAACCTGGGAGGAACTCGGGACCGAATATAGCATCAAACACAAGGATACGGACATGTCGAGTGCAGAGGAGTTAGCGAAGTTTGAAGCAGAGAAGGATGATGCTACGGCAGATATTGGAGATGTCGGGATTGCTTTTGGACCAATCGCTAAGGACAAGGGCTTAACATTACCATACAAAACGTCTTATTGGGATGAAATACCTGATTGGGCTAAAGATGATGAAGGACACTGGATTGTTGGCTATACAGGAACCATTTCTTTTTTGACAGATAAAAATAATGTGAAGAATGCTCCAACATCATGGGAAGACCTTAAAAATGGAGATTACACAGTAAGTATTGGGGATGCATTAACAGCTAACCAAGCACAGTTTGCCATCTTAGCAGCAGCTATGGCATTTGGTGGAGATGAGTCCAACATCCAGCCAGGTATAGATTTCTTTGCTGAATTAGCGAAGCAAGGACGTCTACAGGGAGATCCATCAGTAGCAAACCTAGAAAAAGGTGAGATAGATGTTGCGATCTTATGGGACTTTAATGCATTAGGTTATCGTCATCAAATTGATGAGGACCGCTTTGATGTAGTGATACCTAAGGAGGGATCTGTCACTTCTGGTTATGCAACGGTAATTAATAAATATGCCAAAAACCCACATGCTGCCATGCTAGCACGTGAATATATTTTATCTGATGCAGGTCAAGAAAATTTAGCAAAAGGCTATGCGCGTCCAATTCGGGACGGAGTGAAATTACCACAGGATGTAAAAGATTTACTATTACCTGCTGATATGTATACGAATGCACAACCTGTTAAAGACCAAAAGAAATGGGAAGATACAACAAAGCAAATCCCTCAACTCTATCAAGAGCAGGTGTTAATCCATGCAAAATAACAAAGTGGTTCTCATTGTTATCGATGCCTTGCGCTTTGACACAGCCTGCACACATATGGGGTTCTTGCACCATTTAGTGGAGCGTCAGGTAGCTGCTCGCTATAAGGTTTGCTCAGAGGTGCCTTCTTTATCAAGACCATTGTATGAGACGATTTTAACAGGTACACCCCCTATTGTACATGGCGTTACTAGCAATATGACAGTGCGTTTATCGAAAGGGCAAAGTGTCTTTCATATCGCAAAGGAGCATGGTTTAACTACAGCAGCCTCCGCCTATTATTGGGTGAGTGAGCTTTATAATAGAGCGCCATTTAATCATATGGAGGACAGGCTACAACTCGATACACATTTACCAATTGACAATGGTATGTTCTATTTTGAGGATCATTATCCAGATAGTCATGTATTTGCCGATGCAGCATGGTTAATGGCTCAAAAGCAGCCTGATTTCCTGTATATTCATCCAATGAATGTTGATGATGATGGTCACAAATTTACGGCAGATTCTGCTCAATATCGCAATCGAGTTTTAGCGATGGATGCTTTACTATCCTTGTTTATTCCAAAGTGTATGGCGCTGGGCTATGAGGTTATCGTTACGGCTGATCATGGCATGACAAGAGATGGTAATCATGGCGGTACCACACATGAGGATCGTCATGTCCCGCTATTTGTCATTTCAGATGCTGTAAAGGCTGGCATAAAAGAAGGCATTATTTCTCAATTACAAGTTGCACCACTGTGCTGTCATTTATTAAATATCAAGCCTGCTGAAGATATGGTACCACTCCTGTTAGAAGGTGTGTTTACAGCAAAAGAGGTTTAAATAATAGTAGTCGCTCTTATTATAAGGAGCGGCTATGATCCCCATGAGCCGCAAGTCATTTATAGAAAGAAGTGAGTGTGTTGATATCGAAGCGGCAATCCATTGCTTGGCTTTCGCCTTTTCTTGTATTACTATTACTGTTTTTCTTAGTACCGCTCCTATATATGCTCATTACAAGCTTTCAAAATAGTGAGGGCTTTACTCTGAAGCAGTATGAATCAATTTTTACGAACGATTACATTCTTCAAGGTTTTAAAAATAGTATTACTTTATCTGTTATCTCAGCTATGATTGCGTTACTTATCACCTTGTTTGCAGTTTATGCCATGATGAAGTTTTCAGAGCCAGTACGGGAGAAGATTTTAATACTTACGAACTTAATCTCCAATTTTTCAGGTATTCCGCTAGCATTTGCTTTTATCGTTTTACTTGGCAATAGTGGTTTATTTACATTGTTATTTGACAAATGGGATATTGAGGCGTTGACATCCTTTTCATTATACAGTTGGAGCGGTTTGTTACTTATTTACATTTACTTTCAGCTGCCATTATCACTAATGCTGCTATATCCCATTTATGATGGAATTCAGCAACAGTGGAAGGAGGCGGCAGCCCTTCTTGGGGCATCTAGCTGGCAGTTTTGGATGAAAATTGGTCTCCCTGTTATGCTCCCAGGAATTGTGGGAACCTTTAGTGTATTGTTCGCCAATGCTATGGGTGCGTATGCCTCTGCTTATGCATTAACAAGCAGTAATTATAATTTAGTGGCGATTCGTATCGGCTCCTTAATAAAAGGTGATATTTTTGCTCAGCCAGAGCTAGCCAGTGCCATTGCTGTTATATTAGCAGTGACAATGGTAACGGCCATGCTGATCAGTGAGTGGAGCATCTCTAAAACAAGGAGGAAAGTAAAATGAAAAAGCGTGGTTTGGCTGATTTCTTTTTCCTTCTGCTCATGGGATATTTACTATTACCAGTGTTAGCAACAATGCTCTATGCGTTTGCAACAAAATGGAATAAAACGATATTGCCAGAAGGACTCACACTAAAATGGCTTTCGGCATTGTTTCAGGATACCGATTTTATGCAAGCATTTGGCCGCTCAGTATTTTTAGCAGGGGGGGCAGTTAGTATTGCACTCCTTGTCATTGTGCCAGCTATTTTCGTCATCGTCCTATACTTTCCAAGATATGAAAAATGGATACAGATGGCAGTGGTGATGGTGTATTCTTTTCCAGGAATCATTTTAGCTGTAGGGCTTATACGCGTTTATAGCCAAATAGGTATACCGATGATATTTGTTGTTTTAGGGGCCTATGTTGTGGGAATTCTTCCTTATATCTATCAAGGTACACGAAATAGTTTAAGAAATATAGATGCGAGGCAGCTACTTGATGCCGCTCAATTACTAGGCGCATCCAAAAGGCTGGCATTCACAAAAATTTTACTGCCTACCGTTTATCCAGGCTTATTTGCAGGGGCATTATTATCCTTCTCTGTCTTATTTGGTGAGTTTGTCTTAATTAATCTTGTTGTAGGTTCTCGCTTTGAAACCGTTCAAATTTATTTAATGAAAAAGCTTAGCACAAGTGGACATATTGCTAGTGCTGTTGTTTTCATCTATCTCGTGCTAATGGGTCTTTTAACATTCGTCATTGCTATCGTAACGAAACGATCGAAAGGTGCTACAAATCTATGAGTTATCTTGTTATTGAAGGGCTTCATAAAAAATATGGACAAGTATCTGTTTTAACCAATATTCATATGGAAATTCAAAAAGGAGAATTTATCACACTATTAGGTCCTAGTGGCTGTGGAAAGAGTACGATTTTGCGTATTGTTGCAGGCTTAACAGATGCATCGGCAGGTAAGATTTTGATTGAAGGAAAAAATATGAGTGGCGTACAACCGAAGGATCGTCAAGTGGGTATGGTCTTTCAATCCTATGCACTTTTTCCTAATATGACTGTGCTCGAAAATGTTGCTTTTGGTTTGCGTATGCAAAAAGTTAATAAGGCAGATATAGAGCAGCGTGTTCATGAAATGCTAGCGCTTGTTCATCTAAGTGAGAAAGCTAATGCGTACCCGAAAGAATTATCGGGAGGTCAACAGCAGCGTGTTGCTCTAGCCCGTGCATTAATTGTCCGACCTAAAGTACTGTTATTAGATGAGCCGCTTAGTGCGCTCGATGCTCAAATTCGCAAAAAACTTCAAGCAGATTTACGAGCAATTCAGCGAAAATTAAATATGACAATGATTCTAGTTACACATGATCAGGAAGAGGCAATGGCTGTTTCGGATAGAATATTTGTCATGAATAATGGCAGCATTGCCCAAAATGGTACGCCAACGGAAATCTATACGAAACCAAATAATGAATTTATTGCTAATTTTATCGGTCATTATAATGTTTTTCCACGCCAAACTTTAGAAAAAATGCTTGGAGCATCTTTAATAGAGCAAGCCACGAAATTTGCTATACGACCTGAGGCGTTACATCTCGATCAACGAGATGGGGACTTATGTCTCTTTGGGGTTGCCAAACAATCATTAATGAGCGGCAATATTATTCGTACTACGTTTGAAGGAGAAATGGCGTTTACAATGGAACAACTGCATCAACAAGGGTATTCGATTGAAATGGGAAAATCCTATAAGTGTTATGTCGCACAAGAAGATGTGATTGCGCTATCATGACTTACGCTAAACTGGAAAGATTTGAATTTATTTTAAAACAATTAGATTCTGAAGGGAAAATTATTGTTGCCAATATTGCCGATGCCCTTCAGGTAGCACCAGAAACAATTCGCCGAGACTTTGATGAATTAGAACAACAGCATTTATTATCAAGAGTTCATGGCGGGGCTATTAAATATACGAATGTACGTAATGAACCGGTATTTTTACGCAAGCTACAAATGCACAAGGACGCAAAGAGACAAATTGCTCGTATTGCTGCACAACGCATTTGCGACGGCGATACTATTGCAGTAGATACAGGTACTACAACAGTACATATAGCCGATTTTTTACTAGCTGTGGAAGATATAACGGTTGTAACGAATTCAATTGCAGCAGCTATTCAATTTAATTTAGCCATAGAAGAACGACGCATGACAGGCAAGGTCATATTACTAGGAGGCACGGCGAATCCAAAACAATCTTCTGTTGCAGGTGCTATGACGTTAGAAATGCTAGATAATATGAATTTTGATAAGGCCTTTTTATCGTGTGGTGGCATGAGTGAGGGCATTGTTTATGAATACGATTTGGATGAATCTCTTATTTCAAAGAAAATGCTCAAGCATAGCAAAGTGAGTTATTTATTAGCCGATGCATCTAAAATTAATGGCAAATCATTTTTTCAAATCTGTCATCTTGATGAATGTACAGAAATTCTTTGCGAAAGCACTTGTCCATTAGAATGGCAGGCTTATGAGGAAAAATGGACGATATGTAATGGAGGGAAGAGTGGATGACAATTGATTATCACGTACATTTAGAAGAGGGACCTTATTCATTTCGCTGGCTAGAGCGTACATCGCAGGCACTAGAGTTTTTTTATCCGGATGATGAAACGGAAAAAGGCTCCAAACAACAAATAACTTGTCATTTACAGCGTCTAGCAAGGCGTGTGAAAAATGGCTGTTATAGTGAGGAATGGTTGGATTTATATCTTGAACAGGCAAAGCAGCTCGGCTTACGTGAGGTGGGGATTGTCGATCACTTATATCGTTTTCAAGAAACGCGTGCCTATTTTGAGCGTTTTATGAGGCTGGATGATAGTGAAATTGGACAAATTCAGCGCTATTGGCTGGATCGTGTGATGACAGAAAAAATGGACGCTTTTGTGACGACCATTCAGCAGGCAAAGGAAAAATGGCGTCAACATGGCATTACACTGAGACTTGGTATAGAGGCAGATTATTTTGTTGGTGGTGAGGAGGAATTAACGGCTTTACTAGCAGGTTATCCTTGGGATTATGTAATTGGTTCTGTTCATTTTGTTGATGGGTGGGGCTTTGATAATCCACAAACACAGTATCTTTTTGAGCAAATGGATCAACCCTCTTTACAACAAAATTATGAGCGTTTTTTTAAAGTAGTAGAGAAAATGATTCTTTCCAATATGTTTGATTTTGTTGCCCATTTAGATAATTTTAAAGTATTTAATTATCAGGTGGAGGATCGTGCGTTTCTTGAAGTTTGGTATAAACGTATTGCAAAGGCACTAACGTCTACTGAAACCGCCACTGAAATCAATGCCGGGCTGTATTATCGTTACCCTGTACAGGAAATGTGCCCGGGTCCTCGTTTTTTACAAACCTTACTTGAGCATGGAGTTGCTTTTACTGTATCCTCTGATGCACATTTTCCAGATGATTTAGGTAAATATACATTTGCCAATACAGAGCTGCTAAAGGGTTATGGCGTTCAAGCTATTGCCTCCTTTGAACAGAGAGTGAAAAAAATGATGACGTTATAGGTTGAGTAAAGGGCACTAAAGCTTCAATGTAGTGCCTTTTATTCGTATTACATAAGTACAATATTACTCGCATACAAATGATTAAATTCATTTTTATAATGTGAGGCGATTCAGATTGACATCTATTAAAGAACAACCCTTTTTACCTATTATTATACAATCGGGTCAGCATGCATACGGGGTAGCACGCTCATTTTATGCAGCCTACCGCATGAAAAGTCTTGTCATTGAGCCAGCAAAAAAAGGGAGAACGATGCGCTCACTCCTTTTGAAAGGCTCACAGGGAATTGCCACGCAGAATAGCGGTATTCTGGATTTTCAATACGTTGAACATTTAGATGATCCTACCCGTTTTGTACAAGCGCTAGTGGGATTGGCCATGCAGTGCCAACAAAAGAAATTGATTTTATTAGTTTGTGACTGCTACTATGCAGAGCTTATCATTGAAAATAAAGAGCAGCTTGAAAAGTACTTTATTTTACCTTACATTGATCAGGCTTTACTAAATAGGGTGCAAACAAAGGAGAAGTTCTACAGGCTTTGTGATAAATATCAGTTAAAATACCCCAAAACCATCATTATAACAAAGGAACATCATCCAAATAGAGAAATTCCAATCCAGTATCCCATTATTATTAAACCCTCCAATACCGTGGCCTATACGAACTGTTCCTTTCCTGAAAAGAAAAAAATATATCTAGTGCACGATGCAGATGAGATGCAGCACATCATTGGCTGTATTTATCGTTCTAGCTATCAAGACACCTTAATCGTTCAAGAATTTATTCCAGGCGACGATTCCTATATCCGTGTTCTAGATGTATATGTAGGAAGAGATCGAAAAGTAAAATTAATGTGTGTTAGCAACAAGCTACTCGAAGATCCATCTCCACAAAACAAAGGTATTTCTTTAGCTGTTATGACCGATTATGATGAGCAGCTAATGGAATCCATTCGGCATTTTTTAGAGGACATCGGCTATACTGGCTTTGCTAATTTTGATATGAAATATGACATCAGGGATGGAAAATACAAGCTATTTGAAATGAATTTGCGCGCAGGGGCTTCAAGCTATTATGTGACCGCAAGCGGTTATAATTTAATGCAATATGTGGTGGATGATTATTTATTCCAGGTTCATCATGAACGAACATATGTCCAGACGAAGCATGTATGGTCACTACTTCCTGCAAAAACGCTATTTAAATACATGAAGAATGAAAAATTAAAAATAGAAGCAAAGCAATTAATGAAGGAAGGGCAATACACGGATGCATTACTATATAAAGAAGATATGAATATCAAGCGTTGGATAAAGCTGAAATTGTATCATTCATATTTACAGGTAAAATACAGCAAGTATTTTAATAAGAGCAATAGTTAGCAAATGTGAACTGATGGATAGGACATTAAAACTTTCAGGATAGAACGCCAGAGCTGATGGATAATTACGCCTATCTTCATATAATTAAGTCGAAACCTCGACATTTGAGGCGCAAACCTTGTAGGAAGTATCAACTATTCAGTATAATAATAAAATGGGAATTCAAGTGCATGGATTTCGTTTGAAAGGAGTTACCTGATTGCGATGAATGAGGAACAACGCTTAGCTAATCAACAAGTCAATCAACCAAAAAAAGAAGACAAGCCTGAAAAGGATTATAGTAAATATTTTGAGAGGGTCTTTACAGCTCCATCCTTAAAAGATGCTAAAAAACGTGGGAAAGAAGATGTGAAGTATCATAAGGATTTCAGCATTGCAGAAGAGTTCGCAGGAATGGGTAAAGATCGCACCTTCTATATTCGTACTTATGGCTGCCAAATGAATGAGCATGACACAGAAGTAATGGCCGGGATTTTTATGCAGCTAGGCTACACACCAACAGAGGTGATTGAAGAGGCTGACGTTGTCTTGCTAAATACATGTGCTATTCGTGAAAATGCAGAAAACAAAGTATTTGGAGAACTTGGTTTCCTGCTGAAATATAAACGAAAAAACCCTGAGATGCTAATAGGGGTTTGTGGCTGTATGTCGCAAGAGGAATCTGTGGTTAATAAAATTTTAAGAAGCTATCCACATGTTGATATGGTGTTTGGTACACACAATATTCACCGTCTGCCAAACATTTTAAAAGAAGCCTACATGTCCAAAGAAATGGTCATAGAGGTTTGGTCTAAAGAAGGCGATGTTATTGAAAATCTGCCGAAGAAACGTCTTGGCTCCATTAAGGCTTGGGTTAATATTATGTATGGTTGCGATAAATTCTGTACGTATTGTATCGTTCCATATACACGTGGTAAAGAGCGCAGTCGCCGACCAGAGGAAATCATTGCTGAAGTTCGTGAGCTAGCGGCAGCGGGCTACAAAGAAATTATGTTATTGGGACAAAATGTCAACGCTTACGGTAAAGATTTTGAGGATATTGATTATCGTCTTGGTGATTTAATGGATGAATTAAGAAAGATCGATATTCCGCGGATTCGATTTACAACGAGTCATCCACGTGACTTTGATGATCATTTAATCGAAGTTCTTGCAAAGCGTGGCAACTTAGTGGAGCATATCCATTTACCAGTACAATCGGGCTCGAATGACGTGCTAAAAATTATGGCGCGTAAATACACACGCGAGCATTTCCTTGGTTTAGTGGATAGAATTAAAGCGGCAATACCTGAAGTAACATTAACAACAGATATTATCGTTGGCTATCCGAATGAAACAGAGGAACAGTTTGAGGAAACATTGTCCTTATACCGTGAAGTTGGCTTTGACGCAGCCTTTACGTATATTTATTCGCCGCGTGAAGGTACACCAGCTGCAAAAATGATTGACAATGTACCTGAAGAGGTGAAAAAAGAGCGTCTTCAACGTTTAAATGAAGTGGTAGGTGAATACTCTCGCAAAGCATTAGAGCGTTTAAATGGTCAGGTTGTCGAAGTATTAGTTGAAGGCACAAGTAAACGACGCGACGATGTGTTAGCGGGCTATACGAGGAAAAATCGTTTAGTTAACTTCAAAGCACCAGCAGAAGTAATTGGTCAATTAGTGAAAGTAAAAATAACAGAGACTACATCCTATTCACTTACTGGTGAATTTGTGGAAGTCGTAAAAAATGAAAAGGTGGAAGCATAAATGACACAAGTCTTATATACAAAAGAAGATTTAATTAAAAAATCACATGAAATTGCACATATGATTGCAAATACGCCAGAGGTTGAATTTTTCAAAAAAGCAGAAGCGCAAATTAACGAAAATCAACAAGTACGTGAACGTATTGCAAGCTTAAAAAGCTTACAAAAACAAGCGGTTAATTTCCAACACCTAGGGAAAGAAAAAGCATTAAAAATGATTGAAGATAAAATTGCTAAAATCGAGGAAGAAATTAATGCCATCCCAGTTGTGCAACAATTTAAAGAATCACAAGGCGATGTGAATGATTTATTGCAACTTGTTTCAAATACGATCGCAAATAATGTTACAAATGAAATTATTCGCTCAACTGGTGGCGATGTTCTGCGTGGTGAAACGGGTTCATACGTAGAAAATACTCAACCAGGTAGCTGCTCTTAACAGATTATAGAAATCAAAGCTCGAATGCTGTCATTCGAGCTTTTTTTACGTCTTCTTCTATTGAAGCATTCAGCTGCTATAATAGACCTCTCATCGAAAAGTTTTAAATGATCCATTTCATTCTCTAAAAATATATGTTCACCCAATGGGCGCTACCTGCATATGATGGAGTGAAAAGAGTCGAAGGAGGAATTGCGCTGAAACGTTTACGACAAATCGTGACGAAAGCAGTAGTTGCCAAAGGGAAGAAGAGAACGGAAGAACGTGTAACATTATCACCAACAAATAAACCGACAAGTATTTTAGGGTGCTGGGTAATCAATCACACTTGCTCTGCAAAAAGAGTCGGGAAATTTGTAGAAGTAACAGGGAAATTTGATGTCAATGTTTGGTATGCCTATAGTAATCATTCGAAAACAGCTGTGTTTTCTGAAACAATTCACTATAAAGACAAAGTGAAGCTTCACTATCGAGACGGTGAAATTAGCGTTGGTGATGATGTTCGTGTACGTGTGATACAAGAACCAAATTGTATAGAAGCGATTATCTCTCCATGTGGTACAAAGTTTGAAATTGTAGTGGAACGTGAAGTAGTTGTTGAGGTAATGGGTGAAACAACAATTTGTATTAGTGTCCATCCACTAGACTATGAAGAAGATTGGAGCCTTAATGATGAAAGTTCATCTTCATCCTCATCAAGCTCTAGTTCTAGCTCCTCTTCAAGTCCTGAAGGAGAAGGCAGGTATGTGTTAGAGTCTTCATCGTTTCCTGATGAACGACCAAGATAAGTCTAAAAAACATCATTTTTTGATACATGCGAAATGCTAGCATCTTAAAAAAGGTGAATAAAGCGTTTCGCATGTATCTTTTGTTATAATAAATATATCTATAAGGCAAGAGCGAGGTAAATAGTGATATGACAACATATACACCAATGATGCAACAGTATCTACAGGTAAAGGAAGATTACAAAGATGCCTTTTTATTTTTTAGATTAGGTGACTTTTATGAAATGTTTTTTGAGGACGCAATCAATGCCTCACAAATTTTAGAAATTACATTAACAAGCCGAGATGCAGGCGCAAAAGAGCGAATACCAATGTGCGGTGTGCCGCATCATTCGGCTAAAAATTATATTGAAACACTTGTGCAAAAAGGCTATAAAGTGGCTATTTGTGAACAAACAGAAGATCCAAAGCAAGCAAAAGGTGTGGTCAAACGTGAAGTTGTTCAGCTTATCACACCAGGAACAATTATGGAAGGAAAGGCTCTTGATGGTAAATCTAATCATTTTATTGGAGCGGCAGAGCAATTAGATGACACAACATTTGGCTATGCTTATTTAGATTTATCCACAGGTGAGGCAGTAGCATCTTCTATTGAAGGCGATGGAAAAGCCTTATTAATGCAAATGCAGGCTTACGGAATTCGAGAACTGATTGTAACGGATAGTTTGCAGCTATTATTAGCAGAGCATGCCGTCAATGCTGGGATCGTACTTTCAATTGAAGTGAATGAAATGCCTATGGACAAAGCAGCAAGTTATCTCGAAGCTGTACCAAAACCGTTACAAATTGCGTGTCTTCGATTGTTAGCTTATATTGACCAAACACAAATGAGATCTTTATCACATATTCAGGCATTCACGTTTAATGAAATTAAAAATTATTTACGCATTGATTCTAGCTCAAAGCGCAATTTAGAGCTGATTCAATCGATTCGTGGTGGCGATCAAAAAGGTACACTCTTATGGCTATTAGATGACACCGTGACAGCGATGGGTGGACGGAAATTAAAGCAATGGCTACACCAACCGCTTGCCACACGTTCAGCAATAGAGGCTAGACTAGCGATTGTTACGGATTTATTGGAAGAATATTTTGTACGAACAGAGCTTCAAGCATCCTTAAAACAAGTATATGATTTAGAGCGTTTGGCTGGTCGTGTTGCTTTTGGCAATGTGGGTGGACGAGATTTAGCCCAATTGCGTGATTCTTTACGCCAAGTGCCGACTATTCAACAGCAGTTGATGGGGTCAAATAAAGAAACATTACAGCAATTAGGTGCGGAACTTGATACATGCTCAGATGTCGAGGCATTATTAGCAAAAGCGATTACAGATAATCCCCCTATTACCATTAAAGAAGGGGATGTTATCCGTGACGGCTATAATGAACGCTTAGACGAACTTCGCTATGCCGCTCGTAATGGTAAGGATTGGATTGCCCAACTTGAACAAGAAGAGCGTGTGAAAACGGGTATTAAAAATTTAAAAATAGGCTATAATCGCATTTTTGGTTACTATATAGAAATTACAAAATCAAATATTCATTTAGCCGATTTAACACGCTATGAGCGAAAACAAACACTGGCGAATGCGGAACGCTATATTACACAGGAACTAAAAGAAAAAGAAGCATTGATTTTAAATGCTGAAGAAGAAAGCTTAACATTAGAGTACAACCTGTTTGTAGAAATTCGTGATGTATTAAAAACTTATATTCCGCGTGTCCAAGCACTGGCAGCAAGCATTAGTGAATTAGATGTTTTACTAAGCTTTGCAAGCGTCTCAGAAAAATATCGATTTACGAAACCAGAATTTCATGGTGGACGTGCCCTTAAAATTATAGAAGGACGCCATCCTGTCGTTGAAAAAATGTTGAACAAGCAAATGTATGTACCAAACGATTGTGTGCTAGAAGAGCAGAATAATATGATGCTTATTACAGGGCCGAATATGTCTGGTAAAAGTACTTATATGCGTCAAGTAGCATTAATTGTTGTTATGGCTCAAATGGGCTGCTATGTACCTGCTGAAAAAGCGAAGCTACCAATTACCGATCAAATTTTTACTCGGATTGGGGCGGCTGATGATTTAGCGGCAGGACAATCTACATTTATGGTGGAGATGCTTGAATCGCAACATGCTATTATGCATGCAACAAAAAATAGCTTAATGCTATTTGATGAAATTGGACGTGGAACATCGACCTATGATGGTATGAGCTTGGCACAATCGATGATGGAATATATTCATGACAAAATAGGAGCCAATACGTTATTTTCTACGCACTATCATGAATTGACAGCACTTGAAAAGGATTTGCCACGCTTACAAAATGTGCATGTTTCAGCCACTGAAAAAAATGGTACGGTCGTTTTCCTACATAAGGTGAAAAAAGGAGCGGCTGATAAATCCTATGGTATACATGTGGCACAGCTTGCTCAATTACCTGATGAAATTTTAGCTAGAGCACGTGTATTACTTGAGAACTTTGAGGCAGGGAAAGAAGTAGTTGCCGAAACACAGGTGATAGCTGAACAACCAGTACAGATGTCTTTATTTACAGAGGACGAACCGATTTCCCCAGCCGAGACAAAGGTGCTAAAGAAATTAGAAAAGGTCAATATTCTAGGTACTTCACCGATGCAGGCAATGAATATTTTATATGAGCTACAGCAAGAGCTAGTGAACGCTAAAAAATAAAGGAGTGATACGTTAGTGGGAAACATACAAATTATGGACGAATGGCTATCCAATAAAATCGCAGCAGGAGAGGTAGTAGAAAGGCCAGCCTCTGTTGTCAAAGAGCTAGTGGAAAATGCTATTGATGCTGGGAGTACGTCCATTGATGTTTTTTTACTAGAAGCAGGTCTCACTTCTATTCAAGTAATAGATAATGGTAGCGGTATGGATGAAGAGGATGCTCTAATGTCATTCTCTCGTCATGCTACTAGTAAAATTCATCAGGAACATGATTTATTTCGTATTCGAACACTTGGCTTCCGTGGTGAGGCTTTAGCATCCATAGCCTCTGTTTCTAAAATGACATTGATTACATCAAATGGTGAATCTGGAACACATTTAGAACTTGAAGGTGGACATATCCTCACTCATAAACCTGGTCCGTTACGTAAAGGGACTGATTTAACAGTCTCCCAGCTATTCTTTAATACACCTGCCCGTTTAAAATATATGAAAACCATTCAAACCGAACTCGGGCATACAATAGACCTGATGAATCGCCTCGCACTTGGTAACCCACAAATAGCATTTAGATTATTGCATAATGGTCAACAACTACTGCAAACAAATGGCCGAGGAGATGTACAACAAGTGCTTGCAGCTATTTATGGAATACATAATGCCAAGAAAATGGTGTCATTCCAAGGCGAGTCACATGATTATCGAATTTCTGGCTTTGTATCCTTACCAGAGGTAACACGTGCTTCTAAAAATTATATGACTCTATTTGTTAATGGTCGTTGGGTCAAGCATTATTTAGTACAAAAGGCCATTGTGGATGCTTACCATACGTATTTACCTATCGAGCGCTTCCCAATAGTTGTTCTATATATAGAGGGTGATCCTTACTTAACAGACGTGAATGTGCATCCTGCAAAACATCAAATTCGTTTAAGTAAAGAGGCTGAGCTTTTGAAGTTAATAGAGGAAACCATTCGTGAAACAATACGCAACATTATTCGAGTCCCACAAATGGAAAAGAAAGAAAAAATAGTTAAACCAGCTACTGAGCAATTAAACATTTGGAAGCCTGCTCCGAAGATTGATGTAGAGAAAATGAATGCCATCGTAGAAAAATTATATGATGCCCAAACCATTCAAGAAAACAATCTTGAACAGATAGATGAGCCTAAGCTAATTTCTACGGTTCGAGAGGAAAGTTGGCAGCCTACACCACAAATAGAGGCTGAAACAATTGATGAAGTAACAATAGCTGCACAGTCGGAAATATTGGAAGAGACGCCTACGAAGGAACCCTTTCCTGAACTCGAAGTAGTGGGACAAATCCATGGCACATACATTGTCGCACAAATGGAGGATGGTTTTTATTTAATTGATCAGCATGCTGCTCAGGAACGTATTAAATACGAATTCTTCCGTGAAAAAGTCGGTCAAGTTAATCCTCATGAACGTCAGGCATTATTGTTACCACTAACATTCCATTATGCAGCAGATGAAGCACTGATCTTACGAGAACACAGGCATGAATTAGAAGCTGTAGGCGTATTTTTAGAGGAATTTGGACAGTCATCTTTTGTTGTACGTGAGCATCCGAGTTGGTTCCCACAAGGGGAGGAACAGGAAATCATTGAGGATTTAATTGAACAGGTGTTGACAACTAAAAAGGCTGATATCAAAAAACTACGTGAGGCAGCCGCAATTATGATGAGCTGTAAAAAGTCAATCAAAGCCAATCATTATTTAACAAAAGAGCAAATGGAAACATTGCTACGAGATTTACGCAATGCAGATAATCCATTTACATGCCCACACGGACGTCCAGTGCTTATTCACTTTACATCATATGAAGTGGAAAAAATGTTTAAACGGGTTATGTAAGGGAGAGGGGGAAAATGGATGGGTGAATTTATTTTAGCGATTGATCAAGGAACGACAAGTTCAAGAGCCATTTTATTTGATAAAAAAGGTCAAATTGTTCATGTAGCACAAAAAGAATTTCAACAAATTTTTCCAAAGGCTGGCTGGGTAGAGCATAATGCCAATGAAATATGGGGTTCTATCTTGTCCGTTATTGCGGCGGTATTAACCGAAAGTGGCCATGAAGCAAGTGAGGTTCATGCGATCGGCATTACCAATCAGCGCGAAACAACAGTGGTGTGGGATAAACACACAGGTCAGCCGATTTACAATGCGATTGTCTGGCAATCACGCCAAACACAGGACATTGTGAATACCTTAAAAGAACAAGGACAGGAAGAACAATTTCAGCAAAAGACAGGGCTTCGCTTAGATGCTTATTTTTCAGCGACAAAAATTAAATGGATCTTAGATAATGTTGAAGGCGCTCGTGAAAAGGCAGACAATGGGGATTTATTATTTGGGACGATTGATACATGGCTTGTTTGGCGATTATCAAAGGGAAAGGCTCATGTGACCGATTACTCAAATGCAGCTCGAACAATGCTCTACAATATTCATGAATTGAAGTGGGATGAGGAACTTTGTGAGCTTTTAGCTATCCCAATGTCCATGCTTCCAGAAGTGAGAAATTCATCAGAAATATATACAGAAACGGCTCCAAGTATATTTTTTGGAGAAAAAATTCCGATAGCTGGAATTGCGGGTGATCAGCAAGCCGCACTTTTTGGACAAACTTGTTTTACCAAAGGAATGGCTAAAAACACGTATGGCACTGGCTGCTTTATGCTATTAAATACAGGAGAGCAGGCAGTGACATCGGAAAATGGTTTATTGACAACCATTGCGTGGGGAATTGATGGGACAGTGACCTATGCATTGGAAGGTAGTGTATTTGTAGCAGGATCAGCTATTCAATGGCTACGCGATGGACTTAGGATGATTCGTACAGCAGAGGATTCTGAATCCTATGCTAGAAAAGTAGATCATACCGATGGGGTTTATGTTGTCCCTGCCTTTGTTGGACTCGGTACACCTTACTGGGATACAGATGCACGTGGCGCCATTTTTGGGTTAACACGTGGAACATCAAAAGAACATTTTATTCGAGCAACACTAGAATCATTAGCCTATCAAACGAAAGATGTACTAGATGCAATGGAAGAAGCAGCAGGTACTCCGATTGAAGTACTCCGTGTAGATGGTGGAGCTGTCAAAAATCAATTTTTAATGCAGTTCCAAAGTGATGTTTTACAGCTACAAGTAGAGCTAGCAAAACTGAATGAGTCAACAGCACTCGGTGCAGCCTATTTAGCGGGGCTGGCGACAAGCTTCTGGCCAAACCAAGAGGCTTTATCTGCATTATGGGTGAGTGGGGAAACCTATCAACCTCACATGGATGAAGAACAAGCCACAGCTCTGTATACAGGATGGCAGAAGGCTGTAGAGGCAACACGAATTTTTAAATCATAGCTATTGGGGGAGAAAGGTATGTTTTCATTTGAGCAGCGACCAAAAATTTTATATTATCTAGAGCACTATAGCTTTGACGTATTAGTCATTGGTGGTGGTATAACAGGTGCAGGAATTGCATTAGATGCCGCATCAAGAGGCCTTTCTGTCGCATTAATTGATATGCAGGATTTTTCAGCTGGTACGTCGAGCCGTTCAACCAAATTGATTCACGGTGGTCTACGTTATTTAAAGCAATTTGATGTAGGAGTTGTAGCCGAGGTAGGGCGAGAGCGTGAAATTGTTTATGATAATGCTGTACATGTCACAACGCCTGAAAAAATGCTATTACCTTTATATAAAAAGGGTTCACTCGGTCCCTTCACAACATCTATGGCATTAAAGGTCTATGACCGCTTGGCGGGCGTCAAAAAACATGAACGTAGAACGATGTTAAATGCTCAGGAAACCCTGGCATTAGAGCCTTTACTCAATCAAGATGGCTTAGTCGGCGGTGGCTATTATGTAGAATACCGTACAGATGATGCCCGTCTAACAATTGAAGTATTAAAAAAGGCTGTAGAATATGGAGCGCTTTGCCTCAACTATGCTGAAATGACGGAATTTATTTATGAAAAGAAAAAGCTTGTTGGCATTAAAGTGAGGGATCATGTGACGGGGAAAATGCTCAATGTCCATGCCGCCCAAATTGTGAATGCAACGGGTCCTTGGGTTGATGACGTACGACAAAAAGATAAAGTAGCAGATAACAAGCAATTACGTCTAACAAAGGGCGTTCATATTGTCCTCAAACAAAAGGATTTCCCGCTAAAGCAAGCTGTTTATTTTGATATTGCTGATGGTCGTATGGCCTTTGCCATTCCACGAGATGGCAAAACCTATGTAGGGACTACGGATACTGTCTATGAAGGTAATCCTGTACATCCAGTGGCAACACAGCAAGATGTGGATTATCTAATTGAGGCTGCTAAAAAGGTCTTTCCAACTGCTACTATCACAAGAGACACAATTGAATCCTCTTGGGCAGGCGTCCGACCTCTGATTTATGAAAAAGGTAAGGATCCATCAGAAATTTCAAGGAAAGATGAAATTTGGACAGCGCCAAGTGGTTTAATGACGATTGCGGGTGGCAAGCTTACGGGCTATCGCCAAATGGCTGAAACGATAGTGGATAAAATTGTGAAGTCCCGTCGCTACAAGCATGCAAGTGCCTGTTTAACACGTGAGCTAGCACTTTCTGGTGCAAAGGGAATTAACGCTATTAATTTCCCTGACTATATTGCCTATAAAGCTCGTGAAGGCGTACAATATGGCTTAAATTATGATGAAGCCAAGCATCTCGTACAAAAGTATGGCACGAATGTAGATGCCTTATTTGATCGGGTGAAATTTTTACATGAACATGGTAGTACAATGCCTCTTGCCTTACATGCGATGCTACTGTATGGCATTGAAGCCGAAATGGTCTATACACCAAGCGACTTCTTTATCCGTCGGACTGGTTTATTATACTTCGATATTGAAGCAGTAAAACTTTATAAACAGCAAGTGATTCAGGTGATGCAACAACGCTTAAATTATACAGAGGAGCAAAAAAATAGATATATTGCTGAATTAGAACAAGCCATTAACGATGCAACAAATTTTGTGAAAGAAGGGGAGTAAGGGATGGAGCGTTATATTCAAATGTCGGATGAACAATTTGTCTTCACGCGAACATTGGAGCCTTCAACGCCATGTATTGGACATATTCACATTTTGCATGGCATGGCAGAGCACAGCGGTCGCTATTTAACATTTGCGAAAACACTCAACGCAGCAGGCTATGTTGTGACGATGCACGATCACCGTGGGCATGGTGAAACGGCAGCATATAATGGGACATTGGGCTTTTTTGCTGAAGAAAACGGCTTTGAGCGTGTTGTAAAAGATGCTCATGAAGTGATTACACAACTTCACGTACCATACGCTAATGTACCATTAATTCTCTTTGGCCATAGTATGGGTTCTTTCATTACTAGACGCTATATTCAATTATACGGAGAGCAAGTAGATAATGTTATTCTCTGTGGCACTGGAAATGTGACAGCCTTGCATGCTGTAGGAAATCTAGTAGCCAAGGCTTTAGCAAAGGGACTAGGAAAAGAAACTGAAAGTAAGCTGTTAAATCAATTGAGCTTTGGTAGCTTTAATAAGCAATTTCCTAATCCGAAGACTGCCTATGATTGGTTATGTTCAGTACAACAAGAGGTGGAAAAGTATATCGATGATCCCTATTGTGGCTTTATTCCAACGAATCAATTTTTCGTGGATTTGACAACTGGCTTTGCCACACTAAATCGTAAAAGAGAATTAGCAAAAGTAAGAAAAGACCTCCCTATTCTCTTGATTAGTGGCAGTAAAGATCCGGTTGGTGAACAGGGGCTAGGCGTTTACAAAGTTGCTGAACAGTTAGCAGCGGTGGGTGTAGAGGATGTAACGGTTTATTTATTCGAGGATAAACGACATGAAATTTTAAATGAAGACAATCAAGAAGCGGTCTTTCAAGTTTTATTACGGTGGTTAGAAAAATATGATAGAAACTAAATTGCAGCATGCAGAGGTCGTAGCAATAGTGGGACCGACTGCCTCAGGTAAAACGGCATTAAGCATTGAACTGGCAAAAAAATATAACGGTGAAGTCATTAATGGTGATTCCATGCAAGTTTATAAAGGGCTCGATATTGGGACAGCTAAAATTACCGAAGAAGAGATGCAGGGCGTTCCTCATCATTTACTTAGCTTTTTAGAGCCTACAGAATCTTTTTCGGTAGCAGATTATCAAAAATTAGTACGTGCGAAGATCGCGGAAATACAAGCTCGTCAAAAATTACCTATAATAGTAGGAGGCTCTGGCTTATATGTACAAGCTGTCCTCTATGATTTCCAATTTACTGATGAAAAAGTAGATGAAGAAGCACGAAAAGCCTACTATGAGGAATTAGCAAAGCTTGGCCCTGAGGCAATGCATGACAAACTAAAACAACTAGACCCTCAAACAGCGCAGACAATCCATCCAAACAATACACGTCGTGTTATTCGTGCATTAGAAATGCTGGAATTAAGCGGTGTATCAAAAGCAGCTGAAGCGCAAAATCGAGGGGAAGTACCCCTTTACGACCATGTTATTTTAGGTCTAGGTCAAAACATGTCCCGTGACGTGCTATATGACCGTATTAATCGTCGTGTTGATTTAATGGTGGAAAATGGTCTTCTGCAAGAGGTGAAGGGATTATGGCAGCAAAATATCCGTGGAGTACAGTCTATACAAGCCATCGGGTATAAAGAATTATATGATTATTTAGATGGCAAATGTACCCTAGAGGAAGCCCTTGATAGCTTAAAACAAAATTCCCGTCGCTATGCAAAAAGACAGCTTACTTATTTCCGTAATAAAATGGATGTCCATTTTATTACGCCGGATGATCGATTATAATAATAAAGAAAAATTTCTAAAAATTACTAATTGATAAATTGGTAGAACGTGCTACTATAGGAATGAAGAGGTAGAAAGTTAGTAGGGAGGCTATTTGATGAAATCAATCAATTTGCAAGATACGTTCTTGAACCAACTACGTAAAAACAGTGTTTTTGTAACTGTATTTCTGTTAAACGGATTTCAGTTAAAAGGGACTGTGAAATCATATGATAATTTTACAGTATTACTACTTGATGCTGAAAATAAGCAGCACCTAATCTACAAGCATGCCATTTCTACATTCGTACCAGCAAAACAAATAGAGTTTTTAGAGACAGAAGTATAATAAGTTTGTTAAACAGTTAGTGTTCTCACACTGGCTGTTTTTTTTGCTACAAGCTATAATGATAGTGGAATTTGATATTTTGGAGGACAAAGTTTATGAAAACAATGGAAACAACACAATTATTAGATCTGTTAGATGCAAATGAGGACCTATATATTATCGATGTACGTGAAGAGGATGAAGTAGCCCATGGCATGATCCCAGGTGCTCAACATATTGCACTCGGAACTATCCCTGAACGTTTAGAGGAATTAGATGTAGAAAAGCCATATATTATTGTATGTAAGGCTGGAGCTCGTTCTGCCAATGCATGTGCTTACTTAGAGGCACAAGGATTTGATGTAACAAACCTTGAAGGCGGCATGCTGGCTTATGATGGAGAATTAGAATTTAAATAGCTAGATTTTTAAGCCTTCGTGTTAGTATGCGAGGGCTTTTTTAGTATATCAAGTAACAATATTCTACCGTATTGCAAAAGCGTTGCAGTCGGAAAAGACAGGGAATAATCATACTAGTCATTATAAAATTCCATAAGAAAATACATAAGAATCACCAATTAGAAGATTGATGCAAAAAAGCAGCTATTTTTTGTTTTATTTAAAAAATAACTGCTTTTTAAATTTTTGCATTTTTAAAAATAATCAGAATTATGTATATTTTTGTTGTAGTTAAACAAAGGAGGAATTGATATGCAAAGTACAGGTAGAGTGAGAATCCCTGAGGGAAAAAAAGTTGCCGTAAACATTGGTGTAGATTTTGATGCAGCATCTGTATGGTATGGCACGTTTGGTCAAACATCTCCAGCCTATTTGGCAAGAGGGGAATTTGGAGCTGAGGTAGGTGTGCCAAGATTATTGAATTTATTTGAGAAATATAATATTAAAACAACATTTTGTATTCCAGGACATACGATAGATACACACACAGAGACGGTTAAAGACATTATTAAAGCTGAACATGAGATATGCCATCATGGCTATGCACATGAAAATCCAACCAATATGAGCTATGAGCAAGAGGAAGTTATTATGTTAAAGGGATTAGAGGCCTTAAAACGAGTCGGGGTTGAACCTGTAGGCTATCGTTCACCAGCGTGGGATTATAGCCCAAATACATTAAAGCTATTAGAAAAATATAATTTTAAATATGATAGTAGTTTAATGGGGAATGATTTATATCCATATCGTCCAAGAGAAGTAAATGTCGATTTTGACAATGGCAACACGTTTGGTCCTCCAAGTGATATTATTGAAATTCCTGTTTCATGGTATTTAGATGATTTTCCAACTCAAGAATATGTGATTGGCGGGGGAGAGGGTCTTCGTTCAAACACAGAAGTATATGAGCGTTGGCAATCTATTTTCGATTATGCAGTCAAGCATGTAGAGGGGGCATGTTATATTTTAACCGTTCATCCTCAAACAATAGGACGAGCACATAATATACAGATGCTAGAAAAGCTAATTCGATACATGGAAGAGAATGGAGCTTGGTTTACAACACTTGCAAATATTTGCTCGGCATACGAGGAAAGTGCAAATTAAATGATCAGACAAAAAGGAGGAAATAAATCCATGCAAGTAAAGGTTTCGAATGTTCAATTTAAATTTGAAAGCTATTTATCTTTTGAGGATTTTGCCAATACGGTCCAACGAATTTTTAAAGATATTCCTTTAGAAAGTGATTATGTTTTATTCCCTGAACTCGTAACAATTGGTCTATTAACAACTTATGACGATTATCACACATTTACAAGTCAAGATAATCGTAAGCTTGCTAATTTTTTAAATGAGTATATTGAGCTGTTTAACACATTATCTAAAGCTAGAAATCAAATTATTATTGCTGGCTCCACGCTTGAGCAGGAAGGATCATATATTTATAATACAGCTTATATTTTTGATGGAAAAGGGAATTATGCTAAGCATAGAAAAACGCATATTTTCCCAGCAGAATCGAGTTGGGATACAAAAGAAGGCGATACACTTGAAACATTTGATATTGGACCAGTAAGAATTGGGGTAGCTATTTGCTATGAAATTGAAATACCTGAAATAGCGACAATTTATAGTAGACAAGGAGCGGACATCATTTTCTGCCCTTCCTATACATTTACTAAGCATGGTTTTTGGCGTGTTCGTCATTGTGCTGAAGCAAGATGTGTTGAAAATCAGTTATACGTTATTCATTCCCCTATTATTGGGGAGGTGGATGGGGTTATAGAAACAGGATTTGGATATTCTTCGAATTTATCCCCTTGTGAGCTACCATGGACACCTAACGGGATAATGGAAGAATGTACGACAAGCGATTTTGAGGTTATTACTTCTATACTAGAAATAGATACGTTATATGACAAACGAAAAAATGGTGTTGCTACTACTTATCATGATAGAAAACGGAGAAATGATATATATCAAAAATATAATAAGTAAGAGGTGTTTTTATGAAGAAATGGTTAACAGTGTGTTTATTCGTAGTTATGATCATGTTGGTGGCATGTAGTAGTACGGATGATTCAGGCAGCTCAGAGGACAAGCAATCCTCTGACGATCAGAAAACAATTGCCTTTTTCTCAGCAGGAGCTAGTAATAATTATTTACAAACAGGCATTAAAGAGGCTGAAAAGGTGGCAAAGGAATACGGGTGGAAAATTGAAATATTTGATGGCGGCTTTGATCCACTTAACCAGCTTAACCAGCTCCAAAATGCTGTAGCACAAAAAAAATTTGACGCCTTTTTAATTGAAGCAGTGGATGGCAATCAGCTATGTGATCTGGTTCAAAGCTCAGTTCTCCCTGCGAATATTGCCGTTTCAGCTATCAATATTGAATTGTGCGGAGCTGTTGATGATGCTGCTGAGGGAACCCTTACGTTTGTCGGTGGACAAGGTGTAAATGTTTATCAAGATATTTATAAGGATATTGTTGCAAACAATCCAGGTGGTGGGAAAATTGCCATTATTGGTGGACCGTCTACTGGGACCCCTTATTTAAACAATATAAAAGGCATGGAGCTTGAGATAGCCGATAATGATAAGTGGCAAATCATTGGCCCATATTCAACTGATTACACTGCAAATCAAGCGTTCCAAGTAACACAAAACGCTTTGCAGGCTCATCCTGACTTGAAGGTTATTTTTTCAAACTATTCAGGTATGTCAGCAGGGGTTGTAGAGGCTGTGAATGCTGCTGGTAAAAAAGGAAAAGTGAAAATTTATGATTTTGGCGGGGACGAGTGGTCCTTTGAAGCAATTAGAAATGGTGATATTGAACAAACCGTTATTATGCTTCCAAAAGAAGAGGTACAAAGAGGAATGGAAGCGATTAAAAATCATTTTGAAGGAAAGGATTATCAATCCTTTTATGATTTAACACAAGAGGAAATCTTACCAGGCACACCTTATGTAAATAAAAATAATATCGGAGATTTTGAGACAAAAGGGTTACCAGAATATTAGATGTAAGCCATCGTGAAAATATAGGGCAAGTTCACAGATTCTATTTAATCACCTTGTGTGCTTGCTTTATCAGGAGGAGAGTGATTTTATGATAAAGGCGACACCCATTATCAATATCACTAATTTATCAAAAAAATATGGAGAATTTTTTGCTAATCAGAGTATTAACATCACAATATCAAAGGGTCATTGTCACGCTTTTATTGGGCAAAATGGCTCAGGTAAATCAACGCTTATTGGCATGCTTTCAGGTAGAATTAAGCCTACAGAAGGCAACATTTTTATTGAGCAAAATGAATTGCATTATGGTGATCCTTATAGTTCGAGAGAGGCTGGCATTGCCACAATTTTTCAGGAATTAACCATCATACCGAATATGACTGCCTTAGATAATGTATTTCTTGGCTTTAAGGAAGGCAAGTCGATTTTGGTTAATCGAAAAAAACGGTTAGAACGATTTTATGAATTGAGCAAGCTTTTAAATACCCATATTTCACCAAATTCTTATGCCATTGATTTATCTGTAGCTGATCAGCAAATTCTTGAAATTATGAGATGTTTAAATTTAGATTCCAAAATATTAATTTTGGATGAGCCTACTTCTTCTTTAGCACAGAATGAGAGAGAGGCTTTATTAGAGGCTTTAATGGAATTGAAAAAAAGAGGAATCACCATCCTTTACGTTAGCCATCATCTAGATGAAATTATGAAAATTTGTGATTCATTTACGGTATTAAAGAATGGTGTAGTTACAGAGCATAGGGACATAGAGGGTTGGACAAAGCAAAAAATTGTTCATGCTATGCTTGGTGAGGAAATTGACAGCGATTTTAAAGAAATCTTAATGAAGGAGTATCCTCATCAAATTCCTTCAGAGGAGATTGTATTAGAGGTTGAAAATTTGGAGAGCTTCCACTTTTTAAAAAATATCTCCTTTACATTAAAGCGGGGAGAAATTTTAGGATTGGGTGGGTTAGTGGGCTCAGGCAGAAGTGCAATTGCTCACACGCTCTATGGGCTAGGAGAAGGCTGTAGGGGAACGCTTAAATTACAAGGTGAGTCTCTTAAAATTCCTTCTACACCAAGACAAGCAATGGGATATGGAATTGTATTAGCTCCAGAGGATCGGAAAAAAACAGGTCTTCATCTAGGTTTTGAAGTACATGAAAACATTCATCTAATTGATTTAAAACGTATTGGTTCCTATGGTTTTTTATCTACTAAAAAATCTAAAAATCTTGCGCAACAATATATTCGAGAGTTTAAGTTAACACGACCAATTAACTCCATTGTTAAAAATTTATCGGGTGGAAATCAACAGAAGGTTTTACTGTCAAAGGTTACAAGTGTTAACCCAAAGGTTTTAATAGTTGATGAACCTACTAGAGGGATTGATGTTGGCGTTAAATTAGATGTATTACGTAAATTAAAGGAGTTAGCGATGCAAGGTATGAGTATCATTATTATTTCCTCAGAGCTAGAAGAGGTAGTTGCTGTTAGCAATCGTGTACTTGTTATATCTAAAGGGGAAATTGTTAATGAATTAACGGGGAAAGATATTAGTGTTAAAAAAATCGTTGAATCAACGTTTTTGGAAGGGAGTCACCAGACATGATGAACAAACTATCTGAAGAGCAGAATTTGACTTCTTATAGCAATAAAATTCTGAATTTTGGAAATATCAAGAATTTTGGATTTAGATATGGAGTAGTGTTCGCATTTGTAGTGCTAATTATTATTTCATCGATTGTTTACAATGGGTTTTTAAATCCTACAAATGTATTAAATATGCTAAGTCAATTAGCCATTATTGGCATCATGGCTGCTGGAATGACCTATGTTATGATCACTGGCGGCTTAGATATGTCCATCGGGGGATTATACGCTGCAACGGCTGTTGTAGCTGCAAGCTTAGTTGATAGCACGTCTATTTTTGTAGCTGTGATAGTCGGTCTATCCATTGGTCTCATTGCAGGCTTGTTAAACGGTGTGTTAATCACTTATTTGAAAGTTCCTCCCTTTGTAGCCACACTAGGAACAGGCTCTATTTTCACTGGCTTTGCATTAGTATACTCAAAGGCACAGCCATTTTTTGTAAAAGACCCAGCCTATAAGTTTTTTGGTTCGCATTATTTAGGACCAATCCCCGTTTCAGTCATTATTCTAGCTGCTATTTTTATTACGCTAGGGATAATTCTCTCTTACACGCTATATGGAAAGGCTCTCTATGCAGTAGGAGGAAACAGTGAGGCTAGTAGATTAGCAGGTTTAAAGACAAATCGCCTAATCATTAGCACCTATATCATCTGTGGTCTATGTGCCTCAATGAGCGGTATCATTTTATCTTCTCGACTTGCACAGGGGCAGGCAAATATAGGAGAATCAATTGTTTTGGATGTAATAGCTGCCGTCGTTATTGGAGGCACTTCCCTTTCAGGGGGGCAGGGTGCAATTTGGCGAACATTTATTGGTGGAAGTATTTTAATCATGATTTCAAATGTTTTTGATAGTCTTTCCATCAGTACGTATTGGCAATCAATTTTTAAAGGTGCCATTATTATTGTCGCTGTTATGATCGATTTTTATGGTCGTTCGAAGATTCAGAAATAGGGAGGATGAATAAAATGCGCTTACACAATAAGGTAGCAATCATTACAGGTGCAGGAAATGGACAAGGGTTAGCAGAGACTGAATTGTTTTTACAAGAGGGAGCGAAAGTAGTTGCCACAGATATAAACGGGGAGGCATTGGACCTTTTGATGAAGCGGTACACGAGAAATGATCATCTTTTTGTGCATAAGCATGATGTATCCTCTGAAGCAGAGTGGGATAGCGTTATCCAAAAGGCCATTCAATTGTTTGGACGTATAGATATTTTAGTAAATAATGCTGGCATTCCCTCAAGAAACTCAATTATACAGGAAGATTTAGAGGGCTGGAATAAGGTTATGACCATTAATGCGACAGGTACTTTTTTGGGTGTTAGAAAATGTGCTGAGCATATGATAAAGCAGCGAGCGGGAAGTATTATTAATATCTCTTCGGTCTATGGAATTATTGGCGAAAAGGGCTATGTGTCTTATCATGCCTCAAAGGGAGCTGTCAGAAGCTTAACAAAGGCAGCAGCAATGGATTTAGCAGAATATAATGTACGGGTAAATTCTGTGCATCCTGGCATGATTAAAACGGAAATGACACGAGATCTTTTTGAGAATAACGAAAAAGCGAAATGGATGAAAGAAGTAACGCCTTTGCCATTACTTGGAAATCCTATAGATGTAGCCTATGGTGTTTTATATTTAGCGACTGATGAAGCGAAGTTTGTAACAGGCAGTGAGCTAGTGATTGATGGTGGTTGGATTGCGAAATAAAAATTATTAATGGAGGTATTTATGACGAAGCGTATTCTCATTACAGGGGCTACTGCTGGCATTGGCAGAGCTACTCTCGATAAATTTTACCAGGAGGGTTTTCATATCCTTGCATGTGATATTAATGTAGCGGAAGGTAGCAAGCTAAGTGATATTTATGGTGCTCAGGTTGATTTTATAGAATTGGATGTTACAAATGAAAATAAATGGAAATCATTACAAAGATATATACATGACAAAGGCTATGAAATTGATGTATTGTTTAATAACGCTGGAATATTTGTCATGAATGATCTTACTACAACTACAGAAAAAGAGTATCAGTCTATGTTTGATATTAATGTTAAGGGTAGCTTTTTAGCATTAAAATATATTGCACCTATTATGTATAAACAGGAAAATGGCTCGATTATTAATGCATCGTCCAATGCAGCCTTTTTTGGAGCAAAAGGTTTAGGAATATACGGGGCTACTAAAGGTGCTATTCGAACACTTACAAAAAACGCAGCGATGGAATTTGCACCTTTTATTAGAGTAAACTCCATTCATCCAGGATATATCCAAACACAGATGATTGAATATGCAGCACAAAAATCAAATAAGACACCTCAGGATCAGGTAAAATATGTACCTTTAAAAAGATTAGGACGTCCAGAGGAAATTGCATCCTTAGTCTATTATCTAGGGAGCGAGGATGCTTCCTATATTACGGGTAGTGAAATTGTCATTGATGGTGGTGTTTCAAGCGGCCAGTCGATCTGGGAAGAGGAGCATTGCTAAGAAGCTTGAAAGGGTGAGAATGATGTATTTATCGTTAAAATATAAATATCTTATTCTTACCCTTGTTGTATTTATTTTACCGTATTTTATGATGACCATAATTTATATAAATAATGTTGGCGAATATCAAAAGAAACTTTTAATAGAAACAAGGCTAGAGGTATTAAAAAAAATTCATTATTTTAATTCGTCTTTTGAGAGTAATCAAGCAAGTACAAAAGTATATCATGAAGTGTTAAATTCTATTTGGGGTAGCTACTCTGATTTTCTTTTATTAACAGAGCAAAAAGATATAAAATTCAGCACAAATTCCCATATATCAGAGCATGAGGAGTATTTTCTTAAACTGGAGCCTCAGAAAACCAATTACTATAAAATTGATTATTTGAATGTAGAACGAATTCTAATGTATTCATTTGATTCCTTTAATAATTGTTACTATGTTGTCATTGCTACGTCTGACTCCATTTTTAAAGAGGTAAATAATAAAAAGGAGGATTTAATGGCTTTTGCAATTGCTTCTACCTTACTGCTAACCATCATCACCTTTTTATATTCCAATAAAATAAGCACAACGTTACAAATGCTTATTGAACGTATTACCTCTTATAGAAAAGCAATTTATCATTTTGAAGATAAAGAGAAAAAGCATGTTTGGATTAATGATGAGTTAGATATTGCCAGTCATGAATTAAACCAAACCATTGCTTATATGGTAGAAAAGGAAAAAGGCTATGTTCGAGAAAACTATGAAGCGCAATTGAATAATTTACAAAGCCAAATTAATCCTCATTTTCTTTACAATACCTTAGATAATATTAATCAATTAGCCATGATTCATGAGGTTGAGGAAATTTCTACATTGAGCGTTGGGCTTGCAAAGCTTTTTAGATATAATACGGGCAACAGTGAAAATGAAACAACCATTGAAAAAGAGCTAGAGATTATTGAAGAATATATTAATATTATGAAAATAAGAATCTCTTATTTACTATTTGACATTCAAATAGAAGAAAACAATTTATTACAAAATGCTATTTTAAAATTTACACTCCAACCAATTGTAGAAAATATTTTTAAGCATAGTTACAACCATAAAGAAGCTCTATCAATAAATATCAAAATTTATCGAAAAAAGAATTATGTAATAATTGAAACTTATAATAAGAGCGAATATAAGGATACTGCTAGAATAGCGATGCTAAATGATAAAATGAATGAAGAAAATCAAGAAGGCAGTATTGGTTTAAAAAATGTAAATAGGCGTTTAAAGATAAAATATGGAGAAGCATATGGTGTAATGGTGCTAGTCAATGAGCAACAATACTTTGTGTCGAGAATTTTGTTACCATATAAGAAATAATATCTTCTAACGGTGAGGTGAGCTCTATGAATCTTTTTATTGTAGAAGATGAAAACTTTATTAGAGAGGGTTTAAGCTTTTTTATTAACAGAAATTTTATAGAATCCTTACGTGTTTATTCTTATACAACGGGGGAGGATATGCTGCTGGCAGCTAAAGAAATTGCTCCAGATATTGTTTTATCGGATATTAATTTACCCGGGATAAGTGGAATAGAGGCTGTTCAGGAGCTAAAAAAGTTTCATCAATTTAAGGTGATTTTTCTATCTGGCTATGACGATTTTCAATATTTACAAAGTGCTATTCAAATTGGAGCTGAGGATTACATTTTAAAGCCAATTGATTATAAAAACCTAAAGCTAAAGCTATCACAAACGATGGAAGCATTGAGCATGAAAAAGCAAGTAGATTATGCAATTAAATATAATCAATTATTAAATTTACTATTGGCCTTTGATCAACAAATGACAGATTGTAGTATCTATTCATTTGAATACTTTATGGTTAGTATAAATCAAACAAAAAATATCGGAATTTCACATGCTCATGAGTTATTTTACTTTAATATTTTTGGGGAACATATTGAGATTATGAATACCGATTTTGTATTGTCATATAGTCAGCATAATCATATTGTTCTTCCAAAAAAAGACTTACATGATTTAAATCAAGCTGTGCTGGAGTTGCTTCTAAAGAGGCATCTAAATACTGATAGCACTGTGCTAAATAAAAGAAAATCCATTTTTGATAATCAAATCTTTACAGATGAATTAAAATTAAAAGAATTTATTGTGGTTTTACAAAATATAAATATTGATTTTCAGCAGAGGTTAGAAATCATGATTATGTTTTTATTACAATATAGTATCTATTTCAATTGCTTGGAAACATATCATCGCGCTCAAAAAATAATTGGTATCCAACATCAAATGATTAAAGAAGCCAATTTATCAAAAATAGTAAATAACTATATCATGCCACTCGTCGATAAAATACTTAACTTACATGGCAATAGGGATAATTTAGGTAAAAAAATAGTCGATTATATTTATACGCATTTTGATGATCCGCAACTAGATTTGAATTATTTATCAAACATCTTTAACAAAAGCCAAGCAAATTTAAGTATATTAATAAAAAAAAGCATTGATAAAAATTTTATCCACCTATTAAATGAACTTAGAATTAACAAAGCTAAGCAGCTATTAGATTATAGTGATAAAAGAAATAATGAAATTGCTTTATTAGTAGGTTATAGCAATGAAGAATATTTTAGTAAAGTATTTAAAAAATATGTTGGTATGACACCTGCTAAATATCGATCCATAAAAAAATAGAAAGAATGATGTACTGTAGATTCGTTCTTTATAGGCTAAACATGTAGAAAGTAGGAACCAGAAGAGAGTTGACAAATTGTGTGTGTTAAAAGAGCTTGTTAAAAAAATTCTGCAATTTTCTTTAACAATGTTATTTCTCAGACTTTAGTAACTAGTAAATTTTAAATCATGTATATCGATGTTAAATCTATTCTTTTACTTATGTTTGGCATTAGCCATCCCGGTATAGGCTCATCTTTTTTTGAGAATAGTCATTTGAAGGGGCAAAGTGTATTCATTTTAAACTATATTGACTCGCTAACAATATTGGTTTCTATTCAATAGTTATAGGAACTATGTGAAATAGCTCCAAATAAAAATACTTTACTTTAATTGTTTCGTATTGATAGCAAGAAAGCTTTGTAGTAAATTAAAAGAAATTACATAAAAGCAATAGGTGCCCATTAGGGAGAATAGGGAATAAAGTGAAAAGCTTTAGCGGACCCGCCACTGTATAAGGGAATTTCATAGTGTATGCCACTAGCAAATTGCTGGGAAGGTACTATGAGGTGTTGAACTTGAGCCAGGAGACCTACCTACATGCTTTAGAAGATATAGATGATGGAAAAGTCTGTAGTTTATTTGTCATGACAATAAACTACAGACTTTTTATTTTGTCTTAATGAGAACGAGAGGAGAAATAATCATGCAATTATTACAAGACACGATTCAAAACATTCAGGGGGCTGATATGAAAAGTATGGAGCAAGCTAGAAAGCGGATTGATGCGCTTTGTAAGCCCCCAGGTAGCTTGGGTAAACTAGAATCACTTGCCGTACAGCTCTCTGGTATAACAGGACAATTATATCCGATGGTCGACAAAAAAGTGATGATTGTCTGTGCTGCAGATCATGGTGTTTGCGAGGAAGGTGTAACCACGAATCCACAAGATGTTACGGTCTTTCAAACATTAAATTTTCCTAAGGGGGGTACAGGCGTTTGTGCGATTGCGGGGATTACCAATGCAAAGGTGGTCACAGTAGATGTGGGTGTAAAAGAAGATATTCCACTTGATGCAGGTGTCATTATTCATAAAATTAAATATGGTACAGATAACATGGTACATGGTCCAGCTATGGCCAAACAAGAAGCCATTCAATCGATAGAAGTAGGAATCCGTGTGGCCACTGAGGAAATCATAAAAGGTGCTGATGTACTTGGGACTGGAGAAATGGGCATCGGCAATACAACACCAAGTGCTGCGATATTAGCTGTTTTAACGGGATGCAACCCTATCGAAGTAACGGGGTTTGGTGCAGGAGTAGGCCAAGGAGGCATTGCCTATAAAGCAGCAGTTATTGAAAAAGCAATTACCTTAAATAAGCCTAATCCAAATGATGTTATTGATGTTCTGGCTAAGGTTGGAGGGTTAGAGATAGGGGCGATGACAGGTATTATTCTTGGCGCTGCTGCCCATCGTAAACCCGTTGTCATTGATGGATTTATTTCAACTATAGCGGCCCTCATTGCTTATAAGCTCGAACCAAAAGTAATCGATTATATCATTCCTTCCCATGCTTCAGAGGAACCAGGGGCAAAAATTGCCGCTGCCTTACTAGGCATTGAACCAATGTTGTACATGAATATGCGTTTAGGCGAAGGTTCTGGAGCAGCCTTAGCCTTTCCTATTTTAGATGCAGCTTGCTCGATGATGAAAAACATGGCGACTTTAGAAGAATCAATGCAGTTGTTAAAAAGATAAAAACAATAAAACAGCCAATGACTTAATTTTTGGTCATTGGCTGAATGGTGTTTATGCACGATTTAACTTTCGTAATGGCAAGCGCCACTTCATCATATAGGAAAGAATACGTAAAGCTGTAATCACTGCGAATAAAATATAAAGGAAAATGTCCCCTGTAAAAACCTCGAATCCGATTAGCAATCCTGCAAGAGCTGCCCAAACACCATAAACTTCATCACGGAGAACTAATGGTTTTCTTCTAGCTAATAAATCTCGTACAATACCCCCACCTGAACCTGTCAAAACAGCAGCTACAATGACTGCGCTTACTGGCATATCAAGCTTAACAGCATAGAGTGCGCCTTGAATAGCGAATGCTGATAAGCCAATCGCATCTGTGAAGTTACCCCAACGATGCCAATGTTGAATCAGATGATGCGGAAAAATAAAGAATATCGTAATCGCAGCAAGCGCTATTTGAAACATCATATCCTGTCCCCAAAGTGTTGTGACAGGTAGTCCAATGAGTAAATTTCGGATAGCTCCTCCACCAAAAGCAGTCACAATACCAAGTATATATACACCGAATAAATCGTATTCTTCTTCCATGGCAATAATTGCCCCAGAAATAGCAAAGGCAATTGTTCCTATAATACTAAAAACCTCCCAAGCCATCCCTTTCACCCCTTCTATCAATAAATAAACTTTATTAAAAGTTAAAAGACTTTTTACGTAACAGAATCTATGAATTTAATAGCCAAAATCGGTCATTAAATACGCATCTTGAAATGAGTCCGCACATTAGCTTAGCGTAAAATCCTCTTAGAAACAATAGGCAAGTTTTACAGGTGCACATACAAATTGATAAAATGTGATTAAAATAAAGAAAAACATTCGTCAAAAGCGTTCATATACCAGTAGTTGGTTAGGGAATTCTAGAGTGATTGAAGTCAATTTAGATAGTCAATAAATCTTACTGATTGAAATGCGAGACATTGTGAAATGGAGAAGAAAGAATGACGTTTACATCAAATTTATCAACAGAAACGCTATCGTTAGCGGCAAAAGTAGAGGAGCAAGTTCGGTCTTATCATGCCAATGTAGAAGAAATGGCGTTCTACAATCAGCAGAAGGTGCTAGCAGCTTTCAGAAAGCATCAAGTAAGTGATTATCATTTACACCCATCAAACGGCTATGGCTATGATGATGAGGGGCGCGATAATCTAGAGCGTGTTTATGCGGAGGTATTTGGTGCAGAGGCAGCCATAGTCCGACCACAAATTATTTCAGGCACACATGCAATCACGCTTAGTCTATTCGGTGTTTTGCGTCCTGGTGATGAGCTGCTTTATATTTCTGGTCAGCCATATGATACATTGCAATCCATTGTCGATGGTGGTGATAAAGATACAGGTTCACTGAAAGATTATAAAATCGGTTATCGACATGTGGATTTACTAGATAATCAGGTTATTGATTGGGCAGGTGTAGAAGAGGCCATTACAGCACAAACCAAAATGATTGCGATTCAGCGTTCAAAAGGCTATGCCACTCGTCCATCCTTTACAATTGAAGAAATTGCAGAAATGTGTGTAAAGGTACGTAAAATAGCTCCGAAAGCTATTATTTTTGTAGATAACTGCTATGGCGAGTTTGTAGAGGCGCAGGAACCTACAGAGGTCGGGGCTGACTTAATGGCAGGCTCGCTCATTAAAAATCCAGGTGGAGGCTTGGCTAAAATTGGTGGCTATATTGCTGGACGCGCAGATTTAGTGGAGAAATGTGCCTATCGTATGACATCTCCAGGTATTGGAGCAGAAGCGGGGGCCACATTAAATACACTAGGTGATTTTTATCAAGGATTTTTCCTTGCACCACATGTTGTATCGCAAGCACTAAAAGGGGCGATATTTACAGCTGCAATGCTTGAGGAAATCGGCATGAGCACTTCTCCAAGCTATCACGCGAAGCGTACAGATTTAATTCAATCAGTATCGTTCCAAACAGCACAGCAAATGATTGACTTTTGTCGTGAAATACAAGCGAACTCACCGATAAATGCCCATTATGCTCCTGAACCAGCCTATATGCCAGGCTATGAAGATGATGTCATTATGGCAGCTGGAACATTTATTCAGGGGTCCAGCATTGAGCTAACAGCGGATGGCCCAATACGACCGCCATATACAGCATTTATCCAGGGCGGACTAACATATGAACACGTAAAATTTGCTATTTGCAGTGCGGTTCAAGCCATTCAAAAAGCATAACAAGATAATAGATAAAGCCTAAATATGAATAGTTTTTTACAATTTTTAATCGAATTGAAAAAAATAGTGCCAACCATGTTAGATAACCTTACATGGTTGGTTGACAGTAAAAAAATTTCGTTATATGATAAGCGGGTATTGGAGGAGGACTTAAATGAGTCGTGAAATTAGACGAACTATGCCGTTATTATCGATGAGTATCGTGATGCAATTAACAGAGCTTTCGGCAAGACAAATTCGTTATTATGAAGAACACCATTTAATTGAGCCGCACCGAACAGAAGGCAATCGACGTATGTTTTCACTAAATGACGTCGACACATTGCTTGAGGTTAAAGATTACTTAGAACAGGGTATGAATATGGCGAAGATTAAAAAAATATTTGCTAAAAAGAAAAATCCTGTTGCAACAACTGATGAGCAAGATTTAAGTGATTCAGAATTACGCCAAATTATGCGCGAAGAAATGCGTCAAGCACAGCGCATGCAAAAATCGTCCATCCGAAGAGGGGATTTATCTCGATTCTATTAATAAATAGGGTAGGGTAAACATAAAAGCTAGACAAATTATAGGAGTGTGGAAAACTGTGGGTAAATACACAAAAGAGGACATTAAACGTCTCATCGAAGAAAAAAACGTAAGCTTTATTCGTTTACAATTTACAGATATTCTTGGCACTATCAAAAATGTTGAGATTCCTGTAAGTCAATTAGACAAAGCACTGGAAAATAAAATGATGTTTGATGGCTCATCTATTGAAGGTTTCGTTCGAATCGAAGAATCTGATATGTATTTATATCCTGATCTTGATACTTTCGTAGTATTCCCTTGGACTTCTGAAAAAGGGAAAGTAGCACGTTTTATCTGTGATGTTTACACTGCGAAAGGCGAACCGTTTGCTGGTGACCCACGTAACAACCTAAAACGTATTCTTAAAAAAATGGAAGAAATGGGCTTCTCAAGCTTCAATTTAGGGCCTGAGCCAGAATTCTTCTTATTCAAATTAGATGCAAAAGGCGAACCAACATTAGAAGTAAATGACCATGGTGGTTATTTCGATTTAGCGCCAACAGATCTTGGTGAAAATTGCCGTCGTGATATTGTGTTAGAGCTAGAAGAAATGGGCTTTGAAATTGAAGCATCACACCATGAGGTAGCTCCAGGACAACACGAAATCGACTTTAAATATGCGGATGCTGTTACTGCATGTGATAACATCCAAACATTCAAATTAGTGGTTAAAACAATCGCTCGTAAACATGGCTTACACGCTACATTTATGCCAAAACCACTATTTGGTGAAGCAGGCTCTGGTATGCACTTTAACGTGTCACTATTTAAAGGCAAAGAAAATGCGTTCTATGATGAATCTACAGAATTAGGTCTTTCTGAAACAGCTATGCAATTCATGGCGGGTGTTCTTGCACACGTACAAGGTTTCACAGCTGTAACAAACCCAACAGTTAACTCTTATAAACGTCTAGTACCAGGTTATGAAGCACCATGTTATGTAGCATGGTCTGCACAAAACCGTTCACCATTAATTCGTATTCCATCTGCACGTGGCCTTTCAACTCGTGTTGAAGTACGCTCTGTAGACCCTTCTGCAAACCCATATTTAGCGATGGCTGTTATTTTAGAAGCAGGTCTTGAAGGTATTCGTCAAAGCCTAACACCACCTGCTGCTATTAACCGCAACATCTATGTGATGTCGGAAGAAGAGCGTCAAGCAAATGGTATTGAAAACCTACCTGCAGCACTTGATGATGCACTAACATTACTTGCTAAAGATCAAGTAGCACAGGAAGCATTAGGTGAGCATATTTATGCAAACTTTAAAGAAGCAAAAGAAATCGAGTTCGATATGTACCGTACAACTGTTCATCAATGGGAACGCGATCAATATTTAAAAATGTATTAATCATAAAGATACCGAGTGCCTGATAAAGGGTACTCGGTTTTTTTCTGAACATATTAGGAACGATGGGGTCATATGACAACCCCATCGTTATTTTAGTATTAGCGCATATGTTTATGATGGTGTGGCATATGGCAAGGGTTAGGTGGCATACCGCACATTGTATGTGTTTCACAGCATTCATTCACGACAGATTCTGTGCATGGGAAATAATACTGATGATCAATCATATGTTTGTTCACTGTTGTAACATGTGCAGGTTGTACGTGTGGAACAACTGTATGGATATAATTTGTGCGTACATATTGCTCTGGTGGTAAAAATTGTGGTGGATCATATTGCATTGGCATCATTTGTGGCGGACAGCAGTGTGGACCTTTTGCCGGATGGCGTCTTCGTTGAAACATGTTATTACCTCCTGTTTTGATAAGTTGTAGTTCATTATTAAGATATGAGATATACGTCGATAGGGTCTATTTATTTGCCTATTAATGCATAGGTAAATCTAACAAGTAACTAAAATAGTAGAAAATCTATAATCAATTTGCCTACGTCTTTGAGTGAAATGAAAGCATGACATATTGTTGAAAATGATGATGTCAACGGCAGGAAAAGCAATTTCGCAGGGCGAGGCGTTTTCCGTTCCATCATCGTCCTTTCCAAAGGGCAAAATGATCCTCCCCTGATCATGCTGCAAAACTTCTTTCATGTCTAACAGTAGTGAACAAAATAGCACATATTTTCAAAGTGAAGATAATGAGTCTAACAACCAGCCAAATGCGTGGTTTTCTACACGATGAATAGGTTTTTCAAATAACGTTCTTCCTAGCGTCATAATGTAAATAAATTTTTATTAAAAAAGTATGTTTTTTGAAAAAATAGATATTGTCAATAAAACAATCGTACAGTATACTCTTTAATTGATAATGATTATCGTTGTCGATTATTTCTTAGGAGGAAATGTATGCCAAAATTATCACTGCAAAAAAAGAACTTTTTTGTACTTTTCACACTACTATTAACCTTCGCGTTATTATTAGTTGGGTGTGGGGAGAAAACATCGAACTCCAGTAGTTCACAAGAGAACGACAAAGCAGAAGAAAGCAACACTGAATCAGAATCTTCTAGTCGTGAGATTACACATGCAATGGGTACTACAACGATTGAAGGCACACCTACAAAAATCGTTACACTATATCAAGGCGCAACAGATGTTGCAGTTGCTATGGGCATTAAACCAGTTGGGGTAGTAGAATCTTGGGCAGAAGCGCCTGTTTATAATTATATGAAGAATGAGCTTGATGGCGTTGTAATTGTAGGACAAGAAACACAACCAAACCTTGAAGAAATTGCAAAGCTTAAACCAGATTTAATTATTGCTTCTAAAGTACGTCATGAAGAAATTTATGATCAGTTATCGCAGATTGCACCAACAGTTGCTCATGAAACGGTTTTCGATTTCAAAGGAACAGCTGAAATGATGGGTCAAGCAATGAATCAAGAAGATAAGGTGAATGAATTACTTGGCGATTGGGATACACGAGTAGCTGATTTCCAAACAAAAATCAAAGAGAAGCTTGGCGATAAATGGCCATTCCATGTTTCTGTTGTCAACTTCAGAGCAGACCATGCTCGTATTTATGTGACAGGTTATGCGGGTTCTATTTTATCTGAGCTTGGATTCCAAGGTCCTAAAAATTTAACAGATGATTCTTTAGAAATTGTGAAGCTAACTGACAAGGAAAGCATCACACAAATGAATGCTGATGTTATTTATATGTTTATGGAAAATGATGAGACAGTGAAAAAAACTTATGAAGATTGGACAAACCATCCACTTTGGAAAGAGCTTGACGCAGTGAAAGCGAATCAAGTTTATCAGGTAGATGAAATTAATTGGAATCTAGCAGGTGGTATTACTAGTGCTAATTTAATGCTAGATGATATTTATGACAAGTTTGAATTAGAAAAATAGTGAATGAAGGATGGGCTGTTAAAAGTGTTAGAGAATATTTGAATAACAGCCCTCTCTTTGTAGTGTTTGAGCATAATTGAAACCTACATAAGCTAAATTGTGGATCAAGAAAGTTGGCATAACATGAGAATTATTCTTTCCAGTACACCGATGAAACAAATAGGTTTATTCATCAGCTGTTTGATTCTTTTGCTGGCATTTATAATCAGCATAGCTATTGGTCAAACGTCCATACCTTTTTCGTCAATCTATGATGCTATTTTTCATTTTGATGCTGCTAACAAGGAGCATGTCATTATTCGAACATCTAGATTTACAAGAGCTGTGATCGCTACAGTAGTTGGCGCAAGCCTTGCCATTGCGGGCGCATTAATGCGAGCATTAACAAGAAATCCTTTAGCAGCTCCTGATATTTTAGGTATTAATGCAGGGGCCATATTTTTTATTGTCAGTGCTATTACTCTTTTTTCCGTTCAATCTTTAATGAGCTATATGTGGATTGCCTTTTTAGGGGCAGGTGCAGCGGGGGCGATGGTTTTTTTCCTAGGCTCATTAGGAAGAGATGGGTTAACACCGATAAAAATAGTATTAGCTGGTGCAGCGATTACAGCTCTATTTGTCTCGTTTACGCAGGGGCTTTTAGTCATCGATGAACAAGGTTTACAAAGTGTCCTGTTTTGGTTAGCGGGTTCTGTATCGGGGCGTAGTATTGAAATGCTCGTGCCTGTCCTACCGTTTATTTTAGGAGTGACAGTCGTGGCAATATTTATGGGGCGTTCAATCAATATTTTACAATCAGGAGATGATATTGCCAAAGGATTAGGACAACGAACAATGCTCACGAAAATCACGCTAGGCATAATTATTATCATACTGGCAGGCAGTTCAGTAGCTGTTGCAGGTTCAATAGGCTTTATTGGCTTGATTGTCCCTCATATGGCGCTCCATCTTGTTGGCACGGATTATCGCTGGATTATTCCCTACAGTGCCGTGTTGGGAGCAATATTGCTACTGTTGGCTGATATTGCGGCAAGATATGTGATTATGCCATTGGAAATGCCGATTGGTGTCATGACAGCCTTAATCGGAGCTCCTTTCTTCATTTATATTGCACGAAAGGGGTTAGCAAAAAATGCCTAATTATGTGTCGGTTCGAACGAAAACTAATCGTATATCTTTTCAAATTGCTAAAAGAACGGCTTGGATTCTACTACTTTTAAGCTTATTATTAGTCCTCATAACGGTTCTTGGTTTATCTGCGGGGAGCGAGTTTATCCATCCTGTCACTGTGGTGAAAGAATTATTAGGCTATGGCAATGGAGATTACGATTTTGTCTTACATACATTAAGGCTCCCGCGTGTGTTGATGGCCTTATTAGTTGGTGCTGCGCTGGGAGTGGCCGGTTTAATTTTACAAGGAATTATCCGTAATCCTCTTGCTGCCCCAGATATTATTGGTATAACGAGCGGAGCATCGATGGGGGCAATTATTTTTATCGTGTACTTTATGGGATCAGTCAGCATTCAATTTTTACCGTTAGCTGCTATATTAGGTGCTGGTATTGTCTCCTTCATCATTTACCTACTATCATGGAGAAAAGGAGTCACACCAATTCGAATGGTACTAATTGGAATTGGCATCTCAGCTTTAGCAAAGGCGGTTGTGACGATGCTGCTTGTAATCAGTAATGTAGCCGCTACAACGAAAGCCTATTTATGGCTGACAGGTAGTTTGTATGGAGCCAATATGCAGGATGTCTATTTGCTATTACCGTGGCTAGTCATTTTAGTGCCACTAACATTTATTTTAGCAAGAACGGTGAATGTGAAGGAATTAGGCGATGAAATAGCGATAGGGCTAGGAGTAAAAGTACAAGTGTATCGTTTACTTTTTCTACTCATTAGTGTCATGCTAGCTGGTTCTGCAGTAGCTTTTGCTGGTGGCATTGCCTTTGTTGGATTAGTGGCTCCTCATATGAGCAGAATGCTTGTTGGGCGTTCCTTTGCAGGATTAATTCCTGTGACAGCTATTATAGGTGGGATCATTGTCATTGTGGCTGATATGGTGGCACGCACAGCCTTTTTACCAAAGGACTTACCTACAGGAGTCTTTACTGCTGCAATTGGCGCACCATTCTTTATTTATTTATTATTTAGAACGCGCAATCAATAAAGCTTTATGATAAAAAAGTTAAAAGCGGGAGAAGAAGGTGACAGGAATTTGAAACATGTCTTAGAAGCACAAAATTTACATGTAAGCTATGGAGAAAATCTTATTTTAGAGGATTTGAATCTTCAAATACCAAAAGGAAAAATTACAGTACTAGTTGGGGCCAACGGTTGTGGAAAATCTACACTACTTCGGACATTTGCACGATTACAAAAAGCGAAGTCGGGTGAAATTTTTTTAGATGATAATAAACTAGATGCCATTTCAACGAAAGAGGTAGCGAAACGTTTAGCTATTCTACCGCAGGGCCCTGTTGCACCAGAAGGATTAACTGTTCAGCAATTGATTAAGCAAGGTCGTTATCCACACCAAAGTTGGTTAAAGCAATGGTCTACGGAGGATGAAAAAATTGTAAACAATGCGCTTGCAGTAACGCAGATGACTGAATTTGCCGATCGTCCAGTAGATGCATTATCAGGTGGTCAGCGGCAACGTGTATGGATTGCTATGACATTAGCGCAAAAAACAGATCTTATTTTACTAGATGAACCTACAACTTATTTAGATATGGCTCATCAAGTAGAAATTTTAGATTTACTATTTGATTTAAATGACAAGGAAGGGCGTACCGTCGTTATGGTATTACACGATTTAAACTTAGCCTGTCGCTATGCCCATCATATTGTGGCGGTACGTAATAAACAGGTTTATGCCCAAGGCAAGCCAGAGGAAGTGGTGACAGCAGTGATGGTCCAGGCTGTTTTTCGTATGGATTGTACCATTATTAAAGATCCGCTCTTTGGGACACCTTTATGTGTGCCACATGGCAAGGGGCGAACAGTTCAAACAGTGGAATTAGAGGAGGTAGGGATCTGTTGAGCCTATCACTGTCAGCTGAAGAAACATCCGTGTTACTAAGAGAGTATCGATTGTCGATAGAGCCTGCAGTAGATGCTACATACTCTTTATATGCCAAAAATTTATTGGACAATGAACAAGCTCTAGATTATTTACAAAAAATTGCCCATTTCTTTCAATCGCCTTCTATCCTAGTTACTGCATCGTTGTTTGCGAAGCGCTATAGCGTTTTAACGATAGCTTCAGCCTTCTATGCTATGTCCAGATACGATAAAGGACTACATTGCTGAATTGAAAATATGTGGGTAGAAGCGGAATCTTCAAAACCTTGGCTTCCTACTATTCGGCTAATCGATTGCACAGTGTCTATACCTACTGAAGACCGTGAAAAATGGCGTGATGAGGTTCTTAGAGAAATCTTTGCGAATAATTTAGCGAAGGTTTGGCAGTCATTAGCGAAAATAAGTAAAATTCCAAAAACAATCTTATGGGAAAACACAGCTATTTATGTGAATTGGCTCTATGAAACGAAAATAGGGGAAGGAGCCAGTGAGCAAGAAAAGGCTCGTATACAAGAGGATTATCACTATATTGTAAACCAAGCACCAGGCTCCATTTTTGGAGAAAGGAAAAATCCTTTGACAAACTATTGTGGTCCTAAAGTGACAATTATGGAATCGGAGCAACCTGTACGCTTGAGAAAAACATGTTGTTTCTATTATCATACCTCTGATGAAGCAAATGATTATTGTATCTCCTGTCCAAAAATAAAAAGATAATCATAACAACAAAATCTCTAAACCACCAAAAGTGAGTAAACACTTATAGCCTTTCATAGGTGTTTACTCACTTTTATTTTTGACCATCAATACCTGCCATTAAATAAGGAATTGCAGGTTTGATAAATTCTTCGGGCTGTATCTCCTGATTGCTAGTTCTCCATTCTATAGAAGCGCCATAGATTCCCCAGCTTAATATTACAGCAGTCATTTTTAGCGCTTCGTTCTCTGTCACTGCATTTTGTTTCAATAACATTTTGTAAAAGATAATTTCAAGCTGCTCTCTAATAATGCGAGCAATTGTCTCTTCATAGCCTCTATGACAACGATTAGACAATGACTTTTGAAAATTAGTTATCGCTTTAAAGAGAATAATGAAAGCTCCTTCATTAAGTTCGTTATGCTGTAGAAAGTCATCATTCAAATTAATTAATAATACTTCTGATAGGACCTTCTCTAACAAATCATATATATCTTCAAAGTGATAATAAAAAGTCGCACGATTAATCATGGCCTCTGTCGTAATATCCTTAACCGTTATATCCTTGAACTCTTTTTTACTAGAAAGTGCAATGAAAGAATCCATGATTAATTTACGAGTCCGTATAACACGAAGATCTGTCTTAGATGAGGTCATTACTTACACTCCTTTTTAAACAATTTCTTCAAAGTGTTGTATAAACAACAATTCAAATAGATTATTGGTTTATTGATGATTTTATTATGAATAAAATACAACTGTAAGGCAAATAAGAGAGTTATATATTTATATTTAATGAAAGTAAGAAAAGGGGATAGTCTATTGAAGAATCATCCAATGGTTTGTGATTTAGAGACAGGTGTATGTGGAATAGCTGGCGAGGAGGAATTGGGGATAATTGATTTTAATCAACCAAAGAAATCCATTGAAGTATACTATGTAACGGATCCAATATGTTCTCATTGTTGGGCACTCGAACCCGTTCTTCGACGTTTTATCGAGCAGTACGGACACTATTTTAACTTTCATACGATTATGGGAGGATTACTAGAAAAATGGGGTGATGGTCCAGTAGACCCTGCTAATGGAATATCTGGACCTGCTGACGTTGTAGGACACTGGAGAGAAGTTGGAGAATATTATCGCATGCCAATAGATGGAACAGTGATGATGAACAATCCAGTGCAATCATCCTATCCACCATCTCGTGTTTTTAAAGTGATTCAAAAAAATCAGCATGATGCTATAGCATTTGAATATTTGCGCAGAGCAAGAGAAGCGCTATTTGTATTTAATCAAAATATTGCAGATACATCCGTTATGATTGACATTGTAAATAGACTGGGGCTTGATGGAGCGGCTATTGTAAACGAATCAGAACAAACAAGCGGGCAACAGTTATTAAATGAAGATTTTGACCTTGCAAGAAATCTAGGCGTAAGAGGATTTCCAACTATTATTATGATGAATGAAGATAATAAAGGGTTGAAAATTGTTGGTGGGCGTCCATTTGTAAACTATGTGGAAGGACTAAAACAGGTTCTCAATTTTGAAGAGCTGCAACCAAAACAACAGCCATCTCTTTTAAGCTTGCTTGAAAAAGAAAAGCTTCTATTTTCGAAAGAAATTGAAGTCATGTATGATTTGGAAAAGTCAGAGGTTATATCTTATGTGAAAAAAGAGCTTTCATCAGATCAATATGAAATGAAGGAAATACTTGGTGAATGTTATATTACTACTAAATAATGAGGAGAATGACAATGACATACGTATTACAAGTAGATTTTAAATTGGATGGACCATTTGGTGATGTGATGGCAGAAGCGTTTTCTGACTTAGCAAAAAGTATTTATGAAGAGGAAGGACTTTTGTGGAAAATTTGGACAGAGAGCCCTGAAACAAACGAAGCGGGCGGCATCTATCTATTTGAATCAAAACGCACAGCTGAACAATATATAGCAATGCATTCAAAAAGGCTAGCTGAATTTGGAATCACTACTATCAACGCAAAAATCTTTGCTATCAATTCAAAACTGACTGAAGTTACGAAAGGTCCAATAAAACAATTAAAAAATCACTGATGCATCATAGAATTACTAGCTAATTCAAAGGAGTCTAATTTCTAATTAAGAAGTTAGACTTTTATTTTATGAATGTATAAATATTCTGAATATTGTGAGGTTGAACCAATTGCGTTGTAGCGTTTACAATAGTTTTATATCACGTTTATGTTATAAAAACATGAATAATTTGAGTGTTTTTCTGTTTAATGCTCAATACTTCAAAGCTTTTAAAATCGTTCTATAGCAGAAGGAGGGATGAGATGTTGAATGAAAACAACATATTTTTGCTTATATAGTAGTACAACAATTGATAAATAAATGTTTCTTATAAACACTATTTTAATTGTTGTTATGCAAAATACATAAATTATTGAGATTAAAAGAGATGAGGTTTTATAAAAAAATGAAAAAGTATTCTGTTGCTACATATTTTTACTTCATTATTCCGTCTTTAATTGGTGTCTTTCTATTTATGACCCCCATTTTAACGGAAGAGGGCTGGAAAGTACCCATTGCCATATTAGCCAATGTTTTAGCGGGGATTGTGGCCCCGATCATTAGCTATTTTACAATTGGAATGTTTGCCATCTCTGCAATTGGTGCACTTATAGCGAAATTTATCCCTCGTAAAAATGCTAAAGAACCTAGTATGTTGGATACATTGTTTTATGTTAATTGGTTTTGGACAATTACTCGTATTATCGGTTTAGCCTTTGCTTCAATGGTGGTCTTCGATTTTGGACCTTCTGCCATCAATAATGAAAATACGGGTGGACTTCTCATGGATCCAAATGAGGGACTTGTGACGTTTTTATTTACCATTTTTTTGTTTGCGGGTTTCCTTTTACCATTTTTAACAAACTTCGGTTTACTTGAATTTTTCGGGACAATGATGGTGAAAATTATGCGGCCACTGTTTAAAAGTCCAGGGCGTTCTTCAATCGACGCTCTTACGTCATGGGTAGGTGATGGCACAATAGGTGTGTTAATGACCAGTAAACAATATGAGATGGGGAACTACACAAAAAAAGAAGCTGCGATTATTGCCACAAGTTTCTCAGTAGTGTCCATCACATTCTGTATCGTTGTATTGGATACTGTACATTTGGCACGCTATTTTATTCCTTATTATTTGACAGTAGTACTTTGTGGAATTGTATTAGCCATTATTATGCCTCGAATCTATCCACTTGCGAAAAAGGAGGATACGTATATAGATGGGACACCAGTGGATTATTCACGTGAGAAATTACCAGAGGGCTATAATTCTGTTTCACATGGTTTAGAAAATGCACTTGCTATTGCGCATGCAAATCGTGATCCTCGACAATTTTTCAAAGATGGCTCTAGAAATGTAATTGATTTATGGGTAGGTGTGGCCCCTATCGTTATGGCTTTTGGGACAATTGCCTTAATGCTTGCTGAATTTACAAGTATTTTTGCGATTTTAGGAAAACCGTTTGAACCAATTTTAACCGTCCTTGGCTTGCCTGAAGCGGCTGAAGCAGCGCAAACAATGGTCGTAGGCTTTGCCGATATGTTTCTACCTTCTATTTTAGGTGCAGGGATTGAATCGGAAGTTACTAGATTTGTTATTGCTGTTGTTTCTGTGTCACAGCTGATCTATATGTCTGAGGTAGGTGGACTTATTTTAGGTACAAAAATTCCATTGAAGTTTTTGGATTTAGTCGTCTTATTTATACTACGTACGCTTATTTCTCTTCCAATTGCAGCATTGGTTGGTCATCTACTCTTCTAACTAAAATGCCAAGTCTTAAATGGACTTGGCATTTTTCATAAACAGATTGTGATCGATTTTCTTTAGACGTCTCCATAACGTAAGCATGTAGATAAAGAGTACAAAAATGATAAGATAGGCACTTAACATGGAGCCTTCCGTATTTCCCATAATGTTGAAGAAATTATTCAGTCCATGGAAAATAATTGTTACGATAATTGATTGACCTTCCAATACAAGTAAAGCTAGAACAAGGCCAACTAAAAGAGCATAGATGATTTGAAGAATCGTATCTTCTAGAGATTGGCCACCTAGTAATTGTAACGCATGTGTGACGCCAAACAATATACTAGAAATCCAGACAGCAGAAAAAGCCCCTTTTGCTAATAGCATGCGTAGCATAATGCCTCTAAATACAGACTCCTCAATAAACGCTACTATGAAAATTTGCATGATAAACATGACAATTAAATCACTAATAGATGTCATATTCAATCCTTTTGTGCTTACTAAGATGATGCCTAAAATAAGAAGAAGTGGTAAGGTGATGAAGAAATGATTCTTTTTAATAGGATAAAAGAAATATACTCTCCATTTCTTTTTCGCCGCTATATACATGAAGAGCCCTAATGCAAATGGGATTAACAGCGCAAACTGTAGAAAAGGGCTTAAAGGTTGTTTGATAGAAACAAAGGCACCATTTAAAACATAGAAAAATATGAGTAGAGACTCTAAACCAATTATTTTTATCAACATTTTTGGGTTCATGTTATTATCTTCCTCCTATTCTATTTATACAGGATTGACAGAAACCTTTCGCATACTAGCTGAAATAACTAGATAGAGGAAAATACTAAAAACAAACATGCTCCCTAAAATCGCTAATATAGATGAATTGGCTAATAGTTTATACAACGGAGAATACCATTCAAAGATCACCATTAATATAGGTATTAATGCAAGGAAACCAATTAAGCTATAGCCTCCTAGTATGCCTAAACGATAAAAAACAACGTTAAGGAGAAGGCCAGAACTTAGACAAAATAAAAGCAAGACCGTATCCAATACTACTGTTTGGAAAAATGAATGGGTAATATCAAAAAATAAGATAGGGTGGATGATAATAATATCTTTGATATTGAATAGGGTAGAAACATAAGAAATGATTTGATGAGTACACGCAATAATCAAGGCACCGACCAGACTCCAGCTGAAAAAAAATAGCCCGACATACAACATATATTGCTGACGACTTAATCCTAGCTTTAAAAAATAGGGTAAGGTTTTATTGAGAAGTTTTGTTGCCATCATACTGTAAAAAATATAAACAGGAATTGAAATAGTCATAGCAAATGATACATATTGACCAAAAAATGCATCTAAGAAAAATGACAAAAGCACGATAGAAAATAAAATGCTCCAAAAAATAATATTTTGCTTCTTATAGCTTTGAAATAAGATATAAAAACTGCCTTTCATCGTGTTCATCGCCCCGACCTCACTTTCTGTTTACTTAAATAGACGAGCATATCTTGAAGAGAGACAGATTCAAGCGTAATGTTCTGATCTTCAATGGATTGACCATTTGCGAAGACAATAGCTGTCATCTCTTGCATAAATGTATGTTGATAGATTACTTGTAAATCCCCAATTGCTCTCTCAACATCTGAGGCATTGCCTTTTACAGCCACAATATGCTCTCGCCATTCATCAGTGGTCTTTTGGAGCAAAAGTTCGCCCTCATGTAGAATGAAAATTTCCTCAAATAGCTCGCTTGCCTCATCGATTAAATGTGTAGATAGAATAAATAATCGCGGATTTTCTGTTTGCTGCTCAATTAACAAATCATAAAACATATTACGCGCTGCTACATCTAAACCGATATAAGGTTCATCAAATATAGTTATAGCTGTACAACTCGCAAAGCCTGTAATAATTCCAAGTGCAGAGACCATCCCTTTTGAAAGATTACGCACTTTATCTTTTGGATTCAGGGCAAATATTTGTAGCAGTTCTTGAGCTAGCTCTTCATCCCATTTTGGATAAAAGAAGTGATTGGCCTTTAATGTTTGGGCAATGGTCATTTCTTCTTGAAAGTTGCCACTTTCAGCGACAAAGCAAATATCACGTAATGTGGAAGGGGCATTGAAGACATTTTCTCCGTTAACTAAAATTTCTCCGCTTGTTGTAGAGATGAGGCCTGATAATAAATTTAAAAAAGTTGTTTTACCAGCTCCATTGTGACCTAAAAGGCCAATAATCTTTGGTCCCTCCATGGTGAAAGAGATATTTTTCAAAGCTGCTTTATGTTTATAGGATTTCGTGACATTGCTCACATTAATTTTCATTCATGATCCCCCTAGTATCAATTTTTGTAACTCTTCATCTGAAATGCCTAGACGTCTTGCTTCCTTTTTCAATGGTTCAATATGTTGCTGGAAAAAGCTTTCTTTACGCTCAGTAATTAAAATATTTTTGGCGTCTGCATGTACAAACATACCGACACCTCTCTTTTTATAAATGACGCCCTTATCCACTAATTCATTCACGCCTTTCCCAGCAGTTGCAGGATTAATCTGGTATTCTTTTGCAAACTCATTTGTAGATGGAATGCGATCTTCAGGCTGTAGCTGTCCATCTAGAATGGCATCTTCTATTCTTTCACGTATTTGTTGGAAAATGGGCTTTTCGTTATTTAAAGAATGAATCACAATCCACCTCACTTGTTAGTTGGTTAATTACTTGTGTAACTAACCATATAACTTATGGCATCCATTGTCAATGATTTGGTAAAAAAATGTACAAAAATTTTTACATGAAAAAAACCTTCTCATTCTTGAGAGGGCTCTAAGTAAACTAAATATATGAACATGTTATTCATGAAAAAAATTCCTTCACTTTCTATATTTGAAAATAGATTGCATCACAAAATATTATCAAAAAATCCTAGTAACTTGGCAAGAGTTCCATTTTTGCATATGTGTCACATAACCACTATGCATATACTGTGGCAAGAGGGGGGGAGGTGAGCTTTTATGAGAATTAATTGGAAGGTTCGTCTTCAACATATTCCATTTCTACTAGGGCTATTTTCATTGTTGCTCTTACTCGCACAACAAGTGGCTGCAATTTTTGGCTATGATTTTACAGGTGTGATGAGTGAGCAAATATCATCTATTTTAAATACAGTCTTATCCATTTTTGTGTTAATGGGGGTCATTGTCGATCCAACCACACGTGGCACTAGTGATAGTGAACGTGCCTTAATGTATCGGAGACCGAGATAAAATGAACAAAAAGTGTAATTTTACAATAAGGATAAATATGTTATAATGTTAGAAAATTGATAAAGTGGGGAGGATGATTGAATGTCCCTTGAATTGGAGCGCAGAATTGCGAAGCTCGAGGAGGAAATGGCAGATTTACGTCAGGAGTTGTCAATATTAAAAGGTTCGCAAAGCACTGAAAAAAATAATACTCTTGATGCCAGACAGTCGATGATCAAGCAATCAGAACCAATTAAACCAAAACCAGTACTGGAGTCGAAGCCTATCCCGACTAAAGTAGCGGAAAAAGAAGTGCAACCACAGCCATCGATGGAGGAACGTGTTATGTGGGCACTTCCAAAAGTATTCATGGTTATTTTAGTAATGGGCGTACTTTGGGGTCTAAAACTTGTCAGTGACTATGGCTATTTATCGGATGGCGTGAAAATCATCCTTGCCTATGTACTATCGTTGGGATTGGCGGTTATTGCCTATGTACTAGAGCGTAGGAAAGTAGGCTCATCGGCTATAACGATTTCTTTATATGGTGGGGCATTTATTGTCGGTATTTTAACAACCGCAGCAAGTGCCATATTATATGAAATCATTGGTCTTATTCCAGCACTAGGCATTACGCTGCTTTATATTGGCTATGGTATTGCTATTAGCTATTTGAAGAAAAATGAAGCACTAACTGTTTTTGTTGCCTTTACATCATTATTACTACCTTACTTACTAGAATATATGGATTTTAGTGCTGTCATTATTTTATTATTTGTGGTCGTATTGTTTGCTGCATTGCAATTAGTTATTTACCAGCACAAGCAAAAACTAGCCCTTTATATCGCCACATTCTTTTCAGTGCTAGCAGTGAGTGTTGTAGCATTTATGAATAGTGATCAACAAGTAGTTTTTGCACTTGGCTTACTTGTAATTCTAGCAATCTTTTATGCAATATGGTGTTTACTGTATAACGCACAATCCAAATGGAAGCCACTTCACATTGGACTCCAATTTTCTTTAGGCTCATTTAGTTTATTACTGCTGAATTTAATCATTCGTTCTCTTGAAAATGGAGAAATGCTACTCCTCATTTTAATGGCTTTATTTGGCGCTGTAGCGTTTTATAGCTATCGTCAAAAATGGCAGGAGGTACTGGATAGTGCTGTGACACTTGTGTTTATCACCTTCTGTAATATGATACTTCTATTGAATATTCCGAATAAAGTGGATGATTTATTGTATCCTTTGATTGCATTTGCAGGCGTGATGATGAGCTTACGAATACGTGCAAGTATGATGAAGGTCGTTACTTCACTTTCCCTTGTGATGACATTTACACTAAACTTTGTTTTCCATGAAGCAAGTCCATTTTTCAGCATCGATCATTTAAGCTTATTTATGCCAATCATCTATTTCATCATTATTTATTTATATGCAAGACGTCCAAAAGAGACACTCTCACCTTTTGAAAAGGTCATGAAGGATTTGTATGTAATCGATATTTTAGCAGTGGTCACAGCTGGCTATTTCTTAGCCTATATTAGCAAGCTAGATGCCGTATACTTTACAGCCGCAAATGGCATTCCATATATGGTGTGTATCGTACTAGCTGTCTTATTTACTGGTTCTTTATTTGTAGAGGAAACTTACAAAGGACGTGCATTAACGCCAGTACTTGGTGCATTTTCCCTACTAGTCTCCTTGATGATCAGCACTAGAGTGTCAATGTTGGAAAGCTTAAACACTATCACTAGATTAATTTATTTAGCAGTGATTGTAGCGATTGTCGCTGATGTGCTTGTAAAAGGAATTATTTATCGATTGTACGAGGACCGTCTGGGGAAATATGTGGACGCCATTGTAAGTACGGGGATTGTGCTCACGATGATTTCAATATGGGGGCTGATCCATCAGTTTACGTTTAACAACGCCCTTGATTGGAAGCTAAGTATCGCCCTTACAACTATTACATTATTCTTAACTGCTAGTGTATCACTATGGATTAGTTCCACACATCATTTAAAAACATTGCGCACAACAGGCTTTATTATTTTAGTTATCGCATTTATTAAGCTAATTTTCTTTGACTTATCTGCCCTTGATTTACTGATTAGAGCTGTTCTATTTATTACCATTGGCGGTATTGGAATGCTATTGTCGGGTAGGTTGTTGAGGAAAAATGAATGAAGTTAGTGTGTATAGGTATCAGTAAATTGTAACAATAAAAATGTCAAAGCGTAGTTTAAACAGCGCTTTGACATTTTTGCTATAAGTTCCTCATCTCAGAACAATTAACGATTATCATATAAGCAATCACTAACAAAAAAAGTTTTGCTTATGAAATTAAGTAAGACGAAAAACAGCCATAAAAAAATTCTCATGGCTGTTTTGTCGCATTAATTTTCAATCATACTTGTTTCCTCAGTCCAGAAAAGATTATCTTTTACATTTGGAGTAGGGTAATCTGATGTTTCTGTTTCAGGTACAACACCTGGAGGTAGAGGGGTAGCAGGTCCTCCATAAGTGATACTAGTACCTCCGCTTGAAGATATATTATTTGCAACTACAATACCTGTAATATTTCCCCCTCCTTTCAAATTAATAGTGGCATTCGGTGCAATTATATATTGCCCATTAGTTTGCATGCCTCCACTAATTTCTATGCTTCTACCTCCTGAAATAATATTTCCGTAGATAGCAGCTCCTGATGTTAAAACCATGTTTGAGCTTTTATTTATAATAGATCCAACGATTTTTGAGTTAGCATTAAGATTTATTGTAGATGATCCTTGATGATAAATATTTAATTGAGATGGATTCCCATTTTGGTTGAAGGGGCCAATGAAATTAGTTATATTTTTTGCATATATATTTAGCTTCCCGTTCCCTTTAATAAAAATTTTCCCGTTTTTAATATTTAAATTATCTATATAAATATCAACCTCTTTATCTCCTACATCAATTGTGAAATCATTACCTGTATCCACAGTGAAATTTCTAAACTTAATACTTGAAGATCCTGTAGAAAGGTTTAACGTATATTTTGGATCTCTCCATGTATGGGGAGCGTTATAGTTTCCTTGATTGTCAATAACATCATACGGATTCCATTGATCTCCTATTGTTTGTTTAGATGCATAAGATATATTGTTTGCAGCTAAAAACTTATCATCTGGAAAAAATGTTGGGGGTAGATAACTTTTCGGATCGATATTCAACTTCGGAACGGTAGTATACGAAAGCCAGTGATCCGCAATTATATTATTTGGATTTTCTAAGCTTATATCTCCATTAACTTTTGCTCCACCTTTAAGTGTAAAAGTACCATTTTGCAAACTTACATTTCCTGTAACAGAACCACCCTCTGTAATGGAGATATTTCCTGAAACAATTGAAGCATAGCCATCAGGGAAGCTACCAGGTGGTTGTTCATTATTATTTTCACCAGTGCCATCACCACTATCACCGTCCTCCGAAAACGGAAGACGAGGTTCAATTTCGATTTCTTGCGTTACTTCTCGTTCTTTGGAGCCTTCAATGCTGCCCTTTGATACAATATTAATTCGATAAAGCAATGGTGTCCCATCTGCTGGTAATTCAGTATCTAATGTAATAGATGCCACTTTTCCTGTCGAAATGGCATGTGATTCTAGTATAGAAGGGGCATTTTTAAACGCTTTAAATTCACTATTTAAAATTCTTCTGTATTCCGCCTCCGCCTCCGCCTTTTTTAAACGAGGAAGCTGAGGTCGAGTGCTTTTTCTTCTTGTATTTTCACTATCAATCCATTTCGTAATTTGCTGATAGGACCTACTTTGAATTTCTGATAATTCTTTTTTTACTTCTAATTTCGCTAAACTCATCCCCGCCTCAGCAATATAAAAGACAGCCTGATCTTTTCTCTCGTAGTCTACTTGTTTTAGACTGTTAGAAGAGACACTGAGTAAAGAAATACCAAGGATTGAAATAATCACAACTAAAAATAATGCAAGGGCAAGTGCTGAACCTCGTTGATTTTTAATTTGTTTACTCATTATTTTCCTCTCCTTTGAGTAATATCTGTTGCTGCTGTTTGACCATCTTCACTTATAATTTCAATAGCGCCTCCACTGATCGTAAATGATGATATTTTATATGCAATGACTTCATCCTTGCCATTTGAATTTCGAATAATTTGATTATTTTCTAATCTATAAGTTGATACAACTTCCTCACCTAACAATAATGTGTGTAATTCTTTCGGAGGGTCTGTTGTATCATCAGATTCTGTTATAAGGTTATCACTTTTTCGAAAATCCTTCGTAATTACTTTTAAGGCAAAAGATAAATCCTTAATCTCACGATTATGTGTACTTTGCTCGAGTTGTTGCTTTGTAGCAGATGTTACAATACTAATACTCAGCATGGATACGACGGCAAGAATAACAACGACTGTGAGCACTTCAAATAATGTAAGACCTTTGCTATTTAAGAGCCATTTCATCTTATTTTGCCCCCCCAAGTATATACACATTTTCCATTGTAGCTTTACTATTTGTACTATTTTCAATAACTTCTAGATGTACATAAACCGCATTTTTATAAGCGGTATCTGCAGGAAATGTTTCTAATATTAAATAGTAGGTAAAACGATCTTCTTCGTGTGGTAGATATTTATACATTTGGTTAGTGGGTAGAGAAGATGAGGACGTTTTAGCATTCTCTTCATCTAATTCATAGCCACCTGCTAAATCTTCATAAGTAACAGCTCCACCAGATGCATTATAAATCTCCTCCATCTTTACTTGAGCGGCATAAGTAGCATCCATAATATCATTTGACTTGTGCGTTGTCTTATTTGATTGAACGAGCAAGCCAAAAAATGAAATTAACACAATGCCTATTATTAAAAGGGCGGCAACAACTTCAATCAAAGTCATGCCTTGATTATTTTTAAGATATTTTATCAAAATCAATTCCCTCCCTATATTACTATTGATCTATCAATAGTTTGGTCTATGTTGAGTAACCGAAAATATATTGTATGTCGATATTTAGCTCTATTTTATTTTATTGATTTATTTTACAGTGTCTTTGTCCACTCCTATGATCATGTGGACCTCACGGAGCAACGCTTTATCAATAGATTGACCACTAACAAAGCTTTCATCATTTGGTGTTCATAATCATAAATTTCATATAGAGTGTGTAAAACCTCCTAAATATCATAATTATTTTTAATGCTAAAGATATAGTTAGCTTCAATTTATTATAAAATAAAAAATTCTTAATATGTATGTAAGTTCAAAAAGATAATGAATTGAAATAGTTAATTAAGGCTATTATAACAAATTCTAAATATGTATCGAAAAAAATTAAGGTTATTCATAGTTCTTTGTGACTAAATGTTGAATTATTTTTGAATTTTCATGTGAAACATCTAGTCAAAATCGGAACAAAGTTGCATTTTAGTAGTGCCAGAATACCATAGTTGTAGTATCATTTGTATATAAATAGAAAAACCACTAAGTTAAATAAAGGATGATGTGGATGAAAACATACATAAAAATAATTAGCTTGTTTTTGGTAATTGTTCTAATTGTGGGATTTTTTGTTCCATCATTTGTGCTAAATGACACAGTTTTTGCTAAAGAAGGTCCTAAATCTTCAACTATTGGGGGTATTAAGATCCATGATGTGAAAACAGTAGATTTAGCAACTACGCTACAAAATGCAATTTCAGAATGGCAAGGTGCCGAAATGGAAATTGTTAGTGATGGTATAGCCAAAACCATTGACTCGAAACAATTTGTTTTTGATCCATCAGCAGCTATTGCTCAGTACGAAATGCTGACTAAAAAGCCTTGGTATGCTTTTTGGTAAAAAGAAAAAGTAGTTCATATTCCCATTCCTGTTACCGTCAATGAAGCGATTACGCAGCAAATAGATGAAGCAGGTGTTTGGGATACAGATAAAACACTCCAGAAACTAATCTTACAAGCCAGCTATTTGAAGGAGCATAAGGTCGAAGCCGTTATCAATGAAGGTTCCATGCAAACCGGGGAAAGGATTGCCTTTCAGATTGCCGAGCTACCAGCAAATAGTCAAGGAGTAGCAAAAATCATTCCGTTATTAAATGATGTAAATCTAGTTCCAAATCAATCCATCTCGTTGCTTACACTTTTAGGTGAACAGGCTGGGGTTGTCAATGATGCAGGTTTAGATTTTGTGGCATCAATGCTATATAGTGTAATTCTTCAAACGGATTACGAAATTTTAGAAAGACACTCTCAGGAAATAAATCCAAGCTATTTGCAACAGGGAATTGAGGCAGATATCAATGCAGCATTAGCAAAAGACTTACAATTTATTAATCGGTCTGAGCAGCTCGGTAAACTGAAAGCATCTATAGAGGGTAATCAATTAAAGATAGAAGTTTTTGCAGCCGCGAAAGACAAGGACATCACAGTACGTGTTAGTAAGGATAAAATTGTAAAGCCACGCATTATTTATCGCTATTCGAAGGAGTTAAAGGCTGGACAAGAAAGAGTGGAGCAAGAGGGGAAAGAGGGTTCAAGAGTGGAAGTATATCGTTCCATTGTAGAGAACGGAGCAACAGAAGAACAATTCATTAGTAGAGATTATTATGCACCTCAAAATCGAATTGTTACGCGTTCTTCGCAGGAGCCTGTTATTATCACAACGCCTACTCAGAACGTAGGGGCGGGTGCATCAGATCCTGATTTAGAAGTGGATTTAGATGGTAATGGTTTGCCTGATGTGAAACCTTCAAAATCAGAGGAAACAAAGCAAGAAGATGGACCAGAAATTGTCTATGGCTACTATGATAAGGGTGGTAATTTTGTACAAACAAGTCCATAACGATTGGAGGTATGTTTATGGCAATGAAGCCAGGGCGTAAACGTTTAGGAGATTTACTGGTGGAATCAGGTGTTATCACAGCTGACCAGCTTGAGTACGCATTAACTACTAAGATGAAAAATGAGAAGCTTGGAGATTTCCTTATCAAAGAAAATTTCTTAACAGAGCAGCAGCTTATTGAAGTCTTAGAATTCCAGCTTGGTATCCCTCATATCAGTCTGAATCAGTTTTCAATTAGTCCCGAATTATTACAGCTAATTCCAGCGGAGCTGGCAAAGCGGACAAATATTATGCCGATTCGCAAAGAGAAAAATAAATTGTTTATTGCAATGGAAGACCCGATGGATTATTTCGCCATTGAGGAAGTTCGTATGACGACAGGCTGTCAAATCGAGACAAGTATTGCGGCAAAAGATGATTTATATCGGACGATAACAAAATACTATGATTTACAGGAATCAATGGATGCGGCAATGTTGGATTTGGCTGCCACAAGTACGGAAACACAAGAGGAAATAGAGAATGAGGATTCACCTATTGTTCGTTTAGTGAATCAAATTATTGCGAATGGTGTCGCACAGCGCGCTAGTGATATCCATTTTGATCCGCAAGAAACAGAGCTTCGTGTCCGCTATCGGGTAGATGGTGTGCTACGTACTGAGCGATCCTTGCCAAAGCACATGCAAAACGTCGTATTGGCGCGTATTAAAATTATGGGGAATTTAAATATTACAGAAAATCGTATTCCGCAGGATGGACGTATTAAAACCAATGTTAATTTTAGACCTGTCGATATCCGTTTAGCTACACTACCAACAGTTTATGGTGAAAAGGTAGTTATGCGTATTTTAGATTTAACTAATTCAGCCAATGATATTGATAAATTAGGCTTTAGTGCAAGTAATGAAGCACTTTTCAGGAAAATGATAGCCCATCCAAACGGTATGATGCTGATTACTGGACCAACAGGCTCAGGTAAGTCCTCTACGTTATATGCGGCCCTTTCTCATTTAAATGAAGAAGGCGTCAACATAATTACGGTTGAGGACCCAGTGGAATATCAGTTAGATGGTATCAATCAGATTCAAGTAAAAGAGGAAGTCGGCTTAACATTTGCGGTAGGGTTACGCTCAATTTTACGACAGGACCCCGACATTGTAATGGTAGGGGAAATTCGTGATCTTGAAACAGCTCAAATTGCTATCCGTGCTTCACTAACAGGCCATTTAGTATTAAGTACACTGCATACTAACAGTGCCATCGAGTCTATCTCACGGCTCCATGACATGGGGATCGAGCCATTTTTATTATCCTCTTCCCTTGTAGGAATCATGGCGCAACGTCTTGTACGAAAAGTTTGTCGTGATTGTGCTGAACCATATATATTCACTTCTCGTGAACTAGAAATACTTGAGGAGAATGGGGTGGAAGGCAAAACACATGGTAAAAAAGGGCGTGGATGTCCTGCCTGCAATCAAACAGGCTACAGAGGACGTATGGCGATTCATGAAATCCTCCCTGTTGATCGCCAAATAAAGGATATGATTTTAAATCGTGTTGGTGATCGCGTCCTCCGTGATTATATGAAAGAAAAAGGCTACCATACCCTATTAGTGGATGGATTACAAAAGGTTGTAGCAGGCCAAACAACCACTTCAGAAATATTACGTGTTGCAAGTGCAGACTAGGGGTGAAAAAAATGACAGCATATTCAATCGTTGAATTATTAACACGTGCATTTGAAGAAAAAGCATCTGATCTTCATTTAACAAAAGGTATTCCACCAGTATATCGTATCCATGGGCAACTAGAGCATTACGGCACAATCCCACTTGAAACAGAGGATTTGAAGGCAATGGTAAAGGTCATTCTTCCTGTCCATAAACAACAGGAATTTGAGGATAAGGGAGAAACAGACTTTAACTTTTCATTGCCTGGGAAATGTCGATTCCGTGTCAATGCATACCATCAGCGAAATGAAGTGACGATTGCAGCTCGTTTAATTGAGGCTAAAATTCCTTCTATTGAAGCACTCAATATGCCACAGGTGTTATATAAGCTTGCGGAAAAACCACAAGGCTTAATTTTAGTAACTGGCCCAACAGGCTCAGGGAAATCAACTACCTTGGCAGCAATGATAGATCACATCAATGAAACAAGATCTAAACATATTATTACGTTAGAGGATCCAATTGAATATTTGCATACACATAAGAAGTCTGTCATCAATCAACGTGAGATTGGTGTCGATACAATGAGCTTTGCCAATGGTTTACGTGCATCATTACGTCAAGACCCAGATATTATTTTAGTTGGGGAGATGCGAGATTATGAAACCATTTCAACGGCTATTACGGCTGCTGAAACAGGGCATTTAGTTATGGCTACACTGCATACAAGTAGTGCACCAACGACGATCGACCGTATTATCGATGTATTTCCACCGCATCAGCAGAGTCAAATTCGTGTGCAGCTTGCGAATGTACTACAAGGTATTGTTTCTCAGCGTTTATTTGTACGTAAGGATGTAAAAGGGCGTATTGCTGCGACAGAAATTTTAGTACAGGCACCTGCTATTTCTAATTTAATTCGTAACGAAAAAATTCACCAAATTCCAAGTGTGATGCAGACAAGTAAAGCATTGGGTATGCACACATTGGAGTATTCCATGCAACACCTAATTACCACAGGTAAGATTTCACTAGAGGATGCAAGACCATATATGAACGCTGGTGATTATAGTTGACGATATTTCGTTATAGTGGTCGGACCAAAACAGGAGCACCTAAAAAGGGCATTATCGAGGCACCGAATAAAAAGGTAGCCATGGAAAAGCTTCGAGCACAAGGAATTAATGCACGAGAACTTCAGGAGTCAAATAGCATTTTACATAAAGATATTGCTTTTGGAACAAAAGTAAAGCACCAGGAATTTGTTATTTATTGTCGACAATATGCGACATTAATTCGTGCTGGCGTTCCTGTCGTTGAAGCGACCCATATTTTGGGTGAGCAAACCCGGAGTAAACCACTAAAGCGAGCATTGATGCAGGTTGAAGAGGATATTCGAAATGGTATGGCATTTTCAGATGCAGCAGGCAAACACCCAAAAGTGTTCCCATTGCTATTTGTCAATATGATGCGTGCTGGTGAGGCTACAGGGAACGTCGACGATACATTAGATCGTCTTGCAAGCACACTAGAGAAGCAATACAACATTAAGAAAAAAATTCAATCTGCCATGACCTATCCAGCGATTTTATCGCTTTTAACACTAGTGGTTGGTATGTTTTTAATGGTGTTTATTGTGCCAACCTTTATGGATGCATTTAAAGAAATGAATTTGGAAATGCCGTTAATAACGGTCATTGTAGTGGGTATTAGTGATTGGCTCATTCAGTTTTGGTACCTTGTGATTTTAGGGCTATTGGTATTAGTAGTGGGCCTTCACTATTTCTATAAAAATAATAAAGAGTTTCATTATGCCGTCAATGTATTTTTACTGCGTATGCCAATCTTTGGACAGCTTTTGCAAAAGGATATTATCGCGAGAATGACAAGAACCTTGTCAACACTCTTTAGCAGCTCCGTACCAATCTTACAAGCCTTAACAATAGTCGAAAAGGTTGGTGGTAATCCGGTAATGGGGAAAGTAGTACTGGAAGCACGCGATAATTTAGAAAAGGGTGGCACATTATCAGAGCCACTTGAAAAAAGCTGGCTATTTCCACCGCTTGTAACACAAATGACATCAATTGGCGAGAAAACAGGGTCCTTGGATTACATGCTCGAAAAGATTGCTGATTTTTATGAAGAGGAAGTAAACCGTGCCGTCGATACCATGAAGTCACTCATTGAGCCTTTAATGATTGTGGTACTGGCTCTAGTTGTAGGAGTCATCGTTGCGGCTATATTCTTACCAATGTTCCAACTATATGAAAATATGTAATGTTTACAATATTTATATGGATGCCCTTTTGTTCCGCTTAATGGGAAATATCTACTTAGATTTGCTAACAAAAGGAAGCGGCAAGTAGGTATCTTCATGGTTAAGTATTAAAGGAGAGACTGGACATGGAAATTAGGGTAAAGAACGAAAAGGGCTTGACATTAGTCGAGTTATTGGCAGTCATTGTTATTCTAGCTATCGTTGCTGCCATTGCAATTCCAGCTATAAGTAATGTCATTGATAATTCACGTTATAAGGCATTAAAAGCAGATGCCATTAATGTTATTCATGCCGCGCAGTTTTATTTTATGGAGCATCCAACCGCTGATCAATGGCAAATCGTCGAAGTGGAAAAATTAGTATCCGACGGTTATTTAGACAGTGCTGGCAAAATATTAGAGGCAGATAAAGAAGGTCAAAGTGCCAATGTCCAATTTATCGAGGGCACCTATTACTTCAATGCGCATGCGATTTATTACAGCAATGGGAAATATATTAATTTTGATAATGCCACCCTACAGCATATTGCAGACGATATTCGTAAGGGCAGCAAGGGAATTGGTGGCAAATGTATTGGGCGAGATTGTGCAGCTTCGCCATAATGTTCAGAAGCGCGTGTACACACACTTCATATAAAACTATTAAGGAGGATTTCAAAATGTTAAAAAAGTGGAAAAATAAAAAACTATTGAAAAATGAGAAAGGTTTAACATTAGTTGAACTATTAGCTGTAATTGTTATTCTAGCAATTATTGCAGCAATCGCTGTACCTGCAATTGGTAATATTATTAATAAGTCGAAGGACCGTGCAATTTTAGCGGAGGCATCAAATATTCTTTCTGGAGCAAAGATTGCTTATATTGATGGGGCGTGTACTGATGGTAAATGTGATGCAGAGGCATTAAAACAATTTGTAGATGGTATTGATCTCAAGGACACAGAAGCCGAGTATACTGGAACTGAATGGAAAGTGACATATTATAGATTCTCAGAAATTAAAACTCCTGGCCTTAAAGTAGATAAAACAGTTAATGAAACCAAACTAAATGAATTATTAACAAAAGCAGGGGGAGATGTGAATCAAGAAGAAAAAGAAGAGTAATCAGTCCTCCCAACCCACTCAGAAGCGCAAGAAAATTTGCGTTTCTGGCTGGGAAATGGATGACTAATTGAAAAAATCATTTATACTGAGTAGGATAAGGAGGTCTTTTCACATGTTTAAGAGAAAAAGAAAGTCGCATGTTTCGATTGAACTGAAGGATTATGTGCTGCGTGCGATTGTGGCGAAAGGACCAGAGCCTAATCAGTGGCAGGGCTATGAATTCCCTTTAGCAGCTGGAATCGTTGAAAATGGGACTATTATCGACGAGGTAGCTCTTTTTGAGGTGATTAAAGAGCAAGTAATGAAATGGACAGGGAAAAAACAGGCTGTTCGCATGTTTGTCCCTGATACGACGGTTCTATTAAAAAACTTTGAGCACCCTAAAGATGTAAAGCCTCAAGAATTAAGAGGATATGCTGAAATGGAATTGGGACATTCTATTCATTTACCATTTCAAGACCCTTTAATTGATGTGTATGATGCAGATGCCGAGGATGGCAAGGCTATCTTATTTGCTGCGCCTTCTGAAGAGATTACGAAACTGGTAGGGATGCTGTTAGATGTTTCATTAGAACCCGAAGCTGCCGATATTCGTGCGCTTTGTAATATACGCTTATTAGAGCACATGTCCTTATTAATGCCTAATAAAACATATTTAATTGCAGAATGGTCGATTAATGAACTCTCCATCAGTATTTTTTCCAATGGCCAAGTGGAGTTTTTGCGCTATCAAACCATTGAAGTAGATATGACGCAATGGGTGGGGAAGAAAGAGAATGAGTTTAGCTATCAATTTATTTATAATGGCGAATCAGAGAATTATCAAATGGTCGTAATGGATCAGGTTTTAGAGATTGATCGGATGATGAATTTCTTTAAGTTTTCTTTACATAAAGGTGAAAAAACAGTGGATGAAATTATCATGCTTGGCGATAACCCACTATTGAAATCAATTGGGAACTTACTCGCTTCTAATTTAGAACCACCACTAAGGGTTGTCGATGGGAAAAAAATTGAGAAATCGTTTCCTCGCTTTAAGCGAGAATTTTCAACGTTGCTTGGCTTAGCTTTGAAGGAGGTTCGTTAATGGTTCCAGATATAAACCTCTTACCACAACTTGAAAAAAGAACAACCTCTCCCAAGCTTTTTTATAGCTTGGTGATTGTCATTGTGGGACTTATTGTAGCTTATTTACTTTTTTTATTTTTTACATCCAAAAGTGAATTGTCACGATTGACTGCAGAGGAACAGGCATTAACAACACAGCTTGATCAATTGCAACAAGAGCTAGACGCACGACAAAATGTCGATCAGGGTTCGTTGGAAGAGTCAGTAACTTTTATTCAAAGCGTTTCTTATCCTGTAACACCGTTAATTGATGAAACAAAAACTTTATTACCAACTCATTCCTATTTACGTAGCTATGTTTTCGGAGAGAACTCGGTGAATATTGAAGTGGATTTTGAAACGATGACAGATATATCGAAATATGTGGAGCGACTTTTAATGAGTAGCTATTTTACAGATGCTCAAATTAACACTGTCTCAAACTTTGAAATAGAGCTAGGTGAACAAAGGGTGTTAACACCCCAACAAAAATTTAAAGAAGTACCGCGATATTCAGTGTCCATTACAGCGACAATCGATTTTATGTATTTAGCTGGAGGACGACGCTCATGAATAAATTAACGAGTAGTAAAAATTCATCTATGATCTTGTTACTGGCGCTGATAGCTGCTATTTTATTTGCGCTGTATTATTATTTGCTTTCACCAAAATTGGATGAAGTGAATGAGAAAGAGAGTAATGTATTGCAGGTGCAGCAAGAATTAGCTAGTGTCAAAGAACAACTAGCACAATTAGACAAAGAGCAGGGACAACCTACTATCAATATATTAGCCTTAAGACAAAAGCTACCTGCAACAAGAGCCGTTGAAAAGATTATTCTTGATTTAGCTGAGATTGAAGAGGTGACAGGAACTCGTATACTGTCTTTAACTGTTCAAGGTGAGGACGGCACTGTGACACCTTCAGATGTATCGAATGATCTTAATATGTTGGAGCAGGCTGAAGCAGAGGTCAATGGTGATCAGGAGAACAAGGAGACTACTACACCGATTGCATCTCTTTCGAAGGACTCTTTACCAACTAATTTAAAGCTTGTTACTTTTATATTAGAGGTGGGTGCGCTTGATTTTAATTCTCTTGAAAGCTTTTTACAGGAGGTTGAACAATTAGAGCGTGTCATGAAAACCGATAAGATTGAATTTAAATTGCCTGGAGAGCAGGCACAGCTTGAGAAAGATGCAGATCTTACGTTAAAGGCAACAGTGCAAGTGACAACGTTCTATTACGAAGAACAACAATAACTTTATTGATAGGCGCACCATACTGCATTTGTATGGGCGCCTATTGGTTTAGGAGGACATAAAATTGGAAATGGCTTATACGATCTTTATTTTTTTATTTGGACTTGTCTTTGGCTCTTTTTATAATGTAGTTGGCTTACGTGTACCACAGAAGGAGTCGATTGTACATCCTCCTTCACATTGTCCAAAATGTCAGAGACGACTGACGGCGCTTGATTTAGTACCAGTTTTGTCTTATGTATTGTTAGGAGGAAAATGTCGTGGTTGTGGCAATAAAATTTCTTGGGTTTACCCAGTCATAGAATTAATGACAGGTGTATTATTTGCCTTTGCTTATGGGCAGTTAGGCTGGGGCATAGAATTGATAGTAGCACTCTTTTTTATCTCCTTATTAGTTATTATCGTTGTATCAGATTTAGCCTATATGCTAATTCCAGATAAGGTGTTAGTATTCTTTTTACCTTTGCTAGCTATTGGACGAGTGCTGTCACCATTAACACCGTGGTGGGACTCTCTTGTGGGTGCTGTGGTTGGTTTTGGCATATTATATATCATTGCTGTGCTATCAAACGGTGGCATGGGTGGAGGCGATATTAAATTATTCTTTTTAATTGGTCTCGTTCTGGGTACGATTGATACACTGTTAACGTTATTTTTAGCTGCAGTTATTGGTATGATTGTCGGGATTACCATGTTATCGAAAAACAAACAGGGGAGAAAAACACCCATTCCGTTTGGGCCATCTATTGCATTGGCCGCAGTTATTGTTTATTTCTATGGCGATGTATTAATTAATTGGTATCTAGGCTTTTGGTAATTGTGCAATTTTCAAGAATTTGGAGGGAAGCAAGTGAAACCGATTATTGGTATTACAGCCTTTGTTGAGGATGATTTATCCTCTCGATTAAATGCTGCTTACAGTAAAAGCATCATTGAAGCAGGTGGAATTCCACTGATTATTCCAATTGGAGTAGAAGAAGAGGCAGCCCAGATTTTAGCCCTTACAGACGGTTTATTATTATCTGGTGGTCATGATGTGCACCCATTTCTATTCGGGGCTGAGCCTTCATTAAAGCTTGGAAAAATTCATCCAGCGCGAGATACGATTGAGTTAGCATTGATTGAAGCCGCATTCCAACGTAAGATGCCTATTTTCGGGATCTGTCGAGGAATTCAAATACTAAATGTTGCATTAGGTGGTACCTTATATCAGGATATTGATAGTGATCACTTTAGTACCAAGTTACTCCAACATATGCAGCAATCAGGTCGAGCTGTAGCTACCCATTGTGTACAGGTTATTGCTGACAATCTATTAGCGACTATCGTTGAACAAGAGAAAATAGCAGTGAATTCATTTCATCATCAAGCGGTGAATGTTTTAGCAGAAAAATTAAAAGTAGCGGCAAAATCTAACGACGGTATTATCGAAGCGGTAGTTCATGAGGAGATGCCATTTTGCTTAGCTGTTCAGTGGCATCCTGAGGAACTAGCCATAGCAGGAGATGAGAGTGCTCAAAAGCTATTTTCAGCCTTTATTGAAGCGAGCTTAAAATTTAAGAAGGAAGCTTAGAAGAGGCATTGTACAAAGAATCCAATCGTATGTGGATTCTTTTTTTTGCGTAAAAAAGAGGATACATGCTCTTAGAAGGAACATAATCCTCAAAATCTGCTTTAATCGTTAATGTACACGTCTGTAAAGACCTACAACCTGTCCTAAAATAGAAACTTGATCGACTATAATTGGTTCCATAGAAGAATTTTCAGGCTGTAAACGGAAATGGTTTTTCTCTTTAAAGAAACGTTTTACAGTTGCTTCATCCTCAGCTGTCATAGCTACAACAATATCCCCATTATTAGCTGTTGCCTTTTGTTTTACAATGACTAAATCTCCATCTAAAATCCCAGCTTCAATCATTGATTCCCCCATGATTTCTAGCATGAACAATTGATCTTCACTTGTGCCATACGTATCGGGTAATGGGAAGTATTCTTCAATATTTTCAATTGCTGTAATTGGAGAACCAGCTGTAACCTTCCCGACAAGTGGGACATGGATCACCTGTTGTTTTTGAATGGATTCTTCAGGCTCTAAAATTTCAATTGCGCGTGGCTTTGTTGGATCTCGACGAATAAAGCCTTTTTGTTCTAATCGAGCTAAATGTCCATGAACAGTTGAACTGGAAGCAAGTCCAACTGCTTCACCAATTTCACGTACTGATGGTGGATATCCTTTAGCTCGTACCTCTTCCTTAATGAAAGCTAAAATGTCCTCTTGTCTTTTCGAAACTTTTTTCATGAGTGCTCACCTCTTTTTTCTATAATCATTCTTCTTATTTGATAGTATAACAGAATGCGAACATGTATGCAAACATAGGTTCGAAAAGTGTTTGACAAAAACGTTTGTTCGCTTTATTATGGGAACATACATTCCGAACAAACATTCTTAAAAAGGGGTAATGATTATGACATGGTTTAAGAAAAACACACATATCTCAATTTTAATAGGAGCTTGTTTATTATTTGCAGCATACCTTTACATTACTGATCCAGGAAAAGTTAGTTACGCAGAAATTCAAATCGAACATGGGGATAGCTTGTGGTCGTTAGCCGAGCAATATCGTGGTAAAATGAGTACTGATGATTGGATAAAGCTTGTAAAAACTGAAAATGAACTAGCAGATATTAAAATTGTAGCGGGAAAATCTCTAGTTATTCCTGTAGTGAGTGATCAAGCCAGTCCCATCAATACTATCGAAATTGCGAGAAATGAACAATGATAAATAATCAACTATCGGCTGTTGTCTATTGTCGCGTAAGTACTGAAAAAGAAACACAAAGCTCCTCATTAGAGCGCCAGCAGGAAGAGTTGCTACGCTATGCTAAAGAGCAAGGCTATGCGGTGAAGGGCGTGTTTAAAGATCAACATAGTGGCTATGATGTAGAACGTGAAGGCTTGCTAGAAATGCTTGATTTTATAAAAGATAAGAACATTAATGCTCTTTTTGTCCAAGATGAAACTCGTTTAGGACGAGGCAATGCAAGGATGGCTGTATTACATTTATTACAAAAGTCAGCAACTGATGTTTTTTCTATGCGTGATGCAGGCCCAGTCCAATTAAATGAAATGGATACGATGCTGCTTGAAATTTTAGCGATTGTAGAGGAATATCAGCGTAGAATCCATAATGCTAAAATTCGACGAGGTATGCGACGTGCTGTAGAAAACGGTTATCGTCCAGAAAATAATTTATCGAATCGAGGTAATCCGCAGGGGCAGGAGCGAAAAGATCTACCTGTAGAGGAAATTGTGAAACTACGCAAACGTGGATTTACCTTTGAAGAAATTTCTATAACGCTTAGAGGGTTAGGCTTTGAGGTAAGTAAGGCGACAGTACATCGTCGTTTCCAAGAGCACCAAGAAAGATTAGCAGGAAAATAATATTCCTGCTAATTTTTTTTTGTAAAAAACTACTGAAGGGAAGAAAAGCTTTCAATGATAACATGATTTGGCAGTTGGAAAGGGTGCTCTTTATTTATTCGGTCATAAAACATGATGCCATTTAAATGATCGATTTCATGCTGTACAACGATGGCCCCGTAGCCCTGTAACTGTACAATAATTTCATGTCCATCGATGTCGTAAGCTTTGACTTTAATTCTCTCATATCTCGGTACAAAACCAGGGACAGGTCGATTTACAGATAGACAGCCTTCTCCTTCCGGTAGATAAATCATATTAAGGGAATGACTCATTATTTTAGGGTTAATCAGCATCATTTCTTGGTCATCAAAGAGTACAGCAAACATTCGTTTATCTACGCCAATTTGATTAGCAGAGAGTCCACTTCCAGGGCGAAGCTTATATTTTTTTGCTAGCGTTGGATTTTGGCTATTTTTCAGATATTGTAGCATGGCTAGGAGGGTATTTCGGTCCTCATTGGTCACGGGTATCGACACTTCTTGAGTTTCTTTTCTTAAAATTGCTGAGTGTTCTTTCACGAAGTCCTTCATTGTAATCATATAATTTGGGTGAAATTTAGTCATAGATAAACACCTCATCAATACGGCTATTGAGAACCTTAGCAATCTTAAAAGCTAATTCTAGGGTCGGATCATATTTATCATTTTCAATATTATTAATCGTCTGTCTCACAACTCCACACTCTTTTGCAAGAGCAGCTTGTGTTATGCCTAATTTTTTTCTTAAAATTTTGATGATGTTCTTCAGAAAGATCCCTCCATTTTGTCCAAAGTATTAGACATATATCGTAAGATAAGAATTAAAAAATGTCCAACTAATTGAACATTTTTTGGTGTGAAAAACAAAACAGTCAATTGAAGGGGAGAAATTGATTTCCGGTGCAGGCTGCTTGCTTTCCTGTGGCACGCTGACGGAACGGAAATCACCCCACAGCCTTGTTAAAAGTTCTCATTCTACTAATGACATCATCTTTTTTCAATAACATGAAATGCCCGATTAATTGGACATTTGGATTTTAAATCATCACTTAATACCAATTCTCATCAAAATTTAGCTTTAACGCATGTCCGAAACAAATACCGAAAGGAATAAAACCTCTTCCTCTTGCTGTAATGATATTTCCATCTTGTACCACTAGTTCATCTGAATAGTTATGAAGTTCAAAGCACCCTAACTGCTCCATGCCATCTAAAGGTAGTCCTACTGTATATTTTTTGTTCTTTAAGACCCCTGCTTTTGCTAATAGGTAAGGGGAGCTAGAAATACTTGCAATCATTCCTCCTTTTGCAGATAGATGACGAATGAAATCTAGTAAGCTCTCTTCAAGTTGTAATGTAGAAATATCCATACAGCCTGGTAATAGTAGACTATCAATATCGTCAAGCTCTACCTCATTCACGGATAAATCAGCTATACAATTTAAACCAGATTCTCCTCTGATAGGTTTGGTATTCGATCCAAGTGTGATGATGGGTTTACCGCCTTGCATTAATATGGACAAAGCAACACTCAATTCATATTCACTAAATTGTGGGTATAATAACACCGCAGTTTTCTTCATTTCATACACCTCTTACCTTTAGATTGTTCCATTCTTCCTCTAAAATAGCGTAATAGTATTCATCCCACCAAGTCTCTCCATGAGGAATGCATTTTTTGAAAAATCCTTCTTGGCGCATTCCGATTTTTTCCATGACTCGGTAAGAAGCGATATTTTCTGGCTGGCATGTGGCAATAATTCGATGAAGTTTCATTTTATTAAAGCCGTGATCTAATAGGGCCTGAGCAGCTTCAGAAGCATAGCCATGATTATGATAGGCAGGATTCATAACCCATCCAATTTCATACGTATGGTCGCCAAAGTATTTGTGGAAAACAAGATGACCAATGACTCGCTGTTGTTCACGTAAAACAATGGCGAAATGTTTTGCTTGCTCGTTGCTATTCTCTGTTACGAAATTTTGAACCTGATCTTCATTCAACACACCCTCTGGCATATAGTGCATGACCGTTTTGTCGGACATATAGCTATAAACAGCCTGCCAATCTTGGGCTTCAAATGTTCGAATAAGTAGTCTAGGTGTTGTTATGTTCATGATAGCTCCTCCTATTATCTATCAAATTTTTCCTTTTATTATTAGTTATACACCTCTAACTTCTGGAAGTCATGTAAATAATGGCTAAGAAGTGTTTTTAAGGGTTGGTATAACTGCATTTTAAGGGAAACCATGCTATACTTTGCATACTGAGGTCATTAAGCTAGGTACTGAAAGGTGTGTAACCATGTTATCAAAGGAAAAAATTAACCGAATTAATGAATTATCTGCTAAGGCAAAAAGCGGACAATTAACAGAGGAAGAAGCAAAGGAGCGAACAGCGCTTCGCAAGGAGTATTTAGATACGTTTAGAGCAACTATGCGAGATACGATTGAAAACGTTAAAGTGGTAGATGCAGAAGGAAATGATGTAACTCCTGAGAAGGTAAAACAAGCACAAAAAAATAAATTTCTAAATTAATGTGACACAATTCAATAAAGTATGGATGAAAACGCAAATAGTATAACAAAAGCATTGTTTTCTAAAGCAATGTTGACTAAACTGTAAAAGAACAATATATAGGACGAGAAAGGATGTCACAATATAATGACTCAACACGCGGATCTTTTAGCTATTAATGCTATCCGAACTTTGTCAATCGATGCTATTGAAAAAGCAAATTCTGGTCACCCAGGTTTACCAATGGGAGCAGCGCCAATGGCTTATACGCTTTGGACAAAACAATTACGCCATAATCCAGCAAATCCAAAATGGTTTAACCGTGATCGTTTTGTACTATCAGCAGGTCATGGTTCAATGCTTTTATACAGCTTACTTCACCTTGGAGGCTATGGTTTACCAATGGAAGAAATTCAAAACTTCCGCCAATGGGATTCATTAACACCAGGACATCCTGAATATGGTCATACAGTAGGGGTAGAGGCAACAACTGGTCCTCTTGGACAAGGAATCGCTATGACTGTTGGTATGGCAATGGCTGAGCGCCATTTAGCCGCTACTTACAATAAACCAGGTCATGACATTGTTGACCACTACACATTTGCGTTATGTGGCGATGGTGACTTAATGGAAGGTGTTGCAGCAGAGGCGATTTCATTAGCTGGTCACTTAAAACTTGAAAAATTAATCGTACTTTACGATTCTAATGATATTTCTTTAGATGGTGACTTAGAAAAGTCATTTTCAGAAAACGTTCAAAAACGCTTTGAATCTTATGGTTGGAATTATTTAAAAGTGGCAGATGGTACAGATGTAGATGCTATTAATGCAGCCATTGAAGAAGCCAAAAAATCTACTGGCAAGCCAACATTAATTGAAGTGAAAACAGTGATTGGTTTTGGTTCTCCAAATAAATCTGGTAAAGCAGATTCTCACGGTGCACCACTTGGTACAGATGAAGTTGTCTTAACGAAGGCAGCCTATGAGTGGGCACATGAACCATTCCAAATTCCTGCAGAAGTTTACGATACATTTAATGCGGCTGCTGAAGTGCAAGGCGCACAACCAGAGGAAGCTTGGAATGCAAAATTTGCTGCTTACAAAGAAGAATTCCCAGCGTTAGCAGCTCAATTTGAGAAAGCGATGAATGGTGAATTACCAGAAGACTTTGCTTCTGAGTTACCTGTATATGAAGCTGGTAAATCTGTAGCAACTCGTTCTTCTTCAGGCGATGCAATTAATGCTATTGCGAAGAAAACACCTTCATTCTTTGGTGGTTCAGCTGACCTTGCTGGCTCCAATAAAACAACGATGAAGGGTGCAGGAGATTTCTCAGCAGACGACTATGCTGGACGTAACATCTGGTTTGGTGTTCGTGAATTTGCAATGGGTGCTGCTATGAACGGAATGGCTCTTCACGGTGGTTTAAATGTATTCGGTGGTACATTCTTCGTATTCTCTGATTACGTTCGTCCAGCAATTCGTCTATCTGCATTAATGGGTCTTCCTGTAACATATGTATTCACACATGATTCGATTGCAGTAGGGGAAGATGGTCCAACACATGAACCAATCGAACACCTTGCGTCATTACGTGCAATGCCAAACCTATCTGTTATTCGCCCTGCGGATGCAAATGAATCAGCAGTTGCGTGGGAGCTTGCAGTAGCAGCAGAAAAAACACCAACTGTTCTTGTATTATCTCGTCAAAACTTACCTGTTCTTGACGCTTCTATTGAAACAGTACGTGAGGGCGTAGCAAAGGGTGCTTACACAGTGTCTCCAGCTACAAAAGAAGTAGCAGATGCTATTTTAATTGCAACAGGCTCTGAGGTTTCGCTTGCTGTCGAAGCACAAAAAGCATTAAAAGCAGACGGAATAGATGTAGCAGTTGTTTCTATGCCATCTATGGATCGCTTCGAAAAACAAGACGCAGCTTACAAAGAATCTGTTCTACCAAAAGCTGTTACAAAACGTCTTGCAATTGAAATGGGGGCATCATTCGGCTGGCATAAATATACTGGCTTTGAAGGCGATGTTCTAGCAATTGATAAGTTCGGTGCATCTGCTCCAGGCGAATTAGTAATGGAAAAATACGGCTTCACTGTTGAAAACGTAGTAGCAAAAGTGAAAGCACTATAATTTACAACAAATACCACAATACTCAGCGATTTAAACATCAACTGAGTGTTGTGGTACTTTTTTTAGCGGCAAACATAGTCATGTAAAAACTCCATAAAAAGGGTGAGCGAATGAAGAACTATAGCGTTGTGTTATTTGACCTAGATGGAACGTTATCTGATCCCAAAATAGGAATCACTAAATCAGTGCAACATGCTTTACAGAAGGCGGGCGTCATGGTGAATGATTTGGATGAACTCGAACCATTCATTGGACCACCATTACAAGTATCTTTTCAAGAAATCTATGGATTCAATGATACACAAATAACGCGAGCAATTAGAGATTACCGAGAACGATTTACGGAAAGGGGAATGTTTGAAAATAAACTATATGAAGATATTCCAGCATTGTTAGCTCAATTAAAGCAACAAGGATATATACTAACTATTGCCACCTCAAAACCAACTGTCTTTGTGGAACAAATCATAAAGTATTTTCAGCTAGAGTCCTATTTCGATCTTGTCGTAGGAAGTCACTTAGATGGTTCACGTTCTGCCAAAGGTGAGATTATTGCAGAGGTACTTCAACAGCTGGATTCCTATCCAAAAGACCAATTTATTATGATTGGGGATCGAAAATATGATTTGATCGGCGCTCGTGAAAATCAAATCGATGCCATCGGTGTGACATATGGTTTTGGGTCGCTAGAAGAATTAAAAAATGAAGAGCCTACATATATTGTGGACCATGTAAATGATCTCCTAAAATACCTCTAAAAACACGAAAAACTGCATGTCAGCATGCAGTTTTTTTATGTAGGATTATTTAGCAAGTCCGTTTTGGAAGGCGTAGACGACGGCTTGAGTACGATCTTGAACTTCTAGCTTTGCTAAAATATTACTAACATGTGTTTTTACCGTTTTCAAGGCAATATATAGCTCATCAGCGATTTCCTGATTGGCTTTACCCTGGGCCATTAGCAATAATACTTCCATTTCACGTTCAGTCAATTGTTCGTATAGTGGTGTACTATTGCCGTGGCGCATGCGGTGCATCATTTTGGAAGTGACCTCTGGCTCTAATACCGTTTCGCCACCCATCGTTTTTCGAATAGCATCTGCAATTTGTTTGGCATTAGATGTTTTTAAAATATAGCTTACCGCGCCAGCCTCTAAGGCAGGGTATACTTTATCATCATCTAAAAAACTAGTCACCATCATGATTTTTGCCTCAGGCCATGCTGCTAATATTTCCACTGTTGCCTCTGCTCCTGTCATAACAGGCATCACATTATCCATTAAAATAATATCAGGCCTTAGCGCTAGGGCACGTTCCACAGCCTCTTTACCGTTCTCAGCCTCACCTACAACCGTAATATCTGGCTGTGCTGAAAGATAGGCTGACACACCAATCCGTACCATTTCATGATCATCCACTATGAGCACTTGTATCATCGACATTGACCTCCTCCTTTTGTAAAGGAATTTTAACCTCTACAATTGTTCCTTCACCAGGCACTGATACAATTTTATAGGTGCAGCCAATTTCAACTGCTCGTTCAGCTATATTTTGTAAACCGTATGATGTGGATTTATCTTCCTCCACATCAAAGCCTAAACCATTATCTTGAATTCGTAAAATAGCTAAGTCGTCTCGTGCCACAAGAAGTAATTCCACCTCACTTGCTTTGGCATGACGCAGCGTATTGGAGAGTGCCTCCTGTGCAATACGAAATAAATGATCTTCCTCTGCTTTAGTTAAGGGCATTTCTTCTAATTCATATTCTATATGGAAATAAACTTTTTGCTGAAGTTCAATAATCAATTCCTCTAAGCCTTGTGCCAATGTTTTATTGTGTAAAGCTACAGGCCGTAAGTGTAGCAGTAATGCACGCATTTCTAGCTGTGCCTGCTGAACGATTTTCTCCACCTGTTTTAAGCTAGTAGCATGTTCGTCATTTTCAGTTAATGCAGATAGTAACATAGAGGCAGCAAATAGTTGTTGTGACACAGAATCATGGAGTTCTCTAGCTAGTCGTTGGCGTTCAGCAATAATACGCTCCTGAATAATTTTATCATTGGCCTCAGCCCGTTCATTGGACAAACGCTGTAAACTTTTACGTTGCGTATCAATTAATTCACTCGTTTGGACAAGTGCCTTTTTTAACGATTTCGGAAGAGCTTGTTTTTTAGGAAAAACAAAATCAGGCTCGATCAGTTGTTTCACTATTCGTGTTGCCTGCGCTTCTCGTGCCCTTGCAGTCATACTGATCCAGCTGGCAAACAGGAAGCTAAGTATAAACAGGCTAACTATGATGATGCCACCTAGAGGGATATTATCGTAATTCTGCTGCCATAAGGGCTCCCATGTTTTTTCATCAGGATTGCCCCATAGTGCAACAAGAAGACCGAAAACAGCACTCATTAAAATGAAAAATAATGTAAATAATCTTGAGATAAAGGCAATCATTTTCGTAGCACCTCCAAATCTCCAAGCCAGGTTGCGACATGAATAATCAGTACACGTTTAGCATCCTCAGGGTTGCCGTCTGAGAAAGTAATACTTTCATTTACTATACGTTGCGGCCCTACATGTAAGCAGGAGAGCTCACCAAATAACGTCGTATACTGTAAACGGAATGGAATTTCATAAGGAATATAAATTTGAACTTTACCAATACCTTGTCGAATTGTAATAAGACTAGTGCCAGCTGGTAAAATCGTTTGCGTTGTATCGATGGTAATATCTCCAGCGAGGCGCTGAATTTGTACATCTTGCCATTTATAAGCTTCTATAGGCGCTGGCATTGTACCAATTAAGTCATTTTTAATCGCAGGGAGTTTTTCAAAAAGCTCTGCACCAACTACTTTTGGCTCGTTTTCTCTTTGCAAGTATTGATAGAGCATATATAAGAGCATGATGACGATAAATAAACGTAAGCTCCACATCGTGAACAAAGCAATGGCAATAAAGAAAATTCCTGTCCATTTAAAAAATCGAACTTTTTTGGAAAAACTTAAATAAAGAAGTACAGCCCCAATCAATAAACAGAAGGCACCACCATTATTAAATATAGTTAGCTCCACAAAGACGAGTAAAAAGAAGCAAAGAACCCAAAATGTGAGCTTATTTGTTGTGAAATTTTGCATGAGGGTCACCCTTCCTTCTACTAATAGTATAAGAGAGGGAATGGGACCCTCTATTCTTAAACGTGAAAGAATGCGCCTTTTAATGTTGGCGCATTGCTTTCATTATACCATGTTATTTATTTTCAATTAGCAGTGGTGAGCTTTCTTCTACTGCTTTTTTTTCTAATTCTGCCAGTCTTGCCTCAAAAGTTGTAAGCTCATGGTCTTTATCGATTTGATAAGCTAATTTATCGATATATGCTTCTAAATCTTCAAAGTTTGTTTTATTATTTTTGGCAATCATTCCATCCATTTGATGATGGGCGCGAGTTACATTTTCTTTCCCCATCAGCTGTAATTGACGTACTTTCATATCTTTAATTTTATGCTTCATTGTTTCAAATTTACGCTCGAGCTCGAAGTATTCACGAGTACTTGCTTCAATGCTAGCTTGTAATGTAAGGTTACGAGCTGAATAAGCTGTTACTTCATCCGTAGCGAAATCAATTAAGTCCTGCTCTCCGCTAGATTTTGCTAATGCTAATTGAGATTCACGTTTCGCTAGTAAATCTGCGTTTTCTTTATATTCTTGTTCTAGCTTTTCTTTTAATTGCCCTTGTCGCTCTAATAATTTGCCTGTTTGTTCTGTTTGCTTTTCTGCTTCACGAATGTATTGATTTAACATCGCAATCGGATTTTTTTGTTCCTTCTTATCAAATAATTGGTGTAAGTCTGCCTCTACTGTATATCTAAAACGTTGAAATAAGTTCATTTAAAATCGCTCCTTTTATTTTGTTAAATTTGACCATTCTTTTTCAAAGTTTGTAAACGGATCTTCTTCTTTTTTTCCTTCAATTGTAGGGATTTTTACATCTTCGCCATTCCATTTTTTATAGATAACATAGATAATGGCGATTGCAGCAAGGCCAACCATTGCTGGAATGTTAGACACTGCTGATAGGACACCGATTAAACCAACTGTAAACCAGAAAATTTTACCGAAAGATGACTTACTAGCAATGTAGAAGTGCATGCCCAGTGCTACAAATAATCCAGAGAATAATAACCCCGCCAGTGGTCCAATTAACGCTAGTGCAACACATGCTGCAATGACGCCTCCAGTTAATAAAAGAAATTTTTTCATTTGTTTTAGCTCCTTTCGTTTGTACCTTTATGTTACCTATTTACAAGATTGTCTAAAACGGACTCGAAATTGATTTTGAACTAGGTCTTGAGGCTGAGATCCATCTAAGCAGCCAAAATAGAAGGTTTTTAGCCGTGTTTAATAAGACTTTTTCTTGTTTTTGGAAAAATATTAATTATTTTTGGTTGAAAATACCATTTGTCATAAAGTCATTTATAGACCCGAAACTAGAATTTTTTCGACAAAAATAGAAGAGAGATCCCTCCTTCGTTTGACAAATAAACAAGATTGAATGAGCTATACTTATGAAAAAGAAACTGAGCGAAGGAGGATTTCTGGTGAGAACCTATTCTATATATAAGATAAAAGAAGAGCATTTAACGTTTATTTTTGGCAGAGAGCGTAAGTTGTTAGAGATGATGCAAGGTTGTGAAGATGCCAATGAGAAATCCTTAAAAGAGCTTGCATATATATGTGAATCCGTTCGTTTTGAGGAGATTGCAGCCATGTTAGAGCATCAACTTGATTCCAAATATGCACACCTAGAAAGAGCTCGTAATGCTTTGTTTTTAGAACATCCAATCAAAGGTAAAATGGCTATTTATTTAGTAGATCGTAAAATTTGTGTTTACTGTGAAGGTTCGCGAATGCTAGATTTAGATTTATTTCAAATGCTTGCTAAAATGAGTGAACGTTTTATTGCTTTTAATAAACAGGATAATGAGTGTGGGTGGTTAAAGCCGATGAAGTATACAATGCACTAGGAAAATTCACTACAATATATAGTAACACGCTATTATTTGGTGTATAATGGAGCGTGGAGAGTTTTTTCTCGGTATATTGTAGTGGAGGAGGTTGGTTGTATGCCTACATGGGGCTGGATTATTATCGTAATTATCGCATTAGCAGCGGGCGCAGCACTTGGTTTCTATTTCGCTCGTCAAGCTATGATGAAATATTTGAAAGAAAACCCACCTATTAATGAGCAAATGATTCGTATGATGATGGCGCAAATGGGTCGTACGCCGTCTGAAAAGCAAGTACGTCAAATGATGGCGCAAATGAATAAATTCCAGAAGTAATTTGGAATGTTCCGAGCAACTAGTTCAAGCTTAACTAGTTGTTTTTTTATTTTTAATAGTATTTAAATAATTCTTAAAAATCATACAACTCTATAGGGAAACTATGTATAATGGAGTTACTATACGGAAGGGAGTTGTGTATATTGCAAAAAGAAAAAACAAATGTAGAAAGTTTTGATCTAGATCATACAAAAGTGAAGGCACCTTATGTTCGTTTAGCAGGTGTGAAAACGGGCAAAAATGGCGATGAAGTATATAAATACGATATTCGCTTTAAACAGCCAAATAAGGAGCATATGGAAATGCCTGCATTACATTCTTTAGAGCATTTATCTGCTGACATTATCCGTAATTACTCTGATCATATTGTTGATTTCAGTCCAATGGGTTGTCAAACAGGCTTCTATGTGTCCTTGATCAATCATAATGATTATGAGGATTTATTAGCTATTTTAGAGAACACATTTACAGATGTGACAAATGCAACCGCAGTGCCTGCCTGCAATGAAGTGCAATGTGGCTGGGCTGCTAGCCATAGTTTAGAAGGGGCCCAAGCATTAGCGAAAGAGTTTTTAGCGAAACGTGATGAATGGCATATTATTTTTGAAGATTAAATAAAATAAAAACCTTGCGAGTAAAATGACGCAAGGTTTTTCATTGCCCTAAAAATGGAATGGAATGACATTCGAAGAAGAAGAATCCCGATTGATTTTTTGATAAATAAAATTGTCTAGAAAATCATGAATTAAATCCTCATATTCATCCATATTTTCATTAAAGGATTGTGCATGTGCCCCTGTATCAAAAAGTTTTAATTTTTTTGGACCGGTTTTTTTATTGTAGAGATCGAGTGACATGGAAGCTGGAATAAATGTATCGGGAATACTATGGATAAAGAGCACAGGTTTTTCAATATGTGTGACGGCTTCGGCAGGTGTTACACTTTTAAATGAGTAACCATCTCTGAGGCGAACAAAAAAGTCAGCAAAACGAATAGGAATAATGGAGCCATATTTAAATTCAGTTTTCGCAATTTGTTTGAGTAACATAGAAAAGTCGGAGAACGCACAATCTGAGATATAAAAATCAGCACCATCCTCGACTGTTCCTGCATAGAGGAGCATGGTTGCTGCACCCATCGATTCACCGTGAATGCCAAGAATAGCATCCTCTCCAATCATGGCTTTTACTGTTTTCACCACGGCATCAAGATCGTTTTTCTCATAGTAGCCATAGCTTGTTGTCTTGCCTCCAGATTCACCATGGCGGCGGTGGTCAAATATAACGGAATTATAGCCAAGTCTTTCAAAAAGGCGAGCATATTTCACGGAATTTATTTTATTTTCGGTAACACCGTGGCAAATGATGATCGTGTTATTTGTTTGCAATGGCTGAAACATAATGCCTCGAATTGTATAGCCATTTGGAGAATCAATATTCAGTTCACATTTCAAGTTTTTATTGTACCAAGCCTCATCAAAGCGCTTTGCGGTCGTTTCTCGTTCCCGTATAAATTCAGGGTCTTTTTGTTGGATATACATTAATTTATTGGAAAGCGCGAAGCCGAACAGACCTGTTGCAGCGGCGGCTAGCGTTGTTGTAATACCAGAGAATAAAAGCATCTTCTTTTTCATCATAAAACACCTCCACATGCTGTTTCTTATTTGTAATGTTCCCAACTAAGATTGTTTAAAACACGTCAACATTTTACAATATCTTTGGCAAAACTGCGATTATTTCTATTATCGAAAATCGTCAAAATATTTGTTAAAATATACATATCTGCTAGTAGCATATGCATGCAGTGTTGATTCTTGAACGGGGAAAAGGGGAGAATGATTATGACAAACGAGGTAGTAATCGTGAGTGCGGTGCGTACAGCAATCGGCTCATTTCAGGGGACATTAAAAGACGTACCAGCGACAACGTTAGGTAGCATTGTCATTAAAGAGGCATTAGTGCGTGCTGGCGTAGCAGGAGAACAGGTCGATGAGGTCATTATGGGGAATGTTTTATCGGCTGGACTTGGACAAAATCCAGCGCGTCAAGCGGCAATTAAAGCGGGGTTACCTCAAGAGGTATCAGCTTTAACAATTAATAAAGTATGTGGATCAGGTTTAAAGGCTGTTCATTTAGCAACACAGGCGATTTTAGCGGGAGATGCAGAGATTGTTGTTGCAGGTGGATTTGAAAATATGAGCCAGGCTCCATATGTCTTAAAAAATGCACGAGAAGGCTTCCGAATGGGCGACCAAAAGGTAGTAGATACAATGATTCAGGATGGCCTATGGTGTGCTTTTAACGATTATCATATGGGCATTACAGCTGAAAATTTATGTGATATGTATCAAATTTCTCGAGAAGAGCAGGATGCTTTTGCAGCTCGTTCTCAGCAACGCGCAGAGGCAGCAATTGCAGCGGGCAAGTTTGAAAATGAAATCGTTGCTGTTGAGATTCCACAGCGCAAGGGAGAGCCACTGCTTTTCAATAAAGATGAATTTCCACGAGCAGGTGTGACAGCAGAATCATTAGGTAAGCTCCGACCAGCATTTAAAAAGGATGGCTCTGTCACAGCAGCGAACGCGTCTGGAATTAATGATGGTGCGGCAGCGGTAGTGGTGATGTCAAAGGAAAAAGCACAAGAGCTAGGCATTCAACCAATGGCGATCATTACAGCGAATGCTAGTGCTGGTGTAGATCCTGCAATTATGGGTACAGGTCCTGTAAAAGCAGTACAAAAAGCGCTGACAAAGGCTGAGGTTACTTTAAACGATATCGATTTAATTGAAGCAAATGAAGCATTTGCAGCACAATCAATTGCTGTAGATCGTGAATTAAGCTTTAATCATGATAAACTAAATGTTAACGGGGGTGCCATTGCTCTTGGTCACCCAATCGGTGCTAGTGGTGCTCGGATTTTGGTAACGCTATTACATGAGATGGAAAAGCGTGATGTGAAAACGGGCTTAGCCACATTATGTATCGGTGGTGGACAAGGCGTAGCAACAGTTGTGAAGCGCCCTTGATGTCAATAAGAAGGTGAATAGAAATGGGAAAGAAACGAAAACAGCAACAACATACTGACAATAGCGTAACAGCTAGCCTACCTAAGCAAGAGGCCGTTACATTAGCAGATCAGCTAGGTGGCGATGTGCTAGCAAAATTAAAAGCAGCGAAGCAAGATTTAACTGCTAAAGAGCAGGCGGCAGAAGAAGAGCGTCAGGCAAAATTAGCTTTTGAACGTAAACAACGAGAAAAAAACAAATCGTTTGAAGAACTTTTAAACGAATACGGCGATAAAGGTACTAAATATTAAGAGAGAACAGTGAATTCACATAGGTGGGTTCACTGTTTTATATTTACAGCATAACATTTATATGGTTGTGGTCGATATATAAGGAGAGATTATTGAAATTAATGGAATGGGAGACGCTGCCAATAACATATACCTAATTGTAGTTTAGTATCAATTAAATTATGTTAGGAGACCAACATGGTAGAATTACAAACAGAAAGAATAAGATTAATTCCTTTAAACGCTAAGTATCTTAATTTACTAATAGAGCATGAGGAGCAAATGGCGGCGGAGTTGTCATTAAGTAAAGGTGTAGGGAGTTTAGATTGCGAGCTTAAACAAGCGCTGTATTTTAGACTTTGCAAAGTATTAGAAGATGAGCCAAATTATCTATGGCATACGAATTGGTTACTTGTATTAAAAGAAAAAAATTGTGCTGTTGGTGGCATAATGCTAAAAGGTACGCCAAATGAGCAAGGGGAAGTTGTGATCGGGTATTATACTTTGCCTCCTTATATGGGGCAGGGCTATATGACAGAATCAATCATAGCTCTTAAAGACTGGTTACTCCATCAGCCAAATGCAAAATACGTTATCGCTGACACGGAAAAAGAAAATATGGCTTCCCATCGAGTTTTGGAAAAAGCAGGGGCTGTCTTGTTTAAAGAAACGAAGTCCCTCTATTTTTGGCGGTTCCACCTTTAAAATAAAAGACAAAAGGCTATAATTGAGCCTTTTGTCTTTTATTTTTGAGTATTTTTCTTAGTGCAACAACGAGACTAACAAAAACAATGGCTCCAGCTGTATCGACAAGCACATCTTGAGCACTCATTGTACGACCTGGCGTAAAGCTTTGACGAAATTCATCAAGCACCGCGATTGTAGCCGTTCCACCGATAGCAATACTTGCTGCAAAACGTCTTTTTCCCCAGGCGAAGTAAAGGCCAAGTGCGATGCATCCAAATCCCATGAAGTGTGTCAATTTACGAATTAAAAACTCTACAAATGGAAAATAACCTCGCTCTTCCACTGAAACGATGGTTCCCCAATAGGGAATTTTTAAAATAGATAGTTGTTTTTCAAAAGGTTTATTGGCGAGCAAATCTTCTAATTCTGGTAGTATACTCTGTTGCTCATAGGTCATACTAGAGGAGATTACTAGTACAACTAGACATATGAGTAAAATTAGCCATTTTTTCATCGATGTTCTTGATAGTACTCATTTTTTGTTAGCTCATTAGCTACCTTGAAATCTGTTATTGAATTAATTTTCTCGTAGGAAGCAAGCGTTTGTGCTAGTTGTTGTTGAGAGCTTGCGCCAATGACCGTAGAAGCGATTGTCGGCTCTTTTAGATTAAAAGCGATAGCCAAAGCATGCAAGTTATCATAGTGTAAAGCTAAGTCTGTTAACGTTGTTGTTAACTCCTCAGCAGTATAGGTGTTAAAACCATTAACATATTGTAGACGTTGTTGCCAGCTATTTGTTAATAAGCCCTTTGCCACTGTGCCACGTGTTACAACAGAAGCACCCTGTTTCGCAATAAAGTTAAACCATTCTTCAGGGCGGCGATCGAGGGCACTGTATTGCATCATGACGCTTCTAGCCGAGCTTGCAGGTAAAAATCGCTGCAATACATTAGGACGAATGGAGGATATACCATATTCACGAATGAGCCCTTCTTTTTTAAGTCCTTCAAATGTGTCAATTATCCCGTCCCAATCATCTTCGATTGTGCCACCGTGTAATTGATATACATCAATGTAGTCTGTTCCTAAACGTCGTAAGCTAGCATGGATAGCTTCTTTTATATAGGATGGTGATGCATCCCAATGCCAGCCATCTACCCCTTCTGCCCACCGATTACCTACCTTTGTTGCTAGGATGACATCATGACGACGCTTACCTAACGTTGCGCCAATAATCTCTTCATTTGCACCATAATCATATAAATCAGCTGTATCTATATAGTTAATGCCAGCATCTAATGCCATATCGACAATGGCAGCTGCTTGTGTTTTATCTGTCGAAAGAGACATGCCTCCTAAACTAATCTCTGAAATAAACAATTCACTTGTACCAAGCTGTCTTTTTTTCATACGAATGACCTCCTTCGATTTCTCTACTTGTAATGGTACAATGAACATATCTGAAGAACAAGCGAGGTTATCGTCAATGAAAAAGTTTGAGGAAAAAACAACGAAAACGACACCGATCTATGACGGAAGAATAATAAAACTACAAATTGATGATGTCACTTTACCAAATGGACAGGTTGCAAAACGTGAAATCATTAAGCATCCAGGTGCCGTAGCGGTGATTGCTGTTACGGACGAGGGTAAACTAGTGTTAGTAGAACAATACCGCAAAGCGCTGGAGCGTTCTATTATTGAAATTCCAGCTGGAAAGCTAGAGCCAGGTGAGGAGCCAGTGATGACAGCACGTCGAGAATTAGAGGAAGAAACAGGTTATGGCGCGCATCAACTTACTTTTTTACAAACATTTGCAACATCACCAGGCTTTGCGGATGAAGTTCTTCATTTGTTTGTGGCGAGGGGATTATATACAATAGACAATAAAGCAGATTTAGATGAGGATGAATTTGTCGAACTATTAGAAGTTTCGTTGGAAGAAGCACAAGTAATGGTGGCTGACCAGCGTATATATGATGCTAAAACAGCATTCGCAGTGCTATGGCTAGCTGCAAATTTAGAAAATAATCTTTTAGCATAATAGAGACGGACGAGCATAAGCTGTACAAACCTTGATAGAAAAGGAGCATGTTTATGTCTCGTACGGTGTCTATTTTTTATCACGCTTCCATCATTGCAGTAAGTTTTGTTTGTGGCGTTATTTTCTTTCATATTATTGGTGGACCGAAAGCGGAACCCTTTATATTATTTATAGAGCCTCGTTTAGCAGATGGGGACAGGCAATCCATTTTTCGTTTAGTACTGCCTGTTGCTATTTCCATAGGTCTTATATTATTACTAGCAACACATAGCGTCTTAAAGGTGTTAGTGCGTGTGACTGTAGCCATGCGTGCCACTTTTTTTGGCTTTAGTTCGGTTTTTTTATTACAAAAACTTGAAGCTTTTTGGCTTTATACGATTTGGTGGTTTCCATTTCAGCTCATCTATTGTATATTGTTGCTAGTCCTATGCAATTTACTTGTACCCGCTTGGTCAAAGCGAAAAATCGGGAAACAAGTATCTGGTCGGACAATTTTGTTGAATTTTATCGCATTTTTCATCATAATAGTTGCTGAGTTTATTGTTATTTCTTATGTGTTAAAATGATGGATTGAATAGACCAAAATTGTGATCAGATAAAAAAGTAGAAGCATGTTAGAAATCTATTCACTATCTTGTAATAGGATTTACTCCTTTGGTATAATGGAAAGAGTTTAGGGGGGCGTCACATGGAGAGCCGAATTGATCGTATAAAAAAACAGTTGCATAGTGCTAGTTACAAGCTGACGCCGCAGCGAGAAGCGACAGTTGCTGTTTTGCTTGAGCACGAAGAGGACCACCTAAGTGCTGAAGATGTTTATCTTTTAGTAAAAGAAAAAGCACCTGAGATTGGTCTAGCTACTGTTTATAGAACGTTAGAATTATTAACTGAGCTCAAAATTGTCGACAAAATCAACTTTGGCGATGGCGTATCGCGCTATGATTTACGCCAAGAGGGAGCTGCCCATTTCCACCATCATCTTGTTTGTATCGAATGTGGTGCTGTTGATGAAATTCAAGAAGATTTACTTGAAGATGTGGAAGCCGTTGTTGAAAAACGTTGGAACTTTATTATAAAAGATCACCGACTAACTTTCCACGGCATATGCTGGCGCTGTCATGATAAAAACGACGAATCGAATGAAGAAAAATAACGAAAAACTGTCTGTTTTAATCTTTGGTATAGATTGAATCGGGCAGTTTTTTGTTTTTTTTATTGAAGTATAGACACCATTAGGGTTGGTAGTTTATGTCGAATGGAGGGTCCTTTAGCACATTTCTTAAGGCCATGCTAAAATAGAGAATAATTGACAGTGAGGGGGCGTTGTGATGAATGAATTTCAATATGCAGTAGAGGACTATATCCATTTTATTCAGGTGGAAAGGCAGTTATCTGTTAATACATTAGCATCCTATCGCCGAGATTTAGAAAGCTATGTACATTTTTTAAAGGAAGCAGAAGGTATGTCTGATTTTAGTGTGGTAGAACGGACAACTATATTACGCCATTTAGAGCAATTGCGGGCACAGGGAAAGACAAGTCGTACCGTTGCCCGTCATATTTCATCGATTCGGAGTTTCCACCAATTTTTACTACGAGAAAAGCGCGCAGAAACTGATCCGACAGTCCATTTGGAGATGCCGACAATTGAGCAAAAGTTGCCTAATATTTTATCTATCCAAGAGATTGAAGCTTTACTAACAGCTCCAAATAAAAGTAAGCCACAAGGTATACGTGATCTTGCCATGCTGGAGTTACTATATGGGTCTGGTATGCGCATCAGTGAACTTATTGCACTGGATTTAGCTGATATTCATTTAACCATGGGCTTTGTACGTGTATTTGGGAAGGGTGGCAAGGAGCGAATCATTCCACTCGGCAAAAGCGCACTTTCGGCAATAAATGCCTATTTAAATGGTGCTCGTAGTCAATTACAGGGAAAGTACCCCAAAACAGATGCGTTTTTTATTAATCAAAGAGGGAAACGTTTAACAAGGCAGGGTTGTTGGAAATTAATGAAGGAGCATGCGTTAAAGGCAGGCATCCAACATGAATTAACACCACATACATTGCGTCATTCCTTTGCCACTCATTTGGTTGAAAATGGAGCCGATTTACGAGCGGTGCAGGAGATGCTTGGTCATGCAGATATTTCTACTACCCAGATTTATACACATATTAGCAAAACAAGATTATCTGAGGTCTATAAGCAATTCCATCCACGTGCTTAAAAGATAATAGGAAAAAATTATTTTTCAGTCGGATGTCTGACCTTTATTTTTCGCATTTTTTTGGTAAAATAGAGTCATGAGATTAGGAGGCAACCATTATGAATAAACCATTTAACAAAATCCATGTTGTTGTCATGGATTCCGTAGGTATTGGTGAAGCGCCAGACGCTGCTAAATTTGGGGATGTTGGCGCACATACACTAGGACATATCGCTGAAAAAATGAATGGGCTTACAATGCCAGTAATGGAGTCATTTGGTTTAGCGAATATTGAACCATTGCATGGAATGCATGCAACTACTGACCCTAAAGCATACTACGGTAAAATGCAAGAAGCATCAGTTGGTAAAGATACGATGACTGGCCATTGGGAAATCATGGGGTTAAATATTGATAAACCATTTAAAGTGTATCCAGATGGGTTTCCAGCAGAGCTAATTGATGAGCTAGAGAAACGTACAGGTCGGAAAGTGCTATGCAATCAGCCAGCAAGTGGTACACAAGTAATTGAAGATTTTGGGAAGGAGCATATGGAAACAGGTGCGATTATTGTCTATACATCAGCCGATCCTGTTTTACAAATTGCTGCTCATGAAGAAATCATTCCACTAGAAGAGTTATATAAAATTTGCGAAATTGCTCGTGAATTAACATTACAGCCTGAATATTTAGTAGGTCGCGTCATCGCACGACCATTTGTGGGTACGCCTGGAAACTTTACTCGTACATCCAATCGTCATGATTATGCGTTAAAGCCATTTGGTCGTACAACAATGAATGTTTTGAAGGACGCGGGATTAGATGTGATTGCAATTGGAAAAATCTCAGATATTTTCAATGGTGAAGGTGTGACAGATGCTGTACGTACAAAAAATAATATGGATGGTATGGATCAATTTGCAGAAGTTGTACGTCGTGACTTCCGTGGTCTAAGCTTCTTAAATTTAGTCGACTTTGATGCCAATTTCGGCCATCGACGTGATCCTCTAGGCTATGGACAGGCATTACAAGAATTTGATGCACGTCTACCAGAAATTCTAGAGGTAATGTCAGAAGACGATTTATTAATTATTACAGCAGATCACGGCAATGATCCAACCTTCCCAGGGACAGATCATACACGCGAATATGTACCACTAATTGTCTATTCACCACGTTTTAAAGGTGGTGCGGAACTTGCGCTTCGTGAAACCTTTGCAGATATTGCAGCAACAGTTGCAGAAAACTTTCATGTAGAAGCACCGCCATTCGGTAAAAGTTTCTTACATGATTTGAAATAAGGGGGTTTTTTTTGTATGAATATGGTTCAATTGTTTGAAAAGAAAAAACAAGGATTAGAGCTTTCTCAAGCTGAAATTCAGTATTTTGTTGAAGGCTATACGACAGGCTCTATCCCAGATTATCAAGCAAGTTCTTTATTAATGGCGATACGTTTACTAGGCATGTCTGATGATGAGACATTTTATTTAACAAAGGCAATGATCGAATCAGGCGATGTCATTGATTTAACATCTATTGAAGGCTTTAAAATTGATAAACACTCAACTGGAGGGGTTGGTGACAAGGTTACACTTGTGGTTACGCCAATTATTGCTGCTCTAGGAATTCCTGTTGCGAAATTTAGTGGTAAAGGCTTAGGGATTACTGGGGGGACAATTGATAAACTTGAATCCATTCAGGGCTTTAAAACAGAGCTTTCATCACAGGAGTTCATTGATAATGTCAATCAGCATAAAATTGCCGTTGCTGGACAAACAGGTAATCTAGTACCAGCCGACAAAAAATTATATGCATTGCGTGATGTGACAGGTACTGTCGATTCTATTCCATTAATCGCAGCTTCGATTATGAGTAAAAAAATTGCAAGTGGTGCCGATGGTATAGTCCTCGATGTAAAATGTGGCTCAGGTGCGTTTATGAAGACGCAGGAAGAAGCACAGCGTTTAGCAGATACAATGACGGCTATTGGAGAAAAACTTGGCCGTAAAGTCATCGCACACATCAGTGATATGGATAATCCTTTAGGGAAAATGATTGGTAATAAGCTTGAGGTAGTGGAGGCTTATGCCCTATTAAGTGGACGTATGGAAGAAACGCATGAAGATTTGGTTGATGAATGTGTTGTCATCTCTTCCTTGATGTACCAAATTGCGGCAGGTGTGAATGAAGTGGAAGCGACAGCTGCTGTTAAGCGAGTGCTAGCAGATGGCTCTGCAGCTGCAAAATTCGAGGAGTTTATTGTGGCGCAAGGAGGAGTAGTCTCTGATATTGTTCAAAATGACACAGCTCATAAAGTAGCAGTGACAGCGGTTTCAGAGGGCACGGTGGAGACGATTAATGCTTTATTAGTTGGAGAAGCAAGTGTTAGTCTAGGCGCTGGACGTTTAACGAAGGAATCAAAGCTTGATTATGATGCAGGAATTCAGCTAATCGCCAAAAAAGGTGATCATGTTAATAATGGCGATACGATTGCTTATTTGTATTCCAATCAGCCAATTGACGAAGAGACAATTAATAAAATTCAGCAAGCTTATACAATTGCATAAAGATTATTAGCGAGAGTCCTCACTTATGAGGGTTCTCGCTTTTTTATGCGTTCGATGAATCGCCAAAATTTAGAGCTCGATAGCGTTTAGAAATTGTAGATTTATCCCATACTGCACTTAACCTAAAAAGCTATAAGTATGTCGATTAGACACTATTTCGGAAGACTTTGCACTAGTTCTGTCAGCCACAAGGATTCAACCTATTGAATGTGGAATTGCACGAGGAGGAGGCGATGTTCATGCATTATCAATTAGAAATGGTCACAAGAGAGACAGTCGTTATACGTTTGTTTGGGGAGCTCGATCATCATGCCGTTGAACAAATTCGAGCGAAAATTTCTGCAGCAATTTTTCAAGGCACTGTGACGACCATCATTTGGAACTTGGAAGGACTATCTTTCATGGATAGTTCGGGAGTTGGATTAGTGCTTGGTCGTATGCGTGAGTTAGAGGCAGTTGCTGGGCGAACTATATTATTGAATCCATCGCCAACAATGCGAAAAGTATTTCAATTTTCAGGTTTAGGACCGTGGATGATGGATGCAACAGAGGAACAAGCGATTGATCGCGTAAGGGGGATTGTAAATGGATAACGAAATGACATTAACTTTTTTGGCAATTAGTGAAAATGAAGCTTTAGCGCGTGTAGCTGTTACAGGCTTTATTGCTCAATTAGATCCAACTATTGATGAGCTATCAGAATTTAAAACAGTTGTCTCAGAAGCAGTTTCCAATGCTATTATTCATGGCTATGAAGAAGATGGTAAGGGTGTTGTGACAGTTCATGCTAAACGTGAGGATGATATTGTGACAGTATCTGTCATGGATAAAGGGATAGGAATTGAAGACGTTAGTCGAGCGATGGAGCCATTATTTACAACAAAAAGTATGATGGAGCGTTCGGGTATGGGCTTCACGATTATGGATAGCTTCTCAGATCAGCTGACAGTTATATCAAAATGGCAAGAAGGAACAACTGTAACATTCACGAAGAAATTTTACACAGTTCGCACAGCGGTAATGTGAGGTTAAACCCGTGAAGCCGTTAGAACAGTCGTCCGATAAGCTATTGTCTCAGGAGGAAATGCGTGATTTAATTGCACGCGCACAGCAGGGCGATCATGAGGCTCGTAAACGAATGGTAGAAGGCAATACGAGACTTGTGTGGTCCATTGTTCAACGTTTTACAACGAGAGGTGTTGAGCTTGAGGATTTATTCCAGATTGGTTGCATAGGGCTCATGAAATCTGTGGATAAATTTGATTTAACCTATGATGTGAAATTTTCAACCTATGCTGTACCGATGATCATTGGAGAAATTCAGCGCTTTTTAAGGGATGATGGCATGGTGAAGGTGAGCCGCTCTATTCGTGAGCTCAATTTTAAAATCCGTCATGCTACAGATGAATTTATTAAAAAGAACGAACATCCACCAACCATTCAAGAGCTTGCTCAGGTGCTTGGTGTGACAACAGAGGAAATTGTTACAGCATCCGATGCACTGAGAGACCCTGCCTCTCTTCATGAGCAATTGTATGAGAGTGAGGGGGATTCCATTACACTAATGGATCAAATGAAGGATGAAAAATCGGAGCAACCATTTGATTACATCCCATTGAAAGAAGTACTAACGAGACTTGAGCCAAGAGAGCAGTCTATCATATATCTTCGCTATTTTTCAGATTGCACGCAAACTGAAATTGCAAATAGATTAGGTATATCGCAGGTACAGGTTTCCCGATTAGAGAAAAAAATCCTTGCCCAGCTGAAAAGTTGGATGGCAACAAGTGCAACAGTGGAGCAGGAAGTAATAAAAAAAGACATCTAAGAAAATGGTGACAGCATGACAAATAAATTATTTAACAGCTTAGAAGAAGCCGAAGATTTTCTTATCGAACAATTTGGTGACGGCGAATCGTTTGACGTTGGTATAAAACACTTATTTGTCAAAGATTTGCCGGTCCTTTGTGCATATATTAGTGGGCTTGTAGATGGAGAAGCTTTAACACAGTTGCTGTCTAGCATGCTTCCAGATGAGGACATTGAAATTGATGTAGAGGATGAGAAGGAATATTTTGAGTCTTACTTTAATTTCCATGGACGTTCAGAAGAAACAGAGCGTAAAGCCTATTTACTAGCCATTTTAAGTGGACAAGTCACCTTTATTACTAAAAGTGGCTATTGCTATGTTGCAGAGCTTAGAAACTATCCAGGACGCTCTCCAGAAGAGCCAGATAATGAAAAAGTTATCCGTGGATCAAGGGATGGCTTTACAGAAGGGATTTCTCAAAACACAGCCTTAATACGTAGGCGAATTCGTAATAGTAATCTACGTTTCGAGCTACATAAAATATCCAAAATCGGTCAAACCGACGTGGCGATCGCGTTTATGAAGGATGTTGCCAATGAAGATATGCTCGAAAGTTTACGACAGCGTCTTGGACAAATAAATCATGATGGCTTGACGATGGCCGATAAATCATTAGAAGAATGGCTCTTTAAACAAAAGTTCCACCCAGTTCCATTTGTACGTTATACGGAGAGACCTGATATTGCTGCAGCTCATCTACTTGAAGGGCATATAGCTATATTAGTCGATACTTCTCCATCCGTTATTTTAGTACCTGTTACAGTGTTTCATTTATTGCAGCATGCAGAGGAATATCGTCAGGCACCCACAGTAGGGACGTTTGTACGTTTTATGCGATATTTTGGCTCTGTAATGGGTTTACTTTTATTGCCATTGTGGTATGTATTTGCAACGAATGAATCCCTACTTCCAGATGCCCTCTCCTTTTTAGGTACGGAGGAGAAATCGCATGTACCTTTATTACTACAAATTTTGATTGCAGATATTGGAATAGAATTTTTGAGGATGGCCGCCATTCATACTCCGTCACCATTGTCCACAGCGATGGGATTGGTTGCGGGGGTAATCATTGGTCAAATTGCGATTGATGTTGGATTATTCTCTTCAGAGGTGGTCCTCTATACAGCGGTGGCAGCCATTCTTATTTTCATTATTCCATCCTATGAGCTTAGTATCTCCATTAAAATTTTTAGGTTACTGCTACTTCTGATGACGGGTCTCTGGGGTGTCAATGGGTTATTTATTGGTTTATTTTTATTGTTTACGTATTTATGTTCATTGCGACCAATGCAGGCACCTTATTTATGGCCGCTTGTTCCATTCTTTCCAACAGCAATGCTTCGCGTCATTATTCGCTTCCCAATGACAGCGGATGCACTCAGACCTTATGTAGTCGCTTCCAAACAGCGAAAAAGATCATAGGAGCCGTTGCACTCGTTTTTTTCATGTGATAAAGTTCACATATAGTATTTTGTGATTTTTGCAAAAATTATTTTCATTCAAGAAAAAGCAAGTACTATACATTTGTTTTTTTATATGTGAGGGAAATAATTTTTTGATGGAATGGTTCTAATATAGTAAAGAACCCTTCCACTTTCAAACCGTAAAAATAACAAGATGGAACGATGTGAAAAGGGAGAGATGCACATGCATTTATATGGAACACAAGCGATTTCTGAAGATGGTCATTTAACAATTGGACAGGTAGACACATTAGAGCTAGCAAAAGAGTATGGTACACCACTTTTCGTGTATGATACTGCACTTATTCGTAAGCGTGCGCGCAGCTTTATCGAAACGTTTAAAAAACTAGGTGTAAAAGCAGAAGTAGCTTATGCTTCAAAAGCATTTGCATGTGTAGCGGTGTATCAATTAGCAGCAGAAGAAAATTTATCATTGGATGTTGTATCTGGTGGAGAATTATTTACTGCCTTAAAGGCAGGTTTCCCTGCAGAGCGCATTCATTTTCATGGTAACAATAAAAGCATTGCTGAATTAGAGCTAGCTTTTGACTCCAAGATTGGATGTATTGTTGTAGATAATTTCTATGAAATACAGCTTTTAAAAGATATTTCGGAGCGCCGTCAGCAAAAAATGCGTATATTATTACGTGTTACACCAGGTGTTGAAGCACATACGCATGATTTCATCACGACAGGTCAAGCAGATTCAAAATTCGGCTTTGACTTAAACAATGGTCAAGCGGATGAAGCATTCCAACAAACATTTAACCATGAATTCCTAGAGCTACTTGGTTTACATTGCCATATTGGCTCACAAATTTTTGACACTGCCGGTTTTGGATTGGCTGGAGAAAAATTGATTGACAAAATTTCTGATTGGAACAAGACTCACGGATTTACATGTACTGTGTTAAACTTAGGTGGGGGCTTTGGTATTCGTTATACTGAAGAAGATGCACCGCTTGAACCACAAGTATATGTAGAGGATATGATTACAGTTGTCAAAAATAAAGCAACTGTTCTTGGACTGAAGATGCCGGAAATTTGGATTGAACCAGGTCGATCACTTGTAGGTGATGCAGGAACATCTCTTTATACAATCGGTTCACAAAAAACTGTGCCAGATGTGCGAAAATATATTGCTGTCGATGGAGGTATGAGCGATAATATCCGTCCCGCATTATACGACGCTAAGTATGAGGCAGTCATCGCAAGTAAGGCGAACGAGCCGAAAGATGAGCTCTATACAGTTGCTGGTAAATTATGTGAATCTGGCGATAAATTAATTATTGATGCTAAACTACAAGATGCTGCTTCAGGTGATGTGTTAGCCATCTTCTGTACAGGTGCGTATGGTTATTCGATGGCTAGTAACTATAATCGTGTGCCAAGACCTGCAGTTGTATTTGTAGAGGATGGACAGCATCAACTAGCTATTCGCCGCGAAAGTTATGAAGATATTGTGCAAAACGATCTCCCGCTAACTTTAAAAAAGGGTGAGTAAATTTGAGGAAAAATAAGTGGGTATTACTAGCGTCCATTACAACATTTATTTTATTATGGGGCGTAGTCTATTGGGTGTTGGCGTCGAAAGGTATTCTCGGACCTGGTTCGTAAGACAGAAATTGGCTTGCGGTAAAAGTACAAATCGTGTAGGATAGTCAAAGATTATGTACAGCTAGAAAAAGAGGGAATAGACAAATATGTTAATTCGATATAAAAAAGCTTTAGAGAAAATAGCAATGGGGCTACTTTCATTTATGCCTAACGAAAAAGACGTAAAAAAGCTTACAGAAACCATCCACTCCTATGAAAATGACGATAATTGGGTTTTATACTTATGGAAAAAGAATGATGAATATGTTGGCATTGTAGGGCTTGTTGTTGATGAGCATAATATAGCCACAATCCAGCACGTGTCGGTGATCCCTTCATATAGAGGAGAGGGCGTAGCAACGGAGATGCTTCAAGAAGTGGCGGAACTTGGCCAATATGAAAGTGTGCGTGCTACAGATGAAACACGTAGTTTTGTTCAAAAATGTATTCATTGTATCGATGAAAAAGCAGACGATTAACAACGTCTGCTTTTTCTTTGTTTGCTTTCTTGTCGCTCTGCAAGAATATGTGAGCGATCTCGAAGCATATGTTTATGAAGAAGATAATTTGAGCTATTTGATGGCAAAAGCTTTATACGTGCTAGGGCTAAATCCAGCAAGTGAGGTGAGAGAGGAAGCTGGAAAGTTTGAAAGGACTTGCCCATTTCAATCGAAGTGATAGCTTTTGTTATTTGTGTTAGGAGTTCAAGATAATCAATTTCTTGGAAAAAAACATGCCCTTCATTTACTTGAAAGTTATGAAGTGCTTTTTCTAAAATTCGTTTAGCACCAGTATTATTACCACGTCGCCAATGATAGAAACCTGTTGCCAGCTGCACATAGCCGACAAGCGGATGCATTTTATCACCAGGTGCAATTTCCTTCCAATATTCCTCTAGCACTTCATGGCATTCAAAAAAATCTTGATTGCCATTAAAATAGGCACAGTAATCTATAAATAAAGTATGATGCTGTGGATGCATTTTGGACTCCTTTCCACTATACTAAAAGAACATAGAATCTCAGGGTGGTAAAATAATGTCTTATGAAGTAAAATTAGAAGCCTTTTCAGGGCCTCTTGATTTATTATTGCATTTAATTCACAGATTGGAAATTGATATCTATGATATCCCAATGGCTGAAATTACACAACAATATATCGACCATATTCATGCAATGCAAGTACTAGAGTTAAATGAAGCAAGTGAATATTTAGTAATGGCAGCAACGTTACTGGCAATTAAAAGCCGCATGTTATTGCCAATTCACGAAGGAGAGATGGAGGACGCAGAATTAGAAGTGGACGGCCCTGACCCTCGTGAAGAACTGGTGCAACGCTTAATCGAATATAAAAAATACAAGGAAGCAGCTAGTAATTTGCAGGAGCTTGAAACAGACCGAGCACAGGTATTTACGAGGCCACCTGCTGATTTAACAGGATTAGCCTCAGAAGAACAGATGGCTTTATTTGATTTGAATGTGAATATCTATGATATGCTTGGAGCATTTCAAAAATTGATGCGTCGCAAAAAATTAAAGAAACCATTAAAAACAACTGTAGCAAGGCAGGAGCGATCAGTAAAAGATCAAATGCGCTCTGTTGTCGATTCTTTACGATTAACAGGTGGACGTGCATCATTTTTCGAGCTTTTTCCCTATGAAGATAAGCCAACACTTATTCTGACGTTTGTATCCCTACTTGAACTGATGAAACGTCAGGTCGTCATCGTAGAGCAAGATGGTAACTTTGAAGAATTAACGGTTACCTTACAGAAGGAGGAATGGGAAGATGACGAAAACTTTGATGTTACAGAGTAGAATTGAAGCCTTATTATTTGTTGTGGGAGATGATGGCTTAACGATTAAACAACTTTCACAACTCTTAGGAGAGCAGGAAGAGCTGATTCTGCAAACAATGAATACATTGAGAGAAACCTACGAAGAAGATTTAACAAGAGGAATCACGGTGAAAGAAATTGCAGGCGTTTATCAGCTCATTACAAAATCTGATTTTGCCGATACGATTCAAAGATTAGTAGAAAATCCAACCGCACAATCCTTATCTCAAGCCTCCCTTGAAGTGTTAGCGATCGTGGCATACAAACAGCCCATTACACGTGTAGCAATAGAAGATTTGCGCGGTGTGAAGTGTGAACGACCAATCCAAACATTAGTTTCACGAGGATTAATTAAAGAGGTAGGACGGTCAGAAGGGACTGGACGTGCCATCTTATATGGAACAACAAAAGAATTTTTACATTATTTTGGCTTAAATAGGATAGAAGAAATGCCTCCTCTACCTGAAGAGGACCTTGCTGATACAGAACAAGAAACAGATTTATTTATGACGAAGTTCCAAGAGACTTTTAGCGGAGCAAAATAATGGTTAGGTATAATGCGTAGCCTTCAACATAAATTTAAATCTATAATTTCCTATCACATTGAATAAGGAGTGGCTCGTTGCTTCGGTTATTTCGTTTAACACTGTTTATGATCATTGTGTTAATGGTAATGCTTCCTCAGACTAGCTTTGCAAGAGGAGGAAGCGGCTATGCTGTCTTGGATGGCGATACAGGTCGACTTTTAATTGGATCCAATAGCGATGAACGATTACCTATTGCTAGCCTCACAAAAATTTGGACAGCACTTGTGGCAATTGAAAATAGTGACTTGCAGGATGAAGTCGTTATATCCCCTAAGGCTGCTATGGCTGAGGGGAGCTCTATTTACCTACAGGCTGGTGAAACGGTGACAGTTGAAACGTTATTGTATGGCTTAATGCTACGTTCCGGCAATGATGCTGCAACAGCCTTAGCCGAACATGTAGGAGGGTCTGTAGAGGGTTTTGTCAAATTAATGAATGAAAGAGCTGTTATTGCAGGTCTTACCAATACCGTCTTTATGAATCCTTCTGGTCTTCATCATGATGAGCATTTATCGTCTGCAAGAGATACTGCTGAGATGTTAAGACTTGCGTTGCAAAATAAAACATTTGAGAAAATTGCTTCAACGGTACTTTATCGGGCAAATACAGTAAACGGAATGTTATGGGAAAATAAACACCGTCTATTAAGAGAAGGTTCAGGAATGGCAGCAGATATAGATGATGAGACAGAACAGCCTGTTAGTTCCTTAAAGTCAGCCACTGGTACTGCTTTCGCTGGAAAAACGGGCTTTACTAAGGTTGCTGGACGAACACTTGCAACGGCCTTTCAAAAGGACGGGCAAATCTGCGTTGTCGTCACATTAAATGAATCAGATGATTGGAATGTACATCGAGGCTTATCCAATAAAGTATGGCAAGATTATAGTCTTGAAACAGTAGTGAAAAAGGGTAAATACAATGTCAATAAAAAGTTGGCTATTCGTTTACAAGAGCCCGTTCGACTACAGTTAAATAAAGAGGAAAAAGAACAGGTGAGGCAAGTATTACATGTTTCAAGGAAACGCCAAGAAGCAGTCTTGTCTATCTTTATAGGAGAAGAACGGATTTATGCAACGCCAGTAAAAGTTGAATCAGCGGATCGTTAAAAACGATTGGCTGATTTTTTACATTATTTGATCAATTGATGTTAATAATGGAAAGTAATGGTAGGCAAATTCAATTTGGGCTAATCATTATCTTATTCTTATCAAGTTTAATTGTGCCTGTCATTCTTCTATATCCAATTCAAGAGATACTATATCGACCTAATGAATTTTATTATTTTGCACCTTATTTTAATGCTTATATTATCTTTATGGTCTCTTTATTTGTCATGGCCCTCGTACTACTAATCAATTATTTGATCATACCTAAAACGAAAAAAGGAAAGAATATAAAACGTGGTCTAGTATCTACTTCCTTATTAATTGCCTTAGGTTTCATCGCATTAAGCTTTAATACTTATAAATGGATAGATTCAAGAGGTATTCATATGAATCCATTTTTTAGTTTAAAAGTAAATTTTGTCGAGTGGGAAGAAATAGTGAAAGTTGAGCAGGTTAATCTAGAAAAAAGTGGTGTGACAAAGCCTGATCATCTGGTTTTTACATTTCAAGATGGTTCCACAATTGAGGAACCTTTGGCAGGCAACATGGTACTGGCTAAAAACCATATAGCCAATGAGTTAAAGCAACGTGGCCTAACAATTGAAAATGTATACAAATAAAAGCTGCCGAATGGTAGCTTTTTTTGTGTCAAAATAAACATTTTACAATCGATTCGCATGATTATCAAATGAGTATACTGCTAGTAAACAAAACAAAATCTCGGTTCAAATGTTAAGAAATTAACGAATGAGAAATTAGTCGGAATACTCAATTAAAAAATGTGAAATTTGTTTTTCTTTAATAATGTCTAAAAGTATGACATAATTTTCACAGATTAGCGGGAAAAATAACCCTATTCATTGGATCGAAATCGAATGATGACGAACGTGTCAATGTGAAAGAAAACTAGAGGTGAAAAAATGGAAAGATTACAAAAGGTCATTGCCTATGCAGGCGTTGCGTCAAGGCGCAAGGCAGAGCAATTGATTTTAGAAGGTAAAGTTAAAGTAAATGGTGTAGTGGTTCGTGAGTTAGGAACAAAGGTATCTAATTCCGATACAATTGAAGTAGAAGGTGTAAAACTAGAAAAAGAAGATAAGGTATATTTCTTACTTTACAAACCACGTGGAACAATTTCTGCAGTTACAGATGATAAAGGACGCAAAACTGTCACAGATTTATTTCATCATATTCCGCAACGTATTTTCCCAGTTGGTCGTCTTGATTATGATACATCTGGATTATTGCTATTGACAAATGATGGAGAATTTTCCTATATGTTGACACATCCGAAATTTAAAATTGACAAAACATATATCGCTCGTGTCAAAGGTGTGCCAACAATTGAAGGGCTTAAAAAGCTTCAACGAGGGATCAAATTAGAGGATGGAAAGACAGCACCTGCTAAGGTAAGTATGACATCTTTCGATGAAAAAGCGGGCAAAGCTATTTGTGAAATCACGATTCATGAAGGGCGAAATCGCCAAGTTCGTCGTATGTTTGAAGCGATTGGAACACCCGTTGTTAAATTAAAACGCGAACGCTTTGCTTTTTTAGATTTATTTGGTCTTGCTCCAGGAGAATACCGTGAATTATCAAAGCATGAAGTAAAGCAACTACGTGTGTTAGCAGAAACAGGAAAGCTTGATTAATGCAATTTTGCCAGAAGAAAGTGTGGATACCAATAGAGGTATTTGGATGTTTACACTTTCTTTGTGGTGAAATCGTTCATAAATCATTCATAATTAATAGCTAAGTGTTTTTGTATCATTTTGCTATAATAGGTGAGAATAGTACACCTAGTAGCAGTTTGTTCAAAAAAGCTGTAACACATTTAATCCGGTATTGTTGACGTCAATGTGAAAGAAGCTTTTACATATTTATAGACGTATAGAGAATGAAAAAGTTCTATTTGTTTCTTCAATATGTAAAAGCAACGCAAGCCGTAATTGATAGGGGGTTTATTAACTTGGAGAAAAAGAAAAAACGTCTTGTACTGCGAACTGTCATTTTAGCTGTGTTAGCGTTGGCAATCGGGTACACAGTATATGGAACAGCAACAAAGGAAAAAGTAGAGTTAGTAGCAGTAGGCTCTGAAGCACCTGACTTCACGTTAGTAGATTTAAACGGTGAAAAACATAAATTGTCGGATTATAAAGGGCAAGGGGTATTTTTAAATTTCTGGGGAACTTGGTGTAAGCCTTGTGAGAAGGAAATGCCTGCAATGGACAATCAGTATCAAGAATTTAAAGATCACGGTGTACAAACATTAGCTGTCAATATTGCTCAAACAGATTTTGAAGTACAGAATTTTGTCGATCGATATGGGTTGTCATTTCCAGTAGTTATCGACAAAACAAAAAGTGTTATGACTGCTTATAATGTAGGACAATTACCTGCAACAGTGTTAATTGATCCAGAAGGCAAAGTGGCCAAAATTATTACAGGTGAAATGACGGAGAAAGATATTGCTTCGTACATGGAATTAGTGAAGCCAAATAAGGAGTAAATGACGATGGAAAAAATCATTTGTGCTTGTGGTCATAGTAATCCATACGGCACGAAGCTTTGTGAAAAATGTGGTCGTCCTTTAACCGAAGAAGAAAAACAAAATAAAGTTGTTGATATGCGCTATGATGGTATGGCCATTCGCTCCAAAACATATAACAAATCATTTGTTGATAAAATATGGAATTTCTTCTCAAGTGTTAAAGTTGGTATATCCTTAATTATTATCACATTAATTGCTGCTTCAGTCGGAACATTATTACCGCAAGAGTTTTACGTAAAAGCTTCTGATATGGAGAAGGGGGCTTATTACGCAGACGTATATGGTACATTCGGTAAAATCTATTATACGTTGGGGCTTTCGGATTTATATAGCTCATGGTGGTTCCAGATTTTAGTTGGTATGCTAGCAGTTTCAATTATAGTGGCAAGTCTTGACCGAGGCATTCCACTTTATAAATCATTAAAGAATCAACGTGTTAAAAGACATGAAAGCTTTATGAAGCGTCAGCGCATTGTTGCAGAAGGACAAGTGTCAGCAAGTGCGGAGGAAACGCTTGATAAAGTGGCTCAAAAAATGACTGAGATGAAGTATTCTGTTCGTCGAGATGGTAGCGCTCTCTTAGCTGAAAAAGGACGCTTTTCTCGTTACGGTCCGTACATAAACCATGTAGGTCTCATCATTTTTTTAGGTGGGGTCATGCTACGTCTAGTTCCAGGCTTCTATGTTGATGAATCGATATGGGTGCGTGAAGGTGAAACACGAGCTATCACTGGAATGGAAGGCTATTTCATTGAAAACCGTGACTTTATTTTAGAAACACATGATAATACACCTCAAGGTGAGCAAGTTAAACAGGGTGTGAATGTAGTGGCTAAAAACTTCCAGACCGATATTACACTTTACAAGCAACCTGAAGACGCATTGCCTGGGGATACGGAAAATCTAGAAAAAGTAAAAGACTATTCTATTCGTGTAAACCATCCTTTGAAAGAAGATGGCTTTGCTCTTTACCAGATGGATTATCGTCTAAATGAATTAAAACAGATGAATTTTGAATTAATTAATAAGACGACAGAGAAATCATTAGGTAAGGTAGAGATTGATTTAACAAATCCTAAAAAAGAATATGATTTAGGGAATGGTTCATCCGTTCAAATTCTTGTCTATACACCTGATTTTGATGGATTTGAAAATGGAGAACCTCAGACTAAAACGTCTATTCCAAATAATCCTGCATTTTTATTTAAAATGACTACACCAGAAACTCCTGAAGGAGAAGTAAGCTTTGTTGAAATTATGCAGCCTCCTTTAGAACCACTGGGTGAAAATAAATACAGAATGAAATTTGCTAGTGCAGAGATGCGTGATATGTCAGGTATTACGGTGCGAAAAGATAGTACCATCCCTATTCTGTTTGTTGGTGGGGTCATCTTTATGATCGGTGTTGCCATTGGCTCTTACTGGAATCATCGTCGTTTATGGCTTCAAGTGGAACCAGACGGCCGTGTGTTAATGGCTGCCCATGTCAACAAAAATATGTTCAGCATGAAAAAGGATTTAGATGCTGTTACAACATTTGCTGCATTGCCTCCGTATAAAGATCAGTTAGAGAAAGATGAGGCTGGCGAAGAGTCCACTAATGGTGGCATTAAAGAAAAGGAAGGTGACAACACCTTATGAGTTTGATTGACTTAAGTGGAAACTTACTATTTGTAGCGTTTATTGCTTATCTAGTTGCGACATTATTATTTGGTGGTTCAATTAAGCAAGGTAATGCTACTGGTAAAAATACTGGCAAATGGGGCAAGCTTGCCATTGTGGTTACTATTATTGGTTTCCTATCACAGCTTGGCTATTTTATTACGCGTTGGATTTATACAGGACATGCGCCAGTAAGTAATATGTTCGAATTTACAACTGCCTTTGGTATGTTCATTGTCGGCGCGTTTATCCTAATTTATTTTATTTATCGTTTGACTGCACTTGGATTAGTGGCACTGCCTGTTGCGCTTTTGATTATTGCTTATGCAGCAATGTTCCCGAAAGAAGTAAGTCCATTAGTGCCTTCATTACAAAGTCATTGGTTAACAATTCACGTTATTACAGCAGCATTAGGGCAATCTATTTTAGCCATTAGTGCTGTGGCAGGACTTATTTACTTATTAAAAGTAGTAGATTTAACAAAGCCCTCTAAACAACGTTTTTGGTTAGAAGCTGTCATGTACTGTCTTGTAGTAGTTGTTGGATTTGTCGCGGTAACATCTACATTTAGTGCTATGGATTATGAGTCTAGTTATAATTATGTGGATAAAGAAGGAACTACTCGTAAAATTATTTACAATTTACCTCCAGTATTCGGTATGAATGAATATGAAGTGATAGAAGAACATGGCATGTCGCCATTAGTAGAAATGCCAGCGTTAATTAATGCTAAAAAATTAACAACCGTTGTTTGGTCATTATTGGTAGGATCTGTGTTGTATTTATTAATTCGTTTAATTGCTCGTCGTCGAATTAGTGCCATTTTCCAACCACTTGTTAAACGTGTCAATTTACAATTACTTGATGAAATTGGTTATCGTTCAGTGCTGATTGGTTTCCCTGTATTCTCCCTTGGTGCTTTAATCTTTGCGATGATTTGGGCACAAATTGCTTGGAGTCGTTTCTGGGGTTGGGATCCAAAAGAAGTATGGGCTCTTATTACATGGTTATTCTATGCAGCATTCCTGCATTTACGTCTATCAAAAGGCTGGGAAGGTCGAAAATCTGCTTGGTTAGCACTAATTGGTTTTGGGATTATTTTATTCAACCTAATTGCTGTTAACTTAATTCTTGCAGGTTTACACTCCTACGCGTAACCTGTGAAGCAACAAGCCTTTTCGCTGTAGCGAAGAGGCTTTCTTTTCTTTTCAATATGTGTCACACCATGTACAATAGAAGTTAGAGAAAGATGGAAGAGAGGGATCGTGAAAGTGTCAGAAAATATTTCAGTATTAGTAGTAGATGACGAGGATCGTATTCGCCGCTTATTAAAAATGTATCTTGAGCGAGAAGGATACCTTGTTGACGAGGCCGAAAATGGAGAACAAGCGATCGAGAAATCTTTAGAAAAAGAGTATCACTGTATTTTACTTGATATTATGATGCCTGAAAAAGATGGGCTAGAAGTGTGTGCAGAAATTCGAGAGCGCGCAGCAACACCAATTATTTTATTAACTGCCAAAGGCGAAGAAGCGAACCGTGTACAAGGCTTTGAGCTTGGTGCAGATGACTATATCGTAAAACCATTTAGTCCTCGTGAGGTTGTGTTACGTGTGAAGGCTATTTTACGTCGTTCACAGGCTTTCTCACCAACGACTAATGCATCTTCTTCAAAAGATTTAGTGGTGTTCCAACACTTAATGATTGACCATGATGCACATCGTGTGACTGCAGAAGGCATTGAGGTTAATTTAACACCGAAAGAGTATGAATTGCTGTACTTTTTAGCGAAATCGCCAGACAAAGTATTTGACCGTGAACAACTACTAAAAGAGGTATGGCATTATGACTTCTTTGGTGATTTACGCACAGTAGACACACATGTAAAACGTTTACGTGAAAAGCTCAACCGAGTTTCTGAAAACGCTGCTAAAATGATTGTGACGGTTTGGGGCGTTGGATACAAATTTGAGGTTGTCAATGAATAGAATATGGAATAGTGTTGTCGGGAAGCTATGGGTAACCATATTGCTTCTCGTTTCATTTGTATTATTTGTTTTCACGGTATTAATGCTTGAATTTCTTCAAAATTACCATATGCAGCAAGCAGAAATTTCATTGCGACAAACAGCAGCAACGGTAGCTAGTATAGTAGATGACAATGAAACAGCCGAATCTACCTCTGAATTATTAAAAGATATTTTACCTACAGGGACCAATGCATTGATCGCTATCAGTCATGTTGAAGTGTCCTTTGCGATGCAAGAGGGTGTCAACAAAAAAGAAATACAAGATACTATATTAGCCAATAAATCTTTTCATGAAGTGTTTCAATCAGATGAGCCGATTATTAAAGAAATGATGATGCCTTCTTCAACTGATCAAGAAAAGATGGAATCTTATGTCGTACTTGGTTTTCCCCTAAATGTTGAAAATGCAGTACATGGAGCTGTCTTCATCTACCAAAGCCCAGATGCGCTACATAAAACGTCTAAGGAAACTACGAAAATTGTCTTTTTAGCAGCCTTCATAGCATTTGTGCTGACGACATTCTTCGCATTCTTCCTTTCTTCACGTATAACTTCGCCATTAAGAAAAATGCGTGAATTAGCTTTTGAAATTGCAAAAGGGAATTTTGAAGCGAAAATGCCTACTACCCAAAATGACGAAATTGGTCAGCTTGCCGTTGCCTTCAACCAAATGGGCCGTCAATTAAAGCATAATTTAGAGGTTATCAACCAAGAAAACGAACAGCTTTCTAATATTTTGACATCTATGACAGATGCAGTGATTACGTTTAATCGGGATCGTACAATATTATTAAGTAATCCACCAGCTGAACGTCTAATGCAAAAGTGGTTTGTCAACAAAGGCTCACAAAGTGCAAAACCTATTCCGCCAGAGCTGTATCATATGCTTGATCATGTACTGATGTTTGAGGATAAACTAGAAGAGGAAATTGAAATGGATGGCAGCTATTATACATTTACCATTAGTCCTCTTTATAGTGGGGAAATGATACGTGGTGCTGTCGCTGTTATTCGTGATATGACTGAACAGCATCGCTTAGAAAAACTAAGATCGGATTTTATTGCGAATGTCTCTCATGAGCTTCGGACACCGATTGCCATGCTTCAAGGTTACTCAGAAGCATTAATGGATGACGATTTTATTCAGGATCAGGAAGAGCGAAATGAGATTACCAAAATTATTTATGATGAATCGAAGCGAATGGGTCGCCTTGTGACAGATTTATTAGATTTGGCACGTATGGAATCAGGGCATATGACGCTTTATAAAGATGAATTACCAATTAATTCTACTTTCGAACGTATTACACAAAAATTTGCACAGGTAGCAAAAGAAAAGCACGTTCGTCTGCTGTTTGAGAGTGAATTTAATGACGAGGCCATGATTAATATAGATGAGGATCGCATTGAACAAGTGCTTACAAATTTAGTTGACAATGCCCTGAGACATACAGATGAAGGGTCTGTGACTGTAAAAGTAGAGCAGGAGCCGACATTTGCTAAAATATCTGTTCAAGATACAGGACATGGCATTCCTCAAGAGGACTTACCCTATGTCTTTGAACGTTTTTATAAAGCAGATAAAGCACGTACTCGTTCCAAGGGTGGAACTGGTCTCGGCTTAGCCATTGCTAGAAATATTGTGAAGGCACACTCAGGTAATATTATGGTAGACAGTGTGTTGAAAGAGGGTACGACCTTCACGTTTTATTTACCGTTCGATTAATAACAAGTATTGCTATTAATTGGCTGTAACTTCTATGAATGTAAGACGACAAATATTATAGAACGGGGGTGGAGTGCTTTGAATGACTCCGTGTTCCATCGACTATACGATGCATATCACCAAGACGTGTTTCAGTTTTTAATATATTTAGTAAAAAACCGTACACTTGCCGAAGATTTAGCACATGAAGTTTATGTACGAGTGTTGCGCTCATACGATCAATTTGCAGGCAATAGTAGTGAGAAAACTTGGCTATTTGCTATTGCTAAAAATGTAGCAATTGATCATTTTAGAAAGCAAGCTGTACGTCAAAAGCATTCACATGATTTCTTTGACTGGGAAACGGAACAGCTCCATTCAACCACGCCATCACCGGAAGATATGCTACAGGCCAGTGATGAATTTATGCAGGTAGAATCAGCACTTGAAAACTGTACAGGCGACCAAAAAATGGTCATTATTATGCGCTATTTTCAAGATTTATCGATTGCAGAAACAGCGCAAATACTAGATTGGACAGAAGCTAAGGTAAAAACGACCCAGCATCGAGCCATTAAATTTTTAAGGCAACAGCTACAGCCGATTAGAGAACAGGAGGCGAAACGGCAATGACACATAAGCCATTTGATGATGAACAGCTTGAACATGTCTTGAACAATGCCCCTAAGCTTTCTGACCGCCGTTCAAAAGAAGAAATATTAAATCGGTTAATGGCAGATGCTCGCTTGCAGGATAATAGTCACCTACAAGAAGCGATACAACAACCTATAGAGAATGAAGAAGCACAACAAGCAAGTAAATCTTTGATTCAAGATGAACGACCATCACGATTTAAGTTCCGAAAAATGCCGATTTTTACGAGTGTAGCAGCAGTTTTCGCGATAACGGTACTCGTTGGCTTCATGTTCATGAATAATGACGCTAGCCAAAAAGATCTAGCTAGTACGCCAGAAACGGCTAATTACTCTACGTTACAGGAAGATCGTTCTGCTAAAGAGGCAGCTACCCAGGATGAGGCACTTCAATCCAGTATTGTATCGGAGCATGAGCGTATGTTATCTTTACGGTCGTCTGTCTATGAGGAAGATGTGAAAGATGCTGTCGTTTTCCGTATTGGTTTGGCAGGACGCGATGCAGAAAGTGTTCCAATGACATATGTGATACCAAATGAGCGTGTAGCAACTGATTTTGGAACAGAAAAGCCTTCTACCCTACAGATGTATGAAAAATATGCTCCTCAAATAGATGAAGAAGCCAAAGGGTTTACGGATTATCATCCTTTTAAAGGTGAACTGAAGGAGAAGGAAGACAAGCTTGTCCACGTATTACCAAAGGACAATGACTATGATGTTGCATCAGCTACCGTTAATGAGTACAAAGGGACTTTAGAGGATACCTTCTCGGATTCTGAATATACGGAAGTTGAGATTCAAAATGAAGATGGCACACCTTATGAGTTTTCTCAGGAGGGTGAGCCAAGTCAAGCTATGTCATTAACAAACGCCAAGCATTTTAATTATTATTTATACCAAGATGGTAGTGGGGCAGAATACCTGTCACCAGATTTCCGTCAAACATTTGCTAATGTTACAGAGGCGCTTACACTAATGAAAAACAAAAATGATGATGTTTATGTAACAGTCGTTCCTGAAAACGTAACATATACCGTGAAAGAGGAAGCCGAAGGTGTAGTCGTAACATTCGATATTCCCTTAGATTTAGCATCGATGGAGCCAATTCGCGCTACCCAATTAATTGAAGCTATGATGTTAACTGCTGCTAGCTTTGACCAACAATTACGCTTGGATAATGTGGTCCAAGAAAGCTGGGAAGGATTCGATTTAAAAACGTATTTGCCAAAGCCTGTGGGGCCAAATAAACAATATATGCCTTAGTCAAAATCAAAAAATGGAGCATTCCTGTAACATGGAATGCTCCATTTTTACAATACTTACAAATCTAATCGGAATTTTTTAAGCAGAACTATTTACTTTTTCTTAATAATTAATTATAGTAAGGTTGTAGTATAAAATAATATGATTCATCTTCGGGGCAGGGTGAAAATCCCGACCGGCGGTAATAGAGTGGTGAACCGTTAATGTTTCCATTAACTCGAATGGTTTATGCTTCGCTCTTCAGCCCGCGACCTGTGCAAATTTATTTGCATGGCTGACTTGGTGTGATTCCGAGGCCGACAGTTAAAGTCTGGATGGGAGAAGATGGAGGTACGATCGTCATTCATTGTTATGAAATAAACTATGACCGAGCGCTTTTTTTGTATGGCTTTTTAAACAGTGCTCAAAAATAGTTTAAATTGACGCCTATTCGTCATGCCTTTCTCCCTTGTGCTCTTTATGCATAAGGGTTTTTTCGTGCTAACAATTGAAAGATCGTCACCTTTCTTCTTGCGAGATTGAATCAGCAAAGAGGAGAGAGTTTTCTATGAAGAAAAATGTTAAACTTCAATCGTTTATTACGATTGGCATGCTGAGCAGTATTTCGTTTTTATTAATGCTTTTTAATTTCCCAATTCCACCATTCCCAGCATTCTTGGAAGTCGACTTTAGTGATATGCCTGCATTAATAGCAGCCATCACAATGGGGCCTGTAGCTGGTATTTTAGTAGAATTATTTAAAAATGTATTGGATTGGATTTTCTCTGGAACGCCAACAGGTGTACCAGTAGGTCATATTGCCAACTTTGCAACAGGTATTTTATTTATTTTGCCTGTAAGCCTTATTTTTAATCGCTTTAAAACAATTGCTGGTCTTGTTGGAGGTTTAGCGACAGGAACAGTCGTAATGGCAGTAGGGATGAGTATTTTAAACTACGCAGTATTTTTACCGATGTACACATACTTCTTAGGAATGGAACCTGTTGTAGGTGACTCACTTTATAAAATGATTATCGCTGGGATTTTACCATTTAACATTGTGAAAGGTATTTTATTAACGGCTATTATGGCGTTTTTATTTACAACTATGCGCAAGTGGATCGACCGCCAGCGTTCTATCTATATAACAAAATAATTTTTACTAACCTCGGGTGAACATACCTGAGGTTTTTTGTTGGAAGGAATGATGGATAGGGAAAAGTGTGAAGAATAGAAAGGCAAAACTAACGGATAAATATAGAAAAAAGTAATGGGGTAAAAAAGCTAACTAGTACTTTATAATTATAACCTAGTCGAAAGCTATATTTTCATGTAAAATAGAGAAGAGTTTAGAATGTTTGAGGAGTTTGAAGAGATGAGTGGAAAAAAAGGACAATGGTCTAGTAAATTAGGTTTTATTTTAGCATCAGCTGGTGCGGCGATCGGACTAGGGGCAATTTGGAAACTTCCCTATGTAACAGGACAAAGTGGTGGAGGAGCATTTTTCCTTATCTTTGTATTATTTACCTTGTTAATAGGACTACCGATGTTATTGTCCGAGTATGTTTTAGGACGTGGTACACAATCCGAGGCTGTAACAGCGTATAAAAAAATTGCTCCAACTAAGCCAGGCTGGGCTTGGATTGGTCGAATGGGCGTGCTAGGCTGTTTTTTATTATTAACTTTTTATAGCGTAGTTGGAGGTTGGATCTTTATTTATAGCGGGCTAGGTGTAGCTGGCGCGGTAATTGATCCAGCAGTAGATCCAACTGAATTATTTGGAAAAATTATAGGCACGCCTTGGATTACGCTAGTTGGTCTAGTGTTGTTTACATTAGCCAACGTACTTGTGATTTCATTAGGTGTACAAAATGGGATTGAAAAGGCCAATAAATGGATGATGCCGTTACTTTTCATAATGTTCATTGTCCTTGTTGTGCGTGCAGTTACATTAGATGGGGCAATGGAAGGGGTAAAATTCTTCTTATGGCCTGATTTCTCGAATATTACGGGTAAGGCATTATTAGAAGCCCTAGGGCAATCGTTCTTTGGGTTAGCAGTAGGCTTTTCTTGTCTAGTTACATATAGCTCTTATCTAAAAAAAGATGTCAGTCTTCCGAATTCAGCGGGTTCTGTAGTGCTGTTAACTGTGCTTGTTTCATTTTTAGCAGGTTTAGCGATTTTCCCTGTTGTGTTCGCCTTTGATTTAGAGCCAGCAGCGGGTCCAGGCTTGCTATTTATGGTGCTACCAACAGCATTTAGTCAAATGCCATTTGGTGAAGTGTTTTTAGCCATGTTTTTATTGCTATTTTTATTTGCTACATTAACGTCATCATTTAGTTTATATGAGATTATCGTAGCGGCATTTATGGAGCATAGTCAGAAATCCCGTCCGATGTGGACGCTTTTACTTGGTATAGTCGTATTTATTGCAGCTATTCCAGCAGCACTTTCTTCGAGTGTTTTATCGGATATAATGATTTTTGAGAAAAGTATCTTTGATGCAACCGATTTTTTAGTGTCGAATATCATGCTTCCGCTAGGGAATTTATTCATTGCTATTTTTATTGCCTATGTAGTGGATAAAGAATTTGTGAAGAGAGAATTGCTAACGGGTAGTCAAATGGGACAAGGCTATTATTCGACATATCGTATGTTAATGCTAGTTGTTGTACCGATTATCATTCTAGTTGTGTTTGTTAATATGCTACTGCAATATTAAAGAAAAGGTATATTCCGCCATAGGAAAAATACCTTCTCTTAGTGTTAAAAACAAAACAGCCAATAGAAAGGTGTAGAAATGGATTTCTGTTGCAAGGCTACTTGCTTTCCTTTAGGCGAGTGCCAGCAGCTTCCTACGTGTAGGGGCTCACCTGTCTCGCTATCCCACGGGAGTCAAGAAGCCTTCCACACCAACCCAAAAAATCTCAATCTTTTTAGCAAAGGTTTTCAAATAAAGTAAAGGAGTTCATTACTCTTTATGAAGAGGTGTTGTCACTCAGCACTTCACCGCATTGAAAATAAGAGCCTATCCCCTCTAAGAATCCAGATAATGGGTGATTTGATCACTATGCTACTATGAGGTAAAGACACTTTGTAGAATGGTTGATAGCGTCACTCCTATGGGATTTAGCGGCTCATCGGACGCCCCCCTGGAAAGGACGCTGGCGGAACGGAAATCAACCTCTCGCCTTGCAAAGTTACTATTTCTACCGTTGACATCTTCTTTTTTAACAACATAAAAAGGTGTATTCCGTCTAATAGGAATACACCTTTTATTATGATTATAGAGATTAATAATCGTTAAGTGATAGCTCACCTAGCCAATCTTCTTTAATAATCTTCCTTGCTTGTTCTTCACTTTCGGCAATAGGGAATACTTTATCAACCTGTGAAATAGCGAATAAGTTGCGAATGAAATCATCGACGACAATAATGGCGATTTTCTTATCTTTTACAGACACCTTCTTAGCAAAATTAACGATCATCCCGAATCCAGTACTATCAATATTTGTTACTCTTTGCATATCGATAATGTATCCGTGTTTTGTGTCTAAGCTAAGTGTTTGCAGCTCTGACTTTATTTCTTCAATCATCCCGTATTCTAAATCGCCTGTAAACGCAATCACAATATAATCAGCCTTTGTGTCAATATTCATTGCAATTTTCTTCTGATTCATCCTATAGCGCCTCCATTTTTCTTTTCTTGTTTGGGGATTTATTCAAACTTAAATTTATTCACTTCATTTTGTAATTTATCAGCAATTGATGATAACTCATCTGAGCTTTGTGTAATTTCGGCAACAGTCGCATATTGCTCCTCTGAGGTTGCCGCAATCTCTTCTGTAGCTGCTGCAGCGTCCTCGATGATGCGAGAAATATCTTGAATGGCTTGTTGCACATCTAGGGAGTTGTCGTTAACATGTGTAAATGCCACTTTCATTTGTTCGACACCTTCTTCAGTTTCGACAACCTTCTCCACGATTTCTTTTAAGGCACTTCCGCCTTTATTGATGATCGTTACTTGCTCCTCGACAGCTAGTAAATTACTTTCCATTGTTCGTACTGTCACAGATGTTTCCGCTTGGATATCATTAATAAGATTAGTAATTTGTCCAGCTGCTAAACTTGACTGTTCAGCTAATTGACGAACCTCTGATGCAACGACAGCAAAACCTTTCCCTTGATCACCTGCTCGTGCTGCCTCGATGGCCGCATTGAGTGCTAACAGATTCGTTTGTTCTGCGATGCCAGTGATAACGGTAATAATACCACCAATTTCTTCAGAGCGCTTGCCTAATTTTTGGATAGAATCTGTTGCATAAGACACTGTTTTCGTAACATCACTTAGATGCATAATCGCTTCATTGATGGCTTCTTCTCCTTTACGTGCGATATGAGTGGATTCGATAGCGCTATTTAAAGTGATTTCAGCCTTTTGTAAGCTCTTTGATACTTCCTCAAGCGTTTTTTGCATCATTGAAACTATTCGTTCAGCCTGATCAGATTGAGTGGTAGTACCAACGGCGATTTCATTCATTGTTAGTGCGATCTGATTAGATGCTTCACTTGTTTGATGTGATGATTCTGCCAAAGTGTGTGATGACTTGGCAATTTGATGTGCACTACCAGCCACAATCTTTATCGTCTCTGTTAAATGATTTTTCATACTACTAAATGCGCGTGCTAATTCAGCGATTTCATCTTTGCCTTTAGGGTTTAACAGTTTAACATTTAAATTTAGTTCTGCTAGTTCCTTGGCATTGGTACTTAGAATGTTAATAGGATTAACAATTTGCTTTTGTAAGAACCAACTAATTCCTCCGATCATTACAATGGCGATCACTAAGGAAATCGCTACATTCTCCAGTGCTGATTTTGTGGCAATGCTTATATAAGGAGCGGTAGGGACAGCGGTTGCCCATACACCGATAACCTCGCCTTGACTATTTACAATCGGATCATAGGCTGCTTGATGCAAACTTCCTAAGACATTGGCAGAACCGATGAAGCGCTTTTTTTCTCCTAGTACAACAGTAGCAACCTCGTCAGAAACCTTTGTATTTAAAGCGCGTTCACCATTATCCACTATATTGGTACTTATACGCGTATCGTTTTGAAAGATGGATACAGCATTCCCATTTGTGAGTTCTCCAACTTTATCAGCTACCTCAAAGTTTTCTACCATATTGATATCGCCCTTATAGAGTTGGTTGTTTTTAATGGACCATTCACCAGGATATTTAGCGTCTAAATATTCATAGCTCAACTGTATATCTGATAAAAGCTTTGTATCAGCACTTTCTAATAGATTGTTCTTGGCAACAAAAAAATTGACTCCTGCTAAAAGGGAAGTAAGTAAAATAATACAACCAAATATAAGCAGATTCATTTTCTTTCGTATAGATAACTTCATTAAAATGCCCCCAATTTTACGTTTACTTTATAGATGAATCTTTTTGGAAATACCAACTAAAAATTTTGTTTCAGAAATATTTTCGAACCAAATATGGTCGACCATATTTTTGACAAAAAATAAACCGCGTCCACGATCAGCATAATTAAATTTGTCTAAATCGAATTGAAGAACTTTGTCCCAGTCCTTTTCGTCAATGCCTTTTGCTTCATCAGTGACTGTTATTTTTATCTCTTCGTTTGATTGAGTTACTTGTATTTGAATCTCCTTTTGAGCGGGTGTATTAATTTTTCCCATAGCCTCTACAGCATTGATGACTAGTTCATGAACAACAAATCTTAACTCTCGTTTATAAGGTAGATTATATAACTCTGTATAATTCTCCATTACTTGATCAATAAAGGCTATAGCTTGTGTATCAGGATTTACATTGAGTGTGAATTCCATCTTCAATCACCTACCCTTTAATGTAATTGTTATTGAAACGACTGTGATGTCATCGCTGTAATCATTATCAAATAAATTGTACTTTTGAGAAAACTTTTGTAGTGCATAGCTGTTATCCTGTGAAGCATAGGCGTAGAAAAAGTCCATATCAATTGAGTTTTGCTCGTTCAATGTTAATAATCCATCCGTATAAAGAATAATACGATGCCAGCCTGATAAAGGTATTGTTTTTTTATTTATTTGAATAGTAGGGAATAGTCCGAGGATAGGCGTATTCGCTGGGAGGAAGACTGTTTCTCCAAATTTTCCAAATAAAAAACCAGAAGGGTGAGCCGCATTCACATAGTGCAAAGTGCCGTTTTTTGTATCTAGAAGTATGTAGATTGCTGTCATTAAAAAACGGTCCATATCCTCATCAGAAAATAGCTCGTAAATTTGGCGGTTAAGTTCTTGGATTACGGCTACAGGATCAATTAATTTAGTAATCATTCCTTTTAATAATGATCTGATGGACATAGTAACGAGTGATGCAGCTATGCCATGCCCCATTGCATCATACAGAAGAATGGCGGTTAAATGGTCATTAATCTTAAACCAGCAGTACATGTCACCTCCTAGTGTATTGGATGTTACATAAAGACCATCAACCTGTATTTGCTCAAGATTTAATGGAGGAGATAGTGCATTCTTTTGGAATTTTTTTGCAATAAATAAATCTTTTTGAATCATACTTTCTTGCTGCTTTCGAAGTTTGGCTTCCCTCTGATATTTTAAGGCTACTTGAATTCGAGTCTTAAAGTGAGTAAAATCAAACGGCTTTAAAATAAAGTCGAAAATGCCTGCTTCAAAAACCCTATCAATTGTTATGTTTTTTTCGTAGGTAGTTGATAGTAGGATAGGGACATCTATCCAATTTTTAAGTACATGAATGTGCTGACAAATTTCCTCGCAATTGCTGAGTGTCATTTTCGTGTCAAGTACGATTAATTCCAGCTCATCTTTCAAAGCTGAATCTACTAAATAGTTCATTGCTGCTTCCGTTGTTGAAAAGCAATAAATATTGGGGATGCTGATACGATGAAAATACTTTTGCAGACGTAGCACATCATTACTTACGCTGCCAATAATTAATACTGACATGCCTACTTAATTCACCGCCTTATGTATCTATAACTAAATATTTCCTGGAAGCCAACATAATGATTTCTAACCATAATTATATACTCCGTATTTACTGATAATATGAATAAATTAAAATTCTAATTTGCTATAAATTTACCAATAAATATCGCATTATACAAGGCTTTTGTGATATAAAGTAAAACTTAATCAATAGGATTTTTGACATCTTGGTTCTTGGATAGGGTTCACGGGTTATCTTTTTAACGATGTTCTTGATATATCTACAATTAATGCATGGGGAAGTAGTGAATACTTCGTCTCTAGTCATGATACTAGACTGTTCATTTTTAGAGTGACGAAGAATTTTTGTAAGACTAAAGGCCTTTTGTAGAAAGTAGTAATTTTGCCCTTTTTTAAAGATGAAAGATCGCTATTTGAGATGGAAATGTGGTAAGAAAAATTAATCTAAAATAAGGATTAATATATTCGATAAAAAGCATGTCATAAAACCTCACATACATATTGCTTATTCTTCAAATTTAATGTATTTTTAGAGCAGTTATAAAAAACATGTTAATTAAAATTACATTGGAGTGGTGAAGAATGAAACATTATACCAAAGAAGATATTATACGCCGAGTGAAGGAAGAAAATGTGAAATTTATTCGCCTACAATTTACAGATATCTTAGGGACAATCAAAAATGTGGAAGTTCCTGTCAGTCAATTAGAAAAAGCGCTAGATAATAAAGTCATGTTTGACGGCTCTTCAATCGAAGGTTTTGTACGTATTGAAGAATCAGATATGTATTTAAAGCCAGATATCAATACCTTTGTGATTTTTCCTTGGACTGCTGAAAAAGGGAAAGTAGCTCGCTTTATATGTGATATTGCAAGACCAGATGGTACACCGTTTGAAGGAGATCCACGCTCCAATTTAAAACGAGTATTGAAGGAAATGGAGGAGCTGGGCTTTACGTCGTTTAATTTAGGGCCAGAGCCTGAATTTTTCCTATTCAAGTTGGATGAAAAAGGGCATCCGACACTGGAATTAAATGATAGTGGAGGCTATTTTGATTTAGCGCCAACTGATTTGGGAGAGAACTGTCGTCGTGATATTGTTTTAGAGCTAGAGGGGATGGGCTTTGAAATTGAAGCGTCTCATCATGAAGTAGCACCAGGCCAGCATGAAATCGACTTTAAGTATGCGAGTGCTATTGAGGCATGTGACAATATCCAAACATTTAAACTGGTGGTAAAAACCATTGCTGCACAGCATGGTCTCCACGCAACATTTATGCCAAAGCCACTATTTGGGGTCAATGGCTCAGGAATGCATTTTAATCTCTCCTTATTTGAAGGTGATAAAAATGCCTTCTATGATGAACATGCAGACTTGCAATTAAGCGCAACCGCACGTAGCTTTATGGCAGGAATTATGAAGCATGTGCATGGCTTTACGGCTATCACGAATCCACTTGTCAATTCCTATAAACGATTAGTACCTGGCTATGAAGCCCCTTGCTATGTAGCATGGTCTGCTCAAAACCGTTCACCATTAATTCGCATTCCAGCAGCACGTGGATTATCTACACGAATTGAATTGCGTTCTGTTGATCCAGCAGCAAACCCTTATTTAGCAATGGCTGTAATTCTAGCATCTGGGCTGGATGGTATACGAAAAGATTTAACACCACCAGCTGCGGTAGACCGTAATATTTATAAAATGACAGCAGCAGATCGGGAGTTGAACGGGATTGATAGTTTACCATCCTCATTAGAATTTGCGCTAATTGAATTAGAGATGGATACCATTGTTCGTGATGCATTGGGGGACCATATTTATGATAAATTTACAGCTGCCAAAGAAATTGAATGGAATAAATATCGCACACGTGTCCATAACTGGGAGCGTGAGGAATATTTAACGATGTACTAAAGGTGTTGGGGCTTTTTTAGCTCCAACTTTTTTATGTGACATGTACTTCTTTTTGCTCTATCATAAGATTAAAGGAGTGTGAACGATGACACAGATAACTCAAGTTGTGACAATTCAAAACAATGATATTGTTCAATTTGAACTTGATATTAACCGTGCTTTAGTAGATTTAAAAGGCTTTTTCATACTTGATATCAAATACAATACGCTCTTTATTGGAGAGCAGACAGTCATCCATTCTGCTTTAATTATTTATCAGCAAAACAATTACACTATTTAACAAGAGGGGTCATGTCGATAAGACGTGACTTTTTTTTATTTAAATAACGATAAGAGAAATACCCGATCTTCTGGAAATGTTAGGGGTAAAAGTGCTACTTCCTCTTTAGATTTCCATGCTATGTCATATATTAATTCATCGGGATCATGTATCATCATTTGTCCACCTGTTAAGATGGTTTGAAAATAGCGAACTTCCACTACTTCATTGTACTTATAATAAATTTCCTTAATAATATCTACTGTATAGCCTGTTTCTTCATAAACTTCTCGTACACAGCAAGTCTTAAAATCTTCCGTGGCCTCTTTTCCACCTGATGGCACAGTCCAAGTTTTCTCTTCATCAACAGTTCCTTGTAAAACCATTAATAACTGATTACTTTCATTCAAACAAATAGCAGCAGCACCTAACCATTTCATCGCAAAGTCCCCCTATATCTTCTCTTATACCGTTTTACCATTTAATAGAAACTATTGTAAATATATTTTAGAAATATTTTGGATGTTTTGATTTTTACTACAATGGAATTTTAGGGAAAAATAGTGAGTGAGATAAGAAATTAAAAGTGGGGAGCTAGTCAAAAAATGCTTTCCATTTAACCTGTCCAAAGTTAGCATAAAAAGACAGGTTATATAGCAGTATCTATTTTAAGATGGAATCAAGGAGTGAAAGCAATGAGTTGGATTGAGTCGATACAAAAGGCCATTAATTATATGGAGGAGCATTTATTAGAGGATATTACGATTGAACAGATTGCGCAGGAGGTTAATTCTTCTGTCTTTCACTTTCAGCGAACATTTGCCATATTGACAGATATGTCTATTGCAGATTATCTGCGACGAAGAAGATTAACATTAGCTGCACAAGAATTGCTGGGTACTGAACAAAAAATAATCGATCTCGCCTACAAATACGGCTATGAAACTCCTGAAGCCTTTACTAAAGCGTTTCGAAAACAGCACCATGTTACGCCTAGTGAAGCAAGAAAGAAGCAAGGACCATTACAATCATATAATCGCCTGGTCATACAGGTAAGCTTGAAGGGAGCAGAACCAATGAAATATAAAATTATTGAAAAAGACAAGTTTCAAATTGTGGGTGTAAAAAGAACATACAACTGTCAAAATGGGGAGAATACAACGGAAATACCTCTATTTTGGCAAGAGGTAAACCAAAGTGGCTTTGATCACCAGCTATACCAATTAAATAATGGCACGGTCAATGGCGTATTAGGTGTTTGTGTACCAAATACTGAACAGGGACAAAAGGGCTTCATTGATTATTGGATTGCTACTGATCATGTAGGAGAAGTAGGGGAAGATCTCTTAACAATGGAAGTACCTGCATCCAAATGGGTTATCTTTGAAGTACATGGACCTATGCCTGATGCAATGCAAAATACGTGGAAACAAATTTATTCAGAGTGGTTCCCATCCAACCCATATGAACCAGCAGGAACAGCAGAGTTGGAGGTTTATCCTGAAGAGGATGCTTATAGCCCTGATTCGTATTCAGAAATTTGGATTCCAATTAAATAACAAGAAAGCCAAGGATGCTATACTAGTGCATCCTTGGCTTTTATTATTCTATTAAAAAAATTTACCCTTTTTTTAGTTTTGTTAAAGATGTAAAATATATATATGTTTAAAGTGAACGGTTTAGCGATGTTTATTAATCGTTACATAATTTCATGAGGGGGTTAAGAAATGATGAGAGGTACGATTCAAAACAAATGTGTTGAAATTTCACAAGAGGATGCACAGCAATATTTAAAGTTGGGAAAAGTTGCGCATGTTGCAACAGTTGATGAGGAAGGTTTTCCTTATGTTATTCCGTTTGTCTATGTATATGAAGGGGAGGACAAACTATACTTGCATATTGGTAATCTTCGAGAAAGTCACTTTTGGTCAAATATCAAACAAAATCCTAAAATTTGTATAGAAGTTTGCGATATGGGTGATTTACATCCAGGCAAAAAATATGCCTGTCAATCCGCACTAGTTTATCAAAGTGTTGTTTTGTTTGGACATATCGAAAGAATTGAAGAGGAAACGAAAAAAGAATGGTTCTTTGATGCGTTACTGGAGAAGTATGGCAAGCCTGAATGGACATTTGAAAGAGAAGGCTATCCGATTATGCCGAAAATTGAACTATTTGAAGTAAAAATAGAAAAGCTGACAGGGAAAATTAATAACGGCATGTATCATTAATCAAAAAGGCTAAGTATTGGTTGAATTCTACCATGCTTAGCCTTTTCTTCTTACGATTTTGTTAAAGTGTAAAGTTGTAGAGTATCTTCAGTATTGTGCTTCTCTTGGTAAATGAAATTCAATTTTTTTAAAACCTTGATTGAATTGATATTGGCAGCGTCAACTTCTGCAGCAATTGTTTCCATTTTTAAGTGCTTAAAGGCATAATCAATTAAAGCAGTTATAGCTTCTGTTGCATAGCCTTTTCCCCAATATTCCTTGCCCAAATCATAGCCAATCTCTGTTAGAGCATTGTCATAATCAAGCATATTAAAGCCACATGACCCAATGATATGATTGGATGCCTTTTCAAAAATAGAGAAGCGGATTGCCTTGTGTTGCTTAGCTAATTGTTCTAGAAGTTCAATCATTTCCAAGGCTTGCTCTTCTTGTGTAAACTGAGTAATGTTCATATACTTGGTTACATCAGGATCAGACCAAATGGTTAATAAACTTTTAGCATCAGCTTTCTCCATTTTTTGTAACCGCAATCTTTCCGTGTTGATATTTTCAATCAATACTTTTACCTCCAAAATTATGATGATGTTGGATGAAAAATATTGCTATCTGCGCATAATTCAGTCCCTTCATATGGATATAAGTTTATTATAATAGAAATGATACATACTGCAAAATACTGGAGGAAATAGCATGATAAAAGTCTCGGAAGAGCAATATCCTATCATTAAACAATTTATTTCAAGAGCCCCGACATTTGTGTATAGTATACTAGATCGAATGATAGAAGGAGCTGTCTATTCTGATACAGCTGCTTTTCAAACATTATTATTTCACACGAAATCAGGCATATACTATGTATATGGCAATGAAAATAAGACTTCGATTGATTATCAGCTTGCCTATTGTTTGCAACAGGCTATAGAACAACAGAAACGGTTTACCTTATTTTCTTATTCAGAACAGTGGAATACTAAAATCGAACAATTGTTAAATAACCAGCTGAGAAAGCTAGAACGCTATACATTTACATTTGATGAAAATATTTATAATCATAGAGAGAAGCATGGGAAACGTGATTACGAAGTCAAATTTATTACTGAACCCTTGATTAAAAATTCACTGGAATTTGATCAGACATATTATGAGGAATATTGGGATTCTACCTCTAATTTCCTCAAAAATGGCTTTGGCTTTTGTTTCGTACATAAAGAACAAATCATTAGTGAAGCGGTCTCTATATTTAAATCAAATGAGTATGCAGAAATTGATATTATGACAAATTCGAATTTTAGAGGACAAGGATTAGCAAGTAGCATTGCAGAAACATTTATAGATCATTGTCTTGTCAACCAGCTAAAGCCTTGTTGGGATTGTGACATTTCGAATACAGGATCCATTCACCTAGGCACAAAGCTTGGTTTTACAACACCACAAAAATATACTATCTATACAAAAAGTAGCCCACGCGGTTATTAAAAACATCGTGAGCTTTATCTGCTTTTAAAAGAAACGATTGCGTAATTCAAAAACTCGATAGAATAGTCTAGCGTCTCTAGCCATTTTATTTGGAGCGTTCATATGGGGACGGAGGCATTGTTGAAACAATTCATCACAGTATTTTGTGCTACCGTGGCGTTCATAGCATTCATCATGCAGTTTACAGCAAGCATCCACTGCATTTGTAGGCGTACCTGGTCCTGAGCAGCCAGGACCACAGTATCGGTAGCCGGGATAACAAAAACCGAGCTTGCGATTTCTATTCATCTCCTAAACCTCTCTTTTCGATGTTTTTACTATAAAATATGTAATATTTCATCGTAGAAGAGGATAAAAAACTATAAGACTATTCTTTTTGATTTGTAAGGTTCCTGTAAGCTTAAAAATAATTAGTTGTAAGGATGGGGAGTTATGCTAGCTATAGCATAAAAGATAAGGAGTTTTTCAACATGAATCCATCCGTTACACAAAAAGAACGAATCATTGCCTTAGATATTATACGAGGATTAGCGTTATTTGGTATTTTATTTATTAATGTAGGTGCCTATCAGCTCATAATAGAGGGTGCACCAATGCCTGATATGAGTGGAATCAATGGGGTTATTGATTCACTTATTAATATTTTTATAGAAAAGAAATTTTTCTCTATCTTTTCATTCCTATTTGGGGTTGGTTTTTATATTTTTGCTACACGTGCAGAAGCGCGGGGAGATAGACCGAGAATGCGCTTTGCAAGACGCTTATTGGCTCTATTGGTTATAGGTATTATTCATATTTTTATTTTTTGGGGCTCTATCCTAGCCATTTACGCAGTGATTGGTTTTTTATTGCTACCATTTTACTCTGCGAAGGTTTCAACCATTTCTAAATGGTTGTTTACGATTATCACACTGCATATTCTGGCATTATTAGGACAAATGTATATGCCGTCTAATACAGTTTCGTCAGCTATATTTGGCTTTTTAGGCAATGATGCCGTAGCCATCTTTATTATGTTTTTAAGTGGATTTTTAGTAGCAAAAGCTGATTGGATTGGGCACATTGGAGCGCATAGTCAAAAAATAAAATGGTTGCTTTATAGTACTTTCCCGTTCTTTATTGGATTCTCATTATGGATTTGGTTTGCCTCACAAGCAGAAGACCAACAGCTTCAATCTATCATTGGCTTAGGGGTTGTTCCAACAACCTATTTTTATCTAAGTTGTTTGTTTATTCTATTAGAACATAAAACAATAGCGAAGCTACTTCAGCCAATTGGACGTGTGGGGCAAATGGCCTTTACAAACTATTTAGCGCAAAGCTTTATTGGAACAGCCATCATTTCATTAATGGGGCTAGAAGTAGTTTCACCATCAGATATTGTAGTGATAGCGAGTATTACGTTTATCATTCAAATAATTTTTAGCGTGATTTGGTTTAAGTTCTTTACAATAGGACCATTTGAAAAATTATGGCGATATATGACTTATGGAAAAAAAGTCGTGTCCAAACAATCGTAAAATACTGTAAATCCCAAACAATCCTACTGTTTGGGATTTTTTCTGCTAAAATAAATTGTATGTTTTTGTAAAAAATGAAACCTAAAATAGGAGATAATCGTAAACTAGGTACCAGAAATAAAGGAGCGTTTATAATATGGCTAAGCAAATAAAAAAATATATGGCTGTGACAACGGCATCTTTGATGGCTGTGCAGCTTGCAGCATGTGGAAATAGTGAAACTCAAACAGCAGAAGAATACCCTTTAACTACTTCTAATCAGATAACTGAAGATCAAAATCAAGCAAATACAAGTGATGAAATAGAAAGTGTTTACAATAGTGAAATGGCTGATGCCTGTGATGAATGGCAAGAAGGTGATGATGGTTCCTTTGAATGTATCGATGAAAATTCACCTTACTATGCCCAGCATTTCTTTAATGGTTTGATGTATGCAACGGCTGGAGCCATGATAGGAAGTGCGATATATAAAAGTCGCAATTTAAAAAATGGTACAGATCGAGATGAGCAAAGCAATGGTGGCGGCTCAGCAGTGCCACGATCGTCATCAAGCGTTAAGGATGAAAGTAAACAAACAAATGGTATAACAAACAGTACGCAAAATAAGGCTAGTTCAACTTCAGGTAGCTCAACTTCAAGTGGATCAAATTCTTATTCGAGTGGACAACGCTCCTATTCGACGGATAGTTCATCTAAGAGTTCCAATTCCTACTCCAATAGCTCTTCCTCAAGCACAGGAAAATCGGGCTTTGGTTCTGGTGGGGCATCTCGTGGCGGCTCGTCCTCCTCGTAGGGTTAGGATAGGGAGTGAAGAACATGATGAATCACACACAGCAACGACAAGCATTTTACTCAAAATTCCCTGACTTCTTTCCTGACTTTGAGGATTTAGAGTACGCATTATATGATGTTTTAGAATTGCCAAAGCAACAAATTGATCAACTTCATTATGCAACACAAATGCTTTGGCGCATCTTTTTAAAAGTCGGGAAACAATTTAAACATTTATCGGTCGATCAGCTCTTAGCCTTAGGTATTCGACCGGAAATGATCCCATATATTCAATTAGATTATTTACAGCAGCAATCAATTCTGGCACGATTTGATTTTATTTGTACAGAGGAGGGTTACATTAAATGTTTAGAGTTAAATGGAGAAACCCCTTTTCTTGTACAAGAAACCTTCAAGATGAATGACGCACTATGTCAGCATTTTGGCTATAAAAATCCCAATGATGTAACAGCCTTACAAAAAGCATTGTCGGGCGCTCTTTTTGCTGCCATTCAATATTTACATAATGTCAAAAAGCCGAAGATTGTCATCACAGGAAAAACAGCGAAAGAGGACTACGAAGAGTATTGCCAGGTACAGTTTATCAAGTCCTGTATTCCTTTTGACATTGAGTATGTGCCCATACAAGAGCTTATCATCTTTTCTAGTGACACGTCTGAGGTAGCACAAGGTCTTTATACACCTACAATGGAGAAAATTGATATTTTATTTAGACCCGCACACCCTGTAGAGTTTTTAATAGATGATGTGGCAGCAGATGGTGATCGCATTGGCTTGCATCTTTTAGAGCTTGTCAAAAAACGACAGCTAGCCATTATTAATCCACCTGCTGCCTATGTATTACAATCGAAAATCTTATTATGGTTAATATGGGAGCGGAGAAATGATCCATTGCTCTTTACTTCCGAGGAACGAGCAGCTATTTTGCAATATATGCTTCCTACATACCTTACAGCAGAACCATTTATTCGTGATGATGTACCCTATGTCAAGAAGCCTGTTTATTCTCGTGAGGGAAATACAGTAGAAATTTACGCAGGAAGTGGGCGGAGAGTAAATGCTTCCACATCCAAACACTATGATGATAATTTGTTTATTTACCAACAGTATGTGGAGATGCCTAGTATAACAGTGCAGTTAAAAGAAGGATATCGTGCTAAGAAGTGGCTAATTGGCTCATTTGTTGCTGATAATTGTGCATGTGGTTTAAGCTGTCGGGTAGGCAATCAAATTACAGAATGGGATTCACATTGGTTAGCCGTTGGTTACAAGGAATAGCAAATCTATAGTGCTGAAAAACAAAACCACCCATAAAATTTTTTTAGAAGGTGAAAATGGATTGCCGTTGCAGGCTACTTGCTTTCCTGTGGGCGAGCGCCGAACCGCTTCCTTCGCTCCGCTCCGTGCAGGGTTTCGCCTGACTCGCTATCCCACGGGAGTCAAGTAGCCTTCCACTCCAACCTACAAAAGTGTTATCTTTTTAGCAAAGGTTTTCAAATAAAGTGAAGGTGTTCACTTCTTGTCACTCATCACTTCTCCACATTGAAAATAAGAGCTTATCCCCTCTATGAATACAGATAATGGGCGATTTTATTACTATGCTACTATTAAAAAAGTAAAGACACTTTGCAGAATGGTTGATTGGAGAGGAGCCAGCGTCACTCTTAGGGGATTTAGCGTCACTGATGAGACCCTGGAGCGAACGTAAGTGAGAGAAGCGGCTCATTGGACGCCCCCTGGAAAGGACGCTGGCGGAACGGAAATCAACCCTTACCTTGCCAAAAGGTTTTATTTCTCCTAGCGATATTATCTTTTTTCAACAACATGAATTGGCGAGACTTTTAAAAGTATCGCCAATCGTTTGGTCCTTATTCATTCCAGCCTTTACAGACATCAATCCATTCTTTATAGGGAGCATATGTTTCAAGTTCTGAAATGGTTACCTCAATGGCTGAATTACTACTACCGCACGCTGGAAATACTGTAGTAAAACGTTTTAAAGATTCATCTAAATAAATGGCTACGCCATCATTCACACCAAAAGGGCATACACCTCCGACATCATGGCCGATCATCGTCTCCACATCATCTTTGGATAACATCTTTGCCTTCGTACCAAATACGGCTTTATATTTTGCATTATCGATTTTTGCGTCACCAGCAGCCACAATTAAGATCGCTCCATCATTTACAAGAAAAGATAAAGATTTTGCTATGCGCTCTGGCTGACAGCCAAGCGCCTGTGCTGCTAACTCAACTGTTGCGGAGCTTTCTTCTAATTCTTGTATTTTGTGTTCTACATGCCATTGTGCTAAATGGCGACGTACTTTTTCAATTGCCATATGTACACCCTCCTACTTGTATCAATTATGCCCTAGCATAGGTTGTCGAGATTTTTTGAGATTTTCGAAAAGATCCCTTTTCTATAGTTGATATACCACCTTCATACAAAAAGCATTCATTAAATCCAGACAAAATTAATTTTACCATAATTTTCAGAATATATAGTTGTGAATGCTTTATCTTTCGGGTACCATTGGTATAAGGAGTGTAAAATTACACTAGGGAGGTCTTTGTATGCTTAAGTTTATACAAATAGTATCGATACTAATTGGTTTATCCGTTGTGACATTAATGGTTGCATTCATGATCACATTAAGTGGTGGGCTGCATTTAATTAATTTGGTCTTTACTATACCTGTTTGTTTATTTGTCTGGATTGTTTGTAGTATGTTTAAATGGACCAACACAAAAAAACGAAGGGGCTTGCTATTTGGTGTCATGGGAATCGCCCTGTTGATTGCAGCCATTAAACCGATTCAACATTATTATAAAATGAGTATTCCCACTGTTGATGCGGAAATTGATGTAACAGTCTATCAGCCATTTGTCCCTGGCAATGAAATAGTGAAAAATAAAGCTTCCTTACAATTGACAGAGTCATTACCACGACTAGATGGTGCAACAGCCATGTACCCTTTATATGCGGCTTTTGTGGAGGCTACGTATCCCAAAGGGGAATATCCTCCATATAATAGTAGAGTTCAAGTAAGTCGTACACCAGAGGCCTATCAAAATTTAATAGCTGGAGATGTTGATTTAATCTTTGTGGCAGCCCCGTCCATCTCACAAGAATGGCAGGCAGAAAAGGAAGGACTTACATTTGATATGACGCCAATTGGTAGAGAGGCATTTGTCTTTTTTGTGCATCGTAAAAATAAAATCGATAATTTAACACTTGAGCAGGTCAAAAAAATATATGCTGGAGAAATAACTAATTGGCGTGAAGTGGGTGGGGAGGATGAGGCCATTCGTGCTTTCCAACGCCCAGCAGATAGTGGAAGCCAAACGACACTAGAAAAGCTGATGGGCAATACGCCAATCATGGAGGCACCCACTGAAGATGTTGCATCAGGAATGGGTGGAATCATTCGTGAAGTGTCGCAATATCGAAATTATAAAAATGCCTTGGGCTTTACGTTTAGATATTATTCTACAGAGATGGTTGGTAACAAAAAGATCAAATTACTATCCATTGACGGAGTAGCACCAACAAAAGAGAATATTCAAAATGGTACATATCCTTTAGTGTCTGAATTTTATGCCATCACAGCAGGAACGGAAAATCAAAATGTACAGAAACTGATTGATTGGATACTTTCTGAGGAAGGGCAGGCAATGGTAGAAAAGGTTGGCTATGTACCAGTGGAAAATCATTGAATAGTTTGCTATACTAAGAGTAATAATCGAATAAAAGTTTTCTAGGGTTCCGTAGCGCTTGCTAGTCTGGTCCGAGAGAAAACCACAAATTGATTTTGTGACACGGAAGGATAAAAGCCTGGGAGATACTGTTTAAAGACAGTTTCTTCAGGCTTTTTTTGTTTGGCTAAAATCAAGTCATTTGGCGAATGCTGAAAAAGTAGTTGGATCATCCAATTATTCGGCCGTGTCTTATAAAATGGAGGGATTTATGATGAATAAACAATGGATCAGCGTCATTATAGCGGCTTGCTTTGAAGTTGGCTGGGTCATTGGGTTAAAGCATGCAACAAGTGTACTAGAATGGATTGGTACAGCAATTGCCATTTTTATTAGTTTTTATTTGCTCATTAAAGCAGGTGAGCATCTACCAGTTGGGACCGTTTATGCAATCTTTGTCGGATTAGGAACGGCTGGTACTGTATGTGCGGATAGCTTGCTATTTGGAGAGCCGTGGAAATTAGCAAAAATCATATGTATTGTTGTGTTACTTGCAGGAGTTGTAGGCTTAAAGCTAGTAACAGGAGAGCCTAAGGAACAAGAGGTGAGTGAATAATGGCATGGATGGCATTAGTTGTTGCAGGGTTATGTGAGATGATGGGTGTATATATGATTAGTAAATATAATAAGACGAAGAGTATGAAAAATTTAGGACTGTTGATTGGTGCATTCACCTTAAGTTTTGCAGGCCTTGCCTATGCGATGGAAACATTACCAATGGGTACTGCCTATGCGATCTGGACAGGGATTGGTGCAGCTGGGGGAGCACTGCTAGGTATGCTGTTTTTTAATGAATCTAAGGACTGGCGACGCATCGTTTGTATTATCCTTGTATTAGGAGCAGCAATCATGTTGAAATTGCTATCATAATTAAACAGGCACTCCTCTTATGCAGGAGTGCCTGTTTTTATATTATTTTTTTACGTCTTTTGTCCATTCAGCCACTTTATCCGGGTTAGCATCAACCCATTCTTTCGCAGCGTCTTTTGGATCTTTACCATCCATTACTTCTAACATAACACTTTCTAAATCTTCTGCTGTCCAGTGGAAGTTATCGAGTACTGAATATACATCTGGTAAATCTTCTTTTAAGCCTTTGCGTACGAATGTATTAATCGTTTCTTCTCCACCATATACACCCTTTGGATCTTCTAAGTATTTAAGATCATATTTCGCAAATTTCCAGTGTGGTGACCAGCCTGTGACAATAATCTCTTCCTTATCTTTCAGCGCTTTTGATAATGCAGTTGTCATCGCACCAGAAGAAGAAGTAATAAAGTTCCAATCTGCTAAATTATCATATTCTTCTAATGCTTTTTCTGTAGCAGCAGTAATGCCCGCACCTGGCTCAATACCAGTGATTGTATGATCTGCTTCATTAGATAAATCTTCAATAGAATTGACATCCATATAGCTTGGTACAACTAAACCGATTTTTGCACCAGCAAGGTTTTCACCTAGCTCATCTAAATCAGCTTTATATTTTTCATATTGTGAAGCATGTGTATGTGGTAGCCAAGCAGCAACCATTCCATCAGCCTCTCCTTTCGAGACAGCCTCCCACATGATCGCATTATCCAAAGGAGTTAATGTTACATCATAACCTAAATCTTCGAGTACCTGCACAACAACATTCGTTGAGGCAATTTCTGTATCCCACTCAACATAGGCTAGGTTTACCTCCTTAGAATCACTGTTTTTTCCAGAACTTGAGCCTGAGTCGCCTCCACTACATGCAGCAAGCATGAAGCCTAGACCTAGAGCCATTCCTAACTTTGATAGTGTTTTCAGTTTCATCGAATCTCCCTTTCTCTTCATCATTTTGTATCCAAACTGCCGACATCCACCGGAGGATGGATGGTAGCAAGAAAGATGACATTTTTATAATGCTTTCTTTTTATTGAGGCTTTGTGTTAAACGGTCAATAATGATCGCGAAAATAACTAAGCCTAATCCTGCAACGAAGCCATTCCCAACTTGAGTACGTTGAAGGGCTGTTAATACTTCACGTCCTAGACCAGGAGCCCCAATCATAGAGGCAATAACTACCATAGAAAGTGACAGCATAACGGTTTGGTTAATCCCTGCCATAATGGTTGATTTAGCAAGGGGGATTTCTACTTTAAATAATTTTTGGCTAGCTGTACTACCATAGGAGTCTGCAGCTTCCACTAATTCTTTTGGTACTTGACGAATACCGAGGTTTGTCATACGTACTGTTGGGGGTAAAGCAAAGATAACGGATGCAAAGACACCAGGTACAATACCAATACCAAAAAAGGCAACGGCTGGAATTAAATAGACAAAGCCAGGCATTGTTTGCATGAAATCTAGTATTGGTTTAATAATGTTTTCAGCTACCGTTGATTTTGACATTAAGATACCTAGTGGAATACCGATGATGATGGATATAATACTGGAAAAGATCACAAGCGTGGTTGTTTCCATAAGATGAGTCCATAATCCTTGGTTATAGATAAACAACAAGCCAATTAATGAGAATGCAGCAAGCCCTAACTTTTTGCCTGAAACGAAGAAGGCAAATATCACGACAAGAAGTATAAGAATAATGGCTGGGATACTAATTAATAAATCAGTGACCTGATTCATGAGTAGTTTTCCGAATTGCTGAATAGAGTTAAAGAACGCTGAAAAATTACTCGTCAACCAGTCCATAGCTGATTCTACCCACGGAGCTAGTGGTAATGTTGGAATATTATCTAAAAAGTTATTCATGTGATTCGGCCTCCTCATCGCTAGTTGACAGTGCTTGGATGACAACGCCCCTAATTAGTACACCAAGCAAGCGACCATCTTTCACAACGGCAATAGGAGTAGGAGAATTATAAATCATCCCTAAAATATCCTGTAGTAGCATATCGGGTGGAACAGTTAATACTTCTGATTGCACAATAGAATGGACGGTTTGCTCTTGTTTCTTCGCTGCAGCTAGTGCATCGTCTGCAGTGATATAGCCTTTTAAATGTCTATTTTTATCAACAGCCATTAATAAACTTACAGCCTCTTGACGCATACGCTTTAGTGCCACTTTAGGGCCATCTAGGTCTGTATTGACATAAACTGGACGTACCATGACATTTTCAGCTGTCAATACTTTAGAACGATCCACATCTTCCACGAATGTTTTGACATAATCATTTGCTGGGTTGGTTAATATTTCTTCACCCGTACCAATCTGAATGATAGAGCCATCCTTCATAATGGCAATGCGATCCCCAATGCGTAATGCTTCATTTAAATCATGTGTGATAAATAAAATAGTTTTTTTCAATGTTTGTTGTAGATCGAGTAGCTCATCTTGCATTTCCTTGCGAATCAATGGATCAAGTGCTGAAAATGCTTCATCCATTAGTAATATTTCAGGATCATTAGCAAGGGCTCGTGCTAAACCAACACGCTGCTGCATACCACCTGATAACTGATTTGGATACTGGTCTTTATAAGCGAGTAATCCAGCATTTTCTAAAGCCTGTTCAGCTTTTGCTTGCCGTTCTTCTTTTGAAATACCTCGAATTTCAAGGCCATATTCGGTATTTTGAAGTAATGTACGATGGGGGAATAAACCGAAGTTTTGGAAAACCATGCTCATTTTGTTTCTTCGTACAGACCGTAGACTTTCTTTTCCCATGGTAGAAATATTTTCTCCATCGATATATATATTTCCGCTCGTTGGTTCAATTAGGCGGTTTAAAAGCCGTATAAGCGTAGATTTGCCACTTCCTGACAATCCCATAATAACAAAGATTTCTCCTTCGTTGACAGTAAAGCTTGCATCGTATACTCCAACAGTTGCACCTGTTTCTTTTAAGATATCAGTCTTACTTTTTTGTTGCTTAACGAGTTCTAGTGCTTGGGGAATATGTTTGCCAAACACTTTCGATACGTGTTCTATTTTAATTTTTTCCATAGAAGCACTCCTTTCGTAGATTATTACTATGTGAGGATAATGATACCCAAAAATAAACAAGTAACAACCTTACTGTAGCAAAGGGTTGTTACTTTTGTCAAATCGACAAATAAGAAAAAACCCGCTTAAACGCTGTTATATCAGCGCTTAAACGGATTTTAATTTGGGTATAAAAAGCTTTGAACTCTAGCGAAACTTTCATCATTTCCAACAAAATAAATAATGTCCCCTTCTTCAAATGAGACATAAGGACCAGGGGATAGTAATAATTCATTGCCACGTCGAATACCAACGATAGTACTAGAAGTATTTTGCCAAAAATTTAAAGCTTGTACAGTTTGATGAATGCATGGACTATCAGCTGTCATTTCTAATTGATAGGGGATGAACGGATTGACTGACCGGTAATGCTCTGTGCGGCTAATTAGTTGCTTTGCCTTGTCTTGTAAATTAATCAATTCATGATGTTGCTTTTGAATACTTGTCAAAAGCTCATTTTGTATTTCATGAATCGATTGTACATCATGAAACTGTCTGACGAATTGAGCCGCTTTTTCATACGATTTTATAATTACGCCACTACCTTTTGAAGCTTCAACAATTTCTAAGTCTTGCAAAACGGCAATAGCTCTTCTTGCCGTCTCAGCAGAAACATTATATTGACTGGCAAGAGAGGATCTTGCATATATTTTATCGCCAATGCTGTATTTTCTTTCAACAATCTTGGAGGCGAGATCAATGGCTATTTGTTGATATTTTGGTTGCTTTAGTTGAACATTTTTTTCTAAGTTCATGTTAAACTTCCTTTCGTCATTACAGTACCACAGCTTATTATAGACTAGCCTGCACAGAAAAAATAGCATCTCCATAAGCTAGTAGTATATGATGAAAAAGTAATAATAAAATTATCATCGCTAATAATTATAATTAAAGAGTAATAGCTGTCGATTGACACTTTTTAGTTATTATTATAAACTAAGTTACGTTATGTAAGTGATGTGAAAATACATGTGCTCAGTTGGTGAATTTAGCCAACTGTTTCTATAGAAGGTTGGAGATTAATATGACAATTACAACTAAAGTGATGGACTTAGTAAAAGATAAAATGACGTTAGTAAAGCATACAAATACAGAGAATATTTGCCTAGTTGGACCAGTGAAATTACCTGTAAAACAAGGCGATTTTTCTGCAACTTTTCAATGGTATAACTGGCTTAAAATTGATGCGAATTTAACTAAAGAAGAAATCATTGATGGATTAGCCGCTGCTAATTTAGCATTTTTACAACAATCCTCTGTGCTTGTATATGGTGATTTTACCCATTCAGAAGATGCTTTAATCCGAATGCATAGTATTTGTCACACAGGCGACATATTTGGCAGCCAGCGTTGTGATTGTGGATACCAGTTGCATGAGTCTATGAAAATGATAGTTGAGCATGGCTGTGGTGCTATATTTTATTTAGCTGATCATGAAGGTCGTGGTATTGGACTATTCTCTAAATCTCTTGCTTATTTATTGCAAGAGGAAGGGCTCGATACAGTTGAAGCAAACCATGCACTTGGCTTCCCAGATGATACACGTTCTTATGACGAAGCACTTGCGGTATTAGCTACACTGCGTACCAAACCAGTAACACTTATTACAAATAATCCGAAGAAATTGGCTGCATTACAGGCTCGTGGCATGGCTGCGGAAGGGCATGTTCCTTTATGGGGCGGTTTGACAGAGACGAATCGTTTTTATTTAGAAACGAAAGTTGAAAAATCTGGACATATACGTGAAAAGCAATAGGTGGAGGTTGCGATGATGATGAATGTAGATGAAAAGTATATGCAACTGGCTTTGGATTTAGCAGCTAGTGCTAAAGGAAATACGAACCCTAATCCACTTGTTGGGGCTGTAATCGTGAAGAACGGTGTGATTGTAGGTACAGGTTTACACAGAAAAGCAGGGGAACCACATGCTGAAGTGCATGCTTTTCGAATGGCTGGAGAGCATGCACTGGGTGCTACGTTATATGTAACGTTAGAGCCTTGTTCACATTATGGTAAGACACCTCCTTGTGCCAATTTAGTGAAGGAATCTGGTGTCAGTCGAGTGGTAATTGCTATGCAAGATCCAAATCCAGCAGTAGCAGGTCGTGGCATCCAATTGCTACAAGATGCTGGAATAATGGTGGAAGTAGGGGTTTTAGAGCAACAAGCGCGCCGTTTAAATGAGCGTTTTATTCACAATATGCTTACGCATCGTCCTTTTGTTATTTCAAAATTTGCTATGACTTTAGATGGGAAAATTGCTACGCATACAGGACATTCAAAATGGGTAACTGGAGAGGGTGCACGTGAGGATGTTCACCATATTCGTCATGAAGTAGATGGAATTTTAGTTGGCGTGGGTACAGTCATTGCTGATAATCCTTCTTTAACAACAAGACTAAAAGAAGGATATGGAAAAAATCCAACACGTATTATTATGGATAGTTCTCTACGTACACCTGACAATGCAAATGTCTTGAATACAGAGGATGCACCAACGATTCTTGTTTGTAGTGACGACGTAAGCCAAGAAAAAATTCATTTATTAACAGAAAAAGGTGTTACAGTTTTACCCGTACAAAAAAATGAATATGGATTACAGATTGATGAGATGCTTGAAAAGCTTTATATACACGGCATAACAGATATTTTGCTAGAAGGTGGAAGTAAAATGAATGCTTCCTTTTTACAGCAAGGTGCAATCGATAAATATGTAGTATATATAGCACCTAAAGTTTTGGGTGGAAATCTATCGTTAACGCCGTTTGCCGGCTATAATCCCTCTCTCATGCATGAGGCATGGAATGTTGAGTTTGCATCATTTGATAAAATAGGCGAGGATTTGCGTATTATTGCCTATCCAAAGCAGGGTGAAAAAAAGTGAACTATCAAGCAGATGTCTGTATAGTAGGGGCAGGTCCTGCTGGTGCATTGTTATCCTACCTACTTGCTAAAAAAGGGCTGTCAGTGATTTTATTAGAGCAAAATGTAGCACTTGGTCAGGCATTTCGTGGCGAGCATTTAAATGAGGAAGGGGAGGCTGTTTTAAAAAGCCACCATCTTTTCGAAGCAGTCGAGGCACTCGGTATATTACGAATGGAGAAACTTGAGTATTATGCTGGTGGCAGAGCATTTAAAACAATTCTTCCAGATGAAGCAATAGGACATTTAGGCATTCATGTACCACAGGCAAATTTATTAAAAGGAATTTTACAAAAAGCACAGCTGTTCCCTAACTTTACATGCTTGCTACATACAAAGGTAACAAAGCTGATCGCGGATGCTACTGGTCATTATAGAGGCGTTATGGCGATAAAAAACGGGGACCCTATACAAATCGATAGTCAGTTAATTATCGGTGCGGATGGTCGTTATTCTACTATTCGTAAGCAAGCACATATTGATGTTCAGAAACAGAAGCATGGCTTTGATTTACTGTGGGCTAAAATTCCTGCGCCAGCTGATTGGGAACCATCCATAAAAATGGCACTCATCGATGATAAGCAGCTGTCATTGTTTACACAAGTTGGTGGTTATCTTCAAATAGGCTGGAATATTGAGCAAGGTAGTTTCCCTCAGCTTCGAAAACTAGCATTTACACCCTTTATCCAGCAGCTTGTGGAGGCATTTCCAGAATTAACGAAGACAGTGCAGGCACAGATAACTTCCTGGCAGGATTTTGTTTTGCTTGATGTCTTTAGTAGCCATTGTAATAGTTGGGGGACAAAGGGCCTTGTCTTGCTAGGGGACGCTGTTCATACAATGACACCAACAGGCGCTTTTGGGCTGAATAGTGCACTAAAAGATGCAGATTGTCTTGCATCATTGCTAAATAAAGACACACTAGCACAATTTAACGTACAATATTTTCAACAAATGCGTAAGCAAGCCATTGAGGAAGTATTAGCAAAACAAATTGAAAAAGAACAGACATTTGCTTCTAACTTTATAAACAAGGCTTCGTGAAAGGACGAACAACTAGATGAAGTTTGGCTTTGATATAGATGACACATTAATTGATTTACGAGCACATGCCTTTTCACTTTATAATAAAAAGCTTGGCAAAAAGGTTTCCTTTGAAACCTTTCAAGCGATACAACGAGTAGAAATTCATGAACCATTTGGATTAACAGATGAGGAAGGAACTGCCTTGTGGAATAGCGCATTGGAAGAGATCTATTTTACGGACTGTCCATCTTTTGATGGTGCTTTAAAAGCCCTCCAAGCTTTAGCAGAGCAGGGACATGACATTTACTATATTACATCTCGTCCAAAGCAATATTGTGCGCAAACAAAAGCTTGGATGGAGGCACAGGGCTTTCCAATAACAGACGGTCATTTTTTTTGTGGCATGCAAGATGCAGAAAAGGTAGCCATTATAAAAGAGCTTGCTTTAGATATTTATGTAGATGATAAACCAGCAGTACTTGAGACACTTCATGATGTGACAACTAAGGTAATCTTAAAGAATCAATCTTATAACCAGCATGTAAATCTTCCACGTTTATATGATTGGCAAGAGTTTCAAACGATGTTAACAAAATAAAGGATTGGTGCAACGACTAACCGTTGTACCGATCCTTTTTTGCTAAAATCGACTAAGTTTAAAGGTAGATAAATCTTGTTTACTTTTGCCCTCTATAATTAAATCTGCAAGAGCTTCCCCAACGGCACTACTAAATTTAAAGCCATGACCAGAAAAACCTGCAGCAATCACAATATTCTGATGTTCAGGTAAAAAGTCGATGATGAAATCTTCATCTGGTGTCATCGAATACTTACATGTTTTTCCGTATTTAAGCGTTCCATGCTGAGGCATAAACTGATCAATGAAGTTTTGTAAGTCAACAGCATCAGACGCATCAAACGGACGTAGAGGGTCGTTTGGATTAACCACATCACCCCCATCGTGTCGTCCAAGTTTTAACCCCGCTCCATCAATACTTGGAAAGCCGTAGTAGGTTGAATCGGCAAATTCAAAGCAATAGGCTGGAAAAACTTTATCATGATACAGCTGCTCATCTGCCTCAAACCATGCAAAGGTTTTCCGCGTTGGTGTGACGGGTATGCTCACATCTACTGTTTGTAATAATTCTGTTGCCCATGCACCCGCCGTTACTATTAATTGCTTTGCTTTATAGCTATTATGTACTGTTTGTACCTGTACAATATCACCAGCTTGGATAGCCAATACTTTTTCATTTGTTCGAAGGCTTGCACCCGCCTCCAAGGCTAATTTTTTATAGGCTTGGATACATGCTTCAACACGAAGGACACCAGCTGTAGGTTCAAAGCAAGCAACTAAATTTTTTGGCAAGAATAACCCTGGCCATTTGTTCATTGCTTCAGCAGGTGAATAGTGTTCAAGTGCTAAATTATAGAGCGAGGCACTAGCCTCCACATTTTGAATAAAGGCACATGTTGGCTCTCCAATATTAACTACACCAGTTTGTATAAATAAGCTTTCATTTGTTAAAGACTCTAGCTCTTGCCAAAGCTCGCCAGCTCTTTTTACAAAAGGTACATAGCTAGCTCCTTCACCATAGGCAAAGCGAATGATTCTTGTATCCCCATGATGACTACCTTCTTCATGGGGTGGAGTAAAGGCATCTAGCATAAGTACATTTTTTCCTTCCTTTGCTAAAAAGTAACCAGCCGCCATCCCCATGGAGCCAGCACCAACTATTATGACATCATAGTCCATTTTAATCCCTACTTTTTTGCTCTAGTATAACAGATTTATAGGGAAGGAAACAGAAATTTTAGAAAATAAATAGACACAGCACCTGCAATCCGAATGGACTAGAGATGCTGTGCGTTGTAGATAGCTACTATTTTGAGCTTGGTAAAATTTTATTAAGGAAAATCGCTACGAGCGCAGCGGTTGCAATAGGCGAACCAAATAAATACTGCAAGGTTGTAGGTAAGGAATACAGGAAATCATCAGGCAATAATGTCAATGCTAACGTTAAAATAACAGGAATCGCGATGACATACATTTCCTTTTCACCAATATGTTCATTTTTCATGACCTGTAAACCACTAATGGCTATTATGCCGCAGACGATCACAAATACACCACCAATAACAGCTGAAGGAATTGCTGAGATGAGTGCTGCTAATTTACCAGAGAAGCCGAAGACGATAAACCAAATACCTGCTGCTATAAAGACACGACGGCTCGCAATCCCAGTAATAGAGATAACACCTGCATTTGTTGAATAACCTGTCACAGGAGTGGAGCCAAGTAAAGAAGCAATAAAGCAGCCAATTCCTTCACCAATAACACCACGGTTAATTTGTTTATTTGTTAAAGGTTGGTCGATGACATTGCTAATGGCAAACCATGTTCCTGTTGTTTCAGCCATTAAGACAATATATATAATGACCATTGTGATAATAGCAGAAAAATTAAAGCTAAAACTAAAATCTGCAAATGGAATTTGTGGCATGCTAAACCATTTGGCTTGCGATACAGGAGATAAATCTAAAACACCCATGATATTTGCTGCAATACTACCAGCAATTAAGGCGATGATAACAGAAGCAATTCGGAATAGACGTCCTTTTTGATGGAAGACTGTGCCTAACATGACACAAATAATTAATACGAATGCTGAGATAAGTGCTAAATAAATGTTTTGATTTATGGATGCGCCTGCACCATTAAAAATATTATCACTTAAACCAACAGGCATTAAGGACAATCCCACCACAAAGATAATCGTTCCACCAACAATTGGTGGAATAAATGTTTGGACAATTTTATTGAAGATACCTGTATAGCCTAAAATAATAACCAAAATGGCTCCAATTAAACTAGCACCTAGCACAGTACTCCAACCTAAATCACCACTACCACTTGCTGCATAGATCCCAACAATGGCACCAAGTGGAACATAGGATGGACCTTGTGCCATCGGTAATTTCATACAAAAATGTGTTTGCACAATCGTCGCGACCCCAGCCGCAATAAAGGTTGATTGAATCAAGGCGCTTGCCTGACCAGTTTGTAGACCGATTAGCATGGCAATTAAAAAGGGCACCACATAAACATCCATAGCCATAACATGCTGTAAACCGAGTAGAGCAGACTGACCGAACGAAATTTTTTCATTTGGTAACACGGTTAATTGTGTTTGTTTTGTTTGATTAGTTAGTTTTCTATGTTGTGTTTCCACGAAGTTGTACACCTCAAAATGATAGATTTTTATTAGAGAATAAGAGAATGATTAGCCTCTCCTATGAACTTTATTTCCTTGCACCCATACCTCGCGGATATTTTCTGGGCGTACAAGATACATGATTTTTTGGAATATATCGTGTAAATCTTCATTTGGATCAAAAATCGGAAGCCTAGCAGTAGGAATTTTTGTATCGATAATTTGTACATCCCATGTATAGTTTTCCTGTAAACGGCCAATTGGAAGACTTAAGCTTTCTCCACCACCAGCTGTCGCTAGATAGAAGGCCTCATTTATTGTAATGCGTGAATTTGGGACACCACGCTTTTCGGCGGAAATGGTTGTATCTACACCATCCTCTAGCATTCTCGATGACATAACAGCTTGTCTTGCATTATCAAAAAGACTTGGAGAAAATCCGCCTGAAACATCTGAACCTAGTCCAATATCAACGCCCATTGCATGAAAGCGGGCGATTGGAATCACGCTGTTAGCAAAATAGGCATTAGAGATTGGACAATGACCTATGGCAGTGCCAGTTTCAGCAAATAATCTGGCATCCTCATCGCTTAAGAAATTACAATGAGCCATGACAGATTTTTCACCTAACAAACCAAAATTATGTAAGGCGACGGCATCATTTTTGTTGAATCGTTCTTTGACGTAGCTGTGCTCCCAGTCACTTTCACTACAGTGTGATTGGATATGTGTATCATATTTCGCAGCTAATTCACCTAAGCCCTTTAAGGCACCGTCTGTACAGCTTGGAATAAAGCGAGGAGTGACAACGGGGTAAACACCCTGTTTAGTCGTTTTGGCTAAATTTTTTACAGCTAAAATAAATTCTTCCGTATCCTCTAATGCGGTTTTTGTGTTTTCATCTCGATAAAAATCAGGATTCTGTTCAGGATCGTCCATGACCACTTTTCCGACTAATCCTCGCTGTCCCTTTTCAGCACAGATTTTCGCTAAAAGTACACTGGCCTCCTTATGAACCGTCGCAAAATATAATGATGTAGTTGTACCATTGGCAAGTAGTGTGCTTACTAAATCCTCATAAACTTCTTGAGCAAATACTAAATCGGAGAATTTTGATTCGATAGGGAAAGTATATGTGTTTAACCAATCGTAAAGAGGAATGTCTAAAGCTGTCCCAGATTGTGCCCATTGAGGTGCATGTACATGCAAATCGACAAATCCCGGTAGGAAATATTGGCCTTCAGCTAATGCATGGAAGTTATTTTGATTTTGATATGTAATTAATAGTTGTTGGTAATCAGGTTGTTCGGGAGCGATAGTTTTAACAATCATACCGTCAGCATTAATGAAAAATAAATAATCCTTTAAAATGTGAACGTCAGTAGCAGATTTACTAGTAAAAGCTGTTCCTTTGAAAATATGCGTATATTCAGACATAAAAACCACCTTAATGTTCGTTTATTGGTAATAACACGGATTATTATAGGCTATAAAAACTATTAAGTCTACAAAAAAACGAATATTAATATAATGACTAAAGAAATGCATGCACCTTTTTAACTACATTTTTACAGCTTTTACAAGCGTTGATAGATAACAAAAGAAGGCACCTATTTGAGAGTGCCTTCTTTCTATATGATCGATTCATTGATGATGTGAAGAAAATTATTAAAGGATGTGGAGTGATGCAATTCATTTTTTCTTGTACAAAGGTAAATCGGTCGTTGGATATCAATGTCCTTAATAAAAACGCGGGCAACTTGCTGCTGTAGAATAAAGCTAGAAGCTGCTATGGATGGTGCTAGCATTGTACCAAAACCTGCCGCAATGGCATGTATGGATTCATTAATCCCGTCTAGTTGTAAACCTACTTTCGGTGGAGGGATTTTATGCACTTTACATAGAGCATTTAAGTATTCTTTTGTGGAACTACCATCCTCCCTTGTGACGAAGGGCTGCTGCATAAGTTCTGCAAGCGATACTGTTTGACCTGCCAGATGATGATTGTGCGGCACAATAAACCAATAATCCAAATTCATTAGAAATTGATAATTAATATCAGCATGATGTCCATCTTCTTTGACGATAAAAGCTAAATCAGCTTTATAATGGAGTAAATCCTCAATCACTTGCTGGGAATTGGCGGTCTTTAAATGAATATGTGTTGCTGGATAAACTTGTTTAAATTGAGCTAACCATTTAGGTAGTAAAAAATGGGAGGGAACATGCGTGGAGGCAATTTGCAGTTCTTCATTGCCCGTATTTTTAAGCTGTTCAACTTTATTTTCGATATCAGTTTCTAGATCAAATAAGCGCTGTGCCTGTTTGTATAAAAAAGTACCATTTTGTGTTAGCGAAATGCCCCTACCTTTGGCTTCTAGCAGTGTCAAGCCTAGTTCTTTCTCTAAATTTCGAATTTGAATGGTTACAGCAGGCTGACTAATCATAAGTGTCTGTGCCGCTTTGGAAACACTATTGAGTTCAGCCACCTTTGTAAATAAACGTAGAGCATGTAAATTCATGTCGTTACACCTTTCATAAATTTTTTTTATGCTTTTATATACATTATATATTAGATTTATTAATTTGCGCTCTGTATCCTTTTAATTACAGTAGAATATATGAGAGGGGGGTTCATCATGAATCGACAACATGTAGGAATTGTCTTTGGAGGAATTTTATTATTAGTTGTTGCTATGGGGATTAGTCGATTTGCCTTCACACCGATTCTACCCTTTATGCGTCATGATGTAGGGTTTTCATTGGAAGTGGCTGGTTTTTTAGCTTCAAGCAATTATATTGGTTATTTCATTGGCGCATTATGGGCAGGGTTCATTTATCGTCAACGTAAAAATGTTTTAATGGCAAGTGTTGTTACCAATGTCCTATCTGTTATATTAATGGGCTTAATAGAAGTGTATAGTGTTTGGCTAGTTCTGCGTTTAATTGCGGGCATTACAGGGGGCCTTATTTTTGTGTTAACATCGAGTATTATTATGGATTACTTGGCGAAGCATTCATTATCACGATGGTCTGGCTATGTATTTAGTGGTATAGGCTTAGGGATTGCTATTTCAGGTTTATGTGTACCTGCTATAGAAGCAAGATTTGCTTGGCAGGGTGCATGGTTAGGCTTAGGAATTTTATCAGCGATTTTTTTATTTATTACCTCTTATTTATGGAGAAGTTTAGTGGTGCAGGACAGCACAAAAGTTACGAAATCTCTTGATACAAAAATGACAAAGGGTTTTATGCCATGGCTGATTTTATCCTATGGTTTAGAGGGGTTAGGCTATATTATTACAGGTACTTTTTTAGTCGATATTATTCATAATATTCCTTCTCTTCAAGCTTACTCTTCCTATAGCTGGGTCATTGTGGGGCTCGCGGCTATTCCATCAGCTCCTGTTTGGACGGTCTTATTAGAGAAGTTTTCAGCTATAAAAATTTTGTTTGTGGCATACATACTGCAAGTGGTTGGTATCCTGTTACCTGTTTTTGCACAAACGGTATGGAGCGTTTTACTAGCATCTTTTTTATTCGGTCTAACCTTTGTAGGAATTGTCACGCTAACTACTTCCTATGCACGACAGCTATTCCCGACAAAGAGCGGATTCGTTGTTTCTTTATTAACAACCTTTTATGCTTTTGGACAAATTATCGGACCGATTATCGCAGGAAAACTGGTCGAAGTTTATAGTAGCTATAAAGCAGCACTTATATTTGCTGGTGTCATAGTGTTTCTTGCATTGCTCGTTATGGTAATTGGTAGATGGCTAACTGTAAAAAAAGAAGCTGTTGCTGAACATACAATTTCTATATAACGCATAAAAGCCAGAAATCCAAATAGGATTTCTGGCTTTATCATTTACTTAAAGAAGCCGTGCCTCTATCTACATGATATTAAAAAATAAAATAAAAGTCTATATATTTTTTTCTTTATATGGAAAAATAGACAAGTGCACACAGGACGTAACGTTACGATTTTACTTTGAAATGGGGACTGTAAATGAACACAGAACAAGCTATTCAACGCTGGAATCGATATGCGGAAAGGTATACAGCAAACTACGATGAGCAGGGGGATATTCATCGTGTCGTATTGTTAAATCCCACTATCTTTTCTTTGCTAGGTGAGGTAGATGGAAACCATCTATTAGATGCAGGATGTGGAGAAGGCTATTTAAGCAGATTACTGGTAAAGAAGGGTGCAAGAGTAACAGCTGTTGATTTTTCACAAAAAATGCTAGACATTGCTATGGAAAGAACACCACAGCAGGAAGCTATTCAATTTTTACACGGGAATTGTGAAAATTTATCCTTTTTAGCAGATGAACAATTTGATGGTATTGTTTCAAATATGGTTCTCCAAGATTTAGAGGATTATCAGGCTGCTCTATGTGAGATGTTTCGATTATTAAAACCTAATCGCACTTTTATTTTTTCGATTTTACATCCATGCTTTGTGACACCAAATAGTGGATGGATGAGACATGAGCAGCTAGATCAACAGTATTGGAAAGTCCAACGTTATTTTTATGAAGGGGAGTATCACCAGCTAGATGCTGACCCACCAATAGTTCTATACCACCGAACATTAACAAGCTATGTGCAAGCAATTAGGCAAGCTGGATTTACTATTGAGACTATTGTAGAGCCAAAGCCATCACAAGACATGCTAAAGAAGTACCCTCAATTTGCGGAAGATTTGCATTGTGCAGATTTTATTGTTTTTAAATTAAAGAAATAAAGGAGAAGTACCCATGCGTTTATTTCATGTCAGTGAAGACCCTACTATTATGATTTTTCATCCTCGACTGCCTGAGCGACCAGATTTAGATGCCAAAAAAGGGCTAGTATGGGCAATCAACGAAAGATGCCTGCCAAACTATTTAACGCCAAGAGATTGTCCGCGTGTCTGCTTTCATGCAGGGGATCAAACAACAGAGCAGGACAGACAGCAATATCTACATCAAGCTTCACATGTAGTAGTCATAGAAAACAAGTGGTTAGAAGTATTGAAAACTACAAGTCTTTACCTATATGAGTTTGATAGTAATGGATTCACTTTACAGGATGATATTGCGGGCTATTATACGAGTGAAATAACACAAATGCCCATCCATGTCTCAGAGATCAATGATATAGCTAAAGCATTATTGGAGCGCAATGTTGAATTGCGAATCGTGGATAGCTTATGGGAAATACATGATGACATCCAAAATACAAGCTTAAATTGGTCAATATGCAGAATGCGCTTTGCACAACCAAGATTCTAAAAACAAGCCTCGTTATGCACCTATTGCATGGACGAGGCTTATTTATTATTAGACAGTCGATGTTTGTTCAATTGGTGCTGAAGAGATATTGACTAATTTCTTGTCTTGATATGTAAAAATATAATCATAGTTAGTTGTTTCATTGAGCATCTTAGGTAAATAATATTTTAAGTCCGCAATACCTACATTTTCAGGGTGTAAAATCCAAGTAAGCTCCTTCCAATCAAGAATGCCCTCAGCAACCTTTATCGGTGTTACATATGGAAAAGATTCAGGTAGTTCCGCTATAAACGCATACATACAGCCATAGTTAACAACGCCATCTGTCCAGGTAATCTTACCCTTATAGGTAATATCCTCAACCGTAATGCCTGTTTCTTCTTTAATTTCTCGTAAGGCACCAGCTAATGGTGTTTCATCCTGTTCAATTTTGCCACCAACACCATTCCATGCGCCCATCCACTGAGGCTTTTCTCTATTCAATAAAAGGATATAATCACCTTTCTTCAGAAAACAAATTGTAAATTCAGCCAAGTTTGTTCCTCCCTTTTCTTTAGTTATCTGAATTGGCAGGAGACCAGCCAGTCTGCTGACTCCAATGATTTGCTTGTTTTAAAATTTCCCATATGATCGATTCTTTAGATTTTGTATAAAGTTGACGATTATATTGGTATTTCTTAGCCAATTCATATTTTACCTGCTCATAGCGACGACAGTAATCTGGATGACGGCGCAAAAAATCTCGAAATAATAAGGCTAGCTGCTCTGCCCAACTACCAGCCTGTCGAACATGAATATGTACACGTCTATCTCCTGGAGCCTCTCGAAAATAGCGTTTAGACTTGTCTGGATTTTCTGCTCGATAACTAAAACCTAGAGATTCTAATGAAGCTTTAAATGCTGCCAATGGTGTAAACGATGTGACGGATATTTGTATATCAATTACAGGCTTTGCTGCTAGCCCTGTTACAGCAGTTGAGCCAATATGATCAATTCTCAGCGCTATGTTTCCTAAGGCCTCCCGTAATTGACAGCCTATGCTATGAAATTCCTTAGCCCATTAAATCTGTATAAGGTAAAATCAAAATAGGATCAGGCATTTTATCTCCTCCCTTGGTCTTCATAAAATTATTGTAGCATGCGTGTTATAGTGGAATAAAGATAGTAGAGGGAGTGAGAAAACGATGATTTTAATAAGTGCTTGCTTAGCAGGTTTAAATGTTCGTTATAATGGCACAAACAGTATAGATGAAAAAATACAAAAGCTTGTGTTAGAAAATAAAGCTGTCACGGTTTGCCCAGAGCTGATGGGAGGCTTTTCAACGCCCCGCGAACCGGCTGAAATTGTAGGTGGCAATGGACAAGATGTACTTGATGGCAACGCGACAGTGGTTGAAAGTTCTGGACGAGATGTCACAGATTTATATCTGAAGGGAGCCTATGCAACTTTACAAAAAGCACTTGAGGTAGGGGCAACTCATGTCATTTTAAAGGAATATAGCCCATCCTGTGGCAGTGCAAAGATTTATAACGGTGCGTTTAATGGAACAAAATTAGCTGGCGAAGGAGTAACTACGGCATTGCTTCGAAGAAACAATATTGTCGTGCTATCTGAAGAGAATTTTTTTGAATGATTAAAGAGAGGCCCCTAAACTAGTAGGGGCCAAATTTATTTATTCAACAATTAATATGCGAGGCGACGTTTTAGCAATTATTTTGGTCGAAATCCAGCCGCCAAAAATGGCAGCTATTACACTTACAAAGCTTATACCGATACTTGTCGGCCAGTTTATAACAAGCGGTAGTTCGAGTAAGCCATAATCTAAAATAATCGACTGAAGTGCAAGTGGAATTAATTTTATCCCGATAAAGATTCCTGCTAATGCACCCATTATGGATAGAATTAAAATACCTATTGTAATCGACCATCTAATATTTGTAGAGGTCATTCCAATCGATTTATAAATGCCATACGTGCTACTTTCTTTTCTAACATTAATTCGTGATACACTAAAAATAATGATGCAGGTTACGATGATAAATAAAATACCAACAATTGAAAGGGGAATGACTAAAACGGCCACGACTTCTTTAAAGACGGCATCTAATAATAGCTGTTGTGTGACAGCTGATACAGAACTTTTAAAGTGCGTATTTAAATCCTCAACGAATGGCGTAGCGACTGTTTCATCTAAAAGATTAATCATACTTACCTCTGAAGTAGTATAGGTAGTATTATAAACTTTAATAACCTCTGCTGTAATCCTTGCTGAATTTGACATATTTGCTATCGATTGATAGATTCCGGTCACAATAAGAAAATGCGGTTTCCCCTCAAGATAAACTTCTACAATATCGCCTATATTTTTATTTAAAGCGCGAGCGACATTGAGTCCAATCGCGATTTCGTTCTTACTGATTGGATTACGGCCAGACATTGTCACATAGCCAGCGGCATCAAAGCTACCCTCAATCACATTGACATTAATATTTAATGGGGGATGGCTGTCATTAGGGAGTATGCCTGTGAATTGATCAAGCCATGCATAATCTTTAACCCGTTCATCAGCCATTAAAAAATCTTCAAATTGTTGTTTTGTAAAGGTTTCTTTATTAGATACAGTTACTACTACATGTGAGGCATCATATCCCCATAAAGGAGATGTTTCTTTAATGGAAATAAAGCTATTTAATATGACTACACTAAAGACTAGTATGGCAGACGTAATGGAAGTAAGTGCAATAACAAGAATGGAACTTTTTATGTTTTTTGTGATACTTTTAAGACCAATTTGAAGTTGAATCGGTAGACTGCTTAATCTAAATAATCTATTCGAGCTGTTTCTGCGCTGATTCATTTTACTATTTGCATTTTCTGACATCCCATATTTGATGGCTTGAACAGGCTCTACATTTCGCGCCTTGTGTGAGTAGAAATAGGCAGTGAGTAGGACGATGCCAAATAAGATGAGAGCAATCACTATGTTAAATAGAGTATCTTGATGTATGGTTAAATGATTTCCTGCCTTCATATAAGATAAGGAGCTTTCTATAATTATTCTGGAAAGGAATTTACTAATGATGATGCCAGGTATAATCGCGACAGCAGATAACAATCCGAATTGTAATACGTAAGTGATACTTATCTCTCGAGAAGAAAGACCCAATGATTTTATAACGCCTATTGTTCTGTAATTCGTTAAAATGGCATCGGAAATGCTAAAACCAATAACAAACAAGGAAACCAAAAGCATAGCTATACCAAAGGCGATCATAATAAAGCCAATAATTTTATTAATGATCAAATAAAAAGAAGCTATTTCTTCATATTCCATTTTAGATTCAAGATAAGGTCCCTGCAGATACTTTTCAAAATCACCCCAATAATTGGTGTTTTGCTGATAGTCATTAAAGCGTAATGCCATCATGTACTGATCAGAACCTGTCATGGTTGCTAAATGCTGTTGATAATCAGTATTGTTCATCCAGATACGAGCATTTGTTGTAAAAGGGCCTCCGTATGGCATATCAACCACAATACCTGACACTGTTAAATTAAACGTGCTCTCACCTGTATGAAATTCAATTGCATCACCGAGCGAAATGGTAGCGCTTGATGCCAATGATGTGGGAATCCAAATGGTACCCTTAGGAGGAGAGAGTTGCTTTTCACCCTCAGAAAGTAGTAATTGATCAATCATAAACGGTGTATTTGGCGTATTCATCATAAATAAATAGATATTGGATATTTCTTTCCCATTGAAGGTAAATCTAGATAAATTTCTATAGGGTATGAGACTAGAAGTAGTCACGCCCGGTTGCTCCTGCCACCATTCGTTTACAGCAATCGGGTTATGAATATTGTTACCCATTGTTAAAATTTGATGGGCACCATTTGAATCATGATGGGCTTTTTCAAAAATATTGTTTGTATTGGTCAGTATAGTGACAGAAGTCGCCAGTAAAAGTGTTGATAAAAAAATAAGGACAACCATCAGTCCATTTTGTATTTTCCGTTTTCTTATATAGGAAGAGCAAAGGGTTATAATCGCGTACATTTTTTACTCCTTCCCAGCAACATAAGAAAAGATAATGTGTTCCCGTTCTTGTATGTTGGTATGATCATATTTTTCAAAGTTTAAGATCCCATCTATTTTTCCATCCTGAATGATGATTAGGCGATTCGCACGACAAGCTGCCTTCATATCATGTGTAATCATGACAATGGATTGCCCATTTCTATTTAAATTCGTTAAGGTATCTAATACTGCTACACCTTGATCAAAATTTAAACTACCAGTAGGTTCATCTGCAAATAACACTTCAGGATTGTTGACCAACGCTCTAGCAATGGCAGCTCTTTGTTGCTGTCCACCTGATGTTTGAGAGGGTAATCGATTTCGTTGTTTTTCAAGTCCCATTAAACTTAGTAGTTGCTCCGCTTTTTGTATGACTTCTTTTTTATTTTTTTTCGCGATGTATCCAGGAAGAGCAATATTCTCTAGTAGTGTCATATCTGGAATGAGATTGCTACTTTGATAGATATAGCCAACCTTCTGTGAACGCAAAGTAGCTAACTTTCGTTCAGAAAAGGTATCAAGTTTTTCTCCCTGAAAATAAACCTCTCCTGCTGTAAGGGCATCAAGCCCACTTAAAAGATAAAGAAGCGTTGATTTACCAGAACCAGAATTCCCCATAATAACGGTGAAATCCCCTTTATAAATGTCGACATTCATATTCTTAATAGCATGGAATTGTTCGCTGCCGGTTGAATAGGTTTTACATAAATTTTGGGCTCGAATCAGTATCTCTTTTTCCATGATAAGGCCTCCTTAACTCATTTTCTTTAGTGTAATATGTAATTATTAGTAAGTCCTTATGAAATTATTAATAAATTCTTACAGACAGAGTAACCTTTCTTAATAGTAAACGTTATAATATGCGATTTAATAGATGTAATAAATAAGGAGGTTTGAGATATGCCCTTAACATTTGCTCATCCAGCGGCAGTCTTACCTTTTTCTCGAAAAAGTAAATATATTCATTTTTCTGCATTAGTTTTAGGAAGTATGGCTCCAGATTTTGAATATTTTTTAAGAGGTCGGCCGATAGGGGAGATTGGTCATACCTTTGTAGGGTTCTTTTTATTCAATCTGCCACTCGTTCTTTTCATCTATTTGATTTATCAACGGTTTATCCAACAGCCAATCATGAGCCATTTACCAGAGTTTTTACAAGCTACAGAAAGCCATCCAATTGCAGGAAATAACATATGGAAAGTATTTGTTTTTGGCTACTCTGCATTGCTGGGCATGTTAACACATGTCATATGGGATTCATTTACACATCAAAATGGGCTTATGGTGACAAAACTTCGAGTTCTTACTCAAACATATACTTTCTTTGGCTATCAAATACCAATTTATAAATTTCTACAACACGGGAGTACCTTGTTTGGCATTGTGTTAATCTTTGGATATGTATATTACAGAGCAACTTTAAGCAAAGATAAAAAAATACCAGCTATATCGCCACGGAAAAAACTCATCTTTTGGAGTTTACTAGCTGTTTTAACGCTCGGATATGTATGTCTATGGCAGCTTATTAACGGCATTCCTTTAAGAAGTTATGGAATATGGGTTGTCCGTATTATCGATTCATTTTTTGGTAGTATACTTACCCTTTCTTTCTTTTTAGCATATAAGAAAAGAACGTTGAAAGAAAAAAAGACTTCCTAAAACGGGAGTCTTTTACGAGATGGGGAGTATAAGTGTAAAGGTAGTGCCTTCATTAGGCTTACTATGAAATGAAATGGACCCATGGTGCGCTTCCATAATATGCTGACAAATGGATAGGCCAAGTCCTGCTCCTTCATTTTTAATGACTGATTCACTTCCAGGCTGCCGACCTCTAAAGTAACGTTCAAAAATAAAAGGCATATCTTCGGGAAGCATTCCATTACCAGTATCTATTACTTGGATATAGAGTGATTGATTTTCAATATAGGTAGTAATGGTGATTGTATCTTCATGAGAAGAATGTTTTAACGCATTGGTAATAAGGTTGGAGATCACCTGCTCTAGTCGATCAGCATCTACTAGAATAAGGACATTAGGAATACTAGTAGGTCTTATAAAATGAATATTTGTTGTTTGGACATAATATTGAATTGGTTTCAGAATGTTTGTAAGAACGTCTTGGCTATATTGTTCTTTTAAATGGATCGGGATATGACCAAGCTCCTTTAAGGTATGAATAAATAAATCATCAACTAGCCTCGACATCTTATCCGTATTAGACTGCATGATTTGAATATAGGCCATAAGTGAATCTTCATCTCGACAAATACCCTCTGAAATAGCGTCTAAATATGCTTTGATTGTGGTTATGGGAGTTCTCACTTCATGAGATATATTAGAAATGAGCTTCTTTTGAGTTTGCTCTTGTTCATTGTGCTGGATGGCTAACTGTTTAATCTCTAATCGCATTTGATCAAATACTGCATACAATTCACCAATCTCATCCATTTTCGAGTGGATGGTAATTTGTTCGTAATTTCCTTTTACAATTTCCTCTGTGTTGTCCTTTAGCTCATCTAAAGGCTTTAAAATATCTTTATGAACTTTCCTTACTATGAATAGGGCAAGGCAAATGATCAAAAGGCTCAAGAAGCCAATAAAGACTAATAAAAGAGTCGAGTTGGAATTAGTCTGTTTTAAAGGAAAGAGAATGTCTTTGTTCAGGGAAAAAATAGCATTACCTATCTGTTCATTACTTTCTCCATTCATAATCGGAAAGGCTATATTAATCTTTCCAGGCTCTTGTTGTGAGGTAAATAAATCATAATGTATATCATGTTTAATATGAATAGTAGTTGAAACATCATTCTTAATTGAAGTGTAACTTACTGTTCCATCTAGTTGAACTACTGTAATATCAATATTCTTGTCATCACTCATTTGTTGTAGCGTGCTACGTACAGCTGAATCTAATGCGAAATTTGGAAAATGATCTTCTATGTACAATAATAATGGATTTACTGATAAACGAATTTGATTAATAACATATTTATCTTGTGATTCTTCTTGAGAAGTCTCTGTTGCAAAGTATAGTGAAAGGACAACGATAAACAATAATACAACACAGATTAATAGGGTCCATAACCACTTATTCATCCAATTTTTTAGGTACATTTGATTCTCCTATGAGTGATTGGGTGTACTGAATTTATAACCCACTCCCCAAACCGTTTGAAGATAAATAGGATGAGAAGGGCTGACTTCAATTTTTTCTCGAAGCCTTCTAATATAAACTGTAATTGTATTTTCATCTCCATAGGTCTCATAACCCCAAACGGCATCAAGTAACTGACCTTTAGAGAAAACTTGATTTCTATTTTTAGCTAGGAAAAATAGCAGTTCAAACTCTTTTGCTGACAGTGGTATTGGCTTGCTATCACGTAAAAAAATATATTCCTGTTTATTTATGACCATATTATCTATGTGAATGACATCTCCTCCCATATGCCGTCCATTATGCTGAAGCCATCTATCCTGTTTTCGTAAATGAGCGTTAATTCTTGCGACAAGTTCACTTAGAGAGAACGGTTTTGTCATATAATCATCCGCTCCAAAACCTAATCCCAGTACTTTATCTGTATCACTTCCTCGAGCACTTAAAATAAGAATGGCAACATTGCTATTTTCACGGATTTTACGACATATTTCAATGCCATCACAATCGGGTAGAGAAAGATCAAGGATAATGAAATCAGGTTTAGATTCTTGCAAATAATGGATTGCTTCATGACCTGTTCGAACAATATGTGAATCGAACTGATTAACACTTAAGTAGTCCCTTATAATATTAGCTATATCATTTTCGTCTTCAACAATTAGTACTTTGATGTTCCCGTTGCTCATACATACTATCTCTCCTTAGTAAGATGTCTAAATCATTTTCTTCGGTTGACTAGGAAAAAAAACAAAACAATGATAAGGAATGCATAAATTATAATCCATGTGTATTGCCAATAAAAAACGTTGGGTATAACTTCAATTTGATCGCCCACACTCATCATTTCTAATGAAAGATGAAGAGGAGGAAGTAACCAAAGAAGTCCAGTTAGAATAGAATCTTTTAAAGTAGCGATCACGACAGAAATAATAAGGATGCCTATTACACCCCACCACGTATTTCGCCTATTTTTCACGAGTTCCCTAGTAAATAAAGCAGTGAGTGCAATGGCAAGTAACGATAAACTAAAATGAGACAAGAAACCTAGGAAAATATGTAATAGCTTGGGCTTCTCAAAAAATGCCTCTATTAGAATTGGATAGATGACAGAAACACAGCTTAGGCTAAAGGCAAGCAGCCCACAAATGATGAATATCCCTAAATTGTAGTCTATTGTTTTTCTCGTATGAAGGGTAGTAATCATTTTTTGTCCTTCATCTTCAGCATGAAATAATGTAACAGTAAACCAGCCCATTAAAAAAAAGAGCACAAGAGATGTAAATGAATAACTATCTAATATTGGATTAGGCACAAAAGTATAATTAACGATAAGACATAGAATGAAGATTGTAAAAGGTGGAACGTATTGATAGGTTCTTAAATAATTTATCAATTGATAACGTACTAAACTGCTCATCGTTTTTGATTCCTCCTTTCAAAAATGAGAAGAGAATTGTTCTTTTTTGTGGTGGACAGTAGCTAAATATTTAATTGAAGCATTGTGTTGTAATAATTTCAGTAAAATTTCATCTGAATCCTTTGCTGGAACAATCGTCACGATTTCATAATGTCCATTCACTAAAAGTTGTTTTTGTTGAATCTCAATAGAAGGTATGATTTCATCGAGTAATGACAGGCTAGCAATCTCAAAAATTAATCGATGAGTTGGATTACGATCGAATTCCTTTATCTGAATGATCGTATTCTCTTGAATAAGTAAAACGGAGTCTACAAGCTTTTCGAGTAATTTGGTTTCATGACAGGTTAAGAGGATACTGAGACCTTTACTTCTTACTCTAGCTAAGATTTGTTCGAAATCATTTTGTGCCTTGGCATCAAGTCCTGACAATGGTTCATCCATTATCAGTAGATCAGTTTCTTCTAGCATCGCCTGCATAATCATCACCTTTTGCTTCATCCCTTTAGAGAAATGGACAATCCTTGTATTTTTTTCCTCTTTTAGTTGAAACATCTCAAGTAATTCTTCTATCTTCTGCAAAAGCTGCTTTTTAGCCATACCTCGTATACAGCCCATGTGATAAAGATATTCTTGAGGCGTAAATAAAATATGAGAAGGAGTTGTTTCTGGTACATAGCCAACTTTTAAAGACGTTTTATGCTTCACAATAGAACCACTGTCGGGTTTAATGAATGCTGCAATAATCTTGAGTAAAGTGCTTTTTCCAGAACCATTTTTCCCCACTAGAGCAATGATTTGATTGGACGCAATTGAAAACGATACATTCTCTAAAATTTTTTTCCCATTGTATTGTTTACAGATGTTTTGTACTTCCAAAATAGTAGTCATCTTCACACACCTTTATTTTTGGATAATTCTTCTCCATAAAATAATTATAATGAAAATCGACCATTCACTTCAATTAAATTGGTTATATTTCCTGTTTTTAGTTATTTCAGTTACATAAAAAAGCTCTGCTTTTTAAATAGCAGAACTTTTAAGGATTGATTACAACGAACGATATTTTTTTAAACTGATAATATTTAACGTAATGAAAACAATGGCAAAACAAGCAAGAATGCTGAGATTCACTATAATATCAGAAAGTGAATAACCTTTATACATCACACCATTCAATGCGTCCGCAGCATAGTATAGAGGCATGATACGCCCAATGTTTTGAAGCCATTCCGCCATACTATCCAGCGGGAAAATACCCGAAAAGAACACTTGAGGAACAATAACAAGCGGAATAAATTGCATCATTTGAAATTCTGAAGCGGCAAAGCTAGATAGCAACGCACCTAAGGATAACGAGACAAGAGCAACCATCATATTGATGAGTAGGACAAGCCAGATGGAGCCTACATGGACAATATCGAGCACATAAATACCAAACAGGACGATAATAATTGTTTGCAGGAACGCAAATAAACCATAGCCAACCATATAGCCTGCTACAATTTCTGAACGTTTAATCGGTGTCGCTAGTAAACGCTCCAATGTTCCAGAAGTACGCTCCTTTAATAAGGCAATGCCCGTAATTAAAAAAACAAAGAAAAAAACAAAGAAGCCAATGAGCATAGGACTAAATATATCAAAAATAGCCGTATCCTGATCACCATAAACATAGTCCGTTTTCATACTGCCTATAGAGGCTTGTGTAGGCTGTAAGATTTGAGCAAGTTGCATCATTAAAGCCTTTGCCAGAGAAGGATCATCATTTAATAAAGTTAACTTACTAACATTTTGCTCTACTGCTAGCCAACCATTATACTCTTTATCTTGTAGCTGTTTTTTTGAAAAATCATTGTCCACGATAATGGTAAAATCAGTCTCTTTTAATTTGTCGATCAATGGGGCGGGCGCATTAGAGACCACAAGTGTGACGGAAGCCTCATTACTATTGAAAATAAAATACATTAAGGACAAGACAAGAAGTGGGGCTAAAAATAATAAAGCAAGTGTCCGTCTATCTCTTTTCATTTGTTGGATGATTCTTGTGATGATAGCACCTATTCTCATTGAACGTCACCTCCAGCTTTTACAAACACCTCATCAAAGTCTTTTGCTTGATATTGTTCTTTTAACTCTTGAGGGGTACCCTGTGCAATAATATGTCCACTTCTCAGCATGGCCAATTGATCACATCTTTCCGCTTCATCCATCGCATGCGTCGTCACTAAAATGGTTTTTTGTTCTTGATCTTTTAAACGAATCAGTTCTTGCCAAATTTCCTTTTTTAAGACAGGATCTATCCCCACCGTTGGTTCATCCAAAATGAGTAGTTTAGGATTTTGAATAAGGGCAATAGCAAGAGATAATCGACGTTTCATTCCCCCCGAATAATTTTCTACTTTTTGTCGTAAGTCATCTGTTAAACGAACGAGGCTTGCCGCATAGGCTACTCTTTCTATTCGTTCCGCTTTAGATAGTGAATAAAGCTTTGCAAAAAAATGTAGATTTTCTTCCCCCGTTAAATCTGTATAAAGTGCATCTGATTGTGCCATATAGCCAATGTCATTTAATAATTGTTTATGAGGAACATTCAAATCTAATACTTGAATAGTACCACTATCAGGTTTCAGCATGCCCATAATCATTTTGATTAGTGTTGTTTTACCACAGCCTGACGGACCGAGTAAGCCCATTAACTGTCCCTTAGGAACATCCAAAGAAAGGGGGGCAATAACTTGCTTATGTTGAAATCGTTTTTCGAGAGACTTAATAGAGATTGCCTGGTTGCCCATATGGTCCTCACTCCTTCACTGAACACAATGTTGATTTGATAAAAATTTTACGGTAGCATGTGAGCAAATACAATCAACAGTTTGCCAGCAAGTGTTAAGTAAATGGAGGGAAATATGTGTCTGTACATGAAAAAATGAATTTTGAAACGAAGCAAGCCATTAAAAATGCTTTTATCCAACAAGTAGAGGAGGTAGGCTTTGAGCGTGTGACTGTAAAGAATTTAGCGTTAGTAGCTGAAATTAATCGTGGCACGTTTTATTTACATTATTCAGATAAATATGATGTGATGGAGGATTTGCAGCAAGAGCTATTAAAGGAGTTAGAGCGCTATGTCAAACATGTTCAGCCGTTGGATGCTTTTCAAACGTTAAAAATGGGGCAACTTTATCAGCCATTTATCAAGGTGATAACGTGTATAAAAGAGCATGCACCAGCTTTTCGTATGTTATTAGGAGAGCAGGGGAGCCCTAGCTTTACACAAAAGGTGAAAATGATCTTTGGGAGTCATATTTTGGACAGATTATCGCTTATACGCAAGGAAGCACAAGATCCAGAGTTTCAACAATACTTACAAGCCTTTATAGCATCTGCCATTTTGGGGGTCATTCAGGAGTGGTTGGACAAGGGGAACGAGAACTTAACGGTAGAAGAAATGGTCGCTCTACATTTTCGATTAATACGTTTTTTAGGAAATGTAGTAGGTACTATTTAATGAAAACCGCTACAGCACTGGATCTGTAGCGGCTAGAAATTTAGAGATGTAAATCTCGTTTTACAAAAAAACGAATTGCTAGACTATAGCAAAGCAAGCCAATGAGGAAAAGTGTACCTAGCATCCACCAGCAAGAGCTATTTTGTTGGATTAATTGAACTGAATCGAACAATGAATAGATTGTAATGTATTGTAATTTGTCTAGTGAACCACCCATATTGCTCAGTGCCTCAATCAGATAAAAGGCAATGGGAATGCCAGCACTATAGGCATAGGATGTTCTTAAATCTTTCGTGCTGCAAGACATAAGAAAACAGAATCCACTAATGGCAAAGTGCAATAAAAATAGCCCAAAATTTAACAGCAGTAGGGCCGTTATGTCCAGCTCATTAGGGAATAATATTTCTGCAAAGACAATCATGACCATCGTAGTAACAGCAAGGAGTGTAAAAAGGCTGATGATCAAAAATAGTGCTTGTGTAAAGACAATTTTAAAACGTGTATTCGGTGTAGCGATTAAGTATGCCATCGAACCATTATCAATATAGCCCATGATGAGCTTATTGGCTAACATGATAGAAAATACCAAAGGAAGAATCATTAATAAAAATCCATATAAATAGGTGGAGAGAAATTCTATCAAGGTATCGCCAATGCTGGTCATACCAAAGGCTGCCATCATCTCAGGCATAGTTTCTGTTAATTTTTTTAGTGTATCCGTCATTTCTGGGTTATACATATAAATTACACTGACAATATATAGCATTAGTACACCGATAATAATGGTGAATAGTTTAAGAGAGGCAAATAACTCATGCTTGAATAAGGTAAAATTCATGATTAAGCACCTCCACTTTCGTAATAATGCATAAAAATATCTTCTAGTGACTGGGAAATAACGTCTAAGTCTATAATTTTATAGTTAGATAGCGTATGGAGAAATGCTTGAAGGTCTCCCATTATAGTAATCATAACTTTTGTAGAAGAGATACGTTCAAGTACATATTCCTCATCAAGGAAGCGAGTGAGCTCTTGCTCATCTTGAAACTCAAGCATGTATTTTTTAGATTTACGTTTCTTTAAATCTGTAATGGTTTCAGTCGCCACGATTTTACCTGCATTAATAATCGCTACACGATCACAAGTTTTCTCTACTTCTTCAATCATATGAGAGGACATGAAAATGGTCGTTCCTTTGTCTTTTTCAGCTAAAATGAATTCAATAAATTTGGTTTGCATGAGCGGGTCTAAACCACTAGTAGGTTCATCTAGAATGACAATTTCGGGATGATGCATGAAGGCACAAACTAAACCAACCTTCTGCTTCATACCTTTCGACATTTTTTTTATGAGCCCAGAAGCATCTAATTCAAAGAAATGCATTAATTCCTCGGCATGGGTGTAATCATTCATCCCTCTTAACTTAGCAATAAAGTGAATAAATTGCTTACCCGTCATTTTATCAATAAACGCAATTTCTCCAGGTAAATAGCCAACAACTTGTTGAATGGTTGCAGATGCCTCCCGACAATTTAAACCGTTAATGAAACAAGAGCCCTCAGTTGGCTGTAAAAAACCCATTAAATGGCGTATAGTTGTGGATTTTCCTGCCCCATTTGGTCCTAAAAAACCGAACACTTCACCCTTTGGAATTTGTAGATGAACATTTTGTATACTATAAAAATCGCCAAACTTTTTAGTTAAATGGTTTACTTCAATCATGGACACGTCACTCACCCCATTTTATTGATACAATAATGTTTTCAAAAATAGAAAGTATTCACTAGCCTCTTCCATGCATTGCTCGATTAATTCATTAAAGAGCTCTTGATTATCTACATGCGCTTTTAATCTTTCCTCATAACGATGACTGATACCATCTGTTACCCATTGAATAGTATCAATTGCCTTTTTTATATCCAAATTTTCTCGGAATAAACTCGTATCAATTCCTTCGAATGCAGTTACATAAGCATTTTTTTGAAAAGCGGCATTGTAATGATTTAGTTCATCTCGTACCTCAGAGCTTGTTTCAGCATAGGCCTTTTTCAAAAAATCAAACAGCGCATGATATTGCTTCATGAGATCAACTTTAATTTTCATGATCTGTTCATAACGCTTAAAAATATCAGGCTCTGCTAAATCAATTTGGCGATTAAGTGCCTCGGAGAATTTAGTAGTTGTATAGTCATATAAGAAAAGATATAAATTTTTTTTACTACCAAAATAGTGATATAAAATGCCTTTTGATATATTGGCATTGCTCACAATTTTGTTTGTTGAAGCGGTAGCATAGTTATTGAGCGAAAATTCCCTTAAGGCAGCATTAATAATTGCTTGGCGCTTTTCTTCGGTTAAATTCATAAAAGCTTGATACAATTTTTTACTCCTTTCCGTCATATTTTATGCCATTATATAGAAATTGACTACTGTGGTCAATGTTTGGGAAAATAAAAAAGAACATGATTGTGACCATTTCCAATAGTCTCACTCATGCTCTCCATTGCTTCAGTTTACTTATCATAATAATTGTTCAATGCAATTTCTAAACGTTCTTCTAAATGCTTTGAAATATAGCTTAGAACGAATTGCTCTTTGTCCATTTCAATTTGTGCGGACTTAAAAAATTTGGTGAAAAAACCGACTTTATGATTTTGGGAATATTGCTGTAATGCTTCTGTACGTAATGTAGAAACGATTTCATTTTCTATATGACGCTCTCTAATCTTTTGGACAATGTCCTTCACGCTATTTTCTTGCAGCTCGGTAATTTGATTTTGTAGATGCTCATTTTCCTGCTTTAGCTCCAACGTTTCTTTTTGAATTTCTTCCACTTGAAGGACAGAATCGGTCGAAAGACGTTGAATGTTTTTGTCAAGAAAGTCCTGATTAATGTTAACTTGTAACGTCCCTTGCTCTTCATTCGGCAAAATCTGAAAAAGACCTGTTTGAATCATTTGCTGTAGGACGTTTCCAAGTAAATCGATTTTATGTGATAAATCCTCAGAATCCATGGTCGTTGCGGTAATTTGGTGTTTCAGCAACTGACCGTTATCATCAATACCTAGCAATAATTTAATCCCCCTTACACGATACTCATCCTTCAATAATAAAATCATACGCAATCTCAATATAGCAGGTAGGTTTAAACGAATATTGCTATTTGTATTGGGCGAAGCATTGTCAAAAATATACTGTTCAAACGGTTTTAAATAGTAGCGAAGCATGGCGTCTGTAATATTAAACCAGCCCGCGACTTCTGCAATTGTATAGTGTTTCGATTCATCGATCTCTGCTAAATACCCATCATTATAGAGGTTTTCCTCTAAAGGTGTATGTTGCAGTGCCACAAACAATGGGTCATCTTGCACAATTTCAAGTACCATTTCTTTTGCATCATTTACTTTAAGCATCCTTACACACCCCACTTTATTTTTCCCATGACTAAATGTTCCCTATATAGGTTTCTATTCGATTGGCAGCAATTGTATGCCTATTTTATGTAGGAAATAGTCATTAGAACGAAGTACCTTTTAATCTTTTATGAATCTTAAGGGAAATTGTACTGATGTTCAGGAGGAAGTTAATACAGAAGAATTACCATCCTATACATTTTATTTTTTATAGATAAAAGAATATAATTGGTGTAAAATTACACTTAAATAATCATATTATATTTTTGTGGAGGTGTAGCTGAAATGAAAAGATTTATTCAAAGTATGTTGTCGCTATTTCCATTTCCGTTTTTATTTCATTTTTACGAGTATAATAGCCACCTCTCAAACCAAGAGGCTAGCTTCTTATTGCCATTATTTCTTTTTTCCATCATTGGAGTTGGCATAGTATCTAGAAATGAACATCTACCTTTGTTCATTGTCCTAAATTTTTTGATGACTGCTTTGTCTTTAATGTTAGGCCATTTTTTTATAGATGATGATGGAAGTTGGTTTAAGCCTTTTGGAAGAGATATAGCCATTATCTTTGTTTCATTCTTTTATGTTTTTGGGCAATTAATTATAAGAGGGATTAATATTGGAATCATAAGACATAGAGTAAAAGATTAAAATTACAATAAGTCGTATAAGAAAGGACCATGCCTTTATAAGAAGAGAGGAAAATATGGTCATTACTATTGATAAAGCTAAAAATGAAGATTATATTGCGATCAATCATCTTGGGGAAACAGTTACTTGAACGTGGTAAAGAATGGGGAGGGGGCTACATCTATAGAATTAACTGTGTAAGTTCAATACCAATGAAATTGAATTTTATGAGCATTTAGGGATAAAGAGTGTAAAAAGAAAAATGAAGATGAATATAGAAATCAAGCAATTAAGTCACTCATGAATGAAAATGAGCGACTTTTTTCGTTTTTACCCTATGAGATCGTGTTGATCTACTAACTAATAATGTCAATTATTAAGAAAAAGTTAAGAATTCTCCTTGCAAATCTTTAAGAAAGTCTCTTTATAGTTAAAACCATCAATAATGAAAGCAAAGCGAGGAGACAACTAAATGCAGCTCATCACCTTCCTTACTGAATTTATAAAGCATCCAAAAACAATAGGCGCTATATCACCTAGTTCTAAGAAATTAGCGCATAAAATGGTGCAACCTATTTGCTTTGAGACGGCTCAATGCATTATAGAGCTTGGCCCTGGGATGGGGGCCTTTACAAAGGAGCTTGTGAAAAGAAAAAAGCCAGCTACATTACTTGTTCTCATTGAACATAATGCGATTTTTTGTGAGAAACTGCGTAGGCAATTTGCTCATGTAGCCAATGTTGTAGTGATCCATGGTTCAGCAGAAAATTTGAAGCAATATTTGACAGATTTGAATATCGAAAAAATAGATTATGTTATTTCTGGACTGCCATTTACTTCGTTAAAGGCGGAAGTATCGTGTTGTATTTTAAGAAATGTGAGGGATTGTTTGTACAATGGAAAATTCATTACTTTCCAATATTCACTTGTGAAAAAATCATTTTTTCAAACCTATTTTCAGAATATTTCACATGAGAAAGTATGGATTAATATGCCACCAGCCTATGTATTGAGCTGTAGGCTAGGAAATACGAGGGTTAGCTAATGGAGCTAAAGGATCTTTTATTATTTATTGAACAATATGGCTATTTTGCTTTGTTTTTTAGTTTATGGCTAGGGATCATAGGCATGCCGCTACCAGATGAAATGATTGTCATGAGTGGTGGTTTTCTATCGTCGCTAGGAAAATTGGTCATATGGAAATCTTTCTTACTTACTTATTTAGGCGTTGTTTCAGGGCTTTCTCTAGGATTTATACTTGGAAAACTATTTGGTCATCGTGTACTCGATAAACTTGTGAAAAAGAAAAAGGCAAAGTACTTAACCAAATCACAAGAATTGTTAGATCAATATGGACACTTTGCATTAGTCCTGAGTTACTTTATTCCAATTGTTCGACATATCCTCCCTTACTTGGTGGGAATGAATAATATGTCTTTTAAAACATATGCCTTATTTTCCTATACAACAGGCTTTGTCTGGACATTGATTTATTTTACACTAGGTTTATTATTTGGCACTCAAATTGAATATATTTCTTTGATTGCTACGAAATATGGTATTTACTTTGGGTTATTCATCGTGACTGTTAGCTGTATTTATTATTTTTATATACGGAAAATAAAAAAATAGCTAAAATGGAGGAGCATTATGAATGGAAAATATTTGATTAATGGTGGGATTAGATGAGTAATGAAACAATTTTAATTGTAGATGATGAAAAAGAGATAAGAAATCTGATAGGCATTTATTTGAAAAATGAGGGGTTTCATGTGTTAGAGGCATGTGATGGAGAAGAGGGCTTACAGTTAGTAAAAAAGCATAAAGTACATTTAATTGTATTGGATTTAATGATGCCTAAAGTAAATGGCATTGAAATGTGTATGAAGGTAAGAGAAATAGCAGAAATGCCTATTATTATGCTAACTGCCAAATCTCAAGATATGGATAAGATTAGTGGTTTAACGATAGGTGCTGATGATTATGTGACTAAGCCCTTTAATCCGTTAGAGCTAATTGCCCGCATTAAATCACAGCTCCGTCGCTATCTGAAAATGAGTGGCTTACATAGCAGCAATAGAGAGGAGCTGGAAGTTGGCGATTTACGTATCAATACAGCGACACATGAAGTTTTTGTTAACAATGAAAGAGTAAAGCTGACACCTAGGGAGTTTGCTATTTTGGAATTGCTTGTTAGTAACCCTGGCATTGTCATGAGTGCAGAGCAAATCTATGAAAAAGTTTGGAAAGAGGAAGCATTTCAATCGGAAAATACTGTAATGGTACATATTCGAAAAATTAGAGAGCGAATTGAGGCAAATCCAAGGAATCCACAATATATTAAAACCGTATGGGGAGTAGGGTATAAAGTTGAAAAAGTTCTTTAGGCTTTTAAAGTTCCCAAGGTTTCTGAAGCAAATTGGTGCGAAAATAAAAAATAATATTCAACGTAGCATTCGTATTCAACTATTTACAACGTTTTTATTATGTGCACTTGGCAGTTTTTTAGTGGCACGTGCAGTAGTGCCATTTTTTGAGAATAACAATGAGACAGTGATTGTGGATTATAGTGGTAGTATGAAGATGATGTATTATCATGCACAGGATACAGCAGCATTGGCAACCCAAGAAAATAGTGTTGAAGCATTAAGAGAATTGATCGATCAAGAAAATGGAAAAATAGAAAATGAGGACAATGCATTCAAAATTGTCGTCACAGATGAGGCAGGTAAGATCTTATATAAAACAAAGCAGGTAAAAGAGCAACAAATCGATTTGCATGAAGAAATAAGGCATATCATGGGCTTTACAATGAATCAACCTTTTGAAAATGCCTATCATATGATCGAAACTTCTCGTGAAGAGTTTACTACATTAGTGCCACTAACTTTACAAGATAAAAATTATTACTTCTTTGTTAGTGGGCTTCCACAAGGAGAAGCCATCACAAGTACGAATGAAGGTCCCATACCTTTTTTCATTGGTGTTATGTTGTTTATCGTATCATTTTTCTCGATAACAAAACGCAAAATGAATCAAATTGAGGCATTAGCGGAGGGGGTTATGGAAATCGCAAAAGGAAATTTAGCCTTTCGTATTGAGAAAAAAGGCCAAGATGAAATTGCTTCACTAACGGATAATGTTAATCAAATGGCAGAAGAAATTATGACAAGTATCGAGATGGAGAGGAAAATTGAGCAACAAAAAAACGAGCTTATTACAAATGTTTCACATGACCTTAGAACACCTCTTACCTCAATCATGGGTTATTTGCGTTTATTAAGAGAAGAGAAGTATGAGACAAAAGAGCAATATGACGAATATTTGAAAATAGCCTTTTCTAAATCCGAGCAATTAAAAAATTTAATAGACGATTTATTTGAATATACTAAGCTCACGAATGATAAAAATACTTTAATGCGACAACAAGTTTGTGTAAATGAGCTGCTCTCACAACTAATGGAGGAACTAGTGCCGTTAGCAGAGGAGAAACAACGTATTTTTATAAAACATTTTCCAGAGAATCGAATTTTTGCTGCGCTGGATTCGGAAAAGATTGTACGAGTTTTTGATAATCTACTCATCAATGCGATCAATTATAGTACTGCTGAAGGAAAAATTATGGTTTCCCTTGAAGGACAAGCAAACCATGTGCGTATTTGTGTAGCGAATCAAAGTGATACCTTTACATCGGTGGAGCTTGCTAGTTTATTTGAGAGATTTTATAAAAAAGATCAATCGAGAACAAATGTAACCGAAGGCTCAGGGCTTGGACTAGCGATTGCCAAAAGCATAGTGGAGCTTCACGGAGGAACGATTCACGCAAAATACAAAAACGAGACACTGTACTTTATTATCACATTGCCGTTAGCAGCTTCATAACTGACTACAATGGAAGAATAGTAATGGCATGTTGTGTTTGTGTATGATGTGACAGCATGTCTTGCAGGGTTACTAGGGTAGCTGTGTTTCTGATTAATAATTGGATTTCAGTATGCTTGTATTGTCGTTGAAAGTCCATAATATAATCTACAATGATATGTAAATTACATTGATTTTTAATCTCTACCTCAACGAAAAATGGCAGTGTTAAATCTGGCAGCTTAATACTGCCACCACGTCGAATCCAAATTGCTTCCTGCCCATAGTAGCGGATCGGTAATTGGCGGTTACTAGCAATAAAAATATCCATAGAAAACTCCCTTCAGTGTCTAATTACAGCCTAATGGAAATGCATTCAGTCGTCAAAAGAAAACATGTGAAAATCTGATTGAAGATTTTCACATGTTTTTTTGTTTGTTTTTTGTTGAATTTGATTTGAATATGTCCGTTTTTTGGACTAAATGTAAAGGGCATGTAAACATTAATTTAATCCATTGTAAATGATATGTACAGCTAGCTTAAAACTATTAATAATAAAGTCTGACAACAAGGAAAGGGTTGAATGGATTGGCTATCAATGTACAGGAGATGATTTTCCAATTTCTTGGAGGGTTAGGCTTATTTCTTTTCGCTATTAAATTTATGGGAGATGGCTTGCAGAAGGCTGCAGGTGATCGACTAAGAGATATTTTAGATAAATTTACAACAAACCCATTGATGGGTGTACTAGTTGGTATTGTTGTTACAGTTCTCATACAATCAAGTTCAGGTACGACCGTTATAACTGTTGGACTAGTGAGCGCAGGACTTATGAAATTGCGTCAAGCAATAGGCGTTATTATGGGAGCTAATATTGGGACAACCATCACAGCATTTATTATAGGAATAGATGTAGGTGCTTACGCATATCCAATTATGGCAGTGGGCGCGATATGCTTATTTTTCTTTAAGAAAAGTTTCATTCAAAATATGGGACAAGTATTATTCGGGTTTGCAGGTTTATTTATTGGTTTAGAGCTTATGAGTGGTGGAATGAAGCCGCTTAGAGATTGGCAACCATTTTTAGATTTGACTGTACAAATGTCTGATGTGCCGATTTTAGGCGTATTAGTAGGAACGATATTCACCCTGATTGTTCAATCTTCCTCAGCTACAGTAGGGATTTTACAAGGGCTTTATGCTGAAGATTTAATAACTTTACACGGGGCATTACCTGTCTTGTTTGGAGATAATATTGGTACAACGATTACAGCAATTCTAGCCGCTTTAGGTGCTTCTATTGCAGCAAAGCGAGCAGCTGCCACACATTTACTATTTAATGTAGTGGGTACAATTATCTTTATGCTCATATTGGGATTATTTACGAACTATGTGGAATGGATTGCAGGGGTGCTCAATTTAGAGCCGAAAATGCAAATAGCCTTTGCACATGGAACGTTTAATGTCATCAATACAATCATTCAGTTACCATTCATAGGTGTTTGGGCTTATGTCGTAACGAAACTAATTCCAGGAGAAGATTCAGTTATTGAATACAAACCAAAATTTTTGGATAAAAATTTGATTATCAAATCACCATCAGTGGCATTAGGTCAAGCAAAAATGGAAGTAGTGCGCATGGGCGAGTATAGTATTCAAGGTCTAGAAGAAACGTTAACGATTTTGAAAACGGATGATGCTAAGTTAATCGGCAAGGTCAGCCAATTGGAGGAAGCCATTAATAATTTAGACCGCAAATCAACAGAATATTTAGTGGAGCTATCAAAACAATCTCTATCAACCCATGATTCCCAAGTGCATCATGCTTTATTTGAAAATATTCGGGATATCGAACGAATTGGTGATCATGTAGAAAATATAATTGAGCTTCTGCAATACAAGGATAGTAATCGCGTTCGTTTAAGTCAACAAGCGATGCAGGAGTTAGAAGATATGTTTGTTTTTACAGTAGAAACTGTGAAAATGTCTATTGAATCCCTTGATAAGCGTGATCTTTCCTTAGCACAGCAAGTGATAGAAAAAGAAAATGAAATTGATAATATGGAGAGACGTTTACGTAAATTGCATATTAAGCGATTAAATGAAGGAGTTTGCTCAGGTTCAGCAGGTATTGTATTTGCGGATATTGTGAGTAATTTAGAAAGAATTGGTGATCATGCTTCTAACATAGCGGAAACCGTTATTGCCTAATAATAAGCTGTTCAGTGGAGATAATCTGCTGAACAGCTTTTTTATTAGGGGAAGGATAGAATTGTTAAAATGACGGATAGAATTTCAAAACTTACGGATAGAATTTCAAAACTGACGGATAGAATTTCAAAACTGAAGGATAGAACCCTCAAACTGTCGGATAGTCATAAGCTTCTATGGCTTCTAAAAAATAAGTTAGGATGGGGGATTGTACTTCGTCTTTACGATAAATAAACCATGTAGGAATATGTGCTTGCTTGTTCTTTATCTTGTGCAATGTTAATGCTTGTGTTGCCATATATTTTTCCGCAATGGCAAGTGGTAGTAAGGTAATACCTAACCCAGCAGCAACACAGCCAATAATACCGTCAAGCGTACCAAGCTCCATTCGATTTTGTGGTCGAACCCCTTCTTCATGTAACCAATGTTCCAAGATAGCTCGATAGGAACAGCCGTGGCGGAATGTAATCACAGTGCTTCCCTCTAAATCCTGTAGATGCTTAATAGGTTTATGCTTGCTAGAAGTGAGAATAACAAGCTCTTCACAGACAAACTCTTTCATCATTATATTTTCTTTATAAACAGGTCCGGTAACAAATGCGCCATCTAGTTCATAGTTTTCTACCCGTTCAATATTGTACTGAGAAGGGCTTGTTAATATGGTGATATCCACTTGTTCATGTGCTTGATGAAATGTGCTTAACAGAGTTGGTAAATGCAATGCAGCAGTTGTTTCCATCGAACCAATTCGTAAAACGCCTCGTTGTTCCTCCGTTTCATGTATGATCTCAAAGGTTTTTTCATAGAGATGAAGCATTTTTAGGACTAACTCGTAGAATTGTTCTCCTTTTGATGTTAGCCGTATCCCTCGATGTCCACGATAAAAAAAGGTTGTTTCGTAGATTGCCTCAAGACTTTGTATTTTCATAGAGATATTGGATTGTGTGTAATTAAGTGCTGTGGCAGCTTTAGAAAAGCTACCTGTTTGGACGACTGTTCGATAAATCGTTAAATCATTAATATTCATATGCCCTCCAGCTATCAATTTTATTGATACTTATTATAAAGAATTAGATCTATTTTTGATACCTAGATATTCGATATAGTGAAATAGAAGGAGTGATGATATGCACAAGCAAACCGTACGCTATTTAATCGGGGGTATTTTTGCTTTAGTTATTGCTATGGGCATCGGCCGTTTTTCGTATACGGTTATTTTACCTTATATGCAAGAAACTTTTGAATTTAGCCGAGCAACAGCAGGTTACTTAGCAACAAGTAATTACTTAGGTTATTTGGTTGGAGCCTGGGTGGCAGGTCGTTTACCAATAGGGAATAAACGTATTCTCTTTTTGCAAATTACCCTTGTTATCAGCATTTTAACAACAGCCTTCATGGGCTTTACAAATGTAATCATCATTTGGTATTTATTACGATTTATCTCGGGTGTTGTGAGTGCTTTTATTTTTGTTGTTATAACAAGCCTTATACTAGACCAGTTAGCCAGCAGTAGTCATATGCATCTATCGGGGCTGTTCTATAGTGGGGTGGGAATAGGGATTGCATTAAGTGCGGTAATTGTTTCACCAATCCAAGCTGTTTTCCATTGGAATGGAACTTGGATCGTATTAGCTTTATTTAGTATTGTATTGTTTGTCTTGATTGTACTATTCATTAAGCCTATTACACCAAGTAAACAACTAGTGGAAAGCCAGATAATTTCACAGAAAACGCCTCCTCAGTCTTGGATGAAATGGTTAATCATCGCTTATAGCTTAGAGGGGCTTGGCTATATTGTCACAGGCACATTTATTGTATCAATTGCACAGGAGTCGACAAGCTTTCATGGAGATGCAGCCTTTGTATGGTTTGTTGTGGGTGTTGCAGCAATTCCCTCATGTATCGTTTGGTCTAAGCTAGCACAGCGTTATGGCTATGTGAAAATTTTACTCATCTCTATGCTACTGCAAGCGATAGGTATTGTTTTACCTGCGCTAGCTACAAATTCGATGACCCTGTATGCTAGTGCCTTCATTTTTGGGGCAACCTTTATGGGAATTACAACTGTTTGTACAACATTAGCGAGGAAACTTGCACCAGTTAATAGTCATCAAATGATAGGTTATTTAACGGCTGGCTATGCGCTCGGACAAATGATTGGTCCATCCATTGCAGGCACACTTGCAAGTTACACAAATAGCTATCAGTATGCCTTAGTTGGGGCTTCCTTAGTAGTAATGCTGGGAGGATTATGTTTAATAGGAGGCGTAAAATATGATAGAAGCAACTAAAAAAAGTAAGTAAGGTATAGTGCGCCTTACTTACTTTGAAATTAATGGATATCTCGTTTCTTAAAGTTACCACCACGAACTTCTGACACATCAGAAATGACTACAAAAGCGCCTTCGTCGATGTCTTTAATAATCGAAACTAATTTATTTTCTTCCATACGGTTAATGACACAGTTTAAGATTTCTGTTGGTTCATTGGAGAAACCACCACGTCCATGTGTATAGGTAACACCACGTCCTAAGCGGGCTTGGATAGCGTCTCCAATCTCCTCGGATTTTCCACTAACAACACGAACTTCTTTTGATTTTTCTAAACCAACTTGGATAATATCGATAACATTTTTGGCAATATAGTAAGTTAACGCTGAGTAGAGAGCACTCTCTAAGCCAAAGATAAAGCTTGCCCCTAAGAAAATAAAGGCATTGATAAATAATATAATATCGCCGACTGAAAATGGAATTTTACGAGATAATAGTACAGCTAAAACCTCTGAGCCATCTAAAGCGCCACCATTTCGTAGGACAATTCCAATACCCACACCAAGGAGCATACCACCAGATAAGACAATTAGGAGGGGATCATTTGGGCCTAAAATGGTTTTGACATCATGTAAAAGCACTGTAGAAATCGATAATGCTGCAATACCAGCACTACTCATTAAGGCAAAGGTTTTTCCAACTTGCTTGTAGCCGATATAAATGAACGGAATATTTAATACAAAGAGCAGTACGCCTAACGGGATACCAAAGAGGTGCGCACCCATAATACTAAGACCTGTTACACCGCCATCAATGACAGCATTCGGAATTAACACGGCCTCTAGTCCGTATGCGGCTATAACTGCCCCAATAATGATCATAATTAATTTTCGTATATTTTCTAGTGACTTTCCTTTTTTCATAAATCTTCTCCATTTCTCTACGTCAATAGTACCTAAGGCTTTGGAATAATATTTAAAGCAATTGTTTTAGTCTCCAAACCTTTATTTGAGTCGGTCATATTATAGTATTTAGTTAATAAATCGTTTAATTCATTTTCAAAGTTTTTGAATTGATCGTCCGTTAACGTTAAGTCGATTAAAGAAAAAGTTGCTAAATCTGTTGTGCTTTCTTTTTCATCAAGTGAATGCAAGTAATTTTGATATTGAGATAGTAAAGCCAATTGATAGTAGGAAATATAATTTAATTTTTGCTTGGTTGTGAGTTGAGTCCAATCCTCCTTACTAAGTTTTGCTGCTCCTTCATTTAATGCATAAAACTTCTCTGTAACAGAACGAACTTTTCGCTCTTTCACAATTTTTATGATATTTTCATCGACTAAAATTTGGATATGACGATATAGAGTGGCTTGTGGTACATCTTTAATGACAGAAATCATCTCCAATGTGCTCAAACCCTCTTCTTTATTGTGCATCAGAGCTTGTAAAATTTTCATTCTCACAGGGTGCATTAATACCTCTGCTTTATTACGCATAAACCGATCCTCCTACCAGAAAATGAGATAGTATCAAGGGAAGCAATCAAATGTTATCAATTTGAGAACATTATCAAAAAATATACTATAGCGTTTTTTTAAAGATGTACAGTAAAAAGGTAATGAAATTTTTTCATTCTTTTGTTATCATTATTGATAATGATAATAAAAGGGGTTATAAAAATGAAATTACACTATGGTTTTGAAGACTTAAATCAAATTGATTGGGTAAGCATACTACCAATTCTTTTACCATTTGTACTCGTAGGTTTTTTACTTATCACTGTTGCACTAATAGATTTATATAAACATAGAGATAGCAGAGAAAACATACTAATGTGGGCCATTATTATTTTGTTCTTTAATACAATTGGTTCTGTTCTATATTTCGTGATGGGAAGAAAGGATGTCAATAAACGTGCGCTTAGAAATTAATAATATTACGAAAAAATTTAAACAGAAAACGGCAGTAAGTAGTTTTTCAATGGTTATAGATTCGAATGAATGTGTAGGGCTTATTGGACCAAACGGGGCAGGGAAATCTACATTAATTCAGATTATTGCTGATATTCTTTATGCAGATGAAGGGGACATTGTACTTGATGGGCAAAAAATTTCAAAGATGAAAAATCATATTGGTTATTTACCACAGTACCCTAATTTCTTCTCGTGGATGACAGCATCTGAAACTTTAGCCTTTATGGGGACACTTTCGGGTATTTCGAAAAATCAATTACAAAAAGACATCCCAATTCTTCTGGAAAAGGTAGGCTTAGGGAAAGAAGCACATGCTCATGTTGGAACATTTTCAGGAGGTATGAAACAGCGTCTTGGAATCGCACAAGCTTTATTACACAGGCCAGCTTTCATCATTATGGATGAACCAGTTTCAGCCCTAGATCCAATTGGTAGACGTGAAGTGCTGAATCTATTAAAAGACATAAAAAAAGAAACGACCATACTACTTTCTACACATATTTTAGGCGATGCGGAGGAAGTTTGTGAGCGCTTTGTAGTCATTAAAAATGGTTACAAAATAGAAGATGCAACAAAATTAGAGTTACTTAATCGCTATCAAGATTCAGCTATCTTTTTAGCGGTTCAAAAGAAAGATGTTAAGTGGCTAACAACGATTGAACATTTACCTTATGTAAATAGAATCGAAAATTGTGGGGATGGTTTTAAAGTATATGTCAATCACTTGGAAGAGGACGCCCATCGATTGCTACAGTACGGATTGGATTCAAATGTACTATTTACAAAGTTTGATCTTGGCCTTCAAGAAAGCTTAGAAGAAATATTTTTAGAATTGGTGGTGTAATTTGAAGTGAATACGTTTATAGCATTAAGTAAAAAAGAAATGAATCAAATGACAAAGGAATATAAAGTCGTTTGGCTACCAATCGTCTATATCCTCCTAGGTTTAACTCAGCCGATTATGATGTATTTCTTGCCTGCTATTTTACAATCAATGGGTGGTATAGAAGGGATTATAATTGATCCAACAATGGCAAAGCCAGGAGGAGAAGAAGTGCTTGCTTCAACCCTTAATTCGCAATTTGATCAATTAGGTATAATCATCCTTGCTATTGCAACGATGGGTATTATTCAAGGAGAAAAAGCGAATGGAATGATGGCCTTCATTTTAACAAGGCCAGTATCAATCACATCCTACTTAAACAGTAAACTCCTTACTCATTATATTTTAGCCGTCCTATGTATTTCGCTTGGCTATGCAATGTCCCTTGGCTATACATCTTATTTATTTACCTCTGTACCGATAATGCGCGCATTGATAGCTTTAGCATTTTATTGTATTTGGCTGTTGTTCATCATTACATTTGTTGCCATGATGAGTACATTTTTTAATAGTACACCATTTATTGCTTTAATTAGTATTGGTGTCTTATTTATTTGTCGTTTTTGTGCTGGTTTACATCCATTCTTAGATGTCATAAATCCAGCTAGTAATAGTTTGTATGCTACAACGATAATAATGACAGGTGACATAGAAAAATGGTATAGCTTTAATATAATTGTCACACTGTTACTTGTACTATTCATGATGGCTATCATGCATCATTTTATTGCCAAAAAGAAATTTTAATATGGAGGAAATCCTCGACAAATGAATGTAAAAGTAAATCGAAGAAGCAAAATTCCATATTATCAACAACTCACACAGCAGTTGCTTTTATCCATAGCGACTGGAAGCTTAAAAAAGGGGGAACATTTGCCTTCAATTCGCCAGCTAGCAGCACAAACAAACCTCAATCTGCATACAGTTCATAAAAGCTACAAAGAGCTTCAAAAAAAGGGGATCATCACCATTAAGCCTCAGTCTAGAGCATTTATTATCGTAGATCCTAATAAAGCAACGACTATTTCATGTCACCAAATAGCTATGAAAGTGGAGCAATTATTTATAGAGGCTTATATTTTAGGCATGAAAAAATCTCAACTAAAAGAAATGTTTTATGACATTTTACAAAAGTATTATACGGAGAGTGAAAGAGATGGCTACTGATAACCTAGTGACCATCTCTTAACTATTTTTATTAAATTAAATTAAAAACACAGCAACTATCGTTGTCACAATCAGTCCAATGACTACAGGAATTAAATTTCGTCTTGCCAGTTCAAATGGGCTGACATTACAAATAGCAGCTGCTGGGATTAATGCCCAAGGAATTAGTGTGCCACCACCAACGAAAGACAAATTATTTAGCTGAAACAATTATGATTTCTCTTGCATGCTTAGTACTATGATATTCATCTTTTGTGTCAATTACTAATTGTTCAAATACCATAGTCATTAATTGTTTACGTTCATAATCATTTGCGTGCAACCACAAACTATCGATGTTTCTGATTATTGACTTTAAATCTTCATTATTACGAGAATTGTTTTGCTGTATATTCTTTATTTCTCGTTGCAATTCCTTTTCCTTCTCACGCAATTTTTCGGTTTCGCGAATTAATTCATCTATATCAATAACATCATTTTCGTACATAGTTTTTTTCTTTTTCATCAATTTTTGAACAGATGCCAATTCATTTTCTAATGTAGAAAGAAGTTCTGTGGAATATTCCGATTTACCCTCACTGCTTTTGAAATCACCAATTAATTCGTCCCATTGAGCAAACACTGTTTTTACTAAATTGTCCTCTAAAATAATATGACTAGTGCAATTTTTACCAGCCTTTTTCCCTGAACATCGATATGTCTTTTTATCACCTGATTTATGCCCAGACATCGAATGACCACACCTTGCACATTTTAATATAGATGAAAAATAATAATTGCTCGTTTCTCGTTTTCCACCAACTTTTCTTCGTTTATCCAATATATCTTGTAGTGCCCAAAACTCATCTCTTGATACTATTTTATCGTGATTACCTTCGTATAAGTTTTGTTCGCGAGGAGGCTTTTTATATTCTTTGAGACTTTCACTAAATGTCAAATAACCTGCGTAAACGGGATTGTTTGCTATATCTCTTACGGAATCAACATGCCAATCGCTACCTTTTCTTGTTTGGTAGCCTTTAGTAGATAATTGTTTTGCAATCGTGTAAAAACCAAGTGTCTTGGATAACTCAAATACTTCTTTTACAACTCCGACTTCATTTTCGTTAACAACTAGCTGTTTATCTACTATTTTGTATCCATATGGTGGAGTTCCACCCTTCCATAGACCTAACTTAATTTTCTTTTCCATTCCCATTCTCACACGTTCTGCTGTGTTTTCGCGTTCCCATTGTGCTATGGCTGCAACAAGTGTAATGAATAAACGTCCCATAGCATTAGTTGTATCATAAACTTCTGTTGCACTTTTAAACTTACAATCGTATTTGTCTAACTCTTGTAAGATTGAGTAAAGGTCAACAACAGATCGAGTTAATCTGTCTAATCGATAGACTAATACAACATCAATCCCACCTTTTTTTACAATATTCATCATCTCTTTAAATTGTGGGCGGTTTAAATCTTTAGCTGAGTAACCGTCATCTATGAATTGTTTCACCATTTCCCAACCTTGAGAGATGCAATATGCTTCTAACTTTTCAATTTGTGCTGCAATAGAATATCCGTGCCTAGCTTGTTCATCTGTACTAACACGGACATAAATTACACATTTCATAAGTACCTCCTTTATATAAAAGATATAAGAAAAGAGCTAGACGAATAAGTCTGCTCTTTTTTAATTTCAAAACGTTTTGGAATTAAAGTATCATTTCATAACTTATTGCTTTACCAATAATTCTTGCTGGATAATCCTCTGATATTTGTTTTAGTTCATGTTTAGGGTTATCAGGAACTAACCATATAAAGCCATTTTCTTTCCTTATACGTTTTAAAGTGGCTTCTTCATCACCATTTACTAAAACTGCTGCAATTTCACCATTTTCAACCTCAGGTTGTGCCCGAAGAAGTACGATTGCTCCATTTGGTATTGAAGGTTCCATACTATCACCCTTAGCTTGTAATGCAAATATGTCACCACTTGGTAGACTATCAGCAGGTTTATAAATGTATCTTTCGATATTCTCTTTAGCTAATATAGGATCACCACAAGCAATTGGCCCAAGTACTGGAATCGCGATCTTTCTTTCACTTAATAAACTAACATTTTTAACGTCATATCCTAGAAGTAATTCTATTACATCTACTTCTAATACCTCTGCAAATTTTGGAATTTCATCCATAGATATTTTTCTATCACCTTTGTAATATCTAGTAATAGTACTTCTATCTGTCCCCATCCTTCGGGCAAGTTCAGCACCACTGATACCTTTTTCTTCTGCTATTTTCTCTATTCTCTTAGCAACTTCTAAAGAATTCAAAAAATAACACCTCCTTGATTTAAATACTATCATGTTTCCTATAAGGAAACAATAGGAGGAATTAAGTATTAATTTTAATAGATTATCATATAATTGTTGACGTAATGGAAACAATGGTGTTATTATTTGGCTAACAAAAAGATGGAGGTGAAATAATGGAATTCAATCGCAATCGACTAAAGGCAGAAAGAATTGCTAGGGGTTTGACTGTGCAAGAAATGGGAGAAGTTTTAGGTGTTTCCAAAGGGACTTATTCAAAAAAAGAAAATGGAAAATTACCAATCGATGTTGATGAATTTTCCTTAATCACGAATAAGTTTGGAATCGAACATAAGGATATATTAATTTTTTTTACCCTTGATGTTTCCGAAATGGAAACAAAAGAAATTTCTTATGTTTAATCGGTGTCAAAATGTCAACTTTGTTTATTTCAACTTATAGCTTATTTGACAACGGCAACCTTGAAATAGCCAAATGGTTTTTGGATAAAATCAGACAAGCCTATTCGACATATTCTGATAAAAAGGAGTGTGAGTATGAAGGGGTTTAAAATGACAGAGGAAAAAGTGCGTAAACTGTTACCAGTTGTAGAGAGTATTTTATCTAGAGAGTATGGTAGGAAAATTACATTGAAAGACTTATCAGTTGGGGGAATTACAGTTTACAGACAAGATTGCGCCAAATAGCGCAGTCTAGAGAAGTTTTGTACAAGCTTATATAGAGGTGAAACAAATGAACATTAAACCTGTTCCAGTGGAGTTAGTAGGTGAAACATTGATGAATATTTCGCCACTGTATTTATTGAGTACGGTTGCTAGCAAGTTACCTATAGCTGTCCTATTAGATGTTAAAGGTCGCATAGGTGACTGGCTTGCCAGCGGTGGCAAAGAAACAGATCCATACATTTGGCAGCAAGTAGCCTATGCTCAGAAAGTTTATGAGGCAATGAAAGGAGGTGAAAAGGGATGAAGTTACAACCTGCAGCTGAGATGAAAAAGGTTACAAACGAAGCAACTGCAAAATTCGAAAAGGATTCATTAGAAAGTGAATATTTCAAAGACCTAGTTAAAGGTATTGAATCAAAAGCAGAACAAGGTAGCTGTAAATTCACTTACATTTATCAAGGTGATGAACCTCGTATACTAGGAGTCTTTTCAAAAGAGTTAAAAAAAGCTGGCTATACGATTTTAGACAATAAGGGCGTGACTGGTTTCACGGTAAATTGGGGTGAGTAAATGGAGAAGGTACAAGTAAGTCAAGATGTCGCTAAAGTTTTAGACCATCTGACAATGAACTACACAAAAAAGGTGATTATAGATGCACATGTAAGAAATCCTAATGGATGGGATACAGATTCCAACAAGGCTTTAAAAGGACTAGATTTAGATGTACTTTGTCAGGCTTTGTATTGTGGCTACACTGCAGAGCAAACACCCGAGGAAAAATTGCTAGAGTACTTTAGCACATATAAAAATAAAATCCTTGACGGTACTGCTACACCAATTGACGAGCTGGTCGTACTCTCAATTGAAACAACATGTGTCTTATTAAACGCAAAAATTAAAGGAGTGAATTGTTAATGAAAGCAATAGGTATTGTTCGTAGAATCGATGATTTAGGCCGTGTGGTAGTACCAAAGGAGATCCGTAGAACTCTAGGAATTGATGAAGGAGATCCATTAGAAATCTTTGTGAATGGTGGACAGGTTATTCTCCAAAAATATCAACCGGAAACAGAGAAAGAAGATGTAATTGCTTCTCTTAAAAAGTTGGCTGTTAGTGAAAAAAATCCAAATGTGCTCGAGACAATTGAACGTGCTATTAAATTAATACGGTAGGTGAAAAAATGAATGATTGTCTTTTAGAAGTCCTGGGTGATTATTTCGTAAAACACAACCTAGTAAATAAGGGTTGGAAGTTTCATGAATTTGTTGCCGAATGGCAGCAAGGCACCATTGTAATGGACAAAAAATAAGAGCCTATACCGCTGGAACGGTTCAGGCTCTAAACAAAATAATTATCTGAAATCAGTATATCAAATCGGGAGGTTGTTTCCTAGTATGACGAGAAAACCACTCGAAAAAACAATAGAAAATCAAATAAAGAAATGGCTCGAATCAAATGGCTATTGGTGGATGAAGGTACATGGTGACATGTTTCAGAAGTCGGGTGTACCTGACATTCTTGCTTGTATCAATGGAAAGTTTGTTGGCATTGAAGTGAAGCGACCAGGTGGCGTTGTGAGCGAGCTCCAAAAATACAATATCGAAAAAATTCAAGCTGCAGGGGGTGTAGCATTTGTCGCATACAGTGTCGAAGATGTCCGAGTTAATCTCGACCGATTCCATGTTATATGAATACCAAAAAGATGTATTAAAGGCAGCCCGCCCAAATTGGTTATATGCACTTGATACAGGTACTGGCAAAACAATTTTATCTATCCATCATTATCTACTTCATTACAATGGAGAACCACTATTGATTGTGGCTCCACCACAAAAAATTAAAGAAGGGGGATGGGATAGGGATATTCAAACGGTCGTTAATCATTACGGTGTCGAGATTAATTATGATCTATTAAGCTACGGAAAGATTGCTAGTGACTGGAAGAAATACAAAGGTTGGTTTGTCATATTCGATGAATGCCATTACGTGAAAACATCTACTTCACAACGTGGTAAGGCAGCCAAAAATTTAGTTAAGGCAAGTACGTACTTTGTACTTTTATCTGCCACACCATCCAGCAATGGGTGGGGGGACACAATAAACTATTTCATCATGTTTAATTTTGCACAAAGTAAAACGCAGTTTGAGCGTGAATTTGGCATCTTTGACACGCTGTATCTAGGCCAACGCCGAGTAAATAGAGTAGTGGGTTGGACACGTGAAAATATACTCAAGCAAATGTATCAATCTTTTAGTGTAAAGCTATCGAAAGATGATTGTTTGGATTTGCCACCAATGTTAATTGAAGATGTATTTTTCAAACGATCCACTGAGTATTTGAAGCTAAAGAAAGATCGCATTTTAGAGGTTAATGGTGAAAAAGTTGTCTATGACACTTATCCAAAATTGGCACAGGGTTTACGATTCTATGCCAATCAAAAGAACAAACTTGAATATATTGAAATGCTTGCTGAAAGTACCAATGAAAACATCATTATTTTCTATAACTTTAAAGCTGAAAAAGAAGCATTGCTTTTATTGTTGGGCAAATTGAAGAAAAAAGTGTTTGAGGTAAGTGGCCAACGGTCTGAATTGCCAGCTCGTAATACATGGCCAAAGTTAAAAGGTAGTGTAACGCTTGTTCAATACCAGGCTGGTGCTGCAGGTATTGAATTACAATATGCCAATCTAGTTATCTTTTATACGCCTACGTATAGTTTACAGGATTATGATCAATCACTTGGACGAGCTTATCGAAATGGCCAGGATAAAAAAGTAACAGTCTATCATTTTATCACCAAAGATACGATTGAGGAATTGATCTACGGTGCCTTGAAAACAAAGAAAGACTTCACAGACGAACTATTTGTGAAGTATATGGAGGGGCCAAAATGAGTGAAATAAAAGAAAAGGCAATCCTCATCGACCTGGGCATTGTCCGAATTAAAGAGTATGACAGTCTTAATGTCCAAATTGAACGGCTTGAAGAAGTTCTTAATCCAATATCAAAGGAATCATCAAATAAATGGCGATTTAAGGGCTATTCAGATACCATTTTGAACGCTTTAAAACTAATCGTAAACAAAGAGTTGTTGATTGATAGAAATACCGCAAACGGCTTGGAAAATTACTTAAAACAAGTTCAGGAAATTCATAACAAAATAATGATTGCTTTGAAGGGGGAAAAAATAGATGTTCCAAACAGATGATAAAAACGTCATCGAAAACCGTAGCTTATTTGTTGGTGGTTCGGATGTTCCAATTATTTTAGGTCTTAGCAAGTACAAGTCACAATTTGAACTTGCTAAAGAAAAAACTGGCTTAGTACCGACCGTATTTGAAGGAAATGAATACACAGTATATGGCCAAACAATGGAGCCACAAATTCGTGACTACATTAACGTAATAAACGAAACGAATTTTAAACCAGAAACAGTTATTAATAAAGAACGAAATATACGTGGTAACTGTGATGGCGCTGATTTCGATGAATCATTATTACTTGAAATTAAATCACATGGTAAAAATCCAACAATGGATGTATACAAAGTTCAAATGCAACTGTATATGAATGAATTTAACCTTGCTGCAGGATGGTTAGCTTTGTATGAACGTCCTGATAATTTCGATGCTGAGTTTGATCCTGAACGATTGAAAATTGAAGTGGTCCATCGAGACGATGTACAAATCAATGAAATCTTACAAGCTATTGAATTGTTCTGGAAGCGTTGTGAAGCTTTAAAACGACAACCTGTTATGTCTGAGGCTGAATATTATTCTATTACTTTAGAAGAAAAAAATGAGATTGCTATTGTAGCCAGTGAAGTTGAAAAATTTGAATTACAAATACAGTCTTTTAAAGAAACTGAATCACAATATAAAGCCATGAAGGACAAGTTGTATCAATTAATGATGGACCATAAAGTGAAATCTTTTGAAACGGATCGCTGCATTATCACTTTAGTGTTACCAACCGAAGTCACTTCAATAGATACCAAAGCTCTACGTGAATCACATCCACGTATTGCTAAGAAGTTTGAAAAGACTTCTCCTAAAAAGGGTTATACAAAAGTTTCTGTGAAAAAAACGAAGGAGGTTCAATAATATGGCATTACCACCAAACAGACCAAAGAAAACAATTGAAACACCACGTAATTATTTCATCTGGGGACCAACTATGAATGGTAAATCTTTTCTAGCAAGTGAGTTTCCTAATCCAGTCATTTTCAATACAGATGGGAACGCTGCACAAATTGAAACACCATCGGTTGATTTAAAAAATGAGCGTGATCCAAAGACAGGTGCAATAAAAACCACTGTTGTTGAGCAGATGTTAGAGCTTATTAAAGACCTGGAGAAAGGTGGACACGGCTTTGAAACGGTCGTTATCGATGTAATAGATGATTTAGTCACACTTATTGAGCAAGCAATTTGTGAGGAAAATGGTGTTGACTATGTAGGGGATGTACCATACGGCAAAGGTTGGGGTCTACGCAAAACATTCATTACCTCAATTGTGGTCCGTCTTAAAGCCCTGCCGATGAATGTTATTTACATTAGTCGTTATGCCACAAAATTAGAGGGTACTTTAGAAAAGCCAATTCCCTCATTAGGAGATAAAGATCTAAACGTTGTAAATGGTAACTGTGATCTGAACATCATGTGTCAAAAAATCGGTAAAAAATATCTTCGCCGTGTTGTGGATCGCCGTAAAAATTATCAACGTGATTGGATTGAGGACGAGCGCATTTTAAAAATCTTAGATTCTATAATTGGTGCTTTTGATAAAGGCTCAGCTAGTGAACCTCAACAACCATCAAAGCCAGTTGAAGAAAAGAAAACACTAACTCAAATCGCTGAGGAAGTATCGGTTGAGCTAGAAGATGGTTCAAGTGTATCTGTTGAAGTAAAGCCAAACGATAATTTAGCAACTGAGACATTGTATTTTCAACATGAAGGCTCAGGGGAATTTATTAAAGTTGAAAAAGGAGAGTCATTAGATTTTTTGGACAAAGACATCTATGATCCGCGTACTAAAGAAGATTATGAAAAACAAAACATCGAACAATATGTTAATGACAACCCACCGCCAGCCAATGCACCAAACACAACCATAAAAGCACCACGTACAGCTAAACCAGGTGCGCCACGTGCACCGAGAGCTCCACGTACAAAATGATTTGTCCATACTGCCAAGAACCAGCTGAATTTATCAGTTCGAAAGATTTTTATGGCACAGATTATCGCACCAACTTATATGTATGTAGGCCATGTGATGCCAGGGTAGGTACACATGGTCGAGGTAAAACACCTCTTGGCACAATGGCAAATGCTGAATTGAGAGAACTACGTAAATTGTGCCATGCACGATTTGATGTGCGTTGGAAATATGGAAAACTTAGTCGTTCAAAAGCTTATCAACAATTAGCCGATATGATGGGATTAACAAGAGAAACTGCACATATCGGTATGTTTGATAAAGAACAATGTAAAAAATTATTATCACTATTACCAAAGGAGACGAAGAATATGAGTAACTTAGCAGCTATGGCTCAAAAATTATTAGCAGAGGGATTTGATCCTAAAACATCACCAGTAGATGATTATGAGGCACTACCAGAAGGTGGCTACGATGTTGTACTTTCAGAGGTACAATGGCGTGTAAATGATAAAGGTACAGAATGGTTACAACTAGACCTTGAAATTTTAAATGAAGGTTATGAAAATCGTAAACATTTTGGAATGATCTTCTTCACCGAAAAAATGATGGAACGTGCATTAAAACAAACGATGAAATGTGCATCAGCTCTTGATATTGAATTAGATCCATCTGTATTCGGTTCACCTGAAACAGACCTAGTAAACGCATTTAAAGAAGCACTGGGTACTCAATGTGAGATGGACATTAAACATTCTAAATCTAAAAACGGCACATTTGTCAACTTCTCACTTTCACAGCCAGAACCGTTTTAAGGAGCTGACACAGCATGTTTAAAGTGTATGATTTCGAGATTTTCCCTAACGATTGGATGTGTGTCATCCTAAATCTGGCTAACAATAAAATCATACGCATACACAATGATAAAGAGCGCCTACAAAGCGCTCTTTCTTCAAAAGATATTCTTGTTGGCTTCAATAATTATCATTATGATGACATCATTTTATGGGCTATTTTAACCGATCAGGATCCGTATGAAATTAGCAAACAAATTATAGGTGGCACATTTAAACGAAAAGTAAATTGCGGCTTTCTTACATTAGACGTAAAGCAAGAATTAATAAATAAATCACTTTCTTTAAAAGAGGCCATGGCCAATTTAGGCATGACTATCATTGAAACACCAGTGGATTTTGATCAAGAAAAATTAACACCTGATGAAATAAAAACGATTCTTGATTACTGTGAAAACGATGTAAAAGCAACTGGTGCGGCCTTTCAAAAACGTGAAGATTATTTTGCTTCAAAGTTTGAAATTATTGAGACGTTCAAATTACATCCAAGTGATGTAAAAAAGACACGTGCAAATCTAGCTTCTACAGTATTAAAGGCTTTTAAAATGAAGGACCACAAACGTGATCGATTGAAACTTAGCTATGACAAGCGACTCAAAATTAATGAATTGCCAAAATCAGTTGTCGATTTTTATAACAATATCCACGTTTCTTATTTAGAAGGAGGATCTGTTACTGATTTAGAAAAACGACAATTTGAATATAAGCTTGCTGGATTAATACACACGTATGGTTTTGGTGGATTGCATGCAGCTAAAGAAAATTATTTAGGCGAAGGGTATTTTCTTCACATCGATGCAAAATCTTATTTTCCAACATTAAAGATTAACAATGGATTTATTAGTAGAGCAGCTAAGATGCCTGAACGATACGAAAAAATATACCAGGATCGGTTAAGGTACCAAGCTGCAGGTGAATCAAAAGAGGAAATTTATAAAATTTTGCTCAATGCTGCAGTAGGTGCTTGTAAGTCAGAATTTAATGCACTGTTTGATCCGCAACAATTTAACAACATCGTAGTAAATGGCCAACTTATTCTTACACATCTAATTGTGTTATTGGAGCCATTTATAGAGCTTATACAATCAAATACAGATGGCTTAATTGTTAAGTATGAGGACAAATCATTCCGTCCTTTTATCGATGAAGTCATTGAGCGATTCAGTAAACATTATGAAATACATTTTAAAATAAATGAAATTAATAAAATTGCTCAGCGTGATGCCAATAATTATTGTGTCCGATATTCTGATGGGAAAATCGTGGCAAAAGGAATTATGAAAAACTTCGAAGGTGGGACCTGGGAGCGTAATAGTTTATCAATTATCGATACAGCCCTGGTCAATTACTACATGCATGATATACCCATTCAAAAAACAGTCATTAATATGTTCAAAAAGGATTTAACAGCATTTCAGTTAGTGGCCAAGCAAGGGAAGTTTGAGGGTATGACATGTGAAGCGTTTGAGGATGGCAAAATGCAAATGATAGAGCTTCAAAAGGTAAATCGTATTTTTGCAACAACCGATCCAAAACGTGGCGGTGTTTATAAAGTACGTGATGAAAAATATCAAAAAGTTTCTAATAGTCCAGAGCAATCTATTGTGTGGAATGGTCCACTTGATCAATTTGAAAAACGAAAAATCGATTTGAATTGGTATGTGAAAATGATTCAAAAACAATTATTTGTATAGGAGAGTGTTTCAAATGACAACAGAAACAGTACAAACAAAAGACATACAAATTAGTGTGCTTTTTAAGAAAATGCAAAAGGATGATAAGAAAGAAGTTTTAATGTTTCATATCTTAACAGATGAAACGAAACATGCTGCCGAATTATTAAGGTTAACAGGTAAAATGACCATTTTAACAATTTCAGATGATGAGGGACCATATGAGCCGATTCAAGCTGAATTTGTGAACTTGCAGCGTGACAATAAAAAGACTGTACTCAAATTTAATGTAGCAACTGAGGATGTGGACCGAGTGAACGCCATTTATCCAGCTGCAGGTACAAATATTTCTTTATTAATTCAGCCGCAGCAAATGAGTATTGATGATCTTGAAGATGAGCATGAAGGGATTGAATATGAGGTAGGTTCGGATGGGACTGTGGAGATTAATTCGAATCAGGACCAAGAGGAATAACCTTAAAGATATTGTCAAGAAAGGAGGTGCTACGGTTTGAAGTCTACTATAAAACCATTGCGCTATATCGAGCTAGAAGAAAAGAAGCCTAAACACTCATTCGACATATTTTCTACGGATCACAAAAATTATAAGGATGCTGGTGTCATTTTAACAAAAGATATAGTGGTGGTGGACTTTGATACTCGCTCAGATGCTGCTGAATACATCTATTCTGTTTATCCATCCTTGCGTGTAGAGACGAGTCGAGGCTTTCACCTTTGGTATAAGCGTCCAAAGGCTGAGGGAATGACCACACCTATTAAAAACTACACAGATAAAACAACGGTAGCTGGATTAAAGGTCGATTATAAAACGGGTACTCGCTCACAGGCTACGATTAAGCAAAATGGCAAACTTCGGCCGATGGAAAATGCTCATTATCTTGAAGATGTGAGTACGTTACCAGAGCTTCCTTTGCTCTTGTATCCTTCTAAATTAAAACATAATTTACTAGGCATTAAGGAAGGGCAAGGGCGCAACAGTGCAATATATAGCCATTTGCTCACAACGTTAGAGCAATATGGCACCGATATGATCGATAATGAAACACTGCAGATCCTAGCAACCTTTATCAATACAAAAGTATTTGCTGAGTCGATGGATGATGACGAGCTTAATAACACAATTAAATCCGTGTTAGATAAAAAGCCAGCACCTAGTTCACAGCAATGGCTTAATCCAAAGGATATGGTTATGACCAGCGAAGTATTGGCCAAGCGTTTGGATCTCCATTATTACAACAATCAAATTTATTTTAAGCAGCTGGACCGTTACATTACCGATTCTAATAAGCTACTAAGAGAAATAGACAAGCATATAAAATTGAAGCCAGCCCAACATAAGCAGTTAATGGAACTATTTAAGATTAAATCGAATGTGGTAGAGGACAATGATTTTGTTATCCAGCTGCCTAATGGTGTGATTATCGATGATGGTGAGCCCATAATAATCGATGCTGGCTTCACACCGTATTTTTTAGATGTTCAATACGATGAAGATGCCTATGATGAGCATGTGGATCAATTCTTAGATTTCTTTACATGTAATCGAAAAGATTTAAGGATTGTGATTGAAGAAATGTTTGGCCATATTTTAATGACTAAAGGCTTTCCGCATAAAGTTTTCTTTTACAAGTCTGAAAAAGGGAACAACGGTAAATCAACATTATTAAAAATGCTTACTGCATTCACGAATGGCTTGGAAACGAACGTGCCATTAGATAAATTCGATGACGACACCGCTGTATATGGGATGTCAGGTAAATTAATGAACATCGCTGATGATATTGACGCGTCGTACCTGGACAAGTCGGCCAACTTTAAAACGTTGGCATCAGGAGATCCAGTTATGTTGCGTCCAATCTATTCAATCCCTATTACCATACGCTCAAAGGCGACACTCATTTTTACTTGTAACAAGATGCCACAATTTAAAGATAAGTCAGGTGGTATTGGTAGGCGCCTAGTAGTCATTCCTTGTGATGCAGAGGTTAAAGTGATCGATGAAAATTTAGACGAAAAGCTTTCGAGTGATACAGCTAAGTCTTACATACTAAAATTAGCACTCGAAGGTATTAAGAGAATACGTAAAAACGGTAATAAGCTTTCTGAATCAGCCACGATTGAACAACAAACAATTGAATATTTCATTCAATCTGATAGTGCTCTTTCATTTTTGTATCAATATAGTGATGAGATTGATGGAAAGAGGACCAGGGACGTTTACGCAATGTACGTAGCCTATTGTGAAGATGAAGGACACAAACCTGCTGGAAACACCGAGTTCGGTCGTAGGATGAAGAAGGAAGGTTGGGAATCAAAAGTGGTAAAAGTTATGGGGAATTCGGTACGTGTCTATAAAAAAGTTACGGATGAAGTAACAGGATAAGTAATAATATCAGTAACCTGCTACAAACCTATATCTATCAATGGTTTAATCTCCTATTTTAATGAATGACGGTTACACTTTAAAAAATACATCTGTAACCGTCACAAATCCTTATTATATATATATTTATATTATTATTATTTCTTTAGTTACAAATAAATAATAGATATAAGTATATAAAAAATAAATAAAGAGAAAAAAAGAAAGAAATAAAAATATATATAAAGAAAAAGCGCTTAAAAATCTGTATATTTGTAACCGCAAATATAAAAACGTTGATTTATCAACGTTTAGAAGGTTACGTATATCTTGAAACTCGTTGTAACACAATTTGTAACCTTTATTGAAAGTAGGTGCTTAATTTGAGTAAATTCGCATGGCTCAAAGATTATCGTGAGCTAGAATATGAAATTGCTTATTTAGAACTTAATTTAATGCGAACGAAAACCGAATTGAAACGCTGGGTACAAGGTGATCTAGCTAAAGTGAAACTAACTGCAGACAGCCAAGGAAGTAAGGTTGAGGAAGTTATTGAACAAATTGAATGGAAACTTGCCCATAAGATGAATAACCTATTTGATATTAAAAGATTAGTAAAAACGTTTGAAGGACTTGAACATAGGATATTAATAGGTAAATACATTGAACATAAAACGTTGGAACAGGTGGCAGAGGATTTAGGATACAGTGCTCAATATATCTATAATAAGCATGCACAAATAAGACGTATGGTCTCATTCGCTGAAAACTATACGGTAAATTCTTCACATAATATTACCTTAAGTTAAACCAATGTTAAGTATTGAATAATCGAGATATTATAGGAGTATCAAAAAGCGCACGGAAATGCGTACAAAATTTCCATTACAAAATAAACACGTTCGCTTGTACGTGTATGTCAGAAACAAGTAAAAGACTACTAAATTGGTAGTCTCTTTTTACATCAAAATTGTATTAATGACAACTACTTCTTATAGATTTATTATTGTAAATATATAGGAGGTGACTAGGTGTTATTAAATACATCTTTGATTACAGATGCAATACGTGAACCATTAGAAAAAATGAGCACGCAGTTACTAACATTTTCAATAGTTATTATCGGAACTTATATAATATGTTTTTTACTATTGAAAGCATTTAGACTTCCTTATAAGTTAGCTCATTTTGTAGCATTAATTGTTACATTCTTTGCTATGTATAAATCGTATTTTTATATCTTTATTGAAAGTCACATCTAACAAGGTGTGGCTTTTTACATTTTGCACCTTCGTGAACAAAATCTACTAATTTGTTTATAATAAAAGTATAAATAATTAAGGAGCTGATTAAATGATAAGTGTAAATGAATATAAGTATAATCTAGATTTGAATGGTAAAACATTAGGTGTTTTTAATTCATTCGAAAAAGCTGAACAGTGTGTAAAATATTTGGTTGAAAAATATTTTGAAGAAAAGTTACAAGGGCATGGCAATGAAGGCTCAGTAAAGCTGGATATTATACCTTTCTATTCGGGAGTAAATCGAGGTGAACGTGTTTTATCTGGTAAAAACTATAGTTCTGAATATAGTGTGAAAGAAGAGTTTAAAGAGATGTTTAAGGTGGAGTATCAAAAAATCTTGATGGATTTAGAAAAGGAAATAAGATTAATATAATAAAACTATCAAGTCGCATCAATCACGATGTGGCTTTTTATTATGCCTTAAAAGGAGGTGAGAGTATTGCTAAAGAGTTGTACCTATTGTGGTGGTATTCATAAGCGTGGTCAAAGATGTGCATCTAAGCCAGTAGCTATAAAGCAGACCACATACATTGATAGATTCAGATGGTCAAGGGCATGGAAGAATAAACGAGCGCACATTGCTGATCGTGACAAACATTTATGCCAGGTATGCTTGCGCAACTTATACAATACTCAAATGCAATATAACTTCACTGACTTAGAGGTGCATCACATAGAGCCTATAGCCAATGCCTGGGACAAGAGGCTAGAGGATAACAATCTTATATCGTTGTGTCGTTATCATCATGAGCTGGCAGAGAAGGGATCAATACCTGCAGAAGAATTAAAAAATATTATTTTGGAGAGTACCCCCCTGGTAATCGGTGAAAAATCGTGAAATTCCTGTACACCGACTGCCCCCATTTGCTCTAAAAAAATTCCCTAAATGAAAATTTTTAAGGAGGTGAGGAAATTGGCTAGACCGTCAAAAAGTGTGAAAACAATGAGCAAGAATTTAACGAAAGAAGAAATTGCAATTCGTACTCAAACAGAAGAAAAATTAAAAGGTGCTGCCGATGAAATCTTGCCTCCTACACACCTGAATGCAAGGCAAAAGAAAATTTTCAATTTCATTGTGAAGGAGTTACAAGCAAGTGGGATTCTTGGGAACCTCGATATTTATATTCTAAGCACCTGTGCTGTAGCCATTGACCGAGTCCAACAAATTGAACGAATTATTAACAGGGATATTGAAAGGCTTTTAGATCGGAACTTATTGAGTGCTAAAGATAAGTATTCAAAAGAGTTTTTCCGTTGCTGTAATGAATTAAGCCTATCACCACAAAGTCGAGCAAAGCTAGGTAATATTAATTTCCAAGTTCGAGTTGAAGAAGATGATCAACTGTTAAAAGTATTGCGTGGTGGTAAGAAATGATATTTGAAAAGGCGGTAAAATACGCTGAAAGAGTTGTAAAAGGTAAGGAAATTACAACAAAAGAGGTCATTATTCAGTGTAATTGGTTCCTAAAGGACTTAGAAAAGCAGTATGAAGATGATTTTGATTACTACTTTGATATGGAAGAAATAGAAAAGATCGAAGGACTTTTGGAATTGCTTAATTTTGCTACAGGTTTAGGCGTTGCAGGAAAAACAATATTAGAGGGCTTGGAAGGATTCCAGGCTTTTTTTCTTGTCAATATATTCGGATGGCGCTTTAAAAGTGATAAAGAAAAGTTTAGATACCGTGATATTACGCTGTTTATTCCTCGTAAGAATGCGAAGACATTCATTTGTGCCTTAATAATCATCATCTTAATGCTTACAGAGGATGATTATTCGGAGTTTTATTCTATTTGTTTGGATCGTGAGCTTGCAGGTGAAGTTAAAAAGGCTATGACTCAAATTATCATGGCCAGCCCAGGCGTTGCTAAATACTTTGTTATTCCAAAAACGTTAAGTGGAAAAATTGTATGTACTTTAACAAATAGTTTTTACCAGGCACGTACTGCAGAGGCGAATAGAAACAACTCGATCCGCCCAAGTGCTTTTATCGCTGATGAAGTGGGTGCATTTAAAGATTACAAGAATATAAATGCCATGAAATCGGGCCAATTAAACGTTAAAAACCCATTACGCTTTAAATTAACAACGGCTTATGCTGAGGATAAATCGATCATGTTGGAAGAATTAGCGTATGCAAAGAAAGTCTTTAATGGGTTTATTGAAGATGATCGCATGTTCGCGCTGCTTTATTATGCTGAGGACGAGCATTTATGGGACGATACAGGGCTATTACAGGCGAATCCATTGAGAGTTGAGGAAAACTATAACGAGATACGAGATAGCCGTAAATCAGCCATAGAAAAGCCCTCAGAACGTGAAGAATATCTATGTAAACATATGAATCACTTTTTACCTTCTAATAGTGGTGAAGCGTATGTAAATGTGGAAGACTTGCGTAAATGTAAAATTGATGATTTCGATTGGTCAGGTCGTCAAGTTTGGGTAGGTTTAGACTTGGCCATGACGAATGATAACTGTTCATTCTCGATGGTGACAGAGGAAGACATGCAAATATACGCTGATTCCTATGCGTTTGTACCAACAGAGCGTATCCCTGATAAAAACCGAGTGGAAAAGATTAATTACTACGATCACATTAAGGCAGGGAAGTGTTTTTCTTGTGGTGATATGACGGTGGATTACGGCTTTATTGAACAAAAGGTTCTAGAAATAGAAGAACAATTCAACGTCATTGTGATGGGCGTAGCTTATGACCGTTATAACTGCCTTTCTACAGCTCAGAAACTAGAAAAGGAAGGTTTAGTTACTGTAGAAGTGAAACAACATTCAAGCGTGTTACATCCAGCTACAAAGCTATTACGAGAAAAGATTATGAACAAAGGGTTCCATTATACCGAAAATGAATTACTAGAAGAAAATTTCCAAAATGCAAAAGTCACAGAGGACACAAATAAAAATATCTATGTGAATAAGAAAAAGTCCACTGGCAAAGTTGATATGGTTGTGAGTTTAATCAATGCAATCTATTTACTGCAGCATGATGTCATTTTTAATCCTGATGCTGATTGGGGCGCACAAGTCATTTAAGGAGGTGAGATTGTGGGATTAATTAAAGAGTGGCGTGAATGGCGTGATTATAAACGTATTCAGGAGTTTCGCGAAAGTGGAATGGATGAATTGTTGCTGCAAGCAGGGTTAACGGATGCTGTTTTAACAAAGGAACAAGCGTTAAGCATACCTAGTGTTGGCACCTGTGTAGATTTGATTTCAGATATTATTGCAACTTTACCTATCAAATTGCACAAAGAAAACAGTGGTAAAGTTGAAGAAATTGAAGAAGATAGACGTGTTTTTCTACTTAATGATGAGACATTAGATACACTAGACGGCTTCCAGTTTAAAAAAGCTTTAGTAACTGATTATTTATTGGAAGGCGCAGGGTACGTATTTATCAACCGAAAAAGAAATGATGTTGAAAGTCTTCATTATGTTGAGAATCGAAATGTATCGGTGTTAGTTGGTGTTGATCCAATATTTAAAAGCTATGATATTTCTGTTAATGGTGTGAACTATCGGGAATTTGAGTTTATTAAAATTGCTCGAAATTCTAAAGACGGGGTAACAGGTAGTGGAATTATAAAGGATCACAATAAAATTTTATCAGTTGCGTACAATACGCTTGTTTTTGAGGACTCGCTTGTTAAAACTGGCGGTAATAAAAAAGGTTTCTTGAAGTCATTGGGCCGATTGTCAAAGGATGCAATTGCAGAACTAAAAACAGCCTGGAACAATTTATACAAAAACAATACAGAAAATGTTGTGGTATTAAATAATGGTATAGATTTCAAAGAGGCATCGAGTACATCGGTTGAAATGCAGCTGAATGAAAACAAAAAGACCAATTCAAGCGAAATAAATAAACTTTTTAAAGTACCTGATAGCATTTTGGATGGCTCCGCCAATGAAGAAGTGCATACAAACTTTATTAAAAATTGCATACTGCCGATTATTCGAGCAATTGAAACGGCATTGAACAAGGACTTACTTCTTCCATCGGAAAAAGAGCAGTCTTTTTATTTTGCCTTCGATATGAAAGAGCTAGTCAAAGGTGACATCGAAAAACGCTATAAAGCTTATGAAATTGCGTTAAAAAATGGTTGGCTGCAGATAGATGAAGTTCGCTATTTAGAAGATCATTCTCCACTTGGTTTAGATTTCATTAAGTTAGGCTTACAAGATGTCTTGTATGATCCAAAAACAAAGACCGTTTACACACCAAATACAAATAAAACGGCTGCTATTTCTGGAAATGGCCAGGAATCCGAGAAGGGAGGTGAAGAAGTTGAGGATTGAAATTAGAGAAAATCAAGTGTTGCTAGATGGTTACGTGAATGCTGTTGAGCGTGAAAGTCGTATTTTACCTTCACCAAGAGGACGTTTTAAAGAAAAAATACGCGCTAAAACGTTTGAAAGGGCTTTGAATAAGGCTGAAAACGTTGATCTATTATTCAACCACGACAAAAACCGTAAGCTTGGATCACTACAAGAAGGCAATTTGCAACTGTATGAAGATAACATCGGATTACGTGCTATTGCTCATGTATCTGATGAAGAAATCATTCAAAAGGCAAAAGACGGCAAGCTAAAAGGCTGGTCATTTGGTTTTGTCGATAACAAGCCATCGTGGGAAGACGGAGAAGACGGCATTCAGAAACGCACATTAGAGGACATCGAGTTATTAGAGGTGTCAATTTTAGATAAAACGCCAGCTTATGTTGCTACTTCAATTGAAGCTCGCGGAGAAGATCAGGCAATTTCAGAAACACGTGGAGCAGATTTTAAAGCTGAGATTGAAAATCGTTCAGAAGAAACACGTTCTAAAAAAGATGTTGATTACTCATTGTATGAAAAACAAATTGAGCTTTTAAAGTTGAAAGGTGGAAACTAACATGAAAAAAGATATTAAGAAATTTATTGAAACTCGTTCTATGCCGTCACTGGTTGAACAGCGCAACAACTTATTAGATGAAATGGATAATTTACTAAAGGGGGCCAAAGAAGAAACACGCGCACTAACTGACCAAGAATCGACTCGATTTGATGAAATTAAAAGCGAAATTGCAGGACTTGATAAAACAATCACTGCTTTGGATGAAGCACGTTCTTTGGACAAAAAGTTACCTGCTAAACAAGCAGAACAACGTACGCAAGAAGAAGCTGAAACACGCGCTTTCGAGAATTACATTCGCGGTGTAGTCGAGGATCGAGCAGATGTTAATTTAACTGTAGGGTCAAACGGTGCCGTAATTCCTTCCAGCATTGCAAACAAGATCATTCAAAAGGTATATGATATTTCACCAATTTATCAATTAGCAACTCGTTATAACATTGCTGGATCATTAAGTATTCCTTACTATGATGAATCGGCAGGAACAATCGAAATGGCTTATGCTGATGAATTTGTTGAATTGGAATCTACAAGTGGACGATTCACTTCAATTGAGTTAAAAGGCTTCTTAGCAGGTGCATTAAGTAAAGTGTCTAAGTCACTCGTTAATAATTCACAATTCGACCTTGTTTCATTTGTTGTAGCGAAAATGGCTGAATCAATCGCAAAATGGATTGAAAACCAATTGTTAAACGGTACACCAAATAAGATTACTGGCCTTTCAACTGTAAAGCAATCTGTAACTGCTGCAGCTGCTACAGTATTAACAGCTGATGAATTGATCGATGTACAAGAAGAAGTACCTGATGCTTTCCAGGGCAATGCCATTTGGATCATGAACAAAACAACACGAAAAGCTATTCGCAAGCTTAAAGATGGACAAGGCAACTACTTGTTAAATAAGGATGCCACTGCTCGTTGGGGCTACACTTTATTAGGCAAAGATGTGTACACATCTGACAATATGGCAGAAATGGAAGCAGGAAAAACAGCTATTTTCTATGGTGATATGTCTGGACTTGCCGTAAAACTTTCTGAGAATGTATCGATTGAAATATTACGCGAAAAATATGCTACTCAACACGCAATTGGTGTTGTTGGCTGGATTGAAATTGATTCAAAGGTTGAAAATGAACAGAAAATCTCTAAATTAGTGATGAAATCAGCGTAGGGGCTAAACTCTACGCTTATTTTATTGGAGGTGACAGAATGAAAGTAAAAGCACGTGTAAGCTTTTCGGGTAGCGTCACAATGTCAAAAGGTGAAGTAAAAGTGCTACCAAAGAATGTGGCAGATGACTTGTTACAAGCTGGCCATGTAGAGGAAGTTGTCGTGAAAAAGCAGGTGAAAACAGATGCAGGTTAGTGCAATTACACCAGGAGAACTGGCAAAATATGCGCGAGAGGATGAAACTGATTTAGATGTCCTTTCAACTTTTACGCTTATCTTATCAGCTGTAAAGGCTTATATAAAAGGCTATACAGGACTATCAGATGAACAACTGGACACCAAAGAGGATATTTCAATAATTGTATTTGTTCTTGCTAATGAAATGTATGAAAATCGCATCTTCACAGTGAAGGATAATAACGTAAATAAGGTTGTTCAATCTATTTTGGACATGCATTCTATTAATTTACTTTGAGGTGAGCATTATGAATCCTGGCGATTTAAAACACAGAATTGACATCCTCACTAATCAAAAGACAAAAAATGAATTGAACGAAACTGTTTATGAATTTCTACCTGATAAAAAAATATGGGCAGCAATCATTCCGCAAACTGGCTCATTACAAAAGCAAGTTGCTGACACGATTTTAACGAATGTCACGCATAAAATCATCGTGCGATACAACGCTGGCAAAGACATCACAAAGGATATGCGGATCAGATACAAAGGACATGAATTTGAAATTAAATATATTCTTAATCCCTATTTTCGCAATGAGACACTAGAAATCTTTGTTCAGGAGGTGTTAAAGTGAGCATTCAAATGAACGGTTTAACTGATTTTCAAAGAGATTTATTTAATGTCGCCACTAGGGAGGTACCTAAGGAAGCACCAAAACTGATGCGTAAAATTGGTTCAAAGGCCAGGACAACTGTAGCTAAGAAATCTCGAAGCCTTGTTAAAAAGAAAACAGGAATGTATCACAAAAAGTGGAAACGAGGAAAAGTTTTTGTTGGTTATCATGGCGAACTTGTTGTCCGTGTTTATAATTCTTCACCACATGCGCACTTAGTGGAAGATGGCCATTGGATGGTAGACCATGAGGGCAATAAAACAGGTGATTTTGTACCTGGTAAAAAACCAATGGACAAAGGTATGCGAGAATTTGAGTCATCGGGTGACGTAGAGAAAGAGACTGTAAAATGGCTAGATGAATTGTTGAGGAAGAATAAATTATGATTACTTTTAAGCAAATCAAAACGGCAATTAATGATAAATTACAGTCAAATTTTATTGATATTGATGTTATTAGTAAATCAGCTAACGAAGGATTTACACGACCATCTTTCAAAGTGGAATTAGATAATGTGAAACGTGAGGGCTATTTGACACAAGTTGAAAAGTCTTGCACGGTTCGCATTTTTTATTTTCCTACAGATGAAAATGATAATGCAATTGAATTGTTAGATGTTCAAGAAGCATTAGGGAATGTATTTGATCTTAAATTTTCTGTAGAAGATCGCCATTTGGATATAGTCGAACCTAATTTCGATGAAATTGATGGTGTACTGCAGTTTGAATTTGATCTTCAATTCTTTGATGGCCGTGAATATGGCGAGGGCAGTTCAGGCGGAAATATTGAAGATGAAATTAAAAATGGAAAAGACTTTTATGAAAAATATCCAATTGAGCTTATGGGTGAATTGGATGATGAGGAAGGGGATTAAACAATGGGCCTACCACAAATTATTATCGAATTTAATGGTAAAGCCGTTACTGCTATCAAGCGAAGTCAACTAGGTATTGTTGCATTGATTTTAAAAGATGATGTACAAACTGCTGATACAGTAACTTACAAAAGCATTGAGGATGTACCAACAGAAGGATGGGCGCCAGCCAATTTAGATTACATTCAAAAAACGATTATGGGTACACCAAGCAAAATCATTATTGAACGTTTGCCAACAACAGCAACAGATTATAACGTAGCATTAACACGCTTAAATAATAAACGATTCAATTACTTGGCCATTCCAGGCATTGAAGATAAAGACACAACAATCATCGCAACTTGGATCAAAACAAAGCGTGACAATGATAAAAAAACGTTTAAGGCAGTTTTGCCAAATATCGAAGCAGATCATGAGGGAATTATTAATTTCACTACAACGGGAATTAAAGTTGAAGGTAAGGATTATACAACAGCAGAATATACAGCTCGAATTGCTGGCATCTTAGCTGGACTGCCATTTACAAGATCAGCTACTTACTACGAGTTGAATGAAATTGACTCTATTACAGAAATTGAAGATCCAGATAAGGCCGTTGATAATGGAGAACTCATCCTTATTAATGATGGGGAAAACATCAAAATTGGCCGTGGTGTGAACAGTTTGACAACAACAACAGGTAAGAAAACGGAGGACTTTAAATCAATCCGTATCATGGAAGTACAGGATATGATAAAAGACGATATTCGCACAACATTTGATAAGCACTATATTGGTAAACACAACAATATTTACGACAACCAAGTTCTGTTTTTGCGGTCGGTTAATGCATATTTTGATGGTTTAGAAGGTGAAGAAATACTTGATCCAAATTACGATAATAAATCAGAAATTAATGTCCGAAAACAACGTTTGGCGTGGGAGGGCATTGGAGTAGATACGTCAGAGTGGGATGACCAAAAAGTAAAAGAAATGTCCTTTAAACGTAATGTGTTTGTAGGGGGCAATATAAAAATTGTGGATGCTATCGAAGACTTAGATATGGATATTGCGATTTAAGGAGGGATTGACACGTGGGTAAATTAAAATCTAATCGCGTTATTAATGGCACATACGGCAGCGTGTGGGTGAACAATGAAAAATGGCTAGACATTGAGGAATTTGAAGCTAAAGTAACCATTGATTATGAAGATGTAAACATGGCTGAAGATCCAGCGACACATAAAAAACAGACTGGTTGGTCAGGAGAAGGCAACTTGAAACTTAAAAAAGTATATAGTCGAGGGGCAAAGCTACTTGCAGAAGCTGTTAAAAAGGGAATGACACCTGATGTAAATATTGTTGGGAAATTAGCTGATCCTGACGCATTTGGTTCAGAGCGAGTGGCAATTAATGAAGTGACATTTAACGAATTTATGTTGATGCAGTTTGCCCAAAAAACTATAGGAGCAGAGGAATTACCATTTAACTTTGCAGACTATGATCTCATTGATTCAATTACAGCCTAAAAACGTATAACGGAGGAAATCAAATGACTAAAAAGGTAAATAAACGATTATCAGTTACAGATTTAATGAAAGAGAAAGAAAAGTACCAGGTGAAAGATGATGTCACAGAGGTTGTACTTGTGGAACGTTTAGGCGTTGAAGTAGTCTTGCGTAAACCTGAAAAATCTTTATGCTTAGATACTTTGAAAATGTCCCGAGACGAAAATAATGATACTGACGCTGACGAGTACATGGTTTATAACACAATGGTGGAGCCGAATTTAAAAGATCCTGAATTAAAAAATGCATATGGCTGCACATTACCAACTGACATCGTAGCTAAAATCTTTGAACCAGGCGAAATTGCATTACTGTCTGAAATTGGTTTTGAACTTGCAGGATATAAAAAAGGTGGAGTTAAAGCTATAAAAAACTAATTGATAGTGATGATGATTTTTATTTTCTTCATCACTATATTCAACGCGGTTTTAAACCTGAATATCTTCTAAATCTTGACTATGATACAAAGTTAATAATGATGGCCAGCATAGAAAAATATTTAGAAGAAAAAGACGAGGAAATGAAAGCTAGAGCAAAAATGCTTTAGCTTTTTTCTTTTGTAAAAGGCGGTGAGGAATTGGGAAGAAGGGTAATATCAGCGGTTCTCACATTGCAAGATCGTGATTTTTCTAGCAACCTAAGGCGAGCCAGTGATCGAGCTGATGATTTTGGACGAGGCGTTGCGAGAGTGGGCAACCAAATTCAACGGTTTGGACAAGGGGCAGCTAGAGTTTTTAAAACAGTAGCAATGGGCGCAGGTGCTTTGGGTGCAACTGGAATCGCTGCATTTGGCGCAAGTGTCGCGAAGTCAATAGTTGATACTGATGGAGCCTTTAAACGCTTAGAAGCTCGAACAGGGGCAACAGGAGCAGAATTAAAAGGGCTTGAAAATGTGGCCAAAGATGTATTCAAAGCAGGTTTTGGTGAAAACATGGATCAGGTTGCTGATGATGTTTCTACTTTAAGTGCCATGTTCAAAAACCTAAAAGGTGATTCATTGACGGAGGTAGCCAAAGGAGCTGCAACTATTTCACAAGCCTGGGGTGCTGAATCAAAAGAAGTCGGAAAAACTGTTAAATCTATGACGAGCAACTTTAAAGGTCTAAGTGAAACAAAGGCACTTGATTTAATGACTCATGCCTTTCAGAAAACAGGCGACTATTCTGATGATTTACTAGATACGTTTAATGAGTATAGCGTCCATTTTAGCAAGCTTGGATTGTCTGCAGAAGAATTTACAGGCATTTTAATTTCGGGCGCTGAAAATGGAGCCTGGAACATGGATAAAGTCGGGGATGCTGTGAAAGAGTTTGGTATCCGTGCAATCGATGGCTCAAAAGGAACAAAAGAAGGTTTTGCAGCTATTGGATTAAATGCCGATGAAATGGCCGAGAAATTTACTGCAGGTGGAGAAACAGCAAATAATGCTTTTGCTGCTACTATTGCAGGTTTAGCGGCTATGAAAAATCCTGTTGAACAAAATGCTGCAGGCGTTGCGCTTTTTGGGACTATGTGGGAGGATTTGCGCGAAGATGTAGTTTTATCGATGGCAGATAGCGCTAAATCTGTACAAGGCTTTGAGGGAGCAACAGGACGAGCAGCTGATGCGCTACAAAGTAGCTTTAAATCGAAATTAACACAATCGTGGCGAGATTTACAGGTCGGCATAGCTGATGTTGTAAACGGAGCAGGAGCGCAGGAGTTTTTACAAGGTGTTGCTCAAAAAGCTGATGAATTGGTGCCTAAGATTCAGGGAATTGTACAAAAAGCTTTCGAGTTTGGCAATACCGTTCGTGATAATTGGGGGCCAATTAAAGAAACGCTTATTGGTGTTGGAACAGCTGTAGGAGTTGTGGCAGTAGGTATGGGTGCCTTAAAAGTTATCACCACAGTAACCACAATGATTCAAGGCTTTAGAACAGCAATGGGACTAGCAACAGCTGGACAATGGGCCATGAATACGGCCATGCTTGCCAGTCCTTTGACTTGGGTAGTGGTTGGCATAGCTGCTGTAGTTGCTGCAGGTGTTTTGTTATATCGAAATTGGGATACCGTCAAAGCAGCTGCAGGTAGCTTGTGGGAGAAAACGAAAGAGGTATTTGGAGGTATTTATGATTGGGCTTCTCAAAAGATTCAGCCAGTAACAGGCTTTTTCAAAGGACTCTATGATAAATTTATGGGCTTTAAAAATGCCATTAGTAATTTCCAACCGCCTGAATGGGTTTCGAAAATAGGTGGAGCTATTGGAAAAGCTGCAGGTGCCGTTGGTAAATTCGTTTCAGGATCACATGCAGATGGTTTAAATCGTGTCCCTTATGATGGATATATTGCAGAATTACACAAAGACGAAATGGTTATACCTGCTCGACAATCTGAAAGGATTCGTGCTGCAGGCGGATCAATCGATAATGTGGATCAAATGGTGCAATCATCACCAGGAACAGTAACAACGCCTACACCTGCAGGAGCTATGCCGCAGCCAACAGCTTCAAATACTGGCGGTGTACAAGTTATTATCCAAAACTTAAATGCCAAAGGCGTAACAGCAATGGAAGTAGCCGATGAACTTGTGCCGTTACTAAAATTAAGATTGGCCAATTTATAGGGGGTTGGATAGATGGACATTTTTCTAAGCACAATGGATCGAAAACAAATTATTCAACTTCCTATAGTGCCAGCTGATTTTAAAATACCTAGTCCTGTGAGTAATGAAGTGTTCACAACAATTAATCAAGGTGACATTAAATTGCTTGGTCGTAGAGGCTTGAAATCTCTTACGATTGATTCTTTTTTTCCTTCAAAGGTGTATCCATTTTCAAGAAACAATAAATATTTTGGGTGGGAGTATTATGAGATCATTGAAGGCTGGATAGACAAACGAATGCCAATTCGATTAATCATGTCGAACACACCCATTAATATGCTCATGACAATCGAAAACTTTGAGGCTGGACTTCAAGACGGATCAGGGGATGTTTATTATTCGCTGGCCCTATCAGAGTTTAAAGAGATCATTTTAGAAACAAAGAAGGTGAAATAATGGCTCATGAATTATGGCTAATTAAAGGTGGTACCATGACGAATATTACGCCTTTGCTTGGCACATTAACCTGGCGTAGCAACATGGAGGAATTAGGGGACGAAATTAATTTTAGTATCGCTTTTACTGATACAAATTACTTTCCTGTGAATCCATGTGATATTAGTGATATGGTGGCCCTTTACAATAACGGCAAGGAAATAACACGCGCTATTATTGTAGACGAGCTGAAAAATGGAAGATCACCAATTGCATACGTTGCCTTTGATTATGCCTTTTATCTAAATAAATCGAATGCAGTTTATCAATTTAATAAATTATCTGCAGATGCTTGTATCAAGAAGATCGCCAAAGACTTCAATATTCAAGTTGGTAAGATCGTATCTATTCCTAAACCTATCGATCAAATATACAACGATAAAAAGGTTAGTGAAATTATAAAAGACATTCTTACTATTGCAGAACAGTCGTTAGGTGTTAAATACCTCATGGAAATGCGCCAGGGCAAGCTATACATCGAAAAGCAAGGTGATGTAGTTGTAACAGGTACATTTCAGTTGTTTGAAGGTGGCCCAAAATATGATATTCATTCAGCTCTTATGAATCCATCTAAAAGACGCAGCATTACAGAAATGGCCAATACAATCCAGGTTGTCGGAAACAATGACAAAGTGGTTTTAACCAAGTCTGATAATAAAATGGCTGAGAAATATGGTCGTATTACTAAAGTTGTGAAGCTAGATCAGAATGAAAAGAAAAGTGCTAAACAGGTAGCTGAAAATGAATTAAAGCAGCTGTCAAAAGTGTCAGAAGAAAATAGTGTTGAATTGATGGGCCACGATGATTTTAGAGCAGGCCGTCTATTTGCACTCGAAGAACCAACCACAGGCATTAAAGGTACATTTTTAATTAAGGATGTATTGCACACGATTAGTAAAGGCATTCACACCATGAAGCCTACATTAGAGGTGAAGTAAATGGATTCGATTACAACGTTAGCTAAGATGCTTAAACAAAATGAAAATCCTAAACCTGTGTCAATGTCTACTGGAATTGTTATTTCACCACCGCCAAATGCTCAAATACGCTTAAATGATACTGTCATTCTTGGTAATAACCGATTAGTGTTTGCTGCTCATGTCCTAGAAGATTATGAACGTGAAATTGAGCTAGAGGGTGATATTCGATTTACAGATAGCCCATTTCAAAGATTTGAAGCTAAAGAAGTAAAATCCACAACAAAGGATACCCTCAAAGAAGGTGACGAAGTAATACTGTTACCGACTGCAGATGAACAACTGTATTTTGTTGTAGGTAAGGCGGTGAGGTTCGAATAATGTTACCTAAGATCGCACAACTAGAATTTGATACACAGGAAATTAAAACGGACTTGCCACCACTAGGTAAGTCCTTTTTGTATGACTTTGATAAAGGGGATTTTGTATTCAGAAATGGAAAAATGGTTGAAGTCCATGGTCTTGAAACATTGAAGCAATGGATCTTAAAAGTGTTAAAGACCGAGCGCTTTCGCTTTAGAATTTACAAAGGCATTCCGTACGGGGTGACATTGGAGGATTTAATAGGTTCCAGCTTGCCAAGAGCATTTATTGAAGCAGAAATAAAACGAGAAGTCACAGCGTCCCTAATGGAACATACCCACATTCAAGAGATCCAGGAATGGCAATTCAGCCATGATGGAAAATGGATGCGGATAAAATTTAGAGTCGTCACAGTAGAGGGAGCATTCGAAATTGACGAGCCAATAAAGAAGGTGGCAGCGTAGATGGAAGATGAAAAGATTATTCATGATCGTATGATGGTCAATATCAGCGATGAATACGACAAGTCGAAAGGTAATTTTGTTTATGACATTACAAAGCCAGTGGCCGTTGAATTTGCTAAACAACAAGAAAAAATTGCTACAGTACAAGAAAAATTAGACGTTGAAAAATTAACAGGTGACGAGCTAACAAGAACAGTTTATCAGCGCACAGGAATTATCCGTAAACCTGCTACACAAGCCACGACAACAGTCATTGTTTCGGGTACAGCTGGCACACTTGTAAAAGTTGGCGAATTAGTAGGCTCAGAAACAATTTTATATACAGTCATTGAAGAAGCCATTCTTAATGAAAGTGGATTCGCTCATGTTCGTGTCCAGTGTACTGAATTTGGCCAAATAGGAAACGTGCCAGCGAACACCATTGTAAATTTCCCTGCATCTATTAATGGCCTGGTGAATGTGTATAATCCGGATCCTGTCGTTGATGGCTATGACGAGGAAACAGATAACGATTTACGCCAGCGCTATTATGATAAGCTGCAGCGTCCAGGCAAAGCAGGCAATAAATATCATTATCGAGAATGGGCGCTAGAAGTGACAGGCGTAGGGGATGCAAAAGTATTTCCTCGCTATAATGGCCCATTATCGATGAAAGTGGTTGTAATCGATGCGAATAAATTACCTGCTAATGCCGAATTAATCGAAGCTGTAAGGGAGCATATCGAAGTAGAAATGCCTTTTGGGGTGGATGATTTACTTGTAATACCTGCAGAAGCATTATTAATCAATCTATCGGTGGCCCTTACAATAATGCCAGGTTATACAGAGGAAGTAGTCAAAGCGAATATTAAAAAGAACATTACACAGCACTTAAAAGAAATAGCCTTTAGAACATCATTCGTGAGCTATGCAAAGATTGGGGCGCTCATTATTGATAGTGATGGGGTTTTAGATTATCAGGATCTATTAATCAATGGATCGACTGCTAATGTGGTAATTCCTGATGATGGGGTGCCAGTAATGGGAGGTGTAAATGAATGAATCACATGACAGTGTATTTAAAAAATAAAGTTCTGACGGACAATTTAAGAACAACGCCAGTATTCGTTGCCTTGTTCAATGGTGATGTGGAAGTAATGGCAGCCAGCTACTCGCGTCAGTCTGCAAGCTTTACAACGCCAACAGATGGTCAAACATCGAACAGCGCTGATATTCTGTTTCCTATTGCCACAGAGACATGGGGGGATATAACGCACATTGGGATTCTTGATGCCAAAACAGGAGGTAATTTGCTATTTAAATCGCAAGCAGAATTTACGAAAAATATTGATGTATCAAGCCAGTACAAGATCCCTAAAAACTATTTAATTGTCCGTTTAAGGTAGGTGAGGACAAATGCACGCTATACCACAATCCGAGTGGGGCCAAGTATCAGTCTTTACATGGGGAGAGCTAACAGCTCACCAATGGGAATGTTTTAGACTTGCCTTGATGATTACTAAAACAGAACTGCAGACGCAAGGTGTTTCAATCGCTTCAACAGGCACAACGAATGAGGTTATCACAGAGCAGCTATCACAGGGGGTAAAGGTGGTTCAATCGCCTATTATCATGCAGACAAGAGCTGAAATGATTACAAGCATTGTTGTTTCAACAAAAGACTACCTATCGGACATGATGAAGTATTTACCTTTATATGAGCGTAAATCAAATGTATTCAGAACAGTACTTACAGCTGATGATCGGGAGCTACGAAATACAGAACAACAGCTTGAAATTGTGAACCGTAACATTTTTATTGATACAGCCATTGAAGCCTTACCTATTTATGAACGTGATCTTGGAATTAAACCAAATAGCACATTACGCTATGACCAGCGCAGAGAGCAAATTTCATCACGAAATCGCGCAAGCTTTGACCAAACAACAGAAGAAACCATTAAAACTGTAGCAGCTGCTTATAGCAACGGTGAAGTAAAAATTAATACTACAAATACACCAGGCGTATATGAGATCAAATTCACAGGTACAAAGGGCATTCCTGACAATTTGAGTGGGCTTATGCAAGCAATTGAAATAATTGTGCCAGCTCATTTAGAGTTTGGCTATTCGTACACATATAATGTTTGGGAATTTGTAAGCAATAGAACCTGGGGAAGTGTAACCAATATGACATGGGATGAAATTAGGATATATGAAAATGAGGTGAGCTAATGGAACATACACCAAATTTAGGTTTAAAGAAGCCAGAATTAACAGACAATGTTTTGATTACAGACATTAATGAAAACATGGATGTCTTGGATGCTGCAGTAAATGAATTGCAAAAAGGTACTGCATCGATTCCTGATTTAGAGACAGTTGACAAAACAATGGCAGGTGCCATTAATGAAATTAAAAGTGAAGTCATTAATGTTAAACAAGAAATTGAAAATCACATAACTGATCCAATGCCTCATGTATACACCAATAGCGAAAATAACAAAAAGTATCAATTCGGCTTTGGTGTTGATGCAGGTGGCTTTTATATCATTCAACAGGAGGTAGAGTAGATGGCAGGGATTGATAAGACATATTTTCCTGATAAACCTACACAAGATGCTATTAAACAAGGTGTAGATAATATAGCAGCACAAATTGAAAACAAAGATGCTGGAAAGGTAATGAGAAGTAAAGTTTTCGAAACACCTGGCACATTTACCTGGACAATTCCAGAAGGAGTAACAGAAGTATTTTTAACAGGCTGTGGCGGTGGGGGGAGTGGTGCGCATGGTCCTGATGGGGCAAGTGGTTATTATGGACCTTGTGGTGGTGGCGCGCGTTATGTTGAATACTACCCCGTGCAAGTAACACCAGGGCAAACCGTCACCGTTACAGTAGGGGCAGGAGGTCCCGCTGTTACACATGGTGGCACAACTGGCGCCAATGGTAATGCAGGAGGTACTACATCATTTGGTACCTACGTATCTTTATCGGGTGGTGGTGGTGGTAATTACAGCACTTTGAAAGGTGGTAATGCAGGGGGGCCCTTAGGAGTTAAAGGTAGTGATGGTGTTCCACATGGTGGCACAAATTATACCGCCTCACTTATAAAAGGGGGGAATTGTGGACCGTTTACAGGGGGGGCAATAGGTTCTTTTAATAGGTATCTCCCTGGCCAAGAAGGTGGGCCAGGTTGTGGTGGTGGTGGAATTGGAATTAATTCTGAAGGTATACCAAGTGGTAAAGGTGGAGACGGATTTTTAATAGTACAATGGTGGGAGTGATTAAATGAAACGTTATGCACAAGTATTATGGGATCAAGCCCATTGGATATTTGAAGCTGATGAAAAGCCTGAATTTGCACCAAATATTATTTTAGTTGATATTACAGGGCGTGATGATATTCAAGAAGGTTGGGATTACAACAATGAAACAGGCGAATTTACAGCGCCAGTTATACCCGAGCCAACGCCAATTGATGCACCGCCAACAGTTGAGGAAATGCAGGCGCAAACGCTAATCAATACAGAATACTTAATTGCCATGAATGAAATGGGCATCGAGGGAGGAAAAGTATAATGAAGGTATATGACTTATGTAAATTTTTAATTGATCGCAACCGATATAGTTATGATGACATGCTAAAGAAAGTAAATGTATTCTATGCCAACAATCAGCTGGCAGATGAAGAATATACGCAGCTATTAACAGATATGGACTCTCAACAAACGCAAGCATAAGCAAGCGTTATTTTTTATGTCTAAAATAAGAGGGGATCTTTTCCTTTTGTCGAATGGTAGTAAATAAGAGGAGGAGATGAAAATGGCTTTTACAAAAGAGATTTTAAAGGATCCTACATTTGATTCTGAAACTAGAAAAAAAGCTTCAACATGCTTAATGTGTCATGAAGAAGTAACTAACGGTGGAACTTGGGGAGGTGTAAGTGATAGTTTTTTATTAACTATTTGTAATGATAGTAATTGTATTGAACAATCTATAAAATGGTTAATCGATGCGTTTATATCTGACGAAACAAAAGATATTAGAGAATTAAATACAAAGCAAGAATTTATGAATTTAGTTGAAGCTGTATATGTAAACAAAGCAAATCATCCAAATCATAATCAGTAAGAATAAAGTAAATAAATCATGTTTGAAGATAGCCTTTCTTTAATCGTGTTTTTAGCCTTCCACAGATAATCGTGGAGGGCTTTTATATTTGGGAAAAGGGAAGTGTTCAGATGGAAAAATGGATTGCTGTAGTAAGTGGAACGATAGGCACTATGGTTTCATATTCAGTGGATGGTCTAGGAATGGCGGTTACTGTTTTGATTGGTTTTATGGCCATTGATTACCTCACAGGAATTATGGGCGGTATTGTAAATCAAAATTTAAACAGTCGTACAGGCTTTAACGGTATCATTCGAAAAATCTATTATCTAATGCTAGTTGGTTCAGTTTATTTATTATCTGTTGTAATACCTGGTATCGAGTATGCAGGGGATGGGGCAGCCATTGCATTTTGCGTCCTTGAATTCATTTCAATCACGGAAAACGGTACTAAAATGGGCTTACCAATGCCTGACTTTGTAAAAAATATTCTAGCAATCGTGAAGGATAAAACAGGGGAGGGTGAAGTTAAATGAGCTACACAATTGAAAAGCGATTAATGTCAGGGCTACCTAATCAAGCGTTAAAGGCAGTAAAATATGTCATTGCCCATGAATCAGGTAATGGTAATAATACAGGTCCAAATGCATTGGAAAACGAAATTGCCTATATGAATCGAAATAAAGCCAATGCCTTTGTTTCTCACTGGGTAGGCGGTGGGGGAAGAATCGTGCAAATTGCGCCAGTCGGCAGGTTACAGTATGGTTGTGGTCCAAAAGCTAATCCACTTAGCTATGCCCAGGTGGAATTAGCTCGTACTTCCGATAAAGAGCAATTCAAGAAGGATTATGCCGCTTATATTTGGTTATTACGGGAACTTGCCAAAGAGGCTGGAATACCTGTTGTGTTGGATGGGGCAGGTAATGGCATCAAGTCACACCGATGGATTACGGATAATTTGAAAGGTACAACACATAGAGATCCGTATTCGTATTTAGCGAGTATGGGAATCTCTGAGGCACAATTCAAATTAGACATCTTGAATGGCTTGGAGGAAGTAAAAGGGGCGCAAATTACAGAAGCTAAAGTTATGCTTAATGATACAAAAACTATTCCAGCTGTAATTATAGATGGTAGGACGCATGTTCAAGTCCGTGAGCTAGCCGATCTTTTAGGATTAAAACTTGTTTATAACAATGAAAGTAAAACAACAAAATTGTATGAAGTAAAATGATTATAATTTTAAAGCCCAGGCGCTCATTTTAACAGTGAGTACCTGGTCATTTTTGCGTTTATTCATATAGTAACGTGCAAACTTTATTGTAAAAAGTATCAAAATAAGTTTTGTTATAAATGTATTCACCATTAATATCAACAGCAATAAAACCTGTGACATTCTCCAAAAATGCTAGATTTTCTATTTTTCTTAATCTATAGCTGTCATACTCATTTAATTTTAGCAATTCAGTAGAAGATAAATGTTTTTTATTTTTTTCTTCATTTATAAAACAAGTTAAGGTATCGACTTTAGAATGTATTTCTTTAAATAATAAAATTTCAGGATCGTACATTTGCTTTAATTGATCAAAAATAACTTGGTAAGTGTAAAGTTGAAAAGTTCCATTATTCTTTTCGTGTAACATATTTACAACTAAATTTATAATGCAATCACGCTTTACTTCCGTATATATTTCTTGCATTTCTTCAAACATAGAAAGCATCAAATTATTATCTTCCTGACCTAGTTCAGGAAGTTTGCCATTTAAAACAGAATGATTAATTTTAGTTTTCATGATTAACAAACATTCTTCTAAATTTTTATTAGAAACGTGGTCTTTATAAGTTTGAATTAGATTTAAAATATTAGTAAGAGACGGTCCTTCCTGTAATAAATCTGTAAAGATATTCATTAATTCTAACTTCATTTAGTCACCTAAATCCCTAACAATTGCTTTTTCTTCGCGTCAAATTCTTCCTGAGTGATTAATTCATCCTCTAACAGTTCCTTCAATTCTCGAATTTCATCGGCTACCTCATACATATCCTTTTCCACTTTACCTGCAGGAGCAGAAGAAGTTTTAGCCATTGATTTTAGATTCTCAATAGCTGCCTTAATTTCTAATGCAATATGCGCTGGCACATCATCAATGATTGCCTTATTTCCAGTAGATACAATCTCGATAGTAGAGTAAACAAGCTTGTTAGAAATGTTGATACTGCTAATTGAAGACAAAGGAATGCTTCTTTCATCGTTTGAAACAATACCTTTGATTTCATGTAATAAAATACGTTGGTCAGTTACATAAAGCTGTTTGATGCCTTTAACGGATGCACATACAGCTAGTAGCGTTTCACCTTGATCCGTTAAGCGATCATCGAACATTTGAATTTGTTTAGCCATTGCCTTTTTCTTACCAAAGCCAGCAAATTTTATTGTTTCTGCAATTGTATCCATGTCATGCACCCCTTACAGATATTTGTAATCTTATTTTATAGAAAATCCTACCAATAGTACATATAAAAAAACAGACAACCAATGTTAGTTATCTGTTATCGTATATTTCATCATCGCAGTAAACACAATAACCTTTCCCGTTTTTAATTGGAACGGGTGAACAACATAGTGAACATTGAATAGTTTTACTTTGATCATTTATTTTTTTAATGAAATTTTTACACCCACATAAATGACACTTTATAGCTGAATCACTACATATAGCTTTGCAATTATAGCATCGTTTTTTATCCACGTTATCACCGTCCTATAGGTATTTAGAGGATAGATAAAACAAAATATCGACAACCCTGATTAGTTATCTGTTTTCTCTTTTATTTCATATGTCACGACTGCTTTAATGCCATCTTTATTTCTAGTCGTCTTTGTATCAAAGGATACATACAATTCATCAATTGTATAACCTTCATTTAACTTCGCTTTAAGAGCATCTCTCAGTGCCTTCTTTTGTATATTCGAGATTTTTGTTACCAACTCGTTTAATTCCATCCCCATCACCCCACAGATTATTTCAGTTCAAGTATTTCGTTCATATCAATTATTTCAAGGGCTTTACATATTATTGCAAGTTGTTCGCGGTTAATGGTGCTACGTTGATTGTTTACAATTTCACTTATTGCATTTGGTCTAATTGAAGTCATTTCGGCTAATTGCTTTTGAGAAATTCCACGTTCCTCGATGATCTTCTTTAACTTTACCTCAATCATTTTTCCACCACCTATCAGATAAATTATTAATACCATTATAACACTATATCGCTATTTGAGAAATATTTTATTCAATTATGTTGACATATCGATATGTCGATATTAATATGTATATAACGATATGTTGTAATATCGATATTTAGTGATAACGAGGTGAAAACGATGGCATTTGAATACTTAGCAACTTATAAAACATTTGAATCAATAGCAGACATGGACACAGCGGTTGAAGAACATATTGCGGCTCATTACTATGATTTAACGGAATCAGAACGTGCCATCGTTTTCAAACTTGCGAGTCATGCTTTGGAACATCCAGGAGCCTGCCACTTGAAAGCTGCAACTATTGCTGCAGCATTGGAGATCAGCACAAAGACGGTTTATCGGAGCGTTAAAAAGTTAGAGGATTTAGGCATCATAGAAAAAGTACCAGGAACGAAATTAAACGGCATCAAAGGGGCTAGCATTTATCGCATTTTACCTTATGTCCCATCGAGCGTGTCCCAACGAGATACAGCCAATGAAGCTAGTAATGACGCGGTTTGCCCTCCACAATCTGAAAACCAATCATCTAGTTCTTTTAATCTTTTAAGTTCTAAACAAGCAAATAATATTATGAGTCTTGGCAATGAATTAGCTTTGCAAGCTGAAAAGAAAAAGGCATACATGAATGAGTACCAAGTGATGCTATACGATTTCATGCACTCGATGCCTTTACAAGATGAATTGAAAGATCAACTTCACAAATGTATCTTGGCTACAAAAATGAACGATATACGTGATTTTGTGAACGCTAAGGACGTTTTAGCTAACATTATCAGCGATATTGTGAACGGTACATTAACTATCACTAGTACATTAAGAGCCGTATTTGCAGGGGCGTTTAACAAGGCTGTAGAGCGTTCTAGTATGAAGCAATATAAATCATCATCTATAGAAGAAACAGCTAATAGAGAGCGTCCAGTACCTTTCTATAACTGGCTAGAGGATAGAGATAGTCGAACAGAAATATGTAGTAGACCAAATATAGAAAACTGGCTTGAATGGTGAAAGGGGGACTAGTATATGGCTCATTTTGAATATATGGAACTGCAGGGGCAATTAACAATTTTTGATTTGGAGGATCAATATGAGGAGATGCAGTTCGAGAAGCCATCCACAAATGTTAATAAGCTTGTTGATAATGATAAAAAGATGTATATAGAGCCTCGTAGGAGAGTGTATATTGTTCAGTGATTTTTATGTACATTTGTATACCCGATGTTGCGTAATAGTGAGTGCTTGTAAAACATTATGAACACTGGATTAGGTTATGTATTAATTCAAATGTCCCCATTGTTTTTAGAGATACTTAGAACGATTGGAAAGGCTGTTTAATAGAAAAAAGACTATCTAGTTGGATGATAGTCTACAATTACTTTTTTACCAGGGAAGTTTTATCGTAATTTCCAAATAATACTGTTATGATATTTAAAAAGCAAAAAAGGGGATAAAAATGGATACTACTACTTTTATTTGGACCGTAATTGGCGGCTTGGTTGTTGCAGGTCTAGGTTTCGGTGCAACAAAGATTTATAACAAGAATAGTATTAAAAATTCACAGATTCAAAATGGTAATGAAAATATAGGAGTTTACCGATCAAAGAATATTGATATAGGAAGTGAACAAATTGTTCGGAAAGATAAAAACAAAGATAAAAAGTAGAATAAAAAATAGTGTTATTCAAAAAGGGATGGGGAATCTATCCATTTTCAAATCTAAAAACATAACTATTAATCAAATGCAAGTGATGGACCAAATGCAACAATATCTTCATAAGGGTGATATCGAAAATGCAGCTTTACTTTTAAAACAAATGGAGGATTTTGTTCATTCGCAACATCCTTGTGCACCATTTTGGAAATACGAATTTGGAATTGATGAAAATGGAAAGAGTTATATAGGACATGTGCCCGCATTCGCTGATGCAGCGAAGAAAATGCCTTTAACAGGAATGATGAAAGTAATTATTCCACCAAAATATCAAAAATTTACGAACATGGAGAGCTTATTGAATTTCTCCTATGGAACTCAGCAAGAAATAGAATTTGATTTAGCCAGTTTAAAAACTTGGATCGGAGAAACCCTTATAGATGAGTTTGTAGCAACAGAAAACAGCAATTCTAAGATTATAATAAAACCTAGTAAATTTCCGCCTCCACTTCCTATGAAGTTATATTTAAAAGACAACAGTTGGAGTATTGATTATCTATTAATTGGAGTCAAGCAAATGCTTGGATCTACTATTACCTTAAGCAATCATCAACAAGAAGGTGCACCTTTGGAAGTTGAATTTATAATGGATTTAAAGTTATCAACTGCTACATTTAATATCTCAATAAATGATGTTGGTTCTAATTCAGTTAAAAATATTATAACGTTTCTTGAAATCATTGATAAAAGTAAGAAAAAAAAGAAACCTAAATTAGCATTAAAACTATTAGATAATGATAGAGATATATTTATAGGCCCTAATTGGAACTTTAATGATACTGATGAAGAAGGTAATTTAGAAGAATTAATTAAAGTTCTCAAAAAGATGCTTTATATAGAAGAGGAGCTTGGTATAGAGTTTGTAATTTCAAACCGGGCTTTTACTCAATGGGAGCTATATAACATCGATGTTATATATCATTCAATTAAAGGTGAATATTTTAAAATTGATTTTAAAGGAAGCTATAGCTTTATTCTTGATAACCAATCAGAAATTAAAAAGCTTTTTAGACTTCATGATAAAAACAAATGCCTTAGCTTCCCATTATCTCTGCATTCAAATCTTCCTCTTGAATTATTTGGAATAAAACTAAATGTACTTACTAATGATGTAACTTTTGAAAATGTAAAACTTGATAGACCAGATAGGTTAAGATCGAAAAGCAAATTACTAGACGAAGGAGAAACATTAACTGTAAAACTAGTGCCATGCAATGACAAATCTTATCTTAGTATGAGATTAGGGATAGAGCAAGATTTACTTTAACATAAAAATAGTATTAGCTTCAGTTCTCAATAAAAGACCACTCCATGATGGGTGGTCTTAATTAATTGTCTTATGGTGGTGGTAGTGTACCACCACCAACCCAAATCGCTGTGATTTGTCCTAAAGCTGTTAAAGTTGCTGTTCCATCACCAATAGCATTCCCGAATAGACTACCAACCGAACCTGCTAAAGAAATTCCGGAGAAGCCCGAACCATCTAACCCAGTAATGGCCCCAACAACTGCCAATGTAACAACAGCAATTTCCTTTGTTAACGGAACTATTGCTGCAAGACCGACACCAAGATCATTGACAATACCGTGTGAAGTAGCGGGGAGGTGATCTCCAAGAATTTGTGTAAAGCCAGCATCTCCAAGATAGAAGAAAGCAGCAATTGGAATTACGGGTCCAAAGACTTTAAAGCCGAATTGAAATCCTTGAATCAAATAACTTGTTGTCTTTTCTAATCCCGCTGATTTATGAGCAACCATACTAAGCAACAATAAAATAAAAACAGAGGTTCCACCGATTAAAGCCGTTGCATCGCCGCCCGTTAAATTGAATACTGACATAGCGATAACGTCTAAGATAAAGGCAATAGGAATAAGTACGGCGAAGAATCGTTTTTGCCCAATTGACAGTAAGTTTTCCGCAGTTTCTTGTTCACCATCCTCCTCCTCATTGTTGCCAGTATTTAAAAGTAGCGTTCCTCGTTTCATATCACGTCTTAAAAAAATATAAGCAACAATTGTCGTTACAACGCCCATTGTGATAACAAGCGGAATACTGGCTGAAACAACATCTCCAACAGGGATACCAGCAGCATCAGCCGTTAATTTTGGAGCCCCTTGAATGACAAAATCACTCGATAATGCAATACCATGCCCAAATAAGTTCATCGCCATGGCAACCCCCAGTGCTGGGAGGCCCGCCCGAATCGCAACAGGCAAGAGCACGGCTCCTAATAGCGCTACTGCAGGTGATGGCCAGAAAAACCAAGAAATAAACATCATTAAAAGTCCAATCGTCCAATAAGCGAGTGCGGGTGTTTTAATGATCTTTGTGAAAGGGGCCACCATAATCTCATTAATACCTGAAGACATCATGACCCGACTCATCGCCACGATAATCGAAATAATAAGAATCGTTGATAGCAGCTCAGTTATGGCATAAATAAAGCTGTTAAACACACCACTTATGGAAGAAGTAAAATCACCAGTTGCAACAATCGCTAGCATAAAGATGCCTACTACACAAATGAGGGTGGTATCGCGACGTTTAACCATAAATCCGATGATGAGCACAATAAAAACCACGTAAATCCAATGGAGAGCTGTGAATTCAATCCCCATACGTTTCCCCCTCAATATTCTGATTCTATAGAATATGAAGAGAAAAAAAGATGGTGATGATTTTAAAAAATTTAACTTAGGCGGAAAGCTAAACAACACCAAAAAGGTATTTAAAGTTATACCCAAAACAAGATATTTGAAAGAAATGAGTTTATAGATTAAAATACTTTTATAGATTATCGATAATCTATAATCCATAATATATAACGCTTTTAGCTAATCACCCTATACACTGAACTATGTTAAAATAAAAGGATATAAATTTATTGGAGTGGTTTAATGGGGTTTGATGAAAATTCAATTTCAAAAAAAACAATTTCTGAGCAAATAGCTGAACGATTATTATTCCGCATATTTTCTGGTTACTATGAACAAGGTCAGCGCTTAATAGAGGCAGAAATTGCAAAGGAGTTACAAGTAAGTCATGCACCTGTCCGTGAGGCTCTATATCTTTTACAAAAAGATGGTGTAGTTGAAAAAGTACAACATAAAGGTGTAAGAGTGAAGATTATAACGGATCAGGAATTAAAGGATTATTTGGAAGCGCTTTATCATCTATTGGATATTGCACTAACCAAGTGTGAATCTAAATGGACTGCCGATTTGCAAAATGAACTATTATTTCGATTTGAAGCTATGAAACAAAGAAAGTCTGCTGAAAATATTTATGAATATGTTGTTTCATTTGCCCACTTGTTACAATTGTTTTTTGATGTTACAGGAAATATTGCTATGCTACGATTCTTTAAAGAAACAATATTTGTTACAAATGTAGCTGCACAAACCAAATGGAAGATGAATCTAGTTGAATCCTATCATATGTCCATCAATACTTTTATCAAGTGTATAGAAGTGTCGGATTTTGATCATGCACGAGTAGCTATTAAGGATGTTATTTTATGGTACCAATTTAAATAATTTTATGGGGGTAACATAAATGAAAGCTGCAGTTTGGCATGGTGTGAAAGATATTAGAGTTGAAGAGGTTGAATTACGCGCTTTAAGAGAAGAAGAAGTGAAAGTAAAAGTAGCGTGGGCTGGTATTTGTGGAAGTGATTTGCATGAATACGAAGAAGGTCCGGTTTTCGTACCAGTTAATGAAAAAGCTGATTTAACAGGTGAAGTTGCCCCACTTACAATGGGACATGAATTTGCTGGTATCATCGAAGAAGTTGGCTCTAAGGTTACTGACTTTAAGGCTGGGGACCGAGTTGTCATCAATCCTACATTAACATATAGAAATAAACATGAAGAAGTCGATCGTTATGATGGATTTAACTTTATTGGTTTACATGGAAACGGTGGATTTGCGGAATATGTTAATGTCCCTGTAACGAATATACATCGTTTAGCAGATAACTTAACATTACAAGATGGTGCACTGGTAGAACCAATGGCTGTTGCTGTACAAGCTGTTAAAGATGCTGGGGTTACATTAGGTGATTCTGTTGCTGTATTTGGAGCTGGACCAATTGGATTATTAACAGTAATCGCTGCAAAAGCATCAGGTGCTAGTAAAGTTATCGTATTAGATTTATCCGATGATCGATTAGAAAAGGCAAAAGAATTAGGTGCAACCCATGCTATTAATTCAGGTAAAGAAAATCCTGTACAAGCAGTTCGTGCGATTGTTGCAGATGGGGTTGATGTATCCTTTGAGGTGGCAGGAGTTGCTCCTACCTTTAAACAAGCAATTGATGTAACAAAACCTCGTGGTAACATGATGATTGTTTCGATTTTTGCAAGACCAATCGAATGGAATCCAATGCAACTTACAAACACAGGTGTTAATGTATTATCATCCATTGTTTATACACCGTCAATTTTCCAAAGAACAATTGATGCAATGAGCGCTGGTCAACTAAATCCACAAGGGATCATCACAAGTCAAATTGACCTAGATGAGATTGTTGAAAAAGGATTCAAAACGTTAACAAATGACAAAACACAATCTAAAATTTTAGTCGAAATAAGCGGAGAAAAATAAAATTGAGAGGAGTATGGCTGATGACAGCCATGCTCTTTTTTTATAGTCTGGAGGAGTATGGAGCTTAAGAAAAAATGACAAAAGGAATCGAGAATGAACTTCTCGACTCTTTCAGTAACTTAATCTCTTTCTCTAGCTCTCTGTGTGTCTCTAATATTCTTTTGAACCGTGATGGATGCAAATAAACTTAGAACAAATGACATACCATAGAACCCTTTTTCGCTTAAAACAATACTTCCAGCATTATATAACCCAATGCCCATTAATGAAATAGATACAATAAGTGCAACCCAGCTAATACCATAATAAATACTAGTAACTGGTATTCCCTCTTCTTTATCTCTTACTGCTTTTTGTAAGGATATTGCTGAATAGAGTCCAAATATTAAAACAGCTAGGTAATATCCTTTTTCGTTTAGTTGCATCGTTGCATTAAACAAGCCTATAAAATATGCCGTAACACCTACTAACAATGCGCCCCAGGAAGCCCCCTTGAAAGCAGCAGTTGGTTCCCCCTCTTTTCTTTCTACTTTAACTTTCGGATTAGGCTGCTTTTCCTTATCTAATGAAGACTCATTTTGATTAGACAATATCTTTCTCCTCCTTCTATCACTGTATAAAAACATTCTATCATTCTACAGGGAGGTTATGAGAATAGAAATTTTTCTAAATCTCGCTCTTCAATAATAATTTGGCTGTTATTTTTACTGGAATATAGAGTTAATATGGCTTTCTCAAATCTGAAAGCACTCTTATCATTCCTTGGTAAAATTGTGTTCTACACCGAGAACAATTTTTTGCTGTGATTTGCTGTAATTCTTTTGAACAGATAAGAGCTAGGTGTATAACTTTTTTTCATATTATTCAAATAGACAGCTGAATATGTTAGGTGTATATGTCTGCCTGTTGTTGCTATGTCTACCGCTTATTACGATTCGTGCCACCGATGAAAAAATAATTGAAATGGTTGATAAAGCTGTGAATACCACCGTTTATAGATGAAATTAAATCGCTAGTCCGATCACTTAGAAAGTGATTGCGCCACTGTAACCAACTTTTTTACTCCTTCTCTTAGCTGTTTTTCATTTGCATAGGAATAGCTTAAACGTATCCAGGAGGATAGTTGTTTTAATGGATCACAAACTTGACCTGGCACAAAGGAGATCGATTGTTCGATGCTTCTAGATAATAATAATTCAGTTGGAAGATCGTCTGGGAGCTGTACCCATAAATTTAGACCGCCTTTTGGACTGTTCCATCGCCAGCCTGTTACAGCTAGCTCTTCCTCCATAATTTCCTTTCGAATCTGTAGGGCAATTCGGATTTTCTCCAAATGTTGTTGCAATCTTAGTGAGGAGAAGTAATGGAGAAAAATTTTTTGATTGAGAAGTGGTGAGCCATTATCAGCTAGCGATTTTTCTGTTAATAGTGATTTCATTAATGATGATGGACAAATAACAGTTGCAATTCTCAAACCAGGAGAGATGTATTTGCAAAAGCTTCGGATATAAATGACTGTCCCAACACTATCAAATGTGTAAATTGGAGGTGGTGGGGCTTGGTCAAAATAAATGTCGTGATAGGCATCGTCTTCTATTATTAGAAACCGATAGTGCTCAGCTAATTCCACTAATCTTTTGCGCTGCTCAACAGAAACCGTATAACCAGTTGGATTATGGAAGGTAGGGTTGAGATAAAATAGGCGTGGCTTGTATTTTTTAATATAGTATTCGACCTGTTCTAAATCGTAGCCCTCAGGGTGGATATCCACCGTAACAATCTGAGCTCCTTGTGCTTTAAAGATATCAATCGCAGCACTATAGCTTGGACGTTCAAATAAAACGACGTCTCTTGGCTTAATAAAAGCTTGAGCAATTAAGTGAATGGCTTGCTGTGAGCCAGATGTTATTAACAGTTCATCTGGACTCAAATGTGTTTTATAGTGGTTGATAAAATATTGGGTCAGAGTCTCACGTAGCTCTAAATCACCCTGCACCGTTGAGTAGGTTGCCAGTACTTTCGGATATAGGTCAAACACTTCCTTCACGTAATTTGAAAAATAGTGATTAGGCAAAAGATTAGGATCAATCAATGCCTGAGAAAAATGATAGGAAACAGATGGCTGATGGATTTCGGATAAATGATTTTTTTTTACGTATGCTGAAACAATGGGATTGTCTTGATCTAAACATTCAATATATTTTGTTACAATTGATTGGACAAAATAGCCTGATTTATCTTTTACATAAACTTTGTCATGCTGTTTTAATAGTTGATAAGCTTTTAATACCGTTAGCCGATGGACATTCATTTCAGATGCTAATTGCCGGACGGAGGGAAGCTTTTCATGTTCTTTCCATTCTTTACGCTCTATTCGGTGCAGTACATCATCATAGACTTTCTTAAAAAGATAATCTTCATTTTGATTTGCTTTGCCCACATCGATTCCTCCTATTCAAACCGATTGTACCACGAACCAAATTGATCTGTTCTATCCTTTTTAATCTGTTCTATCCTACTTCTTTTATGATAGAAAAAGAGGAGGAGTTTGATATGGTAATGATTAATTATTTCTTTATGTGTTTGATTTTTGGGACAACATTTTTAGCAATTAAAGTTGGTGTTGATGCAGGAGTTCCTCCGTTTTTATCAGCTGGTCTTCGTTTTTTCATTGCCGGTTTACTACTATTTAGTTTTATGGTTTGGCGCGAAAAAACGACAATCCGGTTATTATTTCGAAAAGAAATGTTTTTTACAGGAGTGGCCTTAACCTTTGGAACGTTTGCCACATTATATTGGGCAGAACAGTATGTGACATCTGGAATCGCAGCTGTCTTATCTGCTACAGGTCCAATGATGATTATTGTTATTCAAACATTTATATTGAAGCAAAAAGGAGACCGAAAATCATTTATTGGTTGTGTTGTCGGAGTCATTGGTGTTACGTTCTTAATCTTACCTAGTTTTGCAATTGAGATTAGTCCCTTCTGGATGGTTGGTTGTTTCGCTATTATTTTAGGTGAAGTTTTCTATGCATCTGGAACAATTTATACGAAGCATGTCATCCAAAAATTTGGAACAACATCTCCAATTGCTTTAAATGCAGCACAAATGATGCATGGAGGGATTTTATTAATCATTTTGTCACTTTTTACTGAGAACATTCAGCTTCATTATCTTTTAAGTCCAGCTTCAATTGGTTCTCTTTTTTATTTAATTATTTTTGGTTCAATGATTGGTCACAGCATTTATTATTGGCTTGTGTCACGAACAAATCCTGTTTTTCCGTCCACATGGCTGTATATCTCACCAGTAATTGCCGTTATATTAGGTGTTACCTTCTATCATGAATATATTTCGTGGTTAACAGGAATAGGTACGCTGACGATTATTGTTGGAACGATTCTAGTCAATTTTGAAACATTGAGAGAGTTGCTTTGGCGGAAGAGGACTGTTCTTCAGGATGTAAAAGAATAATAAAATCTAATCAACATAAAGGGGAAGAAATGATGAAAATTTCTAGGGGAGTAGAGATTCTGGAGCTTAAATTTAACGGAGCCTTCATTCATCCAACGCTTTTATGGGATCAGGAGATGGCTGTTTTAATTGATACTGGATGTTCAGGTCAAATGGAAGATTTACGTAAGGCAATGGAAGATGTAGGCGTGTCGTTCAACCAATTAAAAGTTGTGATTTTGACACATCAGGATATCGATCATATAGGCAGTCTTCCTGAAATATTGCAAAATTGCGGTAGTCATATAAAAATTTATGCGCACGAACTAGATAAGCCTTATATTCAGGGGGATTTACCGCTTTTGAAAGACGGGCACATAGAGAATCCACCCAAGGGGAAAGTGGATGAGACCTTGAAAGACGGTCAAGAACTACCATATTGTGGGGGAATACGAGTTATCCATACGCCAGGACATACGCCTGGCCATATTAGTTTATATTTGAAGCAAAGTAAAACGCTTGTTGCCGGCGATTCGATGTATAGTGTAAATGGTATATTGGGAGGGATTCATGTTCCAACCACTTTAGATTTAGAGGTTGCTCAACAATCTTTAAAAAAATATGTAGACCTAGACATTGAATCGGTGATTTGTTATCATGGAGGATTATGCACGGTGGATATTAAAGAGCAGATTCAAAAGCTTTGAATCTTAAAAATAATGATTAAAGATGAAATTTCCTTAGAAAACCAAATGTTTAGAGGCTCGCTCGAACCGTAACAGGCAAGAGTACAGCCCTCCAACGCTTGTAAAACTTCTGTTTTATTGTGAGCCAGCTCATGTTATAATGAGGCACTTAAGATACTTAAGCTCTTTTTTATAACGGATGCCAAGAAAAGCCTCCGCGGAACGATTAAATATGGAGGTGTAAGGAAATGAATAAACGTTGGACGATTGGTGAAATTCAGAAATTTGTTGAGAACAATTCAGAAAGTAAGTTGCTAACGACTGAATACCATGGTTTTTCTCAAAAGCTACTATTTAAATGTGCATGTGGTACTAACTTTGAAAAAACATTTACGAAATTTAAAAATAAAAACCAACGAAAATGTGATGTATGCCAACCGCCAAAAGAGTCACGTTAAACGTTTGCGGCCGTTCTAATACTATTAGTGAACATTAAAAACATCTCACTTCTATGTTCTTTATATAGGGGGTGTTTTTTTGATTGGATTATTACAGTATAAGATTTATGCTGAAGGAAATTGAGAAAAAACATTCAATTTAACATTCTTTATTAATGAAATACAAAGATAAAAGCCAAACCCTTGATACATGTGGGTTTTGGCTTTTTTATCATGTTTAAAAATTAGGTTTTCCTCTACGAGAGGATACATTATTAACGAAAAAAAGATTGTAAAATAACAATCTGTGATATATATTGGAGATTATGATTTTTTTCGACATCTCAAAATCATAAACAATATTTCATCAATAGACAAGTTTTGAGAGGGAAGTGAATAATCAAGATGTATCTTTATCCCCTATTAGTAGTGATTGCAGCTAGTAGTTTTGGTATCGTTTCAACTATTATAAAACTGGCAATGCGTAGTGGCTTTTCTGTATCTGAGGCAGTTACAAGTCAGTTTTTTATCGGCTTTTGTATAGCAGTATGTATTTCCTTAGTTACAAATAGATCAAATTTTAGCTTTAAAGGCGTTAAAATCCTTCTGTTTGCAGGCATGTTAACAGGGTTAACAAATATTTTATATGGTCATTCTTTAAACTTTTTGCCTGCTTCCTTGGCAGTAGTATTACTGTTCCAATTTACATGGATTGGTATGCTGATTTCTTGTATCACAAGACGGCAATTTCCAAGTAGAATTGAATGCATCTCTTTAATTATATTAGTAGCTGGAACCATACCAGCTGCAGGCATAATTGATGTTGATTTGTCTCAAATACCTTTTCAAGGGTGGTTATGGGGTTTAGCAGCTGCTCTTTGTTACTCCTTATTTTTATATGTAAACGGAAAGACAACCGCAAGTATGACAACCTCTAATCGCTTAGTATTGGTTTCTTTCTTCGCTTTCATGACGACTGCGGCTTTTCAGTCTCCAGAAATTATTTGGAATGGCACTTTGTTTAACGAAGGGCTGTGGATTTATGGTTTAGCATTGGGGTTATTTGGCATGATTATACCAGTTTTCTTATTCACAATTGCAGTGCCTAAAGTGGGATTAGGTATGTCATCCATATTGAGTGCTGTTGAATTGCCAATCGCGGTGATGGTATCAGTTATCCTCTTAAGCGAAACGGTTACAACTTTGCAGATAGCAGGTATTGTCATAATCGTTATCGGTATCAGTTTACCAACTTTGCTTGATAAAGATGGATTATTAAAAAATGTAAAAGCTAAATACAGAAAATCTGACAAAGTAGCAAAAGGATCTTCGATTTGAAGATCCTTTTTTTCATGTCAATTAAGCAATGTCATAGCAAAAGAATCATTAGGTCCTTTCTGTATTTATTTAATGACGTACTATTTTTTTGTTCATACGCTGTTCATATTGTTTTCATAGGCAGTACACCTTCATTGTATAAGCTATCCTTAGCGGTTTATGAAAGTAGCCGAGATAGATTAATAGGGAGAAGAAAGTATGAAAGGGAGGTGTGGCACGAGAAGAAAGGAAAACACAGTTATCGCTTGCTGTTCTATACCCTCGTGCCAAAATAATGAAAAAAACGATAACCTTTATAAGTAAAATAGTAGTAGGTTTAATTATAGCCATATTACTTTTATTAGCGGTTGTTTTCGTTGTTCATATTGTTTGTAGCAAAATGGAGCAAGGAAAACTAGAAACTTATGGTCAGTCTATCACCGTAGATGGGAAAAAAATGAATGTCTTTATCCAGGGAGAAGGAGAAGAAACCGTCGTACTCTTACCTGGTTATGGAACAGCAGCACCAGCACTTGATTTTCAACTACTAGTAGATGAATTATCTCCATTTTACAAGGTTGTGGTCATAGAACCTTTTGGTTATGGATTAAGTGCTCTTACCGAAAAAGAAAGAAGCACTGAGAATATTGTTAGTGAAATCCATGAAGCATTACAGCGCCTTCAAATTGAGTGTTATATTCTAATGGGCCACTCCATTTCAGGCCTTTACGGATTGGATTATGTGAACAAATATCCAAACGAAGTAAGTGCATTTGTCGGGCTGGATAGTAGTGTTCCGACAATAAGTGAAAGAAAGATTGAACCTTCAGTAATAACTACTTTAAAACTACTAAAAAAATCAGGTTTAGCTAGATTGCAGGTGAAGCTTAGTGATGACCCATATGTCGAACTACCCTATGATGAGAAAACAAAAGAACAACTGAAAATTCTTAAGCACAAAAATATGTATAATCTCAGCCAGTTAAATGAAGCTGAAATGATGTATGCTAACTTTAAAGCGGCTGAAAGTTTAATATTCCCTAAAAATCTTCCAGTTATTTTGTTTATACAAGAGAAGCATCCAGTAACGGACAGATGGGTACCAGAGCATAAAAAACAAATAGCTAATTCTGTCCATGGGAAAGTGATGACATTTGAAGGGGATCATTTCTTATATCGTACAAAAGCAAAAGAAATCGTTGAAGACTTTAGAGAATTTATGAAAGAGATAAAGTGAATGTTCTAAGAAAGATTTTTCATTTCTAAATGGAAAAAAACAGATTTAATTATTGTATTTCTTAATAGTGAAGTATTTAGTGCGTATGAGCAGCAAGCATATTATTATAGACCTAATTATTAACAAATAACCAGGCGCTCAAATGAGAACCTGGTCTTTTTTTGTGAACCATATGTTTTAATCCCAATGTTCAGATCTCAGAGCGGAAGTTATTACCAAGGCTGCTACCCAAACCAAAATAATGACGAAAATTATAAATTAGTGGACTCCATTTATTTGGATCAATATGATTTTCGTCAATAATTATTTCTTCGTGGGCATGTACTTGTGTCGTTTGGGTCTCAACGATAGCAAAATTAGGAGAATAATCTGGAATACGTATATGTTTTACCTTTGCTTCGATTTGAATAGGACACTCCATAATTCGAGTAGGAATAACCGTTGTAGACCCAATAGGTGTTAAGCAACTAATATCACATTTCTCTTTTCTAAATGTAAAACCGATCTGTTTCTTAAAATCTGGAACTGGATTTTTTCCTGTGTAAGGAGCTAACTGTTCCACGTTTTCCCAGAGAGAGGGGTCTGGGATATTTATGACACATTCAGGATGATGTTCTAAGTTTTCAATTGCCTTTCCTCCAAGACCAATCCCTAAGATAATGCAATCTCCTAATACCCAAGAAGAAGATAAAGGGCTAATATTTACTGTTCCATCCTCATTTAACGTACTTAGTAAAATTACCGGAAATCCATAATATAAAATTTTAGGATTTATTATTTTGGTATTTGGCATTTGTTTCATTATTTTCATTTTTAGTTCCTCCCATAAATGTTTTCACTGTCAGACTCATTGTAAAATATAAACATTTCGACGTTCATCGAAGTGTTGATTACAAAATTGATACTTCAATCTATAATGTTGAGCAAAGGTATAGTTTCAAGTCTCCATATTGCGAAAGTCCTGAAAGTAACCAGTCCGACGCTTGATCATTTTGTACAAAATTATGAAGAAAAATTGTTACAAGTAGTAGCTTTATCTGAGAATCAAAGGCTTTCAGAAGCCTTCCAAATAAAATCCTTTTCACAAGAAATAGGAGATGATTTGCAAGAAATTGCTTTTAGGAAGAGGATAAAAGATAGAGAAATGAAATGAGTGAGGTTGATGGATCTTTGGGTATAAGAGGGAGGCTTCAACTTAATTGACAATGATAATCGTTATCGATAAGGTAGGGATAGGCGAGAGCCGTCATCCCTACCTTTTTATATTTTTGGTAATGAATAAGATGAAAACTATAATTCAACCCAACTACCGAGGACTACACCTTGAAAAAGCAGTAACTTATTGTGGTACGTGCAGTTTGCTGTATGACAAATATTGGTTTTCCAAACAAATTATTATTGAAATGAGGTATATAAGTATGAAAATCGACGTAAATCAGCTTGCAGAGCATTTAGCAAACACTCCTTTCCAAGTAAAAGGAATCTATCGATATTCTAGAAATACAGGTGTACCTTCCGCGGATTATACAGATTCTTTTCCAGGATTTGTTTTTCCCCTTTCTGGAAAAATAGAATTTCAATTTAATGGAACCCCTTACATATTTTCTCCAGGAAAAGTTGTACACGGGGGAGCGAAGATGAAACTAAATCAAAAAAATTTTGATGATGCAAATTGGGAATATATTCTGGTTTTGTACAGGATATGTACGGAGAATTTAGCAGAGACAAGTTTTTCACATCAGCATTTTGAATTACCGATAGGACAATCTCCTCGTCTAATCGAGTTAATTATGCGTCTATGGCATGTATATAATCAGCGTGGAGGTATATCAATGTTTCAGACAGAAATGCTATTTCGTGATGTACTGAATGAAGCATTATTATGTGTAGCTAATCGACAAAATAGCTGTGCGTCTCACACTCTATTCGAACGAATAACTACTTATATTCATGAAAACTATTATCAAAGCCTTTCCATTACCTCTCTTGCCGAACAATATAACGTTAATCGAAATCGACTATCCTATATATTTAGAAAGCATGCAGGGATGGGTCCAGCAGAATATTTATTAAACTATCGTATAAACATGGCTCAAAAAATGCTATTTACAAGTGATGTGCCTGTACAACAAATTGCAGAAACGGTGGGAATTACTGACCCCTTTTATTTTAGTAGAGTATTCAAGAAGCAATATGGTATCTCTCCTACTGAATATCGAGATAAGTTCATCAATAATCCATGCTAAGTTCACCAAGCTTCCATTCTCCGCCAAACATGACTTTACTATACTAAGTGTATATCAGAGATTTTATGTTGGAGGAATTTCAATGCAAAAGATTAAAGGACTGCTATTTTTAATGCTACTACTAGCAGGTATATTGGGAGGTTGTCATAAATCGCCTGCTGAAAATAAGGGGTCAACTATAGGAGACATATCTTCATCAGCAGTTAATGTAGAAGAAACTGCTTGGCCTAGAACCATTAAAGACGCCCTAGGTAAAGAATTTGTCATCGAGAAAGAACCAGAAAAAATTGTTTCATTATGGTATTTTTATCCTGAAATTTTAGTTGCATTAGGTGAGCCACCTGCAGCTTCTACTGATAAAGAATATTTATCCACTTTGTCTTATTTAAACGGTAAGCTAGATTCAACAGAGGAATTAGGCGATAAATTGTCCCCTAGTATTGAAAAAACGCTATCGATTGGCCCTGATTATATTTTAGCAACAGAACATCATGAAAAATTGTATGAATCCCTAGAAAAAATCGCCCCAGTCATTACGTTGCAATCACAGGACATCTACGAAGACTGGCAATATGGACTTCGTACAGTAGCCGAGATTATCGGAAAAGACGATGAGGCGGAAAAAGTAATTGATAAAATGATGAAAGATATCTCAACAGGACGTGAAGCATTAAAGTCAATTCAAGGAGAGTCTGTAGCGCTTATTTTGTCTTGGGACGGAAAAACGTTTAATGTTCTTGGTGAAGATAACCCTGTTTATACACTTGCTTTCGATAAAGAAAAGGGCTTGGGTCTAACACCAGATCATACATTTAAGGGGAATAATAATCAATTCGCTGCATTTGAAGGCATCTCAACTATTCAAGCAGACCATATTTTCCTTATCGGTGATATTACAAAAAAGGAAGCATTAATGAGTGAGTTAAATCAAAGCAATGTCTGGAATAATATGAATGCCGTAAAAAAAGGTAATATTCATTTAATGGATACTTCCGCTATTACAGGAGGTCCATTAGCTATCGAGTACGCTTTGCAAAATATAACAGAAGCCTTACAAAAGGACGAATAATAGGAAAAACCTTTTCCAAAAGTAAATAAGGAGAGATGAATATGCAAGATCAAGTTATCAATATAAATGAGAAGTTATCCGAATTAAAGGAGCTTTGGTCACCGAAAATTATTGGTGAAATACACGATTTTCAATTCAAAGTGGTGAAGATTGCTGGGGATTTTATATGGCATGAACATCAAGGGGCTGATAAGGTATTTATTGTGCTCGAAGGGGAGATGTTTATTGCTTTTCGGGATGGTCAGGTGAAAATATCCAAAGGTGAGATGTTTATTGTTCCTGGAGGAGCGGAACACATGCCCTTTGCTGAAAAGGAATGCCATATTATGCTTGTGGAGCCTAAGGTCATGTAGGCATTACCAGAATAACAAAAAGAGATAGATGATTTTTTATCTTACCCCTTTAGATTAATCTAAAGGGGTATTTACCTTGGTAACAGTTCGTTATTAAGCCAAACCACCATTTACGAAGATTACTTGTCCATTTACCCAACGTGCTGGTCCTGCTAAAAAAGAAACAACTTCTGAAATATCCCTAGGTTCTCCTAGTCTTTCTAATGGTACAGCATTTGCTAAATTATGAATCTGTTTTTCATCTTTTCCATGGAAGAACAAAGGTGTTGCCGTTGGTCCAGGAGCTATTGCATTAACAGTTATATCTTTTCCTCTTAATTCACGAGCTAGAATCATTGAAATAGATTCAACAGCTGCTTTACTTGCTACATAAGCACCATAGTTTGGAAATTGGCTACGAGTGACAGAGGTAGAGAAATTAATTATGGAGCCACCTCTCCTTACTCGTTGTGCAGCTAATTGTGAGATAACAAATGTACCTCTGATGTTTGTGCGATGCATTTTATCTAAATCATTTAAATTCAAATCTGCAATTGGACTAAGTAACATGATTCCTGCTGTATTTATCACGACATCTATACCACCAAAAGCGGTTTCTACTTGGTCAAAAGCCATATTCATTTCTATTTCATTTGCTACATCACCTCCCACACTTATAGCATGTCCTTTATCAGCTAATATTTCTTCAACTAATTCGTTAGCCTTTGATTCACTTGAAGAAAAGTGAACGCCAACTGCATAACCTTCCTCTACTAATTTTGCTACAACAGTACGTCCTATCCCTCCAGATCCGCCTAATACCAAAGCAACCCGTTCATACATTTCTTTCACCATAAAATTCATCCTCCACAACCCGTTATTAAAAGTTACAATTTTTTTATTTTGTAACTTTGTTATTGTATATTACACATGTTATAGTTACATTGTCAACAAAATGTAACTATGAGAAGCGAAAGGAGTATATTTAATGGCTATTCTTTCAGAAGAGAAGATTTTTTCTACGGCTGAAGCAATTATTTTAAGCAAAGGTATAAATAAAACAACATTATCAGATATTGCAAAGATGCTAGGCGTAACACATGCTGCGCTTTATAAACACTATAAGAATAAGGACGATTTGCTCCAAAAGCTTGCCCTTAAGTGGTTGGATAATACTTCTAAAGATTTGTTTGAATGGAGTCCTAAAAAAGGCGTTGATGCGGAAATCGCTTTACATGATTGGCTATGGCTTCTTCATGTCACAAAAAGAAATCTGTATCAAAATCATCAAAAAATGTTTCTGTTGTATACAAATTATATAGAAACAAATAAAGATTTAATTAAAGATCATCTCCAGCATCTTGCTAAAAAAGTTGAAGAAATTAGTGGTTGGGAAAATAAGGGGATGGCAGTTATTGTAGCTTTTACTTACTTCCATAATCCTTATTTTGCTGAACGGTGGAATCAGGGGGACCATCTACATTTGTTTGAACAGGTTTGGTCTGTTGTTAGTAGATCTCATTAAGTCTTGATCTTTCAAAGTAAGTACTGCTTGTTGTGCTTTTATGATCAAAATTATAAAACGGATTGGGAAATAAGCATTTCCCCAATCCGTTTCTTTTTATTATTAGATTCAGCTAAGGCAATCTATTTCTATAGGGAAGATAGGATAATGGGGTAAATGAAGAATTTGCAATCAAAGCATTCAGATACTCAATTGAATATTTCTAACGAGGCATAAATGGATAATAGAATCGTAGATGTAATTTCAGGAGGATAAAAATTTATGATTCTGTATATCATTATATTGAAAAAATAATGAAATCGGATTAGATTAAAAAGGAATTATTTGTAAATTTAATTGAAACAGCTACTTTTGCCGTTAAAGGTTATAGTATTTCTAAATTATAGAAATTTTTTATGAAAAGATTCCCTATATAACCAATGCAGTATTAAAATTACCTTATTTTTAGCGTTTATTTATTGGTAATGAAGTTATATTATTGTCTTGTAAAGCAAATTACAGTTTGATTGGGATATTTAATCATGAAAAATTTAGAAGATTGCTTTACATATAATTGGTTGAATTATTATTTGTGGGAACGATTTATACATATTTTTATAATTTTATAATTAAATAGCGCGATAATATTGTTCTCACAGAATAATATAATTTATTAAAATTCTGGAGGAATATACTATGACAAAACAAAACAAAGGTCGTAAATTTTTCGCAACTACAGCTACAGCAGCACTTGTAGCATCAGCAATCGTACCAGTAGCATCAGCTGCGGAATTTCAAGATGCAGCTAGCATTTCATCTTGGGCAAAAGAAGCTGTTCAATTTTTAACTGATAAAGGCTACATCCAAGGCGATGAAAAAGGAAACTTCAACCCAGCTGGTACACTTACTCGTGCAGAAGCGGCTGAAATTTTATCAAAAGCATTAGATTTAAAAGCTACTGGTACTGAAGATTTTTCTGATGTTAGTGAAAATGATTGGTTCTATAATGCAGTACTTGCAACTTCACCAGAATTATTTGATGGTATGGGCAATGGTAAATTTGAGCCTAAAGCTCAATTAACAAGAGAACAAGCTGCTAAAGTCATCGTTCAAGGCTACCAATTAACAGGTAAAGCAGATCTTAGCCAATTTGCAGATGCTTCTAAAGCTTCTAAATGGGCTGTATCTTACTTAGAAACAGCTGTAGAAAATGGTGTAATCAATGGTAAAGGCTCTTTATTAGCACCACAAGATAAAATTAGCCGCGAAGAATTCGCTACAATGGTAAAACGTACGATTGACGCAGTTCAAGAAGTAACACCAGCTGTAGAAGCTGTAAAAGGACTGAATGCAAAAGAACTTGAAGTGAAATTCAACACAGCTGTTGATGCAAAAGATGCAGCAATCACAACAAAATATGCTGTTGAAGGTGTAGCAATCACTAACGCAGTAGTATCTGAAGACGGTATGACAGTTACGTTAACAACTGATAAAGAAGTAAAATTAACAAATGGTAAAGTAACTGTAAAACCAATTAAAACAAAAGCGGATGCTAAAGTTCTAACTGAAGAGTTCAACAAATTAATCACATTTGCAGATACGACTCCTGTAAGCGTTAATTCTGTAGAAGCTAAAGGTACTACAGCTGTTATCACGTTCGACGAGCCTGTACAAAGTGAAGGAACAATCAGCTTAAATGGTACAGAACTATCAAAAGATCGCTATACTTTATCTGGTAAGAAATTAACAATTACTGGATTAACAGCAGAACAATCTTACAAAGTAGACATTGTTGGTGCAACTGACTTCGCTAATAATATCGCAAATCCTATCGCAGTTAACTTCACAGTTTTGAAAGCAGACGTTGATAATTCAAAACCAACTGTTTCTACAGCAGTGAATGGTACAGAAATTACGTTTGATTTCTCTGAAGAACTAATGAAACAAAATCTTAATGCAGATGCAGAGACTAAAGAATATGCAAAAGTAACAGTAGGATCAACTGTATTCTATTTAACAGATGCTGATATTAAAGATACAGAGGATAAAACTGTATTCACTATTGATGCTAAATCTGCTTTAGGTACAGCTACATTCATTAATACAAACATTAAAGTAGAAGGACAAAAAGATTTAGCTGGTAATGCAGGTGATGCATTTGAGTTCAATGCTATTCTTTCAAAAGATTTAACACCTGCTACACTTGTTTCTACTGCTACTAAAATGTTAGTAGCTGATGATGTAAATGCTACTACAGACGTTGATGCATTATACCTTACTTTTAGTGAGCCAGTAAAAGTAGAAGGAAAATTAACTGTTAAAACACAAAATGGTATTGCTTACACTACTGGAAAAGAAACAGCAGTAAAAGCAGATGCAGGTTTCGATGTAGATGGTAACGGTAAAATCGAGGGTGCAGAGAAAAACACTGTAAAAGTTGACATTGATCTAGATAGCAATTCAACATACACTTTCGAGTTATCTGCTAAAGCAGTAACAGATTTAGCTGGCAATGTAACTGCTGATACTGTTACTTTCAATGTAACAACAGGCGTATTTGAAGCTACACCTGAAACACCAACAGATTCATTAGTATTCGGCGCTACTCCAGTTGTTGTAACTGACAATAACGTATTCACAGTTGAGTATGCTAAAGATGTGACTGCAACAGCTACAAATGCTGCTAACTACACACTTGGGGGAAAAGAACTTCCTGCAGGTACGCAACTTCAGTTTGTAGATGGTACTAAGAAAGTAAGATTCACTTTACCAGAAGGTTCTATCACAGCTAATGGTAATTATGTACTTGAAGCTAGCAATGTAGTAGATACAAAAGGTAACACGCTTAAAGGTGGAAAAGTGACAACTCAAGTAGCACTTAAAGAAAATATTGTTCCTGTTGCTACTAAAGTAACTGCAGTAGATAGCAAAACATTTACAGTAGATTTCTCTGAAAATATTGCTGATCAAGCTGCTCCAACAGGTGTTACTGTTAAAATTGCAGGATCAACTGTAGAACTTGCTTCTATTACAGTAGCTGGTGGTAAACTTACTGCGACAACTAAAGCTGACTATGCATTAACAGACAGCATTGTAGTTGAATTCAAATCAACAAACCTAGTTGATGCTAATAACAACAAAGTAAAAGACGGTTCTATTGCAAAATAATTAAATCGTTCAAAAGCCCTGTGGAGATTTCCGCAGGGCTTTTTTAGTGTTTAAATAAGATCATGCTAATAGGAGAGAAAGACCTTTAGGCAAGGCGAGAGGTTGATTTCCGTTCCGCCAGCGTCCTTTCCAGGGGGCGTCCGATGAGCCGCTGTGTTCGCTCTAGGGTCTCCTCTGAGACGCTAAATCCCCTAGGAGTGACGCTGGCTCCACTCCAATCAACCATTCTGCAAAAGTGTTTTTTCCTTATTTTTCATACTAGCAGAGCGATCAAAATAGCCCATGATTTGCATGATTAGAAAAAGGATAGGTTTTTATTTTCAATGTAGAGAAGTGATGCGTGATAACCCCTCTTCATAAAACCTTCACTTTATTTGAAAACCTTTGCTAATAAGGTAACACTTTTGTGGGGGAGGGGAGGGCTACTTGACTCCCGTGGGATAGCAAGACAGGCAAAACGCTAAACGGAGTGGTAGCGGAGGAAGCAATTCGGCGCTCGCCCACAGGAAAGTAAGTAGCCTGCAACGGAAATTCATTTTCACTTTTTATTGATTGCTTTTTTAACACTATGAAACCCCTTGGTAGATTTCCACAGGGTCTTTTTAATTTGTTTCTTCTTATTTAATAATGCACCACAGAAGAAACATTAGTATTTCAGTAACGGTAAGCACAAAATAACAGGTTCTCAACTAAATATACACCAGTTGACGGAAACAAATCGACGACTGGCTGTGCATATTGAACGGCTATTTGTAAGGGAATTTGCTCGGGATAGGTCCAAAGGCAATCCAATGATATTTAAAGAATCTGCCCATCAATAGCACGACCATCCATGTGACGAATAGAGCAAAGGTAAAGCCACCAATGCTCCATAGGTGATAGATTATACTATTACCACCAGTACTTAATTGTCTATAAAGGAAAAGGAAAAATGGATGCAATAGATAGACGCCAAATGATACTGTTCCTAGATTGATTAAGCCATTTACAAAAGCATGGTTCCATTTATCATAGATCCAGAAAGAAAGCTGTAATAAGACAATACAGGCTGTTAAAGATTGTAGCTGAAAAACTAGCTCAAATATTGTGCTGTTCACTTTATAGGTTTGTGATGTATAAACAAAGTAATATAAATAAACATTATATATAGTAGAAATTAGCCATATACACCACACAAAAAGTATCGTGATAGGAAAATTTTCTTTTTTTAGTTGAAGCCATCCTTTGTATTTTTCAAAATAAATTCCTAAAAATGCCCCTGCTAAGAAATAAAAGAGATAGGAAAAAGCGATACTCCCTCTATAGGGATACTGCCATAACTCAGCGTTTAATAGAATAAAGACCCATTGAAGAACGAAACCAATCCAAATTAAATAAGGAGATAGTGCTGGTTTTTTCTTTAAAATATATAGGAATAATGGGAACATAAGATAGAATTGAACAATAATAAAAATATAGTATAGATGCGTATACGCTTTGCCTAATAAAAGTTTTTCTAGAAATTCGATACTAAATAGAGAACGCCATGTGTCTACTAAATCATGTGTCACATAAAATTGCATTGCTGCATAATAAAAAATAGAAAAAAAGAGATAAGGAATGAGTATTTGGGTCACTCTTTTTTTATAAAAATGAATGATAAGCTCCTTTGTTAAATCCTTTTGTATATAATTGTAAAATAATACAAAGCCACTTAAAAAAATAAAAGCAGGGACAGCGAATTTAGGGGAGATATTGAAAAATACATAAAATGGATATAATTTTGAGTCACTAGATAAAGCCGTTACAGGTGTACTAGTAGAATGAATAAGAAGAACAGCTAGAATGGCTAAAGCCCGTGTAATAGCTAATTCATTAATATGTGCTCGCTTCATACGATCATCTCCAAAGTATTAATTATAGTATTGAATTCCCAGAATACTGCCTACATACTCTATTGGTATGCTTGTTAGTACAAATTTAGACAAGCTTTGTTGCCTAAATTTGTCTAAAGGAAACAAGTGGGTTGTTCATGAGCTACTATAAAGCGCTTTTATGTCAGGGAGATGTCAACAATAAAAAAAGCTACCACGCTCGCTTTGCGTAGTAGCTGTATGTTGTTATTTGCCAACTAGAATTATTTTCTGGGAAATAGAATAAAGAAGGAAGCTTAATTAAACTCCTTATAATGCAACAAGGATTCTACCTCTTGCTTGACCCTTCAGTAAAATAGGTAAAACATCAGGAAGTTGTTGTAGTGTTACCTCTTGCTGAATAAAATCATTAAGGTTTGCTGGTTTGAAATCAGTCGCTAGTCGATGCCAAATGTTTAATCGAATGTCCATTGGGCAATAAACAGAATCAACTCCAAGTAAACTCACGCCTCTTAAAATGAAGGGAAATACACTTGTAGGAAGCTGTGTACCTGCCGTTAAACCACTACATGCAACAGCCCCACCATATTGAATTTGGCTTAATAATGAGGCAAGTGGCTCTCCACCAACAGAATCAACAGCAGCAGCCCATTTTTGTTTGCCTAATGCTTTAATTTTTCCATCATAAACCTCTTCACGATTTACTATTGTAGTAGCCCCGAGTGATTGTAAATATTCATGTTCAGATTCTTTTCCTGTGCTCGCTTCAACTTGATAACCCAGTGTTGAAAGAATAGATACGGCAAAGCTACCTACACCTCCTGTAGCCCCTGTCACAAGAATTTTCCCCTTTTCAGGATGAATACCATTTTCCTCTAACTTTTGAACAGATAATGCAGCTGTAAATCCTGCAGTACCAATTACCATAGCCTCTTTAAGGGAAAGTCCTTTTGGAAGCGGTACAATCCATTGCGCTGGGATGCGGGCATATTCACTAAAGCCACCAAAATGGGAAACACCTATTTCATAGCTAGTTGCAATGACCTCGTCACCAATTTTAAAGCGAGAATCCTCAGAAGAAACAACAGTCCCAGCTAAATCAATGCCAGGAACAAAAGGATAAGACGTAACGATTTTACCATCAGGAATAGAGGCAAGACTATCTTTATAATTAATACCTGAATAACTAACTTTAATTAATACCTCACCCTTTGGTAGATCTTCTAAAGTTAACTTGTTCACTTTCACTGTAAATGCATCATCTTTATTGACTACTAACGCACTAAAATTTTCTGCCGTCATCGTAAACGTCCCCCTACAATTTTATTCCATTAAACAGTATCAAAATTATTCTGACCGGTCAACATAAAATTGGATTGTTGCTACTCTTCATGTATAATAACTTCTATCAAGTCATCGGAGGCTCCTATGAAAAAGAAAGAGGAAGAACGTAAAAAACAGATTATGAAAGCAGCCTTTAACGCTGTTTCACAATTAGGTTATGATAAGGTTACACTACAAGACATAGCCAATCATGCCAGTGTCTCAAAAGGGGTAGTTCATTACTACTTTACAAGCAAACAAAACATTTTATTAGAATTACTTGAATCCACTACGAACAAAATCTACAGCTATGAAATACAAGAAATAGGCAAGCATCAAACAGCTATAGACAAGCTTCATGCCTACTTAAATGCTGTATTTGTATCCCCTATAGAAAATAAAAAATTTTACAGGGTTTATTTAGACTTTTTAGCTCAGGCAAATAGCAATGAAGAGTACAAAAGAATTAATTTAAAATTTTATGAGAATTGCTGGGGAATTGGACAAGAAATTATTGAATTAGGAAAAAGAGAAGGTGTCTTTAGTTCAGACATTGATTCCTTAACCTATGCAAAAATGATGAGGGCAATGATTGATGGTTCATTAATTCAGTGGTTAACCTGCGATTTAGAAGAACAACATAAATTTTATAAAGAAACCTGTTTGAATAGTATTGTGCGACTATTAAAATAGGCAATTGAAAAGCCTTATTACTATTGTAGTAAGGCTTTTTTTTGCCGTAAAAAAGAAGAATAATTGAATGATTTTGGAAAATATTTATTAACATATTGCATTTATAGATAAAATTACCGTCAAAATTTTCGGAAAAAACTATAAAAAAAGAACAGTTTTAATATTTTGTTTAGTAATTTTTTACAAAAATACGCACTTAAAAGGAAAAAAATGTTTTGTTATGCATTGAAATAGCGTTTATGCAATCGTTTATACAAGAATAAATCTATGTTTTTAATAATTTAAACTGTATAAAAATTTAAAATAATGTCGAGTTGAGTCAATGTTGCAATTTCTTTATACTGTGAAAGTAATTATTGGAGAGGAGAAAACATCATGAATAAAGAAGTGACAATTATTGGGGTGCCCATGGATTTAGGTCAAACAAGAAGAGGCGTAGACATGGGACCAAGTGCTATCAGATATGCGGGGGTAACTGAACGACTTGAGAGACTTGGTTATTCGATTTACGACGAAGGGGATTTAACTATTGACTTCGTACACGAAGATAAAGACGCAGAAGGAAAGACAAACTTAAAAAATTTAAAAACTGTCACAGAAAGTAACGAGAAGCTAGGCCAAAAAGTAGACCATGAAATTTCTTTAAACCGTTTTCCTTTAGTTTTAGGTGGAGACCATAGTATTGCTATTGGAACATTAGCAGGAGTTTCCAAGCATTATGAGAATCTAGGTGTCATTTGGTATGATGCCCATGGCGATTTAAATACTGGTGAAACATCTCCTTCAGGAAATATCCATGGCATGTCTTTAGCTGTAAGCTTGGGCCTTGGACATCCAGCACTTACAAATATCGGAGGCTATGCTCCAAAGGTAAAGCCTGAAAACGTTGTTATCATTGGTGCTCGAGATTTAGATCCTGGAGAAAAAAAGCTTATTAAGGAAATTGGTATTAAAGTATACACGATGCATGAAATTGATCGTTTAGGAATGACGAAAGTAATGTCAGAAACGATTGACTATTTAAAGGAGCGCACAGACGGTGTTCACCTATCATTAGATTTAGATGGACTGGATCCAAATGATGCACCAGGTGTAGGCACGCCAGTAGCAGGTGGTATTAGCTATCGTGAAAGTCATTTAGCTATGGAAATGCTGTCAGAAGCAAATATTATTACTTCAGCAGAATTTGTTGAGACAAACCCTGTATTAGATCAATACAATAAAACGGCTATTGCTGCGGTAGCTTTAATCAGCTCACTATTTGGCGATACATTACTTTAAGCCATGAATAGAAGTCATTTTGTATCCCAGAAGGAAGAACTTTTCTTAAAAAATTAGGTCGCGACAACCAACTATAAGAAAATAGCTCTCCCTATAGTAAGTTTACAATACAATTTAGCTATTCAATAGCCTTTATTTTGTCAGAAAATTGACAGTTCATAAAATATATAAAACAGTTTATCTATTAACATTCAAATTTTAGATTGTTATCTGTTTTGTACGAAAAAAAGAAAGTGCTTACACAGATAATGAATGTAAGGAGTTTTTTATGGCAGCAGAACAATATGAATTAAAAAGAAGTATGAAAGCAAGACACTTATTTATGATTTCACTTGGCGGATGTATTGGAACTGGTTTCTTTCTTGGATCAGGCTACACGATTAACCAAGCTGGGCCAACTGGTGCCATCCTAGCTTACTTAGTAGGCGGAGCAGTTATGTATTTAACAATGCTATGTTTGGGTGAATTGTCTGTTGCTATGCCGGTATCAGGTTCATTCCAAACGTACACAACGAAATTTATCGGTCCTGCTACTGGTTTTGCCGTTGGATGGCTATACTGGCTAGGTTGGGCAGTAACTGTTGCTCTTGAGTTTTTAGGGGCTGGACAACTAATGCAAAGATGGTTTCCTGATTCACCAGTATGGATGTGGTGCCTAATATTTGCAGCACTACTCTTTGTATTGAATGGTTTATCAGCAAAAGCATTTGGTGAAGCAGAATTTGTCTTCTCCAGCATTAAGATATTGGCAATTATTATGTTCCTTGCGGTTGGTGGAGCAGCTATGTTTGGGCTAATCGATATGAAAGATGGAACAAATGCCCCTTTCCTTACTCATTTTTATGAGGGTGGATTGTTTCCTAATGGTGTAACAGCACTGCTTATTACAATGATTACCGTGAATTTTTCATTCCAGGGTACAGAATTGATTGGTATTGCTGCTGGGGAGAGTGAAAATCCTGAAAAGACTATCCCTAAATCTATTAAGCAAACTGTTTGGCGTACGCTGTTCTTCTTTGTGTTATCCGTATTTGTACTTGCAGCAATGATACCAATGGATAAAGCAGGGGTGGTGGAAAGTCCATTTGTAGTCGTATTAGATAGCATTGGTATTCCATATGCAGCAGATATTATGAATTTTGTTATCCTAACAGCCTTATTATCTGTCGCAAACTCGGGTCTTTATGCTGCAACACGTATGCTGTTCTCACTATCTGTCGAAAAGATGGCAAGTCCCGTTTTAGGGAAAGTTAATAAAAGAGGTATCCCAATGAATGCATTACTAATCACACTCGCTGTAGCAGGTCTGTCTTTACTGTCAAGTGTATTTGCTGCTAATACAGTCTTTGTGTGGTTATTATCTCTAGCAGGCTTAGGTGCACAAATTGGTTGGATTGCGATTACAGCATCTCAAATTGCATTTAGACGCTCCTATATACGCCAAGGAGGAAAAGTAGAGGATTTAAAATTCAAAGCGCCACTGTATCCAGTGATCCCTATTTTAGGTTTATTAGCGAACTGTATTGTTATGGCAAGCTTGGCTTTTGATCCAGCTCAACGTTTAGCACTCTACTGTGGTGGAGCATTCTTCATTGGTTGTTATATCGTTTATTATTTAAAAGTGAAAAAAGTGACGAATTTAGAAATAAACCAACAAGAAGTCCAATTAAAATTAAATCAAAAAATATATCTTTAATATCAAAGAGTAGCTACTTACATGGCTACTCTTTTCTTCATAGATAAGCAACAACAAAGACGTATTTAACAAAGAATAGTTCCAGTAATAATAGAAAAAAATTTATTGTTTTTCGATAAATAAATATTGAAATAAGATAATTTATCGTTTATTCTTCATACAAGAAGCAATTTAATTATGAACAAGTTCATTTGAGGTGGATTCATGTTGAAGAATTTTATTAAAGACTTAGGAGTCTTTACGTATCATCAATCATTATCTTGTATTTTTCCTGTTGTGATATTTGCTACACTTGCACTCTCTAAAGTCATTCAAATACCTGGGGTAGGAAGATATGACTTTATTTTGGCAATTTGTCTATTGACTCAGTACTTGATGTATAAATTTGGTTTAGAAACAAAGGATGAAATAAAAGTCATTTGCTTGTTTCACATTATTGGGCTCGTGCTCGAACTATATAAAGTGAATTTCAATTCATGGTCATATCCTGAAGAGGCGTGGACAAAAATAGGGGGTGTGCCTTTATATAGCGGATTTATGTATGCGAGTGTAGCAAGTTATATTTGCCAAGCTTGGCGTAGGTTTGATTTAAAAATTGTAAGCTGGCCAAAAAGTTATGTAGCTATTCCACTTGGAGCCATTATCTACTTGAATTTTTTCACACACCATTTTATTTATGATTTTAGATGGCTGTTAATGGCACTACTATTTATTGTGTTTTATCGTACTGTTGTAAAATTTACAGTACGGAACAAAGTCTTTAAAATGCCCATTGTTGTATCGTTCTTTTTGATTGGCTTTTTCATTTGGATTGCTGAAAATATTGCAACGTTCTTTGGAGCATGGTCCTATCCGAATCAAGAGGTGTCTTGGTCGATTGTTCATTTTGGTAAAATCAGTTCATGGTTTTTACTTGTAGTCATTAGCATTATGATTGTTGCGCAACTTAAACTATTCTATCGTGATGTAGGTGAAAATTTGGAGAATAAATCATTCAATATATGACATTCATTTGTAGAACTAGAGAACTTCTAAGAAAATAGTATGGGCTTTTGATAAACTAGTATTTTTACCTTGTACCCATGCCCTTTCATCAAACTGTCCCTTTTTTAACGTGCAATACTGCTGTAGACTCCTTTTTAGAAGAGGATAGGGGGAATGATAATGGTAACAGATATTCGGATGATAAATAGAGCTTGTACAGATGAAAAACAAGTTAAACAATTTTTAGAAGGCGCACAAACTGCATTTCTTGGCTTGGTAGATCAACATATGCCATATGTTATTCCGCTAAATTATGTTTACAAAGACGGAAGTTTTTATTTTCATGGTGCCAACGAAGGAAGAAAAATAGATATTCTAACAAATAATCGGAATGCATGTATCACAATAAGTGAAAATTATGGAACAATGGTAGACCCTATTCCTGCTGAGACTGATACGGCTTATATAAGTGTAGTAGCAAATGGTTTGGTAGAATTTGTTACAGATTTAAATGAAGCTACTGCTGCTATGCAGGCAATGCTTGATAAATATGTACCAGATTATTACCAAGCACCTTTATCAAAAAAGCATATCGAAAAATATCAGTCATCTTTAGGGAGCAAAACGCTTGTTCTAAAAGTGAAACCGACCAGTATAGCTGTAAAAGAGAATAAATTAAATAAACAAATGCTATATTACGCAGGTAGAGTGGTAACACAGGATATGAGTCGAAAATCTACTGCTACAGCAATCAATCCAACAAATTAATTACCAGAAAATGCGAGGCTTGGGATATAACCTAAGCCTATTTTTGATGTAGTAATAGTTCATTATGAAGCTATCTATGATTTTGTTAATATAAACCTATTAAAAGTAGAGTTGGAAAGATGTTTTCATCTAACTACCCTAATAATAGATATAGTCATGCGTAAGTGCTATAATGCCTGTGAAAAATCATTGGAAAACAAGTAGGGAGAAGGAGAGGGCAATACAGTTGAATATATTAGTTGTTGACGATGAAAAGGAAATTGCAGATTTAATAGAACTTTACTTAAAAAATGAAAACTATCATGTATTTAAGTTTTATACGGCTCAAGAGGCTTTGGCATGTATTGAGCATGAGAAAGTAGATTTAGCTGTTCTGGATATTATGATGCCTGATATAGATGGGTTTACTATTTTACGAAAAATCCGAGAAACACTGAATTTTCCAGTGATAATGCTTACGGCAAAAGAAGAAGAAATCGATAAAATAAATGGATTTTCTCTGGGAGCAGATGATTATATAACAAAGCCATTTCGTCCATTAGAGTTGGTTGCTCGTGTAAAGGCGCAAATACGAAGATTTACTTTCTACAACCAAGGTTCGAAGCAACAGGAAGATATCATTGATTTTGCTGGCTTGGTGATTAATAAAAACACACGACAAGTCTTTTTAAATGAAAGACCCATATCCCTTACACCTACGGAGTTCGCTATTCTTTGGTATTTATGTGCAAATCGAGGGACAGTTATTAGCTCAGAGCAATTATTCCAAGAAATTTGGGGGGAAAAGTACTTTAGCAGCAATAACACGGTAATGGTTCACATTCGACATTTACGGGAAAAAATGAAGGATGCTGCGGAGAACCCAAAGTATATAAAAACGGTTTGGGGAGTGGGGTATACCATTGAAAAATGAGTATGGCAAACTGAAAAGGAAAATGGTTCTACAAATTATTTCGATACTTGTCATCGCTAGCATCATAGGCTTTTTTATTAATTTTGCATTTATTGATGGGGTCTTACAAGCTCCCTTTGCAGATGCTTTTATTGCTTTTTGTGAAAATGTCTTGCAGCTTGATTATTATGCTGCAAGCAATGCCTATCATGTGTTATTTCGACAAAATAAATCACTTTGGCTTGCGATAGGATTTATTTTATTATTATTGATTATTTTTTATATCGCCTTGTCTCGATTTACCCGATATTTTCATCAAATTAGTTCAAGTATTACCATGCTTGCTGATGAGTCAGGGAAGGAAATTGAGCTCCCAGCTGAACTCGATTTTTTGGAGAAAAAATTAAATAACGTGAAATATAAATTAGAAAAGCGTGCAAGGGATGCACAAGAAGCTGAGCAACGAAAGAATGATTTAGTTGTCTATTTAGCGCATGATATTAAAACACCTTTAACATCCATTATTGGCTACTTAAGTCTTTTAGATGAAGCGAGGGATATGCCGGTAGAGCAGAAAGAAAAATATGTGACGATTACATTAGATAAATCTTATAGACTGGAACAACTAATCAATGAATTTTTTGAAATAACCAGGTTTAATTTACAATCCATCATTTTAGAGAAAGATTCTATTCCTTTACAACATATGTTAATGCAAGTGGCCGACGAGTTTTATCCATTGCTGGCACCAAAGGGTCAAAAAGCCATCGTCAAATTAGATGAAGATATTACTATCTATGCAGACGGTAATAAAATAGCAAGGGTATTTAATAATATTTTAAAAAATGCAATTGCCTACAGTGATCCAAATAGTACAATTGAAATTAGTGCGCAAAGCGAAAATAATCAGACATTTATTTCGTTTACGAATACAGGGAAGACGATCCCTCCTGAAAAATTAAAAATGATATTTGAAAAGTTTTACCGCTTAGATAGTGCAAGGTCTACCCAAACAGGAGGTGCTGGGCTTGGTTTAGCCATTTCTAATGAAATTGTACAGGCCCATGGCGGAACCATTACCGCAACTTCTAGTAATGATACAACCGTATTCACCGTGATGATTCCAACCAATTCTTAAGAAACCTTAAGAATTCACTAATAGTAAATTAAAAATAAGCTCCTTTTTTTATGGTTGAATAAAAGCATAAAGAGAAGGAGTTGTTTTTATGTTCAAGAGAAAAGGTATATTGAGTTTATTGTTCTTATCCATAATGATTTTCGTTTATTTACTATTGAAAGAATCGCCAATGACTTTACGTCAGGAAATAGATCATGCACCAAAAGTAGTACAAACAGCCAGTCAGCATATGCTCGATCTTGATATGTACAGTTCGAATGCAATTTTAGTGAATTTGGATGAAAATCAAATTGTTTTAGATAAAAAAAGTGAGGAAAAGATTTATCCTGCTTCTTTGACAAAAATGATGACGGTTCTAGTCGCGATTGAGCAGATCTCCAATTTACAAGAAGAAATCATTTTACCTAAACATATCTTTCGGGATTTATTAGAGGAAAATGCGTCAGTGGCGGGCTTTCTCCCAAATGAAAAGCTGACAGTAGAAGATTTGTTGTATGGCTCTATGTTGCCATCAGGTGCAGAAGCATCACTAGGTTTAGCTGAATATGTTGCGGGGTCAGAACGTGGATTTGTGAAACTGATGAACGAAAAGGCGCAGCAGCTAGGCATGAAAAATACGCACTTTGTGAATACAACTGGACTCCACCATTCAGATCATTATACAACTGTAAAGGATATGTCTTTACTTTTACAATACGCCTTAACAAACGATGATTTTCGAAATGTTTATACAGCAGAAAGATATTCTATAAAATCAACAAACCTTCATCCGGAAGGCATTACTTTTACCAGTCGCATGTTTCAGCATATGACGTCAAGTGCATTGCCAGGAGGGGAAATTTTAGGTGGAAAAACTGGCTATACAGAAGATGCAGGCTTATGTTTAGCAAGCTTAGCTCTTATAAATGGACAAGAATATGTGCTAGTGACAGTAGGAGCGGACGGCAGCCCTAGAACGGAGCAATATAATATTACCGATGCCATTTCGGTATATAGTCAATTATAACTAGCCCTAATAGTGTGTGATTAGAGAATAATTCATTTTCTAGTCACACTTTTTTGTAGTTCTAAAAATAATAGAATTGAATAATAGATGGGAGATTCCATATAAGTCTCTATAAACCAACGTGTTGTTGGTATGGCAGAAATAATTTATTAATTTTAATCTTCAGAAAAATGATATATAGTAAATATGATCAAATACATTCATCTTTAAGGAGGATACTATGGGGAGATTAGTTCATTTTGAAATTCATGTAAGTGATATGGATCGGGCTAAGGATTTTTATGGGAAAGTTTTTGGATGGTCATTTCAGGACTGGAGTGAATATGCAGGCATGCCTTACTTCGGTGCCGTGACAGGTGAAGATGGTGAACTTGGCATTAACGGTGCTTTAATGCAACGCCAAGGGCCTCCACCAGAAACAAACCAAGCGTTGAATGGCTTTGCTTGTACAATGGGTGTTGAAAGTTATGATGTAACGGAAGCAAAAATTCTTGAAAACGGGGGCAAAGTAGCCATGCCAAAGTACGCATTACCAGGAATGGCATGGCAAGGCTATTATATTGATACGGAAGGCAATGTATTTGGTATTCACCAGCCCGATAAAAATGCCAAATAGTATTGAGGGGTAAATCGCTCTAAGAAGGAGGGAACCCGCTCTTAAAGAGGTGAGAACCCGCTCTTAAAAGTGTGAGAGCCACTCCAATGTAGTGAAAAACCCACTCATTAGCAGTTGAAAGCAGTAAGACCTATGTTCGAGAAAACGAGCATAGGTCTTTTTTGATTATCTGATAGGTAAATGGGGAGATTTGTAAATATATAATGTTTTATTTTGGTAAATTTGGTATCGTTGAATGAGATAATTTATCAAATGATACATAGTATGCAAGGAGAAATAGCAATGAAAAAAAGAAGCTTTATGTTATTTTTATTCGCACCAATATTGATTTTAGCATCTTGTAGTAGTGAGGACGAAAGTGTTACTGCTAATGAGAAAAAGTATATTTCATCGATTCAGAAAAAGGAAGTCTATGAGATTCAACAGCCTGCAAAAGTCAATATTGCTAGAGGTTCAATCATCAATAATATGAATAACGCTTTAAATATTAATGAAATTGAAAGAGGACTCATGAATTTATCGGTGAATCATTTCTCAACTGACAAGTTTTAAATGCAGGAAGGTCAATATCTCGAAGAGAAAATGATCAGCCAATGGTTAAGTAGAAAAACAGATGAAGGTATTGGGTTAAATCCAGCCATTGAAACTAGAAGTGACAATGTGCTAGAGGATGAAAAAAAGTATCCTTTGATTCTCTCACATGTGTTAGAACAAAATTTTATTAATAAAGAAAATAACAAAGTAGAGGGACTATCGATCGCGATCTCGTTAAATGAATTTTATGATATACGAGTTTCCGATGCCAATGGTTTAATTTACACAGGCCAAGTGAAAGTAGACCAAAATGATGATGATATCAACGATGTTAAAAATTATGGGAAGGAAGTAGCTAAAAGGATTCTTGAGGATATTAGAAAAAATGAAAAATATCCGAGAGTCCCTATTTATTTAACTTTATATCAAGAATCTAATATAAACGATATTATTCCAGGCATATTTTTAGCTGAAACCTTTATTCCTAAAGATGCAGATACCATAACAAAATGGTTTGATATAGATAAAAAGCATTATATATTCCCTTCAGATGCTTTATATAGTTTGGACCAAAATATGTATAATAAATTATTAATTTTTAAAGAGGATATTCAAGGTGGATTTAAACATTTAAATCCTAAAATCATGGGAAAACTTCGTTATGAAGATGGCAAATTAACAGATATTAATCTAGAAATACATGTACCACTGGTTAATGATATTGAATTAATTGGCTTGTTACAGCTCACTAGTACAAAAATAAATACAATTTTATTTGACTATATCCCCATCACCATTCGGGTAATCGATCAGAAGCAGGATGTTGGAATTGTTCTCTGGGACCCAACGGAAAAACAAATTTTTGCATCACCTATTTGAATAGAAAAAAACTAAAGGGTGAAGCTCCATATTAAATTTCGTAACTTGTATTTATATCTACTGTAATTGAAGAACCATCATTATTATCAAATTTCATGAACCATTGACCAGCTTGGCTTGCATCCAACTCGTAAGTTGAAGTAAATGATTGTCCAGATTTAATGATCTCTCCGTCTATCCAAACCGTTCCATTAGGTGCAGTTAATATAAACCTAATAGATTGTGAGCTGTTATTTTTCACATAAATTTGAATTGTATCAGTGCCATTACTAGGTGCTTTAAAATTAAAGCTCATCGAACCCTGACCAGTTGGAAAGGTAGAAGACGTTGTAAGAAGAGAATCATCACTTTTTTCAGCTGTGGAGGTAGAATAAGATTCCTCAGCAGAAGCACCAAGGTTCGGCGGAATAGATGGTTGGAGTATAGGATCTTCTATAAAAGATGCTCCACCAATTGGAAATATAAAAAGAGTAACTATAAATAAAGAGGTAAATTTTCTCATGATTCCTCCGCTTAAATATTTTTGAATTATCTCAATAATACCTTTATTTAACTTTATGGTAAATATTAGTTGTTTGCTTATTTTTCATTTGTAGAGGACCTTCAAAAACTTAATAGTATTTCATTGCAATCTCTGCCATGAATGATTATTATGAAAATGATAATCATTATCAATTAAAAAGAAGGAGAGTAGCAATGAAAAGACACCTTATTATTGGAATGCATTTAGCTGTTTACGGTAATCATGGCAAACAGGGTGCGTTGATAGAAGAACATATTGCATTTGCGCAGCGTGCTGAAGCAGCGAAATTAGATTTTGTATTTAAGGCGGATTATTTAACAGCTCATCCAGAATTAATGGCTAAAATGAAAGGAACAGTTGGCTTAGATCCTAACTTTTTAATGGCGATGGTGGCAAGAGAAACGAAACAGATTGGCTTAGTAACAACGATTTCTACATCCTTTACGCCACCTTATCTGATTGCGCGTCAATTGCAGTCCTTAAATTGGATTAGCGAAGGACGAGTTGGATGGAATATCGTAACCTCTATAGATGGCGCCCATAATTTCAGCAATGAGCCCATGCCTTCTTCCGAGGAGCGTTATGCTAAAGCTGCAGAATGTACAGCGGTGGTCAAGCAGCTATGGCATAGTTATCCCTATGAAACATTAGAAATGGATGGGAATTTAGAGAAAATAAAAGAGCTTGTTAAGCCAATTGAGCATGAAGGCGAATTTTTCCATATAAAAGGTCCCTTAAATCTCCCAATGCATCCAGCAGGAGAGATTCCACTCTTCCAAGCAGGAGCGTCGGATGTTGGGCGGCAATTTGCGGCTACTGTTTCCAATGCGATTTTTGCGGCTACACCAGCCATGGAGGTGGGTATTGAGATGCGTAATGATTTGCGTCAGCAGGCTATAGAAGTAGGTCGTTCAGCCGACGATATTCGCTTATTACCCGGACTCTATTTCTTTATAGGGGATACATATGAAGAAGCACTCGAAATGCACCGACAAGCACATGCACATTTAACACTTGAGCGGCGCTACAGTGCTTTAGAATCTGTGATTGGCATGGATGTTCGTCATTTGGCACTTGAAGATCAGGTAACGGTTGATATGCTGCCATCAAAAGATCAACAAGTACGTAGTAAAACACATGCAGATTTGGTACGTCGTTATATTGTAAACAATGAACCAACTGTCGCAGTATTGTTAGCACGTCCAGAGGTAATTGGCTCAGCCCACCTTGTAGCAATCGGTACACCACAGGATATTGTCGATCAAATCGTTACTTTTTATGAAGAGGGTGCATTGGATGGCTTTATTGCCATACCAGGCGGACCTGCGAAATCTTTGAATTTGTTCTTTAGCGACGTTATTCCCATGTTAGTAGAGCGGGGGTTATTCAGAGCTGAATATGAAGGTAGCACATTACGCTCCCATTTAGGCTTAGATGTGCGATCCCCCATTAATAGCTGAAAAAGGGCAAGCCATAAGCTTTGCCCTTTTATTGCTAGAAACTCATTCGAATATTAATAGGATAAAGATAAGGTGATTCAGGTTGTTCGATTGTTACCCAATCATCAATATGGATAACAGGTAAGCTTGCACCTTCATATGTTGTTTGACTAATTGTACCGACCACTTCAATCCATGTATCTTCTGTGAGTGTAGGAGCGTCCGAAAACTCTGTCAGAAAGCCGACAATACTGGCATCGGCGACGCAATGCGTAATAAGAAATCTTGAAATCACTAGTTGCTTTTCTGTAAAATTTTTTTCTTTTAAAACAAAGCCCTTCAACTGTATTTTCTTCCCCAAATAGTTAGCCAAATTTTGATTAATTTCTTCATAATAAATCGTGTAGTCCTCATCGGTCATTTTTAGCATGGATTGTTGGGATAGCTGTTGCTTTAATTGCTCATATTGTTTTTTTGTCATTTCCTGTTTTTCCTCTGTCAGTCGGGGATCAGCTTCATGTTCATCATAGATGTTTTCATCAATCGTTTCATTTGAAGTGAGGTAATCCTCTATTTTAGATGATTGATTTTGCTGGGTGAGAATAAATGCACCACCTTTTTTATCAGCGATGGATGCATCTAAAATTTTTGCTGGCACGAAGAAGCCTGTCATTATTGGTGTCATGATAATGAGGTAGGCTATCATTTTTTTTCGGGTAAAGGCTGTGTGACCATGGTCGTGATGGGAGCAGCATGCTTGTCCCGTTTGATCACATGAATGGGGAACCTTTGAAAAAGATATAATTCTTGTCACTTGAACAAGAAATAGTATAAAAAATAAAATGGCGGCTGTTTTACTCAGCCCTTCATATTTAGGGTTGATAAATTTTGTTAGTTCTCCGGTCCAATGCAGGTTGGCAATCATAGCCGAAAAGGCGAGTAACATGAAGGCTCTTAGCGCTTGTTGAACGTGAAATTTCATGGTTTTCCCCCTTAGAGATATGCTGAAAGAATCCATATACTAATGTAGACAACTGTAGCCACTAAGGCGATTAACCAAAAAACAAAATTTAAACGAAATACGCTCATCAACATAATGGTATTTTTCAAATCGATCATAGGGCCAAAAATAAGAAAGGCCAGAATGGATGGAGTGGAGAAAATAGCACTAAAGGATGCGCCAATAAAGGCATCTGCCTCAGAGCAAAGTGACAGAATGAAGGCTAAGCCCATCATAACTAGAATGGAGGAGGGTTCACCTTCTCCAATGGCTACGAGTGTTTTGGTAGATATATAGGTTTGTACAAAGGCAGCTAAAAATGCCCCGATAATTAAGTATTTCCCCATATCAAAAAATTCATCGATGGCATGTTTGACCATATTTAATAATTTGGTGAAGAAGGATGTTTGTTGACTAGGGATTGTTAATGAGTAGGGCTGTAAAGAGCTCTTAAATTGGGAGCCTTTAAAAAATAAGCTGATAAGTAATGCTACTACAATAGCGATGACAAAGCCAACAAGCATTCGAAGGCTCGCTATTCTTAAATCATTTCCAAATGCCATATAAGTAGAAAGAATAACAACGGGATTAATAAGTGGACCAGTTAACATAAAGCCTATAGCTGCATGTATAGGTACGCCTTTGACAATCAATCTTCTAACAATCGGAACAATCCCACATTCACAGGCTGGAAATAATGCACCTACAAGACAACTCATGATAACTGCCATCACAGGGTTTCGAGGAATCCACCTTTGGATATGTTCCTCTGTTATAAAAATCTGTATAAAGCCAGCAATCAGTATTCCAATTAAGACAAATGGTAATGCTTCAATTAAAATACTTAAAAATATCGTATTTAAATTGAGTAGAGAGGAACTAAGGTCGTTTAGAGCTGAGACGTTGAATAACAGTAGTTGTAGCATGCCTAGGAATAAAATGAAGAGCAACCAAAAATTCAATACATATTTAGAAAAATGGAGACGTTCCACATAGACCTCCTTAAAGTGTAATGGTTACGTTTTAATTCAAGATATGACATAGATGATATTGTTAGTACTTCAAAAAAGGAAAGAGAAAGTAAAAATTGATTTCTACCATCTTTTTACTTTCCCTCTATATCGAATTATTTATGAGAATACTTAGTTCTATATTGTTTAGGGGTAATTCCCGTAAATTTTTTGAAAACTTTAATGAAATAGCTTTGATCTGTGAAATTAAGTAATGAACCGATGTCTAGGATTGGATAGTTGGTAAATGTTAAGAGTTTTTTCGCCTCATCAATCCTTTGCTGCTGAATATATTCACTAAAGGAAGTACCTACTTCCTTTTTAAATAAGGAGGAAAGATAATTGGGGCTTAGGTGGCAAATTGCTGAAAGTTGGTCGAGTGTTAGATCCCCATACAACTCATTTTCAATAAAATGGATACAGGTAGTAATGGGTCCAGAATACTTCATTGTATTTGCCTGTGATACACGGCTTGTATAGTCGTAAATAGCTTCCTCCATTAACGAAAGAATTTCGATTAAACTGTTTTGATCTTCTAGCTTTTGAATGTAAAAATCATTTAATGTAAAGGCTGTTTCTTCATTTAAACCACCCTCAATTGCTGCACGGCAAATAAGTGCAATGCCTGTAATCATCAAATATTGAACACTTCTTAAATTATTGCGTTTTGATAGTATTCCAAGTTCTGCTTGCTCAACAATGGAATAATTCAAAACTTCATTTAGTTTCTCTATACGCCCATTTTTCACATTGTCTAACAATATTTTTTCATAGTAAAGATTTGTATGAACAATATCATTTCTTCTTGCATAGGAGAGCTCAAGCGTAGTATTTTCCTCATGACGAATGAGAGGTCTTAATGCTTGGTTGTGATAAATGACAGCAGATTTATTTAATTTCTTTTGATAGATGGCGTAATACACAAATAAACTAATGGCTAAACTTTGTTGATAATGAAGAATAGGAATCAGCTCTTGATTAACACTTGTCTTTATGTCTTCCACTTCTGGAGAAAGGGAAGGGCCAACTACAATTGCACCTAAATATTGATCCTCTTGCTGCACATTAATATAGAAAAAATTAAACTCAGCATAAGAGAAAAAAATTGGATAGGCATTAGAATCTTTATGGTAAGGATATGTTTTCAACTGTTCCTTTAAAGAAATGTAAGATGGATTATTTGTTGATGAATAGTCAAAGATTATTTTTCCTAATGAATTAATATAAGTGACTGGAAGATGATGTGTTTCATAGATTAATTGGCTGATGTATTGAAGATCAATAGTGTTAATTTTCATGTTCCTACACTCCAGTTCGTAATAATTCTATTAAAATGAAAGCATTTACATTTTTATTGGATAGACATTGAGAAAGTACTATTTTGTGTAGAATAATACAATAAATAAAGGAGAAGTAGCAATAAAATAGACAGTGACTTTAAAATGTTAGGGAGGAATAGAAGATGGATCTTTTGAATAAAATTGCAGTTGTAACAGGCGCAGGAAGCGGAATTGGAAGAGCTAGCAGCTTGAAACTTGCTAGCAATGGTGCAAAAGTGGTGGTAGTGGATTTCAACAAAGAAACAGGGGAAGAAACAGTAAGCTTGATTAGAGAACAAGGCGGGGAAGGTATTTTCGTTCAGGCAGACGTTTCAAAAAGTGAAGACGTTCAGAAATATGTCAATACTGCTGTTGATACGTACGGACGTATTGATGTATTTTTCAATAATGCTGGGGTTATTCAGAAAATTTCTCCACTAACAGAGATTGAAGATGAAGAATATGACCGTATTATGTCAATCAATGTGAAGGGTGTATTCCTTGGCTTAAAATATGTTTTAAAAGTAATGGAGGGACAAGGAAGCGGTTCAATTATAAATACAGCTTCTACAGCAGGAGTTCGCAGTGAGCACAGTATGGCTGTCTATTCTGCAAGTAAGCATGCAGTAGTGGGTTTAACAAAATCAGCTTCTTTGGAGTATGTAAAAAAAGGTATTCGGATCAATGGTATCTGTCCAGGGGGAGTAGAAACGGCATTAACAAACAGTGTAACTGCGATGTTTGAAACAGGTGGCTATGTGCCAGAGGAGATTCCAAATATGAGAATGGGGCGCTATGCAAAACCAGAGGAATTAGCAGAAATGGTAGTATTCCTAGCATCGGACAAAGCAAGCTATATGACAGGCTCTATTGTGTTAGTAGATGGTGGTTTAACTTTATAATGAAAGAAGAAATCCAGTGAATCATATCACTGGATTTTTTGCGGTAATGAATCGAATCGCTATAGGGTGAATTTTTTGAGCTCATTCATCAACGTATTAGTCATAGCTTCAAGATCGTCTATCTTAGCACTAATTTTTTGGAAGGAAAGTAGCTGTTCTTGCGTTGATGCCGATATTTCTTCTGTGCCAGCAGCCGTTTCTTCTGTAATAGCAGAAATATTTTCAATGGTACTATTTACTTGCTGGCTCATTTCATTTGTTTGTGCCATTTCTCTTGTGAGGTTTTGTAAATTGCGATGGATATTTGTTATGTGCATGGTAATAACAGAGAATGATTGTTCTGTCTCTACCATGGATTGAGATTGCTCATTTGACAGCAGATAACCTCGTTCAGCCGTAGTAAGGATGTGCGTAATGCCATCTTGAATATGCGAGACCATTGAAGTGATTAAATTCGTAGCATTCTCCGTTTCAGAAGAGAGCTTTTTAACCTCCTCAGCAACAATGGCAAACCCTTTGCCTGCTTCTCCAGCTCTTGCAGCCTCGATAGCAGCATTTAGTGCTAATAAATTTGTTTGGCTAGCAATCGTATGGACAGCATTGGCTGCGCCTTCAATTTCCGAAGTGAATTGAGAAAATTGAGTTACAGCTTCCTTAATATCAAGTGATGTGGTTGATATATCCTTTGCAATGGAAGATTGTTTTTCTAATGAATATTGACCATTTTGAACAGCCTCCAGAGCTTGTTTACCAGTGTCAGCCGATTGCTCACTCGTACGCATAACATCCCTAAATTGATCTGCCATATTATTCATTTGGAGTGCCACTGATTGAATGTCTTCGGACATCGTATAGCTGCCTTTTGCTAATTCGTCGGTTGAGGTAGCGACTTGATTACTACTTTCATGAATATTGTTCATATGGCTCGTCACTTCTTGTGTAAACAAATTAACATCCTTTCCAATATTATCAATGGATTGTACAGTACTTTTTAAATTATTCATCATGTCTGCAAAGCTTTTTGTTAATTGATCAATCTCATATCGACTGTTTGCTTGATAGGAAAGGGTAGAAGTATCCATTGTTAAGTTTCCTGTTGCTGCAGCCTGTGCACAATCTACAATCTGATTAATGGGTTTGGTAATTCTTTTCGCAGCTACATAGGAATAAAGTATCGTAGCAATAATTAATAGCACACTACCTATGATGGTAGAGGTTGTAATGAAACCTATTTTTTGCTTCGTTACTTGGATCATTTCTTGATACCATTCGTTCGTTTCTTTTTTGAGCAAATACATATCGTTTAAAATTCCTTTAATTCTGATGGACTGCTTTTTAATTTCAGAGCGATTGTTTTCTTGAAACCCGCTTTCAGTCGCTTTTTCTAGATTTTCAAATTTACTAGCTATTTTTTCGACGATTGTCTGATGTTCAGGTATTCTCGTTAGGGAAGCTAATGCCTCTAAATTACTTTTTGTTTCTTGTAAAATAGCGAGCGCTTCGTTTTTATTGGCTTCACTATCCAGGTAGGTAAAATTATTTAAAGATTGGCTGGCAACAACTAAACTTTGCTCTAGTTCTTTCACTGCAAGTAAAAGTTTCGTATCATCCTGTGCTGTTGTTTGGATCGTGAATGTTTGTAGGATAATAAAACCAATCATAGCCATAGCCAATACGATTGGAATCAATGTGTTCATAAATAATTTCTTACGTAGTGTCACTGGTCATTCCTCTTTTCCGCAGTAACTTTTATCGTACCTGAAATAATGGCTTCTTTGGCTTTTTCGATAGCAGTCTGTTGCTCAGCTGTCAGTTGAATTACACGAATATCTGCTAGTCCCACACCCTGATCCGCTAAACCTAATGCAAAGGATTTTTCTGTAATTTTACCATTTTCTACTAATGTCTTAGCGAGTTGATAGACGGCTAGATCAACATTTTTAAGCATGGATGTGACAACTGTTTTTTCGGCAACAAAAAACTGATCGATATCAACACCTGCTGCATAGATCCCCATTTCCTCTGCCTTTTTTATCGCCCCAAAGCCAGTAAAGCCTGCTGCATGGTAAATAAAATCAACGTTATTTTTGATATATCTTTCTGCTATTGCTGCACCAGCCTGGGTATCGTCAAAGGTACCAGCATAGTCACTCATAATTTCAATCGATGGCTGTACATAACGTGCCCCTTCGATAAAACCATTTTCAAAGTGATGGATAACAGGAGCATCTGCTCCACCAATAAAGCCAACTTTTCCTGTTTTACTTGTCATAGCGGCAATCATGCCAACTAAAAAGCTACCTTCTTGTTCTTTAAAGGTAATCGAAATGATGTTGTTAATATCAGATTGCCCGTCAATCAGTATAAATTGCTGAGAGGGATTTTGTTTTGCAGTCTTTTCTAGTGCTTCTTGTACAGAGAACCCGAGACCAATGATGATATCATATTTTTCTGCTACAAGTTCATTCAGCTTTTCCTCGTATTTACCATCAGGAGCCTCTTTGTAATCAAACAAAATGCCTAGCTCATCGCGCGCTTTTTCTAAGCCTTTAAAAGCGGAATCATTAAATGATTCATCGCCTAGTCCTGCATCTGATAGTAAAATTCCTATCTTATATCCTTCAGTTGATGTTTCTGTCGGTGCTGAGGAACAGCCTGCTATCAACAGAGTGATCAAAAGAAAACTAGTGAATAATTTCTTCAAATTTTGTGTACCTCCTGTTGTGTATAAAATATATATCGGCAAAAACTTAATATTTTTAGTCTGATGTCAGACATCCGTGCAAAAAATTTTTAGGATGTCTAAGAATAATGAATCATTTCTATATACATAATAAGTTAATAATATAAAGCTAGATTACTAATAAAGTAATTGATTTATAAAGGTTTTCGTAGCACTTCTTGTATGTACAGCACTATAAAAGCCTAACGCAAATAGCGTCAGGCTTTATATGTTCTAAACAGCGCCGAATAATTTTAATAAATTAATAATAATAATGCCGATTACTCCAAAGTCTGAATCACCGAAGGTTGTGCCCTCATAGCCAATGTCTCCCATAAAGATAAGGAGTATGGCTGGAATAAAGCTAATTAATAAACCATTGGCAAAGGCTCCGGACATCGCACCAATTCTACCGCCAGTAGCATTTCCAAAGACACCCGCCGCAGCACCTGTGAAGAAATGTGGAACAAGACCTGGTACGATGACTTTTAGTCCGATGAAGGGGAGTATAAACATGGAAACCAGCCCTGCTATAAAACTAAAAATGAAACCAATAATAACGGCATTTGGTGCAAAAGGAAAGATGGTTGGACAATCAAGTGCTGGTTTTGTGTTTGGTACAAGTTTATCTGCAATGCCTTTGAAGGCTGGAATAATTTCAGCAATTAACATCCGTACACCTGCTAAAATAATATAAACACCCGCTGCAAATGTAATCGCTTGCATAATAGCGAAAATAATAAAATTTGAGCCAGCTGATAATTGTGACTCAATATAGGAAGGGCCAGCAAAAAGGGCAACAATTACAAAGAACACACACATTGTTAAAGAAACAGCAACTGAGGTATCTCGTAAAAAGCCTAATGCTTTCGGAACCTGTATATCTTCTGTGGATTTCATTTTATTACCAAAGAGCTTACCAATCTTTGCAGAAACATAATAGCCAACACTGCCAAAGTGACCAACAGCAAAGTCATTACTCCCTGTTATTTGTCGAACTGTCGGCTGTAAAATGGCAGGGAACACGACCATACAAAGTCCAAGAATGATAGACCCAACAAGAATAAGAGGTGTACCACTCATCCCTCCAACTGATAATGAAGCGGCGATTAAACAAGCCATAAATAATGTATGATGTCCAGTTAAAAAGATATATTTTAATGGCGTAAATCGCGCAAATAGTAGATTCATAATCATACCAAATACCATGATTAGTGCAGTAGCTGTACCAAAATTAGTCTGAGCAGCTGCCACGATGGCCTCATTGTTGGGAATGACTCCTTGTACTTGAAAGGCATGATCGAACATTTTACTAAAATGATCTAAAGAGCCAATTAAGACAGTGGCACCAGCTCCGAGGATGACAAAGCCCATTATCGTTTTTAATGTACCTGACAGAACAGTGGAACTTGATTTTTTTTGAATAAGTAAACCAATAAAAGCGAATAGGCCGACTAATATAGCTGGTGTTCCTAAAATGTCATGCATGATAACATCTAACATACCAACACCTCATCCTATCCAAATTTTTAATGCTTAAAGCAACGGTTCAAGCTTTTCTTTTATTTCTGAAATACTCATCATATTTACGATGCTCACAATGATTCCTTTGTCTTTCGCTAATTCATTCACGATATCTGCTGCCCCTAAATAAATATCTGCTTTCTCCGCCTTGGCAGACGCTAAATCTGTATGCGTTACCTCTGCATCTTTCCCCAATACTTCTAATGCTTTTTTAACATTCAATTCTAAAATAAAGCTACTTCCTAAACCGCTCCCACACACGACTAAAATTTTCATTCTGTTGACTCCTTTGTCGTATATTGTTTGATTTTCTCCCATATCATGTCCGCATGTTGACAGGCGATTAGGTCATCAATCTGATCGGGTTCTTGTAAGACTAATGCCAAATCAGCCAACACCTGTAGATGTGAAGCATTGTCAATGGCAGCTAGCACAATCAGTAGGTAGACAGGCTGATTAGGGCTGAAAAAAACAGGCTTTTGTAATCGTAGCAAGCTTATGGCTAGTTCAAGAACCCCATCAGATGGCCGTGCATGAGGAATGGCTACTTTGGGTGTGATGACAACGTAAGGACCATAGTGTTCAATAGATCGAATCATGGCTTCGACATAGCGCTGTTCAATTTTGTGTTGTTGTACTAATGGGCTAGCCGCTAAATGAATTGCTTCTTGCCATGATCGGACAAAGTTTGCAAGCTGTATACAATCTTTTGTCAACAGCTTGGTTAGCAAGGACAACCCTCCTTTCATAAAAATATCTTCCCATTCCATGTTATTACGACTGTATGTGGAATTATGTCATCGTAGAAGACATTTTTAATTGCTTTGCTATTTCATAAACCGACGTTTTGACAAATTCATCCATTTTATGATCTAAGCGCGTTTTCGGATAAATCAATTGAATTTTTCTATTTAGTGTTACATCATGTAGATCTTTCTTCAGCAGTACACCTGATTTTAATTCTTCTTCTATTAAGGAAACAGATAGAAACGCCAAGTTTTTGCCAAAGGTCAGCATCTTTTTAATCGTGCTCACAGAATCCAGCTCAATTGTGTAAATAGAAGGCTGAAATGGGTCCATCCACTTTTCAATGAAGTGATTCGTGGAGCTAGAGGATGTATGCAACAATAGCTTGTACTTAAGAATATCTTCTTTGGTGATGTCTTTTTGTGCTGCTAGCTCGTGTGATGGGCTGAATGCCAATACAAGTGCATCTTCACCGATTGTTTCGTAATGAAGTAAAGGATTTTCCTGCTTAGTCTCCATGATGAGCCCGAAATCTAATTCTTGTAGTGCTACCTTTTTTTCAATTTCAGGTGCTGTTTTTACTTCTAATGAAATGCGAATCTCAGGATAGGTCGTTGAAACTTGATGAATTAAATCTGGCATAAAAATATGGGCAGGTAAGCCACTCGCCCCAAGTCGTAATGAACCGATATGGCCTGCTAAAAGATTTTCAATAAAACGATCCATATCCTTTTGAAGTTGAACCATTTGACGAGCGAAATGATACACACCTTCGCCCGCTTCTGTTAAACGGTATCCTCCAGCATTTGTTCGAAATAAATGAATACCATATTCCTCCTCTATAGAGCGAATATGAAATGATACGGTGGGGGCTGTAATGCCAAGTGCTTTGGCGACAGGTGCTAATTTTTTTAATTCTACAAGTAAGCAAAATGCCTGTAATTTACTATTGTTCATTTTATCCTCCTAAAGGAAATTAGAAAAAATCTTGTATTTGCTTTAGTTTATTAGATTTTTTTTAACGTGTTATTAATAGTAGATTAATATTTTCTAAATATCTGGAATTTATAGTTGTAAGTAACGAGGAGGATACTTATGAAAATCTCATTAAAAAATATCGAGAAAAAATATGGGCAGTCTCAAGCATTGTGGCCGATTGATGTGGAGTTAGATCAGCAATTTATTACGATTCTCGGACAATCAGGCTGTGGCAAAACAACCTTATTAAAGTTGATAGCTGGCCTTGAACAGCCATCAAAAGGAGAAATACGATTTGATGACACCGTCATTTATTCTTCGGCGTCTCGTAAAAATGTCAAACCAAATAAGCGTAATATTGCTATGGTTTTTCAAGATTTTGCTCTATGGCCACATATGACCATCTTCCAAAATATTGCCTTTGGCTTAAAGGGCATTATTCCTAAATCAGCTATTCCTGAACGAGTCGAGCATGTGATGCGATTGGTAAAAATGCAAGGCTATGAGAAACGAAAGCCAGGTGAATTATCGGGTGGACAACAGCAGCGAGTGGCATTAGCTAGAGCTTTAGCGACCAAACCGCAATTAATTTTATTTGATGAACCTTTATCCGCTCTCGATGCTGTTTTAAGAGAGCAAATGCAAGATGAAATCATGCACCTCATTCATGAGCTTAATTGCCAAGCCATTTTCGTAACACATGATCAAACAGAGGCCATGACAATGTCTGATCAAATTATCGTTATGGAGGCAGGGAGGATTGCTCAAATTGGCTCGCCTGAGGAAATTTATCGTGCACCAGCAACGCCCTATGTGGCAGATTTTATTGGCAAAGTGAATTGGCTTCACAATCGACAATCAATTGTGCGACCTGAGGGTGTTTCGAGAATATCGCGTCCTGGTACGATTGCCAAACAAGCGCAGATTGTGAAAAGTACATTTGTTGGCGATCGTTATCTAGTACAAGCACAGGTAGAAGGACAGTATTGGAGCTTTTATGAGAAGCAGCCATTAGAGCATGGAAAAAGATTGCAAGTTTTTATTGATGAAAAACAAATCTATCAATTGGAGGGTTTACATTGAAGAAACGACATTTTAAATTATGGGCAACTGCTGGCATTTTATTGACCTTAGCATTAGCTGGCTGTGGTAATAAAGAGGCAAAAGAGACGAATGAAGCAAGTGCAAAGACACAGGAGGAGAAAGTTCTGACAGTGTATTCTGCTGGGCCAGATGGTTTAGCTGCAAATATTCAGCAAGCATTTGAAGAAAAAACAGGGATTAAAGTGGAAATGTTTCAAGGAACTACGGGTAAAATTCTCTCTCGTTTAGAAGCGGAAAAAAATAATCCTGTAGCTGACATTGTTGTACTTGCCTCTGTTGCCTCAATGGATGGGTTAAAAGCAACAGGTCAATTGCAAAGCTACGAAGCGGCTAAAAACAAGGACAAAATTAACAGTGATTGGTCGGATCAAGATGGATATTTTTATGGCTACAGTGCCTCTGCTTTAGGTATTGCCTATAATACGAAAAATACGACACAGGCGCCTACGGATTGGTCTGATTTAGCAAAAGCTGATTGGCAAAATAAAATGAATATACCAGATCCAAGTCTGTCAGGCTCTGCTGTTGATTTCTTATTTGGCTACACAGCAGCAGAAAAAACAGCTTGGAGCACGATTGATAGTTGGAAGAAAAATGGCTTACAAGTCAATGGTGCGAATAAAGAAGCCTTGGATGCGGTTATTACAGGCGAGAAAAATGCCACGATTGCAGGTGTAGACTATATGGCTTATAAAGCAAAAGCAGACGGTGAGCCAGTGGAAATTATCTATCCGACGAGTGGGACAGTAGTTAGTCCAAGAGCGGTAGGTATTTTAAAGGATGCGCAACATGTAGAATCTGCACAAGCCTATGTTGATTTTTTATTGTCAGATGAAGGGCAAAAGCTAGTAGCAGATGCTTACTTATTACCAGGGAATAAAGATATTGCTGTGAAAAATCGTGCAGCATTAGATGAAATTCCACAGTTAACAGTTGATTGGATGGGTGCGGAAGCGAAACAGCTGGAAGTACTAACAAAGTTTACGGATATATTTCGTTAAATAAAGGGAGGTTAATTTACCTCCTTCTAGTTTTCATAGAGAAGGGTTGAAATCGTCATGATAATGGAAGGAAGACGAGCTTTTGGATTTTTACTAACAATTGTCATCATATTTGCTATCGCTCCGTTGATGGCCATTTTATTTTATACCTTTATAAAAGAGGGACATGTTGATATTTCACAGTTTAGTCGAATGTTTGCACACGATAGAATATGGAAAACACTTGGAAACTCGATGGTTTTAGGGGTTTTCGTGATTATTGGGACAACAATTATCGCATTACCTATGGCTTTCATTCGCACGAAAACAAGTTTATCTCAATATGAATGGCTCGATATAGTGTTAACAATTCCATTTATGACACCTCCCTATATTGGTTCAATGGGCTGGATTTTGTTTATGCAGCACAATGGTTTTTTACAGCAGCTTATTCCAAGTGCTGCTAGGATGACAGATTCCTTCTTTTCCTTATTTGGCATGGTAGTGATCATGAGCCTACACCTGTTTCCATTTTTGTATTTAATGCTGAAAAATACATTGCTTCGCATAAATGGCTCATTTTTAGATGCAGCGCTGATTTTTGGGCGAAGTTCTTTGCAAAATTGGCTAAAAGTTGTGTTACCTCTTTTACTTTCGAGCTATGTTTTGGGAAGTCTCCTTATTTTTATTAAGACGCTTGCTGAATTTGGAACGCCAGCTACATTCGGCAGTCGGATTGGATTTCAAGTGTTTACAACCGAAATTCATGCCTATTTATCAAGATGGCCAGTTGATATTCGCATGGCAACCTCGCTATCCTTATTCTTATTGTCAGTTTGCTTAGTCATTTGGTATTTCCAAAATCTCATTGGACGCAAATATACATATGGTGTGCTATCAGGAAAAACACCTGCTAGACGTGAGATCAAGGACAAGTGGTATATAAAAACAGCTTCTTGGACTTTTGTAGGGCTTATTTTATTGCTATCTATCGGCATTCCTTATTTCTCTATTATCGTGACCTCTTTGCAAAAGGTACGGGGAGATGGTTTACAGGCAGGGAATTTCAGTTTGGCTTCTTATCAAGAGGTCTTCACTAGTGGAAGTGCAGGATTGACAGCATTTTTAAATAGCATTGTTTTTTCTATCATGACGGCCTTGATAACCGCCATAATAGGTTTATTCATCGCTCTTTATATTAAAAAAGGAGAAACCAGAAAGCAGCAAATATTAGACTTCTTTAGTTTAATGCCTAATATTATTCCGGGGATTGTCTTTGTTGTAGGTTTAATTATGTTTTGGAATGCTCCTTGGCTTCCCGCAACAATTTATAACACAAAGGCAATGGTAATAGTCACATACTGTGTACTGTTTTTACCTTATTCGGTGCAGTATATAAAGTCTTCTTTTTCACAATTGGATGCCTCTATTTTTCAATCAGCTGCTATTTTTGGACGTAGTAACATTGCGGTTTATCGTCGCATCATCCTACCACTTTTGATGCAGGGTATTTTTACAGGAATGATGATGACTTTTATTATTTCAATGCGAGAGCTTGTAGCTGGCCTTTTAATTTTGCCACCATCCGTAGAGACAGGGGCAACCTTTATCTATAGCCAATTTGAGCAAGGTAATGTAGGGGTTGGAATGGCAGTAGCTGTTATAACCGTCCTTATGACTGTTATTTTTATGTTCCTATTGGGTTGGCTGCAAAAACGAGGAGGGCAGGCCAATGCTTAGTGTTGAAATTTTAGGTGGTGTAGGCGAATATGGGCGCAATTGTTTTTATATAGAAAATCAGAGGCAGGCCATTTTATTGGATTGTGGCATTATGAAAAATACACAAAAAACGCCACCAAATATTACATTTAATCATATTGAAAAGCTAGCTGCTGTCTTTATTTCTCATTCGCATATTGATCATGTAGGGGCATTGCCAATACTACAGAACATGGGCTATACGGGACCGATACTAATGAGTCATACAACTGCTCAGCAGCTTCCACTGCTTATCCCACAAGTCAGAACTTTCTATCCAGATACGATTGGAAAATGGATAGAGGTCAATGAATATCTTGCCTTTCAATGGGGATATAGTGGGCATTTAATTGGAAGCGTGTGGTACAAAATTCGTTTTTTTGATGAAATGATTTTTTTCTCTGGTGATTATGTAGTCGATTCGTATTTATTAAAGGCGACCTTGCCAGAGGAGGATGGAACGGTTTATGATGTAGCGTTTATTGATAGTGGACATGCGGAAAAATGCATTCGAAATCTTGAGGTGTTACAGCAGATGGCTATGTATGTAAAGGCTCATCCCAATCATTCATTTATATTCCCCTCCTCTTTTTCGGGCAAAACAGTCGATATTATGACGTATCTTTCCGAACATACAACTCGAGCGATTAGGGTAGATGCCAAGCTACAACCTTTATTGGCGCATTATGATGAAGAACATGAAAATATTTGGCCAAATAAAGTGATGCTTTTAGAACGACTCAAGCAAAAACAGGACAGTCACCATGTACTGTATTTTGTCTCAGAGCAGGATGTGGCTCAAGTGGAGGAGCTTGCAATGGATTATCCGACGGCAATTTTTGTTCATACAGGCTATTCTCGTCATGCTTACAATCCAGCTAGCTTAAAGCATATCTCTGAGGAGTTCTTCTATAAAACACATCCAGACTATTGGGATTTAGTGGCACTGTCACAGAGACTTCGTGCACGACAAACGATCTATTTTCACAGTACACATACAAATTTAACAACAACATTTCCGAAGGAGGAATTAAAGCGTGACTAAACTAAAAAAATGGGCATTTTATCTGTGTGTTTTGGGCTTGATAATGATTAGTATGATGGGTGTGAATACAACACAAGCGAAAGCAGCCATTGAGCCAGGCCATGAAATTAAATTCAATATTAAACCTGAGATTTTTAATGAATCAACGATTGTCCAGGCTTTTCAAGCAACTAAAAAGGATAACGTAAAAGTTTATTTTTATGATACGTTTGACCAATTGTTTCTACGTCATGACTATATACACCGCTTACGTGTATATAAGGGTAGTAATAAAATGGATATAACCTACAAAAAGCGTTTTTTAAACACACCTTTAAGTGAAGCAATGGCAGAAACAATGAATCATGGTTTTACTGGTTCTGAGTCAAATTATAAGTTTGAGCTAGATATTAAGGGAGATCATCGTACATTTACGATAAGCCGAAAGGAATCTTTGAAGACTTCTGCTGAGGTCTCTTATGATTCAGTTGCTACAAATGTTGCAAAAAAACTCATTCTTGAAAATGCGCCAAAGAAAATTGTAAATTGGAACTCCGAAGCATGGTATAAAAATACGTTGTCTCAAGTTGTCGTATATGGGCCTGCTAATGCTACGACCTATAAAGGAAGCTTTTTAGGACATGAAGCGGATATAGAGGTATGGCAGTACAAAGGCGATATTATGGTTGAACTTTCTACGAAGGTAGATGATGCGGCTCAAGCAGCTACTATAGAAAAGCAATGGTATGAGCAACTATTATCCACTGGCTATCTAAGCGGGGATCAACGTGGTAAAACGGCATTTGTTATGGATAAATGAATAGGACGATAATGATTTCGCCTCATATAGAAATGAGGCGAAATTTTTCTTTGGCAACAGAGAGATTAAAAAAGTAGGTCCATGTTTGTTCTAACTTTGATAATTTCGCTTACACTTACTATAGGACGAACTTTGGGTGATATGAGGGGGAAATAACATAGCGAAAAAAATGGGCATTGTTACACTACTACTTTTCGGTGTTTACGTGCTTTGTATGTACTGGTATATTTTCCACAGCGGTGGTGGTAAAATACCAAGTGCCTTACAAGGAACGGCGGCAGATCCAGTGATGTTTATGTCTGGCAAGGAACTTTTTTTAAGTGGTGAATATTCAAAAATACGGAACTTTGTATTCTTTGTAGCCACACCTTTAGAATGGCTTATTTACTTCTTGATTTTACTATTGGGTGTATCTCGTTATTTCGAAAAAGTGACGACCTCCCAAACGAAGTGGAAGCTATTGCAAAATGCGGGTTACTTATTCCTATTATCTTTATTGCTCTATATAGTGCTATTCCCGCTTGATTATTATCGCTATCATCTAAGCAAAAGCTATGGCATCAGTACACAAGCATTTGCATCTTGGATGAAGGATGGTGTCATTGATTTTTGGGTGAATTTTGGCACTAGCTTGATTATTGTTACGGTGATTTATTGGCTCATTAAAAAGAGCGAAAAAAGATGGTGGCTCTATGCTTGGCTTTTAACTATCCCCTTTACAATCTTTGTGATGTTCATTCAGCCAGTTGTCATTGATCCTTTGTACAATGATTTTTATCCACTAAAAAATAAAGAACTGGAAACAAAGATACTTTCACTTGCTACACAGGCCAATATTCCAGCAGAGCATGTTTATGAGGTCAACATGGCAGAAAAGACAAATGCTTTAAATGCTTATGTGACAGGAATTGGGAGCAATTCGAGAATTGTGCTATGGGATACTACATTAAATAGACTAACGGACAATGAAATTTTATTTATCATGGCACATGAAATGGGACATTATGTTGAAAAGCATATTTATTTTGGCATTGCAGGCTATTTATTCTTAATGTTAATAGGGCTATGGCTAACAGCGAAAATTATGCGTCGCTTGATTTCACGATATGGACAGGTTTTAAAAATTAATAAAATCAGTAGCATTCGTTCCTATCCATTATTTTTACTCATTACTTCTATTTTACTATTTGCTTCCAATCCAGTATCCAATTTTATATCGAGATATCAAGAAACGAGAGCCGATCAATATGCTATTAACCTTATGAATGATCGAGAAGCGGCTGTAACAGCATTTCAAAAGCTAACGATTTCAGGCTTAAGTGAAGTGAACCCGCCACTCTTAGTGAAGTGGTTCCGCTATACACATCCACCGATGCTTGAGCGAATCTATAAAGTTGCGGATACAGGGGAACATAAACAAAATATGCCTTTAAAGGAAGAACAGAAGAAAAAGTAAGAGGATAGGTTTTTCAGGAGTGTAAATTGGGTAGTCTATGACAAAGATGTATCAAAAATTGGTCGTTGATTGATAGGGGATAGCATTATGCGAAATGTGATTATAATTACACTTTCTTCCATTTTAGTGGCCTTTGCCTATAATTATTTATTGATTCCCCATGAAATCTTGAGTGGTGGGTTGAGTGGTATTGCCATCATGCTTGGGATTATTACCCCTTTAAATACAGGCGTGTTAAATTTACTGCTTAACCTGCCTTTACTGATTTTAGGTGTGATGAAGCTCGGCAAGCGATTTATTAGCTACACCATTCTTTCGGTGGCTGTGTTGTCAGTGAGTTTATATATTATTCCAATACACAAAGCGACACAAGAGCCAATCCTCGCGTCCTTATTTGGTGGTGTTATTGTAGGGTTTGCAATGGGCATGATTTTCCGAGCAGCTGGCTCCTCAGGGGGCTTTGATATAATTGCTATGCTACTTAGCCGGAAACGTGATTTTCCGCTCGGTACGTTAATTGCCGCTATGAATGGAATCGTAGTGGCTGCTTCTGGCTTTGTCTTTAGCTGGGATGCGGCGTTGTTAACCCTTGTGTCCATTTATGCAACTGGAAAAGTAGTGGATACAATTCATACAAGCCATATTAAATTAACGTTGATGATTATTACGAGTAAAGGGGACGAGGTCAAACAGCAACTATTAGAAAAGCTACATCGTGGAGTAACGATTATCGATGCAAAGGGAGCGTATTCAGGCGAGGGTCGGAAAGTATTAATTACTGTTATTACGCGTTACCAACTAGCTGATGTGAAAAGCACGATTAAGGAGACTGATCCAAAGTCGTTTGTGAATATTTTACAGACGACGGAAGTAATCGGAATGTTTGACCGTGGTACAACTAAATAATGCTATTCTCTACACACGTTTTAGGTTATACTTACCATAATCGAACGTGTGTTTTTATTTGAGGGGACGGGGATTGTAAAGATGGAAAAAGAAATAATTCATGCTTACTGTATACAGCTTCATGGAACAACGTATGACTATCAAGAGGAGTGGCAAGCAGATCGCTATCATATCGGTGGAAAAATGTATGCCATGCTTGGAGGAAATAGAACAGGTAAGCCTGTTCTTACATTGAAATGTGAGCCTTCTCGAGCGGAGGAATTACGAGAAGCCTATGCAAGCATTATACCTGGTTACTATATGAATAAAACCCATTGGAATTCCATTTATATGGATGCTGAGGATGTCCCGATGGATTTAGTAGAGAATCTTATTAAGCATTCGTATGAACTTGTTTTCAATAAACTAACGAAGAAAGCACAGCAGGAAATTCAATTGATTGGCAACCCTTCAAACAAGTAATGAATAGCGCATTTACCTTTTTGGCAAATGCGCTAATGACTAATTATAACCATACTCACCATAAGGCTTTAGTGTCTCAAGCCATTTTTGCTCCAGCTTTTCGAGCTCTTTTTTTTCATCGAAATAGCCTTCTTCTTTTTTCTTTAAATACTCAACGATTTTCACCTCGAAAGCATCTTGACCAAATGAATTGTAGTCCGCTTGAAGCTCCTTGTTCGTATGTGTATTCGTTTTGAGCATAAACTGAAAACCATTTAAACGCTTCAAATTATTAAAGCTACCGACAAATACTTTATTTGTTTGTGTATTCGTCATTGTAAAAACGCCCGCTTCAATTTTCATGTCCTTATACATTTCTTTTAACTCTTTTTTATGATCCATTTTTATTAACCTACTTTCTTATTTTTTTACCCAATAGGCACTGCCATCTGCTTTCCGGTCAAGAAAACCGTATTCAATTAAGTAACGACGTATGTGTACATAGTCTTCATACATCGGTTTAATCACTTCATTTAATTCTTTTTCAGTATAATGCTTTTCTTGGTCAAAAAGATTTGCAATTGCACGCAGCACTACAATTTTCTGTTTTTCGCGCTTTGGAAAGCGAACCAGTTCCTTGCCAACACCGTTTGGAAATAGCTTCTCTAATAATTGCTGTTCTTCCGTGAGGGTTACGTTATAGCGATCGTCGACCATAGTAGCTGTTTTATGAATAGGCACAAATGGTTCCTCCTTCTGATCTTGTTCTTTTAGTAACTCCATCATCACCATCAATGTTTTGGCTTGGCGTTCCTTTTCTTTTAAAGCAAAACGGTGATGGCGAATCGTTGTGGCACTGCCAATCTCTAATTCTTCTTTTATCTCCTGATCTGATTTTCCCTCATAAAATAAGCGTAAAATATGACTTTGATGTTCTGTTAAGCCTGTCATTTTTTTATTGAGACCGTTTAAATAATGAAAAACAGAATGGTGAGCCAATGTAATATGGTGTTGCATCATTTTCTCTGCTTCATATAATAAGCCCTCTTGAGGATAAATAATGCCTTTTTCTATTTTTTCACCGCATAGTAGGCAGGTGAAGTGTGTCGCTTGATCGATATATCCCTTTTTTAGATCATCGATAGGAGCTTGCCAAAATAATTCATTTACATCCATTGCAATCCCTCCTTGATAAAACAAACGAATTCTAAATTTGTTTGTTATTTAATATTTAAAATAACAAAATGTTTGTATTAAAGCAATAAAAAACACATCGTATTCTAAACGATGTGTAAAATGGTTGGCTCATATTTAGTTATACTTTCTCTTAAATAAGATCATAGATGCTAGAGAAAGAACTACAATTGTACATACAATCACAATTAGACTTGTTGTGGAGCTAAGTATATGTCCATTTAGTTCATAAACAATGCCATAATTCATTTCATAATCTTCCACATAAGAAACGGGCACACCATCAAAAACATTTGCAATAGAACTCTCCATAAATGCATTGCGTAATAATAGTGTTGTATGGCTAATTGGAAAGTACATGATTATATGTTGTGCAAAGCTTGGTAGAGCTCCAAGAGGTACATAAACACCACATAAAAATCCAAGTAATGTACCAACAATTGTGCCGAGTGTTGAGAAAGCATTTTGGGTCGACACAAATAACGAAAGAAATAAATTAAAAACACTCGCAAGCAAGACAGATAAAAACAGTATGCTCAATACCTGAATAAAATCCCCAAAACTTAGAATCTTACCTCCCGTTGTGATAATAAAGATTTCACAGCCAAGGAGCGCAATAAAGGAAAAAATACAGCCGATAATAAATGCATTGAGCACATAGCTCAACTGAATAGTTGCACGAGAAAGGGGAGCTGTTAAAAAGTCGGCTTGTACTTTGGATTCTTGGTCTTTAACAGCGATACCATAGGCACCAAGTGTAGTCGAAACAGCAATCATGGATAGTAAACCTGCTACTAGCCACTCATTGACCATGGTGATCAATTCAGGTGTAGCTTCTGTTAGTTGTTCAATGGCATCTACCTGCATTTTTTGGAGAAAGACAGCGTACAACACAATGACAATAATGACTGACAGTAGGGAGAAGAACACCTGTGTTTTATCCCGTCTAAATATTTTGTTATTACGCAGAACTAAACTAATTAATGCTTCCACTACGCAACCTCCTCCTCTGCCATAATATGAAGAAAGACATCATCCATTGATCCTTTAATGACTTCGAAGGAGGCGATAAGTGGCTCAGCTTTTTTTAAAAGGGGAAGTGCTTGTAAGGTAGACGTTAAACGGATGGTGTATATCCCTTGATTCTCTGTGTAGGAGATCGCATTTTCCTCAAGAAACTTCACACCCTCCTGTGCATTTTGAAAAACGAGAGCCATTGAATCATAGGCATATTTTGTTTTTAGTGCATCGGGCGTTCCCTGTGCAACAATTTTACCTTGCTTTAAGACAGTGACTTGGTGAGCGACTGCCGCTTCCTCCATATAGTGGGTCGTTAAAAAAACAGTCATATTGGTTTCCAGTTGAAGTTGTTTAATCGCCTGCCAAACAAATTGACGTGTTTGTGGATCTAAACCCGTTGTAGGTTCATCCAGAAATAAAATACTTGGACGATGAATCAGTGCACGAGCAATATCTGCTCGCCTTTTTTGTCCCCCTGATAATGTTCCATATTTTTTCTCTTCAATATCCTCTAAATGCAAATAGGTAGAAACAAATTGATAGTTATCGGTAAGCTGTGCTTTCGATAAACCATATGTTTTACCTCGATGGAGGATATTTTCACGTACAGTTAATCGCTCATCTAATAGACTTTGCTGGAAAACGACACCAATAGATTTACGGATATCCGCGTTATCATTGCTTGCGTCGAGTGTGAAACCATTAATAGTTACTTGACCACTCGATTTTTTTAGTAAAGTACAAAGTATTTCAATCGTTGTAGATTTACCTGCACCGTTTTCACCTAAAAAAGCGAATAGGGTGCCTTGTTCGACTGTAAAAGAAATACCTTTGACAGCTTGCTGTTCTCCATACTGTTTACATAAATTTTCAACTTTTATCGCAAACGTCATAAGTGGTTAATCCCTTCTCTTTTGAATTTCTTTATTGATTTTTTCAATATCATTTAATTGAAGAACATATAGAATACACCAAACAATCAAGTAAATAATGGCTTCCGCAATAAGTACATACCATACACCTGAATCAAACCAGCTACCAAAATAGCCTGCGGTTAGTACACATGCTGTCACCGCTACTAAATGGAGAAGAAGCTGAACTGTAAAAGGCAATTGCTCCATATCAAAAATGACGGATAGCAAACCAATGGCAATGCCAAGAATGGCCGCGATCACAATTTGCTCCAATAATTCTGTTCCTGAGGCCACCGCATTATTTGATAGGACGCTAAGTGTCACTAAGACATAAGAGGAGCTAAGGGAAATGAGTAGACCGATAATCATCATGCGTAAATACTTCATGCTATGAATCCCTCCCAATACCTAAGTGTCTCTTTAATTCTTTTAAATATTTTCGGCTGACATGAATGGCTACGTCATTTTCAAGTAATAGCTGTGTAGTGCCGATTTTGCCCATTTGAATAGAGGATATTTTATGGATATTGACGAGTGTAGACTTACTCACGCGTACAAAATCTTTGGCTAGCTGAGCCTCAAGCTCATATAATTTTCGCTTGGACTCAAACTCTTGCTCATCTGTCTGTAAAAATACTTTGGCATCCTCTGCGTAAATGGAATAAATATCGGAAATTTTTAAGAGATGAATTTCTTGTTGGTCATACCCATCTAGCATCGTAGTTTGGGATGCTTGAAGCTGTCTCATCAATCTTTCAATTTGCTCATTATATTCCTTGGCATGGATATGAACCTCAGTTTCCTCGAGCTCATGATTGATGGTTAAATGAATTTTCATAGGAGGCCTCCTTTAAAAACGCTGAATCAGGTATTACTAATGTAGCATAGAAAATTTTAGCAAGGATAAATTGTTCGATAAGAGGTTTTATTTGTTGGATAACAGGTTCTTTTTCAACGATAGCAAACAGCTCAAAAGTCGGTCCAGTAGAAAAAGCGGTTTATAAAGGTCATAATAGGCTTATCGAGTTGAAGGGGTTGCTACCATGTTTATTTTTGATAAGCATATGTTCATCACATTATGCATTGGTTTAATAGGTGCTGTAGTTTTTCAATTTTTCCATATACCGATGCCTTGGCTGTTAGGAGCGATTACAGCGGTGCTCATCGTGCAGCTATCCACCAACGTCCAATTAAAATGGCATCATTCTTTCCGCAATTTTGGTTTAGTCGTAGCAGGTTATTCTATCGGCTATGCCTTTACACCAGAAGCTGTACAGGACATCAAGCTTTTTTTAGGAAGCATGGTCGTGTTAAATATCATATTTATTTTGTTGTTTTTTGCGGTAAGTTTCCTTGTTGCCAAGCGTACAGATTTAGATTTTGCGACTGCCTTAACGTGTTGTGTTCCTGGGGGCATGTCGCAGGTTGTGGCATTTGCGGAAGAGCAACAAGAGATGGATATGGTGGTCATCACATTCTTTCAAATCCTTCGCGTTCTTTTAATCGTTGGCTTTGTTCCTTTAATGGTGGCAGGGGCAGGTGGCAATAGTTCTATGATTGATGGAACATACACATGGAACCTTGTTAGCATACTTGTGGTATGTGGTGGCGCAGGGTGGCTAGCACAAAAGCTAAAAATTCCAACAGGCTATATGCTAGGCCCAGTGTTTTTACTAATGGGCGTTAATATGGCAGGGATAGAAGTGCCAAAATTACCATTATCGCTTCTGCATATTGCCCAACTCATGCTAGGAATTTATATTGGATTATTATTAAAAAAAGAGGATTTACATTTATCGAAGAAGCATATCTTTTATGCGTTTGTTTCGGCGGGCATTTTTATTGGGGCAGCCTATGGTTTAACATTTGTGATGGCAGCGTTGTACAGCCTTGATTTTAGGACAAGCTTTTTAAGTATTGTTCCTGGTGGTCTTGATCAAATGGGGATTATTGCCGCTTCGGTCCATGCAAATGTCACGATTGTCACGGCCTTTCAGCTTTTTCGTGTACTAGTTGTCTCGATTTTTCTGGTGCCTGTGGTAAAAGTATTTGTAAGAAAAGTGAAAACATGATGGGGCTATGAATCAACCTCTCATGTTTTTCTTTGTGCGAATTTCGATCAAATAGAACTTTTGAATAATGATAAATGAACGTTAAATTTTCCCTTTCCAAATAATCCGAATAATGTTATGATAGCCATAACTACTATGAACGGAGGTGAGAAGGAATGAATAAAAACGCTACGAAAACATGTGTAAAAGTGGATACGGCTATGTATTTTGCACGTGTGATTACTTTCGATTTTGCGAACAACGGGATAGGTCTGTCCATTTTTAAGCAAAATCAAATAACAAACGTAGCGAATTAACCATTCTTTTTCACACATTTAATTGAGAAGAGGACTGCTTGTTAATGAGCAGTCTTTTTTGTGTTCTAAAGATGTTTTCGCACGTTTCATTGGAGGAAAAAACGATGCAAATGAAAGCTGAACAAATTCAAAAAATTATGGGTGGCAATATATTATTCGAGAACTTACAGCTAGAGGTAAATAGTGGTGAACATGTGGCGATTGTTGGTGTAAATGGCAGTGGAAAAACGACTTTATTACAACTGCTTGCAGGGGTAGAGATACCTGACAAGGGACGAATAATTAAAAGTAAAGAAGCGACGATTGGCTATTTACATCAGATTCCACATTATCCACTCCATGCTGTGAAAGAAGTGCTGGAGGAAGCATTTGCGGATATTTATGCAATAAAGGCAAAAATGACAGCACTTGAGCAAGAGATGCAGACGACGGTCACGGATAAAATATTACTACAATATGGCCAATTGCAGGAGCAATTTATGCTATTAGGGGGCTATGAAGTAGATGCACAGCTAGCAATGATTGCAAATGGACTAGGTATTTCAGATATGCTAGAGCAGCCATTTAGTAGTTTAAGTGGTGGGGAAAAAACAAAGGTTATGCTTGGACAAATTTTATTGAAAAAGCCCTCTATTTTGTTATTGGATGAACCAACGAACCATCTGGATATGCAAGCTATTGAGTGGCTTGAACATTATGTGCGAAACTTTGAGGGGATTGTCATTGTCGTATCCCATGATCGTCAATTCATGAATCAAGTAGCCCAGAAGATTATTGAAATTGAGGATGGGGAGGCTTTTACGTATAACGGCCATTATGATGCCTTTATAGCACAAAAAGAAGCAAAAATTGAGCAACAGTTTGCAAATTATGAAGAGCAACAAAAGAAAATTAAAAAGATGCAAGAAACAATTAAACGATTAAAGCAGTGGGCAAATGAGGCGAATCCACCAAACGCATCTATGCATCGACGTGCAAAGAGTATGGAAAAAGCATTAGCACGTATCGAGCGAGTAAAGAAGCCCCTCACTAAAAAGAAAATGAATTTAGCTTTAACGATGGCTGAACGCAGTGGTAAAGAGGTCGTGCTTTTGCAAGCCATTGATCATGGCTTTGATAAGCCTTTATTGAAGGAAAGCAATCTAGCTATTTATTTTGGCGAAAGATTAGCGATTGTTGGGAGCAATGGTAGTGGAAAATCAACATTATTAAAAATGATATTAGGGGAAATCATTCCTAATCAGGGAGTGTGTCAGATTGGAAGTAATGTGAAATTTGGATACCTTTCCCAGCAATTTGAACATCCAAATCCTGCTATACGATTAATTGATGCCTTTCGTGAAAGTGTCGCCGTGTCAGAGGCGGAAGCTCGCCATATACTCGCACGATTTTTGTTCTATGGCTATGATGTCTTTAAAAAAGTGAAGGACTTAAGTGGTGGAGAAAAAATGCGTCTTCGTTTAGCACAATTAATGCATGAGGATATCAATGTCTTAATCTTAGATGAGCCAACGAATCATTTAGATATTGAAGCAAGAGAAGTATTGGAAGAGACACTGGAATCCTTTGAAGGCACGATTATTGGGGTGTCACATGACCGCTATTTCTTACAGAAAATTTTTACGAAAACGGCGTGGATTGAAAACCAGACTATTCAAGTTTTTGAGGGAGATTATGAGTGGGCTAGAGAAAAACGACAGGAACTTGCAATGAAAATGGTTGAAAAACAACCAGTAAATAAAACGCAGCCACCTAAAAAAGAATTACCGATTGAACAGCAAATTGAAAAATTAGAGACAAAACTACAACAACCATCGCTTGCTAAAGAACAACGGCAGAAGCTTGAACTTCAATTAGAAAATTTATATGAAAGATGGTTAGAGGGGGGCACAGAGCATGTTTAATTTAGAACGCATTATGCAGCTTGATATAGAGTATGTGAAGAGCTTCAGTGAAGTGGAGGTTTGTAAGGAGGGGGTCTTATTTTACAATCAGGCTATCCCGACCTATTACGATGCAAATCATGCACAGATTTGGAGAAAGATTGAGCAACCTGACTTATTTTTACACGACATCAAAGATTTCTACCAATCAAAATCTCTGATCCCACGGATTTATTTATATAATCTAGAACAAAATCAGCTATGTATAGAGGCATTAGAGACGCACGGCTTTCAATATGAGCATTTTGTTAATGAAATTCAGTACTGGGATGGTGAATATGCGATACTTCCACCTAATCCTGCCATTCAAATTGAGCGTGTAACGGATGCAAATATGGAGGAAGCATTAGCAGTAGAAATGAGCATTTCTGCATTTGGGGAGCCTTCATTAATAAAAAAGGCATTTGAACAAACTTATCATTCTTCACATTTTACGTATTATCTACTAAGACTAGATGGGGTGGCGTGCTGCTCAGCAAATATTTTTGTGTCAGAAAATCAAGGTAGGATTGAAAGTGTTGCAACAACTGAAAGCTATCGTGGTCGTGGTTTAATCGGCTATATGCTGCAGCATATCCAACAGCAATCAGTCAAGCTGGGATTGGACGATCTTTGGATATTACCAATTAGTGAACAGGTTGCCAAAGTCTATGAGAAGGCAAATTTTAAATCGGTGGGCTCCATTGCATCGATTCATGCGTTTACTGAAGGGAAGAGCATTCAAGATATCCGCCAACAGGCTTAAATAGCTACACATAAAGATCGCCAAATTCCTGTAGTGCTTACAAGGAACTTGGCGATTTTTTAGAACTGTACTTGTCAATTTTGATTACAGGTTGTTTTAATGAAGGGATGCTTTAAAATATAATCAGCAAAAATCATTTCCTGCTCCTGTAGAACGATAGCTGCTCATTACGACATCAAATTCCTAGAATGAAAACTAGTAAAATCCTGAATAGTATCGACTATTCGGGATTTTTGTTTTATTGTTAAAAAGAAGGATTTTCAATTATTAAAAGTTTTTTACTTGAAAAAATGTCGTATTCGATTTATTGTCTTTAGAGATACTTGTTTAATGGACTTGGAGGATATGAAATGCACGGAATTTATATACGCTATAATGTCTCAGATGAAACCCAAGCAGCACAATGGCCCAAAAAAATGGATGCATTTGCGTATGTTCAACGAGAAAAACCACAACAAGACAATGATAACTTGCTGTCAAAAGAAGAGCTAAAAAACCATGCCATTCGCTATATTAAAAGCTTGAAAGACAATGCAAGTGTCCATTTAGTAGAGCAGCGCAACGGTGAAATTGAACATTTTGATCGACGCTACATGGAGTCATTAAAGTTAAAGGAAAGCATCGATTCCCAACTTATTAATCTAGAAGAAATACGCTTATTATTGCAATTAATGAATGTCTTGAATTTATCCCATGCTTTTGGAGAAAATGCTGGCAAGCTACTTCGTCAAATAACGCCATATGCCAAAGAGGTAGAACATCCAACATTCCAAACAACACGCGTTGAGCGCCATTTTTATTCGGAGCTAATTGAACAAATTGAAATGGTTTACGCACGAATTATGCGTCAGCACAACCCATCGACAACGGAAATGCAACAATCAGAAAAGCTCTGGACAACTGTCTGTGAGCAAGCAATAGAAAAAGTAGAAGCACGAATCGAACGTTTATCATCTATTAAGTTAAAGCATGAGAAAAATTTACTAGAGTTTAGTCACTTAAAACAGCAAAATATCGAAGCGAAGGAACGCTTAGATCTAGCTGTCCATGAACTGGATGCCATTTTAAATGTATTAGAATCATAAGAAAAGCATGTCTCTGTCAAAATCAGAGACATGCTTTTTATGTTGTCGTCGGATAGAGGGACAAAAGTGACGGTAAGCAGTGCGAAAGTGGTGGAAAGCTTTGTAAGATTGACGGATAGCTGTGCTTTACTTCGCTTTCTCCTCTGTTTGATCCCGCTTAGTTTGGCGTGAAAGGCGGATTAAATCCAATCCAAGAAGCACAACAATGATATAAAATAGAGGACTTGTGAACGATAGGCCAATTTGTGATTGACCACCAAGTAATGTTAAAACAATCCATAATCCAACTGTATACAATGTTAATCCGATATAAGCCTTTTTGGATAATCTTTTATATCTACCCTTGTCGAAGGCTAGCTGAATGATGACAAGCCCAACTAATATAAGCAATATTATTTTTTTAGTCAGCATCGCAGCAATAGCTGTATCAGGGAAGAAATCATTAACGAATAATAACGTGAAAAATACTAGAATTATAAAATTTAAGATTGTCGAAAGCTTCATGCCATTTCTCCTTAGTTGTCAGAATACTTTTCTATTGTAACATGGTTCTAATGAAAGCAAAAAATAATACTTTAAAGAAGAGTTTGAAAAATTTTGAAACTTTTCCTGAGGTACATCCGTATAGTAGGTAATATGATGAAAAGGGGTGAGCAACTTGACGCTATTTGGCTATTCACTCGAGCAGATCTTTTTGGTGGTTTTGATTTTCGCTGGCCTTGCCACAGTATTGGTTATGTTTTTTGGTGATGCAGTCGAAGGTATTGGGGAAGGACTACCCATTTTTAATCCGAGTGTCATTCTATCTTTCATTACGTTGATGTCAGCAGCAGGTTTTATTTTAGAAAAACTAGCCTGGTTCTCTAGCGTTTGGAACATCATTGCTGCATGTATCATCGGTGCTATTTTAAGTTCCATCTTTTATTTATTTGTTCTCGTTCCGCTACGTTCCGCTGATGTTTCTTTAGCTTACACAGAGGAATCGCTAGGCGGGCAATTAGGAAGAGTTATTGTGCCAATTCCAGTAGATGGTTTTGGCGAGGTTGTTATCGAAACGACAAGTGGCATGATTTCAAAACGCGCAACGGGCTATGATAATGAAGCCATTGACTATGATGAAACCGTACTTGTTGTGGATGTGAAGGACGGAACACTTTTTGTTAGAACGTACGAGAAAAAATTTGTTTAAAGGAGAGATATGTCTATGTCAACCGATATCTTAATTGTTTTAGGAATTGTAGCATTTGTATTAATTGCCCTAGTCGGCTTATATGTGACAAAGTATCGTACGGCGGGTCCTGATGAAGCACTGATTGTGACAGGTAGCTATCTCGGCTCTAAAAATGTACATAAGGATGAGTCGGGGAATCGCATTAAAATCATTCGTGGGGGCGGTACATTTGTATTCCCTATTTTCCAACAAGCACAGCCGTTAAGCTTACTTTCTAGTAAACTAGAAGTGACAACGCCTGAGGTGTATACAGAGCAAGGTGTTCCTGTTATGGCAGATGGTACAGCCATTATTAAAATTGGCGGTTCCATTTCAGAAATTGCGACAGCAGCAGAGCAGTTTTTAGGCAAGCAAAAAGCAGAGCGCGAAGGGGAAGCACGTGAAGTATTAGAAGGTCATTTACGTTCCATTTTAGGATCTATGACGGTTGAAGAAATCTACAAAAACCGCGATAAATTCTCACAGGAAGTTCAACGTGTTGCTTCACAAGATTTAGCAAAGATGGGTCTTGTCATTGTATCCTTCACGATCAAGGATGTACGAGATAAAAATGGCTATTTAGACTCACTAGGGAAACCGAGAATCGCACAGGTAAAGCGAGATGCTGATATTGCGACAGCAGATGCAGAAAAAGAAACACGTATTAAACGTGCAGAAGCGTCTAAGGAAGCACAAAAGGCAGAACTAGAGCGTGCGACGGAAATTGCAGAAGCAGAAAAAGAAAATCAATTAAAAGTAGCTGAGTTCCGACGTGAGCAGGATATTGCCAAAGCGCGTGCTGACCAAGCGTATGAGCTTGAAACTGCTCGTGCTAAGCAGGAAGTAACGGAGCAAGAAATGCAAATTCGCATTATCGAGCGTCAAAAGCAAATTGAATTAGAAGAAAAAGAGATTTTACGTAGAGAAAAGCAATATGACTCTGAGGTTAAAAAGAAAGCAGATGCAGATCGCTATGCAGTGGAGCAAAATGCTGCAGCCGAAAAAATGCGTGAGCTTGCACAGGCTGATGCGGAAAAATATCGTATTGAATCATTAGCAAAAGCAGAGGCAGAGAAAATTCGTTTGGATGGTCTTGCCAAAGCTGATGCAGAGCGAGCACAAGGGGAGACGGAGGCTGATATCATTCGTCTACGTGGTCTGGCTGAAGCTGAAGCTAAACGTAAGATTGCCGAAGCCTTTGAATACTATGGTCAAGCAGCTGTACTGGATATGGTTGTACGCATGATGCCAGAGTATGCAAAAGAGCTTGCAAGTCCACTTGGCAATATCGATAAGATTACAGTGGTCGATACTGGTGGTGGAGAGGGAAGTGGTGCGAATAAGGTGACATCTTACGCAACCAATTTAATGTCTACACTTCAAGAAACATTAAAAGAAACTTCTGGTCTCGATGTAAAAGAGCTGATCGAGAGCTATGCTGGGAAGCACACATTGCGTCCAGAATTAGAGCAGATTGCTTTAGGACTTGAAAAAAAGCAAGCACCTGAAGAAACGAAAGAAGCGGTAGAACAATCCTAACAAAAAACGACCTGATGATCTCATCAGGTCGTTTTTTTTATAGTTGTTGCTGCCATTCACTTACAAGCATGCCATAAATAACGTGATTTACATAATGATCGTAGAGCCATTCTGCAGCTCGAATGGTTCCTTCTTGCATGAATCCAAGACGTTCTGGGATTGCGCGACTTTTGTGATTGGCTTCAGCAACACGAATTTCAACTTTATGAAGCTTCAATGTTTCAAAGGCATATTGCAATAAAGCTTTTACCGTTTTCGTCATGATGCCATGTCCTTGTGCTCCTTCGCTCAACCAATAGCCAATAGTGCCGATTTTATTGCTCGGGTTAATCGCGTTAAAGCCTGCAATGCCAACAATTTCATTTTTAAAGAGAATGACTAGGGAGAGGCTACTGTTCGCTTCATGGCCCTTAATACAGCCCTCAATATAGGCTTTTGTATCCGCCAGTTCTTTTGTGAAATCTAGCCATGGTAGCCATTCTTTCAGATATTCCCTCGAGGCATCCGTTAATGCAAAAACCTTCTCTGCATCTTCAGGTGCGATCATCCGTAAAGCTAAATCTTGGTTTATGGTAATTTGCATTATTGTTCACCTCATTATTATTTTAACGCATTGTGCATAAAGCCTTTCATTTCTCGGCTAAGTAAAGTTAATTCTTCTATAATTTCGCTGAAATCCTGTACGAGCTGTGCTTGCTCATTTGTTGCATCATTGATTTGTCCCATATTTTGCTTTAGATTATCTAGATTTCTATTGATATTCCGTAATGATGATTCTATATTTTCGGTAGCACTAGACGTCTCAAAGGACAGTTTTCGAACTTCCTGTGCCACAATATTAAAGCCAGCGCCGTGCTGTCCAGCACGTGCAGCCTCGATGGATGCGTTTAAACCTAGTAAATTAGTTTGGCGAGATATACTTTTAATTAAATCTGTCACGGCATTTGTTTTTTCAGAGTCCTCTAGGGCATGCTGTGCCTGCTTATTAATTTCCTCACTAGTGGCTGCTAATTCCTCAGAATGGGAAGCGATTGTATGTACTTTATCCTGTAGACTGTTGACGATCTTATCCATCGTAGCCATATAATCTTCAAGTTTGAGTTCATTATCTATTGGTAAGCCAAAAGCTAATGCACCTACTACTTGACCATTTTCACGAATGGGGAATGAAAAAGCATTGATTGCTACACCGTAAACATCCTCTGGTATCACCACATCTGCATTTTGTCCATTAAAGGCGATGAAAACATTTTGGTCATTGGCGTTAACTTTTTGTCCATCATGGTAGCCGGAATCCACACGTTTACCTGCTAAGTATTTAACGACTGTTTCATTTTCCTTTTCAACAACAGCTACAATGGCTTCTTGTTTTAGTGCTAGATGAATATAAGGTGTTGCGAGGGCTAAAGCTTCAATAATTTTCATAAAAATTCCTCCAAGTCTCGTCAATGAAAATGGTTGTGTCATCTGTCTTCATTGTGACAATGGTTCTAGATGATTACTTTTACTGTAGCACAATATTTGCCAAGTCAAAATAGCTATTTATTTTTTATTAAAAGACGTTTATATAAATTTGATATGCTTTTATTTGTCAATTATTTTTTGTGATTCATAGGTGGAAAAGTAGGTTTTTTTGTCTAAAATTTGACAAGGAGACGTGTGTTTTGCGAAATATTGTATTAGAATAATAGTAGCATGTGGAAGAAGTTAAGGAGAGAGTTTCATGGACTATATACAAAAGGGTACGAGGGCGTTTCATAAAGCGAATTGGGCCTTATTTTTAGCAGGCTTTATTACGTTTGCTAACCTATATGTAACGCAGCCATTACTACCAACATTTTCAGAAGCATTTCACGTCTCACCAGCTGTAGCAAGTTTATCTCTTTCAGTAACTACCTTTGCATTAGCGGTGAGTTTAATAATTGTCAGTTCGTTATCAGAAGCATGGGGAAGAAAATCATTGATGACGATTTCTATTTTTGCAGCTTCTGTCCTGACACTAGCTCTTGCATTTTCACCTAACTTTGAAACAATTTTAGTTTTACGTGTTGTACAAGGCATCGTTTTTGCAGGTTTACCAGCAATCGCTATGGCTTATTTGGGAGAAGAGATGGAACCAGGAAGCTTAGGGGTTGCCATGGGCTTATATATTAGCGGTAATTCAGTAGGGGGACTTAGTGGACGAGTTATTATTGGTACCTTAACGGACCATTATAACTGGCATACAGGCATGATGGTACTAGGAGGAATCAGCCTACTAGTTAGTTTATTGTTTGTCTGGATGTTACCAAGCTCCAAACATTTCAGTGCGCGACCTTTACAATTAAAAGCATTGACCAAAACCCTACTGCAACATTTAAGAGATCCTTCTATGCTGTGTCTTTATGGGATGGGGTTTCTTTTAATGGGAAGCTTTGTCACACTTTATAATTATATTGGCTTTAAACTAATGGCACCTCCCTATAATTTAAGTGCCACAATTGTAGGATGGATATTTGTCATTTATTTAGTTGGGACATTTAGCTCGGCATGGTTTGGCAGTTTAGCCGATCGTTATGGTCGCCAACGAATGCTCTTACTGGCCATTGCCATTATGTTAGCTGGAGCTATAGTAACGCTCAATGGGCTACTTACTTTAAAGATTATAGGGATAACCGTTTTTACCTTTGGCTTTTTTGCAGCTCATTCAATCGCAAGTGGCTGGGTGAGCAAACGAGCATCCCACGATAAAGCACAAGCATCTTCTCTCTATTTATTTTTCTATTATTTTGGTTCAAGTGTTGGAGGAACAGTAGGAGGCGTTTTTTGGATGAAATATGGGTGGATGGGTGTTATAGTGATGATTGCTCTGTTTTTATTCATTGCTTGTGTCCTATCATTTTTATTAAAAAGATTCATTGTTAGACAACGTATCACAACATGATGTGAGGTGTCATTTTGCAGGAATTACTTTTCTATTTTTTCATTATCCTAGCGGCTTCTATTTTACAAACCAGTACAGGTTTTGGTTTTTCCGTTATGGCTACGCCTTTTTTACTGTTGCTTTTTACACCACAAGAGGCGATGCAAATAAATATAATACTGTCCCTTGTTATTTCGTTTTCTCTCATATGGAAGGTGAGACATGATATTGATGTAGCGTTGCTTAAAAAGGTGATGATCGGTAGTGTTGCAGGTGCTCCTTTTGGTAGTATACTATTTGCCATAGTCGATGTGACGACATTTAAGCTGCTCATCGCTATCCTTCTTATAGGGCTTACGATTCTATTGATTAGAAATTTCTCTATTCAACAAACAAGGAGTAGAGATTATGGCGTTGGTTTTATATCAGGTATGTTCACAACAAGTATTGGGATGGCTGGACCACCACTGTTGCTCTATTTTGCGAGCACACATAGAAATAAAGAAACCATTAGAGCTGTTTCACTAGCCTACTATATATTTATCTATCTAATTAGCTTACTTTCTCAAGTCATTTTTGCGGGTACAAGTAAAATGGTTTGGATGTATAGTATGTATGCTTTGCCAATTGTTTTCTTAGGACTTATTTTTGGACAAATGCTATTTACGCGATTAAATCAAAAATTGTTTAAAATCTTAATTTATTTTCTATTAGTAGCAGCAGGCTTAATTTTGTTGATCCAAAGTTTATGGACAATGCTATAAACGACAAAAAGAAGTATGGAAGGATAATACATCCTCCCATACTTCTTTATTGTTAACCCATAATATTGTAGCCAGCGTCGATGTAGATCGTCTCACCAGTCACACCACGTGATAGGTGAGATAGCATAACAATCGTCATATCTGCTACTTCGTCTTGTTGAACATTACGTTTTAAAGGAGCTGTTTCTTCAATTTTGTGTAAAATTGTGTTAAAAGAAGGAACACCTTTTGCAGCGAGTGTACGAATAGCACCAGCTGAGATAGCATTGACGCGAATATTATCTTGGCCAATATCAGCAGCAAGATAGCGCATAGAAGCCTCTAATGCAGCTTTTGCAACGCCCATCACATTGTAGCCATCAAGTACTCGTTCTGCACCTAAGTAACTCATTGTAACGATAGAGCCACCCTCTGTCATGTATGGATGAGCTGCTTTTGCAGTGGAAATAAGTGAATAGGCACTTGTATCTTGTGCGAATGCATAGCCTTCTCGAGTTGTTTCAAGGAAGCGGTTGTGTAAATCTTCTGCATGCGCAAAAGCCACTGAATGTACAATCCCATGAATAACACCAACCTTTGAGCCGATTTCTTCAAAAGCTGCTTTTGTGCTGTCGTCACTATTCACATCACATTGAACAACAAGAGAATCGGATTGTCCGATATTTTCTAATTGTTTTTGTAATTTTTTTAATGAACGTTCTTGACGATACGTGAAGATGACATTTGCACCAACGTCAAATAAACGTTTAGCAATGCCCCAAGCAATACTGCGATCATTTGCTACGCCCATGACAACAATGTTCTTATCTTTTAATTGTAATAAATTATCCATCATTATGAAGAACTCCTTTGTGAGATAATATCTGTTATTAGTACCAACTACTAAAATCTTATCATACATAAAATAACGTTGCAATAACAAGATGAAAAGAGAAGTAGTTTAGAGAGCAAAAAAAATTCATCTCTTTACAGTAGAGACGAATTAAAAGGTGTGCTAATTTATTTTGTTACATAATGATCATACATATCTACTGCTCGATTAACGGCACTACTGACAGTGATTCTAAAGCAATTTTGTGACCGAATGACCTGTGCCAATATTTTGATTGCTCTTGTTTGATTTTTATGGAATAAAGCATTGTCTGTTTGAAAATCATCGTCTAAAAAGGCAAGATAATAAGGTATTCGATTTTGTGGTTTTAACAAATCAGATTCTGCACTTTTTTCAAGTGTATCGTACACCCATAAATCGATGGCATTTCCTAAGTGGAAGGCCGCAAAATACTGAAAATCATCATTCTCACATTCTTTTACTTTTTGAATTATTTGAATTTTTTGGAGCTCATCTAATAAGAATGTATTGATGGAATAATAGATGGCTTTAGAAGGATTTAGAATGAGCTCATCGGTCTGCTGCGATTTTAAGAAAACCCAGTTATTTAACACGTTTGCCCATGCGTCCACAGTATTCAAACATTTCGCACAAACATCTGGAAATATTGATTGCCACTTTGCAGCAAGATTTTTAAATCTATTCATATGGTCTTGATCAATATAAAATAAACTATGCTCAACTTGTAACTGCTCAAACATTCACATTCCTCCAATAGATTGGTATGTATAGCAATGGACCATATGCCTATTATCTTGATGCAAAAGATAGCCAATATTTTAATCAATAAGAAGGCATCCCCTGAAGGATGCCTTTTAAGATATACATCAACGGAAGACTATTCAAATTTTAATGAGTCACCATCGAATGTTTCATCTGCTACTTTGATAGAGTCTGTTGGACAACCTTCAAAAGCGTCTTGCATATCTTCCAATAGATCCTCTGGAACTTCAGCAGTTCCCATGTTATCATCTAAAATAACGAAGGCAATGCCTTCATCATCATAATCATAAATGTCTGGCGCTGCGGCTCCACATGCGCCACAAGCGATGCATGTATCTTTATCAACTATTGTGTATTTAGCCATTTTATTCTCTCCTTTAACGATGTTCCTACAAAGCTTCATACTCATTTTAAAGATGTTTATCTTACATTTCAACTTAAATACTATTAAATTGGAGGAATTTGCGTCAATGTTTCATCAAATTTTATTGCAAATCTTTCAAAAACTCAATAAAGAGCGGACGATTTCGGCTGCCTATCATGTCCTAAGAGGGAAGCGTTCAGGCCAGACGATTCAAGATATTGGTCTTTTTCAACTGCATCAATATTTTGGCCTCTTGCCAAAACTATCTCGTACTACATTTGATGAGGCTGTAAACTTATTTATGCAGAATAGTTGGTTAAATGTGCAGGAATCTGGTCATTTTTACATGGAAACGCTAGGATTACAACGTGCACAACAAACGCCAACCTTTTTCTTTGATGGTTGGCACTATCGGGGAAATGAGCATGTGTTTTTTGCGAGGCTCTCTCTCATTGTACAAAGTTTGTCACATCAAGCCGCAGCCGTTCGTACCTTTTCACCGATTAGTAGAGATACAATGATTCAAGCGTGGGTGCGAACTTTTTTACAGGCACATCATTATAAGGAAGGTCATTTACAGCAGCAATTATTGACAGAATGTAATCATGTGCTAACTATTCTCCCTGTGTCAGATGCAAGCAAACAGCTTGTTCTGTATCGTTTAAGTGGTTATCAATTACCAGGATGGACGTGGCAACAACTTGCAGATGAACGGAAGGAAACTGTACTGGATAGTCAATTAGCTTTTATTGAAACCCTACATATATTATTAAATGAAGTGCATCAAAAAATAGATGATTACCCATTGCTAGGGCATGTGGCAGAAGGGTTAAAAGTTAAAATATTGCTAACAGATTCTGCACAACAAACCGCACAATTATATGAACAAGGTTATTCGATGGAGCAAATTGTTCAAATGAGAAAACTAAAACAAAGTACAATTGAGGATCATTTTGTGGAATTAGCTATGTATGAACCGAACTTTTCTATTGGCCCATTCGTCTCCTATGATGAAGCTCAAAAAGTGTGGCAGGCATCGAAGCAGTATCAAACAAAAAAATTAAAAATATTACATGAAGCTTTAAACCATATGAGTTATTTTCAACTAAGGCTTGTCCTTGCGAAAGGAGAAGTATAAATGGAACTTGAACAATTATTGCATAAGCATTTTGGTTATTCATCATTTCGACCAGGACAGAAAGAAGTCATTGAGGCATTACTACAGGAACAAGATGTTATTGCCTTATTGCCAACAGGAATGGGAAAATCACTCTGCTACCAGCTACCAGCCTATACATTAGAGAAACCTGTACTAATTGTTTCACCATTACTCTCATTAATGCAGGATCAAGTAGAAGAGCTGAAGCGTTTTGGGGAAAAGAGGGTGGTAGCTTTAAATTCCTTTTTATCACTAACAGAGAAACGTTATGTATTACATTATTTAGAGCAATATCGTTTTATTTTTACTTCCCCAGAGATGCTGCTCCAGCAACAGGTACAAGAGAAATTGGCGCAGATGAAGCTAGGTTTAATCGTAGTAGATGAAGCGCATTGTATCTCACAATGGGGCTTTGATTTTCGACCAGATTATTTACGAATAGGTGACTGGCTATCGAGAGAAAATCGTCCGCCAATTTTGGCATTATCTGCTACGGCAACAAAGAAGGTTGTTCGAGATATACGGGAAACTTTATCTCTCAAAGCTCCATTCGAGTTTATGTATAATGTTGACCGCCCGAATATTCATTTAGGTCGTGTAGTAGTGGAGGATAAGGCTGATAAAGCTAGATGGCTCATGCACCATATTACGGAAACAGCAGGACCTGGTATTTTATATGTTTCCTCACGTAAACGTGCGCAACAATATAGCGAAGCCTTATTACAAGAGGGCGTTCGTGTTGCTGCATATCATGCGGGCTATGGGGTGGAGGACCGTCAATTTATTCAACAGCAATTTATAGCTGGTGAACTTGATTGGATTGTTGCAACAAACGCTTTTGGTATGGGCATTAATAAGCTTGATATACGGCAGGTCATTCATGAATCAATGCCTGCCAATATAGAGAATTATATGCAGGAGATTGGACGTGCAGGGCGGGATGGACACTCTGCACTTGCTATATTACTGTATGCTGAAGGTGATGAGGAGCTGGCTAAATTTGTTGTGACAGGCGATTTACCAACTTTACATCATGTTGACCGCTATCAGGAGCTGCTATCTCAGCAAATACAGCCCATCCAAATGCTGAAAAATGGGGAGTTAAGTGAGACAGCCTTCCGTGTGTTAGACTATTGGCTGCAACGAGAGTCTTCGGAACAAGTGAAGGTCCGATTAAATCATTTAGCACTAGAGAAATACAATGCAGTGAATGAAATGCTTCAAATCATACAGACAAAAGACTGTATTCGTGAACATTTAGTCGGGTATTTTGGGCAAAAATTGCAGAAAAAGCCGGAAAACTGTTGTGAAAATTGTGGAATCCATTATGATGTAATCAAGAAAGTACGCTTAAAAGAGAAAAAGAAAGTAGAAATGGCAACGTGGGAAAGTCGATTGCAACAACTATTAATGGGTAATTAGACTAAAACTGACGGTCATTTACTTTTTTCGTAATATTCGTCATAATAGAGATGATAGAAAGCGTAGTAAGGTTGGGGGAAAGGCGAATGAATAAAGAAGATTATCGCGATAAAATAGAAGAGCATCGTCAATCGTTTGAAGATGAGCAAAAAGAACAGCAATCCTTATCAAGAGTTTCCAGAATGAATAAAAACGGTAATAAAAACAAAAAGCCAAAAAATTCGAAACGTAAGACACCGTTAATGACGATTCTGTTTGTTATTTTTATCTTGATACCATTAACAATTCTTATTTATTTTTGGAAATTTTATGAACCAGGAAAAACGATTGAACAAGCCGAAAAGGATACAGCTGAACAGGTTGTCGAATTAGATCCTTCAGAAGCATCTGCGTCAGATAAAGACAAGGAAAAAGATAAGGGTCAAGACGCTCAGGGGGATAAGAAGGCTCAAGAGCAATCTCAAAAAGATGCTGATAAATTAGCAGCGGAGCAAAAAGCTGCTGAAGAAGCGAAAAAGGCTCAAGAGGCGAAAAAGGCAGAGGAAGCAAAAAAAGCCGAAGAAGCTCGAAAAGCTGAAGAAGCAAGAATAGCTCAACAACAAGCAGAGGCAGCAAGAAAAGCAGAAGAGGCTAGAAAAGCGGAAGAAGCAAAACAAAATGCTAAAGCAACGACACATACTGTAAAAGCAAATGAGAACTTATACCGAATTGCATTAAATCACTATGGCGATGGCAGTGAAGCGACTTTAGCTAAAATTCGTGCTGCTAATGGGATGTCCTCTAATACTGTAATGGTTGGGCAAGTCATTAAGTTACCTTAATAGAATTTTTTATCGTTATATAGGTTTTCTAGTATAAAATTACAGACAAACGTTCACACCAAAACGTACGTCTGATTTAGCAAAAAGGCGATTCGTTTTTTAAGAAGAATCGCCTTTTTGCTGTCGTAAGGAGAAGTGAGAAAATGCTATATTTAGGGCTATTTCTTTTGGTAGTCATCGCCCCTCCACTTTATATGTGGAAGGTGGCACATGAAAATAATGTATTGTCTCACCAGCTTTCATTACAGGGTGAACAGGAGAAGGTACGATTATTTTTTATTTCAGATGTTCATTTACGTAAAATAAGTAAGAAAATGATTGCACAGTTACAGGGACATCATTTTGATGCAGTAATTATTGGCGGTGATTTTGCGGATAGCCGTACACCGATTGATCGTATTCATGAAAATTTATCATTATTAACGTCCCTTGGACCAACCTATTTTATTTGGGGCAATAATGACAGAGAAATTGGGGAAGAAAGACTGAAGGACATTTTACAGGCATACCATGTTCAAATTATTGTCAATGATGCCGTACAGCTTCCGCTTAAAAATAGCTTTTGGTTAAGTGCTATTGAGGATACAACTGTTAAAGAATATAGTTTTGAAAAAGCTTTTGCAAAGATAGGAGATCAGGATTTAGTTGTTTTTATCGCCCATAATCCAGAGGTTTTTGCGAAAGTTCGGGCTAAATATCGTGCGGATTTAATGATGGGGGGACATTTACACGGAGGGCAAATCAGATTCGGTCCATATGGTGTTCATCCAAATGGTTCCTATCGTCGGCGTGATGGTGTCATGACTTTAGTAAGCAATGGCTATGGGACGACATTAGTACCTTTTCGATTTGGTGCAAAGCCCCAATGTCATATAATTGACATTGATATTTCGAGTAAATAAACAACCAAAACGTGTGAGAAGGCGTATAATAAAAAAGTATCGTCTATTCTATGAAATGTGAAAGCATGGAGCAGCAATTTTTGCTGTTCAAATTCGATTGGAGTGTCAAGAAATGCAGCAAGCAGATGCAATTATTGTTGGAGGAGGCCCATGCGGCTTAGCAGCAGCAATAGCTTTGCAAAATATTGGTTTACAACCTATTGTGATTGAAAAAGGAAATATCGTCAATGCCATCTATCATTACCCTACACATCAAACATTTTTTAGTACGAGTGAACGGTTAGCCATTGGTGATGTACCATTTATTATTGAAGGACGTAAGCCGAAACGCAATCAAGCCCTTGTCTACTATCGAGAGGTCGTCCGTTTAAAAAATATACAAGTTAATCGCTTCGAAAAAGTACAAAGTGTTGTAAAAAATAATGATTTGTTCACGGTTACCTCCGATAAGGAAATATATGAAACGCCCTATGTTGTCATTGCAACAGGTTATTATGATCATCCGAATTATTTAAATATCCATGGTGAGCAGTTACCTAAAGTTTTCCATTACTTTAAAGAGGGCCATGAATTTTTTGATACGGATGTTCTAGTTATAGGCGGCAAAAATTCAGCGATAGATGCCGCGTTAGAATTAAATAAAGCCGGGGCTCGTGTAACCGTAGCCTATCGTGGCAGCGAATACTCTCCAAGCATCAAGCCATGGGTATTGCCCGAATTTGAAGGGGTAGTCAAAACTGGAGAAGTTGACATGCTTTTTAATACAAATGTATTGGAAATACGTGAGCACGAAGTTGTTTTAGAAGTAGAGGGCCAAGAGAAAATAGTAAAAAATGATTTCGTTTTTGCTATGACTGGCTATCATCCTGATCACTCCTTTATTAAAGCGATGGGAGTGGACATAGAGGAAGAAACGGGTCGTCCTTATGTTACGCCTGAAACGATGGAAACCAATGTTGAAGGACTATTCATTGCAGGTGTTATTGCAGCAGGAAATAATGCCAATGAAATTTTTATTGAAAATGGTCGTTTCCATGGCGAATGTATCGCTCAAACTATTGAGCAGAGAAAAAAATAACGATCGAGGCTGTATAGGCATGTAGCTTATACAGCCTTTTTAGCAAGGAGGCAGCTCAATGATTGGCTTGTATTGGCTCTTGAGTTATTTAATAGGAAACATCTTGACGGCTTATTTCGTTGGTAAGATATACGGTGTCAATTTGCAGGAAGAGCGTAGTAAAAATTTAGGCGCGCGTAATGCGGGAAGTGTGATTGGGAAAACAGCGTTTATTTTGACTCTTCTTGGCGATTCATTAAAAGGTGTACTTGTTGTCGGATTAGGACGCATGTGGCAATTGGATGAATGGGTCCTTATTGGCGGAGCTGCATGGGTGATAATTGGCCATCTATTTCCGATTTGGCTGAAATGGAATGGAGGGAAAGGTGTAGCTACTTTTATTGGTGTGGGTCTCGCCTTATCGCCAAGTCTTTTTTTATGGATGATTATTGGTACAGCACTTATATCTGCATTTACTAGAAGTCTGACACTTGGCATGGTTGGGGGCTTTGTTTTTTATATAGCCGCAATTATACAAGCAGGGAAATTAGAGCCATATGGACTTTTAATCATGGCAATCGTGTGTATGCTTATTAAGCATATGTCTAATATTCAGGAATCATTGAAAAGAGGGAAGTGAAGGAAATGTATTGGTGTAAAATTGCCAAGACAAATGAAGAATTTGAGGCGATTGCTCGATTGAATTATGAAACATTTGTAGAAGAAATTCCTCAGCATGAGGTAAATGCATCGCGAAAAAAAGTAGACCGATTTCATCAGGAGAATACCTATGTCGTTGTTTATAAGCAAACAGAATTAATTGGCATGGTGGCGTTTAGAGATCAACGACCATTTTCTATTGATGAAAAGATTGGTAAGGTCGAGCAGTATTTATCGAAGGAAAATTGTGAGAAGCTTTGTGAAATTCGTTTGCTTTCCGTGAAGAAAGGTTATCGAACGGGGCGAGTTCTATTGAAGCTTACTCAGGCCTTAACTACATTTGCCTACGAAAAAGGCTATTCTGCTGCAGTGATTTCAGGTACAACGAGAGAGGAAAAACTATATAAGCAGATGGGTTTTAAGCAGTTTGCACCAGCTGTCGGGGAAGAGGGTGCGATGTTTTTACCGATGGTGCTCACTAGACATGAATTTGAACAATCATTACAACATAGACTAACGACGGAACCCTCTACATTTTATCCTGGGCCGGTGAGGCAATTAGAGACAATTGCTCATTCAGATTTATCACATCGTTCATTACCTTTTTATGCGCTTTATGAACGAGTGCAGAAGAGGTTACTGCATTTATCGAAGTCCAATCATGTTGGTGTAATCGTAGGAACGGGAACGCTAGCAAATGAAGTAATGCTTGCACAACTAAAGGCACAGCAATTAGGAAAAGGGCTTATTCTCACAAATGGAGAATTCGGTGAACGTTTACAGAAGCAAGCCGCTCGTTGGTCATTACATTATGATGTGGTAGAAAAAGAATGGGGAACAGTATTTGATGACAAAGAACTGGCTTCACAGCTTGAGACGGGGTCTTATCAGTGGATGTTGGCAGTACATGGTGAGACTTCCACGGGAACTTGTAATAACTTAGATATTCTTAAAAAGCTTGCTAAACAATACAATGTAAAGTTATGTATAGATTGTATTAGTTCGTTCGGTGCCATGCCGTTCTCTTTACAGGACTGCTATTTAGCTACGGCTGTGAGTGGTAAGGCCATTGGTGCGTTAAGTGGGCTAGCATTTGTATTTTCGCAATCACTTGCACCCCCATCTGCCAATCTACCCGCTTATCTTGATTTAGCAAATTATCAGCAAGGTGTCATACCATTTACATTACCTGCTGTATTACTGAGCAATGTGGAGACTGCATTGCAAGCCTATCCAGCACGTTATGAGCAGCTACAGCAACGCTTTCAATCACTGCTGCAGCTACCAATCATGCAATTTCAATATCCAACTACTCAATATCCGATGTTGATAACTGTTCAATTGCCTAATAATTATGCCAACCTACTTATTGATTTAGCATTAAACGGGCTATTCGTTCATGGTGAAAGCCAGTATTTACGCCAAAAGAATTTCATTCAATTTTCTGTGATACAGCCAGATTTCGATGAAGCTTTGGCTCGACTTAGCGAGATACTGGGCTATTATGAACAGGTGATCGAGACTTTAGCGTTACAAGAAAAAGTCCTTTAAATTTAAAGGCGAGCCAGTTGTGTTAAGGCCTATTAATAATTTTAAGCGTGCCTTTTGACCATTAATACCTGTGGCGAATATGGCGCCTAAGTCTTCTAGCATTTTACCGCCGCCCATATAGCCATAAACACCTTCTGCAATTCCATTAAAGCAGCGGGAAACAAGTACAACTGGGATGTCTCGCTGTATAAGGCTTTCAATTCCCTTTACAACAGATGGCGGGACATTCCCTTGACCTAGTCCTTCTAGCACAACACCATCATATTTACATGCAAGCACGACATCCAATAAATCTTCTTCCATTCCAGCGTACACTTTTAGCATTGCGACACGCTTAGTTAAATTGTTAACATCTACATATTGTCGACGAATTGGTGCGTGATGGAATAAGATTCTGGATTTTGTAATAAGGCCAATCGGTCCATATTGTGGAGATTGGAAAGTATTTACAGAACTTGTGCTTGTTTTTGTTGTATTTACAGCAAGATGAACCTCATCATTCATCACAACAAGCACACCTTTATCACGTGCTTCTTCATCAACAGCTACTCGGACTGCCTCTACTAAATTATAAATCCCATCTGCTCCAAGTTCGTTAGATGAACGCATTGCTCCTGTTAGCATAATCGGAATGGCTAAGTTCGTAGTTAGCTCTAAGAAATAGGCGGTTTCTTCCAATGTATCCGTACCGTGGGTGATGACCACACCGTCAATTGGCTGTGCGTCAATTTGTTCCAAAATCAAGTTACGCAATAAAAGCATCTCTTTCGGTGTAATATGTGGAGAAGGAAGGTTAAAAGCTTCTATTTCGATAATGCTTGCTAGTGAAGCCAGTTTATTACTTTCCTTCATTAGAGGATTTTCCTTATTAGGCATGACCGCTCCTTCAGCACTCATCGCCATGGAGATTGTGCCGCCAGTATGAATTAATAAAATTGTTTTTTTCATAAAAAAATAAATCTCCTTTTAAAAAGTTTTTTTGTCATTACATGGTATAATAATAGCAGTCTATTGTTGAAAGGAGCCGGCATCATGATCATTTTATTATCTGCTGCCATTGCTCCCGGTCTAGCGCTTTTTAGTTATTTCTATTTGCGCAATCAGATGGCTACGGAGCCAAGAAGAACTTTACTACAAACGTTTTTATACGGCGCATTTTTAACGTTCCCAATCATGTTTTTACAGTATGTATTAACAGAGGAAGGGGTTTTTCGATATCTTTATCTTCAAGACGTACTATTTTCAAGTGTCATTGAAGAATTTTTTAAATGGTTTGTGCTATTAATTGCCATCTATAATCATATAGAATTTGATGACCCTTACGATGGTATATTGTACGGGGCAAGCATTTCACTTGGCTTTGCTACGATTGAAAATGTTCTTTATTTACTTTCATTTGGCTTAGACACGGCATTTATGCGAGCCTTATTACCAGTATCGAGTCATGCTTTGTTTGGTGTCGTAATGGGCTATTATTATGGACGGGCTAAGTTTTCGAAACTTGTTAAGACAAAAGAGATGATAGCTATGGCGCTTTGTGCACCAGTCGTACTTCACATTCTATACAATACAATATTATCATTCAAAGGTCACTGGGTTTATTTAATGATTCCTTTTATGTTGTTTTTATGGTGGTTTGGCTTGCGCAAAGTGAAGCTTGCACATTATCATCTGGTGCAGCATCTTCACATGCAAAAGAAAATATAAAGCGTAGAAATCGTCAAAGATTTCTACGCTTTATTTCATTTTTATCATGTATAAATTACTCCTTTTGTTTCAAGCTATAAAAAAAAGGAGTGATAAAAGTGCGTTTAGTAAGCATACTTTTTGCTTTGATATTAGGAATTAGTATAATTGCGATTCCTCAAAATGATGCAAATGCATTTAGCGATCAGCAAATTACTCGAGGTGCCTATGGAGATGATGTCATTGAATTGCAAGCAAGGCTACAATACTTAGGTTTTTATAAGAGTAAAATTGATGGCAAATTTGGCTACAACACATACTGGGCTTTACGTAATTTCCAAGAAAATTATGGGTTACCAGTAGACGGAATTGCAGGCGCTAAGACAAAGAAAGCGTTAACGGGCAATTCAGATTATGACGAAAAATGGGTGAAAGCTCAATTAAATGCAGGAAATCAATTTACTTATTATGGTGGGCAGCCACTTGATCAGCAAGTGAAAAAGAATACTAGTGGTGGCAGTAGCAATAGTAGTGGAAGTAGTAATAATAATGGAACACAGACACAAGTTCCTCCCAAATATACAGAGCGTGATTTACAGCTAATGGCGAATGCGGTATATGGAGAGGCAAGAGGAGAACCATATGAAGGACAAGTAGCAGTTGCTGCAGTTATTTTAAATCGTTTGGAAAGCCCAGATTTCCCGAATACTATTTCAGGTATCATTTTCCAACCGTTAGCATTTACGGCTGTTGCAGATGGGCAAATTTGGCTTGAGCCAAATGAGCGAGCGAAAGAAGCGGTTATTGATGCAATGAACGGCTGGGACCCTTCTGAAAATGCATTGTATTATTTCAATCCAAAAACTGCAACGAGCAAATGGATTTGGTCACGTCCACAAATTAAACAAATTGGAGAGCATATTTTCTGTTCATAGAAAGGAGGAACCTAGATGAAAACTTGGCTCGTGGTCTTAACGATTGCCGTTATTGGGTTAGGGGCATACAGTATTGATTTACATGGAGATAAAGAAGATTTACAACGTACCGTGCTAGCACAATATACAGATAAGTTAACGGATGCATCTGAAAAACTTTCCCATCTTCAACGCTCAGTATCACAATCCCTGTTGTTTCAAGATGAGCAGGCGATTCACAATGAACTAGATTCGGTTTGGCGTTTAAGCTCAGAAGTTCGTTCTTCAATTGCGAATATTCCAATAGGACAAGAACTATCAAGTGAATGGATGAACTATCTAGGTCGACTTGGCGATGAAGCAAAAAGGACAGCGAAAACAGGGGATTATGAAGCTTGGCGTGAAAAAATGCCCCAGGTTTCAACGAATTTACAATCTCTTTCCGATGAATGGACAGCTGCTACCGTCGATTTCTATAAGCATGATGGGAAAATGGATGTTTGGCTACAGCAAGTAGATAATAAAAATCCAAATAGCCAATTTGATACTGTAAAGGATACATTAAAGGGCTACGGCGAAAAGGATTTCCCGTTAACTTTATCTGAATCTGATTGGCAGAAAAAAATTGAGTTAAAGGCATTACAGGATGCAGTTATTACCGAAAAAGAAGCACTAGAGAAGGTGAAATACTTATTCCCAGTCATTAAAGATGCTACATTTACAGTTACAAAAAGTAGTGATACAGCACCATATCCTTTTTATCATATCCAATTCCACCAAGGGATTCGATTAGGCTATGTTGATTTAACAGAAAAGGGTGGACATTTATTATCCTATTTAGTAGAACGTCCTGTGGATGAAGCCAAGTTATCACAAGAGGAAATCATGAAAAAAGCGCAGGAATATGTGAAGAAATTAGGCATGAAAGATGTAGCCTATGTGGAATCACGAGAAAATCATCAAGCTTGGCATGTGACATTTGCTCGTGTCCATCCAGGAGATAATGCGTTAATCTACGCTGATGGTGTTCAATTGAAAGTGGCGAAAGATACAGGTGAGCTGTTAGGTGCAAATGCAATGGAATATATTCAAGAAGAAAATATTAAAAAGCAAACAGCTAAGCCGATTGATTGGAAAACGTTCTTCCAAGACGATATCCAAGTACAAGAGGTAAAAAATATCTACACAGATAATGGACAATTTGAGCAACGTCTTTGCTATGAGGTCATTGCATTGCGTGATGGTAATACGCAGGAAACATTTAGAATTGTTATTGATGCGGAAAACCATAATGTATTAAAAGTGGAATATCTAACTTAATCAATGATGCTTCCGCTCTGTATCAACTTGACATGAAAATACTACCAATTTTTATAGCCAAAATAAGCTTCTCATGAGATAATTAAACTATATTTTTCGCACGGGGAGATGCTCATGGAAATAAAAATTGGTACACAATTACAACTTGAACCAACTTATACAGAGCGTTTGGAGAAATTCCGCTGTAAAGTTGTAGAGCAAAAAGATAATATTCTATATATTGATTATCCGGTTAATATGGTAACAAAGAAAACGGCATTTTTAATAGATGGCTCAGAATTTAGAGCAACTTTTCGTACCGAGGATAAGCAATCCTTTGCCTTTAATACAGAGGTAGTTGGCCGTAAAGCAGGTAATATCCCAATGATTATGTTGCATTGTCCAACACCAGAGGAGTTTATAAAAATTCAGCGACGAGAATATGTTCGTGTGGAGACACAAGTAGACGTTGCTATTCAGTTGAAAGATTATAAATATCAGCTTGTGACTGTGGATATTAGTGCAGGAGGCCTAGCAGTCATGTTGAAAGGTCAAGTAGCTTTTACTGAGGGTGATGAAGTAAAACTAACTATTGTATTGCCATTTGCCAATGGAGATGTCAAGTATGTCATTACGGAAGCGCTGATCGTACGTATTTTTGAAAAAGAGGATAAACGCATTGCAACAATCCAACTAACAGATACAGATGACGTCGATCAACAGCATATTGTCCGTTTTTGCTTTGAACGTCAATTAGTCAATCGTCGTAAAGAAATGAACCCTTTTAATGTTTAATATCCTTTATGAATATTTTGATGAAGCCCTCTCCTAGTAGAGGGCTTTTTTGAGGTTATATGATACAATAAGAGGTGCAGAAAGTAGGGAAGAATATGAAGAAAAACATTCAAATTGCGATAGACGGGCCTGCTGGTGCTGGCAAAAGTACAATCGCAAAAATTGTTGCTGAAGCACTTGGCTTTACTTACATTGACACAGGGGCAATGTATCGAGCGGTTACGTATAAAGCGATGCAACAAAACATACATTTAGATGATGAAGCAAAATTAGCAGAGATGCTTGAAGTAAGCACAATTGAATTAAAACCATCACCTCAGGGACAGCTTGTTTTTTTAGATGGTCACAATGTGTCAGCGGAAATACGCTCTAATGAGGTCACTTCATCAGTCTCACAAGTAGCTGCCCATGCGAAGGTTCGTGAGCTATTAGTTGCTCAACAGCAAAAACTTGCAGCTAATGGCGGTGTTGTCATGGATGGCCGCGATATTGCGACACATGTCTTAAAGGATGCAGAACTAAAGGTTTTCATGTCTGCAACAGTAGAGGAGCGTGCTAGACGACGCTTGATTGATAATCAAAAAAGAGGAATTGACTCCTCTCTTGAAAAACTTCAGGAAGAAATAGCGCTACGTGATAAAAAGGATAGTGAGCGTGAAGCATCGCCACTGATTCAAGCTGAAGATGCGGTTTTTTTAGATACAACAGCATTGTCCATTGATGATGCAGCACAAGCTATTTTAAAATTAGCAGAAGAAAAAATGCTATAAATCCTAAAATTTCAGACATTTTTAGAATTTAAAGGATTTATTTTTGTCTTTGTCTTCAATATCGAATAAAATAGTAAGGGAAGATGCGAAGGAGGGTTACATATGTCTGAAGAAATGAACTATGCAGAACAAACGTTTAACGAGGGTGATATCGTCAAAGGCATTGCCGCGCAAGTTGATGAAAAGGCAGTATCTGTATCAATTCCAGGTGCTCCGTTTGATGGTATTGTACCGATTAGTGAATTATCTAGCTTACACATTGAGAAAGCGTCTGATGTCATCTCAGTTGGAGATGAATTAGAATTGATGATTACAAAGGTTGAAGAAGAAAACTTTGTCCTATCAAAACGTAAAGTGGATGCTCTAAAAGCATGGGATACACTGGAGCAGCAATTTGCCGCTGAGGAAATCTTTGAAGCGGAAGTAAAGGATATTGTTAAAGGTGGTCTTGTCGTAGATTTAGGTGTACGTGGCTTTGTACCAGCATCGCTTGTAGAGGACTATTTTGTTGATGATTTTGAAGGTTATAAAGGGCAAACATTAAGCTTTAAAATTGTTGAGCTTGATAAGGATAAGAATCGCCTTATTTTATCTCACCGAGCAGTGGTTGAAGCAGAGAAAGCTTCACAAAAGAAAAATGTGATTAATCAAATAAAAGCTGGCGATGTATTGGATGGTAAAGTACAGCGTCTCGCGTCATTTGGTGCATTTATCGACCTAGGTGGTATTGATGGTCTTGTACACATCTCGCAAGTATCACATGAGCATGTGAGTGATGTGAGTGAGGTTTTAGCTGAAGGACAAGATGTAAAAGTAAAAGTTCTATCAGTGGACCCAGAAAATGAACGTATTTCTTTATCTATTAAGGAAACAATTCCTGGACCATGGTCTAATATTGAAGAACGTGCCGCTAAAGGCACTATTTTAGACGGTAGAGTGAAGCGACTTACTTCATTTGGCGCATTTGTGGAAGTATTCCCAGGCGTTGAAGGTTTAGTGCATATATCGCAAATTGCGCATAAGCACATTAACACACCTCATGAAGCACTAAAAGAGGGACAAGAAGTACAGGTAAAGGTTCTTGATGTCAACGCTGACGAAGGCCGTCTAGCCCTTAGTATTAAAGAATTATTAGAAAATCCTGAAGCAGAAGAAGTAATCGACTATGAATTACCTGAAGAGAATACAGGCTTCTCATTCGGTGATGTGATTGGCGATAAACTAAAAAACTTTAAATAATGTATAAAGCGAGGATGCATAATTGTATCCTCGCTATTTTTATGGTTGATAGGATTTTGAAAGTGAAGGATAGCGATTGAGGAGTGGATAAAATCTTTGAATTGAAGGATAAAACTTTAAAAGTAGCGGATAAGATTTCAGAAGTGAAGGATAGCAAATAAGAAGAGGATAAAATCTTTGAATTGAAGGATAAAACTCTAAAAGTAACGGATAAGATTTCAGAAGTGAAGAATAGCAAATAAGAAGAGGATAAAATCTTTGAATTGAAGGAGGATAGCAATTAAAAAGGCGATAAAACCTAAATAACTCGGATAGTTTGCTTAAAAAAATGAGGTAACACCTTTTATCACCATACATAGCGTTCTACATTATGGATATGATATGATATAATGGCATTTTTCGTGTATAATAGCGAAAGACAAGAAGTTGGAAGGATGAAGTACAGATGACGAAACCAGTAGTAGCCATCGTAGGTCGTCCGAACGTAGGTAAGTCGACGATTTTTAATCGTATCGTTGGAGAACGTGTTTCGATTGTGGAGGATATCCCAGGCGTAACACGTGACCGTATTTATAGTTCGGCAGAGTGGTTAACACACGATTTTAATATTATTGATACAGGTGGCATTGAAATTGGAGACGAGCCGTTTTTAGAACAAATTCGTCAACAAGCTGAAATCGCCATTGATGAAGCAGACGTTATTATTTTCATGACAAATGGTCGTGAAGGGGTAACGGCAGCAGATGAGCAAGTCGCTAAAATTCTATACAAAACAAAAAAACCAGTCGTATTAGCGGTCAATAAAATTGATAATCCTGATATGCGTGAAATGATTTATGATTTTTATGCACTTGGCTTCGGTGAACCTTGGCCTATTTCAGGTTCCCACGGTTTAGGTTTAGGGGATTTATTGGACGAATGTGCGAAACATTTCCCGAAAGAAGATGAAGAACAATACGGTGATGATGTCATTAAATTCTCTTTAATTGGTCGCCCGAATGTTGGGAAATCCTCTTTAGTGAATGCTTTCCTAGGGCAGGAACGTGTTATTGTTAGTAATATTGCAGGGACAACACGTGATGCGATTGATACGCCTTATGCATATGATGGACAGGAATATGTCATTATTGATACGGCGGGTATGCGTAAAAAAGGAAAAATCTATGAAACAACCGAGAAATATTCTGTGTTACGTGCGCTACGTGCTATTGAACGCTCAGACGTTGTTTTAGTAGTGCTGAATGCAGAAGAAGGTATTCAGGAGCAAGATAAAAAAATCGCTGGCTATGCACATGAGGCTGGAAAAGCTGTGATCATTGTTGTGAATAAATGGGATGCCATTGAAAAAGATGAAAAAACAATGAATGTCTTTACACAGCAAATTCGTGAGCATTTCCTATTTTTAGATTATGCCCCAATTATTTTTGTATCGGCGAATACAAAACAGCGTGTGCATCAAATTTTACCGATTATCCAACGTGTCAGCGAGAATCATGCGATGCGTATTCAGTCCTCTATTTTAAATGAAGTGATTGAGGACTCAGTGGCTCGTAATCCAGCACCGACAGATAAAGGTCGTCGCTTACGTATTTACTATGCTACTCAGGTAGCGATTAAGCCACCAACATTCGTTGTTTTTGTGAATGAACCTGAGCTTATGCATTTTTCATACGAACGCTTCTTAGAAAATCGCATCCGCGAAACATTTGACTTTGAAGGGACGCCAATTCGTTTAATTACACGTGCGCGTGCTTAAGGCAATAGCTATAGACATACAATACGCCAACCCGACATTATTGTTGGGTGGCGTCTTTTTACAAGAAAGAACTTACTTAATAGACAACCCAACAAAGGGAGGATTTTGTTATGGAAAAAGTTTGTGTGTTAGGGGCAGGCTCATGGGGTACTGCACTGGCAATGGTACTAGCGGAAAATGGACATGATACGCTTGTATGGACACATAGAGCTGAGCAGGCAGAAGAAATCAATCAACTGCATACGAATAAAAAATATTTACCAGAAACCATTCTACCTGTAAATTTACATGCGACGAGTGATATGGCGCAGGTAGCTACTCATGCAGAAACCATTGTTGTGGCTGTTCCAACAAAAGCGATTCGTGAAGTATGCGAGAAACTAACGGCTGAATTAACAAAAAAAGTGTTGTTTGTCCATGTTTCGAAAGGAATTGAGCCTGACTCATTAAAACGAATATCTGAGATTTTAGCAGAAAGCTTACCAGCAATGTATGTGGAAGAAATTGTTGTTCTTTCTGGGCCAAGTCATGCAGAAGAAGTGGTACTGCATCATCCTACAACGGTTACTGCAGCTTGTGCTAATATTGATGCTGCTGAAAAGGTACAGGATTTATTTATGAATCAGTTCTTCCGCGTCTATACAAATGAAGATATCATTGGTGTAGAAATAGGAGGAGCGTTGAAAAATGTTATCGCTTTAGCGGCAGGTATTACTGATGGCTTAAATTATGGAGACAATGCAAAAGCGGCACTTATTACGCGAGGTCTTGCAGAAATTTCACGGTTAGGTGTAAAAATGGGTGGTAATCCATTTACGTTCTCAGGGCTTACAGGTATGGGGGACTTAATTGTAACCTGTACAAGTGTCCACTCGCGAAACTGGCGTGCAGGTAATATGTTAGGGCAAGGTATGAAGCTACAAGAAGTGCTGGATCAAATGGGCATGGTCGTAGAAGGTGTCCGTACCACGAAGGCAGCCTATCAATTAGCAGAGAAATATGATGTCGCCATGCCGATTTCCACAGAGCTCTATAGTGTGCTATTTAATGATGTTGAACCGAAAGTGGCAGTAGATGCCTTAATGATGCGTATGAAAAAACGAGAAATAGACGATATGAAGCATTAATATTAATTTTTTGATTAGACTTGTCATTAAATGGACATAAATAAGGTGTCTCAACGAATCTGTTGAGACGCCTTATTGTGTGCCACTAGTTGAATAGAAATACATGCTAAAAGAGTTGTCCATTTCTTGATAGTTATGGGACAACTATTTCTTTTTAGCAAAAGCACATAGTATAATATACTTTGATTGTGTCTTGACATTCAAAGAAAGGTGGTTTTTTGAAATGGGCCCGTTAGCTCATATGCCTGCGCTTGATGTAATGTGGGTGTCGTTTTATTGCATCGCATTTATGATTATATCAGTCGGCTTAATTTATTTAGCGCGAAATAAGATTTCAAATGTATTTTTACGAACAGTCGTAAATTTATGTGCATACATACTGTTTGGACTTGGCACATTTTTAATGGTACTTGTAGTTGCCACTTGGCCAGCATAAATAATAATGAGGTGTCAGTAACATGAAAAAACTAAGTGCTTTGCTGTTGGTATTTGCAACCGCCATACTGTTAGTAGGATGTGCGTACCCAGAAGAAGAAAAAAGGGCTAAGGTCACGCCTGATGTCGATCAACTAGCGGCAGTTCAACGTGCTGTGGATGAATACCGTGAAGCAACAGGTGGACTAGTACCAATTAAAAATAGCGAGCTAGATACGGATATCTATATCAAATATTTAATCGATTTTGAAAAACTTATGCCGAAGTATTTGACGACAATTCCTGGAAATGCCTATGAAAAAGGTGGTATATATCAATATATCATTTGGGACCCTGAAAATGAGGCATCGGTCAAATTAGTAGATTTAAACGCGGCAGAGCGTATACGTGAAATAGGTATTCGTAAACTATCTACACAGTATTTACCAATAAAAGGGTCAATTTCAGATAATGTTTATCAGATCAACTATAAAGATTTGGGTTATAAAACAGAGGTAACTGTAAAAAGTCCCTATTCTGGCGTCGAGTTACCGCTTTTCATGACTGGTGATGGTGAATTACATGTAGACTATGCTGTGGATTTAGGCCAGCTTTTAAAAGAGGATAAGCCTAATGTAAAGCCAGGTGATGATATTCGCCAACTGCTTGTCGACAAATTTCCAGTGGTGCCTGCCTATTCTATTCCATATACAGTGGACGAGAATGGAGAGCCTATCTATGATATGAAAACGTATAATGCGGATGTCAAAAAAGCGAAAGAATTACAAAAACAAGAGGCAGAAGCCGCCGAGAAAAAAGAGAAATAGCAAACAAGCTCCTTACATTCGTGAGGGGCTTTTTCATATTTGTCTACAGGCTCGCATATAGTGAAAAAGCGTAGATAAAGGAGGCAGAAACCTTGAGTGAAGCAGTATTTAGAGAAATTGCAGAGCGCACAAATGGCGATGTTTATATTGGTGTTGTCGGTCCAGTACGTGTAGGTAAATCAACATTTGTAAAAAAGGTAATGGAATCAGTCGTGTTACCAAACATTGTGGATGAAACGGAAAGAATGCGAGCACAAGATGAGTTGCCACAAAGTTCTCCGGGGCCAGTCATTATGACTGCTGAGCCGAAGTTTGTGCCTGCCCAAGCAACCCGTATTGTGGTCGGTGAAGATGAAATGCCATTCCAAATTCGATTAGCAGATTGTGTTGGTTATATTATCGATGGGACAAAAGGCTATGAGGATGAAAATGGACCAAAATTTGTTCATACGCCTTGGCATACGGAGCCAATTCCATTTCAGGAAGCCGCTAAAATTGGCACAGATAAGGTGATTCGCGATCATGCGAATATTGGTATTGTCGTAACGACTGATGGTACAGTGAACGGAATCAGTCGACGAGCAGCAGAGAAGGCAGAAGAGGAAATTGTAGAGCAATTAAAAGACATCGGCAAACCATTTGTCATCTTACTCAATTGCCAAATGCCTGCGAGAGAAGAAACGGTTCAGCTTCGCAATGAATTGTTTGAACGTTACAATGTCCCTGTTATTGCGATGTCCATTGATCAAATGAGAGAAACGGATATTCAATATATTTTACAAGAGGCGTTATTTGAATTCCCAATTCGTACCATTGAGGTGGAAAAACCAGACTGGCTGGATGTATTAGATGCTACACATCCATTAAATGTTGCATTGATTGATTCGATGGAGGAAGTCCTTTCTTCTGTTATGAAAATTCGAGATGTGCAACAGGCGTCAGATGCCTTTAAAGCCATTGACTTTATTGACCAAAGTGAAGTTGTTCATGTAGATGCAGGTGTAGGAACAGCTGTAATTCGGGTATCCCTACAGGGTGAATTGTATAAATCAGTTTGTAATGAATGGCTAGAAGAACCAATTGAAACGAAAAAAGATTGGTTACTCTTTATCAAAGAGGCGGCAGAGGCAAAAGAGGCCCAAAAACGCTTTAAAAGTGCTATTCACGATGCTGATACGACAGGCTATGGCGTGACATTGCCAATGATGCAGGAATTTGAGCCAACAGCCCCAGAGCTCATTAAACAGAATAATTTCTTCGGCGTACGAATGAAGGCAAAAGCGCCATCCTATCATATTATCCGAGTTGATATGGAGTCAGAATTTGCACCGTTAATTGGCTCAGAGTTCCATAGTCAGCAACTTCTAAAAGATTTAAATCATGCTTATTTACATGATCGTGATGCCTTATGGAATACACAATTATTTGGCACACCATTGCATGAAGTATTAAAAGAGGGAATTCGTTATAAAATGGATGCAGTTCCATCTACTGCCAAAAAACGTATGCGTCAGACGATTGAACGTATGGTTAACGAAGGAGATCGTGGTTTAGTAACATTTATTTTATAGTGATAAAATTCAGAAAAAATGCAAAAAATATACGCAGGGCTTTTCGTTTTTATGCGAAAAGTCCTTTTATTTTTGTTTTTTGGGTGAAAAACTGATTTTTTGGTTATAATCATGTATGAATACAGTTGCGTAGCGGTTTTCTATGTGTTACTCTTTTTACAGAATTGGTTCATGACCCTTTGAGAGGAGGTGAATGGTGTGAATAAAACAGAATTAGTAAACTCTGTTGCTGAAGCTGCAGGTCTTTCTAAAAAAGACGCTTCTAAAGCAGTTGAAGCTGTATTTGATACAATTCAAGATGCTCTTGCAAAGGGTGACAAAGTACAATTAATTGGTTTTGGTAACTTTGAAGTACGTGAACGTGCGGCTCGTAAAGGTCGTAACCCACAAACTGGTAAAGAAATCGAAATCGCTGCTAGCAAGGTGCCTGCTTTCAAACCAGGTAAAGCGCTTAAAGACGCGGTAAAATAATACACGTCTAGTAGTTACATAGAGCAGTCTTCATGTTAACGAACATGAAGGCTGCTCTTTTTAACTTCAAATTTGAATTTTACATAATAATATACAGTGATTTTCTTATCTAGAAGCGAATTTCTGATGAATCAGGTAAGTCATTTTGCGCTTACCTTTTGGATGTGCTACGATGCATAGGGAAATGTGTAATGTTTTGATATGCAGGAGGGTTTTTTGATGTCGAATATTGATTTATTAAAAATAGAAGAAGCGGTAAAAATGATTTTAGAAGCGGTAGGTGAAGATGTAAATCGTGAAGGTTTATTGGATACGCCGAAGCGTGTAGCAAAAATGTATGCCGAAATGTTCAGCGGCTTGCATGAGGATGCTAAAGATTATTTTAAAACGGTATTTCATGAGGATCATGAAGAACTAGTGCTTGTCAAAGATATACCTTTTTATTCGATGTGTGAGCATCATCTAGTACCTTTCTATGGCAAAGCACATGTTGCATACATACCAAATGACGGCGTTGTTGCTGGACTGAGTAAGTTAGGACGTGCAGTGGAGACGATTGCCCGCAGACCACAACTACAAGAGCGTATTACCTCTTCAGTAGCGGACACAATTATGGAGATGCTTTCGCCAAAAGGTGTTTATGTTGTGATCGAGGCTGAGCATATGTGTATGACAATGCGTGGATTAAAAAAACCTGGTTCTAAAACGGTGACATCTGTTGCACGCGGTATATATGAGGAAGATGAAGTGAAACGTAGAGAAGTACTATCATTTATTCAAATGTCTTAAATTGCGTGTCTAATTATGTTATGATGAACTAAGAATTTGTCGGATTTAAGGAGTGTACAAAGATGTCACAAGATTATATTGTTATTCAAGCAGAAGAAGATGGTGTACATGTCATTGGATTAACACGTGGAACTGATACGAAATTCCATCATTCAGAGAAATTAGATGCCGGCGAAGTAATGATTGCTCAATTTACAGAACACACGTCTGCCATGAAAATACGCGGTAAAGCGCAAATTCATACAGCACATGGCGTGATCAATAGCGAAGCGAAAAAATAAGAAATTTTGTTTCTGACGATAGGTTTTAATGCTGTTCAACGTTCTACAGCACATATAAAAACACTAGATGTGAAAAACTTTGTATAAGGTCTATGGGCAGTTAGCATTCCAACATTCAATTATGGGAGAGCTTTACTGCCTGTGCTATGAAGAAAGCAAATTTTTTTTATTCCGCATCGTTGCGTATGCTATAATGACTCAGTAAGCAAGCGTTTGGCCTTGTATAGGGCTAACGTATCTGAAAGTGAAATGGAGTAAGGTCTATGAATGCAACATACATTCAAAATTCAATTGCACAGTTAAAAACAGAGATTTTCATGGATGTTCGTCATAGAACTTTGCAAAAATACACAGGTGTACCTGTGCTAGATGAAAATCAACTGTTTTATTTGTTAATCCCGTTTTTGAATGGTGAAGAGTGGCAACAAGAGCAACAAGAGGCTGCAATTACTGTTGGCATAGTGTACGCAGCATTAGCGGCTCACGATCATATAAAAGAATTAGACGCAACATCAAAAGAACAGCAGCTTACCGTATTAGCTGGGGATTTTTATAGTGGTCGTTATTATGAAATATTAGCAATGTCAGGGAATGTTGCATTGATTCGAAACTTGTCACAAGGTATTGTGGCACGATGTGAAAATCAAATTAAGGTTTATGAAAATAAACAACGAACAATGGAACAGTGGTATACATCGATGAGTACGATAGAATCTGGGTTAATTGCTCAATTTTTTGATCTTTATTCTTTCAGTGAATATATACCACTTATAGAAAAAAGCTTATTAATCTTGCGTTTAGAAAAAGAATGGACAGCTTATCAACGTGGGCAAATGTCTTTAATGGGTAAGGCACTAGAAGAAAGTGTCAGACGTAATGGCGCAACCTTTAATAGCGTCATCCAAGGGAAAATTGTGCATTTAAAAACAGAGCTATCACAGATCATTAATCAGGCATCCTTTTTACAAAGTGATATCAAACAAGCTTTACATGCACATGTAGAGGCATCCATTGCTTCTACTAACGGATAAGAGAGGTTTTTCAAAATGGCTAAAACGAAAGAAGAACACGTTCACGAAGTATTTGAAAGTATTTCGGAAAACTACGATAAAATGAATGGTGTAATTAGTTTCCAGATGCATGTTGGCTGGCGTAACGATACGATGAAGCACATGGCTGTAAAACCTGGATCAAAAGCACTTGATGTATGCTGTGGCACCGCAGACTGGACAATCGCATTGGCAGAGGCTGTTGGTGAAAGTGGAGAAGTAAAAGGGCTTGACTTTAGTCAAAACATGCTGAAAGTTGGCGAAAAAAAGGTAGAGCCATACCCACAAATTGAACTCATTCATGGAAATGCAATGGAGTTGCCTTTTCCAGATGATACGTTTGATTATGTGACAATCGGCTTTGGTCTTCGCAATGTACCTGATTATTTACAAGTTTTGAAGGAAATGCATCGTGTTGTTAAACCAGGTGGAATGGTGGTTTGTCTAGAAACATCTCAATCTGAAATCCCTGGTTATCGTCAGCTGTTCCGTTTTTATTTTAAATTTATAATGCCGATATTTGGTAAAATATTTGCGAAAAGCTATAAGGAGTATTCTTGGCTTCAGGAATCTGCGAATGATTTCCCAGGTATGAAAAGGTTAGCGGCATTGTTTGAGCAGGCAGGATTAGAAAAAGTAACGTACAAAGCATACAGTGGCGGGGCTGCGGCAATGCATATGGGCTTTAAAAAGATACGTTAATGGGGGAAGGTTTTCACACGTGGAAAAGATGAAGTTAAAACTACTCTATTCCGATTTGAAATCAGATATCGAAATCATTGAACAAGAGTTAGAAAAAGCGGTGGACTCATCTTCATATTTGATCAACGATGCTTCTCTCCATTTATTACAAGCTGGTGGCAAACGGATAAGACCAATTTTTGTGTTACTAGGCGCAAAATTTGGTGATTATGACATTGAGAAGATGAAGGATGTAGCAGTGCCTTTAGAACTCATTCATATGGCATCGCTTGTACATGATGATGTCATTGACGACTCCAATATGCGAAGAGGACGCCCGACTGTCAAATCACAGTGGAATAACAGGGTAGCAATGTACACAGGCGATTTTATTTTCGCACGTGCGCTGGAATATATAACAAAGTTAGAAGACCCACTTGTTCATCAAATTTTAGCCCGTACGATGGTGGAGATTTGTAACGGTGAAGTCATTCAAATTGAAGATAAATTTAGATTAGATCAAGGTTTAAAGGATTATTTTAGAAGAATCAAACGTAAAACAGCATTACTTATTTCCTCAAGCTGTGAGCTAGGAGCTGTGGCAGCGGGGGTTGATGCTAAAACAGTTCGGCATTTAAAGCGCTTCGGCTACTTTGTAGGCATGAGCTTCCAAATTATCGATGATGTTTTAGATATTATGGCAACCGATAAAGAACTAGGGAAGCCAGCAGGTAGTGACTTACTACAGGGCAATATTACTTTACCGATTTTATTGTTGAAAGATGATCCGGAGATGCAACCATACTTAGTTAAAGTGTTTGCAGGCACGTTAACAGAATCGGAACGTCAAAATATGTTGCAATATGTGCGTAAATCTCATGCGATTGAGCAAGCTAATCGTATGAGTGATAAATATTTGAAAAAAGCCTTACAAGAAATTGATGCTTTACCAAAACATCCCGTTAAGAAAAAATTACGTGATGTAGCATTGTTCATGGGTAAGCGCAAATTCTAGCTTTTTGTTGTACAAAAGCTCATTTTTTGTTAATATTTATCGGTAGGTGTAAAACCTGTTAGACGAATTTAAGGAGTGTTTTAAACATGGCAATTGAACAAACTTTTTTAATGGTTAAGCCTGACGGCGTTGAACGTCAAGTAATTGGAGACATCGTTGATCGTTTCGAACGTCGCGGTTTTGTAATGAAAGGTGCTAAATTAATGGTAATTCCTAAAGAATTAGCAGAAAAGCACTATGCTGAGCATGCTGAGCGTCCATTCTTTGGTGAATTAGTTGATTTCATCACTTCTGGTCCTGTATTCGCTATGGTATGGGAAGGCGAGAACGTAATCAAGCTTGCACGTACAATGATGGGTGCAACAAAACCTGAAGAATCTAACCCAGGTACAATCCGTGGTGACTACGCAACAACTGTTTCTCACAACATCATCCACGGTTCTGACTCTCTTGCATCTGCAGAGCGCGAAATCGGCTTATTCTTCGGTGAAGATTTAGTTTAATTTGTGAATCTAAGAAGCGTAGCGAAAATAACTACGAATAGAACTCAATAAAAAAATCATCTATTTTTCCGATGTAACTTTTACCTTCTAACAAAAAATGTTAGGGGGTTTTTTATTTGTCAAAATCATTTAATAAAGTTAACACGCCTTGAGACACATAATAGTTTAGTTTTTGTTTTGTGGCAACCACCATTTATGGAGTGTTCCACATCCAGTGTAGTCAGTCACAGCGAAAAGAATCTTTGACAGACTACACTGGATGTAGAGGGAGAAATCTATGGAGGTTGCTCATCAAAAAATATGAAGAGGCAAATTATTTCTGGGAATTGACCTCATGTATATTTTAATTTCTTTATCATGCAAAATCGTTTATAAATGAATACAAATAAATCATCAAACCGGGCAATATCGAAACAATTGAACTGTTAGAAGAGCAAGTATTGCAGTAATTTCTAAAGCACTAGGACGTTCAGACTTGGTCGTGAAAATATAGTATTTGGGTATGTTGGTAGAAGAATGTAAAAAATAAGAACTGTAAGATAGTCTACTATGGTATTATATTAGTACTATTATATTATGAGGTGATTAGTTGTTTTGTAATCAATGTGGACGTGAAAATCCCGAGGATAGTAAGTTTTGTTCGGGGTGTGGAGGTTCTTTAGTTACTGATACTGGAACTAAGGATGATGAAAAAAATATTTCTGAAAAAAAAGGTTCAAAAAAGAAATTAATTATTAGCACTATTTTAGGATTATTATTAGTAATTGGTGGCATAGGAGCCTTTTTTGTTTATCAGAAAAAACAAGAAGAAAAAAGAGTTCAAGAGTATGTTGAAGAAATGGCGATTAACTCTTTTAACATGTATTTAGAAGTCTTAGAAAATGCGATTGTTATCTCTATGTACTCAGAAACATGGAGTGATGCGATTGATAATGGTAACGATTTTAATGTTGAATTAGCCAATTTAAAAGATGCATATAAAGAGAAAGGCATATTGCAAGAATTAACAGAAACTCAATCCGAAATCCAACATAGCATGAAGTATCTACAAGACGTTCCAGAAGGTTATGAAGAGGTATACGGAGTTTTAAAAGAAATGTATGGAGTATATGTTGAATTTGCTGATCAAGCTCAGTCACCAACAGGTTCACTATTATCTTTTAACAGCAAAACAAATGATTTATATTCTAAATTTAATAGTCTATTTGAAGAATATTTAATCACAATGCCAGCAGATGTAAAAGAAGAATATGAAACATATGTTGATAAAAATAAGAACAAAGAAGAGGAAGAGACAGAAGATACAGAAGATACAGAAGATACAGAAAACTAGCATTGACCTGTTGCCTTAAGGTGACCATGTATAGGAGCGCTTTCTGTAACAAAAAGAAAAAATATTTAAATAAATAATATAGAAAGATAAGACGAGATTTATCGTAAATATTTGCGGAAGTTTTATATGTTTTGGATTCTAAGAAGGTATAAGCATAGTACCTCTTGCTTCTGCAGAGCGCGAAATCGGCTTATTCTTCGGTGAAGATTTAGTTTAATTTCGAATAGATCAAGCAATCTCAATTTTTGAGATTGCTTTTTTATTGCGCAAAAAAGGAGAGGGATCATGCCGACGAATAATCTCTTACTAGAAACATATAGAATTGTTAAAAACTTCTTAGTCATGTACAATAAATAATGTAATATTCTGATAATTAAGTGAGGAATAGTTGAGTAGGCTCGTCAATAAACTATGAGGATGACGAGGAAAAGGGGTTATGGACATGAGAGAAGTGGTGATTGTAGCAGCTGTGAGAACTGCTATAGGAAGAAGTAAGGGCGCATTAAGTCAAGTTCGAGCAGATGATTTAGCAGCTGATGTATTACAGGAGGTTGTAAAGCGTGCAGGCATTGGTAAGGAACAAGTAGACGATGTCATTTTGGGGTGTGTGACGCAAACAGCTGAACAAGGGGCAAATATTGCGAGGACCTCTTTATTAATGGCTGGATTCCCCGATAGTGTGCCAGGTGTAACCATTGATCGTCAGTGTGGTTCAAGCCAACAAGCCGTGCACTTCGCAGCACAGGCAATTTTAGCTGGGGATATGGACATTGTCATTGCTGGTGGGGTAGAAAGTATGTCAAGAGTACCAATGGGCTCAAACATGCAACATGCCCATGCTAGTAACCGCTTACAGGAAAATTATGATATTATCCATCAAGGATTATCAGCAGAGAAAATCGCTTCCCAATGGTCTTTATCGAAAGAACAGCTAAATAGCTATGCTTATCAAAGCCATCAACGGGCGATTTCCGCCATTAGAGCGGGTCATTTCCAAGCTGAAATACTACCCATTCAAGTTCCACAAGAGGATGGCTCAGTGACAACATTTGCGGTAGATGAGGGTCCTCGTGCAGAAACTACCGTTGACATTTTAAATGGATTAAAAACCGTCTTTCAAGAGAATGGCGCGATTACTGCGGGCAATGCGAGCCAAATGAGTGATGGGGCCTCAGCTGTAGTCGTAATGGCATTGGATAAAGCGAGAGAACTAGGCATTCAACCACTCGCTAAAATTGTGACAAGAGTGGTCGTGGGCTCTGATCCGACATTAATGCTGACAGGGCCAATCGAAGCTACTAGAAAAGCATTAGAACGGTCAGGGCTCAACATTGAGGATATCGACACATATGAGGTAAATGAAGCCTTTGCACCTGTGCCGCTCGTATGGCTGCATGAAATAGGAGGAGACCCACAGAAGCTCAATCCTGATGGTGGAGCCATTGCACTGGGACATCCATTAGGGGCAACAGGTACGAAATTGTTAACGACCATGCTCTATCGAATGGAGCGAGAGAATTATTGTTACGGCTTGTTGGCGATTTGTGAGGGAATGGGAATGGCCAATGCCACGATCATTGAAAAAATGTAAAAGGGGATATGTCTGATGAAGGAACATGAAGTGGTGGCAGTCGTAACAGGAGGTGCCTCTGGTTTAGGAGAGGCAACCGTTCGGAAATTAATAGGACAGGGTGGCAAAGCAATTATTTTTGATGTCAATGATGAGCGTGGACAAGCTCTAGTGGAAGAATTAGGTCAAAATGTCCTTTATGCACGAGTAGACGTCACAAAGGAAGAGGAGGTGGCGACTGGCCTTGAGCAGGCTATTGCAGCTTTTGGCAAGATCAATGTTGCAGTGAACTGTGCTGGCATTGCAGATGCGAGTAAAGTTATTTCGAAGCGTGGTATACACGCCCTTGCGTTATTTGAAAAAGTGATTGCTGTTAATTTAGTTGGCACGTTTAATGTCATCCGTCTAGTGGCAGAAAAAATGCAACATAATGAGCCAAATGAGGATGGACAGCGTGGCGTCATTATTAATACCGCGTCTGTGGCTGCATTTGATGGGCAAATCGGACAAGCTGCTTATAGCGCGTCAAAAGGTGGCGTAGCAGCCATGACGTTGCCAATTGCAAGAGAGCTTGCGGAAATCGGTGTCCGAGTGATGACCATAGCGCCAGGATTAATTGAAACACCAATGTTTGCTTCGTTACCTGAGCCTGCACGAACAGCTCTTGCTCAAATGACACCATTCCCTAAACGACTTGGTAAACCTTCGGAATATGCTCTTTTGGTTGAAAGTATTATCCACAATGGCTTGTTAAATGGAGAGGTCATTCGACTAGATGGTGCCATTCGCATGCAGCCGAGGTAACGGCAAAATCTAGTTCAAATAGTTTTTGTTTTGATTGTTTCTAAAATCGTAGATGAAGGGAAGCGGTATCATGCATATGATGGATACACCTTTATTATTAACAAGTTTTTTGAATCGTGCAGAACGATTTTTTCACTCAAAGAAAATCTATTCTCGAACAAGTGCCACTACTATTCACGAATTTACGTATAAAGAATATGTCAAACGGACTCGCCGATTAGCCGATGCTTTGACGAAACTAGGGATGGATCGAGGAATGAAGGTGGGCACATTTGCTTGGAATCACCATCGCCATTTGGAAGCCTATTTTGCTGTACCATGTGCAGGAGCAGTATTGCATATGATTAATATTCGATTATCCCCTGAGCATATTGCCTATGTCATCAATCATGCAGAGGATGAAATATTATTAATAGATGATAATCTGGTGCCACTAATTGCACCTATCGTCTCTCAGCTGAAAACGGTAAAGCATTATATCATTATGGGTGATGCTGTTGCAGTAGAAACTTTACCGATTCCAAATGCTCTTTCCTATGAATCGCTACTTGCGGAGGCAGATGAACATTTCACATTCCCAGAAGATTTAGATGAAAATACACCCGCAGGCATGTGCTATACCAGTGCAACGACGGGCATGCCAAAGGGAGTAGTCTATACACATCGCAGTATTGTACTTCATAGTTTAACAGCTGGTCTCGCTGACAGTATTGCAATTTGTGAGTCGGATGTGGTGTTGCCTGTTGTGCCAATGTTCCATGCGAATGCATGGGGATTACCATTTGCCAGTGTCGCATTTGGTTCTACACAGGTCTTACCGGGACCTATGTTTACACCACAGCTATTGCTAGAATTATTTGATGTATATAAAGTTACATTGACAGCAGGTGTACCGACCATATGGCTGGGCGTTCTACAGGAGCAGCGTCAAAATCCTCGTGACCTATCGTCTATGCGATTAATTGTTTGTGGAGGTTCTGCTTCACCAATTGGTCTTGTCCGAGGCTTTGAGCAAGAACTTAATATCCCCTACATGACAGGTTACGGTATGACGGAAACCTCACCTCTTGTAAGCCTATCCACGTATTTAACACATATGCAGGACTATACGGCTGATGAAAAAATGAATGTTCGGATTACACAAGGTATGACGATGCCACTTATTGATACAAGGATTGTCAATGAAAATGGTGAAGTGCCTTGGGATGGCAAAACGATGGGAGAGCTTACGATTAGAGGACCATGGATTGCTAATGAGTATTATCAGGATGAACGAACGGAAGAGGCCTTTAAAGACGGCTGGCTCTATACAGGCGATATTGCTGTGATGACAACAGATGGCTATATAAAAATTACCGACCGTACAAAGGATTTAATTAAGAGTGGTGGCGAATGGATTTCTTCAGTAGAGCTTGAAAATGCATTAATGTCCCATCCAAAGGTCTTTGAGGCGGCTGTTATTGCCATTCCACATGAAAAGTGGTTGGAGCGACCATTAGCTTGTGTCGTAGCAAAGCCAGAGTTTAAGGGTTCGATTACAAAAGAAGAGTTACTAGAGAGTCTACAGCACCAATTCCATAAATCATGGGTTCCTGATGATATTGTCTTCATTGACGAGGTACCAAAAACGTCTGTAGGTAAATTCTTGAAGGCTAAATTACGAGAAGATTTAAAAGACTATCGCATACAAGTCTAACGATAATGGATAGAATGAGGGTGGTGAAAAACTACCTTCATTTTTTATTGGAATAAATTCCTGAAAAATGAAACTATTTTTTCCATTTTGCCGTATAATCAAAATAACGAAAGGAAGTGAACGGATTGTCAATTGCCATTGTAGCGATAATTGGGGGCGTCATTATTTCTCTAGCTGGAATTTTTACAGACGCTCGTACTAGACAACAAAAAATAAAACTGAAGGCTGTTGAAAAAGAAGTAGAATTAGAAAAGCTTAGGTTAGAAACTTATACGATTGAAACAGAAAAAATGAGACTTGAATTAGAACAGTCGAAAGTATTACTTTTAGAGGAAAAACAAAACGTAAGAAAGTAGATTTGCATACATGAGAAAGACTATTTCAGGATTGGGGCTTTTCCGCTATAATGGTAATACGACGCTAGAGGGGAAGATGACCATATGTCTGATTATGAACAGTTTATAGAAGGTATTAAGCGCAAAACAGGAATAGATTTAGCGTTATATAAAGAAGCGCAAATGAAAAGACGATTAACCTCTCTTTATGAGAAAAAGGGCTATCGTAATTTTGTAGACTTTCTAAAGGCACTCGAACAAGATCGGGATTTAATGAATGAATTCTTAGATCGTATGACGATCAATGTTTCTGAATTTTATCGCAATGGAAAGCGCTGGGAAGTATTACAAAAGAAAATATTTCCGAAACTTTTACAAACTAATAAGCGTTTAAAAATTTGGAGTGCGGCTTGTTCGACAGGAGAAGAACCATATTCTTTAGTAATGGTATTATCTCAATTGGTGCCTTTATCTCAAATTCAAATTATTGCCACTGATTTAGATGAGAATGTGATACAAAAGGCGAAGTTAGGTGTCTACCCTGAACGCTCTTTAGCCGAGGTCCCAAGTGATATTAAAGCAAAGTATTTTGAACAAGAAGGCTCCTTCTATCGCGTGAAGGATGAGATTAAGCGTTGTGTAACCTTTAAGAAACATAATTTATTGAATGACTCTTATGACGGCAATTATGATTTAATTGTTTGTCGCAATGTCATGATTTATTTTACAGAAGAAGCGAAAGATCAAATTTATAATAATTTTAGTAAAGCACTGCGCAAGGATGGCGTTTTATTTGTTGGATCGACAGAGCAAATTTTTAATCCAGCACGTTATGAATTTGATGTAGAAGACACGTTCTTCTATCGGAAAAATAATTAATAATATGGATGAAAAGCTTTGTACAAATAACACAATTGTACATAAAGTTGACCAAGCATTAAACATAGATAATTCATACGCTTTTCGCTTATCATAAGCAAAGGCGTATTTTTTATAAAATTTAGCTAGGTGTTTTTTATAACTTTCATTCAGAATATTCACATTTAGATCTATGAAAATGGTAACTACTTAAAAGACATTCGTAAAAGGACTGTTTTTTTAAAGAATATATGTTATAGTGAAAAATACATACTTTAGCGAGTTGAAGGGAGAAAGTGTTTATGCGTTACTTAACAGCAGGTGAGTCTCACGGACCTCAATTAACGACAATTATTGAGGGTTTACCGTCACTCTTACCCATTACAGCAGAAAAAATTAATCACGATTTAAAACGTCGCCAAGGAGGTCATGGACGTGGGCGCCGCATGCAAATCGAAACAGATACAGTGGAGATTGTAGCTGGTGTTCGTCATGGTCAGACACTTGGATCTCCTGTTGCACTCGTTGTCACAAATGATGACTGGAAGCACTGGACTAAAATTATGGGTGCAGAGCCACTAGCTGATGATATCAATCCTGAAGATATCAAGCGTCAAATCTCACGTCCTCGTCCAGGTCATGCAGATTTAGTTGGAGGCATGAAATATGGTCACCGTGATTTAAGGAATGTATTAGAGCGCTCCTCTGCGCGTGAAACAACTGTACGAGTAGCAGTTGGGTCTGTGGCAAAGGCGTTACTTAATGAACTAGGCATTTCCATTGTTGCACATGTTACAGAGATAGTGGGAATTAAAGCCGATACTTCTTTAATAGAAGGAAAAACAACAAAAGAAATTCGTGCAATTGTCGAAGCGGATCCTTGCTACTGTGTAGATCCAATCGCCTCTGCGAAAATGGTTGAGGCAATTGATGAAGCGAAAAAGGCCGGCGATTCGATCGGTGGTGTTGTAGAAGTCATTGTAGAAGGCATGCCAGCAGGTGTAGGTTCTTATGTACATTATGATCGTAAGCTGGATGCAAAGCTTGCTGCTGCTATGCTATCTATTAATGCATTTAAAGGAGTAGAGTTTGGACTTGGCTTTGAAATGGCACGTCGAAAAGGTTCTGAAGTACACGATGAAATCATCTGGTCTGAAGAAGAAGGTTATACTCGTGCAACCAATCGACTTGGTGGCTTAGAAGGCGGTATGTCAACAGGTATGCCAATTGTTGTACGTGGTGTGATGAAGCCAATTCCTACTTTATATAAACCATTACAAAGTGTAGATATTGAAACAAAAGAGCCGTTTAAAGCGAGTGTTGAGCGCTCTGATAGCTGTGCAGTACCAGCAGCGTCTGTAGTTGCAGAACATGTTATTGCCTGGGAAATAGCGAATGCAATTTTAGAGCAATTCCATAGTGATCAACTACCACAATTACAAGCTCAAATTGACGAGCATCGTCAATATACAAAGGGGTTCTAAGTTATGCGTGTACCAGTAGCAACAAAATCACATCAATATGAAGTTGTTCTTGGGCATCAATTTCTAACTGAAGCTGTGGAGGCATTTGCTGATAAACTTCAAAAAGCGGATAAGCTCTTTGTGTTTACTGATGTCAATGTTTGGGCAGCACAGGGAGAGTACTTCAAAGCAAATTTCCCGTACCACTTTGAGGTCTTTATTTTGCCAGGTGGAGAAGCGTGCAAAACCTTTGATCAATACAATGCTGCTCAAACATTTTTATTAGAGCAAAAATGCTCCAGAAAATCCTTCATTTTTGCTTTTGGAGGAGGAGCAGTTGGCGATTTAACAGGTTTTGTTGCGGCAACTTATATGCGTGGGATTCCGTTTATTCAAATTCCAACGACTATTCTAGCGCATGATTCCGCAGTTGGTGGAAAAACTGCCATTAATCATCCACTAGGAAAAAATATGATTGGCGCATTTTATCAGCCAGAAGGCGTGATATATGATACAGCTCTTTTAGAAAGTTTATCAGAGCGTGAGGTACGTTCGGGAACAGCAGAGTTAATTAAGCATGCCATGATTTCTGACCCGAACTGGCTGGAGGAATTAATGACAGGAGATTCGGTGATCCATTTTAATCAAAATGAACTAGCAAAGCAACTAAAAAAAGGAATTGAAGTGAAAGCACAAATTGTTGCTGAGGACGAAACAGAGCAATCCGTTCGAAAGTTTTTAAACCTAGGCCATACATATGGACATGCCATTGAGGCAGCTGCGGGTTATGGCAAAGTGGCTCATGGTGAGGCGGTTATGATTGGACTCGTCTATTGTCTTCTATTGAGTGAACGATATGGAGAACTTGATCGAACGTTCACCCAATCCTTTTTACAGTTTGCGATAAAAAACGGCTATCCTTTTAAGGCTGTGAGTGATTATTCATTTGAACAATTATCTAGCTACCTAATGAAAGATAAAAAAGCGGAATATGGCATTTTACAATTCGTTCTTTTGGATAAAATCGGAAAACCTTTTATCAAAGCTATTGATTTAGAAGAATGTCAAGAAATAGATGCTGAATATAGACAGTTATTAGCGGAGGTGCTTGTATGATTCGTGGACTTAGAGGAGCAATAACAATTGAATCTGACAAGCCAGAGCTTGTATGGGATGAGACAGCAAGATTAGTGCGTGAGGTTGTGGCAGCAAATAATGTGGACATTGATGATATCGCATCGATCCTCATTTCAACAACGCCAGATATTACCTCAGCATTTCCTGCTCGTGCAGTACGCTTGATGGATGGCTGGCAATATGTCCCTGTTATGTGTACACATGAAATGGATGTGCCAGAAGCATTACCATTATGTATTCGTGTATTAATACATGCAAACGTAGAGGTTGCCCAAAAAGATGTAAAGCACTTGTATCTCAATGATGCAGTGAAATTAAGACCAGATTTGGCTCAGTCTAAATAAGTAGAGGAGATGTTTTAGATGAAGTGGAAACAACAATTGGACGGTATGCAAGCATATAAGCCAGGTAAACCAATTGAAGAAGTACAACGTGAATATGGCTTAAAGGAAGTTATTAAATTGGCATCGAATGAAAATCCATTCGGGTGCTCACCTAAGGTAACAGCTTATTTACAAAATAATGCAGTGAATCATGCACTTTATCCAGATGGCTATGCACAAAACCTACGTACTGCTGTGGCAAATCATCTAGGTGTGAAAGAGACACAGCTTCTTTTTGGTAACGGCTCTGATGACATCATTGCTATTATTACTCGTGCTCTGTTGTATCCAGGGGTAAACACGGTTATGGCCGACCCTTCCTTCTCTCAATACTGGCACAATGCTGAAATTGAAGGTGCTGAAGTACGTAAAGTGCCTTGTCAAGATGGAGCACATGATCTAGAGGCAATGTTGGCTGCAATTGATGACCAAACTTCTATTGTTTGGGTATGTAGTCCAAATAATCCTACAGGAGTTGTCATTCCTGATGCTGCATTGCGTGCCTTTCTTGCAAAGGTTCCAAGCGATGTCCTTGTCGTGCTTGATGAGGCATACATTGAATATGTTACACATCCAGACCACAAGGATACGTTACCAATCATTAATGAGTATCCGAATGTGCTTTTACTGCGTACATTCTCTAAAGCATATGGCTTAGCTTCGTTCCGCGTAGGCTATGCTATTGGCCAACCTGATGTTATTGCTAAGCTTGATCCTGTGCGTGCACCATTCAATAATACAATCTTAAGTCAAGCTGTTGCTGCCATTGCCCTCAGTGACCAAGATTATATTGAAGCCTGCCGTGAAGCCAATGAAAAAGGTAAAAAACAATATGTAGAATTTTGTGAAAAGCATAATTTAAAATACTTCCCATCTGATACAAACTTTATTTTCTTTGATACCCATGCTGATAGTGATGTTGTTTTCCAAGAGCTGATGAAAAGAGGCTTTATCGTGCGCAGTGGTAATGCATTAGGCTTACCAGGATTTATCCGTGTGACAATTGGAACAGAGGCTCAAAATGCAGCATTGCTTAGCCAACTTGATGAAGTGTTAAAACAACAAGGGGTATTTGCATGACACGCAAAGTACTCGTTATAGGGCTAGGATTGATCGGAGGTTCTATTGCCCTTGCTTTGCAAAAAGCACCGGAAACAAAAATTATTGGCTACGACATGGACGCACAAACACGCGAGCATGCGAAAACATTAAATATTGTGCATGAGATTGTCGCAGATCCACTGGCTGTTGCGGCTGAGGTTGATGTTATTATCTTCGGTACGCCCGTTAATGCAACACTGGATTGGATGGAGCAATTAAAATCATGGCCCTTGAAAAATAAAGTCATCGTAACAGATACAGGAAGTACAAAAAAATTAATTATGCAAAAAGCCAGCGAATTACGAGAACTTGGCATAACGTTTATTGGTGGACATCCAATGGCGGGGTCTCATAAAAGTGGTGTGCTGGCTGCTAAGGCGCATCTTTTTGAAAACGCATATTACATGCTTACACCACTTGCTGGGGAAGAAATTGTTCATATGGCACAGCTTGAAAGTTTGCTGAAATTTACCCATGCAAAAGTAGTCAGTGTATCTGCCAGTGAGCATGATCACATGACAGCGGTGGTGAGTCATTTTCCGCATGTTATTGCGGCCTCACTTGTTCATCAATTAGGCGGCGAAAATGGGGAGTACCCAATGACACGTTCTCTTGCAGCAGGAGGGTTTCGTGATGTGACACGAATCGCCTCTTCCAATCCCATCTTATGGCGAGATATTACGCTGCAAAATCGCGAGGAACTCCTCACGCAATTAGATGGCTGGGAAAAAGAAATGACACGCATTAAGGAACTGCTGATGGAGGGTTCTTCACAGGCTATTGAAAACTATTTTGCAGTTGCCAAAGAACTGAGAGATGAATTACCGATTAGTGCAGGGGCTATGTATACACCATTCGATCTATATGTTGATGTTCCTGACTATCCAGGTGTTATTTCTGAAGTGACGGGCTTTTTAGCAGATGAAGCAATTAGTATTACGAATCTTCGCATCGTTGAATCACGAGAAGATGTTTTCGGTATTCTAGTCATTAGCTTCCAAAGTGAAAATGATCGCGAACGTGCTGCAGCCTGTATTCAAAAACGAGCAAATTTCGAAACGTATATTTCTTAGCATAAGAAAGCGTCGGCATTTCGGCGCTTTCTATCTTCATATTGGAGGGAATAAAGTTCATGAGTGAAAAAGTATTGCAATACAACAAGCCTTCTTTACAGGGCTCTTTAACTGTTCCAGGCGATAAGTCTGTATCTCATCGCTCTGTGATGTTTGGCGCCATTGCTAGTGGAACAACGACAGTAGAGGGTTTTTTACTAGGTGAAGATTGTTTAAGTACAATTGATTGCTTCCAGAAACTTGGCGTTCAGATTGAGGTGGAAGGGACAAATGTAACCATTCATAGTCCAGGGATGGATGGCTGGCAGGAGCCGACAGAAGTGTTATATACGGGTAACTCGGGTACAACAACACGCTTAATGCTAGGCATTTTAGCTGGTTCTACTGTTCACTCTGTCATGACAGGAGATGCATCCATTGGAAAACGACCAATGCGCCGTGTTATAGATCCACTGCGTCAGATGGGTGCACAAATTACAGGGCGTGCAGACGGGCAATATACACCACTAGCCATTCAAGGTACAAAATTACAAGCCATTGATTACAAGATGCCTGTAGCAAGTGCACAGGTGAAATCTGCTATTTTACTAGCGGGCTTGCGTGCTGAAGGAACAACTATTGTTAGAGAAATGGATGTTTCGAGAGATCATACAGAGCGAATGCTGCGTCAATTTGGTGCACATGTAGAAGTAGATAATGGCGTAGTATCGATTGAAGGAGGACAAGCTCTCAATGGTACGCATGTTTCTGTGCCAGGAGATATATCATCGGCTGCCTTTTTCTTAGTGGCAGGAGCCATTTGCAAAAATAGTCAGCTAACACTAAATAATGTGGGCATTAATCCAACACGTGATGGCATTATAGAGGTGCTGCAAAAAATGGGCGCCACGATGACGGTAACGCCGAATGATGATAATCAAGCTGAACCGACAGCAACAATCCAAATCGCCACATCTTCTTTAACTGGTACAATAATTGAGGGAGACATTATTCCTCGTTTAATTGACGAAATTCCAATTCTTGCATTACTCGCTACGCAAGCACATGGTCAAACGATCATTAAAGATGCCGAGGAGCTAAAGGTGAAGGAGACTGACCGTATCACAGCTGTTGTGACTGAATTAAAGAAACTTGGTGCCCAAATCGAAGCAACAGAAGATGGTATGATTATTGAGGGACCAACGTCTTTAAAAGGAGCAAACCTTAAAACATATGGCGATCATCGAATCGGCATGATGGGTGCAGTTGCAGCTTTAATAACAGACGGAGCTGTTACACTAGATGATGCACAATGTATTGCTGTATCCTACCCATCGTTCTTTGAGCATATTGAGGCAGTGAAGTAACAATTAAGAGAGGCTCTCCAAGCTTTTGGGGAGTTTTTTCTTGTTTCAGAGGTAAATGTTTTGTAGCATAAAGGTATCAACGAAAGAATAGGTGAATGACTGTGAACAATGCGATGACTGAAATGATGCAAGCACTTGAACAAGGGGATTTAGCATTAATAGATCAGCTACTAGAATCATTTTTAATGAAGGAGCTACCCGAGGAGATCTATGCACTTGCTGAGATTTTTATGCAGTATGGGTACATGAAGGAAGCTGACCGTGTGCTGGAGCATTTACAATTTTTATTCCCAGAAGAAGCACAGTTAAAAATAGATCGTGCCAATGTCCTAATGGAGCTTGGTAATGAAGATGAAGCATTAGATTTATTATTAGAAATTGAAGAAACCTCCCCAGAATATCCACAAGCGTTATTGGTTTTAGCTGATTATTATCAAATGCAAGGGTTATTTGAGGTTGCAGAAAAGCGTATAAATGAAGCATTAGCAATTTTACCAGACGAGCCATTATTACATTTTGCGAAAGCAGAACTTTTATTTGAAACAGGTCGTTTTTTAGAGGCAGCAAGACTGTACGAGGACTTATATGAGCAGCAAAATGAATTTGCTGGTATTCAACTTGTCGAACGACTAGCGGAGGTTTATCGTGCAGGTGCAGCCTATGAGACGGCATTTGATTATTATGTCAAAGCCCTTGAAGATGAAGTAAAGCCCGATATTTTATTTGGAGCTGCTTATTCAGCCTTCCAGTCACAAAAATACGAGATGGCTATTAAACAACTAGAGGAATTGAAAGAATTAGATCCTGATTACTTCTCAGCCTATTTATTGCTTGCGGAAAGCTATGCAATGACAGAGGATAATCAAAAAGCATATGCTGCCATTCAAGAGGGGTTAAAGCGTGATGAATATGATAAATCGCTTTATTTATTCGCTGGTAAAATGGCATTGAAAAATGGTTTGCCAGAAGAAGCTGAGCAACATCTGAGAGAAGCTATAGCGCTCGATCCTGAATATATGGAAGCGGTACTGGCACTTATTTCAGTGTTTGGACAACAGGAGCGCCATGAGGATGTGATCGAGTTATTTGAGACATTACAGCAAAATGATTTTGAATGGAGCACTTTATATCCTTTTGCGGCAGAGGCATATGAAAATTTAGAATTGTACGACCGTGCATACGAATTTTACCGTTTGGCATATAATGATTTTAAGGAAGACGCAACATTTTTAGAAAAATATGTTTACTTCTTATTAGAAGAAGGAAAGCGTTCAGAGGCAAAAGAGGTTCTTGGACAATTAATCAACATTCAACCGGGTGAACCAGAGTGGCAGGAGAAGTTAGAAACCTTAGAATTTGAGTAAAGGAGGGAGTGGGTATGACTGCTTCTGTATCAGTTGTTGATAAAAAAGCATTTGTTCGATGGTTTTTAAAAAATTATCAATTGAAACGTCGTGAGTGTGTATGGATTTTAAATTACCTATTAAGTAATGATGACTTGTTAAAAAGAATCCGTTTTGTGGAAGAAGCTCACTATTGTCCTAGGGCAATGGTGATGTCAACAGTAGACTCAACAGGTGTGCCTTTTCGTTTCTATAAAGGCAATGTGATGACGGCAGATGCTGAGAAGTCTTTCCATGATTTACGCTTACATGAACAAGAAGATATGTATATACAATTGAATTTTCCTAATATACCACCAAGTGCACAATACTTAGCAGTTCTTGAAGAAAACCCTTATATGCCAGAAACACTGCTCGTCAGTGAAAAAGATCGTGTACTGGCAGAAGAGCTGCTTTCCAATAGCTTACTCGTATTCCAAGAAGAGAAATTACTTGCACAAATTGATGAAGCCCTCGACCAGGGAGATGAAGTGCGATTTTATGAATTGTCTAATTTGTTACAAGCATTGAAGGAAACGGCTAATTTACGTTAATTATAGGTAAAAATTGAATGTCCTTTATCCATTTCAATATGGTAACATTACTAGTGAATGATTGTTTTCACTTTTAATTGGGTATCCTATTGAAGAGTGGAAAAGGACATTTTTATTTTGCGATAAAAGGAGGTTTGTTGAATGTATTTTAATGCAAACGATGTAACATCGTTTATGGCACAAAAAGATTTTATTGATACCGCGGTTGTTCCACTTGTATCCATTGATCTCTCTTCTGAAAAAATGAAACAAAGTGGTGCCGAGGTAGATTTTGTCATGTCTTTAACTTCTTTTATAGAGCAGCAGTTTAAAGGTCGACTACTAGTCATGCCACCATTTTCTTATATGACAACTTTAAAAAACGACGATTTACCACAGCAATTAGAAGCACAATTACATAATGCTGGATTTAAGCATGTGTTCTTCATTACTTGTGACCATTATTGGACAAAGAGTGGAGAGATAATCAATATGATTTGGTTACCAGCGATTCCTTTAGAAAGTATGGATGCCAGTGTGAAAAAATCCATTCTAGAAGATCAATTGCGACAAGTGATTCCAATGCTTTCGACTAAATGGGCACAGATTTAACAATTAGTTTCAATAAATGTTCACATTCTCCAGCTTTCCACAGAATGCTATATTGACCAAGCTATGGACTTGATATATCATATATATGTCCTAGTATTACTATTTGTAAAAGTATGTCCGTTGGACTGACCTTTAAGTTAGAGGGGGGAAAATAATGAGTAATAATCGAGTTTCACGTCGTCAATTTCTAAGTTATACTCTTACTGGTGTAGGTGGATTTATGGCGGCAGGTATGCTAATGCCAATGCTTCGCTTTGCAATTGATCCTGTGCTACAAAAGCATGAGGGTGGGGATTTTGTAAAAACAGAGCATAAAATCGCTGACTTGACTGAAGAGCCTGTAAAAGTGGACTTTTCATATGAACAAGTGGATGCATGGTATAAATCACAGGTTACAGATGTAGCTTGGGTTTATAAAAGTGGCGATCAAATCATTGCCCTTTCACCTGTTTGTAAGCATTTAGGATGTATGGTTGACTGGAATGGAGATTCTGCACACCCAGGTCAATTCTTCTGTCCATGCCACGCAGGACGTTATGAGAAAAACGGGAAAAACATTGCAGGTACACCGCCTCTAGGTCCGTTGGATGAATTTGAAGTACAAGAACAAGATGGCTATTTAATGATTGGTCCAGCTAAAGCAAATTCTCTAGTTAAATAAGTAAGGGGGTACGACAACAGTGCTAAATAAAATTTATGATTGGGTCGATGAACGCCTAGATATTACACCGATTTGGCGTGATATTGCCGACCACGAAGTGCCAGAGCACGTTAACCCTGCACATCATTTTTCAGCATTCGTTTACTGCTTTGGTGGATTAACATTCTTCATCACAGTAATTCAAATTCTATCTGGTATGTTCCTAACAATGTACTATGTACCAGACGTTGTGAATGCCTGGAAATCAGTTTATTATTTACAAAACGAAGTAGCATTTGGTGAAATCGTACGCGGTATGCACCACTGGGGAGCTTCATTAGTTATCGTAATGATGTTCTTACATACACTTCGTGTATTCTTCACAGGTTCTTATAAAAAACCTCGTGAGTTAAACTGGATGGTTGGTGTAGGTATTTTTGGTGTAATGATGGGTCTTGGATTTACAGGATACTTATTACCATGGGATATGAAAGCATTATTCGCTACTAAAGTAGGTATCGAAATTGCAGCATCAGTACCGTTTATCGGTGGGATGATTAAAGTATTATTAGCGGGTGACACAACGATTCTTGGTGCTCAAACGTTAACTCGATTCTTTGCGATTCATGTATTCTTCTTACCTGCAGTATTGTTTGGGTTACTTGCAGCGCACTTTATCATGATTCGTCGTCAAGGAATTTCAGGACCGTTGTAATTGTCTTGACGGTTCGATGATCTTTAAAAGGAGGGGACACTATGCATCGCGGAAAAGGAATGAAATTTGTCGGCGATTCTCGTATTAAAGCGAATCACAGAATGCCGAACGTTCCAAAGGATTATTCCGAATATCCAGGTAAGACGGAAGCTTTCTGGCCAAACTTCTTACTGAAGGAATGGATGGTAGGTGCTGTATTTTTAATTGGATACTTATTATTAACTGTCGCTCACCCGTCACCACTTGAAGGGCCGGCAGATCCAACTAGAGCATATACACCACTACCGGACTGGTACTTCTTATTTATGTATCAACTTTTAAAATACTCATTTGCTTCTGGTCCATACAATGTAATCGGAGCTATTGTAATTCCAGGTCTTGCATTTGGAGCGCTATTATTAATGCCATTTTTAGACAAGGGTCCAGAACGTCGTCCATCTAAACGTCCATTGCCAACAGCGTTTATGTTATTAACTTTAGCTGCTATGTTCTACCTAACTTGGGAGTCAGTTGTTAACCACGACTGGGAAGCTCAAAAAGCTATGGGTGCAATCGTAGAAACAGTTGAATTCGATAAAGAATCAGAAGGTTATAAACTATACGCTGGTTCAGCTTGTATTACATGTCACGGTGAAGGCTTAGAAGGTGGAGCTGGTGCACCATCTCTAATGAACACTGGATTAACAGCTGATGAAATTAAGGACATTGCTCATAATGGTCGCGGTAACATGCCACCAGGATTATGGACAGGTTCAGATGAAGATCTTCAAAAACTTGCTGAATTCATCGAAAGCTTAAAAGCAGAGTAATAGTAAAAGAGTCAGGAAACTGGCTCTTTTTTTTCTACCTTGTTATACTATTGGGACTGGAAGCCATACAAAAAGGTTCCCTTGTATAAAGGATTTTAGCGAAAGATGTCGAAAAAACATTTATTCTTGAAACAAGTAAGCGAATTAAAACAATAAAATAACACATATTGATGGTGAGATACAATTGAATTGAAAGGTAGAGTAAAGCTCTAGAATTTCAGAACTATACATAAATAATGGATTGTTTTTATCGGAAGGAGTTAACATCGTGCAACTAACAAAAGCAAATATTTGGTACCTTCTGACCCATAAATCATTCTTGATAGTGCTGCTAATTATTAATCTACTAGGTACAATTTATGGCTATTATTGGTATGGGTGGCAGCTTGCCATCACAGAGCCTATTTTTTATATTTTTGTTCCAGATAGTCCGACAGCCAGTTTATTCTTTTGTTTTGTGTTAATTGCTTGGATTATGGGGAAAAGCTGGCCACTGATGGAAGTACTTGCCCTTGTTACGTTGGTGAAATATGGCTTATGGGCAGATGTGATGAATATTTGGACATTAATTGAAACAGGTTCTATTGGCTGGCAGGGATGGATGCTAGTTGGTTCACATTTTGCCATGGCTGTACAAGCTGTACTATATATGAAGAAATATGTCTTCACTTATTGGCATGTTGTGATAGCAGCTGTTTGGACACTGCATAATGATGTCATTGACTATGTATTTGGGCAAATGCCGATGTATCGGGATTTAGCCAATTACACAAGCTATATAGGTTACTTTACATTCTGGTTATCAATTGCATGTATTTTACTTGCCATTTTCTCAATTAGGTGGCGCAAATATTTGCCGAATTAGGGTATAAATTATAGAATTATAGTATCGAGGTAGAAAGGGGTTAGAAAATTGTCAACGAGCATGTATATTGTTTATTTTGTGATTATTATGCTGCTTCCACTTTATGCTCAAATGAAGGTAAAGGGTACGTATAATAAATTTGCAAAGCAACGTACAATGAAGGGGCAAACTGGTGCAGAGGTAGCGCGTGCGATTTTAGATGCAAACGGCTTATATGATGTACGAGTTGTGCCAACACAAGGTGTGTTGTCTGATCATTATAATCCAGCAACCAAAACAGTGGCTTTATCAGAAAGTAACTTTTATGAAGCAAGTGTTGCAGGTGCTGCGGTTGCTGCCCATGAGGTAGGTCACGCCATCCAACATAAAGAAGCTTATTCCATGCTTACATTACGTAGTAAGCTAGTCCCAGTAGCAAATATTTCTTCTAATGCGTCTTGGATTTTCGTAATGATTGGTATTTTTGCAAGTAGTACGAATTTCTTGCTATTAGGTATCATATTATTAGCAGCAGGTGTTGTTTTCCAATTAGTGACACTTCCTGTGGAGTTTGATGCCTCAAAGCGAGCATTAGTTCAAATGAATTCACTTGGCATTATTACAAATGAAGAAGAACGACCAGCACGAAAAGTATTAAGTGCTGCAGCATTAACATATGTAGCAGCGGCAGCAGTAGCTGTACTAGAGTTATTACGTTTAATTTTAATTTTTACCAATATGCGTAGCGACGACTAAGAAAAAACTTGTTATAGTGGTACACCACTATAACAAGTTTTTTATCTTCGTATGCTTAATGAAGGGGCTGCTTTTGATCGTCTAGTGTGAAGCCTTCTCCTGCCACATCTCGTACTTCAATGATGGAAACAAATGCGTGCGGATCAACTTCATGCACAATAGATTTTAACCGTACAACTTCATTGCGACCAATTACACAATAAATAACCTCCTTAGGTTGTTTCGTAAAATGACCATGTCCTTCTAAAATGGTGATACCACGCTCCATTCGAAGAGCGATTGTTTCAGCAATGGCTCCAGACTTTTCTGATATGATAAGCGCACCACGAGCCGCATAAGCACCTTCTTGTACAAAGTCAATGACACGGGCTCCAACAAATACGGCTACTAATGTATACATCATGGAACGAGCATCCAAGAACGTCAGCCAAGAAAGAATGATGACGATGGCATCGAAGACAAACATGGTTTTCCCCATACTCCAGCCAAAATATTTATGCCCTAGTCGTGCCAAAATATCGACACCACCTGTAGTGCCACCGAAACGAAAGACAATCCCAAGTCCCAATCCAACAAAGACACCAGCAAAAAGTGCTACAAGCAACATGTCATCCTCTAAATGGATGGTAAATTGATATTTTTGGAAAATTTTTAGAAAAAGAGATACGGATAAAGTGCCGACAAGCGTATAGACAAATGATTTTTTTCCAAGTAATCGATAACCTATGATAAACATGGGAATATTTAATAACAGGTTCATTAAGGCGGGGTCCCATCCTAATGTAAAATATAGTATGAGTGTAATCCCACTTAGTCCACCTTCACCCAGTTGATTTTGGATGTTGAAGTGAACAAAGCCGAAGCTGAAAACTGCTGCTCCGAGCATAATCGCGATAATATTACGTATTTTAATCTGTTTTAGCATTTGACCTCCTGTAGTTCCAAACAAATGAAGTAGTGTTATCTATTATCTGACATTTTATTGGTTTTGACAACAATGGTGTAAATTTTATACGATGGTAAATAGGAGTGTGATTTTTATGGCAAATCAACTAACAATGCAAGCTTTACAACAGCGTGTCGATGACTATATAGGACAATTTAAAGAAGGCTATTTTCCACCATTTGAATTACTTGCACGTCTAACAGAAGAATTAGGTGAACTTTCACGCGAAGTTCAGGATGTCTATGGACAGAAAAAGAAAAAGAGTACAGAGGATACAAACAGTATTGAAGAGGAACTAGGAGACTTTTTCTTTGTACTAGTCTGTTTTGCAAATGCCCAAGGTATTAAACTAGATGAAGCACTTTTACGCGTCATACATAAATTTGAAACTAGAGATAAGGATCGTTGGACTAGAAAGGATGAAGAATGATGTCGATTCGTGTAGCTATTGCGGGAGCAAGAGGAAAAATGGGAGCTGAGGCTGTACATACGGTCATGAAACATGACAAAATGGAATTAGTAGCTGTACTAGATTATAAGGAAGTAGGAAAAACTTTAGCTGATTTAGATATGTTTCCAGCAAGCTATACAGTGCCTATATTTACAGAAATGCATGATCTTGTAGAAGCAACTGCACCAGATGTACTAGTGGATTTAACTAATCCACATGCAGTCTACAAACATACAAAGGAAGCACTGAATTTAAATGTACGACCAGTAATTGGTACAACAGGATTTACAGATGCACAACTAGAGGAATTATCAGCCATGGCCAAAGAAAAAGAGTTAGGTTGCATTATTGCACCAAACTTTGCGATTGGTGCTATCCTAATGATGAAGTTTGCAAAAGAAGCAGCCAAATACTTACCAGATGTAGAGATTATAGAAATGCACCATGATCAGAAGCTTGATGCACCATCTGGGACAGCGGTGAAAACGGCACAGTTAATACAAGAGGTCCGTACGCCAAAGGCACAAGGACATCTAGAAGAGAAAGAAACCATTAAAGGTGCAAGAGGTGGAGATTTTGACGGTATGCGCATTCACTCCGTACGTTTACCTGGTTTAGTGGCACACCAGCAAGTATTATTTGGAGGGGATGGGCAGCTACTAACGATTCGCCATGATTCATTAAACCGTAATTCTTTTATGTCGGGTGTTGCATTTTGCATAGAAGAGGTTATGAAAATGGATCAGCTTGTTTATGGTTTAGAAAACATCATCTAAAGATTGGGATGGAAGCTATATGAAAATCGCATTGATTGCACATGATCGTAAAAAAGATAATTTAGTACAGTTTGCTATTGCTTACCAAAATATTTTACAAGAACACACACTATATGCTACCGGCACAACAGGACAACGTGTAATCGAAGCTACTGGTTTGGAAGTTACACGTTTTCGTTCAGGGCCACTTGGTGGCGACCAACAAATTGGCGCAATGATTGCCAATAATGATATGGACATGGTGATATTTTTCCGTGATCCTTTAACAGCACAACCACATGAGCCAGATGTTTCTGCACTAATCCGTCTTTGTGATGTTTACCAAGTGCCACTGGCAACAAATATGGGAACAGCAGAAATATTACTAAAAGGCCTACAGGAAGGCTTTGTGGATTGGAGACTGATACAAGAAAGACGCAATTAACAAAAGACGTGATTCAGAAAGGATGATCATCGAATGAAAAAGCTAAAAATAGGCATTACCTGTTATCCTACAGTTGGTGGCTCTGGTGTCATTGCAACAGAATTAGGCAAAATGCTTGCAGAAAGAGGACATGAAATTCATTTCATCACCTCAAGCGTACCATTTCGATTGAATAAAATTTATCCAACCGTCTTTTTCCATGAAGTCGAAGTTAATAATTATTCAGTATTTCAATATTCTCCATACGATATTGCATTAGCGAGTAAAATGGCAGACGTCATCAAGGATGAAGAGTTGGATGTGCTACATGTGCATTATGCCATCCCACATGCAGTATGTGCGGTACTAGCCCGTGAAATGAGCGGCCGAGACATTGGCATCGTTACAACCCTTCATGGCACAGATATATCGGTGCTTGGGCAAGATTCTACGCTCTCACAGGCCATTAAGTATGGGATTGATAAATCTGATATTGTGACAACCGTGTCACAGGCATTAAAAGAACAAACCTATGAACTGATTGATACAGTAAAACCAATTGAAACGATTTATAACTTTGTGGACGAACGGGAATACTTCCCACGAAATTCAGGAAACTTAAAAGAGCAATTTGGTATACAAGAAGATGAAAAAGTCCTCATTCATGTATCAAACTTCCGTAAAATAAAGAACCTTCCACACATTGTAGACGCCTTTATGAAAATCCGTGCCAACATGAAAGCAAAGCTCTTATTAGTAGGTGATGGCCCAGAAAAGCATCGTGTCATGGACCAAGTAAAAGGAAGTCCGTATATGAAGGATGTTTTATTTTTAGGGAAACAAGAAAACTTAGCTGAACTGTATGCGATTAGTGATCTAAAGCTATTATTATCACAGCAAGAATCGTTTGGACTGGTGTTATTAGAGGCAATGGCTTGTGGTGTACCTTGTATTGGAACAAATGTAGGTGGTATTCCAGAAGTCATTGAGCATGGTGTAGACGGCTATATCGTGGAATTAGGGGATACAGAGGCAGTTGCGGCGTATGCAACCCATTTATTGCAAGATGAGGAACAATTACTGCGCTTCCGAGAAGCGGCCATCCGTGCAGTAAGTGAAAAATTCCACTCATCCAAAATTGTGGAACAATATGAAAATCTGTACGAGAAGGTTGCGGAAAGAAATCATGCAAAACAATAAAGAATGGCAGGCAGCCTATACAGTCATTGAGCAATTAGAACAGGCGGGATTTGAAGCAGTTATTGTTGGTGGAGCTGTAAGAGATGCTTTACTCGATCGTCCTGCCCATGATGTAGATGTGGCTACAAATGCCTTGCCTGAAGAAGTAAAAACTGTGTTTCAAAAGACTGTAGATATTGGGATTCAGCATGGGACGGTACTTGTTATCGTACCCGCTGGACCTGTGGAAGTGACTACCTATCGGACAGATGGGGAATATACAGATCATCGAAGACCACAGAATGTCCATTTCGTTCGATCTCTAAAAGAGGATTTACAACGCCGAGATTTTACAATGAACGCCATTGCCATGCGTCGTGATGGCTCTTTTGTAGATTATTATGGCGGACAACAAGATATTGAAAAGCGCGTTATACGAGCGGTAGGAGAGGCAGAAAAACGGTTTGCAGAAGATGCTTTAAGGATGCTGCGAGCGATTCGCTTCTCTGCACAGCTTGATTTTACGATCGAGGCGAATACATTAGCAGCCATCCAGCAAAGGGCTGCTGATTTGGGCTTTATTGCAAAAGAACGCATTAAAGCAGAGCTTGATAAGCTTTGGGTAGGACAAACAGTTTTTGGGGGTATACAAAAACTAGAGGACAGTGGATTAACGGCCTATTTAACAGGTGATTTTCAAACTGCACAATGGCATAATTTCCAAACAAAAGATGCCCTTCTTGGCTGGGCATACTTTGCCTTACTACAAGGAGCAGCATGGCGTGAGGTAGTGCGCGATTATCGATTATCGAATAAGGAAATGGCGTTTATTAATTCCGTTTTAACCGCTTATGACGCTTTAAAAGATGGTTGGACAAATCGCCATTATTTTTACTACACAGAGCAAGAACTAGAGGCTGCACAATATTTTGCCCAACTTCGCCAATTAGACGCTTCGATACCTCAACAATCTATCCGAGAATTACAGGCAAAGCTACCGATTCAACATAAGCAAGAATTAGCGGTGAATGGGGCTGATTTACTGAAATGGTCTGGCAAAAAGGGTGGGCCGTGGGTAAAAGCCGCATTGGAGGAGCTGCTGACAGCCATTCTTCATCATGAACTTCAAAATGATCGACAACAGATTAAAAGCTGGCTGGAGCAACAGGATCTTACTTAAAGCCGAATACATGATAGGTAAAAGCCGTCTCCTGAAATGGGAGACGGCTTCATTAAATTCCTATCGTTGGTGGTCATTTACGTTAATTTACAGTATGATTAAGACAAAATAAGTTACATAACAAGAGTACAGTTAACTAAAGGATTGATGTGAAGATGACAATTTCCATGAAGGACGAAATTTTAAAAAGAATATTGGCTGCTGATGGAGAAGCGGTTTCAGGTCAGGAATTAGCAGATTCTCTTGGTGTCTCAAGAACCGCTGTTTGGAAGCATATGCAAACATTACAAGAGGAAGGGTATACATTTGATACAATTAAGAAAAAGGGGTATGTATTGACAGGTGTACCAAATAGCTTGAGCCCCACACAGATTAAGCTTTTTTTAAAGACAGAGCATTTTGGACGTGAGATCCATTATTACGATGTAGTTGATTCAACACAAACAATTGCGCATAAGCTTGCACAGGAAGGAGCTCCACACGGTACAATTATTATTGGTGAGGAGCAAACAGCGGGGCGTGGTCGTATGGCTCGTCCTTGGGAGTCTGCACATGGGACAGGTATTTGGATGACCGTTATCGTTCGGCCAGATGTTACGCCCCAGCAGGCCTCATCCTATACACTTGTGGTGGCAGTAGCTGTCACAATGGCCATTAAAACCTTATATAAAGATGTAGAGCCAGCGATTAAATGGCCCAATGATTTATTGATTAATGGCAAAAAATGTACGGGGATTTTAACGGAAATGCAAGCAGAGGCGGATCTTGTGCAAGCTTTACTTGTTGGAATTGGCATAAATGCGAACCAAGCAGCAGCTGACTTTTCACCTGATATTGCGGATATTGCCACTTCATTACGATTAGAAGCTGGAGAAGAAATCAATCGTGCAGCACTTGTGGCCTCTATCTTACACTATTTAGAACAATTTACAGAACTATACGTTAAAGAGGGTTTTGCGAGTCTAAAGACACTATGGCAGCAAATGTCTTGTACAATTGGTCAACGTATAGAGGTAACAACGATACGCGAACGTTTTGAAGGGGTTGCCAGTGGCATTACAGACGATGGTGTTCTGCAACTGACACAGGACGATGGAACGGTTCGAACGATCTATGCAGGAGACATCAAAATATTATAAAAAAGAAGCTGCAAGTAACGTACTTGCAGCTTCTCATGTTGTTGCAAAAAGATGATGTCAACGGCAGAAAAAGCAACTTTGCAAGGTGAGGGGGTGATTTCCGTTCCGCCAGCGTCCTTTCCAGGGGGCGTCCGATGAGCCGCTTCACTCACTTGCGTTCGCTCCAGGGTCTCATCTGTGACGCTAAATCCCCTAGGAGTGACCTGGCTCCACTCCAATCAACCATTCTGTAAAAGTGTCTTTGCTTTATCTTTCATACTGGCCGTAGCGAACAAAATAATCCATTATTTGTATTATTAGAGAATCGATAGACTTTTATTTTCAATGTGGGGAAGTCATGCGTAACAGCACCTCTTCATAAAGAGTCGTGAACACCTTCACTTTATTTGAAAACCTTTGCTAAAAGGTAACACTTTTGTAGGTTGAAGTGGAAGGCTACTTGACTCCCGTGGGATCGGCGCTCGCCCACAGGAAAGAAAGTAGCCTGCAACGGAAACCATTTTCACCTTTCAAAAAAATTCTATTAATGGTTTTGTTTTTCAACAATATGAGAAGCTGCAAGTAACGTCCTGTACTTGCAGCTTCTTTTATTGTCTATTCTTTATTTTAGTGACACATCTATATCACCATGTGATAAGGAAACATTCAGTTGGTGCTCACCCTTCGTTACCTGAGTCACGGTGCCATTTTGTTCTTCATCATTAATGGTCACATCACCGAAGTCTGTTTTGAGAGCGTAGCCTATATCACTTTGTTTGTTTTGTAAGTGAATCGTTGTATCGCCAAAACTAGAGGTAATGGTTGTTTGCCCATTTAATGTGCCATCTATATCGATATCTCCATGCTCGCTCTCAATAGTAAAGCCGTTACTAGTAAGTTGCTGAAGCGTCAAATCACCAAAGGACTGCCTAATCTCTGTTTTGTCACCCGTCGTGCTGTTGAAAGTAATATCTCCATAATCCTGGATGAGATTAAGCTGCTGATACTGGAGCCCATGAATGGCTGTATCGCCAAAATTACTGTCTATCACAATCGCCTCTATTTTTGTATCTTTTGGGACATAGAGTTTGATTGAAGGGGAAGAGAGGTTACCGAAGCCAAATTGAAAACCATCCTTTTTCTTTGCCATTGTTTCGATGGTTAAAGTTCCGTTATCAATATGATATGTTACATCTTCTTGATCATGGACCTTTGTGTCTAATTTATAGTCACTATCACTTGCAACAATCTCCACATCTCCATAATCATTTATGATATTAATGCTTGTGAATGCATCTAAAGCATGAGACTGACTTATTAATTTAGTATTACTTGGGACATAAAGACCCTCTGAATCTTTAAGAATCAGCCAGCGACCCCCTGAAAAATAGCCAATCAATGCGAGTAGAATGCCTAATGCAATCATTGTCATGGCAATAAGGGTATTTTTTGACGTCATTTAGAAGTCCCCCTTTTTTTGCTTCTTTGTCATTTTATGGAACAGTCTGCCTAATGTTTCAACAGAGACAACAACGGTTTTCTTGATAACACGAGCAACAACTGGGAACAGTAGGACGCCCAAGCCCGTTACGATTAACCCGACACCCATAAAGAGCAGTGCGGTCGGCCAATGCTCTGTTAAAATTAAGAAACCTGAAATGATCGCCACAACGCCACCAGCAAAAATACTAATAACAGTTGCGACAATAGCAAAGATTAAGCTGATAATGACTGCGCCAAATGAAAAAATGAGTGCAATGGCTGTTGCAAGTAATGGCAATGAAAGGGGCGCAGACAGTATAGCTAGAATAATGAGCCAAATGGCAGACATATTCTTTTTTGTTGATTTTGCCGAGGAGGTCTCTAAATCCTTTAATGCGAAATCAGCTAATATTTGTGAGGCGACGTGTGAAGGAGAGCCAAGTTGTGAAATGACCTGATGCTCATTTTCCTCTCCAGCTTCCTCAAAGTATTCTTCATAATAGGCAAGCGCAGCGTCTAACTCATGCGCAGGAAGCCGACGTAATTTTCCTCGTAGCTGTTTCAAATAGCTTGCTCTATCCATCTAAATTCCCTCCTAAAAGTACACAATCAACCTTTTCCTTATACATTTGCCATTCTTTTAATAGCTCTAATAATCGTATACGTCCTTGCTCTGTAATTTGATAATAGCGTCTATTTCTACCTTGATAAGGTTGATCGTACGTTGTTAAGTAATGCGCTTTTTGTAAGCGGCGTAATACAGGATACAGTGTAGACTCTGAAATCTCCATGACTGATTGTACCTGCTGTGTTAAAGAATAACCGTAGGCGTCCTCTTTCTCGACAATAGCCAGTACACAAGCATCAAGTAAAGCTGAACCAAGCTGAAATGTCATCTTTTCACCTCACATGTAATACCTATACTTCATTTTATATTATATGACATATAGTATGTGGATAGTATATGACGTATAACATTGATTGTCAATTATAAAAGAAAATTTTTTCCAATGTTGTTAGACGAAGATATTGTAAGAAAATAATATTTGAAGATTAATAGGAAAATCTGTTATAGTATGTGCGAAGGGCAGTATCCATTGTGAACGGCACCTTCAAAAACGCAATAGACTATACTATCAAATATCTGCCTTGATCTTTTAGACAGGGACGGAAGAAAACGATACGTTCAAATATAGCTTTCATTTTGTAAGCTATTGCCTCTTTCAGGGGTCTTTTTATCATTGAACGACACACTACCCTTCTGTCTGTTTTCGGCCAGAAGGGTTTTTCTGTTTTCTTCCTTTAAAAAAGGAGGACTACAAAATGAAAACGACAACAGATTTTTTAAAGATGAAAGCGGCAGGCGAGAAAATAGTGATGGTGACGGCCTATGATTATCCAGCTGCTAAATTCGCGGAAGAAGCTGGCGTTGAGATGATACTAGTCGGGGATTCACTTGGAATGGTCGTGCTTGGCTATGATTCTACAATGCCTGTAACTGTAGCGGATATGGTTCATCATGCAAAAGCAGTAAGACGAGGGGCAAAGGATACGTTTATAGTCGTTGATATGCCCTTTGGTTCTTATCATGGCGATGTCAATGAGACACTCAAAACAGCCATTGCGATGATGCAACAAACAGGAGCAGATGCTTTAAAGGTTGAGGGGGCAGGTGAAGTTATACCTGTCATTCGTAAATTAACGTCAGCTGGTATTCCAGTAGTAGCTCACTTAGGCTTGTTGCCTCAATCAGCGGGAGTGCTTGGTGGTTATAAGGTACAAGGAAAAACAGCTGAACAGGCTGCTACACTGCTTGAAGAAGCAAAACAATGCGAAGCGGCTGGAGCATGTGCAGTCGTGTTGGAATGTATCCCTCATCAGCTGACAGAAATTGTTTCAGCTAGTCTTGTTATTCCAACCATTGGCATAGGCGCTGGTATTGAGGCTGATGGACAAGTGCTGGTGTATCATGACATGCTAAGCTACGGTTCACACCATGTACCGAAATTTGTTCAACAATTTGCTGATATGGGCAAAGAAGCAAGCGCGGGGATGATGGGTTACGTAGAAGCAGTGAAAGCGGGTACTTTCCCAGCTCCAAAGCATTTCTTCACAATGAAAGAGGAAGCATTAGATCAGCTATATGGAGGCGTTAAATGATGAAAGTCATCACGACCATACAGGCATTAGCCACAGAAATTCAAGCAGCTAAGCATGCTCAAAAAACGATTGGACTTGTTCCGACAATGGGCTATTTACATGAAGGTCATTTAACATTAGCACAAACAGCTCGTGTAGAAAATGATGTCGTTGTGATGAGTATATTTGTCAACCCAACACAATTTGGGCCAAATGAGGATTTTGAAAGTTATCCTCGTGATTTGCCAAGAGATACTGCATTAGCTGAATCTGTGGGCGTTGATATTGTGTTCGCACCAAGTGTGGAAGAAATGTATCCTCAAGATGGAGGGATTCGTCTACATGCAGGTGAGCAGGCTACCATTCTTTGTGGTGCAAGTCGTCCTGGTCATTTTGATGGCGTTTTACAGGTTGTCTCTAAATTATTTCATTTAACACTGCCAACAAGAGCTTATTTCGGTCAAAAAGATGCACAGCAGGTTGCGATTATTGCGACAATGGTACGTGATTTTAATTTCCCTTTAGAAATGCGTGTTGTCCCAATTGTACGCGAGGAGGACGGTTTAGCGAAATCTTCTCGTAATGTCTATTTAAGTGAGTCAGAGCGACAAGAGGCTCCAGCAATCAATGAAGCATTACAGTTGGCTCGCGATAGCTTTTTAGCGAATGGTGATGCTGATAAAGCACTTGCAAAAGCAAAAGCTCATATTCATGCAAGAACACATGGCCGCATTGATTATATTGAATTATTAACATATCCAGATTTAACACCAGTGACAACTGCAACTCAGCAAGTTCTGTTGGCAGCAGCTGTTTATATAGGTAAAACACGTTTAATCGATAATTGTATTTTTACTGTGAAAGAGGGACTATAGTATGTTACGTATGATGATGAATAGTAAAATCCACCGTGCAACAGTGACACAGGCAGATTTAAACTATGTAGGCTCCATAACAATAGATGAAGATATTTTAGATGCAGTAGGTATGCTGGCAAACGAAAAAGTACATGTTGTTAATAACAATAATGGCGCTCGTTTTGAAACATATATTATAGCTGGTGAACGAGGATCAGGTGTCATTTGTGTTAATGGCGCAGCAGCAAGACTTGTGCAGCGTGGTGATATTGTCATTATTATTTCCTATGTGTATGTGGATAATCATGAGGCAAAAGACCATCAACCAACTGTAGCCATCATGGGAGAGGGCAATACAATTAAGGAAATGATCGCACACGAGCCAGAAGCAACTGTGATGTGAATTCAGCCATAGAATAAATTAATACTAGAGAGGAGGATGGCAAAGCATAGCCAATCCTCCTTTTTTGCGATTACGTTTATATCAAAAGTTACTGGCAAAAATTTGCTTTTATTACTATTAAACTAGTTAACAAAATTATAATTTTACAAATGTTCTAGTATTTTGCGTCATATTTATGTAGAATTTAGTTGTTAGTACATCATTTTACTAGTGGAGGTATCATTTGTCATGGAAAATAAACGTAACAAATTTTTAACAGTAACTGCAGCAGCATTGGCTGTAACAGCGGTAGCGGTAGTACCAGCATCAGCAGCAAGTCCTTTTTCGGATGTAAAGGAAAGTCATGCAGATTTTGAAGGCATTTCTACACTTTATGCAGCAGGGATTATTAGTGGTTACCCAGATGGTACATTCAAACCAGATACAAATGTCACACGTGGACAAGCGGCAAAAATGATTGCAGGCGCATTAAAATTGGATACAAAAGAAGTAGAGGATCCAAAATTTACGGATATTAGTGCATCAAATCCTTATTATGGCTCAATTGCAGCCCTTGTAGGATTAAATGTCATTACAGGCTATGGAGATAATACTTTCCGTCCAAACCAAACAATTACACATGGTGATTTAGCAAAAATTTTAGCATCTATCCCAACATTACCAGAGCTAGAAAGTGCAAAAAATCATGAGGCTAGTGAAAAAGTTACACGTGGACAACTGGCAACATTCATTGCTGAGGCTCTAACAAAATCAAACCCAGAAACTCCAGAGACTCCAGAAACACCAGAAACACCAGAGACTCCTGAAACACCAGCAGATGCATTCTCATTATCGATTTTACATGTGAATGATACACATGCTCGTGCAAATGAATTACCTAAATTGGCGACAGCTGTAAAAGAACAAAGGGAAGCAAAGAAAAATGTTTTAACATTACATGCTGGCGATGCATTTAATGGTACATTATATTTCAATGAATTCCATGGACAAGCAGATCTAGCGCTATTAAATGAAATTGGCTTTGATGCAATGGTATTTGGTAACCATGAATTTGATTTAGGTGCCTCTCCAGAAGGTCATCAAGCATTAGCGGATTTTGTTAAAGGGGCTAAATTCCCATTTGTGGATGCTAATGCTGATTTCTCAGCAGATGATAAATTCACTGGTTTATTTACAGACTTAATTTCAAGTGAACCTGAAAATGGTAAAATTTATTCTGGTATTGTAAAAGAAATTGATGGAGAAAAAGTTGGTATTTTCGGCTTAACGACTGAGGAAACGGTTGATATTGCTTCTCCTGATAAAGTAACATTTACAAATTATATAGAGGAAGCGAAAAAAGCTGTGGCAGCCTTTGAAGGAATGGGTGTCAACAAAATTATCGCTTTAACACATATTGGCTACAATGATAATCCGAATGTTGATAATGATATTTTACTAGCTAAAAATGTACCAGGTATTGATGTCATTGTTGGCGCACATGATCATACAAAATTAGACGAGCCATTCGTTGTTGATACAAATACAGTAGGTGAAGCGAAGGATGCTACATTAATTGTACAGGCCAATGAGTATGTAAAATACTTAGGTACGCTTGATGTAACATTTGATGGAGATGGCATAGTTACTGAATATGGTGGCGAATTAATCGACCTTGGTAAGGTAGCTGAAGACGAATCATTAGTAAAATTACTAGCACCTTATAAAGCAAAAGTAGATGAAGTGAACAACAAAGAAATAGGTGTAACACTAAAAGAAGCTTTAGCTAACCCACGTGCAAGTGAAACAAGTCTTGAAAGTGTGCGTAGTAATGAAACAGCCCTAGGTAATATCATTACAGATGGTATGCTAGCAAAGGCACAAAAATATACTGATAAAACGGTTGTAATGGCATTACAAAATGGCGGTGGTATTCGAGAAGCAATTCCAGCTGGGAATATTACTGTTGGTCAAGTAATTACAGTATTACCATTCGGTAATACATTAGCATTAATGGATGCAACAGGTGCTGAGCTAAAAGCAGCATTTGAAGTGTCCTTGAAAAATGCACCTAAAGAAAATGGTGGCTTCTTACACATTGCTGGAGCGAAATTACAATATGATTCGTCAAAAGAAGTAGGCTCACGTGTTGTATCTATCGAATATTTAGATAAAGCAACAGGTAAATATGTTGCTATTGAAGATGGTAAAACTTACACAGTAGCTACAAATGCCTATACTGCTAAAGGTGGAGATGGCCTAGATATGTTTGCTAAAGCATATGAAGAAGGTCGTGTTACAGATTTAGGCTTATCTGATTGGGAAAACCTTCAAGAGCAATTACTATCACTTAAAGAAGTGAAAACAACAACAGAAGGTCGTATTGTTGATGTAGCAAAAAAACAATAAGCGTAACGTTGTTTGAGTAAGCACTCCATAACGATTCCACAACGCAACCTTAGGGGATTGATTTCTCCAAGGTTGCGTTTTTTGTATGGATGCGGTGATTCAACAAAGAGGAGAAAGGATGCCGCAGAGCCAATAATATGATAAAATTCAACTTATCTAATGTGAACTGTGAGTTGAGATGTATGATGGAAAGTCAAAAATATGCAATTGTAGATTTGGAGACAACTGGTCATTCACCAGCCAATGGGGACCGGATGATTCAAATTGCCATTGTTATTATGAAGGATTGGGAAATTGAGCGTACCTATACGAAGTTCATAAATCCAGGGAAAGCTATTCCCACTTTCATTCAAGATTTAACGCATATAACGAATGAGGATGTAAAGGATGCCTTCCCATTTGAAGCGCATGCGGATTACATATATGAGCTACTTGCTGACTGTGTATTTGTTGCACATAATGCAGATTTTGACTTATCCTTTTTACAAGCAGAGTTTAAACGTGCTGGACTACCGAAATGGCAAGGTAAAAAAATGGATACGGTGGAGCTAGCTAAAATTTTGTTCCCTATGTCCCTTGGTTTTAAGCTAGGGGATTTAGCGGCCGATTTAAATATTGAGTTAGCAAATGCTCATCGAGCGGATGACGATGCTCGCGCGACAGCGGAGCTATTCAAGCATTGCTGGAAGGAGCTACTAAGTTTACCACAGCTTACACTTGAACAGATGCATAAGCGTTCCTTTCGCTTAAAATCAAATATTTCTCAGCTTTTTTTTGAGGCGTTGCAAATTAAGCGCCAGCATACGACGGGCCGCGAAAATGTACACTATTACCGTAATTTTGCGATTGGCAATGGCCGAAATAAGCATGAGCATGTGACAGAAACGATTGCCTACCCTCAATCAGTAGATGAGAAAATAACTTTAATGTCAAAGGCACTGCCAAATTTTGAGGAACGTCCTGCACAATTTGACATGATGGACACGATTTGGCGGGCATTACATGAACAACAGGAGTGCGTGATTGAAGCTTCTACGGGTATTGGTAAAACTGCTGGCTATTTACTTCCAGCCATCTTATTTGCCCGTGCTGTCAATAAAAAGATTGCCATCAGTACGTATACTTCCTATTTACAAGAACAGCTTGTAGAAGAAGAGCTACCAAAGATCGAAAAAATCCTTGGGACAAAGGTGAATTTGTGTGTGCTGAAGGGAATGCAGCATTATATTGATCTCGATCGCTTTGAGCAATGTATGGCATATGCTGATGAATCCTATGATGATACATTTACTATTTTACAAATACTTGTGTGGTTGACCAAAACAGAGACTGGTGTGTTGAGCGAGCTCAATGTTTCTGGTGGCGGACAACTGTTTTTAGAGAAAATCCGAAAAATACCGAATGACAAGCCTTCAAAGGGCTTTGATTTCTATGAGCAAGCTTTAAAGAACAGTGCAGTTGCTGACTGTATTGTAACGAATCATGCCATGGTTTTAAGTGATTTAGTGCGTCAAACACCACTTTTTACAGAAATAGATGGCTGGATTATTGACGAGGCGCATCAATTTATTCAGGCAGCTATGCAGCAGGATGAAGTAGTCTTCTCCTATACACAATGGAAGTATATTTTTGGACAAATTGGTACGATGGAGGACACGGCTTTATTTCAACAGTTTTGCCAGGCAGCGAAGAGAAAACAGCGAGTAGCCATGCAAAATTTACAGCATCTTGATGCACAATTCATACGTTTGCAGCGGACATTTGATGAAACAATCCAGAGAACTATTCAAAAATTGCAACAGCAAATGAAAGGGAAACAAGCAGGTAGTAAATGCACCTTGTTTTTAGAGGATGTTTCATTTGCGAAAGAAACGTTTGCACAAGTAAGCAAACTAACCCAGCAATGGCTGGATCTCGCTACTAGCATTACACAGTCGTTCGAAAATGCGATTGAGCAGCTAGATAAAAACGATCAATATGTATTATCTGAATGGCAATATTGGATTCGAGAAGTGAAGATAAAAATTGCTGAATGGGACGATATTTTTCTGTCACCACAGGAAGGCAATTCTGTTTGGTTAGAATTTGATGTACGGAGTGTCCCTGGCAGTCTCCATGTTTTTAAGAAGCCTGTCAATGTGACGCCGATAATTGAAAAAGTATTAGCACCTTTACGTCAGCAAGCGAGTATTGTTTGGACATCAGGCACATTAACGGTACCAGGCAATGAGCGCTTTGTTACACGCCAGCTAGGCATTTCTGATAATGTTGAAGTCTTGAAACTACAAGCTCCACCAGCCTACTATGCTGGGGCTAAGGCATTTATCGTCACCGATATGCCAGATATTCAGCATGTCAGCCAAGAAGAATACATTGAGGCTGTTGCCCATGCAATTACGCGGACTGTTCGAATGACAGAAGGGCGTTGCTTTGTACTCTTTACAGCACAGGATATGCTACGAAAAACAGTTGAGCTTATCCAAGATAGTGAACTATTAGATGATTACATGCTATTTGCACAAGGTGTTACAGGAGGTAGCCGTATGCGCATTCTAAAATCCTTCCAAAAATTTAGTCATGCCGTTCTATTTGGCACAAACAGTTTTTGGGAGGGGGTAGATGTTCCAGGAGATGCACTTGCCTCTGTTATTGTCGTACGATTACCATTTTCTTCACCAGAAGAGCCTGTTTTTAAGGCGAGGGCAAAGCATCTAACTACTCTAGGCCGCAATTCCTTTACGGAGCTTTCCTTACCAGAAGCGATCATGAGGTTTAAGCAAGGCTTTGGTCGATTAATACGTTCTTCGCAGGATAAAGGAGCTTTTATTGTCCTAGACCGACGAATTACTAGTAAGTCATATGGGAAAGAGTTTATTAAGGCATTACCACCTATCGATGTAAAGAAATTGCAGCTACCCGAATTGTTAAAGGAACTAAATCATTGGCAAAAATAGCAGAAACCCCTTTTAGCATTGCTAGAAGGGGTTTTTACGTATTGTAGAAGCGTTTAAAGAAAGGCAATTGCTAGTATGATTCTCATTGCTTATTTTTAGTTTGCTCATCAAAAAGGTTAGCATTACGAACGATTTCTGTAATATATTTCATAGTGATTGCCGTTGCTTGTTTGGCATCATAACTTTTGCGATTATTCAATAGGTTTGTAAACATACCTTGCCAAATTAATAGTGTGATTTCATTGATGGCATCAACATTGCCTTCAGTTAAGTAGCCTTCTTTTAAAGCGATCTCTAACATAGAACGCCCTCGTTTCGTTAGACTGTGTTGAAATAAAATGGTCTTTAAATCATCAGGGATATTGATTAAATCATTGGGGTAAAAATTATAATAATTTTCCAATAGTGCTTCTGGTGTTTCCCCTAAATCCATGATAAAGACTGCGTGAAAAATCTGAGGTTGTTTGAAGGAATATTGACAAAAGCACTCCCAAGCCAATAAGTATTTTTCAATAGGATCTTTGCCTCTTTCTATGTAGCGAGCAACTTCGTTGGTATAATCTTGCATGCATCTCATCGATGCAAAAAATAGAAGATGCGAGACTTCTGAAAAATAATTGTAGATAGTAGCACTGTTGTAACCTGCTTTATCAGCAACCTTTCGGATTGTGACATTTTCCAGCCCTTCTTCTTCGATGATTTCCGCAGTGGCATCTACAAAGTATTTCCACATACGACTCCTTTGTATTTCCTTTTTCTTCAAAGTAATATCCCCCTAACAAACAATTAATTACTGTAAAATCATTAATTAAATGTATATATTTACCTTCTTGTAGCTGATTTAAACTTATTATAGCATAGCAATTTTAATTATCTTCTTTCATTATAGCATTAGCTTTTGTCATTTTCAGAGTTGTGCATTAGAATTTCAGGTGATATACTAATCACAATTATTTTATAATCATGATTACTAAATAATCAAGATTCGGAATAATTAGACGAAGAGGATGTTATAACTAGGAGTCTTGCACTTAGACACAAGGGGAGGATTATACAATGAGTAAAAAAATTGTGACACAATTTGAGTGTACATATGAAACGATTGAAAACACATGGATCGAGTTAGCAGACGGCACAAGGCTTTCAAGTCGTATCTGGCTACCAAATGTAAAATTGGGAGAGAAAGTACCAGCCATTTTAGAGTATATTCCTTATCGTAAAACAGATGGGACAAGAGCAAGAGATGAGCCTATGCACGGTTATTTTGCAGGACATGGTTATGCTGTTGTGCGAGTGGATATGCGAGGTTCAGGTGAGTCAGATGGTTTATTAAAGGACGAATATCTAAAGCAAGAGCAGGATGATGCCCTTGAAGTCATTGAATGGATTGCTAACCAAAGCTGGTGTGATGGCAATATCGGGATGATGGGGAAATCGTGGGGCGGATTTAATTCTCTACAAGTAGCAGCTCGTCGACCAAAGGCGTTAAAGGCGATTATTACCGTAGGCTTCACGGATGATCGCTATAACAATGACATTCACTATAAGGGTGGTTGTTTATTAAATGATAACTTCTGGTGGGGCGCTATTATGTTAGCCTACCAGTTACGTCCAATTGATCCACATATTGTTGGCGATAGCTGGCGTGATAAGTGGATGGAACGATTAGAAAATATGCCTTTATGGATGGCACAATGGATGGAGCATCAAACAAGAGACGATTATTGGAAACATGGTTCAGTTTGTGAGAATTATCAAGACATAGAAATCCCAGTTTTTGCGCTAGATGGCTGGGAAGATTCCTATACAAACACAGTCTTAAGTTTAATGGAAGGGCTTTCTGTTCCGAGAAAAGGCATCATTGGCCCATGGGCACATGTTTATCCCCACGATGGAGTGCCGGGTCCAGCAATGGGCTTTCTACAAGAAGCTGTGAAATGGTGGGATCATTGGTTAAAAGGAATAGACAACGATGTAATGGATGGACCAATGGTGAATGTCTGGGTAGAAGAGAGCATGGAGCCATCCGTTAAGAAACCAATTAGCAAAGGCTATTGGGTTGGTTTAGAATCGTGGCCAGCAGCGGAATCGATACAAACTAAGGTGTATCAACTGACACATGGAAAACTAGTAGAAAACCGTAGTGAGCAACAAGAGCAAGTCCTACTAAAAACTCCTCAAAATCATGGACTTTTATCTGGTGAATGGATGGGCGCTGGCGTACTAGGTGAAAGTCCAGCAGACCAACGATTAGATGATGGAATGGCCATGGTTTTTGAAACGGATAGGCTAGAGAAAGCCTTAGAGATTGTGGGCTATCCAAAATTTGAAGTGGAATTAATGAGTGACAAACCACATGCAATGCTATTTGCACAGCTATCAGACGTAGCACCCGATGGAGCTGTCACTCGTGTATCCTATGGCGTGATGAACCTGACACACTTAAATGGGCATGATCATGTTGACCTGTTAACACCTGGTGAAAAAGTGAAGGCCTTTGTTCAGTTAGATTGCTGTGGCCATCAATTTAAAGCGGGGCATCGTTTACGCCTATCCTTAGCTACAACGTTTTGGCCGATGTTTTGGCCAATGCCAGAAGACGCTACATTGACATTAAATCTAGAAACGGCTACCTTATCATTGCCAACCTTCCATGGTCAGCAGGTAGTAGGACCTAATATGAATGCTGAAAGTGCACCATTAACGCCAATCACAACGCTGCAAGAAGGAAGAGTTGATCGTTCTATATCCTATGATATTTTAACAGATACATGGACATGCATTACAGATGGGGTTGGAGGCGTATTTGGTGAAGGTATTTATCGCTTTGATGATATTGATGTCACTGTAGAACATAATTTGAAACGAGAATTAACCTTAACGAATGCTGATCCACTGTCAGCTCAGTATACAATCTATCAAAAGATGAAAATTGGTCGTGAAGGCTGGTGGATTGACGCGGATATTACGGTTACCAAAACATCCGATCAGGAAAACTTCCAAATTGTTGGGGAAATGGTCATCAAAGAAAATGACAAACAAGTCTTCCATAAGGAATGGAATCAAAAAATTAAACGTCATGGCTTGTAAATAACATATAAGGGGTAAACATATGGAAGCTAAGTTAAAAAAGAATACAGCTACTTTAGTTATTTTAGCTGTTTCAGGTGCCTTAATTTACGCATTGCCTTATTTTAGAAACTACTATTATGATGTCTTTCTGGATGCATTTCATTTAACCAATACACAAATGGGGACACTTGGTAGTGCGTATGGTATTTGTTGTTTAATTTCCTATATTTTTGGAGGATTTTGTGCAGATCGTTGGAAAACGAAATATTTATTAACCATTTCTTTAGTAGCCACAGGATTATTAGGGTTTACATTATTATTGTATCCACCCTATCCAGTACTTCTACTGATTCATGCTGCTTGGGGAATCACGTCCATTATGACGTTCTGGGGAGCATTAGTAAAAGCGGTTCGTTCTTTAGGCTCTGAAAATGAACAAGGAAAAGCTTTTGGATTTTTTGAAGGCGGACGTGGTGTAACCAACATTATTCAATCTGCTGTGATTTTAGGGATCTTTGCTTTTTTTGCAAAACATATGAGTGATAAAATGGCTCTTTCAGCAGTTATTACGGTGTATTCTGTGATTTGTCTTTTGTTGGGCCTCATGATTATGATGCTGTATAAAGATCCAGATCAAGCAACTGTCAGTCCAGAAGATAGAGAGAGCAGTAAAACGTTTGATTGGGCAGTCCTTTGGAAAGTGTTGAAGATGCCAACTACCTGGCTTGCGACTATACTTATCTTTACGTCCTACGCGATGATTATTAGCTATTATTACATTACACCTTATGCAACGGCCGCATTTGGTGCGTCTACGTTAATTGCTGCGGCTTTGGGCTACTTCTCGCAATATTGTCGTCCAATTGGTAGTTTTAGTGCAGGAATCATAGGAGACCGGATTGGTGTGTCGAATATGGTGTTAATCGGCTATATTTTATTAGCACTTGGTTTAGTAGGGCTCATTTTATTACCAGGAAAAGCTTCTTTTATCCTTATGCTTTTAGTGTTCATTGGGATTATCTATACATCTATGTATGCTTTGCAAGCGATGCATTTTGCAATTCTAGTAGAAGGCGATTATCCAGTAGAATCAACAGGGACTGTGTCCATGCCACTGATGATAATTGGTTATAGTGGTGAAATCTTTATGCCAATTATTGCAGGTGCTTGTTTAGATTACTGGGGTGGCACAGCGGGCTATAAAGTATTCTTTGGTATTTTATTAGGCTTAGCTATTATTGGATTCATTACAGTAGTCATTTGGCAGCGTGTGACGAAAGAAAAACGCCGAGAAATTGCTTTACAACGAAAGCTTTCCAAGGAACAGGCACTTACTTAATTTAATTTAATTTAGAACTAACATTGGTTTCTTCCAAAGCCAGCTTTTTTAAACATAATGATGGATAGCTAAAAAGGCTGCGAATTGTTTTTTACTATTTATACAAGTTGATTATTCACAAATCAATATGTAAACAGAGAAACAGAGGCGTCAAGGTAATGACGCCTCTGTTTTTGTCTCCGGTTTTGTATGATCCAGTAAAAATTCCACACGATTTCCACCATGGTGTTTGGCCTGATATAAAGCCTTGTCACATCTAGATAATAAGGAATGAATTGTATCACCCCTCACAAAGCAAGTCACTCCAATAATGATATACATATCAATGCTATCTAGTTTATCTGTTAACTCTAGCCAATGGGATTCATTTTTATCTATTCAAAGATCATGGACATCACTCAATATATCTTCGATGGAGACCATTTTGGAATTAAATGCTGTCCTAACACAAGAGGATCTAGCAGCTTATCTGTTGGGCTGATTGCACTAACAGGGGGGATGAGAGCGAACATAACTAGGATAATAAGTGTGAATAAATTTATTTTTCTGACTATTGTATTTTCCATGTTATTTGCTAAAACATTATTATAGACCATAACAGCAAGATTGAGGACGAAATAAAAGGATAGTTCCTGATAATATAAGGTCTAACAAACAGCATGGAGGCTTATATTATGTCAAAAATTCAGCAATTTTATGATTTACATTTTTCACAAGAGCTATTATTTATTGGGAATGCTTGGGATGTTATATCAGCATTAACATTAGAAAAGGCAGGCTTTCAAGCAATCGGTACAACAAGCTGGGGCATAGCGAACTCACTTGGCTATGCAGACGGTGAACAAATCGATTTTCAACGACATCTAACAATTATTCAATCCATTACAGAGCAAGTCAAGATACCCGTATCAGCAGATATAGAAGCGGGGTATGGCCATGATGAACAAAGTATTATCGACAATGTTTTGAGAACGGCAGATGTAGGAGTAGCAGGGATTAACATTGAAGATTCCCTTAAACATCAAACAGGCTTAAGGAGCATAATTGAACACTGTTATTTATTAACAAACATGAGGAAAGAATTAGATAATCATGGCTATAAAGATTTCTTTATTAATGCTCGAACAGATACGTATTTTCAATTAGAGCAACCATTTGAAGAAACAATAACAAGAGCAAAAGCTTATATTGAGAGCGGAGCAAGTGGTATATTTATCCCAGGCTTAACAGATGCCAATGAAATAAGCGCGATGACTCGTAATATAAATGCGCCCATCAATCTTCTTTCATTACCTAGTTTAACGAATGTCAAGCTACTAAAAGAATTAGGGGTGAAACGCTTTAGCTTTGGAAATGCACTTTCAGATAAAATAATTGCGCATTTAACACAGCATGCTGCACAATTATTAAAAGACCAAGATACTTCTGCGTTATATATATAGTCGATGGGAATGAGGTGAGATAATCGTGGACAATGCCATCAATTTATCTTTTGAGGAAAAGTGGGAAAAGATTATAACATGTGATCAAACCTATGATGGGCTTTTTTATACAGCGGTTAAAACTACTAAGATTTATTGCCGTCCTTCCTGTAAATCCAGAAAGCCGAAAAAGATGAATGTTGAATTTTATGAAGATATCCAAAAGGTAGAGGCGGCTGGCTATCGGGCATGTAAACGATGTCAGCCTGAAATAGAACATTCCCCACACACGCAATTGATTAAAAATGTCACGACTTTTATTATGAACGCATATAAACAAAGAGTGACTTTACAGGATATGGCGGAGCATGTTGGCCTCAGTCCCTTTCACCTTGAACGACTATTTAAACAAGAGACTGCTGAGACGCCTCGAACGTATTTAGAGAAAATCAGAATTGATAAGGCTGCCCATCTATTAAAACATACCGACTTTACAAATTTAGAAATATGTTATGAAGCTGGCTTTCAAAGCCCATCTAATTTTTATAAAGTTTTTCGACGGCTGAAAAATTGTTCGCCTACAGAATACCGTAACCTATCGTTGCAGGGGGACATGATATGAAATGGACAAACGATGTTGGCTATTTAGTTATCGAGTTACCACAAGCATTTAATTATAGAGAGTGTTTGCAGTTCTTAAAGCGCTCACATCACGAAATACTTCACCATATAAAGGATGATGTGCTCTACAAATTATTGAAGATTGATGAACAATTTATTTTATGTGAAATAACTGAACAAGCACATAAAATAATAGTAATATTTCCAATGAAACAGCCAGCTAGCCATGAACAGGCGATCATCGCACAATATATCGCAGAGTGGTTTGATTTAACAAAGGATTTGCAGGGGTATTACCAGATGGCTGAAAACGATCAAATCCTAAAGCCACTTGTGAAGAAATATAACGGATTACGGTTAATCGGGATTCCTGATTTATTTGAAGCATTAGTTTGGGCAATTATTGGTCAACAAATAAATTTAACTTTTGCCTATATGTTAAAAAAGAGATTTGTCGAGCATTTTGGAGAATATGTTTACTTTGAGGGGCAAAGCTACTGGCTGTTTCCAACGCCAGAGAGAATAGCCGTTATTGAGGTAGATGATTTAATCCACCTCCAATTTACACGGAGGAAATCAGAATACATTATTGATATTGCCAAAATTATCGCAAGCGGACAATTGACAAAAAATTTGCTGTGGCAACAAGAGGACTACGAAGCCATGAAAAAACGATTAATGGACATTCGAGGAATTGGTGCATGGACAGCAGATTATGTGCTTATGAAATGTCTGCAACAACCGACAGCATTTCCTATAGCAGATGTAGGTCTACATAATGCTTTAAAAATACAACTAGCATTAGAACGAAAACCAACAATTGAAGAATTAAAGAACTATGCGGAACATTGGCAAGGCTGGCAAGCTTATGCCACCTTTTATTTATGGAGGTCACTGTATGAAACGGTATAAATTAGATTATTCATCACCAATTGGGATTATAGAAGTTGAGGGAAGTGATACAGCAATTGATGCCATTAACTTTGCAGAGCGAGAGCAGGTCGTCAATACTCCTCAGCAAGACACACCTGAAGTTTTACTAGAATGTGTTAAGCAATTGCATGAGTATTTTCTAGGTGATCGTCAGGAGTTTTCATTTCCTTATGTTTTTCGAGGTACAGATTTTCAACAAGCTGTTTGGCATGTTTTACCGAGTGTAGGATTTGGTGAAACGGCTTCATATAAGGATATCGCCATTGCTATTAACAATGAAAAAGCTGTAAGGGCTGTTGGTAGTGCGAATGGTAAAAATAATATCAGCATTGTTGTGCCATGTCATCGAATTATCGGCTCCAATGGAACGCTGACAGGTTATGGAGGCGGGATGTGGCGCAAAGAATGGCTGCTTCAGCATGAGCAGACACATAAAAAATCATCCAAGTAACGCCATTCATCAGAGTACGTCATTTCGCCATTTGTACACAGTATAAAAAAGAGGTTATTGCAAAAAATAAGACCGTCAAAATGGCGGTTGTAATGACTAGTCTTTGTCATTTTATCGCTTCTTATGACACCTCCCTGCTAAGAAATATAGCTTGGAGTATTGAAAATAAAGGAGGTGTACACATGAGCGTGCTTTATAGAATCGCCTTAGTACTAGTTATTATAGGTGCAATCAACTGGGGACTCATTGGATTCTTTAGATTTGATTTAGTGGCTTATTTATTTGGTGGACAAACGGCGGTCTTATCTCGTTGGGTTTATGCACTCGTTGGTCTTGCTGGGCTAATTTCGATTCCTATTCTTGTAAAGCGATTTGAAGACGAGGATGATGTAGATACATTTACTCGTATGGATAGAAATCCTAGTTATGGCATGGAGGCTGGAGAAGAAACAGATTTCTCAGAAGTAAGAAAAACGGAAGAGAAAAAAGAGAACAAATAGTTAAACTGTAAAAACTAGTGACCATGTTGTCGCGTCAGTTTTTTCAAAATATTCGCGTAGCTATTGACTACGCGAATATTTATTTTTTAGGATTAGTCCTGATTACTTGGAAATGCAAAGGAAGAGGTAACGTCATTCCCTTGTTCTATCCATTTTTCTGAAATGGTTTTCGCTTTTGTGAAGAAACGTACTTGGTCAGGTCCAAACATATGCCCCTCACCAAATCTTGAACGTTTCCAGCCACCAAAGTTATGATAGCCTACTGGAATAGGAATGGGTACATTGACACCTACCATACCTACTTCAATTTCAGTGGTAAACTTTCGAGCTGCTGCACCATTGTTCGTAAAGATGGTTACACCATTTCCTAATTCATGGGCATTAATAAGGGCTATAGCTTCCTCTAATGATGCCACGCGGACGACATTACGTGCAGGTCCAAAAACCTCTTGTTCATAAATTTCCATTCCAGGCTTTACATGATCGAGTAATGTAGGTCCAAGATAGAAACCGTTCGATTGTTTGGAAATTTCCGGATTTCGCCCATCGCAGACCAATGTTGCGCCTTCTTCTAGGCTACGATCGATATAGCCAATGATGGCATCCTTTGATTGCTGAGTAATGACTGGTCCAAAATCAACTTCGGCATCTGTATAGGGACCCACTTTTAATTTGGCAATTTTATCGGCAAGAATACCCACTAATTTATTGGCTGTATCCTCCCCAACAGGAATAATGGTTGACAGTGCCATACAACGCTGGGAGGCAGCTCCATAGGCAGCCCCTAAAAAGGCATTTGCTACATGCTCTAAGTCAGCATCTGGCATAACCACCATATTATTTTTACCTCCCCCAAGTGCTGTGACACGCTTCCCATGTTTAGAGGCTGTAGCATAAATGGCTTCTGCAACTGGCGTAGAGCCTACAAAGGAAATCGCTTCAATGGCAGGATGGCATAACAGCTCATTAACAGCATCTTTGTCTCCATTAATAACAGTCCAAACCCCATCTGGTAAGCCTGCCTCTTTCCACAGCTCTGATAAAAATAATGCTGAGCAAGGAACCCGCTCTGACGGCTTCAGAATCACACAGTTTCCTACAGCCACCGCCATACTTGTAATTGCTAGCGGTACCATGACAGGGAAATTAAATGGTGAAATAGCCGCTACAATGCCTAATGGTTCTTTCAGAGAATAGGCATTGATATGACCACCAACATTCACCGAATACTCTCCTTTAAGTAAATGGGGGGCATTGATAGCTAAATCAACAGATTCTAAACCGCGAGTAATTTCGCCCTTGGCATCCTCAATCGTTTTGCCACTCTCTGTACAAATCATATCAATTAGTTCATCGATATTTTCTGTTATGAGTTGGCGGAATCTAAGGATAATTTCAGCTCGTTTACCAACTGATAAGGCACGCCAAGCAGGAAAAGCCGCTTGGGCAGCAGCAATCGCTTCCTGTACCTCTTGTTTTGTTGCCAAAGGTACGCGAGCAATGACAGTACCTGTGCTTGGGTTGTAAACATCTGAAAACTGACCGCTTTTCCCTTGAACTGTTTGTCCATTGATAAAATGACCTAAATCCTGTATGTCTGTATTCGTTACCATCTAGCTATTCCTCCTACAGTTTAATAGAATGTAAGGCTTGTACAAATTTTTCAACAATGAAATTCGTCTCGTCTGAGGAAATAATCAGAGGAGGAGATAAGGTTAACACATTATTGAAACCTGCCACGGTTACCCCATTTTTCCCAATGAGTAACCCTTGTTCCTTACATTGTGTGATCACTTTGTTCACAAGTGTCATGTCGAGCGGTGTTTTGCTATCTTTATCTTGTACTAGCTCTACGCCAATTAATAAGCCTTTCCCACGAATATCCCCAACATTCGGGTGCTCCTTTAATTGCTCCTGTAATGTAGTGAGTAATGTAGCACCTAGTGCAGCCGAGTGGGCAAATAAATTTTCTTTTTCCATTATTTCAATATTTTTTAATGCGACGGCACATGCTGCTGGTGATCCACCGAATGTGTTGACATGACGGAAAAAGTCATATTCCTCAGTTCCAGCAAACGCCTCATAAATTTCACGACGAACAGCTGTAGCAGACAGTGGCATATAAGCGCTTGTTAAGCCTTTCGCCATAGTCACAATATCAGGCTGGATGCCGTAGTTTTGGAATCCAAAAGCTTTGCCTGTACGACCAAAACCACAAATAACTTCATCGACAATGAGTAGTGCGCCATGCTTCTCACAAACAGCTTTAACTCCCTGTAAGTAGCTGTCGTGGGGCATAATTACACCACCGCCAGTAATAATAGGCTCCATAATGACTGCTGCTATGGAATCTGACATTTCCCAAGTCATGACATGATCGATTGCTTGGACGGATGGTAATGCACAAGGGTCCTTACTTTGAATATGGTCTTCATTGGCACGATAAGCGTCAGGTGGAGTGACATGTAAAAAACCTGGTGCCAGTGGCTCATATTTATACTTTCGTTGAGCTTGTCCAGTTGCTGCAAGAGCACCCATCGAGCTACCATGATAGGCCCGGTAACGAGAAATAATTTTCGTTCGATTGACGTGACCTTTTTGTTGATGATATTGTCTAGCTATTTTGAAGGCTGCCTCATTTGCCTCGGAGCCACTATTGGAGAAGAAGACGACATAATCATCCCCTAAAAGCTCATTAATTTTTTCACTTAATTGAATAGCAGGGATATGCCCAACAGATAATGGGGTATACGTATTTTCTAGCAATTGCTCATAGGCAGCTTTGGCAATCTCCTCACGTCCATAGCCAACGTTTACACACCATAAACCTGCCATTGCATCTAAATAGCGCTTGCCTTCAATGTCAGTAATCCATGCCCCTTTAGAGGATTGGACGATCATTGTTGCATTTGGATTGTAGGGCTTCATAGAATGCCATACGAATTGTTCATCTTTTACTTGCCAATTGGGACTTGTTACATTTGTCACGAAGCTTCACTCCTTCTAAACAGGTAGTTGATTAGCATGCATATGTTCTCCTCAGATGTGGACAACAAAAATGCGCAGTTGCCCCCATTTGTACTTTATATGTATGCTTCAAGAATTTTAGAAGGAGTATTTAATGAGAAAGATAATTCAGTTAATTTAATGTTGTGACAGGCTATTGATGCATTAACACATCCTCAATTAAAAAGGCAATATACAAATTAGTCTTCGTAAAGGGATTGCTTAAGTCCATATCTAATAGCATTTCAATTTTCTTAATTTTATAGAGGACGGTGTTTCGATGTATAAATTGACGTTCACTAATCCTGCTTGTACTGCCATTTTCCTCAACAAAAATACGTAAAAAAGGTACATAGTCTGTCCCATGTAGTTCATCATAGCGGTAAAGTTGTCCTAAAATATCCTGACTAAACGATTTCATTAGGGGCTGATTTTTCACAGCCATCAATATTTTATAGGCACCGATTTCTTTGTATTTATACAAATAACGATTGTTATGAAGCTGTGCTAAATGGATGACGGTTAAGGACTCATCATAGCTTTGGCGAACATTTTCTAGCTCTTTATGAAAGTTACCTTTGCCGATAATAATATCCAAGTAACCATTTTTTAGCGTGATTTTTTCATAGATTTCTTCTACAACTTTTGAGAAGGGTATATTAGGTGTATTGATTTGTGCTTTATCAATTAAAAAGATGAGGTGATTTTTATGCTTTAATTTTAAGAAGCGTTGATAGCGATTTTGAAAAGCGAATTGGATCATGACCTCATAACGGTCAATAGCTGCTTTGGAGCCAATGGTTGTACAAGTTATGATCGCTAATTCTCTTCCTTGAGGAAATCCTAGCTGTGCTAGTTGATCTTTCATTGTGTTAGTGTTTTGTTTGTAATGAAATAGTAGATTGAAAAGAACCTTTTCTTCGATAGAAAGCTCTTGATGGTGATTGGCAATAAATTGAAAGGTAGTTTTTAATAGATCAGCAATGCGATAATTCCATGGCATTTGAAAAATTGGGAAATCATGTTGATTGGCAAAAGAGATGACGGCTTCTGGAATGCTAGGAATGAATGGTCCTGTATTAATGATAAAGCCAGCTACTTTTTTCGTGTATGCCTGTTTGACAAGATGTTCCAAGGAGTCTTGCTGCGCATCTAAATTAATACCTGTTGTGACGACTAATTCATTGGGTCTACAAAACATGATTAAATCACTGCTTTCCACAACATTAATACCAGTAACTCTGCGATACGTACCACTATGTCCAGCGACTAATGTGAGCATTGGGAAATGAACTCCCTCTACAATTTTACGAATCGTCCCCATACGTTCCCCCCTTAATTATGAACATAACTTACCATATATGATGTGCAGTTGCACATATTTTTTTAGTTTACTATCCATATCTCACAAATTTTATCTATTTTAGAATGTTTATTAACTACTGTGAAAGAGAGGACTTGCATATGTATAAATGTAATAGTAGACGATTGCAAGAGTTAATTGAACAATTTAGTCAATTTGGGGCCACCGAAAATGGTGGCGTCACACGTTTGTCTCTTTCGAATGAGGATGTATTAGCAAGAAACTATTTTTGTGAGTGTTGCAAAGCGTTAGGAATGGATATTCAGGTGGACGATATGGGCAACATTTACGCCACTCTTCCTGGTAAAAAGAATGTGCCACCCATTGTCATGGGTTCCCATCTAGATTCAGTAGAAAAAGGTGGAAGATTTGATGGTGTGTTAGGTGTACTAACAGCGATCGAGGCCATTCGAACAATAAAGGAAAATGATATCGAAGTGGACATTCCTCTTACGATTGTCAATTTCACGAATGAAGAAGGGGCACGTTTTGATCCAGCCATGATGAGTTCAGGCGTCATCACCTCAAAATTTGACAAAGAAAAAATGCTCCAATCTACAGATAAAAACGGCATTCGTTTTCAACAAGCTTTACAAGCAAGTGGCTATGAGGGAGAGCAAGCCAATCGTCTGAAGGAGGCACTTGCTTATATCGAATTGCATATTGAACAAGGGCCAGTATTAGAAGCAAAACAGCAGGAAATTGGTGTGGTTGAAGGTGTGCTAGGCATGGTCTGCTATGAAATTACAATTAGTGGGCAATCAAACCATGCAGGTACAACCCCAATGTCAATGCGTAAAGACCCAATGATTGTGGCATCAACCATCATTAAAGAGCTATATGAACAATTAGGAAAAATTGACGAACAACTTGTTTTTACTTTTGGTCGTATGAATGTTTCCCCGAATATTCATACCGTTATCCCAAATAAGGTGACATTTACAATTGATTCACGTCATCAAAAGCCAGAGGTCATGCAACAGGTTGAGGATATTCTCAACGCGCTTCCTGAGACAGCGGGCGGATGCCATATTCAGCCTGTCAAGTTATGGGGCAGAGATACCGTGTATTTTGATAGTGCGATTTGCAATGAAGTAGAAAGAGCTTGTCAAAGCTTTGGCTATTCATCTCATCGTATGTTTAGTGGCGCTGGACATGATGCACAGTATATGGCAAGTATGGTTCCTTCCGCGATGATTTTTGTTCCAAGTATTGAAGGGAAGAGTCATTGTGAAGAAGAGGAAACAGCCTTTGAAGATTGTGCAAAGGGCGCAGATATTTTATTGGAAACGGTGTTAACGCTACAAACGAAGTTTAGTATGGGCGAAACATATACACTGCATTAACTATCAAGCATTCTCTAATTTTGTGATGAAGGGTGAGAGGCATAGTGAAAAAAATCATTAAAGGTGGACGAGTAGCAACTGCTGCTGATGTATTTGAGGCAGATATTTTAATTGAGAACGGTAAAATTGTTCAAATTGGACAAAATTTAACGGATGCTGGCGCTGAAATAATTGATGCTACAGGCAAGTACGTATTGCCTGGTGGCATTGATCCCCATACGCATTTAGACATGCCATTCAATAACACGGTGACGGATGATGATTGGAAATCAGGCACCATTGCAGCGGCTTTTGGTGGGACAACTACTATTTTAGATTTCTGTTTAACAGCAGGAGAAGAAAAATTATCGACAGCCGTAGAGAAATGGCACGACAAGGCAAAAGGAAAGTCTGCTATTGACTATGGCTTCCACTTGATGATTGGTGATCTAACACCTGAAACCGAAGCTGAATTACCACAATTATTAGAGCAAGAGGGCATTACTTCTGTCAAGGTCTTCATGGCTTATGCAAAAGAATTCCAAGCGACAGATCGTACACTATTTAAAGCCTTTAAAATCGCTAAGGATCTTGGTGCGATAGTGATGGTCCATTGTGAAAATGGCTCTGTTATAGATGAGCTAGTAGAGGAGGCAAGACGTGCTGGACATAAGGAACCGATCTATCATGCACTAACTCGTCCAGCGGAATTGGAAGGAGAGGCAACAAAGCGTGCTATCGAATTAGCGCATATAGCTGGTGCGAAGCTCTATGTGGTGCATGTGACATGTAAAGAAGCGGTAGATGAAATTATTGCCGCTCGTGAAAAGGGCTATGATGTTTTTGGTGAAACTTGTCCACCATATTTAACACTCGATCAATCCGCATTAGCGCAACCAGGCTTTGAAGGAGCCAAATATGTTTGGTCACCGCCACTTCGTCCTAAATATCATCAAGAACATTTATGGAATGCCTTAAAGGCAAAACAGCTACAAACGATTGGCTCAGACCAATGCTCCTTTAGCTTTAAAGGTAAAAAGCAATTAGGCTTAAATGATTTCTCGAAAATTCCAAATGGCGGACCATTCATTGAAGACCGCTTCAGTATCTTATACTCTGAGGGCGTGGCAAAAGGCAGAATTTCCATCCATGAATTTGTTGATATGATCTCTACTAGTGCCGCAAAAATATTTGGTTTATTCCCGCAAAAAGGAACGATTGCAATTGGTTCAGATGCGGATATCGTCATTTTTGACCCAGAGGCACAGCGTCAAATTTCAGCTAAAACACATCATATGAATGTGGACTATAATCCATATGAAGGCTGGGAGGTAACAGGTGAGCCTGTTAGTGTACTCGTACGTGGGGATTATGTCATTAAAAATAAAGAATTTGTAGGTGTACTTGGCAGTGGACGATACATTAAACGTCCATTAAAAACAGTAACTGCGGAAGCTCTAAACATTTAGCTTCCTACAGGATAGGACCGATTGTTTTGACTGGAGAGCAAAACAATCGGTTTCGTAATTAGGGTACGGAAAAAATGAACACATGAGGGGGATGTGGAAATGGTTCCGATTCAAGAAAATGCAATGACCGTGCAGCTTAGACGTAATTTTGTGGAATTAAAAGGTAAGATGACAAAGAATGAGGCTATTGAGGAAGCCAATCGTTGTTTGTATTGCTATGACGCACCATGTATTAAAGCATGTCCAACAAGTATTCAAATACCAAATTTCATAAAAAAAATTGCATCTGGTAATATGAAGGGTTCGGCTACGACTATATTAGAAGCAAACCCAATTGGTGCAAGCTGTGCAAGAGTTTGTCCAACGGAAGAACTGTGTGAAGGGGCGTGTGTCTTAAATTCTTCAACAAAGCCAATTAAAATTGGTGAGTTACAACGTTATGCAACGGATTGGGCAATGGAAACCAATGCTCAGCTATTTAAGGCAGGTCCACATAATGGACAGAAAATAGCCATTGTAGGGGCAGGTCCTGCTGGTTTGTCGGCAGCTCGTGAGCTCAGTCGTTTAGGCTATCAAGTAACTATTTATGAGGCTGAAGCGAAGGCAGGTGGCTTAGGAAGCTATGGGATTGTAGCATTCCGATTACCAAATGATGTCGTAGATTGGGAAGTAGAGCAGATTGAACAACTCGGTGTGGACATTCAAACGAATACAGCTGTAGGTGTGGATATTTCTGCTGATGAAATTTTGGCTCAGTATGACAGTGTGATTTTAGCTGTCGGTATGGGTGCTGTCCCAAATTTGGGCATTGATGGGGAAGAATTAGAAGGGGTACATGATGCCATTGAGTTTATTCGAAAAACAAAAATGGGACCGCTTACAAATGATATTGTAGGGAAACGAGTAGCCGTAATCGGTGCTGGAAACACGGCGATAGACGGTGCTACAAGTGCGGTGCGTTTAGGCGCAGATAATGTACAAATTCTCTATCGTAGAACAGAAAAAGAAATGACAGCATACAAATTCGAATATGAATTTGCCAAGCAGGATGGTGTGGAATTTAAATGGCTAACTGCACCTAAAAAAATTATTGGCAATGAAGCAGGAAAGGTGACAGGCATTGAATGTGTGAAAATGAAGCTTGGTGAGGCAGGTCCTGATGGTCGACAACGCCCTGAAGAAGTAAAGGGCTCCAATTTTATCATTGAAGTGGATGCTGTTATTAAAGCCATCGGGCAAACTCGTTTTGTATCGTTAATTGAAGCCTTTGGTTTAGCTCATACAAATGGTGTCGTAGACATTGATGAGACAACAATGCAAACGTCCAATGACAAAGTATTTGCATGTGGAGATGTTGTCTTTGGTAATGGACAGGGTGAAGCGATGGTAGTGACCGCTGTACAGCAAGGAAAAGATGCAGCATATAAGATTCATGAACGTTTAAGAAAACCAAGTGAGATTGCATAAAGTGAACCTTCAATCAGGGAGGCTCTTCCTCCACTGATTGTTAGATTCATCAATCGGGTTTATACAGGCTGTTAATCCCCCATCTGAATGATTACATTAGCTTTTGAAATGGTGGTCATACAGCCTGTATCTGGCACTATGCTTTCAGTTGACAAAAGATTGTTAGTACGGATAGAGGGGGAACTTATATGGCAGACTTACGCATTAATTTAGCGGGCATCAAATCGCCGAATCCATTTTGGCTAGCATCTGCTCCACCAACGAATTCAGGCTATCAAGTCCAACGTGCATTTGAAGCGGGCTGGGGTGGCGCAGTTTGGAAAACGTTAGGAGAACCGATTTTAAATGTGTCTTCCCGTTTTGCAGCAGTTAGCTATAATGGCCAACGTGTGGCAGGCTTTAACAATATTGAATTAATTACGGATCGACCATTAGAAGTGAATTTACAAGAAATTTATGAGACGAAAAAGAAATTTCCTAATCACGCAATTATTGCCTCGTTAATGGTGGAACCAAAGCAAGAAAAATGGCATGAAATTGTGAAACGAGTAGAAGATGTGGGGGTTGATGGTCTTGAGCTTAACTTTGGTTGTCCACATGGGATGGCAGAACGAGGCATGGGTTCTGCCTCTGGTCAAGTCCCTGAATTGGTGGAAAAACAAACGTACTGGGTAAAGGAAGCGGCGCGTACACCTGTTATTGTTAAACTAACGCCCAACATTACGGATATTACCGTGACGGCGGAAGCGGCAACACGAGGTGGAGCAGATGCTGTGAGTATGATTAATACGATTAACAGTTTAGCTGGTGTTGATTTAGATTCTTGGAATACAGTACCACATGTGGCTGGAAAAGGAGCTCATGGGGGCTATTGTGGTCCAGCAGTTAAACCAATTGCACTGAACATGGTTGCAGAATGTGCTCGTAATCCATTAGTCAATGTACCGATTTCGGGCATTGGGGGGATCTCCAATTGGCAAGATGCAGCGGAATTTATTTTAATGGGTGCGACAGGCGTACAGGTATGTACAGCAGCAATGCATCATGGCTTTAGTATTGTGGAGGATATGATTGATGGGCTGAATAACTACTTAGATGATAAAGGTCTAGCTTCAGTCATGGATTTAGTTGGTCGCTCTGTACAAAGGTATTCAAACTGGGGTGATTTAGATTTAAATTATAAAATTGTCGCAGAAATTAATAATGATGTTTGTATTAATTGCAATAAGTGTCATATTGCTTGCGAGGATACATCCCATCAATGTATTGACCTTTATACGGAGGATGGTCGCCCAATGCTAAAGGTTCGTGAGGAAGACTGCGTAGGCTGTAATTTATGCTCAATTGTTTGTCCTGTCGATGGAGCCATTTCAATGGTTGAACGCCCATCTACAATTCCGCCAATGACATGGAATGAACGCCAATCACTTCTTAGCAGTCTATCAAAATAAAGGACCGTTGTTCATTTTTGAATAAAGATTAAAATCGAAATTCCACCTTCCTTCAGCATTTTGGGTGAAGGAAGGCACTTCAAGTAGGTTGTCACGGAAATTAGAAAAAAAGGAGAGAAACATTATGGAACGTGAAGGGAATTATTTAAAATCCCCAGATTTACTTCCAGTGACACATCAACAAAGAAATATTGGAACATTTGGTTTTGCGGTGATTTGGATAGGAATGGCAATTGTATTAGCAGCTTTTGCCATTGGTGGTTCGGCTATCATGAATTTATCCTTACCAATGGTGATTGTGGCAACATTGGTAGGTTCTTGTTTAATTGGCGTCTTTATGACGTTAATTGGTGACATCGGAATAGAGCATGGATTATCTTTCCCTGTTTATATGCGTGCACCATTTGGCACATTCGGTACTCATATACCTTCTCTTGTACGTGGTGTTACAGCTGCCTGTTGGTTTGGTTTGAATACGTATTTTGGTGCATTAGCGATAAACGGAATTTTAAATTTATTGTTTGGCTTTGATAATTGGTTTATCTGCTTCCTTGTGTTTGCAGCGCTTCAACTCTTTAATACATCTCTTGGTATTAAATCCATTGAGCGTTTTGCTGATTTAGCAGCCCCTGTCATTATTTTAATTTCTTGTTGGATGTATTACACATTGGCAGATAATGCAACATCTCAGGGAAAAAATATTTGGACGTGGGTGGAAACCCCAACAACAGGCTTCGCTGCTTTTACCGCCTTTATGGTAGTGGTGATGGCAAATATGGGCTTTTGGGCAACCTTAGCAGCAGATATGCCATCCTTGTCACGTTTCTTTAAAGCACCCAAAAATGAGCGTAATTGGTTCAAGCGTAATAAAACACAGCTTGTAGGCTCTTTAATTGTCATGCCCATTACAAACACATTCATTGTTACGATTGGTGCAGTTTGCTATATGGCAGTTGCCTCGGCAGACCCAATTAATGCCTTACAGCAAAGTGCAAGCGGCTTTATTCTTGGGATTCTATTGCTGATGATTGTATTAGCACAATGGTCGACAAATACCTCTGCCAACGTTGTACCAGCAGCTACTATTTTCTCTAATATCGGTGGACCGAAAGTGCCATTCTGGGTAGGGGTAGTTATTGCAGGGATTATTGGTATTCTTGCACAGCCTTGGAGTCTATTTGATGTCATGGTCAATGTCCTATTAATCATTGGCGGTATTTTAACAGCGATTGTAGGTATTTTATTTGCTGATTACTACCTGATTCGTAAACGGCGCGTACATGTAAAAGAGCTTTATGAATTAGATGGGCAATTTAAATATTATAAAGGCTTTAATATGGCTGGGTTAATCGCCTGGGTAATCGGTGGTGCAGTTGCCAATATATTTTCAACTTACTCTTCTTTAGTAGGGTTCGCTGTAGGCGCGATTGTATATTATGTATTAGCGAAGTATTGGTGGTTTAAAAAGTATCCTCAAGCTGAGCTAGATGATCCAAGTGATGCCAAATATTTAGGTATTACTGTCGGACATAATTTAGACGAAATATTTGGCCAACCAGCAGCTCCAGCGGCGCTCCCAGATGAAGATGAACTGGTGGAGCAACCAGATCCTCTGTTAGAGATGAAGGGTGCCGAGTAAGTGAGACAACATCAAGACATTTTCAAAAGAAGGTGAGGTGATGGCATGTCTGAATTCCAACAAAGCACAGAGGAAATTCAAAAAGTAGATCATTATTTAGATAGTGGCTTTAAAATCAAATATGTCTACGAGAATTTAAGTGGGATGTTTGTAGAATTTGCACGTCAAGAAGAAGTGACTTTGCTACAAATTCTAACAGCAGATGCACGTAAATACTTCTCTGCAAAATTACAGGAACAAACTTTATTACAATAACGAAGTAAACTCTATTCCTTTCGTCTTGAACGGAATAGAGTTTTTTGAATTTTCTGATTTAAATTATGTTGAAGTAACATCATATTTCGTATAAACATCAATTAAATCGTCGTTATTACCTATTTTTTGTTATTCTATTAAAATAGCAATATTTTTTGTTTTTCCTAAAAATACATTTGTCTTTTTTAGAAAAATTGATTATTATTTTAAAGTAAAAACATCGTAGAAAGAACAACAGGAAAAGAGGCGTTATGGAGTGGCCAATAAGGAATTGAAAAGAGGATTAGAAGCACGTCATATTCAAATGATTGCACTTGGCGGTACGATTGGTGTTGGGCTATTTATGGGCTCAGCAAGTGCTATTCAATGGACAGGACCTTCTGTACTCCTTGCCTATGGTATTGCAGGTATTTTTATTTTTTTCATTATGAGGGCAATGGGTGAGATGCTTTATATGGAGCCAAGTACAGGCTCTTTTGCCACATTTGGCTATAAATATATTCATCCTTTAGCAGGGTATTTAACAGCGTGGAGTAACTGGTTCCAATGGGTTATTGTTGGGATGTCTGAAATTATAGCAGTAGGAACGTATATGCAATATTGGTATCCAGAATTACCAGCTTGGATACCTGGTCTAATTGCAATGGTGATTTTGGGTGTGGCAAACTTCATTTCTGTCAAATCGTTTGGAGAATTTGAATTCTGGTTTGCGATGATTAAAATTGTTACGATTATTTTAATGATTATTGCAGGGGTCGGACTCATCTTCTTTGGCTTTGGCAATGATGGAATAGCAATCGGCTTATCCAATCTTTGGAGTCACGGTGGCTTCTTTACAGGTGGCTGGACAGGATTTTTCTTTGCCTTATCTTTAGTCGTTGCTGCCTATCAAGGGGTGGAGCTCATTGGGATTACAGCAGGAGAAGCAAAAAATCCTCAACAAACGATTACGAATGCCATCCAAAGCATTATTTGGCGTATTTTAATTTTCTATATCGGTGCAATCTTTGTCATTGTTACAGTGTATCCTTGGGATGAGCTTGGCACAATTGGTAGTCCTTTCGTTGCGACATTTGCTAAGGTAGGTATCACAGCTGCCGCAGGTATTATTAATTTCGTCGTCATCACAGCTGCAATGTCAGGGTGTAACAGTGGAATCTATAGTGCTGGACGTATGTTATATACACTTGCTATGAATGGACAAGCACCAAAATTTTTCGCAAAGCTTTCTAGTAATGGTGTGCCTTTATTTGGAACAGCGGGCGTATTAGTTGGCTTAGTCGTTGGTGTTATTTTAAGTTATATTGCCCCTGAAAACTTATTTGTTTATGTGTATAGTGCAAGTGTTTTACCAGGGATGATTCCATGGTTTATCATTTTAATAAGTCAAATTCGTTTTAGAAAAGTAAAGGAAGCGCAGCTAGCAAAGCATCCTTTTAAAATGCCGTTCGCACCGATTACAAACTATGTAACAATTATCTTTTTAATCATGGTACTAGTCGGCATGTGGTTCAATGATGATACACGCGTGTCATTAATAGTGGGCATTATTTTCTTGATTCTTGTAACCATTAGCTACTACGTATTTGGTATTGGTAAAAACCGATACAGCAAAGATTCTATAGAATAACCTTTAAGGATGTATCTCTAATTGGGATGCATCCTTTTTGTATGGCTATTTTTGCTAGCACAATTTTTACATAATTAAATGATAAAAAGGCAAACTACTAAAAAATGAATGATATGGACTGGTATTTATCGGAACAAAAGGGGTGGAGCAAAAATGAACGAGATACCCGAGCAGATTGTCACTAAATTAAAGCAGGAGATTAACGAAGTCGATGACGTAAAACTCAAAATGATCGCTACAGAAGAAGGGGATGTGACGGTCATTTATTTCTCCTCACTCATCGAAAAAATGACCTTACAAACCATGGTGACGATTCCACTAGCTAATAATTTGAAACAAATTCATCAAATGGCTCAATATGTGGACCCGAAAGATGTGAAAGGTGTCGTTAAAAAATTGAATGCTGGGCAAACCCTTCTTTTTTTTCACGAAACCAACGCCCTATTAAGTATCGATACGTATAGTGCGCCTACAAGGGCCATTACGGATACGGAAACAGAGTCGACTGTAATTGGTCCACAGGATGCATTTACAGAATCACTGGAAACGAATATATCGTTAGTGAGAAGACGGATTCAAAGCTCCATGCTAAAAAATGAAAACCGAATTGTTGGATCAGAAGCCAATATTAAAATATCGATTATGTATATGGATAATATCGTGAGCCATGAAAATTTAGATGATTTAAGAAACCGTATTGACCAGGTAGATTATCCGTTATTTACGGATATATCCGTGTTGAAGCAATTAATTGAGGATAATCCATTATCGCCCTTTCCTCAATATTACATGACAGTCCGTCCAGATAGTATTTGCCGTTATCTTCTGGATGGTAGAATCGTCGTTTTTATGGATAATAGTCAACTAGCCATTGTCTGTCCCACTTCTTTTTTTGAAATGTTCGTGTCGATTGAGGATTACTACAACCGTTGGACAACAGCATCTTTATTAAGGATGCTGCGCTTTTTTGGTTTTTTCTTAACGATCATGATTACACCAATGTATATATCAGCCTTAACCTTTCATCCAGAAATTTTGCCATACGAATTATTACTAAATCTTCAAGAATCAAGAAGTAAGGTACCATTTCCACCACTGATTGAGGTATTATTTATCGAGCTTATAATTGAAGTCTTACGAGAAGCGGGCTCTCGAATGCCTGCCAAAGTCGGACAAACCATTGGTATCGTAGGAGGTATTGTAATTGGTACAGCGGCCGTAGAAGCTGGATTACTAAGTAATATACTCATTGTGTTAGTCGCTACCTCAGCACTACTTTCCTTCTTACCGCCTATTTTCTTAATGAGTAATACTAGCCGATTTATTCGTTATATTTTTATCTTATCAGCAGGTTTATTTGGCTTGTTTGGACAGATGCTCGCCTTTGCGTGGTTAATCCACCATTTATTAAGTCTCAAATCTTTAGGAACGCATTATATGACACCTGCTATTCCAAGAAAGCCAAGCGATTTATTGGATAGTGTCATCCGATTTCCAACTAAATATATAAGAAGTAAGACCGGTATTTCAAAAGTACAGAAAAAATAGTGTCAGAATGAGAATGAGGTGGTTAACTTTGAATACAACAAAAGGAAAGGTGTTAAATCGTTATCATGTCATCTTCTTAGCGCAAAGTATTATGATTGGTACCGGTATCCTTTCGCTCCCTCAGAAATTAAGTCCTATGGGCTACACACAATCATTTATGCCTCTTCTCTTTGGTGTGATTGCTAGCCTGACACTATTTGCGATGGTATGGCTTTGTTCGAAGTTTCCCAATGATGATTTATTTCGAATGAATGAAATATTATTGGGAAAATGGCTCGGAAAGTTTATAAATCTACTCATCATTATTCAATTTATTGTTTTTAGTGCAGGGATTATTAGTAATTATATGCACTTAATTCAAAGTACAGCATTGCAGGAACAAACCATCACCATGCCTGTTCTTTGCTTTTTACTTCTACTTATTTATATTGTAAGTGGGGGTATTAAATCTATTGCACGATTTTGTATAATGACATTTTTTATTACCATTGGATTATTCTATTTTACGCGCTGGGCCATCGAAAAAGGTGATCCAAGTCATTTTTTGCCTCTATTTAATTTTACGCCTAAGGAATTTTATGAAGCGTTAAAGCAAGGATATTTTTCTATCCTTGGTTACGAATTAATTCTATTTTATTTTCCATATATCATCGATCAAAAAAAGGCATTTCGTCATTCCTTAATCGGTATTTGGATTAGTATATTTTTATGCTTTATCACAACAGCTATTAGCGTCATGTATTATTCAGAGTGGCAATTAAAAAATGTAGAGTTTTCAGTATTAAACCTATTTAAGGCAGGAGAATTTACCTTTATTGAGCGAATCGATATCATTGGCATTACGCTTTGGGTTTTTCTAATCTTATCCTCGATTACAGCCTATGTATGGTGTGCAAAAAGGGGTATGGATACCTTCCTTAAAAAGAAAAAGCAAAGTTATCAGTTGTATATCATCGCCTTGATCATTTTCTTTATTGTAAAAATGCCCTTTTCGCGTGAATTCCAAGAAAAATTATTTATGGCAAGTAACTATGTAGGCTATGTGCTGGTAAGCTGGCCAGTGTTTTTAATCCTGATATATGTTATTCGAAAAAAGCAGGTGCAGGTATGAAAAATAAACGTCTATGCATCATTTCTTTTTTGATTTTCGTTTTCCTTGCAGGCTGTTCTAAAAAAGAAATAAAAGTTCCTCTAGAGGATGTTGGGATGGTAGACTCGATGGCTTTTGACTATATCGATGAGAACCAGATGAGACTCACAGTAGCGATCCCCCAATATTCTCCAGACGCAGAAAAAGACACACAAACTTTTTCTATCACAACAGATTTAGTATCAAGCGGCATCGTGGAAATAGAAAAGCAATCCGATAAGAAAATAGTCTTCAATCAATTGCGAGTTGTCTTAGTAAACGAAGATTTTGCGCGGAAAGGGAATGTTCGAAAAATCGTTCAGCACTTATATCGCAATGCGGAAGTAGGTAATAAAGTATTGATAGCTGTTGTGAAGGATAATGCGGAAGCGATTTTAAAAGGTGATTATCCTGATAAGCCAAGTATTAATTTTTATTTGAACAATCTATTAGAGCCGAGTATCAATACTGCTTTTAATCCCAATACCAATATTCATGATTTTATGTACTCGATTACAAATCCTGTAGTGGATACAGTATTACCCTATGTTGAAAAACGAGGGGAGAAATTAGAGATTAAAGGCGTTGCCATATTTAAAGGGAATCAGATGCATGAATTAATTAAACCTGAGGAAGCACTAGTTATTCAAGCTTTAAGTGGACAGAAAAATCTTGCTCCTTTGCACCTTGATTTAAATGCAGGACATGGAGAAGAAAAGGTAATGATTGATTTAATCGAGAGCAGTGTGAAAAAAGAGAGTAATAAAAATATGGAATCACCCAAATTAACGATTTTCTTAAAAATAAAGGGTACTTTAAGCGAATATAAGGGAGAAAGAGAATCACATTTATTTACAGTTGAAAGCATTAGTGATTTGGAAAAAGATGTGAATAAACAGCTGGAACAGGATATTAGTGAATTTTTAGCGCGATTAAATAAAACAGAGGTAGATCCAGCTGGCTTAAGTGAAGAATTTAGAATGTATCATCATGGAAAATGGACATCGAAAAAAACAAGAGAGCTTATTAGAAAATTAGACGTGAAGGTCCGTGTAGAAACGTCCATTATTAGTACAGGTACTTTAAAATAACAGCAAAGACCCATTCGATAAGAAGGGTCTTTGCTGTTATTGTGTTTTTCGCATAATAAAGCTTAAATGTCTTCCAGCTTGTTTATCTTGACGATAAGAAAAGCCATCGGGACTAAGGAATGTACAGGTTTCATCAATTTGTATTTGATTCACTGGAATACCCGCAAGCTCACATTGCTTTTTGACTGTCTGCTGATTATCAATATGGTATTTTTTCGTTTCTGCATTGTAATACATAAATTCTTCGGCATAACCAAGACTGTGAAATTTTTCATATACATCTGCGTCTACCTCAAATTTCTGCTGACTCAGTGCCATACCGATTTGAACATGAAAGTCCTCAGGTCGACACTGTTCTTCATTCATAAGATGCTGAAACAGTTTGGGTGTTATTTCTTTGACTGTTCCTTGCCATCCCGAATGAATCACACCGACGAGTCCATTCACAGCATTATAAAAAATAACGGGCACGCAATCTGCTGTAAAACTACATAATAGTAAGTTAGGCTCAAGTGTATAAAGCGCGTCTGTATTCTTCACCGCTGTATCCATTTGCGCAGCTCCTCGTCCTTGATCGGCTAATGTGACTTTATGAAAGTTCGCACTATGTGTTTGCTCTGTACAAATAAAATTTTGTAAATCACAGTTCAATGTCGCAGCTAAATGCTGACGATTGTTAATGATAGCTTGAACATCATGGCAACTATGCAAAGCCATATTATTGTGTTCAATCTCCATCTCATCTTTTAAGGTCGTTCCTGCGATAAATTGCTCATTATCTATATACATTTTTATTTTCATTTAATCACCTCGTTTTACTATATAGGATCGCTTGTGGAATGTATAGGTTGCCGTTTTTTACTATTTAGCACTCCTTTACCCGTCTATCAAACTTTTAGACATAAAGAATCGATTTCCTCATATAGTAGAAGGAATGCTAGAGAGGGGGAGAGCGTGAATGTTGAGTGAACAAGACATATTATTAATTTGCCAAGTAGGAATGGGTCTTTTTTGGATTTTTACATATATACTTGTTATTTACAAAGGATGGCAAGATAAAACCTATGGCATGCCTATGGTCGCTATTTGTGCCAATATTTCATGGGAATTTATCTTTGCCTTTTTCTACCCACAAAATGACCTGCAACGCTATATTACGCTGATTTGGTTTGTATTGGATGTCTTTATTTTGATGCAATTTTTACGTTATGCTCCAAATGAATATCGAAAGATGCTATCAAAAAAGCTATTGTATTTCTCCTTTTTGATCACGTTAATCTTTAGCATGCTGATCATTTTAGGTATAGTCTATGAATTTCAAGATTTCGAAGGAAAGTACGTAGCATTCTTTCAAAATCTTATGATGTCAGGACTATTTATTGCTTTACTCTTGCAAAGAGGGAATTTAGCTGGTCAATCCATGGGGATAGCAGTTTGTAAGATGGTGGGTACATTATTTGCAGCGGTTGGATTTTATCTATACTTCCGCACACCTTTAATTACCATTATTTCTGTAGCAACGCTCTTTTATGATTGGCTCTATATTCTCTTAATTTATCGATTACAGCGTAAGCAATTAGCAAAATAGGATATTTTGTGCAGCAATTGATCACTGAATCTATTAGTAATGTATGCCAATTACAAACATATTGCAACTTGATGACAATTCCAATGGGAAAGAATAGCGAGAGAAAGGGCTTTAACTAAACATATGGCGAGCTTGTCATACAATTGTAAAAATCCTTCCAAATATTTTGTGATGATTATGGCTCAGAAACTATTTACGATAATGGTAGAGCAATTAGGAAGGGTGATTAACATGTTTAAAAAAATAAAAAAAGTAGCACTAGCTTCAGTAGTAGCAACTTCATTATTAGTACCAGTTGCGGCAATGGCCGCCGAATCCTATACAGTGACATCTGGCGATACGCTATGGAAAATAGCATTAAAAACAGAAACGGGTGTACAGGAATTAATTGATGCCAACCCACAACTCGCTAACCCAAATCAAATTTCTCCAGGTCAAAAAATTAACGTCCCTGTAAAAGAACAGGCAACAGTTGAACAAGAGGTTGTGAAACTTGTCAATGCAGAACGGGCAAAAGCAGGTCTTCCAGCATTGCAAGAAGATTGGGAGCTATCAAGGGTTGCTAAATATAAGTCGCAAGATATGCAGGATAAAAATTACTTTGACCACACAAGTCCAACGTATGGTACACCTTTTACCATGATGAAAAACTTCGGTATTACGTATAAATCTGCTGGTGAAAATATCGCGAAGGGCCAACGCTCCGCACAGGAAGTTGTAACGGCCTGGATGAACAGTGAAGGACACCGTGCCAATATCCTTAATAAAAGCTACACACATATTGGTGTAGGCTATGTACAGGAAGGTAATTACTGGACACAAATGTTTATTCAAAAATAAAAAAAGAAAGAGTATCTATTGGCTTTTGTGACAGCTAGTAGATGCTCTTTTTCGCGTTAAATTCTAAAGTATACCGTATTGGAAGCGTATATTACTTCTTCTAGAATTAACATCCCCCTAAATCATTAAAAGGTTAATTAAGTACAAGAATACACATCAAACTATCTTTAGATATGTCAGGCTAAGGATAATGTAGCGTGTTTTTGCTATCTTGACAAATAAAAATAACCAAAAAACAACACACTATGAGCAATAGACGAATAAGATGTCTCTGTAGTATGAAGATAGAGGTGGTGTTTATGGTTGAAAAAGAAGTGGTTAGCTACATGTTGCGTTATCTGTATGACGGGTCTCGTAGGTTGTGAAAAAACAGCAGTCCCTGATAACAAGCTAGAACAAGAAATTCAACAACGTGAGGAAATAAAGCAACCTGTTACATATGAACAAGAACAAATGATTGATCCTATTGTAGAGGTTGTTGATCCAACTACGAGTAAGGTACTTAAAACAATATCTCCAAAGGAATTTGGCTTCGATACGGACCCACAAGCCTATCAAAAGCATATCGAACAATTAGCAAGGGAATGGGCAAGAGGAACGGACACATCAAATGGCTATGATCAGCGTATGATGCTTGATCGATTGGATGAAAACGGGCAAGTGATCAAGGGGAAGCCGCAAATCATTTTAAAGGAAAGTGAGCTAGTGGAGCGTATTATCGAAGCTTCTGCGACTGGCGGTCAGGTAGAAATGCCGCTCTATATAACAGAAAGTGGCTATTATTTTGAGGATCTTCCTTTATTAGAGGAAGTAGTTGTTGCATCTTATACAACTTATTTCAATCGTGCTGATTTAGGAAGAAATAAAAATATTGAGCTCTCTGCTAGAGCCATTCATAATGTGATTGTAGGCAGTGGCGATTATTTTTCTTTTAATACAATTGTAGGTCCAAGAGATGAGGCAAATGGCTATCAACCCGCACCTGAAATTATTAATAAGAAGGTAGTCATGGGAATTGGTGGTGGAATCTGTCAAACTTCTTCAACCTTGTTTAATGCAGTAGACCAAATTCCCGTCAAATATGTTGAGCGCCATCATCATTCGTTAGATGTAGGATATGTCCCAAAAGGAAGAGATGCTACGGTTTCTTATGATACGTTAGATTTTAGGTTTCAAAACTCAAATGATGTACCATTTTTAATTAAGGCAAGTTATGGAGAGAATTCTCTAACAATTGAAATTCGAACGGCAGAAAAATATGTAGAATTATTGAAAAAACCATAATGTTGTAAGGAGACACCACTGGACGTTGGTGTCTTTTTTCGGATCGCATGATATAGTTAAATTGATACAATTCAGAAAATTTTAGGGGGAAAAGACAATGCATCCTAAACTACAAGCAACTATTGATTCGATTGATTTATACCAAGCAACTTACCCAGAGGATGCTTGTGTCATCGTGGCAGATACGGAAAAAGTGCTTGCCTACAAACCAGGAAAAAAGGTTGACTTAAAAGTTGGGGTTGGTGACCCAGTACATAAATATCGAGGTACAGCAACAGAAATAGCGTTAAGTTCAGGAAAATTTGTGAAAGAGGAGCGTAGCGCAGAAGGTTTTGGTATGGCCTATATCGCCTCTGCCCAGCCTATTTTTGAAGGAGGACGTATTATTGGCGTAGTAAGTGCCATTATTTCGAACGAAAAAATGGATAGTATGCGTCTATTGGCAACTGAGCTTTCGAGTGCTGTAGAAGAAATGACAGCTACAAATGAAGGATTAGCCACTGCCAGTAAGGATGTATCCAATCGTTTGGAAGAGCTATCTAATTTCGCGGAATCGATGACAGGCAATATTGAACAAATTAATGTGATTGTCCATTTAGTAAAAGATTTAGCTATGAAATCGAGAATTCTTGGTCTAAACGCATCGATAGAAGCAGCACGTTCAGGTGAGCATGGGCGTGGCTTTGCGGTGGTCGCTTCTGAAATACAAAAAATGTCCCAGAGTAGTACAGAAAGTGCTGATAGCATAACTGTGCAACTAGAAAATATTAAACAATCCATCGATCAGGTAAATGCATCAACAAATCAAATTGCTGCGTTTACACAGCAGTTTGCTGCGAGTATGCATGAATTAACAGATGCCTACAAAGGGGTTAATAGTACAGCAGAAAAGCTAATGCAAATTAGTGACATCAAAGGATAGGCATATAAAAAGGATAATAGACAAGTGCTATTATCCTTTTTCATGATTAAATGATCTCTAAAATTTCCTGTGGTGTTGAGACACTGTATTCAGGTTCGTCATTTTGCACGACTTCTTTGGCATCATAGCCCCATTCCACCCAAATAATTGGTATACCGGCTTTCTTACAAGCAACAATATCCCTTTGCTCGTCTCCAATGTATACGACGTTAGACGAGTCGACATTTGCTTCCTTTAAAAACTTTTTCATTACTTTGTCCTTACCAAAAATGCGGTTGGAGCAAAGTACATCTGCTACACAATGAATACCGTTCATTTTAAGAAATTCTAAAATATTCTCTTTAGAGTTTGAGGAAATAATCAGGATTTTATAGCCTCTTTTATCAATCTCTATTAATAGTTCCTTCATTCCTTCAAAAAGATGAACATCATTTAATGATTGACGATACAATTTATAAAATTGCGGTAAAATCATAGGCAACTTATACATTGGAAAGTCGAATAATTTACTGCGTTCTGAAATTGATAATTTTTTTAATGTATCAATTTCCTTTAATTCAATGCCTTTAAATTTATATTTTTGGGCTAAAGTATTCCATGCTGAGGCAAACACAGCAGTAGAATCTGCAAGCGTCCCATCAAAATCAAAGATAATATGCTTCATTGCAAACTTTCTCCTTTTTCATCTCGTTGTATTGACGTTCTATGCTAAAAAATGTTACATGGAATGGGCATCTAGTATTCTTGCAATAACAACCATTTTGAGCGTACGTAAACATCTTATGGTAAATATTATCAGAAAATACGGCGATTGCAATGAAAATGGTACAACAAAAGGAGGTGTCTCAAAAGTCCATTGAGACACCTCGACATTATTGTGTTTTTTTCAAAAAGAAGGAGAGTATGACATTGATTATTGCCAGAACAAAACTGATAGAAAAGACAAAGGCTGAACCTGAAGCTGCTGCTTCTTGCGTATTAGTTGTTATGTCACTTAGGAGGTGCTGTTGTTTTGCTGAGAACAACGACACCATCACAGCAATACCAATTGCACCAGAAACTTGCTGAGAGGTTTGTGTAATCGCAATGCCATCTGGAAAGTATTGTCTTGGTAAGGCATTCAGCGTATTTGTTTGAACAGAGGCTAATACCATTCCAACACCAAGCATCATGATAATATGCGTTACGACTAATAGCCAAGTAGCTGTTTCTGTACCAGATAAAGCATAAAGTCCATACCCGATTACAACAAGTATAGTGCCAGGCGTAATGACTGCACGAGGGCCATATTTATCGAAGAATTTACCGATTGTAGGGGCTAATATACAGTTTAATAGACTACCAGGAAGCAACATTAAACCTGTCCCAAAAGCCGATACGAAAAGGACCATTTGCATATACATAGGAAGCACTACCAGCATAGACAACATATTGAAGAAGTTAATCATATTCATAAGAAGACCTAACACGAACATGGGGTATTGAAACGCTGTCAAATTTAACATCGGATGTTGCATTTTCAATTGACGTAATACAAATAAACATAAGGCGATTACCCCTAGCAAAATGGTGCCTAGTACAGTAATATTTGACCAGCCTAAATCTCCGCCAGCACTGACACCATAAACGATGCCACCAAAGCTAATGGTAGATAAGAGAATGGACCAAAGATCAATAGCCAGCTGCTTTATTTCATTTACATTAGGAATAAAGATAAAGCCAAAAATAATAGAGAATAATAGGAAGGGGATGGTAACCCAGAATATCCAGTGCCAGGACAAACTATCTAAAATCATCCCAGCCAAGGTTGGACCGAAAGCGGGTCCAGCTAAAATAACGAGACCCATTACGCCCATAGCACTACCACGTTTATTAGCTGGGAAAATTGTGAAAATCACATTTTGCGTTAAAGGTAATATAATCGCAAGTCCTGCTGCTTGAATAATACGTGCTAAAAGTAGGACAGCAAAGACGGGTGCAACGGCGGCAAGTATAGTACCAATTATCGAAAAGAGTAAAGACGCCATAAACATTTGGCGAGTAGTAAACTTTTGCATTAAAATGCCTGTTACAGGTACTAAAATGCCTAATGTGAGAAAGTATCCTGTTGCAAGCCATTGGATGGTTGTAGCGTCCACATCGAAGAGCAGGCTTAGCTCTCCAAGTGCAATATTTAAAGCTGTCTCACTAAACAATCCTACAAAGCCAGCTACTAAGAGAGCAGCCATAATCGGACTTGTTTTTATTTCTTTATTCACAGTAAAAGCTCCTTTAATAAATGTTAGACGATCATAGGAGATTAAAATACAGAATATTTAGAAATTAATAGACGAATTTCTAGCAATCTTTTATTTTCTGCACAATAAAATGACCATGACGATGTTATCGTGATGTGGATTATCAGCGATCGTTTTTCCTATTAGCCAGTACACCTCCACGATACTGGCTTTTCTGATTTTTACTATAGCAAAAAAATTTTCTCGAATGTAAGTATTAATTCTAGCTTCATCTATACGATTTCACAATTTGGACAAACATTTTTGACATAGCATTCATTTTTTGAATGAATTAGAGGAGAAACGACGAGCACCTATCACAAATGCATGATAGGTACTGGTAATTTTTATAAAAGTTTTTCTGTTTTTTCGCGTGTTCGAATTAAATAAAAGGCATTGATGCAGGCGGCAATCGGAATAATCAATGCAATGCCGATTCCTGCACAAAAAATGGTTGTCATTTCGGCACTAAAAACCTTGGAGTTAACAATTTCCCCAATCGAATAGGAGAGGTCCTTGAACCAGATTAATAAGCTTAAATAGCCACCAAAGAAAGCAAAAAATAACGTATTAGTATCGGTTCCTAATATATCTCTTCCTATGCTTAAGCCAGCTGTAAATAATTTTTTTCTACTCATCGAAGGATTGCGATAAAAAATCTCATGCATAGAGGTAGCGATGGAAATGGCTACATCCATAATGGCACCAATCGTACTCATAATGATGACTGATGCACCAATCTGCACAAAATTAACACCAATGTAGAGAGAAAAGATGCTGATTTCTTCAGTTGATTCTTCGCCAAACCCTTGGATCATCGACTTTTCCGTTACAAAGGTAATAAAGAGTAGTAACATACCTATCGTCACCATCGTCGAGATAAAGGCTGTAATGGTTTTACTGTTTGTTTTATTGATATAGAAAAGACTAATACAGCTAATGACCGTACAGGCAATAAACGTCAAGATGATGGGGCAATTTTTAGGGTTTGTCATTAAAAAAATGGTGACAAAGAGCACACCAAAGTTTAGGAATAAAGAAAGAAATGAGCGTATCCCCTGTCTACCGCCGACAAGTACCATTAACACGAATAATATAACTGCTAATAAGACGACAACATTCATCCTTGAACCCTCTTTCGATTGATGAAAAATATAGCGGTATACTGACTGATAGGAATCGTAAGGACAACACCAATACCCCCTGCTAAGGCACGGGCTAATTCTAAAGAAAGATTTAAGGACAATGTAAGCCCTAATGTGGAAGAATTTTTTAAATAGAGAATAATCATAGGTATGGAGCCGCAAAGGTAGGCAAAGAATAAGATACTTGTAATGGTACCCATAATATCTTTACCGATTTCATGTCCCGAAGATTTCAGAGCCTTGACAGAGATTGTAGGATCTTGCTCGTATAAAGCAAAAATCGAGGAAGCCATTGTAATAGAAACATCCATTACTGCCCCAAGTGAGCCAATAAATAAACCTGCCATAAAGACGGTACGATAGGGACGTGTTAAAAATTGCATTTCTTCATAACGAAGACCATTTTCACCTGTCAACCACATTACAATAGAGCTTATGATAAGCGCTATAACAGTGCCTAAAAGTGTGGACACGATGGCTACATATGTTTTTGTATGCAATCCACTAATAAGTAGTAGCGAAATAATCGTAAATAGCAGGGCGCAAATGCCGCTGACTAATAACAGGCTTACGCCCCCATGCTTCACATAAAGATCTAATGCGAATGATAAAATCACAGCATTGACACTCAAACTAATGATAGAAAATAAGCCTTGTCTTTTACCTACAATAAGTAGGGCAAAAATAAAAATCCATGCAATCATTACCATGGTTTGATCTCGTTTTAAATCGAGAATGGTTCCTGTTAAAACAGATTGTGTTTTGCGATCATCTAGCGTGACAAAGATTTCATTGCCTACATGGTATTCTTGATCAAAAGCACCAGACGAAGAATAGTCATTCGTCAAATGAATGGATTGCCCCTTATGCTGACCATTTTTGATAATGGCCATAATCTCCTGTGTAAACAAAAAATCCTCATTTTCATACATATCTGTCATGGGTTCTGATGCTGTTACATCCACTTGCGTTATTTCCGCTATCGGTCGATCATAAAATTGTTCGTTATGATGTACGAAAACGATCGAAACCCCACAACAGAGTGCTAATAGGGCATAGAAAATAGCTTGTTTAAAAGGTATATTTTTAAAAAATGTCAAGTAAATGACCTCCAAACTGCTAGACTGAATAGTCACTTGTAAAGGAACGTTTTTTTGATTAAGAAGTTCCATAAACAGGTTAAATGTCATCATTTTAATAATATCTTTTACATTTTTCAAGTCGAGTCAGAGCTGTTTAAAATTTATGCTTCGAAAAAAATTTAAAAAGAAGGATGGATAATATAATAAAATAGTGTTATCGTAAGACTAGCTAAATAAAAATATTCTTCGGGGTAGGGTGAAATTCCCGATCGGCGGTGATGAAGCAATTCAAAGTCCGTGAGCGCAAGCTGATTTGGTGCAAATCCAAAACCGACAGTTACAGTCTGGATGGGAGAAGGGTAAAAATGCGAACTTTTTAAATTGATACTAATTTAGAAGGTTTATTTGACTATGCATTTATTACAAAACTTCCCAATCATCTTGTGGGAAGTTTTTTTATTTAGCTACAATCGAATAGAAGATGTTCTTCGGGGTAGGGTGAAATTCCCAATCGGCGGTGATGAAGCAATTCAAAGTCCGTGAGCGCAAGCTGATTTGGTGCAAATCCAAAACCGACAGTGATAGTCTGGATGGGAGAAGAACGAATGAGATGACGGTCTATGAAAAAATTGTTTTCAAATAGGCTTATTTGTTGATGTCTTATACTCCCAAAACCCCTTTGATGTAAAGGGGTTTTTATTTTTTATTGCTAACGAGAGAAGGGAGAAGGATAAGGCACAAAAACAGGTGGATCAACTTTAAAAGTAAAGGATAGAAGTGCTAATAAAGTAGAGTAGGTGATGGAATGTTTACAGGACTTGTAGAGGATATTGGTATCATAAAAGCCGTGCAAAGCGATCGGGACAGTATGGAAATTACGGTTCAATCAGCTAAGATAACGGAGGATGTCAAGCTTGGTGACAGTATAGCGGTCAATGGAGTTTGTTTAACAGTGACAAATTTCACACAACAGCAGCTTACGATGGATGTTATGCCTGAAACAGTCAAAGCAACAAATCTACAGCAGCTGGCAATAGGCGATTCTGTTAATTTGGAGCGTGCCATGCCTGCTAATGGACGATTTGGTGGCCATTTTGTTGCTGGTCATGTTGATGGAGTCGGCAAAATTTTGCGAAAACGTCCAGTAGCAAACGCCGTTTATATTGATATCGAAATGTCAGAGGAGCTAACCAACTTTTGTATTCCAAAGGGTTCCATAACAATTGATGGCACAAGCTTAACCCTTTTTCATGTTGAAGCCAATAGTGTCACAATTTCACTTATTCCTCATACTTACAAAGAAACCGTTTTAGGTATGAAGAGGGTTGGAGCAATCGTTAATATCGAAACCGATTTAGTTGGAAAATACATTATAGGGCAATTAAAAAAGGGGCAAACAACGCCAGCTATTACAAGAGATTATTTAGCACAACATGGTTTTTAAATCACAGAATAGGAGTTGATCATCGTGCTACATTCAATTGAAGAAGCCATAGAGGATTTAAGGCAGGGCAATATGATTGTGGTGGTTGATGATGAGGATCGAGAAAATGAAGGAGATCTTCTGGCACTCGCTGAATTCATCACACCAGCAACAATCAACTTTATGGCAACCAATGGTAGAGGTTTAATTTGTACGCCGATTTCGCAGCAGCTTGCACAAAAGCTAGATTTATATCCAATGGTTCAGCACAATACAGATAACCATCAAACCGCATTTACGGTAAGTATCGATCATGTAGAAACAACGACAGGGATTAGCGCCTTTGAGCGTGCGCTAACGATACAAAGAATGATAGAAAAGCAAGCTAAGCCAACTGATTTTCGTCGACCAGGCCATATTTTTCCGTTGATTGCGAAAGAGCAAGGCGTGCTGGAACGGAGAGGGCACACGGAGGCCACTATTGACCTAGCGAAGCTTTGTCATAGCGTACCTGCAGGTGTTATTTGCGAAATTATGGGTGATGATGGGCATATGCTTCGGTTTGAAGAACTAACAAATTACGCTGCACATCATGGCTTAAAAATGATCTCGATAGAAGCATTGGTTGCTTATCGTAAACAATTATCCACTAATAAAACTAAAATTTCTATGTAAAAAGGAGAAGGAACAATGGGTCAAACATTTGAAGCACAATTAATTGGAACGGATTTGAAAATTGCAGTAGTAGTGGGTCGTTTTAATGAGTTTATTACTAGCAAATTATTGGATGGGGCAATGGATGGTTTAACTCGTCATGGGGTTGATTCTGCATCTATTGATGTTGCATGGGTGCCAGGGGCTTTTGAAGTTCCTTTTATAGCAAAACAACTGGCAGAAACAAAGAAATATGATGCTATTATTGGTTTAGGTACTGTTATTCGTGGCTCTACAACACACTATGACTATGTTTGTAATGAATCAGCAAAAGGCATTGCCAATGTGTCATTGTCAACGAATGTACCTGTTATTTTTGGAATTGTTACTACTGAAAATATTGAACAGGCAATTGAACGTGCAGGAACAAAATCTGGTAATAAAGGCTATGATGCGGCAATGTCTGCAATTGAGATGGCAAATCTAAAGAAAATGATTGGATCAGGACAATTTGAATAGTCTTCACAACATTTGTTTCTTTGAATATTTTGAACAACCATGGGAAAAATATGCTTAAGTGTATTTATTGAAGGTGATTGTTTTCATAAATGTACTAATCTTGAGCTGGCTCAGTAGGAGATGAGAAGTATTTCATCAATGGAACAAATTAATTTGAAAATGTTGAAATCACTATTTCAACGCTCTGCTGATGTGATTTTCCAACAATATAATTTTCAGCAATATACAGTACATTTGATAACTTGTGATGCAATGGTCAATGAGCAAATACTTCAAACTGTGGTTGTTCAACGTGTTCAATCTTTGTTATGCAATGTCACTGAGGACATGCTAGAGGAAGAAATTGAACAGCATTTACACATTCCCTATTTACAAAAGATTTTATCGAAAGAGGATGCGATAACTAGGGTCTATAAAGGCCATGTTTTACTGTATTTTGAAGAAAATCAATTACTTTATTCTAGTGATATTTCAAAAAGACCCAATCGAGAGCCTGGGGAAACAACATTAGAACTAGTAGTAAAGGGACCTAGAGATGACTTTATTGAAGATGTTTTTATTAATATTGCTTTATTAAGAAAACGATTACCGACTAATTCTTTTAGTGTAGAGACATTAGAAATTGGTAAGCGTTCTAAAACAACCGTAGCCATACTATATATGGAAGACATTGTGAATTTAAATATGCTGGAACAAATTCGACTTCAATTACAAAAAATTGACACGGATATTGTTATCAATGGCGACTTATTAATGGAAAAAATTGAAAAGACAGCGACAATTCTTCCAAGACATGATTATACAGGAAGACCTGATTTTGCTATGCAGGCCTTAATTAGAGGAAGAATACTCTTAATGATTGATGGTGTGTCCTATGCCATAATTACACCTACAAATATTATGTTGCTCTTTAAATCGGCAGAGGATAATGAGTACCCACTCATTGTTAGCTCGATGGAACGATTACTCAGAATTGTCGGTATATTAATAAGTATGCTACTGCCAGGTTTTTGGCTTGCATTGACGACTTATCATCAAGAGCAGCTTCCGTTTCTTCTACTTGCTACGGTTGTAGAATCGAGGTCAGGATTGCCCTTTCCAACCATTCTAGAAATTTTAATGATGCTATTTATGTTTGAATTGTTTCGAGAGGCTAACTTGCGCCTTCCTAGTGCAATCAGTGGCTCAGTTAGTGTGGTAGGGGGACTAATTATTGGGGATGCAGCGATTAAAGCAGGTGTTACAAGCCCCTCAATGATAGTTGTGATTGCCATTTCTAGTATCGCTGCATTTACATTGGTCAATCAATCCTTTGTGACGGCTATGAGTATTTTTCGATTAATCATTATTATGGCTTCGGCGTTTTTTGGATTATTTGGTTTTTTTATATCCGTGTTTTTCATCCTTTTATACACTGCGAATATGAGAGTCTTGGGAGTGCCATACGTAAACTTTAGTGCCGATTTTGAAAAGGGCAATATACGTAAGTCCCTATTGCGACTATCTCCAAAGGGCTATAGTAAACGACCTACCTTTCTAAAGCCGCAAGATCAAACGCGGACTTCAAGAAAAAAATAAGCATATTGTGATGAGATCAGGTATTGTCGATACCTGATCTTTTTTTGATACCTTTGCTTTAGTGGTTTTTTCAATTTTCCATTTAAATAGGAAATGAGACATAAAAAGTTATTACTTTTCTTTTTAGTTTACTTTCTTGTCAAGGATTATTAAACTATTTGTTACAGTGTGTAATTTTGGGTATGAATAAAATAAAAATTGATTTTGTGTTTTAATTTATGTAGGATATACAAGCAATGTTTGCTTTACAAACAAAAAATAGAGTTAATTATAATATAATAATATTCTAGAATATTTATAGATGAGGAAGTACCGTTTTTTATGAAAAATAGAAAAATAAAACTAATATTAATTCTATCAACGATTTTATTATGTTTGTTTACAAGTTTAAACATCTTTACATCCTATGTAAAAATAAAAAAGACCGTTGAAGAGTCGATTGCCAATCAAAGCTTAGAGGCAGCCCATTCTATTGCTGCATCCATAGATACGGATGCCTATCAGCAATTTTTAAATAATCCACAGGAAAATGATTATTATTGGAAAGTAAGAAATTATTTAAACGATGCAAGGATAAAATTAGGTGCACTATTTGTTTACACCTTAAAGGTGGATAATCCTGAAGTATCTATAGCCATGATTACAGGGATGCCAAAAGAAATGAAAGAGGGCTTCGGTATTGGCGTGGTTTGTACTGTTCCTGCAAAGCATGTTGAAAAGGCCTATAATGGTGAAACCTATGTTACAGAGGTAATTCATGATTCTGAACATGGGTCTTATTTATCTGTTGGTGCACCCATCAAAGATGATAATGGAACAATTATCGGGTATTTAGGCATTGACATTAGTGCAGATACGCTAAATGGTATTAAGGGTAAAGTCATTGAAGACAACCTATTTAATTTTATTTTTAATGGTGTACTTATTTTAATTGTCATCGGTTCTTTTTTATTTTTACAAAGATGGTATCAAAAAGAGGTAGCGAAGGAAGTTGGTGCTACAGAGGACACATATCTAGCAGAAATCAAAACATTGATTACTTCGGTGTCGTCCCTACGTCATGATTTTACGAACCATATCCAAGTGTTACATGGTTTATTACAATTAGAAAAAACAGATCAGGCGAGACAATATTTATCCTCACTATCAAAAGAAGTTCAGGCGATCAAGTCATTAAAATTAAATATTGATCATCCAGGTTTGTCCATCTTATTGCAAACGAAGAAATTAACGGCTCAAAATCATCATATTGATATGGATTTTACGCTTTCTCAAAATGACTTTAATAAGATTAAAACGACAGATTTAATCAAGATTCTATCCAATTTAATTGATAATGCGATTGATGCTGCTGTTGAATTACCTGAGGAACAACGTAAGATTAAGATTTGCTGTACAGCAGATGAATCTCAGTATGAATTTAAAATTACCAATACTGGGCCAAATATTGCGAATCCCGATCACATATTCAAACAAGGATTTTCAACGAAAAAACATGAGAATGGTAGACTAAGAGGACAAGGTTTATTTATTGTCAAAGAAATTGTCACTAAATATAATGGTCATATTTCAATTGATTCATCAAAACATTTAGAAACGACTGCTATTGTCAGAATTCCAATAAAATAACAGAAAAAAGCTTCCTACAAAAAGTTGTGGGGAGCTTTTTTCTATGTACAGCACATACATTACAAAGTAGAAAGTGATATGATGAAGGAGATGAAGAAAATGGAAAAGGGTCTCCTAGCGTTATTGAGAAAAGGTGGGCTAACTTTATATGCAAGACACGGAACAGCAACTATTGGTGTAGATCAAGCATATGGTACATTTCAAAGTTGTCAAAATCAACGGAATTTATCCGATCAAGGTCGTAGGGAGGCAATTTATTATGGTCAAATGCTACGCTATTGGCAAATTCCCATCCTTTCCACCATCACTACCAGTCCTTTTTGTCGGACCATTGAAACAGCACGTTTGGCATTTCCCAACAGCAATCTCCAAATTGACCCCTTCTTGTTTGAAATCTTTATGTTAGGTGGCAATCTTCCTACTGTAGTGCAAAGCAGTATATTAACGATTTCTACATCGATGCTGGAAATCATCCCACCCGAGGGCATAAACAACATAATCATTGGGCATAGCTTTCCAAGAAATGCGGGGCTGGGCATCATTTCGAATATGGGGACGGTTGTCATAAAACCTAAAGGTCAAGGACATGGTTATGAGATTGTGAGAAAACTAACCTTAGAAAATCTAGCAGCATTAGATTCCATTTGAAAAGAGGGATTGTATGAAGATTAACACAGTTGCACAATGTACATTAGATGAAGTATTGAAAGCATGGAACAAAGGCTTTGAAGGTTATTTTATTGAAATTAATATGACAGCAGAAATGTTTTTACAGCGACTAGTGGGGGAGGGGTTATCTCCTGAGCATTCTATTGTCGTTTTTGATCAAGAGGAACCGATTGCCATTGTGATGAATGGCTTTCGTACCATCGATGGCCAAAAAACAGCTTGGAATGGTGGGACTGGTATTTCTCCAGCATATCGTGGTAAGGGTGTCTCGCGCCTATTAATGGAGGAAACCCTAGCTATCTATAAGCGAGAAAATGTAGAATTGGGTACGTTAGAAGCCATTAAGGAAAATCAGGTAGCCATTGCCTTGTATGAAAAATATGGCTATGTGGTTGCCAATCAATTATTATTTTTAAGCGGCGAGTATGAAGCAAAGGTAACATCTACAGTAGCCCTTCATATAGCGACCATTCGCCCAGAGCAGCTAGCACATCTATCTTTCTATCGGGAAAATGTTCCTTGGCAGTGTAACTGGCAGAGCGTGAAGCATGGGGAAGCAAAGGTGTTTTATAATGATAACCATGAACCACTTGGCTATATGCTATACAAAACATTGTGGAATGAATATGGTGAGGTGGAGCGTATTCTACTTTATCAAATGGTAATACTAGAGGAAAGTAATGTAGAGTTAATAACACAGTTTTTAGCAAGTATTACAACACATAAAGTCCATTTGACGACAGTGAATTTCTTAGCGAGCAATCCAGCAACGAGCTATTTGTTAAAGCATGGATTAAAGGTGACAACAGAGCAGGTACAGATGACAAAGCAACTATAAGCCAGGCTGTCGTTCAGTATACAAATCAATAAAGAGTGGAAATAGAGCGACGTATGTAAAAAGCAGAGGGAAAAGTAATTACAAAACAACAAGGGCTCCTTATGGTACATGAAGCGCCATAAGGAGTCCCAGCTATGAAAAAATAATTGACCTATTGATTAATTTGAGGGTCTTGGGGTGCCTCATTATTGTTATTATCAGGAGATTTCTTGAGTTGCACCGAATTATTGGATGTGTTCGATAGCGAAGAAGTTCCTTTCGCCAAAGTCAGAACCTTAGCAACATATTCTGTAGATGAATCAAGTTGATTACCGAATGCATCTACTGGTATGCTTAGCGCTTGGCTGACGTTAGAGAGATTATTCGGATAAATTCTGGTGCTATTTGGATTGCTAATAGCATCCTCCAATTTGAAACTATCTGCTTTATCCTTAGGTAACATAAACACTCTATACTCCGTTACGCTTTGACCATTTTTGACATCAAAGCTAATGTTTATATTGTTATATTTATATCCGTCGCCCTGAAGACTGAGTGTTACTTTCTCCACTGATCCAGGGGCTGAAAGGTCTTCCAAAGCAATGTAGGAAGATGGGTAGGATAAGCTATACATTTCCTTAGAATTTCCACCACCTACAGACAAGATGTATACGCGATATTCTTGGCCATTCGTTATAAGTCTTCCGTCTGTATCTCTACTATTAGCCCCCAATTTCACACTATACTGGCCTTTACTCCAACCTGTATAATTAGTTGCTCTAATAGCTGTATTCAGATCAAAGTCATTTGCCTTTGATGCGGGCACAACTAGAATACGGTAACTATCTATATTTGATTCATCAGAAGGTTTTGTAAACGAAATCTGTAGATCTCGACCATCTCCATAATCACCAACATCGCTAACATTAATATTGCTTACTGCCTGAACAGCTTTGCTTTTACTAATTGTAATCACAGGTGAAGGAGAGGATAGAGCGTAGGCATTTAAAGAGTTACCATTTGCAACAGTCAGTACATAGACGCGATAGCTAGTTCCTTCTGTAATAAAATTACCTCGTACATCCCTAATCCCATCCAATGTTCTATTTGCTGCTAAATTTCCACCTTTGCTTTCTGTGATGTAATAAGAGCTACTATTGGCTTGTGAAAGATTAAAGCTACTGTAATATGCAGTTGGTACCATTAAAATCCGATAATGATTAACATTCGATTCATCTGTAGGCTTCGTGAATGTTACTTGCACATCACGGCCATCCCCTTTATCATCGATATCTGCAACATTCAAATTAGTTACAGCTTGCACAGTGAAGTTCTTAGTTAGTGTAACTGTAGACGTTGCGGCAGTTAGCGCATTGTTTCCTAATGTATTTCCATTGGCAACAGTCAGTACATAGATACGGTAGTTCGTACCTTCTTTAATAGTATTTCCGCGCACATCCCGAGTATTTTCAGATAACGCTTGCTCATATGTGTATTTCCCAGATTTATTAACAGTTGTGTAATTGCTGCTGGATACGCTATTAGCATCCGTCAGACTAAAATTATTGTAATTTGCTGTTGGTACCACCATAATTCGATAGTGATTAATAGGTGCCTCATCAACAGCTTTATTGAATGACACAAAGAGGTCACGACCGTTACCATAATCGCTCACATCGCTGGCAATGATATTCGACACTGCACCCACATTGTTGCTAAGCAGCGAAATCATATTGGAGGCTGAAGAAAGCACATTATTTGCAGAGTTATTAGTTACTGCCATAATAAATACACGATAGCTAACGCCATTTTGAATGGCATAACCGTCAGTATCTTTTGCCCCTGCAGAGAGCACCTGAGTAATATTGCTGCCTGTTTTGTTCACTTGTGTGTAATAAGTGCTAGGTAAACTGTTGGCTTTTGTCAATGTAAAGTTCGTATAGTTGTTAGCTCTTACAACAAAAATTCGGTAAGAGTTAACATTAGATTCGTCAGACACTTTGTTGAAGCTAACTCTCAAATCGCGTCCATCGCCAAAATCATTAACATCATCTACTTGTGTAATAGTTGGAGTAGATACAGTAAGCGTTACTGCTAATGAAGCAGGCGAGAGTTTATTCATGCCAGAATTCGTATTACTTACAGACATAACGAACGCTGTGTAGGATTCGTTATTCTTTATAAAGTCACCTGAAGTATCTCGTGTTGAGGAAGACAGAGTTGCTATCAACGTACTGCCGTTGCTTCCTGATTTGTCCACTGTTGTATAATAATTGCTGGATAAATTATTCGCAGTGGTAAGACTAAAATTGTTAGCATCCTTGGTCTTTACTATAAACACACGGTAATTGGAAGTATTGCTATCATTTTGTGGACGAGTAAAGCTAACTGAGACATCACGTCCATCGCCAAAATCGTTAATATCGCTAATCTTCACATTTGTTACTGCGGTAACAGTAGACATGTTTGTTAGAGTAATCTTCGGAGAAGAAGTTGATAATACGCTAGAATAAGAACCTTTACCAATGGCAAGTATATAAACCACATAAGACTGATCATTTTTTATGTAGTCTCCGTCCACATCTCGCGAGTTTTGCGATAAAGTTACGGCACGATTCGCATTTGAAGTCGATACCACCGAATAATTAGAAGAGGAGACTTTAAGAGCTGATGACAAATTAAAACTTTTAGAAGCCTTCACAACCATAACCCGATAATGATCTACATATGATTCTGTAGACGATTTAGAGAAGCTAACCTCAAGATCACGCCCATCTCCCTGATCATTCACATCTCGAACTGACACATTGCTCGCTGGAGCAATACTGATATTACTTGGAGTGTCAGATTTAATAGATACTTGCTGTTTTTCCGAGTTCCAATCAACATCCTGCCCAAGTGCTTCACTGACGAAGCGTACTGGTACCATTGTTCTACCTTTTAATACCTGTGCTGGTACATCAAGCGTTACTGTCTGGTTATTAATAGTAGCTGTCTTCGATTTAATCTTGAGAACTACCGTTGTATCACCTTTTATCCCTGTGACTGTTTGAGTCTTTTGGTCCCAGTTTACGCTTGCATTCAATGCTTCAAAGATCGCTCTAAGTGGTAGCATAACACGTCCTTGAATCATCGCTGGTGGCTGATCGGTTTTTAATTGCACCCCATCCACATTAATTGTGATGGCTTTTGCCGCTTGTGCGGTTGCCGGCTGCAATACTAACGGTACAATAAGTATCACAGCAAAAAGTAAAGTCCATATTTTTTTCATAAATTCCACCCTTCTTCATGCCATTTGAATGACTTAGCATGACATCTAATTTAACGTATGAGCATCCTAAAAGTTTCACCCTTTTACCTTTTGAAGAAAATTTAACCATCATGCAGTTTTGATACTTATTCTGGCTTACTTTCCTTACAAGATGATTGAAAAGAGTAAGGGAATTTTGAGTGGATAACCTCACACTATTCGACGTAGGAGAATTGAATAAAGCAGGTTAAATTGAAGTGTTACAATTTACGGGAAGTGCAATTTTCTTAAAATAACTGCACGACTGTATGTATATTACCAACTAAATTTTTTATGACATATTTTTTGTACACTTTCACCAAACTAATGGAAAGGCAGAGGAAGGTGAAGAGATGCAACAACCATTTGATGTGGGTGATATTGTTTATATTTTTTACCGCAATCCACATATTCAAGATGTAACGAATATACAGGAAGCGGCAGTCGTTTATCATCCAGAAAAACCAGAGGAGCTAGCTCTATTTTTATTTGAAACCTATTATCCAATCACGAATGACATGGTAATTTTTGCAAGCGAGATGGCGGCTGAACAGGCCTATCACCAGTATTTTCATTAAGGGAGGACTCACATGATAAAGCCATTTACCCCTCAGCTTGTTTATTTTGAGCCAGATGCCCTCCAGTATCCATTAGGTCAGGAGCTAAAAGAGAAGTTTGAGCAGATGGGAATTGAAATTCGCTATACAACTTCCCATAATCAAGTGAGAAACCTTCCTGGAGACAATGATTTTCAAAAGTATCGGGTAGCAAAATCGACCTTAGTAGTGGGTATTCGAAAAACATTAAAGTTTGATACATCTAAGCCCTCAGCGGAATATGCCATCCCATTTGCGACTGGCTGTATGGGACATTGTCATTATTGCTATTTACAAACAACTATGGGCAGCAAACCTTATATTCGGACGTATGTCAATGTCGATGAAATCCTAGAACAGGCCGATCACTATATGGCTGAACGAGCACCTGACATCACTCGCTTTGAGGCATCCTGTACTTCTGATATTGTAGGAATTGATCATCTTACGCATACCTTAAAGCGAGCCATTGAGCATTTTGGACAAAGTGAGCTAGGTCAGTTACGATTTGTAACGAAATTCCATCATGTGGATCATTTATTAGATGCCAAGCATAATGGTCGTACAAGGTTTCGTTTTAGTGTCAATGCTGATTATGTGATTAAGCACTTTGAGCCAGGTACATCACCATTGGAAAAGCGCATTGAGGCAGCGGGGAAAGTGGCAAGAGCTGGATACCCACTCGGATTTATTGTTGCGCCAATCTATCTTCATGATGGCTGGCAGGAGGGCTATTATCATATGTTTGAGCGATTGGACGCTGAATTGCCAAAGGATGTGCGCGATGACATCACCTTTGAATTTATTCAACATCGCTTTACAAAGCCTGCAAAACGAGTGATTGAAAAAAATTATCCAATGACAAAGCTAGAACTCGACGAGACGGTAAGACGATATAAATGGGGCAAATATGGCATTGGTAAATATATTTATCAAAAAGAGGAAGAGGAAGACATTAAGGAACATTTGTATGGCTATATGCAGAAATTTTTCCCTCAAGCAAAATTAGAATATTTTACATGATAATTAGAGAGAGAACGGCTTGTTTTCTCTCTAAATTAATTGTGCGATATAAAGTTCAATATATCGACGATCTTTTAAATCGTTTGGTAAATGGTAAAGAGAGAAAAATTGCACTGTCTCTGATTCATTGTAATCAATCACTAAATTACCAAGCACATTTCTTGTATAGAAGACTGCTGTAACGGCGTATAATTCGTCCCCATTCGAAACTTTAAGGTAACAATCCGGACCAGAAAAAACACCTAGTAACTGTAAATCTGTGATGGCTAGTCCTGTCTCTTCTTGTACCTCTCTTTTGGCAGTATCCTCTAAGCTCTCTCCTAATTCCATTAAGCCTCCAGGGAGCCCCCAACCGCCATCATATCTTTTTTGTAGTAATATTTCGTTTTCAGTATTAAGAATGAGAACCACCGAACCAGGTAAAATAATTGGTTGGTGTCCTACATACTGTCTTAAAAATTTATAGTATTCCATAATGACACCTCTTTCTCTAAATAATTATAATTGGTAAATTCTTCTTAATTATGGTCTTTGTATAATCTGAAAGTCAATGGTAACGCTAACATAGATTGTTGTGAAGAAGGAGAGAATACTTGAATGGATTCATTTCAACTAAATTGTTGGTCAGAACATGGAGAACTGAAAGTAGTGATGCTTTGTGCACCTTCACTCGTAGATGTAACGGATTTAACAATAGCAGAGCAGGTTGGTTGGAGTGATACGGTCAACCATCAGAAGGCGATGGATAATTTCATGGCATTAAAGACAACATTCGAAAACGCAGGGGTACATGTACTTGATTATGCAAGAGAACTAGCCCACGATCAGCAGCTATTAAGTGAGCAGCTCCTCAATCGTTATTTTGTGCGTGACCTAGCCTGTGTCATTGGGAATCGGCTTTTACTTGGAAATGCTGGAACCTCACTTAGAAAACCAGAGTACCCTCTTGCACATTCACTATTAGAAAAATGGTTTCCACAACAATGGAAAGCTAATTTGCAGCCGCTTCATTCCTTCGAATGTGGAGATTTGTTAATTTTAAATAAAGATGCTGTACTTATTAATCTTGGAATGAGAACTTCGATAGAAGCTATCGAAAGCTTAAAGGAAGGCATTTTTCAAGAGGGGTTTTCTGAAATTGCCATAATTGATTTACCGAAAAGCAATGATACGCTGCATTTAGATATGAATTGTAATGTTGTAAATGCGAATCTGGTTGTTGCTAAAAGCTTTGTACGCCATTTTCCTATTCAGGTGTTAACAGCTCAAAGCAGTCGTTTTGATATGGTAGAGTCATTTTTAAAGCGTCATGGTTTGGATGTTTACTGGCTGAACTCGTATAAGACCATTCCAGACATCAACTTTATTAACCTGAATCCAGAAACATTGTTGATAAGCAAGCAGGCAACACAACAACAATTATTAGCGCATCCACTGCTGAAGAATAAAAACTTGCTTGAAGTTGATGTCACTGAGCTTGAAAAAGGCGGTGGTGGCATTCGATGTATGACATTGCCATTGGTAAGAACGTAACGAAGGGTTGAGAACAAATGACTTCAAAATCAGCTAAAGGAAGTATGGCCTGGTGGCAGCTTTCGCTTCTTGGTATCGGTTGTACTTTGGGCACTGGCTTTTTTCTTGGGACAAGTATGGCCATTCATAAAAGTGGGCCTGCGGTATTAATACCTTTTTTATTAGCGGCCATTTGTACGTATATCGTGTATGATGCACTTGTTAAAATGTCTGTGGAAAATCCAGATAAAGGCTCTTTTCGTACCTATGCCAAGCAAGCCTTTGGACGCTGGGCAGGATTTAGCAATGGCTGGGTGTACTTGATTTCTGAGCTATTAATCATGGGAAGCCAGTTGATGGCGCTCGGCATTTTTACGAAATTTTGGTTTCCGGCACTGCCCCTGTGGATTGCTGCATCGATTTATGCTGCTATTGGTTTAGTCGTTATTCTCACAGGCATGAAGGGCTTTGAAAATTTCCAAAATATCTTCGGTGCCTTAAAGGCAGCTGCCATCATTATGTTCATTATTGTAGCAGTGGTCATCATCATGAAAGGTACACCATCTACTACAATGGCTTCACTTCAAGCTAATTATGAAGCATTTTTTTCACAAGGACTAAAAGGTATTTGGCTCGGATTACTTTATGCCTTTTATGCCTACGGAGGAATTGAAGTGATGGGTTTAATGGTCATCGATTTGAAAAATCCAAAAGAGGCGCCAAAAGCGGGGAGAATTATGCTGATCGTGATTACCGTTATTTTTATCATGGCCATCGCCCTTGCATTAGTACTCGTTTCGTGGAAAGACTTTTCGATTGATGAAAGTCCTTTTATTACAGCGCTTCAAGGACACCATATCCCTTTTGTGGCAGATATCTTTAATGGTGTGCTAATCATTGCTGGTTTTTCAACAATGGTGGCCTCGCTTTACGCGGTGATCACCATTCTCACTACACTTGCAGAGGATCATGATGCACCGGCAGTCCTTGCAAAGAAAGGAAAAATGAAAGTTCCTTTTCCAGCCTTTTTATTTTTAACGAGTGGGCTAGTAATTACGATTGTAATTGGTTTTTTGATGCCAGAAAAAATCTTCGAATATTTGATTACAGCGGCGGGTTTAATGTTGATCTATAATTGGCTTTTTATTTTAGTAACCTACTGGAAGCTTATGGAGTTAACTAAGTGGGGGCATGTAAAGAATGCTATGGGGATGTTGCTCATTGCTGTGACGGTATCTGGAACTTTAGGTGAAAAAACAAGCAGACTCGGTTTTTATGTGAGCCTGCTCTTTATAGCCTTAATCAGTGTGGCGACCTGGATTGTTGTGAAAAGGCAAAAAAACATTACGTAATGAACCGTTTTCCTGAGACATCCTTAAAAAAGGACATTTGGATGGACTATTGTTATCATCACTTAAGAAGTACTGCTTCCATTCATAACTATCTTCTTGCCCATACCATTTTAAATCTGGATGTCCTGGAACTGTGTCGTAGTCTGCAATCCGCTGACGAATGAGCTTTTTGATTTTTCGCCCAAAGGCTGTGGTGTCGTTTATATCATCGAATATCCAACGGGGTTGAATGGCCATTAATAAAGTGGAAAAATGACGACTCTTTCGCAATTTATGGGCTGGTGTTGCACAAGAGATAAAATAGGGTTCACCATGAAAGCAAAACTCCCATTCATGGTGAGTAGGCTCCATTGGTATTCCTTCAGGCCAATTCATCTCATCCAATTTGGTTAAATTATTTAATATGGACCAAAATAACTGCTGATAATCTGCTACCTCAAAGCTATCTTGCATATCGTGAGGGGTATGAAAGAACACAGTAAGAGTTGTATACTTCCCGAAAGTTCGTGATGCTTTCGTATAGTCCTTTAAGCATTGTGCTAACATTTTAATCGATTGCTCTTCCCGTGGATCCCCGACAAAACTATAGCGCAAATGGTTTGATAAAAAGCCCATTCTTGCTGGTATACACGGAAACGTATTTGCTTCATCCGCAATCGTGGCAGCAAAATCTGTATAGGCTGACCGTTGCCATAATGGAAGTGTATCAAACTGTTCTTCAATCCACTCCCGATCAAACACTACTTCCACTTGAGACTCCTCCTTCTATTCACCTTTATACTATTAAAGAAAAGACAAAGTGGTTACGAATCTGTGGTGCGTGACACTAAAGATTTTTAATGATTCAAGTCAAATTATGGCTAACCTTTTTGCGTGTAAGATGAATAATTCCTTAAAGAAGAATGAGCAGTTTTGGTTTAGAAGTGATCACTCTGAGCAAGGAGATGAGCAATTTGAAGTAAAAGAGAGCGCTTCGAACCAAGAAAAGAACGGCTTTGCATGAAAAGAGAGTGCTTCAAGCCAATAAAAGAGCGGCTTTGAATCAGAAGCGAGCACTTTAAACCAAAGAAAGAGCGGTAGCGATTGAAAAGGGATCACTTAGAGCAAAGGAAAGAGCGGTTTTGAACAAAAAATAATCACTTCGAGCAAAGAAAAGATCGGTTTTGAAAAAATGAACACTTCAAACCAAAGCAAGAGCAATTTCAGTCAAAAAAGATCTCGCCTCCAGCTTCTCCAATAGTAGCGATCACCACACCCGAAAAGCAGCATGGTCTTAGCCGTTTTGCTGTAAAACCTTTTCCTCTAAAATGGTTAGAGCATGTTGGATGTCCTTTAGATCATCCTGTGTTGCGTGTTGAATAAGCTGTAAAAAGCGTTCTTCGATACAGGCAAATGCCTCCTCCATCATTTTTTCACCCTCTTTGGATAAACGGACATACTGCTTTCTGCGGTCGGCTGTGTCGTTAAATTTTTCGATTAGCTGCCGTTCCAGCAATTTCCGAAGTTCACGGCTTGTGTTGGGTAGGGACATATGCTGACATTCACTGATTTCTGTTGGTGTGACAGGTTGGCTTACTTTAATATATTCAAGAATTTTATATTGTAGCGGTGTAATATTCGCAGTGTTAACATTTTGTGTGAGATCATGTGTCACTTGATGGATTGTGGCTGTAAATGCTACAAACTGATGAAATAAAGCGCTTTTATTCAATGGGATCACCTCTTACTGTCAAGATAACAAATAACTTGTCCTAAAACAATTATCATTTGACAACTAAAATGAAATGAATTATTATTTTGTTATCAAATGATAAGTAACGAGGAGGCGCACAATGAAAACGTTAATTGTTTATACATATCCCAACCATAAAAGTTTAAATTATGCTTTTTTACAAGAAGTGATAAAGGGGTGTCGAGAGAATCCTACCATCGAGGAGATTCAGATACTAGATTTATATGAAGAAGAGTTCGATCCACGCTTAATTTTCCATGAACATAAACGACGTCGTGATATGTATCGGGATCCGAAAATGGAAAAATACCGCCAACAGCTCTCTTGGGCAGATCAAATTGTATTTGTTTATCCGATCTGGTGGGGGAGACCGCCAGCCATGCTGTTAGGATATATCGACCAATTATTTGCAGCAAATTTTGCTTATCGAGATACAAAGGGTTTATTTCCAGAGGGTCTTTTAAAAGGGAAATCTGTAGTCTGTGTGTCCACGATGAAGGGGCCAACCAATTATCCATTTTTATGGTTGAACAATGCACATAAAATTTTAATGAAAAGGGCGTTGTTTAAATTTGTTGGAATGAAAAAAGTGAAGTTTTTTGAGTTTGGTAATATGGAAAGTAAAAAGGGGAAGCAACAGCAAAAACTAAATAAAGTATATCGATACTTTAGTAAAGTAGCATACTAGAAAAAATAACTCATGCAGACGGGGTTAGTCGTTTGCATGAGTTGGCGTACTGTCGATGGGGACAGTAATCAAAAATCTTGTATATTCTGCTATTTTACTTTCTACAGCAATGGTTCCATGATGCATCTCAATTATTTTTTTGACAATGGCTAGCCCTAATCCGCTACCGCCATTTCCAGCAGTTCGCGATTGATCGGCCTTATAAAACCTTTCGAAAATATGCTTTTGTTGTTCTTCGGTTAAGCCTATGCCAGTATCTTGAACCTGAACGGTTATCGTGTCGAACTGCTTTTTCATAGATAATGAGATGGTTCCATTGGTAGGTGTAAACTTAATACTGTTTGTCAGCAAATTCATCCAGACTTGATTCATCAAATCCTCATCTGCAGTGATGCTCAGGTTATCAAGATCGAGATCAAAGTCAATCTGTTTGGCTAACCAATTCGGTTCTAGTGCCAGCACAACATTGCGTAGTTGTTTATCGAGTCGATAAGTTATAGGCTCAAATGGATGATGCTGCGATTCTAAGGAAGTTAGCTTGAGTAAATTGTCGCTAATTTTTGATAGACGATTACTTTCTAATTCAATTATAGCTAGATAATGCTGACGTTTTTCTTCAGGTAGGTTAATATTTTTCAAAGCCTTGGCAAAGCCATTAATAGATGTTAAAGGTGATTGAATTTCATGGGAGACATTGGAAATGAACTCCTGACGCATTCTTTCCAGTTCACCTAACTCAACAGCCATATGATTAATACCATGAATCAATTGCCCAAATTGATCCTCCTCATCTGCTCTCAAATCCAGCTGAACATCAAAATCACCTTTTGCCATGCGGCTTAATGCATCTACAATCGTATCCCAATAGTTACGTTGTCGATTTAGTCCGATTAAAAAGATAATGGCAGCTGAACAGGCAAAGAGTGCAAACACCCCAATCACTGTTGCTAGTTGTAGCCAAAATCCATGAGGCTCAGTTCCTAACCGTCCATACAGCCATGAAGTTACATGATAGGAAATAAAAGCGAAAACGGTGTTTGCAATCAGAAACAGGCAAAAGACCAGCGCTAATCTTAACAAGAATCTTCGTTTTCTCATGTGTCTAGTTCCAGGCGGTAACCAAGACCACGAATGGTGCGAATGACAAAGCCACTCGTCTCCTGTGGAAAGCGTTCTCGTATTCTTTTGATATGGACATCAACTGTTCGTTCATCTCCCTCATAGTCGTAGCCCCAGATTTCTTCGATCAACTGTTCACGGGAAAAGGTTTTGCCAACATAGCTTGCAAGTGTAAATAATAGCTCGAACTCCTTCAAACGAAGGAGAATCGTCTCGCCGTTCATTTCCACTTCATGTGTATGGCGATTTAATTTGACATTTCCAGCCTCTACAACTTGAGAAAGGGAGATACGATATCTTTTTAAAATAGACTTAACACGTACGATTAGCTCGGCAGGCTCGAATGGCTTCACAAGATAATCATCTGTCCCTAAATGAAAGCCCTTGATTTTTTGAGAGGTTTCTCCTTTAGCTGTAAGCATAAGGATTGGTAGATCTGTATTGAATGAACGTATTTCCTCACATAATGCCCAGCCATCCATATTGGGCATCATAATGTCCATCACGACCATATCGACTTTTTCAGTGTCTAATTTAGTCAGTGCATCAACACCATCGATAGCCTCTATCACCTCTAAGCCCTCATTTTGCAGAAACACTTTTACCAATTCTCGAATATGTGCATCATCATCCACGACTAATAGTTTTGTCATCTCAACAAACCCCTTTATTCAACGTCTTTAATGCGTAATTGCTGCATGGCAAACTCACGATACATAGCATGTGTTTCAAAGAGAGTTTCGTGTGTACCACAGCCTGTAATATGCCCTTTCTCGATAAACAATATTTGATCGGCATCTACCACTGTCGATAAACGGTGCGCAATGACTAGTGTTGTGCGCCCTTGCATTAAGTTGTCTAATGCCTTTTGTACATAAATTTCTGATTTACTATCTAAGCTTGATGTTGCTTCATCCAGCATTAATATTTGCGGATTACGTAAGAGCGCTCTTGCGATAGAGATACGTTGACGTTGTCCTCCTGACAGCTTGATGCCTCGTTCTCCAACTTCAGTGTCAAACTTGTCTGGAAGCTCGTTAATAAATTGATCTGCATAGGCCATTTTTGCCACTTTTTCTAGCTCATCATCTTGCACTTCACGGTCTATACCATAGCAAATATTTTCTCGAATTGTTCCTGATAGCAGGGCACTTTCCTGCGCCACATAGCCGATTTGACTGCGCCAAGAGTGGAGTGAGAATGTTTCGATTGGTGTATCTCCTAGTGTGATACTGCCGTTCGTTGGCCGATAATATCGTTCTAGCAGTGAAAATGTGGTTGTTTTACCGCCGCCGCTTGGTCCAACGATGGCTGTTACTTTGCCTGGCTCAATTGTGAAGTTAATATCGGATAAAATGGGTTCCTCACCATAAGAAAAATCAACATTTTTAAGATAAATGGGTTGATCTACTTTTTCTACTGTTAAGCCTTCTTCAATATGTTCTTCCTCGTATTCAAGCAATGCACTAATTCGTTCTGTAGCACCCATGGCTTTTTGGAGCTGGGTAAAGAACATCGTTAATTGCGTCATTGGCATAATGATTTGGATTAAATATAAAATAAATGCCACCATATCGCCAGCCGTCAGCTCTCCAGAGGAAACACGGACACCACCATAGCCAATAATAGCTACAAGCACAGACATCAGAACGAATGAAATCAGCGGGGAAATCAGTGCATGAATTTTTGCTTCTTTTAAGCCAAATGTAAAGAGATTGGTAATGCCCTTTTTTCCACGCTCATATTCAATTTGCTCAGCATTTGAAGCCTTGACTAGGCGCGTTTCAGGTAAAACTTGATTTAATACAGACGTAAATTTTGCTGTTTCATCTTGCATCCCTTTTGAAATCACAAACATGCGTCGTCCTAACAACATTAAGATCACCATAGCCAGTGGTACGGCAATCAGCATGACTAATGTCATTTTCCAATCTAAAAATAGAAGAATGATGATAGAACCTATAATGGAAATAACGCCAGATAAACAGTTTGCTAAATGCTCTGTTATAAGCTCTTTCACAACCCCTGTGTCATTCGTAACACGGCTCAATGTTTCGCCTGTATTATGTTCATCATAATAGGAGATTGGTAAATGCAACAGCTTTCGCCATAGCTGGTCGCGTAATTTTGCCACAACATGATGTCCAACTCGATTTAAATAATAGATGGATAATCCACTGGCAATAGCCTGTGCGATAAAGGCAATACCCAATACAATAATTTGCCAATAATTAAGCGATTCTAACGAAAAGCCATCCACTAATTGTTTTGTAAATAATGGAACAATAAACCCTACACCTGTTGTTGCTAAACTCATCACTAAAGCGATGACAAGTAGCCATATCGGTGGTTCGGCACGTTTTACTAACTGTATAAAACGGCGCCAATCTTTTTGTTTAGACATATCATTTGATGTTTCTTGCAAAGAAATAAGCCTCCTTCATTGTCTGAAAACAATGTATTTCGTTTCTATGGCTTTACTATAGCATGCGTTTATGAACTGAATATGAAATGAATGGTCATCAAAAAAAGGTGATGCGATCACCACCTTTTGATACTAGTCTGCAAATTCATCGTGGTATAAAGACTTACCAAGCAAGCGATAGATTCTTAAGGCTAGCTGGATTTGTAACAGCTCCTCATAGCTTTTTAAATCGGTTTTTAAAATTTCTTTAATCTTTTCAATCCGATAAATTAACGTATTGCGATGGATAAACATTTCCTTGGCTGTTTCACTTATATTCATATGATTGATAAAGTAATTTTCTAATGTAAGTAGATAGCTTGTCCCATGTAATAGATCATGCTCAAAGACAGAACCCAAGCTTTCTAAGAAAAAGTCCTTTAGCTGCACTTCATTAATATTGGAATCTAAAAAATGATAAATGGAGTGATCCGCATAATGAGCCACTGCCCCACGCTCTTCGAAGCGGTGCATAAGACGGAGAGCTTCATGTGCCTCTGCAAAGCTTTTATGGACAAAACGTATATGTTTATATTCTTTGCCAATTCCCATTAAGAAAGAGCTTTGCGTATGTTGCTGTACTAATAATTGGAGAATGTTTTCTGCGTATTGCTTTGTTTCATTGATCGTGAAATCTTGTTTGCTGTCTTGCTGTCCAACTAATATAATGATTTGATTGTTGCGATAAAGGCATGTAATTTCTCCATTAATTGTGCTAGAGTGCTCATAAATTAAATTCATACATTTTTTTGCAATATTATCAGTTTCGTATTTTCTAGAAATTAAATCATGCTGGTTTTGCAAATTTTCATGGCTAATAGAGATGACGATGCAATAATATTTATGGTTGATCTTTAAGCCGTGGAGATCGCATAGTGATTGTAGTGTTTCAAGCGAAGTGATTTTTCCAGTCAATAAATCATCAAAAAACTCTTGTTTAATCTTTAGACGTACACCCTCAATTTCTTTCTGTTTTATCCTTTCTAGTGCCACAATCGTGGAGGCTTGCTCTAAAACGATGAAATCAAACTCATTCAGATCCCGTACAGTTTGCCAAATGACAATATAGCCATAAATATAGTTGGCTACTGCAACAGGAAGAATTCTACATTTTACGGCTAGATCTTCTAATTGATAGATTCGTGTAATGGATTTTTGCATTTCATTGAGATCATTCGGAATGGTATTTATAAAATCCTTTGAAAATGTTGGACGATTCTTCTTTAAATTAATGCCATAGGCAAGGGGCACAGGATTCGTATCAAGATCTGTATAATGCAGTAAATTCCAGTCATTATCTAAAAAAATAATCGGGTTATTAATTGTTTCAGCTAACTTAGAGGAAATAGATTCGATGCCTCCTCCTTCAAGCGCCACCTTAAATAGCGTATTGTGCATGTCCAAAGATTTTCTATTTAATAGATCATAACGGCCAGATGCCTTTTCATTGATAATCGAGATGACCTTGGAAAGGGTGTAATTATAAGGTAACTCTAATAACGGCAATCCATGCTGATTGGCAATATCAATCATGTTTTGAGGCGTCTTTTGTAAATAGCGTCTCATTTTAATAACAAGGCCTGCACAATTGATTTTAGAGATTTCTTGGATAATTTTATTTTGTAAGGCTTCGTCATCTTGGAAGATGTAACCAGTCGTTAACAGTAATTCATTCGGTGTCAGCCAATCAAATGCATCGGGATTTTCGATAATGTTCACAAGTGCAATTTCATTGTGAATTCCTTGCTCTCCAGCAACAATTTTAATTCCTTCAAGTGCCTTTATCTCTAATATATCTTTAATTGTTAGCAAATGATTTCACTCCTTCGCCATAATCTTATCACAAAACATTGTACATATTGCCTAAATGATCTACATTCTTTTTGGTTTTGCTAAACAATGATATCTACGGCATAAGAGAATAAAATAAAGCTTGTAAGACGGAAATGTGAAAGTAGTAACATTCTCGCGGTTTATTTCTTTTTAGTTGAAATGAACAATAGGTCAGAGAAATGGAGGAATGAAATTGGTAGATATGAATGTGGTCTCAGAATTTTTAACTGCAGCTGAAGCAGGTGATAATAACGCTCTGAAAGGTTATTTACAACAAGGTGTGGATATTAATTCTCAAAATAAGCGCAAACGTACAGCAATTTTACTTGCTGCGATGAATGATCAATTAGAAACAGTAAAATTTTTAATTCAGGAAGGGGCAGATATTGACCTTCAAGATCAAATTTGTTTAAACCCATTTTTGTATGGATGTATAAATGGAAAGTTAGAGCTTGTGAAAATAATGCTACAAGCAAACACAGATTTAGAGCGTTTAACACGCTTTGGCGGTGTAGGGATTCATCCAGCAAGTGAGAAGGGCTTTGTTGAGGTAGTTCGTGAACTTGTAACGACTACAGACATCAATGTCAACCATACAAATATTTGTGGATGGACACCATTGATTGAAGCCATTCTCCTCAATGATGGGGGAGAAAAGCAACAAGAAATAGTTCGTCTATTAGTAGAACATGGAGCAGATACACAATTAGTGGATCAATATGGTGTGACACCATTAACAATGGCTAAAGAAAAAGGATTTACTGAAATTGAAAAAATTCTACTAGAAGCAGGAGCGAAATAGTAGTACTCCTACGACATAAAGAGGGTGTACATATGATACATGCCAAATTGGGTGATGATTATTTCCTGCAGCAAATAGTGGCGACGTTTACGGGAACGGTTCACAGCGTGTTTAAACATGCCTTAAATATACGGAGTGATGGTAATGATGAAATTTTTACACTTGCTACGAAGGCAATGGATCGGGCACCCAATACACTTGTCATTGGTCTTGATACATTGGATCACCTGGGCATTCAGCAACATGATAGGGTATCGGTTCGCCATAATCAACTATTAATAGAAGAAAAATTAATAATAGCGATCCCAACCGCCTCTCGTTGGCAATGTCAGCTACCTATTTATCCAGCAAATTGTACACGCTTAAAAATGAATATGATTCGTGTTAAACAATTCATTGATTTACATGGGAAAGGCGGCGGCATAAAACGTAATGATTCTCCCGTCAGTGAATTTGAAGCGGAGACATCGAGATTATTACAGCAGCGCACAACTTTACTTTATGAAGAAATATTGAATCAACGTTTGGATCGTTTTCAGGCATATGCAGCTGATTTAGTAGGCTTGGGGCCAGGGCTAACACCATCAGGGGATGATTTTTTAGTAGGCTTATTTGCTATCATTCACTTACAAAATAGCCCGTGTTCTATGTATAAACCTTTGTGTGAAAGCGTCATCAAAGTGATTCAGCCTTTGACCAATGAGATTAGCTTTACAACATTGAAGAAGGCAGCATATGGACAAGTAAGGGAGTCCATATGTTCATTCATACACGCCATTTTATATGGCACAGAAGTGGAATCCATTGAGGCTCTGAGAAAGGTGCTTGCTATTGGCTCCTCCTCAGGAACAGATATTGCCTTAGGGCTGATAAGTGGCTTAGAAGCCAATATAAAATTAGGAGGATAATGATGAGTATTAAAGTCGTAATTAAGCGCAACACATATTTTGATTCAGTGTCATTGATGTCACTATCTACAAAAGCGAATCAAATTGAAGGCGTCGAGCAAGCAATTATTGGTATGGGTACGGAGATGAACAAAGGAGTCATTCGTAACGTTGGTTTGATGACGCCAGAAGTGGAGGAAGCAACAGCAGGGGACTTAATGATTATTGTTAAAACTGCTAATGCGGATCAAACAGAAAGCGCTTACCTAGCAGTGGAAGAATTACTAACAAATAAAGATAAAGCACAAGCAAAAAGTGATATTAAATATGCAACGATTGATTCGGCTGCACAAGGAATTCCTGATGCAAACTTTGCGGTCATTTCTGTCAATGGGGCATTTGCCGTTCGCGAAGCACGCAAAGCACTTGAAAATGATCTACACGTGATGCTGTTCAGTGATAATGTGAGCGTTGAAGACGAAGTAGAATTAAAAACTTTAGCACATGAAAAAGGCTTATTAATGATGGGACCAGACTGTGGTACCGCTATTATTGGTAATACAGGACTTTGCTTTGCAAACGCTGTAAGAAAAGGCAATATCGGTATCGTAGCGGCATCTGGTACAGGTAGCCAAGAAGTAAGTGTTCGCATTCATGACTTCGGTGGTGGTATCACACAACTGATCGGTACTGGCGGAAGAGATTTAAGTAAAGAAGTGGGCGGTATGATGATGCTTGATGGTATCAAAGCACTAGATGCCGATGAAGCCACTAAAGTGATTGTACTTGTATCGAAGCCACCTGAAGCAAGTGTTGAGAAAAAAGTACTCGCACAAATTAAAGAATGCAGCAAACCGGTAGTGGTTTATTTTATAGGTGGTAATGAAGAGGCTGTAGTGGCAGCTGGTGGACAATTTGCTAAAACATCGAAAGAAGCAGCCTTAAAGGCAGTCTTACTAGCAGGTATTGATGAAGCTGGTATTAACAAACGTGCGCTTAACATTCCATTAGTTGAAGAGGTTCGTGCAAAATTAGCGCCAGAGCAAAAATACATTCGTGGGTTATTCTGTGGCGGTACGCTTTGTGATGAATCTATGTATCTAGCTATGGAAAAATTAGATAATATTTACAGTAACATCCAAAAGAATCCTGATTTCTTATTGAAAGATATCAATGTGAGTCAGGAACATACATTCATTGACTTCGGTGATGATGATTTTACAAATGGTAAACCACATCCAATGATCGATCCGTCTTCTCGCATTGAGCGCTTCTTACAAGAAGCAAAAGATCCGACAGTTGGTGTCATTGTGATGGACTTCGTATTAGGCTTTGGCTCTCACGAAGACCCAGTGGGTGTTATGCTTCCAGCCATCATTGAAGCTAAACAATTTGCTGAAAAAGAAGGTAGACATTTAGAGATCATTGGGTATGTCCTTGGAACAGACTTAGATACGCCAAACATAGATGAGCAAGTGGAAAAATTAGTCGATGCAGGTGTTACACATGCAAGCAGTAGTACAAATGCAGGATTACTTGCTAGAGAAATGGTGTTGAAAGGAGAAAATCATGAGTAAGATCAATGAACTTTTCACAAGTAAAATTAACGTAATTAACGTAGGTATTGAACTTTTTAAGGATGATATATTAGCACAAAATGCAAGTGCTACACACCTAGAGTGGTCACCACCGGGTGGAGGTAAGCCAGAAATTATTGCAGCACTAAACAAAATCGATAAAGCAGAACTTGCTGAAAAAATCGAAGCAGCAAATCGTCTTGCAGTGGAAAAAATTGTGAACTCTCAACCCGTGTTGATTGGTTTCGATCAAGCCATCAATGTTGTACCTGGCATGACGAAAAAAACAATTTTACACGCAGGACCACCCATTACTTGGGAAGATATGAATGGCCCAATGAAGGGCGCTGTGATGGGTGCTCTTGTATTCGAAGGATTAGCGAAAGATTTGGAAGAAGCAGCAAAGGTAGCGGCTTCTGGAGATATTACATTCTCACCTTGCCATGAGCATAATGCAGTTGGTTCAATGGCTGGGGTAACATCTGCTTCGATGTTTATGCACATCGTTGAAAATAAAACGTATGGCAATATCGCCTATACAAATTTAAGTGAGCAAATGGCAAAAATCTTACGTATGGGTGCCAACGATGACAGCGTTGTCGAGCGATTAATATGGATGCGTGATGTGTTAGGGCCAATTTTACGTGATGCAATGAAATTAAATAAAGACGGCATCGATCTACGATTGATGCTTGCACAAGCGCTCCACATGGGTGACGAATGTCATAACCGTAATAATGCAGGTACAAGCTTATTAATTCAAGCATTGACACCATATATCTTAGAAACAGATTATCCTGTTGAACAGAAGCGAGCAGTATTTGATTTCGTGGCAAGTAGTGATTATTTCTCAGGTCCTACATGGATGGCATGCTGTAAATGTGCATTAGATGCTGCACATGGAATCGAATATAGTACTGTCGTGACAACAATGGCACGTAACGGTGTAGAATTTGGTGTTCGTATTAGTGGCATGCCAGGTAATACATGGTTTACTGGCCCAGCACAAAAAGTAATCGGACCGATGTTTGCTGGCTACAAACCAGAGGATTCAGGTCTTGATATAGGGGATAGTGCTATTACAGAAACTTACGGTATTGGTGGTTTCGCAATGGCTACTGCACCAGCAATCGTTGCTTTAGTAGGTGGAACAGTGGATGAAGCAATTGGTTATTCTCGTAAAATGAAAGAAATTACGACGACAGAAAACCAAAATATTACCATTCCATTATTAAACTTCATGGGAATTCCTACTGGTATTGATATTCGCAAAGTCATCCAATCAGGTATTCTTCCAATTATTAATACAGCTATCGCACATAAAGAGGCTGGAATCGGTATGATTGGTGCTGGTATTACAAATCCTCCAATGGAAGCTTTTGAAAAAGCATTAATTACAATTAGTGAGAAGTGGGCTTAAGCCCACTTCCTATAAGTAGGAGGAGCTTTCTATGGAACACGCAAAAATTGAACAGTCCAATCAAGATTATAGAGCACTTGGCTATTCGGAAGAACTTTTACCAAAAGGACCTCAGGAAAGAGACTGGGGAATCTTTAACTACATTACCGTGTGGATGGGCGCAGTTCACAATATTATGTCTTATATGACGGTTGCAGGGTTTTTTGTCTTAGGATTATCAGTTAATCAAGTTTTCTTAGCCATTATGCTTTCAGCAGTAATCGTCTCAGCAGGCTATTGCTTAAATGGATATTCCGCCTCTAAATATGGCATTCCGTTTGCTATATTACTAAGAGATTCATTTGGAGTAAAAGGCTCTATTATTCCGGCGTTATGTCGAGGGTTGATTGCTGGGGTTGTATTCTTTGGTACGACGACCGTTGTGGGCGCTCAATCCCTTAATGTATTATTTGCAAGATTCATTCCGAACTATATGTCTATTGGTGGAGACTTCACTATTTTTGGCTTAGATGTTCCGACTATGATTTCTTATATTATTTTATGGGTAATTACAGTTTTACTTTTTTTAGGTGGCATGGATATGCTAACAGTCTTCGGTAAATACTCATCACCGATTGTTTATATTTTCATTATTGGCGCAGCGATTTGGGCAATTAATATTGCTGGAGGAATTGGACCAATTTTAGAATATAAGCCTTCTACAACGATGGAAAGTCCATTGGTCTTTATTGCATGTGTTAGCGCATTGGTGTCTAACTGGGCTGGTCCAATTGTAAATATTGCAGATTTTACGCAAAGAGCTAAATCGCCAAAAGCAATGATCTATGGCTTATCCATCGGTATGATCGGCTCGTATCTATTATTTGCGATTACTTGTATTAGTTTAATAGCAGGGACAGAAATTGCTTTTGGGCAACCAATTTTTAATATTGTAGATGCTATTGATAAAATTCAAAATCCCTTTTCAGTAATTGTATTAATTTTAGCTTTAAATGTAGGCGCAACAGCTTTTGTAGTTTTTGGTAATTTATTACCATCTGGATTGCAAATGACAACTTTATTCCCTAAAGTATTTACGGTCAAAACAGCAGGTATTTTAACAGCGATTATTGGCACAGTCATTTTGCCTTGGAAACTAGTATCGAGTACAGAAACGTTATTTTTCTTTTATAGTTTTATAGGCTCTATGTTTGGACCGATTGCAGGTATTATGTTGTCTAGCTTCTTTATCGAGCGTAAAAGGCGTTTAGATTTATCTATGATTTATGTGGAAGAAGGTCATAATGGAGCTTATAAATCTGGCTATAACATCGTAGCATGTATCGTTCTATTAATAAGCTTCCTCTTACCAATGTCAGGTGCTTTCCTGAAAAGTGTGCCGTTTTTAGTACAGCTAAATAACTTTGCTTTCTTTAGCGGACTGATCGTGTCATTCATTTTATATACGCTGTTATATAAATTTAATCAGCAAAATGTTCAAAATAGTGTAGAAAAAGAAGTAGGGGTGTAGTTGTGAATAAATTAGTAATTGTAGCAATCGGCGGTAACTCGTTGGTAAAAGATAGTGGAAGTGAATCTATTCAAAGTCAGCAAGAGGCAGTTGCTCAAACTGTCGAGCATATCGCGGATATGATTCAGGAAGGTTATAAAGTGGTTGTCACACACGGCAATGGTCCACAAGTTGGTTTCACTTTACAAAGAAGTGAAATTGCTAATGAAGTATCAGGCATGCCAGCAATTCCGTTAGTAAACTGTGTGGCTGACACACAAGGTGGAATTGGCTATTTAATTCAACAAGCATTAATTAACGAACTGACTAAACGTCAAATTAATAAAAAGGTAGTCAGTGTGATTACACAAGTTGAAATCAATGAACATGATCCCAACTTTATTAACCCTACAAAGCCAGTTGGTTCATTCTTTACAAAGGAGCAAGCGGAGGCGATGCTAGTAGAGCATCCAGATTGGAAAATGGTAGAGGATTCTGGCCGTGGCTACCGTCGCGTTGTGCCTTCACCAAAACCAATCGATATCGTGGAAAAAGAGGCGATTAAATCATTAATTGATAATGATTATGTCGTGATCGCTGTAGGCGGTGGTGGAATTCCAGTTGTGAAAAAAGAAAACAATGTCTATGAGGGTGTAGATGCAGTCATTGACAAAGACTTTGCAACAAGTCTATTAGCGGCACAAGTAAATGCGGATTCATTAATTATTACAACGGGTGTTCCGCGTGTGTTTATTAACTTTGGAAAACCTGAACAACAAGCACTTGAAGAAATTACTGTTGAGGAAACAAAGCAGCATGTTCAAGATAATCAGTTCCCGCCAGGAAGTATGCTACCAAAAATCGAAGCAAGCTTAAGCTTCTTAGAAAATGGTGGTCATCGAGTAATTATTACAAACCCTGAAAGTCTGAAAGAAGCGATCAATAATCAGGCTGGTACTCATATTATTAACTAGGAGGAATCACGGTATGGATTATATTCAACTAGCTGTTGACAAAACAAAAGAAGGCATCGATCAAAATATTGGTGGACCATTTGGTGCAACCATTGTAAGAGGTGATGAAATCATCGCTGTTGTTGGCAATACAATGATGCGTGATACAGACATCACTGCACATGCAGAAATAGTAGCCATTCGTGAAGCCTCTAAAAAGCTTGGCACAATGGATTTATCCGATTGCGTCATCTACGCTACTTGCGAACCATGTCCAATGTGTGTGGGCGCTATTATTTGGTCGGGTATTAAAGAAGTTCATTATTGTAATACAGCAGAAGATGCTCATGTACATGGCTTCTCTGATATGCATCTACGTGATTACTTAACGGGTAAAGATAAAAGTGTCCTGAACATGCAAAAAATTGAAACGACTGAAGAATGTGATGCTTTGTTCCATCATTTCAATGACAAAATGGCTAATAGTAAATAGATTAGAGCAGTCATATACTGCTTAAGTCTTTCCAGTGAATTAGAGTAGGGATCTCGTTATGGAGAATCCCTTTTCTAATTTTCAACCAAAAAGGTGTAAAATAGATACTATACAAGCGTACATTTGGTCTGATTTTCATCTTCGTAATTCTTCAAAAGGAGCTGTTTACATGATCTATAAAGAACGTTATCAACAATTACTAGATAAAATGAATCAATATAATTCAGGCGAAAAAGGGATTACGAGAGTTGCCTATACGAATGAAGAACAGGCTTGTTTACATGCCTTTATTCGTTTATGTAAAGATGAAAATCTTCAAATTCATATTGACCATTGTGGAAATCTTATTGCTCGAAGAGAAGGCAGTGTGCCAGGATTGCAGCCTGTTGTCATGGGATCCCATTTAGATACTGTCTATCAAGGCGGTAAATATGATGGCGTTGTAGGGGTAACCGCTGCCCTAGAGGTCATCAAGCGATTAAACGAGCGATCTATTGTGACAGAGCATCCAATTGAAATTATCGCCTTTGCCTGTGAGGAGTCTTCAAGATTTGGTGTGTCAACAGTAGGCAGTAAAGCAATGGCAGGATTAATTGATAAAGAAAAATATCGCCATTTAGTCGATCGAGATGGTATTACGATGGAGCAGGCTTTTGCTCATTGTGGACTTGATTTTAGTAGTGTTGATCAAGCGACAAGAGTAAAGGAAGGATTCCATGCCTTTTTCGAATTGCATATTGAACAGGGACCACTGCTAATTAACTATGAAAAGAAAATTGGTATTGTCACAGGGGTAGCAGCACCAGTTCGCTTATTAATGAAGTTAAATGGAAAAGCGTCCCATTCAGGCACGACTCCAATGAATATGAGAAAGGACGCTCTTTTAGGAGCATCCGAATTGGCATTAGAATTAGAAAAAGCGGCGATAGCAGAGCAGGAGTTTGGCACTGTGGCAACTGTTGGAATACTAGAGGTTGTGGCAGGCTCGATGAACGTAGTTCCAGGTGAAGTGGAGTTAACTGTAGATATCCGATCATCCTCTGTGGAATCGAGAGAACGTGTGCTTCAGCATTTTTATACGGTTATTGCAAACGTTCAACAAAAGAGGCAGCTTGCGATTGAATACAATGTCATTAGCTCAGAGGATCCTGTCCTGCTTTCTCCAAAGCTAATGCAAGATTTAGAAACAATTTGTGTAGAGAAGAAACTATCCTATCAATATATGCAAAGTGGAGCAGGTCACGATTCTATGAATATGACAAGGCTCGGACCAGTTGGCCTTATTTTTATTCCTTCAGTGGATGGTTTAAGTCACCATCCAGATGAACATACGGAGCTTGAAGATATATTAATAGGAATCGATGTTTTAGAGGCAGTTGTGCTAAGATATGCTTCAGTCAGCTAATTAGCAATCATCAGTTGAAGACGCTACATGTATGGCCAGTGTCATCCCGTGAAGGCAATACAACAAAGGCACAAAATCGATTCCATCATTAAAAGACGACCTTCCTTGTTAGAAAGTCGTCTTTTTCATGTGAATATGATGCATTTGCGGTTGCTTTTGGTTTCCAATTTTTAGTTGAATCAGAATCATCACAAGGACGATGATGATCATGCCAATAATAGCAGTTGTAAAATTGCCTGTGAAATCTCGAACAAGACCGACAAAGAAGGGGCCCAATGCAGCAAATACAAAGCCAACTGATTGTGTCATAGCAGCTAAGAAGCTAGCCTCGTGAATATCTTTGGCCTCATCAATTGGTAATGTTAGCCCTAATGAGAAAAGCCCACCTGCACCAAGGCCAATCAGAATACTGCTCAGCCAAGGATTATAAGAAAACAGTAGCATCAATAAACCAATTAACTCTAATGATGAACTACCTACTAGCCATACGGCTCGATGCTGAAAACGGTTATTTAATATAGGCACTAAAAATGTAGCTGGCATTTGGGCAATTGTTAATAGTGTCAGCATCATTCCAGCGTCGTGTTTGCTATAGCCTAAATTTTCTGCGATGGGAGGTAACCAAGCCATGATGGTATAAAACATGAAGGCCATTAAACCAAAAAAGCCTGTTAAAAGCCAAGCCTTTTGATTCATTAACATTTGCTTCACACTGTTGCTCTTACTAGGTGAATTTGTGACTGATGCAGTAACTGCTTTTTGTTCAATTGGCTTCCACCAAAAGAATAAAGCGATTAAAGCAAGAATAGCCCAGGAGGCAGAAGAAACTTGCCATGAATGAAAAAAATTGCTTAGTGGAATAGAAAGCCCAGAGCCAAGTGCAGCTCCTACTACAAGTGCTAGCGAGTAAATCCCCACTACACGGGAAGGGTTCGCAAATTTCTCCTTAATATAGCCCGATAACAGTGGACCTACGATGGCAATGCCAATGCCTGATAACAAGGCTGTTACTAGCATGACCCAGGCAGTATTAGCAAAATATCTGGTAGCTGTTGCTAGTCCAATAAGAATAAGAGCGTAAGCGATAGTTCGCTCGATGCTCCAACGATTAGCTAGTTTGATTGCGAAAGGTGCAAAAAAGCCCATACATAGCACAGCTAAAGAAGTTAGCAAACTAGCAGTAGCTGCGCTCATATGTAAAGTCTGGCGAATAGTTCCTAATAAGGGGGACACCGAAGTAATGACAGGCCGTAAATTAAAAGAAGCTAAAATGATGGCAATAATTGGTATAATTTTGTGTTTTATATTCATTGTCTTTCCTCTCCGTCCTATCAAATAAATAGTAAGCCTAAATTGAAGTCTATCTGAATTAGAATGATTGAACAATACTATTATTACTATTACAATGATAGTTAGAAACTATGATAGGGCGTGGTCTATGTGGAAATACGGCATCTGCATTATTTTATGGCAGTCTATGAGGAGCTACATTTTACAAAAGCTGCTGAGAAACTTGGCATCTCTCAGCCAACGTTAAGCCAGCAAATACGTGTGCTGGAGGATGAGCTAGGAATGCCATTGTTCGATCGTATTGGCAAAAAAATTGTTGTGACTGAGGCAGGCTCTCTTTTGTTTAGCTATACAACAGAGGTATTTAATACATTACAAAATGTCAAAGATTCGATTAAAGATTTACAGGGGCTACAAGGGGGACAAATAAGTATTGGCATCATGCCATCTGATCTTGATTATCGGATTACACAGCTTGTTATTGATTTCCATCAAAAATTTCCAAAGGTAAAATTAAAGATACTTGCTTCCATCGATATTATGCGGCAGGTTCTCGAAAATGAAGTGGATATCGGTATTGGGACGAATGTAGAATCAGATGATCGATTGGTCATTATTCCTTTATGTAGAGAGGAATATGTACTGACCGTTTCAAAGGAGCATCCATTGGCACAGCAAACAGTGATCCCAATTGCTGAATTAGAAGGACTTCCTATGGTGATGTATCCAGAAGGTTTTCTTGGTAGAGAGATAGTTGAAGAGGCTGTAAAAAAGCATGGTTTTCACATTCATTCTATTCTTGAAACAAGCTCTGTCACGTCCATTATGAATCTCGTTCGAGCCAATATTGGTGTAACGGTGCAACCCTATCCTTTGCTCCAACAAATGAATGATCCTAGTTTGTGTAGTATACGAATTTCAAATGGTGCTCCAAGCCGAAGCCTATCCATTATTTTCCGCGTAGATCGCTATGTTAGTCAGGCAACTACTGCTATGATTGAGCAAATTAAACATTACTTTAAAAGCAAATAGGGTTAACAAAAAGGAAGATATAAAAATATGTTCCTTTTTTTGGAGAGTTCACATATACTATTTATAAACCGACAGTCAGTCTAATTTGTAGGGCAAGTCCTAGAAGCTTGTGCCTACAATTTTTTAACATATTAAATGACCGACTGTCGGTCTAAAAATAATAAGGGGTGTTTTTTATATGGAAATGCTAGTCAAAGAAAAAGGCTTTTCGAAAGATTTTATCATTATGGTAGCTGGGCAGATTATTTCTATTTTAGGCTCTGCGCTTTTAAGATTTGCTCTTTCACTTTTTGTTTTAGATATAACAGGACGGGCAGATCTTTTTGCTGTGCTTTTCGCTATTTCAAGCCTTCCTGTTTTACTTACACCATTTGGTGGCGCTATAGCAGATCGTTTTAATCGGCGAAATTTAATGGTCCTATTTGATTTTATCAGTAGTGGCATTGTATTGATTTTTTTTATTGTATTACTAACAGACAATCATTCTGTGCTATGGATTGGGTTGGTTATGGTGCTTCTTTCATTCATTAGTGCAATGTACACGCCAGCTGTAATGGCTAGTATTCCGCTATTAGTTAGCGAACAAAAGCTTGAGCAGGCTAATGGAATCGTCAATGGGGTCCAGGCATTAGCAGGAGTGACAGCACCTGTGCTAGGGGGGATACTATATGGAATGCTTGGCCTCAAACTTCTCGTCATAGTAAGTGGTTTATTATTTTTCTTTACGGCTATTGTAGAAATGTTTATGACAATCCCATTTGTGAAACGTAGCTATGATGGTCATTTGATGCCGACCTTAATCAAAGACATGAAAGAAGGCTTTACTTATGTGGTGAAGCAAACTTTTATTTTAAAATGTACGCTACTTGCTGCTTTATTGAATTTACTATTGACTCCACTTTTTATCGTTGGTGTGCCTATTATTCTTCGTGTCACGATGAAAAGTAGTGATACATTGTATGGAATAGGAATGGGGATTATTGATTTTGCGACGATTTTAGGCGCGTTAACGATGGGGTACTTTGCAAAAAAGCTGCGTATTCACACCCTCTATATTTGGGTATTGATGTCAGCCTTTTTGGTAATTCCCATGGCTATGTCTGTGCTCCCTCGCGCCCTTCAAATTGGCTATTATCCATCGTATAGCTTATTTATTGGTTGTGCTCTTATCATTGCGATGATGATGACGATTATCTCCATTTACGTAATGACCCTTGTGCAAAAAGAAACACCAAATGAACAATTAGGGAAAGTCATGGCAATTATGATGGCTGTATCACAGTGTATGGCACCACTTGGGCAGATGGGGTATGGGTTGCTATTTGAGTTCTTTCAAGCCAACATCTATATACCAGTCTTTATAATCTCTGTGTGTGTATTATTATTAGCTTTCGTAACGAAAAGAATATGGCGATTGGAGGTCAAATAAATTGCTAGAACAAAGAAAACCACCTTTTCATTGGTAGTTTTCTTTGTAAAGCGTACTTTGCTAAAATCTTCGGGTTCTTTGACGAGGCCTATGCCTGCTCGTAGGAGTATTGGTAGGATGGGTTGGAAACAGTAGCGTTGGCATATGTTGTGTATTATCTCCTATATGAATAGTAATGGATTCTTCTTCTTGAGGTGAGACTACCTTTTCTTCCTCAAGTTGTGAGTGTTCTACCTCATTTAATAGTGGTGCTGAAGATTCACTATGATGGGTAGTACTTGTAGGATTTGAAGGATTTGTGGGAGCTGTTGATTCTTGATGTGTTACAGGATGTTCTACTGCTGCATGAGGCTGCTGAACAGCATGGACGTCTTTCATAACGAGAATGGGTCGCATCATATCATGATCCTCATGCTCAAGGAAATGACAATGCCACATATAATTCCCGACATGATCTTTCCAATGCATAATAATTTTTGTCACCTTTCCAGCGTCAGCCTTCACAGTGTCTTTCCAACCTCGCTCATAGTCTCTTGGTTCTTCAGGCGGCCCTGTAAATTGTACGATGCCTTCATTTTGATAGATTTCTAAATCAAACGGCCTTCGTTCCAGAATTTTAAATTGAATGAGGTGCAGGTGAATAGGATGGATAAAGGGTGTAGCATTAATAAAGCTCCAGATTTCCACACTATCTAAAGAAGGTTTTTCCGTTGCTGGATCATGGTACATACGATCATTTAACAGCAACATAGGTCGACCAAACTCATCGGTAGTCGCCGTCAATGGTAGCTGTCTTTCAATATGGGCATGGTGTGGATGTAGATCCATAGAAACGGCAAGTCTTTCTGGAATCTCACTTGTATCTTCACATTTCAAAGGTAAAGTTACTCGAAACTGCATAATCACGTTTGTATGTTCATCACTGAAATCGGTATCAGTATTAAGTAAGGTAATCTCCTGTCCAGCACAGCTTGAAAAATCGATAATGACATCCGTGCGTTCAGCTGGCAGCAACTCGACAGATTGGATAAGTTGTGGTGCTGATAAGAAACCGCCATCTGTACCAATTTGAAACATTGGTTGATCATTGGAAAGACTGATGACATAGCCTCGTCGATTAGAGCCATTTAGTAAACGAAATCTATATTTACGTGGCTCAACATCTAAAAAAGGCCATAGTTTTCCGTTAACCACTATCGTATTACCAACAAAGCCTGGTGTGATAGAGGGATGAACAGGCACGGGAAAGGGTGGTTCGTCAGGATAAAACAATGAGCCATCCTCATTAAACGTTTTATCTTGAATTAAAATCGGATATTCATAGTCTCCACATGGTAAATTAGAGCGTTCCTCAAGGGCATCCCTCAGTAAATAAAAGCCTGCTAATCCTGCATATACATTTAAACGTGTTAAAGCCATGGCATGGTCATGATACCACATGGTAGTGCCAGGTTGATGATTCGTATATTCATGTATTTCCTTATTAAATTTTGGACCAGTATGCCGATAGTCTCTTGTGTACCATGCTTCAGGATGGCCATCACTCTGCCAATCCACATTGGCACCATGTAAGTGAGTAACTGTTCTTACTTCTTGTGAATCGTTTGCAGCATGAAGCGTAAAATCTACTGGTAAAAAGTGCTGTAAGGGCAGCTGGTTTTTGTATTTCACATAGATAGTTTTATCTTTAGAAGCTTCTATGGTTGGCCCTGGGTAAAGCCCATTGTAGCCCCAAATTAATGAGTTTGGAAAATGCTTATGAAAACGATGCTGGCCCTCCATCATGACCAATTCGTAATAATCATTCTTCTGTTGCCCTCTGCTGTATTTTGGTTTAGCAATCATTGGTTTTGGAAGTTCATCTACAAATTTTGGAATCGTTGCTGGATCAGAAGGGTTAATTTGCATACTCACAACATCACGTCCCTTTTCGATACTAAAAAAGCTAATTAACTCATCATATGGGTAAAAACAACAGGTAACGAGGACAAAAATGGAGAAAAATGTGTAAAGACATAAAAAAATTACCTACATATTATGATGAGATAAGATGATTCACTTTCAAGCAAACAGATGTAAGATTTTAAAACAATCATCAAAAAAGATTTTTGCGTTGTAGGTAATAGTTGGTATCATACGAAAAATGCGGACTAAGTGAATACATATGTCTTATAATTGAGAAAGCACAAAGTAAACTGGATGATATGGGGTATGGAGAAGTGGTGAAACGGTGGAATTAACATTAGAAGAATTAAATAAAACGATAATGGAGATGCGCACAAAGGGGTATTTAACGAAAGCACTAAAGCTTGCTGATCAAGGTCTTTTAGTCGCATTAGAGAGTAATAACTATCCATATGTCATGGATTTGTACTATCAAAAAATATTAGTTCATCATTCTTTAGGTGACACATTAAGCATGGTTAATCTTATTCATGATTATGAGGCCATTTGCCAAAATTATGGTACGACAAAAGATTTAATGCATTATCATTTAGTAATGTCATTAATCTATGATTTAGTTGGCATCCGTGAAAAAACGGTGGAGATGACGAAAAAATCTATCGCCTATGCGCAGGAGCTACAAGATCCTGTCATGCTTGTTCGCTGTCATAATAATCTGTGCTATTTAGAGGTAGAGAAGGGCTGTACAAAGGAAGCACTTCAAGCAGGGCTATTAGCTAGAGAATATAATAAATCTCTTGCTAGAACAATGCCTGATCTAGCAAAATTACATGATATTCGTATTAATAATAATTTAGCAGATGTGTATATTTTAGAAGGGGATTTTAAAAAGGGGAAGGCATTGCTGGACAGTACGTTATCCTCTACTATTATTCATCATCATAAACGAGAAAAAGTAGCGGCATTGTTTGGCTACGGTTTTTTATTTGAAAAACAGCAAAAGCTTGAAGAAGCTGTATTTTATTATAAACAAGCTATAGATCTTGCCCGATCTTATGGAGATAAGCCAATTACAAAAAAAGTGATGCGCTTACTGTTAAATGTATTGTATCAATTAGATTGGCGAGATGAAATTTTTGATGTACAGCGTGAATATATTGATCTCTCGGAAAAAATGAGTGTTGCAAATTTATTACAACAAGTAATGAACTTAGAATTTAAGCGTCAAAAGGAAAAGCTTGAGAAAAAAGCACATTATGATCCATTAACAGGCGTTTTAAATCGACATTTTTTAGACTATGAGCTACAGGAATGGCTCAATGCAGCCGAAATAACGCAATCCTATGTATGTATTACGGTTTTGGATGTCGATTATTTTAAACTATTTAACGACACGCATGGTCATTTATTTGGAGATATGATTTTACAGCTTTTAGCTAACAGCTTGAAGGATTTTTTACAGGATGAAGATGTGGAAATTATTCGTTATGGCGGAGATGAATTCATCCTTTGTTTGAGGCATTCTCAGAAGGACTATATCAAAACATTGGTCCATAACACACATGCCTATTTGCTCTCACTAAAGCTCGAACAGGAACAGCAAAGTTATCCCTTAAGGGTCAGTATGGGTGCTTGTGTGAATAATCAGAAAAACTACCAATACAAGGAGCTATTTGAGCAAGCAGATAGCTGTTTATACCAAGCAAAGGCGAATGGCCGTGCTAGCTGTGTGCTATACGAATTATCATAATGACAGGTTCCTATTTACATAGTTAAATAGGAATTTTTCTTGTGATAGGACCATGTTTTTTATGCCCAAAACGAGGCTTCTATGAGGTGAAATGAAATTTACTGTAGTCATCATTTGAAAACGTTGTTCTAGCAACGTACAATATATGAAATTAAGAAACACGACAGCACAAAATTGTTGTATAATGTTGTGGTATGAGGAAAGAAAGCAGGTTGACAAAATGGAAAGCAAAATGAATGGTTACACAGTTATAGACACACACATGCATCAGCTATGTGTTATGCCAAAACAGCTCGATGTGAAACATAAGGTGAATAGATGAAAAACTGGTTAATTTTCATTTCTGTCTTTATTGTTTCGTTGTCACTTGTCATTAGTATTTTAGTACTCTGGAAAGCCGAGGCTCCGTTCCGTTCAATTGAAGAGCAGGCTGAACAGTTGGCACTCGATGCCAAAGCCCTCGCAATTGTATCGGAGTCCTACACATATAATGGCAAACATTCGTATGTTACTGTGTTCGGGGTAGACGAATACGGTGATAAAAAAGCTGTCTTTGTTCCGACGAATCTAGACGAGGATTCCATTCAGGAAGTGTTATTAGAAGATGGTATTACGGAAAAGCAAGCATTATCGGTTTTTAAAAATGAAGGAAATGTACAAAAAGTCCTCCACATGAAATTAGGCTATGAGGAGCCTGGCGCAGTTTGGGAAATTACATATCTGAACGACCACGACCAGCTCAACTATGTCTATATTCTGTTTAAGGATGGCGACTGGTGGAAGCGCATTACGAATTTATAAGAGGAGTAGATCCCGAATGAAAAATTTATTAGCAACACGTGTAAAAACTTTAACACCATCTTCAACATTAGCGATTACTGCAAAAGCAAAAGCATTGAAAGAGCAAGGTATTGATGTGATTGGTCTTGGAGCTGGTGAACCAGACTTTAATACACCTCAGAATATTTTAAATGCTGCCATTGATTCAATGGAGAAAGGGTATACAAAATATACACCTGCTGGCGGACTTCCAGTTCTGAAAAAAGCCATTATTGATAAGCTTCAACGCGACAATAACCTTACGTATCAGCCAAATGAAATCATTGTTGGTGTAGGAGCAAAGCATATTTTATACACGCTATTCCAAGTGATTTTAAATGAAGGCGACGAGGTTATTATTCCAATCCCTTATTGGGTGTCTTATCCAGAACAAGTGAAATTAGCTGGCGGCGTACCAGTATATGTTGAAGGTACACGTGAACAAAGCTATAAAATTACAGCGGATCAACTGAGAGCAGCTGTGACAGACAAGACAAAAGCAGTGATTATCAATTCTCCTAGCAACCCATCAGGCATGATTTATTCTCGTGAAGAGCTAGCAGAACTTGCTGCTGTTGCAGAAGAAAAAGATATTTTAATCGTGTCAGATGAAATTTATGAGAAGCTTGTATACAATGGTATTGAGCATTTTTCAATTGCACAACTTTCTGATGCAGTGAAAGCACGTACAATCGTCGTTAATGGTGTGGCAAAATCTCACTCTATGACAGGCTGGCGTATTGGATATGCTGCAGGTGACACAGACATTATTAAAGCAATGACTGACCTTGCATCACACTCAACATCTAATGCGACAACAACAGCACAATATGCAACTGTGGAGGCGTATAATGGCTCTCAGGATGCGGTAGAGGAAATGCGTCAGGCATTTGAATCTCGTCTTGAAAAAATTTACCCACAGTTAAGTGCTATTCCTGGCTTCCATGTATTAAAGCCACAGGGTGCATTCTACCTATTACCAGACGTAGCAGAAGCTATGGCTCACACTGGCTATGATTCAGTAGATGCATTTGCTGCGGATATTTTAACAGAAGCAAACGTAGCAGTGATTCCAGGCTCTGGCTTCGGTACACCAACTACTATGCGATTATCTTATGCTACATCTTTAGACTTATTAGAAGAGGCAGTCCGTCGTATTGATACATTCGTAAAATCAAAATGGCAAGACTAATCCTTCTAGTCAACTTTGGAGGATTTCTATGAAAAAAATTATGATTAAAGATATGCCACAGCATATCGGTGAAACAGTCAAAATTGGCGCTTGGTTAGCCAATAAACGTTCAAGCGGAAAAATCGCGTTCTTACAGCTACGTGATGGCTCTGGCTTTGTACAGGGCGTTGTAGTGAAAGAAGAAGTAGGCGAAGAAATTTTTGCTACGGCAAAAGGGATGACGCAAGAAACTTCTATGTATGTGATTGGTGAGGTGAAAGCTGACGAACGTTCAAGCTTTGGCTGTGAGCTTGCTATCACTGGTATCGAGGTACTACATGCAGCAACAGATTTCCCAATCACACCAAAAGAACATGGTCCAGAATTTTTAATGGATAACCGTCATTTATGGCTGCGCTCTCGTAAACAACATGCCATTATGAAAATTCGTAATGAAATTATTCGCGCTACATACGAATTTTTCAACAACAACGGTTTTACAAAAATGGACCCACCAATTTTAACAGGTTCTGCGCCTGAAGGTACTTCAGAGCTGTTCCATACAAAATATTTCGATGAAGATGCTTATCTATCTCAATCTGGTCAGCTTTACATGGAAGCTGCTGCGATGGCTTTAGGAAAAGTATTCTCATTCGGTCCAACTTTCCGTGCTGAAAAATCTAAGACTCGTCGTCATTTAATCGAGTTTTGGATGATTGAGCCTGAAATGGCATTCGTAGAATTTGAAGAAAATTTAGAAGTACAAGAGCAATATGTAGCGCACATCGTACAATCTGTACTTGCAAACTGCAAATTAGATCTTGAGCGACTTGGCCGTGATACATCAACACTTGAAAACATTAAAGCGCCATTCCCTCGCATTTCTTATGATGATGCGATTAAGCTTTTACACGAACAAGGCTTCGACGATATTGAGTGGGGCGATGATTTTGGTGCGCCACATGAAACAGCGATTGCGAATTCATTTGACAAACCAGTATTTATTACTTGTTACCCAGTAGGCATTAAACCGTTCTATATGCAACCACACCCAGATCGTGATGATGTTGTATTATGTGCAGATTTAATTGCACCAGAGGGTTACGGAGAAATTATTGGTGGTTCAGAGCGAATCCATGACTACGATTTATTAAAATCACGTCTGGAAGAGCATAACCTATCATTAGATGCCTATGCTTGGTATTTAGAGCTTCGTAAACATGGCTCTGTCCCACATTCAGGTTTTGGTCTAGGGTTAGAGCGAACTGTAGCATGGATTTCAGGCACAGAGCATATCCGTGAAACAATTCCATTCCCACGTTTACTAAACCGCTTATATCCATAAGCTAATCAATTTAAAAGTCGCGTAGTGAACTATCTACGCGGCTTTTCTACTTACTTAAAGAAGGAGTCTGGAGAATAATGAACGTAAATAATCATCGACTCCGTACATGGACTGAGCAGAGAATGATTCCCATTCCACAGCTTTTTTTTCAGTTTTATAAGGAGTTAAACATGGAGGATGAAGAAGCACTGATTGTCATGCACTTATTGGCCTTTCATATGGAGGAGAATGACTTCCCAACACCTAATGATCTAAAAAATCGTCTCACAATGTCTGATAATGACATCACATCCCGTTTACAGCGATTAATGCAGAAGGGTTTTCTTGAAATTACACGAGATGTCGACGCGGGTGGCAAGCTATATGAAAAGTATTCCGTATACCCGCTATGGGAGCGCATTTTACAGATGATTGATATGAAAGAGCAGCAACAAACGGCAGTGACACTTCAGCAAGAAGAAGGGGAGATATTCCGTCTTTTTGAAGAGGAAATGGGGCGTCTTTTATCTCCTTTAGAACTTGAAAAAATTGGATGCTGGCTTGATGAGGACAAGCATAGTCCTGCACTCATCAAAGAGGCGCTAAAGGAGGCTGTCTTTGCTGGGAAATTGAGTATTCGCTATATTGATCGCATTTTATTAGAATGGAAAAAGAAAAATATTACGACACCACAAGCCGCACAAAAGCAAAGTGAACAGTTCCGTGAGAAACAGACATTTAACAGAGCACCAGTTCGAACAGTTCAACAAGAAACGCAGTCAACGGGTAGAGTTCCTTTTTATAATTGGTTGGAAGAAAGAGAATAGGGGGCATCCAGTTTGTTAACGAAAAAACAGTGGGAGCATTGTCTAGAAGAAATGGATCGAATGTTTCCCGACGCACATTGTGAGCTCGTCCATGACAATGCTTTTGAGCTAACGATTGCTACATTATTATCTGCACAATGTACAGATGTACTAGTCAATAAAGTAACGAAAACCTTATTTCAAAAATATAAAACACCAGAAGATTATTTAGCTGTTTCTATAGAGGAATTGCAACAGGATATTCGCTCTATTGGCCTTTATCGCAATAAGGCGAAAAACATTCAGGCTCTATGTCAACGTTTACTAGATGAGTACGGTGGCGAAATCCCTGCAACACGTGAAGCATTGGTGACATTACCAGGTGTAGGACGAAAAACGGCCAATGTTGTGCTTTCAGTAGCCTTCGATATTCCAGCACTTGCAGTGGATACCCATGTGGAGCGAGTATCCAAACGCCTAGGGCTCTGTCGATGGAAAGATTCGGTGCTTGAAGTGGAAGAGACGATTATGAAGAAAACGCCAATGGACAAATGGTCAAAAACGCATCACCAATTAATTTTCTTTGGACGTTATCATTGTAAGGCCCAAAATCCTGGATGCAGTACTTGCCCTTTACTCGACGATTGTCGTGAAGGGCAAAAGCGTTTAAAGAAAGGCATGGTGAAGGAAGCATGAATAGCGAAGCCATTGCAAAAGAAAAAGTAGATGCATGGTTTGCCCAATGGACTTCACTACAAGCCGCTATCCATACAGCACATGATGCAAGAAATGGACTGGCAAAAGGGCTAATGGAAGATGCCATCGAGCTATTTGAACAACTTGTGCAAGCTGCAGGAGATGAAGTGCTACCGATTAATGGGATTGAGCGATTAGCCTTTATTAAAGCTAAGCCAGGTCAATATGCATGCTATCGTCAACTAGATGAGCTATTTAAAGAAACGAAAAAGCGCACAGCACGACTGCGGATTCAAGCTAGTAAAAGTTAGAGTGGATGGATAGAGTATAAAAAGTGGATAGGACAGGTAAAGTGAAGGATAGGACGCGAAAAGTGGCGGATAGACCTTGTAGAGTGAAGGATAGACCGTCAAAACTGACGGATAGCCTCCTCAGAGCCTTCGTCAATAAAAAAACCGAGAAGCAGTGAATGAACTGCTTCTCGGTTTTTTTCTTTATTCTGAGCTTTGGTCTTCTTCATTTGGGTTGGTAGGCTCGGTAGGAGGTGTTGGCTGCTGATTTCCATCATTATTGCCATTGTTTCCACCATTGCCATTGCCGTTATTTCCATGCCCGTTATTACCATTATTATTGTTGTTATTACCGTTGTCGCCATTACCATTATTGTTATTACCTTGATCATTATCCTCTTGACCAGGATCAATCGGTAAATCAATATCTGGTTCATCTGGATCTTCCGTTTCCAAATCTTCCTCAGGGGTAGTTGTGATCTGGAAGGTAGTTGTCCCAGGCTCACTTCGTGTGCCATCTACAATGGCTACGACAGAGATTGTATAGTTACCATCTTCAAGCGTGTTAGCAACAGTTAAGCCTTTCGTGTCTGCTGTGCCAAGGACAACCGTTTCTCCACCTTCACGTGTGGCAGAAACTTCAAATGAAGTTGGTAATGGTTCATCGGTTTCTGGATTTAGGATGGCATCATGTTCCCAAGAAATATTGATCGACTGTGCTCCTAAATCTAAGTTTGCTGAAACATTATAAGGTGTAGATAGCTCTGGCGCCTCATAGACCTCAGAAACCTCTGTTGGTTCAGTCCCGCGAACGAATAACTCTGTTTGACGTAGTTCGCTAGGTGTATAGTCACTTGCCAATCTTAAAGGATTAGAGCCTACTTCCACCGTTGCTTCTACAACAGTACTTGGCTTTTTAAAGCTAGCTGTCTCAACATTCGCTGAAATTTCTTGCATAATCGTCTTAAATAAGTTTTGTGGTAATCGACGTTCTTCCCACGTTGTAATTGGATCAAAGTGTTTTTCATAGCCACTCCATATAGCGATGGAATAGTTAGTTGTGTAACCAGCAAACCATGAATCTGGCACACTTGTATTCGGTAAATTATATTTGTTAAAGTCTTCTGCTGAATAGTTAGTTGTACCTGTTTTACCTGCGATATCTAAGCCAGGCACATTGGCTGCAGTTCCTGAGGCATCAGGCTTATTGCCGACTACATCACGTAGCATGTCTGTTACCATGTAAGCCGTATAATCATTCATAGCCACTTTAGACTCAGGTGTATAGTTTTTAGACGTTTTACCATCACGATAAACAATTTTTGTAATCGAATGTGGATCTGTATAGACCCCGTTATTACCGAAAGCAGCATAGGAAGCTGCCATTTGAATAGGAGAGATAGTAATAGCACCACCGCCAATTGCATCGGACTCATAGAGGTTTTCTGTTTCAATTCCTAAACGTCCAACAAATTCCTTGGCTTTTTCTGTGCCAACCTCCTGTAATGCTTTGACAGCTGGAACGTTCCGTGAAGCATATAATGCTTTACGTGCAGTCATGGCACCCATATATCTGCCATCCCAGTTTGTGATTGTTTGCTTTGTACCTGTATAGTTCATTGGTTCGTCGACAAGTGTTTGACCTGTAGACCATTTTAAATATTCAATTGCTGGCCCATAGTCGACTAACGGTTTCATTGTGGAACCTGGTTGATTATTTGTTAAGTCCTCGGCATAATTCCAGCCACGTTCTGCACCATATTTACGACCGCCACCAACGGCTTGAATGGCACCTGTTTTTGTATCAACGACCGCCACACCTGACTGAATATCTTCAGTTGGGAAATTACTATCATCATTCATCACATTTTCTACAACTTGTTGAGCATTTGGATCAAGCGTCGTATAGACTTTGATTCCTTCTGCCATTGCCGAACCGTCACCATTATTTTCTAATTCATTAATAACAATATCCAGGAAGGCATCATATTTGGAACCTGCAAATGATTGACGTGTTGCATCATCCGCTAAACCTGATTGAACTTCTGCTTTTTTGGCTTCTTCCATTTCGGCTTTAGAAATTTTTCCGTGTTGATACATTAATCCTAAAACGGTATTACGTCGTTTTTTTGCAAGCTCAGGGTTTTTTAATGGATTATACGCATTTGGTCGTTGCACTAACCCTGCTAATAGTGCTTCTTCATCTAATGTTAAATCTTTTAATTCTTTACCATAGAAGTATTGTGCGGCTGTGCCGAAGCCATAGATACGACCTGACATAAGCATTTTGTTGAAATACATTTCAAAAATTTCTTCTTTTGTATACTTACGTTCTAATTGGAAGGCAAGCCATGCTTCCTGTGCTTTACGCTTTAATTTCTTCTCGTTTTGTAAAAATGAGTTTTTGACTACTTGCTGTGTTAAAGTCGATGCACCTTGCGCACCAAAGCCATCACGGAAGTTTGCAAGGATTGCCCCGCCTAGACGATAAAAATCCATACCATGATGCTCAAAAAAGCGTACATCTTCTGTAGCCAGAATAGCATTGATCATATCTTCAGGTATATCTTCATATTTTATATATTTACGGTTTTCAGCACCGATTGTTGCAAATAATTCACCGTTTTTATCGTAGAACTCTGAAGAAACAGGATCTTTCAGTAATTCTTCATCGAGCTCTGGAGCCGTGCTTGCATAGAAGGCAAATAATGCACCTCCTCCAATTAAGCCTGCTACACCGATTGCTAAGACTGTTAAGAAAATGCGTTTAAACCATGTCTTAGCGGATGAGGCTGGTTTCGTTTTTTTCTTTTTATTTTTTTCAGCGAGAGCTTTTTGATGCTCTCCACGTGTTCGACGACGTTCAGTCATTCTTATTTCTCCTCACTTTCAGACCCGTAGCATTTTGCATCAATCAATTGTTGGATGATGGGTAAATAATCGATACGCGGATAATAGCTCGTGGGAATTTCATATGCCTCTTCTTCGATGATCGAAAAGGGTATCGATTTACGATTGCCATTTTCCATTGCTTGCCAGGCCTTTTGTAAAACTTTGTATGGCACAATAAAATATCGTTCAAAAGCAGAAAAACGAACGATAATAAAAGCCACACCATTTTGTTCCGTCACTTGCTGCATATGTGTCATTTGATGCTCATGAATATTTTTTAAGGGGAAACTTGTTTTGGAAGCCGTTTCCTTTGCATCAAAATCTATATAATGCCCATTCCAAACACCATTGTAGTCGGTTGTAGAGGGTGTTCGAAAATAAGCTTCACGAATGACAGCAGCACTTCGTGAAGGGTACTCTACTTTGACGATTTGCACAGGAACAGGTTTCTTATGAATGATAGCAAGTCGCCTTTTTATATAATAGTCGTTTGCTTCATTAATTTCATCTTCTAGCGTCTTCCCGCGATTACTAAAAGATAAATCTTTGCTCTTGCTCTTTTTTTCTGTTTTCTGTACAGAAGTATTTGGGGTATACAATTTCCCGTTTGGATAACGAATTGTCATTAAACTCACCCTTTACCTTACTGCTTTTCTATCCACTAGTTTACCATGTTTTAATAGTTGTTCTCTACCTCCATCATTCATGAAATTGTTACTAGAATAGTAGAAAACAAATGGTACGTATGAATAATTTGCGTCGAAAAATCGCCAGCTTTATTATTACTAGAATCGTCAAAATAACTGATAAATTTAAATAGGTCATTGGGATGAAAATATACTCACACAGCAACCTTTCATTCATGACGATTTTTTTGGTCAGAGGTTCACTATTAAAATTTTATCGAAAATCTTCTTCTTTCAGCTAACTTACGCTTATTTTGTCACGCATGAAGGTAATTCTATACATACGAGGAATACTAAAGTAAAGCAAAGGAGGCGTTATTTTGAACAAGTTAGAACAATTAGTTGCGCAGTTAGATCTGGTCAATCAATTACTTTTCACGAGAGTGTCATTGGAAAACAATGCTCATAGTTTGCATTTTTTTATGCAACTTAAAGCGGTTAGCCAGAAAGTAAGCTTAGCAGAAAAGAACTGGCAAGTAAAGAATGCTTGTTCGCCTATTAGTAGTGAAAAATCATAGACTTTGGTACACTTATCTTATAAGCAATTGAACTAACGCAATAGCATGAAGATTGATACATTATTTTCCATAAAGGTGTGGTAAATAGGTGTCATAAACAGTGATATTTCCATAGCTGACGAGCTGAACAAAACATACTCACCATGTATATGCCGTCACTCCGAAATATATTTGCTATGTATAATTGTTGAGAGATGAGGTGCAAAATTGTTAGTTATCCAGCAAACATCCAAATTAATAGATGAATGTGATCAGTGCGTTTCACGTTTTTGGCAAATGCGTGAGGAAGATCGAACACCTGATTTTTTTCAAGAGGTAAAGCCACATGCAGATGAAATTCATCAACTTTTAAAGGTATGGCAGCAAGAAGCTAATAAATGGATTCAAAAAAACCGACCAAAATATATGCATACGCAACAAATTGCTTCAGTCGTTGAATCGATGGAGCAATTTGTTGTGCAATCTTTTTATAAAGAAACAAGTAAAAAACGTTTTTTAGATGCCATACATTCTACTTCCTATACTTTGAAAATATTTGAACGATTAGTTAAGGAGGGAGAAAAGGATGCTATCGAAGAAACGAACGATTAGCGAGCTTTTACATGAGTGGAGATATGATGAAGAACTTAAAGAGCGTATCCTGCATTGGCAAACATTAGAAGGGCGTCCAGCGAACTATGCACCATTTCCTAGGAATTTACATCCTTCTTTAGTGAAAGCCTTACAGACAAGAGGGATTGAGCAGCTTTATACACATCAGCGAGAGGCATTTGATTTGGCACAGAGTGGTACATCTTTTACAGCGGTTACGCCAACTGCTTCAGGTAAATCCTATTGCTATCATCTGCCAGTGCTACAAAAAATAATGGAGGATAAAAATGCACGTGCCATTTATTTATTTCCAACAAAGGCACTGGCACAGGACCAGAAAAATGATTTGAATGAGCTCATTGAGCAAAGCGGTGAGGAGATTTTAAGCTATACCTATGATGGAGATACGGCTCCAGGCATTCGCCAAAAGGTTCGTAAGGCAGGGCATATCGTGATGACGAATCCTGATATGCTTCATTCGGGGATTTTGCCGCATCATACAAAATGGGTTTCACTTTTTGAGAATCTACAATATATTGTGATTGATGAATTGCATACATACAAAGGTGTGTTTGGTTCCCATGTGGCGCATGTTATTCGGAGATTAAAAAGAATTTGTGAATTTTATGGGAGTAAACCAGTGTTTATTTGTACATCGGCTACCATAAAAAATCCTAAAGAGCTTGCTGAGCTGCTAACGAATGAATCACACATGCTCATTGCCGATTCGGGTGCTCCAGTTGGTAAGAAAACCTTTCTTTTTTACAATCCGCCGATTATTCATAAAACATTTGGCGTGCGTAGAAGTGCTGTATTAGAGGTAAGTGATTTAGCTAAGAGGTTGTACACGGCTGGCATTCAATCCATTATTTTTGCCAAAAGTAGGGTACGAGTAGAAATGATTGTAACCTATTTAAAGGAACTTACACGTAATAAGCTGCTCGATGAATCTGTACGTGGCTATCGAGGTGGGTATCTGCCATCTGAACGACGTGTCATCGAAAAAGGCTTACGTGATGGAACAATCCAAACAGTAGTTAGCACCAATGCATTAGAATTAGGTGTCGATATCGGTCAATTACAAGCATGTATTATGACAGGTTACCCAGGAAATATTGCGAGTGCTTGGCAGCAAGCAGGACGTGCAGGGAGACGTCAGGATGAGGCATTGATTATTTATGTTGCGCAATCTTCCGCATTGGACCAGTATGTAGTCAATCATCCACTATTTTTACTAGGCAGTACACCAGAGGAAGCACGTATTTATCCAGAAAATATGCTGATTTTAATGGATCATTTGAAGTGTGCTGCCTTCGAGCTACCTTTTTCAACAGGCGATACGTATGGAGAATATGACATACAAGAATTGCTGGAGTATTTAGCAGAAGAAGGGGTAGTTTTTAAGACGAGTGATAAATGGCATTGGATGAGTGATCGTTTCCCGGCGCATGATATTAGCTTACGTTCAGCGTCACAAGAAAATGTAGTCATTATTGATCTTACCATTCCTGCACAGACAAAGGTTATTGGTGAAATGGATCGTCATAGTGCCATGACACTCTTGCATGAAGAAGCCATTTACTTGCACCAAGGCATTCAGTTCCAAGTAGAGAAGCTTGACTGGGAAGAAAAGAAAGCCTACGTACGTGAAGTAGATGTTGATTACTATACAGATGCCAATCTAGCAGTTGAAATGAAAGTTTTAGAGGAAGATCGTAACCGTTCATATGCAGGTGGAACAATCTGCTTTGGCGATGTTGGCTTAGTTGCACAAGCAACGATTTTCAAGAAAATACGCTTCGGCACACATGACAATATTGGCTCAGGACCTATACATTTACCACCAGATGAAATGCATACCAGTGCTTCGTGGCTATCGTTTACAGCACCAGATAAATGGACAGAGGAAGAGCTAACAGATGCTATGACTGGGGTAGCCTACGCGATGAATGCCTTCATTCCTTTGTTTATTCAATGTGATAGTAGTGATGTAGCCGTTGTACCACAGGTGAAGGCCACACATAATGAGCGGCCAACGTTTTTTGTCTATGATAAGTATCCTGGTGGCATCGGTTTAAGTGAAAAGGTATATGAACTATGGGAAGAGCTAATCATGAAAACATATGAGCATGTTACAAATTGTGCATGTGAATCGGGCTGTCCTTCCTGTATTGGGGCACAAGAATCATTGCTTCAATCAAAAGGAAAGGTAGCTAAATTACTGCAACAATTAATGGCATAGTAAACAGAGGGTGAGGAACGCCAATATGTTCTTTCACCCTCTTGTTTGTATTCATGGTAAATCGATTTTCCTCGAAGAATATTTTGAATGAGGTTAACAATCATGTTACTCTTGCAAGAGAGATGTCTTATACAATAAGCAGAAAATGAGTGAAATTCATGTCTTACGAAAATAAAATATTACAAATGAAAAAAATGCTGGGAAAAAAACCGATGTCCGCCAAAAAGGTTGAAGAACCAGCGTTCCAAAAGCCTGCTAGGCCAAGCTATACAGAGCAATGGAAACAGGCGGGACTAACGGTTGTTGAAAATGATTTCGGCATCGTATTTAAGCGTCAAGTAAGCTATCCGTTTAGCTATCAGCATGGACATTATCAACTGCAATCATTCTTTGAAGCCCTGAAAAAATGGCAAGATGCTGAGTTTGATCATCCTTATGCGCTAGATATGGAAGAATCCGTCTTATTTTTTGACACGGAAACAACAGGTTTAAAGGGTGTTGGGACCCATATTTTTTTGCTTGGATTTTTAGAAGTAGCTGAAGAATCCTTTATCCTCACACAATATATTATGGCAGATCCTGCACATGAAGCAGCCTTCTTATTTGAATCCAAGCTTTGGCAAAAGTCAGCTACTGTGATTACCTATAATGGGAAAAGCTTTGATTGGCCACAGCTTGAAACACGATGGACATTGCATCAAAAAACCTTACCAAAATTACGCTCTCAGCGACAGATCGATTTGTTGCATAGTTCGAAGCGTTTATGGAAAAATGATATGGAGCGCTTAAAATTAAAATCTGTCGAGGAAGAAAAGCTTGGTTTTTCGCGTAAAGGGGATATTCCAGGCCATCTCGCACCTATTATTTATTTGGATGCAGTAAAAAGTGGCATTCCAGATGCTCTTATAAAGGTTTTGCATCATAATGAGTGGGATTTACTATCACTTATCACACTGTATAGTCATTCTACGTATTTATTGTTCGAGCAGGACCATGAAGAATCGGCAAAAACTTTCACCAACATTGGGAAATGGTATGGTGATTTAAGAGAAAGCACACAAAGTGTGAGGATTTTAGAAAAGGTGACATCAAAATTTGATGCGCTAGAAGCGGGCCATGCTCAATATTATTTAGCTTTACAGCACAAGAAGAATAAACGCTATAGTGAAGCTATTGACTCATTCGTGGCCTCCCTTCATTTTGTTGAAGCAAGAACAAAGTTACATGCCCTTGAGCAGCTAGCCATACTTTATGAGCACAAAATGAAGGATTATGAGCAGGCCCTTTATTATACGCAAGAAGGCATACGTCTCATTCGAAATAATGGGCAATGGAGAGCAGAACAAAAACAAAAATGGGAAATTTCTTGGGAAAAGAGACTACACAGATTAGGAAATAAGAAATAAATTCGTGGGTAAGCGCGTGAAACGACAAGTTTAGCCTTACAATTAGTATTTTCAGACGATATAATGTGATGAAGTATGCTATAATGTATTCGTGTATGTAGTGTGAGGAAGGGCGATGTGAATGGACATTAAATTAACGTCAAAAATGATCCTTGAAAAGGAATTTAAAAAGAACTTTAAAGGCTACAATGTAGAAGAAGTAGATTCTTTTCTTGATGAAATTATTCAAGACTATGAAACGTTTGAAAAAGTGGTGGCCCAACTACGTGAAGAAAATAGACAGTTAAAAGAAGAAATTGAAAGCACACCTAAGAGACAACCGGTTGCTTCAGCGGCAGCTGGTACAACGAATTTTGATATTTTAAAACGTCTTTCTAATTTAGAAAAACATGTATTTGGTAGCAAGCTGTACGAATAAATTTAGTCAATTATATTGTATTTAACATAAAACTCTAGTATAATCTTTCGTATCATCACGAAATTCTGGTAATCGCTGCGGCGCTAGACGTCGTAGAGGAAAGTCCATGCTCGCACGGTTCTGAGATGACCGTAGTGTTCGTGCTTACTGAAAAAATAAGGTAAGGCAGCTATTAAGGCTGACGGCGGAAGGAAAACCTAAGTCCTCTGGATATGGTTGACACTTCCTGAAAGTGCCACAGTGACGAAGCTTGCTTGGAAACTTGCAAGGTGGAACGAGGTAAACCCCACGAGTGAGAAACCCAAATTATGGTAGGGGCACTCTCTAGAAGGAATTGAACGGATAGAGGGACAGAGTTTGCTCTGTAGATAGATGATTACCACCTGATCGTACGAGGCGCAAGCTGTTTGAGTACTCGGGAACAAAACATGGCTTATGGAATTTTTTGATGCTTATCTACGAAATAACAAGCGCTCTCCAATTCGGTGGAGAGCTTTTATTTTGAATTCATGAGGAAAAAGTAACCTTGTTAATCAAGTCTTGGTATGCGCTATACGTTTGAGAAGTATCGCTACCGCTTCTAAGTCACAACATCTGAAAACGGTTATAGCATCAATGTGATGTATTGATCTTGACTGCTCACATACTTGTATTGTAAGCAAACGCCAGGTATAACAACCACCTCTATAAATGGTTTATCAGTTTAGGTGTATGGTTACCTGTTTATCAAGAGAATGCCTTCGGCGATTGTCATAGATTTACTTGAGGCGCTTTTCGAGCAAATTCGAAAAATCTGGACGCATTCATTGCACGAAAGAGAAGCGTCAGTGACAATTACACCGAGCGTAATAGATTACATAGTGGTTGGCCTGACGTAAATGCCCTTCTGAGAGGGAGTATAGAGAGATAGGATGGAGCGGAAACATGAACGGAGTAAACAATTGGGAAAGTACGGATAAACTGAAACTGATATCTAAATATCCGACTTCCTTAATACTTAAAATCTTCGAAAATGTATCTGAAGGTATCATGATTACTGATGAATACAAAAAAATAGTAATGGTTAATCCTGCCTTTGAATTTGTGACAGGCTATACATGTGATGATGTGGTTGGAAAAACGCCAGCCGTTTTACAATCTGGTGTACATGAATTGCCGTTCTATTTAGAGATGTGGGAGCAGATACGACAAGAAGGCATTTGGCAAGGTGAGATATGGAATCGTCGTAAAACTGGAGACGTATATCCTGAATGGTTAACAATTGTTTGTGTAACCAACGATGAGGGTGAGGTTACAAATTACTGTGGTATTTTCACAGATTTGTCTGAAAGAAAAATAGTAGAAAATGAATTAGAAAAGCGTTTGCTCACGGATTCATTAACAGATGTATCCAATCGTTTTGCCTATATCGAAAGAATGGATAATCTCTTGGAATCGACTTCTGCTATTTCTCATTCAGTGCAGCATGCGATCTATTTCTTAGATTTGGATCGATTTAAGCAAATTAATGATACATTAGGCCATGCTGTTGGAGATTCAATTTTAATAGAAGTAGCAAATCGACTAAAAAAATTACTGAAAAATAAAGATATTATTGCAAGATATGGCGGAGATGAATTCGTCATTACATTAACCAATGTGAAAAATGTGAAAGAGGCTGCAAAATTTGCTGAACAAATTATTAGTAGTATTGAACAGCCAATGATGATAAATGATCAGGAAGTTTTTATTTCTACAAGTATTGGTATTAGCGTTTATCCAGTTGATAGTAAAAACACAGAAGAACTGATCAATTGTGCAGATAGAGCGATGACTTATTCAAAAAAGAATGAATTAAACGGCTATTCCTTCTATTTTGATGAACTGCAAACCGACGCACAACGAGTGCTATTGCTAGATTCTGAGTTAAGAAGAGCAATAGAAAACCGTGAATTTGAGCTACATTTTCAGCCAAAGATTTCTATGGAAAATGAGCAGATTCAAGGTTTAGAAGCACTAGTCCGCTGGAATAGCGAGAGGCTAGGCTTTGTTTCGCCTGCTGAGTTTATCACTTATGCAGAGGATACAGGTCTAATCATTCCATTAAGTGAGCTTATTATCGAAAAAGCATGTGAGGCAGTCATTCAAATGCAACAATATGGTTGGAAAACACCTGTCGCCATTAATATCTCGAGCATTCACTTTAAACAGCAGAATTTTTTGGAGTCGATACAAACAATATTAGAGCGCTATAATATGCCAGCTAACAATTTTGAAATAGAAGTGACAGAGCGAACGGTGATGAACAGTGCCAATGAGACAGTTAGTAAATTGGTTCGTTTAAAACAATTAGGCTTTAAAATCTCAATCGATGATTTTGGGACTGGCTATTCATCCTTAAGCTATTTGGTTCGCTTCCCATTAGATTGTTTAAAAATTGATCGTAGCTTTATCCAGCATATTGGATCACTCGATGAAAAACAGGCAGTTGTAGATGCGATTATTCAAATGTCCCATCGCTTAAAAATGAAAGTTGTTGCTGAAGGTGTAGAACAAGCACAACAAGTGGATATACTACGTAAAATGAACTGTGATATTATCCAAGGCTATTATTACAGCAAACCACTCCCGTTAAACGAATTGATGGAGTTTATGGAGTATTGGGAAATTGAGCATCAAGGAAGGAAATAATCTATGGCAAACTATCAATTAGTAGCTACGTCAGCAATGGGCTTAGAAGCTATTGTGGCACAAGAAGTAAAAGCACTTGGCTATGAAACAACCGTTGACAATGGCAAAGTATATTTTGAAGGCGATGAAACGGCGATTGCGCGTACCAATCTATGGCTACGTGTAGCGGATCGTGTAAAGATTGTTGTTGGGCAATTCCCAGCAAAATCGTTCGAACAATTATTTGAAAGTGTAAAGGCACTCCCTTGGGAGAAGTATTTACCAGTGGACGCTGCTTTTCCTGTTTCAGGAAAGTCCGTAAAATCGAAATTATTTAGTGTACCTGATTGTCAAGCCATTACCAAAAAAGCAATCGTTGAGCGAATGAAACAGCATTATAAGCGACTTGGTTTTTTAGATGAATCTGGAGCGACTTACAAAATTGAGGTTTCAATTTTAAAAGATGTGGCGACACTAACGATTGATACATCTGGAGCTGGCCTACATAAGCGTGGCTATCGTCAGGCTCAAGGTGAGGCACCATTAAAAGAAACATTAGCAGCTGCACTTGTACAAATTTCAAAATGGAATCCAAATCGTCCGTTTGTTGACCCATTCTGTGGCTCTGGTACTATTGCATTGGAAGCGGCGATGTTTGGACAAAATATAGCTCCAGGCTATAACCGAGAATTTATTTCTGAGGAATGGCCATGGATGAAAGCTGCAATCTGGGATACGGTTCGTGATGAAGCAGATAGTTTAGCGAACTATGATCAGCCTTTAGAAATTATTGGTTCCGATATTGATCACCGTATGGTCAGCATTGCGCAAGAAAACGCAATGGAAGCAGGCTTTGGAGAGTTAATCACGTTTAAGCAAATGCAAGCACGTGATTTTACAACACAGTTAACGGATGGTGTCATGATTGGGAACCCGCCGTACGGAGAGCGTATTGGTGATGTGGAAGTCGTGGAACAGGTGATTCGCGATGTTGGGAAGGTCATGAAAAACTATCCAACTTGGTCTGTATATATGCTATCCTCCATGAAGAATTTTGAAGAATTATATGGACGCCAAGCGACGAAAAAACGTAAATTATTTAATGGTTTTATTGAAACAAATTATTATCAGTTCTGGGGTCAAAAGTCTAAAAGAGATTAACGAATAGTAACGGAAGATAAGATTTTTTCTTATCTTCCGTTTCGTCGCGTATAATAGCACCAGATAGTTAGAGGGGGAACATTAATTGCGTAAATCTTTACCATTTGCATTATCAAAGGACCGTTCATTTTTCGATTCATTAGGTGACTGGATGGGCGATGTTCTTTATGATGAATTACCAGAAAAGGGCTTTGAATGCCGTGATGAGCAAATCTTTATGGCTTATCAAATAGAACAAGCACTAAAAGAAAAAAATGTTCTCTTTGCAGAGGCAGGAGTGGGAACTGGCAAAACGATCGCTTATTTGCTTCCAGCTATTTCCTACGCACGTTACACAGGGAAACCTGCGTTGATTGCTTGTGCAGATGAAACATTAATCGACCAACTTGTAAAAGAGGGGGGCGATATTTATAAACTCCAAAAAACGTTAGGACTTGATATTGATGTTCGTCTAGCAAAATCGAGAGATCAGTATTTATGCTTAAAACGCTTTGAGGAAGCAGAGAAAGTGGAGTCGGATGAATGGATTGATGATATTTCCTTTTCTATCCCTGATGGTGTTTATGCACAAGGTTCGATGATTGCTGTTCATCCATATGGGGAACGCAGTGATTATCCAACAGTCAGTGATGAGGATTGGCAAAAGGTTAATTACAATTCGATTATGCAATGTTCGGTTTGTGACCTTCGTAATCGCTGTGGGCAAACATTGCATCGCTCTCATTATCGAAAATCAACCGATCTTGTTATTTGTTCACAAGATTTTCTAATGGAGCATTTGGCTACAAAGGAATCTCGTGAGCGTGAAGGTCAGTTAGCATTACTGCCTGAGGTATCAATGATGGTGCTGGATGAAGGACATTTATTGGAGTATGCTGCGCAAAAAGCGATGACCTATAAAGTACAGGCGACGACTATCGTGCAATTACTGGAGCGCTTGATGGTAGATGGTGTACGCGAGCGCACACTGTATGCAATGGAGAAATTACAGGATGATCATGAACTATTTTTTGATCAGCTTCGTGATGATATCGTTGCTTCTAATGAAGATCGCAAACGCATAAACAAATCAAAAACATTGCTTGCTTATGGGAAGCAATTAATAGATGATGTAGAAACATTGATGGAAGAATTCGTTTTTGAATCAGAAATGTACATGATTCCTGAATATGAGCTAAATATGGCGGAAGAATATTTAGAACAATATGAGGCTTCGTTGCGTATTTTCATCGCACAGGGAGATGCAGTAGATTGGTTAGAGGAAACAGATGGTGAAGAAACGCTCGTCATTATGCCTCGTTTAATCACAGAAGTTTTAGCAGAAAAATTATTCTCTAAAAAGCTTCCAATCGTCTTTTCTTCTGCCACTCTATCGGTCAATAAAGACTTTTCTTATATTGCCTATAGTTTAGGAATTCGAGATTACCAATCATTTTCTGTACCATCCCCATTCGACTATGAAGAGGTTATGAAAATCTATTTACATGAGCTTACACAACGAGACAAAACAGCGCGTGTTCAGCAGTTGCTGCGTGATGATGAGCAAACGTTGATTCTGTTTAAATCGAAGCAAGCCATGCTAAACTTCAAGGCAGAATTACCGCTAATGGAACGTATGTATGTAGCATTTGAGGGAGATCGAGAGCTATCAGCCATTGTTCGAGACTTCCAGCAAGGAACAGTTAAAACATTATGTTCATATCATTTATGGGAGGGGTTAGATTTGCCTGAGGAAGCATTAACACGTGTGATTATTTATGATTTACCATTTCCTCCACAGGACCCATTATTTGATGCGAAACGTACATTTGCCGAAAACCCATTTGAGGAAGTGGAATTACCTTTCATGCAATTACGCTTGCAGCAAGGGATGGGGCGCTTAATTCGTACATCGAATGACCATGGTGATATTCACATTTTATTAAATGAAGATGAACAAAAGCAGCGCGCAGCCTTTGAAAATATAGTAGCAGTTGTACCAGAAATAAAATAGAAAGAAGCGAGTTTACCCAAACGGTAAGCTCGTTTTTTGTTATATCGAAATAACATTATGTGTGTAGTTAAATTATGGATCTTTAAAAAACTGTTGAATATTTCTCTTTTAAGCTATATAGTTCTTTGTAATGCAACGAAATCTTGTGAAAGAATATATTTTTTATATTGAAAATAATTTCACAAAAGGTTTATAATAATGACAAAGATTTTTAAGAATAGTCAAATTGCTTGCTGACTATTCCTTGATAGGGGGCTTAAACCTGTCGAACATTCAATCATTGTGTAGAAAATATACAAATCTATCGGCAACGGATATTGACAAGTTAATAGAAATAGAGGCTACGCTAACGTATTATGCTGAGTTGACTGATTGTTACATGTTCATAGATTGCCTGTTGGAGAATTTACCGCATGCAATTGTTGTGGCAGAGGCATTCCCGAAGAAAGAGATTGGTTTATACGAAAAATCAGTTATCGGAAAATTCGTATTTGAAAGTTTTGAACCAGCCGTATTTGCTGCGTTTAAACATAAAGAAAAATCATCCATTTCCAGAGCAATTACGCAGGAAGGCATAACGGTGGAGCAAAATGTCATTCCCATTTTTAATGAGCAGCAGCAAGTAATTGCTGTGTTGATTCAGGAAAAAATGGTGAAGATGCAAACGACACCGAAGGATGATTTTCAAAATATGCCGTTTGCATTAATTGAGCATATTGTCGAACCTAATTCTCAACCAATTCCAGTTGTTTCTGATTTACTCGTAGAGTCGATTATTCTCACAAATCACGAAAATAAAGTGATTTATAGTAATCCAGCAGGCTATCATTTTATTTCGGAGCTATCTGGATTAGAAAATTTTGACAATATAGCGTTGGATAAAATCTTACCTTTTTTACAGGAGGTCTATGATAAAGGCGACGATGTCTTTTTCCTAGAAATTACGATTGATCGTAAGTCCTTTATTGTGAAGAAGATTCCTATTCGCAGTCATAACGAGAAAGTCACGCTACTCATTATTCATGATCTAACAGAGCTTAAGCTGAAAGAAAATGAGCTAATGATGAAAACATTTGCGATACGAGAAATTCACCACCGCGTGAAAAACAATCTTCAGACAGTGACAAGTCTATTACGTTTACAAATGCGAAATGATCTGTCTGCTTCAAATGCAAGTGCGTTTCAAGAGGCATTAAATCGAATCTATAGTATTTCATCGGTGTATGAGCTGATTTTAGAAAATGAAGATAACGCTGAAGAAAGAGTAGACGTTATCGCATTAGCTAAAAAAATTGGTCATAAAATGATTGGTACGTCTAATACAGCAACTATTCAACTAGCCTTTCATCATGAAAATTTGCAGCTGTTCTGCCATTCAAAAAAGGCAGTCTCTTTAGCACTCATTATTTGTGAGCTACTGCAAAATGCATTAAAGTATGCGTTTATCGGACGTGATGAAGGAATCATCGATATTCAATTCATTCAGGAAGATTCTACAATTTCGCTTCATATTTCTGACAACGGCGTTGGAATGCAAGAGGTGAAGGCATCTTTTGGTATGGAGATTATCACAAGGCTTGTAGAATATGATTTAGCTGGCTCATTTTCAATTATCCCTAGTAATGAAGGTACACATACTCAAATTCAGTTCCCTGTAAGTGAGGAGGTATTTATCGTAAATGACTAGGAAAGTTATGATTGTCGAAGATGAATCACTGATTGCGATTGATTTGAAGTTTATGTTAGAAGATAACGGCTACGAAGTTGTAGCTCAAGCGAACAATGGGGAAACAGCCATTGAATTAGCCTTTTTACATAAACCACAGTTAATCTTAATGGACATTAAAATGCCTAAACTTGACGGTTTAAAGGCAAGTAAAATTATTGAACAACAGCTTGGTATACCCGTTCTTTTCATCTCGGCCTATAGTGAAAAAGAATTGTTGCTATACATGAAGCAGGATAATATATTAGGATATGTAATGAAACCGTTTTCTGAAAAAAATGTGTTGCCTGTGCTTGAGGTTGCTTTTCATCAAATTGATAAATTCAACCGTCTCAATGGGGAGATCTTACATAAGCAAACACAATTAGATAAGCGAAAAGTCATTGAACGAGCGAAGGGCTTGCTGATGCAGGCTGAAAATATAAGCGAGGACGAGGCTTACCGTAAGATTCGCAATGAAAGCATGCAAACACAACAGGAAATGGTGCATATTGCACAGCAAATTATTAACAACTTACAAGTCAATAGTTGAAGCAAAGGCGCTTTAAAGAGATTTCTTCTTTAAAGTGCCTTTTTTTATATAAATTTATAAATAAAAAAGGGGTGATGAGTAAGATGGCAATGATAGGAACGGTTATCGTTTATATTATTATGATTTGTGCTGTTTTAGGGGCAATCGGAGCTATCCGAGATGCTGAGTATGGAATTGGGAAAGAATTTATGAATGGGATCCATACGGTTGGTCATATTTTTGTCCCAGCAGCAGGGATCATGGCAGCTATACCTTACTTAACATGGTTTATTAGTCATTTTATTAGTCCGATTTTTGAGTTAATTGGTGCAGATCCTGCGATTGCAGCGACTACGATTTTAGCCTCGGACATGGGTGGTTATCAATTAGCCAATGCATTAAAGGAGTCTTATGAGGGATGGGTAATGGCTCTTGTTGTTGGTTTTATGTCAGGTGCTACTATCGTATTCTCAATTCCAATGGGCCTTGCGATGTTGGATAAGCGTGATCATAAATACATGGCGCTAGGAATTATGGCTGGCGTTTTAACAATTCCGATTGGTGCATTTATTTCTTCTATCATGATTGTGCTATTCAACACAGAAGTACGTGAAGTCATTAGTACAACAGAGGCTCCTACATATGTATTTGCCATTTCTGTTTTACAAATATTAATTAACTTACTACCTTTATTCATTTTCGTTATCTTAATCGCACTAGGCTTAAAGCTTATTCCAAACGGCATGATTACTGGCTTCATGGTATTCGGTCGTGTAATGGATGCGGGAATTAAATTGGTGTTAGTGTTCTCTATTGTTGAGATTTTTACAGGTATTTTTACAAAGATTTTTGGCGCGTGGGGCTTCGATCCAATCATGGCTGATGAAATCGATCAGTTCCGAGCATTAGAAACAGCCGGTTATATCGGGATTATGCTAGCGGGTGCCTTCCCAATGGTGTATCTAATTCGAAAGTATGCTTCCAAGCCACTTGAAGCAGCTGGTAAAAAATTAGGCTTATCCTCTGTAGGAAGTGCTGGGATTTTAGCAACGATTGCGAATATTTTAGCGATGTTTACACTAATTCGCCATATGCCACCAAAAGACAAAGTAATTAACATTGCATTTGGTGTATGTTCCGCCTTTTTATTAGGTGATCACTTATCATTCACGGCGAACTTCCAGCCAACCATTATTTTACCTGTTATTGCAGGGAAGTTTTTAGCGGGTGTTATTGCGATTATTTTAGCCTATAAGCTTTCAGTACCAACTGCATTAAGGTTGGAAATTGAAGATCGCAAGGCTGGCATTATCAAAGAAGGCGAGTATTTAACAGATCAAAAATCTTAATTGATTAAAAAGTGAGGTGATGACGTGTGAGTGAAGAGAAAAAACGATTTATTCAGGAGTTTGTGCCGGGTAAACAGCTAACATTGAGTCACCTTATTGCCAATCCTGATCCAGAAATGTTTCAAAAGCTAGGTATTCAAGAAGCAGGTGCCCTTGGCATTATGACTTGTACGCCAAGTGAAACGGTAATTATTGCAGGAGACTTAGCAACAAAGGCTGCCAATGTCAAACTAGGATTTTTAGATCGTTTTACAGGTAGTCTCGTTATTGTTGGTAGTGTGTCAGAGGTAGAAATGGCGATGTTAGAAATCAATCGTTTTTTATCCGAGGTATTAGGTTATACACCATCAAAAATAACAAAATCATAGGATGTGTCATATGAAAAATCGAGTAATGATAATAGGCGGTGTGCAAGCAGGAAAGTCAACATTGATGAATACATTGTTGGGCAAAGAAAGCAGTGCCAACAAAACACAAGCACTCGTTTATGATGACTGGATTGTTGATACACCAGGTGAATATGTTGAAAATCCAATGTATTACAGAAATATTATGGCAACATCTTTGGAAGTAACCCATGTGATTTACTTGCAGGATGCCACATCAGCAAGGAGTGTATTCCCTCCGCAATTCAGCTTAGGGATTCCCAAAATACAAATAGGGGTTATTACCAAGATTGATGCCCCTGATGCAGATGTAGAAAGGGCTACCGCCTTATTAAAAAATGTTATGACGCAGGGCCCTATCGTGAAAACCTCTTCATGGCAAAAGCTTGGCATTGAATTGATTGAACCATTGATTCAACTCAAGACAAATGAAGAAATTCAACAATTTGTTAAGGAAAGCGATAGTCCGTATCTCATGTATTGCTCACAGTAGCGAGAGGGAGGTGTAGGGTGAAAACTGAAAAAATATTTAGTGCAGGCATTGATATTGGGACAAGTACCACAAAAATGGTTGTCAGTAGTTTTCTGTTAAAGAATGTGGCTGGCGTAACACATGTGCCAAGGATTGAAATTATTGAGAAAACGGTGTTGCATCAAAGTCCAATTATTAGAACCCCTTTTATCAATAAAGACATCATTGATATGAAAAAGATAGAGGAATTTATTTCTCAACAGTATCAATTGGCACAAATTGCTCCATCTGATATTGCAACAGGGGCCATCATCATTACTGGTGAATCAGCCACGAAGGAAAATGCAAGTGAGGTTGTCCATACCATTGCAGATGGCGCAGGTCATTTTTTAGTTGCTACCGCAGGTCCTGATTTAGAGGGCATCATTGCTGCCAAAGGGGCAGGTACTTTACAGCAATCAAAGAATTCATCCAAAGTCATCGCCAATATCGATATTGGTGGAGGGACAGCGAATATTGCTGTTATGCAGTTTGGAGAGGTCATTGGTACATGTACCTTACATGTTGGTGGTAGATTGATTGAGTTTAAGGATGGCAAGATTCAATCAATTTCTCCGCCACTCATGCGATTGATGGAACGATGGGCTAATCCGTTAGCGGTCGGTGATGCGGCCGAAGATATTCGAGTGACACATTGTCTTGAAGAAATGGTGCAAACACTTGCCATGATTCTTCATGGGCAATGCAGAGATGAAAAGCATCCATTATTACTAGGGCATTTACCAAACTGGCATAAACCTGTGGATGCCATCGTTTTTACGGGTGGTGTGGCCTCTTGTATTTATGAAAATGAATGTACCCAGCGTCAATATGATGATATTGGTGAAAAATTAGCGAAAATGCTAATTCAGCATGAACAGCTACAATCATTTTTATGGTTACGACCAGAGGAAACAGCACGTGCAACAGTGACTGGTGCTGGTACACAAACCACTGAAATCAGTGGGGCAACCATTCAGGTGGATGCACAGGTATTACCACTAAAAAATGTACCTGTCTTCAATTGTCATATAGATCCTTCAACAGACTTCAACTCGACGGTGAAGACAGCAGTAGAGAGAGCAAATGATCTATTTTCTATACAGGACAATCGTTCGCCATTTGCCCTCTATTTTAGTGAATTGCCCTATTTAAGCTTTCAGGATGTACATGCATTGTGTCAGGCCATTTTGCTACATTTGGCGACAAGATGCTCTAAGGACATACCAATTATCATAGTCATTCAATCAGATTATGCAAAGATTATTGGACAGACCATACAAGCCATAAATGCGACAGTACCAATTATTTGCATTGATCAAATTAAAGTGGAAACGGGCGATTACATCGACATTGGAGAGGTTCTGCCATCTGGCGTCGTTCCTGTTGTGGTGAAGACCCTTGCCTTCCATTCAAAGTAAGGAGGATGAATGTGAACTTATCGGTGATATTTGGTGGAGAAAAATATAATTTTAAATCATTAAAAGATGTTATGGCTAAGGCCAATGAAGAAAAATCAGGCGATCAGCTAGCAGGTATTGCCGCTGAGACGGTTCAACAACGGATCGCAGCAAAGGCAGTATTAAGTGAGCTTTTAGTTAAAGATATCCGCGAAAACCCATTAGTGCCACAAGAAAATGATGAGGTTTCACGCATTATTGAGGGCGATATTAATGAGCAAATATATGGAGAAATCAAAAACTGGAGCATCGAGCAGCTGCGTGAATACATTTTATCAAATGACACGGGTGATCGTGAATTAAAGCGTTTAAGTAAAGGGATGAATTCTGAGATTATTGCCGCTGTTACAAAACTAATGTCCAATTTAGATCTTGTACATGCAGCCAATAAAGTTGAAATACTTTCAACGTGTAATATTACGATTGGTCAAAAAGGGACGCTGTCGTCTCGTCTACAGCCAAATCATCCGACAGATAATATTGATGGCATCATCGCCTCTCTAAAAGAAGGACTGTCCTATGGTATTGGGGATGCTGTTATCGGCATTAATCCTGTAGATGATTCAGTTGAAAGTGTCAAAAAAGTGCTTACGGCTACAAAGGAATTCATCAATGATTGGTCCATTCCTACGCAAAACTGTGTATTAGCTCATATTACAACACAGATGAAGGCAATTAAACAAGGCGCCCCAGCAGATATGATTTTCCAAAGTATCGCAGGCACAGAAATTGCTAACCGTTCGTTCGGTATTTCTGCTGATTTAATAAGAGAAGCAGAGGAGCTCATTAAAAAACAAGGAACAGGTACTGGTCCAAATTTATTCTACTTTGAAACAGGTCAAGGCTCAGAGCTATCGGCAGAGGCACATATGGGCATTGACCAAGTAACACTGGAATCGCGCAATTATGGATTTGCTAGACATTTTAATCCTTATATTGTGAACACTGTAGTTGGCTTTATTGGCCCAGAGTATTTATACAACAATAAACAAGTAATTCGAGCAGGTCTCGAAGATCATTTCATGGGCAAAATGCATGGTATTCCTATGGGGGTAGATATTTGCTATACCAACCATATTAAGGCAGACCAAAATGATGTGGAAGATTTAAGTGTATTGCTGACAGCTGCTGGTGTTAACTTTATTATTGCTGCGCCAATGGGCGATGACGTGATGCTCAACTATCAATCGATGAGCTTCCATGATGTGGCTACATTACTCCAAACATTTGGTAAAAAACCAGCACCAGAGTATTTAGCATGGTTAGAGAAAATGGGCATTTATGAAAATGGTCGACTGTCAGCAAGAGCTGGCGATTTATCCATTTTTGAAAGGTAGGTGAGTTAAGTGAATGATCAATTAGTTTCTATGATTACACAGCTTGTCATGGAGAAGATGGAGAAAAGTACAGGTAGCCAAACACCTGAAATAGCAGCTACTCCAACAGAACAACCACTTATTAAATTTTATGATACAGTAGAAAATCGTTCTTCAGGAACAACAGAAACTATCGCAACATCACAGGAACCATTAATTCAGCTGTATCAGCATGGAGCTCCACAGCAAGTAACGACGGTTACTTCTGCTACTTTCGAACAACCAGTAAATGACGCTGTGCCAATCAAGCCCTTTCAGTTTGAGGCGGGCTCGTTAAGTGAAAGTGTGCAGGCTGCTAAGAAACATACACCTGCTCGTATTGGTGTAGGAAGAGCGGGGACAAGACCGAAAACGAAAACCTGGTTAAAATTCCGACTTGATCATGCTGCTGCGGTAGATGCTGTATATGGCGAAGTGACAGAAGATCTTTTACAAAAGCTTGATGTCTTTCAGGTCACAACGAAAGTCACAGATAAAGAGGAATACATTACAAGACCTGACTTAGGGCGTCGTTTATCAGAAGAATCAAAGGCATTGATTCAGCAAAAATGTAAACCACAGCCAAAGGTACAGATTATTATCTCGAATGGCTTGAGTGCAAGTGCGATTGAGGAGAATGTTCAAGATGTTTACTTAGCCCTTCAGCAAAGTCTTAGCAATTTAAATATTGACATTGGTACTACGTTCTATATCGATAAAGGGCGTGTTGCTTTAATGGATGAGATTGGTGAGCTGCTACAGGCAGAGGTTATTGTTTATCTAATCGGTGAGCGTCCAGGGCTCGTATCGGCAGAATCGATGAGTGCATATTTATGCTACAAGCCAAGAATTGGGACAGTGGAAGCGGAACGTATGGTAATTTCAAATATCCATAAGGGTGGTATCCCACCATTAGAAGCGGGAGCTTATCTTGGCACAGTCGTAGAAAAAATCCTGCGTTATCAGGCAAGTGGCGTAGAGCTTGTCGCAAAAGAAGGTTAGGAGGCTGAAATATGTATCCTCAAAAAATTATGGCGCAAATCTTGGCGATGCAAACCATTCCAAGAGTCAACAGTGAACTAGCAGAGCAGTTAGATTTAAAGCCACATCATCATAGCATTGGACTTGTCACACTGACAATCGACGATGTTGGCTACGTAGCCTTAGACGAGGCGACGAAAAAGGCAGATGTCGATGTTGTCTATGCAAAAAGCTTTTATGCGGGAGCGGCACATGCGTCTGGTCCATTGTCAGGTGAAGTGATTGGCATTATTGCTGGAAGCTCACCTGATGAAATTCGTAGTGGTCTTGATGCCATTCAACAAAAAATTGAATTTGATACGTATTTTGAAGCCATTAATAATAATGACAATCATGCCTTGTTTGCCCATACTGTGGCAAGCTGTGGGACGTATCTTGCTGAGCTTGCAGATGTAAAGGTTGGCACCCCACTTGCTTATTTAATTGCTCCGCCGCTTGAAGCGGTTGTTGGATTAGATGCAGCATTAAAGGCTGCAGATGTTGAGCTAAAGGTTTTCTTTGGTCCTCCATCTGAAACTAACTTTGGGGGCGGCTTATTAACTGGCAGCCAATCTTCATGCGAGGCTGCGGCACATGCATTCAGAGAAGCTATTGAAAATATAGCTAGAAACCCAGTGATTTAGAAAGGAGGCGGCTTTATGGCCACATTAGACAAAGACTTATTAGCGATTCAGGAAATGAGAGATGCCGTTAAACATGCTAATACAGCACAGGCTGCCTATATGCAATTTTCTCAGCAACAAGTAGACAACATTGTAAAGGCTGTCGCGGATGCTGCCTTTAAGGAAGCAGAGCGTTTAGCAAAAATGGCTGTGCAAGAAACAGGAATGGGTATTCCTAACCATAAAAAGATGAAAAATGAAGTTGCTTCACGAGATGTCTATGAAGATATTAAAGAATTAAAAACAGTTGGTATTGTGGGCTATGATCGGATGAAAAAAGTAGCTGAAATTGCAAGTCCTTTCGGTGTCATAGCTGGTATCGTGCCAACAACAAATCCAACCTCTACAGCGATCTTTAAGACACTTATTTCTTTAAAAACGAGAAATGGTTTAGTGCTTAGTCCACACCCATATGCTGTGAAATGTACAAAAGAGGCTTTAGATATTTGTCGAGTAGCTGCTGAAAAAGCAGGTGCGCCAGAAGGATTACTACAATGTTTAACAATGTCCTCCATGGAGGCAACACAGCAGCTAATGAAGCACCCAAACATTCATTTAATTTTAGCTACGGGTGGTGGTGCATTGGTCAAGGCGGCCTATAGCTCTGGCAAACCTGCCTATGGGGTTGGGCCAGGAAATGTACCAGCTTATATTGAAAAATCGGCTAATATTCAAAAATCTGTACGTCAATTGGTGCAAAGTAAATCGTTCGATAATGGCACAATCTGTGCAACAGAGCAAGCCATTATTGTGGATAAGATGATTGCAGAGCAAGTGCAAACAGAATTAAAGAAAAATGGTGCCTATCTATTAAATGCGGAAGAAAAAGCTAAAATGGAAAAATTGATCTCGCCAGTTCCTGGGAAAGTAAATCCCCAGATTGTCGGTAAATCAGCTACTTGCCTAGCAGATTCTGTTGGTATTACGGTACCAGACGATACAAAAGTTCTTGTGGGCTTCGAAACAATGATTGGTAAGAATATTCCATTTTCTCTTGAAAAACTATCACCAATCTTTGCGCTTTATGTTGTTGAAAACAGTACAGAAGCCAAGCAGGTGATGATTGACCTGCTCAATATTGGAGGACGCGGACATACATGCTCAATTCACACTGAAAATGCAGCATTAGCAGAGCAATTTTCTGTCGAATTACCAGTATCACGAATTGTGGTTAATACATTATCCTCAATTGGTGCAGTAGGTGGCACAACGGGCTTAGCACCATCCTTTACATTAGGCTGTGGGACATTTGGCGGCAATATTACGTCAGACAACATTACAGCAAGACATTTATTAAATATCAAACGTATGGCGTATGGCATTAAAGATGTCGAAGTGCCAAAACCAGAATTCGAAGTACAGTCCGTTGTTGAATCGGTAGTTTCACAAGAACCTACTCTTGATACAACGATGGTTCAACAAATTGTCGATCAAGTATTAAAACAAATCACATTACAAAATAAATAAATTATTTGGAGGAATGACAAATGAGTACAGCATTAGGAATGGTAGAAACAAAAGGTTTAGTAGGAGCAATTGAAGCAGCAGACGCAATGGTAAAGGCAGCAAGCGTTAATTTAGTAGGCAAAGTACATGTAGGTGGCGGGATCGTAACAGTTCTTGTACGTGGTGATGTAGGTGCAGTAAAAGCAGCAACAGATGCAGGGGCAGCAGCAGCACAACGTGTAGGAGAGCTATTATCTGTCCATGTAATTCCACGTCCACACCACGAATTAGAAATGATTTTACCAAAAGCAGAAGCATAATTTCATGTTCTTTCAAACGCTATAGATGGAAAAATAACTACCATTTATAGAAGAGAGCTGGATCTAACTTTAGAACAGCTCTCACCTTGTCCTGATAAAATAATCAACAAAATAAAGAGGTGGCTAACATGACAACAGCAACAAAAACTTTTCCAGTGGCCATTTCGGCTCGTCATATCCATCTAAGTGAAGCGGATTTACAAGCACTTTTTGGTCCAAATGCAACCCTAACGAAAGATTTCGACTTATCACAGCCAGGGCAATTTGCTGCAAAAGAGCGCGTCTCTATTGAGGGACCTAAAGGCGTTATTCATAATGTCCGTGTCCTTGGACCTGTAAGACCAGCAACCCAAGTAGAGGTAAGCCGCACTGATGCCATGAAGCTAGGAGTGACACCACCTTTACGCCAATCAGGTGATATAGACAATTCTGCGGGCATTAAAATACTTTCTCAAGACAAAGAAATAGAGATCCAGCAGGGAGTCATCATTGCGCAAGCGCATATTCATATGACTGAGGAAGATGCCAAAGCATTGGAAGTACGCAATAATGAAATAGTTTCAGTAGAAGTTGTAAGTGATCGACCTGTCACTTTCCGAGGTGTCGTTGTACGTGTTTCCAATGATTTTAGTCTGGAAATGCACATTGATACAGACGAAGCAAATGCTGGTTTTATCGAACAGCAGGCACAGGGTAAATTAATAAAAGTATCATCGTAAGGAGGAGGCAAGATGCAAGAAAATTTAGTGCAAAAAATTGTGGAAGAAGTTCTGCAACAAGTCTTAAAAAATCAATCTTCCCCTCCACATGACGGTAAAATTCCGATTGGTGTATCTGCCCGTCATGTCCATCTTGCACAAGCAGAAGTTGAACAGCTCTTTGGTGAAAATTATCAGCTCACACCGAAATTTGAGCTTTCACAGCCAGGACAATTCGCTGCGGAGGAAACTGTAGTAATTGCAGGTCCAAAAGGGTCAATTGAACGAGTGCGTATTCTTGGCCCCGCTCGTTCCTTATCGCAAGTGGAAGTAAGCTGGACAGATGCTATGAAATTGGGTCTGAAGCCACCATTAAGAATATCTGGTGATATTCAAGGTTCCAGTCCTGTTACATTGATTGGTCCAAAGGGGAGTGTTGTGTTAAATGAAGGACTCATTATTGCACAGGCACATATTCATATGTCCCCAGCGGATAGTGCAAGATTCCAAGTCGTAGATGGGCAATCCGTCCAAATTAAGGTAGAAGGTATTCGCCCGATTATTTTATCGAATGTGGTTATCCGTGTTTCAGAGCGTTATCGCTTAGAAATGCATATTGATACAGATGAAGCAAATGCAGGGTTAATTCAGCAAGGAACGCTTGCAGAAATCGTGCATCATCAAGTAAGTGAACCTATGATCGCTGTGAAAGAGCAGTCGCCAGTCTTACAGAAAGTAGAGCAACCATCTGTCTATCATTATGACAAAAAGCTACTTTCACAAATAGAAGTGCTCGATATCGATGCACAAGAAATTGTCGTTCCAAAGAAAACCATTGTGACAGCATTGGCTTATGATAAGCTGCGAGAGTTAAATAAAACATTAACGATTCGTTCAGAGTAGTAAGACAATCTGTGTCGCATAAAGAGGGTGAAGTTCATGCAAATGGGAAGAGTGATAGGCAGTGTATGGGCAACACGCAAGGAGGAGGGGCTGAATGGTTTAAAGTTACTAATCATTCAACCTATTGATTCCAATCAACAGCCGATTCGCACAGAAATGGTTGCAGCTGATCGTATAGGAGCGGGTATTGGTGATGATGTCCTGATTACAAGTGGTGGGTCATCTCGCTATATTATGAAAGATAATCCGTTACCGATTGATGCAGTTGTCATTGGTATTATTGATTCTACAGAAGTAATGAGAGGTGAGGACAATGAGTAGCGCAATTGGAATGATCGAAACAAAAGGATTAGTTGGTTCTTATGAAGCCGCTGATGCGATGATTAAAGCGTCAGATGTCACAATCGTCAAACAAGAATTTGTGGATGGTGGCATCGTGACGATTGTCGTGAAGGGTGACGTAGGTTCTGTACAAGCTGCAGTAGAGGCTGGAAAAGCAGCAGCTATGCGTGTTGGTGAATTATTAGGCGCTCACGTCATTCCGAGACCTGATGAAGATGTCTTTAAAATGATTAAAGGACCAGAGGCACCAAAGAAAAAGGCTGTCTCTGCACCAGCAGCAACCCGTGCTAAAAAAACAACAGAAACAACAGCAGCGACAGATAATCGAGGTGAGGCATAATGGCATTTCGTAAAAATAAAATCGCTGTTATTGGAGCAGGCCACACTGGTTCCACACTGAGTTTATTTTTAGCACAGAAAGAATTAGGCGATGTAGTGCTTGTTGATATTCCAGAAGCCGAGAACCCGACAAAAGGGAAAGCTTTGGATTTGCTACAAACAGGCCCCATCGAAAAATTCAATGTGTCCATTAAAGGCACGAGTCAATATGAAGATATCGCTGGCGCGGATATTGTTGTCATTACAGCAGGTATTCCACGTAAACCAGGAATGAGTCGGGATGACTTAGTCACAACAAATGCTAAAATCATTCAACAGGTTTCAAGACAAATTAAACACTATGCTCCAAATAGTATTGTTGTTGTGTTGAGTAATCCTGTTGATGCCATGACGTATGTGTGTCATAAGGAAACAGGCTTTGCCAAAAATCGTATCATCGGTCAATCTGGTGTGTTAGATACAGCTCGCTTCAACACGTTTGTGGCGCAGGAGCTTCACATTGCACCAGAGGATGTATCAGGCTTCGTCCTAGGAGGACACGGCGATGAAATGGTACCACTAATCCGTTATTCCTATGCAGGCGGCATTCCATTAGAGAAACTAATTCCTCAGGAACGACTACAGCAAATCGTGGAGCGTACGCGTAAAGGCGGCGGTGAAATTGTTGGCTTACTAGGTAATGGTAGTGCCTACTATGCACCAGCAGCAGCGTGTGCCCAAATGGTTGAAATTATTATCAAAGATCAACGAAAAATTATCCCTTCTATTGCCCTATTAGAAGGAGAGTATGGGTACCACGATCTCTTTTTAGGGGTACCAACTATTTTAGGTGGCAATGGCATCGAATCTGTCATCGAATTGCACCTTACAAATGAAGAACAAACAGCCCTTCAGCACTCTGCAGAGGCTGTGAAACAGGTAATTGCTATTTGCCAAAACATTGAATAGAGTAAACAGACTCTATTTTTCAATGGATCGAAAGGATCCCCAACTTTCTTTCCAATAAAACTTCATGATAGCTCAAAAAATGTTTGATTGGAAACCGAACATGACTTGAAGGCTAGTATAAATCCCCAATTATATAGAAAGCTCTCCTCTAGTTATGGGAGCAGAAACTGTAGCAGACTTAAAGTTTGCTGCAGTTTTTTTCATTCACAACTTATATCAAAAAAATCATAATCGCTTCTACTATAATGAAATTAGGAGGGATGTGGATGAACAACATTGTACAGAAGATGATTGATTGGATTGAGCGTCACCTATTAGAAGGATTTTCATTAGAGCAATTAGGAAAGGATATGGGTTATTCTCCTTATTACTGTTCTTTTAAATTCCATCAGACGACAGGGATGACGATTAAAAAATATAGATCACTACGTAAAATTTATCTTTCTACTATTGCATTAAAAGATCCCCAAAAGAAAATAATCGACATCGCCTTTCACTACGGCTTTTCATCGCAGGAATCCTTTTCTAGAGCTTTTAAAAGGTACTTTGGTATAAGTCCGAATGATTACAGAAAGTCTCCTCAACCTTTACAAACCTTTGTAAAGTTGAGATTACAGGATGATGGAGGATGGTTGACGATGGATATTTCTCAGAAATTTAAAATTGAAGCATTACAAGAGAAGATGAATGTGCAATACGATCAAGAGCTATTGAATGTATTAAATGGTCAAATGATGTATGAGGAGTTCGCAAAACAACAATTAATGGGCAACAGTGATTACGTTCCTTTCAATGAAGCGATGTGTGCGAATCCAACGATTAGTCCGATTTTCAGTGAAGAATTTAATAAACTGCGTGCTATAGGGCATGAGGTGTCTTTACAGCAATATGAGCAGGTGACATTGAAGCCGTTGAAGCCATTGTTAACAAATGACTATAAATGTATTGTTTTATGGTTTGGAGATGATATGTTTTGTCAGATGAATTTATTGACCGTCCTTGCTTTCCTAGAGCAACAAAGGTATCAAGGCAAAGTCTATTATTATATGGTCAAGGAAATGACCTATGATGTGGAAGAAACAGAGATAGAACTTGGACCGTATGGGGAGGTCTATCAAGAGGTCTTAATGCACCATCGTCTACCCAAGACAACGCTTATACCTGTCATGTATCAGGGCATTCAATTATTTTTCAGCTATTTAAATGAAGAGAATGAGATCACTACGTATATAAAAAAACACCTCAATCTATCTCAAAATGACCTGTTAAAGCAATTGTTTTCCCTATTTCCACACTATGGATTAGGGGATAGACAATACATCAAAATAATAGAGAAGTTAAAAAAGGAATATTCTGAATAATTATCCTAGAAAGTCCGCAATATACAAAATTTTCGAAAATATGATAAACTTATAACGTGAAAAGGAGGATGAATGCATGACTGTTCAACAATTTACAGACTATGTGAAGAAAATGCAGCATTATGAGGAAGCGCTCAATGTGATTTATTGGGATATGCGGACGGGTGCACCGAAAAAGGGGTTAGCACAACGTTCTGAGGTAATTGGTACATTATCAGCCTCCTTATTTGATATGCAGACGAGTGAAGAACTAGGAGAGCTTCTAGCAGCATTAGAGGCACAAAAAGCTGATCTTGACTATGTAACACTACGTTTAGTAGAAGAAGTAAGAAAGAATTACGATCAAAATAAAAAAATCCCTGCGAATGAATATAAAGAATTCGTCATTCTTCAATCGAAGGCAGAAACGGCTTGGGAAGAAGCGAAGGCGACGAATAATTTTGCTCTATTCCTACCATACCTAGAAGAAATCATACAATGGCAGAAAAAATTCATTCAATATTGGGGCATTAAAAATGGATCTCCATACAATACATTACTAGATTTATATGAGCCAGATATGACAACAGATGTCGTAGATCAAGTATTTGGTGAATTACGAGAGTCTATTGTGACGCTTGTTCAAAAAATTGCTCATTCATCGAATAAACCCGATACTACCATGTTATTTAAGCATTTCCCGCGTGAGGCACAGCGTGAATTATCGTTAGAATTGCTTGCTCAGCTCGGCTATGACTTCAATGCTGGTCGCTTGGATGAAAGTGTCCATCCTTTCATGATTGGCTTAAACTATGGTGACGCTCGTATTACAACTAAATATGATGAAAATGATTTCCGTTCAGCTATTTTTGGCACAATTCATGAATGTGGACATGCGATGTATGAGCAAAATATTGATGAGAAGCTTGCAGGACTGCCATTAGCGACTGGTACATCGATGGGGATTCATGAATCACAATCATTATTTTATGAAAACTTTGTCGGCAGAAATGAAAAGTTCTGGGAGCATAACTACGGACGTCTTCAGCATTTTTCACCAGCTCAATTTGGTGATGTAGCGTTAGCCGATTTTTTACGTGCCATTAATATGGTAGAACCATCATTGATTCGCATTGAAGCAGATGAACTAACGTATCCATTACATATCATGATTCGCTATGAAATTGAACGTGACCTGTTCAATGGCGATTTACAGGCGAAGGATCTACCACAGGTATGGAATGATAAATATGAGGAATATTTAGGTATTCGTCCTGAGACAGATGCACAGGGTGTACTCCAAGATATGCATTGGTCAGGTGGTATGTTTGGTTACTTCCCATCCTATGCGTTAGGAATGATCTATGCAGCGCAGTGGAAGCATGCGATGGACAAGGATATTCCTAATTTTGATAAATTACTAGAAAAAGGAGAGCTACTGCCAATTCGAGAGTGGCTAACTGAGAAAGTTCATCAATATGGAGCATTGAAAAAGCCATTTGAATTGCTGAAGGAAGCGACAGGGGAAGGCTTAAATGCGAAGTACCTAGCAGACTATTTACAAGAAAAATATACGAAACTGTATCAATTATAAAGTGAAAAAAGCGATTTCTCGTTACAGAGAAATCGCTTTTTTATAGGAAGATGCGTTTGGATGCTTACCACAATTGATAGCCTTTGGAGCCGGCTGGTGAGTTTGAAATAATATCGATAATTGGTACTGTGTAAGCGAATAAAATTAAGGCTACTAAAATAACAAGCCATATTTTAAAGTTTTCTAAAATCGCTGGTGTTGGACCGCTAAGCTCATGTACATCACCTACAGGGAATTCTTCGTCACCTTTAGGTGCGAACCAAGCTAATTTCACGACGATATAAATGATCACTAGGATGGCGATAAAGAGGATTGTTCCACCCACAGCTTGCGCGATTTGATAAGGAATCCAATCGTAAGCCTGCTGAGCGCCACCATATTCTGAGTAATCTGAGCGACGAGGCGCACCAATTAGACCAGCAATATGCATTGCTGAAGACATAATCGTCATACCAGTAGCCCATAAGATACCAGCGAAATTACTAAGATTATTTAAAGACTTTGAAAGTGTACGGCCTGTTAAATGTGGAATTAACCAGAATGCCGCACCGAAGTAAGTTAAAACAACAGCTGTTGCAATCGTTAAATGAAAATGCCCTGTAACCCAAATAGTATTATGAATTAATTGGTTCATTTGATAAGAGGCATTGACAATACCGCCTGCACCCCCTGGAATAAATGACACCATACCGATAAATGGTACGAAGAAACGAGCATCCTTCCAAGGTAATTTTTTAAACCAACCAAATAGTCCTTTGCCACCTAATTCACGTCCACGTAACTCGAACATTGCAAACATCGAGAAGGCAGTCATGAGAGAAGGTACGATAACAGCAAATGTTAAAACAACTTGAATGAACTTCCATGTACCATCAATACCAGGCTCTGTTAACTGATGGTGAATCCCAACAGGAATAGAGAAGAGTAAGAATAGCATAAACGAAAGTCTTGCTAAAGAATCGGAGAAAATTTTCCCGCCAATTACTTTTGGAATAATCACGTACCACACCATATAGGCAGGTAATAACCAGAAGTATACGAGTGCATGACCAAAATACCAGAAAAGGGTACGCGATAATGCCACATCGACACGTTCAATTAAACCTAAGGACCATGGTAATAATTGAATTAAAACAGAAGCTGCAACACCAAGCGTTGCCACGAACCACATTAAATTATTAACAACTACCATAAATGATAGTAACGGGCTGCGTTGTCCACTCGCTTTATTTTCCTTGCGCCACTGGACATAACGTAAAATTTGACCTGCGCCGCCAACCCAAGAACCAACAACGACTAATGTAAGACCTAAATAGAAAATCCAATGTGCCTTTAATGGTGCATAGAATGTATAAAGAACAGTTGCTTTATTCAATAACACCATCGTTGCGGCAGCAGCTGTACCAATCGTCATTAACCAGAAACCAATCCAGCCAAGTCTTCTCTGAGTATCAGTGAACGTACCAGATGTTCGACTTACACTTGCAATTTGGAAGCCGTAAATAAAGAATGTAGTTAATATAAGACCGAGTAATACACCATGAACTGTTAATACTTGATAATAACCAATGCCTGCTGGTAATGTAAATTGACCAGAACGTACAAAAACCTGTAATAAACCTGCAAGACCACCTAATAACAATGCGATAAATGCCACGTAAATATGTGCCATTGCTAGCTTTGCATCTCGACGATCCACTTTTGTCATTGAATTAGTGTGACTCATTTGAATCCACCACCTTTAGCATAGAGTGCATCATCGTATGTCCTGTACCACAATACTCATTACATACGATTAAAAACTCGCCGACCTTATTGACTTCTGTTACATATTCCGAAATATAGCCAGGCTCAAGCATCATATTGATATTCGTACCTGCAACCTCAAAACCATGCATAACATCCTCGCTTGTCGCGATAAATTTCACTTTTGCACCAAGTGGAACCTCAATTTGTGGAGGATTATAATTGAATGCAGAAGCAACTACTACCACTTCGTAATCCCAATCTTTACCTTCAACCTTATGGACACCTGGATTATCAAAAGGCGCTGTCTCTTTCACTTTCTCGTAATCTAGTGTTTTTTTACCATTGTTTGGATGGGAGCCTTGATGAAATGCTCCGATACCGAGAATGATCAGGAATGCCACTAAAGTGGTAACTCCAAACACAAGCCAGTATTTCTCATACTTATGTATGTGCATATATTTCTGTCCCTTCTTCGTAGATTAAAACCGTCCAATGAACAAATCGAAGCAGTACACCCAAAGTAAAATGATGATAATACCTACTCCAAAAACTGCATAGAGTGAACCTTTTAAATTTTCATCTGACTTCTTTTTATTTGCCATTTTTGCTCCTCCTACGCTTTTTATTGTTGTGTTTCTTACAGTCATCATATAAAAATCCCCTGCATTTTGATGTGAAAAAAATCACACTTCTAGAGGGATTATGTGAAAAAAGTGTGAAGAATTACGAAGAAAAAAAAACAAGCCATCTCAAAAGTCATTGAGATAGCTTGTCACCGTACTATATTTTGCTTAATTTTAGTAAAAATAAAAGATTGGTAGGAAAGTACATTCTTTTTTGTGCGAATGATAAATCTTTTGCATGTGTGCTGTCTGTTTGAGCATACAATGTCTTATTTGGAACATTCCTCAAATCTTGTTTTCTATTCTTCTTCCTCAATCGTTAATAGAACTGTTAGGGCACCGACGCTTGGGACCGAAACTGGGAGAGCAAATGCCTTTTCAAAGCCATATAATTTTGTATTGCCCACCATCACCGTTGGCGGAGTGATATCAATTTCTAAGCTTTCTTGCCCAACAGCTGTACATAAATTTCCTGCAATCATGTTACCAAATTCCCCTGTAAAGGATTCTAGCATTTCTCCTTCAAGCGGCATACCGAACATGGTACTACCGATCCCGCTGAATACTTCGGGAGAGGAGTCAATGATGACGCGTCCCTTTAAATCTCCGATTAAGCCAATTAATACGCCCATTTGTTGTTGTTGAAAGGGTTCAGAAATAATACTAGGCGACTTTACTTCTATATCCATAGGAAGAATGGTTTTTAAAGCGTGAATTGTCCCGTTTAAAATAGTTTGAAAGTACTTCGAATTACTCATCATTACCGCATCCTTTTTCCGACTTTTCTACATCTTACCATGTAAAAAGGGTAAGATGAAAGTATGTCTTGACGAATTCACATGAAATTTATAATATATTAATGAGAATGATTTTCAAATTCAATGTAAACGTCTGAAAACTTAACGAAAAATAACTAAGAAGGAGCGGTTCGCAATGACATTCGTATTGATTGGAGCAGCTGTAGTGATCTATATTGGAGTTGGAAAATACGTCATGAACCAGGCAACTGCACATTTGAAATAAGAGCTAATACTTGTTAAACATCTATAGGCATGGTCCGAATATTCGGACCATGTTTTTTTGTATTTCTAGGAATGATAAAAAAATTAAATGTTTTTTCGGAATAATTTAATTAAGATGAATTTTTATTTTTTTCTGAAAACTATTGAAATAACCAAGTTTTTTCTGTTAAGATTTTAAAAAATGGAATCGCGTTTCATATTTTGGAACGGAGGGGGAAATGAGTTTGAATATTTTAGAAGTAAGCGATTTGAAAATAGGTATTCAACAAAATAAAAAAGATATTGCCATTGTGAATGGAGTATCATTTCAACTTGAAAAAGGAAAAACTTTGGGGATTGTAGGGGAATCAGGTTGTGGAAAAAGCATGACATCACTTTCACTTATGGGATTGTTACCTGCTGGGGTTAACTGGCAAGGTGGAGAAGTTTACATAGATCAAAAACAAATTAATAAAAAGTCGAATAAGGAATGGCGAAAGATTCGTGGGAAAAAAATTTCTATGATATTTCAAGAACCAATGAGTTCGCTCAATCCAGTATATAAGGTTGGTTCTCAAATTATGGAAATGATTCATAGCCATGAAAAAATTTCAAGGAAAGAAGCTCATGAACGTGCCGTTGATATGCTTCGTCTCGTAGGTATTCCTCGTCCAGATAAAGTAGTGAATGAATATCCTCATCAATTATCAGGAGGAATGCGACAAAGGGTTATGATCGCCATGGCATTGGCTTGTGGACCAGAAATATTAATTGCAGATGAACCTACTACAGCATTAGATGTGACAATCCAGGCTCAGATTTTAGATTTAATGAGAGACATACAAGAAAAACTAGATATGTCCATCATTTTAATTACCCATGATCTTGGTGTAGTAGCAGAAATATGTGAGAAAGTAATTGTGATGTATGCTGGTGAAATTGTTGAAGAGGCAACAGTGCTAGATTTGTTTAATTATCCGCTTCATCCATATACAAAAGGGTTATTAAATTCATTGCCTGACATTGAATCAGAACAAGAGTACCTTCCATCAATAGAAGGGGTGGTGCCATCACCATCCGATATGCCTTCAGGTTGTAGATTTTTCGATCGCTGCGAATTTGCAACAGATCAATGTAAAAAGAAGCCTGATCTATATACAACCTCTATTGGTACCAAAGTTAGATGTTGGCTGTACGAAGAGAACGAAGTAGGAGGGGGAATTGTCAATGGGCAGTCCATTGTTAGAAGTTAAACACTTAAAGAAATATTTTCCAGTTAAAGGATCACGTTCAGGTCATTTAAAAGCAGTAGATGATGTTTCATTTTTTGTAAATGAGGGTGAGGTTTTAGGAATTGTCGGAGAGTCTGGGTGTGGAAAGTCCACTATGGGTAAAACATTAATTCAGCTTCTAACACCTACTGAGGGTGAAATTTTACTGAATGGAGAAAATATTGCCACTCTTAGCCCAAAAGAGGTACGTCAAAAGCGCCGTGATATGCAAATCATCTTTCAAGACCCTTTTTCTTCCCTTAATCCTCGTATGAAGGTGTTTAAAATAATCGAAGAACCTTTGGTGAATTTTGGAATAGGTACAAAGGAAGAGAGAAAACAACGCGTTTATGAAGTAGCTAAACAGGTTGGACTTACACAAAAGCAGTTAGAACGTTTTCCACATGAATTTTCAGGTGGTCAAAGACAACGGATTGGAATTGCTCGAGCATTAGTGTCCAATCCAAAATTGATTGTTGCAGATGAACCAGTATCTGCTCTGGATGTTTCCATTCAATCTCAAGTATTAAATATTATGAAAGATTTAAAAAAGGAAATGAACCTTACCTACATTTTCATATCACATGATTTAAGTGTAGTGCATCATTTTTGTGACCGCATAGGGGTAATGTATTTAGGAAAGTTAGTGGAAATGGCAGATAAACACGAATTATTTAATAATCCTAAACATCCATACACAAAAGCTTTACTATCGGCATTACCAAAATCTCATCCTTCAAAAGTAAAGGAGCGAATTGTGCTAAGTGGAGATGTTCCCAATCCTGCTAATCCACCATCGGGTTGTACATTCCATACACGATGCCCAAACTGCATGGAAATATGTAAAGTGACACCTCCGAAATTTAAAAAAATTGGCGATAAGCATGAAGTTTCCTGTTTACTTTATGAAGAGCAAATGGAGCGATTAACATGAGCAAAACATTGGAAAAAGGTATTAATATTTTAACGTTATTTACTGAAGAAAAACCTTCTTGGCGGTTAGACGAGCTAGCGATCGAAACGGATATTCCTAAACCGACTTTACATAGGTTTTTAAAAACATTTACAGATTTAGGCGTATTAAAACGTCCTTACGTTCAAAGCGGTGGACAGTTAGTATTGAGTGATCATTATCTACTTGGGAATAAACTCATTGAATTAGGTGCAATTGCTGCAAATTCAATTGAAATTCGTTCTTTGGCTATACCGTATATGAAGATGTTGCAACAGAAGTTTGACTTGGCTGTTCAACTAAGCATACTGGATGAAACAGATGGTCTTTATATCGAAAAAATCGAAAGTTTAAAACCAGTTTTATTATATACACGGGTGGGGAGAAGAGCACCTCTTTATGCAGGCGCTTGTTCAAGAATACTTTTATCCTTTCAATCAGAGGAAAAAATTAGTGAGGTACTTCAAAAAACTCGTAAAAAATATGCTAGTGGAACACCTGTTACTGATGAAGAGATATTTGAACTAATTGAATTTGGGAAAAAAAATGGCTATGCCTACAGCGTGTCAGAATTGGAAGAAGGCACTGTATCAATAGCAGTACCGATTTTCAATAGTGAACGCAAGGTAGAATACTCGATTAGTATAGCGGGCATAGAGACACTCATACCAAAAGAAAAAATAAATGAATTTTTAGAAGGTCTGTGGGAAACGGCAGCTTCAATATCTGCTGAACTAGGTTATTCGATGCCATATCCTTATGGCGTATAGATAGCACAAATACAAAAGGGGATGAACAATGTATGAAGAAACAAAAATGGATTGCGCTATTACTTGTTTGTATAATGATTGTTTTAACAGCATGTAGTGGCGGTACATCATCAAAAGACGAAAGTAAAAATAGTAGTAAATCATCTGGTGAAAATCCAGCAGCAACACGTGGAAATGAATTAGTTATTCGTGTGGCAGGAGACCCACAAAACTGGGACCCAATTGATACATTTTTACTTGCTTGGAGTACAGTAGCAACATCGGTATTTGAAGGATTAGTAAGTCGTTCTTTAGATTTAGAAATTCAACCAGGGTTAGCGGAATCTTGGGAATATATAGATGATAAAACGATTGTTTTTAAACTACGACAAGGTGTTACCTTCCATAATGGCGAACCGTTTAATGCGGAAGCAGTTAAATTTACATTTGATCGTCTACTAGGAGAAGAAGGTCAACAAGGTCCGCAATATTCAAACTATACGTCGATTGACAATGTTGAAGTGACAGGTGACTATGAAGTCACTATGCACCTAAATGCTATTGACCCAGTATTATTGACTAAACTTTCAGGATATGGTGCTGTCATCGTACCACCTAAATATATCCAAGAACAGGGTGCAGAGAATTTTGACATGAAGCCTGTTGGTACTGGTCCATTTAAAATGACTGATTATCAACGTGATAAACAAGTAGTTATTGAGCGATATGAAGATTATTGGAATAAAGATGCTATTAAACTAGATAAAGTAACATTTAAAGTGATTCCAGAGACAGCGACGGCACTGGCAGAATTACAAACAGGAAATATTGATATTATGACACGTTTAGAGGTTTCGCAAGCGGCAACAGCAGAAGGAACTGATTTCATTGAATTAAAGGATGTGTCCACTCCTACAGCGTATTCAATTCGTTTTGATACAGCACAAAAGCCTGTTGATGATGTACGTGTTCGTCAAGCGATTAACTATGCCATTGATAAGGAAACAATAGTGAAAGAAATTTTAGGTGGCTATGGCAACCTCATTAGTTCGTTCCAAAGTAATCTATCTTTTGGCTATAACAAAGATTTAGAGCCATATCCATATGATCCAGAAAAAGCAAAAAAATTACTTGCAGAAGCTAAGGTTCCTGAAGGTACTACACTTGAATTCTTTATTCCAGGTACGGATGGAACATTTAAAGAAATAGCCCAAGCAGTAGCATTTTATTTACAAGAAGTGGGATTAAAAGTTTCTATTAATAGTGTGGAAAATACTACATTCCAATCAGAGTTAATACCACAAGGGAAAGCTGGTCAAATGTATAAAAATGGCTGGGGTGGTTGGACTTTAGATTTTGATAATACAGCTTATTTAATGTATCACGAAGGGGAATTCTGGAATCCATCCTATAAAAATGAAAAAGTTGAACAATTATTAGCGGCAGAGCGAGCAACAATTAATAATGAGGAGCGTCAAAAAATCTTTAAAGAGCTGACAGAAGTGTTATATGAAGATGCTGCAGAAGTTAATTTATATTCTGAGGTTGAAATATACGCAGTGAATAAACGAATAAAAGATTTCCAACCACCTCATGATGGCCGCTTTAGATTTGAAGGTGTCACTGTCGAGTAAGTAAAAAATTATGAGATAGTATGCTTGTCATACTATCTCTTTCATTTCAAATTAGGAGGATGGAATTATGCTTTCCTATATACTACGACGTTTATCGCATACAGTGTTGGTGATAATTGCTGTCTCATTAATTATATTTTTCGCCATTCGTTTAACGGGGGATCCGGTAAGCATCATGTTCGGTGCTGGGGAACCTTCACAACAAGCAGTAGAGGAACTGACAGCAAAGTTGGGTTTAGATAAGCCCATTTGGGAGCAATATATCATATTCATGAAAGATTTAGTAACGCTTGATTTTGGTACATCGTATCGTTCGAATAGTCCAGTTTTGGAAATGTTGTTAGAACGAGCATGGCCAACACTAGCACTTGCTTTAGGGGGGATGACTGTAGCATTGTTAATCGCTATTCCTATCGGTATCCTATCTGCAGTTTATAAAGGCAAGTCCATTGATATTTTTGGTCGTATTTTTTCTTTATTAGGTATCTCTTTCCCTAATTTTTGGTTAGCGTTTATGCTAATCTTGATCTTTGCTGTTCAGTTAAAATGGTTACCTGTATCGGGCTTTGATGGGTTTAGCTCATTGATCCTGCCATCCATTGCATTGGGTCTGATTTTATCTGGTATTTTAGTTCGATTAATTCGTACCTCTATGCTTGAGGTACTTAAAATGCAATATGTGACAACTGCTCGAGCAAAAGGAATTAGAGAATGGCTTGTCATTATTCGACATGCCTTTCGAAATGCCTTATTGCCAACTGTGACGTTTGTTGGGTTACAGTTCGGTGGACTCTTAGGGGGGGCTGTTATTGTAGAGCAAGTATTTTCTTGGCCGGGAATCGGAAGATTAATTGTTGATTCTATTAATCAACGAGATTATCCAGTCGTACAGGGTGGAGTAATTCTCCTAGCTCTTATCATGATTGTCGTCAATCTAATTGTGGATTTATGTTATTCATTAATTAACCCAAAAATACGCACTGGAAGAGGTGACAATTAATGACACAGATAATGGAAGCAGAAAAAGTCGAAATAAAAAAGGTTAGTAGAATAATAAGTATTTTAAAGTTTATTAAAAATAATCCAACTGGGATAATCGGTCTATTATTAGTTGTCACGACTATTCTATGTGCGATATTTGCCCCTTATATTGCTCCACATGATCCAGGAGCAGCTAGCTTAGGACATCGTCTAGATTTGCCTAAATGGTTAGACGATACTGGTAAATCTCAATATTTACTTGGGGGAGACCAAGTTGGACGGGATTTGCTAAGTAGGATTATATATGGTGCTCGTATTTCCCTTTTGGTAGGGATTTGTGGTGTGCTCATTTCGTTAGTCCTTGGAACATTTCTTGGAATTGTGTCAGGGTATTTTGGGAAATGGATGGACGATTTAATCATGAGGTTAGCTGAAGTTCAATTAGGTCTGCCATTTATTTTACTAGCAATTGTAATTATGAGTGTATTTGGAACAGGGATTGAAAAAATCATTATTATTCTTGGACTTACATATTGGGTTAGTTTTGCTAGGTTAATTCGAGGGGAGATTTTGGCTCTAAAGGAACAAGAATATATACAGGCTGCAAAGGCAATCGGAGGCACACATTTTAAAATTATCCTTAAGCACATCTTACCAAATGTTGCTTCTTCGATTTTAGTGTTAGCAACGATGTGTATCGCAGAGTTTATCTTATTAGAGGCTTCACTAACATTTTTAGGGTTAGGTGTTGAACCGACAGTACCTTCGTGGGGCGGAATGTTAGCAGACAGTCGGAATTATATGACGTCAGCTTGGTGGATTTCTGTATTTCCAGGTATTGCAATTATGTTAACTGTACTAGGCTTTAATTTACTAGGAGATTGGCTACGAGATCGCTTAGATCCAAATATGAAAGTTTAGGTGATAGTGTGAACTCTAAAATATTTTCAATTTTATTTAATAAGAATGAAACCCTAAAAAAGCCTTCTTTATTTATAAACTTACCTACAAATCTTGTTCCAATCGGATTGATTGATTTTTGTGCGAGGTTAGGCTTAGAGTCAAATGAAATAGATTTTGATTTATTTCAAGCGTCTAATCAGCAGTACTCGATGGAATTTTTACAACATAGTAGTACATTTATTTCACAGAATGGGTCTATCTTTACACTCTATTATGAGACTGAGTCTTCGCTGTCAACGTTGTTAAGTACGATAGCAAGTGAAGGAATGGCCGAAACGCATACAGATATTCCATCCTCTTATTATGAAAGTTTAAGTCATCTGTGGTCAGCCTATGGAACTGGTGAGAAGGACGAGGCACATCCACATCAGCATTTAAGTGTGAAAATTAATTTACAACAAGAAATCATGTCAAACGCCATTATAAAAGAAGTTTGCTATCTTGCATTACGTTTAGGACTGTATGCTACCTCTGTTTCTTTACCAGTTGTCACAGAAGATCATCGACAGTTCTCGATTGATATCAAGCAAGGAACTGAAAATTTCATGGAGTTAAGTTCTAGAAACGTTATTCAAATTTGTGGTACTAAAGATTGCTTACCGACTGTCCTACATTCAATAGCAAAAGAAAAGCATGTGTCTGAAGGTGGCTTATTTGGTGTTTGGGAGCTAAACGAAAAACAAGTAAATGTAGCAGATTTGTTGTATGAAACAACATGGGAAGATGAATCGGAAGCATCGTATATTTTAAATGCTTTGCAAGATGAACCAAATAAAATGCTTGATGCTGAAATCTATCTTACAGCTTCTAAAAAAAATCGAGATGAATATTGTTTAGATTTGTATAAGAAATTTTCAAATTTAAAGACAATTACAGTTCGCTCTGCGTTTAAAACAGGGTTATACTGGATATTAGAGGAAGTACTTCCATCTGTTTCGGGTCATTTTGAACAAGTAAAAATAATATGTAAAGATGGGGTTAATCAAAATGGTTTAGAACAACATAATCGCTGGATTATGGAACTTTACCCAGTGGACGAATTGATTGAAATGCAATATGGCATACCGAAAGAAAATGTACAATTTGAGCTTTCAAGCACACAGCAGCACATCTATAGTGTCTATGTTGATGATCTATTAATTGCTGAATTAAATCCGCTGATTAGTGAATTGGATTATGTTGATGGTCAGAGAAAAGTCTATCCAACTACAGCGGGGTATAGGTTATTTGAAGATGGGAAACTGGTTCAAGAAAATGCAATATTGTCAGATCGTGAGCGTTTCTATAAAACGTATATCAATGAGTTTCTTCCTCAGATAGTGGGAAAATTAAATATTGATGTAACAAATCGTGATCAAGGACAATTGTTCCCTTTATTTGATCGCATCGAAATTGACTTTACTTCATCTGGAATTGAAGAAGAATTAAACGTGAAGCAAGAAGCAAACTCGTCCTTTGAAGCGTTATACGAAGACCTTTATTTTAACACGCTTGATTATTTTAATGAACTCGGTCGCCGATTAGTTAATCAACCTTATCAAGCTCCTGGTGGTATTATTCCCTTTATTCATATAGAGGAAAATATTTATAAGCCTATTAAAAGTGTAATACGGGCATACAAATGGCATGAAAAAACCAATTTAGTTTCAGTTACAAAAAGAATTTTATTTAACCAAGAGGGGCAATTTGAAACAGTAGAAATGTATTTAGGTAATTATCTGAAAGTAATGAAAATGAATGATAATTTAAAATACAAAATTAAAAATGTTTATCAACTATCAACGCGGTATCAAAATTATTCTGAGGTCAAACTAAATTATGGGGATATATCTTACAAAGGGAATGTCATTCCATTTTTTGAAGTGACTGAGCCTATTACTAGTGACTTTTATTCAGGACTTAAAAAATCGGATGAAAAGCATACGATTGTCTTTGAAGCGGGCCATCATCCAAACGAAGTATCTAGTACACCTGCTATATTAGAGCTCATGGAAGATATTATTTGTCACCATCCTGAAATCTTAAAAAAGATTAATATAATCATTATTCCGCTATCAAATCCAGATGGTTATGAAATAATGGAGAGCTTGACAAAAGAACATCCAAAATGGAAACATCATGCTGCAAGATTTAATGCGGTAGGTTTAGAGTTTGCCTATGTCAAATTCCAAGAAAGTGTATTTGGTGAGGCAAATGTTTTACCACTTATCTTAAAAAAATGGGCACCTGATATAGTGATTGATGATCATGGAATCCCTGCTCGTGAATGGGTTCAACCATTCGCAGGATATGCGTGTCCACCTATTTTCCCTGTTTCTTACACGCTTCCAAGTGCTAAGATCTACGGAATTGGTCGATATGCGGATTATGATACGAGGGAAGTCCAGGCTACGAATCTAGAACGAGTAGCTGAAAAAGTGAATATGATTTTTGAGGGTACAATATTTGCCCAAGAAAATGCATATTGGCGTGAACGCTACTATAAATATGGCACAAAGTGGGATCCACAAAAGTACCCAATTGAAGAAATGGGAAATATAAATTTTTATCGAAGTATGGAAGTTACGCCAACATACTCATCGGTAAGTATATTACGCTACCCGCAGTGGGTGGCTCTAGATATCATTTCTGAAGTGTCTGATGAAATTGTTTATGATGAAGAATTAACTTCTTGTATTGAAGCACATAAATTATTTAATCAAGCTATTATTGAAGCAGCACTTTCTACTAAAGTAAATAAAATTAAACAATTTGGACGCTACTTTAAAAAACGTCCGATAGAAATCAGGTGACAAATATGACAAAAATATTAGTAACAGGGTTTGAACCATTTCTTGATTTTAAAATAAATCCAACAATGCAAATTGTGGAAGCATTAAATGGAAAGAAGATAGATAGCTATGATATCGTCGGACGAATTTTATCTGTTGATTTTCAGCAATCAGCGGAGCAATTAAAACAACATATAGAAGAAGTGAAACCACAAATCATCATTTCATTAGGGTTAGCAGGAGGACGTTTTAAAGTAACACCAGAGCGCATTGCCATTAATGTGAAAGACGGAGAGCCTGATAATAATGGCTATACACCCGTTGATGAGAGTATCTATGAGGAGGGGGAGGATGCTTATCTAACAAACTTACCGATTCGCAGTATGGTAAATCGTTTGCAGGCAGAAGGATATCCAGCGGAAATCTCCAATACAGCAGGTACATACTTGTGTAATAACATTATGTATGAGGGGCTTGCTTATGCCCAGCAACATAAAGGGGTTCGTGCTGGCTTTATTCATATTCCAGCATCATTTGAGCTGGCAATCCAACATGGCCAAATTCCCGGCTGGAATATCGGAGATTTGATAGCTGCAGTACAGCTTTGTATTGAGGAGACGGCACGTGCAACCAATCATTGATTTTCCTCATTCGATGTGGATTAGTCAACATACTATTCGTTTTGCATTCAAGGAGGAAATCTCCCACTCAAACTTTCACGCGGTCCAAACGTTTAATCGTTTTCTGAAACAGCAGCTACGACATAACCTAGTTGAAAGTGTTGCAAGCTACCATACAGTAACAGCTTATATTAAACAAAAAATAGATGTTGAACGTTTAGAAATGCAGTGGCTTGAGATGCAAGCCTCCACAACAATTGATAAAGGAACGAATCGATTTTTAAAAATACCTGTCTGCTATGATGAGGAATTTGCCTTAGATTCAAAGCGCGTCATGAATTTTACAGGTTTACCTTTTGAGGACATTAAAACATTGCATATGTCCAAAAGCTATTATGTGTATTTAATCGGCTTTTTACCAGGCTTTCCTTACTTAGGCGAGCTTGATTCTAAATTATTTGTGCCACGCTTACAGAAACCAAGGGCATCTGTATCAGCAAGCTCTGTTGGAGTTGGGGGTGGACAAACAGGAATCTATCCTGTCGATTCACCCGGTGGCTGGAATATTATAGGGAAAACACCGTTGGATTTATTTGATGTTCATGGCAAAGAGCCATTTTTATTTGAACTTGGTGATGAAGTTCAGTTTTATGAAATAACCAAACAGCAATTTTGGGAAATGAAAAGCAAAGGAGTGTAGCGTTTGAAGCCACTTCTGCTCGTAACAAAACAAGGGGTTTATGGTAGCTTACAAGACAAAGGAAGGTACGGCTATCGGGCATTTGGTATTCCGTTATCTGGACCAATGGATAACCGATCGTTTCAAGCAGCTCAGAGAATCTTACATCACCACCATGATCAAACGTCTTTTGAAATGTTTGTTGGTGGTTTTGAATTTGAGGCGCTTGCTGATGGTGTTTATGTATTAACAGGGGGGCATAGTACATGCTTGGTTAATCATGTACCAATCGAAATGTGGAAAACATTCCATTTAACGAGGGGAGATAGATTAGCTATCAAGGGTGTCCATCAAGGCTCTATTGTTTACTTAACTCCATTAGGAGGTTTTCGTACCAACGATGAGCTTGGTAGCCAATCCTGCCTTCCGCTTGGCAATTTGGGAACACGGATTACAAAAGGAAGTATTTTGTATGGGCAGGTATCATCGTCTTTAAAATATAATAGAGGGCTATATGCACCCTATCGTCCGCATTTTGACAGTTCCATTACGGTTCGATTGTTTAAAGGACCGCACTTTCATTTATTTACAGAAAAGAGTCAGCAACAATTTTTACAAAATCCTTTTCAATTTATCGGCGGCAATCGTATGGGCTACTACATAAAAGGACCTGCCTTACAACTTCAGGAAATGAAAGATATACTGTCAGAAGCTACACAGTTCGGTACGATCCAAGTGCCGCAAAGTGGTGATCCCATTATCCTAATGGCTGATGCTCAAACAGTAGGAGGCTATCCTATTATTGCGACAGTTCATGAAGAGGATTTACATAAAGTAGCACAAATGCGTATGTTTAACACTATTCACTTTGTACTGGAGGAAGCATGATGCCAATTGATATTAATTGTGATTTAGGTGAAAGCTATAATGCTTTTATCACAGGTAAAGACGAAGCACTATTAGACTATGTAACTTCCATCAATATTGCATGCGGCTACCATGCTGGACATCATTCGATTATGCATCAAATTGTCCGTAGTGCCATTAATAAAAATGTTCATATTGGTGCACATCCAGGCTATCCTGATCGAGAGGGATTTGGTCGCCGCAATATGGAATGTAGCCCAGCTGAAATTTATGATATGTTAGTTTATCAGATTGGTGCCTTACAAGCATTTGTGCAGATTGAAAAAGGTACGCTTCATCATGTTAAACCACATGGCGCTCTCTATAATCAATGCGCGAATGACCGTGAAAAAGCGTTAGCTGTAGTCAATGCAGTGTATGATTTTAATCCACAGCTTATTTTATATGCCTTATCTGGTAGCCTCATCGTAGAGATTGCTAGAGACATAGGGCTTCCGGTATATGAGGAGGTTTTTTCGGATCGACGCTATAACGATGACGGCACATTAGTGAACAGACAGGAACCAAATGCCTTCATACAATCGGAAGAAGAAATGCTAGTGCATGTAAAAGGTATTTTGACTGCTAATGAAGTGTTGTCAGTCCAGTCCCGAAAAATTAAAGTTGCGGTGCAAACCTTATGTATTCACGGTGATGGCCCCCATGCGCTAGATTATGCGAAAAAAATTGGAGGTATTAGACAGCAATTATAATAAAATGTAAGAATGGATGCCCTAAACAAGGCATCCATTTTATTTAGATTGTTGTCACTAGCTCCACAGCTTCTAGCACAATTGGCGTACCAGCAGAAAGTGTACCTGTGACAGTATTGAACGTTATTTCAGTTGTAGAAACTGTATAGGCACCACCCTCCTGAAGAACACCATTGATATATAAGTTATAGTAACCATTCGCGACTTCTGGGAATGCTGTTGCGGCTGTACCGCTATCAGTTAAAAACGTTGATGCAGCGACTGTTGTGCCATCTGCAATGGCAAGTGGTGCAGCTAAGACGTTAAAAAATCTTGTAGAACTACCGGTTACATTGACGTGAATATTAATAATGGAAAGTGCCACCCATTTCACCTCCTTTCATTTCCTTTATTTTGTTGTAAAGCCTAGCGATTCAATAATAATGGGTGTTCCTCTATACAATGTCGCATTATAGGGTACGATTGTCAGGGAGGCTGGGGTTACCGTATAAATACCGCCTTCCTGCATTACTGCATTAATATAAAGGTTAACGTAACCATTGGGTGAAAAAACTGCAAACTCAGTAACGGAATTTGCTTCATCATTCCAAAAGAGATCGGCTGGAAGAGTTGCCCCATTCGATAGATCAAGATCAGCTGTAACGATATAAAAATATCGCTGGATCGTTGGTATAATCATACCTTCAGGGACTACTTCAGGAGGAACCATGGGTATTCCGTTTGTTGCTTTTATACGGGGCCAGATAAATCGATCCTCACAGTTACATGAACAATATTTTTCAATGATTTGATGAGACTTAGGATTTATCATATGGCATCACACTCCCTTCATAAAAAATATAACTTTGCCCCGAATATGCTTACTATAAAATATGAAGTAAATATAAAAAGAACTAGTTGACCATCTATCATTTGGCATAGATTTTTTGTATAAACATGTTTTTGTAAGGATGGAAACGTTGGCATATATGCTTTAAATTAGTGTTATACTTTGCTAGTTGAATAAGGTAGAATACTAATTATGAATAATTAATGAAAAAGGGGTTACTGGTTTCATGAAAGATTTTGAACAACAATTGGAGGGGCTATTAAAGCAAGCCTCTTTGCAATACATAATTTATCAGCATAATGGTGATACAGAGCGCATGGATAAAACATCACTTTTTGCTCGAAAAATTCAGCAAAAAGAGTATGTGATTGGCTTTGCAGGCCATTTCTCTGCAGGGAAGTCAAGTATGATTAATGCGCTGTCTGGTGAAAATCTACTAGCATCTAGTCCAATTCCAACAAGTGCGAACATCGTAAAAGTTCATAAATCAGAGGAAGACTATGCAATTGTTTATATGCACAATGAAAAGCCCGTAAAATTTGAGGCTGGCTATGATTTTAAAACAGTAAAAGAGCTAAGTAAAAATGGGGATTTAGTGTCACAGATTGAGATTGGACACAGTGCCTCTACACTACCACTAGGTGTTACTGTAATGGATACGCCAGGGGTAGACTCCACAGATGATGCACATCGCATGTCAACGGAATCAGCATTACATATTGCCGATATCGTATTTTATACAATGGACTACAACCATGTGCAGTCGGAATTAAATTTCCAATTCACAAAGCAATTAATGAAATATAATCCAAATGTTTATTTAATTGTCAATATGATTGATAAGCATAAGGATAATGAATTGAGCTTCGAAGAATTTAAAGCAACTGTTCATCAGTCCTTTGCAGCATGGGGTGTTGTACCGAAGGGTGTTTTCTTTACATCATTAAGAGAGCCAGAGCATCCACATAATGATTTTGAGGCAGTAAAGAAAATCGTGATGGACAGTATGAATGACTGGCAGGAGCAGCTTGTGCAAACAGCTACGAATACATTGCGTTTATTGCAAAGCGAGCATGACAATTATTTAATGGAAGAAAGACAGGATCGTTTAGCAATTGATGAAGAAATTTTAAGTGCGGATGACTGGGCACACCATCAAGATATTTTAGAGCAATACAATAAATTAAATCGTCAGGTTGAATTATTTTCAGTAGAAGCTTGGAACGAAACGTTTGAGGAGCAACGTAAGGAGTTGCTCGCGAATGCTGCAATTATGCCAGCTGATTTACGCGATCACTTACGCCTTTATTTAGAAAGCATGCAGGAAGGCTTTAAAGTTGGAGGGCTCTTTACTGCAAAGAAAAAAACAGAGGAAGAGCGAAACAGACGTAAAGACAATGCGTATAGTGCCTATCAAAATGTGGTCCATGCACAAATCACGGGGCATTTAAAAGGTCTTATGAAAAAGGCATTGAAGGACGTTGGTGCATTAAATGAGGAACGTGCCGCTGCTATTGATGCCTATGTATTTGACTTACCTTTTTCATTGATTGAGCAGCAAGTTCAAACAGGCGCTATTTTAACAGGTGATGCTGTGTTAAACTTCGCTAACCGTATCGCAGAAGCAACAAAGCGCTACTTCATTCAGGAGACAGATAGCTGGAAAAATGCGCAAGCGACAACTCTTGAAGCTGTAGCCACAGAAACTGCCGCACCATCAAAATTAAAAATGGCGAGTATGCAGGATAAAGTAGATGCCATTAATGCGGTCCTTGAAATTGAAGGCTATCAGCAATATAGTGCAAGCACTATGCATCAAGCGAGCAATGAAATTCGTAAAGTTGCCAATCAACAGCTTACAAATTGGGAACAATCATTTAAGCAAGATTTAGCAGAAATTCGTCTATTTGACGAGTCCATGTTGCAGCCAAAAGAGCAAATCATCCAACAAGAGGAAGCTCAGCAAGCTACTAGTGCAACGACTCTACCAATCGATGGTGTGATTAATCGTGCACTCCATACTGCCAATGCAGTCAAAGAGGTGCAAGGCTTTGCTGAAGTAGCCCAATACCTTGAAAATAAAGTAGAACGACTACAGAAAAAGGATTTTACGATTGCTTTGTTTGGCGCATTTAGTGCTGGGAAATCTTCCTTCTCGAATGCTTTAATGGGAGCCAAGGTATTACCTGTATCCCCAAACCCAACAACTGCGGCCATTAATAAAATTCGTCCAGTTACACCTGAACACCCACATGAAACAGCGGATGTACAGCTTAAAACTGCAGAACAAATGCTAGAGGATATTCAAGGCTCCTATGCGGCGATTGGTTTGTCTGTCTCGTCATTGGAGGAAGCCTATAATCGTGCTGATGAAGGGCTAGCCGTTCAGTTAACAGACGAACGTTTAAATGTTCATAAATCATTTATTCGTGCCTATAAAGAAGGCTATCCAACCTTTAAGTCTGAGTTTGGCTCTATCCTTCGCGTAGACCGTGAAGAGTTTGAAAAATTTGTAGCACAAGAGAATAAATCTTGCTTTGTTGACAATATCGACTTCTATTATGATAGTCCATTAACACGTATGGGTGTGACACTTGTTGACACGCCAGGGGCGGACTCTATTAATGCCCGCCATACAGGCGTAGCATTTGAATATATTCGTAATGCTGATGCCATCCTATTTATTACGTACTATAACCATGCCTTTGCCAAAGCTGACCGAGAGTTTTTAATTCAACTTGGTCGTGTGAAGGATGCATTTGAGCTAGATAAAATGTTCTTTATTGTCAATGCAATTGATTTGGCAACAACGGATGAAGAACAGGAAGATGTAAAAGGCTATGTACGCTCAGAGTTACAACGCTTTGGCATTCGCTTCCCAAGACTATATGGGGTATCTAGTCTTTTAGCGTTGAAGGAAAAGGTAGAAGGTGCCGATTTAACATCAGGTATGCCACCGTTTGAAAGCGACTTCCATACATTCTTAAATGATGAATTGAGTGCATTAGCCGTTCAAGCTCTTGCAGAGGAAGTTGATAAAACAGAGCAACGTTTGGCGGATTTAATTGCCCAAACAGAGGAAAACTTAAAACGTAAAGATGAGCGACTAGAGGAATTAGCAACACTTGAACAACATATTCAATCGAAGTTCAGTGTGCTGAATACGAGCATATTAGAGAGTGAAACAAAGCAGGAGCTTGATGAGCTACTCTATTATGTTCTTCAGCGTGTTTATTATCGTTACCCTGAGTTCTTTAAGGAAGGCTACAATCCTTCTACTTTTGCTGCAATGCCCGCACAGCAAGCGTTGGAGCATGCATTAAAAGAAGTGATGCAAAGCTTGCGTTTTGATTTTACTCAAGAAATGCGTGTAACAAACTTCCGTTTATCGCAATTCATTAGCAAAAAGATGCAACAACGTTTTAAAGATGAAGTGCGCGAATTGAAAGAGTTAAATCGAAGCTTCTCATTCCTAGCCTTTGAATCCTCTGAGCCAAATTTATTGGATTTTGAAGGACCGTTTGCGGATATTTCCAAATATGCTAGCGTAAAATCTCATTTCCGCAATCAAAAAGCTTTCTTTGAAAAGAATGAAAAAGTGAAGCTAAGTGAGGCACTAGAAGCTGTAACAAAGCCAGATGCACAAGACTATTTAGATGCACAGAAAGTTTCTCTCATGACATGGGCGATTACGTTTATAGCAGAGGAAGCCGAAAAATTACGTTACTATATTTATCATCAAGCGCTTGAACAAATTGACACAGAAAGATTAGCCTTACAAGAAGAGAGTCGTTTAGCTTCTTGGAAAGCGATTTACGCACAATTACAATACGCATGAGGTGATTCTAATGGGAAAAGTATTCAAATCAGTGGATGAAATTCAGTATGATGGCGTCCGTTTTATCGATGCTCGTTTCGATCTTCAGGACAAAGAGGCTGGCAAAAAAGCATTCGAGGAAGGTCATGCTACTGGTGCTATCTATATTGATTTAGAACAGCAGTTATCGGATATGGACAGCAAAGAAGGTCGTCATCCAATGCCAAGCAAAGAAAAATTGGCATCCGTTTTTCAAGAACTAGGATTACGGTATGAAGATCAGATTGTAGTTTATGACCAAGGAGCAGCTCCATTTGCCCCACGCGCCTGGTGGATGCTAACATATGCTGGTTTCCCAAATGTAGTGATTGTCAACGGAGGTGCCCCTGCGCTAGAGGCAAAAATTCCTTTTACCAAGGATATTATTAAATATCCTCCAACTATCATTGAGTTTGATTGGAAAGATGAGCTTTATGCACCACGCCAAGCCGTAAAAGCCATTGTAGATGGAGAGGTAAAAGCTACTTTACTCGATGCCCGCGCTGCTGAAAGGTATCGAGGAGAAGTAGAGCCTTTGGATAAAGTAGCAGGTCATATCCCAACTGCGAAAAACTTTGACTGGGAGCAATTGAAGTCAAATGGTCAACTAAAGGCAAACGATGCATTACGTCAAAAAGTTACACCTGATGAACAGGTTGTTGTTTACTGTGGAAGCGGCGTAACAGCCTCTCCGCTTTATGCTGTATTAGCAGATGAAGGCTATGAAAACATCCAATTATATGTAGGTAGCTTCAGTGATTGGATTACAGAATATGACGTGGAAAACGGCACAAACGAATAAAAAGAAACGCTCACTTCGGTGGGCGTTTTTTTATAGTGCGGTGGATAGAGCGTAAAGTAGAGGTTAGAATTTAATGTAGCGGATAACCTCTTCAGATTGGCGGATAAGGAAGAAAAAGTGGAGGATAGAACAATCAAAGTGACGGATAAAATTTAATGTAGCGGATAACCTGTTCAAAGTGGCGGATAGAACGTTCAAAGTGACGGATAAAATTTAATGTAGCGGATAACCTGTTCAAAGTGACGGATAAAAATGAAAAAGTGAAGGATACCCCTTTTAAAGTAGGGGATAGAATTTTATACCTGATCAAAAAATCCATCAAAGTGGAGAGAGCATGCTCAGGTATTGCAGCTTAAATTAGGGACGACGAAAACCATTTTGTATCGTGCATTAAAAAAACTAAAGCAGGCACTGGAACAGGAGGGGCAAGGGTGAACGATCTAAAAAAGCAGATGGATCAAATAGACATTCCAGAATCGTTACATCAACGTAGTCTACAAGGTATTGAACAAGCAACAAAAGAGCAGCATAAGCCTTTGTACTGGGTACCTAAAGTCTTGACTGTTGCTGTAACACTTGCAACGGGTGGATTTGTGGCATTCATGGTGGGGGAACAACACGTAGATAATGATCGGGCTAGTGCGTTAATGTCACAATTAGATCATTTATCTTCGCCAATATACTGGATTTTGGCTATTTTGTGCGTATGCATCATACTATACATCTCTAGGAAAAAGCTTAAAGTTGGCGCTAATCAGAAAAAGACGATTGGTGTTGCTGTAGTTTTGATTTTACTGATCGGTAACAGTACGATTTTTTTACAACATCAATTCATAAAACCGATAGTGGTTCCTACTGCAATTGAAGTTACAGATAGCTTACAGAATGCTTTAGAGGTACGCTATATTACAAACAAAGATGACCATCGATATGTGAAATATTTACAGGCAGAAGACGTGCAATTACCAATAGTATATGATCAAACAGAGCAAGCAAATCTAGTCAATGGCTTTTATTATCCATTGGATACTTCTCAAGATTTACGCTATCAAAATATTCGATTAGCTTTTTTTCAGCTTGATTTAAACACGATGAAAAAAGTGATGGCAAGTAAAACTGTTTATCTTGTATTAAATAACGGGATGAAATTACCTGCTCCAATTCATTTTACGAGGGAAACCTTCATTGATGAAAATCAGATCATGAATCATAGCTATAGTCAGTCACAACATGATTCTGAACAAATCATATCATTTACCCTTCAGCAGGATGCAGTTTTTGATGCATTTTATGTTCCAGCTACATTAGAGGATAAAATACTGTTGAAGGAATGGCGATTAAACGATCAGCGCTACACAGCAAGTGATTTTCCTTTTTCAGTGACGAAAGGTCAACGCTTGGAGATGATTATTCAATTTAAGGAAGACCCCTTAGATATCAATACATCCATAGGTTTTAGTGGCCCGGATGGTTATTTAACTAAAAGATTATATTCACAAGCGTATTTTACGTCGAATTTGGTAGAAAAGGTGCGTGAAAACAATGAGTGAATCTAAACAACAGGTAAAACTTTTACAATGGTTTGCAGTGGCGCTCTTTTTTCAATTTATCTATTTAAATGTTTTTAAATACGCTAATCTTCTACAAGATATCCTTGTTTATGGGGCCTATTTAAAAAGTCTTTCATTCTATAAAGAAAAAACACCTATCAGCAAATATATGGCTTGCGCTATGATTCTTGCCTTGATGAGTACTTTCTTTTCTTCACATCTTCTCTTCTATTGGAGTACGGTTTTAATTCAAGGAATTAAATTGCTGATCATAATGGAATTTGGAAAAATTTTATTAAGCATTGAACAAAAACACGATATACAGGGTTCCACTACAAGAGTGATGAAAAAATATATAGCGATTGCCTTTGCTGTCATTATAAGTTGGACGCTGTTAATGAATGTTACAAATGATTGGCAGATGGGATTATTGTTCCTAGGCGCATTGCTTTTATTGGCTGTAAATATACGATTATTTCTTCATGTGTTAGCACTTCGTAAACATGTAAAAAACAAATCCTTTGTTGTTACATACTTACAAAAATGACTCACCATTCATTTTATGCTACACTTTTTGTACAAGGGGCAAAGGGGGAGCAGGATGTTTAAACGGGAGAAAAGTATCGAGATTCAGCATCATCACGGTGTACAATGTGCGCATGGGAAAGTTGCGGTGCAGGGGGTTGGTATGAGTGTGTACAGCTTTTTTGTGGATGGGTTACTGATTGATACAGGTTCCTACTCACTATCGCAGGAATTTCAATCCTTTTTTAAGGGTATACCGATAGAGCAATTGGCATTAACGCATTCACATGAGGATCATGCAGGAAATGCAGCGTGGATTCAACATCATAAGAATGTACCTATTTATATTCATCGTGATTCAGTCAATCTTTGTGCTGAAGATGGAGACTATCCACTCTATCGTCAGGCATTGTGGGGGGAACGACCCGCGTTTGTTGCCCAACCATTTGGTCAAACCTTACAAACGAACGCAGCAACATGGGATGTTATTGAAACACCTGGGCATACTACAGATCATCTTTCTTTTTACAATCGGGAAACAGGCGCTATGTTTACAGGTGATTTGTTTATCCAGCCAAAGACAAAGGTTGTGCTTGATGAAGAAAACATTGTTCATACTTTGGCGTCTTTAAGGAAAATAGTAAACTATGATTTCGATGTCGTCTATTGCTGTCATGCAGGCTTTATAGTGGATGGTCGAGCGAAAATACAAGAAAAAATTGCTTATTTGGAAGACATGCAAGGAAAAGTGAAGCAATTATTTATGCAAGGTTATTCTGTTGAGGAAATCACCAAAACCATTTTTCCTCGTGATTATCCGATTACAAAAGTTTCGGGAGAGCAATGGTCTTCCAAGCATATCATCACGGCCTTTATTAATCATTTTACCGAAGAGTCCTTTATATAGGGCTCTTTTTTGTCTTGTTAAGAATTTCACAAATACTTTGATCTGTATAATAAAAAACTTTGTGAAAAAATGTGAATAAATTGTGACGAAGTCAATCAGGGCAATGGATGCGCTTACAAAAGTTTGTGAAAAAATTCTCATTTACATAAGAAAAATACTATGTGAAAAGTTGAACAGGCTAAATGGCTCTATGTGTACACTTTTTAATGTGTTAACAATCGCATTAATTATCTTAAAATAATTGATTGTGAAATGTTTAATTTGACAGAAAAATGTAATGGAAGTCATTAAACATTGAATTATTGAAGTTAAAAATAAATTGACAGAAAATTCGTTGACTATATTTTCACAAAGTATTATGATTCTGAAATATAATAAAAAATCAAAGGGAAAAGGATGGGATGGAATGGACGTAATGAAAAAGGCTTTAGAAATGCATGCACACTATAGCGGAAAATTAGAGGTGAGCTCAAAGGTACCTGTACAAGATTCCTATGATCTTAGCTTGGCTTATTCACCGGGGGTAGCAGCGCCATGTGTGGAGATTGAGAAAAATCCTTCGCTTGTGTACGACTATACAATGAAGGGCAATATGGTAGCTGTTGTGTCGGATGGGACAGCGGTTTTAGGGTTAGGAGATATCGGACCGAAAGCGGCATTACCTGTAATGGAAGGGAAGGCGATTTTACTAAAGCGTTTTGCCAATGTTGATGCTTTTCCAATATGCTTAGATACAAAAAATACGGATGAAATCGTCAGCATTGTGAAGGCGCTTGCCCCGACATTTGGTGCGGTAAACTTAGAGGATATTTCAGCACCAAGATGCTTTGAAATTGAAGATCGCCTACGTCAAGAATGTGATATTCCGGTTTTTCATGATGATCAACATGGAACAGCAATTGTTGTAGGAGCAGCGATGATTAATGCCAATCGTATTGTGAAAAAGGATATCGCAACGATGAAGGTTGTGATTAACGGTGCTGGTGCTGCAGGCATTGCGATCTTACGTATACTTGTACAAATGGGCTATAAGAATATTTATATGTGCGATACAAAAGGTATTATTTATGAGGGTCGTACAGAGGGGATGAACCCGATTAAAGAAGCGGTTGCTCATTTGACGAATCCAGAGAAGCAACATGGTACACTGGAGGATGCACTAACAGGTGCAGATGTCTTTATTGGAGTTTCTGTAGCCAATCTATTAACAGAGGCACATATTGCGTCCATGAATGAAAATCCAGTTGTCTTTGCCTTAGCCAATCCAAATCCAGAGATCACGTATGAAAATGCCAAAGCATGGGGAGTACGTGTTATGGGAACAGGCCGTTCAGATTATCCAAATCAAATTAATAATGTTCTTGCATTCCCTGGTATTTTCCGGGGAGCTTTAGATGTGCGTGCTACGGATATTAATGAGTCGATGAAGCTAGCTGCTGTAGAAGCGATTGCCTCCCTTGTGAGTGATAAGGAACTGAAGGAAGAATATATTGTTCCTAAGTCTTTGGACGAACGCGTTGTGGCAATCGTCTCACGCGCAGTAAGTGGGGCAGCTGTAGAATCTGGCGTATCTGAGCTATTCCAGCAAAGTACAGCACTATCTGTTTAATAAAATTGAATAGGGAATTAGAACAGATAGGGAAAAGTGTATTGCTTTTCTCTATCTGTTTTTTATCAAATATGCTCGAAATTTGTTGTTTTTTGGTGTTTTATGTAATAAAATGATTAAGTAAAATGGAATGTTTTACATAGTTGATTGAAGAGAAGAAATACTTATTGACGACAGATTTAGGTTAAAAAATAAGTCTTAAGTCCATTTAAAATTGAAAGAAGTGATGAGGGAAAATGACATCAATCGTACAATTTCGATCTATTAAAACGAAGCTAATCGCTTTTTCATTGCTGCTTTTAATGATTCCGTTACTTATCTTAGGTTTTATAAGCTATCAGCAAAGTAAATCAAACCTAGAAACAGTAGGGAAAGAAAATCTAAAAAATAGTGTCGAAATGACGATTGCTATGATTGAGCAATTCAATCAAGAGGTAGAAGCAGGCCATTTATCATTAGAGGAAGCTCAGGAAAAAGTAAAGATTGCTATTTTAGGAGAAAAGGATAGTGAAGGAAAGCGACCGATTAATAAGGACATTAAACTTGGCGACAATGGTTATATTTTTGTCGTTGACCAAAAAGGGATGTCCGTTGCCCATCCAAATATAGAGGGTACGAGTGTATGGGATGAAGAGGATGATAAAGGCGTTAAGTACATACAAGAAATCATTGCTAAAGGGAATGAAGGTGGTGGATTTGTTTCATATTCGTGGCCGTTACCCAATTCAGGTCAATTAGAGGACAAAGGGGTTTATGCAGAAACAGATCCATATTGGGGTTGGGTCATTGGTGCGAGCACCTATTTAATGGACTTCAATAAACCAGCACAAAGTATTCTTAAGATAACACTTATAGTAATTGGCTTGGCCATTATTGTGGGGATATTGATCATTTGGCAATATGCGAGTAGTATGACAAAGCCTATTAACCAAGCGGCTCAAGCGATGGAGCGTTTTGCAGAGGGAGATTTATCTCAAGAAAGTATGGCTATACGTTCAAAAGATGAAATTGGAAAACTGGCAAATGCCATGAATCAAATGCAAATAAGGTTGAAGGATATGATTCATAATATTGCCCAAGCATCAGACTTAATTAATACATCTAGTAAAGAGCTAACGCATTCAGCAAATGAAGTCAATATGGGAGCGGAGCAAGTTGCGATTACGATGCATGAATTAGCATCGGGTGCTGAGGGACAAGCTCACCATTCTAGTGCATTAACTTCATTAATGGAGCGCTTTACAGCAGATTTACAGGAAACGAATCAGCATGGTGCACATATTCATCAATCTTCAGTAGAAGTTTTAACATTAACGAATGAAGGAAGTCAGCTAATGACATCCTCTAATTCTCAAATGGAAAAGATTGATAGCATCGTGCAAAATGCCGTTGAGAAAGTGAAAAAATTAGATGCTCAAGCACAGGAAATTTCTAAATTAGTCGTGGTCATTAAGGATATTGCAGATCAAACGAACCTGCTGGCTTTAAATGCTGCGATTGAAGCGGCAAGAGCGGGAGAGCATGGCAAAGGATTTGCTGTAGTGGCAGATGAAGTACGTAAGCTTGCAGAACAAGTCGCCTTTTCAGTAAACGATATTACATCCATCGTCACGAATATTCAGCAAGATTTTGATGTGGTCACGAACTCTTTAGAGGATGGTTACCAAGAAGTAAAAGAAGGAACGAATCAAATAAAAGCTACTACTGAAACATTTAACACGATTAGCCACTCCATTAATGATGTAGTGGAGAGTGTCCAATTAATTTCAACGAATTTATCGAAAGTTACAGAAGATGGCCATAAAATGAACAACTCTATTCAAGAAATTGCTGCGGTGGCAGAGGAATCTGCTGCAGGGGTCGAGCAAACAACAGCTACGACAGAAGAGACAAGTAGCTCAATGGAGAATATGGCTGGAAAGTCTGCTCAACTATCGGAATTAGCATTACAATTGAAAGCTCTTATTGCTCAATTCAAACTATAAAAAACATCTCCCACTCTCTTAAATGAGAGGGGAGATGTTTTTACATCATGCCAACACCAATAATTCCGATGAGTATGACAAAGAAAAGAACAAATAACACGATGAAGATAATAATGGCTGGAATAAAGATGGTGAAAAAAGCCATCCAGTTCGAAATTTGATGTGCCTCAGCGACTACACCTACAGAAATAACAAATGACCAAATCGTCACAATGATGCTTACTAAAATAGTTGGCCAAAAAATCCACGGTAATGAACCCATAAAATTAGGATCCAATAATGAATCGGGTGAAGTCATTAACCAAATAATATAAAGTGGAATCAGTACGATATATGGGATTGCTGTTAAGCTTAACCCCTTAAATAAGTCCGAGTAAGTCCCAGTACCTTTAAATAATTTCCCGAATAGCCAAGAGATGAGTGCAGAAATAGCTGTGCCAATCATACCTGCGATAGGAGCAAAAATGACACATAATAGGACTAAAAGCCATGGCGAAAAATCAGGAAGAAATTCTGAATCAATTAATCCAGACATAAGGGAGCCAATATAACCAATAGACAAAACCAAAATTGCAAAGCCGATAGATTTTTCATTAATCATATAACGAGTCGTTTGCTTTGGATGCATCCAAACCGATAAAAATGGATTTAGTTTTGACCTTTCTTCTTTTGATGTCTCATTCAAGTTTTCCATCAAACTACCTCCAAAATAATAGAATAATTGCTTGTTACATATAGTTAATATACGAGTGAAGTAAAGAAAAGTTTCATGGAAAATAAAAATAAGCCCACACATAAAAAAAGAGTCGTAATTATCGACTCTTTTTAAGGTTACTTCTATTATTCAGCTAACATAATTTTCTCAAGTTCTAACGGCTCAATATATTGATCACCTTTGTAAGCACGCATATTACCGCCTGAAATTTCATCGATTAATAAAATTTCATTGGTTTTCGCATCGCGGCCGAATTCTAATTTAATGTCATAAAGCGTTAAGCCTTTTTTAGCAAGCTCTGCCGCTACAAATTTGGAAATTTCAATTGTACGTTGTTTTAAAATGGCGTATTCTTCATGAGTTAACAGGTTTAACATCGCTAAAGCATCTTCAGAAATTGGAGGATCTAAACGATCATCATCTTTGATTGTTACTTCTACAAAGGAGTCTAAATCTTGTCCTTCCTTTACATAGGCACCATAACGGCGTAGGAATGAACCAACTGCCTTAAAGCGGCAAATCACTTCTAAACCGTTACCGAAAACAGTTGCCGGTTTTACTGTCATTGTTGCATCTTCGAAGTTAGCATCAACGAAATGAGTAGGAACTCCTTGTTCGTTTAATTTTGAATAAAAATAGGAAGTTAAACGTAAACCAGCCAAGCCAGCCCCATCAATTGTTAAACCAACAGTATTTGCACCTGGATCAAACACGCCGTTTTCTCCTGTAACATCGTCTTTAAATTTTAATAAATAATGACCATCTTCTAATTTGAACACATTTTTTGTTTTACCTGTATACAATAATTCCACAAAAAACCCTCCAATATTTTTCATAGTACTCTAAAATTATAACACGAATGTTCTAAATATTTAATGATAAAAATGTTCGTTTAAAACGTTTATTTTGATGTTTTATAACGGAATTGAAAATAAAAAATAAGGTGATAACGAATGTTCGTTACCACCTTGGTTGAAATTAAGAATATTCCGAAATCAAATCCTAGGAAACATTGAAAATAGAAGGTTATTAATAGACGCCTTCAGTAAGCATTCCATCTGCTACTTTGATAAAGCCAGCAATGTTTGCACCAACTACTAGGTTACCTGGGAAGCCATATTTTTCTGCTGCCGCTTTGCTGTCTGTATAAATATTTTTCATAATTTGATGAAGTTTCGCATCTACTTCTTCAAATGACCAAAATACGCGACTAGAATCTTGTGCCATTTCAAGAGCAGATACTGCAACTCCACCAGCATTCGCTGCTTTTGCTGGACCAAATAATACGCCTGCCTCTAGGAATTCATTGATTGCTTCAAGGTCTGATGGCATATTAGCACCTTCACCAATTGCTTTCACACCATTCGAAATTAATGTACGAGCTGACTCACCGTTAATTTCATTTTGCGTAGCACATGGTAGGGCAATATCACAAGGAATCGTCCAAATTCCTGTACAACCTTCTGTAAAAGTAGCATTTGGTCGGTAATTAACGTAAGTTGAGATACGGTCACCTTTTACTTCTTTAATTTCTTTGATAGCATCTAAATCTAAGCCCTCTGGATCATAGATATAGCCTGAAGAGTCCGAGCAAGCAACCACTTTGGCACCATACTGTTGCGCTTTTTCAATCGCATACGTAGACACATTACCAGATCCAGAAACAACTACTGTTTTTCCTTCGAATGAGTCATTTGCATCCTTTAGCATTTCGTTCACAAAGTAAACAGTACCGTAACCAGTTGCTTCTTTACGTGCTAAAGAGCCACCGTAGCCAGGAGTCTTACCAGTTAATACACCTGATTCATTTGCTTTTGTTAAACGCTTATATTGACCCCATAAATAACCTACTTCACGAGCACCTACGCCAATATCACCAGCAGGAACATCGACATCTGGACCAATATGACGGTATAATTCAGTCATGAATGCTTGGCAGAAACGCATAATTTCTGAATCTGATTTACCTTTCGGATCAAAGTTTGAACCACCTTTACCACCACCGATAGGTTGCCCTGTTAAAGCATTTTTAAAGATTTGCTCAAAGCCTAGGAACTTAATGATGGATTCATTTACGGAAGGATGGAAGCGAAGACCGCCTTTATATGGGCCCATGACATTGCTGTATTGTACACGATAGCCACGATTCACTTGCACTTGATTGTTATCATCTTGCCATGCTACACGGAAAGAAATAATACGATCTGGCTCCACAATACGAGATAAAATATTGGCCTTAATATATTCAGGATGTTGCGCGAATACAGGTACTAATGAGATGAAAATTTCTTCAGCTGCTTGTAAAAATTCCGCTTGATGACTATTCTGTTGTTTAAGTTGCTCAAATACGCCATCTACGTATTCTTTTGCTAATTGTTCATTGCTAACAGTTGTAATTGTCATAAATAAAACCCCCATTTAGTTGATAGATGTATCGTATATCTATTTTTCAAACTATTCAATAAAATACTTTTAAAGTTTGTGAAAAATTGAGCAAGAGAGGTTGTTTTAAAATTATATTAAAATAATTTAGTTCTAAGTGATTCATCTAATTACGAGAAAGGAATGATGCCTTATTGTGAAGGTTCTTATAGACGCTGATGCCTGTCCAGTAGTGGATTTAGCGCTATCTATATCATCTGAGTTTGAGATAGAAACTATCTTGTTTTGCGATACATCACATCGTGTTGAACGTGATAATGTAATAACAATTATTGTACCCAAAGGTCCAGATTCGGTTGATTTTACGCTAGTGAACGCGCTTTCAAAACACGATATTGTTATTACACAGGATTACGGATTAGCAGCCATGGTTTTAGCACGAGGAGGGTATCCGATTGATCAAAATGGACGAGAAATGTCTAATGAAAACATCGAACGTTTGCTCGATATGCGGCATGTTGGTCAAAAAATTAGAAGGGCAGGTGGACGAACAAAGGGACCTAAAAAAAGAACACAAGAAAACAATATTTCGTTTGAAATGAAATTTCGACAAATTTGTGAACGAGCAATTTTAGCCCATAAACTGGAGGAATCTACAGGTGAAAAATGAACATAAACACGAACTATTCGAACAATATCCGCAGTTGAACGAACTAGCAAAAAAGGCTACTGTATTGTGGGAAAATACAAATTGGATGAAAAGTCCTGAAACAACGCTCTTTACTATGGCTGAAGTGGATGATGCGGAAGCAACATTACAACGTTTTTCTTCTTATTTAAAAGTAGCATTTCCAGAGCTTCTAGAAAGTGATGGTTTGATTGAATCAACGATCAAGGAAATTCCTGCAATGAAAAGTGCTATTGAACAAGCATATGGTGTGGCGATTCCCGGCCAATTGCTTTTAAAATGTGATCATGCATTACCGATCTCTGGCTCGATCAAAGCACGTGGAGGAATTTATGAGGTATTAAAACATGCAGAAAGGCTAGCTTTGGCAAGTGGAAGACTTAAAGAAGTGGATGATTATGCAATTTTAGCAACAGAAGAATTTCAGTCGTTCTTCCAACAATATACGATTGCAGTAGGCTCTACGGGGAATTTAGGATTAAGTATCGGCATTATGGGCAAGAAGCTCGGCTTTAATGTCGTTGTACATATGTCGAGTGATGCCAAGGAGTGGAAAAAAGCCTTACTGCGTGAAAAGGGTGCGACAGTGATTGAATATGAAGCTGATTACAGTGTAGCTGTTGAGCAGGGGCGACAGGAAGCTGAGCAAGATCCAAAATGTCATTTTATTGATGATGAAAATTCTAAGGATTTATTTGCTGGATATGCCGTAGCTGCCAAGCGTTTAAAGGAACAGCTAGAAAGGACGAATATTTCAGTGGATGAAGCACATCCATTGTTCGTCTATTTACCATGTGGCGTAGGTGGAGGACCAGGTGGTGTTGCCTATGGATTAAAAGAAATTTATGGTGAGCATGTGCATATTTTCTTTGCAGAACCTGTCGCTTCTCCTTGTATGACGATCGGGCTGATGACAGGCTTACATGACGCAATTAGTGTAGAAGATATTGGCCTTGACAATCGAACAGAAGCGGATGGGTTAGCTGTTGGTCGTGCCTCCAAATTTGTAGGAAAAGTGATGGAGACGTATATAAGTGGTTGCTATACTGTATCAGATGAAGAGCTGTTTACATCTCTGGGATTAGTGATGGAAAGTGAAGGTTTATTTTTAGAGCCATCTGCACACGCAGGAATGTATGGAGCCATTCGTTTATTACAACAAGGTCAATCCTATCTAGAAAAGAACGCATTAGTAAACCATCTACCACAAGCCACACATCTTGTATGGGCAACTGGCGGTAGTATGGTCCCACCTACGATGCGAGCTGCTTATTTAGCAAAGGCCAAGGAATTTAATTAAAGACGATGTGAAGCTATGTTTGGATGGAAGCTCGACCTCTATTAGTGATATCCCGCTCGAGCATGCAGTAAAGCATTCGAATAGTGAGATGACCCGCTCCAATAGGAGTCCAAAGCGCTCGCAAAATGTGTGGACCTGCTCAAGCAGGAGTCTCAAGCGCTCACAATATGTATGGACCCGCTCAAACAAGAGACTAAAGCGCTCAAAAAGTGAAGCAACCCGCCCAGATTAGCGTCCACAAACGTGCAACGCAATTTCAAGTTTAGTAGAAACAAAATCAAATTAAAAAACAGGTGGAGTCATTTTTCTCCACCTGTTTTTGCTGTTTAACGTTGTAGTGCTTTACGTTGTGCGGCTAAGTATACTTCTTGTGCGGCAAGGACGCCTGCTCCTGGTTCGAAATCATAGGAGAAGTCTTGTAGGGCAGCCTCGAGTAGGGAAACGGCTTGTAAAATGTCACTTGGGAAACAATAGCCCATATGGCCGAATCTAAAAATTTTACCCTGTAGATGACCTAGACCGCCTGCGAAATCTAAATGATAGTGTTGCTTAAGGTGCAACAAAAATTCACTAAGATCAATTCCTTGAGGTGTTTTAATTGCTGTAATAGTTGGAGAAGCGTATTGATCTTCAGTTAATAGCTCAATGTGTAATGCTTTCATTGCATTTCGCACCATGTTTTTCATGAGGTCATGGCGGGCAACTGTTTGCGTAAAGCCACCTTCTTGTTCAATTAATTTACACACCTCATGCAGTCCGTAAATCAGTGTGATAGCAGGGGTATTAGGTGTCATGCCCTTTTCCGCCCAGCTACGATAGCTTTGAAGATTTAAGTAATAAGCAGGTGTTTGATTTTCTTCAATGACATCCCAAGCTCTTTCGCTTACGCTGACAAGAGAGAGTCCAGGTGGGAGCATCATGGCTTTTTGAGAGCCTGTCACCAGAATATCAATGCCCCAAGCATCCATTTCAGCAGGAGCGCCACCAATACAGCTTACACCATCAACAATAACGAGGGCATCTGTTTCTTCACGGATTACCTGGGCTAGTTCAGCAACAGGGTTTAAAATACCTGTGGATGTTTCATTGTACGTCACAAAAACGGCTTTAATAGTTTGTAATGGCTGTAAAAATGCTCGAAGTTCTTCGGCTGTACAAGCCTGTCCCCATTCTTTTTCGAGCTTATGTACATGGAAGCCATATTGCTCACAGATTGAAACGAAGTAGTCGCCAAAAGCTCCAACTGTGATGACGACAACCTCTTCACCAGCAGATACAGTATTAACAGCTGCAGCCTCAAGCGCGGCTGTCCCACCCGAAGGTAAAAGTAAGATGTCCTGTGTCGTACCGAAAACAGGCTTTACTAATTCAATTGTTTCTCGGTATAATTCTACAAATTCCTGACTACGATGACTAAAAATATCCTGATTCATCGCAAGCTGTACCTTTTTTGGAATCGGTGTTGGCCCCGGATGTCTTAAAATATTTTCATACATATTCATTTATCCCCTTTGCTAGAAATTCAAAATTTTCTAACTATAATAATAGCATATTTATGGTGCTAGCTAACTACTTTTTTGAAAAATGATGGAAGAGATTGTCATTGTGGTACAATTTTTAAAAAGGAGGCAGTGCGAATGGAAACATCCATGCATTATCCATTTATCTATTTCTTCTACGACACAAACCAGGTGCTAGTATATAGAATTCAAGCGTTAGAGTATATCACAATAGAAGAGGTGATGAGGGAGGGGGAATGGCAGGGGTATGAGCTTGAGCCATCTGAATCTTTTACAGCATTTCATCATGAACAAAGCACACCTCAGCAGGGATGGTCTTTCTTTATGGGGCAGGAAGAGCTCTATCAGTTGGTAGAAATTATTAATGATTATACTCAACAGGTCATAACTACTACTTCAGCACAAATGGTACATATTGTTTGCTCGGAATCTGCAGCAGGCTCCTTACGAGCGACACTTGCTCCACCGAAATATGTGATCGGGTTTCCAGAGGATTTGTCGATTGGACCATTGTGGAAACTCGATGAAAAAAGAGGACAGGCATTCCGTGATGAGTGGCTAAGAGAAAATATTAATGATGGAATGGATGATTTTGTAAATCGAAATAAATTAATGAACACAATCAGAGAGATACAGGATATTCCAAGCAACCTGCAGATTTACATTTGGTGTGGGTACAATGCAGAAGAACAGTGTGGTATTAGATTTCTACTCTATTTATTACGTAATAAAACCAATGAAGTTGTTCTTATCAACACAGGTGAACAGCGGGCTATCAACCATCAATGGAACATGGAAATGTATGATATAAAGCGAATGTCCGCAAAGGAGCGTCTAATTTTTCAGCAACAGTGGGAAAGTTTAGCACAGACAAAGGATGTTTGTCGACTATGGCTACATCGACAAATTCAAGCAGTCCAAGAGAATTATTATGATAATTTGATTATGTCAACGATTGAACAACTTCATAAGGAGCAAGGGGGTACTGATTTTATACAAACAGGTGAATTCATCTCAGAGCTATTAACAAGAATGGATGCCCCCCCAAATATCTTCTTTTTAGAATATAGAATTCGCTATTTAGTATATAGCGGGGGTTTTGAATTAAAGGGAATTCCTAAATCAATGCACCATTACTCTGTGAAATTACATAAAAAACCTCTTTAGCCTAAGGGCATAAAGAGGTTTTAAACAATTAAGCAACGAAAGGTCTGTTCATACGCATTAAGCCGTAGATGGCAAAGAACAATCCACCTGTTATTACCATTAAGATTGTGTATAATACTGCCTTACCTGTTTCGCCACACCAGCGGTAGAATAGGCGATACGTGAAATACAGTGTAAAGCCTGCCGCTCCTAAAGAAGCCAGAATACCGATAAATGGAATAAACGAAACAATGATCAAGCCTGCATAAATAAGGGTATTTTTTAAAGCTGTTGCACGTATTGTTTCTCGAGTATCCCCACCAGCTGTCAGCAGGAAGAGACTATATACATTAATAATGGGAATCCAAGCAATATAGGCTACATCTCCAAAACCATTTGTTTTAGATGTCATAAAATAAATAAGTGCACTAATAATGTAGGCAATTAAACCAATAGCAAGAGCGGCTAGTATAAAGATAAAAAATAAACCACCCATGGCTGCATCTAAATCTGAGTAATAATAAGAATCATTATAGTCATAATTCATCAGAAAAACCTCCCTTCATATGAAAATACCTCCTAATCATAACAATCCTCAAGTGTTTAAGCTACAACAATTTAGATGTAATATTTAGTAGAAATCGCACAAATGTACTAGAATGAAGTTGATTATTTAAGACTTTAATGATGATTTTTTGAGTGCCTTGTGATAAAAATGCAAAAAATATCCTTGGGAACATTATTATGCTAGTTTTTGAGAATCATTTTCCGTTTTATTAATTTCAAAAATTACGTACAAAAACATTACTATCCTATGATGGTAGATGCACAAGAAATGCCACAAAAAATAAAAATAGCCATCTTAACTACATTGTAAGATGACTATTTTCACGTGTATTAAATGAATTTGGCGATGTGCTCAAGTTCAATGCGGGAAGAATTGTAAGCAGGTGCGGCTGCCTTACCAATTGCAATTAAAATAACTGGGACGATATGGTCAGCTAATTCAAAGCGTTGAGCAAAGGCTTCTTTATTAAATCCACCCATTGGCACTGTATCATAGCCCATGTCTTTAGCTAGTAGCATAATCTGCATGGAAATTAGACCAGCATCAAATGTAACGATATTTTTTAACACTTCTTGGGGAAGTTGAGAATATAGATTGATTGAGTTGTTAATCATTGAATCTTTTGTTGCCTCATTGATATAGCCAAGATCGAAGTTCTTTGTATAGACAGCCTCGGCATTTTCGTACATCTTTGTATCACCTAAAACGGCAATAATTGCTGAGGAAGTTTCTACTTGTTCTTGGTTATTGGCAATAGCACGTAGCTCTTTTTTGACCGCTTCATCCTGAATTACTAAAAAGCGCCAAGGCTGTAGGTTACTAGACGATGGAGCAGACGTTGCTTCTACAAGTAATTCTTCTAATTGTTGCTGCGGGATTTTAAAGTTTTCATCGTATTTACGAACGGATTTACGCTCGTGCATAACTTTAGTTAAAGAACTTTTTGTCACTGTCATTATTTTGTCTCCTTCATGGTATGATGCGTTTTTTACTATACGATAAATGAATTCATTTTCCAAGTAAATTGCTCGAATTAAAGAGTCTTGAATCTAGGATTTAAAAGTTACAAAAAAAACATATTTTTGTAGGTATAATCCATTTATACTAGAGATGGAATAGAGCAATAATAATAGATAGGGAGTGAAGGTGAATGAAAAAGCTATTAGGAAATTTAAATATTATGGCAAAAATCGCAATGCTTATTCCTGTCATCACTGTTTTTTTAGGTGGTATGACCTTCCTTAACTATTTGAACGTATCCAATGAACTTGAAAGCTCTATTGAAAATGAAATGTCTATACTAGCAGATGATGTTGCAGGTTCCGTTGAGAGCAAATTGCATGCACACATTCAGCTCATAAATAGTGCAAAGACAACAATAGAATCGGCTGACAGTATGATGACCAGAGAGCAATTTATTCGCTACGTACAGCAGCTATTGCCTTTCAATAAGGAAACGTATGGTATGGGATTATGGCTAGAGGAGGATGTGGCAAAAGGAGAAATTTTCGGGCCTTATGCCTATAAGGAAGAAGAAAAAATTGTCTCTACGGATGCTTATGAAGATCCTGCCTATCATTTTCACGAGCAAGAATGGTATCGCAATAGTATCCAATCTAGTAAGGTAGTTCATACTGCACCTTATTTTGATGAAGCTCTTGGGGAAATGTTTATCTCATTTGGTACACAAATTGTCAAAGATTCTAAGCCCATTGGCGTTATTACAGGGGATTATGTATTAGATTCAATTCAATCCATTGTTTCTGACGTGAAAATTCGAGAGAGTGGTTATGCATTTATAATTGATGATAGTGGCAAAATTTTAACGCACCCTGATGTAAATAAAGTGAATAAAGAAACGATCCAGCAGTTGTTGAACATGCCTGTGGAGCAGATTTCTGAGCAAAAAAAGTTAATACATACAAGCAGTCAGGGTAGTGATTTTACCTTACAATTTATGCAAATACAAGATATGCCGTGGAAGTTAGTTTTACTGGTTCCGACAACTGAGCTTTACGGCGAAATACAGGCAATGCTTCAACAGCAAATCGTGATCAGTGTCGTTCTAATTTTACTTATCGCAATTAGTATTTATTTCCTTGCTCGTTATATCCGTGGGGAAGTGAAAACAATGAATACTCATTTAGGCTATCTTGCTACGGGTGATTTAACGCAACAAATGGCCGTTCATACGAAGGACGAATTTGGTGAAATGGCGCAGTATTATAATGACTCTGTGGAAGCATTAGGTTCGATGATGCAGCGCATTGTAGCTGAAACCGAGACAGTTGCTTCTACTGCAGAGGAATTAACGGCAAGTGTGCAAGAGGTCAATAAAACTGTCACAGAAGTTGCGATTTCTATGCAAGAGGTGGCAGAAAATACGAGTTCACAACAACAGGTGAGTGGGGAGTTAGAGGGTGTAACAACACAACTAGGTGGGGATATGAAGACCGCCATGGACGATTTACATGAAGCTGTCCAACAATCACAAAAAACCTCTGAACTCGCTACTGGCGGATCACAAAAAATACATGGTTTCGTGAATGATATTGTCCACCTACATGCACAGGTTGACAGTAGTGCCAATCTGGTGAATGGCTTGAAGGAGCATTCGATTCAAATAGAGCAGATGAGTCAGCTCATTTCGGCTATTACCGACCAAACTAATTTACTATCACTTAATGCTGCCATTGAGGCAGCACGAGCAGGGGAAGCAGGGAAAGGCTTTGCCGTTGTTGCAGGAGAGGTTAAAGCACTGGCTGAACAAACTAGCCGTGCTTCGTTAGATATTGCAAAGGTTGTGCAGACGATTCAGGAACAAATGAATGACGCAGTAGAGATGATGGAGCAAAGTCGAAAAATAGCTCATCAAGGCATTGGCTCTGTTCAACAAGCAGGCATGACCTTCGATACAATTGCCAGTGCAACTGAAGGTCTCCAAAACACCATGCAAAAGACAAGCAAAACGACATCTGATGCTTTTGAAAAGTTGCAGGCAGTAACCGAAAAAGTACAGGCAATTAGCAAACAGGCACTTGCAACAAATGATCATACATTAAATGTATCGGCCATCACGGAGGAGCAGGCATCGACAATGAATGAGATGTCTGTAGCCTCTGAGCAGTTAGCACAACTTGCTCAAAATCTACAAGAAGAAGCAACTAAATTCACGATTTAGTGCTAAGGTGTACATCTAGATTTAGGTGTACACCTTTTTAAGATCTAAATGAAAAAGCTTCCCATTGTATATTTTTCTTAGGTGCAGCCGATTTGAAATGCTTGATCATTTTTTCTGGTCCACATATATAAATACTAGTTTGTGGAGAAAAGGATAACTCATCAACAGAGAGTCTATTGCGCTGTGTTGTATCAATAAATGTGACAGTAAAATGGTCATTTGCTTGTGCATAATCCTCTAAAAAATCTTTGTAGATGACATTGTCTTGCCCGTGAAAAGAATAATATAAGTCAATTTTTTTATCAGGCTGTGTGTGTAAATAGGCAAGAAATGGGGTGATGCCCATACCACCTGCAATCCATAGCTGCTGTGCATTCCCGTTGCCGAAGTCAAAATGACCATAGGGGCCATCTACAGCAACCTCTGTATGAACCTGAATAAGGTTGTAGACCTGTTTGGTATAATCTCCAATAGCTTTTATTGTAAGATTGATTTGTTGTCCACACCCTCCAGAAATAGAGAAGGGATGTGGTGCTTTTTCGATACCCTCTTGAAAGACTTTCAGAAAGAGAAATTGTCCTGGTCGATAATCCACATGTTTTGTAAGCTTCAACTTAATTTCCAATATCTCAGGAGTCAGCCTTTGAATGGATGAAATCTGACCTTTATAGGGAAAGAACATATCCTGATACATTGTCAGCATATAAAGGGCTGACATAAATCCAATCGTAGTTGTTAATGCTGTAAAAATTCCTAAAGCTGAGGGCTGTAATAAATCATAGTGGCTAGAAAAATAAGCATGATAAATACCCAATGTATAGGGCACAAGTAATAAGCGATGAAGCCAGCGCCAATGCTCGTACTTCAGGAATTTTGCAATAAAGGCAAGAATGATTAGGAAGATAAAGCCGTATTGAGCAAGCTCGCCAAGATCTTTTGCGAATTCGTTGAGTGGTGTTTGTTGTGTTAGCTCTTCATCAGGAATCATTTTTTGTAATTGCCCGTGAATAAGAATCAATACAAGTGAAAGGATTGCTAGTAATTTATGATAAAAATAGACATGCTCAAGACCACTAAACCATCGCTCTAACATTTTTATTCTTGTAGCTAATAAGAATACAAGAAATAAACAAGTTATGGCTAAGCCACCAATGACATGACTTAGTGTGTTCAATGGATGAATCGGTGCCATCGGTTTGCTAAAATACCAAAGCAAAGCACTACCACACAAAATGATGAAAATAAAAAGTATTCCTTTATAAGCTCTCATATTTAACCTCCATCACTATGTTTATCCATAATTTAACTAGCTATACAATCAGAGTGGAAAAAGTTTCGAGCGTACGTTCGGAATGTATGTTCCCTTTTGTGTCGAATTATGTTACATTAAGAAGGAAAAATAAGAGAAAAGGAGTGGAAGTAATTTATGCAAGGGAATACCCATATCGTTGGGGGCATTACAGCAAGTCTTGCCTTTGCGCAGTTTTCAAATGATAACCCACTTGTCTTAGTTGGTGCGGGGGTTATTGGTGCATTACTTCCAGATATTTGTCATAGAGGTAGTAAAATAGGTCGAACATTTCCCCTCATCGCGAAGCTAGTGACTACAGTATTTGGACATCGTTCCTTTACACATAGTTTGTTGTTTTTAATAAGCATGATGGTTTTATTACATATGTTGATTCCCTATCGAGCGATATCTATTGGAATAATTATCGGGATGGCTAGTCATATCATACTTGATATGTGTACAAAAAAAGGGGTTAAACTATTTTTCCCTGCGACTGTCTCCATTCGTTTTCCACTTACAACGAAAACTGGTAGCAAGGTAGAAGGTGTCGTACTGATGTTGTTATCGATGCTATCCATCTATTTCAGCTATGAATTAATTGTAAGATTTATTGATGCGATATAAATAAGAAAAGCCCCAGTAATCGTTTACTGGGGCTTTTCATGTTAGTCTGCCTGTACCTCTTCAACAGTTTGCTCTACCTCAGCACGAGTCATTTTTTCTCGTCCTTCTTGCATTGCCTTTAGTGTTTTGTGCGCTAAGGCAAGTGGTAGGCGACAGAATAGCTGAATAGTACGTTTATTGATATCCTTCATATATAAATCTGCTTTGGCTAAATTTTCTTCCGCATACGCAAATAAATCCTCGCGTGTCCATCCCTCTGGTACGAAACTTACACCACGTTCATCTAAATCCTCATGCTGATTACGTAAGATGTTGACAGCCTGCAATCCACGGCCATAGCCTATTGCTAGCTCGCGATCCGTTTGAACGCCTGCACCCCATGCCCAAAGCTCAGACAGCATCGTCCCTACAAGCCCAGCCACGTAGTATGTATAATCGTCTAAATCCTCACGTGTGCGGACCTGCCAATTCGCCTTTGCCCATTTTGCCATCCCAAAAGCCATTTCACTTGTGGAAGCCTGTACAATTTTTCTGGATTCCTCAGGGCAAAATGTCAGCCAATCTGCTAAACGAAGGGATACTTCAGGTAATAGCTCTGCATAAGGTGCAAGTAATGACTGATAGGCTTCGTTATTGAAATTGTCCTTTAGTAATTCACTCGTTGCTGACAGTAATTCAAATTTTACATCATTAGAAAGTTCTTCATGGTCTTCAATTTCATCAATGGCACGCATTGCTAAATAGGCTGCAGCCACTGATATCTTTAAATCATTTTTTAAAAATGTAATAGGTATATAAAACGTGCGGCTTGTATCTTTCAAAACCTGCATCGCTTCTTTGTAAAGTCTTTTTTGCTCGTTCACTTGTATTCCTCCGTTCAAATGGTTCCACATATATAGTATATCGTATCGTAAAAATAGGGAAAGATAAAACAGATTGTTCATATTTAGAGAGATATTCTTTGAAAACGTTTCCTAAAAGTGATATAGTTTAATAGTAAACTATTTAAACCTATACTTTCATTGTGGACGAAAGTATAAGTTAACCACATTACAGAAGAGAGGAAGTTTAGAAAAATGGGACGTTTAGATAACAAAATTGCGATGATTACTGGTGGCGCATCTGGTATGGGTGCAGCAATGGCGAAATTGTTTGCCCAAGAGGGTGCTACGGTAATTGCAGCTGATATTAATGAAGATAACCTAGCAAAAATTTCTGAGCTTGACCATGTAGAGGGGATGAAATTAGATGTTTCCTCTGACGAAAACTGGGCAGAAGTGACGAAAGCCATTGTGGAGAAATATGGTCGCATTGATATTTTAATTAACAATGCTGGTATTTCATCCGAAAAAGGGCCAGATCAAATTACACAAGCGGATTGGTCAATCATGCATAATATCAATGCCTTTGGACCTTTCCTGGGCATTAAACATGCCTCTAACTATATGAAAGAAGCTGGGAAAGGCTCTATCGTTAATACATCCTCTTACACAGCAATTATTGGCGCTGGCTTTAATGCCTATACAGCCTCTAAAGGATCTTTACGTGCGATTGCTCGTGCAGCGGCATCCGAGCTTGGTGCTTTCAATGTTCGTGTCAATACAGTATTCCCTGGGGTCATTGAAACACCAATGACTGCTAAATTATCAGAAGCAAAAGAAGCAATGGATATGTTAGTAAGAGCAACACCAATGGGTCGCCTTGGCCAACCAGAAGAAGTAGCGAATGCTATTTTATTTTTAGCATCTGATGAAGCTTCTTACATTACAGGTGCCGAGCTTGTCATTGATGGTGGCTATTCAGCACGCTAATTAATCGTTTTAGGAAAGTGAAAGTGAAAGTGCCTGTTCAAGCAGTGCATTTTCACTTTTTTTACATTTCAAGATTTAAATAGTGGAACGTCCGATTTGGACTCTCCCATCACTATTTCATGAACCACCCAAAGCGCCTTAATATGATAGGCATCGTGCATAGCTAATCTCTTCATTTCAAGCACGAATGAGTGCTCTCCTGGAATCTGTTTATATAAATCTTCATATTCCGCTTTAGAATATTCGTTAAATTTCAAAAACAGCATTATGCTTTAACAAAGCTTTATTTTTTTAGTAGAATGATAATAAAGCTTTAGAAATGCATTAAAATTCAGCTATCATATAGAAAAAATTTGATATTTTCCATGATTTTTTCATGAAAGTTTACGAAGTTATTGCACAATCATTTCAACAGCGTTAAAGTTTAGAAAGGGCGAAAATGTCATTACACAATTTGGGGGATTGTACTGAGCGTTTAGCTTTTGTACGAACAAATTAATTGGTCAGGATTTTGGCACACAAAACTCCTTGCAAAATCCTTCGTACCAAAGAGGGCATGTACTTTAATAGTTGCCTTAATCTTCGCGTAAACTGCAATCATTATATGACAAAGTTGCGTAATAAAAACAAAGGAGAATTGTATGCCAAAGGCTATAGGTATTGATGCAGGCGGCACATTGACAAAGGTTGCTTATTTAGATCAACACAATGAACTTGTTTTAACAACCTTTCCGTCTAATGATCTGCAATCTGTAAAAAAATGGATTATCGATCATCCAGATATTGAGGATATTGGTGTTACGGGGGGACGTACAGAGCAATTACTTGATGTCATTAAAACAATGAAATCGATTCATTATATAGTGGAATTTGAAGCAACATTAAAGGGTGTCCGATTTTTACTAAATAAAGAAGGCTACTTTTTTGAGCGTAGCATGATTACCAATATCGGGACAGGCACTTCCATTCATTACATGGAGGGCAATACCCATATTCGCGTTGGCGGGACAGGCGTTGGTGGTGGGACGTTAATTGGATTGTCAGCGCTTACAACAGGGATTACAGATTACAATGAAATACGAGAAATGGCTGACAAGGGCCATCGTGAGAGCATTGATTTATTAGTTAAGGACATTTATCAGGGCATGGATACACCTATTGATGGTCATTTAACTGCAAGTAATTTTGGAAAAGTAGGCATTACCCAGTCCATAAAACATCCTGCAGAGGATATTATAGCGACTGTTCAGGGTCTAGTAGGTGAAGTTATTACCACGCTTAGCATTCAATATGCGGAAGAAAAAAAGGCTCAGCATATTGTCTATATTGGATCAACTCTCAGCAATAATGCTCATCTTGCCCGTGTGATTGCAAATTATACACGTACGAAAAAGCATACACCTGTCTTTATTAACGATCATGGTTTTTCAGGCGCTGTCGGAGCATTACTCAACATTACAGAATATACAATTGTCTAGGGACGAAATATGAATGAACATGACTAATACATATTAGTCATGTTCATTTTTTTACAATTAGCGAAGAAACTGACCTACATAGTAACGCCTCAATTTGAACAAATTATGTGCAGGAGGTGATGTTACGTGGGGAAACGTAATAATCGAAATAACAGTAAAACCATGAATATGCGAACGCATAATCCATTTGGTACCTACAAAAGTAAGGATCTTGATCGAAGTAATAGCAATAACAACAATCCGAATGATAACTTAAACGAAGAATTCGCAGCAGAATTTGATGCAAAAGCTAAAAATAAAAACAATAAAACGAATCATGATAAAAACCAGCAGTCCAATAAAACGAAATAACGGAGGTACAAATCATGGCAAAGAAGAGAAAAACAAGCTTTAAAAAGAAAAAGAAGGAAGATACACATAAAAAGAATGATCGTGAAGAGTACTCAGCAGAGTTTAACCAAGTCATTCATAATAACCCTCAACAGCCAAAGCAATAAAGACAAGCTGCTCCAAAGCTTTTTGGAGCGCTTATTTTTTTAAAGGAGTGATTCAAGTGCGGAAGTTATATTTACTTGGGATTGTGCTTGTTTGTCTTACTGTGTTCATACAAACAGCAATGGTCGCAAATGCACAACAAGAAACACCTCCAGCCTATGCCAAATGGGGACAAATGGCCATCAAAGAGGTAAAGGCAAAATATCCTTCAGCCAAAATTATTGATTATTTGCATGAGGGTAAAGAAGTACATGGGGCGTCAACAATCGAAAAGTTTAAGCTTTGGCTCAAGCAACCCGATAAGGAATTTGGTGTCTATGTAAGAATTAGTTATCAAAGTGCAACACAAAAGGTAGAAAAAATTGAATTACAAGAAAGCACGTCATGAAAAAAAGGATGCCCAGAAAAGGCATCCTCATTCATTTAACTTTCAAGCTTTTGAATAAACGCACGCATCAAGCCTGGTAAATCAGGCCATGCATGTCCACTTACTAAATTGCCATCTGTATGAAGATTCGCATCAATATAAGTAGCGCCAGCCACTTGCACCTCTGGCTTGCAAGCAATATAGGCTGTCAGCTCACGTCCTTTTAGCACTTCAGGAATCGTTGCGAAAATTTGTGCTGCATGACAAACGGCTGCAATCGGTTTATTCGTTTCGAAAAAGTGGGATACGAGTGGTGGCACATGCTTATTTAAACGAATGTATTCTGGCGCACGACCACCAGGAATAATCAATCCATCAAAATGGGTTGGATCAACATCAGCAAAAGAAGCATGTGCCTCTAAACCATAGGCAGGTCGCTCGATGTATGTATCGACGCCATCTACAAAGTCGTGTAGTACAGTTTGTAATTTCTTAGCTGATGGTGCTGCAATTGTGACATCATAGCCTGCCTCAAGACAACGATAATAAGGATAAAAAATCTCTAAAGCCTCTACGGCATCTCCTGCAAGTATTAAAACATTTTTCCCCATGATTCCATCTCCTTTACATTGTAAGTTTATTAACTTTTATTCGACACATGCAAAAAATTTCCTGCTGCTGGTCAAGCCATCTTGGCAAATTACTTCCTTTACAAAGAAAAAAATGAAGCGTATAGTATTTATTTAGCTAGGTAAATAATTTTAGGAGGTTGATAGTGATGAATCCAATTTTCCATGCTTTATTCCAAAAAAATCGCTATTTAACTAATTGCTTAAATGAAGTGCTGAAACAGCATCATTTATATAGTTCTCAGTGGACCATTTTATATTGCTTACATAAAAATGGACCGATGACATTGACGCAAATTTGGAAATATTTAAATGTGGAAGCGCCAAGTATCACTAGAGCGATTACAAGGCTTGAGGCATTGGGCTGGGTACAACGATTAGATGGTGAGGATAAACGAGAAAAGATAGTGACTTTATCCACACAAGCAGAGGAGCGCCTACCAGCCATTACAGCGACTATTCGGGCGTTTGAGGAGGAAATGGTAGGTTCTTTAACTGCTGAAGAACAAGAGCAATTTCTGAAGCTATTGGAAAAAATGAAAGGTTGATGGACATGCAGCAAGAAGAGAATACACAAATATGGACGAAGCGTTTCATTAGTCTATTTTTAACGAATATCTCAGTTTTTTTTGTATTTTATGGACTTGTAACGACTTTGCCGCTTTATGCAATAGGGGAGCTACATCAGACAGATAAGGAGGCAGGGCTTCTATTGTCTGGCTTTTTATTGTCAGCTATCATTGTACGCCCGTTTTCAGGAAAACTGTTGGATGTATTTGGTAAGAAAAAACTGTTAGTCCTCTCAATCGGGGGCTATTTTATATGTACCGTCTTATATTTATTTATTCATCCATTCGGCCTTTTACTTGGTCTACGTTTTATACAAGGGATTTTCTTTAGTATTATTACAACAGCTGCAGGATCTTTAGCGGCTGATATCGTTCCAGCTAAACGAAAAGGAGCAGGCCTTGGCTATTTCACGATGTCTACAAATCTAGCTGTCGTTATTGGTCCATTTATCGGACTATTATTAATACAATATAGTACCTTTAACGTATTGTTCATCGTTATGAGTGTCTGTATTCTAGCAGGAGGAATTCTAGCGTTAACGGTCAATACTGATGATCTACCGAAACCTGCACATGAAGGAAAACTAACCTTTAAATTTGATGATTTGTTTGAGCGAAAAGCGTTACCTGTTGCTGCGATTGCTAGTTTAGTAGCCTTTTCGTATGCCAGTGTTTTATCCTTTTTATCGGTCTATGCACAGCAAAAGGATTTAATGGCTGTGGCCAGTCTTTTTTATGCGGTGTTTGCTGCATCCATGTTAATTACGCGTCCGTACACAGGTAAACTTTATGATACGAAGGGACCACAATTTGTTATTATTCCCGGCATTATCTCCTTCGCCATCGGGCTCGTTATGCTCGCTTTTGTAGAGGGGCCCGTATTATTTTTGAGTGCTGCTATTTTTGTAGGTTTCGGCTATGGTGCTGTGACGACAAGCTTGCAAGCATTAGCCGTTCAATCCACAGCCATCCAGCGAAGTGGCTATGCTACAGCAACCTATTTTACGATGTTTGACCTTGGAATCGCACTAGGTTCTTATATTTTAGGAATGGTAGCCGTGCAGGCAGGCTATGCTTCAGTTTACTTGTCAGGTGCAGGCTTACTAGGGGTTGTCTTTATTATTTATCTATTACGACTTGCAAAGATGAAACCGAAAAAAATAGTGAATATATAGTAAAACAGTTGGGCCTGTCCCAACTGTTTTTATGATTATAGGCAATCATGTAGCGTGGCCGTTTTAGACCAAAATATGGTATAATAAGAGAGTAACTAGATAGAGGTTTCATGGGCGGTTGGCACAATATTAACCTATCTCATTCAACTTATGGAAGAGAAAGGAGTTGATGCCTTTGACTATTTTTGAAGCAATAATGGTTGCGATAAGTCTTTCAACACTTATTGTTTCTGTACTTGCATTGTCATTTACTTTTACACAAAAAAAGTAAACCGCCCCTGCCTCGCCAGCATGTGAGATGGTTTACTTTCATCTTTGCAAATCGCCTTTGAAGCGATTCATCTTGTTACTAGGACCATTGGTGTTCCAGCACCAATGGTCTTATTTACTTATATACATCTTCACTAAGAATTATAACATGGATAAATGGTTTTTTTCAAATAATGTAAATTTAATTGTCATTGACTACAATGATTTTTGGGAAACAAAATATATGGAACCTAAATGGCTTGAGTGGGAAAAACAGCCACAATCAATTGCACAGGCAGGACTAACTTATTCGAAGGTTATTTATGACTTGGAAAGGGTTTGAATCATTAAGAGAAATAAGCGTTGACATTATAGCACACCATACAGATATCGATAAGACAGTTATACGTGATTATTTGCTAATGAGACGGGTTATGCGACCCCCAAAATAGATATTCGGGCGGTGGTTTTTAGGGACAATAAAATATTAATGGTTAAAGAAAAAATGGATGGTGATTGGTCATTACCAGGTGGCTGGGGCGACATCGGCTTTACACCTAGTGAAGTAGCCATCAAAGAAACGAAAGAAGAATCGGGATTTGATGTAAAAGCAATCAAACTCATAAGTGTATTTGATAAGAAGTGCCACCCTCAGCCACCATCTCTCTACCATGTCTATAAAATGTTTATCCAATGTGAAATCATTGGAGGACGTGCAGAAGAAGGCATGGAAACTAACGCTGTTGCGTTCTTAGCTGAAAATGAACGCCCTCTCTATCAATGGCTAGAAATACCGAATCACAAGTAAAATTAGCTTTTCGTCATTTAAATAATCTACATTTACCTACCTATTTTGATTGAAATCTCAAGCTGAATAATATGAATTGTATATTTGACGAATAAAGGAGAGCCGCTCAAACCAGCTCTCCATTTTTTATTGTATTCGTCGATTTTTCCGAATTTGTATTTGTCATGAAGTGTGCATAAAGGAAAACACTAAGAAAATCTTAAGAATTGATGTCTGAGTTTGTTAAGATTTAATTAGTATTATATCCTTATACGAATCCTATAGGGGTGATTGACATGAACCTAAAGCGGTGGAGGAGTGAATGTAGTTGAACATTTTGATTTGTGATGATGATAAAGAAATTGTTAGGGCGATTAGCATTTATTTAGAAAATGAGGGCTATCAAGTATTCAAAGCTTACAATGGGATAGAGGCAATCGATCTTATTCGAGATCACATTATTCATCTTATTATTATGGATATTATGATGCCCAAAATGGATGGGATTACTGCGACGATGAAGATTCGGCAAGATAATATGATTCCGTTAATTATGCTTTCTGCTAAATCAGAGGATTATGATAAAATACTGGGATTAAATATCGGAGCAGATGATTATATGGCCAAGCCGTTTAATCCATTAGAACTTGTGGCTAGAGTGAAATCGCAGCTCAGAAGGTATACGACCTTTGGAAGTCTTGAGAGGAGTAGTGCTGTATTTCAAACGGGTGGTCTTGTGATTGATGATGAACAGAAAATCATTACTGTTGATAAACAAGAGGTTCATTTGACACCAGTGCAATATAAAATCTTAAAGCTTCTCACAGCCAATGCTGGAAGAGTATTCACGATTGAAGAAATTTATGAAAAGGTATGGAATGTCAGGGCTATTAATCCTGAAAATACGGTTTCGGTTCATATTCGAAAGATTCGAGAAAAAATTGAAATTAATCCAAAAGAGCCGAAGTATTTAAAAGTTGTATGGGGAGTTGGGTATAAGGTTGAGAAAGTTGAGAAGTATTAGTCATGCACTTATTACGAAAGTAGTTGTGTTTCTAATTGCTGTCGCTTGTTTAACTGGTATAGCGAGAGTAATGATTAACATGGAATTTAATGAGATTCATCTTAGTAGTATAAATCAAGATAACTATTTTGAAAGTCGAGCATTCGCAGATGAAAGTTACAGCATTATTGCTCCTTTAGCGCAATTAATCGGAAAATACAAAAGTGAAGAATATATTTTAAGTGGGAAGACACTGACAGAAGAGGATAATAGAAGAATCGAAGAGGAATTATATTATGATTTTCGCAATTCTTACAGATATAATCCTAATTTGAGTGAAGAGGAAAATAAGCACATCTATCAGGAAAAATATGCAAAAGACATTGCTAGAACAAAAGAAGAAAGTATGAAAGAACAGGTAAGAAATTTTTATCAATTACGTAGTACGCTTGAAGCCTATGAAGGAATTGTGTTTTATGCGAGTGACGGTGAACATAAGTTCTCCAATAGTGATCTCACAAAGAAAGAGCAATTTGAATCCTTTGATGCCTATATGTTATTTGAAGATTATCAACAAAAGCTTTACCCAAATGAAGTGAAAGAAAGTCAATACTTGGATTACTTTACACACGAAGTTAACATGTTGAACCCACAAACAGATGTTATTTATGTGGCCTTTAAAGATTCTTACCTACAGCAAAAAATATCGGAATGGGAAAAAGATAAAGCGGCTGTCCAAGGTTTTCGAAATGAATGGATGGTACTTCTAGCAGGGTTTATTTTATGTTTTGTGTATTTAATCATAGTTATTGGAAGAACGCCATTTGATAAAGAAGAAATTCATTTCCATGTCATAGATAAACTTTATAATGATCTTAATATTGTGCTTATCGGTTGCTTAACAGCGATGTGGATCGCCATGATTGTTGAGGTCTTCCCTGATATGTACATGTTCTTCACCGTGCCTATTTTTATCATTGGCTTACTATTGATTTTATCACTCGTAAAGCATATTAAAAATAGAACGTTATTTCAGCATACACTCCTCTATCAACTTTTCAAAAAGCTATTTATTATGGTGAAACATGTTTTTGACAGTGGCAGTACAGGCGTCAAAATTGTGCTGCTAATTATTGGCTATCCATTAGTAGTGGCGGCTACGTTTTTCATGTTTCCTATTACGATGGGGGTTGCTGCTTGGTTGGCAATGAGAAAGGTGAAGTCGTTTAACCGCATTAAAGAGGGCGTAGAGCAAATTAAAAATGGAGATCTTCATCATCGAATTGAAGTTGACGGAAAAGGGGAGTTTAATCAACTTGCAGAAAATATTAACCGTATTACAGATGGGTTAAAAAAGGCAGTGGATAGTGAAATCAAGAGTGAGCGTTTAAAAACAGAACTTATTACGAATGTTTCGCATGATATTAGAACACCTTTAACGTCAATTATTACGTATGTTGATTTATTAAAATTAGAAAACGATCCTAAAATGATTGAAGAATATGTAGATGTGTTAGATCAAAAATCGAAAAGACTCAAGCTTTTAACGGATGATTTATTTGAAGCGGCTAAAGCATCAAGTGGTAGTATACCTGTTCAGTTAGAACGGATTGATATCGTCTCATTACTAACGCAAGGAATTGGAGAAATGGATGAAAAAATTGAAGCCTCGTCATTAGATTTTAAGTTAGCCCATCCAACAGAAAAAGTGTATGTGAAGGCTGATGGTAAACTCCTATGGCGTTCCATCGAAAACTTATTCTCGAATATTTTTAAATACGCACTGCCTACATCAAGGGTATATATTGGTGTTGAAGATGTAGGGAATGAAATACTTGTGACTTTTAAAAATATTTCAGCATATGAATTAAATATTTCAGTTGATGAGTTAATGGAACGCTTTAAACGGGGCGACGAATCAAGATCAAGTCAAGGTAGCGGATTAGGGTTGTCGATTGCTGAAAGCCTTATTCACATCCAGAATGGTAAATTCTTAGTTCAAGTGGATGGTGATTTATTTAAGGTCATGATTTATCTACCGAGATTTCCAAATGAATAATGTAATAAAGGAATAGGATACATGCGAGTCCTATTCCTTTTGTGTACGTAAAGAAGATAAAAAAAGAGAGCGGCATAAGCCATCTCTCCCTTAACTTAGTTAAAATTCTTTTGTAAAAACGCCTTTGTACGGTCGTTTTGAGGGTTTGTAAAGAAGTTGTCTGGATGTTCAGATTCGATAATTTGACCACCATCCATAAAGACGACCTTGTTTGCTACCTCTCGTGCAAAGCCCATTTCGTGTGTTACCACAATCATCGTCATCTGATCCTCTGCTAGGCTTTTCATAACCTTTAATACTTCGCCTGTCAGCTCAGGATCTAAGGCAGAGGTAGGCTCATCAAATAATAAAATTTGAGGATTCATCATAAGGGCACGTGCAATTGCTACCCGCTGTTTTTGGCCGCCAGAAAGATTAGCTGGATAAGCCTTGGCCTTGTCGGCAAGACCAATTTTTTGTAGTAGATCTTGACAGCGTTTTGTAATGGCTTCTGTCGTTTCTGTTTTTAATAAGCTTGGTGCCATTTCAAGGTTTTGCTGAACGGTTAAGTGGGGGAACAGGTTAAAGTGTTGAAAGACCATTCCCATTTTAGCTGTGATTGCTTTGATGTCTTGTGGCTTTGTATATCGACCATCTTGCACTAAATAATCGCCATCTACTACAATACTGCCTCCATCGATTTCTTCTAAATGTATTAAGCTTCGAAGCATTGTACTTTTCCCAGATCCAGAGGGACCGATAACTGCAATGACATCATTCTTCTCTACTGAAAATGTAATTTGTTTCAGAACGTCTACCTGATCGAAAGATTTCTTCAAATTTGTTACTTCCATTAATGCCATATGTGTCACCTCTATTCGAATTTAAAGCGTTTTTCTAGCCATTTAAAGAACACGGTCAATACAAGGGTCATGACTAAGTAAATTGCTCCAGCAATAAAGAACGGTGTAATTGTGAAGTCACGATTGACAGCTGTTTGCGCAAAATGTAGTAATTCTGGAACAGCAACTGCATAAAGTAGGGCTGTATCCTTAATTAGTGTAACGGATTCATTTGATAATGCAGGTAAGGCGACACGAAACATTTGTGGCAAAATAACACGTGTCGTCGTTTGCCATTTGGATAAACCGAGTACCTGGGCTGCCTCATATTGTCCTTTATCGATGGCAAGAAGACCACCACGGAATATTTCTGCAAAGTAGGCAGCATAATTTAAAATAAAGCCAAGACAAGCGGCCACAAAACGATCGAGTACTAAATATTCACCGATTACTGGCAGCATAGGTAAACCAAAGCAAATTAATAATAATTGTAGTAATAGTGGTGTACCACGCATGATATAAATATACGTATGTGCAAGCCAAGCAAGTGGTTTTATCCGACTTTTTACGGCGAGTGTTAGTAAAAAGCCAAATGGAATCGATACCAGAATGGCAATGAAGAACAGTAAAACTGTCATTTTTGCCCCTTCTAGCATCGGTAATATCATAGTTTGCCAGTAATCCGCCATAACGATGTCCCTCCAAAAAGAGTAAGAGTTCCGCTAAGGAAACTCTTACAGTTGATGTATCCTGTCATTATTTTAATACTTTATCTTCACCGAACCATTTTGTTGAAATGTCAGCCGCAGTACCGTCTTCATTCATTTTGTCTAACGCGGCTTGTAGTTTTTCTAATAAGGCTTCATTTCCTGGTTTCACACCAATACCGTATTGCTCAGGTGCGAGTGATTCCTCTAATAATTTGAATGTGTCAGGCTCTTGTGTCATGTAATATTCTGCAACTACAGCATCAATTACTACAGCATCAACACGGCCTGTTTTTAAGTCTGATAATGCTAAAACATTATCCGCAAATTCTGTAATTTTTTTCACTTCTTTGTGAATTGGATTACCGTTTAATGCATCGGCTGCAGAAGAAAGGGATTGAATACCTACTTCTTGTCCAGCTAAATCACTTAGCTTCGTAATCTTTGAATCTGCCTTTGTTATTACAACTTGAGAGTTTTCAAGATAAGGCTTTGTAAATAAAACCTTTTCCTTACGTTCATCTGTAATGGTATAACCGTTCCAAATTAAATCAATACGTCCACTTAATAATTCAGCCTCTTTTGTTTTCCAATCGATTGGCTGGAATTCTGCTTCAACGCCCATATGCTCTGCTGCAGCGCGAGCTAAATCAATATCGAATCCAACGATGTCATTTTTATCATCGCGGAAGCCCATTGGTGCAAATTTATCGTCAATTCCAATAATAATTTTTTCTTGATCTGCTGCTGTTTCGTCTTTTTCTGCTGTCTTTTCTTTTGAAGTACCGCATGCTGCTAAAACGATGACAGCTGTCAGCATCATAAATAAAGTCAATACACGTTTCATTTTAGTTTCCCCCTCTAATCTAACGCTTTCGTTTGCTAAACTACTAATGTGTTAAAGGATAACATCGTACTCTAACAATGTCAATATCGTTTTGGATTAATCAGAAAATGAGTGGCGTTTTCTAGCTATTTTTTGAATATCATAAAATAATGAAATTGGGGGAAAGTAAGTAACTGAAGAATAGGGAAAAGAAAAAGGGACTGCTCCAATAGAACAGTCCTGTGAAATGAGCTAGCCATTTTTGCTTTGGATTGCTTTTCGTGCCAAGGCATCAGCCGCTTTATTTTGTGAGTCGGGCACCCATTTGATAAAGAATAAATCAAAGCTAGTAGCAAGCGCTAAAGCTTTTTCTAAATAAGGTTTAAATTCCTCATTTTTCACATATTCTTTTTCCATAGAAGCAACAACGATTTTGGAATCTGAACGCACCGAGACAAGAGGGGAGCCTAGCTTTTGTGCTTCTTCAAGACCACGAACCAATGCTGAAAACTCAGCAATATGGTTGTTTGTTTCCCCAATATACTCGCTGATTTGGATCTGGTGACCTTCACCTTTAATAAATATTCCTATACCACTTGGCCCGGGATTTCCTGCACTGGCAGCATCTATATAAACCTCTAACATATCATCCCTACTTTGCGTTTTGACTTCTCTATAATTGTACAACAAGGCTATGGGCAAAGCATCCTTGTGGGGCAATTCGTGTTTGAAAAAAATACGTTGGAAGTAAACAAAATAGTTGCTTGTTGAAATTGAACGCTTCATAATAGTAGGAAGTGAATTTTGGACGTGAAAGGAGCGAGAGTTCAACATGGATAAAGTGACGGTTATGAAGGATATTGATGAACTGCATGATACGTATTGTTCGGATTGCTTAGTGATTAAGCAATTACGTAAAGAACGTGGTAAACCAGGGGCTCATCGTTTCTGCATTGAAGCCTGTTCAGTTGGAGAAAAGCTACAGTTCCTAGGGGAAGAACTTTTAAAAGTTTATAGCAAATAAACACATGAGAAAAAGCTACATGTATTAGCAAAACGCTAGTACATGTAGCTTCTTTAATTGTCAAGATTATTTCGTTTCAGCATAGCTGCTTAGATCTTGGTAATACTTTGTAAGAGAGGAAGCCGAAATATCGAATGTCGCAGCGATTTCTTTTACCGTCATAGAAAGGGACTCAAACAGCTCCTTTTCCTGACCGTAACGAATCGCACCAGCTGCAATGGCCGCTTCTTTACGCGCAGTCGGTTGACCTTCAATTAAATAGTCTTCTAAAAGCTCAAGCATCGGTGCTGTTTCACGCTCATTTTGCTCTAGGAAGTCTTTTACTTGTGTCAGGACATTGCTCTCAAAGTTTGAAAATTCCTCACCTTTATAGCCATTTGATACTAATAACTCCCAAAATGCTAGGTGCTCTTCTTTTAAGAAGGAGCCAACCTTCTTCTCTGAAGCCTCAAAGCGCTTCTTGAATTCTTCAAAGACCTTCGCATGATCCTCTGGGAAGAAAATCAGTGTAGACACAGCTAAATAATGAGCCGATTTCTTCGTTCCATCTGGTAAAATGAAGGCAAATACATGCATACCTTCAGGAATCGGTTTGTTATTTTCACGTCGAATATAAAGCTCATCATTTGTAAGTATATGATTAGCCTTGAAATATTTTTCCTCAACAACAGACACCGTACCAATAAATAAAGTAGGCTGAGACCAATCTTCAAGTACTTTGACTGTAGAAGGTCTTACCGCTTTTTTCTTCGTTTTCTTCAAATAATTTTTCCAAATAGATGGCTCTTGATGGAAGAAAAAGTCGTCTAAAGTGATGGCTTCAATAAGCTCTCGCTGTAAAACGCTCTCTAATTTAGGCTGCCATGTGCCCACATGCTCAATATAGGCACGAACATCTTTACGTTCTGGATATTCTAAGTAAAATGTTTGTAGCACACGCTCTAATTCTTCGATTTGTACTGCTTCCACTGTTACTTGTTGTTTGCCTTCACAACATTTTTTATATTTTTTGCCGCTACCGCATGGGCATGGATCATTACGTTTTACCATAATTAGAACACTTCCTTTAATCATTGTTAATCGTATATTGCTAAATAATTTGCGTACTCTTAATAATAACGGTACTTTTGTATGAAGAAAAATGATTGTCTATTTTGAAATATCTAAAAAATATAGAGGGACGCCCTGATTCTAGTATATGTACGTATTTTTCTACTTAGAACTAAAAAAAGAAAACGATCTATACCTTGAATAGGCAGGATCGTTTTCTAGTTAAATTATTGCTGAACCGCTTCGATTTCCACTGTTAGACGTTCAAGCTCATCAATTAAATGGCCAATGTAGGCAATTGTATCACGAAGTGGTTGGTCAGTCGTAATATCAACACCAGCCATTTGCGCTAACTCCACTGGTGATTTTGTACCGCCAGCCCGAAGAACTGCTAGCCAATCTTCAACAGCTGGATCGCCCTCTTTTAAAATACGTTGAGACACTTGTGTGGAGATGGTTAACCCTGCACTATATGTGTATGGATAAAGGCCCATATAATAGTGCGGCTGACGCATCCATGTGAGTTCAGCACCTTCAGAAATAGCGACTGTATCGCCCCAGAAATCTTCCAACACGGAACGTTTTAATTGATTGAGGATGGTTGCATTAACTGCTTCTCCAGCATCAATTAATTCATATACTTTGCGTTGATAGGCAGCTTCTAGTAAATGTGTAACAAAGTTATGATAATATGTTTTCGCTACAATATTGGAAATTACCCAACGTTTAAAGCGTAGATCTTCATTATGTGTTAGTAAATAATTCGCTAACAGCATTTCATTCATTGTCGATGGCGCTTCAATAAAGTATAGAGATGGACGACTATTAAGATAAGATTGATGTTCATACGTATTTGCAAAATGCCCAGCATGACCAAGCTCATGAATAAGTGTAAAGACTTCATTCATTTGTTCATTCCAAGACATTAAAATATAAGGATGGCTACCATACGGACTTGAACAAAATGCCCCTGTAGATTTTCCTTTGTTTGGCGCATAGTCAATCCAACGTTCATTAAAGGCTCTCTCCATTAATTGATTATAGTCATTACCCATAACGGCTAAAGCCTTTTCAACATATTCTTTTGCCTCAGCCATCGATAATCTTGGATCATAATCAGGGTCAAGTGCAATTTTTAAATCTGCAAATGTCATTTGGTCGATTCCGTTCGCTTTTTGAATTAACGTTGCATAGCGACGCATATGCGGGGCAAGCTCTTTTGTAATTAAATCAATTTGACGATTATAGAGTGAACGATCGACATCCTGATCAAATAGTAAATAGTCAATGACAGAATTAAAGCCTCTTAGGTCAGCCATTGTTTTTTCTTGTTGAATATGTGTGTTATATACTTGTGCCGTTGTATGCTGGTAATCGCGTAGCTTGCTTGAAAAAGCTTGAAAGGCAGCACGGCGTACATCTGTATTTGCTTCAAACTCCCAGTCATTTTCGTACAGCACAAAGCTAAGAGGATGCTTTTCGCCATTGGCTTCAAATTCGCCAAAATCCATGTCCACTAATTTCGTCGTATTGTACGTTTTATATGGCGCGTCAAATGTGGCACTGAAGGCTGCCAGCGCTTTTTCCACTTCAGGATGGAGCTGGTGTGGTTTTTGTTTTAATAATTCCTCTAGATATCGTTTGTAAAGAGGGCTTAATGTCGCTGCTTCTTGTAAAACAGCTTCATCCAATGCTAGTAACTCGCTGCGCACGAAGGATAGTGCACTGCTGACTTTTCCGATAGCTGTACCAAACTTTGCAGCACGCATTTGTGCTACATCATTTGTGCGATCTGTCTCAAGATTCAAGCTTGCATATGTGCCAATCGGAACAAACTTTTTTTGTAGCTCTTCAAAGGCTGTTAACACGTCGATTACTTTTTGTGCATTTGTAATCGTACCTTTGTATTGTTGCTCGAAGCTAAGTGCATCTTCCACTAATTGTGCTAAGGTAGGTTCAAAATCAGCCTCATTGCTCAATAAATCTGTTAAATCCCAAGTTTCCTCTACTGCAACATCTTTTCGTAATGGTAAAACTTTCATTTATGGACACCCCTTTACATATAAGTGATTTCATTATAACGAAACTATTTCGGAAAGTGAAATAATTTCATAGAATAGTTGAAATATTCTTACTCTAAATCGTTTCTCATGAAGGATGTTTGAAATATTGTCGGTCGGGAACAATGAGTGTATAGCCAACATCTTTTATTACTCATACTAATGGCTAGAACAAGACATATTGGAGGAGAAATTGATTATGACACAAAACTTAAACAAACAATTAAATAAGCTAGTGGCGACATGGTCTGTGCTTTATACAAAGCTACACAATTATCATTGGTATGTCACAGGTCCAGCCTTCTTTACACTGCATGCAAAATTTGAAGAGCTATATAATGAAACAACATTGAATTTAGATGAAATAGCAGAGCGTATCTTATCAAAGGATGGCAAGCCAGTGGCAACATTAAAAGAGCATCTAGAGCTATCCTATGTAGATGAAGCAACAGGTGAAGAAACGACAGAGGACATGGTTGCAACGACAATCTCAGATTTCCAAAAGCTGATGAAAGCTTTAAATTCTACAATGGAGCTAGCCGCAGAAGAAGGAGACGACCGTACAGAGGATTTACTCAATGCCATGTATCAGTCTCTTGAAAAGCATACATGGATGTTAAAGGCCTTTCTTGACAAGTAAAAATTGACAATTTGCATGCTGAAGAAGAAATTCTCTCCAGCATGCTTTTTTTCTGCCCTGAACTTATTATGTCAAATCAGCAACGTAGTTTAAGGCAATTTAACAATTATTACAGTTTAGTAAAATGGGTTTGTTTGTGTGTAGTGCGGGTAATTACCTAGTAAGCCATACAACATAGGAGGAATTGAACATGATGAATGAACAAAATCCAAAAATTGAGGTGGCCCATACAAGGGATGAAATGCTTCACATTTTAGAGAATATGCGAATGGAAGGTTATCACCAAGACGATATTCATATTATTGCGAGAGATCCCCAACAGTTTGAGGATGTAAAATGGGATGCCGATGTGCAAACGCATGAGGCTGGAAATTGGGTAGATCAATTTAAATCTTGGTTTACAGGCGACTCAGCTGTTACAGAGGGTTTAAAACGATTTAATCTGTCAGAGGGACAAATCGCTTACTATGCGCATCTTGTAGAACAAGGAAGTATTGTCTTATATGCAGAACATGAGGATGATGTCGATACACTCCAAACATATCCAGAGACTGCTGAAGAGCAAGAGGAGCGTTTAAGAAATCAACAGCGTATGGCAGAAGCAGAGCAATATAGAAGATTTTTATAATGAATCAAACTAACGAGATATGACTATTCCTCGCTAGTTTGAATATAGACAAAGTCGATTGTTTCGACTTTGTCTATTATTTTATCTAGCATTTCTTGAAAAGAAGGGCTATTTTTTAAATGCCATCTTTATATTTAGAAATGTTATTTTTCGCATTTAGTATTGAGAGAATAGGATCACTTGTTTTCTTTTTAAAAGGTTGCGAAAGCAGGTCTTGTAAATTAGTAGATTCTCTCATATCAAGGCTTTGTTTGGTTTCCATGAGGAGAACCCTTTGTCCTGTTGGTTTGACAAGGTATTGACGTACATAGCCATTTTCGTATCTGACCTCAATTTTCGATTTGTTCTTTTTTTCGTCTTCCTCTTCACGGCCACCGACATGTCTCATTAAATCCAGTAGGTTTTGTGTTTGAGTTGGTTGATTATCCTTGGTTGGTAAATAATATGACGTATGTAAGGTTTGAATTTGCATGTATGAATCTCCTTTATTTTCGTCCCTGTAAAAATTATACTATTTTACATGTAATCGTGCTATAAATTCAATACATAGTAGAAAAGGAAGCTTGAGAAGTAACTCTCAGCTTCCTTTTTTATTCATATGCACTATATTATTGTATGACTTTTTCCTGTGCATCCTTTTTCATAAAACGTAATACATGGAAATGCTCTAATTGTGCTACTAAATTCCCTATAAGAATGAAGCTGCCACCAATCATTAATTTCATTGTTATGCCTTCTCCGATAAACATCATGGCAAACATAGCGGCAAAAATTGGTTCTAAGGAGAATATAAGACCTGTATGTGTAGCAGAAGTATACTGTTGTGCAACAGTTTGACCCACAAAGCAAAACGCACTACAGATGATGCCAAGCCCTAAAATTGCAATCCAGGATATTGCTGAATTTGGCATTGTCGGTGTTTCGAATAGAAAGGTTAACACAAGTGCATAAATACCAGCAAATCCAAGCTGATAAATTCCGTATGAAATGGACTCTACATTTCGTGTGAATGAGCTATTTAAAAGTAAATAAATTGAATAACATAACGCAGCAATTGCTACTAATAAATCACCTTTATGGAATGTGAATGAGCCGTGTGCTGTTAAGACGGTAATACCAATCATGGTACAAATGATTGCAAAGCTAACTGCTCGAGAAGGTAATTTTTTTTCAATAAAGCTGCTGAAAATCGGCACTAACACGACCGTTAGGCTTAAGATGAAGCCAGCATTTGAAACAGAAGTAGATTGTAAACCAAATAAACTTAACGCGAACACAATGAATAATAAAAATCCTTGAATAGCCGCATATTTTAATGTTTTACCATTTACTTTGATCATCCGTTTGTAAAAAATAAGTCCTGCTACGAAAAATGCGATGATACAACGTAATGCCACCACATTATAAACTGCCAACGTTTCTAGCCCCATGACCATAAAGGTATAAGAGAGCCCCCAAAACATTGTGACAATAACCATCAATACATTTGCTTTTCCTTGGATACTCATTATGTTCACCTACCATCTGTGTACTAAAACAGTTTTATACTAAAAATTACTATATATCTTGTGTTGTGATTAGTAAAACGAATGTTTATAATGAATAGGATTAAAAAAATTCATGTATATAGAGGGATTGCGGATGAGCTTAGTGAAATATGAGATTTTAACAAAGGTGGCAGAGGTGGCAAGCTTTACAAAAGCAGCTGATGCGCTAGGGTTAACACAATCTGCTGTGAGTCATGCCGTGTCGAGTTTAGAAAAAGAGTTTGGCTTTGCGCTCATTCATCGAAGTCGTGTGGGTGTGACATTAACGAGTGAGGGACAAACAATGCTAAGGGCAATGCGTCAGGTTTTGGATGCTCAGGAATTATTGCAACAGGAAGCAGCTCACATTCATGGCGTGACACGAGGTAAGGTTCGAATTGGTGTGATATCGAGTATTTCTTCAAATTGGATGCCAGAAATTGTTCGGATTATGGATAATCAATTTCCAGGGATACAGGTGGAGTTACGAGAGGGAGATTACTATGAAATTGAACAATGGCTTTTAAGTGGTGAAGTAGAAGCAGGATTTTTGAATGGTCAAAAGTCAGAGCAATATCAGTTCACTGAGCTCCAACAAGACCCATTATTATGTATTGTTTCGGATAAAAGTCCATTGTTTGATAAGACAGAAATTGATATCGTAGATTTAGAGGATATGCCATTTATTATGACTTCCTATAAAGGGACAAATGATGTCAAGGTGCTATTAGAGCAATATCATGTTAAGCCGAATATCCGCTTTGAGCTTTCCGAGGAGGTAGGGATTCTTTCCATGATTTCTCATCATTTAGGGATCAGTATTTTACCTCAGTTGGTTATTCAAAATTTACCGCCAACATTGAGGGCGATTCCATTAAAGCAAGGTGGCTACCGAACGATTGGTATTGCCATGAAACACCATGCTTCTCCCGTCACAAAGAAATTTGCAGAGATATTAAGTGCTTGGCTAAAAGAACAAAACAGCTCTCTAAAATAGTGGCTATTGAAGCCTATCCTTACATTACGTTAAAATAGTATTTGTATATATTTCAGAAAATAGGTGAGTGTATGGGGACATTACAGGGCAAAACCGTACTCATTACAAGTGGGGGAACACTTGAAAAATGGGATCGTGTACGAGGTCATACGAATTTATCAAAAGGCACAATGGGGTGTTATTTAGCAGAGGCGGCGCTGGCTGCTGGCGCTAACGTAGTATACATGCATGGTTACTTTGCACAGCTTCCAGAAAACCAAAATGATATGACATTGATACAATTTGAAGGCATAGAGGATTTAGGACAAAAGGTGCGTCATGCAGTTCAACAACAACATGTCGATATCGTCATTATGGCGGCTGCGGGCTCTGATTGGGTCATTGACAAAGTATATGATCAATCAGGTAATTTAATGGAGGAAACGGGGAAAATGCCTTCTGACGAACCACCTATTATTCATTTTAAAAAAGCACCAAAAGTATTAGGTCAAATTAAGGGATGGCAACCGAATGTAACGTTAGTAGGCTTTAAACTCGAAGCAACGAATGATGAGGAATTCTTGTTAGCTCGTGCCAGACTGCGTATGGAAACAGCCAATGCACAATTTATGGTAGCAAATAGCTCTCAGTCTTTATATGGGGGGGATGAACCTCATTGGATTGTACCTGCTGATGGACAGCCTCTTAAAGTAATGGGTAAGCAAAAAACAGCAGAAGCTTTAATGATGTATTTACAAAATCAATAAATGTGAACTGTGTAGAGAAATATTTCTACACAGTTTTTTCTTGTCTAAAAGGTTAGCATCCTATAATATTTACTTAACGGTCGGTAAAAAAGGAGGGTAATAATGGGAAATAAAGAACAAACTTTTCACAAAATTATAGAAATTGCTTATGGGATGTTTGCGGAAAATGGATTTGAAAAAACAAGCTTAGCAATGATTGCTACAGAGGTCGGTATTTCAAAACCAGCCATTTACTATTATTTTCAATCAAAAGATCAATTAATCGCTTTCATATTTGATGAATTGTACAAAGAAATTCAACATGATGTCGCTGTGGATTATAAAGAGCTTTCTTCTGCTAATTTTAAGGAGGAATTACTTAAGCTAGGCTATAAATCTATTGAGGCACAGGACAAGGACCCTTATTTTAATAAAATATTTAATCAATATGTACTATTAGCGGCCCGCGATGAAAACTATAAAAGACAATTAGTAGAGCTAGAAACCAGCTTTTTAACGAGCTTTGTTGCTATCCTACGATATGGCGTACAGCTAGGCGTGCTAGAGGATACTCCACATATAGAAGCGAAGGCACAGATGCTAGCCCTCGTCTATGATAATATCGGTAATTTCATGTTAACAGGCAACCAATTGAACTATAGGGCTATTTGGAAGGAGGCTGTACATAGCGCTATCCAAGGGGGCAAAGATGACAAAAAGAAATGATGATCGGCGCATTGAAGGTCTTGATTTTGCAAGAGCTCTCGCCATGCTTGGCATGTTCATTGTCAATTTTGGCGTCATAACAGGTTCTACAACGAATGGTTCAACATGGTTAATTGCCTTCCAACATCTTTTCGAGGGACGTGCTTCGGCCGTATTTGTCATGCTAGCAGGAATAGGGACAGCTTTAATGACTCGTCACGCTAGAGAGACTAAGGACCCAATGCTTCTTCGCGAGAATCGACTTACTTTGTGGAAGAGGTCATTTTTGTTATTCGTGATAGGGATAGTACTATATGCGGTCGGTTGGACAGGAGATATATTACATTATTATGGCGTGTATATGTTTGTTGCCGCATGTTTGATTGCCCAATCTCAGAAAAGGATGATGTTCATAATCGGTGTCATCCTCATCCTTTCACAATGGCTTCAAATTCAATTTAGTTACCTTGCTGGTTGGCATCCAACATATGTGCTACTAGAGTATCTTGATTTTTGGACACCAGCAGGATTTATAAGAAATTTGATGTTTAATGGCTATCATCCACTATTCCCCTGGATTTGCTTCTTTCTGATAGGTATGGTAGTGGGCACATTAGATTTAACAAATCATACATTAAGAAAAAACTTACTGGTGATAGGTTTATTGTTAGTCATCATGACTGAGACTTGTTCAACGTTATTCATTAAGATGACAACCATTCATTTATTAGATGTAGAGAGTGCATTGTATTTATTTGATACAGGACCGATTCCACCGAATATGATGTATGTCCTATCTAATTCGGCTTCGGCTATTGTCATCATTGTTGGCTCCATCTATCTTGTAGAGACATGTAAAAATAAAGTTATTCAATCTTTCATATTAACAGGACAAATGTCTTTAACGCATTATGTTGGCCATGTTTTTATAGGCATTGGAATACTAATTGTTTGCCAAAAGCTGGAGAACCAAACACTTGCTTTTTCCATGCTGTATGCCTGCTGTTACTTTTTAGGATGTGTCTTTGTTTCTGTATGGTGGAGGGCTAAACATCATCGAGGCCCACTTGAATTCATAATGAGGAAATGGAGCTCGTAATAAATTAATGGATTGCCATCTATTTCTCACTGACTAGGCATAAAATACTTTAGGTTTAGGGAGTCTTTTAATCTAAACGACATATTGCATAGTATTCAACTAGGTTTTCTAATATTTTGTATTGACATTCCTATAGCGGAATTATAGAATTATTTTCAAGAAACGCAGTACTCTTATCAAGAGAGGTGGAGGGACTTGGCCCAATGAAGCCTCGGCAACCGAAAAACAGGTGCCAAATCCAACAGATGGTGTCTGAGAGATAGGAGGGGCTATCAATCAGTTTGATGCGTTGGCCTCTTTATGAACAATAAGGAATAAGAAAGAAGGGGTGTTTCGTATGGCTCAGTCAGTAAAAGTAGATGATAAGAAACTAGAGGCAATTGCGAAGGCGATTCAAAATCTTGAATTTGGTGAAGTGCATATTACGATTCAAGATGGTGTGATTGTGCAAATTAATAGGCTTGAAAAGCAGAGATTTCCGCAGAAAAAATAACAATGATTTCAGTAGAACTTATGTCAAACGGCCACCTATAAGCATGAAGGATTTCCTGTGCTTACAAGTGGCCCTTTTTTTGTGTAAAGGCTAGCTATAAAAGCTTTTTGGTATGGGACCGATATGACGGCGATGATAAAGCAAAGGCTCTTTTTGAGCATTTGTAATGTCTACGACCTGCCCAATAAAAATGGTATGGTCGCCAGCATCGATTTGCTGAAATGTTTTACATTGTAAATTAGCTGCTGTATCATGTAAAATCGGTAGTCCTAAAGAGGAAGTTGACCATTTTGCTTGTGCAAAGCGATCAGGGATTTTACTGGCAAATAGTGTACATAAATGCTCTTGATCACTCGCTAAAATATTGACCGCAAAATTTGGCGCAGTCGTGAAATAAGGATGGAGCTGAGATTTTTTATCGAGTGACCATAAAATAAGGAGCGGGTCGATTGAAACAGATGCAAAGGAATTGACGGTTAAGCCAATCGGTTTTGTGTCATGACATGTCGTGACAACTGTTACACCTGTAGGATAATTACCTAATGCCAATTTAAAAGCAGCTACTAAATCTGTCATTCAAATCACCTCTTTATGAAATTAGTGAACGGAGTTTGTAGGTAAACGAAACTTTTTTTCATATCCTACTAGTAACTCCTTTTCTTGAGTAAATTTTAAACTAATCAAACATACAGGTAAAGGTAATGGGGAAAGAAAGGGGAATGGCCATGACTTTATATTTTGATCATTTGGTTCATCAAGTGGAATCACCAGAAAATATAAAGGTTTTCTTCAATAAACGAAATGTCCATACAGTGAATGGTGGGCAGCACACGATGTGGGGGACTTATAATACGTTAAGCTACTTTGGCTTAAGCTATATTGAACAAATTGCTATCTATGATCGTGATTTATTTGAGCAAGCGGCACAATACCCATATTCCCTACATTATACGTTTAAACGTGATCAAGAGCGCCAGGGATTTTCTCGAATTGCTCTGCGCACAAAAAATATTGAGGAAGAGGGTCGACGCTTGCGAGCATTGGGCTATGAAGTATATGGACCAGATGCATGTAGCAGAACAAGACCAGATGGCACTGTGGTAGAATGGAAGCTACTGCATTTTGGTAAGCCAGATCTGCCAATTGATTTTCCATTTTTGATTGAATGGGCGGAGGAAGATGAAGAGCGTTTGGTTCAATTAAAGGCAAGTGGTGCCATTGATGTCAAACAGGCTATAACGATGGAATCCGTCCAATTCTACGTCAAGGACATGCAGGCAACAGTTAAGCTGTGGCAAGAGGTGTTACAGCTACCAGTGCCTACGCAACATGAGCAGTATTTGTCACTACAGCTACCGAATATGCGCTTAGATTTCTATGAGGAAGAGAGCGCGATGACAATGACACTTGGTCATGTCAAAGAGGGACCATTTGGTGTGACATTAAAGGATCCTAAACGAACAAAGGAAACTTTAGTTTGCCCTGGTGCTTTTTATTGGATAAATCGATAATGAGAAAAGGCTGGGCCATAACTAACTGGGACCTTCATAAAGCTGAATAATCTTTAAATTAACAAACATGATAAAAAAACCGAACTATTCCAAAACACTTCGTAAGCGTTTTAGTGGATAGCTCGGTATTTTTATGGGCTGAAACACTGTTGCTCCAGCCTCTTTACATAAGTATTGAAAAACCATCAATAGAATTTCTGATGCTGGCTACTTGCTTTCCTGTGGATTTAGCGTTACAGAGGAGACCCTGGAGCGAAATCACCCCAACCTTGCTAAAAAAAGTTTTAGCTAGTGACATGATCTTTAATTCAACAATATGGAAAAATCCACTTCATCAGAGAAGTGGATTTTCGTTGCCAATTATTATTCAATTGTCATTTTTCTCGGTGTTTCTGTACCTGTATACCAATCAAATTCAATTTCAAATGAATGCTTGTCGCCCTTTTTTGTATAGGAGTATTCGATTTTGAGCTGTTCACTTGGGCTGACAACTGTTGGCTCTGTGTCTTGAACAAAAGTGAATTCACCATTTTCTTTAAGCTTTTTTGCAATCGTTTCCAGTGTTGCTGCAAATTCTGCTACACTTTGTCGTTCTTTATGCTTCAAAATAACTTCAGTCATGGGTTTATTTTGTTTTTGCATCGAAATCCCTCCTTACGTATTGTTACTTCTATTATAACATGGAGGGGGCATTCAGCTTATAAAACAATACAAAAAGCGGATGAAGGAAACGATGCATTTCCTAATCCGCTGCTAATCTGGAACTACACGGATAGTCCCATTACGCTTATAGTTTTACAACATTTGATGCTTGGGGTCCACGATTGCCTTCCACAACATCAAATGAAACCTTTTGACCTTCTTCAAGTGTACGGAAGCCTTCCTCCTGGATGCCCGTAAAATGAACAAATACATCTTCGCCATCATCACATTCAATAAAGCCATAACCTTTTTCATTATTGAACCACTTTACGATCCCCTGTTGCATAAGCATTCGCCTCCAATGCGCTTGAATGTAAAATAAAGTTAAATAAATGGTGCACTCATTGAGAAAATGTGAAAAAATTGCATTTTCTCTTAGAACATACAGGAATTGAACAAATAAGTCAATTGATTGACGAAATGCTTGCATATCTGGCTTTCTTTTTTTTCACAATTAAGACTATAATGGAAATGAACAACATAGAAAGTAGGATGCCAAATGACAACGAAAAATCAACCATTATCAGATTTAGAAATCGCTAGTCAAGCAGTGATCAAACCTATTACGGAAATTGCCAATGCTGCGGGTATTCCAGAGGATGCTCTTGAGCAGTATGGACGCTACAAAGCAAAGATCGACCCATTAAAAATTACTGCTCAGGGCGAGGATGCAAAGGTAGTATTAGTATCAGCTATTAGTCCAACCCCAGCTGGTGAAGGAAAGTCGACTGTGACTGTTGGACTAGCAGATGCCCTTCATCAATTAGATAAGAAGGTGATGGTCGCATTACGTGAACCATCATTAGGTCCAGTCATGGGCGTAAAAGGTGGCGCAACTGGCGGAGGTTACGCACAAGTTATACCAATGGAGGATATTAATTTACATTTTACTGGCGACCTTCATGCGATTACAACAGCTAACAATGCTTTATCCGCATTTATTGATAATCATATCCACCAAGGAAATACACTTAACATTGATCCACGACGCATTATTTGGAAGCGTGTCATGGACTTAAATGATCGTGCCCTTCGTAAGGTAGTGGTGGGATTAGGTGGTCCTGTTCAAGGCATGCCGCGCGAGGACGGCTTTGATATAACGGTTGCCTCTGAAATTATGGCGGTATTCTGTTTAGCAACAAGCATTGAGGATTTACGTGAGCGCATCGCTAGTATCGTGATTGGCTATACTTTCGAGCGTGAGCCTGTCTTTGTACGTGATTTACAGGTAGAGGGTGCCTTAACACTATTATTAAAAGATGCCTTTAAGCCAAACCTAGTTCAAACATTAGAGGGAACACCTGCTATTATCCATGGTGGTCCATTTGCGAATATTGCCCACGGCTGTAATTCCATTATGGCGACACAAACCGCTCGTAAGCTAGCTGATATTGTGGTGACAGAAGCGGGCTTCGGCTCTGATTTAGGTGCTGAAAAATTCATGAACATTAAAGCGCGTAAGGGAGGCTTTAAACCAAGCGCAGTTGTCATTGTAGCGACAATTCGTGCCTTAAAAATGCATGGTGGTGTACCGAAAACAGCGCTTGTAGGCGAAAATGTGGAAGCACTTCTACAAGGGATTGAGAATTTAGCTAAACATGTAGATACAGTTCGTACATTTGGCGTTGAACCAATTATTGCCTTAAATCGTTTTATCACGGACACAGAGGCTGAGCTAGAAGCCGTTCTGAACTGGTGTCAAGAAAATCATGTTCGCATTGCCCGTACGAATGTCTGGGAAGAGGGCGGTAAAGGTGGTCTAGCCTTAGCTGAGCAAGTACTAGCTGTGCTAGAGGAAGAAAACAACTTCTCTCCTTTATATGATGTAACAGAGTCAATTGAAGAAAAGGTACGTACGATTGTGCAAAAGGTATATGGCGGGAAAGATGTGCAATTTACAGACCAAGCCAAAAAACAAATTGCCCAAATCGAAAAATTTGGTTGGGACTCCCTTCCAATTTGTATGGCGAAAACCCAGTATTCTTTATCAGACCAACCAAGTTTACTTGGTCGTCCAGAAGGCTTTACCATCACAATTCGCGAAGTTATTCCAAAGCTTGGTGCAGGCTTCTTAGTTTGTCTAACTGGCGATATTATGACAATGCCAGGACTTCCAAAAGCACCAGCTGCGCTACGTATGAATGTCGATAACGAAGGACATGCGGTAGGATTGTTTTAACAGAATATTAAAAGCTGCCTACTTAAATGGGCAGCTTTTTTATTGATAATGGGTAAACATGGTTCGTAAGAAGTGACCCAATTCATCGTCTATCTACAATGCAAATATGGTATAAAAGTAAAATTTCGGATGATTCCTTCATCCACCTCTTGAGTAAAAATTCACAAAAATTAATTTTTTTTAAACGATTTTAAGATTCTAGTGAAAACTAGGATCTTTTTTATGTTGCACAAAAATCACGAGAACTTTCCTTATATAAATGTGTTTGGTATTTTTTATCAATAGTTCTCTGATATTGGAAAGATAGAGCGGGTTTTTACAACGAAGGACAATTGTCAAATGAATTTTTATTTAAAAAATACATTGAATTTTCTTTTTCTTTTAAATATAATTTATTTAATTCTAATTCGGAACACTGTACCGATAATAGGAACACGGAGGGATGAAGTCTTGAAAATCGCAACAGATATTGGCGGTACTTTTACTGACCTAGTTTTCACAGATGAAAAAGGAAATCTTCATTTTGATAAGGGACATACGACACCTGGTCACTTTGAGGATGGCATATTAAATGTATTAGGACGACATGTAACGGAAGATTCTTTCATTGAATCATTTATTCACGGATCGACGGTTATCATCAATACATTAACGGAAAGAAAAGGGGGTGTAGTTGGGTTAATTACAACAAAGGGTTTCCGTGATGTTATAGAAATTGCTCGTGGAAATCGACCAGACTTATATAACTTTAAATATAAAAAGCCAGAACCATTTGTAGAGCGTTATTTACGTCAAGAAATTGATGAGCGAATTGATTTTAAAGGAAATATTATGAAAGCGCTTAATACCGAGGAAGTTGACGAGATCGTTTATAAATTCAAGGAATTAGGTGTTGAGGCGATTGCCATTTCCTTAATACACGGCTATAAAAATCCAATTCATGAACAACAGTTAAAAGAAGCCATTTTAAAAATTTGGCCGGAAGTATATATTACACTTTCAAGTGAAACGATTAAAGAATACCGTGAGTATGAAAGAACAAACACGACAGTCCTAAATTCTTATGTAAAGCCAATTGCACATGCCTACTTAAAAAGCCTAAAAGAGAAATTAAGCACAATTGGGATTACAGACCATTTAAAAATTATGCAATCGAATGGCGGGACTACAAGCTTTGATAAAGCAATGGAGCTACCAATCAACCTCGTTGAATCTGGACCTGTAGCAGGGATGTTTGGGGCAGCTAAATTAGGCCAACTTTTAAATGAATCGAATATCATAGCTTTTGATGTTGGTGGGACGACAGCAAAATGTTCGCTTATTACAGATGGCAAAGTCAATGTCACAACAGATTACTATATTGAAAGAAATGAAAAATTTGCGGGCTATCCAATTAAAACACCTGTAGTAGATATTGTCGAAATCGGAAATGGTGGTGGCTCTATCGCACGTGTAGATCAGTTTGGCTCATTAAAGGTTGGACCAGATTCTGCTGGGGCAAAGCCAGGGCCTGTAGCATATGGCTTAGGGAATACACAGCCAACAATTACAGATGCCAATGTTTATTTAGGAAGATTATCCTTAGCAAACTTTGACAACCCAGTATCCATTGACAAAGTGGAGGAGGCTCTTGTTGAAGCAATTGCGAAACCATTTAATGTGTCAGCAGAAGAAGCAGCACAGGGTATTTTAGATATTGCAAACTCCAATATGTTAAATGCACTGAAGCTGATCTCTATTCGTAAAGGCTATGATCCTGAAGACTTTACAATGGTGGCATTTGGTGGCGGTGGTCCACTACATGCGATTAATTTAGCAGAAGAGCTTGGTATGAAAAAAGTCATTATTCCTTATGGCTCATCCGTCTTTTCAGCATTAGGAATGATGATGACCGAATATCGACAAGATTACATTCAAACAAGTTTAATGAACTTTGACAAAGACCATCTTGCGGCTATTCAAGAAAATATTGATCAAGTCATTGCTAATGCCTATGCAGATGCACCATTATCAAAGGATCATTATTATTTTGAAATTAATTATGATTTACGCTACAAAGGTCAAGAGCATGCCGTTAAATTAAATGCATCAGCTATTACGCTTGATGAAGAGGGGCTACTTGCATTAGCAGAAGCCTTCCATATCAAACATAAACAAGAGTTTTCTTTTGATTTACCAGCTACACCAATTGAGTTAGTCAACTTACATCTTACAATCTACGGGAAAGATGAGGCGGTTCAATTTAAAGAGCTAGACTTCTCTCATATCGACAATTCCACATGTATCAAGGCACAACGCAATTTATATGTGAAGGGAACAGGTTGGGTAGAGGTCAATGTCTATGACCAACAAAAATTAGTACCTGGCTATGTCATTACAGGTCCTGCAATAGTGGAAAATCCAACATCTACGGTCGTAATCAATAATAATCAATCAATTGAAATTGATAAATACGGCAATTTGATAGTAGAGATGGAGGGGAAATAAAACATGAAAAAAGATGTTTTTGCAGTAGAAATTATTCAAGATTCATTGCTAGCTATAGGCGATGAGATGTTTATAGCTTTAGCACGCTCTTCTATGAGTCCAGTAATCTATGAAGTATTAGACTATGCTTGTGGTTTAACAGATGCCAAGGGTAATTTAATTAGTCAAGGAAATGGTGTAACGAGCTTTATTGGGATGTTAAGTCCAATGGTACAGCGTGTAATAGAGAAGTTTGATAATGGGAAAAAACTACATGAAGGTGATGTCATTATTATCAATGACCCTTATGTTGGAGGTGGCTCGCATTTATCGGATGTGGGCTTAGTTCTCCCAATTTTCTACAACGGTGAAATTATTGCGTACTCTGCCAATAAAGCACACTGGACAGAGGTAGGGGGCATGGACCCTGGTTCGTTTACAAGTAATTCTAATGAAATCTATCAGGAAGGTTTACAGCTACCAGGTGTCAAACTTTATCATCAAGGTGAGTTGAACGATGCAGTCTATGAAATCATTTCTACGAATGTTCGTTTACCAGAGCTTTCAATCGGTGATATGTTTGCACAAGTAGCCGCCTTAAAAACAGGTGAAAAACGAATCGCAGAGCTTTGTCAGAAGTTTGGTGCGGAATCGGTGAAATTGTCCATTCAAAAATTATTGGACAAGGGTGAGAAAATTGTAGAGTATGAGCTTCAACACCTACCTAAAGGTGAATTTTATGCGGAGGACTTTATTGAAGGGGACCCATTAAAGGGTGGACCTTATCCAATAAAAGTGAAAGTCACAATTAGTGATGAGGCGTTTATTTGTGACTTCAGAGGCTCACATCCTGCAGTCAATGTGCCAATGAACTGTTCTCAGTTTGGTTTAATGGCAAGTGTGCGCGTTATGTTCCTAGCATTACTGGGCGATATTGACGTAATTAACGAAGGTGTCTTTAAACGCTTAACGATTATCACAGATGACAATTCCATTGTTTCAGCCAAACGTCCACATCCTGTGTCTATGAACTTTGAGGCACGTATTGGAGCAGCAGATCTCATTTGGAAAGCTCTTGCCCCACATTTACCAGAACGCTTATCAGCAGGGCATCTACAATCTGTTTGTACGTTTATTCTCACTGGGAAAAATCCTGAAAATGATGAGTCATTCCTAATTGTTGAGCCATCTGTTGGTGGCTGGGGAGCAGCGAATGATGAGGATGGGCAAAGCGGGCAATACTGTATGGGAGATGGTGAAACTTATAATCTTCCAGTTGAAATTGCAGAAACAAAATATGGTATTCAAATTGATGAATATAGCTTAAATTGTGACGGTGCTGGTGCTGGTCAATTTAGAGGTGGCTTAGGTGTTCGTCGCGTTTATACAGTCAATCATGATGGTCAAAAGGTTTCTGTGAACTTAGGTAGACATCAATTCGCGCCATTCGGTTTAAATGGTGGTGGAGAAGGCTCTCACAACTATTTAATCATTCATAAAAAGGATGGAACGAAAATTGGACCTGTTGGTGTACTTGCCAATTATGAATTGCAAAAAGGCGACCGTATTGAGCTTGTTACAGCAACTGGCGGTGGGTATGGTCATCCACATGAACGAAGCACAGAGGCCATTGAACGTGATCTATTAAATGAATATATTTCTGTAGATGTAGCGAAAGAGCGATACGGTTATCAAAACGCTTAAAGGGAGAAATAGATGACTGTCAAGACATTAAAAAACTCATTGGATATACTAGAATGCTTTGCAACGAAAGAAAATGCATTAGGTGTTCGTGAAATTTCACGCATGATGAAACTGTCGACAAGTGTCGTGCAAAGAACCATTAATACATTTACAGAAGCGGGTTACTTAATACAGGATGAACACACGAAAAAATATAAATTAGGTTATAAAATGTATCTTTTTTATGATGTGTTATCGAATTCCAAAGACCCTCACTCGACCATTTATGAATTGATGCAAAATCTTGCCAGTGAAATCAATGAATCAGTATTTCTTACTTATATGGACAATGAATATGGTGTCACAACGAAAATAGCCGAAAGCAATAAAAATGTAAAGTATGCGGTGTCTTTAGGAACAAAGACACCCCTTTACATCGGTGCTTCCTGTAAGGTAATGTTTGCTTATTTAGATGAGGACAGGCAGTTGGAATTAATCGCCTTCTTTCATGAGGAACAATCGAAGGAAGAGCAAATTTCTTTCCTCGCATCATTTAAGGAAGAGCTGCAACAAATTCGCCAAAACAATTGGTGTGTTACCGTCGGGGAGTATAATGAACATGCATTTGGCATCAGTGTACCATTATTTAACTATAAAAAGGAAATCACTGCGTCTCTTACAATTTCTGGGTTAGTATATGATTTAGATGATCAAAGGGAGAAAAATATGCTTGAACAGTTAGTGAAAGTAGCTCAGCAAATACAATCACACATTTCAAAATTATAACAACAATAGGGGAGCTGACACTATGAATAATAAAGTATTACATCCAAGGGCTTTAGAGCCTGTAACTCTACTAATGATCGTCTTAACATCTGTTGTGGGGGCAATTATTGGGATACAGCTAATTACGACTTTAGGGATTTCTGCCAATACATCAATCGTAGGGGCAATATTTGCGATGATTCTTGGAAGAATACCGATTGGCAAGCTAATTGCCTTTAAATCTGTACACAGACAAAATATTATTCAAACGGCGATTTCTTCTGCTACATTTAGTGCAGCAAGTAGTTTAATGTTGCCAATTGGTATTCCATATGTATTAGGCTATGAAAATTTAGTATTACCATTGTTTATCGGTGTTATTTTAGCGATGTTTGTTGATGCTTTATTATTATATAAATTTTTCGATACAAAGATTTTCCCAGCAGCAGGTACTTGGCCACCGGGAATTGCAACAGCTGAAGCCATTAAGGCGGGCGATAAAGGCGGTAAGAATGCAAAGGTATTAATTGGTGGCGTGTTAATTGGTATCGTGGGATCTGTTTTGAAAATTCCAATGTCAGCTTTTGGGGTAGCGTTCATCGGTAATATTTGGGCACTGACGATGTTTGGGATTGGGCTTTTATTAAGAGGCTATTCTGTTCAATTATTTAATGTTGACTTAAATGCTTACTATATTCCACATGGCGTTATGATTGGTGCTGGGATTGTAGCACTTTTCCAAGTAGCTTTTGCCTTATTGAATAAAAAGTCGGCTAAAAAGTCAGAAGAGTTAAGCTATTCAAAAGATGCAAAAGAAATTCGACAAGCATTTGGTGTTGGGTTTATAGCTTATTTAGCCATCGCTCTATTAATCGCTATTTTAGGCGGTATTATTTCACACATGTCTTTCGGTATGTTAATAGGATTCATCATCTTTGCAACGATTGCTGCATTTGTCCATGAGCTAATTGTAGGTATCGCAGCGATGCATGCGGGTTGGTTCCCTGCATTTGCAGTGGCATTTATTACACTGATTGTTGGTATTTTAATTGGTTTCCCAGCTCCAGCACTTGCATTACTAGCAGGGTATAGTGCTGCTACAGGGGTAGCATTTGCGGATATGGGCTATGACTTAAAAACTGGTTTCATTTTACGTGGTAATGGTAGTGATGTTGCATTAGAAAAAGAAGGTCGCAAGCAACAATTGATTGCTGGTATGCTAGCTTTTGCAATTTCCGCAGTTGTAGTATTGCTATCCTATAAATCTTATTTTGCACAGGATTTAGTAGCACCTGTTAACCATGTGTATGCAGCAACAATTCAATCAGGCGTTACAGGCGATGTAGCGAAACAATTAATGATTTGGGCGATTCCAGGTGCATTAATTCAGCTAATTGGTGGTTCAAAACGTCAAATGGGTATCTTATTTGCAACAGGTTTATTACTTGTCAATCCAATTGCTGGCTGGGCTGTCCTAGTGGGTATCATACTTCGTGTTATTTTCACATATGTGACGAAAGGTAAGAGAGAATCTGAAATGACGGTCTTTGCAGCAGGTGTCATCGCTGGAGATGCGCTATATAGCTTCTTCTCTTCCATTCTAAAAATAGGGAAATAGAAAGGAGTCATGCTGAATGGCGAAAGGATTATCGTATGAGGATGGGATTGCTGCCGTTTATGGAGGAGCAATCCTTGGCGGAGGCGGCGGTGGTCTCCTAGAGGAAGGACTCAAGCTAGTGGAGGAAATCTTTGCAGCAGGCGAACCTCAAATGGTGGATATTACCGAATTAGACCAAGAAGATTTAGTTGCCTGTGTGGCAATGGTAGGTGCGCCATCAGCGGCCGATCAATATATTTCAAATGAACAGCTTTGTTGGAGCTATCGTAGTATGAACAACTATATCAATCAACGTCTAAAGGGCATCATTACCAATGAAAATGGTGCCATCACGACGATCAATGGCTGGTTGCAGTCAGTCTTATTACATGTACCTGTTGTGGATGCCCCCTGTAATGGACGAGCACATCCAACGGGAATCATGGGTTCTTTAAATCTCCATGAACAACAAGAATATCAATCCGTACAATTTTATGCAGGAGGAAAAGATGACTTCGCCGTCCAAGGCTTTGTGGAAGGGAATTTACACAGCACTGCAAAGACAGCACGCCAAGCTTCTATTTTAGCAGGCGGGCTAGTCGGGGTCACTCGAAATCCTGTGACGATAGACTATTTACAAAAACATGGCGCACCAAATGCGATTACTATGGCCATAGAGCTTGGCTATTGCTTCTTAAATGGGCAAACCTTTGAAGAAAAGCTAGCCCATGTGTTGCAGTATTTGAATGGCGTGCACATCGTATCAGGCGCTGTCACAAATTATTCGTTAACAAAGGAAAATGGCTTCGATGTAGGGGAATTATCAGTGGGTGATTACCATCTGACGTTCTGGAATGAATATATGACATTATCGAAGGAAGGGCAGGTACAATCCAAATTTCCAGACCTCATCATGACGTTCGATACAGAGAAAATGATGCCAGTTCCAAGTGCAAGTATTGAAGAAGGAATGCATGTTGCAGTGATTCATGTAGACCAATCTAACTTAAAATTAAGTACAACCATGCAAAACGAAGCACTATTGCGGGAAATTGATGAAGTGATCAAAGGCGTTCTATAAAGTAAGAAAATAAAACAGTAAAAGCTGCCATCATCTACTTGAATGTAAGATGGGCAGCTTTTATTTGTCCTTCAGCGGGATGGTAATACATTTTATCACAATCGTTCCTACTTCCTTTTTCACTTCATACATTGATGGCTTAAATGAATTTCTTACTGATTTGCACAACTCATCGAACGTGGTATTCACAAGCTGTAAGCAATTATCGTGTACGATTTTCATTAAAGGGAGGAGCTACGTTCATACATAATCAAGGTATTGACTAGAAGAAGGTAACAACCAGTAATGAAAAAACAATGCACTTCTGCTACAACTGGCGAAATCCTTTTGGTCATGCAACAAACTAACTTGTTGTTCACATTTTCGGCATGTACATTTGGCTATGCGGGTTAAACAAAGAATTTCTAAGGGAAAGTGTTCACTTTTATTTGTTTAGATGATAGGTTTTCAATACGCACGTCATCTTTTAAACAGGTTATTCAATTGTAAGCCCGCTGAAGTTAATGTTAAATCTGTTAAACACACAGCTGTTGTACATTGCTGAAAAATATGAGGTACAGAACAAATAGCTGTTCTGTACGTTTATCATACAATATTCTGAAAAATTAGTCAATTGAAATGGATTTGATTTTTAATTTTTCTAGATTACCTCTTATGTAATAAAATACAGTATAATTTTGTAGGAAAGGAATGAGTAGACTATGAATCATTTAATGAATAAAGTACGTGAAATATATGAGCAATTTGATGCTAGTCATGATTTTCAACATATTGAACGTGTCTATCAAAATGCATTAGCTATCCTACATAGCGAGCCAACAGCAGATGAAGAAGTTGTGAAAATAGCGGTACTTTTACATGATGTCAGTGACAAAAAGTATACCGATAGCAAGGAAAAGGAAGAACAGCTTATTGCGGAATTACCTGTTAGTGAGGGTAAAAAGCAGCATATTCGAGATTGCATTGCTCAAGTGTCATTTAATGGTGGGAATGAGCTAGAAGCAACATCATTGGAAGCAAAAATCGTCCGAGATGCAGATCGTTTAGATGCGATTGGTGCTATTGGCATTGCCAGAACATTTGCTTATGGTGGCGCAAAAGGTCGCAAGCTTTATGATAAGGAAGAAGAAGCACGCACAAATATGTCAGAGTCAGAATATCGTCAGAAAAATACCTCGTCTGTTACTCATTTTTATGAGAAATTATTACTGCTAAAAGATTTAATGGTGACGGAAAAGGGCAAGCAAATGGCACTTGAACGTCATCAATTTATGGAAAGTTTTTTAAAGCAACTCCAGCACGAAATCGGTCAATAGCACATAGCACAAAAACCGCCTTTTCAATTTGAAGGGCGGTTTTTGCGCTTCATTCGGGTATGGTCTTCGTACCACCAAAAGGATGTATGGTAAGCTAGTACTTTAGTTTTGTATTGACTATCAAATAGATTGGAGACGCACAAATGAGGAATCCTTCATCATGTGTTACTCCATTACCTTTTAATAGCTTAGATGGATTCATTAAAATAGGAGGATATCGCTGTTGTTAATGCTTCCCAAATGATTGTCAGGTCTGCTTGGGAAGTACGCCAATTACTGAAAGCCGCGCGAATAGCTGGCGTACCTTTGTAGACAGTTGGCGTCATGTATACTTGGCCTTGTTGATTTAAAGTTGTTAAAAATTGTTGGTTCATTTCAGCTGTCAGTGCCTCATGATTGACGGCGAAGCACACGATATTCAGTCGAACAGGTGCTAGCAATGTAAAGTAGGGACTGTCATCTATTTTTTGACCAAGCTGTTGTGCGAGTAATACATTTTCTTCTATTAATTGTTGGTAGCCCAATTTACCATAGGCCTGTAAAGAAAACCAAGCAGGTAGCGCACGAAAACGACGTGAATTTTCAGGTGTAAGATCACAGAAATCTGGGTTTTCAAGGGAACTACCAAGATAGGCAGCATTATTTTGAAAAACGGTTGCTTGCAACGATTGATGACGGGTAAATTGCATAGCGGCATCATAAGGGACGTTCAGCCATTTATGTGCGTCAATTGTAATAGAATCTGCATAATTCATGCCCTCAACAAAGTGACGATACTTTGGTGAACAGGCTGCAAAGCCACCAAAGGCCGCATCGATATGAAGCCAGAAAGGGTATCGCTTTTTTAGCTCGCCAATTGCTTGTAAATCATCAAAGTCAACCGTATTGACAGTTCCCGCATTTGCTACAACTATACAAGGTTCATGTAGGTTTTCTTCAAGAAACTGCTGTAATTTTGTGATGTCAATGGCTTCTCGCTGTTCTAGGCATAGCATAGTATGAATGGAATTTCTTCCCATGCCAAGCATAGAGGTTGCTTTGATTATACTTGAGTGGGGCGTTCCGCTAACAATCTTTATTGGAGGGATACCATATAGACCATCCAGAGCAGTGTTTTTTCCATAGTATTGTGCAATCCATTCCCTTGCTTGAGCAAGTCCTACAAAATTAGCCATCGTAGCCCCACTGACAAATGTTCCTCGATAATCATCGCTTAATAGCAATAACTCCTTTAGCATGTCAATTGTCGCAAGCTCCATTGAACCTGCAATAGAGCCCTTAGAATGGGATAAATTTTGATCGTAAACACTTACTAACCAATCTCCGACAATTGAAGCAGGGGTAGATCCACCTGTGACAAAACCCAAGTATCTTGAGCCTACACTACTATTTAAGCCTTCAGCAAATTGCTTTGTAAAATATTGAAGTGTTGCCTGAGCACCCTCACCCACTTCTGGAAGTGTCGGAGTAGGAAGGCTAGAGGAATGGTTCGTTACAGCTCTATGCTCCAGATTAGAAAAAAAATTGGCTGCATGGTCAACTACATCCATTAAAAGCGTTTTTATTTTTTCCTGATCTTGCTTCATGTTCATCATGTATCATCATTTCCCTTCATTTTAACTTAGCTATTTCTGCCTCTACACTATATAGTGATATATATAACAGTCAAATGAAGACTATAACAGTTGGAGGTCCAATGGAAATAAAGCTGAATCGTCTGTCCGATCAATCTTTAATTGATCAAATTTCAACTATCCTTGCAGAAAAAATAAGGTCAGAATTTTTACAGGAAGGGAGCCAATTACCTTCTATTCGGAGCTTTTCAAAAGAAAATCAAGTGAGCCCTGTCACGGTCAGTAAGGCATATGCCTTATTAGAAAGAAATGGTTATATTGAAGTGATACATGGCAAGGGGGCGTTTGTTCGAAACAAAGAACAAAGAAGCACAAATGAGAGCCGTAGTGATTATAATTGGCAACTAACCATTCCTGATTACATTCAACGTTCACAATCTATGTTAAATAAAAGAATGGAATATGCGATGAAATTCTCCAGTGCGACCATCCACCCTGGATTATTACCCTCTGTTTATTTGGTGAATGAAATTGTGGCGATATTACAGGCAGATCCTCAGATTGTGGCTCGTTATGGAACGGTACAGGGGGATGAAGATGCACGAAAGGCAATCCGAGACTATGTCAAAACATATAGTAATATTGCCGCAACACCACAAGAAATTATTGTGACAAACGGTGTACAACAAGGTATAGATTTAGTGGCTAAAACATTTATTGGACCTGGAGATATTGTCATTACCGAAGCTCCTACATATACAGCAGCAATCGATGTCTTTAGAAATCGTGGGGCCCACATTATTCCCATACCAGTAGACGAGGAAGGAATGCAGACAGCTCTTCTAGCGACACTCTGCCTAAGCAAACAGCCAAAGCTTATCTATACAAATCCTACCTTCCATAATCCTACAGGCACAGTTTTAACTAAAGCAAGAAGGAGAGAATTACTGGATCTTGCCCAACAATATGGCTTTCTTATTGTAGAGGACGATTCATGGAATGAAATTTATTTTGACGATAACCCACCACCACCTCTGAAAGCTTTAGATACAAGTGGTCATGTTATTTATTTAAAAGGCTTTAGTAAGACGTTGGCCCCGAGCTGTAGAATCGGCGCTATCCTTTCAAAAGGTACCGTTCATCAACGACTTTTATCTGCCAAATCCAGTGCCGATTCGGGTAACCCCTTATTAACACAAAAGGCACTGATTCCATTTTTACGTTCAGACCGAATGCATGCCCATTTAGAAAAACTGCGCATTGCGCTTGAGATAAGAAGGGATCAAACGATTGCATTGTTGAATAAGCATGCACCAAAGGGCGTTACGTGGATCGAACCAAAAGGTGGACTTAATATTTGGGTGTCTTTACCTAGTAATGGCAATACGGATGAGCTGTTATGGAAGGCTCAACAAGACCAAATTACCTTTTTACCAAGCTCAGCTTGTTATCCAGGAGAGCCACAATATCACCATCTAAGAATTAGTTACTCTTATCCTGAACCCCACGACTTAACACAAGGAATCATCAAGCTTTGTCAGCTTATGGAATCCTATTTACAGGACATGCCACCAGTTCGTTGATAGTTTGTTGTTCTTTGTTTACCTGCGGTTTGATGTTATGATGAATAGTGGATATCAATAATCGTCTACATAAAAATCGTGTGGGCATGAACAATACCTAACATGAAAGAGATGGAATAGTGGAATGAGTCATTTAATTGTACAAAATTTAACCAAAACAGTGGGCGATAAAACGCTTTTTCAAAATATTGAATTTACCATTTATGAGGGAGAGCGGGCAGGCTTAATCGGTATAAATGGAACGGGAAAATCAACCCTGTTATCCATTTTAGCTGGGGATATGGAAGCGGATTCGATGACAGTAGATCGCCCGAATAAATACCGTGTCGCTTATTTACCACAGGAGCCTACTTTTAAGGCAGGCGAAACAGTTTTACAAGCTGTCTTTTCAGGCGATTCGCCCATTTTACAGCTGAATCGTCAATATGAGGAAACGGTTGCTGCTCTAGCAAGTAACCCAACATCCGAAAGTTTACAAAAGACGTTATTTAGTCTGCAACAGCGCATGGATGAAGAACAGGCATGGGATGTCAATGCCCTTGCAAAGACGGCCTTAACAAAGCTTGGGATTGAAACTTTTGAAAAAGAGGTACTAACGCTATCAGGCGGTCAGCAAAAACGTGTTGCATTAGCGAAGGTGTTAATTGAACCAGCGGATCTTTACTTATTGGATGAGCCCACCAACCATTTAGATGTACAATCTACAGAATGGCTTCAAGAGATGGTCTTACGATTAAAGGGTGCAGTGATTTTCATCACCCACGATCGTTATTTTTTAGATGAATTATCAACACATATTTACGAGTTAGCAAATCAAACCTTGTATCGTCATACAGGGAATTACGGTGATTATTTAGAGGCTCGAGCTATTCGTGAGGAGATGCAAGCTGCTTCTGCACAGAAGGATCGCAATCGTTATCGTTCAGAATTAAAATGGATACGTCGTGGTGCGAAGGCGCGTTCAACCAAGCAAAAGGCTCGTATTCAACGCTTTGAAAAGCTAGAAGAAAACCTAGAACGCAAAACAGAAGATGTTTCCTTGGATATGGGACTTGCGACAACACGTCTTGGACGTAAAGTGCTGGAGGCTGAGAAAATTTCGAAAGCCTTTGGCCAGCAAAAAATCCTTGAAAACTTCTCGTTTCTACTACAGCAAGGTGATCGAATTGGCATTATCGGCGCGAACGGTGTAGGAAAATCAACTTTGTTGAACATGCTAGCAGGAGAGCTGACACCCGATCAAGGTGAAATTCTTGTTGGGTCAACGGTCAAGCTGGCACATTTCAAGCAAACATTGCCGAAAATGAATGAAAATGAGCGCATGATTGAATATATACGTGAGGCTTCAAATGATATTACCGATGCAGAGGGTGTCCGTTACTCAGCTGCTCAAATGCTGGAGCGCTTTTTATTCCCGTTGCATGCTCATGGTACTCCAATTGGAAAATTATCGGGCGGTGAGCGCAAGCGTCTTCATTTATTACGTTTATTGATGGAGCAACCAAACGTCTTATTATTGGACGAGCCAACGAATGATTTAGATATTGAAACATTAGGTGTGCTAGAGGATTTCATCGAGCATTTCCCAGGCGTGGTTATCACGATTTCCCATGATCGCTTCTTCCTTGACCGTATTGCGAAAAAGCTATGGATACTAGATGGTCAGGGACAAGTAGAGGAAACACTGGATCTATACAGTGAGTATCTGGAGAAACGTGAGCAGACAGCTACTGTCAAAGTAGAAACGCCAAAAGTAGAAAAGGCCAAATCAGAAAAGCCAAAATCAGACAAAAAAAAGCTATCGTTTAAAGAGCAAAAAGAATGGGAAACGATTGCAGACGAGATAGAGAAAACAGAAACTGCTATTATGGAGACCGAAGAAGGAATCGCCAATGCAGGCTCAGATTTTACCAAGCTACAGGAATTAACAGCTAAGTTGGATGAGCTAAATGCACAGTATGAGCATCTAATTGAAAGATGGTCGTATTTAGATGAAATAGTTAACGGATAAGGAGCGATAGACATGAAGATTATTACCATTGAACCGACGCCAAGTCCCAATTCTATGAAGATTGTTGTTGATACAGAGCTACCATTCGGGAAGAGCTATAATTTTACAAAGGATAATAAAGACGAAGCAACAGGCGAGGCGGCTGCTATTTTAGCGATTGAGGGAGTAAAGGGCGTTTACCATGTAGCCGATTTCTTTGCTGTTGAGCGCAATGCCAAATATGCATGGGAAGGCATTCTAGCAAGTATTCGTCAAGTGTTAGGGGAAGATGTCCAAACACAAGAAGAAACGGTTGTGGCCAATGAATTTTATGGAGAGGTTTATGTCCATGTACAATTTTACAAGCAGGTGCCTTTACAAGTAAAAGTTTTTGATAACCAACGTGAATATCGTATTAGCTGCGGAGACCGTTTTGTCGATGCTTTTAATCAAATTATTGAGTCAGCAGTAGATGAAAACTATATTTTCCAACGTAAGTGGATTGATTATGGGGTTCGCTACGGTGAGCTGGAGGAAATTGCTGAAACAATCAAACAGGAGATTGATGTCACTTATTCTGCTGACCGTTTAGCAGAAATTGTCACAGCTATCAATAATGATGGTGAAAAAGCCGCTGTGAAAACGGACAAACTCAAAGTGACAGTAGAACAGTTCAAGCAACCTGAATGGGAGAAACGCTTCCAACTGCTTGATCAAATGGCTGATCCTGAGCTAGACGATCTACCGCTATTAGATTTAGCCTTACAGGATGAACAAATGTCTATCCGTCGACTAGCGACGGTGTACTTAGGCATGATTGAGGATGTGGCAGTTGTCCCTTATTTAGAAAGAGCCCTACAAGATAAAAGTGCAGCAGTACGTCGAACAGCAGGTGACTGCATGAGTGACCTTGGCTTTGTAGAATTTGAAGAAGCCATGCTGCAAGCCTTACAGGACAAAAACAAATTGGTTCGCTGGCGCGCAGCCATGTATTTATATGAGGTCGGCACAGAACAGTCCTTACCAGCATTGAAGGCTGCCGAAGATGACAAAGAATTCGAAGTGAAGCTACAAGTGAAAATGGCCATTGCCCGTATCGAACAAGGCGAGGAAGCAAAAGGCTCGGTTTGGAAGCAAATGACCGAATCCCGTCAACAATAATCAGGAAAAACCAGCAAATGCTGGTTTTTTTCTATTTTGTAATGGTTGGCATTCGCCCTAATAAATGGGTAAGGTGCTTCTGAATGGTGATAGGTCCTCTCCAAGAGTGAGCGAACCACTCCAAAGAAGTGTGGACCCGCTCTTAAAAAGGGTGAACCGCTCCAAAGAACCAAAAACTTCTTTCTCCAAATTAAAGAAATCCCACTCAAAAAAGTGTTCCCTCTTCCAAACTATAATTATCTAACCACCTGAAAATCAAAAACAATACTCTCTTGCATTCGATGAATTGATCGAAAAACCGTATAAAACAGAAAAAAATGTTGTTTTCTAGTAATTCATTGCTAAACAAAAAGTTAAAGGCGTTCTTTGAATCATTAACATATTGTCTAGTTTCATAGAGAAAGGACAATGTTAAAATAACATAAATTCAGAATATTCTTTAAAAATAGGGGGTCCTTTGCATGACAGTAACTAGTTTAAAGACAACAAAATCGTATGTGCGAGATCGTGAGACAGTCATCGCCTTAACACAGAAGCTCGTGCGCATTGAAAGCGTTTACCGTGAGAACGATCCGAAGGGCAATGAGCAAGAGGTGGCAACTTTTGTAGCGGCGTATTTACGAGATATTGGCATCGAGACGCATATCGAGGAGGTTGTGCCAGGGCGACCAAATGTCATTGGTATTATTGATTCGGGCAAGCCTGGGAAAACATTACTTTTCGAAGGACATACGGATGTGGTGACAGAGGGCAATCGAGAGGCTTGGGCCTATGATCCATTTGGAGCAGAAATTGTAGATGGGCGTATGTATGGCAGGGGAACGAATGATACAAAAGGGAATCTGGCTTGTATGATTACAGCTTGTCAGTCATTGCTACTAGATCAAGAGGCGTTTACGGGCAAAATTATTTTATGTATTCCATGTGATGAAGAAGGGCTTATGCTAGGCATTAAGCATTTTATTAAGAATGGTTGGGCCGATGGTGTGGATGGTGCGATTATCTGTGAGCCACAGGAAAATAATGTGTGTATTGCACAACGCGGGGCTATTCGTTTACAGGTAGATATTTTCGGTAAAATGGCGCATGGTGCGATTTCGTGGAGTGGCATCAATCCTAACTGGCGTATGGCACGTTTCATCGTAGAGCTTGAAAAATTGGAAAAAGAGGAGCAAGCACGATTAGGGCGTGATCCAATGCTGAATTGGCCATCTATTACACCAACGATTTTACGAGCGCCTGTAAAGGGAGATGCACAAATCAATGTCATTCCTGATCACTGTATGACAACACTCGATATTCGCACGGTGCCTGCGCAGGACCATGATGAACTACTGGGCAAGATTGAAGCGATTATTAAACGATTACAAGCAGATGATCCTGATTTCAAAGTAGAACTGACGGTTCTTGATAACCGACCTGCAACAGCAACAGCGAAGGAAGACCCTGTTGTACAGGCAATATATGAGGCTGTGGCAGAGGTAACAGAAAAGGAACCAAAATATAATGGTGTTCCAGGCGCGACAGATGGGACGTTTCTTCATGTGCATGGTATTCCAATTGTAACGGTTGGAGCAGGAGATCGAGAAATTCCTCATCAAATCAATGAGTATGTGGACATTGAAGAATTGGCAGAAACAACGGCCATTTACCGTTTAGCAGCATTAAAATTTTTGGCGGGTGATGCACAATGACAGCTATCAAAATAGCAGTAATACCAGGAGATGGCATAGGAAAAGAGGTTATGCAGGAAGCGTTAAAAGTTTTAAATTGTTTGCAAGAACAACATAGCTCCTTACAAATTGAAACAACCATCTTTCCTTGGAGCTCCGATTACTACGTGCAGCATGGCTGTATGATGCCTAATGATGCACTAGCAACACTTCAAACATATGATGCGATTTTATTTGGAGCTATTGGCGATGCTCGTGTACCCGATGATGTTACCGTTTGGGAATTAATTATGCCCATTCGAAAGCATTTCCAGCAATATGTGAATTTCCGTCCTATTAAATCACTACCTGGGATAGCGTCGCCCTTGGCTAACGGCAAAGAAATTGATTTTGTGATCTTCCGTGAAAATGCAGAGGGTGAATATTCGGACAGTGGTGGTCGACTGTACCAACAGCAGCCGCAGGAAATGACGATTCAAAATACAATCATGACGCGCATTGGGATTGAAAAGATTGTCCATGCTGCCTGTGAATATGCGAAGCAACACGGTAAAACCAAAATAACAAGTGCGACAAAATCGAATGCCATTATTCATTCGATGAAATTCTGGGACGAGCATACAAGCAAAGCGGTGAAGCAAAGTTCACCAGCACTACAGCTCGAATCCATTTATATCGATGCACTCGTCGCCTATTTCGTAGAACGACCACAGAATTTTGAAGTGGTGGTAGCGTCCAATTTGTTTGGCGATATTTTATCCGATTTAGGCTCTGCTATTGTCGGAGGACTTGGTCTATCACCATCAGCCAACCTGAACCCCGAAAAGGATTTTCCATCGATGTTTGAGCCTGTTCATGGCTCAGCACCAGATATTGCAGGCAAGGGCATTGCCAATCCAATCGCTCAAATTTGGTCGCTTGCCTTACTGCTTGGCCATCAAGGCAGACCAGATTTAGAACAGCTCATTGTTAAAGCCATTACAGCTGTGCTGCAGGAAGGCGTTGTGAAAACAGCAGATATTGGTGGACAAGCGACAACAGCACAAATGGGCGATGCGATTTGTCAGGAAATTATTAATAGAACTTTAACAGCAGGAGGTGTTTAGCATGGCAGTTGAGCAAAAGGTGATTGTGGTTACTGGTGCAGGAGGCGGTATGGGAAAGGCTATTATTCACGAGCAATTAAAGCAGGGCAATCGAGTTATTGGACTTGATCTATCCATAGATGCCTTATCAGATATTACACAGGATGCCCTTCAATGCTTTGAGGTCAATGTGTTACAGGAGGAACGTGTGCAAGACATCTGCCAGCAGGTTTTTGATAAGTATGGCAGAATAGATGGTCTTGTTAATGCACTGGGAATTGCCCAGTCAGCTACGCCGATTGAAGAGGTCACAATGGATGAATGGAATCGTTTAATGGATGTTAATGTGAAAAGTTTATTTATCACGACAAAGGCAGTTGTCCCTTTTATGAAAAAACAGCAAAGGGGTTCTATTATTACAATTGCCTCGATTTCAGCAGTGCGACCAAGGCCGGGCTTACAGGCTTATATTGCATCGAAGGGTGCAGCAGAGAGCTTTACGAGAGGACTAGCAATTGAACTAGCATCTAGTCAAATTCGGGTTAATACGATTCATCCAGGACCAGCAGACACACAAATGCTTGGTCAATTTGCCGCACAAGGTGCAGATGTAGAGCAGACGAAGCAAAGTGTCTTTGTGCAATCTGTGCCATTAGGACGATTAGTGAAGCCAGCAGATATAGCAGGAGCTGTTAGTTATTTACTCTCAGATGCAGCAAGCATGGTCACAGGAACGACATTACATGTAGATGGTGGCCGTGGATTATAGGAGGGGTACAATGAAAAAAATTCCTATGTTGATAGATGGTGAGTGGGTTCACGGTGATGCTCAGACATACCTCGATGTTAAGAATCCCTCAACAGGTGAAGTGATTGCACAAATTAGCAACGCGAGTAAAGAACATGTAGAAGAGGCAGTACGTGCAGCTCGTGTAGCCTTTGAACGAGAGGACTGGCGTCAATGGAAAGCCTATGAACGTGGGCAGCTATTGATCGAATTTGCTCATTATATTCGTAAGCATGCAGAGGAATGGAGTTTACTAGAATGTCGGGATGTAGGAAAGCCCTTATCACAGGCACGAGCAGATATTGAAGCAGCGGCACGCTATTTTGAATTTTATGGTGGTGCAGCGGATAAGGTGATGGGAGATACAATTCCGATTGAGGATGGGCTTTTAAATGCAGTAGTGCTAGAGCCAGTGGGCATTACGGTACATATTGTGCCATGGAATTATCCGATTCAAATTACGGCAAGAAGTGTAGCAGCCGCTATAGCAACTGGTAATGCAGTCATTGTGAAAAGTGCGGAGGATACACCGCTAACAACACATGCCATTGCAGAATGGTTCGCCGATAAGTTGCCAAAAGGGATTTTCCAGCATATTACGGGCTTGGGACGAGAAGTTGGTCCTTATTTAACTTCACATCCCGATATTAATCATATTACGTTTACAGGTTCTGTTCCCACAGGAATTGCGGTGATGAAGGCGGCTGCTGAAAATGTTGTGCCTGTGACATTAGAGCTTGGTGGTAAATCTCCTAATATTGTTTTTGCGGATGCTAACATGGAGCAGGCATTAGAGGGAGTTGTACGTGCGATTATTCAAAATGCTGGTCAAACTTGTTCAGCAGGGGCACGTTTACTCATTGAGGAACGAATAAAAGAGTCCTTCATTTCCCGATTAGCCCAAAGGTTCCAAGTAATCCAAGTAGGACCAGGTGAAGCAGATATGGAGATGGGACCGTTACTGAATGAACAACAATATACAAAAATCACTGCATTATTACAGCAAGCAAAGGTAGATGGCTATGTTGTGACGGGTGGGGAACCATTGACTTTGGCAGGCTATGAGAACGGCTTTTATGTTCAGCCAACTATACTTGATGGTGTTGATCCAAATGATCCATTAGCTCAGGAGGAAATTTTCGGTCCAGTGTTAACCGTCTTGACATTTTCGACTGTAGAGGAGGCCATCGCATTAGCCAATAGTACGGACTATGGCCTAGTGGCGGGCATTTGGTCACAAAATATCGATACGGCTCACTATGTGGCAAGTCGTGTGCAGGCGGGACAAGTATTTGTCAATAATTATGGGGCTGCTGGAGGCATTCAAATGCCATTTGGAGGCTATAAAAAAAGCGGAATTGGTCGAGAGAAGGGCTTTGTTGCACTGCGAAACTATACGCAAATGAAAAATATCGCTATACGCTATGCACCACCTAATCAACACTGAGATGGAGGGACGCATATGGAACAGCCAAAAGAAAAAGATGTGCTTTTAGAGGTCAATCACTTATCAATTAAATTCCATTTAAAAAATGGCAAAGAGGCAAAAGTTGTGGAAGATGTGAATTTTACTATTCATAAAGGAGAAACCGTTGCACTGGTTGGTGAATCGGGAAGTGGCAAAAGTATTACATCCTTAGCCATTATGCGGTTGCTGCCTATACCTCCAGGAGAAATTACGTCAGGTTCTATCACTTTAAACGGTAAAAATCTACTTACCTATAAAAATAAAGAAATGAGCCGTATACGAGGCAATGAAATTAGTATGATTTTTCAAGAGCCCATGACCTCTTTAGATCCCGTTTTTACGATTGGCAATCAAATGATTGAAGGCATACGAAGACACCAAAAGGTATCGAAAAAAGAGGCATGGAATAAAGCGCTACAGCTTTTAAAAGAAGTCGGGATTGCGAATGCAGAAAAGGTCATCGCTGAATATCCTCACCAACTCTCAGGCGGGATGCGACAACGAGTTATGATTGCCATCGCAATGTCGAATAATCCGCAGCTATTGATTGCGGATGAGCCAACTACTGCACTTGATGTCACGGTTCAGGCACAGATTTTAAAGCTGATGCTAAAAATGAAGGAAGAGCATCGATCAGCCATTTTATTCATTACCCATGATATGAGCGTTGTTGCAGAGACAGCTGACCGCGTTATGGTGATGTATGCGGGACAGATTGTTGAGGAAGCTCCAGTAAGAGAGCTCTTTTTAAATCCACAGCATCCTTATACAACAGCGCTTTTAAAGACGATGCCAAGCCTTGAAACAGATGTCAAAAGGCTACCATCGATTCCTGGTACTGTGCCACCTGCGTATGCATTACCTGACGGCTGTCGCTTTGCGCCACGCTGTCCCCATGCGCTGGCACATTGTCATCAGGAGCAACCTGCTGTTCATCACATTCAGGAGGCACATAAGGTACGCTGTCATTTATTCACGGAGAAAGGAGAGCTGGCTCATGACAGAGAAAGAAGTTTTGCTGGAAATTAATCATTTAAAAGCCTACTTTCCTGTGAAGCGTAAATCGATGAAGGAAGAGAAAAAGGTCATAAAAGCGGTTGATGATATTTCGATTGAGATTTATAGAGGGGAAACACTTGGAATTGTTGGTGAATCAGGCTCAGGAAAATCCACCTTTGGGCGAACAATTTTAAAGCTCGTTGAACCAACAGCAGGCGAAGTGCTATATAAAGGACAACCCATCCAGCATTTAAAGGGGAATAAGCTACAAAGTTACCGCAATCAAATGCAAATGATTTTTCAAGATCCCTTTGCCTCTCTCAATCCTCGGATGCGAATCGGTTCTATAATCGAAGAGCCGATGAAGCTACAATTAACCTTGACGAAGGAGCAACGCAAAGAGCGTGTGAAGGAGCTATTACAAAAGGTAGGGCTACCTGAGGATGCCATGCATAAATTTCCACATGAATTTTCTGGTGGGCAGCGGCAGCGTATTGGGATTGCACGGGCATTAGCGATTCATCCAGAATTCATTATAGCCGATGAGCCCGTTTCAGCATTGGATGTGTCGGTGCAATCACAAGTGCTCAATCTCATGATGGATTTACAGGATGAATTTCAATTAACCTATTTATTTATTTCACATGATTTAAGCGTTGTGAAGCATATTAGTGACCGTGTGGCAGTGCTGTATTTAGGTAGAGTAGTGGAGATTGGGACAAAGAAGGAGCTATATGCCAATCCGTTGCATCCCTATACACAAGCATTACTATCTGCAATACCAGTTGTTAATTTTGATGAGCCTAAGCAAGAAATACTTTTACAGGGCGAGTTACCAAGTCCGATGAATCCACCTGTTGGCTGTGTCTTTCATACACGTTGCCCGTATGTGATGGAAAGATGCCATCAGGAGAGACCGAAGCTTCACAATGAAAATGATCACCAACGAGTAGCCTGTTTTTTATATGATAAAAAATCAGAAAATTATAATTATTTAAAAAGTGAGGTGTGAAGAATGTTTGGCAATATAACGGATGTGCCAGGTGTTAAGGTAGGACATCGCGAGAACAAGGAGGGCATCACAGGCTGTACGGTGCTAGTAGTGGAAAACGGAGCAGTTTGTGGAGTGGATGTTCGAGGCTCTGCACCAGGTACTCGTGAAACAGATGCGTTAGATCCCATCAATGAAATTGACCGAGTTCATGCTATTTGTTTAGCTGGGGGTAGTGCGTTTGGGTTAGATGCTGCTACAGGCGTTATGCAGTTTTTAGAGGAACAAGGGATTGGGGTAGATGCAGGAGTAGCGAAAATACCGATTGTACCAAGTGCTGTACTCTTTGACTTGTTTATCGGTGATCCACATGCACGACCTACAGCACTAATGGGCTATGAAGCGGCACAAGCGGCACAAGTTGGCTCATTTCCAAATGGCAATGTAGGCGCAGGCTACGGAGCAACTGTAGGCAAATTAGCTGGTCCAGAATTTGCAATGAAGGGTGGGCTTGGTAGTGCTTCCTATGCGGGAAAAGATGGTCTTGTAGCAGGTGCTATCGTGGCTGTCAATGCAGTTGGAGATGTCAAGGACCCTACAACGAGGAAAATTTTAGCTGGAGCAAGAGATACGCATTCTGGTCAATGGGTGGATTGCTGTGCCTATTTAGAGCAACATGCACAATCAGAGGCTTTAGCGGGTACAAATACAACCATTGGTGTTGTAGCAATGAATGCCAAGCTAACGAAGGCTGAGGCTAAAAAGATTGCGCAGCTTACGCAAAATGCCTTAGCACGCACGATTTATCCTGTTCATACAATGCTGGATGGCGATACGATTTTTGTGCTTGGTACAGGGGATCAATCCTATGCACTTGATTATTTAGGCCAGCTAGCGACAAAGGTGATGGAGGAAGCAATTCTGGCTGGCATTAAAGCCGCTGAACGATTGGCGGATGTTGAGAGTTATACAAGCATTCAAAAGACAAGCACTTAGAAAAAGGGGGAACAGCCATGCAATGGAAAAAAAGCGGATTAATACTACTAACAGTGTTAATGGCAATCGTTATGGCAGCGTGTTCAAGTGATGGAGAGAAAACGACGACTACTTCAGGTACTACAGATGGTCAAGCGGCAACAGATGCTCCACAGGAAATTGTTGTACGTGTGAATGATGATCCAGATTTTTTAGATCCACATAAAGCGACAGCGTCCATTTCTTATCAAATGATTCTAAATATCTTTGAGGGGCTAATGGCTCCTGAAACGGATGGCTCCTTAAAGGAGGGACTTGCTGAAAGCTATGAAATTTCTGAGGACGGCTTAACCTATACGTTTAAAATTCGCCAAGGTGTGAAGTTTCATAATGGTGATGATTTAACGATGGAGGATATTCAATATTCCTTTGACCGTTTAATGGGGAAAAATGGTGGGGAAAAAATGTCCAATAGCTTTGATAATGTAGCATCTACAGAGGCGCCTGATGCAAGTACATTTGTGATTAAGCTAAAAGAGCCAAATTCAAATTTCTTGTATTCATTAACAGGCAGACAATCAGCTATTATTCCAAAGAGCAATGATGGGAAGCATAATGAAAATCCAATTGGTACAGGTCCATTTGCCTTTGTGAAATATGCACCAGGTACAAATTTAGAGCTTAAGAAAAATGAACAGTATTGGCAAGAAGGATTACCTTATTTGAATAAAGTAACCTTTGCCTTCCAATCAGATGATCAGGCAGCCATTATGAGCTTAATGGCAAACGAAGTTGATTTAACGAGTGTTCCTTGGCACCGTGTGAGCGAGGTAGAGGGAAGCTATAATTTATCACACCAAAATAATAACTCTTCTCTTATTGTTACATTTAACGAAACAAAGGCACCATTTGACAATGTGAAGGTTCGTCAAGCAATCAATTACGCAATTAGTAAAGCCGATATTATTGACTCTGTGTTTGCAGGCTATGCTGTGCCACTTGGCTCTAATATGAGTCCAGCGATGGGCGATTTCCAAAAGAAGGGCTTAGAAAGCATGTATGAGCGAGATGTGGAAAAAGCGAAGGCGTTATTAGCAGAAGCAGGATATCCGGATGGCTTTAAAACAAAAATTACAGTGTCTTCACACAATGATATTTACTCAAATATTGCACAAATTGTCGTAGCTAATCTACAAGAGATCGGAATTGATGTAGAAATTGAAGTAGTGGAATGGGGAATTTGGCTAGATCGCGTTTACTTTGGTCGTGACTATGCAATGACAACGATTGACTTAACAGGTCGTGCATCTGCTTTTGAAGTGTTGAATGATTACATTTCTACAAACGATAGTGAAAACTTCTTCTTATTTAAAAATGAAGAATACGACAAAATTATGGCTGATGTTTTAAAGGAAACCGACCAAGCCAAGCAAATAGAGTACTATCATCGTGCACAGGAAATATTAGCTGAGCAGGCAACAGCAGTGTATATTGCGGATTATCAAATCGTTTGGGGATCTGACAAACAGGTGACGGGGCTCAAGAGCTATCCATTCTGGTTCCACGATATGTCAGAGGTCAAGTTTTCAAACTAGAAAGGGATGAGTGCTTATGATGTATATCCTACGTCGAATCATCCTGTTAATAACAACCATCCTTCTAGTATCCATTATTACATTTGGTGTTTTTCAAATTTTACCTGGTGATCCAGTTCGCACAATGCTAGGAACAGAGGCGGATCCCACTCAAATTGAAAATTTACGATCTGAGCTTGGCTTGGATCGTCCTCTTTATGAACAATATGTGGATTGGATGAAGGGCTTATTGACAGGGCAATTAGGGAATTCCATTCGATTTTCCATGCCAGTAAAAGAATTACTATTTGATCGACTTCCTGTCACCATGTCATTAGCAGGACTCACCCTTATCATTGTCTTAATCATCTCATTACCTTTAGGGATGTTTGCAGCAAGAAGACAAAATAAATTAAGTGATGTGTCATTATCGACTGTAACCCAGATCGGTATGGCAGTGCCTTCCTTTTGGCTAGGGATGATGCTTATTCTTTACATTGGCCTACAGTTCAGCTTCTTTAAAATAAGTGGCTATATACCTTGGACACAAAGTGTAGCAGGGGCGCTCAGTACCCTAATACTTCCAGCCTTAACGATTGCGATTCCACAAATTGCGGTGAATTTTCGTTATGTTCGTACAGCCATTTTGGAGCAGGTCCAGCTCGATTATGTCCGTACGATACGCAGTAAAGGGATGTCTGAACAAAATGTAATGTATAAGCATGTTTTGAAAAATTCCATGATTCCGATATTGACGGTTTTTGGGTTGATTATGGCGGAGGTTGTGGCAGGAACGATTATTGTGGAGCAGGTGTTTTCATTGCCAGGGATTGGTCAGTTATTGATTACGGCTATCAGTAATCGGGATTTTCCACTCGTACAAGGGATCGTTATGTATATTACAGTAGCTGTCGTCATGATTAATTTTATCATCGATGTTTTATATTCTGTGTTGGACCCTAGAATTCGATTACGTTAAGAGGTGACTACCATGAAACAATTACAGCGCTATACTAAAAAAATCAATTTAGTCATTGGTCTCCTCGTCATTGTTGGCTTTCTGCTCGTCATGATTGTTAGCTTTTTTTATACACCCCATGATGTCAACGCGATGAATATACCTGAAAAATTGCGTGGTCCAGGTGGTGCCTATATGTTTGGAACAGATGAATTTGGGCGAGATATTTTTAGTCGCATTATGAAGGGGACACAAACAGCCTTTGCCGTGGGTCTATTAACGGTTGCGATTGGAACGATATTTGGTATTCTCATAGGCGGAATTGCAGGCTATGTTGGTGGCTGGGTCGATGAAATATTTATGCGTACGATGGACGCTTTAATGGCCTTTCCAGGAATCATCTTAGCATTAATGCTTGTAGCAGTATTCGGCCCAGGAATAACGAATACAGCGATAGCGCTGGGGATTATCGCGATACCTGCTATTGCGAGGATTGCCCGCAGTGGCTTTGTGCAACAACGTGACTCGGAATATGTGCTGGCAGCGAAATTAATTGGTGTTAAGCCTTATAGCATCATGTTTCGTCATATTTTGCCAAACATTTCGTCGCAAATTATTGTGGCAGCAACCGTGACTTTTGCGACAGCAATGTTAGCCGAGGCAGCACTGAGCTATTTAGGGCTTGGGGTACAGCCACCAAACCCTAGCTGGGGCAGAATGTTAAAAGATTCACAAGCCTATTTAATCGGTGCCCCTTGGTATACGTATGCCCCTGGAGGAGCCATTACGATTCTTGTTTTAGGCTTATATATGCTCAGTAATGCTTTACGAGATTTTATGGACCCGCGTTCAAAATCGTAATAGATCAGGTGCTGTCTTTTGCAACAGTTCATATGCCTTAACAGCCATCTCAATATTGAGGCGATGGGGAGCTTGTAAAAAATCAGCACCTAGTATACTTTCTAAGCGTTCTATTCGTTTGTAAAGTGTTTGACGGACAATAAACAGCTGTTCTGCTGTATCATTTTTAGCGCCATTACAGGACAGATAAACAGCTAATGTTTGAAATAAATCATGGCTACTTTTTTGATCTAATACTAAAATTTCCTGTAAATAATCTTTTACAAATTGTAGGAGAGCTGTTTGATCCTGCTGTAATAACAATCGATAAACACCTAAATCCTTATAATAGATGGAGCTCGTCAATTGATGATGCTGCATTTGGATGGCTGATTTGGCTTCCTTATAGCCCAGATGAACACTTTCGATCGTTTGATAGACATTGCTAATACCACAGCTAAGGGTAAGTTGCTCAAAAAATTGTGCTGCTTTTCTTGCAATGATTTGTGAAATTGCTTGATCAAAAGCGTCGCGATTGTCTTTCATATAATCTGCAGCAATGAAAAAGGCTAAAATAATTATCTCATGCTGTCTTACTGAAACAGTAGGGAAAAATCCAAGCTTTTTCAGAATCGAACGAACATACATGGCATTTTGTAGCTGGATTTCCTGCCATTCTTCTTCAGGTACAGTATTGGCTTCATCATGTAGATTGAACACGACGACTCGGTAAAATAAATTACGACTTTCGATTGGTAAATAGCTTTGGTAGTATTGAATATCTACTGGCTGACCTTGAATTAAGGCTAGTATGAATTCATCTTCCCGGCTTTGCTGTCGCTCCTGAAGCATGCGGTTACGCATTAAAATATGGGCAATCGACATAGTTGCTCGTTCAAGATTTAACAAGGTGTAATCACTCTGCTTTGGCAGTTCAGAATGCATACATAAATAGCCCCACACTTGTCCAAGTCCATTAACAGGAATAATGACAAAATGGTCTTTACCCAAGGATAGAAGGTGCAAGGGCTCTTGTAGTTCTAACTGCTGACAATGCTCCTCCATGACACGTAAATATTTTTTAGCCTCCATAGGATAATAAAAGCTTTTTGTATCTTCTGAAACAAATAGAAAGGGAGCATTTGTATCTTGATGGAGCACTTGTAATATTTTTAAAATACCATTTGGCATTAATGATAATTCCATAAAAGTTTTGGATAGTGTATCTAGCTGTGTAAGTGCCTGCTGGTGTTGATTAATTATGTACGTGTGCAAATCTTGCGTAATATCAATAAATCGTACAATTTCCTCAAAGATGATGATAGGGAAATGATGGGCATTTGCCATGGCAATCAATTCTACGGGAACATGGTCAAAATAGTCGCCAATTTCTATACAAAGACCAGCTGCCTCATTACGAATAAGGTTTTGTAAGTAGGCTATTTGTGTTTCTCGTTCTAGCTGTAAACCGACACCCGTGGTTAAAATTAATTCACCACCATTGATTAAGGTTTCAAAATCTTTAATTTCTAATATATGTGTCCACAATACTTGGCGATCTAGGCCGTGCTGCCCTGCAATAAGCTTCGCCGATTCAAAATGCTTGCGCTTGAGGACATCACGTACGAGTAGAGGATGTTTCGACATCAATTAGCACCTGCCCTTCGAATGTACAATGTCTATTTCATTATGTTAGAGAAATCAGAAAATTTCAATATTAACTAGCTTAATAGGGAAAATGGTGATAGACAAAAAGACACCGATGATACACGATTGGAGGTCATGATATGGAGCGAAACGATCAGTTTACACATACTTTACAGCAAAAAGATCATGAAAACATTTGGCATCACATGTCTATCTATAACGACAAAGCACCTCCCATTATTGAGCAGGGAGAAGGGGCATGGATTACAGATAGTTTAGGCAATCGCTTTTTAGATGGCATGTCAGGCTTATGGGCAGTGAATGTAGGGTATGGGCGTGAGCGTCTTGCTAGGGTTGCGTATGAGCAGCTAAAAAAGCTTTGCTATGCTCCTTTAACACAAAGCCATGAACCTGCCATCAGGCTCGCTGAAAAAATAAACAGCTTACTTGATGATGACTATATGATGTTTTATTCCACTAGTGGCTCAGATGCGAATGAAGTAGCATTTAAGTTAATACGTCAATACCATCAACAAAATGGGGAAGGGAACCGCTACAAAATCATTGCTCGTTATCGGGGCTATCATGGCAGTTCACTTGGGGCATTAGCAGCTACAGGTCAGGCATTACGTAAATTTAAGTACGAGCCGCTGACACCAGGCTTCTTACATGTTGCTCCACCTGATCACTATCGTCGTCCAAAAGGGCAGTCAATTGAGGCATACAGCCTAGCACTTGCCCGAGAAATGGAAGAAAAAATTATTTGGGAGCAAAAAGAAACCATTGCGGCTGTCATTATGGAGCCACTCATCACGGGTGGTGGAGTGCTTATTCCACATCCAACTTATGTCAAAGAAGTCGAGCGCATTTGTAGAAAGCATGGAGTTTTACTCATCGTGGATGAAGTCATTTGTGGCTTCGGACGGACAGGTAAGCTATTTGGCCATCAGCATTTTGATATTCGACCAGATGTCATTACCATGGCGAAAGGATTAACGAGTGCCTACCTACCACTTTCCATTACAGCTATAAGGAAAGACATTTATGAAAAATTTAAAGAGACGGACGGCTATAGTCATTTTCGCCATATCAATACGTTTGGGGGCAATCCAGCAGCGTGTGCAGTGGCCTTAGAAAATATAAAAATCATGGAGGAGGAAGGACTTGTGCAGCGAGCAAGAGATTTGGGTATTCAATTCCTACATGATTTGCAAGACCTATTAGAGCTGCCTTTCGTTGGCGATATTCGTGGGCTTGGGTTACTCATTGGCATCGAGCTGGTTGAAGATAAACAATCTCAAACACCTGCTAAGCCTGAGCTAATCGCGAAAATCATGGCTGATTGTCAAGCAAATGGCTTAATTATTGGAAGAAATGGTGATACAGTTGAAGGCTTCAATAATATCATTACGTTAAGTCCACCGCTGTGCTGTACAGACGAGGACTTTGATTTTATGGTTGCTGTATTAAAACGAGTTTTTGCAGCCAATGTCTAGCCTAAGGCGATTCCAAATGTGCGAAAAACACGAGGAATCGCCTTTAATACTGCCGTTTATGCCCTTTCTTCACCTCTTCCCAGTCAATTTCGATGTTATGCAACACACGTGTTAGTAGACTGTGAATGCTGTTAATCTCCTCATTGGAAAACCCCTCAAGCGCACGGGCATTGGAATATTCGCCCTCTCGTTTTAAAAAAGGATAGATGTCCATGCTTTTAGCTGTAGGAAAAAGTAATTTATTTTTCTTATTACCTTGTTCAATTCGTTTTTCAATAAAGCCTTTGGTCTCCAATTTTTGAATAGCTCGTGAAGCCGTTGTACGGTCTACCTTCAATAGCTCTGCGACTTTCTCTTGAATAATACCTGGATGTTCACAAATACGGATGACATATAAATATTGCCCCTTTGTCAAATCCAATTCCTTGAATTCAATATTGCTTATCGAGTCTAATGCCCGTGCTATGGCACCTATTTCACGTAAGATTTCTTTCATGTTCGATCCTCCTGAGATTTTTGTTGTAATTGCAATAAAAATCATTCTATACTAATACTATCATCTTCAAAGTGAAATTGCACCTAGAGAAGATGATAAGGCAGGAGAAACTAGGAGGAATAGTAATGACTATAAAAAAAGTGACAACTGAAGCAGAATTACAAACAGCGTTTGATTTTAGACGAAGCGTTTTTATTGAAGAGCAGCAAGTCCCTGAGGAAGAAGAATATGATGAATTTGATGCACTGGATGCTCCATGCGATCATATTTTGGTGTATTACAATGAGCAACCTGTTGGAACAGGGAGACTTCGAGTTGTAGAGGACTATGGCAAATTGGAGCGTATTTGTATATTAGAAGAATACCGCCAATATGGCCTTGGTAAGGAAGTTATTGTGGGCCTAGAGCAAATTGCTCGAGATAAAGGGCTAACAAAAGCAAAATTAAATGCTCAGTCCTATGCAGAAGGCTTTTATGAAAAATTAGGCTATCAGCGTGAAGGTGAAGAATTTATGGATTGTGGCATCCCCCATATTTTAATGAAGAAATACTGGTAGCAGACGAAATTCACCCGATTATAGAACATGCCAGACTTAGCGTCATACTTTGTAACTTTTTAATCGTAGCTTGGGTCTACTGCTGAAAGGGGGGATGTTGTTGAAGAAATGGATATGCCTTTGTTTCATGTGTTTGTTGTTACTGACTGCTTGCGGTAGTCAAGTCATCATCGAATGGGTTGATTTAATCAAATGGGATGGTGAGCAATATGAAGCTGTATATGAAGTAGCGTTAGCCGATCGTTCATTCATTGATAAGGACATAGGGGAAGTTGATTTTAAAGTGGCAGATCATATCAAAAGAACTTCCTATCGCTTTAAGGATGGCGATGCAGCCTTCCATGAGAAGGGAACAAAGCTTTATGCGATAAAGGGTCTTGACGATGCTATTGCGGTAGAGGATCAGTCGGTTATTAATGGCTATCGAATTTATATGATAAGAGCTGAAGCTCCGCCGCGACGGAATTTTGATCAGGTTCCATTAGAAGAAGTGAAGAAAATAGAATTTTACGCATCTACGGAAGAAGGCAATCGGAAAACGGCTAGCTATACAAACCAGTCTGACATGGCAGCTATAAAGGCAATTTTAGTCAATAGTAAACCAGCCCCATCCTTTGAGCCAAATGGAGATACGAACCGTTATGATGTACTCCTTTATACAGACGATGCCATTGCTTTTCAATATGGCATACAATTTGATGGTACTACTTATTTTTGGTTTCCGTCAGAAAACGCGATTTTATCGAATGATATACAGCAGTTTATTTCCAAAGATTAGCGTACTTCTCTAAAGAGAATTCCATGCTACTTTCTGTAATGGTTAGGCGATCAGGAAGATTAACACTTTAGCAAAATGCGCCAATTAAAGAAAGCTGCCCAAAAAATAAGGCAGCTTTCCTTTATTTTTTCTTTACAACCGTACCTGCAAAGCTATCATGAGGAAGACGTTGACCATGCTGCTGCTCGAAGGCTTGGCGATCTTTTAGATAATCGAACGTACTGATAGTGTCTCGATAAGCCATGCGTTTAATAATTTGACATTCTGATAATGGACGACCATCTTCATTTTCGAGTGTCAATCCCATTGCTTTGTAGCCAATCGTTTGTCCGTTTTTACGGAGTTGTGCATATTCTAGCGCCCACAATACCACAGTTGGCGTAACGAGTGCATGAACAGCCTCATTTTTTACTTTTTTTCGTAGGAAGTATTCAACCCCAAACGTGACAGCTGTTGAAACAGCTGTATCGATTAAAAATGCAGCTGTGCGTTTTTTTGTCATCGATTCCATATAAGCCCTCCTTAAATGACCTGTCACTAGTACATACGAACAATAAGGACAAAAAGTTTCGATTTATCCTAGATTCATATCTAATGAAAGTACAGGATAGGATGGAATCGCCCCATGCTTTGTTGTTGAAATGCCTGCATATCCGTTTGCAAAAGATAGCAGAGACATTGCATACTGTTCACAATGAGCTACCACTTGATCTACTGTTAGTTGATGATGAAGAAATTGACTTAAAATCGCGCCAATAAAAGCATCACCAGCCCCAGTTGTATCAACGGTTTGTACCTTGTTAGCAGGAGCCTTCACATGATGCTTTTTCGTATATAAGGCAGCCCCAGCAGCACCATGTGTAATGATGATAACTTCTACATATCCCTTAAATAACGTTTGAACAGCTTCCTGTTCATCTTCTAGAGTTGTTAAAAACAACAGTTCTTCCTCTGAAAGCTTGACAATATGGGCTTTTGGTAAAAAGGCTAAAATGGTTTCACAACACGCCGTCTTATCCTGCCATAAAGGAAGGCGCACATTCGGATCAAAGGATATAAGGCTTCCTGCTTGATGTGCCTGTTCAATAAGGGCAAGATGTGCTTGTTTCATAGGACTCTCTACAAGATTAACAGAGCAAAAGTGAACGATATCGTGCGCTGTTAATAGCTGCGAGGGGAGGTATTCCTGTTTGTATAAGAGATCTGCAGCATGTCGGCGATAAAATTGAAAATCTCGTTCGCCATGTTCATTTAATGAAACAAAGGCAAGACTTGTTTCACCATCCGTTGATTGACGAATAAACTGTGTATCTACACCTGCTTGCTGCAACGTTTTGATTAGGAAGTCACCAAAGGCATCCTGACCGACTTGTGTGAGAAGGGCCGCCTGCTGTCCTAGCTTTGCACAGACAGCGGCTACATTGGCAGGTGCCCCTCCTGCATGTTTAGTAAAATGCTCAATGTTGGCTAGGGAGCCGTGCTGCTGTGTCGGTGTAAAGTCAATTAATAATTCTCCAATTGTGAAGAGCTTGCCCATTATGAGACCTCCTGTGGTAGTCGCTTTTTCTTAGGAACATAAATGGTATAAAAAATACCAGCGAAAATGAGAAGGATCCCCATCGTTTGCGTAAAGCTTGGCATAAAATCAAGCAATAGCATATCCAGTAAAATGGCGACAACAGGGTCGACAAAAACCAATACGGAGACAAGAATCGTAGACAGGCTACGAATACTATCAAAAAATAAATAGTAAACAAATCCTGTATGAATAAAGCCTGTGCCGAGTATATAAAACCAATTGGTTGACGTTAATCCATCAAACAGCGAGAAGTCGATAAAAGGCAGTAGTATCACGATTCCAACTGTTGTTTGAATATAGGTTAACGCATACGAGCTAAGCTTCGTGATGGTTTTGCTTGTTAGCATTGTAAGGGCATAAAATACTGCTGACAGTAATGCCCAGATAAAGCCAGATTGCATAAATTCTGAGAACGACACAAAATTATTGAGACCGATGATAAAAATACTACCGATAAAGCAAGTAATTGTTGCGACAAGTGCCTGAATGGTCATTTTTTCCTTCAAAAAGATAGCGCCTAAAATTAACACAAATATGGGGGCTAAATTATAGATGGAAATGGCAATTGAAATGGACATTTCCTCAAAGGCTTTAAATAAAAATACCCAGTTTAACACAATAAAGACACCGCAAATAAGCGTTTGAAAAATTTCTTTCTTATCCCATACCTCTGTTTTATGTCCACCAGTGATGAGCCACATACCACCTAGAAAGAGGGTTGCGCAAATGCATCTAACAAAGACAAGCTCTGTAGCGGGAACACCAGTGTGAACGGTAAAAAAGCCGATGGAACCAAACAGTGCCATGGAGACTGTTAGTTTAATGATTGCTGAGATGTTCATACGAAACCTTCCTTCTATTATTTTATGAAACTATAAGAACTATTCACGAATTTGGCCGTTGCCATGAATAACATATTTTGTTGATGTTAATGCAGGCAAGCCCATTGGTCCACGGGCATGTAGCTTTTGTGTACTAATACCGATTTCTGCACCATAGCCAAATTCAAAGCCGTCTGTGAAGCGGGTGGAGGCATTATGATACACTGCTGCTGCATCAACATTGTTTAAGAACGTCTCGGCGGTTAATTGATCTTCTGTAATGATGGCCTCAGAATGATTTGTGCCAAAGTATTGAATATGCTCAATCGCTTCATAGACATTTTCCACCAATTTAACGCTTATTTTTAAATCAAGGAACTCTGTCGCATAATCTTCCGCCGTAGCTGGAAGGGCAGCTGCAAATTGCTGACATACTTGCTCATCACCGATGATGGCTACACCTGCATGATGAAGGGACGTTAAAAGCTGGACGCCATGTTCTTGAAACCAAGTAGGATGAATGAGTAAGCTTTCTGCTGCATTACAAACAGAAGGACGCTGTGTTTTAGCATTCAGACAGATTTTTTCTGCTTTTATGTAATCCGCCATTTCATCCACGTAAATGTGACAGTTGCCTGCACCTGTTTCCAGTACAGGAACAGTCGCTTCATTGACAACTAAATCGATCAGGGCTTTGCCACCGCGAGGAATGAGCACATCTAAGTACTCTTTTAAATGGAAGAGTTCTTTGGCTGTTTCGCGGCTTGTATCCTCAATTAATTGAACAGCATCTGTAGGGATGGATGTTTTAGCAAGCGCGCGATGAATACTTGCAACAAGAGCCATATTAGAAAACTTAGCAGAGGAGCTTCCACGCAAAATAACTGCATTGCCCGTTTTTAGGGAAAGTGTTGCTGCATCGATCGTGACATTTGGTCGAGCTTCATAGATCATACCAATAACACCAAGTGGAACAATTCGTTTTTCAATGCGCAGCCCATTGTCTTTTTCAATGCGTTCAACAATTGTACCTACTGGATCGTTTAAGGAGATGAGTAAATGAATGGCATCGGCCATTGCCGCAATCCGTTCTTCATTGAGCATGATGCGATCTAACGTAGACGCAGGAATACCTTGCTGCTCACCCTGTGCCAAATCCTTTGCATTTTCAGCCATGATGTCAGGTTGATCAATTAATAGCTGTTCTGCAATTTTTTTCAGTGCCTCATTTTTCTCGCAGGTTGTTTTAATATTTAACATGTAGCTTGCGGCTTTTGCGCGTTGTCCTTTTTCTTGAATTTCACTTGTCATTTGTCATTCCTCCTTAATTCGTTTGAATTTTCAGCCATTTGTCTCGGTGAATTACCTCAATAGGGCTTTTCAGCAATGTATCAGTCCGTTTTCCCATGGCAGAGATAAGCTCTTGGGATGAGTACAGTACTTCGCCGCGTCCCAGTAAGTCCTTCTCACTATAGACTTCAACAACATCACCATTTACAAAATCACCTTCTACACGATAGACGCCAGCAGGTAATAGACTTTTCCCATTATTCATTAAAGCCTGTTCAGCACCACTATCTATAAAAATCTTACCAGAAATTTCCGTAAGTGCAATCCACTGTTTATGATTTGTTAACACAGCAAGCTCGTCATGCTCCACATAAGTGCCATCACCTTGTCCTGCTAAAATATCGACGAGCTTCTGTGCACCATGACCTGTTCCGATAAATACCTTCACCCCTGCACGTAGCGCTGTTCGGGCCGCCAGAAGCTTAGAGGCCATGCCACCTGTGCCAACCTTTGATCCTGTACCATCCGCAAAGCTTAGCAGATCATCTGTAATAGCCGCTAATCGATCAATGCGCTCTGCCTGAGGGTTTTTATTGGGATTGGCATTATAAAGGCCATTGATATCTGTTAAAATGATGAGCTGATCTGCGTGGACAAGTCCACTGACGAGTGCTGAAAGCATATCGTTATCTCCAAAGGTTAATTCACTAATTGACACTGTATCGTTTTCATTAATAATCGGTAGCATGGATCGTTCTAACAATTCCTCGAAAGTCGCATAGGCATTTTTATAGCATTCTTTTTTAGAAAAATCTGTTCGCGTCAATAATATCTGTGCAGGCATGATATCGTAAATACTAAATAAGGCACTGTACGTTTGAATAAGTAGGCTCTGTCCTACAGCAGCAGCTGCCTGCTTTCCTTTCACTGTCACAGGTCGAGCAGGGTAGCCTAGTTGTTTAAAACCCGCCGCTACAGCACCTGACGAGACAAGCAACACTTCATGACCCAATTTCTTCAACTCGGCGATTGCCTGCACATGGTCCATTAAGCGAACTTTATCGATTTCACCCTTCACATTCGTTAAAGAGCTACTACCAATCTTAACAACAATTCTTTTTCTCTCCATCTCACTACCTCCATCATTGCTGAATCAAGATAAAAAAAGCCTTTTCATCCTAAAAATTAGGACGAAAAGACTTGCCTTCCGTGGTACCACCTACATTGAATATCATGCGACATTCCACTTTTCTCATAACGCTCGAGACTGCGCCTAGTTTGGCTAGGACGTTTCACGAAGTAGGTTTCATTAGTCTTTCTTGTACAATGCCTTTCAGCCGATGGGCATCGCTCTCTTTTCAAGCAGTGGCTAACTACTGGTCTTCGTTCGTTTTCTCATCTATTGACTAAAGGATGCACTACTTCTATAAGTCTGTCAAGCTGAATGGATAAATTACTTGAAAGTTTTGATAAATTAAGAAAGGGATGCGCTAAAACGCTAAAGAGGTCGCTTATTCAATTATTTAAACCACCAAATCGCAATGAAAAGGGGAAGCATAGCCAGTACAATGACAAAGAAACTCCAAATGACTTGTTTCCCCGAAGACATATTTTTGGGTTTAATGCTCATTTGTTCATACAGCTGGTTAATGGCCCTTTGCTCTTTCGCATAAAGCATTGCTTGAAATTCTTCGTAATCTTGTATATAGCTAGATGGGGCACGTGGACTGAAGCGTAAATTTCGAATGGAATCTGTAATCTCTTTGTCAGCCATCCAATACGTGATGACAGGTGCTAAGCCTGCGTTTTGTGTGGCCTTTACCTCAATGTCATGGGATTTCATTTTATAGTAAACCTGTCCATGCTCATCCTCATATTGCGTGACAATATCACTTACTGCCATTATCAATCACCTCTTATGGAAGTTATCTGGTTTATCATGAGTTTCTACTATTATAATGGATTAGGGAAGAAAAGTATCGCTTGAGCGAGCATAAATTGTGAAACCGAAATTTAAAAAAAGTTTTGGATAAAGTCATAAACTTACATCTAGTGAGAACAACGTCATGTAGTATAATGTATATAGTTTTTTAAAAGAAGTTGAAGGAAGGGAAAGTTTTGGACATCTCAACGTTATTTGCGTTTTTAGGGGCTGCGATGATTTTAACCATTATGCCAGGGCCCGATAATTTATTTGTGCTTGCCCAAAGTATTACACAAGATAAAAAAGCGGGTATTGCCACATCTCTTGGATTGTGTACAGGGCTACTTGTTCATATTAGTGCAGCAGTACTTGGTATTTCTGCGATAATTTATCAATCGACCATTATTTTTACCATCGTCAAATTTGCAGGAGCAGCGTATTTATTATATCTAGCTTGGCAATCATTTCGTGCTAAAGGAGACCCTTTTACGTTGCAACAGCAAAATACGCAAGCCTATATTAAATTATATAAAAAAGGAATATTAATGAATATTTTAAATCCTAAAGTATCGTTATTTTTCCTAGCGCTGTTACCACAGTTTGTTAATCCATCGCAAGGACATGTGGCGTTTCAAATGCTTATTTTGGGTATTGTATTTTTAATACAAGCGCTTGTATTATTTTCATTGTTTAGTATATTTGCAGGGAAAGTTAGACAAGTCATTATTGGTAAACCTGCGATTGCTAAACGACTAAATACAGTTCAAGGTATTCTATTCACATTTATCGGGATACAGATTGCCATCAGCAAACAGTAGGGAGGAATGGACATGGCTATTTTACATATTACCTTTAGCTTAGCAACGCAGGGTTCTATGAAACTTGCAATTCGTCAACATCGTTTGCAGCGAAGTGAATCAGTTCTAAGTGTCCATGATGATCTCTCGATTGGACCTCTTCAAAACTTTGAAGAACGTAAAACTTGGTTAGCCACGCATATTTTAGATGATGATGACCAGCAATTGTATGATGAGATGTATGAAAACTGGAGGAAAAAAATCGCTAATTTACCTTGTGATGTGGATGTGTGGATTTGGTATAGTCACAATACGCATGAACAGATAGGACTGCGCTATGTGATGAGTGAGTTAATTCATAAATGCAGTATGGTGTATGGTATTGATGCAACGGAGAATCTGAAGGGTATTCACCCCAATTTAGACATTCGCCATACAGGCGAGCTTTCCTCGGAAATGCTAATGAAGCTTCGCCCTAGTGCAAAACGATTCTCTGTGCAAGAATGTCAGCAACTCGCTAAGGAATGGGAAAACATTAAAGAACAGCCCAGTACATTACGGTTATGGAAAAGTGAACTATTGCATGTAGAGGAAGATGCAATGGATGTATACATTATCGCCAGTGCAAAAAATTTGCATTTACAGCAAAATGAAGAGTGGCTAATGCCTACGCATATTTTGGCACAGATATTTGAAACATTTGTCCATTATGTAGGAAATGATTTCGTAGAGTATCGCTTACTGACGCTCGTCGAACAGGGAGTATTTGCAATGAAAGGCGATACAAATGATATTTTTTCCTATCAGGTTAAATTACTGTAGCATAAAAAAGATCAGGGCTGCCAAAGCCTTGATCTTTTTTATATTATTTATTGTCATAAAAATCAAAGACAAATTGTTTAAACTGACGTGCAGATGGCGATAAATAACGATTTTCTATCCAAGCCATGCCGATAATTCGTTCACATACCATATCCTCAACATGGATTTTAACGATTTTTTTGGGGTTTAAATCATCATCATCGGGTAGTAAGGAAACGCCAAGCCCCGCACCAACAAATCCAGCGATTGTCGATACTTCATCACCTTCATAAGAAATTTTAGGCTTAATGCCCGCAGCATTTAATAAGCGATCAGCTGAGCGGCGTAATGCATAGCCTTTTTTCATTAAGACAAAACTTTCATGCTCCAATTCTTTCATTTTGATGCTTTTACGATGGGCTAATGGATGGTCAATTGGGACCATTATAAAGAGCTCATCTCGCCATAATTCCTTCCAACAAACTGGCGGCTCTGTATCGATCGCGGCTAGTAGGCACAAGTCTAACTCACCTGCCAGTAATTGTTTTAACTGTGAATGGGAGTAGTTTTGTGTGAAATGAAAACGGATATGGGGATGTTTTTGACGGAAGGCACGAATCAAGTCGGGTACAATACTCGTTCCAAGTGTATGTAAAAAACCGAGTGATACATCTCCAAGTTCTGGATTATTAAGCTCCTGTAATTCTAAAACAGCCTTTTCATATTCTTTACGCATGCGCTGGACACGATATAAAAATAGCTCTCCATATCGGTTTAGCATAATCGAGCGCCCTTGTCTGTCGAAAAGCGGTACACCTAATTCTTCCTCCAGCTTTGAAATTGAACGACTAAGTGCCGGCTGTGAAATCGCTAATGCTTCGGCAGCCCGTGTCATATGCTCTAACTTTGCAACGGTTACAAAATATTCTAATTGTTGCCACTCCATTTTTTTCACCTCTTTTCTTGTGATTTTTAAGTTATCTGCATTATAACGGGAAACAGACGGGAAGTATAGGTAACAAAAAATTTTTAAAAGGACGTTGCAATTATTTAGCAGAAAGGAAAAGTTAAGTAGCAGAAAGTGTGATAGTACAGCCGTTAAGTTGACATCATTCATGCACTATAAACATTGATTTGATAAAAACTATAAATTGTACATTATGAATAAAGGGTGATAAGATAGACACATAAAATACACAATTATTAATTTCCGTGAAGGGGATATCATAAAATGAAGTTAACAAAGCCACAACCTCTAACAATCGAGGGAGGCAAAAAAGCCGTACTATTACTGCATGGATTCACAGGTAGCACAAAAGATGTGAAAAAGCTAGGAGAATTTTTATCTCAACGAGGTTATACTGTGCATGCACCAATTTATAGTGGGCATGGCGTAGAACCAGAAGCATTATTAGAAACAAAACCAGAAGATTGGTGGAACGATGTAGTAGAAGGTTATAACTTCCTACAAAAGAAAGGCTATGAAGAAATCGCTGTTGTTGGGATTTCACTTGGAGGCGTCTTTTCGTTAAAGGTTGCAGAGACATTCCCAGTGAAAGCATGTGTAGCGATGTGTGCACCGATTACACGTGATAATTCAAAAGGCTTATTTACACGTTTGTACCACTATGCTCGTTTATATAAACACTTTGAAAATAAATCAAAAGATCAAATTATTTCAGAATTACATGAATTACGTATTTCACCGAAGGATTCATTGGACGGCGTAACACGTTTAACAACAGAAACGCGTGAAGAATTATCAACGATCAAAGCACCAACTCTTGTGTTACAAGGCTCACTAGATGATGACCTATATCAAGAAAGCGCACCTTTTATTTTAAATACTGTGGAAACAGACGACAAAGAAATCATTTGGTATGAAAACTCTGGCCACATTATTACATTGGACAAAGAACGCGATAAAGTGTATGAAGATGTTTATAAATTTTTAGATCATATTGAATGGTCAGTTGCAAACTAAGAAGGGGCTGTCAGTAGACAGCTCTTTTTTTGTTGAATCTCACTGGATAAACGAAAAAACTATTGTAATTATAATAAATGCTTGATAACATGATGAAATTGTAGTGAAAAATCATTCGATTAAAATAATTTGCTATAGTCTAAAACTTCTAAGGAGCACATCAATTATGCAACAAAAAATACCTTTTTCAACTTACGCAGTCATTGGTACCATGTTATTTGGACTGTATTTTGGAGCAGGGAACCTAATTTTTCCTATTCAAATGGGTCAATTTGCTGGGACTAATTTTTGGTTTGGATTAATCGGATTTTTAGTGACTGCTATCGGCTTACCATTCCTCGGAATTTTGGCAATTGGCTTATCAGGTAGTAATGGTTTACGTGATCTAGCCAATCGTGTTCATCCTATATTTGGTATTATTTTTTCATTGGCACTGTACTTAACAATCGGACCATTCTTTGCCATCCCACGTACAGCAACTGTACCTTTTGTAGTAGGGTTTGAGCCATATATTCAAGCACAGCATGCAACACTGCTACTTGCTGTATTTAGCTTTATATTTTTTGCCATTGTCTACTATTTTTCTTTAAATCCAGCGAAAATAATGGATTATATCGGTAAATATTTAACGCCTGCATTTTTAGTTGTTTTATTTATTTTAATTATTACAAGCATTACGAAGCCAATGGGCCATTTCCAGCAGCCAATTGGTGAATATATGGATGCCGCCTTTATGACAGGCTTTAAAGAAGGCTATAATACGATGGACGCCCTTGCCTCACTAGCCTTCGGGATTGTTGTCATTAATGCAATTAAAAGTGCAGGGATTACAGATCGTAAGGAAATTGCCAAGGCTACATGGACATCAGGTATTTTTGCGATGGCTTTAATGACGCTGATTTATGGTCTCATAACATATATGGGCGCTTCCAGTATTAATGCTGTCGGGACTTTTGATAATGGTGGTTTAATCTTTGCGGCAGTGGCCGATCATTATTTCGGCTCATTTGGAGCTATTTTATTGGCGGTCATCATCGTTCTCGCTTGCTTAAAAACAAGTATCGGCTTAATTACATCTTGTAGTGAGTTTTTCCATGAGGTATTTCCAAAAATTAGTTACAAATGGTTTGTGTTTCTGTTGTGTGCTGTATCCTTTACGATTGCGAATTTTGGTTTAAACAATATTATCAAATATGCTATTCCAGTTTTAATGTTCTTATATCCATTAGCAATCGTACTAATCTTGCTCGCTCTAAGCTCATCCTTCTTTAAGAATAAGCAAACAGTGTATGCCATAGCGATGATTTTTACATTTTTCATTAGCCTGATTGATGGCTATAAAGCTCTGGTAGAAAGTGTGCCAGATGCGAAGTTAGGTATATTGGATGCAGTAGAGAAATACTATTCTGCGATGCTTCCTTTTTATGATATTGGCTTAGGATGGATACTGCCAGCGTTAATAGGGGCAGTAATTGGAAGCATGATTCCGTCTCGAAAAGTTATATAATGAAAGAAACACGCACAGAAAATGTCTCTGTGCGTGTTTCCTTATGGATTAGTAAGCTGTCCAGCCACCATCAACAGCAATAACTTGTCCATTCACAAAGCTAGCCTCATCTGAGCCTAGGAAGATCGCTAATTGAGCGATTTCTTCTGGCTGACCAGCCCGCGGATTGATGGATAGTCCTAGTGCTTGTCGTGCAGCACCTGTTTGGCTCATATTTGTCATAGAAGAGGCGATATTGGTCATCACTGCTCCTGGCGCAATACCATTACAGCGAATATTTTTATCAGCATACATAAAGGCTGTATTTTTTGTTAAACCAACTACCGCATGTTTTGAAGCTGTATAAGCAGCCCCAGCCCGTGCACCATATAAGCCACCTGCAGAAATATTATTGACAAAGACACCGTGACCTTGTGCAAGGAAAATTTCGGTAGCCATACGCATAGAGCGCATAACAGCTGTTGTATTCACTGCAAATACTTTTTCCCATCGTTCATCAGAAATTTCTCCAACTGGCTCCATACCATCCATAATACCTGCATTGTTGACTAATATATCTAATTGACCATAGTTCGTTTTTGTTTCATCAAATAAGCGTTGTAAGTCTTCTGTTGATGCGACATTGGTTTGAATGGCAAATGCTGTTCCTCCAGCCGCTTGAATACCTTCCACAACCGCTTGGGCACCCTCTAAATTTAAGTCTGAAACGGCAACCTTAGCGCCTTCTTTTGCATATCCTTCTGCAATGGCTTTCCCCATACCTGAAGCTGCACCTGTCACAATGGCTACTTTACCTTCTAATCTCATCTCAAAGACCTCCTCATAGTAATTTCTTTACTTATTGAACATCTGTTCATTAAAATCATATAATAAGGATGAAAGCGATTTCAATATGCAAAAAAACGGGATGTGTTGAGTAATCAACACATTTGGACAATCTGTTTATTAAGGAGCTGAAAAAATTGCGTACTACGGATTTACGGATTATTAAAACGAAGCAAGCTCTCCACGATGCTTTATTGACCTTGCTTAGCCAAAAACCATTGGAGCAAATCTCCATTGCTGAAATTTGTAGAGAAGCAAAGGTCAATAGAGGAACCTTCTATTTACACTACGAGCAAAAAGAGGGGCTCTTTGAAGAATACTTTCAGGAGATAATGGAGGATTTATATCAATCCTATGAAGAACCCTATCGTGCCGTCACGACATTGGACACAAATCAATTAGATCCCAATACTATCCGTATTTTTCATCATATTGAACGCTTTAAAATGTTTTACCGTATCGTCTTTTCTAAAAATGTCCCGCTGACCTACTATTACATGCTATTTGATGGGATTTATTCCCTGCTAAAACGCGATATTACCACACAACACATACATCAAATGGAGGATCATATCTCGATCGACTATTATAGTGCCTATCAAGCAAACGCCATCATCGGGCTTATCATCCAATGGTATCGCGGCGATTTCAGCGATAGCGTGACCATGTTAAATCAACAGTTAGCAGCTATTTTAAAGAATGTGAGGAGTGGGGGATAGAACGCTTGAATTGAAGGATAGAAGAGAAAAAGTGGCGGATAGAACGCTCAATTTGAAGGATAGAGTAAGAAGCAGTGGATAGGACGCCCGATTTGAAGGATAGTATAGGAAAAGTAGCGGATAGCCAGCTCAAAGTGAAGGATAGAAGAGAAAAAGTAGCGGATAACCACTCAAAGAGAAGGTCTACATCAACTTGTAGACCTTCTCTTTTCTATTAAATCATCGGGCTGGAGCTGGCTTAAATGTGACGATCAACGTAGCGATGGCTAGTGTCACGAAGATGATGATGCCTAAGGAGCTACTGTTTTGCAGGAGATTATCAGAACTACCACCAAAGATGATTGTGTAGTAGCCATCTGCTCCATACGTGGCAGGTAGCATAGCAGCGACCTGCTTGTATCCTTCAGATAGCATGGTTTTTGGAACAAGTACACCTGATGTTACTAATTGGAGTGAGAGAGCACAAATATTAAATATCATCCCCATATTCCCAAAGGCAATCACAAATACTTGGGCCAAGCTAAGGAAAGCAAGGTACATTACAGATTGGAAGAGATAAATCGACAGCAGGCTTTCTTGACTATCGATATTAAAAAGGTGCATCAAGCCAATTGTTATGAATGGCAATGTAAAGGCTACGCCCACATTGAGTAGCTGTCGTGCGAGAAACAATTGCCATTTTGATAGGCTGTCTTGAACGAGCTGTGCTGCTTGCTGGTGTTGCATAATCATAACCATCGCTCCCACAAAGGAGGAGATGATGACCATAAGTGGGACAAAGTTTGCAGCAAATCCCTTTACATCATTGGTTTTTACAATCGTACCATCGACGGGGTGGTCTTTGACATTCATTACAGTCGTTTTGACAGAAGTGGTAATTTGTTGGGCAGTGTGTTGCTCGAAGGGAAGCTGAGCAAATTGTTGAGCAAAGACTTCAACGGCTTGATTTTGTTGCATTGGATAGAGGGCTTGATTGATTTCTACTGTTAATTGCTTTGCTACACCCTCCATCATATTTTTCGCTACACTTGCATTGGCTTGATTAATCGCATAAATAATTTCAGCCTCTTTCCCTGCTTGAATTTGATTTGTAAAATCGGCTGGAATTTGCATAATCATATTAATTTGTCGTTCGTTTAATGCGCTCTCAGCTTCCTCCATCGAAGAATAGTCCTCCATTGCAAAGGGGATGGAGCCTTTGATGTTCTGTGCTACCTGTTGACCCATTACAGAATCTTCCACAACAATACCAATGCTTAACTGTTCCGCTCTTTCATTGACACCATCATAGGCAGTCATCCAAATTGTAAAGAATATTAATTGGAAGGCAATGGTTGCAACAATGCCGATATAGGTTTCACGAACTCGCAATAGTGCTTGTAAACCTGTCATTTTTTATTCCCCCTAAAATTAAGTAAGTACTTACTTGCATTGATTAGAAAAATTTTTTCTAGGAAACGAGTCCCCTAGAAAAAATAGCAACACTAGTTTGTAAAAGTTCTTCAGTTGGTAAGTCAGACACGATAGTTCCAAGGCGAGCACGTGACATAAAATGACCAAAATTCAAAGCTATAAGCGATAACGCTGCTGCTTCAAAATCAACTTCTCTTATTTTTCCTTGTTGATGCATCTCTTGAAAATAGTGAATGAGCTCCTTTTTTATGAGGAGCGGGAGATTGGCGATTTCCTCACTAATTTCAGGAAATTGAATAGATTCCTTAAAGCCGATCATGACAAAATCTTTAATCGACATTAAAAAATGAAAATGCTTCAGTGAGAAATTCAATAAATCCTTTTCTAATTCCCACGTTACATTTTGATTGATCTCCTGCTGTAGAAGAGGATAATAAGAAAATTGCTCAATAATGGCTTTTAATAAACCACGTTTGTTGCCAAAGTGACGAAAAAGAGTGACCTCATTGACACCTGCTAATTCTGCAATGGTTTTGGTAGTTGCAGCTGTATAGCCTTTTTCACTAATCAATTGTAGAGCAGCTTCGATAATTCGTTGCGCAGTTCCTTTCGTTGTCAAGAACATACTTCCTTCCATGCAAGTAATTACTTACATCCTAGCATAGTGTGCAAGGATCTGCAACACTGTGAATGAGCGTTGACAATTATATCGACTGCTGATATATTTTGAATATATCGACTGGCGATATATTGATGGACGATATAAAGGAGGATTTGTATGACACAGGAGCATCCGCCATTAACAGAGGGCGTTTATTATATTTTATTAGCATTATATGAGGCGAGGCATGGCTATGGCATTATGCAATTGGTGGAAGAAATGAGCAATGGAAGAGTGCGCTTAGGGGCCGGAACCATATATGGTGCGATTAAAACATTGTTGGAACGAGGATGGATAGAGGCACTTGATGGAGATGGCAGAAAGAAAGAATATATTATTACTGAAACTGGAAAAACAGTGGTGGAATATGAAATTTTACGATTAAGGGAACTTTTTGACAATGGTATCCGTATAACGAGAGGAGTTGAATAATATGCATAAATATCGATTGATGATTAATCCCTATGCAATAGAGAAGTGGGTCAATGACATGGCTAGTCAGGGCTGGCACTTAAAAAAATTTACATGGATTCGTTTTACGTTTGAGCGTGGAGAACCAAATAGCTATATTTATCGCCATGATGAATTAGAGCGATTCGGTACGCACTATGAAGAGGAATTTCTCGAATTTCTCAAATCCTCTGACATTGAACAAGTAGACCGCTCTGGAAATTTTGTATTTTTTAGAAAAGCAGCACAGGAAGGTCCATTTGAGCTGTATACAGATAAAAAAACGAAAATTGGTAACCTGTCAAAAAAGATGAGGATCCTGCTTTCTCTTATTCTACTTAATTTGTTCATTGGACTAATCGGTTTAATTGGCGATTTTTCGGAGCAAACAACAGACTGGGTTGGTTTTGCGTTAAATACGCTGAATCTTGTGGTTGTTGTATTATTTGCCCTCCCATTCTATAAGCTTATGCGTATACGTAATCGATTAAAGAGAGAATTAAATGTATTTTCGGATTAACGAAGCGTCTATTATTTTCCGGGAAATCAGAAAATAATGAAAAAGGAAGCATGAATTTATAGTAGGAGTGATGCAAAATGAAAAAAAGAATGTATCGTTTTTTTATTGATTACGAAAAGGAAGAGCGATGGGTCAATGACATGGCAGATCGGGGGTGGAATCTTAAAAAGACGGTAGTAGGCTACTTTGTTTTTGAAAAAGGGACACCAGGTCAATATATTTATCGAAATGAATTTATCAATAGAAAGTCGAAGGATTATTTTGAGTTTCTAGACGAAATGCATATCGAGTGTGTGTCTAAGTTTGGTGGGTGGGCCTATTATCGAAAATCAAAATCGGAGGGCCCTTTTGAGATATTTTCAGATGCTTCCTCGAAAATAAACTATATTAAATCCATGAATCGCATTTTTATATTCGTGCTACTGTTAAATTTAATCATTGGTATTTATAATCTATCCCTTGGTTTACGGGAATTCGTTGTAGGATCTATGAATACAAGTGTGGGGTGCATGAATTTGATTGTCGCCTTACTGCTATTCATTCCTATAGTAAAAAATGAAAATCGTAAAAAGGGCTTGAAACAAGACTTACATATATTTGAAGGATAAGGAGGAAGACAACATGACATTACAGTTACAGCATGTCACAAAGAAGTACAAGGATTTTACAGCTGTAGATGATTTAAATTTTACCATTGAAAAAGGGGAAATTTTCGGTCTAATTGGTCAAAATGGTGCAGGAAAAACAACGACATTCCGAATGATTTTAGATTTACAGGAGACGACAGCGGGGACGATTACTTGGGATGGGCAGCCAGTTAATGCCATTAACCGAGATGTCCTTGGTTATTTACCAGAGGAGCGTGGTATTTTCCCAACAATGAAGGTAGAGGAGCAGCTTTACTTTTTTGGTGAGCTACGTGGCATGAAACGAGCAGAGCTGAAAAAGGAAATAGATTTTTGGATTCAACGTTTTGAACTGGAGGAAAAACGCAAGGATAAGGCAGAAACACTGTCAAAGGGGAATCAGCAAAAGGTACAGCTAATTGCAAGCTTTATCCATAAACCTGCGTTTTTAATTTTAGATGAGCCGTTCAGTGGGCTAGATCCCGTCAATAAAGATTTACTAAAGGATGCTATTTTACTATTGAAAGAGCAAGGCACGACGATTTTGTTCTCCAGTCACCAAATGGACAATGTCGAGGAGCTTTGTGATCATTTGTGTTTATTAAAACGAGGTGTTTCTTTATTTTCTGGAAGCTTACTAGATTTAAAGAAACAATATGGTAAAACAAAGCTTGCTGTCCGTACGGATTGGTCAACAACACAATTATTGGCACTTGATGGTGTCAAGGATGTGCGTGTAGAGAAGGAGCAAACAGTGCTTACATTAGTGGACGAAAGCTTTGCTCAAGGTATCTTTGAGCAGCTATCCAATGGGAAGTATATTGAAAAATTCAGCTTAGATTATTTATCGTTAGATGAAATCTTTAAAGATAAGGTAGGTGGCCATGTTGTCGAAGTTTAGTTTATTAATGAAGCAATTATATAAAGCTAAAATTAAATCAAAATCCTTTATCTTAATGACTAGTTTATATGTAATTGTCATGTCAGTGGCTGTCTTCTGGTCAGAAATTAAGGAATTATTCACAGGTGATGATGAAGCACAGCAAATCGCGATTATTAATAAAACCTCTGCTGATCTAAGTGGTATTTTTGTCTCGAATGGAGATATGAACTTTATTCAGGATGAGCAAGATGTAACGACCCTTGAAAAAAGAGTAAAGGACGGCAAGCTGGATGCGATTGTGACGATTAACGACCAAAATGGTCAATTACATGCGGAAATTGCTACGTTTACACCACTGAAATTAAACGATCAATCTACATTATCATCCTTATTACAGTATGCAGGACAACACTATGCTGTACAACAATTATCGCTTTCACCTGAGCAAGCGGCACAAATTATGGCAGCTCAAACAACAATTTCAACGAAAAACTTAAATGAGGCATCAACAGGTGGAAAAAGTGAAGAAGAAAAGCAATCAGGGCTAGTAGTTTCCTATGCGGTAGGAATTTTAATCTATTTCTTCATTTCTACATTCCTATCGATGATTACGACTGAAATAGCCTCTGAAAAAGGCTCACGCGCAATGGAAATGCTGTTAGTTAGTGTCAAACCTGGGACACATTTTAAAGCAAAAATCGCTGGAGTTTTATTGCTCGCTTTAACACAGATGGGTATTATTGCGATCGTGTTCCTTATCTATGCGAAGTTTATCAAAGGTGGAATGGTTTGGGATGCAGCTGCTAGCATTGTCAAGGAATTGTCCGTTGGCTATGTCATCTATGCTATCGTATTCCTACTGTTAACAGTTATCCTTTATCTTATTATCGGTGCATTATTTGGCTCTTTAGTATCGAAAGTAGAAGAGGCGGGTCAAGTATTAATGCCTGCGATGATTATTACGATTATTGGCTTCTATGTTATGCTGACAGGCATGGGGAATCCAGATACAATTATCATTAAAATATTCTCTTATATCCCACTAACTTCTGGAATGATCATGCCAATGCGTATTGGCGCTACAGATATCGGTGGCATTGTACCATTACTTTCTTTAGGAATTTTAGTCGTAACGATTGTTGTCGTATACCTATTCAGTTTATCGTTCTATAAACGTAGTGTATTGACATATAGCTCTGGCGGCGTCATTCAAAAAATTAAAACGGTATTAAAGGTAACAACATAACATAATGGCAGCTACATGGATAATGTAGCTGCTTTTTTGGTGTCATGGTGCCATTGTTAGCAAACAATGTAAAGGAATTTACGGAATCAGTCGAATTTTGGCTAGAAAGAAGCTATAATTTATAAAAGGGGATGAGATGATGTTAGCTAAATCAGAGGTGGAGGCAATTCTTGACCGATCATCAAATCAGCGTTTAGCAACAATCGAAGAAAAAGCGCAGCTCTTTCAAAAGCTTCAACAGCTGTGCCCTACTAGTAAAGAAATAGCAGAAATTCTTCACTATTGCACTGAAGTGGAAATTTTTGTTGATAATGCTCACCCTAATCAATATAGTTTGCAATATAAGGTACACCAGAATGACTATTGTATAGCAGATTCGTATTTTTTCATCCTATAGAAAATGAAACTTTTTTACATGGTAATCGTAAGTAATTAGTAGAGATAAATTGCAGGGGGTAAAACATATGTCTGAATTCAACAATGATCTTTTAAAATCCAAGGACCCATTCGCTTCAGAAAATCCTTTATTACAGCCAAATCCACTTTTACAGCAAACAGCTGAGCAAAAGCCAGTACTTGTATCTGAGCAGGAACTATCACAAATCGCTCAAAACCAGCTAATGTTAAAGCAGGATCCAGAGGTTCATACACTTGCACAAAAAATTGATGTCAAAGATCAAATTGCCATGCTAGAGCTCGGTAAAGAAACGGCAAGTGGCATTTCAACCTTTTCTGATAAAATGCTCGCAACGATGAAAGCTAGTAAGCTGGAAGAATCGAGTGTGCTTTTAAATAACCTGAATAAAATTATGGATAAATTTGATCCACAGGATTTTGCGGAAGAGAAAAAGGGCGGTTTCATCTCCAAGCTCTTTAACAAAGGAAAAGAACAATTGGAAAGGTTCTTATCTAAGTATGACAGCATGAATAAAGAAGTGGATGTCATTTACCGTGAAATCCAAAAATATGAAGGGGAAATGAAGCGTAATACCATTGACCTTGAAAATTTGTATGATCAAAACTTAAACTACTTCCAATCATTAAGTAAATTTGTTGCAGCTATTGAAGTGAAAACAGAAGAGGTTCGTGCGTCTTTACCAGCACTTGAACAAAAGGCTCAAAGTGGTGATCAATTGGCAGCTATGGAATATGAAACAATGCTTCGCGCTGTGGAATTATTAGAGCAACGTCGCTATGATTTAGAAATGGCACAACAAGTATCATTCCAATCAGCACCACAAATTCGCTTAATGCAGCAAGGGAACAATCATCTAATTGCCAAGATTAATTCTGCCTTTGTCACAACGATTCCGATCTTTAAGCAGGGGCTTATTCACGCAGTGACATTGAAGCGTCAAAAGTTGATTTCTGATTCTATGGTGGAACTAGATCGTCGTACGAATGAAATGCTTGTGCGTAATGCAGAAAATATTAGTAAGAACAGTGTGAATATCGCTCGTCAAGCTGGTAGCCCAAGCATTAAAATCGAAACCATTGAAACAACATGGCAAACAATTATGGCTGGTATTCAAGAAACAAAGCAAATTCAAGCAGAAACAGCAAGAAACCGTGAAGAAGGTCGTAAACGTATTGAGCGTTTGCAATTGGAGTATGAGAAACTGAAAAAAATGTAAGGCTAAAGCTTCTTGCAGCTATTGTTGCAAGAGGCTTTTTTTATGGAAAGGGTAGGCAGATAGAGGCTCCTTCCACACAAGTGAAATGATCTTTGACAAAAAGTAAAATAGTGATTATGATAATGTTAAATGAGAATGATTATCAAGTGGAAAAGGAAGCGGAAAGATGCTACACAAAGTTATTCGATTACATGTAATTATTCGTGGAGGAGTGAAAAAATAAATGGCAAATAAAATAAATCCCTCTACATTGTCGTATGAGCCGTTTAAAGATGGGACGCTTGCTCTATACACGACAGATAGCTTAATGATTGTACCACAAAGTCGCTATCTAGAGCTTTTGCATATGGAAGAGTTATATAATGCTATGTATAAGGATTTAGATAACAAGCAAAATGGTTTAGAACGAGAACGAAAAATGCTAAAAAAACAAAATGCACAGCTAACAGAGGATCTACAAAAGTTAAAGCAGCAAAACACGGTCTTGCAGAAAAAGGTCACTGAATATAATTGTTTGGTGGAGGAGATGAAGGTGCTCCGTCAACAAAATACAGATCTTCTCATTGAACTAAGTAAATATACAGCGATGTCAAGAGAGTCATTGACGGGGCCTTTGAAGTCGATGATTCGAGATATGCGTGAGCAAGGGGTTGGAATTAAAGAAATCCATATTCGCATCAAGCGCCAAATCAATCCAGAGATTAGCTATAGTACTGTACGCAAGTATATTTCTGAGCTAGAGTCGGAACAAAAAGGTTAACAGCTTTTAAAAGGAACTAGAAATTTGGCATTTACAGCAGCTACTCAAAGTCCTATAATGAGTCTATTCTTTAACTAGTTTAAGATTATAGGAAATCGTTAACCGATTTCAGTAAGAGTAGGAGCGTTAATATCATGTCAAATGAGAAAAAAGGAGTTTTGGCAGCCTTTTTTGCCTATGCCTTTTGGGGAGCATTCCCTCTATATTGGAAATTACTTGAGCATGTACCAAGTATGGAGATTTTATTATCCCGTGTCATTTGGTCCTTTGTCTTTACGGTGCTGGCAGTGCTCGTATTTCGAATGCGTCAGGATCTCGTAGCAGATTTAAAATATTTATGGTCACATCAAAAGCATTTCTGGCAGCTTGCGGGTGCATCCTTTGTCATTTCAATGAACTGGTATTTATATATTTGGGCAGTGACGCATAATCATCTCATTGAAACGAGCTTAGGTTATTATATTAATCCGCTATTGTCTGTAATTTTCGGGGTGATTTTCTTTAAAGAATCGCTGAGTCGTGCACAATGGGTAGCAACAGGAATTGCTTTTATTGCGGTGATTATTTTGACGATCAATTACGGCTCAGTACCTTGGGTAGCTTTATTGATTGCGCTATCTTTTGCTATTTATGGTGTGCTGAAAAAGAAAATTACACTGGATGCTACAAGAGGCCTAGCCATTGAAACGTTATTGATTTTACCCTTTGCTTTAGGCTATTATGTCTATCTTTTTGCTACACATCAAGCCTCGTTTTTACATGTCGATGTTAAAACAGATATTTTGATGATCTTTAGTGGTTTAGTAACAGCCGTCCCGCTTATTTTATTTGCGAAGGGGGCACAAAATATTCCTTTATATTTACTAGGGTTTATCCAATATGTATCGCCAACGATTGTCTTGATTTTAGGCATCGTGCTATACAAAGAGCCATTTAGTCAGGTTGAGCTCCTTGCATTCAGCATTATTTGGGCAGCTTTACTTTTATTTTCTGGTTCGAAAATTATAGAAACAAGAAAAGCCCATCATAAATCAGTTTCGTAAAAGACTTGTAGATTTTTCTACAGGTCTTTTTTTGTAACTTTTACCACTTCGCTTTGTAATGCACAAAACTTTTTTATTCCTTATCGGATTGGGCTGCTAGATTGTCTGCTATTTTGTTTAAACGTATCCGAAAAATCGATAAAATTCCTCCACTAACATGGTGAAAAATATAGGTAGCTTATAGAGATGAAGTGACTGTTTGAGCACTATTAAAATCGCTAGAGCGAATGGCAGAACGATTACAACACTGCGGGGTTTTTCAGCTCATGCTTTTGCCTTCTAAAAAATAACCAACAAATAATGGTAGCCATTATGAGTGCACTGAGTAGTATGAGGCTAACAATGAATAACTCATTCACCGCTGCTTTATATTGCGCTAAATGCAAGACTGCATAATGAAAGCCCATAGCGTTTATTTCACCAATCACAGTGGCAGAGGCTGTAGGGATTATAAAAATAAATAAGAAAATGAAGGTAAACAGGCAATGGGTAGTCTTTTGTTGTATTTGGGTACTCCCTTCAAATAGAGTCTTTTTGATAGATTCGACAAAATAGGAGAAAACCTTTTGAAGGTAGGTACCTTTACTTTCCTGTTAGCATATAGTAAAATGTCAATAATTAGATAACAATGATCAATTAATGAGAGGTGCTTTTTGTGAGTGCGGTAGGTTCTAACTAGGTAAAAATTGAATGAAATAGTGGCGATGACGACAGCAGGGGATACATGTTATAAACACCCCTTATTTTGTCATGGATCTATTTCAACAACCTATGTAGATACCTACAATACTTTATTAAGCGTGGCAGATAGGATAGAAACTTCAATTAGCTGAAGTTTTATTTGTGATGCCAGGAAAACGCGCCTTTTAAAGATAGAGCTGTGGGGATTCCTCACAGCTTTTTTATTTTGTTTAAACCATCATTGCTATCTATTATTGGGTAGGTATCTTCATGTATGATAAAACATTACAATGAGGAGCAAAAAGAAATGAATAATACTACACTTGAAAAATTACAATATCATGAATTAAAGGACATCGTTAAATCCTATTGTGTCAGCGGGTTAGGCAAACAGCTTTTAGATAAATTAATGCCAAGCTCAAACTTAGCAGTGGTAAAAAATCGGTTGAATGAAACAACAGAAGCTCGTGCAATATTGGATGCAGAGGGGCATGTTCCGTTTTTAGGGGTATCGAATATTGAGCATATTATGACAAAGCTTGAAAAGGGAATGCTTCTAGATCCCAGTGAGCTAGTGAGTATCTCTGATTTTTTAAGAGGCTGCCGCAACATCAAAAAATTTATGTTAGATAAGGCATTTTTTGCGCCTGTTCTTTCCTCTTACGCTCATTCTATGGCTGAATTTAAAAGCGTGGAGGAGGAAATTAATTTTGCGATCAAAGCCAATCGTGTAGATTCGGCCGCTAGTCGTGAATTAAAACGCATCCGACATCATATGGAAACGACAGAGGAAAAAATTAAAGAACGTTTAACGAAATTTTTAAATAACAGTGCTAATAAACCGTATATTCAGGAATTTTTTATTAGTCAAAAGGATGATCGCTATACGATTCCGATTAAAGCGACCTATAAAAATCATGTACAGGGTACGGTCGTTGAAATTTCCTCAAAAGGGGCAACCGTTTTTATGGAGCCAAGTGTTGTCGCTAAATTAAATGTAGAATTAGCTACCTTAAAGGCAGAGGAAGCCGTGGAGGAATACCAGATTTTAGCGTCTTTATCAGGGCTATTGATGGAACATCTTCATGCCATCACCATTAACATGGAGTTGATTAGTCAATACGATATGGTTTTTGCCAAAGCGAAGTTCAGTAGACAAATTGGTGGTAGGGAGCCACGTATAAATGATTACGGTTATATTCAACTAATCAATGGTAAGCATCCATTACTACCAGGAAATGCGGTACCTCTTCAATTTTCCATCGCGAAAGACTACCGTAGCTTAATTATTACAGGTCCAAACGCTGGTGGGAAAACAGTTGTGTTGAAAACCATTGGCCTTTTAACATTAGCTACGATGTCGGGCTTCCATATTGTAGCGGACGAAGGAACGGAAATGGCTGTATTTGATCATATCTTTGTTGATATTGGCGATAATCAAAGTATAGAGAATGCACTTAGTACGTTTTCTTCTCATATGAAAAATCTTTCCGATATTATGAGAGCTGCTAATAATCATACACTCTTACTGTTTGATGAAATTGGCAGTGGAACAGAGCCAAATGAAGGAGCTGCACTAGCCATTGCGATATTAGAAGAATTTTATCAAATGGGCTGTATAACTGTGGCAACTACACATTATGGTGAAATTAAACGATTTTCTGAAATGCATCCTGATTTTATGAATGCGGCAATGCGCTTCCATGCTGAAACATTAGAGCCTTTGTACCAATTACTCATCGGCACCTCTGGAGAAAGCAATGCCTTATGGATTTCTAAAAAAATGAATGTCCGAGAAGCTGTTTTACAAAGAGCAAAGGATTATATAAATAATAAACAATATCAACTGACGATCGTTCAGGACAGTAAAATTCGAAAGCCTAAAGAAGAGAAAAAAAGCTTGGCAGCGGCTTATACATTTGCAAAGGGGGATCGTGTGAAATTATTGGACTATGATGATGTGGGATTGGTATATGAAGAAATGAATCCGTACAATAATGTCAGCGTATTCTATCAGGGGCAAATACTAGAGGTGAATGTAAAGCGGCTTGCCCTTGAATTACCTGCAACAGAGTTATACCCTGAAGGCTATGATTTAGAGACATTATTTGTAGACTATCAGGATCGGAAGCTTCAGCACGATATCGAACGTGGGTCGAAAAAAGCGTTACGCAAGATCCATAAACAAATAAAGAGTGATCGTCAGCAATAAAAACAAGGGATTGCACAGCCTCGTGCAATCCCTTTACTAATTAAGTTATGGAATCAATCTGTGCCTTAATCGTTCGATAGACTTCCTCAATTTTTCGTTTATAGGGCAAATCCACTAAATCCAGTGAATCTGTATAGGCCATTTTCGCAATTTCATAGGCTGTTGTTAGCTCACCAAAATGTGCATAGCAAAGGGCTTTATAGGAAAAGCATTCATTTAAGCTTAAAATATCATATGGATGATTAATATAGATCGGTCTGTGTTTATACTGTTCGAATGCAGCCTTCGCCTCCTCATATTGTCCAAGTAAATATAAGGATTTTCCTTTTTCAGCATAGTAAAAGTTTGGATCTAGCTTGTCTAAATAATCATCGTGTCTAAGCTGATAAAAACGTTCTATTTCAATCAGAGCCTGCTCATAATTATTGCTGTAATTATTACAATAATGTGCCTTCAATACAAAAATAAAAGCATCAACCTCAACACGTTCAGCAAATGCCTGATATTGCTCCAGTTTCATAAACATATGATTGGTTTGTTCAAAATCACGATCAATCATGGCACAATAGGCACCAATTCTGTACATATTATCAATCTGATAGAACAGTTGGTTTTTATGAGCATTGGCAATCGTCTCTTGAATTAATTTTTTCCCTTCCTCATGCTCACCAATTGCAAGTTGGAAAATACTTGTATAATAAGTCATTAATAAGGCATCACGAGAATCGAGCTGATAGTCCTCTTGTTCGATAATTTCCTTTGCCTGTAAGATACGATCGTACGCCAATGTATATTGACGTTTTGCAGCTAAAATAGCCATCTCGAGGATAAAGGTTTTGAACCAATGGCTGAGTAAATTAATTTCCTTAAAAATAGTGCGGGCTTGCTGAAGCGGGACTTCCCATGTTGTTAATCCAGCTTCATACTGGGCATCTGCGTAAATATACAATAAACGGCCAGCTTCATAACTTTGAGGCAGGCCCTCCACAGACGGCTTAATTAAATCGACAATTTCTTGATGATGATGAGCATCACCACGTTTTACTTCTGCAAATAAACTTTCCACCTGCTCTAATAGCTGGCGTATGGAGGATGGAGTTACTTCTTCCAGTAATTCACTAGCTTTTACACCTAAACGTTCAGCAATATAGTCAAGGCTTTCCATAGAAGGCTTAGCCTTATCATTTTCTATTTGGCTTAACATTCCTTTAGTTAGACGATCACCGGCAAGTGCCTCTAATGTTAATTTTTGTTCTTTCCTTAATTTGCGAATTCGTGTGCCTAAAGAGTCCACTGCCTCGCCTCCTTTTGTTTAATTATATTAAACTTTCGCTTGCATGAAAAGAGGAAGCTGTGGTATATTTTGTTTAACATAATTAAACTTTTTAATTTAGTTAAATAATGGAGGGATTTAAATGAATGAAGCGGAAAAATTAAAAAAGGCGACCTATCACTTATGGACGTTCACGGCGAGTAAAATGATTGCCATGTTGGGTGCAAACGTCATGGCATTCGGTATTAGCTTGTATATTTTAGCGATGACTGGGTCGGCAATGAGCTTCGCTACCAATATGATTTGTTCAGTATTACCCCGCGCACTTGTGGCACCCTTAGCAGGCTATGTCGCAGATAATTTTTCAAAAAAACGCACAATATTAATAGCACAGGCAGGAACTATTTTGACAGTAGGGGGATTACTGCTTTATACAGAAACAGTAGGAATGTCCGTTTATGCTATATACATAGCTACTGTTTTTAATACTATTTGCTCAGCCTTTTCTGGTGTAACGTTTTCATCAGCAATTGCCACACTTGTCAATCCAGAGAGATTACAACGTGCGATGTCATTTAACCAAATGTCAATGTCCGTAGCTGCAATTGGAGGACCAGTCATTGGCGGTATGATGTATGGATTTTTTAATATGGATGTATTTTTAATGGTGAATATGGTGGCCTATGCGATTGCCTTTTGTTTAGAGGCAACAATGGATTTTAACCTTTATAGTACAAGAGGGGAAGATACGAAAAAAGAAAAGATGTGGGAAGGGCTGAAAAGTGGTTTTCATTATATCAAGCAACGTAACGTCATTAAGACCATTATGTGGGTGGCATTGTGGATCAACCTATTCTTTTCTGCCATCGCTGTTGGAGGAACGTACATCATTATTGAATTGCTAAAAGTAGAATCCACACACTTTGGCTTTATTGAAGCGTCTGGTGCATTAGGTATGCTCTTAGCATCCCTTTATTTCGCAACAAGATCTGAAGTAAAGGTACCTTTACGCTTTTCGAAAATCAGCTTATTACTATTGGCGGGAAGTGTTGGCTTAGCAGTCATCCCTTTAGTTACTGATTTTACCTATATAGCTATTGTGATCTTCTATCTCATCATTTACTTTATTTTCGCAATTTTCGAAATGGGGATTAATATGCCCATCGGGGTGTATATGCAAAAAATCATTGCGGAAGAGTACCGTGGGCGTGTTTTTGGGCTAATGGAGACGATGGCGATGTCCATGATGCCGATTGGTATGGTAGTCTATGGCATGTTATATGATACATTACCAGCAACTATTATTTTACCAGTAACGAGTGTCATTATTATTATCATTTCACTTGTGATGCTGCGCTCATCTATTTTAAAAGAGGCACATCCAGAGTATTATGAAAAAGCAGCTCTCCCAGAAGGTGTTGCGAACACAACAACTTAAAAGAACAGGCATGCGGTGAAATGCATGCCTGTTCTTTTACTGATCATCAATAACAATATAGGTTGCTTGAATAGGGCCATGGACACCAACGATAAGAATCATTTCGATATCGGCTGAGTTACTTGGTCCCGTAACAAAGTTGATACAGGAAGCAATTTTTTCACCCTGACGGATTTTTTCACTAATCCAACGAGCTGCCTGTGTCATACGAGGCACAATTGTACTTTTAGGAATGATAATGATCGACTTTTCAGGTAAAAAGCTAATGCTTCTCCCTCTATCTTTGCTACTAAAAAGCACGGCAGTTCCCGATTCTGCTAACGTCATTTCACTAATTGTCACGCCAATATTTGCTTTTTCAGCTTGACGGATATTTTCCTCAGGTTGCTGTGAATCCCATTCATAAAGCTGAATATTGGCTTGTGGCCATTGTTCGTTCATAAGTGCGGATAATCCGTAGTCCTGGAACCGTTTATCCTTCCATGTAATAACAGACTGACCTCCATACTTGTCAACAACGTCCTGTAAATCCTCTGGAAGTGTGGCAGTATTAGAAATGACAATATTGGTATGGATGTTGGCACACTGTTTAATTAATATTTCCACCAATTCATCCTTTGTCGCATCTTTGAGCACACGATCTTGTGGCTGATACTGCCAAGTTGGTCGTGGTAGTTCTGTCTTAGGCGAACGTCCGAGCTGCTTCGCAATATTTGCTAAAAAGGTTTCTCGACGCTGAATCATACCAGTCATTATTGCCCGCCTCCTTTTGGACGATGCTTCATCCAGTCTCTAAAGCTGTCTTTACTTGGTGCAGGGAAATCCCTTGCCTCAGTCCATGCTTTTAATGGGCCTGGCCCATTAGAAATAGTTTTGTTTTTGGTAAATGGAGACATGGCAGGTGCAGCCATTTTTGTCGCCATTTTATAAAGGGTAGGGGAGGAAGCCCCTAGTCCAAATGCCTTCATTAAAAGCTTTTCAGAGATAGGGGCCTTGCCCTCATTTTCAACAATGACCTGACGTTGGCGGTGAATGAGCTGATGTAATGGAATTTTAACAGGGCATGCATCTGTACAAGCACCGCACAATGTAGAAGCATAGGGCAGTTCTTTAAAATCATCGTAGCCTCCTAAAAGTGGAGAGAGCACAACACCTACAGGTCCAGAGTAGATAGAGCCATACGTATGCCCACCAACATGACGATAGACAGGGCAAGCATTAACACAGGCAGCACAGCGAATGCATTGTAAAATAGGCTGGAATTCACTACCTAAAATAGCCGAGCGTCCATTATCAACAATAACTAAATGAAATTCCTCTGGTCCATCCGTATCCTCTTCGTCCTTTACGCCTGTTAATGTTGTAATATAGCTCGTTAGCTTTTGACCGACAGCACTTCTTGTTAATAAACTAACAAGGACCTCCATTTCTTCAAATGTAGGAACTATTCTTTCCATTCCCATAACTGTAATTTGTGTTTTTGGTAGCGCTGTTACTAAATCAGCATTGCCCTCATTCGTAACGAGTGTAATCGATCCACTTTCAGCAATAGCAAAATTACAGCCTGTAATACCAATATCGGCTGTTAAATATTCCTGTCTTAATTTTTCACGTACATAAAGGGCAAGTTCCTCTGGCTTTTCTGTTTGACTGTAGCCTTGTTTTTCCTTAAAAACATCTCGAATTTGCTCCTTATTTTTATGCAAGGCTGGCGCCACAATATGCGAAGGGGGCTCGTGATCTGCCACCTGCAAAATATATTCACCTAGGTCTGTCTCAATCACTTCACAACCAAGCGCTTCTAAAGCCGTATTTAAGTTAATTTCTTCTGTCACCATTGATTTGGATTTCACAATTTTTGCCGCATTTTTCTTTTTAGCAATGCTTTGAATATAGTCGGTTGCTTCCTGTGCAGTTTGCGCAAAGAACACATGCCCACCTCGTTTGGCAACATTTTCACTTAATTGATAAAGGTAATAATCAAGATTTGCTAAAACATGCTTGCGAATTTCCTCTCCATGAGAACGCCATTCTTCCCAATGTCCTAATTCCTCTGCTTGTTGAAGGCGACGTGTTTGAAAACGTTCTTGGGCACTCGAAACCGCACGACGCATAAACTGATTATCTAGCTCTTTCGTGACACGTTGTTGAAACCGATCATCACTTGTTTTCATGGCCATGTTTATTTCCCCCTTTTATCGGCAATTTAACACTTCTGCAATATGCATCACTTTAATTGGCTTACCCTGACGTTGAATGCGGCCACCGATATTCAATAAGCAGCCTGCGTCAGCTCCTATCAAAATGTCAGCGCCTGTTTCTTCCACATTCAGTACTTTTTCATTGACCATTTCTCCAGAAATATTGCCCATTTTAACTGAAAATGTGCCACCAAATCCGCAGCATCGATCCTTACCAGGGAGATCCACATAATGCAAGCCCTTGACGTTCTTTAATAATTGGTAGGGTGCCTCTGTTACACCAAGTAATCTTGTCATATGGCATGACGTATGATAAGTAGCTTTACCTTCTAGATACGCTCCAACATCTTCTATCTTTAATACGTTGACAATAAACTCTGTGAATTCATAGGTTTTACCTGCTAATGCTTGCGCTTTTGGCTCCCATAGGGGGTCTCCTTTAAAAACTTCTGGATATTCCTTCAACATATAAGCGCAGGAACCAGAGGGAGAGACTACATATTCAGCATGCTCAAAGGCTGTGATCATTTTTTTCATCGCATTTTTCGATTCTTCGACATAGCCGCTATTGTAAGCAGGCTGTCCACAGCAAATTTGATCCTCTGGAAAGTCGATGTCACAGCCAAGTCTTTCTAATACTTCAACAACTGCTTTTCCCACATCCCCTTGAAACATATCCACTAAGCAAGTGGCGAATAGTGTGACTTTCATATTTCATCGCTCCTTTTGTAAACAACTGGTCATCAGATGACTTTTCGATAATTTAATCTTACAACAAATTTGAAAAAGTGAAAACGTTTTTTTATGAATTTTCAGAAAAGAAAAACTACCTAGCTTGTACTAGGTAGTTTTTAGTGTGAATTGGATTCTGTTGTTTCGAAATATTGTAATAGCACTTTTTCAACGTTGCTTAAATGAGATGCCATTGCATGTTTGGCTAGCTCTTCGTTTTGCTGTTTAATCGCGAGGAAAATCTGCATATGTTCATCATATAATTGTTCGCTCGTTGTTTTTTGTGAATACAACCAAATTCGCCGTGTCTCTTTCATCGTTTCGATCATTAAACCAGAAATTTGATCTAAAATTGTAGTGAGTAGGGGGTTTTGAGAGGCATTGGAAATAGCTGCATGAAATTGATAATCTGCTTTTTCACCAAGCTCGCCATCACCATGTGCCTGCTTCATATCCTCTAAAATTTGTACCATTGCCTGAATATCCTGATCTGTACGTTGGAGGGCTGCACGTCCTGCCGCTCCCACTTCAATAATTTTGCGCACTTCTAGTAAATGAGCAATATCCTGTTTATTCGTTAACATAGCGGTGGATAAAGGAAAGTCAAGCTGATGGGCTGGCACACTTTTGACAAACGTTCCAGAGCCTTGTTTGATTTCAATCAATCCCATTGCTTTTAATGCAGATAATGCCTCCCGTACAGCAGAACGACTCACTTGTAATTGCTCCGCAAGCTGCTCAACTGAGTCAAGCCGATCACCTGGCTTTAGGACACCAGCTCGTATTTTTTCATGTAAGATTTCGGATACTTCTTCATAGATCTTTTTTGGTCTAATCTTTCTTAATTCCAAGGGCTACACCTCTTTTTTCGCTCATTTGCTATCATCATTATACATGAAAATAAGTCATTTACTCATGGTTTACCATGAACACTTTGTGTAGAGTAGAGGACTGTCGAAATTTAAAGAAATAATAATGAAACATATAATAAGGTCATCTGATGACTGTATATCCAGATGATTTAAAAGATGAGTGTAAAATAAATAGTTTCTTACTATAACATGGGCGTGATAGTGTCTATGAAAAACAGAAGCTTCTTTCAACATTAATGACAAGTAATCGACACTGTCAAGAAAAAGGTAGAAAAATTAGCTATACTCTTTTTGAAAAAGGGGGAAGATTGGCGGATTTTGTTGACAGAAAATCAACAGGAGCGCATAATGCAGAAGTAGCTTGGTGGGACTTCTCAAAAATCTCATCATTTTGCCATGAAACGTTCACAAACTAGAAGGGCGCTTTTTATTTTATTTTTTGGTACGATGGATGCAGTAACTGTAAGGAGCGAATAAAAAATATGGGATCTGATATTAACGTATTTTTAGCTTTTGGTGCAGGGTTCTTAAGTTTTATTTCACCATGTACTCTTCCACTATATCCAGCATTTTTATCGTACATAACGGGTATGACATTAGATGAGCTAAAATCAGAAAAAGGTATGCTACAAAAACGTGCCATTTTCCACACACTATTCTTTTTACTAGGCTTTTCCATTATCTTTATCATTATTGGACTAAGTGCTTCATATGCAGCAGAATTCTTCCTAAATTATCAAACATTATTACGACAGGTTGGGGCTATTTTAATCGTCGTATTCGGTTTAATGATTGTGGGATTATTGCAGATAGACTTCTTAATGAAGGATCGAAAGTTCCAATTTAAAAATAGACCATCTGGCTATTTTGGGTCTGTCTTAATTGGTATTGCCTTTGCGGCAGGCTGGACACCATGTACAGGACCAATCCTTGCTTCGATTATCATGTTAGCAAGTACAAACCCAGGTGCGGGCTTTAGCTATATGTTTGCGTATTATTTAGGATTCGCCATTCCATTCTTCGTGCTATCTTTCTTCATTTCACGAATGACTTGGATTCGTACACACAGCCAGAAAATTGTAAAAATCGGCGGTTACATCATGATTGCCGTTGGGATTTTATTATTTTTTGATGGCTTAACGTATATTACACGCGTTTTACAGCCTATTTTCGGTGGATTTACAGGGTTTTAATTTGTTAAACTAAAGAGGCATACCGAACTTTAACGTGGAGGGAGATGAACATGTGCCTACAGTTTTAGTAGTAGATGATACGCTATTTATGCGTGTTGCAATCAGTAATATGTTTACAGAATGGGGCTATGAGGTAGTCGGTAAGGCAGTAAATGGTAAGGAAGCTGTGGCGATGTATCGTGAGTTACAACCAGATTTAGTCACAATGGATGTAACGATGCCCGTTATGACAGGTATTGCAGCCGTAAAAAAAATCATCCCAGAATTTCCAGATGCAAAAATCATTATGGTAACAGCATTAGGGCAGCAAAAATTAATCGTAGAAGCGATTGAGAGTGGGGCAAAGGATTTTATTACAAAGCCTTTCGAGCCAGAACGATTAAAGGCTGTTGCTGATCAATTACTTGGACAAAATTGTTAATTAGACATTAGAGGAGGATTTTTTTATGTTAAGCAGCATCCCTTCTCACTATTATGTTATAGGGTCGACCATTATGGCCATTCTTATGGGGAGCTTTGTGATGGTCATACGAATGAGAGCTTCCAAAATGCCGACAAATGAGAAGAAAATTATTATTCCACCAATAGCGATGTCCTCAGGTGCACTGATGTTTTTATTCGAGCAATTCCGTGTACCACCGATGCAAATCTTAGAGGCGGCAGCTGTAGGAATGGTATTCTCGACAATATTAATTGCTACTTCTAAATTTGAAGTAAAGGGTCGAGATATTTATTTAAAACGTTCAAAAGCATTCGCTTTTATATTAATCGGATTGTTAATATTCCGAGTGGTGGCGAAAATGATTTTAAGTAGCTCCATCGATGTCGGTGAATTAGCAGGTATGTTCTGGATATTAGCCTTTGCCATGTTAGTACCTTGGCGTATCGCAATGCTTATCCAGTTTAAACGCGTCAAAAAAACAATTCCAAAACTACACTAGTGCTGAAGCTAGTGTAGTTTTTTTATGCATTTAAGCGCTGGAGGAACTGGATAGTCTCATAAAAGTGGCGGATAGAATCTCAAAAGTAGAGGATAGAGCAGCAAAGCATGGATAGAAGTCCAAATAAAGAGGATAAAGCTAGGAAAGTGCAGGATAGGTTCATAAAAGTGGCGGATAAAAACTCAAAAGTAGAGGATAGAGCAGCAAAGCATGGATAGAAGTCCAACTAAAGAGGATAAGGCTAGGAAAGTGCAGGATAGCCTCATAAAAGTGGCGGATAGAACCTCAAAAGTAGAGGATAGAGCAGCAATGCGCGGTTAGAAGTCCAAATAAAGAGGATAGAGCTAGGAAAGTGCAGGATAGCTTCTTAGGACAATAATCCCATAGCTAAGTAAAAACGCTGCACAAATTTTTGTGCAGCATTTACTCATTCGAATAGATGTTCATAGGGGGAGATGTCAATTTGCATTTGCTCTAATTTTTTGCGTAAAAATTTGTGATCGCGTTTTGGTGTTGCTTGGATATAGCCGCGAATAATGAGGTCATTGTTAATGGCAGCTGCTTTTTCTTCTAATGCGAGCTCGCCAATTTTTCCTGCAATTTTTTCCTTCGCCACTTGTCTAAAAAGCTCAGGGACGGGGCTTACGAGTTCATAGAGTAATTCTTTTTCAGCTTGTCCCCACAAGTGAACAGTTTTATCTAAATAATATTCTTGCCAATCTAAATCAGATTTTCCATCCTGCTTTGGGAGTGCCTTTAAAAATTTGCGGAACATGAAGAATCCGCCAATAGCCATCAATGAAATGAGGACGACAACCCAAAATAAAATAAACCATAAAAACCAACCTTGTAACAAATCGTTCACCTCTTTGCCTTCTCTCACTCTATTATAAAAGCTTCCGAAAAAAAATTCATCCTTAATGTCCCTTTTTTAGCAATTCGCCTTTATATAGTGTGCAGAAGGGAGGTGATGCTACATGGCTAATGTTAACTTTGTAAATGCTACACTGCGTCTCAAGTATGTGGATGGCTACGATGAGAACAATGAACCTACGTTCACCACGAAATCGTATCGAAATATTAACAACACACATAGCGCGGACGATTTGTTAGCTGTTGCTTATGCTATTGCTAGTCTTTCATCACAATCACTGGCTGGCATTGCGAAACAGGAAACACACGATTTATCTTAAGGAGGGATCACAGAATGACACAAGTTCTAGAATTGCAATTTGCCACAACTGATGGAAAAACGACAACCCTTTCCATTGATGCACCAAAGCCGAATATCACGGTGACTGACATTCAGCAGGCAATGGCAACGATTATGGCTAAAAATGTTTTTACTGGGCAAGGTGGTGCACTGTCAGCCATCAAGGGAGCTCGTATTGTAGATCGTCAAGTCAAAGAATTTGAAGTAGTAACAGAATAATTCAACAATGGTCTTTGCTACGAGAAGTGCAAAGACCATTTTTAACGTGAGAGAGGAGGAGAAGGATGGAACAGTGGTTGAACATGATATCCGATATCGGTTTTCCGATTTTAGTGTCATTTTATTTATTGCACCGCGTCGAAGTAAAGCTTGATGCGATTCATGCTGCACTCGTTTCATTAAAATGAAATGGATTTCACAAAGATGTACGAAAGCTGTCACTTAGAAGTTCTTGTCAACGCTTACAACCTACGTTAGGATGGGGATAGTGTAGGTTAGGGAGAGTGTTGACATGAAACGTAAAATAATAGGGCTAGTGCTGCTGTTAGCCTGTGCATCTGTGCTAGGCGCATGTGGAAACTCAAAATTTAAAGCAGATTATAGTCTAGAAATACCCGATTTTGAACATGTTAATCAACGTGGTGAAACGGTTTCGCTTGAAAGCTTAAAAGGTAAGCCTTGGATTGGTATGTATATTTTCACAAACTGTGTGTCCATCTGCCCGCCCATGTCATTAAACATGGCACAAGTCCAAGAAAAGCTTCAGAAAAAAGGAGTAGAGGACTATAACATCGTTGCCTTTTCAGTAGATCCAGATGTTGATCAACCAGATGTGTTAGCGGATTATCTTAGTAAATACAATGTTCCAGATGAATCTAAATGGAACCTTCTTACAGGGTATTCACAGAAATATATCGAACAATTTGCGGTGAAAAATACAAAGATTTTAGTGAAAAACGACCCTAACAGTGACCAAGTCATTCATGGCAATCAATTTTTCTTAGTCGATAAAGATGGTGTCCTCGTCAAAATGTATAATGGTTATGCTGAAAACATTGAAGATGTACCGATTGATACGATAGCTTCTGATATCGAAACATATATTGATGAAAATTTATAAAGTAACAGTAAACCGTCTCAAATGGTTGAGGCGGTTTTTTTTATGTATTTTTCTATCTGGAAAAATAATCTTTTTCTGGTTGTGAGTCGTTTATAGTGTAGAAGGAGGATGATGGCGTGTCTGATCATGAAAATTTCGAGCAGTTAATGGCTATACATACGGAGCAATTGTTTCGAATTGCTTATTACTATACAAAGGATTTACAAATAGCCGAGGATATTGTACAGGATGTGTTTATTAAGTTCTATCATCAAAAACAATATGAGGAACGAGGAGAGATGAAGGCATACTTAGCTCGCATGACAATCAATAAATGCAAAGATTATTTAAAAAGCTGGGCATACAGAAAAATAACATTTCAGCATAAACTTTTTACCAAACAAAACTCAACATTGCCGGACACACTGATTCGTCAAGATGAACAAGCGCTGTTAGATGATGCCATTTTAAGCTTACCTCTCAAACCACGAGAAGCAATTGTCTATTTTTACTTGGAGGAGATGACGATTAAAGAGATTGCGGAGCTACTTGCGATTCCTGAAGGTACTGTGAAATCACGTTTAAAGAAAGGAAAGGAGCTATTAAAAATAGAGTTACAACATATTGAATGGGAGGTGCTTTTCCATGGATAAGCATACAATGCAGGTACTACAAGATGTTTCAGCACATAAGGAAGCCATTATTCATAAGGTTCGACAACAAATTCAGCAAGAGCCTGTTATGCCCAAGCCAAGATGGACATATCGTGCCGTTACGATAATGATTACCTGCTCTATTTTATTATTCATTGCCTGGCAAGCTGCAAAACCGATGGGCGAGTTGGCTACACAGGATGAAGGAGAAACACCTACATTCACGGATTTATTTCAAACAGAAGTGGAGGGAAAAGCCACAGCATACAGTAATTTTCTTCCACTTGCTAATTATTTAAGTCAGGCAAAAAATATCCAATATTTTGCACCACTTCAAGGTTTAGAGGCGATGCAATCAGTAGCAACATCACTGGAGGATGTCGTTCATCTCACTGATCCTGAAAATTTACCATTTCAACCAAATATACATGAGGTCTATGCAATTTCAGCAAAAATGGAGGATGGTAGCCAACAAACGCAATTTCAATTTAGCTATAAAGAAAAATCCTCCACTGGGGTGGATTTACAATTTATTAATTTTACCGTGACAAATGTAAAGTATAATCCCTTAGCGAGCTATGTGAAGTCGAAAAATATGGAAGAAACTTTAGGGATGAAAGTCTCAAATATAGGCTTAAATTTTATGAATCCCCTGTTTTATCGGGAGATGTCACCAGAACGAGGTTATGTATATACTTATTATAATTATGATGAGACGGATAAGCGAATCTTTCAAATGACTACTAGAGCCAATGAGTTTTATTCTTACTATAACGGCTATGTCTATCATATCGGGTATCAACTTGATGGAGAACCACAGGAGGTTCAAGAAAAAATGGCGATCCTTGCAAGAGATTTTATTCTTGGCGAATAAGTCATGAGACATTTCAATTGAGCTATAATAGAATGATAGAAAAGAGGGGATGGAGGTTCGACTATGACAATTGCACAAACCTATTTACAAGTTGTTCAGAAAAGATTTCAAAGTGTGAAAGAGCTAGGGGATAAAACACTTGCCCAAATGGAAGAGGCACAATTGCACTGGGCATACAATGAAGAATCCAATAGTATTGCAGTGATTGTAAAGCATATAAGTGGAAATATGGTTTCCCGCTGGACAGATTTTTTAACGACAGATGGAGAAAAGCCAACGAGAAATCGAGATGATGAGTTTGAGGATAGTCTTCACACCAAAGAAGCAATCATCTCAGCTTGGGACAAGGGGTGGCAAGTGTTTTTAGAGGCCTTGGCGAGTTTAACAGAATCCGATTTACAGGGACATGTCACGATTAGAGGGGAGCGGCTAGCAGTCATTGATGCTATTGAAAGACAAATGGCACACTATGCACAGCACGTCGGTCAAATCATTTATATCGCCAAACAGGTAAAGGGCTCTGATTGGCAAACACTCAGTATTCCTAAAGGACAGTCACAAGCTTTTACTGAAGCCATGCTAGATAAACATCAACGCTAAAGAAGAAAGATCGTAGCCAAGTAGTAGGTGCTACGATCTTTTTTCTGCTAAATAGAGCTTGTAAAAGGCTGTTTCTAGGTCGGTCGCTTGAGCGAGTTCAAATGCCTCCTGCTGACTTCTATGATTTGTGATTATCTCATAGAAAAAGTGAATTAGAAACATGAGATTAGCATTACCCTCAATATAATCATCAGGAGCTAGGTAGGAATGACAGCCACTCTCTAAAAAGGCTGTCGCTAGCTGCTGCCAGCCTAATGTACAGCCTGCCGCAATGACCTTGACACCCTGTAGCTGACAATAGGTTAAGACATCTTGAGGGTCAAAATAGATACTCCTTGGTTCATTTTCTTCATATACCTCTTCTCCTAGCTCAGGCAGACAAAATCGCCCCTCATCGCCGTGAAAGTTTAATAGCAAATAATCCATTTTGTGAGGAAGATCATTTCCAGATAAAATATCAATTAAATCATTTGGTCTGCCAATTAAATCGAGTGTCACTCCTGCACCAAAAGATTCCAGTGCTGCTCGAATGGCCATGGATTCAAAATCACAGTCAGGACCAACTACTAAATGTACGTATAATTCTGGTCTACTCATACATCATCACCTCTATTTAAGTATAGCTGAAACTTATTAGAGTAGTAAATCGTATATGACAATAATTACTATAAATGTAAAGTGGTAAAGGAGGTGATAAAGTGTACAAGATTGGTTATATTCATACACTTATTCTGGGCATTGTTCTAAGTATAAGCACACTACTACTCTTCATTTACAATGAAAGGCAGCGGGAGGAGCTAGTGCCGCTGCATACTCCCATTCAATCAATTAAAGAGGCTTGGTATTTGTCTGGAAGTAATGGCAAAGAGCAATATTTATATCCATTAAAGCAAGTATTCTACGTCGACCGCTATGAGGTGAAAGATACAGATCGCCTTCAGCAAGTTTTACAAACTAAAAAGGACCTTAGCAGTCGACCAGCAGACCATGAAGCAGTAAGTGATTTATACATACACTTCCATAATGGCAAGGAAACGGCCTTGAAAGTAATAGTCGAGGATGAACGATTCTTCCTAATGGATCAAAAAACAGGATTGTATTATGTACTGCAAGCACAAGAAGCTGAGGATTATTTTCATTTGTTAAATGAGAAAAGCAAAATGTCGTGGCTATTATTTATTGTTTATACAATTTTATTTTTTGGTCTTGTCTATATGCTTGTAAAGAAACTAATAGCCGCTAAATCCACAGAGAAAGAAAGCATTCCCTCCGATACGAGGGAAAAAAGATCACTAGCAGATTCTATTTATCCAGCCATCCTGCCCTTGGTCATCACATTCTCTATGCAGATTTATGGGGCTCAACATAGCTTACTATTACTGAGTGCGATGATGCTAACTTCAGGCATTCGAGAGTTTTTAGAAAAAAGAGGTCATTTTCTGAAAATGCTCCTACTTCTTCCGCTCTTTTGGTGTTATCTCTATGGTTTCCAAATGATTACTTCCTATTTCAACTAGTAAAATAGTGGATATTATTGTCAATAGATTAGATGCGAAATTCTCATTATTGTTAAATTTTAGCGATAGTTTAGGAGGAGGAGCATAGATTTTATAGGCTAATAGGTTTAGGTAGGCTATACTCAAGTGGATTATAGAAGAATAGAGGGAATCATATGAGACTAACTGTGGAACGGAAATTGCAATTTGCTTTTGGTATTGTCCTCATCTTTTTACTGCTTATATCAGGGATTGCTATGTACTACTTGAATAATAATAATCAGACATTAGCAGAAATCGAAGACAATACGGAATTAATCCATTTATATCAAGATATCTCGTTCCAAACCGTACGAGCGAATGCGGCTATTCGTGGGTATATGTTATATGGCAAGGAAGAAATGCTCAACAATCATCATGAAATCCGAAATACCTTACATACGTCGATTAATCGACTTCAAGAAGTAGGCGATAGTAATCAAGATTTTGATCAATTTTTATCGCAGCTTGACGACTGGGAAAAGGCTATAGATGGGCAGATTGTGCCTCTTTATCAGCGAGGGGATCATCAGCAAGCACAACAAATGGCTTTACCGATTTTAGGTGAGGGCTCTCAGAAATTGGTTGTCTTTGGAAAAACGATGGCAACAGCTCAGCAAGAAGATATGCAGGCTCATATTGAGGCTACCAAGCAAAAAGGAGAAAGAAGTGGCCTGGAAATTATGATTCTAGTGGCTATTTCTCTACTTATAAGCATTATCATTGCAACACTATTTGGTAGACGAATCGCAAAAAATATTCAACAAACAGTAGTTGAAATGGATAAGTTTTCGGAAGGGAATTTGCATACGCATTTACAATTTAAAACCAAGGATGAGTTTGCGCACTTAGCCGATTCCTTCAATAGTATGTCAGAAAAGCTTCGACTGATGATGAAACAAGTCGGAAACTCCTCTGAGCAAGTTGCCGCAACATCCGAACAGCTAACAGCAAGTAGCATGGAGGTTACACAGGCGACAGAGGTGGTAACAGAATCTATTCATGATATTGCACAAGGTATTGATCAGCAGGATACATTAACAAGTGATGTACGAAATTTATCTGCCCATATCTTGAAGAAAATAAATGATATTTCTACAAGCATACAAAGCGTGAATCAAGCAACAGTCAACACGAAAAATATGGCACAAACAGGTCGTTCTTCGGTACATGATGTTACAGCGCAAATGAATGAAATCTCTACTAACACAAGTGAGCTAAATACACGTGTGCAAGATTTAGATGACAATACAGCGGCGATTGTATCAGCAGTAAATGTCATTAAGAGTATAGCGACACAGACCAATTTACTAGCAATCAATGCCTCTATTGAAGCCGCAAGGAGCGGGGAGCATGGGAAAGGCTTTGCAGTAGTGGCAGAGGAAGTCCGCAAGCTAGCAGATGAGTCAAATCTTGCTGCAGTCGATATTGAAAAAGTAGTGGCCCAAATTACAGATAGCACGAGGATTATCGAGGAAGATATGGTTAATAGTAATGATTCTGTCCATGTAGGTCGTGAAAAGGTTAATGTGGCAAGGGATAACTTTATACAAATAGATGATGCCATTAATGATGTTCAAGCACAGACCGAGCTAGTAACGGCAGCCATTCAAGCAATTCATCAAGATATTGAAAAGTTAGTGCAGGAAATGGACTATATGAGTGAAGTGTCGATAAAATCAAGCCATCATGTGCAAAGTGTTGCAGCCTCTTCAGAGGAACAAAATGCAGCTATGGAGGAGGTAGCAGCAGCCTCTACCCATCTAGCAAAGATGGCAATAGACCTGCAAGAATCCATTCAATCGTTTAAATACTAAATTCAATTGACCCCTGTCTAGTTACAGGGGTTTTATTTGTCGGTAAAGCCTGAATAATATGAAAATCGTAAAAATGTTAGAAAAAATTTTTTTCGTCCGATAAAAGCTTTGGGAGAAATGTTAAGCAGATAAAGAGAGGGAGAGGTTTAGAAAAAATCAAAAGGAGATTGATATATGAAGAAACTATTTAGCAGTTTTAAGGGCAAGCTTTATACGCTATTCGCGCTAGTATTACTTATCCCTGTCATATCTGTTGGGAGTTTGTCTTATTTATCTGCAAAAGACTCGATTGAAGAAGAAATTTTATTTAGTGCCAATGAAAGTGTAGGCATTTTAAATAAGCTCATCGACAAAACGATTAGTGAGAAAATGAGTGACATCAATGTATTTAGTAGTGAAATAGATGCGCGTCAATATGAAGAAGCACAAGCTTCGATTGTGGCTAAATTTCAGCAATATACAAAGCTTAATGCAGATGTATTGAGTGTTTATATTGGCATGAATGACGGTCGATTTACACAGGAGCCAAAATTGAATGGTGCAGACTATAATCCATTAGATCGAGATTGGTATAAAGAGGCGACAGCTTTAAAAGGTGAAACCTTAATCACCAACCCTTACAAGGATGCGGGGACGGGTGATATGGTGGTAACAGTTGCTAAGCAGACGAAGGATCATGCTGGAGTTGTGGCAATCGATATTAAATTAACCGATCTTCAAAAAATTGCTGATTCAATTCGAATCGGAAAAAATGGGTATCCTTCAATTTTTGGAGAAGACAAGATGGTCATTTCACATCCTACACTTGAAGCGGGAGGGGAGCTGAAAGAAAGTTTCCTTGATAAAATGTACGAAAGTCCATCAGGTACTTATGAATATGTCTTTAATGGTGATGATCGTCTATTATTCTATACGACAAATGAACTGACAAATTGGAAAATAACAGGAACGATTTTTGCTGAAGAAATTGATGAGTCTGCTTCCTCGATTTTATACCATACGATTCTAGTCCTCATAGCAGCAATTATCATCAGTTCCATCATTTTTTATTTTGTAATGAGGGCTGTCATTAAACCAATTAAAGCCTTAAAGGATAGTGCGGTTACGATCAGCAAAGGGGATCTCACGGAAATGGTAACGATTACGTCAAAAGATGAGATTGGCCAATTAGGACAAGCCTTTAATGATATGCAAGAAAGCTTACGGACACTAATACAAAAAATTGAACAAAATGCAGAGGAGGTTGCTTCTTCAGCAGAAGAGCTAACTGCCAATGCCAATCAGACAAGCATTGCAACAGAAAAAGTGGCGATTTCCATTCAGGATGTTGCAACAAGTGCTGATTCTCAAACGATTAGTGCCAATAAAAATGCAGCTTCTTTACATGAGCTTTCTACTGCCATTCTGCATATTGCTGAAATCTCCTCCGCTGTGACGGACCTTTCGCAGCATGCGACATTACAGGCGGATGAAGGCGGACAAGCTGTTCAAAATACAAAGAATCAAATGCAATCCATTCATTTATCCGTAGCAGACTCCAATGCGAAAATCCAGACATTGCATGAACGCTCTCAGCAAATTACATCCATTTTAGATGTGATTACAAGCATTGCAGATCAAACAAATTTACTAGCTTTAAATGCAGCTATCGAAGCAGCGAGAGCAGGAGAGCATGGGAAAGGCTTTGCAGTCGTAGCAGACGAAGTGCGTAAGCTTGCAGAGCAATCACAGGAATCAGCTAAACAAATATTTGAGCTTATCCGAGGGATTCAGCAAGAAACGGAGCAATCTGTCAGTATTATGGCGAAGGTTACAGAGGATGTGCAAAGTGGATTGCATATTTCCGATGAAGCCATTGCAAAATTCCAAGTCATTATGACAAGTATGAATGAGATTACCCCTAAAATGGAGGAGGTCTCCTCAGCCTCTGAACAGATGTCTGCAGGTGTTCAAGAGGTAGCGGCAGTAACAGAAGATTTGGCATTCTCCGCGAAAGGCAATGCAGCGGCGTCTGAGGATGTAGCGGCATCAACAGAGGAGCAATTAGCCTCAATGGAGGAAATCAATGCCTCTGCGCAAGCACTCGCACATATGGCGGATGAATTAAAGCTACTGATTAGTCAGTTTAAATATTAAAGCACAACGCCACTCCAAAATTTTGGGGTGGCGTTAAGTGTTGATTACTAGTAGAGCAAAGTAACCGTTTTTTATAAAATTACCATTTATTTAAATATCGAAAAAACGCCACTCTAATTTTAGAAGTGGCGTTCAGTATTTTATCGATCTTCTTCTTCCCAACAGTCTGTATTTTTTAAGGTTGGGATTGATTTTGCATAGAAGACAGGATTTTTTCCTGCTCTACGTTGCTCAGTAAAGTCGTCTAGCACAAGGAAGGCAATTTTACCGAGCATCATAATGATGGCGATATTGATAAGTGCCATCAGCCCCATAAAGAGGTCAGCGAGATTCCATACAAGCTGTACCTGTGCGATGGAGCCGAACATGACCATAACTAACACTAAAATTCGATAGCAAAACATCCAAGCTTTATGGGCATCCATAAATTCAATATTGGATTCACCATAATAATAATTACCAATAATCGAACTAAAAGCGAAGAAAATGATGGAGATGGCAATAAAATAAGGAGCCCAATCACCAACATGAACAGCTAAAGAATTTTGCGTCAAAATAATACCATCACTCTCACCTTTATCATATAAGCCCGCTAAAATAATGATAAAGGCAGTGGCTGTACAAATCATAATCGTATCAAAAAAGACACCTAAGCTTTGTACAAGTCCTTGCTTAGCAGGATGCGAAGTATTAGCAGTCGCAGCAGCATTCGGTACACTTCCCATCCCTGCTTCATTGGAAAATAAACCGCGACGTACGCCCTGCATGATTGCTGCCCCAATTGCGCCACCAGCAGCTTCCTGTAGGCCAAATGCATGAGTGAAAATTAATGAAAAAACATGTGGGATTTCCGATAAATTAGTCACCACTACAAAAAGAGCTACAAGTAAATAGAAGATGGCCATAACTGGAACAAGAACTTGTGTCACCTTTACAATTCGATGGACACCACCAAAAATAATTAATCCAGTTAAAATGACAAGTATAGCCCCGATTATCTTTGGATTTACATCGAAGGCTTCGCCGACTGAAGTGGCAATTGTGTTGGATTGCACAGCATTAAAAATAAAGCCAAAGCTTAATGTTAATAGAATACTAAAAATAATGCCAAGCTTTCGCTGACCTAATGTTTTCTCCATATAGTAGGCGGGCCCACCACGGAATGTATCGCCATCCTTCACTTTATAGACCTGTGCTAAGGTACTTTCAATGAAGGCAGTGGCCATCCCTAAAATCGCGATTATCCACATCCAAAATACTGCACCAGGACCGCCTACACCAATGGCTAAGGCTACCCCTGTAATATTTCCTGTGCCGACACGTGAAGCAGCACTAATGGTAAAGGCTTGGAACGGAGAAACCCCCGAATCGCCCTCTCTTTTTTCTACAATTAAACGAAACATTTCTGGAAAAAGACGAATTTGTACAAACTTCGTACCGAATGAAAAATATAGTCCTGCTGCTAAAAGTAAGATAATGAGGATATATGTCCATAAAATATTATTTCCACTGTCAACTATTGTTGAGATCCATTCCATAAGTTGTCCTCCTTTCACAATACGCTTTAGTCTACACTGTTTTTTTATTAAAAATCAACTTTTCTAAAATAATGAATTATACTAAAATTTTGATATTTATAATTTATTAATTGAGAAAACTCATTTTATCTACTATTTTCCAATCCTTATATATTATTTTTGGAAAATTCTCTTATTTTTGTGTGAGGGAGGCGTATAATAATAGAAAAAGGAGTGATGTAGACATGAAAACAATCGGCTTAATCGGTGGGATGAGCTGGGAGTCATCTGCTGAATATTACAGACTTATCAATGAACAGGTTAAACATAGGCTAGGGGGCCTACACTCTGCGAAATCTATTTTGTATAGTGTAGATTTCCAGCAAATTGAGCATTTTCAAGCTAGCGGGGAGTGGGACAAAGCAGGTGAGGTTCTAGCTCAAGCTGCACAAGCACTTGAGCGGGCAGGCGCAGACCTAGTCATCATTTGTACCAATACAATGCATAAGGTCATTGATGTTATCGAGTCTGCTATAACCATCCCTATTTTACATATTGCGGATGCCACAGCTAAGCAAATCAAAGAAGCGGGGTTACAGAAAATAGCGCTTCTTGGCACAAAGTACACAATGGAGCAAGCGTTTTATAAGGCAAGGGTAGAAAGCTTTGCCATAGAGGTGATTGTGCCTGACAGCAACGACCGAATGGAAGTAAACCGAATTATTTACGATGAATTGTGTCTTGGTACCATTGTACCAGCATCTAAAACGTACTATAGCCAAGTGATCGAGGAGCTTGTACATGCGGGGGCGCAAGGGGTAATTTTGGGCTGTACGGAAATAGGCTTACTGATTCAGCAGGAGGATGTCAGCATTCCCGTGTTTGATACAACGGCTATCCATGCACAGGCTGCTGTGTTAATGGCGATTCAGGAGGATGCATAATATGCAGGGAAAAGTAAGACAATTGGGTATTGAAATTGGTGTGTTACCAGTTGGTCAGAAAAACTGCATCACCGATGTAGAAGGAGTTCAAGTGGGGCATGTGACATTGGATGAGCCATTAGATCAGAATGGGGCCTATGCGTGTACAGGCGTTACAGCTATTTTACCGCATGGAGGCAATGTATTTCAGCAAAAGGTAACAGCGGCAAGCTATGTACTAAATGGCTTTGGGAAAACAACGGGACTTGTGCAAGTGAATGAACTAGGTGTACTGGAATCGCCCATTATGTTAACCAATACTTTTGGCGTACCCGCTGTGACACAAGGTACATTAAGCTATATGCTTGATAGGAATGAAGACATTGGACTGACAACAGGAACCATTAATCTCGTTGTGGGCGAGTGTAATGATAGTTATCTTAATTCGATTCGAGCTTGTCCAGTGACACCTGCGCATGCCATAGAAGCCATTCGTCAAGCCTCTACAAAGACGGCACAGGAAGGCGCTGTTGGTGCAGGAAAAGGGATGATGTGTTTCGGCTACAAAGGAGGAATTGGTTCTTCCTCTCGCATCGTCAAAGTAGAATCAAATGAAGTGAACTATACAGTAGGCTGCCTAGTTCTTAGTAACTTTGGACAAGACAGGGAGTTTTTAGCTGAGCATTACAAAGTCTCAACTATGCAAAACCAATCTACTCTATCACAAACGGATGGCTCCATTATCATTGTCCTTGCGACAGATGCCCCGCTAAGTAGTCGACAATTAACACGTGTCATTAAACGCTGTGGTATCGGTTTAGGACGGACAGGCAGTCATTTTTCACATGGTAGTGGCGATATTGTAATTGGCTTCACGACGGCACATTGTATTCCTCATACCGCTGATCAGCTTATTGAGACTAGAACTCAGCTTCGTGAGGATCATCCCATCATGAATCAACTGTTTACAGCCGCAGCGGAAGCGACAGAGGAAGCAATACTAAATTCGTTATCTCAAGCTAAGACAACAACTGGCCGCAATGGTCATACAGTGCAAGCTTATTCCTTTCAACAGGCATAAAAGAAAAGGCTATTGAAACAGCAATTGTGTTTCAATGGCTTTTTTTGAGAACAGGTTTCGTTAATTTTTTAGCATGAGCGAGCTATAAGATGAATAAAATCCTTAATTAGAGGATATAAGTGGTTTTTCGACCCGTCAATTGCTGAAATATGTATCATTGTAAGAATATATCCATTATTTTGTAATTATTCTTTTTTTATCTAGTCAATGGTAGAGAGATATGATAACATTCAACTTAAAAAACTGAATTATCTAACTATTTAAAGGAGGGTTCCATTATTATAAACCTTTTTCAACCGATAGCACCCTCTCTAAATGGAAGCCCCTCGCCATCACCAGTTGTCTGTGAAAACAATGAGCCGCTTATCCAGCTTACAGGTGCTCATCCTAGGATATTTATGGAACCCATCTACTATCAGCAACAGATTTCTAATAGTTTACGAGTTATTCATGTAAGAGAAGGAGTCTATGAGCGTTTGCAACAGGTGTTAACATTATTACCTCAAGAGTATTGCTTATTACTTTATGATGGCTATCGCCCATTTCAAGTACAGCAGCATTTGTTTAGCCATTTTTCTCAGCAATTAGCAAAAAGGATGCCGCAGTTAACATCACAAGAGATTGTGCAGGCGACCAAAAAATATGTAGCATTTCCAAGTAAAGATGCAGCCCATTTAGCCCCCCATTTAACAGGGGGTGCCATCGATGTAACACTGGCTGATGTTCATGGTAAAGCCCTCGATCTTGGGACAGCGTTTGATGAAATGAATGGAAAATCCGCGACCCGTTATTTTGAACAACATACGCATGAAAATCCGCTTGCCTGTCAGTACCGACGTTTGCTGTATAACTGTATGACACTTGCTGGATTTACGAACTATGCGGAGGAATGGTGGCATTATGATTATGGCAATGTGGCATGGGCTAGACGTGTTCAAGCACAGGCAGCGCATTACGGAGCAGTACACGCAACAATTCAAAATCACCATGTAAAGGAGTTTCGATTTCTATGAAAGTTTATATTAGTGCAGATATTGAAGGGATTACAGGTACAACTTCGTGGAGTGAGACCGAGTTAAACGCACCTGACTATCAGTTTTTCCAAAGACAAATGACACGTGAAGTAGAAGCTGCCATTGAAGGAGCGATAGCGGGGGGCGCAACCGAAATTTTAGTAAAGGACGCACATGATTCAGCCCGCAATCTAGACATTTCCAATTTACCAATCAACTGTAAAGTTATCCGTGGCTGGACATACGACCCTATGTGTATGGTAGCGGGTCTCGATAAAAGCTTCGATCGTGCTATTTTTATCGGCTATCACAGCAAGGGTGGCAGTGAGCGTAACCCACTAGCCCATACACTTTGCACATACGCGGATGTCAAAATCAATGGCGAATATGCGAGTGAATTTCTGATCAATACGTATGCAGCAGCCTTACACGGTGTTCCTGTGTCCTTTGTGAGTGGGGATGTGGGGTTAACAGAAGAGATTCAGGCCGTAAACGAACACATTGTCACATTTGCTACTAAGGAAGGAATCGGCAATGCGACGATTAGTGTCAGTCCACAACTAACTATCATGGAAACCAAGCGACTGGTAGAGTCTTCTATGAAGGTTCCTCGTACCGCATTACAGGTAACGTTGCCAGAACACTTTAGGGTAGAGCTTATTTATCGTGATCATACACGAGCCTATCGTAATTCATTTTATCCAAATGCCAAATTCAAACCGCATAATACCGTGGAGTTCATGACCCATGATTTTTATGAGGTGCTGCGTGTCCTGCAATTTTTAACATGATGGAAAGGTTTAGTGGGAGCTTTTACATCAAGTGAGGATTCTAATTCATGAAAGGTGAGAAGTGATCAAAAAAGTGGTGGACCCGCTCAAAAAGCAGTGGGACACGCTGTCTGAGTGGTTTGATAGTTGATAGAACCGACAATTTAATCTCATAACTGTGACAATGAGTATGTACCGTTGTTCATTTCATCGATAGATGGTCAATTTAGACAGACCTAGCTTATGTTTGAATGATCCTATTGAAGATGCAATCCATCCTACCAATAGGATTTTCATTATAAAAAGATGACTAGGGGGATGCTTGTGAGAAAATATTGGTTGCTGTTCGTATGTCTGGTCGTATTATTTTGTGTAGCCTGTAATGACAAATCAGCGAGTGAAAAAGCATCGGAATATCGAGTGGTGTATTCAGGGGAAATTAAAACGTTAAATTATTTAAAGACGTCAGAAACAAATGAATTTGCGGTAGCTGCGAATATGGTGGATGGGCTCATTGAATATGACAACTATGGGGTGGTCCAGCCAGGATTAGCGAAAGAGTGGTCTGCGAATGAGGATGCTACGGTGTGGACATTCAAATTGCGTGATGACGCAAAATGGGTGACACATGAGGGCAAGGAATATGCAGATGTTGTGGCACAAGACTTTGTGGATGGCTTACACTATGTGCTTGATGCTAAAAATGAATCGTCGACAGCTTGGATTGCGACGGTGGTGAAAAATGGGGAAGCCTTCTATAATGGCGAGATGAACGATTTCAAGGAAGTAGGCATAAAGGCGCTAGATGAACATACAGTAGAATATACTTTAGAGGCGCCGACACCCTATTTTCTTTCTATGTTGAATTATGTTTGTTTCTTCCCTGTGAATGGCAAGTTCATTGCGGAAAAGGGAGAGGATTTTGGCACAACACGTGAAAACTTCCTCTATAACGGTGCCTATATTTTAGATAAATTTGAGCCACAAAATGAACGCGTTCTTGTGAAAAATGAAACGTACTGGGATAAAGACAAGGTACTGATTGACCGTATTCGCTATAAATACAATAAAGAAGCGGCAACTGTGGCGCCTGAGCTCTTTTTACGTGGCGAAATCGATTCGGCTAGTATCCCGACCTCCATCATTGATGAATGGTTTAAAGATGAAAAGAAAAAATCTCAGGTTCGTCAAACACAAAATAACTTCTATACCTACTTTTATGCACTCAACTTCAACCCACAATTTGACGCACAATACGAGCCTGATAACTGGAAAATCGCCGTCAATAATAAAGATTTCCGCAAATCCTTATTCCATGCGCTTGACCGTGTCTCCGCGATGCTAACGGTTGAGCCATATAATCCAGCAGATTTGCTGAGCAATACCATTACACCGAAAAACTTTGTTGATGTGGAAGGAGTGGATTATACACAACTAGCACCCCTTACATCCATTTCCAATGAGGATTCCTTCAATAAAGAGCTGGCCCTAGAGTATAAAGAAAAGGCAAAAACAGCGTTAGCAGGTAAGGCCACATTCCCTGTAAAGGTTTTAATGCCTTATAACGCTGGTATGCCAGATTGGGCTAATCGCTCTCAAGTAGTCGAGCAGCAAATGGAAAAACTACTAGGGACAGATTATGTCGACATTATTGTAGAGGCTGGTCCATCGACAGGCTTCTTATCAGAGGTACGTCGTCCAGGTAAATTTGCACTCTTAGAGGCGAACTGGGGTCCTGATTTTGCAGATCCATCTACGTATACAGATCCTTTCACAGTAGATGGTACTTACAATAAACCAGAATTAGCAGAGGGCTATAAAGAGGCGAATGGTAAAACAACTTATCAAAATCTTGTGGATCAAGCGAAAGAAACAATTGACACAGCCAAACGCTATGAGCTATTTGCGAAGGCAGAAGCGTTTTTAATTGAGGAAGCCTTTGTTATTCCATATTCAGTTGGTGGTAGTGGCTATATGGCATCTAAATTAAATCCATTCGAGGCGCAATATTCGCCATTTGGTGTAACGGCAGAGAAATTTAAAGGCCAGCAAGTGCTAGAAAAGCCAATGAGTAATGAAGAATTTAAAAAAGCGCTTGCTGAGTGGGAGGAAGAACGTGCGGAAGCACTAGCCAATGCTGAAAAGTAGTAGAATTTCGTAGATGAAAAGGAGATACCGAAAAGAATAGTCGGCATCTCCTTTCGTCTTTTTGACAAAGGAGGATGGCGCGCGATGTTGCGGTATATAGGAAAACGACTCTTACAATCCGTTTTAACCCTTTTTATTATCATCACCATTGTCTTTTCATTATTACGGCTAATGCCAGAGGAAGGCTATTTAGGAGCAGCAGCTGATAAAATGTCACCTGCTCAGCAGGAAGTTTACTTAACAAGTCTCGGCTTGCGAGACCCAATCCTTGTCCAACTGGGGAATTTTTACAAGAATTTACTTCAGGGGGATTTGGGTAAATCAGTGACTTATCGTACCGATGTCCCAGTAGTGACGATTATTGCAGATAAAATCACGTATTCTCTGCTCTTTGGTTTAGGAGCAGTCGCTTTATCACTCCTGATTGGTGTGCCGTTAGGAATAATGATGGCCTATCGTAAGGGACGTTGGCTGGATCGACTTGGGACAGGCTATATCGTATTTGTTGTTGCAGTCCCTGCGGCCGTTTATTACTTAGTTATTCAAATGTATATTACAGAACTCTTTCAATTACCGATGCTGTTTGATGAATACAGGCCGATTACTTGGATTCTTCCACTTACGTCAATGGCATTGGCGCCAACTGCCTCCTACGCGATGTGGATGCGACGCTATATGGTGGATGAACTGAACAAGGACTATATTAAGCTGGCTAGGGCAAAGGGCGTAAAGGAGCGGACACTGATGTTCAAACATGTATTACGTAATGCCTTTATTCCCATGGCACAATATTTACCTGCAACGATTCTGTTTACGATTACAGGCTCGATTTATATAGAGTCGTTGTATTCCATTCCAGGGATGGGGGGCTTACTTGTGGATGCTATTCAGCGACAGGATAATACAATTGTGCAAGGCCTAGTGTTAGTGTTCTCTTCCCTTGGTATCATTGGCCTTATTTTAGGGGATATTGCCATGGCACTTGTCGACCCTCGTATTAAATTAGGCAAGGGAGGGGGTGTACGTTAATGGGGATGTATACAGATGAAATCAATAATATTTCAAATAAATCACGTGAAACCCTATTTGAATTTGCCGAAGTGGACGCAAAACAGGCGGAGGAAACGGGCTATTCAAATTATTCTTATTGGCGATCTACATGGCAATCCTTTTTGAAAAATCGACTAGCCGTTTTTTTATTAGTTGGGGTGATCATCATTGTTGGCTTTACGATTCTACAGCCCTATTTACCTGCGCAAAAATCACCAACTGAAATTTACTTGGATGAACAAACAGGGATGCAGGCACGTAATATTGCACCTAGTGCAGAATTTTGGTTTGGCACGAATTCAATCGGTCAGGATTTATGGTCTCGAATTTGGGCGGGGACGAGAACCTCACTCTTTATTGGCTGTGTTGTCGCCTTAGTGGAGGCAGTGGTGGGCATTACAATTGGCACGCTATGGGGCTTTTCACGGAAATTAGAAGCGCCCATAACACAGCTTTATAATGTTGTCGATAATATCCCCACAACCATTGTGCTCATTTTAATGTCCTATATCTTACGGCCAAGTATTTCAACCATTATTATTGCCATGTGTATTACGGGGTGGGTGGAAATGGCGAGGTTTATCCGCAATCAAATTGTTATTTTGCGTGACCGCGAATACAATCTAGCCTCGAAGTGCTTAGGCACACCTGATTATCGTATTATCCTAAAAAATCTATTACCTTATTTAATTTCTGTCATTATGCTACGCATGAGCTTAGCGATACCCTTTGCAATTGGGGCCGAAGTCTTTTTGACGTATATTGGCTTAGGGCTTCCGATCAGTGAGCCATCCTTAGGAAATTTAATTAATGAAGGACGTGTCCTTATGATGTCACCAGATCTACGGTATCAGCTTATTTTCCCGAGTATTGTGCTAAGCGTTATTACGATCGCATTTTATATTATTGGTAATTCCTTTGCAGATGCAGCAGATCCAAAAAACCATGTATAAGGAGGGGAAGCGAGTGACATTGAAAAAATCAAGCATATTAGGCATCCAAAATTTAGTGATTCAGTTTACGCTACGTGGTCGAATTTTAACAGCGATTCGCGGTATTTCACTCGACCTTTACAAGGGAGAGAGCTTAGCCATTGTGGGTGAATCAGGTTCGGGTAAATCCGTGCTGATGAAATCCATTATGGGCTTGCTCGATAAAAATGGTCGTATTAAGCAGGGGCAAATTATCTACAATGCACAGGATTTAGGAAAGTTCACAACAGAGCAAGAATGGCTAGGGATTCGTGGTAAGGAAATAGCGATGGTGACACAGGATCCGATGACATCGTTAAACCCGCTCAAAACCATTGGAAAGCAAATTGAAGAATGTGTGGTTATGCATCAAGGCTTAAGAGGTAAGGAAGCCTATGCAGAAACACTAAAACTGTTAACAGATGTCGGCATTACCGATGTGCAAAAGCGCTATAAGCAATACCCGCATGAATTTTCAGGAGGGATGCGCCAACGCATCGTTATTGCGATTGCCATTGCGTGTAAGCCGAATATTTTAATATGTGATGAGCCCACGACAGCTTTGGATGTAACCATTCAGGCACAAATTTTACAGCTCTTGAAAAGTCTTCAGCAAAAATACGGCTTAACAATCGTCTATATTACACACGATTTAGGCGTAGTCGCAAAAGTGGCTGACCGTATTGCCGTGATGTACGCGGGCGATGTCATCGAAGTTGGGGAAACACATGAAATTTTCTTTCATAGTAAGCATCCTTATACGTGGGCGCTTATTTCCTCCTTACCACAGCTTGGCTCAAAAGGGGAACAATTGTATTCCATCAAGGGCACACCTCCGAATCTTTTTCAGGAAATAAAGGGAGATGCCTTTGCCCCACGCAATCCATATGCATTGAAAATTGACTTTATCGAGCGGCCACCTTTTTTTCAGGTCAGTGATACCCACTATGCTCGTACATGGTTATTAGACCCACTTGCACCAAAGGTAGAGCCTCCAGCAGCCTTACAAGCATTTTTTGCAGAGGGGAGGCAGTATGCGAATGACTGATAAAGAGGTGCTTGTAGAAGTAAAAAATTTATCTGTTGTTTTTGGCAAAGGGAAAAATAAGTTTACAGCCATTGATGATGTCAGCTTTCAAATTTTTAAAGGCGAAACATTTGGCATTGTAGGTGAGTCAGGCTCAGGGAAGACAACGATTGGTCGAGCGATTATGCGCATCAATGAGGTCACAGAGGGACAAATTTTGTACCATGGCAAAAGTATTCAGGGGAAAATCCCTAAAGATTGGGATAGAGAAATTACGCAAAAAATCCAAATGATATTCCAGGACCCTATGGCATCTCTAAATGAACGAGCAAAAGTAGATTATATTGTCTCAGAGGGCTTATACCCTTCGAAAAAATATAAAGATGAGGCAGATCGACAACAAAAGGTGCGCGATGCGTTATTGAACGTTGGGCTACTTCCAGAGTTCTCAAGCCGCTTTCCGCATGAGTTTTCAGGAGGTCAACGCCAACGTATTGGCATTGCTCGTGCGTTAGTGATGGAGCCAGAGTTTATCATTGCAGATGAGCCAATATCCGCCTTAGACGTATCCATTCGAGCGCAAGTATTAAATTTATTAGCAAGCCTTCAACAGCGAAATCATTTAACGTATTTATTTATTGCCCATGATTTATCGATTGTCCGTTTTATTACGGATCGTACGGCGGTCATTTATAAGGGGAAGATTGTGGAGCTAGCGGAAACAGAAAAGCTTTTTGCTCATCCGCTGCATCCATATACAAGGGCTTTGTTATCAGCAGTACCAGAGCCGAATCCCTATAAAGAGCGGGAGAAAGTTGTAGAAGTGTATGATCCGTCACAGCATCGCTATGAGGAAAATCCCCCCTCATTTGTTGAAATAGAGGAAGGTCATTTTATTTTAGCCAATGAAGAGGAACTGGCCCATTATCGTACTTCACTGAAAAGGGAGGAAAAGATATGATTTGTCCAAAGGCATTGAAAAAGGGTGACACAATTGGTCTTATTAGTGCTTCTGGAGCAACGCCACCCGAAAAGCTGCAACCTGCTATTGCTAGTATCGAAAAGCTAGGGCTCAATGTGGTCGTTGGGGAGACCTGTCACGCAAGACATGGCTATTTAGCAGGCACAGATGAATTACGGGTAGCAGATGTTCATCGTATGTTTGATGATCCAATGATTGATGGTATTTTTTGTATACGTGGGGGCTATGGTGCGACGAAAATTTTAGCCCAATTAGACTTTGACTTGATAAGTGCCAATCCCAAAGTATTTGCTGGCTATAGTGATGTGACCGCTCTACATATAGCTTTTAATCAGCTATGTGGCTTTGCAACCTATCATACGCCGATGCCATCCACAGAATTTATTAGACAGGAGATGGATGACTATACTTGGCAGTCGTTCATTCAGCTGATTATGGAGAATGAAAGAAAGGCGTATTACTTAAAAAATCCCTCTCACCAGCCCATGTCTACACTGGTTCCTGGGAGCGCTTCAGGTCAACTCATCGGTGGCAATTTAACATTAGTGACAGCTTCACTTGGCACACCCTATGAAATTGATACACGAGGTAAAATTCTGTTTTTAGAAGATATCGATGAAACGGAGCAACGGGTGGATCGTATGCTGACACAATTAAAACTGGCAGGAAAGCTAGATGACGTGGCAGGCATTTTATTGGGCGCTTGGACAAATTGCGAACCTGAAAATCCCGAAAAGCCAGCTCATAGCTTATCATTACAAACTATTTTTCAAGAAATTCTAGTGCCTTTAGGGAAGCCTATGATTGCAGATTTGGCATGTGGTCATTGTTTACCAACGATGTCGCTTCCTTTAGGAAGAAGCGTCAAGATGGATGCGGACAATCAGCGTATCCATGTAGTTGGATAGGTGGTCTATGGAGCAGAGAATTACTACACTTATTCAAGAATCGCCCTACAACGTACATTTGTTTATTAAAAATCTAACAACGAATCAGTTGCTCATCAGTCATCAGCTAGAGACTTCATTTTCAAGTGCAAGTTTAATCAAAGTGCCGATTCTGTTAGCCTTGCTCTCATATATAGAGAAAAACAAATTATCACTTAATTCTACGCTCACGATTTCACCAACTGACTGGGTGGATTTTAGTGTGATTAGTGAACAAAGACTTACACAAAGCACTTTCTATGATCTGCTATTGTGGATGATTATTACTAGCGATAATACAGCTACGAACGTCTTAATCGATGTAGTTGGCATGGAATATTTGAATGTCTATTTTCAGCATATCGGTTTACAGGACACACTGCTACAGCGAAAAATGATGGATGTGGAGCGGCTAGCAAAGGGCATAGATAATCGCACATCAGCAAGGGATATGGCACATCTTTATACGCAAATCTATCAGCAAGAGCTTTTATCGCCTCCCTACAATAAACTAGTCATTGATATTTTAAGCCGTCAGCGTATACATGACTCCCTAAAGCGCTATCTAGTAGAGGATGTGAGGCTGGCACATAAAACAGGCGGACTGGATACAGTCGATCATGATGTGGGGATATTTTACACGAATGCAGTCGATTATAGTATGGGTGTTTTTATAACAAATGTAACGGACAATGATCAGGCACGCCAACTCATTGGTCGTCTATCAAAAGTTGTCTATGACCAGCTGGTGAAGCGGAAGGGGGAGAAGGATGAAGGCTATCGTTACAGCCATGATTGCTAGCTTGCATGCCATGCCAGATAAAGCTTCTGAACTAGTCGATGAAGTGCTTTATGGGATGACCGTAGAGATCATCAGGGATGTCAATGAAGATTGGGTTTCTATTCAAACGGCCTATCGTTACGAGGGTTATTGTCAGAAGGCAGACTTACTGCAAGAGGAAGCACTTGCATTTACATGGCAACAAGATGCACAGTATGTAGTGTGTCAAAGCTTTGCAGATGTTTTGCAGCAGCCACGTATTCAAAGTACAAAGCTGCTAACGCTTGTTAGAGGCTCTTCCATTCGTGTCATGTCAGACGATGCAGTACCTGAAGAATGGTCAGCCGTACAGCTAGTGGCAGGGCAAATAGGGTACGTTCGAACAAAATGGCTACAGCCTAAAATAACAGTACAGTCATTATCAGAGCAGCAGTTCCGAGAAAATGTGGTGGACACAGCGCTCAGCTACTTAACGGCCCCTTATCGCTGGGGTGGCAAATCGCCACTAGGTATTGATTGCTCTGGTTTATGTTCAATGGCTTATATGTTAAACGGTGTCTATATTTATCGTGATGCCCGAATAGTAGAGGGCTTCCCTATCGTTAACATAGAGCAAGCCCGAATGCAGAAGGGTGATTTAATCTATTTTCCAGGTCATATTGCTCTATACATGGGTGATGATTTGTATGTCCATTCATCGTTAGGTGGTAATGAAGTAACGATTAATAGTCTAGATGCCAAACATCCCCTCTATCGACAGGATTTAGCCACGACCATACTAACAGTAGGTACTTTATATAACTCACAGAAGACTAGTTAAGCTTTTTTAAAGGTCAGTCCCATCTTGAGGATGATAAACGTACTGAGATGGATCAGTGCTAACACGATAAACTGCCAGAGCCCAATTAAAAATGTACTCATGCATAAATCAAACACTGCTTCACCTGGGGGCATATCTGGATAGGGCTCTAGTTGCCCATAATGCCACACAAAATAACAGGCGATAGAGGTGCCTTGTCCCACATAGACAAAGGTCCAATGGATAGAAGCTGCTACTCTTTGCCGACTACAACATAGTAAGAGGTTCGATAAAATAATAAGAGCAGGGAAAATAATAAGATAAAAGGAACCCTCTGCTATTTTTGTTGTGAAATATAGGTTGTAGCTAAGCTGAATCAATGGCAATAGCATAAGGTTAACGGCGAGAAGACTGAGCAATTGTGTACGCTTCACTGTGTTCCTATCCTTTCCGTATTTTTACACTAAGACGTTTAGACAAACGAATTAGTTTCATGAGAAAAAACGTCCATACTCTTTGATGAGTCATGGACGTTTTATGTTAATAATGATAAATATTTAGTTGCTGGCCTGCTTCAAGACGTTCTGTTCGAAGCTGATTCCACTGCTTAAGTGATGTCACTTTCACATTATAGGCTTCGGCAATCTTCATAAGTGAATCTCCATCAGCCACCGTGATGGTTTTCTTATCTTTTACAGGGCTATCATATTGCTGAAGGTCATATTTTGCGATCAATGTATTTAATTTTTCATTGTAAGCCGAATCAGTTGCATAGGAGCCTGTTAAAAACTTGGTCGCATCTGTATAGGTAGTTGTGTTGCTTTTGAAAACGCCTGCGTAAAAATCTTTATTCCATGATACGCCATTACGCATTAATTTTACATAATCCTGCATGGATGCTTCATAGGAAGGGTATTTGCGGAAGTCAGCCATGATGGTAGAAAGGTTGCCTGACCCATCATCCTCTGTGGTTTCGAGTGTGACGGAATTATTTTGGTAGCTGCCTTTCATTCCAAAAAGATTATAATTAGGGGCAGAGCCAAGTCCACTTTGCCCATGCTCACTTTCTAGAATCGCCTGAGCAATCATCACGGATGCATATAAGTCATTGTCAGCACCAAGATCTCGTGCGGTCTCTGCAATCTCACCGATAAACTCTTCCACACTTGGACGATCATCAATAACCACAGACTCTTCTCTTTCAGTCGTATTAAATAATTGTGTCACCATATAAAACGAAATACAAATAACAACAACGGCAATCATAAGTCCTTTAAAAAAGTTTAGCACGTATTTCATTGTAGCTGGATGTTGGTCGTGACCACATCTCCCTCCCTTCTATTAAAAGTTTAGCTATCTCTCATTATTACAGAGAGTGAAAGAGATGTATAGTTGAATAGACTTCATCATTAATAGAACGTCTCTTGTCTTAAGTTAGTTCCTAAATCTATCTTAAAATTCTGAGACATAAATTGAATCTCTCAAAATCCCCTTTTTCACTAAAATCCTTGTAAAACTTTGCCCCCCAAGAGTCTGCTGGAAATGTTGTGAAATTGCCATAAGCTGAAAGCCATTATGCATAGGTCACAACCTCTCTACTACAATTTTTATTATTTTCTCACAGCTAGTAATTGGCAGTCAATTTCATAGAATGGTAGAGACAAGAATAATTTCATAGAAAATGGTATTATTAACCTTTAAAACAATTAGTTGAAAGGGCGTTTTGATTGAATACAATTTTTAATGTGACACAAAAACAGCTATATGATTTTCTACTGAATGTAGCGACAATAAGACCAGTCTTTATATGGGGAGCACCTGGCATTGGGAAATCAGCGATTGTTGAAAATTTTGCTAGTGAATTAGGGCTACATTGTGTGTCGTTATTGGGCAGTCAGCTAGCACCTGAGGATATTATCGGTGTTCCGCAGATTAAGGATGGCTACAGTGTTTTTTGTCCACCTAAAATGATTGCACGCGATGAACCTTATTGCCTTTTTTTAGATGAATTAAATGCTTGCTCACAGGAAGTACAAAAAGCGTTTTATAGTCTTATTCATGAACGCAGAATTGGAGAGTTTACATTGCCAGAGGGTACGATTGTTATTGGTGCAGGCAATCGGGCTCAGGATAACGCGATTGTTAAGCCGATGTCCTCCGCATTAATCAATCGGATGGTTCATGTTCAGCTTAGGGCATCGCATAAAGATTGGCTTGAATGGGCCTATGCACATGAAATACATCCATATGTGATTGAGTATATTCAAATGCGTCCCGATCATTTATGGAACGAACCACCGAAAACAGAAGAACCCTTCTCCACGCCTCGTTCATGGCATATGTTAAGTGATTGTTTGTATGCATATGGCAATAGCTTACAAGAACAAACAATTGATCTATTAGCAAGTAGCTGCCTATCCGCGCATACTGCCAGTCAATTTAAAGCCTTTATCAAGCAAGTGCAAAGTAAATATGATCTCGCTAAAATTATTCAAGGAGAATTACGTTGGCCCGATCAACCTGATGAAAGAGATTTGCTTTATTTCATGGCACAATCCTTCCGGGCTCAGTTACTGAAGGAGCTTCCGAACGAGCATACCACATTGAAGGGCAATCAACGGCAATTAGCCTTTCGTGCCAAAGACTTGATCAAGGACCTATCATCCATCAGCTTAGAAATTGCACAGATGGTTGTGTCAGAGCAAAAGGGTGAAGCCTTACCTGCCTGGTTTATGTTGGAGGTTATCCGAGATTTACCGCGTTTAGTAGCCAAAAAGGAAGGGTAGCTTATGGCCAAAAAGAGGAAAGCATCACAGCAGGAGCATAAAAATGAGAAAGCCATCGCACGTGGGCATGACATTGTCTGTACACATCCCCTGTTCGAGGCGTTGTGTCATGCTGTTTACATGCAATACGAAAGCATGCCCCAAAAGGATTGGGCTTACATTACAAGCGCAGGTGTTATTTATGTGAATCAGGATAAAAAAGGTCAGCCAAATGAATGGGCTTATGTGATAGCGCATTGCTTGCTACACCTAGGCTTACATCATCATCAACCAAAAGAGCAGCAGGAGCTGTGGAATATTGCCTGTGACTGCTATATAACAAAATTTTTAGCCGAGCTAAAATTTGGTCAAGCACCAAAGGAAATGAGTAATCCTCTTTTTGAGGCCATTAGCTCTGAGGAAAAATTATATGAAAGATTTTTACGCGAAGGTGTGCCAGATGATTTGAAAGGTTATAGTACAATGCCAGGTCAAGTGGACTTTGTTATATCACAAAATCAAACAGGCTATCTTTATCGAGGAAATAGTAATTTCGCTGCATTATTTGCACAAGGTTTATCGAAAGCCGTGCAAAGTGCCATACGAGTAGCGGGAGGGGTAGAAAATACATTGGGAGGCACAACGAGGGTAACACAAGCACAGCGCGCAAAGGCTTGGTTTATGAGCTCCTATCCCTTATTTGGTGCTTTGGCAGCAGATTTTACGATCATTGAAGACCCACTTATTTGCACAAGAATGGATATTTCGGTCGCAGCCATTGCAGTCGAAACAAAGGAGATTTATTTGAATACAGCAGTGGGAATGACCGATGAGGAAATGCGGTTTCTCATGGCACACGAATTGCTTCATGCAGGTTTAAGCCATGCGACCCGCAGACAAGGACGTGATCCCTACTTATGGAATGTTGCTTGTGATTATGTTATCAATGGCTGGCTCATCGATATGCAAATCGGCGAGATGCCAGCATTTGGCGGGCTATATGATCCAGCATTAAAGGGACTTTCAGCCGAATCTATTTATGATCGTATAGTTACAGATATTAGGATGTATCGCAAATTAAGAACCTTTCGAGGGCAGGGCATCGGAGATATGATCGAAACGAATCCACCAGATTTTTGGGAAGGCAAGGTTGGCGTGGATTTAGATGCTTTTTATAGAAGGGCATTGAGTCAAGGGTTAAGCTATCATATGACCCAAGAGAGAGGATATTTGCCACAAGGGCTCATTGAGGAAATTCGTAGCCTAGCACAGCCTCCTATTGCCTGGGATGTGGCATTAGCCAAATGGTTTGATCGGATGTTTCAACCGATAGAGAAAGTGAGAACGTATACCCGCCCCAGTAGAAGGCAAGCATCGACACCTGATATAGCTAGACCAAGATGGATTCATCAAAGCGGTGAGGAAGATGGACGTACTTTCGCAGTCCTTATTGATACATCAGGCTCCATGGACCGTCTCTTACTAGGAAAAGCACTCGGTACAATAGCGAGCTATAGCATCGCTAGAGATGTCCCCTTTGTTCGCGTTATATTTTGTGATGCTGTTGCCTATGACGCGGGCTATCTAGCCCCTGAAGAACTATTAACGAAAGTGAAGGTAAGAGGTAGAGGAGGCACAGTGTTACAGCCTGGTATACAGCTACTTGAAGCCGCACAGGATTTTCCAAAGGATGGTCCTATCCTGATTATTACAGATGGACAATGTGATCGTTTAGCCATTAAAAGACAGCATGCCTTCGTACTACCACAGGGGGCCAAGCTACCGTTTGTGCCCAAAGGCGAGGTATTTAGAATGAAATAGTTGCATCTATCTACAAATGTTTGAAATGATTTTTGTTGGTGAAATATAAAAAGTGAACGCATTTCATGAGCACATTTTAAAGGAGATGACAGATGATTACATTTGACAATGTCTCAAAACAATATGATAACAACCAAATAGCTGTCAAAGCGCTAAATGTAGAAATTAAAAAGGGTGAATTCTTTGTTATTATTGGCCCTAGTGGATGCGGCAAAACTACTTTGTTGAAGATGATTAATCGATTAATACCCTTAACAGCAGGCACCATCTGGATCAATGATAAAAGAATTAGCGATTATAATATCCATGAGCTGCGTTGGAGTATTGGCTATGTACTACAGCAAATCGCCCTATTTCCGCATATGACAATAGAGGAAAATATTGCGGTTGTACCAGAACTGAAGAAATGGAGTAAAACGAAAATCCATCAGCGTGTAGACGAACTATTAGCGTTGGTGGGGCTGGAGCCAGCGAAATATCGTCAGCGTAAGCCAAAGGAGCTGTCAGGAGGCGAACAGCAAAGGGTTGGCGTTGTTCGTGCCTTGGCAGCTGACCCAGAAATTATTTTAATGGATGAGCCCTTTAGTGCGCTAGACCCTATTAGTCGCACCAAACTACAGGATGATCTACTAGAGATGCAGCGTACCATCCAGAAAACCATTGTATTTGTATCACATGATATGCAGGAAGCACTGAAATTAGGAGATCGTCTCTGTATTATGAAAGATGGCGAAATTGTTCAGATAGGTACTCCACAGCAATTGCTACAAAACCCTGTAAATGATTTTGTCCAACAGTTTATTGGAGGTAAGCAGTCGGATCAATTGTTTACGATCCATGATGTGTTACAGCCAATCACAGTGACAAACGACTTTGGGCATACCATTCCTGTTGATGCCCCATTTCCGACGATTCTTGAAAAATTAGCCGAGCATGACTTGTTAGGTGTCGAAGAGAATGGCAAGCTCATTGGCATGGTGACAAGAGCTTCCACGCTTCGTTATTTAGCAGCGGATTCTAAGAAAAGAGGGCATGTGCATGGTGGCTAATGTGGTAGATGTATTTCAGGAACGGAAGGCACAGCTGCTGGCTGCATTACTAGAGCATATCCAAATCTCTTTTATTGCGCTATTTTTTGCTGTCCTCATCGCTATTCCCCTAGGTATCTATTTAACCAATAAAAAGAAAATAGCCGAGAGTATTATTGGAATCAGTGCTGTGCTGCAAACGATTCCTTCCTTAGCGTTGCTCGGCTTATTAATCCCTTTATTCGGTATTGGGAAAGTTCCCGCAATTATTGCGTTAGTCGTCTATGCGCTGTTGCCTATTCTACGAAACACCTACACGGGCATCAATGAGGTTGACCCATCACTGAAAGAAGCGGCATTAGCTATGGGAATGAATCGATCAAAGCGTTTAGTAAAGGTTGAGCTACCACTTGCTATGCCTGTTATGATGGCTGGTATTCGGACAGCAATGGTGCTGATTGTGGGGACAGCAACATTAGCCGCTTTAATTGGTGCAGGAGGCTTAGGAGATATTATATTACTTGGGATTGACCGAAATAACACGGCACTCATTCTTATAGGAGCCATTCCCGCTGCTATTTTAGCCCTGATTTTTGATGTGGCGCTTAAAAAATTAGAATCTCTGTCCTTTAAAAAAACAATAACGACGTTGAGTCTCATTAGTTTAGCGGCACTGGTAATGATTTTCTTCCCGCTCCTAAGCAGTAAACAGCAAGATGAAATTGTCATTGCAGGAAAGCTTGGTGCGGAGCCTGAGATTCTCATCAATATGTATAAATTATTAATTGAGCAGGAGACCGATTTAACGGTGACATTAAAGCCAGGGCTTGGTAAAACTTCATTTGTATTTAATGCATTGAAATCGGGCAGCATTGATATTTACCCTGAATTTACAGGCACCGCTATTTCGGAGTTTTTAAAGGAAGAAGCCATTAATAATAACCAAGAGGACGTCTATCTTCAGGCAAAAGAGGGGATGCAGGAGCAATTCGATATGGTCATGCTAAGCCCCATGAACTATAACAATACGTATGCACTCGCTGTGTCAGAGGAGCTGGCTGAGAGCTATCAACTGCAAAAAATCTCTGATCTTAAACCGATAGAGCAGAAGGTGAAAGCAGGCTTTACATTAGAATTTAATGACCGTGAGGATGGCTATGTTGGCATACAAAAACGGTATGGGATAGCCTTTACGACACTTGCAACGATGGAGCCAAAGCTTCGCTATCAGGCAATACAATCAGGGAATATTAATTTGCTAGATGCTTATTCAACGGATAGTGAAATTCGTCAATACAAGCTACGTGTATTGGAGGACGATCAAGCATTATTCCCACCATACCAGGGAGCGCCTTTACTAAGGAAAGAAACGCTGATTGACTATCCAGAGATTGGAGAAGCGTTAAATCAACTAGCTGATCACATTACAGATGATGAAATGCGAGAAATGAATTATCAGGTGAATGTAGAAGGAAAGCTTGCAGCAGAAGTAGCAAAAGAATATTTAGTAAAGATAGGATTATTAAAATAAACCCTCTACCTTTAGAGGGTTTATCTTTATCAATAATTTATTAATGATAAACATTAAAAAATTATTGATAGAGATAAAATGGTATGTATAATAGAGAGAAGGGAGGGAGAGGTGGATAATGGGGCAAACAATTCAAAGTAAAGAATTTCGATGGATGACAAAGGGGCTTCGTACCGCTTTTACCATCATCATGGTGATGATGATTTTTGTCTTGACGATGCTCGCGATTTTTATGGTGGGAGCAATGGTGGTATCAGAGCAACAAGTGAATCATTTATTAGCAAAGGGCAGTGTGACCGCTGCCGTTCAGTTAGAAGGATTGGAAATGAAGCTGGCAGACCATGTGACAAGGGACATTCACTATTCAAAAAAAGATGTCATGACCTTTCTATTTACTGCTACAATATACATAGCTATTTTATTAATGATTATTGTACAAGTGAGGAATATATTAAGTAACTTATCAAAAGGTATTGTATTTTCACTCGCTAATAGTAAAAAAATGGAGAGAATTGCCTACTGTGTGATTGTATTGAGCTTGACAGTGAATGCATTTCGTACATATACCGTCTATCTGATTATGCAACAATTCCAATTGGAGTCCCGATTTGTAGAGACGGGTTTGATCAAGGGGATTAGCTATCATTTTACAGGCATTCACTGGACTCTTTTACTATGTGGTGTGGTGATTTGGACCTTTGCACGTATTTTCCGATACGGTGCATTCCTTCAGGATGAATATGATGCAACAGCTTAGGAAGTGAAAACATGACCATAATTATTCGATTAGATCGTATGCTAGCGGATCGTAAAATGCAGCTGAGTGAACTTGCAGAGAGGGTAGATGTTTCGATTGTCAATCTCTCTAATTTAAAAACAGGCAAAGTAAGAGCCGTACGTTTTTCTACATTAAATGCCATTTGTAAAGCTTTGGGCTGCCAGCCAGGAGATATATTGGAGTATGTAGAGGAAGAAGATGACATCTAGAAGCAAAGCAGAAAGGATTTTTTGAATGACGGCTTTTAGTTTTTTAATGCTCGCTATTATAGCAGAGGTTTTTGCCAGTTCCTTGCTCAAGCGTACGGAGGGCTTCACACGAATTGGGCCATCAATTGGCGTAGTAGTAGGCTATGGAACGGCATTTTATTGTTTAGCCTTAACATTAAAAGTGATTCCTATTGGCACAGCCTATGCAATTTGGGCAGGTTTAGGGACAGCGTTAACCGCTATTGTGGGAGTTGTCCTCTATAAGGAACGATTTAATCGCAAGAAGGTATTAGGGATTCTATGCATTATCTTGGGTGTTGTGGTACTCAATCTTGCTGGTGGTCATTAGGAGGCTGAACAGGATGAAAGGCTATTTATTTTTAACACTATCGATTATAAGCGAGGTCTTTGCAACAACCATGCTGAAGTTCTCAGACGGCTTTACTGTCCTCGTTCCATCCTTGGCGGTAGCAATTGGCTATGGTATTTCGTTTTATAGCCTATCCCTCTGCTTAAAAACCATGCCATTAAGCTTGGCCTACGCTATCTGGTCAGGTGTCGGCACAGCTTTAACCGTTCTGGTAGGTATTGTCATTTGGCACGATATTTTTACTGTTTATTCTGCGATCGGTATTGTCCTCATTATAGGAGGCGTTATCTTGTTGAATCAGGGGGATAAAGATGAAGAAGTGGTGGATAGCCTAGCAAAAGGGTCAGATCTGTGAGGATAGGCGGATAGAAATGCGAAAGTAGCGGATAGCGGGTCTAAATTGATGGATAGGATTAGCAAATTGATGGATAGATTTGCAAAAGAGTTGGATGCTTGAGGAGATAGGCGGATAGAGATGCGAAAGTAGCGGATAGCGGGTCTAAATTGATGGATAGAATTAGCAAAGTGATGGATAGATTTGCAAAAGAGTTGGATGCTTGAGGGGATAGGTGGATAGAGATGCGAAAGTAGCGGATAGCGGATCTAAATCGACGGATAGGATTAGCAAAGTGATGGATAGCTTTGCAAAAGAGTTGGATGCTTGAGGAGATAGGCGGATAGAGATGCGAAAGTAATGGATAGGATTAGAAAATCGACGGAGAGGTCTGCCAAAACCTAGGCTTAGTTCAGCGCAAACCAATAGAATGGGGGAATTTGATGATAAAAGCTCTAATTTTTGATTTTGACGGTACAATCATTGATACGGAAACAGCATGGTATAACGTTTTTAAGGATGCCTATGCACAATATGGTGTTGAATTATCGTTAGCAACCTATGCTAAGTGCCTTGGGACCAATCTTCAAACCTTTAATCCCTATACATATCTTGTTACACATCATCACATACAACTGGATGTGGAGGCTTTTCAAACATCCATTCAGCAACGCCATGCACAATGGATGGAAACGGAAACGCTAAGACCTGGTATTTTAACATTGCTGCAGCAGGCAAAGGAAGCGGGTTTGAAGATTGGACTTGCAAGTAGCTCCAGTCGTCAATGGATTGATGTGTATGTGGATCGGCTGGGTATCCGACATTACTTTGATTGCTTTTGTAGCGCTGACACGGTGACAAATGTTAAGCCTGATCCAGAGCTTTACTTGCAGGCGCTTGAACAATTAGGAATAGAGGCTGATGAGGCCATGGCAATTGAGGATTCACCGAATGGCGCACAAGCCGCTGTAGCAGCGGGGCTTTATACAGTGGTCATTCCGAACGAGATTACCAAGCAATTACCATTCAATACTAAACACCATACCGTTACTGCATTAGAACAATATACAATACATGATCTCCTCGCAACATAAGCTTTTGCAAAAGCCTCCCCCTCATTGGTGGAGGTTTTTTTAGTTTCTTTAGGAAGAAGTCGCCATATTTTTTGTCGCAACATATGATAACGAGAGGGCAACTTACACGGATCAAATCGTATAGTCAAACTAAGGGAGGGGGCTACGAATTGAATAGTGATAAGAAAAGAAATCACTTTTTATGTGAAGCTTTAAGTGATTTAAAGGATCTTCAGGATATTATGATGAATTTTCATTCTAAATATTTTGGTCAGCTACTTATTAAAATTGTCGGGAGTGATACGATTCCATTTTTTTTAATTACACATAGTGGTGCTCATTTAAGCTTATTGGATACAGTGAAACAGTTTGAGACAGAGTTTTTCCGCATTGAGGCTGTTGATAGAGAGCGTTGCCGTGGCACAGTATCGTTGTTGCGTGCTTTTGATTATGAAGGAAACGATACAAATTCGATTGCAGATGTGGTGAGGTTAGAAAAAACAAGTACAAAGAAATCTATTGAACTCAGTGGTATATCGGCCATTCAGCTCTTAAAGCCAGACATGTTGAAGGGGAAATTTATCATAGAGCCGAAATGGTAGTACCATATTAAACTACTAAAGCTAGAGCATCTGTCTATATGCAAGGGATACAAAGTGAATGTAATAGAGAGAGAATCTAATGAAAGGAAGTTTAGCTATGACGATTATTGGTATGCTGCATCATCGACTTGATCCAACAACAGTGCTCAAGTCCTATGCCTTTGCAGCAGTTGCGAAAGCTGAAGGCGCAACATTTTTTTACTTCACACCTAAAAGTGTGGACTTTGCCAAACGTTCTATTCGAGCAAAGGTCTATGAGAATGGACAATGGCAAGAGAAAACAATGCCCTTTCCTGATGTTATCTATAATGCAGGAAGCCCTGAGAAATTATCTGTCTCGAAGGAGATTATTGACCGTTTAAAAGAGGAGATTCCATTCACAACCCATTCAATCGGGAACAAATGGAATGTGATGAAACGATTAAAGGAAGCGAAGGAATTTGAACAGTATTTGATTCCCTCTGAAATTGTAAAGGATGCCGATTTATTTCATAAGTTCGTTAATTATTATAAACGAGTTGTGTTTAAGCCAATTGATGGACGAAAAGGGAAGGGTATTTATTTTATAACGAAGGCGGGAGCCAAATATTTTGAGGTGCGAAAGGATAGCACCACGACAACCTATACAAAGCCACAATTGGATGCATTGATAAAGGAGCAACTTGCGTCTGGCACCTTTATTATGCAGCCGTATATTCAATCTGTTACAAAATCTGGTCAGGTCTATGATTTCCGCCTGCATGTTCAAAAAAATGGAGAAGGTAAATGGGTAGTGACAACGGTGTATCCACGCATTGCACCGAATGGCTCCATCATACCGAATATTAATAACGGTGGCTATACCAATTATTTAGATCCTTTTTTGGAGCAGGAGTTTAAGGATGAGGCCTATAATATTCGGCGAATGCTTGAGCATTTTTCACTGGCGCTGGCACATCATCTGGATGAAATTCAAATGGCGAAATTTGGGGAAGTTATTGATGAAATTGGCATTGATGTAGGGTTAGATCAAAATCAAAAAATTTGGATGTATGAGGTCAATTGGCGCCCAGGCTGTCCTCCTGCCTTTTACTTGGAATTAGATGTGGTCATTCATTCCATCCGTTATGCGATGTATCTTGCCAAAAATCAAAAACCGCTGAAAAAGAAAATTGTCCAACAAAAAACGAAGCAGGTGGAGGCAAAGAAAACCCTACCTATTATTGCGATTACAGGAAGTGCAGGGAAAACCACAACAAAGGCATTTGTGGGTTCGATCTTATCGAAAAAGTGGAATGTATTTGAATCAAAGGATTATTGGAATACGACGGAGCATACGAAAAAGCATAAGGAAGAAATCAATGATACACATCAGGCCGTTGTATTAGAGTATGGTATGGCTTACCCAGGCATTATTACCAATCACTGTAGCATCATCCAGCCGAATATTAGTATTGTAACGAATATAGGCTTAGCCCATGTTGGGAACTTTGATGGAGATGTAAGGGGTGTTGCCAAGGCAAAATCGGAATTGATTCATGGCATGGATCAACAGGGATTACTCATTGTCAATCAAGATGATGACAATTCAAGATACTTAGAGACACAGCAATTTAAAGGGAAAATCATCACGGTAGGCATTAAAAAAGAAGCGGATTACCGTGCATATGATTTGCAATATAAAGATGTCGGCATGTCCTTTAAAATGAAGCTGCATGGGCAAGAAATAGAATTATATATTCCTATTTTAGGAGAACATCATGTATACAACGCATTGAATGCAGTGGCAGTGGCTGATCTTTTAGGATTTAGTCCACTTGATATTCAGGCAGGGCTCAACTTTAAAAAACCACCAAGACGTTTAACGATTTATAATTGCCGTGATGATATAACGGTTATTGATGATACCGTACACTCTCATCCGCAGGGGGTTCGTGCTGCGCTCGATGTACTAAAGAATATCGCGACAAATCGCAAGGTAGCCATTATTGGACAAATGCGAGAACTTGGTGTCTTGAGGGAAGAGGAATATCGTAAGGTTGGAGAGTACGTGTATGAGATCGGCATCGATGAATTTATTACCTATGGCTTTAGGACAGATGAAATGAGTAATGCTGCCATCGCGAAGGGCATGGACCCATCCAGAGTACATCATTTTATTAATAAAGATCAATTGCATGCCCTCCTTGAAAAGCTCATTAAGCCCCATGATACCATTCTTGTGAAGGGTGCAAGTAAAACCAATATGTTTGAAACCGTGAAGTTTTTAGATCAAACGTTTAAAGAAGAATAATTGTTTACGACTTATGAAGATAAAAAAGCCCGAGTAACTGTCCACTGGCAAGCGGCAATTATTCGGGTTATTTTTTTCAAACTCTCAAAATGAATTTTATTTCCTTCGCTGCAGTGATTGCGTGATTTCTTGCTTCTTTCAAGGTTGCTCCCTCTGCTATGACATAGGCGTAACGGTGACCCATCGATAAAGGTGGGGTAAGGAGGGTGCCTCTTCTTGGTTTGACATATACTTCAACGACGCCAGTTGATCTTGTCGCTCTTGCCTTGCCAATAACCTTTTCTAAAATACCTCTACTTTCCACAATGACATATTTTGTATACACAAATTTTTTATGTCTTGGTTGCAGATTAGGCTGTTCTCCTAGCAAAATCTTCAGTGTTTCTTCTACTAAACTAAAACCTAGAGCTGCTTGTAGCATATTATTCATAGCGCCACCTGAAATTCGAGGATTGATCTCGATAAGTTTCCAACCATTTTGGGTTAATCGAAGCTCTAAGTGAAGAGCCCCATTCTCAATACCAAAGGCTTTCACGATGGAATGGAGTACCTCCTCGATGCCTGATTGGATGTCTTTAGGGGCTTTCACTAGAACACCATAGCCAGTAATGATAAATCGTTTTCCTTGCGTAATTTCTTGCTCAATTATACCAATGACATGTGGTTGTCGTTGATAAACAACCGCCTCTACTAAATATTGAGGGCCATCTAGATATTCTTCAATCATGATGGTTTCATAGGGATTTTTACTGCGTAGTGCTTTGAGGTGGTTATTGAGCTGGTCGGCATCCGTTGCTAGTAAGACATCTTTTGAGCCAGTTGATTTAGGAGATTTTACGATTAATGGAAAGGTTAAATTTTTAGCTATAGGTTCGTTCGGTTTCATGAGCAAAAATTTTGGTGAGTATGGTTGGTCTTGTAAAAACTTTCTTGTTTTTTCTTTATCCTCCATAGTTTCAATGGCACTGGAGGATGTATAGTTCTGACAAAATTCATCACATAGTATTGAAGCAATATGGACAAATGGATCAACAAAACTAACGATACTTTTAATATTTAATCCAGCTTTTCCTAGTTTCTCAATTTCATCTTTCATGCTCTCGATATCAAAAGTATCAATGAGTATCATTTTATGGATGTCGGGGTAGGCTCTGCGCTGCTGAAGTTGTTTTTCATTATTTGTGAAAAGTACTGTGAAGTAGCCTAATTTTTCTGCTGCCCTTGTTGCTTCACGACTAGACCCAGATTTGTTTGTACCGATAAATACAATGGCTTTCAGGTATATCACTCCTTCTATTGGTACTTAGATACTTAATCACCTTTATATATATGCAATGAAATAGATTTCCTCTAGTTATGTATCTTGTCTACATCCAAGCAACTTTTAAAAGGTTACATATACTAGAAAAGAAAGGAGGGAGAAAAGATATGAAGCCTCTTTCGGTGAAAAATTTAGCAATGATTACGGCAGGCTATCTAGTGCACGGGTCAGAGGATACACTGATTCAGCATGGGGCTTATCGATTAAAGCAAGTGAAAAAGTCTAATACGGCCCTTTTTACAAGTAAACGTATTGTTAATTGGAAAAATCTTGAGCCACTTTCTCCTCTAGTGCTAGTGACCGATAGAGCTTATCGGCCAACTGATATTCCCAATCATGTCATTATGATACAGGTAGCGAATGCAGAAGAGGCCTATTGGAAATTTGTCCATTTTTATCGCAGCCAGTTTCATATTCCGATTGTCGCAATCACAGGTACATCAGGCAAAACAACGACAAAAGAGATGATTAAACATATTCTTTCGGCTGATCGGAAAGTGACTGCGACGACATTGAGCAGCAATTCTAGAACGGCTTCTTTGCAATATTTACTGGGCATTGAGGATGAAACCGAGGCTGCCGTTTTTGAAACAGCAGTGGGCTCACCTGGAGACGTTACGAATGCAGGAAGATATTTCAAACCGACAATCGGTATTATTACGAATATCGGAGCCCATCATTTAAATTATTGCAAAACATTAGAAGGCTATATTCAAGCAAAGGGAGAAATGCTAGATATCATTCATCCAAAAGGTACATTAATTATCAATGCTGAAGATATGAATACGAAAAAAATAGATGTTTCGAGATTTCGTGGGCGTTTGATTAGGGTAGGAAAGCATGACTCCTGTGATTTTCGCGCAAGCCATATCCACTACTATCAAAAAGGGATGAAATTTATTCTGCATCATGATAAAAAAAGCTATGACATACTTGTACCAGGGTTTGGAGAGCATCAGGTTTATAATGCTCTTGCTGCCATTGCCGCGGTCCATGATATGGGGATCCCTATTCCAGTCGCAGCACAACAGCTTCAATCATTCCGTCAATTAAAAAAACAACTGCAACTCTTTGAGGGCATTAATCATTCCATGTTATTGGATGATACATGGAGTATTACAACCACTTCCTTAGAGGCTGCCTTAAAAGTGTTGAATGAATTAGGTGACGGAAAGAAAAAGATTGCGGTTATTGGTACGATTACCGATTTAGGTTCGTGGGGCTACATTATTCACGAACAGGCGGGTGAATTAATTCAACGTATTGGCGTGGATGTCCTGATTACCATTGGAGAACACGCAAGGATTATGGCTGATCATGCAGTAAAGCTAGGATTTAGCGCGCCTGTTTATACATTTAAAAATAGTACGCTAGTCTATCCGTTATTGCAGAAGATTGTGGATGAAAATACCATCATTCTCATAAAGGGAGATATGTATAGCAAACAGGTCTCTAAACTAGCAACGGAGCTAAAGCTAAAGCCTCCACCACCTGCTGATTAGCTTCTTTCCATATAGGATATTGACTGTGCCACATAGAAGAGCTTTCTAATAAGGTATAGTAATTGATCAAAAAGCAGCACGCTAGATCAAGAGAAGAAATAAGTCATCTACAAGATTGATAAAGAGAGGAGGCGTAGTACACTTGCAATCCATTAGTGTGCAGAAACTTAGGAATGTCCTACAGGGAAAGCTCATTCACGGATCTGAACAATGGTCTGTTAAGCAGGCGATCTACTATAATCGGCATGATTTAACAAAGAGCCATTCGCTCCTGTTTGTTAGTCGAAACGATCAAATCAATTGGCAAGAGATTGATCGGAAAGGTCCGTCTCTTATCATATCCGATAAACCGTCTACAGAGTTAAAAAATGCACTGGAGAATACAACCGTTTTACAAGTGAAAAGTGTTGCACAGGCATATTGGACATTTATCGAATATTATCGTGGGCTCTTTGAAATTCCCGTTGTGGCTTTAACAGGAACTTGTGGGAAAACAACGACAAAAGAGATGTTAAAACATATTGCTAGTAAGCATTGGCAAGTGCAAGCATCCATCAGTAGTAAAAACGAGCCAAGGCAATCATTACCTTATTTAACAGGCATTGACGATAAAACACAAGCCGCTATCTTTGAATTAGGCTTAGGGAATACGGGGAATATTAAACATCAATGTATGATCTATCAGCCAACTATTGGCATCATTACAAACATTGGTGTGCATCATCTAGATGGCTGTCTCAATTTGGAGGGCTATATTAAGGCCAAGGCAGAAATTGTGGAAGGCATTAAAGAAGATGGCACGTTAATCATCAATGCTGATGATGCCAATACTAAAAAAATCTCATTGAAAAGATTTAAAGGGAAGATTATCAAGTTTGGCTTACAGGATACGGCAGATTACAAGGCTTCGAAAGTGGAGTTTGCCAATACGGGCATGAAGTTTGTTTTAGAGGTAGCGGATGAAACATACAATGTGTTTGTCCCAGGCTATGGAGAGCATCAGGTCTATAATGCCTTAGCCGCGATTGCAGCTAGCCATGAAATGGGGCTGACCATTCGTCAGGCAATCGCAGGACTAAGAACATTTAAACAGATGGCAAGACATTTAGAATTTACGACAGGACTTGGTGACAGTACGATTATTGATGATACATGGACAAATAACCCAACATCTGTAGAGGCAGCCTTAAAAGTGCTAGATACGGTGGGAAAAGACAAAAAGGTCATTCTTGTTTTAGGGGATATAAAGCGATTAGGCAATTTTGAAGAAAAATATCATCGCGAAATCGGCTCCATGGTAGCAGTAAGAAAGATCGATACATTGATTACCATCGGCAAAAGGGCAGAGAAGATTGCCGATCAAGCGCAAAAGGATGGAACCAGCGCAGAGGTTCATACGTTTAAAGAGGTAGCAGGCGTTTTAGAATTATTGAAACCAAAGCTAGATGCGGACACGATAGTTTTAATTAAGGGACCGATGTCTAGTAGATCCATGATTGAATTTGCCAATAAACTAAAAAACGCATAGAAAAAGGGTGTCTCAAAATGAATGAGACACCCAATTCTTACTTATTTTAAAACACGCCGAGCTGTTACAAACTTTTGTGCCCATGTTATGCTTAAACTTTGTTTCACAACAGTTCGTTGTCATATTAATATATTGATTACTCCCTATAATAGATCCTCGTTTGTGTGATTTCTATTGGTAGAGATGAATAATAAATCTACTTTTTGAAACTGAGATTTTTGAATACGTTTACCAACTAAAGCTTGTGTTTGCTAATTTATTCTTCAACTCAATACCATGTTTCTTAAAGACATAGTAAGTAAAACCTGTACTTGTAAAAGTCAGTGCACTTAACAGGGCGTAGAGTTATTTAGTAGAGATAACGCGCTTCGCAGTAATATAGTGTTGAGCATAATAATCAACAAATAATACTCTTGTCATGACACCATCGGAATTAGGGATGATGATACGGTGATCGCCTGCATAAATCCCTACAAGAGAAGGTTTTTTTGAACCTTTCACACTATTAAAGAAGACTAAATCACCCTTTTTCAAATTAGCACGCGCTACAGTTGATCCTTTGCTCATTAAACCGCTTAAAGAAGTTGATCCGAGTTTAACGCCACTTTTACGGTAGATGAAATCGACAAATGCTGGAGCGGTAAAGCGTAGACTTGACTCATTTGTTGTCGAGCTAATCGATACTTTATTTTTATAAGTCAGCGCATTCTCAACAATTTTATCGCCTTTTGTTGCAGGGTTGGCTGATAGCAGAGTAGGTAATACTCTACGTGCCGATACATAGTTTTCTTTATAATACGGCTTACTATTTAAATCAGAGATAACTATATTTTGTTTGGTATCAGCCATATGGATGATTTTATTGTCGCCAATATACATACCGACATGATCGGGATCAGTTCCCGTTTTTTTACTTTTAAAGAACACTAAATCGCCTTTTTGTAATTGGTTTCTCGCTACATAAGTCCCTTGCTGAATCATATAATTTTCATTATACGTACCAAGGTCTACCCCGTTTTTCTCGAAGATGTACATTAAAAATGAAGCACAAGAAAATTTGTATGGGTATGTAGGCTTGTAAACCGAATTGCTGTATGTTGCTTGCCCCATTAAGCTTTTACCAGTCTGAATTAATTGGTCTGCTTTTGCAGCTACCGACTGTGCGTTGTTCTGAGCATTTGTTGTCGCAGCCTCTACTTGTATTGGCTGGATCGCTGTTTGCACCATTCCAAATGAACTAAATCCAATTGTTAATGCAAGTGTTGTAGATAAAAATCGTTTATTCATGTTGTGTAACCTCCTAAAGCATCTAGTAGGATTTCTCCTGTATACCTTTGCCATGGAAATAATCGTAGCATGAAAAAGTAGGGCTTCTGGGCGGTAAATGTTACCAGGGTAACTGAAGGGAGGGCTTCAACACTTGCTATAAAAGGCTTTATCAAGGGAATTTACAGTTTTATTACAAATGTTTCAGTAAGATGTAATATGGAACAATTCCATGAAAAAAGCTGCCCCAAAACGAGGCAGCCTACACGATTTTCTGTATCATTTCTACACGATTACCAAAGGGATCACGGAATTCAAAACGCTCGTAATGAGGAATAGGCACAGAATCGAGTATCTTGATTTGATGAGCTGCGAGTTTCTTCCGCCAATACTGAATATCCACTACTTGATATGCAATATGAGTCTTTGTGGTCAAACGATCGAAGCCATCCTCTGTCCCTACATGGACCTCCTGTTGACCAAGCTGTAACCAAAATCCCCCACGTCCTTTGAGAGAGTCAGGCTTCTCTAATTCTTGAAGTCCTAAGACATGACAATAAAAATCCTTCCCTTGCTCCTCACAACCTTTCGGAATTGTAATTTGCACATGATGTAAACCCATTATCATCTCAGACCGCCCCCTTTTTTTCTTAATTATAGAGTAATTTCTATATATTTGAAATGGATGGGAGGATAGAATTTAAACTAGCGGAAAGAACTTCAAAAGTAGAGGATAGGATTCTAAAACTGGCGGATAGAATCATCAAATGGAAGGATAGAGTTTAAACTAGCGGATAGAATTTCAAAAGTGAAGGATAGAATTCTAAAACTGGCGGATAGAATCATCAAATGGAAGGATAGAGTTTAAACTGGCGGATAGAACTTCAAAAGTGGAGGATAGAATTTAAACTGGCGGATAGAACTTCAAAAGTAGAGGATAGAATCATCAAATGGAAGGATAGAGTTTAAACTGGTGGATAGAACTTTAAAAGTGGAGGATAGAATTTAAACTGGCGGATAGAACTTCAAAAGTAGAGGATAGAATCATCAAATGGAAGGATAGAGTTTAAACTGGTGGATAGAACTTTAAAAGTGGAGGATAGCGCTTCAAATCAAGTGGATAAAACCTCAAAAGAGAGGGATAGAGCTCTAAATCTAATCTTTAGAACTTCAAAAGCCCAACATTTCTATTCTGTTAAGATTTAATACTATGGTATAATAATAAAAACGGAATAATAGGATAGAGGTACAAATTAGATTTTTTAATTTGTTTAAAAGGGAAGATCGGTGTGAATCCGACGCTGTCCCGCAACTGTAAATGGGAGCACATTTCAAAAGGCCACTGTTACGAGTCGTAATGGGAAGGTGAAAGGTGTGATGAACATAAGCCAGGAGACCTGCCTTTATCTAGTACAGCCAAAAAACCTACGCGGATAGGGGGTGTTGAGTGTGACTAGAGAATTTCTCCTGCATGCTCATAGTACGATGATTGCTAAAAAGGGTGCTTCTATGTTTAATAGAAAGCTTCTTTCCATCTGGCAATCACCGTATTATGTCGTGTATTTGTCATAGTAGACATCTTTCTGATGAGGGAAAGATGTTTTTTTATGGAAAAAATTAAAGGAGCGGTCCACATGAATCCACAAGTTGTTGAGTACTATGAAAGCTTATTCAAATTTGAAATTATGCAAGAGCCTAAACCCTTAAAGGAGCTTGTCGAACAATATGTTGGGCATGATGCTTCACATGAGCAATCTATTTTAGCAGCATACGCAAATGTTTTGAAAGAATTAAGAGGATAGAATATGTTTGGCTACTTCGAAAAACGAAGTAGCCATTTTTTAATAAGCGCATGCTTTGACAATTAATAATAGTAGGCGTAAAATTTCGTTGAACAATTGTTTTGAACGTTTGTTCAAAAAAGAGGTGAGAACTATCGATCAAAAAGAAAAAAATAAAGAGGTAAAGGATCAAATTTTACAAGCGGCAAAAACCTTGTTTTCATCAAGGGGCTTTGATGGCACCACGGTGAGACAAATTTGTGAAGAAGCAGATGTGTCACTTGCACTTGTTTCCTATCATTTTGGTGGCAAGGAAAATGTCTTTAATGCATTATTTGAACCGCTACGCCACACCTTTATGAATGCTCATTATGACGTTCAAGATTCAATCGGTGCGCTTCGTAGCTTTTGTCGTAACTTTGTTCTTTACCGAATCCAGGAGCATGAGTTAATTGATATATTACAGCAAGAAATAGTCATGAATAGTCCTAGGCTTGAGATGCTAAAGGATGTGTTTTTACCTTCCTGGGAGCAACTTCGGACAATTTTATTGGCTTGTCAGGAGCAACAGACCATTTACTTCGAGTCACTTGATGTTGCACTGAACTTTATTATGGGAACGTTAATGTATTCGTTGAACAATCCCTTTTTAAACCGTTCTTCATTACAAGCAACACCCGATCAGATTGCGGAGCTTGCAGTGAACTTCGTGTTACATGGTCTTCAAACAAACTTATAAAAAGAAGGTAATAGAATGAAAGCAGCAAAATTTTACGGTGTAAAAGATATTCGAGTAGAGGAGGCACAACTGCCAGCACTAGAGCCAGGCATGGTGAAAGTAAAAGTTGCCTTTGCTGGAATTTGTGGTAGTGATTTACATGAATATGTTGGTGGGGCTTATGCATTCCGTACACAACCCGTATTAGGGCATGAATTTGCAGGTGTCGTTGTAGAGGTTGCAAAAGGCGTTACACAGACAAAAGTAGGAGATCGTGTGGCAGTGGAGCCACCAATTCCATGTGGTAAATGTGATAATTGTCGACGTGGCTATTCCAACTTATGTAAACGTGGTCAATCTTATGGCTATACAATTTCTGGCGGATTTGCAGAATATGCAGTTGTACAAGAAGAAAATATTCACCTTCTTCCTGACAATATGAGCCTAGAGCTAGGCGCACTTGTTGAACCTACAGCAGTAGCGGTACATGCAGTGCGTCAAAGTCAATTAAAGCTAGGCGATACAGCTGCTATTTTTGGTGCGGGTCCTATTGGTTTATTGGTCTTGCAGGCTGTGAAGGCTGCGGGAGCAAGTGAAATTTTTGTCGTAGAGGTATCCGATGAACGACGCCAAAAAGCACTTGAATTAGGCGCAACGTATGTCATTAATCCAATTGATACGGATGCTGTAGCGTTTATACGTGAAAAAACAACTGGTGGGGTAGATGTTGCGTATGATGCAGCAGGTGTGCAAGCAACATTTACAAGCGGTGTTAGTGCTGTTCATCCAGGTGGCGAATTTAAAATCGTCAGCGTTTGGGAAAGACCTGTAGAATTTAACCCTAATGCGGTGGTTTCTCCAGAGGTAAAAATCAGTGGCTCGTTTGCCTATGTGAATATTTTCCCTGAAGTGATTCGATTACTTGCTCGTGGTGTAATTGATGGACAAGCTGTTATCACAAGCCAAATTGCTTTAGAGGATATCGTGGAAAAAGGCTTTGAAGCTTTAACAAAGGATCGTAGCCAATGTAAAATTCTTGTAAATATGAATTTGTAATTTATTGAAATCATATCCGAACTTGAGGTTTGGCTATGATTTTTTTGGCTACCTTAATAATATAATACCAATTGGAATACATTTGTTTGTCATAAAACTGCCTTTAGGACTTCATTCATATTTCACTTTTTATTTATATAATTAATCTGCTATAAATAGAGAGATTGGAGATTAAATATGAAAAATTTGCTTTATTCTAGATTTTGGCGGCTACATTTTTTCGCAGCACTTTTTATTACGCCTTTATTGCTGTCTCTCACATTAAGTGGGATTGGTTATTTGTTTTTTACAGATGTAGAAAATCGCTTATATGACGATTATTTCTTTGGTGAGAGCCATAAGGAAGAGGTCTTAACAATTGATGAGGCCGTGGAAAAAGCGGAGGCGGCATTTTCAGGATACTCTACTACAAAAGTGATTATGTTAGAGGAGCCTTATAATACGCGTTTAACTTTATCAAATGGCACTAAACAAAAGTACGTATTTTTAGACGATCACAATCAAATGGTTGGTAGTCAGGATGCCGATTATACATTTTCAAATATTATGCGAAATACCCATAGCTCTCTCTTTATTGGTGGTACCTTTGTAAACTATTTAGTAGAGCTAGCAGCTTGTTGGACGATCTTTTTATTACTGTCAGGTCTTTATATGACATTCAAAGGTAATCACCTAAAGAAGGGCAAGTTGGAGAATAAGAGGCAAAAAAGTAAGAGATTGCATGCACTTGTTGGGACAATCATTACCATTCCAATGGTGATGTTCATTTCGACTGGGCTATTATGGTCTGCTTTTCAAGGTTCCATGCTTGCAGATATAGCGTCAGAAAATCCTACTTTTGGGTATCCATTACTCCAACAAAAGCCACCAACATCTGATGTCTCTGAAATACCATGGGCCACTCGTCAATTAGAGGCACCGACATCAGAAGGAGAACATGCCCAACATCATGGCGGTGGAGCTGTCCGTTATACGAACGATAGCCAAATGACGATTGCTCAGCTTGAAAAAGAAATCAATTCGATGAACATTGCTAAGCCTTACTCTATAATTTATCCGTCAAACGGTGAGGGCGTCTATACAGTGGCGAAGGCTAGTAATTCTGGTGTAACAGGGCTAGATGTAAAACCTACAGCGGAAGCCACAATGTATTTTGATCAGTATAGTGGCAAGTTTATCGATCAAGTGAATTATGACGATTATGGCCCATTAGCTAAATTCTTTACATGGGGAATACCATTACATGAGGGGCATTTATTCGGCTGGCCGAATAAGCTTTTAAACTTAGTGGTTTGTCTAGCCTTTTTAGCCGTAATCGTGTGGGGCATTCGCACTTGGATTTTACGTAGAAAAAAAGGGGAGCTGTCTGCACCACCGCAAATTTCTCATAAAATATCCATGCCATTCATCATTTTCCTTGTCATATTAGGGATTATGATGCCGCTATTTGGTGCGTCATTAATCGCTGTGGTAGTAATTGAATTTATCCTTTTAGGTTGGCAAACAAAGAAGAAGCTAAGAGCACAAGAAACTAAATAAAGCAAAGATGATACGGCACAGCGGGTTTGTGCCGTATCTTTTTTTGTTTATTTCATTTATAGGAACGCAATACTATACTGAAGCGGCAAAAATGTTTATAGATTTTTCAGCATGATTTTATAAAGTTTTAAGATTTGTATGGTACATTGCTAGTAGTTTCAGCTTATGGGGGTATGTAGATGTCAATAAAAACAAGGTTTTTGCTATCTTATGTGGGTGTCATCATCATTGCCATCACACTATTACTAGCAGCGGTTTTTCTTTTTTCCTTTGCCATTACAGGTGATGTCAAAGCGATTGAGCATTTTTATAAAAAATCTTATGTCCAAAAGCCTTTGACGACAGTAGAGGAAAATGCGTTTCTAGATTTAAAATTACTAGCTAAAAAAAGTCCCCAGCAGCTTTTAGATCTCGAACAGCTTGAACAAATCAATGCGCCTTCGATAGAGATTGTGGTACGAAAAGATCATCAAATCGTGTATTCAACACAGAAAGAGCATAAACAATTATTGCTTCAAAGCTTACCTAGCTTTGAAGAGACCAATATTAATTCTCGTGACACCATCATGATAAATCGAGCCTTTTATACGTATGTTAAATTTGATTTTTATTTTCCAGATCAAACAGAGGGCAGTATTTTCGTATTGAGAGAGGTTAGTTCCCATGCAGAGGTAACGAGGGAACTGCTACCGATTCTTTTAGGTATTTTATTTGTCCTGTTTATGATGATCATTGGCTTTTTAAATTATTTAGTATCAAGAAGTATTATTAAACCAATTTCGGCATTAAAGGAAGGGGCAGAACGAATTAAATCGGGCGACTTGGATTTTGAAATTGCGACCCACTCGAAGGATGAAATTGGTCAGCTGAATCGGTCATTCGAGGAAATGAGAGTCAAATTAAAAGAATCTATCCAGCTTCAGCTTCAATATGAGGAAAATCGAAAGGAGCTCATCTCCAATATCTCCCATGATTTAAAAACGCCGATGACTTCCATTATCGGCTATGTGGAGGGCATTAAAGATGGTGTGGCAAATACAGAGGAAAAGATGGATAAATATTTAACAACTATCTATACAAAGGCAAAGGATATGGATGTATTAATTGATGAGCTATTCTTATTTTCTAAATTGGATTTAAAAAAGATTCCCTTCCAATTGGAAAGCATCAATCTCCACCAATATATGCATGATTATGTAGAGGATGCAAGCTTTGATTTTATTGCACGAGATATTCATTTACAATATCTATCAGCAGGCTCGCCGCTTTTGGCAATGGTGGACCGAGATAAATTAAGACGTGTCCTGACGAACCTTTTAAGTAATAGCGAAAAATATATGGATAAGCCATATAAGCAAATCATTATTTCCTTGCATGAGCGAGCAGAGGATGCGATTATTCAGGTAACAGATAATGGTGCAGGCATTGATCCTGTCGCATTGCCCTATATTTTTGATCGATTTTACCGTGCGGAGCCTTCACGTAATTCGCAAACAGGAGGCAGTGGCTTAGGGTTAGCCATTGCAAAACAAATCGTTGTTGAAATGGGTGGCGATATTTGGGCAAAGAGTGAATTAGCAAAGGGGACGAGCATATTCATTTCATTGAAAAAGGCTGAGGAGAAGGTGAATCATCATGAAAAAAATTCTGCTAATTGAAGACGAAGTGAGCATAGCTGAGCTTCAACGAGATTATTTAGAGATTAATGGCTTTACAGTAGATATCCAACATCATGGAGAGGATGGGCTACAGCAGGCACTTAAAGGTAATTATGATTTAATCATTTTGGATATCATGCTACCAGGGATAAGTGGCTTTGACATTTGTAAACAGATTCGAGCAGTACACAATATTCCCATTTTATTTGTTTCAGCTAAAAAGGAGGATATTGATAAAATTCGTGGTCTTGGACTAGGAGCGGATGATTATATTACAAAACCATTTAGTCCGAGTGAATTAGTGGCAAGGGTCAAGGCCCATTTGTCGAGATATGAGCGTCTGGCGACCCATCAACAAACAAATCATATGATGTCCATTCATGGTATTACAATCGATACTTCGGCTAGAAAGGTGTTTGTTAATGGTGAGGAGATTGCCTTTACAACGAAGGAATTTGATTTACTTGTCTTTTTTGTTAGACACCCCAATCAAGTATTAAGTAAGGAACAGCTATATGAGCGAAACTGGGGCTATGAATCAGCTGCAGACGTTTCGACTGTCACTGTTCATATACGAAAGCTACGTGAAAAAATTGAACGAGAGCCAGCGCATCCCAAGTTTTTGGAAACAGTATGGGGTGCAGGCTATCGCTTCAATGTTTAAGTAAAACTACCTCGTCCTTGTGGCGGGGTAGTTTTTTTAGACTTTTTTAAGAATTCGTTAATGGGCAATTTAGCATTACCGCTTACACTGAGGAAAGAAAGGCGGTGTATTAAAATTGAAAAAAAGGCAGGCAGTTATCATTGCATTAACATTTTTACTTCAAGGGTGTGCCTCAATTGATACAGAAACAATACAGCATGATAAAGGTGGGAGTGAAGTGGTGGGAACAGAATGGGCGAGTGAGTTGCTCAATGCAGCTGAAAGGGGAGATATCGATGGGCTTCAACATGCTTTGAAACAAAAAGGGGACATCAATGTACAAGATTCAAATAATCGAACAGCTTTGATGATAGCTACCTATAATCAGGATATAGAGGCAGTTAAATTATTAATAGATGCAGGAGCAGATGTTAATATTCAGGATAATCAGCAAAATACGCCATTTCTCTATGCAGGTGCGGAGGGCTATCTGGCTATTTTAAAGATGACCATTCAAGCTGGTGCTGATCCGACTATTTTAAATCGATATGGGGGAACAGCACTCATACCAGCAGCAGAGCATGGTCATGTGGAGGTCATCGAGGAGCTATTGAGCAATACCGATATTGACGTCAATCATGTGAATCATTTAGGCTGGACAGCCCTGATGGAGGCGATTGTCTTAAATAACGGCAATCCAACACAGCAAACCGTAATACAACGACTAATTGAACATGGTGCTGATGTAAATATTCCCGATCAAAATAACGTGACACCTCTGCAACATGCAAAACAACGAGGATTTAAAGCAATCGAACAAATTCTACTTGCAGCAGGCGCAAAGTAACCCAAACTGTAGAGACGGCTCTCTACAGTTTTCTTAGTGTTGAAAAACAAAACAGTCAATTGAAAGGTAGAAATGGATTTCCGTTGCAGGCTACTTGCTTTCCTGTGGGCGAGCGCCGAATCACTTCCTCCGCTACCGCTCCGTTTAGAGTTTCGCCTGTCTTGCTATCCCACGGGAGTCAAGCAGCCTTCCACTTCAACCCACTAACTTATTAGCAAAGATTTTCAAATAAAGTGAAGGTGTTCACTACTCTTTATGAAGAGGTGTTGTCATGCTTCACTTCTCCACATTGAAAATAAGAACTTATCCCCTCTAAGAATACAGTTAATGGACGATTTGTTACTATAAAAAAGTAAAGACACTTTGCAGAATGGTTGATTGGAGTGGAGCCAGCGTCACTCCTAGGGGATTTAGCGTCACAGAGGAGACCCTGGAGCGAACGTAAGTGAGTGAAGCGGCTCATCGGACGCCCCCTGGAAAGGACGCTGGCGGAACGGAAATCAACCCCTCACCTTGCAAAGTTGCTTTTTCTGGCGTTGACATCATCTTTTTTCAACAACATGCAAACTGTAGAGACGGCTCTCTACAGTTTTTTGTTCTTAAATTATTTTTCCTATTTTTTAATTCTTTTTTAATAGTTTATTTATTAGCAGTTTAGATATGGACTTTATGATAAATTTTGTAAACCAAATTACACCATAAAGGAGAGTTCAACAAATGAAATTAAGAAAACGTATTGTCCCAGCAGCATTGGCTTTATCCGTAGTATCAGCAGGTCTAGTAACCATAGGCGAGCCATTAAATGCAGATGCGACAAGCAATAAAGCAGTAGTAGCGGAAAACGAGCAAGTAGCTAAAATTACAAACATCAAGCCATTAAATACAATGACACTACAAATTACATTTAATCAGCCATTAGCAGCAGCTGATGTAGACCTAAATCATTTAGATGCTATAAAAAAACATTTTACGTTTAATGGAGATTTAGAGATTGTCAATGTGCCACGCTTAATGACAGGCTCTAAGAGTACATATATTGTACCAACAACATTCCAAGAAGATGATTTTATCTATACATTGAGCTATAAAGAGCAACGCAATAAAGTTTTTGAGGGCACAGATGAAAAGGTATATGTACGCAATGTGGAGCAAGTCACAAATGATACATTTACATTGGAATCCTTTCAGGAGGATGGCGTAGTAGATTATGCTAATATTATTGAAGCCTATCGCGCAGGCCGTGGAGATTTAGCATTTAGCTTAGATGGTCATAATCGAGATGCTAGCGGCAAACGCTTTGATGTTATTTCTTCCTTACGTGATCGCTATGTGACGGTGAGAACAAGTGAGGGAGAAGAGTTTGTTGCTAATTATGTACCATTTACACAAGCAGCTGATGGCAGACAGGCTCCTCAATTTAGACTCCCTGCTGGCAAGGTTTTAAAACCAGGTGTGACTTACCGTGTGTACGCACAATGGGCGGAAATAGATGTAAGGAGCTTTGTAGCGAAAGAAATCGCGCCAATCACTCTGCAAGCAGCAAAAGCAATGGATGAAAAATCCTTTGAATTACAATTAAGAAACGATCCGCAATCTGATTTACTTGCTGGCCGAAGTGTAGCGTTAAAAGGCAGTGATGGGAGTACATTGCAAGCACAATATCGTTATTCATCACGTAAAGGTACTGTGGGCATTTTTGATCTAACGAATGGTGGTACGTTGAAAGCAAATGTCAGCTATACTGTAATCCCATTAAACAACTGGGCTATAGCAACAGATTTAGTTCTACAAGGAAAATAAACGTTCTTTTGCTTAATAAAATAATGAATCTGTCATTTGAAGCTTAAATAAATGGAACGTATTTTATGCTAACATTGTAAAAATCTCGTCACAGCTGTGGCGAGATTTTTTTTATAGCCAGCCTTTTTCACCTGCTACCTGAGCGGCTTGCTGTCTAGATTCAACTTGTAGCTTTTGAATAGAGGTAGATAAATAATTGCGAATCGTGCCCTTCGTTAAAAATAACTGCTTACTGATTTCGTTTGTGGTCAAGCCTTTTTTGACTAGCTGAAGCACCGCAATTTCTCGTTCATTTAAAGGGTTTTGCTCCTTCATAAATAAGGAGGCGGCTAAATCCTTGCTGACCACCTTTTCTCCTTGCATGATTTTTCGAATAGTAGCAATTAAATAATCGATGGGTTCATCTTTTAATAGATAGCCGTGTACCTCGCAATCCATTGCCTTCTGCAAATAACCAGGGCGTGCAAAGGTTGTTACAATCATTACCTTGCAAGGGAGGTTGGCCTGTTTAATTTTTTCAGCAAGCTCAAGCCCTGATAGATGGGGCATTTCAATATCGACTAGGCAAATATCTGGTGGCTCCTGCTGGATCAATTCCCATGCTTGTTGTCCATCTGCAACCTCAGCTATGACCTCAATATCAGGCTCAAACGCTAGTAGCGAAGTTAGGGCACCACGTAACATTTGTTGGTCTTCTGCTAGTAATACACGTATCATGTTAGAGGCTCCTTTCCATCTTGAATTGGTAGAGTGAGGGTGACGCTGGTGCCTACTGGTGTGTCACTTTCAATCAGGGCAAAGCCTTGCAGCATATGCATTCTTTCTTTTATGGAGTGGATGCCATTCCCACGTCCTTGTGACTGTAAACCGATGCCATCGTCTTTCATCACAAGTGTATAGTGTCCAGCACAACATTGAATGGTGAAATGACATTTTTTTGCCTGACTATGCTTGAGAATATTCGTAGTCGTCTCTCGTACACATAGAGCAAGCATCGTTTCCTCCACACTAGAAAGTACGATTTGAGGACATTGATTGTCAAGGGTTGTCGTAATATTCGCGCTTTGTAAAAGCTGTTGGCAATGGATAAGCTCCGTTTGCAAAGAAATAAAATTCATATCAGACACAAGCTCACGTACTTGTTTTAAGGCGGTACGGGTAGTGGCTAATATGTCATGTAGCTCAGGCTTCACGCTTGAAGGATCTCGGTCAATCAGTTTGGTCGTTAGTTCGGTTTTTACTTTAATCATTGTGAGCGTATGGCCAATTGTATCATGAAGGTCTCTAGCGATCCGTTGTCGTTCCTCTTGCTGAACAAGCTGTGTATTTACGTCTGCCAGCTCAGCCTGCAGATTTTTCGACTTTTCCACAAAATAAATGAGAATCGGGAGCACCAGTTGAAACATCATAATCGGTACTAGTACCTGTGATTCCTTTGGTAAAAGGGAATCTGTTGTCATGTACAAAACCGTCAAAAACATGACAGCGATGGCTACAATCCCACAGGCAATATGCCATTTTGATTTTGCACGTCCTAGTAAGTCGGCAAAGGTAAAGCCAAAAATAAGCATAAAAGGATCGACAATTATGCTAAGTAAGGTGATAAGGACAAAGGCTACTAGAGATGCAGTAAGTAGCCTCCAATCTCGATGCCATAAAGCAATGTAGAAGGCTATTAGGTATAAAAGGAGCACTGTTATTTTCATAGCTAAGGGAAGGGAATGAGACCCTAATACTAATGCGAATAGGAAAATGACAGAAGCTGCATCAATGATTAAATAATGCTTAATTTGTTCTCTAGGATATATTTTTATTACTAGCACCATCCTTTGTTGCTGATTACTGTGTCATCGCTTGAAGGGCTTTTTTACGAATCCATTCCATAGGGCCCATTTGAAATTTCTGTAACCAAGCGAACGCTATAACAAGTTGTAAGATTGATAGAGATAGCCAAATACCAATGACAGTGAAGCTATTGACTTGCCCACCTAAGCCAAGCCCCCAGCCATAAAAAATAATCGACGCAAGCACGTTTTGGAGGACATAGCAGCTTAAAGACATTTTACCAACATGAGCAAAGCGCTGCCAAAGCCAGTCTAGCCTCTTATATTCTACCAGTTTACCTAAAATTCCAATATAGCCAATGGATAGAAGAGGGGCACAAAGATAGCGAACAGGTAAATCAAAAAGCCCACCAGGAATAAAAATAAGCAGATTGATAGGAAAGCCAACGAATACACCGATATTAAAGAGCTTTTGTCGAGTTTGACGTCCTTTGTCTGTTGGTGAAAATACCTCATTACGCATGAACTTCACGCCAAGTAAAAATAAAAAGACATTCATCGGGATAATAAATATAGCTTCTGAGCGATAAAATAAAAAGTTTGTGAGACGATGCTGCACCTGCGCAAACCATGTGCCATGTTCATAGAGCTCAGAAACGGATGCCATACCATTTAATGAAACACCAGCTCCTTGTAAGGTACTGATAAAAATAAGTAGAATCATTAGAATGTGAAAGCCACCAAAAAAATAAAAGGCTCCTGTCATGACCTTATCACCCAAACGTACAATAAAAGCGACGATGAATGCTGTGACAGCATAGCTCATTAAAATATCATACTCCATCACAAGCGTGTAGTGCAGTAGCCCTTCTAACCCTAAGAAGACGATAGTCCACAGGTACACTCCTGGCCAGGCTGTACCTCTCCGTAAGGCTTGCTGATATTTTAATTGCAGGCCTACTCCAAACATAATTGTTAACAATCCAAGCAGCTTGCCATTAACGAAAAATAATACGACCATACGTAAAAAATCATTGAAGGACCACCAACCAGAATAATCACTTGTTGTGATATACGATAAATCACCAAGATAAGCAAAAATCCAAATATTTGTGCCAAGCGTTCCTAAGACGGCAAAGCCTCTTAACATATCGATAAAGGGAAGTCTTTGTTGTGTTTGCATAAGTTCGATCACTCTTTCGTTGTTTTCTTACCTTAAGGATAAGAAAATTTCAAGAGAAAACCTATTCACACCAGTCAAAGAATCTTGATGACAGGTGTCATAAAGTATGCTGTGCCAGCACAAAAACCAGCAACGCTTTTGCTGCCGGCTCATTATTTTGTACAGGTATAGATGCGATAGTCTAAAATGTCTTCGTATTTTTCATTCATGGCAATATGCTGATCCATGATTTTATAGAATTCGGATTCTATATCTTTGGAAACTTGAAATTCAGGCTTGGATGAGATGGATTTGTTTTTTTGTATATGGATATCATAAAAACCAGCCTGTTGCAGTAGTCTTACCCAATCCTTTTTCCTGAGGAGAGACTGAAAGCCGTAAAATTGTTGAAGGTCGTCTGCAAGTTCGGTACGAAGTGTTTGAGGAATGGTAAATTCGATAGCAATGAAGCGGCCACCTTTTTTCAATAAACGATAAATTTCCTGCAAAGCCTGCTGCAAATTAACAAAGGCCAGAACCGACTCAGCTAGAATCAAGTCAAATGTCTCGTTCGCTAACGAGGTTTGTTCAATAGAGCCTTGCAGAAGTTTAACAGGTAGACGCGCTTTATGCATTCGCTGACGAGCCTTTTCTATCATGATGGGCTGAATATCGAGACCTGTGACGTTTGCTTGATAGGAAGATGCTAAATAAGCAGCCGTTTGCCCTGTACCACATCCCACATCTAAAATATGTGTGTTTTGCTCGATATTCTCCGCTTGCAAAACAGCCTTTGATAGATTAATGCCCCCAGGATGTGCGCCTCCGACCCCGAACTTAGCTAAAAAGGTAAGATAATGAGAGTCTTGTATAGTACCACCTTCTTTTTCTTATAGTATGACAGGGAAACTAGTATGGTTCCCTTATTATTTTTAACCTCTTCTTCAAAAGTCTAATTCGCTATAAAAATTTTTACATATACTAGTTAGAAGCTTTCAGATAGGGGGTGTATAAATGCCATATTTTCAGCCGAATGCTAGAAGAGGTCCATATCCGCCAAACAATAGGCAATATTTTGGCCCACCTTTTCGAGGTAGGATGGTGCAACCATACTATTCTCCCAATCAACAACAGCAAGGTCCTAGATTAGGAAATTTACCAGATCATTTAAATACAATTATGGGGCATGCTGGGACGATTACAAATGGAGTAAATATGTTGAGACAGATGGGAGCGTTATTAAGTCTATTTAGATAAAAACTAGAAACCCTCTTAAGATCAGGCTCTTAAGAGGGTTATATTTAGGTTTAATGGGCTGGTGCAAATTGCTTTTCGATAATAGAGCGATTTTTCTCTTTAAATAGCTCATTATGTGAGGACACCATGCCATGACGATAGGCAGTTGGTTCTAAATACGTTTTAATAGAATTGACTGCATTGGCGGCATCTTGGAATGTGCCAAGTAGCAAATTAATTTTTCCATCAAATGATAAAATATCACCTGCTGCAAAAATACCTGGCTGTGCTGTTTCACCTGTTGCCTTTCCTTCAACATAATAATCATCCTTTTTCGGAATGGCAATGGCCTCATCAAATGCAAGAGACGCCTCACGATTATAGCCATGACTGACGATTACCTCATCGATTTGACGCGTATAACTTTGCTTCGTTATCGTATTCTCACATGTGACTAATTGAATAGCCGTTTTATCAATATTTGCGGAAAGCTTTGTAATCGTTGTATTACACTCAATGCGCACACCTGCATCCAGTGCTTCCTGTACAGTGGCTTCGTGTGCTGATAGATTCTCTTTGCGGTAAACAACCGTTACGCTTTTGGCAATCGGACTTAATTCAACAGCCCAATCGATGGCTGCATTACCACCGCCTGAGATCATGATATCCTTATCGACAAAACGTTTATACGATTGCACAGTGTAATGTAGATTGGACATTTCATATTTTTCAGCGCCCTCAAGTGTTAGCTTTTGAGGGCTAATAATGCCGCCACCTACAGCTAACAGTACCGTTTTAGAATAATGCTTTTCACCAGCTGCTGTATGAATGACAAAAATATCATTGTGACGTTCAATTAAATCTACTTTTGTACCTGTCAAAATTGTAGGATCAAATGTTTTGGCTTGCTCGATTAATTGTTTAACAAATTGTTCACCCAAAACGGGAGGATGTCCCCCAATATCCCATATCAGCTTTTCAGGATAAAGTAATACTTTACCGCCAAGCTGTGGTTGACTTTCTAATAATTTTGTTTTTAAACCCCGTAAACCACTATAAAAGGCACTATATAAGCCAGCAGGGCCACCGCCAATAATTGTCACATCATACACATGCTGCATTTTTATTGCCACATCCTTAACAAATAGTAAAAAAGTAATTGACAAAATCTTATCAGGTAACTAGACTAATTCTAGTGATAATGATTATCATTTTTAGCTTTGAATATCATAGCATGGAAAGAAGTAAAAAGAAAGTGAGGGTCCGATTTGCGTTTAGAAGTTGAATCGATTCGTGTTGGTTATGAGAATAAAACGATTGTGCATGACTTATCGCTGCAAATTCCTGATGGCAAAATCACGACAATCATTGGTTCAAATGGTTGTGGAAAATCAACCTTGTTAAAAGCTATCACACGGATTTTAAAGCATGAGAGTGGACAGGTCATATTAGATGGTCAAAATATTTCCAAGATGAAAACAAAAGAATTAGCAAAAGAACTGGCAATCTTACCACAGAGTCCAGAAAGTGCACATGGTTTAACAGTGGAAGAGCTTGTATCCTACGGTCGATTTCCTTATCAAAAGGGCTTCGGGAATTTATCACAAAAAGATAAAGATGTTATTGGCTGGGCTTTACAGGTAACCAAAACAGAAGAATTCCGTTTACAATCTGTAGATGCTTTATCTGGTGGACAACGTCAGCGCGTATGGATTGCGATGGCCTTGGCCCAAGAAACTGACATTATCTTTTTAGATGAACCGACAACTTATTTAGATATGGCTCATCAGCTAGAAGTTTTAGAGCTACTTTACAGGCTGAATGAAGAACAGGGGCGCACGATTGTCATGGTCCTCCATGATTTAAATCAAGCGGCACGTTTTTCAGATTATATTGTAGCGCTTTCACAAGGTGAGCTTGTAAAATTCGGAACGGCTGAAGAAGTGATGGTTCCAGAAGTATTGAAAAAAGTATTTAATATAGATGCAGTTATTGGCAAAGATCCACGAACGAACAAACCAATGTGCATTACATATGACTTATTACAAACCATTTAAAAGGAGAATAACAATGAAAAAGTGGCTATTACCAATGTTTATGATGCTTGTGCTAGTACTTGCAGCATGTGGCAGTAAGGAAGAAAAAACAGAGAAGGCTGATGAAGGCTCAAAAGAAGAAGCTTCAACAGAAACAATCACATATCAATCAGAGTCAGGTCCTGTAGAAGTACCAGCAAATCCGAAACGTGTTGTTGTACTATCTTCTTTTGTAGGAAGCTTATTACAGCTTGATGTAAATGTTGTTGGTGTGGATGCATGGGCAGCAAAAAATCCCAACTTCGAAGATGCGATTAAAGATGCTGTTGTAGTTGAAAATACAGATATTGAAAAAATTCTTGAGCTAGAACCAGATTTAATTATTGGCTTAAATGGTATTGAAAATGCTGATAAATTAGCAGAAATCGCGCCAACTGTATTATTTACGTATGGTAAAGTAGACTATTTACAGCAGTTCATCGAAATCGGTAAAGTGGTGAATAAAGAAAAAGAAGCAACTGCTTGGGTAGAAGATTTTAAAACACGTGCAGCAGAAGCTGGTAAAAAGATTAAAGAAAAAATCGGTGAAGATGCGACTGTAACAGTAGCAGAGAACTTTAATAAACAGTTCTATATTTATGGCGATAACTGGGGTCGTGGAACAGAGATTTTATATCAAGAAATGGGCTTGAAAATGCCTGAGAAAGTAAAAGAAACAGCGTTAGAGCCTGGCTACTATGCTATTTCTCAAGAAGTTTTAGGGGAATATGCAGGTGACTACGTGATCTTCAGTATGTTCCAAGATCAAGATAATTCCTTTACAGATGCAGCATGGTTTAAAGATTTAGAAGCAGTGAAAAATGGTCATTTATTTGAAGTGAATGCAAATGCCTTTTATTTCAATGACCCTATCACATTAGAACATCAACTGAAGTTCTTTGAAGAGAAATTTTTACAATAATTAGTAGAGAGTAGCGAAGGCGAATGACAAAGTTTCGAAAGCTTCCATTTTGGCTTCAAGTATTGCTTGCATTGATTGTATTAATTGGTACTGCTAGTATCTCGCTGTGCTTAGGGGCAGCGAATACAAGCATTCAAGATGTCTTTCAAGCAATTGTCGGACAAAGTGGAGGTAAACATTACACGATTTTACGTGAAATTCGATTTCCTCGTATCATTGCAGCTATTTTTGTTGGGAGTGCCCTCGCAGTCGCTGGGGCGATTATGCAAGGGGTTACACGGAACCCATTAGCTGATCCAGGGCTGCTTGGTTTAACGGCAGGGGCAAATGCTGCCCTTGCTTTAACAATGGCATTTATCCCTAAATTCTCGTATTATACGTTAATTTTAGCCTGCTTTGTTGGGGCGGGAATCGGTATGATGTTAGTTTATGGGATTGGTGCTTCTACTAAAAAAGGCTTTTCCCCTTTAAAGCTTGTTTTAGCTGGTGCGGCTGTCACAGCATTATTACAGGCAATCGCTGAAGGGACGGGCATTTTATTTCAAATTTCCAAAGATGTTTCGATGTGGACAAGTGGCGGTTTCATTGGCACAACATGGCAGGCATTATTGATCGTACCCGTTATTATTATTGGCTTAGTGCTTTCATTTGCTTTTAGTCGTCAATTAACGATTTTAAGCTTAAATGAAGAAGTAGCAGTAGGTGTCGGACAAAATACTACGCTCGTAAAGGGTGTAATGATGTTCGTTGTGGTTATTCTGGCTGGCTCTGCTGTGGCCCTAGTCGGAAATCTAGCTTTCGTTGGCTTAATGGTACCGCATATTGTCCGCGCGTTTGTTGGGACAGACTATCGTTTTGTCTTACCGATGAGTGCCATTGTTGGTGGCTGGTTTATGGTGTTGGCTGATTTCGCAGGGCGCATGATTAACGCACCTTATGAAACGCCAGTTGTCGCTATTATTTCGATTTTAGGTCTTCCATTCTTCCTATTATTAGTGCGGAAGGGAGGACGTCAATTTGTTTAAAGAAGGTCGCAAAAAACAGCGTAAATGGTTACTCATATGGCTTGTGGTAACCTTGTTCATTTTTATTTTAGGGATTTCATTAGGTGCTGCTTCGGTTTCTATTGACCGAATTCTTCCAACCTTACTGGGCGATGGTAGTTTTAAAGAGTCCTTTGTACTCTTTTCAGTCCGTTTACCTAGAATGTTTGTGCTAGCGGCTGCGGGTATGGCATTAGCACTGGCAGGGGCCGTATTACAGGGCGTAACCCGCAATGATTTAGCAGACCCAGGAATTATAGGTATCAGTGCTGGCGCAGGTGTTGGGATTACTGTCTTTTATTTGCTAGTAGATGGCGACCTTCCTCACTTTGCCTATATTTTACCGATTGTCGGCTTTTGTAGTGCCTTAGTGACAGCACTTGGTATTTACTTTTTCTCTTATCAGCGTAATAAGGGTGTCCATCCCGTACAGTTTATTTTAGTAGGGGTAGGCGTAGCATCAGCCTTATCAGGGGTCATGATGGTATTAATATCCTCTGCTGAGCGGAGCGATGTACAATTTATTGCACAATGGCTAGCCGGAAATGTATGGGGCACAGATTGGCCATTTTTCTGGGCGCTAATGCCTTGGCTTGTACTGGGCATCCCTTACATTTTCTATAAAGCCAACGTTTTAAATGTCTTGGCCATGACGGAGCAAACAGCAGTCGGTCTTGGTATGAACATTGGGCGAGAACGTTTCCGATTATTAATTGTTGCGGTTGCACTAGCGGCTGCCGCGGTATCCGTAACAGGGGGAGTAGCCTTCATCGGTTTGATGGCTCCCCATATTGCAAAACAGCTCGTTGGTCCACGCTACCAATTCTTTTTACCACTGACGCTATTCATTGGCGCAAGCTTGCTAATGCTTGCTGATACCATTGGACGTGTTGCTATTGCAAGTGCAACGGTTCCTGCTGGGATTGTTGTTGCATTTATTGGCGCACCTTATTTTCTATATTTATTACGGAAGAATGTCTAGAAAAGTACTAATCAAAATTGAATGATGCTCGAAAGAAAAGTCTTTTGTTCTAGCGAAAATAGGGGAATTTTTATTTTAGGCATTCTATATGGTAAGTTTTTAGGAACCTCATTCATTGAGGTTCTTTTTTTATATAATCATGGCAGGAGGTGATTAGATGATTTTATTAGAACGTCAAACATCAGAGACGCAAAAGATGCTAGAGGCACTTGTACAAAGACTTCCTATATCCCATAGTAAATACACAATATATTGTGAGCATTTAAGACGCCTACAAGCAGGATTCGCTGGTGAACAGTTCGTTGATGCAAAATGGCTTGAACTTGACTTACCATTCCCCCACTATTTTCTTCATGACTTTCAAACAATGAATGACTTCGGTTCTACCCATCAAATGGACACCGTCTTTCTCTGTCCTCACTTTTTACTCATCCTAGAAATCAAAAATATTACAGGCAAGCTTTCATACGATGCTTCGTTCGCTCAATTAACACGTACGACCGCAGATGATACGGTCGAAGGCATGACGGATCCATTTCTTCAGCTGGAACGGCATGTAGTATGGATGAAGAAGCTATTACAGAAGGAACGCATCGATTTACCAGTTTTGCATGCGGTGGTATTGGCAACGAAAAATGGTATTTTGACAAAGGGATTTGACGGGCTGCCTATCTTTCATGTGGCAGGGTTACGATTTTATTTACAAAAATGGATGGAGCGGCATCAACCTAGAGTAAGAGTAGACCTTTTGCGATTCGCCAACCTTTTATTATCCCTGCAAACTAAGTTGAAAAAAGAGGTAGAGGTACCGTTCAAGGAAATAGTGAAAGGTGTGCTATGTCCACAGTGTGGCTCGGGGCAACGTTTAAAATATCACTATAAGAAATGGATTTGCCCTCGTTGTGGATTGGTGGATCGAGATGCTTTGATACGATCATTGGAAGAGTATCGATTACTAGTCGGGCAGCAGGTAACCAATCGAAGCTTCCGCGAATTCTTTGGCATTGACTCTCCCGATTTAGCGTACAAGTTGATGCAACAACTCCCTTTGAAAGCGGAGGGTGTCAAAAAGCATCGGAAATATTGGATTAAGGAATAGCGAACTAAGCGTTACAATTCAAGCGGTCTGAATTGTAGCTTTTAGTGCTGTAGAGAGAAAGGGCGCTTGAAGTAGGTGGATAGAATGCTGAAAGTGACGGATAGAACGCGCAAAGTGATGGATAGAACAGAGAAAGTGGAGGATACGCTTCGTGTAGGTGGATAGATTGTTGAAAGTGACGGATAGAACAAGGAAAGTAGCGGATAGAACGCGCAAAGTGGTGGATAGAGCAGAGAAAGTGGAGGATACGCTTCGTGTAGGTGGATAGAATGCTGAAAGTGACGGATAAGATAGAGAATGTAGCGGATAGGCCGCGAGAAGTGATGGATAGAACAGAGAAAGTCGAGGATACGCTTCGTGTAGGTGGATAGAATGCTGAAAGTGATGGATAGAACAAGGAAAGTAGCGGATAGAACGCGCAAAGTGATGGATAGAGCAGGATACCACTCACCCCCAAGAGCGATGTTTCGCGTATTTCCTACTAGACAAATAGAGTTTTTAGGTATATAGTTAGCTAGGCTAACTAATATAAAAGGAAGTGATAGTGTGACAATTGAACAGGAATTTTTTAATCAGTACCGCTTAATGTATCGGCCGTTTATTAATCAGCTGAATGTGCAGCTTGAACCCTATCAGTTATATAGCTCACAGTGGGCAGTGCTTCGTTTCTTGAATGATAAGGGTCCACATTCATTTGTAGATATCGCGAATTTCATGTCTATAGAGAAGCCAAGTGTCACGAAGCTTGTACATAAACTTGTGGAGCTAGGCTATGTGGAAACGATGACGGGCAAGGATAAGCGTGAAAAGCTGGTACACCTATCAAAGCATGGGGAAGAGCTTGTGCTGGAAATAAAGTCGCATCTAAATCCATTTTTTGAGCAGGCTTTGGCAGGCGTGCCAAAACAAGATATTGACATTGCGACACAGGTTTTAGCAAGAATTTGTATGAATATTAATCAATAGGGAGAGCAACGTGGAAGCAGCCAGAAAGAAACTATGGACAAAAGATTTTTTAATTGTCTCACTTATTAATTTTACCATTACGTTAATCTTTTATTTATTAATGGTTACGATAGCAGCATATGCGGTGGAGCATTTTAAAGCCTCTACAAGTACAGCGGGGCTTGTATCGAGTATTTTTATTATCGGGACACTATTAGGTCGTCTTGGGACAGGGCGTATTATTGGAGACTGGGGTAGCAAAAAAACATTATTTTGTGGACTATTATTATTTATGTTATCAACAATGTCTTATTTTATAGCAGGCAATTTACCGCTGCTGATGATCAATCGTTTAGTACAGGGGATTGCACTAGGGATTGCCAGTACAGCAACAGGTACCATTATTGCACAAATTTTACCAGCTGAGCGTCGTGGAGAAGGGATTGGTTATTATAGCTTAAGCGCTATTCTAGCCACAGCCATTGGCCCATTTATTGGAATATTATTAACACAGCTATTTGCAGATTATCGTATGATTTTTGCAGTAGATTCTGTGTTAGCGATTATTTGTTTCTTTATGTATTACATTGTGACCGTGCCAGATGCACCGAAAAAAGCAAAGGATACAGCTGTAAAGGCTGGGTTTAAAGTGACGAACTTTATTGAAATGCGTGCAGTACCGATTGCCTTTGTGGCACTTGTGATTGGCTTTGCTTATTCAGGTGTGATGTCGTTTATGACGTTTTATGCAAAGGAGCTAGATTTAGTATCAGCAGGTAGCTACTTCTTTATTATCTATGCTATTGTCATTTTGGCTACACGTCCATTTACAGGGAAATTGCTTGATACAAGAGGGGCGAATATCATTATCTATCCATGCTTAGTGTTGTTTGCAATAGGCATGTATGCCTTTAGCTCAGCAACAACTACGATTGCCTTTTTAATCGCTGCCGCTTGTATCGGGATTGGCTATGGAAACTTCAACTCGGTGGCACAGGCAATTGCCATCAAAGTAACACCAAATGAGCGTTTAGGACTTGCGACATCTACGTATTTTATTTTTTATGATTTAGGCTTAGGTGTCGGGCCTTATTTCTTAGGCTTATTTGTACCATCTATGGGCTACAGCTCGATTTTCTTCTCGATGGTCTTTGTTATTTTAGTGTCGATTGTGCTTTATTACCTTTTACATGGAAAACATGAAAATTTGAAACAAGCAAAAATTTCATAGATTAGAATCATTATATTGTAGAAAAAACGTCTTTTTTCTATTTGTTCGTAAAGAATAACTGAAAAATGACGTTTTTTTCTATTTACAAAAATAGTTGTTGCAATAGATGATGATAATCATTATCATCACAATATAAAACAAATTCGGAAGTAGGTACGAAGTATGAAAAACAAATCATTTTTGTCGGTATTAGTAGCAGGAGGCATTTTAATGGCTGGCTGTGGCAATACAGAAGAAGTAAAAAAAGAAGATAAGCCAGCAACAGAACAGGCGGAGCAAGCTACAAAAGAGGTGGATTTATCTTCTGAATTATCAGCCTATCAACAATTTGCGTTAGAGCAAATGGATCAATTTTTACTAGATACAGAGAAATTTGTGAACCTATTCAAAGCAGGCGATATTGAAGGGGCAAAGGCAGCGTATGCGCCAGCACGTATGTATTTTGAACGCTCTGAGCCAATTGCGGAAAGCTTCGGTGATCTTGACCCTCGCATCGATGGACGTTTAGCAGATATTCAAGAAGAAGGTAAAGGTGAGGAAGAATGGTCAGGCTACCATAAGCTTGAGTATGCGCTTTGGGAAGAAAATACAACAAAAGGTTATGAGGCTGTAGCAGATCAGCTTCTTGCAGATGCGAAGGAATTGCATGCACTTGTACAAACAGTGGAAGTGACACCTGACTTAATGATTACAGGTGCAGTAGATTTATTAAATGAAGTATCAACATCTAAAATTACAGGTGAGGAAGAAATTTACTCTCATACAGACCTTTATGATTTTAAAGCGAATATTGAAGGCGCAGAAAAAATCTTTGAGATTTTACGCTCAAAATTAGAAGCAAAAGATTCTACATTAGTGGCAACACTTGATGAAAAATTCAAAGCAGTAGATGATTTATTAGCACAGCATACAACGGCTGATGGTGGCTATATATCTTACGAAGAATTAACGGAGGAAAACACAAAAGCACTGGCAGCAGCGGTGAATCAGCTTGGAGAACCATTAAGTCAAATGGGTATCATTTTGGAGTGAACATAAACAATGACAACGTCAAACGAGGAAAAATTTATAAATAAAAAAATTTCTAGACGTGATATGTTAAAGCTAACAGGTATCGGTGTGGCAGGTGTTGCCATCGGTGCCTCTGGCTTGGGTGGTGTCATGAAAGCAATGGGCTATGATGTCTTTGAGCCAGTAGCAGATAGCACGACGGCTAGCAATAAGGTCAATTTCTATGGCAAGCATCAGTCAGGTATTGTGACACCTGTACAGACGAATATTTATTTTGCTTCTTTAGATGTATTAGTGACATCAAAGAAGGAACTACAAGCGTTGTTCCAGCAATGGACACCCCTTGTTGTGCGTTTAATGAATGGTGAAGTCATGGTCGATGTATCGACAAATACAAGAGTGCCAACTGGCGATACTGGAGAGGCAGAGGGCTTAGATGCATCTAATCTATCCATTACCATTGGTGTCGGGCCTTCATTATTTGATAAACTGGGCATCCAGCATTTAAAACCAGCGGAGCTAAAGGATTTACCACATTTCCCTAAAGATCAGCTACAGAAAGAATACACAGGTGGTGATTTGTGTATTCAGGCTTGTGCAGATGATCCGCAGGTGGCCTTCCATGCTGTTCGTAATCTAGTACGAGCTGCTTCAGGTAAAGTAGAAATAAAATGGTCACAGGCGGGCTTTAACTCGTTTCCAGCTAGTGGAGGGACACCACGAAACCTCTTCGCCTTTAAGGACGGTACTGTAAATCCAGCCATTACGGATGAAAAAGACTTAAATGAGGTCGTGTGGGTGGATAAAGGCTGGTTAAAGGGTGGCTCTTATTTAATTGCACGTAAAGTTCAAATGCATCTTGAAACTTGGGATCGTACATCATTGAAAGATCAAGAGGCAACATTTGGCCGTTACCGCGACAGTGGGGCACCTTTTGGCAAAACAAAGGAATTCGATGATTTTGATGTAGAGGCAAAGGATGATAAGGGCAATTATATTATGCCTGATACATCACATGTCCATTTGGCGCGGAAATCAGGTGCGCGTATTTTGCGACGCTCTTATTCTTATGCGTCAGGCGTGATGTCGAATACAGGGACCCATGATGCGGGGCTAATCTTTATTTCTTTTCAAAAAGATCCAGCCCAATTTACAACCATTCAAAATAGCTTAGGGCGTATGGATAAAATGAATGAGTACATTACCCATCGAGGCAGTGCCGTGTTTGCTTGCTTCCCTGGTGTACAAAAGGGGAGTTATTTAGGTGAAGCACTTTTTAACGCGCTGTAGTATCGTGTTTGCCCTTATGCTGACTTTAGCTTTACCTGTGCAAGCTGCGCAGTCCTATAGTCATCTCTATATTGCGATTAGTGATGCACTGATGAATACAAAGCAGGATAAAGAGGCAGAGGCCAAGCAGGCACTTGAACAATTTGCTATTGATTGGGCTAAAGTATCTTCAGAGCAGAAAGAGGCAAAAGCAAAGGTTGATGAAATCCTTGCACAGGCTACTGAGGCAACGTCCAAGGATGAACGTTTAGAGGCGCTATCCGCACTATCCAATGCATTGCGTGCATTAGAAAAGCTTGAAAATCCAGTGGATGAAGCGGCACAGCGAGCAGAGTTTGGACAAAAATTTAAGCCGATAATGGCAGACTTTGAAAAAGCTTTAGCAAGTGGTGATATTCAGGCAATTGATGAAGCCTACAAAGATTTTAATAGTAAATGGAATAAAAATGAGCGACCTGTGCGTGAACAAAGTATCGCAATGTACGGGCAAATCGAAACACAAATGGCATTTCTTCGTATCTCTATTTCTGCTGAGGAGCCTGATGTAGCGCTTATGCAATCTCAATTTGCTGCTTTAAAGCAAACGATTGAGGATTTTGTAGCTGGTAAAGAAACAGCCGAAGTGGTAGAGGGAGAGTATTCATTAGCGACATTAATTGCCTATATAGATGAGGCCAATGATTTTGTCAATGCTGGTGATTACCAGGCAGCTTCAAATAAAATACGTGAGTTTATTACCATTTGGCCAAGCGTAGAAATTGAAATCTCCACACGTAATGGTAGTCTTTACACGAAAATTGAAAGTGATATGCCGATTATCGCGAGTGATTTATTAAAATCCAACGTCGATCAGCAAGCTATTACCAAACAATTAAATACATTCCGTACGGAAATTGAGCTAATTCAAGGGGATTCCGATTACACAATTTGGGACGCTGCGTTAATTTTATTACGCGAAGGACTAGAGGCATTACTGATTATTTTAGCCTTAGTGTCATTCCTTAATAAATCAGGACAAAACAAGATGCGCAAATGGATTTATGTCGGAGCGTTTGTCGGCGTTCTATTATCCGCCGTAGCTGCCATCCTTATGTCGACGATTTTAAATTCGGCAACGATTGATACGAATCGCGAGTTAATGGAAGGCTATGTAGGGTTAATTGCTGCAGCGATGATGATCGGTGTGGGTATTTGGCTGCATAGTAAATCAAGCGTGGTCAGTTGGAATCGCTATATTTCCAAACAAATGGGTAATGCCATTTCGAGTGGCTCTATTTTTGCGATGGCTATGATTAGCTTTTTATCGGTCTTCCGTGAAGGTGCAGAAACACTAGTCTTTTATGCGGGGATTGCACCTAAAATGGAAACGTCGCAGTTTATACTTGGAATTGTGGTGGCACTGCTCATTCTTGCTGTACTTGCAGTTGTGTTATTTAAAGCAAGTGGCAAAATTCCAATTCACAAATTTTTTGCAGTAGCAACTATTTTAATTTATGTGCTAGCCTTTAAAATTATTGGTGTCAGTCTGCATACTTTGCAGCTGACAGATAATCTGTCCACAACGATTGTTGATGGCTTACCTGTTATTAGCTTGATTGGCTTCTATCCAACGGTGGAAACAATCATAGGACAGTCTATTTTACTTGTGTTAGTGGCGGCTACTGTGCTTTATAAAAAGAAACAAGCCTAATGAAAAAGGGTAGATGAGCGTAAAACGCCATCTACCTTTTTTTATTGCCAATGAGCAGGTCGTTTTATATAGGAAGGTAATTTAGTCGAACGATCCCCCTGTGCGGCGTTGATTTGCATTTGGGTTAAAAACAGACTTGTTGAAAGATCAGCACCGCGTAAATTGGTATCTCGCAAATCAGCCCCGATGAAATCTACTCCCTGTAAATTCGCATCTTGAAGATTAGCTGCTATTAAATAACTCCCCCTTAGATCAGTCGCTCGTAAATCCTTGCCTTTTAAATTTTTGCCCATCCAATTAGCCCCACGCTGATTCAAGTTTCTAGAAGCCTTTCCCTTCACACTTTGCTGGCGAATTTGTTCGCTAGTTTGGAGCAATAGTGCATTGATCGGCATACGAATAGCTACCATATCCAATGCTAATAAGGTATCTGCATCCTGAGCTATTGTCTGCTGTAGGTGCTTCAATTGAGCAATTAGCTGTTCATAAAGCATATTATCCACCTGATAGGACAAAGCCTCCGCCACATATGCAATCATTTCGTAAAGCTGTTCCATAATAGGAAAAACACGAAACATCTTGTCAGCATGCTCACGAGATTGTCGCCAATCCTGTCCATGAAATGTCACCTGTGAAACCTGTTGACCTGCGCCTAGGCAATCAAAAACGGTACAGCCCTTAAAACCTGTTTCTCGTAGCTGACTATGTATGTGACAGCTATAGTTATCCTGCAAATTAGGACATGGCGTACCTGCGGGTTTATTGATCGCAAAATCACTAGAAGCCACAATATTTAAAGCGGTACAGCACAAGCCAAAACAGCTTTGACAATCTGCCTGTAGACTGTGTCGGATTTTTGTACCAATGGTTGTATCTTTTTTTGTCTGATTAGACATTCTCATTTTCCTCTCTAATCTTATCCATTTAGTTACTATTTTAACACTAACAAGCTATCAGTTAAAATAGAGAGCAAACTGTATTTTGAAAGATAATAGGGGATATGGTATTCTTCTTCAAAAGAGTTGTAAAGAAAAGTGGTGGTGGAACATGGGGTAACGGTCAATGAATTATTACAATTGCCATCTTTTCGAGGGGCAGAGGTGTTAACAGGGCGAGATAACCTGCACCGTACTGTATCATCTCTATCTGTATTAGAGGTATCGAATGTTGATTTTTATTCGAAAATTATTAACCGTGTACAGGAGGAATGGTATGCAGAGGAGCTTGTCATTAGCTCCTTTTACTCCATTCGAGATAGTGTGGAGCAGCAATGTGAAACGATACAGCATTTACATGATTTAGGAGAGCTGGGGCTTATTTTATATTATGTCGGCATTGTATTGCCTGATATTCCAGAAGAAGTGCTTGCGTTAGCGGAGGCACAAGGCTTTATTATCATTTGTATGCCGCGAAATGATTATTCACTGCGCTATAACGAGGTTATCTATGAGGTTATGGAAGCGATTGTTAGTAATCAAGGCGTTAATGATCATTTTGTCAAAGAGACATTAGAAAAGGTATCGTTACTACCTGAGCATTTAAGAAGTGTTGAAATTACACTGAAAATGCTTTCAGATCGTTTAAAGGCTAATATTGTGCTCACCAATAGTCATTTTGACATTGTGAACCAAGTGATGTGGCCACGAAATTCATCATTAGATGTAGCGAATGTCATTGAAGAATGCTCCCAATCCAATTTTCAGAGGGAAGCAGGCAAGCTCGAGCTGCTAAGAAGTGATGTCGCCTGTGTCGTAGACTATAAAAGAGTACATCAAAAAAATGGCGAGCCGCTATTTTTATTTCTGATTAAAGAAAATACAAAATTACCTGCTAAGACAATTGAAAAAGTAAGTGAGGTTGTGCAAGTAGCCATAAATTTATGGGGAGACAAGCATGATGAGGTTAGTGAATATGCCTTAGTTAAAGCTATTATCAATGACGAGGGGGAAAAAATGAGAAGATTAGCCAATCTTCTTCATATTGATGTTTCCGCCATTCAAATGATGTGGCTTGTCTACATGCATGATTTAGCAGACGAAAAAAGAATTCGCGATGAATTAGAAGAGCAACTGTCCAAATATTATCAAACAAGAGTCATCCAATGCATTGACCATTGTATGATTGTACTGGTAGGCAATTGCTTTTATAAGCATCATGAGTTTGAGATTGCCATTGAATATAGTGAAACTACTCAGTATGATGCCCAAATCGCAGAAATTGTTTATGCACCTAAAATGAGAAATACAAAGTCTGTTCGTCAAATGTATCAATTGGTCAATCAGGTGGGGGACAAAGCCCATACGATTTATCCGATGCGAAAATTGTTTACTGCAGCGGAAGTGCGCTCCATGAAAAGGGCAATTGATGTCAGTAAGCAGGGCGAGGAAATGATTGAAGAATATTTGTCTGTAATTGAACCCATTTTACGCGACCATGATTCCTTGCAGACTTTGATAACCTTTTTATTAGATGCAAATGCTAGTGTGGAGCGCTGTGCAGAGCTCCTCTATATCCATAAAAACACGGTGAAATACCGCATCAAAAAAATTAGTGAGCTGATTGGTACAGATGTTACCGTATATTCGGAATTTTATGATGCCTACATGGCTTGCATGCTATATCGATTGATTAATGATTAGAATAATCTGAAATTTTGTCATTTTGAACAAAATTTCAGATTATTTTTTTCATTTGCGCAAAAGACTCAACTCTTACCTATCTTCTATAATTAAAAACATTAATCCATCACCAAATAAGGAGGGAGTCACATGCAAAATGAAAATAAAGGTCAATCTTGGTATAGCTTAGGCATTATTTGGGCTGGTGCCATGATTTGTATTCCCAGTTTATTAGTCGGTAACGCACTGATTACCAATATGAGTTTATCAAAGGCACTGGCTGTTGCTTTTGTAGGCTATGCTATTGTCGTGATCATCATGATTTTGCAAGGCATGCAAAGCAGTGATTTAGGAAAGCCCACTGTCCATATAGCAGGACAAGTGTTTGGAAAAAAGGGCTCTCGTACAATATTATCCATTATCTTAGCTATTGCTTGTTTAGGGTGGTTTGGCATTCAGGCCAATGTGTGTGGCGTAGCCTTAGCAAACTTATTAGCAATCTATCATTTGAATATACCCATTCCAATCGCTTCATTCATTAGTGGTATGGTTATGGTCGTATCCGCACTTTATGGGATGAAGGTGTTGCGTATTTTAAGCTATATCGCCGTACCATTGCTCGTCATCATTTGTCTGTATGGTTTAGGTCAAATATTAACTGGTGAGCAACTACAGCTCGTTCGGGATTATCAGCCACAGGGCAATATGAGCTTTATGGATGGTTTAGCTGTAACGATTGGGTCCTTTGCATTAGGGGCTGTTATCGCGGGTGATTATTCGCAATTTTCAAAAAATCGTTCAGACGTTTTCAAAGCCGCTACATTAGGGATTATTCCTGCAGGGGTGCTAATGATTGCTGTGGGAGCTGTCTTAACGATTGCCTATCAAACAAGTGATATTACAGCAGTCTTTCTGCATATCGCAACACCCTTTATTGGTGGAGTGGGTCTGATTTTAGCAACATGGAAAACTAATTTGGTCAATGCAATTTCAGGTGGAATTGCCTTAATTAATGTATTTGATGTTGCTAAAAACAAAGAACGATTAGCCATAGGTGTGGCGGGTACAATTGGCACAATCTTAGCCGTTGTAGGGATTTTAAATTATTTTACACCTATCATGTCAATTTTATCGGCGATGATTCCGCCTGTTGCAGGGGTGATGATTGCTTCCTACTGGGTCATTCATAAAGGCAAAACAGATAGCTGGCAGGAAGTTGAAGGGGTCAATCGATTAGGTGTATTTTCTTGGCTAGTAGGTGCTGTAATTGCCTGTATGCCAGTGGTATTTTCCTTATTCCCTGCATTGCCAGCGCTACCAAACCAACCGATGATTGGCATCATTATTTCATTCGTGATTTATTATGTTGGGTATCGTGTATCTGTACAAAAAACGGTCATATTGGAGGAACATAGATGAGATATTTAGATCAGGCAGCTATTGAACATATTGCCATAGGGGCAGCATTTTTAGGAACAGGTGGGGGAGGAGATCCCTATATTGGAAAATTAATGGCGCTTTCTGCTATCGAAAAAAATGGCCCTGTAAAGTTGTATTCAGTGGATGAAATTGCGGATGATGATTTTTTCATTCCAGCCGCAATGATGGGGGCACCATCAGTTTTAGTAGAAAAATTCCCACGTGGCGATGAGTTTGTTAAGGTTTTTCAAAAGCTTGCCCAATATTTGGGAAAAGAAAAAATTGCAGGCACCTATCCAATGGAAGCAGGTGGGGTCAATTCGATGATTCCTATTGTAGTAGCAGCACAGCTTGGCTTACCATTGATTGATTGTGATGGCATGGGGCGTGCATTTCCGGAATTACAAATGGTGACATTCCACTTAGATGGGATTTCGGCAACGCCAATGGCCATCACTGATGAAAAAGGGAATATTGGTATTTTTGAAACCATTGATAATAAATGGACCGAGCGTATCGCCCGAACAGCAACAGTAGAAATGGGCGCTAGTTCTTTAGTGAGCCTCTACCCAACAACGGGTGCGCAAATTAAACAAAGCGGTGTTCATCATATAGTGACGCTTTCCGAAAAAATCGGTGAAATTATTGCCTCGAAAGATCAAGAGGTGAACGATAAGCTACAAAGCCTTTTAAAGCTTGCAGAAGGATATGAGCTTTTCCAAGGAAAAATAGTGGATGTTATTCGTGAAACGAAGGGTGGCTTTAACCTAGGTAAAATGAATCTTGAAGGTATTGAATCTTATAAAAATGATCAAATGAAGGTTCATTTCCAAAATGAAAACTTATTAGCTGAGAAAAACGAGCAGGTTATAGCGATGACACCAGACTTAATTTGTTTGGTGGATTATGAAACTTTATTGCCTGTTACAACAGAGAGCTTAAAATATGGTAAACGTGTGCGTGTGATCGGCTTACCAGCACATGAAAAATGGCGTACAGCAAAAGGTATTGAAACAGCTGGACCCAAATATTTTGGCTATGAATATGAGTATACGCCAATTGAGGAATTAGTGAAAAAGGAGGTAGCAGAGCATGTATAAAATTGGAATCGATGTAGGTGGAACAAACACAGATGCCATCCTTTTAGATCATAATAGCCAGCTTATTTACAGTGTGAAATCACCAACAAGCTTAGATATTAAAACAGGGATTGAAAAGTCACTGCAACAATTACTAGAGGGTGCAAATATTGACAAAACAAAAATTACTCATGCGATGTTAGGGACAACACAATGCACCAATGCCATTGTTGAACGTAAAAAGCTAGCAAAGGTTGGTGTCATTCGACTAGGTTATCCAGCGACGGCTTCCGTACTCCCTTATACAGCTTGGCCAGCGGATATGATTGATAAATTATCTGGTAATTATGCCATTGCCCATGGTGGTTATGAATATGACGGCCAATTATTGAGTGCGCTTGATCAACAGGAAATTACAAAACTACTAGAGGAATGGCGTGGTCAAGTAGAATCCATTGCGATTGTTGGTGTCTTTTCCTCTATTAAAAATGATCAAGAATTGCAGGTTCGTGAATGGATTCAAGAAGTCTATGGCGAGGAATTCCCAATTTCCTGCTCCTCATTAATAGGTTCAGTCGGGTTAATAGAACGTGAAAATGCTACGATTCTAAATGCTGCATTATGTAAGGTGATTGAGACAACAACACAGGGCTTTGTACAGGCGTTACAAGCGGAAGGCATTTTTGATGTAGAGGTGTATCTATGCCAGAATGACGGTACATTAATGTCTATCGACTACGCCAAGCAATTCCCAATTTTAACAATTGCCTGTGGACCAACAAATAGTATCCGTGGAGCATCGTATTTATCCCAAATTCAAAACACAATGGTATTGGATGTTGGGGGTACCACTTCAGATATCGGTGTATTACAGGATGGTTTCCCGCGAGAATCCTCGGTCGCAGTTGAAGTGGGAGACATTCGGACAAACTTTAGGATGCCAGATATTATTTCAGTCGGACTTGGCGGGGGAAGTATTGTTCGTGTGAACGGCAACAAAATTACAGTCGGGCCGGATAGTGTAGGCTATAAAATCAGTGAGGAGGCCCTTGTTTTCGGTGGCTCGACCTTAACGACAACAGATATCGCTGTCCGTTTAGGCTTAGCAGATGTAGGTGATTCCACGTTAGTGGCACATATTGATGAAGCCTTTGCCAAAGCCGTTCAAGAAGAAATTTCTTCGTTACTAGAACAGGCGATTGATAAGATGAAAACTTCCTCAGAGGATGTGTCATTAGTCTTAGTAGGGGGCGGTGGTATCATTGTGCCAGAAAAGATTCGGGGCGTTTCCACAATTGTAAAATCTGAATACGGTGGTGTTGCGAATGCCATCGGAGCCTCGATTGCACAAATTAGTGGTCAATATGAGCAAATTTATATTTATTCCAAAGAACCGCGTGTGGAATCCTTAAAGGATGCACAAAACAAGGCTGTGAAACAAGCCGTATTAGCAGGTGCTCTTGAGGATACCATTGAGCTAGTGGAAGTAGAAGAAACACCTCTCGCGTATCATCCAGAAAATGCAACAAGATTGAAGGTAAAAGTAGTAGGGAAAATGGTGTAACAGTCAAAGGAAGAGTCCTAGTTAAACAGGGCTCTTCCTTTTATTAATTGCTCAAATGAATGAATCACTGCATCAGGTTTAATGTCAGTAGGATTCGTGAGCCGATGAGGATTGTACCATATGCCCTTCATCCTTGCTCGCTGACAACCAGCAATATCTTTTGCTAAGTCATCCCCAACGAATAAGGCTTCATTTGGCTGAACTTGTAGCTGATGTAGAGCTAATTCAAATATGCGTTTGTCAGGCTTAGTTAAGCCTACTTCCTCCGAAATAAGAATAATATCAAAATAGCTAGCTAAACCTGTATGTGTGATTTTAGCCTTTTGTCGCTGTGTAGAGCCGTTTGTGATAATGCCAACTTGTACTTGCTTCTTAATCGTTTGGAGAACCTTCAACATATGTTGATCGATAGAAAAGCAATATGGAAACTGCTGATCCCAAAAATCTTGCATGTCATGGCGAGGTAATTGAAAGGTTGATGGAAACGCATCAAAAAACGATGATAAAACATTGGTTTTAACGGCAATCCCATAGTCTCTTTTATCGTATTCCTTAAATTTTTCCAGCATGTCCTTTTTGAGCATACCCTGAATAGCACCATAGTATTTTTCCAAAATAATATAAAACAGGTTATCGACAGCATGATCTCGATTAAGTAAGGTATCATCTAAATCAAGTAGTATCGCTTTCAACGAGCTTCATGTCCTTTCTTGCTCATCAAGAGGTTTTCGTTTATGTTTTTCATTAATAATTTTTTTGTTTAGGATCGTAACCTTGCCAACCATGAGCAACCTCATATCTTCCACAATATACTTAGCTAGCTCTTCGTCCGATATGTCATCTCCATCAATATCAAGGCGAAAATCCTGCCCTTGTATGCCACCACCATTGGTAAATTCAATTTCAAAATCAAAGACAACTCTTTTATCCATTCAAGTACCACCTTACGCTTAGTGTTAGAGTGCTATCCATATATTCTGTGTTTAATAGGTGAATACCTTCTTTGAGCATAAGCGTAATTGTTGAGTAAACAAAATTTCCTTTTTCTTGTATTTGCCACTTGCCAACAAAAAAGTCATAGTGTAATATGTAACTAGTACACTATGACACGAGGTGTTGTGATTGAAAAGCTTTACAGGACTTTTAAAAAAAGAATGGGTACTTTATCGCTCATGGTTTCTAGTAGGGATATTTATGGGACTTATGCTATCTTGGATCGTTCCCTATATCTTACATCAGTATGTCGATCTCTTTGCACATGAGCATCAACTAGCATTTGCATTTACGATGCTCGTCCTTTTTCTAGGTGGATTCTATTCTATCTTACAATTTTTAGCATCGATGCGTTTGGATATTAAAGCAAAGGAGAGCTGGCTCCATTCAACAAGCTCTATCACAAAGCTTATCGGAGCAAAATTGGTTTGCTCATTAGTAGGTTATGTCCTCTTCACTATCCTTTTCACTAGTATAGCCATTTTCAATATTAAGGATGAGCTGATCGCGAGCGCTGGACAAATTTTATTAGTTTTAGTAATAATTGTTATTATATTGATGATTTTACAATTAATGCTATTTATCGTTCTTTTATTCTTTTTAGCTTTTTATTTGCAATTGAAGCGCATAATAGGTCGTTTTTCAATTGTGCTGACAATGATTGTGTTTTATGTAACCACAGCTGGTTGGGCGCGGGTAACGGAGAGTCAGCTGTATCGAGCGATCTTCCTCCATGGGGAAGTTTCGCTTCAAAACATCGAACACTATCTACCAAAAGCGAAAGAAATGACGATGGAATGGATGCTTGGCTCGATATATGTCGTTGAGGAAATAGCCATTACGTTATTATTACTACTGCTGTTTTTAGCAGCATCGAAGTGGCTTGAAAGGGTGGTTTTACGATGACGATGGATTTTTCGCGTGACAAACCCATTTATAGCCAGCTTGTCGATCGAATTTGTGGAGACATTTTGAAGGGGAAGTTGGAGCTAGGTGATCGACTTCCCTCCGTTCGAGAATATGCAGTAGAAACAGGTGTCAATGTCAATACGGTGCAACGTGTATACAAGGAGTTAGAGGCAATGAATATAACGGAAACCAAACGAGGACAGGGTACATTTATTACGAGCAATGAGGAGCGCATTGAGTTATTGCGAGAAGAGATGAAAAATCAGCTGGCTGAAAATTTTTTAACATCGATTGAGGCATTAGGCTTTTCGAAGGAAGAGATGCTTGTGGTTTTGAAAAATAAAGCGTGAGGTGAAGGGATGTTACAGCTATCAAATGTATCTTTTCAATATAAGAAAAAGCCAGTTTTACAGGATCTATCCTTCTCCTTTCCGATTGGACAAATCATTGGACTAGTTGGAGAAAATGGTAGTGGTAAATCTACGCTTATGAAAGTTTTAGCTGGTTTACTGCGACCCACTGCTGGTGAGATCACACTAGAGGGTAAGCCAGTCACACGTAGAAGTGCTGACAAAATTGCTTATTTACCAGATACAGATTTGTTTTTTGAGTACTACACGGGTGAACAGCTTTTCCAGCATTATGCTTCGCAATTTGAAGATTTTTCCTATGACAAAGCCTGTATCGTCGCACAATTTTTACAGGTAGATACGCGCACAAAGCTACGCCAATTATCAAAGGGTAATCGTGGTCGTATGAAAATGGCTGCCACCCTTGGACGAGAGGTTCCTTATTATGTCATGGACGAACCATTTGCTGGGCTAGACCCAATTGTGAGAGAGCAGTTGATTAAAGGCTTAATTCAATTTACGGACATCGAAAATCAAACGATTTTGCTATCCACACATGAATTATATGAGGTAGAGCCTATTTTAGATCAAATTATTTTATTGCAGGCAGGATCAATCATGGCCTACGAGAATGTGGAAACATTACGCGATGTGGCTAATAAGGATGCAGTTGAGTGGATGAAAGGGTTTTATCGTCCTTCAGTAAAAGACAGCTAAAGGTGAAGAAAGAATCGTCAATAAAGCAATGTTGTCGTGCCAGACTGCATAATGCTCAGGCGAAATAGATTAGAAAGGGTGAAAAATATGACAGAACCGATTGTACAATTGCAAAATTTATCGAAAACTATTCGAGGAAAGCAATTAATTCAACAGTTAAACATTGATTTATATCCAGGCCAAATTACAGGATTTTTAGGACCGAATGGAGCGGGGAAAACAACAACAATCCGAATGATGACAGGGCTTATGCATCCAACAGAGGGCAATGTCATCATCGACGGGCTTTCACTGAAGGAGCATTACGAGGAAGCCATTAGTAAGGTTGGTGTGATTGTTGAAAATCCAGAAATGTATAAATTTATGTCAGGCTATAAAAATTTACTACATTTTGCACGTATGCATAAAAATGTAACAAAGGAACGAATTCAGGAGGTCATTCAACAAGTTGGGCTCGAAAATCGTATACATGAAAAGGTCTCTACGTATTCACTTGGTATGAGACAACGACTAGGATTAGCCCAGGCGTTATTGCACAGACCGAAATTTTTGATTTTAGATGAGCCGACGAATGGCTTAGACCCTGCTGGTATTCGTGAGTTTCGTATGTACCTGCGTAAGATTGCTTCAGAAGAGGGCGTATCCGTCTTTGTCTCAAGTCACTTGTTATCAGAAATTGAATTGATGTGTGATCGAGTGGCCGTGATTCAAAATGGGCAGCTAATTGATCTGCGCGATATTCACAATGAAAGCTCATCATTTTATTATGTGGAGGCACAGCCAAAAGAGCAGGTGTCTGCTTATCTGGAACAGTGTGACTTTAACTTTGTAGCAGAGAATCAAGGCTATGTGGTGGAAATGAAGAAAGAGGATGTCCCAGCTATGACTACACAACTAGTCCAAGCGGGTATTCAATTATTTGCTGTACAGCCACATCAAAAAACATTAGAGGATCAATTCTTAGAAATGACTGGAGGCGGACAAATTGCTGAAGCTAATTCAAAATGAGTGGATGAAATTATGGCATAAAAAAGGAACATGGGCAATGGTGGCCATGCTGATTGTTGTCATTCTTGTTCCTGCTGGAATCACCAAATATTATGAAGTAAAATCCCCGACGGAAGGCTCTTGGCAGGACATAGAGCAGGATGCCATTCAATCTTATAAAGAGACGCTAGCAGGTGAAGATTTAACGGAGGAAGATAAGGCATACTTTCAAGAGCAGATGGCTATTTCTGAATATCGTTTAGCGAATGATGCACCAAGTCAAAAAGATAGTAGTCTTGCAAGCTTTATGTCCTTTACAAGCGGTATGCTTACGCTTGTTACTTTATTTACAGTCATTACCGCAGCTAGTATTGTATCGAGCGAATTTTCAACAGGGACGATTAAAATGCTCTTAACGCGCCCAATGTCCCGTGCCAAAGTGTTAACGTCTAAATTACTGACAACATTCCTTTTTGGTTTGTTATTGTATGTGGTCAATGTTGTGGTAAGTGCCCTTATCGGCTTAGTCTTGTTCGGCATGGGAACAGGTGTGGAATTAGAAATGGTCAATGGACAGGTCGTTGAAAAGGCTGTATGGAGCGATTTAGCCTATCATTACCTATTATCTGGTGGCGATTTTGTGATGTCTACATTATTTGCCTTTTTGATTGGCTCAGTATTCCGTTCAAGCTCATTAGCAATCGGTTTAACGATGTTCCTTTCTTTTACAGGCGGCATGATAGTTATGTTCTTAAGCCGATACGACATCGTCAAATATATTTGGCTCACACATTCTGATTTAACACAGTATGAGCATGGTGGTGGCTCCATGATTGCTGATGTGACGTTACCCTTCTCATTAACAGTACTTGCTATATACGCAGTAGTTTTCCTTGTCATTAGTTATTCAACCTTTATGAAACGTGATGTCACGGCATAAGCTAAAGAAGAACTGTGCCCTAATTTTGGATTAGGGTGCGGTTTTTTTGTTTAACATCACGAAATATTAAAAAAGTATTTATTTTTTTTTGAATTGCGCCTATAATAATAGCAACTTAGTGAAAACGCTTTTTTTTTACTAAAGTGGTCTAGACAACTATACCAAAGGGGGATAATGAATGTTTGCTTTCTTACAAAAAATCGGTAAGTCGCTCATGTTTCCAATCGCAACATTACCAGCAGCAGCATTACTATTGCGTTTAGGTTCAGCGGATATGCTTGGGGCCGTACCGAATGAAGCCATCCAGTACATTGCTAGTATTATGGCCGCTTCTGGTAATGCTATACTAGGGAATTTACCAATTATTTTTGCTATCGGTATTGCGATGGGGTTTGCACATGATAGCAGTGGTGGCGCAGCTCTAGCAGGTGCGATTGCGCATCTTGTTTTAGTCGCCGTTTTAGGGACTGTTAACGAAGAATTAAATATGGGTGTGTTTGGTGGTATTATTGCCGGTATTACGGCAGGCTTATTATATAACAAATATTATAATGTAAAATTTCCAGAATGGTTATCATTCTTCGGTGGACGGCGCTTTGTACCGATTATTACGTCCATCACCATGGCAATTTTAGGTAGTATATTAGCAATTGTTTGGGGACCAATTCAAGGTGGTATTGATGCTGTCGGTAATTGGATGATCGGTGCAGGATCACTCGGCGTAGGGATGTATGGCTTCTTCAACCGTCTATTAATTCCAGTGGGTCTCCACCATGTAATCAATACAATTATTTGGTTTGATTTCGGTGAATTTACAAATGCTGCAGGCGAAATCGTGAAAGGGGATATCAACCGCTTCCTAGCAGGAGACACGACAGCTGGACATTTCCAATCTGGTTTCTTCCCAATCATGATGTTTGGCTTACCAGCAGCCTGTCTAGCAATGTATTTTGCGGCGAAAAAAGAAAAGCGTCCAATCGTTGGAGGGATGTTCGTTTCCATCGCTTTAACAGCCTTTTTAACGGGTGTTACAGAGCCTATTGAATTTTCCTTTATGTTCTTATCACCAGTTCTTTATGGTATTCATGCTGTATTAACAGGTATTTCATTGGCGGTGGCCTATCTCGTTGGATTCCGTGACGGCTTTGGGTTCTCTGCAGGCTTAATTGACTACTTACTCAACCTTGGTCTAGCAGATAAACCATGGCTCTTATTACCTTTAGGTTTAGGCTTTGGGGCGATTTACTTTGTGGTATTCTATTTCTTAATCAAAAAATTAGACTTAAAAACACCAGGACGTGAAGACGATGAGGATGAAGATGGCGAAGTAAATGCTATTGCTGATGATGTCGATTTACGTGCATATTATACAATTGAAGCATTAGGTGGAAAAGACAATATTAAGCAAGTGGATTATTGTACAACTCGCCTACGATTATTAGTACAGGATTCTGCTAGCGTCGATGAAAAAACATTGAAGCAAACAGGTGCAAGAGGAGTTATACGTATTAGTAAAACCAATGTCCAAGTAATCATTGGGACATCTGTTGAGTTTTTAGCTGAAGCCATAAAAGAACGTTTGAAAAAAGGCAATCCAGCACCAGCCGATGTAGGACTTCCATCAGCTCAGCCTGTCATGGAAGAAAAGGTGAAGAATGACACGATGACATTCCGTGATTTTGAAATGCCAATGACGGGTGATTTATTGCCTTTAACAGAAGTGCCTGATGAGGCATTTTCAGCAGGCTTGATGGGCCCAGGTTTCGGGATACGTCCGACAGATGGAGCAGTCTATGCACCATTTGATGGTCAAGTAGTGATGGTGTTCCCAACAAAGCATGCAATTGGCTTAAAATCTGATACGGGCATTGAAGTATTAATTCATGTTGGCTTAGATACGGTCAAACTAAATGGTGATGGTTTTGATCTGTTCGTTACAGATGGTCAAAAAGTTAAGCGTGGGGATACGTTATTAAAAGCAGACCTTGTACAGATTGAAGGGCAAGTACCTTCTGTTATCACACCAGTTGTCTTTACAAGTTTAATGGGGCAAGAGATTACACTTGAAAAGACTGGCTATCAACGAGCAGGCTCAACGAATATTATTACAATGAAGAAGTAACGACTAATGGGGCTGTTAGCGAAGGTATACAGAGGCAATGAGCTATTGCACACGGATGCCTATTCGACAGCCCTTGTTCAAGAAGGAGATGTTTTTCTTGAGTTTACTCATTCGAAATATCACAGTAGTGAATGGCAATGGACGAGATGAACAGGTAGATGTATGGATGAAGGATGGTAAAATTGCGCAAATTGCTCCTCAGCTTGATATCCACGATGTAGAACAGCTTGATGGTTCAGGGAAATTTTTATTGCCAGGATTTATTGATATGCACATTCATGGATCCGCTCAAATGGATACGATGGATGCTTCTGATGAAGGGCTTCATACGATGGCTCAATCCCTTTTAAAAGAAGGAACGACAAGCTTTTTAGCTACAACGATGACACAAAGCTATGTCAACATTGAACGAGCTATTGAAAATGTAGCACAGTTCCAGCCACAGCCAGATGAAGCAGAGGTACTAGGTATTCATATCGAAGGGCCATTTGTTTCAAAGCAGCGAGCAGGGGCACAGCCTCTTGAATATATTGTCGAGCTAGATTTAGATATATGGACAAAATGGCAGCAACTAAGTGGCCATAAAATTAAGCAAATTACGCTAGCACCAGAAGAACCGAATGGCATGGCAGCTGTGCAAAGTATTTCTGCTAGCGGTGTCATTGTTTCAATTGGTCATTCGGATGCTACCTTTGAGCAAATGCAACAAGCGGCTCAATTAGGTGCCACACAGGGGACACACTTATACAACCAAATGCGTCCATTCCACCATCGAGATCCAGGTGTAGTTGGCGGTGTCCTGCTGCTAGATGCGATTAAGGCAGAACTGATTGTTGATTTTATCCATATGCATGAAGGAGCGGTGGAAATGGCCTATCGCTTAAAGGGAGCGGACGGGCTTATTTTAATTACAGATGCCATGCGCGCAAAGGGAATGCCCTACGGAGCATATGATTTAGGCGGTCAAACAGTCCATGTGACAGAAGCAGGTGCCCATTTGTCAAATGGATCGTTAGCAGGCAGTATTTTAAAAATGGATCAGGCTGTACGGAATATGCATCACATTACGAATTGTACGCTGGAGGAGCTTGTCAAAATGTCCAGCTTTAATGCTGCTGAGCAATTGAAGCTAGGTAATAAGGGTCAGCTTAAACAAGGCTTTGATGCGGATGCAGTGATTTTAGATGAACATTTAAAGCTCCACCAAACGATTAAGGCGGGCAAGGTCTTATATGATGCAAATTCAAGTGGACAATAGTTACTAATATGCAGCAGGTATACAAACATCTTGCATGAAACGATGGAAATGAAAAGGTGATAGAACATGAATACCTATTTTCAACAAGTAAATCGATATTTAACAATGGTGGCACAGCAGGAAAGCAACCAACTTATGCATATTGCCAAGCAAATTGTTAAACGTCTCACAAAGGGAGGCATTATCCAGCTCTTTGGCTCTGGTCATTCCATGCTATTAGCACAGGAATGTTACTATAGAGCAGGTGGCTTAGTGCCTGTCAAACCGATACACATAGAATCGTTAATGCTACATCAGGGTGCACGGCAATCCTCACAAAATGAAAAAAAACAGGCTTTTTTAACCACCTATAAGGATCAGCTGCAATTTGATGACCAAGATGTTTGTATCATCATTTCAACCTCTGCCAATAATCCAGTGCCCATTGATATGGCTATCTATGCAAAGGAAGCGGGCGCTTTGACTATTTCACTCCAATCACTGGAATATCAGCACCAGCCGTCGCGCCATCCGTCAGGCAAGCGTTTAGAGCAAGTAGTAGATGAAGTTTTGAATACACATGTGCCATTAGGTGATGGTGTGTTAACCGTTGACCAATTGCAATATGCCCCTGTATCAACGGTGTTAGGTGCGACTTTATTAAATGCTTTATTCGCTCAAATCATTGAGCTTATGCATGCACAGGGCACTAGTGTACCAGTGTTTGGTAGCAGTAATTTAGGGAAAACTAATAACGATGCGCTCATTGATCAGTATGGTCAGCGTATTCATTTCTAGGATACAAAGGAGGATATGTGGTGAAAGTAAAAAGATTTTCCTCAATGGATGATTTATATTCACATGCAGTAGCGACCATCGTTGAAGCCAAAAATAATGGCGCCACAACGTTCGGGTTAGCTACTGGTGGAACAATGGAACCACTATATGCTAAAATCTGTAAAACAGATATTGATTTTTCACATTGTATTAGCTTTAATTTGGATGAGTATGTTGGGCTTGAGGCAACTCATCAGCAAAGCTACGCCTATTATATGAACAAACATTTATTTAACCAAAAACCATTTTTAGCATCGTATTTACCAGATGGATTAGCAGTAGATCCTTTAGTAGAAACAGCTCGCTATGAAGGATTACTGCAACAATATCCCTTAGATTTCCAACTGCTTGGTATCGGTCAAAATGGTCATATCGGCTTCAATGAGCCTGGTACGTCATTTGCTTCTTTAACACATCTTGTAACACTCGAAGAATCTACTCGTCAAGCTAACGCGCGTTTCTTTTCATCCATTGACGAAGTGCCAACACAGGCATACACGATGGGTATTCAATCGATTATGCGGGCAAAATGCATTTTGTTACTCGCAGTGGGAGAAGCTAAGCGTGAGGTGTTAGAGCGTTTACTGGCATCTGATTATACAGAAGACGTACCTGCAACTGCTTTATCGAAACATCCAAATGTAATGGTTTTAACAGACTTACAAGAAGAGGAGAATAAATTATGAAAACACAACAATTTACAGTAGTCGATCCTTTAGGTATTCATGCACGACCAGCGAGCCAGCTTGTGGCAAAAGCAACACCATTTGCTTCATCTATAGAAATACGTACAGAAGAAAAAGCAGCTAACTTGAAATCAATCTTAGGTGTGATGGGATTAGCCTTAAAGCAAGGTTCACAATTTACACTTGTTGTAGAGGGGGAAGACGAAGAGCAAGCATTAGCAGCACTAACGACACTCATCACGGAAATGGGGCTTGCACAATGACACGACTCACTGGTATTGCCGCTTCAGACGGCATTGCCATTGCGAAAGCATATCGTTTCGTCCAACCAGATTTATCATTCGCTAAAACAACTGTTCATGATATCGAGGCAGAGCAGAAACGTTTAGCAGCCGCTCTTGCCAAAGCAGAGCAAGAACTGATTGTCATTCGACAGCAAACATTAGAAAAATTTAGTGCAGAAGAAGCCGCAATTTTTGAGGCACATTTATTAGTGGTTCATGATCCCGAATTAATTGGGCCTATCAATCAAAAAATTGCCGACGAAGCGGTAAATGCGGAGTATGCATTGCATGAAGTAACCTCTATGTTTGTGGCATTATTTGAAGGTATGGATGACGAATACATGAGTGCCCGTGCATCAGATATTAAAGATGTGACAAATCGCATATTAGCACATTTACTCGGAGTACATATTCCAAATCCAAGCAATATTAACGAACAGGTAATTATCGTAGCGAATGATTTGACACCTTCAGAGACAGCCCAATTAGATCGCAACTATGTTCTCGGTTTTATTACCGATATTGGTGGGCGTACATCCCATTCGGCCATCATGGCTCGTAGCTTAGAAATCCCAGCAGTCGTAGGGGCAGGGGTTGCTACGACAACAATTCAGGATGGCGATACTATAATTGTTGACGGTTTGACGGGTCAAGTCCTAGTGAATCCAAGTGCCGATGTGATTGCAGACTATCAGGAAAAGGCACAAAAATATCGTGTACAGCAGGCGGAATGGTCTACTTTAGTGAATGAGCAAACCGTTTCTAAAGATGGCGTGCATGTTGAGCTAGCGGCTAATATTGGATCGCCAAATGATTTGGATGGTGTATTGCGTCATGGAGCAGAGGGAATTGGCTTATATCGAACAGAGTTTTTATATATGGGCAGAGAAAATTTACCCTCTGAGGAAGAACAATTTACAGCGTATAAAACAGTCTTGGAAGGAATGAAGGGCAAGCCAGTTGTTATTCGAACACTCGATATTGGTGGCGACAAGCACCTGCCATATTTACCTTTGCAAGAAGAAATGAATCCATTCCTTGGTCACCGTGCCATTCGTCTATGTCTTGACCAGCAGGAGTTATTCCGCACACAATTGCGAGCACTACTGCGAGCATCTGTCTACGGAAACTTAAAAATTATGTTCCCTATGATAGCGACCATTCAAGAATTCCGTGCGGCTAAAGCCATTTTGCTTGAGGAAAAGGAAAAGCTGATAGCTGGAGGGGTTGCAGTAGGCTCTTCCATCGAGGTCGGGATGATGGTTGAAATTCCCTCGACAGCCGTAATGGCAGATATTTTTGCCAAAGAAGTGGATTTCTTCTCCATCGGTACAAATGATTTAATTCAATATACAATGGCGGCAGATCGGATGAATGAAAAAGTTTCTTATTTATATCAACCATATAACCCAGCCATATTACGTTTAATTCAAATGGTCATTAAAGCTGCCCATCAAGAACAGAAATGGGTAGGAATGTGTGGAGAAATGGCTGGCGATGAGCATGCTGTTCCACTATTGCTAGGCCTAGGCTTAGATGAGTTCTCTATGAGTGCTACGTCTATTTTAAAAACGAGGGCCTTGCTAAAGCAATTATCTGTCCCAGAGATGCAGACTTTAGCAACAGAGGCATTACAGCTAGCGACAGCTGAAGAAGTGCTGGAAAAAGTAAAGCAAGCTGTGAAATAAGATAGAACAAAAACCCATCTACTTATTGGTAGATGGGTTTTTAGCATGATGGGCTGAAAGAGTCAATGAATATCGGTATTTCTAATAAATCCTCCACGATGGCATCCGCTTGAACATGTTGCCATTGTTTATCTTTTTTCCAAATGCCCTTCATTCCCACATGTTGAGCACCTTTGACATCATTCACAGGATGGTCGCCGATAAAAACACATTCATGAGGAAGGACATTCAGCTTTTCGATGGCATTTAAAAACAGTTGAGGATCGGGTTTTTTCATTCCTGCCCATTCCGAAACTAAAATGACATCAAAATAATGTTCAATTGCTAATGCCTTTATATTGTCCATCTGAAAATGCCCATAGCCATTCGTAATCATGCCTAAAGCCAACTGATCCCTTTTCAATTGTTCTAGCATAGGGATAAGGTTAGGAAAAGGGACACAGCTATATTTAAATTCGTTTAGGTAATCTTGAAGAAGTTCTTCCCACGTAATATGAACAAGATGAAATTCTTCTACTAATTGCTGGTAGACGCAATCCTTCCAAACGTAGCCTCGCTTATCTAGTTGGATAAAGCGAGTTATATACTGTTCTTTTGAAATACTACCTAATACCGACTTTAATCGCTCATATTGCTGCTCAATGAAGAATTCGATAGATGCATCTCTATTTAATAATGTTCCGTCTAAATCAAATAATGCTGCTTTCATCACATCTTTTTCGCCCTCCTATTTGATCATAAAAAAAGTAGCTGAAGTTAGGCTTCAACTACTTTTTAGTTCATTAGGCATGTTTTGAAATGATTTGCTGAAGCTTTGCTTGTAGTGTCGGTAGGTCATGCATCGTAACCGTTGTGCGAACATAGCTTTCATCCATATCTAATGCTTCAGCAAAAAAGCTACCAATGCCTTTTACTTTGCGATCAATTTGCATGAAAATCTCTGCAGAATGGTTGGATTGAGAAAGGAAAACTAATTCAAGCTCATCTAAATGGCCTCTATATTGTCCAGTGGGTACAAATTCAAATTCCTGGACAAATGGATAGTAGCCGCGGAAGCGTGAAGGAGCTTGTTCACATTCAGCTTCACGTAAACGGAAACCTAATCCACGAATCGCATCTAATATATGACCTGCTAGTGCTGTTGGCTCGACACGAATATAATCCTTATCACTCGGATCGACCGCATTTTTAATATCAAGACCAGTTTGAATCCATACCTGTGTTTTACCTGCACTAATCGGTGTTTCAAATGGCAATGTTAATGAAATAGGGAAGATTTTTTCCTCGCCGGCGCCCAGTGTGAAAGGCTCTGTTACTTTGACCTTCTGCAGTGCGGCAACCTCTGTATGTTTGTGATCATTCGACTCACGGATATAGGTCGTATTGACGGATAGGTAAATCGTGTCGACCTGTTGCTCAACTTGACCGCCACGCACAATGATTTCACCCTGCATGACCTCTCCAGCACGATAAGTATCCTTCTCCAATCTTGTATCCACTGTCGCTGAACCTATACCAATACTTGCTAATGCTTTATGAAAAAAAGACATCTTTCATTCCTCCTACTGACATCGTTAGCTATACATACGCTTATGTTGAAAAAAGGTTTCAAGACTTACAAATTTTTCGTTATACTAGTTGAAAACGAAAGAGGGATGGCGATGGAGACAGAGTGGCTACGCACATTTATAGTGGCAGCACAAACTGAAAACTTTCGAGAAACAGCTGAAAAACGATTTATTACACAATCGACTGTAACGAAGCATATCCAGCATTTAGAAATGGCATTGCAAACCCCATTATTTGATCGACAGAGCAAACAGGTGACGTTAAATCAGCAGGGTGCTTATTTTCGTCTGCAGGCACAAAAAATCCTGTCCGCTTTAGATGAAGGGCTACAACAAATGGATTCCTTCGTAAAAGGCTACACCGCTAAGCTTACGATTGGCGTTGCTCCGCAAATAGCGAATTCAACATTACCAGCTATTATCACAGCATTCCAGCATCGAAAGCCCTCTACTCAGGTAGTGATAGAACTTTTAAAATCCAATGAAATTGGGGAAGCGGTATTTACTGATGTAATCGATATTGGCTTATCCAAATTAACCTCAACTCGTGAGCTTCACACAGTGATGCTCGCACAAGAACCATTGCATTTAATTGCTCCTATTGCTAAAAAGGAATATGATGCTTTCACCCTTTTACAGCAGGAAACGCTTTTCACACATGAATATGCGCCCTATTGGCAGGAAGTACAACAGGTGCTACAGCAATTTACTAGCCATCAAACAATGCATATTAATCAAACAGAGGTAATCAAGCATTTCGTCAAGCATGGTCTTGGTATTGCCTTGCTGCCTAAGAGTGTAATTGAACCAGATTGTCAGCAAAATCTTCTACATAGCTATTCAGTAAAAGAATTTTCTCATATTGTATCGGATACTTACTTGCTTACAAAGTATGTCTCGGCTGATTATGATGATTTTTTAGTAGCGTGTAATAGCGTGTATGGGTAAAGCCGTTTTCTGCACTGTTTATTCATAATGTTCCTTTATACTATTTTAGTATAAATAATAGATAGAGGGTGTTTAGATGTATAGTATATTGTCCACCATTAGTCAGTTTATTAGTGAACCGCTTACGCAATTTGTACAGGGCTATGAGCATTCTGCACTGATGATGGCCATTCTTCTTGGCTTGATAGGCGCCTTTGCTCCATGTCAGTTAACAGGTAATATGAGTGCCATTACATTTTACGGCAATCGAACACTTCAAAAGAGCAGTAATTGGCAAGAAATTATGTTTTTTATAGTGGGGAAAGTGTTTGTTTTTAGTGTGCTTGGCTTTTGTGCTTGGCTTTTTGGGCAATCATTTGAAACAAAGATGACCGTTTATTTTCCAATCTTTCGTCAGGCTATTGGGCCGATGATGCTGCTAACAGGGCTGGTGCTAATCGGTTTATTCAAATTAACCTTTCTACAACGTTTAACATCGCTGCTGCCGCCTGTAGTAAAAGAGGGGAAATTTGGCTCGTTCTTAATGGGCGCTAGTTTTTCTATTGCCTTTTGTCCCACTATGTTTGTTCTATTTTTTGTATGGTTAATGCCCCTTGTGGCAAGCACTTCCTATGGGTTGCTTCTACCTAGTATTTTTGGCGTAGCGACCGCTGTACCGCTCATCATCATGCTTCTGTTGATCTATGTCTTTGATGCCAAGCGTATTATCCTACGAAAAAGCATGAAGATGGGAAGAGCTATTCAACTAACAGCAGGTATCCTATTAATTTTAATCGGAATAACGGACACCATTACATATTGGAGTATGTAAGACATGTATAATAGAGTGAAAATGAGAAAGAGAGATACAGTATGATCGCTATATTATTATTTATTCTTGCAGGAATTGGTGAAATAGGTGGGGGCTATTTAATTTGGCTTTGGTTACGAGAGGGTAAACCATTTTATTGGGGCATTATTGGCGGTATTGCACTTGCTCTGTACGGTGTTGTTGCAACATTCCAGTCCTTCCCTACCTTTGGCAGAGTTTATGCAGCCTATGGTGGGGTATTCATCGTGTTATCTATTTTATGGGGGTGGGGCATTGATGGCAAAAAGCCCGATCATTTAGACTTTATTGGCGCAGGGATATGCTTAATAGGCGTCATTGTAATATTGCTGCCTCGCTCTTAGCATTGAAAAAAGGTTACTACAACAGAATAGTAACCTTTTGTAATCTATTTTTTACGAGCAATAAAGCGCAGACGATAATAATCAATGACCCATTCATTCTGTTGGAAACAAGTTGGCTTTAATAATTCCTCACATGTCGCATAAACCTGCTCTTTCTCATCAGCCTTTAAGTGCTGTAGAAGATTTTCACTAAACATGACCAACCAGTTGCGAAGCCCATCCTGCCCTTGAAGTGGTGTAGGGCGTTTATAGAGTGTGATATTCTCGACCTGAAAGCCTGCCTTTTCTAATTTTGATTGATATTCCTCGACGCTTGGAAAATACCAAGGGAAATAGTGGTCGATATAGGGAAATTGTAAAGTTTCCATACTTTTTTGCAGAGCCCAAATGATAGATGCAATATTGCCTTGTCCACCCATTTCAGCAACAAAGCGTCCACCGTTCTTCAGTGCACCATAGACATTTTCAATAACTACATCAGGTTCCTTCATCCAATGAAGTGCGGCATTGGAGAAAACGGCATCAAATTGCTGAGAAAAGTGCATCGCTGTAGCTTCCATCGTTTGAAAGTTAATGGCAGGATATTTTTGCTGAGCAGCTAAAATCATTGTAGCCGACGCATCTACTCCGAGCACAGAAGCTCCAAGTGCTGATATGTCATTAGCCAAATCTCCTGTACCACAACCCACATCTAAAATATGTTCATTTTTTTGCGGCGCTAGTAGATCGACTAAGCTTGTACCCAATTTTGACACGAAATCATGCTTTTCATCATATAAATGAGCATTCCATTTTGTTTTTGTTGTCATCCTATTTCATCTCCTTTAGTAGAGCATAGCAAAGGAGGTCATCCAACAGAAATGCGAAAAATCATGAATTTTGATTCCAAATTGGAATGATAGCTTTCTCTCCAACAGCTAGCTTTACACGCTATCAAATTTCCGATCCGATAAGGGATTAAAATTATTTTATACAACACATAGTCAAGGTAGTAAGAAATGGTGTTTCCATAAAAATTTTGAGTAAAATAAAAAGGTAGCTGGTGTTTTTTCAGCTACCTTTTGCTATGGTTAAAGCTTTGTTAATGTTTTGCCACTCCAGCCAAACAAGATCGTAAGAATTGGTCCAAGTAAACAGAAGAAGGTGAATGGTAGGTAATCCAGTGTGGAAATACCTAGAACACTTGCGATAAAAATACCACAAACACTCCAAGGCACAAGAGGGTTGACAACCGTACCTGCATCCTCCATGACGCGTGAAAGGTTTTTTGGTGCAAGCCCAACCTTTGCAAATTGTGCCTTAAAGGCCTCACCAGTTAATAGAATGGATAAGTACTGTTCACCGATCAATGTATTAACACCGATGCCGGTGATGGCAGCGCCTGTAATAACAGAACCAGCACTTTTAAATAAGCTTTCGACCTTCGCTAAAATGCTTTGAATAATGCCTAGTGTGAATAAAAGGCCACCCATTGTTAAGGCAAGTAAGACAAGCGCGATTGTAAATAGCATACTATTCATCCCACCACGAGTGAGCAAGGCATCTACCTCTTTATTACCAGTTTGAGAGACATAGCCATCAAACAGAATTTTGAAGACATCTGAAGCGGGAACTGGGTCAAGTAAAGAGCCAAGACCTACTCCAATAATGGACACAACAGCCAATGTAATGACTGCAGGTGCCTTGTAAAAAGTCATGATTACGAGAACAACAATTGGCAATAATGTATACCAATGAATAAGTCCTGTAGACAGTAAACCCCCTTTAAATTGCTCCACTGTCTCAAAGGATGTAGCAGCTCCTGTTGGGGAGATAATAGCATAGAGCACAAAGGAGATAAGAAAAGCAGGGATGGTTGTCCAGCCCATATTTTTAATATGCTCAAAAAGGTCTACACCAACTGTACCAGAAGCAAGATTGGTTGTATCGGATAATGGAGACATTTTATCACCAAAGAAGGCCCCAGAAACAATCGCTCCAGCTGTAATGGTTAGCGAGATATCCATAGCTCCGGCAATGCCCATAAATGCTACACCAACCGTTGCTACAGTTGTCAGAGAGCTTCCAATTGAAATACCAACGATACTACAAATTAAAAACACGATAGCAAAGAAAAAGTTTGGCGACACAGTTAAAAAGCCATAATAGATAAGGGTTGGGATCGTTCCACCCATAATCCAGCTGGAAATTAAAATGCCAATAAAAAAGAAAATAAAAACGGCGCCAAGTCCAGCGCTAGCACCAGCAATCATACCACCCTCAAGATCGCGAAAGGGTACTTTTTTCAGTAATCCATAAGCCAGTAAAAGGGCAATCACAAGAAAAATCGGGATATGCGGCGTAGCCTTTAAATAGCCAATACTATAAGCCATTATGGCGATAATTAAAATAGTGATAAAGCTTGCCTCAAGAAATCGAGGGTTACTCTTTGCTTCTATTCGAAACATGTGAATCCTCCTAATAAATACTTCTGCGCTTCAATGCGGTGAAGCCCAAAAGTATTATAGCACGCTAATATTTTTTGTCAATTGACTGAAAATTGGCGGTCTCAATGAAAGAAATAATCCCAGGCATTTTTCAAAATCAATAAACATGTCATGACAATAAAGATGACACGCATCATGCTCGTTCCACGCTTCAGCGCAAATTTGGATCCAAGGATTGCCCCAAAGATCATGACAAAGCCCATCGAAAAACCATAGAGAAAATGAACTTCTCCTAAAACTAAAAACATGATTAATGCCGCTAAATTTGAGGTGAAATTAAAAGCTTTCGCATTACCAGCAGCTTGGAGAAAATCATAACCCATCATTAATAGAATAAAAATAAAAAATGAACCCGTACCTGGTCCAAAAAAGCCATCGTAAAAACCAATAGCCGCAAATGCACCTATATAGGCTAAATGTTTGGCTGTACTAAGTACACGCTCTTGATATTGCTGTCCCCAATCTTTTTTAAACATTGTATAAGCAGCTACAAGGACGAGCATAACAAGCATAAGTGGTTTTAAAATAGCAGGGGACACAAGATGGACAGTAAAGGCACCGAGTAAAGACCCTACAAAGATAAAGGGGAGGATTTTTCCGATTTTCTTGATATCAACTTTACCTGCACGTAAAAAAGTTAGCATACTTGTACCATTACTAATGGTATTGGCCAGTTTATTTGTGGCAATGGCTGTACTTGGAGGTAAACCAACAGCCATTAATGCAGGTAAGGAGATGAGCCCACCACCTCCAACAATCGCATTTAAAAAAGATGCGATAAAAGCAAGTAGTAATAATATTGTGAGTGAAAGTAAATCAATATCCATAAATATGCTCCCATCTTTCCTCATTGCGTTTTAACATAGCGTACTGCGGAAGTCAAAAAATAACAATGAAATTCCAGCATTTTCATGTAAATTTCGTTTACAATTCCTTAACATTTCACAAGACAAACAAATAAGCAGAAAAAAGTTTATTTCAAGTATTTTTATAAAAATAAAAGAAAAAATGGTCATTTTTAAAGAAAAAATAGTGATTTTTAATATTTGATTTCCAACGTTTACAACTTGCGAAATAGCTTAAAAATAAATGTGGCAAATTTTATATTACAGTTTTGTAAAATCAACATCTTAGTGTTTAAAATTTTGTAGAATTGTGTAAATGTTTTGTTATGATGGTTCAGAAATTGACAATATTTTTTCAACAGGAGGAACAGGATGTTCAACTCAAATAAGCAAGATCCATTTTTTCAGTCACTATTAAAAATCGCGAAAAACGTGAATGAGGGTATCTATTATGCTCATAATGCCCGTATTCAAGATATAGATGCGCTAAAAGAAATTGCAGATACAATGAAGCAATACGAAACAAGTGGCGATAAATTAATCCATGAGCTAATCGTTATGCTGAATAAATCCTTTATGACGCCAATTGAGCGTGAAGATATTTTAGCATTAGCCAATAAATTAGATGATGTGATTGATGGAATGGAAGGCTGTATTGCGCACTTCAATATGTACAACCTAACAGAAGTAACAGAGCCAATGCGTCAATTCCTCACATATATTGCGAAAAGCACGGATGAAATGGTACAAGCCATGGAACTGTTAAATAGTAAAAAGCTTGTGGAAATGCGTAAACATGCTATTCAAATTAAGGATAATGAACGTGAATGTGATGAAATTTTCCGTTCTTCGATGAAGCAATTATTCATCCAAGAAAAAGACCCAATGCGTTTGATTGTTTTCAAGGATATTTATGAGCAATTTGAAGACATTGCGGACAGCTGTCAAACAGTAGCAAACACAATTGAAACAATAATTATGCGTAATGCATAAGATGGAGTGTACGAAATGGATACGATCTTATTAATCACCATATTAGTCGTTATTTTCGCACTTGTGTTCGACTTTATTAACGGCTTCCATGATACAGCCAATGCGATTGCTACCTCTGTATCGACCCGTGCCTTAAAGCCACGTACTGCGGTTTATATGGCAGCAGTAATGAACTTCGTCGGAGCGATTACATTCGTTGGGGTAGCCAAAGCCCTAACAAAAGATATTGTGGACCCATTTTCTTTAAATGCCTATGATGGCGATATTACAGGTTCTGTTGTGATTTTAGCAGCCTTATTATCTGCCATTACATGGAATTTATTAACATGGTATTTTGGGATTCCATCAAGTTCTTCTCATACATTAATAGGTTCTGTTGCAGGGGCAGCTATTGCCGCAGCAGGATTTGATATTTTGAACTATGCTGGGTTTATTAAAATTCTTCAAGCACTTATTTTTTCACCATTACTAGCGTTCGCAGCTGGTTTCCTGATGATGACATTATTAAAAGTCATCTTCAAAGATATGAATTTATATCGAACGAATAAAGGCTTCCGTACAATGCAAATTGGGACAGCAGCCTTACAATCCTTTACACACGGGACAAATGATGCGCAGAAGGCAATGGGTATTATTACCTTGGCGCTAATCGCCGGCGGCCTACACCAAGGAGATGATATTCCTTTCTGGGTACGTTTTGCTGCAGCAACTGCGATGGGTCTTGGTACATCTGTCGGAGGCTATAAAATTATCAAAACGGTTGGCGGTAAAATCATGAAAATCCGCCCAGTAAATGGGGTAGCAGCAGACTTAGCTTCTGCATCGATTATCTTTGGTGCCACATTAATCCATTTACCAGTTTCTACAACACATGTAATTTCTTCATCCATCATGGGTGTCGGAACAGCACACCGTGTTAAAGGCGTTAAATGGGGGATGGCACGTAAAATCGTTACAACATGGGTCATCACGATGCCAATCTCTGCTGTCATGGCAGCATTGATTTACTATATTCTAAGTTTATTTTTCTAGTTCGCTAAGGAATGCACAATCACAGTGCATTCCTTTTTTAAATGGATAAAAATGAAGGATGTAGCGGATAGAACCGGCAAAGTGGCGGATAGCCCGGTTAAAGTAGTGGATAGAACCGGCAAAGCTGAAGGATAGCCCGGTTAAAGTAGTGGATAGGAACGGCAAAGTGAAGGATAGCCACACAAAATTGGCGGATAGCCCGGGCAGGAAGAAAACTGCTTCGATGAAATCGGTAGCCTCCTCCCCTTGTATAAAGTGCGGATACGCTCTAAGGTAATTATAAAGAAAGTGTAAAGTTCGGAGAAAATCGTTTTTTCCGTAGTAAGGTGAATGCAGGAGGAAAATGATGAAGGAAAAATTACTACTGATTGAGGATGATACAGCGATTGGGCGCATTGTGAAGGATACGCTAGAACAGGAGGGCTATTGTGTGACATGGGCTACTACGGGCCTTGAGGGACTGGAAGATTTTCAAACGCAACCTTTCGATTTAGTGCTAGTGGATTGGATGCTGCCAGAAATGGATGGGTTAACGGTTTGTCAAAATATCCGTTGGGAGAGTGATGTGCCAATCCTAATGATGAGTGCCCGCAAGGAAGATGCGGATAAGGTGGAGGGCTTGCAGGGGGCAGACGATTATATCGCTAAACCATTTAGCTTAGAAGAATTAAAGGCACGAGTTGCCTCTCATCTTAGACGCTGGCGACGCTACCACAAACAAGACGTGATAGAAGAGCATACTGCCTATGCGAATGGTTTAACAATAGATTGGCAACGACAAATAGTATGTGTTTATCAGCAAGAAATTGCATTAACTCAAAAGGAGTTTGCCCTTGTTAGGCTGCTAGCTAAAAATCCGAGTCAAACCTTTACAAAAGAAGAACTGTATCAGCATATTTGGCAGCAAGCAACGTTAGAGGACACTCATACTGTCACAGTGCATATCAAGGCATTGCGCGAAAAGCTCAAGGATTCTGTGAAAAACCCAAATTTCATTCAAACTGTGTGGGGTAAGGGCTACCGTTTTATTGGTGAACCATTATGAAAATAAAAGCGTGGTTACTAATTATGTTTTTTATTGTAATGGTCATACCCATAGTAGGAGCTTATAGCCTTTATGTGTGGATTAATGCTTATTACCAAGATAAAAATGTGGCGGAGTACTTTGACAAGTGGACAGAGCTAAATCAGGTAAAAGATGTCGTTGACAATCCAGTGCTTTATCAAAAAAATGCCGATTTTGAGGAGATAGAGGAACTTACCAATGAGAAGCTGGCGATTACCCTCTATACGAAATCTGGCTATGTTTTATATTCCTCCAACCCTTTGCTAACGGGCTATGTAGGGAAAGAGCGTATGTTAAATGGTTTATATGATTTACAGCAAGCATACAACGCCTTTACATACAAGGAGCCTGTATATCTAAAAGGTGATTTGCTTGGCATCTATGAAATTCAATTAATACGAACAGATTGGGTAAAGGGTGTAGAAAAGCGTTCATGGCTTGTCATCGCAAGCACGATCCTGTTGTTTCTTATCATTTATTTAACTGTCATCTTGTTGCTTCATCGGAAACTGAATCGGCCATTAGGTGAACTGATGCAGCACATGCGTCATTTTGCGAAAGGTCAGCATGTTAAATCAACTCTAAGCGTAAGAAAAGATGAGATTGGGGCACTCGCCAAAACATTTGAGGCGATGCAGGTTGAAATTGAAAAGACTCGGGCTTCCTTAAAAGCGGAACAACAGCAAAAAGAAATGATGATTGCAAGTATTTCCCATGATTTGAAAACACCCCTTACAGCCATCCAAGCCTATGCGGAATCTTTACAAAATAAAGGCTTATCAGAACAGCAGGTGGCAGAATATCAGCAGGTCATCGTTACGAAGGCAGATCGGATGAAGCATATGCTAGAGGATTTAATGATGTTTACCTTACTTCAATCAACGAACTATACATTAGAGCTCATTGCTGTGGATGGAGAAGAATTTTTTGACATGGCCTTGTCTGACTATGAACCGTTATGTGAGGAAGAAGGATTTACATTAAAAGTCTTCTGTGCCGTGGATGGACTCTATGCTGTGCATCCTAAACAACTTCAGCGTGTCATTGATAATTTATTGAGCAACGCCTGGCGTTATGGGGAAAAGGGGACAACAATAGGCTTAGCGGCAGTCAATGCTGGAAATGATCCCGAATGGGGCTTTGATTTCTTGAAGTCTGCTTTAAACAAGCAAGAAGGTATGTATATAATTGTGCAAAATCACGGAAGAGGCATACCACAACAGGACATTGTTAAATTATTCGAGCCAATGTATCAAGCAGATTATGCGAGATCAAAGGCTGGTGAACGAGGAACAGGACTAGGCTTAAATATTACAAAACAAATTATTGAAAAACATGGGGGTACTGTCGAACTGCTTTCTAGAGAGAACATTGGAACAGCGGTAATTTGCTGGCTACCACCTTATAAAGGAGTAAATGAATGATGAATTGGAAAAGATCTTGCCGAGCAGCAGGCTTAATTGCTGTTATGACATTTAGCTTGGTGGGCTGTAATTCAGAGGCAACTTATACACCTCAGGAAATTATCGACCAAGCCCTTCAAGAATCGAAAGAGCCACTCACTTATTATGGCGAATATACGTTAGATATGGGAGAGCTAGGTGGTAAAGCTCAAGTGAAGGAATGGGTAAAGGATAGCAATAGACGGATAGAAATGACAGGCGATAATGGTGAACATGTTATCACAGTCAAAAATGATGCTAAAGTGATTAGCTATGATGTCACTGAAAAAACAGCCTACACAATGGATTATTCACAACCCGAATTAGACAGCTTGCAATCACCTAAAGATCAGGTACAGCTTATTTTTAATATGGTTAAAGATACGCATGATATTAAGATAGCAGGAGAAGAGAAGGTTGCAGGTAGAGATACCTATAAAATCGTCGCAAAAACGAAGAATACGGAATCGTTATTCGGCGATATTGAAGCTTGGATTGATAAAAAGACTTGGCTGACATTAAAAATGAAGACAGATAGTGCAGGGACTCATATGCTCACTGAATATTCTAAGATTAATTTTGGTGAAAAAATAGATGCTCAACAATTTACACTAGATCTACCAAAGGATGTAACGATTCAGGAAATTAGCGGACAGGATACTTCTGAATCCGTTTCATTGGACGACGTAAAGCAGCAGCTTGAAAAGTTTTTATTAGTACCAGAAGTAAATGGTCTAACGTTAGACAACATATCCATGGTTAAAGGGATAGAGGAACGACCAGAATACTCTTTCGATTATGTTTTAGATGGAGAGCTAGCCTTTTTTGTCACGATTTTTAAAGCAGATGCTAGTGTTGCAGATATTGGTCCCATTTTAAATGAAAAAGAAATAGATATTCGAGGACAAAAAGGCACTGTTATGGATGGTGAAAATTTCCGTTCCCTTGCTTGGCAAGAAAACGGCTACCAATATAGTATGGTTGGGCAAAATCCAGAATTAACAGTTGAGGATCTTTTAAGCTATGCGCAACAAATGACCGTTGTACAATGAGGTGATACTATGAAAAAAGCGCAAGGACTAAAATGTCTGGCATTATTTTTATTTACCACTATTTTCTTATATGGGGTAGGAGAAACATATGAGGTGTCTTGGCTACAATTTCACTTTACGGGACAATATCAGGATGTAGGCTTTTATTTCAGTTTTACATCCCTCATTCCAATATTAATTGGATTGTTAATGGTGGGTCTATATGAATCATTGTTAAAAAGATTCATCTAAATAATTAGGAGCAGGATCAGAGTGGAGGATCCTGCTTTTTTATGGTAGAAATAGAATTAGTATATTACAATATTTATATAAAGAGGATATAATAGGAGGTTTCTTCAGTGGCTACATTTCTACATGGCTTTGCTCAACAACTCATTTTCCCCTTGTTTATGATTTTATGCTTTTATTTCACATTAACTTATTTTCATCATCTAAAGACAGGTGATGATCGTGGTATTAAGAACACAAAATGGGCTGCAGTGGTGTGTTTCGCTTTCGCTTTGGTTGCACCAGCGCTTTATAATGTGATTACGTTCATGATCATGATGAGGTAAAGTGATAATTTTGGCACAATACGTACATAATGTAAGGTAACAGGTTTAGTCCTTCTAAAATGAGGGAATATACATTCATCCTAGGATATTGTAGGTGGTACATATGTTTGACAATTTACTATTTCAGTTACCTTTTATTATTTTTATCGGTTTGTTTTCACAGTGGTTAGCATGGCGTTTTCGCATGCCTGCCATTGTCATTATGAGTATCGCTGGGCTAATTATTGGTCCGTTTACAGGGTTAGTGTCTCCAAAAGAGACATTTGGCCCTATTTTTCATACCATTATTTCTCTGGCAGTTGCCGTTATATTATTTGAAGGAAGTTTAAGCCTTGATTTTCGAGAAATACGTGGCTTTAAGAAGTCCATATTGCGTATTTCCACAGTAGGGGCAGCCATCGCTTGGATTGCAGGCTCTACTGCCGCGCATTTTGTTGGAGGGCTATCATGGCCAGTCTCTTTTGTCATTGGTGGATTATTTATTGTGACAGGTCCAACCGTTATTTTGCCTTTATTGAGACAAGCAAAATTGAAGGAGCGACCAGCAGCTATCTTAAAGTGGGAAGGCATCGTTGTAGATCCTTTTGGCGCATTGTTAGCGCTATTTGCGTATCAGGTCGTTTTGGGTATATATCATTTAGAAGGTGGGACATCTCTAACCGTTTTCTTTGTTTCCGCTTTTTTAGCCGCCCTGTTAGGAGGGGGCGTCGGTTATGTAATGGGGCAATGCTTGGAGCGTGGTTTAATTCCAGAGTTTTTGAAATCACCTCTGTTACTTGCTACTATTTTACTTGTTTTTGCCCTAAGCGATGCCATCATGCACGAGACGGGCTTATTGGCTGTGACAGTGATGGGGCTTGTGATGGCAAATATGCATTTAACAAGTCATCATGAGCTGTTGCATTTTAAAGAAAATATTTCGGTTATTTTAATTTCAAATGTCTTTATTATGCTGACGTCGTCTTTAACCATCGATACGTTATGGCAAATCGTTGATTGGCGTATGCTACTATTCGTGCTAGCAATGATGTTTATTGTTCGACCGTTATCGATTTGGATTGCGACCATTAATACGGGCTTAACATTGGAAGAACGGGCCTTAATTGGGTGGATTGCACCGAGAGGGATTGTAGCATTAACCGTTTCAGGTTACTTTACAACGGCACTACAAGACGTAGGTTTTCAAAGTGCACAATTATTAACAGCGCTCACATTAGCACTTGTTTTTGCGACAGTGGTTGCCCATGGCTTTAGCATTGGCTGGCTTGCGAAAAAATTAGATCTACAAGCTTCCACTGGGAAAGGTATTGTGATTGTAGGCGCTTCTCCATTTACAACACAGCTCGCAACGTCCCTGCAAAATAACGGAATTGATGTGTTGATGATGGATCGTGCATGGGAAGATTTATCTGCTGCTCGACAAAATGGTATTAAGACGGAAACAGGTGATATTTTAAGCGAGCATACTGAGTTTTATGTTGATTTAACCCCATATGATCAACTAATTGTAGCAACAAAGCAGGACGCCTATAATGTCCTTGTTTGTGCAGACTTTGTTCCAGAATTAGGGCGTCTCAATATTTTTCAAACGGCTTTACATTATACAGACCCTAAAAATTACTCACGGAAGTACGGGGGACAGCTTCTTGTCGATGCACAGCATGATATTCATCAGCTCAATGAACTGATAGAGCAAGGTGCACAACTTCGTCAAACGAAAATTACAGAAGTATTTACATTTAAGGATTATGTAGAACAAAATCCTCATGCCGTCTGGGTGTATGCTATAACACAGGATGGAGCTATCGTGTTGGATATGGTCAATAAATATGACGATATAAAACATGAACCACATACTATTATTAGTTTAATTCGCTAAAACCAGCCACCTGTTTGTGCAGGGCGGCTGGTTTTTTGATGCAAGAGAAAGGAGACTAGTTGACTGAAAATGACCATGCTTGGAATTAGTGTTCTGCCTGTTTTATACAAAGCACGAACAGCTAGCTTAAAGAGAGCAACTCCATATTCCAATGATGAATAATGGTAATCCCACCCCAAGAGAGCATTTAATTGGGAGATTTTTCTAACCCATTTCTACTAAAAGTCGCAGTGTTAAATGGCTAGCCATACTTTCCTCCTCATTACGCAATCTGCTGTAAATGTGTCTTCTTAAAAGCGTCATCATATTTTAAACCATAGCCAAGTGCGCGATCTAAGAAAATATGTGCGAGCCAAATTAGGGCAGCCATCAGAGGTATTGATGTAGTCGTTAGTAAACCAATCACCATCAACATGGCAGGTAGCACAAAACTATGCCCCATATTATAGAAAAGAGCGCCTATTTTTGTATTGATGAGATAGCCAACCATGGTGATGTCTGGGAGCAATAAAAACACAATAAAATAAAGCCATGGAAAATTTAGATGACCATAGAAAGAAGCTGTGATGATGAAAGCAAGGATATATTCGATTGAGATGATTTTACGTAGTGACATTTAACCACCACCTTCCAGTAAATTTTGATACATATCCTCAATGAGTAAGGCAATTTTTTCTTGATTTTCTTCAAATTGTCCGTCAGCCATTAATGTTTTTGTCAGTTGTAACGAATGAAGCGCATGCTGATAGAATCGTAGTTGCTGCTCAATCTGGGCAATCTTTGTGGAAAATAGCTGTACTGTTTCTTCATTACATGCTGTTGAAATAGGCTTTTGTTCGAGTGTCAGTAAATGTTTAATTTCTTGAAGCGTAAAGCCTAGCTGACGTAAAACGATAATAAATTTCATTGTATGTTCACACATGGCATCATACACACGGTAGCCATTGTCTTGTTTTTGCGGCTGTAAGAGTCCCTCTTTTTCATAGTAGCGAACGGTATCAGTTGTTAATTGAAATTTCTCGGCGAATTGTTTAATTTTCATGTAAGTACCTCCTAAATTCATCCTAACATTGGAGTATGCTCCAAGGTCAAGGTGCTTGAGGAAAAAATTTAAAAAAATGAAACGGTCATTCAGTGGCAGTCGTTTATAGTGTAAGAAGGGGAGGTGGACGGCATACTTGAGAAAATGATCGAAGAACATGCAGCACATTTATTACGTCTCGCCTATTTTTATGTAAAAAACCGACAAACCGCAGAGGATATTGTGCAAGAGGTCTTTATTAAATTTTCTCAGCGTGGTTATGAAGAACGCGGGCAGTTGCGTGCGTATTTATCCACTCTAACGATTAATCAAAGCAAGGATTATTTAAAAAGCTGGCATTATAAGAAATTACTATTACAAGAAAAAATATTTCCTATTCAGGGGAATAGACAACGAGATGAGCTCGTGGCAGCAGAGGAACGGTCTCACATTGGGGCAGCTATTTTAAAGCTTTCACTTACCTATCGGGAGCCTATTATCCTTTATTATTTTGAAGAAATGAAAATTCGTGATATTGCCCAGCTACTTGGCATTGCGGAGAATACGGTGAAAACAAGACTGAAGCGGGCAAGAGAAGCATTAAAGCCTCATCTAAAGCAGGAGGAATGGGAGGTGCTTAGACATGAATGAGATACAGAAGGAATTACTCAAAGTCGCTGGTGATATGACAGCAAGCAAAGAACGAGTCAAAAAACAAGTACTACAACAGTCTATCAATAGAAGGAAGCCATTTCGTTTCACTCTATTAACCATCCTACTGACACTTTGTGTGGTGGGGTTTATGATGGTGCAGCTTCTTACGAACGAAACAGAGCAAACAACCTCACTATTTCATGAAAGACAGCTTGAGCATTTCGAACGTATTAATCGGCTAATGTGGCCAGGGAAAGAGCAGGAATTTTATAAAGAGGAAGCCTATCTATCGTATGAGAAGCTCGCTGCCGCCTACTATTTTGCGAAATCATTAGGAATTGATTATTCTAAGGCAGAGCTAGAGGCGGAGAGAAAGAAGCAGGTAGAACAGTTGGAAATGCTTTATCAAGCATCTGAATACGAAGCACTATTTCAGGGATTAGCACCGAAACAGTATGTTGAAACATATCTCGAGCCCCTACTGCCGATGTATACAACGCGAACAAAGCTTTATGCCTTCTATAAAGAAAAATATCCAACTTTTTATGCTTACCAAGAAGTAGCCAATATTGATGCCAAACGATATTTCCAAGCGCATTATACTGATCAGGCAACAGCCTTTCAAGAGGAGCATAACATCGTCATACGGACCAGTTCACATGGCTCTTCAATGGTTGGAACAGTTGCAGAGGTTGAAGCGAATGTTTTCTTATTTATTGAAGGAGTGATTCCCGAGGACCTTGATCATATGACGGAAGAACAGCTTGCTGAAAAATATGAACAGGCCAATTGGTATCCTGTGCTGGACGATTTTCCTGTCAAGCAGGGGGATTATATTACTTTAACTTCTATGGGAACAGGCAGTATAGAGGAAAGCGGGGTCGTAAGAAAATATGGTTTATTATCTAAACTGGAAAAGCTAGAGCCAACCATTACAAAAAAGCTTGAGCTAGAAAATGACAAAGAGGTCGCTCAGTTTTTACAGGATATCCCTTGGCAGCCCGCAAATTATATGAAAAGGCCACCCGAATATTCATTTGAAGTAGAAGGCGTCCGTATTGAAATGTGGAAGGGCTATGGCGGTTCAATTTATCTCCAAAAGGCTGGAAGCGGAGAAATTCACCTTAGTGCCAACAGAGCGAAGGCATTAATAGCCATCCTAGGCATAGAAGAATCTTAACAAGTCTCTTGAAAGAGGCTTGTTTTTTGTTTAGGGGAAAATTATAGTGAAAGTACCATGTTAAAATAACCTTTAATTGAATGTAGGAAAAAATACACAGTGATTTTCTTTATTAGGCTGAATTACTTAATGTTGAAAAAATAAATGAGTCCAAAGAATTGTAATATTTTAAGGTCAAAGGTAGTATTAAAGAAGTAAGGATGAAGAAAAGGAGGGGCGGTATGAACGCACAAGAATTTGAAGAACTATGGATTACGCTTAATGAGTTATATAATGCGGATCGTTTTTTAGAATATATAGAAATAAGTAGTGCCGCAATTGAAAGTGCCATTAAGCTTGAAATGTACGATAAGGCTATCCTTCTATTACGTTATAGCTGTGCCAGTTATTTTCAAACGGGTGATTTACAGCTTTCTATAAGTGTCCTTGAACAATATCGTGAGTTAACCTTTCAACATGGCAACGATATTGATTTAATTCAATATTACAATTTAGCAGCCATTTATTGGGGAACATTTGGTCATTTAAAGAAATCAGAAGAGTTGATGCTGAAAGGCTTAAAAATTGCTGAAGCAATCCAGCACGTGGAGAGCATGGGGAAAATCTATAACAATCTGAGCGACTTAGAAATATCCATGGGAAGCTATCGGACAGCTAAGGAATTTGCCTTAAAGAGTTTATATTATGCGAATGCGTTTGAAATAAAGCATAAAGAGCCTTATACAGGGATTATCCATCCGAAGACAAACCTAGCTGTTGCACTTATTTGGCTTGAAGAATTTGAGGAAGCCAATACGATATTACAAGAATTAATGGCAACGATTCATCATCCACCCTATTCGAAAGTACAACTTGAGGTACTCAATGCCTATGCCTTCCTATGTGAAAGACAGGGACGTATAAGTGAGGCCATAGATTTATATCAAAAGACAAAGCATTATGCTTTACAAAACAATGACCTTTCTTTACTTCAACTAATTTATAATTCTTTAGTGAAGCTAATTGAGGAGCAAGGCAATAAAATTGTATTATGTGCGATACAAAAGGAATATATTAATATTTTGTTAGAAATCCAGCGTGAAAACTATTCACATGTATTGTTTGAAATGGAATATAACGATCATAAGAAGCAGTTTGAAAAAAATGCCTATATTGATCCTCTGACGAATATTTACAATCGTCGCTATTTTGATGAACAGGCCAAAAAGATGGTCGAGAAGGCGGCTGAAAAACATCAGCAATTGGCCTTGATGATGGTGGATTTAGACCATTTTAAAGAAATCAATGACATGAATGGTCATTTATTTGGCGATGATGCTTTGACGAATACAGCCAAAACTTTACAGGACTATTTTCAGCCCTTTGAGTCCATTGTTGCCCGTTTTGGTGGGGATGAATTCATTGTGTTGAGTCAAGTAAAGGAAGGTGAATCAGTGCAAACATTGGCTGACAACCTGTATCAAACCTTAACGGCACTGTCACTAACAGTGAATAATCAAACGGTTCAGTTGGAATTTAGTATTGGTGTCAGTACGAATGATCATGGCAAAATTCAGAAAGTAGAAGAGCTTATCCAGCATGCGGATGAAGCGCTCTATAAATCAAAGCGTAACGGCCGCAACCAAATTACGCACTATAATCATTATTGCGATGTGGGAAATGGTATTTAAAAGAGAGAGAGGCATATCTACGAGGGAAGTGCCTCTTTCGTAAACGTGTTGCTAGTGTGATGGATTAAGCAAGCCATAAAACACAATATCTTCAAAAGTACCGTTTTTATAAATATGATCCTTTAATGTTCCCTCATAGCGCATGCCACATTTCTCCATAATTTTCCCAGAGGCGGGATTGGAATGGAAATACCGGGCATAAATACGATGATACTGTTTCTCCTGAAAGGCAAATTCAATCATCGCTTGAGCAGCTTCTGTTCCGTAGCCATTACCCCAATAGGGCTCTCCAATCCAATAAGCGATTTCTCCTCTTTGATGTTGGGATTGATTTGACAGTCCTATCGCTCCATATAATTGTCCACTTTGTTTGTCTGTTATCGCAAATTCGTAACTTCGATTTTCCTCAAAGTTTTGTTGATGCGTGGAAATCCATGATAATGCACATTCTAATGTATAAGGATAAGGTAAACTCAATGTGCTTTTATAGATCGCATAATTGTTACATAAAACACTTACTTCCTGTGCATCTGCATTCGTAAAAAGTCGAAGTATTAAACGTGTCGTTTCTATCGTCTTTTCGGTTGGCGAATAAATCATCGAATACCCCCTTTTCAATGGTTGGATTGATTATAGCACAATAAAAAGTAAAGTAAACCAAATAATGGGTGTTATAACGCATCTTGAATTGGAATAAAAATTTATTGAAAAACGATAAACTATATGATAAATTAAACAGGAGAATAAATAAAAGAGGTGCGTAAGATGAAACGAGAAACGCTCTTTTTAAAGATAGCTGTTTTTCTAATAGGTATACCCGTTCTTGCCTTATGTGTATGGGTGGTGCCTCGTGTTGCTTTGAATACAGTGGAGCATTCTCCCATTTTAACCATTGTTGCTTTAATCGGCGTCTATGCAACGGCTATTGCTTATTTTGTTGCGCTATTTACGACGATCAAACTATTAAGCTATATTGACCAAAACATTGCATTTTCAGAGCTGTCTGTCAAAGCTTTAATCAAGATCAAATATTGTGCAATTATTATTAGTAGTGTTTACGTGGTTGGCATGCCACTGATATACTATGCTGCGGAAGTAGACGATGCCCCAGGTCTTATCCTTATCGGAATGGTCATTATTTTTGCTTCCTTTGTCGTGGCAGTCTTTGCTGCTGTGCTGCAAAAGCTTCTAAAAAATGCCATCGATATCAAATCAGAAAATGATCTAACGGTTTGAGGTGAATACTATGGCAATGATCATTAACATTGATGTAATGCTGGCGAAACGAAAAATGAGTGTAACAGAGCTTTCAGAAAAAGTTGGCATCACGATGGCGAACCTTTCCATTTTAAAAAACGGCAAGGCCAAAGCCATCCGCTTTTCAACATTAGAGGCTATTTGTGAGGCATTGGATTGCCAGCCTGGCGATATTTTGGAATATCGGAAGAACGAGGAACTACAAAAATAAGGATCTGCATAAAGCAGATTCTTTTTTTGTAGAAATTATTGCCAACAGAAGTAGTCCTATGCTAGGATAAAGAAAAGATATATCGACAGGCAGTCGGTCAATTATAAGGAGTTGTCTTATGAGAGAAATAAAAAAAGCGGAAGAACGCAGAAATGAAATATTAGATGCAGCGGATGAATTATTTGCACAGAAGGGATTTGATGGCACTAGTACGAGTAATATTTTGGAAAAAGTAGGCATTGCTCGAGGTACCCTCTATTATCACTTTAAATCTAAGGAAGACATTATGGATGCGCTCATTGAGCGTTATACAAGCACAATGCTCGCAAAGGCGAAAACCGTTGCAGCAGACAAGACTATAGCTGTAAATGAGCGGATATTGCGCGTTGTCATGGCATTGAATATGCAAAATGAACAGGGTGGACAGGAAATGATGGAGCATGTTCATAGACCGCAAAATGCCTTGATGCACCGTAAAATACAGCAAGTGGTCATCAATCAAGTGCCACCAATCCTTACTGCCATTATTCGGGAGGGCATTGAGCAAGGTATTTACCAAACGCCTTATCCCTATGAGTGTATGGAAATGATTATCGCTTATACCAATACGGTATTCGATGATGATCTCGTCTTGATGACAGATGAGGAAAGAGCTGCTCGTATTCCGGCATTGATTTTTAATATTGAACGAATGCTAGGGGTGGAAAGTGGTAGCTTATTGTATATGATGCAAATGTTTGGAAATAAAGGAGAAGGCAGTCCGAACTAAATATTTTAGGTCTTGTTAGATTTGATGGCGATTAACAATATACAAAGAGGTGACTTATGTATTGGAAAATTGTGCGAAATGATATGGCAAATAGCAAGCTAATTACAGGTATGACCATGCTATTTGTGGCGGTAGCAGCTTTACTTGTCACACTATCAGCAGTACTTATGGTCCATTTGACAAGCGCAATTGACACACTGATGAAACAAGCAGAAACGTCTCATTTTCTTCAGATGCATGCAGGGGAAATCGATCAAGTGCGGCTTTCTGAATTTGCAGAGCAAAATAAATATGTAGATGAATATCAAATGAATGAATTTCTAAATGTGGAGGGCTCAAAGATCCATATTGCGGGTACCACATTGGCACATAGTGTGCAGGACAATGGTTTCAGCACACAAAGTGAGAAATTTGATTATTTACTTGATCTTGATGGTCATGTGATTGAAGTGGCAAATGGTGATATTTATGTACCTGTAAGCTATTGGAAGGACGGTATTGCCGACTTGGGGGATACTGTCATCGTTCAAGATCAAACCTTTACAATAGCTGGATTTCTAAGGGATTCACAGATGAACTCAATGCTGGCTTCCTCCAAACGCTTTCTTGTCAGTGAACAAGATTATGCAGCAATCCAGGAAGCGGGAACAGTTGAATATTTAATTGAGTTTCGTTTGAAAAATTTGGCGGATTTAAAGAATTTTGAGGAAGCCTATACAAGTGCAGGGTTAGAAGCAAATGGACCAACCATTACCTATAAGCTTTTTCAAATGCTGAATGCCATATCAGATGGGCTTATGATTGCTGTGATCTTGCTCATCAGTGTCCTTGTAGTCGCTATTGCGTTTATGTGTATTCGATTTACATTGCTCACTAAAATTGAAGAGGATACTCGAGAAATCGGTGTGATGAAAGCAATTGGCCTACGAGTGGCAGATATTCAGAAAATGTATTTAGCCAAATATGGCGTTATAGCTGTGATTGGTTGTATGCTCGGTTTTGCCTGTTCCTTCTTCCTTCGAGATATTCTATTAGAAAATATCCGTCTGTTCATGGGAGAAACGGACAATGTTTCACTCATTTGGTTGTTCACAGGTCTGGGGTTGTTGCTCGTGTTTATCGTGATTATGGGCTATGTACAATCGGTACTGAAACAGTTTCGCAAGCTATCAGCCACGCAGGCTCTGCGCTTTGGCACAATGCAAGGAAAAGGGCAACATGCAAAATTATTGAACCTCAGCGCCAATAAAAGGCTACCGATTAATCTTTTCCTTGGCATAAAGGATGTGCTATCAAGAAAAACACTTTATGCGACAATGCTCGCAGTATTAGTATTGGCAACATTTATTATCATCGTCCCTCAAAACTTACACAACACAATTGCAGCTAAAAGCTTTATTACGTATATGGGTATTGGGAACAGTGACATCCGAATTGATATCCCACAAGGCAAGCAAAATGAACAACAGGTTTCAGCGGTGATGGATAGGCTTGAGCATGACACAGCCATTAAGAATTACACTGTTTTGACAACAAAAAAATTCACAACGATTGCCGAGGACGGAACAGCGCAAAACCTAAAAATAGAGCTGGGTGACCATACGATTTTTCCCTTAGAATATGCACACGGAGAGGCTCCGGTTGCTCCTAATGAAGTGGCACTTTCGGTGCTCAATGCAGAGGAGCTTCAAAAAAAGGTTGGCGATAGTTTAGCAGTGGTCATTAATGGACAGAAGAAAAATTTGAGGATCAGCGGTATTTATTCAGATATTACCAATGGAGGCAAGACTGCGAAGGCAGCTTTCTCTGACTATTCTACGGATAGCATGTGGAGTGTCGTCTATAGTACGATGGCAGATCCATCTCTTGTTGCAGATAAAAGGGCGGAATATGCAAAAACCTTCTCATTTGCCAAAGTGTCAGGTATTGATGATTATATTTATCAAACTTTTGGTACGACGATTCATGCCATCGAAAAGGCAGCTCGTGCAGCACTCGTCATTGCCTTATTGCTATGTGTGCTCGTGACATTATTATTTATGAATATGCTGATTGCGAAGGATCAAGCGCCCATCGCTATCATGAAGGCATTGGGATTCACGAATGTCGATATAGCTATACAATATGCTGCACGTTCGATTTTTGTATTACTGCTTGCTATCTCGATGGGGACGTTGCTCGCAAACACGTTAGGTGAATATTTAACTAGTACGGTCATTGCCTCATTCGGGGCGGCTTCCTTTGATTTTATGATTAATCCACTAGCAGCGTATGTTTTTTGCCCACTAGCGCTTACAAGCGTTGTTCTGCTAGCTACGCTATTTGGTACGTCAAGGGCAGGGCAGGTAAAAATTATTGAGCATATAAAGGAGTAGAACCTATGAATATCGTAAGTGGTGAGCAAATAGCAAAGACGTTTCAGGTAGGTAAAGAACAGCATCCCGTTTTACTGGATGTATCAGTTGCCATCAATCAAGGGGAGTTTATTTCCATCATGGGCCCATCAGGCTGTGGTAAATCGACACTGTTGTATGCCCTTAGCGGAATGGACAGTATTGATCAAGGTCAGGTCATCTTTGATGGAATGGACTTAACGACATTAAGTGACAAAGAACTGGCTGATTTGCGTAGAACGAAAATGGGCTTTGTCTTTCAGCAGCCGACCTTTCTAAAAAGCTTAAATATCCTCGATAATATCCTGTTACCTGCGATGCGTGATGAGCGAAAAAATGTCAGGGCCTTGACAGAAAGGGCACTACAGATCATGAACAAAATGGGGATTGCAGACTTGGCAAAGCGAGATATTACACAAGTGTCTGGTGGGCAGCTTCAACGGGCAGGCATCTGCCGGGCCTTGATTAGCAACCCGCAAATGATCTTTGGAGATGAACCCACAGGCGCATTGAATTCAACGTCTGCTCAGGAAATCATGGATTTATTAGCCTCCATCAATAGTGAAGGCACAACGGTGATGCTTGTGACCCATGATCCAAAGATTGCCGCAAGAACAGAGCGTATCCTTTTTATGTCTGATGGTGCTATCGTGAATGAATTGAGATTGCCTCGATACACAGGCGCCGATTTAGACGATCGAATGGTCAAAGTTGTCTCTACTATGCAAAAAATAGGTATTTAGCTTGAAGAAATCCGTAATGATTTAAAAATTACGGATTTTTTTTGATAAAATGAATCGCATTCGTTACGGCGACCGTCAGTAGTGTAGAAAGTAGGTGAGGGCAATGATGGCTATTGAACAGATAATCGAGGAGCACGGTGATTACTTATTAAAGGTCGCCTATCTATATGTAAAAAAATAAGGCAACGGCGGAGGACATCGTGCAGGATGTGTTCATCGCCTTTTATCAAAAGCAGGGACAGTTTCGTCAGGAAGCATCCTTACGTACATATTTAGTGAAAATGACGGTTAATCGAAGTCACGATTATTTACGAAGTTGGAAAAGTAAACGACTGACATTGTTTGAAAAGATCACGGGGCGCACAACAGCTATGACACCTGAAAAGGAGATGCTAGAGAAAACTGTAAAAAAAGAGCTGGTGGAGGCACTGTTTACATTATCAGTTGCCTATCGAGAGGTCTTGATTTTGTATTATTTTGAGGAGATGTCGACAGTGGAAATTGCACAGCTTGTACACTGTCCGGAAGCAACGATTCGCACAAGATTACAGCGAGCTCGTAAACAATTAGCAACAGCAATGGGTGACTTTGATTGGGAGGTGCTACGCCATGAATCAATTTAAAGAGGAACTATTAAAGGAGCTACAAGATGTCAAGCTCTCACAGCAGCGCAAACAAGTAATCGCGGAAAAAGCACGACGAAAAGTTCAACGTAAAGCAGATGGTCAATGGACGTATCGCATCGTGTTCGCAACCTTTACTATTTTTGTTATCGGTTTTAGCTATATCCTGACACAACAGAAGGGGCAACAGGGTTCAGGCCATCAGGCGGCTAGCCTACAGTCCGATAATTGGCATTGGTGGTCACTATTTGCTTCGGATTATGTAAGAGGAATGATTTTACTGAGCATTTTTATAGGCGCTACATTTATTGTCAAACGCTATCTATTGAAAAAGGGGTATGGTTTACCTGTTTGTATTGAATGTGGGGAGAGTTGGTCTGAGAAGGATGCACGTAAATTATATCGCAAAAATAGTGAAATTGTGTGCCCTCATTGTGGACAAAAACAATATCGCACAAAAAAATCCATGCAAATCAGTGGTGTAATGACGATGCCAGTGCCACTGCTGATTATGCTACAGCATGTTTTCCATCATTTTGTTATCGGTCTCATTTTCTTTTTAGTGGGCATGTTCTTCTACCATTATCAAATTGCGCCATATGTGTTTAAGCTACAAGAGAAAGACCCGATGAATGAACCTTTATGGTAATGATTTTGGCAAGAAATTGCTAGGCTAATCTAGCAATTTCTTTTTTTATTCTAAAATAGATTGACAATGGTTTTCATTTGCTTTATCTTTGTGTTAACTTATTTTTATTATTAGTTAACGCACAAGGGGAGGCTTTTTACATTGAAAAAAGGAAGTACATATCAATATGTGTTAGCAGCATTTGGGGCAGCAATAATCGCAGTTTTAGCACAGGTAACAATCCCACTACCACTTATCCCGATTACAGGTCAAACGTTAGCGGTTGGAATTATCGTGACGATTTTAGGGACAAGATTAGGCACGTTATCTGTTCTATTATATATTTTACTAGGGGCAGCAGGTTTACCTGTATTTAGCGGTATGTCAGGTGGACTAGGAATTTTAGTTGGTCCAACAGGTGGATATATTGTAGGCTTCCTTGCCACAGCCATTATTATGGGCTTATACTTAGATAAATTTGGTATTACATTTACTCAAGCTATTATTGCGAATATCATTGGGATGATTGTTACATTAGCGTTTGGGACAGTGTGGTTAAAAATTGTAGCAGATTATACATGGACAGCTGCCTTTATGGGTGGTGTTGCACCATTTATCGTGGTTGGTATCGTCAAAGCGGTACTTGCAGCATGGATTGGTGTGATCGTTCGGCGTCGCTTAGAAAGAGCGCACTTAATTGAAGCAATAGCATAGGACATGGGAGGAATTGTTTTGGCAACATTATGGACAGGTGGTAAGATTTACACGATGGCTCAGGTTGGTGAAACAGTGGATGCAGTCCTTGTTGAAGATGGAAAAATTGTGGCGACAGGCTCAGTGGAGAGCTTGTCGCCACTAGCTGCTTCTATCCAACATTTAGAGGGTAATATCATGTATCCAGGCTTTGTCGACAGCCATTTACATATTATTGGCTACGGAGAAAAACTCAAGCATCTTGATGTATCGGCAGTTACGAGTAAAGAGGCGTTACTTGTGAAGCTTCAGGAGCGAATGGCTCAGGCGTCAGCACATGAATGGGTCATTGCGATTGGACTAAATGAAAACCAATTTGAGGAGCCCGTTTTTCCGACCTTAGCAGAGCTAGATGCCCTTGGAGATGCTCATTTAATCATTAAACGGAGCTGTCATCATTTGATTCTAGCCAATTCCAAGGCACTCGCTTTTGCAGGAATTACAAATAGGACTCCTTCGCCAGAGGGGGGTGTCATTGACAAAGTAGATGGTCAGCTCACAGGGATCCTAAAGGATGCTGCATTGTATTTAATTGTTAACCAGATGCCACATATTACACCTGCTTATATTGAGGATGCACTGACAAAGGCGGTGACCTCATTGCAATCCTATGGTTTAGTAGGGGGACATTCAGAGGATTTAAGCTATTATGGACCGCCAAGCCAGCCGATTCAGGCTTATCGCAAAATAGTAGAGGCACAGCAATCCTTTAAGGTGCATGTATTACAGCATCATACAGTCTTTGAAGAGGTTGCGAAGATGGATTTAGCTTCCTCACCATTTTTGGAGTTTGGTGCGATGAAAATTTTTATTGATGGAGCCTTTGGAGGTCGTACGGCTGCACTACGTCAGCCTTACTGCGATGATTCGGACAATGCAGGGATGCTTATTCATACAACTGAGCAATTAACAAGCTATGTTCAGCTGGCACGTCAATATGGACAAACCGTTGCCGTGCATGCCATTGGGGATTTAGCAATCGACACGATTTTAGACGTTTTTGCGGCATATCCTCCTCAGGAAGGTCAGCTTGATCGCGTAATTCACTGTAGCTTAGTCGATGAGGAACTATTAGCCAAGCTAGCTGCATTACCAGTGGCAGTGGATATGCAGCCGCAGTTTGTACAGGGAGAATACCAAGCAGAGCTATCGAGACTTGGAGAGGAGCGCGCACAGGGCTTACATCCTTTAAAATCGCTTCTTGACAGAGGGCTGATTGTCGCAGGCGGCAGTGATGCGCCAATTGAAGTGCCAAACCCGTTGCATGGTATTTATGCGGCTGTCACTAGAAGAAATTTTGAGGAAACACATGATGGCTATAACCCTCATGAGAAAATTTCCCGATGGGAGGCAGTCCGTTTGTATACAGTAGGAGCGGCTGAAATCATTGGACAGCAATTGATGCGTGGCAAAATTGCAGAAGGCTTTGCTGCAGACTTTACGATTTTACAAGAAGATGTTTTTACGGTAGAGATGGAGCAGCTTCCACACATTCAAGTCGCATGTACGGTTGTGAATGGTCAGATAGTATATGAAAATCGCTGAGAAGGTTATCCTTCCCAGCGATTTTTTTATGGGACTATTGTTTGTCAGTTAATTGTTTTACTTGTTGTTCTAGGGTCGACACACGTTTTGATAAGTCCTCTACTTGCTGTTGCATGGTTGGTGGAGGAGACACAGTGGCAGTGGATTTCATTTTTTTAATCATATGGATCATTACGAAAAAGATCGCTAGAAACATACATAAAAGAACGGTTGTACTAATGATATCACCAAGGTTGAATTTCATGTTTGCGCTCCTTTCTGTAGTGGGTATCTAGTTATATACAGGGTGGCCTGCTAAAAAGTTTCAAAAAAATGGTGAATGTCACGATTAATACAAAAATTGACGCCTACTTTGGTGTAGAGGAGTGCTATTTTATTGGCTTCGAGGAATGGGTCATAGCAGTCAAAACATACGTTAGTAGTGAGCGATTTTAACAGCATGATAGGGGTGAGTATGTGCACAAGGCAGGACAAGTAATGCGACAGGCTGTCCATAATATTTATGTTTATCGATTCGATTATGTACAGGTTTTCGCATTAATTAGAATCTTTCAGTTTTTATTAATGATCCCTGTAACCTCTATCGTTTTGAAGCTCATGCTACGAGTAACAGGGTTTACACATATTACTGAGCAAAATTGGCAAAGCTTTTTGACGCATCCCTTTGTGATGATAATGATTTGTCTATTAATTTTGCTGTTTTTATTATTTGTATATTATGAGATGGGCTTTCTATTTCTCATGGCCTTTCATCAGCAACGAGGACTTCGCTACCGATTTCTTCCTTTATGGCAACAATTAAATCGCAAGGTTGTCTATTTTTTTAGTGTGCAAGTTCTATTTCTCATCGTCTATTTAGCACTATTAATGCCACTAGCTTCCTTTATGCTACCCCTTACTTTGACTCAATCCATCTCCCTACCACATTTTCTAACTGAAGAAATCATGAGTAGTCGAGCGGGTAGGCTAGCATATGCTGCGGTGGCAAGCATCATCGTGATGATAGGTATTCGAAGTATCTTAACGTTACCTATCTTTACAATCCAGCCGAACATCTCTATTTTGCGTTCTTTTAAGCAAAGCTGGCGATTTTCCAAGCGTGGTTTATTTGAACTAGTCGTGCTACTAGCTATGCTTTTAACAGGTCATCTGTTGATGATGCTTGGTATCACAGTGGTCGCTACGTTTCCGCTCTATTTAATTGAACGTTTAATGCCAAGTGCAGCCTTGGTTACGGCTGGGCTGACACTAGCCTTTTTAGAAATGGTCTTTGTGGTGCTATTTAGTTTATTACAGGCGATGTTTTCACAAGTTATGGTCGCCATTACGTATAATACGCTAGTTATAGGCAAAGTGAGCGGGACTACACATCGGAAGCGGCGCTATAAGCCATTACTATTGATCAGTGGCATTGTGTTTCTCGTATTAAGTATGATGAATATCAATTCATTAGAGAAAAGTGTCTATGCGCCAGATACCAAAATTATTGCCCACCGCGGCTATGTAGCAGGCAATGTAGAAAATACAATTAGTGGATTGGTGAGTGCAGCCAATGCGGGGGCAGATTTAATTGAAATCGACATTCAACAAACGGTGGATGGGGAATTCGTCGTCTTCCATGATCGAACATTACGAAGGTTAGCAGGTAAAAATGGTGTTATTGCGAATATGACCCTGAGCGAACTAAAAACGTTAACCATTCATCAAAATGGCTTTAGCGATAAAATTGCTTCATTAGATGATTGTATTGAAATTGCCAAAGCGTTAGATGTGGCGCTTCTAATCGAATTAAAGGTGCATGGTCAAGAAACAGAAGATGTTTTACCTAAATTAGTAGAGAAGCTACGAAAATACAAGGTGCTAGATTCCTATTATGTGCAATCCGCTGATGGACAGAAAATGACGCAATTAAAAAAATTGGTGCCGAATTTGCGAGTCGGTATTGTCTATGCACTCAATATTGGACCGATGGAGGAAAATGTTGATTTTATCGCACTGGAGGAATCCTGGGTAACGGAGCAGCTTATAGAAGAATTGAAGCAACATCCGACCGATTTATTTGTTTGGACACTCAATGACGACCGCTCCCTGCAAACTTTTATCGAAAAAAATGTCAGCGGCGTCATCACTGACCACCCCGACGTCGCCCGTGAGCTAAGAACCCAGCAAAGCGAAAACCAGTATTTCTTACAGCGCATCCTGAATCGTCTGAGATTTATCTTTTGATCGGGGGAGAATAAAATTGCGAAGAAGCGAATATCCGCGAAAGCAAAGCACCGCCATCTAGTAAATCGAATATTCAAGAGAAGTCGCTCGCAAATCGCTATCGCTCAAAATGAGGAAGCAAAGCTCTAGCCATAAAAATGGAGACAGTTTGTAACCTTTTTCGTGTGAACACGACTACTTTATTGAATTCGGGAAAATGAAGGAGATGCTTTTTGTATGAAAATGACGAAAGTCGTACCATTTGCTATGTCAGCATTATTATTAGGGGGCGCGATTGGAGCTCCAACTGCATCAGCGAACGAAGGAGAGGCTACTGTGATTAACGCAGAAACTTCAAAGCAACAAGTGCAGCCTATTTTTATTAAAGTGACAGGTACAGTTGAAAACGTAGAAGTACGTGAAAATGCCACATACTATACAGTGGTTGATGGTGACAATACAAATATTGTGATTGCCAATAAAGACTCATTAGTTTTTGACAATATGGGAAAAGAAGTCAAGCTTCAAAAAGGAGATAAGGTGTCAGCTTACTCATATGCCAAGAAGCCGATGCTTGCGATTTATCCACCACAATACAACCCAGAAGTAATCATTGTAGAAACAGAAGAAATGGGTAGCGTGGAAGTGGATTTCTTCAATAAAGATTTAGTGGATACTGAAAATAACCTCAAGTTAAATGTTGGGGAAGACACGAAGCTAGCAAGTGCTACTGGCAAAGCTGTGAAAGTGGACGATTTAAAAGAGCAGCATTTAGTGGTGTTCTACACAATCGCAACGATGAGCATCCCTGCTCAAACACCGCCATCAAAAGTGATAGTATTAGATACAATTGAGAAGGAAGAGCCTGTTGAAGTGGATCCAACACCAGAACCAGCTCCAGCTCCAGTTGATTCAGCGGTTCAAGAAATTATCAATAAAGACTTTTACGAAGTAGATGGGACAAAAATGGTGCCGCTACGCTTAATCGCTGAAAAGCTAGGCTTTAAAGTAGAAGTAACGCCAAAAGGTGCCATTGTTTCAAAAGGAGCCCTTTCGTATACAATTACGCGAGGTCAAAAAGAATATGGTTATAATAAAGCGCTTCGCCAATTTAAAGTAGCCCCTGCTTTATTAGAATCTGGCAAAACATACGTACCTGTTGAATTTGTAGAGGAATTAACAAAATAATCTCGTCATCTCCCTTTATGGTTTCTACCATGAAGGGGGATTTTTTATGGGAAAAAATAGTTGTAGAAAAATATTTTAAAAAAGGTTTTAGAGAGCAGTTGGAGACAACTGAAATTGGTTTTTTGTGGAGTTTTCATTTTACGCTTAAGAGAAATAAGTGGCTTTAGAGAGAAAAAATCATACAGAAAATAAGATTCAGAGTATTGACAATTGTTAAACTATTATTTAAAATTCAAAACAAATCCACATAAATACAGAAAAAAAGTGTTGGATTTGTGGATTTTGTTGGATTTAACTTTGTGTTTGGAGTGATGATGTATGTCTCTTTCGTTTGAGGAACGTAAAAAAGTGATTTTAGATATTTTAGATTTAGAAGGAAAAGTGAAGGTAAGTGATGCAGAGCAGCTATTAAATGTATCAGGCGAGACTATACGTAGAGATATGGATCGATTGGAGAAGGAAGGGCTTCTACACAAAGTCTATGGGGGGGCTGTGAAGGCAAAGGAAAAGTATGAGAGGACCTTTGAACAGAAAACGTCACTTAACAATATAGAGAAGAGAAGGATTTGTAAGGCTGCTGCAAGTATTGTGGAAGACGGTGATGTTATTTTTATCGGTCATGGTACAACAGCCTATGAAATCGTTCGTTATTTAGGTGATAAGCCCAACGTCATTGTCGTCACAAATTCACTCCCAGTTCTATCATTAGCCGCAGAATGCTTTCAAGGGAAGGTGCTCTTTGCGGGAGGAGAATATGAACATCGACAAAAATTTATGGGAGGTCCATTAGCTGATTTATTTTTTAATCAACTAAAGGCAAATAAAGCCTTTGTTGCTGCAGGCGGAATTTCGTTAGCAGATGGTATTACCGACTATGATATTACGGGCGCAGCGATTTCAAAGAAATTAATAGAGCGGGCAGAAAATACGATTATTTTAGCAGACCATACGAAATTTGGTGTCTCTACATTTGCGCATATTTGTCATTTAGAGGACGTTTCGATGGTGATTACAGATCAAAAGAGCTCCACACAATGGCAGGAACGATTACAGCAGAAAAAAGTGGAATTATTCATTGCAGGTGAAATGTTGGATGACGTCAATGTATAGGAAGGTGGAAACTATGGACTATTTTGCAAATAAACAGGCAACCTTACAAAAATCAATTGACTGGTGGAATCCAGGAAAAACGAAACAGTGGCAAATCGATGGTGTCGATGTCGTTATCGGGAAACGAGAGGGCTATTATTTCTACGATGTGGATGGAAAAAAATTAATGAATGCGCATCTCAATGGCGGAACGTATAACCTTGGCCATCGTAATCCAGAAGTCATTGCTGCATTAGTGGAAGGAACCAATTATTTTGACATTGGCAATCATCATTTTCCATCTACTGCACGTGCACAGTTAGCTGAAAAATTAGCAGCCTGCACACCAGAAGGCTTAACATATTCTATTTTCTCTAGTGGTGGAAGTGAAGCAATTGATGTGGCTCTAAAGTGTGCACGTTATGCTACAAAACGTAAAAAAACGATTTCCATTAAAAATGGATATCATGGACACACAGGTCTTGCGGTTTCGCTTGGCAATGAACGCTATTCAAAACCATTTTTAAGTGAGGGCAGTCCCCATGAATTTGTGCACGTACCATTCAATGATCTTGCGGCAATGGAACGAGAGCTTGCTAGAGGGGATGTAGCTAGCGTAATTATCGAGACTATTCCTGCGACATATGGTTTCCCCTTGCCCACTGCTAATTACTTGGCTGATGTCAAATCACTTTGTGAACGATACGGGGCATTATATATTGCAGATGAGGTGCAAACGGGCTTAATGAGAACAGGTAAGCTGTGGGGAATTGAGCATTATGGGGTGAAACCGGATATTCTGGTGACAGCAAAGGGTCTAAGTGGCGGTATCTATCCAATTGCAGCTACAGTGGTCAATGAACGAGCAGGCGGCTGGATGGAAGAAGATGGACTAGCCCATATTTCTACATTTGGTGGAGCAGAACTAGGTTGTGTAGTGGCGATGAAAGTATTAGAAATCTCCCAACGTCCTGAAGTAGTAAAGAATGTAGAATATGTTGCTCGTTATTTACGAAGTGGTTTAGAGCGTATTCAACAACAATATCCTGATTTCTTTGTGGGCATTCGTCAGCTTGGCGTTGTTATGGGCCTAGAATTTAATCATCCTGAAGGGGCTAAATATGTGATGAGCTCCTTGTACAAACATGGTGTATGGGCCATTTATTCAATGCTGGATACACGTGTGTTGCAATTTAAGCCAGGGCTATTATGTGATAAAGCGTACTGTGATGAATTGCTTGAAAAATGTGAGGCGGGCATAAAAGAAGCAGCGCAGCTTGTAAAATTTGCACGCTATTAAAGGAAAGAAAGCTTGTCAATTTAGTAAACAGGGGGTTTTCTAGATGGGTCAAATGGATTTCATAGATTTAGAATTGGTCCTTTCCAACTTTCATCAAGCAGCAAATGATGCATTAAAGGAGTTTAGTTGTTTACTAGAAGCATCTTGTAAAATGATTGATTATTCCGAAAATGCGACGTATCTCGTAGAAGATGGGCAGGGCAAAAAATATATTCTGAGAATCAGCCGACCAAATTACCATAAAAAAGAGGAGATTGAAGCGGAGATTGCCTGGTTAAACTCGCTCCATGAGCAATCTCCTATTGATGTATCACTACCGATGCGAGCAGATGACGGTGACTACGTACATGCTCATTCGTATAATGACACGATATATTATAGCACATTATTTACATTTTTGGAGGGCAATGCTCCTGATGAGAATAATGAAGATGACTTAATTCAGCAATTTGAAACATTAGGCGAAATTACAGCCATGTTCCATAAACACACAATCGAGCAGCATGATTATTACCAAGCCTTTCAGCGCATGACATGGGACTATGACACGATTCTAGGTCAATCTCCAAAATGGGCGAGATGGCAGGATGGACTAGGAATGACCCCTGCACGAATCGCTTTATATGAGGAAGCATCACATATCATTCAAAAGAAGCTTGAGGCATTTGGGAAAGAGAAAACACGATTTGGTCTTATCCATGCGGATTTACGCTTAGCTAATTTACTCATCTATGGGGACGAAATTAAAGTGATTGATTTTGATGATTGTGGTTTTGGGTGGTTTTTATATGATTTAGCCACATCGGTGAGCTTTATTGAGCACATGCCGTATCTTGATGAGTTGATCGCTTCATGGCTTAAGGGCTACAGCAAAATTCGATTATTAACAGACGAAGAAAAAGAAATGATTCCAACTTTTATATTAATGAGAAGACTACAGCTTATTTCGTGGATTGGAAGTCGTGATAATGAGACAACGCGCTTACTTGGTGAAAATTACACGCTTCAGAGTGATGATTTAGTGAAAGCCTATGTAGAAAAGTATCAAGACTGTACCAACTAAATAACGATAAAAGGTGGCGAATAACATGTCTTCGAAAAAGGATGAAATCATCGTATTAAAGAAAGCCCTTACACCCATCCATTTATGGACAATTGGCGTCGGCATTGTGATTTCTGGTAACTACTTTGGCTGGAATTTTGGTTTAAGTCAATCTGGTTTTTTAGGAATGCTCATTGCCACATTATTTATGGCGATTATGTATTTAACGATGACCTTAGGTATTTCTGAATTATCGACGATGTTACCTTATGCAGGAGGACCTTACTCCTTTGCTCGACGGGCGATGGGGCGTTATATCGGTTTTATTACAGGAGTTGGTGTCGTGCTGCAATATGTCATTGCCGCACCAATTATCGCGATTGGTATTGGGGGCTATATCAGCTTTTTGTTTCCAGCCGTACCGACAGTGGTGGCAGCTGCCTTTATGTATGCTCTGTTCATGGGGGTTCATATTATTGGCATTAAAGAATATGCCACGATCGAAATGGTGCTTGTTTTTATCGCTTTAGGCTTACTAGTCTTAATGTATTTCGTTGGTTTACCGCAAATTAATGTGGGCCATTTATTCCCTGAGAATGGCGATCTTATACCAGGTGGATTTAAAGGCATCTGGTCAGCATTGCCCTATGCGATGTGGCTATTCCTAGCAATCGAGATGTTGCCTATGTTATCGGAGGAGACGAGAGATGTGCAGAAGGACATGCCGAAGGGGTTAATTTCAGGTATGGTGACCTTGCTGATTTTATCCATTTTGACAACAACTGTTGCCATTGGGCTAGCTGGCATCGATGTCATGACGGTTGCTGAAGATCCATTGCCAGCAGCGATTGCCGCTGTTTTTGGAAATACGTATTGGTTGGCGCAGATTTTAGCATCTGTTGGCTTAGTAGGACTAATTGCAAGCTTTTCGGGTGTGATTTTGGCTTACTCTCGTCAGGTCTATGCTTTATCACGTGCAGGCTATTTGCCAAGCATGTTATCGAAGATGCATAAAAAGCGTCAGACACCATATATGGCCATTATTTTGCCAGGCTTTATCGGGTTAGTGTTAGTCATTTTATTTAATCCAGATGATTTAATTTTAATTTCTACATTTGGGGCATTAGTATCGTATATTACGATGAATTTATCGGTGTTGATTTTGCGTAAAAAAGAACCTCATTTAGTACGTACCTTTAAGACACCGCTGTATCCATTTACGCCTATTGTCTCACTTGTGCTAGCCGTCATTGCTATCTTTGCGAGCTTCTTTGCGAATTTGACTTTTTTCATCGTTTGTTTGGCTGTTTTTGCTGTGGCAACGATCTATTATTGGGTGTGGGCAAGACATCATATTAACGAGGATGCACCAGAGGAACGCTTTGCGAAGGACGCTACAGTGCAGGTAGAGGTGCAAGCACCAGTATCGCCAATAGAGGCTATACGAGAATAAATAAAGGGATGGGTTTTCCTATGACAAAAGTGGAATGGGTCATTTTTGATAAGGATGGAACAATCATAGAAATGGATTCTTTATGGATTGCCTGGGCCAAAAATTTATATGCTAATTTAACTGAAAATTCAGACTTGAAGATCTATTTTTCCTTACAAACTTTATTAAGAAACATAGGGGTTAATGACAATGGAACAACGATTGACCCAACGAGTCCTCTAGCTATTGGAAGTATACAAGAAGCCGAGACGATCGTGGCGTTCTTACTCTATCAGCAGGGAATCCCATGGAGCAGAGGGGTAACACTTGCGAGAGCAGCTTCCAACTTAGCCACATCGCAGCAGGAAAATAGCAAGGTACAGGCATTACCAGGTATTCGTAATCTCTTAATAACCTTAAAAAATAAAGGGATGAAATTAGGGGTGATTACAGCTGATCAAACGGCACGAGCCAAATCACATTTACAACAGCTAGAGTTATTAGCTTTGTTTGATTTCGTTCTAGGAAGTGACCAAGCTACATCCAGTAAGCCCTTCCCAGACTTAGCATATGTGGCAAAGGAACAATTTCAAGTATCGCTTGAGAAAGCCGTGATGATTGGCGATTCGAATGCAGATATGCTCTTTGCTAAAAATGCTGGCATGTGCTTTTCAATTGGCATCATTCCTAGTGCCACATACCCAAAGGATTATTTACCTGATGCAACCGTAATTATTGAAGCGTATGACGAATCTGTTCTCACCATGCTAATCGAAAAGGAGTGAGCATATGGACAATCAGCTAATTGCCAAGATTACTGAATTGGTATTGGAAAAACTAACGCAAGGCTCTCAGCCTGAACAAGCTTCTAAAACGTTATCAAATGAGGAATTACAGGAATGGCAATCATTTCGATTAATAAAAGAAAACCAACATCAGACGCAGCAAACAACTGCCCCTGCATATGTAGCATTATCTACGCATGAATTACAGCATTGGCAAAGTCTGCACCAGCAATCATCAGGCACTGTCTCTGTAGCTAATTCGAGCGACTTAATTGCCCTAAAAAAATTTACATGACGGGAGGTTCGTCATATGGTGAGAGACCAAGATTTGGTTTCGATACAAGAGGCAAGAGACGGAATAGCAGCCGCTTCGATTGCGCAAAAAATGTATGCCAGCTTTACGCAAGAGCAGGTCGATCGAATTGTAGAGGCCATTGCCCAAGCTGCTTATAAACAGGCAGAAAATCTTGCTGTATTAGCTGTTACGGAAACAAAGATGGGCATTATTGAACATAAAAAAATAAAAAATGAGTTGGCTTCTCAAGGTGTCTATGAAGCCATTCGGCATGAAAAGACAATCGGCATTATACATGAGGATATGGTAGCAAGGCAGGTGGAAATTGCTTATCCATTCGGTGTTATTGCGGCAGTTACACCTGTTACAAACCCGACTGCTACAGCCATTTTTAAAACGCTAATTGCCCTAAAGGCGCAAAATGCCATTGTCTTTAGTCCTCATCCAACAGCAGTCAACTGCACTATCGAGGCATTGAAAATTTGTCAGCAGGCAGCCGTTCATGCAGGAGCACCAGAGGGACTTATTCAATGGATTAGCCATCCAACAATAAAAGGAACAGAGGAACTTATGCATCATCGTGATGTACAGCTAATTTTAGCAACTGGTGGAGCAGGGCTTGTCAAAGCTGCCTATAGCTCAGGGAAACCAGCCTATGGTGTTGGCCCTGGGAATGTTCCTGTCTATATTGATCGCACAGCAAATGTGAACGAGGCAATGAAGCAAATTATCGATAGTAAATCATTTGATAATAGTACGATCTGTGCCACAGAACAAGCTATTGTCGTACATCAGGAGGTCAAAGCACAGGTGATGGCTGCTTTAGCAGAAAATGGGGCCATCCTTCTAAGTGGGCAGGACAAGGAAAAATTAGCAAAGGTGATTTCACCAGTAGCTCGTACATTAAATAGCCAAATTGTCGGGAAGCCAGCAACCGTAATAGCCCAAATGGCTAATATTGATGTCCCTCGACATACACGCGTATTAGTCGCGGAGGAACATCAGATTGGGAAGGAGTATCCATTTTCCATGGAGAAGCTTTCTCCCATCCTAGGTCTTTATACGGCTCGTTCTCAGGAAGAAGCCGTAAAGATTTGCCGTCGCTTGCTTGACGTTGGAGGGAGAGGACATAGCCTGGCTATTCATGCACAAGACGAACATTTTGTTAAGCAGTTTGCCGCTCAAATGCCCGTGTCCAGAATATTAGTCAATACTTTAGCATCTGTTGGGGCTGCAGGCGGTACGACAAGTTTAACGCCTTCCTTTACATTGGGCTGTGGGGCCTATGGGGGAAATATTACGAGTGATAATATTTCTGCACATCATTTATTAAATAAAAAAAGAGTGGCCTATGGTGTGAAGGCACTAACGATTCCACCCCCACGACATCCACAAAATATACAGGCTCCAGCGATGCAAGCAATTGAAGGGGTGTCTATTGACAGGTTGTCCATTGAAAAGATTGTAGAGGAAGTACTCACAAAGCTAAGTAATTAGAGGAGGAAAAGGAAATGAGCGTAGAGATAAATGGAGCTTTAGGCATGATTGAAACAAGAGGCTTAATCGGATCAATTGAGGCGGCAGATGCCATGGTAAAGGCAGCAAACGTCAATATTGTAGGGAAAGTACATGTTGGTGGCGGCATTGTGACGGTGCTGGTGACAGGTGATGTCGGGGCAGTCAAGGCAGCGACGGATGCAGGCTCTGAGGCCGCACGTCGGGTAGGTGAGCTATTATCGGTACATGTTATTCCACGCCCTCATTCAGAATTATACGCAATTTTACCTAAGTGAAAAGTGAGGGATTGTGATGACAAACAATCAAATACATGCCACTGAAGTTACAAATCAAAGTATCCCGATTGCGATTTCTGCCCGTCATTGTCATGTTAATGAGGAGGATTTCTATTATTTATTTGGTAGAGACGCAGCGTTACAGAAATGGAAGGAACTTTCCCAGCCAGGTCAATTTGCTTCACAGCATGTTCTAACGATTAAGGGACCCAAAGGCCAAATTGACAAGGTTCGGGTTTTAGGCCCATTTCGCACTGCAACCCAAGTCGAAATCAGTCAAACGGATGCCATCAAGCTTGGTGTAACACCACCGATTCGTATGTCAGGCGACTTAGAAAAATCTGAATCAATCACATTGATTGGACCTCATGGAACTCTCCATAAAACACAAGGATTGATTATTGCACAAGCACATATTCATATGGCTGTATCCAATGCTGCTGCCTTCAATGTCCAAGATAAGGAAATCGTGACGGTTGAAATCTGTGGGGATGGACGTCAGCTCCGATTAATGAATGTGGTTGTGCGTGTCTCCTCAGAATTCGTCCTTGAGATGCATGTAGATACAGATGAAGCGAATGCCGCCGCTCTTCAACAGCATTCAATTGGCAAGCTTATCAAAATGGAGTGACAGGTATGGATATAAAAGAATTACAGAGAATCATCGAAGAAGTAGTCATATCGATGATGGATAAAAAGCATAAAAGACTTTTGCTTGTCCATTCTCATACGACCATTTCTAAGAAACAGGTGGACGTATTACAAAGCTATTGCCATGTTGAGGAGTGGCAGGCAAATGAAACCACAAGTCCCACTCAGCTATTCTACGATGCTATTGTTTTTCTCGAAGTGGATCAAGCATTTATCGTCAGCAGTGCCCAAGGCTTGCCTACTACACCGGCAGCCTTGTACCTGTCTGAGTTGCTGGTTAGCAATCAAACAGCAATTTTAATTCCAAATGAAAAATTATCTGCTGTTGTCACAGCAAAGGAACCGAATCCTTACATGAAAATGTTGCTGCATCATATAGAGCGCTTAAAGGAGTTTGGCTGTGACATTCAGTTATTTGCACAGCTTATTCGATTTTTAAAGCAGCAAGAGGAACCGGCTCGTTCGACTATAGTGGCAAACTATTTGACAGCAGAGATGCTTCAATCGTACAAGGGGCAACGGCTGATACTACCTGCCCACACAAAACTTACAGCACTAGCACAAGAAATGATTCAGGAAAAAGGGATGACGATACAAAGATATTAGCAGGAGTGTTGTTACATGAAATCGATTGGTATTGTGGAGACAAGAGGACTTGCGATTTCAATACGAATCGCAGATGCTATGCTTAAAGCAGCGGATATTCGAATACTTCGACAAGAAACCATCGATTTGGCTCTAGTAACCATTGCCATTGAAGGGGACACAGCGGCCATTCAGGAAGCGATAGCCATTGGTACACAACTAGCTAAAGCAGCCAACCAATGGATTGCCTCTTCAACTATTTTAAGGCCAGATATCGCGGTGAATGGATTAGTAACAGAAATTGCGAAAAAGCCAAGTACTTAAAATGAATAAAAGGAAAGGTGGAGGAACGAGTTGAAGGTCGATTTAACGGGGAAGGTTGTCATAGTTACTGGTGGTAGTAAAGGAATTGGGAAGGGGATTGCTACCGTATTTGCTGAACAGGGTGCTCATGTGGTGATTGCAGCAAGAGGTATGGAAGCTGCCACAGATGTAGCAAATCAATTACAAGCGCAAGGATTCTCCGCTTCTGCTGCCACTGTTGATGTTGAAAACTATGAATCTGTTGAAAGCATGGCTACGGAGGTTGCTAGCTCTTTTGGTTCCATCGATATTTTATGTGCCAATGCTGGTATTTTTCCCTCGATGAAACTAGAGGACATGACGACGGACCATTGGGATCAGGTATTAAATGTCAATGCCAGAGGAACGATGTTTGCTGTCAAAGCTTGCGTGCCCCATTTAAAGAAAGCGAATGCTGGCAGGGTCATTATTACCTCGTCGATAACGGGTCCAGTGACTGGTTATGCTGGATGGACACATTATGCCGCAAGTAAGGCAGCTCAATTAGGGTTTATGCGGACTGCGGCTCTTGAATTAGCACCCTATCATATTACGGTCAATGCCGTGTTACCAGGAAATATCGCAACAGAAGGCTTAGATGGTCTTGGTGACACCTATCTACAGAAGATGGCGAAGGCAATTCCATTTGGCAGCCTTGGTCGTGTGGAGGATATAGCATATGCTGCATTGTTCCTTAGTAGTAAGGAGGCAGGCTTTATTACGGGTCAATCGATCATTATTGATGGTGGCCAAACATTACCTGAAGATGCAGAGGCATTTTAATAGAAGGAGGGATACGAAATGAATTTAGGCGCATTAGGAATGATTGAAACAAAGGGCTTAGTGGGCTCTATTGAAGCAGCTGATGCAATGGTCAAGGCTGCCAACGTGAATATTGTTGGTAAAGTCCATGTGGGTGGCGGTATTGTCACGGTGCTTGTTCGTGGGGATGTAGGGGCTGTGAAAGCCGCAACAGATGCAGGAGCAGCAGCTGCACAACGTGTTGGAGAGCTATTATCTGTACATGTGATTCCGCGACCACATGCAGAATTGGAAGCGATTTTAAAAATGCAATAATGAGTGAGGTGGCTATATGAATGAACAAGCAATAATAAAAATTGTTAATGATGTCATAGCCGAATTACTACCTAAAAAAGAAGCAGCTCCTACACCCAATGAAATTCCTATAGGTATCTCAGCAAGGCATATTCATTTACAACAAGAGCATGTCGAGCAGCTATTTGGCAAAGGTGCTACGCTGAGTGTAAAAAAAATGTTAGCTCAACCCGGTCAGTTTGCAGCACATGAAACGCTACAGGTGGTGGGACCAAAAGGAAGCATCCAAAATGTACGTGTATTAGGTCCAGCTCGCACCTTCACACAAATTGAAATTAGTCATACAGATGCCATTGCCCTAGGAATTCAACCACCTTTGCGTGAATCGGGAGAAATTGCTGGCTCAGCTAGCTGTATACTGGTAGGACCTAGAGGAAGTTTGATTTTACAAGAAGGGGTCATTATCGCACAAGCACATATTCATATGGCACCTGCTGATGCACAGCAGTTAGGGGTTCAGAACGGTCAATACGTCTCCGTTAAGGTGCAAGGGCGACGTCCCATTACCTTTGAGCAAGTGAAAATTCGTGTGGCTGATCACTATCATTTAGAAATGCATATTGATACAGATGAAGCAAACGCAGGCTTCATCCAACAGGGTGAAACGGGTACAATTATAACAGGCAAGATGGCAGGAGAGCCTTACAATAACTTCGTCAGTCCTCCAATTGAAATTAACCACAAGATTATAACGGCAAATGATGTAAGCCGTTATCAAGGTGAGACAGTGATAGTCCCCAAAGAGGCAAGGTTGACGGCACTGGCGAAGGAGGCCGTGGAAAAATTAGAAATTGAACTTCAGTTTCACGAAAAAGGATGAGGATGCATGCGGATAGGAACAGTGGTCGGAAATATCTGGGCAACACGTAAAGAGGAAGGGCTACAGGGATTGAAATTACTCATTATCCAGCCAATAAAGCTGGATGGTCAACTGAGTGATGAACAAATTGTTGCGGCAGATCGTATAGGTGCAGGTGTGGGAGATAACGTCATTTTAACAATGGGCAGTGCTGCTGTACGAAGTTTTTCTACGTCCAGTATTTGTCCAATTGATGCCATTGTTGTTGGCATTATAGATGGCACAGATGAATCGTGAGGTGAGCACAGTGACAGAAGCGATAGGAATGATCGAAACGTATGGCTTGATTGGCTCCATTGAAGCTGCGGACGCCATGCTAAAGGCAGCCAATGTCCAATTAGTGAAACAGGAGCTAGTAGACGGTGGTATCGTAACCATTATTGTCGAGGGAGATGTTGGTGCAGTACAGGCTGCGGTTGATGCTGGTAAAGCGGCAGCAACGCGAACGAGCAAGCTACTAAGCGCACATGTAATTCCACGAGCAGCCAATGAAGTATTCACAGCGATTATTGATGAAACACAGCCGATAAAAGCGACGGAGGCAGCAGCCAAAAAAACAAGCACTCGCCAGAAGCCTCAACAAACAAAACTTGTAGAGGATGAGCAGGCAGATAAGTAGTCGATGAATCTATGTTGTTAGGAGGGGGAGGCAGATGAGCTTTAGGCGACCCAAAATCGCCATCATTGGCGCTGGACATACAGGTGCAACCGTAGCGTTAATGGTCGCACAGAAACAGATCGGGGATATTGTGCTTATGGATTTACCAGACTTCGAAAATGCTGCGAAAGGGAAGGCATTAGATATTCTCCAAGCTGGACCAATAGAAAGATTTAACGTACAGGTGACGGCTACTTCAAAGTATCAGGAAATAGCTCATGCTGATATTGTGGTTATCACGGCAGGTATTGCAAGAAAGCCTGGCATGACACGGCAGGATTTAATTCATACAAATGCGGCAATCATCCGCACGGTAAGCGAACAAATCAAACGTTATGCGCCAACTAGCTATATTATCGTCTTAAGTAACCCTGTCGATGCCATGACCTATGTTTGTCTGGAAACAACGGGTTTTCCAAAAAATCGTGTCATGGGACAATCAGGTGTTTTAGATACAGCGCGCTTTAATACCTTTATCGCACAGGCTCTTCAGCTTGCTGTCGAGGATATATCGAGCTTCGTTTTGGGTGGACATGGCGATGAAATGGTGCCACTCGTTCGCTATACGTATGTCGGAGGAATACCATTAGAAAAATTAATGCCACAAGCACAGATTGAGCAATTAGTGGAGCGAACGCGAAAAGGTGGAGGCGAAATTGTCGCCCTACTTGGCAATGGCAGTGCTTACTATGCCCCAGCTGCCGCCATTGTCCAAATGATTGAAGCGATTGTGAAGGATCAACGGAAAGTAATGCCCATCATTACGTATTTACAGGGCGAATATCAAGTAGACAATGCCTGCATTGGTGTCCCTGTTGTTTTAGGGGGAGCTGGTATTGAAAGTGTAATTGAATTGCATTTAAACGAAGAGGAACAGCAAGCATTTAATCATTCGGTTCACCAAGTTTATCAAACATTAGCCTATATCAAATGATGCAAGCGCATGACACCATCTAATAGTGGCATGTATTAGATGGTACTGTACATAGTTGAGGCACCTTACGATGTTGTAAAGGTGCTTTTTGTTGTGCAAAATTTTCTTTTAATGGAAGATCGTTTTCTGTACAATTAAAAAAGTTACTACTGATGCACAAAGGAGGATACGATGAAACAAGCACTCATCATTATCGATATACAGGAGGCTTTCTTTCTAGATGGCCAGCAAAATCTTTGGAACAGTGAAGCTATTATCAAAAATATTAATGCCTCCATTACATGGGCACGGCGCAACGAAGTACCCGTTATTTTTATTCAGCATACAGACGTAGATGATGTGGATTTTGCATTAGGTCAACCAGGCTGGGAACTGTATCATGGATTACTTAGACAGGCGGAGGATCAAGTGATTCAAAAAACAACGTGGGACGCTTTCTATCAAACGGAGCTTGCAGCTTATTTACAAGCGCATCACATCGAGCAATTGATTTTCGCGGGTGCTCAAACAGAGTTTTGTCTTGATACAACAATCCGTAGTGCTTTTAGTCATGGCTACCATCATAATATTTTAATAGAAGATGCACATAGCACCTTAGATAGTAATGTACTGGCAGCACCACAAATTATTCAACATCACGAATCCATTTGGCATAATCGTTTTGTGCGGATTCAGTCAATTGGAGGATTCCAACATGCTGATTGATCAGAAAGAGCTCCAGATAAAAGAGCTATCCTATACAATTCGCTGTGCCCGACGCGAAGATGCCCAAGCCTTATCAGATTTACGCTTGCAATTAGACGGTGAAACGGAAAACTTCGATCGTGAACAGGGCGAGGCATTGATTGATCGAGCAGGCTTTGAGCAGCTTATTCAACAGGATAGCGAAAGCTCAAAAAATTTATGTTTAGTAGCGGTTGTCGGTGATCGGATCGTTGGGTTCTCAAGATGTGAGGGCTCTCCACTCAAAAGGCTTGCCCATAAAGTAACCTTTGGTGTTGGAGTCAGTAAAGAGTTTTGGGGCTATGGCATAGGAAAAGCCTTGCTGCAAGAATCCATTGATTGGGCAGATACCAATGGTGTTCGCAAAATAGCACTAGAAGTGTTAGAAACCAATGAGAAAGCGATACAGCTCTATAAAAAAATGGGCTTTTTAGTGGAAGGCATTCTGAAAAATGATAAATGTCTTGCAGATGGCAGGTTCTATCATACGATCATTATGGGAAGATGGCAGGAATAGCATCGGAGAAGGAATTTAAAACAGCATGACAAATTTTATGTATATCTTTTGTTTGATTGTCTGGGGTCTTAATTTTATTGCAGTCAAAATTCAAGGAACGCCAGTCAGTTTAGAATTATCTTTAACCTATCGTTTAGTCATGACAGCCCTTTTATTTTTCATCCTTGCTTGGTTCTTGAAGCCACAGGGTAAACCACAACAGGGCGACGTACCTTTTATCATCGTTTTTGGCGTTTGTAATTTTGCATTCAGCTATTTAGCGCTGTATTATGCGACGATATGGAGCTCGGCTGCTATTGTCACATTAATTTTTTCATTAAAAGTCATACTAACACCCATCGCGCTACGGATATTTCTCAAGGAGCCATTGCATCGTCGTGTTTTAATTGGCGGTATTTTAGGCGTCATCGGCGTGGGGGTGCTGATTTATCCATCTTTACATAATATGGAGTTAAAAGGAGTGTTAATTGCCTTCGTAGGGACTATCCTAACAGCCATTGGGGATGCAAGCTCTGCCAGAAATGCCAAGCATCAAATCAACCCGATTTATGCGAATGCCATTGGTTTTGCAGTGGGTAGTGCAGTCATGTGTGCCATTGTTTGGCTACAGGGACAAACAGTCGTAATACCCAAATCCTTTACCTACTTATCGGCGCTCTTGTATTTAACGCTTATTGCATCCTTTTTCGCATGGTTATTTTACTTAAAACTAGTCGAACGAATTGGAGGGGCAAAAAGTGGCTATATGGTTGCATTATTCCCCGTGATTGGTGGTATTGCGTCTGTTGTCATCGGCGAATCAACACTCAGTATTTATTTAATCTTAGGCTGTCTTTTTAGCTGCATTGGTGCTGCGATTGCCTTAGGCTTTAAAATTAAGCCTATTTTACGATGAACGAAAACCCCTTTCCCTTCATAAACTAGAGAAGAACGCTTGAAAAGGGTGAGGGACAAAATGTCATTCGTTCCATTGAATGCAATGGGTATCAGGAGAGAAAAAGATGAGGATCACTGGGACATTGATCGCTGGGAAAATGATGGTGGCAGAAGCCTAGAGGCGTAAGGGAGACAGAAATTTGTCTCCCTTTAAATATTTTTGAAACCTTTTGATCAATTGCTCGTATGATAAGTAGACAAGTTTTCGTTGTCAGCTATAAAAAAGGGAGAAATGATTTTTTTGAACCATTGAACAAAACGATTACTATTCATTATTTACGTGATTGTCATTGCGGATGCGTATTACACAACGCTCTATATTGAACCAAAAACACCGCCGCAACACCAAACCATCAAAGCAACAGCCATCACGGTAGACCAACTACGGTAGCAAGCCTCACAAAAGGAAGCGGACAACCCGTCGTTTGAAGCCTTTTTGCTTCAAGCAATTTCTTCAAAGCGTGGTCCAGGAATTGGTGATGCAAGAAAAATTCGTAGAAGCACGAACTCCAAAGCGTGTCTATTTACACTATCAACAGCTACGTTGCTGACACCCTGTACATTTACAGGGTTTTTTTAATAGGAGGAGCAAAATATGAGTATGGCAACCTATATAGGCTTCAATTTTCCAGTTGAAATACAGGATGACTATACAGAAAATGAAGTTGACATAAATTATTTTTTCTCAGTAAAAGAGAATCGCCAAATTGTACAGGCAAAGCATTTTACAACACCCTATGTATATGAAATCGAAACAAAGGGAGAGCCCATTTGGCAAATGCATAACGAAAATAAAGTGTATTCCCCCCATAACTATGAAAAAGCCAAAAGAACTTTTCACCATGTATGTGACTTTCTAAAAAAATTCCTTCCCAAAGGAGATTATTGCGAAATCTACATTTGCTGGATAGGAGAAGAAGGAGAGGAACATGAGAAAAAACTGGCACTGCTGTTAGACCAACTGTCAGTAGATGAGGTAGAAATAGTTGAGAAATGTTTGCTGATGTTGAGAAATTAAAATCTTCATAAAGTAAAAGATTGAAGCAATAAGCCTCAATCTTTTTTCTGTTTGCTAGGAAGCTGATAGCCCTCTAAGTCTGGAATAAATTCTTGTGGGTCAATAGATACATTCACTTCAAGCCTTTCTGGATGAACATAGCTTGTCAGCTCACCATTTTGGTCATATGTTTCACTTTTAACGAGAATCCCAGTATCTTTATCCACCCAAAAACGAAACGCTTCTGTCGTGCCTTTTAAATTTTCACTATTTGTCACCGTTTCATCCATTTTCCCAGCTAATACGATTGTATTATGACCTAACAACGCTTCATTTTGTTTTTCAATCTCCCAATGCTCCATATTTCTTAAATAACTAGCAGCTTTCTCATAAGCGAATAACGACATACTTGAACTTCCAAATGAAGGTCTTTCTCTCAATTTATTATATGAAATAGGCGGATATTTCAAGTCAATACTAAAAGCTTGCTCAGGAGTAACTACGTCTCGTTTTGATTTCTGTTTCGTTTCACTAACTGTATAAACTTTTTGTCCATAAAGTGCTGTATATTTTAACCAGCTCTTTCTGTTGTTATAAAAGTACTCCTGTGTATCGTTCTTGATTCCCGTCGTGTTATCATCTAAAGCGATTATTTTTTCATAGCCTCCAACTTCTTTTTTGGTACTTACTTTATAAGTAACACCCAATGTTCTAGTGGAACCGTCTTGAGAAATTTTATGTTCTTCAAATTTTCCAGCTGCTGAGTGAAAATAATCAATCGAATTTAATAATTTACTCACGACATCCTCTTTCGTCATATCCCCGTAAAATTCTTCTTGGATCGGGGGATGATAAAGAGTAGTTTCCATTATAGGTTCTTGTGAACGGTCTCCCTTATCAACTGGTTGTACTGTCAGCTCCGTGACCATAAAATAGCTAGCTCCTATAAGAAAAAAACCAATGACTGCTATAGGTAACAAATGATTGAAAATGGATTGGAATTGGGGCTGTTTCTTGTAATCTTTTCGAAGCCTCTGCCTTACTTTTTCTTTATGTTTCTCATTAAAATGAATGTCCTGGAATGCCGTGTCATCCAATGCCTTGCCTATATTTTTAAACATATCATTCATTTATCTTGCACCCTTCCATTGATTTTTTGAGCATAAGTCGAGCCCTATGAAGTCGAGACTTAATGGTTTGTAAACGCAAATCTAACAAATCAGCTATTTGGTTATAGGACAGCTCTTCATAATAATAGAAAATAATGAGTTCTCGGTATCTTATTGGTAGAGCAAGGATTTTTTCAGAAAGTAATCGTTTATCCTCCTGTCCGACTAATTCCAACTCAGGGGATTGACTAGTACTCTTAATTTTTGAGAAAAATTCTGTCAGAACAATATTTCTATAAGACCAGCTTTTTAATTTATCTTTACATAGATTGACAGTAATTCGATATAACCATGTTTTATAGGAAGATTCATTCCTGAAATTATCTAAATGCTCATAGCACTTTATAAACACTTCTTGCGCAATATCTTCCGAAAGCTGCTTGTGCTTCATATACGTAAAGGCAAGACGTGCTATGTCATCTCCGTATGCCTTCATCAACCATTCAAGCCTCTCCTCCTTACTACATTCACCGCTAACTTCTATTGATGTTCTCACATGTTCAAGCATCTTCCACACCCTTTCAATTATTAGACGGAGTTGGTGCCATTTGGTTGTAATCAATTTACTATAATAACGAGTGATTTGTAATAGCAGTAAAAGAGAGTATGAGAGATTTTTGTGTTATTATTCAATAGTAAAATGCTAATAAATGGTGAAAAAGGGGAGTAGTATGCATACACAATTCGAATTTACGGTTTTTCCTCAATTGGAAACAGAACGTTTTATTTTACGAAAAGGGATAATGGATGATGGCCAAGATATTTTGAGACTTTATTCTAATGAAAATGTAGTGAAGTACCTGCCATTACCATTGTTTGCTTCAGTTGAAGATGCTATTGATGAAATCAATTGGTATGAGAAAATTTTTAAAGAACAAAAAGGCTTAAGATGGGTAATCGAGGAAATTCAGACCAACAAGGTGATTGGCACATGTGGCTATTTGAATTATGAAAAAGAGCATAATCGTATAGAAATTGGCTATGATTTAAACCCTGACTATTGGGGGAAGGGTGTGATGCAAGAGGCTTTAAGTTCGATCATCCACTTTGCCTTTACATCCATGGGAATCAATAAAATCGAAGCAAAAATAGAGCCAGAAAACACAGCATCTATCAAACTATTGGAAAAATTAAACTTTTCTCAAGAGGGTCTTTTGAGGCAACATGAATTTGAAAAAGGGAAGTATGTGGATCTCGCTATCTTTTCCCTATTGAAAAGTGAATATTAGGAGGTTAGGAAAGTCGCTCTCATCATGAGGGTGGCTTTTAATTTTGCTATTACTGCGAGATACATAGAGAATCAGCCATGTTAAACGTAACTTTTAAATGGAAAATATTATAAAAATTAACTAGTGTAAGGTATTATTATAATAAATGGCTAACCTTCTAAAGAGGAGTGAGAGAGATGAAGCTCGTAAATGTTGTATTGACAGGACTATTGATAAGTGGATTGTTAATAGGTTGTACCGAGGAAGGAGAAACGAAAGGGGAACAGGTAAAAACAGAAGAAACAACAATCAAACACGTAGCAGCAGTAAACCCTTCGAAAATCTGGAGTGATGTATCAACCCCTGAAGGCTTCAATAACTATGAGATTGAACCAACGTTGGAAGCTTGGATTGCCTATCATGCCCAAGATATTAACAAAACAACAGACGTAGACGAATACTATCTAAGGGCAGATCGTCTCACGAAGGAAATGCTATATTTTAGGGTTCAAGGGGAAGACCTTCAAAAGGATTTTGAAAATTTAAATGTACTGCAAATTTTGATGGGACATCTGGATTATGTAATATCGGTTGAGAAACAGCAAGGTCTTGATACAGCTGAGTCCTATGAAGAATTAACTAAGTGTTTTACGTATTTCACTGAATTACTTCACGATCTCAACGTAATCATCAATAACGATGGCAAGGGTGAAACATATGGGCTCACACACCAATTAGACGGGAGCAAGGTGGACGAACTCGAAAAACTTCTTTATACAGAAGCCAGAAAGGAGTAAAAGCTCAAAGTGAAATATTTATTAGCTATATTGAAGGGGGATATTTTTGAATAATAAACAACTAATTCCTACAAATGAAATTAAAGAAGAGTTTGAGGCTATTTTATTAGAACATGCTAGTATTGCGCATTGTGAGATTAATTTAAAAAACGGCACGATCAAAAATATACAACGATTAGACACCCGCTATGACGAATTTGCTTTGGATATTATGAATAATGAATTTTGTTTTAGTCTAAAAGAAAAAAATAACATAAACTTTTATAGAATTAATCTTGAAACATTTAATCAAATACATGCTATCACATTAAATTTAAATAATTATTTTTCTTCTGAAGAAATTAAGGATGAAAGCTATTATTCCAAGTTAATTTATCTTAATCCTCAATATTTATTGTATTTTATTACGAAAAGAGAAATTAACTATGGACATCCCTTTTATCAATGTATTTTTTTAGTAAACACTTCAACAGGAGAGATAAAACGATTAAATCCATTACTTCCAAACGGAGATAATTTACTTAGATTAGATATTTCCAAAAACATCTATCTAAGCAATCATAATCACTTATTACTATTAAAAACCGGGAGAATAAGACCCTTTGAGAAACAAGCAATGTATAATGGAGTAGATATTGAAAATCCTTATCATGACCACCTAGAATCGATTTACTTAATGGAGATTTCATCTTTAACTAACCAACAGAATTTTAATAATGCGACATTACTATCTTTATTAAATTATTCAGGTGCCTCTGAAAACTTACGATATGAGAACAATGTTCTTTCATACGTAGTATCTGATTTTACGAACAACACTAAAGAGTTAATAAAATATGATTTGCTAGACGGGGATGTTTCAAAATTTCAAGATGACCAATTAATACGAGATTATTTAAATTATGATTTTGAAATATTACCAAACTACTATCATTATATCTCTAAATTATCTAAGCAAGATAAAGCTGATACGTTTAGTCTAATTGACGATGAATTGTCGTTTAATGTAAAGCTGGATAAAATAAGCTGAGAGAATTTTAACTAGTTATAAGCATCTGTAATGGAGTATGGATTACATAGGAGGCAGAATAAACCACTCTCCGATGAAGTGACTGCATAGGATAGATACAATTATTTTCATTAGGAAGCTATTTGGCATGGATTCGATAGTCTATCGAGATTCATGTCTTTTAATTTTGCTTCCATCCATGCTAAAAATATTTCTCATAAACAAAAAAAGATTGAAGCACATTAGCATCAATCTTTTTATGGTCGCTTTCATTATTTTACGTTGGGATAAATCATTGTTGCTGGGTCTACATATTCATCGAACTGTTCTTCTGTAAGTAAGCCACTTGCGATGGCTGCTGCCTTTAAGGTCGTACCTTCTTTGTGGGCCTGTTTTGCGATTTTTGCTGCGTTTTCATAGCCAATATATGGGTTTAACGCTGTTACAAGCATTAATGAATTTTGTAAATTATGATCGAGTACTTCTTTGTTTGGTTCAATGCCTACTGCACAATGGTCGTTAAATGATTTCATTGTATCCGCTAATAGGCGAGTTGATTGCAAGAAGTTGTAAATGATGACTGGTTTAAAGACGTTTAATTCAAAGTTACCTTGAGAAGCGGCGAAGGCAATTGTTGCGTCATTTCCAACTACTTGTGTGACAACCATTGTCATTGCTTCACTTTGGGTAGGGTTTACTTTACCTGGCATAATGGAAGAGCCTGGTTCGTTTTCTGGGATCGTAATTTCCCCAATACCTGAACGAGGGCCACTTGCTAGCCAGCGAACGTCATTGGCAATTTTCATTAAATCAGCCGCTAAAGCCTTTAATGCACCGTGTGCTACAACTGCTTCATCATGACTCGTTAGGGCATGGAATTTATTTGTAGCTGATGTAAATTGTTTGCCTGTTAGCTCACTAATTTCCTCAGCCACACGATCACCAAATTCAGGGTGAGCATTGATTCCTGTACCGACCGCTGTTCCACCAATTGCAAGCTCCTTCATATAGTCAATATTTTGGATAATCATATGCTCTGATTTTGAGAGCATGGCTGCCCAACCACTAATTTCTTGACCTAATGTGAGAGGTGTCGCGTCCTGTAAATGCGTACGACCAATTTTAATAATGTCCTTAAATTGAGCTGCTTTATCTTCCAAAGTTGCCTTTAGTAAACGTAGTCTTGGTAATAAATAATCTTCCACTTTTAAAACAGCCGCAATATGCAATGCTGTTGGGAATGTATCATTTGAGCTTTGTGATTTATTGACATCATCATTTGGATGAATACGGTCCGCTTCACCAGCATCCTCTAATAGTTGATTCGCACGGTGAGCAATGACTTCATTCACATTCATATTGGATTGTGTACCACTACCAGTTTGCCAAACCACAAGAGGAAATTGATCGTCCCATTGACCATTTAAAATTTCATCTGCAGCCTGCACGATGGCATTTGCTTTAATATCAGAAAGTTTGCCTAGTTTATTATTCGCAATCGCCGCACTTTTCTTTAGGATTGTCATAGCTTGCACAAGCTCGATTGGCATTTGTTCTGTACCAATTTGGAAATTTTCTTTACTGCGCTGTGTTTGCGCGCCCCAAATTTTATTAGCAGGTACTTTAATTTCACCCATAGTGTCTTTTTCAATACGATAATCCATGTCAAAACAGCTCCTTTAGTATGTAAAGTTCTCCTCATGTACAGATAAAAACGGATACTCTTAGTCTGATGTAAGAATATCCGTTTGATACATGCTTATTCAAAAAAGAGGGGGATTCTGAATGAAGCAATTTGGAGAAAGAAATAATCTATTGATAATGATAATTGTTATCAATTAAAAAGTCAACGGTTTTGCTTGAAGAAATTTAAAGTGAATGATTCGCAATCATTACCTATTTTATTCCCGAAAATTAAGGGAATAAACCATGTTTTAGTTGATTATCTCTTTTTCTTTCCAAGCTCTTTAAGAGGCTGCTTTTTAGGGATTTTTTCGAATAATATCTTCACATGAAAATTGTTGTCATCAACTTGAAGTACCTCCAACACCTTTGCCTTGCGCCCTTTAATGCGAATATCTTCATCCACAGTAGGTAGCTTGACGAGCAATTGACTTAAAACGGACGTCTTGTTTTCGTAGTAATGCGTCACAAACATCGCGATTCTCCTTCTGACTTTTGATTGTTACTCAATTTATGAGCGAAAGATAATAGTTAGAACTTTGGAGATGGTGAGCAAAGAATGAATGAAACCGTTCGAAAAGCCGTTAGAGGTGATCATAAAGAGAGGAAACCCGCTCATCGAGTTACTGAAGGTAATCATAAAATGAGAGAGCCAAGCACAGAGGAAAACTAGTAATTAGTTTCCTATAGAAGTTTATAACTTAGTGAGGGGAAAGAGGCGTAGAATCCCATACAATACTTAATAGTCATATTGTGGGTGAATGGAATAAATATATTTTACATTTCCGGTTGGTTAATTATGTTAATATCACGTTATATTAACATGATTAGATAGTAAAGAAAAGGAGGCGAGTAAGTAGAATGACAAATAATATCATTGAACAAGCAAAACGAGGGTTGGAGGGTTTTGCTATTGGGGGTTATCATACTAGCGGAAATTTTAGTAAGTATCGGGAGGATTACTATAAATATTTTGGAGATCCAGATGATGAAACAAGAAGATACGCTATAGCTGCATTTACTTGTATGCTGGGTACTTGGGAAACGGGTTCTCTTCAGATATTTCAGCCCATACAAGAGTGGGAGGAAAATAAAAAATGGAGCTCCAATCCATTAGACCAGAAGCGATTTTATCGTTTTAAAGATTATCTTTATGCACTGTTAGCACATCATGAGCAGATAGAGAAAGAATTCCCGTATATGTATGAAGATATTGTTTTATTTTTAATAAAAATAGAATTAAATCAAGGGGTCAGATATGAGGAATGGTTTCCAGAGCATAACCCGAATTTGTTTCAGCGATTAAGAGAAGAAATTTTAATACCTAAACAACATTTGGTAGATAAAAGAAGTCATCGGAAATTCTTATTAAAAGAAATAGGTATTGAACCTTTTTTCGAATCGGATCAATTTAGGTAATGAAAGTAATCCAAAAGTGGATGGAATCGCTCAGAAAGGGTTCCAAGGTGATCGAAAAGAGAGGCACCCCGCTTATTCAGCAAGCCACTGCGAAATAAAATTGCAATGGAAAACACTACTGCATGTTGCAGGGAAATCATTCACTTAATCAGTTAGAGAGGAGGTCAATGTCCACTTTTTTTATAAAAAAATCAAAAATATGACATGATACTACATGTAGGAATTGCAACTTTCGACATGTTTTTTATTTATTTCTCGGGAAATATCTCATAGCGAGTTGTGAAAATGGTAGGGACTTCGTCAGCTGTTTTAAGCTATTTATGTTGGGCTGGCTCGGGTGGATACATAAAAAGGTAACATTTCAATCAAACAGGTAGGTGGATTACGTTTCAGCTTGAGGGATGTTCGCTATAATAAGAGTAAGGAGGAAATGAAATGTATTTAAAGTCATGTAAGGTGTTACAGGATACGATTCCCAATAAACAGGAGTATCCTTTTAATATTCCAAGCTTGCAGGATTTGCATGAGCTAGAATTCCCGACAAATGTGACGTTCTTTGTTGGGGAAAATGGTTCGGGGAAATCAACATTACTGGAGGCGATTGCTGATCGTTGCGATTTCAATACGGCTGGTGGCGGTCGTCAAAATTTATATGAAGTACATAAGGCGGAATCTTCATTGGGGGAATATATCCGTTTGTCGTGGCTGCCGAAAATATCGAATGGGTTTTTTCTTCGATCAGAAACATTTTATCAATTTGCCAGTCATATTGATTTGTTAGAGCGCCATCCAAACAAATATGCTGCTTTTGGTGGGAAATCACTACACCATCAATCTCATGGTGAATCCTTTCTTGCGTTATTTATGAATCGTTTTAAGGGTAAAGCCATTTATTTATTGGATGAGCCTGAGGCGGCATTGTCACCAACGAGGCAGCTGAGCTTGCTGAAAATAATCAAGGACCTTGAGCATGAGGCACAATTTATTATTGCTACACACTCACCCATTTTGCTTGGCTATCCGAATGCAACGATTTATAGTTTTGATCAAGGAGAAATTGAATCCATTCGCTATGAGGATACCATTCATTATATTGTGACCAAACGTTTTTTAGATGCACCACAGTCGATATTAAGAGAGTTATTTGATGAGGAGAGGGAATCATGAATCAACGAAAAGGCTTAATCATGCGAGAAATTCGATTGGATGAAATGGCACAGTCCATTGATTTACTGAATTATGTCTTTCAAATGTCAATGTCCATTCACAAGGATCGTCGCTTTGTGAATGCTAAGAGTAGGCAATTTAATGAAGGGCATGCGATCGGGTGGTTTGATGGTTCACAGCTTGTATCGCAAATTTTAAGTTTGCCTTTTGAGGTGAATGTGCATGGCAAGATTTATGAAATGGGTGGCATCACAGCAGTTGGGACATACCCTGAATATTCGGGACATGGCTTAATGGAGAGTTTGATAATTGAAAGTCTGCAAAGTATGCGAAATGAAGGACATTATATATCCTATTTATTTCCATATTCTATCCCTTATTACCGCAAAAAGGGATGGGAAATTATGAGTGATATTGTGGAATTTCAAGTGAAGGATACACAGCTTCCGCATTATGCAGGGCTTAATGGGAAAATTCGCCGAGTTGATCCGAAGCATGAGGATGTGGTGGCTATCTACGCACGCTATGCGCAGAAAACGCATGGGGTAATGGTGCGCAATAGTATTGCCTGGAACGAGAAATTTCAGGAGGATTTCTGGGAGGAGAAATTTATAGATAGTGATGTGAACCTTCAGGCGGCGGTCTACTATGATGAAGAAGATGTGGCACAGGGCTACATGTTCTATCGTATTATGGAGGAAAATTATTACATTGATGAAATCGTCTATTTGCAGGAAGAGGCTCGTAAAGGTTTATGGAATTTCGTCTCGGCTCACAGCTCAATGGTCTACAATGTCTACGGGAAAACAACTGGTAATGAAGCGGTAGCCTTTCTATTAGAGGACAGTGAGATCATTCAAAAGGTATCGCCTTATTTCATGGCAAGAATCGTCGATGTCAAAGAATTTTTAATGCGCTATCCATTTATTGGTCAGAATTTCGAGCTTCAGCTAGCTGTCAGTGATCGCACTGTGGCGTGGAATAATGGCACCTACATCATCAAAATGAAAGATGGAAACCTTTCTGTGCAGAAGGTAAGTGAGACGTTGAACGCGAATGCTGTGCATTTAACAGTGCAAACACTGGCTACTATGCTGTTAGGCTACAAACGTCCAACCTATTTAGAACGAATTGAACGATTACAGGGACGTACAGAGGAAATTGCATTGCTCGAGGCGGTTTTACCAGTAGGTATCCCAACATTTATTGATTATTTTTAAGTGGTATGGTAAGAGCCATAACGTTGAAGGTTATGGCTGCCACGCCTCTTTTAACAGCTCGATGCCCAGCTTGATTTCTTCCAACGCTAATTTACTAAAGCCTAATTGCAGCATTGGTTCCTCATTTTTTTGATGGATAAAAAAGGGGCTTGTCGGATAAACCTTCACACCGTAAGTCGCCGCTCGTTGGATCAGCTGCTGCTCAGAAAGTGGAGACTTTATCTTCACTAATACATAGAGTCCTGATTGCTCGCCTAACACGGTTATTTGCTGACCAAAATGTCGTTGTAGCTCCTGTACAAGGTGCTGCATTTTTTGTTTATAGGTCAAACGCATTCGTTTAATATGGCGTGTCCATTCCCCCTGCGCCATAAATTGGGCCATTGTGCGTTGATGGAGGGACGAAGCATTTTGTTCAAAATGAGCAAAACGCTCTTTATAGGGCTGAACAAGTGCATTTGGTAGCACCATATAGCTTAAACGCACACCTGGTAAAAACGATTTGGAGAAGGTGCCGAGATAGATTACCCTTGATGAGTCGATGGAAGCAAGGGCAGGAAATGGCTGTTGTGTATAGCGAAACTCTCCATCATAATCATCCTCTAGAATATAACCATCGACTTGTTGAGCCCATTGTATTAAGGTCTGTCGCTGCTGAATAGACATGGACACACCGTATGGGAAATGATGTGACGGGGTGACATACATTAAGCGTGATTGACAGTTTTGGAGTATGTCAAGTTGAGCTCCTGTTTCCATTACAGGTAGTGGCTCTATTTCGAAGTGATGTAACTGGAAGGCTTCCCGTGCACCATCATAGCCAGGGTCTTCCAAAAGAATGCTTGGGAAAGATTCTTTTAGTAAAAATCCAAGATACAAGAGCATTTGCTGTGTGCTACTACCAATAACGATATTGTCGCTCGTTGTATAAACCCCTCTTGCTTGCAGTAAATATTGCACAAGCTGCTCCTTTAGCACTGATTCTCCAAACAGTTCTCCATATTCGTAACAGGTTGATTCCTGTAATACTTGATTGGCAATTTGGCGCCATGTTTTCATGGGAAAATGTTGCTGATCGACAGCCCCAGCGCGAAAATCTACAAGATAGGATGCAGCCTTCTTTTTTGGCTGTGTCATAGGGGACTGTTCCTGCTCCTTTAGAAAAACCTGCTCTAGTGCATTGACGAAATAGCCTTTTCGTCCCTCCCCACGTATGTATCCTTCTGCCACAAGCTGTTCATAAGCAGTTAATGTAGTATTACGACTGACCTGTAAAGTTTCTGCAAGTTTTCGTATGGAGGGCAGGGAATCATCTGTTTGAAGTGTACCTTGCATAATAAGTGCTTTAATTTGCTGGTACACTTGCTTATATTTTGCCTCTTTTTCTGTTAATAGAAAGATTAAATCGTCCATCAGGCACCACCTTGACATGTTAAAATGTTTGGAACTGTTTCTTTTGAAATGTCAGATTATTTACTACCATCATACTAGAAGGACAATCAAAAGGAAATGGAGATCAAAACATGAAAATTTGTATGGTGACACAGCAAACGATGGGAGACGTAGTCCCATTATTTAATGCCTATCGTGAATTTTATGGACAATCATCTGATTTACAGCAAGCTGAGCAGTTTATACAGGAGCGAGTAATGGGAGCAGAGTCTATTATTTTTCTGGCATATTTGGAGGAGGAGCCAGTTGGATTTGCACAATTGTTTCCAGTCTTTTCATCCGTCGCTATGAAACGAGCGTTTCTCTTAAATGATTTATTTGTGGCGAAACAAGCCAGAAAACAAGGTGTAGCACAGGCGTTGATGGAGCAATGCTATATCTATTGTCAGCAGGAAGATGCGCGTTACATGATGCTAGAAACTGCCAGAGATAATGTCCAAGCACAGAAGCTCTATGAAAAAATGGGCATGACGATTGATGAAACTGTTTATTATTACAGTATTTATTGGTAATTTTTTTCGATGTGATGAATGTTGGTTGAGAGCCCGCTCAATACCACTATAAATCTAAGTTTCAGCCCCCACCATTGATTGTGACTATGGTGGGGGCTTTGTGGTTAGGCGTGGCTCATCCATCCTGCGAAGAGACCTGATGAGAAAAAACGGGTAATGTTTTGAAAGCCCGCTTCACTTAATAGCTGTTGGATTTCTTGATCAGAGAGGAAGGAAATATTCATGATGCCCTTGCCCATGCTATCTACCTTTTCTTTTGTATAGCCGGCATCTAAAAAGTAGCTTTGCCATATTTTGATGCGATCTTGTAGCTCGTCACTTTCTCGTTCTCCGTAGGCACAAGCGAGGACAAAGGGCTTTCCAGGTTTTAATTGCTTGTGAATGTTTTGCAGTAAATGGAGTTTCTCCTGTCGATCTTCAATAAAATGAAGAACGAGGATACAGCTTGCCGCATCGAATTTCGGTGTTGATTGGGGTAAGCGCTCAATTGTTCCTTGTAGTAACTGAACGCGACTTTCAATATCCAGTTGTACGGCTTTATGTTGTGCGATTTGGAGCATTTCCTCAGATGGATCAACCCCAGTGAACATCCATTTAAGGTTTGTTGGTCCCCATGCAGAAAGCTCGTTACCCCCACCAGCTCCTACAACAAGCAGGGATGCTTCTTGTTCTCCTAAATGCATCCGGAAATAGGCTTGTGTCACGGCAAATAATGTGTCATAGGCAGGCACTGAAATTCTTGTGCTGTGCTCATATGTTCGTGCCTTTTCTAATAAATGTGTAGATAATGTACGCATTGTGATAGCCTCCAGTGTTTTATCATATCTATTACAGACCTTTAATATCTGTAATAGAGTATAAATGAAAATAACTGAAAAGACAAAGGAGAAGCCCTTTGACATCGTTTTTTTATTGTAAAACATTTAATAATTAACAATAAAGATAAATGATTTAATGTTTATCGTTAAATAACTATTGAAAAAAATGGCACTTTCTTCTATGCTTGTAGTAAACAGGAGGGGAAATAAGATGATGAATAGTTTAATCAGTGCCATTTTGCAAGTGATGTTATTTTCAGTGATTCCGTTTATTTGGTGGCTTTGTACAGCGAGAAAAAACAGCTCTTTTTAACGTGGATAGGATTGCAAAAGCCTATTATTGTGCACAAGGGAAGGTATGCTATGTACATTGTACTTTCTACTTTCACGATGTTAATACCGAGCTTTGCGCTAGTCTTTTTCTATATTGATCGCTCTTTGCTAGCGGCGAATCAATTCGCGGGACTTGGAGCTGCTGCCGTCATTCCAGCACTTTTCTACGCTATTATTCAAACAGGTTTATCAGAGGAGCTATTATTTCGCGGCTTTTTATTAAAGAGATTGATGAAGATTTTTGATTTTCAAGGAGCAAATCTGTTGCAAAGTATTGTTTTTGGCTGTGTTCATGGGGCCATGCTATGGTCGGTGCTTCCGCTTCATGTAATCTTATTAGTTGTGCTTACTACAGCGCTTGCTGGCTATGTGATGGGCTGGGTGAACGAACGAATTGCTGGAGGTTCCATTGTCACTAGCTGGAGTATCCATAGTATTGTAAATTTCATAGCGGCGTGCTTGTATATGTTTAAATTTTGACTTATTTGCATTTCTTTGCTGTCACTTGCATAATAGGGCAGAGAAGATTTTTTCGTGAAGGGACGTGCAAGCATGACAGAGTGGCCTAAGGGAGTAGCGAAACCAGCAATTCGCGCATTACATGCAGCGGGCTATACAGAATTGAAGCAGCTAGAAAGAGTTGAGCTTTCTACATTAGCTCATCTTCATGGGATGGGTCCAAAAGCTTTAGCAGCGATTGAGGCGGCACTAAAGGAAAGTAGGGAACTTCGTGAATAAGCTGACATTGTTTTTACTGGCGATGGTTGTCTATTATATCCTCGTTGTAGTCGTTATTAGCAAGCTGTTTATTATTCCTATTATGAAAGTGATGGCTCTTATCTTTTTTATAGGGGCAGGCTATATCTTTTCTCGTAAAATGCGTAGGAAATTACAGTAGGAGGTAATATGAAAATTGTTAAATTAACATTCTTTTATTTAGCTATTATTTTATTGGCATTGACGCTGTCCTTAGCGGGTGTTCGTCTATCCATCTCTCTTGGGATATTTGCATTAATTGCGGTAGGGATGATTTATCGCCATATACATATTTTATATCGCACAAACAATATGGAGCAGGTGGATAAATGGGTTAAAAATCACCGAAAAGAGCCTATATTTGCTGCTCTCTATGCATCAGCTTACGGGACAAAAGAGGAACAGATTCAGGCAATCGATGTCATCATCCATCATTATAAGCAGCCAGCCATTAAGTACAATTACCTCTTTATTAAGGCCATTATGGAGGAAAATCTTGGTGCTGCTAAAGTAGCCGCAAGACAAATTGATAAGGAGCCTTTAACTAGCTATGCACTATGCTATATTGCTGCGCTGGAAGGTCGAGCGGCCGATATGAGAAGTGATAAATTAACACAGCCGTGGATGCAACCTGCAATTGAAGCGGTCTATGCCTGTACAATAAAGGATCAGGCTAATTTCCGCCAATTCGCGGATGCCAGCATTCAACAAGCACGTGGCATACAGAAATACGGTTTAATACATAATTTTAAGCAAATGGAAGATGAATTGGTAAAGGCATAATGGAAGGGCTACTTGATAACAGTATCAGGTAGCCTGATTTTGTGTCAGAAATCATAAATTAATTCAATGAGGTGAAAATGTTTGTCTAAAATGGATCATATGATGCAGATTTTATGGATGTTGAATTCAGGTAGGAAAATTACCGCGAAAGAAATCGCTGAAAAATTAGAGATTAATATCAGATCCGTTTACCGCTATATTAACTCACTTTCTGCCAGTGGTGTGCCGATTATAGCTGAAACAGGTCATCATGGAGGATATACCCTGTTAAATAATTTTATTAAAAGTCCTCTTATTTTTGATGTTGATGAGAAAGCGGCATTACTTCATGCTTCTATTTTTGCAAAAGAAGCTGGCTATTTTTTAGATGAGGCATTAAACAGTGCAACAGCAAAGCTTACAATGTATTCAAATCAAGAGCAAGAAAAAATGATTCAACAGCATTTACAAGGTTTCGAGATAATCGGTCCTGATGAATCTTCCTTGGAGCCACTGTTAAAAAAATTAGAAGAGAGTATAGTAAAGGGAACATCTATAGAAATGGAATACCATACTAATAATGAAGAGCAATCTAAGTCTAGGGTGGTTAATCCATATGGTTTGGTTTATTGGAAACAAAACTGGTATGTCGTTGCATTTTGTCATGTAAGAAATGAAATCCGTACTTTTAAAGTAGGCCGAATTAGTAGTCTGCATCAAACAGGCATTCCCTTCCAACGACCACAATCTTTCTCTGCCAGCGATTTTTTTATGAAAAGCCTTTTTCCCCAAGCCGAAGATAAACAGAACCTTGTGCCCTTCATCATTTGTGGAAAGACAAGTGCTGTGGATGCAATCAGTCAGCATTGGTTTTTAAAGTATCACCTCCAAGAACGCACCAATAAGAACGCAATATTTTTAGTAGATGAGGAAGCACTACATACATATGTACCCTATTTACTTTTTCCCTATGGAAAATCAATCCAAGTAGTAGAACCCATAAGTCTAAAGCAAAAGATAATTGACGTTCTATATGAGCTCATCCATTTTTATGAAAATGAAAACTTTACTGACGGAGAATGTCAGTAAAGTTTTTTTATACTAAGCATAGTTTCAATAAAAGGAGTGTTTATTATGCAGACAAGAAAAGTGTATCTTTATGTATTTGATACGATGGCAGATTGGGAGATAGGGTATTTAATGGCCGAATTAAATACAGGTAGATATTTTAAAAAGGGGTTAGAGCCTTTAGAGGTGATGACAGTAGGGATTGATAGAAGTCCTGTTACGACGATGGGTGGCATCACCATACTTCCAACGATGGCCGTTGCTGAATGTCACTTGAATAGCATGGATGTCTTGATTCTCCCAGGAGGCAATACATGGCTAGAATCTATTCATGAGCCTATATTGAATGAAGTCTCAAAAGCGTTGAATGAAGATGTTTTCGTAGCTGCAATTTGTGGTGCAACATTTGGTCTTGCAAAGGTTGGTTTGCTTGATACAAGACAACATACGAGCAACGATCTCGAATACTTGAAGATGCTTTGTCCACATTATATTGGGGATGAACATTTTAAACAGAAGCCAGCCGTAACTGAAGGGAATTTAGTAACGGCATCTGGCATTGCACCTTTGGATTTTGCCTACCATGTTTTGAGGCTACTAGATGTTTTTACACCTGAAACATTACATGCTTGGTATAAGCTTTATGAGACGCAGGAGAAAAAATATTTTTATGAATTAATGACATCCATTGAATAATAATTAATCTAAGAAGAGCATGTTTATTGTTAAAACATGCTCTCTTTTTTTACATTAACTTTTTTTAGCCAACAAAATGCCTCGCACAATCCCTATCATGAAGATGCCAAATAACAGCAGTAAAAATAAGTAAGCATGCCATTGTTGTAAAATACGTTCACGACCTAGAGCTACCGTCAGGTCATTGAATAGGGAGTAGGTAAAATACAATAGAATACTATTTTTGATGAGACAAAACGTAAGGATGCCATTTTGTCGCTGTTTATGGGAGAGAGGTGCTTTATTTTTACGCATCACAGGATAAGCTGCCTTTATCTCTAAATAGTGTAAAAGTAGAAAGAGCATAAGAGCCACAAAGGGTAAATAAAAAATAGCAATTTTTGGACCGAATTGGGCATGTTCACTCGTGAAGCTTTGCAAGACAGGAATCATGGCAGGGAGCTTGCCGTATTGAATGAGTGTCGCTGTAATGCCAGCTAGAAAAATAGTCGCCACAATAACCGTTAACTGGTGACAAAAGCGTGGTGTAGGTGTTTTTTGTTGTATATGCATCCTTGCTCCTCATTTCCATCATCATTGATAATAACAATCTGTTATACTGTATCATAGAATGATTGCTTTTTGTGTTAGGGAAAGAAGGATATTATGGAATACTTGTTGTTTTTACTTATTGGCATCATTGGGAATGTCATTGGGACGTTAGTTGGGGGTGGTGGCTTAATTACCTTGCCAACGATGATGCTAATCGGTGTACCCGTCCATTCGGCTATTGGCGCAAATAAAGTGTCCAATATGGTGAGTGCTTTTTCAAGCTTTTATACAATTTATCAACGTAAGGAATTAGCATGGAACGAAATGCGTTCGGTGTTACTTGTCTCTTTAATCGGAGGTACATTGGGGGGACTTTTCGCTTCATTCATGAGTAGTCAATCATTAACGTTCATTGCTATTATTTTACTTGGCTTTGCGCTTGTCATGTCCTTTATGGGTGGAGCTGATTTTGGCGACAAGGAACGTTTTACGATGAATCGAAAAAACGGTCCTATCCTTCTTGGAGTTGGCTTTTATGACGGTATGTTTGGTCCGGGCAGTAGTACATTGGCGCTTTATACATATGCACATGAGAAGATTTCCTATATTAAAGCCGTGGGGCTATCACGGGTAGGGGTATTTGCAATGTGCTCAGGAGCAGCGATTACCTATATTGCTACAGGGAAAATCGAATGGCCGTTAACGCTTATTTTAATGATTGGCTCGACGATTGGTGCACAAATTGGGCTTGTGCTAGCCAGAAAAGTGAAAGCACATCAGGTAAAGCTTTTACTGCGTATTGTAACGATTGTGCTGATTATACAGCTTGTTTATGATTTCATCCATCAGCTTTAGGAGGTGATTGTCCTGTTTGAAATTTCACCCTATCCAACCTTTTCGTGGTCGTTATCGCGTCATAAAACATTGACAAGCTGTGCCCGCAAATACGGCTATGAATATTACTTTTCACATAACGGGTGGCTCAGTTACAATGTGGAGCCATATCATCAACAGGTGTATCGCTTAAAAAAGCTGCAATCGATGCCTATTTTATTTGGGCAAATTGTCCATCGATACATTGAGCAGGCCATTAATGATTATTTACAAACAGGAAAAGCTCCAACAGTAGAGGAGCTAATTCAATTGGGGCGCGGGCAGCTGAATGCAGCCTTTATTGACTCCACTCGTCGTCTTGAATTTTGGAGGCAAAAACCAAATAAGTATTATATGATGCAGGAAATCTATTATCATGGCACCCTTTCTCCTGAGCTTGTGCAAGACTATAAAGAACGTTTACGACTAGTTTTTAATCATTTTTTAATGAGTGAAACATTCCAGCAAATCACCTCACAAAAAGGCTCTCTCCGTATCGGAGAACCAGAGCAATTCCGCTCCATGAAAATAGAAGATGTCCAGGTATTCGTTGTTATGGACTTTCATTATTATGATGAACTGAGGGATAAATGGATTATTGTTGACTGGAAGACCGGTGGAGAATCTGATGATGACCGTCAGCAATTAGCCCTCTACGCGTACTATGTTCAGCAAAAATACCGTGTGTCTCTAGCGCAAATCGAGGTCTATAATGAATATTTATTAACAGGCAAGCGCAAGAAATATAGTTTTACAGACATGGATATGGAGAATATTTTGTATACGTTTCAGCGCAGTGTTTTAGAAATGAAAAAGTATCAGGCAGATATTTTTTCCAACGAGCCCGTAGACATCGAGGACTTTGAACAAACACAAGAAAAATGGCATTGTCGTGGCTGTAATTATAGGGAGTTATGTGCATCAAGGTGAAAAAGAAGCGAGTGCTAATATAGCCTCTCGCTTCTTTTTAAGTGATTTTCGTAAAGTGAGCTTTTGTGCTTTTTTTAATAAAGTAAAGAAAAATTAATTGCACAAGTAAAACGATTAGAAACATGATGCCCAAAATAATGAATGAAACCATTTTCACTTCAGGTGTTTGCACAATCCCTGCACCATCAACATTTCTTGCCCCAATAAATACGGCGATGCCAGAAAAGATCAATAACCATACAATATTTACAGCCCACCAGAATATTTTCATACGCAATATAAACACCTCTTTCTTCTTGTAATTCCCACTCGGAGCTTAATTATAACAATTTACCTTAAATTTGGAAATGTCCGATAGACGGTGCTACATCTCAGCCTACAGACGGATTGACTATTTTAAAAATAGAAGTTTTTCATAGGCTTCATTCCTTGTTTAGGGGATATATGGTAAATTTGGTATGTGCATATTACTTATTACCTTAGAAAGGAGGCAGCATATGGTTAACAATAAAAAGGCGTTTATCGGGTCAATCGTTATGTTGGGTATATGTATGTGTCTGTTTTTTCCTTATCCCTATAATGAAGCGATGATCGCACATACTACATTCATGTCAATTCCGATCGAAACACAAGATGGATACGTGTTACTTGGCATCTTTGGCTCGATTTTATTTATAATTGCTATGATTTTACTACTTAGGAGCATCAACAAATATCATTTTCGAACATTTGTTATTGTAGTATTACTTTATTCATTTTTACCTCATTTGCTTATTGTGGCATACCAAGAAACCTTTGCTAGTGGCATTATGGCCATTTCATACAAAGGGGAAGGAGAATGTCGTTTTGATATGGTGAGAAAAGACTTAATGAATGGGGAATGTACCATTGTCTTACATAATCGAAGCAATGAAGCTGTGTCCTTTGATTTACAATTTATGGATACGAATTTTTTTAAAGGCGATAAGCGGATGAATTCACTTATGAATATAGCAGGGCCATATCATGTGACCATCGAGGCCAATCGTGAAAAAGCTATTCATCTAAAGGAATTACTCAATTTAACAAATGTTCCTAATCATATAGAGGGAGGTGGCTCCTCCAAGGTGCATGTTCAATTAATAGACGGTGACAAGGAAAGAACTTTATAAATAGTAAATGCGTGGAAAATATGTTGCGTCTTATACATAGTTCAACATTGTATTTGCTTTTGTGGTAAACTTGTATTAAATTATAGTAAGCTATGAATTGATCTTGAGAGAGGAGGCAAAAAGTCATGGAAACTATTTTCAGAAGAACGGCGATTGAGGTAAAGACATTTTTACAATTAGATGATTTAGGCTCAAAGGGACCAGTCTGTGGTTTTTTAAGAAAACAGCATAGTGAAAGTAGTAACCGGAAGCTTTTTGCTTTTGTCAGTCATGTGTGAAAAATGACTTTTTAACCATACAAAGTAATTGGTAGACGCCGGTTTTAGGGCGTCTTTTTTGTTGTGATAAAACTGAGAGAGGGTGAGTGAATTGCTAAAAAAACTAAGACAATTAAGGAATGTTGCAGTGTTCCAAGCGCTTCTAATTTAGAAAAATAATTAGAAGCGAGGAATTTACTATGAAAAAACAACCAATTTTTACTTCATCATTTCTTTTTCTATTCATAAGTAATTTTTTTATTTTTATAGGATTTGAAATGCTATTGCCTATTTTACCAGCCTATTTATTAAGCATAAACGCCAATCCGATGCAAGTAGGCTTGGTGACGACGGTATTTACACTAGGTGCCATTACGATAAGACCTTTTGTAGGGTACTATTTAATGGATCATAATCGGAAAAAAATGGCAATTATGGCAAGTATAGCATTACTCTTAATTACAATGCTGTATCCATTGCTTAACACGATTTGGATTTTCCTATTACTCCGACTTTTCCATGGAAAAGCGTGGGGTGTATCCACGACAGCCAATAGTACAATGGCTGTAGATAGTATCCCTAAAGCTCGATTAGGAGAGGGAATGGGCTATTTCTCGGTATCCACAACCGTGGGAGCGATTGTTGCACCAAGTCTCGGTATCCTTATTTACAGTACCTTTTCTTTTCACACGCTGATTTGGTCGTCAGCCCTCCTAAGCCTATTTGCGATCATAATGCTTTCCTTTGTGCATGCAACGACACCTATTCAAAATGACAAGCAGCCATTTCGGTTTATGGAAGCGATATTTGAAAAAGAAGTAAGGTTTCAAGCAGTATTGACTGTTGTGACGACGCTTGGTTTTGGCGCTATTATTACATTCTTAGTCCTTTTTGGTGAACAAAAGGGATTAAAGCATATTTTTCTATTCTTTCTTATCAACGCAATTGTTTCCACCTTAATACGTCCTTTTACAGGGAAATGGTTTGATAAGCATGGACCATGGTCGATCATTATTGTGTCAGCGATTTTCGGTTTTCTATCTTTAATCGTGTTATCCTATACTACAAATAATTTCACATTGATTATCGCCGCGATTTTATTTGGTGCAGGCTATGGCACCGTTATGCCGTGCCTACAAACCTGGGCTGTTCAAAAAGTAAGTGAAGCCAAAAGTGGTGCAGCCAATGCCACTTTTCTTTCCAGTTTTGATGTTGGAGTAGGTATGAGCGCATTTATCTTAGGAATTTTAGCTGAATGGATAAGTATAGAAATGATTTTCCGACTTGTTAGCCTTAGCTTTCTTCTTGTCGCTCTGTTAGTCTATCGGGATTACATTCTTAATAAGAAAACAAACCATTAATATAGGAAGAAGGACCAGTCTCAAGTGTCTGGTCCTTTTTTCTTTGACTTATAACGCAAGGGTAAACTATTTCTCCCAAAGCTCAATCAGTCGACCTTCTGGATCTTTAATCCAAATAAACTTTCCAAATTCGTTACTCTCTAGAGGTTTTGCGAGTGGGACATCAAGATGTTCAAGATGCTTTATCATCTCGTTTACATCATGAACTTGGAAATTTAACATCACTTGCTGTTCTGCTGGAAAATAATTGTCCTGTTCAGTGAAAAAAGAAAAGATCGTTTCATTGCCTTCTTGGGGTTTAATGATTGTCCCATTCCAATCGTTTATTTCTAGCATCAAGGTTTCGCTATACCACTTTTTTACAGAATCTAGATTCTTTGTTCGCCAAAATATACCTCCAAAGCCTTTTATCATCGCCTCGATCTCCTGTCTGTTTAACGTTTCCTCATCTTTTCCATTACTATAGCATGACAAGATGGCCATAAGAAAGAGACCATGCCATTTTGGATGGTCTCTAGCTATTATTCGGTAATCGTTTCTGCAAATGTTTTACGGCCAGGGCTTACTTTATTAATATGAATATCGATTTTACTGATGGAATCTTTGCTTAAAGGAATTTTGCCATCCTTCTCTAATCTCTTCCAAGCCTTTACATTACTGCGATAGAGATATTCGGATAGACGAAAGACATCCGCATCCATTTTTAGTCCTTCCTCAAAGGTAGTTAGGATTTCTTCCTTGACGGCTTTTTCTACTTTTTTTCTTACCTGATTGGGTGTCAGCTTTCCTTTAAAACCATTTAAAATCGTATCGAATTTTAAATTTACCTCAAACTTTACATCATTACCTTTCACAATTGGCTTGACTTTAACATCTAGCTTTTTAATATCGACGGTTAAGTAATCACTTTTTTCATTATTTTCTAATTCGACGGTGATTTCTCCTTGCTTTGTTTCATCATTCATCCACTCTATTCCACGTGCAGATTTGCCTTTAATATAGCCTTTAAAACTATCCTTTGAAAGAATACCAACGCCAGCAAAAAAGGTTTCTGTTTTGGGGCCATCCATTGTCTCCCAGTTTTCGTTGACGGTTACATAAGGAATTTTCATTTCGTGGTTGGGCTCATTTAAGCCTATGACGAGCTGTCTTAAATTAACGGGCTCTACAAATGACTCCTGCTTCGCTGTATTTTTAGGATTACTTAATTTGGTGGCAGTTGGTGATTTCTCTAACAATGGAGAAACTAATAAAACATCCTCAATAGGATCTTGGGTACAGTAAACCCAAATATGATATCTTGTCTCTCGAAAGCGTAGAAAAGTATCAATAACCGCAATCGCATGTTCAGCTTTCATGGCACTCTCTGAGAAGAGAAGAAAGGTCATATGTCCCCAAAATACTTCTTGGTCCATTGAACGATACAATTTGTAAATGGCTTCTTCTATTGTCTTACCCTTCGCTTGACCAATTTCGGTAGGCGCTGCATTAGGGTTAGCTGATTCTGTTTTCGCTACGTTAGCAAAGTTGATAATTTGTAAGTATGCTGTATATTCATTATCCTTGTAGTCAACCCCCACACCTTGTACGTAATACATGCGTTGCGGCTCTGTTACATCCCAACAGCCTGATAGCAGTAGTGTAGTCGTCAGCATTAAAATAACAATCGCAATTTGTTTTTGGCTCATATATCTCCCTACTTTTTGAAGTTCGTGTATATTAGTTTGTACAAGAACGCAAGGTATTATAAGTAGAGACCATTTGTATGTAGGAAAGTGCTGCTCTCGTCAAAATGACGTAGAGACAGCACTAATGATTTTAGTGGAAATATTTTTGGACGCGTTCAACGACCTCGTTTGCCGATAGTCCATTCGCATCAATCACAGGACCTTCCATAACTGGATCACTAATTCCCATGACATCGCGATCCTGACCTGTAATAATACAAGCATCACATTTTTTCGCATCCTCTTCATTGCGAAGCTGGATGACTTCAAAGCCTTGTGCTTTTAAAGCATCTTCGATATTCGTTAATGATTGTTCCACACCAATAATTCTAGACATTTCTTGTCCACCTCCTACAAATAATGTGCCATTTCAGGTTGCTCATTATTCATACTATTTTTTAGTGGGGAGAGATAATTTCTAGAGATCCGTGCGTAATAGGGGTTGTGTACTACATCTAAAAGAACCGCCAAAGCTTCGAGAAATCGTAAAATCAACATATTCTACGGTGATACCTCTCTTCGCTAGTTGCTCGCCAATCCATGTAAATTCTTTGTCTGTAATATAGACTTCTTCATTAATAGGTAAGCCGTTAGTAGCAAGTTTTGCGGCATCTTCTAGGGAAACGTGAATTTTATCCCAATCTTTTAGCTGTTTGGGAATACCATCAATGAGTGCTTCCTCGCAGACAATCATTAGACCCTCTCTAACGAGGCTAAGCGCACAGTCGAGATGAAGAATGGTTGGATGAAGCGGCACTTCGACCACCGTATAATCAAAGTTACTTGCTAAATTACGCAGCCACTGCACACCATTTTTATTGGAGGCTAGTCCTGAATTCCCGACAAAAATCGTTTTATTTAACACTAACACATCGCCGCCCTCTAAAAACGGGCCAGCTTCAGAATCTAAACCATCTGCCATATCAGGCTTTGGAATGGAGACATAGAAGCATTGATTTTCATTTGCTTCCTGTGCTAAAAGATTACGTACGGGCAAAACTTCGTTGCGTCTATGTGGGAATCGAAGGGAGCCCTCGATTAAAAAATGGCCGATAGTGAAAAAGGGATCGCGAACGAAGAAATTGCTATAGCCATCTTCTTTTCCTACTTCTTTTTCATAGTCTGTTAAACGTCTTGGTACTTGTACTTCTACCCCGTATTTTTCTAATACTTTTTTTAAATTTGCTCGTTCCAATTCCCATTGCTGCTGTCTTTCTGGAAAGACATCTTTAAAATTTTTACCGAGTGTATCTACGCTTGCATAAAGTGCTAGTGTTTCTTCTGTTAAAAATTCATCATCTGTTGGAGCCTCCTTAGCTGGAAAAGCAAATTCCGATTGCGCCATGACAACTCGTTTTAAAGGAGCAAACTCACTTTTTACAAAAATATTCGTCATCTTACTGCCTCCTGTTGTATGATTTAGAAAAAGTAGTGAAAATTTTTCCTGTAATGTTCCTTATCGTAAGATATATAGTTACTATATAGTCAAGGATGGGCTGTAAGGTGGTGAAATGATGGGCATTGCAGAAGTGTTGACCATTGTCTTTGTCGTATTAAAGCTAACAAATGTCATTACATGGTCGTGGTGGCTGGTATTATTACCAGCGATTCTTTCATTTAGTCTGTATGCCATTATTGGGCTGGTGAAGCTTGGGATGGTATTGATTGCTGTGGTAGCAGTGAAAAGGCGGGAAAAGAAAGCAGAATTATGAAATCATAGTAGCCAAATTCTAGTAATCAGAACAATCAGGTCCTTCTTTTGTTTCGCATAGTCATGTAGGATCGTATTGGAGATTAGAGCATGAAAAAGGTGAGGATAGTTCAATTAGGTCCACCCTCACCATTTTATTATTTGCTTAATTCATAAGTTTTCACAGCTGGAGGAACAAAGCTTTCACATTTATCTAATAGTGCTGCTGCGTCCTCATCAACAATAAGTGCATCACGATATTGTGCTTTTAAAAATTGTTCATTTTGCATATGGTCAAAGAAAGATATTAATAAATCAAAATAGTTTTCCATATTGAAAATAGCACAAGGTTTTTGAAGCAGCCCGATTTGATTCCACGTAAATACTTCAAAAAATTCCTCTAATGTTCCAGGTCCACCAGGAAGGGCAATAAAGCCATCTGCTAATTCCATCATTTTACTTTTACGTTCATGCATTGTCTTTACAACAATCAGCTCTGTCAGCTGTTGATGCGCAATTTCACGTTCTTCTAATAATGTCGGAATCACCCCAATGACCTTGCCGCCTTCTTCTAGCACTGTATTCGCTACTGTTGCCATGATGCCTACAGAAGCACCACCATAAATAAGAGTAATTTGTCTTTTGGCTAATTCTTTTCCTAGTAAAATCGCTCCTTGACGATAAGCATCGGAAGCGCCTAGACTGGATCCGCAAAATACGGCAATACTTTTCATAGCTGATTTCCTCCATATCTGATCGAATTCTTTTATAGTATAATTTATTTTGAAGAGGAAGGAAATGGAGGAAACTGAATTGGAACTAAATGAATTTCAACGCTGGGTAAAGGATTACTATGAAGCACGTGGCTGGTCAGAGCTTAATATTTTTACACGTATTGGCTTCTTGGCAGAAGAAACAGGTGAGGTAGCCAGGGCGATTCGAGCAATCGAGATTGGTAGAGATCGACCAGATGAAAAAACACCATCCTTTGAAGAAAATAAGCAGGAGCTAATTGAAGAGCTAGGGGATGTCTTAGGAAATCTTATAGTGATTGCCAATCAGTACGATATTCCATTAGAAGAAATATTTGCAGCTCATCAAGACAAGCTGATAAAGCGTTACCAGGAATAGGAGGATCGAGATGGAATATCAAGTAGAGGTTTTACGGGGACAGCATGAGGATTTTACAAATTTTTTAAGCGAAAAAATTCGTGCCTTTAATAATGAGCAATCTCCTTATCATCGCGAAAGTAGAAAGAAGGGTGCGGTTCTTCCTTTACAGTTAATCGTCACAGATCAACAGCAGCAATGGATAGGTGGTATAACAGCTGAAGTCTACTGGGGATGGATAGAAATACATAAATTTTGGTTTAGTGAAGAATATCGTGGAAAGAGAATTGGCACAAAGCTCTTAGCACAGGCAGAGTTAGTAGCCAAGGACATGGGGGCAACAAAAGCCCTACTGACAACCTACGAGTTTCAAGCGCGTACCTTTTATGAGGCACATGGCTATCAAGTAGTGGGAGAAATTAAAGATTATCCACCAGGCAGTAGCTACTATACGATGGTGAAAGTGCTTCCTTAAGAATAGGCTGTCTAAGGAGATAGACAGCCTGTTTTAATTGACATCGCCCAAATAGATTGTTGTTTGTTGTCCTCGTATAAATTTCTGTAATGGTTGGGTAAGCGCTTTGGGGTAAAGTCTATATGTATGAAGCTTTTCAATCGGTATCCATTGTGTCCCAATTTGAAGACTATCAGGATTCGTTGGTTGACAAGTTTGCGCATTTAGCTGACAGAGAAAATAATATTCTACCTGATGTACATCAGCGTCAAAGGCGGCATGCTCATGATTTTGTCCGATGTATTCACGGATAAATAACAGCTCTCCAATGTGAACGGAGGAGCCAATTTCCTCCAGGCATTCCCTTTGCAACGTCTTGTGAAAGGTCTCTCCATGCTCCTGTCCACCACCTGGACAAAGGTAAAAGTAGCCCTCTATATCTTGATTTTTTGTTAGCAATAGTTTCCCATCCACGATGATGATGGCTTTGACAGAATTTCTAATCATGGACTTCTCCTTTTAATTGTTATTTTTCGTGATCATGACTAAAACGCTTCATGAATGTCTACCTTAGTAAAAAGGGGAGATGAAGCGTGTATTCAATGTCCAATTTTAAATTACTTGTCGAAAAACAGACCGAAATTGATACCATTTATCAGAAATGTAATGATTTAATTCAATCAACTGTTACGCCAAAGCTAGATGCAGAGGTCGAGCAGTTTTTAATGCTAGTTGAACAGCATTTGACACAGCAAGGCTTTACAATTACGAATACATCAACAGGGTTAATCGCCAATTATCAAGAGGCTGTCATTAATGTAGATAAACATTCAAAGCATTTGGAAGAATGCTTTTTTATCAATTTAAATAGTTATGCTGAGGATCAAGTCTCTATTGTACTCGATATCTCACCAACGATGCTACCGAAAATTTCAAACCAGCTCGATGGCTACACAGATATTATTGAGCAAATGACGGATAAGCTAAAGCAAGCAAAAAGTCTAGAGAAAGCCTGTACGAATCCCAAATTTCTTTATAAAACGCAAAGCAACAAAGTTTTTCATACCCCTCAGGAAGTGTTGGATTATTATTTTCAAGGATAGGAGAAGCAGCTAGAAAAAACTAGTAGGTGTATAAAAAGTGGAAAATTGATGTTGAGGACTGACCTCAACAGTATAGACAAATAAAAAAATACACCTTCGATTGAATATGGGGTTAAAAACTAAATTTCAATTAGGAGGTGATTTTTCTAAGAGTAAAAGGTTTTAAATGAATTAATTGATCCCATTTGCGAAATATATATATAAAGGATGATGATTCAATTACAAATCACCATCCTTTTTAGCGTATTAAATCTGTAAATAAATCATTCCTTAATCCGTTTCAAAGGGCTTTTCTTTATACTTGGAAACATCATAACGCCCAATTACTTGATAATTAGACGTTTCATCGTCAGCCTTGAATTTATTGAAATCAGCTACATCCAGAGCATCTGTCATCATCTTCAATAAATATTGTGGTTCCGGAGCTTCTTCTACTGCTGCAAGAACTAGTGCATTTCGTAAATATCCTGCATACTGTGAGAGCAATTGAGCATTGAAGTCTAGCCTATTTGCTTCAGCAAAAAGCTTCATGAAAATCGATACCGTTCGTGTATTTCCTTCTCGGAAAGGATGAACACGCCAAAGTTTTGTCATAAATGAAGAAAAGTCCTCAACAAGGAGAGGATTAGAATACTTCCATTGCTTAGATTTAGACCAACTGAAAATAGTTTTTAAATCAGATACAATGTGATCTTTATCACTATAAGCAACAGATAATCCACTTAAAACATGTTCGCTTTTATAAATATTGACTGTGCGGAATTCTCCTGCCCATAAATATAGCTCATGAAAAAGGAAGTGATGAATCTTTTGGAGACTTTTATATTTTTGGAAGTCAATCTCATGCGTGATAGAAGAAATATCTATAATCCCAGCGATTAACAGTTGTGCTTCAACGTCAATCAATTGTTGTTCATCTCGAATATTTAATTTGTTGATTAAGACATTTGTATTAGGATAAATATATGGGTCCATAAACTACTGTGAAGCCCTTGTATATTTTTCAACAATCGCTTGTTTCAATTGGCTGGATGATACTTGACCATTTTCATATTGGTTTAAGAGGTTCTGTGTAAATGCGCTCGGTTTTCCACCGTCAATGGCAGCCAAACCAACTGCGAATTGCACTTGCTTTTTACGTTCTAAGGATGAATTTTCTTTCATAAATAACACCCCTCACTTTAATGGTATATCTATTATATCAGTTTTATGCATCAGGAGATAGTTAGATCACTGCACGATGCCTACTGACATAGTTCAATCTTTGTCATTAAGTATTTACACTTTGAGTGAGAAAATTCAATAGGTGCCAGTGGGGAAAATTTAGAGCTAGGCTATCCTATAATCAAAGTGGGTGAAATTTTACGAAGAGTAAAATTTCACCCACTTTTTCTATTCGGAGGAGAGGTTTTGTTCTAGTCTTTCATCTATCTAAAAGAGATAGCGATTGGAAGCCCGCTTTCTTCCATTATCGAATAAACTTTCTCCCGCAAAGCCACATTATCAAGGATAGACCTAAGAAATAAAGTGGCATTGTCAGTAAAGAACCGTTATGCAGTAAGCTCATACCAGATGTGATGGCACTGACGAGTAAGTAATAGCCGAGACTAAAGATAGCGCCTGCTGTGCCAATCACATCCTGAAAATCTACTAACGCTAAACTTAAGCAATTAGGAAGTGCGATGCCCGAGCCTAGCAGTGTGATAAAAATAGTAATCAGCATACCAATGGCCATCATGCTCGCGTGCAATGGCAGGGTACAAACGATGGTCAAAAGCAAAGTGCCAACAAGCATTACCAAACAGCCCACATGGATGATTTTTTGTGGCGAATGGCTGATGACGAGTCGCTTTGAAATCATAGCCCCAATTATGGAAGCAAGGGCAACGATAATGCCAAGAAATCCGTACAGGCCAGGTGACAGCTGGAAATGCTCGATGAATATAAAGGGTGCTTCGGCATAGTAGCTAAATAGAACACCATTAATGCCTCCTATTAGTAGCCCATAGACAAGCACGATGGGTGAAGCAAAGATGCGTTTGACGACAGGCCAAATCGCTGTTCTTTGTCTTGTTGCAGGATTGGTTGTTTCTGGAAGTCTGCAATAAGCATAGATAAACAACAGGATACTCATGATGACAAGGACAAAAAACACGGCTCGAAAGCCTAATGCTTGATCCACCCAACCACCAATTAACGGCCCTATAGCTGGGGTAAAGGCAATGACGGCTGAAATTTGAGCAAACATAGCATGGCGTTGACTTCCCGTCACACTTTCACGCAAAATGGTTTGCGTAATAATGGAGCCAGTTGCAGCGCCGAATGCTTGTAGCAATCGACTTGCTAATAGAAAAGGGATTGTCTCTGCGTAAAAGCAGAGTAGGCTACCTATTCCATAAAAAATTAAACCACCTAGCATGGCAGGTCTACGGCCAATAAAATCAGAAATCCATCCCCAGCAGAAAACACCGAACGCAAAGCCAATAAAATAGATACTTAATGTTAATTGGACAGAGCTATTGGCTACATCAAGTGCAGCGGCAATATCCGGAAGTGATGGTGTGTATATTGTTTCACTAATTTGTGGAAAAGCCACAAGAACAATCATTAATAATAAAGATGGTACTGCCTGTTTTTTCAACATATTGCCCTCCTACAAGCAAAATTCTACTTTGTTAGTTACAAGTAGATTGCGTAGCTAGGGAAACGGCGGGACCATTATAAGAATACGTTCATAGGATGTCATGTTGAAATCACCTTTATATGCTTGAAGTAGGAGTGCATAGTCTAGCAACTATTATAGGCTATTTTACAATAATTATATAGTAATAATTGCTAAAGCTAAGAGATATTGCTTGTATATGGAAGGGGGATTTTGTAAAATGGAACATACGTTCTTTTGAGAGGGTGTATCTAATTGAATTTTGAGCTAACTTTATTTACTTCTAGTGATATTCAGGGATTAATCGAGCTATCAGCTTCCGTTGGATGGGATTACGATGCCTACGAAATTGAAACGATTATGGCAGCAGGTAGAATAGTTGGACATAAAAATATGGAAGGAAAAATTGTTTCCAGTGCAGCCATTATTCCCTACGACACAAATGTAGCTTCCATTGGCATGGTGATTGTACATGAGCAATGCAGAGGTTTTGGCTTAGGTAGAATCGTTACACAAGCCTGTATCGATAGTGTTTCAGCGGAAACAGCGATTATGCTCGTAGCTACAATAGAAGGACAACCTTTATATCAAAAAATGGGCTTCACGACTGTTGAGCATGTACATAAATATTTGGCAGACAAATATGTTGAGACGACTAGCAAAGCCGATTTTTTAGGCACTATCAAAGAATTTCAAGAACAGGATTTTGAACAGCTGGCCCAACTTGATGCAGCAGCCTTTGGGGATAGTAGAAGAATCTTTTTGCGTAAAAGAATACAGCAGTCACAGCGCTGTGTTGCTATCAAAAATCAAGACAACCAAATGATTGGCTATGGCTTAACAATCGCGGGGCCAATTTATCTACTTTTAGGACCAATCGTTGCGCCAAGTAAAGAAATAGCGCATCATATTATCAATGAATTGGCTAAGGGCTATCAGGGAAAATTACGTATCGACTGTCCATCAGTTCAAAAGGAGCTTGGTCCAATTTTACAACAAAGTGGTTTTACGATGGCTGCCACACCACCTGTCATGATCTGTAATGCCAAAAAAATACCTACAAGAAATCAAACATTATTTGCTCTAGCAGCACAAGCTTTCGGGTAATCAAACGTGCAAGCCTACTTTGGGGTTTGCACGTTTGTATTGTCAAAAAAGGATTTTGTAGGAAGAGTAGAGAATGATATGGATGGTAGAGGAGGGGAACAGCATGTTTCCAGAATTAGAAACAGCAAGACTTAGGTTAAGAGAGCTCACAGAGGAGGATGTTCCTGCGATTTTTCGTTGCTTTTCCAATGAGGCTTTAACACGCTATTATGGGCAGGAGCCTTTTACTGACACACAGCAGGCTGAGCAGTTAATTAAGCAATTTGCTAAAAATTTTGAGGAAAAGCGTGGGATTCGTTGGGGAATTGAACGAAAAGATTCGAATGAAGTGATTGGTACAGTTGGCTTTCATTTATGGTCGGCGGCACATCAACGAGCAGAAATTGGCTATGAAATTCACCCTGATTACTGGCGGCAGGGTTATACAAAAGAAGCTGTGCAGAAAGTAATTGCATATGGTTTTGGGGATATGAACTTAAACCGAATTGGAGCCGTTGTTTTTTTAGAGAATGAGGCATCTTCCAAGCTTTTAATTCAGCTTGGATTCCAACAGGAAGGCATATTGAGGGACTATATGTATCAAAAGGGACAAGCACATGATACATTTATCTATTCTTTGTTAAAAAAAGATGAATAACATAGCTTTAGCGCTTTTATAGAATAATCATTTACTTGGAAATGGATAATAAATAATAATTTAGATGGAGTTTTGAGGCTGCTTTTTTCGGTTATAGTTCTTATATGAACAACAATTCATAAGTTCGTGTAAAAAAGTAACAGATGAGGGGCTGGGTGTTATGGAGCAATATAGCACAGCTTATTTTCAAAAGCTAGATTTACTGTCAAGCTTATACGCGGGACAGGCTGCTTTAAAGGATTCCCTTCCAACAGAGAAGGTCAAGCGAATGGAGCGCTATCAACAAATTGAAGCGGCGATTACAAAACTAAATAACGAAATTAGAATAATTGAACGGACCATATTAAAGTCCTCCCATCCTACTAGAAATAGTTAATGGTAGCTCAACCCATGCAGATCCCAGCATGGGTTTTTCGTTTGATAAGGTAAGCTTATGTATTTTTATAATAATTATAGATTTTTCTTATGGGTGATCTACTAGTACACTAAAATAAAAGGGGAGGGTGAAGAGAATGGGGATTGATTTTCATAGTCAGCAACATCGCACGTCTTATACAACTAGACAGGCAGATAGCTCATGGAAGGCAGCGTTAGCGAAACATATTCCTTTTCATAGTATGGGAAGGGCAGTAGATATCGGCTGTGGCGGAGGGATTTATGCCAAGGCACTTGTCGATATGGGGGTGGCATCTGTAACAGGTGTAGACTTTTCACTAGCCATGCTAGACGGAGCGAAAGAAAATTGTCGAGCATATCCGCAAATCACATTTGTTCAAGGAAATGCTTTCAATACAGGGCTTGCAGGGGATACTTTTGATATCGTGCTTGAACGAGCCTTAATTCATCATATACAAGATGTCAAAGCATGCTTTCAAGAGGCATTTCGGCTTTTACAGCAAGGCGGTTATTTTATCGTACAGGATCGCACCCCAGAGGATTGCTTACTTCCAGGGGATGCTCATCATATAAGGGGCTATTTCTTTGAAAGTTTTCCTTCGCTTATTCAAAAGGAGGTAGAGCGCAGACACAATAGTCAGTTGGTGACAGAAAGCTTACAAGAAGTAGGCTTTCAAGAAATTAGTGAACTCAAACTATGGGAGACGAGACAGGTCTATGCTAATAAGGAGCAATTATTGGCTGATTTACAAGGTAGAGTGGGGCGTAGTCTATTGCATGAATTGAATGACAACCAATTATCGACCCTTCTTGAGGATATAAGGAATGCAATTACCACTGAAGGTGCCATCATTGAAAAGGATCGATGGACGATTTGGATTGCCAAGAAAAAATAATAACCACCTTCTGGAGAGGATCAAACCTCTCCATTTTTATTCGATTGCAGCATCAAAATCTTACTCCGCTTTCTCAGAGCTATCCGTCAATTTACAGGATCTATCCGCCACTTTTAACTTTCTATCCATCACTTTAGGGTTGCTATCCACTACTTTGCACATTTTATCCGCTTTCCCAGAGAAAACTCTTATAGCATCACTATAAGGGATTATTTAGCAAGTGCTAGCAAAAATTCATCGCGGTCTGCTTCTTCCTGCATTTTACTATCGACAAGCATTGCACCTGATTGAACACTTGTGATGTCGTTGTCTACAAGAAACTGTACATTGACCTTGGCTACTTCATTGTTAACCGTGCAATCACCCTCAAATTCAACAACATCCTGTCCCTTTTGTGTTTCAAAATAGACCCAATATGGATTTTCACAGGCAGAGGCAAAGGCACTCTCCAAAGTTTTTGCGCTATTTTCATAGGAATAGTTTTTTACGTATGTAATATATTCATTGTCTGTAATATCCTTTTGTGGACCATAGAAGTACCAAAATACCGCTAAGATACCGATTGGCACAATCCACAGTATATTTCTTTTACTTAATTTCCCCATGTGTTATATCCCCCTTTATGTGAATATTTTAACATCTTCTTTTGCATTTTTGCTAGCTTACGATAATATTTTCTATTGAAGGCTGCGATTCTGTTCACAGCGTGAGCTTTGAATTCAGGTGGCAGTTATGATAACGTTAGTTGATAGATTTGTTTCGATGTCGCCAAATGGCTTGGTGAAGGAGGTTTTTACATGCATAAAAGAAGACGTGGTGTGCTGCTAGTTCTTGTGCTGATGTTAATGGGTCTAGCCTTTTTTATCGGCATGAAAGTGAGGCCAGTCACATTACCGACTAGAAATCCTGAGACAACGCCCGTTCAAGAGGATGCGTCCGAACAGGAAGGTGGTTCAGACAATATAGAGGTCCTCATTCAGGATATTGCTCAATTCGCGCGAGAAGGAAAAGTACCTGATGTGCCATTTGCAGCAGGAGATACAGAACAACAAGCGGTTCGTGAGCAATGGGGAGAACCACAGCAGGTCACGGAATCCGCCAATGGACAATATGAAGATTACGAGGATGTGACGATTGGTTATCGAGGTTCACTGGCCTTCGATATCCGTTCATCGAAAGAGAATATCAAAAGCATTCGTTTAGCAGATATTAAAAATAAGTTGGGTGAACCTGATGAAGTTCGTTACTATCAGGATCCTTCAACCGATCAAATTATTCTTGTCTACCAAGTAAATGCCAGCTATCAATTAAAGTGGATATTACCGAAACCGATTGACAGTGATGCCAATCCTACTGTTCATCATATTTCGGTCTATACGGAACTGAAGCCACAAGCGCCAGATACGGTGGAACAAATGACATTGGACGAGAAAATCGGTCAAATGATGTTTGCAGGTGTTTCAGGTACGACGCTTCAGCAGGAGACAATAAGCCTTATTCAAAAGGCTAAAGTAGGTGGTTTAATTCTTTATGGCAATAATCTTGAAACACCCCAGCAAACGGTCACATTGATGAATGACTTAATGGCTGCCAATTCGAATAATCAGCTACCACTTTTCCTTGGCACCGACCAAGAGGGTGGAAAAGTAGTCAGATTACCAGGCGCTTTAAAAAATTTCCCAACGAACCGAAAAATTGGGGACATTAACCAATCCAAGTTTTCATTTGAAGTAGGCCAATTATTAGGGGAGCAATTAAAGGCATTTGGCTTCAATCTGGACTTTGCGCCTGTATTAGATGTCAATAGCAATCCGAATAATCCAATTATCGGGGATCGTTCGTATTCCAATGATCCAGCTATCGTCAGCAAATTGGGCATTCAAACAATGAAGGGTCTGGAGTCGGAGCAGGTTATTCCTGTCGTGAAGCATTTCCCTGGGCATGGTGACACATCTGTGGATTCCCACTTAGAATTGCCAAAGGTGACAAAAAGCTTGAACGATTTGAATCAGCTAGAGCTTGTCCCATTTAAAGAGGCCATTAACAATGGTGCAGATGTCGTCATGGTCGCACATATTTTATTGCCAAAGATCGATCCCCAGTATCCTTCCTCCATGTCGAAGGAAATTATCACGGGTATGCTAAGAAAGCAGCTGGGCTTTGACGGTGTTGTGATGACTGATGATATGACCATGAAGGCCATCACGAATCATTATGCGATCGGGCAAGCAGCTGTCGATTCAATCAAGGCTGGTAGTGATATTATTTTAATCGCTCATGAATATGCCAATATTACAGATGCGATAGAAGCGGTGAAGGTAGCCGTCAGCAATGGGGAAATAACAGAGGAACGCATCAATGAAAGTGTCCAAAGAATCCTAAAACTAAAAGAAAAATATCAGCTTGTCAATCAGCCCGTGCCAGCAGTTGATATCAACAAGCTTAATACGGACATCGAAAAAGTTTTAAATACGTATATGAAATAAACGCAAAAAGGGACATACAGCTACCAGTGTATGTTCCTTTTTGTGAATGATGGATAGGGTGAGAACGTGGATAAGGAATTCAAATTAGCTAGTCAATTATTACTGTTACTAGATTCTGAACAAAGATGGTTTACTTTAGGGGAGGTTGAAAAAAGCTTACATATTTCAGATAAGACCATACGGAAGCTCGTAGAAGAGATCAATCGGCAATTACCAGCAACAATGACGATTGACGTATCTAGAGGAAAGGGAATTTTTCTACAACGAGATGGGCGAAGTACAACCGTTAGTGAAGTGCTTTCGAGCATGTTCAGGCAAACCATCTTCTATCGCTTCATGCACTTATTGTTTATCAATGGGCAACCTTATTCGATGGAGGAGCTAGCAGAGGCGATGTTTATGAGCACTTCCTCGTTGAAGAAGCTGATTACGCAACTAAATAATCATGATTTGAAGCCGTATAAGCTACGCATTACATACTCGATGCCCGCCGTAAAGGGAAATGAATTGAATATCCGCTATTTTTATTGGAAATTATATGGTGATGCCTATGAGTATACAGGATGGCCATTTACCAATAGTGACTTTGATTTTATCAATCAATGCATCACGCAAATAGAGCATGAGCAAAGCATTGTTTATTTTATTAACTCCAAAAGGAAATTATCCTTTTTAGTGGCGATTGTCTTGGAAAGAGTACGAAAGGGGAACTATGTCAAAATTACGGAGGATGATTACGCTTGGGAAAGAGGAATGTTCTATTTGCCAGTAAAAGACTTTGCACAGGCACTGGAAGAAAAATTTTCGATTGAATTACCAAAGCGTGAATTGTTTTTTATGCAATCTCTATTTAGTCTAAGCCAATATCATTATTATGAAGGATCAGACATGACGCCAATGAAGGAAATCGAATTATATAAAAATAAAGAAATTGATCAAATGGCGCAGCAGTTGTTCACCTTATTGGCAAAGGCTTACCCTAATCTACATATGAATGAGCGGTTTAGCTTGGAGGTATATGAGTTTTTAGACAAGCTTTTAATCGATAATGCCATCCCTGAATGGCTGATGATTTCAAAAAGTAATTTAACAAACTATGTTCAAATTGAATGTCAGCAAATTTACCAAGATATGCAGATCTGTATGCAAACATGGAAAAAAGCGTACCCTTCTATCCTGTATAATGACTTTCATTTAACCAAGCTTACCTTGCTTGTTCGTTCAGGGCTACGTTATAAAAGTAAACGAGCCTTCTTGGTTATTGGAGAGGAATTTTCAATCCGCCATTATATCGCCAATTTAATCAAGAATGAAATTGGGGACCAGCTGATTATTAATACCTCTATTATGAAGGGGTTAACGGATGAGATGGTACAGCAGCATCACATTGATTTTGTCATAAGTAATTTTCCCGTTGCCTTAACGACAGTGCCGGTTGTTATTATATCTACGATTCCTACCAAAAGGGACTTAGATAATATTCGTCAAGAATTGCTTCGGTAATTTGGTCAATTATTTCCCGTACACAACGTAACAATCTGGTCTAGTTTGTCAGGATTATTAAACCTTATACTCATAGTAGTTTCTGAACAGATTTCTTGTAAAAGAAGTAGTTTTGGAAATGGCTGTGGGTATTTTTTATTGGTAAATGAAAACGGTTACCTAATTGGATTGGAGATAAATGACAAGTTTTTGGAGGAATGAAAATGAGTAGACATTTAGGAGCAAAAAAGGGAGAAATAGCTGAGCGTGTCTTGCTGCCTGGAGACCCTTTACGTGCAAGATTTGTAGCAGAGCATTTTTTAGAGAATGCTTATTGCTATAACGAAGTAAGAGGAATGTATGGGTATACAGGAACGTTCAAAGGTGTACCGATTTCCGTGCAGGGGACGGGCATGGGGAATCCATCGATGAGTATTTACGGTACTGAATTGGTCAACGATTATGGCGTGAAAAAATTGATTCGTATTGGCACATGCGGCGCGATGCAAAAGGACATTCAAATCCGCGATATCATTCTAGCCCAAGCAGTGTCTTCAGACAGCAATTTGACGGAGAAAATTTTCTACGGCAATAATTACGCACCAATTGCGGATTTTTCCTTATTAATGAAAGCGTTTCAACTAGCGCAAGGGAAAAAAGGCAATGTTTTTGTTGGCAATATTTATAATTCAGATGAATTTTATCGTGAAACATTAGATAGGCTTCATAAGTTTATGGAATTCGGTGTTTTAGGGGTAGAAATGGAAAGCACCGCCCTCTATACGTTAGCCGCAAAATATGGAGTAAAGGCATTGTCTATTTTGACGGTAGGTAGTCAACTACTAACAAATGAAAGCTTAACGCACGAGGAAAGTGAAAAATCCTTTTTTGATATGGTGGACATTGCTCTTCATACAATCATCGATGCGTAAGAGATTGCATGGGATGGGAAGAAAAAGCATTTGAAAACATTGTTCGTTACGGAGGGGACAACATGCATTATATTATTTCGATAGTAGGTCTACTACTCGTGCTATTTTTAGCATGGCTTGCAAGTAATAATAAGAAAAAGATTAAATACCGCCCAATCATTGTGATGATTGTTATCCAGCTTGTTTTAGGGTTTCTATTACTGAAAACAGGTATTGGGGAATTTTTAATTAAAGGATTTGCTGATAGCTTTGCAAAACTACTTGAATATGCCAATGAAGGCACAAATTTTGTATTTGGTGGGATGGCGAATGAGGGTGCACATACATTTTTCCTCTATGTTTTAATGCCAATCGTATTTATGTCAGCCATCATCGGCATATTGCAACATTATAAAATTCTACCGTTTATGATTAAATATATAGGTTTCGTATTAAGTAAAATCAATGGCATGGGAAAACTAGAATCCTATAATGCGGTTGCAGCGGCAATCGTAGGGCAAAATGAAGTATTCATTTCAGTGAAAAATCAAATTGGCTTTTTACCAAAGCATCGGCTTTATACCTTATGTGCTTCTGCGATGTCAACGGTATCGATGTCCATTGTGGGCTCCTATATGACGATGCTAGAGCCAAAGTATGTAGTGGCAGCTCTCATATTAAACTTGTTTGGTGGTTTTATCGTGGCCTCAATCATTAACCCGTATGAAGTACAAGCGGAGGAAGATATAATCGAAGTGCAAGAAGGTGAAAAGCAAACGTTTTTTGAAATGCTAGGCGAATACATTATGGACGGTTTTAAGGTAGCCATCATCGTCGGGGTTATGTTAGTAGGCTTTGTTGGGTTAATTGCCCTCATTAATGGTGTGTTTAATGGCATTTTCGGTATCACATTCCAAGGTTTCCTAGGCTATGTCTTTGCCCCAATTGCGTTTGTCATGGGTGTACCTTGGTATGAAGCTGTGAATGCAGGGAGTATCATGGCGACAAAGCTTGTGGCAAATGAATTCGTTGCCATGCTGGACTTCGTTAAAATCCAAGATAGCTTCAGTGAGCGTACAGCAGCGATTGTCTCTGTATTCCTCATATCCTTTGCTAACTTTGGCTCAATTGGTACCATTGTAGGTGCCGTAAAAGGGTTAAATGAAAAGCAAGGCAATGTAGTGGCACGCTTTGGATTAAAATTGCTATACGGTGCCTCACTTGTAAGTGTTCTATCAGCCATCATTATTGGGATTGTGTTTTAAAGAGAAGAAATGAGAGGTGCATATTTTAGGCGTATCAATCCCTAAAATATGCTTTTTTTTTTGATCTTTTGTCAGGTGAGAAACATTGTAACTTTCTTCCATGATTTTCGTTTGATCTATTAAGAGGTTGAATTGTACCAGCAGTAAAAATTCATAAGGGGAAGGATAAGAATGAAAACTTTCTATCATTGTTTAATCATGTGGATACCTTTTATAGTGCTGTTTGCCTTAGCTGGATTTGGCTTAGAAGTTTTAGAAGGAAGAAAAATCAGGACATCAGAATATATGACGGGATTTCGTGATTTAGGCGTTGGCTATATGTTCTTAATGGGCTCTTTTGCTTTTATTCTCTATCCGATTTCGTTTTTACCGCTAACATTTATTGTGAGTCGTTTTATGAAAAATTGGCTGTTTAAAGTGGTTACCTTCACTTTATTTGGTGGGGCAATAGGGGCTTTTTCTTTCGTAATCATTTATGATTCGCGATTTATAGAAGAATATAATTTAAGTATTATCAATTCGATGCTTATTTTTGGTATTGCGAGTTTACTCTATGCTTTAGTAGAAAATGCGGTGAAGAAAAATATAAAATTTGTTTAACGAATGAATGTGTCTTTTTTTATCTAGCGGCATATGGAAAATTATTTCTACTCATTTCAGTCTAATTACCGATAGCATATTAACGGATTATCCTTTATGGTTAATAGGTCGTAAAAGACACTATCAGGAATATCCTGCAAATATTGAAATGATAGGTGGAAAATAATGAATTATCGAGTTTTATTATATTACCATTACACGAAGATTGAAGACCCAGAGACGTTTTCAGCAACGCACTTAGAAATGTGTAAAGAAATCGGTTTAAAAGGTCGTATTTTAGTAGCCAATGAGGGCATTAACGGGACTGTTTCGGGGACGATTGAGCAAACAGAGCAATATATGGCAAACATGCAAGCAGACCCATTATTCGAAGGCATTGTCTTTAAAATTGATGCGGCAGAAGGACATGCATTCAAAAAAATGCACGTTCGCCCACGTCCTGAGTTAGTCAACTTAGGCTTAGAAGAAGACGTCAACCCACATGAATTAACAGGTCGCTACCTGTCACCAGAACAATTCCTTGCTGAAATGCAAGATGAAAATACAGTAGTATTAGATGTGCGTAACACGTATGAATACGATGTCGGCCATTTTCGTGGCGCGATTCGACCAGAGGTAAAAAATTTCCGTGATACACCAGAATGGGTCCGTGCAAACCGTGAGCTCTTCGAAGGGAAAAATGTTTTAACATATTGCACGGGTGGTATTCGTTGTGAGAAGTTTTCGGGTTGGATGAAACGTGAAGGCTTTGGCAATGTCGGTCAATTACATGGTGGTGTAGCAACATATGGAAAAGATCCTGTGGCGAAAGGTCAATTATGGGATGGGCAAATGTACGTTTTCGATGAGCGTTTAACGGTGCCAATCAATCAAGTAGAGCATGTGATTGTCGGTCGTGATCACTATGACGGTGAACCTTGTGAACGCTACATTAACTGTGCAAATCCTGAATGTAACAAGCAAATTATCGCATCTGAAGAAAATGAAGCAAAGCATTTAGGTGGCTGTACAATCGAATGTACACAGCATGCGCGCAATCGCTACATCGTGCGTCACAATTTAACAGAAGAGCAAGTAGCTCAAGCAATTGAGGCGTTAATTTAAACAAACAAAGCGTTATTAAATATCTTTCATAACCTACTTTATAGAGGTTCTTCAAACACTCAATGTAAGTGTTCAAACTATCCATTTCAACAGTGGACTAGTCTGCTCGCTTATATAGGGTGTTTTTTCTTTTGTAAGGAAAATGTAAATGACTCCATCATTGGTGGAAGGGCGGAAGAAATCTGATGCTGTTTAAAGTAAATGTTCAGAGGGTATTCAACAAAATGTAACAGTGTAAGCACACAAAGTGTTTGTCACTAATTAATCAAAATAGGAGATGATAGCTGATGGGAAACCCACATCTAACCGATCCACGTAAAAAATTTCATACCGAAAAATTCCCAAATCAGGAACAGAACACGCCAGCGCTACAGCATGGAATGATCCCCAAACCTGACTGCGGAGAAGAATCATATAAAGGATACAATCGTCTAGAAGGGCGCAATGCCTTAATTACAGGAGGCGATTCTGGGATTGGCCGTGCTGCCGCTATTGCCTATGCACGTGAAGGAGCCAATGTAGCCATACAATTCTTCCCTGGTGAAGAGGAAGATGCCAACGTCGTTAAAGAATTAATTGAAAAAGCAGGAAGAAAAGCATTACTGCTACCGTATGACTTGCGAGAAGACGGCACAGCGACAGAGATTGTTACAAAAACCGTAGAAGCCTTTGGCGGATTGGACATTCTTGTATTAAATGCTGCGCAACAGATCGCACAGCCATCCCTAAGTGACTTAACAATTAAACAAGTGCAAGACACTTTCAAAGTAAACATCATCAGCATGTTCGAGACCGTAAAAGCTGCTGAAGAACATTTGGAGCCAGGAAGTGCAATTATCACCACCACATCGGTTCAATCTTTCGATCCATCCTCATCTTTAATGGATTATGCCGCGACAAAAGGTGCAATAAGCAACTTTATGGTATCCCTCTCCTCGTACTTTGCTTCTAAAGGTGTCCGTGTCAATGGTGTTGCACCTGGCCCGATTTGGACGCCGCTTCAGCTGGATAACGGGAAATTAGAAGGAGAGATTCCTGAGTTTGGCCAAAATACGCCCCTCGGCCGTGCGGGACAGCCAGTAGAGCTTGCACCCGTTTATGTTCTTCTGGCCTCGGATGAAGGAAGTTATATCACGGGTCAGATTTATGGAGTGACAGGTGGTAAGCCGATAGACTTGTAAACTTACTAAAACCACTCTCGACATTAGTGATGTTCCACTGATTATGGTAGATAAACAGCTTAAGATGGATAATGAAAACGAATTAAATGATATGCCCCCTATAGTTAGTAGTTTGTCTCTAACTTAAGGGGGCATCTGCTTTTCAATCACCAATTGGAATCATCGTTTATAAGTAGGAGCGCTTAGCAGGCCATGAACCTTGTAGTTTACGAAGTTGAACAATTTGTCCTGTATGGTAAGCGTCGTGCAAAAGGATATTTAGATATTGTTGCCAAACTGGAAGAGCGGGACTAGGTTGATCTAATGCCTCTTCTTGCAAGGATGCTAATGAAGATTGTAGGGCATCATGTACGTGAAGGGTTCGATTCACTGTTTCTTGCCAAGCATCTTCATCATGAGCACCGCCTTGGACAAACGTTTCATCATTATTTTGTGGAGCAACAAATGTCTCATCTTTATGTAAGCGAGAAAGTAAGCGCTCTTTAAAGATTAATAAATGGGTTACATTTTCCCAAATCGTATTAGCAGCATTTCCTTCTGGTTGCCAACTAGCTTGTGCAGCAGTGAGATTCTTTAATGCTTCTGATAACGGTGGGTACCATTCCTCTTCGTAAAAAACCTGATTGACTCCATTTTGCAAGAGCTCTTTTTTACTCATTTGGATAACCTCCTTTTTGTAACGCTCAAAACATTCCTTACTATTAATTTATCAAATTTTCCGAAAATAGTACATAGTAATAGAATTTTGTTGTTCTTTACTCGACATTGCCATTTCATCTAACTAAAAATCAAATTGTAAAGTTTGCTTGACATACATAGTGATGTAAAGTAAACTTTACTTAACATTAAATGTATAGTTTGCTTTACATTTATAAAGGAGGCATTATGAAAAACAGAATTCGAGAATTACGAAAATTGAACAAGATTACGCAGGAAGAATTGTCGAAACAAGTTGGCGTTTCACGGCAATCAATCATTGCTATTGAATCAGGCAAATTCAATCCATCCTTAGAGCTTGCCTACAACATTTCCAAAGCGTTCAATAGCACAATTGAAGAAGTGTTTATATTTGAAGAGGGGAGAATGAATAATGGAGATTAATATCTGGGGTATGATTGGATTGTATGGGGGAGTGATTGGTGGACTTCTTGGATGGTGGTTCGGGCGACAGAAAGCTAGAAAAAATAGAGGTTTAGACGAGCTGTACTATCATATTTGGCAAAAGGCGAGATCCTATTCATGGTATGTGACATTAGGAGCGCTGTATGTTTTCTTTACGTTACTCAGTTTTGGGATTGAATTAAGCACTGCTATGGTTTTAGGTATCCTTTTATTAACACACGTAGCGAGTTGGGGAATCATCGGAATTATGATGACCATCAATATGTCCAGCGCAGCCCCATTACAGCCCTCGCGTGTGAAGGTGGGCCTATTCGTCTTCATGACGTCCATTATTGTATTCACGATCATCTCGATCCTGACGACAAACTGGCTGTTTTTATTATTTAGCATTCCACCTAATTTAATTGCACTTTTTACTGCACTTATTCCGAAGCGAAAAGATTCCGAGGTAACCTACTAAACTTCATACGAATATCGTACCGTTTTTTCCCCTATAGATATGGTGGTCTATGGGGGTGTTTTTTATAATGATAATAAAAACAGCTAAATGAAAAAATGGTAGTGGAAGAACACTATTTGACTAACATTGTTAAAATAAGTAAAATGATAGTTGTTACAAAATTTGGGAGGTGTTTACTTGCATACAAACTATGTTCTATATAATATTGTTCCTTTCGGATTTTTAGTGTTGTTGGTCTATATTTTTATAGATGTATTTCTTGATTACTTTAGAAAAGAAATCAAGAATAATCAAAGACGTGTTACTTTATACAGCTTTCTCTTCTATTTACTATGTTTACTTCAAATTAAAGTAGGGGGAATAACACTTTTACCTCTAAATCCAGCAGACAAGAGTAGACGTTTTATTACAGCTAATGATTGGTTTGGAATTTTTGATAGTATCCACTTCAATATGTATTTGTGGAGCTATTCATCTATAGTTTATAATTTTTTATTATTACTTCCTTTAGGGATATTTTTATGCGTTCTTTTCCATTTTAAAAATAGAAATAAAGCCATTTTTCTAGTGATATTGTGTTGTTTAGGTACAGAGCTTTTACGTCTACTATTAGGGTCGTTTAGTTTAGTTCCTAGGAACATTGGTGCTATAGATGCTATCTACTTGTTATGTAATATACTTGGTGGAATAATTGGTATATTAATAGTGAAAATATTTACGCATATACAAATGAAGCGAAAAGATAAAGTTTATAATGGTAGTTTTAATTGAATAATAGTTTTCGGCAATTGGGCGCGTTTATTTATAAACGTGTCTTTTTCTTTTAAAGGTCGATATTGTTGAATAATACAGTTATTTGAAACCTTTCCTACAATTTACCGTTAAGTATTGTTAAACGGCAATACAAATAGAAAGAGGGATTCGTTATGATTGGTTGGCTTAATATTGGCAGTCTCTTACTAGGAATAATCGCTTGGATACTTCCGATTATTTATCTAATGGGAAATAAAAAACATGAACATTCTAATTGGGGTATCCTTGCCGTTCTCAGCATCAGTGCCTGCGCTATTTCAATTAGTTTTCAGATGTTTTATAATTATCATTTAGTAAAAATTGAGGATTGGACGGCACTCATGGACACGACACGTGCAGTCGTGATAGCCACAGCAGTTCTTCTCATTTTTACATTGCTATTAAATGGCCTTACTTTTATTGTATATCAAAAGAACAAAAAGTAAGATATTCGTTGCCTGTTCGTATGATTGAAATATATTTTTGGTTTTCAGAGAGTGTAATGAAGCGAATGGTAATTTTTGGGCCTTTTACAATCGGGCGCTTTATTTAGCGAAAATCTACTCTTTCTCGTGAGATGGCTAGAACAAAGGCTATGAAAAAAATAGTATCAATTATTTTTACGAACAGAAAGCTACCGGTTGATGAGAGGTGCATGTAAAACGAGTGAGAATTCATCTTGGAGCTATGTACCGAAAAGATTATTCTAAGTAGGCTACGCCGGTAAGCACCCGTAATCATGTGCGAGAGTATCGTCAAATGACCGTACTTCTTAAGGTAAGTAATGTGAATTGCTTATAAATAAGGTGGTAACACGAGTTGAATCGTCCTTTTGGTTAATCCAAAAGGGCGTTTTTTTTATTCCTTTTTTGAACAAGTATTTGAAAATCTAAACGTATGAGGAGTAAGCATTATGAAAGATAATCATCAAGATTCACAACTAAAGCGGGAATTAAGTACGCGTCACATGCAATTAATTGCACTTGGCGGATCCATTGGGTCGGTTTATTTTATGACTCTAGTTCAACCACTCAAATGGCAGAGCAGGCAAAGTGAGGAATAGGCTCTAAAGTAGCGGTTAAAACATGAAAAGTAGCGGATACAACGTGAAAAGTGATGGATAGAGCAGGTAAAGTGAGGGATAGGTTCTAAAAAGGCGGTTAAAACATGAAAAGTAGCGGATACAACGTGAAAAGTGATGGATAGAGCAGGCAAAGTGAGGGATAGGCTCTGAAGTAGTGGTTAAAACATGAAAAGTAGCGGATACAAGGTGAAAAGTGATGGATAGAGTAGGCAAAGTGAGGGATAGGGCCATCTATTTTGCTCTTTTTCATTTAAGGGTCATATTGTTGAGTAAAGCAATACATCTTACATTTGCGTGTTTATCTTAACATTGGGTCCAATTGTTGAATAACATTCTTTTAAGTAAAGTTTCCAAACAAAGCTTCTGGCACTTTAAGTTTCAGCATTTTAATACATGATATACTTAAACGCACTTGAATTAACACAAGGTATATTGTTATCTTTGTAGAATCTAATTATTATAATAAATTGCGGTGAAATTCAATTCTATAAAGGGAGTGTAAAGGTGGACCTACTACTTTTGGTAACTATTGGTTTCATAATAATTGGATTTGTTGTGCTCGCTTCTATGAAAAAAGGTATGGAAAGTAAGGTCGCTTTTATAAAATTGAATATGGAAGAAGAGGGAAATTCATCAAAAGCAAGATCTGTAGTTTGGTGGATATGGAGTACCACTGCTTGGGGGATAGTAAGTCTGTTTCTTGTTGTTTGGTGTGTCCATCATTACTTTGGGTAACTTTTTGGCTTCAAATGGGTAAAAACAGGTACTGCACATTTCTAAATGAAATATTGTAGCAAAATATATTAAAAGCAAAGGGTGGGTATTTTGAAGATAATCGAGACGGAACGATTATACCTTAGAGCGTTAAAAATGGACGATCATCATGAATTATCAAAAGTGCTTTCCGACCCCGAATCTATGCAATATTACCCTCATCCCTTTAATCAAGAAGAGGTTAAAAATTGGATCAGATGGAATGAGAAAAATTATAAGCAATATAATCACGGACTATGGGCAGTTGTTTTAAAAGAAGGGGATCGATTTATCGGTGATTGTGGAATAACCATGCAAAACATTGACGGTGTATGGTTACCTGAAATCGGTTTTCACATTATTAAAGCGTATTGGAATAAGGGGTATGCGACAGAAGCGGCATCTGCTTGTAAGGAATATGCATGGAATGTTCTGGGCTATTCTGAAATATTTTCATACACGACCTTAAAAAATATCCCATCCCAAAAAGTTGCGGAAAAAATCGGGATGAAAAATTATAAGATTTTTGAGAAGAATGGTGAACAACAAATCGTTCAAGTTGCCTACAAAAGTTTATGAATAGTTAGTAACTCATTTTTTATTCCAGAAAAGGGCGCGTTAATATAGGAACGTGTCTTTTTCTTTAAAGAGTTGAATAGCATTCTTTTTGGGAATTAGATATTTATTTTATAGAAGGAATGTTATAAGGGGGATTGAATGAAGAAATATATAAAAGGTTTAGTACCTTGCATTTATTTGATGTTGTCGTTCTTTGTACTATCTGGCTGCAATGCTCAAAAAAGTGGTAATACTTATTATTTATTATTGATGGGTGAAAGTGAAAGCTGGAATCTAACTGGGTATGAAATTGTTATAACACCAGAAGACTTTAAAGCAGGATTTGGGACCTTAAAAATGAAAAACGTCAATACGTATATGACAGATTTCTTCCACTTTGAAACGCATGTGGTTATCGAGAATGATGATTCAGTCGTTCATACTGATTCAGTTACTGGTGAGACGAATATAGCAGAATATACAACTGGTGCTATTGCAGGGCCATACATCAATAAAAATGGTGACTTTATTACACTGAAAGATATACATGAGATTTATGTGGTCGTTGAATGGTGGGATACTAGTAAGAACGAAAGTATAAAAGAAAGAGTAGATTTATTTAACAAATCGAAAAAAGAACAGTCCTTCTTGAACGAACTATAGGTAAAGTTGAATAACGATCTTCTCGGACGCTTTTCTGAAATAATAGGAAAGCGTCTTTCTTCATGAAAAGGGCCATTATCAGTAAGCCCATCTAATACATAGGTACTGTTGCATCATCTAGAAGTGCATTGCATACTACTGCAATCTTGATAAAAAGGCTACTCTAAAATATTTCCAGGAGATTGAACAATTTTTTAGAAAACGAGCGTCTAAGTAGTAGGATTGAAACGAGGTGAGTTGTTGTTGGAACAAATCGTAGAACAATATGGTGAATATTTGTATCATCTTAGCTATTTATATATGAAGGATTTTCAGCTTGCAGAGGAGATTACACAGGACGTACTCATGAAGTACTTATTACATAAAGACGATTTTAGAAAAGATGCTTCATTGAAAACGTATTTAACCCGTATCGCTATTAATTGCTGTCACGATGAACTACATAAACAAAAGAGAAAATCATTTATTTCAAAGCTTTTACCACTAGGTAGAACTGAACCCTCCGTAGAGCAAACATATATAGCAACTGAAGATTTTGCAACTTTAAAGCAAATTGTCTTTGCATTACCACTTCATTATAGGGAAGTCATTGTACTGTTTTATTATGAAGAATTTGATGTTTCTGAAATTGCTAGTTTATTAAACGTCTCACAAAACACCGTTCGTACAAGGATTCGTCGAGCGAGAGAATTGTTGAAAACAAATCCGGAACTGGAGGCAATATTTTATGAAGGAATTTAAAGACAAGCTAAAAGAAGAATTGCGACAAGATGCCCCATTTACAAACGACATCAAGCAACGTATATTGCAAAAGAAACCCATAAAAAGAAAGTTTAACTGGCAGGTTGTCACCGTATCTATTGCAGCTTGTTTCATTATTGGGTTAATGCTATTCGTTGAGTTTTCTCAAAAGAATAACCTACAAACCGCAAGTCAGCAAAATGAGCTACTACCGATTGTCGATGATGTTTCTTCGTTAGACATCATTCAACCTAAATATGCCCATCTACTTGGAAAACAATGGATGCTGCATTTTTTACCAATGATTATCGATAAGGAAGCCCCCATTACGTATGGAGATTATATTGCTTTTTATGGCACGGATGGGCTTGTCGTTTCAACTGTATTAGGATTAGGGAATGATCATGTAACAATGAAGCAAGGGCAAATTTTAGTAGAGGATACCCCATTAAAAGTACATGGATTAAATGAGCAAATAAAAAAAGAGGATATCAATGACCCATTGAAAAACCCTTACTTTTTTCATAACTTTGGAACAAGACCAGCGCCATTCAATGACAAATCGATTTCTGCGAAAGAAAAAGAAATGGTTGTTTATGACAGTGACGAAGGCCATACGATTATGAAAATTAGTGAGGGGCAATTAGTCGGTAAGGTCGTAGGCTTCCAAAATTTTGAGCTAACATTTGAATTGTCTGAACAGGAGCAGCAAGTTTTTGATGCCTTTAAAGCGGATTATAATATTGAAAAGTTAAAAAATATGATACCCCAAGCGATTACTAAAATGTTTTTATTGAGTGATATTGAAAAAGATTATGAAACATATGAAGCATTGTTTACAACAAATAAGAACGAAGAAACAGAAAGTGTTCGAAGATATTATGAGAAAACGAAAATCGTACGTCAGGAGTTGTTTACAAAGGAAATAAATCGCCTTATTATTGCAAACCTCTTTGCTGGGCTAGAACATGCGGAGTTTGAGCAACAAACAGATACAACAGGTGTTGTAAAATTTATTTCACTTGAAGGACCAACAGAGCTAGGTATGGAGAAAAATGCCCAAGGAATTTGGCAGCCAGCCTTTAGTAGGGGAATTTATTAGGTTTTTAGAAAGGACATCAATTCTAGTTGATAATTTTCATCAGTATCTTTATCTAACAATCGGACGCGTTTATTTCGAAACGCGTCTTCTTTTATAGGTCATGTAGATTGAATAAAGAGCAGGATAGTTTAACGATATAGGTGGATTTTTATGGTAAAATATTTAGTGGAATGTATTTTTGGGGAGAATAGTGAGTTTTAAGAAAAGGAGTGTTCAATGTTGAAAAAAGTGTTCTCAGGAATTTTTCTTGGGTTGATTCTAATCATGACTTCGTCACCGGCATATGCAGCCGATTTTCAAATAAAAGTTGACGGTGTTACAATTGCATCTGATGTAAATCCAGAAGTTAAAAGTAATCGGACAATGGTTCCTTTACGTGTAATTAGTGAAAATTTAGGGGTAAATGTTGTATGGACGGATGCCCAAATCACACTTACTAAAAACGATATACAGGTAACACTAAAACTTAATCGTAATCAAGTGGTGAAAAACGGTAAAACAGAACTGCTTGATGTAGAGCCATATATGAAGAATAATCGTACTTTTGTTCCGATGCGTTTTCTTGCCGAAACATTTGGCAGCAATATCACTTACAAAAACGGTACAGTAACGGTTGAGACACAGCCTCTCTTTATTGATGGTATAAAAGTAAAAGCATTGCAATACGAATATCATATGACATTAGGCGGAGTCGTACAGCAAATCAATGGGAATGGTTATAACGAAGCTATTTATAATACTTTTATAAAAAATAATGGAAGTAAAATCGAAGCACCTACTTATAATCCTTGGGATTCTCATCCCATTCCAGTAGGAGACTATGATAAAAATGCGCAATTTGATTTTTTAGACCAAGACTCGAACAGTATCAAACGGTTTGATATTTATTTTTCCACGGGGGACTTGGGCGGAGTTTTGGTGCATGATACTACTGCAAATCATTGGTATGTCTACAGTGATACCGCAAGACTGGGAATACTTCAATTAATTGATACAGCCTCGTTGAACGGCTTTGTGACGGTTATGAGTAATACAGTTCCATAAGGTGGATGATAGTATAAACGGGGTTCTATATGGTCACTAATTCACCAATTCCAATATTATCGACACAAAGTAGGATAAAAATCAAAAACTGCATCCATTTAGATGCAGTTTTATTTTTTTCTAATCAGGGTTTCACCAAGTGGGATTCCAACCACAACAACCAAAACAGTTAAAATTAACAGTGCTCTAAAAATAAAATATGCAGCTTCATCAAACATCGTATCCCTCCTTCTTTTTTACAATACCTACCTCATATTCCGAAAGAATTATTGTTGTGTTTTTATAGTTTACGTCATTACAAGGTACGTATGCAGTTTTTAAAAAATTTGTGGTCTTCAGACATTTCTTTAGTAAGGAATGCGTCATGCTTCCTCTAAAGGGTCATTTTAAACCTTTAGAAAATGAAAGAATAAAAACTTTGTAATGATGCTATACAAGATCTTCAATCGTTATTTGCTAAAGAATGAGCTAAAGGTTAATAATCCTTTACCCGAGATAATAAATAGTAAACGATACATAAGTAAATTTAATGGGGGTTATGATGATGAGGATAGTGAAGAAAATAGCCAAGATGGCAGGAATCCTTCTAGTTATACTGACTTTGTTTATGGGGATTGGATACGCTATTCTTGTGATTAATCCGTTAGGAAATAAACCAGGCAAGCCAGTTGCGGATATTGAAGACAAGGTGGAGATTTGGGGAGAAGAAGTGGCAGGTAATCATTCGGGAAGTAAGCTTGACGATATGAATATTAAGGGCAATCCTAACAGACTTTTGGCGACATTCAAATTTTCCACTGGCATTGTGGGAGAAGACTATAAAGACAATGAAGCGGCCATTGATACCTTTACCTATGTCTATGAAATTGAAGGGGGCTATGAAAAATCAACCTATGAAGATAAGCCCTATCTGATTCCTTATACGGTAGCGAACAGTGACAGTGCCGTCATTATTATGCCAGGTGGTGGTTATGGCTTTAAGGAAATGGATGGAGGAACAGCGGAAGGAAAGGAAGTAGCTGCATCATTAAATAAAGCAGGTATTAATGCATTCGTTCTCCACTATCGTTCCAATCCCTATGAGTGGCCTATTCCACAGCTAGATGTTCAGCGTGCCGTCCGATTTCTACGTTATCATGCCAATGATTATGGTCTCCATCCAGATCGAATTGGTTTAATAGGTTTTAGTGCTGGAGGCTATCAAACGGGTAGCTTTATTAACCTCATTCAGGGAGAAAAACTGTTTCCTGCTAGTTATCAGCCTGATGCCATTGATGCTGTTGATGATCAAGTAGCATCCGCTGCTATGATTTACCCTGCATTGACGTATCGCTATAATGTGCCCATGCTCTTTGCTTCTTTTAATGATGAAGATGTCAGAAATCCAGAAAAACGTGAAGAGCTCTTGCAGCAGACAGATTTATCTACGCATTTCAGAACAGCTCATATACCTCAGTTTATAGCTTATGGGACAAAGGATTTAGCAATCGGGGTAAAAGGTCCACAGGAGTATATCCAATCTGCACGAAACGCAGACGCGGATGTGACTGTGTTAGTAGCAGAGGACCAGAATCATGGCTTTAAGCAGGAATACTATATGCGAGCGTATCTTGAATGGGTAAAGAAAATTTTTGCTTCTTTATAATTTGCTTAAGAGGTCAAAGATTTTAGTAAGTGCTATTTTATATGGTTTAAAGTAAAATAGTAGTAAGGTATTTCACCATCAACTCAACTAATCTGATTAGTTGAGTTTTATGTTTTTATAGAAAAGCTACTAAAATATTGTAAAGAAGATGTGATGATTAATGGGGAAAATTGCTATATTAGCAGAGAAACCATCTCAAGCAAGAGCATATGCAGACGCCTTTAAAGTGAAGCAAAAAGAGAAAACCTTTATTGAACTGGAACCTTGTGCTACTTTTCCTCATGGTGCAGTTATTACCTGGGCGGTTGGTCATCTTGTTGAATTAAAGGAGCCGAAAGAATATCAAAAGGAATGGGAGAAGTGGTCGCTTGCTTCATTACCGATCATTCCGCAAAAATTTGAAGATAAAGTGGTCTCTAAAATGTATCCACAATTCAATGCAGTCAAAAAAATCTTTAGTGATCCCCAAGTAACAATGATTTATAACTGCTGTGATAGTGAACGTGAGGGTTCAAATATCTTCTACTCCCTTTTGAAAATGACAAAAGTAAATAAGCCAGTTAAACGATTATGGATCAATTCATTAGAAGTGGAGGAAATCCGAAAAGGTTTTAATCATATGCAAGGTAATGAGCGTGATTTGCTTATGTACCAAGAAGCCAAAACGCGTCAAATTAGCGATTGGCTAGTAGGTATGAACTGTAGTCGCCTCTATACGCTACTGTTGCAGAAAAAGGGCTTCAAGGGCAGTATCTCCATCGGACGAGTACAATCGCCAACCGTCTATTTAATTTATAAAAGACAGCAGGAAATTGAACAGTTCAAGCCTGAAAAATTTTATGAAATCGAAGGGGTATTTAAAGCTCAAAATGGTGTATATAAAGGGAAGGCGAAGCTAAAGACAAAAGAGCGGGCTGAGGCAGTGCAGTTATTGCAACAGCATGGGATTGAACCGAATGATACAGGTCTCATTACAAGTGTCACGAACAAAACGAAGCGGATGGCACCACCTAAACTACATGCGCTATCAACTTTACAAGCGGCTGCCAATAAACGTTGGAAATACAGTCCATCACATGTGTTGAAACTTACGCAATCACTTTATGAGAAAAAGCTCGTTTCTTACCCACGTACCGATTCACAGCTCATTACACATAATGAGTTTGCTTATTTAAATGAATCATTAGGAAACTATCAGCAGCTCGTGGGAAAAGCATTTCAGCCAATCAATAGAGGGAAGAACAAGCGCTATGTCGACAGTGCCAATGTTGGGGAGCACTATGCGATAATTCCAACGAAAAAAATACCGACCGCCAAAGCGTTGCAATCCATGAATGCGGATGAACGAAATATTTATTTTGAAATCCTCAATACGACACTCGCTATGTTTCATCAGGATTATGAATACGATGAAAAAACGATTATCACGAATGTCAAAAATGTAGAGTTTAAAACAGTAGGGAAAACAGAGCTTGTCAAAGGCTGGAAAGAATTATTTTCAAATGAGACAGAGGTGCAGGCGCGTGAGGAGTCTTTACCTGTTGTCTTCCAAGATGAGCTGGTACAAAGTAAGATTGCTATACTAGAAGGCACGACAACACCTCCGAAGCCCTATACAGAAGGTCAACTCATTACGATGATGAAAACCTGTGGTAAATCGGTTGAGGATGAAGAGGAAATCGAGGTGCTGAAATCGATTGAAGGGATTGGGACGGAAGCAACTCGAAGTGGCATTATCGAGACGATTAAGAAGCATGGATTTATTGAAGTACGAAAAAATATCGTGAGCATTACACCGAAAGGACAGCTTTTATGTCAGGCAATTGAAGGAACATTACTGTCAAGTCCTTCCATGACGGCCAAATGGGAAATTTACTTACATAAAATTGGCCATGGGGAAGGCTCTGCCAAGCATTTTATTGAGAGCATAGGCAAGTTTATTCATCAACTAATAGCAGAGGTGCCTAAACAGTTAGAGTCACTGACAATTGAAGCAGAGCAGTTTAAACCAGCTGTGGTCAAAGATATTGCCATGTGCCCAGCATGCAAGGAAGGGAAAATAGGCTTGCGTAAAAGCTTTTACGGATGTTCGAATTATAAAAATGGTTGTAAGCAAACGTTCCCACAAAGGCTATTAGGAAAAAAACTAACGGAAAAAAACATCCATGATTTATGTAAGAGTGGGAAAACTGCTATGATGAAGGGCTTTAAATCAAAGAATGGCAAACAATTTAATGCAGCCCTACGTTTGGTAGAAGGAAAAATTGAATTTGAATTTAAAGAAAAGTAAATGCTGATAGTTTCAAAGGACTTCCAACATGAAAGTAGGATAGTGTGTTTTTATAGGACATGCTATCCTATTTTTAAGTAACTCAGTCACCTAAAAGGAGAGATGTAATGACGACTATAAAAGAAATTGGCAGCTTATGTCTGACAGATAGTGATGGATACATTATTAATCAAGCAGATTGGAATAAAATCAACCCTATTTTTCTTGCTGTCATCAACGATGTGGTTCATACCTATCGCACCCTTCTCCAAGATGACTTACATAGCATTTATATAAGGGGATCGATTCCAAAGGGTATAGGTATTGAAGGAGTAGCTGACTTAGACACAATAGCGGTCACGAAGCAAAATCCTAAAAAACAGCAGGTAAAGCGGATAAAAGAAGTAGAGCAAGCGTTAACTCAAAACCATCATTGTGTAGATGGGATTGAGCTAAGTGTATTCGGCAAAGAAGATATTTTAAATACGACATCTTTTTCAATCATTAGTTTCATCCTCCAAACCCATAGTATATGTGTCTTTGGAGAGGATTTAATACCTCGATTACCAAGATATAAAGCGAACAAGGCTTTAGCGAATGACCACCTTATTCATTTGCAGGGGCAAATAAAAAATGCCTGTGATGACCTTCAAGATAATTCGGATAGAGAGGATATTAAAGATTGTTGTAAGTGGATTATGAAAATTATAGTAAGAGCAGGGCTTGCACTTGTCATAACAAAGGAAAACACCTATACAAGGGATTTATACCCCGCCTATAAACGGTTCTCAGAATATTTCCCTGACAAGGAAAGCGACATGAGAAGGGCACTTGAATATGCAATAACACCCATAATCGATACGAACGTTTTGTTATTGTTTTTAAATGAATTTGGAACGTGGATGATCAGTGAAGCGGAGAAATGGTTACAATTCTATAACCCTACTAGAGAATTAAACATGAAAATCGTATAACTTTCGAGACAAATAGAGAAAGGTAATCACATTTGCGTTGTGATTACCTTTTGTTGTTGATTGAAATTTGGTGTTCTGCTTTATCTTTCAAAAGGGTTGTCAATATAAGGGCCTTTAATGGTAATACGCATTAACTGGGTCGCCATAAATTTGGGGGTATAGGGCATATCATTTTCTAACCACCAGACGATTACTTCAAGAAAGGCGGCTGCATAAAAACGGACGGCCATTTCGCGCGGCACGGTCAGCTTTTGGTCGTCAGGCTCCATCATTTGAATGCCGCTCGAGACAAAATTGATAATAATGTCTTTAAGGCCATCGGAGAAATAAGGGATATTTTTTTCTGTGAGATAGACCTTGTATAGCTTACTATTCAGCGCTATTTGTTCAAATAAATGCATAAATGTCTCATGTGGCTGGTCATAATTTGGTAATAAATCAAAATCCTTCTTCTCTTCGAAGGGTGGATGAATACTACTTACAAGCTCATGCAAGGCTTCTTCTGAGCTTTGATAGAGAAGGTCTAATTTATCACGGTAATGTAAATAAAAAGTGGCACGGTTTAATGTAGCTCGTTGTGTAATATCTTGTACCGTAATCTTTTCATAGCCTTGTTCATCAATTAATGCCACTAGTGCATCACTTAATAATTGGCGCGTTCTGATGACGCGAGGGTCCATTTTTTTCGACATTTTGAAGCTCCTTGTATTAAATTTTCTATTTAAGCAACAGTCCGATTGCAAGTGTTGTGAAAGCATCATTATGGGCTTTGGTGTTGTTTGCCCTTTTTCAATTGCGCGTTATAATTATATTAACGACACAGTGTCGATAATACAACTAGTTGTTAACGTGTTCACGAATTGTTCATTTATATAGAAGAAAGGGAGTTTTATGATGGGTCGTTTAAATGGGAAAGTAGCAATTATTACAGGAGCAGCAATGGGAATGGGCGCTTCTGAGGCAAAACTATTTGCACAAGAAGGCGCAAAGGTCATTGCAACAGATGTACAAATCGAGCCCCTGAATAATTTAGTAAAAGAAATTAAAGAAAATGGTGGGGACATTATTGGTCTTCAACATAATGTTACTTCTGAGGATGAGTGGAAAGCAGTGATTGCCGAGGCTGTAAAGGCATATGGCAAAGTGGATATCCTCGTCAACAATGCGGGCGTTTCATCACCTAAAACAATTGCCAACATGGAAATGGCTGAATGGAATAAAATTATGGATATTAACCTGAATGGTTGTATCATTGGCATGAAATATGTGATTCCTGAAATGCAAAAAGCTGGCGGTGGTTCAATTATCAATATTTCTTCGATCGGTGGAATCGTGGGAATGGCTGGTACAAGCCCTTATACAGCAGCAAAAGGAGCGCTTCGTGTGCTTTCTAAATCGGCTGCGATTGAATATGGTAAAGATAAAATTCGTGTGAATTCTGTTCATCCAGGCATTATTGTAACACCAATGACAGCGCCTACGATGGAAGAGGGCGGTGCATTGCCATACTATCAAGCTTACACGCAATTACCATACTTCGGTGAACCTGAAGATGTAGCTTATGGCGTAGTGTTCTTAGCGTCAGACGAATCCCGCTTTATGACAGGCGCAGAGCTCGTAATCGATGGCGGCTGGACAGCCATTTAATCCAATAGCAAAATCAAAACTAGGCATCACTCGACGTGAGCCTAGTTTTTTATATCCACAGTCACTCCATAAAGGCCTCAGGAACGAGCGAAAAACCTTATAAATAAAAGAAAAAGCCTTGCTGAAGGAATCCTTGATACATACAAAAATAGCACAGACATAGTGGATATTTGTGCATATCATAAATGGAGTAAGCGTTTTCTTCATTTATATAGAAGAAAGTCAAAACCGAAAATTTCACGATTATGTCAACGTCACGAAAAAAAATTCACAAAAACCTTAACTATTTCATGTGAAATCCGTATAATAAATCAAACAGTACGAAAATTGTCCATATTTCTCGAAAAATTGCGTGAATTTTTTAAATTGTATTGACGTAGGAAACGATAATTTGTACACTGTGTACAGTCAATTGTTTTGTGGAGGAATACAATTAATTTGAAAAAGTTAGGATTTGATAGATATGATCGTGTGTAAATTTGGTGGAACATCTGTAGCAAGTGCAGAACAAATACAAAAAGTAGCAAACATTGTAAAATCTAATCCGGCGCGTAAGATTGTTGCCGTTTCAGCACCAGGGAAACGTTCTGGTGACGATATAAAAGTAACTGACCTATTAATACAATTAGCAAATGCAGCGTTACTACAAGAGAATACAGAGGAAAAATTGCAAACTGTTGTGGATCGTTTTAGAGCGATTGCTGATGGTTTGGGGCTAGATAATGCCATTTGTGACGTAATCGCAGAAGATTTACGTGAACGTGTACAAGGTGACAAAACAAATGTGGAATTATTCAACGATAGTATTAAAGCAGCAGGTGAAGATAATAACGCCAAGCTTATTGCAGCTTACTTTAATGCCATTGGTATGCCCGCACGCTATGTCAGTCCTAAAGAAGGTTTAGTGGTCAATGATTTACCAGAAAGAACCTTTGCATTACCTGAAGCGTATGCTAATTTAGCCCCTTTAAAAGACACAAAAGAAATTATTGTGTTCCCAGGGTTCTTCGGTTACACTAAAGCGGGCGTATTGCGAACATTTGACCGCGGTGGCTCTGATATTACAGGCTCTATTTTAGCAGCAGCCGTTGAAGCGGAGCTGTATGAAAACTTTACGGATGTGGATTGTGTGTTCTCCGCGAATCCGAAAGTCGTCAACGATCCAGTGGAAATTAAAGAAATTACGTATCGCGAAATGCGCGAATTATCATATGCAGGCTTTTCAGTGTTCCATGATGAAGCGTTAATGCCTGTCTACAAGATTGGGGTGCCCGTTAACATAAAAAATACAAATAATCCATCAGCCCCAGGTACACGTATTGTACCAAGCCGTCCTGCAACAGGTCGTCCAGTTACAGGTATTTCGGCAGACAGTGGCTTTTCAACTTTATATGTCTCTAAATATTTGATGAATCGTGAGGTAGGCTTTGGACGTAAGCTACTCCAAATTTTAGAAGATGAAAATATTTCTTATGAACACACACCATCTGGTTTAGACGATATTTCTGTCATCATGCGTTCGAATCAACTAACACCAGAAAATGAAGCACGCATTCTTAGTCGTGTGAAAGAAGAGCTACATGCAGAGTATGTAGAAATGCGTCACGGTTTTTCCATGATCGTGATTGTGGGCGAAGGGATGCGTCATAACACAGGATTAGCTGCCCGTGCTGCCACAGCGATTTCAAAAACTGGCGCAAATATTGAAATGATCAATCAAGGTTCTTCTGAAGTGAGCCTCGTGTTTGGTGTCCTTCAGGAATATGAAAACCGCATTTTACAAGCGTTATATGAAGAGTTTTTTGCCCATGCAAAAGCATAATGACACAATCGTCACTAATCCAAGTGTTTCTTGCTTGGATTAGTGTTTTCTTTTTGCTGAGAATACGGTAAAATCGAGGGCGTACATAGTTGGGAGGGTTATTCGTGAAGAATTTAACAATTGGTATGCTTTTTTCAATCATCGGGATACTTTTTGTCTGTTTAACGATTATGGATATTTTACCGTCATCGACAAAAACAATGAAAATTGTTTACATAGGCATTGGGTGGGTCTTTATTATCATCGGTTCTGTCATCCGCTTTAAGAATCTCAAACAAAAGCAACAATAACACTTTGAAAATGGAATTGTGACAATAGCCAAAGTTATGATACAATTTCAAAGAAAATAAATAATTTGAGTATTATGAAGTTGTTATTCTGTACAAATGTTCAGAAGGTTCAAATTTTAATAAAGAATCGACCGTACAAATTCTTCTTTGTAAGAATTTGTTTTTTTATGTTCCGTCATAACTTTATCGCGAGGAGGCGATTGATTGCCTATACTTACTAAGGATTGCATTCATATTTTTGACGATTATGTTGCCCTTCAAACAGCTTCAGCCATGAAGGTTGTATCCTCAGCCATGCATAACCCAGGCTTTGGTCATTATACGCATCTGATGAATCGAACGGTGCCTATTACCTATGATGAACGACAGCCACATCAGGAATTGCTGCAATTTTTGCAGGCACAGCATTTCCCGTATGACAATACAGTGGCTATGATGACGGCTGTCCAAGCCAAGTTTGCGACTATTCGTGACTTTACATATGAGGGAATCCACCTTGTCATTATGATTACCGCAGGGCTTGGCAATGCGGTGGATATTACCCGTGCTTTTCAACGAGAGGAGCAGTACCATGCAGGCACCATTAATACTTGGGTGCTGATCAATGGCAAGCTGTCTGATGAGGCACTTTTTCAGGCAATGATTTCAACTACGGAAGCCAAGGTCAAGGCTTTAGTAGATGAAGGTGTTACGGATCCTACGACAGGCACGCTAGCTACAGGTACATCTACTGATAGCTTGCTTATTGCCTCGACAGAAGAAGGGGACTTCCATCAATATGCAGGTCCCATCACTATGCTTGGTAAGGTCATTGGCTATGGTGTTTATGAAACGATGTGTGAGGCGGTTAGAAAATACAAAAAAGATAAAGAGGAGAGGTCTAAATGATTGCTATCGTGATTGCCTGCATCATAGGGCTTATTTTTGATTTAGTAGTAGGGGACCCTCCGAAGCTTCCTCATCCTGTACGCTGGATTGGACACTTGATTCAATCGCAAACAGCTTTATGGAATAAGGGCAAATGGCGCAAGCTACGTGGGACAGTGATGGCACTTGCTGTTGTTGGCACGACCATGTTTGTGGTGACGCTAATTCTATTACTAAGCTATCAGGTGAGTATCATTTTTGGCATCCTTGTAGAGGGTCTGCTGATTGGTATCGGACTGGCACAGCGGAGCTTGAAGGAGGCGGCGATGGCTGTCTATGAGCCGCTTGTCAAAGGGGATTTTTCCGAAGCACGTGTTAAGCTGTCTTGGATTGTCGGACGTGATACCGATAAACTAGGTGAGGATGAAATTGTGCGTGGTGTGGTAGAAACGGTTTCTGAGAATACAAGTGATGGTGTGACAGCTCCACTCTTTTATGCCTTTCTATTTGGGGCAATTGGTTTATGGGGCTATAAGGCTGTCAATACCTTAGATTCGATGGTGGGCTATAAAAATGAAAAATATAAAGACTTTGGTATGTTTTCAGCCAAGCTTGATGATGTCCTGAATTTTATTCCAAGTCGCATTACAGGCTTACTGATCGTGCTTGGTACGAAAAATGAAACAGATCGTTCGCTTGGCAAGCGCTTAAAGCGTTGGGTACAGGACGCTAAGAAGCATCCTAGTCCAAATAGTGGCTATTTAGAGGCAGCGACTGCAGTGCAGCTTGGTGTACAGCTAGGAGGGAAAAATACGTATCAGGGCGTTGTCTCTCATCGAGCAATTATGGGGGAAAAATTAGTGCCATTAACGAAAGAGCAAATTGCAACGTCCATTATTCATATGCGTATTGCCACAGTGCTGTTTGCGCTTGTTATGTTAGCAGTGGAGGTGTTAATTTATGCGGTTACCTAATCACGGAGCAAATCCGCAAAATGTTTATCAGCAATTAGGCTTAACGATGCCTGAGGTGGTGTATGATTTCAGCGAAAATGTCAATGCGGCAGGACCACCAGCCTTTGTGGAGGCACGTTGGCGTACTTTTTATCCACTAATTCAGCGCTATCCAGATCCAGATGGGGAGCCTTTTTTAACGAAGGTTGCTGCTTTTCATCAAGTAGCAAAGAATACGATTTTACTAGGCAATGGGGCTTCAGAGCTTTTTAGTGTACTAGCAAGACGCTATACCAATAAGCGTGTCATCATTGTGCATCCAACTTTTTCAGAGTATGAGCGAACATTGCGTGCTACAGGTGCTACGATCGTTCCTATTGTCGTGACAGATTTTATCAATTACACATTGCCATTAGAGCAGCTACAGCAGGAAATGATGACGGCAGATGCTGTATATCTTTGTACACCTAATAATCCGACTGGCGTACTGCCAAATAAGGAAGATTTACTCGCCTTAATCGCACACGGAGCAATCGTTAATTGTGAGCTTGTTATCGATGAGGCATTTATGGATTGGGTAGATGAGGCGCATTCGCTGATTCAATTTAGTGCACAAAACCCACATGTTATTGTCGTTCGTTCGATGACTAAAATGTATGCGATTCCAGGTTTACGACTTGGGTATTTGGTTGCGCATGCTACAATTGTGAGCGCCTTAAAAGAAATGCTACCGCATTGGAATTTAAATGCCTTTGCGCTTGTAATTGGGGCAAGCTGTTTAGACGAGCAGCACTATTGTCAGCAGGCAATTACCTATGCCGCTGCGCAAAGGGAATGGCTGCATCGTTACTTACAGGACAATGGCTGCCAAGTAACGAATAGTGTGACGAATTATGTGTGCTTCTCCTTACCGAAAACACAGCAAGCGGACGCCTTTTTCACCTATTGTCTTGCACAGGGGGTTGTGCTGCGTCACACAAAAAACTTTCAAGGCTTGCAGGGTGAGTGGTTCCGTATTGGCATAAAAGACATTGCAGCCATGACATCTTTACATAATTGTCTACAAACGTGGTTTAACCTAAATAAGGGGAGAGAAAAGTGACAACTTTTTATCTAGTAAGACATGGGGAAACACAATGGAATCAGGAGCATCGACTACAGGGGTGGCTGGATTCTCCATTAACGGAAAACGGTAGAGCAGCGGCTGAAAAACTTCACAAGCAACTGCAACAGATTCCTTTTACCGCTGCTTATTGTAGTTCAAGTGGTCGTGCAAGAGAGACGATGGCTATTTTGATGGCCAATCGCAAGCTGCCTATTGCCTATGAAGATGATTTACGGGAGATCTATTTAGGGAAATGGCAGGGGCAGACAATCGACGATATACTGGCGACACATAAGCTTGATTATGAGCTATATACGAACTACCCTGCGCAGTTTGTGGCGAGTCATACAGAAAGCTTTGGAGCCGTGACAGAAAGAGCGATGTTTACATTAAAAAAAATAGCAGCCGAACATCACAATGAAACGATCCTCATCGTCTCCCACGCTGTAACGATTAAATGCATTATCAATGCTATTTTACAGCGCAGCATTAGTGAGCTGTGGGCAGCCCCATACATTCATGGGACAAGTGTGACAGTGATTGAACGGCAAGGTCAACAATGGCTTGTGAAGGATATTGGTAATTTACATCATTTACAATAGGAGGTGTCCTACATGGCGCTTATTTTTATTACAGGTGGTGTACGTAGTGGTAAATCCCATTTTGCCGAGCAAGCAGCGCTTCAGCAGTATGAGGCACAGGCATGTACAGCGAAACGCTTGCTCTATTTGGCTTCGGGTATTGCCTTAGATCATGAAATGGAAAAAAGAATCTTACGGCATCAGGCAGATCGCCAGGCACAGCCTGTACAATGGCTGACAGTGGAGGCTCCCTATGCAATTTCTGAAGTATTTGAGACACTTCAGGATGGAGATGTGGTGCTGTGGGATTGCGTGACAACTTGGCTGACCAATGCTTTTTACGAAGGCTATGACAAGGGGACACCCTGTTTACATCAGCCTGGTTGTTTAGCTAAGAAGCTACAGGCCGTCAAGCAGGCGATCCAATCACTACTGAAGAAGGATTTGACTTTTTTTGTGGTATCCAATGAACTGTTTGATGAACCTCCTTATGCTAGTGATGAAGTAGAATTATACCGACGAACGCTCGGACAGTTCCATCAATGGTTGGTTTCTATGGCACAGGAGGCCTATGAAATGAACTATGGCATTGTAAAGAGATGGAAATAATCAAGAAGGAAGGCAAGAGGATGAAAAATTTTTGGCATAGCCTCCTACTGGCATTTCAATTTTTTACGGTATTGCCAGTACATAAAGAGCTTCCGCTAACAAGGTCTACCATCACAGGCATGTTTGCTTGCTTACCGTGGATAGGTGCTTTAATGGGAACAACGGTGGCAGCTGTGCTTTATAGTCTTATGCAGTGGACAGCCAGCAGTGAAGTGATGCTAGCTTTCACTGTGATAGGGCTATTTGCTTTATGGACAGGTGGTTTGCACTTAGACGGCTTTATTGATATGGGCGATGCCTATTTTTCCTATCGAGATCGAGAAAAACGATTGGAGATTTTAGATGACCCCCGTGTGGGAGCGTTCGGAGTATTGGCTGTGATGTTTTTATTAATGGGGAAATTTGTTATTCTACATGAGCTTTTTGTGCAGCAGAAGTTCGACTTGTGGATGGTACTATTCGTTCCATTTCTAACAAGGGTGGGCATGAGCTTTTATTTTATGTCACTCCAGTGCTCAAAGGAAAAAGGTCTTGCTTATTTTTTTAAGTCTCATATGAATGCTAATCGATTAAAAGTGATCATGCTGTTATCGCTCGTATTGGCGATGACGGTTGTTTTTATCAGCACGCAGTTCTTACTTCTTCCTGTTGTCCTAGTCGTCGTTTTAGCCATTGCACTTTTTATTTTTCGACAATTTACGTTGCGTAATTTTGGTGGAGTATCTGGCGATTTACTGGGTGCCTCCATTGAAGGGATGGAGGTTGTGCTATGGGTGACATTGTTACTGTGTGCTTAATACGTCATGCGCCTACTAAAGAGAATCTTGAAAAGCGTTACCTTGGGTGGACGGACGCACCATTAGCAGATACAGCCAAGCTTGCTGTTGTGGATGCATTGGTTAAAAAGGTATATGGCAGTGATCTACAGCGCTGTCGACAAACGGCTGCTCATTATTTTCCCAATGCTAGCTACCAGGCAGAGGCATCCCTTCGAGAGACGAACTTTGGTGCATTCGAAGGGAAAACCTATGAGGAGCTAAAAATGGATGCTCACTATCGGGCATGGATAGATGATCCAATCAGTACACCCCCTCCACAAGGTGAGGCATTCGATGATTTTATGAAACGTGTTGTAGATGGATTTCATTATTTACCGAAAAATGAGGATAGCTATTATTTAGTGGTTCATGGTGGGGTTATTCGTGCCTTACTTGTTGCCTTTGCGCCAACAGAACAGCCCTTTTGGTCCTATCAGGTGCCACATGATAAACAATTTGTTTTAACATTTACTAGAAAGGCTTGGGAGGAGGGAGCACGATGCATGTCTTTATCGGAGGTGCCTATAACGGCAAAACCGACTATGTGAGGCGCTTGTATGAACCGCAACAGATGGTTATGATTGCTGGCGAACTACCTGAGGTAGCGCCCGCCTGTAATGTCCTTGTCCTAAAGAACTTAGAAAAATGGCTTGTGACACAAAACTTGGAGGAAGATGAACAAATCGTACAAAAGGTGCTAGCCACATTACAAGAGCTTGAACACCATTGTACACTCGCACTTATTGTGACGGATATGGGGCGTGGGGTTGTGCCAATGGAAAAACAAGCCCGACAGCTACGCGATACCTGTGGTCGACTATACCAAGCTTTGTTCAAGGAAGCGGAGCAAGTTGTACGGATTTGGTATGGAATAGCTGAGCCATTGAAGTAAAGTTGACATTCAACAGAAAAGAGGGAATGAAATGGAACGACAAAAATTAAGAAAATTGATTTTGACGGCGATGGTAGCGGCCATCTGTGCAGTAGGAGCAATGATTAAGGTACCAGCGTTTATTTCAACGGCTGCACTGGATTCGGCTCCTGCCTTTTTAGGTGTTGTCTTTCTATCCCCCATCTTAGCAGGGGTTGCTGGATTAATCGGCCATTTTATTACAGCATTAACATCTGGATTCCCCCTAGGACCTTTACATATTATTATTGCGGTAGAAATGTTGATTGTCGTATGGGTCTTCGGAATGATGCATAAAAAAGGCATGCACTTTTGGAAATGGCCAGTTGCCTTAGTATTAAATGGTATTGTTGCGCCACTACCATTTTATTTTATTATTAGTCCAGCATTTTTCTGGGGTGCTTTAGGTAGTATTCTAATGGCAACGGTGATCAATTTAATCATTGTTGCGGTAGTAATGCCCGTCCTCTCAAAGGTTTTTGTGCGTAAGGAAGGTCGTGCACAGTGAGAAATGCGATGAAAGTAGGGGCATTCATTGCGACCATGGATAATGCCGCAGCCATCGGACAAAAACCGCAAGATGTTGTGTCGGCACCAGACCAATTGACAGCCTACATGACAGCCCGTGTAACGTTTTTAGAACAGCTTGCTGCACAGGCACTACCTATTCAAGTTCTACTTGCGAATTTTTCTGGAGATGCCGCATGGTCTCGCTATGAAAAAGGTATACAGCAAGTGTTTGCAGAGGCAGGTCTTACATGCCCAGCCATTACGGGGAGTACGGAATCCAATATGCCTACATTGCAGTCAGGCTTAGCTGTTACGATGCTTGGAGAAATTCAGCAGCAGCGTCGAGCATTTGACCACGATCAGCTTAGCTGGTACACCTATGGCCTGCCGCTTGTGGGTGAAGAGGTGTTGGCACAGCCTGAAGATGTGGCGCAGTTGCTGCCTGTTTTCAAGGCATGGCAGTCAGAAATTGTTCAGCAAGTATGGCCAGTCGGATCGAGGGGGGTGCAAGGAGAATTTGCCCGTCTGTTTGGGGAGCGACATGTGGAATGCGCCCTTGATGGTGCAAAATCAGCAGGCCCCTGTACAGTCATTTTGCTAGGCATTTCTCCAGACAATGAGTCACAGGCACAAAAAATTTTCCTGCGAAATTTTGAGAAACTACGCATTTCTGAAAAGTGATGGGGCTTGTTTTGAGCAAATGATCGCATCTTGGGACAGGGCTAGATAACCCAGAGCAAGTGTTATTTTACTTCGATATGATTCTTGCTCTGGGTATTTCCTTACTTATTGACAGGATGACGCTGAATCTAAAGTAGCTGGCTGTTGCTTGTAAAGGAATAGGCCCGCTCTGAAAGGTGAGGAAGTCGCTCTTAAGCAGAGCAACCCGCTCCAAAGTAAATGAAAGCCGCTCATAATAAGTGGAACTTCGCTCTAAAAAGTCACCACCCTCCAAAATCTGCTTAGAAATTAGATTTTTTCTCCTTATGAAGACACTACACCACAATCAAACCACCCCAATAATATTACGAGACCCGAAAAATTATTTATCAAATGGGAATGATTTTCAGTTATAATAAGGAACGAATGGGATTTAAATAGAACGGAGACGAATGTATGCAGGCAGTTAAACAATTAGGGCAGTATTTGGGGCCTTATAAATTTTTCACGCTGATTGCACCGTTATTGATGGTGCTAGAGGTGACGATGGATTTAATTCAGCCGACCATCATGCAACATATGATTGATACGGGGATTGCCAATGGGGATAATCGTTACGTATTGAGTATGTTTGTGTGGATGCTTGGCAGTGCAGTGCTCGGACTTATTGGTGGGGTTGGTTGCTCGTATTATAGCTCGAAGGCGGCGATTCATTTTGCCTCGGACATTCGACAGGCTCTTTATGAGAAGATGATGACTTACTCAGCCAAGGAGCGAGATGCTTTTACAACGGGGAAGCTGATTACGATTTTAACGAGTGATGTGGAAAGTATTCAGCGTGCCTTTATGATGACGCTGCGTATTTTTGTGCGTGGGCCTTTGCTCTTTATCGGCGCAGTGATTATTGTGTTTGTCACAGCACGTGAGCTTTTTTCCATATTGCTCATTATCGTACCATTGTTGGTTATAGCGATGTATTTTTTTACGAAGTATTCGGGTGTATTGTATCGTCGTGTTCAGGAGGCCATTGATGCCGTCAATACGAAGCTACAGGAAAATTTGGCGGGTATTCGTGTAGTTAAAGCCTTTCGCCGTGAAACACAGCAGGTAGCACAGTTTGGAGAATTAAATGAGGCGTTGACGAAACGTTTTATTACAGCTGAGCAAATTGTCGGCGTGCTTGTACCCTTTACGATGTTTGTTGTCAATCTAGGGATTGTAGCCGCGCTTTGGCTTGGAGCCATTAAGGTAGACGCGGGTACACTGCAAGTTGGCGTTATTCTTGCATTCATCAATTATTTAACGATTATTTTAAATGGACTGATGTCCTCTAGTATGGTGCTGATGCAAATAGCGCGAGCCTTGCCTTCAGGAGAACGCATTGTGGACGTGTTAAACAAAGAGATTGCTGTTAAGGAAGCGGAACATGCGCTGACCGATCCAATAAAAGGGGCCATTGACTTTGATCAGGTGAGCTATCGTTACTATGAAACAGCTGAGGATGTCCTCAAAAAGATTTCATTTTCGGTGAAACCAGGGCAAACGGTCGGCATTATTGGGAAAACAGGTAGTGGTAAATCGACGCTGGTGAAGCTATTACCTCGCTTATTTGATCCCTCTGGTGGCGAAATCCGCATAGACGGAAAACCGCTAAAATCCTACTCACTCGCAACCCTACGTGAGCATATCGGATTTACCTCACAGAAAGCATTATTGTTCTCAGGACCGATTGAAAAAAATATTCTTCTCGGTAAGGATGATGCTACAGCTGAGGACATACAGCAGGCATTAGAGGCGGCCTGCGCCAGTGAATTTGTAGAGCGACTTGATAAGGGCTTAGCACATGAATTATCACAGGGTGCTACGAATCTTTCGGGTGGGCAGAAGCAGCGGCTTGCATTAAGTCGTGCGTTTATTCGAAAGCCTGCCATTTTGGTGCTGGACGATACAACGTCAGCGCTCGATAGTGCATCAGAACAACAAGTGCAGCGAGCTATTGCCACCTATTATCAAGACACAACGACCTTCATCGTAGCGTCGAAAATTGCCTCCATTCAGCAGGCAGATGTTATTTTGGTACTAGAGGATGGCGACATTGTTGGGCAAGGAACCCATCAGCAGCTTCTACAATCAAATGCGCATTATCAAGCAATTTATGCGTCACAGCAAAAGGCTGGTGAACAAGGATGAGTCAAGGTCAACCAAAGCAAATGAATTTTGGTCGTGGACCGCGTATGGGAGGACCAGCTGAGAAGGCGAAAAATCAAAGGGAGACATTGTCACGTGTGTGGCATTATGTCAAGCAACAAAAAATAGGGCTGTTTTTCTCTATCTTTTTTGTCATTGCCTCGACCTTTTTAAGCCTTGCAGGGCCCTATATGATTGGGCATATTATTGATGATTACATTATGAAAAAGGATATCGACGGAACGATTCGTTTAGGCATCCTGTTGGCCGTTATTTTTTCAGTAGCCTCTATTCTGACATGGCTGCAAACCTATGTCATGATTCATGTGGCGATGAAAACCATTCGGACATTGCGTCTGGAATTATTTCAAAAGCTTCAAACACTGACATTACGTTTCTTTGATCGGCGTGCACTTGGGGATTTAATGAGCCGTGTGACCAACGATATTGATAATTTAAATACAGCACTTGCGCAAAGTGTTACGCAAATCGTGTCGTCCATTTTAACTGTAATCGGTGTCAGTATTGCCATGTTTACATTAAGCTGGCAATTAGCAATCGTGACATTGATTATTATTCCGCTAATCGTTTTCACAACCAAGCAAATCATTAAACGCAGCAGTAAAAATTATGCAGCACGACAACGGGATCTTGGGAAGCTGAACGGCTATATTGAGGAAATGATTACAGGTTCGGAGGTACTTACGCTTTTTGGTAGGGAGCAGCAAACGATTGATACGTTCCATCAGCAAAACGAAAATCTACGAAACTCTGCCCAACGAGCAGAAATTACCTCTGGCTTACTAGGTCCGATTAATAACTTTATGAATAATTTAGGCCTTGCCATCGTCATCGGAACAGGTGCCTTTTTAGCAGTAAAGAGTATTGTTACAGTGGGGATTATTGCCGCCTTTGTGACCTATACACGGCAATTTTTCCGTCCGCTTAATCAGCTATCTAATCTATTAAACACCTTCCAGTCTGCTATTGCTGGGGCAGAGCGTGTTTTTGAGATACTAGATGAACCCTCAGAGGTAGCCGACAAGCCTAATGCTATCAAGACGGCATCGCTCAAGGGGGATGTTGTTTTCAAGCAAGTATCATTTAGCTATGAGCCAAATAAGCCTGTGTTAAAAAACATTGACTTCCATGCCAAGGCAGGAGAGACATTTGCTCTTGTTGGCCCAACAGGCTCAGGCAAAACAACGATTATCAATTTATTAACACGTTTTTATGACGTCGATCAAGGTGAGATTTTAATTGATGGGCATAATATTGAGCACTATCAGATGGCGACGATTCGCCAAAGAGTCGGTGTGGTTTTACAGGACACCTATTTGTTCTCGGGAACGATTCGTGAAAATATTCGCTTTGGTAAGCTAGATGCGACAGATGAAGAGGTTGTGGAAGCGGCAAAAATTGCGAATGCCCATCATTTTATCAAATATTTACCTGCCCAATACGAAACACCCGTGCAGGCAGGAGGAGCCAATTTAAGTCAGGGGCAGCGTCAGCTTATTGCGATCGCCCGTGCAATTTTAGAGAATGCAGATATTTTAATTTTGGATGAAGCGACATCTAGCGTGGATACCCAAACAGAGGTCGATATTCAAAAAGGCTTACAGCATTTAATGCAGGGACGCACAAGCTTTGTCATTGCCCATCGTCTGAAAACAATCGAAAATGCCGATCAAATCCTCGTGATTCAGCAGGGAGAAATTGTCGAGCAGGGCAATCACCAAGAGCTGATGCAGCAGCAGGGGATCTATCGTCATCTTCAACAAAAACTATTGTTAGAGCAGGTAGAATAGGGAATAATAAAGGTACATCTTCCAGAGGGCGAGGGATTGACATGTATGAATTAAAGACCAAAGAAACCGATGTAAGTGTCATTGAATTTATTGAAAGTGTAGACCATCCAAAAAAGCGAGAAGACGCCTATCGATTATTGGACATTTTTACAGAGGTCACAGGCTATGAAGCCAAAATGTGGGGACCGAGTATTATAGGCTTTGGTAAATATCATTACAAATATCAAACAGGCCATGAAGGGGATGCCCCACTAGCTGCCTATTCCCCTCGCAAAGCGAAAATTAGCTTATATTTTGCTCCAGGGGATGAACGAGAGCAACTATTACAACAATTTGGTAAACACACAACAGGAAAAGCCTGCGTTTATATTAATAAGCTAGCTGATGTGAATGAAGACATCTTAAAAGCCCTTATACAACAAACGATCGATTTTTTACGAAAAACCTATCCAGATGCTTAATCAAGAGAGCTGCCTATTAGTTAGGTAGCTTTTTTGTATGAAATTTATCTATTTTCTCCAAAAGTTTAGTAGATATTTATTTTTACCGTGTATCCTTGCAAGTATCAACGAAAAGAGGAGATACGTATGAAAAAGAAAGCAAAGAAAATGATTGTCTATATGGGGGCATTGATTGTGCTTGGAATGGTGATAATTTGTATTTATCACTATAGCTTAATACAGAAGGAGTCAGCTATTTTACAACCTAACGGCACATTAAACAATGTAGATGGTCACAATCTCCATGTTTATCAGGAGGGGGCTGGCGAGGATACATATATTTTTATGGCTGGCTCAGGTATCGCAGCACCCGTATATGAGCTAAAAGGGCTGTATCGTAAGTTTTCACAGCATCATCAAATTGCAGTAGTGGATCGAGCTGGCTATGGCTATAGCGACGTAGCCCATGATGATAGAGGAATCGATACGATTTTAGCGCAAACGCGACAGGCACTTCTGCAAAGTGGGCTTGAACCGCCCTATGTCCTTGTGCCACATTCCATTTCAGGGCTAGAGGCCATTTACTGGGCGCAAAAATACCCAGAGGAAGTAAAGGGCATCATCGCGCTAGACATTGGCCTACCTAGTCAATATGTAAAGCATCCAATGGGCACAGTCGATCGGTGGATGGTGAGAGGCATGCACCTCGCTACTAAACTCGGCTTACATCGACTTTTGCCAACACAGGTCTATAATCCGCAAGTACTTCAAATGTCGTTTTTAACAGCACAGGAAAAGGAAATCTATCAGGCGTTGTCCTTTAAGCAATTTTTTAATGAAGATATGCAAAATGAGCTGTTGCAGGTCTACGAAAATAGTTTACAATCAGAACAGCTCAAAAAGCCGCAAGACACGCCTATCTTACTGATTGATGCGATTGCGGAAGAAAACAAACATTCGAAATATACGAAGCAAAATCGGCAGGATTATGCTGACTTTGTAAAGCAATTCACTAATGCACAAGTGAAAGAGGTCAGTGGGACACATAGTATTTATCTCTATCAGCCAGATGAAATCTATCAACTGGCAATGGAATTTATGAAAACAACGGGTGATGAGAAAGGTCGATAAGTATGAAAGGATTTAGAATCTTAATTATAGAAGACGATCACATGATTGGTGATCTACTGCAAAAAATAGTACAGCGTGAGGGCTATGAGGCAATCTGGAAAACAGATGGCAAGGATATGATGGCGCTGATTCAGCAGGTGGATTTAGTCATAATGGATATTATGCTGCCAGGAGAGGATGGCTATCAATTGAGCAAAAATATTAAACGATTAGGCTTAAATATTCCAATCATTTTTCTATCGGCACGTAATGATATTGAAAGTAAGCTAGAGGGGTTGATGGTCGGTGAGGATTACCTGACAAAGCCATTTGATCCGCGAGAACTGTTGCTAAGAATGCAAAAAATGCTAGCACAACAGTATGGTACACTTACGCAAATTCAGCATTTATTGATCGATGGGGAGCACCGTCAAGTATTTCATCATAGTATCCATGATGAAATCGCCCTAACAGCGATTGAGCGAAAAATTTTCTTTTATTTATTTGACAATCGAGACCGAGTATTAACAAAGGAACATTTTTTTGATTATCTTTGGCCGCTCGATGAACGCAATCATAATATTTTGAATGTCCATATTAAAAAAATTCGAACAAAGCTACAAGACCCAGCAGGCATTATTGTGCAAAATATTTATGGAGAAGGGTATCGTTTAAATACCTATAATAAAAAATGACCTTAAAAACAAAATACCGTACTTTGTTATTTGTAGCCATTGGGAGTGTGCCTGTTGTACTATTAGGCATTAGTGTGGCCATGTCAATTTTGTATGACAAGGCCTTTAAAATGAAAAATGACGGCATTCCGTTTCATGAGTCCTATGCCTATCCTGTGATGCTGATTGCGTTTGTGCTAGCGTTAGGAATGCTCGCATGGCTATTTTCCACATCGATTCATTCGTTACTATCCAAAATTACACTACTTAATAAAACAATACGAGAACTAGCAAGTAATGAGCGAATACCTGAGACGTTAACGATAAAAAGTGAGGATGAAATTGGACAGCTTAGCCAATCTGTCAATCTTTTAATTGAGCGTACAACTTACCGAGAATTAGAGCTTGCCCAGCAGCAGGAGCTTCAAAAAGAGCTGCTACAAAAGTTGCGACATGACATTCATACGCCGTTAACGGCTATCCGTTTGCAGCTGTTTTATCTAGAGGATCAGCTACAGGGGCAGCCCAAATTGGTGGAATCCTTACATGCACAAATTCAATATATCACGAATTTAACTAATGCATTTCAGTTACAGTCCTTTGATACGAGTGAACAGTCCTATGTCATGCAGGAGGAGGTTCAACTTGTCCCATTGTTACAAATGATGATAAAGAAGTGGCAGTATCTATATCGCATGCAGAATATTACGCTGCATTTTCAGCACGATGATTTACAAGCAGCTTGGCTTAGCAATGAATTGTGGCTACAGCGTTTATTCGATAATGTCTTTCAAAATACATTAAAGCATGCCCAAGCATCCAAGCTAGAGGTGACGATCAAGGACGGGCAAGTTGTCATGTGTGATGATGGTATTGGCTTTACGACGGAAGATGAGCATGGCGGACTTGGGCTTAAAATCATTCAGGATATTGCTAAAACATTGAATATCGAAGCTTCCTTACAATCAAACAAAAATGGCACGACCTTCTACTTTACACACCAATAAAAAACAACGGCAGCCTTTGCCGTTGTTTTTTCTTTTACACAGATTTTCGTTGCTGTAGTAAGAACAGGGCCAGTCCTAGTAAAATGACCACAATACCGATCCCCTGTTGAACGGAAATCATCTCATCTAAAATAAAATAAGCTAATATACATGTGCCGATTGTTTCGCCTAAAATACTCATGGAAATCACCGTTGTACTTAACCATTTCAATAGCCAATTAAAAATGGTTTGCCCAAAAATCGTTGCAATGACAGCCAGCCCTACAAGGGACCACCAGGTGGAGGCTGAATATTCGAAAAACGATTCTTTCATAAAGAGGGCATAAACGGCTAAAAAGATCGAGCTACTGCCATAGCCGATAATAGAATAGGGAATGAGCGATAAATCCTTGCGCACTGATTGCCCAATAAAAAAGTAGGCTGTAATAATACCTGCCGCAATAAAGGCAAGAATATCGCCATAAAGGGCTTGTCCACTAATCTGGAAATCTTGCCAGCCAATAATGAAGCAGCCGATGATCGCTACGAAGCAGCCAACAATCGCTCCTTTTGAAAATCGCTCCTTAAATAAAAAATAGCTGCCTATTAAAGAGAATAGTGGCTGTAGTGTCACAATGACGGTTGAACTAGCCACAGATGTGTAGTTTAATGATTCAAACCATAACACATAATGACAGGACAAAAATAAGCCTGATAAAATGCCGAGTCCCCATTGTTTTTTCGAGAGACTTGTAAGCTCCTGCCGCAAGCTCTTCTGTGCCAATAAAAATGGAAGAAGAACTAGCATCGCAAAAAATAGTCGATAAAAGGCTGTAATCGCTGGTGGTGCATCAGCTAGCTTAACAAAGATTGCTGAGGTAGATAATGCAAATACTGCAAAAAATAACGAGATGTAATAAAACATGATGTACTCCTAAGCATTTACAAGATTAATAATGACAAACCTATTATAGTGTAGTCCGCATGAATAATATAGGGTTTTTAGAATATTAGCACAAAATAGGTTTATGGTGCTAATTCTGCTCAAGCAAGGATTCAATGACCTGTTTTAATTGCAGGATGAAGGGCTGCTTACGGTCATCTTTTTTATAGATATAAACTGTTTCGATCACACTGTGAAGCCCATCTAAATCATAAAAATGCATGTCGGGACAAGGATAAAGTGCTAGTAATTTGGTATTTAATACAGCCAATGTATGCTCGATTTCAAGAAAATCTAAAATACTACTAACTGATTTAATTTCCTTCATCGTAAAAGGTACCTGCTTGTCAGTGAGCCATTGTGCTAATGCATGGGTATACATGCAGCCCTTACTTAACACAAGCAATGTGACAGGTGTTCGTTGATCAAAGTCAATGATATGAGCGGAGCTTGAGATAACTTCAAACGTCTCTGTGGCTAGTACATCATAGTGTAGATCGCTATAATGCTTGATTGGATTACTTGTCAATGCGCAATCTATTTCCGCCAGATGGACTTTGTGATTTAAGGCTGTACTTGATTCCACAGTGAAATCAACATCTATCGGACTTCGACTAGTTTGCAGTGCGTTCATAATGGATGGTCCATATATTTTAATGGTTGTATGAGATGTACCAACCAAAATGCTCGTTTGTGTAGGGCCGATGGTATGTAAAAAGTCTTCATACTGCTCGGCAACTTTCTTTAAAAACTGTAAATAATGTTGACCTACCTCTGTCAGCTTTAAGCCTTGGGGTGTTCGTTTAAAGACGTCCTGCCCAATTTCACGCTCCATTTTTTTCACCTTTGCTGTTAAGGCAGATTGTGTATAATTGGTGATTTCAGCCGATTTACTCAAGTTTTGCCTCTCTAAAAGCTCCATTTTTAAGGCAATTTCTTCAATGTTCATGTTGTTCCTCACATACCTATAGATTTTTTTAATAGCCGCTATCATTTTCCTCCATTTTACGTTCGCTAGCTGTCCACGTACACTCTAGATAATGAAAAGGTAGACTGCAAAAGCAGTAACCTGATGGAGGGTTTTTATGCATACATATTATCGATGGGTCATCTTGCTTGTGGCTACACTTTCGCAAACAGCCGCAACCTTTGTGACCTACGGAATGGGGCCAGTTGCCTCTTTTTATCAAATGGAATGGCACTTAACGTCCTTCCAGACAGGGCTAATTGTTTCAGCCGTCAATATAGGGCCAATTTTCTCCATGCTGCTATTTGGTTATCTCATGGATAAAAAGGGAGAAAAGCAGATTATTGGATGGGGCTCGATACTACTGGGCATGTCAGCCTTATTGCTAATACCCGTGAATCATTATACGACATTGCTTCTCGTATTAATAGTTGTGGGGATATGGTATGGCAGTGCGCAAACAGGTGGCAGTACTGCTATTGTGAAATGGTTTCCTAACAAGCATCGAGGACTTGCTATTGGGATACGCCAAACAGGTATTCCGATTGGTGGTGCATTGGCTTCCACTTTGCTGACCTATTTGTATCAACATCATCATCTATCCTCTGTCCATTTAGCACAGGGCTTGATGGCGGTTGGTGGGGGACTATTATTTTTATTGCTGTACAAAGAACCAAAACAGCATGACACCGCTACGGCACCTCTCATTCCTTTTAAAGAGAAGATGCGTGCTATTCGGCACAATCGAGCGCTCTATCCTTTATTTTTTGTGGGCATGGTCATGATGTCCCTCCAAATGATTATCATTGCTCACTTTATGAGCTATTTACATCATGAAGGTGGGTATACATTAACCGAGGCGGGGCGCTATTTAAGTCTGATTTTATTTGGTGGGATGTTTGGGAGAATTGTACTTGCTTGGATGAGTGATCTTTATTTCGCTCAAAAACGAGAGCCATTATTAGTGCTCGTCATGGTCGCTACATTCCTGATGGTTGGCTTTTTGCCCTTTGTCATACATAGCAAGGGCCTCATGATTTTATTTTGCAGTTTATTTGGGTTTTTAGCGCTTGGCTGGTATTCCATATATATCACTTGTGTCACGGAGCAATCCGATTCGCAAGCAGTAGGACTAACTGTTAGTGCAGCGTTAACGATTAATCAGTTCTTTATTGTCTTGGCACCAACGGTTTATGGTTTATTGGTTACTGTTTTTTCCAGCTATCAGCTCGCTTTGGATGTTATCGCTGTGATGGTTATACTGGGGGCATTTCACTTATACAGAACATCCCAAGGTAGTCTAACTTCTGAAAGTTCGGTAAAATAATGGAAAAGAGGAAATGGAGGTTGCTGTGAATGACCAGTTCGATTTGGATTGAGGCAAAGATTGATAAAGTATGGCAGGCGATTACAGAGGAGCAATCCCTCTCCCGATGGTACGCACCAGGCTCCATATGGGACATCCCTATACTAACAGCTGGGGAAAAGATGACATTTACCTTAATGCCAAATGCGCATAACCAGCTTTCTGAAAAACTGCCGATGGAGCTAACGATTCAGCAAGTGAAGAAAAATGAGGAATTTTCCTTCTATCTAGAAGTTCCTGAAACATTGATTGCTATTACGCTAGCCCAACAGGGTAATGGCACTACGGTGAGCTTTAATTCGTCAGGCTATGATGCCTCTCTTGCGAATTTAAAGGCATTGCTGGAGGGGCATGACATTCCTTATCAGTAAGCCTCTCTACGTCTTAGGTCTTAGATGAATTTCGAGCGGAGGGTCGTATTTTAATTTCCTCCCTTCTATATAATGAAATTATTGGTAGATTATACGGTGGGAGGAAATAATAGTGAAAAAATTAGTGGGTTTAGGTGTCGTGATAGGCACGTCAGCATTGGTATTATCGGGGTGCTTTTCCTTTATTCCAAATAAAATGCGAGAGGAAGCCATTTTGGTGGAAAAGGATAAAGCGAAAGTATTAGAGGTAGACATTGATTTAGGTGTTGGCGAAATGAATGTATCGAGTGGTGCAAAGGAATGGGTTGAGGGCAACGCAGAATATAATGTAAAAAAGCTAGCCCCTCAGATAGACTATGATCTACATGGCGATACAGGAGAAGTGGAAATCAAGCATAAGGGCTCAACAAGGCTGGGGCTCTCGAATATTAAAAACACATGGGCGATTCAACTGAACGACAGCATCCCCATGGATCTGAATGTGGAAACGGGTGCCTCTCTTGCCAATCTTGATTTACAGGGTCTTCAGCTGGAAAAGCTCGATATTGAAGCGGGTGTCGGTGATCTAACGGTTAATCTAGGTGGCGACTGGAAAAAGAGCTTTACAACGACTATTGAAACAGGTGTCGGTCAAACAACAGTTATTTTACCTTCAAAGGTTGGCGTGAAATTAACGACAGAAAAAGGCATTGGCTCGTCTAATGTGGAGGGCCTTATATCAAAAGGGAATGGTGTCTATGTCAACGAAGCTTACGACAAGGCGGATGTCGTGCTAGAGGTCAATTCGGAATTGGGCATCGGGGAAATTACCTTTAAGTTAGATCGATAGAAAATGGAGTAGGCTACTTGATTGAAATAAATGCAATAACCATAATAGGAGCGTCAAATACATCCTTTGTATTTGACGCTTATTTTATGGTAGTTTTAAGAAAGCAATGTTTCAAAGGAGCGAATAGATTGAAGACCTATACATACAAGCAACCAGCGGCCATCGAGTCAACAGAGGCCGTTAAAATTTTAAATGAAGCGGGGGAGGTATCGTCCACCGTTCAACGCGTGTATTCCAATGCACTAAAAAAAGCATTCGATAAAACGATGGACTATCGTTATTTCGTTCGTTTTGATGTTCACGATCGCAATGGTCAGCCGCTTTTTACGTGTAAAAAAGTATCCCGTCGCGGGCGCGTGCATTTCCGTGGCAAGGATTTGGTAACAGGTAAAGACTATATGATTGCCTATGATGGCTGGCAAATTATGATTCCTGATTTAGTTATTACCGATGGCGAACAGCAGATCAAGCTCAACAAAGAAATGGAGGACTGGTCTGTTTTTACTGTGAATGAGCAGCCTATCGCACGCTGGCAAGCGACTTTCTGTGAGACGCATTTTGACATTACACTACAAATTGAAGACAGCAGCCCCATTCAGCAGGAAGCCTTTTTTATTGCCATCGGACAGGCAGTGCTGTTTGTTGGGGCTTAAATAAAGGTAGATGGAAGAAAGGGCTTGATGAAATGCTAAACATATTACCAGCAAAAGAGATTTATTTACAGGGAAATGAGCAAGCCCTATTGCTTTTACATTCCTTTACAAGTCATACAAGAGATATGAAGACAGTAGCCACTGCACTACATAACCAAGGCTATACTTGCTATGCGCCGCTGTATCGTGGACACGGCACCCATCCAGAACAGTTATTACACTATCAGGTAGACGACTGGTGGCAGGATGTAGTGAATGCTCATCAATTTTTATTGGATGAAGGCTATCAAAAGATTTCGGTCATCGGTCTATCCATCGGGGGAATTTTCGCGTTGAAGCTTGCTCAATTAGAAAGGCTCGAGCAAATCATTGTCTTATCTGTGCCGTTTGATAAGGAGCCAGAGCAATTAAAACAAAGGATTATGGACTATGCCCATAATTACAAAACAATAGAAGGCAAGCCACCACTTCAAATCGCTCAGGAAATGGAGCCATTTGAGAACATGCCATTACATGCAATGAACGTATTCCAAACATTTATCCAAGCAACGATGGAACAGCTTGATAGAATTATCATTCCTATCGCTATCTACTATGGTGAAAAAGACGATGCCTTATACACGCAAAGTGCTGAAACGATCTATCGGCACGTTCATTCATCTAGAAAGCAGAAGAAAGGCTTTGGAAATTCTAAGCATCTCATGACATTAGGACGAGATCAAGAGGCTATCATAAAGGAAATGATAGAATTTCTTCAAATTTAGGGAGAATTTCATTTATAAAAGGAGTGGGGGTGCTCCGCTCCAAAGAGGGGTAAAAGCGCTCGCTCAAGAGAGAGCCCCGCTTCTAAAAAAACAGCCACCTCTAACCATAGAGGGGCTGTTTTACTTATATTTCCAAGATCTCATTCGCTAATTTTTGTCTGCTCATCCAGTAGCCTTGGAGGGTAAAGACAATGAGGGTTGACCCTAGGAACGCGAGACTTGTGAGGCCCAATGTTAGAAAGTCATAGGACATCGGCGAGCCATCATCAATGAAGCCTAGCATCCTCGTTAAAACGAACCCCAGAAATGTACCGACCGTGAGACCATAAAGGACAAACGATAGGACTTGTGTCAGTATGAGTTTCATCAGCCCATTTGGTGACAGACCAATTAATCGTTGGATGGCATAGTCACTGCGTTTTGTATAAATGGTATGCAGTAATGTTTGGAGGACACCAAGCCCCGTGGCAGCTATTAAAATAACAAAGACGCCAACAAATAAGCTCCACCGTTGGAAGAACATTTCATTGGATTGTGCTAATATGGTCGCTTTATCTGTCAACTTCAGGGCTGGCCAGCGCTGTTCCAAGAATGACAGCTCCGCCAATGTCTGCTCTGGGTGGGATGTTTCTACCATAATGTCTTCGATAATTGGGTGATCCTGTGCCGTGAGGAATGATGACCAATCAACGATTAAATCAGCACGGTGAATAGGTGTATCAGTAATTCCTATAATTTGTAACTCACCAGTAGGCATATCCTGCCGGGCAGTAAAATCATAGGTACCCATCGTTACACGATCACCCACTGCCAAATGATAACGCTCGGCAAAGCCCTTTGTCACGACAAGGCCATTTTGCAAATTTCCTTCCTCAATTTGAGGCAACTTCTTTAATTGCATAAATTTCTTAATATCAATGGTTGTATAGTTCTCTGGTAGCCATTCATCGCCGAGTTGTAGAGCAATATACGCATTATTACTTTGTGTATACGCGTACTGTACGCTTGGCAATGCTTCTATTTCCTCTATCATTGCAGGCGTGATAGTTGGATCATTTAATTCATTATTGATTTTTATGGCTGTTTCGTATTGTGATTCTGTGTAGGCAAGGTCATTGTGTTGTAGGGTTTTCATTAATGAACTTCCAAAGGTTAAAATAACCATTAATCCTATCATGCTGAGCACCACGGGCATATTTTTGCGTACTTGTGGCATGAGCTGCTGGCATGCTAAATAGGCTTCCTTGCCAAGTACCCTTCGAATCGGCTTTAAAGCCAGATGAAGGATGGCTGTAAATAGATAGGGGATTAGTAACAGTAAAATTCCACATACAAATAGTGTTCCGAGTAAAATAAATAAGGCACCTTGATCGCTTCCTGTCCCAGCTAAATAGGCTTGTAAAAAGAAGAAGGTAGCTGACACACCTACAATACTGACAATAATTGTTTTCCATTTTGTCCAACGCAGCTCTAAATTTTCATTATCTGTCGCGATTTGTAATGGCAGTAGTCGAGAGCTTTTCGCTACTTGCCATTTTGTCATCACTTGAAGAATGATGAAGCTGGAAAGGGCAATTAAAAGAATAAACACAATAGGAAGCTCTGTTTTAGCTTCGGGTAAATGCAAAAAGCTAATTAATTGTGGTAGCCAGCTTTTTATTATCACAAGGCTCAGCGTTGTTCCAAGCATAACGCCAAAGCTAATGATCAGTGATAGTTGGAGCTTGACTATACGTCCAACCTGTTTCACGGATGCCCCGAGAGCCCGTAAGATCATGAGCTGCTCTTTAATTTTATAAAATAATAGCTGGAATGTGGACAGCAATAGGACACTTGAAATGAGTAAAATAAAAACGGATAGTACAATCATAAAAACCATTAAGCTCTGTAAATTTCTTTTAATGACATCGTAATCACTCATAACATCAACACGTAATGTTGCATCCAGTTGTTTGATTTCTGCGCCTACAGCCTTGGCACGCCCCTCATCAGTTTTAATGAGCGCAAATATGCCTGCCGTTTGTGGCTGACTGTTGTTCATCCATGCCTTAACTACGTCATTCGCTAAGAGGATGATATTAGGGCTGTCAGTGCCGTTCATCGTCGGTAAAATTTCTTGCACGATAAAATCCTTTGATTGAATATGAATAGAGTCCCCAACTCGTTTGTTGAAAAGACGGGCAACATTTTCCGAAAGAATGGCATCGTTCGGTCCAAGATTGACCGCAAAATGGTAGCGACTTTTCACAAGGTCATCATTTTCAACGCCAACGGTATAAAATGCGGTGTATTTTTCATGTTCAACGATTGTATGGGCTATCGATAAGCGGGACACTTGTGTGACACCGGCTAGAGTAGAAAGCTCCTCTATTTGATTTGTCGTCAACAATTTTTGCTGATCAGGATTATAACCAACCATTAAATCCATTTCCCCATACAACGCTTGGATGTCTGCCTTCATCTGGCTATTCGCATTCCAAATGTAGACGGTCATCGTCATCACCAGGCAAATCGAGATCGTAATAATACTAATACTCGTTAGGACATTTGCCCAAGCTGCACGAAAAAGCTTGAGGGCAATATTGCGCATCGTAAACATTAGCGATCCCCCCTCGTTATTTCCTTGAATTTCATTAGAATACAATCTAAATCCTCTTCATTTTGCCGGTTTTGATAGGAATCCACAATCGCCCCATCATGGAAGAACAATACCCGATTGGCATAGGTAGCCACATAGGGGTCATGTGTGACAAGTAATATCGTTTGCTGGTTCTTTTTTTGCAGAGCAACAAGCAGCTCTAAAATTTCATCTGTTGTATGAACATCCAAAGCCCCCGTTGGCTCATCTGCAAGTAAAATAGGAGGATTGGCAATAATCGCTCGCGCAATGGCGACACGTTGCTTCTGTCCACCAGAAAGCTCATGTGGTCGATGCTTTGCCCAAGCAGCGATGTTTAAGGTTTCCATCATATGCTGCACACGCACCTTAATCTCCTTGCTAGGAATATCATTTAAAATAAGGGGAAGTGCAATATTATCCTCGACGGTTAAATCCTTTAGCAGATGAAAGGATTGGAAGATAAAGCCGATATTTTCTTTTCGGAATTGCGATGCTTTTGGCTCTTGATAAATAGCCTGCGCTTCCTTGCCAAATAAAAATAATGCTCCATCTGTTGGCTCATCAATGGCACTGATCATATTTAGAAGAGTACTTTTACCAGAGCCGCTTGTCCCCATAATCGCCACCATTTCCCCTTGATAAATGGTGCAATGGATATTTTTCAAGGCATTCACAGTATGATGCTTTTGCTGATAAATTTTGGACATCCCTTCAACACGTAGCACCTCTGTTAAACGTCCTTCAGGGATGGGTATTGCATTAATGACTTCTTTCAGCGGATTGAACCCACTCATCGAGATATGCCCCCTTTAATTGTTGTCGTAATGCATGCAAGCCACGGCGAATATGTGTTTTCACGGTACCTTCAGGGCATTGCAAAATCGCCGCAATATCCTTGACAGAGTAGTCTTGATAAAATCGTAGTAATAGCACCGTTTTGTACTTTTCCTCAAGCCTGCAAAGAGCCTGCCATAAATCCAGCTCTTCTTCGATGTATGTAGGAGATGCACTTGTTAAATCCTCGAAAGTTTGTGGTTCAACAGGCATAACTGTTTTTTTCTTCGCAATATAGGTTTTACAGCAATTTATCATAATGCGGGTAAGCCAAGTGGCAAAATAGTGAGGCTCCTTTAATTGCGGTAGCCCCTCATAGGCTCGAATAATGGTTTGCTGAAAAACTTCTACGGCGTCGTTTTCATTTTGTACGTAGACATAGGCCATTCGGTAAAGCTTATGCTGCTCCTGCTCAATGAGCTGATAAAACGCCTGCTCATCACCTTGTTGGGCTAAGGCTACAAGAGTTTGTTGGGTGCTCGTAATGAAAATCGCCTCCTTTTCGACCATTAGACTCAGCAAGTCATCATTTCGATTCAAGTTTTTTATTTTTATTGAGAAACGTCATAAGCATACCCATTTAATAGAAGGTTATCAATTTACTGCTATAATGATAGTGGCTTCATCAAAAAAAGGAGTGAGTTTATGAGCAGAAAGCCTATTTATGTCGAGATAGACATTCAGGCTCCTATAGAGAAAGCATGGGATTATACACAAAATCCTCATCTGCATGAGCAATGGGATTTACGTTTTACATCGATTACATATATTCCGAAAAAAGCACCCGAGGAGCCACAGCGTTTTACCTATGAAACGAAGGTAATGCCAGGCTTACAGGTAAGCGGCTGGGGAGAAAGCAAGGGGGAGCATCATAAAGAAAATGGCACGCGAACATCCTCACTGCATTTTGGTACGCCTCAAAAGCGCTCACCCATAGCGGAGGGAAAAGGCTATTGGCAATATATCCCGCATCAACAGGGGCTGACATTTCTGACCCAATATGATTATGATACACGCTATGGCAAGCTTGGCGTATTCTTTGATTTATTTTTTCGTCCATTAATGGGGTGGGCGACGGCACTCAGCTTTGACGTTTTAAAAAGATGGCTAGAAAAAGGAGAAAATCCTACCGCACAGTATAGACGATTCTTTTTAACGATGCTTCTGTGTCTATTCTTTTGCTTTGTCTGGTTCTATCATGGTCTTGTACCGAAGATCATCCATTTGCATCCGCAGGAATTAAAGATGACCGCTTCATTACTAAACCATGCAGATCAGCTAGTTATGTGGATAGGGGTTGCGGAAATTCTCTTTGCTTTTTGTTGGCTTTACCCGCGAGGAAAACGCTGGCTCTTTGGCATGCAAATCATCGTTTTTCCGCTCTTGACGATAGCTGCTATTGTTGCGGACCCGACAAGTGTACAAGCACCCATTAATCCACTTACCTTTAATAGTGCTTTATGGGTGTTGTCGATTGTCGGATTTAGCTTAAGTAAGGATGTACCGAGTGCTAAAAGTTGTAAAAGAAAGCGAGGATAACAAGGATGACGATCTATCAAACATTATTAGGGGATGATTTTGCAAGACTTCATCCGATGCTACAACAGCGTTATGCGTTACCAATTGATGAATCATTTTTTGCTAAGGGCGTGATGCATCAAATAAAATCTGGTGCTAAATGGATGTGTCCCTTCTATACACTGGCTGCGAAAACGCGATTTCTGTTTCCAGAGTCAGGGGAGGATATCCCCTTTACTATTTCGAATACATGCAGAGCCCTGCCAAGTGGGGAACTAGAGGTACTATGGGAGCGCACCTTTTATTTCCCGCAGAAAACAAGGCATTTTGATGCAAGGATGACCATTGATCCAATCCAAAAAATTGTGAAAGATTATTTAGGCACACCCGCTCTTTTTTATTCCGATTTGCACTTTACGGTGACACGAGCGGGGACATTGGTTATTCGTTCAGGTAAGCAGCGCTTTGTCCTCTCGCGTTTCGAATGCCCGATGCCTAGACTGTTAGAGGGGCGAGTCATTGTAGAGGAAGGCTTTGATGAATCGAAAAATGTCTTTACCATTCATGTCTCCATCCATAATCCATTCATAGGGAGGCTCATGATGTATGCTGGTGAATTTACGCAACAATCGAAGTAATTTCATTTTTTTACTAGGGATTTTGTTCACGGTGATGTGCTATGTGCTTAGTGGGCAACCCAATTACTTATGGTTACTAACCGTTGCTCAACTAGTTTTCGTTCCCACCATGGTATCAATGGTTGTGGATGTTCAGAAAGTCGGCACAGCCATTACTATGGGGATGATGCTAGCCGTTACACTGCTGCATTGGTCGAAGGATGGCGTTTTGGCTAATGTTTTGGCAGGCATGTATGTACTGTATACCTTCTATATCGCCATGCAAGGCGTGAAAAGATTTTTACAACGAGGTTTTACAAATATTGAGGAGTTTGCTATCGACATGGGGCTTTTCTACCTAGCCCTCGGTGGTCTGTGGTTTTTCGCCTATGTCACCAACATGGATACTGGTTTTTCACCATTAATAACGTGGTTAACGGCCATTCACTTTCATTATTCGGCTTGTTTATTACCCATTTCAGTCGGACTTTTAGGTCGATTACATGATAGTAGCGGCTACCGTGTGATGGTGATAATGTTGCTGGCAGGACCACTCCTTGTTGCGATAGGTATTGCCTTTTCCATTCTCATCGAAATCATCGCAGTCGCTCTTTATATTTTCGCCATTTACGGCTTGTTTTTCTTAGCGCTCAAAACAAAGCTTCCGTTTGGACAGGGGCTATTGCTGAGGACTTCCTATGGAGCGCTCTGTCTGACGATTCTTGGATCTTGTCTGTATGTTTACAGTCGTGTCAGCGGAAACATTTCCATCGGCATTCCAGAAATGCTTCAATTCCATGGTGTGATCAATGGTGTTTTCTTTGGGGGAATAGGGGTCATCGCCTGGCTAATGGCTGTCCCCCCAACAACACAGCGTCCGTTTGAGTTCCCTGTAAGCCAAATTCGCGGGAAGCTACATCATGAGAATATACCACACCCTGGCTTGGTCGATGCCTTACAGGATTTTGTTGATACAGCAAAGCTACCGCCTGTCATTCCACATTTTTATGAGTATACGACGACCTATCGGCTGCTTTCGACGGTGCAATGGAAGGCTTGGTTTCGACCTTTTGCCTTTCTGTATCAAGGAATGAGCCGTTTGCTCCAACAGCTCAATTTACCCTTTTCCAGTAAGCCAGTTGAGATGACGGGTAGCATTGTTCAGGTCGATCCTGCACGAGATAGCCGTCCGTCTCCACGTGCATGGATTCGGACAATTCATCAGCAAACCGTTTTTGTTGCGATTTATTCGAAGCACACAAGCGACGAAACGACCTATATGAATATAGCCTTACCACTCCCGTTCTCAACAATGGTTGGCATTTTGTATGCCTATGAAGAAAATGGTCAGCTACACCTAACAAGTCGCCATGATGGAGATGCAGGAATTTATTTGGCGATAGGAAAAAATGTGATGAGGCTACCCCTACAGGAGCATTTTCAAATTTCTGCGGTAGATGACAAGACATTGTCAGCACGCCATCAGATGACGTTATTTGGTATTCCATTCCTACAAATTGATTACCATATTAAAAGAAATGCATAGATTGGCAGGAATTTCCTCAACCGAACGAGAAGGTCCTATTATAGAGACAAATAACAAGGAGTGATGGAAGGCTTGCGTTTAACAAAAGGAATTTCTGGTTTCGATGCAGCGCATTTAATTGAGCAGGACATGCGCATGTTTCAGTCGATGGTGTACCATTTAGTGACAAGCGAACAACGAGCGAAAGTAAGGCAATTTATTGATCAAGCGCCCTTTGTCTATATGCAGGCAGTGATTGAAATCGATGGAGAAACACTGACGATTCTTCATCATCGTTTGATGCCGTACATCGCATTTGCCAAGCAGGAGGTGAATAGCTTTACCTTTTTATCCAAGCCTCACCTGCATAAATATTTTCCTATGCGAAAATGCTTGGAAGCGGAGACACTTACAACATTACTAACAAAGGATGAGGCGTTCCATAGCCTATCTGCTACAGAATGGAAATACGTCTCTTATTTTAATAGTCAAACAATTGGCGATGTAATGTTCAATGGCTGGGATTAAGGATAGTACTATAGGCGTGCGATAAAAGATGCTATAAAAAACATTATATTGACCAAGTTATTTCTGGAAATATAGCAAAAATTCCTAAAACCGCTAATCGTCCTAATTAAATGGTAGATTTTTAAGGATGGAATAGATTAGGAAAATAAGGGGTTTTTGCAAATGAAGTTCAAAACAATCAGTAGACGCATTGTTTTTTCCTTTAGCATTGTGATTGCAATCATGATAGGATACATTGTTTACAATTACTTTGCCATCAAGCAAAGCAATGATGCGACAGAGCAAATTGTACAGCAAGAATTACAACTATTAATCATCGATTACGAGCAGGCACAGTCCATTGATTTAAGAATAGCGGCAGCTAGAGGCTATGTGCTTTCTGGGAGAGAAAAGTATAAAGAGATATTTCAGGATAATGTTGCAAAGGAACTAAGCAATGAAGAAAAGCGATCAGCATTATCTTCCTCAGGCGAATTCGGACAATTTGCGGAAATGTCTAAGGAATGGAACCGTTATATTGAGCAAGAGGTATTTGCGGTATATGATCAAGGGAACACCGAGCTGGCTACCCAAAACCTCACAAAAATGGATGACACAGCTACGACCATTCGTGAAGGCTACGAAGACTTAGCGGCGCAACGAAAGCTAGCCATTAATGAGGTAGGGACGGACAGCATTGCTGCTGGAGAGCAGAAACAGCGAATCGCCATTATCGTAGGTATTGTGATTGTTCTTCTAGCAGTGATAATTGAGCTATTAAGTGCTCGTGGTATTTCAAGACCAATCGTGACGTTAACCAAGCGTATGCAACAAATGACCAATGGCGATTTAAGTGAGCCGCCTTTGAAGGTTCAATCGAAGGATGAAGTAGGGCAACTGATGGAAGCGACCAATACGATGTCAGATATTTTAAATCGTCTATTAAAGCATATTCAAACGGTGTCCAATGATGTAGCGGCACATAGTGAGGAGCTTCTTCAGTCGACTTCTGAGGTCAAAATGGGGACAGAGCAAATTGTTCATACGGTTACAGAAAAGGCAAGTGGGACAGAATTACAGGCAGATCATGCCTCTGATGTCGCTTCCGCAATGAATGATTTTACTAGCAAAGTCACTACGGTTCATCACGGCAGTAAAGATGTTCAACAGTATTCGCAGAATGTAAAGGCTTTAACACAAGAAGGTAGAAGCTTAATGACCACTTCCACCAAACAAATGGAAGCCATCCAGCATACAGTGAAGGACGCGGTGAATCAGGTAAATGGCTTAAGTAAGCAAACACAGGAGATTTCTAAGCTTGTAGCGGTCATTCAAACGATTGCTGCCCAAACTAATTTACTCGCATTGAACGCAGCGATTGAAGCAGCTAGAGCTGGGGAACAGGGGAAAGGCTTTGCCGTGGTGGCCGACGAGGTTCGAACATTAGCCGAACAGGTCGCCTTCTCCGTCGATGATATTACAGCGATTGTCAGAAAAATTCAGGATGATTCCGATACAGTAACCTCCTCGCTAGAGCAAGGCTATGAGGAAGTCGAAAAGGGCACAACACAAATGGCCGCAACCAATACGACATTCAACCAAATTGCGGATGCTATTGAGGCCATTGCGACAGGCATTGAAGGTATGTCAGTGGAGCTAGCTGAGGTTGTTCACAATACTGTCACGATTAATAAAGCAGTCGATGAAATTGCTGCTGTCTCCGAACAATCAGCGGCAGGCATTCAGGAAACATCGGCTACCATTGAGCAAACTGCAAGCTCCATGGCGGAAATTAAACATAGTGCCGAGCATTTAGCAGAAATGGCTGAACAACTAAATGCCCTGATTCGTCAATTTAAGCTATAGAAAATACTTGTGGATTTCAAACTTCCCTCACATTTCATCTGTATACTAAGGCATTGGAAGGTGGAATCATTTTGAGAAAATATTTACTTTTATTATTGATGAGTACTTTATTCATGGCACCCGTTGCCTACGCCCATACGATGGATAAAAGTACACTATTCACGGATGTCCCTGAAACAGCCGCCAATATTCAGGACATTATGATACTACACAGTATTGGGCTTCTTGGGTACAATGGCAAAGATATGGCCTTAAACCCAACAGACAATCTTTCACGCAAGGACTTTGCAGGCTGGGTAGGTGGCTTTTTCGGCCTTGAGGGAGCAACAGTGGATGAGCTAGCACAAGCAGCTCAAAAAGAGGATTACGTGTCTTCACTAGAGGGAGATATTACGTACAAGGAAATAAATACAGCACTTTTTCATCATAAACTTGAGCTAGCTAATCCTGACGCAACCATGACGAAAGAAGAGTACATTGCATTCTTAACAGAGCACCTTACATTTGATATGGGCGGACATACGCTTATTCAGATGGGCGGCTTTGCAGAAGGACCAACGGGTACGATTGAAGACGTTGTCACAGGTGACCAAACAGGAATCATCATCGACGGTAAAACATACATGCTGTCAGGACACCCTCGCATCTTTGCCGATTCAACAGATGCCAAAAGCTGGGTAGGGCAACAGCTAGAACGTTCTATTTTTACAACAGCAGCGGATCACCATCATGGACATGACGGTGGGCAAGAGGAAAACCACGGGGATCATGCAGAAGGCCATGGTGACAGCCACGAGCATGAAGCATCCGACTCGAATGAAGCAACACTACAATATGTGCAAATTAGCACTGCACAAGTGGTGAAAGAGGATGCCAAAGAAACGGAGTCTTCGAACGCTACACCAAGAGAAGAGCAACAAGCAGCCGCAGCAGATGACACAGCATCCAACTCAAACACAGTTTGGATGATCGCTATCCTAGCAGCACTAGCCGCTATTTTTGTTATTGTATTTGTGAAACGCAAGAAATAATGTAAATGAAAAAAACCAGCAATGACCGAGGGAATTCGGTTGTTGTTGGTTTTTTTAGCGAATAATAGATTGCAAGGGTTTAAATGCCACTTGCTAATAAAAATGCCTTCAGTTGGACAATATCTTCCTAACCTATTTACTTATTATAAATCCACTTAGTTAATGAAAAACGAAATATCTTTATCAGCTGTCTATCTCTTCACAAAATTTAAATTCCACTTAGTTAATGAAAAACTGGAACGGGTGACGCAAAGGTTTTCCCACGCTACAAATTTAAATGCCACTTAGTTAATGAAAAACGCCAAGCTATCGCCAAAGTGTTAGCTGAACATATATTTAAATGCCACTTAGTTAATGAAAAACATTTAGCGTAGGAGCGATTGGATGATAAAAGACAGATTTAAATTCCACTTAGTTAATGAAAAACGTACTTATTCATTTCGGATGGACTTAGCTTTTCAATATTTAAATTCCACTTAGTTAATGAAAAACTATCACTATGAAAGTTTATATAACACATATACAAAAATTTAAATTCCACTTAGTTAATGAAAAACTTTAAAACAGATAAGTCAGGACGTGCAATAGCAGCATTTAAATTCCACTTAGTTAATGAAAAACTTTAATGAGTATGGCTTAACGCTTTATGTTGGAGACCAATTTAAATTCCACTTAGTTAATGAAAAACCAAGAGGTGTGTCTGCTGATGCATCTACAATTTCCATTTAAATTCCACTTAGTTAATGAAAAACCCCCCTTAAGCATAATCAAAAAAACCTTATTTTTCAACGCTTTATCAGGTTGTACTTTGAGACTAATATCATTTTTTTGCAGTTAATCGGTATTCCAATAACATGCCTTTGCAATCAAAGGCCCTTAAAGCTAGATATGATAAGTTTTAAAAAGATCAATGTTGTAAATGATTCACTGCACTTGTACAAAAAAGTCTTCAAACAAATTAATAATTACTTGAAAAAATATTTATTTGTATTCTACTTATTTAAAAAGAACCTTCTATTCTAATCAAGAATAGGAAAGAGATTAATAAGCACCAAAATCTAAAGTAAACATAATGCCTATATAATTGTCAAAAAATGTTGATGAGTGACGAAAAAAAGATTAGTATATAAGTAAGTTTAATTTTGGGTAATAAGCCTATTTTTAACTATATCTAGGTTAAACAAGGAAATGAAAAGGAGGTGAAGCCAAATGAGGTTGCAGATCATTATGGAAGCGGAGAAAATACCTAAGCATTATCATTTTTTAGCTGGGAGTGTAGTTAAAGCCGGACTATCTTCTGTCAATCCAGAATTAAAGGAAAGTTTGTATAGCTTTGAGGAACATCAAGCTAACAAGGCGATGCGTCCTTTTACAGGAGCGATTTATTTAAATGGTTACACGCTAGAAGGTGATGAATTTATCATCCATCAAGACATTCGTATGACCATTTCTTCTTCTGATATAAATTTTATGATAACTCTGTATAATGGCTTACTTGAGCATCAGCAAATGCAATATAAGTCATACACCCTACACATTAAGCATGTTAAATTTTTATCTGAAAAATTACCTACAAAATCTCAAGCTCTATTTAAAACAAACAGCACCATCGTTATTAAAGATAAAAACAATCAATATTTAAATATTGATGATCCTGATTATGAGAAGGAATTGAATTATGCAGCAAATGAATGCCTAAAATCTGTTGCTGGGCGGCCATTGCATCAGCCACTAGTTTTTACACCTGTAATGATGCATAAAAAAGTTGTGCAGTTAAAGTCTGACAAGTTTAAAAATTTAAATGAAAAAGGAATTCTTTATTTGAATGGTTTTGAAGGAAGCTTTGTACTAGGAGGATATCCAGAAGATTTAGCTTTATTAACGCAGACGGGTATTGGTTTTAGAAGATCACAAATGCTAGGCTGCATTGAAATGGTGAATGAATAGGAGGTGAAGTGAATGATTGAACTACAGTTAGATGAATCAATTTACAATGCCAGTATTTTGGGACTTTGCCGTGTATTTGACTATGCAAAGCTAGAGTATAGTAAGAGCGATTATCAGACTATTAGTTTTCCAGAAAGCAATTTAGCGAACTTTGAAGAACATTATTTTGCCTATTTATCTGCTCAATATGGACATGAAACAAATTACTATAAAATGACTAATCCTACTATTGTAGAGTTTTTATTAAGAGCGAAAACTGACATTGGAGATGAAAAAAACTTAGAACGGCTCAATGCCCATATTGAAAAAGTGAAATACTGGCTGTCATCGAATAGTTATAAGAATGTCTATCCATTTCTGTCTGCGATTCCATTTGATTTTTTAGAGGCTGCAAAAAGTTTAAAAAAGGTAACACAGAGGAAAAAAGAAACCTTGGAACAAATACAGCCGCAAATTGGAGACGCTGTGGACGCATTACTACAAATTGTCGAGCATTTAAAGCATAAGGATGCAAAGCGATTTATCATCCCACGTGTCCTTACATATCAAGTTATTCAAGGTTTTTGGTCCAATGTCTCCTTCCTAAATAGCAATGCGAGTAAAAAGGATCTCTATGAAGAATATTTTAATTACTTCATCAAACCTGCTCAAGATTTTCTAACGTCAAAGAAAGATGAAAAAAAGTACGGAAAAAATAAATTAACATGTGCGTGCTGTGACAATAAAATGAAGTCTATCTCAGAGGCATTTGATCTTACTTGGGTACAAAATTTAGGGGTTGATGGGGCAAGAAAATCCTCTCATTATTGGAACCATCAGCGCAATTTATTTATTTGTCCAATCTGTAATATTGTGTATAGTTGTCTGCCATTAGGCTTCACATTGAAAAATGGGATAGGTCTCTTTATCAATAGCAATCAATCCATTGTCGAGTTACTAGCTTACAATAAAATCCAGTTGCGCAACGATAGAGGAGAAGAATATACACGCGATAAGCTGGAGGAAATGGCATATTCAAAAATTATCAATGAAATGTATCAACACGCAGAAAACAAGAAGAATGTAGAAATTGATAATATCCAGATTGTTAAATATGACAAAAATAATGAATCCAGACCTTATACATTCAATATGTTATCCCGGGACAAAGCACAGCAGCTTTATGATAGCCGGAATGACTTCCATTACTTGACGGGGAAATTTGTTAAGGAAAATGGAGACTATATAAGCCTCTATCAAGAAGTTATTCGACGTTTTTATAATGGACAACGCTTTAGTGATTTACTCTATCGTTTAATACGTTTAGTAATCGATGATAAATATGCGGATACTTTTTCTATCTATAAAATTCTGAAAATTTCAAATTATGCATTAAATGGAGGTTCACATTATATGACAGATAAAGAGTTAAGAAGTATTCGGATTAGCGGCTACGAATTAAGAAAAGTATATCGAGGTCAAGAAACAAAATTAAATGCTATTTCACACCGTTTGTTAAATGCTTTAAAAGTAAAAAATCCTAATAAATTTATGGAAACAATTGTACAGGCGTATAGCTACAAACGCCATGAAAAATTAGGTATCCCCCTATTTTTCACAACAACACTCAGTGATATTGAAAAATTCCAAACAATTGGCTACGCATTTTTAATAGGATTAAATGGAAAAGATTTCGAAAAAGAGGATATGGCAAAGGAGGAGCAAGTAAATGAATAAAAAAGGATTAACAGTCAGTATGATAGTTGAAGCAGAAAGTGCCAACTATGGTGAGGGTGTTGGTAACGTTGCTTCTTTGAAAAAAATTTCCCGCGGAGATCATGAAGTGTACACGTATATTTCACGTCAAGCATTGCGTTATAACATTGTCGAACAAATGGATATCAATCACACGCCATTAGGTATGGATGGCTCCGTTATTCAATTTCACCCAGATGCAACAATCGCAGATTATCCTGAAATTGATTTGTTCGGCTATATGAAAACGGTAAAACCAACGAGAACTCGTGCTGCCGTGGTACGCTTATCCAATGCTGTCGCATTGGAAAGTTATAATACAGATTTAGAATTTTTAACGAACAAAGGGTTGTTTGACCGCCATAAAAGTGCAACAGCTAATGAGGAATTAAGAGGTGGAAATATTGCACAAAGTGAAATTCATAAATCCTTTTATGCTTACACACTGACGGTGGATTTAGATAAGATTGGGATTGATACAAACGATCAAATCGAAATTCCATTAGAGGAACGTGCTAAGCGTGTTATTTCTTTATTACGTACATTAAAATTTTTATATCGTGATATAAAAGGGCGTCGAGAGAATTTAGCTCCAATTTTTGCTATCGGTGGTGTCTATGATTTAAAAAATCCATTTTTCGAAAATCGGTTAAAGCTTCAAAATAATAAGCTTGCCGTTGCAACGGTTGAGGGAGTTTTAGCATTGGATTCACATATTCAACAACATACACATGTTGGCTTAGTCAAAGGATTATTAGCAAACGACGAGGAAATTGAGCAAAGTTTACAAGCAAAACCAATGGCAGACTTCTTCGCGCAGCTAGAGCAGGCTGTATCAGACTATTATAAGTAAGCAGGTGAACATATGAAGGGGATTCGGATTGAGGCTTATCAGAACCTAGTGAATTACAAAAAGCCTACGAGTTTTCAATTAAAGGAATCATATCCACTGCCCCCATACTCAACTGTTATTGGCATGGTGCATGCGGCATGTGGCTTTACAAGTTATGTGCCAATGCAGGTGAGTATTCAGGGGAAATATCATGCAAAGGTCAATGATTTATGGACGCGCTATGAGTTTGCTGGTAGTTCGTATGAGCAAGGTCGCCATCAGTTGAAAGTGGAGTTATCAGATGGGAAAGCACATGGGATTACACGCGGTGTTTCCACAACAGAGCTATTAGTAGATGTCGAACTAGTATTGCATATTGTACCAAAGGACAAGCAATACATTCCAATCATTATCGACGCACTAAAATCACCTGCTGAATATTTATCACTAGGTAGACGAGAGGATTTATTGCAGATTAATGTAGTGACGGAAGTGGAGTTAGAAATTCAAGAAATGGAAGAAGACATGAGAGTTGATTTTGATATTTTTATTCCGCAATCGATGACCAAGAATGATATTTATGGAAAAGTCGGTACATCCTATCGTTTAAATAAAATATATAAATTATTAGAAATTGCTAAAGGAAAGCACATTCGTCAGTGGGAAAAAGTGATTGTTTCCCATGTACCGGCTTCTTCAACTAACTATCTTGCTGCATATGAAAACGTGCTTTTCGATAAGGATGGCTATACCGTATTTTTAGTATAAGAGTGGGGGAATGTTCTCCATTCTTTTTTTATAAGGAGGTTTGTAGATGTTTGAAAAGCTACTAGCAAAATCAGCAACAAAAACATCCGCCGCACAAACGATTATTGAGCATACAAACCATTTAATTAAAAAATGGGAAATATTTCGTAAGATTTATCCAAATGCACTGTCAAAGAAAGATTGGGACATTTTATTACAAGCGGTGAAGTACCATGATTTAGGAAAGGCAAATACCAAATTTCAGAATAAAGTACGCACAATAGAAGAGCGTATAGAGGATTTATTTCCTGAAATAGATGAAATTCCTCACAATTACTTAAGCTGTGCATTTATGCCGATTAAAAATCTAATCACTCACTATGGTAAAGAGGATGCTAAGTTATTAATTTTAGCTGTTTATTATCACCACGAACGAGCAGAGCAAAATATGTACGAGAGTGGTGATGAGATTAAAAAGGATTTACAAAAATATGTGTCACTATTAAATGATGATTTTAATATTCGTGAAGAACCTAAATTTGATTATCGAAAATTTACCGATCGAAAATTTCTTAAAAACCGTGAGCAACTGTATCGTTTCGTTCGCATAAAGGGCTTATTAAACAAGTTGGATTATGCGGCAAGTGGAGATTATGAAGTTGAAATTCCTCCTGAAGATTTACCGCAAAAAATGAAAAAGTATTTTGATAATAAAAAGCGCACTAGGAATGAGTTGCAAGACTATTTATTTACTCTCCAACAAGAGAATCATATAGTCATTGCGTCAACGGGTATTGGGAAAACAGAAGCAGCTCTTTGGTGGCTTGGTAATGACAAGGGCATTTTCACGCTGCCATTAAAAGTGTCCATCAATGCGATTTATGACAGATTGATTAATGAAATTGGCTGCAGCAAAAAGAATACAGGATTGCTACATAGTGGTATGCATGCTGAATATGTCAAACGTGCAGATGAGCAAGACCTTGATTTAATAACGATTACACATGCGAAAAATTTATCTATGCCGCTTACAGTGACGTCAATCGATCAAATTGTTGATTTTGTCGGGTTATATCCAGGCTTTGAAATGAAACTTGCCACATTAGCCTATAGCAAAATTATCATTGATGAAATTCAAATGTACAGCGCAAGATTAGCTGCCTTTATCGTAATAGGGTTGAAGTATGTTACGTATATAGGCGGTAAGTTTTTAATTATGACTGCCACATTGCCACCACTTTTTATAGAAGCGTTGAAACGATTGGAAGTGCCATTTGAAAAACGAGAAGACCCATTTTTAAAATTCAATGCCAATAATCAGCCAATTAAGCGTCATTTTATGCAAATCGTTGAAAAGGATTTGACGATAGAAGAAATTTTAAAGCATCCAATGGAACAAAAGGTATTAATCATTGTGAATACGGTGACGAAAGCACAGCAATTATATAAAGAATTTGAAGAAACAGGGGTAAAGGCTTCTCTTTTACACAGTCGTTTTATCAGCAAGCACCGTCAAGAAAAGGAAGATGCAATTTTAGCATTAGGAAACAAAGATTGCCTAAACATGGGAATATGGATTACTACACAGTTAGTAGAGGCAAGCGTTGATATTGATTTTGATATTTTATTTACTGAGCTTTCAGAGGCATCAGGTTTATTTCAACGTATGGGACGTATTTATCGAACGCGAGATTATGTTAAAAATATACCTAACATTTATGTTTTTACAGGCGGTCCATTACCATCAGGTATTGCAAACAATAAAAAATCTGTTGTTGATTTTACAATTTTTTCTAAATCAAAGGAAGTGTTACTGCAATATAACAATCAGCTAATAGATGAGAAAATTAAAATGAAGATTGTAGAGCAAGTGTATAGTAGAGAAGCTTTAGGAGCAGAGTGCGAATATATTCAAACATTCGATGAAACATTGGCTTGGTATGAGGATTTATCACCTTATCAAGAGGAGAAAAAACCGACTTTAAGAGATATTCAAAATCAATTAGTGATCCCATATGGCGTTTATAGGGAAAATGAATTAGAAATAGAGAATATGAAAAATGAATTAACTAAAAAGTTAGAATTGAAGGCGAAGATTAATTTTTTAATCGAGTTACAAAAATTCACAGTGCCAATCGCCACTTGGGCATACGATAATGCAAGAAAACGAAAAAATGGAGAGATTATTTCAACAATTAGAGTTGATCGCTATACAGAATACCCAGTTGTGACCTATCAATATACAGAAGAACTCGGCTTAATTTTTGCAAATGATGTAGATAGCTTCTTTCATTAATTATGGAAAATGCCATACAAGGGGTGAAAGCATATGCAATGGGACGATTTAAAGGCAACCGGTTTGCAAGTCCAATATTTGAAAGTATGCGAGCGCAAGCTATGGTTACATTCACATCAACTTGGCTTTGAGGATGAGGACGATAAAGTACAACAAGGGAAAGTATTGCACGATACGTCCTATCAACGCCAAAAGTCAAAAGAAGTATTGATAGAAAATTTAATTCGGATTGATATGATGGACAAGCATTATGTAGGAGAAGTGAAATCTAGTAGTAAAATGGAACAGGCTGATAAGGCGCAGCTTCTATATTATTTATTCGTACTTGAGCAAATGGGGATATATCGAAAAGGCAAAATACATTATCCAAAAGAAAAACGTGTTGATGAAATTGAATTAACGGAAGAGGATAGAGAGGCCATTCCTAAATGGTTAGCCCAAATCCAACAAATTATTCAGCTAGACAAGCCTCCTAAGAAGAAAAAATTAAGATATTGTACAAAATGTGCTTATTATTCATTTTGCTGGGTAGGTGAAGAGGATTGAAAAATGTATATTTATTTAATAACGGAAGGATCCAAAGAAAAGATTCTACTATTTATTTAGTATTCGAAGATGGTACGAAAAAAACATTACCAATAGAAAATACAGAAAATCTACATGTATTTGCGGAAATGGACTTTAACACCTCTTTTTTTAATTTGATGAATCAAAAAGATGTAAATATACATTTTTATAATTACTATGGTTACTATTCAGGTAGTTACACACCTAGACGAAAAAAAGTGGCGGGCTTCGTTGATGTTCAGCAAGCAGCCCATGTAATGGACTTTAATAAAAGGCTGTATATCGCACAACAATTTGTCTATAGTGCTATTCATCATATGTTACGCAATATTCGTCGCTACAAAGATGAGGTAGAGCCATTCATCAATGAAATAACACAACTAAAGAAACAAGTTGCAGATGCTACGGACATACAAACCTTAATGGGCATAGAGGGGAAAATTCGCTTTGCTTACTATCAATGCTTTAATGCGATTATTAAAAATCCTGATTTTCAATTTACAAAGAGAGAAAAACGTCCGCCTACAAATCCAATTAATGCACTTATTTCATTTGGCAATAGTTTAATGTATACAGCTGTATTATCTGAAATGTACAAAACGCAATTAAACCCAACAATTAGTTATTTACATGAACCAGGTTCTCGAAGATTTTCCCTATCACTGGATATTGCAGAAATCTTCAAACCGTTGTTAATGGATAATTTAATTTTTATGTTAATAAACAAAAAGATGATTCGTGCTGAACATTTCGAATATATCGAAGAACATATTTGCTTATTAAATGAAACAGGACGTAAAATTTTTATTGCTGAATTCGAAAAACGAATGAGCACTACCATTAAACATCGAAAATTAAACAGACAAACCTCTTACCGATTTTTAATTCGTCTAGAATGTTATAAATTAATTAAACATCTGATTGGTGATGAAGATTATAAAGCATTGAAAGCGTGGTGGTAGCGTGTATGTACTGATTGCGTATGATGTGGATGTGAAACGGGTGGGAAAAGTCCATAAAGTATTGAAAAAATATTTAACGTGGACACAAAATTCTTTATTTGAAGGAGAAATTACTGAAGGACTTTTAAAACAATGCCTAGCTGAATTAGCAACAAAGGCTAATCCGAATATTGATTCAATTTATGTTTACCGAATTGCCAATCCAAAAAATATGAAAAAAACTGTATATGGGGTCGAGAAAGATTTTGAGAGCATGTTTTTATAGTCATCTATTCTATTAGTAAGACTAGAAAAGTGAGTATCGATTGTATTCAAACTCTCTTTTAGTAGAATTGCAGTGAATCATTTTACAACATTATATTCCTTCCAGGCATATCATACCTGCTTTGAGGGCACTTTGATTGCAAAGGCAAATTTCTGGACTACCGATTGACTGCAAATAATCATATTTGTCGCAAATTACAAGCCGTTAAAGCGTTGAAAAATAAGGGTTTTTTGATTATGCTTAAGGTGGGTTTTACATTAACTAAGTGGAATATAAATCTTCTTGCTTGGGGTGCTAGTGTGATTGGTGGTTTGTTTTACATTAACTAAGTGGAATATAAATTTTTTTACCCCCCTCCATAGGTGTCTGTCCGCTAAGTGTTTTACATTAACTAAGTGGAATATAAATAATTTCAAACATTGATGTATAGTAGTTTGGCTATCGTTTTACATTAACTAAGTGGAATATAAATCAATGTATTCGATTTTCAAATTGACGAAAAAATCTAGTTTTACATTAACTAAGTGGAATATAAATGATTACAGACGACACTAAAGGTGCGTTTGTGACGGGTTTTACATTAACTAAGTGGAATATAAATGTAACTGAAATGCCTGTAGAAACGCTTAATGCTCCGTTTTACATTAACTAAGTGGAATATAAATGAACTAATTGAACGAGAAATGCTGTTACATGTGGAAGTTTTACATTAACTAAGTGGAATATAAATTTTGTCGCAAGCAAAGACATGAAACGATTACGTGAAGTTTTACATTAACTAAGTGGAATATAAATTAGGCAGAAGCTAAGTCTTTAACTTTCATTTGACGTTTTACATTAACTAAGTGGAATATAAATTTTGTTATTTTTTCGAGGCTCGGCTGGCGGCTTGCGTTTTACATTAACTAAGTGGAATATAAATCAAATTAATCAATGAAGGTGTAATCGTTGCTTATAGTTTTACATTAACTAAGTGGAATATAAATGAAGTGTTAGCACCGATCAGTGATGTTCGCGCATTAAAGTTTTACATTAACTAAGTGGAATATAAATTTAAAAAGCAGGCAAACAATATCATAACTGATAGACGTTTTACATTAACTAAGTGGAATATAAATCCCACGTAGTCGGATTTAACACAGCAGGGACGCCAGTTTTACATTAACTAAGTGGAATATAAATTTGATAATCGTATTTTCTAGGTCTTGGCATAGCTACCGTTTTACATTAACTAAGTGGAATATAAAGTTGATATTATGTCACTGGAGTGCAGCTGCGCTTTGCGTTTTACATTAACTAAGTGGAATATAAAGATATCTGCGCTAGCTTATCTGGAAACGATAGTATAGGTTTTACATTAACTAAGTGGAATATAAAGGATCCAAGACCGTCTAAAGAATACCGAAGTGTCACTGTTTTACATTAACTAAGTGGAATATAAAGTTAGCGGTTATAAGAGGACAATTCCAATGCATAAGTGTTTTACATTAACTAAGTGGAATATAAAGCCTTATGGGATCGGATACTTCGCACTTCCTCCAGTGTTTTACATTAACTAAGTGGAATATAAAGGATAAATATTTCGTGATGATTGCTCCGAATCTTCCGTTTTACATTAACTAAGTGGAATATAAAGTTTTTATCGTCAATTGTGCCACGTTTGCAGAGCGTTGTTTTACATTAACTAAGTGGAATATAAAGAAAGTACCTAACAATCGTCCAACGTTGCGCAAACGGTTTTACATTAACTAAGTGGAATATAAAGGAGTATGAACAGCGTCAAATAAGGAAAGGTAAAAGTTTTACATTAACTAAGTGGAATATAAAGAGGTAAGACTTTTTTTATGTTATGTTTGTAAAAAAAGTTTTACATTAACTAAGTGGAATATAAATGTTGTGACAGTAGTCGCAGAACCACCATAGTCAAAGTTTTACATTAACTAAGTGGAATATAAATGATGTTATGGCAAAAGGTATCTTTAAAGATGGTTCTAAGTTTTACATTAACTAAGTGGAATATAAATGCGTCCGTTATGCACTGGAGAAGAAGGAACGGTTTCGGAGTTTTACATTAACTAAGTGGAATATAAATTAGGAAAGGAGGGAAAGAATGCGTTTTTTATTCAAGTTTTACATTAACTAAGTGGAATATAAATGCATAAATAGTACCCATGTCTCCACTAAGGTCTGAGTTTTACATTAACTAAGTGGAATATAAATACGAAGAATGGCAAGAAAACGGAACTAAAAGTTAACGGTTTTACATTAACTAAGTGGAATATAAATGTTGCAGGGAAATTGAATTTTGATGCGGTATGGATGTTTTACATTAACTAAGTGGAATATAAATTTAACCATCTTAGCAATAGACCCATCTGCAAAAAGAGTTTTACATTAACTAAGTGGAATATAAATTTAAACCATCTATTCTAGCAGCTAAAAACCACAATGTTTTACATTAACTAAGTTTAATATAAATTTATATCAAGCAAATTTATTGAGTCAATTATTGCGTAGTTTTACATTAACTAAGTGGAATATAAATCAAGAACGTAAAAGATTAATAGTGATTGGAACCAGTTTTACATTAACAAAGTGGAATATAAATATCATTTGTATAGACATGAAAAGCTTCTATGCCAGGTTTTACATTAACAAAGTGGAATATAAATCTGATTGACATGCATAGCGTTCCGTTCTGACTGATCGTTTTACATTAACTAAGTGGAATATAAATGAATACTATGAGAAACTGGATGATGAAAAATTGAAAAGGTTTTACATTAACTAAGTGGAATATAAATATATGTGGGGAAATACATTGCGAAGGCGTGCCTGGGTTTTACATTAACTATGTGGAATATAAATAGACTCTAAAACCCCGATACCAACCAAAAAAACGAACAGCACACCCTTAACCGCTGTTCATTTTTATTGCCTAAAACCATCCCACTTTCATTAAACCGTCAAACATTCCAAATAAACACCTGCATATTCCATCAATTTTACACAAAATTGAATAAGCACAAGCATGTTCGGTATATAAATAGGGTACGAACATTTTTTGGTTAGGAGTGTGTAAATGGCTGTACTTGTGGTGAAGAGGAGCATAATGCATCGTTATCAAAGTATCGGGCAGGCGATTGAAGAGGCGGCGCCTGGGGATATGATTGAAATTCGGGATGGGATTTATGAGGAAAGCTTGGATATTGCTAAGCGGCTGACGTTGTATGGGGTTGGCAATGTGACCATCAAGGGTGGTGTATTTATTCGCTATCAAACTCCTGTCGCGATGCGTAATTTACGGTTCCGGCAAGGGCAGGGGCTATATGTGAAAGGTGATTTACAGCTAGAGAATTGTGTCATTGAGGAGCAATTGATTCGAACGCAGATGATGGTGAGCTATGGTAGTTTGCTGATGAAAAATTGTGCAGTGCTTGCTACGCCACTGAATCATTTTGGTTTGCGTGTGGCGAATGGCTCCAGTGTTATTCTAGTCGACACGACATTTGAGCATCATAGGAAGGCACAGATTATCGCTCAAAACTGTGAGCTGACCTTGACGAATTGTATGCTGTTGGAAGGGAAGAAGCATGGTATTTTTGCGATTCGCCATGTCAAGATGACAATGGAGGACTGTGAAATTCATGGGCATGACAAGGCACAAGTAATTGCTGCGTCGAGTGAGATTACGATGACCAATTGTTTAGTGCACCAAGGGCAAGGGGTAGGCATTCAATTGTTTGATAGCACGACTTTCAGGATGGATGGCTGTGAAATAAAAGAGCATCTTGATACGAATATGGTGGTTCATCGCAGTGAACTAATGGTTTCTGATTCTATTTTTTCAGATGGTCAAAGTCATGGGGTGTATCTTGGAGAAAAAACCGAAGCCAAGTTCTATGATTGTCAAGTTTCTCGGCATGTCAAGGCACAGGTGTTGATAGAAAATAGCAAGGTGGAATTGCATACATGTCATGTTCGTAATGGCATGGCTGTCGGGCTTACCATTGTGGATGAGGCAAATGTTTCGATGAACCAATGTAAAATTCAAAACCATCAGCAATTTCATATTATTGTTGATGCTAGTGGATTAAAGCTACAGCAATCAATTATTCAATTTGGGCAATCAGGTGGTGTTTATGGTAATGAACATGCCAAAATCATGATGCATCATACAACGATTCGAGAGCTGCAAAGCCACCATATCTATATCAACAATGCCCGATTATTTACACAATATTGCACGTTTGAACAAATGGAAGGAAACGGAATTACTTGCATTGATGCAATTTTTGAGATAGCTAATAGCTATTTTAAAGATGGTCAAGAAAGCTCTTATGCCATGATTTGGTCAGATCAATCAATGGGGCGTATTGAAAATTGTAGGGTGGATAAGGCGGCTAGACCATTCTTAGCGCTGTCCAATAAATCATTATTGGAAATGCGTCATACTGATATAGCCGCAGTAAAGGCTCCAGCGGTGGTCCAGGAAAACAGCCAATTATTTGTACAAGGACATGTGCAGTCAGCGACATGGCAGAAGGATACAGCATCAAAGGTTTCTCAAATTGAGGACATGAAATTAGAAATAGTGAAATATGATATTAAAAAAATAATATAAAAGCCGATTATACAAATAAGACAAGTAGTTTCAATTTTGAAATTACTTTTTTTATGGATTCGTGTATTGATATTTCATATATGTGAAAAATGGGTAAAGGAATACGTTTGGGCTGTTAATTAATTTTAATTTGTGCAAAAAAATCTATAATTCGACAAAATGCAAGAATATTTTTATAATGGTATAGATGTCTTGTTGCAATTACTGCAATATTTTGAAATATTCCACAGGGAAACTTATACAATCTTTGTATAAGTTATAACCAACATAATAAAAGTTTTTACTTAATGTAAAATAAATATTAAATAAATGTGGATAATAGATTGATTATTTTCTATGTTTAAACCTATAATTAGTAAAAATGGTTCATGCAATAAGATAAATTTTCGTTAATTATGAAATGGGAGTAATGATTTTACAATAATAAATAGAGAGAGTATTGGGGTGATATGAGTATGTTTGGGCTGACAAAAGAGGAAATTATGTTAATGCTAGAGGAGATGGAATTAGCAGAGAAGCACAAGAATGTGATTGCTGATATCTTACATCTAAATAATATGCGAATCGAACAACAACTCGCATTAATGATCCATTTAATCATAGATGAGCGCGAACGAAATATTTCCAACAATACATATCTAAACTAAAAAAATGTCGAAAAATCACAGGTGCTATGTTTGCAACGCCTGTGATTTTTTTGTCAGCCATTTTTATAATTTTTTCGTGAAGCAAATGATGCGATTAGCTTCTGTAAAACCGAGCTGAAGATGAACCCTTAGGCTTTCGTCATTGTCCCATTCACAGTCACTGGCAAACTCTAGACAGCCCCTATGCTTTGCCCATTGCTCACATTTCTCCACAAGCAGTCTTGCATAGCCCTGCTGGCGATATTCCTCTCTCACAAAAAGGCCTTCTAAATAGCCGACTGGACTCGAGTCAGTCCCTTCTACATAGTCTGTTCTTAACTGGCATTGGGCAAATCCAACTGCTTCGTCATCGTCATAGGCAAGGAAAATAGCTGCGTTTTCTTCCTTTAGCAGCTGTGTCATCTCTTCGGTAAATTCCTCTAGTGTATGATTGGGCCAGAGCAGTAAGGCTAATGAGGCTGCAGCATGAGCGTTCTTCTGGTTTGCTTGTTGAATCATAAAATCTTCCTCCTTTGTAAAAAATGAAACAAATTGTTTTGAAGTACGTACAAACTAGTAAGCGTTTTTATTTTAAAGCTCTAATTCTATTTTAACAATCTTACTTTAGGGGGGAATCCAATCATGTCACTCTTACAAACGTTAATTGAACAAGCGAAAAAGCCAAATGGATGGATTGGCTCAACGATGCTACAAATTATGAATTTTGCCCATCGTGGTATGAATGCATGGTTCATCAGGCAAGGAGCTATCAATGACGGTGATCGTGTGTTAGACATAGGTTGTGGTGGTGGGAAAACGCTCCAAATTTTATCCAAATTGAATCCAAATGGTATAATATATGGGATAGATTTTTCCACACAGGCAGTGAAGGAATCAATCAAATTGAATAAAGCAAATGTTGCCAGGGGTAGCGTCATTGTGAAAGAGGCAAGCGTTTCAAGCATTCCATACGATGATCAGTTTTTTGATGCGATTACAGCCTTTCAAACGCACTATTTTTGGCCATCCTTGGAGCAGGATGTAGAGGAAGTATGGCGGGTTCTGAAAAACGGTGGGAAATTTATTATCATAGCAGAGCTCTACAAAATGAACTATCATATGAAAGCCTATCAAACTCCTGAGGCAACGAAGCAATTATTAGAACGTATCGGTTTTCAAACCGTGTATGTCACCGAAAAATCAAGTAAAGGATGGCTTTGCATTACAGCTATTAAGTAAAGGATACATAAAATGGAGGGTATAAAAATGAAAAGATGTGATTGGGTCAAGCTAGATGAGCCTTTGTATGTGGAATACCATGACAAGGAGTGGGGTGTACCGGTCTATGATGACCAGCATTTATTCGAGATGCTTTGCTTGGAGGGGGCACAGGCTGGCTTGAGCTGGTGGACGATTCTCCAAAAGCGTGAAGGCTATCGTGAGGCATTTGATCAATTCGATGTGGAAAAAATTATCCATTATACAGCAGACAAGCTAGAGGAATTGCAGCAAGACACACGGATTGTACGCAATAAATTAAAAATAGCTAGCGTGGTGACAAATGCTAAAGCATATCTCCAAATACAGGAAAAGCATGGCTCATTCTCAGATTATATTTGGGGCTTTGTAGATCACAAACCAGTTATGAATGAGTGGGCATCCATCAAAGAGGTGCCTGTGACGACAGAAATTAGTGATCGTATGAGCAAGCAATTGAAGAAAGATGGCTTTAAATTTATCGGTAGTACTATTTGTTATTCTTTTATGCAGGCAGTGGGCATGGTAAACGACCATACAACAGATTGCTGCTGTCGACAAAAGGAGCTAGCGGATGGCAATTGAACAAATTCGGGCTCAACTAGCCACGCAGGCCACGATTTTTCAAACTGGTGGTATTCGACCTACACATGATTTATTGGAAAGCTGGATTGGCTATGTGGGCTGGTCCTTACCAGAAGAGCAGCCACCATCTGGCTATCAGCCGCTCGCTACGTTTTTTCTAAAAGGTCTACCCTATGTACCGATGGCATTACAGCCTTTTCAATTAGTCACAGTCTTTGTCGATGAACGTCTATTAGATCATCTGATGGAGGATGATCTTTGTTCTTATTTTGATATTAGAACGTACACCACTTTGGAAGGCTTAGTAAAGCGCGAATGGCAGCATGAACAAATTCGCGCGTTTCCACTCATACCACAACATATCACGAACGACTATCCAACATGGGATGGGGGCGGTATTCCTGCTCAATTGGAGGAAGAGATTTTGACGTTGGAGCATGAAAAGCAGCTCGACTATTTTGAGGATATTGTTGAAGACCTCTATCCACTCCATAAAATTGGTGGCTATCCAAGCTTTTGTCAAAGTGGCGTTGATTTCGGTGACGATGCGCCATTTGTCCTCCAAATTGCCTCCGATGCAAAAGCGCGTTTGAACATCGTGGATCATGGTAATTTTTATTTATTCTACAATCCAACAATCCAGACTTGGCACGTCTATTGTGATTTCTACTAAAGGGATGGCGGCTTGTCTCTTTCATGAATTGTCATCATGATGAACCGGTAAATCAGATATAAGCCAAGGTACGCCCCTGTAATTAGAAAGACAGGGTTTAAGAACACAGCATGGATCGTTGTCATAAAGACTACATCCTCAAGAATAATGTTCGTTATAGCTGTAGCGGCAATCGTGCTAAACAGAATCGCAGCAAGGACACCTAGTATGTTGAAAAGAAGGCGAAAGCTAGCCCATTTGTGCTGAAGATATGCCATAAGGCTGGGGATGCCAATCGTGGCAGTCAGCATGAAAATTGTCATAACATCACATCCTTTCTTTCAGATTGCCCTTGTTCGTTCCTGCATAAACATAGAAAACGATAGGAGGGAAACCGATTGCGATGGCAAGAAGGAGAGTTAAAAAGCACTAGGAAGGTGAAAAAAGTGGAGCATAAAACGGTGGTCAAAAATGGCATTGGCTTTGGTTCGGTTTTAGCGATTACGATCTCCTGGAGTGTGCATCACTCCATCATTTGGGCAATCATCCATGGCTGTTTTAGCTGGCTGTATGTTATTTACTACGCTATCATGCGCTAAACTTGTAGGTCAGCCTATCAACTAAGATGTTGTTTGAATAAAAATAACATTGGGTACATAAAAACAAAGCGTTCATAATTTTTAATGAGCAAGCATAAATAACAAAGTGCTCTTTTTCCAAAGTACCAATTGTATGAACGTAGAAGAAAGGTTGATAGAATGACACATCAAGTAACGGCTTTAAGTAATGTTAATGGTAATGCTACAGGCGTGGAAGGAATATTACAAAATGTAGCATTTATTTTATCGACGTTTACGATTCCTTGTCCGCTCCGCGAATATGTGACAAGGTCTGATATTCGTAAACCCTTCCAGCGTATGAAGAAAATAAACACAAAACGCCTCATTGAATGTATCCAACGTTTTGAACCACGAGCTGTCGTAGTAGATGTTGATTATCTTGGCGATGTGAATAGAGGAAAATTAGAGCCCATTGTCAAAGTCATTGTCAATGAATAGCTGAAAAAATATGAATTCTGCCAGGTATGGTTTCACGAACCTGGCAGAAGATTAAATGTGCTTATAGTGGTAGGATTATGGTATATGAATTGGTGTCAAGTAGGATAATGGAACAGTTACGCGTTTCTAATGGCAATAATTTGCTGGCAATCAATGATAAGTGGTGTTGCTGCTGCAGCATCTACCTCTAAGAATGTAGCACAGCAAGTTTTAGGATCTAAGCTGATGAATAAAATTCCTGCAAAGCTACCGCCACCTGCTAAAATAACATCAACCAAAGTGCCAGGAGATAAGCATCTTAATAGATGACAAATACAGCCTTTACACTTGTGATCTTTGGAATAATCCTTCTCGTAGTAGTAATCTTCCTCCTCTTTTTTGCAAGAGCAAGAATCCTCCTTATGTTCCCATTTACAATGGTCATCCTTTTCATGACACTTACATCGCTGGTGCTTCTGTTCCCATTTGCAATGGTCATCCTTTTCATGACACTTACATCGCTGGTGCTTCTGTTCCCATTTGCAATGCTCATGCTTGTGTTTGCATTTGCATCCTTCTTGTTTGTGTTCACATTTTTTTTCTAAATGACAATAGCATTTTACATATTGTTCACAGCACTTTTCTTTTTTATGATTCCAATTCATATATTGACTAAATCTACTATCCTGCATCTTTTTAATCTCCCTTTTTGTTTAGTTTTTTAGTAATGGTAGCGCTAACCTTTACATTTCTAATCTATGAAGCCACAAACAAAACTTCTTGGTAATTTGCCCTTTGTACAAAAAGAAAATTATTTTTTAATAATTAAAGAGAGAAATAGCCATACATAGCTGTGAGAATAATAACAATTTCAGGGAAAAAGATTGCTAGACTTCCGCCTGTAAATTTCATGGAGAAATGGAGCGAGTGTATGAAAAGTGTCCTGCAAATCTTCTTTTTATTCATGTGCTTACTGGTTGTGATGTCATTGTGGATGGCACAAAGGGAGCCTTTAGCTATAGCTCCGAGCACCGAAAGAGCAACTCCCTATGCAGAGGAGCTTGGCGAAAAATTACAAGCTACGAATTTTACAAAACAAGTGTTACAGGCGATACGGTCGGCAGGCTACTCGCCTGATAGTACAGTTGGTTATCTAATAGACTCTCCAGCGCATCAAGTCATCACTATTCAATTACACGATGGGGAAGAAATTGATGTAAGTACAGAAAGTGAAATTCAATCGATTATCGATGAGCTAGCTGAAAAGAATAATATGCATCTATTTATGGTTGATGTTCAATTACTAGAGCGTGAATAGTAGAGGGGAGGCACTGTGATCTGTGCCTTTTTACATATAAAGGGAATTGTAATATAATGATAAAGAGGTGAGAGAAATGAAAATATTAATATTAGGCGCGAGTGGACGTGTCGGCAGCCATTTGGTAGAACTAGCAATAAAGGATCAGCATGAGGTCACCCTATTAGTCCGAAATCCCGATAAATTACCGCACCATCATCAACAGCTGTGTGTAATGAAAGGGGATGTTTTAAACAAGCAGGATATCGAGCAGGCAATGCATCATGTGGATGTGGTGGTGAGTGCATTAAATACAGATGGAGGCACTACATTATCGGCTAGCTTACCATTGATTCTTGAAGCGATGACAAAGCAACGGGTGACAAGAATCATTACGATTGGAACAGCAGGGATTCTACAAAGTCGTGTAACGCCGACTCTTCTTCGTTACCAATCAACGGAATCGAAACGAAAATCGACCTTTGCTGCACAGGAGCACCAACGTGTATTCGAACAGCTACAGCAATCTGCAATGGATTGGACAATTGTTTGTCCTACCTATTTACCTGATGGGGCCTGGACAGGAAACTACCGCGTTGAACGCAACTTCTTGCCAGAGGGAGGTAGCGAAATTTCAGTAGCGGATACAGCAGATTTTGCCTACCAACAAATCTTCAGTGAGGAATTTTTGAGAACACGCGTCGGACTTGCCTACTAGAAAAGGGGAAATATAGTGAAATATATTCATGCCATCATGGGGATGGTAATCATTGTCGTAGGATGTGCCTTTCTCAGTACAACCATAGAGGAGGCGCCTGTTAGAAATGTGATGCTGAAAGTCTATGGAGCTATCATTGTTTCCATCGGGTTTTTCTACCTCAAAAAAATTGCGAAATTTGGTAAGCAATAAGCACTTTTACACACGGATAGTCTAAATGGACTTATCGCTTTAACCATTCTTTATCCTAAATCGTCCAAATGATAGCTATTTTAGTGAAAAAATATACTGTTATTTTCCTTTTTATAGAAGGTTTGCTATACTTTATGTCGAATATATCTATTGAAGAGGTGATTGTATGGACAAGGAGATATCAAATAACTATCAATATCCTAAACACCTAACAAGCCTTGATGGAATCGAAACGACAGAATTATATGTCATCAAGATAACAAAGGAACAAGTGGATAGGTTGATTGAGGATATCGATCAAACATTAAAGACGTCGACATGACGTCTTTTTTCATGCCAAAAAAGGCCACCTTCCAAGGAAAGTGACCTCAAAACAGGAGAGCTGTGGAAAGGCTAGATTTGCTTTACCCTACTATTTGTATGTAAAAGTAATCTTGTTAGCTAGCCATTTGCCTGAAAGATAGATGAAATTTACTCGATTTTCTAGCAACTCAGTTCACTATCCATATATGTACTACCTCAGTTCTTCTGACATGAAAAGGAGTAATTCAAAGCCAAATAATCGCGGATGATAGTAGGCTGTCCGCCATTTTCAAGACATAGCTTACTGGCAATTTTAATTTCCTTCTGATTATAGTGAGATTGTGCCCCAATCAAAAATATGCCTGACAGTATCAATAATGTACCGATGCCCAACACATATTTTATAACCCTTTTCACTCATCTAACCTCCATTTCGATACGTTTACCCTATTGTCTAACATATGTTGAAGCATGAAAGCATTATGTTTAATTGACAATTTGTATACATTTGTATACAATCAGTTTAAATTAATGTATACAAATGTATACAAAAGGAGTGTTTTAGAAATGAGAGGATCTGGATTTAGAGAGCATATGAGAGAGGGACATCACCGTGGTGGACGCCACAGAGGCATGGAAGGCGCGCCACAGCGAGGAGCAAAAACGTTCCGACGCGGCAAAGCGATTTCATTTTTAGAGATGCTGCATGTGAAGCGAGCTACCATTAAACAGCAATTAGAACAGCCAGAATTTCAATCGATTCAGCAAATTTTAGTCGGTGAATTAAAAGCCATCGATCTAGTTATCCAAGAATTTTGCCAGTTGTTTGATATTCAAGAAAATGAAACCAACGACAGTCTACAAGAGGAAGATAACGCACATGAAACAAATGAATAACTATATAGATGAGGTATTTTATCAGGACGATGCCCTATTAGAGGATGTCCTGTCCTCTATTGCCGAAAATGGTATGCCTGCTATTTCTGTCTCTCGATCATCAGGAAAGCTGTTGACGATGCTTGTATCGATTACTAGGTCAAAGGCTATTTTAGAAATTGGTGCTCTTGGCGGCTATAGTGGTATTTGTCTGGCGAGAGGAATGGAAGGGAAAGGCAAACTGACATCCCTAGAGTTAGAGGATAAATATGCACAGCTAGCCGCCAAAAACCTTGCCAAGGCAGGCTTTGCCGAGCAGGTAACGTATATGACAGGTCCTGCATTGGATAGCCTTGAAAAGCTTGTGGCAACGGGACAGTGTTTTGATTTTTTCTTCATTGATGCTGATAAGGATAACTATGAAAATTATTTAGACTATTGCATACAGCTAGCAAGCCCTGGTGCATTCATTGTGACAGATAATGTCCTAGCAGGAGGCAGTGTAGCAGACCCTATGGCGACACCCAAGCGCTATACAGCCATCATGAAAAAGTTCAATGTCACAGTGGCTAATCATCCGCAGCTGGATTCGATTCTTTTACCCATTGGGGATGGTATGACGGTTTCAAAAGTTATAAAATAATGCATATCAGAAATTAACTATTAATGGTAAAATGTTGTTAGCAAACGATAAGGGAGAGATGCTTTTGAAGCAAGCACTAGTGATCATTGATGCACAGCAAGAATTAATCGAGGGGAATCAGGATGAACAAGCCGTCTATCGCAAGGATGAATTGCTTAAAACAATCAATGCCGTTATTCAAAAAGCTATTGAGGCAGAGGCATATATTATCTTTGTACGTGATCAGGATGTAGCGGGTGGAGAAGGGGAAGGCTTTCAAGTACATCAAGCGATCCAAGTACCAACTACCGCTGTTTATTTTGATAAACTGGCTACAAACGCTTTTTATAGGACGGGATTACTCGATTACTTACAGGCCAATGAGGTAGAGCATTTGGTGATGATGGGCTGCAAAACCGAGCATTGCGTGGATACAGCAGTTAGAGCAGCAACTATACAAGGCTTTGATGTCACTTTAGTGGGAGATGGCCATTCAACAAATGGTTCCGACTACTTATCACCAGAAGATACGGTTGCACACCATAACGACATCCTACATGGCCATTACAATGTGGATCATTTCTCACTTGTACGAAACGCCGACGAAGCATTATTTGAACCCACACATAATAGTTATCGCTTATTGTAAAATGACCAAGAATCTAGGTTCTTGGTCATTTTTACATATAGAAGTGATTGAGCAACCAACCTATAACATTACTCAAGATACCAACTACTATCAAGACTAGCCCATGGGTTGGTGCTTGATAATCCTTTTTAAGTACAAACCCCATACAGATAGCCATGAGCCCACAAAAAGCTTGGAACAGGAGAAGGGCAGCTACCACATTGACCCAACCGATGAATAAAAGTAATCGCTTACTATTATTTTCATGTACCATTTATTGTTCTCCTTCATCATTTCTATGTAAATAAAGTACCGTACCTAACACGCCTAGTAGTAGGATTGAAAAAATAATAGACATTATCGCTTGATAGACAATGGCAGTTATAGCCAAAAACAGTAAAATAATCAGTATGATGAGACGCAGTAGGAATTTTGTTTTTTTACGAATGGCGAAAAAATCCTGTAGAATAATGAGTAAAAAGCTCACCCCAAATAGGAGAGCATATTCAAGAATGATTAGAGGATGCGCATTCGGTAGATCCCCATCATGAAAGTATTTTAAAATAATTATAGGAATGAGTATGTATTTTAAATACTTGTACCACTGGAAAAGACGATCCATGTTGCTGCCTCCAGCTCAATAGACTATTTTTACAAATATTGTAACGGAAATTATGATGCAACACAATGATCTTTTATTTTCATAGGGCCACTGTGCGAGCAGTGACCCTAAGTATCAAGTCAGGAGGTGTAAGGCTAAAATTAGCTTTACACTATTATATGTATGTGAAAGTAGCTTCAAAAGCTAGTTATCTGCCTGCTCGATAGATTATTTTTTGGAAGGCGACTAAATGGGGCACCAATTGTCGGATGAAGGGCTACTATTCCTGCTAAAGTAAAGATAAGGAAGGTGATAGAAGTGGATTCTTTAACAAGGTTGAATGAGGCGATTACGTATATCGAGGCCAATCTAACAGAGGAAATTGATGTGCAAGAAGCTGCGAGATTAGCTTATTGCTCGGAATACCATTTTAAACGTATGTTTTCCTTTCTAGCAGGCATCTCGCTATCAGAGTATATTCGTCGTAGGCGTCTGACGCTTGCCGCACTGGAACTATCAGATTCATCTATGAGAATTCTCGATATCGCGATTCGTTATGGCTATCGCTCTGCAGATGCATTTACAAGAGCCTTTCAGCAAATGCATGGCATCACACCATCGGAGGCGAGGCAAAATGGTCAGCACCTAAAAGCGTTTCCACGAATGACCTTCCAACTTACCATACAAGGAGGTTGTGAAATGAATTACCGACTCGAACAAAAAGAAGCGTTTCACATCGTAGGTCTTATGAAAAGAGTACCTATCGTCTTTCAAGGAGAAAATCAAGTGATAACTGAAATGGCACGTGCATTAACAATGGAGGATATTGGGCAACTAAAAAAGCTGTCGAATGTAGAACCAACAGGAATCATCCAAGCCTCCACAAACTTTTCTGAGGGCAGAATGGAGGAAAAGGGCGAGCTTGATCATTATATCGGCGTAGCCACAACCGAAACGGCTCACCATTTTTCACAGTTGGATGTACCCGCTTGTACGTGGGCTGTCTTTGAAGCGGTTGGACCATTCCCACAAACACTGCAGGAAACATGGGGGCGCATTTATGCGGAGTGGTTCCCATCATCTGGCTATGAACAGGTTGCTGGTCCAGAAATCGTGCGCCATACAAGCACGGATTTTTCCTCACCAACCTTTACAAGTGAAATCTGGATACCACTTCAGAAAAAGAAGCCTCTTGCATAATGCGAGAGGCTTTTACTGTATTTTCGTTCCATTGGGCAGCTGCTGATCGGGCGTTAACAGGATTACATCTCCCTCCACAGGTACACCACCAATGACTAATACCTCTGACTTAAAACCCGCAACACGACGTGGCGGGAAATTAACAATCGCCACTACTTGCTTCCCAATAATGACTTCGGGTGTATAACGCTTCGTAATTTGTGCGGAAGACTGTTTAATGCCCAATTCTTCACCAAAATCAATTTTCATTTTAATCGCAGGAACCCGAGCCTTTGGCAGTTCCTCCGCCTCTAAAACCGTGCCAATTCGTATATCAAGTGCTGTAAAATCTTCTATTGTCGCCATCACTGTACTCCTTAAGCTTTTATGACAATGTTAGCATTTAATAGAAAAAAATACAAAAAAAGAAGAGCACATTGCGTGCCCTTCTCTCGTTAACGACGATGCTCTACCAGGTCAATCGCACCTAACACAATGTGTGCTAAGCCAAAGCCAAAAATCGTATTGGCCACCATTTTGTTAGAGCCATGTTTTTGCTTCATTGCATAGCCTGCCGCCGTAACAGCTGACCCGAGTATAGTGGGGATTAAACCTTCACGAATTCCATTCATAAATTGATCCCTCCGTCGTATGATTCGGCGTGAGTTTCACACCATACTTACTATGAACGTTTGGCGCGGATACTATACTAGGCATCAACCGTATCAATCATGAAAGCAGTGATCTCTGTTTGATCTGCATTTGTATAGGCCTTGCAAAAAAGAACCACAGCACTTTCTTCATCATCAAACCATAAATAGCGAATTTCTGTTGTAAAGCAACTTTGGTCATTCATTTCATACACATCAATAGCTACGGAAGCTTCATCCAGCGGCCATGTTAAGGTACCTTGCAAGGCGAAAACCTCCTGCATAAATATAGCAGTATCCTCTGTTAATATCTTCTCCTGTTGAAGTTTCTCATATCTATTATGTACTAAATCATCTAAGGTCATTTTCGTTAATGCTCTTATTTTGTCTTTCATTTGCATAGCCTCCCTCCTTATAGTTATTTTACTGGAAAAGGAAAAATATTGTATAGGTACATAGGGATTTATTGAAACGAAAAAGAGCAGTTAGCCGTATAATAAACGAAGGGGGGCTGAAAATGAAGTATATAGGCATTGGCACCATCTTGTCCATTCTAGGTGTTATATGCTCCATTCTCATATGGGGTACAGAGAAAGCCCATTTGCTTTCAGGGCTACTCGGTGGAATTTTCATCGTTTCTGCCATGTTATTATCAGGAGCCATCGCAAGCGGAGATAGAATGCGAGCCAATTTCGCAACAGAAACCAATGAAGACAGAAACGAACGCAATCTTCTCATGAATAATGCGTTACTATTAGCAATACCAAACATTATCGTAGCAATCTTTATGTATTATCTAAGAAACTAATAGCAGCCATCAATTAAGAATAAGGCCTTGCATTCAACACATTTAGCATTCAATCCACCGATTTGCATGAGCAATCCATTCTAAGCGATTCTATCCATCAAAATGAGCGTTGTATCCGTCAGATTAGACAGTATATCCGTCACATTTAGCATTCAATCCACTGATTTACATGAGCAATCCATTCTAAGCATTTCTATCCATCAAAATAAGCGTTGTATCCGTCAGATTAGACAGTATATCCGTCACATTTAGCATTCTATCCACCGATTTGAATGAGCAATCCAATCTAAGCATTTCTATCCATCAAAATGAGCATTGTATCCGTCAGATTAGACAGTATATCCGTCACATTTAGCATTCTATCCATCGATTTGAATGAGCAATCCATTCTAAGCGATTCTATCGATCAAAATGAGCATGGTATCCGTCAGATTAGACATTGTATCCGTCACATTTAGCATTCAATCCACCGATTTGAATGAGCAATCCAATCTAAGCATTTCTATCCAACAAAATGAGCATTGTATCCGTCAGATTAGACAGTATATCCGTCACATTTAGCATTCAATCCACCGATTTTAAATGAGCAATCCATTCTAAGCATTTCTATCCATCAAAATGAGGATTGTATCCGTCAAATTAGACAGTATATCCGTCAAATATAGAATTCTATCCACCGATTTGAAATGAGCAATCCATTCTAAGCATTTCTATCGATCAAAATAAGCATTGTATCCGTCAAATTAGACAGTATATCCGTTACATTTAGAATTCTATCCAACAATCATTACATATAAAAATCATAAAAAGTGTCACATCTACCCTAGGTGTGGCTTTTTTTGTTGCATTTAATAGAGAGGAGTACATTTGCAATAGAGAGGTGGTACTATGCAATTAACAGATGGTACACAGATATTTGACACGGACATCATTGATGAGGCTGCTAAAAAGAGGGAGCGTGATGAGCAGGAGCGGGAGATGCTCAACGCCTTTGCCCGCTATGCATATCTACGATATAAGCAAATACGAGACAAAGTAAATCCGCGGAAATGCAAATATATGTATATTCATCAGGTGCGCCAGCAATTAGCATTACCTGCTAGACTACAACGTGTTTGCAAGCTGCTAACGATGACGGAAGAGGAAGTTCTCTACATTGTTGAATTTGTGCGGAAGTATTTGAAATACGTTAAATAAGCCTCATCTACAAAGATGGGGTTTTTTTACATAATTTCTAGGGAGAATTGTTTCTCAACAACCGCTCCATATAGTATGATGAACGTGTATAAAGGAGTGAGCGTAGTTGAGATTGATTAAATTTCTAGTGGTAATTGCTATATTTGTTGGTGTAGTGGGGTATGGTGTACTACATTTCGGCACAAAATTTGCCTCTGAAAAAATTGTAGATACCTTGTCGACAGAATTAGAAAATAGCGGACAAAAGGAAGAAATCAAAAATACCATTGAAAATGACCCACAATTAAAAGCCTATATGGAAGAGGCGAAAACGGTCGATAGCAGTACCTTACCGTTTACGACAAAAGAAGAGGCAACGAAAGTCTTAATTCAAAAAGTGGGCATTACCGATTTGAACGACATGCGTGTAAAATTGCAGGACGGCTCGATGACGCAGGAAGAAGCTCTACAAATGGTGGAAGGCAAATTATCCGATGAAGAGATTGCAGCTTTAAAAGTCATTGTCTATAAAGAGCTTTATGAATAACAAACAGCAGAAGCAATTGTTTGCTTCTGCTGCTTGCATTACCCATTACAGATCATGATTATATTTCCATCTAAATCTTGAATGTTGAAGTAAGCAAAGTCATCAAAACGTTCTATAGGCCGAACAATCGGAATGCCCTTGTCTTTCATAGACTGATAGGCATCGTCAATATTGTTTGTGTAGAAATTAAACAACACATGCTTGGACGGCTGTAACTGAAAGCCAGGATCAAATGTGTGATCGTCTAAGGTAATTCCCGTCTCAGAGGAAATGGGTAAATTGTAGACAGGCGAAACTACCTTCTCTTCACAAAAGGGCAGACCAAGAAGTTGGCTATACCATTCTGCTGATTGACGTAAATCTCGGACATGAATAAAAACATTATTCACCTTCTTGGTAAGAGGGGACGTTACAAAATTCATTCTTTCTACCACCTTTCGCTTGTTCTTATAGGAATTCGCTAAAAAATTTTTTTCACCTGCTTAAAAGAGCATGCTTCATGGCATGTTCTTTTTTTATGTCCCATTTTTAAAAATTTTCTTTATATAGTTAGAAAGGACATTAGATGGAAAGAGGGATCGTCATGATTTATCGAGTAGCCAAAAAGGAGAATTATGTGGTTTTGGATAAAGCCTTTTTAAATGATGAGCAATTAAGCTGGAAAGCAAAGGGTCTGCTTGCCTATATGCTGTCTTTGCCAGATGATTGGTCATTTAGTCTTGCAGATTTAGCAATACGTAGTAAATGTGGGCGGGAAGCGACAGCCAAAATTTTGGACGAACTCATAGAGGCGGGCTATCTTCAAAAAGTACAGGAACGAGGAAAAGACGGCAAGTTCGGTAGGGTAGAATTTTTCGTCTATGAAGCATCAAAACGTGCTGCTATACCGTCAACGGGAAATTCGTCAACGGTCGTACCATCGACGGAAAAAACCACACTACTAAATAATAATTTACTAAATAATCAATTACTAAAAGATAAAGATGATAAGGAGTCTACTAACACTGCCTACCACTTTTATGTGCAACAAGGCTTTGGCAAACAAACAGCCTATATTGATAATAAAATTCGTCATTGGCTCACTATTTTTTCAGAGGACATGGTCATCTATGCGATGAAGCTAGCGGTGGAGCATAATGTTTTACGCTGGCGGTATGTCGAGAGCATCTTACAAAATTGGTGCCATCAGAACATAAAGAGTCTTGCAGATATTGCTATCAACCAGCAGCGTTTTCAAGCCCGCAAGCAGCAAGTGTCATCACATTCTAAAGCCAGAAGACGGGAAATCATTCCGCAGTGGTTTCAGCAGCGTGGTGATCAGGAACAAGAATCTCAGCCAACAATTGATTTTGCAGCAGAACGACAAAAAATTTTAGCCCTCTTACGGAGTGAATAAATTTTCCGCATACCATAAAGGCTTAATCGATGAAAAGTTATCATGATCCTGTAAAATCATGTGAATTCTTTCCAACGCATCGTCAAAGGAGCGTGGGTCATAGTGACGAGTCCAAACAATGGTTGAAAAGACCGTCATTGCTGCATAGAGAGCATATAACTGCCAAAACATATCGTCTGGTGCAGATGAAAAATAGCCATCAATCTGCCCAATACAATAGGGGATACTTTGTCGTCTACTAAACAAGGCAAGATTATAAAAGTCATGATAAGGATCACCCACATCATAGCCATTAAAATCTATCACCCCATTGTAAGTATGACCTTTACAAATAATGTGACCAAGATGAAAATCATCATGAAGCAGGGCGATGGGGCGTTGCTTTAATAGTGGTAAGTGCGTTTCAATAAAGCGCAATAGTTTAGCTTCTTGTGGAAGTTGATAGGCATCTTGTTGGTATGCCTTCAAATAGGTAGAAAACTTTTTGAGCTGTGTTGTCTCCCAATGAATTATTTGCGGAGGGCTCACTTGATGTATTTTTCTCAATTCTTTCCCCGCCGCAAGACCAAGGTGGAATTGCTCAGAGTCAGAAAGTTCCTGAATAATTTCATCTGCTGGTGTTTCTTCTAAAAAGCTAACGACCATTGCGGATACATTGGCTTCCTGAAACAAGGTATAGTCAACGGCTTTATGTGTTCTTACACCCTGGTTTGCTAACTCTTGGAGCAAGGAAAACTCTACTGCACGTTTGTCATGATGTGCTAGATCTGACAAGCGCACCAAATAGCGCGTTTCACCAACTGTTACCAGATACTTGCTATCAGGTGAATAGCCTTTGTTAATTTTCACTAGCTGTGTAAAGCCGTGTAAGCTTGGTAATTGACGAATAATCTCTACTGCCTGCACACTTTCTTTCCTCGCTTTCAATATTTTAGAAGAACTAAAATACTACAGAAAACAATACTTTGTCAATGCTTGGAAGCGAGAAAAGAGGTTATAAAATCATAATGAAAAAATAGTAAAAGAGCACAACTAACTAGAAAACACTTTTGTGCGCGCATTTACTAATAGTAAGTGGATGTCCTTGTGACATTCACACTTCATAGCTTCGAGGAAAGAGAGGTGAAACGATCGCAGTAGCCTTAAGCGCGAAAAGAAGCTAATAAGCCTCAAAAGGAACCTCTAATTATCTGTTGTTTACCCTAAAAACCCAAAAAGAAGAAAAGAATAACATAGCGTCAGTCGCTAAAAATAATAGGAAAGGACGGTGCAACATGAGTTATGTTATTGAAAAACAGATGATGTCAGGGCTACCGAATCAAGCGCTAACGGCAGTCAAATACGTTGTGGCGCATGAATCAGGTAATGGCAGCAATACAGGTCCAAATGCATTGGAAAACGAAATTGCCTATATGAATCGAAATAAAGCCAATGCCTTTGTTTCTCACTGGGTAGGCGGTGGTGGAAGAATCGTACAAGTAGCCCCAGTCAATCTCGTGCAATATGGCTGTGGACCAAAGGGAAATCCGTATAGCTATGCCCAGGTGGAATTGGCACGGACTGCTGATAAGGAACAATTTAAAAAGGACTATGCGGCTTATATTTGGCTGTTACGTAAGCTTGCGATAGAGGCAGGGATTCCCACTGTTTTAGATGGTAGCGGCAACGGCATTAAGTCACATCGATGGATTGCGGAAAATCTAGGAGGCACTACGCACAAAGATCCTTTTGACTATTTAAAAAGTATGGGGATTACAGAAGCACAGTTCCAGCAAGATATTAAAAATGGGCTTGAGGAGGGATTAACTGTGTCACAATATAATGAGCTAAAACAAGAAATAGAGACGTTGAAAAGCTTACTAGCTGAAAAAGCTAGTTTACAAACAAGTAGAGAAGTGGGAGCAGCCCATAAAGAGGCTTGGGAGTGGGCTATTAGCGAAGGCATTATCCGAGGCGATGGAAGTAAGAACATGAATCCAGCAGGCGCCTTAACAAGAGAGCAAATGGCGACCATGCTGAAACGCTATTACGACAAATTTATAGCCAACTAATTGTGCAGGATAAAGCTCCTATGTCATCACGAGCTTTATCCTTTTTCATTGAATAAAGGTTTTTTCAAAATTTTGTCGAATGTAGTAGAAGAGAGGAGGGGTTTTGATGTTAACCAAAATAAGAAAAGTAAAATTTGAACAAGAAAGAAAAAATCCATTATACCAAGTGGTGATGGAATGTCCCGATGGTAAGCAACTCTATGTAAAATTTGATTATACGTATAAAACAAAAAATTTCTGGCCATTAGAAGTGAATTATAATAAAAAGAACTATGGTGCAAAGCTAGCATGGTATACAAATGAAGTCGAGAATATGACAGTGGCTTTATTTCTAGAAACGATTGCTGGTAAAATCAACAAGAAGTATGATTTTAACTTTAGGAAACAATAAAAAAGCAGCACCTTGTAGGAGCATACTGCTTAAGACTTGTCCATTATTTAGTTGAGATATAAACAACAAGTGCTGCCTCATCAAATGTTACATTTGCGCCAAGTGCTTGACTGACAAAGCGTAAAGGCACCATTGTTGTACCTTGATATATTTCAGCAGGATGGCTGAGTGTGATTGTTGATGCAGAACCATTTGTATCAACATAAGCCGTTTTATTCCCCACACCAATCACAATTTTTTTACTGTCCTTTGTTGCCGTTACTTTTTTTGTTGCATTATCATAGCTAACCGTTGCCCCAAGAGATTCAAAGATTGCCTTCATTGGCACTAAGGTTGTGCCATTTTTCATATAAGCGCTAGGCGTATAATTTTGCTTCACGTCATTTAAATAGACAGCAACCTTCGTTAATACAGGTGCTACCGTTGTTTTAGGGGCTGGCGTAGAATAACTTTGACCGCCTGAAGAAGACCCTGCATCATTGCCACCATTGCCATTATGATAATGATAGCCAGAACAAAGCCCTTTAGCCTTTGATTTGTCAGAACAGTTGTGACCGTCATTGCTATCTAAACGCCCTGGATGTGCGCTCGCAATAGAGGCTGTGGTAAAAAATAATGTAAGCATCGCCACCAACAAAACCAATTTCTTCATATAAATCCTCCAATTCTCAAAATATGTAATTATTATACTATTGAAAAGAGAATTTTGATATGTTTTTATAGGAAATTAGTTTTAACCCAATAAAAGGCACTACCAGTCAAGATTGGTAGTGCCATTTTGTTATACGGTTAATTGATTTTCGTTTTGGAGATCAATGGCTTTTTGGAGCAGTCGATGCAGAACGGCTGCAAAGGTTGCAATCGTACTGGTTACAAAGATGCTGATAAGTGTCAGCGTAATAATTCCTGTAATATCTTCCTTGCCAGTAAACATTATCATAATTGATGCAATACCTAGCGCAAGGCCGGCTACAATAGTGAGAGCACAATTTTTGATCGTTCTCAAAGCCCGTACAGATGATTTGGAGAACGCTTTATGCTGGTCGATGTTCGTTAAGAGGCGATAGGCCTGATACAACGCCGTGTAATAGGGAATGCATAGTGCATACACATAGAGTAAAAAAAGATAAGACAAATAGGAGGATTCGGGATGTGCCGCTGCATCTCTACTGGCTATCCCAGGTAGCCAAAATAGTCCTAAAGCTAATACAGGGATACCTAGCAGCATAATCACACTCTTTAGGAAAATGGTTGACCCCTTTTTATGTTTCATACAAAACACCTCACTGGTAATGATATATTGATTTTAAAATAAAATTTATCGATTTTCAATAAAAATATATTATTATTCATTGATTTTTTTCGTTTTAAAAGACATCCATCCTTATAGGATAGATGCCTTTTAAGTGGGATGATTAACATCTTACATATTTACGTTTAAAGCCAATTCTGCCTCTTTCTATTTCCTTTTGAATTGTTTCATAAGCATTTAGCTGTGTGCTTTTCTTGTTATCTCGCTTCATTTCTACAGGACCAATCGCCTGTGCGGTTGCTACTGCTTGTTCGTGGAGCGGCACATAGGAAATAGCTACTGTGTATAGAAAATTATTCATGGCCGATTTTGTACGTTCTGGTACGTCGTGGATGGTATTTTTCACGACATCCAGCATGTTAGCTAGCTTGCTCTCGGAAAATTCGCTATCCTTGCGATTCCCTAATAGCCAGCAATAGCAGCTCCAGCCCGCAGACATTTTCAGTTCCTCATCACTGGCAATCCACGCATCTGCCACCTCCTGAGCAATCGGTGCCTCTGCTAAAGTAACCGCTACTACATAATCCGACAGCATATAAAAATAAGCTGCCTCCATCCATCGATTAAAATCTTCCACAGTCATGGCTTTTGGATCTGCTATGATGCCAGCAAAGTACATCGCATCATAGTTGCCCGTAGCATAAAGCTCTTCTGCTAGAGCCTGATCGATTTTAATTTTCTTCGCAATAGGCTTCATAGCACCTGTTGCCACACCAAATAACGGCTCATGGGCGCCATTTGACATATACATTTTTTTCGTCCGTTCTTTGCCAAGAGCCTCTAGCTCCTGCATCACCAATTCAGCATTCATAATAGCACTTCCTTTTTTTTCTGTTTTCTAGATTATTTTTATTATCTTATAAAGAATGTCTTTTTGTAATGGAATAAAAGCATATCATATTAGAATATAAAATATCATATCTGAATATATTTTTGTCAGTCATTTTATATTGAAGGAAGTACCTATTTCCAATTAGCTAGAGCCTATTCCAAATAAACATAAATTGAGCTGCATCCGATTCGAGGGCAATTTGATGATAGTCTGTTGAATCATCATCTGTGATCAAGCGACCTTTTTGCACGTTTAAAATGGCATGTTTAACAGAGTCTGGATGTTCAATCGCATAGTGGGAGTCTTTTAGAAGAGTGAGGGCAGATCGACATTTATGTTTATCGATGCGCTCATTTTTTCCTTTAAAATACAGCTTAATTAAATAGGGCACATCGTCAATGATTAAACCAAGCTCAGGATTGGAACGCACAATTAAATCGTCACAATACCAATTCGCCTTACCTGGTTCAAACCACTGTACGTTTTTATTTTTTAAGAATCTTATATAGGCTTTAACGGCTTCTTGGTAATTTTTCTGGCGTGCAGGAAGGGCATTATCCACGATGTCGAGTAAATAGGTATCATTAAAACGATGTTCATGGTATTTTTTTAATCCATCACGCAAGGCTTTCCAATAATCTTTTATTGGATGGTACTCTCCCTGATATTTTATATCCTTCACAAACTTTGTCTTTGCTGCACTTCCCTTCATTGTGAAGTCTGTAAATTGTGTTAAACCAATAGATGGCTTTGTGAGCGTCGTCATTTTTCCATCACCCTTCTTTCATCATCGATGACATACTATAGATTAGTATTATATTGGAAAGGGTACATGTATATGATTGATGGGCTTGTTAACAATCAGCTCCTAACAGTGTTCTATTACAATAAGAAAATCAATTTTTTAAAAAAATATGTTTAGATGTGTTTTGACTGGGAATATAAATAGCGAGCTAGTAAAAAGCTCAAAAAAATATTTAGGAGGAATAGAAATGGCTAACAAGCAAAACAATCGCAACAGAAACAACAATGAAAACATGACTGTCGAAGAAGCGGGACGTAAAGGCGGAGAAGCTACCTCCAGAAATCATGACCGTGATTTTTATGAAGAAATTGGACGTAAAGGCGGAGAGGCTACGTCTAAAAATCATGGACATGAATTTTATCAAGAAATTGGTCGCAAAGGTGGAGAAGCTACGGCTGAAAACCACGGCGAAGAATTTTATGAAGAAATTGGCCGCAAAGGCGGAGAAGCTACCTCTGAAAAGCACGACGACGATTTTTATGAAGAAATAGGACGTAAAGGTGGAGAAGCACGCAGTAAACAGCGTAGTAACAACTCCAACGGCAATCAAAATCGTCGAAATAACAACAATAACTAATCACTTTTAAATAGCTTGAAACCCTTCACACACAGGGCGTTTGTAGTTTTAAACTACAGGCGCCTTTTTTGTTGTTAAGTTCCTCTCAATCCACAGGATAAATTTGTTGAATTTCTCCTAATTGTAGTATATATTTAATCCGCTTCTATTTGTTTTTAGAGGAAATGAGGATAGAGAGAATGACACAACTTAAAGAAAAAGAACTATTTCAGGTAATTCAATCCGTCGTGCAGGCTGTGAACATGACGGTCAAGATAAAACAAGATGATTCAGGTATTAATATGAGCTATAACTTTATTGGGGATTATGTAGGATTTGATGCGAAACGATTAGTAGAGGCAAGAAATGAACTAATGCTTCCAACTTCACTTGAAATTTATGTCAAAACAATGACCCTACATGAGCTAGGTCATGCAGTGGATCGACAAGCATTACAGGCGTCACTTCCACGTACAATTGAAATCTTTACGATGAAAAAGCAACACGCATTAAAAGAAATATATCGTCAGGAACAACTACTAGCCATGCTGATTGAAGAACATGAAATGAATATTCAATTTGAGCAAACGGCTTGGGAAAACGCATGGATGCTTAACCATACACATCACTTAGTTCCTGAAAAGGACTTTGACTATATCAAACAGCATAGCCTAGCGACCTATCAGCGTTTATATGAGCAAGATTTACAAGCTTATCACCATCTTTTGAACCAGCAGATGGTGCAATTAGTTTAGCTAGAAATAATCATTTCATACCGTCGCGGGAATAGATCAAACCAAATAGGGCAATGTAATACTACTTGGAGGTGATCATTTTGACAAAGGGCAAGCAATATAAACGTCAGTCAGAATTGGCGGAATTAGCGACAGATTTAAGTCCAGATGATTTAGATGTGCGCGAAGAAAATGCTTTAACACAAGAGCAAAAGAAAAATTCGAGCGAAGGAAATCGTTCAAAAAAATCTGCCACACGCAAATCGCAATCATAACGTAAACACCACAATCATTTCCGATTGTGGTGTTATTTTATCTATTTGCCACTTTTACATAGAACTGTACTACCGAGCGTTGATTTAATGTTACAATTTATAGAATGAATGAAAGGAGCTGGAATAAATGATTTTATTTATCGTATTTGTTGGAGTTGTCGTTGTTATAGGCATCGTCAGTAATGCAAATAAAAATCACAGCAAATCACATGAGCACAATCACCATATCCATTCCACTAACGAATTTTCAACAAATGATGCATATCTTTCCTCCCAGGACAGCCAACATTGTGCTGATTCTAGTGCTACTACGAGTGACTCATCCTGTGGCTCCGGTGGGGAATGAAGGTGGCCCATTCTGAATTATGGAGATATTGCTAGTAAATTGGCTTACGAGGATTCAAAGTAATCGAACTAAGAGCAAATTTTTTATAACGTGATCAAAAGCGGAGGAGGTCTGTTTTGCACGATCTCTTCCGAAGTACATATGTAAAATATCATCACCTCACCACTAGTAACTATTGTTACTAGAGAAGTTGTGAACTGTTCTTTAAGATATAGCGAAAATGAAGCAACAGGCGTAAGATAGAGGAATAGATAGAGAGAATTTGGAGGTAGTAGTTGATATGATTCGATTCGAAAATGATTATGCAGAAGGTGCCCATCCACAAATTTTGCAGCGGTTAGTGGCTACAAATGAAGAACAATCTCCCGGGTATGGTATGGATGAGCATTCCGAAAAAGCAAGAGTCTATATAAAAAAAGCGATTGCAGCGGAGCAGGCAGACATTCACTTTTTAGTTGGTGGTACACAAACGAATACAACCGTGATAGCATCTATTTTGCGTCCTCATCAGGGTGTCATTGCTGCGAGTACAGGGCATATTGCGGTGCATGAAACAGGAGCTATTGAGGCAACGGGTCATAAGGTACTGACATTACCTAGCGATGATGGCAAACTAACTGCGGCACAGGTGAAAGCCTGCTATGATGCGCACTGGCTGGATAGCACTCATGAGCATATGGTGCAGCCAGGCTTAGTGTACATATCACACCCTACAGAAAATGGCACGACCTATAGTAAGGCAGAATTAACAGCCTTACGTGAAGTTTGCCGAGACTGTGACTTACCACTGTTTATAGATGGTGCTCGTTTAGGCTATGGTCTAGTGGCACAAGACAGTGATTTATCTCTCGCTGACATCGCTAAGCTTTGTGATGTATTTTATATTGGTGGTACTAAAATGGGTGCATTGTTTGGAGAAGCAGTCATCATCGTGAATCCTGCGTACCAAAAGGATTTCCGCTACATGATTAAGCAAAGAGGAGGGCTACTTGCCAAAGGTCGATTATTAGGCATTCAGTTCGAAACGCTATTTGAAGATACGCTCTATATGGATATTTCGCATCATGCGGTAGATATGGCAATGCTTATACGACAGGCATTTCTCGATAAAGGCTTCGCAATGCGCTATGATTCAAAAACAAATCAGCAATTTCCAATTTTACCAAACCATCTACTTCCAACGTTAGAAGAAAAATATTCCTTCTCCATTTGGGAAGCATACGATGATACCCATACGGTTGTGCGCTTTTGCACAAGCTGGGCTACGACCAAAGAAAATGTGGATCGTTTAATAGACGACATCTACCGTTTAATATAATCAATCAAGCTGCACCTTCCGTCAAAGGGTGCAGTTTTTTCCTATTATTCCCTAACTCTTGCTATACTATAGATAACAGGAAAGGTGGAAGCGAATGACTAAATACGTAGCACTTTTAAGAGGTATTAATGTAGGTGGGCACAATAAATTAAAAATGGCTGAATTGAGAAACGCGTTGCAACCACTGGGGCTCCAAAACATTCGGACATATATTCAAAGTGGCAATATCCTGTTTGAATCGAGTGAATCAGAAGAATTTTTGCAACAGCAAATTCAAGAGACCATCCAAAGTACCTTCACTATCACGAGTACAGTAATTATCCGTACAGCTGAAGAATTCCGCTCTATTGTGAACAATTGTCCTTTCTCAGAACAAGACTTAGCAGATGCAAGTGCTACAGCTACAGGGGAAAGTCTCCATGTTGCACTACTTTCAACAGTTCCAACTGAAGAGAACGGAGCTAAGTTATTACAATATGTAAGTGAAAAAGAGCGCTGCATTATCAAGGGGAGAGATGTCTATCTGTTATTTCACGATAGCATTCGCAATGCCAAGCTTAGTCAACAACTGCCTAAGCTAGAGGTGCCCGCTACAGCTCGCAATTGGAAAACGATGATGAAGCTTGCTACAATGATTGGTGAGTAGGGAAACTCAACTTTTCTATAAGGAGGCGTGTTTGAATGCGACGGGATCAAGTAGGTTATTTTATTTATCCTTTTTTGTACTTCATTGTTAGAACAATGAATCAATGGAGGAAGCATGAACCGATTGCATGGGGAGAAAATGTGACGATGATGGTCATCACAATGGTCATCATCTATTTATTTGTTTGGATGTGGAATTGGTCCAAAAAGCCGTATCAATGGAGAAAGAAGAATAATAAAGAAACATAAAGCAAGAGAGCAAATTTCATTATTGAAATGATGCTCTCTTTTTTTTTACTTAAACTTTTCAGGTTTTGTGGCTTTAATAGAGGCAATTTCTCCACATTGGGTACAGACAGTGAAAATAAGGGGTGAACCTGAGGAAAAGATGGTATTCACGGGTCTTAAAGCAGCATAGCCATCTAATTTCCCTTCAGAAAAAGATTGACCGCCACTTACAACTATATGTATTTGTTTCCATATTCTCACCTCGTAATGTAACTTTAAGGAAATTATAGCATAGAAAAAACTACAGCGATATGCATCACTGTAGCTCAGAATTGGTTGATACCCCTTGAGGTTTTCTAAAGTATTATAGCATAACAACTTATTCATTGTATAGATGAAGGAAAATATATAAATGTTGCGACTTCATTTGACTTTATCGAATTGGCTATTTGAACGAAAAGATTGGGTGTTTCCTGATTCGTGCTATCTTTATAAATGCCAAGAAGATATTGTAAATTGCTTTCTTCAAAGACAAAGAAGTTAAAAAGCAGGTCCTCAAAATAAATTCCCTGACGACCATCTTGCAGTGTATATGCTTTTCCTGAAAAGCTCACTTTCGGTTGAATAGGTCGAATATCAATTTTAAAAATATGCTGTTTCATTTCGTTATGAACATAGAGAATGTTAAGTGAATCATTCATGCCATATTGATGATCTTTGTAAAATCGACCAAACTTATGTGTGATGGAAAACGGGGGTAAAACAGTTGGGAGTTTGACCTTACTATAATGTTGTTCAAATTCCTTCACAGCCGCTTCTACTGATTGATAGCCTGCTTCATCAAATTTTTCCTCAAAAGTGGGCGGCAGAGGATGCGCACTTGCATGTTCAATGGTGTGGTTAATTAAAAAAATACATAGTGAAAAAGTAATTTTTTTTAGCATTGCTTGCACGTCCTTATTTAAATAGCACTTTATATATAAGTATTTCGATTCAGGATGTAAATATACGTGTTCACATTTAAGGATATTAGTTTAAAAATAAATAGTTTAATGTTAAACTATTTTACGTCAGGAGAGCTGATTTGCTCTTTTTTGTGTAATTTGAAGGAGGAATTGAAGATGAATCGAGTAAAAAATAAAGTGGCATTAGTGACAGGTGGAGCTTCTGGTATTGGTTTATCAGCAGCTAGCTTGTTAGCAAAAGAGGGCGCAAAAGTAGTCATTGCTGATTTTAATGTAGAGGGTGCTAAAGAAGCAGCAGCAACTTTAGTCAATAATGGGTATGAGGCAGCAGCCGTTTTCCTTGATGCAGGGGATGCTTCCTCCATTGAAGCGGCCGTGAACTTCACTGTAGAACGATACGGCTCATTAACGGTGCTCTTTAATAATGTTGGTCTAACTAACCTGAAGAAAGATTTAGATATATTAAATATTGATTTAGATGAGTGGGACCGCTTAGTCAATGTGAATTTAAAATCCATATTACTAGGAAGTCGTTTTGCCATTCCACATATGCAAAAAGTGGGCGGGGGATCAATTATTAATACGGCTTCTATGGCTGCATTCGCCAGTGACCAAATACGTACAGCCTATGGGGCAACAAAAGCAGGTGTGGTGAATATGACGAGAAACATTGCCACACAATTTGGGAAGGATCATATCCGTTGTAATGCGGTTGCACCAGGTCTTATATTAACACCTGCCGCGAAAAACAATATGCCAGAAGAAATGCTGGCCATTTATGCGAAATTTAATGCGCTACCATATCATGGGGAAGCGGCTGATATTGGTCATGCAGTTGTATTTTTAGCCTCTGACGAATCAAAATTTATGACGGGCCAAACACTGCAAATTGAAGGCGGACATTACCTCGCTAACCCAACCATCGCTGATACTAATAACTGGCTAGCATCTTTATAGTTAATAAATAAAAGAGGTTGTCTTAAAATAGACAACCTCTTTATTATTTGGCACAAGCTTAGCTACATTTGAGGAGCTTCCAACCCAAACTGAGCCCATTCCTCTTTCGCTGGACCATAAATACCTGGAACAGTTAAACCAGCCTGACGCATCAGAACCGTCATTTGACCGCGATGATGACTTTGATGCTGTAGTAAAAATAATAACAGGGAACCATTGGGCATTTGTTGACCAATAAATTCAATCGTTTCAGTCATTGTCTTGTCAGTCCATTGCGATTGTATCGCTTCCACAAAGGCTTCACTCGCTTGGTGATAGCCATCTGCAATGAACTGAGCAGAAGTAGGAACTGGAAAATCCTTTGCTGGGGCTTCAAACGCTAAATTCGAATTCGAGGTAATAATTCGAATTGCAGTAACCGTGTGCCAAGCAACCCGTCCTAAAGTCCAGTTTTCGGGAGTGATTGCCTGATGTAGCGATTCATCTGTAAGGTGATTAAGTAATTTTTGCGTAGCAGCGGCTTCAAATGCCCAAGACTGTAAAAAATGATCGATTGTTTGAAACATGAAATCCCTCCAAAAATAGCCTATGATGTCTTATTTTCCTATGCTCCTAAAAGAAAAGCAAGATAAAGCACTGCATAAAGGGGAAGGGCAATAGAGAGCAGGATGTACATGCTCCATTCACCAATCGATAATTTTCGTTGCCACCTCGTTAATTTTAGCTGTCGACAATAGATCATACTAGCAAGTAAAAAAATTAATAAAGTAAAATCCTTTAAGTTATCTAAAAAGATGTTCAGAATATCAACTCCTTTAGGCATTTGCAATATATGTGTCAACAAGACGTTCAATGACCATAAGCTGAGCCAACATAAAAAGTGCGTCTCTATCTAACATAGAAACGCACTTCGATTTATTCGTCTCGAATGACAATAAAAACGCCACTAAAAATTAATAGGGAGCCTATCCAAAAGGAAAGCCCAATCGTCTCTCCCAATAAGAGCCAGCCTAAAAATGTGCCAACAATTGGTTGAAAGAAGAAAAATAAGCCGCCACTAGACGCATACATTAGTTGAAGCCCTTTATTCCACAATAAAAAACCACCAGCTGTTGAGATAATGCCTAAGTAAAGCAAGCCCCCTGAAATGGTCGGCTGTAAAACACTTGCCAGATCTAAATTCTTTAGCCTTGGAAGGACAAAAGGGGTCAATAACATCACGGCAATCATAGATGTATAGGTTGTGACAACAATTTGTGAGTAATGGCTTGGTACCTTTTTGACGAATACCGACATCAATGCCCACGTTAAGGCAGCAAGCAGTAAATAGAGTCCACCTAATTGCTGTGTCACATCGATTTGACCATTGCCTACAACGATCCCGACACCAATCGTGGCAAGAGCGATAGACAAGCATTTTTTCAGCGTAATGCTTTCTTTTAAAATCAAACGGGCGAAGACAACCATAAAAGCAGGGGTTGTAGCAGTAATAATTGCCCCCATCTGCGCGGTGGATAGCATTGTGCCCATTTCCTGTGTCACAATTGAAATCGTGTTCCCAATAAGGCCAACAAGAAAAATGATCAGCCAATCTTTTTTAGCTATTTTCCAGGATTGCCTCATCATGATCCCAATGATCCCGAGTGCAATCACCGCGATCAAATATCGCATCCAAACAAGCTCTAATGGTGGCACAACCTCCACCACTACTTTAACAACTACATACATGGCACCCCAAATACTCGCAGCAAGCGATAAACAGATGGCACCGATTATTAGATTTCTCATGTTTTTTTCCTCCGTTTTCATAGATACCTATGCCCTTAACGGAGAAAAAGCGCTTCTACCGTTAAGGAAGAAGAAGTGCTGGTACGTCCTGTTCAAATAATGGAGCAAACATCATAATAATCCCACCATCCTCAAGTCATTTTTTATTAGTATAATAGAATACACATCGTTTTCATAGGGAGAGTTCATGAAAGCAAAAGAGGGGGATGAAAATGGTAATACTTCAATACGAGATGGAAGAGAAGGATTTGCCAATCATAAAGGAGATCTATCAATCTGTTGGGTGGATGAAACATGATGAACAGATTATCAAACAAGTTTTCGATGCAAGCACACATCAAGTTTTCGCCGTGGTAGATGGAAAAATAGTGGGCTTTGCTAGAGCTTTGTCAGATGGCGTATTTAATGCCGCCATTTACGATGTGGTTGTGCATCAAGCCTATCAAGGCACAGGGATTGCACGTTTACTTCTGGAGGATATGATTGCACAGTTAAGGGAGGTATCCTGCATTCAGTTAATCGCCACAACAGGGAATGAACCGTTTTATGCAAAAATGGGCTTTAGAAAATTGAAAACGGGTATGGCCATCTATAAAAATCAGCAACTAGCTCAAGAATATCTGGATTAAAGGAAATGGTCGGAAACCCACAAATGGTTTCCGACCTTACAATTTTATTTCATTATAATTAGACTGGATGAAATAGCTGTTAGTGGATACCTGCTTATAGTGCCCTACATTCCACTCATTCAGGTCGATTAAATCCTTAAGGAGTTTGGGGACAGGGCAATTCCAATCTACATTTGCTATTGTTAGTGGGAAATTATCCTCAGCCGGATTAGGTGTATGGATATTAACTGAATCCAAACCAGCATCCTCCTCTACAAACTCCATCCATATTTGATAAGGTTTTCCGAATGTCGAGAGCCTTTCTGATAAGCGGTTATATAGGGCTATATGTGCTTTGATGTGCTCTCTTCTTATCTTTAAACCATTATTGCCGTACCCGTAAAAATCAAGGTGAGTGTGCCACAAATTAAACCAACCTTCTTCGTCAAAGTCTACAATAGATAGCTCTGTGGTTATTTGTCGCCATAAGTTACGGAAATAACGCCTTTTCCCACGAAATTTTTTCAAATTACTGTTCCTCCATTTAAAAAGCTGTTCCTTTCATTGCGTTGCCTTTTATTAAAATAAAGGCTTTGGCAATCCACTAAGATGCGCGATAACAGAGATTTGCCCAACATGGTAAGCTTCATGTGAGTAAACATGATGAAACAACCAGTTAAGTGTAGGGACGGAAGGTGGCGTCCAACCATCGGAAAACTTTGGCACCTCGACTATTTCATTGAGCTGCGATTCGTCTAATGTATGTAGAATGTCATCCGTATAATTTCTAATTTGAATATAGCTATCTAGTATTTCCTTAGGCGAACAATCATCGTGAAGGTTTAATATACAAGGATTTTTAAGTCCAATTTCATTCACCCAATAGTCTTCGCTACTTGATAAATGAGAAATAATCCATGCTACATTATTTGGATAAAACTCAGATGTCTTAAACCAAAACGTCTCATCAAGTGTGCTTAGGTAAGGTATTAACGTTTTCCTAAGATCATTACGATATGGAAATAGCACATCTATACATCCTTTCATTTATTAATAGGTTTATTGTATAGGAACAAGCACGGGATAGGAAATGAATCCTTTTTTCTCAGATTAAAAGAGGTCTGGAATATTAAAAAAATCACCTAGAGGAAGGTGATTAAATCGGATTGACTTTAAGTTCTCTTAGAATTAAAAGAACGCCCATTCCATACACAATAGAAATGGCTAAAGGTACAAGTGTGAAGGCTTGATCGACAAAGAAGCCACCTAAAATCAGAGCAGAAAAGCAGACGCCTAGAGTCACAAATAAATAAGCCTTACTTTTATAAATCCATATGTATGGCAGAAAATGAGAGCCTGCAAGTAAACCAATTGTAAAGGGAAGATATTCAGGTATGTTCATATACACAATGATAAATACAGGTATGTAAAAAGCTTGAGGAGCGGCAACGATTCCTCCTAACTTCCCTAAAGGATTGCCAGTAGCGTTTAAATTAATCCCAAGAATTTTACTAATACCTAAACCGATAGGGAAAATGGCACCTAAGCCAAATATCCAACTTAAACGAACTGCTTCGATTGGCAAAACTAAGGGCATTAGAGTAAAAAGTAAAAAGACAACCGCACCAGAAAGTAAAATGGGAAATCCCTTTTTTACTTCAACGATCATTTCCTTTTGTAAATCTTCCAGTGTTTTATCCATCAACGCACCATCCTTCATGAAATAAATAGAATATAACCTATAATATACCAGTATATTTCTATTTTTACCACAGATGATTTTAAATGGAATTTTTTAGAAAAGTTTGCGATCCATTGCCTAAAAAATTCTTGAAGACCAAGATTATTATTAAAAAGGAAGGAATAGCAGAGAGCCGAAACTTTTGCTCACTCTATGGCATTGATGTGGAAGCTGCCACAGGTATATCCAATGGGGCTTTTACCTGTTATTTTTTAAATATAAATGTTTTTAATCAAGAGTACATATTTAGAAAAGCTACCTTCATATTGAATATGCCATTTTCAATATAAAGGTAGGATAAAAAAATTAATATTTGACTTTAGTAATAATAGGGGTTTCAACTCTACTATTCAATTTTTGGAATAGCCAGATAGCAAGGAATAAAGCCATGCTTACAGTACCAAAACCGACCCAATTCAAATTTAGGACAGAGGTATGACTGATGACAAACCCGCCTAATGCAGACCCCAGTGCAAAACCGAATTGGATAAAGGAGGTATTTATGCTTAGGGCAATGTCTGGATTTCGAGGTACTAGTGTAACAAGAAGGAGCTGCTGGGCAGGAGAAATACTCCAAGTTGCTACCATAAAAATCATTAAAATCAAGATCAATACAAAGAGATTGATACCAGCTAGTGCGAATAAGAGGAGCGTTACTGCTTGTAACAGCAATCCAAAACAAATGGTAAAACGTGAACCCTTTGCATCAGCCAATTGCCCGCCCACTCTTGAGCCAAGAAAGCTACAAATGCCAGCTAAAAATAGAATGCCACTAATTTCGGTCATAGAAAGAGGGGATGTGGCTTGCAAGAAAGGCGTAATATAAGTAAATAGGGTAGCGTAGCCACCGACATAAAATAAAGTAATCGCCAGGGCAGTTAGAATTTTTGAATCTTTTAAAATCGAAAGCTGCGACCTGAGTGTAACAGCTTCTTCCTCCTTGATAACTGGAATTTTTTTATAGATGATAAGCAGTGGAAGAATGGTTAATAAACCGATCAACATAAATAAAACTCTCCATCCAAATATTTCGCTAAAAAATGTGCCAATTGGAACACCCAGCACGAGCGAACTACTTAGTCCCATCAAAATGATGCCGATAGCACGGCCTCTTCGTTCTTTTTCAACTAATCGAGTAGCTACTGCCATGGCTACCACTGTAGCAATTCCTCCGCTAACCCCTTGAATAATTCGTATCCCTAGTGCGTATTCAAAAGAAGAGCTGATAAACATGAATCCGTTACTAATAATGAACACACTAACGGTAGCCATAAGCAACTTTTTGCGATCCACATTGATCGTGAGCGCAATGAGAATTGGAGCGAAAATAGCTGCCGCTAGGGCAAATAAAGTCACTAATAACCCCGCTTCTGAAATCGTTACTCCAAAGTCTACGGCAATCATTTCAATAACGCCTGTAATAATGTACTCAACGGTTCCGATTAGGAAAACAATGAGTGATAAAACATAGATAATCAGCTTATTTTTCAACTCAATTCACGCTTCCTTCAGCTATTTATAATAGGTATTTGTATCTCCATTAATTGGACGTTTTGGGTTGTAGATAATGGTAAATAGATTTCTCTACCTGGTTCGTTTTCCTTGACTTGATAGTTATTTTCTACAATCCAGTTAGCTAAATCAACACAGGCTGTACAAGCAAAGTTAGAATCTGAACGAAAGGTCATTGTGGCCATCATTGGCTCAGGAGGAAGAGTCCGTAGTTGAAATGTATCAGGGAATGATGAAAGCTCCTTTGTTAAAAAATAGCCGACTTCAAATTCAAACTCTTCTTCTTTCTCCTCTATTTCTTTCCATAAAACAACCTGAGGACTTTGAGCTAATTGGCGCATTTCCTTTGTGAGTAATTGATTAAATGTACGAAACAGATCTGGAATATCTTCTTCTCTCCCGCGTGCTTTCAAAGAAAGGAATTGCTGAGCATCCACTGCCTTGATGCGGATTTCTTGATCTGATTCCACCTGACCCTCTCGTACTAAAAGTTGCATACGTTCTTCAATTCGTGCAAGCTTGGCCTGTTCCGTCTGGATAATATGTTGAATCTCACTTTTTTTCAGCTTAAACATCCCTTGTATATCTTTTAACGAAATATCTTCGTGGAGCAAACGTATAATTTGAGGCAAGGTAAACCCCAATTCCTTATAGAGAAAGATCCGATTGAGCTCTAGTAGCTGGTCTGCTGAATAGTATCGGTAGCAAGTATCATGGTCCACCTTTCTCGGCTTTAATATGCCAATCTGATCATAATAGCGCAATGTTTTTAAGGATACTTTGCTTAGCCTAGAAAATTCACTGATTTTAAACAAAATATCACCTCCAATCTAATAACTTAATGCAAGTATACAGTTTCCTGTGCAGGGGAAGGTCAAGTGCTTTTTAAATAACCTTACTACAATCTAATGTAGTAAGGCGCTTGTGAATATTTCAATGAATGTTAAATATACAAATAACAATAATAATATAATTAAAAACAATTATTATTTATTGTTAATCAATAAATTTCGTGTTAAATTTATAGTGTCATTAAATAAGTGAGGTGCTTTCAATGAATGTTAAACCAGGTTTAACATCTTTTTTAAAGGTAATAATTCTTCTGACTGGGATGGCCATTCTTGCCCTATGTATATTTTTTGTACCTCCTATGGCTCATTTCGCATCGAGTTTGTATCCGAATTTTTACCCAATGAATTATCTCATTTTCATTGTGATGTATGGATCAGCTGTACCTTTTTACATTGCTCTCTATCAGGCTTTTAATCTTTTACGGTACATTGATGCGAATACAGCGTTCTCGGAATTATCTGTAAAAGCGTTAAAGTACATAAAGTGGTGTGCAATAATAATCAGTGGCTTGCATGTCTTAGGTGCACCCCTTTTTCATTTTATAACAAACAAAATGGATCCTCCTTTTGGAATAGTGGGACTCCTCATTATTTTTGTCTCACTAGTTATCGCCATTTTTGCGGCTGTCCTCCAGCGGCTTCTACAAGAAGTGACGAATATAAAATTAGAAAATGATTTAACGGTCTGAGATGGATGATATGGTGATATTAGCCAAACGAAAACTGCTCATAGAAAAGATGTGGAACCTATCAGTTAGAATTCGGAATCCTATGGAAGTTTAATAGTGACGCAAGTAAATTTCTAGATAGATATGTAGTTTAATCTTTTAAGGGGGCTGATCCACTTTTATTCTACTTTTGCTATACTTTATGAAATTGAATAGTATAGGAGGCTATAAAAGTGGATTGGAAGATAAAAAAATTTGATGAATTAACAGTAAAAGAACTATATGAGATACTGAAGGTTCGTGCGGAAGTTTTTGTGGTAGAGCAAGAATGTGTCTATCAGGATCTAGATTCAAAAGACGAAAATGCTTATCATTTATTTGGTGAAGACCAAGGAGAGGTAGTTGGGTATTTAAGAATTCTACCCAAAGGAATAGCATATCAAGAAGCAGCAATCGGAAGAGTGTTAACAAAGCAAACCTACAGAAAAAAGGGATTGTCTCTGGAAATGGTGAAAAGAGCAATTGATTACATTCTAGATGATATTGGAGAAGACGCAATCCGCATTTCTGCGCAGGCATATTTGCTAAAATTCTATGAGGGCTTCGGATTTGAAAAGACATCAGAAGTTTATTTAGAAGATGGAATAGAACATATAGAAATGCTATATAACAGGCTGTCCGTCGAATAATAATATTAATTTAATAACGAACAAACAAGGCGTCCGATAGCATAAATTATCGGACGCCTTGCATTTAAAGTGGAGGATAACCCTCAAATAGCAGGATAGAATTCTAAAAGTGGAGGATAAAACTGAAAAAGTAGCGGATAGAACGCTCAAAGTGAGGGATAGCCCCGCAAATTAGGATGATAGAATTCTAAAAGACGATAAAATCGCAGATTAACAAATTGTAAAAATTGAGCGCTATCCGAGCATAAGGATAAGCGCTTTATTTTTTTCTTGAACTTTTTTAAGCCTTTAAACTAGTATTTAACCTTCAATCCTAGTAAGGAGGCAAAACCTATCGCTTGTTCAGTAGAGACTTCACACCCATTTAAACTTTCTGGAGTTACTTGAAGTCTTTTAAATTTACATGTACTGATGTCTATTCCCTTTAAGGAAGTTTGAGAGAAATCCACATCATTTAGATCACTTTCCTGAAACGCTACCTTATTTAGTAAACAATCATAAAAATTCGCACCTTGTAGGGAGGTGCTATCAAATAGCACTTGTTTAAAGCGCACTTCGGGGAAATTGCATAAGTTTGCAAGACAATTTTCAAATGAAACATTGCCGAGGTTTGCTTCAGTTAAATTCAACCCTAATAATTTACAGTTTTTGAAGGCCACTCTATGAATGATGCCTTCACTTAAGTTAGTGTTAGATAAATCACAGTTTTCAAAAATGACGTCCGTTAAATCAATTTTTTGAAAGGTACAATCGATGAATGTGACATTTTTAAAGATAACATTAGAGACGATTAATCGTTCAATATCCTCGTGAGCAATGACCGTATCCGTAATCATGCAATTTGTTAAATAGGGTTCCTCCTCATAAAAAATATCCTGAAAATTTGCTTTGTCAAGATTCGGGGATATTTTTGGTGATATAAGTTGGAAATTGTATGACATATTAGCACACCCTTCAAATATAAATAAAAGCTTCTCCTATTTAGTATAAGTGCAAACCTAAAATAAGAACACCGTCTATACGGTGCTCTTATCTGGTTTATACAACGAATTCACCATTTTACTAAAAACGGAGGCTAGTACCTGTTGAAACAGCATACCGAACACAACAGGCATGGTGACTTTACCTGGAAAGTACGTTGTGGCCACGATGACACCGACTGCAATATTTCTCATGCCACCAGTAAAAACAAAGGTTGCCATTTGTGGACCGTCTTTTAACAGATATCGCCCTATGAGGTAAGCAAATAGATAGCCTGATACTGCAAGGAAGAACACTAAAAGCACCACGAAGAAGAGATGCATGTTGATATTCTTTAAATAGGGAGCAATGGCACTGCTATTAATCAGTATGACCGCAAATAAACATAGCTTTGAAAAAGGAGCAAGTTTTTTACCGATTTTTTGAGGGATGGCTCCTTTCGAAAGTTCATTCACTAAGATACCTAAAATCGTGGGTAAGACAATCATCCATAGTAAATTCAGAATCAGGGATGCCACATCCAACTCAATTTTTTCACCCGAAACGATATAAAGGATGCAGGGGAGGATGATGGGAGAAAGGAGCGTATCAATTAAAATAATTGATAAGCCTAACGGTAAGTTCCCTTTGCAAATATTGATCCAAATAACACTCGTTACACCTGTTGGAAGTGCAACTGCTAAGACAAAACCAACAGTCAACAAATGGTCATCGAACAAAACAGTGGATAAGAAATAAGCCCATAAAGGCATCAAGAGATGAAGAAAAAGGATGGAGAATAAAATGAGAACTGGATGCTTCATGAAAATTTTTACATCTTTAAATTTCATATGTAAGCTTCCTGAGAATGTCATGAAGGCAAATAGCCAGGAGACAAGGAATAATAAATGATGTCCAATACTTTCTAAGAATACACCTACAATTAAACTTAATGGTGTCAGGATCGCAATGTATTTTTGGAGAAATACATTTAGTTTTTCTAACATACAAAGACCTTCTTTTTTTATCTGATTTTATCACTTTTATTATAATCGTAGGTAAATTTACCGCAAAAAAAGCAGAAGATTTACTCCTGCTAAGAATTTACATGTTTTTTATTGGTTTCTTTAGTGAACGGCATCCATACAATGCCTACGATCAATAAAATATTACCTGTCCACCTAACCCATAAATAATAAGGCTGGTCTTTTAAAAAGTACAACGAAGCTAGGATAATAACCATCCCAATACCAATCATTAATTTTAAATAAATCGGAGTTTTTGCCATTCTCCTGCCTCCTTTCTATCTTTTCATGAATATGTATCTATATCACTTTTTTTCCTATCCAATGCGCAGTAAAGACAATGGGGAAAAATAGTATGCCAAAAGGCAGGCTTATCAAAACGATATGCCAAGTAAGGATGCCACTAGTAAACAAAGATTTAAATAAAATAATGCTATAGGGAATAATGATGATGGCTGATGTTATAGCTCCTGGAGTAACAGAACGAAATAAGAGCGATTGTCCAATATGGGTAAAAGCATGGATAAAGAAAACAAGTGTAACAGCTGTGAAAAAATAAATAGTAAAAGCAGCCCCGTTTAGAAAATAGTAGTTAGCCAGAATGGTAGAGAGACTGACAAACAAGAAGATAAATAAGACAGCAACAGCAAATTGTGCGGTGCTCATTGAAAATTGTTTCACCACTTTATCGGCTATTTTTTGGGGTAATCTTTCATACAGCTTATGACGATTATGATGTAACCATTTCTCTACCATAATAATTTCTTCAAAATCATGAATAATAAATAAAATAGGAAACAACCAAATTAGTGTTTGAACATTCAACCATTCCATATGAATACCTCTCTCCTTATCACTATGCTGGAAGTGTTACTGAAAATACCATATTTATATAATATATGTTAATAATAACATATTAGAAAAAGTTGTAAGCTAAGATTCATTTATTATTGAATCTAATTATTAAGAAATCGGGGATGAAGCTGTGAGTGAAATCGATAAACGTAATAGACTAAACAAGGAACCATTCTCATATCAAACGACAAAAAAGGGGACTGTCGTTATTTATTATGAAGGCAAGCAAATTAAAATCGTCAAGGAGAAAGAGGCTGAGCGTCTACTAGCAAAAATTCAGCAGGTGGAGGGGCAGATAAAGGAAGTCCAGCTATTGTTAGCTAAAATTACGGGTAATTTTAAAAGAGGTAACGAGAAATTGGCTAAACATCAAAAAGGGAATGAAGGTTAAAAAAGATTTATTGAGATAATAATTATGCAAAGCTAATAGTAACTTATTGAATTGGTTTTTCCTTTTTAAGGCAGGCGTTAAGGGGGTTATTACGATTATTTACTGTATGGTTCTCTTTATAAAAATACAAGCACTTGCTTTGTCCAATGAGAAGGGAAGATAAATTAACGCACAATTAGCGGATTTGAATTTTTTGTTAATTATTAGCTCATTTTACCATTTTGTCGATAACCTGTGTTATTCTATATTAGAATAATAAATTAGGAGGCGGTAATATGTATTACAGCAATGGTAACTATGAAGCTTTCGCACGTCCTAAAAAACCTGAGGGAGTCGATAAAAAGTCTGCTTATCTGATTGGCTCGGGACTAGCCTCACTGTCAGCAGCATGTTTTTTAATTCGTGATGGCCAAATGAAAGGTGAGAACATTCATATTCTTGAAGAGTTAGATATTTCAGGAGGAAGTCTAGATGGCATACTTAATCCGACGAGAGGGTTTATTATTCGCGGTGGACGAGAAATGGAAGATCATTTTGAATGCTTATGGGATTTATTCCGTTCCATTCCTTCGTTAGAAGTAGAAAATGCTTCCGTTTTAGATGAATTTTACTGGCTTAATAAGGAAGATCCTAATTATTCAAAATGTCGATTAATGAAGGATAGAGGCCAAAGACTTGAGGATGATGGCAAGTTCACTTTATCAGACAAATCCTCAGAAGAAATGATTAAATTATTCTTTACGCCTGAGGAAAAATTAGAGGACAAAAAAATCACAGATGTTTTCTCAGATGAATTTTTTGAATCGAATTTTTGGCTCTATTGGTCCACAATGTTTGCGTTTGAAAAATGGCATTCTGCGATGGAGATGCGTCGTTATATTATGCGTTTCATTCATCATATTGGCGGATTACCAGATTTATCGGCCTTAAAATTTACAAAGTATAATCAGTATGAATCGCTCGTGTTGCCAATGATTAAATACTTAGAAAGTCATGATGTTGATTTCCAATATAATACGGTTGTAGAAAATGTTTTAGTTGATAAGGTAGGAGACAAAAAAGTAGCTCATACATTGGTGTTACGAAAAGATGGTGTGAAAAAGAATATTGAACTAACAGAAAATGAGTTAGTGTTTGTGACAAATGGTAGTATTACAGAAAGTACAACATACGGGGATAATAATACGCCAGCCCCTATCAATAAAGATTTAGGTGGCAGCTGGTCCCTGTGGAAAAATATCGCTGCCCAAGGTGAAGAGTTTGGTCGACCAGAAAAGTTCTGCGATAATCTGCCAGAGGAAAGCTGGTTTGTTTCAGCTACCCTTACAACATTAGATGATCGTGTGGCTCCATATATTGAAAAAATCAGTAAAAGGGACCCATACGCTGGTAAGGTCGTAACAGGAGGGATTGTCACAGCTACCGATTCTAATTGGATGCTAAGCTATACATTGAACCGACAACCTCACTTTAAAAATCAACCAAAGGACCAATTAGTTGTTTGGATTTATGGCTTACTATCAAACAAGCCAGGTGATTTTATTAAAAAAAGTATTACGGAATGTACAGGTATTGAGATTGCACAAGAGTGGTTATACCATATGGGTGTACCAGTGGATGAAATTCCAGACATTGCACAAAATTCTTGCAATACGATTCCATGCTATATGCCTTACATCACTTCTTATTTCATGCCAAGAGCAATGGGTGATCGTCCACTTGTTGTGCCAGAAGGATCTGCTAATTTAGCCTTTATTGGCAACTTCAGCGAAACAGCAAAAGATACAGTCTTTACTACTGAATATTCCGTAAGAACGGCGATGGAGGCAGTCTATCAACTATTAACGATTGACCGAGGTGTGCCAGAGGTGTTTGCGTCTGCCTTTGATGTTCGCACATTATTAGCATCAACGGCTCGTTTGCTGGATGGTAAAAAACTAACAGATATTGATGCACCATTTATCTTAAAGCAAATCGGTAAATTGGGTATTCATAAAACAAAGGATACAATCATTTATGATTTACTGAAAGAAAGTAAACTAATATAGTGTTGAAAAAGAGACAAAGCAGTTTGAGGGGCTTTGTCTCTTTTTTTTATAGCCAGTCTTTTACATAGGCAAGTAAACCGATAAACGCACCTAACCCCATGCCAATAAAGACAGGCACTATGAGGTTGGCTTTCTTGTGTACGGTTTTCATTTCTTCCATTGAAATCCCTTCTTTCTCATCACATACTTAAAATTCTAAGCGCATCGTCTGGTTCGTATCCTTGAACCCGTGTTTTTCATATAAGGATTTAGCGCCTTTATTTTCAGTCAATACATTTAACTCCAGATAGTCCAAGTGACGATAGGCTGCCCATTTTTTCGCTTCATCTAATAAAGCAGACCCAATTCCTTTGTTTTGGTAATGCTTGCCAACAATCACATCCACAATAAAAGCATATTTGTGCTCAACCAAGCAAGTATAGGGTGGGGTCGTCGTTTCTTTAATAAGCAAAAAGCCTACTACTTCGTTCTCGAATGTTGCGATTAAAATATCTGAATCATCCTCAATGATCGTAAACCTGATAAAGTTGGCATCTTGTTTGGCAGGTTTGATATATTTAGGTTGAAGAATCGACATCTCTAAAAAAAGCTCTTGGTATAAACGCTCAATTTGTGGAATTTCATCGAGCGTTGCAGTTTTTATTTTCATACTATCCCTCCGTCAGTTTAGTATCATAGTAAGTAATATTTTACATTAATGGTTGATTAATAGAAAGGAGAAGGCACATGAGGTTATGGCATATAGATTTAATTGCGTATCTACCAAAAGGACAACTACTGTCGCAGTGGAGAGAGCTAAATAGCATATTTGCGAAAGAGGATCAGCATATACTGATTAATTATATATACGAATACCCAAAAGAAGATTTGTATTTGTATACAGAAAAAGTCATGGATGAAATGAAGAAGCGGGGTTATCAAATTCGAACCTACGAAAAAAAGAATAACTACTTTAAGGGTTTGGGCCCAGTAAAGGATAGGAGACCCTTTCAACAGCATCATAATCAGGAATATCTTGAAATATGTTTTTATAATTTAAAGGAGAAATTTATAAGAGGCCAGAAGGATTATGAAGAGGAATTGTATCAGCAATTATGCACCTATATAAATAACGTGCTTTAACTAGGAGGGTTATACATGTTAAGAGTGATTATATTTGATGTAGATGGAACGATTTTGGATACGGAGCAAGCGATTTTACAGTCATTGCAAAGAACATTACGAGAAGAAACACAACAGGACTATCCCTTTGAGGCATTACGATTTGCTTTAGGCATCCCAGGAAAAGATGCATTGCAGAGGCTTAACGTGGATGACATAGAGGCTGTGCATCAGAAATGGTCTGCGGCTGTGCTGGATTTTTCACATGAAGTGGCTGTTTTCGAAAGTCTAGAGGAAGTTATTCAGCACCTTGCAACAAAGCCACTACAATTAGGGATTGTCACTTCTAAAACAGCGCAAGAGGTAGTGGATGAGTTTGAGCCGTTTGGGTTAAGTGAGTATTTCCAGCATATTGTAAGTGCCAGTGATACGGAAAAGCATAAACCACACCCAGAGCCGCTGTTAAAATGTCTGGAAGCATTACAGGTAGCACCAGAAGAGGCCATCTATATTGGTGATTCTATCTATGATTTCCAATGAGCAAAGCAAGCAGGCACCAAATTTGCCCTTGCCCATTGGGGAGCCAAATCCACCATTGGCTTTGAGGAGGCAGATTACGTTTTTTGAGCCAAAGGATATTTTAGCAATCGTTAAGTAGCATGAAAAATAGAAGATGGTGTCCTATATATCACACCATCTTTGCCTAGGAGGAACGTAAATAGTTAAAAAGATTAAGACAGTTAAATTCCCAATATCTACAATTACATGCGATAAAATAATCGAATGAAAGCTTTTTGTTAGTAATGGTCAACTCGATACCTATTGTCAGTCGCCTGATAAGATTGTGAAATTTTAATGAAAGAACATGGAGTTGCGTAGGCAGCTCTTTTTTTCTTTCTTGAATAGTGGCATCAAAAAATTTATAAGAAAAGTAATTGACACCCAAACTACTCGGTGTTACTATGTAGTTGTAATAAGTAATACTTAATAGCTTCTCGAAAGCGAAAAAATTTTACCTAAGTACTAAGTTGTACAGAATAGTAAAGCAAATAGAGGTGGTTCTGCATATGGAAAATTTAACGGAGATGCTGAAGGGGTCCCTGGAAGGCTGCGTACTGGAAATCATTAGCCGTCATGAAACCTATGGATACGAAATTACCCGACGCCTGAACGAGTTAGGGTTCACTGAGGTCGTGGAAGGGACGGTCTACACCATCCTCGTGCGTTTAGAGAAAAAAAAACTGGTAAATATTCAAAAGAAACCATCAGATATGGGACCGCCCCGCAAGTTTTACTCACTTAATGAGGCTGGACGTGACGAACTAAAATTATTTTGGGAAAAGTGGGATTTTATCTCGTCAAAAATCAATGCTCTAAAGTCTTTTTAGTTTCATATGATAATGCGTCTGATCTTTAGCTTGATAATACAAAGGAGGAAAATAACGTGATTGAATTGTTCAAAAAAATGATGGGTGATAAAAAAGAGTACAAGATGATGATGGCACGGGTCGAACAACTACCAGAGGATTACCAATTTGTGTTTAAAAAAATTCAAAACTACATGTGGAATTTCACAGTGGGTAATGGGATGGATATGCTGCATATGCAATATGAATTGATCGAGTTGTTCGAGGCTGGGGCAGCAGAAGGCAGGAAAGTGCTGGAAATCACTGGCGAAGATGTAGCGTCTTTTGCTGATGAACTCGTGGCAAACGCAAAAACCTATATCGCCAAGTATCGTGAAGATTTAAACCAAAGCATTCTAAATCGATTAGGAAAAAAATAAATGGGTCAGTAATACCGACTGAATAGCTACTTGTTCATTGTTGCCTTCGCTATTCAGTTTTAATTTCAAACGGTACTAAGTTATACAGATTATCAGTCATACTAAGTAGTTAAGGAAGGGCAATCTAATCTGCAAACAGATTTTTAAAAAGGGAGGAAAAAGGATGAGCAAAGATACGATTTCTGTAAAAGGGTTAAAAAAATCTTTTAAAGAAAAGGAAGTTTTAAAGGGCGTGGATTTTGAGGTGCGGCGTGGGGAAATTTTCGCATTGTTAGGCTCAAATGGAGCAGGGAAAACGACGATAATCAATATTCTCTCCACATTGATGAAATCTGATGGTGGCAAAGTAGGGATTTGCGGTTTTGATGTCCAGCACCAACCAGATCATGTTCGTCAGAGCATCAGCCTAACAGGGCAGTTCGCCACTTTAGACGGTATGCTCACAGGGCGGGAAAATCTGATCATGATTGCTAAATTGCGAGGAGTTTCCAATCCCGCTCAAACCGCAGACAATCTACTCGCAAGATTCAGCCTGACAGATGCAGGCAATCGTCGGGCAGACAATTTTTCTGGCGGGATGCGCCGCCGACTTGACATTGCCATGAGCATGATTGGGTCGCCAGCGGTTATTTTTCTAGACGAACCAACGACAGGGCTTGATCCTGAAGCACGAATGGAAGTCTGGGAAACAGTCAAGGAGCTTGCGGATGGTGGCACGACCATCTTGCTAACGACCCAGTACCTGGAGGAAGCCGAACAACTGGCGGATCGTATTGCCATCCTACATGAAGGAAAAATTATAACGACAGGCACCCTTCTAGAACTTAAAGAGATGTTCCCACCTGCAAAAGTAGAGTACATTGAGAAGCAGCCAACACTTGAGGACATTTTCCTCGCCATCATTGGCAAAAAGGAGGAGATTTAAATGAAGAGTAAAGCATGGGTATTGCTAGGGCGTTTAATGCGTAACATTATGCGCAGTCCAGATACAATAATTACGGTGGCGATTACGCCAATTATGATGATGCTACTATTTGTCTACGTATTTGGTGGTGCAATAGAGACAGGTACAGCCAACTACGTCAATTATTTATTGCCAGGAATCTTATTGATGGCCATTGCATCGGGCTGCGCTTACACTTCTGCACGGCTGTTTACAGATAGAAAGAGTGGGCTGATGGCACGTTTTATCACCATGCCCATCAAGCGCTCGTCTGTATTGTGGGCTCACGTGTTGGCCTCGCTTATTTCCAACGCGCTTACTGTTGTAGTCGTTATCCTTGTTGCGTTCTTGATGGGTTTCCGTTCTAGTACGGATCTCTTGGATTGGTTTGCGGTAGCTGGCATACTAGGGCTGTTTACGCTAGCACTGACATGGTTGGCAGTCATTCCTGGATTAGCAGCAGGGTCTATGGAGGGGGCAACAGCCTATTCGTACCCGCTGATTTTCCTACCCTTTATCAGTTCGGCCTTTGTTCCCACGGAAACCATGCCTAAAATTATCCGTGCGTTTGCTGAGAACCAGCCCGTTACCTCAATCGTCAATGCAATTCGCGCCCTCTTATATGAAGGCTCTGTTAGTAATGATATCTGGCCCGCTCTTATGTGGTGCATCGGCATCATGGTCATCGCATATTTTTTCGCCATTAAACAATTTAAACGCCAGTTAGGCTAAATTCGTCATTATCAAATAAGCCATACGAACAAGTCGATTTCTTATTGTATAGGAAATCGACTTGTTCTCGCTTCTATTCAATCTATATGGATAAAGACAATGCTAATTTCGAAAATGATTTCGTGCTAGAAGGGTTGCTGACTGATATTCAGAAGGCAAATCATCCTCAAAATAAATCGCTTCTACTGGACAAACTAATTCACAAGCTCCACAATCAATGCAAAGATCTGGATCAATTACATATTGGGTATCTGTCATAACAATGCAATTTACTGGACAGACATCCAAACAGACAGCCGCTTTTTCATCCCTGCATAATTCTGTAATTACAAATGCCATTATAAATCCTCCTATACAGACAACTGGTGTTTTAATTCTTCGGGTGAGTGTTTCCAATACGCTTCATTAAATTCAGATAAAAACTGAAAAAGTAGCTTTTTTGAATGACTATCCATATGCTGCAAGAGAAATTTCCCTTTCAGTGCCTTATCTAAAAAATTTACCTGCTCTGGCAAAGATTTATAGCCAAGCTTAATACGACGTTCTTCTTTTGATACCCGTACTTCACTTGCGGTACATCCCGCATAATAGGGGCCATTTTGATTAACCTGAATCGCTACCCAAACTATCCAATAACGATAATAATCGCTACTAGCATGAGCTAGATCAGGTGAAAAACGAACTTTTTTTTCAATTTTACTTCGTCCGTGTAAGGCTTCTAAATCTATAAACACGTGCTCTTTTTCACAATCTATAATAATTGACGTTACATTATTTAGATCAAGGGTACCTACTCCGTAACCTCTATCTCCGTCAGTTGAATCGTTACTTAAAATTGTAAAATGCATTTTCTCTTTCATAGAAGTCACCTCGACACATTTGTATTTCCTTATTAATAAATAGTTAATCGGTCTGAACAGACAGTTTTTGCTCATAGCAAAAACGCATAAAAAAAACATCACTGTACGCTACGTTGTACAAGATGTTCTACCTGTTGGTAATTTTTCAAGTACAAATCTAACAAACACATTACGTATAGTTTTTATAAATTAAGATACTTGAACGTTTTAGTAGTAATTTTTTTCTATACGTAATGGTTGTCTAGGATTTTTCCTCATACTTTTATCGTTAAAAAGTATAAATACAATATAACGTCTAACATCAATGATTGTCTTCAGACTAATGTCTGAAATGTTATGTATTGGAAATTTGACGATAATACAGTGATTGGACCTTTAATTAGCAGAAGGTTGTTGCTATAAATTTTGCCTTTCCGATTTAACTGTTAGAAACCAAGCAGCTGAAAAAGGGACTAAGACTCCTGAAAACAGCTATTTTTTCTATAAAGGAAAATAAAATTGCTTGTTGTTGTAACAACAATAGTGTACGATACATAGTATAAGTTATACAGTGTATGTCATATAGTAAGTGAAATTGAGGTGAGTGAATGAGTACGTTACTGAATTCATTAATGACAGAACTTAGGAGAGGAACACTGACATTAGCCGTTTTAAGTCAATTACGAACACCGCAGTATGGATATTCACTTGTTCAATTATTGGAAGATTCGGGCATTAACATTGATCAAAGTACCTTATATCCATTGCTTCGCCGTTTAGAAAAACAAGAGTTAGTGACAAGTAGCTGGGAAACCTCTGAGAGTAGACCCCGCAAGTATTATGTATTAAGTGAATTTGGATTAGACGTCTTTTTGCAATTGAAGCGAGAATGGATTAATAATTCAAAAGAACTTTATGAGCTACTAAAAGGAGATGAGGATAAAGATGAGTCTGACTGAAATTTATATTCAAGAAGTCACGCGGAGGCTGCCTGAAAAAAATCGTGAGGATATCGCACTTGAGTTACGATCAACCATTGAGGATATGCTGCCTGATGATTACAATGAGCATGATGTAAAGGAAGTACTGGAAAAGTTAGGGAACCCAGCGGCGTTAGCGAGCGGTTATCGTGACCAACCAATGCATTTAATTGGCCCTCGCTATTTTGATGTATACCTCTCGTTACTAAAAATGATTATTCCCATTGCCGCTGTCGTTGCAGTAATCTCAATGTTTGCTGAATATTTTATTAGATTTGGCGGGGAAGAAGCGGTTCTTAATGTTGTCCTCAATCTGATGGGTGAAGGAATATGGAGAATCATCGAAGTAGGCATACATGTCTTTTTCTGGCTAACAGTCGTATTCGTCATTTTAGAACGTACTGATAAAGGAAAAGAGCAGCATCCATTATCAGCAAGTCTTAAAAAATGGACTCCCGAAGATCTGAAAACCGTCATTTATATTCCTAAGAAAAAGGCAATTACCAAGCTTGAAGTATTTGGCTATTTAATGTGGACGGCCATTTGGGCAACTTTTTATTTTTATGCAAATCATCTTTTAGGTATATATGAAGATGGTGGAGAGGGTCTCGAATTCGTAATGCCAGCTTTAAATCAGGATGTTTTACTTCATTATTCGCCCATTGTGATCGTTGTCATTGCTCTCGAAATTGGGTTAGCTCTCTACAAATTACTGAAAGGGCAATGGACGAAAAAGGTGGCAATCTTTAATACAATTGTGGAGCTTTTCGCAACCGTTGTATTCATTGTGATAGTAAGTAATCCGAATTTAATGAACCAAGAAAGTATCGCGTACATGAGTAATTTATTTACCACCTCTACTAAGCAATTTGAAATATGGCTAATTGGCGGCATAATTATTATATTTGTTGTATCTGCGGCAATCAGTATATTCGACGGCTTCCGCAAGGCTCGAATTCGTTAATTCATCGTTGTTTAGCATTAATTAGTACTCAACCATGGATACTTTACTTAAAGATGGCCTTCGTATAGAGCCATCTTTTTCTTTTGAAATCTATGTAGGATGAAGTGAAATTACATAAATAAACAGTGGGGGAAGTAAAATGGATTTACTAATTGGAATAGCAATTGTACTAATTGTGTTTTTCTCTTCAAGCATAATAGAGAGAAAGTTAAAATCGATTGAAAGGCAAAACAATCGCATAATAGAAATACTAGAAGAAATAAGAGATAGAAAATAAATAGATCGTCTATGAACAGCGAAGTTTAGTATAACGATGAAATACCCCATCAAAGTAAGACAAGCTTTGAACTGCTCCCCAAATGTTAGACACATCTAACATTTGGAGGAGCAGTTTTTATATGGCTAAATTTACATCGGAAGAAAAACTACAAGCAGCCTTACGTTACATAAAAGGCAATGAAAGTTCACATGAAATTGCTAAATCTATCGGAACAGATCACAAAGCAATTCTTAATTGGGCGAAACAATATGAGTATAATGGCGTAGAAGCGTTTATAAAGCGATATACAAATTATTCGGCACAGTTTAAACTAGACGTACTAAACTTTATGATTGAAAATGGTACGTCCTTACTTGAAACAGCAGCTATCTTTAAGATAGCTACGCCTTCTACACTTCGTAGTTGGAAAAAGCAATTTAAAACAAAAGGATTCGATGCCCTTCAATCAAGGAAAAAGGGGCATCCATCCATGAAAAAAGAAACGAACAAACAACCAAAACAAGCACCAGTAGAAGGGACACCTGAAGCACTTCAAGCAGAAATCAATCGTCTACGTATGGAAAATGAGTACTTAAAAAAGTTGAACGCCTTAGTTCAAGCCAAGGAAAAATCACCAAAGAAGACAAAGTAAAGGTCATCTATGAATTAAGGCATAAATACTCGGTGAAGGCGCTTGCGAAATTCGCAGGCATTCCACGTAGCACGTACTATGATTTAGTGAAGAAGATGGATCGTCCAGATCCAGATGCCGAGTTAAAGGCCGAAATTCGAGCAATTTATAACGAACACGAAGGTCGTTATGGTTATCGTCGTATTCGTGATGAGCTAGCAAATCGTGGGAAAAAAGTGAATCATAAAAAGGTTCAACGTATCATGAAAGAATTAGGTTTAAAGTGCTTAGTGCGTATGAAGAAATACAAATCTTATAAAGGGACAATCGGTAAGATTGCGCCTAATAGATTGGATCGTAACTTCATAGCAGAAGCACCGAATGAAAAATGGGTTACAGATATTACGGAGTTTAAGCTGTTTGGTGAAAAGCTCTATTTATCACCTATTTTAGACTTATTTAACGGCGAAATTATTACGTACACAATTGGTCATAGACCAACATATTCGCTTGTATCAGAAATGTTGGAGAAGGCACTAGAGAGGTTGCCAGAGGAACATCAATTATTGATGCATTCAGATCAAGGTTGGCATTACCAAATGAAACAATATCGCCACGCCCTTGAATCAAGAGGCATTGTGCAAAGTATGTCACGTAAGGGAAACTGTTATGACAACTCTGTCATGGAGAATTTCTTCGGCATCATGAAGTCAGAATTCCTCTACTTAAAGGAATTTGATAGTGTCGAGCATTTTAAAAAGGAACTTGAAAAGTATATAACGTATTACAACACGAGACGTTTAAAGGCAAAATTAAAACTGAGTCCGGTAGAATACCGAACTCAGTTTACCCAAGCTGCCTAAACGAAATAACCGTGTCTAACTTATAGGGGTCACTTCACTTTGATGGGGTGCTTTTATGATTCATAGATAAAAAAATCGCATGACATTCAAAAAAGGGACAAGCTTACAATTTTAATGGGAAGGTATTATTCAGGCGGATATTTATACGTTTTGAGATGCGTGTGATGAATCAATTTAACATCAGGTCCTGAAGAAATTTCATAGGTCATTCGATCCTTTCCAATAGGAATCCATTGTCCGCCATCCGTAGGTTCAATTTCAAATGTAATTTGCATTTGAAAGCCTCGGAAATGGTTTCTATTTGTATCAATTACTTCAATTTTCCAAGGCGTAATATGAGGGGAAACATCCTTTCTAATCTTTGAATAATAATTGGTCAAATCTTCTTCAATATAAGGAGTAAGCAAAAGCATGAGCATATCCTGCAATCTCAGCTCGTTAGAATCCTGTGTTGGTTCAGCGGATATCGTTTGAAAAGAAGTAACAAATATAAGGGGGAGTACGAGTAATATCTTTTTCATTTTCTTCTACACCTCTTAGTGATCTTTCCCTAATGCATTGTATTGTTACCTTTATGGAATGAAGTATGTATGATCGAAGTAAAGGTGTTCGAGTATAGGTTATACAAATAATTGAAGATATTTTCTGACATGACGATTGGAAAAAAATAAGCTACGATATGGTTCATCACAATAAATGGTGTGGAACCAATCATTTTGACGGAGCCTTGCTATATTTTGACCAACATAGGTATTCGATAAAAAATTTAAAATAACCTCTAACATAAATCTACGTCCCATCATAACGAAATAATTATATGTATGGGATGGCGATGAAGTGTGCAATAGGCAAAAAATAGAAGGGGCACAGATGGAAGTGCCCCTTAGTAACAAATCGGGAGGTGCCATGTTAAACGAATTCGCTTAACACTACTTCTATTTATATGATAAGATTACTTGGTTTTATAGACCATCATCTTGCATATGCTAAAATTTACACATCGTAGCGAAGAATAGCTGTTATCCAGTCCTTTACTAATAGTTGCCATTGGAGCTGTGAACTGTCTAAGGGAAGAGAGAGACTTTGCAGCTCTTTAGGGAGCAAGTGTATTTTATGACGTATCATTTCATTGTCAGGTGATTCTGTATCAATAAATAAAAGATAGCGTCCAATTAAATCTTCCTTATACATAGATGGATAATCAAGGGCTTTTAATACACGTGTAGAAAATTCCACACCATTTAGTTTTACTTCAAAATGTCCCCGCACATTAAATTCACAGTGAATATGTGTACCAGATAATCGACGTAGCGCTTGTAGGAAAGCAGCTAATGTTCTTTCACTAGTGAAATAGGTTTTCCAATAGTATTGACTTTCTTCATGTTTACTTGAATTAGCATCATATGTATCATATCTTATTTCTAATGTTTCTTCGGCTTCGTCAGATTTTTTCCTAGTGAGGTAGTGCCGAGCAATTTTTTTAATGGTGTGATGATCTAAGTCACATCCATAGCTGAGAATAGTTACTTGTCTACGTTGTGCTTTGGCAAATAACCGCATTTCTAAATTAGCATCACTATTTAGATCCCAGCCATAGCGTGGGTTGTAATGAATACATGTACTTTTGTTCATTGCGACCTCCTTTTTGCCATGTCTACTAACATTATAAATAATTTTGTCTAATTTTCCCTATTTTTCTTTTAAAAATGAAACTTTTGGATTTTAAGTTTCGTATAAACTGGAAAATACTTTTTTAGGAGGTAATTATGGCTAAATGGAGAGGCACAATCCTTCTTTGTACATTGCTATTAACAGCCTGTACAGCAGAAACCGTTCAACCTAAAGAACAAATACAGGAAGAGAAAAACGATGAAAATATTGTGGTCACAAAGGATGGCAAAATAACCTTTGAAATTAAGAATGAGATTGGTGTTCCACAAGAAAAAGTAGAGGCTATAAAGGATGAAATTGTGACAGCATACGACCACATAAAGAATTCTATACATACTTCCTACACGCCATCCGAGCACATAAACGTATGGTTTAAGGAAGACGGTCTCTCCTGGGGGTTTGCATCGAAAATCGAACTAACTGGTGTTAATGAAGATATCTATCCACTAGTCCATGAAATGACCCATTCTTTACTTGGCTATGGCAACAATTTCGAATCAGATCATGGCTATTTTACACAAGAGGGTTTTGCGAGTTATATGGAAGAACAATATGGGAAAAAAGAACAATTTTCCTTTGAAAAATTCATGAAGCATTATCTGGATTCAGATAAGTTAATTCCTATTAGTAAGTTAATTGATCCAAATCAAGATGATGTCTATTTTCGCCCAGCACTTTCAAGTGAAGAACAGAATCGAGTCCTGATGGAGATGAGCTACACGCATGCGGCATCATTTGTTAAATACTTAATTGATACCTACGGACTCGAAAAGTTTGAGCATATCTACAACGAGAAAGAACTAGCGCAAAAATTAGAGGAAGTTTACGGAAAGAGTAGTAGTGAGTTAGAAAAGGACTGGTTAGCATTTATTCAACAACAACAAGGATTTACTCATGAGGAAAAATTAAAATCGGGATTCTTTTATGATATGAACACAATTCTTCTTCAAATAGATCCAAAATATTTTGCCAAGGAATAATTTTTTTCTAAATATTTAATAAACCCAAGTGCTCTTTATTTGGAGCTCGTGGGTTTACTTGTGTATGATTTCGGATGAAACTGTCTATGTAATAAATGAACGCCCAGTAAAACGCACAGACCACCAATGATTCTTAATAATATATTTTTGAGAAATACAGTATCGTCAACCGTAATGACAATCAACATAGGGCCAACCATAATCAATGCGATGCCTAGCAATGCTTTAATTACTCGCAACATGTAGAATTCACCTCAAATTTACCATTTCAAATTTGATTATCGCACGATTATCTGAAAAGGAAAAGGGTCACTAGGCTGGTAAAGTGACCCTTGACCTTACAGACTCCTAAAGTCTGTAAAAGGGTTAGGTGCTAATTGGGATGATTAGTACAAGAAAGAAGCGCCAACAATAATTAAAAGAATGAATAGAACGACGATTAATACGAATGTTGAACCGTAATAGCCGCCACCGCCAGAGTCGCCGCCATAATAGCAGCTGTTGTTCATGTTACCTACGTTTCCGTTGTATCCCACTGAAAATCCCTCCTTTCTACAACCTATAATATGTATGCTTGCAGAAAGGAGAAATGGTATTTACCCTATGGTTCTAAAAAATGCTGAAAACATTCTTGTAATTAGTTCAAAAAAGAGAAGATTAAATTAGTGAAATAGATTCAGAGGGGAGTGAATGTAGTGAGAAATTTTATTTCTGTTTTCATAATAATTGTTATAGTCATCTTGGTAATTAACGTAAACATCGATAAAAATGATAATTTTTCTAATAATAATGTTGATGTTGAGAAAAAATGGGATCGTATTGCATCTGTCCTTGAGAATGCGTGGGATGATTTTGGTTTATTTAGTTTTCAAGCAACCCCAGATTCAACAATTTTTATTGAAATGGATGAAACTAAAAGTGAATTACAATTGATAAAGTATTTAGAGGAAAATATAAATAAAACAGATTTGAATCAATACAATATTAAAATTACTAAGAAAAGTTTACACGAAGTTGAGACCGAGAGTTTTATGATGAAGGTTTCAGGAATTGTATTTGATTATTTACAAGAAAATAATTATCACGATGTGGACATTTACGTCCCTTCAACTAAACCTTCACCGATACTAAAAATATCGATTCCTAAGTCCAGTACACGTTCTAGCGAAAACATAAAAAAAGAGCTAGAAGATGTATTAGCTTCCAAGAGCGCTAAACTACCAAACAAAGATATTTCCTATGAAATCCAGGTGGTTGAGCATATTGATGAGAGTACTATTGAATCAGATGCCTTAATCAGTGATGTTGTTGAAGATTTGGAAGGAACAGAAAACCATTTAATCATTTCTGATAAAGATATTTTTAAAGGAAATGGTATCTATAAAATGTCCTGGGCGCAACCATCAGATTCGAAGGAATATAAATTTCATGTTACAAACAATACAGGGACAAATGTAACCGTGCAAATTCAACAGAGTAGTCACACAAAAACTTATAATTTAGCGGCTAATGATTCTACTACATGGATCCAATCAGCTGCTTCTTCTGGTGACCATACAATAGTGGTCACAACATCTGATGGAAGGATTTTTAAAGGTGATGTTTTTGTCAGTAGATCTGATGTTCCTTTGAACTAATTAGAAAATCTTTAACAAGTTAAGTTCTTTAAGAGGGATGGAGTGCAACAAAGTTTTATTACGTATACGTAAATAAACCTAATAACTTTCCCAAATACAATTGGAAACACACAAAAAAAGGATAGCAATGAAATTTCAAAATTTATTCATACATACCCGAAAGACTCAGAAGCTATTGAACAACTATTGTCAAATTTATCTAATTGTGCGCATTTCTTTAAAAAGGAATGCGTCTTTTTTAATACGAAATAAACAAAAACTGCGCGTTATTAGTGTGTAAAGAATGGAAGTCCATGATGTAGGAAATAATGTAGTTCTCGAATGCAAATTACAAATCAAAAGTAAGCAAATCATTGTGGAGGTAAAAATGACTGTTCTTGATTGTATCATAATAGGCGGAGGTCCTTCTGGGTTAAGTGCTGGCTTAACTTTAGGAAGAGCTAGGAGAAATATTGCATTAATGGATGATGGGACAAATAGGAATAGAGTGACACAGGCGTCACATGGATTTATTACGCGTGATGGGATAAAACCACAAGAATTTAAAGAAATAGCGTTAAAAGAGTTGGTGAGTTACCCGTCTGTCTCCTATCTTAATGCGACAGTTACTGAAATTATAAAGGATATAGGTAATGAGCGATTTACTGTCAAAACATCTACGAGTCAGGAATTTGTTTCAGAAAAAATCATCCTCGCCACCGGTGTTCAAGAAATATTTACTATATCAAGTATAAGAAAGTTTTATGGGAAAAGTCTATTTAGTTGTCCGTATTGTGATGGCTGGGAGCAAAAGGATAAGCCATTAGTGGTGATGGCAGAAAAAGAAGAGCATGTACTGCATTTGACTAAGTTGATTTATAATTGGTCACAGGATTTGGTTGTCTTAACGAATGGAGCTCACTTATCTAAAGAAGGTAAAATGGAGTTACAAAAACACAATATCAAAATAATATCAGAAAAGATAAAAGACCTCATAGGCAATGATGGGTACTTACAAAAAATAGAGTTTGAATCAGGAGCAACCATTATAAGGTCAGGTGGATTTGTAGCCCCATCTTATTATCGCCCCAATCAGTTTGCTGAGAAGCTTGGCTGTGATATTGATGAAGATGGAAAAGTCATAACAGATGGTGTTGGTAGAACAACTCAAAAAAATGTATATATTGCAGGGGAAACCGAAAGATCTAAACCATCCACTTTAATGATTTCAGCTGCTAAAGGTAATAAAGCTGCTGTTTCAGTAAATACTGATTTAACGATGGAACGCTTTTGATGACGCCAAAACACTTGAAATAGGATATTAGCTAAAACACATCAGCTAATGTGATCTCACAACTACTTCAAACATTGTGTTAGAGTTACTATAAGAAATGACGAAGAACGGATTTTGCTTGTAGAATCCGTTTTTGTTGTTCCAAAAATTATAGTTTTACAAGGGTAGGGTAACAACTAAAACCAATAAAAAAAGCTCGGGGGAAGAAAAACATGAAACAAGTGGGGACTCTATACTTTTTCTGTGGAAAAATGGGAGCAGGAAAATCAACAAAATCAAAACAATTGGCAAAAGAAAAAAATGCGGTACTTTTATCTGAGGATGAATGGCTTTCCTCTCTTTATCCCAATCAGATCACATCATTTGAGGACTATCTAAAATTATCAGCACAGCTCAAGCCGATGGTGAAAAAGCATGTCCAAAACATATTGAGTGTTGGTACGCATGTAGTAATGGATTTTCCAGGTAACACTCAAAAACAGCGAAAGTGGTTTTTGGATATAGCGTCAGAGGTCAATGCAAACCATCAACTAATCTACCTTAATTTAAATAACCAGCAATGCTTGCGTCAAATTGCACAAAGGCGTAATGAACAACCCGAAAGAGCAGCTTTTGACACGGAAGCGACGTTTATTGAAGTTACAAAACTTTTTGAAGCACCAGAAGCTTCTGAGGGTTTAAATATATGGGAGTTTAGTGGGAAAGAATAACACAGAGTTATAGCACCAGGAAAAATTAGCTGGACTAAACCGCCTATAGAATTGTCATATGTAATTTATGCGGTTTATGAAGAATTTTTAAAAATTATATTGACAAACTATTTTTTTTCTGTAAAATGAAAAACAATTCAAAAATATTTGTATAGAACAAAGGCTATGAAAAGAAGTAGTATCAATTATTTTTACGAACAGAAAGTTACCGGTCGATGAGAGGTGCATGTAAAACGATTGAGAATTCATCTTGGAGCTGTGTACCGAAAGGATTATTCTAAGTAGGCTACGCCGGTAAGCACCCGTAATCATGTGCGAGAGTATCGTCAAATGACCGTACTTCTTAAGGTAAGTAATGTGAATTGCTTATAAATTAAAGGTGGTAACACGAGTTGAATCGTCCTTTTGGTTAATCCAAAAGGGCGTTTTTTTTTATTCCTTTTTTGAGCAAGTATTTGAAAATTTAAACGTATGAGGAGTAAGCATTATGAAAGATAATCATCAAGATTCACAACTAAAGCGGGAATTAAGTACTCGTCACATGCAATTAATTGCACTAGGCGGGTCCATTGGGGTCGGTTTATTTTATGGCTCTAGTTCAACCATTCAAATGGCGGGACCATCTATTTTACTAGCTTATTTAATTGGCGGGTTAGTTATTTTCACCATTATGCGTGCATTAGGCGAAATGGCAGTAGCAGAACCTGTATCAGGCTCATTCAGTATGTACGCGAATAAATATTTAGGGCGCTTTGCTGGGTTCTTATCTGGTTGGACATATTGGTTCATGTGGATTGTCGTGGGCATGGCAGAACTAACAGTAGTCGGTGTATATATTAACTACTGGTTTCCAGATATTCCACAATGGGTAACTGCTCTTGTCGTCCTTGTTATGATGACGCTTGTAAATTTAGCAAATGTAAAAGCATACGGAGAATTCGAATTCTGGTTTGCGATGATTAAAGTTGTGGCAATTATCGGGATGATCGTTCTAGGATTAGCCATTATTTTCTTCGGTGTCGGCAACCACGGTGAAGCAATTGGCTTTGATAATTTATGGGCACATGGTGGCTTCATGCCAAACGGTTTCCATGGTATTTTAATGTCACTCGTATTAGTTATGTTCTCATTCGGTGGGGTTGAATTAGTGGGTATTTCTGCAGGAGAAGCAAAAAATCCTAGCAAGTCCATTCCATCAGCGATTAACAACATCGTTTGGCGTATTTTAATTTTCTACATTGGGGCGCTAGGCGTTATGATGGTTATTTATCCTTGGAACGAAGTTGGCTCAGAAGGTAGCCCATTCGTTCAAATTTTCGATTACGTCGGTATCCCTGCTGCGGCTCACATTATTAACTTTGTCGTTATTACAGCTGCAATGTCTGCCTTTAATAGTGGCTTATATGGTTCAGGACGTATGCTACACAACTTATCGGTACAAAAAAATGGTCCAGAATATTTTAAAACAGTAAGCAAGAACGGTAGTCCGAGTCGAGGGATATTATTTTCGTCAGCTGTGTTATTAATCGCGGTTGTCTTAAACTATGTAGTACCTGAAAAAGTGTTCATCTATATTTCTGCAGTTGCGACGGTTGCAGTTATTACAAGCTGGATGATTATTTTATTAGCACAGTTGAAATTTAGGAAGTCAAAAACGAAAGAGGAAGTAGCCAAACTGAAATTCAAAATTCCGCTTTACCCACTTTCTACCTATATTGCTATTGTATTTTTATTAATGGTTATTGTGTTAATGGCGTTTATTCCAGATATGCGTGTTGCCCTATATGTGGCACCAGTTTGGTTTTTCATCTTATTTATTGGCTACAAAGTAATACATGTTAAAAAGTAGTTACATCTTTTTATACTGATACTTCTACTGCGCAAAATTGTTAAAAAATCATTTTGGTATACTCGATTCGTTACGTTATCTAAGATTTAATAATTTTTAGCCATTAGTAAAGAATGTGATGAGTGCCTTCCTTTATGAATAGGTTCATAATAAAATTGATCTGTATTTAGACAAAAAAGGAGGGGCATGATGGAAGTAATATATTTGGCTGGTGGATGTTTATGGGGCGTACAAGCTTTTATAAAAACGCTACCAGGAGTTACGTTTACAGAAGCAGGAAGAGCGAATGGAACAAGTCGTACGCTTGAGGGCGATTATGATGGATACGCTGAATGTGTAAAAACAGGGTTTGATCCAACAGTTGTAACCATTAGGGATTTAATGGGCTATTTATTCGAAATCATTGATCCTTACAGTTTGAATAGACAAGGACAGGATGTTGGCGAAAAATATAGAACAGGCGTATATAGTGAAAATCCTGAGCATTTAAAAGAGGCGAAGGCATTTCTTAGAGAGCGAAATGATTACGAGTTTATAATGGTTGAAGTGTTGCCCCTTACAAACTATGTCAGAAGTGCAGAGGAACATCAAGATAGATTAACCAGATGTCCAAATGATTATTGTCATATTCCCGCAGAAATTTTAAATAAATATAAATAACGGAATTTACGAGACCTTTCTATGTTATTAGTGCGTCATTTGGATTATCAGGTTATGTATTTGCTAAAACGCAGAAAATTAGAAGGAAATGATAAGTAGCGTAAGAAGGGCTAGTGCGTGTGTAGCTAAACCCGTTCTACTCAGTAAATGAAAATAAGTGAATGTAGGCTTTTTCCAAACGGAATCATTCAAGTTAAATAAGAGAGACAGCTATTTGTAAACAGTATTCCTATTAATGATAGTTAGAATTAGGAAAATAGTGAATTGGTATATAATGTTGAACAATGTATTATCAAATCAGTACATCACTAAGATAATAGTGATGTACTTTTTTATTTGTAGACCACTTGTATTTTTTAAACAAAATTTAACCGTTTATAAAAAAGATGAACTGTTTTTTAGAACTTAGAATGATAATTTAAAAAAGTTTGAACAAAAATCCTGTTATATGCAGGATTTTCCCTTATTCAGCAATCGGGCCATTTAATTGAATGTGGAGATTGTCGAGAAAAGTACTTAAACTAACGGCGCAGTTTAGAGGAAGAAGGATGTTAATTTACAATGATATGTAATCCAAGTAAAATCTAAGAAGGAGGGGTTACATACTAATGAAAAATTGTTTTGTAGAATGAATATAAGGGAGGAAAGTTGACTTGGAATTCACAACAGAAAGATTAACAATTAGAACTTTTAAGAGTACGGATTTACAGGATGTATTTGCTATTTATAATGATGAGGATACATGTAAATTCTTATTACATAATAAATGGACTCAAGAAGATATGCGGGAAAGATTTAATAAGAAGCTAGCAAACAGTGCACTCACTAAAGAATCAATGTTAAGTTTGGCAGTTGTATACGAGACTAAAGTAGTTGGTGATCTATCCGTATGGTATACAGATATGAAAGACACTGTAGAGATTGGTTATGGTTTTTCTAATGAAGTAGCTGGAAAAGGTTTGGCAACAGAAGCAGTTAGTAGTTTGGTTAATAAATTATTTAGTGAATTTAATGTACATCGTATACAAGCCAATCTTGATGCACGGAATACAGCTTCACAAAAATTGTGTGAACGAATAGGTATGAGAAAGGAAGCCCATTTCATCCAAAATTATTGGAATAAAAATGAATGGACTGATAGCCTTGTCTATGGAATGTTATCCTCCGATTTGTAGTAATAGAATTACATCACCTCACCTTTATATAACTCAGCTTTTAAAAAAGCTTCATAAGCTTTATAGTTATTCAATTAACGGGCGCTTTCCTGTAATAAGGATAGTGCTTTTTTTATTAAATACCCATTTAACGGAATAAGTCTTTTAAGTTATTAGACCTAATAATAAAAAAGCTGATGAGTTTGCATTTATAACTCAACAGCTTATACTTTAAAATCTATCTATTGTTATATCCATGTTTATGCTTGAAGCAACCTTATTGCCGTCGGCTGCAGCAATCATCAAAGAAGAGGGGCCTGCCTTTTCAGTTTCACCTGCAATATAAACCCCATTTGCTGTTGTTCGTCCAGCACCGTCTGTGATAATTCCTCCGTTTTCATCAAATTGACAATTTAATTGTTCCGCAAATTTATTTGGGCGATAAAAACTAGGAACTACGAAACCACCACTTCTTAGAATGTTTTCACCTGATTTTAATTCAATACTTTCTAAGTAACCATTATCTCCATGTAAGTTTTTAATAACTTCTGTATAAACATTAATCTTTTTACTTTCAAAATCATTTCGTATTTTATTGAATAGTTGATGACCATTAGTAAAAACGATTAAATCCTTTGACCAATTATAAACCAATTTAGTCATATGAATAATGTGGTCATCATTTTCTGCAATTATAGCTAACGGCTTGTCTCTAAGCTCCCAGCCATCACAATATGGACAACTGAATAAACTTTTACCGTAATATTCCCTAATCTGTGACAAGGGAAATACTTCTTGAATACCGGTAGCCAACAGTATTTTTTCTGTTATATAAGATTTATTGTTCGTTGTATTGACTAAAAATAAATTATTTTGTACATCTTTATTTACTTCTATAACTGTCTCATTTGAAATTGACACAGAAGGATAAGATTCTAATTCTTTAATTGCAATATTTTTGAATTCTTGTGGTTTAATTCCATCTCTTGTTAAAAAACCGTGTGACTCTTGCGTTACACGATTTCGATTTGTTCCATTATCAAATATGGCAACTTTTCTACGTGCTCTCCCTAAAGTTAAGGTTGCACCTAATCCAGCTGGTCCTGCACCAATTACAATACAATCATATTTGTTCATCAATTATTTTCCTCCTTCTCTATAATGTATATTATAGAGTTGTAATATCTATAATTAGGGTAAAAGAAATCATGATTTACATAGATTTCTCATTCATTTTGTTAGCCAAATCAACTATACGTGTTTGATTCAATTCATTTAAAAGCTTTTCCTCCGCTGATTCGATCGCTTTCTGAATTAAGCAATCAGGATTATGACCTAGACAATAATCAAAAATAGGCGTCAAACCTTCAATAGCTTTTATAACATCGAGTAAAGAAAGTTCTTCCCAACCCGGTTTTAATTTATAGCCACCATTTGCACCTGTGACAGATTCAATCATACCGGACTTTACTAACATTGTTAGTATTTTAGATAAATATGTTGTTGAAACTTCTTGGCGTTCAGCCAATTTTGCCACACCAATATGCTCATTGGGGGGATTAACAGCTAAAAATAGCATGGTGTGTAGAGCGTAGTTAGTTGCTTTTGTTAATTTCATATGATTACTCCTATTATAGATTTAATATATCTATAATATCTACTTAATTTTTAAAAGTCAAATACTACGTTATTCAACAATCGGGCGCGATTGTGGAGCAACACAGGTAGAAAATAATCAAACGTTTTTATAATAACCTAACTTAAAACTGCTAAAGAAGAATCCCTTTTGATCAAACTTTTTTCAAAAGGGATTCTTCTTGCTCTTACACATAACTCTTGGTATAGACACTGGAACAAAGCTATGAAGTAAGAGGGTTTAAGCCTTTATTCTCAAAAAGCAAGACATTGGTGACAAATCGAATGAGATTGATTAAGGAAACATCACAATCTGAGGGTCAACTTGCTCAGAAAATGGCTGAGCTTGTTGTGTATATGGCATGGAGAAGTGGAGAAGAAATATTGAACGTTTACGAATATTTTTTTACTGTGGAAGAGGCTGTTAAGTCAATCGATATATTTACGGAAAATATGAAGAAGCAAGAAGAGTACCTTAAAAAACGAGGTTCAAAAAAGTAAATGTAAAAAAATCAAGTCGCAATTGTCAAAATTCCTTCTTTTGTTATGAGGAAATACAAGAGGACAAAGATATAGCTGACTTGTTTGAGGAGTTGGAGAATATTAAATGATAGAAACAAAAAGTTGGTGCGAAAAGTTATCAGATGCAATTCCTATGAAAAGTTGCTAAGTCTGTAAATGTAGCACCAACTTTAAAAGAGCATGAATTGATGAAAAAATTCAAGTGTCCCTTTTCAATCCCTTTGAGGAAATATGGTAAAATGAACAAAAGAATAAGGTTTGGAGGGATGATATTGGCAGAAAAAAGGTTAAAAGTTTGTGAAAAAGGACATACATTTTACAAAAGCACAGATTGTCCAAGCTGCCCTACCTGTGATCAGGAAAATAAACCTAGCAGTGGCTTCCTTTCCAAATTGAGTTCACCTGCAAGAAATGCATTAGTACACGCAGGTATTGATACGTTGGAAAAACTATCTATGTATACGGAAAAGGATATCTTAAAATTGCATGGTGTTGGACCAGCCTCCTTACCAATTATGAGATCATCATTGAAAGAAGAAGGCTTGTCATTTAAATAAGTGAGGGGGAAGACAACAATGTCAACGAAAGAATTATCACAAGAGCAAACCGAGGAACTAATCAATACTTTGCAAGTTCGCTTCGAGAAAAATACATCTCGTCATGAAGGGCTTGATTGGGCAAATGTCCAAGCTAGGCTAGAGGCTAATAGGGAGAAACTATGGTCGCTCCACGAAATGGAGGCAACAGGCGGTGAACCAGATGTAGTAGGCTATGATGCAAACACGGACGAGTTCATTTTTTATGATTGTTCTGCGGAAAGTCCTAAAGGTCGCAGAAGTTTATGTTATGACCGTGAAGCATGGGAATCTAGAAAAAATCACAAGCCTGAAAATACGGCTATGGATGTTGCCAAGGAAATGGGCATTGAGCTGTTAACAGAGGAGCAATATCGCCAACTACAGGAGCTTGGCAAGTTCGATTTAAAAACATCAAGCTGGGTACAAACACCTGACAACATTCGCAAACTAGGCGGTGCCATCTTCTGCGACCGTCGCTATGACATGGTCTTTATGTACCACAATGGCGCAGAATCCTACTACGCAGCAAGAGGCTTCCGTGGATCGTTAAGAGTTTAAGAAATAAAGGCATATGTCCGATCTGCTGATGAGCATATGCCTTTTTTATAGAAAATTTTATTTGTTTAAATCAATAATTTTGACATATGGCCTTTTACTTCTTTTGATATATTTAATGTGATTCACACAAGCTCCAAATGCTGAAAACATGATGAATAAAATAGTGATGATACTTGGAATCGACAAATAAATTGGCATGATAATCCACATTAAAAGTAAAGCATACCAAGAGATAACAAAACTCTTACTATGTCGCCACTGTTTCATTTACGACGCTTCCTTTCTGTATTGGCGATAAACTTACTTAAACAGATATTTATTCAAATGTCATAGACCAATTCCCATCAGCCGTTATATCAAAGTAGTAAATTGAAGTATCCTCTACTTTTTGAACTTTTGAGCCACTGTAAGTACCAATTTCATTAGCTAATAAAACGCTGTCATTAGCTTTCACTACAAAATTCCGAGAGCCGTCATGCGTGAAAGCAACGTTTTTAGCACCTTTTGAAATATTCATAAATACTACGCTATCACCTGTACCTGTAACTTTGCCTTCAGGTGCAACCTCAGCAGGAATTTCTTGGGACATATTAATCGTCCATGGACCACTTGCTGTTACTTCATACTGATATTCACCAGTGGGTACAGCATAAATTTTCTTACCAGTGTAGTTACCAATCTCATTAACAACTAATTTGATCATGTTAGCATTAGCGTCTAATAGTTTAACAGCAAAATTGCTAGACCCCTGATGAGTTGCATCTACAATAACGAAACCCTTCTCTAATTTGAATTTCTTTGTAGCTGTATCACCAGAGCCATTTATTTTTAGAGCTTCTAGTTTAGCGATTCTTTCAGCTTCAGCTTTTGCTTTTGCTTCGGCCTCAGCTTTTGCTCGAACTTCAGCTTCTTCTTTTGCCTTTTGTTCAGCCAATGCTTTTTCTTCAGCTTCCTTTGCTTCACGAGCAGCTTTCTCTTCTGGGGTTTCTTCTTTAGGTTTTGTCACAGTTTCCACTTTTTCATGGGTGTCAGCTTGTTTACCTGATTCTGTTCCATCAACAGGCGTTAATATGAATCCAACAATAAATATAACAACTGAGATACCTAATACAAGTCCGCCCTTCATTTTTTTCTTTTTAATAAGTCCAATCACTATTAATACGAGACCTACAATAAAACCTAAAAAGCCCAAAAATGCCAATAATAACGACATATTTCCATACAACCTCCTTTTATATTACTATATAGGAAAGTATAGGTAGATGTATACAGAAAATGAAAAGAAGTAGCTAAGTATATTGACACTGCACGAAATAATTTATATTGTAGTTACTAAAAAGGGTGTGGGAATTTATGTTAAATTGTTTAAAAATTATTTTTTCCATAACAGGCATATCTTTAGCAGCTTACGGATTAATCACACGAGATTTCCAATTGAATTACCTCATGATATTGTTCTTAGGCTTTTTCATGTTCACTTTAGGTATTCAAGAATTTCAAAAACAGCGAACAGTTTATGGTTGGTTCCTAATGGGGGTATCTATATTTTCAATCTATGTGTCCGTTCAGAGCTTTGTCTTGATTTAAAGGAAGCAACCACTGTTAATTTTCGTAATACCATACATCAATCAAGTCCTTCCAGACATTTTCATAAATCACTTCCAAAGTATATAATGGCCCTTCATCTGGATGGGATTCAGTTAAAATTTGCATGGCATTTTTTTCTGTCGATGTCATGTTCAAATGTTCGTCTTTACCTCACGATTTGCCCCTTGTCCCATCATTATTATTTTTAGGATTTCATCAGGAAATGCAAATGTTTTTTCTTCCGTTTTAACTGATTTCATTACACCCTACAAGCAATAACAAAAAAAATCTAAGAATATTTTCTTCATTATTTTCCTAGATATTTTATAGATTTGATGGGTCAGACCCGCTCATCGCTCATACCAGATATTTATATGTTATAATTTACATAAATTACATAAAATGAGGTGATATAATGGAGAATGAAAAATTAGTTTGCAAGGCTTGTGGGCAGGATACCTTTACGATTGGACAGGTGGGTGGTACTACAAGCCAAGGCAATATACGACCTATTGGCGCAATTATGGCGGTAGGGTCACCACTCCAAATGACTTTTTGTAAAAACTGCGGGGAAGTTGCTTCATTTAAAGTGGTAAAACCACAGAATTTTAAATAATCGTTGAAAGGGTCACTGATAGGAAAGTGATCCTTTTTATATAGTGGACGTTTAAAGGGGGATAAGGATTTAAAAGCATACATATGTTCGGCTTTGGTTAATTGAATACCATGATATGAAACCTGTCTTACAAGACAAAACACCCTCTAATAGGTTAAAGGGTGTTTAAAAACTAGATAGAATTTCGATAAGCTCTCAAAGTTGAATGTAAGTTTGAATTCGAACTTGAGATTGATTTTTTATAGTTATACATACCTAATGGGCTTAAATGATTAGAACTAGATCCTAATAACCCTTGCTTTACTGCGCTTTTTAACGTTTCAATTTGTTTGCTAGATAGTTTAGAAGTTTTACTTTCTTCAAGAATTTTATTTACATTATTTATTTTTTCTTGATCCTCTTTTGATGTAGCTTTAACTTCCTTGCTCATTTGTCGTGTCAACCCATAATACTTAGACGAGGACTTTCGTGACATTAAATATTGCATAGTGGAGAAATTGGTCGTCATCATGATAAATTATCACCTTCCTAATCACATTTTTAGTTCCATAGTTGTTATCGTACTGAACTTGAAAATATTTAGTATATTTACTTTTATTAGTAATTGATTGTCAGGTTTAATCAGATTAGATGATGGCACCAGTAAGCATTGAAAGAACGTGGAGAAATACTATCAAGAACACAGTATTAAGTCAGTTGGATATAAACTATCATAACTACCACTGCCGAAGAAGCATATATTGAATATGAAAATTTGCAATATCAATATATATTGAACGAATGGTTTGAATTACAGAAGGAAAAAAAGTAATAGGTAAAGAATATTTATTGTGGAAGACCCTATTAAAACTAGATGAGTTTGTTGATAGGAGGGATACAATTTAACAAGTAATTTGTGATGTGAAATAGAGCTCTAAGTAAAGTGAGAAGTCGCTGTACAAGCAAAGAATAATTCTAAGCTGTTAATAATTAAACAATTAACAGTACTATTAACGTTTGTTAATAGAAACGACATTAAATGGCTATAAAAATTAAAATGGAAGATGAAAGATACTTATTCCAAACTAACTAAGGAGTGTTATTTTGAAAAATATTATTATAAGCATAGTATTCTTATTAAGCTTTGTCGTTTCATTTCTTTCAATAAATACAGTCACCTTTGCTGCAGTTGATTTCTCTGATATTGAGAATTCCTATGCAAAAAATGCTATCAACGAGTTAGTTGAAAAAGGCATTATAAATGGTTATCCAGATGGTGAATTTAGACCAACATCAGCAATTACAAGACAAGATTTTGCTATAATTTTAGCGAAAGCACTGAATTTGAATCTAACTAACTCTCCAAGTACTCCAACATTTACAGATATTCCAACAACTCATTATGCTTATCCAGCTATCGAAGCAGCAGTTAAAGCTGGATTAATAAATGGGATAGGTGATGGGAAGTTTGGCGTTGGCTCAGGTTTAACACGTCAAGAAATGGCCACTCTATTTGCTAGAGCATTAGATGGTGAAACTAATGGCCTTGGCGAACAGCTTACTTTTGCTGACCAGCATAAAATTTCTGCTTGGGCAAGGGATGCGGTAGGTTTTGCAGTAGCATCAAACCTAATGACAGGCGATACATTAAATCGTTTCAATCCACAAGGAATAGCTGAAAGACAACAAGTTGCCCTTGTTGCGTCTCGGTTTTTAAAGCAGATTGATAAAGTAACACCAGAACCAGAACCAGAACCAGAACCAAAGCCAGAACCAAAGCCAGAACCAAAACCAGTACCAAAGCCAGAATCAAAACCAGAACCAAACTCAGACTCAGATCCAGATCCATCACCAACACCAAGTGTAATTCCTGTAGTCGGGATTACATTGAATGAGGTGATAGAAAATCTTAAAATTGGTGAAACAAAGACACTAACAGTAACTGTTGTACCAGCAAATGCGACAAATAAACTTGTGAGATGGACTTCCTCAGATCTGAACGTTGCAACTGTTAACGGGCAGGGGAAAGTAATAGCGACTGGTATAGGTACTGTGACCATAACAGCAACAACGGTAAATGGACTAAAAACGGCTTCAGTTACTTTCACAGTGACCCATAGCAATGGTGCAGCGATTACTGGCGTAGGAACGTCATCATCTGTTTTACAACTGGGAGAAACTACTAGTAGAACAGCAGAAACAACCGAATCAGGCACAATAACGTGGTCATCAAGCAATACAGGTGTTGCAACAGTTCATTCTAGTACAGGGGAAATTACTGCTCACACACCAGGCAACACAACCATTTCGTATACAAGTAGTAATGGTAAAATGAATTCTGTGAGTCTCACTGTATATGATGAGGCAACAGCAAAAAGCCCAACATATTCGCAAGTATTGCAAATGGATGAAGTAATAACAGCTTCAGTAGGAGCAGGCTTATCTGCAACAGCAACAAACAAAAGTTTTGTAGCTGAACCAACAAGTGTAGCGACAGTGAATACTACAACTGGCCAAGTAACAGCTATAAGTGCAGGTAGCTCAGTTATTACGTATGTAGGAATGGATGCTAATGGCGTAGTAATTGAAAAAGGTACGACAACTGTGACAGTTCATCCACAAGCAACAGTAGCAGCAATACCCATGGTGCCAGCACCTTATTCAGTTATTGGCTGGGGCTCAGCAGCAACTAATTTTACGCCTCCAGGAGTCGGACAATCCATCATCTGGACTGTAACAAATGGTACAGGAGCTGCAACAATTCAGCAAAGTACAGGGGCTATAAGAGGTGCTACAGCTGGTGATGTAACGGTAAACTATAAAATAGTAGATAATAACACTAGAGTAGTAGCTTACAAGTCAGCACCCGTAACGGTGACAATTCCAGATACACCAAGAGTTAATATTTCACCACCATATGTTGATGGTGGGACATTTGGTGGACCTTATTCCATGTCAACTAATGTGAATTTGACGGTTGCCATAACAGGGGAAAACAATTCAACTGTCATTTTCAGTAATCCGAGAAGTAATGATGACAATATTGCCACTGCAACGATTACGGGTCCAAATCCTTCTGGACATGTTTTTTTAAATGTGCAGAAGATTGGTACAGGAGAAGCTCAGATAACATTTGATTACACAGATATTAACAATAATACTGGGTCGATGACATGGATTTTTAATTTCCAATAGAACTAATTTTACAAGCTAAAGGATGCGTCTATGGACGTGTCCTTTTATAGTGTCGTTCAAAAGAGGCATTGACTAATCATTCCCTCTTTTTTCAGCATAAAGTCGGCAATAAAATCATCACAGCTTGGCGAGCAGCCATTCATATATAGTGAACCTCCAAGTAAATTAAGCGAATCAAAACAAAGCCAATATGATACAAAGCATGTCGCGTGTTAGTCGATGTATTGATACGAACCGATTGAAGCATTTTGGTGCAAAAGCATGACTTATGTAAATATTATAAGCATACCGTTAGCAGAAACGTTTGAACGGCTTGAGTCCTGTCTACTTAGAGTTGTTCATTTTGACAATTATGTGAATGGTTTTACCTAACTAACTTTAAAATGTTTTCAAGGGTTTTTGAAGAAAATTCACAGTAAATATTACTTTAGATGTACAAGTAATAACTTGTACGCCAATAATAAGGAAGGGTAAGTGACGTGATTTGGCGTGATTTGTTTTTTATTTATAAATTACGCCAAAATATACATAATAAACGCCAAAAAAATGGCGTTGATTGAGTGTTGATTTAGAAAAGTTAAGAATGTTAGGATAAAATTACCTCGAGGGATATTTACTATAGTAATTCAACAACTATTACTAAATAGATTACAATAGGAGTTTATTTCATGAGAAAATATAAATTAATGACTATTTTAATGATCACAATGACGTTACTTTTTTCAGGGGTCTCTAGTTCGTATGCAATTAGTACTGTTGAAAGTATGAATCAAGAACAAAAATTAGAAAATGATTTAGCAGAAGCACTTGAATTGATTTTTGACAAAGCAGTTTTAAAAAATAATAAAGAAGTTATTGTAGGTTATGATAGAGAAATAATAGAGACAGAATTAAAAGGTAATTCTATGAAAGAGGCGATCATTGAGGGATTAGAAGTAGAAAACCTACTAATTTCTTCTGAAGACGTTAATATAATTTCTGAACCACAAATTACACTATTTGCAGTAGCTTGTGAATGGCATGGTAAAAGAGAAACAATGGAATTTAGAGCAGCAGAAAATGAATGTATTAAAGAAGGTTTATCGAGTTATTTTGGTATTGCTACATCATTAACGATTATTGTTTATGCAATTAGAGCATCTAATTTCAAACAAGCTGCAAAATTAATTTTAAAAGAGTTTCCTAAAAAAGTTGCAGGTGCAACACTTCCAGGTTTAGTAATAAATCTTAGTGTTATCTCAGTAAGCTGTTCTACTAAGATGAACAAACTATTCCCAGGAAATTCTAATTGTGAATAAGGAAAAATAAAATATGAAATTAATCAGGAACTTTCTAATTTATTTTATAGTCGGTGCGATAATTATAAACATTTCTAAGTTTATTTATAATAAAGAGGACTACTATTTTGATAGTAAAGAGACGATAATGTACGGTATTATCACTATGGTTGTATTTCTAATAATGGATTATGTAAGAAATATAAGAAAGTCCAAAAGTAAATAATTTTGTGATAAACCCAGGTATTCAATAATTTTGAGCCTGGGCTTTTTCCTTTTGTATTATTGGTATATTTAGTAATTAAATATTACTTTATATGAATACATACTAGAAGCGATGAAACATAATGAAAGCTTTGATTGTTCAAATTGAGCAATCACAAAAAAGTCACATTCCTCCCGAAAACCCACGAAATCAGGCGAAAAGCATGTCTTTGTACATTCACACGAAACCTCTTTGCGAATAGATATGAAAGAGGGTAAAAGCATGAATGCTTATGATGAATATAAGCGTTCATGCTTTTTAGGTTCCTTGGTATATCAAGGTTTGTTGGGGATTATTGTGGTTGGTTTTTGAAAAAAGTCACAGAAAGTAAACATTTTTTAATGCTTTAATCATATGGTGATAATTGTATAAAGTGAAATATTGTATATTTTTTGGAATCGTTATACAATATTTGTTATTGGAATAAGTAGTAAAGTTTATATTATTGATGTACCAATGGGAGGTCGGAGTATTTTGGATAAATACAAAACATTAGAAGATATTTCTAATAGTGATGTGAGATATTACATGGATTCAATACTAAAAAAAATTGCAACTGAATTAGAAAAAAAATACAATAATGAGGATTTTGGATATTTAAATAGAGAGTTAATGTACTTAATTTTAATTATGTTTAATAAATTTAAAATTCAGTTTTATTCAGTGATTAAATTGACGTATGATATGACCCATGATTTAGAAAATAAATATGAGTATTTGGATATCGTTTCGATTAATGCACTCCAAAGAACTTGCTACGAGAATTATTTAATTTTTCATTATATTTTTATTTCGCATGAAGATTTTATTAATAATAATAGTAAAGAAGATTACTTGCATGAAGTTACTTTTAAATATCTTTTGTACAAGTATGATGGTTATAAACAAAGTGAGATGAGTTTTGAAAAAATACCTGAGGAAAAAGGTCAGGCAAAATCCTTGAAAAAAGAAGTTCTGAAATTAATAAGATTAAACGAAACATATAAGAGTATGGATGCTAATACTAAAAAAGATATTCTTGAAAGATGGAGACCTTCTTGGAATGAGATTGCTAAAAAAACTAAACTAAGTATTTGGAATTCAAAGTCAATGTATAATCTTTTGTCTCAATATTCACATACTTCCTATACTTCTTTACTCTCAATTAATCATTATTATTTAAACTTATCAACCTATGATCGTGATTCAATGAATTTAACCTTATATCAAATAACGACACTTTTTGTTAAGGATATTTGTAAAATATTTTGTATTGATAAAAATATTTTTTCCTCATTAGAAGAGGGTTTAATGAATGAATTTTATTATTTAGCTCAAATCAATCCGAATGAAATTAATGTTAACTAAATAAGAAAATGTTTTCTAAAGATTATTTTGATAAATTATTTTAAACTTTGATGGTTAATATAGCAGTTTATTAGGATGACTACAATAAAGTATCTCTTTCTATTAATCCCCCAACAATCTCGTAAATTTTTCATGCATTTTCTCAGTAGCAGCTGCACGCATTCCAGACGTAACATGCAGATAAATGTTCGTAGTAGTATCAGAGTTTTTATGCCCAACACGATTCATAATAAAATTCAAGTCCACACCAGCCTCTGCCAACAAACTTATATGAGTATGGCGGAGGATATAGATGCGGAATTGTTTGTTGATGTCAGTGAGGATGCCAAGTCGTCGAACGGTTTGGTTCAGCATCTTTATGGTAGGGGGGATACCTTCCTTGTCACCGAATACAAAATCGGACTTTATCCATTCACGATCCTCACGCCAGTGATAAAGCTGCTTCAATTTTTCTACCACAATATCATCAATATCAACGGAGCGGATGCTGCCAAAGGTTTTTGGAGGTGTAAGCTCAAAGTCACCACGTACACCATTTTTCGCATATACCATTTTGTTGATGTGAATAACCTTCTTCTCTAAATCGACATCCTCATACTTAAGGGCAACAGCTTCTCCTGGGCGCACACCTGTGAAGGTAATTGAGTAGATCAATGTGCGATACATAATATTACGATGCTTATCTACATAACTTAAAAATTCTTTCAGCTCATCTGTTTCTAAATAAAACTTTGCTGTTTCCTCCGTAGTAACTTCTCCTAACGTCATTTTCTTCTTTGGTACAAAAGTAGCTTCTACAGGATTTATCTCTATCAATCCAGTTTCCTTCGCATAGGCAAAGATCATTTTTGCTGCATTGTGAGTGCCCCGTAGTGTATTAAATGCTGTACCGTTTTCAAATAGGTGATTGAGCACACCTTGTAATTCAATCGTTGAGATGGCAGTCATTTTCTTTTTCGCTAAGTACCGATTGAGTAGGGAAATGCAGTAGGCACGATGTTCATTTGTTGTTTCCTTATTGCCTTTCATCCGATAGAGCTTTAACCAATCTTGGCTAAACTCATCAAACATAATCTTTGCATCAAAGGTATATGCTTTCTTTAGCTCAGCAATAGCTTTTTCTACTCTTTTACGAGCTTCACCTTTACTTTTACCACGGCGTGTGATTTGACGACGTTTACCAGTAGAAGGGTTTCGAGGGCCCTCACCAGTACAACGCCATGTTGATTTATTTAATTGAACAAAATGCACTAATTGTCACCACCTTCACGAATTACATCCCAGATTACTTTTAGTTTCTCAACATCTTTTTCATTACAGTGGGGGAGAAACTTATACTATAGCTGTAATGTGGGATTGTGAGCAAAAGGTTCTTTTAATGCTGGATTATAAAAAGGATCATCATAGAAACCTACCACTTCTATTAACTTTAAATAATCAAATTTATATGCGTTAGCGATTCGTTGCAAAGTTTCTGGTGTTGGATTAATAGGATTACCAGTGCGACAATCTTTTCCTCTTTCAAGCATAGCTAAGTAAGAAAACGTAATGTTCATACGTTTTGCTGCATCACGTAAAGCCAATTTTCCAATATAACTTCTTTACAAAATCCTCAGTGTGTTGTCTTGTAATACATAAAATCAACTCCAAAAATCCATAAAAGAACAAATGTTCTGTTTTAGTATAAAACAAAACCCCATTTTTTGAAAGTGGGGTTAGATGTTATTTCACATTTAAGTAAGTTAGTATTACTACTAAAAAAAGAAAAACATAGATTTCAATTAACCATATACGAAAATATCCTATTGCTATTTTATCAACTGATTTTAAATTATCTTTGTACTTTTTAATACTAAATAATTTGTTCAGATCATTCTTTTCTAGTAAGGAGTCTTTATATAATTTCTTTATATTAATATAGTAAATGAAATTCTGTTTCCTTTCTAGATAATATTGTTTATAAGACATTAACCAATATATAGATGAAACAAATAAAAAAGCGAGACACAAATAATATTTTTCCATATTAAAAATAGGTTTATTATAATCATTAGATAAAGAATTAAAAATAAAAATAGAAGCAAAAAAACTAAGTACTGTTAAATTATTATTCTTAAAACTTGTTGCAGCCTGCCTGACTAATTCTTGGTTCTTTATAGAGACTTCTGCAACAACTTCAGTTGCTTTTGATACAGTTTCGTAATATTGTTTTACATTATCTTTAAGATATGTTGTATACGCAGAATTAATAGCATCCATTGTAGATTTTTTTAATACCCAGTTAAAATCATAATGCTCGAAGTTTTTAGAAACAATAGGTCTAACTAAGACTAATTTTTCGGATGAAAATGTATCTTCAAATACCCATTTATAAATGTCAAATAAAACTTGTGCTTTTGAAATATTTATTTTTTTGTAATTGCTAACAATATGTAGATAATGTTCTTCAAAAACACTCATTTCAAACTCATCATTATCGTTAACTCTAGAAGTATTTGCTATGAATGAGGCAGATAAAATAATCTTAATCTTTAGAAAATGTTTGATTAGATGAGAAAATTTTGTTTCTTCAACATCAATATCATCTATGCTGTTATTAAAATCACTTGGCAGGAGATTGAAAACTCCTAAATTATGCGGGTTAGTTAAACGATTTCTTTGGTAGATAATGTTTTCTCTTTCGTTGCTAACAGAGTCTATGGAGGCTGGATACGACTTTGAAATAATTGAAAATAAATCACTTTTATAGAAAATTCTTTCCGAATCATTTTGTAATTCTAAAACTTTTATTTTATTATTAATAAATTTTTCATTATAAATTTTTAAGAGAGTGGTCATACCCTTATTTTCAATATCATCTTTAATAAAATAATTGTCCAAATAAACCGAAATTGTGTTTAGCCTAATTTGTTTAGAAATTGAGTAAAGAATTTTCAACTCAAAATCTTCGGTATCATTTTCATTAAAAAGTTGATTATTAATATATTCAATTGTTTCATGTGATGGTAAAGTCTCAAAGGCTGCTTCAATACCGTCTGGATCTACACACACATTTGGTTTATCATTCTCATTACATAGTATAAAAAATGTACTGAAAAAATCTGCATCTAGCTCTTTAAAAAATCGTTTAATGTCAAGTGAGAGTTCAAGTGAATCAAAATCTTCTTTGATTTCCCACGTATAGTAATTGTTATTAAGGCCATAATCATTTAACTTTGAGCTAACTAAAGAAATAAAACTATCCACTTGAATCACTCCTTTCGCTCAAAATTATTCTTCTTTTTTAAAGGCATTATATGCATCATCACTAACTTTTTTGATAACTAGCACCTTTTCGTCGTCTATTTTTGTAGCGATAATTGTATTGTTTATATCGCGAATATGACTTTTAGTTTTCAATACAATACTATCATTAACCTGTATATCACGGCTAAATTTTTTCTCAATATCTTTTTTCTCAATATCAAAATGTGTATCAAATTTTTTCTTCGAAGGTAATTCACCTAATTCTTGTGCTAGTTCTACGATTTTCAAGTTTGTATCTTTAGGAGCGTAATCACCAATAACAGAGCTAATCATTTCTTCATGTTTATAACTAGAAGTTCTTTCAAAATAACCGATTAAATTGTTGTGTATAACAGTATAATCATTTGGGAACTTTTTGAGTTTTCTACTTAAAAAACTTTTTATTGAGTCAAATGCTGTGTTGGTATTATTTAAATCAGTACGTTCTTCTTTTAACTCTAAAAAGTCATTTGTCCAGAAAGCTGATATTTTTGAGTTAGTATCAGTAATAACTATTGAATTTATAGTGCAAATTGTTTTATGGCTTTGATTTGGAACATTTAATTCTAAAAAATAGGGTTCATCAATTTTTTCTGGGTCCAAATTTGCAGAAATAGTTAAATTAATCAAACATGATTTTTGAGTTTTGTTTTCTATCGGAAAGCCCTTTTCATATTTTGCATTTTGTCGTTCTAAGTACTCTTTAATATCAATTTTTGAAATAAGTAATTTTATACTGTGATGTAACTCTGATATATCTGGATTGAAAATGATAGTCAAAGCACCATCAGAGGGCTTTTGCATATTTGGATTCTTTGATTCAGATTTTTGTTGAGCTGAATTCAAACGTGCAGCAGTTTTTTCTGAGAAATGGTTAAATGATTTCTCAAAATTCTCGCTTTCTTCCAAATAGTCCTCTAAAAGACTCTTAATTAAATTTATAACTTCGGTTGTTTGACTAGTTATATTATAATTTCTGGTATTTTTAGCTGTCTGAGATTGTTTAAATAAAGTTTGACTAAAATCATTTAAATTATCACCGTTAACCATGGAAGAAACAATGTGGTCTTCAATTGCATGAACCGAAATAAACATATTATCTTTCCTTGTTGGGTCAGATTGCATTTCAGAAGTAACATCAATTTCCTCAATTACTGTTGCAGAAACTTCATTTTCTGAAAGATTATTTTCATATTCTATAGAATTTTCATTATTAGTCATATTCTTGCTCCTTGTATTCATTACTTTTTTTATAGCTAATTTGTATTAAGTAAATACGCCTATATTAGATTTAAAAAAAATTATAAATCCAAAAATGTTTTGATTTTACATATATGGGGTGTATTAAAGGACATACATGTTTGCATGTCCTTACTTCATTGCTAAGTTATTTTATTTTTTCTCATTTTTAATAATTTCCCATATATTACGAAGCTTGCGTACTGCTTCTTCATCTGATTCAGGAAGCTCCCTGTAAAATACATTTAATTCTGGATCATTGGCGAAGGCTTGAAAAGCATCTTCGTCTTTTTCTTGTTGTGTATTTGCTGGATTGTCTGTACGTCCAAGAAGGTAGTCAGTACTTACTTCAAAATAATCAGCTAATTTAGCTAGTGTTGAGTTATCAGGTTCACCTAAATTATTTTCATATTTTGCATAACCTTGTCTTGTAATCCCAAGTAAATCAGCCATTTCCTGTTGGGTCTTACGTTGCTGTGTTCTTAAGGCTTTTAAACGAATTGAGAGCATTGTAATCCCCCTTAGTTTAGTAAATATTAAACAATTTTTATTATATCGTAACTACGAGTTGCTGTGTGCAACTAAAAGTTGCTGAAAAGTATTTACAGTAACATATGGTAGCTTTATATTTGGGGTATAAGGTAACTAAATGTTGCTCTTAAGGGGAGGTGAAACGAGAGAAATAAATTAATTAAACTTCGCGGAGATAAAACATTAACAGAAGTTGCACAAGGTCTTGAAATAACAAGACAAATGTTAAGTGCCATTGAAGTGGGAGTAAGAACACCTTCATTAGAATTAGCTAGAAAAATTGCTATTTACTATTCTAGCACAAATTGAAGATATCAAATTGCTTAGAACATGATAGTACTCCTCTTTCGATAATATTCATGCAAGTCTCCATTTTGATTTTGTAAAACTTATCTGTTTTTCGAATGGTATATTTTTCAATAAGAATTTCTTCGTTATCATCAAGTTGTTGTCATACCATATAAACAGGATCAAAAGAAAGTTCAATGATATCATAAATATTTACATTAACTACCTTCAATATCCCCCATTTCTTTACCGTCTTTCCAGTGGCGACTTCTATTTCAAATCATCTCCAGAATAAGTAACAATTAGTTACATTCAGATTCAAAAAAATCATGACCAATTAAAAAAAGAAAGGGCGGCAACTATAGCTCTCAATAACAAGGCTTCTCCCTTGCTAGCAGTAAAACTATTATTGCATAAGGGGGGAAGCTATTGTGCGTATGAAGGAATTAAACATGACTATTGACGTGATTCTAAAGGTTGATACAATGGAATTACCTGAGAATTGTATAATAATTTTGTCACAAAGAAAAGCAAAGGTTGCTGAGCGTCCTGCGTTTGCTGAAACGAAGATTGTGACACATCAAGGATAGGTAAAACGTGTGAAGTGGGATGAGGGTGAGGAATTTTGAGTTTAGATGAAAAAATAGAGTATTTTTGTTTTTGTAAGCATCATTTTTACAAGAGTTTAATAGTTAATTTTATTATTATGATAACAATGCTATATGTGATTTATCGTTTAAATATTAGTATATTAGGATATTTGGTAATCAATACAGTTCAGCTATTTTATTTATTTAAATATTATTATTATGTTCCCTACTTAAGAAAAATTATAATTGAAAAATTTATTGCACTTTTTATTTGTGTTTATATAGCTGCTTTATTCATGAAAGTAAATATTTTAATCGTAATTTCCGGATTTATTTTATTGGTTTTGATTACAATGTACTTTAAATTTTCAGCTAAAAAATGGTGGATGTTTGCTTTGTTTTATTTGTTTTCGATAATGATTAATGCTTTTATTCTGCTATTTGCTATGTTTCCGTTAATCGAAGAACAAGTGATTTCAGAAAAAACGTTCGGTATAGTGATTATTGTAGTCACAATAGTAGCAATTATATTAGTTGTATTTACTGAGAAAAGAAAACATATTTTAAGAGAAATTAAAGTGGGGACGTATTTTTCAATAGCAGTGATTGCAACAATTACTGCAAGTTTATTTTTTATCGAAGAAAAGTCAGCTACGAATTTCTCGGAATTCGTAGCTGAAGATTTAAAAATAGCATTAGAATCAATTAACGATGTGCCTGATGAGTATAAAATAATGATTATCAAAAAAATGATTAATGATTATGAAGAATTAAATGGGAAAATGTTTAATAGTGATTTTATAAATATAATTGATGATCCAAACATTTTAATGTATTTATTTACTGAAAATGCAGCTAATCATGCGAAGGATATAATAAGTTTATTATTTAGTATAATTTTATTTCCTTATCTTGTAATGGGGGTTTGGTGTACATTTTTAATTGAATTTAGGGAGAAAAAAATAGATGAAGAAGATTTAGAAAAAACGCAAAAGTAAAAAATAGTTCTACCAGCTATATAGAGGACAATGAAAGATAACAGCAACATGCTGCCGTCTTTTGTTGTTCTCTCTTTACTCAAAAGTCGAGAATGTTGCCATTGGAAATTTTGAACATTATCAAGAGGTAGAGAAGTTTTTCAAAAAACAACTGTACGTTATACAAATTGACCAAAAAGAACGGTAGTTTATTGTGAAGGCATTTCTTGAGAAAGAGCCTAAAAAGGAGTCCACGAAGATATATGTGGAATTAAAGACAATACATCTTAAAAATTAACATTGCTTTTAGGCGGTCTTGTAAGTGCAATATTGGCTTTTATTATTAAAGGAGGACCGATGAAATATGGAAATTAATTAGGAATTCGATCTACAACATAAACAATTTGGTGTGCCAAAAATAACATTATTACTAGGGCTCGCTAATTAAATAGCGGGCATTTTTAATGTCTATATTACTATTTACAATGACCAAATTACAGCCATTTCCGAAACGATAAGTATTTTAGGATTGCTTGGTATTATTATTGACCCAATCACAAAAATGTGCTTCAGGCAGTGAGCAAGCATTGAATTATAACAAACCAAATAGAGATGTAAAATGACAAGTATTACTACAACATCTCGTGATATATCCAAGCTATTGCCAGTTGTGCAAACAGCCTGTCATTTATTGTTACAGGAGTGTTTTAAAGCAGGTATAAAAACCATTTTCATCACCGAAATATATCGCTCACAGGAACGGCAAAATTACCTTTATGTACAAGGCAGAACTCGATCAGGGCAGATTGTCACTTGGACACTGGCCATTAACCATAAGTCACGATTAGTATGGGGTATTGGTAATTTTCCTCCACAGTCTTTATATATTGTAACAACACTAGTTGAGTATGTGCTATTGCACGAAAGCTTGCAATACGGGCGGAGATTGGATAGCAAACATTGAACCAAATTAAGGGTTACAAATTTGAAGGGAAAGTGATTTTCTGACTAATAGTAAATCCCAGTTGCAATTAATTGTGAAAGGCAATACAAAGCTATTTTAGGCGAGCTGAACTTAATACATAATCAAAAGTGACAATTCTGTGAAAAATATTGTTGAATTTAAGAACGAAACTAAATGACAATGTCAAGTCTTTTAGTTTGAATTTCACTAAAAATGTTGCTTTTATTATATAAAAAAATAAAAAATGCGCCAAATAATGACGGTATAAGTGGCGTGATTTGGCGTACTTTCTAAATAATTAATTTAACACCGCCAAAAAATGGCGTTGTAGGCGTCAGATAGTGGCGTAAACATAATGTTGAATTACTATTTTGAGAAATGGTAGGATGAGTTTAAATCGAGGATTACTAAATTGCTATAGCAACTAGATTAACTATAAGGAAAAGGAGATTTATACAATGAAAAAAACAATTTCATACTTGCTAATAAGTTGTTTATTTTTTGCATTTAATCTAACTCCGGCTTTTGCTAGTAGTAATGAAGATCACACAATTGAAAACATTGTTTTTCAAGAAAGTTCTAGTGTTAATGAAAGGGTAATTAATACCTTAGATGAAAATGGAATAGAATATACTATAGAAGAAAATAATATTATCCTCAAAAATCCTTCTCCTGAATTGGTGGAAGAAGCAAACGGTTTAGTAGAAAAAAGCTTTTTAAATGAAGTAAACTCACAAGAAAATACCATTAATCAAATTTCTCCATTTGCTGCTACGTATCCAACAAATTGGGTACATAATCCACTTTACGACACATATGGTAGTACTACAATTGAAAAAGCTGGTAAAGTAACTGTCGCCGCAGCAGTATCGTATTATTTAATTAACGTTACAAGTATCTACAATAAATTTGTAAGATCTGTAGTAGCAGCAGTTGGAACTTTCTTCTTTGTAAATGGTGGGACAACGGATAAAGTATACTATACTTCAACACATGCTTGGAGAGAGTTAGGCCCTGGTTCATTCAGTCCAACTAATGGGCAATTCTTAGGTGACTATGAAATAATGAGATATGAAAAAATAACAAATGCTGCAGGGGATATTGTCGATAGAAATACACGTTATGCGAAATCGACTGTTATTGAACCGATTTTTTAATAATATTAATAAAGCATAAAAATTAAGTGTTTACTTACTAGTTTTAGAGCTTGGATAAAGGAGGAACAGATGTATAGAGCTTTATTAAGATATATCGCTGCTATTTTTGTTTTGTTAATAAGTTCTTACTTTATTTTTGATGAATCATTTATGAAGGCACTTAAATTTACAATTCTTATGGGTATAATTTTCGTAGTATTTGAATTTCTTGATAAAAACAGAGATAAAAAGAAGGACTAAACATGAATCATTTCCAAAGCCCAGGTACTCAATTAATTTTGAGCCAGGGCTTTTTTATGTTTTTATTTACTGTCTCTCTTACTTTTTACATAAAATTAGAAAATCTTTTAGTGACCAAATGAAGAAAAGTAATGGTAAAACAGTGATGAATAAAAACCCTAAAATGAATGAAATCATAGTGATTTCTTCGCTATCAGTTGCCATAACACCAATTTCACTTCTGGAAATTTCCCCTTAGAATGTTAGACCTATAAAATCTTAACAATGTATTGCTCTATTTCATATATGTAATATTTCCATAAACTAATACTTGATAAAATGCAAAACCTCTATCCGTTACACAAAAAAGTCACCAAAATCACGAAAAAGTCACATTCCCCCCAAAAACCCAAGAAATCAGGCGAAAAGCATGTCTTTGTACATTCACACAAAACCTTGCTATAATAAGGTTTGCGAATACATAGGAAAGAGGGTAAAAGCATGAACGCTTATGATGAATATATGAAGCAGGTTGTGAAGCCGATGCGTGAGGAGCTTGTGGAGGCTGGTTTTACGGAGCTAACGACTGCGGATGCGGTGAATGAATTTATGGCGGAGACGAAGGGAACATCGTTAGTGGTGATTAACTCGGTTTGTGGTTGTGCGGCAGGGCTTGCTCGTCCAGCGGCGCGTGAGGCAATTGCAGCGGTGAAGCCAGATCATCTTGTGACGGTGTTTGCGGGGCAGGATCCAGAGGCGACTGCGGCGATGCGTGGTTATTTTGAGGATGTGCCACCTAGCTCACCATCTATGGCGATTTTAAAGGATGGGGAGTTGGCTTACTTTATCCCACGTGAACAAATTGAGGGATTCCCTGTGGAGCAGATTGTCTCTCATTTAACTGGCGTGTTAGAGCAAACATGCGAGAACTAAAAACGATTGTGACGACAGCGGGCAGACCAGACGATGTATCGATGGCGCTCGCTGCTTTTGCGTGTCAAGAATTAGGTGCTGCGTTTGAGCCACGGAACAAGCGCTCTGTTCGCAAAATTTCGCAGGAGTTGCAGGCACATGTGATGGTCGCTGGGAAGAATCGCTTCGAGTATTATGCCTATGGGGCGCAGGAGCCGTTTTTCTTTCACCCCAATTCTGCGGCGTTTCGATTAAAGCGTGTGGCCCGTGGTGAGGCAGAGCCTTTTTTGGAAGCGGCACAGCTTCAAGTGGGGGATTCGGTGTTGGATTGTACGTTAGGTTTAGCGTCAGATGCCATGTTAGCGGCTTATACAGTGGGTGAAGCAGGTCGTGTTGTGGGACTGGAAGCAAATCCAAATGTAGCGTTTATTGTTAGACAGGGGATGCAAGCCTATGATACATCCGAGCTACCGTTAACTGCCTGTATGCGACACATCGAGGTAATACAGTCTGAGGCTGTTCGCTATTTAAAAACCCTACCAGACAACGCATTTGATGTGGTTTATATGGACCCAATGTTTGAGAAGGTTATAGAAGAGGCCAATAATTTTCAGGCATTACGGCTAGCAGGGGAGCATGTCACATTAACCGATGAATGGGTTTATGAAGCCAAGCGTGTAGCGAAAAAGCGTGTGGTGTTAAAGGCACATTTTCGCTCAGAGTGGTTTGCGACCTATGACTTTCAGCAGCATGAACGGATAACTGCAAAATTTCATTATGGTGTGTTAGAGGTATAGAGGCTTGTTCTTGAGACAAGCCTTTTTTTAGTATATGGTAATAAAAGAGGAGGGTGGAATAATATGGTGAACAATGATAAACGAACTCCCTTTGAGCTAGACTTGCTGGCGAATGCACAGTCGTTGATCTGCACGAAACCTCCTATTCCATGGGCGTATGAAACGAGCATTGCTGCCAATGGTGTTTTGGCTTGCGGTTGGGATCATGAGGAAAACATCGTGCTAATTAGTGGCTCTGGCTATAGTGTCACTGAGCCTATAACAGGTCGTCGTCTTCATCGAGAACGAGACGTGGATGAAACCTACGACAGAATGAGTGATGACCGTTTAACATTTCAATTGCCTCAGGGGACAATATCTATTTTCGGCTTTGAAGCTGGGGATGGGATTCATATGACAGCAGATGGCTGGCAGGTTGAAGTTATTTATCCTTGGTGGCCACGTGCCACAGTAGTACTAGATTATCTTTATACAACTAATTATACTTATTTAAAAAATGCGACAGCTATTGATTTACAGCGATTGGATGGCATGATTAAATGCGGATTTTCGCCATCAGGCAAGCATTTAATAATAATGGGCTCGGGCGGTGCATTGATTTATTCGAGAAAGGGATGAGGTCATGGATGATGAACAGAATGGCTATGTTTCCATATGGGCTGGTAATTTTACAAGCGAAGAACAGTTACATACATATCTTGCCACTGTCTATCAGGGAGAAGATGAAACGGATGAAGCCTTTTCACAAAAGTTAGCAAAGCTTTTTTTACCAGAAAATCAGCACCGTACTTGTGAGGAAGAGTTTAAAGCACTTTATGATGAGTTCTACAATCAATTTGAATACGATTTCGGCTTAACCTTCGACGAGGATTTTTGTGAAGCGTTATTTTACGAAGCAGCTTCAAACCAACTTAAGCAACTGCTTTGTGATGAATTTTCCTATTCGCAGCAATTTAAACATCAAGTGCTAGCCAAAATGAGGAATGAACTACAGAAAGCTTATAATGCAATAATTTTACTATATGACATGAAATATGAGGGTCACATTCAATCTGTAAGCCATGAAGCGTTTCATATCGATTTTGTATGCTCTATTAAATTACAGGAAAGGTGATGAAAGGAGGTTTTGATGATGTTACCAGCAAAAATTCCTCGTTAAGCCCGTGGTCCACCTTGGTTCAATAACAACGATCTTACTTATAAAAGGAGCGATGTAAATGATTGGACCAAGAAAAAAGACAAGTGATGAACGCATGCAGATTGCCCATTCGATTGCGCAACAAGTTCTCGCAAAATATGGAGGAAATGTTCGAGCAATTGGTATTTATGGCTCGTTGGCTAGAAAATCAGATGGTCCGTTTTCTGACATTGAGCTTAAGTGTGTCTGTCATCAATTAGAGCACAGCTATAGCTATGAATGGACAGCAGGAGATTGGAAGGCAGAGGTTAATTTCGATCAAGCAGAAGTGATTATCGAAGAGGCAATAACGGTTCAGGAAGATTGGCCATTAACAAATGGGAAGTTTTTCGATTTACAGCCACTTTATGATCCTTCGGGCTTTTTTTTAGAACTCAAAGACAAAGCGGCCACTGTGGAGAATGCCCGATTTAAGGAAGCAATTTGCAAAACCATTATAGAAGAAATGTATGAATACATGGGGAAATTAAGGAACATAGCGGTTCAGGGTCCCACTACATTTTTGCCGATACTGGCGATGAAAATAGCGATGACAGGTGCCATGATAGTAGGATTACACCATAGGCAGTGCTATACAACATCTGCACAAGTATTACCTGAGGCTTTAGCGATAGATGATCAGCCACATGGGTTAAAAGCATTAGCTGAAATGGTCATGACAGGCAATCTAACGAATCCTCAGCAAATCATAGCTGCCTGTGAAAACTTTTGGCAAACACTTCTCCAATGGACAGCTGAAAAGGGCTATCAGATTAAATGCTCTAAGGAGATTCCTTGGTAATTTTTTATAGACCTTTACATTTGTAGTATAAGGTGCTATAATAGAACACGTGCTATTTTAGGTAGCATATTTCCGTAATCTGGCATTCTGCTTTTTGTTTTTGTAGATACTTATTCACACTGGCGCATGCTTTGGGGCTGCAAGGACGCAAAAGATGGTAGGGTTTGCGTTGCTTAAGTTAGAAGGCACACAGTGGAATTTTACCGCGGTGATGAAACGAATCTGGTTTCAAGATAATATTCCCCAGACGATTGGGTTGAGACTTTTACAATTTACGAGAATGTTACCTATAAATACTAAAGGGGTAGTTTCGCAACAGCGAGGCTGCCCCTTGTCTAATTTTAAGGCCAGTCATGTCCAACCATGACAGGCCTTTTTGGTATACATTACCGTTTACTCTCTTCCATAAATAAGTGATAATAAAAGCATGAATTTTAGTAAAAATCTAAATTCTGCATAAAAAAATCAGAAAAATCAAAAAGGTGAGGGATGTCAATGGGAAATATCGACACACTATCGACGAATGTCGTGACACAATTAGAAGAAATGGCTATACGGCAAGACAATATGGATCAGCTAGTATCACGCTATTGCCAAGAAAGACTGCTTTATCGTCTATCCATATCCTCCTATGAAGATCAATTTTATCTAGATGGGGATCTATTATTATTTGCTTTAACAAATGGATTGGTGAAGCCTTCCAAAGAAGTCACGCTGACTGCGCAAGCAAGCGTTCATCAACATGATATAGTGAAACAGGCCTTTAAAGAAATTTGCTCACTAGCGGATGGCATTGAATGGGATGCACAGCGGATCGAATCGTCTGTATCGAATGACAATATTCAACTAAGCATACCAGCTACATTGGGCAAAATGACTGTATACATAGAAGTTAGGATTACCTTTAAAGAAAACATGCGAATAACACCAAAGACCATTAATTTTCCAAGCTTGCTAGACAATAAGGCTGCGGTGGTTTATACATATCCAACAGAATTCGTACTGGCACAAAAATTTATCGAAATTTACCAGTACCCAGCATTAGAAAAGACTGAAAAAACAATAAATGAAGTACAACAATTGCTACAAACGCAAACTATTGAAGGACGAAGATTGCAGGCGTATATTGTGGACTTATTTGATCGTCATCATTTTACAATCGAGCTAACTTCTACACTCGAGATGACAGGGATTCTGAAACAATTCTTTATCCCTGTTTATGAAGCGATTTTGGCTGAGGACGAATTTTTCAAGCAATGGAACAATCGAGCTTGGCAATGAAGAGAGGGACCCGCAAATCATCTACGGTTTGCGGGTTTTTGCATGGCTATTATTCAGTAATTTATTAGGGGGATACATTTGTATGTCTCATGAATGGTTTCTTCTTTTTATTAAAATGTAGCTAAAGTGTATCTGTTGCACGAATAGATATAGTTGAATCGTATTATGTCATGAAGGAGGTTAGGCGAAAAATATGATAAAGTTTGCTGGCTTAAGTGTGCAAGAAATTGTCCAAACATATAGTGACACCCTCATACGAATTGCTGTGCAACAGACCAAAAATATGGCTGAGGCGGAGGACATTGTGCAGGAGGTTTATATGACACTGATGAGGCAGAACAAGCCCTTTGCTCATGAAGCACATTTAAAGGCTTGGCTCATAAAGGTGACATTTAATAAGTGCAAGGATTATTTTAAATCCTCACGTGTGAAGAAGACGGTACCCATTACAGACGAAATGGCCTTTATTGCAAAAGAGGAGCAGATGGTTCTTACTGAAATTTTTGAGCTTCCTTCAGAAGAGAGAGTCATTGTTTATTTACATTATTACGAGGGCTATACAACGGCAGAAATTGCTGAGTTATTAGAGATCAACGTAAATACAGTAGGCTCAAAGCTCAGAAGGGCACGAATGAAGCTGAAAACGATTCTAGAAGAGGGGAGCAAAGTATGATGAATGCTTATAAGAATGTGATGAAGCAGATTCATGCTTCTGAGGAATTTAAGCGTAAGATGCAGGAAGAGATGATGAAATATGAAAAGAGGTCCTTTATGAAAAAAGTAAGAATTAGTGTTGGAAGCTTAGTAGCCTGTGCAGTGATTGCTGTCCTTGCTATGGTAAATATAAATCATGATACACCAATTGATTTGACGGAGAGAATTGTTGCGGACCATTCAGCTCCTGCGGCAAGTGCGCTAGTAAATATCGAAGGGACCATTACAGAAGTCGGAGAAGATGGGCTGAGCTTTACATTGGATAACGGTATGGAAGTAGTCGTGACAGATAAAACCAAAATAGGAATAGATGGACCGACAGCACCACCTAAGGAGGAACAGCTATTTGAGCCTACTTTTAGAGTAGGTAATTTAATTGGTGGCTATACAGAAGATACCTCATCACACCCAGTTCAGGCTGCTGCCATTTATACAAATTGGAATTTTGAACATCCAATACGATAAAGATTAGATGTTCAAAAATAGAATTTCCTAAGGGAGATTCTTTTTTTTGTATAGCTTCTGGTTAACTATTTATTCCTTTTTATCCTAAAAACGAGATTGAATAATACTATTTATAAAGAAATGATTATTTTTATACAAAAAAGTATTGTCTAAAGAGAATATTGTCACTATAATTTACGTAATAGTCTTACATTTCCGAATTGCGAAAAATAATACGCATTATGGAAAAAATATCATACTAGGGGGATGGGCTATGAAAAGAAATTTAATGGTGTTGCTTACAATTATGGCAGCTTTCACGCTAGTTTTAGCGGGTTGCGGCTCGAAAGACAATACATCATCAGGTGATGGAGATAGTAAAAAAGTTTATAAGGTAGGTACTGAAGCTACATTTGCACCTATCGTATCTCTTGATGATAAAGGGAATATTGTAGGGATTGATGTGGATGTGCTACAAGCAATCGCGGATGAAATGGATTTTGAAGTGAAGTGGGAAAGTATTGGTTGGGAGCCTGTATTCCAAACAATTAAAAATGGTGAAACAGATATTGGTGGTGCAGGGATTACAATTACGGACGAGCGTAAGGAAACATTTGATTTTACTGAGCCGTACTACGAATCTCAATTATTAATCGTGGTGAAAGAAGAATCAAAGATCCAATCATTGGATGAATTAAAAGATAAAAAGATTTCTGTACAAATTAATGCTACTGGTCATATGGCTGCCAAGAAGCTACAGGGTGAATCTAGTCCCAACATTCTTGCTTTCGAAAATCAACCAATTGCTATTCAAGAGATGCTGAATGGCAACGTAGAAGCGGCGATTGGAGATAATTCAGTTGTTTATGAATATATCAAGGCACATCCAAATGACAAAATCAAAGTAATTAAAGATGATTCCTTCGAAAAAGAATACTATGGTTTCATGGTTCAAAAGGGGAACAAAGAGCTTTTAGATAAGTTAAATGAAGGCCTTAAAAAGATTAAAGAAAACGGTAAGTTAAAAGAAATTACAGGTTCAGACTTTTAGTAATAAATAAACCGTAGAAGCTCACCTCAAGGGGAGTTCTACGGTTTATTTTTTAGGTGCTAGTCTTGCGCTTCAGCAACTGTTTTGACCCGTTCTAAAAATTGTACGACTACTTTGTCCGATGCAAACAATAAAAATAATTTGACGAACCATTTTAACGCATTATTTGTTACGGAATAAGTAAAGGAAGTCTCTGTTTCATTTATTTTATTTAATTCATAGTAAGCCGTAATTTCAAACAAATTAGCGAGTACAAAGCCTACTTTCAATATTTTTTTATCAGGTGTATTCGAATATTCCAATGTTTCTACATCATACGTTTCGATACGTTTTCCTTCTTTATATTTTTGGCGATAAATACTGCCAACCCCTTCTTCTGTTACTTTTACAGGCTTGTTTTCAATTACCTGTGGCATAATCTTCTGCATGTCAGCTAAAGAGCCATCAAGTAATTTCCAAACGTTTTCGATGGGGGCATTTATGTTTATAGTCTTTGTCCATGTTTTCATCCAAACACCTCTACTTTCAAAATTACTTATCTATGCTGTAAATTAAACTAATTAATAAATGTAAGTATACTAAATTTTAAATGTAGCGACATGATTATTAACATTTGAAGAGATGAGGGAGAGAAAAACAAAAAAGATTGAAGCCAATGTAGCTCCAATCCTTCTTATTTACATATTCATCCTATTAATGGAAGAGCTATGCGTTAGTTTTCATCTTTTATTTTCCAATCGTTATAAACGATATCTTGAAGTACATTTTTCAGTTGTACAAATTGCTGCTCTGAGATATTAGATTGCTTCATCACTTGGCGGGACACTTCAGGTAGTTTCCTTCTTACATCTACGCCTTCCTTGGTTAAATATATTTTCATTAATCGTTCGTCTTCCTTAGAACGTTCACGACAAATGTAATTCTTTGCCTCTAATTTTTTTAACAACGGTGTTAATGTTCCTGAATCTAAAAATAAACGTTGGCCCAATTCTTTCACCGTTATCTGTTCGTTTTCCTCTAAAGCTAATAAAGTGATATAGCCTGTATAAGTAAGATCGTAAGGCTTCAATAATAATGTATATTGCCGAGTGATTTCTTTTGATGTTGCATACAAAAGAAAGCACAGCTGATTATCTAAATGATTAGGCATAAAAATCCCCTCTTAAAGTCTTCTACTACTATTTATATTAAAAATAAAGTTCCTACTTGTCAAACGCAATTAAATTGTGTACAATTCAATTTGTAAAAATTAGATTGTGCACAATTTAATTAATAACAAAAGATAAGGGGTTTTCAGTTATGAAAGAATTATACGCAACAACAATGATTAATGAAGGTGGCCGTAGTGGCACATCCTATGCAGAAGATCAATCTTTATCGTTAAAAATTGCACCACCAGGCTCCAAATTAGCGGATGTTACAAACCCAGAACAATTATTTGCGGCTGGCTATAGTGCTTGCTTTAATAGTGCATTAGATTTAATCAAACGCCAAAAGAAACTAAAAAATGCATCAACCATTAAAGTAACAGTGAAATTAATGGAGCAAGCTTCTTTTGACTATGTGCTTGCAGTGGAAATCGAAGGGCATATTGAAGGACTAGCAGTGGAGGAAGCACAGGAATTATTAGAGGTCACACATACGGTATGCCCATATTCAAAAGCAACAATGGGCAATATTAATGTAACAATAAAAGCAATTTAAATTGTGAAAAGAGGGAAACTACATGTTATCAACTACACCATTAAAACAAATTATGCAAATGCGTAAATCTGTTCGTAAATACAATTCAGATACTAAAATTCCGCGTGAAACAATCATGCAGCTGTTGCAGGATGCTACTTCAGCACCTTCTTCAAGTAATATGCAGCCATGGCGCTTTCTTGTGATTGATGATAAGGAAATTCAGAAGAATATCAACTTCTTTTCATTTAATCAAGAGCAAATCGAAACAGCCTCTGCCATTATTGCTGTCATTGGTGATATAGAGATGTATGTAAATGCTGAGGAAATCTATGCAAAAAACGTGGAGCTGGGCTATATGCCAGAACCAATTGCCAATAAGCTTGCACAAGATGCGCTGACAATGTATGGTTCAGCACCAACAAAAACATTAGAAAATATCGTACACTTTGATGCTGGCTTAGTATCGATGCAAATCATGCTATTAGCGAAGGAAATGGGCTATGATACCGTTCCGATGGGTGGGTTTGATAAAGCAAAATTCGCGGAATACATGGAATTACCAGCAAATGAAATTCCTATTTTATTATTAGCCATTGGTGAAGCGGCAGCCCCAGCATATGGTTCTTCACGCCTACCAATAGACCGCATTGTTCGTTTTAATAAATAGTTTCAAGCAATGTCCTTGATACACTTGAGGACATTGCTTTTTTAAAGATTTTTTAGGAGGGAATAGGATGTCTTCATTAACTTTTATTTTAAGCTTAGTCGTAGCAGCTGAGCATTTGTATATTATGTATTTAGAAACGTTTGCAACTACTTCTAAAAGAACAGCAAAAACATTTAATCTGTCTGAAGAAGCGTTAGAAAATGCAAATGTTCAAGTTCTTTTCAAAAATCAAGGGGTTTATAATGGTCTGATTGCGATCGCCTTATTGTATGGATTATTTTTGTCACATCAGCAAACTGAAATTGTTACCATTTTTTTAATCTTTGTAATCATTGTCGCTTTGTATGGTAGCTTAACAAGCTCTAAATCGATTCTATTAAAACAAGGTGGACCTGCTATTTTAGCACTTATTAGTTTATTTTTCTAAAGGAATCTCTACAATAATAAAAAGATTGAAGTTAATGTAAACTCAACAACAGACATTATACATTATCTCTGTTCTAATGGAAGTATAGTGGAAGACTTATATAATTGTGAGCAAAGATTTCTTTTTAAGGAAGGGAGATAATTAGCTTACGTCTAATATCCAGATTGTCCAAAACTTTATTAACAGTCAAAAAGATTTATATTGTGTTGATTGTCTCTCTGAAAAATTGGATATTAAACCAAGACAACAAATCAATCAAATTTGTAATAAGTTAAAAAAACAGGTCTTTTATAAAGAGAGGTTAAACAATGTTCTTCTTGCGCCAAAGATAGAATTTAGGTAGAGTTTTTCATAACATCCTAACTTTTTAATAAAGGGGTAAAATAGATGATGCTTAAAAATAGAAAAGTAATAGTAACAGGTGCAGCTTCTGGTATAGGAAAAGAAATTGTTAAACAATGTTTAGATGAAGGTGCTTCGGTACTTGCTTGTGATATTAATGAAGACGCCTTAAGGGAATTAAAACAATCAATGAATGTCCCCTCAGATTTGTATACATATCAACTAGATGTAAGTATTTATGAAGAAGTAGTCAATTTTTTTGGAAATTTGGAAAGAGAACATTGTGATGTAGATAGTTTAGTTAATAATGCAGGGATTTATTTGGGTAAGAATATACTGGATTATCAAACCGAGGAAATTGATAAAGTCATAGATATAAACTTAAAGGGATGTATTTATTTTTCTCAAATGTTCGGGAAATATCTACTTCAGAGCGAACGTAAAGGAGTCATCGTGAATATGTCTTCTGTATCAGGTATGGAAGGCAGTTCAGATGCAATATATGGACTCTCAAAAGCTGCTATATTGGGATTAACTAAAAGCTGTGCAGTGAATTTCTCACCATACATCAGAGTTAATGCCATTGCCCCTACAATGGTAAACACTCCTATGATGGATGCAATACCTATTTGGAAAAAAGAGGAATATTTAAATCATCAGCTCATCGATACACCTGTAATGCCTGAAGATGTGGCTGATACTGTTATTTTCCTCTTGTCAGATAGATCAAAGCATTACACAGGTGCGACATTTGATATTAATAATGGTGGATATCTAAGGTAGTTCAAGAACTTATTCAACTGTTTTGCCAAACTAATTATTTGCTCAGAAATTTGGCGCTTTTCTCAAATAAGGAAAGCGTCTTGCCTCATGGAAATAAAACAAACGGGATGTTGAGTTGTTCATTAGAAGTTGTTCAATGAAAGGAATCGTTACATAATGATTTTTGATTAAGGAGGGGTTAGTTCTGTTGATCAAAATGTAGTTCGCCAGTCGAAGAGGCTTGGTGCTCAAATATTAATGCCATTTTGAAGAATCACTTTCAGAAGTAATTCATATAAATATGTACCCCTAGGTCAATGAAAAAGGTACTTTTGCAATGCAGAGACAAAAGTACCTGAAAACTTCTATATTAGGGTTTTAAAACCACTTTAATGCAACCTTCTTGCTTTGTATCGAATATTTCATAAGCATGTTTTGCTTTTTCAAGGGGGAGGACATGTGTAATGATATCACCGACATTCACTTTTCCTTCAGCCATTAAGTTATAGACATGGGGCATGATATGAACAACTGGAGCTTGTCCAGTACGAATCGCTACATTGCGTTGGAATATATCTCCAAGTGGGAAGGCGTTGTATCGACCGCCGTATACACCGGTAATTTGGATTGTTCCTCCTTTACGTACAGCTTGACTGGCTGTGACAAGGGCTCCCATAGCACCACCTTGAAGTTTTACCCCACTTGCAAGAAATTCTAGAGGCGTCATTTTTCCGCTCATCCCTACGCAATCAATGACAACGTCTGCACCGCCCTTGGTAATCTCTTTCAAGTATTCACCACAATTTTCATGGTCTTCAAAATTAACGATTTCCACTTTATTTGTCTTCTTTGCATGTTTAAGACGATACCCGATGTAGTCAACTGCGATTACTCTTTCTGCTCCTTTCAGCCAAGCAAATTTTTGTGCTAGCAGTCCAACAGGTCCGCAACCAAGAATAATAACAGTATCTCCTTTCTTCACACCAGCATTATCTACACTCCAAAAAGCAGTAGAGGCGGCATCGGCAAGGAGAACAAGACTTTCATCAGGAACTTCTGATTTCTCTGGAATTTTGAAAGGAATAAAATTGCCATAGGGCACTCGCATAAACTCTGCTTGTCCTCCCGGAAAACCGCCCGTTGTGTCTGAATAACCAAAGTAGGCACCCATTTCGCCATTATCGTTTGCATTATCACATTGACTTTCCAGATCATGATTGCAGTACCAGCATTCCCCGCATGCAATATTAAAAGGAATGACAATCCTGTCACCCTTTTTAACCTTCGTCACATCTTTTCCAACTTCTTCTACAATACCCATTGGTTCGTGACCAATGACATAATCTTGTCCAAGATTCGGAATCATACCATGAAGCAAATGCAAGTCTGAGCCGCAAATGGCAGTAGTGGTTAAACGAACAATAATATCATCGGCTTTTTTTATTTTAGGATCTTGTACTTCTTTAACCTCAACATTTTTTACACCTTGAAAAGTGACAGCTTTCATTAAAAAAATCCCTCATTTTCGTTTATTTTTTCGGTGGGGTAGGGAACATTCCTTTTCGATTCATATCTTTAGGGAATAAATCCAACTGGGCAATATTAATCGCATTTTCTGCTGATTTAATATCCAGTTCCTTTTGACCTGCAAGATCATAAGGTTTCAGCCATTCTTTTTTTACCATCAGTTCAGAAATTTCGAAATATAAATCGACCATGACATCCAGCTGAGTTCTCAAGATTTTTTGAAGAGCAGGAGAAGCTGTTTCTGTTAGGGCAATTGAAAGATTACGAATACCCGTTTTGGTTGTAAGTAAAAACTCAAGAGCAATCCCCGAATCAGTTAGTTCAGGCATTCCAACTGAATTTATAGGATCTAAATAGTCTTTCATACAATTGTCCTCCTAATATTCCAATTCCGATTTTGAGTAGAGCTTAACCATAGCAGTGAGTGCTGGGGTAGATAATTTTACATTTTTGTCCAATAACGCTCTTAAATCATCATCAAAGACCACACCTTGACTCAGCTTCGATTTAAGTAAACTAGTTGTCATAAAGTTAATGACCTCATGAAATTCCATGGTTTCATGAAGTGCTAATTTTTTCTCAAACACGTAATTCGCACCTCCATAATTTTCTTTAAAAAGTCTTCCCTGTAGCAAGTCTATTTATGCAAATTCGCATTGGATTAAATCTAAGACTATATTGATAGCTAGAATCTGATTTAAAGTTGAATTTCCTCCATTCTTTTCACTCAACACATTTATTACATTACCTATGTGAAAATCGTAATACCAAAATTCAAGACAAATGTGGGGTGTCAATTGCAAATCATAGGTTAATTTTTTACACAAAAAACGCTTGAAACCTTATGAAAATTGGTTTTAGGCGTTTTTCTCTTTGTCTAAAGAAAATGCGGAAATGCATTGAATAACGTATAAAATTATGTATGAAAAAATATTAATGTTTCCCATATATATATAAAAACCTAAAAGCTGCTATAACAGGCTTTTAGGGCTTTGTAGGGTACATATTACAAAATATAAAAATTAGTCTGTGAAACATTAAATAAATGACAAAAACATTGATTTATCAACGTTTACACGGACTATTACATTAATTAGCCCCACTGCTAGCCCCAGTTCCGCAATTTAAACTTCTACTGAAAACCTCCACTGATTGTTCTTCTAACTCTTTCATTACGTGGCCGTAAATTTCATAAATCATTGCTGGAGTATTTCCTAAGCGCTGAGCAATTGCTTTTACGTTCTGTCCGCTATTTAATAAAATTGTTGCATGGGTATGACGTAAACCATGAAAAGTAATTTTTGGTTCTCCGTCATTGTTTAATATACCAGCTTTTAAAATCGTATCTCTAAACATTTTATGAATGGCAGCACCATGCAATAGGTTATTGAAAGTATTAATAAATACAAATAACTGATTATCTAATTGTTTGCCATGTTTTAATAAAATTTGTTTACACCATACTTGGTATTTTTTTGATTGATCAATGACAAGATCATCCACCAAAATTCTTCGATAACTATTTTTAGTTTTAGGGGTACGCGTACCAATATCATCACGTGTTCGTTCAATTGTAATTATATTATTTTTGAAATCTATATTTTGCCACTGTAAACCACAAATTTCACCTTTGCGCATACCTGTATAGACGGCTATCAACAAAAAAGTATAACCCGTAATATCTTCATACTTTTTTGCTGTGTGGAGAAATATATTTAATTCTTCGATTGTTAAATAGTTGTAGGTTTCTTTTGTTAATTTAAATTTTATAACAACTTTTGTAAAACGATTGCGAATAAGTAATTCTTCTTCGACAGCTGCATTAATAGCAATTTTTAAAATTGAATGAAATAAATAAACTGTACCAGGTTTAAAGATATGCAGTATGCTTGCTAGCAAGAAATCATTACGCCAATGTATTATGCGGTGGAAGCAAATGAAAACGCAATGTCTACGGTGAAAGCTGTCATGGCAGACATCTTTAGCGCAAGTGTGCGAGAGCTTGAACGTCAAACTGGTAATATTCAAGTTCTAGGGGCGTACTTCCGCAAGACCCTACGGCTTCAGACAAAACGTATTTTCCAAGAGGAGCAGCCGTTACGCTATCTCATCGCCAGCTCGTACAAAGATGCAAATTGGGATGTACCCGAGCAGTTTCAATAAGAGCCTTTTCTGAAAAAAGTATTTAGAAAGGGCTATTTTTCATGCAGGCAACCATGTATCTTTACCATGTATATCTTTAAAAAATAGAAGAAAAGAAAATTTGTTGGTAGGACCAGGAGAATATCCAGGAGCCTACCTTTTTTGATGGCATTTCAATCCAATTCGAGCTGTGGAATAGTCGACTTTTGAAAATTAAATTCATTTAGTTATGTGGATGACTTATCTTGAAGATTGCTCATTTCGTGGATAATTGAAGTGATTGTGTGAATAAACCATTCCTTTTCGTCATTTTTAGAGGATAAACCATTTCCAAAAATTAATAAGTCGTCAAGGCCTTGCTATCATTGGCTTTGCGAGCTTAGTGATTGCTCTCTATTAATATATGTATACTATATTGATTACTATGCGCTGTTTTTTCTTTATTATTTTTTCTATTATACTTCCCTCATCGTTGACGATTATGTTGAAGTTGGTTATGTTTTTTTTCTATCAAGGAAAGAATGAAAACCTTTAAGTTATAAATAATGACCACCATTTCTTTTATGAAATTCAAAAATCCTAAACAAAAAAATATAGTTCCACCACGATAGAACAAAGCATAAGATTACTCTGGAAATAAATTTACATGGAAAATGTTTTACATTTAATATAATTGTATGTTAGTATAAAAAATGAAATAAAATACAATATAAGTAAAAAGGAGTAATAAAATGAAAAAAAACTAATTTTTGGATTGTCATCAGTGCTAGCACTAGGATCATTAAGTGGAGTTATGGCACCTACTGCACATGCAAGTGAAAATAGTTCATACGAAGCTACAAAATCGTTCACGTCAGTTGAATTAACAAAAGTTTCTCCAGAAGAATCTTCGACATTTATCTCTGAAGTAACACCGTATGTTCATAAAAATGATCAAGGGTTTTTATATGTTGATAGCAGCATTCCAAATGATACATATATTAAGTATGATGTAGCGCAATTGGAAAAATCTTTTGAAGAAATTAACGCTAAAGTAGAAAATGGAATCGTTACAGTTAACGATGATTTATCTATAACTCCTACTTTCCAAACTTTTGCTAAGAAAAATTTCACTAGTGAGTATTTTTGGTGGGGTGAAAGAGGTATATACACTAACCAACAAGCTGTAGATGCTACTAAAGCAGTAAATAAAGCAGCAATAGATGTGGGATTCATTGGAGCACTAACTGCATGGATTCCTGGTTTTGCTGGTGTTACTGGTTTAACATCTGCATATCTTTTTAAACTTGGGAATGACATGGAGAGCAAAAATAAGGGTAAAGGTCTTATAATAGACGTAACTTGGGCTTTAACATATACTATAGAGTCTAGATAAGACACATTAAAGAGAGGTAAAAATGTATAAATTACTTGATTGGTATCCATTATTTTTTGTTATTTTGTCTGTGGTGTATATCTATGCATGGGAATCTGACAAAATCAAATTTAAAAGAAGTTATATAATTATATATCTTATTTTCACATTACTTTTAATATGGTTAATTAATGTGAAATCCAGTAGAATTTAATAATGAGTTACAATCGCAAAAGTAATGTAACCCCATAATCTAAACGTTATGGGGTTTTTTCTCTTTTATTATCGTTTTAAGTGCTTAAACTTATAATATGGATAATGAACTGGTTCTACATAGTCACAGTGACATTCAAGAACTTATTCATACCACTTTTTACGCTAAAGAGAGTAGGGATGTTTATGTATAAAAAACTTTCTTCAGAGGAAAGAGAGCAACAGCTATCAGCATTAACTATAGAACAACGGAATTTTCTTCAACACGAAATGAAACGTAATAGACGGACAGTATTTGAAAACGTTATGAGAGAGGAAAAAATCACAGCACTCAAGTCCATAGATATAACGCTTCAAGAAGATGAGATGAATGTCGTAGATTGGTTGATATCCGATTACAATGATTTTGGTCCAGGTAATCTAGATGGACGATGCGCCTGTGGTCGACGACTACGATATATGTTTACCGTTGAACATCAAGTAACTCGGACAAAAATTCAATATGGGAAGGATCATTTGAGTGCATTTTTAAATATTGAAGTGAATGAAATAGAAGGCGTTATAAATGAGTTAGATAAAATTGATTATGAACTAGATGAACTTTTATGGAAATTAAATAATAATGTGTACTACCACGAATACTACAATAGAATCCCTGATAAAACAGTAGTTTCTGGAAGTATTAAAAAGCATTTTGAAATGAATATTCCATTTTTAGATAGACAAATCAATAGATTAAATAAATATTTTGAAAAACAAATGGAAGTATTAGAGGAAGAACAACGTAAAATTCAGTGTGAAGTTGACCTTGAAGAGCGCCAGAAAGAAAGAAGACGAATTGAAGAATTACTTCAGGAAAAGAAAAAAATTGAGGCCACTTTAGAGGCTGGAAGAAAGGCTCAACGCGAAATTGAAATCAAAAGACAGCAGCAGGAAAACGAACGTATAGAAAAATTGTCACAAGAAAAAAAGATGATAAAAGACAAACTAATTGATTCAGTAAAAGCACAGCTCGGCTATAATGCTACTTTCGATGAAGTAGCATATTCACTTGTATTGAACGGTCAACATAGCGCGCTAGCAATTAGTCATATTATGGCTAATGATTTTGGCTTTAATAAGCATTTTTCTGTAGGCATCATGCATCGCCCATTCATATATTTTGACGTTTTATTGGTTTTGAAGAAACAAGTGGATAAAGGAAACCTTATTATGGATGAATCATCAAATATAGTGGACTGTATTTTCTATGTGAATCCTTACCGTGAGGAAGATAGAAGTGATGAATCTGAGGAGTTGCAACAACAGACATTGTCTCTGTTTTAATGGAAATGTAGTGGAGGGCTTATATACTTGTGAGCAAAGTTCTCTTTTTAAGGAAGGAAGATATTTAACTTATGTCTAATATACAGATGGTCCAAAACTTTATTAACAGTGAAAATAAATTATTTTGTGATGATTGTCTCTCTGAAAAGTTGGATATTAAACCAAGACAACAAGTCAATCAAATTTGTAATATGTTAAAAAAACAAGGGATTTTAAAAAGAGAGGTTAAACAATGTTCTTCTTGCTCCAAAGATAAACTTATCAACAAACTGGAGGGGTTTTAAATGAATGATCAATTCTCTTTGTATTTGGAAAAACTCCCTCTCTCTAAAAGAGTAGTAAAAGATTATATTTCTAGTTGTAGAAAAGTTGAAAAGTATGAAGGAGATTTGGATATACATTTCAAACATGATAAAGGGCAAAGCTTAATTCGCAAGTTAACCTATACAAAAGATGATGAACAGAAATGTCGTGAACCACTACATTCAATACCATTTGAAGGTACAAAGGGTTACAAAACTATTTATGATGGAACGTCCAGTTTACGAAGTGCTGTTAAAACTTACTTTGAATTTAAAATGAGGTAGATGGAACATTTAAAACAAAGATTGAGCATTTATAATAAAGTTTGATAAAAAATCCTACATAGCAACACAGGATTTTACTTAAAACTATTTATTAGCGTCATGACTTTATTTCTCTAATTGCCTTTTAATTGAGTAAATAGTATTTTTAGAAAGACCTGTTTCTCTGTGAATATTCACTACTGATTCATTTTGTTTTAATACACAACGTTATAAATAAGACGGTCCTGTTAACAACGTAAAAATTACATTTTACCTCAACATTTATGCTGAAAAAGAGCAGCTTCCATTCGTATGCACAATAGATGAACTAATGAACTAGAAAGTTGAATTAGCCGTCATCTTAAAGAGTGGATTATAATAACAAAAGAGGGGACTTGAATGAGAAAGATTTCTATAGCAAAGATACTTTTTTTCCCGATAATAGTAGCATTAGTTACCACATTAAGTATCGTGTTTATCGAGAGCGTATTCCAATCGGATATAATGCCTCCTTCGACGGCTGAGAAAATACTGCTTTCTGTACTGCTCTATTTAGGAATCTATTTATTTACTATTATCTTTGTAGTCCCTATTGAAATTTATTTAACTAATAGAATGAAAAACAAAATACTTTCTTTTGTTCTAATAAATATTATCGGTTTAATTTTGGTGGGTTGCATTGATATTTGGTTCTTTACTCTTGGTGGTTTCATGTCTATATATTTGATTTTCCCATTGTTCTCAATTTTAACGTTAATATGATTCAATTCTGATGCGAAATAAAATATATAGAGAAAGATGACTGAAGGTTGGTTATCATTTCAATCAATATTCAACACTCGGGCGCAATTTTGTAACAAAGATTCAGCGCTCTTTGCCATTAAAGAGCCAGATAGTTGAATAACATTCTTTTATGAAATGTCCCCAAATGCAAGCATGTAAACATTTTAACCAGCGACAAGCAGTATTAAATTAGTGTTTTTTGCTGTTTTATTAGAAAATAATGCTCTGGAAAATTGTTTTAAAGAGGATTGTTCGATTCACTTGTTCTGAATGGCAGTAACATATAATTAGAATCTCAATAAAATAGGACGCTTTGGGGGACTTTTATTTTTCATTAACTGGATAATTAAAAAAATATTTAATGAAAAAGTTACATGTAGTAACCTTAAAGGGAAAAAGGTTTGTTGTATTAAGTAACAGTAAAATTGTATAATATACAATAAATTCCTTTGAAAAATAATAAAACACCAGTCAAAAGTGATGCTTCTTTAAAGAGGATTTTTAAGGATGACACCTAAAGATTGAATAAAAAATTTAGGAGGAGTAGAAATATGCAAAAGGTTGTTGCGGGAATTAATTATTGGATAAAAAGATTACCAGAAGAGTACAACTCTATGTCTGAAAAAGAAATTTCTAATCGTTCATTATCTAATAAGTGGTCTAAAAAAGAGATTCTAGGACATCTTTGTGACTCTGCGATAAATAATATTGAAAGATTTATTAAAATTCAATATGAAGAACCAGTGTATGTTATTCAATCGTATGATCAAAACCATTGGGTAATGATTCATAATTATCAAGATCGACCACTTGATGAAATAGTAAATCTTTTTCAAACATTAAATAAGCAAGTTGTTAATATTGTTAAGAATATTCCTTGCGAAAAGCTTTCCAACCTTTGCGACATAGGAAATAATCAGCATAAGACACTAGAATGGCTTATACAAGATTATCTTGAACATATGGAGCACCATATTCACAAACAAATCTTAGAAAAATAGATCATATGGGCAGAATTAAACATCTTTATTGTAACTAATCATTTAGGGAAGAAGTATACATAAATAAACTTAATAACATTCCCAAATGAAAGTTTGGAAACGGACTTCAAGGCCAAGAATGTTGTTAAATCAACGTTCTTGGCTTTTGGTATGAACATTATTTATGCGTTGTTTTATGCACTTTTGGTTAAAGTTAGTCATGGCAAAGGTCTTGAAGTATTTGAAGTAATGTTGCACCATCTTCTTTGATGAATATAATAGAGTATAAAATTGAAGTCTTATCGTTTGTAGATCCGCATAAATCTGACTAGCCTTCTTATTGTACTAACGGAGTGCTAGATAACAATCTTCAACAATCGGGCGCTTTTCTTGAAGATCATTGAGTTGCTTAGGCAGCTCTTTTTTTCTTTACTCAAATAACGGAGCAGTTTAGTTCAACAATTGAGGCAGATTGTTATAAAGATTAGCATAAAAACCCCTTATTTTATGAATAATAACTATTCGAGGGGTGATGAATCATGAATTATTTAAGAGTTATTATTTACTTGTGTTTTTTAGGAATATTGATACACTCTCAAATATCATTTGCTGAAACAGATGAGGAAGTACCCTTTTTAATTAACAATGGTAAATGTCCGAACTCGCAAAGCTTGAGACATATCAGTTCAGATAAAGGTCTTATAAATGCATTAAATACAATTATTCCTGAGGTTTATAAAGAAGATAATTATAAAGGTTGGAAAATAGAAACCATAGCACATCTTTCAAAAGCACCACATCCGGAAGCTTATTATGCAATGGCGAAACATTATTGCGGGGAGGAAATAACTAACAATTCTTGGTTTGTGGAAGTGCTGTTTCCGAAGTATTTACCGGCATATGACGCATCACACAGACAAATTTTTGTGACCAAAAATAAACAAGGCCAATGGTTTGCTTGGTTTAGATTTCATTAACCTTTTCACAAACGGACGCAAATGTTGAATAAACTTCACTTTTCTTCTTCAACAAAACCAGCTAATAGAAGGTTAATCGTTATTCAATTAAAGGGCGCTTTTCTGAAATAGGAAAGCGTCTTTCTATGGCCATTTAATTGAATAACACTTCTAAATTAAAAATAAGATTTTATGTTAAGCTTGATGTGAGTTGTGAAACAATGTACTTAAGCTAACGGAGCAGTTTAGTTGAAGAAGTGGAAGATTATTTTAAGCAGGTATACCAAAGTGGAATTTTAAATTTCATCTCTATATTGAATGAATTTTTGATAAAAAATGTGCAGTAAAGATATTTCCTAGAAACTCAGTCATTGAAAAATCCCCAGTTTTATACTGGGGAACTAATTATTTGACGGTTTAATCAGGCTTAATAAATACTTATTATTTTTTCTGGATGATCTACATGTAATGGCGGGGGTACTAGGCGCCAAGCTGTTGCGGATTAAATTGAAGAAAAGCTGCAGCTGTCAACTAGCGCCGCAGCTAAGTGCGTGCGATACACTCAATATTAATATGTGCAATTTAAGGTTATCTATACATAAAAAAGCCGCAGCGAGGGAAGTAGCTGAAGCATAGATATTAACTGAACAATATGAGGGAATTAATAAATATGGTAATCCTCTACCTATTACGAATAACCAAGAATTTGTGAAGAATCATACTTTAACTAACGGAGAGCGATTGCCCGATAAATAGTGGTTGATGATCTCTACGAAATAGTGTTAAGAATCCCCAACACTCATCTTTGTAATTCTTAATTAGTATAGGTTTCGGGAAAGTTATGCAGTTAATCAATAACATGAAGAAAACGGCAACCAGCTCAAAAGAGTTTGGTTTTTTGTCTAAACCTATATAGCCTTTCTCACATTTTTATTTCCGTATAATTTCTGTTGCTTTATAAATTAAATATAGTATTTTCCGTCTTTTCCCGTATTCACATGAAATGAAACTTAATCAGTGGGGCATTCTTCATCACCCATTGATTATTTAAGGAACTTTGGTGCGCGGGATAAAAAGACACTTTACTTAAATTTATGAGTTACCATTTTTTCGAGCATCCGCTTCATCTAAAATCTCTTCTCGAAAACCACTCATACTTTCTTCCCTACGTGCATTTTTTTGCTTAAGTGCCTTTCGCTCGTTTTCATCAACGTAAGCCATCATTTCTTCTGCAGCTTCCATATTTTCCTTAGTATTTTTCATCATATCTTGAAGCTTTTCAACATTATCTGATCGATCATCTGGCTTTGGGGTATTTTTCTCCATTTTACTTCCTCCTTCTTTTTAATAAAGTCACAAGATTTATCGTCCCCGATTTAACTAAAAATATTCAGTGCAATAAGTGGAATTTTCTTCAAAAACAAATCTTTGTAAGTAATAGGTCCTCACGTTAAGTTGTAAAGAATATAATTCACGATAAATGGATATAATCAGCATGAATAAACGGAAAAAAATTATGACTAGATAAAAAGAAAATGAGGCGGTAGTGACATGTCTATGGAATGGTTTAACAGAGTAACTGGTGAGCTTCAAGATCATTTGAAATCGATTTGCGAAGAATATGACCAAATCGGTCATATGAATATCAATCGAGGTTCAAAACATCCCCGAATTGAATTTTTTATCTCGACAGAAGATGACGACAGGGTTTACTTTTGCACCCTCCTCTTTGATCCGTATAATGAAGAATTTTACTTAGAAAGCTTTGATATGACGCTTCAACAACCTACAAGAATTATTTTGGATGATATTACTGATGTGATTGAAGCTGTTCATGAAAGTTTTCATGAATTTATTGACGAAGATAGTGAAGTCTTTTATGTAGATGATGAAGAAGAATATGAAGTTCTAGATGATGAAATTACTCTTGAAGAAATTGATGTGGAATGGGAAACTCCGGAAGTCCCGGCTTATCAAATTGAAGATAATCTTGAAGTAACCTATCAGTTTGGGGTAGATAGAGCTAATGGAGATGGCGTTCTGCGAAGAGTCAATCGGATCTGGACAGAAGACGGGGAACTCTTCGAAGATGAAAGTACCTTGTCATTTAAAAAAGAAGAGGCAAGTACCATTATCGCCATGATTGCGAGCCATATGGATACTATGACTGGGTATGAAGAAATTATAAACGAATAGGAATAACTGGGCAAAAAGTTGCCCGGTCCTTTTTTGTCTATTTGACTTCAGAGCTTCATCGTTTAAAGACTTAAGGAAAATAGGTCAACAAGGGAAATTGGACAGCTCTTGGACAAGACAATAATATATATCTTTACTCACCGAATGAAGAAGTAAATAATTTTGAAACTACACATTTTATCACTTATCTGAAGTTGAGATAGTTATTGGAAACATAGACATGAAAGAACGTAATGATCTTTCATTTTCTGTGGTGTAGTGTTGATTTTACGCGACATGTGGTGCTTTCCTGGAATAAGGAAAGTGCTTTTTTCATTAAAGGGCCATTTAGTTGTATAAGAGTATTTGACATATATTATGGAGCTTATGCATATTGAATGGTTGATATACTCGAGTCCTATTCCATCATGGTACTATGATGGAATGGCTTTGGTAATTAATGTTTGATTTGATCGATAATGTCGAATAAAGCTTCGTTGAATAGCTCCTTCTGATCAAGCATCGTCGCATGTCCAGCATTTGGTATAGAGTAAAATTGTTTCATTGCGCCTTGAGTTGATCAAAGTATGTGTGAGCGAGAGAATAAGGAGTTTGCCAGTCATCCTCGCCATGGATATAGAATACTGGAACTTGATAGTCTGAAGTTACCATGTTCAGATCATAGTACTTAAACAAAAATTCCAAAATAGAACGCTGTTTTATTTCTAGTACATCGCTCATTAACATGTATTTAATATCTTTGAACGAATAATTTATTTCGCATTATAATTCTAAAGAAGATTGCCCTAATGGTCTTTTTTTATTTTTCCACACTCCTGAAGATAGTCCTGTTTCAGTTAAAGACATTATTTTATCTGGCAGAATTCAATATAATCATCCTGAAGGTATTACTGATGAATATACAAAGAAAGTATTCGATAATCTAGCTTATAATTTTGATAGTGATGTAGATGATGAAACTGAAAAAATGTTCAAATTAGAAGAGGGGAATTCTTGCCTATAATATTATAAAATTACTTAATTGGACAACTTATAAGGGACAGTTTGAAAAGGACATGATTTTACTATTTGATCCAAATTATGAATCAATTAAAAGAACAATCCTTGATGATAGAACATATGAATTAAGCGAACGTAAACGTCTTTTGTCATATTTAAGGTCATTTTCAGCTTTAAAAAATAATATGAAAATTGAAAGTACGCAAGAGGTAATAGAAAAACATGATTCTATCGGAGTAAAAGCTGAAATGGCAATAAAGGAAATTAAAGGTATATTAGTAAATGGAAATAATAAATCTAGTAAAGAACTATTGTATATTTGTGAAGCAAATGATGTGAAAATATATAATTATAATTAATCTTTTAATTCTCAATTATCGGGCGCGGTTGTTGAACAACATAGGAAGAAAAAAATAATCAATCTTTTTTATAAAAATCAATCTTAGTATTACATAATAAGACTCCATTTTGAACAATCTTTTTTCAAAATGGAGCCTCTTTTATTTATAGAAAAATGGTGAGATCAATGAATACCCAGATTATAAGGAACAATTCGTAAAAGGAATCTGCGAGAAAAGGAAATAAAATCCTTATTAAGGATAACGGTATGCTTTACTTTAACCAATAGACAAATCACGTCTTGTTATTCAGCATCTGGCACAATTCTTGTACAAAGAAATTTTTATTGTTTAGTTATTATAATCAAAAGTGGTTCGATTACTTGAAACAAATTGTGCAATAAAAAAATTACCCTTCAACACCTTAAGAGTATTTATTTATATTTAGTAAGCCAGTCAATTAATTGATCATAGTTACTTGAGAACATAACATTGTCTTTGGTATTAGATTGTTTAAGGTGAATTAGAATATCTCCTTCTTCTAATAAAAAAGCGACTGCAATTGTGTTCTCTAATATTTTATTAGTGAAAAATTTGTCTTTCCACAATTTTTGTACAGAAAAATGTTCTGGAGTATAACCTTTACGATTAACTAACAACTTATACTTTTTTTCTTGCCTAATAAATGAATAGCATGTTTTCTCAAATGAATTAAACCAGTTGTTTACATCAGCAAGGTTTATGAAACCAGTCAAATTCGTAATAATAATATCTTCAGAAATGGATGTACTTATATTTTTAACTGTCAATTAAACAACAACTCCTCTTACAATTATTATAAGATAAATAATGGAAATTGGTATTAATTTTAATGTTGCACAGTTGGAATAATGTATTCCAATCGGGCACTGTTCTGAAACAAGGAGAGCGACGTTATTCATGAAGAGGGCCATATTCATGAATAACTAATTAGATTATATACCAAAGATATTGTGAACAAATGTACTTAAACCAACGAGGCAGGATAGTAGTATTCATTATAAAAACAAAAAAGCCCACTATTTGAAGTGGGCTGAATTAAGATCCAACAATAAAGCTTAATAGACTACTCAAGGTGTTAATCGATTGATGTCTCGTGGAAAAGCACTTGCCTCCCGAACGTTTGTTAATCCAAGGAGTTTGGCTGTTAAACGTTCTAGTCCAATAGCAAAACCTCCATGCGGTGGAACACCATATTTAAATGTGTTTAAATAATTTTGGAAGTTTTCCTCGTTAAGTCCTTTTTCTCTGAATGATGCTACAAGCATTTCATATTCATGAATTCGTTGGCCTCCAGATGTGATTTCTAGACCTTTAAATAAGAGGTCAAATGACTTGGTTAATCCGTTTTCCGCAGGCATTGTATACATGGGTCTATTTTCTTTCGGGTACTCTGTAATAAAGACAAACTCACTCCCCGTCGTATCTTTTATATATTTTGCAATCAGTTTTTCTCCTTCGGTATTTAGGTCACCATCTGGCATTTCTTTTTTAAAACGATTCTTTAAAATTTCTCTTGCTTCATGTAATTTTAGTTTTGGAATATCAGTAATAGTTGGAATCTCAATATTCAAAAGCTTTAACTCGTTTTCATTTTTTTCTTTTACTTTCTCAAACATAAATTTTATAATTTGAGTTTCTAGCTCCATTAATTCCTCATACTCTTCAATAAAAGCCATTTCAAGATCCAGAGAGATATATTCATTTAAATGTCTTGATGAGTTGTGCTCTTCTGCACGGAAAACAGGTCCAATTTCAAATACATACTCAAGACCTGAAGCTACCATCATTTGTTTATAAAATTGAGGAGATTGTGCAAGGAATGCGTCTTTCCCAAAATAATTTAAATTAAAAACATTGGCGCCGCCCTCCGCACCTTGAGAAACAATTTTTGGTGTAAAAATTCTGATAAAATCCATATTTATTAGATATTCACGAAATGCTTCTTCAAGAGTTGCTTTTATTTTAAAAATTGAAGCGATTTTTTCATGACGGAGTGATAATACTCGATGATTTAAAAGGTTCTCAAGTCCTGTGTTTACTTCTTTTTTATTTACCTCAAAAGGTAGTAAATCATTTTTGTTTATCACTTTCACTGATTTTATTAGCAGTTCAACGCCAAGTACTGTGTTATTTGTTGAAACGACTTCTCCGATAGCTTCGATAACACTTTCTGTTTCTATAATGACGCCAGCAAGTTTTCCTTCTAAAACACATTGCAGTTCACCAGTTCGCTCTCTTAGTACTATAAAACTGATATTTCCAAGATGTCTTATTTTTTTTACCCAACCTTGGACTTTTACCATTTCTCCCACTTTATTAATACACTCTTTGGTAAGTGTACGTTTTAGATTTGTATCCATGATTTTTCCTCCTATATTTTTTAACTTTTTTCTTTTATCATCATCGTCATCATCCACGGACACTCACCTCCTTTAAATATAAAAAGCTCCCGCCCCTGACAATTTGTCAGGGACGAGAGCCTATCTCGCGGTACCACCCTAATTGCTGCATTCACAGCCAACTCAAAGCTTTTTAACGGTTGCAAACCGTCTATCCTTACTTTTTTCAGGATAACACTCACAGGTGTCTTTCAATCATTATTTAACACAATCTTTTCAGCTACCGATTGCTCTCTTTCGTTAAAGGGAATGACATACTTTGTCTGTTCTTCGTTTTTTTAATAATTAAAAGTCATTATACCCTTACTTTTTTTCATTTTCAATAAAATTGTTAAATTTTACTACTAGTTTTTATGTTTTTGAATTTAAAAGATTTTGCAATAGAATTTGTTTTAGTAAACGTATTCCAGCTTCTCGAAAGAGGTCTAAAGATGGACATTATACAAAATTCGATTACTAAATTTGAAATTTTGCTTACAATATTAGCTCCAACAAGCCCCAACATAGTCCCAAAACGAGCCCCAACTGTGTGCATTATTTTGCGTTACTATGCAATGTAAAGGAAAAATGAAAAACCCCAAAAGACTGCATATAACAGGCTTTTAGGGCTTTGTAGGGTACATATTAAAAAATAAAAAAATTAGTCCGTGAAACATAAAGATGATAAGTAACCTAACATTAATAAAAGACCAATACCCATTGCGATGCTCATGCTTTGTACCTCCTTTAAAAAAACGACACATTATTCATAAATATTGTACAATGAATTATAGAAATATGAAACCTTTTAATGGCGAGAACGTATATAATAATAGGAGAATTACCAATTTGTACATAAAGAGTAGGTGACAATAAATGAAAACGTGGGTTAAGAAAAGTATAGTCATCATGGTTGCGTTTTTAACATTTGGTTTAATAACGCCTACACATGAGATTTGGGAAGCATTTGATCAAAATCCTTCGAACCGTGCATCCATCGGCCCTTCATCAGGGACAAGCACTGCTTTAGCTGCTGAAAATGATGATAGCAGTGACGAGCAGCTACAGATACAAGAGGAAGCGATTGATTATAATGCCTTACTTGTGGATGCGGCTAGAGAACAATCGTACATAAAATTTGGCACAAAAATTGGTCCAAAAATTAGCAATGAATTCGACAGCATCATCTTCCCGAAAATGGAGGAAGCCATCGCAATGACAGTGGCTAATCTTGATGATCAAACTGCTGCATCTTTAACCATCTCTGAAAGACCAAGTGGTAATTACGGTGAGAAAATTTTCAATGTCATCAATAATGAAACAGGCACAGATTTAATTCGTTTCCATGTGCGTACAGAAAAAAGACCGCAGGAAGGCTACTACTACAACTTCCATTATCACAGTGTCGAGGACAACTTCATGGCTCACAACAACCTTGGCGATATCTATTGGGAAAAAAACACACCACCTAAGTGGTTGTCATAATAAGTACGAAACACTCGTTTACATGACGAGTGTTTTTTTGTGAATATCTCAGCGTTTGTAAAATGTCATTGAGTTATAACTTTTAATTTTTCAGAGTGGGGGAGGTAGGGGAAAGCATGTACCCCAAATTCTTCATTTTTTGATTCCCTTAGATTTATCAAATGAATTTAAGGTGATGATTTCATCCATGAGATTAGATGCGTGTACCTCATCTTTTTCAAATGAATGTGCATAAACTTTATAAATTGTCTCGGGAGTATCACGAACTAAAGTAGCAACTGTGATGATAGGACGTATGTGCAAGTGCGCGAGATTGCTGAATTGCTAGGACTTAAGCTCATTTATAACAACGAGAGCAAAACTACAAAATTATATGAAGTAAAATAACAAAAATAAAGACCCACACAGCTTAATTTGCTGTATGGGTCTTTGCTGTTTATTTTTGTTATAAATTGCATTTTTACATTTTCGTTTAAAATTTGACCATCTTTAGAAATAATATCTTTTATATATATAGCGTATAATACAATACCGAACTCAATCCTTACAAGCCTTTAAAATAAAAATAAAGTGTCAAACTATTGATTTAAAGTTTTGTCACCAACAGTCTTTACCAAACTTATTGGCGAAATTAAAGCCTTCAAAATTCAATTCGGGGTTGTGGGTTATTGCTAGTAAGATGAGCATCAAACATATCAATTATTTCTAGGAACCTGTCAGCTTCCCTAAAAACATGATCTGCTAAAAGTGGATGAATGATACTCTTTATTTTACATTGTTCAATTAAATCACGTGCTGTCTTCTTAAAGTCTCTAAGAGATGAAACTGATACACGATTTTGATCCAGAAATTGATCTAAAAGGGGGACTGTTTGTGATTGTGGTCTCATTGATTCTAAATCCCGAGCTTGATACAATAATTGATCAAAATCATTACTAAAATTACGTGCTATATCAACCAACTTTCTTTCGGATGGATCCAGCAAATGACCAATAAATTTAGCGTGGTCTGCCATAATCCTTAAGAAAAATACATTTTCTTTAATAATAGCGTCTGGAAGTGCGTTCAATCGACCTTCATTTAATTCAAGTAATCGTTTTCTAAAATAATTAGCTTCCCTACTTACATGATCAACTAACAGAGGAAAATTATTTGCTCCTGGCATTTTACAAGTCAAAATTAGACCTAGGACTTTTCGTTTAAACATATAGATACTGGTTGCAGCTAGTTGAACTTCTGAATTAAAATTTCTAATTTGTTCTGGATCAGTTTGAGTGGTGTATAGATGTGCAGTTTGTTCAATTTGTTCGAATAATTTATAAAATTGATTAGCTTCTTGAATTAGTTGAGTATCTTCTGCTCTAAATCCTAATCTTAGAAATAGCGAATGTTCTTTCATAATTCGAGACCAAAAAAGAATTTCATTTAACGATCGCTCAACAAACATTTGAGATGTAACACCAGTATCAGCATGTAAAAAGGATTCATCTCCCCTTATTTCAATAACCCCCCTGTAAATAATACATTCATTTTATTCTTATTATCTATGCCATTTAAATATACATGGAATAAATTTCATTGATTTTATGATAAACGTATCAATATTGGTAGGTGATATCAGTAATAAATAGAAACAATGTGAGGTACCCCAAAAGAATAATTAAAAATATACATTAATATCAAAGCATGAAATACTGTGAATACTTGATACTAAAGCAATCGAACAATTAAAAACTATACGATTCAAACCCATTTGAACTCGGGAAAAAAACACACCACCTAAGTGGTTGTCATAAAAGACTTGAAACACTCGTTTACATGGCGAGTGTTTTTTTGTGAATATCTCAGCGTTTGTAAAATGTCATTGAGTTATAACTTTTAATTTTTCAGAGTGGGGGAGGTAGGGGAAAGCATGTACCCTAAAAAGTACCCCAAATTTTTAATTTTTTGATTTTCTTAGATTTATCAATTGAATTGGAGCGATAGCTGATATCAATAGCTACATTGAGCACTCTCGATTGAAGGTGCTTTCCTTCAATTTGAACAGGACTTGTGTTTATGATTGATTACCCGATATGCAAGTCCCTTTGTTATGCTTTCACAGCCTCTCCCGTAACTCCACATAGGGCTTTATAGCACATTTAGAGAACCATATAAAAGAAAGGTGACTTTTAAAGTCACCTTTTCACTTATAGATAGCAATTTATTTATTGAATATTTGCTCATAACGGTGGAAGAATGCCACTGCGTGCGCTCTTGTTAGTGAATCATTCGGTTTAAACTCTGCATCCGTTTTAGTAGTTGTTAAATCGAAGTCACGTAGAAACTGGATGGCCTCTTTCTGAGATACTGTTTTTCCATAATGCATAGATGCTAGGATACGAGCAAAATTACCACGTGTGATGTCTTTGACTGCATATACCTGTTTAGACGCTGATATACCACCAAGCGTTGGTAGAGCGTACTTACTTGCTAGTTGATAGTTTACATCTGCACTCCATGAAGAACTAGGTTTTGTTGAAGCTAATTCATCAGACTTAAAGTAACGGAAAAGTACAGATAACATCTGATTTTCTGTTAAATTCGTGTTTGGTTTCAGTAAGTTTTCGTATTTCTTTGTTGCAGGGTTGTATACGTTTGGATAACCGCTGATAAGTCCTTTGTTTACTGCCCATTGAAAATCCTCTGCCCAGTACTGGTCTGCCTTGTAATCAGCGAACTTTGATACATCTATACTACCTACTGGAGTTGTAGGTGTTGAAGCTGAGTAGTTTAAATAACTTGATGCTACATATCCCTCTGTCCCGTCATTTCTTTTCACAGGATACCAAACAAAATGGTTTTTCTTCGTTGATACTGCTTCATATTCAAAAGGGCCCGTAATAGTAACAATTTCGCCTTTACGTAAAGTACCCATAGAAGGACTATCCGTAGTAGGTTTTGTCCTAACTGTTACATTAGTTGTTGCATTAACTTTTTGATTTGTTTTAAAAAAGTACTTTGATTTTGTTAATGGTAAATCAAAATCATAGTTCATCACTGAAAATTTAATATTTTCCCTGCTGTTAGAGTCATATTGAAAATGTTCGCGTGTAAAAGGCAGCTCTGTTAAGTCTATTAATTCTAATCTCTCAATAATTCGGAGAATTTTTTCTTGATAGGCATTTGCATTTCTTTCCCCAGTTGCTTGGACAAATGGACTATTTACTGGCTTAGTACCGTTATAAGCCATGATAGCGAAGTACCAATGTTCCAATATATCTCTTTTCCCACCGTTGATGCTAGGCAAATCCTTCCGCTTAAACATATCATCTAGAGTCTCCACACCAGCTCGAATATTATAGACAATATCGTTTTTTAGTCTATCTTGATTGTAGCCTGCTTGATTGGTAATTTGCATAATGCCAATTCCATTATCAGCTGTCACAATCGCTTTACCATTCATATCGAAATGACGCCAATTTCCACTTTCACCTTCCGCTATTGCCTTCACAATTTCAGGAGGAACATTATAACTCAGTGCTGTTTCGGTTAACAAACAGTTCATTGTGGAATAATCAGGGTTGACCTTCGATGCCGAATCATACTTACATGTATTTGCAATATCATTAGCTAATACATTTTTATCTATATTTATAGTTAGAGAGAGGGCACCAATGACAATACCACTAATCAATGGTTTCAATATCTTTTTCATATCTGGTTATTACACTTCCTTTCATATTTTCCAAAGTTAAAAGATTCAGATATATGTTATCATAAACCCAATATTTGGGATAGGGGTAATATTCAATGTTTCTTTCATTTAACAGGGTAGAGTGATAAATGATAGCCCTAACATATATTGATTTGGTGAAAGGGTTGTGAGTTCATTGAAACAAGCCCAAGCCAAATCTATATCTACGCCGCATCTGCGGAAGATGTATTTGCTCTGAGAACCGACCTGAGAGCAGTCCATGTAACCAAGTAGTACGTCTATCTAATACTCGATTCGTCTGAGGGCTGTTCTGAGAAGGTAGACAAGAGAACAAGCACACCAACTAATGATGTGCTTCCTCATTCTCATCATAACTTTTTTATAAGCTTACACTTCTCTACACCAACATTTGTAAACATGTTACACTATAGCGAACAACGGATTGTTCAGTTATTTAACTAACAGATGCTTTAGTAAATGAAGAAAAGGTTCTACATATTAGTCATATCTAATGTGTAGAACCCTTTAACTTTCTATCTTTATTGAAATTAGGTCTTGATAAATCGAATTATTGGATAAATATAAGCACTTTAAAATCACAGATGCAGTTATCTTAGGTTAAAAGAAAACCCGTTTACTATGCTGGTGGGCAAACAATTAAGTAACGATAAGTATCAACCACTCGCAAATGTAGAATTTGGATTCAAGCCAGAGGAAAAAACTGCATTCAGGGAAATAAAATGAATTTAAGTTAAGTTCCCCAAAGGAATATTAAAAAATATACAAAAATATTATAATCTAAAAAGCACGATAAGCTATGAATACTTGATATTAAAGTAATCTAATAAATAAAAACTAAAAGATACCAACCCACTTAGACTCTGGGAAAAAAACACACCACCTAAGTGGTTGTCATAATAAGTATGAAACACTCGTTTACATGATGAGTGTTTTTTTCGAAAATAAAATACATACTGAGAGAGACAAGGGAAAGTATGTACTCCGAATAACTTAGATATCTAGGATTGCATTGTCATTGAAGGTATTTAAAATCAACCTACTTAACAGGAAATAATTATAGCCCCATCCTAAAATGCCTTCTGCCAGTATTTCAAAAGGCAAGGAAAATGAAGAAATCAGTCGCTTGATGGAGGAATGTGGGGTTGAATTTGTCTTTTCTTGCGCTTACCCGGGAAATTTTTTTATTTCCTAAACTTACATTTGAACATTTTGTTAAAGGGAAATAGGGGGAATTAACATATGAAAGTACGACTCAAATTGATATCAAACTACTATAAGAAAAATAGCTACCTGTTAAGGCAGCCATTTATTATTCCGCAACATTGCCCATAGCAATAGAAATTCGATTCCAACTGTTAATTTGATTAATCAAGATAACCAAATCGACATAAGCCTTTTCATCAAAATGCTTGCGAACACGCTCATATAATTCATTAGGAACGCGTTTTTCTGGAATAAGCGTAATATGTTCCGTTAATTCTAATGCTACTTTTTCAGCATCTGAATAAAAAGTACATTCTCTCCAAGCGCTAATGCAGTATAAACGCTGTTCAGTCTCTCCCATTTTCTTCGCATCAGCAGTGTGCATGTTGATGCAATAGGCACAGCCATTAATTTGAGAAGCTCTAATTTTAATGAGCTCACGAAGCTTTCTCTCAATACTACTTTTTTTAGTGTATTTTTCCATTTCCGTCATTATCTTCATAGCATCTGGTGCAATTTCATAATAATTCATACGTTGTCTCATTGTGAATCCCTCCATTATTTATAAGCTAATTCAACTGATAATTGATCCGCTTGATAAAGTGCATTTTGCAAGACATCATCTGTATTCAATAAGGCTGTTCCTTGGACACGAAGAATATTAACATCTTCTATTCCAAGAAAGGCAAACATTGATTTAAGGTATTTGTAAGAATACTCCACTTCGGTATACCAATCGCCATTTGTATAAATTGAACCACTTGCCTGTATGATGATCATGCTCCTTCCATCATTTAATAAGCCCACGGAACCATTTTCCGTATATTTGAATGTTTCTCGCGCAATTAGAATGTTATCCATATAATCCTTTAGCTTTGAAGGAATATTAAAATTATGCAAAGGCATTACAATTAGATATTTATTAGCACTTTTAAATTGAACTAAAATTTCATTCATGCGTTCCAAAACTTCATTTTCTTCGTGTGTTAAAGGATCTCCATTTCGTGAATGTTCCCAGCCACTTAAAACAATTTTATCTATCATCGGAACAACGTCTTCATATAGATTAATTTGCTCAATTACTTCATCATCCTGTTTATTTTCTTTGTATGTCCCTAGAAAATGATCTAATACTTGAAGGCTCAAAGATGTCTTTGATTCCACTTCAGGGTGTGCATTTATCACAAGTAGTTTACGCATAAAAATCCTCCAGTTAAATAAAGGTGTTGCTAATCGTCGATTGATTTAATCGTTGATTAATTTTGTCTACAATATACGCTTTTCATTTTCGTTTGTCAAACTGATTCATTTATGTATAGCTAAAATGTGTTACTATCATGGTAAGCAAAATGTTTTAAGAGGGTGGAATAATGAAATATAGTGTGATGGTTGAATATGCCCTACACAGTCTTGTTTATTTAATTGATGTACCAAAAAATGAAAGTATAGGAATAAAGGATTTATCAGAATTTCAAGGATTATCGGAGACCTATCTTTCAAAAGTTTTAGGGAAATTGTCCAAGGAAGGCATTGTTAGCTCGGTATCTGGTGTAAAAGGGGGTTATCGACTCAATAGAAAACCTGAAGATATTACATTTTGGGATGTTGTACGAGCTGTTGAAGGTGAAGATCCGATATTTCAGTGTAAGAATATTAAAGCGAATTTTGCTTATCAAAATAAAAAACAAAAGTGTGAGTCTTGTTCAAGTCAATCGAACTGTACGATCAATAGTGTCATGCTAGAAGCGGAAGAACACATGCGAAATTATTTAAGAAGCAAAACGATAGCGTGGTTAGAAGAAGAATTACTGCGGACTCTACCAAAGGAGCAAATAGAAGAAGCAAAAAATTTTTTTGAAAAAACAAATTGATAACTTGAATCGAATCATTTTGGATGTATGTAAATTCGGTTTACCTGAATGAAAATCTAAAGCGAGAATTTTATGCTGAAGGAATTAACCAAAATTGTGAGAAACAAAAAACCGGCAAGGATGCCGGCTGCGGATGTTGAATGAAAGCTAATTTGAATTATTTTCGTTAGCAAATTTACCAGAAGCAAATTTTTTGTTTGCTTCAGCTTGTTGAATTTGTTGTCTGATTTGGTTAACATCAGTTTCATTCCCAAATTCAACGTTCGTTGACTTCATTGCGTTCATAGAACCAGAAGCCTGTTGCTTTTTAGCTTCAGCTTGTTGAATTTGTTGTCTGATTTGATTAACATCAGTCTCGTTCCCGAATTCAACATTCATTGAATTCATTGCGTTTGGAGCTGCATTAGGAATTTTTGAGTTGAAATTTTGGTTGTTGTTATTATTCGCCATTAAATATCACCTCCTGAAAAGTAGTGTGTGCAGAAGGTTTTTTACTATCCATACATTTTAGAAAAAACTAACCGATTTGGACTGGCACTACCGAGTGAGGACCTCTAGTATCAAATTTGCATAGTTTAAGAAATCTAGTTTTCCTAGTATAATTGTTGTAAGTTCGTTATTGTGTTTAGAGATTGGAGAAATGTATGAAAGATCGTAAACAAATCGTTATCGAATCAACATTACAATTATTTACTGAAAAGGGATATCAGCATACATCGGTTCAGGATATTTTAGATAAGGCAAATATTTCGAAAGGTACATTTTATAATTATTTTTCATCTAAAAACGAATGCCTGAAAGCCGTATTAGAGCAAAATCGTCAAGAGCGAAATGTTTTAAAAGAGGAAATTTTAGTTGGTAAGAAAAAAGATGATGTAGACGTTTTAATTGAACAATTAATCGCCACATTAAAAATTAAAGAAAAATATAATTTAATGCCTTTATTTCGAGAAATCTCCTTTTTGCATGATGAAGAGCTGCAAGAAATTCTTGCGGAACATCGCTTTCATGAAATCACCTGGTTAAAAAACAGATTCTATGATATTTATGGAGAAGAAGGAAAGCACTATTATTATGAGTGTGCGGTCGTCTTTTTTGGCACCTTCCAATATTTATCTTTTTATTGGAATTTGGCTACTAATATGACTATAGATCTAAAAAAAGTGGTTACTCGGTCATTGAAATATGTAGAAAGTTTTCTGCCAGAAATGATTAAGAGTGGAGAAATTCTATTAGAGCCACAGGAAATGTTTTTATTAGAAAAGGATTTAGCCTATAAGTCCATTACTAGTAAAGAAATACAGGAGAAATTAGAGAAATTTTGTAAAAAAATCTCGACAATCGAACTTCCACAAAAATCACTCGAACTCTCTAGCTTGCTTTTGGATGAAATGAAGAGAGAAACACCCCGCATGAGTGTTTTAGAGATCATGCTACAGCCGTTTCGTGCTTCTTTCGCTGAAACGATTTATAAATATGAAGCTGAAGAAATTGCCAACCTTTTCTGGCTCTTTATGAAGATGCAAAACAGCAAGGCATAAATGAATGATTGAATAACTAGACCAGCTTTTTAGCATAAAGTTGGTTTTTTCTTTTTTAGTGAGGGCATTAAGTTTTTTCATTCTTCTGTCAGTGAATATTTGATACTTGGTGGAATCGTGTCATTTTTCATAAAGCGGAAATAATAAAAGTATACATTTTCCACCAATTAAAATTTGATCTATAATTCCTGCTTCTGCTTGATTCATGGTGAAACCCGTATTAAGAAACAACAAGTAAGCTCACCATAGACGACTATACATTCTCGGTTTAAGTGAATTACTAATTCAGGAAGTGTTATAATAATTTTACAGATCGTGGAGGTGGAGAGAGCTTGTGAAGGAAATAAGAGAACTATGGATGATTACATTTAAAATATTTTTAGAATTAATAAGAATTATTATCCTTTTTTCCATTATTGGATGCGTGATGTGGGGAGGCGCCAGGCTTATGTATACCTCTTTTGATATAAATGTTGATGGTTCTTACGCTGGGTGGCTGGGGGGAATCGCCATATATAGTTTATTGTTTGTCCTCTATCGTAATAAACTGCAGTTTTCGGGATTTTATAATGGTCCATATCGCCAAAAATTATCCCCTACAACCACTACCATTTTTATTACGATTTCCGTTTTTTTATTAATACTGCCACTTTTTTTGCGTCCTCATTTTTAATATAGTTTCATTTGATACATCAAAAAGAATGAAAAGAGGTTTACTACTGTGAAAGAATGGAAGGATAGGGCAGAAGTATCTTTTGTCACGGATATTTCCCGATTCGATTACCTGAACCAGCAAATTCAAGAAGTGGCTGAAAAATTCAGTTTCAATCATCAGCAACTTGCGAAAATATTTGATTTACCAATGACTGAGCTGGATGGTTTATTGAATAACAAGGCCAGTATCACGACTGAGCAGCTAGATAAGATCGAACGAAAAATAGCTATGTTATGTGCTGGCTTTGAAGGCCTTGATGCAAGGGAAAGAGCCGCATTGCTTTTGAATGACCTCATTAAGGATTACATGTTTTCAACGGCTAGTGTCGCGAAAATGATTCATGTAGAGGAAAAGGACTTAATCGATTTTAGACAAGAGATATCGATCGATAAGAACGTAGAATTGAAAATTTGCGTGAATCGTATCATGCTTCATTTTGTATTACATGACTAATGACAAGCCCTGGTATTTTGGACTAAATCATTCACGAAGGATGAATAAAAATTCTTCTCTTCTTCGCTGACATTCTTCATCACTTCCACGATTTCCTTCATACATAGTAATGATGAGAACCACACACATTAACCTCAAAAAGTATGGGGGTTCCAAAATGAAAAGTGCCAATAAAGTGTATGTGCTTTTATTTATCGTAGTTTTCTCATTTTCTTCAACCGTATATGCAGAAGAACATAAGGAAGGTATTCTTGTATACCATGTGAAATATGATTATGAAGCTATAAGTAAATTTTTGGGCATGACAGTGCAGGAATACGACCAAGAGTGGAGGAAAGGTCTTTCGATTGCAGAGATGGCGGAGAAAAAAGGAACTGCTAGAAGAGATGTAGAAGGCTATTTTTATCAATTTCATTATGAAGAAATGCAAAAATGGCGAAAAAAGGGTGTCATGTCGGAGAAACACTATTTCCATCTTGTGTACGGATTAGCCGATGAAATAGAGGAATTTATTGATCGTAATCCCAACCGATAACATTTCTCTATACCCTAAGAGTTGTTCTTTTAAAGTTTAAAGGCAGAAATGTTGTTTGCACAACATTTCTGCCTTCGTTCATTTATTTTTGTGTAATACGCTCGAAAAACTCCAGTGTTCTGTTCATATCCGTAACATGTTCATTGCATGTTTGACTATCTGCACAAATGTAATTACTGTGGTTGGTAAACGTGCCAACCACCTGTCCTTTAATGGACGTAGTAAATAAGCCTACATCTGAATGGCGATTACAGATTGCGCAAATGCCGCGAACCGTGTTATTGGCAAATATCCCTTTGATCCCTTTTAGCTGCCCATTTTGCTCAAGGACAACATACTTTCGATGTGTGCCAGCATCATCCCAAGCAAGATAACAAATTTGCTGAAAATCGAGTGCTTCTAGATTTGGTAGCTTGAGCTTCTTTTCCTTTTTAAATAAGGCTTTAAGCGTACTAGCGGTCACCGGCTTGAACGGGATGACATATGGTTTTAATTGCTCTAAAAATGCATCCCCTTGTGCACGATCTGTGACAGCAAAAAGCTGGTCAATCAGCTCTGTTTCTGCTGCTGATAATGCTAATTTTGTCGTTACCTCCGTATCAACAAGGCCACGTACTGCTAGGATAACGTTTTTATCCTTTGTTGTTGTCAGTGCATGTAAAATTTTATTTAATTGCTGTTCTAATAAATGATAGTTGGCAACCGTTAAAAACGGCTGAATTGTTTGTTGTTCCATTTGAAATCTCTCCTGTTTATTAGGCTATTTGATTACTTTTTGGCCTAAAGAGATCATTCAATTTCTGTTAGTTTATAACTTAATCTTGACCTCTTTGACCTAAAGAAGTCGTTCTAGAGCATGCATTACAAGTGAATGCGATCATTTAGATCCCTCCTTTAAAGCAAACGTTGATTTATATGGGTTTACATGAGGTTTTATAATAGGTTGAATTAAATAGGCAACCAATTTACATTAATTTGTTATAAATTATAAGTGTCTATAGATATAGTAACATGTGATTGCCCTAATTGCTCTTGAATTGTTTTGAAATTACTCCCTTTACATTGGCATAAGAGGCAAAGGTTCATGCAAATTTATTAGACGAAATTGTTTGTCTATAATCAACATTTCCATCTTCATTATATGTAGGACACTATTTATTTTTCTTTTGTTAGGCTAATTTTTGTAATTTTGATGTATAAGAATTAGGATTGTTTAATTAATTTTAATGAACTAATTATATTTCTACCATAAAAAAGAATAAAGTAAATTAGTGTAACATTTATAAAGAAATAAAGTATATTAAAATTAATTTGAGTAATGCCATTTTTAGTAAATAGAGCAATTGCGGATGATAACTCATTCTCACCGATGTAACTTATAAAGGGGAATGGGGCTCCAAATTTGTTAGAACCAAAAGATGCAAAGAAAATGGACATTAAGCTCATTATAATGCTAATCCATAACAACGCCTTTTTGTTTGTACCTTGCATTAAGTCATCTCCTTTTATATTTTAACTACCCAATATTATTATACCGTAAAAAGTTGAATATGGTAATATTTTGGGGATTTATAATAAAATATTATCCAGAATGTTTATTGTAGTTTTTTAACATATTGATTATAACAGCTTATGAAAATTTGAAAATTGATAAAGCACTGTTTATTTTCTGAATTGTTGGAAAGGTAATAAATTGGTATAATGGACTGAATTGGTTAATGAAGGGGGATTTATGATGAAACAGATGACTGAACGTAAATTAATGAATGCTTGGAGAATTTATACATTGTAGGAGGCACTATGCTATTAAATAAAGAAGGTTTTGATTTATGGGCCGATGGATACGACCAAACGGTACAACACAGTGAGGAAAAGTATCAATACCCATTTGCAGGCTATAAAGAGATTTTAAATAAAATTTTCAATGAAGTGATGGCTGTTCCGGCTTCCACTGTTTTAGATATTGGCTTTGGAACAGGGGTATTAACGGCAAAGCTTTATGAACAGGGGCATTCGATTTATGGCTTTGATTTTTCTGCGAACATGATTGCCATTGCCAAGGAAAAAATGCCAGAGGCTCACTTAATGGAGTGGGATTTAATGAATGGCTTGCCACAGGAGCTATTACAGCAGCCCTATGATGCGATTATTAGTACGTATGCGCTCCATCATTTTACAGATGAGCAAAAGGCTTTGTATATCACACAATTATTACAGCACCTATCACCAACAGGGAAAATTTTAATTGGCGATGTAGCTTTCCAGACAAGAGAGCAGCTGGAGCAATGTCGTCAAGATAGCGAGGGATACTGGGATGAGGATGAATTTTACTTTGTCCATGAGGAGCTAAAGGTTGCCTTACAGGAAATTTGTGAGTTAACATTTTACCCACTATCGCATTGTGGTGGAGTCTTTGTGATTAGTCGGAAGAATATAAATGCTGATTAGTGACCCCTTATATGGGGAGTTCGAGATAGATGGTTTGTTAGAGGAATTGATTGTAAGTAAGCCAGTTCAACGCTTAAAGGAAATTCATCAGGCTGGGGCAGGCTTTCTAGTAAATAGCAGGTGGACTATTTCAAGATTTGAGCATTCTGTAGGTGTCATGCTGCTTATTAGACAGCTTGGCGGTTCATTGCAGGAGCAGGTGGCAGGCTTATTACATGATGTGTCCCATACCGCTTTTTCCCATGTGGTGGATGTGGTCCTTGAAAATGAGGCGGAAGATTATCATGAAGCAATATTCATGGATGTTATCAAACAGTCTTCGATACCTGCAATTCTTGAAAAATATGGCTACGAAGTAGAGAACATACTAGATACATCCAGATGGTCGTTACTTGAACAACCTGCTCCAGCATTGTGTGCAGATCGTATCGATTATACATTAAGAGATATGTATTTTTATGGAAATTTAGCACTGGAAGATATCCGAAAATTTTTACAGGACTTATTCGTTTGTCAGGGGAAACTGTGTGTTAAAACGATTGAGCGTGCAGAATGGTTTGTAAAAATTTATTATCAGGAAGTGTTAGATTTTTTCTTGCACCCTTTAAATATCTATGCGACAAGTTCGTTAGCGAATGTATTAAAGCTGTCACTAGCAAAACAAATTCTAACGCTTGAAGATTTCCTAAAGACTGATCATGAGGTAATGCAGCAGATGAAGACTTCACATGATCAAGACGTTCTTGCTCTTTTACAACAATTACATGAAAATGTAGAGGTAAGAGAAGAACAAGAGAATTATGATATTCATTTTCGCAATAAAGTGCGACTCATCGATCCAGCTATCTATCATCAACAGCAACTATGGAAGGCGAGCGAGGTATCTAACCATGTCAAAGCAATGAATGTCTCTGCTTTGGAAAGGTTTGAGCAGGGTGTTTATGTGAAAATAATCAATGAGGAGCTGTCATAGGGCAGCTCCTTTTCTTTAGGCAAACATGGATAAAATATATTTGCCAGAAAGCATAAATAGGGCATAGACAGCGAGCGCGCTCATAACAGAGATGCTTGGTTTAAACCAGCTTGTTAGGAGAAACGTAAGCACAGTAAATAATAGCATGCCTCCAAATACCGTGTTTTGAAGAACAGTATGAAATGTATCTTCTTTCATATTTTTCATTTGCATGCCCATATTAATGAGCGTCAATATCGGTAAGGCCGTAATAATACCTGATAAAAATAAATACTTAGATTGGCTAAGTAGTAGCGCTAGCACCATGATTGTGCCACCTACTAAAAAATAGAGAAAGTATAACATGGGATGCCCTCAATTAAATTCAGAATAGAGTAATAATACTGTAGAACGTAAGTGTTCACAAGTACCCATTGATACTATTTAGCAAGAAGCGCAGAAAGATAGATGTTTATGAAAAATAGATAGAATTTTTGGGAGGGGGTGAGTAGTAATGTCCATTCTATCCTTTATGCTTTTATATGTAGTAGGCATACCAATCTCTACGCTGCTGCATGAAATTGGGCATGCATTGGGTGTTATAGTATGTTCAAAGGAACGAGCCCATGTTTATTTAGGTGCAAAAAATCTTCCTGAAAACTTGCGTATAGGTCGTATACATTTCCATATTCGATGGGGATTGTTTGGCTTCTGTACCCCACAAAAAGGGAGTAGCTTAACGCGCAAGCAGTCGCTAGGATTTATAGCGGGTGGTCCTATCATGACTTTAGCAGTATTACTTTTTGCCAGCTATCTAGCCTGTTATTTTGCTGCTCCTTTTTTATTTAAATACTTTTCAATTTCTTGCAACAGCAGTCCCGCTAATTTATCCAAAATGGTATAAGCCCTATGCAGGTTTACCCTCAGATGGCTATCAGATGCTAAGCTTACTGAAGAAAAATATCTGAAAATAAAAACTTTAACGAGGTCGCTTTTAATATATCGTTGTATACGATATAATCGTTTTGGACGATATATTAAAGGAGTTATTACAATGATTAAAGATATAAATGATTATTTTACAACGATATTCTATCATCTACATACAACCCATGAAGATGTTATTTCCCATCAAAGTGTGCGTATTTTGCAAATGATACAAAAGGAAGAGGAAGTGACGGTGCGTGATATAGCAGGGTTACTAAATATTTCTCCTAATACGGCATCAGAGCATGTGAAAAAGCTAGAGCGCCATAGCTGGGTGATGAAGGAGCGAGCAAGTGACGATCAGCGTAAGGTCATGTTGCATTTAACAGAAGAGGGGCAACAAGTGCTGAAGAAAAACTCGGAGCTAGATGATGATAAGCTACAGCATGCCCTTAATCAGCTAACTGAGCAGGAGCAGCAAGCCATTCTACAGGCGTTTCGACGTCTAAGTGAGGTGGCAAAATAATGTATACATTCTTTAAAATTTTGAGTTCAGCAGCTATCATTGGAGTTGTGACGGAGGTTGCACGACGATTTCCTACCTATGGAGGAATTATTGCTGCGTTGCCATTGGTGAGTATTTTAAGCATTATTTGGCTGACAGTGCAAAGTGAGTCGAGTGAGCATATTCAACGCTTTACGGTAGGCGTTATCGTTGGCTTGCCTGCAACGATGTGCATGCTATTTGTGATTTACATGGCGATGAAATCCTCCGTACATATTGTACTAGCTATTGGACTTGGTGTGCTATCCTGGGCTGTATTTTTAGGCATACAAAAAGCGATTGCAGGGGTTTTTCATATTTCCATTTAAGAAGGAGTTTATAAAATGACGATTATTGCCATACATCAACTACCAAAACGAACTGTAAGCGAATTTTTTCAGGAACATTGGGGTACGACAGAGATGGTCATTTCCAGTGGCATTTATGATTGTAGTGAATTAGCGGGCTTTGCTTTTATGAATGAGCAACAAATGATGATCGGTTTAATCACCTATATCGTGCGGGAAGAGGACTGTGAAATCATTTCGTTAGATAGTACGGTTGAGGGGAAAGGTATTGGTTCTGCTCTTGTGAAAGCGGTAGAACAAGCAGCAATGGAGCAGGGCTGTACAAGCATATCACTTATTACAACAAACGATAATTTATATGCATTGAAATTCTATCAAAAACGAGGCTATTGTTTAATAGAAATACTGCGTAATGCAGTGGAAAAAGCAAGAGCCTATAAGCCTTCTATCCCACTCATTGGTAATGATGGTATTCCAATACGAGATGAAATACGTTTACAAAAACAACTTGACTGTCAATAAGTCAGGTTGTTTTTGTTATACTAGTTGGGAGGAAAGAGAGGGAAAGTATGAAAAAAATACTATTTATTTTAGTACTGAGTGTGCTTGTGGTCGGAGCAATCTTTATGATTTATCTCAAGAGCAATCCACCACTTGTTATTCAAAGCTATAGCAGCAAACAAGGCAATGAAGCAATCAAAATCATCGCACTTGAAAATACAGGGCTGCGTGAAATTAAGCTAAAGCAAATACTGGTGAATGATCTGCGTCCTGATAACGCGAAGCTAGTAATAAGTAAGTCAGAACCTTTTGAGGCGGAAACAAAGCTAGAGGGAAATGATCAACTATCTTTTCATAAATTAGCACAGCGAACGATCGTACCTCAAAGATACATAAATCAACAAGCTATTGGCGAGCAGCCACAGCATTATGCAGTACAAGTTCTAGCATCTAACAACCAGAAAGTAACGATACACTATGAATACTTAAAAATACCTTTTACGCTTACAGTTGAGCTTCAAGCCAACAAATAATCACTTTTTGTCTTATCCTTTATGCCTGTGTCAATTTCTAAGATTGTTTGGTGAAAAGCTCCTATCCCTCCTAGAACATGGTAATATTGTATTAACAGCAATTGTGATACTAGGAGGGACCTAATGGCATTTATCATCTTGGGTATAGTACTATTTATCTGTGTTATCACTGTGGCATTAGTGTTTATGAAAAAGCTTTTAAAAAATGATATTATGCTTGAAGTGACAGCCACTTGTGAAGGAAAAAATGAAGACAATCAAGCGATTATGAAGATATATTTTAGGTATTCCATTGGACGTCTTGCCAGAAGGAAACGAGAAATGATAGGCAGTATTGAATGGTCTGAAGGTTGGATGCCTGTCAGCTATAATTTAAAAGAACATGGCGTGTATGATGAAGAACGACTTCTGTATGCAACGAATGAGCAAACGTATTCCACCTTTGAAATCAACGCGACAAATGCGCTTGACGAGCAAGGACGTGGAGAGGGCTACGTGGTCCTTGTATTAGAAAAGCCAAATACCTCTCATATGTCCCGAGCGGGTGTTATTCTCGCTGTGACAGCCAATATGGTTACATATCAATTATCAGACTCGACTAGCTGGCACAATGATATGCTAGCGAACTAGCTATCCAATGTATTGGATAGCTTTTTTGGTATTTACAAGTAAAAATAGGCTGTTTATGGAACCAATTGCGGAAAATAACGTATAGAAAGAAGAAGGACTTGCAGGAGGAAGGAGGATATAGATGTCCGAACAACATAGCAAATACAATGATTCAAGGCTTGTCACAATAGATGAGCAAATATGTGCACTTTTGCAGCAACGAAAAGAGCAAGCTGCTCTTACTCCAGGCTTGCCTTCGGATGATGCCATTTCGAAATGGGCACAGCAATATGGTTTCGATGATACTTTTTTAGCGTTGTTCTTCCAGTTGATTAAATCAGAAAAATACTATACTTCAAAGGTAGAACCTTCAGGCTTCCGTCACTATATCCCTGTATTGAAAACGGTAGCAAAGGGAGAGCGTTTGTATACGGTTTCTTATGTTCGTCAATATGACAATGCAAGTGTAGTGCAATTATTAATCGATTGGGATGAGCAGCAAGAACCTCAGCTAACGATTCAGCAAAAATTAGAACGAAAACATTTTGGTCTATACATTGATGCGTCCTATGAATGCCGAAGTAAAGGTACAGGTGGCTCAAATGGACATGAAAGCAGTACGTATGTGGTGACACCACCCTTGCCAGATGATTTAAGTGGACTTCATTTTGTTTTTACAGAATACGAGGATGCCTTTGAAGAAAAGCCGACAGGGTGGGCTATCACCATACAAGGTTAGGGGGATATTTAATGAAAAAATGGATGTTTCCACTTGCCCTCATCATCCTATTGACAGCTTGTCAAAGTCCCAAGCAGGAGATACATTATATCGCCAAAAGTGAGCATTGGAAAGCCATCTATCATAGTAATGGTGAGGTGGGCTTACGCTTATTTTATCTGGGAGATGATGATGATTTGGGGCCTTTAGAAATTACAATTGAGGGGACAAAAGAATCCCAAAATTTAAGTGATGTTCAGTTAAATAAAGATGGCTATTATTCCTTCACAAAAAAAGAAAGTGAGAAAATCTTTAAACGAGAAACAAAGCCAATGATCCATGTAGAATGGCAATCTGAAGATGAGACCTTAGAAGTGAAAAATCATTAGGGGTTAATAATAAAATGCGAATTGAACAGCGCGAAGATATAGTGATTATTGATGGGCTAGAAATCAGCGGTACGATTCAAAAAAATCAACAATGCCCGAGTTGTCAAAATTCCATCATCTATGATGACACGTTTGATAGTTATTTTTGTGCGATGTGTAATGAGTGGCAAGAGGAGGCATGTGATGACCCGCATTGTCACTATTGTGTTCAACGTCCAGAACGCCCATTGCAAGTCCATCGCTAAATTTTTTTCTTTTTTAGTGTTTGACAAAGAATTCACTATTCGTTATAGTAATTAACAATTTCATACAAAATGAAATGGGCAATGATAAGGACAAGAGATGCGATTAACCATTTATAGAGAGGGGGGCCTTGGCTGCAAGCTTCCTAATGTCGTATTCCCATCTTACTACCTTGGAGCCGTGCTTGGAAACTTGCACCGTTTTTTTTGCGGCGTTACAGCAAAATCAATGAGCCACTAGCCTATAAACTAGTGGGAATTTGGGTGGAACCACGGGTAATCAACACATACTCGTCCCTTCTTAGGGGCGGATATGTGTTTTTTTTATCTACACAATTATGCCAAGGTGTAATTGATTTTATTACTAAAAGGAGTAGAGAAACATGTCAAATCAACGTATTCACATTCAATTTCCAGATGGTCAACAACAAGCATTTACTAAAGGTGTGACACTAACCGATATTGCACAAGCGATTCGTCCAGAGCTTCGTAAAAAGGCAGTCGCAGGGAGTGTTAACGGAACCATCATTGATTTGACGCGCCCGATTATGGAAGATGCACAAATTACATTGTACGATGCAAGCTCAAAGGAAGGGATCGAGGTCATTCGCCATTCTACGGCCCATTTATTAGCGCAGGCAATTAAACGACTTTATCCACATGCACAATTTGGAGTAGGACCAGTCATTGAAAATGGCTTTTATTATGATATAGATATTGCTGATACACTGACACCGAGTGATTTACAGCAAATTGAAAAGAAAATGAAACAAATTGTACAGGAAAATATCCCGATTCATAGACGCGAGGTTTCACGTGAAGAAGCAAAGCAATTATTCGCCCATGATGCGTTAAAGCTAGAGCTGTTGGAGGCAATTCCTGTAGATGAGCTAGTTACGATTTATGAGCAGGGAGATTTTTATGATTTATGTCGTGGTCCACATGTCCCGTCTACAGGCAAATTACAGCATTTTAAATTAATGCATGTGTCAGGCGCTTACTGGCGAGGCGATAGTAAGAATCAAATGCTTCAGCGTATTTATGGCGTTGCCTTTGCTACAAAAGAGGAACTGCGCGATCATTTTATCTTCTTGGAGGAAGCAGAAAAGCGAAATCATCGCAAGCTAGGTAAAGAGCTATCGTTATTTATGTTTTCAGAGGAAGCACCTGGTATGCCCTTCTATTTAGCCAATGGTCAAATTTTACGCAATGAACTGGAATCGTATTTGCGACATTTACAAGCAAAATATGACTATAGGGAAGTACGAACACCGCTGATGATGAACCAACGCTTATGGGAGCAGTCAGGTCACTGGGATCATTATAAGGACAATATGTATTTCACACAGGTGGATGACCAAAGCTTTGCCTTAAAGCCGATGAACTGTCCTGGGCATATGCTGATTTTCAAAAATGCCTTACATTCCTATCGGGATTTACCTATACGTATGGCAGAATTTGGGCAAGTGCACCGACATGAATTTAGTGGCGCCTTGAATGGTCTGTTACGTGTACGAACTTTTTGTCAGGATGATGCCCATATTTTTGCAACACCACAGCAAATTGAGGATGAAATTGCACTGGCCTTAAAGATTATAGATGAAGTGTACAACGTCTTTGGATTTGCGTATACGATTGAATTATCGACACGACCAGATGATTATATGGGTGATTTGGCACTGTGGGATCAAGCAGAAGCAGCACTTGAAAATGTCCTAAACAATTTAGGTATTGCCTATACAATTAATGCAGGGGACGGGGCTTTCTATGGACCGAAAATTGACATCCATATTAAAGATGCGATTCAGCGCAGTCATCAATGTGCAACGGTTCAACTTGATTTCCAGCTACCAGAGAAATTTGATTTAACGTATATTAATGAGCACAATGAAAGGGTGAGACCTGTTGTCATCCATCGTGCAGTGTTTGGCTCAATTGATCGCTTCTTAGGTATTTTAATCGAGCATTTTGGCGGAGCATTCCCAACTTGGCTGGCACCACAGCAAGTCCAAGTGATTGGAGTAGCTGAGGCACATCAAGGCTATGCCAAGCAAGTTGTTGAAGCTTTACAACAGGCAGACATCCGTGTGCAATTAGATGACCGTCAAGAAAAGCTCGGCAAAAAGATACGAGAAGCCCAATTGCAAAAAATACCATATATTGTGGTTATCGGTGATCGTGAGGTTGCCAACCGAACTGTAGCTGTTCGCAGACATGGTCAGCAAAATTCCACTGATAAGTCACTACAGCAATTAATAGAAGAAGTCACAACAGCCATTCAACAAAAAAGTTTAGCTTAATTTAAGTAAAGAAAGCTTGCGATGAATGTTCGTCATTCATCGCAAGCTTTTTAATTGTTAAGAAATTTTTACTTCTATTTTTTTGAAATGACTACTAGAATCTACATGGTGTGCATACAATGAATTAAAGGTGCTTGGAACTTTCTTGAAAAAGCGAATGTCCCAGTATTACTTCTTGTGTTTCAGCGTCGATGACAAGAAATTTGCGATAGGATTCATCGGTATTGTGCTGAAAGGATGCTAAAAAATAAACTTGTCGATTGGGATGAATAAAAGTATGTTGAGAGAGGTCTATTGTTTCCTGTTTACCATCTGTTTGTAAATAAAAACGTTTTGTCGCATTTGCTACATCTTTAAAAGCCATCTTTTGACGAATATTCAATGAAGCATTGGTATATTCCTCATAAATCGCACGATTAAGCTGCTGATAAAATGTGTCCTCATCACGAAACGATTGAAATTGGTTGTTTGGGTATTGATATAGTGTATTTATTTCAGTTGGTGTGCAAAGTGTGGGTGATGTATGGTCTACTGAATGTTGAGGTGGCAATAATATTTTGGAAACAACCATAAAAGTTAAGATGAATACGTGCATCATTCAACCTCCAAATGTTTTCTTATCAAAAACATCGCCTACTTTTTCATTCTCTATACATTCTGAGAAATGGCTAGGTGAATGCATGTATCATCCCCGATAAAACCAGCCAATAAAACATGGCCTGGCTTTATCATATCTATACTTTCTTCTATTATATGCCTCGTTATGATTAGGAAGCTTGTGCTTGTTTTAAATATCTATTAAGTAAGACATCCAATTCTTGACTGTAATCTACTACAATAGGGTGGGTGAAACCAAGATCCTTTGCTTTTTTATACATAATTCTTCGTTTGATCTCAATTTCCGCCTTCAAGAATTGTTTAAGTAATAAGTTAACCAAGATATTTTCCTCCTAATTTTTTATCCATATTCTTGAAATAAATTTTTATGACCTCGATTCAACTTTTTCATTGTATATCACTTATATTAAAAAAAATGTCACATTGTGTATCGTTTCTTAAATTCGTAATTTAGTCATAGATAGGGTACTTCATCCTATTTAGCTCGATTGAAAATTTTTATGTATTATAGATAAATAATACTGTTAATTTCCCTTTTTATATAATTTAATACATGACTTAAAACCCTATTCATGTGCTGGATAGGGTTATTCACGTTCTTTGTTTTAGAAAATATTAAAGGGAAAATAGAGAAGTCTTAAGTCTTTTATACTAAGAAAAAAGTTGTGATTAGAGATTGAATTTTCCGATAATTAAGCGTGGAATTCATATCTTGTCACATTTTAGCAAATTCCCTTTTTTGTTGTTTAGAAATGGGGACATTTCATTGTCTATGGTGAAATGTTGAGAATTTTTGAAATTAATGGAATAATGGATGGTAGATGAGGTGATGCAGCGCATGATGAAAAAACTGGTTTCCATCATTGCTTTTTTAAGTTTACTAACGGCATGTGAAAGGGAGAAGCCCTTCCAGGAACCGACCATTGTGTATGACATGGATACGACATCGACATCCACATCCACTGAATTTAGCTATGTAGCTGATTTATCTTTGGAAAAAAGAGAGGCCTATCAAGCATTTTTAAACGATGGAGAAATTCGTCATTTGCAGACCTTTTCGCCAGAGGAAATGCTGCTAATTATGTTTGATTTAGTGGAGGAACCTCGTATGGATGCATTGTATGCGATTACTTACAGCAATGATGCATTCCCCACAAAAGAATTGTTTGAGCAATACTATACCGATTCACTTGCAGGTGATTTGCTTGTTACCTATTTCATGTATAGATTTTATGATCGAATAGTGATTAATGAATCGAGCAGCCCTGATTTACAGGTCGTTCAACTGGAAATTTCCGTTGGGAGTCAGCGCTACATAAAAACATACGCTCTGCAACAGCAAGAGGGGATTTGGAAGGTTCATTTAGCTAAAGATCAAAGAGGAGAAACAGATGACTGAAATTTATTTTGTTAGACACGCACATGCTCATTATTCAGAGGATGAATATCATCGTCCACTATCTGCTCAGGGACAAAGGGATGCAGAGTGTGTCACAAATCTTTTGAAGCATCATCGAATCGATGCAGTTTATGCTAGTCCTTATCGTAGAGCCATTCAAACAGTGGAGGGGATTGCACAGGCTCGTCTTTTACCCGTTCAAACGATAGATGCTTTAAAAGAAAGACAACTTGCTACTGGGAAGCTGGAGGATTTTCATGCAGCAGTTCAACGGGTGTGGCAGGAGCCAAGCTTTGCATGGGCAGGTGGGGAGTCCAATCAACAGGCAATGGCTCGCGCTATTCCAAGTTTGCGAAACATCCTTCTCACGCATCCACAGGAGTCTTTCGTTATCGGTACACATGGCAATATCATGGCATTGATGATGCAATATTTTGATGCCCAGTACGATTATGCATTTTGGCAAACGTTAAGTATGCCAGATATCTATCGATTAGCCTTTCAAGGGCTATCCTTACAGGAAGTAACACGCGTGTGGCAAGAGGACTGAACAAAAAAAGAGATACTACAGCAATCATAGTATCTCTCTTGTGCTATTCTGTTAATTCCTCTCCCAATCGGAGCGTAAGAGGCCAAATAAAACTACGTCATGGAATGTACCGAAGCGGAAAATTTCTTGGCGTAAAATACCTTCTTTTGTGAAGCCACATTTTTCATAGGAGCGAATAGCTGCTGGATTAAAGCTAAAAACCTGAAGCTTGATTTTCTGAACAGCTATATATTGGAAGATAAAATCAATAAGCGTTTTCATTGCATCCGTGCCATAGCCCTTGCCGTGCCACTCTTTCCCAATTGAAATGCCCACTGAGCAAGTGCTATTTTGCCAATTCACTGCATAAACGCCACAGGAGCCTATTAACTGTTGTGACGCTTTTTCATAGATACCGAAAAAGTATTCCTCCTTCTTTCCGCTGATACTGTTAAAGAAAGCGGTGTGATCCTCTACAGTTTGTGGAAAGGGAATCTCATCATTAGCAAGTAGCAAAGAGGTGATTTCGCTTTCGATTGCTATAAAAGCCTCTAGGTCAGCAGTAGTCATTTGTTGTAAAGTGATCGATTGACCTGTTAAAAATGTTTTCAAATAATGTTCCATTATTGTATTCTCCCTTATATAAGGGCTGCAAGTAGCGTTACAACCCTACGATTGTTGGTAATATTTTCACGTCTACTGCATCTTTCACACTCATAAATCCACCCCTTTTTTTGTGCATACTTCCATAGTAGCATGAGGGACTAAGAGAATGGAAGAAATTATGTTAAAATATGTCATAGTTAAAGAGAGAGAGGGATTAAGATGCGCACAACATATTTTGCGAATTTATTACAATACTTACCACAAGAAGAGCAGCAACAATTACAACAGGCTTTTGGTGCTTCAGAGACACAAATTCAGGCCTTGTTAGAAGTATTTCCGAACTGCCCACAAGCTTTGGTGGAGCTATTACAGGATGTCAATGGTACATATTATTGTCAGCATGGGCAAGAAACGATCTGTGTTTTAGTGCTAGGCTCTGATTTAGGGGATTATCCGTATTATTTAAAATCGGTGGAGCAAATCGTGAAAGATTATCATGACAAGCGTGAAACAATTTATGAGCGCTATCAGGAATTTTTAGCGTATGTGGAAGTAGATGAAAAGATTAATATGCATGTCCCGTTAAATGAACGGCTCTGCTTTGCAGATTGTATGAATAATGGGGGCACATCAAGCCTATATATTGATTTTACGCCAAATGAAGCGGGACAAGTTGGCCAGGTGGTTCGTTATGTCCATGATCCTGATAGCTTTGAGGTGATTGCAGCTTCGTTTGAGGATTATTTACAGCAACTTATAGAGGGAGACTATGAATTCACCGCTATTTACGAGGAGGAATTCGAGTGACTATGCAGCTCATGTTCTATGAGGACAAAGCAAAAAATTTAGTAGAACAATATACCCTAACAGAAGAGCAGCTACGCTATACAAAGTCTCCAAAAGAAAGCATTGCACTTGCTAAGCAGGATAATAGTCGGCATGCCATTTTAGCAATGGACGGTAACAAGCTAGTCACGTTCTTTGTCTTACATGAAAAAGAGGGGGTGACGCCTTACTCCTCCAACGAACAGGCGCTATTAATCCGTTCCTTTTCCACTGATTTTTATGAGCAGGGCAAAGGCTATGCCAAGACAGCACTCCAATTATTGCCTGACTTTGTTCGCAAGCATTTCCCATCCATCAATGAGCTGGTGCTCGGGGTCAATGTACCAAATAGAGCTGCTCAAGAACTTTATAAGCGATGTGGCTTTGTCGATGAAGGCAGACAGGCGATGGGACTTCGAAATGAGCTAAAGGTGATGAGCTACTATATGAAGGAGGTTGAAAATTGAGCCATCATATAATTGAAGCAAGAATGGAGCATTTACAAGCACTTTGTACAATCGATCAAGAAGTAATTGGAGATTCATCCAGAGCGGAAGAAATTCAGCAAGCTATCAAAGAGAAACGCTGTTTGCTATACCAATCCGCCGATACCATTGGGGGGTTTTTGCTATTTAGCAATGACTTTTTTGGCTATAGCTTTATTTCCTTAGTCATTGTCAAGCCGTCCGAGCGCAGAAAGGGGATCGCATCTGCCTTAATGACCGCTTATATCCAAATGGCTAAAACAGCAAAGGTTTTCTCCTCTACAAATCAGTCCAATAGGCGTATGCACCAGCTTTTTCATAACCTAGGCTTTGTCAAAAGCGGTTTTATCGACAACTTGGATGAGGGAGACCCGGAAATTATTTATATGAAACAAGCCTCACCACAAACATAGGGTGAGGCTTTCGTTTATTTTTTTGCTTTGATGAATAAAAAGGATGGTCTGCGTAGCTCCTTTTCAATAGAAGGAAGCTGTTGAATGGCTGCTGTGCTTGGAATTGGTTCTACGATTTTATCAATGGTTAACCCATGGGTAATCAATGTATTGACCAGTGTCGCTATAGTGCGATGATATTTGACAACACCATCCACCAACCATGTTTGCTTACGCAAGCCTTCTTCCTGGTAATGATCCACAGCATAGTGCAGACGTTGATGATTGTCATCATATACCCAATTATCATCTGTTGTATGACGAGCTGTAGCAATAGGATGCTCTACAGAGAAAATAAATACACCGTTAGGACGTAGCATGTGAGCAATTTGACCAATGACCGCATCGAAATCTTTGACATAATGAAGAGATAGGGAGCTGGTTATACAATCAAAGCTAGCCGAAGGAGCTTCATAATCCTCTATTGCCTGTAGCTGATAGTCAATTTGTGAGTGGGCATGCTCCTGTTTAGCGACGGACAGCATATTGCTCGAAACATCTAATGCGGTTACGTGCTTGGCTTGATGGTCGATACAATACTTGGCGAAATCCCCCATACCACAGCCAATATCGAGTACCTGTAAATTTGTCAACGGTGGAAGTAAAGCCTTCATCGTGGGCTGCTCCAAAAGACGGTTATAATTAGATGCTTTTTGTCTCAATGTCTTGTATTGATGAAAAAATATCGGATTATCATAAATATTTTGTTTCATTAAAGCCTCCAGTTTATGAAACATAACGTTATGTTATTTGTGCGCATCATTATTGTCCCATGTAGATAGAAAAAGAAATAGACTTTTATTACAATTTTTTGTAAGATGTAGATAGAGGCATACCATTTTTTGATACAGTTATCTTCCATTTAATGGGATATTTTATCGTTCCCTCTACATAATGATTGATCCTACCAAGCACATCCCCATTTCCATGTCATAAAAATGTAACAATTTGAAAAAATAAAAATATTTAAAGGGAAAACATGGCACTTCTTACACGCTATAACGTTCTTACTATTTGGAAGCATATTCCGAAAAAGAGACGTTGGAGGGATTCTATTGAATCAAGAAAGTTTATTATCCATTAGTAGCAATGCCTTATTTATTGCCTTTATTCTACTACTCATTGCTATTGTGCCATTAGGGCTAGCAGTCAAATCAAAGAGAAAAACATTCGGTAAGCTAGGACTATTGCTCACTTATATAGCCTTTGCCCTACAGCTCGTGTACTTTGTTGTAAGATGGGTGGCGGTTGACCATGCACCTGTCAGTAATATGTATGAATTTATGACGTTCTTTGGCATCATGCTTACAGGAAGTTACTTAATTATCCATTTCTTATATAAGCAAATCGTGGTTGGCTTATTCACGATTCCTGTATCCTTAATCATCCTTGGTTATGGAAGCGTTTTCGCGAAGGAAGTATCGCCGCTTGTTCCATCATTACAAAGTCACTGGTTAACAATTCATGTCATGACTGTGGCCTTTTCTAGTGCCATTTTATCTGTATCCTTTGCTACAGGTTTAATTTACTTATTAAGAACGCTGGATGTTTCCAAAAAAACTATCAGTACATACGGGCTTGAGTTTGTGTTGTATTGTTTGGTGGTTGTCATTGGCTTTATTGGCGTATCGACGTTTTTCAGCCTTGCCACAGAAGAGGTGCAGGTACAATTCGATAATGCACAGGGACAGCAAGAAAAAGCCACTTACTCCATGATGCCCCTGATTGTCAGTAAAGGAGCCGTCACCGAGAAGGGTGAAGCAATCGGTGGTGTCGAAATCACAAATAAAATAGATGCCAAGAAATTAAACTCGATTGTCTGGGCATTTATCGTGGGTACTATTTTATATGGTGTCATTCGATTCATCACAAGAAAATCAGTGAGTGCCTTATTAAAGCCATGGACAAGCCGCGTACAGCCACAATTAATGGATGAGATTTCCTATCGCGCAGTTGTTATCGGCTTCCCATTATTTGCATTAGGTGGCCTGCTATTCGCCATGATTTGGGCGCAAATTGCCTGGAGTCGCTATTGGGGCTGGGACCCGAAAGAGGTGTGGGCATTAATTACCTTTTTATTCTACGCAGCCTTCCTCCATTTTCGCTTATCCAAAGGCTGGGAAGGAGAAAAAACAGCCTGGTTGGCCATCATCGGCTTCGGCATTATTGTGTTCAACCAAGTATTTGTCAATCTAGTCATTGCCGGCTTACATTCTTATGCCTAGTTAGAGGTAGGGGGTCTTGACTCCTAAGTAATCCTGACTGAGTGAGGAGGAGCCCGCTCTAAAGTGAGGAGAGAGCGCTCAAGCTAGTCAGGTAATCGCTCCAAAGTGAAAAGAAAGCGCTCAAACTAGTTAGGTAACTGCTCCAACTAGTGAGAGAACCTCTTAGCTTTGGCCATCCTTTTCTTCTTATTAAAATATTCAACCGAAAAAAGCATTACGAAATGCATGTAGCACTTCGTAATGCTTTTTATTAATTATTTTTTGCGAAGTAGTCTAGCGTTGCTTGACCTAAAACGTTGGCGGCAATTCGTAATGAGCGCTCGTCGATATCGAATTTCGGATGATGGTGTGGATAGACTTCCTCCCAATCAGGGTTTTTTGCCCCTGTGAAGAAAAACGCACCGGGGATTTCCTCTAAGAAATAGGCAAAGTCCTCACCGCCCATATTGGGATCAACTATTTCAACAGTCTCAACATCTGCAATTTTCTCTGCGGACGCCATTATATGCTCAGTCTCTGCATCATGGTTCACAACTGGCGGATAGCCTCGCACATATTCATACTTGTAATCGGCTTTTGTTAAATAACAAGTTGCCTTTAAAAGCTCTTCGATTTCATGCTCTAACAAACTACGCTCCTCCTCGTGGAAAGTGCGCACCGTACCCTTCATGTACACTTGATCAGCAATGACGTTGAATGGATTTAATGCCTCAATATGGCCAATTGATACTACTGCTGGACGTAATGGGTTGATGCGACGTGCCACAAGCTGCTGTAAATTTGTAATAAACTGAGCTGCAAGGACAATGGAGTCCTTGGTGTCACTTGGGTTTGAACCATGGCCGCCCTTGCCTTTTATCGTTATATAAATACCATCTGCTGCAGCCATTAATGGTCCTTTAGCTGTTTGCACTTTGCCAAGATCAGTGGGTGCCCATAAATGTGTCCCAAAAATAACATCTACACCTTCTAAGCAGCCATCTCTAATCATCGAAATAGCTCCACCTGGCGCAAGTTCCTCAGCATGCTGATGAATAAAGACGATTGTTCCTTCTAAATCATCCTTCATTTGATTAAACGCCTTCGCTAAGATTAAGAGGGAAGCTGTGTGTCCATCATGGCCACAAGCATGCATACGCCCTTTAATTTTCGATTGGAAAGGTAAGCCGGTTTCTTCCGTAATGGCTAAAGCATCAAAGTCTGCTCGTAACGCTACTGTTTTCCCTGGTTTTCCACCAACTAGCTTTGCCACAACTCCATTGCCACCTACACCTTCACGAACCTCATGACCTAATGCACGATGAAAGGCAGCAATGGTTTTTGGCGTTTCAACTTCCTCAAAGGAAAGCTCAGGATTTTCATGGAAATGACGACGAAGCTGTATTGTCTCTTCTTCATAATGTTTTAATAAATCTGCTAACTGTTGTTGTAATGTTGTCATTCTCTAACACTCCTTATTTTAAGTAAATATAATCTCCAGGGCCAAGCGGTAAACCTAGTAGGAACCAAATGGCGAAGAGGATAATCCAACCGATTGCGAAAAACACCGAGAACGGCAATAAAGAAGAGATAAGCGTGCCTATACCGATATTTTTATCATAGCGCTTTGCAAATGATAGTAAAATCGCGAAATACGGTAACATAGGGGTAATTGGATTTGTAATCGAATCCCCTACACGATAGGCCATCTGGGTAACCGCTGGGGAATAGCCTAAGTATAAGAACATTGGTACGAAAATTGGTGCAAGTAAAGCCCATTTTGCAGAAGCACTGGCGATTAATAGGTTGACAAAGGCACAAATTAAAACAAATCCTATCATCATTGGTAAACCTGTAAAATTCAATGCTTGTAAAAGCTCTGCACCTTTAATGGCTAAAATAGAACCAATATTGCTCCAGTTGAAAAAGGCAATCATTTGTGAAGCGGCAAATGCTAATACAATAAATGGTGCCATATCTGCAATGGATTTAAAAATTTTCTCTGCAACTTCCTTATCGTTTTTAACCTCCTTCGCTGCTATCCCATAGGCAAGCCCAGGTAATAGGAAGAAGAATAACATGATAGGTACAATGCCTGCCATGAAAGGTGAGTTTAAAAAGCCACCTGTGGCAGGATCTCGTAAAAGACCGTTCGACGGTATGACTGTAAAAGCAATGACTAAAATATAAACTAGCGTTACGATTCCAGCCCACTTTAATCCTCTCTTCTCTAAAGCTGTCAATGGCTCTAGCTTTTCAATTTCACCGTGAAAAGAACCAAAGCGAGGCTCTGTAAACTTCTTTGCAACCCATGTACCAATAATGACTAATAAAAACGTCGAAGCAATTAAGAAATAGTAGTTCATCGTTGCACGACCAGTGTACGCGGGGTCTGCTATTTGTGCTGCTGATTCTGTAATCCCTAATAATAATACATCTAGAGAGCTAATTAATATGTTCGCACTGAAGCCTCCAGCTACAGCTGCATATGTAATAATTAAGCCTGCTAATGGATTTCGACCAATACTCATAAAAATCATGGCTGCAATTGGTGGTAAAATGATAAATGCCGCGTCAGCCGCTAAGTTACCAACTAAACCTGTAAAAATGATAAAAGGTACAATTAATTTTGTAGGTGCTGACATCACAATTTTCTTCATGACAGCTGAAATTAAGCCTGTTTGCTCAGCTAAACCAATACCAATCATTGTCACGATTACTAGCCCTAATGGAGCGAAGCCTGTAAATGTTGAAACCATCTGCGTTAAAATTAAGATAAGTCCTTCTTGACTTAGCAGATTTTTTACTTGAATGACATCTTCGGTCCCAGGTTGAACTGCTGAAATACCGAGCATGGATAAAACCCATGATAAAACTAGTACTACACCTGCTAGAATAATAAATAACGTGATAGGGTCCGGTAGCTTATTACCTGCACGCTCGATTTTATCTAACATATTGTCAATCCAAGATTTTTTCTTAATTGTTTGTGAATTCCCTTGCATAAATTTCATCTCCTTTTATACTTTATTAGACTTAACCTTTAAGAATCCAATGTCTCTATTTTAAGACATTGAAAATCTATGTCCTTTATACAAAGAAACCATATTTTCTGACTATTTTCAATATTTATTTTTTATTAAGGAGCTATATGTATGTATAAAATTAATGTTTTTACCGCAAAACGCTCACTTTCATGGGTTCAACAGCTTGAAAAAATTAAACCCTCTTTTTGTGAATTTCATTACTATGCTTATACTGATTTTGAACATTTGAATGAGCTTTTAGAAAAGTATTTGGAAGGGGGAGATGGAGCGCTTTTTAGCGGACAAATTCCATATTTTTATGCTCAAACGCATTTTCAAGAAGCAACGGTACCCATGCATTATTTTGATATTTCAGAGCGTGATTTTTACCGTACCGTTACGGAGCTTTTTTATGAGAAAAAGATTGCTATGAATCGCATTGCCATCGACTTTTGCTATGAGGAAAACGGCTATTTGGGCATTCATGAATGGTCGATAGGAAAAAAACCTTATCTTTTTAGCCAAACGATGAGCGAGTACGCAAGTAGCGATATTGTCGATAAAGCTGCTGAATGGCATCTACAATTGCATAAGGAAAACAAGGTTGATTTGAGCTTTACCCGCATTGCAGAAATACGGGAGCGCTTAGCTGATCAAAATATACCATTTATCGCTTTTTACCCGTCTCAATATGCCATGCAATTAACATTAGATCATTTTCTCAATCAACTGCGAATTCGACAGCTTAACCAAAATAAAGTAGTGGTAGTGCATATTTTAATTCCGATCGATAAATCGAATATAGAAGACCTAGAATATCGGCAAATTGCCTTATATAAAACTATATTAGATTTCAAACAACTGTATGCTAGCTCATTTATCGTACATCGTGAGGCATCGTTTATTGCAATTATCACGACGTATAAGCAATTTTTAAGTACAACGAATCGTTATTCACATTGTCATTTAGTTGATTTTTTAAATGAGAAGCTATCGTTTCCTGTCAGAATAGGGTGGGGAATTGGTGACTCTCTAATTGAAAGTCAGGAGTTTGCTAAAAAAGCCGCAACCCTCTGCTCTTCAAAGGAAACACAGGGATACATTATTGAAAATTCAAGAGAAATCGGGCCTTTACTATATGGAACGATGCTACAGTTTGACGATGAAAAACAACAGCATCTAAAAAATTTAAGTACGACATATGATATTCCCTTATTACAATTACAAAAAATAGAAGCGATGCTGGAAAAACTAACGACAACGATCGTCAGTGGAGAACTGCTCAGTACACATCTTGGCATTACGGTACGCTCTGCAAACCGTATTTTAAAGCAGCTCCATGAGAAAAATTTAGCACACGAATTACCAAGCAACACGTCCACCACGCGTGGACGCCCAAAAAAGTATTATCAAATTCATTTATATTAGTCAGGATGGAATGGTTCATACGGTGGGGCTACCTGTGCAAGTTGATAGGATGAATAAATCCTGACACAGGAAAAAGAGACATCCATTTACGAATGTCTCTTTTTATATGCACGTCTATGTTAAGTGAAGATTATAGTTTCACTACATTCGTTGCTTGAGGTCCACGGCTGCCTTCTTCTACGCCGAATTCAACTTTTTGGCCCTCTTCTAAAGTTTTGAAGCCATCAGATTGGATAGCTGAGAAATGTACGAATACATCATTGCCACCTTCAACTGCGATGAAGCCAAAACCTTTTTCTGCGTTAAACCATTTTACTGTACCTTGTGTCATGTAAACACCCTCCCAAAAAAATTCAACAATCAATTGCTTCTATCACATATAAAAAACGTATTCAAAAGCTCGTATTACTTTTGAATACGTGTTTTTAATCATAGCAATGAAGTAATGTAATTATTACCCTTATTATAGTACAGAATTGTTTGTATATCCAGTAAATTCCGTTTTTAGTAAGGAAAAATTTACATTTGTAATCTAATAGTAAAGAAACGCTATTTCCTCATTATTTAATCCATGCTTTTTCCTTCGCAACAATGACAGCCTCTGCCCGCGATTCTACATTCAGCTTGACGAATAGCTTCGATAAATAGTTCTCCACCGTGCGCTGGGTGACACCAATTGCAGAGGCGATGGCTTTATTTGTACAACCTTGGGCAACGAGCTGTAGTATTTCCTGTTCCTTATCGCTCAGTAGAACCTCCTGCTGCACATTCGGCAGGTTGGTGCGTTGCTGTACAAAGTCTAAGAAATCGGCTGCCAGTAAAATCTCACCTCTTATGGCTGCTTGAATGGTTTGGATCACTTGCTCCTTTGTCGCTAGCTTTGATAATAGACCGTCAATTTTTTTCTCAATCAATAGCTCATAATAATCGGAAAGTTCGTAGCCTGTGTAAAGAATAATCAATGCATCTGCTTGTTTTTTCTTAATCATCTCTGATAGTTGAATGCCGTTGATTGGCTTCATATTGATATCAATGAGAAACAACTGAAAGGTAGCTGTATCCATTCTTGATAAAACGGCTGCGCAATCCTGTTCTGTTTCGATTTGAACATTGGCTAAATCCTGCAACAATGTTTTCGTACCATCTAAAACGACAGGATGGTCATCTATAATAAGTATGTTCATCATATGAATCCCCGTCCTCTTGTATTTGTATATAAATATGCATGCCCTCGTTAAGGCTCGATTGAATGGTAATGTCACCATTAAAAGCACGGACACGTTCGCGAATGCCATTAATGCCCATTGATGCAGAGGACTGTATTAAATCGTCAATGTCGCAGCCTATACCATTATCATCGTATCGAAGGATAAAGCCTTGAGGGATTGCTTGTAATTGAAGCGAAACCTCTGTTGCTTCGGCATGCTTGATTGCATTATTTAACAGCTCCTGAACAAGACGATAGACTACGAGATGCAGGGTGACATCCTGAAATTCTACACGATCAATTTGGGCGCTTAATAAAAAATCAGCCCTTATTTTTACCTTTTGAATGAGTTTTTTTAATGCCATTTGTAAACCAAAGGTATCCAATAGTGGGGGACTTAAGTTCTCGCAATATTCTCGTAAGTCCTTCGTTGCATTCAATAGCTGCTCGCGTATAGCTAGCACGGTCTCCTTCTGAATAGTAGGGGAGCCAGCTAGGACATCAAGCTCTCTGGCTAAATGAAGCTGCTCCTGCAAAATGGTATCATGTAATTCCTGTGCTAAAATACTCTTTTCCTTCTCAATAATATTCCATAGCAATTTATCGAGCCAAGGAAGCGGTGTATCACTGGTATTTTTTATATGCTGAATTTCACGCACTAAATCCTCAATTTGCTGTAAGTTATTGATAAACATGGACACATACAGTGCAAGCAATTCTAACCAAAGTAGCTCTTCCTTTTGCAGAGCATGGCGTATTTCTAACATAATCTTTTCCTCACCAGCATCATGTAACAGTAATTGCGGATAGTAGCTTACATGCTGTGGAGAATCGTCTGTTATTGTCCGAATATGAAACGCTGTGGTTCCAAGCTTCTCGGTGATTTCATATTTAAAACGATCCAATAATTCTTGTTGGTTTTTTGCTTTGCCCATACGCTGAACGGCTGCATATAAATTATGTACATAATTTCCAGTAGAAGAGAAGATAATTTTTCGATACTTAAAATCAATGCGTTCTTTTATATAAAAGCTTGCAATGATCACCATAAAGACAAGTAAAAAAATACTTGTGACATGGACGATGGATAGCTCCCCCATAAATAACAGGGCAATCCCTGCTGTCAACAGAAGCGCACTGAAAAAGGCTAGCGTTGAATAATAGCGTAATCGTGATAATTGGTATTCAATATCAAATAATCGTTCGTTCACCTGAATGAACAGAAAAGAGAACGGAATAAATAATAAAAACAATGCGGCGATTTCAGCGTGTAATATCGGCTTATGTCCTAATATTTCAGGTGTAACGAAGAATAATAAAAAGGGTAAAAACGGCACGATAAAGGCAAGCGCAATTAAACGAATTTTGGCCAATTTAGTACGTAAATAACTCGTTACTAAAATAAAAATTGCATAGACTACCAGGACAGCAAATAAACTTAGGTTCAATATAGGTGTGAACTCACGTAATGATGGCTCAATTTCCTCCATTAGATAAAAGCCAGGGATGAACAGTATTACTAAGTACAGCCATTTGCTGTGAGGGTAGGTCCACTTAATTTGTAGGTATTTGAAAAAGTGTTGTAAAAAGTGAATAAAGAGAACCATGCATAAAATAATACAGCTACTAATGACAAACATCCCAATCATATTTCCTCTAGCTGATGCGCCAGTACTGATATAGGCGGTCGAACAAGTTAATAAAAATAGGATCAATAAAAACGTTGAAAGATTATTTTGATTGCGTCGCCAAACATAAAGTGCGACACCAAAAGCTAGGAAAAAATAAAAGATAGGGAACAAAATTTGCAAATATAATTCTTCTGGCATGTCTCGATGTTTGACAGCAATGGTTTGAATACTCTTATCAGCCTTTTGGATCGTTAATGCATTGGCGCTTCTAACGATCATTTGCTGTTGAACGTAGCGATTCTCCATGGCTGGCTGCCCATCGATAGCCACAATAATATCCCCTTTTTCAATATTTTTTTGCTCTGCCCATAGAGGGTAATAGCTATCCACAAAAACAGGCTGACCTTTTGTCGTATCGAGAGTGAGACTCACAAAGGGTGTTTTGATGGTAATACCTAACACATAAATACCGAGTATTAAGTATGTAAGAAAAATACAATAAGTACATTTTTTCATTGTTAAACCTCTAATTTGCTTATGATCATAATCTCCTATATATTATCGCTAATTATTGATAAATTTGGAATACCGAAATAACGAGTTTCGGAAAACCACTATTGTTTTTTCGGAATAACGAAATAGTGTTTTCGGACATGGCTATGATAGGGTAAATTTAATCATTAGTGACGAATAGGGGGACTTCTGCGTGAAAAAAGGCAATTTAACACTTTTACTTTTTTTTCTCATCGCTATGATCACCATTCCATTGACCACGAAGGCCAAAACGGTGAATCAGGATAAAGTCGAGGTAGAAATTGGTCTCATAGGTAGTGATCATCATTTTGTCTATAAGATTCCGAAGCATTTACATAAGGATATGCCCTATACAGAAATGAAAAATGGCATTCAAGCTTCCTTAGCTAATCATTGGAAAATTGGTGAGACTCGTTATGAGGCCAATAAATCCGATGTTGCCTATACCTTTTATATTCAGGATTTATTTCAAGAAAAGCAGGATGGTCAGCTAAAAGTAGCCATTCCCTATCGTCATCTAGTAGGGATGTTTGGCGAGCAAGATCCTATTCAATTGCGTATTTTAGCAAGTAAATTATCCAAGTGGACTGTCAATACAAAGGATTGGACAGCGCTTGGCTTTATGGAGCCCTTTACTTTTTTAAGTGAACGTGAATATGTCTATGAGGGAGCAGTCCAAGAGTTATTAAACCAAAGAGTGGGCCATTTTGATGGCACCATTCAAAAAAGTCAGTTGCTGTTATACAGTGTCATTTATTTTTGCTTTATGGCTATCCAACTGCTTGCTTGTCTTATTTTATCCAGACGGTTAAAAAGGAAAATCATTAAAAACCCAGACAATATGCATCAGTTCCGTAAACTCAATTACCTGTATCAATTGGTGCCGATTTTGATCATTGTCGCACAAATCGTGTTCCTTGTATTATCGGGTCTGATTACAGCATTTGGATTATACTTTAGTCCTGGCATTGATTTATTAGTGATTGTTGGACCTGTTTTATTAAATATCATCCTGCTGCCCACTTTTTTCGTCACAACAGAGAGTGAAATTTCAAGGGAGCTCAACAATAATTCGTTGTGAAATGGTATAATGATCAACAGCAAACTTGAAGGAGCTGTTGAAGAAAAATGACGCATCCAGAATTCGCGTACTTAAATTTACTACAACATATATTAGAAAATGGCACAAAGAAAGAAGATCGAACGGGGACAGGTACATACAGTGTCTTTGGGTATCAAATGCGTTTTGATTTAAGCAAAGGTTTTCCTCTTCTAACGACAAAGCGTGTGCCCTTTAAGCTTGTAGCAAGTGAATTATTATGGTTCATTAAAGGAGATACCAATATCCGTTACCTATTGCAGCATAATAACCACATCTGGGATGAATGGGCATTTAAAAAATGGGTGGAATCTGATGAGTATAAAGGTCCTGATATGACAGATTTTGGTCGACGCTGTTTAGTAGACGAGTCATTTAACACATTGTATCAAAAAGAACTTGCCTCATTTTGTGAACGTGTCTTAACAGATGATGACTTTGCACAGCAATATGGAGATCTCGGAAATGTCTATGGCAAACAATGGCGCCATTGGACAACCTCTGATGGCGATAGCCTTGATCAGCTACAGGATGTCATTCATCAGATTAAGCATCAACCTGATTCACGCCGTATCATTGTCAATGCATGGAATCCTGAGGATGTCATTAATGCGGGCGCAAAGGGCAGTAAAGCTGCATTACCACCGTGCCATGTGATGTTCCAATTTTATGTAGCAAATGGTAAATTAAGCTGCCAGTTAATGCAAAGAAGCCTTGATACATTATTAGGCTGTCCATTCAATATTGCGTCTTACGCCTTATTAACACATTTGATTGCACATGAGTGTGGCCTAGAGGTTGGCGAATTTATTCATAGCATTGGGGATGCACATATTTATGCAAACCATGTGGAGCAAGTGAAAGAGCAGCTATCACGTGAGCCAAGAAACCTACCAACATTGCACATCAATCCAAATAAAGCATCCATCTTTGATATAGAGCTTGAGGATTTATCGATTGAAGGATATGATCCACATCCTGCGATTAAAGCACCAATTGCCGTATAATGCTAACAGCAGCCATTTGGGTTGCTGTTTTTTTCAAACTAAGATCTAGGTCTAACTATTTGTTTTACGAAATAGGCAAGTAGTTGGATGACTGGATGAAAAGAAATTAATTATAGTTATTATGGTATAATTAGCATTATTTGGTATAATGGGAATAGTCCATTATATTGTAGGGGTGATAGTTGTGAAAAATACAATGGTACTTCTAGTAGATGAATATGATCGACAGCAAAGCGAGCCAGAACAAAGCATGGGTTCTGTGCAACATGCATATTCTTGTAACAAGATCGAATTGTCGCAGCAGCAAATTCAAGAAATGATGCAAATCATCGAAGAGATTCGTTTGAAAGGTTATAAAGATACACTATAAATGTAAGCGCCTCCTAAGCTATAATGGCTATGGAGGTGTTTTTTTATGAACGTTATTTTTATCGATTCTTATTCTGGGGAAGAGCTGCTACATATGGTGTCACAAGATGTAGCAGGCATTTTGGCAGCAGCGCAAGGAGAAAGTGTGACATTTCCTGTAGGTCACTTTAAATATGAATTTCATAATTTAGATTTTTATGAGGACAACGGTCAAATACGACAGGAATTAGTCATTTACGTAAAAAAAATATAAGCGATACATTAGCAACAGCATAACGGGGAACAATATATACAGGTGACAGGGCTTGACTTTTTTCTGCACCTGTAACTATAATAGTTACAACAGGTGGTGATACATATGGTGAACAGTCGATTTTCGGTGGCGATCCATATTCTTTCGCTCATTGCTACAACCTCTGATAAAAGTCTCCTTACGTCCGATTTTATAGCTGGAAGTGTGAATACCAATCCAGTAGTCGTAAGAAGAATGATTGGTGTGCTAAAAAAAGCAGGCTTACTTTCTTCTCATTCTGGCATGGCTGGCTATGAGCTATTAGTAGAGCCAAAGGATTTAACACTGCTAGCGATTTATCAGGCAATTGATGGGCCAGAGCAGCTATTTGCCATTCATGATGAGCCCAATCCAGCGTGTGCAGTAGGTCAAAAAATCAAGCATACATTAGAGGGTGTCTATACATCTGTGTGGCTGGCAATGGAAGAGCAATTACAAGCACAGACGCTACAGGATGTGCTAGATCAGCTTCGTACTTAGACGGAGATGGTCTTCTTGTATCTAACCTGTAACTAAAATGGTTACAACTAAACCTTAGGAGGAATAAATCATGAAAATTGCCGTAATTGGTGCAACAGGAAAAGCTGGACAAAAAATAGTAGAGGAAGCGGTACAACGTGGTCATGAGGTCACAGCCATCGTTCGTTCAGCAGCAAAAATGACAGCTGCTATTCCAGTAATTGAAAAAGATGTGTTTGATGTGACGCAAGATGATGTAAAAGGCTTCGATGTCGTTGTCAATGCATTCGGTGCTCCAGCTGGACAAGAAGATTTACATGTCAAAGCGGGTCGTCATTTGATCTCGATTTTCCAAGGTATTCCTACAAAATTAGTGGTTGTAGGGGGAGCGGGCAGCCTATTTGTGGACCCAGAGAAAAAAGTGCGTGTGATGGATACACCAGATTTCCCAGCCATGTATTTAGCAACAGCGCAAAATCAAGGACAAAACCTACAGGATTTACAACAATCATCCATTACTTGGACATTTATTAGTCCATCTGCATTTTTCGATCCAGAAGGACCACGTACAGGTCACTATACCGCAGGAGTCGACCACTTATTAGTAAATGACGCGGGGGAAAGCTATGTCAGCTATGCCGATTACGCAGTGGCTGTCGTCGATGAATTAGAAAACCCACAGCACGTTAATAGCCGTTTCACAGTAACGTCAAATAAATAATAAAATGCAACCGAGCGTAGGAAATGCGCTCGGTTTTTTGTGATTTTTTTGCTTTTTTGAAGGATTTTTTTCGTTTACAGAAAAATGACTGTTTACAATACGACTTTTATTAGCTACTATCAAGTGTGAGTATTACATAAAAGGAGACGACAATAATGTCAACACAACGAATAGAAAAAGATTTTTTAGGTGAGCGCGTATTACCAGCAGAGGCGTATTACGGAATTCAAACACTACGTGCTACGGAAAACTTCCCAATTACAGGCTACACAATTCACTCATCACTTATTAAAGCAATGGGGATTGTGAAGAAGGCAGCTGCATTAAGTAATATGGAAGTACACCTATTATCAAAAGAAATTGGTGAGGCAATTGTCGAAGCAGCGCAAGAAGTGATTGATGGCAAATGGGATGCTGAATTTATTGTAGACCCAATTCAAGGTGGTGCAGGTACATCCATCAATATGAATGCCAATGAGGTCATCGCTAACCGTGCCCTAGAAATTTTAGGGAAAGAAAAAGGTGACTATCACACAGTAAGCCCAAACAGTCATGTCAATATGTCACAATCAACAAATGATGCTTTCCCAACAGCTATTCATATCGCTGTGTTAAATTTAATAGATGAATTATTAGTAACGATGGATTATATGCAATCCGTTTTCCATCAAAAAGCAGAGCAATTTGCTCATGTCATTAAAATGGGACGTACGCATTTACAGGATGCCGTGCCAATCCGCTTAGGACAAGAGTTTGAAGCTTATTGCCGCGTGATCAACCGTGACATCGTACGCATTCGTCAAACTCGTCCGAATTTATATGATGTGAACATGGGTGCAACGGCTGTTGGAACAGGCTTAAATGCCTTCCCAGACTACATTAAATCTGTTGATGAGCATCTTGCTGAAATTTCTGGTTTACCATTAAAAGGTGCAACGCATTTAGTGGATGCAACACAAAATACAGATGCCTACACAGAAGTATCAGGCGCTTTAAAAATCTGTATGATTAATATGTCTAAAATTGCTAATGACTTGCGTTTAATGGCTTCTGGTCCTCGCGCAGGCTTAGGAGAAATCCTGTTACCAGCTCGTCAACCAGGTTCTTCAATTATGCCAGGTAAAGTTAACCCAGTTATGCCTGAGGTGCTGAATCAAGTAGCCTTCCAAGTAATTGGGAATGACCATACAATTTCTCTAGCATCGGAAGCTGGTCAATTAGAATTAAACGTAATGGAGCCTGTATTAGTGTTCAACCTAATCCAATCGATTAGCATTATGAATAATGTATTCCGTGCGTTTACAGAAAACTGCTTAAAAGATATTGAAGCAAATGAAGAGCGCATGAAAGAATATGTAGAAAAAAGTGTAGGCGTGCTAACAGCAGTTAACCCTCACATCGGTTATGAAGTAGCTGCTCGTCTAGCACGTGAAGCTATTTTAACAGGTCGTTCAATTCGTGAGCTTTGCATTGAAGAAGGCGTCCTCACAAAAGAACAATTAGACTTGATTTTAGATCCATATGAAATGACACACCCAGGTATTGCGGGTTCTAGTATCATGAAATTAAAATAAAACGAGCAATGATGGACTGTAGACATGCCCTAAAAGGCTGTCTATAGTCTTTTTTTGTAGACCTTTTCTCATATAAAATAGAGCGTATCCTTATGTATTTTAGGATTATTCAACTATAATAATGGTATGGAAGACATATTTTAGTTGGGGGAATTTGTAATGAGTTTACGAAAAAAGAGTTTACTTGGCTTTTCCGTTTTAAATGTTTTAATGATCGTTATTTTATTTATCGATTTAGCCAATGTAACGACATTAGATTGGTTTTCTACCGTGTTAACGATTGTAGGCATCGCTATTACACTATCTTACACAGTGTATGTCCACTACAAAGTGATACAGCCTATCAAACAAATCACAGAGGCTGCACAAGGAATTACGGCAGGTCAATTAGATACCGTTGTCATTGAGGTTCGTGATAATGGTGAAATTTCTCAACTAGCACAATCCTTTTTAGAGATGCAGGAACAATTACGAACAATGACACAAAAAATTGCGCACAGCTCTACAGATTTATCGGCAAGCATCGAGGAATTATCTGCGAGTACGAATGAAATTACGCTTGCTGTGGAAGAAGTAGATCAACAAATGGAGAAGACGTCAGAGGGCTTGAAGCAAGCAGCACAATCGGCTAATGATAGTGCTAAATCTATGCAAGAAACCGTTGATGGCATTGAGCGAATTACAGTAGCCACACAAGATGTGTTTGTGCATGCGAAAGATGCTAGCGAGATAGCAGGAAATGGTGCAAATATTTTACATGTGGCAAAAGAGCAAATGCAATTTATTTCCTCTTCAACAGAAAAAACAAGTGGATTGATGCAGCAATTATCCCTTAAAATGTCAGATATTAAATCAATGACAGATATGATTACTACCATTACAGATCAAACAAATCTACTAGCATTAAATGCGGCCATAGAAGCAGCACGCGCTGGGGAGCATGGTAAAGGCTTCGCCGTTGTAGCTGAAGAAGTGCGTCAATTAGCAGAACAATCAAAGCACTCTGCTACGCAAATTGTGGATTTAGTTGTAGGAATAGAAAGTGATACAAAACAAGTAGCCTCATCAGTAGAAGATGATTTGAAAAATGTTCAACAAGGAGTGTATGTCATTGACGAAGCGACAAAATCATTTGGCACAATTTCACAGCATGTTAGTCAGATGACAAGTCAGCTAGAGGATATTTCGACGACAGCTGAGCAGCTTTCAAGTAGCGCCAATGAAGTGGCATCCACTGTGACAACCATCGCAGCTGGCATGGGCAAGCTATCGAATTATACAGAAGCTGTTTTACATTCAATGGATGAGCAAACAGCCTCAATGCAAGCAGTTAATCATGTCACACAGGATTTAAGTGTCCAAGCGGATAACTTACAAAAGTTAACTAACCAGTTTCAGGTTTAGGCAATGAAAAGGTATGTTGCTAGGTTTTTAAGCCCTAAATAAGCCTTTTCATCAATACTACGAAAAGCCGCACAATGGCACTAATTGACCATAAAAACACTTTCCTAGAATACATGGAAAGTGTTTTTATGGTCGAACCAGCGCAATTAGTTTCCCAGTGAACTCCTCAGATAGTGTGTAGATCGTATGCGTATCCTAGACATGCATCAAACTACTGTTTTGACCTTTATCACCTAACCAAAGATGCTAGCCATATTTGTTTCCTGCCTTGTCCACTATTTGTACATTATGTTCTGGTGAAGCCATATTGACGGTACCCTCGTTTTTGACAGCTGTTGCAATGGCTTGTTGGAATAGTGTAAGTAATTCTTCATCCTGATATTTTTTACTAAAATCACGGTTTATCTTGCCAAATTCAGCACGATTAGAAATGCTGACCTTAGCTAAATCATCATCTGGTTTTTCATTACATCCTAGTAAAACAACGGCTAGTAGAGACACTAAAGCAACTATCATTATTCGCAACCACTCACCCCCTCAATAGGCAAAATAATACCACCATTTCCTGTCGTAGCCCTCACTTCTTTGTAATACATTAAATAAACGAGAGTGAAAGGGGACAGATAGTGGGCTTATTTGATGGATTGATCGGCAATGCAAGCGAGGTGAATTTAGAAAAACTCCAGGAGGAGGTCCATAATTTATTAATTCCAAACGAGACAGTCAAGAACGCCTATAAAATTATTAGAGACACGTTTATTTTTACCAATAAACGATTGATCCTCATTGATAAGCAAGGAGTGACTGGCAAGAAAACAGAGTATCATTCCATTCCCTATAAAAATATCGTTCATTTTTCAGTCGAAACAGCTGGAACATTTGATTTAGATGCAGAGCTTAAAATATGGGTGTCTGGCAGTCCATTACCAATTCAAAAAAACTTCAATAAGGCGACAAATATTTATAAGGTGCAAAGCGTCTTAGCACAGTATGTTTTGGGGACGTAATGAATGTGCTAATAGTACATGTGCACAACCAAAAGCCCGCAGATTTGCGAGGCTTTTCTGTCGTGCCAGGAAGGGGTCGGTGTAACGGATTTTAAATCAGCTTCATGATTACGGTAAGCTCGAAAATACTGTCAAGTGTAAATAAGATTGGCGAAGTCTTATTCAAATACAATCATTTCTCCGACTTCTTTAAACCCGAAGCGTTTATAAATATTTTTTCCATCCTCTGCTGCCTGTAAGACTACGGGCTTTTGCTTATCGATTGTTTGACTGAGTAGGAATTGAAACATCTCACTGCCATAACCCTTGCCCCTATACGCATCTTTTGTCATCACATCATAAATCCCATAGCTATGTTTACTGTCGATTAATAATCCCGTAGCGATAGGTACTTCCTTTATACAACCAATAAACATGCGAGCATTTGATGCTAGTTTTTCCTGTGAGAATTGATGAAAGTAAATTTCTAATGCATCTCTTTCTGCTGTTTCTCCAAATAAACTTAGAAAAACTTCCTTATATTGTAGAAGCTTTTCCTTGTTACTTACTTCTGTGATGGTAAGATAATTGGAAATTCGTGGACCTGTGTGAAGTGTATGGTCAAGCTTCATCATCATATTTCGTTCAGCTTCCTGTAAATTGCAGTCTTTTATCAGCTGTAGCCAATCATCGCTTAGATAGTTGGCATCCACCCACGTGCTGAAGGGAAGTTTATTCACAATGAAATGATTAATCCTTTGTTTAAGATGATTTTCCTTATGAATTATAGGCGATTTCGCTACTAACAAATTAAATGTATCAGTTGGAATATTCGTATTGGCTATGACAAAATGAGCTTCCTCTATAATTTGTCCAGAAACGGCTCGAGTAAATAGTTTCATTTTTTCCTCTAAATTACTCGTTACTACTTGTTGACTTGTTTTCATATTTTTCATCCTTCCCCTATTAGAAGTTCACTATCTTTCATTATAAAGTCAATGAAAGATAAAAAATACGCAGTTCACCTTTTTTACATCCCGCTATAACTTTATTAGTAGTTTGGAAAATATTGTGATATTTGACTTTAGAAAAACACTACTTTACAATTGATTTTAGTAATCTAATAGGAATGTGCTTATACTCATTCCTATGACAACTGAATAGCGTGTAGTAATAGGTGTAAATTGCGTGCAATTTGCTTAAAAGGGAAGTCGGTGCGAATCCGACACTGTCCCGCAACTGTAAATGTGAGCGACTTTTCAGTATCCACTGTCTTTGGACGGGAAGGAGAAAAGAAGCGATGATCATGAGTCAGGATACCTGCCTGTTACGAGTACACACCATAAACCTACGAGGAATAGGAGGTGGCATGTTGACAAAACAGAATGCTCTGTTCGTCACAGTACGTCAAACGCCCATAGTAAATGAAAGGGTTCACAATCGAACTCGTTCACACATACTTAGGGTTTGTTTGGCATTGTGTGATGAAAGAAGATAAAATGAAGGATTTCCTCAAAAGTAGGGAGTCCTTTTTGTTTTGAAAATATGTACGCAAAGGGGATGCACGTATGACAAATATTCATGTAACGACAATGTTGGAAACGCCTTATGAAGATCTGAACATTTGTAAGCAACCACGCACAGAAGTTGCCAAGAAAGCGAAAACAAGAATGGTGGTCGAGTCTCTGATCGATCAATTATTAGCAACGAAGCTGATTCGTAATGATCGCTTCTTTGAGCAAATCTTATATAATAAAGAAATTATTTGGATACAAAATGGGGATGTGGACGGTCATCTTTTAGCGAAAGCAGCCATAGCAGATGAACTAAAAACAAAGACGAATAGTTTTATGATGTACATGCCGACCAATCCGATTGTCTATGAGGTCAACGGAGAAGCGTATCACTTAATTACGCGCATTGATTCTACACGCGCAAAGCCCAACCTCGACCGTCTATCATTGGAGCCAAAGCCTGTTTTAAGTGCCGCTCGTGTCAATGACTTATTATGCTCGATTGTCATGCGCTTTTACGAAACATATTTATATGATTTAGCATCTCATCATGACAAACTCATTGCATTTGTGCAGCAGGAATATGCCCAATTTATTGAAGCGGTGCAAGCGTTAAATGATTATCATTTCAACTGGCATCCACGTGGCAACGGTCACAAGCTTTTACTGCAATTAATTGATCATCTACAACTATTAAAAAGTCAACCTGGTAAGGTACTAATTGATTTTACGAACAAGCATGACTATGTAATAGTTGAACCCGCATATTTGTTGGACAATCCAACAAAGAAAGCTGTCGGTGCACTATAAAAACAAGCCCTCCATTTTTTGGAGGGCTTGTAATATCTTGTGGCAGGGTAGAGATATATTGATGCCCAAGCAAGAAATACCCGCGCTAGAGCGATGGATACCCGTGGAAGCCGAGGAAATACCCGAAGCGAGCAGTCTCATCATCCTACAGGCAATGCATGGCTGCCTGTGCTTCTTGCCATGGAACCGAATATCCTTTGCCCTTTGCACAAAAGATACTAGAGGAACTATACTCAGGATCGGCATTTTTATCGTAGCCAATCTGTGCAATCACATCCTCTGTATTATGGCACACATCATAGCCATCAAATTGGAGTGTGAGTGCACCTTTCCCATTTGTATAGGCGGCAAAGGTTGTGCTGTAGCTCATTAAAGTGGCAACAGGTGCACGACCTGTTATGATAACATCCGTTTCGGATAAAATCGGGTCATCGAACGTGCCAGCTGCTTGCTGAATATCAGTCATCATACGACCGATAAAGTCGTTTGAAGCTTTCATTTTAAAGCGATAATAGGGTTCAAGTAGAACATTTTGTGCCTGCTCCAGCCCCTGACGCAGGGCACGGAAACTGGCTTCACGGAAATCTCCCCCCGATGTATGTTCATTGTGCCCGCGACCTGTTAGAAGTGTAAAATGAATATCTGTTACAGGGAAGCCTGTTAGTAGCCCATGATGGTCACGCTCAAACAGATGCTTTTCAACAAGGCGCTGATTGCCTACAGATAAATGATCGGCATGACAGGCATTGGTGAAGGTATTACCTGTTCCACGTGGATTTGGCTCCATTAATAAATGAACTTCTGCATAATGCTTGAGGGGCTCGAAATGACCATAGCCCGTTACGGTCGTCGCAATGGTTTCCATGTATAAAATTTGCGGCTCACCAAAGGAGACAGCTAATGAAAAACGCGTCATTAATACCTCTGTCAGGACCTCCAATTGAATGGCACCCATAATATGCACATGGATTTCCTGAAATTTTTCCTGCCAGACCACACGCAAGGACGGTTCTTCTGCTTCGAGTAAACGGAAAATCTGTAGCACTTCCTTGATATGCTGATCACCCTCATATTGAACCTTTGCCTGTAAGGTTGGGACAAGCTCATAGGGCTGTGATAGCATCGTTGTACCGATTCGATCCCCAATGTTTGCCTGGCTCAGTCCTTTGACAGCGAAAATTTCTCCTGCCTCTACCTGTTGAACGGTCTCAAAGCGACTGCCGTTATAAAGGCGAATTTCGGTCACTTTTTCTGTTACTTCGTCAAATGAAAATTCATCTCGTACATGCAACGAGCCCTTGGTTGCCTTCATAAAGGTTAAACGCTGGTGCCCATCATGACGAATCTTAAAAACCTCGCCCTCAAACGGGGCATCCTTGTCAAAATGGGAAGCCGTTAACAGCGGGAGCTGGTCAAGAAATTCCTGAATGCCCTCATCCTTTAAGGCCGAGCCAGCAAAGCAAGGGAAGGCACCTTCATTTTTAATCATTTCCTTTAATTGAGCAAGACACTGTTCATGCTCCAATGACTCATTTAGAAAGGCATCAAGCAATTTTTCGTCGCGCTCCGCCAGCCATTCCATAATATTATTTGATACATAGTCTGCTCGCAGTGGCTCATCGATGAATAATACATACTGAGAGCAATCTTTGCGAAGCTGGCTGATGACAGCCTCCATATTGGCACCCTCACGATCCATTTTATTGATAAAGAAGAAGGTAGGGACATGGTATTGACGTAAAAGTTGCCACACTGTTTCTGTATGGCCCTGTATCCCTTCGACAGCGCTAATGATAATAATGGCATAATCCATCACACGAATAGCACGCTCCATCTCAGGGGAGAAATCGACATGCCCTGGCGTATCAATCAATGTGTATGTATCATCGCCAATATTCATGCGCCCTTGCTCGGCAAATATCGTAATGCCTCGTCTGCGCTCTAGCTCATGATGATCAAGAAAGGTATCCTGATGATCAACACGCCCCCGTGCTTGAATACAATTTGTATGAAAAAGCACTTGCTCAGAGAAGGTCGTTTTTCCTGCATCCACGTGCGCAAGTACACCGATCGTTTTGTACATAAGAAATCCTCGTTTCTATAGAATGCTATCTTTTTATTGTAACAGAATACTAGCTTCTATATTTCTTGTAAAATAGTTCGTCTTTATGTCAAAATAGTGCTAATATAATGATGATTATACTTTTAGTGTCATACTACTGATTGCGCGATAAATTTTCTTCTGCTAGTCTATCAATAGTATTGACCATTATAGAACGTATTGGTGCAAATGGCATTTGTCATTTGCTTAAAAGGGAAATCGGTGCAATTCCGATGCTGTCCCGCAACTGTAAATGGGGAGTCTATACAGCATGCCACTGTAGTGAAACTATGGGAAGGCGTATAGATGATGAACCTAAGCCAGGATACCTGCCAGTATGTATTTTTTGACTAAGAACCACGAGGATGGGGATAGTGATGAAGGTAATGATACCGTTATTTCACTATGCTACTCTCTTGGCGACAAGAGGGTTTTTTTATGCCCTTCCAACTACCTTAGTAGTAAAGAAGTCTCTGATTTCTTTCTATATTTTAACAGCAAAGGAGAAAAGGACATGAAGAAATGGAAAAGTATATGGCTGATGATGATCATTGCCTTGGTCGCTGTTTTAGGGGCTTGTAACGCAAAGGACAAAACGGAATCAGTTGCACAAGGTGAAAAGGTTGAGCCATCTGAGGCGGCAGCAGAAGTAACCATTAAAAATAATGACACAACTCAAACATATACGGAAGCACCAACAAAAGCGATTAGCTTAAATCAACATGTGACAGAAATTATGTTAGCACTTGGTTTAGAGGATTCTATGGTAGGGACAGCTTACTTAGATGATAAAATCTATGAACCACTGCAAGAGGCATACGATAAGGTCCCTGTTCTTTCCGATCAATACCCAACGAAGGAGCAAGTCATCGATGCCGAGGCAGATTTCCTATATGCTGGCTGGAAAAGTGGCTTTGGCGAAAAGGGTGTAGGCACACAAGAAGAGCTTGAAGAATTAGGCATCCATACGTATTTACATACGGCTTCCAACATGACAAAGCCAACAATAGAGGATATTTTCACTGATATTCGCAATATCGCGAAGATTTTCCGTATTGAGGATCGTGGCGAAGCTTTAATTGAGCAAATGACGAAAGATGTAGAGGCAGTACAAGCTAAATTACCAAAAGATAGCGAAAAATTACGTGTTCTTGTGTTTGATAGCGGTGAAAAGGATGTATTTACAGCTGGTCAAAACTTTATGAATGAACTTGTGACAATCGCGGGTGGACAAAATATCTTTGGTGATGTGGAATCAGGCTGGACAACTGTGTCGAAGGAAGATGCAGTAGACCGCAACCCAGAGGTAGTTGTCGTGATTGATTACGGTGAAACAACGGCAGACCAAAAGATCCAATTCTTAAAAAATGATCCAGCCTTAAAGGAGATGGAAGCGGTCAAAAATGAGCGCTTTGTCATCCTGCCACTTTCAGCAGCGTCTGAAGGGGTTCGTGCGGCAGAGGCCATTGAAATTTTAGCAAAGGGCTTCTATCCTGAAAACTTTTAATCCATTCGAGCTAGCGTTTTTGCTAGCTCCTTTTTTATAAGGAGCGATAAAAATGAACGCATTTCAAAAAAATGTACCAGATCAAACATTTGAAACACTGAACCGTCATGGTGAGTTTACCCGTCTAGCCGTTAGCCCTGGCATTATTAATAAGCATTATACTCCTGCACAATTCCAAAAAATAGCCGAAATTGCTGGCGAAAAGGGGGCGATAAAATATTCTGCTTCCTATAGTATACTCGTATCCATACCAACGTGCGATGCCACGGAAGCGGTGCAAGCCTTACAGGAAGCAGGTCTTTATGTTGCTCCCTCTGGTTCAATCATAGCCATGAAGGCCTGCGATTTTTGTGATGGGGAGAAAATGGAGGCTGCTCCGATAACCGAACAGCTCTATCATGCCATAGAGGGGATGAAGGTACCTGCAAGAGTGCGTGTCAATATTAATGGCTGTGCATCAGCTTGCTACAATGCAGTCTATGATGATATTGGACTCGTTTACCAACAAGAAAGCTTTGATGTCTATTTAGGGGCAATACCAATGGGAGCAAAGGCACAGGCTGGCACGTTATTCGCTAAGAGGGTAGACGTCACACAAATTGAAGATTTTTTACTGCACCTGATAAACCTTTATAAGGAGCATGCTCGCCCAAATGAGCCCTTTTATAAATTTTATCGCAGAACAAAGTCAGCAGAATATTGGGAACTAGTAAAAAATTCAATTAAATAGAGGAATATTACTTAGGGTGTCGAAGTATTGTAGTAAGGCACAGAAAATTACAATACAAAGGAGCAAGAACATGACATCGAAACAAGGGATTCAACCAGAAGATCTTTATCACTTAAAATCAGTAGCAGATCCACAGCTTTCACCAGATGGGACAGAGGTAGTTTATGTAGAGACTCGTATGGACGAGAAGAAAAATGACTATATATCGAATTTGTTTTACATAAACTTGAAGAACAAAACACCACAGCAATGGACATTTGGTGAAGATAGAACGAGTTCCCCTGTTTGGTCACCAGATGGCAGTCAAATTGCATTTTTGTCAACGAGAACAGGTAAGTCGCAAATTTATGTTCTTTCGAAAGCAGGTGGAGAGGCAAAACAGGTGACACATTGTAAAAATGGAGCGACCTCCCCTGTCTGGTCACCATGTGGCAAGAAAATTGCTTTTTCAGTCGTGCTAGGGAAAGATGAAACCATCCTAGATAAAGCGGAGGATGAGAAGAAAAAGGATAAAGAACTAAAGCCACTAGAAATCGAGAAAATGAAACACAAATCGGATGCTGGTGGATTTATTGATATGGAGCAGTTTACCCATATTGCCATTGTCAATGTGGCATCAGGAGAGCTAGAACAAGTGACAGAAGGCAAAGAGTACTGCCATCTGGGTACTTGGTCGCCAGATGGCAAATACCTTATGTACTTAGCAGATAAAGCGGAGGATTTAGATTTCTCATTTAATGTGGATATCTATTTATTGGAGTTAGAATCTAAGCAGAGTCACAAGCTAACAGAAGGTTCGGGTGCTTATTACCAAACAGCTTGGTCTCCGAATAGTCGCTATCTTTCTTTTGTAGGTGGAGAACGTGAATTTGAAAATGCCACACAAGCAAAGCTTTGGATTTATGACATGGAGCAAAAACTACTAAACTGTGTAACAAGTGAATTTGATGCGCCTGTTGGTGATTATGTCATCGGTGATTTCCTGCAAGGTGTAGCATCACCACGTGTGCAATGGATGAATGATAATCATAGCTTCTACTTCCAAGTCACAGATCACGGCAATGCGGCGATTTATTACGGAAATGTAGATGGCGAAATTTACCCAGCTATCCATGATGATCAATATGTCTATGGCTTCTCACTTGATGCGCAAAATGATCAGGCTATTGCGGCTATTAGCACAACGACCAATCCAGGCGATCTGTTTTATGTGAACCTAAAAACAGGTGACAAAGAACAGTTGACGTCCATTAATGAAGATTTTTTAAAAACCAAAACATTAGCTGTTCCCGAGAGTATCGAATTTGAAGGTGCAGAAGGCTGGAAGGTCAATGGCTGGATTATGAGGCCAGTTGGCTATGAAGCAGGGAAGAAATATCCTCTCATTCTTGAAATCCATGGTGGTCCGCATGCAATGTATGGTAATACCTACTTTAATGAATTCCAAATCCTTGCTGCACAAGGCTTTGCAGTGCTTTATACTAATCCGCGTGGTAGTCATGGCTATGGCCAAAAATTTGTGGATGCAGTACGGGGCGATTATGGTGGTAATGATTATGCGGACTTAATGGCAGCGGTAGACTACGCTCTGGAGCACTATGATTTTATTGATCAAGATCGTCTAGGTGTAACTGGTGGAAGCTACGGTGGTTTTATGACCAACTGGATTGTGGGCCATACAAATCGCTTTAAAGCAGCTGTGACGCAGCGCTCCATTTCGAACTGGATTAGCTTTGCTGGTGTCAGTGATATCGGCTATTACTTTACAGACTGGCAAATTCAAGCAGGACTCGATGATATAGAGAAGCTATGGCATCATTCGCCACTGAAGTATGTAGACAAAGTGGAGACACCATTATTGATTTTACATGGTGAAAAAGACTATCGTTGTCCAATTGAGCAGGCAGAGCAATTGTTTATCGCCTTAAAATATCGTAAAAAACAAACAAAATTCGTGCGTTTCCCTGAGGCGAATCATGAACTTTCAAGAAGTGGAAAGCCTACATTACGAATTAATCGACTTGAATATATCCGTGATTGGTTTGTGAAATATCTATAATCGGGTGGCCTAAGAAGATGTTCTCTTCTTAGGCTACTTTTAATAGAAGGGCTCTGTTTGATTGTTTATAACGTTTCAATCTATTGGAATCTTTATTGTAGAGATACCGAACCTCCTTAGGTAGAATCAACTTTTCCTTACATAAAAAGAATCACACCTTGGTGTGATTCTCAATTGGTTAGTCGATTTTCTGGATGAACACGACCTTCAGATAATTAAATTCAGGGTATTCACGTGGTACACGGAAATCCTTCGGTAAACCGTATTCCTCGACAATTTTATAGCGTGTACGAGTCTCTTTAAATGCTTGGTCAATAAAGCCTTTGAACTTTTTCATGCCAAAGCTGGCATTATTTGTGGAAGCCACAATGATGCCGTTTTTAGCGGTAATGGCAATCGTGTCCTTTAGTAATTTAGGGTAGTCCTTTGCCGTTGAAAAGGTCATTTGCTTCGTACGTGCAAAGCTAGGTGGGTCTAATACGACAAGGTCAAACTGTAAAGCATGGCGTTGTGCATATTTAAAATAATGGAAGACATCCATGACTTTTATATCCTGTGCCTCATAATCAATATGATTGACACTAAATTGCTCAATCGTTTTGGCTAGACTGCGCTTTGCCACATCTACACTCGTTGTCTTGATGGCTCCTCCTAGAGCGGCAGCCACAGAAAATGCTCCTGTATAGGAAAACGTATTCAGCATGTCTGTGTTGTTGGCATAACGCTCTCGAATAGCCAATCGTACCTCACGTTGATCGAGGAAAATCCCTGTCATGGCGCCATCGTTTAAATGCACCGCATAGGTCATACCATTTTCCTTCACCATGATAGGAAATTCTCCTGGCGTGCCCATTACAAAATCATCTTGCTCGATATATTGTCCTTTGCTATCAAAGCGTTTTTTTTCATAAATCGCTTGGTAGTCTACTGTCTCAGCAAGCGCATCATACACGACTTCTTTAAATGAATAAATGCCCTCACTATACCAGCTTACCATGTAGTAGCTGTTAAAAAAATCAATCGTAAGACCGCCGATGCCATCTCCTTCACCATTAAACACACGAAAGGCTGTTGTGTTTTCATTGCTAAAAAATGCAGCACGATTGTCGATGGCTTTTTTGAATTTTTTTATAAAAAAAGCTTTATCAATTGTTTCATTCGTATCGGTCGTTAGCACCCAGCCAATCCCTTTGTTTTGGATGCCGTAGTAACCTGTTCCAATAAAACGGTTATGATGATCAATGAGCCTGAGGAGTGTTCCTTGCTCAGTAGGTAAACGTCGTGCATCAACCGCATCCTTTGAAATAAGTGGGAAGCCTTTTTTTAATTGATCAGAAAAGGGCTGTTGTATTTGTAGAGCTATTGTTTGTGTCATAGTGTCATCCTTTAAAAAACGTTTTGCTCTATTATCGCACTGTTTGCGCGGGATAGCCAAACTTATTTCAGGAATTGCGCAATTTTTGTAACGGTTTCAATCGTTGCTTCTTCAAAATAATTCATTTTACTGAAATAACTATGGATTAAACCTGGCATTGTAATATGTTCCACTACCACACCAGCAGCCTTTAACTTTTGTGCATAGCTTAGACCCTCATCAAAGAGAACATCTGCCTCTGCAGCTATAATGAATGTTTTCGGCATGTTACGGACTTCCTCTAGCTGAAGAGGGGACACAAGTGGATTTGTGAAGTTTGCTTCCTCTGTATAGTGATGAGAGAACCACTGCATGGCTTGTGTATCTAAGCCGTAATCTTCACCATATGCCAGATAAGATACTGTTGAAAAATCGACATTTGTGACAGGATAGATGAGTGTTTGAGCGTGTAACGATGGTCCCTCTAGTGCAGTAGCTAAGTATGCAACCACAGTAGCCAAATTTCCGCCAGCACTGTCCCCAGCAACTGATAATCGACTTGCATCGCCACCTAAGGCTTCCATATGATTGTGCACCCATACTAAGCTATCGTAGGCATCATGTAAGGGTGTTGGGAAAGGATATTCAGGTGCTAAGCGGTAATCCACTGATACCACAATCGCCTGTGCCTGGTCTGCTAATAACTGGCAGCCTGCATCGACAGATTCTAGATTGCCATAGACCCAGCCTCCACCATGATAATAAACAATAACAGGTAATGTTTTACCGAGAACAGGCGTATAAAGCCGAACTGTAATTTGTTCGCCATCTCGCACTGTAATTTTGTGATCCTCAATGGATGCTAGCTTCGGTTTGTGTGCAGATTGCCATTGTGTAACCGTACGCATGGCTCTCGCTTCCTGCGGTGAAACTTTGTAATAAGGTGTACCAGTACGCTGAGCTTCTAGATATTGAACAGCTTCTTTTCTTAAAGTTATCATCTTCATCATTCCTTTATTGAGAGGTTTGTTATTCCTATTATAAACTATTCATATAATTTTACTAGGATTTAGGTGTAACAAATGTTTATTTATTTAAAAATAGGTGAAATAAGCGCATTATGTTTATAATAAAAGGGACGAAAGTATTTGGAGGGACAGTATGATTTCTTTAATTGTGGCACATGATGACAATCACGTCATCGGATATAACAATGGGATGCCTTGGCATTTACCTGGGGATCTGCAGTATTTTAAACAAAAAACAATGGGCAAGCCTATGATTATGGGACGTAAAACATTTGAATCCATCGGTCGACCACTTCCAGGGCGACGCAACATCGTCATTACACGTGACGAAAACTATCAGGCAGAAGGCATTGAAATTGTGACTAGCTTGGAAGGTGCTTTAGCGCTAGCTGGAGATGTACCTGAGGTGATGATTATTGGCGGCGAGCAAATTTTCCGTTTAGTGATGGAGATGGCTGATCGCTTGTATATCACAAAAATTAATCATGCCTTTCAGGGAGACACCTATTTCCCGAGCTATGAGCATGATTTTGTTCAAGTCTCTTCAGAGGAGCCTGAAACAGCACCAGAAGGTTATACATTCCAATATCAAATTTTTGAACGTAAATAAACGAAAAAGCAATCGCTCCCTTTACAATGAGCGATTGCTTTTATTATAGATAAAAATAAACACACGCATACATGGAGGCACAGCCAGCTAGCACAAAGAGATGCCAGATTGCATGGTTAAAGGGCAGAGAGCGCCATGCATAAAAGATGGCTCCAATCGTATAGAATAGCCCACCTGCTAGCAGTAAAGCAAAGCCATGTAAACCTAAATACAGATAAACGGGCTTAATGGCAAATATAATTAACCAGCCCATGCCAATATAAAAAATTAATGAAAGTACTTCAAAGCGATTAATAAAGAAACATTTAAACAATACACCAAGCACAGCCAATGACCAAATAATACATAGTAGCGTCAATCCAAGGGAACCACCAACGGCAATTAATAAAAACGGCGTATAGGTGCCGGCAATTAAAATATAAATGGACGAATGGTCCAAAATAGCGAAAAAGTGTTTATATTTTTCTGGCATACTGTGTAGTAATGTAGACATTAAAAACAGAATGATGACAGACGCACCGAAAATGCTGAAGGTTGTAATATGTAGGGCATTTCCTGTTTGTACGGCTGCTAACAGTAGAACAACCAGTGCTGGAATACTAGCAATGAAACCAATACCGTGTGTTATGGCATTCCACAGCTCTTCCCTCCATGATTTATAGTCAAATGAATCAACCATTTGAAACACTCCTTTCGTTCATACATTTACTATACCCCAATAATTTATAGATGAACATTTACATTTGTCATATAGTTCATATCAAAAATGTCATAAGCCTGTCATATTCTTTGAGGGGCATTGATAGACAAGAGGTAGGTGAAAACGCTATAGTATCCAAGGTAGCGTTTACATGCTAGCTAGGACAGAGCTTTGCCTAATGACAAATGTCATGTTTACATAATGATTCATTAGTCTATATAATAAATTTTAATGAAGTAAAAGGATGTGTCGAAGTGAGACGAATTCATATAGTAACGGACTCAACTTGTGATTTAACAAAAGAAGAAGTAGCACAACATGGCATACATATCGTGCCTTTAACGATTCAAATTGATGGTCAAACATATACAGATGGAGTGGACTTAGAGCCACAATCTTTTTTAGGCTTAATGAAAAATGCAAAAAATTTACCGAAAAGTTCACAACCAGCACCAGGTAAATTTAAGGAATTATATGATGAGCTCGGTAAAGATGGCGATCAAATTATCTCCATCCATATGACTGGTGGTATGAGTGGAACAGTAGAATCAGCTCGTCAAGCAGCTCAAATGACAGATGCCGATGTGACAGTCATTGACTCACGCTTTATCGCGATTGGTTTAGCTATCCAACTACGAGAGGCCATCCGCATGCGAGATGAAGGCGCCACTGTGGAGGACATCGTGACACGTTTAGAAAAGGTACGAGACAATACACATTTATACGTTATTGTAGACACGCTCGAAAACTTAATCAAAGGCGGTAGAATTGGTAAAGGCACAGGCTTTATCGGTTCCCTCCTAAACATCAAAGTCATTGCCAACCTTGAAGGTGGCGTATACAATCCTGTGTCAAAGGTACGTAGTCATAAACAAGTAGTCAATTTTTTATTTAAACAATTCCAAGCAGATACAGCTGGAAAAACAGTTAAGGCAGTCGGCATTTCCCATGCAGATGGCCTCGTAACGATGGGCAACCCATTAAAAGCGCTAATCGAAGAAACTGGCTTTAACGATGTTGAAATTGCCTTTACATCTCCAATCATCTCGACACACACAGGTCCAGGAGCAATTGGTTTTATTTATTTTGCAGAATAACAGGAAGGAGCTACTACATAAGTAAATGTAGTGGCTTTTTTATTATACGTGGATCTCCTAGCAGGATGAGCGGATTATTCAAAGATGAGCAGTTTTTGTTTAGCTGTGATCAGTTTTCAACTAACTATGAGCTTGAGCGGCTTCAATTAAATAGTAATCGTGTTGAACAGTAGCTTCAATCAAACAGTGATGACGTTGCCACCAAAAATAAATCAGACATCCTACTAATTATCATCCCTTCTGCATAAAGGCACACTGTATAAACACACATTTTTCCATACATACACCTGAGGAAATTTGGCAAGCACACAAAATTATGGAGAACTAAGGGGAAGTCACTTTTCATTGCGGCATGAACTATTCTATAATAGAAGTAATAGAAAGGGATGGAAGGTGGTCAAATGGACATTTGGCGATTTATGTTGTCATGTTTGACCGTCTTTGTACTAAGTGGTTGTGCAATATCAATCGATGAACCGAATCCGCAAGCAGAACCTGAAGGTGAGCAAGCAGGAACGGAGCAAGATATACCGCAGGATGAGCAACAAACAGAAGATGAGGAAAAAACATCTAAGAATATGTTGACGCAAATTTTTGAACATTTTTTTGAGCCATCAGCAGAGGATTTATCGCAAATTGATGAAGAACAAGCAAAGCAACTACATTACTTGGCACTGGGAGATTCGTTGACAGATGGTGTCGGTGATGAGTATAGTCAAGACGGTTATGTTGGAAGATTAGCAGATTCATTGCTCGCATGGCCTTCGATTTCGGATGTAGAGGTTGATAATCGGGGCAAACGTGGCAGACGCAGCGATCAGCTACTAAAATTAGTGAAAAAAGGGCATTATGATGAGGAGCTGCAAGAAGCACAGCTAATTTCCTTAACAATGGGTGGCAATGATGTCATGAAGGTCGTCAGGCAGGATTTATTTAACCTGAAACGTGATGCTTTTGATAAGGAATTACTGGCATACAAGGAACGTTACAGCAAAATCGTAGAAGGCATTCGTGCTAAAAATCCGACAGTGCCCTTATTACTCATTGGTTTTTACAATCCGTTTTCGATTGTAACCAATGAGGCGAATGAATTTGATACGATTATCACAGAATGGAATAATGTGATAGAGGAAGTAGCCAGCAAGGATTCCAATGCTTGTTACGTATCAGTAGAAGATTTGTTTGATTCAAATGAAGAGCTCGTCTATCATACAGACTTTTTCCACCCGAATGCAAAGGGGTATGAAAAAATGACAGAGCGTATACTAGCAGCAATGGAGCAGTGTGGTATGGAAAAAAAGATTAACAAGGCAATAGGCTTCGAGGAGTGACAAAATGAATAAATGGAAAGTCGCGTTTTTCGCCTTAGCGGGCACAGTGCTTTTTGCAATCCTCCTCGTCGTTTTTTTAGCAACTAGACCAGTGGATGGCGTCCATGTTGCGAAGAGTTCAGCAGGTGAAAGTGAAAGCAAAGGAAATGTACTCGTGGTGCAAACCACAACAAAGGAATTAGAATCGATCTCAAAAAAATACCTAAAGGATGCAGCGAAAGGCTCACCTTTACCACTTGATTTCACAATTGGGGATGATATTCAACTACGTAGCACACTGACGGTATTCTATACGGAAATCCCCATTTCCATGAATTTTGATCCTATTGTGGATGACAAGGGGAATATTATTTTAAAACAGACAGGCATGAATGTAGGGTTATTAAACATTCCACCAGAAACGACAATGAAAATCATGCGCGATTCGGTGGAATTTCCCTCATGGATTACCGTGAATCCGAATAAAGCAGAAATATATATTGATTTATCGCGCATTAACATTGCCTCTGGTTCACGTGTACGTGCTAAAGAGTTGGACTTACCAAAGGATAAAATCTTATTGGAAATTATTGTTCCTGGTGAATAAGGAGTGAAATAAATGACAAAGCAATATGCAACATTTGCGGGAGGCTGTTTTTGGTGTATGGTCAAGCCCTTTGACGAAACACCTGGGATTGATTCCGTAATCTCAGGCTATACAGGTGGACATGTTGTAAATCCTACCTATGAACAGGTTTGCTCGGAAACAACAGGGCATGTGGAAGCTGTACAAATCACATTTGATGATGAGTTATATAGCTACGAGCAGCTACTTGCGATTTATTGGACTTTAATTGACCCAACAGATGCAGGGGGTCAATTTTACGACCGTGGAGAATCCTACACAACGGCCATTTTTTATCATAACGAAGAACAGCGTGAGCTAGCTGAACGTTCAAAGTCAGATTTACAAGCGTCTGGCAAGTTTGATAAACCAATTATGGTAAAAATTTTACCAGCCACTACGTTTTATCCGGCTGAGGATTATCATCAACAGTATTATAAGAAAAATCCAATGCACTATGAGCGCTATTCGATTGGATCAGGTCGTCGAGCGTTTCAGGAGCAACACTGGGGGAACAAACATGAATAAGGAACAACGTTTAAAAGAACTAACAGAGATGCAATACTATGTCACACAGGAAAATGGCACAGAGCCACCATTCCGTAATGAGTTTGATGACCATTTTGCAGAAGGTATCTACGTAGACATTGTGTCTGGCAAGCCTTTATTCAGCTCACTCGATAAATACAACTCAGGCTGTGGCTGGCCAGCCTTCACAAAGCCGATTGAAAAAGAACAGGTAACCGAGCATTTCGATACATCTCACGGTATGCGTCGTGTGGAGGTACGCAGCAAAGAAGCGGATTCGCATCTAGGACATGTCTTCCCAGACGGCCCAAGTGAGCAAGGTGGCTTACGCTACTGCATTAACTCAGCAGCGCTTCGATTTATCGCAAAAGAAGATTTAGAAAAAGAAGGCTATGGCGAATACCTAGCACTATTTAAATAGTAAAAACCTAGCAAGGTAGCTCCTTGCTAGGTTTTTTTATGGTCATGAGAAACAGCAGATTAGAAGGATAGAAATCTAAAAGTGGAGGATAAACCTGAAAAAGTAGCGGATAGATTGCTGAAAGTGAGGGATAGCCCAGCAAATTAGGGGGATAGCCTTCAAATAATTGGATAGAAATCTAAAAGTGGAGGATAAACCTGAAAAAGTAGCGGATAGCATGCTCAAAGTGAGGGATAGCCCTGCAAATTAGAAGGATAGCCCCGCAAAGTTAAGGGAGAACCAATAAAAAATTGATTCTCCCTCTCTCTTTCAGTTCGCTTAAACTTTAAACTCGCTCACGAGGTTGCGTAGGCTATCTGCTTGTTGGGCAAGCTCAGTGGCTGCGGCGTTGATTTCCTGCATAGAGGCGGAGCCTTGTGTGGCTGCTGCCGCAGATGTCACGGTATTGGCCGCGGATTGTTCTGCGTAGGCATTGACATGAATGAAGTCACTTGCCACCGCATTACTATTTTCAAGCGTTGTCGCAATTTTATCCACCATGGCCGCGATGATTGACGTTGTTTCTTCGGTATGCGATAAAATGTTGGCTAAGGATTGATTTGTTTCGTTTGTTACTTCAACGCCTCGGATGACCGTTGTCACACCCTCGTGATTTTGAGCAATGATGGATGTGACCTCATCTTGGATAGATGTGACAATCGATGTCACCTCTTTCGCTGCACTTTGGGATTGCTCTGCCAGTTTGCGAACCTCATCTGCTACGACAGCAAAGCCTCGTCCATGCTCACCAGCCCTTGCCGCTTCAATCGCCGCATTTAAAGCGAGGAGATTCGTTTGCTCAGAAATGGCCGTGATCGTACCAATAATAGAGGTAATATCCGCAGATTTACGACCTAACGCCTCCACAGTAGATGTTGTAGAAGCCATTGTTTCTTCAATGGATTGCATGACGAGTGATGATTGCTCCACAGAGCGGCTACCTTCATCGGCTGCTTGCTGCATGGCGATAGAGGCACGATGGACAGCACTCGCTTGCTCATTTAATTGATGCATTGAATGCTCTAAGTCGCTCATTTTTTGCTGCGCACTATTCATACTGGAAATCGTATTGTCACTATCACTCGCAATATCTGCTGTCGCATCCGCAATATCCTGAATTGTACGCGCATTTTCATCTGCTAAGGACATTAGCTCCTGACTGCTGCTTGATACATGATCCGCCAACTCACTTACGCGTCGAATTAAGTTAGAAATCGACTCAATTAACGTATTTGTCGAGGCTGCAATAATCGAAAATTCATCACGATTACGCACATTTACACGTCTTGTCAAATCGCCTCCTGCTTGCGCAATATCAAGGATAGAGTCATTAATCGCCTGTGTATTACGTTTTAATGATTTAAATAGCATAAAGCCAAAAATTACAATCGCTAAAAAGCCAACGATTGAAACGAGAAAGAATGTAGTGATAGAAATATTTACCTGCTGGTTAAGCTTGTCTAATTTTGTTTTATTGGAATCGTCCATGACAGTATTAATGGTCTCAATGTTTTGATCGATATGTGTTTTCATTGTTTCCCCAGTAGCACCCATCATCAGTTTACGAGCCTGCTCAAGACCGAGCTCATCACGCATTGTCATGACTTTATCTGAATAATCAAGGTAATTTTTATAATATTGCTCGATTGCCTGCATATGACCGAGTTCCACTTGGCGATCTTGAAATTGATCTTTCAAAGCGGCTAGCTTTTTATTAATGGTATCTATTTTTAAATGATAAGAAGTAGAATAAATGCCGTTACCCGTAATTAAATAAGATTGCTCTAAATTGGTCAGTCTAGCAATCTCATAGGCAAGTTGATTCACCGTTAGTTGCTCCTGCACATTTTTCTTTGTGAAATCTTCCATTTGGTGCTGCAAGTTTTGTATATTGACATAGGACAATATACCCATAATACCGTTAATTACAATAAGAAGTGCAAACATAATAAGCACTTTACCCCGAATTAAATGGTAAAAACGTTGTCGTTTTTCTTTAATAGGAGGGGGATTTTTCCCAGTTTCCCCTTGTGTAGAAGCTTTCCTCTTCTTAAAAAAGCTAAAAGTAAAGAGAGACGGGCGTTTTTTCGCTGTACCATGGGTTTTTTTAGTCTTTTTCATCGCCATCACCTTCCTATTTTTTAGATAATCGATTTCAATTTTATCTTATTTTGCTAGATTTTTCTATCTTTATTTCTAAAAATTAAAATTTTTCAGATAAAATAACTATGACAAAAGTCAGGATCGACCATGAAAATAGTTCTAAAATCATAAGTGGGTAAAATATAGTAGTAGTGGAATTTATGACGAATGCTATTTTTTTTGATACACTAGCGAAAAGCCAATGCATAAAAAGGGGAATTTGTTCGATGAAGAAAAGTTTTTATTTATATGTCCTAACCTATCGAGGTGGCGATTGGTCTGACCCTAAAGTACGCTTTGCAGAGGAAGTGTTTCATGAGCATAATTTTCCAAAGCAGAGCACAGACTTTAATGAGTTGTCCGACTATATAGAAACCTATGCAACGGAAAACCTAACAATCCAGACCTTTGATACTTTGTGGACACTTTATGAGGAACAAGCATAATTGTACGAAAACTATAAATAATTTTGTAGTTGCTAGACGTCTAGCATTGCGTAAATGACAGAAACACAGTATTATTTATAGTGATAACTGACAGAAAAGAGGGATTGCAGTATGAGTATTCATATTAATGCAAAAAAAGGTGAAATCGCTGACACAATTTTACTTCCAGGAGATCCATTACGTGCAAAATACATTGCGGAAACATTTTTAGAAGATGTAATTTGCTACAACGAAGTACGTAATATGTTCGGATACACTGGTACGTATAAAGGGAAACGTATTTCTGTACAAGGAACTGGTATGGGTGTGCCATCTATTTCAATCTACGCAACAGAATTAATGCAAGAATATGATGTTCAAAAATTAATCCGTGTAGGTACTTGTGGTGCAATTCAAAAAGATGTAAAAGTACGTGACGTGATTTTAGCACAAGGAGCAACATCTGATACACGTATGAACCAAATTATCTGGGGCGGTGCTATCGATTTCGCACCAATCGCTGACTTTGATCTTTTATTAAAAGCATACAATGCAGGTAAAGATGCAGGTCTTAACTTACAAGTAGGGAATATCTTCACAGCAGATTTATTCTACTCAGATGAGCACCAAAACGAAAAATTAGCTCAATACGGCGTACTAGCGGTAGAAATGGAATCAGCAGCTCTTTACACATTAGCGGCAAAATTCGGCCGTAAAGCACTTGCTGTTCTAACAGTAAGTGACCATATCATCACTGGTGAAGTAACGACAGCTGAAGAACGTCAAACAACATTCAATGACATGATCGTGGTCGCTTTAGACGCAGCAATTCAAGACTAAGCTAACTGTAGCCATAATTAACTTTATAAAGAATGCAGGCAACCGACAAAAAACAGCCCATTTTCTAAGATGGGGTGGAAGTAGTCGGTTGCTTTTTTTGGTGTAATTATAGACAGATTGTTCCAGTTTTGATACCAGTCGGCCCGTTAAATCCTGGGATTGTGGCAATTACCATGTTTGTTGCTATGTCGATGACAGACACCGTATTGTCTATTTGATTTGTTACATAGGCAAAAGTACCATCTGGCAAGATGGTTACTTGGTCTGGAGATGCACCTACAGGAATAGTTGCAATCACCGTATTGGTGGCTGTATTGATGACAGATACGGTATTATTGCCTTTATTCACAATGTAAACAAGCGTTCCATCAGGGGTAATCGCTGTTCCTACAGGTCCTGTACCAACAGGAATGGTAGCCACTACTGTATTGGTAGTGGTATTAATAACCGATACCGAATTGCTATTTTCATTTGTCACATAAGCAAATTGCCCGCTTGGAGTCAAAACAATGGATCTAGGACGAATTCCCACAGGGATTGTAGCAATCACCGTATTGGTTGCAGTATTAATAACAGATACTGAATTGGAATTCTCGTTGGCAACATAAGCAAACGCACTATTTGGCGTAAAGGCAATACCTTGAGGTTGTAGCCCTACTGGAATAGTGCTGTTACGGTATTGGTGGCTGTATTAATGACCGATATAGTGTTCGATCCGTGATTGGACACGTAAGCAAGTGTTCCATTTGGTGAAATGGCGACACCAAGGGGGTCAATGCCTACAGGAATGGTAGCGATTGGCAAGTTTGTGGCAGTGCTAAAAACCGTTACATTATCCGAGAAGAACGCTGGAACATAGCCAAAAGCGCCATTAGGTGTAATCGCTACTTCTAGCGGAGCAGATCCTACTGGAATGGTAGCGACGATTGTGTTTGTTGCGGTATCGATCACAGAAACTCTATTATCAGGCGTTGCGAGCTGCCCAGCATCTGTCACATAGACGAGATAATGACAACTTGGTGGTATGGGTAAAAATGGCGGCTTACATTTACAACGACAACAAGGACAACAACAGCGACAATGACAATTTGGATTTGACGTAAACTTAAATTTTTTCAAATATTTATGTTCTTTCCCCACACAGGACATCCTTTCAGTCATATATGGCTACTTTATGCGTAAAGAGCTAGGCTTGTTGTACTTTTACCATTTTTACTTGTTATTGGAACAGTTCTAAACTTCTGAGTACGATTCTTCTAAAAAATGCAGTATGTTGAAACTAAAAAGCATAGGAGACACATGAAGATGTTTAGCTTGATTAAAAATGATATAAGATTCATTGAAATTGAATATGATCTTCGAAAACATTTCCTGATTTGACGATAAAAATCAATTTTATTACATTAGCTTTTCAATAGCTTCTTCGTTATCTTTTCATTCGTACACTAACTCTTTTAACCTTTTCCACCAATTGTAATTTCTAAGCTTTGCCCCATAATGTTCATAAAAATAACGTGTTTTATTCTATAGCTAAGACTTCGACAAATATAGTTTGGTAGTTCTTTTGATGAAAGCAATGAAAGATTTCCTTCAGCAATTGTTTTCCTATCCCTTTTCTGTGATAGTTTTCTAAAAGATAGAGCGTTTCTACATACTTGGAATGGGGAAGGGTTTGAGTCTCTTTTACTTGCAGATGTGAAGCCAATAATGTCGTCTAATTCATTTTCAGCTACTAGTACATACTTCGTTTTGTCGGCAATTTCTTGTGTCCATAATTGCGTTTTTGTTCGTAGGATAATTTACTTAAATATTTTGCTGGCACAATATGCTTATAGGTTGTTCACCAACTATTAACATGTACTTTTCCAATACCTTTCGCATCTTTATAGTTGCCTTTCTAATGATCAAATTTATCACCTTCTATTAAATCTTTATAAACAGAATGATAACATGTTCTATAGTTTATTTACTTAATAAGGTAAAATATGAAATGTATAGGTTTCTAGAGGGGGATGTTTTTGAAAAATAAGTATATGTGTACGATAAAAATTAATTTAGAGGGTGGTGATATTCAATTTGATGTGTCAAATGATGAACAACTATTTAGTTTTAGATCTGGTTTAGCCTTTATAGCCATCCCACAATTTTTCTCTACGCTCACCAGTTTTTATCAAGGTAATACAAATGAAGTAAAAATAGATTGTCACGGAAACTATGATTACTATATTTTTTCCAGCGATGGTGAATACATATTAATTGAACATAAAAGTCATTATCCTATCGAAAGAATATTTAATGATCAATTTTCTCTTAAGGGGTATATGGAGGCTATAGATCAAGGCTTCAAGAAATATTTGGAGCAGTTAGAGAATGAAGGCATCTTCCCATTGGAAAATCATGCATTTGCTGATCCTTTAGGAGAAGATGTTTTAAATGCTTTCTATAACTTTTCTTCATTATTAAAAGCTTGAATAGCAATGAAAAAAATAAAGTATGACCGCTTCAAAATAGAAGCTCTCTTTTACAGATAGATTTCAGCAGCCGATTCTTAACAAGACAAGGAGGAGGGTGAACCTTGAAAAAAATAGGTTTACTAATAGTAGCTCTTTTCGTAGTAAGTGGGGTCTTTATTGATAGCAATAAATTATTATATCCTCCTTTGCCAATCGATTCCCTTACACCAAAGGAAGCTATACAAAAATTAAATGCATCCCCCTTTGATTTAGTGGCGCTCTCCAATGATAAGAAGGCAACTTGGTACCTCGCAGCCATTTCAGCTAGGGGCATACAGAAGGTGGACGAGGACATTCAGCAAATGATGGCTAATGAAGGATGGGCATTTCTTGAAAAAGAGGGGAGCGGGTTATTTTTCGAAAAAAATGGGGAACGTTCTATTGTGACAACAGAAATGTGGACGAAGCAGTATGTGCTTGTTCAAATTCAGAAATGAGGTGCTCTATGGAAGTCTGGGATCTCTATGATAAAAATCGCCAAAAAACAAATAAGCGTCATGTACGTGGGACAGCATTAGCAGCTGAAGATTACCATATCGTTGTGCACATATGGATTCGCAATAACAAGGGAGAATTCCTTTTAACAAAAAGACATCCCAATAAACATTACCCTCATTTATGGGAATGTCCAGGAGGCTCTATAGTAACGGGTGAAAGCAGTTTGGACGGGGCTATTCGTGAGGTGGAAGAGGAAATAGGGATATCATTATTGAAGACTAATGGACAATTAGTAAAGAGTGAACGACGTGATTGTTTCAATGATTTTTATGACGTTTGGTTATTTGAGCAAAGCTTTGAAATTAGTGATACCAAACTTCAGGAGGAGGAAGTGACAGCAGTTCAATGGGTCACAAAGCTAGAGCTTGAAAAGATGCTTCACGCGAATAACGTAGTACCGACACTTCGCTACTTTACGTCCATTTTTAACGATAAGACTACGCCTTGTTAGTGTTATGTCAGCATAATTCTGATTCTGTAGGTTAACCTATACCTAAATAGGTTAGAGGAGCGGTAAAATGTGACTAAGCGTATTCTTATTGGACTAGCTTTATTTACGTATGTTTCCACTTTTAATTTGGTTTTTGCAATGGACAGTGATTTGCCACAACCTCTTGAAGAATTTCTTCCTGAAATCGGCTATAAAACAGTAGAAATAGCCGTAAAAGAGTTCGAACACCACTATAATAAAGAGCTGAAGCTACCCCTACGAGTACCGCCAATCAGCTTTACGCATCACTTTGGAAGGTTTAGTGATTTAGAAGGAGAAATGAATGATCAGCTGGAGGTGGTAATGATCAGTGATCAATTGCCACAAAATCATTTCAAAATCAAGGTTCGACCAGTTCAGCATAAAATGTCATTTGAAAAATATAAAACAGATGTATTTAAGTTGAAAAATGGCAGTGAGGCAGCCTATATTGAAAATCCACGAATTGGTTTTCATTTACTTGTATTTGAAAGAGACAATTGGCAATATGTCTTTAGTATTGATCGAGATGTGGCAGATCAAGTAACGGCTGAAGTCCTGATTGATATTGCTAATTCAATTGATTATCCAAAGCAAAAGTATTAGCCCCTCTAATTTTTATTCTTACCTTTCAGCTCTTCTCGTAATTTCTTTAGTTCCTCCGTTTGCTCCAAAATAGAATTGTTAACTCGTCTAATCGAATCATATAAAGCAAAAATCCCGGCAAAAATAAGAATGATAACTAATAATTCCATTGTGCACCTACTTTCTATTTATACAATGATTGTAACAGGAATTTCCAAATGTTCGAAGAATTAGTTAGGTGGAGGTGCTTGTCATGCAGAGATATGTTTATCATGTGGTTCCAAGGGAAATGGTGGGTCTTGAGCTTATGCCATTAAATAGGTTAGGGGCATTATTTCCACATTTATATGAACGATATTCGAAAAAATATTTTGATCATCCAGAGAGATCGAAATTATTCATGAAAGAAATTCCTCACTTAAATTGCTTGTGGAATGATGTTGTTCATTTCCTACCAATCCATCCTAGTCATCTATATAAGGCTTTAACAGAGCTTGGTATTGCAACGAGAGAAAGCCTAATGTTTTATCAAATTCCAATCCAAAAACTAGCGGCTAATCGTAATGCGATGTACCTGTATTCCAAGGAACACTATAAAGGGCCAGCAGGGGCAATTGCTGCAGAGGATATAAAACTACTGTCGTTACCTGATTATAGAGAACTAGAACAGCTACCTTCAGCAACAGTAGACTATTTCCAAACGGAGAAAGAAAAAGGGAAGAACTTTGGGCTTTTTGCGTATATTCCGCATCTCTTCAGCTTAGGCAATGTCTCCCTCTTTAATAAGAACCGTGGGAAGAAAAAAAGGATTAGACTGTACACTTATATCTGCTCGTGTTGGTGTTTGGTAGGGTGTATGCAAAAAACTAGAGATCGATCCGTCTGGTTCCCATAAAGCGAGTGCTACATTTTGAACTTCTTCAATTTTTTCTTTTCTTAACTCTGATAAAAGTAAATCAACAGATATTCTAGCCTTTTGTAAGTTGGCGCTAATAATTTGCCCATTTTTAATCAGGGGAATCGGCGGGGAGTCTATCAAATGACGAAAGGCAACCCATTTTAGGCTCAAAAAAACACCGATGAGGTAGAGCGCAACTAAAACGGCCATGGTAATCATGGAACCCTTCATTCCTAAACCTTCATCAGATAAGGGATGTGCGATAATATTCCCAAGTGTGATAGCCATTGCAAAATCCAGCATTCTTAACTGAGAAATAGAGCGCTGTCCCATAATTTTTGTTGCGAAAAGTAGGAAGAAAAAAGCGACAATGGCTCGGAGAATCCATTGAATAGCATTAAGTGATTCTTGACTATGAAAAAATTCCACAGCGACACATCCTCTTTTTTCTTATTGTTTCCTTCCGTTACATGATTATGCGGATCTTCAGGAGTGAAACGAAATAGACTTGTAAAAATATGTTCAAAACGTTATTGTTAAAATAAAAAAGCTATTATTTAGTAATTTTAAGAAAATCAGGAGAATATCTATGCAAACAAAATTACAAAATATTCTTATCGACATACAAGAGAAGGTTAATTTTTCAGGAACGGTGCTAGTGGAAAATCAGGAGAAGGTTGCCTTAGTCAGCCAAAGTTTTGGCTATGCGAATCGCTCAGAACAAATCGACAATCATGCCAAAACTCGTTTTGGCATTGCCTCTGGCTGTAAAATTTTTACTGCAGTCGCTATTTGTCAGCTTATTGAAAAAGGGAAGCTAGCATTTGATACGAAATTATGCGATTGTCTGCCTCAACTATTTAAGCACTTCGATGAGCAAGTAACCATCGCTCATCTGCTAACACATACGTCAGGAATACCCGATTATTTTGATGAGGAAGAAATGGAGAATTTTGAAGCGTTATGGGTTGAAAATCCGATGTACCAGCTTCGAACATTGCGAGATTTCTTACCATTATTTCAGAATCGTCCAATGAAGTATAAAGTTGGTGAGCGATTTCACTATAATAATGCAGGATATATTGTATTAGGGTTAATTGTAGAGCATGCAACTGGTATGGATTTTTCCGCTTACATTCAACAACATCTTTTCGATCGGGTGAATATGACGGAATCAGGCTATTTTTCGTTAGATTCTTTGCCAGCTAATACAGCATTAGGGTACATAGACAACCCAGATGGAACTTGGAAAACAAATATCTATTCTTTACCTGTAAAAGGGGGTTCTGATGGGGGAGCATTCGTAACAGGGAAGGATATGGCAAAGTTCTGGAGTGCACTTATGAATTTCGAACTTTTAAATGAAGAGTTAACGAATCAACTGTTAATGCCTCATGTCGAACTGAATGAAAATGATTGTTATGGCTATGGTGTATGGATTAAGAAGAATAGTGAACAAGCAATACTGAAATACCATGTGATGGGGTATGATCCTGGCGTGTGCTTCCATTCAGCCTATTATCCTGCTTCTTCCATCAAAGTTGTCGTATGTTCCAATAAATCTAAGGGCGCTCTTGATATGATGAAAGGAATAGAGGCTATCCTATAAAAGAATAAGGCTTGTCTGTGAAAAAGATTACAGGCAAGCCTATTGCTAGTTATTAAGTAATGCCACCATGTATATTACAATAATACTCAATCTCAATAATATGAGGTGAGGATACTCCATTATATGAATAGTAGCCACCGATTGCAATATTGTAAGCACTGCCTTGATCTTTAATGGAAGGGTCATACCCCGTTTGCGTCCAGTAGCCTTTACCCTGTTCAATTTTAGAAGACAAGGAATGCATAACCGAAAATAACTGTCTTCCACCAGGAATGTCCATGCTTAGTTGGGTGTCAAATGAACCATCCACTCGAATCATTGTTCGATGTGCCCCCATATGTAATTCAACGAATTTCGGTACTTTAACTGGAGAAAAAACTTCCTTATTATCGACCACGACATAAGAAGTGTCTATTCTACCTTTTAACATGTCTTCAAAATCTTTCAATTCAAGCCAATAATTTGCTGAGAATGATGTGATGGGATCTAGCTTAAAGCCTGTCCCATACTCTTCATTTAGTTTATTGACAATTGCCGAATATTCTTTATAGTAGTATTCTTTCTGCGCTAGCGTTAAAACTAATGGAACAGGTACCCTGACAGATTCCGTTGTGATTATTTGTTCATCTACTGATGTAGATAGTGTTGAGGCTGCTTTGTCATTCTTTTCACAGCCTGTCAGGAAGATGGCTCCTACTAAAATGCTTGTCACCAAATATCTTTTCAACACCTTCACCTCCCAAAAATGAATAAAATCTATTATACCATACATAAATGTGAATAATTTCATTTATTTGGTAAAATAATAGTTTCGTAGTATATTGTAGAGAGAACGACGATTAAGCAAGTGTAAGGGGCGGTATAGTGGCAATTTTAAAAGATGATTCGAGTCAGCCGAGTTGTGAGGTAGAGTTAGATATTTTAATGGTGAATGAGGAAAGTGTAAAGTTTCGTATTGAATTTCGCTTTGGGCCAGCTTTCCCAGCGATAAATACTGAGATTTCCTGTTTAAAAAGAGATTTCCTTCAATTATTAGAAGACATAACACAATTGGAGCTTGCTTATTTAAGTATGCTGGAGCCGCATGATCCTGGCCTATGCATCTATCATATCCCTCATTATGGCGAATATTTTTTTCCTGGATACGGTCTCTTTCAAATTCCTGAAGAGGAGAGGGAGGAAGCAGAGCAACGTTATAAATTAATGTTTGTACTAGATGCTTATGAAAAGAATCATTATGGTGCAAGAGAATGTGGGCCTGCATTATGTATTATTGTGACGATGGAACAAATTCGCGTGTTCATTACCACTTTGCGAGAACAAGTAAAGATATTCTAAAGGAAAAGGTGATACAACGGTCATTTATCCTCTTCTAAAACGATGCTAGAGGATACGTTGAGACGATCACATACATATCAATTTGTTTTTTTGTTTCATCGCTAGGTAATTGCTCATTCATCCCTAATTGTTCAAATGAAAATGTTTCCTGAATTTGAGTTGTTTCTTTTTCTAGTTCAAGAGTGATTGCTGCCGTCATATTTAGTATATCTAATTGGCTTGCAGGGCGCTTGAATTTTTTCTGTCTAGATCAAATAGCATCGATTTCTTTAGGTGTAAGATCTCGTTCAGAAATATTTTTTCCTCCTCTCCAATTCATTGTTTGTCAAAATGTAATGTAACAAGTATGAAATTTATAAAGTATTTTTGTTGAAATTTAGTATAAGCTTTTGTACATGTAGGTGTAATAGTCACCATTAAGGAGCAGTATACTTCTGTTTTCTTCTCTTCTTTTGCTTATAGGTAAGATAAGAAGTTTTTAAGGAGGCATAACTTCCAATTGCTGCATAGCCATAAAACCAGCCCATGAATAGTCCTGCAAGAAGATTATGTCGGTGGCTGATGAAAATAGAAATGAATAAGCCGACAACTAGTGCAATGGTTGGAACCCAAAAAGGCTTTATATGACACATTTTCTTAATGAGTTGGGTAATCATCATAACTACAGGGACTGCAACGACGGCATCCCAAAAATTTGTATGTATGAGTGGAAAGTGTTCCATTCAAGTTCACCTCTCATTGACTATTTTGAACTTATTGTGAACATATAGGGAAGTTTTATACAGTAGTGTAGTGTGCAATCATTGGGGATTTGTAGAGAGAGTGTATAGATAGCTCTGGTAGACTTACTCTGTCGGGATGCACAAGCAAACTAACACGCACAAAAAGGGCAGGGCAACTAGCCTTGTCCTTTTAACAAAGTGGCATCAAATGGAAATAGAGATTGCAATAGCTAGTTGACAAATGTAAAATTTGATTAATAAATCTACAATAAAAGAGGTATATGATGTTTCCAATTTTACATACTGAACGATTAGTGTTAAGGGAATTGACGAGTTCTGATGGACAAGCTCTTCTTGCGTGCTTTTCGAATCCTGAAGTTTTGCGCCATTATGGACAACAACCTTTAACCAGCTTAGTTCAAGTGCAGCAAATCATTCACAATTTTGCCAACAATTTTGCCGAAAAACGTGGTATTAAATGGGGCATTGCATTAAAGGAACAAGAAGGAATTATTGGTACAATCGGCTTTCAAGAGTGGTCAATAGAGCATCGAAGAGCGGAAATCAGCTATGCCCTTTTTCCTGAATATTGGGGAAATGGCTATGCTCAGGAAGCTGTTAAACGAGCTATTTTCTATGGTTTTGAAGAAATGGATTTAGTTCGTATTGGAGCCATTGTATTTAAAGAAAATGAAGCTTCCAATCTACTATTGCAAAAAATAGGCTTCGAACAAGAAGGATTATTAAAAAAATATATGCATCAACATAATGTACCCCATGATACTTATATATACTCACTTATAAAATAATCGGGAGACCAGATTCCTATGAGGACATCTGGTCATTTTTTTATTGTTTCTGTAAAAGTTTTTCGACCTGGATTGATTTTGGCTACATCCACATCAATTTTACTAATTGAATCCTCTGATAATGGAATTTTTCCATCTTTCTCAAGCTTTTTCCAAGCCTTGACGTTATCGCGGTAGAGATATTCTGACAATCGATAGATATCCACATCTAATTTTAGACCTTCTTTATAGGTTTCCTGGATTTCCTTTTTCACTTCTTTTACAATAAGCTCTTTCAGCTCCTGTTCGGTTACTTTTCCTTTAAAACCATTAATGGTCGCATTGATTCTCAATTTGACTTCAAATGTAACAGCCTCTTGTTTGACAAGTGGTTCCACATTGACATGTATTTTCTCAATACTGACCGTTAGTTCTTCCTGGTCACTTGTGTTTAATTGAAAGGTAATCTCCCCACGATTTGTATAGTTATGCATCCATTGACTTCCGCGAGCCGCAGTGTCTTGCACGAACCCCTTAAAGCCATCTTTCGATAGGACACCAACCCCTGAAAAATAGGTTTCCTCAACTTGCTCCTCATCTGTTTCCCAATCGTCTTTAATGGACACATAAGGAATTGTTACTTCATAACTTGGCTCATTTAAGCCAATGACAACATCTCTTAAGTCTTTTGGTTCGATAAATGTTTCTTGTTCTGTTGGGTTGATTGGGTTACTTAATTTTGATGAGGATAACGAATTTCTTAAGATAGGTGTGACAAGCAGTATGTCTTCAACTGGGTTTTTTGTACAATACACCCAGATTTGATACCTAGTATCACGAAAGCGTATGAATGTATCGATGACAGGAATAATGTGTTCATTTTCCATAGCCTGCTCTGAAAAAATCATATATCGCATATGCCCCCAAAAAATTTCTTGATCCGAGGAGCGATATAATTTGTAAATTGCCTCTTCTATTGTTTTACCAGTGGCACGTCCTACTTCTGCAGGCGCCACCGTTGCGCTAGGTTGTATAGATTTCGCGACATCAGCGAAATTAATCACTTGTAAATAGACAATATACTCGTCGTTTTCGTAGTCTACACCTACTGCATTTATATAGTACATTCTTTGCGGCTCCGTAATATCCCAGCATCCTGCGAGTAATGTCGTCAATCCGATGATCAATAAAAATTTGAAATAAGTTTTCATGGTTTCTCCACTCGAATTGCTCTTCAGTTGTATTTTATAGTGTTAGCTTAGACAAAAGATGGCTTTTTTATAAAGTGCTAGCTGAGGAAATAAGATTTGGAAAATTATATCCAATGAAACAATTTTCAGGTATGATGAGGCAAGGAGGGGAGAACGGTGACTAGTATTTCATATTGGCTAATTAATACATTTACGAATGAGCTATATAAAGGGAATCCTGCAGCAATATGTCTATTAGATGAAGAAGTTTCTGAGGAGACCATGCAAAAAATTGCACAGGAGATACCTGTCCCGACAACAGCCTTTATTGAAAAAAAACAGGTTGAATTTACACTGAAATGGTTTACGCCAAATAGGCAAATACCCATTTGTGGTCACGGCACCCTTGCTAGTGCCTTTGTCCTTTGGCAGCAAGGAATTGTGCCAAAGGAGCACACAATTACATTTCATACAGCAAGTGGTCCTTTACATGCCAAGTGGCAACATGAACGAGTGGAAATCGCCATCAAAACGTATCCAATTGCTGAAATGGAATGTCCTTCAGCATTGGAGGACTGGTTAGGATGTAAGCCCATCTTTGTAGGGAGGACCGAATTGGATTATATCGTAGAAGTAGGCAATGAAGACCTAATTGTACAGTTTGAACCTGACTTTTCTGCGATGAAGCAGTTTCCTGTTCGAGGTATATGTCTAACTAGTCAATCGAAGGAAGAAGACATCGATATCGTATCTCGCTTTTTTTCTCCAGCACAAGGCATTGATGAGGATCAGGTAAATGGATCAAGTCATGGCGCACTAGGCCCTTATTGGTGTGAGAAATTATCGAAACAACAGCTTGTCAGCAAGCAGCTTTCTAAACGTGGAGGTGTAATCTATGTGACCCCTCATCACAACAAGGTATTGATCGCAGGCGCAGCAGTTACAGTATTGCAAGGAGAATTAAACATCTAGATACGGTTTAGAAGGAGATTTGTATTCAAAGTATACAGTTCGTTTTCTATATTTCGCCTTATTTTGGTAACTGCTAAAAAGCGAGAAAAAAATTTGAAATTTGTTGTAACCTTTTTCAATGTTAAACGACTACTCTATTAGTAGAATACAAAAGAACTAAAGCAAGTAGTAACATTCACTTTTCACAAAATGACCAGGGCTCAATTTTGAGTGCCTGGTTATTTTGTTGCCATAACAAAAAGAGGGCACGCACATATGGCATGCCCTCTTCGATTTTATTCGCTCAGCATAGCTTTTAATGTTCGTTTTTGCCAGCCGAGCTTGAAGTATGCATATTGCATAATGAAGTGGACGCAGAAGGTGATTGGATAGGCTAACCAAACGCCATTTAGTTCTAGTGACGTATGGTGAGATAATAGGAACGCTAATGGTACCTGCACAACCCAAATCGTAATGACTAAGAAGATAGTTGGCCATAATACGACACCAGTGGCACGCATTGTAGCAGAAACAGTTTGTGTGTGTCCAAAAATTAAATAGCTCCAAAAGGCGATATATAAATAATTCTTGGCAATAAGTACAGTCTCATGTGAATCGATAAAGAAAGCCAAAATAGGCTCTGCAAACAGATACATAATGAGTATGATCGCGCCACCTAGAAGATAATTAATGCGCACACCCATTTGTCGGATTTTTTTAATCATCTCTGTAGAATTAGCCCCTAACGCCTGTGCTACAAAGACAGATGTTGCAATGGCAATACTCATTGCTGGGACTTGTGCATAGCTAGCTACCTGATTGACAACGCCATAAGCGGCAGTAGCATCCGAACCATAGCCATTCACAAAGCCAATAACGGCAATTTCAGCTACTGAAATGGCAACCATGCTAATACTGGATGGAATGGCTAGCTTTAATAAGGACGTTAAAATATCTTTCTTTAATTTAAAATGCTGTAAGATTGTTTTATCAAAACGTAGTAAATGCTTTGTTTTATGCAAATAGGCTAACAACAGCATCATTGTCACCAGGTTTGATAACACGGAAGCATAGGCAGCCCCATTTAAGCCGAACGCAGGCAACCCCAACCATCCGAATACTAAAGGGGGGAGGAAGGCGATATTTAACACAACACTAATTACTAAAAATAGAAATGGTGTTTTGGAATCACCGACTCCTCGCATAAAGGTTGTATACACCAAATACCAGAACATAATCGGTAACGTGAAGAAAAGTATTTTGGCATAACTAATACTCATGTCTAAAATATTCGCAGGTGTCTGCATAAAACGTAAAATCCATTCGATGAAAAAGCCACCAAAAATCGCGACAGCAATGGATAAAATAGTTGTAAAGGCGAGTGTTACACCAACAACCTCTTTCATTTTGGCATGATTACCAGCCCCAAATGTTTGCCCGACTAAAATAGAGCTTCCTGAACCAATGCCAATTGCAAAGGCCATTAAAAAGAAGAAAAATGGAAAAAATGCCGAAATGGCTGCTAGGGCATCGACCCCTAAATTGCGTCCGACGATAAACATAGCAAAAACTTGGCCAACAGATTGCAGCACATTCGCTAGCATCACGGGAATTAAGAAATTTAAAAAAGCTTTGCGTAGCTGTTGATCATCCTGTAACATTTGTTCGTTCATCATTAAGTTCCTCTTGAGTTTTAATAACCCATTTCTTTTAAGATTCTTGAAAGTGTGCGTAGGCGTTCACCAATTAGCTCACCATCATTATTAAGTGCTTGCTGAAAAAGCTGAATATCCTCTTTAATCTGTTCATTTTCTGTGCAAACTTCCACTGTCATGGCATCTCCCTGTAAGCCTACACGATTAATTACAGGGTTTTCTTCATCATATAAATGCTCATGACGATAAGCCTCCTTAAAATAAAGTTCCGTTTCACATACTAAAATAGCGAGATCAAGCACGCGGTGTAGGGGAAGTTCTTCTGATTGGCGAGACCACTTGCCACCTGTATGCCGCCAAACCTTCGCAGAAATATCAACCTTTCCTCGATCATTCCATTGTGCCAGACCAAGGGAAAGCCCTTGTGCATCTGTTTGATAAGCAGTGCGCCCATCAATATTGGCATAATTTTCTGCCACGATGACAGGTTTATGTTTTAAATGTGTTGGAATTTTCATGTATCTGTACTCCCTATCATTTCGAATTTAGTAATTTAGTAAATTACTGCTTTAGTAAATTTAGCATTAAACGCTTCTATAAGTCAATCGAAAAGAGCAAAGTTAGAACCCTTTCTTTTAAGACCAGCTAAGAGGGGCTTAAAAGAAAGGGATTCATTACAATAAACGTTCAAAATCTGCCGTGGTTTTTACAAAATAGTAAGTTATAATTTATAGAAGTATGATTGATTGGAGAGAAATAGGATGGAAACAGCTAAATATCACCGAATGGTTTATACACGTATATGTGAAAATTTACAAAAATGGGATAATAGTGACTTTGTTAGAGAAGACGAGCTCTATTCATTTTTACATACGTTAAAAGGCACCGCTGGATCAATCGGTTTACATGAATTAACGTCGATTGCTCGTGAAAAGCTAGAGCTTTTGAATGAAGACAGTAACAAGCAATGGACCCAATCAGAATGGAAAAAGTTTCTTGCTCCATTTATTGAAAGCGTCCATTTTTATAAAGAAAATGATTCAATGACACAACATATGGAACATCCTACAACCATCATTAAAAATCCAGCAAAACAAGATTTTATTCTGATAATAGATGATGATGTTGTATTTATTTCCTATTTAAAAAATGTTTTAGAGAAAAAGGGCTACTCTGTCATTGCAGCTCATAATGGTAAACGAGGATTAGCGTTAATTTATGAATTGCAACCATCCATCGTATTTCTAGATATCATGCTTCCAGATTCTAATGGCTTTTCTATTTTAGACAATATTAAAAAGACGAAAAAAGAGCTCATGTTTGTGACAGTGATTAGTAGTAATGATTGTAAAGAAAATCGTATTCGCACATTGGAGATGGGTGCTATGGATTTTATGGCAAAGCCCATTGATGAAGAGCTATTAATCGCTTATGTTTCCAATCGCTTAGCCTATAAAAGAGAATTAGAACAGGCTATCGTCATTGACGAATTAACCCAAATTTATAATCGTAAATTTATGGAATCGCAAATGAAGCTTTTCATTAAACACCATCAGCAACACAAAGAACATTTTTCAATTGCGATGATCGATTTAGATTATTTTAAAAAAGTAAATGATACATATGGTCACCTAGTGGGGGATGAGGTGCTTAAGGGTTTCGCTTCATTGGTGAAGGAGCTAAAAGGAGCTGAAGAAATTGCTTGTCGCTATGGTGGAGAAGAATTTGTAATTTTAATGCCTCGTACAACTAAAAAAGAGGCATTTATTTTTATTGAAAAACTTCGTACCTCCATGGAGAAAAAAACATTTACTGCAAATGGAACTAGCTTCCATGTTACATTTTCGAGTGGAATTGCGGTAGCCACTTCTACCAATTTACATCCTAAAAAGATGCTAGAAGAGGCAGATCAAGCACTTTATACGGCCAAGCAATTAGGGAGAAATCAAACGATCATCTTTGATAACGTAGCTGCTGTGGAGAAAAGAAAGGTGAAAATTAAGATCGTTGTCATTGATGATGTGTATATTATTCGTGATCTGATTACCAATCATTTTAAGCATTTGGAGGAAAATGACGATTATAGGATTGAAACATTATCATTTCCTGATGGCATTAGTTTTCTGGAATCCAATTGGTATGACCCTGCATGCAAATACATTATCTTATTAGATTGGATATTGCCGCAAATGGACGGCATCGAGGTGCTGAGTAAGATAAGAGAGCAACATGCATCAAGTAATGTAATCGTCTCCATGCTAACTTCACGTGTGGGGGAAGAATACGTCATGAAGGCTTTCATTAATGGGGCGGATGATTATATTGTGAAGCCGTTTAATGTGGCTGAAGTATCGGAACGTATTGTTCGTTTAATTCATCAAATGTTTCTTTAATGGGAAAGGGAGAAAAAGACAGGATGGCTAGAATTTTAGTAGTAGATGATGAAGAAATATTACGCATGTTAATACGTGAAACATTAGAAGATTTAGAATTTGATATTGATGAGGCAGAGGATGGCGAAGAAGCCCTAAAAAAAATGATGGAAAGCTCCTATGATTTAATGATACTCGACTATATGATGCCGAATTTAACAGGAATTGAGGTGATCGAGCTTCTCCCACAAGAGATTAAAATGTCGATGCCTATTCTCATGCTGACAGCAAAATCACAGGAAAGTGATCGTCAAAAGGTATTTGATTTAGGGGCAGATTACTTTATGTCCAAACCGTTTAGTCCCATTAAGCTAATGAACCTGGTGGAGGACATCTTAAATGATTAAGTCAACACCCTTGCTGAATAAAAGTATACGCAACCAATTCTTTAAAATGCTGCTTTTTCTAGTTGTTAGCTTTTTAATCATCATTGCTGCTTTTCTTGTCGTAGTCAATGCAAGTCAAAATGCCTTACAGCAGAAGAGAGAGCAAATGTATGAAAAATCAATGCTTGTGGATGAATTGGAAGAAAATTTTAATGGCATATTTTTTCGAGCAAGGGGCTACTATGCCTTTCAAAATGAGCAGGAATTAAAGTTATTGTATGAAAATTTGGAGAATTTCGAAGTTCTATTACAGCAGTTTTCGCAACTGGATTTAACAGAAGAAGAACGAGGGCTCTATAATGAGCTAGTTGATTTTCATTATAATTATAAAACAGTTACTCTCCCAAAAGGGTTAAGCTTTGCGAAGATGGGGGATTATGAGGCTTTGCGAGAGCTTTCGAATAGTGGCGCAAATGACCTTGTCAATAAATTTATTGCCTATACAAAATCCTATAAGAAAAAAACAGACCACTCCTTAAACCAAATTTTTAGCAAGACAGTGGAGCAGGGGCAATTATTTACTTTTATTTCGCTCATGATTAGCGGTCTCATTTTACTATTTGTTGGGGTCATTTTACGAAGAGTGCTGAATAATATGATTCGACCAATTGAACAATTAACACTTGCGACAAACGCTTTGGCGTCAGGGAAATCCATTGATTTAGGTAATCTTGTACAAAAGGAGGATGAGTTAGGCATTCTAGCGAACTCATTTCTTAAAATGATACTCTCCATTCAGGATAAGGAAGAGGTACTGACCACTCAAAATGAGGAGCTTTTAGCGCAGCAGGACGAGCTTCAAGAAAATCAACTACAATTACAAAATTCATTAAATTATTTAGAAAAGTATAATCAATTAAATCATGTACTAACCTTTACGTTAAATAAACAGAAACTAATCGATAATCTCCATAATTATTTAAACGACATTTATCAATATGATACGAGTGTGCTGTATTGGATGGAGGGCAATGTTTATGCGACAAAAGGTTTATCACACCAATCTGCTGCAGCCCTAGTTGAAAATTTTGACATGGATAAACAAGCACGATTAAAGCAGGAAAAATCCTTTGTTATTACACGTCAATTGACAGCAAATGAAAAAGGAATTGCACAAGAGTCTTATTATGCCTATGACTTGTATTCTTCCGTGTTTAATTCTAAACGAGAGCTAGTCGCTATTTTAATGGCGACACGAGAGGGGCATCCCCATAATGATCGGGATATAGATAGTTTAAACGGACTATTAAATCGTGTGTCCATCGCATTTGAACGTATTCTTATGTATGAAGAGGTAGAAAAATCGAGGACGTTAAATCAAACGATTATTGATAATGTCAACGAAGGAATCCAATTAGTTTCTGCTACAGGCAATACCGTTCTTATCAATAGAGCGCTGTGTGGTATTGTCAACCTCCTTAACTTGACAACAGAAACAAGTATCCCTAAAAAGGATTGGCTACAGCATTTTCAAAAATGTAGTGCCCAACCTGATGAATTAATTGAATTTTTAGAGGCATCTATTATGGAGAGCTTTGAGGAGACACGAAAATGCCGCTATTGTATGACGGCTGAACATGAAATCTTTGTCGAGGTGTATGCAACTTGTCTTTTTGATGGACAGGAAAAAGTAGGCACAATTTTTGTGCATCGTGATATTACAAGAGAATATGAAGTAGATCAAATGAAATCCGAATTAGTGAGTACGGTAAGTCATGAACTGCGAACGCCTTTATCGAGCGTACTTGGCTTTACAGAGCTTCTGTTAACGAAAAATATAAAACCCGAACGACAAAATAAATATATCGATACAATTCATAGAGAGGCGGTACGACTAACCAATCTTATAAATGACTTCTTAGATTTACAGCGAATGGAGTCAGGCAAGCAGCAATATAACATGGAGACACTACAATTAAATGAAATAGCCTTTGAAATTGTCAATCGCTTCCGACATGAGCAAAAGCATAATGTCCATCTAATTGATAAGGCAAGAGAGGTCTATGTTAATGCAGATCAAGATAGACTCGTCCAATTATTTATTAATTTAATAGGAAATGCGATTAAATTTTCTCCACAAGGTGGGGATGTGGAGATTTTGTTAGAAAACAAAAATAATAGCATCCAAGTGAGTATAAAAGATGAGGGCATTGGCATATCTAAACAGGATATTGCTCAGTTGTTCCAAAAATTCAAACGAATCGATAATAGTTTAAGACGTAAAATAGGAGGAACTGGACTGGGTCTTTCCATTTGTAGAGAAATCATCTTAAAGCATGAGGGAGAAATATGGATAGAGTCAGAAGAGGGACAAGGTACTACTGTGTACTTTACTTTACCACTTGCAAATAACACTATCACCTTCGATGAAGAGGATGTAATGGGGGATAGCAATGGCTTAAACATTATGCTTGTTGAGGATGACTTAAGCTTAGCTCTACTGTTGTCTGAAGAGCTAAAAAGCAATGGCTTTACCGTGATTCATCATCATGACCCAAAAAAAGCTTTTGAAGATACACTCAATACGCCTTTACTTGGTATTGTGATTGACATAATGCTGGGCGAAGAAATGAGCGGCTGGGATTTAGTCCGTGCACTAAGAGAAAGAGAGCATACAAAAGAGATACCGATTATTATATCCTCAGCATTAGATGAGGTAAAAGAAATGGTGGACCAATTTCAAATTAAAAAATACTTAACCAAACCATATCCGCCTGAAGAAATATCAAAACTGTTTGTGAAATAATAGGATAGCTTGATTCATTGTCCGTAGCATTATATTGTAAGGAAAATGTGAGCAGTAGCTTAAATTCATAAAAACTTTAATAGGTGAAGCCAAAGTGTTTGTCGCAAGTTGCTCCTTACAAGCAGGCATTAAAGGCGAACAACTTAAAACAAGAAAAATAAGTTTCGTGAATTTTTCTTCAAAAATGTGTAACCTTTGCCAAGCTGGCACGACTACTGTACTAGTAGAATACAAAACACTAAAGCAAACTAGTAGGTTTCACTTTTCACAAAAAGACCAGGGCTCAAATTTTTTGAGAACACCTGGTCTTTTTGCGTGCTGGCAACAAAGTGGAAGTAATGCTAAAATAAGATAAATACTTTAGAATTTTCATGAAATTTAATCAAAATCACGCATAGAAATTTGAAAAAAATGAAATCCCCCATCGTTTTTTCAACTAGGCGTAAAAAGGAGTTCAGACATGCAGGTTCGTCCAATTTAAAAATCTCCCAAGAAAAAATAAAATCTTAATTTTGGGGGATAAAACGTGTTTAAAAACCGATCTTTTTCACTTTTATTGACAGGTCAATCTTTAGCGGATATTGGTGACTATATAGTAAGCGTGATTAGTATAATTTATCGTTTCACCAACTCGGCGATTGCTACTTCCTTCGTACCGTTTATTATTACTACTTGTATGTTGATTTCCAGTTTGCTAACACCTCTTATTACGACAAAAGTGTCGTTGAATCAATTGCTAACTATTTCTCAAGGCTTTAAAACCGCTGTCATTTTGGGCCTTGCCTTGTATGTACAATGGGTAGGCGACCAGCCGATGATTGGCTTTGTGTTTTTATTGATTGCGATGGTTGCGTTTTTGGATGGTTGTGCCAATCCTATTCGTCAATCCTTGCTGCCTCATTATGTGGAAGAAAAGGATTTATTGCGAGCAAATAGTATTGCAGAAACGGTTATCCAATCCATTCAGGTGGGTTCTTGGTTTGTTGGCAGTTCCTTGCTGCTTCTCTTTACACCATCACAGCTTATATGGGGCGTTGTCGTCCTTTTTTTCATGGCAACATTGCTTTTAAAGCTTTTACCAGATGTGGCACGTATGGAACGTCTAGAAAAAAAGAAATTGGTGTTATTTATGCAAGGGTGGCAATCCATCCATCAAACACCTGTACTAAAGGTAGCTGCACGAATGGATTTACTGGAATCAATGGCAGGTGCAGTGTGGGTCGCAGCGATTTTACTTGTTTTTGTAGAAGAAGCATTGCAGGCTTCTTCTCAATGGTGGGGTTATCTCAACGGCATTTTTTTTATTGGCATGATTATAGGGAGTATGATTTGTTTAAAATGGACCAAATTTATTGAGCGTAAGAAAGCTATGTTCATAAGTGGAGGTGCGCTGTTGTCCGCTATTTTTACATTATTCTTTGCGGTTAGTATCACACCATTGATGGCTTTACTCTGTTCTTTGCTGATTGGCTTATGTGGGCAATTAAAAAACATTCCACAGCAAACCATCATTCAAACAAGTGTCTCAAAGGAGAAATTACCAACGGTGTATACATCGTTGAATGTCATTGTGACAGGGGTATTCGGCCTTTCATCTTTAATGATGGGCATGTTGTCAGAATGGTATGGGATACGAGTTGTTTTTTTCCTTTCAGCTAGTATGCTACTTCTCGTAAGTGTGATTGCCTATAAAAATAAAACATCTTTCACGTAAGAAAGAGTAGCCCTTACTTTTAGAGTAGGGGCTATTTTTTATAAAAAGTTCATATTCTGTTAGTTGATAGTATGGTAAAATATACAAATATTTGTATATTTTAAAAGGAGAGTTAGTATGAATCGTAAAAAAACAAGTTTCATTATCTCTGCACTTATCATAGCAATCTTTATTGGTGTGGCATTAAAAAATGTTTTTTTCCAAGCATCTCTTACACCATCAATGACTGTTTTGGAGGATGGCACCAAACAAATTAATTATGAAACTGCTTTAACAAAGCTAGATCAATCCTCCACAACGTTTGAAGCATATAAGGGCAAAATAGTAGTAGTGAATTTTTGGGCGTCCTGGTGTGGACCTTGTCAACAGGAAGCACCTGAACTAGAGGCATTCTATCAACAAAAATCAAAGGATGTCGAGCTGCTAGCCATCAATGCCACAGCCTATGATAGCTATAAGAAGGCGGCAGCATTTAAGGATACCTATGATTTATCATTTCCTATCTTCCTAGACGAAGAGGGAGTACTACAGAAAACGTTTGAAGTGGTGAATTATCCTAGTACCTTTATCTTTGATAAAGAAGGAAAATTACAGCACAGCGTGAAAGGCGAACTCACTCAACAACAATTAATACAATTGATTGATGATCTCTAAGAACAGAATAAGTCTTATAGACAATATATTTAGAAAAATGAAACTTTTTCTAAAAAGATGCGTAGAAGTAGCTAAAGAAAAAGGAAGGGGCTCCTTTAATGCCACGGAAACACATGATTATTATCATCATTGCATGGATTGTAGAAATATCGTTGACGTACTGGGTTGCTACAATATTCTCTGTGAGATTTATCGAAGTGATGTTTTTCACGGGCATTGCCTTTACCTTAGGAACGTTTTACTTTTCGAGTAGCGGTGGAGCGATGTCAAGGCTTTATACATCCCAAGTGAGTGCACAAACAGGGATTATTCATGAGCGAGAACGGTTCAAGGTTAAACTTGGACCCGTATTTATAGCGTCACTGATATTTTTCCTTATTGGATTGGTATTCTTTATTTTACTTGTAACAGGCATTATTCCACCACAAAAGGTGTGAAAGTTATTGGCTTCCACCTGCAAAAAATCAAGATGGCTAGGTGCTCATTTTGATTTTTTTGCGTTGTATAGAATTTGTAGAGTGCTATATTATAAAATAGGCTTCGATAATTGTATTTTTACAATTATAAAGGGAATAAAAAGGTAACTATTATACTATAATTACCCTTTGTTATTAGTAATTTGTCATGCAAAATATGTATATCTATGGAGGTATACAATATGTTAAAGGAGCTATCAAACCGCAGTGCCCCAAAATCGAAACCAACAAAATAGAGAGAAGAGTAGACCCCAAGAACCTGACGTTCAGTATAATGCTATGCTAGAAATTCAAACAATGGAAAGTAGCATAAAAAGATACATAACAGTGCATGGTGATCACTTGAATGCAGCTGAATATCATTCTTTACTGCAAATGATTAAGAGTTTAGAGGAATTGAAAACAGCGATTAAAGGGGTCTCATTAGATTAGGCACATTCTTTATTGGATAATCTGACAATCCGGTTTGTCAGATCATCCTAGGAATTAATCCACCGGTAATAAGTAAAAGTGAGGTTTTGACCATTCATTTCAAATGATTCTCCGCTTCTATCCAATGGTTTAAAACCGTTTTTTTCTAATACTTTTTGAGAGGCTATATTGTTCGTTGTTGTTTGTGCCTCAATGATGAGCATGCCTTGCTGGCGCATAAGGTCTAATACTAATTCTAAGGCTGTATGGGCAACCCCTTTCCCACTAAATTCTTTTCCTACTCTATAACCGATATGGCCTAATCGTTGATCCTTATCAATATCGATTACATTGATTCTTCCTATAATTTCTTCAAGTTCATTTTTTATTAGATAGAAATAGGATAGCTGTTGAGCTTGTTCCTCTAAAAGCATGTCATTTTTTCTTATGAAATTTGGTAATTCGTAATAGTCATCCCCTCGACTTGGGACTGTTTTTTCAAAATAGGCCCTATTTTTAACCTCAAATGCATATAAGTTTTCAAAATCACCCTGTGTTAATGTTTCTAATCGAATTTTCATGGCATCTCCAATCAATTTTGGTTTTTCTTTCATTATACCTGTAGTCTAGGGTTAATCTCACCCAGTTTATGGATTGTTCAGATGATTTTGTAGATGTGTGGATAGACATGAGTACTGGTTTGCTTTTTCAGCCATCCACTAAAAAAGGACCGTCATTAAAAAGACCCACTTCCTGTCGGGTTTAGTGAATTAAATAGTGAGCGGACAAGTAAATTAGTAGAGGCATTGAGATTTTTTAAGAGAGTCCTGTAATTTTCAAAATGTGGAAGCACTTGTTCCACTAGAAAATGAACTTAGGTTGGTTCAAGTCTACCTCTATATACAGTAGGAGCGTTTTGGCAAGCGTATTCAGGTTGTATGGCAACTAGAGTCGGAGACAACTGTCCTCATCCCATCACTGACTAACCAGCCATTAATTGAAAATCCATTAAAGCATGGAATTTTAAAGCTTCATCCAGCAGTAATCAATATCCATATAAGATTGCAACACCATTATGGGCAAGGTTTACGTATGACAAGCAATCTTCACGAAGGAACGGTGTTTCATTTGTGGTAGTAACAAAAAAACATCTACTTCATTAGATGCATTGCCTCTCGATGAGTTTTAAGAGGGGGAATGCATCTTTTATTATTTGCAAGTTTGAAAAATAGAAATTTAGAGCACAGCCTGAGGCGTCTTCGTTTTAAAATGTGTGAATAAGTAGCATCCCAAAATCACGATGATTCCCCCAATGCCTTGCAGCCAGCTTAGCTGTTCACCGATAAATAAAAAGGCGAGCAATGCTGTAAAAATAGGATTAAAGTTTAGAAAAATACCAGAGGTTGTGGCACCTAATTGTTGAACGCCAATATTCCAAAATACCATACAAACTACTGTAGAGATGACCCCTGTATAAAGTAGCGAAAGGATGAAAGAGGAGTCGATTTCGGAGAAGGTAAAATCCGTAATCGTGAATGGGACTAGGATGAGCACCCCAAACAAACCTGCATACAATGTCGCCATTAACGGAGAGGTTGTTTGCATAGCCCACTTACTACATACAGAATAAAGTCCCCATACGCAAACGGCTGCCACCATCCATAAATCTCCTGTATTCAATTGGAAGTGCCATAACAGCTGCCAATCTCCTTTCGAAAGGACAAGAAAAACACCAATTAAAGAGAGTACCATCGCCAGAAGTTGCAAGCCATTTATTTTTTCTTTCAGAAAGGCGAAAGAAAAAAGGGCGATGGACATGGTATTCATTGTAGAAATAAGGCCAGCATTCGTGGATGTTGTTCGTTCCAACGCTAAAAATTGAAATATATTAAACAAGGCAACACCTGTAATGCCCATCAGGCATAATGGCACAAGAGCGGCTTTAGCAGGAACCAATCTCTTTTCTTTCCACCAAACTAACGGTAGCAGGACCATCACTGCGATCAGCCATCTGACCAACGTTAAGGTCATTGGAGAGGCATGAGCCACTAGCGTCTTAGCCACAACAAAATTGCCTCCCCATAGTAAGCTCGTGACAAGCATTAAGCCCATATAAAATTTAACCACAGTATAGGTACACTCCTTTTGCTTTTATGTATAATAAGAATCATAGCACTATTAGTGATTTATCAGTATAATATTTTGTATAATTGAATAAAATCAAAATAATCGAAAGTTATTTAATGAATATCAAAATAATATTTTGAAATCGCGCTAAAAACTTCCTTGTCTATAAATAATCAAAAGAGGAGAAAACAATGGAGGATATAAAAAATAAAGGATTAGATAATGTCGATCTGCAAATCTTAGCGATTTTGCAGCGAGAGGTTCACATTAGCAATGCGGAATTAGCTAGACGGGTGAATCTGTCCCCACCAGCAACCCATACAAGGGTGAAACGTCTAGAAAATGAAGGCTATATTGATCAACAAGTCGCAATTTTAAATCAGGAGAAACTAGGGTTTGATTTATTGTGCTATATATTTATGAGCACAAATATTCATCAGGAGAAGGAAATAGAGGAGTTAGAAAACAGCTTGAAAACAATGACCGAAATTTTGGAATGTCATTGCTTAACAGGTGCCTATGATTATTTGTTAAAGGTCGTAATTCGAGACCGCCAAGACTTAAATCAATTTATTCGAAAATTAAATAAGCTTGGCGTTTCTAGAATTCAAACGAATTTATCCTTACGAGAAATTAAATATTCTACAGTGTTACCGATCGAAGAAAAACAGCAAGTCTGAGTAAGCTAACTCAGGCTTGCTGTTTTTTTACTCATGATAGGTAAGCAGCCGCTTTAAACGAGTAGAAAGTCATCCTAAAAAGTTAGTTACCACTCTAAATGAGTAAAGCCCCGCTCCTAAAGATTCACCCTGTTCAAATAAGGAGACCACACGTACAAAAATCATACAACCCACAAGTTGCTTATAGTTGACATGCAACCATAGAGTTGCCTATAATCAAGCTATGAATTGGGATAAAGACGCTGTTTTTAAAGCACTAGGGGACTCGACTCGGAGACTTATATTAGATGAACTGGCTGAGTGTGATGAGATGACGTTGTATGAATTGACGGTGCGTCTTCTAATGAAACATGAACTTTCCATTTCGAGGCAGGGGATTGCTAAGCATCTGTCTGTCTTGGAGAGTGCTGGACTCGTCCTATCACAGCGGAAGGGAAAATATCGAGTCATTCTTTTCAATAAGGAACCACTTAAAGATTTACTGAAAGGATGGGTAGAGTAAAGTTTACGTGTGAAGGATGCTTCTTAAACGACTTAAAAGGAGGAAAAGCAATTGAATATTATTGTCAACAGTATCTTTGTACAAGATCAGGAAAAGGCACTGGCATTTTATACGGAAAAGCTAGGGTTTGTAAAAAAGGAGGATGTCCCAGTAGGAAAACATAGATGGCTAACGCTTGTGTCGCCTGATGATTTAGAGGGCACTGAGCTATTACTTGAGCCAGATGAGCATCCTGCAGCAAAGGACTATCAAAGGAGGATTTTCGCTGAAGGCATTCCAGCAACAATGTTTGGAGTTACTGATTTAGAAAAGGAGTATAGCCGTTTACTGGAGAAAGGCGTTGAATTTACACTTAAGCCGACAAAAGCGGGAGAAGTCACAATAGCAGTTTTTAATGATACATGTGGCAACCTTATTCAGATTATACAAAAATAGTGTAGAAAAGCGTGTTTGATAAAAAATATCAAAACACGCTTTTCTCATTACTCAGCCATTACCCAACCTTTATCATCGTTCAAAACGTTTAGATTTTCTTTTGGCTGCGCATTTACGGTCTGTTCTTTGGCTTCTGCTTCCTCGCTGGGCGGAGCTTCTTCCGACGAACAAGCAGATAAAAGGAATAGTAGCGCTATACTTAATGATAGGAATTTCTGCATGAGGCAAACCTCCATCAATCAATCGTTGATATGAATATTTTGCACATCTTTTTACAGAATATGTTGTGTATAGCTGCCATTAAAAATTTTTTTAAGCGACTGTATTACTAATTATTTTGCTAAAGCCATTATTATATGCACTATTAATCAGCTGCTGTATTGACTTCACTGCTTGCTCAGAGAAAATATACCAGTTATCGCCATCGAAATCATGGAGTAAATACTCAGGATAGCCTTGTAATAATTCCTCTGGGAAAGGTTGATTTAATGTATAGATATCATATTGTCGAACACTGTTTTGATCATGGCTCATAAAATCAAATTGACCAAGCTTGTAATAAGACCCAGGAGTTTCTAGATTGAGGTGCCAATAATAATCTTTCGGAGCCTCTACTTTGTCGCCTTTCTTTTCTTGGAAAATTTTGAAAAGTGCTTGGTGATAGGCATTGCCTTTGATGTCCTGAATGACACCACCCATTGTCATATGGTATTCATAGCGTAGTACCTTGATTTTTTCATCTTCAATTAGCAATGGTTCAGTCGTAATATTCACTGTGCCATCATTATAATGCACTTGGCTGCCGAATGTTTCAGCAATAAAGCGAATTGGTACATAGGTGCGATTGTTTTTCATGTATGGTTGTACATCCAATTGCTCTTTTTGACCATTTTTAATGACTGTTCGGTTATTAAGATTCAATTTAATGGTTGTTTGATCCATTGAAAGGGTGATTTGTGAATCCTGCCAATGAACTTGCGCACCAAGATTTTCACTGATCACTCGTAATGGCACCATTGTTCGATTGTTTTTTTGCTCGGGTGCTGTATCAGATTTTACCACAACATCGTCGATTTTGATTTGTGTCGTTGCGGCATCAGCAGGTGTTGCTACAAATAATGTAGATGTTAAAAATAGCCCTGTAAAAAATTTTTTCATGGTATATAACCTCCTTATACTTTAACACTTACCACCATCGGAAATTTTACCATAATATTCTTATGTATATAATAAAAACTTTACTATTTTTTCTTTTGGCTGGAAAAGGTTGTGTATCATCATCAATATTTTGGACTTGATTTCGCAGTGTGTCATTTAGATTAAAACCATCGTGTTGCTAGATATCAAAGTAAAGAAGTTGAAATAAAATAACACAAAATCACCACCGCTATTAGCAACTTTTTGACAGTGTATAATCTGTATTTGTTCTCGAATACTAATGCTGAAAGGAGGTTTTTTAAATGAAGTTTTTGACATGGGGCATTGTTGGTGCAGCATTATTTGCTGTGATGAAAGGCTACGGAAAATCGAATCAAGGACAAAAGGATAGCTTTCAACAAACAACGACGCCTGTACAATTAGTCGCCAATGCAAATCCGCTGACAGCCAATACACCGAAACAATAAAACAAAAGCTTATAGATTATAGGGATCTATAAGCTTGCTATATTTTTATATAAATAACTATTATTGGCATATAGATGGTGAGAAGAACTCTATTTTACAAACGATCACGACGATGGCTTGGAAGAAATTTTGTAATTATTTTTACGGACTGTACATAGGTATTCACAGGCCAAATTGTAGGCTTGTCCACCGTTAGCAATGCAACCATTTAAAGTAGCGGCTTTGGCAACAGTCTTTAAGAAATAATAAGACCTATGTCGCAAGGGAGCCTCATCGAATTGACAAATTTGGATCAGCCTTCATGTCATATAAGGATTTTCAGGGACAAGGGAATAGAAGCAGACGCAAAAAAGCTTGGTCTAACACATATTTACACGGATGCTAGTCTTACAGCGGGACCATTTTTTGAACGGAAAGGATACCAAAAAACAAATGCATATCGTTAACGAACGTGATGAAAAGGACGGGTGAAAAGCATGAGTTATGTAAAGATTTTTGTTCTATTAAAACAAGAACAACAGACCCAGTATCAAACTAGGTCTGTTGCTTCGTTTAGGCATCGATAAATGGTTAAAATCGCTTGTAAATGCATACCTTCATGAAAGATGGTGCGTAACAGTACTTGTTCAATGGTTTGCATACCCATATCAATAGGAGGGAATTCCTCTGACAATCGATGACCGTACTGTTCCTTTAATTGTTCAGGCTGCTGAGCTAAATACTTCTTTAATTCCTCAAAGGATGGCGTTTCGTCGTCAAAATGCTTTGGCGATGTACCAAAGCCAAACCATTTCTTGAGAGCTTCTAAATCTGCATCCTTTTCTTTTGTTAATGCCTCTATCCATAAATATTGATCGAGATAAACATGACCCATATTCCAGCGAATATTATTATGAAATCCAGCTGGGATGATGTTCGCTTTTTCTTCTGATACATGCTCGAGTAAGTGAAGCAGCTCGCCACGATAATTGGCTAGCTGCTGAAATAAATTTTCTTGACGTTGATTCAAATGTAACCCTCCTTTTTAATATTATTGGCTATTAAAACTCCATTTTCCTGCAAAAAAAGAAGAACACTTTTTGTGTTCTCCAATTTATCTACTTTGTGTCTGTAATGCTAAACGGACACCGAGACCGATATAAACGAAGCCAACTGTCTTTTCGAGCCAGCGTGAGCTACCGCTTGTTTTTGTAAAGATTTTTTCGCCAATGAAGCTTGTAATTACTGCGAGTAGGATTGTATATAAAGCACTCATCACGACAAATGTTATACCGAGTGTTAGCAATTGGGTTGTGACAGATTGCTCGTTATGCTGAACAAATTGCGGTAGGAAGGCTAGGAAAAACAGTGCCGTCTTTGGATTGAGGATTTCTGCTAAAAAGCCTTGACGGAATGAAGTACTAGCAGGACTTTGTTCGACAGTCGGTTGCTCAATTTTCTTTGGCTTTGTGAGGAGCATCTGAATGCCTAAGTAAACAAGGTATGCCACACCAATATATTTCACCACTTCAAAGGCAGTGGCTGATTTCATTAAAATAGCAGAGAGACCTAAAACAGCCGCTAATGTATGAACCAAGTCACCAAGACCGATACCTAAAGCTGTATAAATACCATTCTTTTTTCCGCTTTTTAATGTTTGTGTAATGGTAATAATTACTGCAGGACCTGGAATTAAAAATAATAAAAGAACTATTGCGATAAAAGATAACATGCGAAACCATCCTATTCTAATAAACTAATCATTCTAGGGTGAATGCATGGAATATTATATTCTAGCTATTGTGTGGCTGTCGATAAAGAAATATTGAAAAAATAATGAAAAATAATTCAGAAAACTAATGAATAATACTTATTAAATTTTATTACCTAGTACTAATATTTAGTGTTAGAATAAGATTATAAAAAATACGTTGGAGGAATTCATATGTTAACAAGTCAACAATTACAAGCTATTTTGCCACACCGATATCCATTTCTTTTGGTAGACCGTATTGTGGAGTTAGAAGAGGGCAAGCGCGCAATGGGGTTGAAAAATGTAACGATTAATGAAGAGTTTTTTAAAGGTCATTTTCCACAGTATCCTGTGATGCCAGGTGTGCTAATTGTTGAAGCATTAGCACAGGTTAGTGCAGTGATTATGCTGACAAAGGCTGGGAATGAGGGAAGATTAGGTTTATTGGCAGGAATCGATCATTGTCGCTTTAAAAAGCAAGTAAAGCCTGGTGATCAGCTACATCTAGAAGTGGAGATTACGCGTGTGAAGGGCGCTGTTGGGAAAGGCAGAGGGATTGCAATGGTAGATGGAGAAATAGTTTGCGAGACGGATCTTGTTTTCGCTTTTGGATCTTAGAAAATGGAGGCTCTCGGTTGAATTACACATTTATGCTTTATATCGCCGTTTGTATCATGCAAATAGCGCTATTAGCGAATATTACGATTGCTAAAGGCGCTTGGAATGGGGTGACAATGTGGCTTTGTACGGTAGTTTTTGTTTTCGCAACAGCTATATTTGGATTAAGTAGAAAGCGGCAAAAAGACACTCAAAAATAAACGACTTTGCTTCAATTCGTACTACACGGCTCTCTTTCCTTCATATAGTAAATGGAGTGAAAGTTTTAATATGAGAGGGTGAGGAGGTTTGAGGGTCGCTTTTATAGAACATAAAGAAGAACAGCTACAGCCAGAGCAAGCGTTGGCGCACGATTTCTGTGATCAATTTGTGCAAAAGATGCATAAAAATATATTGCATAAAAAGCTTGATGAGGATGTGTATCAGTCCTATTTTGTTATCCTTCAGCAACAATATACAAGGCAAGAGCTGCGGTTTATTGTCCATCTGTTAAAGGTACAGGCAAATGAGATAATACGCATGAAGCCCATGTTTATTACCATGAGTGGTGTTATTTTATCCATGTTTACATTGCTTGCTACAACCATGAATAGCAAGCTCATGATCGGCATGTCGCTTGTCCAAATCGTTGCATTAGCCGTCTTGAGTTTTAATGTCGCCATTATATGGATTTCCTTTAAAATTGAAATCGAACATAAGCGGGTGCAGGCAGTGATTGCATTATTAGATTATTACGTAACAATTGTTTCAGAAGGGAGTGACCTTCGTGCAAAAGACAGTTGAACAATTACATTATTGGCTTATAAAAGTACCAGAAGTATTTCGTGTGATGACAGAAGCGGAAATAACACAACGACCTGCTCCAAAAAAATGGTCCAAAAAAGAAGTAATCGGTCATTTATGTGATTCGGCTATTGTCAATCTTGAACGATTTCTTCAAATTCAGAATGAAGCTTCACCCTATGTAGTGACTACATACGACCAAGTACAATGGGTCGCGTTACAGGGCTATCAGGAATTACCAATAGAAGATATTTTAATGTTGTGGACAAGCATCAACAAAAAAATCATGTATGTACTGGACCACCTTGATGAAGAGACATTAGCCCAGCCATGTGTGATGAATCAACAACAAAGGACATTGGGATGGTTGATAGAGGAGTATATGCAACATCTGGCACATCATATCCACCATCAAATTTTAATGAATGAATGCGAAACATAAGCATTTTTTTAGGAAATCCTCAAATAATAAAGTACGAAAATAATTATTTGGGGACGTGAAAATGTGAAAAAGTTTTTATTGCTTTTACTACCACTTAGTCTAATCACGGTGTCGCTTTTTTATGTAAAAGTGAGTTCTTCTGAAAATAAAGGAAGAAAGTATTATGAGGAAGCAGGTCAAATTCTTTGGGAAATTCAGACAGATGAAAAAATCATTGCCTTAACATTTGATGATGGGCCACATCGCAAATATACAGCGAATATCCTTGATGTATTGGAAAAATATAATGCAAAAGCAACCTTTTTTATTGTCGGTCAAAATGCAGAAAAAAATCCTGAGCTGATTACAAGAATGTACGAAGAAGGACATGAATTGGCCAATCATACCTATACACACCCTTTAAGAACAAATGTTACCAATTTAATGAAAGAGATACAGCAAACAGATGAAGTGATTGCAGGGATTACAGGCTATCAGCCAACATTATTTAGACCAGTTGAAGGACAATATACCGATGCGATGATTGATGCAATTTCAAAAAAAGGCTATAAGGTTGTTATGTGGTCTTGGCATTTAGATACGCTTGACTGGAAAAGCCCAGGTGTTCATCGCATCGTGAATACCGTTTTAAAAGGTGTGAAAGCAGGCAATATTGTCCTATTTCATGACGGTGGGGGAAATCGAGCACAAACGGTTCAGGCAATGGAACAAATCATACCTGAGCTTGAAAAACAGGGCTATCAGTTTGTGACGGTTTCTGAATTATTGGAAATCCAAAGGACACATAAGAAAATGGAAAAAAAACAGTAGTGTTGAAGCTGAAACGTTCTTCAACACTTTTCTTTATGTAAAGGTTATTTAAACATTTTTTTGATGTGTTTAAGCTCAGCAATTAAATAATCAATTTGTTTCTGCATATTATCTATTTTAACTGTTTGATGCCCATTTCCATTGCCATTATTCGTTTGAGAAGAATCATTGTTCGCGTTTTGGAGCGCTTCTAATGCGAGTCCCGCTGCAATGGTTTGTAAACCATCCCCTAATGTTGAAATGGCTGTGCCAATATAGGATAGCTTAGCCGCATAAATTTCTATGGATTCATTGCCTTGGCTCGGTTTATTATTTCTCCCCATTGTTTTTCCTCCTTACATTTGTCATTACTTGCATCATATGCGACAACAAGTGAAAAGGCGATTCCGATGATCGTTGAATGATTCACTAAAGATGGTAAAATTAGTACAATCAACGGATGGGGGGACTAGCATTGACACAACATATAGAGCTGATTGAAATGAATAGTGAGCTGTTAGAGGGGAAGGGCAGCTTTTGTTTACGAAGCAAGAAAAAAACAGAGGGCTATCAGAACAAAAACAAATGGCTTAATCAACAATTTGAAAAGGGCTTACATTACATACAAGTACTTGAAAATCAAAAACAAGTAGGTTTTATAGAATATACAGACGCGGAATACTCTTCAAGAGTTGTACATGCAGATGGCTATGTGGTGATTCATTGTTTATGGGTAAGTGCAGTGGGTAAGGGCTATGGTACACAATTACTGAAGAGGTGCTTAAAGGATGCCAAGGAACGTGGGAAAAAGGGAGTGGTGGTCATTACAAATGACCAAACTTCCTGGACGCCAAGCAAGGATTTATTTTTACAGCACCAGTTTCAGCATATGGCAACAGCACTCAATGATTTTGAATTATGGGTCTTTCCATTTCATGAAAGCGTTGAACGGCCATACTTTCCTGATAATTGGCAGGAACGATTAACGAGATTTCCTCATTTAACGATTTTACGTTCCTTTCAATGTCCATATGTAGACGTCGCCACGGAAAATATTCAATTAGCTGCCGAAAAATTAGGATTGCAGCCAGTGCTGGTGGATCTTCAAACGAGAGAAGAGCTGATGGAGAAATCACCGACACCATATGGTATTTTTTCAGTGGTTTATAAAGGACAATTGATTGCCTTTCATCGATTAACCGTGCATTCCGTATATAAAAAACTGCAAAAACTCATGAATAATTCCTGATAGGATGCAACTTTTTTGGACACTGGCACGTTATATTCTTATAGCATTTCTATGATTCTTTGAGTTTTTTGTTGACTGCTACTAGGAAATGAGTAAAATTAAAAGGCAGTACCATAATATGCCTAAACTTAGTAGTATGATGGCTGAATAGGTGCTGGAATGCTAGTTAGAATGAAGCATGATCGGACAAGGTCTGTCATGAAATTTTGACAGTCTTTTTCTTTTCGTCTTCTGGATAACCTGTTAAGATGGTAGTAGTGTGACAACAAGTTAGTGTAAATGAGAGTGGTGACAATCAAGATGGATGAACAGAAAAAAGAAAGTACAGAACAGCAGCAGGAGCCGACTCCAGCTGAAATAAAGCCGGCAGGACAATTTATACAACTGAAACCGTTTAAATTTATCATGCTAATGTTCTTTACAATTCTTATTACGGCAGGTTTAACAATATTTGCGTTAACCTTTGGTGATAAGAAAGTAGTAGAAGTGAAAGTTCCGATTGAACGAGAGGAATTTACAAAATTATATGAAGCATTTGATTTACTGAAAAATAACTATTACCAAGATATTGACGATGAAAAAGTGGTCGATGGTGCGATCAATGGTATGTTTGATGCATTAGGCGATCCTTATTCCGATTTCATGGTAAAGGAAGAAGCGGATCAATTTAATTCTGGCTTATCTTCAAGCTTCCAAGGAATTGGTGCAGAAATCCAAGAACGTAATGGTTATATTACAGTTGTGTCACCTATCAAAAATTCTCCTGCTGAAAAGGCAGGCTTATTACCAAAAGATATTATCTTAACAGTTGATGGGAAAAGTATTCAGGGCTTAAGTGCAACAGAGGCAGTTGCACTGATTCGTGGCGAAAAAGGAACACCCGTAAAATTAACGGTAAAACGTGGCGAAAATACGGAACCTATTCAAATGACGATTGTTCGTGATGACATCCCAGTCGAAACCGTTTATGGTGAAATGCTGGATGGCAATATTGCCCATATTCAAGTTACATCATTTAGTGAACAAACTGCCCAAGAGCTTGAAAAAATCCTTACTGAGTATGAAGGCAAAGGAATGAAGGGCATTGTATTAGATTTACGTCAAAATCCTGGTGGCTACCTAAAGGCTGCAGTCGATATCTCTAATTTCTTTGTACCAGAAGGAAAGGCGATTGTGCAGGTACAAGAAAAAGATGCGGAGCCTCAAATTACAAATGCCATTGCAGGTAAAAAATATAACCTACCGATTACGGTACTAGTTGATAGTGGCAGTGCTTCAGCCTCTGAGATTTTGGCAGGAGCATTAAAAGAGTCAGTTGGTGCTAAAGTTGTTGGTGAAACATCATTCGGTAAAGGAACTGTCCAAAATGTTACACCATTAAAAGACGGCTCTAATTTGAAATTTACGACAGGTAAATGGTTAACACCGAATGGCAACTGGATTAATGAAAAAGGAATTGAGCCTGATGTCAAAGTTGCGTATCCATCCTATGCCTCTTTACCATACTTGAATGCCTCTTTAGAAATGAAGACAGGCCTACAATCTGACTCTGTGAAAGCAGCAGAGGAGATGCTTCAGGTGCTAGGGTATGAGCCTGGTGAAGTAGATGGGATCTTTGATGACAATACCGCACAGGCAGTAGAAAAACTACAAGCAGCGAACAACCTTGAAGAAACAGGCATTCTAACAGGTAATACAACGTATGCTTTAATGGATGCGTTACGTGCAAAAATGAAAGCCGATGATCCTCAGTTACTAAAAGCGAAAGAGCTTCTTGTAGGAACAGCCGAAAAAACAGAGGAAACAACAAACTAACAATGTAGCTGTCGCAACAGTTGTCTTTCACGGCATCTGCGACAGCTTTTTTTATGGGAGGAACTAATATGAAAGATGTGTACCTATTTAGTGGCTTTTTAGGGAGTGGCAAAACATCCATGCTGACAGATGTCATTCGCCAGCTAAAAGAAAAGAAATTAAAGCCTGCTGTTATTATGAATGAGCTCGGGAAGCTGCCATTTGACTCGCAGGCAGTGGAAAAGGATATCCCGCTAAAGGAGATGCTAGAGGGCTGTATTTGCTGTTCGGGTGCTGAAAAAACAGAGGCACAAATTCAATCTCTTCTATTAGATAGTGATTTTGATGTGCTCATTATCGAGACAACAGGTGCAGCACATCCTGTAGAAGCTTTGGATGCCGTTTTTTCACCGCTTTTTGCAGATCAGCTCAATGTGAAAGGCATTATCACGGTGGCAGATTCTAAGCTCTGGCTACACCGTGATACATTAACACCACAAGTGCGCTCTTTATTTCTGGAGCAAATTCGCCATGCACATCTATTGTTAGCAAATAAAACAGACTTATTAACAGAGGCAGAGCAAGGTCAGGTCGTCTATGAACTGCAGGGCTTGAACCCTCATGCCTTTATATTGCAAACGACAAATGGACGCGTACCACTCAGCTTATTAGAGGGGCTGAAGGCAACAACACAGGTCGATAAAGCAGATATAGTTAAAGCGCCAATAGCCTCAATGCAGCTGGGCTCTCGCTTAGTAGATTTTACAGATCAGGAATTTACACAGGAGCAGTTTGAAGATTGGGTGCGTGCATTACCTGAAACGATTTATCGTATGAAAGGCTATGTACCAATTAAGGGCATCAAAAACCCAATGTTGTTCCAATATGCTTATGGAATGGTGCAATGGCTCCCAGAATATCTGAAAATGCCAGCAAAACTTGTTATTATTGGAGAGAATGTTAGTGCTTTACCTGTTATTGGGATTAATTGAAGAATAAAGCAACCAGTGAATTTCTGCACGTGAACAACCTGTGTAGCTTTACACAGGTTGTTTTATTTTTATGTAAATGAAATGTAACGCTCTTGTAACACAATTGTAATATTAGGCTAACATGAGGCTACGACACTAGCCATCTCTAGGGTGATGCAAAGAAAGTAATGAAGAAAGGCGATTAAAAAATGAGTGTATAAAACATACATTTTTTATTCATATCAGCTGTTTATTTTCTAAAATATTTACGAGTTTAGGAGGGGTGTCAACCCTCTTTCAAACGTAAGTATTTCATAGATTGGTGAAACCTGCTAAAAAATAACGCGAAAAAAACGTGATTTTTCGCGCATTTTCTTCTTCGTTGGCGTAGTTAGCAGATGTTGGTAAGATTTTAATGAAAATCATCCCTTACGATTAGTGGCAGAGAAGGAGGAATTGCAAACATGAAAAAAACACTAACTGCAATTTGTGCAACATTTCTTTTAGCAGCTCCAATTCAAATAGCTTCTGCTGCTGCAAATACAACAGAGGGGAATTCCGTACAGCAATCAACAAACTGTAATGTTTATTATTATAAATGGTCAAACAATAATCATAAGTGGTCGATTAAACTTCCACAGGCATCTACACCATCTAATGAGACGCCAACAACAAATAATACAACACCAACAAAGCCAAATAATAATCAATCATCACAAAATGAAAAGCCAGCAACACCACCAACTACTTCAACACCATCAACAACAACTTCAGATGTGGACGCATTTGAACAAGAAGTAGTAAAATTAACAAACGCTGAGCGTACAAAAGCTGGTTTATCACCACTTCAAACAGATGCGAAATTAATGGCTGCAGCTCGTGAAAAATCACAAGATATGCAAACAAATAAATATTTCTCACATACGAGCCCAACATTTGGTTCACCATTTGATCGTATGAAAGCTTTAGGTATCGCTTATAAAGCTGCAGGTGAAAATATTGCCCAAGGTCAACGTTCACCACAAGAAGTAGTACAAGCGTGGATGGACTCACCAGGACACCGTGCGAACATTTTAAACGGTAAATTTACACACATCGGTGTAGGTTATGTGAAATCAGGTAACTACTGGACACAACAATTTATCCAAAAATAATCATTTATTAATAGAAAGATGCTCTATAAGTCTATAAAGGCTTAGAGAGCATCTTTTTTTATTGAATTAATGGTAAAATTTGATGAGAAAGGGAGGATAGAATTGAAACAATATAGCATAGCAATGGCGATTTTCTCATTAGCCGTGTCGTTTTTAATAGGAAGCTGGCTCATCGCCACTAGTTTAAAAGAGCAGCCAAAGGAATCCGTGCAACACCAGCTATTGTCACAGCAAGAGGCAGCTGATTATTTAGGAATCAGTGTAGTGGAAGTGCTAAAATTAACAGAAGTGCCAGACGGATCTAATAGTTACATAAGCGAAATCCCTCATGTAAAGGTAGGGGACAAAGTCTATTATCCAAAGCAAGCCATTGATCGCTGGCTATTGGATATGGAATTAATCGTAGTACCTTAAGAAAAACATATGAACTATTTCTTTGGATAGGGGCATCACCTAATAAAAAAGAGCGCTTCTCCAGCGAAAAACGGTCGATGAAACTTTTCTTTCTCTTTTATAAATAGAAGTTTTTAAACTGTATTTTGGGGGAATTGATAAATAAGTAGTGGGTAAAAAGTAGGGAGAGGTGAGATGGATGAAAAAGCCGAATCTATTAAAGCAGTTTTTTACAAAAGAAGAAAGACCGCATACGGTTGCGCTGACAACAGCTCAAGACCATCGTTTATTTTCATATGCCATGTCCTTTGCCAAGTATCACCCCGATATGATGATTGTGTTTTCGGCAGATGGCGAAATTATTTACGTCAATCAAGAAGCACTCTATGAGCTATTACAATATCGACCTAGTCATGCAGAAGATTTCAAGAAAATTCTGACTGATGTAGATTATAAACGATTAAAAAGAGCGTTCAATCGAACATTACGAGGAAAGTCGGTCAAGATTGATATTGAAAGACTACAGCATCAAGGACAAAACCTAAGCCTCGTACTGACGTTTATACCAATCAAAAATGACGACAATCAGGCGGAGGGGCTCTATTTAATCATTGAAGATATGTCCACGTATTCAGCCATGAAGCATCAGTTAATGCTACATGAGAAGCATTTAAATTACGCCCAGCATATTGCGGCAGTTGGGAGCTGGGAGTACTTTATTCAGCATGACAAACTGTTTTGCTCAGATAACTTTTATCATATTTTTGGCTTTGCACGTTCAGATAACGATGGTATTGATCACGTTTTCCAGTTCATTCATCCAGATGATTATGAAAGGACATATGATGCATTTAATCATGCTCGAAAAGGGACTAATTTTGACAGTGATTTCCGAATTTATCACGGTAAAACCAATGAACTGCGTTTTCTACAGGCAGCCGCCGAAGTCATATGGAAGGATGACAAGCCCTTTAAGATGATTGGGGTTGTCAAAGACGAAACGGCTTTCAAACTACTTGAGAAAACACTAAATGATACATTAGCCAACTATCATTCTATCTTTGACAATTTAGATGCAGGGATTTGGATGCGAGATTCCATTCGAGGCAATATGCTGTTCGCCTCTAAAGGGTTGGAAGGAATTCTTGGTATTCCATTAGCTAAGCTTTATGATGACTCAGAAGTATGGATTAATATGATTCATCCTGCACATCGTGAGGAGGTATTAGCGTATACTGATCATCTCGCTTCAGGCAAAAGCTATCAAGTGATTTATCGTATCCGAACGGGGGAGAATCAGACAAAGTGGTTGCTGGAGCAAATTGTGCCGAGACTAGATCAGCAAGGGGAGGTCAACCATATTTTCGGCTTAGTAACTGATATTACAAAGGAGATTGAACGAGAAAAGAAGCTTAATTATTTAGTGTATTATGATGAATTGACAGGTTTACCAAATCGCTTGAGCTTACATGATAAAGTTGATACCTTATGCTTAGCTGGCGAACCCTTCGCACTATTATATATTTCGATTAACCGCTTTCATATCTTAAATAATGCGCTAGGTACGAAAATCGGTGATGAGCTTCTGCGCACGGTGACCAACTACTTTTCAACACTAACAGATGATCACAGTTACATGGCACGTTTAGACAATCAGCATTTTATCATTGTCATTAAAAAATATGTGAGCAAGCAACATATTTACGCGCTGGCTAGCCGTGTACTGAAAACCTTTGATACACCTTTTTCGATAAAAGACTATCACTTGCACCTATCTGCTAGCATTGGTATTGCTTTTTATCCAGAGGAGGGCTTAACGAGAAACATTTTATTAGAAAATGCATATTCAGCTTTATGCTATGCGAAACAGCAGGGAAGGAATCGTTTTCATATTTATGCCTTTACAGAGGATATTACTTCCTATAAGCAGTATGTGTTAGACCGAGATATGCGACAAGCCATGTTAAATGAGGAATTCGAATTATATTTCCAACCAATGGTGGAGCCGCAAAAGGGGGTTATCAACGGTGCAGAAGCGTTAATTCGTTGGCATCATAAAGAATGGGGCCTTGTGTCACCTGGTGAATTTATTCCATTAGCGGAAGAAAACCATATGATTCATATCATTACAGATTGGGTGATTAAAAAAGCATGTGCGTTGTTACAGCACTGGAAGCAGCAAGGGCATGTGCTGCGAACAATTAGTATTAAGATATCGCCAATCCGTCTGATGAAAAAGGGCTTTATTCAGTTTGTCCAAGAGCAATTACAGGTAAATTCGATTGACGCGCATTATATACAGTTCGAGATTAGCGAAAGTACCATCTTAAAAAATAGTACAAGTGTGATGACCGTTCTCAAAGAATTACAAGACATCGGTGTTAAAATTGCTATTGGTGATTTTGGAACAGGCTACTCTTCCTTAGAATCATTGCGAACATTCCAACCAACGACACTCCATATCTATGAAGCGTTTATCCATGAAATTCGTCATGATCGTCCGATTGAAAATGGACTCATTTCAGCAACGATTTATTTAGCCAAAATGCTTGGTATTCAGGTTGTGGCAAAAGGAGTTGAAAGTTACGAGCAATTTATCTTTTTAAAGCAGCAAGAATGTGATTATTTGCAAGGTAGTATTTATACGAAGGCTGTTCCCGCGAAAGCCTTTGAAAAAATGCTGGCACAAGGCATTTTAACACCACAAAAAGCCATTGTTCATAAAAAACCTGTGGTGGAACGACGCAAATATTATCGTTTTCAATTCCCGGCCTATGTGAAGGGCTTCATGACAATTATCGAAATGAATGAGCAAAAAATTAATATCGGTCATACCCCGATCATCATTGAAAATATTAGCTTAGGCGGCATGAAGATTCGCTCTTCTTTGAAGCTACCCGTTAATCAAACGATGAAATTTAAATTTAGCTTTATTTTAATGAATCAATCATTTAACCTAGAGGGTACTTTTAGATGGACCTTAGAAGAAAAATACCAAATCTATTCTTATGGTGTTGCCTTTAATTTGACGCAGGAGGATGAAGGAAAATTAGCCCCGATCATCAATCGAATGACCGCCTTGCATAATCACCATGAAAAAATAGAGGGAACGCCCTTTATGTATGAGGATATTGAAGCTTATTTTAAAAAATAGCTGATCATGAAGATGCCCAAATGTTCTAGAGGGCATCTTTTTTTCATGGCGTGGAATCACACGAACTAAGCGTTTGAAATACACGAAAAATGCTTATACTCTCCAGTAGAGGAGGCGTTTTATGGATAAAGTGGAGTATATGATGAAAAGCCTACAAAAAGCATTCTACCATTCCTCGGATTTGACCGTCAGACAAATAGATTGGCATGAAGGGGACACGGCTATTTTATGCTTTTACGCTTCTCTTGTTGATGCGAAGGAAGTCCAAAAAATACTGGATACCATTTATGCACGTTTAGATACAGAAAAACCTTTTTGGAGTGAAACCCTACTTACAACACTCGATAATTTTGCGCTACCGCAAGCGATTGAACGGGTTTGCCAAGGTGAAACGCTCGTGATTTTGCCTGATACGGGAAAAATGCTGACGTTAGCGATTACCAATGAAGTTCGTCGTAACCTTGAGGAGCCAAACAATGAACATATTCTGCGAGGCTCCCATGAGGGTCTTGTGGAGCGGGCGGATACCAATTTAACATTGATACGAAAGCGAGTGAATAATCCCGCTCTTGTGGTCAAATCTTTTACAATTGGACAACAAACTAACACTAAAGCTTATTATCTCTATATGGATGGGGTTATACAGCCTGAAACCTTACAAGAGATGGAAAAGCGGATTGCAGACATTAAAATCGACTATTTTTATAGTATTGGCCAGTTAAGTGATGCACTAGAGGATTCCGTGTTATCGCCATTTCCACAATTGTTAAATACAGAGCATCCAGATCGTGTGGTAGCCCACTTAGTGGAGGGTAAAGTTGTGGTCATGACCAATATTTCGCCGTCTGCCTTGATTGGCCCTGTAACATTTTTCTCTTTCTATCAAACACCTGATGACTATAATAGTCGGGTAGTGGTTGGCTCTTTTTATAAAATAGTGCGTTTACTGTCGTTTGTAACGGCGGTTTTTTTACCAGCATTTTATATTGCTGTGATTAGCTTTCACTTTAAGGTATTACCCTTAGAATTAAGTAATCAAGTAAAAAATGATGTTAATGATATACCTTATCGACCGTTAATTGAAGCACTGATACTTGAGATTATTATGGAGCTCATTCGAGAATCAAGTATTCGTTTACCACAATCAGTAGGGCAAACGATTGGGATCGTAGGGGGGTTAGTGATAGGAGATGCTATTGTAAGTGCGGGACTCGTGTCGAACTTAATGGTCATTGTTGTCGCCTTAACGGCCATTTCAAGCTATGTTGTCCCGTCCGTTGAATTGAATAGCACGATTCGCATGATCCGTTTTCCGTTTATGCTACTTGCCTCATTATTTGGGTTTTTAGGCATTGTGGTAGGAGTTGTCATCCTATTAATTCATTTAATTAGTTTAACGTCATTGAAACAGCCGTATTTTTCACCTATCGTACCATTTCAACCGAAAGCTGTTTATAAAATTTTTTTACGCTGGCCATTTATTAGACCGACAGTCCAAGTTACTTCCTTTCAACCACCGAAGGATGAAAAGGGAAAAAATGAGGATACACCATGAATTTTTCTCTATCAAAGGCACAATTTTTTTTACTACTCTTTATCATTCAGACAGGTGTTGTCTACATTGCCTTTCAAACACCGTTAATCATATACAGTCAACATAGTGCATGGTATGTCTTCTTCCTTGCTAGCATCTTCCATTACGGCTTGCTGTTATTTTTTGAACGTTATTATCAATTTTTCTTTTTAAATGGGTTCTTTCGCTGGGTCTATCTGATCTATTGGTTATTAATAACAGCTGTATTAATTGCCTATATGGGGTATGTTCTAGCCTCATGGGTCTTGCCCCGAACACCTGAATGGATTGTTGTCATGATGATTGTAGGGCTATCTTTGTATGCCAATTTAGTTAGACCAGAAACCATCATCAATATTGGTGTCATGCTAATTCCTATTATTTTCCTCTTTGTTATTTTTTTAATGCTGGCTATTCCAGATTTAACGTGGAGTAATCTTTTTCCCGTTGAGTGGAACAATACTAGGCAAATCATGGCGGGCATGATTCATAGCATGTATGCCTTTTTTGGGATTGAAATGTACCTCCTTTATCGTCCATTTCTCAAACAGGATTTACAGGTGAAGGGAAAGCCCTTATTGATTTATCAACTCGTCATTTTTATCTTTTATTTTATTTCGGTTGTCTTTACACAAATGTTCTTTGCTTTGGAGGAGGTTCAACTAATACCAGAGCCTATTATGTATATTTTAAAATCACAGGAAGTGAATTTTGTAAAACGGCTGGATATTTTTTTCATCTATATTTGGCTTTCTTGGTCCATTGTTACGGTCATGATCTACGGTTTGTCCTTTCGTGTGCTTTATTTGTCAAAAAAACGGAAGCATCCGAAACGAAGTATTGTTTTTTTTCATCTTCTCTTAGCCATCCTGCCGCTATTTGTCATGCAATTTCAGCGCATTGAGTTTATCAAAAATTCTATACACTACGTACTCATTGTGTTTACGATTCTACTACCAATGATGATAATTTGTTGGAATAAATGGAGGGGAAAACGTGTATCGTAAAGGGATTATGCTCCTCTTGTCTATGTTACTTTTAGCTGGCTGTTGGGATGAACGACTTTATAAAAACGCTTCCGTTGTGACGCTCGTTGGGGTGGACGGATATATAGGGGCATACAAGGGATATTATGCCTATCCGAATACAGCAGCTCAGCAAAATGAAGTAATTGAAGCGGACGGCATTTCACCAAGAGATGTACGGAATCAAGCCAATTTAAAAGTAGAACAAACACTTGATTTATCTGAACTATCGACCATCCTTGTATCGGACCAAACGGTAAGAGAGCCTCTTTATGATATTTTGGATATTTATTTTCGTGATCCCCAAAACCCGATTTCGATAAAAATTGCTGTAACAGAAGGGGATGTCAAGCCGTTTATAGAGCTAACAAAGGATTTAGCAGGGGGGGCAGGAGGCTATTATGAACGTTTTATGGAAAGCACAGAGGAAAATACAATTTTTCCGAAATTAGATTTACAGACGGTTGGCTCCATGCTATTTGAACAGACAATTGATATAGCACTACCGTATATTCAGTTAAGTGAGGATAAAAAGCATGCTGTTGCGGCAGGTGTCGCTTTGTTCTCAGGTCAAACGTTTACGGGTACAATATTAACACCAAAACAATCTCTCACGATGCTTCTCTTAATGAATCAACCTAGCAAACAAGCGCGGATGAGCTATATGTGGAAGCATGATGGAAAATCGATGCCAATCACGGCTGATGTTATTCATATCAAGCGTCAATGGACGGTGAATGAGGAATTAAAAAGAATAGACATGGATTATCTCATAGAGGTAGAAATTGAGGAATTTGCACATGACCATTTATATAAAGACCCCGTTTTCAAGGAGGTTCAGCAGTTGATTCAAGATCATGTGCAGGGAGAGTTTGAGGAGGTTTTGCGGATTCTTCAAGGTCAGCAATCGGATACGTTGGGGATTGGTCGATATATTCGTGCTTATCACCCCAAAATGTTTCAGAAGGATTGGCCTGCTGTCTATGCATCCTTACAGCTAGTGCCGTCTGTTCAAGTGAAAATCATTCGTACAGGTGTTTTACGCTAAAAAAATCGCCTTTCTCAAGTTAGAGAAAAGCGATTTTTTGTTGTTAAACAGTGACTCTTTTTTGAACAACCAATAGACGGATTAAAAGAGTAATTGCGCCCATTGTTAAACCTGCCACAAGGCCAATCCAATAGCCAAATGGGCCGAAATCCGTATGTGTGGCAAGGGTATACCCAACTGGCAAGCCAATCACCCAATAAGATATAATGGCCATGATAAACGTGATCATAACATCTTTATAGCCTCTCAATGCGCCTTGTACTGGTGCTTGTATCGCATCAGATAGCTGGAAAATGGCTGCGTAGACTAAAAATTGTACAGCATACTCAAGTACCATCTGATCTGTCGTATACATATGTGCTACAGGTTCACGTAAAATAAACAAGATGCAAGCTGATATAAAGCTAAATAAAATGGCTGTGCCGACACATAAATAACTATACATACGAGCATCTCGCATGCGACCAGCGCCGATCTCAAAACCTACTAATATTGTGACACCCATAGAAATACTGAGCGGAACCATGTATAACAGAGAAGTGAAATTGATGGCAATCTGATGGGCTGCGATGATTTCTGTGCTAAAATTACTCATCATCATGGTCACAGCAGAAAAAATACTTGTTTCTGCAAATAGGGAAATACCGATCGGTACCCCAATCAATAAAATTTCCTTCCATCGAAGCCATTCAAGCTTAGGCCAATCATGAAACAGACGGAATCGTTCGAACGGTACTCGTTTAGCGATGATCCATACTGTAATCATGAATATTAGCCAGTACGTTATTGCTGTCGCTACACCAGCTCCGACGCCGCCAAGCTCAGGCGCACCAAATTTGCCGAAAATAAAGATATAGTTCAGCACAATATTAATGGGTGTTGTCATTAAGGTAATGATCATCGTGACCCGTGTCTGACCAAGGGCGTCAATAAAGCAACGCATAACAAAAAATAAGAAAAGTGGCAAAAGACCCGCACACATCGCATAGATGTAGCCTTTTGCAATGCTATGTACAGCAGACTCTAAGTTCATCTTACTAAGTATCCAATCAATGCCAAAGAAGAGTCCTGTAAAAATAAGGATCGCCAGCAATATGGCGACATAAATGCCTTGCTGGACTGCCTTTTTTGCATCCATCTCTTTTTTCGCTCCCACAAGCTGTGAGACAATTGGCGTAATAGCTAGGAGTATACCTGAAAGTCCAGTATAAATCGGCATCCATATAGAGGAACCAATCGAAACACCTGCTAAATCAACCGTCCCGTAACGACTGGACATTAAAATATCAAAAAATGAAATAAGATAAATAGCTACCTGTGTCACTAAAATAGGGACAATCATTTTTAAGAGTAGCACGTATTTTTCCTTAATTGTGGATGTTTGATACATATTTTCTACTTCCTTCATGAACATAATGAACAAGTATAGCATATGTAAAGAGAGAAAAGCTGAAATTTTCATGCTTCATCTATATCTTTTCGTCAGCATATAGTAAAATAGAACACTGTAAACAAAAAGTAGTGCTAACTACAATGGTTTTTAAGGAATAGGAGAATTTGTGTGAAACAACAAACAATCATTTTAACCGGTGGTGGGACAGCTGGCCATGTATCGTTAAATCAGGCGATACTCCCGTCTTTACTAGAACTTGGTTATGATGTCCACTATATTGGCTCAGAGCAAGGTATTGAAAAAGAATTAATTGGCGAGGCGTTCCCCGATGTTCCGTTTTATGGCATTGCGAGTGGTAAATTGCGTCGTTATTTCTCCATGAAAAATTTTACAGATCCATTTAAAGTGCTTGCTGGAATGATGCAGGCTTTTCGTATTATTAAAAAAGTGAAGCCACAGGTTGTCTTTTCAAAGGGAGGGTTTGTCTCTGTACCCGTTGTGATGGCAGCGAAATTAGCAGGTGTGCCAGTCGTCATCCATGAATCTGATGTAACACCTGGTCTTGCCAATAAAATTGCCTTACCTTTTGCTTCACATGTATTCACAATTTTTGAAGAAACTCTGAAGCATTTACCTCAAGAGAAGGCTACTTGCACAGGCTCCATTATTCGTCCTGAGTTATTTGAGGGAGAAAGAGCAAGGGGGCTAGCTTTCTGCGGCTTTTCTACTTTAAAGCCTGTTTTACTTGTTATGGGAGGGAGTTTAGGCTCTGTTGTCTTAAATGAGGCACTACGTAAAAACTTACCAGAGCTCCTCAAGCAATTTCACATCATTCATTTATGTGGGAAGGGGAATTATGATGAAGCACTGGAGGCAATGCCAGGCTACAAGCAATTTGAGTATGTGACAACAGAGTTACCTGATTTATTGCATGCTGCAGACTTTATTGTGTCACGAGCAGGCTCTAACTCCATTTTTGAATTTTTAGCGCTTCACAAGCCGATGCTATTAGTACCTCTCTCAGCGCAAAAAAGCCGTGGAGATCAAATTTTAAATGCCAACTTGTTTAAAAAACAAGGTTACGCAGAAGTGTTACAGGAAGACGAGTTGACAAAGGAATCTTTTATGAAGTCTGTTCATACACTAACAGAGCGTAAAGTGGAAATGGTGGAGACAATGGCAAAAACGCAAAAACCAAAAACACCAGATGAAATGGCGTCATTAATTTTACGGTACAAGAAATAAGTGCTATTTGAAAAAAGAAAAGAAGCTATGAGGTAGGTCGAAATGACAAAACCTTATAGCTTCTCTTTTATATATTTACACACTACATTGCTTGCTCTTCGCCTTCTTGCATTTGATGTGCCGTTGTTAGGTAGAATAAATCTTTTGGAATTTTAAATAAATTAAATTGTGCCTCACCGCTATTAACCTGCGCTAATAATGTTGGATGACTTTCATTGGCACTCACCACATAGGGAAGCTTTAAAGCAGCACGCTGTGATTTTAAATTTTCAACACGTATACGGAGAAAGACCGTATGAAAATTATAGTCAAAAAATAACTCGTTCAAAAATAACATTTTTGCTTTTTGATTATAACCTTTACCTTGGTAAGGGAGTCCAATCCACGTTCCTAGAAAGCCTGCACCGTCCTCCACATCGTGAATACTAATGGTGCCGATTGGTTGACCCCAATCATCAGTTATGGTCCTCGAGATAGCGAGTCCTCTCGCTTCCTCTTCAATCAGTTGTTTTGTCATAAACCAATATTCATCAGCGGATGTGGCTTTTTGACGGACAAAAGGGAATACAGAAGGGTGTGATAATAGCTCATAAAGCTCTGTACATTCATGCAGGTCTCGATGTTTAAGCATACGAAACGCCTCCTTTACTAGGGTAGTTAAAACAATTCCGTTGAAGCATAAAGAAGAAAACTAAAATTCGTACTGGAATTAAAACCCAAAGAACTAGACGTTATAACTATGATATTCCATAATCTCCCGCTGTCTTACTGATTTCGACCATACCGAAAAAAGGCTAGTTTTTTAAATATAATATAACATATAAACTGCTTGATGCAATCATTTTGCTCGTAAAAAAACAAAATTTGAGTTTAATAGTCAGTAAATTCTGATAAATGAAATGTGATTATCCATAATATTGTTGTTTTTTAGCATTAAGACTATCCTATCAATTTTAACTAATATTAATCATATATCTACATCTTTAGTAGGATTGTTGGCTTGTTATAATAGGTAATATATCAAATATTATCCTTAAAAGGATATAATTTTTACGATTCTAGAAAGGTAATTTTTTATTTTTATGTTATAATAGTAGTATTATTTTTAATCTAACAACACATACATACGAACATTTCTATCATGATGGCAATGGCTTTTCTGGAGGTGACAGCATGGAGTATATTTTAAGCGAAGATTTCTTTAACTCATTATTTATTGGCAAGGATTTTGTTTTTCTCGTGAAAAAAGTAGGGGACGATTATCAATATATTCGCTTAAATCAAGCAGCTCAGGATCTGTTATCGAATGAGGCGATTGGCAAAATGATTTCGACCGTTACCTCAAAGCGTAATTTTTTGATCATTCAGAAAAATTACCATGAGGCCATTAGAGAACATAAACAGGTTGACTATGTAGATTATGCATATGTTCAGTCGGAGGTTCGTAAATATGAAACATCCGTCAGACCGTTGAAATATGAGAACGAAGACTATATTTTAGCCATCACGAAGGAAATACTTTATGACCGCAGTATTGAAGATAAATTTTTATTTATGCGGTCCATGTTTGACCATGCCTTTTTCTCAACAGTCATTTTATCGGCTGAAGGAATGATATACGAAGTGAATTCAAGCTTTATGGAAGATTTTCAATTAGATAATGAAACCGTCAAACAGAAAATGTTTGTGGATTTACCGATTATTCCAAAGGAAGAAGTTGAACAAATAAAAATTTGTTTGCAGAAAGCTGCAAGAGGGGAAAACGTTGGCGAGAAGTTTATTAAATTGCATACATTGGACCAGCAGGAACGCATGTATTTACTGTCACTATCACCAGTGATGCAGGATGATAACTCCTTTGCCATATTTCTTATCATGCAAGATTTTACACAATTTACTTTACAAAAAGCAGAATTACGCTCGAAGTCTCACGGGCTAGAAGTATTTAAATCTGCATTAAATTCAGCTACAGCCATTGCTGTATTAGATCATAATTGTAACATTACCGAAGTGAGTGAGATGTTTTTACAGGCTTCTGGCTACACGGCGGAGGAGTTAATCGGTCAGCCCTACGCATTGATCGAACCACGATTCCGTGGGCAAGACCTTTTTCAAATAATTGAAGATAAGCTGGACACGATGGGAATGTGGCGTGGAGAACTTTGCTATCGAACGAAATATCATGCCGATTACTGGGTAGAAACTACCATCGTTCCATTAAAAGATGAGTTTGGTCAAATCGAACAAATTTTAACCATTAACTATGATATTACGGATAAGAAAAGAATGTTCACAGAATTAAAAAATATTGAACGTACTTTCAGACTCATTACAGAAAATACAAATGATTTAATTGTGATTACAAATGAGGATGGCATCATTATTTATGCTTCCCCGTCCTATGGTATTTATTTAGGTTATGAAAATGTAGAGCTACAAGGACAGTTTTACAGTGACATTATTGATCGAGAAAGTAAAGGCGAATGGCAAACATTCTTGAATAATTATACAGGGCAAACAGATTCACAGTTTGAGCTTTTACTGAAGGCGAAAGATGGAACACCGATATGGACAGAAGGAAATGTCACGGTTGTGCACGACCCTGAACGTGAAAAAGTTTCTCAAATTATGATGGTGTCTCGTGAAATTACACATCGCAAAGAAAGGGAAAATGATTTGCTGTATTTAGCCTATCACGACGCTTTAACACAGCTACCTAATCGGCGTTTTTTAGAAAAGGAGTTTCCTAAAATCCTAGCAGAAGCAAATGAAAATCAAACCTGTGTGGCGATGCTCTATATAGATGGTGATGATTTTAAAGAAGTAAATGATCGTTTTGGCCATGAGACGGGCGATGCGTTTATTCAGCGATTTGGCAGTTCCTTGAACAAAACAGTTCGAAGCCATGATATGGTTATTCGAATAGGTGGCGATGAATTTATTGTCATCTTAACTGGCTTAACAAGAGATCAGGAAAAAAGACATCATCAAATTATGCATATTATTCGACGTATTCGCGATGAATTAGCAGAAGGCTGGATGATAGAGGATCATCTTTTTACACCAACTGCTTCAATTGGCATTGCCTATTACCCAGACCATGCTCGAACATTGGATGAGCTAATGGATTTAGCTGACCAAGCATTATATAAATCAAAAGAGTCGGGGAAAAACAACCTCTCCATTTCAGATATACACTAAAAAGTCTGTCCACAAGGTTTTCCTTGTGAGACAGGCTTTTTATTTGATGTTATGCTATAACAGTATAGGGATAAAAATCCTACATCGTTATTTTGGAATAGAAGGTGATATGATGCCTAAGAAGATATTGTTGGTAGAAGATGAAAAGCATATCGCTCGCTTTGTCGAACTTGAATTACAACACGAAGGCTATGAAGTAAAAACTGCCTTTGATGGTCGAGAAGGTTTGGCTTTGGCAACATCGGAAAATTTTGATGTACTTTTACTGGATGTGATGTTACCAAGTATTAATGGGATTGAGATTTGCCGTCGTATCCGGACACAATCACAAGTACCGATCATTTTATTAACGGCACGAGATGCTGTGATGGATCGTGTAGCAGGACTCGATGCAGGGGCTGATGACTATATCGTCAAACCTTTTGCGATAGAAGAGCTGCTGGCTAGGATACGGACGATTTTACGTCGTGTCACGCCAGAGCAGACAAGCAGTGAATCTTTATGCCTACGGGATATTGAAATAGATGTAGCTGCCTATGAAGTTTTCGTTCAGGGGAATAAACTTGATCTAACAAAGACAGAATATGACTTATTGAAACTATTAATTGAGCACAAAAATAGAGTATGTACACGAGAGCATATTTTAACATCCGTTTGGGGCTATGATACGGATATCGAGACCAACGTGGTAGATGTTTATATCAGACATTTACGTACAAAACTCCCTGGGGCGATGAATGATTATATTGAAACCGTTCGCGGTGTTGGGTATGTGATGCGAGAATGAATAAGTTAAGAAATTATTTACGTCAGCAGTCCCTGCAAAAAAAATGGATGCTGACCTCAAGCAGTGTCATCTTTATTAGCTTTACGATAATTTGTGTAGTCGTCTATCTTTCTCTGCATACATGGTTATTAAATGATGAGGAGAGTAAGGTCAATCGGACAAGTAAGGATATCATCTCATTTTTAGAGTCCCAAGGTCCTACAATTACCATTCAGCAAATTCAGCAAAATACAGGCTTGCTCAAATCGATTGCGGATCGTGATGAGACGGTCCGAATATTTAATGCTGATGGGGTGGATATTTTACGAATCAATGATACCTCTGCTGCTGCACCACTTAATTCGTTGCAAGAAATTTTTGAGATGACCATTGATAAGCAGGATGTGCTGGTCATTAATGAACCGATTCGGATGGGCTTTTTCCAAGGCTATATTCAGGTGATTCATCCGTTAACTAGTTTTCAATCTCTCATGCATTATCTTTTGACAGCCATGCTGATTGCAGGGTTAGGAGCCTTAGTGTTATCTGGCTCTATTGGCTATTATCTAGCGAACTATTTAATGAAGCCACTACACGAATTGCGTGCATCCATGAAAACTGTGATGGATCAAGGATTTAAGGAGCCTATACAGCTAACCTATACATCACATGACGAAATTGGTGATTTACTGAAGATGTATAATGCCATGATGAACGAGCTGCAAATCTCATTTACCCAGCAGCAGCAATTTGTCGCCGATGCTTCTCATGAGCTGCGTACACCGATTCAAGCAATTGAAGGGCATCTTTCTCTTTTAAAAAGATGGGGCAAACATGATCCTGCCATATTAGAGGAATCCATTGATACCTCCTTAACAGAAATTGCTCGTATGCGCAAAATGATTGAGGAATTATTAGAACTTGCACGGCGTGAGGAAAAAGATGAAACAAGTGAGGCTAATGCATTAGTGGTCATCGAAGCAGTGATGGATGAGGTAAAGCTTGTTCATCCACAAGCGCGAATATCGCTGTCGAAACATGGTGAAATTGGTCCGTTATTTATCACCGAAAATGCACTAAGTCAAATCGTTCGTAATATAATAGAGAATGCCATTCGTTATTGTGAAAAAATTCCTGAGATACAAATTTCTATTTCTGTTGCTGGAAATTATGCATGTTTAGAAATTACTGATAATGGTATAGGAATAGCACAAGACAATATTCCGTTTATCTTTGATCGTTTTTATCGAGTGGATGAAGCAAGAAATCGCCAAATTGGTGGAACAGGCTTAGGGCTTAGTATTTCGAAGATGTTACTTGAAAAATACAATGCCACAGTAGAAGTCAAGAGTGAGGTTAATATTGGAACCGTTTTCTCGCTGAAAATCCCGCTAAAATATTAAGAAAAATACACGCTTTATTTCATTATTCTATCCTTTGCGAAAAAAATTGCTTAATTTGCTAAAAAGAGTTGTATTTTTTGTGAAGAGTAGTAAGATTGAGATGGAAAAAACGTTCTTTAAAATATGGAAAAGTAGTGAGAAACATTCTTTTAAAGAACGGCTAAATATTATATAATTAATTGCAATTTAATTAATGGAACTGCCGAAAGGCAAAATTTGGAGGTCATTTTTCATGTCGAACAACGTTACAACTGTAAGTTCTCCATGGTCAGCTTTCTCTGGTCCTAACCTAGGATATGTGATGGAGCAATACGACTTATTCTTACAGTCTCCTGAAGAAGTAGAACCGGAGTTAGTTTCTTTATTCCAACAATTTGGTGCACCAGTAGTAGTAGAAGGTGAAGTAGCTGTAGCTAGTCATACAGCAGCGGCTCCTGCTGGCGATTACAAAAAAGTGTTAGCCGCTGTAAAACTAGCAGATGCAATTCGTTCACGCGGTCATTTAGCAGCAGATATCTATCCTCTGAAAAACCGTGAACTACAAACAGCTCAAATTGAAGAAAGCGCGTTCAACTTAAGCGCTGCAGATTTAGCTGAAATTCCTGCAGCAATCTTCTTCAAAGATGTGCCAGCAAACGTGAAAAATGGTAAGGATGCAATCGACTATTTAAAAGCTATTTATACAGATAAAGTAGCATTTGAATATGGTCACGTAGTAGCTACTGAAGAACGTGATTGGATTCAAGCGCAAATCGAATCAGGCTCATTCAAACAAGCATTATCTGCGGATGAGAAGAAAGCCTTGTTAGATCGTTTAACTCGCGTTGAAAATTTCGAGAAATTTATTCATAAAACTTTTGTAGGACAAAAGCGTTTCTCTGGTGAGGGCTTAGATACGCAAATCGTTCTATTTGATGAAATTATTAAAACGGCAGAAGCAAAAAATGTGGAAAACGTACGTATTGGTATGGCACACCGTGGTCGCTTAAACGTTTTAACACACATTTTAAATAAACCTTATGACATGATGTTCTCTGATTTTGCACATGTTTCCAATGATTTATTTATGCCAGAGCATGGCCGCCTTGAAATTACAAAAGGTTGGACAGGTGATGTGAAATACCACATGGGTGCTTCTTACAACCGTGAATCCGGTATGAATGTGAAATTGGCTTACAACCCATCTCACTTAGAAGTGGGCAATCCAGTAGTACTTGGTGCTACTCGTGCAACACAAGATGATACATCTAAACCAGGGCAACCTATTTTTGACCGTACAAAGGGCTTAGGCATTCTTGTACACGGTGATGCTGCATTCCCAGGTCAAGGGATTGTAACAGAAGTGTTAAACTTCGCTAAAACAGAAGGCTTTACAACAGGTGGAACAATCCATATTATCGCAAACAATATGATTGGATTCACAACAGAACATTATGATTCTCGTTCTTCTGTGTATTCTTCTGACCCTGCAAAAGGCTATGAAGTACCAGTAATCCATGTTAACGCAGATAGCCCAGAGGCAGTAGTGCAAGTTGGACGTTTTGCGGCAAACTACCGTCAAACATTTGGCAAAGACATTATTGTGGACTTAGTAGGTTACCGTCGCCATGGTCATAATGAAACAGATGACCCAACAGTGACAAACCCAGAAACATACAAATTAGTGTCTAAACATGAAACAGTGCGTGCATTATATGGTGCACAATTAGTGGCAGAAGGTCTTGTAACTGCTGATGATGTAGCTGCACTAGATACAGCTATCTATGCAGAAATGCAAGCAGCCTATGACCACGTCAAAGAAATGGCAGAAAAAGATGATCATCATCATTTAGAAATGCCAGAAGAATTAAAAGTAGAGTTCCCACAAATTGATACAGCAGTAGGTGCGGAACGTTTAGAAAAAATCAATGAAGAACTTTTAGTGTTTGAAGAAAACTTCGAACCACAGAAAAAGCTTGGTAAAATCTTAGAAAAACGCCGTGATGCTTATGCGTCTGCAAAAGTTGACTGGGGTCATGCTGAAACTTTAGCGTATGCAACGATTATTCAAGATGGCACACCAGTACGCTTTACAGGTCAAGATGCACAACGTGGTACATTCTCTCAACGTCACTTAGTACTGCATGATAAAAACAATGGCAATGTCTTCACACCACTACACCATATTTCTGGTGCGAACGCATCCTTTACAGTACACAACTCTCCGCTGACTGAAGCTGGGGTGGTAGGCTTTGAGTATGGTTACAACCTAGAAAATAGCCATGTACTAACAGTATGGGAAGCACAATTCGGTGACTTTGCGAATATGGCACAAGTGATGTTTGATAACTTTATTTCAGGGGCACGCTCAAAATGGGGTCAAAAATCTGGTCTAGTTATCCTTTTACCTCATGGTTATGAAGGTCAAGGTCCAGAGCACTCTTCAAGCCGTATGGAACGCTATTTACAAATGTCAGCTGAAAATAACTGGTTTGTAGCGAACTGTTCAAATGCAGGAAACTACTACCACTTATTACGCCGTCAAGCAGCATTATTAGGTACAGAAGGGGTACGTCCACTTGTAGTCGTATCACCAAAATCATTATTACGTCACCCATTAGCTGCGGCGAATGCTGAGCAATTAGCAAATGGTTCATTCCAAGAAGTGATTGAACAACCAGGCTTAGGGGCTAAACCAGAAGCTGTAGAGCGTATCGTTTTAGGTACAGGTAAAGTGATGATTGACTTAGCAGAGCGCGTGAAAGACGGCGAAGGCTTCGATCACCTACACATTATTCGTGTAGAACAACTTTACCCATTCCCAAAAGAGCAAGTAGCTGGTATCATTGCTAAGTATCCTAATGCAAAAGAGATTGTTTGGGTACAAGAAGAACCTAAAAACCAAGGCTCATGGAATTATGCATTAGAAACATTATATGAACTTTCAGAAGGTAAAAAACTTCGCTATGTAGGCCGTCCTGCAATGAGCTCAACTTCTGAAGGGGATGCAGATTCTCATAAAGCAGCACAAGCAGCTCTTATTGAAGATGCGGTTGCTGAGCCAGTAAAGGTTAAATAACATATATCAATTTTTGAAACCGGGCTACTTGCCCTTAAGCAGTAGCCCTTCTATGTGCGTCATGCACGTTAATCAAAGGAGGAAATGAAAGTGGCTGAAATTAAAGTCCCTGAATTAGCAGAATCGATTACAGAAGGTAGTATCGCACAGTGGGTAAAAAAAGTGGGCGATCGCGTTGAAAAAGGTGAATTCATCGTTGAACTTGAAACAGATAAAGTAAACGCTGAGATCATTTCTGAAGAAGCAGGTGTATTAACACAAATTTTAGCTGAAGAAGGCGATACTGTACTAGTTGGTCAAGTTATCGCAGTAGTAGAAGCAGGCGAAGGCGCAGCAGCAGCTCCAGCAGCGGCAGCACCAACTGAGGCAGCACCTGCACCAGCAGCGCCACAAGCAGCACCTGCACCAGTTGCAGCAGCTCCAGTAGTAGAAGAAACTTCTGGTGAGCGTGTAGTTGCATCTCCAGCAGCACGTCGTCTTGCACGTGAAAAAGGTATTGACCTTGCAGCGGTATCTCCAGTAGATCCACAAGGACGTGTACGTGTACAAGATGTAGCAGCTCATGGTACAGCACCAGCTGTAGCACCAGCAGCAGCACCTACATCCGTAGCAACTTCAGGTGGCCCAGTAGTATTCACACCAGCAGCTAATTCTGACCGTGTAACAATTGAAAAAATGAGCCGTCGTCGCCAAACAATTGCAAAACGTTTATTAGAAGTTAAACAATCAACAGCAATGTTAACAACATTCAACGAAATTGACATGACAAACATCATGGCACTTCGTAAACGTAAACAAGAAGAGTTTGTAAAAGCAAACGACATCAAACTTGGTTTCATGTCATTCTTCACTAAAGCTGTTGTTGCAGCACTGAAAAAATACCCATACGTAAACGCTCAAATCTCTGGCGATGAAATTCATTTAAATAACTTCTTTGATATCGGTATTGCTGTATCGACTGAAGAAGGTTTAGTCGTACCAGTTGTACGCGATGCAAATAGCAAAAACTTTGCAGAAATCGAAAAAGATATTGCTAACTTAGCGACAAAAGCTCGTGATAAAAAATTAGGCTTAAATGACATGGCTGGTGGATCATTCACAATCACAAATGGTGGTGTATTCGGTTCATTAATGTCAACACCAATTATGAACGGTACGCAAGCTGGTATTTTAGGTATGCACTCAATTGTAAACCGTCCAGTTGCAGTAAATGGTGAAGTTCAAATCCGTCCAATGATGTATGTAGCACTTTCATACGATCACCGTATCATCGATGGTAAAGATTCTGTAGGATTCTTAAAAACAGTTAAAGAATTAATCGAAAATCCTGAAGATTTATTATTAAATTCATAATCCCATTAAACCCTGCGAACAATGTTCAGCAGGGTTTTTTGTATGACGAAAGGTACTGACCGATTCTATGCTTGAAAGAGTGCGAATGTTACATCGTTTAGAGGAGCAAAGAAAGAAAAAACGAAACTTTTCTCACATATAGAACATACTCTATAATAAATTTTTGTTGTAATTTTCAGAAATATCAACAAAAGTTCAACGATTTAAAGTGGAAGCAGAACGCACAATATCCTAATATTGTCATTAGTCAGAAAAATGTTAAAATCGTCTTGACGAACATATTAGTTTTATAGTAGTATCTAAATATCAATTAAATAAACAAACCTCACGAATTGTTACCAGTGAGGTAGAGGCGCGGTATTTATTAGTTCATTGTTGAGTAAAAGCAAGCGAAGACGCAATGAAGAAGGAAATATCGCCGAAGTATAAAAGGAGCTCGTACTTTTATACTGGGTCTGCAGTGAATAAGTGCAGGACTGTCCTAGTAAATGGATTTCCAGATTTACTAGGTTGTGCTATCTCGGAAACATGGAAATTATAGTGAGGATTTGGGCAACTGTCATAAAAGGTAAGACCTAAGTTCAGTAAACTTAGGTCTTTTTTAGTACAGTTGTCTTATTTTTTTACAGAAAAGGGGAGTTTTTCATGAAAAGAAAATGGTTGTTAGTAATGATCTCTATCATGACGGCAATTGTGCTAGCTGCATGTGGCACAAGTGACAAAAAAGAGGGCGGTTCAAGTGATGCTGGAACTGACAAAGAAGAAGGCGGCGGTGAATTCCGAATTGGAATGGAGGCTGGCTACCCACCGTTCAACTGGACACAGCAAGACGATGCAAATGGCGCAGTGAAAATTGCGGATAATGCAGAGTACGCTGGTGGCTATGATGTACAAATGGCAAAGAAAATTGCCGAAGGTCTAGGCAAAGAGTTAGTCATTGTTAAAATGGAGTGGGACGGTTTAGTTCCAGCGCTACAATCAAACAAAATTGATGCAATTATTGCAGGTATGTCACCAACAGAAGAACGTAAGAAAACAATTGATTTTACAGAAAACTATTATACTTCGGATTTTGTTATGGTTATTAAAAAAGGTAGCAAATATGAAGGCGCAAAATCGATTCAAGACTTCTCAGGTGCTAAAATTACATCACAATTAAATACATCAAACTACACAGTTATCGATCAAATTAAAGGCGTAGAAAAGCAAACAGCAATGGAGAGCTTCCCAGCAATGCGTGTGGCGTTAGAAGCAGGTAAAATTGATGGCTATGTAGCTGAACGTCCAGAGGGCATTTCCGCTTCTGCTGCCAACGATAAATTCACATATGTAGCATTTGAAGAAGGCTTTGATACAGACCTATCAAATACTTCAATTGCTGTAGGCTTACGTAAAGATGATGCAAATCGTGAAAAAATCAATGAAATCCTAAAAGGCATTTCAGAAGATGATCGTCAAGCGATTATGGAAGAAGCTATTTCTCAACAACCCGCAGCACAATAATGACATGGCACGGACTAGCAATTAGTCCGTGCATGATCATTTCATCATTATCAAAATGAGAACCTCTCTACATAATGATAATGTCCTAGCGTGACAAATCATAGAATGGTAGAAAGAGCTAGGACACAAAAGAAATAAGCGAGCAAGATGACATTGTTAGGAGGAACATCATGAGTCTTGAATGGATACTTTCAATTATTGAAAACAACTGGCAAATGTTTTTACGAGGTGCGTATTATACGTTACTGATTTCGAGTATTAGTACAATTATTGGTGCATTTATCGGATTTTTCATCGGAATTATGCATACGATTCCAGTTCGTAAAAAAGGTGTGAAATTTTATAGCTTAAAGCTCATTAATTTTATACTAACATGCTATGTTGAATTTTTCCGTGGTACACCAATGATTGTACAAGCTATGGTTGTCTACTACGGATTAGATATCGCATTCGGTATCGATATGCACTTTATTACAGCAGGTATTTTAGTCGTTTCCCTCAATACTGGGGCATATATGGCAGAAATTGTTCGTGGCGGTATTGTATCCATTGATAATGGTCAATACGAGGCAGCATCAGCAATTGGCATGAATCACTTCCAAATTATGCTTCATGTTGTCTTACCACAAGTAGCGCGTAATGTTTTACCAGCGACAGGTAACCAATTAATCATGAATATTAAAGATACAGCCGTATTAAATGTCATTGGAGTAACGGAATTATTCTTCCAAACAAAATCAATTTCGGGTAACAACTTCCGTTATTTCGAATCATTCTTCGTTGCATGTGTTCTTTATTTCATCATGACATTTACCGCATCTCGCATCCTTCTGTATGTTGAAAAACGTCTAGATGGTCCTGATGCCTATCAAAAAGAACAAAAAGAAGCCGTATAGGGGGACGCACAAATGGCAGTCATTAAAATCGAGCATTTAAGTAAATCATTTGGACGTAACCAAGTGTTAAAAGATGTGAATTTCCAAGTGGAAAAAGGGGAGGTAGTTTGTTTAATTGGCTCCTCTGGCTCTGGTAAATCCACATTGCTTCGTTGCATAAATTTATTAGAAACGCCAAGTGGCGGTCAAATTATTTATAAAGGGGAAGACATCCTAGATGAAAAGCACAATATTCAAGAATATCGCACACATTTAGGCATGGTGTTCCAGCAGTTCAATTTATTTAACAACCACAATGTCATAAGTAATTGCACAGTGGGCCAAATCAAAGTGTTAAAACGTTCGAAAAAAGAAGCAGAAGAAACGGCGCTTAAATACTTGAAAATCGTTGGCATGGATCAATATGTGAATGCCAAGCCCCGTCAACTCTCAGGCGGACAAAAGCAGCGTGTGGCCATCGCTCGTGCCTTATCAATGAATCCTGATGTAATGCTATTCGATGAGCCAACATCCGCATTAGACCCAGAAATGGTGGGTGAGGTATTAAAGGTAATGCGTCAGCTAGCAAACGAGGGCAATACGATGCTCATCGTGACACATGAGATGGAATTTGCCAAAGAAGTAGCAGATCGTGTTGTCTTTATGGATAAAGGTGTAATTGTGGAAGAAGGCCCTCCAGCACAAGTATTAGTCAATCCACAACATGAACGTACGAAGGAATTTTTAAAGCGTACATTAAAATAAGCACAAAAAAGTGAGTCCAACCTGTTGGACTCACTTATTTTCTAGAATTCCATTCTGCATAAAGTACAAAGCAGATTGCGAATGCTACAGCAATGATAAAAAACCATTGCGGTACACCACCAAAACTCATCATAACACCTCAAATATTCATTTTTTTTGGATAGAATAGGTATAGTATTTCTTTTTTCTCCACAAAAGACCAAAAATATTATAAAATAAGCAATAGACATTAGCTTTTGCTAGTAAAGAGAGGTAGAGAGAATATGTTACATTTAAAATGGAAAGATGCGCCAACATTACGAACGGTTACTTGCAAACATACAAATGCATCGAAATACTTAGTATCAAACGTATTAACAGTAGGAAAAGAGTATGAAGTGAAAAATGAAACAGAAGAGTTCGTTTTTATCATCGACAACACAGGTAATGTCGGTGGCTACTATAAAGATTATTTTGAATAAAAACAAACAGGGTGGTTCAGAACATTTGCTGAGCCACCCATTTTTTTGTTAATCTCGCTGATAGCTGCTAGCACCCGCCACATCCTGTAGCTGTTGTTTCTCTTGTTCAGTTGCGGTATGCAGGGCAAAGACATCTTTAATTGCTGTTTGCAGCTCTTGCTGTGTTTCTTTAAACTTCGAAACTTGCTGTTCAAACGTGGGACTTGAGAAGCGATCATGAGCCCTTGATAATCGCTCCTCTAAACGTGCATAATGATGATCCATATGCATCGATAGCATCATCGCCAGTTGGTTTTTCCAGAGCGGAATCAAGGTAACGATAGAAAACTCAATTTTTTCAGCTAATGTTTGATTGGCCTGCTGAATCATACGAATTTGAGGAGCTGTTTGCAGAGCGACTTGCTGTGATACTTGTAAATCATAAATACGTTGATCGAGTCTTTCGATTTGAGCAGCAAAGTCATTTAATTGCTGGATCGCAAGTGGCTGTTTGGTAGCTTGGACACTCGTTATTTGTGCAGGTAGCTCTACCTCAATGGCTTGCTGCTTTTTCATTTGTCCTGCGGCAATCGCCGTTGCCAATTCCTCAAAAAATCCTCGATTATGGGCATAAAGCGCCTCTAAGTTTTCAACATCTTTTATCAGCTGAAGCTGTGCACGTTCTAGCTGAACGCCAATGCGCTCCACCTGTATACTAATACGTTCAAATTCTGTGAGTGTTTGCTTCACATTAGGCTCGGTTTTGCCAAAGATTTTTTTGAAAAAGGTTTGCTTTTTTGGTTCCAAAGCAGTCGGATCTACTCGATCTAACGTCTGCATTAAAGAATCCAGCATTTGACCAATTTTAGTGACATCCTTTTGCTTTACTTGAGCAAGCATGCGGTCGGCAAATTGAGACAGAGCTCGCTGTGAATCTTGCCCAAGGGACAGCAATGATTCAAAATCAGTCAAATCGATTTGACTGGCATACAGTAATGCACGACTTTGTGCAAGAGGCGATAGCGTTTCATAAGTCGCCATCGCCTCGTTTTGCGGAGTTGTTTCTAAATAGGATTGGACTAGTGGAGAAAGCCCTGGTATGGTATTTAGTTGAAATGCGTGTTCGTTTGCTGTCATTTATCATCGCCTCGCCAGTCCAATTGTTCTCTACGTCTAAGATTGGAACGATTTGCGAATTCAATCTCCATTTGCAGATGATCGATATCATTTGCAAGCGCATCCTTCAAATCAATTTGAATTGTGTCATTCAAATCAGTTAGGGTTTCACGTGTTTTGGATAAAGTTAATTGAATTTCCTTATCCTTCACTGGCTGCTTGGAAAGCATTGTATATTTATCCGTTAATTCTACAGCAGAAGGTAAGTGTGCATAGAAAAATGGTTCCACATTATAAAATTTACGTGGGTCTGTCTTGACGATTTTGACGATATTTTTGGAGATACGCGTCATTTCAAGTAGTTGTTTAAACGCTGAAACAGAACGTACACGTAAATAGTTTTGACTCAATGTTTGAATATGCTTATTAGCTGTTAATACTTGTGTTTCAATGTGTTTGAATTCTTCTTTTGTGATGCCTGCTATTTGCATGACTTTCTTTTTTTGTCTATGTTTCAGCAACGCTGTACTCGTCGCATAGGAACCCGCAAACAGTAAACCACCAAGGAAGAATCCAGGATTTGCCGCAATTGCTGCGATAGAAACAGTTGTGAGCGAAATAAGAAAGCTGGCACTATGTCTAGAGAAAAACTGTCCGACACTAAGCATTGTTTCATCCTCCTTGCTTTTCAATATGTCTATCTTCTTATACGAAATAATCGACATAAAGTTTCATTGAAAATTAATCCCTTACATAAATTTTACTGCTATTTGTGAACTTTCTCAATGATAATACATAGAATAAGTGAGTTGTTTCGATGAATAAGTCGGTTTTGTTATCCTAAGGAGCCATTCTGACATCGAAATGAGCGATTTTTTGCATCTCGATTACTGAATAGAGGAGCGTAATTTGATTCAAGAGCGGCTTCTGCCTCAAAGCGAGCTGTTAAGTGAGATCCATGAGCGGCTCCAACTCGAAAAGGAGCGGTTTATTCTCTAAGAAGAGCATCTTCATCCAAAATGAATGAGTCTTGTATGAAACTTTTTCCAAATGAATTCGTAACTGATACAAAGGGGGATATAGGATGACGAAAATTTTTCTGGTGTCTATTACAAAAAATATGGATGAACCAGTAAGTGAACAGAAAGTGAAAGAAAAAGTCTTTGAGAAAAAATCAAAATTAAAAGCCTATTTAAACAAAGAAGGCTATATGAAGGAATCTAAAAATCAATATGTGAAAATCACTGATGAATCGATATTAGTTGCTGCCATTCAAAAAATAAAAATCAAAAAATGATGATAGGTCATGTTCTTAAGAGCATGACTTTTTTGATTTCAATAACTAGGAGAGGAGGCATCATTCAAAGAACCCATAGCCCAGTGTCAGCTCTCTAGAAAAACGGCTTCCAATTTGAATCTTTTTCGTCTTTTTCGTTTGGTTTTCTTACAAACGCAATACATCGTTCTTCGCATGCACCCAATCTAATATACAAATTGCACATATCTGGTAAGTATTTAGTAGTTTTTCATGCATTATATCCGCAATAAGGACAAGTAAATTGTATTACTTCCTATGTGACAATAAAACGCCGTGTTAGTTTAAAATTTGTTGAACCCAACAACACTACAAAAAAGCCAGACATTAAACAATGTCTGACTCCATACGTATATAGCCTTTTAAATCATCGTATAATTCTAAAGAAAATGAATTGGAATTGGCTTGGGGACTAACGCCTTTTTGGACAAAGAGGAGAAATTCATTGAGTGCCTTTTCTGAGCCCTCCACTTCCACTTCAATTTGCTCTGCGTCATTCAATCGACAGTATCCTTTTAACCCTAATTCAATAGCTTTTTGCTTGATGAAGAATCGGTAGCCTGTGCCATAGACATCACCAAAAAATTTTATACTTGCTCGTTTGTTCAAGGGAATACCTCCTACTTAATAGAGGAGAGGGGCGAACCTCTCCTTTTATTGCATGACACGTTCTTTTTCTAAATAGGCAATTAAGTTATTAATGTGATAAAGTACATGCTTAGATGCCTCATCGACTTCTTTTAGATGAATATCAGCTTGTTCGATATGACCCGCTTTATGGGCTTCAGCCGCAAGCTTCGCTGATTCATGGACGCGTAAATGATAGCCATCTAATTCATGATAGTCCTGTAAATGACCGAAACGTTCGACTGTACGAGGCGCAGTGTACCATTTGCCAAGTCGACAGTCTCTATGAGAAGAAACATCGCTTGGATCAACGTTTTCTAGGCCAAGGAACATGTTATAAATGCGCCATTTCCATAAAATATGATCCGCCTTCGATAATTGTAGTAGGGCAATAGATGAAAGCTGTACATTATTGTTAGCAATAAGATCATTACGGAAACGGTTAATTTCTTTCCCTAATAAATGAATATCGCTGGATGTATTATGACTATAATCACGAATATCTTCCTGCAAGCTTGAAATTTCGATCATTCTTGCTGAAACTTCATCAATCGCGGCTGCTTGTTCCTGGGAAATGGCAGCCGTATTTGTCACATCTAAATTAATACCCTCAATCGCTTGAACAATGGCATTTAATAATGGTAACGAATCTTTTGCTTCAACGGTTGCTTCTTTAATAATAGCTGTCGTATCTGTAATCGAGTTAGAAACATCATTCGAATAACTCTTTAAATGATGAACATTTGCGGATACTTCACTTAGCGCAGCTACCGTGTTTTCAGCAAGCTTTCGTACTTCCTGTGCAACGACCGCAAAGCCTTTCCCATGTTCACCTGCACGCGCTGCTTCAATGGAGGCATTAAGTGCGAGTAGATTCGTTTGATCGGCGATTTGATTGATTAATGTGACAACCTGTTCAATATCATTTACCCTTTTTTGTAATTCTGAAAATGAGTCAACAATGGATGTAAAGGTCTCCTCTGTTTTAAAAATCTCCGATAGGGCATGCTCAATAGCGTTTTTACCTTTTGTAGCATGGTCAACAGATTCAGTTGTTTTCTCTGATATATGAGAAGACATGCGTGCAACCTCATTGATAGAAGCTGCAATCTGTTCTGTGGCAGCAGTAGAGGATTGAATCTCTTCATTTTGCTTATCTAGGCTAAAAACTAAATCTTTCATGTACATAATTTTGGCATTGACATCCATTAAAGAAGATACTTCTCCTACCACATTTTCAATAATGCGTTCTGTTAACACTTCCACTAATAATTCTTGATCGACATTGACAGCGGATTGGAATGATTTCATATATTGAAATGCTTTATTTGGCTTGATACCAAAATTGTATAAAATATATGTAGTAATATAGAAGGCAAATTGGTTGAAGACAACAATTAATTTACCAGGCTCGTATTGATGCTTGCGGAATAGATTGAAAAATTTGACAGTTTCATCTACATAATGATCATCACGAGTTGCTAAGAAAAACTGTGTTAAGTATTGATTAATATTTTCTTCACTAATGATTAATTGAGAGGTAGGGGATATCTCGCTTAAATAATGATGAAAAATGGCATTCATGGAAGGGGTAATGTCTTTGAGCTTTTGATAGAGTGCCTTTAAGTGCTCCTCATCTTGTGAAGTGAAATGATTGAATGCCAGTGTTTGGTAAAATCGGCCTGTTGCATGTAAATCTGTACCACGTTTGAGTAGTTCTTCTAGCTCTGCTTTAGGTCGAATACTTGAAAACATAAAAATACCTCCAAAAAGTATGTATAATAAGGTAATAATAGCATAATTCAGGTGGTTTTAATAGACATTTCAGTTGTGTTTGCTAAAATGAAACTATCTTATGACAGCAAGGAATGGGCAAATATGTATACAATTATTTACATGAAAGCGGACTATGAGCCTTGGTGGAAATTTGAAGGCTGGGAAGCTTATATTCAAACTGAAGATACATTTGACACGAAGGAGCTCTTTGAACGTGCATTACAACAAAAATTAGCGCAATTTCGTTCCTCTTACGATAATGAGGCAACGAAAGAGGAGCAGTATTGGGCTTTTTGGTCTGAGGATGAGAGCTTTTACTGTGAGGCTTGCGATGATGATGCACAAGTATATCATGGAATAATTGCGTGTAAAATAGAAGAGAAGTAAAAAAATTTTGAAAAAAAGTAAAAAAGATTTTTTCTTTATTTGACAAAATTATGGATGGCAGTTATACTTAACTTAACAATTTAATTGCTTCACCGGAAACATGAATTCACATATTACAAAAAGTGATCGCGTTAGTTCGGTACTCTTTGTAATATGTGAATTTTTTTCAATCGCTGAAGAAATTACATATTGTTCACTTTTATTTTTTGGAGGTTTTCTTAAATGAAACAAGGTACAGTAAAATGGTTTAACTCAGAAAAAGGTTTTGGATTCATCGAAGTTGAAGGTGAAAACGACGTATTCGTACACTTCTCAGCTATCCAAGGCGAAGGTTTTAAAACTCTTGACGAAGGTCAAAAAGTGGAATTCGAAGTTGTAGATGGCAACCGCGGACCACAAGCTGCTAACGTAACTAAACTTTAATTCTCAGTAATTAAAATTACTTCGTTAAACCCAAGACATCCTATGCAAATAGGATGTCTTTTTTGTATCATTTGCAAGTTTAAGGATTACAAATCCTATTTTAGGTTAAATATATAGTAGTGGCGGATAGCCATGCAAAAGTAAAGGATAGCGCTATAAAAGTAGCGGATAGCTATGTGAAACTGAAGGATAGCTGCACAAAAGTAGCGGATAACCCCATAAAATGGAGGGTAGCCCCGCCAAAATAGCGCATCGCTGTAAAGAAGGAGGCAGATGAATGTGAATAATGAAGAAAAATTGCCTGAAGAACAGGAGCAACAGGATTTTTATCAGAAACTACGTACAAAATTAGTAGCTTTCCTTGGGTCGAAAAAGGGAAAAAGTAACAAGTTTACTCCGTATTTAATGTTTGTGCCTGATTTATTTCATTTGTTAATTAAAACAGTAACCGATGCGGGTGTAGATAAAAAGAGTCGTGCATTAATTGGGGCATCCATTGCGTATTTTGTATTACCAATGGATTTAATGCCAGAAGGACTGTTAGGCTTTGGTGGCTATTTAGATGATGTTGTACTAGCAACTTTTGTGGTAAATACCATTATTAATAAGTTGGGTCCAGATGTAGTGGAAAAGCATTGGACAGGGGATGACAAGCTTTTACATGTGCTACAAAAGGTTGCAGAAGTGAGTGATGAGTTTGTCAGTAAAATTCCTGTAAAATCGCCAATTGCTCAGTTCGTCAAGCAAGAAAGTAAAGATAAATAATAATATTATGTAAACCTAAGACACCTTATAAAAAATGAACCTGCTTATTACAGGTTCATTTTTTATTGCTCAACTAATAAATTTCGGAGTTGTTGTACAGGTACAAATAGGCCAACATTTCCAATGGGCTCATATTTCATCGTGGCAAAGATAACCCCAATGACCTCACCATGTTGATCGATTACAGGGCTACCACTATTGCCCCGATAAACAGGAGCTTTTAGCATCCTAACTGGCTCCTGCCAATCTTCTAATTGAATGGCTTCTAGCAATGTTCCTTCATTAGCGATGCCGGTGAAAGCAAGTGGATTTCCAATAAAATAGACATGTTCATTAACAGTGTAAGGTGGATCTTCTGCAAGAGGTAGATAGGGAAGTTGCTCAGCTTGCACCTGTACAAAGGCTAAATCTACGGCTGGATAGCTCTCGATTAATGTTGCTTCCATCAGTCCCTCATCAGGAAAGACAACTGATAATGTTGTGGCATGTTCGACAACATGGGCGTTGGTGACAATCAGACCATCTGGTGAGATGGCAAAACCAGTGCCTTTACTGGAGCCTGTTGAAATTTCAACGACTGCCTTTTTATAGGTTTGTATATCTTCTTGTGCAGAGAGCCGCGTTGAAACCTTGATAAATTCAAGCGCAGGTATGGAGTAGATTTGAAAAATGAGGGCAAATGTATTGAAAAACAGCACTAGTGCCATACCCCACACGATCCAGCGTACAAGAGGCTTTTGTTTTTTTGGCTTTTTTCCATAAATGCGTTCTTCTCGCGCCTGTGCTAATGCTTTTTGCTGTTCCTCGAGTACAAGTTCAATAAATTCTTCTTCCGTTAATTCATCTTGCTTTGGTGTTGCATTATGTATATCACTCATTGATTGGCCTCCTTTGCTAAAAAACAGACGCCCAAGCAGGACGCCTGTTTTCTTTCAATTATTCTATTTTTTGCAAGGTTGATGTCACAACAAATGGCTCATCTTGCTCTGTTTCCATCGTATCCTCTTTGCGAATTAGACCAATGTCCTTTGCAAAATATTTGGTTGTGGTCATTTGATCTTCAGAGCGACTTAGCTGGATGACATCTTGATAGACCGTTGTACCAGTATCAACAGTAGCGGTCGTTGATTCAATGGTCCAACCTTGAAAGCTTGTCCCGACTTGTAAAGGCTTTTGAAGTACGGTTTCCAGTACAGGATAAGATGCTGCCTCAGCTGCACTTGGCATGCTTGGATTACTGTCAACAGGTTCTCGATAGACAAGATCAATACTTGTATCCGTTATGCGGTAGATTTTTAATAGTGTCACACCACCATTATCCTCTATTTGTACGATATGCTGTGTATCGAGGTAGGTAGTTTTTAGTGTGAAGCTAGCAAATTCATTTCCTTCCCCTTGAAAAGAAGCAACAGATCCATCAGGTGGAAAATAGGAGAGAAGTGACGTTTGATCTTGTTCCACTGCTTGCTTGTCTTCCATAGATAGTGTTGGAGCTGGCACAGGCTCTTCCTGAACTTCTTCACGACAGCCAGCCAGTAAAAATACTACAGAAAGTACTAGAACAGGGTATCTCATGGGCACACTCCTTCGCTATTTTCTTTCATTATACGTGAACGAGGAGTGTTATACGAATAATATGAGATTATATAAATAATATTATTATGTAAACTATTAAATGAAAACTTGTAACAGCATGGAAAATTATCTATGATAGAAATGAAGTGAAAAAATGGGGGGCAAAGACATGTATAGACATGTAGATGATTTCTTACAAGAATGGTCAAATGCATCAAACGGGACACTACAGGTATTACAGGCTTTAACAGATGACAAGCTTCAGCAAAGCATTGTAGAGGGTCACAGTACACTTGGTTGGTTAGGCTGGCATTTAGTTGGAGCAGCAGGATATTTTAGCTATCTAGCAGGGTTAAAAGTACCAATGATTCGTCAAGAAGATCCTGTGCCAACGACTGCGGCTGAGATCGTGACAGCCTATGAAAGCGTAGCAAATGGTATTAAAGAGGAAGTGGCTAAGCTTTCGAATGAAGAGTTACTAGAGGTAGTAACAGGCTTTAAAGCGCCGATGCCAAAAGGGGCTTTATTACGTGTATTAATTGACCATCAAACACATCATCGTGGACAAATGACGGTCCTACTACGTCAAGCAGGTTTACCAGTACCTGGCGTGATGGGACCAACAAAGGAAATGCAATAATTACGCGAGCAGCAGATAAATCGTTTATCTGCTGCATTTTTTAGATTGACACTTACCTACTAGTAAGTTAGTATAAAGCCATGACAAATAGAAAAATGCAAATTATAGAATTAACATTGAAGAATATTCAGGAAAAAGGATTCACATCATTTAGTTATGAGCATTTAGCAAAGGAGCTTGGCGTCACGAAAGCTAGTATTCACTATCATTTCGAGAAGAAGGGAGACTTAGGGATTGCTGTTTGCGAAAGAATTCAACAAGGATTAGAGAGAACTTTTACATTGATGAAGGAGTCCACTTTGCCAGCTGAGGAAAAGCCATTTGCCTTTATTATGCAGCGAATAAAATTTCTAGAGCAAGACGGCATTTGCCCTATATCAGCTTTACAGGCGGATTATCAAGAATTACCGCAACCAATGCAAGAAAAGCTTCAGCAGCTTAGTCAAATGGAAATCGATGTCTTTGTTGAGCTATTGAAAGATGCTAAACAACAGGGCGCACTCCAAGCTACTAATGATTTGGAGGCTCTAGCTGTATTACTTATTTCAAGTACGAAAGGGGCATTACAATATAAACGTGTTGTAGGAGAAGCGTTCTTTCAAAAGATGCTGGAGCAATTAAAGGAACTGTTAAAGTAAGACATGAAACGAGAAGGAGCGATGTGCATGGTACGAAGAGTCGTTGTTACTGGATATGGTGTTGTTTCCCCGTTAGGTAATTCGGTATCAGCCTTATGGGAGAATATTAAGGCAGGAGAATCAGGGATTCAAAAAATTCAAGGGGAGGCATTTAGCGGCATTAATACGCAAATTGCTGGGACGAGTACGGATTTCGATGCAACGCTGTATATGGATAAAAAAGAAATCAGTAAATATGATCTATTTGTGCAATATGCTGTTGCCGCTGCCCAGCAAGCTCTGACACAAGCCAATTTAAATATGGAACAGGTAGATAAGGAGCGTTTAGGCGTTTACATTGGCTCTGGCATTGGGGGCATTGAAACGATTTTAGAAAATCATCAAGCGATGCTCAATCAAGGGCCTAGGAAGGTGTCACCATTTATGGTGCCGATGATGATTAGCAATATGGCTGCAGGAATACTAGCAATCAAAACGGGCTTTAAAGGACCAAGCTTTTCACCTGTTTCTGCCTGTGCGACAGGAAACCAGGCGATTGGAGAAGCTTTCTTAGCGATTCGACATGGCTATGCGGATGGCATTTTAGCAGGCGGAGCGGAGGCACCGATCAATCCACTTAGCTTTGCAGGATTCTCCCGCATGAAAGCCATGTCCACTAGGAATGAAGAGCCAACAAAGGCCAGTCGACCATTCGATAGCAAGCGGGATGGCTTTGTCATGTCTGAAGGAGCTGGCATCGTATTCCTAGAGGAGTATGAACACGCCAAACAAAGGGGTGCTACGATTCTGGGTGAGATTGTTGGCTATGGTGTGACAACAGATGCTTATCATATTACAGCTCCTGATTTTACGGGTGCTGCCAATGCCATGAAGCTGGCATTAAAAATGGGTGCTATCGATGGGGCAGCTATCGATTATATCAACGCACACGGCACAAGTACTCCAGAGGGAGATAAATCTGAAACAAAGGCTATTAAACACGTTTTTGGTGACCATGCCTATCAACTAAAGGTTAGCTCCACAAAATCGATGACAGGACATCTATTTGGCGCGGCCGGTGGAATTGAAGCCATTATTACATTGAAAAGTATAATGGAGGGCATTATTCCACCAACCATCAATTATGAAACACCAGATCCCGAATGTGATTTAAACTATGTTCCTAATGAGGCACTTCATCAAGACGTTAACTTTGCGCTATCGAATGGGTTTGGCTTTGGTGGTCATAATGCTGTGCTAGCATTTAAAAAATTTGAGGAATAAGGCATTAGCTTAGCTAAAAAGAGTGGTATGAATTTAATTGTTCATACCATTTTTTATGTTTGTTTTATCAACTTGAAAAGAGAAGAGGGAACTTAAGCTATTGCAAGTCAATAAGTTTTCCTTATGAGAAATAGCTAGAAATTCGTATTATAACTTATAGTTAGAGTATGGTAAATTCAAAGGAAAAGGGGGATAAATGATGCGAATCTTTGATGCACACTTTCATATCATTGACTTTAATTTTCCGATTATCGAAAATCAAGGTTATACGCCACCAAGCTATGTAGTAGAGGATTATCAAAAGGACACAGTGAGTCTCCAGATAGCGGGAGGCGCCATTGTATCAGGATCTTTTCAAGGATTTGACCAAGCCTATCTTTTAAAAGCATTGAAACAACTTGGTCCCACGTTTTGTGGGGTAACGCAATTACCTAATACGGTCACGGATGATGAAATTGTACATTTACATAACAATGGGGTACGGGCATTACGCTTTAATAGTAGACGAGGTGGCTCAGAGGATTTATCACAGCTAGAAACCTTTGCACGACGGGTTTATGATTTGGTGGGCTGGCATAGTGAATTATATATCGATGCGAAGGAAATACCGGAGATAGCCTCGACAATTGAAGCATTACCAGCCATCTCCATCGATCATTTAGGGTTGTCGGAAGAAGGGCTGCCACATTTATTAAAGCTTGTTGATAAGGGAGTACGTGTCAAGGCGACTGGCTTTGGTCGTGTGGAGCTGGATGTGAAGCATGCTTTACAAGCGATTTATAATGCTAATCCAGATGCCCTCATGTTTGGAACAGATTGCCCGTCTACAAGAGCTAAACGACCTTTTAATTATGGGGATGTGGAATTGATTCAACAGCTATTTGATCAACAGGCTGCTGATAAAATCCTCTACAAGAATGCGCTGCAATGGTATTTTCAGCGTTGAATATAAAAAAGAATCCATGTTGGCATGAAAATGGATTCTTTTTTAATTATGACGGTACTAAGCATTTCGATAGTTGGCAAACATTATTTCATTATAATACTGATCTAATTGAGGCATACCCAGCTCTTTTGCGATCATTAGCTCAGCCTCTCGGTCATATGCTACTCTAATAAATTGGATGGCATTGTTTGACTGTGTTCCATCTAGAATGGCATAGGAAGCAGAAGTTAGGTCAAGTGAATTACCAACACTCCCTACATTACAAAGAATTCCTTGTTTATATGTATGTAAAAAAGTTGTATGGATATCGCCATAGAACACAATATCAGGATGTTTCTTGTAATGGCTTGAATTGGTTACTGCCGTATTCTCAAACATAGATAAACGCTTTTCAAGTGGATGATTTGGTAGGATACGTTCAAATTCACTTCTTGGAGACGCATGGAAAAATCTTATGAGCTGTTCATTTAATTCAAGATCAATATGGAAGGGTAATGACCCGAGATATTGATAGTCTTTTGCTGTTAATCGATCTTTAAACTATTGGAGAAAATCATTGTCAGTAGGGGATTGAATAAATACGTCCCAATTGCCTCGTACGACTTGTTCACAATTCTGTTGGATAAGTTCTATACAGGCAGATCCTTGAGGGCCCTTGCCGATTAAATCACCTAAACAAAAAATTCTGTCAATCTTTCTTAAGCGAATGTCTTTTAATACGGCCTCTAATGCCGTTTTATTCCCATGAATATCTGATATAATTGCAATTTTCTTCACGAAGATTACCCCCTCATTAATGCTATACTATATAGTTCAATAAAAATCCTTTTAATCCTTTAAAAACCATATAAACACAAAAGACAAAAAAATCCTCTACCCACTATGGGTAGAGGATTTTTGTAAAGCTTAGCTTAAGCCTTGGCTATCTTTCCACTCTAGGAATTCATCATATGTTAACTGCTTATCTAAAATAGAGCCGTCTTCACGGATTTCGATGACACGGTTAGCAATTGTTTGGATGAACTGATGGTCATGTGATGTGAAAATCATTGCGCCTTTGAAACGAATTAAGCCTTCGTTCAATGCTTGAATTGATTCAAGGTCAAGGTGGTTCGTAGGTTCATCTAATAAAATAACATTTGCTGTCGCAAGCATCATTTTCGATAGCATACAACGTACCTTTTCGCCCCCAGAAAGAACAGCAGGGGATTTCTTCACTTCTTCACCAGAGAACAGCATACGTCCTAGGAAACCACGAAGGAAGCTTTCTGTTTCATCGTCTGGAGAATATTGACGTAACCATTCTACTAATGTTTTTTCAGAACCTTCGAAGTACTTGTCATGATCGTTTTCGAAGTAGCTTTGAGATGTCGTTACACCCCATTTAAATGTGCCAGCATCCGCTTCTTTTTCTTCCATTAAAATATCAAGAAGTGCTGTTTTCGCCATTGGGCTACCAAGTAAAACAATTTTATCTTCTTTGTTCATCGAGAAGCGCATGTCCTTGAATAGCGTTTCGCCTTCATGACTTGCTGTTAGACCGTCTACTGTTAGGACATCGTTACCAATTTCACGCCCGATTTGGAAGTTGATGAATGGATATTTACGGCTTGATGGCTTAATATCATCAAGCTCAATTTTATCAAGCATTTTTTTACGAGATGTTGCTTGCTTCGATTTAGAAGCATTGGCAGAGAAACGTGCGATAAACGCTTGTAATTCTTTAATTTTCTCTTCTTTTTTCGCATTTTGGTCTTGTGCCATTTTTTGCGCTAATTGAGAAGATTCATACCAGAAATCATAGTTCCCTACATATAATTGGATTTTAGAGAAGTCCAAATCCGCAATATGTGTACATACTTTATTTAAGAAGTGACGGTCATGGGATACAACAATAACTGTATTCTCAAAGTTAATCAGGAACTCTTCCAGCCACTGAATTGCCTTTAAGTCAAGGTGGTTGGTAGGCTCATCGAGTAATAGTACATCAGGCTGACCAAACAGTGCCTGTGCCAGTAATACTTTAACTTTGTCAGAACCTTCAAGATCGCCCATTAGCATGTAATGAAGATCATCGGAGATACCTAAACCGTTTAATAGTGTAGCCGCTTCTGAATCAGCTTCCCAACCGTTTAGCTCTGCAAATTCACCTTCTAACTCTGCAGCACGCATGCCATCCTCATCTGAGAAATCTTCCTTTGCATAGATAGCGTCTTTTTCTGTTTTCACGTCATATAGGCGTTTATTCCCCATAATAACTGTGTCGAGCACTGTATGCTCATCGTATTCGAAGTGGTTTTGTTTCAGGACAGATAAACGTTCGTCCTTACCCATCGATACATTTCCTTCCTGCGCTTCAATTTCACCAGAAAGGATTTTTAAAAATGTTGATTTACCAGCACCATTTGCCCCAATTAAACCGTAGCAATTGCCTGGTGTGAATTTTATATTTACGTCTTCAAATAGTTTACGATCGCCATAGCGAAGACCTACATTACTAACTTGAATCATGCAAGTTCCTCCTTTTTTCACAATGGCTCTAGTATAGCATGAAATATGTTCCATAGTCTATAAACATTATTAAATCAAGGTTTGGCGTTCTTTCCACATTTTTTGTTAAACATAAACTGAATAAAGATACAATAAAAAATTTAAATTTGGTGTAACTTTCTTTGAGAGTGAGGCGTCTATTGTAGTGTGATTAACTATTTTTGAAAAAGAATAGAAAAATGACATCATTTACCACGGGGATTTTAGTTGCTTATTCACAAAGGTTTCGTCTAAAATGATTCTGACTGTTTATATATCAAGTAAATCATCACTGGTGCCCACAAGCCCATCCCCGTTTTGAATGCCAGCTATTCGTGGCTCTTTCATTTATACTAGATAGATGTTGCTAAAGTTAGACTAAAAACATCACAATCCTCATAAATGATTTCATTCATTTATCTTGATGATAATTTCATATAAGAATGCTGTAAGCTAAAGAATTATTCGTTTGTGGTAATGATATGCTATGCCTGCGTTCAACTAGGACATTCAGCCCTTGTGGCGGGAATGATGATTAAATAAACACATCGATGGAAATTTTAACAATTGGAGGTATATTATGGGTAAGGGCTTATTATGGACAGCCACTTGTGTAATAGTAGTTTTAGTTGGGTTTGGTAGCTACTATTTTATTAAAGAAATAACAAACTCTATGGCATACAATAAATTAGTAGATGAGTATAAAAAGCCAGAACCAATTGAACATATAGAGGAAGAATATGATGTTATTGTCATCGGTGGTGAGCCAGAGGGAGTGGCTGCGGCTGTGGCTGCTGCTCGAAATGGTGCGAAAACATTGCTGGTCGAAAAACGACAAGAGTTAGGTGGATTATTTACATATGGTATGCTGAATTTCCTCGACATTCCTCGTGATGGCCATAACAACTCGATTAGTGAGGGAATATTTAAGGAATGGCATGAGCTTGTTAGAGGGAATGACGCTTTTGGCATTGTAGGTGCTAAGGCAGCCTTTAAAAAGCTAATCGATGAAGAGCCCAACTTAACGTTATCCGTGCAAACCGAGGTTGTGAAAGCAAATGTCAAACAACAACAATTAACGTCTGTGGAATTAAAAAATGAGTACGGTACATATGTTGTGACGGGGAAATCATTCATAGATGCTACACAGGATGCTGATTTTGCAGCCTTGTCGGGCGTTCCTTTCTTTGTGGGCGGAGAAGATATTGGCATAAAGGATAAGCGTATGGCTGTGACTTTAATGCTACATTTAAAAAATGTCAATTGGGATGAAGTCAAAAAAGCGGCTAATTCCGGTGTATTTGGCGGTGCTAATTTAAATCATACGGTGATGTGGGGCTTTACAAAGCTACATGATGAATACAAGCCATTACAAGAGGGTACAAGATTACGAGGGTTAAACTTAGCTCGTGTAGATGATGAATATTTCATCAATGCCTTACAGATTTTTGGTATTGATGGTTTGAATGAATCCTCAAAACAAGCGGCGATTGTCGCTGGGAAGAAAGAAACGTTACACATTCTAAAATATTTACAAACAAACTTCCCAGGGTTTGAAAAAGCTGAAATTGTCAGCTATCCAGAAGAGCTCTATGTCCGAGAAACGAGACATATTTGGGCAGAGTATCAATTACCAATGGCAGACCTGTGGAAAAATAGTGATCAGTGGGATAGTATTGGCATTGCCTCTTATCCAGTCGATGTGCAAGCGCAAACGCCTCATGATTACGGCTATGTGATCGCTTCACCCAAGCAATATGCTATTCCTTTCCGGTCGTTAGTACCGAAGGATATTGATGGCTTATTGGTTGTCGGACGCTCTGCTGGTTATTCCTCACTTGCAGCTGGTAGTGCACGTATTGTTCCAACAGGGATGGTGACAGGTGAAGCGGCTGGGACTGCGGCTGCTCTTGCACAGAAGCACGATGTAACCTTTAGAGACATGAGTAAGGATAAACCATTAATCGCTACATTACGAAAGCAATTGGCTAAGCAAGGTGCCTATGTTGATTCATTTTCAATTGAGTATCCATATCAAGGAGAATGGTATGATGAAGCCATTCAAACCCTCATTAATTATGGCCTTGTTGTGGGCGGCTATGATAATGACCTAAAAGTAGACAGTAAGGCGACGAAAATAAAGTTTGCTAAAATGTTAAAAGAGAGCATGCTACGTGCTGGTGGAGAAAGTGCAGCAGGAGTGAAGGACCAGCTCGAAATTGTCATCAATAAAGTTTATAATCAAGGCGATGAAGCTATTGAGCGAGATGAGTTAGCTCAATATTTGGCTGACGTCCTCATCGGTGAATCCAATGCGACTAGCTGGGATACATTAGTAGAAAAAGGAATTGTCACGGAGAAAGTAGCGAAGAAAGTCTCTGATAATAAGAAATTAAAATTAAAAGAGATGTATGCGATTATGGCTGATGTGATTCATTATGTAGAAAAAAAACGTTCCTCCTTGTGAGGAGCGTTTTTTGCTGAAACGGCAACGTAAAAAAGGGTTGACGACAATTAGAAAGTCCTGTAATATATGTCAAAATCATAAAAAAATTCGATGAAAAAGAGAGTAATTGATGGAATGACTGGCTAGCGAGTTAGGGATGGTGGGAGCCTAATGCAGGAACCATGAATGAAGCGCACTTTGGAGAAGATTCTCGAACAAATAGTAGAGAATAGCGGGGCGTCACCTCGTTAACAACGGAAAGTGGTCATGTGACATGGCAACTAGAGTGGTACCACGGGATTATCATGCTCTCGTCTCTAATTATAGAGGCGAGGGCTTTTTTATTTGAACAGGAGGAGGAGCAAAATGAATCAACAAATCGCCGACAGTATAGCAGTCACATTAAAGCAGCAAATAATAGGAGAGGACATATTGTCATTATTAGAAAAACCCAAAAGCTTGGAGCTAGGGGACGTAGCCTTTCCATGCTTTACTCTAGCAAAAGTGTGGAAAAAATCACCGCAGAGTATCGCGGCACATATAGCAAGTCAATTAAATCATGACAGTATCGAGCGTGTGCAAGCTGTTGGTGGCTATGTCAATATTTTTCTTGATCAACAAAAGGTGACGCAACAGGTGTTACACAAGATTCTGCGCGACAAGCAACAATATGGTACTACGCCAACAAAGATGGGAACGGTCGTCTTGGATTTTTCCTCTCCTAATATCGCCAAGCCTTTCTCGATGGGACATTTACGTTCAACGGTCATCGGCAATGCCTTAGCAAATATTGCAGAAAAAAATGGCTATCAAGCCATTCGTATCAATCATTTAGGGGACTGGGGTACACAATTTGGCAAGCTTATTGTTGCTTATCAGCTTTGGGGTGATAAACAAGCTATTTCAGCGTCACCAATAGAGGAGTTATTAAAGATTTATGTGAAGTTTCATGAAGAGGCCGAGCAAGACCCAACGCTCAATGAACAGGCTCGTGCCGCCTTTAAAGCATTGGAGGACGGTAATGAAGAGGCACAGGCATTATGGCAATGGTTCCGAGATGTGTCATTCATAGAATTTCAAACAATATATGAGCTATTAGGCATTCATTTTGATGCCTTTATAGGTGAAGCCTTTTACAATGACAAAATGCCGTCCGTTGTAACAGAATTAAAAGAAAAAGGGCTCCTTGTGGAATCAGAAGGTGCGTATGTTGTGGAGATGGAGGAGATGCCTCCATGTTTAATAACGAAAACGGATGGAGCCACGCTTTATGCGACGCGTGATTTAGCAGCAGCCCTGTATCGCCAACAGCACTACCAGCCCCAAAAGATGTTCTACGTTGTTGGCAATGAGCAGTCCCTCCACTTTAAACAATTTTTTCAGGTCATCGAAAAAATGGGCTATCCTTGGGCAAAGAATCTGCAACATGTGTCATTCGGCATGATGCTGAAGGATGGCAAAAAAATGTCGACTCGTAAAGGTAAAGTGGTGTTATTAGCTGATGTACTAGCAGAAGCTATAACGACGGCACAGCGTAATATGGAGCAGAAAAACCCTTCTCTACCTAACAAAGAGCAAGTCGCAAAGCAAGTGGGGGTTGGAGCGGTAATTTTTAATGATTTAAAATCCCATCGTCTCAACGATATTGAATTTTCAATCGAGCAAATGATGAATTTTGAAGGCGAAACAGGGCCATATGTACAGTATACATATGCACGTATTTGCTCTATTTTAGATAAAAAGAAAGCTCCGACTCAAGATATGCTCTTCAAATCTTTAGGAGAGCAGGCTTGGCCGATTATTTTATTACTAGAACAGTTTCCTAAAACGGTAGCTATGGCTTTTGAGCAGGCTGATCCGTCCCAAATAGCGAAATATGCCTTACAACTGGCATGTTTATTTAATAAATATTATGCACAGTACAAAATATTAGTAGAAGATGAACAGCAAGCATCCCGTCTTGCATTATGTCAGAGTGTTGCTATTGTTTTAAAAGAGTCATTAGCCTTATTAGGTATTGAATCACCTGAAAATATGTAAGAAGCCTTAGCCATGTAAAGGTAAACTGTCCAATCATTGACCAACCATCGAAAACATGATAAAAGGATAGAGGAATCCATGCAAGCTTTTCATAAATGAAGGCTGCGTAATAACAGAGGGGATCAAACAATTGGTTAAAAAACATTGGACATTATCACTCACCTTCGTGGTCATTAGTATATTTTTTGTCGCTCTTAATATGAGGCCAGCTGTCACGGGAATAGGACCGCTTTTTAATGTCCTCATGACATCCTTACATGTCTCGAATACAAGCATGAGCTTTCTCACAGCTATCCCCGTTTTTTGTATGGGATTATTCGCACCTTTGGCTGTCCCGCTTCAGCGAAAAATGGGCACGAAATCAGCTATCACCCTTTTAGTGGCCATCCTTGTCGTCGCGAATGGGCTACGCTTTTTCCAAGCAAGCTATCTCTTGCTCATCGTGACAAGCTTTGCGGCAGGCTTAGCGATTGCAATGATTGGTCCTATCCTAAATGCTTATATTAAGAAAAAGTTTCCAGAACGTTTTACGACAGTAGTCGGTATCTATTCATTCGGTATAGGCGTAGGGGCTACTTTAAGTGCAGCCTTAACCGTGACTTTTTATCAGAGTTTCAGTAATAGCTGGACAATCGCCCTTGGTATGTGGTCAATCCTTGCTATAGTTGCTCTCGTTATCTGGCTAGCGGCAATTCCATCCGAACACAACGAGCAGCTCCAACAAGTAACTACGTCAGAAGAAGTCCGTAATCCGTGGACATCTAGACGTGCCTGGGTAATTTTACTGTACTTTGGTTTACAAACATCACTCTTTTTCTCAATCATGTCATGGCTTACGCCGCTATTGCAGGATAAAGGCCTGTCATTAGAGGCATCCAGTGCTATGCTAACAATTATGTCTATTGTACAAATGATAGGGAATATGGCGGTACCAATTCTCATGGAAAAATGGCCAAGTCGAATGGCCTGGCTACTAGTGTTTAGCTTTGTCGGCGTGATTGGATTTATGCTACTCTGGCTGACAGCGGGTATTTACCTATGGCTGGCTGTTTTATTAATTGGCATTGTGCTAAGCGGGCTATTTCCAATCGGACTATTGCTGCCTCTTGATGAAGCCAAAAATGATCAGGAGGCCACCAGTTGGTCATCTATGGTGCTGGCAGGTGGCTTTATGGTAAGTGCCATTATCCCCATTCTAATAGGCATTTGCTATGACCTAACGGGCAACCATACATGGACGTATCTGATCTTTGTATTATTAATGCTCGGCATTCTAGTAACGACTGGACTATTAAGAAAAAAATGATTGTAAGAGACATGTGTCAGGTTGCACATGTCTTTTTATGTGAAAATTATTTTGAGGGTATAATATCCTTCCATCCTCACAGCAAATTTTGTCTTCCATCAATATTAATGGGTAGAAAGAAATGACTTTAGGGAAGTTGCTGCATTTTTCTAATATTGATTATCCAATAATAATATTATGTAAACTTGAAACATTACTAGTCCTTGATTATGATAGAGAAGAGAGAATGTAGAATAGAAAGTTTTGGTGAAGGTATGTATAAAAAAGTGCTCATTTTAGGAGCGGCAGCTATTCTTGTAGCAGGCTGTGACAGTCAAATAGGGACAGGATGGTTTCAAAATAAAAAGGCAGAGGTGGAAACAGAGGGAGCTGTGACGAAGCAACAGGAAAAAATTGTCCCAGAGGTCAAAGTGATTGGAGAGTATGGTGTTGGAGCAGGCATTATTATCAGGCAGCAGGATGATCAACTGTATATTTTAACGAATGGCGCACTAGTGGCTTCCAAACCAACTGCCCTTGTTCAATTTGGTCAGGACAAGCTGGTAGCAGCGACTATTCATGTCATGTCAACAGCCTATAATATGGCCCTGCTACGAGTAACCTATCAAGCGGATGTGCAAGTGCCTAATTTATATGAAGGTGAGCTAAATCAACTGGCTGTTTATGTGAATGGCTTACCCTATACAATTCAAAAATACCAAGATAAAGTAGCGGCTTATTATATAAAAGCGGAACAATCGATACCACTAGGAAGCCCTGTCATGGAGGCTGAAAACGGAGCCATTGTCGGGTTATATTTTAATCGACAACAGCAAGGAGCGTCGCAGCCATACATATTGCCTATAAAGGAATTCCAAGCATCCATCGATGAATGGATTGAGGAGGGCATGACAGCCAGTGTACGACTTTCCCAATCGAAAAACTTATACCCCTATATTGAACAAGGGGATAAAGAAGCTGTACAGCAAGCAATCGAACAATATGGAGAAAATATATTTGCGTATAATACCGATGAAATTATGCTATTTTTAGATACGTTTCACAAGTATTTAAAGGGGGCTGTGACAACCCAGGATGCAAGTGTTTTGAAACCGATTGTCGGGACAGAGGCTATACAGGAAACCTTGGCTAGTATGGTTGCCTATTATGCTTCCAAGCAAGCCAAAATTCATTTCTCAGACACGGATATTCAGGCAATTCGTGTAGAGGGACAGCGTCTTATCGTACAGGCTAAAACGGAATATATCCTGACGAATGCTGCTGGACAGGAGGCACTTGCCTACTCCGACATGTTGTATGAGTTAGAAAAAAATGAACAGGGCGAGTACAAGCTACTTGGTCTCACAAACAAGGAGTGAATTTTGCATGGAGCAAGCTAGACAAATGCTACAGCATCATTTTGGCTATGATACCTTTCGGCAAGGACAAGCCCAGATTATTGAACAAACATTACGAGGGCAGTCAAGTCTTTGTGTCATGCCAACAGGTGGAGGGAAATCCATTTGCTATCAAATTCCAGCGCTAATGCTTGAGGGGTTAACCATCGTGATTTCACCACTGATTTCACTGATGCAAGATCAGGTGGAGGCTTTACGTACAGCAAATATTCCAGCAGCCTATATTAATAGTACGCTGACGGCACAGGAAGTGGATGAAACCATGCAGCTTGCTAGTGCGGGTTATTTAAAGCTCCTCTATATTGCACCTGAACGACTGGAAAGTACTACGTTTCTTCAAGCATTGTCGTATTTATCTGTCCCATTACTTGCGATTGACGAGGCTCATTGTATATCGCAATGGGGGCATGATTTTAGACCAAGCTATCGTTCGATCCACAAGCTTTTTACGCTATGGCCCCAAAAGCCCACTGTTTTAGCGCTGACAGCTACTGCAACGCCAACGGTTTGTGATGATATTCGTCAATTGTTAGCGATTGATGAGCAGGCAACGGTCATGACAGGCTTTTCACGTGAGAATTTGGCACTTTCGGTGTTAATTGGTGAAAATAAAGAACGCTATGTAAAAAATTATGTTCAACAAAATAAACAGGAAGTGGGCATCATTTATGCAGCTACTCGAAAAGCTGTGGATGCCATTTATGATGTGCTGAGTCGCTCTGGTGAAGACGTTGCGAAATATCATGCAGGTCTATCAGAGAATTTAAGAATGGCTGAGCAGGAGCGGTTTTTAAAAGATGAGGCACGTATCATGGTGGCAACGAATGCTTTTGGTATGGGTATTGATAAAAGTAATGTGCGCTTTGTGTTGCATTATCAAATGCCTCGTAATATCGAGAGCTATTACCAGGAAGCGGGCCGTGCTGGTCGAGATGGTCTGCCAAGTGCTTGTATTTTATTGTATGCTTCAGGGGACGTTCAAACACAGCGTTTTCTTATCGAACAGTCACAGGATGAGGCTCGTATTACACAGGAGCTAGCTAAACTACAAACAATGGTCGATTATTGCCATACTGAGGGCTGCCTACAGAATGCGATTTTAGCGTATTTTGGAGAAGTTGAGGAGGAGCCATGTGGGCGTTGTAGTAACTGTATTGACGGGCGAGCAGTGACAGATGTGACAGAGGATGCGCAAAAGGTGCTGGCCTGTGTTGTGCGTATGGGACAAAAATTCGGGAAGACCATGGTGGCACAGGTGCTAATTGGCTCTAAAAATCAAAAGATCGCTGAATTTGGCTTTGCCCGTTTATCGACCTATGGCATTTTAAAAGGACAATATACCTCAAAGGATGTCTCCAACTTTATCGAATTTTTAATTGCAGAGGGCTTGCTGGCCGTGAAGCACGGTACATTCCCTACAATTTATGTATCTGCTGAAGGCAAGGAAGTGCTGCTTGGCAATCGACAGGTCATGCGTAAGGAAGCTGTTACAGTGAAGAAGCTGGTGGATAATGATCCATTATTTGAACACTTACGGGTATTACGCAAAGAGATTGCCGACGAGGAAAAGGTCCCACCATTTGTTGTATTTTCTGATAAAACGTTACGTGAATTATGTGATAAGAGACCAACTGTATTGGAGGATTTACGACAGGTGAGTGGTATAGGCGAAGTAAAATTTGAGAAGTATGGTCAACGCTTCTTTGACGCACTACAATCGTTTTTAGAAGCCTCTGTTTAATAAAATTGTTGCTATTGTATAAAAGAGAGGTGTCCCACAAGCTGGAGACACCTCTTTTATATTATTTTTCCCAATGCTTTGCAATGAACGTATCACGCCCAGAAATGGCACGGTCTTGCTGATAGTGTGCTGTCTCTTTTTTATAATAATCCTGGTGATAATCCTCTGCTGGATAAAAGCGTTCAGCATCGCGAATTTTGGTTACAATAGGTTTATCAAAGCGTCCGCTATTGGCAAGCTTTTCTTTCGATGCCTCTGCGATTTGCTTTTGCTCATCTGTATAGGTAAAGATTGCTGTAGTATAGGATTCACCACGGTCATGGAACTGTCCATACGCATCCGTCGGGTCAATTTGCATCCAATAAATATCAAGGAGCTGCTCATAACTAAAAATAGTAGGGTCGAATTCGATTTCGACTACTTCTAAATGACCTGACGTTCCTTTTTTGACATCTTCATAGGTTGGGTTTTCTAAGTGGCCACCCATATAGCCTGAAGTGACTTTATGTATACCGTCCCACTCGACAAATGGCTTGACCATACACCAAAAACAGCCGCCAGCAAATGTCGCTTTTTCTATCATTTGAATCATCCTTTCTTTTGTGAAAATATTATAGCATTGTTTTACGCCAAACTGTGCAAATGGGTGTAAAATAACGTTTAGATAGAAAAACATGGAATAGATCCTTTTTATAATGAAACTTTCTAGCTAATCAATCGTTACATTAACTATATCAAAATAGAGGAGTTAGTTGTTATGGAAGAGCAAGATTATACGAGACGCTCCCAACGTCCTAAAAAGCGTCGATTACGTAAAGGGAGAGCATTTTTTACACTATTACTATTGTGTATTATTGTGATTGTGGGCTATTCTGTCATGCAATATCGCAGCGGACTTGAATTAGCCAACGACACCAAAGTTGCACAGGAGGATTTTACGGGTGATAGCATCAAAGGGGATATCGAAAACTATTTGATTTTAGGGGTCGATACACGTGGAGAGGAAAAATCACGGACTGATACAATGATGGTATTATCCTGGAATAAAGCAAACAACGACATTAAACTCGTATCCTTTATGCGCGATATTTACGCGGATATTCCAGGCTATCAATCCTATAAGCTTAATACAGCTTACTACCTAGACGGTGTTCAGCTATTAAAGGATACATTAACAAATATGTTTGGCCTACCGATTCATCATTATGCACTAATTGATTTTAAAAACTTTGAATCCTTAGTGGATATTTTAGCGCCAAATGGTGTGGAAATGGATGTTGAAAAGGACATGTCTGAAAATATTGGGGTAGAGTTAAAGCAAGGTGTTCATCGTTTAAATGGACAGGAGTTACTAGGTTATGCGCGTTTCCGTCATGATGCAGAAGGAGATTTTGGGCGTGTTGCACGTCAGCAAAAAGTGATTGAGGCATTAAAAACAGAGTTATTAACGCCTACGAATATGTTGCATTTACCAAAATTTGTTGGTGCTGCACAGGGCTATATCACAACAGATTATTCATCTACTGAGGAAATGCAGCAAGTACTTAAATTGCTATCAAAGGGCAAGGTAAACATTGAGAAAGCAACCATCCCTATCGAGGGTAGCTATCAATTCCAAAACTTTAGCCATGCGGGCGATTCTATTGTCATCGATGTGGAGCAAAACAAAGCCTTTTTAAGTGATTTTTTAGGTATTTCACTAGAGTGATGTTTCGCAAAAACCAGCATTATCCTGTAATATAAAGGGAGAGCATTTGGATTGGGGTGGATATATGGAAAAAGAGAGACCAAAAGAGCGTTCAAGCCTGTTAGCAACCAAGTTTATTCGTTTTTTAGGTGGTAGAAACCTATTATTTACACTGGTAATTTTATTACTGGTGGCATGTGTTATTTTTATGTTTAATCAAGTTTCCTTTATCTTTACCCCGCTACAAGTTTTATTTGAAGTAGTCATTTTACCAGGGGTACTAGCCGTCATTGGTTACTATTTATTACGCCCATTGCTGGCGATTCTAGTACGATGGCGCATTCCAAGAATATGGGGTATTTTAATCCTCTATATTGCGGTCATTGGTGTCATTACGTTACTTGTGGTGCTAGTCTATCCGTTTTTACGCGATCAGTTCACGAATTTAGCACAGGAATTCCCAGAGTACTTCATGGCATTTACACAAAACATTGTAGAATTCCTAAATCATTCACGTTTTAATGAGTACTTAGATAAAATTAGTTTTAATTTTGATGAAGTTTTGAATAACTTCACAACGGATATGGTAAAAACAGTGAAGGATATGGCGACCAATGTAGCACAGGGTGTGGCATCTGGTATTACCGGCTTCCTTTCAACGTTAACAGGTATTGTGCTATCACTTGTAACGGTGCCATTCATCCTGTTTTATTTACTAAAAGAGGGCGAAAAATTACCGAAATTTATGCTGAAAGTGTGCCCACCACGTATGCGTAAAGAGGTAACTGACATTTTCCATGACATGGACAAGCAAATTAGTTCGTACATACAGGGACAGATTTTAGTATCCATGTGTATTGGGGCAATGGTAACGATTGGCTTCTTAATTATTGGCATGAAGTATGCTTTATTGCTCGGCTTCCTTGCCATGATTACAAGTGTGGTGCCCTATTTAGGACCCGTTATTGCGATCACACCAGCAGTCATTATCGCTCTTGTTACATCACCATTGATGCTGATTAAGCTGGCAATTGTATGGACAATCGTTCAGTTAATCGAAGGAAAGTTCATTTCACCGCAAATTATGGGGAAATCACTCAGTATTCACCCGATTACGATTATCTTTGTACTATTAACGGCAGGCTCGTTATTTGGTGTCCCAGGCGTTATTTTAGGGATTCCGGGCTATGCAATCTTTAAGGTACTTGTCACGCATTTATTCAAGCTCTTTAAGCAGCGCTATAATCGCTACGAAGATGACGTTCATCAAAAATATGATATCTAATAAACGACCAGCTACTGCTAGCAACGCAGTAGCTGGTTTTTGCTGTAGAAAACGGCATTATGCTATTCTAGTAGTAGAGTCAAAGCAAGGGGGAAAAGGAAATGGCATACATACCGATTAATTTTCAAGAGAAACTGGCTAAATTTCAAGAGCATTGGTCTCCAAAGGTCATTGCTGAAATGAATGATTATCAATTCAAACTCGTCAAAGTTCAGGGGGATTTTGTTTGGCATAAGCATGAGGATACGGATGAGGTATTTATCGTCCTTGAGGGGCAATTAATCATCGAATTCCGAGATGGCCAGGTAAGCTTGCGTGCAGGAGAGATGTTTGTTGTCCCACGCAATGTGGAACATAAACCCTTTGCAGCTTCGGAGTGTAAAATTCTCCTTGTAGAGCCAATGGGTGTCGTGAATACAGGTGAGGAGCAATCAGAGCTTACCGCTGAAAATGATGTGTGGATTTAACCATCATAGAAAAACCCTTCCAACAAAATGTTAGAAGGGTTTTTACATTGACTAATTATTGCTTTGCTAATAATTGTACTTTTGCTAAGCGATCCACGGCTTCTTGCAGAAGTTCCTTTGGTTGAACTAATGCTAAACGTAAATAGCCTTGTCCAGCTGTACCAAATACGGTTCCTGGAACTGTGACAACGCCTACTTGTTCAATCAATTGAAAGGCTAATTCTGTGCAATCGATAGCATAGGGATATTTAGCCCATACGAACATTCCACCATCAGAGGGAGCTGCTTCCCAGCCTAAAGCTTGTAAGCCATTCATCAGCGTTTTATGGCGCTCTGAGAAAGTGGCACGTAAGCTTTCCGTAATTTCCTCAGCGTTATCCAATGCTACGACAGCCGCATCCTGAATAGGCTCGAAAATACCGAAATCTAAATTTGATTTTAATTGCTTAATAACAGCGATCATTTCTGCATTTCCTGCGATATAGGCAATACGTGTTCCAGCAAGGCTAAAGCTTTTAGAGAGGGAGTTAATCTCCATACCGACCTCTTTTGCTCCTGGTGCAGCTAGGAAGCTAATAGGGCCATCTCCCGTAAAATAGAACTCTGAATAGGCAGCATCATGGAGGACGATGATATTATACTTTTTAGCAAAGGCGATGACTTTTTCAAAGTATGCTAATGACGGCATCGCTGGTACAGGATTTCCTGGTAAGTTTAAAATCAATAACTTTGCTTTCTGTGCAATTTCTTCTGGTACAGCGTCTAAATCAGGTAAATAATCGTTGTCGGCTGTTTGAGGCATGTAATAAGGTGTTGCGCCAGCTAAGTGAATCCCTGCGTCATACGCTACATAAGCTGGGTTTGTGGATAAGACGATGTCTCCTGGATCACAAAAGGCAATTGGTAAATGCACTAAGCCTTCTTGCGAACCAATTGTTTGAATAATTTCTGTCGCGGGATCTAGATCAACATTACTACGACGCTTATAGTAGCGACTCACCGCGTCATAAAAACGCTGTGTGCCAGTCAGTGTATAGCCATAAGACTCGGCTAAACCTGCACGATAGGAAAGATGCTCACGTATTTTGGCATGTGGAGGAAGATCAGGGCTGCCTAAGCTTAAGTCAATTAAGGTCATGCCCTTTGCTTGCTGCTCTCGTGCAAAATTTTTCAAATCTCCGAAAATTGCTGGTGTAAATAATGACATTTTTTTAGATGGTACGATTTTCAAAACTAGTACACTCCTTGTAGTTGTATAACAGAATAGTAGTTCACATTTTATCATACTGAAGCGCAGAAAGGGACAGATATTCTGAAAAAAGAAAATATTTATATAATGGAGAGGATGTGTGCATAGACTAGCGAAAAAAGATTTTCTACCTTTGGGAGAAGCTACTATAAATTCCTTCAAAGAGGAAAGTGTATTATACTGAGTATAAAGCTTTTCAGGTGGGGTGAGTCTTATGAGAACAGAGCAAGAAATGTATGATTTAATCCTAGCCACTGCACAACAGGACACTAGAATTCGTGCTGTTTACCTAAATGGCTCAAGAGCAAATCCGAAAGTACCAAGGGATATGTTTCAGGATTTTGATGTTGTGTATGTCGTAACAGATATAGCCTCTTTCTTACAAGATGATAAATGGATTCAAGTATTTGGTGAGCAGCTGATGGTGCAGGAGCCTGATCGATTGGATAAGGGGCTTGGCTTGGACAAAGACTTTTCTTATAGCTATACATATTTAATGTTATTAAAGGATGGGCATCGCATTGACCTTCGCTTATTATCGACACAAGCTATGCTGGATGAATATGGACAAGACAAGCTGACAGTCCCTTTACTCGATAAGGATCAGCTTTTGCCATCTATCTCTCCATCTTCAGATTGTGGCTATCATATTAGTCCACCGACTGTGGGGCAATTTGCCAGCTGTACCAATGATTTTTGGTGGTGCTTACAAAATATAGCCAAGGGCATTTGGCGAGACGAACTCCCATATGCCAAGCAAATGTTTGAGGAAACGACAAGGCAGTCCTTACATCAAATGCTTAATTGGTGGATTGGTCAGCATCATCATTTTCAGATATCTACAGGCAAAATGGGAAAGTATTTAAAAAACTATGTGCCAGCTAATTATTGGGCATTGTACGTAAAAACCTATGCCGACGCTGATTATGCTAACATGTGGAATGCCCTGTTTGCGGCATGTACACTCTTTCGAAGCATCGCAAAGGAGGTTGCCCATCACTTCCAGTTCTCGTACCCTCACGAGGATGATGCTCGTATGTCAGCCTATTTGAAGCATGTACGTACATTACCACCAGATGCGAAAACGATTTTGTAAGGGGGAAGAGGGCATTGAAGGTTTATTCATTAAGTGGACCAAGCGGCACAGGCAAAAGTACAAGTGCGCTGGCCTTTGCCCATAAATTAGGGGTGGAGGCCATTGTTGATGATGGATTACTCATTGTGAATGGCGTCAGAGTGGCAGGTCTTTCTGCTAAATTCGAAAAGAATACAATTACTGCTGTACGACGTGCCATTTTTACAGATCCAGCTCATCGTGAGGCTGTCCAAAAGGCGCTAGCTCATCATCAGGTACAATCTATTTTACTGATAGGTACATCGACTAAAATGACGAATAGTATTGCCAAGCAGCTAGAGCTGGGTCCGATTGAACACTATTATAATGTAGAAGATGTCCGTTCATTGAAAGAAATTCAAAAAGCACGCTTTATCCGTCAAACACAGGGCAAGCATGTTATGCCGATTCCATATAGACAAGTGGAGCAAAATTTCTTTAAACGATTGGTGCAAAAGGGCATGGAGATTTTTTCTTCGAAACGAGAAAAAATCGGGGAAACGACGATTGTACGTCCTGATTTTCAGCGGGAATATATAGAAATCAGCAAGCATGTTTATGTACAGCTACTGACATACTGCTGTAGCCAACAGGCAATTGTACAAAAGGTCGAGCAAGCACAATTTGTGCTAGGGGATCAGGTTCAAGCTATCCTCACTATTCAAGTAAAGCTGCCGATCGATTATCCATTAGCAGCGCGTTTAGTGGAATTACAACAAGCTGTGCAACAAGATTTTTATCTACATTTTGGCTATGAATTAGATGCTATTCATGTACATGTAAAAACGGCTTTGCAAAAGAAAAAAGCGTAAAAAACAGGTACTCCGCTCGCACGTTGGCGTTAAGAGTACCTGTTTTTTATTTAGGCTGGCGAGTGAACTGTGGCTGGCGTTTTTCCACAAAGGCACGACAACCCTCTGCGAAATCACTGCCTACAAATGGTGAAGAGCCTTGCCATAAGGTCGGCGCACTATCGAGACATTCTTGAACAGATTGCTTCACGGCAAGTAAGGATTCAGGCGACATTCCTGCAACCAGCTTACCCATTCGAATCATGTATTTATTTAAATCTTTTTCAGCTACTAGGTAGTTAAGCATTCCAAGCTTGAAGGCTTCCTCTGCTTTAAACATTCGTCCTGTAAAGACTAAATCCTTGGTTGTGGCAGGGCCAACAAGCTGAACTAAACGCTGTGCAAATTTGTTATTTAAGGTGATTCCTAATTTACCGACAGGAATGCCGAGCTTGGCCTTTTCAGAGCCAATGCGGATATCGCAGGCTAAGGCTAATTCCAAGCCAGCGCCCATCGCAGGCCCATTGATGACGCCAATCGTTGGAATCAGGAGGCGCTCAATGGTAGAAATGGTTTTTTCCATATGTACAAAGGCTTCTTCAGCTTGTTCAAGAGAAATGGCATTGAACTCTTTAATATCGGAGCCCGCTGTAAAGTTTTGGCCAGAGCCTCGTAAAATTAGTACTTTATTTTTCGGATTATCTAATACTTGTAGGGCAATTTTGGCTAATTGATCCCACATGTTTGCGGTTAATGCATTTTTTGCTTGTGGTCGATGAATCGTAATAATCGCTAGTCCAGCTGTTTCTTGATAAATAATTTTTGCATCTTCTGCTTCCAGTCGAGTCGTTTTTACTTGCATATCGGAAAGCCTCCTACATGTTAGTGTCTATCTTTATTATATAACACAATTAACCATAAACACGAAATGATACGAATTTTCACATAAAATTGCATTGTTATACAAGAATGTAGGGAATAGTAAGCAATTATTGTACTACAACAGGGGAGCGGAATTTACTATTGTAAGAAAGCAAAAATTATGAGAAACTACTTTAGGAACATATGTTTCTTTATTACGTAAAGGGCATTTGAATGGTAGAAGCGGGTTCCTGTTATAGAAATACAGATTATCCGACATTACAATATGATAAAATGCAGTTGAACCTACGCACCCAAAATATAGTAAAATATAAATAACTCACGCAAAGTAGACAAGGAGGGACGATTTGATTACACTCAGGGACGCATGGAATAGCTACTATTTATTGCTACAATCTTTGAAAAAAAGTCCTGCCACAAAAAAACAATACAATATGGATGGACAGCAATTTTTAACTTTCGCCCATAAGCAAAACTACTTGTATGTAGATCATCAATTGAAAAATTTATTACAGCTCTACTGCGACTATTTAAAGGAAACCTACAGTAATATCAATACTTTTAACCATAAAATAGCGACATTACGAGGCTTTGTAGACTTTATTTTTTTACGAGAATGGGTGGAGCCTTTTGATTATCAGCATCTTTTACAGCCGAAAAAAAGACAAAAAGAGACACTGCAAGCACTGACAAATAAGCAGATCATGCAAATTGCAAACGTATGGCCCACCTATTTTCAATATGCTAAAACAAAGGAGCATGCATGGCTGGCAAGACGCAATGGCTGTATCGTTCAAGTGTTGATGGAAACAGGTTGTAAGCCTGCCGAGCTCGTTCGCATGAAATGGACACACTTTAATGAAGAAAAAGCGACTCTTTTTATAGCCAACCGAAATGGACGTCGAGAAATAAAGTGTTCACCGATCCTCATGGACATGCTCGCACAGTATAAAAAAGAGACGACCAATTTACATGAGCAAGAGGTAGGGGAATGGGTTTGGGTAAGCGAGGCAAGTTTAGCGAAGCCGATTACTACGAAAACAGTTGAACGCATTTTTCAAACGATGTCACAAGATATAGGGAAGAATGTAAGAGCCACTGACTTGCGTTATACTGTGATGCAACGGGCGTTTCAACAGGAAAAAACGCTGGAGCACATTCAACAAGAAATGGGCTATGTACGGAAATGGGTGCTAACAGAAAGACAGCAGCGCCTAGAATAAAAGCGTGCAGTAATCGCGATTTATCACCATTACTGCACGCCTTTTATAAATGATTCAATGCTTTGACATTTACTTTGACTGTTAAATCATGCTTGCCTCCTGTATATACCCCTTCCACAGGGCTAATGTCACTATAATCGCGTCCAATACATAAAATAATATGGTTTTCTAATACTTCCACATTATTTGTGGGATCAAGACCGATCCAGCCAATACCTGGAATCATGACTTCTACCCAGGCATGTGTAGCGATATCTCCGATGAGGGCTGAGTTTTCATCGACATATAGATAGCCACTGACATAGCGAGCTGGTATTCCTTTCGCCCGTAAAACAGCAAGCATGACATGGGTGAAATCCTGACAAACACCCCGTTTTAATGCAAATGCCTCACTTGCTATTGTAGTTACATCGGTCGCTGTCGGGTCATACTCAAAGCTAGAATATAAATACTGCATTAAATTAAGCGAAAAGAGCACAGGATTTTCAGCATGACCGATCGCATGATAAACTTCCTCTAGCTGCTGCTCTGTCATAAATGTAAAATGTGTTGCTTTTAAATACGGTAAATAATGCTCATAGAATAGCTGTGAGTGAAAGATGGTCTGCATTTCGGGCGAATATTGAATACGATGAATAAATGGTGCACGCTGAATACTTACAATTGAAGATGTATGAATTTCTAGTATTTGATGTTGCTCTGGTATATAAAAGGAACCAACAGTATTGCCCCAAATATCCGTATGCTCACGGGTTAGGGAGGATGGCGTTATGGCAATTCGATAAGATAATAATCGCTGACGCTCATCGCTACGCGGCTTTAAACGAATAGTATTCAAGCTTTGATCGACTTCAGACTCATATTGAAAAATATTTGTATGCTGAATTTCAAATTTCATCGTGTCCGCTTCCTTCTGCTTACTGACTTGCCTGTTGAAAGGGAGCTGTGGTGAATTCCTTTCAAGGTTGTACGCTGGGTTCATATAAATGATAGATTGTCGAAAAGGCATCACTAAAAGCTATACATTGAGACAATCTTTCCTCCATCATTTTTAGGGTTTCCTCAATAGTCATTTGCCAAAAATCGATATGATCGATTGCAAGAACAAGGTTACTAATATCCGACTGAAGCGTTAAAAATCGTGGGGATAAAGAATCAAGTTCAATAGCCGTTATGGCTTCTTCTATTTTCTTTACACAGAACATCACAGAACATGGGAAATGCGCATCTTGGACTAAATACCGAATGATCGTTAGTAAATTGGTCTGGCGATGCTTCCGCATGAAAGATTCTCTTGCTGCGGAAAGATCCAATAAAAAGGTACCATCATCCTCTAACAGTGACGTACCTGTTCGCTTCTGTTGTTCTACGATTATCACGATCATCCGAATGGTTTTTTCTGCTCGTTCAAGCCATTTGCCGACCTGCATAAAATAGAAGGGAAGATCGCGATCCATCGAGCCCTCAATTAACCCTGTCTCCATCCATAAAGTCTTTCGTACATCCTGTAAAAAATCTTGAAGGGCAATGAGTGGAATCGGTCGTTCTCTTTTTAGTATGGACTGTTGCTTTGTTAAATAAAAGGAATTTTGAATTTCCCAAAGTTCCGTTGGCATACTATCACGTGTAACTCGTGCATTTTCCCGAATAGCACGCAATGTGGCATGAAGGGCATTGCCATTTTTCTCAGAAAACAGAAGATAATCAATCAAAGGGTTAACACGAATCGTTGTGTAATTTGCTAAATACTCCTCCTTAGAGGCACAAATATTTAAAACAGCCTCCCAATGATCAATATAATCATGTTCTTGCCCAGATTGCTCCAACATATTCAACAGCTGTACCTGTAATATATGTGCATTTGTTTGTGTACGTTCACTATAACGTGCCATCCAGTACAACGCGTCGGCTACTCGACTTAGCATGCTGCAATTCCTCCTTTAAAATCCACGTATCCTTTGCACCGCCCCCTTGAGAGGAATTCACCACAAGAGACCCTTCTTGTAGTGCCACTCTGGATAAACCACCAGGCAACACATAGCATTCCTCACCTTTCATGACATAGACACGTAAATCAACATGGCAAGGATAAAATCGCCCATTCTGGAAGGCAGGTGCTCTGGACAATTTAATCGTTGGTTGGGCAATGTATTGATAGGGCTGTTCAACAATTTTTTGCTTAAATAAAGCAATCTCTTCCTTACTCGCATGTGGACCAATTAACATGTCATAGCCACCAGAGGCTCCTACATTTTTAATAACGAGCTCGTGTATATGCTCTAGCACCCATTCACGCTGACTGTCATCTCCTAGATGATAGGTTTTCACATTCGGTAGAATAGGTTCTTCCTGTAAATAATAGCGAATCATCTCAGGCACATAGGCATACATTGCTTTATCATCTGCCACTCCATTCCCAACGGCATTCAAGATGGATACATGACCTGCTTGATAAGCAGTCATCAAATGTGGAACACCTAATAAAGAATCCTCACGAAAGACAGTAGGATCTAGAAAGTCATCATCAATCCGCCGATAAATAATATCGATTTGCTGTAGGCCATAAATGGTTTTCATATAGACCTTCAAATCTTGTACAACTAAATCACGGCCCTCGACGAGCTGGATGTTTAAATGCTGGGCTAAAAAAACATGATCGTAATACGCAGAATTGTACATGCCTGCTGTCAGAAGTACTGCTTTAGGCTCTCTTTCTGCTTGCATGGAAGGTGGACGATGAGCAAGAAGTGCTTTTTTCATATAAGCCATTTGTTTATCAAGAGGTCGAATCGTATGCTTGGAGAAAAATTCAGGGTATACTTCCTTCATCACATCCCGATTTTCAAAGACATAGGAAATGCCGGAAGGGTTGCGTAAATTATCTTCGAGTACATGATAATCACCTTTTTCATCCCGAATTAAATCAATCCCTGCTAAAAATATATGATTCGCAATTGGTACTTGAAGTCCTCTCATGGTTGGTTTGAAATAAGGATTATTTTCAACAAGCTGCCTCGGAATAAGACCGTCCTGAAAGATCTTTTGCTGTCCATAAACATCCTGTAAAAATTTGTTGAGTGCCTCCACGCGCTGCTTGACACCTGCTTCAATCATGGCCCATTTGGTTTGAGGAATAATAATTGGGACACAATCAAAAGGCATGGTACGTTCTGTTCCATCTTGTGCACCATATACCGTAAAAGTAATTCCTTGTCTGAGAAAGCTCGCCTGCGCTTGTCGGTATTTTTCTTCAAGTTGCTCCCGCGAAAAAAAGGTTAGCTTATGATGAAAAGATCGATAATGAGGCTTTGGCTTATTGCCATCAAACATTTCATCGAAAAACAGACTAGAATCATATAAATTCATCATATGGAACGCCTCCGAATTCAAGTAGTAGTGAAAACATGTTACACTGTGAATAAATACATAAAAGGAGCTAACAACCATGACCATCATTAATTTAATGCAAGCATATGAATTAGATAAACTATCCAAATTAAATTTATCAGACGAGGAAATTTTACGAGCTTTGCGTTCGGGGGATGTATCAGCTTGGCAAGAACAAGTGCCAAACTATGAATTTAGCGAGACAATGGCTCTATATCAGGAAGGGGAACAACAGTTCTTAAATGCATACCATGGCCATTATCGAATCAAGTATGTAACATTACCAGGCATCCAACGTTTATTGCAGCTACGCTTTCAATTAGAAGAAGGGAAGGATTACCAACTATTAGAAACGGGTATCCAGCATTTAACGTGTGATGAGGAAACAGTCACAAGACTTCAGCAAATGTTATCGACAAACTGGTCACTAACAAAACAAGAGAATGGGAATTATTCAGTTTTTGTAAAATAATTCCATGCGTGTTGTGAGACGAATCGACATGGACAGTTACCCATCTATTGTTTTTTCGAAGCGTCTCACACAGCAAATAAAGTCTACTAGATTTTAATATTCATTTACCGAGAACTTTATGCCTAAAATCCTATAACTGTCACAAAATAGTTGTAACAAAAATCCTCTTTTTAAAAAGGGTTTTTTTATTACCTTCGAACAGAACATTTGTTCTAACGTGCGAAAAAGGGCATTTTTTTTCAATAAAGTTCCCAAATTTATATTTGGGAACGTTTTTTCATGGTAAAATAGAGCAAATAGAGGTGATGAGCATGCAAAAAACAAAACAACCAAAATTTATGAAGGATTTTCTTGTCTATTTAACAACCATCAAAGGAAAGTCTCAGCGCACAAGAAAAGAATATGAATATGACCTGACCTTATTTTTCCGCTTCCACAAAGCTGTCCAGGAGGATTTGGATATAGAGAATTTATCCGCCATTGATATTGGCACTATTACAATAGAAGAAATACGCGAAATGACATTAGAGGATCTTTATTTATTCATGGAATATTGCGAAGTACAGCGAGGCAATTCAGCTGCTGCACGAGCACGAAAAGTGGCCACATTAAAATCCTTTTTTAAATATTTAAAAGGCAAACGTCGACTTATCGAGGAAAATCCTGCAGATGAATTAGAGACACCAAAGATAGGCAGAAAACGACCCATTTATATGAACCTACAAGAAGCTACACAATTTATAGATGGGATTAAAAGCAATCAGGCATCCCCGAGAAATTATTGCATGATGATGTTTTTCTTAAATTTAGGAATACGTGTCACCGAGCTATGTCAGCTTAATAAGACATCCATTCAAGGACGTTATTTAACCGTAATTGGGAAGGGCAACAAAGAGCGCACAGTCTATTTAAATGATAGCTGTATGCAGGCACTTGCTGACTATGAAAACAGTGGGAAGACACCCTATAAAGGCGAAGGCGAGGAGCCCCTATTTGTGTCTCAGAAGGGAACACGCTTTACACGTCAAACCGTTGCCAAAATCGTTAAACGCATTAATCAGCAGTCAGGTCTTCAAAAAGAACGACTTACACCACACAAGCTACGCCATACATCCGCAACGATGATGTATAAAGCAGGGGCAGATATCCGTAGTTTGCAGCACATTTTAGGGCATTCTAGCGTCGCAACCACGCAAATTTATACACATATTGAAGATGAGCAGCTACAGCATGTGTTAGAGAATAATCCATTTAATATTGTTCGTGAAAGATGATTTTCCCCTCTCCATATCGAATATATAGTAGAAGACCTAATGAAAGGGGAGCCAAGGATGTCAAACGTCAAAGAACATCTCGATACCACAAGAACACAATTGCTTCAGGAAATTCACTTATTGGACGATACAACCTTTAATAAGAAACCAGATGCACAAAGCTGGAGTGTGGCACAAATCTGTCATCATCTCGTATTAGTAGAGGAAGCAACAAAGAAAGCCATTACATGGGGATTAAAGGCAGAGGAACAGTCAACACCCGCTCGAAAAAATGTTCAGCTCATCTTAGATCGATCAAGAAAGTTCCAAGCACCGCCTATAGTAGAGCCAGCAGAAGAGCCTTTCACTGTTCAAGCGATGCTGGATTTACTAGCTACAACAAGAAAGAACCTCCTCGCCTTTTTGCAAACAATCGAGGAACCTGAAGCATTAGCTAAGCGCGCTGTGAAGCACCCAGCCTTAGGAGAATTACCACTCGACCAATGGATTGAAATCGTCTATATGCACGAGCAGCGTCATATCAAGCAATTACAAGAAATCGTTAGAGAATAACATGAATGAAAGGAATTTGGCCACAGGAGAGGAGCTAAATTCCTTTTATTGTTATTCAATTTTTCTGTTATAATCTCTTGACGTGCTACACAATCTGTTATATATTAAATAAAAATAATAACAACTGTTATAAAACAGATTTAGTTAGAGGAGGAAATTTAAATGTCAAAGTATCGTGATGGTTATGAATTTTATTGTGAAATGTGTGAGCGCTATGGATTGGAGCCAATTTCTTTCCGTTACTATGTATTACAATTATCACAGCAACAACTTTCGGCTTACAATATGCAAGCAAAACAATTAGGAATTTAAAAGGAGTGATTATGACGGAAGCCGCCGTGAATATTTTATGAAAAGCCCAGCCATACTAAATAAAATGGTCTGGGCTTTCGTGATTTCAGCAAGAAATTTCAGATAATTCATTGACAACTACAGTAGACTGTTATATATTTTTAAACAAATAATACTTCTGTTATATAACAAAAAAATAGACGTAAAATAGGGAATGTGAAAGGAAGTTATGAGGATGACAGATTATCGAGAAGGCTATGAATTTTATCGTCAAGTATGTGAGGAGCATGGGCTAGAGCCTATTAATTTTCACTATTACATTTCAAGTTTATCCCAAGAGCAATTAGATGCCTACAACATGCAGGCGAAATCAATAGGGGGTTCAATAGAATATGAGGTCTCTTAACATATAAAATGCCTTACTTCCTATGTGGGACAGTAAGGCATTTTACTTTAACAAAAATTTTACAAGACACTCAAACATATTATATAAAACTTTTATATTTTGTATTAAAAAGATAAATAGCCTAAATAAACTATTTAATATAGTTCAAAAGTATTGAATAACTATATATTTAGACAATTACAAGGAGGTTATATCCACTAATTTTTGTCTATTTTATTAAAAACTATCAAATGTAGCTTTGAATGTTTTTGAGATTTGGGTTGAATTAACTGCTTTTCTAAGACTATAATATAATTACATAAAAAAGGGCGATATACCACAACTTTATACCTCGCTGTAAGATAAAGCAAAAGTACCAAACCCTTCATATTTTAATGAATGGAGAATGAAAATGATGAATATCACGCCTAGTAGTGTTAATCAAATGAACTACAGTCTAAAAGAATTACAAGATATCTTTTCCGCCATGAATAGTTCCATCATTGTAGCGATTACAGATCGTACCGGAAAAATTACTTTTGTTAATGATCATTTTTGTAAAATTTCGAAGTATACGCGTGAAGAATTAGTTGGTCAAGATCACCGTTTACTAAATTCAGGCTTTCATCCCAAATCTTTCTTTAGAGAGATGTGGAAAACAATCGGTAATGGCGATATGTGGAATGGCGAGGTGTGCAATCGTGCAAAGGATGGCAGTTTATATTGGGTGAAAACAACGATTTTTCCGTTCCTAGATGAACGAGGAAAGCCTTATCAATATATTGCCATTCGCGTAGATATTACAGCGCAAAAGGACATTAAAAAAATTACTCATATTGCCTATCACGATGAACTAACAGGGCTACCAAATCGTCGCAAATTAGAACAGCGTTTAGAAAATGAATTTCATCAATCTCGACGTACAGGAGAGAAGTTTGCGTTATTTTTCATTGATGTGAATCGTTTCAAACACATTAACGACGGACTTGGTCATATTATTGGCGATATGTTTTTAGTGGAAATGTCCAATCGTCTGCGCAATATTGATCATACTTCGAATTCTTTTTATCGCCACAATAGCGATGAATTTGTCATGATTCTAAATGATGTCAATCGCATTGATGAAATGGCTAAGGAAATTATTGGCGTCTTCAATGAAAGCTTTATTGTCGATACCTATGAATTTTATGCGAGTATTAGTATCGGCATCAGTGTATTCCCAGATCATGCAAACTCTGTGGAAGAATTATTGAAAAATGCGGATATTGCTATGTATGCTGCAAAATCTACACGAGGTAATCAATATCGACTATATCGTGATAATATGGACGAGGCCAATGATAAATGGCTTTTGCTGGAAACGAAATTACATCAAGCATTAAAGCAAGATCGTCTAGAATTACATTATCAGCCTAAGATCGACTTAAAAACGGATTCTGTTATTGGTATGGAGGCATTGCTACGCTGGTATGACCCTGAATTAGGTCATATTCCGCCAGATCGTTTTATTCCATTTGCAGAGGATTGTGGATTGATTAATGATATTGGTGTATGGGTTTTACGTAAAGCCTGTGCTCAAGCTCGTCAGTGGAATGAATTACATGATTTATCATTGCGGGTAGCTGTAAATATTTCACCAATTCATATTAGTACAGGTGGCTTTGTAGATATGGTGCGTAGTGTCATTGCAGAAACAGGCATTGACCCTAATTTATTAGAAATTGAAATTACCGAGATGAGTATGCTTGATTATACGGAAGATTTAATTGATACTATCAAGCAATTACGAGAACTAGGTATAACTATTTCATTAGATGATTTCGGGACAGGCTATTCATCGTTAAATTATTTAAAAAAATTCCCAGTGGATGTACTTAAAATTGATCGTGCCTTTGTCCGTGATATCGTACCTGAGAAGTCTGGAATCGCTATGATTTCAGCCATGATTTCATTAGCACATGCCTTAAATCTCCAAGTAGTAGCTGAAGGTGTAGAGGAGGAAGCTGAATTAAATGTTCTGCGTGAGCATGGATGTGAGTATGTGCAGGGCTATTATTTTAGTAAGCCTTTATCTGTAGAAGATTTTACGAATCTCATTGTTAATACTGTCACAAATAAATCCAGTTATTAATTGCTATTCCTGAATGATTTTGCTAAAGTGGGATAAAGTAAAACTGTTAACATGATAAACCATTTGATGATGTGGCCAAGTAAGTAAGAATTGTGAAACAGAAAATATAGCACCTGCTGAGAGCTATATCACCGCTTCTTGACTGAACACCTACCACGGAGATGTTATGCAAACATAACCGAGTCGTTTTCGTTACCAAACGTGAGAGGGCTTTATATTCAACATAAAGCTAAATCAAGGTGGTACCACGTCATTCCAGCACAAAGACGTCCTTATTCAGAGGACAGCTTTGTGCTTTTTTCTTGCTTCAGCTAAATCTTCATACGGGTTGAACAAGTATTCATTTAACAAAATTGGAGGAGAACACATGTCAAGACAACTAGAAGATTTTTCGAAATGGTATATCGAGACCATCCAAAAAGCCGATTTAATGGATTATACACCTGTTCGAGGCTGTATCGCCTTTAAGCCAGACGGCTATGAAATTTGGGAGCATATTCAGGAGGAAATGGATCGTCGCTTTAAAGAGACAGGACATCGTAATGCCTATTTCCCAATGCTTATCCCTGAATCCTTCTTTCAAAAGGAAAAGGATCATATCGAAGGATTCTCACCTGAGCTTCCTTGGGTAACCGAGGCAGCAGGGGAACAATTAGAAGAACGGCTAGCCCTTCGTCCAACATCTGAGACGATGATTGGTCATCTTTACTCTAATTGGATTAAAAGCTACCGTGACCTACCAGTGCTAATCAACCAATGGGCAAATGTCTTCCGTTGGGAAAAGAAAACACTACCTTTTATCCGGACATCAGAATTTTTATGGCAAGAAGGGCATACAGCGCACGTGGATGAAGCAGATGCTCGGCAGGAAACAATGCAAATGCTAGACATTTATAAAGAAGTAGTAGAACAGGTGCTAGCAATTCCTGTCTATGATGGACAAAAAACACCTTCTGAACGTTTCGCAGGGGCTGTCGATACGTACTCTATTGAGGCAATGATGAAAAATGGCAAGGCTGTGCAAGCAGGAACATCCCATTATTTAGGAACAAAATTTGCTGAAGCCTTTAATATCAAGTATTTAAATAAAGCGAACCAGCACGAATACGTACACACAACATCTTGGGGTACATCTACACGCTTAATTGGTTCAGTTATTATGGTGCATGGTGATGAACAGGGACTTGTTTTACCTCCACGCATCGCACCAACGCAAGTTGTTTTAATTCCAGTAGGACCATGGAAAAAGAACCCTCAAATCATGGAGCATTTAGATGAGATTTTTGCAGCCTTAAAAGCGAAGGGTATTCGAGTACGTTTGGATGATTCAGACCAATCGCCAGGCTATAAGTTCAATGAATGGGAGCTAAAGGGCGTGCCTGTGCGTGTTGAATTAGGGCCACGTGACCTAGAAAACAAGCAAGCTTTACTGAAAGCGCGTGATGAAGAAGAAAAACGAACTGTTGATTTAGCTACAATCATCACAGCTATTGAAGAAGAATTAACAACCATGCAAACGCGCTTATTAGAAAAAGCTCGTCAATTCCGTGAAGCAAATGCTCACACAACAATTGACACACTTCCACAATTACAACAGCACATTGACACAGCAAAAGACAATGGCACAATCCCAGGCTGGGTGCTTGCTGGCTGGTGTGGCGAGGATGCATGTGAGGAAAAAGTGAAGGAAGAAACAAAATACACATCTCGCAATATTCCATTCAATCCACCAACAACGAAAACCACATGTATTGGCTGTGGAAATGAAGCAAAACATACAGTTTGGTTTGCACAAGCTTATTAATTAACAAAGCATGAACAGAACGCCCGAACAATTATGAAGCACACTAGGTTGTTTTATAATTTAGTTCGGGCTTTTGATGTTCTGCTAAAAAGACTTTATTTCCATTTAGATAGTCAAAATTCTCACTCTTGTTTCTCCATGGCTCCTCCAGATAACCTCCAAATAGGCATTGATCCAACGAGCTGTCTTAATCACTCATAATGGTGTTCCACCTTAGCATCTATCGCCAAGTTCTCATCATGATTGTGATAAAATGAAGGGACGTTCTGAAAAATCCTAAAGAAATGGGGATATGAATGACAGTATTACAAGAAGTATTTGATCACTACCTAAATATCAAGTTTAATCGGGGATTACCAGCTCTTCAAATGAAGGACTTCGAATATGTTTTATTAGAAGATACTAGCGCAGAGCTCTTTTTTATTGATCACGAACAGGGGACATTTTTAGAATGGGCAGAGGCATTTCAACCACAAAATCCACATTATGTTCAAAAGCCAGACTGGCAGCCTATGCTTACATCTTGTTTCAAGCAGCTAGATGTTTATGATGAGCAAGTTTGCTATTATTTGCTCTACACAATAAATGCAACGACTAGAATAATTCCACGGAACCCGTATAACAAAATGAATGATTTTATGAAAAACTATTGCTTCTTTCAACTTGCTCAATTAGAGCATGTCACGATACTCAACAAAGAGCAGAAACAACAGTTAAAGGACTTTTTATTCTTTTTCTATCTGTATAGCCATCCAGTGAACGAGGAAACACTTTATGCTTTTTCGTTCAAAGAAGGAACTTTAATTCATGTTAAAACGAATATTAATATGGAGCAATATTTTTCTCATTATCATGATTATATTTGTCAGCATAAGCATGACAGAACATTATTAACAACCCATGAGATAAATGCTTGCAAGAAGCTGACAATCGAACTTTTGAGAAGCATCGAAGGAAAATCAAAAAGACTCGTTATGCCTTTTGAAGATGGCATAGAGTACCTACATCTAATTAATAATGTAGATGATTTTTTACATATGTTTAATCAAAATAATAAGGCATTCTATCAATTGCTTCATAGCTTTTTATTCGATCATCAATCGAATCCTTATCGTGAGCATTGCTTTAGTATCCTATTACAGAATTATGTCACTTATATTTTGACTTTTCACTTTGATGACCTTATTCAGTTAATAGCGTATTTCCATGACTTACCATCAATAGGTAGGATGATTATCAATAAAATTTTTGTCGATACCATCTTTATGCAAAAGATATTGAAAGAGGCCAATATTAACATTAATAATTATCCAACGATCATAGAGTTTTTTGACGAGGATGCTAGAAGCATATATCTTGATGCACAGTAAAAGGAGACAAGGAAATGACCAACACAACAGGCTGGAAACAGAATGCACAAAATCGCACATTTATTGCTTCATTTAGTGGTGGCAAGGATAGTGTTTTAGCTTTATATAAAGCATCACAGGTGGGCCAAGCAATCGGGCTCATAGTGATGCTAGAGGAAGAAGGGAAACGTTCAAGGTCCCACGGGATGCCACCTGCGCTTATCCAGGCACAAGCTGACTCTATTGGGCTGCCAGTCTATACTGCTGCAGCAAGCTGGGCGGATTATGAAGAAGTATTTGTAGGTTTATTAGTAAAGGCAAAGCAGCAGGGAGCTGAAGTATTAGTAACAGGAGACTTAGATATGCCTGCACATGGCTGCTGGCACGATAAAGTCACTAAAAAGGTAGGTTTAAAGCTAGGCATGCCATTGTGGGAGATGAACCATCGTGAGGCTGTCGATGAATTTATTCACTTAGGATTTATTACAATGATTGTCACGGTCAACCTATCCTTGGGCATGACGGAGGACGATTTAGGGCGAGTGCTTACCCCTGAATATGTAAAGGAGCTTGAAGCCCGTAGCATTGACCCATGCGGAGAAGGCGGCGAATTCCATACGACCGTCATTGATGGCCCTCTATTCAAGCAGTCAATTGTGGTGCGTAAAGGTTCCGTTATAAGAGATGGAGACTACGCCTTTTTACCCTTAGAGCTAGCATAAATTCACATCAGAAAACCTTTATATTGTTATATGTCTCCATAACAACTGAAGTTAACAAATGAATAATTACCCGAAAGTACATAGGCTCCTCCTCTGTACTTTTTTGTATTTCAGCTAGTTTTTCCTTGTAGGTATAGAACTCCTGTCAATTTGACCAAAATAGTATTTGACTGGACACTATTTGGTGTCATATAATTAAGACACCAATCAGTGTCCTATTAGAAAGGGTGGTGGTTTTGAATAACAATCATCAAGAGCGTGACGTTTATGTAGCCATTGCTGACCCAACAAGACGAAAGTTGATCCGTTTATTGGCAGAGGTAGATGAGTTACCGCTTCACGAATTAACCGCTCAATTTGATATGGGGCGTACTGCTGTCTCGAAACATTTAGCCATTCTAAAAGATGCAGGCCTTGTTCTTGCACGCAAGGAAGGTAGAGAGACGAGATATCGATTGAATGCAGCTCCATTGAAGGAAATACAAGATTGGGTATCGTTTTATGAAGGTTTTTGGAAAGAAAGAATCGCGAAATTACATCTATTATTGGAGGAAAAAAAATGAAACCAGATGTATCATTAGATTTTAAATTTACAAGTTCCATCGAACAAGTATGGCATGCTTTAACAGACTCAGATACACTAGCAAAATGGATCTGGAACAATGACTTCCAACCAATTGTAGGACATAAATTCCAATTCCGTGCTGAACCAAATGAATGGTGGGACGGTATTGTAGACTGTGAGGTACTGGAAGTGGAAGAGCCTCATAAATTATCTTATACTTGGACAAGTGCTGGTGAAACAACAACAGTTACATGGACATTAACACAGGTAGCAGATGGTACGACTCAGCTTCATCTTGATCAAGGTGGCTTCAGCGAAGAAACAAAGGCACGTCAAGGTGCAATCGAGGGAGCAAAATATGCTTGGACAAATATGAGTGCACAGCTTGAAAAAGTATTAGCGTAGAATAAATTAAATAACAGCAAGAAGAGCGCAATTCCGTAGCAAGAATTGTGTTCTTTCATGTTCAGTCTCATCTTTTAATTTTCTTAAATGGAAGGATAACTAAATGAAAATTAATGAACTTATTGCCAATAATATTAACCGTCTAGATGTCGTTTTATCCGACGATCAATCTTTAGCCATAGCAGGTTTGTCTGGCTCAGGGAAGACGACATTTTGTCAAACGATTGGAGAAGAATCCAAAAAACGTCTTGTTTCTTTATTGCCAAAGGCTGAATATCAATATTTGTTTCCAAACATTATGGAAACAAACTTCAGTGCCATCAAAATGGAGGACATGCCCCTTGTACTTTTTCTAGGAAAATCCTCAATCTCTAGCAATCCACGTTCCACAATTGGTACACATACAGGTGTTTTTAAAGAAATTCGTAATCGATTGGCAGATGAGTTTCAGCTATCGCCAGAGATGTTTTCCTTTAACAATGCGTTAGGTTGGTGTCCTGCATGTAAGGGGCGAGGCACGACAAAAAATGTAGAATGTAAAAAATGTTTGGGTAAGCGCTATAGTCCAGAAGTGGAGCAGTATAAAATCACTTTATGGAATGAACTCTATAGTATTTCTGATATTCATCATTTAAGTATAGAGGCCATCTATTCCTTATCAAAGGAATTAAATATCAGTGAAGAAAAACAGCATATTCTGCATAATATTATGCAAATGAATATTGGCTACTTAACCTTAAATCGTATTATGGGGACTTTATCAGGTGGAGAATTAACAAGGCTGTACTTAGCAGAATTCATGGCAAAAAGCGAAAACACCGTGATTATTGTTGATGAAATTTCTGTGGGTCTGGACCATAACACCTTACTAAAAATTTTAGAGCAAATACAACAGTTAGGCGCTAAAAACCAAATTTGGTTGATTGATCATTCTGATACTGTGTTAGACACGGCAGACGAGCATCTATTCTTTGGACCAGGAAGTGGAAAATACGGAGGAAAAATCGTTGAAGAATCTCCACGACCAAAGCCTATCTATTGGGAACGAAATCCAGCAGCACCAACATCCTATTATCAATTCCGCGATTTATATTGCCGTAATATCCAAATGGATGCAATAGACATTCCACAAAATCGACTTGTTACCTTTACAGGAGAGTCTGGTTGTGGGAAATCAACGCTTGTTAATGAGTGTATTGCTAAAGATTTTATCAAACGCTATCCCAAGGACAAACTTGTGATGGTTGGGCAAGATCGTAACCAATCCATTACGAGTCGTTCCACTGTCGCGACATTCCTTGACATTAAAAAGAAACTAACAAAATATAGTGAGGACATTGATGATATTTTCCAGCGCTCGATTGAAGATATAATCAACGAACTACCTAATGAGGATATCGCACATAAACGCTTAAGCTTATTGATTAAGCTTGGACTAGGCTACTTAACGCTTGAGAGAAAAACGCAATCTCTATCGACTGGTGAATTCCAATGTGTGCATCTAGTTTCAGAGTTATTTGCCAACGCTCGTAATCCCCATACATTATTTATTTTTGATGAGCCTTCTAAAGGGCTATCTCAGAACATTTTAAACCAATTCATCGATAGTGTCAGGGACATCCTAGAGGATGAATCTATCTCCATCATCATGATTGAGCATAATGCCTATATGCTGGAAAGCTCTGATTTTGTTGTTGACTTTGGCAAAAGACAGCAGGAGCCTGTAACACATCTAAATGTAGTTAGCCATGAAGATTATTTTAATCAGGATAATCATTCAAGGGGTTCGTCTCCATTACAAATCACATCTACGCTCGCATTAAGGAATGGCATTCAATACTTAGAAGACAATCATATTAGCTATTTCAAAAATGCGGAAAATATATATAAGGGTGGTATCTTAAAAAGCTTATCTTCCATGGCTCGTCTGATTTACGGTGAATATGAATCAAACAAAATTGCCCCAGTTGTTGCCATTGATTTGGAAAGACATTTATATAGCCAATATAGCTTCCTGTATGAAATAGGTGGTCTAATCAATCATATTGTGGCCGCTCATCCAACAAATAAGGATACGAGAAGCTTCGATTTTTATAGCCAAGAAAATCATTGTCCTAGCTGCTCTGGTCGATTGGAAATTGAAAAATTCGATTTTGATCTTGTGGTACAAGACAAAAACGTGCCATTTTGGGACGGCCTACTACATCCCGATATAATGGAGGTTTTAAAATACTATCAACATTCTAAATTAGAATTTCTCTTTGAGCAGATTAAAATAGAGCTGGGTCAGGACATTAGTAAAAGCTATCATGATATGACTGAGGAAGAAAAGCATACATTTTTATATGGTTATTGGGACAAATCCTTTTATGATAAGGCAACGAAATCCTCGAAGAAGTGGGAGGGCTTTAATTTTATCATTGGTCGTTATATCGTGATTTCAAAATCCATTATTAAAGAGCAAATGAAGGAAACAAGAGAAATGGTGCCATGCCCAATTTGCCATGGGACTGTGCTCAACCACCAAAAGAAATTACGATTTGGGGACACAGATATTCGTGACGTAATTCGCCAGCCGCTTGATGAAGTCATCAACATTGTAGGCAACTTACCACAACTAGAAAAAATCAAAGCCATCGTGGGCGGAGACATGTCACTGCTACAGGATGTTTCCTTATTGCCAAGGGAAACACAGGTATCCCTAAAAATGCTGGAATTAGAGCTAGCAAGCTTTGTCGGCTATGAAATCGTACTACAAAATGCTTTTCCTTTTTGGGCCAAAATCAAAGATAATCTAGAGCGCATCAGCCATAAAAATCAAGTGACCATCTGTGATTTTGCCAATATACAGGAGACAAGAGAAACCATCATCGATCAATATTTTACGAATGGTAAATATAAAAAACTAACATATGTATATGAAGCATTTGGCTACAAGAAAATCGTAACCCAAATCAATAAAGTCAAAGCCAGTCATTCCTGTCCATTCTGTAAAGGGAAAAAGGTGCTCTCTGAAGATGGACTGCATGATGGAGTCCATAAATTAACCGTGCCCTGTGTAAGCTGTGGCGCAAGTGGCATTAATGAGGAGGGACGCCAGCAAATCGTTGATGGCATTGATGTGGAAACATGGCTAACTGGTACTGTAAGCGATGTTGTTACAGAGGGCTCCCATCTTGAGGCCGTTGCCAATATTCCTATTTTTAATCGTATACGCGAATTGAATAAGCAGGAAATGATGGCAGTCTATCAGTTCCTCCAATCAAATCACTAAATCATCAAACCCATGTGCTTCGGCATATGGGTTTCTTTCGTTGGACTAGAATTACTCTCTAATTTTTCCACAAAAATTCATAATTCGTGTCATCTTTGATTACTATAAAGATAACAGTAATGGTAGTAAAAGGGAGGACATGGTTTGGTAAAAAAAGTGCTGTTATTCGGGGATATTGGCATTGATGATACGGTGGCATTGATCTATGCACGGCTTAATCAAGAAATAGAAATTGTGGGACTCGTTGCAGATTATGGCAATGTATCGCGAGAGGATGCGGTATCCAATATTTATTATGTCATGAAATTGTTCGACTTCCCTCAAGGTATTCCTGTGATCTTAGGAGCAGAAGTACCCTTAACAGGAGAGCAGCCGACCTATTACCCAGAAATTCATGGTGAACGAGGTCTTGGACCCATCATCCCAAATGATGATCACGAATTAAAAATTGAGAACTTTTTTGAAATCGTCAACATTATTGAAAGGTATAAGCATGATGAGCTAATTATTGTTAATATTGGGCGATTAACCTCACTAGCCACGATGCTTATCCTTTATAAAGAGCTTATGAAAAATATCAAGGAATTTTATATTATGGGTGGAGCATTTTGGGTGCCAGGTAATGTAACGACAGTGGCTGAAGCGAATTTCCATGGTGATCCCTTTGCCGTTAATATTGTGCTTACCTATGCAACGAATGTGACAATCATCCCTTTAAATGCGACACAAAAGGCCATTGTCACACCTGGGATGGTGGACTATATTGACTCCTTTGGCAAAACAAAAATTCTAAAGCCCTTAATGGAATACTATACACGTTTTTATAAAGAACGGGACCCCTCACTTCTAGGAAGTCCCGTGCATGATGCGTTAACACTAATGGCAGTCATTTATCCTGACATGTTTATTTATGAGTCCTATCCTGTAACCGTTGTCGACAAGTTAGAAGGACCTGCAAGGGGGCAAAGTATTGCCGAGACAAGACCTTATGAAAATAATAATGGCGAAAAAAAGCATCGTATTGCTTTTGATATTCATTATGAACATTTTTTCCAAAACTTTTTATCGGTTATGACAGGGCAACCATTTCACTAGTTATTCAAAAACACCATCTCGGAGGATCACAAATTTAACATTGACATTCACTTTCATATCTTTATACATTTTATGCCATTTTTCTTTTGTCAGCTTTGAATGTCTCACAGAACTTCTATATTTCTCACCAAAGCCAAAAATGTCTGATTCGACTTCCTGACTATGCGCGATCACTCTTTTAATTTCCTTTGTTAGTTTCTTCTCGATTGCGCCCTGGAGTATTTCTACATTCTTCGGGTCGCCTAAATTGATATCGGGATAAACCTCTAAAACTCTTGACCGAATGTTGATGTTTAGATCAAACTCTGGTGTATCGGCATTCACTAACTTCATCTTTCTATTTGAATGGATGGCATCAAAGGCCACGGTTATTTTTTCAGCAGATTTTTGAAGTACATTAGATGGAATATCCTCTTTGTCCAAGATCGTTTCAAACAATCCAACTTTAAAGGTGTCTCGAACAATTTTTACGTAAAAACTATCGTTTGCTGGCAGGGAACCCACCATTTTGCTCCCTTTAAAAAGAGCTACACCACTTAATTCAACAAACTCACCATCTCTTTTTATAATCGGCATGGCTATATCTTTTCCAAATGAATAGTAATCATGTGCGATTTGATGAAGCGTAGCCGAAATCATATATTCCTGTCTTACATTTTGTTCGATTAAACGAAATATATGTTGACCAATATCCTCGATATCTTGATACTCGTAGCTCAATAATGAGGATGTTTTACCCTCTACAACAGCCATATAGATACTATTACTAACACTAGCGTTTTCTAAGTTTGTATCTATATAATAATGCAAACTTTCTTTCGCTAAATCGTCACCAAACAAAACAACCCTCATTTGACCGACCATAACTTTTTTCGAAAGTCTACGATTCGCTTCCATACGATTACCTTTACTTGTTTCATTTTCGGTCGTTAGAACTTCTACATTACTTTGAAATTCTGGATTTACTTCACGAATAACTGCTGTCGTTGCAATTTTTTCTTCAGTTCCTTTATCGTAACCGACCAATGTGGTTAATCCTACTTTATCTAAAATATTTGTCTGCGCACATCCATATAAAAAAATAAATGATACAAAAACAATAAAATAGCATTTAAGTTTGTTCATCTTTTTTCACCTTCTTTGACGTGAAGTTCTTTTTCAGCACGGCAAGCATCCATAGCAAAATAGGGTAAACAAAGATTACGTAAAATGCCACATGCCCAAAAATCGTATTAATCGTATTAATCTGAGTACGTGTTTGTACGACTAATGTTCCGATAAATACAAAGAAAGAAAATAACCAAACAAACTTTGATCCGGTTATATTGACTAAACGAATAGCCCCTCGGTAAGCAGCCCATAAATAAAGACACATATTTGGCAAAATGATTAGCATCCAATAACAAACGGCGATAAATTCAAAGCGCTCAATAAAAGGAAAGCTAATAAAACTAAATAATGTTAATGTGGCCCATATCGTTTTTAATAATTTACCTTCACTATAATAGGTAATTGACACCAGCATGACGGATATATAGATAAAGGTTGTAAACAGCAAACCTAAATGAACATATTTTTGAACTTTTTGCTTTTCTTTTACAAAGGGATAAATAACGTTTAAGATTTCAAAACCAATAATAGTGAAAGTCATTGAAAAGGTACCTTTTAAAATCGAACGAAAATCATTTTCCATAATCGGTAATAAACTTTCTGCTACTGAAAACTTCAAAGGAAAGGCCAACATAGGAAAAATCCATAAGGAAAGTATAATACTAAAAAAAGCCAGACCTACAATAACGCGGAGCCCTCCAGTAAAGGTATAAATAACGACTATGAGTAAAGTTGCTGACAGAAACCATGTCCCTATTCCAGGAAACAACCACACTTGGATTACTTCAATATAATTTCGTAAAACTGAAAAGAATGCTACAAAGCAATACAATACATACATGGCATTAAATAAATTGCCTATCCATTTTCCAAAGATATCCTGTTGGATGCCATAAAGATCATTGGAGCTATAGATCTCTAATGTTTTAATCATAAAAAATGTGACGATATGAGAGGCAATCCCTGCTAATAAAACTGAAATCCAGGCGTCTTGTCTTGCATCTTGATAAACAATTCGTTGAAATCCCTGTATACCAACCCCAACTTGTGCGCCGTGTATGACAAAAAACAGTAAATAAGCGCTGATCATATCTTTAGGGCTAAGTTGTATAGGTTTTGTCATTTACTTCACCTTCATTTCAACTTTTTTCCGGTTTTACAGGTTGAGGTTCAAATTTATTTTCGTCTTTTGGTCTAGTTAAAGCAGGTCTTTTCGCTGTTAAAGGTACAGGCATTCTGATGATGCTATCTCGGATTTCTTTCATTCTAGGTGGATAGAATGGAGACATATAAGGAGCACCCAAACTTGTCTGACGTATAAGATGGATAAGAATAAAACAGAACGCCAACATGATTCCATAAAAACCCCAGAATCCTGCTAGTATAATAATTGGGAAGCGAATAAGTCGAATAACGTTCCCCATCATATAACTAGGTGACGTGAAAGAAGCCAGAGCACTTAAAGCAATAATGATCAGCAATATATTACTTGTAATACCTGCTTGTACGGCTGCAGTACCAATTACAATACCGCCAACGATACCAATTGTTTGGCCGATTTTCGTTGGCAATCTTGCTCCTGCTTCTCTTAGCAACTCAATAATAAATTCAAGCAGCAATGCCTCAAATATCGGTGGGAAAGGTACTAACGCCCTTGATTCACTTAAAGGTACTAAAAAGGCTTGTGGTATGACTTCATAATGAAAGGTTACAGCTGCTACATAAAATGGTGTTAAATAGACGGATATAAAGAACGCTGCTAGACGTAATAACCTAAGAAAAGTGGCAATTTGCCATCTTAAGTTTTGATCTTCCTGACTTTGGAAAAACTCTGTAAACGCTTGAGGGCAAACTATAGCCATGGAGCTGCCATCCACAAGAACACCCACTTTGCCATCTAAAAGAGCATCACATAATCTATCAGGCCTTTCAGTCATAAGCATTTGAGGGAAGACTGACAAAGAGTTATCATCAATCATTTCAGCCAAAACTGCGCTATCTAGTAATTGATCAACATCAAGATCTGATAATCGTTGACGCAATGTATTAACCATTTGATCGGAGGCAATACCACTCATATATAAAATGGAAACTGACGTATTCGTCCGCCTGCCAATTTTGAGCTTTTCATTACAAAGTTCTGGACTCACTATGTAGCGACGAATTAAGGAAATATTCGTTGAAAGACTCTCGTTAAAACCAACTTGTGTACCAATAACTTGTGATTCATTTTCAGGCGCTGATAATGCTCTAGATTCTCTTGTTGCAATATCGACTAAAAGAACTTTAGTGTAGCCATCTACATGAATCACAACAGATCCATTTACCATTGATTCTACTGTTTCCCTCAGTAGACTGGACTCATTGACTTCTGGTACAGAAAGGGAAATTTCAATATCTTCGGGTGTTTCTTTTGGATTATTTTGTAAATTAGCGATAATATCATGATTTAATGTTTGATCATCGACTAAATTATCAATATAAATAACAGTAAGGTTTGGTGGAAGAGATTTAATGATTAAATCGGCTGGATGATTCGTTGCATTTTTAATCGATTGAATAAAATGATCTGTGGCATGTGCAACTCTCACAAGATTTTCTTTAGGCGCCTCTTGAATTGGTTGTTGTTGTTTTTGTTGTTTGTTGAAAGGTAGTTTAAATTTCATAGTAAATGGTAGGCTCCCTTCATTGCTAACTTCGTTTATAGAATAGGCTTTAAAGGGGTATTCTATACTTATTTCATTTATTTTCATCATGTAGACATATCTAACAAATAACGGTAATATAATAGTAATCTTAAAAACAGAAGGGAGATTAGCTTTTTTATGCTAAAACTAATTATCGCAAATTAAATTCAATGAATTTAATAAAGGGGTTATTCTATAATTTTTTTAAAAATTATAGGGTCTATTTAGTAATGCCCTTTTGCGATAAAAGAGAAGCATAATGATGTCTAATCCACAGTTATATTTTATATAACAAAGGACTCTATGAGCTTGTTCTCATAGGGTCTTTTTCTGTTTTTAGGAGGTGATGATTCCCACAAAAATTAGCGATTGAAACATAAAATAGGAGGGAATAGACGTGGAAAAATATGAATTAGTTAGTGATTATCGTCACAATGAAAAATTAAAGGCAAGTTTTAATGATTTAGCAATGAAAACATTTGGTTTGGATTTTCGAGCTTGGTATAACAAAGGCTATTGGAATGACCAATATATTCCTTACTCATTTGTACAAGCAGGAAAAGTGATTGCTAATGCTTCTATTTATAAGATGTCGATTCGCGTAAATGGTGAGCGATTAAAGGGAATTCAGATTGGTACAGTGATGACGGATGAACATTATCGTCATCAAGGCTTGGCAAAGCAGTTGATGCTGCATCTCATGAAAGAGTACGAAGGTGCCTGTGATTTCATGTATCTCTTTGCCAATGAAACAGTACTAGATTTTTATCCGAAGTTTGGCTTTACGCGAATCCATGAAAGTGAATACAGCTTAGATCTTACCACAAGACCTATTCAACCAAAGCAGACCAGCTTCCAACAGCTGACAATTGAGCAGGATCTAGCACTTCTTGAAGAGTATGCAAAAAATCGTTATATCCATTCTAGTATGATTGCTGTTGAGGAAAATGAAAGTTTATTAATGTTTTATTTTACGTTAGTTTTCCCTCATGCTATTTACTATTTAGAAGAATTTGACACAATAGTATTAATGGAGGAGGAAGAAGGGGTATTAAATATTTATGATATCATCTCTTTACAGGCAACCAATGCAGAGACTGTATTAGCAAGCATTATTAAGAATACAACAAAAAAAGTAGTATTCTATTTTACACCTGACTTTACAATCGAAGGCTTGATAGCCACCATCACCACAAATGATGACGATGCCTTATTTATTCTCTCGCAAAAGCCCTTCTGTCAAGGGCACTTTATGTTTCCTTTAACATCCCATTGCTAGGTTGGGTTTCCGAAGGCTGTCTCGGAGCGTTGTGAATTAAAGAATGAGCGCGCTTTTGGATAAAATATGTGCGACTTCAGTCACCTTGTCCTTTACCAAAACAGACTTTTTTAATTGACACTATAAATATTGGGCAATTCTCTATAGAATGGTATATATAAAGTAATTTTACTAGGAGGAAATAATGTATACAGTTGGAGTCATTGGCCCTAATTCATCTGTAGAGCGCATCATTCAATTAGGCAAAGAATACGAAATGACTATGAATTTCGTAGCATTTCCCTATCATGATTTTCATGAAACCGTAAATATCGTAAAGGATAATCATCACGCTGTTGATGCATGGTTTTTTTCTGGCCAAATTTCATATATGGTTGCGAAAAATACGTTACAATCAGGTGAAAACTTAGTTTATATTCAACATACTGAATCCGGCATTTATAAATGTCTATTGCATATGGGCTTTTATCAGGGAGAATTTCTGAACAAGGTAAGCATTGATGAAATCACGACTTCACACTTGGAGCAAGCCGTCAAACAGCTAGATTTTGCGCCTAAAGAAATCTATGTGAAAACCTTTGATGTAAATACCAGTACAAAAGAATTAATGGATTTTCATATCGACTTATGGAATCAACAAAAAACAGCAGGTGCTTTGACTTGCTTTGAAGCTGTTTATCGCGGGCTGAAAGAGGCAGGTGTCCCTGCTTATCACATTTCCACTACAGATATGGAAATTCGCCAAACATTACGAATACTGGAAGAAAAACTTAGAGCCTTCTATTTTAAGGATACACAGATTGGTGTGCAAATTATCGAAATCGAACATTTTGATAAAATCTCTGAAAAAGCGAAGAGCTCCTATCACTTACAGTATTTGGAATTAAAATTAAAGGAAACGTTATTGCGATTTTGTGAGCAACTAGATGGCTCCTTGTTAGAAAAAGGAAATGGTCGCTATATCATTTTTAGTTCGAGAGGAGCCATTGAACGTAAAATCAAGGATTTACAGGATACCATCTATCAGCTATCACATGAATCCCATACAACAGTCACTGTCGGAATTGGCTATGGGGTAACCGTTCATTCTGCGGAAATCAATGCACAGCGAGCCATCCAGCTCTCCAAGGAGAAATCGGAGCAACCAATCGTGATTGTCCAAGAAAATGGAACGATTACTGAATCGGCTGGTGAAGAAGATGAAGTGAGCTTTTCATACCGTATTAATGATGACATTTTATTAGAGAAATTAAAAAAAGCAAAAATTAGTTTAAAAAATTACAGTAAATTATACACGCTTATTAAAAAAATGAATTGGCAGGAATTCACCATTAAAGATTTAGCAGCACATCTCTATTGGGATGAAAGTAATGCTAGACGCATTTTAGCCAGTTTATGTGAGGTTGATCTCGTCGAATACACAGGGAAAGACGCACAAATATCCAGAGGACGACCAAGTAAAATTTATCGTTTGAAATAACCATCTAAGTGAGATGGTTATTTTTTTTTGTAAAAAAGTGTTGAAAAATTCAAACGATTAAAATAAAATCATTTTAAGGTAAACACCTTTTAATAACCTTTAATTAATGGTACATGAAAAATGTGTGCAATGTTTCATCATCTAGAAAGGAGCACAATCTATATTAGTCACTTACACTACATTGCACTGCAGAGTAAAATATGTAAATTTTTTCTGTCAAAACGTCATTTTATTGAAGCGTCCAAATTAAAAGGGTCATACCAATATTCTCTTTTCAGAGAGGGGAACATTCATGAGTCAAGAACAATATTTGAAAAAGAAAATGGGGTTTTGGTCACTTACAACATTATCTCTAGGGGGAATAATAGGATCTAGTTGGCTCTTTGGACCATGGGTAGCTGCTAAATTAGCAGGCCCGGCAGCCATACTTTCTTGGATTATTGGTGCGTTTGTTATCACACTCATAGCGCTTGTTTATGCTGAATTAGGAAGAGTAAAACCTGAAACAGGAGGCCTAGCAAGATATCCGCTTTATTCTCACGGAAAAATGCTTGCTACCGTTACTAGTTATTCAATCTGGTTTGGCTATTGTGCTACAGCTCCCGTAGAATCATCAGGTGTTATTCAATATGCCAATCAGTTTTGGCCAGGGTTATATGATGTAGGAAAAGAACAACTGACAACATCAGGTATTCTTGCAGCGATGGTTTTAATGATATTCTTTGTTGTTTTCAATTATTTTGGGGTGAAATTATTCGCAGTCACGAACAATATCATTACAACAATTAAGTTTATAGTCCCTGTACTAACAATCATTGCATTTTTTATGACAGGCTTTCATCCAGAGAATTTTTCAAGCCAAGGATTTGCACCAAATGGCTATAGCGCTGGTTTAAGTGCCATTTTAACAACCGGAATATTTTTTGCTTATACTGGGTTTGGCAACGTCATCATGATGAGTGGGGAAGTCGTCAACCCTAGAAGAAATATTCCACTTGCCCTCATTACATCATTAGGTGTTGCGGCAGTATTATATGTGTTACTTCAAATTACATTTATCGGCGCAGTTCCAACAGAAATGTTAGCGAATGGTTGGAGTGGCATTAAATTTGATTCACCATTTGCTAATTTAGCAATGATGGCTAATATGGTTTGGCTATCTTGGATTATTACAGCTGATGCGATGGTTTCGCCAACAGGTTCAGCTCTTACTTATACAGCTGGTACGTCAAGACATGTATTTGGTATGGCGAAAAGTGGATTCCTACCATCTTATTTTGGAACAATTAATAAAAAATTCGGTGTTCCAACACGTGCACTTGCACTCAATTTCCTAGTAGGATTATTATTTTTATTCCCACTGAAAAGCTGGACAGCTATCGTTGCGATTGTAGGAGCTATCGGTATTTTTAAATATGCTTCAGCATGTGTAACGGTTATGGTTTTCCGTAGAGTAGGTCTGACAAAAAATAATGGGCTACCTGGTATGCAATTCATTGCACCAATGGCATTCGTTTTTGCCACACTGCTTATTTATTGGACAAATTGGAGTAAGGTACAGCTAGCCATTACTGGATTAATAATAGGTATTGTTTGTTATTTAGTAATTTTCTTTATTCAAAAACACCAATCAGTTGAATTTTTTGGTGGTATCTACATTATTATTTATATTTTAATGCTTGTATTGATGTCTTTCTTAGGGAATTTCGGTGGGAAAGGTATCATTCCTGACCCTTATATGTCCGTAATTGTCGCTATATTTGGCTTAGCCTTTTACTATTTTGCTGTTTACAATGGTGTCTGGTATATGCGTAAAAGAGGAAATATTGAGGAATTACAGGAAAGCATTTCTGAAATATCATAACGTTTAATAGATTGATTGAAGGAGAATGAATGATGAAGCTTTGGGGCGGTCGCTTTAGAAAAGAAGAAAACAAATTAATGGAAGATTTCAATAGTTCATTAAAGGTGGATCAAAGACTTTACAAAGAAGATATTAAAGGCAGTATTGCCCATGTCCATATGCTAGTACAATGCAATTTATTGACTGAGAGGGAAGGACAAGATATTGAGAATGCACTTCTTTCCATTTTAGAGGATATTGATAATGGCACATTACAAATTGAAGGAAATTATGAAGATATTCATAGTTTCGTAGAGTCGAATTTGACTCAACGGATCGGTGACACAGGGAAAAAACTTCATACAGCGAGAAGTCGTAATGACCAAGTAGCAACAGATATTAGACTTTATGCAAAAAACAAGGCGTTTGAGGTGATTGCCTCAATTGAAGCGTTACAACAGAGCTTAGAACAAAAAGCAAAAGACAATAACGTTATGATGCCAGGATACACACATCTTCAACGTGCGCAGGTTGTAACGTTTCAACATCATTTGATGGCTTATTATCATATGTTAAACCGCGATAAAAAAAGAATTGTGAAAGCGATAGAAATTATGAACGAAAGCCCGCTTGGATGTGGAGCATTAGCAGGAACTACTCATGCGATTAACCGTGAGATGACAGCTATTGAGCTAGGCTTCTCTAAGCCTGTAGATAATTTCTTAGATGGAGTAAGTGATCGCGACTATTTATTAGAGTTAATGTCAGATTTTTCAATCATTATGATGCATTTAAGTAGATTAAGTGAAGAGCTCATTTTGTGGAGTAGTCAAGAGTTTAGATTTATTACGATTGATGATGCCTATTCTACTGGCAGCAGTATTATGCCACAGAAGAAAAACCCTGATGCCGCTGAGCTGATACGAGGCAAAACAGGACGAGTATATGGTTCACTGACTTCACTCTTAACAACAATGAAGGGCTTACCACTTGCTTACAATAAAGATATGCAAGAAGATAAGGAGCCATTTTTCGATGCATTGGACACCGTATTATCTTGTCTACAAATTATGTCAAAAATGATTGCTACGATGAAGGTGAACAGTGAAAACATGAAAAAAGCAGTCAAAGGAGGTTTTCTGAATGCAACAGAGGTCGCTGATTATTTAGTGAGCAAAGGCGTTGCGTTCAGAGATGCACACAGCATCGTGGGTTCCATCGTTATTTATTGTGAAGATCATGACAAAGCCATTGAAGATTTAACAATGGATGAATTGAAAGAATTAAGTTCGTTCATCGATGACGATATCTATGACTATATTGACTATCAAAATATTTTAAATAAGGGGATTAAAGTAGGTTTATTATTATAATGAAGCAGGGAAAACGACTTTGTTGAAATGCATGACGGGCTTCTAGGGTGGAAAAAAGGTAAGGCATTCATTGAGGATGTGCCACTTAAGCAATGGAAACGAATCGGTTATGTCCCACAAGCTCATAAAAGGTAGCAGAAATTGAAGACAAACACATTGTTCAATTATAAAAATGTGTTTGTCTTTTTATCTATTTTTCTATTTTTAAATTAAAATTCAAAAAATCTACAGTCTGAGGTTGAGAAATTAACTGTTCACACCATATCTTCTACATTTAAATATTTTGTTTCACAGTAATAGCCTTTGCCGCCAACATAAACTTTTTCTATTTCATTCTTGCTATTGGTTGCTAATTTCACTAATATTTCGGAAGGAGAGTGTAAAGAATAACCTTGTTCAAATACATAGACTTCTTTTTGCAAGTGGTGCTGTTCATAAAGGTAGCAAGCTAATGCACCGTTAGAAGTTCCAGTTGCTGCTTCTTCATTAATATCGTATAGTGGAGCAAAATTTCTACATATTATTCGATTGTCATTATACGTATACAGATGCGTCCCGACAACATGATAATACTCGCTGATTTCTTTTATTTTTTCAAAATTAGGTTGCAGTGCATGTAATTGTGTTTCGCTTGTTATCGGAATTAAAATATCTTTTAAGCCCGTGGAAACAATTTGAATTGGGTATTTATTATCTATATCTTTAATGTCAAAACAGTCGATAAACTCGTTTGGAGATATAACATCATAGAATATCGGTTTGTTTTGTTCCATGAAAATGATGTCATCTTTTATCGTAATAGTAAGAACACCGCTGTTTGTTTCAATCGTATAGCGATCTTTGAAAAGTTTATTTAAATGCATCAGTATCGTGAAAGCGCCAATTGTGGCATGTCCACATAAATCTACTTCTTCCTTAGGTGTAAAATACTCAAATTTATAATCAGCCATTTCAGATGCTGATATAAATGCGGTTTCCGCATAGCCCAATTCTTTGGCTATTGCCATTTTTTGAGTAGTGGTCAATGTATTCTCATTAAATACCACTCCTGCTTTATTCCCACCTTGATGATCCTTGCTAAATGCACTTGCAACATAAACAGATATTTTCATAAAACATCTTCCTTCCTCATTTATAGTGAATTGTAGCATAAAAAGAACTACGCAAAAATGTTGTTGGGTAAATTTGCTAAAAAGCAAGAGACAAACTATTTTAGCATCTGACATCTTCAAAAATAGAATGTCTACTGTTTGAAACACGGTTTAAAGACGCCTTACTTCATCTACTAGGAAGAACGCGAATAGTAGCTGATTCCGTCTTTGTTTTAACCTTTAACGTCAGACCCATGATAATGATGATGATAAATAATAAAGTGAAAAGGGCAACGTCAAATGTATTCGTCATATCTTTGATGACACCAACAAGCATAGGAATGATACCACTAATGATATAGCCACCGAATTGAATCATCGCTGTCCATTCACTTGCCTCTTTTGGTGTAGTCGTAGCATCTAAAGGTAAAATCATTGCTAACGGGAATAAACCACCAGCACCGATCCCTGTCAACGTCGCACAGAAAATTGGCGAGATGCCGCCCATAATTAACATCAAAATGCCAATAAAGGAGCTTGAAGCGCAAAGTAGCATCCAAGGCTTTCTCTTGAAACTATTATTTATTAAGATGGGGATGATAAAGCTACAAATCATTTGCATGACAGAAAAAATAGTGACCGTTGTTGCGGCGTAGGCGTCACTATATCCCATATCCTGTACTTTTGGAGCGAGCCATGTCGCGAGGGAATAATAAACGCCAGATTGTAAACCGAACATGACCATAAGGAGCCAAACATATCGGTTTCCCCAAGGTAGTCGACTTTTTTGACCTGTAGATTTCTCTGATGACTCTTGAGAATGCTTGGATTTTTTGATAATTGGAATCCAAACAATAATACCCATAAAAGCAAATACCGACCATATTGCTAAAGCTGCGTTCCATGATTGATGAAAAGCATGCATAGCAGGCACAACTAACCCAGCACTTAATGACGCTCCAATTCCCATACCCGCAGAATATACACCGATCATCGTAGAAGAATATTTAGGAAATTCCTTTTTGATATAGCCTGAAATCAGTGGACCTGTAATAGCAATACCTATCCCACTAAGAATAGCTGTTACTAATAAAAATAAAGGAAAAGTTGCCACTAACCGTAAAGCTGTTGATACACCAATTAATAAAACGGATAGCCCAATCGTCCATTCGATACCCCATCGTTCACTTAGCTTGCCAGCCAATGGTGCAAAAATCCCCATACAAAATACGGGAAGTGCTGTTAATAAACTTACAACAACACTTGTCATCTGCAAATCCATTTGAATATTTTTCAATACCGGCGAGATAGATGTGATCGAAGCTCGTAAATTCATAGATAGTATAAACAAAGAAAAAACGCTCCAAATAATCGGAAAGTTTTTTGATTTCGCCATTACTGAAAACACCTCTTTTAGTTATTATTTGATATACTATAGTTAACTTTTAAATTTAAAAATAAACTATAATTAATCGACTTGTATACTATAATATACTATTTATACAAAGTCAATGGGTGGGGTGCGCAGAATGCAGGAGGAAAATATCGACTTATCTGGACAAGTTGGAGGAAATTTACGGGAAATTCGAAAAAGCAAAAGGATGAGTTTAGAGGAGCTGGCGAATGTCAGCAATGTTAGTAAATTGACGTTAGGGAAAATTGAACGAGGGGAAACGAATCCGACTGTCAATATTCTTTGGAAAATTTGTAGAGGGCTTAATATTCCGCTTGTCGCTTTACTATCTTTTGAAGAAAATATAGAGGTTCATCGTTTTGGCTCAGACTACCAATTCGCAGGTCATAATAACGACTGGTTTGTCGATCCATTATTCAAAACAAATGGGACTGAGTGGTTTAGAGGTCGTCTTGAACCGAATAGTGAATACAGCGAGTGTCACCTAGCAGGTTCCGAGGAAATTGTGCTTGTATTAAATGGGCAATTGGAGCTAAAGGTCGGAGAGAAAACCCATCAGCTAAACCAATGGGATGTCATTAAATTCAAGGGTGAAGAACTTCACACGTATATCAATCACTCGGATGAAAAAGTACATTTAATGCTGTCATTAACATATACAACCCCATGATTGTTCAACAATAATCAAGCAGAAGATGATCCTATTTTGGGGAGCAAAAAAATAATTCTGATTATCGATTTCATCATTGTTTATTATTTTCATGAATATCAATAAAAGCTTGTAAAGGATGTGCTACACGCCAATCATTTAAACGAGGAAATCGATAAAATTGGCGTTATAAAAATAAACATTGATAAAGGCAATCCTATATTTATCCCATTCAATCAATCTCAACTATGATTACTTGATATCATAATGAATGAAAGTGTGGACTCTTACTTTGATGGTGAAAATTTCAAAGAATTGTTGTTTATCCTCATTGTCTTTTGACTATATATCATGCGTTTCCATACAAAAATCGTCCTTACTAAGTTAAGTAAGGACGATTTTTTTCTATTTAGATATAACCCCAAATCATACATAATAATGTTCCGAAAATGGTCACGAGCGCAATAATTAAGCCATAATAAATATTGGTATAGATGGCTGGTTTATCATTTGTTTCACCAGCATGCATAAAGACAACTAACTGCAAGCCTGCCTGAATAAATGCTGTGACTAATAAAATAGTCATGGTAATCGGAAAAGATAGATTGAAAAAATATACACATGCCGCAATGATCGTAAGGATTATGGACACACCAAACCCCATGACTTGTTTCATCGGGAATAAATCACTCATGTTACACCATTCCTTTCAAGTAAATGAAGCTGAAAATAAAAATCCAGACCACATCTAAAAAGTGCCAGTATAAAGAGAAGATAAACGATTTATTGGCTGTTTCTGGTGTTAAACCACGTTGGATGAGCTGATAGACGATGAACATTCCCCAAAATACCCCAAAGGTAACGTGTGCACCATGTGTTCCTAATGTTGTTAAAAGGGCAGCCGTAAAGGCACTCGTCTGTAAGCTCGCACCAACATGAATATAGTGCATAAACTCGTAAACTTCAAAACCAATAAATACGACACCGAGTACTAATGTCAAAACATAAAACCATATCATTGCTTTCGTATAGCCCTTACGCATAGCATGTATACCTAAGCCAATGGTAAAGCTACTTGTTAAAAGAATAAACGTTTCAAATAAAACAGGTGTAATTTCAAAAATCTCCGCTCCTGTTGGACCATTCCCAGTACGGTCTACTAAAACAAAATAACCTGCGAATAATGTGCCGAAAAGCATAATTTCAGCACCAATAAACACCCAGAAGCCTAATATATTCAATTGATTTTGCTGAGTACTATATTCTAAAGGAAGTGATTGATCGATTTTCATAATTGACTACCTCGCAATTTCGATTCCGTTGCTTTCACTTTTTCGACAGGTACATAGTGTCCTGGATCTTTTTCCAATGAACGGTGAGCCATGCAGATAAAAATACCAATGGTTGTGAGAATTGTTGGTATCCACATACCAAAAACAAAGGAGAAGCCCCATGCAAAGAAAATACAGCCTAATAAGAAAGGTACACCGCTATTATTCGGCATATGAATCTTTTCATATGGCTCTGGGAACAGTTCATGCTGATGATATTTTGCATCCCATAACGCTTCTGTTGAAATCACGTGTGGAACCTTGGCAAAGTTATAATAAGGCACAGGGCTTGGTGTAGCCCACTCTAATGTGCGAGCGTCCCATGGATCCGACCCAACATTCCTTGGTGAATAACGAATACTGTAAATAACATTGTAAACAATTAAGATAAAACCAATTGTTAAGCCAATTGCACCGATAAACGAAATCATATTCCACAGCCCAAAACCAGTAGAGGCAGAATAAGTGTACATACGGCGTGCTTGTCCATCTAAGCCAGAGACAAACATTGGCATAAAGGCTAGCAGCGTACTGACGGCAATAATCCAAGCCGTCCACTTGCCGATTTTTTCATTCAACATAAAGCCAAACATTTTTGGCCAATAGTAATGTAAGCCAGCTAGCATAGCAAAGACAACACCAGGAATAATCACCATATGGAAGTGGGCAACCAAGAACATTGTGTTATGGTATTGATAGTCAGCGGCTGACATGCCAAGCATTACACCCGTTACGCCACCTATTGTAAAGGTAGGAATAAATAACATGGAGTAAAGCATTGGCGTTGTAAAAACAATTTTTCCTTTCCAAAGGGTGAATAACCAGTTAAAAATTTTAACCCCAGTTGGGACGGCAATAGCCATCGTTGTAATCGAGAAAATACTATTTGTTAAAGCACCTTGTCCCATCGTAAAGAAATGATGTGTCCATACTAAAAACGAAAGGAAGGAAATGATTACCATGGAGCCGACCATTGATTTATAGCCATAGAGATTGCGTCCTGAAAAAGTAGAAATAATCTCACTGTAGATCCCAAACGCAGGTAAAATCAGGATATAAACCTCAGGATGCCCCCAGACCCAGAAAAAGTTTGCCCACAGCATATCCATACCACCATCGGATGTTGTGAAAAAATTAGTAGCAAATAGTCGGTCAAAAGTTCCCATCGTTAAAGCTACCGTTAAAACTGGAAAAGCAAAAACGATAATCACGTTTGCTACTAATGAAGACCACGTAAACATCGGCATTTTCATAAGTGTCATGCCTGGTGCTCTCATTTTAAGTATCGTCACAATCATATTAATACCAGTAATTAATGTGCCAAGACCTGAAATCTGTAAGGCGAATAAATAATAGTTTGTTCCTACAGATTGACTAAATTCATTATTTGCTAGAGGGAAATAATTCGTCCAGCCAGCATCAGGGGAGCCACCTATAACAAAGGATATATTTAGTAGCATGGCCCCCATGAAAAATAACCAAAAGCTTAGTGCATTCAATCGCGGGAAAGCAACGTCTCTTGCACCGATTTGTAAGGGCACAATATAATTCATAAAGGCCATAATAAAAGGCATGGCCATAAAAATAATCATGACTGTTCCATGTGTTGTGAAGATTTCATTATAATGCTGCGCATCAAGTAATGTATTGTCAGGTACAGCCATTTGGGCGCGCATCATAATCGCATCTGCTCCACCACGAAAAAGCATCAGAAGGGCAGAAATTAAATACATAATACCAATACGTTTATGATCAACGGTTGTTAACCATTCACGCCAAAGGTAGCCCCATTTTTTAAAGTAGGTTAAGCCAACTATAATTGCTATCACCGTCAGTCCAATCGCAACCATCGATGCATAGATAGCTGGGCTTGGATGGGGTATTGCAAATCGTTCGAAGTACTCCATATGACTATGTCTCCTTTTAATTAATGATCGTTTTGTTGAGAAGCATGATCTTTAATGTGTGATGTGCCATGCTGATGTCCACCATTCTCACCCTCAGGGGCTGGCAGGAATGTTAAATGTGTACCAGTGTAGGTTGATTGGCCAACGTGTCCTGGTTCTAGCAACGTATTAAATTTTTCTTCTGTTAATGGTTCAGCTGTTGCTTTTACTTCCTTCACCCAATCATCAAACTCATCCTGAGTCACTGCTGTTACGTTAAACGTATTTTCAGCGAACCCTTTACCATTAAAGTTTGCATTTCTCCCCATATACTCCCCAGGTAGATCCGCAGCCAGATGCAATGTATTCACCATATCGGCCATTGCATATTTTTGACCACCCAGTTGAGGAATCCAGAAACTTGTAATTGGTCCGTAAGAATAAAGTTTAAATTCGATAGGACGCTCTGCAGGAATATACAAATAATTCACCGTTTCAATATCTTCCTCTGGATAGCTAAAATGCCATTTCCAGTTCGATGTTGAAGCATAAATGATTAACGGCTCTTCCTGTTTGTATTTCTCTGGTGTAGATTCCACCTTATAGTTACTTTCAACAGAAATAAAGGATAGGTACGCTACAATTAAAACGGGTATACCTACACAAATGATTTCCACCTTTGTACTCCCTTTAATGTGGGGAGGCTTATAGTCAGGGCTTTGCTTAGATGCACGAAATTTCACTAACATATAAGCTAACAACACAAAAACAATGAGTACGATAAAGGACATAATCCCTATCGAAAGCATAATATCTTTGGCTTGCACTTGAGCTTGAGGTCCTTTTGGATCTAATACTAACAATGGGTCACAGCCTGTTAGCATAGTGACAATAGTGGAAAGACCAATTAATCTGAGCCAACTTTTTTTCATAAACAAACCCCTTTAACTGTTTCATTGAAGTGCTATAGGCTACTACGGGTTTGTATGGAATTCGATTCACAATTGATTTTTATAATAGGGGGACTTCTTTTGAAAGACAAGGCGTTTTCCAAGATAACACAGAATGTTCTCAAACAAGAAAAATAATTTCAGTATAATTTTATAGAGGGAAATGCGCATCAAATAAGGGCTTTTATCAATTAAAATGGATTGAAATTGAAAGTGGATGGTGAAAGTAATAAGGAAATGGATGGTTAGTTTCAAATATTGTTATAGTATGATTGTCTTTTTAGCTTATTTACTAGAGCTAAGAAAGGATAAGGCATAACTGAGGTGAGTAAACATGGATTGGAAACCTGATCGAACAGTAAAAAAAGCGATTTATAAGCAGCTCGCAGAATACATTGAAAAGGGGATTGCAGATGGGACATTCCCGCCCGATAAGCCCTTACCATCTGAGCGCTATTTAGCAAACGCTTTGAGTGTAAACAGAAGTACGGTAGTTAATGCATACGATGAATTGGAAGCAATGGGGCTGATTGAACGAAATCGTGGAAGTGGCACAACCATTAGCAAAGACATCTGGGGCATTACGAGGAAACGAATTCCTAGCTGGAATCGCTATATTGAGGCAGGTTCCTTTTTACCGAACCTTCCTGTTACCCAAAAAATTAGAAAAGAGGCTATTGAACATAAATTAATTAATCTAGCTACTGGCGAATTATCAGAGGATCTTTTTCCCAAAAGCGCCTTGAGAGAAATTACCGCAACGCGTTCATTTATCGGTAGCCTTGGGTATGACCATCCTTTAGGGAGTGACATATTACGGACAACACTTTCACGGCATATTAAAAAAAGCAGAGGAATTGAGACAAAGCCTTCCTCCATACTGATTACTTCAGGAGCACAGCAAGCCCTACATTTGATTGTCCAATGCCTGTTAAAGCCTGGAGATGCAGTCGCCATAGAAGATCCTTCTTACAACTTTAATCTGCCTATATTTAAAACAGCAGGCTTACAAATCCATTATCTTCCTGTCAATAAGGATGGCATTAACCCGGATGATTTGCAAGTATTATATAAAAAACATCGAATTAAAATGATTTTTCTAAATCCTGATTTTCATAATCCTACGGGATCTTCCTTAGATTTAAAGAAAAGAGAAGCTATTCTAGACATATCCTCTAAACTAGGTATACCAGTAGTAGAAGATGACCCCTATAGCCTAACAGCTTTTTCGGGGGATAAAATGCCTACGCTTAAATCGCTCGATAAGAACGGGAATGTTTTATATATTAGCTCTTTGTCCAAAATTGTAGCCTCAGGCTTACGAATAGGATGGATTGTTGGTCCTACATCTGTAATCGAACGACTATCCGATGCCAAGCAACAAATTGACTTTGGGCATTCTAGTTTCACGCAATGGATTGCCAATGATTTTTTAGAATCCCCTAATTTTAATTTGCATATTAAGCATTTAGTGAAGGAATTAGAAACACGACGAGATACCATTGTACAGAGCCTCGATATGTATTTAAAGGACGAAGTGACGTTTTCCATTCCTCAAGGTGGGATACATTTATGGTGTCATGTTCTCAAGGAATATAACGAAACGCAATTACTTGAGGAATCCATTAAGCGAGGCGTCATTTATGTTCCTGGATCTACGATGGGCTCCCAAAAGGGTTTTGTACGCTTCACTTATGCGAGGGAGGATGTTCATTCAATCAATGAGGGGATTAAAAGGTTTGCACAAGCTCTAAATAGCTTCTAGTAATTTTGTAAATTATAGCCAAGTGGATGGCTGAGAAAGTGCTTAAGTGGATGGTTTAAATTCGCTAGAAAGTATTTAAGATAGAGTCATGGATAACAACTATCCATCAAGGCTAACTACTATCATGGCAGTGTGGATGGATTCACAATTATTCACACAAGTAATGAAATTTTTTATGATCTGGAAGGTGATAGGACAAACCTGTTAGTAGCAAGAGAAAGATATCAGTGAAGAGGTAGTTCACTTGATTCGCTATAAAAATAGGCAAACACTTTAATCAAGAGATTTAAAAAATTCACAACAAGTATCGTTGGTTTTCTCAGTTTTACCTGTTCAAACAGTCTCAATCGTTAGCTTTAGGCTGCTGATGAGAAAACATCAAGGCAGTCACACCTTATTATATTTTAATTCCCACAAAGGTATAGTGGGGAAATAGGCACCCCTTCTATACGGACACTTAAATCTTAGTTAAAAAAACACCATCCAGCCACTTAGTCTCGATATTCAATCGATGCTAGGTGGCTGCTTTTTTTCATTAAAAGTAGTTGAGTAGTGCAAGAAGACAATTTGGTGGAGCTATCATTAGTGTTTTGCATAATCGCCGCTACACTTACAAGAAGTCGCCACTACATTATGAATTAACACTAGGGAAGGATTATTTAAAAAATAACGCCAACAAAAAAAGTCGCATTCCTGTAGTTCAGGGATCGACTTTTTGGGAAAAAATTTATGAGAAATACATTGAAATATGTATAGTCTTATGATAAATTTATAGAGATAGACACTGTATAATTATTATACCGCAAATTATCCCTATTTTAATTATACAATACAATCTATTGTGTCGTCAACAATTTTAATTTTAATTTTTTTGAGGGGTGGTTGTGATGAAATCAGCAGGGGCAAAACAGCAGATTGGGGGAACAAACACACGAAGAAGCTCCATTGTTTGAGACAATCAAATGGCTTCCTAAACATGTGAATGAAATTGAAAAAGATAAAGAAAGTAGGACTGATACTATATGTCAGAGAAAACCATTTCAGTTGAGACAAAAGCGCCTTATGGCATGATTGCCATTTTATTTATCGGGGCCTTTGTTGCTATTTTAAATGAGACCTTACTCAACATTGCACTACCAGCCATTATGGACGAATTCGATGTGAAAGCCACTGCAGTACAATGGCTTTCAACAGGCTATATGCTAATTAACGGTATTTTAATTCCTGCCAGCGCATTCTTCATTCAACGATTTACAGATAAAAAATTATTTATTACAGCGATGGCTCTGTTTACATTAGGTACATTTCTAGCTAGTATTGCACCTGCATTTGGTGTGTTATTAGCAGCACGTATGATCCAAGCTGCAGGCTCAGCAATCATGATGCCTTTATTAATGAATGTGATGCTAACTGCATTTCCAGTTGAAAAGCGAGGAGCTGCAATGGGGATGTTCGGTCTTGTCATGATTACAGCTCCAGCGATCGGGCCGACGCTTTCTGGTTGGATAATCGAGCATTATAGCTGGAGAATGTTATTTGATCTTGTGCTACCAATTGCCATTTTAACTTTAATCTTTGCAGCCTTTAAATTAAAGGATGTGACGCCACAACGTGCCATTAAGCTCGATGTGATTTCTCTTATTCTATCAAGCATTGGATTTGGCGGCTTGCTTTATGGCTTTAGTTCCGCAGGTGAAAAAGGATGGGATCATATCCTTGTATATGGAACAATTATTATTGGGACAATTGCTTTAATTACGTTTACCCTTCGTCAGCTACGAATGGATGAGCCCATGCTTGAGTTTCGGATTTTCAAATATCCAATGTTTGCCTTATCCTCAGCCATCTCCATCGTTATTTCGGTGGCGATGTTCTCGGCTATGATTTTAATGCCTATTTACGTACAAACCATTCGTGGTATTTCCCCAATGGATTCAGGTCTACTCATGCTGCCTGGTGCCATAGTGATGGGAATTATGTCTCCGATTACAGGGAAGCTCTTTGATAAATACGGGGCAAGAAGCTTGGCTGTATTTGGCTTGATCATTACCATTGTTACGACATATTACTTCAGTAAAATTAGCATGGATACAGCTTATTCTACATTGGTGCTGCTGTATACATTACGTATGTTTGGGATGTCTATGGTAATGATGCCCGTGATGACAAATGGTTTAAATCAGCTACCAGCACACAATAATCCACACGGTACAGCTATGAACAACACATTACAACAGGTTTCTGGTGCGATTGGTTCTGCGGTGCTGATTACGATTATGAACAATAAAACAACTGCCAAGGCAGAGGAATTGGCTGCAGGTGCGATGAACAATATGAGTGCCAATGCAGCACAGGCTACGACACAGTCTGCCAGCGAAGTAAAACAGCAAATCTTAAACGAAGCCATGCTGCATGGCATCAATTATACGTTCTTCCTTTCCACATTGATTGCGGCCATCGCACTCATACTGGCCTTCTTTATAAAGCGAGTTAAGCCTAACTATGATAATCACACAGGTGGGGAAGTTGCTGGAAAACAGGTAGAGGAATAATAGTAGACGGGTGTTGCTTCAGTTTAGCAACGCCCGTTTTTTCTTAAGAAATTTTATATAGAGGTGGGGAAACCTAGTAAGAATAAAAAAAGGCATTCCATCCATAGATGAAATACCTTTTCTAGTAGTTATTGAGCTAATCGTTGGATAAAGGCTTCTAATTGGACCAATGTGACATTGTCGTTCACTCCGAATGTGCCGTCACCTTTACCTACGGTTACTTTATTCGAAGCAAGGATCCCTACATAATTATTTGCCCAATGTGAGCTTGGAACATCAATAAATTGTTCAGCTGTCCCTTGCTGTGTTAAATGAAATGCTTCCACTAAGACTTTAGATAGTTGTCCACGTGTCATTGGAGAACCAGGATTGAACTTTCCATTATCATCACCCGTAAAAACGCCAATTTTTTTAAGTGCCTCTGCAGCACCTGCATATTTAGACGATGGCTTAATATCTGGGAAACTTGAATTCGTATTACTCGTATCTAAATGTAATTTATTAGCTAATCGAAGAGCTACCTCTCCACGCGATGCATATATGCTAAAGTCAATTTCCGCATCTTTTACTTCTCCATAATCTGAGAAGTTGGCAATACGTTTTGCCCCTACATAACGTGAACCCCAATAGTATGGGTCATTCACTGTATCTACCTTAACCCCAGAACTTGTAGTAGCTGAGATAAAATTATTGTCACCTATGTATATACCAACGTGTGAAACACCGCTTCCAGATGTATTAAAAAATACGAGATCACCCGTTTTTAAATTGTCTTTTGCGATCGAAGTACCTTGTTGGTATTGAGCTTTAGATGTACGCTCTAATGAAATGCCTAGCTTAGAAAAAACTAACTGTGTATATGCTGAGCAATCCACACCTGTCTTAATATCCGTTCCTCCATATTTATAAGGAGCTCCTATATATGCTTTGGCTGTATTTGTTATATCTGCTATTGTTGCCGCTTTCGCATCATGAATACCCATACCTGTAAAAAACATAAACGATGCGAAAATGGGTAGTAACCATTTTTTCTTCAAATCAATCTTACTCCTCTCAAAAAGCTTTCGCCTTTGAACTAAAGTAAGAATAGCATGAAATAGGGCAGAGTTATTTTTCAATAATATTACCAATTACCCCTAATCACCAAAATTGAAACCTTAATTTTAATTGTGTAAAACTTTTGCAATAATAATGGGCAATTTTACTAAAAATATATGAAATTAATGGATTTATAGGGACATAAGGGTTAATTTAAACGTTTTATCCAATCGAAAAATCGTTATTGTAATAGTGGCTTTCCAACATAACGGTTATTTAAACATTATTATTTATGTGTGATACTCACGTTATGACAATAAGGATAGTGGTAGAAAATTCTGCTTTTATGTAGTTCCCGTAACTGCAAAGTCGTATTTTGTTAGATAGAAAAAGTTAGCCTTAATTTATGTTTTTGAGCAATGGATACGTTAAACTATAATAAAATAAGTAGGTTCAACATGAAGAAATACAGCTGAGAGCTAATGAAATAATAAGGAAACATAAATCGAATGAATACTAAAGGAGAAGGAGGCACTCCATTGCAGCAAATTTTTAATGAATTAATAAAACAGGACATCAAGCCATTTCTAATCAAGCTAGGCTTTAAAAAGAAAGGATTGAATTTCTATCGAACAACCGAAAACCTTATCTATCTGATCAATTTCCAAAAATCTTCTGGTAATACAGCCAACACTATGATGTTTTATGTGAACTGTGGGATATATGCAGCAGAGATAGCACAGCTACAATCAAGAGAAATGGTGACAGCACCCAAAGAAGCAGAATGTCACTTCCGAGCAAGGATTAACTCCATTGTCGAAAATGCACCTGATCGATTTTCCATCACAGCCACTACAAATTTGGACGAACTAACAAAAATATTGCTGCTGGGGTTAGAGGAGGTTCATAATTTCTATGAAACGATGACTTCTGCAAGATCCATTGTTGATTATTATATAGCAGGGCCATTTTTGCACTTGGGCGAAGAAAGTTTTCATTTGTTATTACAAGCCAATGATGTAACAACAGCAAAGCTCTATTATAATGCATTGCAGAAGAAGCATGGAACCGAGCAGAGGTGGTCCATTTTTCAAAATAAATACCAAGCCATTTTCAATCAATACGGTGTGGAATTTGGGGAAAATTAGTCATCAAAACCAGAGCTCATTCTTGAACGAGAATCTGGTTTTATATTTTAGGAGTTGTTCAGTATATTATCTAGTATTCTTCCAGTTATCGGCATAAAAAAATGGAGGATATAGCCACCTAAGCAAACTGTTAATAATGTACCGACACCGATAGGGCCATTAAAAATGATAGCTAACATTAAAAATAAAATATAAATAAGGGTTCTTGAGAAGAAAACCGTTTTTCTTGTTAATTCTTTGATGATCAAAGTAAGTCGATCTACAGGAATTGGTGCAAAATTTGTTTGTAAATAAGTTGCCGTTCCTAAACCAACCACAACTAATCCAATGGTAAAACAGACAGCTTGGCTAAACCAAAGATCTGGGGATACTATATCATGTAATAAAAATAACCACATATCAATCCCTATGCCAGTGATCAATGCAGTAACCAAACCTAAAATTTCAGGTCTTTGTCTAGCTAATAGGGAATTACTACCTATTAATAGGAGAGCTAAGATGATTTCCCAACTACCTACAGTTAGCCCCACATTTTTAGATAATCCTACTAGAAGCGCATCGAAAGGTGATGTGCCGAGTTTAGATTGAATCGTGAGCGAAATACCTAGCGTTAAAATTAAAATGCCCACTACATAAAAGACATATTTCAACTAAAAGACCTCCTCCTACTATTTTTATTGCAAATACAACAAAATTGCGTTAAATTGACTATATACTCTTTTTATTGCATTTGCAATATAAAATCCAGAAAGAGTTTACAACAAAGGAGTGGAATCAATGTCAGTTAAATTAGAGAAGTGTGAGCACGCAGATTTAAAACAGCTTCAAGCAATAAGTATTGAAACATTTAATGATACATTTAAAGACCAGAACTCCCCTGAAAATATGAAGGCTTATTTAGAGCGTGCCTTTCATAAGCAACAGCTAGAGAAGGAATTGGCCAATTTGGATTCAGCATTCTATTTTATCTATTATGAGGAAGAAATAGCTGGTTATTTAAAAGTAAATGTCAACGAAGCACAATCCGAACTAATGGGGGATGAGTCATTAGAGGTGGAGAGAATTTATGTTCGACATCAATATCAAGGAAAAGGGCTTGGCAAATACCTTATGAATAAAGCAATAGAGGAGGCTGTGGCTCAAAACAAAAAAAGCATTTGGCTAGGGGTTTGGGAGAAAAATGACAGTGCCATCGGTTTCTATCAGAAAATAGGCTTTGTCCAAACAGGCGCCCATTCATTTTATATGGGTGATGAAGAACAAATTGATCTTATCATGACGAAAACACTTGCCTAAATTTTATGGCAGAAACGTTGATTCACAACATTTCTGCCTGCTATTTTAATGGCTTCTATTTTTCTTCATCGCCTCAGCTAACGCCTCAGCATGTGGATTTTCCTCTTTATAAAGTTCCTTTATTATGTTGGCGTAATCACTAGCATTTCGATTTTGACTTAATTTATAGGCTGCCTGCACTTCTTCCACCTTTATTTTAAACCCTTTTATTCCTTTCATTTCTTGCTGCAAAAGCTCAGGAGATAGTTTATCCCACAACACAGGATTTTCACGGAATGACTCATATTTTTCAAGTAAGCTAGTCAAATCTTGTTCTAAAGCTATTCCTTCAATCAGACTTGCCTTTCCATATACATGGACAGCTTGATAATTCCAGGTTGGTACATTTTCATGCTCATACCACGAAGAAGAGATATAGGCATGTGGACCATTAAATATCACGAGAATGTCTTGTACTTCCTCAAAGGTCTTCCATAAAGGGTTACCATAGGCTAAGTGACCTGTCAGATAATAGTCATCCTCCATTTTTTTCAGCAACACGGGTATATGGGCTGCAAAAGGCTTACCTTTTCGAATTGAAACGATTGTTGCAAAGGAATTATGTTGAATAAATTCTTTGATTTCTTCTAAATCCGATACTTTGTAATACTTAGGAACATACATGGAAACCTCTCCTTATACATAAATTCATCGTGAGTTTTTCGAATAAACAAATAATTGCGTAGGCACGTCTTTACATTTTCTACTCAACAATGTAGATTTTATTATAATCAATCACTGGCACCTCATAAAAGTGCCAACAACGCTATTTCTAAAGGAGCCAAGAATCATGCTCGAAATGACACCAAACCTGAATAATGAGGAACCACTTTACCTTCAATTATATAACTATATAAAAGCAGAAATTCAAAATGGAAAGATAAGGGCTCAAAGCAAATTGCCGTCTCAGCGTAGTCTAGCTAAACATTTACAGATTAGTCGCAACACTGTAGATGCAGCTTATCAGCAGCTCCTTGCAGAGGGCTATGTGATAAGTAAAGAGCGAGATGGACTATATGTGGTTGATCTTGAAAAAGGTTATTTTCAAGGAGGCCCTCATCATTTTGAACCACAATTAGCGACTCAGCAGAAACAAGAACGACCAGCAATTAAGTACGATTTTAATTATGGAGATATTAATTTAAAAGATTTTCCCTTTAAAATATGGCGTAAATTATCAATGCAGAGCCTTGATGAAGAACAGGCTCAGCTCCTTTTATATGGAGATCCACAGGGAGAGCTGGAATTAAGAAATTATATGGCAAGCTACCTTTATGAATCAAGAGGGGTGCAATGCAGTGCAGAGCAAATCGTTATAGGAGCAGGCTTGCAGTTTCTTCTTGGTATCGTATGTAACCTAATTGGACGGAATGAGCTTTTTGCTATGGAAGATCCAGGTTATTATCGCGTTCGTTACTTGTTTAAAGATAATGGTATAAAGGTGAAACCAATCCCACTTGACGAGCATGGTATTCATATCGATCCGTTAAGAAACAATAACATCAAGGCTGTTTATGTCACACCCTCCCATCAATTTCCCCTTGGAACGGTTATGCCTATCTCAAGAAGATTAGCATTACTAGAGTGGGCTAAGGAAGAAGATGCTTATATCATCGAGGATGATTATGATGGGGAATTTCGATATGCTGGAAAACCGATTCCTGCACTACAGGGATTAGATTCAAGTGATCGCGTCATCTATATGGGCACCTTTTCAAAATCTTTGATTCCAGCCATTAAGCTAAGCTATATGATATTACCTAGAAAATTAATGGATTTATTTCATCAAAACAATTACTATGTTCAAACTGTGTCTAGACTCCATCAGCATACGTTACAGCTATTTATAGAGAGTGGGCATTGGGAGAGACATTTGAATAAAACACGAAATAGTTATAAGCGAAGATATGAGGCATTACTAAAGTCCATTCAACAAACGTTCGGGGAAAATGGGAAAATTTATGGAGCCAGCAGTGGCTTACATATTTTACTTGAACCAAATAATAAGATGACTGAAGAGGAATTGATTGATACAGCAAAAATGGCTGGTGTTAAGGTCTACCCAACATCTATTTTTTATGCAAATCCCTTGGTTGTTCAGCCTGCAAAGGTATTACTTGGATTTGCTAATCTAGCGGAAGATGAGATTGACACAGGCATTAAGCTATTAAACAATGCTTGGTTTAAAAGTTCTACTATGACGTGAATCTCTTTCAAAGTTCTATTTCCACATTTCTTGTATATACATAATAGAGATAAGTGGGAGGGGATTTTTATGCAATTTTACTATGGCCATCAAATGCCATTACGTGTATTAGATGAAGCTGAATTTTGGAAACATCAAGAAGAGGAGCATACAGTAGTAATAAGAGAGCTTGTGAAAGATTTGGAGCAGCAATATGTCGATGCGTTAAAGGAATGGGAAAAAGCTTTTGCTCAAACACATCAGCAAGTTGTAAGATATATAGAAACCGTCAATCGTTCCCAGGGACAAGTTTCTCCAGCTCTGTTTCAGGATATGTTACAGCTTACTTCCTTCTGTTTGCAACAGAGTGATCAATTTATCCAGTTTTGCCGAACGCTTATGCAAGAAAGTCAACCGATAAGCGCAAATCCTACAGCTAAAGTTGTATTAAATCATATCATTGTAGAATCCGAATATTTTATCGGAATTGCCCAAACCATTTTATATCAACAGAAATACTAGGTCTAGCGTCTGGAAAATGGAGTTTGGAGAAAAAACACTTGCCACACTCCATTTTTTGGACGTTTTCACCATCACAATATTAACTATTCGGAATTTTCTCTTTATATTTAAAGGAAAGGAGACTTAAAGAATAATTTTTAAGTGTATCTGCGTGAACAAAGTCATTTAGAATACTTTCAATTGAATGACAATGTTGATTGATTAAATTAATTTCTTCTATATAATTTGAATCAATCAATACTTCTTTTAATGTTTTAAACACTACTTTCTGCTCGTTAAATAAATAAACCAGTTCAAACCTAGTGTTCAATATTAGAGTGGTAATCTCAGGGAAAATAATTCGATCCTTTAGTACTTCAAGAATGGAATTCACGGATTTTACTCCATCAATAGTTTGTAAAGATGAAAAAACACCATTTAATAACTCTTCAAAATCAACCTTCATCAAAATCCTCCATCAATCAAAATCCTTTCTGATAATAACATTTTTTTAGAAAAATTTTAATGATTAATATTTCCCTTCGATAATGTGGAAAGTCTATTTAGACAATAGTAATTTATTGAAAACAATTCACTTCACATGTTTCCAGAGGCTAATAAAAATTTTTAATCCGCTCACAATCATTTTTTTAAAATAACAACAAACAAAACATCAAGAAAGGTATTATTATTGCTTGTTTAGATTTTGTTCAAACACAGTATGCTACTATCTCAAAAGGGGTTGATTGTAAAAACAGTGAGCAATATGATGTAAAGATACATCATAAATGATCGATCTTTGGGGGCACGAAAATGAAAAAAAATATCATAATTATTGTAAGTATAATCATGCTTTTTGTGATTGTTTTTTTTATTGGTAATTGGCATTACTTCTCCACTAATCAGCCAAAAATTATACATAAAGGTGTAGGAAAATTAGAGGAAGAGCAATTATTAAAGCCTGTAAAGCTAGAAGGAGAATGGGCCTTTTATCCAAATGTATTAATTTCTTTGGGGGAAAATTTTGATAGCTATCAACATAAAAAACTGAATTTAAATATACCCTTTAATTGGCAAGCATATGTAGAGCCAAATGAAGAGGGGCTTTCGGTGGGAACCTATCACGTCAACATAGAGGTACCATCAGATGGAGTTTACGGCCTATATATTCGAACGATTCGTCAAGCTAGTCGTGTATTCATTAATGGCGTTGAAGTAGGGGCTAAAGGAAATCCAAGTACTGTTTTAAGCGCATATGCATCTGAAAATGATGATAAATATACCGTTTTTTCTCCTAGTGTCAATAAAAGACTAGACGTTGTCATCCATGTTGCAAATTACAATTATCCTCAGGCTGGAATTGTTTATCCTATTGAATTTGGTACGATGAAGGCTATTCAAAAGCATTATCACTGGAAAGTGTTTTTAGATATAGTAGTGAGTATAGGTCATATTATAGTTGGTGCGATCTATGTCTTTACATTTTTACAGAATCGCAAGCGTAAGGAAGAGTTATTCTTTGGTCTATTTACTATTTCATTAGGATTTTATATGTCGTTTATCAATCAAAAAGTATTTTTCCTGTTATTTACTGATCTATCGACGGTCAATCAATTACGTCTGCAATTAGGAATCATTCCACTCGCATTGCTTGCATTAACATTTTTTATAAATGCGATGTACCCACAGTTACTAGAAAGAAAAATTTTATACACGCTTGCCATATTACTTGGTATCGTGTTTGTTATGTACGGTATCTATAATCCCTTTACAAAAAATGAAAGAGCCTCCTCAGAATTTGAAATGATTATGAGAAAAATAATCTATATCAGTGTCACGGCTCCAGTTATTTTCTATAATATTTGGTTGCTTATAAAGGTCATGCTAAAACGTTTAGAGGCTGTGCGTTATGTGCTAATAGTTATTACAGCGATTAGTTGTTATTCTATTTTACTCATTTGTAACTTTTTATTTGGGATGCCTTTTGACTATACAGAATTCATGTTATTTTTACTAATATTATTTGGCTTTTCCTCATTATTAAATTATCGTGCCAATCAAGCTGTTTTAAAAATAGCAGCATTGTCAGAAGAATTGCTTGAACATAATCAAATGAAGAATGAATTTCTTCTGAAAACTTCGCATGAACTCCGTGCCCCCCTAAACGGAATATTAAATATATCCAGATCCTTAATGGAAGGTGCTCAAGGACCATTAAAACGATCTCAACAGGAGCAAGTTATTCTAATTCACAGCGTTACACAGCGCATAGGTCATTTAGTAGAAGATTTATTGTTTTCTTCTAATCAAATGACAGGAGAAGTAAGGATTAGTCTACGCAGTGTATCTCTATCTGTTATACATGAGGTAGTAGCCGAAATTCGTAGTCTTATGCCCAAAAATAGTGAAGTAAGGGTAACAGCAGAGATAAACTTAGATTTGCCAAAGATCTACACGGATGAATTACGCTTTAAACAAATTTTATATAACTTGCTGCATAATGCGATTAAATTTACACAAAATGGAACAATCATAGTCACTGCGCATGTTGAACAGGAGCAGATGGTCATCCAAGTAAGTGATACAGGCTGTGGAATTCCGACACAAGAATTAGATCGTATTTTTAACGCCTTTTATCAAGGAAACAATCATCATAATAAAGAAGGGCTAGGTTTGGGATTAAGTATTACTAAAAATATTGTTGAAAAATTAAATGGTAACATTTATGTGACAAGCACTGTAGGGGAAGGGACAACATTTACATTTACAATGCCCCTCTCAACACTAGAAAACGTAAGTAATGAACAAGCTATCATTACATCACATACAGATACAGAAATACAGCTTCGACTGCCCCTTATTTATAAAGGAAGCGATAAAAAAATACTGGTGGTAGATGACAACCATGTCAATATAAAAACTTTAACGGAAGCACTAAGTTTAAAGGGATATACAGTGATCGCCTTAGATAACGGCTTTGATGCGATCGATTATATTAAAACCAATCATGTAGATTGTATGTTAATCGACCTAATGATGAATGGCATGTCGGGTTATGAGTTATGTAAACGTGTACGTAAACAATATGATATGCTGGAACTACCAATAATTATCTTAACTACAGTTATGAAGCAATCTGACTTACTGCAAACGTTAAAAGTAGGGGCGAATGATTATCTACAAAAGCCGATTTCTACCGATGAACTTTTTATTCGTATTGAATCTTTATTGGCTGTTCGACAATCATCAATCGATGCAATCGAAGTAGAAATGAACTATTTATATTCACAGGTCACACCACATTTTGTATATAACACACTTAATACGATTATTGGTTTAAGTTATACAGATATGGAAAACACACGTGAAGCTCTTTATTGTTTAGCCACTTATTTCCGTGCAAAACTGAATGTTCATTATCGAAATAGCATTGTCCCCATTGATGAGGAGATGGAGCTTGTAAAAGCCTATTTATCAATTGAAAAAATGCGCTTTGGAGATCGTTTACGTATTAAATATGATATTGACGAATCGATACAATTAGGAATCCCTGCATTGTCCATTCAACCTTTAATTGAAAACGCAGTGTTCCATGGTATCTCTAAGAAAGTAGAGGGAGGGACCATAGAATTAAGCCTACAGAGAGAGGGACAATTTGTAAGAATTAATATCTATGATAATGGTGTAGGAATTTCAGAAGAAAAATTGCACCAATTGCTAAATGAAGAAAGTACAAGAATTGGCTTTATGAATCCATTAAAGAAATTTAAATTAATAAAAAATGCTAGTTTACGAATTTACAGCGAAGAAGGAAAGGGAACAACAATTGTCATTTTATTACCAGAGGGTGGTGTCACATGAATATAATGATCGTTGATGATGAAAAATTGGCCATTGATGTTTTATCTATTATGGTTAAACAACTTGCCCAATTTCAGATTAACATTAAGGGAACATTTACAAATCCAACTGAGGTCCTCCAGTTTCTTGAAAAAGAAATAATTGATGTAGTGTTTTTAGATATTGAAATGATTGACACACACGGTATGCAACTTGCAAAGCAGCTCCTACACAAGCAACCATCCTTACAAATCATTTTTGTTACAGCTCATACACAATTTGCCGTGGAGGCTTTTGAAGTTGAGGCAACAGATTATTTATTAAAGCCAGTACAGGAAAAACGACTGATTAATGCGTTAACAAAAGCACAGAAAAAAATGGTCGTGACGGTGGCGCCGAGGGATGAGAAGAAAAACTCATTATATGCGCATACATTAGGCAGCTTTTATCTACTGGATGTTCAACATAATGTGATTAAGTGGCGAACAAGAAAAGTACGTGAACTATTTTTATATTTACTATTTCACCAAAAACGGCCTATGTTAAATGCAGTTCTTTTAGAGGAATTGTGGCCAGATTTGAACTTTGAAAAGGCAGCTAGTAATTTACATACAACTATTTATCATTTAAGAAAGATATTAAAGGACAATGGTATTCAAGATCCCATACTCTTGGTCAATAATCACTATAAATTAAATGCGGAAATTCAAACTGATTATGATGAGCTGAATCAACTATTGGAGCAGGATCAACATGATGAGAAATCCATTCAGCAGTTATTGAATTGCTATGAGGGTGATTTTTTAATAGATGAGGAGTATTTATGGGTTAATCAAATCAGGCTCCGCTTAAAGCAATCTGTATTACATGTGCTTGAACAGTATATTGCACGTACAGACGTTGCCCACACTTTATTAAAGTATAATTGCCTACAAAAGCTTTTAGAGCTAGACGAATACAATGAACAGTATATGTTTCAATTGTTAGAATTCTTAATTCAACAAAATAGGAAACAAGAATGTATAAAATTCTTTGAATCTATAGAGGCAAAATTAGCTGAAATTGATCTCGCTGTGCCAGAAAAATTTTATAGAAAATACAACGAGTTCTTACTCAACGTTTAGAAACGATTTCGGAAAAGTAATTTCTGTTTTAATAGTAGGTAATAATTTTATAAAAAGGAGATGCTTTCGGCATGCAAAAGATTGAAATAATTGAGCTTCACCATATTGAGCAAGATTTGGAGAGGCTTACTGAATTATTGATTATGGTCGTAGATGAAGGAGCATCCGTAGGTTTTTTACCTCCACTCACACAAGAACAAGCGATAAAATATTGGCAATCTGTCTTAGCGTCAGATGTCTTACTGTTCATTGCGAAAATAAATAATGAAATTGCAGGTAGTATTCAATTGCATTTAACTAGCAAACCAAATGGCATTCATCGTGCTGAAATTTGCAAGTTAATGACACATCCCAACTTTAGACGCAACGGTATTGGACGAGCGCTGATGCAACAAGCAGAGGAACGAGCAAAACAAGAAAACCGCTCCTTGCTAGTTTTAGATACGAGAGAAGGGGATCCTTCCAATAAATTATATAAATCATTAGATTATCAAGAAGTGGGGAAAATTCCTCAATATACTATTTCACCAGATGGAGAATTAGAAGCAACCGTAATTTACTATAAATTAATTTAATCCATGGTATTGAATATAACTGAAAACGTGTAGAAAGGGAGCTAGTATATGAACGAAGCACAATTATTTATGCAAATGAAAATGTGGCGTAATTGGACTGTTGAATTTCTACGTACGATCCCTGAGAATATTGCTGATCAGATACCCGCAGGACATCATAACAATATTCGTTGGAATGCTGGTCATCTATTAGTTGGTTGGGATCATACCATTTTTCCAGCTGTTACACAAGAAAGGCATTTGCCTCTATCCTATCATGTAATGTTTCCTAGTGGCAGTAAACCAGATAACTGGACTGAGCAACCGCCAACAATGGATCAAATTATTATACTCCTAGAGGAACAACCAATTCTGATTGAACAAGCTTGTGCAGGACATCTACATGAACCGCTTAAAGAACCTTTTTTAGGTATGAAAACATTAGGTGATATGGTTGTCTTTCATATGAACCATGAAAATTTTCACATGGGAATTATAAAAAGTATGATGCAAACGCTCTTAAAGAATGAAGCCTAACTGATGGAATCAGTTGGCTTCATTTTTCTATATATACCACGGTAACAGATCCTCCATTTTCTTACCTGGCTTACTTGTTTTATCTGTTACGATCCATGTGCCGTCTTTCTTTTGCAGCTGATAGCTTACATTTGTACCATCCGCTCTTTTAAAGAGCATATAACCTATATTACCCTTGATAAAAGTGACAGGGTCTATGACATTTTTGTAGGGAATCTTTCGCTCAGGAAATAAAATATGGGTCACTATTTCCTCTGCAATCATAGCAAGGGATTTCATATCATTATTAATTTCAGCTTGATATTGCAATTGATCGTATCGGTAGGAAGTATAAGATGCTAAGTCCAGCTTAAAACTCTACTGTATATCTAACAGTGTTGCCCTATAGAATGCGTTTATTGCCTTTTCTACATCATCTGCCTCATGTATATAGCGAAGTGTGATGACACCAGTTGGACTGACTTCAAACGTAATGATTTCCTTACTGTAGGGTGGGGAATGCGCATGCTCAAAGGTCGTAACTTCCACGCTAACTTTAAAGCTAAACTGACTTTCTTTGACAATTTTTAAAATTTTCACATCATACAAGCCATACTGCTTAGGATAGCCATAGTAATGATCAATTTCCTTTTCAATAAATGGATTAAGGATTGTAATGAATGTGTCCCTGATTAGTTGCTCATCAGCTTGTTCACTTTGCGCATAAATCTTACATGGCAGAATGAACATAGTGAAGATAAACATTAAAACATAAGCAAATTTTTTCATGGAATAGTGACCTTTCTGCAGGATGATACTTTATAGAGTGCACCAATCACAGCAAATTATCGAGCATTTTTAAAGAAAGGGAGTTGAACAATGGAAAAAATAATAATGCCCTTTTTATGTATGCTTTTGTTATTTCCAACAGCTACTTCGGGATCAGAACCTGAAGGATTAAAATGTCCAAATCCAGATGTATTGATGAAAACAACGGAGAAAGACAAAGACGAGCTTAGTCAAGCATTAGCTGACATCATTCCAAAAGTATATGGCTCAAGCCCTGATTATCAGGAGTGGCAAATTGAGGTGATAAAGCCCATGCCCATATTAACTGGCATGGAGGAGAATTACTATAAAATGGCGGTGAACTTCTGTGGAGAAAATGTGGCTAATCACTCCTGGTTTGTTCGATTAAGGTTTCCAAGATTACTGCCAGCGCAAAGTGCATCACTAGGTGAGCTATATATCGTAAAAGAGACAAATTCTAAATGGATCCATTGGTTTCAATATCATTAAAAAGGAAGAATCCATAAATGGATTCTTCTCTTTATGACATCGCTATCGTTTTCATGGCAACAGTTTGTTGAAATGCCTGATCATGCTCAACAATCACCATTGTGAGATGAGAGCTTTTTATGAGCTCTTCAATCTGCATGCGTGAATAGATATCAATAAAATTGAGTGGTTCATCCCAAATATATAAATGAGCCTTCTCACACAAGCTTTTAGCAATCAGCAGCTTTTTCTTTTGCCCACCAGAATAATGAGAGATATCCTTCTCAAATTGAATACGCTCAAAATCCATCTTGCGCAGGATTGATTTAAATAACGTCTCATCAATACCATGCTCTTCAATAAATTCCGATAGCAATCCCTTTAAATGGGATGTATCCTGCTGAACATAGGAAATGACTAGACCTGAAGCTAACTTTATCGAGCCTGTATGTTGGATGGGCTTACCTAGAATAAGTTTTAACATACTACTTTTTCCGCTTCCATTTTTGCCATCTAAAACAACTCGATCCCCTTGTGCCACTTTGAAGCTAATAGGCTTATTCACGATATGGTCATCGTACCGAATCGATACATCCGTGACAACAACCATTTCTTTTGATGGATATGCCAATGGCTCTACTTTCAATGACTCGGTTTTTTCAACATTTTTTAGCAGTTTTGATTTTTCCTCAATAGCTCTTTGTTGTCTGGATTCCAGGTTCTTCGCTCGTTTCATCATCTTGGCTGCTTTATGTCCAACAAAGCCTTTGTCCAGTTTGGAACCTGAATTGGTTGTGCCGTTTTTGGAGGCTTCCACTTGATTAGACCAACCTGACGAACGCTTTGAGGATTGTTTTAATCGGTCGATATCTTTTTGCAGTCGTTGATTGGTTACTTCTTCGTGTTCCTGCTGACGATCAAAATTTAACTTCCAAGAAGAATAATTTCCACTTTGAACGTCAATATTGGCTCTATTAATCGATAGGATATGGTCAACACAGCCATCTAAAAAGCTTCTGTCATGTGAAATTAAAATAAATCCTTTTTTCCTGCGAAGATAATCGGAAACCGTCTTTCTTGCATCCGTGTCTAGGTGATTGGTTGGTTCATCAATTAATAAAAATTGACCCTCTGTCAAAAACAACGCAGCAAGCAGCACCTTTGTTTGTTCGCCATTGGATAATGTTTTAAAAGGACGATACATGACCTCCGCATCTACATGTAGGTAAGCTATTTCACGTAGACATTCCCAATCTTCTGCCTGAGGACAAATTTCCTCAAATATTTCATGGGTATATTTATTTGGATCAGAAACTGGATAGGGGAAATAAGTGAAGTCTACAGAAGAGATGATTTTTCCGCTATACTCATAATTTCCTAATAACAACTGAAAGAATGTTGTTTTACCTCGTCCGTTTCTACCGATAAATCCAAGTTTCCAATCCGTATCGATTTGAAAGTTGACATTCTCAAAAATATTGTCAAAGCTGCTTGGATAAGAAAAAGTTAGGTTTTGTACTTGTATCATGGACATGATAATTCCTCCTTTGTATTGCAACAGTTTACTTTTCATACAAAGTCGGTCTATCCATCTATGGTTCATTTCTCCGTATAAGCAGATGGATATTAACGACTTATACGGAGTGTTACATGCGTTACAATAGTTTCTGAATCGCTCATATTTTTCCTCTCCTTTATGGGTAAATGAAAGGTACAAAATCAACTATGAAAGCAAGAAAAAATCCCTCCAATTGTGCATTGGAAGGATTAGTCTTTCTCTGAATTAATGCGATTTGCCATTTGTGTCATGACAAATAAAATGCAAACTGATAGTTAAAAATGGATAGACTAACCCTATATTTTGTGTTTGAAATCATTCAATTCAAATAAAAATATAGTTTAGTTCTTCATTGTCCATTCATCAGTCCTCTCATAATTGTCTTTTTATAGTAACAAATTTTTTTACAGAATACAATGTAACCTTATTTTCATTTAGTACTATACAATAATTCCTATAATATTTATAGAAATAATTTATATAATAGTTGAAAAATAATTTCTACTATTCTGAAATATGTGCTATAGTAGGAGCATAATTGAATATTGTGTAAGACTTGGTGCCAAATGAAAGTTTGGCTTAAAAGGGAAGTCGGTGCAAATCCGACGCTGTCCCGCAACTGTAATTCGGAGCAAATCACAAATGCCACTGGGGAAACTGGGAAGGCTGTGAGGCGTGTTGATGGAAAGCCAGGAGACCTGCCAATTTCTAGTACACACCAAATACCTACGTGGAAATAGGTGGTGAAAAGTGACCAAATAGGCACTGTGCGATAACGTTTATGCGAAAGTAGATACTTTTTCGTATTGTTTTAGCATTATTAATTTTAACATGCAGCCATTTTCCTAATAGGAGAATGGCTTTTTATTTTTTCTAAAAAAGGAGCTTAAAAACATGAACTATACAAGTACATTGATCGGTTATCCCTATATAGGAGAGGAACGCGAATGGAAAAAAGCACTAGAAGCATTTTGGCGCAATGAACTTTCTGAGGAGGACTTTGAGGAAAAATTAAAGAAAATCCGTTTATCAAGAATAAACAAGCAGCTGCAACTTGGAATCGATATGGTGACAGTTGGCGACTTTACGTTTTACGATAGAATGTTAGATACAGCTTTGATGTTTGGTTTAGTTCCAAAGCGCTTTAACTGGCAAGGTGGTAAAGTCGATTTTCATACCTACTTCAGTGTAGCAAGAGGAGACAAAACAGCCGTAGCTAGTGAAATGACAAAATGGTTTAATACAAATTATCACTACATTGTTCCAGAGTATGAGGGACAAGCCTTACAACTAACAGAAAATAAAGTGTTAGCCGACTTTTTAGAGGCGAAGGAAACTTTCGGTATCATTGCGAAGCCGACACTAATTGGTCCCTATACATTTTATAAGTTAACGAAAGGCTACAACAAATTAACACAGGTTGAGTACTTATTAGCTTTATTACCACTCTATACGCAGGTATTAAAAGAATTAGTGGATGCAGGTGCCACTTGGATTCAGCTAGAAGAGCCATCCCTCGTCTTAACACTTGATCCAGCAGAGATAAAGCTGGTGAAAGAAATGTATGACCAGTTAGCCACTGCCGTTCCTGAGGCTAAAATAATGCTACAGACTTATTTCGAAGCTTTAAGTGCCTATGAAGCATTAAGTACATTGCCTGTTCAAGGATTCGGTTTGGACTTTGTTCATGGCTATAAAGGAAATATGGCGTCACTTCGTCAATTTGGTTTCCCGCAGGATAAAGTATTAGGAATAGGGGTTGTGAATGGCCGTGATATTTGGCGTTCAAACCTGGCGGAGGTCAATGCGACAATTCAAGCCATTGAACAGCTAAGTCATGCTGCTGAACTATGGATTCAACCATCAAGTAACCTACAGCACGTTCCAATCACAACCTCTCTTGAAAATGAACTTGACCCTGTTTTAAAGCAGTCTCTGGCCTTCGCAGATGAGAAAATCGTAGAAATCACGGGGCTGACTAAATATAGACGAGATAAAGATGGTTCCTTACAACATAATTTTTCAGAAAGTATGAAGGCGATTGAGGCTCTAAAAAATCATCCAATCCGCCAAAATAAGTTAATTCATCAAGCCGTTCAAACTGTGACAAAGCAAGATTTTGAACGACACAGTAATTTTACGAAGCGACAAACGATCCAACAACAAGCCTTAGGATTACCGCTGTTTCCAACAACTACAATCGGTAGCTTCCCGCAATCAGATGAAGTGAAAAGAAATCGTAATGCGTGGCGAAAGAAACAATTATCGAATGAAGCCTATGAAACATTTTTAGAAGACGAAACAAAGCGCTGGATCTCCATACAAGAGGAATTAGATATCGATGTACTTGTTCATGGTGAATTTGAGCGTACAGATATGGTCGAATATTTCGGTGAAAAGCTGACTGGCTTTGCCTTTACAGAGAAAGCGTGGGTTGTTTCATATGGATCACGCTGTGTGAAGCCTCCGATCATTTATGGAGATGTTGCATGGGCTTCACCAATTACCGTAAAAGAATCCGCCTATGCCCAAAGCCTAACGAAGCGATTTGTAAAAGGCATGCTGACAGGGCCAGTAACAATATTAAATTGGTCCTTTGTGCGAGATGATTTGTCCCGTAAAGATGTCGCTTATCAAATTTCATTAGCACTCCGTAAAGAGGTGGAAGCACTAGAAAACGCAGGTATATCAATTATTCAAGTGGACGAGCCAGCGTTAAGAGAAGGTTTACCGCTTAGAAAGGAGGAATGGGGGGCTTACTTAGAGTGGGCTGTCAATTCCTTTAAGCTTGCGACATCTAGTGTCAAAGATGAAACACAAATCCATACACATATGTGTTACTGCGAGTTTAATGATTTCATCGAACCAATTAGCGCACTAGATGCAGATGTGATTTCCATAGAAACATCACGAAGTCATGGGGAACTTATTACCTCACTACAAGTGCAGCCCTATAAAAAAGGAATTGGCTTAGGCGTCTATGATATTCATAGCCCTCGTGTACCAAGCGAGGATGAAATGCTCGCTATTATGAAAGATAGTCTACAGGTGCTGGACCGTTATCAATTCTGGGTGAATCCAGATTGTGGCTTAAAAACGAGAAAAGAAGATGAAACCGTTGCAGCTTTAGCGAATATGGTTGCTGCTACTAAAACGTTGCGTCAAGCTGTACAGCAATCTACATCAAGCTAACGAAATGATTTTTAATCTACCACATCTACTCTCCAATAACGAAGACTAGGGTAAATCCCTAGTCTTTTTATCTTACGTCGATATATATATATTATCTTCAGAAAGTAAAATTGACGTGAACATGCGAGCATGTTATGTTTATTACTAATTTCATAGCAATCATTACAAGTTTGAGTGAAATCGTCTTTCATTCAATTAAAAGGAAAATGGGTGAAAATCCCATGCTGTCCCGCAGCTGTAAATGAGGAGTTTTGTTTCAAATACCACTGAGTGAGTACTTGGGAAGGTGAAACAAAATGATGATTCATGAGCCAGAATGCCTGCTTGTAAGAAGATTCATTGATGATCTACGAAAGATAGGGAGATGGATGGAGACTTGCTCATCGTGGGTTTTTCTGTCCTTATTCTTTTTTAGAATAAGGTTTTTTTATGCCTTCTCTTCTTCAACAAGTAGATGTATTTGTACTACGAATAGAGATAGGAGACAGAAAATGAGATTGACAAAGTATTTACTTCCTTTCCTGCTTGTCCTGACGTTCAGTTTACTTGCTGGCTGTACAGGCACGGATGAAGAAAAGGAAAAGACCTCAGCAAACCAAACAGATGAAAAAATAATAACGATTGGCTGGCCATTAGATGTCGGTCCATTGAATCCTCATACATATTTACCGAATCAAATGACTGCCCAAGCAATGGTTTATGAATCCTTGGTGGAATACAATGATGATGGTACTGTTACGCCTAAGCTCGCCGAAAGCTGGGACATCTCTGAGGATAAAACTTCGTATACTTTCCATCTAAGAAAAGACGTGAAATATTCAGACGGCACTGCATTTAATGCAGATAATGTCATTCGTAACTTTGACGCCGTTTTAGCGAATCGAGACATGCATTCTTGGATGGGCATGGTTAACCACATGAAAGAGGTTGTAAAAGTAGATGATTTTACAATTCGTCTGCAATTGGATGAGCCTTATTATCCAGTCTTAAACGAACTTGCCTTCGTCAGACCTTTCCGTTTTTTAGGGGATAACGGATTCCCAAAGGATGATATGACGCAAGATTCTATCAAAGCACCGATTGGAACAGGCCCTTGGGTATTAACTGAATACAAAAAGGACGAATATGCATTATTTAGTCGCAATGAAAACTATTGGGGAGAAAAACCACTAGTTGAACAAATAAAAGTAAAAATTATTCCTGACTCAGAATCTATTTCATTAGCATTTGAAAACGAAGAATTAGATTTAATTTATGGGCGTGGCATTATTAGTTTAGATAACTATACGTATTTAAAAGACAGTGGCAAATACAAAACTGCTACCTCTGAGCCTTTATCTACGAAAGCACTGCTATTCAATACACAATCTGGTCCATTATCTGAGCTAAAGGTACGTCAAGCCATTCAATATGCTATTAATAAGGAACAAATGGTCGACAGTATTACACATGGTACGGAAAAAGTAGCGAACACATTGTTCTGGGATGCGATTCCTTATGCCAATATAGATTTAGCACCTATTGTATACAATCCAGAAAAAGCCCAACAATTGCTAGATGAGGCAGGGTGGTTATTACCTAAGGGTGAAAAAATTCGTTCAAAAAACGGACAGCTGTTGTCTTTAGATTTGATTTACATTGCATCCGATGCAATTCAAAAACCAATGGCAGAATTAATGCAAGGTGAACTCGCAAAAATTGGCGTTCAGTTGAATTTAGAAGGGGCAGATGTAATGGTCGGTCTTCAAAAATTGATGGATGACCAGGTGGATATTAATTTCTGGCGTACCAATGGACCACCTACAGATCCACATAGCTTTGCAAATGAATCAGCTACACCAAATGCTAGTGGTGTGTACGAGGCGAAATTAGGCCTAGCAAACGCCAAAGAAATCGATACGAAAATTCACCAATTATTAGTAGGAACAGATGAACAGGAACGCGTGCAGCTTTACACGAATATTTTAACGATGTTTCATGACCAGGCACTCTTTTACCCTATTTCTTACGAAACAAATAATGTGATTTATCAACCATCTCTAAAGGATTTTGCACCACGTGCATCTGAATATGATATACCTTATGCACAAATGGCTAAAGAAAAATAAAAGTGGAGGAGAGAGTGTGTCTAGCAGAGACAGCTCTCTCTTTATCATAGGATTGAGTAGGAAGTGACAGCATGTATGAATCAACATGGATCTTTTGTTTAAAAAGAATTTTAACATTGCCCTTTGTCTTATTAGGCGTTTCCATCCTAACCTTTGTATTTATTCGTTTTGTTCCTGTAGAGCCTGCTGAAGTCATACTACGTTTGGCAAGGGTTGCGCCAACAGAGGAAGCCATTCAGGCATTACGTGAGGAACTGGGAACGGACAAGTCGTTTTTTCTTCAATATTTGCTATGGGGAAAGGGCATAATCCAGCTAGATTTTGGAACATCTTTTGTTAGTAAATTACCTGTGGCACATGAACTATTCGTGAAATTACCCGCAACCATTGAATTAGCTATTGCTGCGTTTATCCTCATTTTAGGGCTAAGTATTCCATTCGGAGTAATAAGCGCATTGTATAAGCACACCATCATCGATAAAATCATACGATTCTTTAGCATATTGAGTGTGTCGATTCCAGCCTTTTGGTTAGGTTTCCTATTACTCTATTTATTTAGCTTAAAATTAGGACTCTTTCCGACAAACGGGAAGGGCACACCTGCTCATTTAGTTTTACCCGCCTTCGCACTGGCGTTACCAACAATTGGATTATTCGTTCAGCTTATCCGTTCAACCATCCTAGAAGAATTACAGCAGCAATATGTTCAATATGCACGGCTAAGAGGATTAAAAAGCTCCGTGATTCTTATCCGTCATGTTTTGCGAAATGCTGCTATTCCCTTGACTTCCTTGCTAGGCATGACCCTTGGCAATCTTTTAGGTGGAGCCGTGATTGTGGAGCAGGTTTTTAGCTGGCCCGGACTCGGCAGGTACTTAATAGAATCCATTATGAACAGGGATTATCCAGTTGTACAATGCTATGTGTTAATTATTGCGGTTATCTATGTGCTTGCCAATTTATGTACAGATATATTGCATCGTTTATTGGACCCTCATCTAATGATGAAGGGTAGGAGAGATTAAAAATGAAATTTGTACGAACAAAAAGTGGCAACTTAACAGGATTAATCAGTCTATTCCTCCTTGTCATTACTGGCTTATTAGGACTGTTGGCGCCAATTTTAATGCCACACGACCCTTTTGCTGTCGATATTGCTAAGAAATTTTCAGTCCCGTCTTGGGACTATCCATTAGGTACAGATCATTTAGGAAGGTGTATCTTGTCACGCCTTCTTTTAGGTATTCGTTATTCTTTAGGTTCAGCGCTCATCATTCAGCTAGTCGCTATTGTTTTAGCTATCCTACTGGGTGCTTTTGTAGCGTTGAAAAGAGGATTAATTGATTTTCTTTTTATTCGATTATGTGATATTTTATTAGCCTTTCCGACACTCGTACTTGCATTTGGGCTGTTAGGTATATTAGGTCCTAGCTTAAAAAATGTTTTAATAGCGCTCATTTTCACACAGCTTATTTATTATGCAAGAATGATCCGAGGTTTGTTTATTGGCATCAATGAGAAAGACTTTGTTCAAGCTGCTAGGATAACGGGCACTACAGGTATCCAATTAATTAGACGCCATTATATACCCAATCTATTGCCATCTATTGTCACGATTGTCGCATTAGATATCGGGAAGGTGATTTTAGAAATTGCAGGCTTTTCCTTTATCGGACTTGGGGTGCAGGCACCGATTCCAGAATGGGGCATGATGATCAATGAAGGAAAGCAATACATGAGACAGCATCCTGAATTAATGCTTTATCCAGGACTTGCCATCATCCTTGTTGTGTTATTGTTTAATCAATTAGCAAATCGTTTAAAAAGGCTTGACTAGGAAAGGGGAAGTTATGGAGAAAGTTTTAGAAGTGATAGACCTCACAGTCAAAATAGGGGAGAAAAATATATTAACCTCTATCAACCTGACAGCTTATAAAGGGCGAGTCCTAGGAATTATCGGGGAAAGTGGCAGTGGCAAGTCTATGCTTTGCCATGCCATCATGCAAACATTACCGTCCTTTGCCCATGTCAGCCAAGGGGAAGTACTCTATCTGCAAGAAAATTTATTAAACGTTTCAGCTACTAAATGGAGAGCTTATCGTGGCAGACATCTTTCGATGATTTTGCAAAACCCACCCGCTGCATTTGATCATATTCAAACGATTGAAAGTCATTTTCGAGAAACATTAAAAGCACACTTTAAGCTTACAAAAAAAGAAATGAGACAGATCGCCCTTGATGCTTTGAAAAAAGTTCATTTACCTCAGCCAGAGCAGCTCTTGTCCTACTATCCTTTCCAGTTAAGTGGAGGCATGCTACAGCGAGTGATGATTGCTCTGTCAATGGCGATACAGGCCTCCCTCTACATCGCAGACGAGCCTACGACTGCTCTGGATACCATCAATCAGAAACAAGTATTAACACTATTTAATCAAATTCGCTCAGAAACAGATGCTACCATACTCCTTGTCACGCATGATTTAGGTGTCATTGCTGAGCTTGCGGACGATGTGGCTGTGATGTATCAAGGAGAAATCGTTGAGCAAGCAAATGTTTTTGATTTTTTTGATGCGCCTCAGCATCCCTATACCAAGAAACTTTTACAAGCGAGAATGCTATGAGGTGATAAAATGACGCTACTAGAAGTAAAAAATATTGAGAAATACTATGCGCAAAGACCATTTCTATTCAAACGAGGACAGGAAGCCCCTGTATTAGAGAATGTGACATTTTCACTTCAGGAAGGAGAATGTCTTGGCATCGTCGGTCAAAGTGGTTCTGGAAAAAGCACATTAGGGCGCATTATTTTAGGGATTGAACGACCAACAAACGGAGAGCTGATCTTTCAAGGTGTCAATTTATACGAAGCACCCAGCAAAGAGAAAAAAATGATACGAAGAAATTTACAGGCTGTTTTTCAAAATAGTTATCATTCATTTAATCCAAAACAGACGATTTTCGAAATACTCGAAGAACCGTTTTTGAATTTCGAGCATTTTAGCAAAGCAGAGCGACAACAGAAAGTAAGGGAATTACTAGACTGTGTAGAGTTAGAGTGGGCAATGGCTCAAAACTATCCCTCACAGCTAAGTGGGGGACAGCAGCAACGAGTCAACATTGCTAGAGCTCTTGCATTAAAGCCGAAACTGATTGTTTTAGATGAGGCCATTAGTAGTCTTGATATGATTTTGCAAAAGACGATTATAGAGCTACTGCAAAGACTTCAAAAAGAGCTACAGCTTGCTTATCTATTCATTTCACATGATTTACAGGCCACACGTTTTATGTCAGATCGCATCCTTGTGATGCAGCATGGTCAGCTAGTGGAGGAGATAGGCAAGGGTGGGACATATCAGCACCCCGCTTCACAAGCGTTATACAATGCAATTTTGCCATCACACCCGCGGGAAAGAAAAAAGAAGGATAGACCCAATTAAACAGAAACGCCATTTTGAGAAATTAAAAATGGCGTTTTTAATTTTTAAAGCAATATAGAAACAAAAATAAATAAAATTAATCAAGATATTAATTTTATTTATTTTTTAATTAAAATTATTAATTTTATTATTTACATCTTTAATTTCTTTATTATATAATCAGCTTAACTTAAAGGAAGGAGTTCACTATGGCTTATCAAGTAATCACAAATTGTCCTGTCTGCAGTAAAACATTAAAAATTACGAAGTTACAGTGTTCTCATTGTCACACGACCATTGAAAATGAGTTTGAATTGTCGAAGCTAGCATCCTTATCACAGGATCAGCTTCATTTTGTGGAAGTATTTTTAACCTGCCGAGGAAATATTAAAGAGGTTGAAAAGGAACTGGGGGTTTCGTATCCAACAGTTCGAGGCAAGCTAAATGATATTATTTCATCCCTTGGCTATGCTCAAAAGAAGAAAAATGAAGTAGATGAGAAAAAAATTGTAAGCATGCTTGAAAATGGCGAAATCACAACAGATGAAGCCATAAAGCTCTTAAAAGATGAATAGGGAGGAACGACCATGAAAGAGGAAATTACAAAAGTGTTAACGATGATTCAAGAGGGCAAAATTGATGCGGATAAAGGATCAGAGCTGATTCAAGTGCTACAACAGAAAGAAGAATCAGAGAATAAATTTGTGGAAAAAACAAAGTATTTAGATAAAACGTTAAAGGTCCGTGTTGTATCCACCGAAAATGATAATGTCACGGTAAATTTACCAATTAAACTTGTCAAAGCCGTATTGATGGCAGGACACAGCATCGCTGCAAGTATTCCGCAATCTGAAAAATACGTAAAAGATATCGACATCAATCTTCTTCTTGAAGCGATTGAAAATGAACTAGATGGACAAATTGTAGATATAAAATCAGCAAACGGAGATTCCGTTGCAGTCTTCATTGAGTAGAGGCGACGAATGATGCATGTAAAAGTGAAAGCAAAAGACGTTCGCTTTACCGTCCCTGTTCCCTATACTGTGCTAACCATTGTCCTCTCCATTTTAACTTCTAAATGGATTCAGCAACAAGCCAATAAGTGGACAAAGGCATACTTCGATAAAAAGAAAATAGACTTTACCTTTCCCCTCATCGACAAAGAAATGTTAAAGCCGATTATCAAGGAACTACAAAATTATAAAGGACTTGTGCTAGTCGATGTCAAAGCTCAGGACGGGACTGAGGTTAAGGTTAGACTATAATCCCAATGATAGAATGGTAAGAGCATGTTATGATAAAAGCATGCTCTTTATTAATGTAATGAGCATCATTTGAAATGGGTAAGAGATGATCATTATTTCAGGACTTACGATAGAGACAACTATTTTTCAATGGTACATAAAATAGAAGATTTCTTTAAACTACAAATCAGAATTCTAAATCCATTTTAGTAGAAAATCACGTACATCGTTAAAATAGATTTTTAATTCGGGTATAAGTGATTAGTGGTAATCTATTTGGAACTACATAATTTAAAATACTGAATAATCAAAAAATAAAGAAGTTTAGAATCTTGATTTACTTTTCATTTGAAGGATGGTACACTTAAAACTATTGAACAACAACTATATATTGTGTTCGTTTTACAAAGGTACTACTACATGTAGTTTAAAAGGGAAGTTCGGTACAATTCCGACGCTGTCCCCGCAACTGTGAAGCTGACGATGATTGCAACCACTGTGCATTTGCATGGGAAGGGAATCAGAGAATGAAGCAAAGCCAGGAGACCTGCCTTTATAAAACAAATTTATCATTTCTTCGGGGATTAAGAGATGGGAACGTCAGTATTTTTGGTATGTTAACGTTTCCATTTAGCCTATCTCTCTAGAGGAGATAGGCTTTTTTATTTTATGAAAAGAGGGATTTCTATGAAACTTTATACGAAAACAATTTGTCCAAAATGCCTATGGGTAAAATCTGAACTACAACGTGTAGGACTTGAAGCTGAAATTGTTAACATCGATCACGATGAACAAGCAAAGCAAACGATTATTGACGCAGGTTTTTTAAGTGTGCCTGTTTTAGAGATGAATGAAACTTTCATAGGAGATGTTCAGGAAATTGTTTCTCAAATTGAGTTGATTGCCCTATGATTGTTTACGCGAGTCGTACAGGTAATGTCCGAAATGTTGTATCCAAATTAAAGGCAGAATGTATCGAGCTCTCGGAAGAATTGCGATTGAACAAGCCATATCTCTTAATTACCTACACAGATGGTTTAGGTGACATTCCAGCAAAGGTACAACGTTTCTTAGAAAAAAACAGGGATTTTTGTAAAGGAGTAGTTGCCAGTGGGAATAGTAACTTCGGTCATCATGTATTTGGCGCTGCTGGTGAGAAAATCGCTGCTACCTATCATGTACCCTTAGTAAGGAAATTAGATTTACAAGGTAATCAAACGGATTACGAAGCAATACAAACGTTTTATGAAACGAGGGTAATGAGATGAAAACCTATTTAAAGCTTAATAATGACGTACTGAATCGTTATAGTACAACTGGATTACTGGAGTTAGAAAAGGACCGCGAAGCTACGCGCCGCTACTTTTTAGAGTATGTTAACGTACGTTTGCGTTATTTTATAGATATTGAAGAAAAAATCCGCTATTTAGTTGATGAGGGCTACTATGAGAAAGCATTTATCGACATGTACGAAATGGAATTTATTAAGAAGCTGTACAAGAAAGCCTATGATTATAATTTCCGCTTTCCATCCTTTATGAGCGCAAGCAAATTTTACGATAGCTATGCTATGAAAAGTCGTGATGGGGAAGAAATCTTAGAAAAGTATGAGGATCGTATTGTCATTATTGCTTTGTATTTAGCTCAAGGCAACACGGCTCTAGCAGAACGCTCTGTCGAAGCAATGATGGAAGCCTATCAGCCTGCAACACCAACTGCTTTAAATAGTGGTAAGAAAGCACGTGGTGAATTAGTCAGCTGCTTTAAATTATCAATGGATGACTCCATGAATAGTATTGCTGAAAATATTGGCTATTGTTTAGAGCTATCACGCCTTGGTGGTGGAGTTGGGGTCAACTTAACAGATTTACGTCCATTAGGTGATCCAATTAAAGAGATATTAAATCGTGCAAGTGGTGTCATCCCAGTAGCGAAACTGTTAGAAAATTCTTTCAGTTATTCGAATCAGTTAGGGCAACGAAATGGCTCAGGTGTTGTCTATCTAAATATTTTCCATGCAGACATAGAAAATTTCATTTCATCAAAAAAACCAAATGCTGATGATAAAATTCGCCTCGCTACCCTTTCAACAGGGATTATTATACCTAGTATTTTCTTCGAACTGATGAAACGTGATAAGGATATTGTTTTGTTTAGTCCATACGATATTTTTAAAGAATATGGCAAACGTATGTCTGAAATTTCTATTTCAGACATGTACTACGAGCTACTTGATAACCCTAAAATTCGTAAAATTAAACGTTTAAATGCACGAAAGCTTTACACAGAGGTGAAAAAAGCACAATTTGAATCAGGCTATCCGTTTGAAATCTTTGATGATAATGTCAATAAGGTACATCCTTTAAAAAATATTGGACGTGTCAAAATGTCCAATTTATGTACAGAAATCTTACAAGTACAAGAGACAAGTATCATTACGGACCAGGATCAACCAAATGACTATGGATTAGATGTATCGTGTAACTTAGGTTCCATCGATATCCATGCAGCAAGTAAAGTCAAGGATTTCGGCGCATTAGTCGATACAGCCATGCACCTATTAACGAATGTATCGCAAATGACGCATATTAAGAATGTTCCGTCTGTTGCAAAAGCCAATCAATTAATGCATTCTGTAGGGCTTGGCTGTATGAACCTCCATGGGCATCTCGTGACAGAAGGCATCCTGTACGGCTCAAAAGATTCCATTGATTTCATGGATCACTTTATGGAAGCGATGAACTATTATTCTCTGAAATCTTCGATGGAAATGGCGAAAGAAAAAGCTGCAACCTTCTACCGATTTGAGGACAGTGATTATGCATCAGGTAGCTATTTTGACCAATATATCAATAAAACTGAAGAAGAACTATCGCCTGCTGTGTTGAAGGCGCTTGGCAATATTCCAATCATCACAAACAAGATGTGGGAAACGTTAAAGCAGGATGTAATGCAGTACGGTCTATTCCATTCCTATCGTTTGGCTATTGCACCAACTGGTAGTATTTCATATATTCGTAGCTGTACGGCTTCAATCGCACCATGTACAGAGCGCGTAGAGGTTCGTGATTACGCCGATAGTAGAACCATTTATCCAATGCCTCATTTAACAAATGACAATAGTCATTTATATGTGGAGGCGTATGATGTAAATCCGTATGATTTAATTGATTTATATGCAGCTTCTCAAAAGCACGTTGACCAAGGTATTTCCATGACGCTTTATGTAACGGACAATTGGACAACCGAACAATTGGCTAAAGTATACATTTATGCGTGGATAAAGGGCATTAAGTCTGTTTACTATGTTCGTCAACGATTACAAAGCTTAGAGGAGTGTGTAGCATGTCAAATATAATTTATGAGGCAGTCAATTGGAATAAGGCAACAAGTGAGCTTGCCCAAATATTTTGGGACCAGCAATGGAAGCAAATTTGGTTTCCAGAAGAAATTGCGGTCAGTAAAGATATTAAACAATGGAAAAGCTTTGAGCATCAGGACACATATAAAAAAGTATTTGCAGGATTAACCTTACTGGATACTGTACAAACAAATATCGGAATGAATCGTGTTGCTGCTTATACAGACGATTTACAGGAAAAGGCTGTCCTAACCGTTTTTGATGCATTCGAGGCGATACATGCCAAGTCCTATTCTTATATTTTCACAACGCTTTGTACAAACGAAGAAATCGACGAGCTATTTGAATGGGTCAAGAAAAATGAATTTCTACAGTATAAAGCCAATAAAATAGCAGACATTTATAATAGTATTGAAGAAGGCAATCCAGAGAGCTTATGGAAAGCGATGTTTTCATCCGTTATGCTTGAATCTTTCCTGTTTTATTCTGGCTTTTTCTATCCACTATACTTAGGAGGACAAGGCTTCCTACGAAACAGTGCCGAGATTATTTCACTCATCTTGCGCGATGAATCTATCCATGGGGTAGCAGTTGGATTTTTTGCTCAAAATTTATTCAAGCAATTTTCAAAGGAAAAGCAAGAAGAGCTACATTTATGGGGCTATGAGCTATTATTAGATTTATATCAAAATGAAATGAAGTATACAGATGATATTTATGCGGAAACAGGATTATCACCTGAAGTGCGAGCATATGTACGTTATAATGCTAATAAAGCTTTAATGAATGTCGGCTTTGAAGCCATGTTCCCAGAAGAGGAAGTCAATCCAATTGTGATGAATGGTATTCGTAATGAAGGCTCCACATATGATTTCTTTTCACAAAAGGGTGCTACCTATGCCAAGGCAAAAGTTGCGCCAATCACAGATGACACATTCAATTTTAATCGTTAAGGATGAAGAACAATGAATCTAGAAGTAAAAATTAAAAAAGTTCACGCTGATGCCATGCTACCGATACAAGCCAACCCTGGTGATGCAGGCATGGACCTCTATTCCATAGAAGCAGTAGAAATCCCAGCAGGCGTAGCCAAACTCATTAAGACAGGTATTCAGATTGAGTTACCTAAGGGAACGGAAGCCCAAATTCGACCAAGAAGTGGACTAGCATTAAAGCATAGTGTAACCGTACTGAATAGCCCAGGCACTATAGATGAAGGCTATAGAGGCGAAATCGGTGTTATTTTAATCAACCATGGTCAAGAACCATTTATCGTAGAAAAATCAATGCGCATTGCTCAAATGGTTATTCAATTTGTTCCTTCTATTCAATTAGTGGAAGTAGATGAATTATCTCAAACGGTCCGTGGAGAATCTGGATTTGGTGCAAGTGGTACGAAATAGCGTACCTATATATAAACCGCATAAAGTTTACTTAAAAATCCTGCGAAAATGCAGGATTTTTTTGTTACCGTTGCTAATAGCAGGAGGAAATAATAGGGTACATATGGAATGAAGTAATGATAGCGAATTAAAGGAGCTAATAATCATGAAAAAAATATGTTCAGGTATTTTCCTTATGTTGATTGTCATTCTTACATCTATCACAACTGCTGCAGCAGCTAGTAGTCAACTAAAAGTGGACGGTATGACAGTACAAACGGATGTGAAGCCCGAAATAAAAAACAATCGAACAATGGTACCTTTACGCGTGATTAGTGAAAATTTAGGGGCTAAGGTGCATTGGTCGGATGGGCAAGTGATACTGACCCAAAGTGAGATGAAAGTCAGTTTAAAGTTAAACAGTAGTAAAGCCACAGCAAATGGAAAAACGGTATTATTGGATGCAAAGCCATACTTAAAGAATGGACGCACCATTGTACCATTACGTTTTCTAGCAGAAATCTTTGGCTGTAAAGTTCATTATGATCATTTAACGATCTCTATCGATACAGAGCCATTGATGATTAAGGGTGTGGAAGTGAAAGCATTACTTCATGAATACCACATGACAATGGGGGGAGTAGTCGAGCAAATCAATGGCAATGCCTATATGCAAGAAATGCACCGTATATTTACTAAAAATATGGGCAAGAAGATAAAACAGCCTAACGACTACACATGGTCTGTCCATAGCACCGTAATTGGGGGCTATTATAAAATGGGCCAATATGATTTCCTGAACAAGGAAGGTAGTAGCATAGCACGTTATGATCTCTATTCGTTGGTGCAATCTTCAGATAAACCTTTGACTGGACAGCCAGACGTGTTGATTTATGACGCAGCTGTTGACCAATGGTATGAGTTTAACAAAACTGCCAGTGACTCTATTTATTCGTTAATGGAAACTGCTAAGAGAAATGGCTTTGTGACAGTTATTAGTAATACAGTTCCTTGATTATGAATCCATTAAAAACGCAATAGAAGAGCACATCTATAAATAAGATGTGCTCTTCTTATTTTAGTGAGGATAAAAAATGCTAATCATTTTTATTTAGAAAAGTACTAGGCATGACTACAAGAACTACTGTTCCACGAGCACAAAGCGTATCCTGCGCGTAAACTTCAGTTTCTACTTTCCATTTCTTCGGATGAATTTCTTCAACAGTGCCAATTGCCTTTAATGGAACATGTTGGGGTGTTGGCTTTAGGAAATCTACATTAAGGTTAGCCGTTACAAATCGAGGTGGCTCCGCTCCATCACCAATTTCATGTCCATTTTTACGATGCAAGGCAAGCGCTGCCGACCCTGTTCCATGGCAATCAATTAATGAAGCAATTAAACCACCATAGATAAATCCTGGAATACCCATATATTTTGATTCAGGTGTATAGATTGTAATCGTCTTATCACCATGCCACCCCGTGCGAAGATGATGACCATCATCATTCAAACGGCCACACCCATAACACCAAGCGATATCATCTGGATAAATATCTTGAATTGCTTTTTCTACTTTTAATTCTTCCATTCTTCTCTCCCCAATACTCTAGTATTATTTGTTTCTAATCGAACGTTAATCATTTAAGTATAATTAATCATTTCCATTCCATCAATAAAAATCTAAATATTCCATCTATTTAAACTATGTAAGAAAGCACTACCATAAAGTTGGACAAATTTAGTGACAGATGGGGAGGGCTGGTATCAGAAAGTAGGAAAAGCTGCATAGCTTGTAAAACGCTGGCATGGTGCAACAATAGAAAGATGGTATACTATGATCGTTGCATTGCTGTGCTGAAGAAGGAATTAAAGGAGTCAAAAGGTATGTCATTAAAAAATATAATCGATTGTATTTGCAAGGAAGCAACTAATAAAGACAGTAAAAAATTAGAAGAATTACTAGAGCAATTGTATGATTATGAAAGTGCTAAAATACTTGATATTTACCCTTATCAGATAAAAAGTAATGAAAAATATAGTCAAGTTGAAGTATTCTTCGATAAATTAGAGATGGTCGATTTCCAACAAAAAACGCAGGATTATCATTCGTACCAGAAAAGCCTAGAAAAATTTGAGAGATTTTTTGAATTGATGTGGTTAAAATCATCTGAATTTTATGCATTTTATTATTTACCAGATCCTTTATATAAGGATCAATTGTATTATAAAGTCTACGAGAATGAGTGGGGTAAAATTATACCTAAAGATCTTACAGAAGGCATTTTATTAAACATTGATGATTACACAATGTTAATTTCACTAATAAAATTAGCTGTTTCGGACCATCTCCATTTACATTTTATTTTACCTGAGGAGAATATTGTATTTAGTGGGAATGGCTTAGCCTTTTTAATTTACAGCCAACATAATCTTGAGTTATTAGAAAAGGTTGCTAATACGGAGGGGCTCTATATCCGTTGAAAAAGTGAGAGAACATTCCCAGCAACATGAAGCTAGATAATATAAAACATACCCTAAAAAATAGCAACAATCTATGTTTCTTACAGATCGTTGCTACTATTATTTAAAATCATTTATTTTGCTCTCGATAATTAATGGCCTCTTTAAATTCATCGGTGGCTAGGATATTGTAGAACATATTTCTACTGTTTACGTTTGCTATTGTCCCAGTGATTGTATTATCAATCCATAGATAGTATTCATCATCGTTTAGTTTGATCTTATACTGCGGAGCAATTTCGTTATCGACCTCACCGAATTCTCTAGCTTTTTTAAATGTTTTTTCTATAATTTTAATATCTTTCGCATCGGAGATTTGTTGTAAAGTATCGGGTTGCACTTCATCAAAATTAATTAATTCTTGAATTTCTATCACCTTCGATGCTTCTTTCTGATCGTTACAAGCAACTAACGCTAAGGAACAAATCATTAACAACAAAATTGTTTTTATTTTCACCTTGTCTTCACCCCTTTTTGTTCAATCTAGTATATTCCCTTATGAACATTTCTTCAAACTGCAAAACCCTCAAAGTATTTACATATTCTAACAGTCTAAAAAAAAGGTTTAACCATAGCATAAAAACTTATTTGAGAGCTTTCCCCTTGAATGGAATTTATAGTATGCTGATTAAAAGGGAGGAGAGGGATTTTATGGTTAAACAATTGATTGTTGGGGATACAACACAGGAATTGGCTTCTACTCGTCGCATGCTGGAACGCTTGCCCGACGAGCATATGACATGGAGGCCACATGAGAAATCAATGACACTAGGAGGTCTGGCCACGCACCTAATCAATCTGCTAAACTGGCAAATGGCTATTTTACAGTACTTAGACTTTGATCTTTCCACCGTTCCGTTACGACGAGAGGCATTAGAAAAGCGAGCTGACATTCTGGATGAGTTCGATACAAACGTAAGAAAACTGGAAATGATGCTTACTGAATGTGATGAGAAAACGCTCGGAGAGGAATGGGCACTACGTCATGGTGACCATATTATTCGCCAAGAGCCTCGAGCAATTGCGTTCCGCACCTTCGGATTAAGCCACATGGTCCATCATCGGGCGCAGCTTGGGGTATACTTGCGACTTCTCGATATTCCAGTACCAGGCATCTACGGCCCCTCTGCAGACGAAGAAGCCTAGTAAACTACTTCCATGAATCGCTATTTAGAAAGGTATGAGGTGTTCGATTGACTAAGATAATGACGAAAACAGAACGATTAATTATTCGATTAATGGAAGAGGGAGATTACTCTTCTTGGCTTACGCAATATGAAAATCGTTTACCTTCCCAGCATAAATACGATGAAGGTAAATTAGATATGAGCATCTGTACGAAAGAATGGTTTCGTGATTTAGTTACTAAGCATCATCAGATGGCTGAGGATGATAAGGTGTATGTATTTGGAGTATTTAGAAAAACAGATAATACGCATATTGGTTTTGTAGACTTTTCCACAATTATGAGGGAAGAATTTCAATGGGCTAGGTTCGGGTATACCATTCATAACCATTTTTGGAGAAAAGGTTATGGTAAAGAGGCTGTAAAGGCAGCGATTGATCTAGCATTTGAAAAATTAAATTATCATCGAATAGAAGCTCATATAAACCTCGACAATACGGCATCTATAAAATTAGCAGAAAATGTTGGGATGCTTTATGAATGCACGAGGAAAGGATTCATATACGAGGACAACAAGTGGACTGATCAGCTGGTTTATTTTATAAATGCAGAAGACATTTAAAAGGGAGGAGCTGTATGTACGACATGGAGAACTCTTTAGAAGTGCAAAAGAAAGAGGATATAAAAATTTCAATAGTCATACCAGCCCATAATGAAGAAAAATACATTGGAAAATGCTTAGAATCTATTTTAAAGGCTTCCAAATCCTTTGAAAATCAAGTAGAGATTATTGTTGTTTTAAATCGCTGTACAGATAGAACAGAGGAAATTGCAAAATCGTATAATTGTATCCTACTAAAAAATAGCGATAAGAACCTTTCGAAGATTAGGAACGCTGGCGTTGATATAGCAAGAGGGGAAATCATCGTCACAATTGATGCCGATACACAGATGAACGAACATGTGTTATCGAAGGCAGTGGAGAACTTAAGCACAGGTAAGTACATTGGCGGGGGCGTTACAGGAAAGTTTGAAAGAATGTCCTTAGGAATTTTTGTTTCAGCTTTGTTATTAATCGGACCAATATTTTTAAAATATGGTGCAATTTCTGTAGGCATCTTTTGGTGCTACAAAAAAGATTTTCAAGCAATTAATGGATTTAATGAAAATATGCTCATGGCAGAAGATGCCGATTTTGCTAAACGATTAAAAGATTGGGGAAAAAAGAACGGAAAAAAATACGGAACAATTCAAAATGGAATGATCACTTCAAGCAGAAAATTTGATAAGCATGGAGACTGGGTTTTACTTAAACGTCCTAAAATGATCCTAGCATACCTTAAAGGTACAGATCAGAAACATGCGAATGAAGCATATTATGAAAATGAAGATAGATAAAAAGAAACCGTAACGTTAATCGAACAAGGATTAACGTTTTTTTGTTATCACACTAGCTGGAAAAAAGAAAAGAATTGAATAATTTTTTATAATAAAATATTCTTTATTACATCAATATTGATGATTCATTTTAGCGAAAGGATGGGGATTGATATAGCTGACGTCAATGTGTCAAACCCTAACAATCAGAATGATGAATAACTTTGAAGATTTAATAGAAAAAGAGTATTCCAATATAGCAGGCATCGCTATTAGAAAAGATAATCATTTAATTTACGAAAAATATTTTGATGGGTACACCCCAGATGATGCTTTGCATATAGCATCTGTCACTAAAAGTATCATCTCCATTCTTATTGGAATGGCAATTGATAAAGGATATATGAAAAATATAGAACAGCATGTGTTAGATTTTTTTCCAAATTATACAGTGAAACGTGGCGAAAAAACCATTCAAAACATCACCATAGCAAATTTGTTGTCAATGACTGCACCCTATAAATACAAGTCAGAGCCTTATACGAAAGTATATTCAAGTGATGACTGGGTAAAAGCTGCATTGGATTTGCTAGGGGGCAAAGGTAGTATTGGGGTGTTTAACTATTCTACCGTTGGCACACATATTTTATCAGGTGTTCTTACAACTGCCACTGGTCAATCTGTTCTTGATTTCGCTACAGAAAACTTGTTTAAACCTCTTGCAATCAAAGCTCCCACAAATACAACTATACAAAATAAAGAAGACTATTTCGCTTTTCTGAAGGATAAATATGTCACTGGCTGGATAGTAGATCCTAAGGAAGTAAATACCGCTGGTTGGGGACTTACGTTAACAACCCGAGATATGGCCAAAATAGGTCAGCTCTATTTAAATGGGGGTGTATGGAACGGTCGCCAAATACTTTCTTCTCAATGGATAGAGGACAGCACTAAAGTACAAAGTCGATCAGGAAAGCTGACCTATGGTTATTTGTGGTGGATACTTGATGATTGCTATGCAGCTTTGGGTGATGGTGGAAATGTAATATTCATAAATCCTCAAAAGAAGATGGTCATTTCGATTACTTCGCGCTTTATGCCACGTGCCAAGGATCGTGTTGAATTGATTAGAAAGCATATAATACCATGGTTTGAATAACAGCTAGGGATAATAAAAAATTATGGTAAATACACTCCATTTTGATCATCATCAATCAAAATGGAGTTTTTATATTGAATGAAGGATATTAATGCATCAATTTTGTCAATCATCCTTAATGGGCATAAAAGCAAATAATTACAAGCCATCCAAAACAGTTTTGGGGATCCGTTCAACTTTGTTCAAAATGACATTTTTAAAATCAATTAAAGTTTCGCATTTTTAATCAAAATTTTTTTAAACTAACAATAATACTTGCAACACCCATTGTAGTACTGTATAGTACTAATTATGACAAAGGTAAAATTAATGAATCAAAAACGTGTAATTGAAGTAGCTGCAACATTATTTTTAGAAAAAGGGTTTGCTTATACAAGCATGGATGAATTAGTTCGTGTAAGCAAAGTTTCAAAGTCTAATGTGTATTATCACTTCTCTAATAAGGAAGAATTGTTGGAAGGGGTCGTTGATTATTGGATTGAAATGTATCAATCTGCAATAGATGACTTACTATCTCAAAACCAATTATTAGTTGAAGATCGTATCAAATTGTTTTTAAAGCAAATAACACAAGGAGTTCAGACGAGAGAATATAAGGGGAGCTGTCCATTTATTACGCTTTATATTCAAAGTCCTACAAATGCCACAAAAGTAAAAGAAAAAATAGGTCTTTTTTTTAAAGGCTTACAAACGAAAGTTTCTTTATTCCTTAAACAAGGGGTAGAGAATGGTGAATTTAGAAAGACAATAAATATTGACGAGGTTGCATCTCTTTTTATTACAAATCTTGAAGGAGCGCTATTTATTTCAGAAACACTGGAGGATGCAACTGTAATCATGAAAACAGCAGATCATTTGTTTAACTTGCTTCGGTAAAAGAAGCATTTTTTTTACATCAAATTAGTACTATGTAGTACTACTAGGAGGATTTTTATGAGAACAGTATTTTTAACGGGTGGAACAGGTTTTATTGGAAAGCAATTAGTGAATGAATTAGCCAAAGAGGATGTGAACATTCTTCTTTTAGTGAGGTCGAAAAGTAAAGCAACACAGATTTTTCAGGAAAGAGACATCTTAAAAGAGGAAAATATGCACTTTATTGAAGGTGATTTAACGAAAATAGACTTAGGTCTAAGTGCTGAAGATAAGGAGTTGGTATTGAAAACGGATGTGATTATTCACGCAGGAGGCTCCATGGATATTCAAGCGACAAACAAAGAGGCAACTTCTGTATTTTTGAATGGCGCCAAACATATTAGTGAATTCGCTAAAAGTATTCATCAATTGAAGGGCTTGCAGCAATTTATTCATGTTGTAGGTTACATGAGTCCCTTCGATGATAATAATAGCAAGGTTGCGATAGATGTATTTAAAGAAGGAAACAAATTTTTAAAAATAAAAAATCCATATGAGAAAACAAAATTTTTAGCTGATCTTTATATCCGTCAACAGGCATCAGCAGTAGGTTATCCGCTGTCTGTCATTAATCCGCCAACTGTGGTTGGTAGTAGTAAAACAGGGAGTACAGAGCAGATAGCAGGATTAGGTTTGCTTGTGACAAGTATGCGAAGAGGGCTCATGCCAGTGATTCCGGGAGGTAAGGGATATAGGTTGCCACTGATTTCAAACGATGAGTTTGCGAAGTTTATTGTGCAGGTTTTCAAATTGGAGCAGCCGGCTATTCAAACATATACACTTGTTGATGACAAAGAGAACGATCCGAACATTGCTGAATTATTAAGTGTTATGTCGGAAAGTATGAATATGAGGGCACCAAAAATCTCTTTTCCAATGCCGCTTATGAAAACAATAATGAAAAGTGGAGTAAGTAAAATAACAAACATTCCTTCTGATGGACTGAATTTTATCACAAAACGAACATTTTCAAATGGTTCGGTGAAAAACATGAGGGGGGGAGATTGGTTTAAGAAGATGAGTGTCATGAACTTTTTCCCTGCCGTAGTAGCTGATCTGGATTATCGATTGATGTATCAAAATGGTGAACATCATCATTTATTTGAGCGAACATTATGCGATAACAATACCCTTTACCAATTACACGGAGAAGGAAAACCGTTTATTTTATTACATGGTTTATTGAGTGATGGGGAGGATTTATTTCCTTTAGCGCATGAGCTTCATGAAAAAACGGGTCAACCTGTATGGATCTTGGATCTTCCAGGTTTGGGACGTTCTCCTTTTAAACGCGAGAAAAATCTTTTAAATATCTATTTGAATGTATTAAAAAAGTTATTGGAGAAAGCTACTAACGGCGCCCATCTAATTGGCCATTCATTTGGTGCGTATATTCTTTTGGAAGCATTAGTACAAAAGTACATAGATAAGAAGTATACAATTACTTTACTTCAGCCACCTATTACTAAAATAAATGCTAAATCGATATATGTTCCTCAATTTATGAACAAATGGACATTGAAATTGGCAACTACTAATTTGATAGAGCGATATTTATTAAGTAATGGTTTATTTGAAAGTATAGAGAGCATCCCTGAACATTATATTGAAAAACTAAGTAAAAGTTTTACTTCTCCTAGAATTTTAAATACTACGGTTCAGCTTAATAGTTTACTATCGAAAAACGTTCAAGGTGATTTCAATGAAGTAACAAAGTATAATCTTCACATTATTTGGGGGGATTCTGACAGAGGCTATTCTGCTCCTACACATCTGGGTAAGGTTGATTTTGTTCCATATGGTCATCATTTTCCTCTTAGCCATCCGAGTGAAACGGCTAATTTGGTCATAAAAAACAGTAATGAATTTGCAAAAGAAGCTGAGATCTTGCTTCGGTAAAACTACTATTTAGTGTCCTTTCTACAGGTAGCAGTGAAAATTACTGATATATTACAGCTGAAAAAGTATATACCTAACCAGTTGTCGAAATTTATTTGACGACTGGTTATTTAGTATTATTCTTCAGAATTAAGGAATCAAGAAGAACGAATTTAATAAAAGGAAACTTGATGCAGTATATTGTTTTATTTAAAGAAAATTCTTTTTTAGAGTATGGGGAAGACGAAAGGGACTACGAAATTATTCATATTCCAACAGAGACATTAAAAGAATTATTTGAAGATAATTCAAGATCTAATTGCATTTTTATAAAACGATTTAATAGATATCGAGGTGATTGAGGATTAATATCTTTTTCAATGAGCATTCGTAAATAATCGCCTATGTTCATTTGTCCTCTTATTGGATATGGCAGCTGAAAACAACTTTTTTATTATATGAAATGGGGAAACTATTTTTTAAAGTAATACTATCTTAGGCACCAATGTATTAAGTTTTTTAACATATATTAAACTTTCATTCAACAATTGGGCCAGATTGTAGAGTAACTTCAGGGCATAACTTCTAACTAATAAATATACTATGTACGTTATTCGTTAGAAGTTATAATACTCAATTTAATAGTAGGTTGTTCCTTAACCTCATCGAATCGGTACGAGTCATGCAATAAGATTAATTGGACTGGTTTGATATTGCCTCAAAATAGTCTAGAACTACCTTGCGGAATTCCAATGAAGCTTGCGTCATGTATCGACTTTTATGCCATAATAAAGCGATATCACGTACAAGTTCATGATCCTCAACTTGCAAATATTTAATCTTTTCCCATGATATTTTTGCTGTGCTTGGTATGAAGGCAAGTCCAATTTCAGCTTCTACAAGAGTGATCAAACGTGTAGGTTCATCGCCCTCATACACATATTTAAGGTCAATTCCAGCCGATTTGCATACAGCGTCTACTAAATCACGAGTGCCGTATCCTCTTTTCACACCTACAAAGCTTTCATCCTTAAGTTCTGTTAAACATACGCTACTTCGGTCTGCCAGCCGATGCCCATTAGGAACTGCAACAAGAATGGGATCAACAAAGACAACTTGACATTCGATGTCTTGCCCTTGAAAAGGAGAGGACGACAAGCAAAAATCGACTTCGCCTCGATGTAAAAGCGTGACCATTTCCAGTGTGGTCAGCATTTGCACATGAAATTGGATATTAGGACGTTTTTTACGAAACTCTCGCATTATCTGGGGCAAAGTGCTTGCTGTGGTTACCGCAAGCTTAAGTGTACCAGATTCTGCTCTGGACAAATCGCTAATCTCCTGCTTCCCCTGTTCCAACTCAAACAAAGCCCTTTCCGCGCGACGAATGAATTTGTTGCCAAATTCATTTAATCGCAGTTTCCTGCCTGTGCGATCAAATAAAGGTACCCCTAAATCTTCTTCCAGACGCTGAATCGTTTTGCTTAGCGACGATTGCGTAACGTGGAGACTTCGGGCAGCTTCGGTTACATGCTCTAATCGAGCTACCTCAAGAAAATATTGTAGTTGAAGAAGTTCCATTTCTTTTTCTCTCCAATCATTCCTTTTGGTCAATGATATCATAACTTTAAATGCGTTGGAATGAATGTAAAATTTCAAGTAAGATATCAATGTAACAAATATAAAGGGGGGTAAAATATGAATTCTCGTAGCAGGTGGTTAATGATATCCGTTGGACTAGGAATATTATTAAACCCTTTAAATTCATCAATGATTTCTGTTGCTATTGCTAGGTTGCAACATGTGTATAGCATTGATTTTACTACTGTTTCCTGGATTGTGTTTTCATTTTATATCGCTAGTGCTATCGCCCAACCTGTAATGGGGAAGGCTAGTGATTTATTCGGTCGGAGAAAGATATTTCTAGCTGGTCTTCTAGTATCCTTAGTTTCTTCTATTCTGGCTCCATTTTCTCCAAATTTCGGATGGCTTATAGTGTCCAGAATTGTACAATCAATCGGAACTAGTATGCTGATTGCAGTTGGAACAGCTATCGTACGCATTCATATTACAGAAAAGCAAGCAGATGCTTTAGCAGGTTTATCGATTTTCCTATCCGGTGCGGCAGCTATAGGACCTTTTGCAGGAGGAGTACTTATTCAATGGTGGGACTGGCCAGCGATCTTCATCGTCAATATCCCGTTTGTTGTGGCGAGCTTTATATTAGCTTGGAAAATGATTCCTAATGATGGATCGGCAGCAATTGTTTCACGTGACATGTCGTTTCAAAAATTACTGGGTGTGATTGATGTGCCAGGAATTCTGCTCTTTGCGGTGGGTCTGATTGCACTTCTAGTTGGCTTGCTGTCAGCGAAATCATCTGGGCATTTCTCTCTATGGAATGTCATTTTTGTGCTAATCGGGCTCGTTGCGTTGGGAATATTCGTACAACATGAGCTAAAAACAATGTCGCCATTTATTCCTTTACGCACCTTCGCCAAATATCCAGGGATGACTTGGGTCAATATACAATACTTGCTAGTTAACTTACTTTATTATTCACTCTTTTTTGGGATTCCATCATACCTGCAAATGGTGCGTCATGTCAGTGAATTTCAGACAGGGATTCTTATGTTAACCTTGGGCTTGAGCTCGATTGTAGCTTCGCCAATAGCAGGGAAATGGGTCGGTAAATCGGGACCAAGACCTGCATTGATTGTATCCTCATTACTGATGGTAGTGGGGGCAGTGTGGATTGTGACATGGACGCAAAGTTCACCAGTCATCAGTGTGTGCCTGGCGTTAGCCGCATTCGGTTTTAGCAACGGGCTAAACGCTGTTAGTATGCAGGCAGCTTTGTTTAAAAGCTCTCCAAAAGAAATTGCTGGTGTAGCATATGGCCTATTTAATACATCGAGATACTTGGGAACAATTTTATCTTCACTGTTGACAGGTATCATTATGGGAGGTGCGTTCAACTTGACAGGATTCCGATTGCTGGGAGTTTTCCTAACGGTCATTGCATTGGTCTTAGTATTTATAAGTCTGCGCCTCAGATATTCTGAGCAATTGGATGAACCGAATACAAGCAATTAAAACAAAAAATAAAAATAGGAGTTGAATGTTATGACAACTGTTAGTATCAAGGAATGGTCCTCATGAGATCAAGCTTGGAAGGAAATGCAAAAGGATAAACAACCCCAAGATGAGAAAGTCATCCAGAAGTTGAATGCGAGAGCGCAAACTTTCGCCGCGAATACCCTTAGAAATGCAGGTCAAAAACGGATGGAGCAAGTTATTCAATGGAATGAGGATTACAACAAAAGAATTGGTTCATATTACATTTTAAATTCATTTTGTCTCACTATTATTAGTATACTTTTTAATGAAACATAACTTCCTATAATTTATATTATGTAAACTAAAATTATTTTGCGTGGAGGAGGGCCTTGATTCATCAACTACCCATACTATCTGTACTTGTATATGAACAAGAACTTTTAGACATTTTATTTTTATGGACAGATGAAAACTAATAAAGATTAAATTACTCTGTGTAAATGGTCACTTAAAGCAAATTAATAAGACACAAAAGTGTTGGTTTAGAATAAAGTTTGATTAAAAGTTTGTTGCAATCGTTGATTTTATAATAGAAGAAACCCACGCATTTTGAAAAAAGTTTGATCAATATGCGTGGGTTTTATTTAAATACGAAGTTATTTTTATCAAACTATATTACAAATAATCGAACTTTATTATAAATGCTCAATCTTTTTTACCAACTACAATTCTTTTTTCTTCCATCATTCATTAGGATATTAATTTATTTAGGAAACATTTTTTATCTCTTTACAAACAAATTCACATGTCCAATAACCTAAAAATGAAATTAAACTTCTGTATATTGTCCAATCTTTCTGAATTTCTCATAGCGATCTTCAATTAATTGTTCGCCATTTAGAGAATTCAATGCTTTTAGTGTGACGCTTATACATTCTTTTATATAAGATGCTTGCTTCACAACATTGCGGTGTGCTCCACCCGTTATTTCAGGGATTATTCCATCAATAACGTCGAGCTCTTTTAAGTCAGGTGCTGTTATCCGCATTGCTTCTGCAGCTTGCTTCCCTAGGCTACCATCTCGCCATAAGATCGATGCAGCCCCTTCAGGCGAGATAACCGAATACGTTGAGTTCTCTAACATAAAGACGCGATTAGCTACCCCTAATGCAATGGCACCACCACTTCCGCCTTCCCCTATAACAATACTAATAACTGGTACTGTTAGAATCGCCATTTCAGAGAGAGTTCTAGCAATGGCTTCACTTTGGCCGCGTTCCTCGGCTGCCTTACCCGGATAGGCTCCTTTTGTATCAATAAAACAAATAATTGGGCGCTTAAATTTCTCAGCTTGCTTCATTAAGCGTAATGCCTTACGATATCCTTCAGGGTGTGGCATACCAAAATTTCGTCGAATATTTTCTTTAGTTGATTTTCCGCGCTGATGTCCAACAATGGTTACGGGCTGTCCTTCAAAGAGAGCAATTCCTCCAAGAATAGCTGCATCGTCACCAAATGTACGATCTCCATGTAACTCAATAAAGTTTTCACACATCGCTTCTATATATTGTAAAGTAGTTGGTCGTTCTGGATGTCTAGCAACCTGTACACGATCCCATGGCTTCATATTGGCATAAATAGATTGTTCTAGCTGTGTTAGACGTGTTTCAAGCTTTTCGATTTCGCCTGTCATGTCTACATTTGCCTCTGTAGCAATCGTTTTTAATTCATCAATTTTTTCTCGTAATTGTACGACTGGTTCTTCAAAAGCTAAATTTTTAGACATATTGCACACCGCCTTTTGTATGCATTTTTACAAGTATTGCTACTTGGTTTCGTAAATCCTTCCGATGGAAAATTGCATCAAGCTGACCATGCGCTAGTAAAAACTCCGACTTTTGGAAATCATTTGGTAATTTTTCTCTTAATGTTTCTTCGATTACACGGCGACCAGCAAAGCCAATCAATGCTTGCGGTTCTGCAATATTAATATCTCCAACAGAAGCAAAGCTTGCTGAAACGCCACCGTATGTAGGGTGCGTCATGATCGAAATAAATAATAGTCCTTCTTCACTATGACGTTTTAATGCCACACTCGTTTTTACCATTTGCATTAATGATAGAATACCTTCTTGCATGCGCGCTCCACCACTAGCAGTAAAAATAATAACCGGTACACGTAATTCAATAGCTTTTTCAACGGCACGTGTGATTTTTTCTCCTACAACGGAGCCCATTGAGCCCATACGGAAATGAGAATCCATAATGGCTACAACAATTTCTTCTCCATCAAGAGTACCTAACCCAGTCAGTACAGCTTCGCTTAATCCCGTTTGTTGTTTAGCCACTGAAATTTTTTCTACATAATCAGGGAAATTAAGTGGATTACTTGTTTGTAAATGATCATCCATTGAAACAAATGAACCTTCATCTAAGAGATATGCTACGCGCTCCTGTGCAGTCATTTTGAAATGATGGTCGCATTTTGTACACACTTTATGATTTTTTTCTAATTCCTTTGTTAACTGAATGTGACGGCATTCTGGACATTTTGTCATAAGTCCTTCTGGAAATCCCATTTCCTGTCTGTCCTCTTTCTTTTTACTAAATAAGCTACGTACTACCATGTTCTACTCCCCCTTTGTTGTCTAAATGCCTTGTTCAGCATTCATCCACTGTTGGTAAGCTTTTAATGCTTCTTTTTCATAGCCAAGCTATATCGATTTCAACATAGTTTGAATGATTAATTTTTCTTCTTCTGTTGAGTTTCGATTTAAACGGTCACCGGCATAAACTGCTAACTGAAACCAAACTTTTAGTGAAAGACGATTTCCTGACGTGATGATTATTTCTCGTTAAACATCCCGACAATAAATCGTACTTTCTATCTCTAGCTTTACAAAAAAACTGCCCCACACTGGTAGTGTTCGCAGAGTCTCTGTACAACTTATAACGCGAATGGCTTCCTTATCATGAATTTGTCGCGTTAATTCGCATCCTTTTTGATTTTTCATCTTCTAATATAAACATCGACAATATTTCTACGAGCTGATGCTTTTGTAGAAGCTAGAAACGTCCTTCCCCATGTCTCGTTTCAATAAGACCTAATAACTCTAAACTTCGCAATGCCTCTCTCACAGAGGATCGCCCGACACCTAGACGTTCTGAAAGGACTCTTTCGGAAGGTGACTTTTCACCAGCCTGTATTTTTTCTATTTTAATAAGTTGTCGTAATTGTTGGACGATATCTAAAAACACTTTCTTTTGTTCGGTTTTTTTATCCATACGATCAACTCCTCGGTCAATCTATTCGCCTTGGAATAATTATTGCTGTCGCTTTCCTTTCGCGCAGATAAACAATGCATCCAAAGGCTTCATCTTCATTCAGTAGGTGTTTGGATACCTACTAAAAAGAAACAAAATCCACCACCTTCAGATGATGGCGTCTCTTACTGAATGAATTCAAAAGTGGTCTGGCCACTTTTGAAGTTGGCTTTATCTTACAAAATAATTATTTGAAAGTAAAGAAAAAACTGCATAAAAATTTATGCAGTTTCTAAAATTCCCTTCAATTTCATACTCTTTTCGTCGTTTGTGCATATTTTATTTTCACTTGAGGTCTACCAAAGCGCTTTTCAAGCGTTCTCTCAATGTAAAGCAATTCATCTTCTAGTAAAAGCTCTTGAACAAGAGGAAAAACTTGCGGGAATAAGGTTACAGAAACCGTTCCTTGCTGCTTTGTTGTTTATTAAAAATGAGTAATGATTAAATTCTAAAAAAGAGCTTTTGAAACAAGAAACTGCCCTTAGAAAGTTTGGAACTTTAAAGGACAGTTCTGATTTTTAAGTATTCTATTTAGATTTTTAATATCAATCAACAATTTTTAATTTTTAACTCCTCTATCCATCCATTTAAACAGCTATTATTTTCTTCTATTTGCATTCTTACCCAATTATTTTTTTCTTTCTATTACCTCAACTATTGTATTTTTAGAAATTTTTGTTTCTTGAATAGGCTTAGATTGTCGGCTTTTCCCAAATCTTATATAACTTCCATTACGTAATATCCCTAAATCATAAGGTAAATAATCTGATTTAGATTTACGATAATTTTTTTGTATTTCTTGAACTGTTGAATGTTCAATTATACTAGATTGAATCTTATTAATTGTCTCAGTACTATAAGTGTTTAAAAACATCGAAAAAACCATTAACAAAACTTCATCTCGAATTACTGAAATAGTCTCCTTAGTAAAATCAGTTATTTCTTCAATATAAACAATACCTAATATTCCCTGAATATCAAGTCAGTTGAGTTTAGAAATTACTTTTTAATTCATTAAAGTCGATGGTGCTTCATAACTTTTTTATTTAGGTAGAAAGAACATCTGATAAAAATAAGTGCGAGTATTACGAATAATCCACCAATCCAGCTTAAATTTTCTATATTAGTATATTGAATAATGATTCCTCCTAATGCAGAGCCCAGCATCATTCCCACATTCATTAAGGCGGTATTAAAACTGAGTACTGTTTCAGAGGATTGTGGTTTTAGTGAAATCAGATAAAACTGCTTTGCTGGTGTCGTTGTCCAAGTTGCTACTCCCCAAAAAGCTAGTGTGACAAATACACCCACTGCCCTATACTGTGTAAATGCTAGTACAAATAAAGAAATGATATGAACACATAAACTTAATGTTATTGTTCGATTAGGTCCCCATCTATCTACCGCATATCCTCCAAAGCGTGAGCCAATAAAAGCAAATGTGCCTAAAACAAATAATGCGATACTTGTCATTTCTATAGAAAAACCAGCAGTATGACTTAATAATGGAGCAATGTAGGCAAACACCATCGTATAACCTAAAATCCAAAAAATCGTTGTCATTAAACCAGTTAGGACTCGTTTATCATTCATTATTTGTAGCTGTTGTGTAAATGGCAGCGGTTGGTTTCCTTTTATAGTTGGTAATAATTTATAAAGACCTATCATTAAAAAAACTGTACCAAGCACAATGATCAAGAAAATATAGTGCCAATCAAAATGTCCAGCTAAAAATGTTCCAATAGGCACTCCAAGTACTAATGAAACAGTGAAACCTGTAATGACTGTTGCCATTGCACTACCTCTTTTTTCTGGAACTGCAATTTGAGCGGCATAATTGGTGGCAACAACAATATACAACCCTCCACTCATTGCCATAATGACTCGGGATAACATAAGAATGACGAAATTATAACTGAAAAATGCAACTAGATTTCCTAGAATAAATATAGAGATGGCACTTAAAAGCACTTTTTTACGGTCAAATTTAGACGTTAGCATGACCAATACCAATGCTCCAATAGCATAAGATAAAGAATAAATCGTAATCAACTGGCCAGCTATTGAAATTGAAACATCTAATTCAAAAGAAATCAGTTCTAAAATTCCAGAAACAACAAACTCTGCTGTTCCTGTTACAAAAGCTCCTAAAGCTAAAAGTATGATGATTAGTTGATTTATATTATTTTTCAATTTGTACATCTCCTTATATTTGAACTGCTGTTTTTATTTTAAGTTCCATGTTAACATAAGTAAAATTGATGTTTTTGATAAGGGAGATGAGTAATTACTCATGACTATTGTGCGCTACGAAATCATTGCAAAAGTAGTCGAGCTAGGAAGCTTTACAGAAACTGCTGAAACATTAAATATGACTCAATCTGCCGTGAGCCATGCAGTTGCAAGTTTAGAATCTGAATGGGGAGTTTCTTTATTAATTCGTGATCGAAAAAAAGGAATAACACTTACAGAAATGGGACAAAAAATTCTGCCGCATATCAGAGAAATATTGAAAAGAGTGGAAGTCATTAATCAAGAAATTGCACTTATGACAAGCTTGGAAACAGGTATTATTCGTATCGGCACTTTTGCAAGTGCTTCTTCCTGCCTATTGCCTAAATTACTTGCAAAATTCCGGAAAAAGCATCCTAAAATAGAATTTAAATTTTATGAAGGAACCTATGAGGAAATTACGGAATGGTTGGGTTCAGGCATTATTGACATTGGATTTGTAGTAAAAGGAAAATCAAGCCCAAATTTCGATTTGGTTCCTTTGATTAAAGACAAGATGGTAGTCGCTTATCACTCTGCTCATCATTTCCGCTCTAAAGAAATTGTAGAAATGAATGATTTAATGGATGAATCCTTTATTATGCCAACAGGGATGTACCAATCACATGTTGAGGAATTATTTGCAGAAGCGCAAATTAAACCATCTATTCTTTTTGAAGTACACGACTGTACAACCATCGCTAATATGGTACAGGAAGGACTTGGCGTTACGATAGGTCCAGAATTATACTTAAAGACACAGCAAAACATAAAAATCAGCAAACTAAATATTGAAAACAGCCGTGAAGTAGCACTTGCCTGTCATTCTATTGCAAATGCTTCTCCTGCAGTTAAGGAATTTCTCCATGTGGCAAAAAATGTTTTTAAGTGAACATTTGGAGCGATTACGTTTCAAAATAGAACTTCCTTTATTCATGTAACTCATGATAAAAGGAAAGAAAAAGGAATTTTTATGTATAGGCCTTTTAGATTTATTAAAAACACCTAACAAGTGTAGTGGAACGTCCCCAAGCGCCGTTTTGGAGCCTTTCATAAAAAAATGTTTTTCAATAATTGGGCCCTTTTCATGAAGAAAGACGCTTTCCTTTTTTCAGAAAAGCGCCCGATTGTTTAATAAGACATACTTTATTCAGTATAGGAAAAAATACAATAAATTTTGATAAAGGTATAAGAGGAGGATTAAAGAAAAATAAAAAATGTTAATCACTTTTGTACTCACACTTGTTTTTATTACTTCTTTTCAATCAGCAGCTGATTCATCTTCCGAACTAACTCAAGACTCTGAAGAACTTAGATGACAGGGTAAAGGTTGTTTCATCTGTTGCGACGATTGAGTTGTTTGCTGTTGTAATTGGTTCATCTGTTGTAAAGGCTGAGTCATTTGCTGCATTGGTTGTGCCATTTGTTGTAGAGGTTGCATCATTTGTTGTGTGTTCTGTAAATTTAATTTGTTCGATATATTTTTTGTGAATTGCTGAAGATTTCCACTTTGCAACCTCTTGTTATTACCCAAGATAGCAGCTCCAATTACACCCCATGTAAGAAATTTCATTATTAAACCCCTTTTTCCGTCCCCCCTAGTTCATAGCGATTACCATTCAAGCCAGTTTTCTATGTTTGTTCATTACATATCTTCGAAGAATACTCTTTAATTTAACCCGTTATAAAAAGCACATGTTGTTCCCTCTTTGCTGTGGTTTAAATAGGTTTAATTTGGTTGTTTCTCTCGATATGAATTCTTTACCCGTTCAATTTGATCAAGGTGGTCGCGAACATGTTGTACGCGAAATTCAAGTAATTGCTTAAATGTGAATCGTTCCTGATCTATGTACATCCCCACTCGCCTGCTTTGTTCACTCGTTAGATTGTCCAAAATAGGCTGCATACTAGTACGTAACAATTTGAAAAGATGCAAATACTGTTCACGGTCCAATAAGTCATAACTCAAGGTATTCGCCCATGCATCTTGGTCAAATGAGACCAGTATTGGCTCATCCTCTGCCAATACTTTTTTTAGCCTAGGTGTGGCTGAGATCTCGGAATCCGTTACATGTATGAGAATTTGATGAATGCTCCATTTGTTTGGTGCGGGTTTGTATCGAAGCTCCTCCTCTGTTAATCCTTCGATGGCATCCCAAATCATTGTGTATCCTAAGCTGTACTCCTTTATTAAATCCTCCAATTCAGTATCTCCTTTCTCAAGTAACGCTTTTTAAAATTTTAATAAATATATATTCTTTTTTATTGGGTAAGAATCCTTGAATTTTACGAAAATTTATTAAACTAACCTGCTCCGTTAGTATAAAGCGACTGTTCTATTGAACAATCGTACACTTTAACGGAATAACTAAAATATGTCTAAGATCGCTTATAGCTAGTTGAACTATCGCTACCGTTAGTTTAACTAGACGAGCACAACCCATTATTGAGCTTTGGCATATAAGTACTTCCACCTGCTACCATTACTTTTGTTTCAACATCATAAATTGCATAATTACCTCTAAATTCTTTTTCAGTGTCTTTAAAGGAATAAAAGAAATAAACTTGCCTATCGGGGCTAATAGTACTTAATATCAATATCAGGATAGGTACGAAGAATATTTCCATCGAAAGTTATATAATTTAAACTTTCTACCTAATTAAACAATAATTTCTTTCTTACATTTACAGATGCATCAGGTATTTCTTTAAAAAGAACAGTATCCAAATACCTTTGCTGTTGCTTTGGCTTCAGCTTATATCTTTGATTAACCTCCTGATGAATAGGATATTTTAGGTCTCTTAATGCCTGGTAAAATTCATCTACAGTTTCATTAATAACTTTTTCCTTATTTGCGGGATGTAATTATTCATTTTTATCTGAAGGTGTAGTTTGTGAAAAAACAGGACTTACTAATAACATAGAAAAACTGAACAAAATATAAACACAATCAAACTATTAAGAATGGATTTTTCATTTAGATTACTCCTTTTTAGAAGTAACCCCTAGATATTCATTAGCTATCCTGCTCTGTTAGTTTAAGTAAGAAACTTCACAATCTTATTCTATGATTTCAACAATAATATCCAATTTTATTGAAAACGTTCATCAACAATCTGGCCCGCTTGTTGAACAAAAAACTCCCGCATATCAACACAGGATTTTTAATCGAACTTTGTTTTAAATGATCAATCTTTTTTATAAAACTACAATGGCTACCCATGAATTTACTTTATTCTAATTTTGAATCTTGCACACGTAACTTTATTTCGAAGTTACATTCTTCTTTCCATTAAAACTGTATCATGCCATCTCCCATCTAATTGAGCAATTTTTTCTCTTGTACCAACAATTCGAAAGCCCATCTTTTTATGTAATTGGATACTTGATGAATTGATCGCAAAGATGGATGATTGGAGTGTCCAAAACCCCTCCTTTTCACTCTCTTCAATTAGTACTTTAAATAGCTTAGAGGCAATACCTTTCCCTTTACTTTCACTCGATATATAAACACTAACTTCTCCAACTCCAGAATAGACGGAGCGTGTAGAGACGGGCGAAATACCAATCCAACCAACTACTCTATTGTTTTCTTCTGCTACAAAACGCAAGGTCGCATGGTGTCTTTCATCCCATACCTGTTCACTTGGCACTATTGTTTCAAAAGTTGCCATTCCTGTTTCGATTCCCTCTTTATAAATCTTTAATACCTCTTGTAAATCCTTCTTTTCCATTTTACGAATAATAAGTGTGTCCATCCCATTTCCCCCTTGGTATTTTAAAAGGACTGCTAGCTTGCGCTAACAGTCAAATTTTTAACAACATGTATTGGATTGATTAACAAGATTAATACTACATACGCCTGTTTCTGGTAATTCTAATTCCACACGTTTCGACGCTTCTTCATCTCCTGATAAATAGGCTGTTATAGAACGAACTTGTTCATAACCTGTGGCCATTAAGAATGTAGGTGCGCGTCCATAACTTTTTGCACCGACAATGTAGAAGTTCTTTTCTGGTTGTCGTAGTGTTTCTTCTCCATGCGCCCTTACTGTGCCACAACTATGCTCATTAGGATCAATTAAGGGCGCTAATGCTTGCACACTTTCTGTTGCTGAATCAATAGATAAACGCAGTTCATTGTTCATGGTAAAGTCAGGTCGATTTCCTGCATTAACAATAAGTTCATCGAATCCTGTAAGTACTTTTTGTCCTCCATTAATAGTACCTATAATATGAATATTCTCTTCTTTTTTCACTTGTGAAATATAGAAAGGTGTTACTACCTCAATCTTTCCTGTATCTACTAACTCATGGATGCGAATACCCAGTGCGCCACGTGCTGCCAACGCATCTTTTTCCTCCCCGCCATAGGCCTCCTCTACAGATTTTTTACGCATAATCCACAAAAGCTTTGTTGCAGGATTATCTTTTTGTAATTCAGCCAAAGCTAATAAAGTATTGATCGCTGAATGACCACCACCAATGACAGCAACCTTCTTATTTGCATATCTCTTAGGGTTCGTATTTATATCTGGAATACCATACTCAATGTGATCTGCTATTGCTTTTTCATTTTTTAGCCAAACACCTGTAGAATTTGCTGGGTTTGGATTCCCCCATGTTCCTGTTGCATCAATAACTGCTTTTGCCTCAATAATATCGATATCATCCTCTTTTTCAACATATATATTAAAGGACTGATTGAATCGATTTTTTGATTTCATTTTATCATTAAATTGTCTTGATATACCTACTACTTTTGAGTTCAATCGGATACTTGGTTTTATTTGTGTTAACTCTGCCAAAGGTTTTAAATAAAGATCTATTAATTCATGCCCCGTAGGTATTGTTTCTAAGTTAGGTTCTATCCAATCAGCCCCCTCTAATAATGATTTAGCAGCTTTATTGATGTTATAACGCCATGGAGAAAATAATGTGACATGACCCCAAGTACGAATATTGTGTGCTATTTCATTGCCAGCTTCAAGTAAAATAAATGACTGGTTCTGCTCTACTAGATGAGCAGCAGTAGCTAACCCTATAGGACCTGCACCAATTATGACAATCGGTAAATTCTTATTTGGGATATTAACACTCTCCTGTACTTCAATATCCTTAGTTGTAGTACAACAAGATTGATTTTGGTTGATTACTTTTAGTGTTTTCATATAAATTTCTCCTCTTTTCTCTATATAAGCATTTTCTTATATAAAATATATTTTTTTACGTCTAGCAGTTAGCTAGACGTAATTTATTTAAGCTTTTGTAATAGTTATGAACACACTTCAATTTCACACATGATTTTATCAATTTCTTTTATAGCTTTTTCAAATTGCAACCATGTAGAAGGGCCGTAACGCTCCATATCTCCTTTAAAGAAGAAATCAAAAGCAAATTCTTTAGCCTGTATCAATGTGTATTCTCTACTATTCATAATTAACTTTAAATAAGCGATAAAATAATCTTTTGTTAATACGCTAGCATGATTTACTGTCATTATTGTATCCTCCATTCACAGATAGAATAATTGCTAAGACAGACAGTATATTTAGAATTACTCTTTAGCAAGATGTCGGAGAGTATCCAACTAATACTAAACCTAGTTCACCATTCTCTTCTTCTGCATGGATCGTAACATCTGTTAATTGCGGTGCAATATCAGGATGAATTGCGATTTCGATACCTTCAATTGTTTGAATCGCATCTTCTGCTGCTGGTGCTTCTAAGCCTACACCTAAATTAACCCCACAGCAGCCTGTAATACCAAAGAAACGAAGTGTTTTAACCTCGGAATCAGCTAATACCTGTTCTAAATAATTTTTACCTTCTGGACTCATTTTCATTTGATTTTCTCTCCTTTTAATTCATGTAAGCCTTGTGCTCCAACCAGTGGCGTTTTTACCCATGGAATGGCCACAAATTGATTATTGCTGATGGATCTAACTTCTTTTAGCCATTTCGATTCTGCTTGTTGTTTTTGAATTAATGTTGGACTTGTTGTATAGATAGATGAAAATGCCTGATTAACAACCCACCAATCAACAGATAATCCAGCACGATGTAAATCTTCTTGTAAGCGCGAAGCTTCATAGACAGGTGTTGCTTCAGGGAGAGTTACAATGGCGACACTCGTATAAGAGGCATCACGCAACCTTGGTAACAGGTTTGAAACAGCTGGAGGAATATCCCCTTGTGAACGGCTTATTTCACGATGATAAGCTTCTGTTGCATCTAATAACAGCAGCGTATGCCCTGTTGGTGCAGTATCAATAATAATGACTTCATCTTGATGATTTTCTACAACGTTAGCAAATGCTCGGAATACAGCTATTTCCTCTGTACAAGGAGAAGCCAAATCTTCTTTCACAAATGCTAAACCTTCCTCATTCATCGTTTCACTTGCCTTTGCAAGCACTTCTGCTTCATAGTTTGCCACTTCTGCTTTTGGATCGATACGACTGATTGTTAAATTTTTAACGTTGTCATCACCGAATGTCCAATTGAGATGTGCGGCAGGATCTGTTGTAGTTAAATGTACATGAGTACCTTCTTCCGCTAATCGTAATGCAATATAAGAAGCCACCGTTGTTTTTCCAACCCCACCTTTACCCATCGTAAAAATGAGTTTCGGCTTACGCTCTAAATAATCTGCAATCATTTCTTCTATCTCAGGAATCTTAGTTACTTCATTTGATTCATCTTCATGTATAACTTCTTGGTCAGTCATCCATGCTTGCATACGCTCAATACTTGATAAAGAGTACGGTACAAAAGGTAAGTAGAATTGCTCAAATTGATTTAGTTCTTCAGGAATTCTTGCTATTGCATCAGCTTGACGTGCAATGAAAGCCTCTTCGATATCATCAGTAGAATTGGCATTGCTCATATATCCATTAATTAGTAGGGTCTGATTTTGAATACCTATTTCAAACAATTCGCGAGAAGCACGTGCTGCTTCCTTTAAAGGATTTTCTTCTGGGCGTGTCACTAACATTAACGTTGTTTGATTAGCATTCTTTAAACGTTCAACTGCCTCTTTATAGACTTCACGTTGTGGTTCTAACCCTTTTAAAGGGCCTAAACATGAAGTGCCAGTCGTATTATCATCTAGAAACGTAGACCATGCAGAAGGCAGTTGTAATAATCGTAACGTATGCCCTGTTGGCGCTGTATCAAACACGACAGTGTCAAAATTCCCAATGACTGAAGTATCAGTCAATAGTGTTGCAAATTCATTAAAAGCAGCAATTTCTACTGTGCAAGCACCAGAAAGTTGCTCTTCCATATTTTTTAATACCACTTCAGGTAGCTTTCCACGATACGGACCAACCATTTGTTCTTTGTAATGCTGTGCCGCCTGTTCAGGATTCAAATTTATCGCAAATAAATTATCTATGCCTTCAATTTTTGTTGGACTATTAGAAAAAGTTTGCCCAAAAATATCTTGTAAGTTGGATGCGGGGTCTGTACTAATTAAAAGTACCTTTTTCCCTTCATTTGCAATGGCTATTGATAGGCTACAAGCAACCGATGTTTTCCCAACGCCCCCTTTCCCCGTGAAAAATAGGAATGGGGTGTCAGGGAAATGACTTCTTGTAAAGCGTTCCATCTTAGGCTTCTCCTTTTAGTGACAAGCGTACTTTTGGCTTTTGTAGTAATTCGTCTTCTGAAAGTCCTGACCACAGTGAAAATTGTTCATTTGTTGGGTAGATCCCTTTACAAAGTAATTCTCCATCCACAAACGTTGCAGGCAAGGCATCCATTCCTTCTGACATTAATAGTTGATTGATAGCTTCGTTTTCTACAAAAGCATTTGGCTCGTTTGTAAGATTAAACCTTTCAGCTTCAATGTTTGTTTTCTTTAAATTATTCATAATAAATGACATACGCAATAATTCTGGGTCAATAGAGGGTCCACATAAGCCTGTAGAACAGCACATTGCTGGCTCATAGATATGAATTTTTTTCAATTTAATTCAGCTCCTCAGCTACAAATTGCTCAATCCGTTTTCCAATTGCATCACGTACAGTTTGGAATACAATCCATTTTTCTTCATCTGTACCTGTCGCTTTCGCAGGATCTTCAAATCCCCAATGCTCACGACGAACGTGAGGAGGTGTCATCGGGCATTTATCTGCTGCATCCCCACATAACGTGACAACTAACCTGGCGTTGTTTAATGTCTCCCTATCAATTAAATCGGATGTATGATTTGAAATATCAACCCCTACCTCGGCCATCGCTTTTATAGCATTCGGGTTTACACCATGTGCTTCAATACCCGCACTTTTAACTGTCCAATTGGTAGGTAGTAATTTCTTTGCCCATCCTTCAGCCATCTGACTTCGACATGAGTTTCCTGTACATAAGAAATAAAGTATATTTGTCATAGTAATTGCTCCTTATAATTTAATGGTTTTAAAGTATTTTTTCTGCCAACGTAGGGCAACCCATACAAGTCCTATGAGAACAGGTACTTCTACAAGTGGACCAATAACAGCAGCAAATGCCACGCCACTATGCAGGCCAAACACACCCACTGCAACCGCAATCGCTAGCTCAAAATTGTTACTTGCAGCTGTAAAAGAAAGAGCTGCTGTGACAGGATAAGATGCCCCAACTTTACGGGAAGAGAAGAATGACACAGCAAACATAATCACAAAGTAAATAAATAATGGAATAGCAATTCGCACTACATCAAGTGGCAGTTCTACTAATTGCTCACCCTTTAAAGCAAACATCATCACAATCGTGAACAACAGTGCAATTAGAGTCAGTGGTGAAATCTTCGGTAAGAACTTTTCCTCATACCAATGTTTCCCTTTTGTTTTAATCCCTATCCAACGTGTGAGGAACCCTGCAGCAAACGGGATACCTAAGTATATAAGTACGCTCTTAGTAATTTCCCACATGGAAATAGAAACACTAAAATTCTCTAAGCCAAACCAACCAGGTAATACATTTAAGAAAAAGTAAGCAAAAATTGAATACGTCACAATTTGAAAGATGGAGTTAAACGCAACTAAACCAGCTACATATTCACGGTCTCCACGCGCTAAATCATTCCATACAATGACCATTGCAATACATCGAGCTAAACCAATCATAATGAGTCCTGCCATATATTCAGGGTAATCATGCAGGAAGATGATGGCTAAAAAGAACATTAAGAACGGTCCGAGTAACCAGTTTTGAAAAAGCGATAGTAAAAGCACTTTCCAATCCTTAAAGACCCGCCACATTTCCTCATATTTTACTTTCGCTAATGGGGGATACATCATGACAATTAACCCGATAGCAATCGGTATGGACGTTGTGCCAATAGACATGGACTCTAACGCTTCACCAACATTAGGCATGGTGATACTTAATACAACACCTATTCCCATCGCAACGAATATCCAAAGGGTAAGGTAACGATCTAGAAAAGAAAGCTGTTTTGTTAAAGATTCATTACTCATTTATATTTCCCCCTACATGGCAGCAATCTGTGCTCCAGTTACAACCCTTTAAAGGCTGAATTTGTTCTAAGATGCCCTTCATCAATGGCGTTTGATCCTCTACTAAACGGTAATGTTTCCAAGTCCCTACTTTTCGTTCCGTAATAATGCCTGCCTCCTTTAATTTTCGTAAATGTTGACTAACAGCTGGTTGCGATATTCCGAGAACATCTACAAAATCACATACACATACCTCCCCATTCTTCATGCATGCAAGTAATTTAATGCGGTTTAAATCTGCAGCTGCTTTTAGTTGTTTTTCAATTAGTGTATTTTCCATTTATCTGCACTCCTTATATAATTATTTGCTTATATATTATTTTAAATAAAATCACCTCGTTAAAGAAAGGTGAATTAATCCATATATAACTATATTCTTATATTATGATTTAATGTTTTGAATTGCAACAGATTTTTACCCAATTTGAGCTAAGTGCTGCTCTTAACGGGAGTTTCCATTAACAATTGGAGAGTCCCTTTTTTAATTCGCTAAAGAGAGAAATAATAGAAATTCATATAGATTAGAACAAAGAGAGTAGACTATCCACTTAATTGCTAAAATAATATGTTAAGCGTAAGCCATACGTATCTTTTAAATCAGCATCAGTTGCCAGGATAATTTGTTTCATTGAATTTGAGATCTCCAGAATCGATACGCCAGGTTGAACAATTGAAATTCCAAATTAAGTTTAAAACCAATATTATTAAGTTATGATAATACGCTTATTTTCCAACTGCTTTTAGAATAATTGCTGCATCTTTTTAATTATGAAAATTAAAAAGTAAACATTAAAAGTTAAGACAAACATAAAATTTTCAAAAATAATTTAAAAATGGGAAATCTCCATTAATATCCCTTATAATCATATTTAAAGGGGGAAAATTCTAAATGAAAAAAATAGTTTCATATATTTTATTTGCACTCATTTTAATTTCTACAAATACGGTTAGTGCACAAAGTGTCGTTACTATCACTGGTGGGAAAATGATTGACAATCGTACGTTAGTCCCATTACGTTCAATCTTTGAAGAATTAGGAGCAACTGTAATATGGAATCAAAATACAAAAACCATTTCTGCAACTAAAGATACAACTAACATTTCATTAAAACTAGGAACGAAAACAGCTGTAATAAACGGACAAGCAGTTTCTATCGATGTTCCTGCTCAAATTAGAAATGGCACAACTTTAGTACCTTTAAGATTTATTAGTGAAGCTCTAGGTGCTAACGTTAAATGGGATAATAAAACTTTAACCGCTACAATCGAGCAAAATGATAAGACTATCTCAGTAAAGGTAGAAATTCCCAATCAAGAGGGAAATAGGAATTTTTTGAACATTACAGACGCAGAGATTAAAGAAGCAATTCAAGAAGGGAATAAAGGTGTATATCACCTCCACGATATAAGAAAAAAATATATAGTTCCTGTAGCATCAGATGGATTTGGACTAAAGTATTATCAACCTATTGTTAATATTAATACTCCATATTTAACTGTTCTATCTGTAGCCGCATTAAAAACTAATAAAAATGAAACTTTGTCTTTTTCAGAAGCTAAAAAATGGGTTGATATATATAAGCAATCAAAAAGTATTGATTTTACAATTGAGACATATGGTAATTCAATTGATGTAATATTTAACCCAATAAATATTGTTTTAAAACAAGGAGATAACTATATTTATCCATCAAGCACTATATCTTTGGGTGTTCAAAGAACAACAAGTTGGCCAAATGATCCATCATATAATGAGAATCATACCTCCTTTTTTCCAACTAATAAAATAGATACTAATCAAAATGCAACCCTTATCTTAAAAATGCCAGATAATACATTAATAACGTATAATGTTGTTTTTTCGAATTACAAATAGCATTAAAATTTTTGCAACGAAGGAAGGTGTAGCTCCTAAGGCTACATCTTTTTTATTGAATTAGTTTGGATAATATGACCATATTTTAGATATTATATTTCCGTATTTTATACGAAGTATCATTTCTTTGAATCTCTCTTATTCACAAAAAATCCGAAATTGTAAGCTTCTCTACTAGTATCCATCCTGTATTAAATACCTTTTTTTGAAAACTACTCTATGAGAAAAATTGAGACATATCATTATTCACTAAACAATATTTCAATTCGTATCAGAACACCAGAGTGTTAATTTTTTGTAATTAACTTTGAAAGTTTTGAGCACTTTATCACAGGAATACATATGTGTTCTTAAGGTATATTAAATTCTAATATTATAAATAGATTTATAATATTAGTTTTTTAAACTATTCACATTTGAATGGTGCCGATATTTATAAAATTATGAAATCACTTGGACATGAGAAGATTGAAGCTACCATTATTTATATGGAAAAGGTTCTGGAGATGGATTAAAATGCTATTCATGAGTGGGATACTGAAAGTTTTGGCGGTTATATCTAATATAAAAGATATTGATAAGTAATGTAGCAACTACAACTACTCCCCTATCACATTGTTATAGACACATGCTGGCAATCAGCATTTCAGAAGCTGCAGTGTAACCTTTGGAATCGAAAGTTTTGGTCGAGTTTAATGATTCATTACATGGGTACTACTTGGTTTTTCTGAAGGGGCATTTAATTAATAATTATCTATTTTGGAAAATAGTGTTAAACATCCGATTTATTATCCGATAATTATAATGTGTTACAAATAATGTAAAAGGAGAAGTTGTATATGAAGAAATATTTACTAACTGTAGGAATTTTAGCAAGCGGTTTGCTGGGGCTAAATACAGCTGAGGCTTCAGAGATAGAAAAAGATCAGATTGCTGTAGATCCATTAATTGAAGATTTAAAAACAAAACATCCTGATTGGACTGTTACATTAGTTACTTCAGATGAGGCTGCTAAAATTAAAGAGGAATTAAAAAACAGTCAAAATAGTCCCGTTCTAAGAGGTCCAGCACCACCTTTAACATCTGTTTATATTGACAAAGTAGTATCTCAAGTTGGAACAAGCAATCAAGTAACTGAGGATATTGGCATGCAGCAAACTTCTCATGCAGTTTCAGGAACTGTTACTGTAGCAGTTATGGAAGTTGGCTATGGAAGTGAAAATCAATGGTTAGATGATGAGCGTATTACATATCAAAATCGTGATTATAAACTTAATGAAGCTGCTATAGATTTTAATAATGACAAAATTATAGATGCGTTTTATCATACAGTAACTTTTAATTCAGACTTAAAAATTTCAAGTGGGACTTCTGCTTTATATAAGTTTAGATCAACTTCACAAAATTCCCCTTGGAATACCATTGAAAGAACGATAAATATTCCACATTTATAATGTAGGAATACTATGAAGAGAGGTGTATTTAAAGATGGTTTCTATGGAAGATATGAGTATAAGGTTAACTATCCTTCAAGGAGCTTACGGATATAAAGGTTTTACTCAACAAACTGGCGAGAATATGTATAAAACAGACTTGAAAGCTTTTCGAGAAACAATAGAAAATGCAAAAGAACCGATTGATACGAGTAAAGTTTCAAAGTTATCATCTGATCAAATCAAAGTGCTACAAGGTGCTCCAAGTGGTAGTTGGTTGATTCCTTTACTAAACAAAATGGGACAATTAGGGATGATGGATTTGCGTGATGGACTAGTTAACCCTAAAATATTCCAATATACCTCGACAATGAGTGCTTATAAAAGATCCATTTAAGCTAAGTAATATAAAAGGCATTAACGAAAAGGATTTCTCCTTTCTTGTTAATGCCTTTTAGGCAAAGACATTATTTTAGTTTTCCGAGAAAGCGCTCGATTTTTGAAAATCGTTATTCGATTAGAAACCCTACACTTATTTTTATTAGGCTTTAGGCTTCAATATTTACGTCGGTAAGAGCAGTTTTTGATATTACTGGAATAAACATTGCGACATATTGTGGTATAGAAAGTTTAAGTGGTCAAGAATATTTAGCTATTATTTCCAATTCACAAGAAAATACAACCGTTCTTTTAGTTGGAGAAGATAATGGAGATGTCTGTGAAAATAAACAGGAAAATGAAAAAGCATGTTTTAATAAATGATTAATCAAAACATGCTCATTATATATTTTAGGGAATCAAAGCGTTTAATGGCGGAATAAACCAGGGAATCTCTCAGCCAATTCCTATGGATGGGGACAACCCCTTAATCCTTTAACTGATAGAAAACCTGTTTAATTTTGCCTCAGTGCCAAGTATGGCAGTATTAAGCTCATTCCCTAGGCTATCTTGTCCCCTTCTGAAATAGAGACTGCGTAAAAAATTCTTGCTGTTCACACGAGCAATCACCTGACTGCGATTTCTCGGCAAATTGCAGCATTGCGCTAAGCAGCTAATCCAATCAGCAATTTCTTGATGTGGAAGTAATTCTTTGTGAATCATCGTATCCACGATATTGACTAACCGCTCATCATCCTCATCACTAAAAATATGTATTCCATTATGTAGCTTGCCAGAAATAGCGACAAGAACCTCACGCAGCATTGCAACGCTGCTCTCCTCGCACTGCACCAACTCAACAAAAACATCTGCACCGTGAGACGCGCTGTGAGCCCAGCCTCCTACTGAAAGGTAACCCCGCAGATCTTTCTCTTCTTTGTAATAACGTAACATTACTTGCATTAATTGCTCAATTTCTTCTTGATTTAAAAATGGATTCTTTCTGTGGTGTTGTATAATCAAAGCGATAGGCAAGGCAGAAAACGTCCTTGTAAAAACTGATTGATCATCCTCGCTGCCAATATTATAGAACAAGTGGTTCTCATCAGTCAGAACAGTTAAGAGACTACGCAACTCCTCTTCACTGAACCTATTCTCTTCCTTAATCCACATATAAAACATCGGATAAATCAAATTATCCCGCAATTCTGGATGAGGATCGCCAATATATTGGAGTAACAAAGGTAAGAAATCTTGATGCTGCTCACTTTCGCCTAACTGATACTCATTCTCCTCAATTCTTTGTAAATCTTCCATAAGTTTTAACCTTATATCGCTCACTTTCCCATCCCCTTTAACATGAATAAAATCTCTTCTATTACAATATCAGGCTCATCATGATGTATATAATGTCCACTACGATTAGCAATCCGGAACTTACTTGACGTTGACAGCCGTTGGAATTCTGGCTTGTAGACTTTGTTCAATTTTTAATATTTCTAGAGAGGGCCATCCATCTTCATAATTATCGGGTAAACCTCTTGTAATAATTGAGAGAGGGATGTCACTTTCTTTTGAATAATCAGCAATTTGCTTATAACTCTGTATTTTATCAATTTTCTCACTATTCAACATAGGATTCTCGAAATATTCCCTATTTCCTGCAAGTAGATTTTCTGGTAGAACCTTTTCATAGGCAAGTTCTTTATATTCCGGTGCAGCGTCAACCAAAACCATACCACAGATGTCCTACGGATAAAGACTGGTATACAATCTGGCGACCAAACCACAAAAGGAATGGCCTACTAATATATAAGGCTTTTCCACGTCAAGCGCTTGCACCAATTCGGAGAGCTCCTCAACAAGATCACAGCAAGTTCGCGAGACAGCTACGTCCTGACTCCTGCCAATACTTGCCCTGTCATAGGACAAGGTAGATGTTTCATCCGATATTCGGTCTTGTACTTTTTTCCATGTTTCATGGCTATCGCCTAACCTTGCAATAAAGATTACGCTGGGTGTATTTTTACGATATTTATTGAACAGTATACGCCTATCATAAACATTGATTAACTTTTTATGTTGTATCGTCACTTTTAATCACCTAATTAAATTATAAGCTTTACATTATTCTTTCTACAATATAAATAAAGGACTTTTTATGTAACGCAGTAATAATTTGCTAAAGTCCTCCGTTAGTTTAAGTGAAACTGTTCACAACTTGTAATCAGTGTTTTAGGAACTCGGATAACGCCTGTTCCTCACCATCTAACATCGAAGTAACGATTGTCATAAAATCTTCATCTCCAATTTCAAAATGACCTCGACGGAATGGTAACCCCCAATTGCGATTTCCACGCGTAAAAGTGAGCTGGTTTAACAACAATGCAATCTTAACTTCTCGACAAGGAATATAACGCATATCTCTGCGAAATGGCACAAACGACTCCGACACTTGATGTTTGTAAGCACCGTTATCCGTAACCTGACCAATAGCAGTAAATGCTTGAACGGGCTTCCCTTTGGACATGTCTGTGCGAGGGGAATAGTATATCAGCCAATCACCTGGAGACATTTTACGCAAAGGTACTGCCTTACCGTGACATAACTGTGCAAAACCACCTTCTATGGCTAAATTCACATGAGAAGCGGATACAACGCCAATCCAATATCTGCTTTTCTGACTTGTTATATTCGACATGATGCATCCCCCTACTCTTCAAATACTAAACTTTTCAACCGATCCAGTTGTAAAAAATGATGTCTGTAATGCATTTCAATCAACATAAACCATTCCTGCGCGTTTAAAGCACCGAACGCCGGATGAAGTATCTTGTTACTTACAGGCACTTGAAGTAGAACTGATTCCGTATTCCTCATCCGTTCCACTACACTGTGAAGTCCTTCTACCAAATGCTCCATGCTCTCTGGTGGTTGCGGAGTATAGTTTGGCGAAGCAGGGACCTTAATACGAACAGCAGGAAATTGTTCTAGTTTAAAAACAATCTTACCCTGCTCAGTTTTTTCCTTCGTTGGGTTGAATGTCGATTCGCTACCAGCTAAACATTGCTCGACATTATGTAGATGCATGAAAGCTGATTGAATTAAATGTACATACATCTGTCCTATGGACCAATCTTCTTCATTCAGCTTTCTATGTATTTTATCCATATTGAGTTTTGTCAGTTCTGCCAAATATCTTTCTACTGTAAGTTCAAATGACTTCAATACTTCCTTTGTACTTTTCATCCTTCAAGCAGCTCCTCTTCATCTTGGTATAGTCACAGTATAAAAGAACACTACTGACAGGTGTATGTCAGTAGTGTTCTAGAATTTTTTTCGCTACTTCCCGAATCTTGAAGCGTAAAGACTTCGGCTCAATCACCTCGATATCTCCGCCCCAGCCAAGTAAATGCTGTAATAGTTCCTCTGGATACCGAACACGAAATTGAAAGATTACCTCCTCATTCCGCTCCTCAATGGATTCAATATAAAAATTAACTGCCTCAATGATTTTGTCGGCAATTTCGGGGTTTGCCCTCATTATTATTCTTTCATCTCGATTGTCAGGTGGCCGATAGCTACTTAGGTCAAAATCATTTGGTAGAAGAAATTGATCTTCCAACACAGAAAGGTCGGACATCCGGGACAAACGGAAATGTCGCATTTCTTGCCTCATATCACAGTATGCTAGTAAAACCCAATTTTCATGGACAAGTGTTAATCCATATGGAGAGACCACACGTTTATTTTTCCGATTCCCATCTGTTCCTGGCATTTTTTTAATATACATAAAACTGATTTTGCACTGTTTCAAAATTGCATCGCGAACTTGATTAAGATACGTTTTTACCCGCTCTTCAGTTGACTGCTCACCTATATGAAGCAGTCGCATTGTTTCCCGAACAAGCCTTGACTCATTACGAACTGACTCCGACAAAGTAGCCTCGATTTTGCGTTTAGCGGACCTTGCATTAATACCATAATCTGTATCCAACCTTTGCTCGATAAAATCAGCTCCCATGAGCAGGGAGACGGCCTCTTCTGCTGTGAACCTAACCGGGGGTAGAAAATATCCTTCCATTAAGGAATAACCCTGACCAGGGGCGCCTAAAATGGGAACCCCAGCCTCACTTAGTGCTTGAATATCCCTATATATCGTACGTACACTTGTCTCAAATTGAGAAGCTAAATCTTCTGCTCTCAATGTTTTGCTTCGCTGTAATTCAAGCGTGATCGCAAGCTGCCTCTCCGTTTTATTCATTTTTTTCCTCCACAATTTCAGCATTCTATTACAATACTTGCCCAATAATTGAATAACAGCAAGCAATATTGAAGCTGTATTCCTAAAAATGAGCTGCCTATGCAACTCCGTGTTCTTCAAGCAAAGCACCCGTTTTAGCTTAAATATTTTCTTTCATATGTTTGGGGTTAATCAGATTTAATAACCTCCCATAACGCCGTTTTTTTCTATCCTATTTCAAAAGTGTTACTGCCTCTTCAAAACATGCTCTTTGGATAATGATATATCTTTTGTAGGAACTTTAACACCAAATGAAAATTCTTTTAATACATAAACGACTTGTCCCCAAAGGAAATTCCCAACTCCATCTTCTACTGGTAGTGAAGAACTAGAATCTAATGCAATATATGGATAATCTCTTGTAAAGCCAGCCTCTTCAAATGCTTCTCGTTTAGTAGGAGTCTCACCCTCTTCTCCACCACCAGCTAATCCCTACCAATATCCATAATCACTTCTCTTAAAAATTGCATATTCAACCCGTGAATGTAAACACCGAGTGCGCTATGTGCTGGCCAAAGCATCTTTTTCTTCGACCTATAGGCTTTTTCTACAGACTTTTTACGCATTCCACACTAGCTTTGTTGCAGAATTCTCTACTTGTAATTCCGCAAGTGCTAGCAATAACCGAATGGCCACCACCCAAAACTGTAATTTTCTTTCGTATTCGTATTTATAGTTGGGATACCATACTCTATGATCTGCTAATGCTTATTCATTTTGTAATTATAACCCTGTAGAAATTGCTGGATTTGGATTCCCCCCATGTCTCGTAGCATCATAACAGCTCACACTTCAATAATTAGGAAAGCTTTGTAAAAGATGTTTACAAACAACTTAAATTTAGATATACTTACAAAGTAAACAAAAAATTCTTAAGGAGGTCGAATAAAATGATCGTTATCGTTAAATTGATGTCATTGGTAGCTACAACTTCATTAGAAATGAAAATCACACATTCGACCGCATCGGAATGGATCGCTTAAGGTTTTTTTTGTAAATAAGCATACCCATACCGCAGGGAGAAGTGTGCCCCTGCGGTATTTTTGTGCCTTTTTTCGCCGTAGAGGAGTCTCTCTACGGTTTTTTTCATTTTTCATGACAATATAAGGAGGTGATAATAAATGATATTAAACTTTTTTGCGCTCACGATAACTATTACAAAACGTAAGGTCTCTCTTGAGAAAGCACTTCATGATGAATATGTGAAAAAAATCTTTGAAGAGAACCGAAAAAAAATTGACGATTATATTCGTATTCGTCAATATTAATCTTGTTAATTAAAAAACATGAAAGGTGGTAATTGAAATGTTTTATATGATCAAAAGACGTCATGCAGTTTTATGGCTGGAGAAAGACACAACCACCAGATGAAGTAATATAAAGTGATAATATAGCTAATTTTATAATCTCAGTTGAGCTAACCCGTTCTAATCTAGGACGGGTTGCTGCTTCAGGAGATATTTCGCACTTTTATTAAGCGATATGTTATGCAACTTGATGTAGTTTAAGAAAATGCGCAATTTACAAACTTGAAAGTAACTTTTTGTTTAGTCTTTTTCAATTAAATTTCCCGATTGTGGGACTACTTTAACTGCTCAAAAACTCCAATCGCAATGTTAATTAAGTTAAAAAGAAACTTATAAACTAACTATTCCAGACTACACAGTGATAATCCTTCTTGCTTAGAAAATCATTAAATCCTTATTACATTAACCTTCCCAGTTAGTTAAATACATTACTTTTCCAACTAACCTAATTTTCACATAATTCCTTTAAAAGCGATATTCAATTAAATAGCCCTTAAACTGAAAAATGAGCTTTCCTTTTTCCAGGAAAGAGTCCGATTGTTGAAGATCGTTGTTATTAAATTAAAGCACACGTTAGTTTAAGAAGAACAAAAGGTTAACGCATCGTCTAAGATTAATTTTGAAAGTTTATGGTCATTAATTACAAATGGTATTTCAGAGGGCTCTACCCAAATTCGAGCAGATGATTCATGTTCTCGGAGAAAAGGTAAGCATTCGGTAACATCCATTCTAAAAAATGCCTGATAAGCAATCAATGGATATTTTCCACTTGAATCAAAGGATAGATTTTCTTTATGGCTTACTTCAATTGAACCTATGTATTTAATTGTTCCCTTTACATACCCCTCTTCATATGTTTCGCGTAGTATAGCTTCTTCTACTTTCTCCCCAATCTCTACGTGTCCACCTGGATAATTAAACCCTCGATTTTTTATTTGTGATAATAACACTTTCCCATCTCTAAAGCACACTGCATGAACACTCGTCACTATTAAAGATTCTGTTAATTTCATTCGAGGCATCCAAGTTAGCTTCACATTATTTCCACCCCAGTCTACAAAAATCGTCTGCATATATCTATCCCATCTCCTGTTAAATGCAATTTATCACCTAATATTAACTTTCTACACTGTTTCAAAAATCCCTCTTATTCAACAAACCGGAAATAGATTTTAAAAGTGGCAAATATACGATTTTTATGTTGCATCAATTGTAGAATATATTACGAGTAACCATTCTTATGCCAATAGAATATATTTGGAATTTGCATATTGGTCCGTTTAAAAGAATGAGGCTTCTGACTCTTATTCGAGTTCTCGTCATCTAGTAAATTTAAAAGTCTTATCAGCAAAGCCTCCCTGATGATAGTAGATTTCTTGATTATTTTACAACTTTTAAAACAAGCGCTGATCCTTATTACAGAATGCACACTTTTGTTGAAGATCGTTTTTCTTATTGAACTAACGTATCTGTTCGTTAAAGGTAACTCTTCACATTTTACTTAATATTATAAAGGTGTATAGAAAGATAAGTTATAATTTAGTTTAGTAGTTGTAAAAGTAGGTTATTTATATTATTCTCTTATAATTTTTCAAAAAGGAGAGTTTATGAAAAAGATTATTGTTGTTGTATTAATGATATTTATATTATTCTTAGGATCCACAACACAAGGTTATGCACTGTCAGATTCGAAATCTGCGGCAATACAAGCGTTGCTAGATGATGCCTCTCGTATATCAGGTGTACCGGGAATTTCAATCTCAATAATTGTCGATGATGAAGTGTTCTACTTTTCTTCAGGGTATGCTGACCGTGAAAAGGGGTTGACTGCAAGTGAAAATACACTCTATGAGTTAGCTTCTGTCAGTAAAGCTTTTACTGGTATGGGTATTATGCTGTTGGAAGAGCAAGGGCTGCTCTCAATGACTGACCCTGTGCAAAAATATTTACCTTGGTTTACGTTAAAGTATCAAGGAAAACCTGTTGATACGCAAAGCCTTACACTAAATAACTTTCTTCACCATACCAGTGGTCTAACAAATATTAGGCATACTCAAAATATTCCTCAAGGCAATACACCGGATATGTTGCAAAAGACTGTGGAAATGCTCGTAGATGCTGAATTGGCGTTCCCTCCTGGTGAACAGTATAACTATGGAACCGTTAATTATGACGTATTGGGTTTGGTTATTGAGATTGTGTCGCAACAAAGCTATGAAGACTTTATGAAGGAACAAGTATTTCAGCCGTTAGGTCTTTACCAGACGTATGTTTATAAAGAAGATGCCCAAGCCACTGGACAGTTGGCACAAGGCTACCGTTCTTCCTTTTTTATGACAACTCCATTTAAAGCTCCGGATTATGCTGGGAACAAACCCGCAGGCTACATCATTTCTAATACAAAAGATATGGCACGTTGGATGGGCATACAGATGGGTATTGTGCAGGACATACCAGAAATATTTCACACGGTTATCGAAAAATCACATAGGGGTGATATGTCTGTCTCGGCTGTCAACGATATGTATTATGCGGCAGGCTGGTCGGTAAACGCCGACCAAACAATTATCGAACATACTGGGGGCAATCCAAATTTCCGAACCGAAGTAGCCATACTGCTAAATGACAGAACAGCCATCTGCTTGCTGAGCAACGGCGCAAATACCAATATAAACTTGGTACTAAAAGTTAAAGATATATTAGACGGCAATCTAACTCAGTCATATGAAATAAGTGGCACACAGCTTTTGGATATCATTTTGTCGTCTATCACTATTATTCTTTGCCTATTGGCTGTTCTGCTATTTCTCTTAGGATTACGAAAAAAGAAAATGAATAAGAGACAGCCAATGACAAAAAAGAGAATAATCATAACAGTTATTTTCCTGATGGCTACAATTGTCCTTGGTATACTGTGCTATGCTATCGATTGGTCAACAATACTTATTTGGCAAACATATAGTATTCTTACAGCGTTGATTTCGTCAGCATTATTAACAGCCAGCATTACATGGTTTGTATACACTCACCGATAAAATACCTCGCTCCCAAGATAATCATAATGTTAAGTAATAAAATATAAAATTATCGGTATGCTTAATTTGAAAAACATAAGACACTTAGGTGTCTTTTTTAATATCATCGGCAATTTTCCCAGTCAAACCTAATTACTATTGCTCCCACTAACCTGCTCTGTTCGTGGAATAAAAACAACTATATTATTTTTACAAAAGCGTCATTAGGTAACATTTCTTAAAAGACTGTTATTCAACAAGCTGGCCCGTTTGTTGAACAAAAAAATTTTGCATATCAACACCAGGTCGTAGTGGGCTAACGGCTATTCTTAAATATAAAAACAAATTATCTTCTCTTTACTCAAAAAGAACTCTGTGAAATAGCTTAGTACTGCTTTTAACGGGCGTTTTCATTAATAATTGGAGAGTCCCTTTTTTAGTTCGCTAAAGAGAAATAATAGAAATACTATAGATTAGAGCAAAATGTGTAGACCATCCATTTAATTGCTAAAATAACATATTAAAAGTAAGCCATAAGTATCTAATAAGCACCCTTCGCTAGAATAAAAACAAGAATTTTCCAAAAATGATAATAGAAGCCTCTTTTTTATAGGGTGGTTAATGATGTTTTTGTTCATTTTAAAAAAGTCTTTTGAGATCTTGATGTTATGAAACGTAGCACGACTATTGGTAGTACCACCTATTTCTATGGGCGTTAGTTCCCCTACAGGAGTTAGTGGCCTGTCTTCCCTACTTGGGATAAGTATATCTCTTAGAGTTGTAATAGCATCTAGAGAAGAATATTTGTATGCAAAGTCCATCGCGGATGCTTACTTGTGTACCCTATTCCTCTCTTAAAGCTAGTCTGTTATATTTAATAACTAAACTCTCAATCATATGGGATAGTCGAGATCATTTAACATTAATTTTTGAGCAACATTTGATTCAAGAAGTGCGAGTTCGAAACCTCCCCCTGATAAAACGTGACAGGCAATTCATATAAATTAATAACAATAATTTTGTATACTAAAAAAAGTAATAGACTTTTTTAACCAGCTATATGTATATCTATTGAAAAACAATACTTATTTGTGATATTTTGTAATTGCTCGAGTGTAATTTAATTTGTTATAACAAATTATAAACAGGAAGATACTTAGTTTATTAGGAGGAAATTAACAATGAAAAAAATCACTTATTTATTAATTTCTTACTTATGTTTTTCACTAGTACTTACCCCCATGAGCGGTAGTATAGCTTTGGCATACAGTTCAACAAATGATGAAGATAAAATAAACAACGCTACTCATAACGAAGAATTTGATTGGAATTCTGTTAAATGGGAAGAAACTAATTTTGAAAATACAAATGATGATTTCCCTATTTATTTTGAAGAAGAAGACGAAAACTCTGAAATTGTAGACCTTGAACCTGGAGAAGTCTATGATGGTCAGTACAATATTATTAATGAAGAAGACTTACCAGAAGTACAACCATATTTATGGAATTTAATAGCAAGAGTTGTTTTATCAGGTGGTCAATATGTAGTTAAATTTGGTACAAAAATCTTTAAAAAACAACCTGCTACTGCAGCAGAAATTGAAACTGCAACGTTTAAGTCTGCTACTGTAAGCATTGGGAATGGAAATACGGTCCTTTTACAAAGAAGTAGTATGGTACATGTTTTACAAAATCACCACCCACTTTATTGGACAGGATCAACTGGAAAAACTCTTTTTAATCCTAATATCAGCACTCCACAACTAAGATCACAAATAATCCAAATAATTAACCAAAATAGAGATAAAATTAGTGCAAACGGCTATGGAACGATAAATGTAACGATTGAGGGACAAGCTTATAGATTAGTAGTATCTAATAATCGAGTTACTACATTCTATCCTGTCGAATAGGTTAAATAGATGATTAAAATAGATACCTTTATTGCTATAGACTTAAAAAACCACTTTTCAGAAAACATAAATCAGCTTCAAAATGAATTTATTAACATTAAAAATAAGGACTCTCTACAGATTATCGAAAAAAATCTAAATCAAAGTAAAGGTCATTTTTTAAATGGAGCTGTGATTGTAGAAATAGATTACGTTCAAATTACTTCGTTGTTTGACTGGGACGATTTAAATTTATTATGGACAGGTTTTTTAACGATGATTATTGATTACTTAAATGATGGATTTGGAAAAACTAATTTATCTAAGAATAACATTGAATGGACCTTAGAAAAAATTATAAATAAACGAAATAATTTAGTGGTTTTTTCTTCAAAAAATAGTATGAAAAGTCGGTTAAAAGGAGTTTGTGAAGAAAATGAATTCATTAATGAAGTAGTTGTAAGTGCACATGATTATCTTACTCTAAGAGAAAAGGATACTCGAACTCAGAATCTAAATGAAATGGTTGAAAAATACAATCAGCTTAAGCAATTGATTAAAGAATAAAAATATGACAGATGCTTGAAGTTGTACAATTAGCTACTATTAGTTTTCAGACTAATGGTAGCTTATTTAATTGTTAAGTTACAAAAAGGTCGTATCCTAGAAGTCTTTAAAGCAACAGAAAGCATTTAAATGGCTCGAAATGGCTTTATCTGGTGTTTTAAGTAGTTTAAAATCCACTCTTGAATGACATCTAAAAAACCTCCAAATATATGGAGGTTTTTAAACTATTTTTATTTTACTTCAACTTGACCCATCATCCCATTTTCTTCATGTTCAAGGACATGGCAATGGAACATGTAAATGCCCTTATTATTGAACTTCACTGCTAATTTAACTGTTTGACCAGCTTCAACTGAAACAGTATCCTTCCACCCTTTTAAATTTAAAGGAGGTTCTTTCCCATCAATCGACACGATTTTAAATTGAGTGCCATGTATGTGGAAAGGATGTGTCATGCCACCCATCATATCAGGTTTATTATAAATTTCCCAAATTTCAGTATCTCCCTGTTTTTGAGTGAAATCAATGCGATTCATATCAAACTGTGAACCATTGATTGAAACCATTGTGCCCATACCAAAAAGTTCAAGTTTCTTTGTAACTGGTAAGGTTTTTTCCTCTTCCGTAACACCAAAATCATTTAATTTTTGTGCAATGTTACTTGTACTTGCAGCTTTTTGGTCAATTTTAAATGGTAAAAGAGTAATTCCTTCTTCATTTATTAATGCTATATCAGTTTTGTCATCCATCTTTGAAAAATCCACTATTACCTCTGCTCGCTCACCTGGTGTTAAGGTAATTTCTTTCATATCAGTTGGTTGATTTAAGAAACCTCCATCAGTAGCAATTTGTTGGAATGTAGCTCCATTATTCAATTTAAACGTATAATTACGGGCATTAGAACCGTTTAATAATCGAAGTCTTATTTTTTCTTTACCGACAGTAAGTTTAGGATTCAAAGTACCATTAATTAATAAAGTATCTCCTATTGTACCATCCTCATTAAGGACTGCTTGATAATTTAATTGCTTTTCTTCAGTAAATTGTCTATCTTGGAATACTAACGGAAAATCATTCACACCATACTCATTCGGTAAATTGATTTTTTGCGAATTTTCATCATCAATATAAATTAAGCCAGCTAAACCTTTATATACTTGCTCTGCTGTAGCACCTTCTGGATGTGGATGGAACCACAGCGTAGATGCTCCTTGATTAACTGTAAAATTTACATCTTCTGTTACACCTGGCTCTAAGACTTGGTGTGGACCTCCATCACCATTTCCGGGGATTTCTAATCCATGCCAGTGAAATGTTGTTGGTTCAGATAAGTCATTTTTAGTTCTAAACGTTACCGTTTGATCTTTATGAATACGAATGACTGGCCCTAAAAAGGAACCATTATATCCATATGTCTCTGTTTTAGTTCCCTTAAAGATTTCTGTCGTTCCTTGTTGGGCAGTAATATCAACAATTCCATTTTTAGGTTCAATAATAGGTGGAAGCGCAAGCTCATTTTCCCCAGTTGAATTATTTAATGCTAATGGATTGTTATGACTCGCATGACCATTTTCCGTGCTACTATCTTTATTATCCATACCCTCCATGTTTTTCATTTCTTCATCACTCATATTGGAATGGTCCATACCAGACATAGTAGAATGGTCCATATTTGAATTATTATTAGATTCCGAATTACCCGCACTACATCCCCCAATTATAATAGCGCCTACCAATAATGAAGCAATCAAAAGTTTAGATTTCATTATGTTTCCTCCTTTTATTCTTTACATAGGCACTATAACAAAGAAGTATGGAGAAATTATGGATTTGTAATTAAATGAGACAAGTATTAACCACTCTATCTAAGAAAACTTTGATATGACTTTTTTTACTTCTTAACTTTCCAAATCAAAATGATAATTGACATTAATAAGATACTTATTACAATTTTCCCTATTAAATTTACTTGCATAAAACCATATACGGCTCCTGCTTCAAAGATTAAGGCTGGTATTTTTCCAATAGTACTAGCAAGCGCAAATGTGCCTAAAGATACCTTAGAAAATGCACTAGTAAAAGTCACAAGACCTGATGACATAAAAGGCAAAATCCTTAAACTGACAATTATCCAAAATGCATCAGACCCTTCCAACTCCTTTAATTTTAAAAGTTTAGGATGTAATACGAACGGTCTTTTCCATTTATTGATTCCTTTTCTATATAAAATAAAGCTAATAACTGCACCAAGTGATTCACCGATAATAGAAATCAACAAACCGTTGAATACGCCAAAAAACACAAGGTTAGTAGCTGTAACAAAAACACTTGGTAGTACACCTATAATACTAACCAAAGTATTTATCATTAAACTAACCAAAATTGCAAATAATCCAGATTGTTCAAGTAATTGAAGTAATTTTTCTTCCATGATCAAACGCTATCTTTTTTAACCTATTACTTGCATATAATGAACTATTGTTAATAAACAACAACTGCCTGTTCGCCTAATGCTTCATAGCTATTAAAAAATGCTCCCTTATCCAATGTTATCAATCCCTTACGTGGATCCATTACTTCCACAGTCGTATTTCCCACAGATAATAGTACCATTGTATGTAAATTTTGATACATTTGATGGTACTCACCTGTTTCTTCCATAATCCATCCCCCTTTAACCTTTGGTGGTGAGAGGTCCAATGTTACCCATATAATAACTGGTATTCCCTGTCTAATATAATTTGTTATTTCTTTTATTGTACTTCCACTACTATTTTTTGCATGTAAATCTAACTTTCTCTCGGTGATAAAATTATTAGCTGCTTTGACAATTGGTTCTGCAAAAACATATGTACCCGTTTCTAGATTGCTTGGCTCGCCGCCATATGCTTGATTAGGATTTGGCCCATACTTTTTTTTCATTTTGTATTCAAACGATTGTTTAGGTAAATAATTTTGATCCATTTCTAATTTAGATGTTTCTGCACCATAGTAATTAAGTACTGCTGTAAGAGTAGTTATTTCACACCCATTTGGTAATTCAGGATTTTGTAGAATTACAGGAACTCCAAATCCTTTATTATGATTTACTGCATATGTTTGCACTAATATGGATTGTGTAGATGACGTATACGTAAATTTTTTCTCTGTTAAATACATTCCTGTTGTAAAATTGTTTGGATTCCCTACTTTTACTGTATAGGTTTCATTCGGTTGCAAATTATTAAATTGAGCCTCACCTTTATTCAAACTAATTGTTGAATCTATTTCTTTCCCTTCTTCATTAAGTAAGACCACATATAGATCATTAAGTGGATCTCCACTAAAAAATTCAACGGTTAACACTGTTATGGTATTCAAGTTTGTATTTTCTTTTGTACAACCCTCTAAAATAACTGCTAATAATCCTAAAGTGAAAATAATTCCCCACTTTCTAATGCCCCATACCTCCTCCCGTTATTATTACATGATTCAAAATGAATATAACGAATAATTATGGAGAAATTATGGATTAAAATTAAAATGGATTTTTAGAATTTCTACATAAAAAAAGATGTTCCATTTGTCAAAATTGATTTGACTCGTCGAACATCTCTGAGTATTTAATTTTTACGGAGTAGATCATCACTTTCCGTTAGCCATTTATGAATTGATACTTTTAAACCAGGAGTAGAAGTGTAGTCAACCATATACACAGTTGTTTCTTCTGTGGAATTGATTCTTCTTTCATCTCCTTCATTTTGTCTTCGCTGCACATGCAATGTAACAATTTTTGAATTACCCAAAATTGACTTTAGTGATATTAAGAATCATTATTTAGTCTGGTAGAATTAGTTCCATATAATTCTTTATATCTTGTTCTTTCATTTCTCCAGTGATTATTTTTTCTATTTTCCCCTCAGAATTAATAAGAATAGTCGTTGGTAATGGATTGATATTATATGCTTCCATTACACTTTTATTTTTATCTATTAAAACCGGAAAAGTTAGACCTTTTCGGTCAATATAATTTTGAACCACGAAGTCGGATTCTGCTATATTTATAGCTAATACCTGTATACCCTTTTCTTTATAATCATTATAATATCTATCTATAATTGGAAATTCTCTTTCGCAAGGTTTGCACCAAGTACCCCAAAAGTTTAAAAAGACGCCTTGTCCTTTGTATTCCTCCAAATTATGTTTCTCACCATGCATATCAACTAGAGTAAAATTTGGAGCATCGTCCCCTATTTTTAATACTTCATTTTTATCTTGCGTTAAAGTTGAATAGACTGTGAAGAATATTGCCCCAAATAATATAATTAATATAATTGAACGCATAAGAAATCTTCTCTTTTTTTTATCCATAATGAAGTTAGGCTCCTTCCTTTCTTATATATGTAAAACTAGAAACCAGTAAATCCTCCAAAAATCGGTGTTAAAAACGCAATAATTTTAGTCATCATATCAAAGTATAATAAAACCCCCATCACAATCATTATTGCACCACCTATTTTCATAAACAGTCCATTTTTTCTTTGAAGAAACTTCATTTTTCCGATAAATAAAGACATTATTAGGAAAGGTATAGAGAAACCTAGCACATAAAATAGCATGTACAACATGCCCTTCCCAGGATCAGACACGCCTAAAGCTATTACTCCTGCAAGAATTGGTCCAGTACAAGGTGTCCATCCAGCTGCAAAACCCATACCAATAAGTACCGAACCAAAATATCCTTTGGGCCTTTTTTTAAAATGAATCTTTTTTTCAGATTGTAAAATATCGATTTTAAAAAAACCTAGAATAACTAATCCAAAAAAGACCATGATAATTGCTCCAATTTGTCTTAGGAACTCTTTATACTGAATAAAAATCTGTCCGATAAAAGAAGTTGAAAAACCTAGTGCCATAAAAATAATAGAAAAACCAAGTAAAAAAAGCAGGGTATGTATCAGAGATTTTCGCCTCAAAATCCCTTTTTCTTCTTTCAGTTCATTAAAGGATATTCCTGTTACATAAGATAGAAAAGCTGGATACAATGGTAATGAACAAGGTGATAAAAATGATAATAATCCAGCACCAAATGCAAGAAGTAAATTTAATTGCTCTAACAAATACGCTCACTCAACCTTTCTATAGTCCATTTGAAAATAAAGTATAGACTATAAATATGGAGAATATATGCATATGCAGCGTGATATAAGAATTAGAATTTTATTGATAGCTTTCAAATTGAACATTAATCTAAATAGGGATTAAAAATAAAAAATGAGCCGTGTTTCAACTATAGAAACACAGCTCATTTTTTATGCTAATTCCAAACATTGAAAAAATCTTTAATTATATTCCTAGTCTAAGGATTAAAGCATAATCTAACAAGAATATTAGACACGAATCATACATATATTGATTTTAGTATTTCATTAAAACAAAAATCTATTATTCTATTCATGATGGAATTATATTAAATTTTCTATAAAGATAGGATGATGACAATTATTGAAAAGTCGGTTCTTGCTATGGTTATTTTACGTGTATTGTCTGGGAGTATTGAAGTAAGTGCTGGATTGTTGATGCTAAAGTTAAATAATCTAGAAAAAGCATTTTATATTAATACAATGCTTGCTTTGGTTGGTCCAACAGTTTTAATCGTAACGACAGCAATTGCATTATTTGGACTAGCAGATAAAATACCTGTGACAAGAATTGTTTGCTTATTTACGGGTATAACACTTATTATTATTAGCTCACATATTAAGTAAAAATAAAACATTACTAAAATTTACCAAAATCACACAAGTGTCAGAATATGAGTTTGACGAAAAAATAATCTTCACAACCTTTTGGATCCAAGTTATCTTCTGTATCGAACTTATTTTATAGCATGGTTCCATTCATAATCTTTGTTAAACTCTTTTATGAATCACCTAACATGTTCATTAAATTACTGTAGCGTGTGACGACGCTGCTTTTTTTTATGTATAATTAGCCTTTATTTGCACAAATTTATATTGAGTGTATCGCACGCACTTATACGGTGGTGGCGTTGGTTGACCGTCACGACCTCCCTCAATAAGGGTTACATTATCTCAGTAACCCTTTTATAAATTCTATTCAGATCAGGTAGTTTTCTACTTTGGACTAACCTTAATTAAACCTTTACGACCACTAACCCTATTGGTAAAGATGTTCCTCTATCTTTGATTTTTTCTGTACCAGCTCATTCATATAGTTAAGGAACACCTATTTCCTCATAATTTCAAATCTCCTGCATCCTTCCCTATATATTATGGAATCTGCTTTTATTTATATATATCTTTAATCTACATGGTTTGCACAGCACGCAACATCAGAATGAACATCTTCTAAAACCGTATCAAACATTTCAAGAAGTTCGCGAATACGCTCATTTCTCAAACTATAGTAGCAATATTTTCCTTCATTACGACCAACAATAATGCCACACCCTTTTAAACAGGCTAAGTGTTGAGAGATATTAGACTGATTCCCCTTTAATTCCTCGACGATTTGAGATACTATCTTCTCTTTCTCTTTGATACACTCTAAAATTTGAAGTCTTACCTTGTTTGAAAATCCATGAATTAGTTTAATTTTTAAGTCAATATTTTTTTCTGTCACAAAATCTCCTCCAATTCATATTAGACTTAGCTAATATGTTTTGATATGATCATATTCGATATCACTAATATGTGTGTCAAACATACTAGCACTACCTAATATGTCTGTCAAAAATTTTAAAAAATATGGGTCTCTCTTCAGCTAATAAACGTAGGCATCCACAAGTTAGATTTTTTACTGTCTGAAAAGGAATATTAGATTAAATTTGGGACAGGTTTCACAACTGGCTGGATACTTGTAATAATGGTTTTAGGGCTAACAAACCCTGATAAAGGCTTATTATACATACTTATTAATGTACTTGGTTTTTCAATTTCCTTTCTTAAGCTGTCTCAAATTACGTTTCTTCCAAAAAGAAGCCATTTATGATTATTGATTTTAATGGGATTTTATTATATTTTGACATGATGACAAAGATTATTGCGTGGGTCACTCCTATTTTCGGAGGGGACACAGGATTTTAGAAGTTCATACGCTCTGTAGAAAGGTTGGATGTAGCATTGAATAATACGTGGAACAAAATTATCTATAAAATTGGCTCTTCCTTTTACGATAAACTTTTTAATACAGGTACTTTTTTAAAGACTAGAAAGAGGATTTTTCAAGAAGTACCTTTTCAGCGTAAACAAAAAATCCTCTATGTAGGTATTGGTACTGGGGCTGATTTAGAATTAATCAACTATGTTGATTATGATATAACTGCCATTGATTATTCTCCTGATATGCTAGCAAAAGCTCAACATAAATTCGAGCACTCTTCTATCAATTTTTTAGAAATGGATGCTCAAAAAATGTCTTTTGCAGATGAATCATTTGACTATATTGTAGCTAGTTTAATACTTTCTGTGGTTCCTAATGAAAATAAATGCTTTGAAGAGATGATAAGAGTTTTAAAGAAGGATGGTAGAATTCTTATCTTTGATAAATTTGCTCCTAAAAATCAAAAATTAACGCTAACAAAGAAATTGGTAAGGCCATTTATAAGTATGTTAGGAACAGATATTGGTAGAAGTTTTGAGGAGTTGTTTAAACAAAATGATCAAAGGCTCAGAATTATAAGAGATGAATCTGTTATGTTAAAGGGTATGTATAGATATATTGAAGTTCTTAAACTCTCTTAGCTAATCATTAAGGGCATAGCTGCACTAGCAGTTAACGTTTTGGAGAAACTCATCAAGAAGCACAAGCATCTTATCAAGAGTTTAAAAAACAACAATTAGCCAACTTGAATTTGGCTGATTGTTGTCTTAGTAATTGAACAACTCTATAAATGTTAAATACCATGTAATATCGATTTAAGTCTCCCGTGATAAATTGTTACTCTATTTGTTTTTTCATGAGTTGTTTTGAAGAGTTAAAAGATCGAATTTCGCTAACAAATGTAGAACCTAATAAAAATACCCCTCCGATAATTTGCACTAGGGTCATTTGCTCTTGCAATATCATTGCAGAAATCAATATTGCTACAAAAGGATCGACATAGCTTAGCATCGCAATACTCTGCCCTTTCAATTTTTCCATTCCCGAGAAAAACAACCAAAATCCAATCCCTGTATTAACGATACCTAAAATTAAAATAAAAGGAATAGATGCGCGTGATAATTCAAAAATCCCCAAGCCTTCTGTCAAAAAAACATACGGCAGCAGTAATAATGCAGTCGTTCCAAGTTGAATAATGGTCAGCTCTAGCTTGTCCATCTCTTTAATAAATTTGTTTAAAAGTAACAATGCCGCATAAAACGCAGCTGCCATCAATCCAAAGGTAAGTCCAAGGAAATCATCTGATTCCGTTGCACTCACCCCTTCTCCTACAATCATTATCATACCGATAATTGCTATGACAATGCATATTATTTTTTTTATGGATAATTGTTCCCTAAGTACAACAGGTGAAAGAATCATTACAAATACTGGTGCAAAGTAATATCCTAGTGTGGCATTGGCAAGTGATGTGTGGTCGTAGGATTGATAGAGAAAAATCCAGTTTCCTCCCAATGCAACGCCTGAGAGAAACAAAAATAAAGCATTCGATTTCACTAAATTCCAGGATATTTTTTTCTTCATTATGGAGAAGATGGAGAATAAAAATAAGCATCCTAGTAAACTACTTAGTAAAGCTCTTTCACTCGCCGCTAAATCAATGTAACGCACAACTAAACCGATTGTGCCAAAAATAATCATTGATACGATAAATTGAAATTTAGATTTCATGGCCTACTCCCCTAACCTACCGCAATTTAATAGGAACTATTAGGTGTTTTTTCCGTCCTTTCCTTCCACTCCCTTTCAACTTGCTTTTGTAATGGGAATAGCATAGCATACTTATATGTATTACAAAATTGAATGTTTGTCATGCTATACATAACAAAATAGCATGCAAGGGGGATAGCGTTATGAATATCCAAAAATATATGGCCTTTGTCAAAGCAGTAGAATATGGGAGCTTTACAAGAGCTGCCGATGCATTAAACTATACACAGTCTGGTATCAGCCGTATGATCAACGATTTAGAAATAGAATGGGGAATTTCCCTTTTTGAACGAGGTCGTGCCGGAATCAGTTTAACATCCGATGGCTTAAAGTTACTGCCCCAATTACAGCGTATATGTAATGAGCATGAAATGTTAATGATGCAGATCGAAGACTTACATGATATCCAATCAGGAATCATCCGAATTGGTACATTTTCTAGTGTAGCAACACATTGGCTACCTCATATGATCAAATTCTTTAAGCAGGATTATCCAGGGATTGATTTCGAGTTACTCTTAGGAGATTACACCGAAATCGAAAGCTGGATTATCGAAGGTAGGGTCGACTTTGGATTTTTACGACTACCAACAAAAGCTAAAATGGAAACAATCTTTGTAGAACAAGACCGTTTGTTGGTAGTTATTCATCAGGATCATCCTCTTTCTGATTGCGATAAATTTCCTATAAGTGAACTATTGACCAGTCCATTCATGCTTTTAGAAAAAGGCGCAAAAGCTGAAATCTCCGAAATTTTTGAAAAACACAATATCTCGCCGCACATTTCTTTTACAACATGGGACGACTATGCCATTATGTCAATGGTGGAAAACGGGTTGGGAATCAGTATATTACCTGAACTGATTTTAGTACGCATTCCTTACCAAATTATCGCGAAAGAGCTTGAGATCCCTGCTTTTCGAACTATTGGAATTGCGATGAGAGAGCAACAATCGCTGTCACTTGCAGCAAAGAGATTTATAGAATATTTATCCTATAGAAAGAGAAAATAAGAAGTTTAGCTATTATTTTGCACTACTATAAAAAGCGTATTCGAAAAAATCTCGAATACGCTGCATTAATCTTCCACCGCTTCTAAATAGCCTTGCTGTAAACATGTATCCGTCATAAACTGCTTTATCCCTGCATCAAATGACAATTTGATCGTGCTACTTGTGACCTCCAAAATTTTCCCCTCTCCAAACATCACATGCTTCACCTTTGAGCCAACGATTAACGCTGACTCCGTTGTAATTGTCTGATCATTACGGTATTGCTTCAATGCTTTTCTCGGACTTTTCGACGCTTTCTTTGGTAATTCCTGAGGAGAAACGATTTGCTTTAACGCCTTCATAAATATTGATGGCACCACACTTGCTTTAAAGCGCTTGCTGTACGAAATTAATTCCAAATGGCAAATTGCACGTGTGATACCGACATAAAAGAGCCTTGTTTCTTCCTCTATTGCTTCTTCCGTCTCAGTAGGTAAAATCCCATCAATTAAGTCAATCAAATACACACGATCAAATTCCAAGCCTTTTGAACTGTGTAAGGTTGTTAATGTAATGGCATTCATTTCATTTTTCAGATGAGATGTACGTGCTAAATTTTCAAGGTACTTCAAACGACCAGCAAATTCAGTCATCGTCGACGTATGGCGAGCAATTAGTCCAAGTACATCCACAATATCTAGTAAATTTTCATAATTAAAACCGAGGTCCTCGCTCATTTTCTTTAAGGCACGCTCATAACCAAAGTCATAACGGATATGCTCTAGCATGGCTGTTGGTGTTGTTTGATCAAATTGAATGCTATCATACGTTTTGCGAATTCGCTTAATATATTCAGGCTGATAATCCTTTAATTCCACATGCTCTAGCAATAGTGTGAATACACAGCCATCCTCCGGTACTTTCTGCAGTGCCTTTAATTGCGTTGGTGTAATATAAGCATTCATTTTTCTGTAAACTTTTTCAAATATCGAGATATTTTTTGTATTGTATGCTAGACGCATGAAGTTCATTATATCCTCCACAACCCAATGCGTAAAAAAGCGAATGGTGGAATCTTTCATATAGAAAGGCAAGCCCGCTCTGTCTAACGCGTCCATAAGAGGAATGGCTGACGTATTATTTCGATATAAAACAGCCGTTGAGCCACGCTTAGACAAGCTTTTTAACTGATTCACTACATATTTGGCCTGTAAGCTGTAATTCTCTAGGATTTTAAACGAGATTGGCTCTGCTACAGGATTCTGCGTAAACATCTGTTTGTTATATCGTTTTTTATTTCGCTGAATGAAAAGGTTGGCTGGCTCTACAATCGAGGCAGATGAACGATAATTTTGTGTCATTAGTAAAACACGTGCCTCTGGATAAATCTTTTGGAAATTCAACAAATAATCTGGCTCTGCACCGCGCCAGCTATAAATGGCCTGATCCTCATCGGCAACGACGCATAAATTTTGATGGACAGCGACAAGCTTCTCGATGATCGCATGTTGAACAGGCGATGTATCCTGACTTTCATCCGTTAAATAAAAATCGTATCGACGTTGATATTGCGCCAACACCTCTCGATTTTTCGTAAAAATATCATTCGCCATTAACAGCATATCGTCAAAATCAATGAGCAATCGGTCACTAGCTGTACGCTTATATTCCTCATAATGCTGTAAAATCTCGACTTTTCTTGGCACCTTTACTTCTGCAATTGCCCATTCCTGTTCTGGCAGCATTTTATTTTTGATGAACGTTATGTACGTCAGTAGCTCGTCTAACTGATCTTCCGTAATTTTGGAGCCATTTAATTGTTCAAAAATCTCACGAAGCACTCGTTTTTTTGACATTACACCAGGCCCGTCCGCTTCTTCGATAATCCCGTACGAAATGCCCTGACGTTCAAGTGTCTGCCGCACAACTTGAAATGCTAAACTATGAATCGTCGAGAAATCAACTGGTGGCAAATGCGGAAAAAACTTTGCAAAACGTGCCTTCATATCATTTGCTGATGCCTTACTAAACGTAACAGCCTTTATGCGAGCATGCTTGACACCAAGCGCCTCGATCATATAGCCAATACGCATAATAATCGTCGTCGTTTTTCCTGAACCAGGAGATGCCAATAGTAGCAGCGGTCCATTCGTTTGCAATACGGCCTGCTTTTGCACATCATTTAGATAAACGCCAAGTGAACGCTCCTTTTCTTCAAAAAATGCTTTTTGCGCTCCATTCATATCATTTACTCCGTTCTAAAAAAATCTATTTTCTATTATACCAGATGATACTGATTAACTTCTTAAGAGCATTAAAAGCAACTAAGCTCGACTACTACTCATTCGAGTGATCTTAGCTGTTAAGGAAATTGTTTGCCTCTTCATCATTTTTAGATCTTATCAAAAACAAAAAAGCGTATATACAAAATGTACAACGCTTTTTAGTAGCTCGTTAGTGAAATTTTTTATTTGGCTATCCATTCATATTGAATATCAGCTAAATTTTCTTCATTTTCATGTCCTCTCCCTATGATTTTAAATCCATGTTTTTCATAAAATCGTTGGGCATTTTCATTAACCTCAAATGTGTATAAAGTTAATCGCCCTTTTGATTGTGCTTTTACTTTATCTAGTAATGTATGACCTATGCCCATCCCTTGATAGTCAATATGAATATATAGTTGGCTTATTTCTTCTTCGTTATAGGCAATCATGCCAACTACTTTTTCATCCATTAACGCTAAATCGATGTGAAACTGCTCAGCTAATAGATGATTTAAGAAATATACATGACTTTCAAAGGTATGAATTTCTTTTTGACCAATCGCCTGTTCCTTACTATCTCGCCACATAGTAACTGTTTGTTCAGCGTATTGGGGGGTATATTGCGTAATAATTATTTTGTGTTGGTTCACTACGATGCCTCCTTAAGCATAATGTAAAAAATAGATCTTATGAAAAATACTTGGTTGGATTCCTAAATCCTGATTGCATACGACTTTAGCAATGCAATATACTTTAAATCAAATATTTTACATTCAAGACTAAACCTATGTAGTTTGTATTTCCTCACATCTTCTGGAAAAATATAAGACATTCCTGTATGCTTCAATTTTTAATCGACTACAATAATTATTTTCTCGTCTTGTCAATGTCGTAATTCAAACAGCGTGATAGCCCTTTTATAAACCACCTGCTATCATTATCAATTACTTCCTACCCTAGTTTTAACCGTAGATTTAAATTTGGATAATTTTCATTCATACTATACTCCTTAATAAAGTAAAGCACATTACTTGAAGAATTAAATGTAAGTTCTACGGATAAAAAAACATCTTCCACTCACACTAATGGTGGAGGTGAGATGAAAATGGGAAATAATAAACATAAAAATAATAAAACGCAAGACAACAAAAAACAGCAGAATCAAAATCAAAATGCTAACAATGAGCGTAAAAACAGAGAAGAGTTTGCTGAAGAAGTAGATTTCAGTCAAATTCAAAATGAAAACAAACGTTAATCATACTATCATGTGAAGAAACCCTAATACTCACTTCAGTAAAGATGGGTATTGGGGCTATTTTTATAATCCATCTATTACAGCATTTTACGGCTCAAACCCAGCCTGACTTATATAAACATGATTTTCTGGAAAGATTTCAATAAATCGGTTGTATATTTTTTTTATTACATCTGGTCCATACCATTCTTCTAAACCAAGTTGGTCATATTTTTTCTCAATCTCAAGTTTTCTTGTGCGTTTTCCACCACTGCCATCTCCCATGAAGTAGTCATCTATACATATCCGATCGACGAGTTGCTTCAATTTCAAAGGAAAATATTCTCCACTTGGTAAAATGGGCGCGATAGCAACTTGGGTCGGTATGTCCGCAGCTGCTAATTTTTCCAATGTCTTAAAACGCGCTTGGATTGGAGGTGCCATTGGCGTAAAATGTTTACGTATCGTTTCCGAATCTGTCTCAATTGTCATACTTACCCGCACTTTTTCTTTAAATTGTCGCAGCAAATCAATATCTCGACTCACAAGTGGACTTCTCGTCTGGACAAATAAGAAATCAGGGGGATCCTCTAGCATAACTTCTAGTAAAGATCGCGTCACTTTTTCCTTATGCTCTATTGGCTGATACGGGTCTGTACTTGAGGACATAAAAATGGTTACAGGCCCTTTGGCTTTGGCACGATGAAGCTCCTTTTTTAATACATTCGCCGCACCGTTTTTAACATCGACCCAACTACCCCATTCTCCTTCTCGAAAAAGAGATACAGGCATTTGACGTACATAGCAATAAGAACATCCAAATGAACAGCCTGTATAAGGATTGAGCGAATGCGTATAGCCAGAAAGAAAGCCAGTTCCTTTATTCAAAATGGTTTTTGGATACTTATAGAATAATTCGCTTTTCATACGAAACCTCCATTCCATGTAAAGCAAGTATTACGCATTGCTAGATGAACCTCGCTTTTCAAGTTCCAAGAGCAATTTCTTCATTGCTAATCCGCCCCGATAGCCTGTTAAAGAGCCATTCTTTCCTGTTACACGATGGCACGGTACAGTAAGTAACACTGGATTAGCCCCAATAGCCGCTCCAACAGCACGAACAGCTGCTGGTTTATTGATAGCATGGGCAATGTCTGAATAGGATTTCGTCTGCCCATAAGGAATTTCACAAAGTGCTTGCCAGACTGCTAGCTGAAATGGCGTACCTACGTACTCAAATGGGATAGTAAAGGTTTGCCTCTTTCCTGCTAGATACTGAATGATTTCATTGACATAGGGTTCAAGCTTTTCCTCATCTTCAACAAAAGGACTTCCTGGAAAGCGTTTCTTCGCCCATTCAAACATTTCCTCGATTGGTTTGTTCTGTGAACCAACAAACACAAGGCCCTTGGAGGTAGCAGCAATATAAAAATGCCAATCCTCAAACTTGAGTAAAGACCAAAAAAGGGTTGGTTTATTTTTTATTTCCATCATTCATTTCCTCCATTTTTCTCATTTGACGAAATTGCGCTGGGGTCTGACCTGTTTTCTTTTTAAATAAAGTAATAAAATAGGGTGCATTCGCCATACCCACACATATGGCAATATCGCCTATTGCTTTATTCGTCTCAATCAAATACTTTTTAGCCGCGTGTACGCGAACTTGTTGTATATACTCAACGGGCGTCATGCCTTTAATTTTTTTAAATGTTCGATGCATATGATAGGGGCTCCCATGACAAATCATTGCTAATGATTCGAGCGTTAATTTTTCAGCGAAATTTTGATCAATGTATGCTGTGATAATATCAACCCACTCGCTATCAGGCAAATTTTCATTAGTAGGCTTGCAACGTTTACAAGGGCGAAAATTTGCGTGGAGTGCTTGTTCTGCTGTTGCAAAAATACATACATTCTCTTTTTTCGGAACGCGAGACTTACAGGATGGTTTACAGAATATCCCTGTTGACCTGACAGCATAAAAAAATTGATTGTTGTACGCTGTATCATTCGTGATAATGGCTTGCCATTTTTCATCTGTCATCATTTCTACATTATTTAAAATATCATTTTCATCATTCATAGGATCCAGCATTTATCTCACCTCTCCTTACAATATACTCCCTTAAAATTCACAATGTACAATTCTAGATATGGAATAGCAAGATATTGAAGTTTTTTTATTTAGAATCGTGAAAAATGATGCCAAGACCGTATCGTTCTCCAGCAGTAATCGTACTTACTCCATGACGAACCGTATGTTTATAATATCCCCTTTTCCCTAGAACAGGTCTATGGTTTGTAGGAAAGATGAGCGCACTGCCTTGATCTAACGTAATGACATGTCCCCTACTCTGAGCACGTGGAATTTGTTCCACTAGGAGGGATTCTCCACCAAAAAAGTCTTGTTCGCGTTGATTTAATACAAATACTACTTGAAACGGGAAAAACACATCGCCATATAAATCTTGATGCAAACAATTAAAGCCACCTGTTTCATACTTTAAGAGTAACGGTGTCGGTCTAGTTTGTTCAAATTCTTCACAAGTGTTCAAAAAATCTTGAAGCTGAGCTGGAAACTGCGCTGTTTTCTTTAAATAACCTAACCATCGATTAGCTGTTTTGGCCAATTCTTGATAAAAGGACTCTCTTAAACTTTCGATAATTTCAGGCAATGGATAGGAAAAATATTTGTATTCCCCCTCCCCAAAGCGATACCTGGTCATATTAATGGTCGTTCTATATGGCTCTTCCGTACTATACAACCCTATTAAGAATTCACATTCCTCTTTTGTTAAAATTACTGGAAGCTTTGCAAATCCTTGCTTATCTAGTTCATGTTGAATGGAATCCCACTCCAAGCTGCCAACACGTGTTTGAATATCTTGGACCATTTTTATTCCCTCCTTAGCCTTCTTAATAACTAACACTATAACCTCATCAATAGAAAAAAATAAGGCGTTTAGAATGGAATAGCAAGATAACAAAATGAGTAAAGCTACTTTTATGATAAAGTAAACTAACAAACTGTGTATGCTGAAAAGGAGAATGAAAAAGTGATATGGCATGACGTTGACGATGTGATGATCATTAACTTACCAGCAAATTTTGATATGAATGCAAATCTAGGCTATTTAACAAGAGAAAAAAATGAATGCCTGTATGAAATAGAGAACAATATCATCACAAAAGTGATAGCCATTGGAGAAATGCTGTCTTTAGTACAGATAAGCGTAATCGATAATCAACAAATGGTTGTTCAATTCCTAAATGGTTCTAGGCCTATTGAAAAGAGGGAGCGGGAAAAAATTGCAACATATATACTTGAATGGTTTGATCTTGATAACGATTTAACGCCATTTTATGAAATGGCAAATACAGATCCATTACTTCAAATACCTGCCCAAAAATTCTATGGATTACGAGTTATCGGCATTCCCGATTTATTTGAAGCGTTATGCTGGGGCGTTTTAGGGCAACAAATCAACCTTGCCTTTGCCTACTCTTTAAAGAGACAATTTGTAGAAAGCTTTGGCGATTCTATCGAATGGAATGGTAAAAAGTATTGGGTATTCCCTCCATACGAACGAATTGCACAGTTAGAACCTACTGACCTAGCAGCTATTAAAATGACGGTTAAAAAAAGTGAATATATCATTGGCATTGCAAGATTAATGGCATGCGGAGAATTATCGAAGGAACAATTAATGAAAATGAATTTTAAAGAGGCAGAAAAAAGCTTAATCAAAATACGAGGAATCGGACCTTGGACAGCCAATTACGTGCTAATGCGCTGCCTAGGGTTTCAGACGGCTTTTCCAATCGATGATGTAGGTCTGATTAATTCAATAAAAACATTACGTAATATGAACCAAAAGCCTACGAAAGAGGAAATTTTAGCGCTCTCGATACCATGGAAAAACTGGGAATCCTACGCTACCTTCTATTTATGGCGTGTTCTTTACTAAATATCATCACCTTGATTTGAGCATGTTTTGAAAAAATGAACCAAAACATGCTCTTACGTAGGTATGTTTTATGCTTCTACAAAAGCACAATGATGATGAACAATCGCAATGGACACAGAATTCTTATAGCTGTAATTCTTTAATACAATCCATGGTTGTTTTTATAAACTCTTTGACAGCGGGAAGGGGTTGCTTCTTTGAGCGAGTAATGATGCTTATTTCTCGGAAAGGTTCGGGTAAGAGAGGTTTTACAATGGTACCTGCTAAATTATAGGGTAAAGCTAGTTCTGGTATGATTGTAATGCCTAATCCTTCACGTACCATTGCAATGATTGTTTGATTTTCTTCCACATTAAACTCTATGTTTGGGGATACCTCTTGTTCCTGTAAAAACTTCTTAACACTCACTTCACATCCTAGCTGAGGCATAATAAAAGCCTCCCCTTGAAGTTCTTCCGCTTTTACTTGTTCATTTATGGCAAGATGATGATGAATCGGTACGATTGCTACTAATCTATCTCTTACTATGGTGGTAGCCTCAAAATGATCCATAGGGTTACTTAAAGATGTAAAACCTATATCCACTTTCCCCTCTTCTACCCAACGTGTAATTTGGTCATAGCTCCCCTCATAAAAATTTATTTCAATTCCCTTAAACTCTCCTTTAAACCGTGATATGATCGTTGGCAACACTTTTGAAGCGAAACTTGAAAAGCTGCCAATATTTATTTTTCCGTTTTGTATTCCTAAAATAGATGCGGATTCTTGTTTAATGCTTTCTGCTTCGGATAAGATATTTCTCATATTGTTGATGATACGTTCTCCACTATCTGTTAACGAGATGCCGTTTCTTCCTCTATTCAAAAGTTTAATACCGAGTTCTGACTCTAATGAAGCGATATTATGGCTTATGCCCGATTGTGTCATCGCCAATATTTCTCCTGCTTTTGTGAAATTCCCAATATCGACTACTTTGACGAATATTTCTATTTGCAAAAGGTTCACAAGATAACCTCCGTATAAGATTTAACTTTCCATTCGACTTCCTCATGTTTAAGATTAAAAACATGAATTTTACTTATCAATTCTATCATACTACAATAATCTTAGAATGAAGGAGGAGATAGCAATGAAAAAAGTGGTAGAGTTTTTTTATGTGGATGCATTCACCACAGAAACGTTTGGAGGAAATCCGGCTGGTGTCATACCTCATGCTGAAAATTTAACAGATGAGGAAATGCTAAACATAGCCAATGAATTAAACCTTTCGGAAACGGCCTTTCTTTTACCATCAACAAATGACAATGCAGATTATCAAATAAAATATTTTACTCCTACAAAAGAAGTTGACTTTTGCGGTCACGCTACGTTAGGTACAGCATGGTTAATGGCTAGTAAGTACAATTGGATTGATAAGGACGAGAAAATAATCTTTGAATCAAACATTGGACTAATTCCTGTAAAATGGATTACGGAAAACAATCACTTAAAGAGCGTGTCCATGACTCAAGTACGTCCCCATATAAAAAATATAGACATTACCCCTGAAGTCGTTGCGGACCTTGTGGGTATAGATGAAACGGACATTGATGATCGATACCCGATAAAAATAGCGAACACAGGGGTCCCACATCTTATGGTTCCCGTTAAAACACGTCAAGCAATTGATCAAGCAGAACCTAAATTAAATGAGCTTAAAAAGATGAACAATCATTTTAACATATCAACCACTCACCTATTTACCTTTGACACAAATGGGGAATTTGATATTTATACAAGAGATTTTTGCCCAAATATAGGGATCGATGAAGATCCAGTTACAGGGGCAGCAAACGGTGCATTAGGTGGTTATTTATATCTAGAAAATATACTAGCTCCACAAGAAAAACATCAATTAGTAATTGGGCAAGGCCATACGATTAATAGACCTGGAACTCTTTATGTCACGATCACACCTGATGGGGAGAACGCTGTTATTGAAGTAGCGGGAGCAGCAGTTGTTTCAATAGAAGGAAAAATACTTTTATAATACTATTTTTCTGAATTTTCTGTGGTAATTAATAATAAAATCAACTTCTCTAAATTCTTCACTTAAATTTAGAGAAGTCTTATTTATGCCAAGTAGTGGTTAGTTTAATGCATTTAAATGCGTTTTTAAGTATTGCAAAAATGGTTGCTCCATGAGATCGGTTTTTCGAGAACAAATAAATAAACTTTGCTGAATAGCTGCCTGCTCAACATACACTTGAGCAAGTTTCCCGTTTATTATACTTTCAGCCACACTATAGGACGGAGCTAAAGTCATGCCGTACCCCGCTTCCACTACTTTTATGGATTCGTGTAAGCCCTGCATTTGAAGCCCTAATTTAGGTAATGGCGCATTAAATGTGTAAAAAATGGACTCCAATAAATCGAGTGTCGAGCTACCACGTTCCCGATAAATAAAGTCCTCGTTCGATAATTCATAGATGGAGACAGTTTGATTTGCTAGAGGATGTGAAGGATGGACTATAAACCAAAACGGGATATCCAATAACTTTTCAAATTGTAAATCTTCATGACCAATTTTACTTTGAACGACAAAGCCAAAATCTACTTCATAATTCAGAACTTGCTCCTCCACAGATTGAACATTGCCTAACGATACAAAAAATTCAATTTGAGGATGCGCAAGCTTGTATTTAGCTATGATAGGCGGAAGTATATAATTAATAGGGATGTAAGAGGACGCAATATGTATTTTGTCTTCCTTTGCTAAAAACTTACCAAGCTTCTCATCGATTTGTGCTTCTAAGTAAAATAAACGCATGCCTTGCTCGTATAAAAACTTCCCCTCTGGCGTTAATTGAATTCCACGCCCTTTACCTTCAATCAATTTTGCCCCTATTTCATTCTCTAATTTTCGAATTTGTATGGTAACAGCAGGTTGACTTAGTAGCATACTATTCGCCGCTGCAGTAATTCCCCCAAGCTTGGCTACATTCGTAAAGATCCTCAATGCATGTAAATTCATTCCATTCCAACCTTTCTATCCATAAATAATATTTATGAATAAGCAATAATTATATATTTGTTTTATGTATAGTTTACCAGTAATTTAAGTATTGAGGTGATTGAATGGAAATTTTACTACATGAATGGTTAACAGTAAAAGGAGTTATTTTATTTACAATTGGTTTACTCGCAGCCATAATAGGCGTTCTTTTTGGTGCAGCAGGCTTTATTTTGATGCCTTCATTGTTGCTCGTCGGCATTCCAATTCATACAACCGTTGCTGTTAATAAATTTGCGACAGGCTTATCAGCCCTATCAAATGTTGTTTCATTTGTCATAAAAGGACATTTATCTGTAAAAAAGTATTTTTCTTTCATGTTTGTTGCTAGTATAGGTGGAGTATTTGGGGCATTATTCGCAATCCTCTTATCGGAACAAATCATGAATGTCGTCGCTTGTATAAGCTTAATTTTTGCATTTCTGATTGTCCTTTGCAGTAATAAATGGATTGTCAAAGATGTAAAAGAAACAGAGGAACAACCCTTGAACAAGCTTATTCCATTTGCAATTTCCATATATGACGGTGGTTTTGGACCAGGCTCAGCTCTAATGAATATAACCTATTTCTTGAAAAAACAATACCATTATTTAAAAGCAGTCGAGTTAACGAGAATGCTCTCGTTATCAAGCTGTACAGGTGCTTTTCTCTTTTATTACTTTACTGGCATTGTTAATTGGGGAATTGCTATCCCTGTTTCACTTGGCTCTATTGCTGGCTCTTTCTTTGGTTTAAAGATCGTTCCGTATATCCAAACAAAATGGATTCAAATTATTTTACCAATCATTTTTTTGTTCTTAATTGTTCAAGTAGTGTCGGATTTAATAAAATAAGCGAAACAAGTCCTACCTTTTTTGCCCCCAAATTTAAGGTCATCTAAGGTGGAGCTTGTTTAGAATCCGAAATTTACGACTGTTAGTATAATAGACGAAAGCAATAATAATTTGCCTATTTTTTATTTATCTACCGCCACTCACATGTATAATTTCTCCAAGGATGTAATTTGAGGCATCAGAAGAAAGGAAGGCAATTACTTCTGCTATCTCTTTAGGCGCTGCAGCTCGTTTAATTGGTACAGAGGAAGCCATTCGTTCAAGCCGATTGTCGCCAGGAGCAAATTTATCGTGAAAGGGTGTCTCTACCATTCCAGGCGCTACCCCGTTCACGATAATTCCATATTCAATTAATTCTCTGGACATACCAATCGTCATTGTATTGATAGCTCCCTTAGCAGATGCGTAATGAATACTTTCCCCTGCCCCACCAATACGTGCAGCTGCAGAAGAGACATTAATAATTTTTCCGCATTTCTTCGGAATCATATGTCTTAATACAGCTTGAGAGCATAAGAGCACACTATTGACATTTAGCTTGAATGTTTCTTCCCATAGCTCTTCACTCATCTCCATAAAAGTACTTTGACGGATGCCGCCTCCAGCGTTATTCACTAAAACATCAATCGTGCCGAATGTAGAAATAGCCTGCTCAATCATTGCGTTCACTTCTTCTTTATTCACAATATTAGCTTGAATAGCAATGGCGTCTCCACCTTGTTCTTGAATTCGTTGGACAGCTTCGTTGGCACCTTCCACATTTGTATGATAATTGATAATTACTTTAGCCCCGTGTTTTGCCACTAGCTCAGCCGTGGCAAATCCAATCCCAGAGCTTGCACCTGTGATAAGAATAACCTTTCCTGACAAGTTATGCATAGCGTCCCCCCTAACGTTTTTAATAGTAATTCGTTCATAAACAACTAATGCTCACGCACCACGATAGTTAATTATATGGTTCTACTACTAGTATATTTTTTTATGATCGTAACTAAAATCGCCAGAATAAATACAATCAAACTATTAATGAGTAAATAATAGGCAATGTTCAATCCATAGAATAATGCAAAGGGATCACGAATAATAATTAGTGCTAATACACTTCCTAGTCCACCAAATACACCTGCCAGTAGTAAAATGATAAAAGCAGCATTATATAGATTTTTCTTTTTTTTGTAGAATACAAACCCAATCACATTTGCAACAACAATTAAAAAGCCTATCAGTATGAAGAAAAAACCTTCCATTCAACTCCCTCTTTTCAAAACGATTTTGTCATGGGATAACTATTTCTTCCCCCTTGAATTAAAGTGGTCCACCCTCAAAACCAATAGGCCAACCATTTTCTTTAAATTTCACTTTATACTGAAACTCAAAGTGACCCTCATAAATAAAATCTAAACTAAAGCCTGAAAAGATATAACTATCAAAGTTAGCCATATTTCCAAAGCTTATTGTGGATAAATAATAACTGTTTATTTCTTGATTAGGAAAAAACTTATGTAAATACGCCAATGCGCAGCTTATATGTAAATGGAGTTCATCGAAAATTCTTTCTGCTAGTTCGATTATTCTCACCTCAGGATTTTCATTATTTCCTTGGATAATAATCTCTACATCCTCCCATTCCCCAATATTCATGCTGTATAACCACTGTTCCTGAATAAGATACTTTTCTTTATTGTATACAGGGGGATTGACTAGGTTTAATTCTTTGATGTCATCTTTAGTCAACGGTTTTGCAAGAATAAGCTTATTCTGCAAAATGTCTTTGATATTAGAGACCGTATATTTTGATTTGTTTAATTCTAAAGAGTCCATTTTCCACCTCCGTTTAAAGTAAGTTTACTTAAATTATACCATCATGGCTCTACAACCATTGTAAGTTCAAAAAGAAAAAAGAGCTAGCTATGTAACTAATTCTAGAAAAGATAACCGCTTCGAATCTAAACATATCGTTACCTCTGTTATAACTAAATCAAGTGCCTCTTTAATCTATCATCTATCAAGTTGTTCAGAAAAGAAGCCCCCAACCCTTGCAGTCAAAATAGCAAAACAGCTATTCAAAAAGGTACGTCTTTTTGAACAGCTGCTGCATTTTATTGCAATGGAATGTTTACTTCAATATTTTCACCAATCGGATTAGGGTAATAGTTTAAATATAGCTTAGCTTTTCCATTATATTCTTCAAATTGTGATGTCTCCACTACATACTGCTCGTCCCTTGAAATAGTCAAACTTTTGAATTCTAATGGCGTGCCATCTTCTTTTATGGCGTCAGAGAGCATTAATAATTTGCCTTCATTATTTTTTTTCATCTTAACTGCTACACTTTGCTGCACTATTGAAATGTCCCCCTTAAAATAAGTAGGCTTCGTGATTATCTCTTTTGTGCCAAAATCAACTTCGATAAAATCCTCACCCTTTGGCACAGCTTGAACGGCGCCAATCATAACCGTCAATGACGCTGGATCATCGAAATAATTACTTTGCAAATAGAGCGTAAATTTGCCATCGCGAATATTCCCGTCTGTTGAAATGTCATTTCTAATACTTTCTCTACGTTCACCGCTTTCTGTCATGATGGCAACATCATCTAGCGCTAATAGTTGCATTGTATTATCTTTGGCTACCTCAATATCGAGTGCCACCTTTAATGGCGAACGGCGAATTTGTGTAATCGTAAATTTCTGCCCATTGACATCGATCGTACGATTTGCAGTAAAAATTTTCTCCTTTGCGATCTCGTTTTTCAGTGAAAACGGTAAAGATATTACAATGTTACCTTTCTCTTCATCCTGAAAGTGAAAAACTGCTTTAAAATCCTTGGAAGTATAGGCGATAGGCTTTAAAAAACTATATTTCACGGATGAAGAGATGTATGTTTGATTGCTAGCATTCATGGTAAACGTACAGCCGCATTCAATCTCCTCAGCTCCTTGAAACAATTGAACTTTCTCTAAGTTTAATTTTGAAATATCAAATGAGGCATCAGCGTCATAGAACAGGACAAATCCTAAATTGTCGGCAATCACGCCCTGCAATGTAAGTGCTAGACCTTTTCTAGATTGCGTCACATTGATTTCTTCATAGTATTCATGATCTACAATATCTTTTATTCCTTTATCTATTGCAATCGCTGTGACAATTGCTTGAAAGCCGGGTATTTTGGCAACTTGGCTAGCAATCGTTGGCGAGACGCGAATTGAAAAGAGAAGGCTTAGGCAAAGCATGGAGATGCATGCAACCGAAACAATGCGCTTCTTTCTTCTTTTTTCTCGTTGAACCTTTCGAAACATGTCCATGCGAACTTGTTGCAGTTTCTCCTTTGGAACGTCAATTAATGGTTTACTCATAGCCAGTCCTCCTTCTCTCTAGCAAAGCTTCTAAGCTTCTTTAAAATGTGATGAAGCTTCGATTTCACAGTACCCTCAGGAATTTGATTGAGCTCAGCAATTTCTTTATTTTTTAATTGCTGGAAATACTTCATATAGACGATTTGCTGCTCTGACAAAGATAAATGTTCCAATAATCTCTCCATATCTGAATAAATGACCCATTCAGATAAATGGTGTTCCTCAATTTGAACAGTTGGCGGACGTTTTCGTAAATGGTCTTTACAGCAATTGATTAAGACGCGCACAAGCCATGTTCTGGCATATTCGTGCTGTTGAACGGTATGCATTTTTTTGAGTGCCTTGTAAACAAGCTCCTGCATCACGTCCATAGCATCTTGCTCATTTTTCATATATGTAAAGGCCATGCGATATAAAATATCCTCATCCATTTCAATCAGTGAAAGTATCGCTTCTTGATCTCCACGTATAGCACGCTGCTCTAATTCAAATTTCATCCTTTTTCGCCTCCTTCTCTCATTAGACTCAACATTGTTGCATTTCGTTCAAAATTTTTGAAACTTTTCAGGGAACTGTCATTCATCTCCCCATTAATAATAAGAAGCGATTGCTCTAATTGAACAATCGCCTCTTCCCCTTACCTGTATGTATTGGTAAACATTAAACACCATAATGAATCATCCATTTATCTTGTTTTATTGCTTCAGCTATTTTTTTGATTAATTCTTCAAGTTCTGCAGATTGGTACTCGACATTGGCTTCACTCACCATATTTAAAAATTGTTTATGAGAGCTTGGTGGTATCAAGGTTATCCCCCAATAGGCGAGACTTTTAAATGGCCTATTTGTGTTGTGTGCAAAAGTTTCGAGGTGATGTATTTTTTTGCCAAAATCCTTAGAAAGCAGTTCATCAAAGAGGTCACCATCTACACCGATGCAATTGTATTTTTCAGGTTCATAAGCAGCATATTCCTTGTCTTTTTCTATACAAGCAATGATTCCAAACTCATGAATGTATGGCATAGTATCGCAACCCCCAATTCCCTTATTGCCCAGCTAATGATTATGTTTCTTGCAAGAGAATCTTTGCAAGACGAAAAATGCCTTCCTCAATGGCTTGCTCATCAATTTTAGCAAAGCCTAGTACCCATCCTTTTCGAGTATTTTCTAAGCAATACTTGCTCAGTGGATAAACACGTATCCCATTTTCGAGTGCGAGGTTCGTCATTGCTTCTTCATCAAACGATTCTTCCGCCTCAAGAAGCATATGCAAACCCGTTTCAATGCCACTTAGCTTGAAACGCTCGGCTAGTCCTGTCGCCATGATTGCCTTTGTCATCGCTTCATGTCTACGTCGATAGACATTTCTGGCTCTTCTCATATGACGCATAAAATGACCGTGCTCAATAAAATGAGCAAGCGTTAATTGCTCCATAATGGGAAGATGCCGATAGGTTAATTGTTGTACTTGCGCAAGCTGGCGAATGGCATCTTTTGGGCCGATAACAGCCGATATTCGTATGCCAGGAGCAACCATTTTAGAAAAACTCATCATATATAATGTGTTGTGAGGTTGTTGGCTAAACAAGGTAGGAAGCGGGCCACCTCGATACCTGAACTCACCATCATAATCATCTTCTACAATCCAGAATTGATTTTTCGCGGATTTTTGCAGCAATTGTTGTTTGCGTGGCTCAGACATTATGACACCAACCGCACATTGGTGAGAAGGTGTAACAAAAATAAGCTTGGTTTGTGGATCAATCTGCTCTACTTGTACGCCATACTCATCCACGGGTACAGCAACAACATTCATACGCCGATATTTCATGGTCATCCAGGCTGCAGGAAAGCCTGGATCTTCCACAGAAACCGTTTCTCCTTCCTTAAGAAGGGCTTGGGCAATCAGATCGATGCTATGCTGTGCGCCAGAGGTTAAGATGATTTGGTCAATCTCTACATGTACACCTCTTTCAAATGTCAGGTAACGTTGAATCTGTTCACGGAGCGGTGTGAAACCGTAGGCATCGCCATAGCCCCAATTGGTCAGATCTGTTTCTGCTGAAGCCTGTAAAAACGATTGTCGCCAAGTTTTTCGGAAATGCTCGTCCAAATACGGCTCATGGGGACAAAAATCGATTGCGACGTTTCCATTTTCTTTGCCTCTAAACCAACTGTTTAATTCATCAACTGCCACGTTTAATAAAGGTAATGTTGGCGTAGATGGTCCTTGAGGAATCACCTCTTCTGCCAAGTTGGTTTTAAACCCCCATTCACTTACTCTTGTTCCTCCACGCCAATTTGTCACAGTATACCCTCGACTAAATAATTCCTCATAAACAATTTGTATGGTTGAGCGTGAAACACCTACTAATAAGGCGAGTTCTCGGGATGGAGGAAGTAACTCCCCTGGTGGCCATTTGCCTGTTGTAATATGATGAATAGCTTGGTCAAGTAACTGTTGCCATATAGGATTTTTATCGTCTCGGTTAACTTGTAACATTCAATTCACTTCCAGTTAGAATAGGGATTGTTAAAATATGAGAAAATTAATAGTTTTGTACAGTCAATAAGTATTATACTATCAAATCGATCATTTTATAGATATAGGATGTTTGTAGTCCACTTTGCATCATCTAATTACACGACATCCTTTTAAAGGCTACATCCGCAGCATGAATCGTTCTATCAATATCATGTATGGAATGAGCAGTCGAGATAAATATGCTTTCATATTGAGAAGGAGGTAGAAGTATACCCTGTTTAAGCATTTCTTTATAAAAACGGCGAAACATCTCAGCATCTATTTTTTGAGCATCATCAAAATTTTGTAAGGGATGATCGATGAATGCGTAGCCAATCATTGTCCCAGCTTTCGTTGTTTTAAGTGGAATATGATTGTTATGAGCTACTTTTGATAAGCCTTGAATAAGCCGCTCTGCTAACGTTTCGATATACGTATAACTGTTATGATTTAATTTATTGATTGTGGTATACCCTGCTACCATAGCGATTGGATTACCCGATAAGGTTCCAGCCTGATAAATACTACCTTCAGGTGCAATGTGATTCATGATTTCTTTTTTTCCACCATATGCTCCAACAGGCATCCCTCCACCAATGATCTTTCCTAAACATGTTAAGTCTGGTTTTATGTTATAAAGCCCTTGAGCAGAGTGGTAATCTATACGAAAACCAGTCATGACCTCATCGAGTATAAATAGTCCACCATACTTTGTAGTGAAAGAACGTATTGCTTGAAGAAATTCAGGGTTAGCTGGTATTCCCGCCATATTGCCTGCAAACGGTTCTACGATGACTGCTGCTATTTGTGAGCCATATTTATCAAAGATCTTTTTCAGGACTTCGATATTATTATAAGGTATGGAGATTGTATGCTTAGTGATCTCTTTTGGTACACCCAGACTATCAGGAAGGCTGAAGGTAGCAATTCCTGAGCCTGCCTTTACTAATAGATGATCACTGTGCCCATGATAGTTTCCATCAAATTTCACAATCATGTCTTTGCCAGTAAAGCCTCTAGCTAGTCTAATGGCGCTCATTGTCGCTTCTGTACCCGAATTAACCATTCGAATCTTCTCTATGGAAGGTATGCGAGTAGCTATTAATGTTGCTAGCTTATTTTCTTGTAAAGTTGGCAATCCAAAACTTGTCCCCCTCTTGATGGCTTCAAGAAGTGCATCTGAAACTTCCTTATCTGCATGTCCATGAATTAATGGCCCCCAAGATAGAACATAATCTATATAGCGATTGCCATCAATATCATATATGTTTGAGCCTTTCCCGTGACTCATAAAAATTGGCTCCATCCCAACTGATTGAAATGCTCTCACTGGGCTATTTACCCCACCAGGCATAAGTTTTTTTGCTATTTCGAAGGCTTCTATTGATTTTGTCGTATCGATGTTAAAAACCACCTTTCGTAGTGATATTATCTTTGTCTAATTTGTTGTCCCTCATTTATGCTTTGCTGTTTTCTGAGCAATGGACCATTCATTAATAAATGTGCGCCCAAACCAGCTACAAGCCCCCAAAATGCCCCGCCAACTCCAAGTAAAGTAACATTTGCGGCTGTTGCCAAAAAAGTAATGAGTGCTGTTTCGCGTCCAATAGGATTTGTTAAAGCATTGGCAAGGCTACTACCAATTGTGCCTAGCAACGCTAATCCCGCTAATGTTGCAATGAACGTAGCTGGGAGAATTAAAAACAATGCAGCCAATGTTACCCCAAAAATTCCGACAATTATATAAAAAATGCCACAAACAATACCTGCAATATAACGTTTTCTTGAATCCTCATGAGCGTCCTTCCCCGTACAGATGGCTGCTGTAATTGCTGCTATGTTAAAAGCATGCGATCCAAAGGGTGCTGTCAGGAGTGATCCCAATCCTGTTACAACCAAAATCGGATTGGCACTCGTTTTAAATCCATCATTTCGCAACACTAACATGCCTGGCATGTACTGTCCTGTTAAGGTAATAATAAAAAGCGGCAAAGCGACACCCAATAATGCATGTAGAGAAAACGTTGGCGTAACAAATACAGGAGACGCGAAGGCCAACTCGATATGGCTGAAATCTACCTGCCCCATACTTATTAAATAAATCAAGCCAATGACTAGAATACCGACAATTGCATAGCGAGATGTAAACCTTCTTAGTACGATATACGTAGTAAACAGGACGATGACAAGTAAAGGTTCCACTTTCGCACCACCAAAGGCTGAAATACCAAATTGTAATAAAATACCTGCCAGTAGACCTGAAGCAATACCTGGAGGAATAAGTTGGACAAAACGTTCGAACATGCCTGATAAACCTAACAAAACAAATGCTATTGCAGAAATAATATAAGCTCCAATGGCTTCAGCATATGGGGTAACAGCTAAAGCCGAAACAAGAAACGCCACGCCTGGTGTTGACCAAGCTGTAATAATGGGTTCATGATATCGGTAACTTAGCCAGATACCCGTTACCCCCACACCAATGGAAATCGACCATATCCATGAGGCAGTCATTTCTGGGCTTAGACCAGCAACCTTGGCAGCCTGAAACACCAAGATAAAAGTGCCCCCATAGTTAACTAAGACAGATATAAAAGCAGCGATGGTGGGCGACAGGAAATCACGCACATTCAGTGAAACGGATGTTGAGTTCATACACTTTCCTTCCTTTCTACAAATTATTTTAATCACTTCTTCATACTAGGAATTCAGCATGTATTCGCGTCCTTTAAGGACTGTTTCCTTCCTTTGTGGAATGTCGTTTTCCTATTGTCATTAGCCCTCTTTATGTAATGTGTCATTCCATAAAATTTCAATTTGCTTGATTCCAAGTAACGCTTTACTTGCCGCTATCTAATAAAATGTCAATCTACCTGAACTAAACAGAAGTAGCACTCTCCCTCCTTGCTAATAAATGAACGGTCTTAGCATAACGTAATACGGATTGATAAAAAACATCCAAAACTGCGAATTTGAGCAGTCCATAAAATTAGGTATAATAAAATAACCACTATCCCTATAGTGTAGTTTTATAAAAATGACTAATCGTTAAAAACAAAGATTGATCATTCATATTAAGTTTGATAAAAATCCTGTGTTGAAATGCAGGATTTTTTTGTCAACAAACGGGCCATTTAATAGAATAAAATACAATAATTATTGGACGCGAAGATTGTGAAGATTACTTAAACTAATGGTGCAGGTTAGTTGAAGTACCATCTCCTTTTTATATTGGAACTTTCATCTAAATACAAACGTTAAACTTATAAATTCTCTACTGTTATTAATAGTTTTGTGAAATAGAAAGGGGACTTTTATGAAATCCAATCTTTTGGTGTGGGTATTTTTTCTTCCTTTATTCTTATTTTTCAGTTTAATGCTATATATTGAAGTTTCAATTTATTCAGCTTTGCCTCCAGAACTAGGTGGAAGGGGTTTTTGGATGGAATTTAAAAATGCTTGGTATCGTTCAATTTGGTTTTATGCAATAGTATTGTTATTTTCCTTCTTGCTTTATTTGAAGTTTTTACATAAAGGAAAATAAAGAATTAATAAACTTTTGCTGTTGAACTAACGGGATGCTTTAGTTTAGCAAGAATTATGCTTATAATCTTCCACAATCGGGCGCGATTCTGGAACAAGAATCAGCGCTTTTTTTAATTAAAGGGCCAGATTATTGATAAACCTTTTCAATAAAATTGGACATTATTGTTGAATTATTGAGTAAAAGATTTTGAAGCTTTTCACTTAAACTAACGGGGCAGTTTAGTTCAAGAATTGATAGACGAAATGGGACTAAAATATGGTAATATTATTTACAAATAGTCTTTTTTACATAAGGGGGATTTTTTTGAAAAAATATCTAAAAATTGTTGTTGTTTTTATTCTAATAATTTCATGTCTAACCCTTACTTCTTGTACAAAAACAGAAAAAGAGCAAAAAATACTTGACAAAGAAATGGTGTTCTCATTTGAGCACCCTCAAACCAAACAAAAATACAAAATCATTTATGCCAATCAACTGTTTTATCCGTATATTGAAAAGGTCAAAGATAATCCGAATCTTTCAACCTCGGAAACCTTAGAACTGTATAATAATGAGATTATTCAACCCATATATCAAGATTGTTTTGAAAATGGAGAATACCTTCATATGGCAGAAAACCTTCTTAATACGATTCCTAATGGGTTAACAGAAATAGAAGTGGTAAGTGAAAAAATGGAGACTCGTAAAGCAGAAATCAATCAACTTATACAAGAATCCCTTTTGAAATCAGCTGACCTCCTACCCTCTCAAAGTGATGTAGCAGTTTGTGTATTCCCTTCCTCTACCAATAATAGGGGGGCATTCGCAGTAGGGGCGGGCAAAATTATTATCCCACTTAATCTAAATGGTTTGGGGGATGCTTTAAAGTCAATCGTTGCCCACGAATACCATCACAGTGTTTGGGCGGAAAAGCATGCCAATGGGGACAGGTTTTCTGTTTTGGATAATATGGTTTTTGAAGGAAAAGCGGTCATGTTTGAAAAATCTGTATATCCTGACTACGACTATACTCCGATTTACTTGACTTACAACAAGGTTTTGTGGTCTAAAGTTAAACCTGATTTAAAAAATTATGACAGTAATCGTAGTTTAGAAATTTTAAATGGCGGAAAAGGGTTGCCGATATCTTACGGCTATAGTGAAGGCTACAAGATGGTTAAATCCTATCTTGACTTAAATCCTGATAAAACTCCAGAGGAATGGACTGCCTTAAGTGCAAAAGAAATTTTTGAAAAAGGAAACTATCTTGAAAACTATAAATAACAAATCTATGAATGAATTGACATATATTATAGGGGTAAATATATATTAAGAATTAGTTAAAAATAATTGAGTTGCGTATGCAGCTCTTTTTTTCTTATTGAACTAACCAGGTGCTTTAGTTCAAAAACGATCTTCAACAATCGGGCACTTTTCTGAAATTAGGAAAGCGTCTTTCTTCATGAAAAGGGCCAGATTGTTGAATAACAATTAGGTCACCAAAGGACGCTTTGGGAGCTTTTTTGTTAATGGTATAATATATTTAAAATTCCTTTATTAGGGTTGTTTGTGCGAGAACTATACTGTCAATAGATTGTCTTGGAGGAGAAGTGATTTTAAATGAATAGACGAAAATTGTATTGGGTATTACTTGTTCCTAGTGTTCTTATATATATTGTAACTTTAATTTTATTGCCTGAAAGTAAAAAGAATTATTCTGTATTTATAATTCTCTTATTTTGGATTGTTTATTATGGTGTTATTAAAATAAATGATTTGAAAAACAAACGAAGAAAATTATAGGGCATTTAATTGAAAAACCGATCTTCAACAATCGGGCGCAATTCTTTAATTAAGAATGCGTCTTTTTTCATGAAAGGGCCATATAGTTTGTAACATACTTTTGTCCCTATAGATACATCCTCATTGATTATTCAATACCTTTTTATAACGAAAGGTGTTTTTATTTATCTCGTTTTTAGTTAATCCTAGCTGAATATTGATTACAACAAATGCACCTATTCTGATGGTTTGTTGAACAGTCAAATTAAAGAGGAAATTCCTCAATTAGATGTAGATGTATTGTATTTAGCGGTCGTGGAAAGCTTTTTGAGGCAAAGCTTACGATACATAAACACAAGCAGAGCAAACAAAAATCGTTCGTTTAGATGCGTTAAGCGTTGAAAAGCAATTATCTTTTCGAAAACAACAACCAAAGAAATAGTAAAGCGTATTTTGAATTAATCAAAACACGCTTTTTTTATACTCAAATGAATTATTCTTTTATTATCATGTGCCTTCAAGTAGCGTTACCTTTAGATGACTTACAGTTAAAACACCAAGAAGTTGTGTACTGTCGCTACGAAAAGACTTACATAAAACATTTGTCACTGCCGTTTCACTTACGTTACATAAAACATTTGCTGAAAGAAGTTATACTGCAAACGATTTACTGTAAAACAATAGTTTTCGCTCGATCCTCATTGACAGTATAAAGGAAGAAGTTTAATGTAATATCTTTTTCTTTTATATTTTTAAATGTTTCTACTTGTTTGTGTGTTCTTAACACTCCGTCATTAGAACGAGTTTCAGCAAAGATTCTTTTGCCATTCTCATAAATAACATTTTGTGTAATACCTCCAAATTGCTCGTTCTTACTTTCTGATTCAACAATTAAATCATTACCTTTCGTATAGTAGGTAATATCAATTGGATACCCGTTTAATTCTGCATTTAGAGTCTTTGGAACTTCAGAAATATTTCTTAGCTCTACTTTGTCTTGCTTTCCAGCTTCATAAGAAATCTTCGCATCATTTAAAGTAAGAGAAATTTCTTTATTCGTAATATCCTTTATCAGCCCCATTGTTTCAAAAGAAATATAATCTTTAAAATTATTTCCCGATAATTCCTGCTCACATAACAAATTTTCATCTATTTGGATAAACTCTTTCGTTAATTTTTTACCTTTAAAAAGCCTCGATTTAACCGTTCCCTCAGGGATTTTTAGAATTTCAGCGATTTCTCTATCTTTACAGTCATGCACATATTTCAATATCATTACCTTTCGTATACGAATAGGCAATTTGTTCATTAAGTCGACTAACTCACTTTTATTTTCATTGAGCTGTATTGTACGCTCAATATTTTGGGATTTGTCAACTCGCATCAATGATAGGAATTCAAAATTTTCTTTTAATAGCAGTCTTTTCATTTTCTTTAAGTAATTTCGAGACATATTCATAGAAATACTAAGTAACCAAGATTTTTGATTTTGTATAGATTGGAAATCTTCACTCAAAGCTTTTGCAAATACATCCTGACAAAGGTCCTCTGCATCGTATTTATTTTGAAGCATGTAATAGCAAGCTCTGAAGACGTCCTTATAATATGTTTGAAACAAGACCCTTTCATCGCTAATTTGTTCCATATTCCCACCTCCTTTTCCGTTTTCTACACAAGTAACAATTTAGCATTATAAATAGTTCATTTTTTCAAATGGATCATCTGCCTTCGAATTTGATGGAGAAAGCACCTTATCTATTCAAAAACACTTATTTTAATTATAAATCTTCTTTAACTAACGGCGTGCTTACTTTAACAAGCAAAAGACAAATCACCGACTTGATATTCAGCAATCGGGCGCGATTCTGTAATAAGAATCAGTGCTCGTTATCATTAAAGGGCCAGATTGTGGAGTAATACTACACAAATAAATTAGTATGAATGTTAAAATATAGATATATTTGTAGAAAGTTCACATAAATTTACTGAACAGTTCAGTGTATCAATTTTTTTACAAGTCATTCAAAATAGGAGATTAAAATGGATATTGTCTTAAAGAAAATGTCAGAAAAAGAATTTACAATTTATTTAGAAGATAAGGTAGAGAGATATAGCAAAGTTCAATCAGAATATGTCCATGAGGTAAGTAGCGAAGATCCGCTTTCAAAAGCACGTAAACAGTTATATAATCTACTTCCTCAAGGAATAGAAACCTCTAATCATCATTTATATAATATATATGAAGATGATTCGTTAATTGGATTTGTTTGGTTAAAGGTTGAAAAGGAAAAGAAAAGTGCATTTCTTTATGAGATTTTTATTTTTGAAGAATACAGAGGTAAAGGTTTCGGGACTAGAGTGATGAAAAATGTTGAGGAGTGGTTAGAACGGGAAGAAATTTATTACTTCAAACTTCATGTTTTTGGAAGTAATGAAGGGGCTAGGAAACTATATGAGGAACTCGGATTTGAAATAGCGGGAATAAATATGCTCAAAACTATCAACTGACATTTAGTAATTTGTTATATTGAAGTAACGAGGGCTTTAGTTGAATCACAACCTTCTACAATCGGGCGCAATTCTTATAAAAGGATTTGTGTCTTTTTAGTTAACATCTTTAAAAGCGGTTTTGCATACTTGAAAGAAATTGTTCAGTAACTTGAGTGGACATAGGAGGAAAGCATATAGACAATAATCTGATACAAGGAATACAAAATAAGGCACATATACTACCTTGTTTTAGGTGCAGGATAGTAAAAAACACCAACTAAAAGAAATTAGTCAGTGTTTCGTGTTTAATTTATACAAGAAACTCTAGTTTATTTTCTACAAGAGTCTGAAATCTATCCATAAATAGTGCTGCATGGTAACCATCGCAGACAGAATGATGAACGTGCAAGGATAAAGGTAAATAAATATTATTAGTTTTATTGATAAACCTACCTGCAGTGATTATCGGCAAACAATAATTTGGGCTATTATTCACGTTTAAGTTAAAACCAGTAAAAGAAGTCCATGGAATCATAGAAATATTGACGACATTTTCAGGGATCGGTGTTTTAGGAAAAAGCTTTCCTTTACCATTGAACTTCTCAGTATCGGAAATATAGTTCTCATAAAACTTTTTAAAACCTTCATCTGTATTTGTATAAATGGCTGAAAATAACTCTGATTGCTTATCAAAGATAGTATACATTGGGACTACCTTATCCCAGTATCCAAACTCTCCAGCAGAATTAAAGTTCATTCTAAAATGTTTATGTGAATTTGCTACATGAGTGATTAAAAAGATGAGTACAGGATAGAATTTATATCCCTTATCTTTTGTAATTTTATAAAGTTCGGTAATATCAATAGTTCTGGTGATGCTAAAGCTCGTTTGTTGATTTAAAAAATGATTGAAAATTTCTTTTCGTTCCCAATTATTAATATCAATTTTATTGAATCTCATCTTATAAAGCCTCCTAAAATTTAAAATCTAGATAATTTTAGGAAGCTAATTTGACTGCTTTTTTCATAAGATCATTCCTTTTATTTTATATAAGTCAATCTTAACATATAATTACGGTTTCGATTAATTTAGATTTGCATAGCGAGCTTACTGCTAATCCAAAAACTACTGAACAATATGAGGACATCATGCAATAGCTTATTCTTCAATAATAGGGCGCAATTGTGGAACAACATAGCTGAAAAATGATCAAACTTTTTTATAAAAATCTCATGCTTATCTAAAGAGAGTAACTCCATTTTGATCAATTTTTCAAAATGGAGTTTTTGATGTTGCTATTAAATAAGATTAGAGCTATTTGTTAATCCATCTTTATTCCAAAGCTACATATCTGACTAGAGTTAGCGGTGCTTGCAGTGATTTGATGTACTAATTTCTGAAAACCAATACTATGTATGTGGGATTTTCTCAATATTGAACATCTCCCCTAAGGCAATTGGATTTTCTTTCGCGGTAATATGTTGAGGATCAATACGGTAAACTTGAACAGGCCCTCCGAAAATGGCTGATCGATATTTGTCCACGTGTTGCTGGGATAAGGGGCGATTATAGTAACCAGGTACATATTTATTTATCATTTCTTGCAACATATGTGTCGCTTCATTCAAATCGAAAATAGGCTGAGCCTTGCCAAAAAGCATGACACTCATATAAGCCGTGTCCGTCTTTGCAGGTACTGGATTTGTAATGGTTCCATATTCATCACAAACCGTAAAGCAAACCTCTGGATTCTCTTCCATCACTTGATTTCGTCTCCCGCCAGTGGCTCCATGGAAATAAAGCACTCCATTTGTCCACACAAAATTAAGGGGGACAACATACGGCAAATGACCATCAACCATACCCAAATGCCCAATGCGAGCTTGCTGCAAAAATGCATCAATTTTGTTCTTGTCCAACACTTCTCTTACTTTATAACGTACCTTATCCATTGTTATCACTCCTACTTGTAGTATGATGTGATTTTATCAACCTTTGGATTGAATAAAAACGTCCATAACAACAGCAATTAAGCAATCCATTTTCCACTTAAAACAAAGACAAAACCACCGTTCGAACAAATAATGCTCAAACGATGGTGCTATTTTTTAGGAGATAGGTAATTATAAGCTTATTGGCTGACTAACTTTGCTATATTTGCCTTCAAAGAACGCAAGTGGTGAACCATCGCTCATTTCAATATTGGACTACATCTATCCTACAAAAGCAGAAGCCTCTTATTTTATTTGAGGTTTGTGGTTATTACGTACTTTTCACTTAAACTTTGCTAAAATACAACATAAAGGCTATTTCATTTTTACGATGATCTTCCCCTTTGCTCTACCTGACTCCGCATATTCCATCGCCTTTTGAGCATCTTCAAATGAAAAAGTTCTTTCAATGACTGGTTTGATTTTACCAGCTTCAATTAAATCGGCGATTATGCGTAATTGCTCGCCACTTGGTTTCATAAATAAGAAGGAATATTGGGCATGATATTTCTTTTCAAGTGAGGTCAGTTTATGACTGGCTGCTGAAAATAACAATGTTTTGTAAAATCCTGAACCATATTCTTTGGCGAAACGAGCATTTGGCCTGCCTGATACGGATACAATTTTTCCACCATTCTTGATAATCTCGAAAGATTTTTCTAAGGTCTTTCCTCCAAGCGTATCAAAGACGGCATCATAATTTTTCAGTATAGCTTCAAAGCTTTCTTTCTTATAATTAATCACTTTATCTGCACCCAAAGATGTAACTAAGTTTGCACCAGCTTCGCTAGCTGTTGTTGCCACTGTGGCGCCCATTACCTTTGCTAGTTGAATAGCAAAGGTACCTACACCACCAGAACCAGCATGAATTAAAATCTTTTGACCTTTTTGTAATTGCATGATGTCATGTAAAGCTTGGTATGACGTTAAGCCAACCAGTGAGATTGATGCGGCTTCCTCAAAGCTCAAATTTTTAGGTTTTAGGGCTATGTCATCTTCATGAATCGAGATATATTCCGCAAAAGTACCAATTTTACTTTTCCTTGGACGTGCATAAATTTCATCTCCTACTTTAAATCGCGTCACTTTTTCACCAACCTTTACGACGACCCCTGAAAAATCATTTCCAAGGATCAGTGGCATTTTATATTGGATTAACAGCTTCACTTTCCCATCACGGATTTTAAAATCAATTGGATTAATACTTGCTGCATGGATTTCAGCAAGCACCTCATATTCATTTATTTCAGGTGTAGGCACTTCTGCCAAGCGCATTGGGGCTTTGCCATATTGATCGATCACCATTGCTCTCATTGTTTTTTCCTCCAGATAATCTATTATATTGTCAATAAAATTCCGTTAACAACGTCTCAATATCCCAAACAAGATTTTTTAACGAACCTAGTTTTGTCCGTATATCTATATAGTAAAAGTTTTTTGTACCTTCTTTGCGCATTAAAATAACACCAGCATCTCGCAAAATTTTAAGATGATGTGACACAGCTGGTCGAGAAAGATGTGTTTGTTCTGTGATTTCACCTACACGCAATCCCGTTTGACAATCTGTGCCCATTAATACCATTAGAATGGCTTGTCTGGTTTCATCACCAATTGCTAATAGTACCTTTTGAGAATTTATAAAGTCGTCCTTAATCAAGTTAAGCTGGTCCTGTTTATTCATTTAAATCCCTCCTCTTACTAATCAGTTGAATAGTTTAAGTTAATGAACCATTGCTGCATATAACGATATAATATTGCCGTATTCGCTGCAATATTGGGAAAGTAAATCGAGACGAATGATTTTTAAAGGCGTACATCTTACTTTCCCCTCTTTCCATAAAAAAACACAGAAGTCACATGGACTTCTGTGTTATTTGCTCTCCTTAATAAGAGCCTTCATATCTCCAACGATTGTTTCAACTGGTACGTTTGTCGCGCCATCATAGTCTTTTACAACTGTGCCGTCTGCGTTTACTAAATAATAGCTCGACATATGTATGACTTGGTCTGAGTTAGGATCGTTTTTAACTAATGAATTAAATGATTTACGTGCAAATTGTTCAATGAATTGTTGTTGATAGCCAGTTAGTAGCTGCCATTTGCTTTCATCTACAACATTATACGTATTTAAGTAATTTGTTAAAACATCAGGCTTATCCACTTCTGGATCGACGCTAAATGCCACAATTTGATAATCTTCAAGGCCTTCATCCTGTAGTGCTTGTTGAACTTCTGTCATATTAAATGTCATGGGTGGACAGATTGTCGTACAGTTTGTAAAAATAAACATGGCTAGCCAAGGCTTACCTTTAAGATCATCTAGGGTCACTTGTTCATTTTTTTGATTCGTTACTGTGAAATCTTGAACCTCGAGATTTAATGTTGGTTCAAACTTGTAACTACCGCAAGCAGCTAGAATGCTACTAAATGCTAGAACTAAAACTAGCAATATACTTTTCTTTGTCATTAGTGGTGCCCACTTCCCTTCATTTCATCACCTTATTTTATTCATTATAGAAGCTAAACACAAGATAATGGACTTACACCCAGATGGCTATTTGTATAACATGTGAACATTAACTGATTCTGGAATTCCTCCTCACTAATTCTTCCAAATGACACATCCTTTTTAAAAATTTTTTCATAGCTTTTTTTTTATCATTTTCGTTATTTCCCAAAACCTCAGATAATTGTTATATAACAAATTTTTTCTACTTAACAAGCTCCCATGGAATTTAATAGCAGAATAATAAAATACAGAAAATTCTCTTTTATGTTTGTATTTTCTCCTACATTCATTTTTATCAACAACAAACTATTTTAACAATATTATTTCATCAGAAAACTGCACGCTCTTTTAAACAGAATTTTTCTAATAAATCCTTATTATTTCTATGTTATTTCCACAAAACAGAAGTGACTAAAAATTATAAAAACTCAAAATTTAGTATTGCATTATAGGATTCTCCCCCATAAAATAAGTGAATATAACGACGAACGAAAAAGAAATATGTCGTTTAAAACAGAAATATATAACTTTAGGGGGAATAATAATGGCGAATGTTTCAAGCAAAAAACAGGCCCAATCAATTGATTATCATGCAATTGAAGCAATGGAATCGTTTAATAGCTTTGTAAAAAAGAAAAATACCTTTCTTTTCTCGATTACAGCAGTGTTTTTAATTCTTTATATCCTGCTTCCGATTCTTGCTTTCCAGCCTGTACTACAACAAAAATTCTTCGGAAATATTACGGGTGTATGGGTTTATTCTGCAGGATTATTTATCATGACCATTGTGCTTTGTACAGTATATGTAAAAAAAGCTGCTTCATTCGATAAAGCTGCAGCCGCTGTTCTTGCAGAGTATCAGGCGAAAGGTGGAAAATAAATGAACATCGTATCCATAGGTTTCTTTTTAGCTATTGTTGGCTTAACACTTGTTGTTACCTATATTGCAGCAAAGCGTACATCTTCTGCGGCTGATTTTTACACTGCTGGTGGTGGTTTAAAGGGGTGGCAAAACGGCTTTGCGATTGCTGGTGACTATTTATCTGCGGCAGCCTTTCTTGGGGTGTCTGGTGCAATTGCCTTAACTGGCTTTGATGGTTTCTTCTTCTCTGTAGGCTATGTAGTAGCGAATTTAGTGCTGCTTTATGTCATTGCTGAGCCAATGCGAAACTTAGGCCGCTACACGTTAGCAGATATGTTAACGGCTCGTTTTAATGAAAAGCGAATTCGTGGTGTGGCAGCGTCTGGTACCATTATTATCGTAATTCTTTATATGATTGCACAGCTAGTTGGTGCTGGTGCATTGATTAAGCTATTATTCGGTATTGAGTATTGGATTGCCGTTTTAATTGTCGGTGTTATGATGACAACTTATGTATTGTTTGGTGGTATGACAGCGACTTCTTGGGTGCAAATCATTAAAGCAAGTCTATTATTATTCGGAACAGGTTTATTAGCGGTTTTAGTGTTAATGAAATTTGACTTCTCTCTTATGAAGATGTTCGACACAATTGCAGTAGATCATGGCGAAAAGTTCCTTGTACCTGGAATTAAGTATACAAGCACAATCGACTCCGTTTCGATGATGATGGCTTTAGTTTTAGGAACATCTGGTTTACCACATATTTTAATGCGTTTCTTTACAGTAAAGGATGCAAAGACAGCACGTGCCTCTATTTCTTGGACAACTTGGATTACAGCTATTTTCTTTTCATTAACAATTTTCTTAGGGTTCGGTGCATTAAACTTTGTAGGTTTAGATCAAATTCTTGCTGAAAGTAAGGCTGGTAATACAGCTGCTCCGCTTCTTGCGCATTACTTAGGTGGAGATGTATTGATGGCATTTATCGGCGCAGTGGCATTTGCGACTATTTTAGCCGTTGTTTCTGGTTTAGTACTAACAGGGGCTTCAGCCATTTCTCATGATATTTATGGAGAAATCATTAAGGGCGGTAAATTAACAGAGAAGCAACAGGTAGTAGCAGCTCGTACAGGCTCTATCTCAATTGCGATCGTGTCTATAATTCTCGCTCTGTTTGCACAAAGCTTAAACGTTTCATTCCTAGTATCATTCGCCTTTTGTATCGGTGCGTCAGCAAACCTACCTGTAATCCTTTATACAATCTATTGGAAGAAATTTAATTCTACAGGTGCTGTAACTGCGATGGTAACGGGGTTAGTATCATGTTTAATTTTAGGAGCAATGGGACCAAATGTGTGGAGCCCTGTTGAAGGTGCGGCTATCTTTGTTGGACAACCACTTGTGCCACTTGCTGTTCCAGCGATTATTACGATTCCATTAGGCTTTATTGCTGGATACTTAGGTACTGTTCTTTCATCTAACAAAGTGCCACAGGAAGAAGCAGAACGTATTTATAAAGAAATTCGTGTGAAAGCAAATACAGGCGTGTCTGTCTCTGATATTTCACATTAATATTTATACACCTCCTGCATAATGAATCTCAATTCAAAAAATGCAAAAAAATAGGCAAAAAATTCGATTTTTGGTCGAGTTTTTCGCCTTTTTTGTTATTCAATATCTACCAATTTATTTATCGAACAATATTATTTCACTTCCAAAAAACAGAAAAAATCCAATTTTCACTAGGTAAATAGTGTTTATTTTTAATTGAAAAAACAAGATTTTTTTGTAAATTTACCCTTCATTTTTTGTTAAGAATCTAGATTTCTCTTCACTTCATTTATTTATCTGAATTTTCTAAAACCCTTTATATTCTTGGCTTTGCGCCATTTTTTCTCTCTTAGGAGTATTTTCTGAAAAATTTTTTTTACATAATTTTTCTGAAATGTATTGCAATTTTGTGAACTGTTACATAAAATGAAAATGTGAATTCACTAAACTAGCAAAATCAAGTCTTGAGGTAGAAAAAATATACACAAAATGGGGAATGTTAATGGCGAACAATCAAGCAAAAAAAGGTATCGTGATTGACTATGATTCAATTGCAAATCAAGAATCATTTAAGTCTCTTGTACGAAGAAAGAACTCTTTTCTTTGGTCAATGACTGCCATATTTTTATCGGCATACATGTTGTTACCAATTCTGACATCGTACACGACAATTCTACACCAAAAGGCATTTGGGGAAATTACTTGGGTGTGGATCTATGCAGCAGGTCTTTTCATCATGACATGGGGGTTATGTCATTTATATGTAGCAAAGGCAAACAGCTTCGATAGAGAAGCAAAAGCGATTATCGCTGAATACGAGAACGGAGGTGGCCGCCGATGAGTAACGGAATGAGTCTTACAGCCATATTCTTCTTCGTAGCCATTGTTGGTTTAACATTAGTTATTACATGGTGGGCATCTAAACGTACATCTTCAGCAAGTGATTTCTATACTGCTGGTGGTGGCTTAACAGGCTGGCAAAATGGACTAGCTATCGCTGGTGACTACTTATCAGCAGCATCCTTCTTGGGTATCGCTGGTGCTGTAGCATTATTTGGATTTGATGGATTCTTCTTCTCTATTGGTTATTTAGTAGCTTACTTAGTGGTATTATATATCGTTGCTGAGCCATTACGTAACCTTGGGAAATTTACATTAGCTGACATGATTACAGCGCGTTTTGATAACGCCAAAGTCCGTGGAACAGCTGCTTTAAGCACTATTACAATTGTTTTATTCTACATGATTGCACAACTAGTTGGTGCAGGAGCACTTATTCAATTACTTTTAGGAATCGACTATTGGATCGCCGTATTAATCGTAGGATTCATGATGACTACTTACGTACTATTCGGTGGTATGACAGCAACATCTTGGGTACAAATTATTAAAGCTTGTCTTTTAATGTTGGGTACAGTTATTATTTCGTTCTTAGTATTAAAAGAGTTCGGCTTCAGTATCTCTACAATGTTTAAAGAAATGACAACGGTTACTGACAGTGGAGCTGCTTATTTAAACCCAGGTCTTAAATATACAAATGGACTTGATACAATCTCTATGTTAATTGCGTTAGTATTAGGTACTGCGGGTCTTCCACATATCTTAATGCGTTTCTTCACAGTAAAAGACGCGAAAACAGCTCGTTCATCTGTTATTTGGGCTACTTGGATCGTAGGTATCTTCTACGTTCTAACAATTTTCTTAGGCTTCGGTGCAGCAGCATTCGTTGGGAAAGAAGATATTATCGCAGCAAACGCTGCTGGTAACATGGCTGCCCCACTTCTTGCAGAAGCACTTGGTGGCGACATTCTATTCTCATTCGTTTGTGCAGTAGCATTCGCAACAATTTTAGCGGTAGTAGCAGGTCTTGTACTTTCTGGTGCATCTGCCCTATCTCATGATATTTATGGACAAATTATCAAAAAGGGTAAAATTACAGAAAAAGAGCAAGTTCTTGCAGCTCGTATCGGTTCGATTACAATCGCTGTTATTTCTATCCTATTAGCACTTGGTGCACAAACATTAAACGTTGCATTCTTAGTATCTTTAGCATTCTGTATCGCAGGATCTGCTAACCTTCCAGTTATCATCTACACAATTTATTGGAAACGCTTTAATACAGCGGGTGCTGTTACTGCGATGTTAACAGGTTTAATCTCTGCGTTAGTATTAGTTGCTATGTCTCCAAACGTTTGGAATCCAGTTGAAGGTAAGGCAATTTTCGTTGGTGATCCTTTAATTATGTTAACGAACCCAGCCTTAATCTCTGTACCACTTGGTTTCCTTGGTGGTTTCATCGGCACATTACTTTCTAAAGAAACAGATGATGCGAAGTATCGTGAAGTTGACGTTAAAGCAAACACAGGTATTTCTGTACAGGACGTATCTCACTAATACACTCGACAGCCTCGTAAGTATCTTGCTTACGAGGTTTTACTTTTTCTTCCCTATTCGCTACTATAGAATTAAAAATGAATTGGAGGCGATGCTCATGTCACAATCTAAAGCTAAAAAGAAACGGATGCACATTAAACGCACAGTTGGTAAAGATGTTGAAAAAAATCGACAATCTATCTCTTTTAGTACACATGAACGTCTAACGAAAACAAAAAACGAAAAATTAGAGCATGATTATACGAAATATAAAAAGCAGTATAAGGACGAATAACTCGTACCCTATACTGCTTTTTCTTATTAAAGCCGATAAAATGTTTTCGTGTTTTGCGTAATAATTTTGGCCACTACCTGTGTTGATAGCCCTTTGATGGAGGCAATCACCTCAATCGTTGAGTGCATCATCCAGGGAGATGTACGCTTCTTCGTAAACGGTCCCTCAAACGGCCAAGGACCATCCGTTTCTACCATCATTAGTTCAATGGGATAAGCATGAATTAGCTGTTGAATTTCCTCTTCGTACAAGCAATCTGGCGTAATGGAAATAAAATAACCTCGCTCTATCATGCGCTTCACAATAGCTTCATCCCCTTTAAACCAATGAAAATGGGCTTCGTGAAGCTGATGCTTTTCCAGCAAATCACACACAATATGGGCGTCCTCATATACTGCGTGTAACACAATCGGCTTGTCCAGCTCCTTCGCCAATACAACAAAACGCTCTAATAGCGCCACATAGGGACGTTCATCAATCGCTTGCTCTTGTTTTAAATAATAAGGTAGACCCACCTCACCAATAGCAACCATATCATTCTGATGCGAACGAATCCAATCAAATAAAGCTGTCTCATCATTTGGACTTAGTAAAGGCTGTTCAGGATGAAAGCCAAAAGCAGCCTTTACTTGCTGATAGCTATTCGATAAACGCAACGTTCTTTCACAAGAGGAAAGTTGCATACTAACCGCGATTACAGCTTTCACTTCTTCTAATAAGGAAGGAATTTCCTCATCGGTGTACTGATCCAAATGAATATGCGCATCAATCAACATACATATCACCCTTTTCCTCCTGTAAATACATAAACAATTGTTGCTTTAACGCTGTGAATGCTGCAGAATGTCGAATTTCCTCTTTCCGAGGTCTTTCAAACGGCACGATGATTTCCTTTTTAACGGTAGCAGGACGTTTGGTTAAAACAAGTATGCGATCTGCTAAAAAGAGAGCTTCCTCAATACTATGTGTAACAAATAGAATGGATTTGCGGTACTCCTCCCAGATAGATAAAAGCCATGCTTGCATTTCCAGTCGAGTAAATTCATCCAACGCAGAAAATGGTTCGTCTAAGCATAAAATCGGCTTATCACTGACCATTGCTCGAATAAAGGACACACGCTGCTGCATGCCTCCAGACAGTTCGTTCGGGTAGGCATGGATAAAAGAGGCAAGACCAACCTTTTCTAACCATTCCTTGGCACGTTCAACATTTGATTTATGTTGTAATTCCTCTACAAGCGTGACATTTTCTACTATTGTACGCCAGGGTAATAGACATGGCTGCTGTGGCATATAGCCAATCGTTCCTTTTTTTTGTTGGATATCCTCTCCATTCAATAAAATGGCTCCTTGATCAATTGGCGAAACACCACCAATTAATTGAAAAAGTGTACTTTTACCACTGCCTGAAGGACCCACGATGGCCACAAACTCTCCATCCTTGACGTCAAAAGAAAGTTGATCAAGGACTTTGAGCGCATCGAAGGATTTAGCGATGTTTTGAATGCTGAGCATGATAGCCTCTTCCCTTCACCATGAATTTTTCAATTAAACGAATACCACTAAACAATAGTAAGCTCAAGAGAACAATCGCAAAAATTGCCACAAATACGCGATCCGTACGGAAGGAGGACTGGGCTAGGGTCATGTAAACACCAATACCCCTTTTTGCACCAAGCCACTCCGCAATCACAGCCCCCATCACACTATATGTAGCCGCAATTTTAATGCCTGAAAAAATAGCAGGATAGGCATAAGGCCATTCCAGCTTCCAAAAGGTTTGTGCCCTTGTAGCACCAACCATGGCAAAATAATGCTTTAATTCTGGAGCTGTTTGTCTAAATCCATCCATCGCTGCAATGACAATCGGGAAAAAGCACACAAGACAGATAATGATAAGCTTCGGTAATAAGCCAAAGCCAAACCAAATAATAAGGAGCGGTGCCAAGACTAGAATAGGAACATTCTGCGACATAATAAGAATTGGATAAAACAGTTCTCGAATAAATGTAAATCGATGCAACACTATTGCCACCGTTAGCCCACAAGCGATGCCAATGGCCAATCCTAGTAGAGCTAATTGTACCGTAGCGAATGCATGTGGTAGAAAGGTTTGATACGACTGGATGGCTTCCGACAAAATACTACTTGGTGCGGGTACTAACCAATGAGGAACTTCAGCAAACCGCACGATTAGTTCCCATATGAACAAGAGGAAGGCGATAAAAATTATCGTCCTTCCCTTCTGTAATGCACGTTTCATTACTGATATTTCTCCGTTAATGTATCCATCGTAATACCTGTTGGCTGATATAAAATTTTCACTTGTGTAATGACATTAATGGCACCAAGTTCGATCATCTTCTCATTCATTTTTTCAATGATTTGGAGCAATGTTGAAAGCTCACCCTCCATCGTTGTTTCCAATGGATGTACCTCATATTTCACCCCAGAAGCATCGATCACCGCAATTGCTGCATCGACATATGGTATAACATCTTCATATTTCTCTGTCTTCGGAATGATTTGTACACTGATTAATGAATTTGCCATCTTATTTGGCCTCCTTTTTAGGTAAGAAATCATTAGTAAAGGCTTTTTTCGCATCAAATTCGCCCTCTAGTACTTGATTGCTAGACATCCATTTCGCGTAATTTTCCCACACAGAAAGCTTTTGCTCTCCCCATTGCTTGGCATCATCCTGATATTTATCAGCCAGCCATTCCTGACTTTTATGCACTAATGCTTTATCTAAATCAGGTGCCGCTTCGATTAAAATATCAGCCGCTTCACTTGGGTTTTCAATTGCGTATTCATAGCCCTTCGATGCAGCTGCCACAAAGGCTTTGACTACATCCGGGTTGTCCTGTATCATTTTTTCATTTGTAGCTAAAACTGGCGTATAATAATCCAATTGATCACTATAATCTGTAAGATATAGCATATTAATCTTTTCCCCACGCAGCTCAGCCTCAATCCCAGTCCATGCATAATAAATCCAAGCAAAATCTATATCTTTTTCCATCATTGTGAAGAAATCTAAATCCCCTGCATTGACGATATCTAGCTTATTAATATCTGCCTTTTCTTTTTGCATGAGTGATTGTAAAACGGCTTGCTCTAATGGTGCGCCCCAACCACCATAGGTTTTACCTTCAAAATCCTTTGGCGATGTAATGCCCTTTGAAGCAATAGAAGCAAAGCCAGATGTATTATGCTGTATAATTGCTGCGATGGAGACCAGCGGCACATCCTGTACTCGTGCCTGTGTTATGCCTTCCTGATAGCTCACGCCAAAATCCGCCTTTCCAGAAGCAACAAGCTGATCTGCGCCCGCCTCACCAGGCATAATAATATCAACATCTAAACCCTGTTCCTCAAAATAACCGAGTTTTTTGGCAACATATAGTCCTGTATGATTTGTATTCGGCGTCCAATCCAGTACCACAGACACCTTTTTCAGCTTGTCTGCAGCCTGCTTGTCATCCTTGTCACTACAGCCTACTAATGTCAATAGTGCTGCCAATAAAATAAAAAACCATTTTTTCATGCGAAAGCCTCCCAGTTTGTAATATGAAAGTGTTCATGAATGAATGTTGTCACCAGAAGAAAGCGTATACAATGTTGGCAAGCTGTTGCTTGAAAACATAAAAAAACGCCTAGGATTCCTCCCAGACGTATTGCAATCAATCTTCAAAACTTTGCTTTTTGAATAGATGTTCCCTACGCTGGTACGAGCCAAATCAGGTTCAAAGGGTCAGCGTCTACCGGACACAATCTCAGCTAGCAATTACTAGCCCCCCTACATTCTTTCGCTATGAACTTTTCGATGATTATTATACCCATAGTTTCACTTAAATGACAAGGTGCTATTTTTGAATAGAGCTTAAAGCCCAGCGCTCCTAAGAGGCTGGGCATGCTTTTAGCTTGGTTTCTGTTCTTTTTTGGCTGTTACAACATGAGAAATTGCTCCATCTGTTGCAATATCCACTTTAAATGAACCATTGGAATGGCGATCCGCACGAGACAATGCTTGTACGTCAATCATCTCTTGAACACCTTTTTCAGTTTCAATCACAACCTGCTCCTCGTCTGTTGCTTGAACAACTGCCACAATTCGGTGAGGGTTTGCTTTTAACTCTGTTAATACTTTTAGTCCACGTTTTGCACGACTCGCTACTTCAACTTCAGCGACATTCATTTTCTTTACGGCCCCACGCTGTGTCACAATTACTACATAGTGGGTAACATCAGGCTGTAACACATTGACTCCAACTAAGGCTTCTCCATCTTTTAGTGTGATCCCTTTCACACCGCCTGTTTTCACACCTGTAACTGGTAACTCCTCCATAGGGAAACGAATCGCATAGGCTGTATCCGTTGTGAGCATCAGCTCCACGTCATCTGTTACAAATGATGCATAGATCATCGCATCACCAGCCTTGACGTTCATCGTTTTAATTGGCTTTGAATAACGTGTTACCGCATAGTCTGCGAGTGGTGAGCGCTTAATTTGGCCATCTTTTGTGGCTGTGAAGACATACGTATTTGGCTGTTCAAATGTTTCGAAGCCATAAACCGCAATAATGGATTCATCTTCCCCTGTTGGCACAATACTTGAAATATGCTGGCCGAGATCCTTCCAGCGTATATCAGGCAGCTCATGAACAGGCTGATAAATATAATTGCCTCGATTTGTGAACAGCAATAGATGGTGCTGTGTATTTAAGTTTGCTTCATACAATAAATAATCTGAATCCTTCATGGCAAAATCTTGCCCGTTTGAAGCGGCATGAGAACGTGTGGATGTACGTTTAATATAACCATCCTTCGTTACTGTTACGACAACCTCTTCACTTGGCACAAGGACATCCAATGTAATTTTAATTTCTTCAATTTCTTGCTCAATCTTCGAGCGACGAGGCTCTGTAAAGCGTTTCTTAATATCTAGCAACTCTTGTTTAATAACACGCACAAGCTTAGCCTCACTTTGCAGAATCCCCTCTAGCTTCGCAATTAACTTATTTAACTCGTCCTGTTCCTGACGTAGCTCTGTAATATCCGTATTCGTTAAACGGTATAATTGCAGGCTTACAATGGCCTCTGCCTGTACCTCTGTAAAATCAAACTTCGCTTGTAAATTAAGCTTCGCATCCTTCTTATCATTAGAAGAACGGATCGTCGCAATGACTTCATCTAAAATGGAAAGGGCTTTAATTAATCCATCTACAATATGGGAACGATCCTTTGCCTTTTGTAAATCATAAATGGAACGGTTTGTTACCACTTCTTTTTGATGGGCAATATACGCATCTAGCAATAATGGCAATGTCATCATCGTTGGACGACGATTATGAATGGCAATCATATTAAAATTATAAGCTACCTGTAAATCCGTTGTTTTAAACAAGTACTGTAAAATTCCTTGTCCTGGTACATCCTTTTTCAGCTCAATTACGACACGTAAGCCTGTACGGTCTGATTCATCTCGAATTTCTGCAATGCCTTCTAGTCGTTTATCTACACGTTGCTCATCAATTTTTTTCACAAGATTCGCTTTATTTACATCATATGGTAACTCAGTGATAACAATTTGCTCTTTACCACCCTTGATTGGTTCAACAACTGCTTGTGCACGGACGATGATTTTACCACGACCTGTTTCATATGCCTTTTTAATGCCATCAACACCTTGAATGATTCCACCCGTTGGGAAATCAGGTCCTTTAATCACCGTCATCAATTCATCTACAGTAGCATTAGGCTTGTCTAAGCGCATCAACACAGCATCCAGTACTTCATCTAAGGCATGTGGCGGAATATCTGTCGCATAACCAGCGGAAATTCCTGTAGAGCCATTGACTAAAAGGTTAGGAAAACGTGCTGGTAATACAGTTGGCTCCATATCCTGATCATCAAAGTTTGGCACAAATTCGACCGTTTTCTTGCCAATATCTCGTAGCATTTCAGCGGCAATAGCTGATAGTCTCGCCTCTGTATAACGCATTGCAGCTGGAGGATCGCCATCTACCGAGCCATTGTTCCCGTGCATCTCAATAAGCATATGACGTGCCTTCCAGTCCTGACTCATCCGTACCATCGCTTCATACACAGAGCTATCGCCGTGTGGATGATAGTTACCAATTACATTACCCACTGTTTTTGCGGATTTACGGAACGGCTTATCATGTGTGTTGCCTTCCGTAAACATCGCATATAAAATACGGCGCTGTACTGGTTTAAGACCGTCACGTGCATCAGGCAACGCGCGGTCTTGAATAATATATTTACTATAGCGACCAAAACGGTCACCCATTACTTCTTCTAACGGTAAATCTTGAAACTTTTCTGTACTACTCATGCTTGGTCCTCCTCTTGTTGGATGAATTCATTCTCTAAAATGTTAGAATCATCCTCCATACCGAAGTCTACATTGGCTTCGATCCATTTACGACGTGGTTCCACCTTATCACCCATTAACGTCGTGACACGTCTCTCCGCTCGTGCACCATCCTCGATTGTGACACGAATCAATGTCCGTGTTTCAGGGTTCATTGTTGTGTCCCATAGTTGGTCTGCATTCATCTCACCAAGACCTTTATAGCGCTGTAATATGTAACCCTTTCCAACCTTCTTGATAGCCTTTTGTAAATCACTTTCTGTCCAAGCATATTCAATGACTTCTTTTTTCCCTGTACCTCTTGAGACTTTATAAAGCGGCGGTAGTGCGATATAGACCTTTCCAGACTCAATGAGCGGACGCATATAACGATAGAAGAATGTTAATAGCAAGACTTGAATATGTGCCCCATCCGTATCCGCATCGGTCATGATGACTACTTTATTGTAGGCAGAATCCTCCACCGCAAAATCCGTACCAACACCTGCCCCAATCGCATGGATAATCGTTGAAATTTCTTCGTTTTTCATAATATCCTGTAGCTTGGCTTTCTCTGTATTGATTACCTTCCCGCGCAATGGCAGAATCGCTTGGAATGTACGGTCACGACCTTGTTTAGCAGAGCCACCCGCAGAATCACCCTCGACTAAATACAGCTCATTTTTTGCCGCATTACGTGACTGAGCTGGTGTTAATTTTCCAGATAAAATCGTACTACCCTTTTTGTTTTTCTTGCCATTTCGTGCATCCTCACGCGCTTTACGAGCTGCTTCACGCACTTGCTGCGCTCGAATCGCTTTACGAACAAGAGAAGCTGATAACTCTGCATTTTCCTCTAGCACATACAAAATTTGCTCAGACACTACACTATCTACTGCAGAACGAGCCTCACTTGTCCCAAGCTTGCCCTTTGTTTGTCCTTCAAATTGCAGTAAATGCTCTGGGATACGAACAGACACGATCGCTGCTAAGCCCTCACGAATATCTGTCCCCTCAAGGTTTTTATCCTTGTCCTTTAACAGGCCAATTTTTCTTGCATATTCATTAAAGACACGTGTCAATGCTGCCTTTGCACCCGTTTCATGTGTACCACCATCACGTGTACGGACATTATTAACGAATGATAAAATCGTTTCTGAATAACCATCGTTATACTGGAAAGCGAACTCTACTTCGATTTCATCCTGTACGCCTTCTACATATTTTACTGGATGAAGGACATCTTTTTCCTCATTCAAATACGCAACGAAAGCCTCGATGCCATTCTCATAAAAGAACACATCGCTCTTGCCTTCCTCGCGCTCATCAATTAATTCAATTTTTAAGCCCTTTAATAAAAAGGCTGATTCACGTAATCGTTCTGCTAACGTATCATAATTGAATTTTGTGACAGAGAAGATCGTTTCATCTGGTAGGAAATGAACAAGCGTTCCTGTCTGCTTGGTCTGCCCAATATTTTCAAGTGTTGTGACAGGCTGTCCACCATGCTCAAAGCGTTGACGATACTTTTTACCATCGCGATGGATTGTCACCTCTAAAAATGTTGAGAGCGCATTCACAACGGAAGAACCAACACCATGTAAACCTCCACTTGTTTTATAGCCACCTTGACCAAATTTACCACCAGCGTGTAGCACTGTAAAAATAATTTCTGGTGTCGGTTTGCCCATTTTATGCATACCGGTTGGCATCCCACGTCCAAAGTCGCGCACACTCATACTTTGATCTTTATGAATTGTGACAATAATATGAGATCCAAAGCCAGCCAGTGCTTCATCCACCGCATTATCTACGATTTCATACACAAGGTGATGAAGTCCACGGCCATCCGTAGAACCGATATACATGCCAGGTCGTTTGCGTACCGCTTCTAATCCTTCTAATACTTGTATAGCGTCATCATTATAGACGCTAGGTGACTGTTTATTCGTCAAAAAAATTCCCCTCCAAAAAACAAACACATGTTCTATTTATGTTCTCATCCTAATAATAATAGCATTTCCTGTCAATAGCTAGCGACAGGTCCAATAAAATTTTAAAATTTGCTCACAGTTTTGATCTTTTTTATTAATAGTAAACATCTTCAACAGTTGCTTAAAATTGGTATTTGAGCAAGACAGACTGCTTCTAGCTTCCATCATCATTTGACGCATTGAAGCCTACTTAGTTGCAAAATAAAGTTGTGATGCTTGCAAATAAAAGCACACTAACTCGTGCCTTGCGATTAAACAGGATAAAGTTAGACTTCTATTCTACCAAAGGAATGAGCGATTGACAAAATTGCCATTTTGCCTATATTTTTATAAAGGTTTTAGTGCTTCCTACAAATTTATGTCTAAAAGCCTAGTCCTCACTAATAGATTCTCTTTTGTATTGATTCAAGACTTCGGATGAAATCTCCTTCATAACATTGTAGATTAGCAAGAAAAAGTGTAAAATACTTGTTACAAACTATTAGTACCAAGTGATGGACTATGAATGAAAGGAGTCCAACTATGATCAATGGACTTATTATTTTATGTGCTTATCTAATCGGCTCTATACCTTCTGGATTATGGATAGGCAAAATTTTTTATAATACCGATATTCGTGAACACGGGAGCGGTAATCTTGGTGCGACCAATACTTTTAGAACATTAGGGAAAAAGGCTGGTATTATTGTTACGGTGATGGATGTCTTAAAAGGAACTGCCGCTGTCTTACTCGTGACACTTCCTGTTTTCTCTGATACTACACTCCACTCTTTATTACTGGGTCTTGTCGCTGTTATCGGTCATATGTTCCCGATCTTTGCCAACTTCCGTGGTGGGAAAGCTGTGGCAACGTCAGCTGGTGTATTATTAGGCTATTCTTGGCCACTCTTTGTCCTACTATTTATTACCTTTATTGTGACATTAAAAATCACAAAAATCGTCAGCTTAACATCGATGATAGCCGCTTTAGTAGCGCTTATCTATGCAATCGTTTATTATTTTATTACAGGTGACTTTGCATTAGGCATCTTGGTAGCCTTTTTATTTACCTTTATTATTTATCGTCACCGTGCCAATATTGCTCGTATTAAAAACGGCACCGAACCAAAGGTAAAATGGCTGTAGGAAGAGAGGAGCATTTGAAATGAATATTGCATTGACAGATGAAGCCCTACAATGGTTCAAACATGAAATGGAAGTTGAACCTGGTGATACAATTCGTTTTTATGCACGTTATGGTGGCTCAAGTCCGTTTCACGAAGGCTTTTCACTAGGCATGACACGTGAGGAACCTATTGCCATAGGTGTGCAAACAGAAATTGATGGTGTTATCTATTACATTGATGAGAAAGATCTTTGGTTCTTTAACGATCACAATTTACATGTTGATGTTGATACAAGTAATGATGAATTACAATACGACTATCGTACATAAAGCAGTCTGTCCTTTCCATACATGAAAGGACAGACTGTTTTTTTATTTATTACAAAACAAGACACACGAAAGTTGCAAGGAATGTGATATTGCCACAAATAGCTAGATTTTTCATATCTCTTTCGTTTATCTCTCAAAAAAATTGTCCATTCTAAAGGTAATGAACGACCATTTGAGGAGGAAAACACATGTCCATGTCTAACAATAACGAGACCTCCCCATCCCATACAACGAACGATTTATTGTATACTTCCCTATCTAAAAATATAAAAATCATTCAACAGTCACTAGGGCATAGTAATGATATTATCATACGTGAAATTGCGATTGGAGAAACTGATCCCCATAGCCTCGCCATTATTTCCATTGATGGCTTATCGGATAAAACGACTATTTCTGATTCTGTTATCGATAAACTGATGGCAAATATTGAAGAAGAACAAGATATTGAAATAACAACCATTAATCAATATGTTCGGAATTCCTATTTAACGGTAGGCGATGTGACGAATATTGAGCATTTCACAACACTCTACAATGCCATTCTCAATGGTGAAACGGTTATTTTATTAGATGGCTTTGCCGAAGGGATTGTGACAAGTACTAGAAGTGCCAAGGATCGAGCTGTCACAGAGCCATCGACGGAATCCGTAATTCGCGGACCGAGGGAATCCTTTACGGAAACCTTGCGTACGAATACAGCGCTCATTCGTCGCAAAATAAAAAGTCCGAATCTCTGGATAAAATCACGCGTTATCGGAGATGTGACACAAACAGATGTAGCAGTGATGTATATAAATGGCATCGCCAGTGACAAAATCGTCGCAGAGGTATTGGCTCGATTAGATCGTATTAATATTGATGGCATTCTGGAAAGTGGCTATATTGAGGATTTTATTCAAGACTCAAAAAACTCTATGTTTCCTACCGTCTACAACTCTGAACGACCTGATGTCATCGCAGGTGAATTATTAGATGGCAAAGTGGCGATTCTAGTTGATGGCACACCTTTTGTCTTAGTCGTTCCAGCGCTATTTACATCCTTTTTACAATCAGCAGAAGATTATTATCAGCATTGGATGATTAGCTCACTTGTACGTATCTTGCGTTTCTTTGGTATCAGTCTAGCATTAGTAGCACCATCCTTGTATGTGGCGATTACTACCTTTCATCAGGAAATGCTACCGACACCCATGTTAATTAGCATTGCTTCACAAAGGGAAGGCGTACCCTTTCCTGCAGTAGTAGAAGCGCTTATTATGGAGGTTGCCTTTGAGGTCTTAAGGGAAGCTGGACTTCGTATGCCTCGAACAATCGGTCCTGCGGTATCCATCGTAGGTACTTTAGTTATTGGTCAGGCAGCAGTTGATGCAGGCGTCGTATCCGCTGTAATGGTAATTATTGTAGCCTTAACAGCGATTTGTAGCTTTCTATTCCCTGCCTATGGCTTATCGAATACGATTCGTGTACTACGTTTCCCATTAATGATTTTAGCTGCTATGTTTGGTTTATTCGGTGTAATGTTTGGCATTATGCTAATTATTCTTCATCTATGTAGCATTCGTTCATTTGGTGTACCTTATTTAAGCCCATTCGCACCGTTGGTATTACAGGATCAGAAGGATGCGTTTCTGCTGTTCCCGCGTAGAAAGTTACTTACACGACCTCGTTTGGTCAATCAAAAAAATATTGTTAGAGGACATAAATATATCAATGTAAAAAGCAGGAAATAACAACTGGATAAATGAGGAATGGAATATGGCAAAAATAAACTGGATTTGCTTACTATGTATCCTCACAATACTGTTAAGTGGCTGCTGGAGTAAGCGTGAATTAAATGAATTGGCCATAGTCGTAGCATTTGGCATTGACAAAATAGATGAGGAATATGAAATTACAGTTCAAATTGTTGATCCTAGTGAAGTCTCAGTGCGCCAAGCTTCCACTCAACGCTCTCCTGTCGTTAGCTATCATTCGAGAGGCGAGACCATCTTTGAAGCCATTCGGAAAATGACGACTATTGCAGCTCGAAAACCTTATTTTGCCCACCTTCAAGTGGTTGTATTAGGGGAAGATCTCGCGAAAGAAGGCATTAGTGATGCACTTGATTTAATTGTAAGGGACCATGAATTTCGTAAGGATTTCGACGTCATTATGTCTCACGAAGCAACAGCGAAGGAAGTATTAAATGTACTAACACCCATCGAAAAAGTTCCTGCAAATAAAATCTTGAATTCCCTTGATGTCTCTGAAAAGGCTTGGGGCTCCACGATAGCTGTTAATATTGATGAATTAGTCAATACGTTAACCAATAAGCATAAAGGGGCGTTAATTTCTGCTATTGAAGTTCATGGCGATAAGAAATTAGGTGTAGATCAAACAAATGTGCAACGTGTTAAAACACCTGTGCTATTACGTTATACAGGTTTAGCAGTATTTAAAGGGGATAAATATATAGGGCTACTGACTGAAAGCGAAAGCAAAAGTATTAGTTTTCTTAATGACAAAATTCAAAGTACGATAGAAATCATCGCCTGTCCTAATAAAGGGACCTTGTCTACTGAAATCACCCAATCCACTACAAAGGTGAAAGGGTCATTTAAAAACGGGAAACCGAAAATCGATGTCCATATTAATGTAGAGCAGAATGTTGGAGAGGTCGAATGTGATATCGATCTTACCAAAAATAAATCGATTGATTACGTTAATAAAAAAACAGCCCAGGGTATTGATGACCGCATTGAAAAAACAGTAGAGAAAATTCAACAGCAATATGAAGTCGATGTTTTTGGATTTGGGGATGCCCTACATCGGGCAGATCCAAAGCAGTGGAAAAAAATTAAGGATGACTGGACTTCCATTTTTCCAGATTTAGCAGTGGCTGTTCATGTAAAGGTAACAACCCAAGGTTCAGGTACGATGCAAAATTCATTATTAAACAAGCCAAAGGAGGAGTAATGAGATGGTACTAGCAGTAGCTATCTTGATTATTGCAATCATTGTTGCTCTTGTTTTTATTCCAAAGCTAAAAAAGCAACAGGATAGAAAAGCCATTATTGTATTCTCCTTTTTGCTATTTATTGGAACGGCTTTAAATATGGGGATTGCCCTTAAAATCCATATTCCTAGCCCATTAGATTTGATTACCTTTATCTTCACACCGATTAGGGATTACATTGTGTCATTCACAAAATAGAAAGATGGACTGAGAAACGGAGGGTAGCTTGATGGAAAAAGAGATAATTAGTTCAAGACAGTTTACAATCGTTACCTTTCTCTATTCTATCGGTACAGCGATTTTAATTATCCCTTCGAGTATTACTGGTGCCGCTAAGCAAGATGCTTGGATAGCGGCAAGCATTGGTGTTCTGCTCAGTTTACTGGTTCTAAAATTATTTTTAACACTGGCCAATCAAACACCGTCCCTAAACTTTATCGAGGCCAATGAAAAAATTCTTGGGCGTTTTTTCGGGAAAATCACAGCGATTTGTTTCCTGATTATGACCTTTCTTTCGGCTGGAGAATTACTTTATTTTATCGGTATTTTCATGAAAACGGAAGTTATGCCAGAGACACCGACATTAGCATTTGCCCTACTGTTCAGTATCCTTATTATGTATGCCGCTTATTTAGGGATTGAGACCTTTGCCCGTTCGGCAGAAATCCTCTTCCCATTGTTTATCTTTATTTTTATTTTTTTCGTCATTAGTATTACCCCTCAAATTACATTTGAGAATATTCAGCCTCTACTAGAAGCGACCAAAGCATCTATGTTTTATAGTATTGCACGCTTTATGAGTATCTTTTCCTTTCCATTAATTGTATTATTGATGCTCTATCCTACTGGCGTCAATGTACAGCCGTCTGCACAGAAAGGGCTATATATTGGGGCAATCCTTGGCGGAATCGTCTTAGTTACGTTGATTGTCCTATCAATTCTTGTATTAGGTCCTGAAAACACTGCATCAAGGACATTTCCTAGCTATGCCTTAGCGCAAAGAATATCTATAGGGAATTTTTTACAGCGCATTGAAATCATTATGGCATTTATGTGGATTACGTCTATATATATTCGTACATTTATGTATTTCTATACGACCGTTGTTGGCCTCGCACAAATTTTAAAGATCAAGGATCATCGCCCACTCATTATACCGATGGGGATAATTGTTATTGGACTTTCTCAAATTGTTCATCCAGATATTGTGCATTCTACTAATTATAATAATGAAATTTGGCCAATCTTTTCCTTTATTTTCACCATTTTATTACCTATACTTTTGTTGATTGTGGTAGTTATTCGCAATCGTAAATCCAAGGCTCAAAATAACGAAACACCTCAGCAGGAAACAGAAAATGACAATCAAAAAGTCTAATTTCTTCTAAGCTAGAAAAGAAATTAGACTTTTTATTAATTAAATATGATATTCGATTTCATCTACAAAATCCCATTCATATGGTGTTTCTTGGTAAACATAGTAGTTCAACCAGTTAGAGAATAATAGATGCGTATGGGCACGCCATGTATTCATCGGCACTTGTGTCGGATCGTCATTCGGGAAGTAGTTTACAGGAACGGCGATATCTATGCCCTTCGCCACATCGCGACTGTATTCATCGGCTAGCGTTGTCGCATCATACTCTAGATGCCCCGTAATCATAATATTTTTATTATCTTTTGATTGTACAATAAATACCCCAGCATCCTCTGAATAGGATAATAATCGTAGATCTGGATGATTGCGAACCTCGTCAATCGAAACAGATGTATAGCGTGAATGGGGCGCAGTAAATAAATCACTAAAGCCACGTACCAAATCTACAGTTAAATCTGTAATCACATGGGAATAGACGCCTGAGCATTTAGCAGAAAGCTCAACCTTCCCAATGCCATAATGATGATACAATGCAGCCTGTGCCCCCCAACATATATGTAGCACGGATGTCACATTCTTTTTAGACCAATCCATAATTTCTGAAATTTCCTGCCAATAGTTGACCTCTTCAAAAGCCATTTTTTCTACTGGCGCACCAGTTATAATCATACCATCATAGCGTCGGTGTCGAATCTGATTGAACGTTGTGTAGAAAAGCTGCAAATGGGATTTACTCACATTTTTAGACTCGTGTGTGGCTGTATTCAAAAAGGTAATATTGACTTGTAATGGTGTATTCCCCAATAAACGTAATAATTGGAGCTCTGTTTTTTCTTTTTCAGGCATTAAATTTAATATTAATATATTTAATGGACGGATTTGCTGTGTTTTCGCACGATCTTCTTCCATGACGAAGATTTTTTCCTCACGTAAATGTTCTCCAGCTGGTAAATTTTTCGGAATATTAATTGGCATCTTGCTTTCCCCTCTCTATAATCACTCTCTTTTAGCAAATCTTGCTTGCGTAGGATGCAACGAAATTAAAAAATCCTCCTCATTCCATACGAGATAGAATGAGAAGGATTTTTTTCACGTCCACTCTTATCTCTCAAAGGAAAAAATCCTTTGCTGGAATTAGCACCTTTCTAACAATTGTTAGAGGTTGCTGAAGCGTCATCGGGCCAAATCCCTCAGCTTCTCTTGATAAGATTATTTAATTATCTTGAATTGTAACACGAACTAGTTAGAATATCAATAATTCATAGAATATTTTGTGATTCACGCGCATGTTTCTCGGTCATTTGATGTACACTAAGCTTGCTATCTGTGGGGTTTCTACATTTAAAATTTATGGTAAACATGCCGTAATTATGTTACCATATACTTTTAGTAAGAGAGAGGAACGTGAATAGTTTGATTAAAATTGAATTTCCAAAACCAGATCTAGTAATCCGTCAACGTGAACAAGATTTAAAACCAGGTGATGTGCCGATCACACCTTACTTTGGTTTTATTGACTTCCATAAAATCACACGAGATAAAGGCGGCATTTTCTTATTCTATAATGACAAGAATGAGCTATTGTTTGTTGGGAAAGCACGTAAAATTCGTCAACGTATTAAAAAACATTTCGAGGATAATGTATCTCCGATGAAAAACCATCGTGATGAAGTGTTCAAAATTGAAGTCTATGAAGTAGAAGATCCAATGGAACGTGAAATTTACGAAACATATGCGATTAATACTTTCCGCTCTAAATATAACGTAGACAAAGTCTTTTATTAGACATCACGTAAAGAAACCGAAATCTCATTTCTAAAGGGATTTCGGTTTCTTTTATCACATAATGGTCATACGATCAATTGGCGTACTCTGACCGTTAATTCGCAAATCAATGGTATCCAGCTCAGGATTCTTGACGGTGACTTTAAAAACATAGGGTTGTGCCTCTTTCCTTTGCTCGCTGCCTTCTTCTAACTGGATAATAAGCCTATTTCCCTCAGCTGTAATACTTGCCAATACATTCCCTTTTGAATAATAAACAAGGTAATATGGAGCATCCTTTTCATGCAATAGTTGTATTCTGTCATTAGAAACGATATTTTTTTGGACATTATCTGGGACAACCGTTAGCTCATGAATCGTTGGTGGTTCGGTAGGTGGTGTAGCATTACAGGCTCCTAGCATTAGTAGGCTTATTAAACCTAGCAACACGAATTTTTTCAAGTTCCTCCCCTTCCTTATACGACTATTCTAAGAAAAAAGCTTTACGTTCCTTAGCAATCCAGTCTTCTAACTCCTGATCATCACGTTTTACTAACCGATTGATGAGCACATCATGCCATATATAATCCTCTAACAAATAAATATGAACTGGATCATTGGTGATAAAGGCCGTCTCTTGGGTAGATGGAGAATGACCATAAATCATTTCCTGACCATCTATCGATAAGATAAACCAATGCGGTGTAGACGCTTTTTTTGTATAATGTGTGGCTCTATGCTGGTCAATTGAGGCGAGATGCTCTCCTACATACAACGTAATGCCATGAACAGGAACATGCAGCGCCACCTCTTGCAAATCTTCACGTAAGGCATCATACATATCTTCCCACATCGACAGCATCACTTTTTTCTTCGCCTTCTTTAGAAGTGACTGACAATAGTTGATAATGGATTCCTTGCCCTTCAGCATGACCACTTTAGGCTCAGCTTCCTGTACTTTTTCCTCTAATTTCTCTAATTTCCCGCTTATAGACGTAAAATTCGACTCCCAGCGCTGTTGCATTTGCTGTAAGAACACAGACACAGGCATTGCCGAATAGGTCGTTTGTTCTGCGGTCTCTTCTTTTAACACGATGCCCTTTTCTACAAGGATATTTAAAATATCATACACTCTTGCACGTGGTATGCCAGAATTTTTACTAACCTGATAAGCACTGACATGACTTTGCTGAACAAGTGCCGTATAGGCCTTCGCTTCATATTCTGTAAAACCCATTTCTTTCAGCTGGGTGATTAATTCCTCCATGTAATCCCTCCATTATCTTTATTATAGGCTACCAATGTGAAGATTTGCCAATGAAAAAATGGGGTTTACAGCGCAAATAAAATTAGTTACTATTTCAGTAGTAACTAATTATAAAGAGGTGTCATATGTTGTTTGAAATCGATGTACATATTCTCATACTATTAATTTCTTTTGGATTTCTGGCGGCTTTTGTTGACTCAGTAGTGGGAGGGGGCGGTTTAATTTCACTACCAGCCTTACTATTTGTTGGGCTCAATCCAGCTGCTGCGGTTGCCACGAACAAACTAGCAGGAGCTATGGGCTCGCTCACTTCCTCTATTTCTTTCTATCGTTCTGGCCAGCTGGACATTCGCTCTGTCCTCAAATATTTTCCATCAGCATTTATCGGATCATTATGTGGTGCTTGGACTGTGCATCTGATTAATCCAGCATTACTAAAGCCATTAATGCTTGTTATGCTGGCGGCTGTTGGGGTATATACGATCCTTAAAAAGGATTGGGGTGCCGTCTCTACCGTAAAAAATCTATCTAAAAAACATTTATTTTTATTTATGCTGCTATTATTTGCTATTGGTTTTTATGATGGATTTCTTGGTCCTGGGACAGGGTCGTTTTTAATCTTTAGCTTCTTACTGGTAGGCTTTGATTTTTTAAAGGCGGCTGGTAATGCGAAGTTTTTAAATTTGGCGAGTAATGTGGCTGGTGTTTGTATGTTTGCTTACTTAGGTCAAATTCATTATGTTTATGGTCTAGTCATGGGCATTGCGCAAATTGGTGGGGCTATGCTTGGCTCACGGATGGCAATCAAGAAAGGAAGTGGCTTTGTCCGCACGCTATTTATTGTCGTTACAATGACATTACTTGCGAAAAATGCCTATGATTTTATGATGCATTAAAATAAACGCCACAGAATTTGAAATCTGTGGCGTTTTGGCGTTAAATCATAAGCTTTTCGTTTTTAAATTTATGACTAGTGGACAAACTGACAATCACAAAAATAAAGAAGGATGCGACAATTGGTATCGTGACTGTATGCATACCCAAGACAGAAGGATAAAACCGATCAATCATAATATACAACAACATGCCTGAAATCATTGACGCAATCGCTCCGTATTTATTCGCTTTTTTCCAATACAATCCTAAAACGACTGTCCAAATAAAGACAGCCTCTAGTCCACCGAAGGCAAATAAGTTCAACCACACTAATAAATCAGGTGGATTGAGTGCAAAGATGACAACGGCTAGGCCAATGACTGTTGTTACAATAAAGCTTGCACGCTTTATCTCTGCATCACTAGCTTTCGGCTTCATATAATTTAAATAGATGTCTTTGACAACTGTAGAGCTGACAAGCATTAGTAAAGCATTAACCGTAGACATTGTCGCAGCCATTGGTGCAGCTAAAACGATTCCTGCTAAAAATGGCGGTAATACCTTCAATGTCAGGAGCGGCATGACTTTATCACCAATCTCAATGCCCGGTAAGACAGGTCGGGCTAACACCCCAATTAAATGCATGCCAAACATGATTGTCCCTATGGCAATCGTGCCAATAAGAATCGCTTGATGCATACTTTTGGAATCCTTATAGCTCATCGCACGAACCGCAATTTGCGGAAGTCCTACAACCCCTACACCAATGAGAATCCAAAATGTTGAGACATACAGAGGCGTTAAATCTCCTTGTGCGCCAAATGGTGACACAAAGTCAGGATTTTCAGCGACCAGTGAGGCCATTATATTGTCGATGCCTCCACCTGCCACAATCGTGCCGATTAATAAAATAATTGTACCAATCACCATAATTGAACCTTGGACCGTATCTGTAAGTGCAACCGCACGAAAGCCTCCGATAATCACATATACTAACACGGAAATCGCAAAAATAAACAGTGCTGCTGTGTAGCTTAAGCCAGTTAATGACTCAATTAAGCGTGCACCCCCAACCCATTGAGCCATCATAGCCGAAAATAAGAAAACAATGATGCTAATGGCTGATAAAATAACAATGACATGGCTTTTGTAGCGTTCACGTAAAAAGTCGATTAACGTAATGGCCTGGTAACGACGAGCAATAATGGCGAATTTTTTCCCTAAAATCATGAGTACAAAATAACCTGCTGGTAGCTGAGCCATTGCCAGTAATACCCACCCAAGTCCTTTTGTATAGGCTACACCCGGTCCTCCGATAAAACTACTCGCACTGCCATATGTAGCAATCATCGTCATTGCAAGGATAAAACCACCCATTTCACGACCACCTAGGAAATACTCCTGCAGGAATGAATTAGAGGAGCGGACATGCTTATTGGCCCAAATACCGATTCCAAAAATAATAATTAAAAATAATAGCAATGGAAATACAACTTGCCAATGCATTAGCGATCCACCTCCTCATCATCGAATGGTACCTCTTTGAAAAAGAGTTTCATCACAATCCAGATAAGAAGGATCATAAAGCCTGTCCCAGCGATACAGCTATAGAAAAACCAGGCAGGAAAACCAAATACATACGTATAATTTCTTGGATCTCCTGAACCTAATCCATAGGCAAAGCCAAACCAAATCGCAAAGTTGACTAGGACGAGTCCAATTCCGATAAGCGCCTCTCGATGCGCTATTTTAAAGCGTTGATCTTTCACATGTAATCCCCCTAACCTACTCTATTTTACTGATATGTCGGTCTGATGGGAAGAGATGTGAGTAAATAAGGATAAGTTATATGGAAATGATTTTGTTATACTAAGTAAAAGGTAAGGAGAAGAAAGTTGCTTGATCCTGACGTTTTTCACACAAACCTAACTATCCCTCACAATTATGTAGACATCTACAACAAACTGATAATGGAGATAAGTAAAAACCTTCGTCCATCTAGTTAGACGAAGGTTAGTTAGTTTATAATGGTCGCTTTTCCCAAGGTTGTAGCGTCCCGACAATATGGATAGGTTGATCCTGTTGAATAGCAGCAACGACACCTTGCGATATTTCCTCATGCGTAAGCCATCTCGCATGACCTTCTTCCATCATAAAACCTAGCTGGATTTGCCTGTATTGCGAACGAGCAGGGAGCTTCAATTTCTCTTGGACTTCACTTAAATTCGCCTTACTCCCCAACACATGAAACAGTTTCCATTCCCCGTTATTCTCTATTGAAATTACATTGGAGATGTTCTCTAATGTAGTATCCGCATAGGAATGAATCCAAGCAACGACCAATTCAATGGGCCCATTATGCTCGAGCGTTTCTTCTAGCTTCTCTTTTAATAAGGCTATATTACAATAATCAACTAAAATCGGCGTTAGAAGGGCAGGTTTGGTTGTTCTATTTCGCAAATCTTCCATTCGATGGGCACTACGTCCAATTACTGAGACATGGTAGCCATCATTCACTAACCAACAGGATGTGTCAGCCAACATCCCTGTTCCACCAATAACTAATGCGTGGGCCATTTATGTGTCCCTCTCTTATTTCGGATTTAGAAAGACGAGCTTTTCTTCCTTCTCATCATACTTAACAGATAGATGAGTCGACAAGCCTATACAATGCCTTTTTATCGATTTTACCAACGCTTGTTTTTGGTAGTTCGTCTAAGAAAATCATTTGTTTTGGAATCTTATAACGTCCTAATTGTTGATGACATAGCTCATTAAGATCATCTATTAGAGAGGCTACTTGGTGGGGACAAACAATAAAAGCTGTCACGATCTCACCCCAATAGTCATCACCTACACCAATCACGGCCACCTCCCGCACATCTGGATGCCGTAGTAGACATTGTTCTACTTCCTGAGGATAGATATTTTCACCACCTGAAATTATCATTTCTTTTCTACGCCCAACAATATAAAAATCGCCTTCCGCATCCATCATCGCTAAATCCCCTGTTTTCAACCAGCCATCTTGCAGGATATTGGCAGTTTCTTGCTTGTTATTCCAGTAAAAGCGAAACATATGCTTCCCTCTTACCAATAGCTCTCCTACTTCTCCAGGTGCACAACTTTTTCCTGTATGACTGATGATTTTAGCTTCATTGAATTGCATGCTTTTCCCGACAGCCCCCTTTTTTGCATAGGCACGCTCTCGGTCAATATAAAAATTATTGGGTCCTGCTTCTGTTAAACCATATCCCTCTTTAAAAAATAATCCCTTATTATAAAAAGCATCGTAAATAGGATGAGGGCACGGGGCACCTCCAGATAAAAATACCTTCATGGAAGGAAATTGATTTTCCTGAAAATACTTCGTAGCAATCATTGCTTGATACATTGTTGGCACAAAAAGAGAAATTGTCGTTTGATATTGGTTCGTTGCTTGTAGTGCCTCTTCTGCATCAAATTTATCGCCAATAATGACGGTTCCTCCCGCCATCAGTAAGGGAATGCATAAAGCATTTAAGCCACCAGTATGAAACATCGGCATATAATTTAATGTCCGATCTTGAGCATGTAAACCCCAGCTAATAATAGTATTCATGGCATTCCAATTGACCGACTGAAAGGATAACACTACTCCCTTTGGCTGACCCGTCGTGCCTCCTGTATAAATCATTAACCATGGATCATCCACATCCACGTCTTGCCTACTTGGTTGTATCTCCTTCTCATGCTGGCTAACATGAAGTGAAAACATTTTTTCTAAAACTAAGGGACAATGACTATCCTCTTCGTATAATAGGATAGCAGGAGTTGCATCCTCCAAAATTTGTGTTAGCTCCTCCTTGCTTAAGCGCCAATTTAAAGGTACATAAATGAGCCCACGTAGCCCACAGGCAAATAAAACAGCAAACAATTGGATATGATTTTTCGCAAAAACAGCGACTCTACTTCCCTTTTGTAGCTGCTGCCGTTCGAAAAATTGACTCCATTTGCCGATTTCCTCAGATAATTGCTGGTAGGTCAATTGTTCCTTTGATGTTAAATTAATTAAGGCGATGTGGTGAGGTGTTAAAGCTGCACGTTTTAAAATCCATTCTTGCTCAACAAACATCTTGACTACCCCCTATCACATCATAATTGCGCCATCCACATGCAGAGTATGCCCATGAACATAGGAGGCCTCATCAGATGCTAAAAATAAATAGGCATTGGCAATATCACGTGGTGTCCCTAGGCGTTGTAGGGGGACGATTGATCGCATTTGAGCCAAAATATTTTCAGGCATTTTTTTGACCATATCTGTTTCTGTAAAGCCAGGTGCCACTGCATTAACATTAATCCCCTTACGCCCTAATTCCTTCGCCCATGTTTTTGTCATACCTACAATCGCTGCTTTTGTCGCTGCATAATTGGTTTGACCAACATTGCCATATACTCCACTAACTGAGGATGTATTTATAATTTTGCCTCCACCTGCTGCCACCATATAGGGAATGACCTCCTGTGTACAATGGAAGACACCTGTCAAATTGACATCTAGCACCTGCTGAAATTGATCCTCCGTCATTTTTGTCAGCATCGCGTCTCTTGTAATCCCCGCATTATTCACTAAAATATCAATCCGTCCTGCCTGTTCGATCACTGCCGTCACCAACTGATTAACGCTCTCTCTACTTGCAACATCTACTTGTATAAATACAGCATTTTCGCCTAGTTGTTGTGCTGCTAGAATGCCTGCTTTATCGTCATAATCGGCGATAAATACCCATGCCCCCTCCTCGATAAAACGCTCAGCAGCCGCATAGCCAATACCATTTGCAGCGCCTGTAATGATAGCCACTTTATTGTTCAAACGCATACTGTCTTCCTCCAATTTCTAAAAAGGCTTCAATTTCAGCTGTCAATTGTGCTAAATCATCGACCAAAGGCGAATGTCCACAATTTTTTAGGCTTACAAACTGTGCTGTTTTGCCTAAATCATGTAATATCTCTGCATTCATTTCCTCTGTAATCACCAAATCACGATCCCCTCGGAGCACTAAAATTGGGATATGAAGCAACATGGCCTCCCGAGAGCCTTTTGCCACCTCATTGTCAACAGCGCTTATATTAAATGTATTGAGTGCATGATATACTTCTGCTAAATTGCGCTGTGTAAGCATATCCTCTACATATTCTTGATATTTTCCCTCGTTTGGTCGATGATGCGTATAAATTAATGCATTCCATATAGACTGTAAGCCTTCCGCATTTTTTTCATCGTAGAAGCCTTGAATAAGCTTTGTTTTGGATGTATCCACCAATACCTCCTCATAATGATAGGCTCGCTTAAAGGAGGCTGGATTGCCTGTTCCTAAATCCGTGTAAAATGGATAACCACGTGTAGAAGCAGACGCAAGTAAAATTAGTCGTTGACAGTGTCCTGGATAATTTGCTACAAACTGCATACAGACAGCTCCACCTGTTGACCAGCCAATCATATCAAAGCTTTGCAGTTGCAGTGCATCCACAAATAGTTTGACATCGTTACTAAAATCTTTAATAGCAGTGATTGGCTTAAGATAGGATGATTCACCAAAACCACGTAAATCTATCGCGTAAATGGTGTATTTCTCGTCTAAAGCATCCATCAGAATATCCCAATGCTTAGAAGATGTCATATTGCCATGTACCAACACTAAAGGATGACCTCCACCTGATCGCTTGCGATAGGCCATTGTTTCTCCATTTGCTAGTTGAATCGTTTTTACCATGCCATTTCCCCCTTATCCCCAACGTATTGTGATAGCTCCCCATACATAGCCAATGCCAGCACTAACAAGCGTCACAATATCGCCTGCTTGAATTTGGTTTTGCTCCTGTGCTAGCTGTAGGGACAATATTTGATCGATCTGACCAATATGTCCATAGTCTTGCAAATAAATAGACTGCTCCTGCTGTAAGCCAAGCTCCGTTAAAATATAATCATGCGCAGATCTTTTCATATGCAGCATCGCTAAATAATCTAGCTGATCGTCACTGTATCCACTTTTCGCTAAAGAACTGCGAATGACCTTCAAAAAATTGCTTAAAGATTTTTGTTCTAGCCGCTCCTTCATCCCAATGGGGTCCAAAACGTCAAGCTTATATAAATTTTCGGTTAAATGGGTTGGGGTTAATGGATTTTTCGTTCCCCCGACTGGCACGACTACATCCTCTGAGAAAGAACCATCCGTTATAATATCTGCCTCTAGTAGCAAATTTTTTTCATAGTTTTTTTGTAATAATATGGCCCCTCCACCAGCTGCTAAATTGTACATAAAGCGCGTTCGTGGATTGCTGTAATCGATAAAATCAACATTGCGATAACCACCTGCTAACAGAATGGTTCGTATCGTGTCATCTGAGGCCATTAGGCTTTTCGCCACTTTCAACGCCATGATTGTAGTGCCGCAGCGTAATTGCACATCAAATGCCCATGCATTCACAGCACCAAGCTCCTCCTGCATTTTAATGGAGGCTGTCCAAAGTGGATATTCCTTATGCTCCTCCCCCATATAGATGACAACATCAATATCCTTAGGGTCTATATTCGCTTTTTGAATCGCCTCCTGTGCTGCCCATATACCCATTTGCACGGTATGATCAGACTTATCAGGAATTGGCTTTTCATGAATGCCCATTTTTTGACGGATAATGGCCTCAGGAATATTGGAAAGAGCCGCAATTTCCTGCGACGCCATCTTCTGTTGAGGTAGATAAATACCTGTACTAACAATACCAACTGTCATTCAAATCGCTCCTTTTCCTGAGGCAAGGGACCTGTCGTTTTTCGTTGCTTTAGCCTTCCTCGCCACTTCCAAAAGAGCAATCTTAATGAGCCAATAATACCTTTTGGGAAGAAGATAACGGCTAAAATATAGAGAATCCCGAAGAAGATAATCCAACGTTCGAAAATAGGATAATCTCGTGCAAGCCCTGACAGTGCATGTTGCGCATATTCAATGACCGCCGAGCCTAATAACGGCCCCACTAAAGTACCAACCCCACCGATAATCGTCATTAACAATGCATCCAGCGTAATATCCATGGCCATCACACTCGTGTTAACGAAGCGCAATGACACTGCATATAAGGAGCCAGCAAAACTTGCTACAATGCCTGCCACAACTGAGGCAATGACTTTATAATGCAACGTATTAAAGCCTAATGATTTGGTCCGCTGTTCATTTTCACGAACGGCAATTAAAATACGGCCTGTTGGTGAATTAACAAAGCGGTAGAGCGCCAAAAAGATGACCACCAAGCTTGCTAGCACAAAGAAATAGAAGGTCATTCGATCTCTAAATAGATCAGGTGCTCTGAATGTAAAGCCATCATTGCCATACGTAACAGAGCGCCACTTTTCAGCTAAGACTAAAAATAACCCCGAAAAGGCTAGCGTCAGCATCGCAAAAAAATGACTTTTTAAGCGTAAGGTTAATAAACCTACTAAAAAGCTAATGAAGCCTGCTAGTAGCATACCAATCACGATGGACAGTACAAAGATCAAGAGTGTGTGATCCATCTGCTTAAGCATGACTGCTGTTGTGTAGGCACCAATGCCGAAGAACATGGCGTGCCCAAAGGAGACGATGCCTGTATAGCCTAGTAAAATATCATAACTCATTGCCAATATCCCAAAAATAAAGATTTGTGTGAGTAAAATAAGTAGTGTCCTTGAATCATTGACAAAAGGAAGGATAATAAAAATGACAAGTAACAGGAAAAAAGCGAAAACGCGTAAAGATATTTTGTTGTTCATGATGTCCGCTCCTTTCGCATCGCAAACAGCCCCTGAGGACGGAAAATTAAAACGATGGCCATTAAAATCATATTGACCGCTAGTGACAGCACAGGGACATAATAAGCCATAAAGCTACCTGCTAGCCCCACTAAAATCGCTGCAAGCAGGGAGCCAGAAAAACTACCCATACCGCCAATTACCACAACAATAAAGCCTAAAATGGCATACTCCATGCCCATTTCCGCATAAATCACACCTGAATAGGGAGCCATCAACATGCCACTAAGTGCCGCCAGAGCAGCGCCCACCATAAAGACGTATAAAAATACACGCTTAATATGAATACCGAGAGCCTGCGCCATTTCCTTATCCTGCACCCCAGCCCGAACGATCAAGCCAATCTTCGTGCGCTTCAGCATGTATTGGAAAATACCAAAAATCACAAACCCTATGACAATAATAAATAAACGATATTTAATGATGATCACATCACCAATTTCCCAGCTTCCTGCTAAATAACTTGGTGTTTTTACTGCCACCCCATTTGGTCCAAAGACCACCTTAATAAGCTCCTGCAAAACAAGCATCAGCCCTAAAGTAATTAAAATTTGCTGAATATGATTGCCGTAAACAGGCGTAATAATGAATTTCTCTGTCAACAGTCCAAGCAACGCTCCAGTCACAATCGCGCCTATAATCCCAACGATAAAACTTTCTGTCAACATATAGGTAAAGATGCCCGCATAGGCCCCCCAAACAAAGAGCCCACCATGCGCAAAATTCAATACATCCATTAAACCGAAAATTAATGTCAAACCAGCTGCTAGCAGAAAAATTAACATCCCAGTGGCCAAGCCATTAATGATTAAATTGACCAATAGCTCCAATGATAGTCACCCCCCTCTATCCAATGCCAAGATACTTGCGTTTTAGCTCTTCATCATAAATCAAATCCTGCATATTGCCCGAATTTACTGTTCTACCATCATCGATTAATGTATAGGTATCACCAATTCGACTAGCCATTATAAAGTTTTGCTCCACTAGAACAATGGACGTTTTCTTTTTCATTTCCACAATTGCTTCCATCACTTTTTCCACAACTATCGGAGCAAGTCCCTTGGAAGGCTCATCTATCAATATTAATTGGCTATCATTGATAAAGGCTCTAGCCATGGACAGCATTTGCTTTTGACCACCCGATAAATGCCCACCAGCCTTTTTCCAAAACTTCTTTAAGTCAGGAAACAGCTCTAGCACATATTGCTGTCGCTCTAATGTGGCTGTATCCTCCTTGCGCATCGCTACCTTCATGTTTTCCTCTACCGTTAAATCTGCAAAAATCCCTTGATTTTCAGGTACATAGCCGATTCCTAATTTCGCCACCTTATAGGTAGGACTTTTTTTAATCGATTGGGAGCGAAAGGCAATGTCACCCTTTGTTGCAGGCGTTAAACCCATTATTGTTTTCAGGGTGGTCGTTTTCCCTGCGCCATTGCGTCCGAGCAGTACCGTAACCTGCCCCTCCTTCGCTTCAAAATTAACGCCCTGCAAAATATGATATTGACCAATATGCGTGTGTACCTCATTTAATGTCAGTAAGGTGGTCATCGTACAGCCCTCCTAAATATGCATGTTGCACAGTATCATTATTCATAATTTCCTCTGGTGAGCCATCTGCTAATAGCTGACCATTGAACAACACCATAATAGAATCCGATAAATCCAAAATCATATCCATTTTGTGTTCAATGAGCAAAATGGTTTTATCCCCCTGCTGTTTTATGCTTCGAATAATTTCTAAAATCGTAGGTACTTCCTCTAATGACATCCCTGCAGTGGGTTCATCGAGCAGTAGAATTTCTGTATCTAACGCGAGTAGCATGGCAATCTCAAGCTTTCTTTTCTCTCCATGGGATAGCATTGTTGTCAGGGCATCTCGTTTATTGTCGAGTAACACAAGTGCCAATAACTCCTCCGCTTTGTCCGTAATCGCCTGATAGCTTTTGTAATGGCGGAATAGCTGATAACGAATTCTCTCCTTGGATTGAACGGCTAAACGAACATTTTCGAGAACCGTTAAGTTTGGAAAAACATTGGTAATCTGAAAAGATCGTCCCAATCCCATTCGAGTTCTTTCAATGGCCGACTTTTGTGCAAGTGATTGCCCTTTAAAATAAACATCACCCGCAGTTGGCTTTAGCTCACCACTAATCAAATTAAAGAAGGTTGTTTTCCCAGCACCATTCGGCCCAATAATGGACTTTAAATGCTTCTCAGGCATTTGAAAATTAACGCCATCTACAGCCGTATGTCCCCCAAAACGAATTGTTAAATTATCTGTATATAATATAGGCTCCATTCTCTACTCCCTTCCTTCTCACATTTATGTAGAGAGACAGCTATGCTGCCTCTCAATTCTTTAATTCATAACGGGAGGTGCTGTCTCTTCAGGACTAAGCTCCCGAATAAGTACTGGTACTGGATAATCCACACCATCTTGTTGCTCTAAGCGAATCGAATACATGGATTGTAGAGCCTGGTGATCCTCTTCACGGAATGTCATTGTCCCTTTTGGTGTTTCAAAGGACATACCTTCCATAACGTCGATTAACTTGTTGGCGTCTGCATCCCCATCCGATTGTTTCAATGCCTCCACAATAGCAATCGCAGCAGACATGCCGCCAGGAGTAAATAAGTCGGGCACTTCATTGAAACGTTTTTGATGTTCATCTACTAACCATTGATTGACATCATTTTGAGGAAGTGTATGATAATACACTGAGAAGCCTTCCATCCCAACCAATGGATTCATAAATTGAAGCGCAATAATATCCGGCGCACCCGTCGAAATTTTAATGCCCTTTTCTTGAATTTTAAGATCTGCAATTTGATTCCATGGTGAATTTGCTCCTGCCCAAACCACAAACAAATAGTCTGGCTTCGCATCAATCACTTTTTGCAAATTGGAAGTAAAATCTGTTGCGGCAGGATCTGCATACTCCTCTAGTACAATTTCAGCCCCTAATTTCTCCGCTGCCGTTTTAAAGGCATTCACACCATCCCAGCCAAACGAATAATCTGGCGCAAATGTAGCAATTTTCACACCTTTGCCTGCAATAGCCGCTGCTGCCGCATAGGCATCCTGTGATGAATTACGACCTGTTCGGAAAATATACTCATTGAACTCTGAACCTGTAATACTGTCAGCCACTGCAGGCTCTACCACCATAATTTTTTCATACTCCTCGGCAAGTGGTAGAACAGCAAGCGTATCACCCGAGCTTGAAGAGCCGACTAAAAAATCAACCTGATCATCTTCTAAAAGTTTTGTCGCTTTTTGTACAGCCACCTCGGGCTTTGTTTCGGTATCCTCATATACAATTTCTATTTTCTTACCATTGACCTCCATCGTGCCGCCTGTTGCATACTCAATTCCTAAATCAAATCCTCGCTGCGTCTGCTTCCCATATGACTCAAGCGCCCCAGTTAACGATGCAAGCACACCAATCTTAATTGTGCCGCCTTCCGCAGTAACCGCCTTCGTCTCCCCATCAGAAGAATCCGCTTCCGTTGCGCCGTCTTTCGTATCCCCATTACAAGCCACCAACACCACAGCCAACATCACTAAAAGAAACCAATACCACTGCTTCCTCATCCCATATCCCCCTTCAAAATAAGCTCCCTAGAAAGCGCTTTCTTGCTATGACAACACTATATAAAAGTCCAGTTACAAATTAGTTACAAGCTAGATGACTCAAATATGAGCCACCTAGCTCTGTCCCAAAATGGAGCGAAGCAGAATGGCAACTAAACAACATTTCTTAAAACAAAAAGCAAGAATGTTTAGAAATCAACATTCTTGCTTTTTAGAGTCCACATCTATTTTTCTTATAATTTTTTTCTCATTCCCTACTGCATTTAATTGCAGTGATACATCGGATTCTTATTGCTCTTTTCCTTCTGCATAGCTTTATACCCCTAAATAAAGATGACTTTTAATCGTACGCTTCATGATAACCATTCTTGTTTCAACATACTATACAATAATGAATCTCGCCAAACGCCGTCTTGCATTAGCATGTTTTCACGTAATATTCCTTCCTTTGACATTCCTATTTTCTCTAATACTTTGGATGATCCAATATTTTGAGGGTCGCATGTTGCATAAATACGATGGAGCTTTAATGTTTCAAAGCCGAAAGTCATCATCAATTTAGCACTCTGCGTTGCTATTCCCTTACCCCAATAATCAGGGTTCACGATATAGCCAATTTCCCCGACTTCATTTACAAAATCCCTAATCATGATTTCTACCGCACCTATTAATGTTTCTTGATGAATAATAGCAAAAACATATCGTTCCCTTGGTGTTTGTGTTGCTTCATCGAGAGCATCCTGAATGAATTCTTTTGTATCCTCTTCTGAATTCGGTCCCCATGTTTGATACCTACAAACAACCTCCTGAGAGGCATATTTATGCACATCAACCCAGTCTTGCTGCCTGAATTCTCTTAAAAATAATTTATCATTTGCAAGTATCACTTTAATCCATCGCTCCCTCTACACGATTCAACCATTCACTCATCAGCTCGGTAAACAATTCAGGTTGTTCGATCTGCAAATTGTGACCAGCACTATCTAAGATTGCAAAGCTTGCTCTGGGAAACTTCTCTAGAAGTGAAAACGCGTCCTTATAGCCAACCACAGAATCTTGTTTACCAAGCAAAAAGAGACTTGGCTTATCAAAGGACTTTTCGTCAACGGCAAAGGAAAATCCGTAGCTTTGCTGAATTTTTTCTAAAAATGCCAGATCTGCTAGATTACACCCTGCCAACACCTCTGTTGAATAACGCTCCCAATTATAGGCATCTAAGACAACTTGATTAGCCATAAAATCATCTTGCTCCTGCTGACTTAATGTTGATAAAAAAGCCGTATCTGCTTGTACAATACAATGCGGTGGCACCGTACGTTGTTCTTTTTCAGGAATGATGAGAGGGCAAATAAAGGCAGTACCTAAAAGTTGATCCACTGATTTCCTCATAATACCGCGCGCTAAATAGCCACCATAAGATTCACCAACCAACAAGTACGATTCTTGTGGAATGATTGTGTGTATCAATTCGATAATCGCTTCTAGCATTTCATCCGAGTTTTGAATTGATGAATAGTCTGTTGTTTTTCCCATTCCCGGAAGATCCAGATAAATACGTTTCCACCCTTCACGTTCTTTAAAAACAGGCTCCATACAGCCCTTCATCAAACGATGATCAGGAGAAAAACCATGTAGCATGATGATAGGTATCCCTGTTCCAATTATTTCGTAGTAAATTTTCGCTTTATTTGTCTGACAAAATGGCATTGTTGTTCCTCCATATAGGTTACATTTTTATAGTATTGTCTACCCCACTGTTGGAGCGGATTGACATAGTTTATAAGTGAGTTCCTCATAGAATGAGCGCTTTGACTAGGAGGGGGCACCGCCTCTGTTGGAGTGTTTTCACATTACTTAGGAGCGGCTCTACTCTCTGTTGGAGCGGGTTTCCACATATGAATGAGCATTCCCACAATCAATGGAGCACTTCCAAACACTTGAGCAAGCCCATCCAATACAAAATCACTTCACCTAGCCTTAATAACAACACCAATTACCCCATTATCAAGTCATAGACCGTCATGGTGGATTCCATCGGGGTTGTGTTTAGCTCCTGTTGTAATTGCTGGACACATTTTTCATACCATTTTAAGGCAAGAGAACGATTATGGAGCTGGTAGTGGCTGTACATGAGCAGGCGATACGCTTCTTCCCAGAGTGCATCCTCGCGTAGCATCTTTTCTGCGAAAAAAATGGCTTTTTTATATTGCTGTTGTCTTGTTGCATTTTGTGCTAGTCGTTCTAAGACTTCGATATATAAAAATTGTTGCTTTTCACGGTCCTGCGTTAGCCAGTCGATTTGCTTTTTTTCCGCATAGAGCGCATCCGTATAGCTCGCTTCCGCTAATAAGAGCCACTCATTGGACAGCTGTGGATCAAATTCGTCGATTCCTAAGCTGTAATAATAGTGAAAACGTTCAACATCAATTTGGAGAAAAGCAATATTTTGTAACTGATACATATTATTTTTCCGCTGAATGAAAAAGCTCTCTTGTCTTGCATGTCGTTGCGGCTCCAACACTTTAAGTAACGTATTTAACACCACCTTAAAATCACGATCCAAGGACTCGACACTACGATCTGGCCATAATGCCTGTGCTATTTCTTCCTTTGGTGTAAAGCGATGGCGATGGCAATAGAGATATACGAATAATTCCTTTGATTTATCACGTTGCCATTCTTTGTCTTCTAGCTTTCGTTGTGTACGAATTAAATTTAAACTCCCGAAAAGATTCATCTGTATTTCATCATGCGGATAACTAATACTATCCTCGACCTGAAAATGATTTTGCAATGCTAATATAGCTGGATGCTCCATCTGGCATTTTTGACTAAATTGCAATAGCTCGTAAAAAACCATTCGATTGCTCGGACCAAGTATCGTTGGCCTTTGTAAGAAGTATTCATAGCCATTTGAGACACATAGTTGTGCAAACTGTTGAAAATACTGTTGAAACGGCTTCTTATTACACTCTTTCAGGGCAATCATTGATTGATAAAATAAGACATGCATCAAGCCATTGCGATCACCGCACTCCTGAAATAGTTGCTGTGTCTTCTTTAATAATTGCTTCGCTCGCCCTATTTCTTGCTCAGAAAGTATTATTTTTACTTCTGCTAAAAGAATAAGCGCTGTCATCCAAGCATCTTGAACTTGCTCCGTTTCCTGTAAGCCCAGTGCTAAGTATTTCTTAGCCGCTACCATATCTCCTAACAAATGTTTGACAATGGCTAACCCCATATATGGCTCCGCCTTCACACGAGAAATATTAATGGCATTCATGAGGGTCAACGCTTTTTCATAGGCTTGACATGCCCCATAATGATCTGGGAAATCCATTAACAGCAGAGCATGAGCCTTTCTGATATAGCCAACCGCCTCTATGAAAATAGACTTCTCTTTTAATCCTCTTCGAATACCATGCTGGGCAGCATACCAGGCTTCTTTGCCTTGACCTAACAGTGCATAAACGAAAGCTGCTAGCAGTTCACTTTCTCGATGGGTTGAAACAAGCTGAGGCGGTAATTCAAGTCGCTGTGCTAATAACTCCTTGGCCTCCCGTAGTTGTCCTGTTCGTAGTAAAACACGTACATCAACATTTGCTCGCTGTATGACATCCTCTGGCAATGCGACGTCCTCCATAAAGAGCTGTGCACCCTTGGCCTTCCCTAGATTCACTAAATTTTCAGCGTATTGCCGTTGAAGTTCTAGTAATTCCTCTTTGCGCAATGGTGTATGTTTCGCTAGCTCTAATGCTTTCTCGAGATATGGCTCTGCTAAAGCAGGTTGAATGGTGTCTAAGTAAATATGGGCTATCCCAGCTTGTGACTTTGTCATAAATAGGTGATCCCGCTGCTGTGCGGGGATTGCACATTTTTCATAGGATTGTTTCGCTTTCTCATAATAAGCTCGGTAGCGATGACATTCACCCTCAAAATAATTTAATTTATAAAATTTATCTTTTTCCTGTGCACTAAATCGATTGATTTTTTCGAGCAACCATTCAAATTGACCAGCCCGTACGATTGATTCTGCATGAAGCTGTAGGAGCTCTCCGCAAAAATGATGATCATTCGTTTTAAAGGCATGATACAGGACAGCTTGAATATTTTGAAGTTCTACATAATACAATGCTGCTTGTTTATGAAGGTCCGCATGTTGTGTTGGATACTGTCGCCATTTCATTTCTAAAAATCGACTAAACAATGCATGAAAACGATAGAAGCCATCTGTTGTCACAGGTTGGATAAATAAATGACGCTGAGTTAATACATTCAGCATTTGCGCAATCTCAGCGCCATAAAACGCTTTCAATAGCTCCGCAGAAAAGGTAGGAAAAATCGCTAATTTTAAGATCGTCTCCTGCTCAGTAGCAGTCATCCTACTATAAACTTCCTCTGATAAATATGTGAATAGCTCATTTGTGGGAATCGTCAGCCAATGATCTAGCGAAGCATGATGCCATTGCTCTGCCAATAAGGAAATGCTAATGGCCCAGCCTTCAGTGATCTCTAATACTTTTTTCATTTCAGACTCGGATAAATGTACATCTACATATTCTTCAAAAAACACCGCAATCTCCTCAGTTGAAAATGCCAGTTCGTCCTCTTTTATAACGAGCCATCTTTTTTGTAGCTTTAATTTCCTCATAATATCCCAATTGGGTAGTGTTCTCGAAGCCAAAATAAAATGAATGCTGGGTGGAGCAAATTCAATGATTTTTTCCATGAAATAATTAATAGGAAAAACATGATCTACTAGGTGAAAGTCGTCAATCACGATGAGAAGAGGCTCGTCTATATCGCAGAGGCAATTGACAAAAAGCTTATACCATCGATTGAGCTCATCCATTTTTGGAAAGCGCGATAATTGGTTCCACCCATCAAATGTATGACCAAACTTCGGTACGACGCGCTGTATACTAAAAAAGAGGTGCCTCAAAAAGGGTAATAAATTATCATCTTCATCAGAAATACTATACCAAGAAAACGTACTTGATTCGGTTGCAAGAAATTGAGTTAGAATGGTTGTTTTACCGTACCCTGCACCACTATGCAAGAAAGTACAAGTATGATGATGACTTTTCTTTAGCGTTCGCATTAGTGTTGCTCTATTAATACAATGCGTCGATGGATTGGGGGCCATACATTTTGATTGAATAATAATATCTGCTGTCATATAAACATAACCTCCATATTTTGTAAGGTTACAAAAATTTCTACAAAAATTCAGATTATTAAATTATTGACAGTTTACCATATTTTTTATGTATTTTTATAGATTTTATCCCCATTTTTTGTTTGAGGGATGGAAGTAGAATTCAGTTGGTATTTTCTTCCCAATTTTAGTATCCTGTTATATTACTAAAATTTAGAAGGAAAGTGGCTAAATGAACCGCCTTTAAATATAGAGATTATACGAGTTCCGATTATAATGGAACTGCTTTACCGAGCAAAGGAATTTGAGTGAAGTATGGATATATGGTTATTGCAATTCCAAAAGACTTAGTACCATTTATGAAAGAAAATTTAACAGTGGCAACTAGAAAGGCTATTCTTGCTATAAAGGAAGCATTACTTCATTTTCCCACACAATACGCCTCCATTTTTATTGATCAAGCAGTCTTAGAATTTGGCATTAGACATGTAGATGAATCGTTTCATTGGCAACCTACTTTAGCAAAAAATTAGGCTTAAAAAAATTCCCGATTATCAACTCAATGATAATCGGGATCATTAGCTACGTTTATAGTAATTCTTTACGTAATTCAGCAGCTGATTTTGGCGAAAGTAGGCTGAATGGGATATCAAATACTGTTTTCGCACCTTTATCACCCTCTTGACTTAAACGGTGTGCTGCACGTGCATAAGCCACTAATACGCTAGATGTAAAGTTTGGATTACTGTCCAGTTTTAATGAGAATTCGAGAATTTGTTTATCGTTTGCACCACTGTCACCACTGCGAATGACAAAACCACCATGTGGCATACCAGTATGATTTGCTTTAAATTCATCTTCAGAAATGAAGTTCACTGTTGTGTCATATTCATCGAAATAGTTAGGCATTGTGACAATTTCTTGTTCAACCTTTGTTGCATCTGCACCTTCTTCTAATACAACCCAACATTCACGTGCATGTTTTTCACGTGTTGTTAGTTCAGGGTTTTCACCGTTACGAACTCGTTCTACCGCTTCTTTAATCGGTAATGTGTATTGAACAGCATTTTTTACGCCTTCAATACGACGAACAGCATCTGAATGTCCTTGACTTAGGCCATCGCCCCAGAATGTATATGTTGTACCAACTGGTAATACTGATTCTCCAAGTAGACGATTTAAAGAGAATAGACCTGGATCCCAACCAACTGAGATAACAGATACTTTACCAGATTTTTGTGCCGCTGCATCTACAGCATCGAAAAATTCAGGAATTTTCGCATGTGTATCGAAGCTATCAATTGTATTAAACCATTGTGCAAAATGTGGACCTTGCTCTGGTAAATCTGTTGCAGAACCACCACATAAAATCATAACATCAATGTCGTTTTGGAATTTTTCAGCGTCATCTACTAAATATACGCTTGCATTGCTTGCTACGTTTACTGTTGAAGGATCACGTCGTGTGAACACTGCTACTAATTCCATATCTGGATTTTGTGAAATGGCATACTCCACACCACGTCCTAAATTTCCATATCCTACAATACCTACTCGAATTGCACTCATTAAAAATTCCTCCTAACGATTTCGCGACTTTGTGAAAACTTTCACGTTAAATCTAATTACAATAATACTTCGTGTTAGAAAAATTCACAATAGTTTGAGTATGAGTTTTTTAAAAAGAATTTATATCAGTTTTCTATGGTTTTTATCCCATAATGGTATGAATACGGTTACAAATCACTAAATTTTCCATGAACCTTAAAGTTATTGTAAAAGCCTTGTAAATAACGGCTATTTTCCCACTTAGTCTTGTACAATAACTGTAACGACAAAAGGGGGCATGTTGAATGAAAAGTACTGGTTACTCATCAAGCACAGCATTGGCACAAGGAGAACTACTTGCATTCCATATGACACAAAACTCAATGAACAAGCATAGTGAATCGATACAAAGTGGCAGTAAGCAACAAGGAGATTTTCCAACAAATAATCATTTATGTATCGGTGTTTTACCTTTTGACGTTTTAGAAAACATCCCTGACCTCTCCATCCAAAAAAACAAGGTAAATGAAGTGGACTTTTACCATAGTGGTAAGGATATCGCTCGCTGGTTAATTAAAAAAAGTGAATACAACAAAAATGGATTTGACTTCATTTAAAGAAGTCAAATCCTTTTTAATTTATAACTTATAAAATTGAATTAATTCCCTCAGCTGATCTGCACTAATAGACAACCTTTATGGAATGGTTGTTTTCATAGTACTTCCTGTGCCAGTTGTGCGAGACGATTTTTATCAATAATTTGGTAGCCTGTCTTACGCTTTTCCAATATCCTCTCTTCACAAAACTGTGCCAAGACATATAGTAAATGGCGATAAGAGACCCCTAAATATTCGCAGATTTCCGTATGTTTTTCCTTGTAGACACCTTGGTCGGCTGATAATTGGATAAAGGCTGCTAAGCGATTTTCCAGCGGATAGGCCTGATTTTGTGTATATTTAGATGTCATTTTTGTCGCTTTTTCCCCTAAAAATACACAAAGTCTACGTAAAAACAAAGCATCCGCAAGTAACTTCTCCTTACATGACTGTGTAATCGAATAGCAAATTGTTTTGGTGACGGTTTGTATCCCCTTTGTATACCTAGCCTCATTTAACAATTCAATTTCCCCCATAAAAAGAGGAGCCTCTAGGTATTCAATAAGTGAAACCTTCCCATTTTTATGTGTCATATAGAGCTTCGCCTTTCCTTCTATCATGTAATATACGGTGTCTGGAAAGGAGCCTTCCTGGAAGATCCACTCCCCCTTGTCAAACTGGCGGACTTCTAAATAGGGATTGATATCAAATGAGAAAAAATCATCAATCGGATATTTTTCAAGATAATGGGTACGGGCTTCAGCTGTTAAAATATGCATTTTTTACTCTCTCCTATAAAAAATATGAGATATCTCACATTATTGTAGCGATGAACATGCTATTATTCAACATAGTTAATGGAGGTACGGAAATTATATGAACAATCAACGATGGCTTTCTCAGAATTTCTTTACATTTTTTATCACTTGGGGCATTTTCTTACCCTACTGGACAGGTTGGCTGGTGGATGCGAAACATCTAACCGTCTCGCAGGCAAGTGTAGTGATGGGCTGTGGGCTCCTAGCTCGTGCCACATCCAATCTCTTCTTCTTCCCAACACTTGCAAAATACGTACACAATAAACGACTCATTACAATTTTAGCAATAGGTTCGTTGCTAACTGCCTTGCTCTATATTCCAAGCACAGGCTTTACAGCATTATTAATCGTGACCATTTTATTTAGTGTTTTTTACCCAGCGCTATTACCTGCTGTGGAAAGCAGTGCCGCTACGCTTGTGCAGTATGGCAATATTCATTATGGTAAAAGCCGTTCCTATGGTTCATTTGGCTTTGTCATCGCTGTTTTAATTATTAGTATGCTGACAGGCGTTTTTGGAAAGAACATCATCTTCTGGAGCATGATTATAGGGTTGGTGGGCATGTTACTTATGCAACAATTAGCAACACCAAAGGAATTACTCGTAGTACCAACAAAAGAACAGCGTGCAAAATCATTGTCGATGAAAACACTATGGACTATCAAAGGCTTCCCGATTGTTTTATTCATCGTGATCTTGCTACAGGGTGCACATGCCTCCTATTATAGCTACGGTTATATTTATTTAGAAGATTTACAGGTTGATCCATTCTATATGGGTATGATTATTAATATCGCTGTTATTTGCGAAATTCTTTACTTTATGAAGGCTGATACGTTATTGACGAAATGGCGCTCATCATCCTTATTACTCTTAGCAGCGAGCGGCTCTTCCCTACGTTGGTTACTTATCTTTTTGTTCCCAAATGTCTGGGTATTTATCGCTTCGCAAACCTTGCACGCATTATCCTTTGCATTAGCCCATTTTGCCTTTATTCGCTACTTAACAAAAGCGCTACCAAAGGAACAAATCCCCAATGCACAAGGTTTATACTCTGCATTAGCTATGGGCTTAAGTACCGCCATCCTTACATTTTTAGGTGGCTATTTATACGAAATATCACCAGGTCTGTCCTTCGCAGCCATGCTCATTTGTACAATACCAGCCATCACTATTTTGCTAATGACACGCAAAAAATATCAATATTAAACTAAAAGCAGGTGAGAACTTCCTCACCTGCTTTCTTTATTTCGGATAATAGGAAAAACCAGGATATTTTACAACCGGCCATTTTTCTTTTCTGAGAGCCTCAAGCAGCTCAGGACCGACCTGTAAATTACTTTGCACCAATTCTGTCGGCGTTAACGCCATCCATTGATTTAAGGACACATCCTGGAATCGATCACTTTTAAACATTTCTAAAAACCATAATGGCTCTGTTCCAGTATTTTCAATATAATGCCCCGTCGCAAATGGCACATAGCCAACATCTCCCGCCCGATAATCAAATGTTCGAGCCGTTCCATTCCCTGTGAAAACTGTCATACGGCCTTTTCCTTGCAGATAATATTGCCATTCATCGTTGTTAGGATGCCAATGCAACTCCCGCATCGCCCCTGGCTCAATTTCCACCAGTGCAGCCGCGATATTTTTAGAAATTGGAAAATTAGTCGAATCGACAATGCGCACACTGCCTCCAGGTGTTTTTAATGGAGGCTGTGCCAACAAACGATGTTTAAAGGTTTGCGGAACCTCACCATATGGAGATTGCACTTTCTGAGAATCAATTGGCCCCGGAACCCGATCCTGATAAATATATACCTGTTCACTCGGGATGTGATCGAAAGCATGAATGGGAACCCCAAAATTCGCTGATAACACTTCTTTTGGCGTATGAGCAAACCAATCTGAAATTGACAGTGTGTTCAGATCGGAGAAATGCCCATCATCAAATACTAATAAGAATTCACAGCCATCCTCAAGTCCTTGAATGGAATGAGGAATGCCAGGTGGAAAATACCATAAATCACCGGGTCCCACATCCGCTATAAAGTTACAACCATTCTGATCGACAGCTGTAATGCGAGCATGGCCAAGCAGCATATAAGACCACTCTGCCTGTTGATGCCAGTGCAGCTCACGTACGCCCCCTGGTGTCAAACTCATATTCACACCCGCCAAAGTCGTAGCAATCGGTAATTCACGAACCGTAATTTCCCGTGACCACCCACCTTGATTTAAGGTCATATGCGTGTCTGAAAACGAGAATCGTAAATTAGGAATCAAACCCGCATCAGTCGTTGGTGGCACTAGCATATCAGGATTTTCTAAGTCCCTCATAATATCCCGTGGCCCCTTATCCACCCCTCCAGCCCCATCACCTCGAATAGGCTGAGGCACCTGAAAATAACCCGGTGGCAAATTTTCCAATCGTTCACCTCTTTATGTTTGTAATCAAAATAAAATACTTCTATTCTTCTAAAATGTATGGATACACAGCTTGGATTATTCACTTTCTTTTCTGGCAGTGGGTTGGCTACTAAGCATAGATACTTTATTGAGAGAGGAGCTTGCTATATTGATCACTTTTCGCTAATTTTCGAGCGGGTTCTTCAGTTGTTTGATCACTTCTCATCTACTTTGGAGTGGATTCCTTACTTGTTTAATCGTTTCTCAACCACTTTAGAGCGGGTTTCTCACTTCTTTGATCACTTCTCAACCTATGTAGAGCAACCTTCTCTCGTTTCCCTAACTTCAGGACAAGCCCTTATTTACTCTTTCGTCCAATAGCCTCCACCGCACATTCATGTAGGATTTGTAAGCCTTCCTGTAATTCTTCATAGGTTGCATAGGCGTAGGATAGACGAATATGATGATGATCTTGTGGATCATAGATATAGCCGGGATTGATTAATACTTGCCGCTGCAACAGCTTCATAAAGAAGTCTTTATCTACAAGCGGCTCATGAAACTTGAGCCAAATATAAAAGCCTCCCCTTGGTTTGCTCCAATTCGCCACATCTGTAAACTTCTCCTTTAAAAGCTGTTCCGTAAAATCGGCTCGCTCCTGTAATTGTTGACGTAATCCTGCGAGATGCTTTTCATATTTTCCTGATTGCAGCCAATGTAAGACAATTTCCTGAGAAATGGCACTTGAGCCATAGTCTGTTTGCATTTTTATATCGGCTAATCGCTCAATCACAGTGGTTGGACCGATGAGCCAGCCAATGCGTAGCCCTGGGCTTAAGGTTTTAGAGACGCTGCCAATATAAAGAACTTGCCCGCTATTATCCATGGCCTTAAGCGGCGGTGATGCCTCTTCAAAAAGCAATTCATGATAAACATCATCTTCTACAATCGGAATCCGTGATGCCTGACAAGCTTCATACAGCTGTTCTTTTTCTTGTGTTGTCCATACATGACCTGTTGGATTATGTAAAGTAGGAATGGCATAAAACACGGCTTGTTTCTTTCGTTTCCTTTGCGCTAATGTTTGAGCAAGCTGTACATCACGTTCAATGCTAATCATTTGCATGCCAACTGACTGAAAAGGGTGAACAGAATTTAAATAGGAGGTTGGCTCCTGAAACACAATAGACCCTTGCTCTAATAAGCCAACAGCAATCAATTGTAGTGCCTGAAGTGCACCTGAAACAATACAGACGTTTTGAGGCTCAGCGGGAATGCCTCTTTTTTGAACATATTTACAAATAGCTTTACGAAGCTGATCATTACCTTGTGGAGAAGAGTAGCCTAATGCTTTGGGTTGGAAGGATAGCTCTCGCAGTGAAGCTTCTATTTCCTCGGTAGGCAACAAACTGGGTGCTAGCTCTCCCGTTCCTAAACGAATTACATCCTCGCGCTGTTCGTATTCGTTAATTAATTGGATGGTGTGGTAGTTTGGCTTGTGGATGCTTGTTTCGATATAAGTTTGCCAGTTCGGCTGTGTTTGTTGGATTAATGCATGCCAGGAATTGTGCGTAACATAAACACCAGAGCCTACCTTTGCTTCAAGAATGCCCATTGCTTTTAATTCCTCCAAAGCCTGCTGAACTGTGCTACGATTCACATCGAACTGCATGGCCAGCTGTCTTTGGGTAGGTAGTTTTGTCCCTGCTGCCCAGTCTCCTCGCTCCACATTGGCTGTTATCCACTGTACAATCTGCTGCTGTAATGTATTATCACTTCGTCTATTCGGCTGCCAGCTCATGTTCCTTCTCCTTCCATGCAATGAAATTGGGTGGATAAAAAACCATCCAATTGGTCGTTTTCTTTTAGTTATACCATATCTAAAATAAGTAAAGAAAGGAGGAATGGTCATTGGAAGCTTTTCTTCATGGGATCATTTTAGCATTTGGACTCATTTTGCCATTAGGTGTACAAAATGTTTTTGTTTTTTCACAAGGTGCTACACAACCAAGTTTATTACGCGCTTTGCCAGCAGGTGTGACTGCTGCGATCTGTGATACACTGCTTATTCTACTTGCGGTATTCGGTCTGTCATTAATTGTTCTACAGTTTGAATGGTTGCGTATCACTTTAATGACTATTGGTATCATCTTTTTACTTTACATGGGCTATAGCATTTGGCGTTCAAATCCAGCAAACACTGAAAATAGCGAAGCATTGCCTATAAAAAAACAAATTCTCTTCGCACTCTCTGTGTCACTTCTAAATCCACATGCTATTTTAGATACAATCGGTGTTATTGGTACAAGCGCATTAAAATATAGTGGAACCGAGCAAATAATGTTCACTGTTGCTTGTGTGTTCATTTCTTGGCTATGGTTTTTCGGTCTCACATTGACTGGCGTCTCGTTCAAAAAACTAGACGGCTCTGGAAAATTGATGCGACTATTTAATAAATGCTCCGCCGTCTTTATTTGGGCAACAGCATGTTATCTGGCAAGTGGCTTATTTTAACGTACATAGAAAAAGCTCAGGAGGTAACCCTGAGCTTTTCTTTTATAGAGAAACAAATAAAGTGAGCTTTTCATTAAACAATGCCGTCTCAATGGATTTTGCATGAGACCATTGCTCACCATAATGAATAGCTTTGACTAATACATTTTCTTGTAATAAAGCTTCGTGCTGCTGAATCATGAAAAGTACCCCTGCACTACCATTAAAGGCAATCGATACATATTGCGCCACTGGTAGCTGCCATTTTTTTCGTGCATCTTGTATTGTACGAATTAATTCTCGTATTTGCCCTTCTTGTAGTAAGCTCTCTGTAAGTTGAACATTCATCAAGACACGGCAAGTGCTATCCTCCGCTAAAATATAATGGTCCTTGACGATCGATTCAGCTATTACATGTTCTCTTAATAATGTTAGCTGTTGACCGTCCATCATGAGATCCACAGTTTCATAATGTTGTAACCTTTGTTTCTCTTCCTCTGTTAATGCCAACACATACTCTTTTACTTGATGAACCTTTGGACCAAATGCCGCTCCCGCTGTTTTAAAATTTAATTTATAATGCACGCTTTCATAGGCTGAAAAATCATGTGTCCAACTACAAGCTTTGATGTTTAACTCATCCTGAATGAGTTCGTTATAGGCTTGGTAATCCGACAGTTCACCTTTTAGGGCAACAATGAGTTCACTTAAAGGCTGCTTGACCTTTATTCCCTGACTATTGCGAATGCTACGTCCAAGTTCCACAACTGTTAAGACCGTTGCCATTTCTTGTTCAAGCTTCACATCCACTAGTTGATCGTCGAATAGTGGATATTCCTCAAGATGAACACTTTTTCCAGATAGTTGACGGTAGATATCCTCTGCTATAAATGGTGTAAACGGTGCTATTAATTGACAAATGGATGTCAGTGCCTCGTAAAGTGTGCTAAATGCACCTCGTTTATCTGCTGTCATTCCATTTGCCCAAAATCTAGCACGTGAACGACGTATATACCAGTTGCTTAACTCTTCCACCAATTGACCAATTTCCCGTGTAGCCTGTGTAAATTGATAATCATCCATGAAGGTTGTGACAAGCAAGATAGTGTGATGTAAGCGAGACAATATCCAATGATCTAGCTGTGAACGTGTACCTGTATTTGTAGCATCATACGTAAAGTCATCAATCTGGGCATACATGTCATAAAATTTAAACGTATTGTCGAGTGTATCCACCAGTTTAGATTTCGCATCTAAGACAATTTTCTTCGAAAAACGCTTTGGATTCCATGGTGAGCTATCAACTAAAAATGCCCAACGTAGAGCATCTGCTCCATACTCCTGTATTAACTCAACAGGCTCTAATGCATTGCCTTTACTTTTGGACATCTTCTGTCCATGCTCATCGAGTACATGCCCTAACGATAGCACATTTTTATAAGGTGGTTTTCCTGTAAACAAGGTCGATACTGCTAATAAGCTATAGAAAAATCCTCGCGTTTGGTCGATGCCCTCAATGACCACATCTGCTGGAAACTGATGCTGAAAGTTCGCTACGTCTTCAAAAGGATAATGCTGTTGGGCAAATGGCATCGAGCCACTGTCAAACCAAACATCGATAACTTCAGGCGTACGTTTCATGTCGCCCTGGCAGACAGGACAGGTACAGACAATAGCATCTATAAATGGCTTATGGAGCTCTAATTGTTCATTGACAGCTCCTTTGGCTAATTGTTGTAGCGCAGCAACACTGTTAGGTGCCTCCTCATGATTGCAATCCTGACAGATCCACACATTGAGTGGTGTCCCCCAATAACGATTACGACTAATATTCCAATCCACTAAGTTTTCTAGGAAGTTGCCAAATCGTCCATCCTTAATATGGCTAGGGTACCATGTCACCTGCTGATTATTTTGTAAAAGCTGCTCTTTTAATGCCGACATTTTGATAAACCAGCTATCTGTTGCATAGTACAATAATGGTGAATCACAGCGCCAGCAATGCGGATAGCTATGCTCATATTTTTCTTTAGCAAATAAAAGCTCTTTTGCTGCAAGCATTTTAATGATATCGACATCACAATCTTTCACAAATCGTCCAACAAGCTCAGGTACCGCTTCTGTATAACAGCCTTTAAGATCAACTACATTGACAAAGGACAAGCCATGTTGCTGCACCGTTTTATAATCTTCCTCTCCATAAGCAGGTGCTATGTGTACAATTCCTGTTCCACTATGCTCTGTCACATAATCTGCCATGACAATGATATGCCCTTTATCGACGGTTACATAGGAAAATGGTGATAGATAGGAAACACCTGCAAACTCCTGTCCGTCATGCTCACTTAATATTTCTACAGGCTCTGAAAAAACCTTTGATACCAACGATTTGGCTAGTATATAGATGCTGTTTGCATGCCTTACACGGACATATTGAAGAGCAGGATTCATAGCCAAGGCTACATTGGCTGGTAATGTCCAAGGCGTCGTTGTCCAGCCTAAGATATATTCGTCTCGATCCTCTAGCTTAAACATTGCAGTAACGGATAAATCCTTAACATCCTTATAGCCCTGTGCCACCTCATGAGAGCTTAAGGAAGTTTGACAGCTAGGGCAATAAGGTGAAACGCGATGTCCTTTGTATAACAGTTTTTCCTTGTGAACATGGCTTAAAATATGCCACACAGATTCAATATAGTCATTACTTAATGTTAGGTAAGGATCATCCATGTCAAGCCAGTAGCCAAGCTGCTCTGTAAAAGTACGCCATTTTTGCTCATAGGTAAAAACGCTCTTCTTACATGCTTGAATAAATTGCTCCACCCCATAGTTCTCAATCTCCTGCTTTCCTGAGATTCCTAATGCCTTTTCTACCCCTAATTCAACAGGCAACCCATGTGTATCCCAACCTGCTTTGCGTTCAACTAAATAGCCTTGCATTGTTTTATAACGTGCCACCACATCTTTTATGGTTCTACCAAATGCATGGCCAACATGTGGTAAACCATTCGCTGTTGGGGGTCCCTCATAAAATACAAAGGGCTGCTGTTCAGCACGATTACTTACGGATTTTGCAAAGGTCCCTTCTTGCGCCCATAATGTACGAATCCTTGTTTCTCGTTCAACCGTTGTTTCTTTCTTTTGTTCTTTCTGCATATTAGTTCCTCCTATACAAGCAAATTTGTATAAAAGGCATACAAAAAACCCCGTCCCAAGGAAAAGGGACGGGGTTAACCGCGAATACCACCCTAATTCTATTGACACGATGGCCAATAGCACTCAGCAACGTACAATCATACGTGTTCTTTTTAACGGTAGACACCCGGATTAGCTTACTCCATTCAGCTAATCTTCTCAGAGAGGATTTTCATGTAACACCTGCACACCGACTTCCACCAAATGTCGGCTCTCTGTAGAACAAAATGAAACACTACTCTTTCTCATCAACGAATTTGTATGCTTTTATTGTCCTTCATCTTAGCAAATTACCAATTGTCTGTCAACGGTGGACAATCTTAAAAAATTTCGTTGAGACAAGTGGCAATACTTTAATGGAGATCAGCATATTGTGGCTGTTGAATGGTTTGAATCAAAAAGCTCTTCAGCAATGTTTTACTATTGAATAGCACTAGAATGTCTAGCTTCTTGTTAGGGAGATTCCTTTACTATTTTCATTTCTACGATATCCTTATAATCAATGAATGGCTGAGCGTCATCGTTCCCAATCGACTGTCTATATTGAACTTCTACTCGATCACCAACTGATAGTGTTTGCGGGACATCCACTAGAGGAAACCATGTACCATTACTATGTTTTTGCACTAATTCATCGACAGATTTTTGCCCAACCTCGCTAGCCAAGACGCCTGAGACAACTAAAAATTCATGTTCCTTGATCGCTAAGACGGTTCCACTTCTGATGAGCTTCATTTGGCTGTCCTTTTCAGGGATTTTATATTTTTCTCGTAAGGAAGCAATGTCTTTATGATAATGTTGTTCTAAATAATTCATGGCTTCTTGCTCGACAAGCCATGTACGAATGGGACTACTTACATCCTTATAATCGGCTTGGCTTGCCTCCCATAACAAGTCAAATGTAGCCATTTTATAGGCAATTGGCTTGCCATAGTTCTCTATAAACCCTTCGTTTGTGACTTGCAACATTTGCAGAAGCTTATCATAAGTTGGCCGAGTATCATCCTCATAGCTCCACTCTTGCATGAACTGTTCGAGTGCCTTATCTACTTGCTCTTGTGTAGGTACTAGTTTTTTCGATTGCGCATAAGCAAAGGTCGATTCAAAATATAAAAAATTATCAAAACTTGCCTTATATAAACGATTCTTTCCGTTCATAAAAGAATCAAGTTGTAAATATAGCTCTAAAATCCGCTCATCTAATACGGGTGGAATAGTAGAAGCTTGCTGTTGTTGTTCATTATATTGCTGATATATAAACAGCCCTATGCAGACACTTAAAATCATAGCCAAAACACCGTATGTCCAGCGTTTTGCAGATTTTTTTTCTTGGCGTTGCTGTAAATGCTGAACCACATTTGTCATCACACGCTTTTTACTTTCTGATAAATCCTTTACTACGCGAGCATCCATTTTACTCATGCAGGAGCACCTCCCATTCAACATGCTGTAATTGTAGCTTCAATAACTCTCGCCCACGACGTAGCCTTGTTTTGACGGTGCTTTCAGGAATCGTTAACAGCTCTGCAATATCTACCACAGGCATTTCTTCAAAATAAAAATGTATAATGACCTCTCGCTGTTTGAAAGGGAGAGCTAGAATCGCATTTTCAATCAAAGTACGTTCATCTTGCTGTACAAGCATATCTCTTCTCATAACGGTTTGCTGCGGAAAAATCTTCTGTTGCACTTGAATTTTCCGATAGGTCCAGCTGCGTAAATAATCTTTACTTCGATTACTAACTAATTTCGATAAATACGCCTTTAGCTCCCCACGTTCCTCATAGTTTTGCTGATTATCATAGAATTTAATAAAGACATCCTGTACGATATCTTCAGCACTTTGTAAATCTCTCACATAGTAAAAGGCAAGACGAATAAGCCTCTCTGTATGCTGTTCCATTATTTTTTCCAGTTCATGAATTAGCAACATTCTTCCTCCTCTCTACCCTATAAACGGTGCTCCCGGCTTCGAGGTTTGCTTTTTTTGTCATTTACTCCAAATCATTGTCAGTAAATGGTGTAATCACTTGTTTTTCCGTTGAAGATAACACGATATTAGTAGAAGGTGTGCCATAGGGCATAGCCGCATCAATAAATTGTTCTAATGTTTCTACTGAATAGGTCGCTAATTTAACAATATAGCTAATTTCCCCAGCCACTCGATAACATGCCAAAACATCAGGATGAGCATTACAAAATGAAGAAAGACTTTTACAATCAATGGACTTAAATAAAATAATGGCTTCAATCGTACGCTCCATTTTTTTCAGATTTACCTTTGCATGATAGCCCTCAATCACACCCTGCTCCTCTAGCTTTCTGATTCTTTCAATAACGGCAGGAGAGGATAAATGAACGGTAGTGGCTAATTCCTTCATAGAGATTTTGGCATTTTGCTGTAACTGCTGTAATATTTGTGTATCAATATGATCCATGGTCCTTCACCTTTCTAAATAAATTATTTATGACATAATACCTTTTCAAATAAAGTTTTTTACCTAAAATCCATTATACAACGTATGTAATCTTTTCTCCCTTTTGTTTACAATAATATCAATAAAGGAGGCAAATCAACATGAAAAAAATATTGTTACTATTAGCAAATGGCTTTGAAGCGGTGGAGGCAAGCGTCTTTACTGATGTGCTCGGCTGGAATAAGTGGGAAGGTGATGGTACAACAGATGTGGTTACGGTCGGCCTGCATGAACAGCTGCAATGCACCTGGAATTTTAAAGTCACTCCTGAAAAATTGCTCCATGAAATTGTATTAGAGGATTTTGATGCATTAGCGATTCCTGGAGGCTTTGAGGAAGCCGGTTTTTATGAGGATGCGTTTAGCGAGGAATTTCAGGCAGTCGTTCGTCACTTTGATGAACACAAAAAACCGATTGCAACAATCTGTGTAGCTTCTCTTATTTTAGGCCACAGTGGAATTCTTCAGCATCGTCAAGCAACAACCTATAATCATCCAACAAGTAAACGTTTAGCACAGCTAAAGGGCTATGGTGCAGCAATTGTCAACGAGCGCATTGTGCAAACTGATCATATCATCACCTCCTCCAATCCAGGAACAGCCTTTGATGTTGCCTTTCGCTTACTAGAAACTCTAACATCTGCTCCAAACACAGCGAAAGTAAAAGAATTAATGGGCTTCCACTAAAGCATAAAAAAGTAGGCTTATACCAATATACTTGGCATAAACCTACTTTTTGTATTATTTACTTACTGGTGCTGTTTCTGATGCACTTAAATCCATTTCCTTTGCATTGTCTAGCACATCTTTTGGAATCGTAATTGTCGTTACCGCATTGAAATCATGATATTTGATCGTTGTTTGCTGTCTTGTTTTGATCGAATTGCCTTCTACTTGCATCTTTAATGTCATGTCCATAGCAATTTCTTCTACATCGAATGTTTCTTTATTAATCAATAATTTATATGTGAGACCATCAAAGGAAATATTGCCTAATTGTGCCTCTAGATCCGCTTCCATTCCTAAATCCATTGCGCCAAGCTGCTGCTTCACTAGCTCTGTGAATTTATCGCCAGAGCCTTTTAATGTTAATTCATAACGGTTTGCTGATTCTACTAATGTAAAATCTTCAGCAAATGCTTGTAGCATCTCCAATTGTTCAGTTGCATCTGGCTGCATCCCTGTTTGGCTCAGTACATCTTCAAATAATTGTTTCGGGAACTTTACCCAGGCCTTTTGTTCTGCCTCATACATATACATACCATCTTTAGCCGTCATATACATTTTAATTGGCAAATTAATCGCTTCACCACTTGTTGGATCTGTTAAAGCCATTGAACCATCAGCAAAGAATTGCATTGGCTCTGTAACAATTTCCATCTTCATGTTGCCTTTAGAATCCATTTTCATGGTTTCCTTACCATCGTTTGCCTCTACTGTCTGAGAGATCGTCATGGTAGCCTTCATGCTTTTTAGCTCTTTTTGCTTGGCTAATGTTTTCGTAAATACTTCCTCTAACAAAGCACTATCCTTTGTTGTAGTAGGTTGTTCTTCTGTTACTTGCTCCTCTTTAGGCTCTTCCTCTTTTACTTCTGTTGTAGGCTGCGTATCCTCAGCTAAGCCTAATGCGTTCACAATAAATGTTGCTAACTGACCACGAGTAACATTTTTATCTACACCAAATTCTGTGGCAGTAACACCCTTCGCAATGCCTGCCTCATACAAAGCTGTTACTGCATCTGCAAATGGACTATCTTGCTGTACATCTGTGAATGGACTTTTACCTTCTGCTGTTAAACCTGCAGCCTCTGCTACCATTACTGCCATTTGACCACGAGTAATTGTGTCATCTGGACGGAATGTATCATCCTCATAGCCTTGTACAACGCCAAGATTAACTAATGTAACAATCGCTTTATAGTATGGGCTAGATGAGTCGACATCCTTGAAATTCGGATTCTCGACAGCCGTATCCGTTGTAGTTAGATGAAAAGCACTTGCTATCATCTTTGCTGCTTGTCCACGTGTCACATCCTTTGAAGGCTTAAATGTACCATCTGGAAAACCATTAATGATGTCTGCTGCATGCAATGTAGAAATACTATTAAAATGCGCATAATCCTCACTCACATCTGAAAATGGACTAGCCGCCGATACAGGTACTACCGCAACAGCAGTAACCGCCATTGCAGCTGTTGCCGCTGTATAAAACTTATGTTTTTTCTTTGTCATAATCAATCGTCCCCCGTTTATGTAAATTTAATGCTTACCTATTAATTTTAGCGAAAGAATTGGAAAAATGCTAGGTTCATTGGAAATTAAATTATAATTATCCATTAAATCCGTCATTTGGTGCTATTTATACATATTTTGGTCACTTCTATCCAACACTCTCTTAATAAATAAAAAACCGACCTCCTAAGAGATCGGTTTTTATGGTGATGATTACTCAGCAGCTTTTGCGCGTAGAACCATTTGTAGGATACCACCATGGCGGTAGTAGTCTACCTCTACTTCTGAGTCGAAACGAGCTAAAGCTTGGAAAGTTTTAACTGTGCCGTCTTCAGATTTAGCAGTTACTGTTAAGATTTCACGTGGTTTTACGTTGTCAGTAATGTTAACAGAGATTTCTTCTTTACCAGTTAAGCCTAATGTATCAGCAGATTCACCTGGCATAAATTGAAGTGGAAGAACACCCATCATTACTAGGTTAGAACGGTGGATACGCTCGTAAGATTGTGCGATAACAGTTTTCACGCCAAGTAGGAATGTACCTTTCGCAGCCCAGTCACGAGAAGAACCCATACCGTAGTCGTTACCAGCAAGTACGACTAAGCCAGTACCTTGCTCTTGGTATTTCATACATGCGTCATAGATGTACTCTACTTCGCCTGTTGGCCAGTAAGTAGTGAATCCACCCTCTGTACCAGGAGCAACTTGGTTACGGATACGGATGTTTGCAAATGTACCACGCATCATTACTTCGTGGTTACCACGACGAGAACCGTAAGAGTTGAAGTCACGGATTGCAACACCGTTTTCAATTAAATATTTACCTGCAGGTGTATCTTTACCGATTGCACCAGCTGGAGAAATATGGTCAGTTGTGATTGAGTCACCGAACTTCGCCATAATGCGTAAGCCATCTAAGCCTTTAATAGCTTCTGGCTCTTTTGCAAGACCTTGGAAGAATGGTGGGTTTTGGATGTAAGTTGATTTGTCATCAAATGTGTATAGAGACTCAGTTGATGTTTCAATTGCATTCCATTTTTCGTTCGCTGTGAATACAGTTTCGTATTCTTTTTGGAATAACTCACGGTTAACAACAGTACCTAATACTGCATTAACTTCTTCAGTTGATGGCCAGATATCAGCGAAGAATACTTCGTTACCATCTTTGTCTTTACCGAATGAATCTTTTTGTAGATCGATATCCACTGTACCAGCAAGTGCATAAGCAACAACAAGTGGTGGTGAAGCTAAGTAGTTAGCTTTTACAAGTGGGTGTACACGACCTTCAAAGTTACGGTTACCAGAAAGAACTGAAGTTACGAATAAGTCATTTGCTTTAATTGCTTCTTCGATTTCAGGTAATAATGGACCTGAGTTACCGATACATGTTGTACAACCGTAACCTACAGTGTTGAAACCGATTTGGTCAAGGTATGTTTGTAAACCTGAATCTTCAAGGTAACCAGTTACAACTTTAGAACCTGGTGCTAAAGAAGTTTTTACCCATTTCGGCACTGTTAGACCTTTTTCTACAGCTTTTTTCGCAACTAAGCCCGCAGCAATTAATACGTATGGGTTAGAAGTATTTGTACAAGAAGTGATCGCAGCAATTGCAACAGCACCTGTTGGAATTTCTACATCGCCTTCAGCGAACTTCGCTACAGAAGTTTTTTCGAATTCATCTTCTGTTAAACCGAAACCTTGTGTACCTTGTGGTGCCACTACTGCTTCTTTGTAACGAGAACGCATTTGAGATAGTGGAATTAAGTCTTGTGGACGTTTAGGACCAGAAAGGTTTGGTTCGATTTCAGCTAAGTTTACTTCTAAAACGTCTGTGTAAACTGGCTCTAATGTTGGATCAAAGAACATGTGGTTCGCTTTTAGGTAAGCTTCTACAACCGCAATGTGCTCTTCGTCACGACCAGTTAAACGCATGTAGTTTAATGATTCTTCGTCGATTGCGAAGTAACCACATGTAGCACCATATTCAGGAGCCATGTTAGAGATTGTCGCACGGTCAGCTAGTGGTAATTTAGATACGCCAGGTCCGAAGAACTCAACGAATTTACCAACTACGCCACGTTGACGTAATACTTGTGTTACTTTTAATGCTAAGTCAGTAGCAGTTGTTCCGTTTGGAAGATCGCCAACTAATTTAACACCGATAACTTCTGGAATTGGGAAGTATGAAGGCTGACCAAGCATACCTGCTTCAGCTTCGATACCACCTACGCCCCATCCAAGAACGCCGATACCGTTGATCATTGTTGTATGAGAGTCAGTACCTACTACTGAATCTGGGAATGTTTCGAATGTGCCGTCAGCATTTTCGTTTACGTGTACAACTGGAGCTAAGTACTCTAAGTTTACTTGGTGAACGATACCTGTTGCTGGTGGTACAGCACGGAAGTTATTGTAAGCAGTTTGAGCCCATTTTAAGAAGTTATAACGCTCAGCGTTACGTTCAAATTCTAGGTCCATGTTTGCTTGTAATGCAGATGCATTACCATATTTGTCAACTTGTACTGAGTGGTCAATTACAAGGTCAACTGGAATAGCAGGGTTGATTTTGCTTGGGTCGCCGCCCATTTCTTTCATTGCAGAACGAAGAGATGCAAGGTCAACAACTACTGGTACACCAGTAAAGTCTTGTAATACAACACGAGAAGGTTTGAATGGTACTTCTGCCTCTGGGTCAGCACCGTTACCCCATTTTGCTAATTCGTTTACGTGTTCTTCTTTAATTACATACGCATCATATTGACGTAAAACAGATTCTAATAATACTTTAATTGAGTAAGGAAGGTTTGAAACTTTTGCAACGCCAGCTTTTTCAATCGCAGCTAAGTCATAGTAATTGTAAGTTTTACCATTCACTTCGAATGATGCACGGCTGTTGTGTAAATTACCTTGTGCCATTTGCGGATCCCCCTAATATATCTTTTTGAAAAGGCTTTAAAAATGTGTAGCATCTTTTCTCCAATACCCATGATAGCGCATTTATATTCATAAGTAAATTACATTAATATTATCTTTTTTGATAAGCATAACTTATGACCTTGGTTTCTATCCTGATGTTTTTAATTTTTTGATGTGCATAATATCAAGGTTTTGTATTAATGAGGGTTTCTATACCTGTCTAACGAAGTGTATCTAAATGTATTTAACTGGGGCACTTTTTGGGGCACTTGCTGGGGCACCTGTAACTTTTTTTAAAATGGTGCCCCAGTTCGTAAAAATGTAGATAAAGAAGGTTTGGACAGGTACTCTCTTATAAGGAAAGAACGATATAAATTCCTTTAAAGTTAATATTATTTCTTTGCCACAATCTGTGGCATTTTTATTTTTTAAAATACAAAAACATTCTACTATATTAATACATTTTTATTATTACAAATAACTACCAACAGAGTAAATACATTATGAAGAATTTCTTTTTTTATTCGACACTTTTTAATTCTCTAATAATTAGTAGGAGGTGTAGATTCTTCAAAGGATAGTATTTATAAACCTGATAATTTACCAAGGCTGGCCTAAAGAAACACTTTATCGTCGGTAATTTCTCTAGTCAATATTCTTGGTTGTCAGACCAAATCAGCCAAAAGTCCTCAATCCTGTTTTATCAACGGTTTGAGGACATATCTCATCACTTCATCTTCTCCAAAAGTTTTAATAGCTGTCATAATCACACTGTAATGATTTGATGGCCATATCAAGTTTTATATACACGTTTAGTACCAAGTGATCTTCTCTTTAAATCATTAGCGTTTAGTAAGGAAGCTTTTTAAATCTGATCAAATGTAATACACTTCACTTAAACTATAGCCAAGTTCCTCAAGATCAAACTAGTCACGTTCAGGGTGTTTAGGTGGTTGTTTCAGTTTTTCGGCAACCTTTTTAGGTTAAGAACGTTTGTTTGTACGCATTGATCTGTTTTATCAACCCAACTGTTATTTGCCTCCCTAGTACAGAAGTGTTTTTTATAGTTTAGAACCAAAACGGTAGGCGAATACTAAAGGTACATTTTATTAATAAAAGTAGGCGAAAAAATGACAATGAATAAATTATTATTTCTTATTTTATCCTCTACTCTGCTCCTGGGAGGCTGTTGGGATGTAACGGAACCTCAAAGAATGTACTATATCAATGCCGTTGGGGTTGATTTTGAAGACGATAAATATAAAGTTTACTTACAAATTATCAATTTTGCTGATGTAGCTAGATCACAGCAATCGGGCGGTGATGTTGAACCTGCTGAAGTCGGGTATGCTGAAGGTAAAACAATTGAAGAAGCGATTTATAAATTGTATCGTTCATCTGATCAAGAGATCTTTTGGGGGCATATGAGATACCTAATATTCTCAGAACGAGCCATGGAAAATGAACGAAGCATTCCTGTTATTGATACTTTTATTCGTTTTCGAGAAACAAGATATCATATTTGGGTTTATTGCACAACGGACCCTATTAATGACTTAATGCTTGTAACACCAATTTTGCGAAACTCTATGACAGCTTCGAAATTAAGTAATCCAATTAGTACTACTAAACAATTAACATTTGTTCAACCTATAAATTTAAGGGAATTAATTATTGGTTTAAATGAACCGAGCCATGAGATTGGTATACCTTATGTAAAGATAATGAAAGGTTGGGAAAATGATGAGGGAGAAATGGATGAAACCACCTTTTCCGGTATAGGCATTCTCTCAAAAAATGGGATTAAAGGTTTTATTAAAGATTCATCAGCAAGAGGCAATCAATGGATGAATGAAGAGACAAGTCGGGGAGAAGTTACCTTTAAATTAGAAGGTGGTGAAAGGGATTATCTAACTGTTGACATAGATAATTTAAATCTCGAAGTTAAGCCCATTGTTAATAAAAACGATCAAGTTGAATTTGAAATTGATATCAAAATACAAGGAACACTCAATGGATTCAAAGGAAAGATTACTACGGATGAAGTGAGAAAAAATATCGCTCAACAAATAGAAAAAGAAGTTAAAGAAACTTATCAAGAAGGTCTAAAATTAGATGCTGATGTATATCGTTTATCAGAATATCTATACAGAAGTAATGTAAAGGTGTGGAAAAAAATCGAGCATAATGGAAAAATACCTTTAACGGAAGATTCAATAAGTAAAATAAATGTTCATGTTAATAAAATAAATCCAGGAAGGAAAACTTTTGATGAGACAATTGAAGAATAAAAAAGCCCGTTACCAATTAAGGTAACGGGCTACTGCTATTAAGCGCTACGTTGTGCAATGATAATCTTCAATCCTTCAAAATCACCACTTGTCATAGTACCATTATCGAATTTCTTCAACCAAGATTTATCGACCAGTTTTTTATCAACTGATTGTTTAATATAATCACGCACTGCATTTTCAGTTGTTGGATTCGTAAATTTCATAATATCATCATCCTTTTCTTTTGGTTTATCTTCAACAAATAGTTGTACTTTTAATTTGCTATTAGATGGAACAATTACTTGTCCTTCTAACTTGTATCCTTTTGGCATCTTCCATGATGTAGGAATCTCGAAATGAGGGGCATCATATTGTCCAGCAGGCCAATACCCTCCCCATGTGATTCCTAACCTTTTGGCGATTGCGCCGACCCTTGACAATGTAGATTTATCATATAAATCGCGAGGTGGAGCTACGGCAATATCCCACGCTCTACGTGATGTGTGATTGCTTAATAAAGTCCATGTAACTTTATATAATTTATTTCCTGCATCATCAAATAACCTTGTACGGCCTTGCTCATGTAAGTAATTTTGGCGTGCTTGACTGCGATATGTCTCTGTGATAAAAATGTCCGTTATACCTGCTTTGAAGCATTCCTGAAAGAGTAGCCGACAAGCTGTTTGAGCAGCTGCAGTTAATTCACTTAAATCTCTGCATGTTTGAGTTACGCTTGTACTCATTTATCATCATCCTTTCGGCTGTATCTCATCGCTCTTTCGCTATCATTTAGTCCTGGCGTTGTTGGATCACTCACTACGCCAAATAAAACTAACAATGCAAGCACAGTATTAAAAATATCTGTTACTTGCTCATTGTAAATCGTAGTATCAAATTCAAATAAAGCTGCAATTTGTTGAATTAATAACAGTAATAATGAAAATGCTCCCACTAAGAATGGCCCATGTTTTAAACGTACTTTCCAATTAATCTTCATTATTGTTATCCTCCATTTTATCAATTCGTTTATGTGCTTGCTTTGCTGATTCTTCTACTCGGATCAAGCGCTCATTTTGTGCTTCAATCTTTCGACCCTGGTCTTTAAAATCTAGTTTAATATCATCCACTCCCCGAGCTATGTAATCTACTTTAGCTGAAATACTAGCTTCGGATGCACCTTGTACTTTACTATCTTTTTTCATCGTTGCAATGACACCAATAACACCTAGCAATGCACCAATTGCCCCAAACAGCAGTGACATTTCAATATTCATAGAACACCTACTTTCAACAATATAAAAAGGACACGTCGATTGACGCATCCTTAAATTCCCTAAATGTTAATGGAATAAAAAAATTCCAGATTGATAAAGAATATTTATTATTTAATTTGTCTACCGCTATATCACTGGATTATTATAAGTTCTGCTTTGTTGTCTGTTACAGACTTCACTCGAAAACTATAAGAATATCCATTGATTAATTCATCACTTTTATAAAATTCAATGTCATTTATCACGACATCTGTTTTACGCAACGCTTCAAAATAGTTTTTCATCCCGTCGCATTCTATTACTAACTTGTCGAGAATAATCTCAAAGTAACCAGATGAGCGATGGAAATGATTAGCTAGAAAAATTTTATCAAAATATTCCATGAAAACCTCCCTTTCATCTACTCATTTCTTCAAAATGGACGGTATTTCCTGCTAACTAGACAATAAAAATAACCCTAAGCTTCTGCTTGCGTCTCGAAATCTTGCCCTGTAATTTCCTTGTACTGTTTTGGCGTGATTTCACCAAAAGGATTTGCATCTGTTTTAACTGCTAATCGTAACTGTGCTGCAGTCACCCATTTATACATAAAAGCGATTTGCCAGAATTGCATCATGAAACACCCCCTTTCAATGCCATTACTTCTAGCTTTAACTGTGTAACTGTTTTACCAAGACTATTTATAAGAAGATCCTTTTGAATGCCCTTAATCTTCTCCTGGGCCAACTGCTCACCAAGTGACGATACTTGTTCATCTATGCTCAATCCAGTTCCAACCTTTACAGGCTGCCCTATAGAGCCATCAGATTCACGTTGTTTATATTCAAAAGCCATTATTCAACCGCCCCCGATATTAGATGGATTTTGTGATTTACCATTACATCTGACCGTGTTGTAGAGATTTTCAAAATGATGTTGTCTTTCGGCTCTGTCGTCTCAAAATAAAAAGTATCTTCAACGATGCCTTTTGTAGGCATAGGAGCCGTATTATTGGCCGTTAGCGTTTCATACTGCTCTTGCTCACCAGCTAATGTCATGGAAAGTTCAACTTTAAGGTCCATACCCTCGTCTCGCTCAATGAATAACAAAACGCCCTTTGCAGATCCAGCAGGAGGTGTAATCTTGTACCTCGCCACAGCATGCAAAATAGGCGTTTTCACTTCATTCTTTTTAAGTTTTATTGTTTTACTTGTCTTAGCACCATAGTTGTCTATTACTTCAATAACGATGGTATTTTCACCTACTACAAGTTCAGCAAGTGATACATCAAACTCCCAAGGACCACCTGGTCCGTTATAGATTTCAACAGGATTATTTGCGTTTACTTTTTTGGTTACTTTAACATTCGCGTTTGCATCTGGATCAGACGAAGTACCACTAATTTTAAATTTGTCTGCATCGACAACTCCTGCAGGTACAACAGCATCAACAGATAGTAAAGGAGCTCGGTTAGGCACGACATAAAATGTACGTTCAATAGTTGCAGACTGGCCATTTTCATTATCGACTGCCCATACTTTTAACGTGTGTGCTACCCCTTCAGCAAGTGTTCCAGTGAGAGCTGTTTCACCATCAAAGAGCTTGCCGTTTTTAAATGTGAGCTGCTTGGATAGTGTAATTTGTGTTTGACTGACGTTGGTTGCTAAGACTTTTCTTTGGTCCCCATTAATTTGGTAGAAAACTGTTACTGATTGATCTTTGTCTGCATCATAAGCATCGCCTGTGAGGTTTATTGTGTCGTTTTCATACAACGTCTGATTGTCAGAAGGTGATATTAGGGTAACTGATGGCGCTTTGTTGATACTTAATGTCCCTCTAAACATCGGACGAGGTGCATTAGAAGCCCCACTGATGTTTTGTATATACAGTGTGGCAGGCGGGTTTTGCAATGTTACCGAAAATGTAGGGTCATAAACTACGAAAGGTACTGTTAGGTTGTCTACGCTAGATGTGGCGACAAATTCGCCTTGCGTCCAACTATCACCGCCATTACTACTGTAAAAACTTGCAATGTCGTTATAACCATCACTTTGTATGAGGGCGCTTGTAGACACCGCAACAACAAGTTTATTAGAGGCATCTACCGAAATAGTTGCATCGTGGCTATGTCTACCAAATACAGCATTGGTTAGATATTTAGTGCCGCCCCAAACAACGCCACCGTCAACACTACGGCTGTATACAACGTTGTACGTCGAATTGCTAGCGCTTGTGTAGACGCTACAAACGGCATGTAAAACTCCGTTTTTGTCTACTGCTAACGATAGTTTGCCTAGCGGTAAACTGTGAGCAAACACTTCGTAATTTACAGACGAACCATTACTGCTATTGATAACATGGGAATATATAGTATAAGTGCCGATTGACTGATTGTAATGTTGACTTAATGCAATCGGCACACCATTTCTTACTACCAGATCAATGTATGTGTAGTTAGTTGCGCTTGCGTTCAATTGGGTTGTATTTGCAGCACCGTTCCACGTACTACCGCCATTGGTACTCTTGGTATAACGTAAATTCCAGGAGTTCGGATACGTCGTTGTTTTAGCTAACCATAGTAGGTGGATTGCGCCGTTTAATGGGTCTGTAGCAATAGACACCGAATTGACTCCCGTCTGCTCTGTGCTTGTGATAGTTATAATAGGTTGATTTGCGTTGCTAACTGTTGTTGCGTCAAACTTCACGACACCTGTAGTATTAAAGGCGGAAACAACCGTGTACACGGTTGTTCCATAGCTAGCTATTGCGAAGTGTGCTGTCCAGCCTCCGTTGTTATAGGATAGTAATGACCACGTAGTCCCTCCGTCTTTAGATACATACCAATAAACTGTACCTACAGCTTTATTCGCTGCAACCATAACAAGCCACCCGTTGCTTAGTCGTGTGACTTTTCTGCCACCTGTGTTTTCGTATGTGATTGCGGACGTCGTTATCGTTCCAGGCTCACCAACCACTTCAGCGCCTCTAACGTACCAATAACCGTCTGTATGACGTCCGTTGGCGGGATATGTGCCATTCTCAGCCACGATGTTAGATTGCACTAGTGAACCTTTGTTGTAACTCGGTACTGACGTGACCTCACTCGCCTTTTTTTCTGCTATCGTTACATTATGTGATGCCCCTGATAAGTTACCTTCGTTTTGCGCGTAGATAGTAAAACGTTGTAAAGTAGAACCACTTATTCTATAGGCTACATCACCTATATTAAGTGGTACGCTGTACCCTATCTGATTAGATACACCATAACTCCCGTTCTGGCTATAGAATGTATAGTTTCTATACAAATCCCAAAATGTCATTGGCGTCCAACCAGCTTCACTGCTCCACGGACCTTGGGAATAAGTATAATTGGTTATCGTATTAAATTTATCGTAATAATACTGTGCTGCCATTCTTAAACCACCTCCACTAACTCAACATTAAATGTCTGCCAATCACCGACACCCATTTCAGCGTTGTCCGTATCAATCAAGACATTACTACGAACAACTTTTGCACCTTTTTTGTATGCATTTTTAAGAGCTTGTACTTTGATAGTGTTTGTTCCTACCTCAGTGATCACAACGTCCTCAATGTGTTCATCATCAAAAATAGTGACCTGTGTAAATGGTGTAAAGCCATCAACACTAGCCACTTTTAAAGTAGTTGTGCCTATTTCAACAGCCTCGATAATATCCGTTAGTGCTTTGTCCAAACTAATTTTGTTTGAGCTGCCATCTAAAACATCAGCAAATGTTCCAGAGTTCCCAGGTACTCGCCCGTCCAATTCCAATTGCACACGCATACGCTGCATTTGCCGATATATTTCGATCATAAAGCGATATGCGTTAAAAATCCCCCACTCAAGATTATTTCCATATTCCGCCCAAAAAATTGTGCCCTCTTCTAGCACTTCACCAGTGTTGGGGTCCGTTAAATCATCCTCCCATTTCACCCGTTTATATGGATTTGTTTTAAAATTTAAAGGAATTTCTTTTGTCATAAATTCAGCCACTTACTTTCACTTCCTTTGCTTCAAGTGTGAGTGGGAATGCAATGGTATAGCCCTGTGTTCCTTTTTGGTAGTTCATACTTTTCACATATAGCTCTCGACCCATCGAATCTACTAAAACTACTCGAGTAATAAGACCTTTTTCAGTTGTTAATTTCACATATTTTCTCAATCCATAACGATCACTAGTATGTGAAATAGGTTTATCATAAACCACCCCATCAATTGTTACCTTTGCCCCAACTACCAATTTACTTAAAAACGCTTCTGTAAGTTGTATTAATAAAGGCTGTATTTCGCTCACACTAATCCACCTCCTGCTCTAAATCGCCCACAAGTCCGTGCGCGAAGTAAAAAAGCATACGATCCATCTCGTACGCTTACATTTTCTTTGCCTATGATTGCTGATTTTGAAGCTGTTTTAAATCGTCCACATATACGATTATTGTTAAAATTCCAAGCATATGTTCCAGCGTTCAACACTAAAGAATCATTAATAGCAAGTATTGTCGCCATCAAGTCGATATTTAAAGGCACAATGCGCTCAATTATATTTATTACCTCTTTATAGTAAATGGTTTGCTCCACATCAATGGCTACTTCCATCTCGAAATGATCAATGTCTAGTAAAATTTGATGTTTATTTTCACCCAATAAATTAGTAAGTACCTTAATTAAGTGTTCAAGTACATAGGGCGCTTTATCTTGCATACGAGCAAGTAACCTTAGCTTACGAAACTTTAATGTTTCACTTTTCAAGTCCGCACGAATCCCGAAATCTTTTTCTCTCATCGCAACAGCTGTCTCGCTTGATGTTAAAATAAACTGATCATTTTCTACATCAAAAAGAGCTTCGTCAAGTTGGTCCCAACATACTGTAACTGTGTTGGACATCTCGCGAAACTCTCTAATATTTCTATAGTAAGGCGGTAATTCCTCTAAAAAGGGATTGGTCATATACTCACTTCCCTCAGTATAACTTGTGAGAGAACAGGGATATCTTCAATCAAATTGATGTTCTTATCAAGCCCATTTAACGTGGTTGAAGCAATATCCTCTACTCCTTCGATTTCCAAAAGTCTCGCTTCAATATGGGTAATCCGCACATTTATGTCTAAATCCTTATACCAAATTGCACGTAGTTCTGCAAAATATTCTTTTAAAGTTTCATTTATTTGTGCCTCAATTTGCCCAATTGTTACCCCATTAAGAATTAGTTCACTTTCAACAACAATATCGTTTTTTCCTACACCTTCAACCGTGACCCCATGGCCAATAGGTGCCGTGCCGTAACCCTCACCTTTGAACTCGATTGGATCTATAATCTCTTGAACATAGGAAACAAACTCTGGTGTCGGTACATTAAAATCAGAATCAATAATAATAGCTTTTACTGTTCCTCCTCCAAATGGCGCACGTCGTAAACGGACACCACCTACACCTTGAATGGCCCTTAACTTTTTCTTATAATCAGCACGATTCCCTCCAAAAGCTTTCTCACGAATATGGTCTAGAAACTTTTGATAAAGGGATTCGTCTGTTTCATCATCTTCACCAGGCACAAGGACATCTGCTAAAATCGCTTTCCCTAACTGATTGTTTGCCTCTAAAGGGAGCATTTCACCATAATCTTTATTTCCAACGGATCCAGCTGTTTGAGCTTCTGCTTTAAAATCACCCGCTTCTATCCGTTCAATTATCGTATATACAATTTCATCTAAACGATATTGGCTACTTATTGACACATCAAGTGGTTGTCCATCACCATCTGTAAACAAAGCACGACGAATAGCTTTACCTGCTTTTTTTCGTTCAACTCCATGCTCATTTACACGTTTTTCAAGATCTTCACCATCTGCTGTAGCAGCAAAAGTGCGACGATAGAGCACAGCCATATCCCAATAAGTCTCAGCAAGTTTCAACGCTGATGGAGCAAGTGCATCGTATATGACACTACCCTCTCGCTTATCAACGTCATCTGGAACCCGTTCAAGCAATGCTGTTAGGATACTATCAAAAGATTGAGCTTCTAAGTAATCAAGCAATTCTTATCGCCTCCTTCAAGAGACTTACATCACCATAAATAGTGCGAGCAATAAAAGTCACTAATACATCTTCCTTTGAAGTAAATTCAAGGCTGAAATTTTCTAATGATGTAATACGCTCATCTTGTAAGACTGCATCATGAATACGCCTAGCTAAGTCCCCACGTACATATAATTCATCATAACCAACCATATTTTGAAAACCGTAGTTATTTGTATAGATAAGATGATGGAAGCGGATCGTATTAAGAGCTTTAAAAATTGCTTGCTCCATTGCTTTCTGACCATCAATAAATCCTCTACAACACCCTTTTTTGAAATCCAAGTGGTATGTTCGTGTCGGTAATTCAACGGTATCGATTACCTCAATTTCTGGTGTTATTGTTATTGCCTCTGTTGGGACTACCATACGCTATCACCTTCCTTGTATCTGTCGGAAACAAAATATTTTTGACCGCCCTGTACCCTATGCAGCACAACTTTATCACCAATTTTAAGTCCATCTTCATAAATAAACTGTGCATACTTCATCTCGTATTTTTCATAAGGATTAGGTGCAGATTCACCTATATTTTTCCGTGTAGAACTTGTTTGTTTCAATGCATCTCCTATACGACCACTAGAAAAATTTTGTACATGTTCATAAGAAAGCGAAACTATACGTTCATGCCTTGTCAAATGCTCTGCAACAAGCAAAAACTCATCCGTTAAGATGAGCTTGGAATGGACTTCTATTTTCAGGGGCTTCGATTCAATTACTTCACCTACAACAATATTAACTGGATTGGATGCTTGGAAGGCAGCCATGGCTGTTGTTTTGATTAAATCTAGTAAACTCATCATATCACCTTCAATTCTAATGACATTGTATGAACTTTAGGTGTCCACTCATGGGTACAAGCATCCACCAAAAACAATTGCTTTAACCCTAGCTTTTCGATGAAGATAAACACCATTTTGCCTGCTCGTACACGCCAGTCACCTAAACATTTCAAAGATAGTTTCTTTTTTTCTTTATTGTGTACAGCTAGTAACGCATCTAACAGACTCTCAACTTGCGCTTTCGTCATATTTTCATCTACTTTTTCGTAATACTGCAATTGTCCCCATTTAGCGATATTGTTACTATCCTGCGCTATAAATACCCGTCTCTTTGATGCCTTTTTATCATCTAAAACGAGCTTAATGCGATTGTAACTATCATCTATAGAGATGGAATAATCATAATCATACAAAAGACTTTCTTCACCTATATAAAAATCAGTAGGTGGGATTATTAAATCTTTAATGTTATGAAGCTCAAGTGAGCCAAAATCATCCATGAAAACAAAGCTTTGGTTGGTTGCGACAATAGCAGAATCAATATACTTCATAATGACATCTAATGCTTTTTTATCTTCCTCTATCATTGCTGGTGCTTTATAACCTGTCTTGGTAGATACACTTAATTTTAATTTAGCTTGGCTGCATATTTGAGCTATAGCCGCCTCAGACTGCATTGATTTCATGACAAACGTGTCATTGAACATTAAATACCTCAGTTGGTCATAAGCAGTAATCTTAAATTCGCTGCTTTTCCCCAGTTCAGCTTTAAATGAATAACCATAAAAAATTTTGTGCTTCTCATCAGTCACCCTTACAATCGCACCAGATATAATTTTATTTTCGAGTGGCTTAGGATTTAACAGATTAACATTCAGTTCAGAAGCTTTTCCTGTTTTTTCTGTTTTCCAACTAATTGACGTGACAGGGATTTCATATATCTTTCCATCACGATTGTCGATTAATACTTCTATACCTGTCACCTCATTTCTTAGCTGTCCACTCAGGCGGTATTTTTACTTTTAGGCCAATAGGTAATTTTCTTAACTCACTGTCCTTTATTCCATTCAACGATTGTAGAGCCTTGTAGTTTGCTCCATTCCCTGTATACTTTTGAGCAATCTTCCATAGAGAATCCCCTTTTACTAAACTATAAGTCTGCGGAACAGGTTTAGGATTATCTCGCGGAGCTTCCTTTTTAGCCACTGTTACTGGTTGTTTAGTGGCCACTACCTTTTTAGTAGCACTCTTTTTTACTACTTCCATCTTTTTAAAACCAAACGGCACATGTTTTTTAAAAGAAATTGTGTAATCCACATCTTCTGTGCCAAATTGATCCTTTGGTTCAAAGCTTTCAATTGTCACCAACTCATTAATAGAAAAGGAACCACCAACATAAATAAAGCGGATAACCGTTTCTGCGGCCATCCACTTGTTTATCTGGTCTATATATATTTGAGGTTCTCTGAACTGAGTTTCTGCATAGTGTGTATCATCAGCAGGGAAAAATGATGAGAAAGCAAACTCTGTTAGTTTCATTGGTTTAGGTACATTAACAGTTCCCTTTTTAGCGATAGAAAACTCTTCACCATCAGCCGTGTTTTTAAAAGGGAGTTCAGGCGGATTTACAGGGATACGAAAGCCCTCGGTATCATTCTTAGCACTAAGATAGATGCCTATCATGTATATACCCCCTCAACCGAACGATCTTGCTCATCTTTTAACCACTTCACAATTTGTTTGATTAGTTCCTGCAAGTCCACATCTTTATGAATATCACCTGAAAATTCGATTTTAGGTTCACTCTTAACATGCTGAACTATGGTCTTATTACTGTTTGTAATAGGTGTAGAAGATACTTTTTCTCGTACATCTTTTGAAACTGCAATATCATCTCTAGCTGGAGCATTTAATGTGTTTGATACAAGGTCATTGATTTCACCCGATTTCCCCCCTACTCTGGATAAATCATCATACTTATTAAGGAGTTTTTCCATCTTACTACCTGTTGTATCTTCAAAGTTATTATGGACTTGTAAATGAGGTGTAAGTGAAATAATGTTATTGATGGCCTTTCCTTCTGCAATATCTTTGAATACTTCAAGATATTCATCAGCAAGATTGATTTTATCCTCAATTTTTTTTACTTTATCGAGTTTTCCACCCTTTAATTTTCCTTTGTCGGGGTCGCCAGCTGCACCTAGACCTGATTCAGAAGGAGCGGTTTTTACAACGTCGTCCATTAAGCTTGCTTTATCAAGAAAAGGATTTTCTTTATTTTTATCATCTTTACCTAATCCAGCCAAACTTTTTGCCTTATCAACTAAGCCACTTACTTTATCGGCAGCTCCCATCATACCGTCGTATGCCCATTCGTTTGCTTTATTAAAAGTATCTGGGATACTAAAGAGCTTGGTCTTAGACAAACTAACTACGTTTTTATCACTGGTTGGAGCTTTAATATTTGCAGCAAAGTTCTGCCAATGCTTTGTAATGACATTTGATTTACCAGTCTGTAACTCTCCTATTTTACCGAATTTAACACCAGGTATTTTATTAACTAGGGTAATTAATCCATTTACGGCCTTGATGGCAATGTTAACGCCTGCAACAAAGGCATTCCCTAACGCTGTTGCAGCACTATCAAAACTCCCTGTCATAGCTGACATATTTTCCACTACCATCATGACCAAATCATAAAATAATTTTTTTACTGCATAGACGGGATCAATAAATAAATTAATAAAGAATTCGGCAAAAATTGTTAAGAAATTTGCTATATTTATAAATTGATTAAGGATATAGGCTCCTAATGCTGCGAAAATGCCTGCTACAAACCCAACTACCGTGGCAGTCTCTTCACCCCACATAACCATGGCCATCACTACTAAGGCAATTACGGTAATGATGGCAATAAGTACCCACGTTATCGGATTTGAAAGAAATGCAGCATTTACAACCCATTGAGCCGCTGCCCAAGCAAGAGTGGCTACTCTAATTAAACCTAATATTGCATATTTAGTTGCTAGTATTGCTACTATTGATCCTATAATCGTTCCTAAAATCACTAAAATAGGTACCACCAAACTAGCATTATCATACATAAACTGCCCTATAGCCCCAATCATGTTATACAATGCCTCAAGAATCGAGAATACGAATGATAGCCCTGATACAAAAAGATTAATAAACACCATTGCATGCCCTGCTAAAATTCCGAAAGCATTGGAATTTACAAATTGTCTAAAACGTACAAATAACGGCTCGAAAGCTCGCTGTGCCCAGTTATTAAAGACTGTCATAGCATCAGCAAATGTCAGTGGCATTTTATTGAATTTGTCTTCAATTTCCGTAGCTGCTGCAAACAAAGATTTTTTAATAATATCAGCAGTAATTTCACCATCTGACGACATATCCTTCAAGCCTTCCATTCCAACACCTGTAGCATCAGCAATCGCTTGACCTAGGAGCGGAGCATTTTCCATTATTGAACGGAATTCATCGCCCTGTAGTCGCCCTGAAGCCATCGCTTGTGTCAATTGGTACATACCTGCTTGTTTCTCTTGCGTCCCCGCTCCTGATACGCTAAATGATTTATTCATAAGCTCTGTAAAACGTAAAGCTTCATCATTGCTTGCAAAAGCATCTTTAGCTAATAGATTTAACTTAGCAACACTTGACGCTGTATCGTTATACGAACTTAAACTTCTTTGAGATGCCCTATAAATCTTGTCTTGTAACTCCTTCTGGGTCTGCAATCCGTCGTTAATATTAGCTAAACGGGCATTAGTATTTGAATAATTATCAGAAGCTTGTGTAAATTTACTAAACCCGTTAGTAATGCCTTGAATAGATAAGTACGCAGTTGTAAAACCCAATAGATTAGTTAACAACATACGTACGCTACTGGTGGCAGAATTCGCACTATCCCGGACTCCATTTAGACTATCTCTTAATCTATTTCCTGAAGTTTGCCCCTCGCTCCCTGCCAACCTAGCACTTGATCTTAAACGTTCAAAAGAAGCACTTGCACTTTCTATGTCTCGCCGAGCCCTCTGCAAACTGCGCATATCACTAGCTCTGTTAGATGCTGTGTGCATTTGTTCCATTGCTCTAATGATACTATTCATTGCTTTCATCATTTTTTGAAGAGTGCCAGTCATTTTATCTGTTAATGACATCGTTGTGCGTACAGACAGTTTAATCATCCTCCTCTCTAGCCAAAATAAAAAGCACTCAATAAGAGTGCTTAAAACATTTTTTGCATCAATAACTTATAAATTTTTTCATTAACTTCAATCAAACTTTTCTTGCCATCTTTGAACTCAATAACCAATGTATGTGTACCTTTATTTTTTGCAGATAAGCCTGCTAAGAGTCCGACAGGTCCTAATAATGCTCCGCCAACTAATCCCCGAGTCACGCCGCTTACTGCACTTTTTCTATGTTCTTCTGTAATTAATTCATAAGAATCAACAGTTTCTTTATTTAAAGGAAACTTTTTAGTAAATCCTGTGAATAAAAAAACCTCTTCTTTACTGAAGAACCCCTGTTGGCCAATCATTATGTTTTTTCCTTCATAATCTCCCGCAAGTACCTTATTTTGAGCCATGTGTATCCCTCCTCATACACAAATATACAGAATATGAAGAGATTACACTATACCATTTATATACACATCACCCCTTTCAATGAAAAAACACCCTTAAATGAGAGTGTTTAATATAATTTATATTACATAAACTGATTGATTTATCTGTAATTTACGTTTTTCTAATTCATGAAACAGTTTAGAAACAATTTCGTCATTCCCTAATTTATTCTCTAGAGCACCTTTCAGAGCAAAGTATAATAAACACACATCTTGCTCCTGCAATTCATAAACAACTTTGCTCCACCAATGTACAATGTTGTCAGACCATGGTGGTGTTACATTGAAAAAATCCGAGAAATCGAAAATAGCTTTTAATAACTTTCCATTAGTAATTTTCATAATGTCCTCCTATTAGGGGTAACATCCACTTCATATCGTAACAAATTTATGTTACAATTTGTTGTGCTGAAACATATAGAGTGGATGTCACTCAAATTTGTATCACGATCTAAGTTGGCGCTTAGATTGTGATTTTTTATTTTCTTGAAGCATTTATGATACCTCTTATGCTTTCACGAGTTTTAATTGAACTTGACGATTATACTGTTCTATCTCTAATCTCAAAGATGTTGATGGCTGCCACATAGAGATAAACTTTTGACCTTCCTCATAATTTATTTTTGGTAACTCACTGTAACGTGGAATACTAAAATATCTGTTAAATTCACCCCATAAAGATTTAAAAACTTTTCTACTAATCTTGTTGTATGCAGGAGAATCTTTTCCACCCAGGGCTTGCATTACTTTGTAAGCTCCTTTTTGCTGAATATTTTGCTGCTCAACCCCATCAATTCGCATTTGACTAACAACCTTATCTAACTTACTTTCAATCATATCTACACGCTCGCTTGTTTCAATGGACAACTTCAAATGTTCACGTCTTTGTTGTTCAACTGTTAAAATTGGTTGTGATAGTTGTTGAATGAATTCTTTCATTCTCTTAAATTCTTGAATGAACTTCACTTTCATTTTCATTGCCGAGGGAGTTACATAAGACATTACCACAATAGCAAAACCATCTTCTGTCAAATTATATTTTTGATACCATTGCTTGTTTTGAGGGTGTTGATATTGGGTAGCGTCAAAGTTGGCGACACCCCATTCACCTTCTCCTGCTTCTTTTAATTTAGTAATTTGATTTTCGATATCACGAACAACTTTATCATGTGCCTTCTCGAACATCTCAGCAATAGCCAAACTGTCAGTAACAACCTCGTTGTTTTCAATAAATACTAATTGATTCATACTAACTCTCCTTTTTATAAAATTAATTTCTCTAAAACATCTTTCGGAATTTTTTCCCGATATGCAGCCACTTTCAATTCTAATTTATCAATCCCCAATACTTCTGAGATTGCATCATTGATTCGTTCACCTGCTGGATTAATTTTTCCGTTTTGAAGTTTACTAAGATAAGATTTATCAATGTTCACTCCTTTCTTCTCTAATCTTCTAGTTATTTGAGCCAAAGAAAGATCTGATTCAATTATGCTTTTTCGCAGTATATCTGAATACTTCACTACCCAACCCCCTTATAGTTGTTTTCATAAAAACAACGTTGTTATATTTACCACTATATTTCGTTGTGTTATAAAAGTCAACTGCATAATATAACAAAATTTTGTTAATATTTATTGTAGTAATAAAAACAACGATAGGAGAGATCTCATGAATTATAGTGAACTTTTAAGCTCCTATATAAAAAATAGTAAAATGAGCCTTTCAGAAATATCACAAAAACTTAAAGAAAAAGGCTTTTCTACGGATAAGACATACTTAAGTAAATTACAAAATGGAAAAATTCCTGCTGCCGGAGAAAAAATCAATACTGCTCTTGCTGAAATACTCAATGGTGATGCAACAATGCTAGAATTATTGGCATTTGTAGATAAATCACCTGATATTATTAAACTGGTACTTACTAATTTCGATAAAGAGTTTCTTGAACTTCTTGCTGAATTAATGAAGAAATATCCGGAAATCCCAATTGATTTATTAGGTACAAACATACTAAATATTGAATACCCAGAAGAGATACAAAAAATAAATAACCATTCACATGAAATTATTTTCAAATTATTAAGTAGTGGACAGTCTGATTATATTAACGAATTAACACTAATAAGTTTAAAAGAAAAATTTGACGGTCTTCTTAATTTTAAAAAACACGAAAATAGTATTCGAGAAACCTTAAAAAACAAAGGCTTAGAATCTACAATTAATCTTATTAATACACTTATATCAAGTGATATTATTTCTAGGAAGTTACTATATACAAAGAATGAATCCAATGTACAAATTAAAGATACAGAGCTATTAGAATGGTATCAATCGCTTCCTCGAGCTGGTGAAAAAAAATTGCGCAAATTACGTGCTATATGGGAAATGATGCAAGATGATGAATAAACTATTCTTTTTATAAGAAGTTATATTTTTTTACCATTACCAACAAAGTATTGTTGTAATTGAACAATATTTTGTTAGCTACTTCTTAGTCACAAGCAGTTAGCAACTACAAAAAAGCACCGCAAACATACTGATTCCTCAGTTGTGTACGGTGCTTCCGACTATAATTTATAATTTAGTTGTAATTAATTTTATTATTGCTACAACTAATATTAAAGCAGCTTTTATAATTTGGCAACTATTTTTTATCGCTTTCAATTCTATTTCTTAGCCGCTTCTGCTTCTTTTTCCAGCTCTATATCCAAGCTCGCAATGATAAATGCCTTCTCTTTACGATCCATATTCAAAAAGCTATTGGGCAGTATATTGAACCGATGAAGCGCAACGTGTGCATAGAAAGCTAGTCCGTCACGCTCATCCTCACCGCCCTGTATTAGTTTTTTGCTTCTTCTATTTCATCTTCTAAAGCATGATCTAAACCACTAATCTCTGATACTTTTTCAGAAATTTGAGATGCTTCTCCAACCCAGAACATTGCACCAAACAATTGCTCAGCACCTTTTACTCCATATGATTTTTGTAACTCTGTATCGTTTAAATCCGGATAAATAATCGAAGCAACACTAATACCCCTGTTATAAGCGACTGGATCAAACACACGCTCTTGGCGCCCTTTTCTACCAGGCTTATTTTTAAAGCAACGGTCATTAATTAAATCGGACTCCGCAGATGTTAAAGGACGTAATTTAATTGATTCTGTAAATCTTTCTAATTTCAGTTCTACTGGATCTGCCTGACGTACATTTTCTTTCATAAAAGCTTTAAAATTACTCATTTATAAGTTCCTCCTTATTGGATAACACTGAATTGGTTTAAGATTTCAAAATCGTCAAATGTGAATGGGAATTCGTCTTTTAATGTATCAGCGCTATCTGCATCAAGCATTGCCAATAGGGTTTTGTCTGGTACAATGTTTCGAATATCTACTGTTTGTTTACCAGCTGCACTTGTAATATCTGCGTTGACGATTGTTGCATCAAACATCGGTGACTTCCCTGATCGCAAATAATCCGAAGCCATGGCGCGAATTTCTGGACGATGATAGTACATAGTCATCTCTCCAACACCTTTAGCTCCAACAATTTTCGAACCTTCCATGCGAGCATTTAGACGCTTTACTTCCACCTTGTTATATTCTACTTCTGCTTTAAATTTTAGAATTTCTGCAATTTCAAATGTTTGACCCTCAATATTAATAAACACCAAGCCCTCACGTGAGGACATAGCGTCTTTTGTTTGCATAACGTTTGGTGCCATCAAGCCTTACCTCCTTCTTATTTGCACTCTACACGCATATATAATTTTTCCATGGCATCAATAAACTTGATACCTAATACTGCTAATACTGCATCTTTTTCATCGCCCTGTTCAATCACTATATCTTCTGGCATGTATGGATCAATTACCCCTAGTCTTACATAAGGATCAAGAACAGTTTTCATAAGTTGTTTCTTAAATAAATCTCGGCCATTCGCATCATTATTCACTTTACCAATGAAGTATTTACGGAAAATATGACGAGCGTTGTTCTCGATAATCGACATGCCACGATCAATCTTCCCCTTCCGGAAATCCTGATTTTTTTTCGGTGTGAATGAACGGAATGTGTTAATATCTTGCTCCACCACAACCTCATCATTATTGAATGAATAGACAATATGGCCGTCTTTTAATGCTTGAATAATTTCATCATTGGTCATTGTTTCTGCCTCAATAGCCCCTGGATATGTCGCATAGGTAAGCGATCCTACTGTTGAAGCGGCAAATGCTGCAGCAAACCAATATACAGCATCTTTTGCTGTTAGCACTTCTCCACCATCCAAAGTGACGCCATTTTTAATGGATACGGTACTTTCATGGTCTGCTGCATTGTAATTGTTCGTTACCAATGTTACACGTTTACCTGCCTGCTCCCGAAATTCCTTCACTTTAAGAGCAAGCAAGGACTTGATGGTATGATCATCTGTACCGTATGCAACTGTTTTAAAATCTAAGGAATCTAAAGCTGAGGCAAACTCTGAAATAGATTCGTTCGTTGCTGCTACAGTTGCCCCACCCCCAAGTGTCAAAATCGCATCAGCTCCAGGAAGGCTTCCCGTAAAAATAACAAAGTCATTTGCTTTCAATTCCTCAAAACTCGCTACCTTTTGAGAATCTACTTGTAAAGCTTCAAAATACGTTTTAATAGTTACAGCACCATCTAAACCAACAGTGACGGTTACATGAATCTTATTTCCGTCTGAGCCACCAAATAGTGCTGTTGCTGTAAGTCCTTCTGCTGTGGCTTTTGCCTTTTCCCCTAAACCATTAATGTTATATAAGAAAATGTTACTTGTTGCTTTAAAGGATTCTCTTACTGGTAAAATCTCTGCAAGTGACTTGCCAAATAGTGCTTTGAATTTTGTATTGGTAGATAGTTTAATAAATTTACCTACCTCACCCCAATCAAGCGCAACAGGAATAGCTAATGCTCCATTTGAATCTAGCCCCATTGTATTAAGACTATTGGTTTCAAAGTTAATGTACGCATCTGGCCGTACCTTGTTTTGTGTTTCCCAAATACCACCCATTAAGCCTTCACTCCTTTCTTTTTCCATTCATCGACAAGTCTATCCGCTTCACTTTTGGTATAACTCTTACCATCTTCAAGCACTACCTCATACTCTAACCTTGCCTTTGTGGAAGAAGTGGACTCTAAAAAAGCAACCTTGGAGAACTTTTTATTCCCCGGTTGCTTCGCCGTTTTGTTTGTTGTCTCTTGTGTCAAAATCAACGCCCTCCAATGTTCTCATTTTCACTTCTTCTAATATGTCGTGTAGACGAGCTTTCACTTGATATTTCATAACTAATATTTCATCTACTATTTCACCTTCAATTTCATGTACATGAAACCTACCAGCAAGGTACTTAAAGTTGTTTTGCACGACTTCTAATACATTTAGGCATTCTTCGTCTGTATCGTCTGTAGCAGGGAAATAGACCATGCTAAAAGAATAGGTTCGATTGGCTTGATACTTCATACCTCGCTCTTGGTGTACATTAAAAATACGTACTAAAAAAGCAGGTACTTTTAAGCCCTGCTTCACTGGTTTATCGTACACTTTCATTGTTGGGTAAAGAGAACGTATTTGCCTAATTGCAAGTGTCTTAATACCTTCTGTTACATTTACATCACTCACCTAGAATACGCCTCCATTCTTTCTCAATTTCACGCTCCCAAATTCGTGGCGCCAGCCTTTCCATTTCTTGTTCTGTCAGTTCTAACATAAACTGACCATCCACAAACCCTACTGTACGGCCAGCTATTACAATACGGTGGCCTTTCTCTACAAAAAGCGCATACTCCAAATTGTTATAGATAATAATTTTGTACGTATCGCCTTGCTTAATGATGTGATACTTCCAGTTATTGCGTAAATCACCCGTACCAACAGGCGTGAGCATTTTAACCTTACGGATGGTTAATTGAGCAATTCTTTCTGCCACTTTTTTATGGATCTTGCCCGAAGCAATGGTGAGCTCTTTCATCTTTTCTGCTAGTTGTTTCACTTCTTCAAATTCAAAAGCCATTAAGCATACACCTTCTTCTTCAAAAGCACTTCCTGATGTGTTACATAAAGAAAAGACTCTTTAGTAGACGTAAATTCATCCGTCATGATCAGCTCGCAATCTTCAAATAGCTGAACCGTTATTTCATCCCCAGCTAAAATATCAACGGTTGAAGAAAGAAACAGCTTGGCATCATATAGGATCTGATTTGCTTCTCCTTCCACAGTATTATTAAGTGTCTGCATTCCTACTGTAGATAAACGGCAAGGCACATTGGCATGCTTTGTAACCCATTTCTGTCCGGTTGAACCATTAGGCTTTTCATACTCTTCATACCGCTTCACTGTCGCCTCGCGATCATACATGAGCTCAACAGACTTTGTAGCTACAGCCAATAGCTTTCGAATGTTCAATCTACCACCTCAATTTCCGGAAGCGGTTAAGCTGAGATGTGTAGTTAGTGAGTATTTGCATAGTTTCTTGTTCACTTGTCGTTGTACTGGAACCTAATTCAACGGTGACATCGCCCTCTTTAACAGACTTTGCAACAGCAAAATCGGATGGATTTAACGATTTCATTTCATAGTTGATTAGATCAAGTGTCATATTCGCATGCAAGAATTTTATGTCGTCCGGAATGTCACTTCGGTTACAATACGTTTTAATCATTTGAGCTACCTCTTCAATTTTTAGAAGTAGCTCCTCTGTAGTAAATGTATCTGGTTGAACTTTACTTTTTACGATATCAAATACGTTCAAGTTAAAACCTCCTATTCAGTAGGTTCCGTAGATTTCGTACTGCGTTTCTTCGATGCTTCTACTACTGATAAGATTTCAAAACTAGGATGCTCAGCGTGTTCACTAAGTACCTCTAATTCTTCACCAACTTTGTACACTTCGTCATTATAGCGTACAGGGAAGCTGTTCTCTTTGACTTTCACAAGAGTTTTCATTTAGCAACCTCCTTATATTGTTTGAGCTTGGAAAACGTTATCGGCAGCATGGAATGATGGAATAGCTGTAGCGGCTGCTTTTGTCCAAGTCGAAACTGGGTCTTGTCCTTCTTCAAACACCATTGTGATGATTTTACCCACGCTTGACACGTCTGCACATTCTCGCAACATACGACTTTCTTCTGGTGTTGGTCCATATAACGTTTCACCTAAAGTTCCATCACCAAACATGACGAATTTGTCTTCATCAAGGTAACGATGTGATGTGTAAGATCCATTGGCTGCTTGCTTACGATACTTTGCATCATATACTGCAATGACAGGCAAATCATGTTGTTGTAAAAAAGCGTTTAAATCTTGTCGTGTTGGAATACGACCTGAATCTTTACCAAATAAAGCAGCAATGATTTTAGCATTCCGTAAAACCGAACGAAGTATTTTAGTAGATGTTAATGCTCGTGTAGGTTTATCAGTTAAAGTATCTGCCCAACGTTCCATATCACCGATAATGTCAGCTGAATCAGCTGTCCATAGCCCAGCACCACTTAAAGCTTCTTGGTGGTCAGGCGGCACATGGTAATTGACAGACATATTAAGTCCATTTTCATTCAACGTCACTTTACCTTTTGATAACGCTTCGATCCGCATTAATTCAACACGGGCGCGTACACCATTCACAAGTGTATCAACATCATTAAATACATTTTGCATTAAGTAATTCTTTTCTGCTTCATTGCGAGGTTGAGCCAATGCAATTAAATCTTTCTCAGTAATTTGCATTTTACGTTTAATATAGGCTGCCTCTAAAGCTTGCTTAGAAGCTTCACGACTACCAATTTCAGCCTCTGTGTCAAATGCATGTACTGATGCAATTGTCGGTAATGAACTTCCACCTTTAATCATGTCAAACTCAAGCGTAGAGTGCTTAACCTCTGGGAAAAGTGTTTCTCCTAGTAACGGCTTATACTCCCGTGTTTTTGAGTAATCAAGCATAGTTTTTTGATTGAATAATTCTAATACATCTGGCATATTTGTTTACTCCTTTCAAATGGCCGTTATTAACGGAATGTAATATTCTTTAAAGTTGTTTTCGCTTCTTCTGAAGGTGCCGTGTGTAACCGAGCTTCTAAAATGTAAGCTTGATCAATTAACGAACCAGGTTGTGGTCCGTTTGTTACATCCACATCGGTATACAAAATACCTTTCGCAGTACCGTCATTTGCAGGTAGTACTGTCCCTGCTTTAACAATCTTTTTACCGTTTGAATCTGCAACTACGCCTACATCACTTACCTGATACGTGAACGATTGCACCTTTGATGATGCTAAAAAATTTACACGTTCTGCTTTTTGTACATTACTTACATATGGCATATAATGTCCTCCCTAATCCCAAATAGTTTTTGATTCACTTGACTGACTGCGTGTGTTTAATTGTTGAGCGATTTGAGCACTGATTGATGTAGATGGTTTATCGTCAGTTTTACCTTCACCCGGTTTAGTTCCCTTTGGTAGCGGCTTTTCCTCAGTTTCAGGTGTAAATAAAAAGGCTTTAGATTCGCGCAGTGTTTTAATCTGCTCATCTAAGCCTTTTTTTACGTTACCTTCTTCGTCCAATTCAATTGTTGATTTATCAATAAGACCTGTAACGAGATCAGTATCATGTACTTTACTGGCAAGCGCTAATTTCAAGGCACTTTTAAGTTGAGTATCTTTGATTTTCGCTTCATATTCAGCCTTGTCAGTTTCGTTTTGTTGCTGCAGCTCTTCAATTTTTGTCTGTAACCCAGCAGCATCAATTTTTTTCAAATCATTTAGCTGAGTATCACGGTCTTTCAATTGAGTTGTTAGGTCCTTTACTTCGTTGATTTTATCGTCAAGACGACTTTTAGGAACCATTGTACCAAAACCTGCTATTACTTTATCTGCCTGTTCCTCTGATAAACCTAAAGCAATTAAATCTTCTTTTTTCATCGTATAGCCTCCTATTTCGCCGTTCTAGCTTTGAATCTTTTACGTCTGCAAAGCGAAAAAGACGCAAGATCAATTTTATGAAACATACCTCTCTTCCCATTCTTTATAGTTCATTTTCTTAATCCTACCGTTAGCAGAATTTCTTGTTTCATAAGCCATATACTCAGCTTCAGCAAAATATGGAATAGTCGTAGTTCTGCAACGCGCATGAAATGGGGGTGCATTAGTACCTGGCTGGTAATTCTTCACAAAGTAAATATTCATATCCTGCTCTTGGCAAATTTCAGATGTGCGATTGTCCAAAGTAGCAAGGATTTGATAACGTTCCAGATCCGCTTCAATGTATGAGTTATTAGCGGCAATGTTATGAAAGAAGTTAGCTTCTGTTCTTACCAGTGCCTCTGCCCGACTTAATACCACGTCAGTAGCTTTGCTGATTTCCCTTGAGGTTTTACTAAGAGAGCGGCCTTGCCTAAATGACTTTTCTAACTCATTTCTAATCGTAACCATAGTTGCCGCTTCATGACCCCAGATACGCTTTGAAAACTCCTTACCTGACCAGTTATAGGTTAGTACTTCTTTCATAACGCTATCCGTTAACCTAGTGATAGGCTGATAAACAGCAGTGAATGTGGCAATGTCATATAACCCTTTATAATAAGAGTTTTCGTATACTTCTGTTAAACCTGTATACGTATAAGCTTGTAACCCATTCGCACCACCATATAACTCAAGCATCTGCAATTGAATCTGTAAATGGAGCATCTCTAATCGAGAGATACGAGCCCGATAGCCAATTGCTTCTAATATGCGATCATATTCTCGATTCCCTGACAACGAAAGAGATTTGTATTGTTGCAATGTAATATTACGAAAATCTTTTAACTCTTTGGCCGTTAAATACTTCTTAGCCTCTGCATAGGAAATTTTATTATCAATAGCATAACGAGAATAAAACACCTCAATCTGCTGTATGATGTTCACTTGTGCTATGCGTAGCTGTTCTTCCATGCGAGCAAGATACTTACTGGCAATAAGCTGTGATTCCAATTCACGTTGTGCAGCACGATTTTCCCAATACTTACTCATTGTCAGTCACTTCCAATTTAGACTGGCGCTGTTTCTCCAAAGTCTCTTGATACTCATCTATCTCTTTCTGTTCTTCAGCTTTTTGTTTGGCTAACCTATCTTCAACTTCTGGCGTGTACCATGGATGATTTTCGCGGTTGGTTTGATCATCAATAATCCCTACTGACTTCTCGCACATTTCAACCGCTTCTACTTCATTAATAATAATGTCACGATTGAAAACAAACTTTACTTTTTCTTCAGTAAAATCGCCCTCTCCAATCATTTGAAAATAATGTGTAATGAACCACATCATGTGCTCGATACTCGACTGCATTTCACTCTCTAAAATATTGCAATCCATATCTAAATCACTGTAGCGGAATTTAAGTGCTACCCCAGATGCATTGCCCAAATTTTCATGTAATGAATCAACTCCACGGCCAAGCTCATAAATAGCTCTACGTGTACGTTCAAGTTCTTTTTCGTTAGCTTCAGTTTGAATCTCAGCCGATAATTTATCAACATCACCATTTTCATCCGTTTTGACTGCACGATAGACATTAAGATCGTGAAGAAACTCTTTTAAATCGACTCCACCATAGTTAATGAGTTTATAGATAAAATTAGGAATATCCGCAAGCACATCTGCATTTGTCGAAGCTTGTGTATTGTAATTGTCGACGAGTGATTTAATCAGCTCAATCAAAGGCTGCTCTTCTTCGTTATACCTGAAATGAATAAGGGGTATCTTTTCCCACAGCACCGGTTGATCACCTAATAAAAAGTGATAGCCTTGTTTTCCTCCCGCTGGAACATCTGGGATGAGTGTCGAACCTTCAAATACGTAGTGATCAATCCCATCACTGTGATAATGTTCTACCTTTTTCAACGTCTTTTTGGTCGTACCATCATAATGATTGGTTTCATACACCCGTATAAACGACTCAATTTTCATATTTTCAGAGTCAGCATAAAACGGTATGATTTGCTCGGATGGAAACCGCATAAAGCTCAGCTGCCCAACTTCATTAAAGTAAGGATGTAGGTAAGCAACACCTTTGTTAATGGCCTCTTTTCCTACTTTACGTAAGCGGTTAATCATGCCAGCATCAAATATGTCATCTAACTTTTTCTGATAACCTTCATTTTCACTAGTGACTGAAGGTTGCTTCGAAAGAACATAGCCAATCTTTTGATCAACAAGTTTCTTCACGTAGCCATGTATCAGCTTTAAGTTGGACTTCCACTCTGCATCCCGCTTCTTTTCTTCAATGTCCATCTTATTTTTGTAATACCTGTCACCTGTTAACATGAGCTTCCGTTTCGGAGAATCCTCCCACTCCTTTATCTCATTAAGCAACACTTGTTCATTTTTAATAACGCTTTCCACCATTCGTTTTATCACCTCCTCCATCTGTTCATGCCAACGTGGTCTATATAAATCTTCAATTAGCATTTAATCACCTCACTTTAGAACGGATAAACCACCTTTTTTAAATACGACCGTGTTAACAAAATATCTATCACTATCCATCTGGTGATCATTATGTTTTACTGGCTTATCCTCGCCACGATCTGCCGCTTTTTCATCCCAAATGTAAGACGAAAACTCACGAAAGGTTTCTTTACAGCAATCGTTATACTTGATTAAACCGTTAATAAGCGCATTGCCAACATTTCTAATACCTTCTAACACATCGTTTTTCGCCTTTATCACACGTATACCATTCTGTTTTAGTAGTGTGATGAATGAAGAAGCGGACGGGTCAACAATAACACCTTGGAAGTTTTCAACGCCTTCTATGAATTTTAACAAGTCCATATAATACTCTTGGTCCGTCTTTTGTTTACTTCTTTTACGACCGTCATAATGATATTCCTTAACCTTGTACCAAATCCCATCAAAAAAGCCCCACAGACCAAATGTTGTAGGGTTCTGTGTGCCATAGTCGACACTCACATAGTAATTGGAATATTTGCGTTGCTCTGTTTTCACACTGTGTAAAGCCTCATCAAACATATCGTAAATGATACCTTCAGCAAGTACCCATAACCCAAGTATAAATCGTTGATAGAACACACCTTTATACATGCGTTTATACCGCTCTTTTATGCGTTCTGACAACGATAAGTTATCATCCATTGTAAAGTGTAAGTGCAACATATTCTTATCTTCTAATTGGTCCAGATATTCTAATTTGAACCAATGGTAAGGACCAGCTGGGTTACAGTTAAACCAAAACTTAGCTCCATCAACAGAACATCGAGCAGTTGCTTGGTTAACAAATGATTGAGGCATCAGTGCTACTTCGTCAAAGAACATTCCAGCGAGTGTAATCCCTTGAATAAGATCCTGTGACGCCTCATCTCTTCCACCGAAAATATAAAAATAGTTCACCTTGCCATTTCGAGTGACAGTGAACATATTTTCTGAACGATATTCTTTTACTTTATAACCACGGGACTGCAGCATCCGCTTCAAAGGTTTGAAAACGTTACGCCTGAACGAACCGATTGTTTTACCGGCCATACCAAGGTTTTCATCATCAAACGTTTCCATTGCCCACATAACGAACGATAGAGACATAACGATTGTTTTCCCAGCACGAACAGAACCATCACAAATAAGTCCATCTTTATCCTTGTGAGGGGAATCAGATTGCCACCATTTGAGTACTTTGAGTTGTTTCTTGCTAAACGGCTTGAATTTGAATAGAGCGGGTTTCTTCCGTTTACTCATCCCAATCCACTTCCGTTCCCTTCAGCGCCTCTAGGAAGCCATCATCTTCGAACTCATCTTCGTCATCACCATTTTCTTTACGAATAGCGATTTCCGATAGTTCGATGTCTGCTTTTGTTTTCTCCATGTTAAGCTGCATCTGTTCCAGTTTGATCCTGCGTTCATCATCATAATCCGCCATCTCAACAAATTGACGAATAGAAGAACGCAACTCCCCAATTGCTCTCGATTGAGCAGTGAGTAGTTGCGCCTGTCGTTCCCAAGAAAATTGGAAGTTATATTCCACCTCATCCAATGTACGTTCGTATTTTGATTCAGTTTTACCATCTTCATTCGTTGTCTCAACTTCTGAATAGCTATACTTTTCTTTTTTGATTTCTTTAATCATTTCGTCTTTCGATTCAACATGCATGATTCGTTGAGCCCTAATGATTGCAGCATACTGTATTTGTATTTGATCCCAAATTAAATCAGCAGGAGAACGCTCGTTCATCGCTTCCATGATTTCGAGTGTTTCTTCTGGCAAGAACTTAGCAAAGAAGCCATGAGTTGTTGCATTCTGATTTTGCTTAGGTGCACCATGGCCCTTTGCGTTATTGTTGCCTGCAGGAGCACCTCTACTTCGTTTAGTAACGTTACCATTGGATTTAGTAACGTTACCTTTCAATTGGTCATCCCATTTATCTTGGTTCTTCCACTTTCGAATTTGTGAGTCGGATAAATCTAGTTGTTCAGCAATATCCTTCAAGAGCGATTGCCCTTTGCTTTCAAGCCACATTTGAAACGCTTCATCACGTTTCGGATTTCTCGGTCTAGCCATATCTCATACACCACCACCTCCATCGTCATTTGTTTGTTTTGTAATCACCCCATTATGCTAGTTGCTAATTTAATGAAAATAAAAAACCACGCTCGAATGAACGTGACCTGAAAGCTATATTTTATTTATAAAACTAAAAAAACACTTTGAAACATAAAGTTTAAATGAACTTCTGTATTTTATTTATACGGTAATGTCTCTATGGAATCACCTTTATTACAAGTAATGAGCTTAGCCTTAAATTCTATACTTGTTGAAAGTTTCTGCAACTTCCTTAATTCGATAGCCAACTTTTCTACTCCAACCAATCCTTCACTTTGCAATTCAGTAATGACCAACTCAAGTTGTTTTAATGACTGTTGAATTAATTCTATATTTTCCCTATATTTTCCTAAAACCTTTTCAGTAACCAATATTTCACCCTGATTGTTTGTGTTTTTAATCATTTGAGCGACTCTTCCTTTCTCTCTATAAAGTCATCATTACGGTGTGGTCTTTGAAACACGAGATATTAATAAACATCTTAGGATATGGCATGAAACCATCTATTTAATCATATTTAATTAGCACTATTATAAAGTGGTTTAACTTATTTAACAATTTAATTTATTTTTATTAATTCATAATAAAAAGCCATACCTACTGGATATGGCTTGGTAATTTATTTAAGGAAGTACATACATAACTGTTACTGCTGCTCCAAACGGAAGTGCCCCATCCCCTGTTACAATCCTTACAGATAATAGGTCGCATTTATTTATAGCATAGTTAGCTGTTGTTGAACCACAACAATTGGGGTTTGCAGCAGTATTTGGCCCTGTTACTGATGCAATAACACCTGTTGAAATCGGGTCAGTAAAACCACAGCTTCTACTAATAACTACTTCAGCCGTTACTGTATCTGCAGCTGTTAATGGATTATCACGTACATTTAAAACTAATCCAGTTATAATTGCGTTTTCTGGTATAACAACCGTATTTCGCGGGAATAGCGCGGACGCGGTACCTAATCCTAAATATTGACCATTTGCTATTGCTTCATCTGTTGCTAAATAAATTTCACACACTCTTGCGTTATTAATTGGTGGTGGTGGAGTTACTCCATTCATTTCTGGTATACATGGTGCTTTGAATCTAAAGAAACACTGATTTTTTTCACAACCGCACATATTGTTTGCATGGTGGTGATTCCAAGCTTTATTACAATTTCTACATCCCATTTTTAAAATCCCTCCTTGTTTTTACTACACTATTCAATTAGGGATAAAGGAAATAGACAATTATACTATGTACAATTCATTTAGTTAGTTTTTTATAATAATACAAAAGACCACTAATAATTGTGGTCTTTTAACAAGGGGATAAAAAAATGTGTTTAAATAATTCTAGTGGTTACTCAAGCCACTTCTACATCCTATTCCTCACAAGACGTTTCTCATAGGTAAAAGCCTATGGCATATACACAGATTATGGTTCTAAATAGTGCATTACCGCGAACTTTATTGTTAGTTAATTGAATTAAATGGAAAGTGGACAAAAGTTCACATAAAAACCACTTCTTTATTATTAATTAAGACATCTAATCACTTAAAAAATATAGGCTGGCCGTTGGTCTGTTTTCCTCTAATATTTAGGTTTTTATAAATACCAAGGGAGGAAAACCTTATCGCACCGTCCTGCCTCCCATTTTACATTGCAAATTTTTCGTAGGTCAAAATAGTACTTATTTGGCTATTTTGGCTAATCTGGCTAAAAATGATTTGTTTCTTTAACCGCACATAATCTTTAGATGCTGATAGATGTTCAGCGATTTGTCTGTACGTCATTCCATCAAGTAAGCAATCATAAATGGTTTTAAGTTGTTCATCGTCAATTAGATTGTAAGCTACCTCTAACGCGTATACATAAGTACGTAGCTTTTCTAATCGCGCTATCTGACCACGTTCACGTACATCCATTCTTTTAAGCTCTTCTACGCTACGAATCAAACTCCCTTTTGGCATTGCTGCATCTATTCCATACTGAGCTACCCCCCAAGAAACCATTGAGCTTGAACTACCATATAAAACTCTTTCTAACCGATTAATTTCTTTCTTCCAGAAACGATAGTTTTTCACTAGATAATCAATGTCTGCCTCTGACCATACTTCTTTTACTGTTTGAGCTGTTAACATAGGTTTGGCCTCCTAAGTTGTGTTATAATGACTTATCTGTGAGGCCATCAAAGGGCATAAACCATTTCTAGCTGTAGCGTGAGTCGACGCTACGGCTTTTTTCTTTTTTTCAAAAATATCTCGAACATACTAAACCTAGAAGTTTGGTAAGTATAATTATTACCAAACTTTTTCATTAAATTTAAGTAAATATTAGTTTATTGTAGTTTATAAAGATACTTAGTTTATTCTGCGTTTCATATTAACTTTTAATTCCAAAATAGTTATAAAATAACATTAGACTATTAACTATACACAAATGTTTATATTTGTTCTGTACTTTATTTATAAAATTATTTATTGCAGAATAGACAAATTACCAGCCAATTTACAATCCTTTTCATAGATTAAGAATATAAGGTTACGATACCTTAAATCTATTATGAAAGGAGGGTATACGATGAGTGTTAATAGAAATCCAGCAGCTAGAAAAAAATGCTCCTCTTGCAATTCAAGAGTAAGTAACGTTTCAAATGAGAGCAATCGTTGCATAGGCTGTGCTTGTGACCAATTAAGAGATTTAAAAGTTAATTCTCGAGTTAACATCTTTTTAAAGAGTGGTAGAGAATTTAATAATGTAAGATTTCTTTCCTTAAACAATGAAGATTGTTGCGCATATTTTCTAGATGGCTCTAGAACTCTAGTTGTAAACTGTAAAGATATTGAAGCTATTCTATTACCAGTATAGTAGTTTTAATTTTAAAGAAGTCTATTCTTCTATGGGTAGGCTTCTTTTCTCCAAACAAAGAGTTTTAAATTTAGCCTACATTAAGACATAACTTTTTATTTTTCCAAAGGCAATAAACTATAAAACCCAAGTTACCTAAGCATATGAATAGTAGTGTTAAGCTAAACTAGTTTAACAGGAACCTCCTGAATTGTTACTTAGGGTCACTCACACTCAGTGACCCGTTTTTAGTTTATTTCCTCATATTGTTCAGTAAGCGCTACTCACATAAAGTATCTTTATTCAAACCTAAATAGGTTTTAATCCAATCTCATATTTCTTTTAAACATATTATAAAAGAAATAGTGGGGTGAAATTATGTCTAAAAAAAAGAAAATTACTAGAATAAAGCCTAACGGTTATTGTCCGCCAGTTAAGTACACAGCACTTAATAGTTGCTGTCCTTCAGCCCCCTCCTCTTCGTGTCTTTGTGACTGTTGTGTTTTTCCACTTCAGTCCGTCTTACAGCAGCTTGTTGGGCAAACTGTAATTCTTGGCACTGTTGCAGACGCACCAAATGTACCTCCTCTATTTTTTTTATTCACAATTACTGAAGTGAATGATTTTTTAGTTACTGTCACAGATGGTGTGACAACCTTTGAAGTAAACATTTCTGATGTTACAGAGGTAGGATTTTTACCACCAGGACCTACTATCAACTTGTTGTCACCTGTTAATTCAGGGTGCGAATGTAATTGTCGCGAACGACCGATCAGACAATTGCTAGATACACTTATCGGTTCTACAGTTAATCTTTTAGCAGTTAATGGTTCTATTGCAGCAGATTTTATTGTGGAACAAACAGGTCTTGGCATAGTGTTAGGTACTTTACCAATAAGTCCTGAAACAATCGTTAGATTTGCAATTTCAACTTGCAAAATAACAGCTGTAGGGCAGACTAATTGAATAAGGGATGATATTAAAAATATTTAGTGAGTCGTTAAATCAGTAATTTATTCTTGAACTAACAGGGGCTTGTTGAATAGCTAGAAAGACGTATCCAGCTCATACGAGTGGTCTTTTTTTAAAATAACATTAATAATGAGTCTAAATGATTAATTGATTGTAGCCTATTGCCCTTTACTCCATATTTCACTTTAATAAAATACTACGAATGGAGGTGAAAAAATGGATAACTGTAGTAACTGTAATAAACGTTCCTGCTTGTGCGGAAGCCAAATAGGACCATTCAAAGCAGTGGACCTCTGTGGAATTACTGGTCCTATTCCTCCTGTAATACCAACAGCATGTAGTGGTCTATGCGAATACGGATATATATATAATCTAAGTCCTGAAACTGTCGCTGTAGAAGCAGATATTATTTTTGATTCAACAGGTATAGTTACACCGGGAATTACGCATGCTCCTGGAACCTCTCAAATTTTTGTTACTAGACCAGGAATCTACGAGGTTACTTTCATCGTATCAGGTGTTGAACCTAACCAATTCACACTATTTTTAAATGGTGCACCGGTGACGCAGGCAGTCTATGGTTCAGGAGCCGGTACTCAACAAAACACGGGTCAGGTAATAATTTCTATACCATCCGGCGGGTTTCTTACACTTAGGAACCATTCTTCTGCAGCAGCAGTAATCCTTCAAACTTTAGCAGGAGGCACACAAATAAACGTAAATGCTTCAATTATCCTTAAATTGCTAAGTCCTATTATCTAGAGATATAAAGACAGAACTGAAAAATAATAGATTTGTGTTAGGAGTGATTAACCTTTTGGGTAGGAATTACTCCTTTTTTCTTTTAACATCTATACACGCTTCCTTTACTGAACAATTTCTTTCAACTATTCCCCCATTTCATCCCCTTTGACTTAACTTTCTTAAGTCTGATTGTTTTCATATGTCTATCCCATTTTCAAAACAAACTCAACTGCTCATATTTTTGCTTCTTGACAGGTAATTTCACTGTTTCAGATATTTCGCACTCAATTTTTGTCGTTTGGTTCACCTTTTCCTGCTTATCGTTCACCATAACCGCTTCTAGTACGGTTCTCGATCCAACTTTTCTAATAGCCTGTAGTTCCTCTCCTATTAAAAGCACGCTACTTATGACCTTCCTATCTACAAGCTCATTTCTTTTAATTGATATGCAACCATAAAAATTCTCTATCACCGTTGCCTGCACACCATTTTCATAATGTTTATGCCTGATAAGTGATGCATCCACAATTTCTACAATATCGCCAACCTCAAATATGGTAGTGGTTTCTGTTGCTGATTCTTCAAAAGACACAATACGCTCAAAACATTCTGTACGTTTATATGCGCCGATTGGAGGACCATCTGGACGATGTTTAAAAAACACACTGTAGTAACCATCTGATTTTGGCTCCGTAATGATGTATTCCTCGTCAGTTCGATAGAAATGTGATGGTGGCTTCACTACAAGGGCCAAATATTTATTAAGTACTTGAGCTGGCGCATCAATAGCAACATCCACTAACTCAAAGTGATTCTTTTGGTAGGTTCCAAAGTGAGATCCGGGTCTAGGGAAGCGGCTAGCACAATATGCATGACCGCCATGTGGGAAAAGATAGTAAAGTTCACCTTTTGTGAGATTAGTAGAACCTCCAGTATCAACACATTTTCCCTGTAACATCCTCACCACCTACTTTCGATAAATGGCAGCAAGTAGTGCAATGTATAGCCGTCTATTGATACTGCTTCGCTTGCATGTTCTTCAAATGTTGCCAGTGGAATCGATTTACGCCCACCACTTTGAGCTGTCTGCCAAGCTGCTTGAAGCGGTGGAAATGGTAAGCGATAGTATTTATCCAACTCGCTGAAATACACAAGTAGAAAAGTGATAGCGCCTTTTTCGTACCAGGAACGGAGCAATTCGTATTGATGATCATGTAAGTTTTGGAGCGGAAAACTTTTGCCCTTCGTTTCCTTTGCATCAAATACCACTGCTCGTCCATTACAGACACCTGCATAGTCCACCCATTCAGGCTTTTCCTTCCGTCCTTCTACTTGGGAGCCTTTATCCTTTGTAATTTGTACAGGCGTTGGAATTTTACGAATATCAGCTAATCCCGCATTACGATATTTTGTGTTGGCCATATCAATGACACGTTCTAAATACTTGCCACGGTTAGCATGTGTTACCGATTTCGCACGCTGCTTAGTTGATTGATTATAAAACATTCTGCGCCCTCATTTCTTCATGATTTTCTGCCTCTAGCACGTCAAAAATGGTGAGCTGGTTCTTCAAAAACTCTTGCTCAAGATCATTCAAGTGCCGCTTCCAGCAAGTAAACCCATACTGTCTTACAATGGATTCTCCATTTTTTAAGGGTCTGTTGCATCTTTTACAACGACTCATCCTATCAGCCTCCTAAAATGGCAAATCATCGTCAGACACTTCTATCGGTCCTCGACTATTCGCAAATGGGTCCTCATCTACTCTTGTATAGCTAGATTGATTCATAGGCGATTGATTTTGCTGATAAGCACCTTGCCCTGGCATAGCACCACCGAATTGCTGTTGCGGCTGTCCACCATTATATGTTGGCTGGTTGTTGCCGTAAGCTTGTCCGCCATATTGAGGCTGCTGTTGTTGCGATGGATATGGATTAGGCTGCTGTTGTCCACTAGCTTGACTACGTGACTCTAAAAATTGGATACTGTCTGCTACAACAGTAGTGATATATACTCTTTGTCCATTCTGATCCTCGTAACTATGCGTTTGAATACGACCTTCTAAACCAATCAGTGCCCCTTTGCGCTGATAGTTTGCTAGATTTTCAGCTGCTTTCCGCCATGCTTGGCAGTTAATAAAATCTGCATCACGCTCACCATTTTGATTGGCAAATGTACGGTTAATGGCTACTGTAAAGCGGCAAGATGCAATCCCGTTCGGTGTGTAGCGTAACTCAGGATCTTTTGTAAGACGGCCAACTAATACGACACGATTAATCATTGTTTGAATCCTCCCTTTTTGTGGCGATACCAGCATGCACATTGTTTTCTAAATATCTAAGTTGTTGCATTGCATAATGTGGACAATTGCTGTCACTTAACCGCTTCTGTACATCTTGTAGGACTGGAAGCGGGAACTGATACTTACTGACAAGCTGGTTAACACGCTTCGCTACTTCATCATGTGTCACTGCCCGTACTAGTGCTTGGTCAGTGCCATTAGTAAAAGTACCTTTTGCCTGAGCAACATTGGCGAAATGGTCACGCATTTTCATATGCTCTTCATGTCTGCTCAAATTTTTCTTCCACCTTCCCTAACGTTGCTAAGATTTTTTGTCGTTCTGCTTCAAAGTAAGCTTTCTGTTCTTCCGACGGCTCCGCCTCTACATCCGTAATAAGTATTGATGATTCGATGATTTCTCCATTTTGTGGTTTTTCAAGTTGCCGCTCTATAAACCATTGTGGAACAATCTCTCTCCGCACCCGTTGATATTGCGGAGGAATACTTCCGTTAGCTTTCTCCCTTTCCCCTTTGATTTGAAGGATTAATGTGGTTGCTTTTTCACGTAGTTTTTTGGTTGAAAGAATATTTGATTGCCAGAAGCTGTTGTTTTGTGACCAATCAATTAAGTATTCAATTTGTTGAGCAGTCCGTTGATCTCGTTCCATCATGAGACGAATATGATCAGCCCAGCTATTCAAATTTGGCTTTTTAAAATTGGCATCGTTAGCAAGAATTCTTTCATAAAGCCTATTTGCTAATTGATATTCAACAGAAGATTCGTCGTAAACTCGTTTGCGACTAGTATTCTTTTTAGTAATCTCTGTATTTGTAATCTCTGTAGTAATCTCTGTATACGTATTACCCTCAGGGGCAATAGGTGTTTCCCGTTTGGGTAATACCCTATTGCCCATATCGGTAACACCCTCTTTCCCATTTGGGCAATACCCTGTTACCTTTTTGGGTAACACCCTATTACCTAAAAAGGTAATACCCTCTAAAAGTCCTATGTCTAAATCGATAAATAATACATTGGATAAATTTGTTCCATTGGATGTGATTGTCCGAAAATCACGAGTAATTAGACCAAGTTGCTCCAAACGATCCATAGCTTCTCTGACTTGTTTTTTGCTAAAGCCAAATTGTTCAACAAAGCTATCATAAGAACGTTGTAGCGCATCCGCTTTAAACTTCTTTTTTATGCCCAGTAAACGCCCTGATGCCTCTTCTTTCACATGTGTAGGGCGATACCAATAAACAATTTCACTGAGCAATGTGATAGCAATTAAATCAGGCTTACCTGTGCTTAATCGGATGTTTTCATACCATGTATGTGGGATGACATTCCCTTCTAAATGCATCTGTCCAATCGCATCTACTGTTGTATTTCCTGTTGTAAACATTTGGTTTGCCCTCCTTATAAAAATCCATCTGTTCGCTTACAAATGGCAAAACTGCCTTTGATATCGATCAACTTGTAATCAGGGTAGCCCTGCCATATGTACCGGCGTACAAGGCGATATAATTCCTTTTCATCGTCTGCCGCCTGTTCAAAAATCCAATGTGGTAACAACACTCTGTGCGGTACAGAATTCATTGAGGCACTTGCATCTTGATAGCACGTAAATATTGAATTAAGCTATCTGCTTCTTTCATTGTTAATAAATCCGAATTCTTATCAGGGATTTTGCATCTTTGCATAGCACCGTTATAAACTGTGTTAGGATCGGAACCATATGCTGTGGCAACTTCACTCAACAATTTTGCTATTTCATTGAACTGTTCCTGAGTCCTTAAACCTGAGTGACTAGGTTGATTTTTTTGTTGCTGTGGCTGACCACTGTTACTTGGCAGTTTTGGAGGAGCTTGATTCATATATTGATAATCGTTGCCGCTTGCTCCATTTGCATCATCATCCTTCTCGGTAGCCAGTCCTAACATAGCCGACAAGCTATAGCGCTTCATATAAGTAATCTGACCACCGAAATCTTGCATGCTGTTGGCTGCTGGGAATTTGAGTGGATAAGATTTCACATACTCTCCTGATTCATGCAGGAATATGGTTTCTACACAAGCCATTGTTAAATTGCCTTCAACGGTTGTATAGCTGTTCTGAATGATGGATAAATTATTTTGAACAAATATAGGTCTGACAGCATCCAAAATGCCATTGAGATCCGTGTATTCAAACGTATATGAACCGCCATTTTTGGTGCGAACATTTACTTTTGCATTATGTTTTGGTGTTTGAATAGTAGCCCATGCTTTAGCTAATGCTGCCGAAATATTTACATTACTCTCGGAAAAAAGCATATTCTTCCCCCTAGTTAGTTGATTTTTTGAAATCTTGGGCGTAAAATACAAAGTAACTATTTTTGCAAATATTTTTTTCAGACCACTGTTTGCGGCAGTGGTTTTTACTTTGTATAGGATTGAGCATAGAGAGTTGAACGTTCTACAAATCTCAATATCACAACTTCTCCATCTTTAGCGATTCCTTCAAGCCCTGTGTTCTTTACTTGTAAAAATCTAAATTCTTTTTGATCTGATAAACGCTTGAAGTAAACACGTATTTCAATCACCCACTTTCTGATGGAATCCCATCAAGCAGCCTATAACTGCAAAGCAATCCGTCAAGGGGAGGTACGGGTTATAGACTGCTTGACGAGAGCGAGTATCGTACTCGCAATCATCAAGTTTTGTGATATAATTATCGAGACTAATATAGTACTGCTGTTTAATCGCGCCAACGATTAAGCAGCTTGTTTATTGCCAGCAAGCAATAATGATTGGTACGCCAATAGCAACCATGACAATTCCGCATTTCACACAGAACTCCTTATGTTCTTGATCCCGGCCGTCATCTGGCATATACAAATAATTTACTAGCCATTTCACCATGCTGACCACCACTTCCCTACTGACACTAAGCGTTCTTGCAATGACAAATTACTCCATTTATTAACTTTTAATATTTTCATTAGCAAGTTTCTTCACCACCTTTAGGGAAATACCTCGCCTACTAAAATCTTGAATTAACCCACCAAAATTTTTGTTATCTTGTAGCTGGACTTCTAAACGTCTGATAGCATGTTCTGCCTTTTTAATCCGCCAAGCACATTCAGCTGCTAAGTTGTATGTACCGTGTTGTCTATGAAATGCCTTAGCTACTTGTAAATCCTCAATGCATGCTTTCTTTGCGGCTATTTCTAACTCCAATTTCTTTACATGATCCAATTGAAAATCCCTCCTATAAACATTGGTACTGTCTGTAAAAACTGCATTGCTGCATCTGCACTAAATAACGCTGCTACTACTGTGTCCTGTGAATTTGTAATTGCTGCAGTTCTGGCTAAAAAATTAACTTCGCAAGCGATGATATTTTGCTCGATACGACTGATAGTTGACTGCGTAGTATGCATAAGTTCCGCAAATGCTTCCTGCGATAATTTTGCTTTCTTGCGGCACTTTCTGATTAACTCTCCAACATTTACATGCAATGAAATCACCTCCTTATGCAGAAAGTGCATATTATGCTTACCACGCATGGTTTCTCTATTAAGTTATCTTTATAGTTGAGATATGAGATTGTTTGCCCCAATCTCTTCTACATACCTGTCCGAGTAGTTGTTTTTTTAGTAATCTTTATTCAAAATTTCATCGAGCACTTTAGCTGTGGGCTCTGCTAACCAAACCCTTTTGTATCTAGAGCCTAATTGTCTTTGGTGCTCCCTAATTCGAGGGTCACAAAGAATATATTTTTCTAATGACGCTTTACTAAATCTAGTTTCTCGAACTAGATCATCGATATCCCAATACAGTGTTCGTTTTCTAATGGTTGCTTGTACTATTTGATCGTACCTTTCTAATAGTTCCTTTTTAGAAAGGCCAGCGTTCTCCAGTACTAATTGAGTAATGTCCAAATCGTTTTTAATCACAGTCATTTGGCACCACCTTCAACAAGTTTTAATCCCTGTTGGTTGTATGCGTTGATTTCCATTCGTAGAGTTGTAGATGGCTGCCACATAGAGATAAATTTGATACTTTCAGCAAAACGTGTTTTAGGAATTTCTCCATACCTCGGGACTTCAAAATGATTTTTGAAATCTCGCCAAAAAGCTGAAAATACTTGACGGCTTATTTTTTTGTAGGCAATCGATTCTTTGCCACCTAAAGCAGCGATTACAACTTCTCGCCCACGTTTACTAATCTGAGACTCTTGATTGCCATCAATACGCATCGTTTTATAGAGTGATTGAACGGTTTCTTTCACTTCGCTCACCTCGACCTTTAATGTTTCAATCTCTTCTGATGTCTCAAGTGATAGTCTCATCGAAGCTTTCAACTGCTCTTTTTCTGATAACGGCGTTGGATGAAGCTGTTCCTCCAACGCATTAAACGCTTGGATGTACTTCAATTTGAACTCTAATGACTTAGACCCAGTGAAGCCCATTGCTAAAAGTGTGAAGCCATCTCGATTCACGTAAAACATTTTGTATGACTGCTTATTTTGCGGATGTTGATAAGAGCTTTCAAAGAATAAATTCTGGGTCTGCTCATTTTTGAGCAACCCTTCTATATCCCGTAAAACATTGCGATGCTCTTTGTTAAACGATTCCGCAATTTGCAAAGATGTTGTAACAGCTTGGCGGTTTTGAATGACGACTAATTGGTTCATGATAAAACCTCCTTTGTTAACTTATATACAAATTTATAGGCTTGCATTGTTTGGGTTCCGTCACTTATCAAGACCAATACAACTTTTTAAATTGCTGTTTTAGAAATTTTTTGTTCAAAAAAATTCTCTTCACTACATCTAAGTATTGATGCTAATAATGGAAGTTGCTCTGCCTTAAATGCATAAACGCCATTTTCATACTTTAGGTAAGTAGATGCATTCTTCATTTCCATTGCATTTGCTGCTTCTTGAAGTGTCATATTTAGTTCTTGTCGGCGTTGCTTGATAAAGTCTAAACTAAACACTTTCACAATTATCACCTCACTTTAAAATTGCTATTTTAGCAACTCCTTAAACATAATATAGCATTGCTATTTTAGAAATTCAAGCATTTTATTTCTATTTTAGAAATTATTTTATTTCTAAAATGGAAACATGGTATATTTAGTAATATGACTCACTGAAAGCGGTGAAAATATGAATATTGGAAAAAAAATAATTTCATTGCGGGAAAAGCGAGGTTGGACTCAAAAGGAGCTAGCTAATCGAGTTAATCTTAATGTTAGTGTAATGAATAGAATTGAGTCTAACGAAAGGCCAATTAAAGATAACGAACTATTGAATCTAGCTAATGTATTAGACGTTAGCACCGATTATCTTCTTGGCCGTATAGACAATTCAACCCCCACAACAGAAGAAAAAGACGAAGCCGAGTTCGAGGCTTTCGCCAACAACCCTACCCTGCAAAAATGGTACAAGGAGTTGCCTAAGTCTAAAGAAGAAGATTTGGAGAAGCTTCGTAAGATGTGGGAGATTTTGAAGGATAACGGGGAGATATAGAAACAATCTATATTATTTAGGGAGATTTTTAATGGATATAGAGGTGTTAAAAGAAGGAATAAATATCTACTTCCTTACCCTATGATAGAAGGATACCGAGGACGTGTAAGCAAATTATATGCCGAAGAACACGAAAATAGTGATTCATTCTATTTTATAAATCCATTCAAACTTCATGTACTTTTATATGATAAAAACACGCATTTACTTTTCTCAGAAAGTGATGATGACCAAATAGACATTTATTGACTGCTCACACATTTCAATAGTAACAGCAGAACCAAATAATGTACAAACAAGGACATGCGGCTACGCCATGTCCTTTATCACAACCCTAGGATGTAAAATAAATACTATATTGGATAATAAATATTTTTTTATATTTCGAGTTATATTAACTTACTATTTCGAATCAGTTTCTATACATAAAGTTGTAGCCTGACAAATTAAACTACATAAGGAGGTTTGCGTAAATGGGATTTCGTTTTAGAAAAAGTGTCAAAATAGCTCCTGGTGTGAAAGTGAATTTTGGTAAAAGAGGTACTAGTTTAACTGTAGGAAATAAATATGCACGTACTACATTCGGGAATGGTAGACAGACAAATTCTATTTCCCTTCCTGGCACGGGGCTTTCCTACTCTACCTCACAAACGACCAAAAGAAAAAAACGACCACAGAGAGTCGCTTATGAGTCTACTAACGTTGTAGTACCTGACATGTCACAAAACATACAAGAAGTCGAAAAACACAATGCATACGTCGCTATGCTAACTTCTGTTCATTTAGAAGTAGCAGATAATGTCGATTGGCACTTAGTTGCTACAGAGGACATATCGTACTTGTTAAATGAAGGTCCTAATGTAACATCTATTATGGATGAAATAGCTAACTACAAACCTACTTGGCGTGACAAACTTTTCAATCGTGTTGCGGCTAAGAAATTATTAATTGAAGAGCGCATACCCGAAGCTAAAGAATTAGATCTTACAATCCATCAAAAAAAGCAAAGGTTAAAAGATATTGCTCCTAGAATTTTGAATGGTGATAGCAATGTTTGGACTATCGCCTTAACTGATTATGCACCATTTGATGATATCGAAAGTTTTGGGAGCCATTTAAGTTTTGATATTCATGCCAATGAACTCATCGTGAATTTTACTGTCGGGAATGAGGATGTCGTGCCTAAAGAAACGTTGACTCTAACATCAACAAATAAAGTCTCTCGAAAGAAAATGGGTGTAATTAATTATTTGGCACTTTATCAAGATTATGTTTGCAGTTGTGTTATTCGAATTGCTAGAGAAGTATTTGCCATTCTCCCTACTGATTCTGTGCTTATCCATGTTTACGATTCTAGTCAAGCTGAACCATTACCAAGAATGGGCTGTATACTTTCAACACGTGTAAATAGAAGAGAACTAGAGTATTTAGACTTTGAAAATATAGACTGCTCTGATACCGTCGAAACATTTGAACATAATATGAAATATCTTAAAACAAAAGGGTTCAAGCTAGTGGAGGAATTAAGATGAATGGTTGCTTATTGTTGATTTTAGCTATAATTGCATTGGTAGTATTAATAAAATACCCTTTATTTATTATAGGTGTTGTTTTAATTCTATGGGGACTACGTGAATACAAAATTAATAAACATCTTAAAGCAAAATCTAAAGTAATACCCGCTATTATTATATTTGGTTGTATATTATCCCTTTCTGGATGCGTCCTAACTATTAATGGAGCACAAGAAGAAGAACGTCAAGCGGAATTAAAAAAACAAGAAGAATTAAAGAACCAACAAGAACTAGAGCGCAAGAAAGAACAAGAAAAGCAAGAGGAATTAGAGCGTCAGAAAGAATTAGAAAGACAAGCCGAATTAGAACGTCAAGAAGAATTAGAAAGACAAGCCGAATTAGAACGTCAAGAAGAAGCTAAAAAACAAGAAGAGTTAAAACAACAGCAAGAAGCCGAAGCTGCAGTGCAACAATCTAACTCACAGCAACAAAACACACCACAAAAAGAGTACTATCGAAATTGTACAGAGTTGAGAAAAGTTTATCCAAATGGTGTAGGTTCTGATCATCCTGCTTATGCTTCAAAGCATGATCGTGATAATGATAATTGGGCTTGTGAACGTTAAAATATCCTATTAAAACCCTACTTGTTATGGAAACATAAAGAAAGGACCGCATAAAGGCGATCCTGATAACAAATTGATGGCTGCAATAGCATTCGCCGATGATACAATTTACGATGCTGTAAGTAACTTCACAAAAGAGGGTGACGCTATGGATAAATTCTTAGGAAACCTTCAGAAGGTGCAACGCATAGGTATTGAGTAAGGAAACAATAATATACCCACGAGCGCCCAGCACCCTAAGTATAGCTAATTATTAATCTAAAAAGGACATGATAATTTCATGTCCTTTAAAAGCACTATAATTGGTAGTATTATTCATTTATGTTTTATATTATTTTTTTGCCATTGTTATAGGTATATTTACGCAAGAATTATTGACTACTAATATTAAAAAGATAGATTTAATACTTGAACTCCTATGAGGTATTTTTATTCAGAGGATAAAAAAAATACGCTTAAACTGAACTTGGTTAGGCTTTTGAAAGATAACCATAGGCATGCCTTTTAAGTATCTAGAATATATTTTTATAATTACAAGAATGAGGGTGTAAACTGGTGGTATTATTAGCTCAATCAATTCAAGATAATATTTTCAAATATCGATTCCAATATTTTTTAAATCAACATAATCAAAGAAAAACTGGTAATGCAAATGAGATAAAAGAACGTATACAAACTTTACTGGAAGTCCAACGCTTCAAAGAGTCATTTGAACAATTTCTTATACAAGAATTTAAGTATGGTAAGAATAAACAGATATTTTACTCTCACCTTTCATTAAGTGATGTAACATTATTACGTGATATGGATAAAATTGTACATTTCCTTGCTTTAAAGGAAATTCTCGTTACTTCTTATAACAATCTACTTAAACTTGAACCTGTGGATAATGATATATTATATCTTGATGTTATTAATAAAAATAATCGAATTCAATCTATTGAAATGTGTATTTATAAAGAAATAGCATCGAATAGCGAAGAAGGTGAAATACTTACTAATTATGTTTGGGTAGAATTTAATATTCTGGATAGATATTTGAATGTAAGATTACGTCCTCAGGCAAATATGGCAGATAGATTAACACCTAGAAAACTATATGAGCAAGTTCTTGAACAATTACGAGACTTGTTTAAGGTAATATTAAAAACAAAGATGGGCAACTCAGAAGAAACGCTTTATAAAATGTATAAGGAGTACATTACAAAATCAGAACTTCCTTATAGAGAACTAGTAGAGAATATGTCTCCTAAAATTATACAAGCTAATAAAAGTATACTTTCTTCACTACAAATTCCTGAAGACAGTGAATTATTTAATCATATTATTGGCAGGTATAAGCGATTAATTGAACGTATGTTAATAGTTGAAGACTTAGAAAATTACAATACATGTCATAATGATCGTGAGGCAATGGTTGAACGTATATCTGTTGCAGACGACTCTGGTGCAACTGCAAATGTATTATCTGGTGATGAGGATGGATTAGATGTAGCTACAATTTATTTTGATATAAGGGAAACTATTGATAGTTTAGGTAGGTTAAAAAAATTATGGATTAAATGGTTCTTTAGAGGGCAACCAGTAGACCATCAGATTTCTATGTTTGATGAAGAAAGCGAAAGACCTTTAATTAATTTCCAAAGTTATAGTACTAAAATTGAATGTTTCCCTACTTTTATTTTAATCTCATTTATGAAGGAGCAATATATAAATGAAAAAATCAGCGAACATGTATTTTCCTGTTTTAGAAGATTTGAAGAGAGTTAATAAAATAGAAATCGATTTACTTGATTGGTGGGTAGGTACACGAAAAAAGAATACTTGGAAGTATTTAAATCCACTTCAGTTTAGTGTAGATTGTGGAATTAGTGACGAAACAGCCTTGAACTTATTTGTTGAATGTACTTTACAGGAAGATGTAAAACTTTTTGAAGTAAGAACATTATTAAGATGTCCTCAATGTCGAACAGTTATATCTAAAGAAAATGGAACATTTAATATCGAGAATAAATTTCCTAATAAGTGCTCAGATTGTCGTGAATCAATTGATTATGAACTATTAAAGGATGACATTGAAATATATTTTTCACTTTTAGTTCCCCCATCCCCCACCACAATTTCTAAACACATGCCACTAGGTGGAGAAGCTAAGAAGGTAGTTGCACTAACGATTCAAAGTGCACAACAAATAAGTTCAAATGGGGCTTTAGCAAAGTTACTAGATTTTAATTGAAATGTTTGAGGTGTGAAATGTCTAAAAAACTTCAATTTAGTATAAAAGAAATTGTTAGTATACTTTTATTAACCGTGATTGTGTCATTAATTGTTTTTATGTGCGTGAGTATCGCTTATAACTATTTAGACTCCTCTCCTGAAATTGCTTCTGCTTTAATTGGTGCAGGCGGGAACTTTTCAGGAGGTGTTTTAGGTGGAATAGTTGCTTATATTGTTGCAGCATATCAAATTAAGAATTCTACAAAATTTGAAGATGTAAAATTAGCTAGGAAAATATCATCACTTTTGCTCCTTATAAAAGCTGAATTAAATCACAATATGAAATTAATTTCTAATTGTAAAGAAGATTTTGCAAATAGGAAAAATTTGGAACTCTTAAATACCATTACAATTGATGCATGGTTAAACAATGCTGATAAATTGGGAGAAAAAGTGTCAATAGAATTAATAGAAAGTTTGATAAATTGCACCGCTTTGATTAGTACATATAAAAGTACTACTGATGCTATAGAAGAAAATCTATCCAATGGAGTAATCCAGAAGATTACAGATAACATTCAAAAAATAGAAATAGAAATTACAAATTTAAAAGGTTAATAGGATTAACCCTACTTTTAAATAGTAGGGTTTTGTTATACAATAAAAAAGAACACACGTTCTTTTTTATTGTCTTTATAGGGGTTGATTTACATGCACTATACACATCTCGAAGACTATGTCCAACAGTTCTACACTCGCCTAGGCATTACAGACCCTACCCTGCTGCATGTTGAAGAAGTGGCTTTTAGAATGGGATTAAAAGTTTTTTATTGGCCAGATAAGAGTCAGGCCTTATTTATTAATGGACGGCATTATATTTTTCTTAATGAAAATCAATCGCCACAGCTACAATGGCAAGACTTTTGCCATGAGCTATCACATGTCCTATTACATACAGGTGATCAATTTCATATGTATCCCCTATTTCGCGAGTACCAGGAATTCAAGGCCAACAGTTTTATGTACCACGCTTGTATTCCTACTTTTATGTTGGAGGCTTTGTCAATAGACGATCATACACCACAAACAATTATGAAAGTAATGCAAATCTTTAACGTAGAATACAATTTTGCTTATAGGAGATTAACACAATATAACAATAAACAGATTATGCAGAGGTTGCATAACATGGCCTGTCTAAATATGAGATGATGAATATAGGACAGTTCATAAGTGAGTTTAATATAGGTTATCTGCTTCAAATTACTGTGAAAGGAGTGATGTTCTAATTGTCCTTAAACTCTAATCAATGTACCTGTCCGGGTCAGTTAGATAGGAAGTGGACGATATGGTTAGAAAGAAACTTAATAGTACTAAAAAGGAAAATATTTATTGGTATTATGATTCAAACAAGCAGAAGAAATATGCCTACCGTTACAAATTTTATGACCATACTGGAGTACGTAGAGAAAAAACAAGACAAAACTTTAACTCTAGTATCGAAGCTGAAAAAGCATTAACAGCATTAAAGGCTACTGTTTTAAATGGTGGAGAAAAAATAATATTTAATGAAAACATGACAATTGCTCAATGGGTAGATATTTATTTTGATCGTAAAAAATCAAAGTGGAAAGGTACCTCCCCTAAAACTTATCGTAACGTAATTGAAATTTACATTAAACCTTATATTGGTAGATATAAGCTATCTCGACTGTCCAAAAGTTTATACCAATCTGAATTTATTGATAAATTATCTTTAATAGCTGCTCCAAAAAGCATTCAAATGTATCATAATTTTTTCATTGGATGTATTAATGCTGCTGTAGAAGATGATATTTTGGATAAAAACCGCATTGCGAAAGCTGAATTACCTAGGATAGAAAAAATTAATAATGATGAAGTCGAGGGCAATTATTTAACTCCGACTGAGCTAGAATACTTACTTAAATGTGTAAAGCAATCTTGTGATATTTCAAGATATACTTTAATTTCTATTCTAGCAGCTACTGGTATGAGACGTGGCGAAGCTGGAGGTTTACGTTGGTCCGATATAGATTTTAAGAATAATCTAATTTACATCAATCGTACTCGTGATTTTTATGGGGAGCGCTCTGCTAAAACACTAAATAGTATCCGTTGTATTGATATGACTGAGGTACTAAGTAAACAATTAGATCGTTATAGAAAATGGTGTATCGAAAGAAAATTAATTTTCGGGATTCAACATAGTGAGGATGACCTTGTCTTTATAAGTAAAACATGCAAGCCTCTTAATCAAAATGCAGCTAGATTAACGCTAATCTTAATGCATGAATTATATGACGTTAAACTCATCTCTCCTCATGGTTTACGACATACATTTGCTACCATCTCAATTGCATCCGGTACACCGCCAACAACGATTGCCAAAATCCTTGGTATGACTACTTCTACTCTTTTAAAAACATACGCCCATTCGTTTGCAGATCGAGAGAAAAAAGCAATGCAAGTTCTAAGTGAAATAGTTAATTTCGATTAAAACACTATTTTTCATTTAAAATGGGGCACTTTTTGGGGCACCAATGCGGTTAGCCCCTCCCCAACCCTTGATAATCAAAGGGTTTATAAAAAAATAACTATAAGCATAACTTATGACCTTGGTTTCTATCCTGATGTTTTTAATTTTTTGATGTGCATAATATCAAGGTTTTGTATTAATGAAGGTTTCTATACCTGTCTAACGAAGCATATCTAAGTGTATTTAACTGGGGCACTTTTTGGGGCACTTGCTGGGGCACCTGTAACTTTTTTTAAAATGGTGCCCCAGTTCGTAAAAATGTAGATAAAGAAGGTTTGGACAGGTACTATTTTATAAGGAAAGAACTATATATAAATTCCTTTAAAGTTAATAGTATTTCTTTGTCACAATCTGTGGCATTTTTTTGATTAAACAAATTTCTACTATATAAATACATTTTTATTATGGTACCTTCTAGTGGTTCATCTCATTTGTAGATGCTAAAGAATTTTGTTTGCTTTCTCACATTGCTTCAGTAATGCCTTCGCAATTTATTCCAAATCATATTACACGATTCATGTGTTTGGGCGCCTATTTCCTTGTTGGTTTTTTACTATCATATTTGAAAGCCTTTAAAATCTTTCTTTGAAATTAATGCTTATAATATTTCATCTCTTTTGACCATTCCTATTACGTTATAACCCTGTGTCCTTAAAGCCCATCGTCTGTTAGTACTTCGTGTTCTTCATGTGCTAAATGTAAGCTTGATAAACCAATAATGGGTACATTATCTGGCTTACGTTTAAAAAATTTTTACTGGCACTATTACTTCAGCTCATAATCTTCGTCCGTTTTTACAGATTTTTACACAGGGATGTTATAAATAGATTAGTGACTATTATTGATATATACAAACTATGCCAAATTCCCTAAAATGGTAAATAGTAGATAAACAAATTGAGGTGAATATCGATGAATAAATGTCCTAATTGTTTAGCCAATAATTCTTTTACGAAAGTACAAAAAGATGGATCTGTTATTGAGATATGTGAATATTGTAATACTATTAACGAGGTTACTACAGCAACAAAGGCGATTATTACACCCGAAAACAAACCCAAAAGCATCGATCCCGTTGACACGGTTGTACATGTCGTTTATTTTTTCTTTTTTGTCTTCATTTTCTGTATTATTATTTTATTGCTTGATCAATGAAGCAAAGCCCATTTACTCGTAGTTAAATGAGCGCCTGGGCTTATACAACTTTTCTGTTTTACACTCGTTGTTATAAATGATCTTTAATGATCATCAATCCTAACAAATCAACAATCTCCGTACACGTACTTGTACATACGTTCTACCTACTACAATCAACACGGAAAGGGTTTTAATTTCATTAAGCATGACTTTTGCTTCTGTAAATTTCACCTCTTTTACTACCTCTAAGCCATTCAAAATATCCAATTTGAATTGCGCATCGGTAATCTTTATCCTTGCAAATTAATCAAAAGGGTCTCTATGTGTAGTACCATCCTAGTTAGCATTGATTTCTTCAGTAGTCATTTTCAGTACTGCCTCTTTTGTCAATGCTGTAGGGTTACCGCCTTTTGGTGGTGGTGGCGTTCCTCCATCTTTGAAGCGTTTATCAACTTCTGCTTGTACAGCCGCATTAATTCAGCTTCTAAGATGCCTAAATTAGCAGTTGTCTTTTCTGCATCCTCACCTACAAAGAACTCTACTAATTTAGCTGGTAAACTCTTTTCTGTTGCAGTAGACAACGCTTGATTAACTAACTTTTCGCGCGTAGCTTCTTTTTGAGACTGCTCAAATTGTGCTTTTAAGTCGCGTAACTGTTTCGCTTCCTCCGATTCAGGTGGGTAACGCTTGGAAATCTCATCTTCTAATTTCTTTGGAAGAGTTTTAGTTTCGTACGTTTTAATCGCATCAGTTACTCGAGTATCAGCAAATGATTGAAGCCATTTCTTACCCTCATCATCGTCGTTTAGAAATGATTGAACCGATTCAAGTGTCAATGTAGCCCCTTGACCGTTTCCTCCTGATGCTGGCTCCGGTGTAGGTTCAGGCGTTGGCTCTGGATTAGGATCTCCTTCTCCCGCAAGCATTTGAATATCTAAGGGTAATAAAGTTTTAAGGTTGAATGGATTGTATTTCATGTTTTCCTCCTTGCCCAATTTAGTTATTCAATTGAATCCCTAAACAGTTCAAAAGTGTATTTGTTCTCGTTCTTTATAGCGTCTGCGAGAATAAAGACAAAAATAAAAAGCCATTCAAAATGAATGACTTGTGTAGATTTTTTTATGAGAACAAGTCTAAAGAACATGCTTGAAAAAACAAATTCCATAATATGCTCTAATATCCGTAGAAGTTTGAAACCAAAGCTACACTAAAGTACCTCTAATTTTAGTATTCATTAGAAACTAGATACATATTTGTCAAAGTAATATTCAAATATCTCATAAGTGACTTGTGCTTCACTGATATTTACTTTAAGAAGATTTTCAACGTCAATTACCTGAATTTCTTCTATATTTTTACTGTATTTAGAATTTTCATAAGCATTAAGCATGTCATAAAAAAATTCACAATGGATTGAACAATGATAACCGTCACTATACCCTCCAGCATTAATAAGAAAACTTGCCCAAGATATTTGACGGTGCCTATATTTCAAAAATAAACAAGCCAAATAGAAATCATTTAATTCAGGAAATTTTTCAAAGGGTTCTGAATATGCAAATTCATTTACAATTCTTACTGCATTGTTTTGGAATTTTGTTAATGAAAGTTCTATAATCCAGTAAGGAGGACTTTCAGATTTATCAATAATATCATCACAAAATAAGGAATAATGCTTATATGTTATTAAGCCAGAATCAATCATCTCCCCTATTTTCCAAGCAAGAGATTTGTTCAAATTAATTTGCAACATTATCCCTCCTTTATTTTTTTAATTATGTGCTTAAAAAACTCACTACCGTTGCTTAACTAAACTGCTCTGTTAGTTTCTCAAATGGAGTTTGATTCTAGAAATATGGGCCCTCTTAATCCTCTAAATACGAAATAGGATATGGAGAGTAAACTACTGTATCTCCATCTTCATCTCGCTTTAAAATTATGATAAAATCTGCCCCATTACTATCATCCCCTCTAGGTATTGGAGTAATCAATGGAGGGCACCTTAATTCATTATATTTTTCTAATGTCCCATTAAAGTTATTAAGAGCAAACGTGACACGTTTATCTATAAGAGCAAATAATTTATCTACTCCACCTGTTTGCATATCAAAATAGTCAGGGTTCTTCTCTCTTTTTTCAATTAATTTCTCCTTGTATTCATTAACTGTTAAAAAACAAAACTCCCAATCAAGTGGAAGAAGCCCTCCCCCTAGCCAATAAATATTCACTATTTATACCTCCTTACCAATAATTTTAGTAGCCTTTAAAACCACCTATCAATTTTAACATAATTATCCAACGATGAAATCACCTATAATAAAACATGAAGGTTATCCAAATAACTCAAACTTCACCATTAAACTGTTTTCTCCAACCTTCGTAACTCACGAATGGTATCACAACGCTAGGAGGCTTAATCTGTTTGTATGCTTTGTTAAAAGCTTGTTTGTATGTCAAACCTAATTCGGACATATAAGCATCAATATGAGCAGCCAATTTCTTTTGGTATGGTATATCATCATGTAGTCTCTGCCTCACCTGTACTCTGGTAACTTGCCATTAACCATATAAACCGTATGGCAGCGACACTGGATATCCATTGAAGCAATGCCCCATAACCTCGGTGCTTTTGATTTCCACTTACCATAGTGATAGTAGCCATCTTTATCAGCTTTCTGGCCGTCTAGCTTTCTATGAGACTTACGAACCCTTATATCAAGTGACGACGACATCCACACCTTAGTTAACCTTGCTGTTTTACTCGCCTATTCCTCAATAGCTAAATCTACTTGTGATCTAACTCGACCACCTTCTGTACGAGCAACTAGGATAGCTTTTTTCCTTGTCCAACCCATAGCATTTTCAATCCTGATTGCCATGTCTGTATAGCTTTCACCAGCTTGTAGGCTCTGTGCTATCTCAATGTTTAATCGCCTGATAATATCGTTTCTATGAGCCTCAAATATCTTTGGAAGAGTAAGAAACTCAACAGGATTAGTTAACGCTGCTTGAATCACCTCAGCAGATGGTGTTTTAAAGCCCATTTCCTCACCTGTAGACTGTTGTAAGAGGTAAGTATCTCTCGATGTAAAGACGCTCCTGCGAAGCTTGTATGAGCTTAATAATCTCTTTGTAATCAGCGTTCAACTGTTGAGCAATTAACTTCATCTCTTGATTAAAGCGATTGTATTTGTTAACGTCTGTCCAAGTAGCTTGACCGTTCTTACCGAACTTCTTATGCATCTCAAGCATTTGAAATAGTATCGTCTTTAATCGTCGTGCAAAAACAATCTCAATATCCCTCTCAGCTTTAGCTTCTAAATCATCTAAGATATGATTGATTTCCTGTTGATTCATGACTCATCAACTTCTTTCGAATCTTCGTCATCTTTATTCAAAGGTTCAAGCCCATTAAGATATTGTCACTTTTTGGATAACGGTTTCAGCATATTTATCCCTGCAATTTCAAATCCAAGCTCTTCATATAATTTTCGTGCTCCTGTATTATTACCGAAAACATGAAGTTTAAAATAATAAATTTCTTTTTGTATTAAGAAGTCCTCTAAATGATTCATTGTTTCTGTTCCAAAGCCTTTACCCCTGTATTCTTCGAAAATATAAATTTCATATAGAAAAGCACTTTTCTTTTCTTCCTCAATTTTTAACCAAACAAAGCCTATTACCTTTTCTCCTCTTTGTATATCAAAAATGTGATGATTAGGTGTTTCAATTCCATTTGGTAGTAAACCTTTTAATTGTTTGAGTGCTTTGGTAGAAGGCTCATCTCCCTGTTCATGTATATTTTCAGATAAAACATCCGAAAATCTTTCAATCTTATTTTGGAAGTAATTCTCAAATTCATCTTTTGACATTTTTCTTAATACTATCTCTTCCATTATTGTCTGTCTCCTAGATATGTTTGACTTATCTATAATGTAACATTCATTCATCTTGAACTGAACTGCTTCGTAAGTTGAAAAATCAATACTTTTAGAATTAACTAAAAAGAAGTAGCCCTTCAGCTACTCCATCATTTGTTCCCATATATTATTTCTAACCCTAAATATCGTCGTACTGGATAATTTCATGCGCTTACCAATCGCTCGCATACTATCCCCATCAAGCAATCTATGAAGTACCTCAACCTCTCGATCCCCGTGGACTAATGGAATACGTTTTTGTATCTCCGCAATCTTTTGCTCATACTCCTTAATTCGATAATTTAGAGAATATACACGCCGTTGTACTTCTGTATACACTGGATCACTTGTACCCCCACTAGCTTTAGGCAATGTTGCCTCAATCCCATACATAGCCATTTTCGCCCCAATGTAGCTATTGTTATAAGCTTTCGCTACTGACTGTCTTGCTTCCTCAATCGTTTCTACCATCCATGGATAATTCTCAATCAACTGAAGTAAATTTTCTTTTGTAACTTTAATTTGCCCTTTTAACATTGGGTTGCCCTCCCGTGTTATAATAATATTGTAAGCACCGTCAAAGGGCATAAACTAATTCGAGCTGTAGCGTGTGACGACGCTGCGGCTTTTTCTATGTTATAATTTACAAAAAAAAATACATAATGAGGTAATTCAATGGACATATTTACAGATATATCGAGTGGCAGCAGTCTGTTGTTTTTTATACCACCACTGATCTTACTGCCAGTTGTTATGATAGGATGTGCAGTGATTTATAAAATCCTATTGGGCAGTATTTTGCCAAAGAAGGTTTACAACTTTTTGCTTGGCCCAATTGCCCTTCTTGGATTCTTTATTTGGGCTATCCCAATGAACATGGGATTTTATGAGTTTTTTAGAGCGATGTTTTAATAGCTCTATCATTTAATCCTCATATTGTACAGTAATGAATTATTTTTAAAATTTTAACCATACTAACCTTGCTTTAGCTAAAATTAGAAAAGGATGTGTAAGTATGGGTATTCTTGGTGGAAATCCAAAAGATGAACCGTTACATTACGGTGAAGTATTTGCTGTTTGGACAAATTTAATCACAGATTATGGTATAATTTCTGGCTACCAAACGTTTTATAATCATGCTGGTGACGAAGATCTCAAAAAAATTATTGAAGATATCATCGAACTTTGTAGAGATGAAGTAAAGCAATTAGAAAAAATTTTAAAAACGAATGGAATTGCTTTACCTCCAGCTCCTCCAGAGAGACCAGTTGCAAGAATGGAAGATATCCCTGCGGGTGCTAAATTTAATGATCCAGAAATTAGTGCTGCTCTTAGTGCTGATCTAGCTGTTGGATTAGTTGCATGCAGTCAAGCAATGGGGACTTCTACTCGAGAAGATATTGCTTTAATGTATGGTCAATTCCATGCAGCGAAAGCTCTAATCGGCGCTAAACTGCTAAGACTTAATAAAAATAAAGGTTGGTTAGTTCCGCCACCATTACATGTAGATTATCCAGAAAAATAATATTTTTACACGACAAACCGTTTCCCTAGTTTTAAACTGGGGTTTTTTCTTTGTCATAAATGTATAGGTAATCTTTATTGGCACAAATTAATTATTGAGTGTATCGCACGCACTTGCTGTGGCGCTGGTTGACCGTCACGGCCTCCAAATTAATTAGGGTCACTACCAGCTCTGTGACCCTTTTTTAGTTTCTTTCCTCATATTGTGCAGTAAACTACTGTTGAAGCTACATAATTTAAAGAGGTGTATTTTATAAATGAAAAAAGGTTTATCTGCTTTGATAATTTCAATTATTCTTGTTTTATTTTTCCTTCCAGAGAGAGGATTCGGGATAAATGAACCCACTCAAGACTCTAATGCACTTAGAATGCAGGATATGCTGATGCTCATGCTTACTCCTTATATTGAAAAAGATTTGACTAACTATTATTATCCAAAGATTTCAAAGGATTTTTCACCTCAGGTTACTCTATGGAAAATTGAAGTTATCGAAACTAGAAGAGTGAATGATTTTCGTGGCTTTATATTGCAAATTACATTTGAAATTGAACCTACAGGCATTCAGTATAATCCCATAGGGAAGGATCGAATGACCTATGAAATATCTTATGGACCTGAAGTTAAATTGATAAATCACACTCACCTAAAGACTTATAAATATCCACCAGAATAGTCAATTCTGTCTCCTGGTGGAACTATATGTGGACCATTATAGATATTGATTCTTTCACTCTTTATCCTCCTAAACATATCTTTCATTTCACTCCCTTTGACTTAACTTTCCTAAGTATGATTGTTTTCAAATGTCTATCCCATTTTCAAAACAAACTCAACTGCTCATAATTTTGCTTCTTGACAGGTAATTTCACTATTTCAGATATTTCGCACTCAATCTTTGTCGTTTGGTTCACCTTTTTGCTTATCGTTCACCATAACAGCTTCAATAAAATATATGTAATAACTTTTTGCTCTCAAAACTACACAAACCCCGCCCTCTCACCTCAAAGCATTTTGGCTGTTTGATGCAGTTTTCAAAGCAAAATAAAAAACCTTCATCCTAAAATGAAAGCTTAAATAGTGTGGTAATCCTATTGTCGAGTGCTCACTTTTGACATTCTGGCAGAGCGTACCACGTTATTTCGTATTGTATTTTAGATTTAAAGTGCATTTTCGTGCACTTTAAATCTATAGTAAGTTTGACGAAGTTCACATATAAACCACTCCTTTCAAAATTCGAACTATAAAAACAAAATTAATTTATAAATACAAAAAGCCACACCTTATTAGATGTGACTCGCAATAAAAAACTTATACTAATCTTAAAATTACAATAGAGGCACTGATAACCGAACTACCACTAGTTGTAGTATTTAATAAAGATATTGGAGTGGTATCAATACTTCTTAAAGTAAGAACATCCATTGCATTTAAAGTCGTGATCACTTCACCAGTTTGCCTTGTGGTAGGAGAATTACCCCCATAATTGGAACCTGCTATTTGGTTGTTGCCATTGAACAAAGCAAATGCAGAAGAAGGCGTACCTATAGCGAACACTTCATAGATAATAAGGTAAGTACCCAATTGGTTTATTATGATAGGTGTTGTTCCTGGTACATGTGTGACAAACTCTGCAGGAGTAATATTGCCATGTGTATTGAAAGTAATTTGACCATTATTCGGAATATCTGGTTGAGCAGTTGTATCATAAATATAAGCAAACTCTGGAAACCCCGTACCAACAGGTTGTTGTGGTACCTGTACTCCTTGATGGACATTCTTGTTATTACAACTTTCTTCACAATCTTCATGAATTCTGCTAACTCTTTTTAAAAATATAGACCAGCCATGTATGTCATGCTCCGAACTAATTTGCTCGGCGCAGGTCGGTCTGTCTTTCCCTAATAATTAGTAATTTATAAATACCAAGGGAGGAAAACCTCACCTCACCGTCCTGCCTCCCATTTTACAAGATAAATTTTTGAATACCTAATGTGTAACGTATATAACGTTTGTAACATGTATCACATTTAAACATTGATTAGTTTATTATTTTTCAATATTATTGCAAGCATCAAGTATGTAATTCATGAATTGGATAGTATCATCAATACGTTGTTTTTTAGATTTATAATAACGTATGTTCAATCCTTCTTTTATACTAATAGCTTCTTTTATAAGGTTATGCCATCTTTCTGGTATATGATTGATTGCATATTTACTAGCATCTACCTTTGAAACAATATCGCATTCTCTAAGTGTATAAAATTGACGTAACATCCCTGTAATAGACCACTCTACTTCCATATCGACAAATTTATTTGGTAACAGAAGAGCTATGGTCTTATATTTTTTTATTGTCTTCAATCGATTTAACCAATAGGTATTCATATTTTCTAAAACATATTCAATTAATATACTTTCATCAACATTAAAAACTAATGTGGTAACATCTGAACCCTTTATAGTGATTCCTTTGTTTTTTAAAATCCACCAAGTAATAGGGTTAGTACAATCATTACTCCATTTTGTTTTACCTTCATTTACGTATAAACAATTCTTTATCTCAGATTGTTTCTTACCAAAATCTTTATCTAGTAAATAACACCCATCCATTACTGTTTTCTTATATTTTTGATTTAGTTTTTCATGAAGATCAGATATTATTTTCACATCTGATTCAGTTAGGGATCGATTTACAACAGCAATAAAGTCAATATCACTAGAACCTTCTATGTAAGCATGAAGAGCAATTGAACCATGTAAATATAATGCATCCAGTGTATTAGGAATTTGATTTTCAAATAACGATAAATATTCATTTAAAAAACTTTGAACTTGGATAGGAACTTTAGAATCCACAGAAACTCTCCTTTTAATTCTAATCAATACTTATATTACTAAATAAATAATATAATTCCTATTTTTGATAAGGATTATTAATAGAAATTCCATTTGCCACTAAAAAAAGAGGACATAGAGCCCTCCCTTTCTTACGCCAACATCTGATAAACAATACTATTTTTTAATTCTTCGAATGCTCGTTGCTGATAAAGCCATATGTTGGCCTATTCACCGTTGCAAATTGCCATCTAACATCCAGTTCAACACTTGGACCTCTCTATCACCAGTAACTCTTACGATTAGATTTTGTACCTCTAAAAGCTTCTTCTCATATTCTGCAACATGTTTTATATTTTATGCAGAGGTTGCATAATCTGAAGATGATGAGTGATAGGGACAGGTCATAAGTGATAGCTACCAAGAGAGTAATTTCATTATGAAGATATTCTTTTTTTATTCGACACTTTTAAAATTAGGAATAGTATACTTTTTCTACTTTATATAATGTCTGCTCGATAGTGGAGCAGAGAACGGCATCCGCTTTGTAAAATTTAACTCGAAAGTATAAACTTTTCAAAAAGTTCTTTATATTATTTTTTTGCTTAAAGGCAGGGAGAAATTCTGAATTTTTCTCCACATCACCAAAACTTTGAATCCACTGCTCTACACAAGTCTGACTAAGTATTTTTCTATTTAAAACACTAATTATGGATTTGACCATTCTCTCATCTTCCCCATCGGAGTAAATTCGCTCTGTTATAGTCATCTTTTCGTAAACCAAATCGAGGATAGTTAAGAGGTCGCTTTTATCCAGTTCGGAACATTGAGCCAAATCATCTAAAGCATCTGCTGCATGGGCTATGGCATGAGCCCAGCCTTTTTCTTCATCATACCCACGGTAATCTCGCTCTTCTTGTACATTGTAAAATACTTTCTCTTTTATGTGATGAATTTGCTCTCTTGAGAGAAATGGTGATTCTCTATGCCTCGTTAAGAGGAGCGGTATGACTAGCATGGAGAAAGACCGAGTGAAGACAGAGTCTGTATTTGTTTCACCAAGCTTAAAAAGCAAATGGTTTTTATCCAAAACAACCGGTAAAAGTTTTTCTAGTTCGTTTGCGGTGAGAGATTTATCAGGAATCCAGTGTGATAAGGTTGTATAAATTAGCTCATCACGTAGTTGGGCATCCAAAGAGCCAATGTTATTTATCATTTCTAGTATCAACTGAAATCTATCGGGAGGTGCTTGGTACCCATTTTCTTTTATTACTATCAACTTTTCTTTTAAATTCATTTTACACGCTCCTATTAGAAAAATTTGTTTGAAATCAACCCTTTATTGATTGATTAGTAAAGTATTCAACTTATGCCTTTTCTTAATTCGCTCAGTTTTTCTACAACAAAATCATTCAAATCTTTTAGTAATTTATTTGAATCATTTATGTAATACTTATTATGCCATCGGAACGTTTCTTCTAGTTCATTTAAATTACCTATCGAATCTAATCTATTAATTATTATTTCGATATTCCGATTAACTGTATGTTCGTAACCATTAATTTGGTCTGATAAAATTCCGATGTAAATATTTTTTATAATTAAAGTATTTAAACAAACTGTTAATTCGTTTCGCAGTTTTTCGAGTTTCAGATTGTTTTCGACCAAATCCCTTTTAGCCATATCATAAATTCCGTCATCTTTACGTTTTAAAGAAAATCTATCCTCATATGTGTTCATTAAGATTTGGTGTGTTTTAGTTAATTCTGAAATTATCCATTATTTTTTTTTAGATTTGAGTAGATTTTATAATTTCATGGTTCAACTCTTCTGCTTTGGTAAGGATTAATGCAATGTAATCTCTATCCCTTGCCTGCTTATCTTGTTTTTTTAACGAATCCTCCACTGATTTTTTGTTTGCTTCGATAATGAAATAAGTAGTTACAATTACTCCTACCATTCCTATTATCCCACCCACTATACTACCTATAAGTCCATTATCAACATTTAATCCATCGATCATTATTGTATCAATTACGAATGATGTCCCTAAAATTAGGAAAACAAAAAAATATGATTCCAATAAAAATGTTTTAAATTTTATCTGACATTATTTAACCTCCCACTAAATCATAATCTGAGAGATAATAAATTGGAACAATTTTCTACAAATTCCACTTTCAAAACATCACCAAACTCTGCCCTCTCAACTCAAAGCGTTTTGGCTGTTTGATGCAGTTTTCAAAGCAAAAGAAAAAGCCACAACCCATATAAAGTGTACCCTTTGTAAAGGGTACACTTTAATTTTAGACGTGACCTTTAATATTATTTTACATTAGATTCTTTTTATGTAATTTTCTTCTAATTACTTTTTCAATGGATTCATATTTGGTAATTCCATTTTCTATTAGTGTTAATTTCGGAAGTGTAAAGTAAATTATTATTGCAGAAGTAATTCCAATAAGAGCACCTACCATTACATCTAATGGATAATGAACTCCTACCCAAATTCGTGAAATTCCGACTAATATAGCAAGCAAAATCCATAGAATCCATTTTCCTTTTTTAAATAACCAAAAGGACATACAGAATGAAAAAAATAATATGGTATGATCGCTTGGAAATGAATTATTTATTGCTTTTTCTATCAACTGATTTGTATTCGAAAGGACAGCAAATGGTTGGTGATTAAAATGTAATAACCCTGCAAATTTCCCTATAATTTCAGCCAAAACGAAAGCTATGCTTGCGCACATGAGCATTATTTTATTTTCTCTATCTTTGGTAAACCAGAACAGAATAACAAAAATAGCTAAGAAAATAACTGTGTATTCAGCAATAATAATCATTGGTAAATTGAAGAATTGAAATTCTTTTCCTAAACTATTAAGCATTCTAAATAAATCATTATTTATTTCTAATATATTCAAGACATTCTCTCCTTTATAGCTTATAAAGCTATGTTAAGAAAAAATGTATCTTTAAACCATCGTAAAAGGTGACAATTAATTGCTTAAGCTAACATTATTGTCACTTTGATTTGAAAGCCTTTATGATTAGTTGTATCAATTGCTCGTTTCTGACATACACGTACAAGTGAACGTGTTTATTTTACATATTCATAATGTATATTGACTCAATCTGAATAGTGAAATATTTACCAATTTATGTTATCCTTATATAAATTATTAGGAAGCCTCGGGGGTTGTTTTGTGTTGAAAATACATTCTACAAATAGATATATCATATTTATTTTTGGCATTACTTTGATGATAACTGGATTAGGAAGATTATCTGGTTTCTTTGAATATGATTCAGTTATTCCAAATCAATCTGTTGCACTACTATACATATCTATGGGCGTTTCTGTAATGTTCATTTCTTACTTTGTTAAACCCAAAAAAGAAAAAAGTTAAAAGTTTACCATTCCAGATCTTTCAAGCATGTTCCTCATATTGTGTAGTTAGAAACTGTAAACAACCATCCTTGAAATATCTCTTTAATTCTCTTTTCCTAACAACCATTTCTTTATTGTTATTTACTAATCTTACATACTTACTATTCTTTGTTAGCATGAAAGTATAACTTTCGTCTGTTTCTCCTTTAAAACCTATGATATAGGTTCTGCGATACTCTAATTTGTTAGGTAGCCAACCCAGTTTATGCCGTAACATAAATGGTTTCATAAAACATACCCCTTTATTATAAATTCATATAATTTACTGACAGCCCATATTGACTTTTGTACTTCTTCCATCAACCTCAAATACTCATATTGTGCAATAATCAAACCGAACCATATTTTCAAATATTACCTAATCATGTTATCCTTTTGTAAGTTATTACCTAAATATCAGGAGTTGTTATAAAATGAAAACACATTCTAAAATTGGACATATCATATTTGTTTTAGGCATCTTATCGCTTTCAATCGGATCAGCGAGATTAACAGGTGCCCTAGAATACAATTCATTTATTTCAAATAAATCTGTTGCAATACTTTTCATTGCTATAGGGGTTTCTGTTATGTTCATTTCATTCTTTGTAAAACCTCTAAAAGTTAAATAACTTTACAGAACAATATCTTTTAAATATCTAACTCCAATTGACCTGTTATTTCTTGTACATGATCATTCCAAGCAAGTTGATAATTACTTGCTATCAGAGTTAGCTGGAACAAATTTAAAAGCCTCTAACAGTCGAAGGGATAGTTGCAAACTACGTTTTAAAAAGACCATTAACGATATAACCAGTACTCATATTATTTTATAAGTGACCTGACTTTACTGAGAAAGTGAATTAATATCTTTATTACGAATATGAACAACTCCTGTATTACTAACTTTTATATTCACTTCTGTAATGCCTCTTTTTAATATATGTTCTATTGCATATCTAATCTCCCATTCTTTAACCTGACCAAGATCATTTGAAATACTAGCATGGCTGGATTTCTTATTTTCACTATGAATAATGACTGTCCCTTCACATTCATATACCTTTACAACACCACCCATAAAACCAGAAGCAATAGTTACAACATCAACTCTTTCCTTTGTTATATCTCGAAATGCTTTAGTTGGAAAATTATATATTTTCGCCATTTTGACCTCTCCTTCTACGGAACGTTTGTTTGTATTTATATTAGAACAAACATTCGCTCTTTAGCAAGGAGAAATTTATAAAAATAAAAAAACTTTGTTATATGATAGTGATTAAATTCCTTCTTCTAATTACTATAAGAACTAAGATTTAAAATATTAAAAACAAAAAAATCCAGGCTCATAATTAATTGAGTACCTGGGCTTTTTTGTCGTCGGAGTATTGCTTTTTTAGATTAACACTTCTACCTGTACAACTTCTGAACAAAATATCATTCAATCTTGGATACTTATATACAAAATTTTTTGAAAGAAGAGGTACACAAGAGTAAGAAGCTTGAAAAACAAGTATTAATTAAGGATGTTACCTCTATTGGAAATATTATTTATTTATGCTATATTTTTATAATGAATATAGGTATATTTACGCAAGAATTATTGACTACTAATATATAAATGGATTAAATACTTATACTCTATTGAAAAATTTTTATTCAGGAAGCAAACTTCACTTGGCCAGGGAAGATAATCTATTTGACTACAGTGTACAAAATAGTTGCTGTGCATTAATTCAAACACAAAGGGAGAGGGTACAAATGAATCTTAAAGAAACAATAGAAGTATTAAACAATGTAATATCCGAGAATAGTGAACTGATTAAAAACGAAGAATCTACAAAACAATTTCTTGTTTTACCATTACTTAAAGGGTTAGGTTACGATACCTATAGCCCCCAAGAAGTTACTCCAGAATTCACAGCTGATTTTCATAAAAAAAATGAAAAAGTAGATTATGCTATTTCTATCAATGGGCAACCTCGAATTTTTATTGAGGCAAAATCGATCAATACGAAAATCAATAAAAGTGCCCCACAATTAAGTAGATATTTCAGTACATTTCCAAGTGTTAAATTAGGGATTTTAACAAACGGAATTGAGTATCACTTTTTTACTGATTTAAATAACTCAAATATAATGGATTCTAAGCCCTTTTTTATCTTCAATATTATAAATCATAATGAAGAAGATTTTGAAAATCTGATTAAGTTTTCTAAAAATCTGTATGATGAAGAAACCGTAAAAACACTTGCCGAATCGCTAATATATTTTCAATCATTTAAATCTGTAATTAAAGAAATTTTTGAATCCCCAAATGATGATTTTATCAAATTTGTTATTAAAGAACGGTTTAAATTTAAGGTAACTCAGCAGTTTATAAACACCTCTCGCCCTTTAATAGTGAAGAGTATTCAAGAGGCAATATCTGAAGTAATTAGTGAAAAATTTAATATAGATACTTCACGATCTTCTCAAGAGATTGCCAGTACTAGTATAGAAGGTATTACAAAAGAAGAGAAAAAGGTTTACTACACTCAGGATGAAATTGATTCACTAGGGAAATTTGAAGAGTTTGAGGGAGTAACAATTGTATTACCCAATCCAGATTCTTACATAAAATTATTGAAGTTAACATCAGAAGAATACTCAGTTGAAAAAGGTAACCCATTAAGTGATTTCTTTATTTCTTCCGTTGTAACCCAGGGTTCTATGATTGTTGGGTATTTAGTAGGTCAGTATGTTAATCAAATGGAAGATATAAAACTATATACCGTTAAATCTAACGAAATAGCAAGGTTTTTGGATGAAAACCCTATTCTCAAAGAGACAGGTTTTATTAACGCCCGATTAGGTTCTCGATTAAATAAAAAGAATAATGAAACAACATACTTCTTAAAAAGTTGTCTAAATAACCTTTCGTTTAGAGATATACCTAACCTTATTTCTAGAATAGAAGACACAGAGAAGTTTTTTTAAAGCGCCATATTAGTAATACTACTCATTTATTAATCAGAAGTTACACTAAAAAATAGAATAAGTTATATAGATGGTTGTTTAATAACAAAAAGTAAAAAACATCTGATTTATAATTTTACAAGAACTTCAACGTTTCCACCTGGACAAATTTATCATGTTGAATGGGATGGAGATTTTAAATACGCAGGATACCTAACAAGATTTGATTATGCATACGATCCTGATGCAGGTATTTACTTTGCAACATATAAAGGAAATATTAAAATTCAATAAAATCGTATAAACACCTAATCCCCTAGAGTTTTAATAAAGCATAAATAAGCATTTCTGGTCACTTTTAATAGAAGTGACCTTTTTCTTTCGATTAATCCTCGGTTAACTTAATTAATTGTCTATCTTCTCCTCGCTAGTACGCTTTTAATGTCATGTAAAACTTGATTAATTTATCATCAATCTTGAATTGTTTGTCGTTTATCACTTTGTACAATGCATATTCAGCTGCTATTGACTCCCCACTTTCTTTCCAGTAGTCCAAAGAACAATTTTCGCATTTTATTAAGTAGTTTCTTTACAAATCATTAGTAAATTGCCATCTAAATCTTTGAACACAAAATAAAAATTATCCTGAATCTCTGTAACCAGTTCAACATTATTCTCTTTCATAAATTGATATGAAGCTTCAATATCATCGGTCAAAAGCTGAATTGATGGAACTTGATAAGTGGTAATATCACCATCTTCTTTTCTCCACTTTGGCATGGAATCTAAAATTAATCCAGCTGTACCTTTCATGGGTACCACGAATAAATGTCCAAAATATTCTTCTCCCCCTTCCAAACCAAGTATTTTTCTGTACCATTCTTTTGCTTCCTCTAGGTTACGAACTGGAACAAATACACCGCCGATTCTGTTTTTTATTGGTGATTTATAGTCATGGCTAGTCACAAATACATCCTCCTTACTAATTTATTTCTACTTCTATTTCAACGTGATATTCTACTATTCCTTCTTGCACACCTTCTCGATAAGTTGAAGAAACAACACTTTTAGAAATAACTAAATAGAAGAGCTTAAAATATTGTTTCTCACCTAAAGACGTTCGTTTCAAACGTTCAATTAGAACGTCAAACAGCTTTAATTATTAGTACATTCTTTTCCTTTATTTTCTAAACACATCGTTAAAACCAGCAATTTTCTTCTTTATTTTTCTCTAAAAGGTGCTTTATTTTATTATCTATATTTAATAAAACCTGTTTAATTTGTTTAAGCTGATGTTCTCTTTGTAACATCTGCTCATACTTTTCTTGGAATATAACTTTTATTTCAAGTAGATTTTGTATATCTTCTTTTGTCAGTTTTTTATTTTGATCAATATTTCCCGACCAATCAAAAAGCATTTTGATTTCTTGGAGAGAAAATCCCGTTTGTTTAAGTTTAAGAATTGTTTCCACTGTATCAATGTCTTTCTTGTTATAATAGCGGTGCTTATTTTTAATTTCCGGTTGCAATAAATTCATTTTTTCATAATAACGAATAGTATCTTTACTAAGACCAGTACATATTGCAAATTCACCAATTTTCATTAAAATCTCCTTCTACAATATAAATTTATAAACCATTAGGGCAATTATACAATGGAAAATGAAACGAATGATATGATGGCTGAAAGTAATTCGTCCATTTGTTAACCTCCCTTCTATAACTGCTAGTATATGTAACAAGATAAATGCAATTATCAGTAATATAAATAACCAACCTTTGCTTGGTATCCATAATATTAAGAGAATACTAATTGATATGATAACAAATATGAATGTTCGTACTTCAAATCCAACTTCTTTCCATTTTTTTATCCCTGCCACTCCTATTAAAACGGCATATAACACAATTAGTATAGTTGTCAAAATTACCATCCCATCACTCCATTCTTTGATTTCATTCATCTTAAAAGATGGAGCCGACTCCATGTCAACAGATAAGAAATAGTTCCATTAAGCTCAAGTATCATAATCTTCCTCACGAAACGCCCTAGTCTAGCCCTTGACATTTCAAAGTAAAAGAAAAGCCTTCATTTAGGAACCTCTCTAAATGTTTTTTTAATCGCTTAATTAGTACAACCGTGCTAAAATAAATACATGAGTAAAAAAAATAAAACAACTAATCAAAAAGAAATGTCATTTATTGAAAAAGCTCGTAGAACTCAAATTGTGGAATGTGCTATTGAAACCATTGCAGAGGTGGGTTACGCTCAAGCTTCTTTAGGTCAAATTGCAAAACGTGCACAAATCAGTAAGGGGGTTATCTCCTATCACTTTGCAAGTAAGGGGGAATTGTTAGAGCAAGTAATTTATGATTACTATATGGCATGTCAAGCTTATACTGCTCCTCTAATCGAAAATCAAAAATCTCCTATAGATATGCTTAGCATTTATATTGAATCAAACCTTAGATTCATAGATGAAAATCAGCAACATGTTTTCGCTGTCATTGAAATTGTTTCTAATGAAAGAACTGCTGATGGCAAACTTCGTTTTGCGGCGGATCATGATGATACTATTTTTCTTCCCATTGAAAACATACTTACACTGGGAATGCACGCGGGTGTCTTCCGCGAATTCACCAAATTGGCTTCAAGAGTTATGGCGTTAACGATACGAAATTCCATTGACGGTTTCACTATTGAATTAATGAGAAATCCCCAGTTAAATGTTGAGGAATATACGAGAGAACTGATTACAATATTCGATAAATCAACTAAAAAGTAATATGTCAGAAAACTTGAGGAGGATAGCTATGCATTACTATGAGGTAATTTGTTCTAGTTGTAGAAATAAATTCAGAGTATACGAGGGGTCACTGAGATTTAGACAGTTAAAGGAAAGAACCGATAAGATTTTTCGTTGCGAAGAATGTTATAGCAAAATTCGTATGGATGCTATTAAAAATTTCTTTAGATAGCTCCATCAGCCGATCTTGAGAATAATAAAAGGGATTACAAGTTAAATAAGTATAAAGCCCAGGCTCAAAATTAATGAGTATCTGGGCTTTGTGGAATCATTTAGTTCTATCTCTACTTACAACTATGCTATCGTCAGTCGTTTCTCAAAACAAATTCTATCATTTTCTTATGCCTATCCATGTTTGCATTAAGAATTTGCTGCTGACATTCTACTTTGAACACAAAACCTTTGCAAAAATAAAAAGCAATCAAGAATCAGGAACAACTACTACTGCCCAACTCGATTGCACTCAAAGCATTTAAAAAGAACACCTATGTTAGGTGCTCTTCCGATCAATTTTTCTTGTTTAAATCATCTGGATAAACTATCGTGTTAATTACATCTCCATTTGATTCATCTTTAAAAATTACTTTGACTTTATAATCCTTTTCATCCACACCATTAAATAATTGATAGTACATACCTGTTAAAGCTAGTCCGAATGAGGCCATTGTGTCAAGACTATTATCGAATTCTTCTTTGTTTACAGATAAAGTGAATTCTGAAAAAGACTTGTCATAGGTTACATCTTTAATAGATTTGAACTCTTCACTTGTTTTAAGCTCATCTACACTTGCTAGAATGCCTTCTTTTAAACCTTTCATCATTTCTTTATGTTCTGTTTCTGACATTTTATAAGTTAAAGAACCATCATCATTCTTACTGACTTCCTTCATCCCACTGCTTTTTGCCTTTGAAATAACAGAATCAATGTCCTGACCCTCAAAAAATAGAGCTGGAATAGTTACTTCTACATCTCCACCATCTTTGCTACCTTTTTCCTGACCCTCACTACAACCAGAGATCAAAACACCTAGTAATATAAATAATGGTAGTATCCATTTTCTTGCCATTAAATCTCCTCCTCATACACCAATATACAGAATATGAAGAGATTACACTATACTTTATTAACATAAAGCTCTATTTCTTAACCGCTTCTATACATGAAAAATCATTTCTTTTTTGAGAAACTGATTTTTTATCGTTATCTTAATGTGTTTGGTGATGTTCCACATCATAAATAAAATCTATTTCTTACTTAGTGTTCAGTGCTTAATTTTATAAAATTCAACACGTACTCTGATATAATCAATCATGCGTTGTTTTACATTTCTTTTTCTTTACATTTTCTTCAACAAAGGTTGTGATGAATTTTTATGTTTGCAGTACTTTTGGCTATAAGTATTGGAGCTATTCTTGCTGTGCAAACAGCCATTAATGCTCAATTAAGAAAGTTTGTGATTTCTCCTTTTTTAGCTTCAATGATTTCCTTCGCTGTTGGTGTCATCTTCTTAACTATTACATTAGTAAGTAGTGGTTCATCACTGGGGATTCCATTAGATTTATTGTTGAACCAACCTATCTATATTTGGTTGGGGGGAATTGGTGGCGCTATTGCGATAACTACTAACATTCTCTTGTTTCCTAAATTGGGAAGTGTGCAAACAACTATCCTACCGATCTTTGGCATGACTCTCATGAGTATGTTAATCGATCATAATGGCTGGTTTAATGCAACACAATATTCCTTTGGATGGAATCGAATCTTTGGCATATTACTAGTCTTACTAGGCGTCCTTTTAGCTACAGCTATACGAAGCAAGAAAAATGAACAGTATTCTCCCCAAACAAATAAGGAGAGTGTGCGGAATCTATGGATTTGGCGCATAGTAGGGATTCTAGCAGGAATGTTACTAGCTATCCAAATCGCTGTTAATGGGCAATTAGGAAAAGTTCTTCACTCTTCTTCTCATGCTGCCCTTGTTTCATTCTTTGTTGGTACTATTACCTTGATTATAATTGTTGGGTTAAAAGATCGATCTTACACAAGTATTAAAGAGCCTTTTAAACAAGCTGCTCCTTGGTGGATATGGATTGGCGGGATCTTAGGAGGATCTTATGTTCTCATCAATGTATTTCTTGTCAATCAAATTGGAAATGGCCAAACTGTAGTTCTTGCTTTATTCGGTCAAATCACTGGTAGCTTGCTGGTACAGCAATTCGGATTGTTTAACTCGCTAAAGAATCGAATTCAACCATTACAAATAATTGGTTTAATGGTGATGATAGCCGGTGTATTTTTAATCAGGATATTTTAAATAATTTTCTTTGCTAATCTTGATCGATAAAACTCTTTTTCAAGAATGGATGCGACAATTCCCCCAAAACATAAAACCAGAGTTCATCTACAAAATGTAGCATAAACTCTGGTGACAATGGTGGTCTAACTTTATTTTATGAATTGCCTCATGATTATTTCTTCGCCGATACGTCCTATTAGCCTTTCATTCGTATCTTCAAACCCTACTTTTACATATAGTTTCTGTGCTGGAATATTAGCTTTGTCTACAACTAAAACAATTTCATCACAATTAGGAAATTCTGCTTTAACAAACTCAGCTAGTAATGTCATTCCTTGTTTTGCATAGCCCTTCCCTTGTTCTGTATGATTAATTGATAATGCAGATAATAGCATCGCATTTCTATTCGTAGAATATTTCTTAACTCGTTCATTTGCATTTAGGAGAAAGAAACCAACAGGTGTATTTTCACTTAGAATTACAATGCGATGCTGTCCTTCATTAATTTCCTCAAAATTGCTCGGCAGTGCAGAAAATTGTTTTTGCTCTTCAGTAAGTACAAAAGCGTTCAGTCCTTGCATATATTCACTTGAAAAATGTTTTAATTCAACCTTCTTCAGTTTTTCCATTACATAATTCTCCATTCACTTTTTCTATACTTTACCACTTTATTAGGTTGTGGTCATTCATTTATTTGAAATTTCGAAAAACAAGACGTTCGTTAGATAAATAAATCACGTAAAAAATGCCCAGGCTCAACATTAATTTGAGTACCTAGGCTTTGTTGTTACTTAGTATATTCATTCTAGTTACGTTTGTGGATTTGCCGCTAACACTCTACTGGCTTCATGTTGTACTTAGCAATGTATGTAATCTTTACTTGATTTCGTTCACTAACACTGCAGTATTTGGAGCAACAATCGCTTCAATGCCCGAAGCTTTGTAGCTAACTCGAATTGAGTCGTTGCTTTTATATAAATGGAAAGTATCCGAACTAAAAACAAATTCCCCGTTCTCATCTAAAACCGGTGAATAGGTGATGTCATAATGGAACTTTATGTCCTTTGCATCGGCTGGCATATCTGGTTCAGGTTGATAATCCTCAGGAACTTCCGTTGTAACGTATCTAAAAAATAGTTGTATGTCGTTATCATCTATTTTTTCCCAAAGGTCATATGTATTTCCTTGTGTCTTCATACCATCAAAATAAGTTGTTTCCTTTTCTTTATCAGTAAGGGGCAGATAAGGAACGGCTGCTTTTGCTAATTCAGTTATTTTAATTCTTTTCGTTTCTTTCCCTACGGCATTATAAACCAATAGTGTTTTGTCTATACTTCCAAGCAAATCATCTCTTTTTCCAACGAGAAGATGATTTTGAAAGGTTAAAAACACCTCATCAGTTTGCAAATTTACATTATATTGATTTACAACTTTATTCATCTCTTTATTCATTAAATGTTCTTCAAGGATATATTTTAAATTTCCAAATCCCAATAAAGGAATTATTGCTGCGATAATCATACTTAAAAACAACAAACCAAATTTTTTGGATAAACTAATCTTATTTTTAATAAAGATAATTGGAATACCCACCGCAAAAGTAAAACCTAATAAGCCAGCATATGCAAAAAATTGCATCAACCCTAATTCATCTATTTCGTACATATTAATATATACACACACACCAAGTAGAGCGATAGTGATTATTCGTATCAATTGATTTTTCATAAAATACTTCCTTCCTTTTACAAACCTCTAAAAGCTATGGTCGCACTAAGAAAAGTTCGGATAATTTCTCTACAATAGTTTGTCTATTCTCAATTATCAGCTCTGTTTTTCCTTCCTTTATTACGTAAGGACTGCCATTTCTGCTCCTATATTTTATTTTGACTACTTTTTTAATTGGCCCTAAGTTTAGACCTATGTACCATTTTTTAAAGTTTGTAATGACTAACTAGCGTTCTATTCCAATTCCATCGAATACTTTACCTATCAAATCTTAACAATGTCTCACCTAATTTTATATATGTAATATTTTCCTTTTTCTACTTCCCTTCTTCATAAATGGAAGGAGCATTACTTTTAGAAATGTGCAACTAAGTAATATCATTATTGTTGGAGGAGACTGGAATAGTTCATAAGACATTTTTCTTACTTTATCGTATATTGTTTATTTTGTAATCGTACTTTTCTTAACTTATAGTATCCAATGGGTGACTGTGCTTTTTATGGGAGGTATTTGATTTACAGCTGCAGAAAGTTATCCAGGGGATTTGAGTAGTATTTCTTTAGTTATATGGAGCTTCTTATTTTCTTGCATTCATTTTGTTATTTTAACAATGTATTTATTTCTTCATCATTTAGTGTTGTCTCTCTTTAAAATTAGGTTTCAAAGCAAGATAGCATTTTTGTTTAATACTTTTGTGACTGTTTAATTTTCTATTACTTAAAATCATTTTTATAGAACGTATCAGCAAGATAACTCGTTACTTATGAATAATACTACTCTTTAGGATCAATATCACGAGTGTGTCTCTACAATCTCTAGACACCAAGTATTTAAATCTCAATGGATTACTTTCTCTTGGATATTGTTACAGGGAGAGTGGCAACCATTAATATTAACCCTAGATAGAGAGGATATTTTAAACATTCATTCGTTGAATACCCCAATAAATAAGGCATACCTATTAAGGCCATTACTACTCCAACTACAAACAAACCCATTTCAATTTTTCTAATCATATTTTTCTCCCATCCCTTAACATTTCTTATTCATTTCTCCCTACAACCAGAGAGGCTTTATCTAAGAAGCTTCTTTAAAATAAAAGACACCCCTCAGAAATAAGGAATGTCTAACTTTTTATCTATACACATCTAACAGATTTAACAAATATCTTTCTAATTCATTAATCGCAAACAAAACTTCCTTATGAAGTCTATCCTCGACGACGCTATCATCATTAAAGACCTCTAAGTATTTATTCACTTCTACAAAGAATTTTTCATACTCCTGTAAAAACTTATCAATCGTTTGATCACCAGGTGTTACAGATAAATAAATTGTTTTAAATAAATTAAAATCACTATACGCATTACTTAAAAAATAGATAGCCAGTATTCTATCGCTATTAATATACAATTTCACAAAAGATAGATTTTGCTTCAATTTTTTCAATGCATTGATAAGATTGTTCGTTTGCTTCAACATATTTGCCGTATTACTATACATCTGATAATCACCTCCATCTTTATAATAAGCAGAAAACCAACAAATTGGAATAATTTTCTGCAAATTACTAGCTGAAAACTTCCTTTACAATACAATTAAGTCGAAATATTAATTAATAATGCTAAATGTATGACAGAAAGGACCCCCATTGGATAAATAATGGATCTTGAAAAGCTATTTTTAAATTCATTTCGAGGATGCCTTTCAAAAAATAAATGCAGGATTGCATGAATGATAAAGAATAGATCAAGGACCCAAAAAATGATGGTTTGATACTGACTGAAAAGTAAGGAAAGGATTAATACGTATAGAAACAGGTGAATAAAAGTGAATACTTTATAAGCCTTTGAATCTTCCATATCTTTAAGTATTATAAACAATCGCCACTCAGAGCGTCTTATTGCATCCATTTCGTGCAAAAGAAATAAAGAAAAGTTAAATAAAAAAAGAACGAGTAATAAATCAGGCATATAAAACCTCCTACAGACTATATACCAAATATTACTATAAAACCACTTTCGAAATACTAAGTAAACATGCCTAAATATGTCGATTTGTAGGCATATGGAGGCTTTCATTCTTTCCCTTATATTAAGCAATATAACCTTTTTACTTCATTCATTTTTGCATAAAGACATTTAAATTCCATCTTACATTCAGCTCCCAATGAAATTTTATCAAGGGCACCATTCTAAAATTGACCACTTTCCTTGCTAAGAGTAAACAAAAGCACACAATCAGAAGGCTTTTCGTTGGTAAATAATATGTGTAATCCCCCAAGAAATAATATAGATTAGCATAATAAAAAACGTCGCCCCTGTATATAAAACCGTAACGGATGTATTATCAACAAAATCAATAATTGTTGTTAAGTGTTCATTCATATACAATGCAATCGGTCTTGAAATCCAAGTTAAGAGGATAAAGCTAATAAGTATAACCGTTGTAATATAACCCTGTTTAAATATCTGAAATAATGGGAAGGTCAACGCAGCAAATAGTAAGAATAAGCCACTACCAATGGCAATGTCAGATACCGTAAAATGTTTATTGAAAGCTAGCAGCGCTAGACTTGTAACACCTATGGATAAAATCATATAGACAATCGCTCCAAGATAGCGGGATGCGATAATTTCTGTACGTGTGTATGGCAAGGAGTTTAATAATATGTTCGTCTCAACTTTTTCATCGTATGCATACGTGTTAAAGGGAATAAAAATACTGGCGACCAGAAAAATTAAAACGGGTGGTGCCCCCAACAAAATAAAAACTAAGATAAAAGGAATAAAAAGCAATAGCTGCCTTTTCTGTAGTATGACATCGCGTTTAATTAAATTAAGCATGATGGATGCCTCCTTTAAAGTAATACATGATATCTTCCAGAGAGGCACGTTCAATAATAACTGTGTCTCCAAAAATATTTTTCGCTGCTTTAATATTATCCGTTAATGCTTCAAATCCTGTGGATGCACGATGAACATGGACAAATGCTTTTTCAGTGTCTCTATCAAGTAGATTCAACTCACCTTTAACGAGCGCATAGTTTTCAGCTACATCGTGTATAGATTGATTAAATACTAATTCCCCTTTCTGTATAAAAGCTATGTAATCTGCGATACGATCTAAATCAGTTGTAATGTGCGTAGAAAAGAAAATAGTGCGATTGCCATCAACCATTAATTCCTGTAATAGATCTAACAGCTCCCGTCTAAAAATGGGATCTAATCCTGCTGTCGGCTCATCCATAATGATTAGCTCTGCATGATGTGAGAGGGCTATTGCTAATGAAGCCTTCATTTGCATCCCTTTAGAAAATGTTTTTATTGCTTTGTTAAGCGGTAATTCGAATTGTTCTACATATTGATAAAATATTGTATCGTCCCAGCGCTTGTAGGCAGGTGCAACTATACGTTTTATATCTTTTAAGTTCAACCCTTCAAAAAATATATTGCCATCGTATACAAACCCAATGCGCTGCTTAATCTCCTTCTCATGCGTCTTGTAGTCTAATCCGAAAAGCTTTACTTCTCCAGCATCTGGCCTTAATAGATTCATCATCGTTTTTATCGTTGTAGACTTACCAGCTCCATTTGCCCCAATGAAACCCGTTACAAAGCCTCTCTTTACCTGTAAATTTATATGATTTACGGAAAAGCCCTTGAACCTCTTTGTGACATTCTTTAATTCGACTACATTTTCCATACCTTTCACTCCTCGTATAAAATCTTCAATAATTCCTTTAGTTCATCAAGAGACAGGCCTATTTCTCTGCTATTCGCAATGACCGCACTTAGCTGTTCCTCAATAACCTTCAGCTTCTTTTCTCGTATAACCTCCAAATTTTGCTCCGCTACAAAAGATCCTTTGCCAACAATGGAATAGATAAAGCCCGCCTTCTCCAATTCTTCATAAGCCCGTTTTGTCGTTATTACACTAATTTGTAAATCCTTTGCGAGGTTACGCATGGAGGGTATTGCTGTGCCCTCCTGTAGTTCACCTGCTAAAATAAGTGATTTAATTTGATTTGTAATTTGTTCATAAATTGGCTCCTTTGAACTGTTCGAAATAATTATTTGCATGCCAATCCCTCTTCTTTATTTTTTTGAAAATATCGTTGAAATAATATTCCCTAGTGCTGCAATCAGTATAGCAATAACATGGATTGTGATGAACATATTAAAAAAAGGAAAGGAATAAGGCGTTATCCATTCGGTGAAAAGCCTCGAATCCAAAATCCATCTTCCCATTCTGGCAACTAAATTATTACTATCGTTCATGTTCGGCTCCAGATTAGTGCCATCGACCGCGATAAAGATCAATTGAACAATTAAAAATATACCAATAGTGATGATCCATCGTTTTAACAGATTACTTTCATCCGCTTTTTCAGTGCCTATCACTTAAACAATTCCCCCCACAAATTCATTATATTGTATATATACTATATAAACATTATATACATAAATAAAAAATTTGTTCAACCACTTTTTTTAAAAAGGAAATTTTATACCATGAAATGATCTATGACATTCAAATACAAAGAAGGAGCCTGTTTTGATAGCTATTATCAAAACAGGCTCCTATTAACAACTTGGCCATTCATCGTGTCTTGTCATTCAAATATGTTCATTCTTCAGTTGCAATCTGATAATTTATGATATAATGAATCATCTGACTAAATTGGTAAGACAATGGCTGTAGCGTGTGACGACGCTGCGGCTTTTTCTTTGTTTTTTCCTTACGTGATTAATTTAAATATTTACCCTGCTTGGGTAGTGCGATTTGTTCAAAATCATCGACTAGTTTTTTTAGGTTGCTTGTCAGTTCTTCGCCCTTCATAGGTAATCCGTGCCCTGTGATAGCAACTGAAGGTTTTAGTATTGCTAATTTTTCAATAGATGCTCGAGCATCCGACCAATCTGTTGTAAAATATTGAGGGGGACCACTGATTTCTTTTGTCTGCGTAATCACCTTATAAAGAGATTCTTGTTTGACTGTAACAAATGCATCTCCAGCAATAAGCACCTTATCCTTCTCACGGAATAAAGATATATGCCCTGGTGAATGGCCTGGCGTATGAATCCATCGGAAACCTGCCATAAATGGAACACTACCATCAGAAGGTAAAACTTTGAGGTTACCACCTAAATTTATAGCTTCATTTGGAAAAATAGGTGACATTTTAGCAACCAAGCCGTTATTTACCGTTGGATCAGGCTCGGGATAATTTTGTTTTCCAGATAAAAAGGGTATTTCCAATGTATGCGCATAGACAGGAACATCCCACCGCTCTATTAATTCTATGATTCCTCCGACATGATCAAAATGACCGTGAGTCAGTATGATTGCCTTCGGTCGAGACTTAGAACCATAACGTTCTTCAACAACTGAAATGATCTCATCCGCACTTTTGGGCATCCCCGCATCTATTAGCACAAAATCTTTCATCTGCGGTTCACCATAAAGTACAATATTTACAATTTGAATCGTATATTGATATAAATCAGGTAATATGTCTATACCTACACCGCTTCCAACAGAAGTTGCTGGGATAAATTTATAATCTTCCCCGTAATTCAAATTCTTGTCCATTTTAAATCATCTTCTTTCAATTAAGTCATTGGAGGTTCAAGCATAACCTTTATGGAAATGCCATAACCGTAGATGAAGGCATAATATTAACTTCTTACTTCTTTTTTATTGAAGGGCTGTACTTTCTGTTGCTCTTGTTCCTCTTTTACTGCTTCTAATTCTTCAGGATTAAATTCCATTGCTATTTCTTCTTGCTCTACTTCATTCTTTTGCTTTTCTTTTGTCAAAACACTCACCTCCAATATGCTTTAAAGTGGCCTTTCTTAAGAAAATCTATACTTTTCACTTTTTCAAAGCTACATTAAACGTATAACTAAACAAAAAACATCCATTCTATAAGTGCGTAGTGTCTCACTACTTAAAGAGCTGCAGAGATTTCTTTCTCTGTGGCTTCTTTTGATTTTTAGCATTAAAAATTTTATTAAAAGTGAATTTTACTTATTTTTTCAGCCATACTAACATGGCTTTAATGGCGAAAAATAAGAAAAGGATGTGTACAGATGGGTATTCTTGGTGGAAATCCAAAAGATGAACCGTTGCATTATGGTGAGGTATTTAGTGTTTGGTCGGGTTTAATTGCAGACTATGGCATGATTTCTGGCTATCAAACGTTTTATAATCATGCTGGTGATGAAGATCTTAAAAAAATTATTGAAGATATCATCGAAACATGCAGGGAAGAAGTAAAGCAATTAGAAAAAATTCTAAAAACAAATGGGATTGCACTACCTCCTGCATCACCCGAGAGACCTGTAGCAAGACTGGAAGATATTCCTCCAGGTGCAAAGTTTAATGATCCAGAAATAAGCGCTGCCCTAAGTGCTGACCTAGCAGCTGGATTAGTTGCATGTAGTCAGGCAATGGGTACTTCTACTCGTGAAGATATCGCATTAATGTTTGGGCAATTCCATATGGCTAAAGCTCAACTTGGTGCAAAGCTTTTACGTTTAAACAAAAATAAAGGCTGGCTTGTACCACCACCATTACATGTTAATTATCCTGAAAAATAAAGACTATTCCCCCGAATTGAGGAATGTAAATGTATTATTATAAAGAAGAATTGATAAACATTATTAAACCTGACAAACCAGATCCTCAAGCAGCACGAGTAATGCAAGAAATACTTGGTGGTCATTATGGTGAAATGAGAACCATGATGCAGTACTTTTTTCAAAGCTCTAATTTTAGAGGCAAAGAGACCCAATATCGTGATTTATTACGGGGCGTTTTCTTAGAAGAAATTGCACACGTTGAACTTGTACAAAATACAATCAACCAATTACTAAATGATTCTGGGGAATCCTCTGCTCCTGGAAATAACGGCATGGACCAAGCACCTTTAGATGAGGCAGTTAAACATGCCAATCCACACCATTATATTGTGGGTGCACAATCATCTTTGCCTGTAGATGCAGCAGGTAATCCCTGGAATGGCTCGTGGGTTTATGCACATGGAAACCTTATTGCAGATTTATTGGATAATTTAGTACTGGAGTCAACGGGTGTACTTCAAAAGACACGTATATATGAGATGAGCTCTAATCAGACATTTAGAGAAACACTTGCTTTTCTAATTGTTCGTGACAATGCTCATCAAAATGCATTTGCCAAAGCATTAGAAACTTTAGGGGTAGATTGGGGAAAATTATTCCCTGTACCGAACTACGATATCAACAAATACCCAGAGTGTAGAAAATTTGTTGAAATGGGTTATCACAATGCTCAATTTAACTTTAGATTAGATCCAACTCGTATCGGGGAAATCTTCCAAGGACAAACTCCAAGTAGAAATGGTGGAGAATTAAATGTGACCCCTCCACCAGAAGGATTCCCAGTACCTGTTATGCCAGAGATGCCAAATGAACACAGTCCTGGCCTGAAGGATATGAATAACTAAAATACTTTTAGCTGTAGCGTTTGTCGACGCTGCGGCTTTTTGAATGTAAAAATAGACTGTATTTACACAAACTATTAATAAGTGTATCGCATAGGCTGTGACATTGTTGACCGTCATAGTCTTATTTTTATTTTAAAGGCAATAAACTATGCACAATGAGTTAACTTTTCATATAAATAGTAGTGTTAAGCTAATCTAGTTTAACATGTACCTCCCGAATTGTTACTTAGGGTCACTTTCAGCCGAGTGACCCTTAAATATTTATTCATTTATATAAACCTCGTTTTAAAGGAGATTATTTGGCCTGAAGCTTTCTATACTTTACATATTCTAGATTTTCGAAAGGAGGGACTTTCATATGGGATATGAAGTATACGGTTCAAACTATGGCAAGCATGATAATTTATCATTCGCTCTAATTGTTGTCCTCTTTATTCTTTTAATTATTGCTGGCGCTACTTTCTTATATCATTAATAATTACCTTCTATTATCCTCAAATATTCATGCTATGATCAAAGGGTCGTCTCCCACCCTGGTGACCCTTTTTTATACTTACTTTGTAGCATAGAAGAATGTATGTAGGAAGTTTGTTTTGTTGCTTAGTGTACTAATCTAATAAACAGTTCATAGAATATATCAAGCATAATTAGGGCTAAAAATAACAAAAGAGAATGCCTATGAGCATTGATTTTATTACACTTGCCCCAACAGTCATGCAGGTGTTTAAAGCAGGAGATGCAAATCCCAAAAAAGTAAAGCGCATTGTTTATGGACAAGCTACCTCTGATGCAAATGGAATAGCCACATTATATTTTACAGACAATGCATTAGCGAATGGCAATCCTCTCTTATCTACTATTGACTATGCAGTGGCAAGTGTATACTCGACAAATCCAACGATAAACTTAAGACCGAGAGTTCAAATGAGAGAGAAGAATATTAGTGGGAAATATGTCTCTGCTAATATTACAAATATTAGTGGTGTGACAGTATTAGGAATTAATGTATTAGGAGCGGAAAATCCTGTAAGTGGCGTGATTGTAGATTTTATGATTTTAGGTAGTTTTGATTTGTAAACAGATCATACTGAACAAACTCCCTCGTGTTGCTTTTACATTCTTCTTGGTAAAACCTCATATCCTCACTTCTTTCATCGAGAATAGGCAAGTAACAAATGTATTTTGATTTGAAATGTAATGAAAAAAAATAAAGACAAAGTCGAAAAAATCGACTTTGTCTACTGAAACCACTCTATTTAAGAATGTTTTTCTTCATTTAAAAATTAAAGTTTAACGATGTTAGCAGCTTGTGGTCCACGTTGACCTTCTTCAACTGTGAATTCAACTTTTTGACCTTCTTCAAGTGATTTGAAACCTTCACCTTGGATAGCTGAGAAGTGAGCGAATACGTCTTGTCCGCCTTCTACTTCGATGAAACCAAAACCTTTTTCTGCGTTAAACCATTTTACTGTACCTTGTGTCATTTAAATGACCTCCAATAATGTTATTAAATAAAATCATACTACTTCCAAAGAAAAAAATTCACATATTACAAAAAGTAACTAACAAAACACGATTACTCTTTGTAATATGTGAATTTATTATTTCTTTAAGAAAGATTCTATTACATACAGTATATGATAAAAAATCGTATTAGTCCAGTGAAAAGTGAATTTTTTTATCAATGAAGGCTAAAACCTGCACGTACCACCAATTTTAAAGGTTAAAATTAGCCATTTCACCGCCATTAAGTAGCTACAGATTATTTATTGTTTAGTTTGAAACTACATTACCTTGGCTTTCATTATTCCTGCTCACAGCTAACATCGTGCCGTCAGCCTTTAGCCCAACAGTATGACGATAACCCGCAGCTATAGCAGCTAGAGGCAATTGTTTTTGTTTTTCAATAGCGACATTCCTTACCTCATTAATCCGTATATTTTTTGAAGCTGAATATTACATTTTAGGACTTATATGCCCTTTGCATCCTTAGGCTCTACATGGACATGCACTTCATAAACCCCTTGCTCTTCCACCATATTTTTTTCAACAACCGAAGCAACATCATGCGCTTTCGTGATATCTAACTTTGCATCTACAAGTATAACGACATCAATTACCTCATTATTCCCATAGTTTCTTCCTCTGATTTCTTTCAATCCTTTAACGCCATCTATTTTTAAAATAATCTCTTTATATGTTTGAAGAATTTTCTCATCAAATCCATCCGATAGTTCATGAGAGGCTTCCTTGAAAATCTCCCAAGCTGTTTTACAAATGATGAAACCTACGACAATCGCAGTACCCGTATCTAACCAAGGCATATGTAGTTGTGACCCTAAAATTCCTACAGCGGTTCCAATACTTACCCAAGCGTCTGACAAATTATCTTTAGCTGCAGCCATAACGGCTTTACTATTGATTTTTTTAGCCAATTGTTTGTTGTAACGATAGACTAAATACATCACCAATGCTGATCCTATCCCTACATAGGCTGCGACCATATCCGGCGATTCTTTTCCACCTTGAAAAAAGGAAGAAAAACCACCGACCAATACTTGTATACCAACGGCCATCATAATAAATGAAGCGACCATTGATGCAATGGTTTCACTTTTCCAATGACCATAGCGATGATCATGATCTGCTGGTTTTTGTGAAAGCTTTAGCCCAATAAGTACTGCAATAGAGGCAATAATATCTGTCGTATTATTCAACCCATCAGCTTTTAAAGCTTCTGAACCACTCAAGTAACCAATGCCAACTTTTATGATGGATAAAATTATATAAGCAATAATACTGATAATGGCACCACGTTCACCTAATTTAAGATTATTATATCTTTCTGCTTCCAATTCACTTACCTCCCACTTACGTACATTATCATCATAACAACCCAACATCGAGTGGGTCTACAGCAACCTTTTTGCCTTGCTATACATAAGTAGGAGGACTATAAAAGTGTTGATATGGGGAAAAAATAAAGCCCTTAGGAAGATACGCTGTCACTGGTTTAAAGCCTAGAAATTATTATACTAACCGAATAAAATAGTAGTGTATCTGTTCTTTAAGATTTTTTCCTCCAACGAACACACCTAACAAACCTTGGTCATTCCCAATTTCGGGAGTGACCCTTTTTACGTACATATAAGCACGTAGAAAAGCCTCGCCACAACTGTAGCAAGGCTTTTAATCAATTATCCTCGTAAAAATCCGCCCTCTGAGTGGATTATTTGACCAGTTATCCATGTAGCCTCCTCGCTAGCAAGAAAGCTAATCACCTTGGCCACATCCACTGGTGTCCCAATCCGTCCCATTGGAAATTTGGGTAACAGATAACTTCTAATCTCATCATTCATCCATGTGGAATCTGTTGGCCCTGGATTGACAGCATTGACGGTAATGCCCAGCGGTGCTAGCTCCTGTGCTAATGATCTAGTAAAGGCTGAAATTGCCCCTTTCGTTGCCACATAGGCTAGCTCTCCCATCATAGGACCTAAATCTTGACCAGAAGTCATATTAATAATTCTCCCTGAGTTTAAATTAACTTTTTCAAAAAGACGTGCAAATTCCACACAAAGTAGTAGGGTTGACCTTATATTCACCGCGTAATGCTCGTCTAATGTTTGAGCATCTAATGCTAGATAACCATCTTGTGCTGAATGGGCAGCATTATTCACTAAAATGGAAGGTACACCTAGTTTTTCGAAAACCGTTTGGAGTATCGTTTTTGGAGCTTGGGAATCTGATAAATCAATCGACAATTCTTCACATGAAACACCCTTACTCAAAATTTCCTGTTTGAATTCTCCTATCCACTTACGATCAGCATGCCAGTGTGTGAAAAAAACATTAACACCATCCATAGCCAATCTTCTACAAATAGCTGTTCCAATATCTTGAGGGTGGCTTGCACCCGTAATGATTGCTATTTTATGTTGTGTTTTATTCATTTCTTTTTACCCCCATGGTTATTGAGATTATTAATAAAAAAAAGAGCATCACCATAATGGTCCGCTCCGTTTTTAGAAATCAAAACCCTTACACTGCACTTCTTTGAAAATGACCATCATACCTTGACACACACCTATAAAGGAAAAAGATACAGAGTTTGTCACATGTAGAGTATGTATTCCCCTCTTCATCTAATCTGAATTATTTTTTAATCTAAAGTTTTCATCGTATTTTGAACATCAATAGAAAAGGTTTCTACATCAAATTGATGCTGCTTTATCGTATCTTCCGCTAACTGTTGAGCCTTCTTTTTAGCCTTGTGATTTTTCTCTTGAGTTAAATTAATTCTTACTTGAATTTCCTCAGACGTCATACTATGGTCAATGCTGAAAGTGCCAAAATTTTCTGCAAACATAACCTCAAATAGATTGGCCATGACATCATTATAACTTAGCCGAGTTGAGATCGCTTCTGCTGGCTCATAGAGTTGCTTTAACGTTATTTGAAAAGAGATAGGGTTTAATTCATTAGCTTTGATAACGTCCAGCATTGTTTCTTCTATATGTTGCTTTGTCTTGTGATCGACCTTGTCGGGTAATGACACAAGGAGCTCTATTTTTCCATTAGGTAAAATTCCATAATCTAATAGAAAGCTATAGGATTCTTTGCGCAATGTATAGGAAATCTCACTAATTAAAAATTGATATTGCTGAATATAACGCAATAATTCATCATTACTAGGCTGTGGCATAGAAACATTGGTTTTTTCAGCATATTGAATAGGTGCATTTGCCAAAAAGAAAAATGCACCACAAACAATGCTTAAAAGTAGAAACCATAACGTAAATAACCTTTTAATAAACATGTATAGCCCCCTTATTCGGGACTATATGCCAACTATCGAAAGTAAATTACGGTAGAATTTTATAAAACAACACACGATCTTGATTTTCACCACCATAATTACTATGAATGGACATATTTTCTATCACTTTGTCACCTTTTTCCATTCTAAAACCCAGATTCGTATGGAAGGCGATGGATACTTCATTAATAGGCGACGTGACACATTTCACAATATTTCGATGGTATTGCTTCACCACATGAAAGAATACATCATATAATCTTTTTGCAATATTCTGTTTTCTGTAATCAGGATGGACCCCAACAAAATGGATGAACGCTTCATTTGTTTTGGACTGCGATAAAAAGCCAATGAGGAAGCCAATAATTTCGCCATCCTTCTCCATAATAAGGCTTGTATTTGTAAAGTGATCAAAAAATAATTTAGGCAGCTTGTCTGACATATTCCTACCACCCCACCACTCATTAATCAATGGAGATAAAGTATAGTAATCTGAACTCTGTACACTACGAATGTTCATGGAATCCCTCCTCCTTTTCAAGTCATACAACAGATTTATGGTCTGAATGTATCTACAGCTAATATATAAATGGTGACAATCACCATAACAAACACACTACAAATGCATATTTAAGTTATTGTGCTGAGACTCATACAAACTCAAAAACAATCACCACAACCAGATATGGATAAAACAATGTCGATGAATACTATCTCTATACCCTCCATCTAGGAAGGTTAATCCTACTCTTATTTTACCCTACCATTTATTTCAATATCAATGGTTCTATTATACCTTTGCCATCACTAATGCCTTTAACGTGTTACTTAAAGCCTGAATATGATTTGTTGTATCCGTCATGCTTACTAGAAGCTGATTTTCGTCCTCCACTGAATGTAGAATAGCACCAGTAGAAGCCGCATTTTGCTCGGTCATGTGATTCAGTTTTTCAATTTGCTTTTGGATTACCTCGAATTGTGAGATGGCACTGCTTAATTCATGCATCCCTCTTGTTAAATCTGTATTCGTTTCCGTAAAAGAGTCCTTTAAACTATTAAAGAAATGACTGACATCCTGTAAAAGCTGTTCTCCATGCTGGAGTGCCTTTTCACCGTCATCAGAGCGTTGATGAGCCTCTGTTGATTTTTCAAACAAGGTTTTTGTCACATTGGTAATGCTGACAGTAATTGCAGCGCTTTCCTCTGCTAGCTTACGCACTTCATCTGCTACAATAGCAAATCCTTTTCCATGTTCTCCCGCTCTAGCTGCTTCTATCGCCGCATTTAAGGCCAATAAATTAGTCTGTTCTGCAATATGGGTAATCCCCTTTAATAGACTATCCACTGTTTGCAGGCTGTGTTGCAGCTCGTTGACAGTTTCTGCAGTTGAGCCCATGGCATGACTCATGACGCTCATTTGAGTCATTGCATCCTGCATTTTATCCCACCCTGCTAATACTTCTTGTTGTAGATCAGTAGATTTAGCGACCGTATCCTTCGAAATCGTCAATGTTTTATTGACAAAATGAACCGAGTCGCCCATTGTGCCATGAATCATTTGCAAACTGGATGCCTCCTGCTGAATACTTGCAGAAATATCCTCTGTCGCTACTAAAATTTGCTTACTAGAGCCAGAAATCCTTTGCATTGTTTGTTGGAATTGCGTGACATGTTTGTCCAATGCCTGACTGCTCTTTTCGATTTCCTGAAATGTATTTTGTAGTTGATTGAAGGATGCTTGCACTTCATTTTGCTGGATTTCTGCATGTTGAATCAATTCATTTCCCCATTTTGCCAGCAAATAAAAAGCAATAATGACCCCATTCATAATTGCCAGAAGTGTCACAAAGACAATGGTGTCATCAAATGGTCCTAACAATGATGACGAGTTGACCATATATAAAATGAAAAAACTAAAATTGGTTAGAATCCCAAAGAAAACAATCAATTCTTTTTTAAAATATAGGGCAATGATGGCCACTGTGCACAGTAAAATATAATGTTTATTTAATGAGAAGCTATCAAGCAAAAATAAGGTAAACACAACACTTGATGGAATGAGACCAAAAATAAAGCCTTTGACATACGTTTTTATAGGTAAAAAATAATTACATACCGCCAAAGCAATGACAGCTAACCCAATAAATAAAAAATGGATGCCCTTTGATAGAATCATAGGTCCACATATTAGAATGGCCAAAATTGAGATAATAGCCAAATTTACACGATGAACTTTTCGTGTATCATAACGAATTTTATGCTCCATTACTATCCCCCTAAAAAAATGAATAGACATTCAGTTTAATTTTCTATTATTATATAGTATAACAACTACTTTTTGTAGATAAATATTGCATTTATAAGCAGAATTAGCTTATTTTTGAAAAAAAGGGGGAAATTGAATTGACTAGTGTCCAACAAATCGCACCAAATTTCTACTGTATCGATACACATGATTTAGGTCGAGAGCAGCGAACAAGCTCCTATCTATTAATCGATGAAAAGATTGCTCTTATCGAAACTTCGGCCAGTCCATCCGTACCTTATATTATGGAAGGGTTACAGAAATTAAATATTGCAGTAGAGGATATAGACTATGTCATCGTGACACACATTCATTTAGACCATGCAGGCGGAGCAGGGTTATTTTTGCAAAGCTGTCCTAATGCTAAATTAGTGGTTCATCCACGAGGCGCAGCCCACATGATTGATCCCAGTCGTCTTATCCGCAGTGCTAAAGGGGTTTATGGCGCTGAATTTGACCGCCTTTTTGATCCAATTGTACCCATTGACGCTACAAGAATTATTGAAGTTCTTCACGAACAGCGTTTACAATTAGGTCAACATCATTTAACGTTTTATCATACTGAGGGGCATGCTAAGCATCATGTTTCAATGCTTTATTCCGCAACAAATGGCTTGTTTGTAGGAGATACAACAGGTGTTCGCTATCCCGAAATGGATGAGGAAGCAATTGATTTAATCATTCCGTCCACCTCTCCAAATCAATACAACCCTGAAACAATGGAACAATCCTTAAAATTGTACGAAAAGCTACAAGCAAGTGAATTATACTTCGGTCACTATGGGGCTTATAAAAATCCAGCTGAAGCCTATCGTCAGGTGCGCTATTGGACACCACTCTTTTTAGAAGAAGGTAGAAAAGCGCAAGCAGCATCCAGCCAGTTCCAAGAACAAGTTCACTACTTAGATGCTCGCTTAAAGGAACTTTTATTTAACTATCTACAGGAAAACGGCATTCCGTCCGATCATCCTGTCTATCAAACCATCCCATTCGATACCATTGTGTCCGCAATGGGCATACTGGATTATCTCGAAAAAGCAAATGCGCAGATTCCACTTTAACGGCAATAAGAGGTGTTCCCAATGACATTAGGGACACCTCTTTTTTAGAAGCGCTTATAGTACTGGTCAAAGCAAGCTTTTTGTAAAACCTGCCCTTTTACATCGGAGGGCACTCTTTTTTCAGGTGAACCGCTCGCTTTACATCGCACTGCGCTTATGCCCTGTCCAAGCTTTCCCTATCTCCATAAGTGTCCTCATTCCTTTAATTGATCTAGAACTGCTTGAAAATTTTGTTGCTCCCCTACTTCACGAAATAATTGAAAGGGATTACTCATTTTTTTCATGCGCTCCATGACAAAGGGAATCGTAAAAAGTGTTGGCGTTAGGTTTTCATTGACCTCCTCCCATAGAAGCGGTGTTGCTACTAAACCCATTTCATTGCCCCGAGTAGAATACGGGGCAATGATAGTCTTGCCCTCTGCATGCTGCACATAATCTAAATATAATTTTTCATGACGATTCTTTTTTAAACGCTCAATTGTATATAAATTTGGCTTTTGCTCACATAAAAAGCGACAAACAAACTCTGTAAATATACGTACCTCTTCATAAGTAAATGTATTTGCGGGTAAAGGAATATACAGCTGTAAACCTTTTCCACCTGATGTTTTGACGAAGGATTGGAGCTGAAAATAATCCATAATGTTCTTTAAATCAAGTGCTCCTGAAACGGCTAATGAAAAATCTTGTACTGAGGGAGGATCTAAGTCGAAAACGATTTCTGTCGGGTACGGAGAATGATGTGTTTGAAATGGAATGTGGAACTCTAATGCCAGCTGATTTCCAAGCCACAATAACGTTTCCAAGTTATTACACACGATATAATCAATATCATCCATCACAGCTGTTGCCACAAAATTAGGCATTTTTTCTGGTTTACTTTTTTGATAAAAACTTTCGCCTGGAACACCATGTGGATAGCGTATTAGCGTTAGAGGACGATCCTTTAGAAAAGGCATTAAATAGGGCGAAATATTTTGCAAATAGAACAAGTATTGATCCTTTGTAATCCCCATATTCGGCCATACAGGCTTGTCTGGATGTGTGATAGCAACTGAATCAGGGATAGGATACAGTTGACGTTGCATGTGCAGAAAATGACATTCCTTAGGTGATATCTCTAATCGAAAGGCATGAAATCTAGGTTCCCTAAGCTTACTACCATCAAAATCAATACAGGCAATATCAACACAAATCGAAGGTTCAAGTTCCCATAGCTCCTTTTTACGCAGTCCATTAGTCTGAAAGAATTTGACAAGTGTTTGATGCTCTTCCTCTGTCATCCCATGCTTAAACGTAACAACTTCTCGTAATTGATTGTCCTCAAAAACTGCACCATGAAAATAACTATTGCTATGGTCATATTGTGTGACAATGACTGTGACATAACGCCAATTTTTTATCTTTAACCAGTGATTTGATCGTATGTTTTCAAGCCATTTACTTGTTTTCTTCTTAGCAACAATGCCTTCCCCATTGTAAAGCTTGATGGACTGCCATAAGCTCTCATGCTCCTCACTACCATGTATGACTTGGATAGGCGTTGGATTCTCATAGTTTACGCTTGGCCATTTGAACTTCGTCGCAAGCTTGCCCAATTGCTCCTTACGCGTTTTTAAATAGTGGTTTTGGAGAGATTCTCCTTTAAGGGTTAAAACATCAAATGCTAGATAGTGAAAAGGACATGAATGAGCATGTTCCTGAATCACGTCTTGATTTTGCATTCTCCCCCTCTTCTGAACAACGGCAAAATCACTTTTAAAATGATTGCGTAAATAAACTAACTCTCCATCCAAGGTTAGGGGTAAAAAGGTTTGGATGGATGCATATATTTGCTGACAAAAAGCTAAAATTTCGGGAAACAAGTGATTTAAATGTCGTCCATTTCTGCTAATGAGCTTCGGCTCCTCATCCCAAACTAATAAGCAGCGAAAACCATCATATTTTGTTTCAAATAGCCATTCATCTCCACTAGGAATATCGTTTGTTTCGGATAAAAGCATTGGTTTCATTCCGCTATACCTACTTTGCTTTTTATATTCAGTGTTTGAAGATTTCATTTTAAGATACATAAAAAACCTCAAAATACATCATAGTAAGAAAAACGAGGTGACAACAATGCATACAGTGTGGAAAGGCAGTATTTCCTTTGGACTTGTTAATATTCCTGTGAAACTACATGCTGCAACTGAAAATAAAGATGTCAAATTGCGTCAGCTTCACAAAGACTGCCATACGCCGATTAGCTATAAAAAGGTTTGTGAGGGCTGTAACCAAGAGGTAACAGATGAGGATATCGTGAAGGCTTATGAATATGCCAAAAATAAATTTGTTGTGTTGGATCAAGAGGATTTAGAAAACTTGCGTAAGGAAAATGAAGATAAGGCTGTGGAAATTATTGATTTTGTGCAATTAACTGAAATCGATCCAATCTATTTTGAACGCACCTATTTTTTATCACCCGATTCGACGGGAGCCAAAGCCTATTCATTGTTACGAAAAACATTAGAACAATCAGGGAAAATTGGCATTGCCAAAATCGTTATCCGCTCTAAAGAGCAGCTTGCCATTGTGCGTGTTTATCAAAATGCCCTTGTGATGGAAACAATTCACTATCCAGATGAGGTAAGAAGCATTGGCGATGTCCCTAATATTCCAAGTGAACAGGATGTAGTACAAAAGGAGCTCGATACAGCCCTCATGTTAGTGGAACAACTAACAACTACATTCAACCCTGAAAAATATACAGATGATTACCGCAATGCTTTATTAGAACTAATTGAAGAAAAGAAAGCTACAAATACGATATCTACAAGCGATAAACAACGTCCAATTCCTGAAAATGTCACGGATTTAATGACAGCTCTACAGGCCTCTTTAGAAAAAACAAAAAAGCCCGCTACAAGAAAACGGACTACACGTACAAAGAAAAATGCTTAAGAACAAGCGTATCCTGACATCGGGATACGCTTTAGAATTGTCGAAAATAGGAATCTAAATCCTTTTTGCGCTGGATCATTAAAAGTTTAGCCAATACAGCATGTTGCTGTTTAAAGAATTTAGGCTTTCCTACCCTTTCAAAGCGTTTATTCCAACGAAACATTTTAAAAAAGATCGAAAAAGTAGGTTGATAGTGAGCTTTTTCCAAGCCCATTTTTTGTTTTATAAATCTTTTTATTATACGAAAGACTCGAATTTTATAAGGCGTATCGAGAAAGATAATGCAATCAGCTTGCTGGAAGCTATCAACAACCCAATCCTCCTGATGGATCCCCTCTATAATCCAACTGTTCGTTTGGAGAATGGTTTGTAAGTGCTCCTTTTTTTCTTCATCTGTTCTTAGAATATCCCCTGATTCCTTTCGCATCCATGCCACATTATCAAGCTCATAATAAGGAATCTGCAAGGTTTTAGATAACTTCCTCGCCAATGTTGTTTTCCCACTGCCAACGGACCCAATGATATGTATTTTTTGTGGAAACGCTTTTGTCACAGAACCCCTCCATTATATGTACCTTTGTAGAAATAATTCCTTTATTATACAATAGATTTCAGCTGACATAACGATAGTTTCCCAAGAACATTCGTTCCTAATTATGGTATAATAAAGGAAAAACTAGGAGATCTTTATTCATGACAATACATGAGCAAATGTCGCAACAACAAATAGCTGGCCTCAGCATTGCCTATATAAAGGATGGTGAGCTTCAGAAAGCAGAGTGTTTTGGTCTATTAGAGGTCGGGAAAACTAACAGAATCAATACCGAAACCATCTTCAATGCCTGTTCAATTAGTAAACTAGTTACAAGCATTTTAGTGATGAAGCTGGTCGAGCAAGGTATAGTAGATTTAGATGAGGATATTAATCAAAAGCTCACATCTTGGAAGATGCCAGAGCATAGCTACACTCAGGAAAAAAAAGTAACATTACGACATTTGTTAAGTCATCAGGCCGGGATTAGTGACCCTAAAGGCAGCTTCTCTCCCTTACATTCACTATGGCAGAGGCCTTCGATGGTCGACTTATTAAAAGGTACAACTCCTTATTGTTCCATACCAATCGATAGTACTTTTGAGGCTGAGCAAGAATTTCACTATTCAGATGCTGGCTTTTGCATTGTTCAATTGCTGATTGAGGATACAACAGGCTCAAGTTTTTCAACACTCATGACAGACGTGATTTTCCGACTACTAGCCATGACAAATAGCTTTTTTTCTTCCGCAGTCCCAACTGCCAATACAGCAAGTGGTCATCAGAAAGATGGCACCCTAACAGCACAAAGATACCCTATTTACCCGTATGATGCAGCTTGTGGATTATGGACAACACCGTCAGATCTAGCAAAATTATTACAAGAGGTAATACAGGCCTTAAAGGGAAAGGGTACACTTGGTTTAGCTTCAATCCATGAGCTAATTCGTCCTCAGGGCTGTAAAGAATGGATGGGCCTTGGTGTATTTCTTGATGATGCTGGTGAGCAGCTTGAAATATCCTCACTTGGCTGGGGCGTTGGCTATCAATGTATGCTAGTGGCCTACCCCCACCTAGGCAAAGGCTTTGTTGCCATGATTAACACCGATACAGGCGTCCATCAAATGCAAGGTCTCTTAGGAGAAATCTATCGTTCCTTTATCCAATAAAGAAGAGGCTTGATTTAAGCCTCTTTCCTTACCTCATAATGCAGTTGTACCATTTGACCATATCGTTTTGTTTCCAATAGCCTTAAGTTTTCGAATGGACGGGGAGATTTAAACAAGGGTATCCCTGAGCCCAGTAAATGGGGTGTAATCGTAATAATCCATTCGTCAATTAGCCGCTCCTGTAAAAAAGCATCTAGAAGGTCCCCTCCCCCTACCATCCAAATCTTTGTGCCTTCTTGCTCTTTTAAACGTTGAGTAAATGTGATGACATCCTCCTGGATAAACGTCACATGCTCATTTTCCCCAGTTTGAGTTGTTGAGAACACATAGCATTTTTTATCAGGATAAGGGAACGGTTTAAGATGTTCTAGGATATAATCATATGTTCGTTTTCCCATAATGACGGTATCAATGGTCTGATACATATCAGTATAGCCATTATCACCCTCTCCCTCTGTTTCCTCTAGCCACTGTAGATCATCATTTTCCTTAGCAATAAATCCATCTAAACTCCCTGCAATAAATACCAGTATTTCCCGTGACATTACGTCAGCTCCTCTTCTTTTGAAAATCTCTTGTACAATCTCTATACTAAATATAAAACATGACAACTATTGGCATGATTAAATAAAAAGGTGAAAAAATATGACCAAAGCTAAACGATTAATTGATATTTTGCTATTTGTCAGTAAGAAAAAGAAATTTACAGCGCAGGAAATTGCCGACACCTTCCATATTTCCGTGCGAACGGTGCATCGTTACCTTTTGGATTTAAGTGATATGGGGCTACCCATTTACGCGGAACAGGGAAGATATGGGGGCTATACGGTGCTATCAAATGCCATTCTCCCCCCGATATTATTTACCGAGGAAGAGGCGGTCGCCATTTTCTTTGCATTCCAGTCTTTGCACTATTATCGTGATTTACCCTTTAATACTGAAATGAAGTCTGTCTCTCAAAAGCTGTATGAATCCTTACAGAAGGAAGCCAAGAAAAAGGTGGATACGCTGCAATCCTATATTGCCTTTTGGAACCCTAAAAGAGCCATTACAACACCACTCTTAACGGACGTTTTAGAGGCTATCATCAACCAATCACAATTGCATATCCAGTATGAATCGAAGTCTGGTATCACCTCTAAGCATATCCAGCCTATTGGCGTGTACGCTCATGATGGCTTATGGTATATGCCTGCGCTACTGCTATCAAATGAAAGAATATTACTCTTCCGTGTAGATCGAATTAAAGGGATAAAAATTAGTGAAGCAACCCATAAAACGACGATGAATTTGCAGCAATGGCTTGAAACTGACTATGAGCCACAGCTGCCTATTCGGTTATATGTAGAATTATCAAGCGAGGGCGTTCGTCAATGTTTAAGTGAACCCCATCTTGAAAAAGCGGTTGTTCGACATAGTGATGGAACAGGCTATATCGATACGATCATCGATCAACATGAGCTCCACTTTAATAGCTCCCTTTTCTTTCGCCTTGGTCAACATGCGATTGTCAAAGAACCGTACGCACTAATTCAGCTTATACGTCAGCATGCATATGAGCTATTAGCGATTTACCCTGAGCCAATAGAGCCTCTATAAGATGACAATTTTGTCAGATTCACGTAACATTCATCGTTACTACTTTTAAAAGATCTTCCTTATAATTGGTTTTGAAGGAGGAGATATACGTTGCAACCGACCAACAGTAATAAACGAATTGATACATTAGATTATTTAAGAGGGTTCGCCTTACTGGGCATTATTTTAGTCAATATCCCCTCATTAATGTGGATTGAACCACCTGAATTGGCAAACGATATTGCCTATAGCCGCTTTCTAACACTTTTTGTAGAGGGTAAATTTTTTATCATTTTTTCATTTTTATTTGGAATAGGATTCTATCTCTTTATTTCACGCGCACAGGCAAGGGGCGAAAAAGCCTATGCCTTATTTAGTCGTAGGCTTTTGATTTTACTGTTTATGGGGCTAGTGCATTTTTATTTCCAACCAGGTGAAGCCTTAACTGTCTATGCTATCTTTAGCTTTGTAGCCTTACCTTTTTATAAAATGCGCAAAGACATCAATCTCATCCTTGGATTCATCCTATTAGCCATCACTGCCTATTTTGGTCTAAAAATTTTAATGCCATTTCCACTGATTTTGCTTGGTCTAGCTGCTGGTCAATATCATTTATTTGAAAATATCTCGTTACATCGAAATAAAATCATGTTCGTGACGATTGTAATGGGCTTTATAAGCATGGCTAGCTGGTTTTATCAATGGCAGTATGTCCCTGAGCCTCTTGTTAATATCCAGCATTTGCCCAAGGATCAGCTAGCGGCTCATATTACAAATATTGAGCAATTTTCATTAATCGGACTACAGTTTAGCCCATTCGCTTCTGCCTTTTACATGGGAACAATCATCCTATTATTACAAAGCACTTTGTTCCAGCGACTATTGGCACCGTTAAAAGCATATGGGCGCATGGCCTTGACTAATTACCTGGGGCAAACAGCGCTTATTCTCTTAATTGGCCATACTTTCGGTTTAATTGGACAACTTCGCTATCTTGAATCTTTGTGGATTTGTCTAGGCATTTATGGTTGCCAATTGCTCTTTAGTAAGCTATGGCTATACTTTTTCCGCTTTGGCCCTATGGAATGGCTATGGCGAATCGGGACATATTGGACAATTCCTCCCCTACGACAAAGTACGAAAGATTATTTATCGTAAAGGATAAACACCTATCAGCTTGGTGGTAAACATCATATATTGGTAATGTACCCTACTCGCTTTCCATCTTTGCTCATATCTTCAGCAAGAAACACATCCCCATTTTATTTAGTCACCAAAGTGACTAATTTAAAAACAGCGTTAAGCCATTATTAACGCTGTTTTTTTACTTTTAATACATCTAATAAGTGAATCATTGGGGTTACTTTGTGGGGAATAGGTATTAAAAGCTAATAAAGTTACTGGGACATAAACATACAAGTCACTGGATTTTAAAATCCAGTGACTTGTATTCATTACCATTATTTTTCTCTTGCAAGCAAGTATAGCTCTTTATCTTGATAATTGGTTCACTGTACTAAATACGGGTTAATGCGCCATCAGGTTTGGGAATTTCTTGAACTGTTAGCTGATTCATTTTACAAAAATGTTTAAAGAATTGTTGTGCCAACTCCAGTTCTTTTGGGTCACTTTTCAACGAAATGATATCAAGTAAAATTTGAGCCATCCATAAATTTTCGAAATAACGATATTTCCCTGTTTTCCATGTCATTTTTTCGGGGAATTTTTCATTGATATAATATTGCCAGAAAAGTAACTGATCCGATTCCTGTTCTGTCAGTTGAATTCTGTATTTTGAATGAGCAGGAATATGTCCATCTTCACACAGCTTGCCGACGAATTTTTCATTCACCATATAGACACCTAAGATGCGTCTATCACTTTCAGGCTGGCTGGAATCTCTTGCTGTTAAAAGGACAGCGCTATTTTGGTGCAAGCGGCTCGGCTTGTTTGGCTTCCCTTTATTATTACCACTCTTTAATATACCTGAAAAAACATTCCACTCTGAAACAGAACTATTCTGTTCCTCTGAATCACACCAAAAAACCATCTGTGATGCGGGATGAAGTTTATAATTACTCATAAGTTTTTCGTGTTCCAAGCGAAGCAAGAGTTCTTTCCGTTGAAGTTCTTTGGCCTCTTCCATCCGCGATTCTTCTTCTTTTCGTTCAATTTCTTTTTTTTGTATAATTTCCTCAAGTAACTTAGCATCACTTTTATCATGTATTGTTAGGTGCTTTCCAAATACATCTGGAAAAACAAACCTTTTATTTTCTGATGCAAAATGTATTTCAATACTTGAATCATTTTGATTAACTATACTACCTATGCCAAAACGCTTGTGTGTAACTTTCTTATTAATTAGATTCATTCATCTAGTCCTCCTTATGGAATAAAAATTAAGTTACTATTAGATAGTAAAATTTCAAATAACTTCTTTAAAACAATTTCGAATTTTTCTTCTGTTTAAAAATAAAAAAACGTATCCAAATTCTTTCTGCAAAATAGGACATCGGAATTCGAAATACGTTTATAAAAAAATGATCGTAAGACTATTATAACATTTTTTAATAAAATTACAAATTTATTATTGACAACACATTTTTACATGAGTTAAAATATTTATTTATTCTCTGAATGTCATTAGAATCCTGTTAGAAAAGACCATAAACTTCTAAAAAATGCCTTATAAAATCCAACTTTTCCTTGTTACCTATTTGATGCCCATAAATTCTTCACCTGTTTCTTACCCTAAGCATACAATGCAAATAATACCCTTTTTTGTAGGGAGGATTATATGAAGCAAAATAAAGGTAATCGGAATAATGAGGGATTGGAATCCGTGAGTCAAGCAGCTAAGTTGGCTGTCATTGCGGGGGCGATTACAACACTTGGAGACGCTCTAGCGACCATTGCGGCTGGTCTTGCGCTAGAGGATGAGTTGAAGGAAATTGAAAGTAATAGCAATGATATTGACAAACTACAAAAGCAAATTGACGAATTAAATTATGAAATGAAACAATTAAAAAGGATGTTACGGTAATACCGTCTGTACACAAAAACGACAATACCACATGGATATTGTCGTTTTTTAGGCTATTTAGCAGCCCAAAGTTCAATCTCTATTTTGATATCTGGTAGCCCCAATGCAGATACATAAGCAATAGTCATAGAGGGATAGGAATGACCAAACATTACTTCCCATTGCTGATAGAAATGATGCCAATCAATCTCCTCTGTCGCCCATATATTCACCTTTACCACATGAGATGCATCCAATCCCTCAGTTGCTAAAAGCGCTTCAATATTTCTAAATGTATTGGTGGTTTGTTCAATTAAATCTGCAGGCAGTTGATCATCTTGATCAACCCCAATTTGTCCAGAGAATGCATACATTGTTGCATCTTTCGGGATGATTGTGATGTGGCTATATTTCCCAACAGGGCTAGGTACCTGCATTGGATTTTTACGTACTATGTTAGTTTTCATATTCTTTTCTCCTTTAGGATTGTATTTTTTTCTAAAAAAGGGCAGACTTATCCCATGTTCGTTGATTTTAGAAAAAAACAGCTGTGGAGAACCCTATACCCATGCTTAAAAAACGAATAGCTCTTTTTTTCATGTGAATTCTCCTCCTTGGCCCTAAAGTTATGTTCACTTTACCATTTCTATCCTAGACAATCAATGAAATACCCAAACTCTTTTGCATTTCATCGATTATTTCTCAGGCAATTAACTATTCAACCATAGCAATCACAACATATATATAGTAGTGTAAAGCTAAATTAGCCTTACACCTCCGAAATTGTTACTAGGGTCACTCCATCCCAAGTGTCCCTTTGCATAAAAGAACTAGGTACCCCTCTTTGGCGGTACCTGGTTTTTTTGTTATTTGGGGTCGAGTCGCACTTATGTTGGCTAAGTTTTGTCCACCTGCATTACAGCTAGTTTTAATTCATCTGCAAGTAATGCTGAGGTGTAGAATTCTTATACGGAAATATACCATAGCCAATACAAGAACTATAAACTTAAATATAATTACACAGCACACTTCCCTAATGAGATCCTTTTGCTTTAAGCTCAAATACTAGAGATTCTTTGTCTAAGCATTGTTTATACAACAAATATAGAAAATGAATGCAGTATGCAACAAAAATGTTAAGCTTAGTAATTATGAGCCGAGTCATGTTTACATAATTAAGAGATAAAAATATGAATCCCTCCTGTAATAACACTTAATGCCGCTATTGAGATATGGATTGTTCGCAAGCTTCGATTTTTTCTATAGTTGAATAAATTCATTCCTATAATAGCAGTAATTGATAAAAGAATAATTGCAATTAAGCCAATAATTCCTTCATTCTCCAATTCACCCTCATTAAAGTACATGATTATCCCATGACCAATACCTAACAACAATGCCATTGTGCCAAAAAGAATATGATATCTACCTATTAACTTTGCTACGTATAAATATAGCCCTTTAGATTGTGGGAAAGTACGAGTTACAGACTTCAAGAAAGTTCTAATAGGAAAAATCATACCCGCTGCACCAATTCCTATGAATGTACACCAACCAATTAATTCACCAAGGTCCTCATAACGCCCTTCTTCGTGTTGTTGTCTACCGTTACCCTCATCATACTCATCTTTTCCTTCAAAAATATCATCTGCATAAATGGGATTTACATCATACAAAAAAAACATAACTACCAATACTATCCCAAACATTTTTAAATATCGCATAGGAGATCTCCTTCCATATTGAGGTTCAACATTAGTCTAAGCAACCAATATGAAAAAAATCTGAAAAACGGTACTAGAAAAAATTACGATATTTAATTTAAATTTCTTTTTTGGCTTAGAATAAGTAGAAGATTGGTCGCACAAAAAATTCAGGTGGATTTCATAATGTTGTTATAAATTAGTTATATTGAATATAAAAAAGGTAGGAGGAGCTTCGTTGAAAATACTGATAGCAGAAGATGATAATCGATTAAGAAAAAACATTGTTCACATCATTCAAAAAGAATTTCATCAGGTGGATGCTGTAGATAATGGTCAGCATGCATTAGAATACATACTGTTTCATACATACGATCTAGTCATTTTAGATTGGATGATGCCAGAAATAAGCGGTATTGATGTGTGCAAAGAAGCTAGAAGAAATGGTTATGAAGGTGGCATTTTAATACTAACAGCAAAGGATGATTGCAATGACATCATCTGCGGATTAGATGCAGGTGCTGACGATTATGTTGTTAAACCATTTAAAATGGAAGAACTCTTAGCGAGAATACGTGCCATTTTAAGAAGAAAAAATAAATCCATTCATCAAATCATTCAAATTGATGATTTAAAGTTATATTTGGATTCCAGAACACTTTTTAAAGATAATCAAGAAATACTATTAACTAAAAACGAATTTTTATTGTTAGAGTACCTTTTTATCAACAAAGGCATCATTCTTACTAGAGAACAAATTTACACACAAGTATGGGGCTTTGATCATGAAATGACAAACAACAACCTTGATGCGTTAGTAAAATTAGTTCGTAAAAAAATCGATCATAATCGTCCAAAATCCATTATTGAAAACATTAGAGGAATAGGATACAGAGTGAGGTAGCATGTTTAAGAAAACTCGTAAAAAACTAACTTTATTTAACTCCATTTATTTTATAGGCTTTTTCTTTGCTTTTCTTATTATTCTATATTTTTCATTAGTTCAACTAATGGATTATCAACAAATAGAAGAACTAGAAACTTATTATAAAGAACAATATCATGACTTTTTTGAGCACAAAAATGATAATGAAGGGAAATTAGAATTTAACCCAAATGGTATGTATTTTTACTATATTTATACAAAAGACCAGATACTAGTCCACGGTGACGAAAACTATCAAGGTTTATTTAAAGATCTAGAAAAAATCATTCAAACGGAAGATCCTTCTAAACGTTTTGTAAAAAATATAAAGTGGCGCGATAAACATCTTTTAATTTTATCGAAACCCATTCAGCCGAACGATGAATTTCTTGGATATATTGTTATAGGCAAATCGACCACATCACAATATCATTTTTTTCAAAAAATGATCTTACTGTTTATTGTTTTAATTATAATTTTTACGATAATAATTGGATTCTTAAGTTACTACATGGCAGGAAAAGCCATGATTCCCATTCAACATGCACTTGAAAAACAGAAAAGCTTTGTTTCAGATGCTTCTCATGAGTTAAGAACACCGCTAAGTGTATTTTATAGTTCACTCGATATTTTAGAAACTGATGAAGCTAATAATATGAGTGATTTCGGTAAAGAATTGATTGAAGATTTAAAGCATGAAGCAGAGTTAATGAAAGAGCTATTAGATAAACTATTATTTTTAGCCCGACATGACAAAAATCGTATTCATTCAACTAAAGAAAAAATCTCCTTAACAGAGTTGCTACTAACGATTAGTAGGAAGTTTAAAAGAGCGTTACCGAAATCAATCGTTTTCGAAACAGAAATCCAACCTAATGTTGAATTTATTGGAAATTCAAATAATATAACTGAATTAATTTATATATTATTAGATAATGCCGCTCAGTACACACAAAGAGGATCAATCTATCTAAAGCTTTTACAAACTGATAAAATGATATATATCTACATTGAAGATACAGGCATTGGGATTTCTAAGGAAGACCTACCTTTTATTTTTGATAGATTTTTCCGGAGTGATGCTGTGAGAAACAGAAACGGAACAGGACTAGGACTTGCTATAGCTGATTCTATTGTTCAAGATCACGGAGGAACATTCACAGTTCAAAGCGAATTGGAAAAAGGTACAACATTTTGTATTCAATTTCCTCTTTATACTAAAAAATAGGCTCTTCATCGTTACATGATGGATAAACCATAGAATGGCATTACATGTATCAGTAGTGCCATTCAACTAGTTTATTTTTTTGAGCTACTTTGGCAGTCTAGCTAACATGGAGAAACTGCCTTTCATCCATTCATGCATCGCTTACTTGCTAACCCCTTGCTTTTGATCTTTCTTCTTAAATCCATCACTCATCAACCTTACAAGTAGTGCGGTAATTATAACCATTACCGTACTGCTATAAAATAAAATTACCAACATTTGATTAGAGTCAGTACCAATGAATAGCCCATGAATAAGTGATAATATCCAAGCAGGTAAAACAAGAAAATGCATCTTCTTCCAAAGTGAAAAGTTCATTTTATTTATCCATATATCTGATGTTAAAAGAACTATTAAAAATAAATAAAAAGCTATGGTTCCTAGCCCAGACAACAATGCCTGATAGTTAGCGCTAAAAGGTAATACGATTTCAGAAATAGTATAGGGTTCGTATTGATCAATCATTAGTAAAAGTAAATGTACAATAACAGTTATAAATCCCATCCATCCACTCATTTGATGTAATTGAAAGTATAAGTTTTTATTGGACTTGAGAGTAGAAGATTTCCTTAGTAAACCAAAAAAAATTGACATACTGAAGTAAAAATAACTTAAAAGCCCTAATAATCGAATCCATTCCCAAGTACTAAATAACATCTAATTTTTCTCCTCCTTTCAGCCAATATATACTTCCATCATCTTTTGCTATTAAGCAAGCACAAGGCATCTGTAGTTTGTCAAACCATACTTGTAATTCTTGTTCATTTAATAAAAAAGCCAGTTTTGTTGCCACTTCTGCTTGACATAATGAGTTTGTTATTATCGTTGTTTGAAGGATAGGGCTAATGATTACCTCTCCGGTTCTTCCATCTAATAAGTGATGCTTTTCTTTCCCCTGCTGTTTCCAACTTCTGAATATACGATTCGATGTGGCAATTGCTCCATTTTGAATTCTAATTGAACTGATCTCTTCGTGTATATGAAATGGATGAGCAATCCCAATGGTCCATGTCTTTTTGCCTGACGACCACATTTTCATATCTCCACCACCATCTACAATTCCAAACTCTGGAGAAACCTGTCTAAGCCAATCAGCTATTTTTTCAACTACGTATCCTTTGGCAAATCCACCTAAATCAATTAATTGATTATCCGTTTTTAAAACTTCATTGTGATCCAAAAAAAGAAATGGCTTATTTGTCTTTTTTTCTATTTGTATTGCCTTATACGTTGATTCTTGAAAAGGAAAGGATCGATCATACCCATGTTGTTCTAAATGTAATTTTAAATACGGAGAAAATATATTATTAGTTAATGTATAATAGTTGTCTGCTGCTTTTAAACAATCATATAATGCAGGAGAAATTCTACCTATTTCTCCTACCTTTAGTTGATTAATTTGATTTAACTCATTATTTGGCTCAAATCTCGACCACTCTCTTGCAACGTGTTGCAACCATTTCACCACTTTGTCTTTCCAATCCATTTTTTGCGTTCCAGCAATTTCAATATAAAAGTTTGTATTCATCGTGTTTAATGAAAGGGTATCCAAGCAACTTCAACTCCACTTCAAACTAAGTTTAGGATCGTTTGGTAGTTCGATCGGTACGAATTTTATTTTGTTGTAGTTGATTCACTCCAACAATTTCAAAATTTGTCCAATCTAATTGAACAAGTTCCTTTTCTCGGTCTGACATTTTTTTTGATTGTTCATTTGTCAAATTTAAATCAGCTATGTTTATATCTGATGGAACATTATTAAATTGCGTTAATAGTAAAGAAGATAATATTACTCCAGAAGTGCCTAATATCCATTTAGCTTTCTTTTGATCTTTCATTCAATCATCTCCCTTTTTTATTTTAATAACTTCAATACAACAGCGTTATTCATTTCTTGCCATTCAGCCACATAGCCCAAACCATTTGAAATTACACTAATTGGAACATATATATTATCATTCAAGTAAAATGTAACAGCTGGTATCGGTGTTTTTATCTCGTTATAGTACACTACATTTGTCCCCGCACGAAAAATTAGTTCTGTACCAGCTTTATTAATTTCTAATATTTTACTATTATCATAATTAACTACTTTTGCACCTAAAAGTTCAGCAACAATTTTACCTGGCACATATATTTCACCATCTAAAGGAATCAAGTAAAGTGACACTGTATTATTATTATTTTCTAGTTTTAATTGAATTTCTTTCGCTTCTTTTAGGGGTAACTCTCCTTTATTTACATAAGTCGATCTTGTCCAAATATTCCATGTATTACTATTTGTTTCAGGGTATCTTTGGTCATAATATTCATATTCATCCTCTTCTTTATAATAATCATAATCATCATCTTCCTCGTCATCATCATAATCATCATTGTGCTTTTTATGAACATCACCCTCGTATTTTTTATAATCTTCTTCATCATCCGCATTTGCTATGTTGGCATCAACAAATGGCCAAATTAAACTAATAATTAGCAGTATTTTGATAATCCTCATTTTTTCAGCTCCTTTATGATATTTCCATCTTAATTAAGCTAAATGAAAAAATACTGAAAAAACAAAATCATTCATTACAAATTTAACAAATGTATAGACTGCCATTTTTGTTTCGATAGAGGTAGTTAATTTTCTATGAGAATTTAAATAGCATTCTTGATTGAAATCAAAAAAAAATTGCCTTCTGCAAATATAGAAGGCAACTTCAGTATTTTACTAGGCTTTTAGGATTCTCCCCCATAATACCTAATACATTTAATTAAAATAAATAGATCGAATTACAATTTGTACCCATGAAATATTGTCACTAAAGAAATTACTAATATTATCTAAAGATTTTATGCTCATAAAGATAGTCATAGGAAAGGTCAACAAACAAATATTCATGCTCGTTGATCGCAATGGAGAATGTTCTTGTAATTTCTCCTGTTTCAATATCCCGATACAATTCAGAGATTTCCCCACTTTGATCGTTGCGCATTTTGATAATCGTTTGAAGGAAATAAGGGCGCCAGCTCCAATTTTTATTGATGGCACGTGGCTGTAGCTCCCAATTCCCATCAATTCGCATAACGTTAGGCGTTAACTGGAACCCATCCTCATTACAAATATAGAGACGGAAGGAGTAGTTATCCAATAATTCAGCTAAGTACTCTAAATGGGAGACATTGTCGCTTGTTGGTTTCACACGGTGAACAATCGCCTCTAATTCCTCCCTTAATTTTTTCAACTGCAAATATTGCGCCTCCAGCATTTTCTTTTCGGAAGTAATAAATTGCTGGCATTCTTTTTTAAAACGTTCCTTTAATATATCCTTATCGACAAAAGTCATAGCTGGATTTGCTAGGTAAGGCCCTTGATAAAATCTACCGCCATTTTTCCAAGCAAATTGTAGCTGATAAACCGTTTCAATATCTTCAAATAATAGATTCGCTCCAATTTTATAAGCTAGGCTACCAATGGCAGAAATCATGTCCGATTGAGCAGACCAAGAATCGTAATTTAAATCACGTGTATTGACCTTTAAGATATGTGGTGCCAATAGTGCAATATGCTCTAAATGACTTTCGGCTCCTACTTCCTGAACGGCAATTTTTACCCCAAACGTCGTAAAATAGCGTAGGGCGTGATGTAATTTGTTAATATCCCCTATAAAACGATGCTCTGATACGACAAGTACGATACGCTGTAAATCTTTTTCCTCTATATATTGTTGGATAATATTAAAATGACTTTCACCAAAATCTTGCATCAATAAATTTGGATTGCTTGGGATATAAATATCAATTTCTGGTGCAATTTCATCAATTTTGGCTAATGCCGCATGTAAAATTTTATGTTCCATATCAATTCGATATTCTTCTGGAATATCTTCATTGTTGACAAAATCCTTTAAATTAATTTGCTGACCTTGAATTTGTAGATATCCGGAAATTTCGTAGGCAATCACCGTATGCGCATCTGCGCTAAATATCGGTTGATAATACCCATGTATTTGATCTAAATTTGTTAACACTTCAATTGCGTCCATCATCGAAACCTCCAATATGAATAACGTTTTCATTGTTATTCAAAAATAACATTACATTTATCATGACTAGCTTAAAAAATGCTCTCTGACTGTATAATAAGTTGTTTAAAGTAAAATCGCAACTTCACTTCTCATCATTAAAGGAAATCCGTCCTAATTTTTAACCACCATAATTGCATTATTTCTAACGACTTTCCTACATAGTAGGTTGCTTGTTACACCATCTTGCAACGTTATGCTTTTGTCCAACCAAGGCTGTTCTGATATTTTACTCTCCCTTTAATCTATGCAACTTGACGCAATGACAGCCGTGATAATGGATGATGATTATCCTATACCAGTCAATTAATTCAGTCATTTACCCAGTATTTAAGGACAATTTTATGAAAAAAACAGTATCCCAAAAGGACAATAAGAGGCTCCTACTGGCATACTGTTTATTATTATTCAGACATAAAGAAATACCAAATCAGAGCGATTACTGCTAATGATAAAATAACAGCAATTGTTACACGAAGCGGTGAAATAGGCGCATTACCACCAACTCGACCCGTTTGTCCATTCACCATAAAGCGGTAAATCTTTTCCTTATAGCGGAAAGAAGATAACCAAATCGGTAACATTAAATATTTGTATGTAATATCATCATGGTTTGTGGAAAAGCGTAGATTGGATACTACATCCGCCCTATTTTCCCAACGAATTTTGGATGTAATCTGCGCATGGAGGTGATCATGGATTTCACTTTTTGCTTGGCTCCAGCCATCCTGCAAACCAACACTGTAACGCTCTGATAAAAATCCAGCTACATATTGAGGTTTATAGGCCTTATTATTAAGAAGATTAAATGGTTCAATTTTTCGCATCATGTCTCGATCATAGCGTGTTGTGGCACTCACTAAATGATCGTCTATAAATTCCTGATAAAACCCACTTGTTGAATACCAATCTGTTTCAGTATGCGTTTTACCATCTTTATCCGTAACCGTTCGATGTCGTCCATATCTTGCGGAGTATCGGGAGCTTGTTTTTGAATCAAACGTCCAATACGGGAGGTATACCCCTTTAAAGGCATCAGGCTTTGCACTTATTTTGGCAGCCTTTGGTGTAAACCATCGACCTTTGATCCATTTCTGAAAATGTTCTCCTGCCTGCTTATCCGTTACTTCAAAAGCACATACGCCATTGGGAGCAAGCGTATTTTCAGCGCTCGCTTCCATGACCTGATTTGAGCCGCAGTAAGGACAACTGTCAGCGACCTGCAGAGCATCATAAATTGTCTCGGCCGCGCAAGCTTTACAAATAACTGTTTTCTTCTCCACGCCCCAATTGAAATTCCCACGTTCCTCTGCTTTTAAGAAGTCCATTTCCTGTGCAACCTTTTCCTCTTCTTGCTCAGGGGTTGCAATTTCAGATTCAAATCCACAATACGGACAGGTCAGCTTACCTGTAGCAGGATTAAACTCAATTGATGCACTACAGGATGGACATTCCGCATCAAAGTCAAGCTTTACTTGTTTGACATGTTCAACTTCTTGCGTTGACATAGGTCATCATCTCCTTACTTGACATCCTTTTCATCAAAAACATCGCCGCATTCTGGACAGAATTTAGGCGGATTGGCAGGGTCCTCTGGTGCCCACCCACATTTATCGCATGCATAGAGTAAAGCACCAGCTGGTTTTTTAGAGCCACACTCGCTACAAAACTTTCCTTTATTCACCGCTCCACATGTACATGTCCAGCCCTCTTCCGCTGGTTTTGCTGCACCGCAATTTGAACAGAATTTCCCTGTGTTGTCATGACCACATGCACATGTCCATGTACCAGATGCTTTGGCTGATTGATTTTGCATCGCAGCCTGAGCCATTTGCGCTTGTTTATTTTGCTCATTCATTTGATAAAGCTGACCAGCATTGACTCCACCTGCTTGTGCAGCCATATTCATCCCCATAAAGCCTGCCATAGCGCCACCATCATTGTTAGCAGCTGCAATCATCGCTTCTGCCTGAGCGCCTGTTAAATGGGCAGCAGCCATACCTGGATCACGCATGACCGCATTGCGTTGTAGTTGTTTTATCATGGCTTCGTCTTCCTCAGAAGCCTTTAGGGTACTAATCCCAAATGACACAACAGCTAAACCACGTGTAGCAAGCCACTTTTCTGATAATACCTTATTGAGTGCGTCTGCTAACGCAACCGTATGCGCAGGTATTTCACTATAACGAACGCCACTTGCTGAAATTTGTGCAAAGGCTGGCTGTAACGCTGTCATTAATTCTGATTTTAACTGGCTATCAATGGCCTCTCGCGTATATTCACGCTCTACATTTCCACATACATTTGTATAGAATAATAATGGATCAATGATTCTATAAGAATACTCACCATGACAACGAATGGCAATGTCGATATCTAATCCGATATTACGATCAATAACACGGAATGGAATTGGTGCGGGAGTACCATATTTATTGCCAACAATCTCCTTTTTATTAAAATAATAAACTCGCTGATCTTTAGCAGGTTCTCCACCAAATGTAAAACGCTTGCCTATCTGTTTAAATGTTTCCATAATGCCATGAGATAAATCTGAGCCATACATAATCGAAGGCTCTGTAGATGTATCATAGACATATTCCCCAGCTTCTGAAGAAAACTCTACAACCTTCCCCTGTTCAACAATCATCATACATTGCCCTTCATTGATGGCAATAATCGAGCCATTGCTAATAATGTTGTCATTTCCTTTATTTGAACCTCGTTTAGAAGTGCGTTTAATACCCTTAGTTACTAGAACATCTGAGGATAATGCCTCACAATAAAAATATTCACGCCATTGATCCTCTAAAACACCTGTTAATGCCCCAACGCCTGCTTTCAATAAACCCATAAATATTCCCACCTTCACATTGATGTTTAGCTTATTTTAACATCTCTTCATACTATGTAATACGCAAAATCAGACAAATTGTTTCATTTTCTTCCTATCAACTAAAAAAACGAGAAGCGCCAATGATATAAATCATCAAAACGTTCTCGTTACTTTTTCTGTATTAGGATAAGGCAGCTATTATCACAAGCACCCACGCAATAATAAATAACATGCCACCAATTGGCGTAATCGCACCTAGCTTTTTCACACCTGTCACAGCTAGCACATATAGACTACCAGAGAAGAATACAATCCCTGTAAACATTAAGTAACCTGCCCAAGAAAGCAAACTAGAGCTTCCTAAAAATGCCTCATTGGATAGTATGCCAAGGGCTAGAATCCCTAAAGCATGATACATCTGATATTGCACAGCCGTTTCCCAAATGGCTGCATAGTGCGGTGAGGCAAACTTATCCTTGAGTGCATGTGCACCAAAAGCACCTAAAACAACACCAAGAGCTGCCAAAATAGCGCCTAAAGCTATAAACATTTCCATCTATTGTTCTCCTATTTTGCCTCGACGGCAATTTCTTTATATTTGGCATCCCAAGCTGGGTCAATCTTACTTAATGATACCGGTCGCAATGTATCCTTATGCGCAAGAATATGTACGGATTGAGCTGTGGCTGCTACCGTGCCATCCTCATGTAAAATTTCATAGCCATACGTCGTTCGTAAACGATCATGCTTTTCTACCCAAGTGCGCACCGTCGCCACTTGTCCATAATGCATGGCTGCTTTATACGAAATCGATAAATCCATCACTGGCGATACATAGCCATCTTTTTCTAAGGCAGCATACTCAAAGCCTGCATCACTTACAAGCTGGGTACGCCCAATTTCCATCCAAATAATATAGTTTGCATGGTACACCACGCCCATTTGGTCGGTCTCTGCATACCGTATTTCAATCTGTTTCTCACTCACAAACATTTTCTTCACCTCGTCCTACATTATAGCGTAAAAGTGTTGATTTGGTGGGGTTTTTGCTCTACTGATTAGAAAAAGTTAATAAATTGTAATTTGAAAAAATTTGAAATTAGATTCAGAAAAATATTTGGTGAAAAATGTTTTTTCTGTTTTTACCCGTTGTACCCCACTTATTTGGGGTACAAAAGTTTAAAAATAAAAGATACTGGTCAGGTACTGGAAATCAAAAATGTAATTTTTTTTAACAATGGAATTCGAAGCAAAAAAAGGTTTTAGTTTATAAGTTTTCGATAAATATGATTGAGAAAAACCACTCATCACTTTATTAGAACTGCCCCGTAAAAGTTAAACATCAATCTAACTTTACGGGGCAGTTCACACACAGAGTTGTCTTTTATTCATTTATTATTTTATTGACTATCCAAAAATTATAAAAAAGGCAATAAAAAACATCATTGCGAATGAACCTATAGCAATTAATACATTTACATATGACAGCAATTCACTCGCTCTTTTCCATCCTTCTAAATAGACCTATGACAAAAGTAAACATACCTATATTAGCAAACACACTTGTTAACAGCTTTCCTACCCAATCTTCCTTCTTTGCAAAGGTTGAATGTGCAATGCGAGATGATATAATTACAATAGCTATTAGACTAACATAGAAAAAAATCCATAAATCTCCAATATATCATTTGGGTGCAAAATCCATTAGATACATCCTTCACTTTGCATGAAATCTTCAATCTTTTTCCGTACTACTGCTGGGGAAATTAGTTGAATATGTTCCCCTTTATCGTCACATGTAAAAATTCCTTTGAAAACTTCAGGCATAGCGTCGTACTGTTTTTTTAACTGTTCATTAAATTTTTTGAAACAGTCATATTGATATTTTTCCAATAAATAAGGTATTAGAAAAGATGAACGCAAGATTTCGTATTCCTGATAATTATATGGTGTACTTTCTGGTCGCCTTTTTAAGATTTCCAACATCTTTTTCATTAAAATCGCAACTTCTTCTTCGCTTGCATAGGCAGCATATCCTCTAATCGCAGTTAGCCGCATATCCAAATATCTCTCTTTTTTATATACTTTGAGAAAAAAGTCCTTTCCGTTCTCAGGCAAGTCAAATACTATTTGTTTTAATAATACATTACGTTTAGCAATATCCTTTGTATTAAAATATGTTTCCATTATTGAATTTCTTTTGTCCATATTTCACACATCCATTCCTAAGCTACGAAGTTACATTTTGTTTTTTAACAATACGGTACGAAATAGTTACTATATTTCTGTTATGTCAAGCGTACCATTTCCAACATGTCTTTACGATTTTAAGCGTTAATTTTCAATATCGTTTTTAACATAAATATCTAAAAACTTATTCCTAGGAATAACTACTTCCTATCCAACTACACTCACCCTCTACCGCTAAATTGTTGACTCCATTCCTCGTAACTTACGAATGGTACTACAACACGTGGAGGCTTCACCTCTTTGTAATCCTTATTAAAAGCTTGTTTGTAAGTTAACCCTAAATCAGACATATAAGCATCAATACGAACAGCCAATTGCTTTTGGTAGGTATCGTCCATGTAGTCTCTGCCTCATCGATACTCTGGTAACTTGCCATTCACCATATATATTTTGTGCCATCGACACTGACTATCCATCGATGCAATGCCCCATAACCTTGGTGCTTTTGATTTCCATTTACCATAATGTTAGTAGCCATCTTTATCAGCTTTCTATGTGACTTACGAACCCTTGTATCAAGTGATGACATCCAGACTTTAGTGAGCTGTTTTAATTGTACTAATACTATTATCTATTGTGTTTTTCGGCGAAGAAATATTAGAATTTTTCAAAGATGCCCTTCCTGAAGACGATTTCTCATATTGTGCAGTAGTTTTTTGATTAGCAGTTTAAGCTCGCTATGCTAATCTAAATTAATAATCGAAACCGTAATAATATGTTAAGATTGACTTATATAAAATTAAAGGAATGATCTTATGAAAAAAGCAGTCAAATTAGCTTCCTAAAATTATCTAGATTTTAAATTTTAGGAGGCTTTAGTAAGATGAAATTCAATAAAATTGATATTAATAATTGGGAACGAAAAGAAATTTTCAATCATTTCTTAAATCAACAAACGAGCTTTAGCATCACCAGAAATATTGATATTACTGAACTTTATAAAATTACAAAAGATAAGGGATATAAATTCTATCCTGTATTCATCTTTTTAATTACTCACGTGGCAAATTCAAATAAACATTTTAGAATGAACTTTAATTCTGCTGGAGAGTTTGGATACTGGGATAAGGTAGTCCCAATGTATACTATCTTTGATAAGACATCAGAGTTATTTTCAGCCATTTATACAAATACAGATGAAGGTTTTAAAAAGTTTTATGAGAACTATATTTCCGATACTGAGAAGTACAATGGTACAGGAAAACTGTTTCCTAAAACACCGATACCTGAAAATGTCGTCAATATTTCTATGATTCCATGGACTTCTTTTACTGGTTTTAACTTAAACGTGAATAATAGCCCAAATTATTGTTTGCCGATAATCACTGCAGGTAGGTTTATCAATAAAACTAGTAATATTTATTTACCTTTATCCTTGCAGGTTCATCATTCTGTCTGCGATGGTTACCATGCAGCTCTATTTATGGATAGATTTCAGACTCTTGTAGAAAATAAACTAGAGTTTCTTATATAAATAAAACACGAAACACTGACTAATCTCTTTTAGTTGGTGTTTTTTTCTAACCAGTAGGAAAACAGGGTAGTATATATGCCTTATTTTGTGTTCCTTGTATCTGATTATTGTCTTTCTGCTTTCCTTCTATATCCACTCAAGTTACTGAACAATATCTTTCTAGTAATCGATTAACCAATACCAATTGAGTTCAATGCTCCTTGCATCTGCGTTTTCGCATAGCCAATCATTGTTTTAAGGTTTTCCAATTCCCTTTCAACTTTCAGGCGGTTACCCTTTTCATTTTCATACATTTCAAGTATTTATTCTTTTGTATTTTCCTGCTTGCCCAATTTAGTGATCTGTAAGAATCCCTAAACTGTTCAAACGTGTATTTCCTATCGTTCTTTATAGCGTCTGCCAGTAAAAAAACAGAATAAAAAGCCACTCAAAATGAATGGCTCAATCACAAACTTAGTATTAAATTCTCGGACTAAAAATTATTACTTATCTTGCCAACAATTTTGTTAGTGGCACTACATTTATTGTAATCGCTCTAAATCCTGATATTCTTTCATATAAGGACCATCTTCTGCAACAAATGAATGATACAATGCCTTTACTGCGAAATTTTTCTCTAAACCCATTTCAGATTTTAGCTTTTTTAATTCATCATGCAATGTTCGATGTTCATTTATAAGCTTTAGCATAACTGTCTTATTATATTTCATTACATCCGTCCTTTTTATTTACAACATGAAAGCTATAATACACTATTTTCACTTATAATCGCAAGAACAGCCTTGAACACCCCCACTTCCATCGTCATTTGTTTGTTTTGGAATGTTTACATCAAGTTTCTTTATATAATAAAAACACCTCATATGAGATGTTTAGTTGCTTCAATCTAGTAAATTGTATAAATTCTTCATAAATCTATATTACTGTCCTAAAATCTCCTGGATAGATTGTTCTAAAATATCCATAGCCAGTTCTAATTCATGCTCCTTAATGATAAGTGGTGGAGTGAGAGTAAGCACATTTCCTTGGGATACTTTAAAGCTTAATCCCTTTTCCATACATTTATACATTACTTGCTCTGCTTCAGATATAGCTTTTTCTTTCGAATTTCGGTTTAATACTAATTCTACTCCGTATAAAAGACCGATTCCTCGAACATCACCTATAATTTCATACTGTTCTTGCATCTTTTCAAGACGTATCCTCATATAATTTCCTAATTGATTAGCCTTATCAATTAATTTAAACTCCTCGATATAATTAAGAGTAGCCAATGCTGCTGCACAACCTAATGAACTTTTTTCATGAGTGTAATGACCAAGTGCAATATCTTGGGCAACATCAAGTTCTCCTTTTACCAGCATCGCTGCCATTGGAAAAACGCCTCCACCCAATCCTTTTCCCAATAATACAATATCTGGAATAACTCCAAAGTTTTCAAAAGTGAACATTTTACCTGTTCGCCCTAAAGCTGTTGGAATTTCATCAAAAATCAATAATATATTGTTTCTATCACAAATATTACGTAAACGTTGATAGTACTCTTTTGGTGGGATATGCACGTCTGTACAACGAACAGGCTCTAAAATAATTGCACCGATTTCATTTTCTCTTTCAAGTATATACTCAAGATAGTCAAGAGATTTAAATCTACCATTGTCATCATCAAACAAACCACGATATGAATTGTAAGGAGCTATATGCAGACTCCCTGGCATTAAAGGACCCATACCGTTACGGAAAAGTGCTTCTCCTCCAACTGAAATAGCGTCTAAAGAAGCACCGTGAAATGAATCCCACATAGAAATAGTTTTAAATTTGCCTGTTACCTTTCTAACAAGTTTTAAAGCCATTCCAACAGCTGAAGTTCCCCCAGGAGTCAACAGTACTTTATTTAAACTTTCTGGTGCAATATCAACTAATTTTTTTGCTAGCTGGATCGCAACTTTATTTGTATAACGTCTTGGTGAGAATGGAAGGATATCTAACTGCTCTTTTACTGCTTGAATAACATATTCATTACCATAACCTATTTGATGAACATTATTTCCATGAAAATCCATATACTTTCTTCCATCTATATCCTCTATGTAAATTCCATAGCTTTTTTCAATAATATTTAAACAAGGAGTAGAAAGAGATTGATGTAAATAATACTTGGAATCATCGTTTAAAAGCTCAAATGATTCTTTGCTCAAGTGTTTTCCTTGCCATAAAGTACGAGTTTTTGTTAAATTAATGTCCCCTTCTGTTCTTAAAACTTCAATGTTTTTTTCCATTATTTCTTCTCCTCTCATTATAGGTAATTAATTTTTTTACTTAAACAAAATAACATTTGTTTTTTAATTAGATATTAATATCTTGTAAATCTTTTCACCTAATAACATTTAGACGTAGTTGTTGTGAATCAATAATAATAATCTATGCTCATAGAACACCGACGAATCAAAGGAGAGAAAAATTTGGTCGAATTTCCAAATAAGAAAGTAAAGTTCCCTGAGCACTAGCTTCAACTTTAAGCATTGGTAATTATTTGCTCTCAAAACCACACCAAACTCTGACCTCTCGACTCGAAGTGTTTTGGCTGTATGACGCAGTTTTCAAAGCAAAAGAAAAAGCCTCCATCCTAAGATGAAAGCTTAAATATTATAGTAATCCTCTTGGCAAGAGCTCACTTGTAACTCGTGATAGAGCGACACCACGTTATATGTCATGCTCCAAACAGAATTATGGAGTGCAGGTCGATCGTTGGTCTGTCTTTCCCTAATATTGAGGTTATTGAAAATACCACATGACCTACCTCCGAGTTTACATCCTATTTTTCTTATTACAAAACATGCTGCAAGTTTTGCATTTGTTCAAAACATTTTATTAAAGCATTCATTTATAACAATTGCGCCTATCTTTTTGAATCCCACATTTAATCCTCTAAATAATCAAACTTTCTCGCGTGTTCTACTTCCTGAATGGAAACTTGGCGTGTTAATTCATCTGTTTCAGAGATATGGTATGAATCCCATTCGTCATTAACGGCAATTTCTTCAGGATCTTCATATAATTCATCATAATCTTCAAAATCCCCTTCAAAATCGGAAGGTGTTTCAGAAGTTCCATATTTTGCTACAACTTGAAATATATCTTCATAATCATGAATATCATCCTTGTCATCACGGCCAGCAAAAGAATTGTCAACTGGAGGAAGCATCACTTGCTCTTCAACCGGTCGATCTGTTGGAACGTCTTTTGCAGTATGTTCAATACAAAAAGAGGTATAAGGCAATGCCACCAATCGATCATATGGGATATCTTGTTGACAAACTTCACATACGCCATAGGTACCATCCTCAATCTTTTGTAAGGCCGTATTTACTTTTGCTAACTCATCATTGTCATGGACTTTTAACGCCATATCTTTTTCACGCTCGTATAATTCGGTACCCAGATCTGCTGGATGATTATCGATTGTTGACAACTCATCAACAGAATCCCGTAAACTACCTCGTTCTAAATATTCTTCATCTGTATCCATTCTTCGTTGGAGCGAGTGTTTTTGCTCAATTAACATATTTTTTAGCTTTGATATCTTCTTCTCATTTAGAATAGTCATCACGTCCTTTTCATTATTATGAACGAATTTGATTGAATTATTTGTTTTAAAGGATAAATTTAAAGACAAAAACGAAACTATATTCTTTGATAAATATGCTATATATAATTAGTTTAGCGTGCGATAAGGACATATTAAATCCGCATGTTTTTTATGCCCTTTTAGATTGTCCTAAAAGTTATTGCCTTCGAATAAAATGCAATTACATTTGATTATTGGAGGCTATTTTATGGATTCTATATTTACCTTTATCTTTTTAGGCATATCAATGGCTGCAACAATTGGACCTGTTAAGACTGTCCTATTGAATACAGGTTTAAAAAATGGCTTTTTTCATGCATGGTTTTTTAGTCTGGGTGCCATAGCGACTGACATTATCTATATGTTTATCGTATATTTTGGAATTGGACAATTTATCAATTCCATCTGGTTGAAAACAATCCTTTGGTCCTTCGGCTGTTTTGTTCTTTTGTACACCGGTATCGAAAATTTACTGTCGCTACATAAAATTGAGATGGATTCGAAAACAGGGAAAAGAACACGACTGAGACAATCCCTCATGACTGGATTTTTCATGTCTTTTTTGAATCCGCTAACCATCCTTTTCTGGCTAGGAATATACGGCTCCATACTCGCAAAAACAGCTGGTATCTCATCAGGGTATGAAATCATTTTGGTGAGTATCGCCATTTTGATGGGCATTATTTTTGTAGATTTTATTTATGCCTTTTTATCCAGTGTCGCTCGAAAATTATTATCTATACAGCTTTTGAAAACGGTCTCTTTTATCTCAGCCTTATTAATGATTGGTTTCGGGATCTACTTTGGGAAGCAGGCTTACCAAGTGTTATTCCAATAAACCCACCGACAGCGCATAAAATGAACACGAAAGGAAACCATACTTTAAAAGAATATTAGTCGAGGTGTGGTAATGGACCAAGAGAAGGTTAATGTAAGTGTCTGGTGTATTGTAAGTTTGACTTCTATTCCGCTCATCATGACACTTGGAAATTCAATGCTTATTCCCGTGCTTCCTATACTTGAGGATAAGGTAGGGATCACATCATTTCAGTCGAGCATGATCATAACAAGCTATTCAGTCGCAGCTATTTTTCTGATCCCCGTAGCTGGCTATTTATCGGACCGCTTCGGCAGAAGAATGGTCATATTACCAAGCTTAACTTTAGCTTTAATCGGTGGTCTGATTGCTGGATTTGCTTCATGGAAAATGGATGACCCATACGCAATGATTATCGCCGGAAGAATTATTCAGGGAATTGGGGCCGCTGGTGCAATGCCGATCGTATTGCCTCTTGTAGGTGATCTTTACCAGGATGATGATGAAAAAATAAGTTCTACATTAGGGATAATTGAAACGTCTAACACGTTTGGGAAAGTGTTAAGTCCCATTTTAGGATCAATATTTGCTGCGTTTTTATGGTTCCTGCCCTTCTTTTCCATTTCAGCGCTTAGTTTGATTTCGATTGTACTTATTTTTTTCTTCGTTAAAGCTCCTAAAGATGATGATGAACCTTTGAAGCTCAAAGAGTTTTTACGTAATACAAAAAAAGTTTTCAAGGAGGAAGGTAAATGGTTATATACCGTATTCCTTAACGGGGTCCTTGTGATGCTCATATTATTTAGTATGCTATTTTTCTTGTCAGAAAATCTCGAAAAAGTTCATGATATAAAAGGGATTAAAAAAGGGTTTGTCCTGGCCATCCCGCTTTTATTACTTTGTATAGCTTCATTTATATCTGGTCGAAAAATTAAAGGAAACCTGGGAAGGATTAAAAAAATAATCATTGCCTCCTTGATTGCAATGTCTGTCAGTATTGTCTTTGTTGGGTTTACAAGTAAAAAACTGATTCTTTTATTAGTCGTTACGAGTATAGTGGGGATTGCTATTGGTGCACTATTGCCCGCACTTGACACAATTATTACTGACAATATTAGAAAAGAGTTAAGAGGAACCGTATCCTCTTTTTACAGCTCGGCACGATTTATAGGGGTTGCAGCGGGTCCTCCTATTATGTCACTTGTCATGAAAAATTATCTCCATGCCAGCTATATTACGGCAGGTGTTTTGGGATTCGTTCTCCTGTTTGTTGTCTTAAAGTTTATCAAAGTAGAAGATATTGAAAAAACCAATGAAATGGCATAAAAATAAAGAGCTTTAGACTGAATGACCTTATTTGAAAGCACTTAGTTTATCCAGATCTCATACTAAAATAATTCCGCTTAAAAATACTTTTAGGAATATCTTATAAGAAGTAGTCTCTCGGCTACTTCATCATTTGTTGTCGTATTGGATAATTTCATGAACTTCCAATAGCGCGTATGCTATCCCATCAAGCAATCTCTGAAGTACTTCAACCTCTCGATCCCCATGCACTATCGAAATGCGCTTTTGCACCTTTTCCTTAATTCGATAATTTAATGAATATATACGCCGTTGTAATTCCTGTATACAACGGTTGTGCCCACATGCCTTTGGTAATGTTGATTCAATCACTCCAATTCAGCTATTGTTATCAGCTTTCGTTACTGGCTGCCTTGCTTATTCGATTGTTTCAGCCATCTTTAGTAACTGTTGTTTGACCTGTTACATAGTTTCTTCCTCCTAAGTTACGATATACTACGTTTACTAGATTGACTTTAAAGGCATCAACCAATTCGAGCTGTAGCGTCTGCAAACGCTACGGCTTTTTTTATGTATCTTTAATTGCAAATTAATAATTGTGTGTATCGCAAGCACTTATTCGTTTGTGGCGTTAGTTGACCGTCACTGCCTCTCTCATTTTAGGGTCATTACCAACCCAGTGACACTAGTTACTTTCCTCATATTGTTCAATAGCTCCACTATTCGATGTTCTACTAAGGTACTATGTCATGAGATATAGGTTAACCTTCACTTACATACTTCGCATTACTTACTAAACCAATCCACATTTTTCTTTAATTTATAGATATGATTAATAAGACTAGAGAGTATACAGAATACTTCATACTATGAAAATATAATCTGCAGATTATACAAATTTTGTTTATTTGGAGGTGAAATAAATGAGTTTAACTACTGGCCCAATTGAAAATACAGGAAATCAACCAGCTAATGCAGCTAGTGTTCGTGTCAAAATTCTTAACCTTACGGGAGGTTTATTAACTGGCGTAGTAAGAGTTTTTAGACTAGATGGGTCAAGACAATTATTATCAACAACTCCTTTTGCCGCTATTGCGAATGGTTCTACTTTTGTAACGCCTGGTGTAGTTGGAGCTCAATATGAAGTTGAAATTGTTCCAAATCAAAATGGTGGAATATATAGCGTTTATGGACGAACAGCTTCAGGTGTAATTATTGCTGCCCAACGGTTTGTGAACTCAGAATTAACACAGATTCTTTAGAATTTAATGTTAAGATTATAAAAGCCCTATACCAGTGTATAGGGCTTTCCATATTCATTCATTTACCTCTCCAGCACATTTTCTTTCTGACATGAACTTCAAATTGTCCAGTTAATCCCCATTCATATCCGAAATTGTAAATCTATCTCACCCTACTATTAGCTTCTAATGACTTCAGACCAGAAACTATTCTTCACTCCCCCTCCTTAATGTCCAAACAACTGTATTTGATATGAATAAGATATTTAGAGAATAGGAGGTGAATATAAAATGGCATCATTTGAAATAGGGGCGAGAGGTCTTTTCAATTTTCGAAACGAACGCTTTTTCGTATTAGTTGAAGATGAAATTACAATTCCAGAAAAAGGTGTGGAGATTGATCCAGTTAATATCTATGAGATTGACCAACAAACTTTCGATTTTATCAGAGATGAAGGAGATACACCTCTAGTTGTACCACGTTTTAATCTTCCTCCTGTACCACCTGGATTTGAATTAGAACGAAAATGTATTTTTACAGTCGATAATTCATACTTTGTGATCTATGAATTAGAAAATGGCACTGATAACTTTGTTATTTTAAGAATCAGTGCAGCTTTATTTAACTCATTGAGAAATTCTGGTGTTCGTGAATGTATTCCTCAAAATTTTATTAATTAATAAAAAAATTATTATATTTATAGTAATGTTCAGCAAGAATCCTCTTCCTTGCTGAACATTTTATTCATTAAATAGACTAAACTAATAAGAGGATAATATGTTCAATATATGAGCATATATCCTCTTTTTCAATACATATTAGATTTATTAACTCGATTTAAAAATATTAGTCTAATATGTATATAATATAAGTGAACATACATTTGTTTTTGTGGTTATTATATTCCATATCGAAATATAATCTGTTAGAAAATGAGCGTTACTATTACTTTTTAGGGGGAAGTGCTATGAGAGTTCAGGAGGTTATTTTAGAAAATAACATTAAGCGATATATATTACTCGACCAAGAAGGAATTCCCGTACTAGTAGCCATGAAATACATAAAGTATTTAGATAAGACGGGGAAAAGCTCTAATACGCAGAAATCGTATTGTTATTCCTTAAAGCATTTTTTTACCTATTTGAAAGAAGTGAACAAAGATTATAAACATATTCGATTAGAGGATTTGGTGGACTTTGTGGGGTGGTTAAGAAGTCCTTACGGAAATTCCAAAGTCGCTCCGATTAAACAAGAAATAGCAATACGAGCAGAAACAACTGTTAACCATACCATCACAGTTATAGCAAACTTTTATGACTATTTATTTCGAAATGAAGAAGTACAAAATGACATGATGGAAAAGTTAATGAAACAAGTGTTCACTGGAGGTAACACACGTTACAAAAGCTTCTTACACCATATTACTAAAGATAAGCCCTCCGCAAGAAACGTACTTAAATTAAATGAACCACGTAAAAAAGTAAATACACTAACGAAGGAACAAGTACAACAAGTATTGCAAGCAACTACGAATATCCGAGATAAGTTCCTGATTCAATTGTTATATGAAACGGGATTTCGTATTGGTGAAGCTATAGGTCTCTTTATGGAGGATTTTAAATTTGACTTTCAAAAAGGACATCGAATTCGCCTTGTTGAGCGAGGGGAATTGGAGAATGGCGCTAAGTTAAAAACCGGAGAAAGAGAGATATACGTGTCACAATCCTTAATGGATTTATACGATGATTATTTGTACGAAGTGTTGGATGAATTAGATTTAGATTCAAACTTTGTTTTTGTGAAAATACGAGGTGGAAATGTCGGGAAACCAATGGATTATTTGGATGTAGAATCTCTATTTAAGCGTTTAAAAAAGAAAACAGGAATAAAAAAGCTACACCCTCACCTATTTCGGCATACACACGCTACAATTTACTATCAGCAAACAAAGGATATCAAACAAGTGCAAGAACGATTAGGACACGCTCATATCCAAACAACAATGAACTTATATTTACATCCTTCTGACGAAGATATTCGAGAAGATTGGAATAAGGCACAATTTGCATTTAACCTAAAGAAAAATGACTAAAAGGAGTTACTTAGATGAAACAAATGAAGATTATTGGATCAGAAGAAATAGGATTTCATGAAGGCTTAGAAAGTGAACTTTCAACTTATTTTGATAAAGTAATACACGAGGATGGCTCGGTTTTGGTTGAACAAATAAGTAATCCCTATTTCCTCGTCAATGACAAATGGAAAATCAACGATATAGGTAAAATTAAACAATTTAAAGAAGAGGTAGAGAACTATAAGCATTCAAACCAAAATGTTCATTTTCGATTCAATAATCCTTTGGTTAACTTAGAAGTGAAATATGTCTATTACCAACATTTATTTAACGATTATTGGTCAATCACGTATGCCTTTGTAAATCAACCGCCATTAAGACGAGTGACGGAGTTCATAAACGAAAAGTACCCCAAACTATCATCAATGTTGGAATTGGATATTGAAAAAGCAGAACGAGAGTATATATTTTGGTTGAATGAAAAAGGAATCCAAACTCAACAAATAAGAAGAAGAAAGCTCCAGAAAGACGATATAGGTAAATCTCCCGTTGCACGTTTTCTGAGAACTATTTATACAGCCCTTTCGCAATACACAGATAAACGAGAAGAGTGGGAAAAGGATAGATGGGATGTTCGTCATTTACATGATAGATACGGTATTAATTATAATAAAAGCAAATACCAATATTATATTGATTTCTCAAAGATTCCTACTACCATTCGTGAGCAAGTCAAAAAGTATTTTAAGCAACGATTACTTAGTAAAAATAAATTCGCATGGGGTACAGCATTAAATTATATACTGTTTTTACCATCTTTTTTTACATTTGTATTTACACTAGAACCAAATTGGAAAGATTTAAAAGCTTTAAAGCGAAATCACATAGAAAAATACATCGAATATCTACATGAATATACTCAAATTCAACTGAAACAAAAGAATGCACATCCTGAAGCATATATATCAATAGCATTAGGCACTATACAAAAATTTCTTGAAGATATTCAACGATATGAGTATGATATAGCTCCTGAAAAACATGTAAGATTACTGATTTTTCCTGAAGATAAGCCTAAACTACGAGAAAAATCCGCTGACCAAATCGGTTACATTCCGGATTTTGTCTTAGAGCAGCTTTTTTCTCATCTAGATGAATTACATAAAGATATTGTTCCGATTGTTTGGGTCGCATTTAAAACCGGGCTTAGAATATCCGATGCATTAGAACTAACCTTTGACTGCTTAGTTCAACTAAACGGGCAATACTCTATAGTAACAGATATAAGAAAAACCTATGTGAAAGAACATCGTATTCCAATTGATGAAGAGTTAGCGGGAATCCTTGCCGTTCTAATCGATAAATCAAAAAAATTTAGTAATCAAGATAATAATCCAAAGGATTATATTTTTGTGCGGTATCGTGGCAAACGAAAAGGACAACCATATGGGCAAAATTGGGTTAATACCGCACTAAATATATTGGCAAAAAAAGTGAATATCACTGACGAAAACGGCAATCTCTTTCATTTCGCGATGCATCAGTTTCGACATACTTATGGAGTGAAAATGATAAATAGTGGTGCAGATATTTTAACTGTTCAAGAGCTTTTAGCTCATGCTTCTCCAGAAATGACAATGCGATACGCTAAACTATTAGATGAAACCAAAAGAGAAGCCTTTAAATCCGCTGTGAAGCAAGGAGTATTCAGCTTCGATTTAAATGGTGAAATTCAAGAAATTAAGGAAGGAGAAGATATACCAATAGATATTTTGGATGCTTTATGGCAAGATCATAAACTAAATGCGATGGATAACCCCTATGGAACGTGCCACGCTCGTTTAAACGGTAATTGTCCTTATATGGAAGAACCTCCTTGTCTAACTTGTGGTGACAACAAAACGCCATGTAAAGACTTAGCAGTAGGTTTTTCAGAATACGATATGCAAAAATATGAGCTGCACATTAATACAACGACAAAAGCAATTAAAATAGCAAAACAAAGAGGAAGAGAAGATATAGCCGAGAAGAACCAAAAGAACTTACGACGATACCAAAATATTTTAACTACCCTTCAAGAAGGAAACGTTATATTCGGTAGACATGAACGGATGAAAAGAAAGTTAGGTGTTAAGAATGACTGAATATGACCGTTCTGCTCATTTAAAAGCAGTTCATGCCCAACGTAAGGCAAACACCTATCAAAAAGTAGATGAAGCCATTAAAAGGCTCATACGCACTAACGAGAATATTAATTTTAATAGTGTTTCTAGTGAAGCTGGTGTATCGAAAGCAACACTTTACAACAATAAGGATATTCGTGAACGAATCGAAACATTAAGACAGCAACAAGCACAAGTACCTTCACCAAAACAAGTGAAGCGAGAAATGAATGAAAATAATAAAGACGCCCTTATTGAATCTCTAAAAAGAAAGGTTAAGAAATTGGAGAGTGAAAATAAAGAACTAAAGGAACAATTGAAATTCGCTTACGCAGAGGTGTATAAAGAGTTATGATGGAGATGTGAAATGAAAATAAAGTTAATTAACTTTAAAAGTTCAAATAAGCATAACCCCGTTCAATATAGGACGGGGTTAAAAATATAGTTGTATATTTTTTTATTTAAGAAACTTCACGTTAATTGTTTAAAAATCTAAGTTTTATTCAAAAATAGCTCCCTTTAACAGAAGACTGGATTTCAAGATAACCATAAAGCTCTTCCACTATTAGCCTTCGTTTGTTTAATTACATTCCTTCACAATCTCAAAAAATTTTTTCTTAAATAGATAAATATTGAAATTCTAAAAGTCTTTTATCTGTATCCATTATTTTTACAGTATTTCTACATATTTTTGCTTTGTTGTAGAAGTTTAGATTCCCCTGTCCGTTCCCATTCTTCCACTGTCTCATATGCCTTTTCTGGAGAATATCCTTTTCCTACTAGAACCCCCATAAGAATAAATTCCTGAAGAATGTGTGTTGGATTTATCCCTCTTTGAACATCCTTTAATCCTTCATTTACCAAGAATTCCGTGTACCGCACCCATTCATCTGGAGTCTTGCCAGAAATAACAGAATTTCTATTATTGTTATTTTCACCCTTTTCTCCAGCCATTGCTGCAGCTTTAGTAGGGTGAACGGTTCCAAACGGATGGTTAGGCGGGGCATAGATAGAATAAAGTTTTAGTGGAATACTTCCTGTATTTGTTAAGTTATGCCATGTTCCGGCAGGGATAAAAATGGCATAATCATCATTGACATTTCTTTTAAAGGTTAAATTATCTTTACTCTTGCCCATTTGAGTTACCCCTTGACCCTGCTCTATACGTAAAAATTGATCGACATTAGGATGCATTTCTAGTCCAATATCTTCTCCGGGATTTAGACTCATTAATGTTAGCTGTAAATGCTTTCCTGTCCATAAAGCTGTACGATACGTATTGTTTTGCTTTGACGCCTCGTTAATATTAATGACAAATGGGTTAGCTCCATAATCTTTTAACATTATTTCATTATTACCATTGGAAGCATGATAAGGATTTAATTGATTTGCAGGAATTGCCCCATAAGGGTATGTCCAGTAATTCGGGTATTCCATATAATTATGCATTGATGCATTTCCATAATAAGGGGTTTGATATGGATACCCGTTAGAGTGATAGTACATTTAATTCATTCCCTTCACAGATTCATTGTATTATCATATGCAATTGTTTTAGAAACGTCTTTCATTGAAAATTAGTTTTATGTTTATCCGCAAAAAATAAGAAATATTGTCAAAGCAGCAATGATTACTGTTTAAAGAAAATTTCCCAATGCATCTATTAGCTATATTTACTCCACAATCTGGCCCGTTTGTTGAATAAAATGACTAACATTTATAAAGGTCTTTATTATTTTTGAAAAGACTTTATTAAAGTACATTAAGATTCGATATTTTAAATAGATAAAGACCAAACATATTAGTCATATAAAATATGTTTGGTCCATTAATTTATTTAATTTTTTTCGATTTTAGTCTTGATAAGAAAGAAAGTGTTCAGTAAAGTTTCTTTGTTTTTATGACACTCACCAATAAACACAGAATAGGTTAACTAAAAATACATTTTGTGTTAACCTATATACATACCATTATTTGGAGGTGTGTGTGTTGACTGACAAAAATAAAATATTACTTAGTTCGGTTGGCAGTTTGGCTTTATTTACTTTAGGAGGATACAGGATATTCACTAACAACTTAGAAGTTATGTCCATACTAGTAGCCTATATTTTCTTTATTTGTGGAGTTATAGGCTTTGTTTTTAATGTAGTAAAGTTGTCAAAAACCCCACGTACTTAGCATTGCTTCGTTGCAATGCTTTTTTCGTTTCCCATAGTCATTCATTCTTTCATCTGCACAAAATATTGATTTGGTCGAGTTTTGATCTAAGGAAATTGGAATGGTGAGATTAGAGGGATTTGTTAGTACTTTATATTCTTATGTGTAAAATGTAAGCCTGACAAACCTATATTTGTACTTTGTGAGGTTCAAGTTTGAATAAAAACATACTGGTACTATTACTGCACAGTTTAATATATCTGTCCTATTTTTACAGGTAATTCCATAAAGAAGGTTAAATAGTCTGCTATTAAATCGATTACCGATTTTTATTTTTATGTACAAAACATGTTAATTTTCCTAAAATGGTAAATAGTAGATAGATATATTGAGGTGAATACAAATGAATAATTGTCCTAATTGTTTAGCCAGTAACCCTTTTAAGAAAGTATACAGAGATGGTTTAGTATTTGTAAAATGTGAATATTGTAATTCGATTTTTGAAGATACTTTAACGAGAAAAAAGAGAGAAGTGTCAGAGAAAGTACAAAAGGAAGTCCAAAACAAAGTCACAAACGAAGAAAACATACGAGCAGCTGAAAAATTCGTTTGGGGTATTGTAGTTCTACTCATTATTGCAGTTATTATTGACGCCATGTTATGGAGTAATTAGTTGCGTTTATTTAGTTGAAGTGCATTTTAACAAAAAAATTTTCGCTTCTGCCAAATTCATTTGAAAAGATATTATTCGATTAAATCAACCTAGAATAATTAATGACTATTTTCCTAACACAATAAAACTAATTACATATTAATTAATGGACTATAGTAGAATTTTACAGTATTATTTTACTAATACAGATATTTAAAGGGGCTAGAAAATGCGGATTCAATACAATCAAGGCTTGTTTACACAAAATCGATATAACCAAACAAATTCGGAAATTAATAAAACATTAAATAAACTTTCTTCAGGCTATAAAATCAATCAAGCTGCTGACGATGCTGCCGGTTTAACTATTAGTGAAAAAATGCGTGCGCAAATTCGAGGGTTGAATCAAGCTGGGGAGAACATTCAAGATGGATTGTCTTTAATTAACACAGCTGATGGAGCCTTAGCAAATATGTTAGATCCTAATCTACAGCGACTTAGAGAGCTTGCAGCGCAAGCTTCAAATGATACTTTAACAGATGGCGATAGGCAAAAGGTTCAACAAGAGGTGGACCAAATCATAAAAGGACTAAGTGATATTGCCTCTAATACGGAATTTAATGGTATGGTTTTGCTTGCTGGAACGAAAGATAAAAATGGAAATAGTATAACATCTGGTTCTTTATCTCAATATGTTCAACAAGTTACAACTAGTGGTGGAATAACGGATAAATATACATATAATTCAATTGATTATGCCAGCGCTATTATTGATTTTAGCAATATTAACTCAGCTAGTGATGTAGCTAAGTTAAATGGAGAAGGAGTTAACTATACTTGTTGTACTTGTAATCAAGCCTATAGTATTAAATTTGTAAATGGTAATCCAGATACATCAAGATTAAATGATTCTAATCCGGTAATGGAAGTGGATGTGAGTACAATTACAAACGGGACTGATTTAGTCAACAAGATAATTGAAACAGCTTATGGTCAGCCAGGATTCGTATATGATCCAACTCCACCTAATTCGAATACTCTACCAAATGGCGCAACAAATTTTGTAAAGCACTTTTCACAGTTAGCTTCTGATGGTGGAAAATTATATATATACGATTTTAGACCTGAGAATTATGGTTTGAATTGGCCAAGTAATGGTAGTGGAGTATTTGAACTTAATGTTTTTGGTGAACCAGGGAAAGAAAAAGATTTGTTCTTACATTTAGATATACAAGTAGGGAGTAATACTGGACAAAGTGTTAAAGTATTAATACCTAACGTAACGGTAGAGCAACTAAATATCGATCCTCTATCTGTTAATTCTCAAGAGAATGCAAATTCAGCAATTACTATTATTGAAAATGCAATTAAGAGAGTGTCATCTGCAAGATCAACTATAGGTGCATATCAAAATATGTTTGAACATGCCTACAATAACGTTAAAAACGCTGAAGAAAACTTAATGAAAGCTGAATCAACTTTACGTGATTCGGATATAGCAAAAGAAACGTCTAAATTGAAAAAAGATCAAGTTCTTTTGCAATCATCTCAATCGATGATGGCGCAAATTAATCAAATGAGCCAGGGAATTCTGAACATATTAGGTTAATTAGCAAACAACCCAGCACCAAATCAATATAGACTAGTGCTGGATTGTTTTTTAGATACTACTTAAATTCAATTTCCTCTGCCGAAGCCCCTTTAGTATACGTAATGGTCGCTCCATCAGGTAAATTTCGTATTTCTTTTACATTTTTTCCTTCGATAATAATTTCACCAATTTTCGTACCTTTAAAGTCAATAATCGCATTTCCTTTTTTTGGACTAATCGTTACTGTTTTATCCGCAAATCCTTCCCCATGGAATTCAGCATATTGACTAAATACCGCAATTCCATTTTTAATATTCGTATTTTTCCCTAACGATAGCGAAATGCTTGGGCGATTCATGATCAGTTTACCTGTTTTGTAGTTATCAAAATTGTATACATTTTCAGGTGTTATTGGTGTTGGTATTTCCTCATTGTCTGCTTTCAAATCAATTTGAACTAATACTGGGTCATGATCTGATGCACGGCCTTGTGCTTCTGTAAAGTTCGCATTTATATGAATCAAGTCAATTTCTGTAACGTCAGCAAGCTTATTCGAAACTAAAATATGATCCAACACTTGATTGTTTCCTTGGAAGAAGTACGTAAAACGATCTTGCTCCGGGGCCTTATCTATCATATTCGTTAAAACATCACCCTTTAACGTTTGAAGAGCTGGTGTGAATTCAAAGTCATTCATGTCCCCTGCTACAATGATATTTAAATCTGGATTAATGGCAAGTCCTTCATCGATAAAATCATTGATGGCTTGAGCAAGCTGAATACGTTTCTTTACTGATTCTAGCACTGGTGGCTGAGTTGGTCCCCAAAGTGAACCATCTCCACCTTTAGAGTTTAGGTGAGCTCCGATAATCACTACACGTTCTTTCTGGAATTCAAATTCGGCTGCAATTGGTTTTCGTGTATCTACAAATTTTGATGGATCAACAAAGCCAGGATTTAAAGCGAGACTTCCATCTGCTGTCCACGTATTGGTTTGGTCACCCATCCCTTTTATACCTGACACTAATGAAACACGTTCTGGATTATATAGGTAACCTACACGAATATTACCGCCAGGTGCACCACCTACTGTATTGTTAATTGGCATGACATCAATCCAATCATACGCAGGACCACCCGCAGCTTTAATTGCATGAATTAATCGCATGTAGCTTTCCGATGCATCTGCATTTCCTGAATCGGTTTGTCCATCATTATCTTGAACTTCGACTAATGTAATAATATCTGGTGATTTCATATTATTCACAAATGTCGCTGCTATTCTGGCTACTTTTTCGTTTGATGTATTGGCAGGATTATTTGAAAAGTTTTCGATATTATAGGAAGCGACATTTAACTTGTCCGCTACTGGTTCAAGATGAGTCACTTCTTGCTGAAGATTCGCTTTTGTCACTTCTGGGAAGACTTTATTTGTGTTCAGTCGATAGCCATCTGTAAAATTCTCTACAAATCCGATAAGGGCATCATTAAAACGATCACCTGAATCATAATTTTTACCAGCTACCCCTTCAAGCATAATTTTTTCTGGGTTATAATCATCGGCCGCTATATTTAAACCACCATTCACATTGAATGTATTATTAGTTGTGCTCGGTACAACAATTGGAGAATCATTATTATAAATCGGTCCTATTACTCTCGCATCCGGGAATGATACCAGCATATACTCGATAGATTCCCAAAAATCGATGCCATCTTCTTGTGGGTCAAAAATTGCAAAACTATCATTATCGATAATTTTATTTGGTGGCAACAGATCCTCCCCTATCACAAGGGCTTCTGGAATTCCTGCTGTACCTGTTTTTGTAATATTCGTTGCTGCAATTTGTGTATCTGTCAATCGAGAGTTGCCACCCGCCTCTACTACATTTCCTGAAACGTTAATAACGTCCCCTACTGCTACATTATGTCCTGTCTTATTTACTTTGATAGCAGTTGATTTTACGCCATCAAATGACGACTCGTTTTCTTGCATAATAAAGCTAGTTGAATTTAAAACGAATGTTACAATTCCCGCCACATCATTTACTGTTAAATCGACATATGGTGATTTATGGCTTGCCCCTTGAATATCGCTAATCTTGGCATTTTTAGTATCAATAATTTCATAAACAAATGTAGCAATTGCACTGTTCGTTAATCCTTCTTTCACTGCAATCGCTTTAAGCGTCATTGGTTTATTAACAAGGATTTCCTCTGTATACTTTGCACTAGCTGTTGTTGGCGTTGAGCCATTCACTGTGTAATAAATCGTTGCTCCTTCCGTCATTGTAGAAAGGGAGACTTTCGTGCCAGCTGTTACGCCCCCGACGTGAGAAGCTTTGATATCCTGCACCTTTGTTACATCTTCAATAACGCGAAGAGGGAGCAATTGATGGTTTGTATATTGACCAACAATCCCTGTAATTTCCCCATACGTTTTTCCACTCACTAAACCAGAATCTCTTGTTTTATCGTAAATAGCAAATGGGCCTACTTCGTCAGTACCTGTAAAGTTTTGACCCGAACCAGTAACGGTAACATTTTTAATTGTAACTAGTTTCGATTCATTGTCTTCCGCAACCTCATTACTTTTAATAAGATGTGGCTCTGGTATTGTCGAAGGAACAGGCATACCAACAAGTGAAATATTCGTTAATTGCTTTAGACCGCTATATTCATCTACTCGTCCTTGCACCGTCACTCGATCACCGACATTTGCGGCAAGACTATCCACAGGATAAATGGCTATCGCCGCCCCATCTTCATCTTGAATGTGCGCTGTAGCCGTTTCTAATTTTGCTGTCACGATCCCTGATACGATAACAGTTTGCCCGATTTCTTTATTACGAGCTTCCGTAATGGATATAACAGTTGGCTCTTCTTTAACCGTATAATCAAAGGATGCAATGTCACTATCATCTAGGCCTGTTGCAGTAGCAAATGCTTTTATAGTCATGGCTTCATTTACAACAATCCCCGCTGCTGCATCATAAACCTCACTAGCTACTGACGGTTCAGAACCATCGATTGTGTAATAGATGGTTGCATTTGGGGTATTTGTAGACAATGTTACTTTCGTTCCTGCATAAACTTCGCCTGTTGCTGGTAAAGCCTTAATATTCTCTACTTGTGTTGGCTCATAGTTTGATACTAATTGGAAGCTTTCCGCGCTTAACGTTTTTAATTGATAGGTCCCGTTAAAAATTGACGCAATCCCTGTCACTGTGATGACATCATTGTTATTGAAGCCATCTGCTTCAAACTGAGAGAACTGATAGCCTGTACGGTTATCATGGCGAATTAACAGCTCGTTATTTGCTGCATCGACTGCTTTAAATTCAAATGTACCATACGTACCAGATGGCGCTAAATCTTTAATCTTCACATTTTCAAGTGTGATTAATCTTCCTTGTGTGCTATCATCCGCAATCGGTAAATTTACTGTCTGCGGTGTAGGTGCCGTCCCTGTAGAAATCCGTTCAATTGTCGGTGTATTAAATTGAACTTCTCCACTATATAAACTAGTTTTCCCTGTGATGCTGACAATATCTCCAACAGCTAAGCTCCCTGCTTCTGCAGAACTAGAGAAGACATATACCCCTGCTGTCTCATCCTGAACATAGAAGGCCTTGCCTCCCCAGCTACCAGGTGTTGTCGTAACCGTCCCTTGAATTTGAACTGTGCGGTCTGTTCCAACAGCTACACGAGCTTCGGCAATTGTTGCTGTCTCGGGAGGATTTGGTTCAGTAGTATCGTCCCTAACAAACTCCATTGAAGTTGGTGATTTTAGCCCTGCATGGTTGCCAAAATATTTTTCCAGTGAACCTGTTATTCTAACTTTTTTCCCAAGATTACTTGGGTTAGTAAATAATCCGAAATTGGCTCTATAGGAGCTTGGTAATTGAATATACAGCATTTTCGTGACATCTGTTTCATCTGGTGTATCAGCGATCGCAATATTTGTGTCACTATCTGCTATCACAGAATAAGAAGTTTCACTTTTGGCGAACCCTACTATATATCCCTCTACAGTAACATTACTCTTTACTGCGGTTGGATCAAATTGATTGACCGCTTCCCCCACTCCAATAGATTCTGTCGTTTCGGCCTTTACAACTGTGAAGTAAGGTGAAATCATAGAGATTACAAGTAAAAATGATAACGCTATTTTGGTAACGACATTACATTCATATTTCTTCATTCGCTTAGCTCCTTATGATTTTAGTCTAAATTAATCTTTTCCTTAGGTTTTACATGGAAGTTATTATTCAATTACTGTGTTCCCTACAACGGTTAACCCATCTAAAGAGAGGGTTACATTCGGCGCATAAATGATTAAATCCCCCGAAATAGTACCTGTACTACCAGATGGCATTAAAGAGTACCTCCCTGAAGCTGTTGGTGCAGTTAGCGTTACATTCCCATTCAAGGTATGACCATTCAAATCTATTACTACTAAATCTGTTAGCGTTACATCTGCAGTCACTGGAGCTGTTAACTTAATTAAGTCTCCTACTTTAGCTTTATTTAGTGCTTGTTTTAATTCCTCAGCATTCTTTACATGAAATTCATTCCCTTTTTCTGGTGGGATAACCGGATCAGGCGTCACATTTCCTCCCCCTGTGTCTGAGCCCCCCGTACTTGGCGAAGAGCCTCCAATAATTGCTTTAATTTGGGAAGCAACGGAGGTAAAGTTAGTAATAATATTTGTTACTGTAGAGCCTGCAGGAATTGTTAAGTTATTAATGCGTAAACCTGAACTAATTGTGAGTCGAGTATCAGCATTTAACACCGTTAAATCATTCATTACACCATCCACGTTCAATAATAATTTTACTGCTACTGGAAGCAATAATTGTTCAAACTTTACATTCCCAGTCATATTCAGCTTTGCCGTAGATTCAATTATTACCTTCGTTGCTGCTCCATCAATACTTATAGCGGATATGTTACCTGTTATGATAAGTTCTGGAATCGTCGTGTCTGACACTATGGAAAAGTTACGCTTAACTTGTACTTTTCCAGCTCGCGAATTTTTAATTTTCAATACAGGTGTACGTTGCTTTTCGCTTTCTAATGAAGCCATTGCCTCATCACTCGGATTGGCTATAATTAAATCGCCTGCAAGTGTGACACCATCAAATTCAATTTTAGTTTTAACATTTGAAGTTATAATTACATTTCCTGTAACCGTTACATTTTTAACCGTCATATTATCTGCATTGATCGTAATAGAATCGAGCGTTGCATTTGTATTAAATACAACTTCCTTTTTTTCTGGATCTGTCTGATTTAAAACAATCGTATTTACTTTTGTTATGGTCCCATTTTCGATAGTAGCTGTAATTTTTGCCCCTGTTAGTGCGGTTTTGTTTTCAGCTGTAAAAATTGACTTTACTGAATCACCAAATAAATAAGTCTTACCATGAATAGCTAATTCATTTGCTGTATATTCCTCAACTTTAAACGTTACACTTTGAGAAGGTTGAGTAGGAGGATTAACAATACCTTCTGAACGAGTAATAAATGCCGCCATTTGACCACGTGTTACATTTGAAGATCCATCAAATAAGGTAGCTGTCTTACCTGTCGTTACGTTGTTTTCATATAAAGCAGTAATCGCATCTTTGTATTCTACACGCACATCAGTGAATGGTAATGAATTCGTATTAGAAGCTTTTAATTTAAAAGCATTCGCTAAAATTTTTGCTACATGGTTACGTTGAATAAATTCATGCTGACGAAATGTACCATCTTCATAGCCATCAATAATTCCCTCTTGCCTTAAGGCAGCAATTGCACCAAAATATAGATGATTAGTAGGAATATCTTTAAAGTTTGGATTGCTCACATTTGATGTATCCAGTTCTAAAACACCTGCAATAATTTTAGCGGCTTGACCACGAGTTAAGTTTTGTTCGGGTTTAAATGTCCCATCTTTAAATCCCTTAATAATCCCACGATCATTTAAATTTTTAATTTCTTCATAAAATGGATGCGTTCGCTGAACATCCTTAAAACTACTGGCTTCAGATGTAATAGGTGCTACCACTACCGCTGAAGCTGTTAATGCCATTGCTGTTAATGCGTTTAAATACTTGGATTTTCCCCATTTACTCATACTTTGAGTAATCCCTCCCTATTCCTGTTTAGTAAAGATAAGTTTTAAATCCTCTTAACAAAATTACTGGTAATTATCAAACAATACCAAAATATTGTTTAACATAATAATTTTAACAGAAAAATAATAAATACTTTGTTATTTAATATGAATATTCTAAATTCTATGTAAAATAGTACATATTTATCTTTTACAATAGTCATTCGAATAGTTGTTTTATATTATGTAATTACATTTTCGTATGAGCTAATGTACCAGCTCAGTTCCGGCGGCATAAAAAAACTTCACTACTTTTGTAGAGAAGGACTGACATGACACCATAATAGCAGCTCGCTGAAAGATTGTTGCTTGACTGATTCCCTTCCACCTCCTTCATATGAAGCATCGAGATACAGTAAAACGTACCATAACCCATCGCACTTGTTGTCATAGTGGATAATAAAAAGCCCTCCATTTGTGGAAGGCTAAAGTCAATTCGTTTGGTTTGTTATAGTAAGGAACATCTAATCTTTTAAAGGTTCATCTTCTTCCATTTTCGAATTTTGGTTCTGAAATTTGTAAATGGAGCAACTGAGTTAATATGAACCCATTTCCAAACAGGCCAATTAGCTTGTGTTTTTGCCCATCGTCTTTGATCAACTTCAAATAATTCCTTTTCTGAAAGGGTATTTAACCACTCACATAAATGATTGACAGCTTCATTAAGCATTGATTGTTGTTCCTTCAAAGAGTACTCTCCGTATTGTTTATAAAAAGAGTTATACAATCCACTTAGATTATTCCATTTATAGCCTTCTGCAGGTGTATGTACTTCTTCGCCCTTTTGTTCTTTTTGCTCCCAGTGAAGCAAAAGATTTATCCAACCAAGTTGATAAGAAAGATTTTCAGACGGCGTTTTATCAACTTCTTTAATCCGTTTGTTTTTCAAGATTTCTGGTATATCATGAAATTCGGCAATATATTTTTTATACTTTTCGTTAATCGTACTAATCAATTCTTCTTTGTTGGCATACTGTCTCACTCTATTTCCGTCCCTTCCACCTATTTCTTAAGTTCAGTCTAACATAACGCGAATACGCTAATTTTGAAATTTTTTTAAAAAAGTTGTTATATGGTAAGTGTTACCTTCTATTTTTTCGGTGGATGTATAAGTAACCAAAATTTACACACACTAACCTTGAGTGTATTACCCATAACGAGTGAAACAGAGGGTTTTATTACGTTCTTCTTTTCTTATGTGTGATGATTAATAATAGAGGTGCTTGAAGTGACTACATTCGGAAAATGCTTATATATCGCATTCTTCATCATTATTTTTTTATTTACAACCATTTGGAATTATATTAAAAATGGTCATTGGGCTTTGCTAGAAAATTTATTCTTTGCCTTTTGGGTGGCCAGTTTCTTATTCATGGCATTACTACTCAGAAGTAAAAAAGAAGAATCGGAAAAAGCTGAAAATAGAAGCTGATTTGCCTGTTTTAACTAGTGTTAAAATCCGCATCTATATTTGCTGTAGCTCTAATAAGCTGCAGCTTTTTTATTGTTGCATTCATAAAAGCTAGTCAGAACTACTATTTTATCGGTATATTAAAACTTAAAATGTTATACTATTCAATAAATTACTTTGAAGAAAGGAACGTGAATGATGGAGGCGAAGACCATTTTGTTAGATCAACTTTTAGCTAATGCAAATGACCCAAGTTGGTATATCTCATTTTCTGAAGTCGTAGAAGGGTTATCTGAAGCAGAAGCCTTTTGGAAACCCGATTCTTCTAGCCATAGTATGGCTGAAATTGTCCAGCATCTAATCTACTGGAATGAAATTTGGCAAATACGGTATCGAGAAAATCAAGTGAAGGCTCCTTCGCAAACAAATAATGCGAATACGTTTCTAGTTAAAGAGGAGGTAACTTTCTATGAATTAAAAGAAAAGTTATTACATATCCTACTTACGTGGCAAGAATTAATTGAGGAAGAGCAACTTTTATCTATCGTAAATGGGTTCCCTGTGAAGGCGCAATGGTGGGCCATCATATCTAATGCCGCTACCCATAATGCCTATCATATTGGACAGCTCGCCTATTTACGTAAAATGGAAAAATAGACATTTATATGCTATACTCTTAAAATAGGACTACTGTTAATAGTCCTATTTTTATGTGCTGCCGCTTATTTAACTCAAATAACACCAAAGGGAGATGCATGTGAGCCTTGAAGAAATTACACAGATCTATTCATTTTTCTTAACAACGCCACTTATAGTAAGGCTAGTTGTATTTAATTTTATTTTTAAAGCTTACAAACATACTATGGTTATTTTATTGGATGCGATTGTTTTAGTATCAACCACTATTTGGTTAATATTGATTAGAGAGGTCATTTTCCCTCTGCCTTCGTTAATTTTAAATGTATTTAGTGTACTCTACATCCTATTGATTATTGACATTTCTCTCAATTATTATCGCTTAAAAAGGAAGAGCTCCTTGCAGTGAAAAGCCCAATTTATACATATAAACAAGCTCCAAACAAAAGAAAAAAGCATCTTTTTTCAAGATGCTTTGCTCTTACTATTGGGGCAATTCTTCTGGTGCTTTCTCAAATTCAAGTATATGTCCATCAATTTTTGCTCTTTCTAGTTCCTCAATAAATTCTTCTTTACGTTCATCAAGTCTGGAGTCAAGTGTGTTTTGATAACCCGGAAATAGATTGTAATCTACTGGTTTCCCCATAAGTTCACCTCTTATTCTCAGCTTTTTTATTTATTATAGGGTATATTGATATTTTCTGACAATTGTTTATGTCAATTTTGATTACAAGGACTGACAAGACAATACAACGGAAGTCTTATAAAAAACGCCTACCTATACTTTATTGCCCATAAAATTATGCTGATAAATCGAAACAGCAAGGTTTATCTTTGCCTCTAAACGTGCAATTTTCACAAACTTTGTTGATAATCCCTAGACTGTTCCTCCCCTTTTTCACGGAAAATAAAAGCATTTTCCCTCAATTAGGTATGCTACAAAATCTTAAGAAATCTTCATAATTTTTCTCAATAATTATTAATAATTACCATTTACAATAAGAAAAGTCGACAATAGATTAACATAGTTAGGAGCATCTTGTCTTGGGCGTTACAGATATTATGAATAACATTCGAATTTTAATGTTGCCAGTCATCCTTATAGTTGGTGCTGAGTTCTTACTTATTGGACTTTATTATTTCCTCTATCATAAAAAACATCAGTCAAATCGAAAAAAAATAAACTTTAAGCAACTGATACTTGTAGCACTCTTTATCGGCTATATTGTATTTGTGTGTGAACTAACGATTTTTGGGCGTGGTTCTTCCCATTTCATGCAAATGAATCTACAACCATTTAGTGGCTATATAGATGCATGGAAGAAATACTCGTTACGTGATCTTCAAAATTGTATTTTTAACATTTTAATGTTTGTGCCACTAGGCATTTTCTTACCTTTACTTTTCTCTAAATTTAAATTGTTTAAATGGCTTCTTCCTGTAGTGGTGATGGCAACCTTATCCATTGAAACGTATCAAACACTTACAGGAGCAGGGATTTTCGAGCTTGATGACTTAATCAACAACTCGCTTGGTGGGATTATTGGATACCAGTTATATAGACTAGGATCTTCCATTGTTCAGCATAAAAAAATAAAAATGAAAAGTTTGATCGGTAACCTAGCCATTCCTCTCATGATGGGTTTGATTTTTATTGGCATGATGATTGTCTACGCTCAACAGGAATTTGGTCATTTAGCAATTAATGCCTACACAAAATCAAATATGTCGGATGTTGATGTAACAACCTCATTAGATTTACATACAGCATCTACCGTTGCCCCCGTGTATAAAAAAATAATTCATACAGATGAAGTTGAGACTTTGTTGCAAAAGAAATTGGATTTATCAGAGTTAAGTCGGCAGGATATTAGTGGTGATCGTGAGCTCTTATTGAAAGATAAAGCCGAGAACTCGTATACGCTATTTATTAATTCAGAGGGTAATTGGTCGCTAACAGAAGATCTTTATACGCCCGTACAACCTTCTTTAGCTGTGCAAGAGACACTTGTGAAGAAGGCAAAGAGTATGATGGATGAGCTTTCTCTCCTTCCTAAAGATGGGGAGTTTACAGCTTTGGATAATGGCGTATTTGAATGGACGCTTCCTGACCAAGCTGAATTGAACCAAGATTATTGGCTTGGTGAGGTAGAGCTCGGTTTGAAGCCAGATGGTAGTTTGTATTCATTATCGTATAATATTCATGAGCATCAATTGATCCGTGAAGTAAATATTTTGTCACCTGCAGAGGTGTATGAACGAATTAAAAATGGCAAATTTCCACAGATAAAATATAATGCACTTGTAACAGAAGAAGAACTGTTGATAAAAAAAGGCGATCAGCTTACTGTCGATTTAATAGAGCTCTCGTATATGTATGATACAAAAGATTTCTATCAACCCATATACAGAGTTTCTGGTACATTAAATGGAAAAAGTTGGTTCACCTTGATTCAGGCGAGAAAGTAGCTTTTTTGATACCGCTAACTAAGGAAAGCCCAGACTTGATACTGGGCTTTCTTTTTATATGAGTTGAAACAGTTAATTTCTCTTTCAACATCTCAAACTTTGGACTACTTCTAACAAAACGGTTAGCCCATCTGGGAATGACTTTGTCGTTCAAAATGACGGTGTCTATCAAATCACCATTTCGATTAATGCGCAAGCAACAGCAGCCCCTGATCCTGATCAACCATTTTTCACAGTGAGCATTACCGTCAATGGTCAACCGATTTTTCTAAACGGCATTGCAGTCTTTAATGTTGTCAATAGAAGTAGCTCGGCCTATGTGGTCCAACCTATATTAGCCGCAGGGGATTTGGTGGGAGCCAGTGCAGCTTCAGATTCCTTCGTCGCTAGTTATGCTAACCGCTCCTTAACGATTGTTCAATTGAGTGGTTAGATTAAAAGTATATAAAGGACAGTAGCTCTCATCTCTAAATTTTAGAGAGGGGATCTTTTTGATTTGACTAAGAGAGTATTCGGCTCTCTCTAATACTTCATTACATATTTCTTACTTATAATCAAGTGACTCTCAAGTCGCATATAACAAAAAACCAGATGCTCTCTTTTGGGGAGCACCTGGTTTTATTGTGAAAGTGAATCTTACTAACTTACTTAGTTTTGATTCGTTATAATACTACGACAACTTGAGGCGCTGAACAAGTTAAAATATTTTCCAATAGGATTTTAGGGGGAATTAATGCTTTTTCGAGAAAATAAATCATTCTATCAAATTTTAAGTCTTTCTTAGTTTCATTAAAATAAGAAATAATGAAAATGACTGAACGTAGCTCATGACACAGGGTCATTTACCAATGACAGCCCCACTGTATAGGTGGGTGACTGTTTGCTATTTTCACATAATTTAAAGTATGTTTCTACAAACTGAAAGTGATAACAATGCTCTCCCTGCTCTAACTGAAAAATTTCTGCTGAAAGCGTGAAATCCACTTCATCATTCTCGCATGGTGATGGGAAAGCAATACAAGCAAGACATGCGCTGTTAAAACCATACAGGTCTCTATGGTTTTAACTATGATAGGTGAAGCTACTAATTTTTCGTGCTATTCATAAAATATGTTGAAGAAACACGTCTGTAAAGGAACATTAAACAAAAAGACCAGTCACTCTTTTAAAGAGAACTGGCCATTTTGCGTTTAGGTTGAAGACTATGAAATATCTTCATTCACAGATTAACATATTATAATGAACAATATCTGAACAACCATACAAAAAAGACTAGACTCTCACATGATGATGTAAGCTCTAGTCTTTTAAGTGAAAGTGAATCTTACTAAATCTTGTCTAGCTTTAGATTCAAATTACAATACGAATGAACAGGCTAAAGGTTTCATAAATTCTTTATTTTTTCGTTAAATTATAGGACTACCACCACAAAAAGACCAGGAAACACGAAAAAATGTGAATCCTGGCCCTTTTGTGAAAAGTGAATGTTACTAGTTTGCTTTAGTTCTTTGTATTCTACTGATGAGTTAGACGGCTGATGTTTTAAAAAGTTACACATTCATAAAAATTTTTTACTCTACTAATTAAATGGCAAATCAAACACGCCGTCAGCTCCATCTACCATACTAATTGACATAGCACATGCTCCTCTGACTTATATAGGCTTCTTTTTCCAGTAAAGATATTTGTCCTTCAGCAGCTACTCTTCCTTTAGCCCATATTTTCCCTTCCGAAGCCGTGACACTCCAGTTAAATTGTTGTGTGCCTTTATTTTTCACCTCATATCAGATACCGAGTTCTTCATCAGAATGGTCACTATAAAAGGAGGTGTGAAATTCACCATTCCCAGTTGGTTCATCTACATAATTCACAGGGAAGATCTATGCTGTATCCCTACTTATTTAGCTTGTGTTGGATACTAACTAATTCTGTGAATCTTCCGTTGCTTTTTCTAAAAGACTAAAAAAAGCGTGATCTTTTATCAGTTCAAAGCTTTCATTTGTGTTAAGGAGAACCAATATTTTATTTTTAGAATCAATGAACATCGGGTAGCTTGTATTGAGTGAAATTGTCATTCGGTAATCGTAATCAATAGTTTTTATGGCTGTTTTTTTGAATGTTGCCTGTTGAAAAGACTGTATCAATTCTTGCTGTGTTTCTTTTGATATTTTCATTTCAGAAAAGATATCTTCTGTATCTGTATCTATACGATGTAGCGTAACAGTGGAATTCTCCACATGAAAATTAGCATTTTCTAATAGATCAATAGCAGAATAGCTTTGATCTTTCCATGTAATGAGCATACCACTAACAATTACTGCTAAGAGTAAAGATAAGCCTATTTTAAATTTTTTCATATTACTCCTCTTTCTCAGTACCTAAAACTTGACAAAAAAATGTTTTTATGCTAAAATTTACATTTAAATAAATATTATATATAATAGGATTCTCCTGGCCAGGGGAATCCTATTTTTTGTTAAGGAGTGTTGGTATGAATCAACAGGAATCTAGTATCACTTCATTAGTTGCTGCCTTTAGTAGAGCCTACCATAGCCAATTTGATACGCCGAAAATTTTTGATGATTATATAGCCAAAGAATTGATTTCACAAGAAGAATATCAAAATATCCAAGCTAATTTGATACAAGGCATTGCATTTTTTAATAAAGATATCGCTACAAAGTTTAAAGACGATTCAAAGGAATTAATAAAATGGATTACACAAGTTCAACTCTCACCGACTCCTTTGGCACGTGCTGCTTATTGTGAAAGGGTCTTGCATAGCGAAATACAGCTTGGTGTCGAGCAATATGTCATCTTAGGTGCTGGCTTTGATACTTTTCCATATCGTCAGCAACAAGGACAAACCATGCTGGAAATTTTTGAGGTGGATTATCCCACAACACAGGAATCCAAAATGAAAAGATTACAGGAAGCTTCTCTCCCCCTCTTGAATCATCTGCATTTTGTACCAATGGATTTTACAAAGCAATTTCAATCTCAATTATTTTCAGAGCAAGGCTTTCAATCTAAAAAAACATTTTTTAGTCTGTTAGGTGTGTCCTATTATTTAACAAAAGATGAATTAGCAAGTTTACTCAATCATCTATTTGCCTTAGTTCCATCAGGTAGTTCCATTGTTTTGGATTATGGTGATGAAACACTCTTCACGGAAAAAGGACTCTCCAATAGAGTAGAAAACATGGTCAAAATGGCCGCAGTTGGTGGTGAACCAATGAAATCATGCTATGCTTATGAGGACATGGAGAGGATGCTAGATCGATTAGGTTTGCTTATATATGAACATCTATCTCCTACAGCGATTCAAGAGCTGTATTTTCAAAATCGAACAGATTACTTATGTGCTTTTGAAACTATCCATTACATGCATATTGTTAAAAAATAGGTCCATCCCATTTGATTTTATAAAATTCTAAATTTTCTTTTTATTACCCAGGCAATTAACTATTTCAATATAGAGAATTAGTATACTATAGTAGTGTAAAGCTAATTAGCCTTACACCTCCTAGATTTGTTACTAGGGTCACTGTTAACGCAGTGACCCGCTTATAATGATTGACAAACACCTAAAGGATTCCCATCAGGGTCATAGAAGGTAAAAAATTTGGTGTCCCCTTCTCCTTCTAAAGCCTCGACCTGAACATGATGATCCACTAGAAATAAATAGGTCTCTTCAATATTTTGAGAGAGGAAGTTCACATATTTCCCCACACCAAAGTGATTGTCTGGAAAATGACATGGCTGATGCTCCTTAGCTTTTACTAAGCAAATGACCGTGGGGGATTGTTCAGTGATTTTCATAACTGCTGCGCCCTCTTCTATATATTGAAGCTTAAATCCGAGTATTTCCTCCGATAATTTAGGATCTTTTATTGGAATAAAAATGGCCTCTACACCTTTAAATAAGGATTGTTTCATTTTTGTTACCTCCATTTCACAGTTTGTTTTCTTCATTTTATTCTCCTTCAAAAAGATTCATTGAGATTTTCATTATTGATTATTTTGCCTGTCTTTTGCTTATCCTTAATAGTATCCGAAATGTCTTCTTTTCCTGGAGGAGGTGTCCACCATTAAACACAAGGTATCATTCATCCTATTGCTGTCAGTACTTCTTTTACTAGGTGGATGCTGGAATAAGCGGGAGTTAAACGAACTAGCTATTGTTACGGCTGTTGGTGTGGATAAATCGGACGAGCAATTCGAAATTTCTGTTCAGATTGTTAATCCAAGTCAAGTGGCTTCGAACAAAGCATCTGGCATTCAAGTCCCTGTTTTTACCCACCATGCAAAAGGTAAATCATTATTTGATGCCATTCGAAAATTAACAGCGCTAACACCTAGAAAGCCTTATTATGCGCATGCCCAAATTATTATTATTGGTGAAGAAATGGCTGAGGAAGGTATGAATAGCATTTTAGATTTATTTCAAAGAGACCCAGAAGGACGAAGTGATTTTAACTTTATTGTTTCTCATGATTCGACTGCACAAGAAATATTAAGTGTTTTAACCCCTTTAGAGGATGTGCCTGCTAGCAAAATGTTTAAATCATTAAAGGTTTCTGAAGCAGTATTGGGCACAACAGAATCTGTTATTCTTGATGATTTAATTCAATCGTTAGGCAGTATTGATCATAGTGCCGTCTTACCCTCTATTCATATATACGGTGATGCAGATGCTGGAGATTTTAACTCGAATATAGAAAAAATTGATAGCCCTGCACAATTAAAATATGGTGGACTGGCTATTTTTAAAAATTATAAGCTCATCGGCTATTTATCAGAACAAGAAAGCAGAGACTATAATTTTTTAAATAATAATATAAAAAGTACATTTGAAATTATTGCTTGTCCTGAAGAAGGGAAAATCTCAACAGAAATTATTAATTCTTCTACTAAAATGACGGGTCATTTTCAAAATGATGTACCCTCGATTTCCATTAAACTTGATATTGAGCAAAACGTTGCAGAGGTAAGTTGCTCTTTGGATTTAACAAAATCAAAAACCATCGATGCTTTAAATAAAGAAACAAGCAAACAAATCAAGGAACGATTAGAACGTACGCTTCAAACAATTCAACAAACCTATCAAGCCGATTTATTAAAATTTAGTAATGTATTACACCGAGAGGACTATCGAGCATGGAATCGAATTAAAAAGAACTGGCAAACCCTCTACCCTAATCTTGAAGTTCAAATTGAAGTCAATGTGCATACAAAAGGAGTAGGAACTGCAACAAAATTAAAGCTTGACTAATTCGTAAAAATGACCAGTACTCTTTTATTGAGTACTGGTCATTTTAATTAACGTACCGCTTCAAACGTTATGAGTGACGTTTCTTCAGTTGGTTGTTGAAGGAACTTATAATTCGCAGAACAAGTTATTGCAGAAAAGCCAATACTTTGTAATAGAAGCTTAAATTCTTCAATTCCATACCAGCGTAATAAAAACTTTTGTAGTTCTGTATCACTTAATGTGCCTTGTTGCCACTTCTCATATTTTAAAACCATCAGCGTATATTGCTCCACCCAATTCATGGCAATCGATTTTCTTTCAAGGGCAATTCCTTCATCTTGTGAAATTTGATGGTAAGATGTCGTAATTTCTCCTGTTTTCCAGTCTGTAGGAAGTAATAAATCTACTAGGAGTCTCCCACCAGGGACAAGGTGCTGATACATAGAGGTTAAAGCTGATAGTGCTTCTTGATGATTTTCAATTAAACAAAATGAGCCTGTAGGCATAACAATGGCTTCGTATTGTTGACCTAAGGTGAATTGGCAAACATTTCCTTCATACAGCACTGGCGTCAATCCTCGTTCTTGGCATCTTTTTCGACAGGATGCTAGCATTTCTGGGGAATGATCAATTCCCTCTATTTCAAAGCCTTTTTCCATAAAAGGAATATAGAAACGTCCAGAACCAACCCCTGCTTCTAGAATCTTCCCCTTTACACCTTGCAGTCGTTCTAGATAATATTCAATATCTCCATCAAGCGAGTATCCAACTGGTTTCGTAAAATCATAAAGTGCTGTGCTTAACGGTCCGTAATTTTTGTACATATATTCTCCTCCGATTGTTTGCGGAAGAAATCAACTAATCTATTTATTCTCCCGCACCTTAATTATATTCAATGGGAAAACAGAGCTGACTATCATCATCTATCACTCACTTTCTTGTAAATTTAGTTAAATTATACATTTAATTGTTGTTTTAATCAATGTTTCTATTGATTTCCTATACATTACAATTTAATGTACAAATTAGCACAAATTATCAAAAAACCCTTCCCATTAAACGGTACCATTGAGTTAAGAAAGGATGATGGTATGGATTATTTTGAAAGAATTCAAAACGCCATAGAGTTTATTGAGAAAAACCTACGTGAAAAGTTAACGATTACAGATATTTCTTCTCAGTCTTACTTTTCAGCATTTCATTTCCAACGACTTTTCCAAGCCATTACAGGTTTTTCTGTGCAGCAGTATATTCGCAACAGGAGGCTTTCTGAAGCAGCTTCCTTATTAGCAACAACAACGCAGAATATACTTGAGATTGCAATCAACTTTCAATATGGTTCTCAGGAGGCATTTACACGGGCATTTGTTCAGTATTTTGGTGTCACACCTGCTAAATACCGAAAAGGAGCCAACTCCATACCATTTCAAACCAAAATAAACTTTTTGGATTATAAACTGGAAGGAGAACTCCCTATGCAGCGACCGGAAATACTTCACTTATCTAAAAAACGTATTACAGGCTATGAATACAAAACATCCTTACAAGACGAACAGTACTATGCAGAAATCCCTGGCTTTTATTTGGATTTTGGTCAGCAGCAATATTATGAACGAATTTCCCATAAGGTAGCCCCTAATATGGCGTATGGTATTTCTACAAACTTTCAGGAGGATGGCCGGTTTTCTTTTATTGTAGGAGAGGAAGTCGAAATCTTTGAGGAGCAATTAGAGAAAGGCTTCACCCACCTTGAAATTCCTGCTGGTAAATATGCAGAGTTTACATTGAATGGCACTGCGGAAGGAATTCAAAATACAAGACGTTTCATTTACGGAGTATGGTTGCCAAATTCTAATTATGAGCGCGATACGGGTCCTGATTTTGAAATAACCGATGTCATAGAATCTATCTATCCACAGGAGATGAAAATGAAAATCTACATTCCCATTAAAGAATAATAAAGGAGCAAGGTCGATGAATATCGAGAAAGTATTTAAGCAATTCCCAACCTTACATTCAGCTAATTTACAATTAAAAAAAATAGAAGAATCACATATACAAGAGCTATTTGCTATTTATGATAATGATAAGGTATTTGAGTATTGTGGCATCATCCCAAAACACAACCTTCAAACCGTTCAAAAAATGATTGGCCATTTTGACCGTGATTATACAAAGAAAAGCAGGATTAAATGGGGGATCTTCGAAAAATCACAGCGTGAAAAACTAGTAGGGATTATCGAAGCGATGGACTTTAATCAAAAAGTAGATATGGTAACAATTGGTTACTATTTAGCTGAAGCATCCTGGGGAAAAGGCATTGCATCAGAGGCAGTTGCAATCATCGTAAAATTTTTATTGGAAGAGGTAAATGTTAATCGAATACAGGCAGAAGTCATGCCTTTAAATGAACCCTCGAAAAAGGTTCTGTTAAAAAATGGATTTTCAAAAGAAGGTCTTTTGAGACAAGCTTCCTTATGGTCTGGTAAGGGTGTTGTTGATTTAGAGATATACGGCTTATTGAAAGGCGATTACGACTTGAAAGACTAAACTCTACTAATGAGTTTAGTCTTTTCTTATATTGTACAGATAAATGGACATTTTACCATCTCCTAAAGGGCTCTTTAACATAGACTAGAAATAGATGACTCATGCTAGCATGACATTGTAATCATAAAGGAGCGTTTTAGAAATGGATGGAAACAGATATTTAACACGAATGAATTGGGAATTTAACAATTATCATAAATTTTCTAAATGCTATTGTGAATCAAAGAATGTTTACTTTGGTCACTCTCCCAGTGTAGATCATCCTATTATTGAGGAAGATTCTTATAAAATAAAATATTATAATAGTCCCCAATTTGAAAAAAAATATCAGAAACAAAATCAAATTGAAAAGCATTGTCAAAGCTGTATTTGTAGTCACTTAGAATGTTTTGAACCAGGGACTTTAGTAGATGTATACCTTTCAGATGGCAGCCAATTTCTAGGAATATACTTTATTTATCTTATTCCGCAAAGCTGCTGCGGGTACTTCCTTCAAATCGATGATATGGCACGGCCTGTCATTATGGACTGTCAAAACATTGATGCGATACGTAAAACTTGTTGAGGTAGTTGATGCTTTGGCTTTTTTCTTTTTATTATTAAAAAAGGCTGGTTAATTGCTATACAAGCATAACCAGCCATTCGACTACCTCTCGTTTATCCATTGAATTAGTTGTTCATTAAAAAATACAGGCTCTTCAAACATAGGATTATGACCACTTTTTTCAAAAATGACTTTCTTTACATAGGGAATATGATCTACTGCATCCCATAATGAAATAGGGGCTACTAAATAATCATACCTGCCTAGACCTAGAAAAATTGGCTTGTTAACTTGTAGCATTTGTTGTAAAAGGTTCTGCTCCGCAAAAGCTACTCCCCATAGATAATCAATAATTTCCATATTCGGATGAACGTTATCCCACATAGAGGTAGCATTGAACATAAAATCATAAAAACTATGCGCCCCCATACGAATACACATATGAACAAAGCGTCGTTCAGGCTCCTTCTTTAGATCCTGTTCCAATAAGGCTATTTCGTGCGCAAATTGATGTTTACGCTCCATACTTGCATGTGCCTCAAAATAAGACAAGCTTTGTTGCTGTCTTTCTTGACTATTCGATGTTGCTGTATTTAAGAGTACGAGTTTTTGAACATGCTGGGGATAGGCTTTGGCATACGCCATTGCCATAAATGCATGTCCTGAATGTCCTAAAACTATTAAATTATCTAGCTGTAGGATTTGTCTCGCACACTCCATATCCTTCACTATTTTGTTTAATGTGTAATCTTCTTGCGTAAATGCTTGAGCTGGCTTACCAAAACCTCGATGATCTAAAAAAATCACCTGGAAATGTTGATAAAAGTCTTCTGAGAACAGACGTGGATAATAAACACTACTCCCCACCACTAAAATTGGTTGGCCTTGCCCCTTTATACAATAGTTTAATTCAAATCCATCACACATAAGTTTTTGATATGTCATTATCTTCATCCTCTTTTCTATTTTTGTATCATCACTCCCTTCCCTCTTGGTTTTCCCGTGTTTTTTCCATTGAACGCTCTAGCATTCTATCACCCCAGTAGATGTTATTATTTACATTAACAATATCATTCCCACAGATTCCTAGCAATGAAGGATCGTGTATACTGAATAAAAGGAGAATGTCTATGAAGGAAGATCTAATAAAGCGTTTGCGGTTATTTTTATTTAATGAGAAGCATCAAACGTTAGTGGGTAAACCTGCAAGTCAAAGGGAAATCATAGAGGCACAGCAACAACTTCATGTACAATTTCACAGCGACTACGTAGCGTTCATTGAAACGTTTGGTGGGGCATATGCAGGTATAGCAATCCATGCTTTTTCTAACGGCTCAAGTCTTGGAAACGAAACCGTTGTCGATTTAACACTGGATTTTCGTCAACAATATAAAGAGTTCCTATCTCCAAATGTTTTAGAAACGAGCTATGTTATTTCAATGGATGGTGGAGGTAATCCCATTTTCATCGATCCATCAGGCCATGTTTTTATTTGCGATCATGATTGTGGAGAAATTAAGCGAATAGCTGATTCATTTGAGTTGCTGATAGAAGATTGTTTTTATGAATGGTAAGTTACTTAAGTAAAGAAGAGGTTAAATATAATGGACAAACAATTAGAACACATACTTACATTAAGAAAAAACGGACAGCTTGAGGAAGCAAATCAATGTATGGTGGCACTGGTCAAGGAACAGCCTCAAAATGCTTATTATCAATTTCAATGTGCTTGGACATTTGATTCTTTAGGGCAGGAAAAAGAGGCTGTTCCGCACTACGAAGAAGCGATAAAGTTGGGGCTAGAACCAGAAGTTTTAGTGGATGCCTATCTCGGTTTAGGGAGCACCTATCGTACTATAGGGCAATACGAGCAAGCAAAACGGATCTTTGAACAAGCCATTCAAGAGTTCCCCAAGGCTGAGCATATCAAGGTCTTCTATGCCATGACACTCTATAATCTTGGCGAACATGCAAAATCAATGGAAACATTATTGAACACGATATTACGCACAGCCAATCATCAAGGCATTCAAGATTATAAAAAAGCTATTCACTACTACAGTGATAAGCTAGATCAAACATGGTTATAAAAAACAGGCCCTATTTAGAGCCTGTTTTTAGCATTATTATATGGAAGTTTGCTTTTTGGATGTAGAAGATAACGCCACAATCAAGAATGTAAGTATACCGCTAAAGAAAAATAAATAGCTCAATGGAATTAAAAAGAAGTTTTTCTCCACTATCGTACCATCTGCTAGTATCTCATCTCCTATAAGGCCTTTTATAAATAAACATACGATCCCCATGATCATCGGAATTGTGGCAAGTAAATATTTCCCCATTATTTCTTCCTCCATTTGTTAAATCCTTGTTGTAATTGATGATAGCGTTATTTTTATTGCAAGTCAATTATTTTTTATCGAAAAACAATAAATAGTTATTGATTAACACTCCCACCTAAAAGAACGAACGTTCCCTCCTCTTTTAATTTCTTGTACGTGATTTATTATGTTTTTTGAGTAAATTTTGTGCGAGTTAGTATAAATAATTATATAAATTAATGTCGGATAATCTGTTATAATAGGCTTTAAAAAACAGCTACTTTATTAAAAGTAACCGTTTTTCCATAAAATCATATTGATTGAGAAGCTTGTTGTATGAGGGCAGCGACCATTTTATCCATCTGAGCAAAGCGATCATCCTGCGTTTGTCCTTGAACATAGCGATAATAGATTTGCTGACAAATAACGGCTAATTTAAAATAAGCAAATGTACAGTAATAATGAATAGCTGACACATCTCGCCCACTTTTCTCTGCATAACGATCAATAAATTGCTGTCGGGTATAAAAGCCTGGTAATACAGTTACTGGTGGTTCACCAAGTGCATATAATAGCATTTTCGGGTCATCCGCTTGCATCCAATAACTCATTGCTACACCAACATCAGCAAGTGGGTCCCCTACTGTTGCCATCTCCCAATCAAAAAGGCCAATTATTTCGGTATAGTCCTCAGAGAACATTGCATTATTCAATTTATAATCATAATGAATAATGGTTGCCTCATGATTGGACGGAAGATTGTTTTTTAACCACTCTGTTAACATCGCTACTTCTGCATGTTCTGCTGTTTTCGCATTTTCATAACGCTCAATCCAGCCATACACTTGTCTTTCAAGAAATCCGTCAGGCTTCACGATATCCTTTAACGGAGTGTCCTGATAAGGAATAGCATGTAATGCAACTAAAGAATCAACCATCAGTTCGGACAATTGACGTGCTAGCTCCTCTGTTGGTTCTGTGCCTTTTGGAAAATGTGTATCAAGGACGATTCCTTTTTTGCGCTCCATTAAAAAGAAATCACTACCGATAATGTCTCGATCCTCTACATAGACATATGGTTTTGGAACCGATGGTAAAAATGGATGCAGTGCCGATAAAATCGTAAATTCCCGCTTCATATCATGCGCTTTTTTGGCAACTGGTCCAAGCGGAGGACGACGTAGAACAGCTTCAAAATCAGCTATTTTTAAACAATACGTCAAATTGGAATGCCCTGCACTAAATTGTGCTATTTCAAGCTTCCCCTGTGGAAGCTCAGTGAAATAACTCTCTAAAAAGGCATGTAGTTTATCAACATCCAAACGTTCACTTGACCTTACTTGCATCGTATCCATTCTATTTCCCTCCTTAAATAATGGAGCTCATGCCCCCATCTACTACAATGACATCCCCTGTTACATAGTCCGAAGCTGGTGCTGCTAAAAATAAAGCTACGCCCTTCAAATCATTTTCGGAGCCTAAGCGTTTCAACGGTGTAACACCCATCAAATAGTCTTGTCCACGTTCGATTAAGACATTGGACATTTTCGTAGGGAAAAAACCTGGTGCAATAGCGTTGACATTGACTCCATGTGGCCCCCATTTGACGGCTAAATCCTTCGTTAAAGTAATGACAGCCCCTTTACTCGCGTTATAGGCAATCGTATCCATAAAGGCTGGTAGCGTCCCACCTAGTCCAGCAATAGAAGCAATATTAATGATTTTGCCGCTTTTCTGCTCTAGCATAATTTTGCCAACGGCTTGGCTGAATAAAAATGTCCCGTTGACATTGACATCAAATACTTTTTGCCAGGCTTCGTAGGGCATATCAATGGCAGGTGTTCCCCATGATGCGCCACTGTTATTGACTAAAATATCAATTCTACCAAATGTTGTAATCGTTTGGGCTACCACATTGGCAATATCCTCAGGCTTTGTGACATCACAGGCTAGAGCTAATGATTGAACACCAAGCTTTTCGAGTCCTGCTGCAACCTCCTCACATGCCTCCACCTTTCGTGAGCATAAGACCACATTGGCTCCAGCCTCTGCAAATCCTTGAGCAATTTGCGCACCGAGTCCACGTCCTCCACCTGTCACAATCGCTGTTTTACCTTTTAAGCTAAATAACTCTAGGACCGTCATTTCACCAGCTCCTCTTGTTTGTTGGCATGCTTTTTCAATTCTAGTTTAGCAATGGTATTACGATGCACCTCATCTGGTCCATCCGCTAAACGTAATGTACGAGAATTTGCCCATTGTGCAGCAAGCGTTGTATCGGGACCTACCCCAGCAGCACCAAATGCTTGGATAGCTCGATCAATGACTCTGAGTGCCATATTTGGAGCAACTACCTTAATCATAGCAATTTCAGCTTTTGCCTCTTTGTTGCCTACTGTGTCCATCATATAAGCAGCCTTCAATGTTAAAAGTCTTGCTTGCTCAATATCCATCCGAGATTCCGCAATGCGCTCCCGCATTACCCCTTGATCTGCTAGTGGTCGATGAAATGCCTGCCGCGCTTGTACACGCACACACATTTCCTCTAATGCACGCTCTGCGGCACCAATAAGACGCATACAATGATGAATTCTACCTGGCCCTAGTCTGCCTTGCGCAATGGCAAAGCCTTTACCTTCACCCCATAAAATATTTTCTACCGGTACACGCACATTGGTAAATGTAACCTCACCATGTCCTTCTGGCGCATGGTCGTAGCCAAAAGCCGTTAGCATACGCTCCACTTTTACTCCTGGTGTATCCATCGGTACAAGAATCATAGACTGCTGCTCGTGGATAGGAGCCGTTGTATCTTTATGCTTGCCCATAAAAATAGCCACCCTACAGCGAGGATCCCCAGCACCAGTTGTCCACCATTTATGGCCATTTAAAATGTATTCATCTCCATCGCGTTCAATGCTTGCCTCAATATTTGTAGCATCACTGGATGCAACGGCTGGCTCCGTCATCGCAAAGCAGGACCGTATTTCGCCTCGTAATAATGGTTCCAGCCACTGTTTTTTTTGCAGTGCCGATCCATAGCGTACAAGTACTTCCATATTGCCTGTGTCAGGTGCATTACAGTTAAACACTTCGGGGGCAAGAAGTGAGCGGCCCATGATTTCACATAAAGGTGCGTATTCTAAGTTGGTTAAACCTGCCCCATATTCACTATCTGGTAAAAATAAATTCCACAAACCTGCCTGTTGCGCCTTCTGTTTCAGCTCCTCCATAATCGGTGGAATCGCTCCCCAACGATCCTCCATTGCCTCAACCTGTGCAGCATAAACGGCCTCATTTGGATAAATGTATTGCGCCATAAAATTCTTCAGCTTGTCCTGTAACTTCTCAACTTTTTCACTATAGGAAAAATTCATTAGAAGATACCCCCTTTGCTTGAACTTCGCAAAATGAATGAATGTTCATTTTCATTCTTACAATAAATGTTACCGCTATTTTTCTAGTAAAGCAATGTTCTATTTTTGAATTTTCTAACAAAAGAGAAAATTCATTACTATGGACTTACATCATTTATTTTCAAAAAACTGTACTATATCCTTCAGTAATTGTCGGATGGCTAATGGTAAATGACGGTTTTTTAAGTACACTAGATAGACATTGCGACTTAAATTCAGACCCTCTATTTCTTTTTTTACAATCGTTTTGGCAGTCGGTCCTTGCAAGTAATTTTTAGGTAATATGGTCACTCCTAAATGTTCTCGTACAAGCGATACAGCGGTTTCAAAACGCTCAATTTCAAATTGAATATTGATGTTTTTACCAGCCTGTTCAAATGACGTTAAGATATCTCGTCTTGTTTGAAAGCCCTCGGTACTAATAATAAATGGTTCTTCACAAATATCTGAGATGGTTAAAGTATCCTTTTGAGCTAACGGATGATGTAAAGGTAATACTGCGACCAACCGTTCTTCATATAAAGTTTGAACTTCCAACTCTGGATCATCCATTAGCTGATTGGTGATGATTAAATGAGTTTTATAGCTTTTCAAGGATTTTTTCACACGTTTACTACCTAAAATATCGACTAAGTGAATTTTCATGTGAGGATAGTCTTTTTTATAGTTGGCGATTACCTTTGGCAGCCAATGCTTAATAGATTCCATGACACCAATGGTGATGTCTCTCGTGCCATGAACAATCACTTCATCCATTTCGATTTTTAGCACTTCCATATTTTTTACAATAACTTTTGCTCGTTCAAAAAGTAACTCTCCAGCTTCTGTTAATTGCAGATTTCTAGTATTTCTCTCTAATAAAGGGGAGCCAATCTCTTGTTCTAATTTTTTGATCGCATTACTTAAGGAAGGCTGCGAAATATGCAGTCTTTCTGCGGCTTTTGAGAAATTCATCTGTTCTGAAACAGCGATAAAATAGTGTAATTGTTTTATGTCCACCTATAGATACCTCCCAAATTTATAGTTAAAAGCTATAGATTAATATTAATTATATATTAGTAATTATAATTATGTGAATATATAATGAATTACAACAATACTTTTTCTACAATAATATTCACAATGGGGTTGATAAGTTTATGTACACAATGACAGATCAAAAACAATGGAAAGGCCGAATAGATTCAACGACAAATACAAGCAGCTTTCGTTTACATCAACAAGTAAAAAGAGTTGCGATTAATGATGTAAGCGCTTCAGATAAGAAAAGTGCTGCTCTCGTTGGCTTTATCTGCGATGAAGGGGTACGTCGAAATCAAGGCCGTGTAGGGGCAGCAAATGGTCCAAACGCCCTACGAGAAGGCTTAGCCAGTTTACCGTGGACATTTGAGGACGATCAGCAAATTATTGATGTTGGCAATATCGTTTGTCTAAACCATGCTTTAGAGGAGGCGCAACGTGAGCTTGGTGAAGTCGTAGCAACAGTACTACAAAAAAACATATCATGTGTGGTGCTAGGTGGCGGGCATGAAACGCTGTATGGCCATTATTTAGGTGTTCGTTCTGCTCTACCAAAGGAAGCTAAAATCGGCATCATCAATATAGATGCTCACTTTGATTTACGACCATATGATGAACAACCTTCGTCAGGTACGATGTTCCGTCAAATTTTAGAGCAGGATCCACATGCTGACTATTTTGTTGTTGGTATTCAACGCTACGGCAATACAAGAGAACTTTTCGAAAAAGCTGATGAATTGAACGTGAAGTATGTTTATGAGGATCAAATGACGGTAGCCTACCAACAACAATTAACGGATGCATTACAACATTTTATGGATAAGCATGATTATATTCTTTTAACATTATGTATGGATGTATTGAATGCAGCATTTGCTCCAGGTGTAAGTGCTCCATCACCGTTTGGGCTTGACCCATCGACTGTGCGCTCAATTTTGCAACAAGTCACTTCACACCCTCACACCCATTCATTTGATATATGTGAGGTCAATCCGTTATTAGATGAAAACGGACGTACAGTGAAATTAGGTGCCTATTTTGTATATGAGGCACTGAACAACTTACTTAGGGGGCAAGGTTCATGATCGAAATTAATCAAATTACAACGGTATTCCTAGCTGTTGCACTCTTTGCATTAGGAAGCTTTCTTATCAATAAAATAGGCTTTTTAAAGCGTTTCTGTATCCCAGCACCAGTGGTTGGTGGTTTATTGTTCGCTGCTCTTGCCACTATCTTAAAAACAACGGGTATTTTAGAAATATCACTTGATACTTCTTTACAAAGCTTATTTATGATTACTTTCTTTACGACAATTGGCTTAGGTGCAAGCTTTAAACTTGTAAAGCTCGGTGGTAAATTACTGATTATCTACTGGCTAGCATGTGGCTTCCTAGCGTTAATGCAAAATGTCATTGGGGTATCTTTGGCATCACTTATGGGGATCCATCCTTTAATCGGTATGATGGCGGGTGCCGTTTCTATGGAGGGTGGTCATGGCGCTGCAGCTGCATTTGGCCAAACCTTAGAAGATTTAGGGATTTCTTCAGCTATGACAATTGGTGCTGCTGCAGCAACATGTGGTCTAGTTGCTGGTGGCTTAATTGGTGGTCCAATTGTCAAATATTTAGTAGGTAAATATAATTTAACACCAGATGAACAAGAATCGGAAGAAGTCGAATATGAAAATAAACATGAGCAAATTACATCGGATTCGTTCTTTACACAGGTCTTATTAATTACTTTCTGTATGGCTGTTGGTACGTACGTCGGCACACTATTCTCAGAAGCAACAGGTTTCGTTCTACCTGGCTATGTAGGAGCAATGTTTGTGGCTGTATTAGTGCGCAATATTATGGATAAATTCAAACCTGAAGCCATTAATATGAAAAGCATCTCATTAATTGGAGATGTCACATTAGGTGTATTCCTTTCCATGGCTCTCATGAGTATTAAATTATGGGAAATTGCTGATTTGGCACTACCATTATTTATCATTGTTTTTGCGCAAGTATTCTTTATTGTTGTATTTAGTATTTTTGTGTTATTTAAATTACTTGGCAAAAACTACGATGCTGCTGTTATGGTTGCAGGTTTTGCAGGACATGGTCTAGGCGCAACACCAAATGCCATGGCCAATATGTCAGCCGTTGTGCAACGCTTCGGTCCTTCTAAAAAAGCCTTTCTTGTCGTACCGATTGTCGGCGCATTTTTAATTGACGTATTTGGGATTCCTATTATTATTACAACTATCAATTTATTTAAATAAAAAAGAGCTTTGCATTCGTTCTGAGTAGACGATTGCAAAGCTTTTCTATTATTGTAATATCTCACTTACTGTAACAAATTCATAGCCTTGTTTTTGTAAATAAAGAATAACATTTTCTAAACCATTGGCTGTCGTTTGATGGATATCGTGCATTAGAATAATACTCCCATCTTTTACAGAGGCTTTGACATACGCTAAAATTTTATCTGGATTATGATGTTTCCAATCCAGTGTATCAATCGACCACAAAATCGAGGGGATTGTCATGACAGAACGTACTTGGTCATTGGTCGCGCCATAGGGTGGACGGAAAACAGTTGGATACTGCCCGATGGCTGCATAAATAGCGTTACTTGTGCCATTGACTTCTTGTTTAACGCCTGCTATAGATAAGGCCGTTAATTTTTTATGGCTCAAGGTATGGTTTCCGATTTCATGCCCTGCTTCATAGACTTGTTTAACGATTGCAGCATTTCTTGACACATTTTTACCTACCATAAAGAATGTAGCCTTGGCATCGTATTTCTTTAACGTTGCCAAAATTTGTGGTGTCACCTTAGCATCTGGCCCATCATCAAATGTTAAGGCTACCCGTTTTTTTGCGCCTTTCGCTACTGGCACGCCTTTATTATAAACTTTATTATCTATTAACTGAATATCGGCTAGCTCAGAAGCTTTGACATACCCTTTTTGGTCGCCTGCTTCTACATAAGCCCAACCAGCAAGTGTTATGTAATACTGGACAGTTGTTTTATTGGGAAGTGTACCAAGAACTTCTCCGTTTGGATTAGCTGTTAAACGTAATTCAGCACCAGCAACAGCATTAATTTTTTTCTTCGTTGGAGCTGGTTTTTTTAATGCGTTTGTCGCTACATATCCTATCTCCTCGCCATATTGAACGAAAGACCAACCACCAGGTGCTGTGCCATATACATAAATTATTCGTCCTTCATAGAGCTGTCCTACATGCTGGGCATGTTGACTTGGGGCTGTAAATAATGTTGTACCACCCTTTTGAATCACTAGGTATCCCTCAGACTTCAACTTGACTAAAGCATCAGATGTGACATAGCCCTCCTGCTCTGGCGTTTGAATATGTGTCCAACCTTTACTTACTTTTGTTACTGAAACAAAGCTACCTTTCGAAAGTTCCCCGATCTCCGCACTATTCGTAGAAGCTTCTTCAAAAATAACCGTATCTTTGAATACCTTGTGAATCACCACTGATCCTTCAGCATTTACTGAAAGTTGCCCTGCCAAGATGCACATCATAAACGTCAAAACGATGGCAAAGGGTAAAAATTTTTTCATTGATCTACACCGCCCTTAGATGTCTTCCATGTCTGTTTGCTAAAAAATTGCTAAGATTTAACTTTTATTATAGAGTAAACAACCCTGCCATAAAATAGTAATAATCAACTAGATTCCCTTTTAGAATGCTGCTAAAATTCATATTTTAGTAAATACTTATACATTCCTCCTTCCCTTTTTACTGAGAAACTATGCATAGGTTATGATAATTAAATGATGGTGGCTTATTTTGTAGATTTTGTGTTAGCTCCTTTATCTCATGCTGCTAAACGGCCTATGGACTTAGGTGAGTAACCTTCTCCTTACTGGGAGCGGGCTCTCACCTCTTTGAGAAGCAGCTCTCCCCGTATTTGATGGTTCCTATAAAAAGCTGGTTATCCACCACCGAACCTCAGCTATATAATCCCCCTTTCTATTAAGACGTTAGGAACCATGAAAAAGTTGAGGTTTTTTCATTATTCTTCCTGCTATAAAGCTTCGAAGGCCGTTAGGGCATCTTCAATATGTGGGGGTGGGTTCCATATATAGCTAGGAGCATTGGTTGTAATGAATAAAAAAGATTTCCCTTCTTTCTCGATTATGGTCGCCAGACACAGTCCTGCTTCTGGGGTATAGCCTGTTTTTCCACCTATTATCGGACTGTCTAGACCCGGTAATTTTGTAAATAATGAGTTTGTGATGATTAATTGATTGGGAACATAGGTTGTGTAGTTTTTTGAGGTAAATATTTGATAAAAGGTAGGATTTTCCAATGCATATCGCAGAAGCTTGCTGATATCCCGCACGGTGGATACATGTGCCTCATCATGTAGGCCACTGGTATTAACAAAATGTGTCTCATGCATGCCTAATTCTTGCGCCTTGTTATTCATCAACGTGACAAATTTGTCCTCACTGCCAGCGACAGCATCTGCAAGTGTTCCTGTTGCATCGGCACCTGAGGCAAGGAGTGTACCATACAATAAATCCTCCATCGTGACAAAATCTCCTGCTTGAAAGCCTGCCATCGAAGCATTTTGTGCCGTATAGTTCGCAATCGTTTGAGGCTCTACAATGGTTTGTGTTTGTAAATTATCTGTCATCTCTATGGCAACAATGGCTGTCATGATCTTTGTTAAAGATGCAGGATAAATAATAGCATCCGCATTTTTTTCGTATAATACATCGCCCTGTTCATTGAGTAACAAAGCATTTTGACTATGTAATGATGGCAGTTCTAGATGCGTGAATTCATATGTTTTGCTTGTATAATAAAATAAGAAAACCATGATACAAATACAGCCTACTAACATCCATTTTTTCATAAAAAACGCCTCCTACACATTATAAGAGGCGGCATTTCTGAATATTCCTTGAGAAAAATGGGATGCGCTCAAATATTTTCACAGGTAAAAATCATCATCGAAATTTGAACTAATTCTTGTAATCTCTTTATTTGTTAATTTGAACATTACATCTTGAGAAACCTCTAACTTGAGCGTCTCTTCTTTGCTTAGACTTGCATAGACGCCGCGTAAAATACGACCAGTTAAGCCATGCGAGACAATAATCACTTTTGAAAGTGGTTGAATCGTTTCAAGCAAAGCAGTTAATCTGCTTACAACAGCTTCATAGGTTTCCCCATCTGGTGCACGAAAATACCAATTGAAGGCATCTGTGTTCGTTAACAAGGCAGGCCATTGTTGCTGTATTTCCGCCATGGTTAATCCAGCCCATTGTCCCACAGCAACCTCTGTTAAACGTGGATCCTGCCTCACCTTGTTGCTGTCATAGCCCAGTGTTTCACAAAGTATGGCTGTGCTTTGCATGGCTCTTCCCATTGGACTTGATAGGATGGTCCATTCATCTGCATCGCCAATGAGTGATTTCAGCATGCGTGCATTTTGCTGAACCTGCTCCCGACCACGCTCAGTGAGTGGTGAATCAAGCTGTCCTTGATATCTCCCTTGTGTATTATAATTTGTCTCACCATGGCGAAGTAAGTAGATCATTTGCTCCATTTTATACCCCCCATTCTGCTCCCCTTATTAAAGTAAAATTGCTGTTAAACTAACACCAGCACATAAACAAAGCTAAGAAACAAGCATAAAGGACTATACCATTTTGAATCATTTTGAGCAAATGTGGAGCGCTTAATCGTTTTAAAAATACCAACATACTTAAAATCACCAATTGCTCGTAGCAAAAATACTAGCGCACAAACGATACTTCCTACTTTTGAAAAAATAGAGGCTTGAAAAAATGGCATGAAGCCTCCTTGAACAAGGATGATACCACTTGCTAGCATCAACAGCATTGCAACAAAGAGCGTTCCCCATTTTCTAGGCGTAAAAACGGCTTGTTGGCTGCCTTCTTTCATAGGAATAACAGCTTCTGTACCCCATCGACCACCAAAGGCCCAATAAATATGTAGGATACTAATGAGCCCTAATAGTCCCACTGCGACAATTGATAAAATAAACATGTTCTACCTCCTCTTCATTTGCATACGCTACCGTATGTTCTGGCGTTAAATATAGTCCCTCAAAGCCCATTTTAGCTCCGAGAGACCTTCTTACTGTATTAACAGCTTAATCATTTTTTCGAGATCGAAATGAGGATTGGCTTCAAATCGTGTCATCCAGCCTATATAGGTTAAATAAGCTAATCTTGCACGATCAGTGGATTCGTCTATGCTGATACCACTTTTTTGATAGAGTGTCGCCACACAGGCTATTCGCTGCTCCTCTATTTGAACGATACGCTTTGCGACATCTGAATCATATTTGGCCCAAGCATAAATGCCTATCTCCATCTTTTTATTTTTGTGAAAACTTATCCGTAAAAGCTGCTCTAGAGTAGCATCAACTTGCTCCATATTTTGAATAATGGCCTTTGTTGCGTGGTTTTCCCAATAGTCTAGCATGGCATCTAATAGTTGTTGACGATCACGAAAATAATGATAAAAGCTACCTTTACTAATGTTTAATGATCGAGCAAGTGCTTCAATACGTACTTTATGAATCCCCGCTTCTGCTAATTGCTCTAGACCCGCTCTAATCCAATCCTCTTTCGTTACTTGCATAATTGCCCTCCAAAAAATACGTTAGCGTATGTTTTGTCTTATATTACCACTTCATACATCACTCATCAACTTTTATCGTTTTTATGGCGTACATTAATATGATTATTCACTGTAACATGAACTGTTACTAGTCGTGGTAAAATACATGCACACACTAAAATAAACACTAATAGCTTTTTCATGAATTTACTCCTTGTCTTAAAAAGTATTGTCAAACAACTTTTCTGCAATGCCCTGTAAAATATCCTGCTCCTCAAATGTCATGAGTTCTTCTCTCGAGATTGTTGCCTGTTGAATCAATCGGTTTGATTGGATCGTCACTAGTTTCTCAAACAAGTTTCGAATATAACGACCATTCGAGAAATTAGGGATAGTTTCAATTGGCATATGACGTAGCTGTGTTTTCATATGTTGGGCAAATGCTTCGCCAAATTGATAATCGTTCGTTTGACAAAGCATCGCAAAAATATCATAGAGTTCATCCGTGCTAAAATTATCAAATTGTACAAAATGATTAAAGCGAGATTTAAAGCCTGGATTAGATTGTAAAAAATCTTCTATTAGCTCTGTATAGCCCGCAACAATAATTACCAAGTCATCACGTAGATCCTCCATTGCCTTTAATAAACTATCAATAGCTTCCTTCCCAAATGCATCCTGTTTATCATTTATTAATGAATAGGCTTCATCAATAAAAAGTACCCCGCCCTTTGCTTTGTTAACGACTTCCTGAACCTTTAACGCTGTTTGTCCAACATAGCCAGCGACTAAACCTGCACGATCTGTTTCCACAAAATGCCCACTTGAAAGGACGCCAAGATGCTTGTAGATTTGGCCAATAATGCGTGCCACTGTTGTTTTACCTGTGCCTGGATTGCCCGAGAAGACAAGATGATACGTAATAGGAAAGCTTGTTAAACCATGATCCACACGCAGACTTTGAATTTTAATAAAGTTTATTAAATTATGTAATTCCTTCTTTGCATTCGGAAGACCTACAAGACTATCTAATTGTTTTTGTAGCTTGGCAATCTCTTGCTCGACTTCAGGTGTAATGCGTAACCGCTCATCGTTAATAAATTCACCACTATAGATAATTTTGCCTTCTTCATTATAATAATCGCCTCGTCCATGTTTTTTGCCTTGAACAAGGTCACCAATATAGGAAGCTTGCCCATTGGCATAATAGAGCGTTCCTTGCCCTGTCATCATATCCTCTTTAAATTGCCCTTCCGCTTCTAAAATTCCATCCCTAGAATATACTTTGCCTTTACCATGCTTTAGGTCCTCAAAGAAATGACCTTCATAGTGGAGATTAGTTACACCACGTGCAAGCTCCTCAGCTGTTGGTGATTCCGTAGGGTAATATAGCTTCCCAGCCCCTTGCATATGATGCCAAATAAAATCACCCTCATATTGTAAAAATCCATTTGGATAGTATTGCTTGCCTTTTCCCTTTTTCATGCCATGGACAAAGTCACCCTCATACTGCGGTTGATTTAAATGTGGATACTGTGCTCGTAGTGTTTGATAAGGGCGAATTACTTCTTCTTCATAATATAAAACACCATAGCCATCCATTAAATCATTGCGAAAATGACCTTCATAATGGATATGACCATCCTTATATAAAATGCCATGACCCTGTTTTTTATTTTGTATGAATTCACCCTGATAAATGAGTTGTCCTTTCAAATACATAATGCCATTGCCTTGCTTCATATGATTGACGAATTCACCCTCGAATAATAATTCTCCCTCTTGATCAAATAGCGAGCCTTTGCCGTCATATATATCGTGACCGAAATCATTCTTCTTGACGCCACCTCGATACATGATGATTCCACTTGGGTAAAATAGTTCTTTTTCTTCATGATTATGTGTCATTTAATTGCCTTCCTTCATCATTTCAGTATATGCTCAATTATAGCGTGGAAAAGAATACATATGTGTGAATTTTTAGAATTTAAGGAGACAAGCATGAAAAAAAGATACAAACTACTTCTAGGCATTTTACTACCACTACTTATTCTGTATATCTCGACAATGCTGTTAACACGAGACACTGATTTTACAACAGAGGTAACAGAACGTCTCGAAATGGAGGAAATTCATGAGATTGAAATTATTCGTTCCTCAGATGAAAAAACAGTAACGATTACTGACGCAGCAGAAATCAATCAAATTATGCAGCCATTCAAGGACCTACCTTTAAAAAAGGTGTGGTTTTCGAATTCTGATTCTCATGAAGCATACTGGCTAACACTCTCAATTAATGACAACAGGGAAATTGGCTTGCGTTTAGATGATGACCAGCATTTATTCGTGTATTTATATGAGGAAAATTACATGAAAGATTATAAGCTCACTAAGGATATCGATACGACATTTATCAAACAATTGTTTCAGTAAACGTAAAAACCCGTGCATGTACGCACGGGTTTTTATATGTAACGATAATTTTGCTGCATAGCTTGTAAGGTCTCAATGATCTCTTCTCTCAGTTCAATTGGCTCTAATACCTCCATATCGGCTCCTTGACTTAACAACCACTCTTTCACGCCATATTCTAACACTTCTGCCTCAAAAACATATTCATGATTGTTTTGTGAAACTAGGTGGGCTGTTGGGAAACGACTGTAGACTATTTGAGGAGAACGGCCTTTATAGAGAAGACGGATATGAGTAAGGTCATTAGTGCCCTCTACTTGTAATGGATGTACAGATGGAAATTCAAAATGGATAGTCATTTCACGAAAATGCTGAATACGATCCATTCTGTAAACAGTTGGGGTTTCTTGATTATCTCCTATTAAATAAAAATAATGTGTTGAAAAGATAACAGCGAGCGGCTTTAAAATTTTTGCAGTTGGAATCGCTTCACCCTCCTGTAAATAATCAATTGTAATGACCTTTCTCTTTTGAATAGCTGTTGAAATTCCCCATATCAAGGACAATAATGACTTGTTTTGATGGATATCTTCATATACAATTTTTTCATTTAATAACAGTTGATCGTCTGCTACACGTGAGAGAAGTTGATTAACGATCTCACCGATATCCGATTTTACGAGAGCTTTTGAGGCAATCAGTATTTTAACGATGACTAGTACCTGTTCTTTAGATAAACGATTGTTTTTTGTATGCATTAATTTATACACTTTTTCTGTACGTACATATTGTAAATGGTAATCTAGCTTAGCCTTTTCCAGATACGTACGAATTTCATCGATATCCCGTTGTATGGTTTTTTCACCAACCTGATGTGTCAATGCTTCTTGCTTCTTGTTGATTCCTTGGCCATCCATCAATCGATCAAACATCGATAGTACGCGGTAGCCTTTGCCTTGTTGTGAATCTACCATATATCCCACTCTTTCTTCTATCATGCCCAGCTTGCAGTATATTGGCCATAAATAGCCCTTCTACTGATTGCGTCCAGATTTTTTGCGAGTTGCTCAAAAAGCTTTCTCTTCAAAATCTGTGACCTCCGCTTGGGCTTTTATCTTGATTCAGTTGGTGTTTTGACACCTACTCCATTTGTGCATTCATCTCATTATCTATAAACTGAATCAAGATAAAACTTCTACTTTATTGGTATAATTTGTACTATACGCATCCTATCATAAATCACCATTCAAGCAGCACAATAGACTGTATTTTTGACATAATTAACTAAAATTTTACAGCATTTTAGATGAATGTGTCACTTTTTAACCATTGAAAAAGGACTTCCATTGAATGAAAGTCCTTGTACTCTTTTATTTGAATTTTACAGCTGTTCCATATACCAATACTTCGGATGTACCATCCATGACAGATGAAGTAGCATAACGAACGCCTACAACTGCATCTGCACCTAATTGTTTGGCTTCCTCTACCATTGCCTCTGTGGCAATTTCACGAGAGCGCACAAGCATCTCCGCATACTCCTTCATTTCTCCACCGACAATATTGCGAAGACCTGCTATCATGTCACGACCAATATTTCTAGATTGAACAGAATTCCCTTTCACTAGCCCTAATGTTTCCATGATATCTTTTCCTGCCACCATGTCTGATGTAGCTAATAGCATCATGATGCCTCCCCGTTCTGTAGTTTTTGTATGGCTTTCACAGCCTCTTCAATAGAAGATGTAATCACGCCATTGCGTTTAATTAACCCCACAACAAATAAATTACGATAAACAAACTGATTCTCTAGCCCATCTCGGATCAGTGCCTCTATTTTTTGCATATTGTCCCGCCCTTGCTGACGAACATCTGTTAGCACACCAATAATGGGACGATTCAGCATCGAAAACGCACCTATCTCTGCGGCAACGCCTGAATCAATTTCCACCCCATCTAATACAGCTATCAGAACATCGCTATCCTGTAGCATCTCTAAATCTGCTTGGGCAATCGCTAAGCTATCTGCATAGGCAGATTTATCATTGATGGCCTCATTCTCCTGAGGTACATATAATGCGATGCCTGGTGCTGCCTCGCGAATAGCTGCTGCCAATTGTTCATTTACAAAACGATCGCCTAACGAAAATAACCCATTTGCTAAATATGCTTTCATGTATAAAACTCCTTAATCAATTGTTTTTTCAAATATAATTTTATGTCTGCCTTTTTCATCAATAAATGTTGATCGTATATCGAAACCATGCTTGAGGTTGGTAATAAGCATGGCTTTGAATGTATTTCTTCCATATGTACGAACTTTGTGAAAGCCTAAAGTCTTGATATATTCATGCTGTTGTTTCATTAATTGACTTGCAATTCCCTGACCTCGATGTGCTACATGAACGCCACCCAACCAACTATAAAAAATATCATCTGGATGTGGGTAGCCTAGTTTAAAGCCGATCAATGTGTCACCTTCCACTGCCAATATGCAAAGAAGGCCTTCTTTCTTTTCTAGCTTTTCGAGTGGCAAATTTGCTCCATCAAAAACGTGAGCGTGGATTTCTTGTAATTGTTCAAGCCAAGCATAGGGTATGCCTTCAATCGTCACAATATGCATATTCATCACCTCTGTCTGTCATTATAGCAGTTCTATAGCCTGAAGAAAAAGGTAGGCATCTGCTCCAAAAGCAATTATTATCACTGCATAAAAGTAACTATTTTCCATCTAAGCTATTTTCGACACCCACCAAATTCAGTATACTTGACCAAAATACAAAACAATAGCTAGGAGGAAATTCGATTGACACCATTTACTAGTTGGTTAACGAATTCATTGCGCCCCTATTTCGGCCTACATACTTTAGAAGCACATTGGGAAACGATTCCGATTCGAGAGGATTATTTTATTTGCCTTGAAGGCGATCTCATTAAAAAAAGAATTTTCGTGAATGAGCATAGCTACCAAGAAGCGGATGTCGACATTTTAACACGTAATCGTGAAGTCATTGTCCCTCAAACTGCGCGTGGAAAAGAAAAGAAATTGAATTATACCAATATCTCCGCTGTGAAAGCTGCAGGCGTTGTTTTTTCTGTTGGTCTAGGTAATGAAAACCATCCATCTAGCTATATCACAGCTCGTAACACTAAAACATATTACCAGCTACCATTAACAGGCTTTGAGCATTTAACGACTAAGTCGGCTCTCTTGAATTGGTTAGAGCAATTTCCCTCCCAGCTTCCTGCTGATTACTCAGACAAGCTAGAAAAGCTAACCAAGATGAAAAGTCTACGCTATAAGACTGTGCCAGGTGATATTTTTCGTGTAGAAATCGATTTATTTGTAGATGGCTATGTGCTTGTCATTGGCGATTTACGTCAAATGCAAAAGGATCATCTTTTTGGAGAAGATAGTATTTGGCATAATGTAATGACAATGCCATTGTTTGTACGGCCCTATTTGTTGACAACGACAGAGCGCCTGCCTTCTCTTGAGGAAATCATATCTGCTCCATTGGCCCCTCAAACCCATATTGTGATGGATGACCATTTTATGCGAGGATGCTATGAAAAGATAGGCCATAAAATGTTAACAGAATCCGATATTGTCTTTCCAATGGGCTATGGCGTGACACTAAACTATGGGAAAGAGCCTCGATATCGTCTATCCTGGGGAACAGGAACAATTAGTAAACCTGCACCTTCCACCTCCTATCAAACAGCTAGCCGTTTTACCAATCATGGTGTCTATGCAGGCGTTGCCAGTGATTGGTTGAAGCAAGAGGAAGGAATTGTAACAGAGTCGCTAGATCATCCACACTTCCGCGAAGATCGTCAGCGGGCACTCGCTGAATTTAGTTTTCCAGAAGATATCTCCTACGATGACTTTAATCGCCAAACGGGTGGATTGACCCGCACCCAATATATTCATTACCTCAATAAAACCTATCATCGTACACACAAAAAATAGAGGGAGCTTCTAGATGCTCCCCCTCCACTTTTTCATCGATGGTTGATTTCATCCAATAATTACTTATAATATAGAGATATCATTAACCAACTTCCATCACTAGAGGTGCATTTTGTATGTATTTTGGCATTATTCCACTGATTCTTTTCATCGTTTTTCTTATTTCTTACTTTAAAGACCCAAGAAAAATGATCAACGGACTATTATTTAATCTATTTGTCTGTTCATTTCTGCTATTCTGCGTCATTCTATCTTTAGCATCTGACTATTACTTTTTAAGGCTTATTGTCATTATTCCACTGATTGCTCTTTTCATTTTAATTCCTTTTGGTATTGTTGCTTTAATGTTTGGTTTATTTTTAAATGCGAGAGTATTAATGAAGCGAGAAGGTAGACGTTTAGCCAATTCCTTAACATTACTTGTGGCGATTGGCATTTTACTTTTTATCCTATTACCGATTATAAATCCAGCGAGTTTGTTTTCAGTCCACCTCCAGCCCATTTTTGGTGGAATTTCACTCATTACGTTTTATTTTTTTATCCATTTATCCAATTTTTTATCTGCTTATTTTCTCTACCAATTCAATCGCCCTCGATTGAATCAAGATTTTATTATTGTACTAGGCAGTGGATTAATTAATGATAAGGTGCCTCCACTTTTAGCTAGTAGAATTCAAAAGGCAATTGACTTCTATCATAAGCAAGCAGCAGTGACTACTCCACCTACCATTATTTTCTCTGGTGGACAAGGTCCTGGTGAAAATCTACCCGAAGCTGAAGCGATGCAACGATATGCAATAGAAAAAGGCATTCCCATTGAGCATACACTCCAGGAGAACCGCTCTGTGAATACCTATCAAAATATGTTATTTTCTAAGCAGCTCATGGATGATCGGAAACAGGGTGAGGCCTATAACAGTATTTTCACCACGAATAATTTCCATCTTTTTCGTGCGGGTATTTATGCAAGACTTGCGGGCTTAGATAGTCAGGGCATTGGCTCTAAGACAGCCTTTTATTATTGGCCAAATGCGATGATTCGTGAATATGTAGCGATTGTTGTAATGGCACGAAAACGACATATGAAAATGATTGGACCTATTGTAATCATTTCGATTGCGCTATCTCTATTCAGCTTTTTCTTTGTATAGGTTCTAGGAAATGGATTCGTACACTTTTTATAGAAAGTGTTACGAATCCTTTTTGATGCTATCATACCCAAAATTTCTTCAGCTGTTGTTCATATAATGTCTCATAGTAAAGTTTTCGAGGATAGCGTTGTTCTTGTAATACCTGATAGAGAATGGATTGACCTTCCTCATAGCGAATCCCCTCATCACAATTATCAAATAGTTTTCGTGTCAGCTGTCTTACTAGGTGAACATCTTTTGTGTTCACTCTCCAGCCAAATTGAATTAAATCCAGCTGATCGAGCGGATCTCGATAAGTATCAAGTACCACACAGACATGTGGTTGCTGCTTATTCGCAAATACTAAAACATGTCCTGTATGAATGGATGACCAAAATAACGTTCGTAAATCTCTGCTATCGGTACTTGGATTTCAAGCACATCCATGATCGTCTGTAAAGTTGGATGTGCTATATAGTCATCGCTTGTCTCATCTGGATATTCAACCAACTCCATGATGGAAGCCATCATCCAAAAATCATAGGTCATTTCCAATCACTCCATCTATTTTTATTGTGGCAAACGGTTAATCGCTTGTTCCACCGTCTGAATAAGATAGGCTAAGTTGGTCTGCCATTCTGGCCAACTCTTGGACTCTTGCCATAATTCTACAATCTCTCTACTACCATGTTGATCAGGTACTTCATCTCTAATGTCCTGTAAATACCGCAATATAAATGTCAAAGAGCTTTCATCTACTACCCATTGTATTTGTTCATCCTTACTTTCTTGACCATGAATGGTTCCCGTATTCAGATATTGACTATAAAGCTCTGCCAAAGCCAGGGCACTTATATCGTAGAAAAAATCTATATCCTCCAATGTTTTACCAAAAAAGCCTTGCTGTTTCATAGCCTGTACAATATCCGATAATGTTAGCTGATTGGATTCCTTATGCTGTTCCATAAACTCCCGCAAAAACGCCACTACATCTAAACCTTCATCACTTTCCAATGCTTTGTATCCCCAAGCCCCCATCTCACTGCACCTCTCTTATTTATTCTAGTAAAGCTCTGGTAAAAGTAAAATCTGCACGCATGACCATGACAGCTGTTCATTATAGTAGCCGCTCTTAAAATTCCTTTGCTATATCAATAATCCTTAGCTTTATAGGTAGGAGGCAAAGTAAAACTTCATCTTTTCCTGTGAATAGCCATCCTGTCCTCTCCAAGTCGCCATTGACATAAAATCAGTTCCACGTCCACGCTCCTTGCGATAATCATCCTTTGATACGAGTAGTCCCGCATAACCCCAGATTTCCATGACTACATCTCGTTCATGTTGATTGGACTTGAAAACATCTTTCCAGCGCTTTTCAAGCTGTCTAGCTGCATCTGTGTCGTTACAGGATTCTATTGCTGCTACCATCTGTTTTAAGATGGCTACGTCATCCTCACTTACATTCAATGCTTCTTGTTCTTTCACTAGGCATTCTAAGTCTAGTAAACAATAGATGAGCCAATTGAGGCGAACCCCTCCCCACTTGATGCGTTCAAAATTAAGCACATTTAAATCTTCATTGACATACGTAGCATTGGACATGATTTTCCGCTCATTACAGTAGCCACAGCCACTATAGGAGACCAATGCCACAGGTTGTTCATCATACGTATGCATTGGTAAATTATGCGTAAGAGCCCAGCTCGATAAGGCACTGCGTAAATGTACTTTGCGCGTCGATAAGCTATGCAAAAATGCCTTTACCACAAGCTCCTTTGTTAAGAATTTCTCATGCAGCTGTCGCAATCTTTGTACACATTCATCATGGGAAATCGTTAATCGATCAAACATCAAGCCCTTACTTTTAGCATATTGAAAATCTTCTTCTGTATAGGTATAACCACCTGAACGCCATCCACCAGATTGCCAATAGGTTTGCATTAATATTTTCCTTGCTTTTTGGTCCATTATTCTCTCCTCGCTAGCTAGCACTTTAATTTTTCTTGTAAGGTTAGTGCCATCTCTTTCCATGGTCGCTTCCAATCGGAACTCGCTATCTCTTCCTCTGTTAGTGCTAGCCAATATTCTCCTTCCATTAGCTCAAACATGTCTATCATGGTAATAGGGGCACAAACTGGATTAGCTAATGCTGCGAGCATAGGCTCGGGGCCATCATCCCAGTTATAGCTATTGACAATGGCATGTAAAATAACAGCTGAGGATACCTTGCTTATGCGCTGGCACATTGTATTGAGAGAATCCTCATATAAAATGGCATCAGCTTGCTGTTGTTCTTCTGCATTCAAAGTTAGACGGATTGCACCTGGTGTATCTACCAATAAATCAGCGATTCTTGCATGCTCCCTTGCCGCAAACCAAGCTGTAGCGGTAATCCCCTCTGGCTCAGATAAATTTACACCCTTTGCAAGTAGTAAAGAAATCACTTCTTTCTGCTTAAACTTTACCGCTTTTTTAAGTGCTGTATCACCAAGCTTATCTCGTGCCTCCAAGTCTATATGCTGTGCCAAAAGAAGCTTGATTCCTTCATGTGGCATTCGATTTGTTATAAAAAGCATTAATGGTGTTCTCCCACGTGCATCTCGCTCATTTACATCTAATTTACTCATGGCCTCACGAACGACCTCTAAATCCTTGGATTTACTCACTTCCGTCCATTCCATTCGTCTACCCCCTTCAGGAATCCATCCATTGCAGTAATTTCTCAAGTTCATCCCTTATTGGTGCTGATTCTTGCTTTAGTCGCTGAGCAAGCTTCTTGGAACTACCGAATATTCGATATAAAACAAATGGACGCTGATAATCTGCTTTCTTTTCAAGTTCTTGTCCGAGTGCCACGAGCAAATCTAAATCCATGATGTCAATGTTCTTTATTGGCTTAGCTGATTCACTTGCACCAAGTAAAATAGCTACAAACACAGGCATCATCTCTACTGATAAGCCATGTGCTTCAAGAAAGGCTTCCGCATAAGCATCTTGTACGGATTGATGCTCTGTATCAACGAGTAACATGTATCGTTGAACAAGTGGAAAATAATCCTTGCTATAAAGTCCTAATCCAAAAACCGCATAGGTGCTGGGCATAGCTGATTTTTCACTCGGCTCAACATCCTGATACCAAGCATATTCCTCCATAGCGAGCTGGGCATAGTCCGCTAATAAAGGGAAAAGATTTGGATATTGTAGGCAATTGGCGAAAAATTGATGAAGCTTTGATTTAGCTAACTTTTTAATAGGAAGATAATTTTTCGCTTTACTCTTTAAAGTCAGCTTATAGCCCTTTGGAAAACCTTCTTGTAGCAGTTGAATGATATAGTAAAGGGCTTCACGATAAGCGTTTTCCTCTTCTACCATCACTCGTATATCAATCGTTTGTAAAATATCATTTGCCTGTCCTTCGAATACATCCCGCTTTCTTATACTTTCAAAACGACCGCTTCCTTTTTCCAAATAATTAGCTGCCTGCAGCGAGCCAAGCTGCTTCGCAAGTTCCAAGTATTCTAATCGAGTGGCTGGCTCTTTTTGACCAATCTTCAACGCGACATAAAGAAAGAAATCTAGTTTTTCCTTCTCTAGTTGTTGTACCGAGTCCTCTGTTTTCAATACCCACTCTTTCCTATAATCGCCTGCTTGTTCAAAATAGTGCGTTAAAAAATGCTCCTCTGCCCACTGCTTAAAGGCCATTGTATAATAATAAATCCATTTGTCTAAACGTTCTTTATTCGCCCGATGCTTTTCTTGAAGCCGATGAATAAGTGGTTCGACTTCCTCAGCTGTTTGATGGAAAAAATGTGGATTGACCAAATGCTTCGCAAGGAAAAATTCATCATTGTCACTTGGCCTAACTGGTAGCTCTGCCATCACCTTTGTTTCTATAAAGCTTGCCAGCACTTTTTTCGTTGACGCTAGTTTACGATTATTCAACAGCTCCTTTTGATAATGAAGCACCGTTTTATCATGTTCAAATTCCAGCACAACCTCAAAGCGGTAATCAAAAAATCGGGGACCGTATTGCTCAGATTGAAATACTTCCTCTGTTTTAGTACATAAAGCACTAAAAAGCTCTTCAATATGCTGGACATCTGTAAATTCTTGTATGTATGAACCCGCTTCCACCTTATAGGAGCTATCACTCCAACTAAATGGCTCATAAACATCTATAAAGATTGTGCCATTAGAACTTTTTCCTTTTTTCCAGGCAACTTTCAAATATTGAAGGATGCCTGCTTGTAACCTACTTTGCTCTTTCAGCCCTGTTATTCGTTTACTCTCTTGTTGATAAACAGCCGTGATTTGCTCCCACACAGCCGCTAGAAAATGCTCTACACACTGCTTCACTGTACATCCTCCCTTTCTATTGTTAGAGAAAAATCTCCCGCTAAAGCCTTAGCGAGAGATCCATCTTATCCGATTGTTTTCACAACCGCTCCTTCTTGATTTTTAATATGTGTCTTCAAAATTTGAAAACTTACACCAGCTAAAGAAGAAATAGTGAATTGACTTTCTTGCGGTATCAGCCTCTGACTTAATTCTCCTACCGCTGCCTTGTTCAATGTGATCGTAATCTCTTGACCATTCTCTGAATAGCCTACCTGAGGGCCTGCTTTAAATATTATCGTTATTTGTTGACCGACTAAGGTAAGATCTTTATCTTTCAGAATACGTCCACGTAATAATTTACTAATGACAGCTGCTTGCTTTGCTCCAAGTTGAACAACATTAGACGGTTTGTTAAACCAGCTCTTTTTTTCTACTTCCCAAGCAAGTTGATCTACGAAAAGAAACCCCGTATTAGAGCCATCTTCCTCCATTCCTCGCACAACTGCCTCGGCAACTTCAGGATTTTGCAGGAGAGAAGTTCTTGTTAAATCCGTAGTATAGCTTGGTATTTGCTTCATGCCAGCCTGTAGTACACCAAGTGTATTCCATGTCTGCATCGCTTCTAACTCATCCTCTGAAATACCGACCATTTGGATAAACTCCATCTTGCCATTTGGTGTATCGATTTCAGCAAGCTCTGGATCATGTGTAAAAGCTAGTGCCGTTAATTGTGTGTCGGCATCGAGGCAAATCGGACCATTTGCATCCAAATAATCTCCCGCTCTAAATACATTACCACTATTAAACACATATCTGCCCATATTCTGTAGTAAATTCAATGCCCAAGCAGGTGGCTCTTCCTCATCATGTTGACGTACTAGTCGAAATGTTAATTCAAATCCATATCCACTATAGTCCTTGTTTTCAAATTCCTTTTCATATAGTTCCGAGAAGCCATATGTAACAAAATGCCAATGCGGAATGGATGTTTCGCTTTTATAAACACTAATTCCATCTAAAGGATCTTGTCCTCCTAGTGAATAGGGAATCAAAGTTCCATAATGCTTTGGCTCCTGCTCACCATATACCTGTGCTAATGCCTGATCAATCGCATCCCAGCCAACTGCTGCTATTTCATCACTCATTTCATATCCTCCTTGCTGATATTCACTCATAGAACGTACGTATCTATTATTTATGATAGCAATTTTATGGTGACTCTTTTAACAGGAATAGGACTCATTTTACAATTTCCAGCAACTAGGTTTATTGACATTCTATATGGGGTAAATATGACTAATATTGATGACGCCTTAGCGTAATTGCGTTCATTTTTTTCGAGTTTGCTCGAAAAGTATTGGGACACCATTGAAGCAAAAAGTACAATTTGTACCTTTATCGCACCACCGATAAAGAAGGGTGTTTTCCGCTGAAAGATAAAAAGACAATCCTCTTACAAAATAGAAGATTGTCGCATGAGTGTCTATTTTACTATTTAAACGTCAGGCAGTGCATCTTAACCATATAGCATAGCTGGCTCACGAACCGTTTGTAAATAATCTGCCAATTTCCCTGCAAATACTTTCTCTAAATACGGTAATTGCGCTAGGCAATGAGGCGTCATTAATGCTGGGTTTTGATATATTTTTAGCCCTCCCACCTTTAGTAGCGTCGCTACAAACTGGGAACAAAAATAAGCACGCTCACGTCTCACTTCCTTTTGCATCACCACACCAAAAAGTCCGATAAAATTATATTTATAGCGATCTCGATTCCAGTACATATAACGGACAATTTTCATCATGTCTAAATATTGATAATGTGATATACGACAGCGATAAATAACACAATCCGCACACTCAAATAGCCCTCTTTCTGCATCCTCTCGTAAAAAGCCCCCACTTAACGGATTGTTCAATTGCCTTCGACCAAAGCTATACATCTCAAATAGCCCCTCATCAAAGGCTATGGATGCATGATTCATCTCCTTGCCTGTATACATGCCGATCGCTTTTGATAATAACGTCCCTGTTTTGGTTAATACTATGTAAATCGTATGTGCCATATCTTCACCTACTTCAATATTCTCTCTCCTACTACCAATACGTTTTAAATCTTCAAATGGTTTCGTGAATTTCCTTTTTTTATAATTATACACAGCGAATCTTAAATATTTCCTAGTAGAACCTGAAGATTTTCTTAAGATTTGATAGGCTGGAAGTGTTTTTAGAATTTGATTATGACGATGAAAGGATGTTGATTTTTTTACTACCTTTATTTATATGAGCTTAATTGTAGTGTTATGTGTGAAGGGGTCGTGAAAATTTTTTCTAAGGTAAGGAATCTATTTCTCCTTTTTATTAAAAAGGCAAGGGGTTGATTTCCGTTCCGCCAGCGTCCTTTCCAGGGGGCGTCCCATGAGCCGCTTCACTCACTTTCGTTCGCTCCAGGGTCTCATCTGTGACGCTAAAAACCCTAGGAGTGACGCTGGCTCCACTCCAATCAACCCTTCTGCAAAAGTGTCTTTACTTTTTTCATCCTTGCATAGCAATCAAATAGTCCAATATCTGTATTCTTAGGAGGATAGGATTTTTATTTTCAATGTGGAGAAGTGATGAGTGACAACACCCCTCCATAAAGAGGAATGAAAACCTTTGCTAAAAAAACATTTTTGTGGGTTGGGGTGAAAGGCTACTTGACTACCATGGGATAACGAGACAGGCAAGCCACTAAACAGAGGAAGCTGCTCTACGCTCGCCCACAGGAAAGCAAGTAGCCTGCAATGGAAACCATTTTCACTTTTCACAAAAATGCTATGGATGGTTTTGTTTTTCAACACTATGACGCTACTCAATCTTGAGTAGTGTTCACTGAGTAATCATGCATTTAAATCCGTTATGGCTGGGACATTAATTTCTTTTACACAGGAGACTGCTGATAGATTAATTACACATTGCACAAGAGAGACAATATCTTGTACGGGGATTCGTGTACCTTCATATAAATGAATGGCTTTTTCCGCTCCTTCTTCATAGGGTACTTCTGCTGCCAGTTCACCAGGATTAATGCATGTGACAGAAATTTTATCTTTCCTTAAATGTTCACGCAGTGCATTTGTAATGCCCCTTACGCCGAATTTAGATGTGACAAATGAAACTTGTGCATTGTTTGTGTGATCTAAGCCTGCTGTAGATCCAATTAAAATAACCTTTCCCTGCTCCGCTTGTCTTAAGTTGGGTAAAAGTGCCTGAATATATGTAATAGTAGAAGTTAGATTGATATTGATTAATTTCGAAATATCCTCTACTTCATCCTTATCAAATGTATAATCATCTTCAAAACCATGCTTTTCCCATACACCCACATTATAAATTAATACATCGAGCGGAATGCCTTGTAACACTTCTTTTAAAGTGGAAATTTGTTGTTGACTAGACAGATCAATGGATAGCCAGTGACGATTTACTCCATCATTTAGTTCTAAACTATTGGGTCTCGTTCGTGCTACCATCCATACTGTATCTCCTTTGACAGGTAACCCCTTAACAAATGCATCTCCCAATCCTTGGCTAGCTCCAAAGATAATAAAATTCCTACTCATATTACCATCCTTTCTCATGACAAAATGTAATGAAATCTGTAGCTTGTTGCCGATCAATATATCCTTAAGTGAAAGGAATTTCTGCCTTTCAAAATTATCGCTACTAACTGAAAAGAATGAATAACTTTCACCTTATTTGATCTTAACTTATTTAATGCTATTAATCTCTTTTTATCACTTGAACTTGCCACTGCAAATTATTGTGAAGAGAACCTAAAGTAGTTGCAGTCACACAGCCTTCTGCAAATAAACCAACAATAATTATTTCTTTAATACCAGTAGCATTTATAAATCTAGTTAGCTCTGGGTCACTTTATATTTGTTATTTATTACCAATAGAATTTATCTGTTTAAACATGCTATCATTTTGTGGATATTGGTTAAAGCAGGTGAAAGATGAAAAGAAAGCTTATTTATACAATAATGTTCGTTTTATTCTGTTTCGTTTTTTTAATGAATCACATTTCTGTCTCTGCAAGTGGCTTTGATGATATAAAAAAACTGCCGAATCAAATGCAACAAGAAGTACAGGATCTAACAAAAAGAAATATTATTAAGGGAACAACACCGACAACTTTTTCCCCAAACACGACGATTACTCGTGGTCAAGTTGTCGTAATGATGGGACGATATATCGAACAGAACGGCATAGCGAAGGTTGATAAAAATTGGGAGGAAATGGATCGTTTTATGGATATGCCCCTTCGTGTGAAGGATCGTGAATTGCTAAAGTATTCAACTTTACTTTACGATAATGGCATCTTCAAAGGAGAAAATGGACGCCTAAATCCATATAATCACATGACACGAGAACAAATGGCACTAACGTTAAACCGACTTATGGTATTAGCCCGAAACTATTCATTGATTGACTATGCCTATGATTTGCAAAGTGATGTAGTGGATATACAGAAAGCAAATAAAGAAGCTAGACCCTATATAGAGGCCCTTAATGCTTTAGGCATTTCCAATGTAGATACTTTCAATCCCAAAAACAGTGTGACACGTGTGCAGTTTGCTTCTTTTTTATCAAGAACAATCAAATTAATTGAGCGCAATCACCATGTTATTCATTTTGAAAAAACAGCTGAAGAGCTAGGATTTCAAAAAATTTCAAATGTAACAACGATCAATAAATCCCATTTACATGTGTCCTTTTCTAATTCTCTTCTTCATATTTATGCACGCTATGATGGTAACTTTGCCATCGACGAAGAAGTGCTAATTGAAGGGACTAGCCTTTTTGGTCGCCCTCACGAATCACGATTACAGCTAAGAAATCAATTTATGCAATCAAATGCTTTCTCCATTGTAAAAAAATACATTCCAGGTCAACATGGATATATCAATATGAACCTTTTCTTAATGCATAGTTTTACAGATGCGCATTACAAATTATTAGATACAGGAAAAGAATATGGATCAGAAGCAGGATATTTAGATAAACAAGGTATATCTATGTATTTCATAAACAGTGATTCTGGCATAATAGAGCATACAATCAATGGAACTGTATTATCTATTAAAAATGAAGAAATTATAAGAACACCCAAGACGGTGCATTACCGATATTATTTCGACTATCAAGGTGTGATGGTATCTGATACAGATGCCATGAATCATATCGGTGATAAGCGTTACACAGTAACAAATAATGGAGATATTCTATTTGAAGGAAAAGTACTAAAAGATCGTACATTTTATTATTTACCTATCATTCGGCCGGTACCTTTTCATACCTATAATGATGATTTCGGTGGATTTACGTATACCGATGATGTGACATTGCAACAAATTTTAGCATTCCACAAAACGGACGGACAAAAATCAAGTATTCCCAGACAATACATGCATCCAAAGGTGCTAGTGATTGATGGGAAGAAAAATATATATGGTACAATTAATCTACGGGATGCAACGTTCGGGACTTTCGAAGAGATTAAAAATTATTAATATTCTTATAAATAAAGAGGCCATCTGGTGTTGTTTTTTCAGCATCAGATGGCTTCTTCGTTTACAGTTTATTCATTGTCCCAAATCGGATAATATGACTCGTAGATTGGGTAGCTATAATAAGGTGGTCTTACGCCAATGGTTGGTGTTAACCAGGTGTCATTCAAATAATGGATCTCAAGTGTAGACGCTTCATTTTCTAATAATCGCGTAACTTCTGGGAAAAATTCAACCTCCATTTTCAGTCCTCCTGTTTCCTTCACGGCTTGTTTGGATGTTTAACACAAAAAGCTAAGCTTTCATAGTATATGTGGAAAAGGAGGGATTGGTTATTACTAATCCGAATGACAAGGACTATCGTGAATTATTAGCACAAATCCACTTTTATCAAAAGTGGTTTGAGGACAATAAAAAGGAAGATCCATACCCGCAATATCCTGTCTATGGGAAGATTACGCAATATAAAGAAGTGCCACTTACTCAACCTGAACAAAGACAATTACGCCAACCGGGATTGGAAAGCTTAATGGTTCCTAAGCCCATCATAGAAAATCCTCATTATAAAGGGAGTGGTAAATTAAAGGGAAAAGTGGCGCTTATTACTGGGGGTGATAGCGGGATGGGTGCAGCTGCTGCCATTGCCTTTGCGAAAGAAGAGGCCGATGTGGCCATTGCTTATTTAGATGAGCATGAAGATGCGCTAAGAACGAAAAAAAGAGTTGAAGAATTAGGACAAAAATGTCTGCTGCTTCCTGGAGATCTTCGCTTTAAAAAACAATGTGTAGACATTGTTTCCGAAACGATGAACACTTTTGGTCAATTGGATATTTTATGTAACCATGTTGGGATTCAATTTCAGCAAAATGAGCTGACAGACATCACGGATGAACAGTTTGATGAAACCTTTAAATTAAATGTATATGCTCACTTCTATACGACAAAAGCCGCTCTCCCTTATTTACGAGCAGGAAGCTCCATTATTGGCACTGCCTCCGTTGTGGCTTATGCTGGAGAACCTTTACTCATCGATTATTCTGCTACAAAGGCGGCTATCGTAGGCTGGACTCGTTCCCTAGCTAAAAGCGTTGCCAAAAAACAGATTCGTGTCAACGCGATAGCCCCTGGCCGTATTTGGACACCACTTATTCCTTCTAGCTTTTCCTCTGATGAAAACGCCTTACATGGAACTAATTTATTTAACCGAATGGCTCAGCCCTTTGAAGTCGCCCCTACTTTTGTCTATTTAGCATCAGATGATTCGAGGCATGTTACAGGGCAAGTCTTGCATGTAGATGGTGGCGAATCAACCAATTCATAATCGACATTATATTTAAAATATGTACTAAAAGTTTTCTATTAAATGAAAATATAAATTCATCCATAGCAGACAAGGAAAATCCACCTTTTTTATCCATGATGCCTAGGATTATACCTATAATAAAAGCTTTACACCCTTATTTCAATTACTTTTCAATTTACTTACAGTGGTAATGTTCTTAAGTTCTTTCACATACATTAATGTCGGGATAGCACCTTTAACATCGCCCCCAAGATGTTTTTGTACAATGCTATCCCTTTTTACATACTCTGTTAGTTGGAGATTTCCCCAAGATTTAATTCATTAATAAGCCGTTGCATTGTTCTTGGGAAGATTCTCCTCATTCCATCAGGCTAATAGGACTGTGCGGCATTACATAAGCCACTGCGATTTAATACCGTAGTCTTTAATTTTGAACTCTCACAAATAAATGTCATCAAAATAGTTATTGATAGTGTTCCAAGTATTTTCCTTCTTCGAAAATTTCTTGTGCACTTAAGGCTGTCCAATCCTCTGGTGTTTGATCAGGATGCAAGTCAAGATAGGATTTAACCATCTTATAGCCTTCACTGTAACCATAATTATACGGTAATTCTTTGCCACCATGGACAATCTCTAAGGAACGTTTTAAGTTAGACTTGTTTAAATCTGGTTCAATTTGAGACCATAATTCCTTATTGTAGGTCAAGTCCACCGAAATCAGGTTGATGTCAGGAAATACGGACTTTTGGAACATGACGGCTTTTCCTTCGAAGACTATATTATCCAAAATCGAAAACGTGTTAACTTTATTCGTATGCTTCTCCGCCCAAACGCTGTGATGGTATTCATGGGCAATGGTTCCCTTTAAATATTCATCTGAACCACCTAGAGAATACGGAATGATAATTTTGCCCGCCCCAACTGCGAATGGTATCCTATTATTGGTTGCGGAAGGGAATACACAAACGGCTACATCGCTTTGAGAGGGTAAGAGGTCTGCGGATTTCAATAACGATTCTTGAATGAGTTGATTGATTTCTGCTTTATGCGTCTCCATTTTTTCACTCACCACTTGAATTTCTGTTAACCCTGTAGGAACCGTAGTAAGCAGGGTTTCTGCCATATGATAATATTCCCCATTTTCAAAACAATCCTGGTAGATCGGTTGAATAACTTCCTTATTGTACAAATCCAGAGTTTCCGAGCTTGAAAGATTCGGATTCTCTTTGAGCTTTTCCATATACGGATAAAACAGTTGATTGGCATGAATGATTTTGTATTTTTGTTTGGTTTGAGGGTGCTCAAATGAGAGCACCATCTCTTCATCATCTGTTATTTGCTTTTTCTCATGAAGTTGGCTCTCACTTTTTTCTGTTGGTGTACAGGCAGCAAGCATAAGTAGTAAGAGACCTAGAATAAAGGTGATTCCCTTTTTAAATTTCATCCATTCTCCTCCCGATCGTTAGTAACTAAAAATTCTTTATAACCCCATATATAACTTATATTACCATAAAAATAGTAATGAAAGAATGATTGATTTGTCAGTATTTAGTTAGCATCTCCACAAACAGAGTGTACGATTTTGTGAAGGTAAGAACCTCTAGCCACGCCTTTCATATATTATAGTGAAAGGAGTGGCTATTGTGCCTTGGCAACATAAAATTCCGTATTTAATCGGTCAGCCTGTTGGTGTTTCTTTTACAAATGGTCAAGGAACTTCTGGTGTCCTCTGTGGCGTATCGGGAGGAAAACTGCTTGTTCTTGAATATTTGTATCAAAGTCAATTTGCCTTAAAGCAATACGACCTTCATATGATTCATGATGTGAACGGCTTCCCCCCTTGTCACACGCAGCAGCCGTTATACTAAAAAAACATCCTAGAACGGATGTTTTTTTACATCGTGTTGAATACCAATACAATTAGTAGAATTTGTTTCATTATTCTTGATGCTATACAGGCTAACAACTAACTCAAGCTACTATTCCATCATAATAATAAAGTAAAGCTTTCACCTCTTTATTCCCGAATGAAGGGACAACTCATTTTTTCTCTACTCGCTAACACCCCCCTTTTGTCCAATACATACTTTAAAAGAAAGAAAGAAAGGAGGTGTGTTTCATGAGTTACTGTAATTTCAATAGTTACTGTGGCGGGGACAATGGAAGCGGCAATAGCTCTACATTCGTGCTTATTGTTGTACTATTCATCCTTCTTATTATCGTTGGTGCTAGCTTCATGTGTTAATTGATCGTCTCAGGCTTTAGCCTCTGTTCCATTACAGAAGCTAAAGCCTTTTTAGCATGAATCGCTACCACAGCTATTCAAATCTCCTCCCTTTTCGTTTTATTCTAGCTCATTCATTTTTACTCACAATTAAAAGTTAGTAATTTAGATAGATAACTATCTTAAACCGCTAGCTTCACATAATAATAGTAGTGTAAAGTTCTTGTAACTTTACTTTACACTCCTTTTGGTACTTGGGGTCACTTTCGTCCGAGTGACCCTGTTCTAGCAACACACATTTAGTTTCTCCTTTTCCCTATCAAGCGGAATCATCGGAACATTCCTACAACAAATTCGTTTTTATAGGAAGGAGGAAAACAATGGGAATTAATTTAAATCTCTGGTCATTTATCTTATCTTTGGGCTGTATTCTTTTATTTTTTCTATCAGGTTCAATGAAAGACTTCTTTGACACCTATCTTCATTTCCATCCATTACTGTTGACACTACTCTTGTCTATTGCCTGTTTCTACCTAAGCCTGGTCGGTATGAAAAATGTTAAAAATTTAACGACCTTGCTTCGAGGAATTTTAACAATGGTCATTACACTTATTGTGATGATTAGTATTTCTTTTATTTTACTTTTTGGTACCCTTTTAAGTTAAAATGACCTACCCCCACATTATTTTAATACAAGCCTCCTTGACGAACATTTGTTCTCTGGTTAAACTATTAGAAAAGGGGGCTTTTTTATGCAAGAAACAACGAATATTGAGTTAGTACATTTCTCTGAAAGCTATGTAGAGCAGTTAAATCGTTTTGAATTACCTGAAGAACAACACCAATTTACGGCACTTCCTCAAGAGATTTCAATCGAGAAGGTCGGACAGTATCCAATTGTGATTTTAAGTGGTGGCGTACCTGTCGGCTTTTTTGTGCTTCATGCAACGGACAGAGTCCAACAATATTCTAGTAATCCTCAGGCAATGTTACTAACTGCCCTGTCCATCGATCATCAGCAGCAAGGTAGGGGCTATGCTAAAAAGGCTATGTCTGCACTTGCTGATTTTGTGAAGCAGGAGTTTAAAGAATGTAATGAAGTAGTGTTAGTCGTCAATCATAAAAATATAGCTGCACAGAATTTATATGTCAAAGTGGGCTTTATGGATCATGGAGAAAGAAGAATGGGACCTATTGGTGAGCAAATCGTTATGAATTTGCCATTGTAAAGAAATCGTCACTCATTTGCTTTTCAAAATGCGAGACGTACCTTACAAACAATGGAATTCTATTTTCCCCTACCATCTCTAAGAATTTCATTGTTACACCTCCACTCCCTGGCATATAAGCTTTTCCTTCACGAATTCAACTGCTATGAGGCATGTTTGTACAGTATAATAAAGTCAATTAGCTATAGAAAAGGTGGCTCTAGACATTGAAAAAAGAGATGTGGCTATGGTTATTAGGAATTTCTCTACTAGCTGGATGTAGTGTTACTGTTCCAAACGAGACAGTAAACACCCCTGCTGAACAGGTCTCATCACAGCTGGAGATACAGCATGAGGCTCCATTGATCGCCGTTTCCGATGATGAGAAGGTGAAATTATTTGCACGAAATGAAGCACAAAATGAAATTACAGAGGTAACTTTAGATATTGATGGTAAGCGGAAAAATTTTGACTGGACAATCCCTGATACAGGAACTAAACCTCAGTTATTCTATACAGATCTGACAAATGATCATAAGGAAGAGGCTGCTATTATTATCCAAACTGGACGAGGGGCAGGCCTTAATCACTATGAGATTCATGTGGTAAATGGAGAGGATTTATCGGAGATGAATGTCCAACATTATGAAGACATCGTTGCACATACTATTGAATCAACGATTACGAAAAAAGATGATGGCACATTAGCGATTACGATGAAAGCACAGGGAAAAGAATCTACATTTGATTATGACTTTGATCCAGCACCAGATATCAAGCAAGCGCAACTTGCTTTCGGTGGTGTGGTCATTTATACAGTAGAAAATCAAAAAATAATGTTAAACATCCCTGGATCGATTGGCATCTCACCAATTTATGTAGCCGATGTTCGTATTACCTATCAATTTAATCGTACTAACAATGAGTTTCTTGTTGAGCAAATTGATGTGAAACCTATCAAGAAATAAAGCCGCCAAAAGCTGACCACTCCTGTCATCAGCTTTTGGCTTTTTCGTCGTAGACGTAAGCCTAGGCATTGTGTAAATGTTTATTCATTAGCTCTTCGACTTGGGTTTTTAACGCTTGATTGGCATAGCGTAGTACCTCATCATTGCCTGCGGTAGCCACCTGCACATCACTAAAATAATCATCAATTCGATGCCAGCCAACTAATCGTATTTTTTGCTGGGCGAGCTGACGTTTTAATTGAAAATAATCTTTGTGTAGCTGCTTTAATAAAGCATCCATAGCAGGTAAAAATACACGCTTCATCTTAAAATGCTCCGCCACTGTTAGGTCGTGCTGCAAGGATTTCACAGCTAAATCAAGCAGCAAATATTGATGTAATAATCGTCGTTGCTCTCCATTAATCACATCCATCATCTTCTATACGAGCAGCATAAATGTATCTTAACGGGATGGGCTTCGTTGTGGTAATGGTTTCTAGTAGCAGCCGGTCCTCGTTCATCGCTTGAATGGTACCTCCCCATTGCACATAGTTACCATGTTCCCATATAGTTAACATAATATAGTTATGCTGTGTGAATGCTTGTATGATTATTTGCTGTAATTCTTCAAGCTCCCATTCAGCATGTTCCCGAGGCAACTCTGTCAACACCTCTTGTTTCCATGCCTTCAAAAGCATTAAATGCTCCGGTAGCATCATCGCTGTCCATTTCATCGTTCCTCTATCTCTTATCATTTTTCCACTCCTTATGCTAAATGCCCGCCCACTAAGCGATTCCGTGAAATAGCTGTACCAGCGCTGGTATAGGAGGCTGCGCGTAATAAGGCCACCACTCCATATTTTCTACGAATCGCATCCATGACATGACCAATAACCTGTCGCTGGTCCTTACGCTCATCAAATAAATCAAGCTGAATGCTACGCTCTGGCTCTAAGTTTGTCAGTCTAACAGATAATTGACGCGCTGGCTCACCCGCAAAATGCTCATCTAGTAAGTCCAGACAAGTCTGATACATAACAAGGGTCTCATTGGTTGGATTTTCGATGGTTCTTGAGCGATGGAACCCCTTCGTCATCGCATTGCGACTGTAAGAGAGCCCCAAGCTAATAGTCCGCCCGACATAGCCTGCTTCTCGTGTACGTCGCATCACATCCTCACACATTTCTAGGAGTACAACCGCAATATCCTTTCGTGTGTGATAATCCTTCATGAGCATTTGGCCCTTCCCAAAGCTTAATGCCGCATTGTTCACCAATGGCTCACCTAATGTGGAGAGATCAATGCCCCATGCATGGTAATAGTATTGATTACCCATAATACCAAAGCCCTTTTCTAATTCGGCTAAATCGGCATGGGCTAATCCACCGACTGTTTGAATGCCCATCGCATTTAAATTGGCTGCCATCTGTTTCCCAATCCCCCACATATCAGATAAAGGACGCACTGGCCAAAGCTTTGTTGGGACATCGGCATAGGTCCATTTGGCAAAGCCTGTTTTTTTTGCCTCTAAATCTAATGCTAATTTAGCCATCAACATGTTTGGTCCCATGCCAATGGCGGACGGAATGCGAAACTTTTCATAGATGTCTTCCTGAATCAATTTGGCTACCTGCTCAGGCGAACCCCAAAGTTGCTCCGTGCCTGTTAGATCTATAAAGCTTTCATCCACACTATAAACATGGATCGCCTCTGGAGGGACATATTGTGCAATCAGACGCGTAATGGCCATGGACATCTCTAGAAAAAAGGACATTTTTGGTTCAAACAACTTAATATCTGGATGTTTGGGAATTTCATAACGTCGATTCCCTGTTTTAATGTTAAATTTTTCTTTCATCACTGGTGATGCAGCCAGCACAATACTGCCAGGTTGTTCAAAATTACCGATGATAGCAATTGGATCTGTCAGCACATCTAGCCCTTCTAGCATGGCAATACAGCTTGCATAAAAACACTTCATATCAATACAAAAAATATCTTTCTGTGGGAAGTCGTTGTAATTCATATCACCTCAGACTCCCGTTGGAGAATGGGCAGAAGTGCTAGAACATTGTTAATATGAAACGTACGCTTCGCTAGCCTTGTAAAACAAAAGGCGGTAAAGGAATCACCTTTAATGTGGATGATTTTCACGCGCCTTTTCGTAATGGCACCTGATTTCGCTATATACATCATGTGAACGATTTGGTGACGATGCATGGCTTTTATCAACTGTTCTTTCATGTTGAATGCTCCTTTACTGACTCTGTTTGCGTTCATGTTGAACAGAGTTTTTGATAACTAAGAACAAACGTTTGTGTTTTTATTATACGCACGTATGTTCTGAAATAGAAGTGGTAATTTTAGCTAATTTTTTATCCAGACAGAGGCTGACTGTAGCTAGGCATTTGTGTAAGTCTAGGAGCACCTAAAACATAATCTATGATGATGAATAGCTCAATTTATATGAGAAAGGATGTAAGTATCAGCTCAAATATCGATTATAGCTCCCCTTCTGCAGCGTTCACTTTTGATGTCAATAAAAGTACGCTTTTTAAAAAAGACTCCCGAAATTACATTAATATTCTCGGTGTGGAACAATTAAATACATTAGAAAATACATCTTTGCTTGATATTTTTTTAAGTAAAGACAATGTCATCGAGCCACATTATCATCAAAATGCTGCAGAGCTTGTCTATTGTATTGCAGGAGCAGCAACGGTTTCTCTATTGAATCCCTTTACCAAGAAAATTCAAAACTATCCTATCAAGCCTGGGCAGGTTGCGAATGTACCACAGGGCTGGTGGCATTATGAAGTAGCCACAGAAGATGACACGCATCTACTTGCTATTTTTGATGCGCCAACGCCAGAGGTCATTTTAGGCTCTGATATCTTAAAATTCACACCAGCCAATATTATGGCCCATACGTATTGTTTAGATGAAGAACAATGGAAGAAAACGATTGCACCGATTGTTCCTACGACTTATATCGGACCACCAAAAGGCTGCAATCGTGTCCAATCAGCAACCGATCAAGCCCCTTATAAACCAACCATGCCACAGCAATATATGAAACCATGTCCATACCCTTATCCCTATCGTTACCCTCCTATGTACCCTTATGGCACCTACTATTAGCGACCTCTTATACATTTTTTATTGTAAAAGATGAATAGAATGTCATTTACTGCTACATCCTAATCTTAAATCAACCTAAGAGTTAGGAAGTGTCAGGATGACAATGATAAATGATAATCTAGCATCGCTACGATTTAAGGAGGTTTTCAAGCTTTGGTCACAGCTTGGGATCAATCAAGGCTATATTGCTTCCAGTCATGCTTTTTTTAAGCATACGCGTGATAAAAACTTAAAAATCCTTACATTGGAATTTATTCAATGTTTAAAAGAGGAAAATAAACAGCTAACACTGCTATTAAAGGAAAACGGTGTGCTGGCACCAACAGCATCGATAGAATACAGTAAAATGAAAATAACGGATATTCGTGGGAAATCTTTCATTAATGATGGCGAAATAAGTGCTATTTTATCGATGAATATTGCCTCTTCTTTGATTGCCGTAAGCCAAGCTTTAGAGCTGGCAGTAAAGAAAACACATCTAACCAAATATAGTGAACTCCATATGCGTTATGCGCTACTTGGAGCGAGATTGATTGACCTAAGTAAGAGTAAAGGCTGGTTATTAGCCTCTACACACTAAAAAGAAGCCTCCGTTTTAATAACTAACGGAAGCTTCTTTTTTTAATCTTTATCGATTTCTCACGAACAGTAGCTTATACCATTGATTGACTAGGAATGGTAACACCGATAGGCTATAAATAAAGCCTAGCTGAGCAGGTGTTAATGGAGCTACCTCAAAGACCGTTGTAAGCATCGGCATAAATAAGACCATGTGTAAACTTAGCACACCAATGATAAAGGCGAACCACGTATATTTATTCGAAAATACACCAATCGCAAAGATGGATTGTTTGGATCGAGAATTAAAGCCATGCACTAACCTTGACAGGCATAGTGTTGTAAAGGCCATCGTGCTTGCTGTTAACGTATCGCCTGTGGATAAACCGATTTGAAACGCAATAATGGTGGAGATGGCGATTAATATCCCTTCAAGCACAACTTGTGTGGTAAATTTTTTATTTAATAAAGGAGTATGAATGTTTCTAGGCTTGTCCTTCATTGTTTTCTTATTATTTGGCTCTAAACCGATGGCAATAGCAGGCAGACTATCTGTTAATAAGTTGATGAATAGAAGATGGACAGGTGCAAAAGGAACAGGTAAGCCCAGAACCGTTGCATATAACACGACAAAAATAGCGCCTGCATTTCCAGATAATAAGAACAGAATGGCATTTTTAATATTTGTATAGATGCTACGGCCATTGGCGATTGCTTTAACAATTGTTGAAAAATTGTCATCCGTTAAAATCATGGATGAGGCATCTTTTGCAACCTCTGTGCCTGTTACGCCCATAGCCACCCCAATATCTGCTTGCTTCAAAGCAGGTCCATCATTGACACCGTCTCCTGTCATGGCCACCACATGTCCTTTATCCTGCCATGCTTTAACAATTCGAATTTTTTGGGCTGGTGTAACACGGGCATAAACAGAATAATCCTGTACTTTCTCTTGCAGCTCTTGATCAGTTAAGCCTTCGAGTGCATGTCCCTCTATAGCTTCAGCTGGATTTTGCAAAATACCAATTTGTTCGGCAATCGCGGTTGCTGTAATTTTATGGTCTCCTGTAATCATGACGGGTTTAATACCTGCCTTTATACAGCTTTCCACAGCCTCTTTCGACTCTTTTCTCGGAGGGTCCATCATCGCTACTAAGCCGACAAAGATTAAATCTCGTTCCGCTCGTGGATCGACTTTTTGTAGAGGCAATACCTCCTTATAAGCAATGGCTAACACCCTTAAACCATTCATAGAAAAATCACGATTCACCGCCTCGATTTTCTGGCGATGCTGCGGGGTTATCTCAAAAATACCTGTTGATGTTTTGATTCGTGTCACTTTTGGTAAGAGTACATCCAGAGCCCCTTTGGTAATCATGATGGGCTGCTTGTCCATCTGATTGACAGTGCTCATGAGCTTCCTCGCCGAATCAAATGGAATTTCAGCCAGTCTTGGATATTGCTCACGTATCTTCAATTCATCTAAACCATATTGTTTCCCCAATTTCACAAGCGCAATTTCTGTAGGATCACCAATTTCTTTCTGCTCGCGCTCGACAGCATCACTACATAAAAGCGCTTTTACCATTAACTCTTTTTCCACTGGGTTCGTTGGATTAAGCCAATCATGGGGAATCTTCTTCTGATCTACAAAAACTTCCTGTACCACCATTTTATTTTCTGTTAAAGTACCTGTTTTATCAGAGCAAATGACCGATACACTCCCCAAGCTTTCCACAGCATAAAGCTTGCGAATAATCGCATTTTCCTTCGCCATCTTTTGGGTGCCAAAAGCTAATACGATCGTCACGATGGAACTCAAAGCCTCTGGGATAGCCGCAACGGCAAGAGATACGGCAAACATAAAGGACTCTACTAAGGCTCGTCCTCGGATAAGGTCAATCGTAAAGATTGCTAAACAAATCAGCGTAATCCCTAAGGCTAACTTTTCACCGAATTGATCGAGACTAATTTGTAATGGTGTTTTCTTTTCCTTGGCTGTATCGAGTAAATTCGCAATTTTTCCGATTTCCGTCTGCATCCCAATTGCCGTAACCATCACGATGCCACGTCCATTGGTCACAAAGCTTCCTGAGTACACCATATTTTTTTTATCCGCAATGGTGATATTGTTTTTTCGAATAGGGTCTGTGCTTTTTGCCACAGCTATCGATTCACCTGTAAGAGAGCTTTCGTTGATGTGTAAATTATGGCTTTCTAGTAGTCTTCCATCCGCATTAATATAATCTCCCGCCTCCAACATCAGAAGGTCCCCTACCACAATTTCTTCAGAAGGAATTTCTACTAGTCGATTATTGCGCATGACCTTGGCAATGGGAGAGGTCAATGCTTTCAGATTATCTAATGATTGCTCTGCCTTGACATGCTGCACTGTACCTAAAATGGCATTTAAAATAACCACAATCATGATTACAATGGTGCTTTCTACTTCTCCTAGTAGAAAGGAAACGAAGGCAGCAACAAGTAAAATGATGACCAATAAATCTTTGAATTGGCCCATAAAAACAGCCAACGTACTTGTTTTTTTCCCTTCCTCTAATACATTATAGCCATAGACCTGTTGCCTCTTTTGGACGTCATCATCAGTCAAACCTTGCGTGGTGACGTTCAATATCTTCATGACTTCAGCAGATGATTGTTGATGATATTCAGTCATTGGATTCTCCTTCCATTTACAAGATTTGAAAGTCTCCTACTATTCTTAAAAAATAATATTCGCTCTTAAAATCTCAAACTACTCAAATCTGTAAATTCATTAACTACAACAATCTATTCCATAGATAATTAGAGTATGCTAAGAAACCATAGAGAAATTAATTTTGGAAAGTGTACGAAAATAGATTCATGCAAACCAATTTAAAAAGGTATTGGGACGGCTTTCCCAATACCTTTCATGGCGATTGTTCGATTATGAATGATGGTGTGCTGATTGATAATCTACGTGCTGCTCCTGTCTAAGAGGTGCTCTTTTAATAGAAAAGATCGCGCAGCCTAAGGCACACAGAACTAGAATCGTACCGAAGCTAGCGAGGTGCATTACAGATCCTGTCCATGCAAACATTGCGCCACCAACTGCTGATCCGATAGAAATACCAATTTGTAGAGCAGCTGTATTTAGGCTTTGCTGAATATCCGATGATTGAGGATCCGCCTGAATTAAGTAATTTTGTAATGGCGGTGTCAGTGCCCAGCTCAATGCACCCCATAAAACCGTAAACACTAAAAACAGTGGAAGGGCAATAATTGTATAAGGAATACTGAATAAGACAATGGCAAAGGCTGAGACAATTAAAATAATGGCTTTACTTGTGCCAATTTTATCACTCACCCATCCACCTACAGCATTTCCACTAACAGAGGCAATACCAAAAATTAAGTAACAAATACTAATCCATGAAGCATTCATATCAAATGCCTCTACTAAAAATGGTGTTAAATAGGCGTAGAGCATGTAATGGCCCGCTAGCATAAATAGGGTAGTTAACTGTGCTGTCAGGATTTTCAAATTCGCCAGGGATTTAATTTGCGCCTTGAGTGGCACTACTTCTCCAATTGGCATTTTTTCAAGTAATAAAGCAATTAATATCATTGAAATCGTTGATAGGATACTAATACCTAAAAATACAGCTCGCCAGCCAAACGCTTCTGTAATAAAAATACCCATTGGCACACCGATCACCAGCGCAGAACTTACCCCCATAAAAACAAGCCCCAGTGCTTTAGCACGATGGCGAGGCTCTACGATTTTAGTTGTAATCGTTAATGATAAAACAATCACTAACGCTGTACTCATAGCTGTGAAAATACGTGCGATTAGCACAATGATAAACGTTGTACTAAAGAAGGTCATTAGATTTCCTAACGTAAAAATAAATAAAGAAATAAGGAATAAGCGCTTGCGTTCCACCTTGGCTGTCAAGGATAGTAGGACAGGCGCAGAAATCGCATAAACAAGTGCAAAAATAGTAATTAATTGTCCCGCTGTCGCTAAAGACACATCTAAATCCTCTGCAATATTTGGCAGGATTCCACCAACAATTAATTCAACTAACCCTACTGCAAAGGTAGTCACAGCAAGAATATAAACTCTCCAATTCATCGTAATCTCCCCTTCGATACACGTTCATTTTTGTAGGAGATTGTTTTAAAACAAACTAAAAAAATCCTGACTACAAAAATGAAGCAAAGTTTTGTAGTCAGGATTTTATGGTTCCTGGTAGAGACCCTCAATCCATATTATTGAGGTTATACAGATCAAATATTTACTTTAGCTATAGTAGCACATCAAAATTTCATTGACAATAGCTTTTTTCATAGAATTCATTGCCTCTAAAAATCTTTTGGGCAAGAGAAAATTTCGATTTTCTGCTTATATTTCGACGAATTTGACCATATATATAAACATACAATAACTATTTTACGAGGTGATTGTTTGCGTATAGTAGGATTTGTCTGCTATTTTTTAATACTATTTTATGGCGTAGAATTAGTAGAAGAAGCGTTCACAAATGAAGAACCAGCAATGCAATCTCCCATGAAAAGTAAGCCATCGCCCATCAAGGAAACCGTTGAAAATTCAAGGATTTGTGTCTATTATCCCACTTATAAAAGCTGTACCGATTTACCCCAACAATAAAAAAGAGGCTACTCAATGGAGTGACCTCTTTTTTCATCATTTTGAGCCAATATGAAAATGACTAAATGGATATAGTATTAATTTCGATTCACCATATACAGCATCCTCTGAAATTAAACCATAATGGCGACTGTCACTACTTTTTAGGCGATTGTCACCAAGCACAAAATACATGCCCTCTGGCACTTCTTTTTCATTCACTAATTGTTCCAATGTAAAGTTTTCCGTAATGCGTAATTGATTAGGATCATCCGTTTGACGGTTCACATAATCTTCTTTATATGCTTTGCCATTGACGTACAATACATCATCTTTCATTTCCACTTTATCCCCTGGAAGACCGATGACACGTTTAATATATAACTCATCTTCGACAGGAGATTGGAAAACAATTTGATCAAAACGCTCGATTTTACTTGTTTTGCTTACAATAATAATATCCTTATCGTGATAAGTTGGATACATAGATGCTCCCTGTACTTTAATCGGCGCAAATAAGAATTGCTTACAGCCAAAAACAACAACAGCTGTAATGACAATAATTTTGATGTAGGATAATATTTCTTTTTTAAGATTGGATGTTTTTTCCGCTTGCATGCTCATTCCCCGATACTGTTTTTTTAATAGTATAACATTTTCTCACTATTATTGACGAATGAATCACACAAATTGTTTCCTATTCATAGAAAAATAGACAAGGCTACAAAGTAACATTGTCTAGAAATTGATATTTTACTGTTTCAACGTTATGAATGGTTAGTTTGTGTAGCAGAGTGATGCTGCTCGTTTAATAAATCTACTGCTAATACGATACCCACTGGTAATGCAAATGCTAATAAAATTGTGCCTACAATCATCACAATCACTCCTTTAACCATTTCTAATGTCAGTATACACTTAATTTTCTGATATTTCAAGAAATATCGAAAAATGATGAATAACAGCAAAAAAATCATTCAACTAGGCATGCACCCTACCTGAATGATTTTTTATCCCTTACATAAATAATTTTAAACATAATACTTGTAGGCCTCTAATTGCTGATTGGACTGGATTTTTTCGCACTTTACGTTTAGGTACATAGCTTTGCATGCAATGATTCAGCGCTGTATACCTCAGCACCTGGGTCCTCCCATTCATTCATCTCCCTCCCCTCGTGGCCAAAAAGTTAACAACTAATATGCGACATTTGTAAGCAACTTGCTTACTTACTTTTTAAATGGTTTTGTAAATCTGTTTGTATTTTTTGAAGCTCTGCCTCATTCGGAATATAGTACCAAATGCGGTTAATCCTTTCACCTTCGCCCTCTTCAAACGATAACTGCTCAATATCCTTATCCATTTTTTTATAAATACCTTGTAGCTGAATAAGGTCCTTCACTGAAAAATTCATGCGAACATTGTCGCCTAGTACATTCAACATATCGGTTGCTTTTAATAATGTTGATGGTGTGGAGGCTTTTTTCATCACCGCTTCAATGATTTGACGTTGTCGAATTTGACGTCCAAAATCACCTCGTGGATCTTCATAACGAATACGAGAAAAAATAAGGGCCTCATTACCATCTAATGTGATTTCTCCCTTTGGATAATGGTAGTCGTCAAAGGTTAAATCCATATCATTATCGATTGTTACGCCACCCAGCGTATCAATAATTTGTAAAAAGCCCTCCATATTAATAAATACATAATAATCGATGGGTATATTTAAAAAATTTTCGACCGTATCCACAGCCATCGGGACGCCTCCAAAGGCATAGGCATGATTAATCTTATCTACTGTATCATGACCAACGATTTCTGTTCGAGTATCACGGGGTATACTAAGCATTTTCATCGTCTGCTTTTCAGGATTCACAGTGATTACAATCATGGTATCGGAACGACCACTATCATCTTTTCGTTCATCGACCCCAAGCATTAGAACCGAAAATGGATCTTTTTTAATCACTGTTTTTTCTTCTGGTTGTGCTGCATCTGTTGTTTGAATAAGTGGTGTATTTATTTTATTCATAGTTTTTTGGATGGTAAAGTAGGCAGTACCTATAAAAATCAAAAAAATTGCTAATAGGCTACCAACAATCCACAGCCATAATTTTTTCTTGCTCTTTTTCTCTTTTGAGCGTTTCATGTTTTTTTCCATACATAAGTCCTTTCTTGCTTAACAATTTTGCCCCTCTTTTTGACGTATTAAGTTGGAAAAAAGTTTATCTAGTCTACTTATATGCATAATGAACGAAAAAAAGACGTACACTAGTATTTACTAAATTTACAACATACTATTCCCTCATTTGTCAATTATCTTCCTTTTACATTCATTTCCCTCTATCAAAATGATGCTATCTTAATTTATTGAAAATTCATTATTGTTGATATATACTATTTTTCAGATACAACGTCTCTATAATAGAAACGTTTTTAGGAGGAATCACTCAATGTTTCAAAAAAGAAGAGAACAGCTTGTTTCCCGTATGCAGCAACAGTCAATTGATGTAGCAGTACTAGTGCCAGGGTCAAACATGTATTATTTTACAGGTCTCCAGTTAAAGCAAAGTGAACGCCTAACAGTAGCCGCTATTACTGCTCATCATCAATTATACTTTCTCGTTCCACAAGTAGAATTAACAAAAATAGACGTAAGTTATGGTGGGACAATCTTATCCTATTCGGATGAGGAAGGACCCACACAGGCCATCCAGCAACTAAAAAAAGAACTAGCAACAGCGCAGACACTTGGCGTTGAGTTTGACACCATGCGCGTGAAGGAGCAGAAAGCTATCGAAAGCCTTACATATGACAATTTATGTGATATCGGTGAAACCATTCGTGATATACGTATGGAAAAAGATGAACACGAAATAGCACTCATGCGTCAGGCTGTACAGATTGTCGAAGAAAGTCTTGCAGCCACATTACCGATTATTCAAGCTGGTATTTCAGAAATGGAAGTCGCAGCCCAATTAGAATATGAAATGAGACGACGTGGATCAGAGGGAACACCTTTTGGAACCATTGTTGCTTCTGGTTATCGAGGTGCACTTCCTCATGGTAGAGCGAGCACAAAGAAAATAGAGACAGGTGAATTAATCGTCATAGATTTTGGCGCGATTTATAAGGGGTATGTGGCGGATATGACTAGAACGGTTGCTTTAGGAGAAGTTTCACCAACGCTCAAAACAATTTATAGCGTTGTGAAGCAAGCAAATGAAACAGCCATAGAAGCCATAAAACCGGGCATGACAGCTCATGCCATTGATGATCTGGCAAGAGGCATTATTCGCGATGCTGGCTATGGCGATTATTTCACACACCGACTTGGCCACGGCATTGGTTTAAGCGCACATGAAGAGCCTTATATGATGCAGCGGAATCAACTAGTGTTAAAGCCAGGCATGGCCTTTACCGTGGAGCCAGGTATCTATGTGCAGGATGTTGGTGGTGTTCGTATCGAGGATAATTTAATTGTTACAGAAGATGGTTACGAAAATTTAATGACCTATTCGAAAGAATTAATCATTTTATAAGGTTGGTGTGTACAATGATCGATATGAGGAAAATACAACAGGATATGCCGCTACTTGAACACTATATATATCTAAACACAGCTGCTGCATCTGCCATGCCACAGCCAGTCGTGGATGCAATGACTAGCTATCTCCAAAAACAAGCAAGTATTGGTCCCTACCTGCCCTCTTTTCGTCAAGAAACGTATGCGCAAGTAGAGCGTATTCGAGAAAAAGCCGCATTGTTCATCGGCGCAATAAAAGAGGAAATTGCCTTTATGCCAAACGGTTCAGTGGCGATTAATTATGTCGCTGGAGGCTTGCAATGGAAACAGGGGGATGAGGTTATAGTGCTCGACACAGAAATGTTGAGTAACTATGTGCCTTGGCTTGCCCTTCAGCAGCAAGGGGTTCAGCTGAAAGTGTTAAAAACCAATGATGAATATATGGTAGATTTAAATGCACTTGAGCAACTCATCACACCACAAACAAAATTGATTGCCTTTGCCCATATGTCCAATGCTGCTGGGGCACTCCAGCCTGCCAAAGAAATATGTCAGCTAGCCCAGCAACACAATGTACTAACATTGATGAATGCCAATCAAACACTTGGTTTAACACCAATGAATGTTGCCGAGCTTGGCTGTGACTTTCTAGTTGCATGTGGACGAAAATGGCTACGCGGTCCTGAAGGATCAGGTATTTTATATGTACGAGAAGCACTCATTCCAACATTGACGCCTATTATGATTGGCTGGGGCAGCACCCAGTGGGATTATCAGAACAATGCCTATTCATTTTTAGAAACAGCTAAACGTTTTGAGCCAGGTTGTCCGATCATTCCAAGTATTTTCGGATTAGGGGCAGCTATTGATTATGCGAACAATATTGGTATCCACCACATATATGATCGTGTAAAGCAGCTAACAAACTATTTAATTGAACAGCTTGCCACCATTCCAGGCATTGTCTTATATGGTCCTCAAAATAGTGCTCATCGATTATCGATTACGCCGTTTAACATTGAAGGGCTGTCACCAGATGAGCTAACCAATGCTTTAGCAGACCAAGGGGTCATCATTGAAGCTGGCACATTTATGGCGAATACCATTATGGAACGCAATCAGATTACTAAAATGGCACGTTTTTCACCACACTATTTTAATACGTTTGAAGAAATCGACACAGCTGTATCCATCATGAGAGAAATCCAAGCAAAGGCTCAAGATAGACATTAACTATCTTGAGCCTCTTTTTCATGCTTATTCATGATATAATTTAAAGCTGTATTGATCGAAATACCGTTGAATATTCATCGCTCCATATTGAAGAACATTCACCATATCAGGTAACTTCTCCTCTATTGGCTTACGATAAATAGGACCAGCAATTGTTAAAGAGGCAATGACTTCTTTTTTACTGTTAAAAAGAGGTACACCGAGCCCAAATACGGAATGAGAGTACTCTCCCGTTGAAAAGCACCAGCCTTGCTGTTGTATTTTTTCTAAATCGGCTAACATTTCATCAGGGTCAGTAATGGTTTCAGGCGTTAACCTTTTCATCCCATGCTCCATGATTTCTTTTTTTCTCTCTTCAGGTAGATAAGCCATGATGACTTTACAAGATGCCCCGATATGTAGTGGTGTCCGCGTGCCAATCGACACCGAAAACTTAATGGTTTGAGAGCTCTCAGCTATTTCCACTGTGACACCATCTGTTCCATCTAGCCATGTTAAAAATACGGATTCCTTGATGGTATCTGCAAGATTGATCATAATTGGTAAAACAAAGTCAGAAAGATTTAATTTATCTTTAACCATCTGACCATATTCTAAAAAGCGAAGCCCTAATTCATATTTTTTTGTCTCAGGATTTTGAATAAGAAAGCCTTGTTTTTCAAAGGTTGCTAAAATCCGATAAATAATGGAGTGACTAATATCCATCTCTTTCGCTAGCTCACGAACACCCCATGTAGGATTTTCTTTATTAAAATATTTCAGTACCTCCAACGAGTTATCTAATGTTTTTAATGTCATTTCACACCTCAAATGTCTCTATAATAGAACCGTATTTTGATTATAAAATGAACACGGACAATTTTCAATAAATTCAACTATTTTACAATTAGATTTTAAATAAACTATTTAATTTAAGCAGTTCATATGAACATTCAGATTGTGCAGAGCATGGCTATCAAGCAAAAAAAGAAGGCTATCCGCTAGATTCCTCTTTCTATCCGTCACATTTTGAGTTTTATCCACCAGTTTGGACATTCTATCCACTTAGAGCCATTCTATCACGTAAAAAAGGAAGGCTATCCGCTAGATTCCTCTTTCTATCCGTCACATTTTGAGTTTTATCCGCCAGTTTGGACATCCTATCCATTTAGAGCCATTCTATCAAGCAAAAAAAGAAGGCTATCCGCTAGATTCCTCTTTCTATCCGTCACATTTTGAGTTTTATCCACCAGTTTGGACATTCTATCCACTTAGAGCCATTCTATCACGCAAAAAAAGAAGGCTATCCGCTAGATTCCTCATTCTATCGGTCACATTTTGAGTTTTATCCACTAGTTTGGACATTCTATCCATTTAAAGCCATTCTATCACGCAAAAAAGGAAGGCTATCCGTCAGAATCCTCTTTCTATCCGTCACATTTTGAGTTTTATCCACCGGTTTGGACATTCTATCCACTATGAGCCATTCTATCATGCAAAAAAAGAAGGCTATCCGCTAGATTCCTCTTTCTATCCGTCACATTTTGAGTTTTATCCACCAGTTATCCGCCTAAACAATGAAAAATCAACCCACCTCTTAAAAGGTAGGTTGATTTTTTACATGGCTATTTCTGCTGGATACCCTGTACTAATTTTTCTTGAATCCGCAAGTATTGGGCAATTTCCTCATCATCTAATACTTCAAAAAGCTGTACAAAGACCTCTTTCCCGATAGATTGAGCCTTTGCTAAAGCACTTTGACCCTCATCTGTAATTTGTAAGCGAATGGTGCGACGGTCGGATGGATCATATAGTCTTTCTGCTAATCCAAGCTTGACCAGCTTTTCAGCTATGCTCGTCATCGCACCTTTTGTATAGCCGATTGTTTCAGCTAATTCCGCCTGTTTTTGAGGGCCTTTGACATGTAGCTCATTTAAAACTAAAATTGGTGAAATTCCTAAAGGATATGGGAACGCTTTTGTAAAACGTATAATATTCGCATTGTTCACCTGTTCAATCATATGAATCAGTTTAAAAATATTTGTCTGTTTCAAAAAAATCCTCCTCAAACGCTGAGAATTAATGAAGCATTAGTGAGCCTCCATCCACCATAATCGTTTGACCTGTAATGTATTGAGAATCGTCAGAAGCTAAGAAAACAGCTACTCGACCGATATCTTGCTCAATATCACCAAAACGACCTAACGGAATTTTACTTCTCACCGCTTCATAATACTCTGGCTGTGCTTTTGCCCATGCTTGTACACCTGGTGAATCAGCAAGCGGACTAATGATATTGACATTAATACCAAAACGTCCCCATTCATTTGCGGCAACACGAGAAATACCACGAATGGCTTCCTTAGCAGCGGCATAAGCAGCCTGTGTTTCATGACCTTGAATGCCTGCTCCAGATGCAAAGTTAATAATATTACCCTTAGTTTCTTTTAAATGCGGTAGTGCTGCTTGCATTAAATAGAAGGTTGGATAAAAACCTGTCCCAAATGACAAGTCAAGATCTGCTTGTGTAGTTTCTTCTATTGTAACTTGTTTAGCAGCATGAGCGTTATTAACTAGCACATCTAGTTTACCGTATTTTTCTACGACTGTATCAATAATTTTTGGTAATTGGTCGCGTTCCATTAGATTAGCCTGTAAAAACATAGACTTTGGCGACATTTCTTGTAATTCTTTTGCCATTGCCTCGCCTGCTTCTGCATTTAAGTCAACAATTGTAACAATCGCCCCTTCCTTTACCATAGCTTTTGCCATTCCACTACCAATACCACCTGCACCGCCAGTAATGATGACCACTTTGTTTTGTAGTTTACCCACTGCAACAACATCTCCTTCTTGTTTCTCTGTTAATAGTTTAACATTAAACTATTTAATTTTAAACTAAATTGCTTCAGATAAAAAAGCCTATTCTGGAGAAGGGTTCATCCAAAATAAGCTTTTTCTAAAATTGATCTTTCCTACATGATTGTGCCGATTACTCTTTTCCAGCGCTCTATTTCTGATTTGATATTACACCAAATATAGACCCTTTAATGTAGGTTTGTCCTTGTAATGACTGCAATTGCTCTGGAGTACCAGTGACTACAGCCCCAGTTATTTTCACATCGCTTTTCTCCAGGCTTCCATTTTCCCCTACTAAAGATTGATAAACCTGGTTTGTTTCCCACTCAAAATTCTTGCTTTTACGAAGAAGCTCAATGTTTCGAATAAAGGTCTCAACCTCGTCGTTTGAAGAGCGTCGGGGTTTTGGTTTGGATGACTCTGATTGGAAGCCGTAAATGTAAGGACCATTGGCTGCAATCGTACTCTGTCCTCGCTTAAAAAAATCTAGTGTATCATCTGTATAGGCATCCACCCACCACCAATCTACTTGTACTTCAGAAGGTAGCTTGCTTTTAATTTCATCCAAACTATAAGCATCATCAAAGGAAATAGCTATTTCTACTAAAGTATTTTTCTCCAATTGGCGCAGTTCACTAATCTTATCTTGATAATGGTCGTAGGAAATCTTTGGATGATAAAAAAACATTTCTCGGTCACCTGTGTAGTCATTAAACCGTTCGAATTGATATGTTTCTGCCAGTGATTCTGAACCTTCTATTTGAATGGGGCTAGAAATGGCCGTTCGTGTAAGCGTTCCAAATAAATTATAATCGCTTTTGATAGGCTTCCAAATATAGGGCCGATGCTGCTCTCCAAGCACCTTATAGGTTGTTGTTGTTATTTTCCCTCCCAGCAAATGATCGTCATAAACCTGATTACTAATTTGGACATTGGACCCACTTATTTCGTTAAATAAATGAATATCATCCATTACTTTTTGCGCACTATTTAACGATAAAGCCCTCAGCCCATACCATAATGCTATTAGCACAACGGGGGTAACGATTAATGTAATCCCAATCATTTTGACTGTTGACCAAAACCTTGCCTTTCTCATTATTTTTTTCGTTTGTCTATCATCAAACAAAAATTCATTTTCTTCATTATTCATCATGAATATCCTCCTTAAATCGTTCAGTAAATTCTTCCCTAGCACGTCTGACATGCGTTTTTAGTGTGTTTTCATTCTTATTCATCAAGGCTGAAATTTCCTTATACGATAATCCCAGCTCATATTTCAGGATTAATAATTCCTGATGCAAAATGGATAGCGTTTCCAGTGTGTTCTGTATGTCCTTTAATTTTTCTTTCTTTAGCATCTGGATCTCAGGAATATGAATGAATGAAGTCAATTGAACTTCCTCTAATTCTGTTGTTGGATGACGTGTTTCTTTTCTCTTGAGATCATAAAATTGATTGGTTGCTACACGATATAACCAACTCATTACTTTGTCTGACTGAATTCCATTTTTATGTAATAAAAATTTATAACATGTATCTTGGACGATATCTTCTGCATCCTCATGGGTTAATCCACGTTTTCTCAAATAACGATATAGCAGCGTTCCTGCTTGCCGTAGAAACGCATTCATTGATTGTTGTACCATGTCTACCTCCCTTCTGCCTATACAACGCAGAACTCCATGAAAAGTTTACATATTACTAAAATTCACCATTAAATTTTTTAGTTTAGTGAAAACCAACTACATTTATTTTCAAATACATACAAGCATCTTTTTAATTTGACAAGAATATACTGTAGCAGCTAGCTAAAATCACTTTCAAGAAAGGAGTTGTGGATAATGGGTGCTAAATGGATAAAGGTTTCAGTCTTTTATTTATTGATTGTTTTTGCTTTTGGCCTGTTTATGCATTATACGGTTCAACTTCAATGGAAAGCGACACATGCTCATATTGGTGTGGTAGGTTGGCTGACTACTGGATTCATTGGTTTAATTTATTCGATTTATAAAAATGCTGCGGAGACAGGTCTCGCTAAAGCACAATTCTGGCTTTACAATCTTGGTTTACCCTTCCTTTTTGTTGGCATGATGATGGTGTATTGGGATGTACCACGCTGGTTATTTGAGCTTTTTGTGTCCGGTGGTGGTATTGCTGTAGCGCTGTCTGTTCTGTTATTCTTTGTCAATGTTTTCAAATATGTAAGATAAATAGAAAAGCCCCGCTTCAGTTGAAGTGGGGCTTTTCTAGCTATTACTATTGTTGTAAGGAGTTCGCCTGCATTTGATACATTTTGTCATAAATTCCGCCAAGCGCTAGCAGTTCATCATGCGTGCCGTTTTCTACAATTTTTCCTCGATCAAGTACAAGAATACGATCTGCATTTTTAATCGTTGAAAGTCGATGGGCAATAATAAACGTTGTCCGTCCTTTTTTCAGGACATCCATCGCATGCTGAATAATTTCTTCCGTTTCCGTATCAATATTCGATGTCGCTTCATCCAATATTAAAATGGCTGGATCAAACGCCAGGGCACGTGCAAACGAAATCAACTGACGTTGTCCTGAAGATAAGGTACTGCCCTTCTCAATAACTGGCTCCTCATAGCCATTTGGTAAATTAGCTAAAACACGTTCTCCCCCGACAGCATTTAAGGAAGCTACTATTTTCTCATGAGAGATGCGCGGGTTGTTTAAGCTAACATTGGATGCAATCGTACCCGTAAATAAGTAAGGGTCCTGTAGCACAATACCCATATGTTCACGCATCGTTTGACGTGGAACAGAGGTAATATCAATGCCATCAATGGTAATTTTGCCTTTTGACGGGTCGTAGAAGCGGAACAGCAAGTTCATAATGGAACTTTTCCCTGAACCTGTATGACCAACTAAAGCAATTGTTTCACCTTGATGTGCTTCAAATGACAGGTTTTTCAGCACATATTCATTATCTTTATAGGCAAAGGACACATCTTCGAAAACCACATTTCCTTTATATCGTGGGATACTCTTTTCAGAAACAGGTTCACCTTTCGTATCTAGCACCTCGAAGACACGCTTGCCTGCAATGAGTGAACGCTCAAGCTGTGAAAATTGATTTACAATATTCGTAATCGGATTAAATAGCTTTGTTAAGTAATCAACAAATGCATACAATGTCCCTGCTGTAATCACTTCAGTTGCTGTAAAGGAGCGTGTACCAAAGTAGAAGATAAAGACCGTAAACATGATAAGTCTTAGCGTATTCACAAGGTTAAAGGATGTAGCTGAATCAAGCACCAGCAGCTTACGCTCATACGCATAATGCTCATTATTCATGTCATCAAATTCCTTCGTCATTTGCTGCTCACGACGGAACGCCTGAATAATTGTCATGCCCTGAATGGATTCATTAATCATGGCATTAATATCTGCAATTTTTGTACGAATGACATCGTTGTATTTAGAGGCAAATTTTCGATATAAAATCATCCATACATAAACAATTGGAATCATGGTTAAAGCAAGCATTGCCATTTTCCAATTTAAAATAAAGAGCGCTATATACACCCCAAAAATAGAAATGAAGCTCGTCACAAAATTGGATAGAACCTGTACATATAAATTCCGAACTGCCTCTGTATCGTTTGTTACACGCGCAACAATTTTACCCGCTGGTAAATTGTCGAAGTATTGGATCGGTAAAGTTTGAATATGTTCAAAGACATCTTTACGTAATTTTTGGATGACACGGTTTGCCCCAATTTGCAAATAAATATACATAAAATATCGTAATATGGCTGTGGCAATGGCTAAAAGTAAATACACAATGAGCAACCATGTAATCGGTTTGATTTCTATATGACCGATTGTCATGTAATTATCAATAATATGTTTCGCAATAAACGGTCCAACAAGCTCCGTGAATACGGCAATTGTTAGGAAGAATAAGCCTAATAGTATCGGCTTTTTAAAATACATCGCATAGCGTGTTAAACGTTGACTCGTACTCATGAGGCACCTCCTTCTAGCTGCTGACGGTCAAATTGCTCTTTATACCATCCTTGTTGCGCAAGAAGTTCCTCATGTGTTCCCTGCTCTACAATTTGCCCATCATCCAGTACGATGATGACATCGGCATGCTGAATACCAGACAAGCGATGTGTCGTAATAATCGTCGTTTTACCTTGACGTTCACGCTGAATATTTTCAATAATTCTTGCCTCTGTCTTCGCGTCGACAGCGGAAAGCGAATCATCCAGCATTAAAATTTCAGGATCTTTAATTAAAGCACGAGCAATAGACACACGTTGTTTTTGACCGCCTGAAAGAGAGACACCCTTTTCTCCAACAAGTGTTTCAAGACCCATTGGTAGATTGTCTAAATCCTTTTCAAAATACGCGGCACGTATCGCCTGCTGCAACTCTGCTTGTGTTGCATCTTCTTTCCCAAATAATATATTTTCACGAATAGTGCGTGAGAATAGCACATGATCTTGTGGTACATAACCAATCCAGTCGAGGATCTGCTCCTTCGTTTGAGCCGTAATATCGATACCGTCAATGGAAAGCTGTCCCTGTCCGATTGGGTATTCTCGCAATAATTGGCGTAGGAAGGTTGTTTTACCTGCCCCCGTTTTACCAACAATGCCAAGGGTTTGACCTTTTTTCAAGGAAAGGGAAATCTGCTGTAGGTTTTTCACCTGACTCATCGGATATTGGAATGTTAAGGCATCAAAGCCAATCGCATTTGGTGTCGCAATCATTTGTGGATTCGGAATATTTCGAACATCCGCCTCGTAGTTCAAGGTTTCCTGCACACGATCTAGTGAGGCATTCCCCTGCTGCATAACATTGATGAGCTCACCAATCGCAAATATTGGCCAAACAGCCAAACCTAAATAAACATTAAACGTGACCAGTTGCCCAACCGTCATCGCCTCTGTTGCCACTAAATGAGCCCCGTAACCAAGTGCTACAACATAACTAATGCCTGTTCCAACTTTTGTAATTGGGCCAAATAAAGCATTGATTTTTGCTGTATGAATATTTTTCGCATACACGACTTCACTCATCTCTGCAAAATTAGCCTCATCCTTTTTTTCCTGCACATAGGCACGCACTACTCGCACTCCTGCTACAGATTCCAGCACACTATCGTTTAGCTCCCCAAAAGCATCTTGTGCCTTCATATATCGCTCATGAACAATTTTTCCTAAATATTGGATGAGGATCGCCATAATAGGGACTGGTAACATGGCGAAAAATGTGAGCTTCCACGAAATCATATAGCCCATCGCAAAAATGATAAAGCCCATATAAATCGTTGAATCAATCAACGTCATAATACCAAAACCAGCTGTCATGGATACGGCATTTAAGTCATTTGTTGCACGTGCCATCAGGTCACCGGTACGGTTTTTCTCATAAAATGTTGGGGTCATGCGTAAAAAATGCTGCATTAAATTACGACGTAAAATTTTCTCAAGGTTGATAGCTCCTTCAAATAGTCGGAATTGCCACACAAAATTTAATAAATAGCCCCCAATAATAATTCCAATAAAAATCAAGACATACTTTGTTAAAATAGCTGGTGTCATTTCTCCTGTAGTCAATAGATCTATAATAGAACCGAGTAAATAGGGAGGGACAACCTCTAATCCACTGGCAATCATTAGTAAAACAATGGCCACCGTATATTGCTTCCAGTATTTTTTAAAGAACCAGCCTAATTTACTTAACACATCAAACATACATCATAACCTTCTTTCCTCCGTGCTGTTGTGGATGACTACCCACTTTCTAGAAATTCCTTTTTGAAAATCATTCGTCTAACTGTTTTTGTCATATACATACACTCCTTTTTTGTTTGCACTACAACCTTTTTTGCACAAAAAAAGACACATACCCTAAAAGAGTAAGTGTCTCTTATAAAAGGCAGGATAATTCCATACCTAGTTCTGCAATAGTAAATAAAGCGTTAGGCACGGACAATGTATGTAACTGTGATTGAATTTGATACTGATAAAATTAACATTGTCATGCCCTCCTTTAGTTTATTTGTTATAGTGTTCTTGAAGATTATCACACTATAGAAATATTTGTCAACTATCACCCTGTTATTTTTTATCATTTTCAGGAAATAGTTAGCGCTTTAAAGCATTAAAATGCTCTAAGGAATCAAAGGGAGAACATGCTTAAAATTACTGTGTTGTCTATAACCTTACAATAAATCTACGGCACAGACATTAACCTAAAGACTGAAATACAAGACTAGTGATTTTGATACCAAATAGCAGACAATAGAATATTCTCTTTGCATCTGTTGCACTCCTTCAATATGCTTATCTCATCATCTTTATTTATTTATTTAGTTAATTATTATTTAGTTAATTATTATTTAGTTAATTATTATTTAGTAGTGTCGGGTTTTCCGTTTATGGTTTAGCCGTCAGCGGGTTTTCCGTTTATGGTTTAGCCGTCAGCGGGTTTTCCGTCAGCGGATTCACATAAGATGGATAAAGAAATGTCCATGTAATAAAATCTATTTCATTTTCCATATATAATATTTCGAAATATTATTTCGTGAGCATTTATACCTTTCTATACACTATATACATTTTAAAAGTCGATTTTGGGACATAACTTGAATTGAAATATTTCTAAAATTTTTGTCTCATGATACACTTTCTTTATAGTCATTTTCAGTAAGGGGTTTTTATGTTGAGGTCATTTCTAGCGGTGGGAATTGGTGGAATTCTTGGTGCCATCTGTCGATATAGCCTTAGTCTCGCCGTTCCAAATACAGAAGTATTTCCATTCACAACACTGTTTATAAATTTACTAGGCTGCTTTTGCCTAGCATGGCTTTTTACTTCTTTTATAAAACGCACACCTATTATACTAGGAATAGGTACAGGGTTTTGTGGAGCTTTTACTACCTTTTCGACATTTTCCTTAGAGACACTATTACTCCTAGAAAATAGCCAGTGGCTACAGGCTGTACTCTATGTTACAGTGAGTGTTTTAGGTGGATTAGCTTGCACATGGCTGGGAATACGACTTGCTAGGGGGCGTATTGCATGATTTTAGTTGGAATTGGTGGATTTTTTGGCGCTCTTTCTAGATTTTATTTAGGAAAATTACTTGTACATCCCTATCCATGGGCGACTTTTATGATTAATTGTACAGGCTCCTTTGCGCTTGGTTTCTTATTTGCCCTACATCTTAGTGATTGGTTATGGCAATTAATGGGCATAGGTTTTTTAGGAGCCTACACAACTTTTTCTACTTTTGGATTTGAATGTCTACAGCTTATAGAACAACAAAAATGGAGACAAGCCATTAGCTATATTGCCAGTACCTTGCTAATTGGCGTACTTTGTGCAGCTATTGGTTATCTAGTCGTATAAAAGAGGGTGAACTAGTGACACAGCCGTCAAAAGAGTTATTGGAGGAATTAGAAGTTGAAATAGAGCAAACGCTCTATGCATTGATTGACCTAGAATTAGAGGAAAATTACGCTACCATGAATACACAATTTGCGCAATTACTTGCCAAGGTTCAGACAGCCCAGTTAATTAATTACAAGCTGGATGTTCTCGTTGAACCTCAAGCTTTTGCAACTGAAACTTGTATTCTTTTACAGAGCCTCATAGAAGCAAAGGCGAGACCAAATAAAAGGCATAAACTGTTAACACATCGCATGATTTTGAAGATATGGTTACGAAAAAATCAACGATTCATGAGGGAATTTCTACCTCAAATGTTTTAGGCGCCACTTGAAATTGCAAGGGCGCCTTTTTTAAATTTGAAGTTTTTGCAACACTTCTTTTATTTTTCCCCTCACTGTCAGATCAAATGGGGGTGTCTGCTGTGACATATCCATATTAATATACACGGTTTTTCCTGTTGTCATCATAGGTAGTTGGTTGACGGGATATACCTCAAGACTCGTTCCAATGACAAGGACAAGTTCAGCTGTTTTAATTGCCTCCATTGAACAGTGCCAGCTTGCTTGTGGTAGGCTTTCTCCGAAGAGCACAACATTTGGACGAAGTTTCCCACCACAATGGGCGCAACTAGCCTTATTCAAGAAGCTTGCCATGACAGCCGCCTGCTGGCAACGATGACAACGAATAGACCGGATCGAACCATGTAACTCCTCGACGGATTGACTTCCTGCCAATTGGTGAAAACCATCCACATTTTGAGTAGCGATTAGAGACACTAAACCTCTTCGTTCCCAATCAGCTAATATATGATGTCCCTCATGGGGAGCCACCTTTTCTAGGTTTTCGATACGTGTTTTATAAAATTCATGAAATAATGAGTAATGATCTGTTAATGCTTCCGTTGTCGCGACAGTTCTTGGATCCATTTGTTTCCACCAACCAGATGCTGAACGGAAATCAGGAACTCCACTTTCCGTTGACATGCCCGCTCCTGTTAGAATCACTGTATTATTTGAGGATAGTAACCACTCACGTAAATGTTCTATTGCCATTTTCCCCCTCCTTTTTTCGAATTAAAACTACCTTCACCTATTTCGACAATCAACCTATTTTTCCTCTGCATTCTTATAGGAATGTTTAAAAGGAAGCTTCCATTTTAATTTATTATTCACAGATAACATGCGAATCACTACTATAAAAATAACAATGACTGACAATTCAAGCGGGCTGTCCCACCCTAACCATATACAAAGGGCACATACAAATGTTAGGACAGCATGGATTTCTTCTCTTAATGCAAGCGGTGTTCTACCAGCTAACAAATCTCGAACCATGCCTCCGCCAACACCAGTAAACATCGACGCTATAATAATGATACCTAGGTCGTGATGTAAGCTTTTTGCTAACAATCCGCCTTGTATTGCGAAAGAAGCTAGGCCAATTGAATCAAAGAAATAGCCCCAGCGGTTCCAATGATGAATCCAGTTCCTTTTGACAAATAAAATGGTCGTCAGCGTGACTAAAACGACTAATAAGGATTGCCGTTCCCATATATCTGACACAGGGATATCCAGTACAACATTGCGGATAATGGAACCACCATAAGACGTTGTCAGACCAAGCACAAATATGCCAATAAAAGAATAGTTGGCCTGTAACGCAACAAATGCTCCACTAATGGCGTAGGCAATAATGCCAATGATATGTAATACTGACCATGTCACATCATCCATCTCCTTTTTACTATACAAAAAAGCCCACCATAAAATAGTTGCGCATTGAGTACGCAAGCTATTTTATGGTGGGCTAATATCCTAGCAGTAGTACCTACTAATTTATCCATCTCACCATGTATCCTAAAAGAATATAGCTGCTGTGCCATACTAATTGACACAACGACCATAAAATTTCCTAGTTAGAATTGTAATTGATTTTTTTATTAAACTCAATATGAATTTTTGATTATAGCGTTTCATACATGACTTGACCCATTAAAGAGATGTCATAATCTCCTAATGCAGCTACTTCCGATTGGAAATCAGGTGTATTTAAAATCTCCTTCACCATATCGATGAGCGGTTGATTTTCTGGTGTTATTAATAACACAATATCGTAACGTTCAGTGACCATTGGTATAAAATCGACCTGAATAAGCTTGGCGATTTTTTCAATGCCAATCCCAACATCTGCACGTCCATTGGCAACTGCAGAGGCGACATCGAGGTGGCTCATTTCTTCATGGGTATAGCCTGCAATCGTGGATGGAGCGATACCGTGAATGCGCAATTGCTCATCTAACAGAGTACGAGCACCTGAGCCTTTCTCACGGTTGATGAATGTGAATGTCTTTGTTTGGAAATCTTCAAATGTGCGTATCTCCAGCGGATTCCCCTTTTGAACATAGAAACCTGCTTTACGTGATACAACATTGATGAGAACAAAGGCATGGCTGACAAAGATTTTTTTTACATAAGGAGTATTATAATCTCCTGTATCCCCATCAAACATATGTAAACTCGCAATATCACAGTCTCCGTGATACAACGCCATTACACCATTAAAACTACCTTCATGTGAGCGTAATACTTTCGTAGATCGTCGTTTCTCGATATATTTTGCTAAAATATCTAATACTAAATCTTGCCCACTCACTATAATTTTCGCATGATTTTTAGTAGGAGTGGCTATGGAAGCCTGTGCCACAGCTGGCATACTACCTGTTTTTCGTTTTTGTATATAGGTTTGCAAGTCAGCACGATCTACCCGCATTTGCCGTCCTACGCGGAAAACTGGCAAATCACCCTTTTTCGCTAAATCATAAATTGTTAATTTTGAAACCTTTAATAATTGTGCAACCTCTTCAATCGTATAGGATTGTTCTTGTGACATGTAAAAGTTCTCCTCCTATAAGCCTCTATTTTACATGGTAACGTATTTATAGCCTTATGAACATCTTGACATTTTCTACCCTTACTAACTTTCTTTTTTATTTATATCTGATTATAATTAGTTATGTCTTGTTATAACGAGTTATAAAAGGAGTATACTCATCGTGAAAAAATATTATCGTTTATTTGCGACAATGTTAGTACTAGTCGGACTATTAGCAGCCTGTGGTAACCAAGAGGCGGCAACAAACGAACCAGTTGAACTAACAATTTCTGCGGCAGCTAGTCTACAGGATGCCTTAGAAGAACTGAAAACAACTTATGAACAACAACACGATACAATCAAAATCCTCTATAACTTTGGAGGTTCAGGTGCTTTACAGCAACAAATTTTACAAGGGGCTCCTGCAGACCTTTTCTTTTCAGCAGCAAAGGATAAATTTGATGCGCTTGTAGCGAAAGAAATGATCGATCAAAAGCTAGGAACGGATCTTTTAGCCAATGATTTAGTATTAATCGTGCCTAAAAGCAATGAAAAGCAAATTCAATCCTTTGAAGATTTACAACAAGCAGGAAAAATTGCACTCGGTACGCCCGAAACGGTTCCTGCCGGGCAGTATGGTGTGGACACATTAAAAAATATGCAATTGTGGGATTCACTCGAATCAAAAGTAGTGTATACAAAAGATGTACGTCAAGTACTTACTTATACAGAAACAGAAAATGTGGATGCGGGTATGGTCTATAAAACAGATGCCCTTGTCTCTGATAAGGTCAATGTCGTGGCAACTGCCGATGATGCTATGCACGCACCGATTATTTATCCTGTAGGTGTTCTAAAAGCTAGTAAGCATGGGCAAGAGGCGGAGGATTTTTATCACTTCTTACAAAGTGATGAAGCTATGGATGTCTTTGAAAAGTATGGATTTAAAGGGGCTCAATAAAAGATGAGTACCGATTTTTGGTCTCCACTTAGGCTTTCGATCGAAATTGCTTTTGTTGCAGGGATCATCGCTATTATAGCAGGTATTTTAATGGGTAAATGGATGGCAACCCATGATTTCAAAGGCAAACTAGTGCTAGAAACGGTATTGCTATTACCATTAGTATTACCTCCTACAGTAGTCGGTTTCCTGCTTATCGTCATTTTCGGGAAAAATAGTATGTTAGGAGATATCATTATCTGGCTATTCGATCAACCTATCATGTTCACATGGTGGGCGGCCGTCATCGCTTCTACAATCGTTGCCTTTCCATTAATGTATCAATCAGCTAAAACTGGCTTTGCCTCTGTCGATCGAGATATTGAAAATGCAGCACGTGTGGATGGGGCGAATGAATGGCAGGTCTTTCTTTACGTGTCCATTCCCCTTGCATTAAAGGCACTTGTTTCTGGTGGGATTCTAAGCTTCACACGAGCTTTGGGTGAGTTTGGAGCGACACTTATGTTTGCGGGAAATATTCCAGGGAAAACACAAACAACACCGCTAGCAATATATATGGCCATCGATTCTGGAAACATGCCCCTTGCCTGGACATGGGTTCTGTGTATGATCGCCATTTCCTTCCTTTTACTTCTTAGTATCCATATCCTGAAAGTATAAAAGAGGTAGTTGGCTCAAGCCAACTACCTCTTTTAGCTCATCCCCCACTGATCGGTGGAATAAAGGCGATTGTGTCGCCAGATTTGACAATCGTCGTATCCGTTGCAAATTCTTCATTAACCGCTGTCATGATCTGTTGTAATGATAGCTGAGGGTAGCGCTTTTCCATCCACTCTTTTAATTGCGCAACTGTCACATCTGACAGCTCTACTGATAGCTTTGATTCACCTAGTGCTTCCTGTAGGTGGGCAAATAATAAAATGTTAATCACAGGTTTTCCTCCTCCTGAATGGCTGGTTTCCCTTGCGGATAGGGAACATTTTCTAATTGATCACCAATCCACTCTGTCCCGTCCTCCCAATGTTCTTTTTTCCATATGGGCACGATTTGTTTTATGCGATCAATTGCATATTCATTCGCCATGTAAGCTATTTTACGATGCGGTGATGACACAGCAATCACTACGGCAATATCGGAAATAGCTAAATGACCGACACGATGGGTGATGGCCACTTTTGCTTCTGGCCACTCTTCTTGTATTTCCTTTGCAATCTGTTCAAACATTTTAATCGCCATTGCTGGATAGGCTTGATATTCCAAATGCATCGTTTTTTTACCATTTGTCATTTCACGCACTGTACCGATGAATAATGTGATGGCTCCAGCATTTCGACTAAGGACTTTTTGTCTTACTTCCTCCACATCTATTGGTTGATCGATAACTTCAAATAACGCTGTCGTCATCGTTTTTCCCTCATTTCTGCCAATAAAAATTCCATATATTGTGTTTCGTCATGAATCGAAAAAGCAGGGATTGTTAGGAATGGATCGAGTGGATAGCTTGGCCAATAAATCACACAGAGGATATTGGTTACTTGCTGTAGCAGTATTTGGTCCTCAGGCGTGCGCAGCAACACAACCTTCGGATAATGTTCATTTTTATACCCTTCAATTAGCATGATATCCAGTGGAAGGGACTCATAAATCGCTAGTATATCAGCCAATTGCCAGCTATTTTGGTGGATACTCATACGTAAAGTACCCGCCCCCTCCACTGCTGTGACAACCGCGCCTGCTTGCTCATGCCGACTACTATCCTTGGAAGTTTCGATCGTCGGTACTCCACCATGTCCATGATGCTTAATGGTTCCTACCCTTAGCCCTTCCATTGTAGCCTGCCTGATCAATTGCTCCATCAATGTTGTTTTCCCACTATTTTGATAGCCAACTATCTGTAAGATTTTTCGATATTGTCCCAAGGCCACTCACTTCCTTGTAGATCTTCTAGCAAAAGGACATCCACTTGCATACCCTTTTCATAGCCTCTAGAGCCACCTGGTAAAACAATGAATGCATTGGCTGTCGCTAAAGATGAAACTGCACTCGATTTATCGAACCCAGATGGGACAGTTACGAGCTTCCCTTTTTCATATTCGATACGAGCTCGTACAAAGCGTGTAAAGGGATTGGGCTTTGTAAAATCAGCCCCTAAAATCGCTTGCTCTCTGCGTAAATGTGGTTGAGTATGCCCATATGCAGAACGTATAATCGGACGTACAAATAGCTCAAAGCCAACATAGCAGGCTGAAGGATTACCAGAAAGACCAAATAATAATTTGTCGTTGCGAGCAGCAACCGTTGTCACACTACCTGGACGCATCGCTATTTTATTAAACAATACCTTTGCATCAATCGCCTCGTAAATAGCTGGTAAATAATCATAATCACCTACAGAAACGCCACCCGTTGTAATTAAAATATCAACTTCCTGTAGGGCCTTTTCAACACGATCAATACATAACGCAAGATCGTCACTAAATTTGCCAAAATATTTTACTTCTGCGCCAGCACGCTCAATTTGCGCCATTATCATATAGGCATTACTATTGCGAATCTTACCTGGCTGTAAAGATTCACCTGGCTCTAGTAATTCGCTACCAGTGGCAATCACACCAATAACTGCTTTACGATAAACAGGTACTTGCTCATAGCCAAAAGTAGCAAGTAGTGCCAACACACCTGGATTAATCGTTTGCCCTTGCTCAATGAGGACAGTACCTTTTTGTATATCTTCTCCTCTATAGGAAATGTTGCTTCCTGCTTCAAAAGGTCGTTTAATGGACATATACTTTTGATGATTTTCTTCGAATGTATGGGTTAATTCTAGCATAACCACTGCATCACACCCTTGAGGTATTGGCGCCCCGGTCATAATGCGGACTGCTTGATGATCGCCAACTACGTCTTCATAGACATAGCCCGCGCCAATTTCTCCAACAACTTGAAAGCGGACTGGTTGCTGTGATGAGGCTTCCTTACTATCGACGGAACGAATGGCATAGCCATCATACGGCGAACGATCGAAAGCAGGTACATCATGATCGGCTCTAATAGCTTGTGCTAGAAAACGTCCATGTGCTTGCGTTAATGGCACATGCTCCTTTTTTGCTTGAAAGGCATAGTCCATAACACGATGAACGGCTTCTGCCACAGGAATTGGTTGTCTTTTTTCTACCATTTGGTACACTCCCTAACCTAATAAACGATAATAAATGCTTTTGGCTTTCTGTATATCTTGTATACCATGTATCACAACTCGCCCATCTTGGAAAATAACGATTCGGTAATCGTCCGCTTGGCAAGATAGCAAATAAGGATTCACCTGGACTTCACCGTGGGAACGGAGCTGATTTGCCAGCTGATCAAGCGAATAGTAAATGGGCTTTGGTGGTCGAATTTGTACCGCGTCTCGACCACAAAGGATCTGTAATTTCGTTTGATTTTCATAGGAGAGATAAGGATAGGTTGGCTGATCACCACAAGATGGACAATCAGACTGCCTTATTTTCTCCACATTGATTTCATAGTGTTGATTTTGCCAAACATCAAACGTTAAGTAGCTTTTTCGTAAGGCCTTGTCATCTCCAACAAGCAGTTTAAGGACCTCTGCCACTTGATAAGCTGCAACAATTTGAACTGCTGGACTAATAATGCCAACGGTATCACAAGTCATCCCTGTATGGGGCATCACTTTTAATAAGCAATGCAAACAGGGCGTTTTGCCTGGCACAACCGTGTAGGTCGCACCATAACTACCAACACAAGAGCCATATACCCAAGGAATACGATACTTTTGCGCAAGGTCATTCATGACAAAGCGAACATCAAAATTATCGGTCGCATCGACCATCACATCAACATCTTCAACTAATGGTAGCAAGGTCTCTGTGCAAGCATCCATAATGCCGACATGAATTTCTACCTCTGTGTTTATTTGTTGGAGACGCTTTTTAGCTGCGATAACTTTGGGCATTTTTTCTTGTGCATCTAGCTCTGTATATAATTGCTGTCTTTGTAAATTACTCCACTCTACATAATCACGATCAATGAGTGTCAGCCTGCCAATACCTGCCCGCACAAGCGCTTCTGCACTAGCACTCCCCAATGCCCCCGCACCTATGATAAGGACGTGTTTTTGCTGAAGGAATTGTTGCCCAGTTTGTCCGATAGGGTGAAATAATTGTTGTCTAGAATATCTATTTTGCATACGTATGTGGCCTTTCTTTCTATGAATTTTCGTTTGACCTTTTTATTTATAGCATTATAATAAAAGCAATGTTTTTTAGCAAAAACGCATTAGAAGGAGGTCTTACTGTGCATCCCACACATCAGCAACAACCAATTCAAGTTGCCATTTTAACGGTCAGTGATACACGCACAAAGGCAGACGATCATGCTGGTCAGCGTATTCAGTCCTTACTACAGGAAGCTACATTTGAAGTTATAGACTACCAACTAACAAAGGATGAACCGCTCGATATCGCTCATTATGTTAAAAATTGGTGCAGCGATCCAACAATTAATGCCATTATCGTTACTGGTGGAACAGGATTTACACCAAGAGACCAAACCTATGACACCATTCTGCCTCTGTTTGAAAAAGAAATGATGGGGTTTGGTGAATTATTTCGAATGCTCAGCTATGAAGAAATTGGCCCAAAGGCGATGTTTAGTCGTGCCACCGCTGGAAGTCTTCAGCAAACAGCCATTTATGTTTTACCAGGCTCTACAAATGCGGTGACTTTAGCTATGACGAAGCTCATAGTACCTACAGTCCAACATTTTGTCGGTGAGTTGAAGCGCGTATGAAAATTGCAGGTATAGTGTTAGCTGGCGGTCAATCCTCTCGCTATGGACAGCCAAAAATGTTTGAGATGTTTGCTGGACAGCCATTATATAAACATAGTCTCATAGCCCTGCAAAAAAATCAGCTGGATCCTCTTATTATCGCTACAAATGCGCACTTACAACATCAGTTTGGACAGGAAAATGTCCAGTGGGTTATTGAAAAGCAGCCACATCAAGGCCCTCTTTTTGCTTTGCATCATATCATGACAGCCTATCCTGATGTGGAATGGTTTTTTGTCTTAGCAAGCGATATGCCTTATATGAATGCAGAATTTATCCAAAAAATGTTAGGGCTGATTAATGACACTTATGATGCCATTGTTCCGACGCAAGCACTACGCGATCAGCCATTAGCTGCATTATATCGACGTACTGCTTTACCAAAGGCGACACAGCTAACAGCACAAAATAAACGGAGTATGAAAGTGCTTTTAGAGCAACTTCGTGTCTGTTATGTCCCTTTTGATGACGATAGCTCAACATTTATCAATATCAACGCACAAAAAGACTGGTCACAAACAAGTAAAAAGGAGTTTAATAATGAATAATTTTACACACTGGAACGAAGAAGGTCGTCCTAAAATGGTCGATATCTCCGCAAAAGAAATCACAACACGTACAGCCATTGCGCGCAGTACGATTCTTTTATCTGATGCGGTCTATGAAGCCATCCAACAAGGTGGCATTAAAAAAGGTGATCCGACGCAAGTTGCGCAAATTGCAGGGATTATGGGAGCTAAAAAAACAGCTGATATCATTCCCATGTGCCATCCCATCATGCTACAGGGTACGGATTTCCAGTTTGACTATGAAAAAGCAGAGAATGGCTATGAGCTCCATATTCAAGCCACTGTTAAATGCAGTGGAAAAACGGGTGTTGAAATGGAAGCTCTCACTGCTGTGTCTGTCGCAGCACTAACTTTTTATGATATGTGCAAAGCCGTTGATAAGACGATGGTCATCAAAGAAACTTACCTTGTTGAAAAAACAGGTGGGAAAAGTGGCACTTTTGTGCATAAATAAACAGAAAAAATTCGGCATTATTGTGCCGATTTTTTTCTGTTTTTTACACGCTACCCCCCAATATGAGACATTTCAATTTTTGACGTTTTCCTTTTTGCCATCGTTTGTTCATTGCGTTCATCTGAATAACGATCATTTCTTGTTTCCCAAACGTTCGTTATGCACTTGATGATGGCAGCATCATCTTGCCCTGAACGTAACAATTCCCTTAAATCCGTGCCTTCTGTTGCAAATAAACAAGTGTATAATGAACCTTCTGCGGAGAGACGAGCACGTGAGCAATTGGAGCAAAATGAATCCGTTACAGATGAAATTACACCAATCTCACCTTGAGCATCTTGATACTGATAACGCGTTGCCACCTCTCCTTTATAATTGGGCGCTACTGGTTGTAACGGCGTAAACCGATGGATTTGCTCAATAATCTCTTTTTTGGACACCACATCATCCAAACGCCAGCCGTTCGAATTCCCTACATCCATATATTCAATAAAGCGTAGAATATGCTGTTTTTCTTTAAAAAACTGCGCCATGGTAACAATATCTTGTTCGTTTTTCCCTTTTTGAACAACCATATTAATTTTTACTTGTAAGCCCGCTTCTGCAGCCTTTTCAATTCCCTCTAACACTGGCAATACCTTGCCTCTATGACCATTCATCTCGAAAAAACGCTCATCATCAAGCGAGTCTAAACTAACAGAAACTCGGGCTAAGCCTGCCTGTGCCAATGAGTGTGCGTATTTTTTTAATAACGAGCCATTGGTTGTTAAAGCAATATCTTCTACCCCTTTTATGCGGTGAATACGGGCAATTAATTCGGGCAAATCACGACGTAGTAAGGGTTCCCCACCTGTAATCCGTATTTTTTTCACGCCCAATGAAACAAAGATTTTTACTAATCGTTCAATTTCATCAAAACTTAATATTTTATCAGACGGTAAAAATGCGTAATCTGGACCAAATACTTCTGCTGGCATACAATAGCGACAGCGAAAATTACAACGATCTGTCACGGATATTCTTAAATCTCTTAACGGTCTGTGTAATTGGTCTTGTAGATTCGTCATCTAATCTCCTTCTTTCAATTCATTAGCTGGTAATAGGATGCGTTGTGGGTGTGTATAAATATTCAATGTCTGTTGCCGAATAAAGCCAACCGTCGTAATACCAAGCTGCTCTGCTAATTGCAATGCTAATTCTGTGGGTGCTGATTTAGACAGCACGATGGCACAGCCTATTTTGGAAACCTTTAGTAAAATCTCCGATGATATTCGTCCGCTAAAGACGATAATTTTATCTTCCATACGGATGTTGTTGCGTAGGCAATAGCCGTAAATTTTATCCAAAGCATTATGACGTCCAATATCCATGCGACTTAGGACGATGCCATTTACATCACATAGTGCAGCATTATGCACGCCACCCGTTTTCTTAAAAATATCGGCACTATCCTGCATCGCATGCATTAAACGGAAGCAATCTTCGGTCGTTATTTGCACATGGACTTGATCCATTTTTTTTGCTACTAATGCATCGTTCGTAAACACAAAGCCTTGTCGACTCATCCCACAGCAGGACGTAATATAGCGCTTGTTTTGCGTCTGTTGGTAATAAGGATTAATATGCTTTGTTTTAATATGCACAAAACCCTCTTTCTCTTGGTGCCAAATTTCCTCAATATCCTCAAAACTACGAATCACTCGTTCAGAAGCTAAGTAGCCAATAACCATATCTTCTACATACTCGGGTGTACAGACCATCGTGACAAATTCCTGCTGATTAATTTTTACGGTAACAGCGTATTCTGAAACAATTAAATCAACCATTTCTGTCACTCGTTGTCCTTCAACACGCACAATTTTTCTTGTCATTGCTCGATCCATAAGGCATCCCCTTTATTCACTGATATGCTTTTCAAAAACAAAGACGGAAATCGCAAAATCCTCTTCAATTTTAATATCTGAAAATAAGTGAAGTAATTTGCTGCCCATCAATTCTTCCATACCCTCTGGTGGCGATTGTCTATATAAATCTTGAATCATACTCGTCCTTGCAGCATGCACCATTTTCAGCCCTTCTGGTGTACTGGCAATAAATTTTTCTGTCGGAGTGATATTTCCGTATAAGGTAGATACAGCCATATTCTCGACAAAAACGGTATGAATACGTTCAGGACCTTTACCAAATACTTCCTTTCTTAACTTTCGAATCATGTCATTAAATTCGTGGATTTTTTTAGACATAGCAACGATTCTCCCATCATAATTAAACTTTTTTAGGCAAATGGTTATGTAGGCCACCCTTACAGTTTGTTAATGATATAGCAACTTTTAAAAAAATAAAAGAGAAAATACTTTTTGATAATAATTCTCATTTAATAAATTTTATGATAAATATTGTTCATTTTGAAGGAAAGGGCTATAATATTCATATCACAAATGGAATTAATTTATTTTGAACCCTATGTTACGATGTTGCATAGTGTTTTTAATAGTTGAATTCTATTGTAATTAAAAAATAAAAGTAGATTGAGTTTTTAGCAAGACCTGCTAAGAATTTTATCCACCATGAATTATTAGCATGTCTCGGACATGTAATTTCATGGTGGATTTTTTTATTTTTTCAAAACCGAGACTTGGATAACATGTTATGATCTAGCAATTTACCTATTTTGAGGTAGCTTCAAGAACCATTGGGAATTACAATGATAACAAGACAATCTTTTCAACAATCACCAACTCGATTTGTTATTCCCTTTTGTCTTAAGCTGTACCATGTTATCCGATTCGTCTCAAAGTGCAAAAGGAGGAAGTTACCTTGACTCAAATTAATATTAATGGCGTACCGTATGAAGTAAAAGAAGGAGCTACAATCCTTGATACCATTAATCAACATGACATTCCGCATCCACAGATTTGTCATGTGCCCGCTGTTGACCCCATTGAAACATGTGATACATGTATCGTAGAAGTGAATGGCCAATTAGTTCGTTCCTGCTCTACAAAGGCAGTAGACGGCATGAATGTATTCCTAACTTCTGACAAAGCAAAAGCGGCACAAACAGAAGCGATGGACCGTCTACTCGAAAATCATTTACTGTATTGTACAGTTTGTGATAACAACAATGGCAATTGTGCTTTACACAACACTGCCGAAATGATGGAAATCGAGCATCAAAAATATCCCTACCAGCCAAAAGTGGAACCTCATGAAGTAGACATGTCACATCCGTTTTATCGATACGATCCTAACCAATGTATCGCTTGTGGTCAGTGCGTAGAGGTTTGTCAGAATCTACAGGTAAATGAAACATTATCCCTTGATTGGGAAGCAGAAAGACCACGTGTCATTTGGGATACGGGCGTTGCTATCAATGATTCTTCCTGTGTAAGTTGTGGTCAATGCGTAACCGTATGTCCATGTAATGCCTTAATGGAAAAATCCATGCTTGGAGAGGCTGGATTTATGACTGGCCTCAAACAGGATATGTTAGATCCGATGATCAGTTTGATTAAGGAAGTTGAACCAGGCTATAGCGGTATTTTTGCCGTTTCTGAAGTGGAAGCAGCCATGCGTAGTAAGCGCACCAAAAAAACAAAAACAGTATGTACTTTCTGTGGTGTAGGCTGCTCGTTCGAAGTTTGGACAAAGGGTCGTAAAATTTTAAAAGTACAGCCTTCCGATGGTCCAGTAAATGCGATTTCTACATGTGTCAAAGGGAAATTCGGCTGGGATTTTATCAATTCTGAGGAACGTATTACAAAACCACTCATTCGTAAAAATAATGAGTTTGTGGAATCATCGTGGGATGAAGCACTTGATTTAATTGCAACAAAACTAGGTGGCATTCAACAACAATATGGTCCAGGTTCTGTTGGCTTTATCTCCTCTTCTAAAATTACAAATGAAGAGAATTACTTAATTCAAAAAATGGCCCGTCAATTATTTGGCACAAACGATGTCGATAATTGTTCTCGTTATTGCCAATCTCCTGCAACTGATGGTTTATTACGTACAGTTGGCATGGGAGGAGATGCTGGTACGATCAAAGATATTGCTAAGGCTGGACTTGTCATTATTGTTGGGGCTAATCCAGCTGAGGGACATCCTGTTTTAGCAACACGTGTGAAACGTGCACATAAATTACATGGTCAGAAATTAATTGTTGCTGATATTCGTAAGCATGAAATGGCAGAGCGTTCCGACATATTTATGCGTCCAAAGCAAGGTACTGATCAAGTTTGGTTAATGGCTGTTACCAAATATATCATTGATCAAGGTTGGCATGATGAAGCGTTTATTCAAGAAAACGTCCTTCATTATGATGATTTTAAACAAGTACTTGCAACCTATACACTTAATTATGCACAAGAAATGACTGGTATTAGTAAGGAAACATTGATCGAAGTAGCTGAAATGATTCGTGATGCAGATGGTACATGTGTTCTTTGGGGCATGGGTGTAACACAAAATACTGGTGGCTCCTATACATCCGCAGCGATTTCAAATTTACTTTTGGCAACTGGGAACTATCGTCGTCCAGGTGCTGGTGCCTACCCACTCCGCGGCCATAACAATGTGCAAGGTGCCTGCGATATGGGGACACTTCCAAATCTATTGCCAGGCTATCAAAGAGTCACAGATGACGAGGCACGTGCAAAATTCGAAAAAGCCTATGGTGTCCCTATTCAACCACAGCCTGGTCGAAATAATATGCAAATGTTAGATGCGATTATGGAAGGGAAAATGAAAGCGATGTATTTAGTGGGCGAAGATATGGCACTTGTTGACTGTAATGCCAACCATGTAGATGAGGTGCTTTCACAGCTTGACTTTTTCGTTGTCCAAGATTGTTTCCTATCACGCACAGCACAATATGCAGATGTGATTTTACCTGCTGCGCCTTCGCTTGAAAAAGAAGGTACATTTACGAATACGGAACGTCGTGTTCAACGCCTGTATCAAGTATTACCAACACTTGGTGAGTCGAAAGCAGATTGGGAAATATTGCAAGCGGTTGCTCGTCGTTTAGGGGCAGATTGGCATTATGATCACCCAAGCGACATTTTTGATGAAATGGCGAGCCTGTCTCCCCTCTTCTCACAAGCCAACTATGATGTTCTTGAAGGCTGGGGAAGCTTCTGTTGGGGTAGCCATGATGGTAAAGATACACCATTATTATATGAAGATGGCTTTAACTTCCCTGATAAGAAAGCTCGTTTTGCTTTAAATGATTGGGTGCAGCCTGTTGAGTTTGAAGCACAATACGATTGTCATATTAATAATGGCCGTATGCTTGAACACTTCCATGAAGGAAATCTAACAAATAAATCGAAAGGTATTCAATCGAAAGTACCTGAAATTTTCGTTGAAGTATCACCAGAATTGGCGAAAGAACGAGGCATTGCAGATGGAGCCCTACTTCGTTTAGTGTCTCCATATGGTGCCTTGAAGCTAAATGCTCTTGTTACAGATCGCGTACAAGGAAACGAATTATTCTTACCAATGAACTCTGTTAGCAAAGATTCAGCCATCAACTTCCTAACTGGCCCTGCAGCAGATGTGAATACGTCAACACCAGCTTATAAACAAACAAAAGTACGAGTAGAAGTGCTAAAAGCAAAAGGTAAATCACCACTTCCTCGCACAAACCCACGCTATAAAAAGCGTCATCCTCAAAATGGTGTTGAGGTACAACGAAAATGGAATCGTCCTGGCTACGTTCACTTAACAACCATAAACGAAAGAGAGTGAGAGCATGGCTGTACCCATTACAGGCATTAAAAAACAACAATTAACAGAAGAACAACTAAAAGAACAAAAATTAGATAATCTAAAAGAACTGCTTTCTGAAAATGAAGAAGCCGTCAATCAGGTGTTTAGTATTATGGCTGAATTAAATGATATCGGTGCACTAGAAGCAGCAATGAAGCTACTTGAAGCCAAAGAGGAAGTGGCACATATTGCACTTGGACAATTAACACGTAAGCCTGTAACTAATATCATTAACAATTTAATGGGTGTTGCGGGAGCATTGACGGAGCTCAATCCTGAAACAACGACTAAGCTGATTGAAGGCTTAAATACAGGCGTAGATGAAGCAAGCAAAGCACTTGAATCGAATGAAAAGGTCAGTGCCTTTAAGCTCATGAAAATGATAAACGATCCAGATGTCAATCGTGCGCTCAATTTTGGGGTTCATTTCTTAAAGGGACTCGGCAAAGGCTTAAAAGAATAAGGTGGTTCCTAAATGTTAACAAAAGAAAATGTTGTAAACGCATTGAAACAGGTAAATGATCCTGAGCTACATCAGAGTATTGTAGATTTGAATATGGTGCGAAACATTCAAATACATGACAACCATATAGCGCTGGATATTATTTTGACCATACCAGGATGTCCGTTAAAGGCGAAAATACAGCAAGATGTGGAGGAGGCCTTACAAGCGCTTGGTGCCTCCACTGTTACCATTAGCTTTGGTGCTATGACAGATCAGGAGCGTCGCACTTTAACAGCCTCTCTACAGGCAAAAAATGTAACTGAACAAGGAATGCCAAACATGCTACTGCCTAATTCTGGTGTTCAATTCATTGCCATTACAAGTGGTAAAGGCGGTGTTGGAAAGTCTACAGTGACCATTAATTTAGCGGTTGCACTTGCTCGTCTTGGCAAACGTGTAGGTATTTTAGATGCTGATATCTATGGTTTCAGTATCCCTGCCATGATGAAGATTGATCAAAAGCCTACCATGCTTGATCAAACGGCGATTCCAGTAGAACGTAACGGCGTAAAAATAATGTCGATGGGCTTTTTTACAAATGACAACCAGCCTGTTATGTGGCGTGGTCCTATGCTCAATAAGTGGATTCGCAATTTCCTTGTCAACACGCTATGGGGAGATTTAGATTACCTCCTCATCGATTTACCACCTGGTACAGGAGATGTTGCAATTGATATGGCTGCGATGATTCCACAAGCCCAAGAAATCATCGTGACAACACCGCATCTTGCCGCTTCTCATGTTGCATCTCGTGCAGGCTTGATGGCGCAACATACGAAACACAGGATTCTTGGTGTTGTTGAAAACATGGCCTATTTTGAAGGTGCTGACGGTCAAAAAAACTATCTATTTGGACAAGGCGGAGCCGAACAATTAGCAGATTTATTACAGACAGATGTAATCGCTCAAATTCCTTTTGCTCAACCTGAGGAAAATACAGGTTCCTCGGTCTATGATGAAGTGTCGATAATCGGTGAAGTGTTTACTCATTTAGCAGAAGATCTACTCTATAAATAATTTAAAACCCTTGATTTGTTTTTACGCAAATCAAGGGTTTTTTCTATTACTTATAACCAGCCTTTTGTAACACCTGCATGAAATAAAAACGATACGTATTTTTTACAAATGTCTCTAGAGGTAGTCCTACATTCACTTGATATTTTGTAAATATAAAATAAAATCGTTTATCCCACTTTAGGCGTAATAACTCGCCTGCTTCTTCGCCATACTTCATCGTAAATTCTTCCATCAAAGGTTCGATCATCTCATAACAATAATCTTTTAAATGGGCCAGTGCTTCAATATCCTTATCCCTTTGAAAGCGTATAATCCAATCTACTAATTGTTCATTCATATTTGCACGCCGTCCTTTTAATAAGAGTTTCTTCCTATTAAATTATACTCCTTTTTTGGCGAATCAAAAAAAGAACGATTTTTCCAATAGATTTCACTCATCAATAGGACGATTCCAACGTAGATGATAGTGAACAGACCTCTTATTCATTTTTTTGTCCAATACCAGTAATCTATCACCAGCTTGAATGACGTAGCTATTCTCTAATGTCCGAACAGTGGGCTGTTGTTGTTGGGAATTAATGATGCCAATATTGCGTTCCCACAATACCTGATGTTTGTTCATATCATAGAGCAATAACATGTGTTCAGCACTTTCTCGCTGTGTTTGCCTATATGAAACAAGAGCCGTTTTTTCTATGATATCTACATCCACCACTTTTGGTTGTAAATTTTCATAGGCTTGAATGGCTGGCTCGGTTAGGACAACTTGACTAAAATCGCGAATGGCCTGATAATCCTCTACAGGCTGTGGATGTGTAGCAAAATAGCCCGGCAACTCTGTCTCGATGAAAAAACGGGCAGATAGGTAATCTTGAGCCTTCGCATCCTCACTTAATGTTTTACCATCAAAGCGATAGAATTTGCCATCGACCCCTTCCAAATATAAATGGTTCTCTAGCACAGCCATTTGATGTGCATTATTGCTCAATATCGCTATTAATGACGGATGTTGCGTTCGAAAATCTTTTTCAGAAAGTAGTTCTTTGCCTGTTTCCATATCTACCAAGGATAATTGACCAAACTCATCATCACGATGATGGACAAGAACACCCCCCATAAATTCCCCAAGCAGTGTTTCTTTATAGGAAGCTGATTTTATCCATTGCTTTTCACCTGTTTGTAAATTCACAGCTACTAGGAGATGGTGTGCGATTAAATGCGTAATTCCATTCGATGTCCCATTATTTTCTGAGCCTTGCACCATTTGAACAGCAATGCTTTGTGAATCATCTGTATAGATAGGAGAATCTGATTTGATGGGAAAACCTCTCCCTGCTAAGCCAAAAACAATCATTAATAGATTACTGACCAATAAAAAAGCAATGAGCAAAATGCTAGAAGTAACGAGGCGTTTACGTTTCAAGACGATAAACATTAACAGTAAAAATCCTATGCCCAGCACGATGCAGAAAAAAATATCATGGATAAGCCAACCATTTAAACGCCATGAATCGATATATCGTTGTAGAAATTGTTCCACTTCTCTACCCCCCTCAAACAACGACTAACTAAAATCTGAATAAAGGACATAACGGTCACATTCCAAGCATTGAAATAAATAGCCTTGATGATGACCATTGTTCATTAAGGATGCAGAAAGTTCTTCTTTTGAAAAGCCGGTATAATTATCAAATTGATCCTCAATTCCTAGCTCTACTAAATCACGCCAACCAACATAGCCGATAAACGCACAATAGTCAGAGCAATGTGCCACCCAATTATTGCCCTGCCAGCTTACATAGCCAGGCGTCCGAAAGAGTACTTCCTCAGCAAACTTGGGGTTCGTAACCTGTTCATCATCCATTAAGTCTTGCTGGAAAGAACCATCATATTTTTGAGCTGCTTCCCCACTATGGATGCAGGAAGGACAAAGATAATCTACTTCCTCAATTGCATAAATACCACCAGTATAATAGACATCCACTTCTTGCTCGCAACAATCACATACAACGATTTCATCTGTTTCAAAAATTTCAGCCTCTAGAGGGTTTGGTAGATATTTAAACGTTGGAATTTTCGTTTTAAGCTGCTGATGGTCTCTAATTTTTCTTGGCAGCAGAGGATTCACCGAATTTGGTTTATCTATGTAGGTCTGGAGAACGCCATACTTTTTTCGATCCTTTTTATCGTCTTTATTCATAATGACAGTAAATAACTGATATGCCTCATGATACATCCTAAGTAAACAGTAGACCTCTACTAATATCCTTAATGTTTCTTCTGTTTGTTGAACCTGCTTTAATTGATCTTTAAAAATATGCATTTGATTAATGGTTATCGGATTGGAAGGATTAAATTTTTGTCTTAGTTCGTGCCATTCTTCCACAATCGTCATAAAAAATAAGCCTCCTTCTCACTTGCTATTTGGCAAATGAATAATCTTTTATCATTTGGCAGATTTCCACTTTATAGTTTGTGTACCATTTGTCTTTACCCAATTGTTGTGCTGTTAAATGCTTGGCATTGTCTTTCCATGCTTGGATAGCCTCTAGCGATTCCCAATAAGACACCGTTATGCCCTTTCCTTCCTCATTTCTAACACTTTCAACACGAATGAAACCAGGCTGTTGCTGTGCTAAGGCATCGATTAGGTCAGCCATCTTTCCATAGCCATCCCCATCTTGCTCAGTTCTTTGCGATGTAAAAATCACTGCATAATATGTTTCCATTTATTTCTCCTCCTCTATTACTTTTATTGTAAACCATAATGACTTTGACTAAAATCTAAATATAGGACACTGAAAGGATTGTGACAGAATGGGAATTAATCCAAACATGGCAGAAATAGCGGCACTTCTTGGTGAAACGTCAAGGGCAACCATACTTGCTAGTATGATGGACGGTCGTTTTCATACGGCTAGTGAACTAGCATATATGGCTGCCATCAAACCACAAACTGCTAGCTTTCATCTTGCTAAATTAGTAGAAGGAAAGCTGATAAAAGTTGAAAAACAGGGTCGTCATCGTTATTTTCAATTGGCTGGTGAGGACATTGCTCAACTTTTAGAGTCATTCCTAGCCATCTCTCCACCACCTGAAGTACGTTCATTAAAGCAATCGAGCCAAATCAAGTTATTACAGGATGCTAGAACTTGCTATGATCACCTTGCTGGTAAATTGGGTGTCCAATTAACGGAATCGATGCTGAAGGCAGGCTATCTTACATTGGAGGGTAAACAATTTGTCCTGACAGATGAGGGCATATTATTTTTTACGACATTCGGAATCGATTTAACTGCTTTAAAGAGAAAACGACGATCCTTTTCTCATGCCTGTTTAGATTGGAGTGAACGGCGTTATCATTTAGCTGGTGCACTAGGCTGTGAGCTATTAAATCAATTTTTCAACCTTGGTTGGCTTTTACGAGTTCCCTCTATTCGCGCCATTAAAGTGACGGAGAAAGGGAAAATAGGCTTTAAAGAGGTCTTTCATTTAGATTTGTAAATTAGGAAAGGGCACGGAGTTATCTCCTAGCCCTTTCTCCACTAAAAGTTCGGTTTACTAAATAAATGCCCATGATGATGAATAAGCCGCCAACCATTAGTGATGGTTTTAACGGTTCTTCCAATAACACCCAGCCTGTTAATACGCCAAAAAAAGGAGCTAAAAATAAATAGGCACTTGTTTTTCCTGGATCACTATTTTGCAGAAGATAATACCACCCTGCAAATTGTATGATCGAGGAAAAAATACTAAGCCACAACAGAATCAATAACGATTGTGGATTCACAATAAAAAATGGCTGTTCTAACAATGCGCTTCCTAGTAATAAGAGTAAGCCTCCAAATAGCATCTGATAAGCAGATAAAACCCACGTATCAAATAACACGCCCCATTTTTTCACTAACAAGGTGGCAGTAGCCCAAAAAACAGCTGATAGCAAGCCAAAAAGGATGCCTACTTTCAATTCAACTTGTGCCCCCATCGTAATCATCACCCCGATTAAGCCAAACAAAACCCCGATCCATTGATAGAAACGGTAGGACACTTTCATGAAAATGGTGGCAAAAATTACAACTAGTAATGGGTTTGTAAATGTTAAAATAGAAGACTCACTTGCCGTAATGGTGCGGAGACTTAAAAAAATACACCCCATCACACCTGCTGTTTGAAAGCTCCCGATCATGCATAATTTGAACCACTCCCTCCTTGTAATAGGATGAGGTCTCTTCAAGATGATAACAACGATAGCCATGATTATACCAGCCAATATAAAGCGAAGTGCAGCTAATAATAAAGGCGAGGCATACGGTAAGCCTAATTTAACAATGGCAAATGATGAACCCATTAAAAAGGTCGTTACTACTAATAAAGCAATAAATTGATAGTTTTTCATATTCTGGCTCCTCATATAATTCATGTTATATGCTAATTATAAACGGAGAGTATTTCAATGCTTATCGAAATATGGATTACAATGTATAGCAAAGCCAAGCAACCTTGTAGCAGCTTATTATTACCCTTTTTTTAGTGTCGGGATCGAACTAAAAAAAATCTTACCTCTTTAAAAATGGAGAGATAAGATTTTATTTTTCATAAACGCCCTTAAGGTTTCAACAATTTTTGGTGATTTTGTAATGGTGTAAATATTGTCCACTATCCAAAGCGATTACTGTTCCATGAACTGAATGCTTGAAGGCCGTTTTGATTAAGCAATCAGTTTGGCAAACCACGCAACATAATGAGCACCTGGAATCAATAATAATTGTGCCATAATCGTTCCTAAAAACCTGGAAAACATCATCATAACAGACATTCTTTTCAGGTCTAGATAGCTTCCTCTCTTATTGATTACATCATCTGCTAGAATGGATATTTTCGGGTCAATAAATAAGATTAATAGTATTGTTGCAATGCCATTAATTAATCCAGATGCCATAACAGCAGTAGTCTTTAATTCTGGTACTAATAATGTGGCATACAATGCAGATAAAACACCTATCGTATAGATAGCTGTAATAACAATATTGATGACAAATAATTTAATCGGTATTTCCTGTAGACGAATGCCTTTTAAATAACTAAAATTTGGTGTATGAATATGCTTAATCCCTCGTCTTACATAGTCAAATGTAAAGCCCTTTTTCAATAAAGCCGGGATTGAACCTCTTTCCTCAGCCAAATGAACGATAGCTCTTGAAAAAATGGCTACAAAGGTAGGGATAAGTAAGATTCCTACTATTGTTCCAAGCGAAGCCGCTCCAATAATTAGTCGAAATTGATGTTCTACAAATGTCATCGCATTATCCGTAGGTGCTGTATCAACAAGGCTCCCTGTGAATGGTTGTTGCATCATATTTGCTAACCTCGACACCATGACCATTACATTAAAAAGAGATAAAGCGGAAGCTAGTAATTTGACACGTGCTCCTGATAAACGTACTGCATATGCAAGCGTTTCAATCGCATGAATGATTAAAATAAATAAAGCAATCATGATTAATTTTTCTGTTATTAAATCCACATATGTACCTACTCTTCACTTTCTAACGATTTAATATTGTAACGCTTATTCAATAAAATTGTTCCAATTGAAAAAATGTGATGTCAACGGCAGAAAATACTATTTTAAAAGGTGAGGGGTTGATTTCCGTTACGCCAGCGTCCGATGAGTCGCTAAATCCCCTAGGAGTGACGCTGGCTCCTCTCCAACCATTCTACAAAAGTAGCTTTTCCTCTTTCATTCTGGCAGTAGTGATGAGTGACTACTCTAGCCATAAAGAGTAGTGAACACCTTTGTTTTATTTGATTTTCTAAAAAAGAAACATTTTAATGGATTGGAGTGGAAGCCTACTTGAATCTTCTGTGATAGCGATACAGGTAAACCTCTAAACGGAGCTGTGTTCGCCCAGAGGAAAGCTGTAACCTGCACGGAAATTTTTCAACACTATGAAAAAACTTACCCTAAGAAAGGGTAAGTTTTTTGTTACTACAATTGCTTTACCATTAATTTTAATAGGTCATCCTTCCTCGGATAATAATTAGCTTAGCTTCCAATTTCCCCTTCGCCTTTTTAAACAGCTCTTCTAGACCAAATGACAACAGGAATCAATACTAACGACAATAGCCCTCCTGCTAAGGACAACGCTGCATAGCTTGAATTCGCCACTACCATACCTGATAGCGCACCACCTGATGCACCTGCCAATGCCACAAAGACATCCATTTTGCCCTGTGTTTTTGCACGAGTAGAAGGCTCCGTCGCATCAACAATTTGAGCAGTTCCACTAATTAAGCCGAAGTTCCAACCTAATCCCAGTAAAGAAAGTGCCACAATGAGTAACACCATGGAATCACTTGGTGCAAATGCAGCCACTACGCCAGCAAGAAGCAATGTAATACCTGAAGCTATACTCATTGCGGTACGGCCGATTTTATCAACAAGAATACCTGTGACGAGTGATGGCAGATACATAGCACCTACATGAAACCCTATCACAATACCAACCTCGGCTAATCCATGGCCATGATGTTTCATATGTACAGGTGTCATTGTCATGATGGCCACCATGACAATTTGTGTCAGGACCATAACTGTTGCTCCTACCGCTAGACCTCTTTTATTGCTTGATATAGGCATGGATGGTACTTGATTTTCTTTGTTCATTTTTTGCTTATGTGCCTCTATGGCTTTCGCTATTTCTAGCGGGTCAGGACGCAACATAGTAAACAATACAAGCCCCGCCATAATAAAGGCCAAAGCAGATAATAGAAATGGACCCGCTAGAGCTGGAATACCGATAGACAGCGCCACTTTTCCCATCCATTCTACTAAATTTGGACCTAAAACTGCACCAAACGTGGTCATAAGCATGGTTGTACTAATCGCTGTAGCTCGTTGCTTATTGTTGGCTAAATCTGTCCCGGCGTAGCGTGCCTGTAAATTAGTTGCCGTACCAGCTCCATAGATTAATAGAGAGGCAAACAATAACACAATACTGTTCATTAAAGTAGCTAGAACTACACCTATTGCACCAAGTCCACCCACTATAAAACCTGTTGATAAGCCTATGCGGCGACCATAACGCTGTGATAGTTTTCCTACAATGAAAGCCGCACCCGCAGAGCCTAACGTAAATAATGCAGAGGGTACACCCGCATAGGCATCCGTTCCAAGCATTTGTTGTGCCAGTAGAGCGCCTACAGTAATACCCGCTGCAAGTCCAGCTCCCCCAAAAATTTGGGATAAGCTAACGACTATAAGTACACGCCTATATAGGTTTTTTAGTTTTTCTGGTGACTCAATATAGGACGCAAATGACTGTTGAGATTTTTCAACCATTTTTCAACCTTCCTTCTCTATGTATATCAAACAAGATTACTTGAATTAATGAAGAAGGAACCGTCTCCATCTAGACAGTTCCTTTCCTTTGTTACCACCTTTTTACACCTCTACCGTATGCCCCAATTGGTGTAATACATAAAGGACATGCTATTAATGTGCATGCATAACGACTTTCTTTTTCTTCGCGTAAAATAAGAAAGTAGTGGTTAAACTTAAGCTTATGATTCCGAATACAAGTCCCATACCACTTAAACCAATTAAATCTAGCATCATGCCTGTCGATAAAAGCACGATTTGAAAGACGACCGAATCAATCATGTTGCGGAATGAGAAAAAGCGTCCATGGAACTGTTTTGGTACTTGCTTTTGGAAGATTACCATTGTCGTTGGGAAAAAACAGCCAACTGAAAAGCCAAAAACGCCAAATGCCACTAAAGCGAAAAATGGAATATCTGCCAGTAATAATAGTAGCTCCATTGAGCCGATAATAAAGGCTAATGAAAAAAGCAGTGTACCCATTTGTACACGGTCAGCAATCATTTTTAAACCAGCTGCACCAAGCATAAATCCGATACCTTCCACCGTATACAATAATCCTGAAATTGTGGTAGATTGATGAATTTCAGATATTTTCATAATCACTAAATTAAAAGAGCCTAAAAATAATGTTGGAATTAGCATTAAGACAAGCGTCATCAAGACGACTGGATGCTCTTTCACCATCGGCAACACTTCTTTAAAATTCCCTTTTTCTTTGTTTGTCATCGTTTCAGTAGATGCTTCATCCAATTGCAATAAACTAGTAATGACAAACATGCCTAAATAGACAATAAATGAAATAATATATAACCATTTTAACTCAAAAAAACTGAGCATAAATCCAGCAGCGGCTGTACCGATGATCCTTGAAATGGTTCTCGCATTCATTTGCCAAGCATTTAATGTAATTAAATCCTGTTCCTTCGCAATCATGGGAATAATAGATTGCAAGGCAGGCATATAAAATGCTGCCGCTATTTGCAGCGTGATTAAAAATAGAATCATCCAAATGACCGAATTAGTATAAAGTGCGATAAACATAAATAAAACACTGATGATGCGTCCGATACTCGCCATCTGGACAACCGTTTTTTTCTTCGATTGGTCAATGATACGTCCTGCCATTGGACCAACAACTAAGCCTGCTAAAATACCACAAGAAATAATTAATGATTTGTGAAAGTCAGAAGGTACTACCTCTTGCATAAAGGCTAAATTGCCAATAATGCCAGCCCATAAGCCGAGACCTACGACAAATTCACCTAATAAAATAATCCATACGTTTCGATTTCTCCACATGCTGTTCTCCTTGTTGCTATCGTAAAATTTATCGTAACAAAATTTTAAATATTCGTACATAAAAATATAGAAAAATTTGCTAGATGCTACTATTCGTTCTCTTTCTAGTTTATCTTAACGAGTATACTATTTTTCCTAGAAGTAGTACTCATTCAAAAGTTTGAACTTGTCCTCAAAAGAAAAAACATCGTTTGATGGGCGTATCAAACGACGTTTTTCATTAAGAAGTTTCTAGTTTATGAACAAGTACTTTTTTTCTACGCTCAACGATTTTTTGACAGATGAACGTCACGATAAAAATGAAGCCGACTGTTGTTGCCATCATACCTGCTATAGAGGTATCCCAAAATTTCGCTAAATAATAGCCAATGACGGAAGCAGCAGCTCCAAAGAGCATACTATAGACGAACATTTGCTTAATCGTCTTGCTGATTAAATAGGAGGTAGCAGCTGGCCCAATCAACATGGCAACCACTAAAATGGCCCCTACACTATCAAAAGCTGCCACTGTTGTAAACGAAATCGATGTCATAAAGCCATAATGAAGAAAGACAACGGGAATGCCAATGGTTGCTGCATACACAGGGTCAAACGTTGCAAGCTTCATTTCTTTAAAGAATAGGAGTAGGAACGCAATATTAATGACGAGGACGAGTAAGAGCATCCATACTGCCTTAGGCATTGCCAGCCCAAGCAATGTCCATTTATCCCAAGGAACAAAAGCAATTTCTCCCATTAAAACATGCTCAACATCTAAGTGCACATTGCCTGCAAATAAGGTGATGAGGAGAACACCTGCTGCAAACAGAGATGTAAACACTACGCCTATCGCTGCGTCTTCTTGAATACCAGAAGAATGTAATAATTGCACAAGATAGGCTGTTAAAATCCCTGCAAACGCCGCGCCTACCAACATCCAAAAACCATTCAACGTTTGGGTAATAAGGTAAGCCATTACAATGCCAAAGAGCACTGTATGACTGATCGCATCTGCAATCATGGACATTCTACGCAAGATGAGGAAGACACCTGCAATTCCACAAGTTACCCCAACTAACAGTCCCGTGAATACAACCCAAAATTCGATCATCCTACATCACCCTGCTTTCGAAATTGCATTTTCCTACGATATTTACTAATTTGACCAGTTGGACTTATAAAATACGATAGAAAGAATATACCTGCTGCCACTAAGACAATTATCGGACCTGTCGATAACCCTGTTCGAATCGCACTAATAAAGGTTCCTGTTATGCCAGCGATACCTCCAATCGCAGCACTTAAAATGAGCATTGTGCTCAATTTTTTTGTCCATAACTTGGCACTGGCAGCAGGAATAATTAATAAAGCTGACATTAAAATAACGCCAACAGCTTGTATACCAGTAACAATTGTCATGACAATTAAAACCGTTAATGTTGCCTTTAAAGCCTCAATTGGTAAGCCAATCCCTTTTGCATAAACAGGATCAAAGATCAGTAGCTTCCATTCCTTATAAAGCAAGAGACTAACCACAATAATGATGGTTGCACTAATAAAGAGCCACATTAAATCTGCCTTGGTCATCGTCGCTGCTTTACCGAAAATAAAATTATTCAGACCACTCTGGTTCCCCAGTGGGCTACGGTTAACCACTGTTAAAAATACAACACCAACACCAAAAAATACGGTGAGGACTAATCCAATGGCAGCGTCAGCCTTCATTTTTGAAAATGACACAATCCATTGAATACAATACACAGATAATGCAGATGTAATGCCCGCTCCTAGCATTAAAATCGGCAATTCCTTTTGACCTGTTAGCAGGAACGCAAGGGCAATGCCTGGTAATGCTGCATGCGCAGCAGCATCCCCTACTAGACTCTGTTTTTGTAAGAAGGAGAACGTGCCTGTGATGCCTGCTGCAATGCCAAGTAACATCGTTCCGCTCAGTACCCACAATAAGTTACCGCTTAACATTATGTCCCTCCTTACACATGCTGCATCATGAAAAGTTTACCACCATATGTTTTTTGTAATTGCTCTGGTGTAAAAACATCTTCTGTTGCGCCTGATGCTAAAATCGTTTTGTTTAATAGAATCGTATAGTCAAAGTATTCTTTGACAGTTTGAAGATCGTGATGCACAACAAAAATACTTTTCCCCTGTGCCTTTAAATCCTTTAAGATATCAATAATCGTTTTTTCTGTCGCAGCATCTACTCCTGCAAATGGTTCATCTAAAAAATATATATCTGCATTTTGTGCAAGTGCTCTAGCCAGGAATACACGCTGTTGCTGGCCTCCTGAAAGTTGCCCGATGGAACGCTCTGCAAAATCCTGCATCCCAACACTTGCTAAAGCTTGTCGAGCAACAATTTTATCCTGCTTAGACGGTCTTTTAAATAAACCTGAATGGCCATAACGCCCCATGAGCACCACATCCAACGCATTTGTTGGGAAATCCCAATCCACCGCATTACGCTGTGGCACATAGCCTACGACCAAACTCTTTGGCTCAAACATCTTCCCTAAAATTTCTACCTTTCCTACTTTATTGGGAAGCTGATTTAAAATGGCCTTTAAGAATGTGGATTTCCCTGCACCATTTGGGCCAATAATGGCAGCTAGATGACCTGTAGGCACTGTTACACAGGCATTTTCCAATACTGTTTTTTTATCATACGCCACTGATAGATTTTCCACTGTTAATGCATACATTTTCTTCACCTACTTTAATGCATCGACGATCGTGTCGATGTTATGTTGATACATACCTATATACGTACCTTCTGTTGTTCCTTCAGCTCCCATAGCATCGGAGAATAATTCCCCACCGATGACAATGTCGTGGCCTTTTTCCTTAGCCCCTTCAATGACAGCTTTCATCGCCTTATCGGACACACTGGATTCTATAAAAAGAGCCTTAATCTTATTTTCTACTAAGAAATCAACCATCTCTTGAACATCTTTCACACCATACTCTGAATCCGTACTCAGTCCTTGTAAGCCACGTACTTCAAATCCCTGACTTCTGCCAAAGTAATTGAATGCATCATGAGCCGTTACTAATATTCTTTGTTGCTGTGGTATTTCATTCACACGCTTTTCTGCGTAGCTTTGTAAATCATCTAGCTTTTTCAAGTACGCTGCTTCATTTGTTTGAAAATCTGTTTTAAATTCAGGGTATTCTTCCTGAAGCTGCGTACTGATTGCCTTGACAACACCTTGCCAAAGCTCAATATCAAACCAAATATGTGGATCATGGAGCATGGCATCCGTATCACTGGCAAGCAGTTGCTTTTCATCTAATGTCTCGCCCACTGCCAGGACCGTTTTATCCTTCGCCATTTGTTCAAAAATATCGAGCATTTGTCCTTCTAAATGTAAGCCATTATAAAAAATGACTTCTGCTTTATCCAATTTCGATAAATCACTTTGAGTCGCCTTGTAGAGATGGGGATCTACACCTGGACCCATCAATGCCGATACCTGTAAATGATCGCCACTGATTACTTTAATCGCATCTGCAATTTGTCCTGTGGTTGCGACCACAATGCCTTCTTTTTCACCCTCTGTTTCTGCTGAACAGCCAAATAATAGAAATGAGAGTGATAATACCATCACGCCTAACCATTGTTTCATTTTCCTACCTCGACTTTCTCATTTTTAAACAATTGTTTGAAAAAAGTGCTAAACAACAACGTAACCAATCGGCGGACAAGCCGTATATTGTTTGTCATGCCCGCCCTCTAATGGTATTGAACGCTTATCTCACAGCTTTTTTTCATACAATGCCTTAATTTATATTCATTTTCCTGATAAGCTGGCGCCAGCTCATCCAGAAAAGTATTAACATCATCCCTGCGCCTACTGAATCGGTCAGTTTCCATACGATTGCTAAAATAATTAAAATGACCATTGGAAGAATCGTCAGCTTGAAATCACCTAAATCTTTCATTCACGCACTCTTCTTTCTCCACAGATATTTTGTTTCCCTTAGGAAAAATATATGCTTAATACAAAGAAAATTCAACTACTTTATGAAAATTTCTTTTAAAAAAATTTTTTTCTTATGTAAAAATTAGTTTGGCCCAAACAAAAAATCCCCAATGCTAACATTAGAGATTTTTTAATACATAGATTTATGTGAATAAACGTTCATTCTTCTTTTTCTAACGGTTTTCCTATAAATTCAAAGGCATAAATATGTGTTTTCGTTAATTCAATAATATCCTTGATTAAAGCTTCTTCTGATTTTTCATAGCCGCTTGCAATCCATTGCATCATCAATCCATAAAAGCCGTAGGAAGTATAATGCTTGAACATGTTCATATTGACAGGCTGCTGATTGATCGTCTCAAATTTAAATTGCTCTTGATAAATTTTTGTAATCGTTAAGGGCATACGAGTATGTAACCCAGGAATCGTATCTTCCACATTCAGCAGCTCGAAAAACAAACGATGCTTATAAATGTAATGAATAATATTAAAGGATGGTGCCTTCAATTTTGTCGTATATACCTTTTCCCCATATAGGTAGGGTTCACCTACTGCTACTTCCAGACCATTCAGCATCTGTTCTAGTAAATTCTCTGCCAGCTCAAATTTATCTCGAAAATGCACATAAAAGGTACTTCGGTTATAGCCGGCTCGTTCTACAATATCCTTCACTGTAATGGCTTGAAAACCATGTTGTTTCATTAAATCGACAAACGCCTCAAAAAAATGACGGCGGGTTCTTTCTTGTCTTTGTGTCCATTTTGGCAATTTTACTTCCCCCTTTTAGACATTTCAGGGACATATGTCTACTAGTTAGATATTTACTACGACATTAATGATTGTTTCCGTTTTCAGGCGTTTTACAATAAAAGTACACCGTGATTTACACAGTGTGCAAGAAAAATGATTGTTTAAGGGAGTGTCATGTATGGGGAAATTACAAGATAAAGTCGCAATTATTACAGGTGGTGCTTCTGGTATCGGTGCTGCAACCGCTCAATTATTTGTAGCAGAGGGAGCAAAAGTGGTGCTTGTGGACCTAAACGAGGAAAAAGGCCAAGCATTTGCAGCCGAACTACAGGCAACAGGCGCAGAAGCCATGTTCATCAAAGCAAACGTAACGGATGAACAGGAAGTAGCTGCTATTTATCAAACAACGATTGAGGCATTTGGCAAAGTCGATGTCCTTTTTAATAATGCAGGAATTGGTCGTGTTACGCCAACTGAGGAGCTTCCTTATGCGGAATGGCGTCAAACTGTAAATGTAGACTTAGATGGTGTATTTTTAATGGCGCAGGCTGCCATCAAAGAAATGCTAAAAGCGAATGGTGGTACAATCGTTAATACAGCTTCGATGTATGGTTGGGTTGGCTCGCCAGGATCAGCTGCTTATAATGCAGCAAAAGGGGGTGTGATTAATTTAACACGTTCATTAGCATTGGAATTTGCTACGCGAGGTATTCGTGTTAATGCCCTATGTCCAGGCTTTATTGATACACCGATTATTCCAGAAGAAAGTAAGGAACCATTACGTCAGATCACACCTATGCAACGACTAGGACAACCAGAGGAAATGGCAAAAGCTGTTTTATTTATGGCTTGTGACGATTCAACGTTTATGACAGGGAACACATTAACAGTAGATGGTGGCTACACAGCCCAATAATGACGTTTAAAATAATCGCTTCCCGACAAAGGGCAGCGATTATTTTTTTCACTAGAAAAATTTGCAGTTTTTATCCATTTCCTGCAAACTATTACTAAAGCGAGCAAGAAAGGATGAAGACGACGAATGAAAAAATTAATTGGTACATTATTATTTTCTATTCTGATTATCGCTAGTGCAGGCAATGTACAAGCTGCTGGCTTTCGGGATGTATCAGAGGATCATTATGCCTATGAGGCTATTTTATGGGCAGAAGAATATGATATTGTTAATGGCTTTACAGACGGTACATTTAAACCGAATGCTACTATTACTGAACAGCAATTAGCAAAACTATTAGCCAATTTTTATGAGCTCGAAACGCCCATCGACGAATTAAAAAAGCAAACGCCTTCGGCAAACTGGTCGGATGAATTCTATAACCAGCTCGCAAGCTACGGGGTGCCTTTAAATGGCTATTTCGACAACCGAATTCGAGCGGCTACTGTGAAGCGCGGTGTAGTGGCACAGGCTATTGCTCATTTAGCTAGCGGTAAGAAGGGATTAGATCAATCTATTCAGTTTTTACTTGATACCTATATTTCTTCTGGGCTAAATCCACAGTATGAAGATCGTAATTTACAAAAGTTTTATGGCGTGACAAACAACATGACCCGTGCGCAAGTTGTCACGATGCTTTATCGTATGGACGAGCGAAATTATTATGAAATTTCAGCGGATGCACAAGCCATACACGAGAATGCCAACAATGTTTCATTAATGACAAGAGCTAAAAATGCCCAAAGTCAGCTCGATAAATCTTTGCAACAAGCAACACCTGGTAAAAGTGCTTGGGAAGGTGTCTATACGTATTATTACAAATGGGGTAAAGGTGCAAACGATTTTAACCGCCGCGATGCCGTCATTTCGAACGCTACAAGTAACAGCTTCTCTATTGCTTTAACAGCAAATGATGGGACAGCTTCAGGTAATGTCAACGGAACAGCCACGATAACAAGCAGCTCAAAAGCCTTAATGAATAAGTCCTCAAACGGCAATCGCTGTGTCGTTGAATTTGAACGTTTATCCAATAATGCCCTAAAGGTGTCCGAGATTGATTGTCGTGCTGAACGTAATGAAGGCACCAATTTTTCGGGTACCCTCAAGCAGCAATAATTTTTAACAGAGTCTGATTCATTCAGGCTCCTTTTTTTAATTCCCCAGCGTTTGATACTTCTGCTTGGCAATAGCAATAAAATCGAGGAGGCATGGTTGCAAATGCTTATCTTTATGCCAAGCAATATCTGTATAAATAGGAGCTAGCTTTAATGTGGACGGTATCTCTGTTACATGTCCCAATGTCAGTTCTTTTTCTACGACCATTTTAGGTAAAAATGTCATACCTAGGCCTGCAATTATACATTGTTTGATCGCTTCAATACTGGCAAATTCAATCATTTGTAAAGGCCGAACCCCTTCTAGCTGAAGCAATGCTTCTAAATGATTACGATAAGAACACCCTGTTTCAGTTAACAGCATCGTTTCATGTGCTAGCTGTTGAGCGGATAGCGGCTCCCTTCTTTCGATAGGTGCACTGACAAAAATAAGCTGCTCTTCAATCAATCGCTGTCGCTGTAACATCGATGTTTCCTGGTAGGTATCTGTAATAAAGGCAACATCTAGATCCCCTGCCTGTAATAGCTTTTTAGCAATGTCCGTTGTATGCACTGGCTTAAAAATGATTTTCACATGGGGGTGAACCTGTTGAAATTGCTGTAAAATGCTGGGCAATCGATAGACACACTGACTTTCCTGTGCCCCTATCTTCAATAGGACTTGCTCCTGCTCGTTGGATATAGCTTTTTTCATTTCACGGTCTAGCTCAAGCATTTTTTTTGCATAATGCTGTAGACGCTTGCCCTCTTCCGTGAGAATAATGCGCTTGCCAAGCCGCTCAAAAAGTTGAACACCCAACTCTTGTTCTAAAGTTTTGATTTGAGCTGTAATACTCGATTGAGCGTAGTCAAGAAGTTGGGCTGTCTGTGTAAAGCTTAATGTTTCAGCTGCTGTAAAAAACGTTTGAAGCTGCTTAATATCCATCACTTGAACCCCTTTATCTATTTCTTCGATAGTTTATTTTTAAACATTCATCCTTTTCGATAATAAAATCCAATATACACTAGTTTGTAACTGAAAGAAAGGGCTGCCAAATGTAGTGACTGGCATTTAAACCTTTTATCATATAAAAAGAAACGAATTTGGAGACTTCTTTCATCCAAATACGTTTCTGTGTATACTGCTATAAAAATAGTAAATATAATCTAACAGCCAATAAGGTCGTCTGATAGTTGGCTCGTTCTTTTCTATACCAGCACCTATTGCAATTTTTTTCTAAGATGGTCAGCTGCAGACAACGCTTTGAGATCTTGAGCGATATCGCCTGGCTTGTTTCCTTCTCCTAGAATATACCCCTCAAAGGTTATCCCAACAAAATCAAAAATATGTTGAAATTGCTGAATCATTGGTAACCCCTTTATATAAGGCTCATCTCCACCAACTGCAATAACATATGCTTTTTTAGAAGACATTAATGCTTTAAAATCAGGATAATTCGGGTCTCTTAAGGTTTGTGACCATCGATCTATAAAGTTCTTCATCGCTCCTGTCATACTATACCAATAAATAGGCGTAGAAAAAATAAGAATATGATGCGGAAGAATACGGTCAATGACGGCATTATAATCATCGCTGACATCTGAGAATCCTTCCTCAGCATGACGCTTATCGATTATTGGCTGAATGACACAATCCTTTAGATAAATTTCTTCAATCATTAGGCCTTGAGTGGCTAATTTTGTTAAAGTCTCTACATTCCCATTCGGACGATTGCCACCGTAAATAACTGCTATTGACATTTAGATGATCCCCGCTTCCTTGAAGTTTTTACTATTGTTCCCGGATACCTATATCTTATTATGTATTTACAATTCGATAAAGATGATTATTTCGATAAAATCAATCGAAAAAAGTGATTTTAAAGGAGATTGCTGTTTTGCCTTCCTTTGGCAAAATGTATAAAGCCATTTTTTTGGCTGTATTGAGATAGGCTGGGCGTGGCTAAAAATGTGGCCTCTATCCCCTATTCTGTATTAATTATCTTGAGGAAAATCAAAATATCTCTTGTAAGAGAGAAAAAAGAATACTGCCAATGCGCGTGATAAAGATGTGCTAAAGTTAAGGGAAGCAATAGTTGCTTTATTGATCCAAGCATTAAAATTGTTTAATTATTTGACGTAAAATGATGCCTACTATTCTTGTTTTCTAAGAATTTGTCGTACATTGCAAGTTAGTAGTCACTGTTTGCTAGTTACAAGGCGTGATTGAAAAGATACTATATAAACTGTTCCGTTCAAACAAAGCAGGACAAAATTTACGATATGAACAATAAATATTCATGATGAAGGAGCCTCAAATTAATGATGTTACAGACCTCTAATCGCATTAAAATGCCATTGGGATTTTGGGAAGGGTTACGTCAAGTAGGGATAGCCCCGCAAGACGTGGTTCGAAAAGCACGACTACCTATTACAATCATTAATGAACCTGTCGTCTCTATAACTCAATATTTTTCGATTTGGCAGGCTTATTCCGATATCATTGACGACACTGCTAAAGGAATCATCAAACTAGCGACTAGCTTTGAACCAAATCATTACCCCCCTACTGTCCTAGTAGCCTACCATGCACGTGATTATCGTGATGCCTTAAAGAGAATGGCACGGTACAAACAACTGTGTCCGCCTGAAAGCTTGCGTATCACTGAGGAGGGTGAGGAATGTACAATCGAACTAGAATGGTCGTATACTGAGCAACCTGGTCCTCCTATGCTTATTGGTATCACACTTGCATTTCTTCTTGAGCTTGGACGTCGGGGGACAGGTCAACCGATCGCAGCAAAGTTTGTTGAATTTTCACATGCAATGGGCGATGTACAGACGCTTGAAGATTATTTCGGTTGCAGTATCCAAATTGGTGCAAAGTGTAACCGGTTGACGATACACCGCGAGGATCTGGATCGTCACTTTGCCTCATATAACTTGGAGTTGCTGGAAATGTTGACCCCTCTTCTGGATCAATCGTTGAATGTGCACCAACATAGCAGCTCCATCACTGAGATGGTTAAATGGATAATAAAACGTAGCTTAGCAGGAGGACGCCCTGACATACAGACAGTCGCGAGCGAGCTAGGAATGAGCGACCGTACCTTGCAGCGCAGGCTTACTAACGAATGCACGAGCTTTAAGTTTTTGTTAACACAAGTTCGACAGGATCAGGCCCGCGAGTATCTAGCAGACCCCTCGCTTGATATTAAAGATGTCGCCTTCTTGATTGGATACGAAGATCAAAACTCATTTTACCGTGCCTTCCACCTATGGGAAGGTGATACGCCTTCAAATTGGCGTTCTAAACATGTAGGAACAAATTAGATAAATATAAAATTTTGAAACACAAGACCAATAGTCAGACTTTCAAAAAAGTTGGCGTTTTTATTTTTACATCCAGAAAATCAAAATAGATAGAGGAGCAATGTAATATGGATATAGGATTGAACAATAAAACAGCTTTAGTGACCGGATCTACAAGAGGTATAGGTAAAGCAATCGCTATCGAACTAGCCAAAGAAGGTGTGAACGTACTAATAAATGGGCGAAATGATGAAGAGGTACAACGCACTGTAAATGAAATTAAATTAGCTTATCCATCTACTTTTCCACAAAATGCTACAGCCAATATTGCTGATATACATCAAAGAGAAGCTTTATTTGAAAAATATCCGTATATTGACATTTTAATTAACAATATGGGTATCTATGAAATTATGCCATATGAAGATGTTGATGATGATACTTGGGAAAAATACTTCCGTACTAATGTTCTTGCGGCAAATGGATTATCTAAATTTTACTTACCAAAAATGTTGGAAAATGATTTTGGTCGCATTATTTTTATTGCCAGTGAAGAAGCAATTATGCCCTCGGGACAAATGCCTCAATATTGCATGACAAAAACGATGCTATTATCCTTGTCAAAAAGCCTCTCTAAATTAACAATAGGAAAAGAGGTTACAATTAATACAATCTTGCCAGGACCAACACTCTCTGAGAATGTGTATCAAATAATTGATGGTATGTTTCCTAATCAAGACATGAGTTTTTCTGAGAAAGAGAAAGAATTTATGATGACAAACCTACCTCAATCAGAAATACAAAGATTTATCAAACCAATCGAAATAGGAAGAATAACTACATTTGTATGTAGTCCATTTGCATCTGCATTTAAAGGATCACCGATTCGTATGGATGGTGGTATGGTACCGACAATTTTCTAACATTATCCTCGTCCCATCATGATAAATCGCATGGCTGCATATTGCTCGATGAAGGAGCAGAAGTAGCCTCTTGGAAAATATATTTCCACGACATAAAAAGATTTACCTAATTACGGTATACAGAATGATAATAAACGACCTAATCGCTTACCGCAATTAGGTCGTTCTACCGTCTATGCTTCTACTGAGATATGCTGGAAGGTTGTCACATCAAATAATCCTGTATCTGTTAGCTTTAAAGCAGGAATAACTGGTAATGCCACAAAAGAAAACGTTAGTAGAAAATGGAAATCTAATGTTGGATTAAGCGTCTTTAATGCCCTGTGCAAGCCTGCTAGCTGCTCCTTTGCCTGTTGAGCTGGTACATCTGTCATCAAGCCACCAATGGTTAATGGCATCTCCGCTAGAATTTGGCCACCCGCAACTATCACAAAGCCCCCTTGGATTTCCTGAATGCGTGTAAGCGCCAGGACCATATCCTCATCATTTGTTCCTACAACAAGGGCATTATGGGAATCATGAGCTACTGTTGTAGCTACTGCTCCTTTTTGTAAGCCAAAGCCTTTAACAATTCCTAAACCTGTCGTGTGTAGCTGATGATGACGTTCGATGACGGCTAGTTTCAGTAGATCTTGTTCTACAGAAGGGACGAAAAAACCATCCTTTACAGGTACATCCATTATTACATGATTGGTAATTAGCTGATTCGGCACAATCTCCATTACATTCGCCTTTGTACCCTTTGTGAATGCTAGTTGTAGCCTATCCTTTGTAATGGTTGGTAAATGGACAGATTGATGGATATGAGCAGGCACAACTGGCTCTTGACGATTTGTCAGCATTTTACCATTTTCAGCCACTTTCTGCCCATTTTTCCATACGGCCTTTGCCTGCATTGTTGACAAATTCTCTACTAACACAAAATCTGCCTTATAGCCTGGTGCAAGTACACCTCGATCTAATAAACGATAGCATTCTGCGGTGTTAACGGTTGCTAACTGGATTGCTTGCAATGGTTGCATCCCTTCAGCTATTGCCATGGCGATATCATAATTGATGCTGCCTTCGTCGATTAACTCATCCACATATTTATCATCTGTACAAAAACCAAAGCGACGAGCATTATGTGACTGGACAGCTGGCAATAAGTCACGTAAGTTTTTCGCGGCTGAGCCCTCTCGGATTAGCACATACATCCCTTGCTCTACACGGTCAATCGCTTCCTCAGCCGTTACACATTCATGATCTGTGTGAATACCCGCAGCTCGATAGCCTGTAATTTGTTCGCTTTGTAAGCCTGCACAATGCCCATCAATGACTAAATTTGCTTCCTGCGATAATAAAATTTTCTGAAGCATGTCCTCTTGCCCATTTAATACCGCTGGGAAATCCATCACCTCAGCTAATCCACGAACCTGTTCATGTTGTAGAAATGGTGCCAAATCCTTAGCTGTTAGTGTAGCGCCTGCATTTTCAAACTGTGTACCTGGCACACTTGATGGCAGCATCACAAAAATATCCATATCTGCCTTTTGTGCATCATCGAGCATAAATTGAATGCCTTCTGCTCCTGCGACATTGGCGATCTCATGAGGATCTGTCATTACCGTTGTAATCCCATGAGGAAGTAAAACGCGACTAAATTCCCCTGGTGTCAACATAGAAGACTCAATATGTATATGACCATCAATTAAACCAGGAATGACATAGCCACCTGCCGCATCCTCTTCCTGTTTAGCGTGAAACTTATTAGTGCGATCTAGAGCCACAATCATACCATTCTTCACGACGATATCTGCTTTTTGCCATGTTAACGAAAAAACATCCGCAATTTGCGCATTTCTCAGTATAAAATCTGCCTCTAATTTTCCTTGAGATGATAATACATTTTGTGTTAGCTGCTGTAATTTTCTCGACATAATCTATACTCCTTTTTCTTTTAAGAACTATCATGCCAAAAAGATGCTAGCCATTGCAACTATTTATCGCTACATCAGTAAAAAACGACCATTGATCAATGGTCGTTCGAAAATTCTAGCTCTTTAGGTGGTTGCCCTTTTTTATTCATCAAGCGCATACGAATAGGCTCAATCTTTAATGTCACCATTTCATCCTGATTGCCAATAAAGATACTTGTAAAAAATTCGGCTAGTTTATTTTTTATCCCTTCTTCATGTACTTCCGTAAGCTTGCCTTCTATTTCCACATACGTATCACCAAAGCCACCATTTTCGTAGCCATATAAAATATGGGTATATGGGTTTTTGCGCAGCTCTTCCATTTTTTCTGAATGCTTATTCGTCACTGTATACAATACAAAATCTTCATGCTGGAATGTCATGTATCGTGAGTAAGGTTTGCCATTTTCTACAGTCGCCATTGTGCCAATCTTTTCTCGATTTAACACTTCTAGAATTTCATCACGTACAGAAGTCATAATATCCCATCCTTTCATCTATATATCTATTTTGCCCTCTCCGAAGAAAGCTAAACGGTCTTTTTTTGAAAAATGTGAAATGACAATCTTCGGGCATATTGAAAATCTATTGTTATAATAACTGGATGGACAACAGGAATTTTCGAATGAATGAGGGTTAAAAATGAAACAAGCTTTTTTTACGCGCTGTTTGTTTTTCATAACAGGCATTATCGTACTTTCTTTTGGTATCACATTAACAATTAAAGGCCAACTCTTTGGAGTGGGCTCATGGGATGTACTACATATTGGCTTAACAAAAACAGTAGGCCTATCAATCGGTTCATGGTCCATTATTTTGGGACTTGCTATTTTAGCGTTTGATATGCTGATTACGAAAAAGTTCCCTTTACCTGGAACGTTTATCGATATGTTTTTGGCAGGCATTTTTATTGATATTTTCAACTATTGGTTACCTGATATTGATGGTTTTTGGATGCAACTTATTTCTTACCTTACAGGGTTAGTGTTACTAGGCTGGGGCTGTGGAATGTATATGGTAGCAAATTTAGGTATTGGACCGCGTGATACTCTCATGCTGATGATGGTTCATAAGCTTGGCTGGAGTGTGACTCGCTCTCGTACAACAATGGAAGTAACAGTTGCAATCATTGGCTTCCTACTTGGCGGTCCTATAGGCATCGGTACGGTATTTATGGCATTTGGACTTGGACCAATCGTACAATTTGCCTTATCCTATAACGAAAAATTATTTATGCGATGGACAGGCGTGAAAAGCGCTGTTGTCTAAACTTTAAAGACAATGCATTTTTGCATTGTCTTTTTTAGAGTTGAAATATACAGTTCAACTATATATAATCAAACTATATAGTCCAACTGTATATTTGAGGTGAAGATGTGAAAAAACATAAATTATTACCTTTATCCGAAACCATGCATTATATTCTACTTGCCTTACGTGAACCGCTACATGGCTATGCCATGATGCAAAAAATCGAGGAAATGAGCGCAGGTAGTGTAAGGATTGCTGCCGGCACTATGTATGGAGCCATTGAAAATTTATTAAAATATCATTGGATCGCGCCTGTTGAGACCCAGGATACAAGACGCAAGGTTTATCAAACCACAGAAGAGGGTCTAGAAATATTAGCGGCAGAGCAACAAAGATTGCAGCGCATTTTATCTTTATACGAGGGAGCTGGCGAACATGATAAAGTTTAAAATCTTTTTTGATATCGAAAAGGAAGAGCGTTGGTTAAACGAAATGTTAGCCAAGGGTTGGCTATGCTCTCACATAAACTCAGCAGGTATTTATACATTTCAGCCTACTGAAAATCTTGAACAAGTTATTCGGATTGATTGTCAGCAGGAGCTTCGCAAAGAAAAGAAAGCTACCTATAAGCAATTACATGAGGATTTTGGCTGGCGTATAGTAAAAGAAAAATCATATGATGGCACTTTTTATTGGACAAAAAGTAAAGATGGTAATGATGAATTATTTTCAGATCATGATTCCCACATTGCGAAATATAAACGTTTAATGAAACATGCAAGCAATTGGGCAATACTCTCACTTATCTTCTTAATGATTTTTAATGGCAACGATGACGTCGCTCCCTTTTTCAGTATAAAAAGCGCATATTATACCCCAGGTTTATGGGATAAAGAAGGTTCTGCCTTCCTTTTTGCTTTTTTATTAGAAACACCCTTTGCCATCATGCGCTTTCTTCCACCATGGCTATTTTTAGCAACTTGTTGTATTTACATCACACTCTATTATCGTTATCGTAAATCCATACAGCAATTTTTATAGCAAATAACAAGGAGCCCCTTACGTAGTGTAAGGAGGCTCCTCTTTCCTTTATGCTTCTGGTTCAGCAGTATTTTGTCCTGTTGCTTCCATCACTTCTGGTGTATCGTCCACTGTATCATCTTCCTGTACGTTTTCAGCAGCCGGTGGTGTAATCGTCACAAGTGTGTAGTCATCCTCTTGTAAAATTTCAAACGAGAACTGTTGACGAATATCTCCGACGTATAGAGAAGTCCCAATTGCAACATTTGTAACATCTATTTCAATGGTTTCTGGAATGTCAGTTGGCTTCACTTTAATACGCACTTCACGATTAGGCTGGAGCAGGAATCCGCCATCAGCAACTCCAACTGCATCCCCAATTACAGTCACTGGAATATCCACTTCTAGCTCCTCTGACATATTGATGGATTTAAAATCCACATGCTTAACATTCCCTTTTAATGCACAACGTTGTACCTCTGTTAAAACTGCATTAATGCGTTTTCCTTCAACATCTAATTGGAAAACACTTTTCGTACCGTGTGTAGCTAACATTTTTGAAAAGGCTCTCGCATCTAACATAATTGCCGTTGATTCCATTTGAAAGCCGTAAACCACACCTGGAATGCCCCCATTTTGTCGAAGCTGTGTTAAAGAAGATTGTTGTCCCTTTTGACGTTTACTGGCAGTTAAAACCATATTCATCGAATATTTCCCCTTTCATGGAAACTAGTCTCATAAAAGGTTTTGCCTTTTCTATTGTATTTTATACATAGCAAGCACGCGATTATTTGGTCAGTATGGTAGTGGTAATTTGCCTCTCGGGATTACCGTTACGCAATACAACACAGAGTGCGATAATCGCTAAAACCGTACAAACCATAAACATGACCATATAGGATGTAAATTGCACAATAAAGCCCATCAAAAACCCACCCAACCCAAAGCCTAAATCATAGGTAGCTAAAAATAAACCTAGCAAAACATTTCTCGATTCTTGTGGTACAACAAACGACATATATGTAGTAATTGTCGGATATAGCATCGCTGAGGCAAGGCCATTGAAAACAGCGGAAATATAGACAAAAGATCCTATTTCAGGTAAAACAGCAAGCAACGTTGTGCCCAATATGGAGCTGAAAAGCACACATGCAATAAATTTCGGATGCCATTGTCCATCTGAAGGAATAGAGCGTCGCAATACAAAGCGACTACCCACCACGACCAATGCCTGTAACGTTAAATAAACAGCTGGATTCCCCACTCCCTCGGTCAGCATAAACAATGGTAAAAAGGTGGTGATGGCGCCAAAAATAGCAGCACCAAGAACCATAACGATTGCTGATATGACTAGCCCCTTGTGTTGTTTTACCCCCTTCATGGCGGCTATCAGCTCTCTTGTTGTCACAACTTCTGTGTCTTCCTTTGCTTTTGGTAAAGGGGAACCAATAAAAAACAGTAGTGGCAGAAGAGCCAACATAACCACAAAGATTAATAAATCCTGTCTATCCAATTGCGTCCACAAGAGTAGCGCTACTGCAGGTCCATATAAACCAGGTACAACACTGGATAAGGAATACATCGACATGCCTTGCCCCCGATCATGGTCGTGTAAGACAACTGTAATACCTAGCTGCATCGCCATAGAAAAGAAAGCGGTGATGATACCCTGTAGGACTCGTACTAAAAAAACACTATCAATACCAAATATGACATAGATAAGCAGTGCAAGTGCATGGCCTACTAACAGCCATTGCATAATCGTATAAGGACTATGCTTGGCGACCATTTGGCCAGCAAAAGGTCTTAATAGCATACAAACAAGCATATACATGGCCATCATGACTCCAATTTCACCCTCCAAGTACCCCCCATCCGCTGCTTCTAATGGAAAAATAACTGTCAACACGGCATTGGCGGTAAAAAAAATAATCGCAAGCCCATATAATTGCATCATGCGAAGGGATAAAGGCTGAAGTTTCATGAGACTTTCTCCCCTTGCAACGAAGAAACTTTTTGACGATTTATAGGTAATCTAGAGGCTAATAGGCGTTGGCTGGTCGGGTGTGTCATAAATGGAATACGAGACACTTCCTGAAGAAACTCCACCACTTCACCCTGGTCTACAACAGCTACTTCATCTGCAAACAAACTAACTGCGTGTAAATCGTGAGTAATAAATAAATAACTGAAGCCTCTCTCCTGTTGCAATTGTTTCAGGAGTTTTAGGATACTGATTTGTACCAATATATCTAAGCTATTAATGGATTCATCTAAGATGATGAGCTTAGGCTCTGTTGCTATCGCCCTTGCGATGGTCACTCGCTGTAACTGACCACCACTTAATTGATGAGGGTATTTTTGAGCATCTCTCTCAGATAGTCCCACCTGTACTAAAAGCTCCTTTATTTTTTCTAGCTGCTGTTGTTTTGTCAACTGTAAATGACAATTCATTGGCTCTGCAATGATGTCTTGAATCTTCATTTTCGGATTCACAGCACTATGGCAATCTTGAAAAACGATTTGAATATTTTTTTGTAATAGCTTCTTCTCTTCTTTAGATGTAGTTGCTAGATTAATATGATCGAAGTGAATGGTACCGCTATCTGGCTTTTCCATACCTATTATCAGCTTTCCTAGTGTGGTTTTGCCACTACCGCTCTCTCCGACAATGGCTAAGCAACCCCCTTGCTTCAAGGTGAATGACATATTTTTCACAGCTTCTATTGTTTCATGTTCCCCAAACAATCTCTTTTTTCGATAGGTTTTAGATACTTGTTGGATTTCTAACATCGGTTTTCCTCCTGTCTTACCCAATAGTTCGTGTCTAGTTCATATAGAATTCCGTTTGTATCACCTGACCAGCTATCCACAAGTTTTTCAAGTTGATCATCCTTCCTTTTCGCTGCGACTAATGCTTTGGTATAGGAATGAACAGGGTTTTGTAATAGCCGTTCGGCTGGACCATATTCCATGATTTTCCCTCTTCGCATAACAACAATTTGATCTGCCATTCGGGCAATGACGCCAAGATCATGTGACACAATCAGCATCGTTGTCTGATATTGTTGCTGACAATGAGACAATTCCTCTAAAACCTTGAGCTGTGTCATCGTATCAAGGGCTGTTGTTGGCTCATCTGCAAGCAAAAGCTTTGGACGAAGACTCATAGCCATGGCAATCATGACACGTTGAAGCATGCCTCCGCTTAACTCGTGAGGATATTTTTTTAACAGTCTTGAATCGGTCAATTGAAAAAAAGCAAGTTGCTCAGTTGCTATGTGCAATGCTTGTTTTTTACTGAGCGATCGGTGTGCCTGTACTGTTTCAATCATATGGTCTCCTATTGTTATAATAGGATTAAACATAGCCATAGGATTCTGCAATATACATGCTACGTCATTGCCCCGAAGGCCTCGCAACTGCTGTTCATCCATTCCCAGTAAGGAACGCCCTTCCAATAAAATGTCTCCCCCATAGTGTCGGGACTCCCGAAACAGTTGCAAGATGGCATAACATAGCATCGTTTTACCGCTACCGCTTTCCCCGACAATACCAAGCGTTGTACCTGTTGGAATCTGGAAATCAACATGCTGCACAACTTTTTTAGGTCCCCGTGCTGTTTGAAGCGTAATTGACAAATCCCTTATCTCTAACATATTGTCACCTCTTCTTCTTATACTTTGGCGTCCATAGCCGTACGAAGGGCATCCCCAAACCAATTAAAAATAAGAACGGTTAATGAGATCATGATACCTGGTATAAACATAAGCGTTGGTTCACTCATTAAATAGGTTTTACTATCATTAATCATCATGCCCCATTCTGCCATCGGTGCCGTAACACCTAGCCCTAAAAACGACAGCTCCGAAATTAAAAGTATTGTGGAGCCAAACCCGATTAGTTTTAACAAAAATATTTGTGGAAAGACAAACGGCAATATATGCCTCCTAATAATTTTTCGTTTCGGTACACCTGTCAGCCGTGCATATTGTACATAGGTACTTTCTTTTAAAGAACGCACCATATTGCGAATAATACGCGCAAAACCTACCCACGACACAAAACTAATTGCCACAAACATATTTTTAATGCCACCACCTAACGCACCTACAACGACAAGGGCAAAAATAAAATCAGGAATGGAGAGAAGAACATCACAAATACGCATTAATACTAGATCAACCAGCCCACCGATGTACCCTGCCAGACACCCTACGATGATGCTAATGATTAAGGTAATGAATAGTACGCCAGAGGCTAGCAGCAGAGAGGTACGTGTACCATACAATAAACGAGATAGCACACAGCGCCCTAGGTGATCTGTACCTAAGGGGTAATGCATAGAAAATCCCTGTAATTTATTGGCTATATCTGTTGTATAAGGATCATGAGGCGCTAACCAAGGAGCAAATAGAGCCATCACAACTAGCACAAGTACAAGCAAGCTACTGATGATAAGTGACAGATGCTTTTTCATTAAAGAGCGCCTCCTTTCAGCCTGACACGTGGATCAATAACTGCACAAAGTATATCTGCTATAAAATTGACGGTGATATATAATCCCCCAATGATGACGATAAAAGCTTGTAGTACAGCGTAGTCTCTTGCTAACATAGCCTCCACAATAAAGTGCCCTACGCCAGAAATGGCAAAAACATTCTCAATAATCGCTGCCCCCCCTAATAAGCCTCCACAGGTCATGGCAAGGGATGTGATAAGTTGTGGTAAAATGCCTTTGAAAATATGTGTACGCAAAATAACCGTTTCTTTTACACCTCTAGCACGGGCAAATAGAACATGCGGTTTCTTCATTTCTTCTCTCATGCTTGAGCGGATGAGCCTAATGTAATAAGGGATAAATCCTAAAGCCAGTGTTATCGATGGTAAAATGACATGAGCAAAACTTCCCCACCCCATGAGAGGTAGTACACCCCATTTCAAAGCCACGGTGTAAATGAAGAGAAAGGCCAGCCAAAAACTGGGCATGGATGCGATTGTAAAGATCGTGGTACGTGTAAACCAATCCAGCCATCCACCGTTTTTTCTTGCAGACCAAATACCAATAGCCAAGCTACTGACAATAATTATGACTAATGCTGTTACCGCTAAAAGAAATGTCGTCTCAAAGCGTGGAAAAAGTTCTGTTGCCACAGCCTTTTTCGATACAAAGGATGTTCCAAAATCTAATTGCAATGCATGGCTGAGCCAAGCAATATATTGCATCCACAAAGGTTGATCTAGACCCATTTCTTCACGCATACTTGTCATGGCCTCTTCAGTAGCAGGAATTTGATTGATTGTAAAATAAGCTTCAACAGGATCAACAGGAATAAAGCGAATTAATCCAAAGGCGATGATGGTTATACCAAACAATGCCAGTAACATACTTGCTATCCGTTTAACAAAAAATGGCACCATTTTGACTACTTCACCTCATATTGATTCAGCGGCACTTCAAATTGCTGCATAGAAAACGATAAATTGGCTAGACGTTGATTGGCCACCAAATAATTTGTCCGATAAGATAATGGCATGAAAATCGCCTCTTCATGAATGGTTTGTAAAATGGCTTCATACAGGCTCTGTCTCTCTGATTCATCAGTTGAGCGAATCACTTTCGCAATATTTGCTGCTAATTGTTCTGAATGTGCTGTGCCTTTTAACGCATAATAGCCAATTTGCTTTTCCCCCGTCATCATTCGTAAATACATATGGGGATCATAAGGTGCCCCCCACGTATCATTCATAATGACATTGAACTCACCTGTTTTACTTCGCGTTCGGAAAAGTTGATCTTCTTCTCCAATCAATTTGACATCTACGCCTAATTCACGCCATGCGCCCTGTAAATATTCAAATATAGATTTATGCACTTGGTCATTACTGTTATATGGAATTGTGATGGTCAGTGCTTGACCGTCTTTGGATCGAAACGGAGCCCCTTCTTCAAAGATCCAGCCTGCTTTATCCAATAGTTGCTGGGCTTTTTCTAAATCATAGCTGTAAGACTCAAATGGAATATCACTATACGGAAATCCTGGAGCAAATAAAGACTTGGCCTCTTGTTCAATGCCATTTAATACATGTTCAATAATTGTTTGTCGATCAAAAGCATACTGCAAAGCAAGTCTGACATCTTTATCTTGCGTCACGCCATAGTCTGAATTGAAAGATAGTATTCTAGTAGAGGAAGGTTCAGAAATTAGCGTTTGATATTGCGGATTTTTCTCCAAAGCTCGGAGTTCCTCAGGTGCTAATTGACCACTTCCGAAAATTAAATCAATATCTCCTTTTTCAAGTGCCATCATCCGTGCTTGTGAATCAGGAATAATTTTGACGATGACCTTTTCTAGCTTAGGTTTCTCTCCCCAATAATGCTCATTACGTGAAAACTCAGCAAAATTGTCTTGCTTGTAATCAGTTAAAATCCAAGGACCTGTTCCAACCGCTTTTTCAATGCCTTCTTTGGTTGTCCCACTTGCTGGGAAGCCACTATCCCCTAACATACGTAATGGACGAATCAACGTTAATTCCTGTAAAAATGGATAGTAAGGCTCTTTTAAATGAATCTGTAATTTCAGTTTATCTAAGACTTCTACCCGATCAATGACTGCCACCACTTCTAGCCAACTATGCGGTGCAATATTCTGTACTACTGTTTCGATATTACGTTTAACATTGTCAGCCGTAAGCTGAGAGCCGTCTGAATACAAGACATTGTCTCGTAATGTAAATATGTAGCTCTTACCGTCTTGAGACATTTCCCATGCTGTTGCTAATCCTGGCTCTATTTGCCCATCATTTCCATAGCGTACAAGCGAATCGTATAACATGGCCTGAGCAAACATTTCATTTGGCGCATACAGGTGTGGATTTACTTCTCCAATATCCTTTGGCCAAGAAATGGTTAAAACATGTTCATTTTCACCTTTTGCCTTGTCTTTTTTTGTCTTGTCATCTGAATTTCCGCAGGCCACAAGCATACTTCCACTCACAATCAATAGAACTAGTAAACTCATTATTTTTTTCAATATACTTTCTCCTTCACTTAAATAGTAATGATTACTATTATCATTCAAAATCGAATTTTAAATGATTCATGACTTTTTGTAAAGTAGATATTCAAAAATAAATCTTAAAGACATAAAAAAACACCTCCTCTGTCCATGGAACAAAGGAAGTGCCTTCTGTCTTAATATAGTGCTATTTTTGTATGCAATAGCTCATGTAACTCATGCAATTTTTTAATTTCATAATGTGGTTCAATATCACTCGTATTTTCAACATTGCGGATGTTAAACCAGCATGTATCAATGCCTGACAGCAATCCGCCTTTAATGTCTGATGTCAAAGAATCGCCGATTATAAGCGTTTTAGCTTTATCAAAATGCTCAATCCGCTCAAATACATAATCAAAAAAGGCCGGCATTGGTTTTTGATAGCCCGTTTGCTCGGAGATAAAGATGCCTTTAAAATATTGTGCTAAATCGGCATCCACTAGTCGTTTATTTTGTGTCAACGTTACGCCATTTGATACGACATACAAATGATAGTGATTGGCTAGTTGAGCGATGACTTCATAAGCTCCCTCTACATAATGATGTGCTTCCTGTAAGTATTTTTGGAATAGCGATTCAAAGTAGACGCCATCGACCTCCATCCCAAATTCCTTTAATGCAATCGCAAATCTTGTATTATGTAGTGTATTTTTTGTCATTTCCCCGCGCTCAAAAGCTCGCCACATCGATTCATTAATTTCTTTGTAGCGCGCAATCATCTCGGGCGTAGTGGCTATCTTTTCCTCTCTGAACATGCGGTCAAGTGCTGCATTTTCAGCTAAATCAAAATCTAGTAATGTATCATCTACGTCAAACAATAATATCTCATATTTCGTCATATTCATTCCCACTTTCTTCGATGCATTGTGACCATTTACTCTATATCATGATAACGTTTTTTATGAAAAATAACAGTAAAATGTCCTATGACAGAATATTAGAACATGTATGCGCTTTATACACATGCTTATCCGTCCATTGAAACTAGGGAACTTTTTCTATATTGAAAAAAATGTTCGACTAGCCCTAAAATAGCTCGTTCTGCAATTTCATATTTGAAATTATCGTTGAATATGAGAGCAAAAAATTCGTCAATGCTTTAAAACTCTAGCATTTCACTAATGGTATAGCGACTTTACAAATTAATTTCTCCTTAGCTCATTTTGATTATCCGTAAGAATCAATTATAATCCTCCTGAACTAAATTCATAAATTCGCCGTTTTACTCTCTAATAAATTTTTTTAAATTTTAATTCATTTAATTTTATTAAACAGAATATCAGTCAGTTTAGTTTTTTCTCACTTATCTTAAAAATCTCTAACTTCAACCTTTTTATAAATAAAGTGAATCTATAAATAAAAAACAAATAGCTTGTTGCTGTAAAAATAAAAAGGTTGATTTATTCTACAAATCATATAGATTAATTCTGTTTTTTCATTTTTAAATTTTGTGACTTGAAATTTAACTACAGCATACTGTTACTGTAAGTACATCCCTTCATAATCTAACAAATAAAAATACATAACCTAAGATAGCAATCGATGAAGCGCAAAATTAACTGTTCAACACAGAATATGAAAGTTGATTAAGTTCTTTAATGTGAGTAGAAATAAAAACTTAGGATAGATATCGAAAAAACATTTTAGGTAAAATAACGTTTTGATTTTTTGACTTAGGTAATTTACAATAATACAAAACAAAATATTTACAAATTAACCAATATATGTATAAAATAACATTGGAATATATATCCTTTATTTATCCCGAAATGTCATGTCATTTAAAGTGTATATATTCTAATTTTGTAACATTTTATGAATTATAAAAACTATAGGGGTGGACGAAATGAAAAAAAACACAAAAAAAATACTTACAGGTAACATAGTCGCAGCATTGCTTTTAGCTGGTCCATTATCATTGGCTGGTACACAAAATACGTTTGCAGCTTCTAATGAGAATGAGTTTTCTAATATAGAGAACTTAAATTTTACCGAATCTGGCCAAACATTCACATTAGTTTATGATGAAGGTGAAACAGATTTTAACATTGAATATAATGGTGATAAAATGTTGTTAACTACTACAACTGGTAACAAAATTCATACATTTGAATATAATGAAGGTGATTCTTTTGCTATAATGGACGGAGAAAAAGTGGAATTATCTTTTGAAGAGTTTGTTGACCCTACTAAAGTCAATGATGATTCCCAACCTATATTTAGTGCTTATAAAGCAGATGATTATACACCTGTCTATATGTCAACTGCAAAAATCAATTTCGATAAAATGGTCACAGATGTATCTGATATTGTGACAGTAATTGGTGGTGTTATTGCAATTGGAGGAATTATCGGAGCTGCAATTACTAAAAAACAAATTGCATCAGTAATAGGAAATTGGGCTGGGGCTGTAGGGTTCGCCACACTTATAGTATCTAAGACATTTTCTGGGAAAATCACATATGATCAGTACAGAACTAAGGGTCTAGTTGATACAGGATATGGAACAAAATACCATGCAATTAGAAACGATAACGTTAGAGTAATTGCTTCCGTTGCAGGTTTTAGTATGAATGAACAATTAAGAGGTACTGGTGATTGGTATTTTAATACAAAGCCATATTAAGGAGGTTTATAGGTTTGCAAAAGTCTAGCATATTTAATAGAATTGCGTTAGTAGTGCTGTCTATTATGGTTATCGGGGTTCTTTATTCTTTCATTTGGCATAAAGAGAGTTTTGATAGACCAATTTGGATACAAGTTGTTATGACTTTTTGCTTTTTAATGTTGAGTATAAATAACTTTAGACTAAGGAAGTACGCTATGGGTTGGATTTTTGCTGGAGTAGTAGTAGCTTTTGGAATCAGTATATTTTGGGGTACTACTGCTGTTTAATCAATCAACACCATGTCAGTAAACTAAGATCAGCCAACAATTTCTTGTTACATTTTATGACAAAACCTCAAATTCAGATAAAGAGTAAAACGACTGTTTAAAAAGAATGGTCTTACAAAGACACAAAGCCTGTGATAACAGGCTGTAGGCCTTTGTCTTTGTGTATTAAGGTACAAGTAAATTGTGTTTTGAAAAACTTTTAAATTTAAACTGAGTAGAAAAATTATATAGTATATCCTAAGAAACCTCCAATGGTTATTCCAATGGAGGTCTTCATTTCATTATTTAACTGAGCCACTAATAAATGTTTTATCAGGATAATACATATTCTTTACAATTACATTTGGTCCTAAACATTTGACTGCTGGACAGTGGCAATTAATTGATTTAGAAATATTGGAATCTAACCACCGTTCGTAAATTTGAGGTAATGATTCATTTTTTATATTTCCGAAAGCCGAACCGTCATCTGAGAAATCCGTAACCGATATATCCCCAGTGAAAATATTTAAATTCATTCTTGATCGTCCATCAACATCATTTCTGATTGTTATATTATGTTCACTATTGATTCGCTTGATTAACGCTAAATCTCGCTCATCTTGACTACAAGGGTAAAATGGCAATGTACCAAACAATACCCATATGTCTTTATTTCTATAATCAAGAATTTCATTCACAACTTTTCTGTATTCCTCCAAACTAATAACTTCTAAATTTTCAGCGAAGTCACTAGCATACATAGGATGAATTTCGTGTCGCTTACATAACATTTCGTTAGCCACTTCATTATGAATTTTCTCCATATAGGGGACAGTATTACGATTTAACATTGTTTCTGCTGATACAAACATCCCTCCTTTGGAAAGTTCCCTTGCATTGTCGAAAATATTACGATATAAATTGCCTCTGTATTCAATTGAAGGTTGCTTATCCATCATAGCGAAGCCTGTTTCAACAAATTCTTTTTCATCACACCAGTTATGCGATATGTGCATAACATCTAGATAAGGAGCAATTAATTCGTAATGAGACATAGGCAAAGTTAAATTCGAATTAATTTGCGTCTTAATTCCCCTACCCTTAGCGTATTTCAAAAGTGGTAACAAATTTTCCTTTATTCCCTTTTTAGTCATTAAAGGTTCTCCACCTGTAAAACTCATTGTACGTAAAGTTTCCACCTCATCTAACTTGTGGATAATTTCTTCTGTAGGTAATGCTGGTAATTCTTTGGTTAATAATGTGTAGCCAACTGCACAATGCGAACATCTCATATTACATAAATGTGTTGTAGTAAATTCAATATTTGATAAAGTTAATTTCCCATACCTATCAATGTCATGGTAACTTTCCCATTCATCATGAGTTTTCTGTACTGTAAACATATAAAAAACTTCCTTTCCATGCTTATAATTTTCGCACAGATAAAATAATTTTTAAAGTGCATTTATTTATAAATTATCTCGGAATCGAACTTAATCTTTATTATAACTTTTTTATTATTTTGTTTACATCTGCTCTATTTCTGACAACTCTATCTTCGTATCCTCTTTTATCTTCTATACAATTAATTTTTCTTGCGCCACTTTGTAATTACAAGGAGTTAAATTACCGACTTTGGTGACACACCAGCCCTCGGCAATATTGTACATGACGAACTACCATTGATTTTTGATAAATGGATGGCAACCGACTTGGCAAAATCGCTTAACTGCCATTGTCCAGCAGTCAAATGCTTAGGGCCAAATGTACTAGTAAAAAACATGTATTATCAAGATGCCGCATTTGTAAGTGGCTCTGCTCGCATATAAGTTAATTTATAAATAGAGAAACTCCATGTTGAACAAAGACTGATCAACATGGAGTTTCTTTTACATATGGCGTTATAAATTGTAGGTTGTCCTTCTACCTGTTCTTTAATGCAACGTATATAATTGTTCGATCGTAAGTGAGGAATCCGCCTCTTGATTTTTTTTGTCTTCGGAAATGATTTTCCCTTCATAAATCAATCCACCTGTACGTAAATCAACGATAGACAACCACTGTCCATCAGAAACACGATATACTAAATAAAATTTCCCCTCTGCTATACGTAAATATGGAGCATCATTCTCATTCGCAATGCTTGAATATTGAAGGGTTAAGGGTTCTTTCCACTGCTTCTTTTCAATATGATAACGATTCAATGTTAGACCATTGGCTGAATAAACAGGAATGTATATCGTTTCTTTATGAATCAGCATTGACTTCCGATAGGGTTTTAATTCTTCTGGCATAGTCCATTCCTCTGCTTCATTCTTGGCATTATTATAGAGATATATTTGACTAGAGATAACTTCTAGCTCAGTATCTTCTTTTCGATCACTGTATTTTTCTACCATATATAAATAATAATTTTCGTTTTGAGTAGTAGTATTGTATTCATTAAAAATACGGATACTGGAAGTGCCTCTTTCTTCTGACACTAATTCTGCAAGGATGGCGTCCTTTACTAATTCCTTCTTGTTCTCATCAATCGAATAGACATGCAACTCTTCCCTACCTTTTATAAGATAATTGGCTGATAAATAGTTGGTTGTTAATATATTTATTTTTCCATTTCCCACGTAAACGTCATTCACATTAATCCAATCATAGCTTGCTTTAACTGGTATATCGATTTTAAAGGAAGAACTGTCATTTGTATTTTTATCAAGTGTATCAATTTGAAGCGTTACGACATTACTAGCTTCTTTTCGACCATCATCTAAAAATGTTGTGTAAATCAAACGTGATTTGTCTTCAAAATATTTTCTTGGATCAAATTCTTTCCCACGCATAAAATTACGGTGTTCCTCAATATATTTTCGAAGATTCATAGGTTCATTCGGTGCCATCAAATCTCTAAAAAAAGACTGATTATTGGGATTCGTGGAACCATCCTTTGATATGTACAACATATAATAAAGATCATTACTCTGATAACTTGTTTGAAGAATAAGATTTTCGATTTCTTCCTTATTTCCGCTGATCGTTTCAATTTTATAGGATCTATCATTTTTAGAAGCCATTGCTGTTTTTTGGATATAGTAAGAACTGATAAACACCACGATGAAGAAACTAATACTGATTGTTTTCCAATATTTTTTCATTGTTATACCTCCTCTAGACCCTGATTTTATATTTTAATAAATGATTCGCAATCCAAATGGCACTGCCTAAAACGATCATGCTCGTTACCAGTACCATTAAGAAAATTTCAAGTGGGTAAAAGTAATTTGTATAAACATTAACTAATAGGATTGGAGCAAAAAATACCCCCAGTGACAGTAAGCCATAAAAAATAGCGTAAAAAATCCCTTTTAAACCATAACTTCGCTCAATTAAAATCGCGGTAAAAATTACTGCCACGAAAAGTAACCCAAGTGCATAAACCAGGATAAACTCTGTAAAGCTAGTCGGATACAGCCACCTCCACATATTTAAAGTAGAACTAGTATAAATTGAGAAATTTGATTGGAGATCTATTGGTATAATCTTATTCACTATTTGTTTTTCCATCAAAATTAGCAAGATTTGCAAGGCAATCAAGCCAAGAACTAAAAGCATAATCGTCGTTAATTTCGCAAAATAAATGGCGATTCTTTCAGTTGGTAACATGAATAATCTGTAAATAAATGTATTTTTACCAAGCCAATCACGATACCAAATAAAGAAAACATAAATCATCAACATGGCGATACAAAAAAAGATTGGCAGCAGAAACCATTCTGAATCAGTGAATCGATCGAAAGAAAAAGTCCCGTATTGCTCCACATACTGGTTCATGGATAATTGGTTTTCTGCCATCAACTGTTTAGCATTTTTCATATAGGTTTGTGAGATAATTCCCGCTCCTATAAGCTGGCTGAGCATGGTCAAGCCTATTAAAATCAAATACAATTTAAAAAATCGATTTACTTCAAAATTAACAAGTTTTAAATAGTTTTTCATGCTCGATATACCTCCCTCATCACATCAACCACTGATTTCCCTTCATTTTCACGTACTTCCTCCACGCTAAATTCCCTTAATACTGCACCGTCATCCATAAGGACTGCTTTATCAATCAAATGCTCAATATCACTAATTTCATGCGTTGTTATAATGACACCACGTTCTTCAATTAAATGGCTTGTAAACACCTCAGCAATCTGCTCACGAGAGAAAATATCAATGCCAGAGAATGGTTCATCCATCAGTAAATAATCGACATCAAGTGACAATCCCAGTAGCATATTCACTTTTGCTGTATTTCCTTTCGATAAGTTAGCAATACGTTCATTCGGATCAAGTTTAAAAAATTGTAGTAATTCTTCTGCCCTCTGAGGATTCCAGCTTTTATAAAAATCAGCCATGAACACAAAAGCTTCATTGATTTTCATTTGTGGCAACATCGTTATTGTGTCTGGGATGAAGGTTATTTTTTCAAAACTTTCTTTTGTGATTTTTTCTCCATCCATTAAAATTTCACCACTATTAATTGGTGTGAGCGCCATAATAGCTTTCATAATGGTCGTCTTACCTACACCATTTATTCCTATTAAACAAGTAATCTCTCCTTTTTCTGCAGTAAAAGAAATGTCTTTTAAAACCTGTTTCCTGCCGTATTTCTTGTTAACGTTTTTTACTTCTATCATTTCGATTCCTCCGCTTCTCCGCTTTCGGCATCATGTTTTTTCTTTACAAGTTCCAATACTTCGGTTAACGGCACATCGATAGATTTAATAGAGCCTAAAAATAAGTCAACCGCTTCGATAATCAATTCCTCACGGACATTTTTAAGGACTGCTTCATCTTTCGTAATGCAGCTAGGCATATTCCCCTCTGTAAAAATCAATCCTTGTTCCTCCATTTCCTTATAAGCTCGTTGCGCAGTATTTGGGTTAATCTTTAACTGATTGGCTAATTCCCTTCTGGATGGAATCTCCTGACCTGGCTCATAAAATCCCTTGGCAATTTGTTCTTTCAAATGCCGAATCACTTGGACATACACCGGGTCCCGATTATTAAAATTTATAGTCAAATAACTCAACTCCTCAAAAATTAATTCCGCGTATTAACCACTTAATACACAGTATGTAGAATGATGGGTTGCACCTATCAACATGGACATATTTTTTCTCTCGTTAACACCTCAGTGTATTAAGCGCTTAATACACTGACAATAAAAAAATGTATTAAACAGTTAATACACTTCTTGAAATGTATTATATGCTTAATACACATTTTAAGTCAACCACATTTATGGAAATATCTATCAATAATTAAAATCACAGCCAGTTGTACAAGTAGCAAGTACATCATGGATGCAAATATACTTTTCTTCAAACAGACGAGTGTTTTTATCTTCATTGTTAACTGGTAATGACTGTATGTTTTCTTGTAATTATTTTTTAGCACAAAAATATTTTATGTTCACAAGAGGTATAAGAAATAGAAGTTGAGCTATACTATTAAAGATTTCACTTCAAATCCAATGACTAGGAGGGTTAACCCGATGAGTGCGATTGATCGATAACTCAGAAGGACCATCAAAACTGAATAAGCTAAAGTACAGATTTCTTAGGAATATCTTAAGATCCTATGCGGAAGCGAGGCAGTGTGTCATGGAGCAGAAAATGTAAGTGGTAATCAGACCCGGAAATTCATTTCCGGGTTTTTCTAATTGTAAAGCCGTTATTCTAATTCAGCTAAATACATAAAAGCCATATTCAGATGAATATGGCTTTTCCTCTTATCCAATTAATTCCTTTGCAAGGAATCTATAGGTATTTAAACGACTTTCTAATTCATATTGATTGCAATTTAGCATCACTTCATCAAAGCCATAGCGTTCTTGCTCAGCGCTTAAAAAAGCAGCAATGTCTTGGGGTGTCCCGACAAGATTCGCCTTGCGATTATTGTCAATCGTCAATTTATCCATTTCAGTTAATGGATAATCTTTCGCTTCTTCGGGTGACATTGTTTGAATGATTTGCCCTTTCATTAATTGAAGACGAGAAATATCAATCGGTTTAGCTAAATATTCCGCTTCTTCTAGGGTTGGGGCAACTGTTGCTGCATATGTCACAATGATTTGTGGTTTATCCATATAATAAGAAGGCGTAAAATAGGCTTTATAGGCATCAAAGATATCCTTTGACATATTGCCCGTGAAAAATTGTGCATACGAATAGCCTACTCCCAGCTGGCCAGCCTGCATTGCGCTCTGACCACTAGAACCTAGTAACCAAGCCTCTGGTAATGAAATATGAGCAGGAGCTGCAATGACTTGATCATAGACATGTTCACCTGTTTTTTGATTATTCATTAGTTTTAATATGATTTCTAGCTTATCATACTGTTCTGTGAAGCGTTGTCGCCTTCCCTCTGCCAAGGCATAGATAGCGGCATGATCACCACCAGGAGCTCTCCCCACACCAAAATCAATACGATTGGGTGCCAGCCCCGATAATGTTTTAAAGACCTCTGCTAGCTTATAGGGTGAATAATGCATCATCATGACACCACCCGTACCAATGCGAAGCCGCTGTGTTTTAGCAGCTAAAAAAGCAGCAGTTACTTCAGGAGCTGAACTCGCCAATGACTGGCTATTATGGTGTTCAGCAAGCCACATACGGTGATAGCCAAGCTCTTCACCTAGCAATGCCAGCTGTTCTGTACGTTGGAAGGCCTCTTCTGCAGAATGACCTTTTGGAATCGGCATTTGATCTAAAATACTTAATCTCATGTAAAACATCCTCTCTGTCTCTAGCTCCCCCTTTTACTGTAATACAGTTTGGATGATTTACAAAATAAAAAACCTTACTCATAAGCTAGTTGTTTCTTTTCCCAAGTGTGATAGACCATGCCAACAAGCTTTTGTTGTTGTTGCTGGTTTAATACGACTTCTTTAAATTTCATTGCCTCTAGGGAAAATTGCTGCGTTTGTTCGTTCACGACAAATTGGAGAATAGCATGTCCTTTTTCGTCTTGAAACGTAATATCACCTGATAATTCTACAACTTGCTCCCCAGTTTTTGCTTCATAATAGCGCCAGTAAGGTTCATAAAAAGCGTAATTAAACGCATTTCGAACTGTGACATCTGAAAAATTCTCCAAATAGCCTTCCTTTACGGTATCAATATACTCATGATCTGTTATATCTTTTTTTGCATTAAAGACATACCCTACAAGTACTCCCATAAACACAACACAGAGAAATACACGTATATGATTTCCTAAACTCATGTCATCACGTCCCCTTTACGTAAAAACACCATTATCTACATAATACATCAAAATAATGACTCCAAGTAGAATTTTTTTGAGTTATGTAGAAATTATCATCATTTCCTATTGAATCACTTCATTTATTTCTATTAAAAAATAGCAGCTAGAGTATTTACAGCCTATCCTCAGTTCGCTACTATCAGATTATTATGATAGAAAAGAGATGACCTTTTGTGCCTTTTGATTTAGATGTAAATATTTTATTAATTTTAATCCTCTTCGGTTTTTTAGCAGCCTTTATTGATTCAGTGGTTGGAGGAGGTGGGCTTATCTCATTACCAGCTCTTATGTTCGTTGGCCTTCCTCCCTCTGCTGCAGTAGCAACCAATAAATTGGCAGGTACAATGGGTTCCCTTACTAGCACAGTGACATTTTATCGCTCTGGTAAACTAGATATAAAAGCCGTCTATAAGCTATTCCCCTTCGTCTTTTTTGGCTCTATGCTGGGTGCTTGGATTGTCCACTTAATGGACCCAAGTGTACTGAAGCCATTAATGCTGATTATGCTTGCAGTCGTTGCCATTTATACCATCTTTAAAAAAGACTGGGGCAGTATGACCACCTTTAAACAATTAACCCCTAAGCGTTCTATTATTTTTGTTTTCGTGATTACACTTATTGGCTTTTATGATGGCTTTTTAGGTCCTGGGACAGGCTCGTTTCTACTCTTTGCTTTTCTCATAGTTGGCTTTGATTTTTTACAATCAGCAGGAAACGCCAAATTTTTAAATTTCGGCAGTAATGTAGCTGCCCTCCTTATGTTTATATACTTAGGACAAATAAATTATGCCTATGGACTACCAATGGGTCTTGCGCAAATTGCAGGAGCTATTGTTGGTTCAAAATTTGCCATTAAACGCGGCAGTGGCTATGTACGTAAATTATTTATCGTTGTGACCATTCTATTACTCTTGAAAAATACATATGACTATTTTTCATGATCAGCCGTTATACTAACGTATGCCAATACTATAGAAGGATCAAACTTATCTCAATTGGGGTAAGTTTTTTTCATGGTATCAACTTTTTCCCTCTCCTCGTACGTCTAGTAAATGTATACAATTTGACAATGTTAAAAAAGGAGCTTCTTTGGACATGAGAACAAGAAATGCATTTCAACATGAAGAGGTGTTTGTCCAATTCATTCGAGAACAAAAAGAGCGTTTTTATTTGCTCGCGTATAGCTATACAAAAAATGAACAGGACGCACTAGATGTTGTACAAGACAGTATCCAAAAAGCCATGCTTTCATTAGATCGACTTGAGAATGTGACCTATATGAAAAGCTGGTTTTATAAAATAGTTGTCCGTACAGCCATAGATTTTTTACGTAAGCATAAACGCTTACAAGTGACAGATGATGATACATTACAATATTTAACACCTGCTCAAGAGGATGTTTATGAGAATGTTGACTTGGAGCATGCGTTGGATGAACTCCCGCAAATGTATCGAGAGGTTGTCATTCTCCATTATTTCGAGGATTTAAAACTCGCTGACGTGGCGAACATCCTCGACATTAAATTGAGTACAGCCAAATCGCGTCTTTATAAAGCATTAAAACTATTGAAAATCCAATTGGAAGATGTGAAGGGAGAAACTGCACATGGATAAAAAATTACAGGAGTTAGAAAAACAATATATGAAAGTCCCGATTCCAAAAGAGCTAGACTTCGTGGTTGAAAAAGCACTTAAGCAAGGTCGAAAAAAGAAAAAAAATCGTACACCTCAATGGGTCCTTGGATCTGCCGCTGCAGCCATGCTATTTACAGCTGGTTTAAATGTAAGTCCTGCAATGGCACGCACACTCTCAGAAATTCCCGTGGTTGGTAGTGTGATAAAAGTATTGACTTGGACAGAATATGAAGTGGCTGAAGATAATTATGATGCCAACATTAAAGTACCTTCTATTGAAAACTTAGAAAATCAAGATCTGGCGAATACATTAAATGAAAAATATCGTGCAGAAGGTAAGACACTTTACGATGAATTTATGGCAGAAGTGGGCGATTTAAAATTAAATGGCGGTGGTCATTTAGGTATTGATAGTGGCTACGAAATCAAAACTGATAACGAACAAATTTTGTCGATTGGCCGCTATGTAGTGAATACCGTTGCTTCTTCTTCAACGGTGATGGAATACGATACGATCGATAAAGAAAACGAAATTTTAATTACCTTACCAATGCTCTTTAAAGATCAACACTATATTGAAACAATTAGTGAAAATATTAAAGAACAAATGCGTACACAAATAGCTGAATCGAATCAAGATAAAGTTTATTGGGTAAAGGGTGCTGGCCTTGCCGATGAAGAGTTAATGGAGGAATTTACAACTATTAAACCTGATCAGCAATTCTACATTTCTGATAAAGGCAAGCTTGTGATTTCCTTTGATAAATATGAAGTGGCACCTGGCTATATGGGCGTTGTAGAGTTTGAAATCCCAACAGATGTCTTAAAAGAAGATCTTGTAAGCACAAAATATATTCATTAATTTAGCTTACTTTTCCTATGACGAGGTATTGGATGATGGTGTCATCCAATACCTCGTTTTTTCATGAAACCATACCATTTTCTGCTTATAAAGCCGACTTTTTTTGTCAAAGCTAATATGTATCAATCAATGTTAGAGGGTTTTCAACATGAAAAGTGTAGGATCAATCAGTATTTTACATGTCATCTTCCTATCAATGACTGTTATTGGCTTAAAAAATCATGTAACCATTATTCCTCCACTACTAGATGTGGCCAAAAGAGATGGCTGGCTATCGGTATTGTTTGCTGGAGGAATTATTTTCTTTTGGCTATTTTTATTAGTATATATTCAATCAAAATCTAATCAAGAGCCCATCCGAGATTGGCTCGATTCAAAAATCGGGAAAATTGGCTCTACTATTGTTATTTATACAGTTGCTATTTTTTTAATGATTATCGCAGCTTTTACAATGGTTGAAACACTGCAATGGATTAATACTACATTTTTACCGCAAACCCCTGTAATTATCTTACTATTTATCTACGTCATTCTGTGTATTCTTCTTGTGACGACTAGCTTACAGACGCTCGTCATTTTAAACGTTTTTGTATTATTCGGAGTAGTTATCTTTGGCTTTTTCGTGGCCTTTACGAACATGCAGGTAAAAGATTATGAATTATTACGTCCATTTTTTGAACATGGATTCCAGCCTGTCTTGCGAGGCATGATTTTTCCTGCATCAGGGTTTATTGAGCTTTTAATGTTGCTATTTTTACAGCATCAATTTAAGGAACGTATTCGCTGGTACCACTTTGCTATTATGCTGGCTATTTTAGTAGGACTGACATTAGGACCTTTAATTGGAGCCATTACAGAATTTGGACCGAATGAAGCGGCTAAGCAACGCTATCCTGCCTACGAAGAATGGGGATTAGTGACAATCGGTCGCTATATCGAGCATCTTGACTTTTTCTCCATTTATCAATGGCTGACAGGAACCTTTATTCGTGTTAGCTTCCTTTTGTACATTGTGGCAGATTTATTGAAGATGACAGGAGATCCCAAGCGTATATGGCAAATGCTTGCTCCTCCCTTCTTTATTCTTTGTTTACCATTAATCATGCTAAATGAAAGCCTATTTTTAAAAGTAAAAGGAAATTATATTCTGGCAGCCACTTTTATTTTTTTCTTTTTACTGTCAATATTTTTCGTAGTCGTAGCTTTCTTGTCGGATAAATCTTCTAAAAAGGGGAAAACTGAAAAACAAGATAAGAAAAGTGGTGAATCATAATGCCTCAGCAAGAACAAGCGCTAGATCTTAGTACGCTCAGAAAATTATTTCAAAAATCAGCAGATATTCAATTTCAGGAATATATGTTTAATCAGCAGAAAGTACACTTTATTACGTGTGATGCTATGATTGATCAACAAATGCTTAATGAAGTGATTATTCAACGTATTCAATATTTATATGATCATTTGGATGAGGTTCCCTTTGAAGAGAATATCGCAAGGCATCTTCATGTTCCAAGTATTCAAAAAGTACAAGACAAGGAACAGCTGATAACTTTTGTCTATAGTGGCTTCTTGTTGTTGTATTTTGACGAAGACAATCTTTTATATGCAAGCAATATTGCCCAAAAGCCGAATCGCCAGCCTGAAGAAACGCGCATGGAGGTTCTTGTTAAAGGGCCCAGAGATAATTTCATTGAAGATATTCGCGTCAATATCGCACTCATAAGAAAACGCTTGCCGACCAACTCATTTTGTGTGGAAAAAGTGGAGCTTGGGAAACGATCAAAAACTACGGTAGCCATTCTTTATTTTGATGATATTGTGGATATGGATATTTTACATGGCATCAAAAAGCAGCTTGCTGCTGTTGATACAGATATTGTTTTTAGTGGCGATTTATTGATGGAACGGGTGAATAAAAATTCCAAGCTTTTTCCGAAGTTTGATTATACTGGACGACCTGATTATGCGGTTCAGGCCTTAGCAAGAGGACGTTTTATTATTTTTGTAGATGGCGTCGCCTATGCCATCATTACCCCTGTCAATTTGTTTCTCTTACTGAAATCAGCTGAGGATAATGAATATCCTATTATTTTCAGTTCACTGGAACGATTATTAAGAATATTTGGTATTTTAATCGGCTTACTACTTCCTGCATTCTGGCTTGCCTTGACAACCTATCACCAAAACCAACTGCCGCTTCAACTACTCGCAACCGTCGTGCAAGCGAAGGCTGGCTTACCGCTCCCCTCTTCGCTTGAAATGTTGCTGATGCTGCTGATGTTTGAATTATTTCGTGAAGCAGGCTTGCGTCTCCCTTCCGTTATTGGTGGGACCATCAGTGTTGTAGGTGGATTAATTATTGGGGATGCAGCCATTCGAGCAGGTGTAACGAGTCCTGAAATGATCGTTGTCATCGCTATTTCTACCATTGCTTCCTTTACATTAGTGAATCAGTCACTTGTTACTTCAGTTAGCATATTACGCGTTGCCTTTATCTTTGCTAGTGCCTTTTTCGGGTTATTTGGCTTCTTTGTTTCTTTATACCTGACACTGCTTTATTTAAGTAATATTCGAATTTACGGCTACTCTTACATGAATCTAGCAACAGATCTAAATTGGGCAACCATTAAAAAATCCATCTTTCGATTATCACCCAAAGGCTATACTGAGCGGAACAAAGCGCTTGCTCCTCAAGATTATACACGAACTTCAAAAGGGCATGAGAACAAAGATTCTCCACATAAAAACAAATAGCATCCCTATCCATTGTGAAGGGATGCTATTTTTATTCGCTCAACTATTTTGGACTCTTTCTTTTATAAGGTCCAGTACACTTTCCCAATGACCTTTCATTTCTTCTCGTACTGTCTGATCAGAAAGATGTTCTTGATGAAAGCTAATGGTTGTTTTATTACGCTCTTTGGGTAAAATACGAATTTGTACAGTAGATGGTTTTGACCACTCTTCCTTTTGCCAAGTCAATCGAAGCTGCTCTAATGGTTTAACAATCCTGATTTCGCCTGTCCCTGTCTTTGAATGATATTTGTACCCAGGTTCGAATATAACTGAAGTGTCTTCCCCCAGCCATGTACGTACTCCTTCTGTTGTCGTAATCAATGCCCATGCTTGCTCCTGCGAAATTGGAAATGTCCTTCTAACCCCAATTTGAAAACCCACACTTTTCGTTTGACCGATAATTTTTTCGTTATCCATTGCTTCACCTCTATTTTATGACCTTTATTGTGAACTGTAATGTTCTATTCGATTTACCTGCTAAACATTCCTTCTATGATTCATAAATGAATGTTCCATTTTCCATATTAAAGATTTGACCTGTTACCCTATGCATATTCGATGGCATTACCTTCAATCGATTCCCTCTTTCCACATAAACCTTCACTATGCATGTCAGTGTCCTTTGGCTACCACATGAGCAGTTGTACAAGTAACTTAGGGAAGCAACCAAAAAAGGGAAATTGTTTTAAAAAACAATCTCCCCCTCCTTCATTTACGTCAATTCCACAAACTCTTTCTGAACGCTTTGTTCTGTTTGTCCCTTGCGAAATTGAATATGATGAAGCTTTGCAAAAATCCCATTTTGAGCCACTAGCTCATCATAGGTACCATCCTCTTCAATGCCCTTCGGTGTCACAACTAATACACGATCAGCATTGCGAATAGTTGCCAGTCGATGGGCAATAACTAGTGTTGTGCGATTTTCAGCAAGCTCTGTTAACGATTGCTGAATAATCATTTCTGTTTCTGTATCTAAGGCAGAGGTTGCCTCGTCTAAAATTAAGATAGGCGGGTTCTTTAGGAACATACGAGCAATCGCTAGTCGTTGCTTTTGTCCTCCTGATAATTTTAAGCCACGTTCACCTATTTGTGTATCATAGCCATCGGGCAGCTCTGCAATAAATGCCTCTAGATGTGCTTTTTTCGCTGCCTCTCGAATTTCCGCTTCACTTGCATCTAATTTTCCATAGGCAATGTTTTCACGAATCGTACCTGTAAATAAAAAGACGTCCTGCTGTACGATACCAATTTGAGCACGTAATGACGCTTGTGTCATATTACGTATATCGATACCATCAATCGTAATAGCGCCTTTTGTCACCTCATAAAATCGAGGAATCAATGAGCAGATTGTAGTTTTACCAGCACCCGAAGGCCCTACAAAGGCAATGGTTTGGCCAGCTTTTACATCAAATGATATATCATGTAAAACCTGTTTGGATGCATCATAATTAAAATGAACGTGATTGAAGGCAATATTTCCATCTAAATGTTTTATAACCTTTGCATCCTCACGATCTTGAATTTCTGGCTCCTGTTCAATTAATTCACGGAAGCGCTTAAAGCCAGCCATTCCTTTCGGATAAAGCTCTAATAAAGCACTAATTTTATCAATTGGTTTAATCAGGACATTCGTATATAAAACAAAGCTCACTAGCTCCCCATAAGATAATTTCCCATTAAAGCTTAGCCAAGCGCCGACCACTAACACCATTAATGTAAGGAGGCGCGTCATCATGTAAATACTGGAGTGTGTCCCTGCCATAATTTTATAGGCATATAATTTAGCCGTACGGAAAAATCCATTTTGCTCCTTAAAGCGTTTAATTTCAAAATCTTCATTTGTAAAGGATTTCACAACACGGACACCAGATACACTATCCTCTACACGTCCGTTCACATCAGCAATTTTGCCATACATCGTTTTCCAAGCATTGTTCATTTTTATATTACTAAATGTCACAAGCCATGTTAAAAATGGCACCATAATCGCTGCAATCAAAGCGAGTGTTGGATTGACATTAAACATAATGGCAAAGGCCCCAACAAAGGTCATGATTGCAATGAAGAGATCCTCTGGTCCATGATGGGCAAACTCGCCTATATCAAACAAATCATTGGTAATGCGACTCATTATATGACCTGTTTTCGTATTATCAAAGAATCGGAAAGATTGCCTTTGTACATGCGTAAATAATTCCTGACGCATATCCGTTTCGATATTTATGCCTAGTTTATGCCCTAAATAGTTAACGATAAAGTTCAATAATGTACTAATGGCATAAACAAGCAGTAATAGGACACTTATTTTCACGATCATGCCCCAATCCCCTGTTGGCAATAACTCATCGATAAACCATTGAACAGCCAATGGAAACGCAAGCTCTAAGATTGCTACAATAATGGCACTCGAAAAATCGATGACAAACAATCGTTTATGTGGCTTGTAGTAGGAAAAAAATTTTCTATACATGTTTGTCTCCTCTCTAAGTTGTAAAAATTTTGCCTATCTTTTAATAGTACCATTTGTGCAAACGTAACGGAAAAGTATTTTTTCTCCATAGCAGTATATTTTTATTTACTTTTAAAATGTTGCATGTTACTATGTTAGTAAGAATTGAATAGCTTTTGACTTTATTGTCAAAGGGGAGTAGCTAGCAGATGCGATCGAAGCATCTGATTCACATTCGTCATTACATGGTATATTACCATCGGGTGTGATGGCATTTCTTGTCACACAGAACACTTTCTGTGCAACGAACAGTTAATTGCTTAGCAAGACCTTTGCCTATTTTTTAGGCAGGGGTCTTTTTCTTTTGCTTAAAATAGGGAAAGAATAAGTTAGCAAGCCATTCATTTCTGTTCAACAATTAAAGGAGGCAATAAATTTGGAGGCAATATTTTTAGAATACGCATGGGTACTTGTCGTATTAATTGTACTAGAAGGTTTGTTAGCAGCAGACAACGCCGTCGTAATGGCTGTTATGGTTAAGCATTTACCAAAGGCACAACAACAAAAAGCTTTATTGTATGGATTGGTGGGGGCATTTGTTTTCCGTTTTGCCGCATTATTCCTTATTACAACGCTCGTTAATTTCTGGCAGATTCAAGCAATAGGTGCCGCTTATCTACTGTTTATGTCTATTAAGCATATTTATGATTCGCGGAAAGCATCTCAAAACTCCGAAGAAATTCAAGAGCCGAAAAAACAATCTGGCTTCTGGATGACGGTTGTAAAAGTAGAACTTGCTGATATCGCATTTGCTGTGGATTCTATTCTTGCGGCGGTTGCCATTGCTGTCACACTTCCACATATCGGTGATTTTGATATTGGCGGTATTAACGCAGGTCAGTTCGCAGTAATGTTCTTAGGTGGTATTATTGGTGTCATCATGATGCGTTTCGCAGCTCGTTGGTTTGTAAAGGTTCTCGACAAATTCCCATCACTTGAAACAGCTGCTTTCCTAATTGTCGGCTGGGTTGGTGTAAAATTAGCTGTATTAACATTAGCACATGAAAAATTGGGTGTGATTCCACACGAATTCCCCCACTCCACTCTTTGGAAAGCTATTTTCTGGATTGTCTTAATTGCTATCGCATTAGGTGGCTACCTAATCGGTGTCAAAAATCAAAAGAAACAAGAACAATAATAATGAAAAATCGCTTCGATTACGATCGGGGCGATTTTTTTATTTTCTTAAAAATATAAAAGAAGGTATTTTCTAATTGAGAACGAATATCAATTATTTTTTGCATGAATTGCTTTAAAAATTAAATTTTTTGTATGTTACTGCCTCTACGCTGTATACTAGTAAAGAAGTCATTTACTGCAAAAGGAGGAAAACTTTTATGTTATCTGAAAAACTACACACAGCTCTTAATGAACAAATGAATTTTGAATTCTACTCTGCGCATGCCTATATGGCAATGGCAGCCTATTGCACAGATCAAGATTATGATGGCTTCGCTAACTTCTTTTTAGTACAAGCAGAAGAAGAACGCTTCCATGCCATGAAATTTTATAATTTCTTAAGTGATATGGGCTACCGCGCAACAATTCAAGGTTTTGAAAGCCCAGGCAATCATTTCGAATCCATTTTAGATGCCTTTAAAACGGCTCTATCACACGAAAAAGAAGTAACACGCCGTATTTACAATTTATCAGACATTGCTTTAGATGAACGTGAGCATGCGACAATGGCCTTCTTAAAATGGTTTATCGACGAGCAAGTAGAAGAAGAATCTACATTTGATACATTAATTCGTAAAATCGAGCGTATCGAAACTGACTCAAACGCAATCTTTATGCTAGATGCAGAATTGGCTACACGTACATTTACACCAGATACAGAAGCATAATATTTCTTATAAAAAAATCTGCCATTAAGGCAGATTTTTTTAGGTATCTATCTTGCTTGTGGGATTTTCAAAAGATGCAATAAAAGAGAAACGTTGAAAAATCAACGTTTCTCAGGTTCTTTATGGTTCTCTTACCACTCCATCAAAGGCAGCTTGATAGATTTGATAGATATCTTCACGCTCTAATGGCATTGGACTTCGCGCTAAAATACGCGTTTGTTTTGTAGCATCCTCTGTTAGCTGTTCAAGTGCTGATGCAGGGATATTGAAACCTTGTAATGTTGAGGGAATTTTCACATCTTGAACGAGTTGTTGTAAGGCGTCAACACATTTATAGGAAGCCTCTTCTTGCGATAAATAGGAAGATGATATCCCCATGGCATCTAAAATATCTTTCATTCGTTTTTCACAGCTTTGACGAATATACCCCATGACATATGGTAATAGTACTGCATTGGAATCACCATGAGCTATATGGAACTGACCTCCCAGGGGATAGGCTAAAGCATGGACGCCTGCTACACCGGCATTGAAAAAGGCTAACCCTGCTAAATAGCTGCCATAACTCATATCTGTGCGCGCTTGCTTGTCTTGCCCATTATGGACAGCTGTTCGTATTGACTGGCTAATTAAACGGATAGCTTGTAGTGCAAGTGCATCTGTTACTGCATTCGCATTTACTGATACATAGGCTTCTATCGCATGAGTTAACGCGTCTACCCCAGTCGCAGCCGTTACCTTCGATGGTAAGGAAATCGTTAAGGCAGGATCTACAATCGCTACATCCGCTAATAAATAATCATGTGTCACGACATCCTTGGTTGTATCCAGTGATAGCACAGAAATATTTGTAACCTCTGAGCCTGTCCCAGAAGTGGTAGGAATTAAAATTTTAGGTAACCCCTTATTATCCAATGTTTTCGTTCCTGTTAGGTTTAAATAATCTGCAACTTTTCCATCATGTTTTGCTAATACGGCGGCAAGCTTCGCTAAATCCAGTGCACTGCCCCCACCTACACCAATCACCAAATCAAATGGATGCTTTCTCGTAAAATCAACCAGTTTTTCGCCAATTGCAAGCGGAGGCTCTGGTGCAATATCCGTATAAATGGTCGTTGTATAGCCTTTCTCAATCAAAGGCTTTTCAACATTGTCCGTTAGACCTATTTCTTTTAATAATGGATCTGTCACGATCAAAATATTGTGAGCGTTAAACTTCTTTACCTCTAGCAGAAGCTGACTCAAACAGCCCCAGCCAGTATAGCTAGCAGGCGTAAAGGTTAATTTATGCATGGCTTCTCTACTCCTATCTATTCATAATAGCCTTCCGTTGATTTTCTAAATGATTTAAATTGAATAGGATCATGGCCAAACCATACCTGTGAATTTGTTTCATTTGCTAGTCTTCGAATCCGTTCCACTGTTGAATTATAGCCTACAGAATCGTAGATAATGCCTGGTGGCTTGACAGGAGGCCCAAAGCTTTCTGCCGTATAAATGGCATCTGAGGCTAAAATAATACCACCTGTGTCAGGCATTTGAATATGCAAACCTAGCATTCCCCAAGCATGACCACTACCAAAATTTAATACTTGTATCCCTTCAGCTAGTTTTACATGATCCTCGCCACGTTTGATTAAGCGCCATTGTAGATTGTTTTTAATCCACATATCAATGTCACCCCAAACATAGGCACCGTCTTTCACGTTTCTAGCATATGTTTGTAATGTGCCATTAAACTCATCTTCCTGTACAATAATTGTGGCATTTGTAAAGAGTTCTAAGCACCCTGCATGGTCGAGATGCAAATGGGAAGCAACAACATATTTGATATCCTCTGGACGAACATTTAATTCTTCTAGACGATGATGTAAATAGCATTCTTCTGGCATATTAATAGGAAATGCTTTTTGCGTAAATTCACCCCATCGCCCTTCTGGACCCATCGAGTTTGGATTGCATGCAGTATCAAATAGAATTTTGCCTTCTGGATGATCAATCAATACTGTATAAACAGGGAATTCAACAAATTCATTTGGCTGGTTTGGATGATCGATGGTTGCGGGATTGTGCATCGCAATCATATAATTTTTATCCATTCGCATCGTACCATTGTCCATCACATACAATTTTGGATGTTGTTTAATCATTTTCATTTTCCCATCTCCATTCGTGATTATTAGTTATTGGTTATTCCAAATTACTAGCTTCATTTCCGTCATTTCTTCTAACGCATATTTAATGCCTTCACGGCCTGTGCCGCTTTCCTTTACACCACCATATGGCATGTGATCTACTCGATAAGTAGGTACATCATTAATGATGACTCCACCAACGTGCAATGCTTTTGTAGCCTGAAAAGCTGTCTGAATAGAAGGAGTGAAGATGCCTGCCTGTAGGCCATAGTGAGAATTATTGATAGCCGCTATCCCTTCATCAATGGTGGATACCGTATTAACGATAACAACAGGTGCAAAAATTTCTTCACAGGATACACGACTCTGTGGCTGAACATTATATAAAACAGTGGGCAATAAAATATGATTGTCAATGTGACCACCTGTAATTACTTGTGCCCCTTCAGCTACTGCCTCTTTAATCCATTGATAAGCACGCTGTTGTTCAGCTTGTGAAATCATCATAGCAAGATCTGTTTGATTATCCATTGGATCACCAATTGTAAGCTGCTCTATTTTTTCCTTCAGCCGAATTAAAAATTCCTCCACCATACTTTCCATGACATAGATACGTTGTAAAGAAATACAGACTTGACCTTGGTTGGAAAAGGCCCCCATCACAATGCGATCCATAATACGCTCTAGCTGTACCCCTTCATCGATAATTACGCCTGCATTGGAACCTAATTCTAAGGTTACTTTCTTCAAGCCTGCACGATTGCGTAGAGAAATCCCTACCGCTGGACTTCCTGTAAACGTTATCATCTTAACATTTGGATGTGCTAAAAATGCATCGCCTACTAATTTACCTTGTCCAGTTACAAGATTAAAGGCACCTGCTGGTAAATTTGTTTGCGCCAATAATTTTGCCAAAAAATGGGCGGATAGCGCTGTTTGTGTGGCAGGTTTCAATACAATCGTATTGCCTGCAGCTAATGCTGGCCCAACTTTGTGTGCTACTAGATTTTGCGGAAAGTTAAATGGTGTAATCGCTGCCACAACACCGATTGGCTCTCTTAATGTATAAGCAAAGCGCCCCTCTCCATTTTTTGATGCATCCATTGGAACCATTTCACCAGTAAGTCGCTTTGCTTCTTCTGCCGCAAATTTATAGGTTTCAACTGTGCGATCAATTTCAGCGTAAGCATACTTTAACGGTTTGGCTGATTCCATTGCAATGATACTTGCTGCTTCATCTCTATTTTCTGCAAAAAGGGTGGATAACTGCTCTAAAATCTCTGCTCGTTGAAAAGCAGTTAATGCAGCCATTTGAGGAGCTGCAGCATGCGCACTTTCAATGGCCTCCTGTACATCTTTTTCAGTGGCCATCGCAAAGTGTGCCAATACCTCTTGTGAATAGGGAGATTGGATCTCCATCCATTCAGCAGTCATCTTCCATTCTCCATTAATCCATAAGCCCTTTTTCAATCGTAATTCACTCCTTTCTTTTTATGGTTACGTATTCATTTCAGAAAATAAAGAAATGAATACGTAACCATTTTGGTGTAAAAAATAAACTGATGGTCTATCAGTTTATTTTACACGTTGTATTTCTTGGGAAAATCTTAACAGACTCTGTTTGTCTAATGCAAGTACTTTTTTTCTCCATTACCTCAAATAATTTTTCGATAGCAATAAAACCTAAGTTCTCTTCTGATGTTAAACCTACAGTTGTTAAGGCAATAGAGTGATGTTTACTAAGCTCTACATTATCAATACCAATGATATTAAAATCTCTCGGAACCTGAAAACCTCTCTCTAAACAAAGATTCAATATTTCAATGGCAATGGCATCCGTAGCAGCACAAATAGCTGTTGGTCTTTTTTCGAGTTGTAAAAGCTCTGCAAACGCACGTTCAATATCCATTTTATTGGTGTTCGTTAAAAAAGTAGGCACTAATTTTGCATCTAGCCCATAATCCTGTAAAGCTTGTTCAAATCCCAGATAGCGTCCATAGAAGGTACTCATTTGATGTGGACCCCCTATCCAACATAAAGAGTCATGCCCTAATGATAGGACATGCTTGGTCGCAAGGTAACCTGCTTGAACATTATCAATTTCTACAAAATGTCTATTCTCTTTATGCTTACGGTTAAACATAATAAATGGAATAGCTAGTTTTTCTAGTTTATAAAATAAATCATCTTGATACAACATAGAAGACAATATAATTGCGTCTGCTTTCGTTTCTAAAACGGCATTGTAGATTGAATTAAGATTATCCTCTGTGCCAAAATAGACATTAACTTTATAGCCACGTGCATTAACATAATTCACGATGGCTGTAGTTGTATCAACAAAAAAAGGGTTGTGTAAGGGCCCCGAAATCAATGTAATAATACCTGTTTTTTTCTGAACAAGCGATCTTGCTATATCATTTGGCACATAGTTTAGTTCCTCTATCGCCTGCATTACTTTTTCAATTGTTTTTGGCTTTACAAGCTCTGGTGTATTCAATACTCTAGATACAGTTGTTTGTGAGACACCAGCATGCTTCGCCACATCTTTTGAAGATACCAAAAAAACCACCCATTTCATCATTGTGAAGCTATATTATATCATCTATAGAATAATGATTATAGTGATGATTCCTTCTCTACCTTAACGCTTTCGCTCATATGGCTTTGCAGCTTCACTCGCTTTAAAGTTATAAACAGGTTTAATAACTTTAACAATATCTACAGTTTCCCCAATCGCAGAAGTAATTTCTGTCATCGGCTTATAGGCCATTGGTGCCTCATCCAATGTTTCTTCATTGACTGATGTTGTCCAAATCCCCTGCATCGTATCTTTAAAATCGGCCATATTCAAAGCTTTTTTCGCTGCGCGTCGTGAAAACATGCGTCCTGCTCCATGGGGGGCTGAATAATTCCATTCCGCATTGCCTTTCCCTATACAAATCAGAGATCCATCCCGCATATTCATTGGAATAACTAGCTTTTCATCTTTATTTGCACGCACAGCCCCTTTGCGAAGCGTCATCGTTTCTGTATCGATATAGTTATGAATCGTATCAAACGTATCTGTAAAATGCCAATCCATCTGTTTAGCAATGGTTTCTGCAATGGTCCAACGATTCATCCGTGCAAATTGCTGTGCGATCTTCATATCATGAATATAATCATGGAAAGCTTCCCCCTCTAAATATGACAAGTCTTTCGGAACGAACGGTGTTTGTTCTTTATAGGCTTGTATCATGGATTGAATCTCTTGTTGTCGTCCTTGCTGTTTCATTGCTTCTATTTTTTCTGTCAAATCTTCTCGACGTAAATTTTCATAAGCTCTTTTTTGATGCCAATTAGCAACCTTTGCCCCTACATAGCGTGACCCCGTATGGATGAGCAAATAGTGCTGATCATCTTCATCTTTGGCAAGTTCAATAAAATGGTTGCCTCCCCCAAGTGTACCTAATGACAAGTTCGTATAGTCGTCTTTCAAGCCGCTTGCTCGAAATTGTTTACCTTCAAACTCTACAAAATGTCGGCTTGGCGATACTTCTTTATGAATATCCTGCCCACTTGGTACATATGTGCGAATGATGGCATCGAGTTGAGCAAAATCAACTGTTGTTACGTCAAGTTGTGCTACAAATACACCACACCCCACATCAATGCCGACAAGATTGGGTACAACACGGTCTTGCAATTGGATGGTCGTGCCAATGACACATCCTTTACCCGCATGATAATCTGGCATAATACGTACTTTAGTGCCTGCCATAAAAGCCTGGTCTGTTAATTCTTGAATCTGATCAACAGCTGTTTGTAATGCTGTTTGCGCAAAGATTTTTGCATTCGTGAAGCGTCCATTTATTTCAATCAAGTGTATCCCTCCTTACTACTTATACGTAAAACTGGAATGATTTGTTTCATATCATAAAGAAAACGTTCTAAAAGCATGCTACTTTTAGAACGTTTGGTGAAAACCTAATCTTCATATTGTACAACTAATTTTTTAGGTATTTCGGGTATATCATTTGATTTTACATCTTCTTCCCTTAAGTCAAGCATTTGCAGGGGATATTTTTCTCGCACCTCAAAAGGTATTGCAATACTTTCCATTTTATTATTCATTTGACTTCTTGCGAGTAAGCCATTGTTTGATAAATCAATGGCTAAAATAGCCTGCACAGTTTCCTCAAGCATGGCAATATCCTTCGATTTCAACGGCATTTGCTCATTCATTAAAAATGGTTGAAGATGCTCTTTTATATAACCCTGTGCTTCGATTAAGCAAGAAAATTCATTTAATTTTTCAGCATAGCGCTTTAACTGACGCTTATCTTTTGCACGCTGTTGATTTAGTTTCTGTACCTTTTGTTCAATACGGCTCATGCGTACTTTCACTAAATCAATCAAAAAAGGCTGGGTATCTCGAATCGCCTGTAGCATTGAAACCTCTGCTTGTTGTACCTTGGCATATTGGGCGACACAAACCTCTTGCTGCTCATTGAGTTTTTGAACACGCTCTTTGAAAAATTCATTTTGCGTATGTTGGCCAAAGAAAGCTTTCATAAGACCTTTACCATGAATTTTTTTATGTTGTGCATCTAAACGCTCATATTCGCGTAAATACTCACTGTGCATGTTGCGGTATTCACGCAACATTTGTTGATAGTGCACAGCAATTTCAGTAAATTCTTCCACCTTGGAATCGTGTAAATAATCATGTTGCGCTATCGTTTGTAATAGCTGATACAGTGTTTGAACCTGTTTAAACGTGTTAGCTACCTGTTCATATTCTTGCTCATATTCTTTGACAATTGCTAAGTCACGTTGATAGCGAGAATATTCATATTGGGTATCGCCTGCGTATTTTTCAATATTCTCTACAGCAGATTGAAATGGATCTCGTTGTGGAATTACAGTTAATTCGAAGCGGAATCGTTCAAGCCATTGTAAGAAGCGAATTAGGATGGCATATGTTTTTTTATCACTATTTTCAGCCACACGATGAATGTGAGCAATTAATTGATCATACTGACTTTTTTGCCAAAGCTCATGACTGTCTGTTTGTTTGGCTACTAGTGCATTAATTGCTGAAATCCCTATAAAATCACTCATCAAATGACCAATACGTTGTTGTTCAGAGTCCATAAATGCTGTGGCATGTTCCTCATCATCGATGCCGTTGATGACACATAAAGGTTCAACACCTTTATTTTTTAACGTTTCAATCAAGAGAAGTTCAGCATCCATTGCCATTGAACCAGCGCGTAACACCCAGAAAATTTCATCAACACGGTTCATAAGCGCCTCTGAAAAATAAGCCATTTCTCCTCCGCCTGCTTCTAATGACACAGAATCAATTATTGTCACGGATTTTAATAAATCATTTTTCAAATAGACTTCTAGGTAATCTAAGTGTTCACGTAAAATCTGGGAAGCAAACGTATCGCCAGTTGTTAGTAGCTCTAATTTACTGAGATCAAATACAGCGACAACTCCATCTAAAAAATAAGCTTTAATCTCTTCTTGCTCGCCGTAGCGTATAAACGTATTTACACTTGTTGGATGCTGATCATCTACCGATAATATTTCGCGTCCTAGAAGTCCATTCACAAGTGTTGTTTTGCCCACCCGCTCTTTTCCAACTATTAAAATCATCGTCTGGTTATTGGCATCTTGAATGATTCGATTTAAATGTTTTGCTGTATCTTTCACATATGTATTTTGGACGATGATGCCATACAAGTGTCGTAGTTGGTCAACAAATTGCGGCAAAATATTATTCGCTGAGGTTGTATTTTCGATTGGCGTATTGTCAATGTTCGTCATCCTCAAAACCTCTTTTCGTATGTATCTATAAGACCATTATAAATGAAACTATGGCTTTTCTAATACATGGATTGATGAAAAGAGGACAATATACTTATACGTTTATACGACAAATAGGAATTCATCCTTACACCTATTTCCTGTCTGCTTCATATATGATTGCTACACAGACTAAAGGGAATAGTCCCAGCTATGAGTTTAGAAGTATTAGGCTTGGAGATTTCTCTCCAAGGTTGCTGAATAGCTGACCATTGTCCTATTCCTCCAAACCAGCCATACGTGCATAAACAGCTCCAACTAATGGCATTCCACCTTGGGCACCTAGTTTCTCTACAGATAAGGAAGCAGCGATATTAGCAAAATATACAGCCTCATCCAACGATTGCCCTTCTACTAAAGCATAGGCTAAAGCACCATTAAAGGTATCACCTGCGCCCGTTGTATCCACGACTGTTGTCATATAACCTGGAACATGAATTGGATAGGAGCCATCGAAATAACGTGCACCATCACTTCCTAGCGTCACGATTAATTTATTAGGATATTTTTCTAAAACTTGTTCCACTGGCTCGTTAAAAATTTCAGCACATTCTGTCTCGTTAGGTGTTAAATAGGTAATATCATCCATCCACTGCACATCAAAATTGGCTGCTGGAGCAGGGTTTAACAGTATCGGAACACCCGCTTCTTTACATAAATGAATGGCATGGGCTGTCGTCTCTTTAGGGATTTCAAGCTGTATAATTACCAAGTGACTTTTTTGTATCAACTCTTTTGAAGCTTCAAGATGGGATATGCTTAGGTCATAATTAGCTCCAGGTACGACAACAATTCGATTATCGTTATTGTAAATAAGTATATTAGCAATTCCTGTAGGAGCAGTGGTGCTTTTTACAATGGCGTTTGTCTGAATCTGCTCTTGCTGTAAAGCAGCATGTAATGTCTCACCAAAATGATCATTCCCTAAACAGCCAACCATCGCCACCTCACTGCCAAGACGAGCTGCGGCAACTGCTTGATTAGCCCCTTTTCCTCCTGGAACTGTTTGAAACGAGTGACCTAGAATGGTTTCCCCCTGCTTTGGAAAAGCATTCATTTGTACAACTAAATCCATATTTAAACTTCCTATAACTGTAATCATGGAATTCCACCTTTCATCTTTTGATCAAACAAAAAACAACTGAAATGAGTATTATCATTTCAGTAGCTTAACAATATAAAAATTCGTATAAACTAAAAACCTATCGACTGTTTTAGGGATGCCCTAAATTCTTTCACTTACTGTAAATCAATACGAGCTTCTTTTACTCGTTAAATGAAAACGATCTAGTCACTCAGGCTATCTTCCTGTTATACGAAGCAATGCTTGAGATGACGCTTTCAAAAACTGGCTGGATTTGTCCTTTAATATACAAATATTATTATAATGATAACATAGTGCCACCTTCGCATTTGATGTTTCCTTTATTATAAATAATTTCATATAGGAAATGCACTACAAACACAAAAAAACTGAAGACAACATAAAACTTGTCTTCAGTCATATCAATTAATAGGCTACTCGCTTCGCCTCATATGCGGCAATGTGGTCCTCATATTTAAAGGTTAAGGCGATTTCATCCCAGCCATTCAGTAACGTTTCTTTATAGTATGGGTCAATTGTAAAATGATAGACTGTACCATCTTCCCCTGTTACGGTTTGCTCTGCAAGATTTACTTCCATACTATAGGGCTTTGCTAAGCCTTTTGCTAAAATAGCATCACATTCCGATTCTGTTAGCTTAATCGGTAAGATACCGTTTTTGAAGCAGTTATTATGGAAAATATCTGCAAAAGAAGGTGCAATCACAACGTTAAAACCGTAATCTAAAATTGCCCATGGTGCATGTTCCCGAGAGGAGCCACAGCCGAAATTATCTTGCGCCACTAGAATTTTAGATTCTTTAAATTCAGGTTTATTTAATACAAAGTCAGCTATTTCATTCCCTTGTGCATCGAAACGCCAATGGTAAAATAAAAACTGTCCAAAACCTGTGCGCTCAATACGTTTTAGAAATTCTTTTGAAATAATTTGATCGGTATCAACATTTTTTCGATCAAGTGGTGTGATGACACTATTTACGATATTAATTGGTTCCATTTTTCAATCATCCCTTCCCGAGTAAAGCAAGACTTACACTGTTTCCTTCACAAATTCACGTACATCGACGAAGTGACCTGCAATCGCAGCGGCTGCTGCCATTGGTGGTGACACTAAATGTGTACGAGCTCCAGCGCCCTGACGTCCTTCAAAGTTGCGGTTTGAGGTAGAGGCACAGCGTTCTCCAGCTGGTACGACGTCATCATTCATCGCAAGACACATCGAGCAACCAGACTCTCGCCATTCAAAGCCTGCATCCATAAATATTTTATCTAAACCTTCTGCCTCTGCTTGTTTTTTCGTTGTATGTGAGCCTGGGACAACGATGGCTGTGACCTTGTCATGCACCTTACGCCCTTTGATAACATCAGCAGCTGCACGCAAATCACTAATGCGTGAGTTTGTACAGGAGCCAATGAAGACATGCTGGATGTCAATGGATGTTAATGGCTGGCCTTCCTCTAAGCCCATATAGGCAAGTGCTTTTTGAAGTGCAGCCTTGTCTGATTCATCCTCATAATCTGCTTGTGTTGGAACATGCCCAGAAACACCAGTACCCATCGATGGGTTTGTTCCCCACGTAATGATTGGTTCAATTTCTTCAGCTTTTATAATACGAACCGTATCGTACGTTGCATCTTCGTCTGAAGCAAGACTTAACCAGTAAGCGGCTGCTTCTTCCAATTTTTCTCCCTGCGGTGCATATTTGCGTCCACGAATATAATCGACTGTTGTTTGGTCAGGTGAGATAAGCCCTGCTTTTGCGCCTGCCTCAATTGACATATTACAAATCGTCATGCGTTCTTCCATAGATAGTTTGTGGATAGCCTCTCCAGTGAATTCCACAATATGTCCTGTACCAACACCTATTCCGAACTTGGCAATGATGGCTAGAATAATATCCTTTGCCGCTACCCCAACTGGTAGCTCCCCTTCAACACGAATCTCCATCGTTTTCGGCTTATTTTGCCATAATGTTTGCGTCGATAATACATGCTCCACCTCTGATGTTCCAATACCAAATGCAATGGCCCCAAAGGCACCGTGAGTCGATGTATGAGAATCACCACAAACAATGGTTTTACCAGGCTGTGTTAATCCAAGCTCTGGCCCAATCACATGGACAATCCCTTGGTCAGGGTGACCCATGCCTGCTAACTCAACGCCAAATTCCTCAGCATTTTTAGCTAATGTTTCGATTTGATTGCGCGCAATGGGATCATGGATAGTTGGTAAATTTTTTGTTGGTACGTTATGATCCATTGTCGCAAAGCTTAAATCAGGACGACGCACTTTACGTCCGTTCATGCGTAACCCTTCAAAAGCTTGCGGAGATGTTACTTCATGAATTAAATGAAGATCAATATATAACAGGTCCGGTTTGCCCTCTTCCTGATAAACAACATGTTTATCCCAAATCTTTTCAATTATATTTTTACCCATTGTCTTCACCTATTTCTTTAAATATATGTTGTCATAATACTTTGTGATACAAAGCTAGTATCAATTTCGTTAATTACCTTATCTGTCCATTCATTAGTCGATAAAATACGACTGCCGTCACGAGCAAGATCTGCTGTAAAGTAGCCATCATCAAATACTGCACTTACCGCGCGTTCAATTTCTGCTGCTTCTTCTTTTAAGCCAAATGAATATTGCAGCATCATCGCTACGGATAAAATGGTTGCAGCAGGATTTGCTACACCTTGCCCTGCAATTTCTGGTGCGGAGCCATGTACTGGTTCATATAAGCCAAAATTATCACCACGAATGGATGCGGATGGTAAAACACCTAGAGAACCAGTAATAACAGATGCTTCATCACTTAAAATATCACCAAACATATTTTCAGTAACGACTACATCATAGTGTCCAGGATTTGTAATAAGTTTCATTGCGACAGAGTCTACTAGGTTATGTTCTACGATTACATCTGGATACTCTTTTTTCTTTGCTTCTACAACTTCACGCCATAAGCGACTTGTTTCAAGCACATTCGCCTTGTCAACAGAGCATAATTTGCCACCACGTAAACGTGCTAGTTCAAAGGCATTCTCAACGATACGCTCTACCTCTGCTTTAGAGTAAACCGTTGTATCAATTGCGCCATTTTCAGTACGCATACGTGGTTCCCCGAAGTATACGCCGCCTGTTAGTTCACGTACAATCATTAAATCAACGTTCTCAGCCACTTCACGCTTTAATGGTGAAGCATCTAGTAAACTCGGGAACGCCTTTACTGGACGTAGATTGGCAAATAAATCGAAGTGTTTCCGAATTCGCAGTAACCCTTTCTCTGGGCGCAATTCAGGAGGGTTTTGATCCCACTTTGGACCACCTACAGCTCCTAATAAAATCGCATCACTATTTTCACACATCTCGATTGTTTCATCAGGTAATGGATTATTGTGCTGGTCGATCGCAGCACCACCAATTGTTGCATATCCTAAATGAAATGTATGATTAAATCGTTTACCAATCACCTGTAATACACGTACAGCAGAAGCAACAACCTCTGGCCCAATTCCATCACCGGGAAGTACTGTAATTTTTCTCTCCATCGTCAAAACACCTTTCTTTGTATAGCGTATTCGCTAATTTAGTAAAGACGCTCACCTACCTTTTATCGAGGTGAGCGTAGTCATTACGTCTAAGCGTAATTTTTGGTTAATTGATACAATACGCCATGACATCATTGCATCCGACTTGTGAATGGTACTTCATACAATTCACTACCTCAGAAACCTATACAGGATGTGCGCGAAGGCTTGCTTGAATTAAATGACGGTTAATAGCATTTAAATAAGCTTTTGCCGATGCTTCTAAAACATCTTGAGAGGAATTACGGCCTGTAGTCGAAACCTCATCATAGCGAATATTAATAACCGCTTCACCCAGTGCATCTCGTCCTTTGCCAACCGAAGTCACACGGTAATCAATGACATGTACAGCTCCAGGTACAAGTTGCTCCAGTGTATTAAAAATTGCTTCTACTGAACCAGAGCCAGTAGCTACAACGGTTTTTTCTAGTCCCTCAGGTGTAAGCACAATGGCTGTAGCTGTAGGAATATTTTCAGTACCATATTGCACCTGCACCATTTTCAACTCAAAGAGTGGTACATCTTCTACTTGAACTTGTTGCTCAGTAAGAAGAGTAAGTAAATCTTCCTCTGTAATTTCTTTTTTACGATCAGCCAATTTTTTAAATTCCACAAATGCTTTGTTCAACTTTTCATCAGAAAGATGGAAGCCCATTGTTTCCGCACGATCACGGAAGGCTGCACGACCAGAATGTTTCCCGAGAACTAATGGAATCTCACCTTCGCCGATTAAAGCAGGTGAAATAATTTCATAGGTTTCTGGATTTTTTAAGACACCGTCTTGATGGATGCCCGATTCGTGTGCAAAAGCATTTCTTCCTACAATCGCTTTATTTGGCTGAATCACAACATTTGTCAATTTACTGACTAATTGAGACGTACGTTTAATTTCTTGCAATTGAATGCCCGTTTGCACCTGATAAATATCCTTGCGAATATGAAGTGCTACAGCAATTTCCTCGAGTGCCACATTACCTGCGCGTTCGCCGATACCATTGATTGTTCCTTCGACTTGTGCAGCACCATTTTCTATTGCGGCAATCGTGTTAGCTGTTGCCATCCCTAAATCATCATGACAATGGGCAGAGAATTTCACTTTGTCAGCACCTTTGACATTTTCCAGTAGGAACTTAAATAATGCACCATATTCTTGCGGGGATGCATACCCTACAGTGTCTGGAACATTAATCGTTGTTGCACCAGCAGCAACCACTTCGTTCATAATTCGCACTAAAAATTCACGATCAGAGCGGAATGCATCCTCGGCAGACCATTGTACAAGTGGGAAGTACTTTTTCGCGTATTTAACAGCCTCTACCGCTTGCTCCACCACTTGCTCAGGGGATTTTTTTAATTTGTATTCCATATGAATAGGTGATGTGGCTAGAAAAATGTGAATATGTGGCTGTTGTGCTACTTTTATCGCTTCCCATGTAGCATCAATATCCTTTTGGATACAGCGAGCTAGCCCCGTCACAATGGAATTTTTTACTGTACCTGCAATGCGATGGACTGCATCAAAGTCACCGGGTGACGAAGCAGGAAATCCTGCTTCTATAATTGTCACACCAAGGCGCTCTAATTGTTTGGCAATTTCAATCTTCTCGGCTGTGTTTAAGTTGATCCCAGCAGATTGTTCACCATCGCGAAGCGTAGTATCGAAAATATCAATTTTTCGCACTTGTCGCCACTTCTCTCACAACTTTTTCTTTACCTTCGTTGATGAATGGCATCATAGCACGTAGTTTTGCGCCTACTTCTTCGATTTGATGGTTCGCACCAGCTTCTTTGAATTTTGTATATTCTGGACGACCATTTTCATTTTCTTGAATCCAACGACGAGCAAATGTACCATCTTGGATATCTGTTAATACGTCTTTCATACGAGCTTTTACAGACTCATCGATAATGCGTGGTCCTGCAACATAATCTCCCCACTCTGCTGTATCTGAAACTGAGTAGCGCATTGTTGCCATACCGCCCTCAAACATTAGGTCAACAATTAATTTAAGCTCATGTAGTGTTTCAAAGTAGGCTAATTCTGGTTGATAACCAGCTTCTACTAATGTTTCGAATCCTGCTCTTACTAGCTGTGTTGCACCACCACAAAGTACCGCTTGTTCACCGAATAAATCTGTCTCTGTTTCTTCTTTGAATGTTGTTTCAAGAAGCCCACCACGTGCAGCACCGATTCCTTTACCATACGCAAGCGCTAAATCTTTTGCTTGGCCTGTAGCATCTTGGTGAATAGCGAATAGTCCTGGTACCCCAGCACCTTCTTGGAATTGACGACGAACTAGATGTCCTGGTCCTTTTGGTGCTACTAAAAATACGTCAACGTCTGCTGGTGGTGTAATTTGACCGAAATGGATATTGAAGCCGTGTGCAAACATCAATGCTTTACCAGCTTGTAAATGTGGCGCAATTTCCGCTTCATAAACAGCTTTTTGGCGTTCATCTGGTAGTAGAATTTGGATAACATCTGCTTCTTGTGCTGCTTCAGCCACTGTTTTCACGTCAATACCATCTGCTTTTGCCGCATCGAAGGATCCACCTGGACGAACCCCTACTACCACGTCAAAACCTGATTCTTTAAGGTTTAAAGCATGTGCATGACCTTGTGAACCGTAACCGATAATTGCGATTTTCTTTCCTTTTAATACGTCCTCGTTGATATTTTGCTCATAGTACATTGTAGCCATTGTTAATTTCCTCCTAGAATATGTTTTGTTTTTTATAGCTTTAGATACTTGCTCTGTCTATAAAGCTATTCATTTTTATATGCAAACTATTTTAAAATAGAGAGCTGCGGGTTTGAGACTTTTTGTGTTTCACGAACGGAGGCAGTTGCCCCTGTACGTGTAAGTTCTTTAATGCCATATGGTCGAATGAGTTCGATAAAGGCATCAATCTTCTCTGGATGCCCTACTACTTGATACGTCACAACATTTTTGGCTGTATCAATAATTTGGGCGCGGAACGGTTCAACAATTGAATTCATTTCCAAACGTAAATTTGGTGGGGAAATCACCTTTACTAGTGCTAGCTCTCGCAGAACAATCGATTTATCGGTAATGTCATTGACCTTTAACACATCAATTTGCTTGGATAACTGTTTCACTAGCTGCTCAATTTTGCGTTCGTCCTCTATGTTGACTACGAAGGTCATCTTTGAAAAATTCGGTTGCTCCGTATGACCTACTGTAATCGATTCAATATTGAACTGACGCTTCATCAATAAACCTGTCAAACGGTTTAATACACCACTTTGGTTAATCACAGTTACGGTAATTACTCGCTTCAATTTTTTTTCACCCCAATCATTTCATGTAAGCCTGTGCCAGGTGCTACCATTGGGTAAACACATTCAAGCTGTTTCACTCGACAGTCAATTAATACTGGCTCATCAGACAGCAGTGCCTCACGGAAAATAGACTCTGCTTCATCGATTGTGTTAATACGATAACCTTTAATGTTATAAGCATCAGCTAACTTAACAAAATCTGGTTGGATCGGCATAAGTGATGATGAATAGCGCTCTTCATAGAATGTTTGTTGCCATTGACGTACCATGCCAAGACAGCTATTATTCAAAATCACTATTTTTACTGGTAAGTTAAATTCCTGTAGGATGGATAGCTCCTGTGCCGTCATTTGGAATCCTGCATCTCCTACAATCGAAATAACTTTTTTGTCTGGCTTCGCAAATTGGGCGCCAATTGCGGCCGGGAAGCCGAAGCCCATCGTACCAAGTCCACCAGACGTTACCCATGAATGATCATTATTTAAATGATAATATTGTGCTGCCCACATTTGATGCTGCCCAACATCTGTCGTCACAATGGCATTACCTTCAGTTACCTTGTGCACTAATTGCAATGCCTCTTGTGGTAGGATTTCTTGCGTATTTGTATCCTTGCAATACCATAATGGATATTCCATCGCATGATTCCTTAAATAAGCTAACCAATCGGCTGTATCAGGACCTTGGAAATCCTTTTTCAATAGTGCTTTTAAAGCCTCCTTGGCATCAGCAACAATTGGAATATCTGTCGGTACATTTTTGCCAATTTCAGCAGGATCAATATCGATATGGATAATCGTTGCATTTGGTGCAAATGTAGCTAGATTACCTGTTAGACGATCATCAAATCGTGCCCCAATATTGAGTAATAAATCCGATTTTGTGATCGCTGTATTTGCTGTAGCTGTACCATGCATCCCAGCCATCCCAAGGAATAAGTCATGTTCACCATGGATGGAGCCCAATCCTAGCAATGTATTCGTTACTGGAATACGATATTTTTCTGCGAAAGTCGTTAATTCCTCACGTGCATCTGCAAAAAGAACACCTGCACCCGCTAAGATGATTGGGTTTTTTGCCAATGAAATGGCTTGAATCGCCTTTTGGACTTGTAAATAATTTGGTTTATATGTTGGCTGATAGCCTGGTAAATAAATTTCATCAGGTGCTTGCGGTGGATTCTCTACATCAAACAACATTTGGGAAACATTTTTTGGGAAATCCACGACAACTGGTCCCTTACGACCTGTGCTAGCGATATGGAAAGCTTCCTTCACAATGCGGGGAATATCATTGACATCCTGCACCTGATAGTTGTGCTTTGTAATCGGTGTTGTAATCCCCATAATATCGGCTTCTTGGAAAGCATCTGTTCCGATCACAGATGTCGCAACCTGTCCTGTAAAAACAACCAATGGAATAGAGTCGATCATGGCATCCGCAATACCTGTTACAAGGTTTGTTGCACCAGGTCCACTTGTGGCAATAACAACGCCCGTTTTACCTGAAACACGAGCATAGCCTTCCGCCGCATGAATAGCACCCTGTTCATGTCTTGTTAAAATATGGCGAATTGGGTTTTTATACATCGCATCATAAATTTGTAATACGGCTCCTCCTGGATAGCCAAAGACAATTTCAACCCCTTGATCGTGCAATGCCTGCACTAATACATCTGCACCGTCCTTCGCTTGATAGGTTTGTTCAGCTGTTGCTGTTGTAGCTAATTGTTCTTGTTCATTGATTGAAACATTCGCACTCATCAAATTATGCCTCCTTCATTTCTTTCAAACTCACACATCAGTGTTGTAGATTAGTGAAGTGTCAATAGCTGGATTGACTATTCCTCTCATCCTTTTCGTTGAGAGGCTGTTCAATTGCATCGTGAAAATAATAAAAAGCCTTTTTCTCCACACGCAAAGAACTACCTTACGTAGGGATGAAAAAGACTTTCCATGGTACCACCCTTTTTTATAGCAAATAATTGCTACCTCGCGAATAAATGACAGCATTTATGCACCAATGCGAAAGACATCGCATCCAATATAGTGCCATAAAACATTTATTCATTAATAACGAGCACTTTCGACTATGCCCGGAGCTATCTAATGGTGTAAACACGTTTAATAGCTCACTCCGAGGGGATGTCGGATCTAGTTGTATCGCCGGCTTCCAGCACGACCGGCTCTCTGGTAGATACAAGGCTCTAGAACCTTTAACCTCATCAACGTTTTTATTTATCTAGTTGTTAAATTTTCATTACGCCTCCAGTGGAAGCGCTCGTCACTAATTTTGAATATCTTGCTAACCAACCACGTTTGATTTTTGGCTCAAAGACTGGTAATTTTGCACGACGTTCAGCTAAAACTTCATCTGAAACTTGTAAATTAATCGTACGATTTGGTAGATCAATTTCGATAATATCTCCGTTTTCTACTAAAGCGATTGGACCGCCTTCAGCAGCTTCTGGTGAAATATGGCCAATTGAAATACCACGAGATGCACCTGAGAAACGACCATCTGTAATTAATGCAACCTTTGTACCAAGGCCTCGACCTTGAATGGCAGATGTTGGTGCAAGCATTTCTGGCATCCCTGGGCCACCCTTAGGTCCTTCATAGCGAATGACGACTACATGGCCCTCTTTCACCGTTCCATTATCAATGTTTTCTTGTGCTTCTTCTTGTGAATCAAAGACAATTGCCTCGCCCTTGAATACTTTGATAGAAGGATCAACGGCCCCTACTTTAATAACAGAGCCATCTGGTGCGATGTTACCGAATAAAACTGATAATCCACCTACAGCACTATATGGGTTGTCTTTTGTTCGAATGACTTGATCATTCGTGATGTGATAATCTTTGACAAGCTCACCCATTGTAACGCCTGCTACGGTTGGACGGTCTGGATGAATAGCACCTGGAATAGATGTTAATTCATTAATAATGGCACTTACTCCACCCGCTTTATTAATATCATCCATTGAAATATCTGAAGCAGGCATGATTTTTGCTAAATAAGGCACTCTTTCCGCTACTTTATTAATATCTTCAATGTTGTAATCTATTTCGGCTTCATTGGCAATTGCTAATGTATGAAGAACTGTATTTGTGGAGCCCCCCATTGCCATATCAAGAGCAAAAGCATCATCAATTGCCTCTTTTGTAATAATATCGCGAGGTTTAACGTCTTCCTTGACCATGCGAATTAATTGCTTAGCTGCTTCTTTAATCAGCTTGTGACGCTCTTCAGAAGTGGCAACGATTGTACCATTTCCAGGTAAAGCAACACCAAGCATTTCCATTAAGCAGTTCATGGAATTTGCTGTAAACATGCCTGAGCATGAGCCACACGTCGGACAAGCATTATTCTCAATATCCAACAGCTCTTCCGCAGACATTTTTCCTGATTTGTGTGCTCCTACACCTTCAAACACAGATGTTAAGGAAAGCTGTTTCCCTGCTGCAGAAGTTCCTGCCTCCATTGGACCACCTGAAACAAAGATAGATGGTACATTCGTACGAACTGCTGCCATAAGCATTCCTGGTGTAATTTTGTCACAGTTTGGAATATAAAATACGCCATCAAACCAATGTGCATTAATAACTGTTTCAGCAGAGTCTGCTATAATTTCACGACTTGGTAAGGAATAACGCATACCAATATGCCCCATTGCAATACCATCATCGACACCAATTGTATTAAATTCGAATGGAATACCACCCGCTTCAATAATAGCTTCTTTCACTACATCAGCGAACGTACGTAAATGAACGTGACCTGGTATTATGTCGATATAAGAGTTACAAACCCCAATAAATGGTTTGCCTAGATCTTTTGCTTTTACTTTGCCTGTTGCATATAAAAGACTTCGATGTGGCGCTCGATCTACGCCTACTTTAATCATGTCACTTCTCATTTTAAACGCCCCTCATTGCTATCCATACTATGTTCGTTGCTATAGACAAAATGTTCTGTCTTTTTAATTTTTGTTTATAGAGTAATAGCCTCTTAGACGACTACTGCTGTAACGAACGTGTTAAATTGTTGTTATCATAGTACGAAAAAAAGGTCTCGTCAACACTATTTTTTGAATTGTTTAAACAATTCAAAAAATCTGTCAAAATTGAAATCGTTTACATGCTGATTAAGCATCAGTTTTATCTCGCTTTGATAAAAATTTTGACATTTCGTTCAAATTTTAATTTTTTAATAATAAACAAAAATGGATAAATAAAAAATTCCCATATATTTGAATAAGCTAAGTTATCCAATCCTAGAGATAACGCTTACAATAGAAACAACTTTTTTAAGTATCCTGTAAAAAATATTTGTTCAGGATCGTATTGGTGTCGAATGCTTAAAAACTTTTCAATCTCTGGATACAACGCATAGACCGTTTGCGCTGTTAAATGATGTTGTTTTCCCCAGTGAGGACGACCTTCATATTTTTGCATCAATGTATGCACCCATTTAAAGTAAGGCTCTTCTGCCATTCCCTTATACATATGAAAGGCTATAAAAGCCGACTCACGCCCTTGTGTTGGACTTAAAAAACCTGCTTCGCCTGCAGTTGTTCGACACTCTAAAGGAAAATGAACATTAAAAGTCCCTTTTTTAAAGGTTGCATGGATTTCCTCCAAACAAGCTTCAAACTGTGATAAAGGGATGGCATATTCACTCTCTTGAAACTTCACGCTACGAGGTGAGGGATAAATTTCATAGCTTATCCCTACTTTTTCACTTTCTACCACATTGGCAGCCGCTATCTTGCTCATGGCACTACTTAAACCAGGTTTCCACTTACAAAGCTCTGACATCGCAAAGAAAGCCCCGTTTTCTACTATTTGTAGCTTTAACGTTTCTATTTTTTTATTCCATTCACTTTGATAAACAGGCGCGACCGCATTCATCCGTTTTACTTGAATTGTTTCACTACCAGGGAAATAAAACCACTCCACATGACGATGTTGACGAATATCCTCCGCAAATAACGAGAGACCATTTGTCAATGTTTCTCTTGCCCCCACATAATGCAAACCATATAGTGGTATGACCTTAATCGTTACTTTGACCAGAACACCTAGCATCCCAAGAGATACATGCAGCGCTTCAGATAAATCATCCATACCTCTCCTATGTTCCTGATAAGTACCAGTACCGTCTACAAATCCCCATGCCTGGACAGCTGACGATAGAGAACCAAGTGTAACCCCCGTGCCATGTGTGCCAGTTGACACTGCCCCTGCAATGGTTTGCTCCTGTATATCGCCCATATTGATTAACGCAAAACCGTGTTTCGCTAGCATTGGTCCAATTTCATATAGGTAGGTCCCCGCCCATAATGTTGCCTCCTGCCTTTCCTCATTCACAGCGATTAATCCACGCAGATTATGTAAGGAAATTGCTATATGCTCAGGCATAGCCACAGCGCTAAAAGAATGAGCAGCACCTGTGACACGGATTGTCTTTCCTGATTGACACGCATGCTTCACAATTGCTGAAACTTCATCAATAGAGTGCGGTAAATACATTTCACTCGGATAGGAAATAACATTCCCAGCCCAGTTTGTCCACTTTTCACCATTTCGCCATTTTTCTATAGAAAACATTGTCCATCTCCCCTATATGTTGTGTAATGTCCTGCATACTTGTCCCCACGAATAGCATGCAGGACCTGAAAACGCTCACAAAGCTCTCCTGCCTTCGCATGTCGAAAATAAATGGTATCGCCAATATTGATACTCTTTCCTTTGACCTTAATAGGTGTTTGCACTTCCCCTGCGCCTTCTAGGCTAAGATATGCAAAAGTGGTAGGGTCATAGAATACAGGCAAACGATCCATCCCAATGGCTCCAGAAGCCGTATAGCCTCCCCCATGACAAACAACGATATTTTTTTCAGGCATTCTTGTTACACGTAAGGCAAATCCAGCAGCCTTTTCTAGCTGTAAATGTGTAAATTGATCGAACAATGCTGGTGCATAAAAAGCCGAGCCAACTGTAATTTCCGTTACTTCCTTCTGTTGATTGGTGTACGTCATACTTCCTGATCCTCCACCATTAACAAAGCGTAGATTTGGAAAATAAGCCTTGATATGGGCGATCGCTAATCGACGAAACTGCGTTACTTGCTTTTTGGCTTGTACTTGCATGGCTTCTATGACTTTACCTTTTAAAGCATTTGCAGGACGATTGCCAACCCCTGCTATTTGAGCCTCATAGCCCATCGCTCCTACCACTTCAATTACAGGGGTGTTTTGAATGGTTTGTAAAAAAGGTGTCAACGTTTCAAGAGAAGACAATGACGAACGTTTTGTTCCAAAATACAATACTTTAAAATCATTAGAAACATTAAGATCAATACAAACCTGTACACGTACGCCAATCTCTTGTCCTAATTTCGCCAATAGTTGGATATGTTCTTGTCTGTCTACCATAAAGGTGACGATTTTTCCCTCCTTTACAAAATGCAACAATCGACGAATCGTTGCTTCCTCCATTACTGGATAGCCAAGCAATAAGTCATCAAACTGCTGCTCTAATAAAAAAAGGGTCTCTGCTGCAGTAAATGTCATAAACCCCACAACATTCACAAGTTTTTTCTGTATATAACGAAGGACCTCAATAGAACGAATCGATTTTGTTGCAATACGAATTTGTTTTCCCCCACAAGCATCTTGAACCATTTGTATATTTTTATCTAGTGCATCTAAATCTAACCATGCAAATGGTCTTTCCAAATCACAAAATGCTTGATCCAATCTTGACGTCATTTCATCACTCCCTTGTATAAACTATGTATTTGACATTTAGCAGAATAATTCCTTTTTTCAGTTAATTAAGCATAATAAAACAACCGTGAGCCTGTTTTACAATAAGACTACACGGTTGTTTTAATATGGGATAAACATTTCATTCACCTTTCTATTAAATTGGTTACGATGCGAATAAGAAATCAGCTGCAAGATTTAGCATTACTAATAAATGCAAACCAGCAATTAAAAAGCCTTGACGATTTAAACGTTTCATAACAGCCATATTCATATGACCACGCTCCTTTTCTACATTATAATCCCTTTATACAGAATTTTCAAACTATTAAAAAGTGGAAATTTACCCATTTTTCTTTTTCTACACAAAAAACTCTCCCAAAGAAATAAGGAATCGCACATAGAATTGACATTCTGTTTCAATAAAAAATAATGTATTTTTTCACGAATGAAAAGGCTATTGTAGTAAATAATTTAGTTAAATGGCTGTTTTTTATTGTTACTGGCGATTGGGCGTTGCATGCATTTCTGGTACGAATTGAATACATGAACATACTATAGAAGTAAGCGATAATCGGTGTATGTACAATATAGAAGTAATTGTAGTTAATGTGGACATTTTCACGGTAGTTTATGCAGGTGGATTAGCTATAAAGTGAGCACAGCAAAGGAGCTGCATTCACTTGTCTACAGCCTTATTTACAACATGTAATAATTACTAAACAAAATCACAGTGTTTAATCTACTCCATTCAGGGTATAACTAAGTAATCGCCATTATATCTTAAATTTAAGGAGATGAAAGTAATGATTAGTTTCATTTGGTATTTAATTATTGGAGGAATTCTTGGATGGCTAGCTGGCGTCATTTTAGGTAAAGATGTACCAGGCGGCATCATCGGGAATATTATTGCAGGGATTGTCGGTTCTTGGATTGGTAGTATGGTTTTAGGGAACTGGGGCTGGAGAGTAAGTGATTTCTACGTGTTCCCAGCACTAATCGGTGCCATCGTGTTGATCTTTATCGTCAGCCTTATTTTAAAAGGTATGCGTAAAGCAACTTAAATATGTAATGAAGAGCCATCCAATGTGATGGCTCTTTATTTTTTTTCATGTAAGAGAACAGCTGCTTGGAGTTCATCGTGAAAATCATCATACAACTGGTAGTAATATAACACATCCTCAACATATTTCTCGCTATGGTTGTATTGATAAACAGCTTTCTTAATATTCCCTGTCGCAGCACCGTATTTGGATAAGTAATTCGCAGCACTAAATACTGCATCCTCAATATCATAGGGATCAGCTATTCCATCCCCATTTGCGTCAACGCCATATCCTCCATATTTAGCAATCGTCTCAGGACTCATCAATTCAGTTTTTGTGATGCTTCCTTTTCCCAAACCTGAGCATGTGGGATGCTGCCAGCCAACGAATGTACAGGGCATGAATTGCATATGCCCCTCTGCCCCAGCAGATGATACCATTGATTTTACCGTAGAAAACCGTGTTTCAATACGATGATGCGCAGCAAGTAATGTCCAGGGTACACCATATTTTTCTTCTGCAGCTACATAAACGGGAATGTATTGCTCAGGAATTTTCATATCGAAATGCTGTTGAATCTCCTCAATTGCCTTTTGCTGGACAAGCTTTTCGAATATCGGTAATGTTTGAAGCTCCTTCCAAGCAAAAAATGTGAGAACATATACGGTAATTGCAATTGGAATCAATAATGCTATCATACCCAATTTTGTCGCGGGTGATAACAGAGGTTTGTTATTCTTTTTCTTTGCCATACGTCACACCTAATCTAGTATTCTTTTTCTATATTACCAAATTTTCCGTAATGTGCAGTATATCTTTTCATTTTGAAAGAATGAAGTCTTCCACATCTATGAAAGTACATCATTTCCACCATGAAAGCAGTTGAAAGGTTTGCTAAAAATATAGTAAAATACAGATTGATTCGTTTATTGGATAATAATAGGGAGGAATTTATTTTGTGGAAAGACTTTAAAGAATTTGCGATGAAAGGCAATATTGTCGATCTAGCAGTAGCAGTAGTCATTGGTGGTGCTTTCGGTAAAATTGTTACCTCCTTAGTTGAAAATATCATCATGCCATTAGTCGGTGTTTTAACAGGTGGTATTGATTTAACAAAGAGTTTTGTTTTTGGCTCAGGTGAAGCCCAAATCAATTTTGGTGTATTTCTACAATCCATCATTGATTTTTTAATCATAGCATTTGCCATTTTTATGGCCTTACGAATTATGACAAAGCTCACACGTAAAAAAGAAGAAGCAGTCGTGGAAGAACCAGCACCTGAACTCGATGCCAAAGAAGAGCTTCTCAAAGAAATTCGCGACTTGCTAAAAAAAGAACAAGCCTAACATGTTGTTAAAGCATCTGTCTCTCAAAGGAGGCAGATGTTTTTATTTTGTCTCCTTTATTTTTTGTGTTCTAACCGCTACTTCAAACCTCTCCCCCACTTTGTCTGCTCTATCCATCACTTTTCACGTTGTATCCGCTACTTTTCACGTTCTAACCGCTACTTCAAAACCTATCCCCCACTTTGTCTGCTCTATCCACCACTTTTCACGTTGTATCTGCTACTTTTCACGTTCTAACCGCTACTTCAAAACCTATCCCCCACTTTGTCTGCTCTACCCCTCATTTTTTACGTTTTATCCGCTACTTTTCACGTTCTAACCACTACTTCAAAACCTATCCCTCACTTTGTCCGCTCTATCCCTCATTTTTTACGTTGTATCCGCTACTTTTCACGTCCTAACCGCTACTTTTGAACCTATCCCTCACTTTGTCTGCTCTATCCATCACTTTTCACGTTCTATCTGCTACTTTCTATCTTGTATCCGCTAACTTGAAACTATCCTCTCTTTAGCTCTATCTTTATCCTGGAATCTCCTACTATTCCTAGGTGATTAACTATAAATAATCTAGCTAATTTTCAGAAATCACCTTGTTCTTCTTTAGTATCCATGTTAAATTGGTAACAATTATTGAGAATACTATTAAATTGAAAGCAAAAGTTGTTGCTTTTAATAATATTGAAGAAAAGAGTGACGTCATGACATTAAACAGAAGTATTGAAACAAAGCTTGTACAACTTGGTAATTTAAGTGACCCAGCAACAGGAGCTGTGAGCCCACCCATTCATTTATCGACTGCTTATAAACATACTGGGATTGGTGAATCTACTGGTTTTGACTATACACGTACAAAAAATCCAACACGTGCTCTTTTAGAAGCAGGAATTGCTGATTTAGAGGGTGGCGATATGGGCTTTGCCTGTAGTTCCGGGATGGCTGCCATTCAATTGGTGTTATCCCTATTTAAACCAGGCGATGAATTAGTCGTGCCAGATGATTTATATGGTGGTACATATAGACTTTTTAATTTCTTCCAAGATACTTATAATATTAAGCCTGTTTATTCAAAATTTGAATCGGTTGAACAGGTGGAAGCATTAATGAATGAAAATACACGTGCAATATTTATTGAAACACCAACAAATCCACTTATGCAGGAGTTTGATTTACAAGTGTATGCGGAGTTAGCACATAAGCATGGGGCATGGCTAATTGTGGATAATACATTTTATACGCCATACTTCCAACGCCCTATTGAATTAGGCGCAGATATTGTGCTTCATTCTGCAACGAAGTATATTGGTGGTCATAATGATGTTTTAGCTGGGCTAGTGGTTGCTAAAGGCACAGAATTAGCCGAACGCATTGGCTTTATTCATAATGGTAGTGGCATGGTGCTAGGAGCTATGGATTCATGGTTACTTATTCGTGGTCTAAAAACAATGCATCTACGCTTAAAGCAACATGATGCCAATGCGAAGGCGATTGCTGCTTACTTAGAGGAAGAAGAGTTAGTGACCGATGTCCTTTACACTGGAAAAGGTGGCATGCTGTCATTCCGCTTGCAAAAGCCTGAGTGGATTGACCCATTCCTTCGTAACTTAAAGTTAATTACTTTTGCTGAAAGTCTTGGCGGTGTCGAAAGCTTTATTACGTATCCTGCTACACAAACACATGCAGATATGCCTTATGAAGAGCGTGTGGAGCGTGGCGTTTGTGATCGTTTATTACGCTTCTCTGTTGGCATTGAGGAAGCAGAAGATTTAATTGCAGACTTACGACAAGTGTTTGATATCCTTAGAAAAGAGGCGTAATTGATGAAGCAACGTATTGAAACAAGCCTCATTCACGCAGGTGTTCGTGATGGCTATAGTAATAAAAAAGGGGCTGTTAACGTCCCGATGTATCTGTCCTCTACTTTCCATCAAGAAAGTATAGATGAATTTGGAGAATATGATTATGCTCGTTCAGGCAACCCTACAAGAGATGCGTTAGAAAAAGCTGTAGCAGAGCTTGAGGGAGGCGTTCGTGCCCATGCATTTTCATCTGGTATCGCTGCCGTATCAGCAGCATTAATGCTGTTATCGCAGGGAGATCATATCGTCATGACTGAGGATGTTTATGGTGGAACCTATCGTTTTGTAACAAAGGTGTTGCCGCGCTTTGGGATTTCCCATACATTTGTAGATTTTACGGATCTAGCAGCTGTAGAAGCAGCAATCACGCCAGCTACAAAACTACTTTATATGGAAACACCATCAAATCCAACGTTAGGCATTACAGATATTCGTGGTGTAGTGGCGCTTGCCAAGCAACACCACTGCCTTACATTCTTGGATAATACTTTTATGACACCGTTACACCAACGCCCACTAGAACTTGGTGTAGATGTCGTCATTCATAGTGCAACGAAGTTTTTATCTGGACATTCTGATATTATTGCTGGCTTAACGGTTACTGCCGATGAAAAGCTAGGTCAGGATCTCTACTTTATCCAAAATTCATTCGGTAATATTTTAGGTGTACAGGATTCATTCACACTACTACAAAACATCAAAACAACAGATGTACGTTTTAGTCGTTCTGCTGAATCTGCACAAAAAATTGCTGTGTATTTGGCTAGCAATCCACTAGTTGAGCAGGTCTACTATCCAGGGCTTGCTTCACACCCAGGCTACGCTATTCATCAACGTCAAAGCACAAGTCCTGGGGCCGTTTTATCCTTCCGACTACCAAGCTATACAGCTGCAAAGGCATTGGTTGAGGCGATGACAATTCCAGTATTTGCGGTCTCTCTTGGAGGAGTAGAATCTATCCTTTCTTACCCTGCAAAAATGAGTCATGCGGCTATGGAGCCTGAAGAGCGTGCTAAACGAGGCATCACAGATGGTCTTCTACGTTTTTCTGTAGGACTTGAGCATGTTGATGATTTAATTGCTGATTTTGCACAAGCCCTAGAGATTGCTGCCAAGGCTTAATTGAATCAACATAAAAACCGCGTCCAATTGACGCGGTTTTATTATAATAGGTTCAATTTCTTACCTTTACTAACAATCGGTATAAATAATCGCCATGCCCCTTTGCTAGCAGGGCATCTTGCTCAGCTGAAATCCAATAGAATGAAAAGATTAAATCCCCTTCGTTTAAGCCTGTTGGATGATGTTGCCATGCATCCCGTGTTTCATCGGATGTTAAATGATAAAAATACCGTTTCTGTAAAACATCTGATGGATGATTAAAATAATCCTGTGCTATTAGCGCTTGAACGACAAGTGTGGTTAGACCTGTTTCTTCTAGCATTTCCCGTTTCACAGCATCTAAAGGTGTTTCCCCTTCCTCAACCGTACCTTTGGGCACCTGGATACCTGCCCCAACTGAATTCTGTTCAAATACGAGTACCTGTAATTGATCCTCATGCGTTCTCGTGATATAGCCAAAAGCTTTTTCAATTACTTGCATGAAAGTGACCCCCTTTGAATGATTGAATGTTACAATAAAGAGAAAAATTGGAATAGAAGGTGAAAAGTGTTGACACTTATTATACGACAGATGCAAGAAAATGACATTACTTTTGTACAAGAAATTGCTAGAATAAGCTGGCATCATACATACGAAGGAATCATTCCACGTGACATTCAAGATCGTTTTTTACAACTAGCTTATAGTCGAGAACGATTAATCGAACGTCTCATCAATAGTCCGTTTCTCGTTGCAATTTTTGATGAATGGCTAGTAGGCTTTGCTAATTTTTCAAATGTAACACAAGGTGAGGCGGAGCTACATGCGATTTATTTACATCCTGATATGCATGGTAAGGGCGTGGGTACTGCACTTTTACAGGAAGGACTACGCATGCTCCCAAATCTATCGTCTTTATTTGTTTGTGTAGAGAAAGAAAATAAACTTGGTATGCATTTTTATCAAGCAAAGGGATTTGTAGCAATAGAAGAATTTGATGAACAATTTGATGGCCATCTACTTAAAACAGTTAAATTGGTTAAACAATATGAAAAAGTGTAACGGTTCTTGCAACTACCGTTACACTTTTATTTATGTAAGATTTATCTGCTCCGCTTGGATAACAAGTGCTGTTAAGCCCGTTATACTACCAGATTCATGTGCCAGACCTTGATGCCATAGTACTCCCTGTCCTGTTTTTATCGTGATTTTTTCAGCATCTTCACCACTAATCCATCCCTCTCCATTAATAACGATAAATAGCTGTGGAATGGGGGCTTCATGCAAACCAACCACACCGCCTGGCTCAATATAGATGAAACCGATCGTCGTAGGTACTTCCGTTTTCGTGATTTTTCTATAAAATGTATCGATGGATTGGTATTGATGAATTGGATTTGCTAAATCTTGTGTAAATTGTATGAGTTGCATTTCGCGAAAATCCCTTCCTTTTAGGCTAGTTCTTCTTCAGCAAATGCTAAAAGTGTTCCATCTTCTTTTTTAAAATAAAAAGCAAATGCATCATAGCCATTTCTTTTAATCGTTTCCCAGTTAGTGGTTTCTCCATTTATAAGTTGAACATTTTCTTGTTCATCTACCTCATAGTCGTCTATTTCTCCGTCATAGTCGATGTTATAGAAAAATGATATTACGACTTTTGTTTCGGGTAAATTATATTTTTCTAGAGGACGGTTGTCACGGTGATTCTCTGTATACGCCTCACAAAATAGCGCATTATAACCATGTAGAGTCGCATCAAAGAGCAAAATTTCCTCGGCGGATAAAGGATCTTTAGCAACGATTCTAGCGGTTGAGCCTGTAATATAAGGCATTTCCTCCCCTTCAATCATTAGCAAATCACCGTAATACCAAATTTCAAATTGTTCATTGCCTGCACTAGAATGAAGCTGAAACTGGGATTCAACATCATCTATAATTTGGACGTTTCCTGCAAATTGCTGTAGATAAATGGGAATAGGATTAATCATAGCTTTCCTCTCCTTTTCTGTTAGATATTACTTTCTTACAATATAATACATCTTTCTTAGTCATAAAGAAAAACCCAGAATTTTTTCTGGGCTTGATGACACTTACTTTTCTAGCATGATTAAAACTGACGGGCCTTTGCTTCACTTCGCAAGAGACGGTTATGGAGAGTAATCTCCGTTTCACCATTTACTTGCGATTTTGATCGCTTAATCCTTGACCAGTTGCGGTGGATTTTTTGAGATTTGGGGTCTAGTTGTTCGAACCTACTCATTTTTCATCCTCCTCATCATTATAGATTTCATAAGTGAAATCTTCTTTATTATGACCAGCTAAGGTGAATTTATACTAATTTCATAAGAAGCTTAGTTACTTCACTTTATTAGTTTTCGCTTAACCAAGTTAACGCATATTGTACATATAATTCGGCTCCAACGCGCAAACCATCTTCATCGATATTAAAATGGCCGTTATGATGTGCCCAGCGTGTATCCTTTTCTGTATTGCCTGAGCCTACTAGAGCAAAACAGCCAGGTACTTCATCTAAGTAAAAGCTAAAGTCTTCTCCACCCATTGTCGGATCATCAATATGATAAGCATCCGCGCCAAAATGTTCAGCTGCAAGGCGCTCGACTAATCTGGCACTCGCCACATCATTGTTGACGGCTTGTGTACCATATTCATAAACGACCTCTGCTGTGCCACCATAAAGTGAGGCAATCTGGTCAGCATAATGACGAATTTGCGTTTCGATATGTGAACGAACCTCTTTATCAAAACAACGCACAGTCCCTTCTAAAATGGCATCTTCTGCAATTACATTAAAGCGTGTGCCAACCTCCATTTTTCCAATTGTAAGAACGGCAGGTTGAAGTGGATTGACTGTACGTGCCACAACTGTTTGGACATTCAAAGCAAACGTTGAAGCAATCATCACGGCATCAATGGCATCATGTGGGACTGCGGCATGACCGCCCTGCCCTTTAAAGCGCACTTTGAAAATATCAGCAGAGGCAAAGGCAGGACCTTTATTACACTGAATTTTCCCTGTGTCAATTTGTGACCAAATATGAATACCAAAGACGTTATCTACACCTTTCATTGCTCCTTGCTCTACCATCGCTTTTGCGCCTGTAGCTACTTCTTCCGCTGGCTGGAAAATAAAACGAACTGTTCCCTCAATTTCTTCTTGTACCATATGTAATGTCTTAGCTGCAATCAGCAACATGGCTGTATGCGCATCATGACCACAGGCATGCATCTTACCATCAGTTTTAGAGCGATACGGAATATCTTCTCGTATTTCATAAACTGATAATGCATCCATATCTGCACGTAAGGCAACGGTTTTTCCTTCCTTGCCCCCTTTTAACTCCGCAATAATGCCTGTTGGCTCTATTCGTCTAAACGGAATACCAAGGTTCTCTAAATATGCTGCTACATAATTCGTTGTTTCATATTCTTCCCAAGAAAGCTCTGGCTCACTGTGCAATTTTTGACGAATTGCCACAAGCTCACTATTTAATTCCGCAATAATTTCTTTCATTTTATTCATGCTGACTCTCTCCTTCTTTATAGCCAATTGACAAAAATACCCGCTAAAATCACAGATGTTATCGTTACACTAATGAAACCTCCCACAAGCATCGGTGGTAACATATGACTTAACAGCATTTCTCGTTCTTTTTGATCGGCTGTGGACGATTTCACTACTTCATTCGTTAAAATATAATCTGCTGGGAACCCATAGAGCGCTGTTAAGGATACAGCAAACGCTAAATTCGGGCTGACCTTTAAAACTTTTCCTGCGATGAAAGAGAAAATATACATACCAATGACTGCTAAGACAATAGACACTACTAATGGCACAATAATACGCATCAGCATTTCAGGGGAAGCCTGTTTTAAGCCATCAAATATAAAGAGCATTAACCCCATAATGGCAAAACCGAAGCCATTTGCTTTTTGCAATGGTTGTCTTTCTAAAAAACCAAATGTCGATGCAAGGACACCAAACACTAGGCATAGCACTAACGCATTGACTGTCACAACAGGTGCTAATGCTGTAGATGTACCATACGCTAATAATCCAACAAGCGCTAAACGGAAAAATTTAAAGTATTCTGTATTGTACTTGGTAGGAATTTTACTAAATAATTTTGGTTGCTCAGATGCCTGTTCAACATCTTCCTCTACCTGTGTTACCGATTGTATATTCCCTTGCTGATGTTCTTTTAATAAACGTTTTGCTTCACGCTTCAATACAATGGACGTGATGGGATATCCTGCAAAACCTTGAATAACATAAATTACAATGGCAAAGACGGCTAAATCCTCTAAGCCAGCTGCAGAAGCGCCTTCTGACATCACTAGCGCTGCCACAACACCACCGACTAATGGTGGAACTGCAACAATCATCGTTTTTAAATCAAATAGCAAGGCACCAATTGTAAATAATATGGCGATGATGCCTACAATACCAGCTAAAGAAATAACGATGGCTTTCCACTGGTTTTTCAATTCCTTAAGGGACAGAAGTGTACCCATATTCGTAATTAATAAATACATTAACATCGTGGCAACGACTGGACCAATCCCGGCAATACTAACAATATCTTTCGGGAAGAATGTCCAATAGCCAATTAAAAATAATACCGCACAGACGAACACAGATGGAATCCACGCCTTCGTTCTTGTTGCTACGATATCTCCGATGTAAAGAATAGCAAGTACTATCGTCAGTGCTAACATTTGCGACATATCAAAGAATTCTCCTAACTTAGTAATTTTTTAATGTCATCTATAATAATACTAATTATTCTTAAAATTCTATTTTTACAGAAAAGAAGAAAAACAGCGCATGAACGAGCATATTCGTGACACTAAAATTACGGTTTTCCAAATATTTAGATTTTAAAGAATTTTCATAAAGCGCTTACAAAAAAATAGAACCATTATAAAATGGTTCTACTTTTTCTTACATGCTATTTTTTGAAACGATTACCTGTGTTCGCATAGATCAATAAAAATATCGTAAGGGCGACAAAAAGTACAAGACCTACATGAAATAACCATTGTGTATGGAAAAATTCGTTTAGTATCCATAAAAGTACACAAAAACAGTAGCCATACATCATTTTTCCCATAAATCTTGCCAGTGCCTTTTCATCATATTGTTCTTTATCTTCCTGTGCCATCGTATGAAAGCCTTCAAGTAGAAAAGCTCCTTTACCTTGCGATAGAACAATGGCGAAGATGAGAAACGGCAGCATGATTATTAAATAGACAAGTACTCCCAAGGTTAATCATCCTACTTTTCATTTTTAATAAATTGCTCAATTGCTGGTAGTAATTCTTCATGCAGTGGCAGCGAAGGGTCTGCATAGGTTGCTAAGTTTTTGGAGCGATCTGCCGGTGCCTTTTTCAATACGTGATTCATACCCGCTAGATAAAGTAATTTTGAGTCTTGTTTGCCTTTCTTCAATGCCTCAGCATCGGCTTCCTTCACTTGTAAATCCGTTGTTCCTTGTACTAGCAATACACGGCTTTTTACTTTTGCAAGCTCATTAGCAGGTTGATATTTTAGCAAGGAAATCAGGAAAGGCTGTACAGATGGACGGAAAAGGGCCTGTAGCTCTGGCGAAATATTTTTCACTTGCTCACCTTGCTTTAAAGCTGTCAAAATATTCGTGGATTCATTAAAAAGCTTTGGTGCTAATTGACCTTTTAATTGCTCTAAAAGCACTTCATCTAACGATCTACCTGCACCGGCAATGGAGACAAAGGATGCTACGCCTGTCTTTTGAGCCGCGAGCAAACCAATGAGTGAGCCTTCGCTATGACCAATCACATGGACACTTGTGTAGGCTTTATCAGCCATCAATGTTTGGATAATTTGTACAGCATCATCAACGTATTGGTCAAACGTTCCATCCTCTTCCTTTGTTAAGAGCGCTTGATTGTCACCAAGTCCTCGCTTATCATAACGCACCGTCGCAATGCCCTGTTGTGCTAAACCTTCGGCCAACATTTTCAAGCTATTATTTTTTCCAGCCAAAGCCGAATTACCATCTTTATCAGTTGGCCCTGATCCTGCTATTATCAGTGCCACTGGTGATGGAGATGGAGAAGCCTTTTGTACAGCTACCGTTAAGTTACCGTTTTGAACGGGAATTTTTAATGTGTCATAGGTAACAGGTTGCTCTTTATAAGCCTTTAGTATTAAAGGAAATTTCCCACCATTTTGTTGAAATGTAGCCTCTATTTGTTCATTTTTGATTGTGCCATTAATGGCAATAGCAGAGCCGTTTAAATTTATGGACACTTTTACTTTATCACCTGTATACGTCACACTTTGAAATGGAAAATTAGATAAGCCCTGTGCTGGCACGGATAATGTACCACTTTCCTTCTTTAAATCGATAATAATCGGTAATGGTCCATTTGGCGTTTCAATAGTTCCTTCCCATTTTCCAATAAACTGTTCATTCATTGCATTTGTCCCCTTTGATCCTTGATGTTGTGCAGTGACCTCTTTTTGCCCACAGGCAGCTAAAAGTAAAATTGTACAGCAAATCAATAACCATTTTTTCATCTAATCTTCCTTTCTATATGAAAATCACCAATAAAATTGGCAGTAACGTAATCGCTATTAAGATGTAACACCATTTGTTCGCGAAATTTACAGTCCAACCAATCCCGAACTTTTTAGGCACTAATAAGGATGGATCATTTTTATTGCAATAAAAAATACCCCATTTCCAGTATTGATCATCTGTGGCAGCTGTTTCATTTGTATGTACCTCATCAAAACGTTCATTACTTTTACTGAGCTTCCAAATGAACACTAGTAAACCACCCAACGTAACGACATTAAAGACAAGAAAAAGTGGGAAGAAGTAGGGAGCCGTTTGGTCTTGTAAAATAACAGTTGTATAGTGTAAAACAACAAATAGAATTGTCATACTAAAATTAATGGCTGCCAGGTACCAGCTTCCGTATTTACGCTGAGTTAACTCCCGATGAATGGATGCTTCTTTGGCCTGTGCACTTAATTGAATTTTGGCACTTTTCATGCCTTGACTCATCATGAAAAAACTAATTTGTATTGCCAATAATATAAGTGGCATACTGATGACTGAAAGCCGCGATTTTTGAGTCCAACCATCGACCTCTCCTGCCCCATTCCAATGTGTTGCGAAAACCTCAGGGATTGACTCATAGTTCATGTACGTAAAAGCGATTAATGCAAGTGTGATGATAATGGGTACACTAAAAAATATAGGTGATAATGTTTCCTCTTTCTGACGGATAGACAAATCTGTCACATATACTGTTTTTATTTGTGCCTCCCACTGCTCCTGCACCTTTAATTTTTTCGTTTTAGCATGATAACTCATGTAAAGACCTGATGATAAAAGGAGCATGACATACAAAAGGATAAAGGAAATTAAAGATACCTTCTCCTCTTGTATAGGTGAAAGATAGAGAGCGATTTGACCTACTAAGAATAAGCCAGCAATCCCTGCGATGATTTGGCTATAATGCTTCTTCCACAGCTTTAATTGTGGATGTTTGACATATGGTTCGGGTATGGAAACACCAAAAACAAGTGTTTTTCTTGTTAAATGTGGTGTCATCATTTCCATAATTCCGACAATGATAAAGATGCCTACAATTATAAGCATACTACCCCTACTTCCATTGTTTTAAAATTCGCTGGAACAAACTTGTCATTTGCTCTTTCTCGAGGCCACGCGCAAAAGCCTCCGCCATGATAGGCTTCAAGGCATTTTCGACTTTTTCAACCTCCGTTTCTTCCAGCGCTCTCTTTTGACCACCAATAATGACCGCTTTTGCTTTCGGCTTCAATTCAATTAAGCCCTTCTCTTCAAGCTCATGATAACTTTTACTGACCGTGCTAACATTGATGCCTAGATCTGTAGCCATCGAACGTACAGACGGTAAAGTATCACCATTTTTCAGCTCACCTTGCGCAATGCATTCTATTATTTGATTGGCCAATTGTTTATATAGCTGCAATTCACTGTTTGGATCTAATTGTATTTGCATAATAACCCTCCAATCTGTATTGCTTGTAACCAAACAGAAATCTGTTATGTATAGAGTAATACAGATTTTCTTTAATGTCAAATGAAGGAATTTTTTATGGTGTTGAGTAGAGGTTTTTTCACAATAAGAGCGGGAGCCTTCCCTTAGTAGTGCTTTGAACTTCATTTAGAGCGGGTTCTCCTTCCTTATGAGCGCTTTAAATTTCATTTAGAGCGGATCTTGAGTACTTTAGACCCCAAATAAGAAACAAAAAGGACCCAGAATAATTCTGGATCCATGGACACTTATTGCTTCTATTTGATTTTTAACTGATATGGTTTACACTTCTTCTTAATCTATAGCAAAACAGAATGTTCTGTTTCACCTTTAGGCTTAAGATTTAGAAGCTTCAACCTTCAACAGTTGTGGCGGACTTTCCTGAGATTCTTGGTCTTTGGGTGTTTGACTATTACTACTCATTCTGCATCCTCCCCATCAGATTAGATTAATAAGTGGTTCCTCTCTTATTATGAACCTTCTTCTATTTTTTATACATGCTTTAGCTTTTTTCTGCAAAGACTTGTTGGGCTATCGTTAAAGCATTTTGCACTCTTGGAAAACCGATGTAGGGTGCTAATTGTAAAAGTGCCTCGACCACTTCTGTCTGTGTCAAGCCTGCATGTAATCCACGCTGAATATGCGTTTTGGTTTGTGGTGCAGCACCTTGTGTAACTACCGCTGTTATCACGACGAGTGCTCGACTCTTTGCATCCAGCCCAGGCCGTGCATAGACATCACCGTAAGCAAATTCAATAATCATTTTGCGTAAATCGGGTGCTATATCGGCTAATGCATCGGATTCAATCATCCGTGCTGCTTCTTCTTCTGTCACATATTGTTTAATTGTTTCGAGCCCCTTTGTAAAACGTTCATTCATTTCTTCATCCCTCCTACATTTACTTATACAAAAACCCCAATTCCGCGTCTCCAGAATTGGGGATTGTCCTTCACATATGTAAGGTTCTCTTCTTCACGTCACCCTCTGGCTCAGTTGAAAAAGGATAAAGGTTTTCATAGTGCCTCACAGGACAGCTTTAATGAATATCTATGCAAAAAGTCACAAGGACATGCACGCAAAAATTAAATGGCTACAAGACAGGCTTTCGCTTTTTCAATTTGGATTTTTACTTGTTCAAAGCCAGTACCACCTAAGGAATGGCGGCGACGAACAGCAGCTTCTGGCGCTAGTACATCATAAATATCCGCTTCAATTAACGTACTTTCTTGCTGCATTTCTTCCAATGGCAAGTCTAATAAATAAATGCCCTTTTGAATACATGTAAAGACAAGCTTACCAGTCACCTCATGTGCCTCACGGAATGGCATCCCCTTTGTAGCAAGATAATCTGCTAGCTCCGTTGCATTTGAAAAATCAGCGTGAACAGCCTGATGTAAGCGTTCCGTGTTGACAGTCATTGTACGAACCATACCTTCAAAGATTTTAAGTGAACCAAGAATCGTATGAACAGTGTCAAACATCCCCTCTTTGTCCTCCTGCATATCTTTGTTATATGTTAATGGTGTGCCTTTTAACACCGTTAATAAGCCCATTAGATTCCCATAAACACGCCCTGTTTTACCACGGATAAGCTCTGCCATATCTGGGTTTTTCTTTTGTGGCATAATCGAAGAACCTGTTGAGAAGGCATCATCCAGTTCGATAAATTTAAATTCATCTGTAGACCAGATAATAATTTCCTCAGCAAAGCGTGATAAATGCGCCATAAGTAAGGAGGAATGACTTAAAAATTCCACGATAAAATCACGATCACTTACAGCATCCATGGAGTTTGCGTAAACCTCGCTAAACCCTAATAACTCTGCTGATTTTAAACGGTCAATCGGGAAAGTTGTCCCTGCCATTGCCCCAGCACCTAAAGGTAAAATATCAATACGTTTTATGGATTCTGTAAAACGTTGTTTATCACGCTCTAGCATCCAAAAATAAGCCATTAAATGGTGTGCAAAGGAGATTGGCTGTGCACGTTGTAGATGCGTATAACCTGGTGCAATCGTTTCAATATGCTCTTGTGCTTTGTCTAATAGTGTTTGTTGGAACGTCACAATTAAATCAATTGCTTCCTGCACACGCTTTTTCAAGAAAAGATGCATATCCGTTGCTACTTGGTCATTTCGGCTACGTCCTGTATGTAGTTTGCCACCGACAGGACCTATTAAATCAATTAACATTTTTTCTAAATTTAAGTGTATATCTTCATTGGCAACGCTAAATTCAAGCTCACCTGCGATTGCCTTATCTTTTAATTGGGCAAGACCACCTAGTATGGCCTCTACATCAGCTGCTGGTAAAATTCCTGTAGCACCAAGCATTGTGACATGTGCAACACTACCTTCAAGGTCCTCTAGCACAAGTTGCTGGTCAAAGCCAATGGATGCGCCAAATTCGTCTACCCATGCTTCTGCTGATTTTTGGAAACGTCCACCCCAAAGTTTTGTCATGTCAGCTCACCTTTTCCTCGATTACTTATCAAAAGGTGTAGTAAAAGCACAAATGCCTCACCACACCTTGCTTGTTCAACATTACTTTTTATTCACAGATGAGTTCACTACAGTTGGTAGACCCCATAACTCGATAAAGCCTACAGCGGAAGCATGATTGAATTGATCTTCCTTCGAGTATGTTGCTAGCTTTTCACTGTATAATGAATTTGGTGATTTACGTCCTTCTACAATCGCATGTCCTTTAAATAGTTTCACACGTACTGTACCATTCACATATTGTTGTGTTTGCGCAAGGAATGCTTCCAGAGCATCACGTAATGGTGAGAACCATAGACCGTCGTAAATTAATTCGGATAGCTTTTTCTCGATTACTGGCTTGAAGTGTGCTAATTCTTTTACAAGCGTTAAGTCCTCAAGCTCTTTATGCGCTGTTAACAGCACTTTTGCACCTGGAATTTCATAAACCTCACGAGATTTAATACCAACTAAACGATTTTCAACGTGATCGATACGTCCTACACCATGAGCACCTGCTACTGCATTTAATTCTTGAATTAAATCAGCAAGCTTCATTTCTTTTCCATTTAATGCTACTGGTTTACCAGCTACAAACTCGATTTCCACATACTCTGCTTCATTCGGTGCATTTTCAACAGAAACAGTTAAGCCATAAGCTTCTTCTGGTGGTGACACCCATGGGTCTTCCATAATGCCAGCTTCATTCGCACGGCCCCATAGGTTTTGGTCGATTGAGAATGGTGAATCCAATGTTGCAGGAATCGGTACATTATGCTTCATTGCATATTCGATTTCCTCATCACGGCTCCAGCCCCACTCACGTACTGGTGCTAATACCTCTAAATCTGGATTTAATGCTTTAATAGATACTTCAAAACGAACTTGGTCATTCCCTTTACCTGTGCAACCATGCGCAACAGCATCTGCGCCTACTTGATTAGCAATCTCTACTAATTTTTTCGAGATAAGTGGACGGGAAAGTGCTGATACTAATGGATACTTTTGCTCGTACCAAGTATGTGCTTGTAAAGAAATTAATGCATACCCTTCAGCAAATTCGTCTTTCGCATCCACCATATAAGATTCAATCGCTCCTACTTGAAGAGCTTTATTTTTTACGAATTCAAGATCTTTTCCTTCGCCAACGTCAAGACATACTGCAATTACGTCCCAACCTTGCTCTTTTAACCAAGGAATTGCTACCGAAGTATCAAGTCCACCTGAATAAGCTAATACCACTTTTTTATTTGCCATTAAAAATGCGCCTCCATTGCTCTATCGATATGTATGTTTATACATTCATTTAAAAGTTTATACACGAATAGTATCATGTTATAAAAATAAATACAAGTGTATTTTTATAAATTCATAGACTTTTATTTTTATTGTCAAAAGTAAGTCGTTCCTTGTATAAGGTTGACAAGAAATCCATGGCAATTCACTCGAAAAAACGTTTTTTTACTATATATATAAATGTATACTATATAAATTTAGCAACGGACGAAAAAAAAGAATCCATGATACAAACTGGATTCTTTCTAGTTACTCGGCTGATTGTATCTTATACAATACTTTTTTAGGATTAATCAAAATAAGTAGAACGGCCACCGCCGAATATAAAATGGCATTATACATAATTAAATCAATTAGGTTTCCATTAATGGAGCCGATAAAAAAATTAAAGAGCTGATGAATAATAATAGGAATGATTAAATTCTGATTGATCGTATAAAATACTGTCATGATGATGGTCGTAGCTATAATCGTTAACATAAAGAAGAAGCTATATTTGATCAAATCCATTCCTATAAACCCTGTTGTAAGCCATATCGGTAAATGCCACATTCCCCACCAAAAGCCTATGATAATTGAAGCTATTAATAGCGAATACTTCTTTTGCAGCTCCAGCAGTGCAAAGCCCCTCCATCCTAACTCCTCACCCAGTGGTCCTGACAAAAGCGTTTTAACAAAATAAAAACTGAGCATGCCCCATGAAGACAGCGTAAAAATAGAGTTTTCTTCATAATTATTCATGATTTGAAACAAAATCATGATAAAGATAGCTGTTTGTATCATCACGATTAAAACAATTACTGAAAGTGACAATTTGTTTTTGAATTTTTGTTTGACAAAGTGTATAAAACGTTGCCCAGGATAGATTCTTGGAAATAGTAACGCAAAGGCAAAGGTGGATGACCAAGCCGATAGACAGCGTACGGTATCAAATAGCCAAGTAGGATAGCCTAATAGCTTGACGGCTCCTACAACACAGAAAAGTGGCCAAAAAATAATATTGGTTAAAATAATAAAGCTTGCTACTGGTTTTTTTAATTTCTTTTTTCTACGCAAGTAGATCCCCCATTTCATCTGAATATCTTCAGCATAAACCTAGGGGTTGCTCACAGGTCAAACCCATTTTGCCTTTATTTTATCGGTACATACATTTCTAAAAAAATACGTTCAAGCCCTTCTTCATAAGTGGTAAGCAATAAGTTGATATAAACAAGCCCTAAAAGCTCATAGCCATTTTCCTTAGCTACTTTTCTTATACTAGCCTCTACTTTATTGTCTATATTTTTGCCACCTGTTGACCAGCGCCCATCTTCAATAACTGTATAAAGACATTTGGGATGCGCTAAAACTTCACCTTTAATTGGATGATCGCTATTTTCTACTTTCCTGACAACCATAAATTTATTTTCGAGCATTCCGCTATCATCGAATCTAATAACTCTTCTTAAAGAAGTAAGAATTACCGCTTTCTTTATACTGTCTGCATTTTCTTTTAACGAATCATATTCATCATAGGCTGTATAATGATCTATTACGCCCATTATTTCTAATGGTTTCATTTCCTTTATAGTATACGTGCCTAGATATTGGCTAATTTTTTGACAATCCTCTTTTACAAGCTGGAGCTTTTTTAATTGTAGCTTTTTATAAGCTATTTCCTCTAACATTACTTGTTCTTTTTCTACTAACAATGATTGGATGCCCTCTATACTCTTGCCTTTTCTCAATTCCTGAATCTTTTTGATTTCAAAATCAATTTCTCTATAAAAATTGATTGTTGTGATATCGTATATATCAAAATGATTGTATGTTCTATACCCATTTTCACTATTTTGCTGAGGCTTTACTAATCCCTTTTCTTCATAAAATTTTAAGGTATCTCTAGAAACTCCTAAAAATTTTGCAACTTGACCAATTGTATACATCTATGTCTCCTTTTCAACTCTTCCTTTTTACTACTATAGCTACAATTATATGTAAATATGAAAAAACCGTAGACATGCACGTGAAGCATGTTTACAGTTTCAAATGTTGTTATTTCTTATGGAAAAATGATTTGCCTAGCCATTCAATGGTTGCAGGGGCTAATGCATACAATTTACTCGACAATCCCATAATTCTAGGTAGATTAATCTCACGAACAGGACGATCAATCGTTTTCACTGTCTCTTGAGCTACTTCCTCCGCTGACAATAAAAAGCGCCCTAAGGATTCTCGGTAGCCACTTGTATCATTGGCTTTATCTAAAAATGGTGTATCAATGGGACCAGGATGGATGGCTGTCACTTTTACATTGTACGGAGCTAATTCCATACGCAATCCATTGGTAAAACCGACAATAGCATGTTTCGTCGCAGCATAGACACTCGCTTTTGGTGTGGCCACCTTCCCAGCCTGAGAACCAATGAATATTAAATGGCCCTGTTTGCGCTCTATCATCTTAGAGGCTAATCGTTTGGCAAGATAAATGGGTACGCTAACATTTAATTCGATCATTTGCGCAATATCCTCATCCTGTAAAGCAGGGGCTACAGCAAACTTCCCTACACCTGCTGAAAGAATCGCTACATCAATCGGTGGTAGCTGCGCACAAACATCATCAAGTGTATGTAGATTGGTTAAATCCGCTTGGATCACTTGAGCACCTAAACGCTCTAGCACCTTTAGTGCAACGGCATTGCGACCTGTGGCATAAACGATATGCCCTTGAGCTACTAGTAATTCAGTTATTTTTAAGCCAACCCCACTTGTAGCTCCTGTCACAAAGATTGTTTTGTTAGGATGTTTCATGTATAAACCTACTTCCTTTGAAATAAATAGATACCTGCTTCTGTCTTTGTTGACGTAATATACTCATTGGCCTCTAGGTAATCTAAATGACCAAGTGTTTTAGATAAAGTTAAACCAAGCTGATGCTGGAAGATAGCCGGATACAAGCGTTTTGTTACTTGGACAACTGTTAATTGATCATTGCCTAATAATTCAAAAACCTTCATTGATTGTTGGTGCTGTCGCTCTAATCGTTTATCAATTAACAACGGAATATCCTCTAGCTCTGCTCCATGACCTGTATGCATCATTTTGACAGGTAATTGACGTAGAATTTCAAGGGATGCATTATATTGTAGTAAAGATTTTGTACGTCCTACAGTACGATCCAATGGTGGCTCTATTAGTGGATTGGGCGTTATTTTTTCAAGCAATAAATCTCCACCAATCACATGATGAGTTTTTTCATCCCAAAAAATGAAGTGACTTTGTGCGTGACCTAATGTTTCGATTGCCTTTAATCCTGGATGCCCAGGAACTTCATCTCCATCTTCCAAAATTTGCGTTAATGGTCGTTCCCCTACAAGCTCCAATTCACGACGAACATGGACACTTTTTGCAATATATTCTTGTGGTACCCCATGCTCCAATAAACGTTCACTGTAAAATTGTTCATGATAGCGTAAAAAGTCTTCATCATGACGAAGCCATTTGTCATTATAGGCATGCCCTAAAATTTCTGCATATGGAAAAGCATCGACCCATCCCGCATGATCTGGATGATGATGGGTTAACACAACCTGTTCAATATCTTGCATGTCAAAGCCTGCTGCTCGAATCCCCCATTTTAAAGCATCATAGGCTTCCATTGTTTTTGGGCCAACATCAAAAATGCTAAGTGCATCGCCTTTTACAATAAATGCATTGACATCTCCTACTGCATAGGGTGTTGGTATTTCTATTTTGTATATAGACAAAGTTGTCTCCCCCTTTTCACGCACTTGTGAATACTGATTCATTCTATTTTACAAGTTTTTTCTGTTTTCGTCATCCTCCTGTTGACAGGTTGCCTATTCCTCACTATAATTTTGAATAATCTAATTATTTATGTGCGTTGAAGAAGACGAGTACGTATCTGGTGAAGGTGTTAGAGAGTGTTACATTTGCTGAGAGTAACATCACCCGCTCCCATTACCGAACCTACTTCTGAGCAGTTATGCAAACATAACCGTTTCCCTTGCGATAAGAGGGCTAAGAGTTGTGCCAACAATTGGCAAACAAAGGTGGTACCGCGGAAACGAGAGCGTTTTCGTCCTTCTAGATAAGGACGAGAGCGCTTTTTTATTTTGAACTGGAGGTTTTGTTCATGAAAAAAATTTTATTTATCGGTGCAGGCTCAATGGCGGAAGCATTGATGCAAGGCTGGATTAAACAAAAGGTGTTCACACCACAGGAAATTTACGTCACCAATCGCTCAGACAAGGAACGCTTACATTTCCTACATGAAACATATGGTGTCCATTGTGTGTTTGATCCTGCGATTTTTCAACAGGCAGATCTGATTATCTTAGCGATGAAGCCGAAAGATGCTATTGCTGCTATGTGTGATTTAAAGCCTAAACTTACGGCACACACTGCTGTACTATCTATTTTAGCAGGCATTGCGATTGATACAATTACAGAATTTTTAGGGAGTCGCCCAGTAGCAAGGGTGATGCCGAATACTTCCGCTACAATCGGCATGTCAGCAAGTGGCATTGCATTCAATAACGAGGTATCTGCAGACCAGCGTATCCTATTCCTCCAGTTATTAGAGGCTGTTGGCTCCGTTATTGAAGTCGATGAAGATCAGTTACATGCAGTCACAGCCCTTTCAGGTAGCGGCCCTGCCTATATCTATTATTTAATGGAAGCTTTTGAACGAGTAGGGACGAAGGTAGGCTTATCGAAAGATACGGTGCGCTTGCTAATGACTCAAACACTTGCGGGGACAGCTGAGATGCTCAAGCAGTCATTAGATGAACCAGATGTCTTACGCAAAAAGGTGACGAGTCCTGGTGGCACGACGGAGGCAGGGATACAGGCATTAGAACAATATCAATTTAATGAAGCCATCGAAGCTTGCATTAAAGAAGCGGAGGCACGATCTCGTTCACTTGCAAATGGGTAGCATTATGTGCAAAATAGAGTGTATCACTAGGAATTAGGAGGCTTTATTTTGAGTAAATTATTCGAACCCTATACATTGCAATCTATCACCTTAAAAAACCGTGTTGTGATGGCACCTATGTGCATGTACTCAGCACAAGACGATGGCATGGTAACGCCCTTTCATTTCGTCCATTATGCAACACGTGCAGCTGGTCAAGTAGGCTTAATCATTTTAGAAGCTACTGGTGTTGTGCCAGAAGGTCGTATCTCAAATAAGGATTTAGGGATTTGGGATGATGCACATATTGAAGGATTAAGTCAATTAGTTGAGGGGATGAAAGCGTACGGCGCTAAAACAGGCATCCAGCTTGCACATGCTGGTCGCAAAGCAACAGTAGATGGCGAAATTTTTGCTCCATCAGCTATTGCCTTTAGTTCAGACTATAAAACACCAACAGAAATGACAGAAGAGGACATTCACTATGTCATCGAGGCATTTAAACAAGCAGCTATTCGTGCCGCAAAGGCTGGCTTTGATGTACTAGAAATTCATGGCGCACATGGCTATTTAATTAGCGAGTTTTTATCACCTGCTACGAATAAACGTCAAGATCAATATGGGGGCTCACAGGAAAATCGATATCGCATTCTACGTCAAGTCATCGATGCTGTTCGCAGTGTATGGGATGGTCCTTTATTGGTACGTGTCTCTGCGGAAGATTATGCGGAAGATGGTACAACAATGGATGACTTTATTGTTTTTAGCCGCTGGATGAAATCTCAAGGTGTTGATTTAGTTGATGTGTCAACAGGGGGCGTTGTACCAGCAGCCATCAATGTCTTTCCAGGCTATCAGGTACCACATGCAGAAGCGATAAAGCATGGGGCTGATATTCCTACTGGTGCAGTTGGTCTTATTACCACAGCCATTCAAGCCGAAGAGATACTCCAAAATAATCGTGCAGATTTAATATTCTTAGCGCGTGTTTTATTACGAGACCCTTACTGGGCACTACATGCAGCTAAAGAGCTAGGAGAAGACGTGCAGCCTCCCGTACAATACGTCCGTGGTTGGTAATTACATTTCCATCAAAAAACAGCTTGTGCTCCAGCAAGCTGTTTTTTCATTAGAAAAGTGGATTTTGTTTTAATTCTTCATCAATAGCCTGTACCAATGTCTCCGCGTCATCTGCTGTCACAACTTCCCCATTTACTATCGCAAAAATACCTTGCTCACAGATTTCACAATGGGATGTACAACCAGATTCCTCTATCTCAATATCTTCTCGTTCTACTAATACATCATACGCATCTGCCGCACCAAGTGCTAAATTAGTGATACAAAACTCCACTCTATTTTTTAGCTGCTGTGGTTCCTTCTTTTTTTTAAAAAGAGAAAATACCATGTTTATTGACCCCCTACTCTCTAAAAATAATCATACCACAATTCCATAAACTTCATGCAAACTGTAGCGTTAAGCAAAATGATTATCATAAAATACTATTAATCTTTCAGCTCAATCAACATAAGTTTTTCTTATGAAATTAATGTACAACCATTAAACGAAGATGACTGCCTTGAAAAAAGGTAGTTACAAACTTATCATGCAAAACCTTCAAGTACAATTTTGCAGTCAACTAAAATAGCTATTTATGTTGTTCAATCAAATCATCAGTCTACTCCATACATCGTGTAAACAAAACTCCCACACAAATGTAGTGCTTTTATTAAGTAAATATTAAAAATAACCAAGTCTCTTATGTATGACCTGGTTGTTTTATCTATTATTTAACGTATTGTGTCTTTTTAATAACCGAATTTAACGCCACCCCTACTACACATATAAATCCAATAACTAACAATAAAAATCCTATTGGAATAAGAAAGAATGGTTCTTCTAATGTACCATCAGGTGCTACATTACTCCCTTTCACCATAAAGATTAAAAAACTAAGTACGCCTAATATGATTGGCATTAATGCAAAAATATATTTTTTCATAACTTTTTCTTCTCTCCTAAATATTTTTATGTTTAATTCCTACACTGCAGCTTTCTACAACTCGCTGTAACAATCATAAATCCAAAATATATTCTAAGTCAATCATTTTTTATTGATAAACAATAAATTTTTATTCTAATTCAACCAATCTCAAAATTGACATTTTGAAATTCTAACTATAAAATGACCATAATCTCGAGTGATAATATGGAAGGGTGATTTGTATGAACTATGAAGATTTAATGCAATGGAAAGGTTATTTGTTTTTAGATAATATAGTAGAGCCAGGGACAAACTCTTTGAGAGTTTCTATTTCTAGAGCTTCCGTCAGCGCCGAAAGCGAGGATATAAGTTTTGAGGAATATACTATAAATGATGTCTATCCTATTGAAATTGATAAGACATTACCGGTCATACATATAGAATTCGATTCATATGTAGCCTATACTGTTTTTGACGAATCATTTCATTTTGTCAATCAAGAAGATGATTTCTTGGGTAACTCAGTACGTCTTTTTACAAAATCAACTTATTTAGATTTTATAAGTAAAGGAACTATAGCTCTCGATATCTATTCCTACAAGGAGCTATTCCATTATCAGATTGTTTGTTTAGACCATATTATTGATATTGTCTCATTCGATAAACCCACTATTATAAGCGAATAAGTAGTTTTTAAAACAGTCAATGAAATCTTGTTGTCTGTTTTCTTTATTTCTATTAAAGCATCTCGTAAAAGGTAGCTCCCGTAAGTTCAATTATTTTTTAATAGAAACTTTAAAATATTTTTTGTAAACTCTTCGTATGAAGTATTCTTTCCACGCTGGTTATACCACTTTCGTATTGTTTCTACTAACCAAAACGGCACAGAATTTCCATCAATTAAATGATAGTATTGCTCATATCCTTTTTTTAAATGCTCCCATCGATGATCATTACCCTGTAGTGTGTACTCAGAGACATCAATTATTTTTGCCCTTCCATTCTGTAGCAAAATATTTTTCAAATGAATATCACGAGGGTTAAGGCCCTTCTTCCGAACATATTCTCTTGCATCCTCCACTTCATTTATAACCTGTTTTGGAATATGAATACCTTGTAGAATGCAATCAAAAAGCGTTTTTCCTTCTTCGTAACTTAAAACAAGGTATTCGTCATGTGAAGCAAAGCATGTTGAAAAGAAAGGTGAATCTCCAAGTAATTGATACACATTTGCTTCAACTTTTACTTTGTGCACTTTGTCTTTGGCATATAGTTTAAATGCATACGCTGGGGCGGAAAGAGCTTGAAAAACAGCCGCATCTGTCCCAACACCTATACATTTCAAATCATCAGCTTCACCACTTATGGTAACCGGCTCGTTATTTGGATTTGAATAAACGTTTATTTTAGAAAGAGAACCTATAGCTTTATCCCAATCGTTTTCCATTTCCATCTCTCCCATCATTTGCATTGAAGTATACTACACTATCTAATTACTTTAGTAGGGATTCTATATCGCCCCTAACAATATTCAAATCTCAAGTTTCCTACACGTACTCTTTAATTTTAAAACGTTGGGAACTACTAGAAGTTTCTATATCCATTTCTCCATATGAAAGTATACGGCTTTGTTAGCTACAGAAGAACCAGTTCTATCCTCTATTTACCCTTAACCACCTTTATTAAAAACTCAAAGTGATTTGGGTATTATTTTTATCATGATTGTCACGAACTTATAGCTAGCCTTGACACAAAAAGAAACGCTGTGTCAGACTACTTCACAGCGTTTCTTCTATTAATCTTTAAAAATCATATTCAGCATCTTTTTTGGCTCGAATTTCTGCAAAAGCCTCTGTAACCATCACGGTATCCTCCGCTAACCGTTCTAAACGAAAAAGGACATCATCATTGACAATTTCTTTACGTAAAAAATCCTTTTCTTCTATAAATACATAGGTCGGTACGATGTGCGCTTTCATATAAGCAAGGATCGGCTTTAGTTGCTGTTCCACCATTAAATAATGCTTGGATGTACCTGCTGTAACAATAACACTGACGACTTTATCGCGGAAGGCATTGACAGGTAAAAGGTCAAAGATGTTTTTTAATGTAGCTGGTATAGATGCTTGGAATGTTGGCGTCCCAATAACGATTGCATCAGCAGCCATAATGGTTTCCGTCACATATTTTGTATCGCCTTCATATTCAAAGTAATTACGTCCATCACTAAAAACTAGCTGATAGTCAGCAAGATCTAGTAATGTTACTTCATGCTGTGGGTATTTTTCTTGTAACATCTCGACTAACTTTTGTGTAGCTGTTCTTGTCTTTGAGCCGACAATAGAACCCGCAAGTGCGACAATTTTCATAATGAGCCACTCCTTATTTTGCTGTGTGTTTTTTTATCGCTGGAATTATATCATTACCAATGATTTCAATATTTTTCATCAATTTTTCGAATGGTACGCCACCAAAATCGATTTGTGCCATAAAGCGTTGCATGCCATATAGTTCGTATTGATAAAGTAGTTTTTCAATAATTTGCTCTTTACTGCCCACCATTAAAGCATCACGTGTATCAGGCGCTTGTGCAAATTGTTGCTTTGGATAGCCCCCACCACGAATAGCTTGGAAACCACCGTTTAAATGTGGATACATGCCCTGTAATGCCTCTTTTGTTGTGTCTGCTACATAAAACAAGCTTGTTGTGGCAATAGGTAATTCATTTGGGTCAAAGCCTTTGCGCTCTGCCGCTTCGCGATAGGCATCCACTGATGGTTTAAAGTTGATAGCAGGTCCACCTAATGTTGTAAGCATCATCGGAATGCCCATATATCCTGCTTTAATGGCGCTGGCAGGTGGTCCACCCACCGCACGCCATATTGGCAACGAGCCGTTTTTTGGCTGCGGTAAAATTTGTGCATGGTGGAGAGGTGCTCTAAATTGCCCTTCCCAAGTCACAAGCTCCTCGTCATTGATTTTCATAAGAAGCTCTAATTTTTCCTCAAAGATTTCTTCATAATCTTGTAAATCAACACCTAGTAAGTGATAGGCACCTACACGTGAACCACGTCCCGCTACTATTTCTGCACGACCATTTGATAATAAATCAATTGTGGCAAAATCCTCATATACTCGTACAGGGTCTGAAACACTTAATACGGTTGCGGAGCTAGACAATTTAATAGTCGAAGTTGCTTGTGCGATAGCACCTAACACGACCGTATGTGCCTGTGTTGTAAAATAAGACTGATGACTTTCACCTATGCCAAATACATCAATTCCAGCTTGCTCTGCTAATTGACTTGCCTCGACTAGCTCTTTTAGTCGTTGTTGAGCAGAAATACGCTCGCCTGTTAGTGGATTAGGGATATGATCACCTAAAGAGTACAGTCCGAATTCGAGTCCTTGTGCTTGATCAATACGATATTTTTCCATCATGTGTTATCTCTCCTTATTCTAGCGGTTCTAAAATAGCTTCAATTTCTGAACGTCTCTCTTCTAAAAATGGCGGGAGGTCTAACTCTTTGCCAAGTTCTTCGACTGCTGAATCTACCGTAAACCCTGGCCCATCTGTCGCCATTTCAAATAAAATACCGTTACGATCTCTAAAATATAGACTTTGGAAATAATAACGATCAACCACACCAGTACTATCCAATCCAAGCTCCTTAATTTTGGTATCCCATTGCTGTAATTCTTCAACGGTTGCAACACGTAACGCAAGATGGTGAATACTGCCTTTACCAGGTTTCTCGCTTGGTCCTTCTAATTCTTTGACAACAATCTCGCCAAGCACTTCCCCTTCTATCGATTGTAGGACCGTTTCTTTGTCCTTTTCTGCAATAACTGTATAGTGAAATAAATCTTGTAATAAATTGACCGTTCTTGATAAATATCGCACAGTGATTTCAATAGTCCCCATGCCTAAAATACGATGTTCCTGCGGTATATCATTTCCATCCCATGGTTGCCATTGAGCAGGCGTTTCTTGTCCTTGGTGGTTTAACAATACCATCCGTAAACCTTCATGATCTTCAAAAAATAAAGCCTCTTTGCCTGCATAAGTAGTGATTTCGCTATGTTCTACCTCTAGCTGCTGAAAGCGTTCTTTCCAATATAGTAGGCTTTCGAAGCTAGGTACAAGTAAGCCAATACGTGTAATAGCATTCGTCCCTCGCACTGTACGTCCTGCAACAGGCATTTCAAAAAATGTTAATTCTGTACCTGCTGCTCCTGTTAAGTCTCCATAAAATAAGTGATACATGGAAGGTGAGTCTTGATTCACCGTTTTTTTCACACGTCGTAACCCTAAAATAGTTGTGTAGAAATGATTATTCTGTTTACCATTTTTCGTTAGCATTGATATATGATGGTGTCCGCTTAATTTGTTCATCCTAATTGTTCCTCCTCATCATTTTCACTTGACTAAGCAAGTGATTTTACAAAAAAAATTACACGGGCGGCAATTTTTTTTCTCGGCTATGTTTTTCAAGCTTTGTCATCGCAATATATAAAGATTTAATTTCTTCAGCTGATAATACTTCTTCAAAAAACGAAGACTGGAAGTGAAGTTGACTAGGTGTTGCTGCATCAATCATTTGCTCCCCTTTTGATGTCAATGAGATGGTTTTCGTCTTCCAATTTTGTTTACGCTCGATTAGTCCCTCTTTTTCTAGTCGGGCAAGCATGCGAGACATGCCACCTTGTGTTACAGTTACTTTTTCTGCTAATTGAGACTGTGTAATCGGGGCATATGTTTTAATCTGGATTAACACATCAAATTGTGCTGTCGTTAAGTCGAAACGTTTTAAAAATTCATTCGATAACTGATTACTTTGCGTTGTAAAGCGCATCATCCGAATCCACGTTAAGGTGCCTAGTGTATGATTTCTCATGACTTCACCCTCCCTTCAGTTATCACTTTACCACGCAAGTGATACTTCCGCAAGAAAAATATCTTGAATTCAAGATATTTTTTAAACATAGGGAGACCCCCTATATGATGCCAGGTGTTGTAACAGGATATAAATTGCCCTTAAGAGCAAAAGAAATTCTACCCGTTTCTTCTGATACAACCATTACAAGTGCATCACTTTGCTCACTCAATCCCAGCGCTGCACGATGTCTTGTTCCTAATTTCTTTTCCCCTGTATACCGCTCGGACAATGGCAGTACATTGGCAGCTGACTCAATTTGATTTTGATGGACAAGTACCGCTCCATCGTGAAGGGGATTACCAGGGAAGAAAATAGATTCTAATAAAGAATGGGTTAAATCTGCACCAATATGAATACCAGGCTGAATTAAATTCTCTAAAGCATCCTGTCTTTGAATAACAATTAAACCACCATGCCTTCTCAAAGACATATTTTGCACACTATGTGATAGCTCTGGATACTTTTCAGTAAACGGGGAAAGATAACAATTTAAATAGAACGTCGCAGCTTTCATTTCAATTGTCATAAACTTCTCTTTAATTTTCTCAAAATTACCGAGGAGACAATTTGCATCTGTATCCATTTCCTGCACACTCTGCTGTAAGGACATGATCACTTCGAGAAGCTCATCTTTTAAAGTTTCTTTCATTGGTGAAAAATCACAATTTGTTGGATCCACAAAAAGCACCTCTTTTCTAAAATCGTGAAGCCTCTTCTCCCCTTAGTTTCTCTATTTAGGCTATTTTTATGCGTATTAGAAATTGAGGTTAATGAGTACTTGGCCCTTTCCTTACATATAGAGACAATAGTAGTCCAATGCTACTTAAAATCGTTGTGGCAATAAAAGCAGTTCGAATACCATTTAGCATCGCATCAGCTTCTCCCAACTCATGTTGTAAAGTAGTCACAGTACTCATGATGGTTACAAGTAATGCCGTCACTAATGCACCCCCAACCATACGCAATGTGCTAGTCATTGCTGTTGCATGGGCCATTAAATGTGTAGGTAACGCATTCATGCCAGCCGTTGTTAGGGGCATCATAATCATTGAAATCCCAAAGGAAATCATCGTAAACACCCCTGCCAGTAGCAAAAGGTTCGTATTCATTGATATCATTATAAGCAGACTTGTTCCAATAAAAATACATGTGAATCCTACTAGTGCTAAGCCCTTTCCTCCAACTTTATCGAAAATCTTCCCTATCACTGGAGACATAAAGCCCATCACTAGAGCACCAATTAATAAAACTAATCCTGTTTCAAGTGCAGAAAGTTGACGCACGTTTTGAATATAAAAGGTTAATAGTATTTGTGTACCAATCATAATGGCATAGACTAAACTTGATAAGAAGGTTGTGATAGAGAACATAGTAGATTGAAAGACACGAAATTCTAGCATGGGTTTGGGTAATCGTAGCTGTCGCCTAATAAATAAAGCCAACATCGTCCCACCCATCCCTAATGTGACAACAACCTGCATTGACTGGAAGCCTGCTGTTCCTGCAATACTAAAACCATATAACAAACCTCCCCACCCTAATGAAGAGAACACGATTGAAAGAGTATCTAGCTTTCCCTCTTTTGTAGTCGTTACATTTTTCATAAAAATCGTCGCTACTGTTAACACAATGACCGAAACAGGTAGGACAGTAAAAAATAAATGTCGCCATGTAAGGTGTTCTAAAATCCAGCCAGATAAAGTTGGGCCAACTGCTGGCGCAAAGCCTGTTACAAGACCCGCTAGCCCCATAATCGAACCCCGTTTTTCTTTTGGATACATCGTTAATAAAATCGTTTGCATTAACGGCATAATCACCCCTGCTCCAGCTGCTTGAATAATTCTTGCGAGAAGCAAAATTGTAAAAGTTGGTGCAAAGGCACCTAAAAATGTACCGATACTAAATAACGTGAGTGCAACGATTAGCAGCAATCGATTTGAAAAACGACCGATTAGAAATGCTGTAATGGGGATGAGAATTCCATTCGTCAATAAATAAACCGTCGTGAGCCATTGTGCTAAGTTAGCATGAATCTTAAAATCTTCCATAATGGGCGGCATAGCTATGAGTAATAAAGTCTGGTTGAGAATAGACACAAATGCTGCAGATAGTAAAATTGCTACTATCACATTTCTTTTTTCCTTCATGTTTGAATCCCCTTTAATTTGTTAGTTAGTTATAACTAACATTTTATTTAAAAAATATATGAAAGCTTTGTGGGTAGAGCATTAAATACAGACTCCACCCACAAAAGTAGCTACTAAATGATCAACAAAACTTTCCTTTTGGTTTTTTAAAAAATGATCATCCCAAAATGCATTGGATACAAAGAAACCGAAAAGGCTCGTTAAAAAAACAGTGGCCTGCCCATTTGTATCAATATCCTTCATCTTTCTCTGTTGGATTTGGACTTGAAAATAACCTTCCAATAATTTTAATAATTGTTTGGTTTGGCTATCCGAAATAAGCTCCATTACTCCTGGTAGTATACTTCTATCTTGTATAGTAATGAGAAATATCGCTTTATTTTTTTCCATAAAAGCTAGATAAGCGTTAGCAATTTGCTGTAAGTCATTCACTAGATTTCCTGATAAATCTCGAGCAAATAACTGTTCAAAGTATGGAATATAAGAATGTCTATCTAGCACAGCTTGTAGAATCCCCATTTTTGTTTCAAAATGACGGAAAACAGTCATTTCACTCACTCCAGCAGTTAAAGCAATGTCTTTCACAGAGACATTGGAGTAGCCCCTTTCAGTCATTAAGCTTGTTGCAGCGGCAAGAATTTTATCCTTTGTATCTTTTTTCATTTTACACGCCCTCTAAATGTTAGTTATGACTAACAAAAATATAGAGGATTGAACCCAATTTGTCAAAAAAAATGTGTTGTTATTAGAACATGCTCTAATAACAACACTTGTGAGTTACATATGCCCTGCTCGGATTTTCTTTACGATGCTGAAAGTCGTGTAGGCAGCAGCGGGTGCTAATACAACAATAAAAATAATCCACACAGTTAAATTATTTGTTGCTTTTAATGTTTCATAATTTGTCATGACAAAAATAATTAGACCGAATAATAGTAAATAGCTCAGCACATTGGGAAAAATGACGATTAATCGTAATAATGCTGGCGGCATCTTTTGTTGATTCATTTAAACCACACCCCTTTTTTCAATTATACGGGAATCTAGTGATTTATCGTACTATATTTTTCCTTTTATACTTTATATTTGCCTGCTGATAGTTGGAGGTTTTCCGCTGTTGTATTTAATTGGTCGATAAATGCGGTCATGCTCTCCATATTTTCCGCTTGATGTTTAGCCTTTTGAGCAACGGCATCAACACTTTGCGATGTCTGCTTAGCCAAGAGCGAAACATCTTCCATGGTAGCTGTTACTTCCTCTGTACTAGCAGCAATTTCCTCAGTGGAGCTTGATACTAAATCCACTTGTGTTGCTAAGACCTGTACATCATTATGAATTCCTTCAAACGATTGCTGTGCTTCTTGTACGATAGCACGTCCTGTATGTAAGACATCTGCTGTTGCTTGGATGGTTGCCACAATATTGGCTGTTTCCTTTTGGACATTCATCACCACCTGAGTGATTCTATCCGCCGCACTCTTAGAATCTTCAGCTAATTTCCGAACTTCTTCAGCTACAACGGCAAAGCCTTTCCCCGCTTCACCAGCACGAGCCGCTTCAATAGATGCATTTAATGCCAGTAAATTCGTTTGATCAGAAATTCCCGTAATCACATTGGTAAATTCCCCGATCATTGTAGATAGTTTTTCAAGCTCCTGTGTTCCAATCACCGCAAAATTCGTTTTCTCATGAACAGTCACTAATTGCTTTTGTAAGGACTGCATAATTTGTAATCCATTATCTGCGTTTTCCTCGGTATTACGTGAAATACTAGAAATTTCTGCTATGGATTCCGAAATATATTGAATGCTGCGCGCCAATTCCTCCATTGAATGCGCACTGTCTGCCGTATTATTCTGTTGTGCAAAGGAGGCCTGAGCTACCTGACTAGATTCTCCTTGGATAATTGCGGCTGATTCAAGTGTTTCATGAGCATTTTCTTGTATTGTATAGGTAGCCTCTTTTATTTGATTGGCCCCTTGCTTTATCTCACACATAATTTGTTGGAAATTATCCATCATCCCATTAAATGATGTCACTAATTGGCCAATCTCATCCTTTGCATGGATTGGAATACGCTTGGTTAAATCTGCTTCTCCTTTACTAATTTCCTCTAAGGAATTGCGCACACTTAAAATACGCGATACTTGTTTTGAAATAGACAGGCCCGTAGTGAAGAAAATCACACAGACAACGATCAATGAAGCTACAATTGTGCCTACCAAAATTTGTGAGAGGATAGCATTGGATACAATAATAGCTAAGTATGTACCGTTTGATAATGGCTTTACATATTGCGTGACACGTGTGCCATCGTAGCGCCCTGAAAATTCAGTCGACTTTTGTGCTGAAAATTGGGCTGGCTCAAAACCAATATCCGCTAAATTTTGTTTTGCTGTAGCGGCAATGGCTTGGCCTTTTTCATCTACAATAGCGGCGAATAATACGGTTGAGGATAAATAGTTGTTCAGTTGATCGATATAAGATTCACTGCCGATACTTGCTTCTAAATCTAGTAGCTGCTGTCCATGGCGAGCCACCTGTACAATTTGTGGAGTTGCTGGATTCCAGCTACCTACCCCGACAAATTTGAAAAATTGATCATCGACATCGCGAATTTGTGCTTTTTGGACAATTTCTTTCGCTCTTCCATCTAAAAGTTGCATATATTCGGCAGCTTGTCCGTTTGGATCAGCGCCAAAGTTAAAATCAACAGTTGGAGCTACTGATGTCACCGTTGTATTCCCTTTATTATCTGTACTCCAAATCTCATCGATGCCACCACGCTCAGCAATGGCCCTTAAATCCTCATATGTAGCACCTTTGTCAATGATGTAAGAAGCCATTACAGATTCGGCAATCATTTCTTTTTCCATAATTTCTTCTGCTTTTTCTCTAGATTGAATCGCTCCTTCCAACCCCATGACAATGGAGTTGGCGATTGCTTCTCCATTGCTTTTTTCACTTTTATATGTAGCTTGATAAACATAAATAGAAAATGCCGCTATAATGAACACCACAATGCCCATAATCTCCAGAAGCATTTTCCATTTCATTGACTTTCTCATGATGAGATCCCCCTAAAAATTACGATTATTTCCACTTCATCATACAATATTACTTCCATATATTTCATTAACAATTTATTAAATATAAAATAATAATTTTTGAAGAAGTTTAAATTGTCATTAATTTGTAAAAATTCCGAAATAGATAAGCAAGGAGGATAAATCTAACTATTTTGTACTAGTAGAGGCATGCAAAAAAGGATCATTCTCATGATTAAACAGTAATATTTAAACAAAATTATCTACACACCTTTAGGACTATAAACTAAAAACATCTATTAGAAGAATCTCCTCTAATAGATGTTTCTTACTTATTAACTATATCAAAATAATTTATTATGTTGCCATGTATATACGGCTTGATCAGCTGTTAGGAATGTATTCGGAAAAATCCCCTGTGCTTCAGCTAAAAATTGAGGTAAGTCATATGGAAGAAAACGTGCGCTTAAATGATTTAATAATAAATAGTGTGCTCCAGCTTGCTGTGCGACTTTTGCTGCCTCCACATTTGTTGCATGACCGTAGCTTGCTGCTAAATCTGTTGTTGTACCATCAAAAGTTGCTTCATGGACAATGATATCAGCGCCCATTGATAATTGGATTGCTTCTTCACAATATTTCGTGTCGCCTAAGACTGACAATGTAAAGCCCTTTTTGGCTGGTGCCACCACGTCTTTCGCAAGTACCACATCACCATTTTCAAGTACAATATCGTGGCCATTTTTTAATTGGCCTAGTAAAGGTCCCTTTGGAACACCAAGTGCCTGTGCTTTGTCGATTAATAATTCGCCTGGTAAATCCTTTTGTTCGATACGATACCCATAGCAAGGTACAACATGGCGTAATTCCTTAGCATGAATTGTAAAATGAGCATCCTCAAAAATAATGCCTTCTTGTACTTCTACAAAGCGTAAAGGATATGTTAAATGGGTTTTTGATAGGGCCAATGTTTGTTCAATCCACTGTTGTAAGCCAGATGGTCCGAAGATCGTTAGCGGCTCATCCCCACCTTGAAAGGAACGCGAGCTTAAAAAGCCTGGAAGTCCAAAAATATGATCCCCATGTAAATGTGTAATAAATATTTTCGTCACTTTCCGTGGCTTTAACGACGTATGAAGGATTTGATGCTGTGTCGCCTCCCCACAGTCAAATAGCCACATTTCACTCACTTCGTCTAATAGCTTTACCATCAGAGCACTTGTATTTCGTTCTTTTGAAGGCATGCCTGCGCCTGTCCCTAGAAAATGTAGCTGCAACATAAGCCACCTCACTTCTTATTTATATCATTTTATTGTACCTTATCCATTCCCATAAGAAAAACCTTTGGTGTACAGTTTCTCCAAAGGTTTCTTGATTATTTTGGTTGCCATGAAACAAGCGCCGCATGGAAATCATGACGATAATAATAACGTCCATCCTTTTCTTCGATAAAAGGTAGCAGTGATTCTTCTACATGGGCTCGCTGAAAATTCGTCGTTAATATTTTTTTACTCTGCGTTGTCACAAGCTGCTCATAGCTTTCATATTCATAGACACGTTCTAGAGGGATAATCTGACAATCCGCGTAAATATCCATTTCATAGAGTAGATTCAAAAACTCGATATAATCTCTGCGCGGAAATTTAATGTCATAACCATACTTTTCATATAACTTTTCATAGTGTGGCTGAATGGGGCCTGTCGTCATCCCAATGATAGCACGCTTTCTCGCCAGCCGATTCATGTGATATAAAGCTGCTTTTATTTCATACATTCGGTAAAAACAATTCACGCCCAAGACGATATCATGTGGTTCAATCTCATCATGCTCTAAACTTTCCCACTTTGCATGAATATAGGAAACGTGCTCCTCCTGCGGCATACACTGCTGTAAGTAATGCAAAATGCTTTCAGAGCTATCCACACATGTGAGCTTCCTTACTTTATCAGCTAATGGAAATGTATAATTGCCCCACCCAGGACCAATTTCTAATACAGAATGCTGAGGTTCAATCTTTTTTTGAAGCTCCTGAAAAATCAATGCAGCATAAGGATCTGTTTGTCTCACTTTTTTACGTGCCACTGATTGGGCCCAAAATTGCTCCTCTAGCTGATCATTCACCATTCGTTCAGGCATATTGCCATGCCAGTCCTTCATGCCTTCCTGCCATAATGCCTCATAGTTAATGGCTAACGGTCCTTTTCTCGTCATATAGATACCTCTAACGATAATATTTCATATATTTTTTTCATATCAAGATTTGCACGAACGTGGTCGGCTAACATATTATAGGCATCTTCTCTTCGTTCTGCGTCACTTTTCACATCACTTGGTAAAGCTGCTAGCCCTTTTTTCACTCGTATTTCATTGACAAGTTGACGGGTAAAGGTACGATTATGGAACAAGCCGTGGAAATACGTGCCAATCACTTGCTCATCTTGACTAACCGCACCATCTTCTCTTCCATCCTCTAACAGTAAAAACGGTGATACCGCACCACGTAAAATTTTTGTACGCCCTAGATGGATTTCATAGCCTGTCAATGTGTCCTGCCCTCTTACGCCTGTCATTTGCACCGTTTTTTTATTGCCTACAAAAATGGTTTCCATCGGCAATAGCCCAAGACCATCTGCAGATTCACCATTCCCCTCCACTGCTTCTGGATCAAGTAATGTTTCACCAAGCATTTGGAAACCGCCACAAATGCCAATAATTTTAGTACCGCATTCACGTAAATGTGTGATGGCTTGATCGAAGCCCTGTGCTTTTAGCCAAGCTAAATCATCCATTGTACTTTTCGTTCCTGGCAAAATGAGTAAATCTGGTGTACCTAATTCATTGACATGACCAATTAAACGTACACCCACCTCAGGCTCATCGAAAAATGGATCAATATCGGTGAAATTTGAAATACGAGGTAAACGAATCATGGCTACATCTACAGCAAATTCGCCTGGCTTTGGTTTTTTAAAACGTAGTGACGATAATGCAAGAGAATCCTCTGCTTCAATATTGACATCGACATAAGGAATCACACCAAGTACCGGAATACCCGTTTCGCGCTCCACCCATGCCAAACCATCATCCAGTAATTCACGCATGCCTCTAAACTTATTGATAATTAATCCCTTAACACGTGCTCGTTCTTCCTCATCTAACAATGCCAGTGTACCAACAATCGAGGCAAAGACACCGCCACGATCAATATCAGCAACGAGGACTACCGCTGCATCTGCTAAATGAGCCATTCGCATATTAGCAATATCGCGATCTTTTAAGTTTATTTCTGCTGGGCTACCAGCGCCCTCTAGGACAATAACATCATATGTATGTTGAAGCGTGCGTACTGATTTTTCTACGATTGGCATCGCTTCTTGCACAAAATTATTGCGGTAGCTTTTGGCATCCATATTTAAAAAATGCTTACCATGAACGATAACCTCTGACATCATATCTTGCTTCGGTTTCAGCAAGATAGGGTTCATATCTGTCGTTGCAACAACACGAGCCGCCTCTGCCTGTACCCCTTGTGCGCGGCCGATTTCACCGCCATCCTTTGTAACAAATGAATTAAGAGCCATATTTTGTGATTTAAATGGGACTACCTTCAGTCCATCATCTGAAAATATACGACATAGTGCAGTACAAATCATACTTTTTCCAACATCGGAAGCTGTTCCTTGAATCATGATTGATTTTGCTGGCATAGTCACTCTCCTCCGTAATTATTCTATGGCAGAACGCATGTATTCGTTTTCGCTTCGTGTGTATTTCCTCCAGCAATTGTAAAGGGCTTTAAAATTCGAGCCCTTTCACCGCTGGAATCCCTTCATCATAGTAATGCTTTGTCGCCTCAATGGTTGACACTAAATCAGCCATTGCTAGTAATGCTGGATTCGCACTTCGTCCTGTGACAACCAAATGCATTGTAGAAGGGCGGTGTTGGATTGCCTCGATGACTTCTGCTAGGGGAAGGACATCATCGATTGGAAACTTGGTGATCGCTAGGGCATTGTTGAGTTCATCGAGGACCAATAAATCAATGCTGTCATCCTGTAGAGCTGCCTTCGTTTTTTTCCAAGCCTTGGCTAATGCAGCTCGATGCTCCTCAGGTGTTTTTGTCCATGTAAAACCTATGCCCATTTGTTCCATTTCTACGCCTAGCTTACGAAGGGCAATTTGCTCTCCATAAGTACGTTCTGGGGATTTGATAAACTGCAGATAACGCACATTTAAGCCTCGACCAACTGCACGCAATGTAACGCCAAGAGATGCTGTCGTTTTGCCCTTACCTTCACCTGTATATACTAAAAACAAGCCTTTTCTTGCCATGCTGATAGCCTCCTTACAGCCATGTTGTCTTTTCTGCAAACGGTGTTCGTTTCTTGTCGGTTTGTTCTTGCTCCTGTGGGTAGCCAATAAATATTGTACCAACTACTTTTTGAGAGTCGCTTGCACCAATAAACGTATGCATACGAGGATCATGTACGAGGCCAACACCACGTGTACGCCAAACAAAGCCAAGACCTAGCTCCTCTGCTGTCAACCACATAGACATAATGGCACTACATACAGCAAAGACATTATCTTCTGTCGCATCTGTGTCCCCCTCTACTATGTCAGCTGTCACCACAATGGCTACAGGGGTTGTTTGTACAACCTTTAATGAACTTTCCACTAAATTTGGCTTCGTGGGAAAGCGTTCTTGTAAATAAGCACTTGCCATTTCTTCATAACGCTTCATGGCTTCATCTTGAATGACATAAAAATGCCAGGGCTCACGCATCCGGTCATTCGGTGCATAGGTTGCTGCCTGTAAAATTTGCTCAATTTTTTCTTTCTCAACTGGTTGTGTCGTGTAATTACGAATTGCTCGACGTTTTTTTAATGCTTCAATGACAGTCATAGTGCTTCCTCCTTGTGCGCTTATAAGAAATGATTATGAAAAGGTAAGTCCTTGCTCTTCAAACCATTGAATTTTTTCACGTACATTGACAACCTCGCCAACAACAATCATAGAAGGGTTATGGTACCCTTCACGCTCAATGATGCTGGCTATCTCATCTAGCGGCCCTGTAATCGTGCGTTGCTGAGCAGTTGTTCCCCACTCAATGACCGCTACTGGCGTTGTTGCCTTCCGTCCATTTTCGATTAATTTGCGAGCAATGTAGGCAATATTACCAACGCTCATATAAAAGGCAACGGTATCTATACCCGTAGCTAAAGCGGGCCAATTCAAAAAATCTTGTCCTTTTTCTTCACGACCATGTCCAGTTACAAGGGCAAAGCTTGTCGCGAAGTCCCTATGTGTAACTGGAATTCCTGCGTATGCAGGAGCTGCAATTCCTGCTGTAATCCCCGGAACGATTTCATAGGCAATGCCATGATTTTTTAATATTTCAGCTTCCTCCGCGCCACGTCCAAAAACAAAGGGATCGCCACCTTTTAGGCGTGTAACAATTTTACCTTCTTGTGCTTTTTCAACGAGTAATGCATTTATTTCCTCTTGAATGAGATGATGCTTCCCAGGTAATTTGCCACAATAAACTAGCTCCGCATCCTTTTTTGCAAAATCAAGCAATTTAGGATTTACAAGACGGTCATAAGCAATTACATCAGACTTTTGAATACATTCCAGTCCATACACAGTAATGAGCTTCGGATCACCAGGACCTGCTCCCACGATATATACGATTCCATCCTTCATTGCGTTGCTCCCATCAATAGTTGTTGTAAATATGCTTCTCGTCGATCGATCTCACCATGACGTGTCCATTCAAGGATGTTTGGCTCTAGCAATGCTTGTAATGCCGCACGTCTTTGTGGACCTTTATCATACTTAGCAGCAATCATTAATCGAGCTTGCTGTAAAAAGCATACATAGTCATCATAAGCATCATCGAATTGCTCTTCTAAATCTGCTTTAATCTTGCGGGCTAGACTTGGGCTTGCTCCCGATGTCGAAACAGTTACCACCAATGGACCACGGCGAATAGTAGCAGGCGTAATAAAATCACTTTCACTTTGTTTATCTGTTCGGTTGATTAATTGCCAATGCTGTGCTGCTTCTTGAACGGCTTCGTTAACTGCTGTCACATTCGTTGCAGCGATAATGAGAATGGCGTCATCTAAATCACGAGGTTCAAATTCCTTTTGCTTCCAAGTAATTTGCCCTGACTCTGCAAGTGACTGTAATGTGTTATGTAAGGTTGGACTGACAATCACGATGTTTGCCTTTGCTGGTAACAGGGATGCTACCTTCTGCGTTGCCACGTGACCCCCGCCTACAATCACAACTGTTTTATATTCTAGATTGATATGAATAGGAAAATAATTAGTCATTACTTTTCACCTTCTTACAAGCTGTTAACCAATTGTCAACTAGCTTTGGGTTTGATACAAAATGGAAATGAGTATAGCCAGCCACTAAATTTCCTTCTTGATAGCCTTCTTTCTTTTTGCCAAAACGACCAATCGTTTCATAGGCTGCTGTATTGTGAGAACCACTATATTTGGAATAATGGAACTCATGGCCCTTCGCTTGTTCCTCAGCACCAATTAAGAAATTATCGGCTGTGCCAAAAATTTCACGATAACCAAGTGCTGCTAGTTTTGTTTGCATCGCCACTTCTCCAGGAATTACCCCTACCATGTCATAGCGGTCGCCATGGCTATTTGTAATGGCCTCTGTTAAATACATAAAGCCCCCACACTCAGCTAATGTTGGAAGACCTTTAGCAATGACTTGACGAATAGAGTCTTTAACGACTGTATTGGTAGCAAGTGACTCTGCAAATTCCTCAGGAAAGCCACCACCAATATACAAGCCATCTGCTTCAGCTGGTACAGGCTCATTCGCAAGCGGTGAGAAAAACTGTAGTGTCGCACCTTTCGCACGTAACAAAGCCAAGTTCTCTTCATAATAAAAATTAAAAGCTGCATCTCTTGCAACTGCTATACAAATGTTTCGTGAAGGCTCCTCCCGAAATAAATGGCCTGATTCTTGCAAGATAGGAGCCTTTGTTAAATGTATTAAGTGATCCAAATCAATCGTTTCCGCCATCAGGTTCCCTAGTTTATCAAAAAATGAATCTAGCTCTCCTCTTTCAATAGCAGGTACTAACCCTAAATGACGACTCGGGATATCGATCCCTTCCTCACGCTTTAGGTAGCCAATAACAGGTATGCCGCATTCTTGTTCAATAGCTGCCTTCGCAATTTCGTAATGACCGACACTACCAACCTGGTTCGCAATAACACCAACGATATTCGGCTTATCTGATAGTAATTGGAAGCCTTTCACAACTGCTGCTACGCTACGTGCCATGCTAGCACAATTGACAATTAAAATAACAGGACTCTCTGTCACTACGCTAATATCAGCAGCAGACCCAGCGTCAGATAAAGGGCTTTTACCGTCATAAAAGCCCATCACACCTTCAATAATAGATACATCTGCATCTATACTTGCACGTGCCACAATATCACGGACTGCTTCGTGTGAAAACATCCAGCTATCAATATTACGTGATACTCTGCCCGTTACAGCTGTATGATAGGTTGGGTCGATATAATCAGGACCGCATTTAAAGCCCTGCACCACGTTCCCTTTGTTTTGAAGTGCCTTCATCAGTCCAATGGTAAAAGTAGTTTTGCCTACACCACTACCCGTACCAGCTAGTACAAAGCGATTTGTTTGCATGGACTTCCTCCTTAAAATAGGTATCTAGCAACTGAAATCGTAGCATTACCCGATTTTTTCTTCTCTAATAGAAGTGATGGAACCTGTGCATAGCGCATAGCTGCTGGTTCACTCACTCCGTATGCACCTGTATATTTAAAGACTGTTTCAGAGGGTGATGGAAATTCGATTTCATTTAATTCAACCGGTGTATACGTAACGAACTCCCAATCATATTTCTTCGTAATCTCTAAGAAACATTGCTCATCTTTCTTCAAATCAATCGTGCATAAGGCTTTCACACTTTTTTTCGAAAGCTTTAGCTCTGCCAAGGTTTCATCGATTACTTGTTCAATTTCCTCTAAAGATGTACCACGGTTACAGCCCATTCCTAGCACAATGGATTTTGGGCGATAAATAACACCGTTTTCTAGAAGAACCTCTTCTTCAGGTTCAATGATTCGATCTGTTATTAATAATGTGGCATGGGGAGTAGCTTGGATGGCTGCCTGTGTTGATGGATAGATTTTAATTTGCTCTGGCATCGGTGTATCACGCATCCACCAATCACGTTCGCCTGTTTCCTGTACAATGGCTACATGTTCCTCATTTACAACAGATGCACTAACTGGTGTCAATTTATCCGCACTATCCCATACCCAGCCAAAGCGGGCTCCAAATAAATCAACTGGAATCGTCTTTTGTACATCAGAAGCCGTTGTAATAATCGGATTTGCACCAAGTGCAGCTGCCACCTCGTGTGTTAGCTCATTGGCACCACCTAAATGCCCTGATAATACGCTAATAACATTTTCCCCTCGATCATCAATCACCACAACACCAGGGTCTGTCTTTTTATCCTTTAAAATCGGCGCAATCATTCGTACAACTGCCCCTAGTGAAATAATTAAAATTAACCCTTTATATTGCTTAAAAAGTGTTGGCAATAGCAGGCGCACGGTTCCTGTAAATAGTTGAATATGCTTTTCTTCTTCATCGCCTTGTTCAAATTTACTCATATAATATAAATCACTTGCTGCAAAGGTTTGCTGCAGACGACGTCCTATTTGGACACCATGCTTCGTAATGGCTACAACGGCATAAGGATTACGTTGATCAACCTCTGGTAACACACCCTCTTGTAACTCAATCACTTGTCTTCACACCTTTTCTAAAGCCATGTGTAAAGCTTGCATCATATAACTTCGAACGATATTGATCTTTATCATGAATGTTCGGGTCTAATGCCCATCCCGCTAAAATCATCGCATGCTTACGAATACCATTCACACGCATCGCTTCATCTAATTCGATTAAAGTTGTTCGTACGATTTTTTGATCGGGCCATGAAGCTCGTTGAATAACTGCTACAGGCGTGTCATCAGCCCAACCAGCACTTTGTAGCTCTTTGACAATTTTTTTCGTCAGCGTTGCACTAAGGAATAAGGCAATTGTACAATGATGGCTCGCTAAATCACGCAGCTTTTCAAATTCTGGTACAGGTGTGCGCCCCTCTGCACGTGTTAGAATAAGGGTTTGTGTTAGATCAGGAATTGTTAGCTCAGCTCCGATTGCAGCGGCCGATGCAAATACAGAGCTAACTCCTGGAATGACTTCATACCCAATGCCTTCCTTTTTTAATAGCGCAACTTGCTCCATAATGGCACCATACATCGCTGGATCACCTGTATGCATACGTGCCACTGTTTTACCAGCATTGACTCGGTCCACCATCACAGCAACCATTTCCTCCAAATGCATACCAGCTGTACGAATGACCTCCGCATCTGGTCTAGCTTTCGCAATAAGGTCCTCACTCACTAAAGAATCTGTATACATGACAACGTCCGCTGTTTGTAACATATGTAAACCTTTGACTGTAATTAAATCTGGATCACCAGGACCAGCGCCGACAATATAGATTTTTTTCATTATTTACGCACCACCATTAATGTTAAATATTCTAAATCGACACCATCCAACTCACGCACATCCCAAATGATTTCTTCATCAGATGTTACCTTTGTCACCACGGATGCTTTATCTAATAAATCTAAATCGCGTAGCACTTCAAGCATTAAATCAATCACTTTCGCCACTTTAATAAAAACAACAGCATCATGTGTTTCAATCGCTTCACGCATAGCTTCGTAATTGTCATACGCAGGAATAATCGCAACACGATCATCACCATCCGCTAACGCAATGCCTAAGCGTGATGCAGAGCCATTAAAAGAAGAAATCCCTGGTACCGTACGAATTTCGACATCTGGATGCTTGTCCTGCATTAGCTTCATCATATGAATAAACGTACTATACAATAATGGATCGCCCTCTGTAACAAAGGCTACATCTTTGCCTGCTTGTAATTTTTCGTAGACAAGTTCTACTGACTTTGTCCATTCACGTTCTAAAACAGCCTCATCTTTCGTCATTGGGAATACAAGACCAAGCATATCTTTTTCTTCTGGATTAATATACACATCTACAATACGATGGGCATAGCTTTTACTGCCTTTTAGCTTTTTTGGGTAAGCAATAACAGGTGATTCCTGAATCACTCGAAATGCCTTTACTGTAATTAATTCTGGATCGCCAGGACCAACGCCCAAGCCATATAAAATTCCTAGATTACTCATGATTTTCTTCCTTTCGATAAGCGGAAATAATGTATATTGGATTTAATGGCACAAAGCGTGTCATATCTAAAATTGGTTTACTGCGTGCCAGCTGAGCCTGTAAAATGTCAACAGCAAAACCACAAGCTTTAAATGCCTCAACAGCTTTATATAAATTTTCAATAGTCGCCGCATTTAAGACAATGCGCCCATTTTGCTTTAAACGCTGACAGCATAACTGCAGTAAATCAACCATTTCACCACCAGTGCCACCGATGAAAATGGCATCAGGGTCTGGAAAGTTGTCTAAACCCTCTGGTGCTTTACTATGAATAGCTGTCATATCAACTCGGAATTTTTGTTGATTTTGAAGACAGTTTTCTAAATCAGGGGCATTTTTTTCTACAGCAAAAACTTGTCCCTCAGGAGCAAGCTTACCTGCCTCAATAGCCATGGATCCCGTACATGTGCCAATATCCCAAATAATGCTATCCCGTTGAAGCTGCATGGCTTGCAAACTTAAAACTCGAATTTCTTTCTTCGTAATAAGTCCTTTATCTGGCTTTCGTTGTGAAAATTCCTCATCATCAATCCCAAGTGTGTAGCGTTTCGGTGCTATTGTTTGTTTTAAAACCACGACATTTAAAGGAGAAAAATGAGTAACTTCCATTTCATCGAGCGAGTACCAGCCACTTTTTTCGTTGTCGCCCTGTAAATTTTCGGCTACAAACGCACGATATTCCGTCATACCAAAATACTTTAAATATCGAGCAAGAGCATTCGGACTATTCTCTACATCTGTTAAAAGTGCTACTTTCTTTTTGCCATCAATTCGCTGTGCCAAGCCCTTCATTGGTCGTCCATGAATACTCGTTACGTAAGCATCCTGCCAGCTCTCTCCCATTTTCGCAAAGGCCAGCTGGACAGAGCTCATATAGGGATAAACCTCTATTTGTAGCTTTTTGGCTAAATAGCCTCCGATGCCATAAAATAATGGATCTCCAGATGCAAGAATCACGGTATTTCTTGTTTCTTCAGACAATCTTTCAACAAGTGTTGAAAGACCTCCTTTTATCAAGATTTTTTCACCCCTAAAGTCTGGGAAAAAATCAAGTACTCGCTCACCACCAACAAGTACCTCACAGTCTTCAATCCACTGAAGGTATTGGGGTAATAAGCTTGCTAATCCGTTATCCCCGATCCCAATCAACTTCATCGATCGATGCAATGTCATCAGCCCTTCCTAATAATTGTCCCTGCATCGAATAGATCGATGTGGAAAGCGTTAAACCGCCCTTAATATGATGGATAGAGGAGTAGCAGCAGGCCTCACATAAACGATGGAAGAACGCATCATAGCCCTTCTCCATCATCATCTCACCCACTTGTGAAGCTGTATTTGCCTCCAGAACTTGTGCTATCGTTTCTCTATCTGCCCCTATATCCTCTGCCAGTTGTGCTAAAAAATTAAAATCGATTGGTGCACTTTTGGAATGCACCATCATGACTCCTTGTGCGACTTTAGAAAATTTCCCCATCATCCCAACGAGTGAAACTTGTTTGATGCCTAGACGCTTACAATGCTTTAATGTAAAACCTACAAAGTCACCCATTTCAATAAACGCTTCTTCTGCTAGATGTGGGTATTGTTTCATTGCAAACTTCTCACTTCGTCCACCTGTTGTCACCACTAAATGCTCACAGCCAGCCTCTTTCGCTACACTGATGGCTTGGACAATACTGGCCATATAAGCAGAACTCGAAAAAGGCACGACGGTTCCCCTTGTGCCTAAGATTGAGATGCCCCCAAGTATACCGAGTCGTCCATTTAACGTTTTTTTAGCAATCTCCTCACCCTTAGGTACAGAAATCACCACATTCACGCCTCGAGTAATGTGAAATTCGTCCAACACACCTTGGACCGTGCTATAAATCATTTTACGGGGTACAGGATTAATGGCTGCCTCTCCGACAGGCACTGGCAGGCCAGGCTTTGTGACACGCCCGACGCCAATACCTCCATCTAAATGAATCCCAGGTGTATCTGCCCAGCTCACTGTGCCAACGATGAGTGCCTGATGGGTCGCATCAGGATCATCACCAGCATCTTTAATCGTTTCACAGCTGACAGCATTTTCTTCAAATATGCATTTTTCAATTGTAAAGGTTGCATCTCGACCAATAGGTAAATGAATCGTACTTGTCTCTTGCTCCTCCTTAGTAATAAGGGCAAGCAGTGCAGCCTTTGATACAGCAGTTGCACAGGCTCCCGTCGTATAACCGTGACGCATGTCCTTGGGGTCCTTTTTTGGCTTCCGCTCCATTATTTTTTCGCCTGTTCGTCCGCTAAAAGTGAGATGGCATTTAAAGCAGCAACCGTCACTGTACTACCGCCTTTACGACCAACATTTGTAATGTACGGAATCCCTTCTAGTTTAAGCAGCTCTTCTTTTGACTCAGCTGCTGACACAAAACCAACAGGCATACCGATAATTAAATCTGGTTTTGCTAGCCCTTCTTTAATTAATCGAATCAATTCCAGCAATGCAGTTGGTGCATTACCAATGGCATAAATACCACCTTCATGTAATTTTGATGCCTTTTGCATCGAAATAATGGCACGTGTTGTATTTTGTTTTTTCGCTTCTATTGATACATCTTCATCCGCAATATAGCAATGCAAATCACCACCATGTTTTTGGAAACGCTTTTTACCAGAGCCACTTTCAATCATTTGCACATCTGCAATGACATGACGTCCTGCAAGAATAGACTTGATACCCGCTTCAATAGCACCTGGTGTAATGATGACACTACGACCTAGCTCGAAATCAGCTGATGCATGGATAATGCGACGTACAACTTTCCATTCATCTTCTGAGAAGTCATGCTCGCCCATTTCCTCTGCAATAATAGAGAAACTGTAATCGTAAATTTTATCTGGGTCTACCGTTAATGGTTTAAAATCTGTTTTAAAATCCATGGAAAATGCCTCCTAAATTGTATGTTCAACAGCCTGTAATACTTCTTCAAATGTTGAATATTGTTGGCCGTACTGTATATTTGGTCGTGCAATAAGAATCGTTTCAATCTGGCATGCGAGAGCTGCCTCTAGCTTCTCATCAACTGAGCCCACTTTACCGCTTTCTTTGGTAATCATCAACGTCACTCCGTATTGACGAAATAGAGCTTCATTTAATTCCTTTGAAAACGGACCTTGAATAGCCACAATATCTCGCTGCGCCACGCCAAGTGCCTCACATTTTTCCATATTATCCAGTCGTGGAAGCATACGAGCGATTACTCTTGTGTTTTCTAAGCCCTGTAAAACCTTTGTAAAGGTAGCGAGTGTTTTACTACCTGTCGTTAGCATAATGACACCGCGTTTTTCTGCAGCTAGCTGAGCTGCCTCCTCATAATCCTTTACAACAGTAATCAATGGATGGGCATAATGTTCATGAGCTCTTTCATAGCGAATATAAGGAATCTTTGCCTGCTCTGCTGCTGCCATCGCATTTTTAGAGGCTTCCTCCGCAAATGGATGAGAAGCATCTACCACCAATTGATAGCCCTGCTCTGTCATGATGGTCGCCATTTCCTCAGCTGTCAGTCTACCGATTAAATGTGGCAGGCCAACGTCAGCAAGACTAGAGGCTGCCGACTCAGTGACGACCGTAGCGGTTACCGCATAACCTGCACGTTGTAATGCTAGGGCTAGATCCCTTGCATCACTTGTCCCTGCTAACATGAAAATCATTTTACCGGCTCCTCTTCATGATGATGGTGATGGTCATGGTCATGATGGTCATGCCCATGATCGTGATGGTCGTGATGATGATGCGCATGTCCATGATCGTGATCGTGATCATGATGGTGATGATGATGTGCATGTCCATGTACTGCCGCATAGGCGCGATAATCTTCTAGATCTTGCATACCTGTTGATGTACCGTTGATTGCCTGTTCAATACGCTCTAATAAAACATTTTGTAACCGTTCATGGTAGCCAAAATAGTTAGCAATTTGAATATCACAATCTGGATAAAGTTCATTAAACTTCTCACACATTCCATGCATGCGTTCCATCAAAATGCCTGTGAATAAAAAGTATGGTAACATGATGATTTTTTTTGCACCTAGTTTGACACAACGTTCAATTCCTTCTTCAACTCGTGGATCTGTGACACCCATAAAAGCACTTTCTACGTATTTTACAGGTAGTTTTTCCCATAAAAGTCGCGTGATTTTATAAAAATCACCATTAGCAGATGGATCACTGCCACCTCGTGCAATCAATAAAATCGCTGTGTCTTCCTGCTCTTGTTCTGAATTAAAGCCAATTTCAGCTAGGCGATCTTGTAAAATGGCAAAGATTTCATCATGGATACCAATTGTTTGACCATATGTGAAGGTAATCGTTGGATAATGCTCACGCGCATGCTCGATTTCCGCTGGAATATGCAGCTTTGAATGGCCTGCATGCAGTAAAATGATTGGAATTACATGTACCTCTGTAGCTCCCTTTTTCACACAGTTTGTAATACCTTCTTCGATGTTAGGTGAAGCAAATTCAAGGAAACAAGTTTCCACTAAAAATTGTTCATCAATACGAGGTGTCATTTGTTCGATAAATGTACGAACCTCATCATTTCCTGCTGCTAAACGGCTCCCATGGCCGACAAATAAAATAGCTTTCATCTCTCTACTCCTTACTAGTCGCCGCACGGAGCTGGCTCTACTTTTATTTTGGAAGACATATCTTGATACGTAAAATGCAGTATCTTTTTCACACGTTTAAAATATTTAAACAAGCGTTCATTTGGATGAGCATTTGCTTTATATTCTTCAATAATATCTGTAATGAGTGGAATCAGTTGCTCAGGCTCCAGCCCTTCTACAACAGGCTGTGCTGCGTGTGCTGTACGACCGACTGGTTTTGCTCCAATAAAGACATCAAATTTACTTTTGCGGTAGACGATGCCAATATCATCAAATACAGCCCGATAACAGGCCATCCCACAGCCATTAAAGCCAATATTTAATGTCTTCGGTAAGGACATACCGCCTAGTTTTTCTTGTATTTCCTCTGCATATGGTATTGAATCAGCCTTTTCACCGTAGCAAAAATCACAAGCCTTCAGTGATAACACATCACCAATCGGAGCTAATAAAAACCCTACTTCCTGTAATTTCTCTGTGATCTGTTCAGGGGCAGTCGTTGGTATTTTCAAATGAATTTGATGATCTGGTGTGTATTCCATCGTCCCCTCATCCCCAACGACCTCCGCTAACGTCATCATTTGCTGGGGAGTAAAAAACTTATTGGCTACACCAGGACTTACTGCTAATTCAAAAATAGATTCTATTTTTTGCTGTACAAGCTTCGGTGTTACTTTGACTGCGCTTGTCCCTTTTACCATTGCAAGTGCCGCTGTAGCCATTTCAAGAGCTGTTTTTTTCGGCTTTGGCGTAACGGCTATACTGGGTTTATTAAAGCGCCCTGCATTAGGGTCAGTCGTAAAGTCATTTCGCGCTGTTCCCGTCTCTTGGTTCATTGCCCAAGGTTCATTTTCTTCGCGTAAACGTTGATGTGGACGTAATGGCTGTTTCTCTTCACCCAGGGTATATTTACGTTGGTAACCGCGGGGCGTAATCATCTTATTGTCATAGAAAAATGTTGACGAATTCCCGATAATGACAGTTGTCAACATACCAATATCATGTTCTAGCATTTCTGCTAGTGTTGTCATGGTCACTTCTTGACGTTCTCGATAGGCACTTTTCACAAGCCCTACTGGTGTGTCTGGCGAACGATATTCTAAGAGTATTCGTTGAGCCTCGACAATTTGTCTTGTTCGACGTCCACTTTTAGGATTGTATAAAGCAATGACAAAGTCCGCCATTGCAGCTGCCTCGACACGCTTTGCAATTAAATTCCAAGGTGTTAGATGGTCACTCAAACTGATTGTACAAGCATCGTGCATAATAGGTGCACCAAGTATGCTAGCGCATGAATTAATCGCAGAAATCCCAGGAACAATTTCTACTTCAATTCCTGTTGCTTCTGTCCAGCCTAGCTCAATTAACACCTCATAGACTAAACCCGCCATGCCATAGACGCCTGCATCACCACTCGAAATTACTGAGACGATGCTCCCTGCTTCGGCTTGACGAACGGCTTCCTGTGCACGCGACACTTCTTCTGTCATGCCTGTACTAACAATCGATTTTGCACTTACTAAATCTTGAATCAGCTCTACATAGGTTTTATAGCCTATAATCATATCACTTTGTTGTAAAGCCTCTACTGCACGTGTCGTAATATGCTTAAAATCTCCAGGTCCAAAGCCTACTACGAAAATTTTTCCTTTTTGCGCCATGTTGTTACCCCTCTTTCACCTTTTCGATCCCTTTAGTGGCAGTTGTTTGAGCAGTACGCTGTAATGTACCTTCACGAAGTGTAAAGACATGTTCGTTGTATAAGGATTCATGATGTAAATCTTGTACTAGTGTTCTAGCATGCTCTGTTGATGGCACACGATACCAGTTTCCTTGAGGATAAGCGATTACCACACAAGCATCCTTGCAGCGTCCATTACAGCGCGTTCTTGTCGTATGTATTTCCTGATCGAGTGCTTGCCGCTGTATCTCATCTCGAATGGCTAAGGTAATTTCCTCCCCATCCTTTTTCATGCAGCTACTGCCATTGCAAATAAAGAGATGTGTTTTCATCCCCTCTAAATTCCAAGTTGTCATCTTCTGTCTCCCCTCATTTGCTTTTTGGAAAAAGAAAAACCTTTACTCTATAACGAAGAGTAAAGGTTTTGTAGAAGCCAAATAAAAACGAATAGAATGAAATACAGGTACCCGCTTTCGCTTCAACTTCTCCCTCCGAAAAGTTTGCATGCACAATCAAATAAGCAGGTTTCCTGACTTAAGCTTCATTTTACTGTCGCACCTTCCCAAGTTTATACCAGTGGCTTTGCGATTTCATCAGCTATTACAGTAGCGGGGGCTGTATTGGATTTTCACCAATTTCCCTATTATCTCGAGCTATTCGAGCACTTATTGACGTTTTATATGAAATTTTTATTAGAATTTTAAATAGAAAACTGTCTTTATCATATCTTATTATTTTAAAATTTCAATATTTCTTTAAAAATTTATGACAAATTTATCAATTTTGAATGGAACTAGGTATGAAATTTATACAATCTATATAATTTGTGCACAAACTTTTATCAGAATATTCACCGTTGACCTTTAATTTAAAAAATTCCATAAAAGGTATAGCATATTTATGGAAATTCATGTTACACTTTGTCGTGAAATCTCACAATTTGAATGTTTTTCGGTGCAAAGTGCTTGTCATTTTGCTTAAAAGGGAAGCCGGTTTGAGTCCGGCGCGGTCCCGCCACTGTAATAGGGAGCTTTATAGAATATGTCACTGTCCAACGGATGGGAAGACCTATAAAGCATTGAACTAGAGCCAGGAGACCTGCCGAAAAATAAGTGATCGTTTCAACCTACGAGGATAGGTGTGCGGCTTAGCAGATGAGACTGTTATTTGCTTTTTTAGCTATGCACTTTTCCACCTAAGGAGAAGTGCTTTTTTAATTACGCACGCAATATTCTAAAAATCTATTAATTAGTTAGGAGGAAAGCTTTTTGAAATTATCATGGTGGAAATTTAGTTATTTTTTACTGGCCTTTTTAATCGTGCCAAAACGTGCCTTTGCCATGCATATCATGGAAGGTTTTTTACCAATCGAATGGGCTATTTTTTGGTGGGTGATCTCTATCCCATTTATCATTCTAGGATTGCGTTCTATTCGAAAAACCATTGATGAAAATCCTGAAACAAAAATGCTTTTGGGGCTTTCAGGAGCCTTTGCCTTTGTGCTATCCGCCCTAAAAATCCCTTCAGTTACAGGTAGTTGCTCTCACCCAACTGGTGTAGGACTTGGGACAGTACTCTTTGGCCCTCTAGCAATGAGTGTAATTGGAACAATCGTTTTATTATTTCAATCTTTATTATTAGCTCATGGAGGAATTACAACTTTAGGGGCTAATGCCTTTTCTATGGCTATTGTTGGTCCTTTTATTGCTTACTTTGTCTTTAAAGGGGCTCAAAAAGTAGGGTTGTCATTTTCACTAGCCATATTCTTTGCAGCTATGCTTGGTGATTTAGGTACATACATTGTGACTTCTGTACAACTAGCACTAGCCTTTCCTTCAGAGGTTGGAGGCTTTATGGCATCCTTTACAAAGTTTGCAGGTATTTTTGCCTTAACTCAAATTCCTTTAGCAGTGAGTGAAGGAATTTTAACGGTCATTGTGATGAATTTCTTGAAAAAATACAATGTTAGCGAATTAAAAACGTTACGTGTTTTCTCAACAAAGGAGGCACATTAACAAATGAAAAAAAATTTATTGTTATTAGCAATTGTTGTGTTGTTAGCCATCATTCCCTTATTCATACAAAAAGGTGCTGAATTTGGTGGTGCTGATGGAGAAGCAGAAGCAGCTATTGGTGAAATCAATGCGGAATATGAACCATGGTTTGAAAGTCTATGGGAGCCACCAAGTGGTGAAATCGAAAGCTTATTATTCGTGCTACAGGCAGCTATAGGAGCTGGCTTTATTGGCTACTTCATCGGCTATATGCGTGGCAAACACAAAGAAGGTTAACCATTATGTTACTCATTGATAAGTATGCCTATCTGAATAAGCTAGCGTCCGTTCATCCGCTAGAAAAAATGATATTTTCACTTGGACTACTTCTCATAACGCTCATCATGAGAGATGAACGACTTTCACTCATTACATTTTTTGTAATGAGTGCTTTTATCATTTTAGGTGCAAAAATTCCGCTTGCATACTACGGCAAATTATTATTGCTACCTAGCTTTTTCTTATTAACAAGTCTCGTATCTATTTTACTTTCCTTTACATCATCAACGAATGCACTCCCTGCCCATATTTGGTCGTTTACATTTAGGAATTGGACTGTCTTTATTGGGAATGCAAGTGTGTTAGCAGCGCAACAGCTGTTCTTTATTGTCCTTGGCAGCATTAGTTGTTTATACTTTTTAATTCTAACCACTTCCGTACAAGGAATATGTTATGTGCTACGACAATGGCGACTCCCCTCTTTATTAGTGGAGCTCGTCGAACTAACCTATCGTTTTATTTTTATGTTTTTAGAAAGCATGCAAAATATACATCTCGCCCAGCAAGCACGTCTTGGCTATCATTCACCGATGCAATGGCTACGCTCTGTCTCCATGCTTATTGTGGCATTATTTGTGGAAATGTTTCAGCGTAGCCGAGAGCTCAACAATGCCATGCAATCACGTGGAGGCGATGCCGTCTACTGGCAAGAGATGGGCTCTTATAGCAAGAAAAATTGGCTAGGCATGGCAGCTATTTTACTAGTCCTCATCGTATATGGAGGGTATTTTACATGACAGCATTTTATTTTGAACTCAACCAATTATCTTATGCCTATGCGGATGGTACGAAGGCGTTGTCAGATATTACATTAGATATTCCAAAAGGTAAAAAAATCGCCATACTCGGACATAATGGCGCAGGAAAATCGACTTTATTTCAGCATCTTAACGGTATTTTAAAACCTACAGCTGGGACGATTGTATTCGAAGGCAACGATCTGGAATATAGTCGAAAAGCTTTAAAGGCCCTACGCCAAAAAGTCGGCATTGTTTTTCAGAATGCAGATCATCAGCTTTTTTCAGGGACCGTCAAGCAAGATATAGCATTTGGCCCATTGAATCTCGGCTGGTCTACTGAAAAAACGGAAGAAAAAATAGCATGGGCCGTTGCGCAAACCGAAGTGGAAGATTTGCTTGATAAACCCATTCATTTTTTAAGCGTAGGTCAGAAAAAACGTGTAGCAATGGCAGGTGTTTTAGCGATGGAGCCCTCTGTCCTTTTGTTAGATGAACCAACAGCAGGTCTTGATAATTATTATGCTACACAAGTATTACAATACTTAGCCAAATTAGATGATGGTGAGAGAACCATTTTACTAGCAACCCATGACATACCTCTCGCCTATGAATGGGCAGATCTAATCATTGTTATGGAGGCTGGAAAAATTATTTATAACGGTGATCCAATCACCTTGTTTTATGAAGACGAATTGTTACATCGCGCGCATCTTGAACGTCCATGGATTTTTGAAATGGTCATAGCTTTGCAAAAAAAGAAGCTATTGCAGGAAAATATCAACATCCCTCGTTCCAAGCAGGAGCTACAACAATTAATAGAAATGATCTAAAGCTTTTAACAATGCTAGGTTTTTTCGTTATACCTACCAAAAATTAAAATAGCAAAGAAAAATTTTCCTCCATTACGAAACTTTTCTAATCTTTGTCCGTATTAATATAGTCGAGATTTAATTTATAACACCAAGGAGAGATAACAATTGAAAAGTTGGTATAAAAAATCAGTCGCTGTTGTAGCATCTGCTGCACTCATGGTTCCTGCTGCTTCTGCCTTTGCTGAGGCACCTCAGCATAAAGCGAAAAACATGCTGGCAAACAGTGCGAAACAAACAGAGAAGAATGAAGAAAAATGGATGAGTAAGGATACAATTGTTATCAAGCATTCAGGTCTTGATAAAAACGTACATAAAAAAATTGGCTCCAAGGTCATCCGCTCCATTCCTTCATTAGGGTATGATGTTGTACAACTAAATAAAGGCGTATCGATCGAAAAAGCCGTCTCTTACTATTTAAAGCAAAACGGAATATCAAGTGTATCTCCTAGTTACATCTATCATTCTTTTAATAAAGAAGCTGATCCTAAAAAACAAGAGATGTATCATTTAAACTTACTGCAAATGGATAAGGCACTAGAATTAGCAGGCAACCATGATGTCACAGTTGCTGTCATTGATTCTGGTGTAGATTTTAAACACCCCGATCTAAAGTCACAAGTACTCCCACCCTATAATGCAGCAGCACCTGCTAATACTACCTATTCAGGCGATCACGGAACACATGTGGCAGGTATTATCGCCGCAGCAAAAGATAATGGCGTAGGTGGGCATGGGATTAATCCGAATGCAAAGTTACTGCCAATTGATGTATTTAACGGCAAAGAAGGTGCTAATGATTTCATCATTGCACAGGGTATTCTTTATGCAATTGAGCAGGGCGTTGACGTCATTAATATGAGTCTAGGAGGCTATGGTGAATCTCCCCTGATGAAGGAAGCCGTTCAGAAGGCAATTGATAGTGGGATTACAATTGTGGCGGCCGCAGGAAATGAATCGACAGATGAATATTCCTTCCCCGCTTCTTTCGAAGGTGTCATTAGTGTTGGTTCAACAAACGAACGCAACAAACTATCAAGCTACTCCAATTACGGACCATCTGTGGATATTGTTGCACCAGGTGAAGACATTTATAGTACCGTTCATGATGCGAAGAAAGGATCATCTTTTGTCAAGTTTAGTGGAACATCCATGGCCTCTCCTGTCGTGGGAGGTATCGCCTCTCTTCTTAAATCCAAAGACCCATCTTTAAAACCGCATCAAATAGAAGCGATTTTAGAAATGACCGCACAAGATTTGGGCGAGAAAGGCTATGATCTTACTTATGGTCACGGATTAGTTGATCCTGTAAAAGCATTACAATTTGATTTAAATAAACTGCCTAAGCATTATTCAGAGACAAAGGAAGATCGTATTAAGAACGCCAAGATCCTTGCTAAAAATAAGCTAAATACAGAACAGGGTGCTTTTGAACAGCAAGACGAAAAGAAATGGTATAAAGTCGATTTAGAAGAAAATGAATATGCTCAATTAACATTAAAAGGCGCTGACAAATACGACTATGCCTTTGATTTATATTTCTACCCAAATAGCGGGATTGGTGATGTAGAGCCTATCCATGTCAATGATGTTCGCGTAGGAAAAAAAGAAGGTTATCTATTTAAAGCAGATCAAAAGGGAACGCTTGTCATTGGTGTCAAAGATCATAATGGAAGCTATAGTTTAAAAGGCAAATCTACTTACATTTTTACAGCACAAACGACGAAGGACTTGCCAATTGATACAATAGACAAGTCTACGATGGAGCCTATTAAAAAGTTCCCATATAGTACAGCAGGTAAAAACTATACATTACTGTCAAAAGATCAACAACAAGATCAAGATTACTTCACGTTCTCTGTCAAAAAACCGACGACGTTACAATTTGATCTATCGGGAATTCCAGGTGTCACTGCCTCTATGGAGCTTTATCTAAAAGATGACTTTAATCCTGTGCCACCAGAAGAAATCGATCAAGCTGAAAATGATGAAGGTGAAGAAGAAGCCTATCCAATGCAGACCGCTTATGGTACAGCAAAAGGTGAACCGGTTCGTATGATTATCGACGCTGTTCCAGATCAAGAGTACGTTTTAAGTGTATCTAATGAAAGTAATAGCGAGTTTTCTATGGAGATGTTCTTTAGTGGCGGCATCGAAAAAGAAGAAACGATCAGCGAATCAATGATCCCTTACACATTAAAAGGTGAAGTAGTTTCCCTCCCACCTGATGAGGATGGTCTACCTGTAGATGAAGCCATGATCGAAGAAAATGTTCCAGAGAGCCAATTACCGCTTATAGAAAACAACATAAAAAAACGTAATGAAATTGACAGCCTGATGAGTATGTTATTGAATCCTACGGCTTCAGGCAACCTAGAAAATGTTGACCCTATCATTAAGCAGGCAATCCGCTTTGAAATAGGTGACGATCAAAAAGCTTATTTCCAAACAGATTATGATGAGGATTATTTCTTATTTAAAGCGAAGGAAGACGCCCTTTATAGCTTCAGCTTTTTGAAAGGCATGAACCAAATGCCGACAGGTACAGTGTTTGAATATGATGAAGAAACAAAAGAATTAATTCCCGTTTCTTCCTTAACTAATGACCTTGGTATACTGGCACTACTACTTGGTTCAGCTGGTAACGAAGACGATGCAAAGGTCATACCATTGAAAAAGGACAAAACATACGTGGTAGCCGTTGTCAATGCTGGAGAACGATCTGCTGAGCCTTATACATTGAAAACAAAGAAAATAGGCGATATTCCAGCAGAGTACAATCCAAACAATCATGAGGAAGCAAAAGCGCTAAAAATTCAACCAGGTACTACTTATAGAGACCACCTGATTTATCAAGATGATGTAGATTATTACTACTATAAGCAACAAGGCAATGATGAAGTCATGAGTCTGCTTCTTTCTTCAGTTCCTTTTACTAATGAACAATTGGCTCAGCTACCTAAAGAACTGCAAAAGGACTTGAAATTTGCAGGAGCTATTATCGAAGATACGAACGGCAATATGAAGATTGATGCCAAAGAAATGGAGACAGAAATTCCATTTGGCTTAGGTGATAATATTCTTGAAATGTTACTTGGAATGATGGGTACAAACGATGTAAATACATCGTTTAAGGCAAAGAAGGATCGAGGCTATTTTATTCTAGTCAACAGTATGGGGCTTGGCCAAGTATCGATTCAGCCTTATACATTAACATTGTTTGATCATAAGCATGTGGATGAAGATGCGGATTCAAAATTAGTAAATGGTGTACCTAGCAAGCCATCTGTTCTTGTGAAAAAGGATGAGAAATGGGTTGCAACGCAATATTTAAATGCAGGTATACCATTTGGTGATAAAGACTATTTTGAATGGAATAACGACCAGAAACGCGAAGTCTTCTTCTCACTCCAAACAGAAAAAGCGTTGGATGGTGTTATTCGAGTGTTAGATGCAAACGGAAAAACCGTCAAAACATTCGATCTTTACGGTGTTGGTGATGCCGAGGTTGGTACGGTGGAGCTTGATGCAGGCAAATACTATATTGAAGTAAGTGAGTTTGATGGCAAAGCTAGCACACAACCCTATACGCTTGAAATAAAATAGTTAGAATTAAAAATATCCCCTAGATCAAAACGATCTAGGGGATAATTATGATCTGAAAGAAGCATTTTCATCCAACGATGAGATTCACCACTTCGGCTTACATAAAATATTTAACATAATTACAATATTCATCTTGCTTCATTTGTAGCTTTTCATAAAGCTTACGTGCATTTACATTATCAGCCGCCGTTTGTAACGTGACATAGCGAGCATACTGTTGCTCGCAATAATGAAATACCTTTTCCATCAATGCCTTGCCCACCCCTAGGCCTCTAGCATCTTCTGTTACATAAATATCATTTAAAATATAGGCTCGCTGTAAAGCAATGGACGAAAATGTTGGATATAATTGTGTAAATCCAATTATCTTGTCATCCATCAGCGCGATAAAAATGACGGATTCTTTCAAGGCCAATCGTAATTGTAAAAATGCCTTGGCACTGCTTATATCTGACTCAATTCCATAAAATTGACGATATTCATCAAACAGTTTTGCTAAGTCCTCTAGTTCATCCATTGTTGCTTGTAGTATTTCCATTCTAGTCTCCCCTTGTGTCTACCCATGATTGTCTAGCTTTATAAAACTAGTTTTTATTATATAGGAAATACTGGTATAAAGAAAAGAATACTCCTCTCAATCCAGAAAAGATTCACTTTTATTCACCTAAATAATTGGCAACCTTCTTGACGATCTGCCTCCAATTTAATTCCTTGCGGGCAAATGCTTGAAGCTGGACACAAGTATCTGCCAATAATGATTCCTGTGCTGCAACTTGTTGCAATGTCCGACCTATCGCCTCCCAATCATGTGTAGGATGGATTGTACCAAAACGCTGTTGTTGTGTAATATCAGCAGCACCATCCACATCTGTTGTCACGATATAGCAACCATTTTTAGCTGCCTCCGCAAAGACATGGGCATAGCATTCGACTAAAGACGTTAAGCAAAAAATTTTAGCCTTACGATACTCCTCTTCTAGCTGAACCTTATCAACAACAGGTCCTACCATCGTTACTTGAGCGGCAAGCGGATGACTATCTAGTAATAGTCTCAGCTCTTCTTGAAATGAGACTGACATCGGCCCTACTAAACGAAGCTCCCAATCTGGCAGTTGTGCTGCTAAAAATGCCTTAACTGTCAAAATTGTTTGCTTTTCTGGTGCATCCAATCGCCCAACTGTTAGAATTCTATTTTCTTTCTCGTGAAACGGCACTGGCTCTGTGGGGAAATGTTCATAAAAACCATTGGGTATATGTTTCACATCCAATTGTGAAAAGTCTTTGATTGCTGTTTGAATAGATATGCATTCAGAGGTAAGGAGATCACAAAGCTGCAACAACTCTAAAAAATAGGGATAGGTTTTTAATCGATTTAGCCAAAATCGATTAACATCTAATTTCATATAAATTTTGCCATTTGGATTAAAATGCTTATAGGTTTTCAAAATAGCTAAATAGGATGGATAGGGTCCAATAGCAAAGGCAATGTCGATGTCCCTTGCATGCTGGGCTAAATAAGCATTCATATTCACCACATAATCATCTTCAAATGGTACAGACTCAAATTTTACAGTGGGAAAGACTTGTTGAAGTAGAGCTTCATTCATTTCTGTCGTGACAATAGTGACCTCATAGCCTAAATGTTCCCCCAATAAAATAGGCACTAGACACAAATCTTTGAAAATATGGGCATCCGAAAGTTTGTAAGATTCCACGCTACAAATAAATGCTATTCTTTTTGTCATCGTATCCCTCTTTCTAAAAAAAGCGCTCTCGCTAGTTTATGACCTCTCTTGCTAAATGTGCTTATGTTAGTAAATTTTCGTCTTTCTTATGCCATATCTCTAGTAAACATAAAAATTCTATCTAAAAACACTCTCTTAAAAACATCCTAAAATAAGCAATTGCCTACAGTAGCACTACGTCTACGCATATTGTATTAAAGGATCTACTCAGTCACATGGAACAACTCTACTAATGAACATAGAATGGAGGGATCAGATGAAGATTAGTTTTTTATCACCTGCATTTAATAGCGAAGAATGGATCGTAACGATGCTTGATAGTATTCCTAAAGAATATGCCTATGAAATTATTGTGGTAGATGATGGCTCTACAGACAATACGCTAGCCATTTTACAGGATTATCAGAAAAACTGTGCAGCTTTAAAAATCATCGTTCACCCAACGAATTTAGGTGCGAGTGTTGCCTACAATCGCTGCATTGCAGAAGCAACAGGAGATTATATAGCCATCATCGATAGTGATGACCACTATTTACCTGCTATTCGCAATGTACTAGCACAAGTGGATGGCACATTTGATATTTACTATTACAACATGATTATTAAAAATGGCTTTGCTTTTATTAAAGATGAATCCAACCGCTATTCCTTGCCTGGGCAATTTAAGATTATCAGGAGAAGTTTAATTGGAGATGCGAAATTTACGATACGCAAAGATATTGCAGGAGATTGGGATTTTAATTGCGCCCTGATGGATAAAAATCCGACAAGTAAATATACTAACGAATTTGCTTATTGGTACAACTACCCTAGGGAGAACTCAGAATGTGACCTACATCAAAGAGGATTGAAATAATAGCATGCAGGAGGTGTAACGAACTATACAATGTTTACAGATAAAATATTATTGATTACTGGAGGCACGGGCTCTTTCGGGAACGCCGTATTAAAGCGATTCTTAAATACGGATATCAAGGAAATTCGGATTTTTTCAAGGGATGAAAAAAAGCAAGATGATATGCGAAAACACTATCAGCATACAAAAATTAAATTTTATATCGGGGATGTCCGCGATATTCAAAGCATTCACAATGCGATGTATAATGTTGACTATGTATTTCATGCCGCCGCTCTCAAGCAAGTTCCCTCCTGCGAATTTTTTCCCTTAGAAGCTGTGAAAACCAATATTTTAGGAACAGATCACGTACTAACAGCCGCCATTCAAGCTGGCGTCAAGAAAATCATTTGCCTGTCGACAGATAAGGCCGCGTACCCTGTCAATGCGATGGGTATATCCAAGGCAATGATGGAAAAAACGTTTATTGCAAAGTCACGAATGGTTGACCCTCACCATACCCTAATTTGTGGCACTCGATACGGTAATGTCATGGCTTCACGAGGCTCGGTTATCCCATTATTCATTGAACAAATAAAGGCTGGGAAACCTTTAACGATTACGGACCCTCATATGACACGTTTTATGATGAGCCTTGAGGAAGCGGTAGAATTGGTATTGTACGCATTCTCACATGCTCAAAACGGGGATATTATGGTTCAAAAATCACCTGCTGCCACAATAGCAAATTTAGCACAGGCTTTACTTGAGATCTTTCAAGCAAACAACGCCATGCAAATTATCGGAACACGGCACGGAGAAAAAATGTATGAAGTATTATGTACGAAGGAGGAAGCAGCAAAAGCTATTGATATGGGCCATTTCTATCGAATCCCCGCGGATAATCGGGATTTAAATTATGGAAAATACCTCGATGAGGGCTCTCCAAAAATTACATTAACGGATGAATATAACTCGAACAATACCCAACAATTAAGTGTGGCTGACATTAAAGTAAAGCTATTAACATTGCCTCTTATACAAGAAGAGCTCCTTCATTGGACAGGAGGAAAACCATGAAATTTTTAGTGCTCGGTGCTACAGGCATGGCTGGTCATACCATTGCCATCTATTTATGTGAACAAGGGCATGATGTAACAACATACTCTCGAACCCCTTTTCCCTATGGCAATAATAGAACAGGTGATGTGACAGACTCCCATTTTTTAAGGTCGCTACTACTAGACAATGAGGTAGATGTCGTCATTAATTGTATTGGTGTTTTAAACAATGCTTGTGAGGCTCATCCTGCCCAAAGTGTTTTACTGAATAGCTATTTACCGCATGCCATTGTATCTCTCCTTGAAAATCGTCACACAAAGCTTATTCATCTAAGTACCGACTGCGTATTTTCAGGCAAAAGTGCTCCCTACTATGAAAATAGTGTACTAGACGGGGAAACCTTTTATGACCGCACCAAAGGTATAGGGGAAGTGAATAACGACAAGCACATAACATTTCGTAATTCCATAATTGGTCCTGATTTGAAAAAGGATGGCATCGGACTCTTCAATTGGTTTATGCAACAAAAAAGTCCCGTCTATGGCTATTCGGGTGCTATTTGGACGGGAGTGACAACACTTACTTTGGCTAAAGCCATTGAACGTGCTGCACAACAAGATTTAACAGGACTCTATCATCTCGTCAATACGACAAATATTTCTAAACACGATCTACTGCATCTATTTAATAAGCACTTCCTGAACAACAGTATAAAAATTCTTCCTCATCACGTTGTTCAAATCAATAAAACATTAATAAATACAAGAAATGACTTTTCATTTATTGTCCCTAGCTACGAAGAAATGATGATAGAGATGAAGGAATGGATATTGCAGCATAAACACTTATATCCTCACTATTTTCAATGATCCATACATCAACTCCATTATGGATGACGATTCGTAATGGGGTTCCCCTACCGAATAACTGTCCCTTCAGGTAATTGACCATCCTTAATCCAATTCTCTACAAAGCGATTAAAAAATGCAGGCTGGGCTAATGAGACGCCGTGACCGATGTTCTTCAATAACACACCCTTGCTATTTGGATGACTTTGCACAAGTGCTTTAGCGGATTTTCTCATGTTGCTTTTCTCTTTTTCTCCCACAGTTATTAGGATCTTTCCTTGAGCTTTGTTAAAGTCAGCTGGGATGGAAAACGACATATTTTCTCGCAAAATTTGAATCAATGTATCTACTTTCATCGTGGCACTCTCTTGATAGTAACGCTCAAAATAGTCTTCTTGAATGTACAGGGCTTTTGCTTGAAGTTTCGCAAATGTTTTATTTTTTATAAGTGGAAATGACAGCCGAATAAAAGGTTGAAGCATCCTTTCCACAGTAGGAGAGGGTATCACGAGCGCACTATTGATGATCGTAAAATCGATTAAACTAGGCTGTAGACTTAGCATTTGAATAGCGATTTGCGCTCCTAAAGAGAAACCAATTACTATAACAGGCTTCCCATTGGCTTTTTTCTCAATAAGCAGAAGAAGCTCTTTCGCACTTTGTTCAATGGAAAATGGATTGTGTGTCATTAGCTCAGGTATAACACAGTGATAATGGGAAAAATGGCGAACTTGCTGATCCCACATCCACCCTCCAACGCCCCCTCCATGAATAAACATCATGAAAGGATTGTTAGCATCCCCATACTCCTTGTATTGCATAGATACACCTACTTTCATTCTTTCTCATTCATGGTCATCTAAAAAATCTTTACTAAAGCTTGTTTGTGATTGATAGGAGGAACGTTTCCCTAAATCTACACCACGTTTTATAATCCCCTTGCCAAACCGTCCCTCAATTTCATCGACAAGCTTGAGAATCGGTTCATCTTTCGCATGCTCCTGAAAATCAAATATCGATAATTGCTGTGAATAATCTTTACGATCCACCACATTGGAAACCGTTACACCAAGTAATCTTACAGGAGATTCATCCCAATGCTTATCAAATAAAGTACAAGCAATATCGTAAATTTCTTCATAACGATACAGGACATTGGACATTGTTTTCGAACGTGTATGATTATGCCAATCAGCATCCCGAATTTGAATGCTCACAGTTGAACCTGCTAAGCGCTTGGCATCAAGACGCTCCACCACTTTTTTACATAGACCTTCGATTGTTTTATGAAGTGTACGAACATCTGTTACATCTTCTGGTAATGTTGTTGAATTCCCAACGCTTTTCGTATCAAAGATTGCCTCAGGATCGACCATGCGCTGATCCACCCCATTGGCCCTTGCTCGAAGCCGTACCCCATTCTTCCCTAAAATTTGCTTCATTTTAAATTCTTCTGTCTTAGCTAAATCACCTATTGTAAAGATGCCTTGTGCATTTAATTTTTTAGCAGTACTTGCTCCAATCCCATGCATGTTGACAACCTCACGATGCCATAATTGCTGTTCAATATCCCGTATTCGTAGTACGGTAATCCCCATTGGTTTCTTCATATCAGAGGCTGTTTTCGCTAAAAATTTATTCGGTGCAATACCGATGGAACAAGGTAAATCCAGCTCAGCTAAAATGCGCGCTTGTATTTCCTGGGCAATACTTAAGGCATGCCGTTCCTTGCTTAGCTCAGTCACATCCAAGTAGCCCTCATCAATCGAAACAGGCTCTACTAATGGTGTATAGCTTCGAAGAATGGTGAACATTTCTTTAGATGCATGACGATACTTTTGAAAATCTGGAGGTAATAACAATAGCTCAGGACATTTACGCTTCGCTTCATGAACAGTCATAGTTGTATAAATGCCTAGCGCTCTTGCTTCATATGAACAAGTTACTAAAATGCCACGCCGTTCCTTTGGGTTCCCTGCAATTGCGATAGGCTTCCCCTTTAAACTTGGGTCATGTGCTTGCTCCACAGAAGCATAGAAACTGTTCATATCCACATGCAAAATAACACGCCCTTTATGTGCCATGCTCATCACCTCGTTTCTTTCTTAGCCTTATTATACGCCCCATAACCTCTAATCAACAAATGCATAATCACCATTACTTTCGAGGAGGTCCTTTAAAATAATTAACGCTTGCTCAAGTTGAGATTCTGGTGCTGCAATGGCTAAACGAACGGCATTGACAGGCTTTGTATTCCCTACGGCAAAGCGTTCCGCTGCATAGACTTGTACACCAGCTTTCGAAGCTAACAATTCAAATTGAACACCCGTAAATTTGTCAGGCAATTGGAGCCACCTAAAAATACATTCCTCATCCCCTAATATGTGATAATCCCCTAAATACTGATCGACAAGCGCATTTTGCTGCTTGGCATATGCTCGGTGTTTTTCTAATATCGTTTGGGCAACACCTTCATGGATTAATCGTGCTGCAAGCTCCAGCATGATAGGAGAAACGGAAATGTTGATATTATAGAGCGTTTCCATTATTTTTTTACGTAGCGCAGGCGGTGTCACAAGGAAGGATAATCGTAAACCAGGTGATAGTGTTTTAGATAGGCTAGCAATGTAAATAACCTTATCGGGTGCATAAGAAGCAATCGGAGCAAGCGGTTGCTCCTTGAGAAAGCTATAGATAGCATCCTCGATTACAAGCAAATCCTTCTGTCTTGCCACGTCTGCAATCATTTTTCTTGTTTCTACTGACATCGTATGAGTCGTTGGGTTATGAAAATCAGGGATCACATAGATTCCTTTGATATGTTCATTTTTACAAGCATATAGTAATCCTTCTTTTGTCATTTCACCCTGACATTGTTGGATAGCCACAAGCTGGATACCAAGCATATTTGCAGCTGTTTTAATGCCTGCATAGGTAATTGGATCTGTACCAATGCGGTCGCCTGGCTGAAATAAAGCTGCAAGGGTTCCCACAATGGCATTTTGTCCGCCTGCTCCTAGAAGAATAGGCTGGTCTGTTTGAAAATTTACTAGTTCGAGTAGCTTCATCACGGCTTCGTTTTGCCATGCATTGCCCTCAGGTCGTCCATATTGAAATAGCATGCTAAAACTAGGTTCGTTTATCATTTTCTTCATAAAGCGTGTAATATCATCATTAACAAAATTATCTGGTAAAACAGAGCCCATTTCAATGATAGGTGTGGCATGGTTGGTTGGCAGTAACATTTTATTGCTAGCCGCATCTGTTGAAACGAATGTACCGCTGCCAATTGAGGCATAAATTAATCCTTTTTGGCCACAAAGCTTAAAGGCTCTTGTAATCGTACTCAAATTCACATCTAAAAAATCAGCTAATTCACGCTGGGGTGGCAATTTTGTTCCTGGTACTAGCTTTCCATCCTTAATATCTTGTTCTAGCTGATGTGCGATGGCTATATATAACGGAGCAGAAATATTGCTAATATCCGGCTTCCAACTCATTGGATACTCGTCAAATGAATTAATAGGCATTCACTAGGCCCTTCTTTCTCTTAATTTGCATACAATAGTTTAATTGTCTTGCATACAATGATAATATTGTATGCACACGATGACAATGATATAATTTTTAAAAAATCAGAAAAAAAGGACCGATAATTATGCAATATTCTGAAAGAATCTTAAAAACACCATCCTCATTTATTCGAAATATTTTAAAAGTGACAGATGCCGAGGACGTTATTTCCTTTGCAGGCGGGCTTCCAAACCCGATTTCTTTCCCGATTGATGCATTGAGAGCATCCGTAGACCATGCTATTACAGTAAATGGCAGCCGATTATTCCAATATTCATCCACACAGGGTTATGCACCATTGCGTGAATATATTGCCGCGAAATATCAACGTGTCCATGGACTTGATGTACATGCTGACGATGTCTTTATTACTACAGGTTCACAGCAAGCGCTTGAACTAATTGGTAAAGTACTTATCAATAAAGGCGATGGCATTATCATCGAAGAGCCAGGTTACCTAGGGGCTATTCAAGCCTTTACTTTAACAGAGCCAACTTTCCATGGTGTTACGCTAGAAAATGATGGTCTTAACTTAGAAGAGTTAGAGCGTGCTCTACAACAACCAAATGTAAAATTCATTTATACGGTGCCGAACTTCCAAAACCCAACAGGACTCACATATTCGAAAGAAAAGCGTGAGCAAATTTGCGAAATAGTGGCAAAATATGATGTTGCTTTAATTGAGGATGATCCATACGGGGAGCTACGTTTCCAAGGGGAGCCACTTCCATATATCGGTGCTGGAAAATTAGAAAATAGTATTTTACTAGGTTCTTTCTCTAAAACGGTCACACCAGGCATGCGTCTTGGCTTTATTATCACAAAAAACAAAGAGCTATTGCAGCATATTGAAACAGCGAAGCAAGCGTCTGATCTTCATACTAATATTTTTTCACAATATGTTATCTACGATTACTTAGCAAGTAATGATTATACCGAACATGTAAAGAAAATTATTGCTTTATATAAAAATCAGTCGGATGCGATGCTTGATGCTATGCAGGAGTTTTTCCCTGCCCATGTTGAATATACTCGACCTGAGGGTGGCATGTTCATTTGGGCAACAATGAAGGACGGTACACCGGCCCTTGATGTATTCAATAAAGCGATGGAACAAAAGGTAGCCTTCGTGCCTGGCGATCCATTCTACACATCAAAAACGAATGTGAATACAATGCGTCTTAACTATACAAATGCAACACCTGAAGTCATCCGTGAGGGAATTAAACGTTTAGCTAGTATTTTATAAAACGAAAACGTATAAACGCTTTTCACAGCGTTTATACGTTTTTTAATGTGGATAGTAAATAGTCATACTAAGTCTTGTTACTGTACTACCTGGATTGCTGTATGTGTGTGGACGGTCAGCCTTAAATCGTATGGCATCACCACTTGTTAATCGATAATCCTGACCCTGTATATGGATGATTAATTCCCCATCAAAAACGGTTATATATTCCTCCGTTCCTTCTCGATGAGCCTCAGCATCTAACGTTCCATTTTCTTTGATTTCAATTGTATATATTTCAAAACGACTATCCTTTTGATAGGGGAAATGAGGATAAACCATATATCGGCCATGATCTTCCTTCAATACTTGAATTTCTTTACCGCGAATAACCTCCGTCTCAGGTTGGGGAGGATGAATAAGCTCTGTAAACGAAACCTTTAATCCATTTGCAATTTTCCAAATTGTAGTCAAAGTTGGACTGGATTCTCCCCTCTCAATTTGACCAATCATCGTTTTACTCACGCCACTAAGCTGAGAAACTTTCTCTAAGCTTAATTTCTCCCTTTCTCGAATTGCCTTTAAATTTCTCGCAAAGACGAGATGAATTTCTTCCATCCAAAAGCCCTCCTTGCATGTACAATATAACGTACGTTTTGTATAATAAAAAGACCGACGTTATACAGTCTATTTCGTGCATTATATCATACAACTTGAAAGAAGGGATTTTTTTGCCTGTATTTTCCTTTTTATTATTTATCATCATTACAAGCTTTACACCTGGCCCTAATAATTTTATGGCGATGGTTTTTGCTAAACAATATGGCTTAGCGAAAACGATTCCATTCTGTTTAGGTGTAGGGATTGGTTTTTTCATCATTATTGGTCTTAGTAGCTTTTTTAACACGATCATGTTAAACATTTTACCTGCCATTGAATTACCCCTAACCATATTTGGTGTAGGCTATATGTTGTACCTGGCTTATAAAATTTTAACAAGCAAAGAATTAGAGGATCACGACAACGAAGAAGAAAAACGAAACCTATTTTTTTTAGGAGCGTTCGTTCAATTTATTAACCCAAAAGGTATTTTATTTGGTCTTACTGTTGTCGCAACTTACATCCTACCCTACTACTCATCCTACATAAGCTATCTACTCTTCTCGTTCTTTTTAGCGCTAGTAGGGGTAATCAGTACATTTAGTTGGGCATTATGTGGCTCCGTTTTTCAAAAAGCACTACAGCAATACCGAAAACCATTTAACATGATCATGGCACTATTATTAATGTATAGTGCTGTTTCCATTGTTATACATTAAAAAACAGCCCTCTGTCGGTAGAGGGCTGCTTTATCAGCAACTTATTTTGTATACGTTAAAACGGCATTTTTCTTGAATTTTGCTAAAGCTTCTGTTGCCTCATTTTTGCTCGCGTACTCAAAAATTCGAACGTCCTTTTTATCAAAAACTGTAATAACCCACATGTGAAAAGCTCCCTTCACTCATTATTTTTGTAATATAACAACCACCAAAATTTGTGATACGACTTATCAACTGTTTTATAACAATTCCTTACTTGATTCTTATTTTACGCTGATTTTTTCAAAAAGAAAGCTTTATGTGAAGGTCTTCACAAACTGTTCAATTTCAAAACGCTTTCATTGAACAATTTGTGAAAACCTTGATTTTATAGGTATATCCACTGCCAGTGAAGTCAGGTCTATCCGTCTCTTTTCATCTATAGCCAAAAAACCGTACAAAAGTACGGTTTTTGCTGTAGTAGTAGATTTACATGTCATAAGTTTAACAAAATACTTCTTCTTGTTTATGTGTTAATTCAATTTCGAAGCCCAAATCCTCCAGCATGCGATAATCGCTATTCGCTTCCTGTCCTGCTGTTGTTAAATAATCTCCAACAAAAATACTATTAGCTGCATAGAGACCAAGTGGCTGAAGTGAGCCTAAATTGATTTCACGACCACCCGAAATACGGATTTCCTTTGTCGGATTGATGTAGCGGAATAAAGCTAAAACCTTTAAACAATAACGGGGATTTAAATCCTTTGTCCCTTCTAGCTTTGTGCCATCAATTGCATTTAAAAAGTTTACAGGAATAGAATCAGCGTCCAATTGATGGAGGGCGCGTGCAATATTGACGACATCCTCTTTTGTTTCCTTCATCCCAATAATGGCACCCGAGCAAGGTGAAATTCCATGCTTTTTCACAATCTCTACCGTATTGACACGATCCTCATATGTATGTGAGGTCGTGATGAAGGAATGATGACGTTCCGATGTATTTAAATTATGATTGTAGCGATCCACCCCCGCTTCCTTTAGTTGCTGTGCCTGTTCTTCTTTTAGTAAGCCAAGACAGGCACAAACCTTCAAGCCATACTTTTCTTTTATTTCAGCAACCGCCTCACTCACGACATTGACATCCTTACGTGTTGGCCCACGACCACTGGCTACAATACAATACGTCCCAATCTTATTGTCAAACGCTCGTTTTGCACCTGCTAAAATTTCCTCTTTTGTAATAAATGGATATTTCTCAATAGGAGCCGTTGATTTAGAGGACTGGGAGCAATAGCCACAATCCTCGGGGCAATATCCGCTTTTGGCGTTCATAATCATATTCAATTTAACTTTTTTACCATAATAATGACGACGAATCGTAAAAGCACCATCCATAAGCTGTAATAGCGCATCATCCTCACTATTTAATATGGCAAGTGCCTCTTCATTGCTAATGATCTTTCCAGCAATAACTTCTTGTGCTAATTGGTAATAATTCATATTACATTCTCCCCCTCTACGTGTGAAAATTTCACATTTCTTGCTGACTGAAATACTTTATACAAGCGCTCAGCTAATAGCGCTGATGTAATAGCTAAGCAAAAATCAGCGACAATACTACTTAAAAAGCCGACAACAAACACATGTGACCAGCTTGACTTCATGTCTAACCAGAAATTCAATGCTACATACAAATAAGGAACAGCCACAGCATAAATAATAACCAGCCCAATAATGGTTGCTGCAATAAAATGCTTTTTCGTCGGCGTCTCAATCCTTTCAATAATGAACCCAATCACATAGGCGGCTAGGGCAAAGCCAATCAGATAACCAAAAGTTGGCTGTAAGACATATGTGATACCACCACCCTGTGTAAAAACAGGTAAGCCTACTAAGCCCACGCTGACATAGACAAGTTGACTATAAAAACCATTCCGACTACCCAATAAACAGCCTGCTAAAAATACAAAAACAATCTGTAATGTAAACGGTACGACAGGCAATGGAATTTTAACAAAAGCTCCGATTGCTGTTAGAGCAGCAAACATGGCAATCATGACTAGCGCTAATGTTTGTTGTCGCTTACCCACCCTTAGCCCTCCTGTCCTGGAAAAATTGTTCGATTGTCTCTTTCGTTGTATGAATCATAAATGACATTTCCTCTTCAGAAATAATATAAGGTGGCATAAAATACAGAACATTGCCGAGCGGTCTGATGAGTAAGCCTTTCGTTAAAGCCCGTTGATAAATTTGATAGCCGATACGCTCCTCACTGGCGAACGCTTCCTTTGTCCGCCGGTCCTTTACTAGTTCAATTGCTCCCACTAAACCAACTTGTCGGTATTCACCCACATAAGGCATATCACAAAAAGCTTCCATGGCTAACGCTCGCATGTATTGTCCCTTGTGCTGAATCATCTCCATCACTTGTTCCTCTTGAAACATCGTTAATACTTCCAGTGCCACACGACAGGCCAATGTATTGCCTGAATAGCTATGCGAATGTAAAAAAGCCTTCATTGTTCCGTAATCATCATAAAAAGCGTCATAGATTTGCTCCGTCGTTAAGACAACTGATAAAGGTAAATAACCACCTGTTAGCCCCTTTGATAAACACATAAAATCTGGCATGATGTCCGCTTGTTGACAGGCAAATAATGTACCGGTCCGACCAAAACCTACAGCAATTTCATCTGCAATGAAGTGCACATCATAATGTGAGCACAACGCCCGTAAGCGCTGTAAATAGACAGGTGGGTACATTTTCATACCTGCTGCAGCCTGAATTAATGGTTCAATAATAACTGCTGTGATTTCCTCATGATGCGCTTGAAGTTGTTCCTCAACAAATTGACTACATGGTGCATTACAGCTTGCTGGATCTTCCTGAAATGGACAGCGGAAGCAATCTGGCCCTTTAGCACGAACAGTATCTAATAACAGTGGCTGGTAAACTTCATTGTAAAGCCCTACCCCTCCTATGGATAAAGCACCAATAGTTTCTCCATGATAGGCATCCGTCAAGGCGAGAAAGCGCTTTTTTGCTGGTTTCCCCGTCTGCATATGGTATTGAAAGCTCATTTTCAGTGCAACTTCAATAGCAGATGAGCCATTATCGGCAAAAAAGACTTTATGTAATCCCTGTGGTGCTAATGTGGTTAATTTTTCAGCCAATTGTATGGCTGGTTCATGTGTAAAATTAGCAAAGATCGTATGCTCTAATGTAAATGCTTGCTCACTTAAAGCTTTGCTAATACGCGGATTGGCATGTCCAAATAAATTAACCCACCAAGAAGATACAGCATCCAAATAACGCTGATCATGTTCGTCATAAAGCCACACGCCTTGCCCCTTTTTTATGACGATGGGTGGAAATGCCTCATAGTCCTTCATTTGTGAGCATGGATGCCAAACATGACGTAAATCTCTTAGCTGTAAATCAGTTAATGCTTGTTTCATAGTTAAAAAGCCTTTCAAACAGTGTTGTGTGCGTCATGGCATAATCCTTTAGCTGTGACAAATTTTGTAGCTTTGGAATAATCGCATAGGGCAAGGGATGGTACTGTAAAATCGTTTGTATATTATCTTGCTCCATACTGCTACCTGTGTTCCCATTAAACACTATGCCAAGAACGTCAACTTCACGAGAGCGCAATGCCTCTATTGTTAATAATGTGTGATTGATCGTCCCTAGGGATGTCCTTGTAACAAGCACTACTGGCAGCTTGCTACTGACGATGACATCAAGCAGCGTCATCCCATGGGGAGCAGTAAAAGGAACAAAAAGCCCACCCGCTCCTTCACATATCACAACATCATAGGACGCTTGTAATAATTGAATCCGCAATAATAGCTCATTGACATCAATTTGCTGCCCCTCCAGTTGCGCAGCAAAATGTGGCGATGCAGCTTCTCTAAATGAATAGCTATTGAGATGCTCTTGTTGAAGCTTTTGTAAGGAATACTTTTCATACATGGCTGTATCATGATAATAGCCACGACCGTTTTCGTATACCTCTCCTGTTTGCACAGGCTTGTATGGTGAAACTTTCAAGCCTTGTTTTTGTAAATGACACATCAACATGGTGGTGACAATTGTTTTCCCAACATCCGTATCTGTACCGACAACCCAAAAATGTTGCATTGTTAACCTCCCTCTTTTAAGTTAACCATTAACAATATTTAAGTTAACACATATATTTTTGTTTTGTAAATGCTATTTCTATATTTTTCTGAATACACTATTTTTGTTAATAAAAACAGCAAATTTTGTATTAAAATAAGAAAACGCTAAACTCCCACCATTTATGGCAAGAATCTAGCGTTCATTGATAGTCATGATAATAATCTCTCAAAAATGATTTCATAGTCTGTTGGTTTCCCATGACCATTATAAGCAATCGGCAATACTTGCACTAAACGCCAACCTTGCTTCGCGTATTCTTCGATTGTTTTCCGATAGGTAGATTCCTGAAAAAAGCTACCTAAATGTGTTTGTACAAATTTATACTCATACATTCACTCACCCCCTGTAAATCTTTACGTAACTACGGAGTCAGGGTTTCAATAATTAGCAGGTTCTCGTTTTTGAATATTATGATTATTTTAAAGGATTTTAATCTTCACTCGTAGTATTAAACTACATGGGGGTGGTAGTATGTTTGGCATTTTTAAAGAACCAGCGAAGATCATCGATACATATGAACAAGTGCATTCAATTTTAAAATCATTACTTACCTATGAACTAAAAGAATTACCTAATCGTTATGAATTTTGGTATCGTGTGGCCATCCGTCAAGAGGAGTATCGGACATTACAAGCAGAGCATCGGGCAAAAATCTCAATGACTTCTGCCGTAGGACGTTTTCATCAAACACAATATGAAGTGATGACACAGAAATTAGCAAAGTTTGAACGCTTATCCGATATTTATAAACTATTTTGTATTGAAGAAGAACGAGAGCTATTAAACCATCGTCTCTCTTTTCATCAAGAAACGATTGCTGCCATCTATGAGCATGTTCAACATAAAGAGCTTTATACGTACAGTGATAGTGTTCAACAGCAATTTTGGGAGGCCATCCGTGACGATCTACTCCATGCTATCGCACACCTAGATTAATTTTTTAGAGACTTCATTTTCTCATGGGAAATAGAAGTCTTTATTTTTTTTAGTAAACTTGCATGATTATTTTGACTAAGGTTATGAGGGATTCTAAAATCATTCGAGTCCTAAGTCTTCTAATTCCCAACCTAGACAAAAGTTGGTATATTTGAAATAGGAAGGTGATTAATAGATATGTCGAACGAGAAAATTTTAATAGTGGAAGATGATATAGATATTATGGAGGTTTTATCGCTCACGCTAGCTAATGCTAACTATAATGTATTAAAGGCATCATCTCTATCCAGTGGCTGGCATCTCGCTGTCACGCAACAACCAGATTTAATCTTGTTAGATGTTAATTTACCAGATGGTACAGGCTTCGAGTTAGCCAAAAGAATCCGTGATGTATCGGATGTCATTATCATTTTTGTGACCGTCAATCATCTAATTGAACAGAAACTTGAGGGCTTTGAGGTGGGGGCAGATGATTATATGACAAAGCCATTTATTCCAAAAGAATTATTGGCCCGTATCCAAGCAAATTTAAAAAGAAGAAACCCAACAAAGAAAAGTAATATTGTACATATAGATAATCTGTCCATACATTTAGATGAGAAAAATGTTTATAAGGATGGACAGCTTTTAAATTTATTTACGAAGGAGAAGCTACTCCTTTTTTTTCTAATTGAGCATGCGAATCAAGTGATTAGTGTCGATCAACTCATTGATCATGTGTGGGGCTATGACGGTGTCACTGATTTGAAAACCGTATCTGTCCATATTAGTACGCTTCGTCGTAAAATTGAAGATATCCCCTCAAAGCCGAAATGGATTCAAACAGTGAGAGGCTTTGGCTACCAATTCGTTTATAAAAAAGAGAGTGGTGAGAAGTAAGAAAACACTCACCACCCCTTTTTAATTTTTTACCAATACCTTAACTAGTGGTAATGTAAAGCTAAATATGCTTCCTTCATTTTCAAGACTTTCAACAAAAATCTCACCATTATGCTGGCGAACAATTTGTTTACAGATAGCTAAGCCAATGCCATGCGAATGTGCTTCATGAGTGTTAGTTGCTCGATAATAGCTATCAAAAATAAAGGGAAGATCACTCTCAGCAATACCAATGCCACTATCTGCAATCGAACAAAACAAGTGCTTGTCCTCTACATGGAAGGACAATTGAATACCACCATTTGATGTATATTTCATTGCATTGGTCATGATATTTTCAATCACTTGATTGATTCGCGTTTTATCAATCAGTAGCTGAGCTTCTTCATGACCGTAAAAGTGAGCACTGAATGCTAATCCTGATTGTTTTACTTCATCCTCATAACGGGTTGCCATTTGTAAAAATAATTCCTTTGCCTTTACCTCTGTAAAAGAAAATTCTGCTCTACCAGCTTCTAGATTTGCTAAATCAAACAAATCTTGAATTAAGTTATTTAATGATAATAGCCTTTCTTTACTTCGTATTAAATATTTCTTTCTGGCTACTGCGTCATCAATCACGCCCTCTAGCATAAGTTCTATATACCCTAATGTAGAGGTTAACGGGGAGCGTAATTCATGGGAAATACTATGCAAGAGTTTTTTACGTTCCAGTTCATTTTTTTCTAAACGTTCATTCATTTTTATCAAATGCCGATTCGTCTCATCTAGCTCCCTAGTACGCAACTGAACACGTTTTTCTAAATCTCCATATATTTTCGCATTTTCAAAAGAAACGGCAATTTGAGCCGCAATTACTTTCAATAGCTGAACATGAGATGGATGGAAGGCATTCGTCATTAAAGTATTCTCAAAATACAATATCGAAATAATTTCATTTTGATGGATAATCGGTAGGCAAAGAATAGATTTAGCCGTCGAATAGGAGAAAAGAGGATGCTGTGTTATTTGTGTATTGTCGATAATCACATGCTCTTTACTATTAAGAACATAGCGTATTATCGATTGCATATTCGCATTAAAATTCTCCATACTTTGTTGATCATACATCGTAAATGTTTTTTCCGCAGCTTCCGCCTTTGCTAACACCAATAATTCCTGCTGCTGTTTATGAATGAAATAGCCACTATCTGCCCCCACATGCTTTAACAGTGAAAACAATATTTTATGCAGTAAATCTTCCATACGAATAGCTGTTGCAAATGATTGAGTCGTCTCAAAAACCGTCATCATATCAAACGTGAGTGATTCTCTACTGTGATTCTCCAGTTTGCGATGCACTTGATATTCTCTTGCCCATCTGCTAGCAACTGTTTCTGCTCCCCACGTTTCAATACTTTGAATACCATTCAATATATAATGCCTTGCCGTTTTCTTTTGCTGTTTTGCGAGATAATAGTTTGCAGCTCGTTCATATGCTAAGGCTGTATCCTGTACAAAACCATTCATACTTGCTAATCGTATTGCTCGGTCATAATAGAGTTCTGCCTCACTGTCGTTATTGTGTAAACGGTAATTCTCTGCCATTAATAAAGCATAGAGATGCTCATAATTTTCTGAAGAATAAACAGCCCATTTCTTAAATTTCTTGAGGCTTTGACGTATATCCGTTAAAAATAACCTCTGCTCCTGTACCTGACAATTTTGACTAAGCAGAAAGTGAAATTGCCACATGGCCCGATAAAAATAATAGACCGTGGTGATTGGTAATGTATAAGTGTCCTTACTTAGCTTCTTTAATTCCACCAGAATCGCTTTCCCTTGTATTTCATCCGCTAATAAAAAGGACATTTGTAAACGCAAAGTATAATGCATGATTTTAATAGCAGGCTGATCCTGTATTGTGATGGGACAAGCCCAATATACAGGATGATGTGGAGAACGGAGGATATTCATCCATCTCCCCATTTCGGCTAAAAAGTCAATCGAAAGGGTACTTGCATGAATAGAAAATTCCTCTTGTTGTCGTCTAATTTCTTGTTGTAAATCCTCTAGGTTAACACCCTGAATAAGGCGTATAGCGACAATAAAACATGATGCTGAGGATACTAAATGATATAAGCCAAGCTCTTGGCTTTTTGCTTGAGCCTCATTAATATATTGAATACTGGTTTCATAGGGCTCTGTCCAATGACTGATAAACACGCCATACACATAATAAGTATGGCCCTTGATATATATGCTTTCTTGGTTATCCGCAACAATGATGGCAAGTTTGCCAAAGCGAGTGGCTTCTTTTATATTGGCAAAACCTGCATTTAAAAGCATAGCATAGTTAATCAATACCATGCCGCTTTTCGATGTAGCGCCATACTTCAACTGTAAACGCAGCCCTTTCATTAAAAGAATGCCTGTTAAGTTAGGATTTAATAGGAAAGCACTTGCCGTCATATTAATAATTAAATGAATCAAAATATCAATTTCTTTACTATTCGTTGGCGGATGCTGCAACAAGTCTTGGTCAGACATATGTCGCAATGCCCATTTCAACAATAGATACTCTTTTAGAAGCTGTGACTTTTTAGGATATGCTGAAATTTTAAGATTCGCAACTTGAAAACCTGCCAAGCCTGCTTCTAGACCAATAGTAGGGTTATCGGACTCAATGTATAATACCGTTTTCAAATTGTTAATCATCAGTTTTTCTAATTTTGTCTCTGCATGTTGCAAAGCTTCTGTTAAATGCATTTCCGATTGTTCGTAGTGGCCTGTTAAATATTCACATTCACCTAAATTCGCATATAATTTAACCGACTGTTCTCTCCTAGTCTCCCAATGATCAGGCGTCAATAGTTCTTTACTAGTTGTAAAAAATTTTAGCGCATTGTCAAAGAGCCCTATTCTTTTAGCCTCAATACCGAGTTGATAATTCCAGATAGCCAGCTTTTGCTTTTCTTCCCCAGTCAATAAGTGGCGACTGTAATTGAAATGCATGACGATTTCGCTTAATCGATCATGATCTGCAGCCATTTGAGAGTCATCTGTTAAAAGCTGGCCAATTTGATAATGGTATTTAGCACGCAATTGCCCTGATAAGTCCTGATAAGCTACTTGTTGAATACGATCGTGAACAAATTGGAATTTGGTAGAAAATGTATGTAAAATTCCTTCATGCTCTAACGTACTTGCCCATTTATAATGGGCATCTAACGGAATAATAAAGCCATTCTCAACAAGTGTTTCAAGGTGTTTTAATAACGCTTGAGCTGATAAGGACACGAGCTTTAAGACATCTGTAAATTCAAAGCGCTGACCAAAACATGCAACTATGCGTAAAATCTCATGGGCTTCTGTTGTTAAATTAGCCATTCTAGTTTCAATAAAGACAAGTAGCTCGTTGTTCAATCGGGATAAATTAAATTTCTTACGATTAAACTCCCATTCTTTTGTTGTTGCATTAAGATAAATTGTGTTATCTTGCTGGAGTGATCGAAACGCCTCTTTCACAAATAACGGATTCCCGTTGGTCAAATTAAATAATTGCTTGGCAATTATCTGTATGGTATGAGGCTTTGCATGGAAAGACGCCTCCAACCATTGTTGAACATGTTGTTCCTGAAGCAAGGGTAAATGGATATGATGACCGCTCGAAAAACTAGAAGTTCTTTGCTGATTTTCCTCCTCTGCGCTGTCCTTATTCACTCGGAATGTACCAATCATCATAAAGTATCCTGCTCGGTGTTGCTCAAAAATTTGGGTCATAATTTCAACTGTACTTTGATTGGCCCAATGCAAATCATCTACAAACCATATAACTGGTTTCTTCTGCATAGCAAATGTTAATAAAATTTTTTGAATCGATATAAACGTATAGGAATGGAGCTGTTTTGTATTTTGGCTAACTTCTTTTTGGAAATGTACTTCCTCCTTCACAAACCATTTAAGTTCAGGTAATAGATGGATAAGTTCATCTGTCACAACTAATTTAACCTCTTGAAATAATTTTTTCCATAAATGGACAGACCTTTCACCTTCCATATAAATAAATTTCAATAAACTCCTTAAAGGATGGATAACAATGGAATAGTCATTTTCTAATTGCAATTGCTCATACTTAGTTGTAATAAAATAGCCTTTTGCGGCCGCTATTTCACCCTTTAATTCTTGAACTAACTTGGACTTTCCATACCCTGCTTGTCCTGATATCGTAACCATCTTTTTGTCACCTTTTGCAACCTGACGAAAAACAGAGGAAAGCTCTGCGAATTGCGATTCTCTCCCATAAAGCTTAGTAGACAGTCCCGTATTCAGATGCAAATCCTGTTCACCAAGCAGGAAATTTTCAAGCGGTTCGTTTACTAAAAGTTTCTGTTGGATTTGTAGCAAATCCTCTCTCAAACCAATGGCACTTTGATAACGATCAGCTGGGTTTTTAGCTAATAGCTTTTCAATCATTTCCCAAAGCAATGAATGGTAACGACTGTCTAAACTTACCAATGGTTCTGGTTTTTTTGTGATGATTTCATAAATCAAATCGACGGCATCCTTTGCTTGAAAAGGCAATTGACCGCCCAGTATTTCGTAAAAAATGGTCCCCAGTGCATATAAATCTGTCCGATAGTCTACCTCTAAATGAAGTCTGCCAGTTTGCTCAGGTGCATAATAGGGTAGCTGTTCTAGTCGTTCATAGGGATTTTCAATCACAACTGGAGATTCTACATCATATTTTGTACTAAATTCAGAGCTTAATAGTTTTATTTTTAAAGAATTAGGATTGATTAAGATTTGATTAGGATGTAGGTGTAGATAAAGTAAACCACTTTGTTGCATTTTCATACAAATATTGACAAGGTCAATGGCAATCTGGAGAAATTGATGCAAAGAAATCAATTTATTACTGAATTGCTTTAAGGGGACTCCATTAAAATTTTCATAGATGATCGCATATTGATCATCTATATAATCAATAGCTATTGGCTTTAATAACCAAGGATTTTGCTCATTCGAAAACAAGGAAAATTCATATTGTAGTTTGGCTCTTGTCTCTGCTGAATTATGATGAACACTTTTTACCAGTACCAGTTTGTTAAACTTCTTCATATACATTCTCTGTAGATGCCAATCTTGACTAGACTGTAAAAGAATGCAATCGTTCATACACAATCCCTCCTCTTCTATGCTAGTTATATATCATCTTTGTAACCGCTTTATATTTTTGCAATGCTACCTTTAGATTTATTTGTTTAACTGATTGTCCAGCAAAGCTAAAAACGAGGCCCTCTAACTTCTTTGGTGTAATATGATAGACTCTTCGAATGAACAGATAGTAGCGCTTCTCAATAACTCCTCTTTACTTGTTGTAGTGTCGATCATAATAGGACAGATATCCTTTACATAAAAACACCAGTAAAGGAATACTTGCTCGTAGATTTTGATCGACTAGAAAGATGCCGAGGTTTTTGTTTTCGTATCTTTTGTTACTCTTACATTTTCTAACATTACTTGTTCTTTAAGAACATCGATTGGATGTACGGGAATAAAAATTTTTGGGATGCTGTCAGAAATGGTATGTTGCTCAATAAGCTTATTATAATATTTCTCCAATAAATGCGCTTCGCCTTTTATTAAAGAAAATTTTGGAACAAGTGATCTGGTGTTTCTACATAATATGCAATCTGCTCATATCGTCTTTTCGTGCTTAATTCTGCTAGTGCAGGCTGGAATTTTGTCATTTCAATCCGTTCACTACATACCAAAGGATGGCTGTTACTCTGTCATAGACTGTATTTGATTGATCTATTCGTTATTGGTACTTCCATATAGCCATGTTGAACATTGCGGTTTTTTAATCATGTACTAATTCGTGCTTTTATTACACTTCCCCTTTATCTCAGGCATACAATTTTCATCCTATCAATCTTTCGCTAAAACAAAGCCCTCCTGTAAATCAATCATTCTCAGTACATTAAAACTATAAAATTCCAAGGTTAAAATTAGTTTAAATAGTATTAAAATCAATCAATAAAAAAATAGTCAATGTTTTGATCACAAAACATTGACTACTACTTTATAAGTAATTTTAATGATGTTGGCTCATTGCCATTCCTTCTACAAGCATTTGTCTAAATTCTTGAACCTGGTCTGCTTTAATGGCTATGTGACTATAGTGCTTCTTGATCCCTAGCATAAACGTTACTTCCACAGGCTCTTTCATTTTCAAAATAAAATGCGGATAGGCCTCACCAAAATCACGTGCTATAAAGTCTATCGTATCTTTTGATAATTTTCCCTCTAACCGCTCCTTGTCTTCGATGATTTCAGCAATATGATCAAAACGAATTTCAGTACGTTTCATTAATCCCAGAGATAAGTACAATGTATCATTTGTGACATAAACAGGGTTTAGGCGAATAGCCTGCATATCCGCAAGAAAGAAGATTACTGAATAAATATTAAAAACAAGCAACACAATGGAAAGTATCATTGACTTTTCATGTAGCCACCAGTGAATACCAATCGTTTCAATAGCAATCCCATGAATAATCATGAGCTGAAAAGCGATATAGCTAGAATTTTTATGCAAAGATAAACCTTGTCGTTCTTGTCTTTTCCAACTCGCGAAACCATAATAAAGCACTAATAAATCAGCACAGATCATCTGAATAACTGGATGCTTGGGTGCATGTTTTTCTACAGCTTTTGAAAATGAAAAGAGATCTGGTAAAGAGCTTCTCCGCACTTCCCCTAGGATTTTTGGCAGGTATCGTACAAGTGTTGCCACTAGGATAATTTCTAATAGAATAATAGACCCTTCAATCGCAAAGCCAGCCCATGTCACTGCCACATAAGGCTGAAGGTGTTCCATAGGAATGATAAAACGTGCAGCAATACAGCCAGCTGCAGCTAATAGGATGGCTTGCTTTAATGAAAATTTACCTTTATAAAGCATAAATAGCACAGGCACCACCACAATACAGTCAATTAATGAGCCCATGACAACACCATTTGTTTCGATAGGTAAAAGGGATGTGCCAAATCCTGTATTATAGAGTGTATAGTTACTCGCTAATACCACTAATAATAAGGCTAGCCAAATATTTTGCTTACTTTTTAAGACCATCATTCACAATGCCCCCTCTCTACTAATAATTTTACTTTATGCCAAATGGTTCATCTTGTATAGAATTTGAGAATAAAAGATGGTCCTATTTCCATTCACGTTCAATTATTTTTCACACTTAAAAACTTCTTACGATAAACATGTGGCGGATAGCCAGTGTATTCTTTAAACTTTTCAATATAATAACTGACGGTACTAAAGCCTGTATTAACAGCTATTTCTGTTATCGATAGCTCATTACCTTTCAATAATTCTATGCTTTTGCGCAGTCGATATTGGCATAAATAGGTAAACGGTGTCATGCCCACTATTTTCTTAAAAAAACGACTACATTCAGCGCGACTTATATACACATGGCTAGCTAAATCTTCTAATGCTATTTTCTGCTGATAATGTGCATGTAAAAAATCTAGCATAGCTTTTGCTCGTTCATGCTGCACAATAGTGGCAGAATCCATTATTTGTTCTGTCAATAAGGATTGGGTTAGCATGGATTCCCAAATAAATAGAAGCTCTCTCCGTACCTTTAACTCAAAAAAAGCGGTTTGCTCTCGCATTAATTCCGCAATCGTTGCTACTTTCTGTGCCAACTCTCCTGTTAGTTTGACATAAGGTATTCGATTACTTGTAATATACGGTTCTACATATTTTGAGAAAAAGATACTGCCCTCATGCCCCCCCATTAACTTTGGATCTACATTTACACAATAAACGATCGCTTGCTCAATTTGATAAGGCTTTGCTTCATGTAATCCAGAGGCATTAATAAAGAGCCCCTCACCTTGGTTCAAAACAAAAACGTCCGTCCCCACTCGATACTGAGCACATCCCTTTTTTATCAAAACAAATTGTATTTCTTTATGCCAATGGAGAGGTAGAAAATCCATGCTTTCTAATCGCATAACCGTTTCATACAAGGCAACTGGAAATTCTTTTGTTCCATGCAAGGTTAATTCTTGTAAATCCTTGGCAATTTTAATATGTGTTAACGGCATCTCTAACACCTCAATATATTGATATTTTATTGGATTAAATCGATATTTATTTCCACTTAATCACTTTATAATCATCTTATATTGATAGTTTAGGAGATGTAAACAGATGAATCAAATTATCCAAAATAAACGTACACTGGGCTTTCTACTAGTTATTCTTGGAGCAAGTTTCTGGGGAATCGGAGGGACCGTTGCCCAACGACTATTTCAGCAGGACAATTTAGAGGTCGGCTGGCTTGTTTCTAGTCGTTTACTTTTAGCAGGTCTGTTACTAATAGCTATATATAAAATGACCCATCGGCATGAATCCATTTTCGTCATATGGCGCACAAAGCAAAATGCTTTTAGACAAATTTTATTTAGCCTACTTGGCATGCTTGCTGTCCAATACACCTATATGATGTCAATCGCTATTGGTAATTCAGCTGTAGCCACATTATTGCAATATTTAGCACCACTGTTTATCATGGCTTATTACTTTCTAACGAGGCAAAGTCCATTGACAAAGCAGGATGGTATAGCTGTGTCACTTACACTTGTGGGGACCTTTTTATTATTAACAAACGGTTCTTTTTCAACATTGTCCGTTCCTTTAATGGCTGTGTTATGGGGTATCTTATCTGGTCTTTCTGTTGCATTTTATACCATTTATGCCATCCCACTTTTACAGCAATTCCATTCATTACTAGTTGTCGGCTGGTCGATGATCATCGGTGGTATAGTTATGAGTATAGCTCACCCACCATGGGCTATCGATCTATCTGATTGGACGTTTTCAACCATTGCCTATTTTCTCTTTATTGTTATTTTTGGGACAATGCTCGCTTTTTGGTTTTATATTGCTAGCTTGCACTATCTTTCACCAAAGGAGTCAAGCCTACTAGGTAGTCTTGAACCATTAATGGCTGTCATCACAAGTGTTTGGTGGTTAAAGATTGCTTTTGGTGGCTATCAGTTTATTGGTACATTGCTAATTCTTCTTATGATTTTATACCTTACAGTATTTCAGAAAAAGCAAGCTTGAAAACAGAAAATTAAGAGAGTTATGAACTTTAATAGTCAATACCTCCTATTACCGAGATAGTAATATATGAATTTATACATAAAATTTACATATTTTATCTATCTTTTCTCCTTATTTGTCTACTATACTGAACATAACAACAGATATAAGGAGGTATTTTATGGATAAAAAAGTTATTTTTTTCGAGGTGGAAGGCGGCACAGATAAAGGCCCAGATGGCTATCGCCCAGATACAATGCCAATGGTGGAAGCGCTACAGCAACGTGGACAGGATGCAGAGGTACTCTTCTTTGATATCACAAAAAAGCAGGAAATCTTTCACTATGTTAAGGAACATGGTATTGCCTATGTATCTCGTATTAACCCAGGCAACTTACAGCATGAGGATGAGTACTTTGCTATGCTACGAGAGCTATGCCAAGCTGGCGTTATAGGGATGCCACATCCAGACGCCATGATTAGCTATGGTTCAAAAGACGTATTATCAAAACTGACGACAACAAATTTAGTACCTGATGATACATTTGCCTACTACACAATCGAAGCATTCAAAAAACAATTCCCTACTTCCTTAGCCTTAACAGAGCGTGTTTTGAAGCAAAATCGTGGTTCAACTGGAGAAGGTATTTGGCGTGTAAAATTGGTGGAACCGCTAGCAGAGGGTATCACTGAAGTGCCACTTGATGCACAAATCAAATGTACTGAAGCAAAAGACAATCATGTAGAATATTGGCAGCTTGGCGACTTTATGACATTTTGTGAGCAGTATATTACAGGGACGAATGGTATGTTAATCGATATGCGCTTTCTTCCAAGGATTACAGAAGGCGAAATCCGCTTATTCATGTTGCGCGATCATCCTGTACACGTCGTACATAAAAAACCAGCTGCTACCGAGGATGCCTTTAGTGCAACTCTATTCTCTGGCGCTCAATATCGCTATGACAAACCTGAAGACTGGCAAGAGCTGGTACAAAACTTTTTAAAGCAGCTCCCTCAAGTAACAAACCTACTAGGCAATTATGATTTACCGCTAATCTGGACAGCCGACTTTATGCTAGATACCAATGAAGTCGGAGAAGATTGCTATATTTTAGGTGAGATGAATTGTTCTTGTGTTGGCTTTACTTCAGAACTAGCATTAGCACATGAAGTAGCAGAAGAAATTTTAGCTTGTTTAAAAGAGCATACTGAGGCTATTGCGCAATAAAAAAAGTGCGATCTTTAGAGATCGCACTTTTCATATATAAATCTTAATTCCTTGTATAAATTCATAGATAAAATAACAAGCAAAACCAATCAATAAGAATCCTGCGACAATGGTAAATGTCCGAATCATCTTCCGATTCATAGCTTTACGAGTAACCGAGACAATGGTCAGCAAACCGATATCGTGGAGTAAAATTCCACTTAAAACACCAGCAGCAATAATTAAAAAGCTCGTTGACTCCCCTTGTCCATAAGATTTTGCTAGCACCACACCAAATACGTTGACCCAAAAAACAAGATTACCAGGCGAAATGGCCACTAGTAAGCCGTTAAAATAAGAGGCAAAAAACGATTTGGTTACTTTTTCTCCTGCCAATGTAATATCATGGTCAGCGTTCTTGATAGAATCATAGCCTAACAAGAATAAAAAGCCCGCTCCAATAATCCACATAGGTAGTTGAATTAAAGGCATAGCCAAGATGGAAGCTAGTCCCATATACAAAGCAAAAACCAATACAATATCAATGGTCATGCCACCAAGTCCAACTGCCCAGCCGTGCATAAAACCATTTTTGAGTCCTTGCTTTGTCATTTCTACTGTAATAGCTCCTACAGGCATGGCAATGGCAAGTCCTACCAATACATACGCTACATATAAACTCAAAAAAACACTTCTTTCATGTCATCGATAAGCTTCATACGTCCGTTTATGGTTTCACTATAGCATAATTATACTTGGAAGGAAATAATTATTAATAGATACCTGTTAGAGCATTTGCTTTTTCCATTGCGCTAACAAATCTTTTGACTTCTCCAAATCCAATTTCAATGTGACCTGCTTAGCTGTACAACGTTTTTTAGCTTTCTCCCATGCTTCTTCCAAGGCAGGTAAATAGCTTAAATTTTTTGTCGCTGCTACTAGCTGGAAAAATATATTACCTTGAATATAGTGCCAACGAGGATTCATTCCATCTAGGAGTATTGCTTCTTCAATCAGTCTTAATGCCAAATAAGGGCTACCTTCGTGACGATTTAAAAACTGTGCAAATGCTCCCCAATACAATGCCTTATTAGGCTGCAATTTGATTGCCTCCGCATACTGTACTGATGCCTTATCCTGTTCTTTTGCAAGGACATAATATTCTGCCATTGTATAGTAGGCGTTCGCCTGCGCTTCTATAGGTCCTGCTAATAATTCATCGACCACTTTACCAAATTGCTCATCATCCTGACTACCTATATAAGCTGCGAGAACATCTCGTTCTGGATACGAACCATCTGTACGTTCCACACTTTGCTTTGCTTTGTCATCAGTAGGCTGAGGCATATTTGCATACCCATTTGCCTCTAGCATTGCCACATGCTGCTGAATGACTTGATAAACCTCTTCTGCGATCGCTGTATCATTGCCCAATATTTCTTTAGCTAGTTGATAACTTTCCTTTACTTGACCACTCAAAAATAAGTCATTAACTTGTTGAACTTGCTCGTTCATTTGTTTTACCACCATTAAAATCCTCACCTTCGCAAAAGAAAAATCTTATTGCTAGTTTACCATTTAAGTAGTATAAGCAAAAGCCAACATGTCCTAATCTTTCTATTATTCTTTTAATTTAAACGCCTTTACATGCTGTTCGAGTGTGTGTGCCATGTGATTTGTTTCATTAGAGCCATGTGCCACCTCATCAATGCTTGCAGTTGTTTGCTGTGCTGCGACAGTAATCATATTCATCGTTTCTTCTATATCACGAATAGATTCTGTTAATTGTTGAATCATCTGCACAATACGTGTAGATTTTTCGTTTTCAGCGGTCATAGCATTAGAAATGGTAATCATTTCTTCTACTGTTGCAGCCACTGCTGTAGAAATATTTCCTAAAGATTGTGCGGTTAGACGTACTGTCTCTGTTCCTTTTTCAATATATTGCGTATTATCATTCGTAGATGACATGACCTGCTGCACATGCTTCATTATATCCTGAATAAGCTGTTCAACTTGCAATACCTCTTGATTAGATTGCTCAGCAAGCTTCCGTACTTCCTCAGCAACAATAGCAAAGCCTTTGCCATGCTCCCCTGCTCTAGCCGCTTCAATGGAAGCATTCAGTGCTAGCAAATTTGTTTGTGATGCGATGTTTGCAATAGACGTTGTAATCGTTTGAATTTTGGTTGCAGATGTAACCAAGTTTTCTACTGTTTGTTGTACCTCACCCGATCCGCTGTGGATTAATGCCATATCATTGCTTATATCTTTTGCTAGTCGCTCACCCTCTGTTGCTAATTCCATCGTTTGTCTAGCATTATCAGCACTGTTATTGGTATTGCTTTGAATCATTTGAAGGTCCTGCGCTAAAGAAGTAAGAACATCTGTCGCATTTTCAGCATGGTGCATCCCTGCCGTCACGGCACTTGTTACCTCTTCGATATTATTAGCGACACCTTGAATGGTATTGCTCATATCGTTCAGGGTGGAAGCGGTTTCATCTGCGTTATTCGTTAAAGTGTTAGAAGTGGAACGCATCGTCATAATCATATTTTGTAAATTAGCTGTCATTCGATTTAATGTATTCGCTAAATCCGCTACTTCATCTTTACTGTTAATTTTTGTTTCAGGTACAGCTAAATTACCATTGGCAATTTCTTTCGCCTGCTGAATCAGCACACTAATCGGTCTTACTTTACGACGAATTAAAAAGCCTGTAATGATGGAAGCAATTAGCATAGGGAAAATACTAATTAAAATCCCATTTCGTACAACATCCCATGTTCGCTCCTTCACGATATTAGCATCAAAGTCGATGACACTAATGGCAATAATTTCTTTACTGGAATCATGGTCTTTAAAAATAGGGGCATAGCCAGATAAACGGTCCATTCCTGCATAGGTATAAGGCTGTGAGTATGTTGGATGCTTATGCGTAAGCAACATATCAATAGCTTCTTTATCTAAATAAAATTGATCACCAGGGGCATAACCTTTTTCAGCCAAATGATCATCAAGCGCTAATAATGTGCCATCCAACGATAAAATATATTGTGTTTGGAAAATATCTTTATGACCTGTTGTCCAGTTCAAATCGTTCCCAATGCTTTCCTGTACAGCCTTGTCGCCTTGAATGGCCTTGTCCAATTGTTGCGGATTGATCAAACCTGTCGTAATATTGGCACAGCCATAGGCCTCAACACCAGCAGCATCATAAAGTTTATTGTAAGCAGTTATGTATGTAGCGAACGAAGTAATCCCTAGCATCACCACTAAAATACCAGCGATAATCGTCCCAAGTTGAAAAGTTAATGAATTGCGTAATTTCACGATCCATCCTCTCCCCTTTCTTGTAATAATCTATGAATATTCCTTTTGTGTTTCATCATACTACAAAAAGATGTATTAAAAAAGCATCTTTAATTATTCTAGTAAGATAAAAACATTGGAAAAAGTTCTGAATTGTGCGATAATTGAAGTTAATTATCTTAAATCCTGAGCATTACCAATTCATCTAATAGGAGGGCTTGCTATGAATAAACGCTTTCATCTAGTATCGATTGTTACAGGCAACTTGTTAACAATAGGGGCCATTTTTATTTATGCCATGCAAAGTCAAGTGGGAGTAGCCCTCAGTACGTATGCTCTTGTGATGGGTTTTTTTAGTACTTTGCTTGTGGTTTTCTTCTATATATGGGGGGAAGAAAAACAACAAGTATCCAATCGTTTTCTGAAATAATATGCATCATTTTCCAGTACACAGATACCTGTAGCACGTTTAATGTGGTTCCTTCCCTTTCTATATGTAGAGGGATTTTTTTATGTAAAGTTAGTAGAAATGATTTAGTAGTTGGTATCAAATCGTCAATCGGTAGAGATACTATGTCAAAACATTCATTTAGAAAAATATTTACTTGATGTCGTAGTATCTTGGATGAATTGTGATATAACTTCACCAATTATTTAGGTCTATACAACAGCAATTTTCCTCTATTTTTACTAAAATGGCGTTGTAGATTTATTCATGATTCCCTTCTTTTCCGAGGCATTCCCCTCCTTATACGTCTAATTGTTGTAGAAAAATAAAATTTTTTGTAGAAAATTTTAAAACAATGATTGAGTAGTATATCAATTTTCTGTATAATCAGCTTGTTTGACAATACTTTATATGAACTTGGGGGTAGACAATTGGGTAAAGCATTGATTATCGGAGCTGGCGGAGTTGCCAGTGTTGTGGTACACAAGTGTGTTCAAAATTCGGACGTATTTGAGGAAATTTGTATCGCAAGTAGAACTGTTTCAAAATGTGACGCTCTAAAAGAAAAACTAGATGGCGGAAAAACAAAAATTCATACTGCACAGGTAGACGCAGACAATACAGAAGAGGTTATTGAGCTTATTAAAGCTTTCGGACCAGATGTAGTGATTAACGTGGCTCTACCTTATCAGGACTTAACGATTATGGATGCTTGCTTAGCGACAGGTGTGCACTATGTGGATACTGCAAACTACGAGCCACCTGAAACGGCAAAATTTGAATATAAATGGCAATGGGCTTATAAAGAGAAGTTTGAAAAAGCTGGCTTAACTGCATTACTTGGAAGCGGTTTTGACCCAGGTGTAACAGGCGTTTTCACAGCTCATGCACAAAAACATGAATTTGATGAAATCCACTATATCGATATCGTGGATGCCAATGCGGGAGATCATGGATATCATTTCGCAACAAACTTCAACCCAGAAATTAACATTCGTGAAATTACAGCGAATGGTCGTTACTGGAAAGAAGGCGAGTGGATTGAAACTGCACCACTTGAGAAAAAAGAAGTGTATAACCTACCTGAAATCGGACCAAAAGATATTTACCTTCTATACCATGAAGAGCTTGAATCCCTTGCAAAAAATATCAAAGGTTTAAAACAAATCCGCTTCTGGATGACGTTCTCTGAAAAATACTTAACACACTTAAAAGTGTTAGAAAACGTAGGTATGACATCAATTGAGCCAATCGAATTCGAAGGGCAAATGATTCAACCAATCCATTTCCTTAAAGCGGTATTACCAGATCCAGCTTCACTTGGACCACGTACAAAAGGTAAAACAAACATCGGTTGTATCATTCGCGGTCTAAAAGATGGCAAAGAAAAAACGTACTATGTGTACAACGTATGTGACCACGAAGAGTGCTACAACGAGGTTGGTTCACAAGCGATTTCTTACACAACTGGCGTACCAGCTATGATCGGTGCAATGCTTGTGATGAACGGTGAATGGCGTAAACCAGGTGTATGGAATGTGGAAGATTTCAATCCAGATCCATTCATGGATGCACTAAATAAATGGGGTCTACCGTGGCAAGAAAGCCATAACCCAGAATTATTAGACCTTGATTTAGATGCAAAGGAATTAAGCCGATGAAACCAATTGATTTTTCAAAAGTTCCATCCCCTTCTTATGTAGTGGATGAGCGATTATTAACAAAGAATCTTGAGCTTTTAAAATCAATTCAAGATCGAACAGGCTGCCGCATTTTATTAGCCCTTAAAGGCTTCTCTATGCATTCAACATTCCCACTAGTAGGGGAATATTTAGCGGGCATTACATCTAGCTCACTGCATGAGGCACGTCTTGGCTATGAAAAAATGGGCAAAGAAGTTCACGTTTATGCACCTGCTTATATTGAGCATGAAATGGACGAGCTTCTAGGCTATGTGGACCACATCGTATTTAACTCATTTAACCAATGGGCTCAGTTCAAGGATAAAGTTAAATCTGCTGGTAAAACAATTGAATGTGGTATTCGTGTGAATCCTGAATACTCTGAAATTGAAACAGCTCTTTATGATCCTTGTTACACAAACTCTCGCCTTGGTACAACATTGGCTAACTTTGATAAATCACAGCTTGATGGTATCGATGGCTTACACTTCCATGCGATGTGTGAACAAAATTCTGATACATTAGAGCGTATTATTGAAGTAGTTGAGGAAAAATTTGGTGATGTTTTACACCAAATGAAATGGTTAAACTTCGGTGGCGGTCACCATATTACACGTGATGATTATGATGTAGAAAAACTTGTGAACATCATTAATTATATTCAAGAAAAGTATAACCTGCTTGTTTATCTTGAGCCAGGTGAAGCAGTAGCCCTTAATACAGGCTATTTAGTAGCAACGGTGCTAGATATTCAAGAAAATGGAATGGATCTTGCTATTTTAGATACATCAGCAACATGTCACATGCCTGATGTACTTGAAATGCCTTACCGTCCAATGATTATTGGTTCTGGACAAGCAAATGAATTAGCACACACATATCGCTTAGGCGGACTAACATGTCTAGCTGGTGATGTGATTGGCGATTATTCGTTTGAACAGCCATTAAAACCAGGTGATCGTCTTGTATTCACAGATATGGCTCATTATTCAATGGTGAAAAACCATATGTTTAACGGTGTCAACTTACCATCTATCGTTTCTTATAATGATGAAGAAGGTATTAAAGTCATTCGTGAATTTAAATTCGAGGACTACAGTGGTCGACTGTCCTAATACCAATAGAAAAGCCCTTCCAGTTTAACACTGGAAGGACTTTTTTTATGGACGCATGGTCATCCAATTCTCCACATAATGAATGGCTACTCCATGAAAAGCATCGTTATTTGAAAAATGTTGCTGAACAAGTATAAGCTGTTCATTCATAAAGGCTTCTCCATTATCATAAAAAGTAATATTTTCCCCTTCCTCTGAAGCGCCTGTTTCTACACCAATTACAATTGATTTATTCACAGTGGAAGCATAAGCGATTTCATGTTCTACAATAGAGATAATATCTTTTGCAGCATCACGATAGGCCATGATCGTCACACTATCCACATGGTCAATGACCCAATCAGCTAATAACCCTTTTCCAAATTGGTTATTATACTGAACTTCATCAAACCAAAATGGCATATCTACTTCTAAAGTAAGTTGTAACTGACTTGCTTTCTCACTTGCTTTCATTATTAGTGTTTGATAGGATTCTATCGTTTGTGCTTGATGTAAGCTCCATTCACTATTTAAATAAGGTTCTACATCAAGATGAACCCCAGAAAATTGCTCAGATTCAGTTGAATTCTCATTATATGTATGTAACCAATTAAACAATTCGTCTTGGCTTCGACTACCCTCAGCTGAAACCCAGCTTGCAGCACCATCCAATGCATAAATGCGAATACCTCTGTGAGAAGCGTTACTAATAAAATGCTTATAGTCATTGCTCGCTATGCCTTGATCGATTTGCAGATAAACTTTATTGACATCGTTATGTTCTAAAAATAATAATATTTTTTCTTGGTCATCAATGATGAGGGATGTATCCCACAGCCAAGTAGCCTTTTCCTGTATAGACATGGCATCAACCTTTCCACTTGATAAAGCTAATGAACTAATCATGATGACGATTAGTGCGGTCCATACTTTTAATTGTCTCTTCATACGAACTAACTCCATTCTACTCGCCACGGCTCCTAGAACAGAACCTGGCAACCTGACAATCTTGCACTGAAATTATAGTGTTTAGACTCATGGCTTTGCGTCCCTCCCTTTCGGTGAAGTTTGCCTTTTTCAGTTTTTTCTTAATCATTATCATACGCGGTTAGTAATTGTTTGTCTGTAGGTATAATGCATAATTGTCACATGTATGATCAGGTAAAAACGACAAAATACAGGTTAAATTTACTATTCAAACATAAAAAAACGTAGAGTACTTAAGCCTCTACGTTTTCCTTTTCATTTTCAAGCATTTTGTGTAAATAATCGATAATTTCTCGAATGCCCTCTAATGAATTAACCAGTATTTTTGGATCAACATATGTTATCATTCGATTTTCAAGATTAGCTACCGCAGTAAAATAGCGTGTTTTACTATAATTGACTAGACCCAATTGCTGAAGTACTGATTCATCGAAATCAAGAATTTCACGTGCTTCTGTAACAAGTAATCCATAATTAACAACATCTGTATTCAACACAATGATACGAGCAGTTGCTGTATTCGATGAACGATTGTACAGTATGCGTTCAAAATCAAGAACAGGTACAAGCTCACCGCGAATTCTTGTAAAGCCTAGAAGATAGTTAGGTAAATGAGGAATAGGTGTTACTTGCTCTAATTTTTCAATTGAAATCGCTTGCTCCACAGGTACAGCATACTCCTCTGTCCCACAAGCAAAAACGACTGCTTTGACACTTTCCATAGGGTCACATCCTTATTCGACTGTTAGTTTTTCGCCGATTCTTTGACGATTTCTACTAGTAAATCTGCTAATTTTTCAAGTTCTTCTACTGGTATTTTTTCATTTGTTGTATGGATATCCTCGTATCCAACAGATAAATTAACTGTAGGAATACCAAAGCCTGCGATGACGTTTGCATCTGAGCCTCCACCAGAAATGCCTAGTGTCGGTGTACGATCAATATTGCGTGCAGCAGCCATAGCTACCTGAACTACTTTATCAGATTCCGTTACACGGAAGCCTGGATACATTAGCTTCACTTCTACCTCTGCACGTGCGCCTAAAGAAGCAGCTACTTGTTCAAACGTATCTTGCATATGCTTTGTTTGCGCATCCAATTTAGCTTTGTCTATAGAGCGTGCTTCTGCAAGGATTGTCACTTCGTCACAAACAATATTCGTCGCTTGTCCACCTTCAAAACGCCCAATATTCGCTGTTGTTTCTTCATCTAAACGACCTAGTTTCATTTGAGCAATGCATTTTGATGCGACTGTTATGGCAGAAATGCCCTTTTCAGGAGCAACCCCTGCATGTGCCGTTTTTCCAATAATCTTTGTGAAAATTTTCGCTTGGAATGGTGCTGCTGTCACGATACCACCAACTTTGCCATCGCTATCAACCGCAAATCCATATTTTGCTTTAATGTTAGCTGGATCTAACTCTTTAGCGCCAACAAGGCCACTTTCTTCACCAGCCGTAATAATAAATTCAATATCGCCATGTGCAATATTTTGCTCTTTCAAACGTTTGACCATCTCAAATAGAGCAGCTAGTCCTGCTTTATCATCGGCACCTAAAATCGTCGTACCATCTGATACGATATAGCCATCTTCACGTAAAGACGGTTTGATGCCTTTTCCTGGAACGACAGTATCCATATGAGAAGTGAAATAGATTGGCTCTACATCCAATGTGCCTTTTAATGTGGCAATAATATTACCTGCCCCATGTCCATTACGCGTATGTGCATCGTCTTGAATCACTGAAAATCCAAGTGCAGTTAACTTATCTACAAGAATTGGTGCTATTAGTTGTTCATGTTTTGTTTCCGAATCAATTTGTACGAGCTCAAAAAACTCTTCTACTAAACGACTTGTCATGTTGTAAAACTCCCTTAGTTTACGTGTATTTCCACGTTATAGTATATGTATCATTTTAGCACAACGTCAGAAGAGTTGAAATCATTGAACAATACTACCAAAATAAAAAGTCTGAGAAAAATCTCAGACTTTCCCTAGTCATTGAAAATAAGCTCTTTTTCTTTTTCTAATGATTGTAGGTAGTTGACAGCTTTATTATGTTTATCCTGTAAGCGCCAAATCGTATTATGTACATCATCTTGAACACGCGAGACCTGTTCCCTTGCTGTCGAGATTTTAGAATGAACAGACCATGCTGAAAAAATATCATCAAAAAAGTAATCAGCAAACTTAACAAACCCATCTGTTTCAATATGCAGCGATTTCGTAGACATTTCATGAACATCTAATAATTCATTATGAAACCGTTGTAACGCAATTTGAGCACTATGTAAATAGTTTTCAGACTGATCGAGTGCATCATGCTTTAAGTGCGTAGCAATCAGCCCACCGCCAAAAAATGTATCCCATGTGGAATATCCATTGGCCGAATGTAATGAAGCTGCTGCTTGCCCTAGCCTTGTAAGAGCTACTTCTCCCGCTTCCTCCGCCTCTTTAATTTCTCTAATGAGCTGCTTTGTTAGCATTTCCTCATGTGCTAAATGCTCTAGCCTTTCTGCTTGGGCAGCATCATGAATCTGTAAATATTTCTTCTTTTTAAGGTAGACCTGTTGAAGTGATTGCTGTAGCGCATTTTCATCAATCTGGGCAAGCTGATTCATCACTTGCACGTTGTCCTCTGCTAAATCATTTTGCATTTTCTTTGCTTCATTCAGCTTTAATTCAAGTACTGCCGCCTTATCAATTTTTTCTGCCCTCAGTTCATCTTGCTGCCCTGTCCACGTACGAATCATATTCATAAACGAGAAACCATCCAATTTATCAAGTTTGGATCGAATTTGGTGGAGTGCTGCTGTATGAGTGTCTATTTCCTGTTGTGTATGTTTAATTTGCCCATCAATTAACTGATTTTGTTCGTTTAATCTAGATGCTTTTCTAAGTTGTGCATGAATCTTTTCTTGCTCTGTTTGTAATTGCTGCCATTCCATTCATCTCAACTCCTCATATCTATCAGTACGGATGACATACAAAAATGTTTCACTTTTTGGCAATGAAAAACCTAGCAACTTTTGAGCTGCTAGGCTTGTATGACTATTATAGAGGAATATTACCGTGCTTTTTCTCTGGACGTGTTTCATGTTTGTTTGACAGCATATCAAGTCCTTGAATCAGCTTGATACGTGTATCTCGTGGATCGATTACGTCGTCTACCATACCGCGAGATGCTGCAACATATGGGTTAGCAAATTTCTCTTTATATTCTTCGATTTTTGCTGCACGAGTTGCTTCTGGGTCATCTGATTTTGCAATTTCACGGGCAAAAATGATGTTAGCTGCGCCAGCAGCACCCATAACAGCAATTTCAGCATTTGGCCATGCAAATACAAGGTCAGCACCAATTGATTTAGAGTTTAAGGCAACGTAAGCGCCTCCATAAGCTTTACGTAAAATCACTGTAATTTTTGGAACAGTCGCTTCTGAGTAAGCATAAAGAATTTTCGCACCATGACGAATAATACCACCATGTTCTTGTTTAACACCTGGGAAGAAGCCAGAAACGTCTTCAAATGTGATGATTGGGATATTGTATGCATCACAAGTACGAATGAAACGAGCAGCTTTATCAGAAGAATCGATATCTAAGCCACCAGCAAGAACTTTTGGTTGGTTACAAACAAGTCCAACTGATTCGCCAGCAATACGTGCAAAACCGACTACTACGTTTTTAGCAAACTCTGCATGTACTTCCATGAACGAACCTTCATCCACTACTTGCTCAACAACTTTACGTACATCATATGGACGTGTTGTTTCGATTGGTACTGTATCTACGATTTCTGGACGGTAGTCATCCCCTTCAGGTCTAGCTTGACGAGGTGCCTTTTCTTTATTGTTTTGTGGTAAGTAGCTTAATAGTTTTTTAATTTCATCAATCGCTGCCTCTTCAGAAGGAGCACGGAAATGAGCATTCCCACTGACCGCATTATTTACTTTCGAACCACCTAAATCTTCAGCAGAAATTTTCTCTCCTGTTACCGTTTCGATTACTTTAGGTCCTGTAATGAACATTTGAGATGTCTTATCCACCATTAGAATAAAGTCAGTAATAGCTGGAGAATAAACAGCTCCACCAGCACAAGGTCCCATAATCACAGAGATTTGTGGAATCACACCAGAATAAATGGCATTTCGGTAGAAGATATGACCATAGCCATCTAATGAAAGAACACCCTCTTGAATACGTGCACCGCCTGAGTCATTGATGCCGATAAATGGTGTACCATTTTTAGCAGCTAGATCCATCACTGTTGCCATTTTTTTCGCATGCATTTCACCAAGCGCCCCACCAAACACTGTGAAATCTTGAGAGAATAAGTATACTGGACGTCCGTTAATTTTACCGAATCCAGTTACGACACCATCACCAGGTCCCTCCATTTTTTCCATGCCGAAGTCTACTGTACGATGTGTAATAAATGGGTTGATTTCGAAAAATGTACCTTCGTCTAGCAACAAGTCTATACGCTCACGAGCAGTAAGTTTCCCCTTCTCATGCTGCTTATCGATGCGATCATAGCCACCACCAAGTTCAATTACCGTTTTACGGTCATACAAGTCATTGATTTTGTCGAACATATCCATACTAATCACTTATCCCCTTTTCCACTTTTATCACATAATTCATATAACACCCCAAATGAGGATTTAGGATGCATAAACGCAACCTCTGCCCCTCCAGCACCTGGCCCTGGCTCTTCGGATAAGAGACGTACACCTTTTTCACGAAGCTCTGCCATTCGTTCACGAATTCCCGTCACACCAAACGCAACATGATGAATTCCTTCTCCACGTTTTTCAATAAAACCATGGATGGCACTTTTATCACTCATTGGTTCTAATAGCTCGATTTTCACGTTCCCTGCATCGATAAATGCCACACGAACCTGTTGAGATTCTACTTCTTCCACTTTCATCAACTTTAAGCCCAAAGTTTCTGTATAATATGTAATGCGTTCATCAAGATCGCGCACTGCAATCCCAATATGGTCTACTTTCTCCATGGTGACATCTCCTTCTGTTATGGTACATACTCTATTTTACAGACTTTTTTGTCAAAACTCTACTACTTGAGAAATTTTTCAGATTTGCTAAACTATTTATAAGAAAAGAAGGAGCGAACGAGCATATGAGTAATAAAAAATTTCAAAAAGTCGTTATTTATAGTATGATCGCAATTATGCTAATCTCATCTCTAGCATTCGGATTATCTATGATAATTTAAGGCAAAGCACGAGGCGTCCACACTACTGTGGGCGCTCTTTTTTAGCCTTTAACCCTTTAAATGACTGCTTTATTTCTAAATACCTGTCCATTTCCTCTATAAACTGATAGAGGGCTGCCTGAGCGATAAATTGCTCGTGGCTTTGTGGTAAAGGAAGCTGAGAAAAATCGCGCTTAACATGTTCGAGTTTTTCGCGATACTGACTAGCCGTATTCCCCGAATGAACATGCTCACCTAGGTCTTGTAAAAAATCTGCCACAATTTCAGCCTCTTGTACTATAACAGGTAATGTCGTCACTTTGGGTAGCACTCTTTCGATAATTTCTAGCTGCTGCTCTCGCATATCGAAATATACATAGTAATCATTTTTACGTCTTGTAAAATGGTTTTGAACATCTTTAAACGCTAATGATTTTGCCTCTTCTAGTGCTTTGATTGCATCGATAATTTCTTGGCCGTTCCACAACGTATCTCCTTGCCGTAAATAGCTGGCAATTTCTAAAAAAATCTTACTATATAGCTCCTCTATTTTGACTCTGTAGTAATTTAATTCCTTTTGAATGTCTGGCATATACATATTAATGGCAATCCCTGTTCCATAACCGATAGCCATCAACGCTAATTCATTATAAACAAGTGTTAATGAATAACCTTCAGCAGCGTAAATATGCATAATAATCACGACACTGGAGATAAATCCATCCGCAACCTTTAAAGATACAATAGTAGGAATAAAGAGTATAAGCATGCCTGCTAGTGTAAGTGGATGATAAGCAAATAACTCAAAGCTTACAAAGGCAAAAAGCATTGCTACAATACTTGCAACCAATCGTGTATAGGCTGCATAAATGGATTTCTTTTTTGTTGGCTGCACACATAATATGGTTAGAATACCAGCAGATGCATATGAGGCTAAATCAAAATACTGTGCAATGGCAATAGCGATGGCCGCACCAATTGCTGTTTTTAAAGTTCGATAGCCGATTGAAAACTTCTTCAGGCCGACTGCCTCCCATCCTTTAGTACTCTTCACTCATTCAGCTAATTATTTAGCCAATATTACAAAAATTTTAATAATAATGAAACTACCTATACATGAGGATCAGTAGGAAGCCTACATAGATAGCATGATCTATGAGGCTTTTCTACTTGATTGAAAATGATTTTTCTTATGCAAGAATAGACTTAAAGCTCGTCACAATATTCTTCAAAGTTTGCTTGTAAATTTGTCACAACTGACATTGGGTCATGCCCTTCAATTTCATAGCGTCCCACTTCTGCGACAACTTGTCCGTCTTTTAATAGAACGAATGATGGTGATGAAGGTAGATGATCTTCTCCAAAATGGTAACGCGCTGCTGCAGTTGCCTCTTTATCTTGCCCTGCAAACACTGTTACTAAATGGTCTGGACGTTTATCATAATGAACGCATTGTGCTGCTGCTGGACGAGCGATACCACCCGCACAACCACACACTGAGTTCACCATTACTAATGTTGTACCTGGACGAGCAAACGCCTCTTCTACAGCTTCTGGTGTTGTTAATTGTTCATAACCAGCTGCCTCAATTTCAGCACGTGCTGTTTTTAAAATTTCCTGCATAAATAAATCGTAATCCATATTCATATAGCGATAGCTCCTTTCAAGTTCGCGCCAATTTAGTTATATTTCAGATAGTAGATTTTTGACGCTTATCCATCTCTTATCATAGCAGTTTGCAAGCAATTTGTGCACCTACTTGCTCAACACATTTCAGTTGAAATTACTACGATTTCAATAAGACTCGTTTACTTGTCTTCCTGCTCCTCGCTAAATAAACGATCCACACCTTGTGTAACTGTCAACTGTCCACTTAAAATTTGACGTTCAAGCTGTTGTACTTGTGCTTTACGTTGCGGGTTTCCATAAAAGATATCTATTAAATGATCGGTAATCATCGATTGGAACCATTCTTTTGTTTGTTGCTGGCGTCGGGTAGCCCAATAGTGATTTGCTTCTACGATTTGCTTGAATTCCCCAATTGTTTCCCAAACCTTATCAAGTCCTCGATTTTCTAGTGAACTAACAGGCATGGCAGTTGACATCCAACCAGGTGTAGCAGGCTGTAAAAAGTGCAAAATTTGTTTGTACTCTGCAACCGTTTTTTTAGCTAGACGTACATTATCACCATCCGCCTTATGCACGACAATTGCATCTGCTAATTCCATAATGCCTTTTTTCATGCCCTGCAATTCATCCCCCGCTCCTGTTAAAACAAGAAGCAGGAAGAAGTCAACCATGCCACGGACATAGGTTTCACTTTGTCCAACACCCACTGTTTCAATTAAAATCACATCATAGCCTGCTGCCTCACAAACTAACATGGTTTCTCGTGTCTTTTTGTGAACACCCCCTAGGGTACCTGCCGATGGCGATGGACGCACAAATGCACTAGGCTTCTTAACGAGCTCTTCCATACGCGTTTTATCGCCAAGTATACTTCCTCCCGATAGAGAAGAACTTGGATCAATGGCAAGAACAGCAACTCGTTTCCCCATATCACAAAGCATAGTACCGAAAGCCTCTATGAATGAGCTTTTTCCTGCCCCAGGCACACCTGTTATGCCAATTCGGATACTATTGCCTGTATGTGGAAGAAGCTCCTGCAATAGTTCTTGTGCCTGTACTTTATGGGTAGCGTTTGAACTTTCAATGAGGGTAATGGCTTTTGATAAATGTGTGCGAGAGCCCGCACGTACTTGTTGTGCAAGCTCTCCTACATTTAGAGTGTCTGCCTTTTTCTTTCGGAACTTTTTGGGTGTACCATATTGCATCCCGTCGTGAGTCGCCTCTACTCCGTCCATGACAAATAGCGCACTTTCTTCCATTCCTTTATTTTTGTCCATTATTCAGACACTTCCTCATAGCCTAAACGTTTGTAGATTTCTTCAATAATTTTTTGTGCGGATACAGGAATCACTGTACCTGGTCCGAAAATGGCTACTGCACCAGCATTATAAAGGAAATCATAATCTTGTGCTGGTATAACACCACCCACAATAATGATAATATCTTCACGACCTAGTTTTTCAAGCTCAGCTATCAATTCAGGCACTAATGTTTTATGTCCTGCTGCTAGTGAAGACACACCAATAACATGAACATCATTTTCAACAGCCATTTGAGCAGCCTCAGCAGGCGTCATAAATAATGGAGAAATATCTACGTCAAAGCCTAAATCTGCATAACCAGTTGCGACAACCTTTGCACCACGGTCATGTCCATCTTGTCCCATTTTAGCAACTAAAATACGCGGACGACGACCTTCATTTTCAAGGAATTCTTCTGTCATTTGTTTCACTTCCGCAATTTGCTCCTCATCAGAGAAGTTTGCAGAGTAAACACCAGAGATCGAACGAATGACCGCTTTATGACGACCAGAAACTGCTTCAATCGCATCAGATATTTCACCTAAAGAAGCACGAGCGCGCGCTGCATCCACTGCTACCGCTAGCAGGTTTTCTTCTCCATCTTGAGCCGCCTTCGTTAAGCGAGCTAAATGTTTTTGAACTTCCGCTTCATCACGAGCTGCCTTCATCGCTTCTAAACGTTCAATTTGTTTTTGACGAACAATGGTATTATCGATATCTAAAATATCGATTGGCTCTTCTTTTGCTAAGCGATACTTATTCACGCCAACAATCGTTTCTGTTTTAGAATCAATTTTCGCTTGACGTTTTGCTGCAGCTTCCTCAACCTTCATTTTTGGAAGTCCCGTTTCAATCGCTTTAGCCATACCACCAAGCGCTTCAATTTCTTCGATTAACGCCCAAGCAGATTTCGTAATTTCTTCTGTTAATTTCTCTACGTAGTACGAACCACCCCAAGGATCAATGACTTTTGTCATCGCTGTTTCCTCTTGTAAAAATAACTGTGTATTACGCGCGATACGTGCTGAGAAATCTGTTGGAAGTGCAATCGCTTCATCTAATGCATTTGTATGAAGGGATTGCGTATGTCCCATCGAAGAGGCATTTGCTTCGATTAAAGTACGTGCAACATTGTTAAATGGATCTTGCTCAGTTAATGACCAGCCAGATGTTTGGGAGTGCGTACGTAATGCTAATGTCTTTGGATTTTTCGGGTTAAACGTAGACATCATTTGTGCCCAAATACGACGTGCTGCACGCATTTTAGCAACTTCCATGTAATAGTTCATACCAATTGCCCAGAAGAACGATAAGCGAGGTGCAAATGCATCAATATCAATGCCTGCTTTTAATCCTGTTCGTACATACTCCAAGCCATCTGCTAATGTATAGGCAAGCTCAATGTCATTTGTTGCGCCTGCTTCTTGAATATGGTAACCAGAAATTGAAATAGAGTTAAATTTTGGCATATACTTCGCTGTATATTCAAAAATATCTGCAATGATTTTCATTGACATAGCTGGTGGGTAAATATATGTATTACGCACCATGTATTCTTTTAAAATATCATTTTGAATAGTACCTGCTAATTGATCTGGCGTTACCCCTTGTTCTTCTGCTGCTACAATATAGAATGCAAGGACGGGTAATACGGCACCATTCATTGTCATTGAAACTGACATTTGGTCTAACGGGATTTGATCGAAAAGGATTTTCATATCCTCAACTGAGTCAATCGCAACCCCAGCTTTTCCTACGTCCCCTGTTACACGTGGATGATCAGAGTCATAGCCTCGGTGTGTTGCTAAATCAAACGCGACAGAAAGACCTTTTTGTCCCATGGCCAAATTTCGTTTGTAAAAGGCATTGGATTCTTCAGCAGTTGAGAAACCAGCGTATTGCCGAACAGTCCATGGACGTGCTACATACATAGTAGGGTATGGTCCACGTGTGTTGGGTGCAATCCCTGCCACATCATTTAGATGTTTAGCCTCTTTAATATCTTCTTTTGTGTAAATATCTTTAATTTCAATCCCCTCATTTGTCATGAACTTGTCTTCAGACGCTTGAGGTGCTTCAGCTGTCAAAACCTTTTCTATTTCTACTGCATTAAAATTTGGCTTGCTCATCGTTGGACCTCCTTCATGCTCGCAAACACGGACTGTAATTTTTCAATGATGTTTTGTCCTGCGAAAATAAAGCCGTTTAAGCCATTTGCTAACCATGCTTCTTCTTCGTCTTTAAATTTGCCCGCTACATCTACAAGCACATTTGCTGGTTTTTCAGCTAAAATGGCCGATACAAATGCTTTTGTATCATCATCATTGCCTGCAATCACTACATACTTAGCCTCTGTCGCCTTCAGCCAAGCTACTGCCTCTTCTACAGTTGTCACTGGCTCACTTTTTTCTGGTACAAGACCCACTGTGTTTAAGAAGCCCGCTACAAAATCTGCGCGTGGTTTAGAGCTTTTTAATGATCCTAATGCTAAAATACCTGTTTTTACATCTGCTGCTGTCATGTCTGCACGTAAGTCCTCAAATGGAGCAGCGATACGCTTAATATCAGCAAATAATGGATTTGTATCCTGTTCAAGAATATCAGCTGGATTAGCATAAATATTCGTTCCAATTAATGATTGCTTACGTGTTTGGGCAGCTTTGATGCGTTTTTGATAGGATGCTTCCACTTCTTCTGCAAGCTTGCCAGAGGCTGTATATTCATCGATACCGCCAGCTGCCTGGATGTCTAAAAATAGTGCCCATGCTTCTTTCACAAAATCTGCTGTTAACGACTCGATAAAGTAAGAGCCCCCTGCTGGATCTTTTACTTTTAAGACATTTGTTTCTTCTCTTAAAATTAATGATACATTACGAGCGATACGAATGGATTGATCCGTAGGTTTTGTTAACACGTCATGTGGATGAACCGTAAAGAGATCAGCACCACCGATTAAACCAGAAAGCGCTTCATTTGAAGAGCGTAGTAAATTTACATACACATCTAATTTAGAAAAGCTTCTTAATGATGTTTCAGCAACAGTAGGGATTTTGATATGATCTGTTACGCCATAAGCGGATGAGAACGCTTTCCAAAGTACTTTAAAAGCACGTAGCTTTGCAATCTCCGTAAAGAATTGTGTATCAATGGCAAATGATACAAAGAATTTCTTCGAGAACGCTTCAAAGCTTTCTTCTTGTTCTGCAAATTTGGCTGCTAATGCAAGTGCATAGGCTAATTCTTGTACAGCGTTAGCACCTTCATTATGATAAACCGTTGTGTCTGCACTGACTGAGCGCACGTTCGGAAATGCAGTCAAAGTGATAGGGTCTTTTGAAATAATGTAACCTTTAATGGCTTCTTGTTGATCTACTGGAATGTTGTCGAATACTGCTAATAATGGGTCTTTTGAATTTTCAATAGTAATTTTAAACGAATATTCTGAGAAATATGATGCTAATTTGACCAATACTTCTTCTGTCCAAGCAAAGCTCACTCGGCTATCAATTGTAATAACTTCATTGCCTCGAGCTAGACTATCCTCAAGCTGTGCAAAAAAAGCTTCGCTTGAATCAGCGTGAATTTGTTGTGCCACCTGAAATACTTGATCATTTTGTAGGGAACGGATTGTGGCAACTTGTAAATCAAGCTCTTCTCCAAGCTTAGCTACTAAACTTTCTTGCGTGTAAAGCGGCTGTAGTGTAACACCTTCATTTGTTTTTGTGAATAGTGACTCAAATGGTTTCCCTTTTAAAGCTTTGATTGCTGCATCTTGCCAGTCTGAATAGGCTGGTATTTCAAATTCAATATTTTTCATGTTGTTTGACATGCGGACGCTTAATCAGCTTCCCCCCTTAGTAGTTTCTATTTGTTATTCTACATGACAAATTGCGACTCGAAAAGCATAAAAAAAATCGGAAACCCTTATACAGCAGGTTTCCGACAAGTCATCAGTAGACTGACGTTGAAGATTTATTTGTATTTTCGAGTATTTCTTTTACTCTATTTAGGAATTTACCACAGACAAGTCCATCAAGCACACGATGATCTAATGATAAACATAAATTCACAATATCACGTGCAGCAAACATTCCACCTGGTAAAACAACAGGTTTTTTTACAATACTTTCCACTTGCAGGATCGCTGCTTGTGGGTAATTGATGATGCCCATTGATTGAACAGAGCCAAATGCACCTGTATTATTCACTGTAAATGTACCACCAGTAATGTCATCCATTGCTAATTTTCCTGTACGAACTTTGATAGCCAGTTCATTGATTTCTTTCGCAATTCCTTTAATGGATTTTTCATCTGCGTGTTTTATAACAGGTACAAATAAGGCATCATCCGTTGCTACTGCAATCGAAATATTGATGTCATGTTTTTGAATGATTTTATCTTCCGCCCACATCGAATTCAGCATTGGGAATTCCTTTAAAGCTTGAGCAACCGCTTTTACAAAGAAGGCGAAATATGTAAGATTAAAGCCTTCTTTTTGCTTAAATTCATTCTTTAAGCTATCACGATAAGTCACTAAATCTGTTACATCCACTTCCATCATCATCCAAGCATGCGGCGCTTCATGTACACTTTTCACCATATTATTCGCAATGGCACGACGGATCTTCGTCACTGGAATTTCGATATCTCCTGGATGAATAGGTTGTACAGGTGCAGCTGCTTTTTCCACTTGTTGCTGTGGTGCAGAAGCTGCTGTAGGTGCTGATGTCGTTTGAACGGTTGGAGCTGCTTGTGCTACATCATTTGCCGTTGGGATATTACCTGTTTCAATGAGCTTTAACAGGTCTTTTCGTGTAATACGACCACCCTCGCCAGTACCTGTTACAAGGTCTAAAGCTATATCATGCTCCTGTGCAAGTCGAAGAACAGCTGGTGAATAACGTACTTTACCCGTACGTGCCTCTTTTGGTGCAGATACTGGAGCTGCTACCTGCTGTGGTGCCTCCTGTTTCTTTTGAACACCTGCATTTAAAATAGCCGTACTTACCGTTGATTTTTTTTCAGGTGGCGGTGCTGGTAATTCACCTTCTCCCGCTATTTCAATCGAGCAAACGACTGCTCCAACTGGTAATGTCTGACCTTCTTGCGCAAGTAGCTCCGTGATAACCCCTTCAAATGATGACGGGATTTCAGCATTTACTTTATCTGTAACAACCTCTGCTAATGGATCATACTTTTTAACTGTATCTCCAGGCTTTACAAGCCATTTTTCAATTGTACCTTCTGTTACACTTTCGCCGAGCTGTGGCATTGTAATATTTTGAACCGACATCTTTTATTCCTCCCATCAATTAAGCCTAGGCGTCATTGTACCTGATGCAGCGCTAAAAACATTAAACGTAGACAGGCATTTAGACAGATTTTGACTTTCATATGTGCAAAGTCAAAATCTGTTGTTCCGTCTGAGGCTTTTATTTTTTCATTCAGCCTTGTTATAATCTATTAGAACGCAGCAAGTTCTCGCATAGCACGTTCCACTTTATCAGGATTAATCATAAAATATTTCTCCATCGTTGGTGCATATGGCATGGCTGGCACATCAGGTCCCGCTAGACGTTGAATTGGTGCATCAAGCTCAAATAAACAATGTTCTGCAATAATTGCAGCAACCTCACTCATGATACTACCTTCTTTATTATCCTCTGTGACAAGCAATACTTTACCTGTCTTACTTGCAGCCTCAATAATCGCTTCTTTATCCAGAGGGTAAACTGTACGCAAGTCAAGGATATGAGCGGAAATACCATCCGCAGCTAGGCGTTCTGCCGCTTGTAAAGCAAAGTGGACTGCTAAACCATAGGTAATGACTGTCACGTCATCTCCTTCACGTTTTACATCTGCTTTACCAATTGGCAATGTGTAATCATCTAGTGGTACTTCCCCTTTAATTAAACGATAGGCACGTTTATGTTCGAAAAATAATACTGGATCTTCATCACGAATAGCAGCTTTCAATAAGCCTTTTGCATCATACGGTGTTGATGGAATGACAATTTTCAAACCAGGTGTACCAGCAAAAAGTGCTTCAACAGATTGTGAATGATAAAGTGCCCCGTGAATACCTCCGCCAAAAGGTGCGCGGATGACCATTGGACAAGTCCAGTCATTATTAGAACGGTAACGAATTTTGGCTGCCTCTGAGACGATTTGATTGACAGCTGGCATAATAAAATCAGCAAATTGCATTTCAGCAATCGGACGCATACCGTACATCGCAGCACCAATACCCACACCAGCTATTGCACTTTCTGCAAGCGGTGTATCAAGCACGCGGTATTCACCAAATTGATCGTATAGCCCAGTAGTGGCTTTGAATACACCACCTTTACGACCAACGTCCTCTCCTAAAATGAAAACTCGTTCGTCACGTTCCATCTCTTCTTTCATTGCTAATGTAATCGCATCAATATAAGACATTACTGCCATTACATGTCACCTCCGTCCACTGGTGCATAAACATATTTAAGTGCATGCTCTGGTTGTGCATATGGAGCCGCTTCAGCATAATCAGTTGCTTCATTTACTTCTGCCATAACACGCTCTTCGATTTCAGTACGTATCGCGTCAGTCATCACGCCAGTATCCATTAAATACTTTTCAAATAATACAATCGGATCCTTTGCTTTGCCTTCTGCAATATCTTCAGCCGTACGGTATTGACGGTCATCATCATCTGAAGAATGGGCTGTTAAACGATAAGTTACTGTTTCGATTAAGCTTGGACCTTCCCCATTACGTGCACGATCTGCAGCCTCTTTCACCACTTTATACACTTGTAACGGATTTTTCCCATCCACTGTCACTCCTGGCATTCCATAGCCAATCCCACGATCAGATACTTTTGCACAGCCTAGCTGACGCTCTACTGGCACAGAAATCGCATATTGATTGTTTTCTACCATAATAATGACTGGTAGCTTATGCACACCTGCAAAGTTCGCTCCTTCATGGAAGTCTCCTTGGTTGGATGAACCTTCACCAAGCGTAACGAAAGAAACAAAATCTTCATTTTGTAGACGTCCTGCAAGTGCAACGCCCACTGCGTGTGGAACTTGAGTCGTAACAGGAGATGAACCTGTTAAAATACGATTTTTCTTTTGACCAAAGTGGCCTGGCATTTGACGACCCCCAGAGTTTGGATCTTCTGCTTTAGCAAACGCAGATAGCATCAGTTCTCTTGGTGTCATACCAAAATGTAAAACAACACCCATATCACGATAATAAGGTGCAATATAATCCTTACTTTTATCCAGTGCAAAGGCTGCTCCAACCTGTGCCGCCTCTTGACCTTGACAGGAAATTACAAACGGAATTTTACCAGAACGGTTTAACAACCACATACGCTCATCCAGTCTTCTGGCCATTAACATTGTTTCGAACATAGCAAGTACATCTTCATTTGACAAACCTAAATCTTCATGTTTGATTTGAACATCTTGCATACGAACACCCCTTTCGTATTATAGAGAAATAACTATCTTATCCTATATCCCCACATTTGGATATGTTAGTTATGAAATTCAGAAAATTAAAAATGGATAGCGCGATCATCCACTGCTAGAGCAGATTCCACTAACACCTCATTTAAGGATGGATGTGGATGAATTGCCTGACTAATTTCCCATGGTGTTGCATCTAACACTTTTGCTAAGGATGCTTCACCAATTAAATCTGTTACATGAGGCCCTACCATATGAATACCCAAAATATCATCTGTTTCTTCATCAGCAATAATTTTGACAAAGCCTTCTGTCTCTCCATTTACTAATGCTTTACCAATGGCCTTAAACGGGAATTTACCAATCTTTAATGAAAATCCTTGTTCTTTAGCAGCACTTTCTGTTAATCCAATGCTAGCAACTTCTGGATAGGAATAAACACATTTCGGTACTTTTAGTGCATCCAATGTCTCGGTTTTCCCTGTTGCTATATGCTCAATAGCTGAAAGCCCTTCATGAGAAGCAACATGCGCTAATTGTAAGCCACCAATCACATCTCCTATGGCATACATATGAGACTCTTTCGTTTGATAGGAACCATTCACTTTAATAAAGCCATTTTCCACTTCAATCTCTGTATTTTCTAGACCAATACCTTGCGTATTCGCCTCACGTCCTACACAAAGTAATAGTTTATCAGCCTCAAAAACTTCTTCTTTTTCATTCACTTGCGCAGAAATGAAAACGTTATCATTTTCAATTTTGAATGTATTTGTATCTAAGCGAGCATTCGTAACAATACGAACGCCTCGTTTCTCAAGTTGTTTCGTCACTTCTTTAACGATGTCCGCATCTTCAGCTGGTAAAATGGATGGACCATATTCTACTACTGTTACATATACACCAAAATCGCATAGCATAGATGCCCACTCAATTCCAATAACACCACCACCAACGATTAGTAGTGACTTTGGTAAACTTTCTAACTGTAATGCGTGGTCTGAATTCAGCACATATTGCCCATCTATCGTTAACCCTGCCATACCACGAGGCTTTGAGCCCGTTGCAATGACAACATTCGTAGGCACAAGCATTTCATTTTCATCGCCATTGGACATTTCCACAGATATTGTACCAGGCATAGGTGAGAAAATAGATGGACCCAAAATTCGCCCTGTACCATGATAAACATCTATTTTGCCTTTTTTCATCAGTGTATTCACACCTTGGCTTAATTGCTCAACGATTGCTTGTTTCCTAGCTTGAACTTTGTCAAATTGTAATGTTACACCTTCAATATCGACACCATATTCGCTAGCTGTTTTATTAGCCATACGATATACTTCGGCACTTCGGAGTAACGCTTTACTTGGAATACAGCCTTTATGCAAGCATGTACCTCCTAAACGCTCACGCTCTACAATGGCTGTTTTTAAGCCTAGCTGAGCAGCTCGGATGGCTGCAACATATCCACCTGTACCTCCACCTAAAATGACAACATCATAATTTTGAGCCATGTTTATTCCCCCTATTGAGAAAAGTGCTAAAGGATTCTATTAAACAATAACCAAGTGATTTTTTTAACAGTCAGTGCTTTAGAAAAACTTTAGCTTTACTTCATTAAAGCCCTAATTTCTTGTTGAAAATAGAAGAAGTCGACAATGCGACTTCTCTTCATGTATCAACTGTCTAAATTAGCGACCGTGTAAAATATTTTTTTCATTTTTTAAAAATTGGCTGCGCGATTTTGCTACGCGAGCGATACGTTCCTCAGCTAAGCGGTTCGCTGCCACATATGTTGGAATGCCATCTCGTTTTGAAATAGCAAAGATTTTTTCAATACTATCATAAATGCCATCAACGCGTTTCATTGCACGTTCACGATTATAGCCATATAATTCATCCGCAACGTTAATAACGCCACCAGCATTGATTACATAATCTGGTGCATAGACGATACCTAATTCATGTAGGTAGTCACCATGACGTGAATCTTTTAATTGGTTATTTGCAGAACCAGCAATCACTTTCGCTTTTAATTGCGGAATTGTTTCATCATTTAAAATTGCCCCTAATGCACAAGGTGAGAAGATATCTACTTCTTGCGCATAGATTTCATCTGGTGCCACTGCAATCGCGTCGAAGTCATTAACAACTCGATCAATAGCTGCCTGATTGATATCTGTTACAACAAGTTTTGCCCCTTCATTATGTAAATACTCGCAAAGCTTGTAGGCTACATTTCCTAGACCCTGTACAGAAACTTTTAATCCTTCTAGTGAGTCTGAACCGAATGCTTCTTTTGCAGCTGCCTTCATACCACGGTAAACACCATAAGCTGTTACTGGAGATGGGTTACCTGAAGAACCGAATGCAGGAGAAATTCCTGTTACATAATTTGTTTCTTCATGGATTAAATCCATATCTGATACCGTTGTACCTACATCTTCAGCTGTAATATAGCGGCCATTTAATCCTTGAATGAAACGACCTAACGCACGGAACATCTCTTCGTTTTTATCTTTAAATGGGTCACCAATAATGACCGTTTTTCCACCGCCAAGGTTTAAACCAGCTGCAGCATTTTTGTAAGTCATTCCTCGTGCTAAACGTAATGCATCTTCAATTGCATTTTCTTCCGACGCATACGTCCACATACGTGCTCCACCTAGTGCTGGTCCAAGTGTTGTATCATGGATAGCGATAACCGCTTTTAACCCTGATGCTTCATCTTGGCAAAATACCAATTGTTCGTAATCATACTTTTCCATATACTTGAAGATTTCCATGAAACTCGCCCCTTTGCTTTGGAAAGTGCATCCCCAAATGCCCATCCAATCAAGTTTTATCTAACAATCTAATCTTCATAGCGTCCTCACTCAGCAAATTCTGAGCTCCTATTCGGTAGTAGGTGTTTAGACCCTAATACTTAAAGAAGAAATTGTTTAGTAATGGATAATATTGCTCCACTTATTTTTACAATACTGACAAATTCACAATTTCGCAACTATTATTACATATTCTTATTTAAGTAAGAATTTTCTAAACATTCAGTTACAATCGCTACTTTCTGTCCTGTCACGTTTTTAGCTAAAAATATTATATTGGTTTATACCCTTCCTTGACATTCCCCCATCCACAGGTAAAATTAATCATAGGAATAAGGAGGGGTATACATGGCCCGTTTAGCTGCATTTATTGTAATGCTTATTCCAGGTCTTATGGCTGCAGGTGGCATTAAATTTATGCGTGATACATTATTTGGTAAGCTTATTTCACCATTCCCATTTTTATGGTTGCAATTTGTAGTTGGTGTCATTTTCTTCGTCATAGGCTTTGGGTTTTTCGCTGGATTTTTACTGCATCGCGATCGAAAAAACGGAAAAGTAGCACCACGCTTCCAAAAAAAATAAAAAAAGCTATCCAAATAAGTCATGCAAGACTTACTGGATAGCTCTTTTTATACCCGCTGCTGAGATGTGATAACTTTATCAGGATAATCCGTAATCCAACCAATAACAGAAGGGTGCGGATTAGTTAAAAATGGTTCCGTGCCATCAATAGCATAAAAACGACATGCTTTTTCACTTGTAACACAGGCCTCCAAATATCTTGGTTTGTAATACCTTTTATGCATATGCACACTATCAGCCGCTTTATAATCAGCTAGAAGTTCCCATTTTATTTTTTTCGTTGCAATAAGGGCCGTTTCAAATTCAGGTCTATGCTTTTTTACGATCTCTAAAAGCTCATAGTGAAAGGATGAAAAATGACTACCTTTTGGCAGAGCCAAGCCTCCAAGAAAATGAATTAGCCCACTCTTATTGTCCAAGATCGTTGATTTTAATTCAATATTCAACGGCATCTGCTGTATATTTGCCCATGCTAAAACTGCCTCAAACGCTGGCATTTTATAGGACGAAAATAGACGTCTCCAAGGCTTGCCAAGTTTAAAGCGCAGAAGCTCCTCCATCGTACAATCGCTCACCAATTTATTGGTGCCTACTAACCTCGATAATTGTGGATCATGATACACTACAGGTAATCCATCTTTTGAGAATTGAATATCTAGTTCAATCCCATCAGCACCTAGCTCTAATGCCTTTTCAAAAGCTTGAAAGGTATTCTCTAATGCATAAGCAGAAGCACCTCGATGTGCAAAAACAGGGATAAAAGCTGCCTTAGACATTTAACTCACCAAATTCTAGTAGGAATTTACCATTCGTCATTTTGCTTAATAAAGATGATTTTCTACCAATTTGAATATAAGTTCCAGGGTGCGCCTCTTTTGTCACAATAATCTCTTCTTTCCCAACATGACGCATTTCATCCATTAATAGTTTTATTTCACGATCTAATGTAATCGCTTCAGCCTTTAATTTAGTTAAGGCTTGTTTTGTTACCTCAAATGACGCTGATTGTTCTTTGGACATTTGATTGAGAAAAGGTAATAAATTTTTCATGCTATTCTCGTGTGCTGAAATCTCTGTTTGCAATTGTTTTAGCTGTGCTGCTTTTTCCTGCATCACGGTGTTATTTTCCTGCTTATTAATACTTTCTATTATTAAATCTGTTCGACGCTCTAATCGGTTTCCTGAAATGGCCGTAACAATCGTATTTTTAGCTACTGCACGTCCCCCAATAATTTTACCTTTTCGTTCATCCACATATATTGAATGAGCAGAAAGTTGTGAACCTAGTGCGTAAAAACCAATATGAATACTATTAGCTGCAAATAAATTTGCTTCATTTACATGTTTAACAAATATATTGCCACCTGCTTCTACCACTGTTGAACCAAGACCAAAGATGCCCCCACGAATATATACATCACCCTCAATGGATTTAATAAGCTTGGCACCGCTTACACCCTCAGCCCCTTCAATGGAAATATCGCCAGTCGCAATAACTGTATAGCCATTTGTTACTGTACCTTTAATACTAAGTGAACCATTAAATTCAAGGTTACCTGTTTCTACTCCTACATCACCATTTATAGGAAGGTGCCTGTTTACACCAATCATGCCTTTGACATCATCTAAAACGCCAGCAATTTTCGAGCGAATGACGATTTTTCCGTCTTCTTCCACTTCATAGGCAGATTTTGTATCATATTTGATAGGATAATCTCGTCCAGGTACAGCAGCAACTTCTTGACCTAGCACATTTTTCCCTGGTTTACCTAATGTAGCAGGAATCTTTTCACCTAGCCAAGAGCCTTCTGAAATTTCCGAAATAAAATTCATATCATAGTAATCCGCTTTACCGTCTTCACGAATGACTGGCTTTCTCTCGGGTTTAGGTAAGTATGTAATTTGTGCATCTATTCCTGCTATAGGTTGCTCACCTTGAGCAATTAAGAATGCTTTTCCTGGTTCAGCCTTCAATATATCAAAATCTAATATGCCATGTATAATTCCATTTTCATTGAGTGTTTCTCGGATTTGTTGTGTTAATTTTTCTTTATTATTTTGAATATAATCATGCGTTTCATATATAAAAACAGAGGCTGACATCTTATCACGTGCCACTTCTGCTTCAATGTTCGGAAGCCAGCGTCCAATTTCAACAGGATTGGTATTCTGGGTTGATAACACATTTTTTAAAATTGAAAAATTAGATAATTTCAGTCGTGGATGACTACGTAGGATGCTATCAAATTCTTTTAATGGGAAACCTGCGCTAAAAGTAAGCATAAATACCTTGCCATTTTCCTCAGAAATTTCGAAGTTTTCATTTCGAACTAGAATCAAGCTACCTCCTCCTTCCCTCTATATGTAAGTATATACAATCCACTTACATTTGTTTAGAGACCATTGTCACTACCGAGAAAGAAAATAGTACCACTTAATCATTAAAATATAAGACAATATTTTATTTAACCTAAAAGATTATAGATATTTAGTACTAATAAATTGTTTGTTTTTGAGTTTTTTTATTAAAATTACCGATAAATTCAAAGTAATTCCATCAGGCTATTTTGAATATATCATCTTCCAAGTACAGGTATCCACGGGTGCTTCCCACTAAACTATAGGTCTAAATAGGTCTTTTTAACTAACAGTGTATTGATATTCCTTTCAATTCGGAAAGTAGAACCTAGTTGTATCAATTGCTGTCGATTCATATATTGCATACTTATTTTACCATCGAATGCTAAACGCACCTCAAATAGCTCTTCTGTTATCTGTGTGATTTCGAGCGAATTCATTCCCTCTAATTGAAAATTTATACTTTTTATTGTAATCACCTACTATAAGTTTGTAGAAAGGTCTCAAATATTATACTCTTCATCTTTAGAATATGACGTTAAATCCACTATACATGTATATATCGTGTATTTTTAGCTGATTTAGACGTTCTTTTAACGATTTCAATGTTAAAGGTCAGCCACAGAAATTTCCACATTATTTGTTCAAGTAACAAAAAAAGCGCCCCTTTAAACTATAGATTTAAAAAGGCGCTATACTATGCGAAGTATAATTGCTGTATATGTTAATGATATATATCGGTACTAGCTAGCCATCATATCAATACGAATTTTGTCTGCGATCATGGCGATGAATTCGCTATTTGTTGGTTTGGATTTCAAGTGATGGACTGTATAGCCAAACATTGACGAAATGGATTCATAATTGCCACGATTCCAGGCTACCTCTATGGCGTGACGAATCGCACGTTCCACGCGGGATGGTGTCGTATTAAATTTTTTAGCGATTTCTGGATATAAAATTTTTGTCACAGATCCTAATAATTCAATATCCTCAAAGACCATTTGAATGGCTTCACGCAAATAGGAGTAGCCCTTAATATGTGCAGGTACACCGATTTCTTTGATGATGGCTGTAATCGTACTGTCTAATTGATGCTGATTTAATTTTTGAGGTACTGTCGGTTGTAATACGCTTGTCTTTTTCGGAAGTGTCGCCTTCTGTCCAGCACAATGTAAAATCTTTTGTACCAATTGGTCGAATTCAAAGGGCTTTAGCATGAAATAAGAAGCTCCTAAATCCACCGCCTGTTTCATGACATCCTCTTGGCCAAAAGCCGTTAGCATAATGACTTGAATTGATGACATTTTCTCATTTTGATACATGGACTCTAATACAGCTAAACCGTCAAGATGAGGCATTATTATATCTAGAAGTAAAATATCTGGTGTAAATTCCTCAAGCATTTGTAGACATACTTTTCCATTTGAAGCAGTTGCAATAATTTCTATTTCGGCATGTCCTTGAAAATACTGCTCCATTGTTTTTAATAACTCACGATTATCATCTGCAATCGCTACTTTTACCTTTGTCATTTCAATTCCTCCTTCTGGACTTGCTTTGAACACCTCAAAGCGATAACCTAAACCCCTAAATGCCGTTTTTGGCACACTGTGGAATTTTCGACATTTTTGTTTTAAAAACCTTTTCTATTTCCAAAAATGAGTATGTAGTCCGATACTTTCTTTTAATATCGACAAGTTACGCTAAATGACGCGACTTGTCGAATGCTCTTATAACTTATTTTAGATAAATTTAGTAGATAAAACTACAGTTTTTTTAAATATCATGCCTTCTTCAGGAAATTATCGGAAATACATGTTGGATTCGATGAAATAAGGGTAAAAAATCCGTGTAGTTTCCCGCGGCTTTTGTCCTGCCTGGGGAAAATTAAACGGATTTTTACCTTTCATACCTTTTTATGAAGACCTTCTTAACATTTCCGCTACTGTTAGCGCTGCACCTTTTTTCGGCTCCTCCACAAACATATGTGTCACAGCACCGACAAAACGACCGTCTTGGATAATAGGACTGCCACTCATTCCCTGCAAAATGCCACCTGTTTTTTCAATGAGCTTCTCGTCAGATACTATAAATTCAAGGCGTTCATTTTCCACTTTGGTAATTTCTATTGAAAAGGTTTCCACCTTACTTCCTTCAATGGCTGTATAGATTTCAGCTTTCCCCGTTTTTATATCTTTTTCATGCATAATTTCTATCGCTTTGGGTAATCTTTGTTGATAACCGTCTTCCCAGCGGCCAAAAATACCATAAATAGTATTTTTATCTATACTACCTAGACGTTCTTGATGCTTTTCAATGGAGGAAATTTTATAGCCAGGTTGGCCTGGTGTGCTTTTTCGGATTTGCTGAATAGAAGCTAAAAAAATGGAGCCAGCTCTAAAAACAGGGGCTTCTTGTAGGGTTGAATCGACAATTTGATGACCTAGTGCACCGTAATTTTTTGTCTCTGGATCAATATAAGTCAGTGTTCCTACTCCATCTGTTTCATCTTTTAAAAAGGAAATGACATGCTCTGCTTCTTGGTTTTGTAATTCCAATGTAATTTGTTGGCCTTCACTATTGATCGTCCATGTCTGTCGGCCATCTTTTGCCACAGCCTGCTTGGCATCAGCAAGAGATTTTACTGGTATATCGTTTATTTTTTCAATAACAGCGCCTCCTTTCATCCACTGATTGGAAGCTAACAGTACATCGTGTGCGACAAATACATGGGACAATTGAAGTTGAATTCCAATTGCTTCGCCCATTGGTATAAGCTTTTTGGCGGCTAAAGCTTGTATAGGCAACACTAATAAAAAGATGAGCATAGGCAAAATGACTAATTGACGCCAATGACGATTCATACGACACCTCCTTTTCATTTTTGTCTTTTTACTATGTGTTGTTGTGACGTTCTTATAAGCGGTAAATATTTGCGCAAAATGAAAAAAGCCAGAAACAGCTGAAACTGTTTCTGGAATAATGGTTAACGCATTTGTTTTTTTCGTTCATCTGCCATTTTTAAAAGCTCCGTGGCATGCTGTAGTGTCAACGCTGTAATTTCCGTTCCAGACATCATACGGCTAACTTCCTCTATACGAGCATCTTGATCAATCTCTGATAAGGAAGTAAACGTTCGATCATGCTCGACTTCTTTTTTAATGAAGTAATGATGATCAGCCATCGCTGCGACTTGAGGTAAATGTGAAATACATAAAACTTGAGAATTAACAGAAATCGCGGCAATTTTCTCTGCAATCGCCTGCGCAACCCGACCACTGACACCTGTATCCACCTCATCAAAGATAATGGAAGTAATTCCATTGGAAGAAGAGAAAATGGTTTTCAACGCTAGCATCATTCGTGATAATTCTCCACCTGATGCAATTTTCGGTAAAGACTTTGGTGGTTCCCCAACGTTTGTGGAAATGTAGAAGATAATTTGATCTTTCCCATTGGCATCGAAATAGGGTAATTCATCGAAATTGACAATAAATTTTGCTTTTTCCATATGTAATTCACGTAGCTCTGCCATAATTGCTTCACTCAATTGTTGAGCTGCAGCTTTACGTACAGTTGAAAGTTCACTAGCCAGCTCATTGAGTACAGCTTCCATCTCTAACACACGTCGTTCTTTCACCTGCAAAATCTCATCACGATTCAACAGCTCATTTAACTCGTTTTTAATTTTTTCATAATAAGCCAAGATCTCTTCCACTGTCGAACCATATTTGCGTTTTAAAGTTTGCAACAACGCTAAACGCTGCTCAACCTCGTTTAAACGTGCAGGGTCAAATTCCAATTCATCTAACACATTTTTGACCTGATAGGCTGCATCCTGTAATGCATAAAACGCAGTTGTCACTGCCTCAGATGATTCTTTGAATTGCTCATCAACCGTTGCAGCATCTTCTAAAGCACCCATTGCTGTTCCGATCCAATCAAGCCCTTTTGTTTCGCCCTGAATGGCTTCATAGGCTGCACTAGAACGTTCAAAAATTTTATTAAAATTCATCAGACGACGGCGTTCGTCTAGAAGCTCGTCTTCCTCACCTAACTTTAAATTAGCTTCGTCCAACTCTTTAATTTGAAATTGATACAAATCGATACGTTGTGCCATCAACTGCTCATCAATGGATATAGAAGCTAAGTCTTTTTTGAGCAAACGGTATTCATCATATTGGGCGCGATAGTTTTTTTGAATCGGCGACAGCTCTTCTTCTGCAAACTGATCAAGCAAATTGATGTGCTGCTTTTCATCCATTAGCTCTTGATTTTCATGTTGGCCATGAATATCTATGAGACTTGCCCCAATGTCTCTTAGTACCGACAAAGGCACGAGCTTTCCATTCACTCGGCAAATACTTTTACCGGTATCATTCAAATCACGACGTAAAATAATTGTATCTTCTTCTATTTCAATGCCTGCTTCTTCTAACTTTTTCAGAACAGGATGAACTGAACTCGAAATTTGAAATAAGCCACCCAATTCTGCTTTTCTTGCGCCATGACGAATAAATTCAGTGTTGCCTCGTCCTCCTGCAAGTAAATGCACCGCATCAATGATAATAGATTTTCCGGCACCTGTTTCCCCAGTGAGAACTGTTAAGCCTTCTAAAAAGCTGACAGTCAAATCCTCAATGATGGCAAAGTTTCGAATACTAAGCTCTCTTAACACAAATTGTCACCTCTAAATCAAATTAACCATTTTTTATAGCATGTCTAATAAACGATTTTTTGTATTTTCACGCTCATTTTCATTTCGACAAATAATTAAAATGGTATCATCTCCAGAAATTGTACCTAAAATTTCCGGCCAATCTAAATGGTCAAGTAGGGAAGCAATGGCATTCGCATTCCCAGGAAGAGCTTTCATGACTAAAAAATGTGATGCCCCATCAATACTTACAAAAGCATCCGCTAATGCACGATGTAATTTTTGGACTGGATTGAAACGTTGATCTGCGGGTAGGCTATATTTATAACGCCCATCCTGTAATGGTACTTTTACTAAATGAAGCTCTTTAATATCTCGTGATACTGTAGCTTGTGTCACATTATAGCCTGCTTCTTTTAAAAAATCGACTAAATCATCTTGTGTTTCAATTTCATGATTGGCGATAATATCCCGAATCCGTATATGTCGTTGTCCCTTATTCAACGAAATCACCTCTTATAAATAATTGTATATGTGTATAATCACACTACCATTTTCAACAAAAAAGCACAAGAAAAAACACGGCTCTATAAGCGAGCACGTGTTATTTTAATGAATTATGCGCTTCTTCAACGAGTGCATTAAAAGCTGTATATGCAGGTAGCACTTCTTGTCCAATAGGATTCACTAAATGGAATAAAAATTCAATATTTCCTTCTCCACCTGTGATTGGAGAGAATGAAGCATCTTTTACTACAAAACCAACCTCAGTTGCCATTGCAGCCGTTTTTTCCAAAACTTCTAAATGTACTTTTTTATCACGAACGATTCCTTTTTTACCTACTTTATCTTTCCCAGCTTCAAACTGAGGTTTCACCAATGCCATAACATCCCCACCTGGCAACAATAATGTTTTTAATACTGGTAAAATCAGTGATAATGAAATAAAGCTAACATCGATTGTTGCAAAATCAGGTAAACCTTCTGATAAATCGGCTGCCGTTGTGTAGCGAAAATTCGTTTTCTCCATTACTGTCACTCGTTCATCAGAGCGAATTTTCCATGCTAATTGGTTCGAACCAACATCTAGTGCATAGCAATGTCTTGCACCATGTTGTAAGGCACAATCTGTAAAGCCACCTGTAGAGGAGCCAATGTCAAGCATTAGCTTCCCTTCTACAGACATATCAAAAATTTGTAGCGCCTTTTCTAATTTAAGGCCTCCACGACTCACATATTTTAAATCTGAGCCCTTTACTTGTAGCGGTGCATCGATGGCAATTTTCTCGCCTGCCTTATCAATTCGTATTTCATTTGAAAAGACAAGGCCTGCCATAATGGACCGTTTTGCTTTTTCTCTTGTTTCACATAGTCCACGCTCTACAAGTAAAATATCTACACGTTCTTTTGGTTGTTTTGTCATTATTTATTCAAACCCACTTGCTGTTTTTGTTGAAGTAATACATGCATACGTGCAACCGTATCTTCTGCTGTCATATGAATTTCTGCGAGTAGCTGATCTACGTTACCATGCTCAATATATTGATCTGGGATGCCCATTCGATCAACTAGTGCATTTAAATAGCCGTGGTCATGAGCAAACTCTAATACACCACTACCAAATCCACCTTGTAGAACAGCTTCTTCAATTGTTAAAATCGGTTTTTGACTAGATAATATACGGTGTAGCATATCCTCATCCATCGGTTTGATAAAGCGGGCATTGACCACTTCAATATCGATTCCTTGTTGCGCAAGCATTTCAGCAGCAGCCATTGCCATTGGAATCGTTGTTCCAAATGTCAAAATAGATGCATCTTTCCCCTCACGTAAAACTTCCCAGCTACCAATTGGTAAAGCTATAAGCTCATCATCTAATGGCACACCAATTCCATTACCACGTGGATAACGAAGTGCAATAGGACCACCATCATAATCAATTGCTGTTTTTACCATATGTTGCCCTTCATTCTCATCCTTTGGCATCATGATTGTCATGTTTGGAATATGACGAAGGAAAGCAATATCAAATACACCTTGATGTGTTTCCCCATCTGCTCCCACTAAACCAGCCCGATCAATACCAATAAAGACATTTAAATTCGGGCGAGCAATATCATGCAATACTTGGTCATACGCACGTTGCAGGAAGGTAGAATAAATCGCTAAAAATGGCTTCATCTTTTGCGTAGCTAATCCTGCAGCCATCGTTGCCGCATGCTGCTCCGCAATCCCTACATCAAAGAAACGATTTGGGAAGTCCTTTTGAATACCTTGTAGCTTTGAACCTACAGGCATGGCAGGTGTAATCGTTACCACTCGCTCATTTTCATGAGCAATTTTACGAACCGTCTCAGCAATTAAACTACTCCAAGCTGGTCCAGTAGTCTCAGACTTCACAAAGGCACCATTTTCAATTTTATAAGGACCTGTTCCATGCCAATTTCCGATTGTATCATCCTCGGCTGGTTTATAGCCCTTTCCTTTTTTCGTAATAACATGAACAAGGACTGGCCCTTTTACTTTTTTCGCATGTGATAATGTCATTTCAAGCGCTTCAAAATCATGTCCATCAATTGGACCAAGATATTTAAAACCTAGCTCCTCAAAAAACACACCAGATACTACTAAATATTTTAAGCTATCCTTTACGCGTTCAACAGTAGAGGCAAGCTTTCCACCTAATACAGGAATCTTATTAATAAGTGATTCCAGCTCTTCCTTGGCTTTTGAGTACTCCTTGGCTGTACGTAGACGACCTAAAACATTGTGTAATGCGCCAACATTTGGTGCAATCGACATTTCATTATCATTGAGGATGACAATCATATTTGTTTTTGCATGGCCAATATGATTTAATGCCTCAAGTGCCATACCACCTGTTAAAGCCCCATCACCAATAATAGGGATAACAAAGTTGTTTTCTTTTTTTATATCACGTGCTGCTGCCATACCCATGGCTGCTGATAAAGATGTCGAGCTATGACCTGTTTCCCACTCATCATGTTCACTCTCCACGCGCTTCGGAAATCCACAAAGCCCTTTGAACTGACGTAGTGTGTCAAATTGACTCGCACGACCTGTTAAAATTTTATGCACGTAAGCTTGGTGGCCAACATCCCACAAAAACTTATCTTTAGGACTGTCAAACATTTTATGCAGCATCATCGTTAACTCAACTACGCCTAAATTCGGCCCGATATGCCCACCTGTGACAGAACATTTTTCGATTAAGAAGGTACGAATTTCTTGGGCAAGCTGCTCAAGCTCCTTCTTATTTAAGTTTTTTAAAAAGGATGGACTAGTTATTTTATTTAAATCCACCTTTCTCACACACCTTTTCAATAAAATATTCACCGCAATTGTGTTTCCACCATTATAGCAGTGTTATCAATATGCTAAAAGTACGAGCACTTCATTGTTTACATATTGCAAACGTTCCCACCTATTCTAGCATATTCTTTTCCTTCAACGCCTTGATTTTCTCTTAGTTTTTACGATGAACTATATAAGCAGCAAAGTCACGTAATAGGCTGACATCTATTGGTAATTGATCGAGTGCGTTAATGGCATGTTGATAATGCTCAGCAAGCTTTTCTTTTGCTCCCTCTAGGGTTAAGAGTGCTGGATAAGTGCTTTTATCACTAGCGACATCTTTTCCAGCTGTTTTTCCTAGTTCTTCAGTCGTTCCCTCAATATCTAAAATATCGTCTTGAATTTGGAAAGCTAAACCAATATGGTGCGCATATTCTTTCAATGTAGCACGGTCTTGTGCTGATACATCTGCAAGTACGGCTCCCGCTTCAATACTAAAACGCAATAAAGCACCTGTTTTATTGACATGGACTTGTTCCAATTCAGCTAAATTAAGCTGACGTTGCTCCCCTTCCATATCTAGTACTTGACCACCAACCATGCCTTCTGCACCTGCTGCAACGCTTAGCAACTGGACAAGCTCAATACGCTTTTCAGCAGAGATATCCATGCGTGCTAAAATGCCAAATGCCAGTGTGTTTAATGCATCACCAGCAAGCGTAGCCAGCGCTTCTCCATAAACTTTATGATTTGTTGGCTTGCCTCTTCTAAAATCATCATTATCCATGCTTGGTAGATCATCATGGATTAAAGAATATGTGTGAATGATTTCAATAACCGAACCGACAATCAAACCGTCCTGAAGATTTTCACGGTAAAGCTCTAGTACCGCTAACACAAAAAGCGGACGAATTCGTTTACCCCCTGCCTTTAATGAATAAAGCATGGATTCCTTTAAATCTGCTGGTGCATCAATTTGTTCAACAAGTGCAAACATCGTCTCTTCAATTTGTGGTGTATTGCTTTCAATAAAGTACTTTAATGGCTCATTCATTTCCTAATTCTCTCCCTTTAGTGGATCAAATGCTGTTGTTTCACCAGTCTCTTGGACAATTGATACAAGCTGCTCCTCAGCATGTTGCAGCTTACTATGGCAAAACTTTGATAGCTCCATTCCTTGCTTGTATAAATCAATCGCATTTTCCAATGGCACATCACCCTGTTCTAACTGGCGAACGATTTCTTCTAGTGCCGTCATGGCTTCTGCAAATGTTTGTTGTTTTTCAGTCACAACAATTCCCCCTCATTCTTTGGCAAGATATTCGTTACGTTAGCCACAACCTTTCCATCATGGAAAGTCAGTGTCAGTTGATCTTGCTTTTGCACCTCAGTGGATGATTTGATCATTTGCTGATCTTTATATGCTACTGTAAATCCTCTTGTTAGAATGGACAGTGGATTTAAAGCTTCTAATGTTCTAACGGTTGACTCAAATTGTTGTTGCTTTTTTGCCACATAATACGTTGTAGCACGTGATAATTGTTGAACGCGCGCTTCAAGCTCTCTCTGATGAAAAGCAAGTGCCTTTTTGGGTGAATGTTGCTCCACCGTACTATGTAATTGTTGAAGTTGTGCAGCTTTTTTCATCAAGCTCACTTGCATTGCTGCCTGTAATCCTGACTCAAGCTGTGCCAATCTTTCTGTAAAAGGTCGATAAAGTCTTTCTGGCATTGACAATGGATAAGACTGCTGGAGCTTATTTAGACGTTGTCGCTCTGCCATAAGTTGCGACCTAACCATTTGATGTAGCTGTGATTTCTGCGTAAGCACGCGTTGGTAGAGATCCGCTTGATCGGGCACAGCCAACTCAGCAGCAGCTGTTGGAGTAGGTGCACGTAAATCGGCTACATAATCGGCAATCGTTGTATCTGTTTCATGGCCAACCGCACTTATAATAGGAATTCGGCTTTCAAAAATAGCTCTTGCCACAATTTCTTCATTAAAAGCCCATAAATCCTCGATGGAGCCTCCTCCTCGCCCGACAATCAACACATCACAGCTTGCCTCTTGATTAGCACGTTGAATATTTTGCACAATATTCGGTGCAGCCTGAGCTCCTTGTACAAGGGTTGGATAAATCAAAATTTCAGCAAGTGGGTAACGCCTCTTTAAGGTTGAACAAATATCCCGTATAGCTGCACCAGTTGTTGACGTGAGCACACCAATTTTTTCAGGAAATTTTGGTATCGGTTGCTTCCACTCAGGTTTAAAAAGACCTTCTTTTTGTAATTGCTCTTTTAATTGATTGAAGGCAACAAATAAGCTACCAATGCCATCTGGTTGCATTTCCTGTACATATAGCTGATAGGTTCCATAGCCTTCGTAAACGTTTACATCCCCTCGGATAAATACTTGCATACCTTCCTTTGGTTCAAACGCTAATTTGGTAGCCGCTGCTTTAAACATCGTCGCAGCTATTCGGGCACCATCATCCTTTAATGTAAAGTAAATATGGCCGGATTGATGAATTTTCACATTTGATAATTCACCTTTTACATACACTTCACGCAAATGTGGATCTGCATCGAATTTTCGTTTAATATATTTTGTTAACGCTTTTACTGTTAAATAAGAAGCAGAGGACATGTTTTCGGCTCCTTTACTAAAATCAAGTTTTTCACAAAACTACACCTATCATAACATTTTTTGCAGTCGTTGACGTGCCAAAATGCAGTTTCGATAGAAAAAATGACTGTCTTTCTTCTATCGAAAAACAACTATAACACATTCCTACACGTTCTCACTATTAGAAATCGTATATTATGACAAATAACAAACAAAGCCCCATAACTTCATACGTTATGAGACTTTATATTTTAATAAAATAGTAATAAAAGAGTTCCTACAATAAAACAATAATACGTAAAGTAGCTAAGTTTGCCACTTTTCATAATGCCCATAAACCAACGCATCGCAAAATAAGTCATAATGAGTGTTGCCAAGAAAGTGGCGGCATATGGAAGAGCTAAGGCACCTTTATTCGGCTCGTCTAAAAAATCTGTAATGCCAAGGACTACCCCACCCAAACTTACAGGAATATAAAGCATAAAGGAAAAACGTAAGGCTGTATCCTGCTTCATCCCTACTGCTATGGCGGAAATAATCGTAGCTCCAGAACGGCTAATGCCTGGCGTTAAAGCAACTGCTTGCCCCAGCCCTACAATGATGGCATCTTTAGCACGTAAATCTGCATCTTTCTTCTTGCCACGCATATTACGAATTAACCATAATGCAGTCCCTGTCACAAATAGCATGAGCGCAATCGTCGTCATACTTACGTTATCTGCAATAACATCACTTAATAACACCCCTAAAACGCCAGCAGGAATTGAACCGATGACAATATAGAGCGCAAAGCGAAAATCTGCGTTATACCGCTTTTCTCTAGTTTTCAAGTAAAGAAAAAAATGACTGATTAGACGAACAATATCCTCACGATAAATATACATAATAGCAAGTAACGAAGCTGTATTGGTTAAGATGGCAAAAGTAAAACCTTGTTCACCTAGTCCCAGCATTTCGCTAGCAATCATTACATGTCCACTCGACGATACAGGAATTGGCTCTGTAAAACCTTGGACAAGTCCAATAATGATATGCTTGACAATTAACATAATATCGATATTTTCCATAAAAACCTCCTCCTCAGTATGTATGTCCCAAACGTTACATTAGACGACATAATCGAAGAAAAGTTCTGAATTTACACAACAAAAAAGTCACCTCACACAATGTTGAGATGACTTTCTTCAAAAGGTTTTTTATTTTGCAAGCGTATTTTCAGCTGCTTGCACTGTGTTGAATAGTAACATTGTGATGGTCATTGGTCCTACACCACCTGGTACAGGCGTAATATGAGACGCAATCCCATCTACTTCTGCAAAGTTTACGTCACCGCATAATTTATTGTTGTCATCGCGATTAATGCCTACATCAATAACAACAGCCCCTTCTTTCACGTGCTCTTTCGTAATAAAGTTTGCACGACCAACTGCGGCAATTAAAATATCTGCTTGTTTTGTAAATGAAGGTAAATCTGGCGTTTTAGAGTGTGTATAGGTTACCGTTGCATCCTTTTGTAAAAGTAGTTGTCCCATTGGTTTACCAACGATATGACTACGACCTACGATTACAGCATGCTTTCCTGCGATTTCAATTCCTGAATACTCAAGAAGCTTCATCACGCCAAACGGTGTACAAGGTAAAAATGTTTCTTGGCCAAGCATCATTTTCCCAACGCTTACAGGTGAGAATCCATCGACATCCTTCTCGACAGCAATCGTTGCAATGACTGTATCCTCATCAATATGTTTTGGGAGTGGTAATTGAACTAAAATACCATGAATATCCTCACGTTGATTTAAAAGCTCAATTTGTGCTAGTAATTCCTCTTGCGTTGTCTCTTCGGGTAATTTAATGAGTTCTGAAAACATACCAATCGCTTCACAAGATTTTTGTTTATTTCTCACATATGTAGCTGATGCCTGGTTGTCTCCAACTAACACAACCGCTAAACCAGGTGTCAATCCTCGCTCTTTTAAACGAATGACACGCTCTGCTACAGCATTACGAATTTCTTGACCAATCTCTTTACCATTAATAATTGCACTTGACATAAACCTTCGTTACTCCTTCCAATTCAACACATTATTCTTGTTCTGTAAATTTAGAAAGTACACCATTGACGAATTTAGATGAACTATCATCGCCAAATGTTTTACATAACTCGATTGCTTCGTTTAGTACTACTCTTTTTGGTGTTTCTGGCATGTATAACAATTCATATACAGCTAAACGTAAAACCGTTCTTTCAATTTTGGGTAGACGGGCAAGTGACCACTTTTCAAGATGCTGTTCTAATGTAGCATCGATTTCCTCCAAATGTTCAGCTGTTCCATTTACGATCTTTTCGTAGAAGGCATTGGTAGGTTGACCTTTAATATGGCCCATTGCTTCTTCAACTGTTAGATCCGTATTGTCTAGCTGAAACAAAACTTGCAACGCTTTTTCGCGTGCTTCATGTCGTTTCATGTAAAGCTCTCCTTCTTAAGTGGCATTAAGGTTTATAATAGCATAAAATCACATGAGAAACACGATTTCAAGCAAGTTTTCAATAATCTGAACCTTTTTCAAGGAACTTTTTGTTTAAGCCCACTTCTCATCGAAATAGTGGTATTCCAAAAATGAATGTTTCCTGTTCGTAATGGTATAATAAAGAAAAACGTTAGAGGTGTCACAATGCAAACTGAAGCTATATGTCTTAGCTGCAAAAAACATTTAAAATGGTTGACAGTGAAGAACAATATCAACAAATGAAGGAACGTACATCTCACCTATTTTACTGGGTGGATGCAAGCATAAAATTCGTTTTGATGCCATTCGAAACTTTTTTAGCTTTTATTAGTGGAGGCCATTTATGAAGGAACATTATTATACGATAGGTGAGGTTGCCAAACTTTCAAACTTATCGGTTCAGACATTACGTTATTATGATCAAATTGATTTATTTAAGCCTGCTTATATCGATACCTTCACCAATTATCGGTATTATAAAGGCAATCAGCTATTCTATTTAGACATTATAAAGTCCCTTAAATATATCGGCGTGACGCTCGATGATATAAAACAAGCACTTAGATTAACCTCTGAGGAATTGCTTGATTTTTTAGCTCAGCAGGAGCTACGCATCAATGAAAAAATTTCACGTTTAAACGAAGCAAAAAATACCTTACTGAAAACAAAAAAGCAATTACAAGAGCAAATTGATATCCCAGTTTTCGGTGAGATTTATGTGCAAATAGAGGAAGCAATGCCCGTTCTTCAAGTAACCACTACTGAATTAACACCGACATCGAGCACCAGTACATATTATGCCACTTTAATTAAAATCATCGAAAAGGAAGGCAGTGTCTTAAACAGTCGTTATGGTTGTATTTATCCACTAGAGCCTTATAAAGATGTCAATGACATCATTTATGATGCTATTTTCACTCCCCTATTAACGGAGCGCACATTTTCGCAGCTTTCACCAAACATACAACAAACCATTATTCCTGGGGGTAAATATGTATGCATTGCCTTTATTTACGATCCTGATACTTATTTTTCATTCTATGAAAAGTTGAGAAATCATGTATTGGCTCAGCAGGAACTATTTGAATCGCAAGTGTATGAGCTATACATGCCAGCAACGCTCACTATGGAACAAGAAAAGAAATTTATAGTAGAATTAAAGATTAGGCAAAAACAAGAGACACAAAATTCCTCCGAAAAAGTAGTGGCGCATTCGTATAACTCTCAGCCAGAACTCCCAAACTGATAAAAATTTTAAAAAATAAAAACAAATCTTTTGACCCTATAGTTACTATAGGGTTTATCGTATTACATGGAAATATTCTAGTAGATTGAAAACATGTATCGCGAACAATTAGAAGGAGAAGTTTATGAGCAAGAAACAAAATATAACCTTAGCTATTTTATTATCTAATCTTTTCATTGCCTTTTTAGGGATTGGTTTAGTCATCCCTGTTTTACCAACCATCATGAATGAGCTACATATTTCTGGCTCTGTTGTTGGTTATATGGTGGCAGCCTTTGCCATTACACAATTAATTGCATCACCAATTGCAGGTAAGCTTGTTGATAATATTGGCCGCAAAGTTATGATTGTTGCAGGTCTTTTTATTTTTGGACTTTCTGAGTTTTTATTTGGGTTTGGTCGTTCTGTTGAAATTCTTTTTGTCTCTCGTATGTTAGGTGGCGTGAGTGCCGCTTTCATTATGCCAGCTGTAACCGCCTATATAGCTGATATTACGACATTGGCACAGCGCCCTAAAGCACTTGGCTATATGAGTGCAGCCATTAGCACAGGTTTTATTATCGGCCCTGGGATCGGTGGTTTTTTAGCTGAAATTGGTACACGTGTCCCATTTTATGCAGCTGGGGTACTTGGTCTGTTCGCAGCTATCCTGTCATTGCTGTTTTTAAAAGAGCCAACACGTGCTACAGACAATGAAGAAGTAGCACAATCCATGTTAGGTAGTGTCAAGCGTGTGTTTAGTCCACTCTACTTCATACCATTCATTCTTATTTTCGTGTTATCATTTGGCCTCGCTGCATTCGAATCATTGTTTAGCTTATTCGTTGATCACAAATTTGCGTTTACACCATCGGATATTGCCATAATTATTACAGGAAGTGGTATTGTTGGGGCACTAGCTCAATTAATACTATTTGATTGGCTGACAAAGAAAATGGGTGAGATTAATGTTATTCGTTACTCACTAATCCTTTCAGCAGTATTAACATTTGCCATGACGATCGTGAGTCATTATTTTGCCATCTTATTCGTGACATTCTTTATTTTCGTAGGCTTCGATTTAATTCGACCTGCTGTTACTTCGTATTTATCGAAAATTGCCGGAAATGAACAAGGATTTGTTGGTGGCATGAACTCTATGTTTACAAGTCTTGGTAATATTTTTGGCCCAATTCTAGGTGGGGTATTGTTCGATATCAATCTGAACTATCCATACTACTTTGCTACAATCGTATTGGTGCTAGGCGTCATACTTGCTTTATTCTGGAGAAAGCCAAAGCATATAGAATTATAAAATAGCGATACATCCACATGAACATCCTAGAGAAATCCATATAAAAAGGACTGCCCTTTGATGAACGAATCATCATTGGGCAATCCTTTTCTTTTTTATTCATGCACTACTGTTTCTTCTTTTTCAAAGTGAATACCTGTAATATGCACATTTACTTCTGCTGTTTCTAGTGCCGTCATATTAAAAATAGCCTGACGGATTTGCGTTTGAACTTCTTTTGCTACTTTAGGAATGGCATATCCATATTTCACAGAGCAAAATACATCAATCGCAATTTCACCAGTTTCCGTTACACCTGATTTAATGCCTTTATTGTGTACTTTTTTACCGAAACGTTCCACGACACCCGTCGCAATATTCCCACGAGTTGCAGCAATGCCTTCTACTTCATTGACAGCAATCCCAGCCACAACCTCGATCACCTCTGCCGCTACCTCAATTTTTCCAAGCTCTTCTTTCCCAGAAGGTGTTGGTTGTACGAAAGATTGTCCTACTTTCTCTGCCATACAAATATCATCCTTTCCCTTACACATCACAAACAAGTGCTGTACTTACATTTATTATACTATAAAAAGGAAGGTTTGGCTGTCGAAAGCCGTTTTAATTTAAAACCGACTTTACTGATCCACTACATCGATTAAATAAATTCCCTTTTCAAATCCCCCACGAGCATTTCTCTTGTGTTCACGCGTCTCTTCTAGCTCCTCAAAGCTTACACCTAGCACACCGATAGCCATATGAATGAGCTCCAGTATGTCTGCGAGCTCTTCAACACTATCTTCTTTATGCTGGGCTTCGTAAAATTCTGTAGCTTCTTCTATCATTTTAGCCTTTATTGCCTTTACCAGCTCACTAGGTTCTAAAATGTGTGCATGATAGGATAAACCCTTCGCTTCAATTACTTCTAAAATTTTATCCCTCACTAGCTTATTGTATGTATATTGGCATCCATTGTTTCACTCCTTTTCAGAGGGATGACTATTTCTTTCTTCTATTATATAGTATTCTTTCTATAATATAGAATTGATTTGAGATAAAGTAGAGGTAGAGTATGTTACAAAAATGGTTGTTTGGCATCGGTGGGGTTGTCCTCATGTTTACAATGTTTTTTTTATTTTTTGGAAATAGTGCTAGTGAAGATACATTGCTTGCGAAAAATATAATGGAAAAAGCAAATAATGGTACAACTGTAGTTTCACTAAATAAATTAACGGATTTTGATTGGGAAAAAGCGCAAATTTTTGGACCTTATACAACGAAAGATGCGATTGAAGAAACAATGCACATACAGTTTAAAGGTAGTATTAGTGGATTAGATGTACGGGAAGATATTTTCCTTCTTGTATTTGCGAAAGAAGGCCATGCGATAAAGACAGCTGTGCTTTACAGAAACATAGGAGACTATTCAACAAAGAATGGTATGTTAACACCAGATAACGATCTTCTATCTATAAAATAGAACTTTTATAATCTTTTTCACCACACTTCAATTAGTAACGGTTTAAGCTTCTATAACGGTCAATCTTTCTTCTATGATTGATCTTCCTACCTGCAAGTAAGTCTTCCATCTAGTTATGCTTAGACATAAAAAACCTCCTAACTAATAATAGCTAGGAGGTTTAAACTTGCGAACGCTTACTTCACTTTTTCTGCTACACCCAATACATCGTTCTCTTCTAGGAACTTCGTATTGAATTGCGCTGATTTGAAGACATCATTGTTCATTAGTGCTTGGTGGAATGGAATCGTTGTATTAATTCCAGGACCAGATACTTCGAATTCACTTAAGGCACGGTTCATTTTCGCAATCGCTTCTTCACGTGTATCCGCATGAACAATTAGTTTTGCTACCATTGAATCGTAATATGGTGGGATTGTATAGCCTGCATAGACAGCAGAATCAATACGTACACCATAGCCACCTGGTGTTATATACGTATCAACAGTTCCTGCTGAAGGCATGAAGTTTTTATAGGCATTTTCTGCGTTAATACGGCATTCAATCGCCCAACCATTTAATTTTATATCATCTTGTGTGAATGGAAGCTTCTCACCAGATGCAATTTTTAATTGTTGTTGTACAAGATCTACACCAGAAATCATTTCTGTTACTGGGTGCTCAACCTGAATACGAGTGTTCATTTCCATGAAGTAGAACTTGTCCTCTTGATAGTCATAGATAAACTCGATTGTGCCAGCACCTTCATAGTTACATGCTTGTGCCGCTTTTACTGCAGCTGCACCCATTTCAGCACGACGCTCAGAGGATAGGGCTGGAGATGGAGCTTCCTCTACTAACTTCTGCATACGACGTTGAACCGTACAGTCACGTTCGCCTAAATGCACCACGTTACCGTAGCCATCTGCTAAAACTTGGATTTCACAGTGACGGAAGTACTCGATAAATTTCTCTAAATATACGCCAGGGTTACCGAATGCTGCAGCAGCCTCTTTTTGCGTAATTTCAATACCTTTTACAAGATCTTCTTCTGTACGTGCTACACGGATTCCTTTACCGCCACCACCAGCAGTTGCTTTGATGATGACAGGGTAACCAATTTTAGCAGCCCATTCTTTACCAGTTTCGATATCTGGTACAATACCAGTACCTGGAACAAGTGGAACGCCTGCTGCTTCCATTGTTGTACGTGCAACGTCCTTGATGCCCATAATTTTAATAGAATCAGATGATGGACCGATAAATTTAATGCCAGCGTTTTCACAAGCTTCAGCAAAATCAGCGTTTTCTGATACGAAGCCATATCCTGGGTGGATGCCATCAGCACCTGTCTTTTCAGCTACGCTAAGTAGCGCTGGGAAGCTAAGATAAGAATCTTTTGATAGCTTCGGTCCGATGCAATAAGCTTCGTCTGCTAACTTCACATGTAATGCGTCAGCATCTGCTTCAGAGTACACAGCAACCGATTGAATGCCTAACTCTTTACAAGCACGAATGATACGCACAGCGATTTCGCCGCGGTTTGCAATTAAAACTTTTTTCATTTGTTTTGCACTCCTTACTCAGCTTTTACAAGGAATAATGGTTGGCCGTACTCTACTAAGTCGCCATCTTTAACTAGAATTTCAACGATTTCCCCTTGCACTTCTGCTTCGATTTCGTTGAATAATTTCATTGCTTCTACGATACATACGATTGTTTCGTCCCCTACTTTGTCACCCACTTTTACGTAAGCAGGAGAATCTGGGTTTGGTGCTTGATAGAAAGTACCGACCATTGGAGATACAATTTTATGTAACGATGGGTCGTTAACTGATGGTGCCGCTGCAGCTGGTGCTGGCGCTTCTTCTTTCGCTGGTGCAGGTGTTACTGCTGGAGCTTCTGCTGGTGCAGATTGTTGTACAACAGGGGCTACTACTTCTTTTTTAGGTGCTACAGTTTCTGTAACAACAACATTATTCTTTTTAAGTTTTACTTTTGCGCCATCTACTTCATACACAAACTCGTCAATAGAAGAAGAATCCACTAATTTGATAATTTCACGAATTTCTTGAATTTTGAACATTTCTAACTCTCCTTATGAATTAAAATCTACTACAATAACTATTCTATATTTTTTCGTATCAATTTGAAATAGTTAAATGAAAATTAAGTAAATATGAACAAAATAAAAGGCTTTCCTTTACTAAGCGAAAGCCTTTTCATGAAGCTGATATATAACAACCTTTTATGAATTAACTAAAAATTTATTTTTTTCTCTATTTTTTAATAATTATTTGCACTGAACTTTACTTGCACATCATTTGCGCCTTCCATCTCTGTTTTTACCAGATAAATAATTTCGTTTGCTTGTGCTTTTGACAATTCCTCTGCCATCACTGTCACCGACACTTTTTCTCCCTCAGCACGAACAAACGCATCCGAGTAGCCTAATGATTTAACGAGCATCTCCAGCATAGCTTCAGCTGATTCACGTTTAATAAGGCCATCCATTTCATTATATGCTTCATTTTTTTCTTCGGCAGAATATTCTTCTGAGGCAATCTTTTGTGTTAACTGCTCACGAAGCTGGCTTCTCTCATCACTAACCTGCATACGCATTTCTTCAAATAAGTGACTTGGTGAAGATACTTCTTGTGTTATATCATTTGTTGCCTCCTGATCTGTAACACCTGTGACAGCTGTTTGTTGCAGTGTATCATCTGTAAAAATAGTAAGACCATTGAATTGCTTTGCTGGATCTACCAAATAATACACTGAAATGACTGCTACTAAACTTAATAATGTCATAAACCAAACTGTTCTTCTACGTACGCGCATTTACTTTTCCTCCTTATTTTCCATTGGAACGATAATAATTCGATGAATCGGTAATTGCATCACTTGACTGACGACAGCACGAATTTCATTTTTCACAAAGATATCGGAAGCACCCTCTGAAACAACGAGCATTCCTGTCACGTTTTTCGTGCCTTGTTCAGTCCCTCGAAAATATTGGCTGAATAGTTTATTGGCATTCTGATCATCTGTCATCTCTCCATAATAAAAGTAGACTTTAACCTTCCCAACACCTTCCATTGCCTTCAGGGTTTGCTCAAGTTTTTCTTCATTCGTGAGCGGTGAACCATTGTCGCTTGTTGAATTCGTTTGATACATAGGTAAAATGATGAAAATTCCCACGGAGGCAGCTATCAAAATTAAAACCATCAATGACGTTGTTTTTTTTCGTGTCTTTTCCACATCACTTGTACATTGCCTCCTTTCATCTTCTCTTTTTCAAGTGTATGTACGCTTGTTTCTTCCTATGAATTGATAAATGGAATCTTTAATAGCAATTGCAAAAATACTAACGTGATGACCAACTTTGTCAGTGAAATTATTTCCTTATCATCCGTTAGAAACACAAAAATCTGACAGACAAACAGCAATGCCAATAAAAGAATCAATCTATCTCCCCCCTGCCATGACTTGTACGAACACAATGAGGAAAAAACAAGAAAACATAAATGAAAAAGCAATTAAAAATGATACAGCACATAAAGTAAATAGTGATTTGCTAACTTGATCTAGTAGTCTACAAATATCATCAAAGGCAATCGGTTCTAAAATAGCAGCGAGCATTTTCAAAGAATAGGCACTAACTACAAGCTGCACGGTTGGGATAAAAGACACCGTAATGACGGCGATAAAGGCGCTAATACTTGTAAGAGAAGATGTAAATTGAGTCATATGCTGAAACATCGAAAAACTATCCACAATAAAAGAACCAACAACTGGAATATTTTCTTCAATTAGCTTTTTCACAGGCTCCGCTACAGCCGCATTGACACTAAATGCTGCTACACCACTTGCGGTCATCAGTAAGACATAGCAAATAACTGAGGCCGACACGATGCTCATAATTGTAAAGCGAATCAATTCAGCTATTCGAGTAAAGGAGATTTCCTTTACGATCACACTGCATACATCAAAGACAATGGCCAAAAGCACGCCAGGAATAAGCCACTTACTACTGATAATGGTGAGGACTTGTACAAAAAACAGTAAAAAAGGCTGCCAGGAAGCAATCGCTGTAATACTACTGGATAATAAAAAGCTTGATGTAAGAATTGGATAAAATGCCGTAAATAGATGGGCTAGTCCTTGTGCAATTTCATCAATTAATGTAAAGGAGTTGACAACAACAGGACCGATTGTTGCTAAAACGATAAGAAAAAAAAGTATCCTTGTCCCTTTTTCAAACTCTGGTAATAGCATGTTCACAATCAAAATGATGATGACGTAGCTGCAAAGCATGAGCGTCATCTTGAGCAAGAGAAAGAATGGGTCGATTAAAAACGATAATATTTGCTCCTGCAATGGCTTCGCTCCTTAGTTTAGCCTTTTTAAAATGGCCGACACCTCCTGTAGAACAGCCAGAAATTCTTTAAACCAATACAGCAAAATCACAATTTTCACCGCAGCAAAAACGATGTTCCCGAGCACTTTATAATTATGTTCTGCCAAAAGCAATGCCACCCACTGCCCGACATAGAACATACTTGCACTGATTAAAATAGCCTTCGCATAAGGTAAAAACGCAAGTGTTTCTAACAATTGTTTGGCGAAAGGCAATAAAAGCGTCGAGAACAACATGCCAAAAAGCAAAAAAGAAAACATCACACTGATTAGCGCATGGAGTGGCTGTATAACTTCTTTTATCAGCAATAATAAAAGCAGCATGACAACAGCGACGATAACAATTTCCATTCACATTACCCGGATGAGGTAAGCCATTGGAAGAAGGTTAAAATCTCATTAAAGAATAGACGTAAAAATCGAAGTAATTCTGCTGTCATATATAAGTAAGCAATGAAAAAGAGGAAAAATGAAAACTCCTTCTTCCCTGTTTGATCAAAGAAAACATGAAGAAGCGCAACGACTAGTCCCACTCCAGCAACTCTTAATACGTCTTGTAATTCCATTCCTACGCCCCCTCGTGTACAGCAATATATGTCGCTCTTCAAAAAAAAAGACCTCTATACAGATGTATAGAGATCTTCTACGATAAAAAATTATAATAGTTTGCTCACAATGTTTTTCACCGTATCCGTTTGCTGTATGAGGTGACTATTTTCACCCATCCACATGGATAAATATTCTGCATTACCTTGCTCAGCACTTTCCTTACGAATGGTAGTCGTTAGATAATTTTGTAGTGGATAGGGTGCTACTGTCGCATCCTCCATACGTTTCGTGAAATCATTTGCTAAACCTCTTGCTGGTTTACCAGTAAATGCAAGCGTAATCGTCGTTTGTTGTTCTTTTGATGCCAATACAGCATTTTTATAGAGTGGCGAAATTTCGCATTCATCTGCCACTAGTAAAGCCGTCCCAATTTGAACTGCCTGTGCCCCACTTTCAAGTGCCTTTTGAATATCCTCTTTGGTTACAAGGCCTCCCGCAGCTATAATTGGAATCGCAACTTTTCCCACTACTTGTTGTAGTAAGTCATGCAATGGAATTAATTGCAGAGGGTCAGTAAAAGAGCCTCGATGACCGCCAGCCTCTCCCCCTTGTAATACAACCGCATCCATTCCTGCTTGCTCCACCAGTATGGCTTCCTCTAATGTGGTAGCAGTACCAATCGTATAGACGCCATGATCTTTTAATTGTTTAAGAACAGCTGGAGATGGCAGCCCAAATGTAAATGAACAAACTGCTACCTTTTCTTCAATCACAGCTTGAACCTGTCCTGCAAAAACTTCCTTTGATGTTACGCTCTGTACAGGGGATAATCCTAATTCATCGTAAAAAGGTTGCAGTGCCATTCTGGCTTGTTGTAAAACCTCGACATCAATTTTGGGTTCTTCTTGCACAAATAAATTGACCGCAAAGGGCTTTGTCGTTAATTTCTTCACTTCTTGAATAAACTGCTTTGTTTGTTCACCATCTAAGTAACCTGCACCAATTGAACCTAATAGGCCTGCCTCAGCACAAGCCGCCACAAATTTAGGTGATGTCACGCCTGCCATTGGTGCTTGTATAATTGGATATCGCATATCAAATGTTGTTTGTAGCATACCTTTCACTCCTTACTCTGATTGTAAACAATTCTACCAGTAATGACCATCTATCTGATGATAGAAACTTGATAGTACCTCAATAAAAATTAAATAGTGCTTCTATCTATTATCACATTAAATGAACGATTTGACAGTATATGTATAAGAAAAAAATAAAAACCTACTCTTTAATGAAAAGAGTAGGCTGATCATTATGCACGTGAAACGTAAGAACCTTCATCCGTGTTAATGATTAAAACGTCACCTTGGTTAACGAAGAATGGTACTTGTACGATTAGACCTGTTTCAAGAGTAGCAGGTTTTGTACCGCCAGAAGCTGTATCACCTTTGATTCCTGGTTCTGTTTCTGTTACTTCTAATTGAACAGTGTTTGGTAATTCAACACCTAACATTTCACCTTGGTAAGATTGAATATGCACTTCCATGTTTTCTTTTAGGAATTTTAATTCATACTCAATAGCAGATGAAGCTAGTTCAGTTTGCTCATATGATTCCAAGTCCATAAATACATGCTCGTCACCTTGTGCATATAAATATTGCATTTTACGATTATCGATTTGTGCCTTTTCAACTTTTTCACCAGCGCGGAATGTTTTTTCATTCACTGAGCCGTTACGTAGGTTACGCAATTTAGAACGTACGAACGCAGCACCTTTACCTGGTTTTACGTGTTGGAAATCTAACACGCGGTATAATTGGCCATCAACAATAATTGTTAGACCTGTACGGAAATCGTTTACTGAGATCATTTGTGTTCCTCCAAAGTTTATAAAATAATGAGTTCTTTTGACGAATGTGTTAGTAGTTCATTACCCGTTTCTGTGATTAAAATATCATCCTCGATACGGACACCACCGATTCCAGGTAAGTAAACACCTGGTTCAATCGTCACGGCCATACCTGGCTCTAGCACTGTATCAGAACGCATCGATAAGCCAGGGCCTTCATGTACTTCAAGACCAATACCGTGTCCTAAAGAATGACCAAATGCTTCGCCATATCCTTTTTCTTTTAAGTAGTCACGTGCAATCGCGTCCGCTTGAATACCTGTTAATCCAGGACCCACTTTTTCAAGTGCTAACAGTTGAGAAGCAAGGACTGTATTGTACATATCTACCAATTTTTCAGATGGTTCTCCCACAGCCACAGTACGTGTAATATCCGAAATATAGCCATTATAAAGCGCACCAAAGTCTAATGTAACAAAGTCGCCTTTTTCAATCACTTTATTCGTTGCAACGCCGTGTGGTAATGCTGAACGAAGACCAGACGCAACAATCGTGTCAAACGAAGACTGAGTTGCTCCTTGTTTACGCATGAAAAATTCTAATTCATTCGAAACTTCAAGCTCGGTTTTACCAGGCTTGATGAAGCCTAAAATATGTGTAAATGCGTGATCTGCAATTTCACACGCAGCCTTAATAATATTAATCTCTTGTTCCGTCTTAATCAAGCGAATTTTTTCAATTAGCCCAGAAATCGGCACTAAATCTGCTTGAATCTTCGATTTATACAGTTCATAAGTGCCATAGCTTACAGTATCTTTCTCAAAGCCCAATAATTTGATACCCATATTATTTACTTGAGTAGCAATTTCTTCAATAATTGTGGCTTCATGCTTGACAATACGGAAGTCCTGAATTTGTGCAGCAGCCTGCTCTGTATAACGGAAATCTGTAATAAATACAGCATCATTTTGAGACACAATTGCTACGCCTGCTGTCCCTGTAAAACCTGTCATATAGCGACGGTTGTACCCATTCGTAATTAAAATACCATCGATGCTTTGTTCTTGAAGTGCTTTACGTAGCTTTTGTAATTTCAACATAATCAATTCTCCCTCTCGATAAATGTACGTAGTGCCAGTTCATAGCCTTTCGTACCTAGTCCACAAATTTGACCAAGGCAGGCCGGAGCAAGATAGGAATGATGTCGGAAAGCCTCACGTTTGTGGATATTGGAAATATGTACTTCGATAACTGGCACAGAAATACCTGCTATCGCATCATGCAATGCGATGCTTGTATGGGTATATGCACCAGGATTAAAGATAATACCATCATATTTTTCGTCCTCTGCTTCATGCACCCAATCTACTAGTACCCCTTCATGATTGGATTGACGAAATTCAACTGTAGCACCTAAAGAAGCCGCAAGATTTTGAACATTTTCTTGAACATCATCCAATGTTTCATGTCCATAAATATGTGGCTCTCGTTTACCAAGTCGATTTAAGTTCGGTCCATTCAAACATAATAACTTCACGCTTCTATTCGCCTCTTTCTATGTACTTGCCATTTATTTTATCATACACCGTGCATTCAGCAACTAATTTCAACTAGTGGTGCCATAAATATCCCCTTAAACGAAGGGGATATTTTGTACCTTCAACTTTGTTTTTGTGCTGTATGTTCCTTCTGATGGAAATTGGCGGTTTCAAGCAAGAAACGTAATAAACAAATAACGGTCACCATAAAGGGAATCGACAGTTTTTTAAAAGACGTAAGCTGTAATGGTAAATCTAAAGCAATCCATTCCAATGAGATGGTCACCAAAAGACCTAATAAAAGGGAAGAAAAAACAGCTGGGATGATATATACATAGCGCATAGTCATGTATAAAAATAAGCCGATAATAAATAGTAGAAAAATAAAAAAGGTCCATTGAAATAATTTGGAGCTTTCTTCAAACCAATTCCATTTTTTATAAAACCCTATCGGATGCCATTTAATGAGATGGAAATAATGTAAACCTTTTAAGCACAGCGCTAAAACAAGCGCATTGACAAGTGCTGTAATTGTCGCTACTTTCACCCTATACCTCTCCTTTATGCACACTAATTATTTCCTAAAATGTACGATTAGTGTAGCCATATAGAAAATTTACTATGCGTAACGGTAGAGGTTTTTCACTAAATTTAGTACAATGGTACAGTTGAAATATATAAAGAGAGTGGTGTTAGCCTTGAGCAATTCACCTGTATACGGGGGACAAGCACAATTAGAGGGTGTGATGTTCGGAGGAAAGGAACATACTGTTACAGCCATTCGTCGTAACGATGATTCCATTGATTATTATCATTTCAAAAAAGTACAAAAACCTTTGTTACAAAAGCTTAAAAAAATCCCATTTGTACGAGGCGTTGTCGCGCTAATTGAATCCGCTGGCTTAGGTTCTCGTCACATGCAATTTGCTGGGGATCGCTATGATGTGACACCTGGTGAAGAGGAAGATCATAAAGAAGAAGGCTCTAAACTTCAAATGATACTGGGCGTTGCTGTAGTAGGTATTCTTTCCTTTCTATTTGGAAAATTTGCCTTTACATTAATTCCTGTTTTTATAGCTGATTTTTTCTCAAAATGGATTGAAGGAAAAACGGGACAAATTTTACTGGAAAGCGGTATTAAATTATTGTTACTGCTAGCCTATTTATATTTTATCTCGTTAACCCCCCTCATTAAACGAGTATTTCAGTACCATGGTGCAGAGCACAAGGTGATAAATTGCTATGAAGCTGGGTTAGACATTACCGTAAAAAATGTTCAAGCTCAATCACGCCTACACTATCGTTGCGGCAGTAGCTTCATATTATTCACAGTGTTCGTTGGGATGTTTTTATATTTCTTTGTGCCTACAGATCCACTGTGGCTTCGTATTTTAGATCGTATTCTATTAATTCCTGTTGTTCTGGGGATCTCATTTGAAGTCTTACAAGCGACAAATGCCTGCCGTAATATTCCAGTGTTACGCTTCCTTGGCTACCCTGGCTTATGGCTCCAATTACTAACAACTCGTGAACCGAAGGACGATCAAGTAGAAGTAGCGATTGCTTCCTTTAATATGCTACGCCAAGTAGAGCAGCAACCTGAAATCGCTGCGACATTAAATCATGATTAATAAAAAAGGCAGCCCAACGTCGGAGCTGCCTTTTTTTTCATTTTGTACTGCCTTGCATTTTCTGCTTAAACATAAAGATAGCGAGAATTGTCATAATTATTGTATAACCAATGACAACAATAAGTGAATAAAACACATTCGCATACTCTGCATGTAAGATAGCCCTAGCTGCATTGACTGCGTGCATGAAAGGTAAAAGCTGCGCAATCTTTTGGAATGGTCCACCAATCATATCTAATTCGAACCATGTTCCACTTAACCAAGTTGTCACATTAACAAAGATGGCAAATATCCCTCCTACCTGCTTATCTGTAAATAATGTCCCAAATAATAATCCACAACTAATATAGAGTGGTGAAATTATTAGAAGTACAAGAATCATAAAGAGGATAGGCTTATTAAATGGCAACCCTAAAAACATGGCGGTAGCTAAACAAACAAAAATTTGTAGCAGAGCTATTGGTAGTAAAGGTATCATATACCCTAAAATGTAATCAGCGGCAGACAAAGGAGAAACAAAAATCCTCATTAAAAAAGATGAACTTTTATCTTTTCCTAGTAACATTCCTGAAAACAGTGTGAGAAAAGAAAAACTAAATACAATAACGCCCGGTGTTAGGTTATTCATTTCATATAAAGCAAATGGCATATTTTTTTGCATAACAGAAAATAAGCCCAATAAAAGAATTGGTAAGCCTATACCAAATAATAAAGTGATTGGATCGCGGACAATCTCTTTATGATTCCTTGTTGCAAACGCAGCTACCCTCACAATAACGCCTCCTCTGTTTTTTCCAAGAATACCTCTTCTAAAGAATGCTTGCCTGTTTCAGTGATCAATTGTTGGATCGTGCCTAGTGCACATATTTGCCCATGATGCATAATTCCTACACGATCAGCTAAAGCCTCTATCTCTTCTAAATAATGGGAGGTCAAAATAATCGTGACATGTCCTTTTAAGTGCTTCAATATGTTCCATACATCATTCCTTGCCCGTATGTCCATCCCTAAAGTCGGTTCATCGAGGAACAATACCTTTGGGTTTGACATTAAAGCCATTGCTACACTTAAACGACGCTGGTAGCCGCCAGATAGTGTCTTAGCCTTGTCATGCTGATGTGGTGTCAGTCCGAATAAGGCCATTTTGTCATATACTTGTTGTTGTGCTTTTTCTTTTTCGTAGCCATAAATCTGACTGAATAATAATAGATTTTCATATACCGTTAAATTAGGCGCAACGGCCGTTTCTTGAGGAGAAATATTAATAACTTGTTTTACAGCCTGTGTATTTTGCACAATGCTTTTTCCATCAATTGTGGCATCCCCCTCTGTAGGTGAAAGGAGCCCACACAACATTTTGATTGTGGTTGTTTTGCCAGCACCATTTTGTCCTAAAAGAGCGAAAAGTTCACCTTGATGGATTTGTAAATTTAATTGATTAACGACTACACGCTCTTTATAAAGCTTTGTTAAATCTCTTATGTTAATCATCCTGCTCTTCACCTCGATTGGTAAGAATCGCATTAATTTTTTCTATGTCACGTTGTGAAAATCTATATTGTAAAACCCATGTCACAATATAAGTTCCGAGAAAGCTGGCTACGAGAGAAAAAATATTAGCCATCGTTTTTGGCATCCATAGTAGCGTTACAATCGGTATCCAAATCATTGCCGTTATGAAAAAGTGGACGAAATATTGCTTCAACATTCCCCAGCTAGCCATTTCAAAAATAAGTGCAGCAAGAGCAAAGGTAATGCCAATAACACCCGTTAATAGAATTTGAGTAATTATTGCACTTATTTCATCTGTAAAGTAAGCACGAAATTCTGGTACCACCCAAACATATTTTCCTTGCCCTATGCCCATTGATACAAAGAATTGCACAATTTGTCCCATCACTATACCGATCAAAAATCCACCAATAATACGTGTTAAAATGTCTTTTCGCATATTTATCACCTCAGATTCCTAATTGCTTCTTAATTTTGCTTACATAACGCCTAGAAGCGTATGTTTTCGTGCCATTCTTCAATTCAACTCCGATTGTACCTGTTCTACTAATGTCCATATGCTTGATCATGTAGCGATTGACTATTTCAGCATTTGAAATACGGAGAAACATTTGAGGATTGAGCTTTTCCTCCAGCTCATAAAGACGCAAACGTACCGTATAAACACCGTGAATGCTTTGGACACAGACCTTTTTTTGCTCTGTATAAATACGCACGATCTCCTTACTATCGATCAATTCAACGCCTTTATGGGAGAAAGCTAATAAAGTGCTTTCCGCTGACGTAGTAATAATTTGCATAAGATGCTCAATGTCATCAGTCATTTTATCTGTGAGAATGATTACTTTGGGTTCTTTATATGTAGGGTCAATCGATATTTCCACCTTCATATGATCACTGTCCTTTCTACGCCTCACTATAAATTTTTCCATACATGTTGTAAATGGATTATCGACAACTGGTCGTTATCAAGGAATAAGTGGTAATCTATAAGATTCTGGCGAACAATAAAAACACCCTTTAGATAGGTCTATTCAAAGGGTCAAACGTACAATTTGGCTTACTTAGAATCTTTTTTTACTTACGTAAAAACACCCATCATATTCAGGAGCTTTTAAAATATTGGAGGTAAGCTCTAATGATTGATTGTTTTGAAACACCAACTAATTTTGACAAATCCTTCTGCGATTTCTGCAATTCACAAATTTTATTTTTCAAACATCTACAGATAAATAAACCTTGCTAAAAATGTACATAGAAAAAAACGTATTTTGAATGGCTCAAAACACGTTTTTCTGTGAATTATTTACTTAGGATATTGATAATCTTCTGTTGCGCATCCACTGCCTCAGGGATTGGCATCACAACAAACACATGATTCATCTTAGGATAAACAAAGGTATTGATTGCAACGCCTTGTTCTGTTAACTTCTCATCAAACTGTATTGCATCTGGATATAAGCTTTCGTGGGACCCAATAAAATGAGTAATCTTGCCAACTCCTTGAAAATCGCCGTAAATTGGACTAATTATTGGATCCTTTAGAGCTTTATCAGCTGCCCATATTTTTGTTATGACTTCCATTCCTTCACTAGCTAACATGGGATCGTTTTCTTCATATTCCTGAATAAGTGGATTTTCTAAACTCATATCAACACATGCCGACAATAACATAATATCTTGTGGTTGAGGCAGACCGTTTCGCTTCAACAGTTGAATTAGACCAAGTGCTATATTTCCACCTGCTGAATCTCCTATAATGGTTAATTGATTGGAGCTTTCAATAGATGCTAGAATCTCTTTATATAAGCTGAGCATCTTTGGGTACGTATCTTGATAGCTAAAATGAGGGACTTTTGGATAGATAGGCGCAATAACTTTTGCATTTAAGGCTTGTGCCATTTTATCCATGAACAACCAGTGTAAATTTAAAGGTTGATTCGTCCAAGCTCCACCATGAATATAAAGAATCACCATTTGTGATGAAGACTTTTGGTCATTTAAAATAAAAACCTGCATATCCTCGAATGTTTGCTCCTTCAAAGCGCTTAAAAGATTGACATCCTCCCCAATCACATAGGGGTGAATATTTTCTGTTCCTCTTTGCTTAATAAATTGTTGAGCATTTTCAATACTAGAAAAGCTCTTTTTATTACTTTGTGAAAACAATAATTTTTCAAATTGCACACTCTCTACAGATCGTTCTCCATTAAAAATTTCTATACTCATGTTTTTCTCTCCTTTTATTGTCATTTCTGTTTCCAAACATGTAATGATTAATAAAGTGATGTGCCAAACCACTAAAACTGAGTATCGACAATAGTAAAATGCATCTTTTTAGCGAACTTTATTTTAATTCCACATTTTGAAGAATACTCCTTCTAAAATCTATCATCAAATAAAAAGACCTTCCTGTTGTAATCCCTAAATGTAAAGAGCATTGATTGTGCTGTATATAAAAAGCTGCCATTTTGAAACAAAATGACAGCTTTCATGTTGTTGAAAAAAGATGATGTCAACAGCAGAAAAAGTAACTTTGCAAGGTGAGAGGTTGATTTCCGTTCCGCTAGCGTCCTTTCCAGGGGGCGTCCGATGAGCCGCTTCACTCACTTCCGTTCGCTGCAGGGTCTCATCTGTGACACTATGAACTGCACCCAAAATATTGGACTTAAAAAATCTAATACAGGGGGTGCAGTTAGTGATTTCTGATGAACAAAAGTTAGCCGCAGTTCTAGCTTACATTGAAGAAAAGGAAAGTACGTATCAGATTGCCAATAGATTACAGAGGGATCGACAGTACGTTCGATTATGGATTGAATTATATCGATACCATGGCATTGAAGGAATTATTCGTCCTCAAGGGTTCACGAATTACGAAGATTCTTTTAAAATAAAAGTAATTCAACACCTGATAGAGACGGGCGATTCGCTCCTTCAGACTGCTGCGAAGTTTAATATTCCTTCTCGTGAAACCATTCGGAGATGGAAAAAACAGTGGATGTCCAAGGCTGGAAAGGTGCTCTATCAAATAGAAAAGGAGCACCAATCAATGCCAAAAAAACAACCACCTTCGTCCGATTTAAATGAAAAAACAACGGAAGAGTTAAAAGCGGAAATTGAGTATTTACGGATGGAAAATGCCTATTTAAAAAAGTTGAAAGCCTTAGTTCAAGAAAAGGAAGCATTCAAACCGAAGAAAAAATGAGAGCTGTGTATGAGCTAAGGCTGGAATTTCCACTTCAAGCTCTATTAAAAGTGGCAAAAATCAAGAAAAGTACGTATTATTATCATCTTCAAAAATGGGTAAAACCAGATAAATATCAGGCGATCAAAGAACGAATCCAGACACTTTTTCATCACCATAAGGGGCGTTATGGCTATCGTCGTATTTGTCTTGCCCTCCGAAATGAAGGTTTTTTCATCAACCATAAAACGGTACAACGATTGATGCAAGAATTGGGCTTAAAAGGGACGGTACGCCCTAAAAAATACCGTTCGTATAAAGGGACAGTCGGCTATGTCGCAGAGAATGTCATCCAACGTGATTTTGAAGCCACTGCATCCAATCAGAAATGGGTAACCGATGTCACAGAGTTTAAAATAAACGGTCAAAAAATCTATGTATCGGCTGTATTAGATTTATTCAATCGAGAAATCGTTGGATATGAGGTATCAAAATCACCTAATTTTGAGTTAGTTCAACAGTCTTTTAAAAAGGCGTTTACGTATACAAAGTTATCGAAAAAGAGTGGCTTAATCATTCATTCTGATCAAGGATGGTTATATCAAATACCCCGTTTTAAAGCGTTATTAATAACGCATGAAATCAAGCAAAGTATGTCACGGAAAGGAAATTGTTTAGATAATGCCGTAATAGAAAGCTTTTTTGGTATTCTGAAATCAGAATTTCTGTACACAACTACGTTTAAAAACTATGTAGAATTTACAAAAGCATTAGCAGATTATATTTACTATTACAATCATGAGCGGATTAAAAGAAAACTCAACGGAAAAAGTCCCGTTGAGTATCGAAAAGCTTCGTAAAAAAGTTTATATTTTTGGGGTCAGATCACTAAATCCCCTAGGAGTGACGCTGGCTCCACTCCAATCAACTATTCTGCAAAATGTCTTTACTTTTTTCATAGTAGTGGAGCGATCAAATCGCCCATTATCTATATTCTTAGAGGGTTATTTTCAATGTGGAGATGTGATGCTTGACAACACCACTTCATAAAGAGTAGTGAACACCTTCAATTTACTAAAAAACTTTCTCTAAAAAGGTAACACTTTGGTGGGTTAGAGTGGAAGGCTACTTGACTCCCGTGGGATAGAGAGACAGGCGAGCCACTAAACGGAGCGGTAGTGGAGGAAGCGGCTTGGCGGTCGCCCACAGGAAAGCAAGTAGCTTGCAACGAAATCCATTTCTACCTTTCAATTGACTGTTTTATTTTTCAACACTAAGAAAGCTGCCTTTTTGAAACAAAATGACAGCTTTCGATTAGGTATCTGTTCCCTCAAACCTACCGCTATATTATTGGAGGTGGATTTGATAATGACGAGTAACTATACCTATCCCATTTTCTAACCTCTTCCACTCTATGAATGGGGCTAATCAATTTTGTCTTGCTAACATGTAGATAGTTAAGATTAATTATCCTGAAATAATTCATCTACTTCTTTTGATAAAATTTCTACCTCATCTTCTAAATTTGGAAATAGGGCTTGATTTGCCTTTTCATCTATTGCTTTATGTTTTTGCTTGTCTATTATGTGGAGCTCCATCATTCAGAGGTAGCTATACAAAAGCGACACGTATGTATTCCTCGTTCTTTAAGCTTTCAAGGTGATGCAATTCAAGGTCATCCATCGTAATACGACGGATTTTTAATTTTTTATCATAATCCCCTGCCCAGAACCTAATTAATTCAGCACCTTGCTCTGGTTGTATATGTTCCTTCAAATAACTTAAAAAATCTTCTAAAAATTGAGGACCCCAATTTCCCTCGATGCCGTATACAAAGGGTTTTTCATTATAAAGCCCTAAGTCGTAAGGTGGATTATTCCATTCGAATATATTCAAATTTTCAAAAGCTGATTCATCTGCTGCATGTAAAACTCGTGCATCATCATCCATCAAATGCCACGACTGTGTTGGTGTACTCTCTGTAATTGGATATAATTTTTTTAATTCTCTTACTGTTATTTCAGCAATTCCTGTACAATCAACTGTTTGTAAAGCACTGTTCGCCACTAGGACAGAATATAACGTCATATGCTTGTCTCCTTAAGCTTTATTCTAATATTCGCTTCATAATGTTCTTCATTTAGTCTCACTACTTCAAGTTCTTTTTTATTGTCATTCAATTTTAATGCTAAACTTTGAATGCCAAAGAATTCTGTGAAGGTATGGCTTCCAATGATAAGATTTATTCCTATAAATTGAGCATATTGAATTGTATATAAATTACATTCTCCTGTAATGTATACATCACATTTATTTTCAACCGCTTCCTTCAGGTAAGCTGTTGTGCCTCCATTTCCACAGACTAAGCCTACTCGATTCACCATTTTGTCATTGAACTGCCAAAATCTAACGGGTTCTTCAAGTAAAAATTCAAGTTTTGTTACGAAATCTTTAAATTCAATTTCTTTCTCATATTGAGCAATTCTACCGAAGAATAGTCCTTCCCATTCATGGGTTCTTTTAATAATCTCTAAATTCAATTTTTTTATTAAGCTATCATTTGTGCCAAAGTTACAGTCATCAAGTGGTAAGTGATTATAGTAATGGCTTATACCATACGCTGCTAGTTTTTCAGTGCATGCCTCTTTTAATCCATAGATTTCATCCCATGCATCATGGTGTGTTATCATCATGTCCACTCCATGAATTCTTGCTTCCTCTATCGTTTCAAGCGTTAGGTTAACACAGTATCCTATTATCTTCACCTCTTTATCTGCATGGTATGTAACCCCAGATTCATTAGCATAGATTTCCTTATTTGTTACATTAAACAGTTCATCAATTCTTTCAACTATTTGTGAAACATCCATACTTCCATCCCCCCTCAACATCTATTCTCGATTTAACACTTCGTACCCAAATTACTAGGAATTTATTTCCATTTATACAAAAATACCCCTTTAGATTATCTTATCTAAAGGGGTAAAAAGTTACAACTGTTATTAAATCTAATTTATAGACCGCATTTCAACTGTGCGCCACAGTTTGTACATGTATTACAGCCGCCCATTTCTTCGACTGTGCCTTTACGGCATACTGGGCATGTATTCCCAACGTCTGAGCCAATAACAGTTGTTGACTCTAACGCTTGAATCGTATCTACTAATACGACTGGACGTTTTGTATGTTCTTCAACCAATTCCTCTTCAAATGAAAGTTGATCCATATCATTTTCTTCTGCTTTTAGTGTAAGTACTTGTGAATCACGGCTACCGTCAACATAAACCGTACCACCCTTAGCGCCACCTTTATATAGTCGCTCGTACACTTTTTCAACTTGCTGTACTGTATAGCCTTTTGGTGCGTTTACAGTTTTAGAAATAGATGAATCGATCCATTTTTGAATAATACATTGCACATCCGCATGCGCTTCTGGTTTTAGCTCCATTGCTGTAACGAACCATTCTGGAAGCTCTTGCTCATTTACTTCTGGATGACGGTTCAGATATTCTTGGACAATTTCAGCTTTTACTTCAATGAATTTACCTAGACGACCAGAACGATAGTACGTGAAGGAGAAGTATGGCTCAAGACCTGTTGCTACCCCTACCATTGTTCCTGTTGACCCTGTTGGTGCAACCGTTAATAAATGTGAGTTACGGATTCCAGTCGCTAAGATTTGCTCTTTGATATGAGCAGGCATTTTTTGCATAAAGCCTGTCTCTGTAAAGGCTTTACGTAAACGAGCTGTTTCTTCGTCTGTAGCACCTACTAAGAATGGGAAGCTACCACGCTCTTTCGCAAGCTCTGTAGACGCCTCATACGCAGTTTCAGCGATTGTTTTAAAGATTTCATCGACTAACGCATTACCTGCTTCTGAACCGTATTCTTTTTCACAGTAAATCAGCAAATCGGCTAAGCCCATAACGCCTAATCCGACACGACGTTCACCAAGAGCTTGTACACGGTTTTCTTCTAAGAAGTAAGGTGTCGCATCAATCACATTATCCTGCATACGAACACCAACACGAACTGTTTCACGTAGTGCTTCGTAATCAACTGATTGATTTTCTTTATTCGCAAACTGTGCTAAATTCACAGCAGCTAAGTTACACACAGAATATGGTGCAAGTGGTTGCTCGCCACATGGGTTCGTCGCTACAACACTTTGACCGTATGCCTTTGCATTTGTCATGTCATTGGCGTTGTCAATGAAGAAAATACCTGGCTCTGCTGAGTATGTTGCACATACATTAATTAAATTCCATAACTCTTTTGCTTTAATTGTACGGTATGTGCGGACTTTATAGCCCATTTTCTCCCATTCACGAACATCACCAACTTCATGCCATTTCGTGTTGTAAACGCTCATTTCTTCCTTTGTATATTCTTCAACAGCTGGGAAACGAAGCTCGAAGTCAGCATCTTTTTCAACTGCTTCCATAAATTCTTTTGTTAATGTCACAGAAATGTTGGCACCTGTTAAAAACTCTGGGTTATGAACAGTGTACGTGCCACCATCACGTAATTTATTTTCAGCCTCACGAATGATAGCTGTATCAAATCCACCTAAGCCTTCAATGTTTTTATAATTCACGATGCCTTGATACATCGCTTCTTCTTGCATAGAAAGTGGCTTGAAGTTTAATTTTTCTTTGGCTAGACGGATGATTGTTTCATCCGTTGTATTTTCGATCAGGTAACGCAGAATACGTGGATTTTGCATTTTGGAAATAATAAACTCCACAATATCTGGATGCCAATCTGCTAGCATAATCATTTGTGCGCCACGACGTGATCCACCTTGCTCCACAAGATGTGTCAATTTAGCAATATCATCTAACCAGGAAACAGAACCAGATGATTTACCGTTTACACCACGAGCTAATGTGTTGCGTGGACGTAATGTTGAACCATTTGTTCCTACACCGCCACCACGGCTCATAATCTCCATTACTTGCTTACGGTGATCACTGATACCTTCACGAGAGTCAGCGACAAATGGCATCACGTAACAGTTAAAGAAAGTTACATCTGTTTCAGAACCAGCTCCATAAATCACTCGTCCAGCTGGAATGAATTTCAAGGATACTAATTGCTCATAAAATTTTTCAAACCATTCTTGACGTTTTTCTGGTGTTTTTTCAACAGCGGCAAGGCCCGTTGCATTTCGTTTTGCAATTTGTTCATAAAATATCTCAAGAGGCTTTTCTAACACGTCAATTGAACGCGTAATCACACCCGTTTCTTGCTCTTGCGGATCGTCTAATGCGCTACGATAATCCTCTTCAATCAAAATCTCTGCTGTTTTTGTAGACATGTCCAATTTTTGAATTGTCCCTAAACCACGTGCAGGAAATTTCGGATCAGCTTTTACCGTTAATACAACAAAGTCGCCGGCTTTCAATGTTTTCTTTTCTGTGTCTTTAAACGAATAGCGATCGATCATGACAAGTCTTGATACACCTTTGTGTGTAATATGCATATCAGATGTTACGGGGTGTACCTGCGGGAATTGTTCAATATCTTTGTTTAACTGTTCAAATTGATTGTTTACTTCGGGTTGATGATTTGTGAGTACCATCGTTTAGCCTCCCTTGTTTTCTTCATTACAAAATAAATACACAATATCTTGTGTCGTTAAACACTACATATTGTGTATATGTCTTTAAAAAAGATACTATATATAGTTTTTTAATTCAACTCTTGCTTTTTTTAATAGATTCAGAACTACTTGTTATGACTAGGATTGAACGTTAAAAAATATTTTTTTCATACCATTTTTTACTTTTTAAAGTTCCACTCATCTGAAGCATATTTTTTTTCTTCTAAAGCTTGGACATATTCTAATTGCTCCTCAGAAAGTGTAAATGGTTTTAATTCAATTTGCAACGATTTTGCAAAGCCATCTCTAAAAGCTGTCACACATTGTTCAACTGTCACTGGCTCTTTTACAAGACTGTTGATGGCAACAGCCTTTTCTGGTAGCTTTCTACGCATACGATTCTTCGCTTCTTCACTGGAGAAATTAAATACGGATAATAATTTCTCTTGATCCAAATCTAATAAAATGGCGCCATGCTGTAAAATGACACCCTTTTGACGTGTTTGAGCACTTCCAGCTATTTTTTTCCCTTCTACGACAAGTTCATACCAACTTGGTGCATCAAAGCAAACAGCACTTTTTGGACTCTTCAGGTCCGCTCTTTTCTCCTCTGTATCAGGTACACTAAAATAGGCATCCATACCTAGGTTATGGAAACCTTGCAAGATTCCCTCACTTAACACACGATATGCCTCTGTCACAGATTCTGGCATATTCGGATAGCTTTCCGTCACAATAACACTATAAGTTAGCTCATGTTCATGTAGGACAGCTCGTCCACCAGTTGGTCGACGTACAAAACCTAAGCCTTGTTCACGCACAGCATCTAAATTAATATCTCTTTTAGCTTGTTGAAAATAACCAATGGATAATGTCGCAGGCTCCCACTCGTAGAAACGAATTACTGGTGGAATTAACCCCTCACTATGCCAATCAAGTAAGGCTTCATCTAGTGCCATATTAAAAGAAGGACTACATTTCCCTGAATTTAAAAAATACCAAGTTGTCATATGCTCATCTCCTACAAATATAAAATGATCCATCAGGCCCCACCTGTGGGTCAACTTTAACGAATATTATACTACAGTTCAAATTGCGAACGATTGCTTGTGTAACGAAAAAAGTGATTTCGCTACAACCTAGTTAATTTTATCAAACTCATTGGACTATCGCTAGCGCATCTTTTATAATAATAGAGAAGATAGAAAGGGGTAAGAAAATCTTGGACATACTTATCACAATCGGTGTCGTTTTAGTAGTCACAATTGCATATATCGGAATTAATGCACTACGACTCAAAAAAGCCGTAACCAACCTAACACAAGAGCAATTCATAGAAGGCTATCGTAAAGCCCAGCTGATCGATGTTCGTGAGCAAAAAGAATTTGATGCTGGTCACATTCTTGGTGCACGAAATGTGCCTTCGACAACACTACGTCAACGTTATAAAGAAATCCGCCCAGATTTACCAGTATATCTATACTGTCAAAATACAGGCCGTAGCTCACGTGCTGCACTATTTCTTAAAAAACGTGGGTACAACCAAATTTACCAACTTCAAGGTGGTTTCAAAACTTGGACAGGTAAAATAAAAGCAAAAAAATATTAATACTCTCATCAAAAAAAGTCGTCTCAAAGTACTATGAGACGACTTCTTTTTTAAAAAATTCAGAGTTTCTACTATATTATATCTATTTCAAATGATGCTGTACAAGCTTCATGTCATTAAAATAAAAAAGAAAAGCAACAAAACGCATTATAGTCCCCTTATTTGATACAAAATCTACTTTGAAAGAGTTCGCTACTTAGTCGGGGCCTCATAAAAATGAGCGCTTTGATGTCTTTTTGGAGCGGTTTTCACTTATGTTTGAGCACTTCGAAAGCTACGTTGAGCAATCTTCCAATAAACCACCTCATATTTAAAAACTCCTTCACGAAACACTTTGTATGACCAAAAATACTATTTTTCGTTAGAGATATGCCAGTTACGAACCCTATTCTTCTATTTTTCTGAAAATAGTTAAAATTTATTGTTGAATAATTTTAGAAGCACTGTTAGGATGTATAATATCTTACAATAATAATTGATTATCAAGTTAATAAGCTATGAATGCTATGGATCAAACTATAGCAGGAGCAGTTCTGGAGAGAGCGCACATTGCGTCGCCGAAGGGTTCACTATCTCAGGCAAAAGGACAGAGGAGTAATACAGCTTTTATAAGCGATGCTACACTATTTCATGTAGACATCTGCGAATAAATGGTATTTGTTATTCTGACGTTTTTCCGAGACTAGTGTCACAACTAGTCTCTTTTTATTTTTCCAGTCATAGTTTTTTATGCATCTTTGAGGGGGATTAACGTGGAACAGCAACAATTAAAACGAGATTTAAAAAATCGCCATGTACAGCTTATTGCCATTGGTGGAACAATTGGGACTGGTTTATTTTTAGGCTCTGGAAAAGCTATTGCCTTAGCAGGGCCTTCGATCATCCTAGCCTACTTAATTGTAGGGACAGCGCTATTTTTTGTGATGCGTGCCTTAGGTGAATTGTTACTATCCAATGCAGGCTACACTTCATTTACGGATTTTGCATCCGAATACATAGGGCCTTGGGCAGGTTATATCACAGGTTGGACATACTGGTTCTGTTGGATTATGACGGCGATGGCAGACATTATTGCGGTGGGGGTTTATACACAATATTGGTTTGATATCCCACAATGGGTGCCAGCCATTGGTTGCCTCGTATTGTTATTACTACTAAATCTATTAACTGTTAAGCTTTTTGGTGAGCTAGAATTTTGGTTCGCTATTATTAAAGTTATTACAATTGTAGCACTTATTATTATTGGTCTTATTATGCTAGTAACTGGCTTCCAAACTAGCTCAGGAGCAGTATCTGTTGAAAACCTGTGGGCACATGGAGGCTTGTTCCCAAATGGAATATACGGCTTTTTAATGGCCTTCCAAATGGTTGTCTTTGCATTTGTTGGTGTGGAATTAGTGGGGGTTTCAGCAGCTGAAACAGCAGATCCTCAAAAAAATATTCCTTCTGCCATTAATAAAATTCCATTTCGCATTTTACTTTTCTATGTAGGGGCATTATTTGTTATTTTATGTATTAACCCATGGTATGAAATGTCTGCTTCAAGCAGTCCCTTTGTCCAAGTGTTTACATTAGCAGGTATCCCGATTGCTGCTGGTATTATAAATTTTGTTGTGCTTACATCAGCGGCTTCAGCAGGTAACAGTGGGTTATTCTCCACAAGTCGGATGCTCTATAATCTTGGTAACAATAAACAGGCATCTCCAGCATTCGCCAAACTCAACAAAAACAGTGTACCAAGTAATGCACTCGTTATTTCTACTATTGTTGTATCAGCTGGTGCTCTGTTAAGTAAATTGATGCCAGAGAACGCCTTTAGTGTTGTGACGACGATTAGTGCAATTTGTTTTATATGGGTGTGGAGCATTATCATCATTTCGCACATTATCTACAAACGAAAAAAACGTGCTTTACATGAAGCTTCAATCTTCAAAGCACCACTGACACCTTTTATCAACTACGTCGTGCTTGCGTTTTTCGCCTTTTTATTAATGGTGATGTTTATTTCTGAGGCTACGCGTACGGCACTGCTGTTAACACCAATTTGGTTTATCGTTTTATTTATTATTTATAAAATGAAAAAAAGATGACTTCAGACTAAGCGCTGAAATCATCTTCCACTTATTAAAAAATAGTCATATCCCATTCTGTTGCTAGCTGTTTCAGCAACTGTACACCTGCCACACTGTTTCCTATTGGATCAATCGCTGGTCCGTAAATTCCGATACCACAGCCAGTAGGAAACGGCGAGTGTAGGCCTGCATGTCCTGGAACAGCCGCAAGAATCGCACCTGATACACCACTTTTGGCAGGGAGACCAATAAATGCCGCAAACTTCCCTGAGGCATTGTACATACCACACGTTACCATCAAAGCCTTCGCTAATTTTGCCACTTGTTTTGGGAATAGCTGTTTCTTTAACAGTGGGTGATAGCCATCATTCGCAATAACTAGGCCAATCATGGCTAAATCTGATACATTGACTTCAATTGCACATTGCTTCAAATAAACCTCAAGTGCCGCCTCTACTGGACAATCTAAAAACCCTGAATCCATTAAGTAATAGGCCAATGCTCGATTACGATTAGCCGTTTGCCACTCTGACTGGAATACTTCTTCATTGATACTCAATTGCTTGCCTATGATTTGTTCTAAAAATTGTAGAATCTTTGTGACCTTCTCTTGTGGAGAATGACCAGCCAACATGGAGGATACCGTAATAGCCCCAGCATTAATCATCGGGTTAAAGGGTTTACCTGGCTGATGACTTTCTAAGCGAATAATTGAGTTAAAGGTATCTCCTGTTGGCTCAACATCTACTCTTTCTAAAACATATGGTAAGCCTCGATCCATACAGGCTAAAATAAAGGTAATAACCTTGGAAACGCTTTGCAGGGTAAATAGTTCTTCGGTATCTCCCGCTTTGATTTCGTGGCCTTCAGTCCCAACAATCGCAACAGCTAATTGATTAGGATCTTTTTTGGCTAAAGCAGGGATATAATTAGCACATTGCCCTTCTTTGGTAGCTGCACGATACTGTGATACCCACTGTGCTAGAAGATGATGCTGATGATTGGGTTGTGTTGACATGTCGCGTTCTCCTTTCAAAATGAGGCAAAAACAGAGCCTTCATAGTTCTCCTATGAAGACTCTATCCTGTTAGCGCTTAGGTGGCTGTGTTCCCTCTGGAATTAAAGATTGATATGTTTCACCATCTAGACGTTCTTGCCATTCCTTTTTCGCTTTTTCAATGTATAGAGGATTATCCAGCAACGCTAAGGCTGTACAAGCCATAATTTTAGCAGCCTGTAGCATCCCTTTATGCGCTATTGGGGTCACTCCCTGAGACACTACCTGCCATGTATGTAATGGTGTCCCTAATGCCATGCATACAGTTGTACACTGTACGGTTGGTACGTTCCAGCTAACATCTCCAACATCTGTAGAGCCACCCATAATAAATTCAGGTAGCATGCCTGGAACATGATCAGCAATCACTTTTCCTTGTAATAGCTTGGCATCTTCTTTACGTAAGCCTACTAATGAAGCTGCTTGTACTTCTGGTGTAAACGTATTGAAAATAGCCTGCGCATACTGTTCATCCTCTATTGTATAGTCTGGCATACCAATTTCAAGTATTTGTTGATACATCACATCATAAAGTGTTTTATTTGTAATAAGATTCGAAGCAGCACCTTCAAACTCGATGTCCACTGACGTCCCTGTCATCATTGTGGCACCCTTTGCAATGTTCTCAACGCGTTGATAAATTTCCTGTACTTGCTGCTTTTTAGGTGCCCTAACTAGATACGTTACCTCTGCATATGGTTGAACTACATTTGGCGAAGTTCCACCAGAATTAGTAATGGCATAATGCACACGCGCTTCTGGAATGATGTGTTCTCGTAAGTAGTTTACCCCAACATTCATAAGCTCAACAGCATCTAAAGCACTTCGTCCAAGATGTGGTGCAGCTGCGGCATGAGCACTTTTGCCCGTAAACTTAAACGTTGCGGCATAGTTTGCTAGAGAACTACACGTCATCACAGTCGAAAACGTACCTGGATGCCAAGAGATCGCGATATCAACATCATCAAAAAGGCCAGCCTTTGCCATATAAGCTTTACCAGATCCATTCTCCTCTGCAGGGCAACCGTAAAAACGGATTGTTGCTGACTGATGATTTTGCTCTAAATAATCCTTTACAGCAACAGCAGCTGCGAATGCGCCAGTACCTAATAAGTTATGACCACAGCCATGTCCGCTTCCACCATCCACAAGAGGCTCATGTTGTGTCGCCCCACCTTTTTGACTCAAGCCTGGAAGCGCATCATATTCACCTAAAAAGGCAATTACAGGCTTGCCAGAACCATAAGTTCCAACAAGCGCTGTGTCAAGACCCGCAACACCGACTTGTGTTTGAAAACCCTCTTTTTCTAGTGCCTGTTTCATATATTCCATCGATTTCTTTTCTTGAAAATGAAGCTCGGGTACAGCCCAAATCGCATCGCTTAATGCTACTGTAGCTTGCTGTTTTGCTTCAATTAACATTGAAATTTTCTCATGATAACTCATATTTGTCCCTCCAATTTCATTATGCTTTTAACAATGTTCCTTTTTGGTCGTTTAGTGTGACAAGCGACACAATACAGATAAGCGCAAAGCCAATTAACATCCAAAAGGCTGCATCAAAGGAGCCATTAAAGGCATCCACCATAAATCCAATTGCCATCGGTGTAACAAACCCTGCTAATTGTCCCCCTGTATTGGCAATTCCCATTGCAGAACCTGTAATAGAAGAAGGTAATTTCTTGAGTACAATAACAGGTAGTAATGTAATGACAAACGCAATAAATATCGAAACGACTGTTTGGTAACCAATAAATAACGTCACTGTTTTGGCAGTAAACATTAAATACAATAAAAGACCAATGACTGCGCAGGAGATGGAGCCTAACACTTTCTCCATACCTTTTGGTAGCTTATCAGTGATATAGCCACTACCATATACACCAATTATCGTTGTAATGGCAGGTATTGTTTGCGCCCAACCAATGGACATTAAATCCAAGCCTCGATTTTTTTGAAGATATGTTGGAATCCAAGAAACTAATCCCCAGTTCACTGCATAAATACAAAAATAAGCAATGATTAAATTCCACATTAGGGGTGTTTTCAGTAACTCTTTAAAATTCACTTTGTTCGTAGTATTTTCTGTTCCCGCTGTAGCTGCCTCATCTTTCGGGAGTTGAATGTATTTCCAATATATAAAGGCAATTATTGCCCCTATTGCCCCAATGATGATAAACATCATGCGCCAGCCAATCGTTCCTAATAAATAAGCAGCTAGCAAAGGGACGATGAGTGAAACAATGCCACCAGAAGTAAGCATGATGGACATCGCTCTACCTCTTTCCTCTTTTGGGAAAATCGTAGCAATAATTTTAGAGCTTGATGGCTGAAAACCACCCTCACCAATGCCAAATAAGAAGCGAATCACAATCATTGCTGTTAAAGACCAAGCAATAGCCGTTAGGCCCGTAAAAATAGACCACATGATAACAGCCATTAATAAAACTCGTTTTGCGCCAAACTTATCGGCAAGCCAGCCACCTGGTATTTGCATTATGGCATAGCCTAAAAAGAAAGCGCTTAAAATAATACCCGTTGAAGATGCATCCAGGTGCAAATCCCCTGTAATCGAAACTACTGCGTAGTTCATAATATAGCGATCTAAATTCCCTAAAGACCAGCCTAAAAATAAAAGTGCAAGGATGACATTTCTAGATTTCTTCGTTATTTCATTTGTTGTCATTCATATCCCTCCCATATATAGAAATCCTCTCTTTATTGCCACCACTATTCTTGAATATGCTTGCCCCCTTGTCCGTAAATCCCCTTTTATATACCGACATTTTCGTTATATATTCGTATAATAATCAAAGTTCAACAAAAAGACAATATTTTTTTGAAAATTTCTAATAGATAATCGTCTTCGTAAATCCATATTATTTACCTAAATAACCGCTAAATTCATTAATTTATCAGTATTTAAGGCTTCAAAAAGCATAAAAAAATGTCCCACACCATTTATTGGTTTGGGACATTTTTGTTTTTAGACAAGTTGATACATTTTAATAGGTCTGCCTCGAGTATGCTGTAATTCTTCCCCACAAATTCTCGCTAAATCTACATTACATAAATCTGCTACGATTCGTTGGGCATTTCTCTCGCTCATTTGCAGTTGTGACGCCAAATCCTTTGTCGTAAAATGCTTCCAATGCATTTTTTGTACAAGTGCATGGATTTTCATATAGGTTTTAATACTAATATTCCCTTTTTTTAGTTTTTCTAAAATATAAGGGTCTTCTGCTCGGTAGGAATAGGATAGCTCTTCTACATTCCCTACCGATTCAATAATGGTGCCATCATCCTGTATCATCACGATGTCAATAGCCTCGTTTTCCTTCGTCTGTCTTAGTCCTCGGTGAGCATGTAACTCAGCATTGAACACTGTTTGAGCAAAGCCAATGCCTGCTGTCACCTTCGTCTCCATTTCAATCGACAACTGATACATTTTTTCCTGTAAAAATCGTATTTGCCCTTCAATCGCACCTCTTGTACTAAAGATCGTATATTTACCATTCCCCTCTTCAATAAGAGAGCCATCAATCTGTTCACAGAGCTGTAGTAGATTTTCCTTCGTACGCAATTCTAAATATTGAATACGATAGCCTTGCTTCATGCGCTCTTTTAATGAATCAAAGTCCTTAATTTCAAGCATGACTGCACCAATTTGTGTCTCTTTATAGTAGGACGTTTTGATCTTCTCTGTAAAAAGCTGAACTGTATGATAAATTTCTGTTTTTGTCGGGGAAACCCAATATGATGGAACTCCTCGCTTCTTCAGCTCTTCATCAACAGAGGGATAACAAGTAATCGCAAAATCAATTTTGCCCGCCTGCCAAAGACTATAGTGGAAATCAAATAGCTCTTGTGGATCAATAGCGACATCAAATTCCTTTAAATACATATGATGGACATTATGCTGAATCTCTGCAAGACTTTCTGAAGCCATTTGAGAAGGCGAAGGAATAATATCGATACTAACATTTTCTATAAACTTTTTTTGCTGATAGGATTGCTCTAAAAAACCCCGATAAATAGCCGCTTCGGAAAAAATAATATGGGTCAATTTATCTTTGGATACATTCGTTTGACTGGCAAGCTTATAAGGGATGTAACCAGAAAACAACCAGAAATCGACAGCCTGATTATGTGTCTCCACAAGATACTTTGTTTCTGTCGCCACTTCATATATATACGGAATAAATTCCATATCCTGTTCGATTTCTCGTGCTAAGGCAATAATTCTTTCAACGGATTGAATGGGACCAACAACACCTATTTTATACATCTTTTGTTCCTACCTTCTTTGTGAAACTACAATCTTTATGTAAAAAATTTCTTCCTTTGTTGTACATAGTATAGCGGACAATCAAATTACTAGACAAATCTTATGTATAAAGAAAAGCCTCGAAAACTGTTCGAGGCCATCTGGAAGTAACAATTATTGCTCGGTTGGATACATGTTTGTATAGAGTAACTCTAATCTTTTAGAGAGCTTTCCATAGGCTGTTTGCCATGCTTTACGTGCAGCATCATTACTGCTCCCTGCTGGTTCGTATATAGCATGCACCTCTTCAACCTTCTTCAAGTCAGCCTCTGCTTGTGTGAGCTTCGAATAATTTTTAACAACCTTCTTATCAGCATCACTCAGAGCATCATAGGCTTTACGGATTTCACTTACTTTCTCCTGTAAACCGTTGATATATTCACCTTTTACAAGAAGTGAATTGATGGATTCAATTAATGACAATGCATTTTCATTCGTTTGTTGTTGTCCTTTTTGCTTATCAATGATCAATTGTCTAGTTCCTGCATCAATCAGGCTCACTTGTTTAGATGTAAGCTTTTCATATGCCTTGATCACAGTGCTTGGATTTGAAGCAAAGGATTTCTCATAGGTCTTCATAAAGCTTTCCACTTTTTTCACGTCTGCAAGCGCAGTTTTTAAAATATCATAGTTCGTAATCAGTTTTTTCTCACTTGAACTAAGGCTACTATATTGTGTAGAAAGATTTTTAATACGTTCAATCGTTACGACATAGAGATTATTGGAAACAATTGTGGCAATATCATTATTTAGCTGTGTAATTTTCGATGCATTTTCATCTATATTTTGATTTTTTAATAAAGCTTCATATTGTTCTTTTGCTAAATGCTGCTGATTCGCAGGTAATTTCGCATAAGCTTTTTGCACTGTTTCAACTTTTTTAGCCTTTTTCGCAGCATCTGTTTCTTCTCTAGCAGTCTGTATTTTTTTATAGAATGATTTTACTCCTGTAATATCCTTATTTGCTGCTGTTAATAAATAATAATTTGTCACGTATTTTCTTGCAGCTGAAGACAATTTTTTATAGGAATCAGAAGCTGTATTAACAGCGGTTTCTAATTGATTGAATGAATATTTCGTAACATCCGCAAATTTGGCAATATCCGCCTTTAACGCCTCTGCTGCTGCTTTATCAGTAGGCACTTTACCATTGCCATCAACTGAAATCTTTGGCGTGTTTAGTAAAAATTCTTCAGCATTATATACAAGTGATTGCTGTAAATTTGTAAGATTATTATAAGCTTTTAAAGTACTTGTATAGCTTGAATTAAGTTTACTTTCCGTTACACCAGTTGTTGCAGATAATTTTTGATAGGCATCCATATCTTTAATTACTTTTTCAGCTGCTTTTAAATCTTTCTGTAAGGTAACAAGACTATCGTAGCCAATAATTTGTGCTGCCGAGGCTTTCGTTAAGCTCTTATATTCTTTGATCATTTGATTGACATTATTGACATGACTTTGCCATGAACCAGCAGACGGATTGAACGGATAAACATCATCGCTAATATAGCTATCTATAACATTATTTAAATTTATAATTTGGCTTTCTTCTGCACGTTCTGCTGTAGTCAAACGCTGCACATACACATCTGGCACTAATTTTAATTGTTTATACGTTAATTTTTCATAGGCTGTACGGATTGATTTAGCAGTCGTCACTTGTTTATTAGGCGTACTATTTGTAGCTAATTTATCAAATGATTTAATGAATTGCTCCACCTTTTTAATATCCGATTTAGCCTCAGACAAAATTGCTTGGTTTTGAACAGCGGCTCGGTAGCTTTGTGATAATTTCTCAATATCTGCTTCGATTGTCTTTACGCTCGCTTGTAAGGAATCAACATCCGAAGCTACATATTTCACAAGTGAATTCTCATAAGATAATAAATTAATAATAGCTTGATTGAGTTTTCTGACTTCTTTTATCTCTTCAAGATCATTTGGCTCGTTTAATAGATTTTTAATGCTCGTATATAGGGTCTCATCTACATCTAAGCTACGCTGTAACAGATCTAGCTTATTATAAGCCTCTTCTAGTTCCTTTATTTCTTTTTCATTACTAGTCTCTATTTTGCTCCATTTTTCATTTAACTTAGTTATTAATTCAACATCAGCAAGTGCTCGCTTTAAGACATCATAATTAGACACATTACCTTTAGCTACCGCTGATAAGGATTGATAGTTTTTTTCTAGTTCCGCAACTTTAGCACTAAATTCTGCTAAGCTTGATACATTGTATTTATTATCATTGACCAGTAAAGCTTTAATCTCTTTCGTTAAAGTATCAGTGGGTTGTTTAGAGACTGTGATGGTATCAGATAGTTTAGATTCCGCAAAAGAAAGACCCACTTTTGCTTTGACAGTAACAGCAATATTTTTAATATCCTTTTCAATGGCATCCTTCGGAATGGTATATGTACTACCTGCAGCTCCCTCTATGATAGTAAAGGAGTTATCGCCTAATTTATAAAACCATTGATAACTATATGTAATTTGATCACTTTGCAGTTTTGCACCATTCTTATCAGTTACAGTAATACCAGCCACTTTCACTGTTTCTCCAGGTGCTACAAAACCAGCGGATTGACCTTCTAACGTTGGAATGGTGATATCGAGCTCTAATGGCTGAATAGTGCGCGGTGCACTTTTAAATTTTTTACCGTCTGTCGTAGTTGCTTCCACAAAAATGCTTTTTCCAGCTGCTTCAACGGGCACTTTTAAGGAAATAGATGTTGCTCCAGAGATGGGCTTATTTGTTGAACCCTCTTCACCAGTAATTTCCTCTAGATAATACCATTGATAGGCATTGACGATTGTATCATTTGGTAATTTTTCTACTTTTAATGTTGCATTGACAATATTTTCTCCAGTGACTGAAACTGTTTCGGCCGCACCTGCTACAGTGGGAACGATAAGTGCAACAGGAATAGCTGCTGCTGTTAAAAATAATTTTTTATTCAAATCTATTGACCTCCTCAATCCTTCTCCTGAATTATATCGGTCATATGGCCATAATTTCCTTGAATATTAGGTAAATACTCTAAAAAGTGTATTTTTTCCTGATTTACTATTTACCAAATAATATTTTTTTGATAACGTTTTATCATTTTTGATTATAAATAAATACTTTTCAAACAAAAGCCTTCTAACCCACATTCGTAGCCTCTACGAAGAGATTAAAAGGTGTTAAAAAAATATATGCACTTATGCTTCCGCTTCATCTGGTTATCCTCGTATCATATAAGTTGGTCGGGTCAGGGTCTTATAGGTATAGGGATTCGTATGTTGGGTTTCACTTACTTGGATACGAATCGTCATCCCTTCTCCTACTTTGCTATCTAATGCGAATTTCCCATTAAAAGCTTGAACGCGCTCCTGCATGCCTTGTATGCCCATAGAATCGGCAAGTAGAATATCATCTATATTACAACCAACACCATCATCGCTATACAAAATTTGGAATCCCTCTTCGGTGCCCAGTAAATGTATTTCAACTGTATTAGCATAGGAATGTTTTAACGCATTGTTTAATAATTCTTGAAACAGTCGATAAATCATTAAATTTAAACGCTCATCCTCTAAATAGAGGCGGTCAATCGTATATATCAAAACAAAATTAGCCCGTTTATGAATTTTCTGTATTAATTTTTCAAGGGCTGCATTTAAGCCCAATGTATCTAATAGAGGTGGCTTTAAGTTTTCGCAGTAGCCCCTCAAATCATTCAGAGAGATAATCATATGTTCATGAAGCTTTATAAGTTTAGATGGGATCTCCTCTTTTTCTTTGGTATGCATGAGGACATCCATTTCCCTTGCAATGTGCAGTTGTTCTTGTAAAATCGTATCATGAAGTTCCTGTGCTAACTGATATTTTTCTTCCTCGAACCTTAGCCAGAGTAATTTATTGAGCCATGGTAGCTGTCGATTATCAGCTTCTTTCATATGCTTTAACTGATTTAAAAGCTCCTCAACCATTTTTGTGTTTTCGATAAAATTATTTAAATAGAGCAGCAATAATTCTAGCCATAGCAGTTCCTCGTCCTTGAGATAAATCGTTTTATTATGATCCACAACAAGGATTCGTTTATAGTTCACATCCTGATGAATAAAGGCGATATAGAAATGATCTGTCTTCTTTATATCTCCCAAGCCTAATCGTTCGACTAGTACCTCATCTATTTGATGCTGCGTATATTCTTTAGATTTATTTGTTAAGGTAACTTGATGTGTTTGAAAATCGTAAGTGAGCACATACACACTTTCCATTTCAAGCTGAACCACAACCTCTTGTACAAATTTCTCCAATAAGTCCTCAATCTTCACCACTCTACCAATACTCTCAACGGTCGTATACAAGCGGTGGATGTAGTCGCCTTTTGTAGAAAATAAAATTTTCCGCTTACGATAATCAATCCGCTCTTTAATGTAGAACAACGCCATTAACGATAGAAAGGCAAAAAAGAAAATCTCTGTCATGTGCGTAATTGAAAGATCAGTGAGTAAATATAGTCCTATTAACAACCACATAGTAAATCCAAATGAGAAATTGAAGTAATATCGTAAACGTGAAATAAAATACTCCATATCAAATATACGTTCAGTAAGTTGTGTAAAGATAAAACTAAAAGGAATAAGCATTAAGAATAGAGAACAAATTTCTGCAGAAAGTATATACCTATTAAATACTATTACAGGTAAAGCGTACATAAAAAGAAAAGGTAAAAATGGTATAAAAACACTACTCAACAGAACTTTTAGTTGAGGTACTTTATATTTTAGATACCCGACTATCATAATGGTTAATAAGGTCACCAAGAGTAGAAAGAAAATACCAAGTACAATATAAGAATGGTGGTAATGTGTATATGGAATTATTATACTAAAAAAACTAAGTATAACAGCAGATATAGGAATTAAATAAAGTATTTTTACATTTTCAAAAAATATCCATTTGAGATTCAGAAAATAAAAGTACTCTTTTAAAAAATGTATTAAAATTACTAAACATAACAACATACTGCTTCTATTTACTATTATTCCAATAGGATCTAGTCGGCTTGAAGCACCGCTACTAACATATGCCAGAGAAACAGTAAGGATAAATAAAATAAGTAATTTAATTAAGTTAGAATTTTTTTGTTTGTATTTAATATATAAAGTAATAAATAAAGTGAGTAGAAAATAACAAGAAGGAATAACTAACACATAATAGAATTGTTGAGGAATATCTAAATGCCTTATTTTCACCACTAATATCTGGCCATCTGGCTTTTTTATTACTAATTCATTTGCTGCTCTAATCACAGAATCATATTCTAGATTAGAAACATTTTCTGTGTGCGTACCATTAACTTCTAAAACAATATCCCCTAGCATTATTTGATGATTATCTGCCCATTTTTTAAAATATGGCTTCTTTACGAACCATTGGCCGTCTTCTTCTTGAATTTCAATATTTATTGAAGGAGAGCTATAAGTTACATTAATTAAATATAAACCAATAAATAAATAAAAACTTATAGCTATCCATATAGGTTTATTTATAAAATATTTTAGTACCAAATTAAACTTTGAGAACAGAAATCTTCATCAAACGAATCCAATATTGCCTTTTGTTCTAATGCTGTTACACCAATGAGAGAAGCTTTTTTTTCTTTTAACAATGTCACTAACGTCGGATTTTGCTCTAAATACTGAATCATGTTAATCATTAAAATCGCCTCATTTCTTCATTTTTTTAGTTTATAGTCACTATTTTTTGCCAATAATTCCTCTTAATAAGGAATTATTAACCATTTATGTAACTATATTTTCATTATACTACCTCTCTCCAATAATTCAACATAATTTTCTAAAAAATTCAAAAAATAATAGATTACGTAATAATTTTGCTTTATTTTCAATTATTTTTCTCCAATAATAGACATAAAAACAAATGAAAAGCTCCTTCCTTCTAGTAGGAAGAAGCTTTTCATTTTTCTCTTTTGCTAATACTGACACCCTTCTTGTAGCCACTTGTAGAAATCACATGTAATCAATGTTGCATGCTTTGGGTTCATATCACCACTATCTACTGCTAAAACACGATAATCCTCTGCCTTTATGTCCATTAAAAAGACCATTCCTCCACTATCATCACCAATTGCAATATAGCCTTTTGCATATTCCTCCACTTCCCAAGTCTGGTTTCTTTCTATTACTTCCTCTGTACCATAAATGAACACGCCATTCGTAAACGATAAACCGTTACTTTCCTTTAATACAAGTGTATACGCACTCGGAAGTTGACAATTCAGCCTATGTTCTATGTGTACAATTTGGTGATCTGTTGCTGGTGGATTAGCTGTATAGCTATTATGTATAGGTAACATGTCGTCACCGTCCTTTCCAATAAACTTTTTTACGTCTGCGCTGCACAAAATTCATAAAACGCCAGGATTAAGGCATCAACCTTTTGTTTACTGACAATTTTACCTAACCATTCTTCTGGAATATTGTCCAACTGTTTATACATTCCCGCGATCGATCCTGTAATTGCTGCAACGGTGTCCGTATCTTCTCCTAAATTAACTGCCATCAGAATCGCTTCTTTAAATGTTGTAGAATTACCTACACACCAAATAGCCGCTTCTAACGAATGAACAATATAGCCACTCGATTGAATCTCGTCTTCAGGCGTATTTAAAAAGTTTTCATGAAAAATCCTTGCATAAGCATTTAACTCTGCTTTCATTTCATTTTGTAAATTATTTTGGAGTAGTTCAAAGACCTCTTTTAAGGCCACTTCTAGTGAATTATTTCGGTATAAGCTTAATAATAGTTCAATGTAAATGATGGACCCTACTATGGAACGCGGATGACCATGAGTAATCTCTGTATACTGATGAACTAATTCTTTTCTTTTAATAAAATCTAACTCATGCATTACCACGAATACTAAAGGAGCAATTCTCATTAACGTACCATTGCCATTATCAAATTCGCCCGTTTTACCACATTTTGCTGGCGGAACACCTTTTTTATAGTTCGAAACGGCTTCAGCTGTAGTAATTCCAATATCAAACATTTCGCCAAATGGTGTGAGATAGCCCTGCTCCATGTATTGTACAAATTTATTCATTAATGTTTTGGTATTCCCATTTTCAATAATGTTCTCGACCAGGCAGAGTGTTAAAGAAGTATCATCAGACCAAGTACCAGGTGGCTGATTGTAAGTACCGTACCCCATCACATCTTGCACATGGAAAGTCCCTCTTTGTTTAAACTCAACAGGTACGCCCATTAGATCACCGATAATCCCACCGTATAAAGTGTCAAACACCCGCTCCCTCAATTTTGTATCTACCATAGATGCCACCCCTAACTTTAATTTAATTTATCACAATTCAAAAACAGTACATTTAATTTTATAATAAATCAATTCCTCATTTATTATTTTTTCGATCTCTCTCCAATCTCCTCCAGCTAAACCTGAACCAATTTTAGGCATCTGTATCGATAATCTATTTTTTAAGGCAAACCTCGCAACTTTTCTTAAACATAAACGAAGCACATCATAATCAATATAGGTTGTACGATCTTTATCATTTTTCCTCACACCATGCTGTGCAAGCATATTGGCAACAAAAGTAGCTTTCTGCTGGTCTACACATACAAACTGAACCTCTCCTAACCCAAAAGTTTCTTTATCCTTCGACCATTTTACATAATCATTTTTAGCAATAGGGAATTGCTTTGATAAAGATAAAACAAAGCCTTTTCCCCATTTTCCTAAAATATTGACTACATGAATAATGAGTGTATGTTCTTCTAAAGGAAGAGATGCATCGCCCTTTAAGTAGTTTATTGGAGATTTGTTAGCTACAATTCCCTCCTGCCATTTTTTCTCAAAATCTAATCTTGTAATAGGTACACTATCGCTTACATCTAAACTATCGATATGTCCGTCATACAATAAAAATCCAATATCTTCGTTCCAATCGTGCAATGATGAAGAACAGTACATATCATTTTTTATTATATTGATCTGCCTAGTTGCAACGCCATCATCAAATTCTGTATATAATTGACCATAACCTTTTAAAAATTCAATATTATCACATTTATAGTATAATAGACTATTACCAAACTTGATATCTTCTTCCATCACTTTCCCCCCTTAATAGAACCAACCTAACCCTATCTTGTGCTTAATAAGGTGCAAAGATTTTATTAATTATACTTTCGATTGTAGATAGTTAGGCACTACCTCTAAGTCCTTAAATTGAATCCCTTTAAGATGGAATTTTTCACAGATTTAAATTTTTCTGAACAAAACAGGTATCTACCCAGTTTAAATCGTTTAATGGAAATAAATCAAGATCAGAGTCTTTTAACACCAATCTTATATACTTATCAACGAAACTTCCATCAACTTTTAATTTTGCATTACTTGGCACTTCTCTTGTAAGATACTCAGATTTTCATAATCAATTGAAGATTCGTTTAGCCTGTAATTTAAGGTGCAAAAAAACCGCTCACATAAACGTGAACGGTTTTGGAAACTATGCTTTTTGATAACGAAGCACTGGTGTACGAGCAGCGCGTGTTTCGTCTAGACGAGATACGACTGTTGTATGAGGTGCTTCTTGAACGATTGATGGATTTTCTTCTGCTTCTTTCGCAATTTGAATCATTACATCACAGAATGCATCTAACGTTTCTTTTGATTCTGTTTCAGTTGGCTCAATCATCAATGCCTCTTCCACATTTAATGGGAAGTATGTTGTTGGTGGATGGTAGCCAAAGTCTAACAGACGTTTTGCGATGTCTAATGTACGAACGCCTAGTTTCTTCTGACGACGACCTGATAAGACAAATTCATGTTTACAGTGACGGTTATATGGTAGATCGTAGAATGGCTCTAAGCGACGCATCATGTAGTTGGCGTTTAATACAGCATATTCTGTAACAGCTTTTAAGCCATCAGGACCCATTGTACGAATGTACGTATAAGCACGAACATTGATACCAAAGTTACCATAGTAAGGTTTTACGCGTCCGATTGATTGTGGACGATCGTAGTCAAAGTGGTATGTGCCTTCTTCAGTTCTTACTAATACTGGTTTTGGTAGGAATGGAATTAAATCTGCTTTTACACCTACTGGACCAGAACCTGGACCACCGCCACCATGTGGGCCTGTAAATGTTTTGTGTAGATTTAAATGCACACAGTCAAAGCCCATATCGCCAGGACGTGCTTTACTCATTACAGCATTGAGGTTCGCACCATCATAGTACACTTTACCGCCTACAGAGTGAATTAGCTCTGCCATTTCGATAATGTTTTCTTCAAACAACCCTAGTGTATTCGGATTCGTTAACATTAGAGCTGCTGTATCAGAACCTACTACTTTGCGAAGGTCTTCGATATCAACTAAGCCATTTTCATCTGATTTAACAGTGATTGTTTCAAAGCCTGCTACTGTCGCAGATGCTGGGTTTGTACCGTGAGCTGAATCAGGAACGATTACCTTGTTACGGTGACCTTCACCATTTGCTTCATGGAAGGCACGAATCATCATTAACGCTGTCCATTCACCATGAGCACCTGCTGCTGGTTGTAATGTAACTTCATCCATCCCAGTAATTTCCACTAAAGAAGTTTGAAGATCATAAAGAAGCTCCATTGCCCCTTGTGCTGTTGATTCATCCTGTAATGGGTGAACATTTGCAAAGCCAGAAAGACGTGCAACTGTTTCGTTAATTTTCGGATTATATTTCATCGTACAAGAGCCAAGCGGATAGAAGCCAGAGTCTACTCCATGGTTTCTACGAGAAAGTGCTGTATAATGACGCATAATATCAAGCTCAGACACTTCAGGTAGTTCTGCTGCCTCTGAACGTACTAAGTTTGCAGGTAATAAATCTGCTAGGTCTACCTCAGGCACATCTAGTGCTTCTAAGCTATAGCCAACGCGACCTTCTTTTGAAATTTCAAAAATGAGTGATTGATTTTCGTTATGCATTAAGAGCCCCCATTTCTGCAACAAGTGCATCAATTTCTTCTTTCGTGCGTAATTCAGTTACTGCGATTAGCACATGATTTTTAAGAGAGTCATAATTTTGACCTAAAGGATAGCCACCGATAATACCCTTTTCGATTAAGCCTTTATTGATTTCCTTCACACATTTATTCGTTTTCACAACGATTTCATTGAAGTGTGCGCCTTGGAATGCTACTGTAAAGCCTGCTGCTTCAAAGGCATTTTTTGCATAACGTGTTTTCGCGATATTTTGAGTAGCCATTTCACGAATTCCTTGTTTTCCTAGAGCTGTCATCGCTACAGAAGCTGCAAGTGCAAGTAGTGCTTGGTTCGAGCAAATATTGGAAGTTGCTTTATCACGACGGATATGTTGCTCACGTGCTTGTAGTGTTAATACGTATCCACGACGGCCTTCACCATCCACTGTTTCACCAACAAGACGTCCTGGTACCTTACGCATCAATTTTGTTGTCACTGCAAAGAAACCACAGTGTGGGCCGCCGAAAGCTTCAGAAATACCAAATACTTGCGCATCACCTACACAAATATCAGCACCAAGCTTGCCAGGAGGCGTTAAAATTCCTAATGCCAATGGGTTAGAAGATACAACGAGTAAGCTTTTTGCAGCATGTGCAATATCCCCAATCACTTGGATATCTTCCACTTGGCCAAAGAAGTTTGGATATTGTGCAATAACAGCTGCTGTGTTGTCATCGATTAACTCTTTTAATGCATCCACATCTGTCACACCATCTTTTTGCGGGATAGTCACGATATCAATGGATTGACCATATGCATATGTAGCAACAACATCGCGATATTCTGGGTGCACTGCTTCTGACACTAAAATTTTCTTGCGACGCGTATGACCAGCTGCCAACATACCCGCTTCTGCCAATGCTGTACCACCGTCATACATAGAAGAGTTAGCAAGATCCATTCCCGTTAGCTCAGCAATCATCGTTTGGAATTCAAAGATAGCTTGTAGCTCACCTTGTGAAATCTCTGGCTGATATGGTGTATAAGCTGTATAGAATTCTGAACGAGAAATAACATGGTCTACGATCACTGGTTTATAGTGGTTATAAACACCTGCACCTAAAAATGATACGTTGGCATTTGTGTCCTTATTTTTAGCAGCAAGTGCCGTTAACTCTTTTAATAACGCAGATTCTGATTTTGCTTCTTTAATATCATAAAGGCCTTTAAAACGGACTTTCTCAGGAATATCCTCAAATAACTCATCGACTGAGGATACACCGATTACGTCTAACATTTCTTTTTGATCTTGCTCCGTCATAGGTAAATAACGATGTTTCATAAATGTAGGTCCCTCTTTTCAACTATTATTTTGAACGCTTGTAAAACGGTGTTTCTACTGTTATTACCTTTAAGTGTTTACCGCGAATTTCAATTTCTAGTTCAGTTCCGATTGTTGCGAATTGACTGTCAATTAATGCGTGACCAACATTACGTTTTGATGAAGGAAGCTGTGTACCAGTTGTCACTTCACCGATTTCTTGACCATCCTTAAACACTTTGTAGCCATGGCGTGGAATGCCTTTATCAATCATTTCAATGCCTACAAGTTTGCGTGGTAGACCATTTTCCTTTTGAGCTACTAATGCTTCATGACCAATGAAGCCTTCTTTATTTAATTTCACAGCGAAACCAATACCAGCCTCTAGAGGAGAAATTGTTGCTGATAGCTCTTGACCATATAGTGGTAGCCCCGCTTCAAAACGAAGTGTATCACGACATCCTAGTCCAGCTGGAACCACACCTTTTTCTTGACCTGCCTCTAAAATTTTACCCCAAAGCGCTTTGATGTCTTCTGGAGCGCCATATAATTCAAAGCCATCTTCACCTGTGTAGCCACTGCGAGAAACTAATACTTTATGTCCTGCAACCTCCACATTCTCTTGGAAGCGGAAAAATTTAATGGCACTTACATCAGTCGAAGTAAGGGATTGAAGAACTTCTTCTGCTAGTGGTCCTTGAAGAGCAATTTGTGCGTAGGCATCCGATTGGTTATCAATCGTCACATCATATTGATGTTGATTTTCCATCATCCAATCATAGTCTTTTTCAATGTTAGCTGCATTGACACATAATAAATAGTGATTGTCAGCTAATTTATATGTTAATAAATCATCAACAACGCCACCATCTTCGTAGCACATTGCCGTGTACTGCGCTTGACCGTCAGCAATTTTTGATACATCATTTGATAAAAGATTTTGTAAAAAACCTAATGCATCGGGACCTGTTACTAAAATCTCTCCCATATGTGATACATCAAATAAGCCTGCACGATTACGCACTGCATCATGTTCTTCTTTAATAGAAGAGAATTGAACAGGTAATTCCCATCCACCGAAGTCAACTGTTTTTGCACCATATTTCGCGTATTCTTCAAATAGAGGTGTACGTTTTAATTCATTCGACATTCTTTTTTGCCCCCTTATTGTTAGTTACATTTTTACTGGTAGTAGTTCGTCTGCTTTTTGTATTCCTACAGTCAATTAAGTAAAACGGGCTATAGACATAAAAAAAGACAGACGAACCCCTTTTCGGGATTCTCTGTCCTTGCACCTGAAAGTTACACCAGACTGGCTCGCAAGCTTTACCGTTGCCAATCAGTCGGCTTTCCCCTTTGGTGGCTGTTATTGTTATACTACAGCTCTCTCCAGAGTTGCGTCTTGTACGAGTCCTTTTACCTGAGAGATTCATAGCCCATTTTGCTACTTGCTCCTTCGGTGGCGTCTACACGCTCTCTCCCCGCACAATCATCCGCCCAAGATAAATCTTGGTACTATTTAGTATTCAATGAACATTTAGTTACTTATTTGTCTATATCCTAACATTAAATGCATTGGAAAGGCAATCATTTTTTAAAAGATAATAAAACACGAACATTAAATAAATATACTCTATTCATCGTTCGTTTTTCAATCTTTTCACTTGAAATACTAAATACTCTAGAATTTGGCGAATCGTCCTACCTTCTGTCAGTACCTGAATATGGCCTGCATCACGGTAAAACTTCCTTCTGTAGTGATACAGACTTTCTAGCTCCTCTTTTGTAGAGCTCTGTACAATGGGTCTATTTGGATCATGCTGAACTCGTTTATAAATATCCTCAAACGACGCATCTAAAAAAAACACCAGTCCACTGCGTCTCATAATTTTTCGATTTTCAGCATTGATGGCAACGCCACCACCAGTCGAAATAATACAGGCCTCGTCCCTAAAATTTTTCAAAAATTCTGTTTCTATTTCTCGAAAGTGGGCCTCACCGTATTTTTCAAAAATCTGTGGAATTGTCATCCCCTGCTGACGCACAATCTCATGATCCATATCATAATATGGCATCTTCAATAAATAGCTTAAACGTCTTCCTAATGCACTTTTTCCACTACCCATAAAACCAACTAAATATATTTTTCGCAATTCGATTCACCTTCTTATAACTACGATTCTACACTGTCTGACAAAATTTGTCCCAATAAATTTATCGTAGCTCGAACATTCAATTTTTCTAGCCCATCATATGTTCGATACTGCATTTCATAAGACATATAATACGCAAGAACAAAAGTAGTTACAAAAAATAATAATGCAATTGCGATCAAAAAAATAGCCCCTCTGTCATTTTTCAATAATTGGCACATAAAAGGTTCGCTCCTTTTGAATACCACTAGCCATTTCAACAGCTACCGTCAGCTTATTTTCGGAATAGCTAAATTGACATTTATTGATTCCTATTAGCATAGGAACATGTCCACCCTTTACCTGCTCACGAATAATATTCGAGTAGCAATCAATATGATGGAGCGTATTAGCTGTTTGGAAAGTTATTCTTTTATGATCTTCACGAATGGAAAAGGTGGAAAGTTCTTTTAAAGAGAGGTTCAAGTCAGAAACAAATAGTTCCCACTTTGTTTGTTCATCTATTAGCATAGTTGATTTCATTTCAGCAAACCAAAGTATTATAAGGACAAAAAAATGAGAAATAAGCACAAAAACGACTAATTGAAACATAGCTTCTATTAATGTATAGCCTTTCTCATTCATGCACTTCACCTGTCACTTGGATACATTTTTGGCGTGACTCCTGTAAATTTTGAAATTGGACACAAACTTGTTGTTCGTCAACTATCCAATGATAAGCAACCTGTTCAATGGTCCGAGAGCCCTCTGTTACTTGAATAGCATGGTACTGTTTTAAACCTTCGTATGCTGTTTCAGCTGCAATTAGCTCCATTTTTTTATTAGCAAGATTTGTTTTCATCGTATAGGTAATGGGGATTAACGAGGTACAAAGCAGCATCAAAATACCCACACCTAAAATAGTTTCTACAAAAGAATAGCCTGACTCATTCAATCCTAGCTCTCCCTCGCCCTAATGTTATGATTACTTTTTTCTTGCCCTGTGGTGTTTTAAATGCCATGGTGCCTGCTGTCATCACATTGCCGCTATAGTTATAGACAAGTGTTTGAATTGAACTCTCAGCTGGCAAAAATTCAACCCCCTTTGGAAAAGAGCGTTCATATAAATGAGTATAAATATCTTTTTGAATAGTATAACGATTTGTTGAACCTTCCATTTTCAGGGCTATATATTGTCGTTGGCTCATACTATAGGTTTGAATATATTGAATATCCAGTTGTAATTGCGTAAAAAATCGTTCTAATTCCTTGGTTTCTGCTATTTTCAATGAGAATTTACTAACAATCGCTGTTAAACTCATAACAAGAAATAAGACAACCAGCATTTCAAGAATTGTAAAACCACCGTTTTTATGAACATTCATTAGCTATCCGTACCTGTTTCCAAGTTGACATTGGCTGGACGTACCTCTCCCTCATTAGTAATCACTATTTCTTCTTTATTTGGGCAGGTTGTTTCATTTTCCTTTAAATAGCCCTTTGCCACTAAATCCTCTAAGGTAGGATAAGCCATATAATCTACACGATACGCCTCTACTTGACCTTGTACCATGGTTATATAAGCCGTACAGCCTTTCTTATCTATTGTGGCGAAATGCTTTGTAACATTTGGGATTGTAATTAAAATAAGAATGGATATAATTAACAAAACTATAAGCATCTCAATTAAAGTAAAACCAGCTTGTTGGTTAAGACGTTTCATCATCTTCCTCCTAAACTAATTCAATCATGTGATAGATGGGTAATAATAAACTGATATAAGCCGCTATTATACAAGCAGCTATAAGGATAAAGAAACTTGGCTGCACAAAAGCTAATATTTTTTGCAAAAGCTGTTCCTGCTTTTCCATTAATAAATCGCTATACAATACTAACTCTTTTCCTAAATATCCGCTGTGCTCGCCATGCTCAACGAACATCGGAAAATCCTTTTGAAAAACGGCCATGATCGTTACCGCCTGTGTGAGTGATTCTCCAAAGATGACTCTATCTTTTATACGCTGTGAAAGAACTTGAAGAAATGGTTGTAGTTGCTGTTCCTCTAATAGCTGTAGGCTTGCTTGTAATGAAAATCCACTTTGTAGTAAGCTTCCTAAATAAGCAGCAAATTGCCTTGTCAAAGTCAACCTAAAATAGCGTTGTATAAAGGGGATTTTTAATAAGACTGTAAGTTGATGAGCAACAGCTTGTCGTTTAAGATAGAATCGAAAAAGGAATACGCTACCTATTACTATGAACATGGTCGAGATAACTACATCTGGAACATGCAATAACAGATTGGACAATGCAATGCTTGTCTCTTCTGTTTCAGAGGTACGACTGCCGACCATTCTTTCAATGTTCGGCAAAAAAAATGTACGAAACACAAAAAATAATAACAATAAAAAGATAATCAGTGTGACAGGATAGATCAGCAGCTTGATTAACTTTTTTTTAGTCTTTTCACTTACTGTTATCTGTTTAGCTACACCTTTAAATGCTTCTATCATGTGGCCATTGTTTTCCGCCACCTTAATTGCCATTAAATAATGATTCCCTAGCTGTAATGTTTCAAATATCCCTGCAACGCCTACTCCTTGTCTGAGCTTTTCATCAATTTGCTGCTGTATGTCCTCATGTGCTTCAATATGATGAGGTAGTAGCATGGAAATAGCTTGGGGAAATAAATATCCTTCCTGCATTAATACACATAAACGATTGAAAAGCTGAGCTTGCTCCTTTACCCGCCATTTCGTAGCCCGATTATAAAAAAGAACAATTTTATCGATGTATGTTTGTAACTGCATATAGGCTCTCCACTAATTCTTTTTGTCCCATTAATGTTACATCATAAGGAAGTTTGTAATTGCCCTTATTTTTGATGGCGGTGATGGCTCTTGATAGATGGTCATCATGTAATATCTCATAGACAGCTCGACGTTCTTCATGTATAGCTGAGGTTTGAACAAGCATTTGGGCAACTATACCGATAACCGTTTGACGAAGCTCCTCTATCGACACACCTAAATCCATTAAACGGTAGAGACAATTAATGGAGTCTTTTGCATGAATAGTGGAGACAACTAAATGCCCTGTTAGAGAAGCTTGGATGGCAATATTTGCTGTTTCTCTATCGCGAATTTCACCAATCATAATGACATCAGGTGAATGGCGCAAAATGGCTTTTAATCCTGCAGCATATGTAACGCCTGCTCGTTCGTTGACTTGAATTTGAAGTAAATTGGCTTGGCTGTTTTCTACAGGATCTTCTAAAGAAATCACATGTCGATTCAATTCTGTGGAACAGTAGTGGATGAGGGAATAAAGTGAAGTAGACTTGCCAGAGCCGGTTGCTCCCGTAAAAAACAGAAGACCTTGTCGGTTTTGTACCAGCTCCATGAGTTGGTAAGCTGCGCTTTTGGAAAAGCTTAGGGAAGTTAGTGGAAATGCATGATTTTGGAGAAGTAAACGAATAATTAAGCTTTCTTTTAAAAATACAGAAGGCAGTGTGGATACACGAAACGAATAAGAATTTTGCTCCATTGCCTTTTGAAAGGCACCGCTTTGAGGTTTACGACGCTCACTAATATCTAATTCTGCAAGAAATTTATAGTAAGAGATCATTCTTTCTGCAAGTTCATGAGGTAGCTCACCAGCGTGGAGAAGTTTATCATATTTTCGAAAATAGATCCGATACTTTATGTTTCCTGGAACTAGCAATAAATCGGATGCTCCAAAATGATAGGCCTTTAGTAAAAGTTGCTCACATTTTTGTTCAACAACTGTTTCAAAATTCTGCATATATGCACCTCTCTTTTAGTTCATTCGAATATGACCGCTCTATTCGTTATTTCCTAGTATAAGGAGGAACTCGCCACGAGAAAAGCCCTTTTCAGAAAATAAAAATTTATAAGTTAATTTTCTGCCAATAATGTTTTTTGCTATAAAAATGTGGATAAAGTGCAATTTTCCACTAAAAAAGAATATAAATACATGAAAAAATTAATATTTATGCCGAAATGAACTGTATCTTTTTCAATAATACAATATAATAGTATCAACATGATTATTTTCCTAACACTTGGTAGACGAACATAATTTTTATAATTAATTAAAGAGGTGAAGCTCATGATCCATCCATTAAAAATTACTAGTACACTAGCGGATGAAACAAGATACTCTATTTATGAGTACATATTGCAAGAGAAAAAAACAGTTACTGTACAACATATTGCTGATAAATTCGGTATCCATCCAAACGTTGCTCGACTTCATTTAACGAAGCTTTCAGAAATAAATATTATTACAGCTGACTATGTAAAAACAGGTAAAGGTGGCAGACCTGGACGTGTTTATAAAGCTTCAGAAAAAGGCGTATCTCTTACTTTTCCAAGACGTGATGAAGATCGTTTATTAAAATGGACGATACAATTAATTGAAGACTTTGGTCCATCTGCATTAACAAAGTGCCAGGAAATTAGCTACCAAGACGGCTACCAGCAAATGAAAAATTATATGAGTGCTGAATTGACATTAAGTAATTCTCTTTCCTTCGATGAAAAACTTCAGCTATTAACGGACAATGCCGCTTTAATTGGCTATATTCCACAGATTCAACAAACTGAGCAAGGAAAAAAAGTTATCTTCTCCATCTTCAATTGTCCATTCCAGGAGCAACTGACAGCCTATTCTGAAATTGTTTGTTCATTACATGAATCCTATTTAAAAGGGCAATTAGATGCATTGTTTACGAACAATGAATTTGTGCAAATGGAAAGTATGATACATAATTGCGATTTATGTAAATATGAAATAAACGTGACAGAAATCGATAGCTAGATTAAAAATCCATTTGTTTGTCACAAACATGGAGAAGTTCCAGTTTACAGACACCTTTCATATCATTTATAATGAGTAAGAGATTATTGTGTCGTGGGCAAAAGGAGGGGAAATTTCATGGATAATATGTATAAAGTTATGGCATTCTGGACAGGTATTTTTGCCGTTATGTTCTACCTTGGAGGTATGAACGAGGTATCGCTATTATTCTTAGGTAATACAGGTTTATTCTTATTATTAGGCTTCTTAAACCTTTCAGAACGTATGTACATGTACATTTTCGGAGCATATTTAACTGTATTCTTCGCTGGCTTCACGTACTATACAACATTCATTCACGTACCTGGTGGCGGTCATTAATACAAACAAAATCGCGTATCTCACTTTCGGTGAGATACGCTTTTTTATGTGCTAAAACAGTTTATTATCCATGTTTTAAAATCCATTTAAAAAAGGATTTGTCTCCATTTCTGCGCCTACCGTTGTATAATTACCGTGTCCAGGATAGATAATAGTATCCTCAGGTAATGTCAACAGTTTATTATGGATAGATTCCAATAAAATTTTGGTTGATCCCCCTAATAGATCTGTACGTCCTACACCTTGTTCAAATAACGTATCTCCCACGATGGCAAAACCGTCGTTTTCAAAGATATAAGAAATACTCCCCGGTGAATGCCCAGGTGTAAAAACAGCTTGAAACACAAAATTACTTATTTCAATTTGCTGTTCTTTTTTGATAATTGTATCTTGCGCTGGTGCAGCTACCCTATAATCTGGTAATGCAGGATATTTACTAGAGCCATTCTTCGTTGGATCTGCTAGCCAACTAACTTCCTTTTCATGAATCCATACAGGAACGTCAAATACCTCACGCACTGCATCTACTGACCCTATATGATCAAAATGGGCATGTGTTAAAAAGATAGCAAGAGGTTTTAAGCCGTTGCTACGGATTGTTTTAATTAGACGCTCCGCCTCTTCACCTGGATCAAATACGATACATTCTTTTTCTTTATTCGATACGATATAGCAATTCGTTTGGACGGGACCAAGAGAATAACTTCGTACGTTCATCATAGTTATCACCTCAACTTCCTATTATACAGGCTTTGCCACAATTTGACGATAAATGTTCATAGTTTACAGTATTTTAGTCCTCGACAAAAACAAGTAGAACGTTTACAATTAAGGAGGAATATTGTTTGCGACATTCATTTTCTGATGTCGAAAGGAGTGTCTATTTTTAATGAACTTATTAATGGTTATTTTTGGTCTAGTAGCGATTTTAGCTGTATTTGGTACATTCCAAGCAATTAAAGAAAAGAACCTATTAAGCGTTGTTTTCAACTTATTAAGTGCTGCTGTATTCGGATGGTTCGTCATCATGACGATTGTTCACAGCGGTTACCCACCAAAATTACACTAAAATTCAGACAGAAAAAGAGCAGTCTCTTCGGAGATTGCTCTTTTTTTGTCTATTATTACTTATTGAATTGAAGAAACCGCTTCTTGCCGATTTGTAGTACATCATTATTCATTAATACTTGTGATATGTCATCCATCGCCATTTTTTCTCCATTCAAGGATACTCCTTTTTGCTTGATTAACCTCAAAAACTCACTCTTACTTTGAATAAAACCCATTGTCACTAGTTGTGGAATGATATCCACGATTCTTTCCTTATCAATTTCTAAGAGCAGTATAGGAATGTTTTTTGGTATTTCCTTTTTTTGAAATGCTGCTTCAAAATAAGCTCTTGCTTCCTCCACTGCTGTAGATCCATGGTATAAAGCCGTTATAATTTCTGCTAATAGGAATTTCAAATCGCGGGGATTCTCTCCCTTTTGTAGTCTATCTTGAATAGCCTGCACTTGTAGTGGATGCTCATCTGTTGCTAATTCGAAATATTTGATAATTAAAGTATCTGGTACTTCCATCACCTTTTTAAACATAATCTCAGGTGCTTCATTGATGCCAATATAATTACCTAAACTCTTACTCATTTTTTCAATACCATCTAACCCCTCTAGTAAGGGCATAAAAATAGCAATTTGTTTTTCTAATCCTCCATGCTTTTGTAAGGTGCGTCCCATTAAAATATTGAACGTCTGATCCGTTCCACCTAACTCTATATCTGCCTCAAGTTCTACTGAATCATATGCTTGCATAAGTGGGTAGAAAAACTCATGTATACCAATTGGGATGTGCTGTTGGTAACGTTTCTGAAAATCTTCGCGCTCTAGAAGTCGAGCAACAGATGTTGTGGCTGCTAGCTTGATGACTTCTTCAAAGGACAGCTTCGCTAACCATTCACTATTAAAACGAACCGTTGTCTTGTTCGGATCTAGTACTTTAAAAATTTGCTCACAATAAGTTTGGGCGTTTTTCTTCACTATATCGTCATTTAAGGCTATTCGCCCCTTAGCTTTACCTGTAGGATCGCCAATTCGTCCTGTAAAATCACCGATAACAATAACTGCATGATGGCCTAAATCTTGCATTTGCTTGATTTTCCGTAGAACAACCGCATGACCTAAATGAATATCTGGTGCGGACGGATCGAGCCCTAGCTTAATCGTTAAAGGTCGCTGTTCTTTATACGATCGCTCTAATTTTTCAAATAAATCCTGTTCATCAACGATCTTGTTAGCACCCTTCTTGATAATCGCTATTTGCTCCTTTGGTGTTAAAAACATACGAAACATCTCCTTGTAATATTAAATATTAATATTGCAAGTTCTATAAGAGTAAATGGGGTACCGATTTTGTTTACAAGGCTTTAATAGCTTTACACGTTTTGGCTTAGAAGGCATAAAAAAAACGCCTTTAGGAAATTCCTAAAGGACGTAGATAAACGTGTTACCACCTTTTTTCGAGAGCTATTCACATAGCTCTCCTCAACAAGTACAGCCATAGCGATACTTTTGCAATGATTACGGATGCAACCCCGTCGTAGCCTACTATAGTTTCGGTACGCAGCTCCAAGATGTATTCACTTTAATATCCCCTTGCGCCTCTCAACAACCGGCTACTCTCTGTCAGTTCCATTAAAGTTACTCGTTCTTTTCGATGCCTTTCACTCTTATACTCCGAAATGCGAAAAACAAATCTTCGTTATGCAGATATTTACACTTATTATAATCATATCTTGCTATTTGTCAATAAAAAGAAATGTTCAATAAAGTGTATTGACGTTGCATAGTGTTGTAAAACATTGCGAAAAGTGTTTTCTTTAGCATAGGATTCACAAAAAAATTTTATGAATAGTGCTTGAGACTAATTCTTTTTTATCAGCAATAAAAAGAGAGATCCCTATACGAGATCTCTCTTTGATTATTTAACTGAATCCTGCTTTAAATTACCTGTTTTTTCGTCATAGAAGCGAAGTAAGTCTCCATTAATGATGGCATCAGAATTTTCTAGCTCCATTGTAGCACGATCAGCATAAGACTGACATGGCTCACCATCTATTTCTTCGCCAGTTGCTTTGTCATAGCAAGCTTCACCAGCATAGACGTATTTATCTGTAATAAAACGTCCATCACGGAAGACTACAAAGTCCTCATGCTCTGGAGAAAATAAATCTGCCCCCATTTGCATATCTTTTGACGTTTCAACGCCAAGAAGGTGTAAGATCGTTGGACGTAAATCCATTTGTCCTGAAATCTCAGTCATTTCTTTTCCATCGCCAGCTCCTGGGATGTGGATGAATAAAGGTACTTCTTGAAGCATTGCATTATCCATTGGTGTAATTTGATCTTTTCCTAAATATTGTGCCATTGCTTTATTATGGTTCTCAGAAATACCATAGTGATCCCCATACATCACAATAATAGAATTATCATAGACACCTTGATCTTTTAACTGTTGGAAGAAGTCTTTTAAAGCCTCATCCATATAACGTACTGTTTGGAAGTAACGATTTAATGTACCTGAATTTGAATCATATTCAGGAATCATAATATCTTCTGGATCCAATGTAAATGGATAATGGTTCGTTAAAGTAATAAGTCTAGAGTAGAATGGCTGAGGCATATCTTTCATTAAAGCAGCTGATTGCTCTAAGAATGGAACATCTTTCATTCCCCAGTTTACAGCTTGCCCCTCTTCCACAGTATATGAATCTATATCGTAGAATTTATTAATTTTTAACGATTGATACATCATGTCACGATTCCAGAATGATTTATTATTAGGGTGCATGACATTTGTAAAGTATCCATTTTCTCCAAGGCGTTCAGCCATTGAATTATACGTATTTCCACCATGCGTGAAGAATACAGCACCTCGACCTAAACCAAACAGTGAGTTTTCAACAATAAACTCCGAGTCAGATGTTTTTCCTAACCCTGTTTGGTGATAGAAGTTACTGAAATAATACGTATCTTTATCTTTTGTTAAAGAGTTTAAGAATGGCGTAATTTCATGACCATTCATGTCATTATTAATGACAAAGTTTTGTAATGACTCCATCGATACCACAATCAGGTTACGACCTTTATATTTCCCAAACATCTCTGGATTTACAGCAGCCTGATTAGAACGTATATAGTTGTTCACTTCTACTAGTTCACTACCATCGGCTAACGCACGTTGTGCAGATGATTTAGATTGAATATAAATGTCATACAAGTGGTAATTGTACGTTCCAATGTTTTTTACTAATAATTCGCGGTCAAAACTACGTGTTAGTAATTGTGGACGCTCAGTTTCTGCTAAGCCTAAATTTAAGAATGTCATTGCTATTGCAAGCACAAAGAATGCACGACGGAATTCAATATTCACTTTAAATGCATCTTTCATTTTTGGTAAAAATTTATTCGCTAAGATTAAGATAACGACATCAACGAAATATAATACATCCCAAGGCTCAACAATGGCTGCTACTGATGTTCCTAAGTCACTAAAGTTACTTGTTTGGAATAATACTGGTAGCGTAATAAAATCATTGTAGAATCGATAGAACGCTACATTTCCGTATAAAACAATGGACAAAATAACGCTGACCGTAATCAAATAACGATTTCTAGCTTTTGCTGATTTAAAGAATAGTGATAAACCATACGTAAATAGCAAGAAGCTTAATGGATTAATAAATAAAATAAATTGTTGCATTGCATTTTCAATTTTCATTTCAAAGCTTGTGTGGTAAACAATGACCGTTTTGATCCAAGTTGCTATAATTGCTAGTATCATAAATGAATGTTTAGGCCACTTTATTGATTTCATTCCTAACATCCTCCCTACTTCCTTACAAAAAAATAATAATTATTTACATTTTGTTACGGAAACAAAATATATCTTAATCCTTTTTTAACAGATAATCAACACATATCTTAGGGAAAATTTTTTCTCCCTGCTCTTTCTATGCACCAGATATCTATATATACGTTTTGCATTGTAAAAAGTTTCGTAAAAACATAAAAACAGCGGAAACCCACTGTTTTTAAGAATATTACATACATGTTACATTAATTTTACAATACCCAATTACATTATATTTCAAACATTACTTTTTATGCTCTTCCATACGAAGTCTTGTTGTTTCTTGTCGAATAAGCAGTAGAGCCATTTGATAATCTTTTATATCTAGTACATTCGCTTTATAGAGCTCACGTATTTCATCCTCCATCAACATCAAATCGCCAATAGGATCACGTGTATAAATATAGGTACCATATGTTTTCAAGAGTTCATAAATATCTAGCATTTTATCCATTTTCATTCGCTCCTCGTTGTGCAACACAGTCAATACGTTTTGTGGGCGTCACAATGATATCTACTGGGCAATCATGTGCTTCAGTAGGAACACAATCAATGATTTGCTCATCAAAGAGCAGCGACATCAGCTTACCCTTATTATAGTTTAATACATAGCGGTCATAATAACCACCGCCATAGCCGATTCGATAACCGTATGGATCAAAAACAACGCCTGGTACAACAATGATATCCATCTCATTTGCGTCAACAAACTCACTTTTTGCTGGAATGGGCTCACGCAAATGCATATATACAGTTTCAAGCTGTGCAAATGATTCAATGGAATAAAATGACATTTCTCTTGTTTTTGGGTGACATTTAGGAACTGCGACCTTTTTACCTAGTTTCCATAATTCCTCAATTATAAGAATTGTGTCGACTTCTGGCTTATTTGAAATGGTCATGCCAATTGTATTTGCTTCTATTATATATGGTTCCTGTAGCACCTTGTTTAACACAGCTAATGATTGACGATGATAGTCTTCATCCGTCATAGTTGCAAGGGCTTGGCGTACCGTGTTTCGTAAAGTTGTTTTATCCATCTAGGCTACCTCCTATATCGTAAAACTTCATATCCTCCTGGAATTGTTACATTGAATGATGTGATAAAATGTAGAAAGCCAAAACCACTTGTGGTTTTGGCTTAATGAGCGATTACTTAGTTTCACGGTGAAGAGTGTATTTCTTCTCGCGAGAGCAATATTTTTTAAGTTCAAGACGCTCTGGATTGTTACGCTTGTTCTTTTTAGAAATGTAGTTACGTTCGCCGCAATCTGTGCAAGCTAAAGTAATATTTACGCGCATCATTAACCCTCCCACTCTATATCAAGAATTTAAATTTGAGCATGATTTATACGACTAACCTATTATAACATAAACTGAAAAAAAATCTACCTTCATTTCATATTAAGTTTGCATATGGTAAAATATCTTATAATTACATACTACATTGAGGTGAAACTATTGGATTTATCCATCGTATTAATGAGTATTGGCATTTTTCTGATCATCGTTTCGTTCTTTTTCAAAAATAGCTCGAAAAAAATCGAACAAGATGTCGAAGAATTATCTATCTCCATCTTCCAAGAAACGAATAATTTAAAACGTCGCCTTAAGATTGTGGAGGAAGAACTTTTACTAGAGCCAGAGTTCCAAGTGAAATCAAAATCAAGTATCCCTCCAAAAGGTCAAGATCCTAAAGTGCACCAAGTCATGCAGGCCGTTCAACAGGCTGCACAGAGTTCAAAAGTTGGACAAACAACAGCACCAGCAAAACCGATTCATCAAATTATTATTAGTCAGGTACTTGAATTAAATAAACAGGGTCTTTCTGTAGCAGATATTAGTATTCGCTCAAATTTAACAGAAGAGCAAGTTCGGCAAGTGATTGCAAACGGGGGGCGTTGATTGATGAATAAGTCTGCCATTCGTGCATTTGGTATAGCCATTTTTCTTGTTGGGGCATTGCTTGCACTAGCAAACCGCTTCGATGTAAATATTGGTCTTCCTACTAAGGAATTTTCCAATCAACAACAGGTAAAAGAACTACAAAACAAATTAAGTAAGGCCAATCAGGAAATTGCCTCGTTAAAGGATCAATTAAAGCAAGTACATACGACTGAAAAAACTTCTACAACAGATGCATCTGAACAAGCTGATGAAGAAGCAGATACAGATGTAACAACGATGTCTCTGCAAATCTATAGTGGTATCACACCCTATAGTGTGGCCCAAAAACTTGAAGACGGTGGCATTATTACCAATAGTGTTGAAATGGAGTTACTACTCGCTAACCCTAAATATGCTAGAAGCTTACAAATCGGCTCCTATGAAGTCAATTCTGCCATGACTTTAGAAGAAATAGCTAATTTAATTACAGGTAAGAAACAATAACATAAAAAGCTGTCGCCCATTCATATATGAGGCGACAGCTTTTTTATTACGCTATACTTTCTAGAAAGGCTTGCATCATCATACTACCTTCTTTTGTGCCGATTGATTCAGGATGAAACTGCAGCCCATAAAGTGGATATTCTTTATGTTGAATGGCCATGATTTCTCCGTCATCACCCGCTGTGGCGAGTATTTTAAAATCCTTGTGTAAAGTTTGTTCTTCAATAATAAGTGAATGATATCGCATAACCTCGGTATCCCCATCTAATTGGGCAAATAAACCTGTTTGCTCGTATTGTAATGGGGACAGCTTTCCATGCATAATATTTTTTGCCTGTACTATATTTGCGCCAAAAGCCTGACCTATCGATTGGTGCCCAAGACATATACCTAAAATAGGGAATTTTTTACAGAGTTCCTTGATGACCTCTATCGTTATCCCTGCTTCATTTGGCGTTCCTGGCCCTGGTGATAAAATGATGGCTTCTGGCGACAGTTTTTGAATTTCTTCTATAGTAATGGCATCATTCCGTACGACCTTGACGCTTTTTCCAAGCATACTGATTTGCTGAAATAAATTATAGGTAAAAGAATCGTAGTTATCTATGATTAAAATCATTTTTTTACCTCCAATAGGGCACGTGCCTTATTCAGTGTTTCTTCATATTCTGACAATGGAATCGAATCATAAACAATACCTGCTCCTGCCTGTACATGTGCCTTTTGATCCTTAATGAGCATCGTGCGAATCGCGAGGGCCAAGTCCATATCACCAGTTGTCGAAATATAGCCTACTGCTCCTGCATACACCCCACGCTTTACTGGTTCTAATTCATTAATCAATTGCATGGCCCGAATTTTTGGTGCCCCTGACACTGTACCAGCAGGTAAACAAGCACGAAGTACATCCAGTACATGGAGGTCATCTCGCAATTCGGCAATAACCTCAGATACCATATGCATCACATATTTATAGCGCTCAATTTTCATGTATTTGGTTAGCTTGACAGAACCCACTTTTGCAATACGTCCAAGATCATTGCGACCTAAATCCACTAACATACGGTGTTCAGCTATTTCCTTGCTATCCACTAATAGCGCATTTGCGATGGCTTCATCCTGTTCTATTGTCGTGCCACGCGGCTTTGTACCTGCTATTGGATTGGTTGTCACTTTTCGATTTTTTACTTTTACAAGACTTTCAGGAGATGTTCCTAAAATAATATAGTCACCATAATCCATATAAAACATATAGGGTGATGGGTTAGACGTGCGCAATTGACGATAGAGCGAGAACGGCGAACCTGTAAACGGCGCAGAAAAACGTTGCGATAACACAATTTGGAAAATATCACCTCTCAAAATATGCTGCTTAGCACGTTCCACCAAAGCAACAAATCGTTCCTTTGAAATCATAGGCTTAAACTGTAGCTCATCCACCTTTAATACCTCAAAGGTCGTACCTGCACAAAGCTGTTGCTCCATCCTTGTAATAGCAGCTTCCATCTCCTCTAATGAACGCCCATCCTGAAATAGATCAATCGAAGCTAGTGTAATTTCTTGTGTTAGATGATCAAAAACAATAAATGTATCATAGAAAAAAACATGAACATCAGGCATAGCTAAATCATCCTGTAAATAGTCACCTATTTTTTCTGTGTAAAATGCTGTTTCATAGCCAAAGAAACCTATAGCTCCTCCAAAGAAAGCAAAAGGATAGCTTTCTTTATGAAAGGGTATTAGTTCTTTTAATCGATCAAGCACATTGCCCCTAGCCTTGTCATTTTCTGCTCCTTTTGAAAACACGAATTCTTCATTGTTTCCTTTTAGTTCAGCCACTGGATTGATGGCGATAAAGGAATATCGCCCACTTTCCTCATGTTTCGCTGAGGATTCGAACAACATTTTATGCTGCCCTTTCAGTGATTGATACACAGAGATCGGGGTCATCATATCCCCATGTAATACTTTCATAGCATACTTTCTAAGCTCAACTGTCATACTCTTCTCTCCTTCTCTAAGCTCTGCTCATCTACACCTCATCTATCTTTAGCAGCAGAAATCTGCTAAAGGCTTTCTCTTCTTTCAGCTAAAACATTTGCCGTCTAAAGAAAAAAATATAAAAAGGCCTTTCCATCACAAAAGGACGGAAAAGCCGTGGTGCCACCTTCATTGGTCTCCTGATAGGAAAACCCTCTCTAAGCCTTGTAACGTAGGCATCCGCTAATCCGTACTTTTTTCAGGATTAGAGCTCCGAAGTCCATTCACTAAACATTTGTACTAGTTTTCACCAACCACTAGCTCTCTATAACAAATTGTACTAGCTACTACTCTTCATCAAAGCTGATTTCTTGGTAATATTGTAAAGCAAACTATCTTACAATTCAATTTATTTTTTATTTCGCAGACTTTCTTCTTCAGGATGGCTAGCTAATGTAATCGATAGCTCCTCCATTATTTGACGAATGGCAAATAAAATATCCTGCCGCACTTCCAGCATAACAGCGGTATCATTTGTGGCAACAAAGAATCGAACAAGCACGCGATACGAATCATGATGAAATTCATCTATAAATACATGAATCATGTCTTTCTCTGTTTTAGCATGTAAATAAATTTCCTTATGAATGGCCGTTAAAGCGCTACGTATGTCTTCCTCATTATTAGCAGCAGCGATATATAAAAATTGCTCACATTTCCGTTTTTCTCGTTTAGATAAATTATAAAGTGGGCGATTCACTAAATAGGAGTTCGGCACATACACAAGTCCTTTGTCTCCTGTTTGAATTAACGTACTTCTTAAATTGATATCCTCAATCGTTCCTTCAATTTTTTGATCCTCTGTCGCAATCCAATCTCCTATTTGGAATGGATTATCTAAAGCTACGGACATGCCACCAAATACATGCGCTAGTGTATCGCGAATCCCAAAGGCAATCGCCACACCCGTTAAGCCGATTCCAGTTAAAAAGCCATTCAGATTAAAATCCCAAAAGGAAGCAATCGTAAACATAGCAAAAATCATGATAAGTACTTTACCGATTCGTAGAAAAAACGGTAGTAAAACATTCTGATCCTCTTCGCTTGTTAATTCAAATGGTTGTTTCGTATAAAAATTCAAAACATCGTAAATCCCTTTAAAAGCAAAAAACACCATAATAGACAATACAAAATTCTTTGTTGATGGATGTGTAAATAAAGGGACTTTTATTAAATAAGATAAGCTTAGCACAATGACCGTCGTCATAAAGGCATAGCCAATTGCTTTACTAAATTGAGCCAGTACATTTGCTTGGAAATTGCGCTGACGATCTTTTAAAAATAGCACAACACGATGAATAATTTTTTTGATGATGAATCGTTGAATAAGCCACCCGACTAAACAAATAATGACAGCAATTAAGCCATCTAGCCAGGTTGGGACTGTAAATTTAGGTAATAACCAATGTAATGAATCCATGTATTTCTCCTTTATAACTACCTATGTATCGCCAGCAAAAAGGAGCCGACCTTCAGTAATGGTTAGCCCCGTTCTTGTTATTGTATGGCATCATCTGCAAAAAAAGCCTTACTAGCAAACCAAAATTGCTGTTTATTAAAGTTATGTTCATGCATGGCAATTACCGAAAATTCAGCATGATATTTTTGCTTCATTTCCTTTAGCATCATTTTTGCTTGCTTGCCAACGAGATGCTGCCCATCAATAGGTGCTCCTTCTGTAAAAATAATGACATCTGCTTCTGTACCTAATTGATTTTCCTGTAGCAATGCTTTCACAAATTGTAAAACAGGTAAAATGGCTGCCTCTCCCTTTGCCTTATATTCGATAAAACTTTTAAAATCAGCTAAATTTAAATGACCATTTTCAAAGCGGTAGTGGACATGAATTTGCCGATCATACGGTACAATGTATAAATCACGGCCTTCTCGATGTGCACTCATAAATAACGCTAAAATCATACTTTTACAAATCTCAGAATAAGCGGCCATTCCTGTCGTTTGTTCTAAACAAATAATCATCGGGCCAGGGTCTTGTTGATAATCATGAAAGGGTACATAGTAAATATTGCCGCTTTTCGTTGTCTGTTGCTTAAGCTTTTGACGTCTAAGCTCTGACCATTTTCGTTCATAATACTGGCGTTGCTCTTTGCCATTTGCTAAGCGTTCTGCCTTCTCAATAGCAGGAATATTCTCTTGGATTTCATGCATGATATCCGTCAATTCCAGAGCAAATGCTGCCATATTTCGTAATGGCTCACTCTTGAAAAAATAATCGATAAAATAATGTTGTTCCCCTTCACTTAACTCCTCTATATGTAGGTTTTCATAGAGAAAACGTAAATAGTCAAGTTGTTCTATTGTCAACTGCTTGTCAAATTGCTTGATGAGGGATTCAATCGCATCTTTCATGTAGCAGCACCTCCTAAGCACCACATTTTTTGGATAATGTCTATAGTATAACCAAAAAAAATTTTTGACAATACAAAAACGCTTGCTATAAAGACGTTACAGCCAAAGACAATGTTGCTGCCACAGGAGATTTTTTTCTACAAATGAAAAAAAGAGCTAAAACGCAGCTCTTCTTTCTTAATTATTTAATTCATAATGTTTGCCTTTTACTAAGTAAAATAGATGTTCAGCAATATTTGTAGCATGATCAGCAGAACGCTCTAAATAGCGGCAAATAAATGTTAGGTGTGTAATCTGTGAAATATGGGAGGGGTTTTCTACCCCAGCACGGAGTAAAAGGGTGATCGTTGCCCCGTATAAATCGTCCACGTAATCATCTAACTCTGCAATCTCTTTAGCGCGTACCGTATCTTCCTCAGTAAAGGCCTTCATGATGCTCTCTAGCATTTCTACTGTTTTATTGCACATGGTTTGGAGATTTGTTATTGGGAATATCATTGGCTCCTTACCAATTCGAATTGCTTCTTTAGCTATATTAACCGCATAGTCCCCTACTCTTTCCATATCTGAAGCTGCCTTTACGAGAACCATGAGACGGCGTAAATCTGTTGCTACTGGTTGTTGCTTGGCAATCATTAGGATCACATGGTCATTAATTTCTTCTTCAAGGCGATTAATGATTAAATCGTCCTCCAAAATTTTCAAAGACTTTTCTAAATCCTGCTCTACCAATGCTTCAAAAGCTGTTTTTAATGCAAGGATACTGCTATTAGCAATTGCAAGAAATTGTCCCTGTACCTCTTTTAACTCTTGTTCAAAACGTTCACGTACGATCATTCATTGCTCCTCCTTAGCCGAAACGTCCCGAAATATAGTCTTCTGTACGTTGATCTGCTGGTGTTTGGAAAATAACATCCGTTTTATCGTATTCGACAACCTCTCCACTTAGGAAGAATGCTGTACGATCAGAAATACGTGCCGCTTGCTGCATATTATGTGTCACGATGACAATGGAATAATCCTTTTTCAGTTCTTGAACCAGCTCTTCCACTTTCAACGTAGAAATCGGATCTAAGGCAGATGTTGGCTCATCCATTAAGATGACATCAGGCTCAATCGCTAAGCAACGTGCAATACAAATACGTTGTTGCTGACCACCTGATAATCCGTAAGCATTTTGATTCAAACGGTCTTTTACCTCGTCCCAAATGGCTGCCCCTCTTAATGATTTCTCCACAATTTCATCGAGAATTTTTTTATTTTTAATGCCATGAATTCTTGGTCCATAGGCAATGTTATCATAAATAGATTTTGGAAACGGGTTTGGCTTTTGGAATACCATACCTACACGTGTTCTTAATTCCTCTACCGTATAGTTTTTATCTAAAATATTTCGCTCACGATATAAAATTTCTCCTGATGTACGTACGATTGGTACAAGTTCAACCATGCGGTTTAATGTTTTTAGATACGTAGATTTCCCACAGCCAGATGGTCCAATAATAGCCGTTACTTCATTTTCATAGATGCTTAAATTAACATCTTTTAAACCATGATGATCACCATACCATAAGTTTAAATTGCGTGTATCATAGACAATATTTTTCGCCACATCTGCTATAGGCTTAGTCGTTGCCTGGTTCCGTTTGACAATTGTTTTTTCCTCTTTAAAATCTAATACCATAAGGTCACCTCATTAATAACGTTTTTGGAATTTATTTCGGATATAGATGGCAATCGAATTCATTAGTAGCAGCACTGTCATAAGCACTAAAATACCTGCGGCTGCTACGTATTGAAAGGCTTCTTGTGGTCGTTTTGCCCAATCATAGATTTGCATTGGTAATGCTGTAAATTGACTCAGTAAACCATTCGGTAAAAACTGGAGGATAACTGGAATTCCAATTACAACTAGTGGAGCTGTTTCTCCAATGGCACGAGACAAGGCTAAAATACTTCCTGTCAAAATACCTGGAATGGCAGCTGGCAATACAACACGCAAAATCGTTTGCCATTTCGTTGCACCCATGCCATATGAAGCTTCACGTTGTTCGTTTGGCACTGCACGAATAGCCTCTTGAGCCGCTACAATGATAACAGGTAAAATTAACAAACTCATTGTAAAGCCAGCAGCTAAAATGCTTTTTCCTAGACCCATCATACGTACAAAAATAGTTAATCCAAGTAATCCAAAAACAATGGAAGGAACACCTGCTAGATTCGATATATTCATGCGAATAAAGTCATTTATTTTATTTTTCTTGGCATACTCCTCTAAATAAATCGCAGTACCAACTCCTAAAATAATCGATACTGGTGCTACAACTGCCATTAACCAAAGCGAACCGATTAAAGCAGCTTTGATACCTGCCTTATCCGCAAATCGTGATGCAAAATTCGTCAAGAAATCGATATTTAAGTAATCAATCCCCTGTGTCACAATGCGGTACAGTAAAATAGCTAAAGCAACAAGTGCAAACGTAGTAGCTAAGAAAAAGAGAGTTTTCCAAACTTTATTTGCTGTAATACGCTTTGTCATTCGTTTCATGACGACTGTGTCATCCATATAGCGCATGCTAGTAAACCTCCCTGAAGCGTTTCGAAATATAGTGAGCAAGTAAATTCATTACTAGAGTAAAAATAAATAGTGTAAATCCTACTGAATAAATTGAGTAATAAATGGTTGTACCATAACCTGCATCACCAGTTGAAACCTGTACAATGTATGCAGTCATTGTTTGAATAGAGTCTGTCACATTGAGGTCAAATTTCGGTGTTGAACCACCTGCAAGCGATACAATCATTGTTTCTCCAATTGCCCGGGAAATAGCTAACACAACAGAAGCGACAATCCCTGAAAGCGCAGCTGGTAATACTACTTTGATTGCTACTTCAAATTTCGTCGCACCTAGAGCTAAGGCTCCTTCACGCATACTATTTGGTACAGATGACATAGCATCTTCTGAAAGAGATGTAATCATTGGTAAAATCATAATCCCTACAACAATACCAGGACTTAATGCATTAAATAGTTTGAGTCCAGGTACAATTTCTTGTAAAACTGGTGTGACAAATGTTAAAGCGAAGAAGCCATAAACAATTGTTGGCACACCTGCTAATACCTCTAAAATAGGTTTCACTGTACGTCGTGTTTTCTCACTTGCATATTCACTTAAATAGATAGCTGAAGCAATTCCAAATGGTACAGCTACTACAACTGCAATAAGTGTCACTTTTAATGTACCAGCGATTAATGGCAGTATCCCAAATAACGGTTCGTTACCTGAAAACGGTAACCATTTAGTACCGAAAAGGAAATCCGTAATCGACACACGTTTAAAGAATTCAAACGTTTCAAAAATAAGGGTGAAAACAATGCCAAATGTTGTTAATATCGAAATAATAGCTGCAGAAAATAATAGAGCTGGCATGGCTTTTTCCACTATTTTCTTTGTTTTTTGGTTGCGCGAATTTGCAATTAATTGCTGCACAGATGATGTCTTATCTTCCTTTTGAGAAACCATTGGGAGCTCCTTTCAAATAAGTGAGGGAAAGAGCATACATCTCTTCCCCTCTATGCATGTCTTCTTATTTTAAGCCTTCTAAAGTTTTTAAGCCTTCAGTATATTTTTCTTCAGGTAAACGAACATAGCCCACTGCTTCAGCCATATCGCCTGCGTTTTCAAGTGTAAATTTAATGAAGTCGTATGCTGCTTCATTGTCCTTCATTGCACTATTTTTTACGTATGTGAATAATGGACGTGAAAGTGGTGTATATTCGCCACCTTCAATTGTTTCATTTGTTGGCTCTACGCCATTTACTTTGACAATGTTTAATTTATCTTTATTTTCAAGGTAGTAAGCATAACCGAAGAAGCCAATCGCATTTTTATCACCAGCTACACCTTGCACTAGCATATTATCATCCTCTGATAATGTTGCTGAGCTTACTAGATCTGCTCCATCTAAAATCACTTCATCAAAGTAGTCGTATGTGCCTGAATCAGTACCTGGTGAATAGTAAACGATTTTTTCATCTGGCCAAGATGGATCAATATCAGACCACTTTTTCTCTGTCCCATCTTCAATCCAAATTTTTTGTAGTTGTTCTACCGTTAAGTCCTTCGCCCAATCATTTTCTGGGTTCACGACTACTGATAAACCGTCATATGCTAAAGCTAGCTCTGTAAAATCAATGCCCGCTTCTTCTAATTTCGCTTTCTCTTCATCTTTTATATTACGAGATGCATTTGAAAAGTCTGTTTCACCTGCGATGAATTTTTCAAAACCACCACCAGTACCAGAAACCCCCACTGATACTTTGACATCTGGTTGTGTACCTGCATACTCTTCAACAACTGCCTCAATGATTGGTGCTACTGTTGATGAGCCATCTCCAGCTACAGACCCTTGTAGCTTTTCATCAGCAGCTTCTTGTCCTGAGCTTGCTGGTGCGTTCGTTTCTGTATTGTTTCCGTTTTGTGCAGAATCGCTACCACATGCACCTAGCATTAATGCAGAACCCATTACCGCTGTCATCGTTAAGTACTTCCACTTTTTCATCTCATTTGCCTCCGTCATGAACTGTTTTATAGTTATTTGTCTTACAATCTTTACTATAATGACTGATTGTTGAAGTCGTATAAACGGTTCGTAAAAGAGATGTAAAGGAATGTAATGCTTTGTAAACGTTTGTAAAGATGAATTTACAATAGAGGAAACTTGCTTCCTATAAGAAAGGTGTTATAATAAGCAATTGTGTCAGGAAATATTTATTTTAATGATAAGGAGAGTTTGACCTTTGTCATGAAACATACAAAAGTACAAAATGTCGATTATTTTAAAACATATTTATCATTAGTAATGGAACATCGGGACTACACACTTCAAGAGGCGATTGATTTTATGCTAGCTTCTTATTTCTATAACAATATAGAACTTTATGGGGTAAAACCAAGAGAGCAATTTGAATTAGCCATTCAGCAATTATCCGCATAAAGACACTAAATATCTGAAAGGGGCATTTTGCTATACAAACGCCCCTTTCACTACTTAGTTAAGTTTAAATTTCACAACTGATTCAGTTCATCAGCAATTTTGACAAGTGCCTATGAATTGCGTACAGTGTCAACGATCGCTATAGTGGATTTTTGAAAATGAATAGAAATCACCCAGCTCGTATTTCAATACCTTATTATTGCCAAAACAAGCTATACATTCCATATTTACTTAAGGATTAGCGTAACATCATTCAAAATTCATAAAAAAGTAAAAATAAAACGGATTTGGAAAATAAATTTTCCAAATCCGTTTTGTATTAGCGCATATCCAATACCCTTTATTCCTGCTCATTCTCTCCAATTTTTTCTTCCGTAATCGCTGGTAAAATTGGTTGTTTCACATTACTATCTGTTACTTTTTCAGCTTGATATTTAGCTTTTAATTCAAAATACTTATCTAAAGAACGTCTAGCAATGACATTATTTTGATAGTAGTGTGGCGCTAAATTTGTATTAACCCATGGGATCACAACTGCATAGGCAATTTCAGGATTTTCATATGGGGCAAAGCCAACATGCGTTAAATTAATCGTATTTGTGCCGTAGTGCTCACGTAACGGACCATAATACACTACCTCTGCTGTCCCTGTTTTCCCTGCAGCTGTATATGGAGTATCGGCAAATTGTGCTCGTGCTGTACCATGTGAACCAGTATATACACGACGTAGCCCTTGCTTTACATAATCGATCTCTTCTTTAGGATTATCAATTTGATTCAAAATTGTTGGACCTACTTCTGTTACTAACTGCCCTAATTGCTTCCCATCCTGTGATGGGTCTCGAACCTCTTTCACAACATGTGGCTGAATACGATAGCCACCATTGGCAACTGTTGAAATATATTGTGCAAGTTGAAGTGGTGTATACGTATCATACTGACCAATCGCCAAGTCAAGTGTTTTACCACCCATTGTTGGACCTGATGGACCACGCACTCCGCTAAATTCATTTGGTAAATCAATGCCTGTTTTCACACCTAAACCAAATTGCGCATAATTATTACGCATTTTTGAGAACGTATCGTCCTTTAAGCGTAATGGCATACCATAACTATAAGGGGTTCCATTAAGCAGCATCGCAATTTTAAACATATAGGAGTTGGAAGAACGTTCTAATGCTAACAAGTCATTCATCGGGATATATCCAGCCCTGTTAAAAATAGACGTTTTCGGGTCCGTGCCAGCTAATATAATCGGCTCGTCTCCCATTGAAGTACCCATCGAAATAACATCCTGATTGTAGCCAGTGAGAACTGTTGCTGCTTTAACAGATGAACCTGCCTCATAAGCTGTTGTAAACGATCCATATGCATAGTCAATGACTTCATTTTGCCCTGTTTCGGGATTTTTTTCTATTTTCTTACCTACCATCGATAAAATGTCGCCAGTATTTGGATCCATCATAATAAGGAAGGCACGGTCTAATAAATAGGAGCCGGGAAGTGCCTTTAAGTTAAGCAGTTCTTCTTCTACAATCTTATCCGTTTCAGCCTGCAGCTCACTATCCAATGAAAGGATTAAGTCTTTACCTGGCTCCCCTTCATAGGTTGTGACTGTATCGACTACTTGACCTTTTTTATTGGTAATATTTTTGACGACTGTTTTTTGACCTTGTAATAATTCTTCATATTGTGCTTCAATGTAACTTTCTCCCACACGGTCATTACGTGAGTAGTCACGTGCTAAATAGTAATTGAGCTTCTCTTTTGGTATCCCTTTTGTTGGGACCGTTGTACGTCCAAGAATAGATAAAGATGATAATTTGACACGTTTCCAGTCTGTTGTTGTATTAACACCTGGTAGTTCAGTTAAACGCTCAGATACACGAGCAAATTCATCAGCTGATACATTTTCACTTTTAATAATTTGAGGAGATAGATTATAGCCAGATACCATCTCACGATAAATCGCTAATACCTCTAAATCTGCCTCTGTTAATTGTAAAAGTTCTTCGTTTGTGATACGTTCCCTTACCAGTTTATCAATCTCTGCATTAATTTGACTTGTTGTAATATTTTCTTGTGCATTAATTTTTGTTTTTTCTGCCTCTGTGACTTTTTCATAGGCAGCATCGTGATTTTGTAATATCCAAAAATCCTGTTTATCACGCAATGTGACACGCTTTGTTGGCTGTTCAATTAACTGTGCCAGCTTTTTCGCGATATCAAGCATCTCCTCTGTTGTGGTCGTTTGCATTTTCGTATACGTAATGGCATTTTCCGGGTGATTATCCACTAAAATACGACCGTAACGATCATACATGCGTCCCCTTGGTACACTTGTGTTGACAGGAACTTCTTCTGTACGCTCTAAAATACGTACATAATCTTCCCCTTTGACGATTTGCATATAGCCAAGTCTAAAAATTAACATTGAAAATACGATAAATATTGCAAAGAAAAGGATATTCATACGAAATGTTAAGTTAGAATGATGTTTTGCTTTAACACTCGCCGCGCGATTTTTTCCAGGTGCTTTGCGCATATGTATTCCCCTCCTCATCTTCTGATCATTTCAATACACGATACCTAGTATACCATTCGAAGGTATGACAGAAAAGCACGCACTTTCGATTTCTTATGTAAAACATCATTTATTTGACGGTACTTTATGGAGAAAGGTTGCCCTATTTCACGCTCTCCTTATATTTCGTCTTCATTATCCTGATATTTTCAGATTCTATCCCTTAATTTGCTGTTTTATCCAACAAAAAAAGGCTATGCCTCCGTGATTGCTCACTTTAGGCACAGCCAATTATTCGTTATTATTTTGCAGCTTGGAATTTAGCTTCTACTACATCCCAGTTTACTACGTTCCAGAAAGCACCGATGTAATCTGGACGACGGTTTTGGTAGTTTAGGTAGTATGCATGTTCCCATACATCTAAGCCTAAAACTGGAGTTTTCCCTTCCATTACTGGAGAGTCTTGGTTTGGAGTAGACGTAACAGCAACTGAGTCACCATCAACGATTAACCAAGCCCAACCTGAACCAAAGCGAGTTGTAGCAGCTTTAGCAAATTCTTCTTTGAAAGCGTCGAAAGAACCGAATTTAGCATCGATTGCTTTTGCTACTTCACCAACTGGTGTATTTGAACCGCCTGGAGCGATTACTTCCCAGAATAATGTATGGTTAGCATGTCCGCCACCGTTGTTGCGTACAGCAGTTTGTTTGTCAGCTGGAAGAGCATCTAGGTTTGCGATTAAGTCGTTAATGTCTTTTTCTGCAAATTCAGTACCTTCTACTGCTGCGTTTAAGTTTGTTACATAAGTATTGTGGTGTTTAGAATGGTGAATTTCCATTGTTTTTGCATCGATATGTGGTTCTAATGCGTCATAAGCGTAAGTTAATTGTGGTAATTCGTAAGCCATTGTTAAGTTCCTCCCTAAAATAAGAAATAATTAGTACATCCTTAGATTATCAAAATTGGTCAAACCATTCAACGAAAAATACTTCAATTTGAAGATTTCAGCCTTTTGACCGAAATACCGATATGTTTACTATCTTACCCTTTTCTCTCACACACTAAACCTTAAAAGAAAGGCATTAAATGGCGATAAAAAATACAATAATCATAACAATTTGAATAACAGCCTTGACAATAGTAGATGTCAAAAAGCCAATTAAAGAACCTACACCACTTTTCACTGCCTCACTAAATGTACGTTTCTCAACGATTAGTTCCGCAATCACAGCCCCTAAAAATGGTCCAATTAAAATCCCTGCCACAGGGATCACAAATGGACCAATTAATAACCCAATGGTGCTCCCCCACATGCCAGCATTGGAACCACCAAACTTTTTGATACCAAACGCATTTGCCACAGTATCTGCCCCAAATAACAACACGACAAATAGTATTTCAATGATCCAAAACCACCAGCTTAGCTCTGCGAATGAGAAAAATAAGCCATAGAGCAAAAACCCACCGACTAAAAACAGTACTCCAGGAATAATTGGATATACTAAACCAATAAATGAAATAATAAAGCAGGCAATCACTAAGATCCAGCCAACAACTTCCATAAAGATTCTCTCCTTTTAACGTGCATTGCCTTTCATACGAAATAACAAAGTGAAAAGTTTCATTAATGACGAATGCCTAAAATAGAATCTGCAATATTTACTGCATGGTCTCCTATACGCTCTAGGTTGCTAACGATATCCATATAAACAATTCCTGCAGCCCCACTACACTCATTTGTGTTTAATCGGGCAATATGCTTTTGACGTAGTTTATCTTCCATATCATCAATCAGGCTTTCTAGCTCTGTTACTTCTTGAGCTAAACTTAAGCTAGCGGTATCTAATGCTTCTATACTTTTGCGCACTGCCTCTATGGCTAAACTAAACATACCTATTAAGTCCTGTCGCGCTGATTTACTTAAGCTTACCTCGTGGTGATCCTTGTACTGTAAAAGCTCTAATATATTTTCAAAATGATCCCCAATTCGTTCAAAATCCCTTACATTTGTCAATAAAGTATGATGTCTTACAGAGTCTGCACGGGAAAGAGGCTGCTTAGACACCATTACTAAATAATCAGTAATTTCATTGTCTAGATGATTTAGCCCGACTTCTAGCTGTAGCACCGTCGGAATATGCTCTACCTCTCCAGATTTCATATATAAAAACGTTTCTTCTAACCCACGCAATGCATGTTCACCCATTCGTAATACCTCTTCTTTAGCTTGACCTAGCGCAATAGCAGGAGAGGAATCAATGAATGAAGGATCTAAATGCTTAGTTGTTACATTGATATGGCCATCATGTCCCGGCAATAGCTTTGTAACTAAGGCTGCGAGTCCAGCAATAAATGGTAGTTGGATCATCATATTAAAGACATTGAATGAGCCATGAGCAATGGCAATCTGCATGCGAGGCTCTAAATGAAATACGCCACTGATCCATTGTACATATTGCATAAACGGTGTGAACAATAACATGAAAATAATCGTTCCAATCACATTAAATAATACATGAGCCGCTGCTGCACGCTTAGCGTAAATAGAAGCACCAAGAGAAGCTAAAACAGCTGTAATGGTCGTGCCAATATTTTCCCCAAACAATATCGGTAAGGCACTATTTAAACCAATTAATTGTTCTGCATATAAACCTTGCAATACCCCCACCGTTGCGGTAGAGCTTTGCACAAGTAATGTGAAAATGGTTCCTAAAAATATGCCTAATATCGGTTGATTGCTTAAATGAAGCGTTAACGATGCAAAATCTGCAAGCTGGTGTAACGCCTGCATACTAGCACTCATCAACTCTAGCCCTAAAAATAAACCGCCAAAGCCAAATAGAATCTGCCCAATATGTTGATACGTTGCTTTCTTTAAGAAAAATAAACAGGCTGCTCCAATTGCCAATAAAGGGTAAAAATAGAGTCCAATATTAATACCAATAATAAATGCAGTAATAGTTGTACCAATATTTGCCCCCATGATGACGCCGATTGCTTGACGCAGTGTTAAAAAACCAGCACTCACTAACCCTACAGTGATGACTGTTGTGGCAGAACTTGATTGTATGCAAATTGTTACAAATATACCTACCAGGACACCCATAATAGGGTTTGTGGTAAAGCGATTTAACCATTCACGTAACCGATCATCCGCTGATTTTTGAAGCCCATCCCCCATGAATTTAATGGAAAATAAAAAGACCCCTAGCCCGCCTAAAAACTGAAAGAGAATGCTTTGCCAATCTATTGTCAATTGTTTTCGCTCCAATTCCTACATCTCTACTACCCTCGTTCTAATCATTAAATGATTCCAAACAAAAAGTAAAGAAATCCTTTAACTTCTTTACATAATGTTAACATTTTATCACCAAGACCCTCCTCATTTATACTTCTTTCATATCTTGTCCTCATTGAACATGTTAAAATATCGATTGGAGGAGATATAGCATGAAACACTCACAGCTTTTTATTGATAGTCTTATACATCCTAAAAAACTAGCAGCCTATCGTTTATTACCTATTGGAAAGGTTATTCAATATACTTTTCTACTGATTACCATTGTGTCCGTATTCTCTTTAGGTCGTTTTGCAGCAGGTATGTCCGTTGATACATTCGATATGGATAGTTTAACTGGTTTAACAGATTACATAGAGGGCATTAAATGGCTCTTATATCCATTCACCTTCCTAATGCTTTTCGTCGTGACAACAATGCTTATTTTTGCACAAATTGCCCTTTATGCTTTAGCAGGTTTATTTATCTTGAAAGCGATGAAGCGTCGGGGTGAGTATCGCCATATCTGGAGAACAACTACCTTTGCGATCACTTGGGCTACGTTACTTTCGATGTTAGCAGACTATCTGCCCGTTAGCAGTTCTGTTATCACTGTACTATCTTTATTTTTAACCATTTCTCTATTAATTGTGGCCTTTACAAAATATCCAAAACAACCAAATATAAAATAATGTGCATGAATCCCCTCTCTTCTCAATATAGTGTAGAAAAGGAGGGGATTTTTTGCGAGCATTCATCTTAACAACTATCATCATCGTAATTGCCTTTGTCGTCAAAGTAGATTTAACAGAAGGGTCCATCCCACTTGCGGCTTTATCCACAAAGAGCTCAGAAAACGGACTTTGTGAACAACAGCGTGAGCCAAATTATATTACTGTACAAACGATTGAAGGAGATACCATTCATAGTTTATTTGCTCTACACCCTGCTAAAGTTCCCATGACCTTTCCAGAACGCTTACAACTTTTTTACAACTTAAACCCACACTTACAATTACAAGCACTAGTTCCAGGTGAAAATATCAAGCTTCCTCTCTCATTTGAGCTTGAAAACAAATGCGGAAAATGAAAAGTTAGCGTTTCTTCCTTGTCCTTATTTTCTTACACTGCTAAAATAAATGACAGTGACGGCTGAAAATAGTGGCCCGAAAAGGAGAGAAAGTTAATGAGTGAAATTTGTCACCGTTCAAATACACGTCCTGTGCGTGTCGGTAACTTAACAATTGGTGGTAGTAATGAATTATTCATTCAAAGTATGTGTACAACCAAAACACATGATGTAGAAGCAACAGTTGCAGAAATTCTTCGTCTTGAGGAAGCAGGCTGTCAAGTTGTTCGTGTTGCTGTACCAGATGAACGTGCAGCGGACGCGATTGCCGAAATCAAAAAACGTATTCATATTCCATTAGTAGCTGATATTCATTTTGATTATAGATTAGCATTAAAAGCCATTGAAAATGGTATTGATAAAGTACGTATTAATCCAGGTAATATTGGTCGTAAAGAAAAAGTGGAAGCTGTTGTTAATGCAGCCAAAGCAAAAGGTATACCAATTCGTATTGGTGTAAATGCCGGTTCATTAGAGCGTCATATTTTAGAAAAATACGGTTATCCTACAGCTGATGGTATGGTAGAATCTGCTCTACACCATATTAAAATTTTGGAAGACTTGGACTTCCACGATATTATTGTATCAATGAAGGCATCTGACGTTAACCTTGCCATTGAAGCCTATGAAAAGGCGTCTAAAGCCTTTAATTATCCGCTACATTTAGGGATTACAGAATCAGGAACATTATTTGCTGGTACTGTAAAATCAGCAGCAGGTCTTGGAGCCATCCTATCAAAAGGTATAGGAAACACATTACGTATCTCCCTTTCCGCTGACCCTGTAGAAGAGGTTAAAGTAGCACGGGAACTATTAAAATCCTTTGGCCTCGCTTCTAATATGGCAACTTTGATTTCTTGCCCAACATGCGGACGCATTGAAATTGATTTAATTTCTATTGCAAATGAAGTAGAAGAATATATTTCAAAATTAAATGTACCGTTAAAAGTAGCTGTTCTAGGCTGTGCGGTAAACGGTCCTGGAGAAGCGCGTGAGGCAGATATCGGTATTGCTGGTGCCCGTGGTGAAGGCTTGTTATTCATGAAGGGGAAAACAGTCCGAAAAGTGCCAGAAGAAACAATGGTGGAAGAACTGAAGAAAGAAATTGATAAATTAGCAGCAGAAATGGAAGAAAAACGTGCAGCGGAAGAAGCTCAAAAAGCGAATGCCTAAGGAGGTGCTAGCATGAAAAAGCCCCGCTTTGGTATTGATATTGATGGGACTGTGACATGTCCAAGTACACTCATTCCACATATTAATAAACAGTACAATGTAAATATTACGCTAGATGATGTTTGTGAATATGATTTTTTATCTGCCTTCCCACACCCTATTGACCGAAGTGCCTTTAATACTTGGTTTAAGGAAAATGAACCTTATATGTACGAAGTCTCTGAGGTGGCAAAAGATGCAAAAAATATTCTAAGCGCTTGGAAAAATAATTTTGAGCTGTATTATATTTCTGCACGTGGTGAAAATGTAGCAGACATCACTGTCAATTGGTTTAAATCGCAAGCTATACCTTACGACCATATCGAGCTTCTCGGCAGCCATGATAAACTAGCCGCTGCAAAAAAGCATCGTGTAGAAGCTTTCTTTGAGGATAAGCATGATAATGCGGTGATGCTGGCAGAGGAGTTAAAAATACCTGTTGTGTTATTTGATACACCTTATAATCGTCTTGCCGTTCCTAATAATGTTGTAAGGGTTTATAACTGGCAGGAAGCAAATCAATTTATTACACAATTTTTCAAATAAGTATTAAGAGCTGTAGGCAAGGTTGGATGAAAATTTCACCTTGCCTACAGCTCTTTTATTTTAATATTGAAATTTAGCTAATGCTGCCTGTAAAGAGTCCGTCATAGCTGTTAATTGTTGGGCTTTGCTATTGATGTCATGAACCGCTAAATTCTGCTGTTCCATCGTTGCCAATAACTCCTCTGTTCCTGCTGAGGATTGCTGGCTAACAGCTGTCATATTTTCCACTGCACGTACAACCTCCAGTGTCTCCCTTTGAATGACACTGGAGGCAGCTGTCACATTATCGATTTGCGCTACTGTATCGACAATATGGCGTAAAATCGCATCAAGTGCCTGCTTATTGGCATCAATATATTGCGTATTGTTTTCCACAGCTAAGACAACACTTTGCATAGCATCACTAGCCTTTGCTGCTTCCCTCACAACCATATCAATAATGGAGGCGATTTGGCTTGTTGATTTGGCTGATTCTTCTGCAAGCTTTCGTACTTCCTCTGCCACAATCGAAAAGCCCTTGCCATGCTCACCTGCACGAGCAGCTTCTATCGCCGCATTTAATGCTAATAAATTTGTTTGACCTGCAATAGCATTAATGACTTGTAAAATACGATTAATTTCTGTTGATTGGTCGCTGAGCTGATGGACGACCATAGCTGTCAGTGACACTTTTTCAGACATCACTTCCATCCCTTGAATAGACTGCTCTGCATGAATTAAACCTTGTTTAGAAGACGCTGTTGTAAGCTGAGAATCCTGAAGCATTTCTTCAATTGCCATTTGAATTGCTTGCAATTTATGCTCAACCTCTTGTGTAACGCCTAATGTGGTAGACGCCTGTTCGGCTTGTACGGTAGCACCTGTCGCCAATTCACTTGTTGTTGTTAGCACCTGTTCGATACTGATGCTCATATCATTGGTAGAAGCACGTAATTCTCCGCTGTATACATTCACCTGATTGGAAATATGCGTAGCCGCTTGTAACAGCTCGCGCATATTGTCTGTCATATGATTCATTGCATGTGCAAGCTCGCCAATTTCATCCTTCGAACGAACCTGTAACGGCTCCACTGCTAAATTTCCACCAGCAATGGTTTTGACCTGTTCCACTGTCTGAACCACTGGTTTGACGATCCGTTGAGCTATCCAAGTAATGGCACCAACTAATACAATAATACCAATAATAGCTAGTAGTATTGATAACCACATTGCCTCACTTGCGGCTGCCATTACCTCATCAGATGGAATAATTACCTGCAATGCCCACGGTGTCGACGTTTGACCAATTTGGATAGGTGAGACAGCAATAAAGGAAGCTTTCTGTAAATAGGATGAATAATCCTCTACTAGATGGGGTTTGCCCTGTTCAACAGCAGACAAAATTTTATCCGTATTTTTATATTTTTCCATTTCAGTCACTGGTCTATTGACATAATCAGGAGATGGGTGGGAAACAAATGTCCCCTTATGAGACACAATGGCACTATACCCTGTATCATAGAGTACAATTTCATTATTAATGGCAACCAATGTCTCTAAGCTTATATCAATTCCAACAAGACCAACGACTTTTCCATCTATTTGAATAGGTATAGCTGTGGAAGTCATCAATACATCCTGACCGTCAACTGGGTAAGTTAACGGCTCTAAAATAACCTCTTGTTTCAACGTTTTAGGTAATACATAATAATCACTAGTTTCATAGTCTTCTAGAGGAGCAAGCGTCACACCATTGTTGCTGCGTGCCCAATATGGAAGGAAACGACCTGATGCATCATGCCCTTTCAAATTGGCAAAATGAGCATCTTGTCCATCAAAGGCATTTGGCTCCCAAATCGTCCAAACCCCTAGAAAGGTGTCATTGTGTTCGAGTAGTTGTTTGAGCATCTCGTTTGCTAAATCACGATCTCCTTTATGATTGGCTACCATTGCTTGGAGATTAGAGGCTACTGTCCTTGCTGTATCCATGGCATAATCAAGTTCCATTTGCATTTTATATGCACTTTCGGACGCCCGCGATTGAGCAAGCTGTCGTGCATCCTCCACTGCTAATGAATTAGTTTTTACAATATTGACACTTAAAATAATGATGAACACAATCATCATTGTAGATAACGTTGTCAGTAATATTTTATGTAGTAATTTCATATGTACCAGCTCCTGCCTATAGCAACTAAATAAATAATAGCATTTATGCGTCAATAAATAACTAAATATTCAGAAAAATATTTTTAATGGTAATTAACATACAATTTAGCCGTATGTCATCCCGTTGTACAGAAGATGACACGAAGCCTTAGTTCTCTACTAAAAATGGAATTTTGCTAGTGTTTGTTGTAAGGAGTTCGTCATACCTGATAAGCTTTCTGCCATATTTTTTGAACCGCGGGATTTTGCTGCTCCATCGTTGCTAATAGCTCCCCTGTTTCTGCTGAGGATTGCTGGCTGACAGCCGTCATATTTTTCCACTGCCCACACTACCTCTACCGTTTCCTTTTAAATTAAAAGAGAGGCAGTTGTCACTTCGTCAATTTGCGCCACAGTAACAACGATATGTTGTAAGATGACATCAAGTGCTTGTTTATTAAATTTTGAATCTGGTACGCGTTATTAGATGTTTCTGCTTGTGCCATTTTTTGAGCTGTTTCAATCATTTAATTTTTTGTTTGATAAATATTCACAGCTGTTAGAACTGCGAATACCTACTGTTCAAATGACAGTTGTGAGAATTTTCCCCAATAAATTCATATGCATCATCCCTTTTAGATAGAAAGTAATAGATACGTAACCAATTAAGCTAATTATAGCATCAGTAGCAATGAGTAAAGTATCTAATTTAAGAGTAAATATGTATTTTTTATAGATAAAAACTCCTGTTTCCAGGAGTTTTTTAAAGTACAGCTCACTATATGTCAAGTATGCCTCGTAGCCAACGCTCCACAAAGTTTTCAAACGTAATTCCATAAGTATCATAAACAGCATGATAAACAAAATATGTTCCTAATCGATCAAGCATTTCATCATTAATTTTCATCACAAACCGCTCCCATTCTTTTGTTTTTTTACTAAATATTCAGACTTATATAATTCTCAAATGCCGAACAATCAAGTGGAGGTCGCATCGTTGCAAAACCGTCACAAACTACCGCCTTCATGCCCTTTCTTCATATTTTTCTTTTCGTTAAGATAGTTATAACAACTTACTAGACTGGAGGGACTACTTGTGAAATGGATGACAAAAGTTGCTTGTATCACATGCATCTGCGGACTACTTTCTGGCTGTAGTGGTCGATTTTCAGAAATTAAAGATGCTGCGTCAGGCATCAATTCAGCTGCTAATTCCGCAGCTAGTGCAGTTAGCCGGGATGTCCATGCAATACGTGCTCTAGACATTAACTATAAAGATACATCGTTTACGGTTAATGACCTATTTAAAACTATTTTACGTGACATACGCTGGGATTATGACCTTGAAAAAAATGAGCTACATGTGAGAGGTACTTGGCAGCCTCCACTATTTTCTGATCAGGCGTGGAGTGACGATATGAAAGAAAAGCTTACTGAATCAGGCTTTGTGACTGTTACCTGTCAAATAATTGACGACAAAATTGATAGCCAACAAACGAGCATAACACTTACATATAATGATGAAATTCTCTTACAAAAAAATGGTGAGGAAGCACTCCATCACCTATACGATACTTATTTACTTCCGTAAACCTAGGAACGTCTCTACCATTTAATCATGGTAGAAACGTTCTTTTTTTGAAAAAAATTTTATAATTTCGAAATATCAAAGGCTATCATTTGAATAAACTAAAACCATCACGTTATAATCAAAGTATCACGTGATGGTTTGGAGGTGTTTGCATTGGGACAGAAAAATTAAAGATTGGCGAGCTTGCAGAAAAAACAGGCATTACTAAACGAACAATTGATTACTATACAAATATTGGTTTGCTAGATGCAGAACGTTCTGCAGCAAATTATCGCTACTATGACCAAGCCATGATTAAACGGCTTCAATTTATTGAACAGCGCAAACAACAGGGGCTTTCACTTGTACAAATCCAACATGAGTTAAACATCACACCCTATGAAGAAATCGATGTACAGGTGCTTCGTTTAAAAATGCAAGATTTAGAGCATGATGTTACATCTCTGCTCGCACAAATGAACAGGCAAGATGATAAAAAAATTGAAACGATTAAGAAAAATGTTTCACCCGAAAGTATTGCATTAATGCAATCTTTATTATTACTCATTCATAATTAGGAGGTGACGTTCTGTTTTTACAGAACGACTATTTGGAGACCATAATAAACCTATCGATTTTTACCATTCTATTAGCTTTAACAGGCTTTTTCGTGGCAACAGAATTTGCCATTGTAAAAGTACGTTCCTCAAGACTCGATCAGCTGGTTGCAGAAGGCAATAAAAAAGCAGTTGCTGCTAAACATGTTGTTCAACACTTAGATGAATACTTATCAGCGTGTCAATTAGGGATTACTGTAACCGCTCTTGGTATCGGGATGGTTGGTGAAAAAACTTTTGAATTTATGCTTCACCCGCTATTCGAAATAATCGGCATTTCTGATAAATATATGACGATCTTTACAATTGGAACAGCCTTTGCCATTGCTACGTTTTTACATGTAGTGGTCGGCGAATTAGCCCCAAAAACAGCTGCCATTCAAAAAGCTGAATCCATTACACTTCTTTTCGCAAAACCCATTATGTTTTTCTATAAGATCATGTATCCATTTATTTGGTTCTTGAACGGTTCTGCACGCGTGTTAGTTGGCTTATTCGGTATGAAACCTGCTAGCGAACATGAGCTATCTCATACAGAGGAAGAATTGCGATTATTACTGTCTGAAAGCTTTAAGAGTGGTGAAATCAATAAATCTGAGCTCAAATATGTCAATAACGTCTTTGAATTTGATGAACGTATTGCTCGTGAAATCATGGTTCCCCGAACAGAAATTATTGGAATTGAACAAAATGAATCTTTTACAAACATTATTCATTACATCGCTTCTGAAAAATATACGCGTTACCCGATCTATGATGGGGACCGAGATAATATATTAGGTTTCATCAATGCGAAAGAACTACTAACGCAGGGTCTACTTGAACAACTTACAGACGACTCCTTAGTTCTAGAAGATTTCATAAATCCAGTCATTCGCGTAATTGAAACAATGCCCATTCAAGAATTACTTGTACGTATGCAAAAGGAACGAATCCATATGGCTATCCTAATGGATGAATATGGTGGTACATCTGGTCTTGTAACGGTTGAAGATATTTTAGAAGAAATTGTTGGTGAAATTCGAGATGAGTTTGATGATGATGAAATTGCGGATATTCGAAAAATTACAGATCATCACTATTTATTAAATGCAAAAATGCTTGTGGAAGATGTAGAAAATCTATTAAACATTACCCTGGATGCTGAAGAAGTGGAAACATTAGGTGGTTGGTTCTTAACTGTGAATAACGGCATTAAAGCATCAAAAAATATTGAGCTAGGCTCCTATATTTTTAGCATCTATGAGCAACAAGGTCATCAAATTCATTATATCGAGGTTCGTCCTCTTCGAAAAAGTCTACCTCTTAAAACAGAGGTTCAATCGTAACAGTAGGAAACAGTATTCCTTATTCCATTATTAGCCATTTCACTATATAATGAATAGAGAAAAATGATTTTAGTTGCAGGGGGCCATACACATGACATTATTTAAGCTATATCATTCAGATGGTATTCACATTATTACTGATGTAAAAAAACACAAAACAAATATTGAGTTAAAAACAATCACGGGAGAAGTTCTATTTATTATCGTGGTAACAGATGAAAATTACACAGTCTACGATGATCGGTTTGCAGGAGCTTCCAAGCAATTAAATTCAGTTGAAGCTTTCGATATTGATGGGAGTTTTCGTAGTTTAGATTTCGATAATATGCGCTCTCTATTTAAAGAATCTTTTACAAAGCTTTTACAAGAGATTGCTGTGTGTGTCAAAAATAAAGAGGAGCTTGTGGATATCGATACACTCCGCCATAAAGTCAGCGCACAGATTAAAGGCATCCACTTCAGGGTGATCTCGGATACAAAAAAATATGAAATCTAACATCCAACAGACTGTCCATTAGGGGCAGTCTGTTTTAATTTTACGCGACCTTTGCCACTTCCCAAGGTGAAAGAAAAACACGCTTCTTTACTTTCATGTATAATGGAACTTAACAATCTGAAAATAAGGGGTGTTAGGATGAATCGTGAACAATTAATCACACTCGTTTCAGAAAAACTGAAATTAATCCGTACAGAAAAAGCTTTCACACAGGATCAAATGAGTGATTTACTAGGATTATCAAAAAAAACACTTGTCCAAATTGAAAAGGGCCGTATACTAGCTGGCTGGACAACCACTGTTACAGTTTGCACATTGTGTAGAGACAGTACGATTTTACAGCATGAGCTTGGTGGTGATCCATTAGAGGTTGTAGATTTAATCGCAAATAATGGAACATTGCAGCCAAAAGAGAAAACAATGGGTGGATACATATGGTGGAAAAACATTCAGGAGTATGGTGGTTTTCGACTACAGCAAAACGTCATCAGTCAGCATTATCGCATTTTAGACAGCAATAATTTTCGCCTCATTTCAACATTTGATGAACAAATAGCTAAGCAAGCATGGGAAAAACTACAGATATAATTTTTAAGTCAAACAGTAGGAGCATTGCAATTTGCTTCTGCTGTTACGTTTCAAGCATTTCCCTCCTCTCATCACCCATCTTCTCTAGACAAATGAATAAAGCCATAAAAACATCCTTCATATGATAAACATAGTAGTAAGAGAATTGTTTCTTTAAAAATTCTATGAAAAAAGCTAGGAGAAGCTCGAAAAGTCGAAACTTGTAGAATAATTCTCTATACTTAAGGGTAAAGCTGTACTATTAGAAAGGATGCTCGTAAATGAACCGTATACTAGCAATTAGTGACATACATGGAGAATTAGGGCTACTGGAAGAATTATTATTAAAAGCTAACTATGACCCAATGAACGACCAGCTTTTTCTTCTTGGTGATTATATTGATAGAGGGCCCTCTTCTAGTGGTGTGTTAAATTTAGTGAGTGAATTACAGACAAAAGGTGCGCGAGTTTTACTAGGCAATCATGAGGCGATCATGCTCAATGCATGCCGTTCAGGTCTTGCTAAGCCATGGAACCATTGGGTAGGGCTTTGTGGTGGTGAGGCAACGTTAGCAAGCTATGGCTATCAGTTGGCAGACTTTGAGGAAGCCATCCAAAGTAATACTCTGCCTAGCTTTATTAAAACGCTCCCTAAGCTCGAAGAACATTTACAGTTAATCGAGACATTTGAAATATATATTGAGTTAGAGGATGCTATTTTCGTCCACGGTGGCGTTGTGCCAGGTGCTGCAATAGCCGAAACTGACCCCATGCGCTTACTTTGGATTCGTGAGGAATTCCACGCAGGCTATCAAGGGGAAAAAACAGTAATCTTCGGCCATACCCCTACGTATAACCTGCATCATGATCCAACCGATTATCGTGTTTATTTCGGAGAAAATAATATTATTGGCATTGATGGTGGAGCTGTGTTTGGCGGACAGTTACATGCATTCGAGTGGCCTAGCCGCCAAATCATTTCTGCCGATAATAAAAAACCAACAAGTAACGAGTAAACTTGTTGGTTTTTATTTTCGTAATTGTTTTCGCACCACTTTATTTTTTTAGGGCAATTTTTGAAGAATTAATATAACTTAAAAATAACTCCTACTAGCGAGTACACAATAACAGTTGAGAATAGTATAGTCATGTGGAATAGGGAAAAAACAAACATTTTGGTAGCCCATTTCACTTGATCTGTATTACTATGATAACCGTAAATACTCATCACTAGCCAAGCAACACTTAAGATCAATGCCACAAGCATGATGCCTACACTTAGTGAGCCAAATAAAAAGCTTGATAGAATCAATAGTATTAAATAGAAATTGGTTTGATAATACGTTCGACGCATCCCTTTGATAACTGGTAGCATGGGTACACTGGCTGCTTCATAGTCTATACGTTTGCGAATGGCAATAGCATAAAAGTGTGGCATTTGCCAAATGACCATAACAAAAAATAAACCAAGTATCGCTGGGTGTGTAATATCTGTAGATACAGCAGACCAACCTATTAATGGTGGCACCGCACCACTAATACTACCGATTTCTGTATTATATATCGTACGACGCTTTGTCCACATTGTATAAGGGACTACATATAGGAATACGCCTAATAATCCAAATGCCGCTGCTAAAGGTGAAGCAAGTGCCAACACAGCTACGCCAATAATTAACATTACAACAGCTAATGATAACGTCGATTTTGCTGACATTTCGCCTGTTACAGTTGGTCTGCTTTGTGTACGAGGCATAATTGCATCAATATCACGATCATAGACATTATTAAAGGCCCCCGCAGCTCCAATGACAAGGGCGGAACCGATTGTTGAAAAAATAATTTCTGGTATATTGTCTACAAATGTCATTTTATTTTTGTACATGCCTAGCGTTAAACCAGCCCACATAGGTATTAAATTGGATTTGATAATCCCTGTCTTGACGGTTTGCGCTAAAATAGAAGAACGTGATGACTTCCCTCTTGTTTTTTCGGAGGATAGTGGTTTATGCTCCGTTTTCAGATTTTGTTCCATTCAGCTTAATTCCTTTTCTCCATAATTTCTACACGCTTTCATCGATAGAAAGCGACAAAATTTGCATCTAGCACATCAAATTATTATTTTACCCCTTTTAGATCTGTTCTGTCTCTCTTTTCACATAAAGTACATGTTTTTCATCTAACAAAGCACGTTCATTCACAACATCTACTATGATACCACCGACTGACGTGAATTTGAACCTTCTTGCCTCGATTCTTCCAAACACTATTGGAGAAAAATAATTTGAGAATAGGTTATATTACGATAGCCAAAAAAACCGAGACAAATTTTTGCCTCGGATTTCCTTTTATTGAATTTCTTTCTGAAGTTGCTTCGCTAAAAATGCCACTAGATCACGTAGATTATCAGGTGTTACACCATGTCCATCTGGGTATTGTTTAAATGTCACTTTGGCACCAAATTGTTCAAAGATCTCCTTGCTTTCCATTCCCCATTGAGAAGGTATTACATAATCATAATCACCGTGCGAAATAAAAGCATGTAAATGTTCTACAGAACGAATAGCGTATTCCTCCGTCACAAACTTTGGCGTATAGCCACTTAATGCAACAATACCCGTCACTAAATTCCCCATCACAAAGGCAAGTGATTGTGCTAAAACCGCACCTTGGCTAAAGCCTAAAACAAATACTTTATGAGGATCGATTTGATATTCTTCGATGGCCTCTAATATAAATCGTTGCAATGCAATCAACACTTTATCGAAGATTGCACGATCCGGTTGCCCCACCTCTTGAATGGTAAAAAAAGCATAGCCGGGATGTTGCGTAATTGGCCCTCGTAAGCTAAATATATGACATTGCTCTTGAAAATCCTGCACTAATTGTGGTAAATCATCTTCATGGCTGCCCATGCCATGAAGCAAAAAAATAGCAGGGTACTTCTTCGTAGGGTCCATATTTGTTGGTTGTGTATGGTTAAAAGTAAATGGTGTATTCATTTAATCAAATTCCTTTCGCGTGAAGCTTTGTAACAAATTAGTGTAATTTTGTTTTATTAATTAATCCATCTGTATGGTAGGCAATATAGCCATTGACAATTCGTATCGTTTCTTGTGGATCTGCATCAAAGAGTATTTTTGATTGCTCTGGCGTGGATACAAGCACGGTTAATAAATCCATACGCATGGAATGTCCAGCAGAGCTATAGGCATAGTCATAAATAATCGCTTCCTCTGTCATGCCTTCTGTCTCATATTGCTTATGGAATAAATTCTTTGCAGCATCCAATTGCTCTGCCACTTGTTGACGAATTCGCATCTGATGCATTAATAATTCCTCTTCAAGAGCTGATGGCTTTAGCCACTCCTTAGCTTGAAGCATATTTAGAAATTCCTGCTCCCAAGCCTGTTCATTCTCAGTAAAATAAAGCATATTAATCATCAACATGTCCCAAAAGTCCATAGATGTTGCGGCTGATTGTCGCTGCATAGTAATTGTTTCTTTAAAATGCTCTTCCACTTTTGTAATATTCATATTGCGAACTAAATGATTACATACGTTTTCTATAAACTTATTTGCCGCTTCTTGTGCCATAAAAAATCCGTCCTTTATATCTACAAATCATTTTCTTTCTTATCATACCATGATTGTGAAATATGGCAACGAACCCCGCTCACTTGATTTCTCAGTGAAAAGGATGTCTCCATATCCGTTGGAGACATCCCAAAATCTTAGGAGAAAACATAGCTATCCATATTATTTATTGTATTTTGAATGGCCTCTTTCAATGACCGCTGTTGTTCGCCACAAGAAGCTAGCGCATCCTCCAATGTCAGTGCTGCATTCGCCATAAATGGAGCCATTTGCAAATCTTTTGCCAATTGAATAAGTACGAGGGCTCTATTCCATTTCCAACGAGGATTTGTTGGATCTAGCTGTATCGCTTGTTCTAAATAACCGAGCGCATCAAATGGCATCCAACCAAAACGATGCATCGTCTGCCCTGTGATCCCCCAGTAGACAGCCTTATTCGGATTTTGCTTTACTGCTTGCTGAAAGCAGTGAACACTCTCATTGTATTGATGTGCGAATAGGAACAGCTCCCCCTGTGTAAAAAAAGATTGCGCCTTGTCTGCGGGTGTTCCAGTTTTTGCGACTTCCTCCAATTGCTGAATACGCTTCGCAAATGACTCTTCATCTTTTATTGACCGTATATCTGCAACTAGATCTGATTCTGGATAGCTTTCATCAGCGCGTTCCACATGCTGTACTTCGAGATGACCATTTGGCTTTGGATAACGATCATATTCATATTCTTCTAATAGTCGAATATACTTTTGTGCTAGTGCTTTGTCCGCTTCGTTTGTTACCTGCTTCGCTAATTCGTAGCATTTCATTAGTTCACCATTATAAAAATAATCATCCATTGACATTCATCATTCCTCCAGTGTACAACTATTCAGTATTTTTAGTATACACTACAAAAACAAAAGAGACCGTATCTAAATAATTATGATACAGTCTCTTCCTTTTCTATTTATTTAACCGTATTTAAGAACGTTCGTAAATCTTCTTCTTTAAGAGCTCCTACAAAGCGATTTACTTCTTTACCATCTTCGAAACGAATAAATGTTGGTGTTGCTTCAATATTATACTTGTCTGTTAGATCATCGTATTCATAGACATTTAATTGTGCAATATCAACACCTAGCTCTTCTGCAATTGGCATTAACACTGGCGTGAAAGCTTGACAGTGTATACAAATCGGGCTGAAGAAATAAGCATTGACAGGCTCACCAGCTTTTATTTTTTCCTCTAACTTGTCTGGCAACATAATGTTTTGATAGTTTTTGTCATCTACTTGATCGATTGTTTCTTGTTTAAGCTCTTTATCGCCATAAAGTTTTTTTGCGATTTCTAACTTACTTTGATTTGAGACGTTGGTAAGCACAATAATTGCTGCAAATAAAACAACAATCACTGAACCAATAATTAATAATTTTTTCACTAAAGTAGTGACCTCCTTTTTTACACTAAAAGCCCTAGTTTTAGTGCATTCGCGATTGATTATAAATTGTTTTGAAAACCTAGTAAACTAATTCGCCTTTAAATGAAGATATTTCACATTTATAACATAATTTCAAGTATATTTGGGAACATACATAGTGAGAGTTCATGAAAATTTGAATGTGGGGTGATCATGATGAAAAACTCGTTCCAGCATGTTTTTCAAATTTATACAAAAGATATCCGTAATATTGTCACAAACTGGGTCGTAGCTGTCATTATAGGTGGACTAATTTTTCTTCCATCACTTTATGCCTGGCTAAATATTTATGCCTCCATGGACCCTTACGCCCACACCTCTAATATGAAAATCGCGATTGTCAATGAAGATACGGGAACCACAGTAAGAGATGAAGCAATTAATGTCGGGAATGAAGTAATTGAGACTTTACGTACGAATAAAAGCTTTACTTGGAAGCTCGAAACAGAGAAAAAAGCTAAAGAACAATTAAAAAATGGTGATTACTTTGCAGTCATAATCATTCCAAATGATTTTTCGCAAAAACTAACCTCTATTTTAACCGACCAACCAACGAAGGCCCATATTGATTATTATGTAAATGAAAAAAAGAATCCTATTGCCCCTAAAATTACAAGTAAAGGAGCGAGCGTACTTACACAGCAGGTTTCGAATGAATTTGTATCCACCGTCAATGGGACACTTTTTTCTATTTTTAATACAATTGGAATTGAAATGGAACGTGACATCCCTGATTTCCGCAAATTCGAAAATTATGTTTTTACTATCGAACAGCATTTACCTGATATTAATTCATTTTTAACGCAAGCCTCTACTCAAGGAAAGGAGGCAAACCAATTACTTAATCAGGCGCTGACACAAGTTCCACAGGTGGAACAACTAACGACAGATGGTTTAACTACCATTCAAAGGGGTTTACATTTAGTGAATGAAGCAGATGCTTTATTTAATGAACTATCCCCTATCATCAAAAAGGATGTCGCAACTGTTCAAAATATTGCCCAACATTTTACAGAAATCATCAATAAGCTCAATCGTATAAATTTTGACCCTGCCTCCATTACGCAAACAAAAGAGGCACTTAAAAATCAATTGTCAACTTCTAAAGACAACATAAACAAGAGTATTCAAACACTTGAGGCACTGCAAAAATTAATTCAGGCAGATGCTTCTACTCGTAAGCAATTAGAAGACTCTTTAACAACCATTATTGGTTCATTACAGGAAAGTAATGCAGAAGCGAATCAACCAATCATCGAACAGCTTACAGCCATTCGCGAAGCTTTGGAACATCCACCAAACTTCATTGATTCTACGTCAAATGCGCTTAACTCATTACAACAATTACAGACTCTACAAGACGATTTACTAAATAAAGTGGATCAATTAAAGCCAATTGATAAAGATGTTATCAAGCAAGACATTACAGCTATTCAGCAAATCGCACAAAATGCTACAGCTAATTTACAAAAATTCTTATCCTACTATAACGAAAGTCTAGAGCCACAAATTCGATCTACCCTTACCAGTGCGAAACAAACTTTAACTAACGCTTCTACCATGCTCACAAATGTTAAACAATTCATACCTCAGGCAACAGATAAATTGACACAGGCCAAAAACACGCTAGGAACAGCAAATCAAGCTATTCAAAAAATACAAACTGAATTTCCAACTTTAAGTGCTAAAATCAAAGAATTAGCGAATAAGCTACGAACTTTAGAAGAAGAAGCGGATCTAGCAGAGATTGTGCAATTACTAAAAAATGATGTCAACGCCGAACGTGATTTCTTTGAGGAGCCTATTAAATTAAAGGAACATCGCGTATTCCCTATTGCGAACTATGGAACAGCCATGACACCGTTTTACACAGTACTATCTATTTGGGTAGGCTGTTTACTGTTAATTTCATTATTGTCTGTGAATCTCCATGGAGATACATCTTATAGTATTCGAGAAATTTACTTTGGTCGACTCTTAACATTTGCAACTTTCTCGTTTATTCAAACTCTCATTATTACCATTGGAGATATTTTCTTAGTAGACGGCTCCATTCAAGCACCTGCCTACTTTATCTTATTTGGACTTTTTATTAGTCTCGTATTTGTAACGGTTGTCTATACACTCGTATCCGTCTTCGGTAATGTAGGAAAAGCATTAGCGATTGTGATGCTTGTGTTACAAATTGCAGGCTCTGGTGGAACCTATCCAGTCGAGTTATTGCCGAGGTTCTTCCAAATAATCAACCCTTTTTTACCATTTACGTATGCGATTGAAATGATGCGTGAAGCTGTCGGCGGAATTATTTGGTCAACAGTCTGGATGGACCTCATCTTCCTATTAGGTTTCTGGTTCATTTTTATCCTGTTCGGATTCTTCTTAAAAAAATTATTGAGCGAGAAAATGGAACATTTCATGAACAAAACACGTGGATTAGATATATTTCACTGATTTTCAACGAGGCGTCTGTAAATGTTTATGAAAACGATGTTATAATGGAAGTATTGTAAACATGTAGGAGGCGCTATTTTTGAAGAAATCGATTACTATTTTTGTTGTATTGGCGTTACTGTTATTAAGTGCTTGTGGAGAAAATAAAAACAGTGCTGAAACCACTCCTAAAGCAAATGACGCTTCACATGAAGGTCATAACCATGCAGAGGCATCTGGTGATATCCAAGAAGAAACAGCTTCTGCTGACGTCCTACCAACCTTTTTAGAGGGCAAGCAAGAAAATATACGCTTAGTCTATCAAATCGCTGGACAATCAACAGAGATTCTCGAATGGATGCCATGCTATTGCGGCTGTGGGGAATCTGCTGGCCATAAAAGTAATTTAAATTGCTTTATTCAGGAAAAACGTGAGGATGGTTCGATTGTTTGGGATGATCATGGGACGCGTTGTTTAGTGTGCTTAGAGATTGCTGTCCAATCAGCACAACTGCACAAAGAAGGCAAGAGCTTAAAAGAAATTCGTCAGTTCATTGATGACACGTATAAAGAGGGCTATGCAAAACCAACACCAACGGACATGCCTGCATAAAAAAGCAAAGTCGCACATTCGCGACTTTGCTTTTATTGTTTCAGTTGATTTTTCTTTCGTTTACGAAGGATGATATACAGGATAACTGCAATGACAAGGATGAGCCCAACAAATTCTGCAATTAAAACATAGGATATTTCACCTTTTTTAGCTACTTTCCCGTCTTCCTTATCAGCATTTTGATTTATGGCTACAACAAATTGCCCTTCTTTTGTTTCAATCGCAGCTTCTGTCTGTGAATTCGTCTCTTTCAAGTGAGCATAAAAGTTACCTTTTACAGAGGCATTTTCTAATGAATGAATCCATAATAAAGGCTCTTTAAGCTGCCAGAAATTTTTCGTTATGAACACATATTGGCCAATTGCCTCAGGTAAAAACCCTTGTGAGATAAGCTGCTCAGATGTGTGAGGGATTTTTGAGGATTGCTTGGCAAGCCATATTAGCTGTTCCATTTCTCCCATACAAATGACTGTTTTTTCATAGTCATCATCCTAATTAAAAGTTATTTACCCATAACGAATTCCCGATTTTTAATTATAGTATACAACAAATGGAATGGCTAAGTTTTTATATGAGTAATGTCACACATAATCTAGCCCTAAAATAAAAAAGATGCCCAATAAGTGTCTATAGACCCATTAGACATCTACATTTATTCAATCTAACCCAATTTCTTTGTATATATTTCTCTTGAAAGCAAAATTGTTATTACAATGAATGGAATAAACATACCAATTGTTTCAATTTTAATTTGCGTTATTTAACAAGCTTCAAAATGGTTTTAAAATGTTCATGATCTGCACGTTGTAGTAGTTCATACAAGATCATTTCGGTGCTAGTTGGGTAAATACCAAGCGCATGCATCTTTGTAAGCCCAATTTCTTTATTTGCCTTTGTTCGAGAAGATACTGCATCTACAACAACCTCTACTTCAAATCCTTGTTCTTTCAGGTGTCTCGCCGATTGGTACACACAAATATGTGTTTCGATACCTGTCACAATGAATTGAGTACGTCCATTTTCCTTCATCGCCTCTACAAATGCCTCTTCTTGGCACGCACTAAAGGCCATTTTAGGAATCGGTTGCCCTTCTAAATGCTGAGCAATCTCAAGAGCCGTTCCGCCTAAACGACTTGGATTTTGTTCTAGCCATAAAATAGGTACTTCCAGTGCCTGCATTGCTTGTACGAGCTTTGCCACATTTTCAATTACCATTTCACTGTCATCAACAATTGTTGCTAACTTTCCTTGCACATCTACAACTACTAAACAAGCTTTCTCTACTGTAAACATCCTGAACACCTCTTTTTCTTTTCTTTATAATATTATACAAAAACCTGCTTATCTCTCGTTAAGTAATAAGGAGTTTTCTCTAACAATCGATTTTAATAGTTTTGCTTTAGCCTGTAGGTTTCACACTCCCAAGAAGGAAATACTTGTAAATAAAAACACGAACATTATCGTTTTTATGGTAATAAAAAATATTTAATATACGGAAAATATCACTTAATTTCAAAAATAACTTTCTATTTGTTCGTTTTTAATGAAAAATACCTGCTTAAATGTGTACATTTTGTTGCGAGTCTGTCTCCATTCTGCTCAAATATTAAGAATTTTATTTTTTCTCTTGAAAATTAGGTTATAATCCAGTAAAGTTCTGTTATTAACCAAACAAGGAGTGTACCACTTTGACACAACGTGCATACAATTTCAACGCAGGTCCATCTGCTCTACCACAAGAAGTATTAGAAAATGCTCAACAGCAATTAGTAAACTTCCGTGATTCAGGTATGTCCATTATGGAAATGAGTCACCGTAGTGCCATTTTTGATGAAGTACATAACGAAGCCATTACTTTATTAAAAAAACTTTATGCTATTCCTGAAAACTATGAGGTACTATTCTTACAGGGTGGAGCAAGCCTTCAGTTTACAATGGTGCCTATGAACTTCTTAACAACTGAGCAAAAAGCTAGCTATGTATTATCAGGCTCATGGTCTGAGAAAGCTTTTAAGGAAGCTAAATTATTTGGGACACCTGTTGAAGCTGCAAGCACAAAAGAAAACCAATACCGCAATATTCCTGCTTTAGAAGATATTCAATTCAATGAAGATGATGCATATGTTCACATCACATCCAATAATACGATATATGGTACGCAATGGAAAAACTACCCTGATACAGGAAATGTTCCATTAGTGGCAGATATGTCAAGTGACATCCTATCAAAACCAGTTGATATTGAAAAGTTCGGAATCATCTATGCTGGTGCTCAAAAAAACCTTGGTCCTTCAGGTGTAACGGTCGTAATTATTCGCAAAGATTTTCTTGAAAAAGCCAATAAAAATATTCCGACGATGCTAAAGTATACAACACATGCTGATAGTAATTCACTTTATAATACACCTCCAACATTTGGGATTTATATGCTAGGCGAGGTGTTAAAATGGGTTGAAGCTAAAGGCGGCGTAGCAGAAATTGAGAAACATAATGAATTAAAGGCAAAAGTCATTTATGATGCCATTGACAATAGTAATGGTTTCTACAAAGGCCATGCCACACCAGAAAGCCGTTCTTTAATGAACATTACATTCCGTGTTGCAGATGAGGAGCTGGAAAAACTATTCCTTGTAGAGGCAAAGGCAGCAGGTTTTGTTGGGCTAAATGGACATCGTTCTGTAGGTGGTTGTCGTGCTTCCACTTATAATGCAGTGCCCCTTGAGGCATGTGAAGCTTTACGAGATTTCATGGTAGATTTCCAACAAAAACATCAATAAACTTCTATTTAAAAGATGAATCTTTACAGCAATGTAAAGACTCATCTTTTTTTTCGCGCTTGTAGAAGGAAATAAGAAATCTATCCCCATACAATTAGCTTGATTAGATGTTTATAGCAATATCTCAGCTTAGGGCTTTACACATCGCAAAAGTTTTTGAGAAAAATATAGATTTTTAATCTGCCTATCGGACATATCGCCAGCCTCTAGCTATGCACCAAACATAGATTATTACTGTAAGGGTTACCCTTACGAAACTAGAGGAAGGGAGGTCTAGACAATGGAAGATAAAAGATATATGTCACATATGAACTGGCAAGGCTGTAAATGTCCTAAAAAAGAGGAAAAATGCTGTCAACGTAAAGTTGAAAAATGTCATTGCCAAAAAGAGGAAAAATGTCATTGTAAAAAAGAAGAAAAATGTACACCAAGAATGAGCAGCAACTGTAGAGGCTGTATTTGTCACCAATTAAGAAAATTAGAGCTAGCTACTACACTAGATATCTTCTTATCTGGAGGTATTAGCTTCTTAGGTGTGACTTTCATTTCCTTCGATCCAAGAAATTGCTGTGCATACTTCCTTGAGCCAGGTGCAGCAGCTGCTTCTCCTTTAATCGTAGATTGCAATAAAATTGTTGCGATTCGTCGAGTGGCAGTAGCTTAATCCTTTTAGAGGGTAGCCTTCTATAGGCACCCTCTTCTTACATAGAAAAAACTCTGTCAACATTTAATGTGACAGAGTGTCATGCTTACAATCAGGGCACTTACCATATATTTCAAACTTATGATTTTCAATTTCATAATCAGGCAATTTTTCACCTAACATTTCCATTGGACAAAGATTAAGCTCTTTGACGTTACCGCAGTCCATACAGATAAAATGATGGTGATGATGCGCAGATTCACAGTGCATACGGAAATTACGTTCCCCTGATAGCTCTGTTTCTTCTAATATCCCAAGTTTCACAAAAGTAGCAAGGTTACGATAAATAGTATCAAAACTCATTCCCGGAAAATCTTTTTTTAAAACATCCAATAAATCACGGGCTGTTAGATATTTATCTGTTGCTGCAAACATATCTAATATTAACTCCCGTTTATCTGTTTTTTTATAGCCATTTTCCTTTAATATTTCCCACGCTCTTGAAATATTCATTGCGCTACCTCCCCCTGCTTTGCAGCCATTTTAAGTGCTACTTTCTTCCCTAGGATTACAAGTAACAAAATCAGAATAGAAGTGACAACAATCGTGCCTCCTGGCGCTAAATCCATATAAAATGCGCTAATTAGACCAATTAGTACAGCTGTTTCTCCAAAAACAATGGCAAAAATGATGGTTTGTTTAAAGCCCTTTGCCAAGCGCATTGCTGCTGCAACAGGCAATGTCATCAGAGATGATACAAGTAAAATACCAACTATGCGCATACTTGCCGCAATGACAAGTGCTGTCACAATCATAAATAAAAGATGAACCCAACGAGCCGGAAGTCCACTAGCTTTTGCATATTCCTCATCAAAAGACAAAACAAATAATTCTTTAAAAAATAAAAACAAAAAGATAATCACAATGGCAGCAATGCCAATCACTACCCATAAGTCTTGACGAGATACAGCAGAAACCGAGCCGAATAAATAACTCATTAAATCTGTGCTAAAACCACTGGCAAGTGAAATAAAGATGGCGCTAATCCCAATACCACCTGACATGATAATTGGAATGGCAAGCTCCTCATAGTGCTTATACAAACGTCTTAAACGCTCAATCAAGACAGAGCCACTCACAGAGGCTAGTATTCCTAGATAAATAGGATTGAGCATTGCTAAGGCTGTTACTGATTGACTAATGTATAAGCTCCCAGCAATTCCTGCAAGTGTTACATGCGACAAAGCATCCGCAATCAAGGATAGCCTACGTACAACAATAAACACACCCAGCAGGGGCGCAAGTATGCCAATTAATAATCCAGAGAAAAAGGCATTTTGTAAAAATTCATAATGTAAAATTGCTTCAATCATATGCCTACTCCTTCTAATGAATCTTTCTCACGGAATGGCCATACCAAGCGTCTAACGCATCCTGAGAAATATTATCAAATTCATTTTTATAGCCGTGGAAGTGAATCGTTTGATTCAAACATGCCACATGGCTGATACGATTCGATACCGTATCGACATCGTGTGTGACAAGAATCATCGTAATTCCTTGTTCCCGATTTAATTTCGCCAGCATATCATAAAATGACTGCACATTCTCGTGATCAATGCCGACAGTTGGCTCATCTAAAATGAGCAATTTGGGATTACTGACTAAAGCTCTTGCAATAAAAACACGTTGTTGTTGTCCACCAGATAGTTCTCCAATGTTGCGATTCATATAAGCATCCATGCCAACTGCCTTTAAAGCTTCTTGAACTTTGTCTTTGGCATCTCGGCCAGGTCTTTTAAAAAGCCCTAATTTTTTCGTTAATCCACTTTTCACGACCTCTTGCACGGTTGCCGGGAACCCAGAATTAAAGGCATTGGATTTTTGCGAGACATAGCCAATCCATTCACGGTGCTTAAAATTTGCACTTGGTTCACCAAATAATTTTATTTCTCCGGATAAAGGTTTCAGCAAACCTAAAATAATTTTTAATAATGTTGATTTTCCCGAACCATTTGGGCCGAGAAGTGCTAAAAAATCTCCCTCTTCTACACGAAAAGAAATGTTTTTTAAAACTTGCGTATAGTCATATTGAAATGACACATTTTCAATGTCAATAAGTGTTGTTTTCATGCATGATCGCTTCTTTCTAATTCAAAATCATTACGATTTACAAATTGTAAGTATAAAGGAAAGTGCAGTTTTTGTAAAGAAAAAAAGATGGATGCTTTTTCGAATAGCTGATTGCAAGTGTATAAATGATTTCGTGAAAATTAATGAGATAAAGGAGGATTGACTTTGAGTATTCAATTTTTACAGCAATTAGCACAAAGCACGGATAAGGAAATTGTCGCGATTGCTCGTGAAGAAGGCTTTAGCATTACGACTTCTGAAGTAAAAAAACTTCGACCTTATTTGGAGCAATTCTCATTTTCTTGGCTATTTTTAGGGATTCCTAAAGATATTCTTGTTGAAGTGGAGGCCGTTTTAGGAAGAAAGCGCTCTCGTCAACTTATCGCCTTGTTTACAAAATAAAAAAAGCCCGAAATCAGAACTAGCCTGATTTCGGGTTATTTCTGTTAGCCTTTTAAAGCTTCAATATGCTCAGGTTTAAAAGTACCGCTTCGTAACATATCGATTTCCACTTTATACGGAGCTACCTTAGATTTAGCGTCACTCTTGAGAGGGACAAAGGGTGTTTCTAAAATTTTAGGAACATCCATTAATTGTGGATGGTGTACTACATAGTTAAGGGCATCAAAGCCAATATGACCAAAGCCAATATTTTCGTGACGATCCTTACCTGCACCGCGCACATTTTTGGAGTCATTGATATGCAATACTTTAATGCGTTCCACGCCTATAATTTTATCAAATTCGTTTAATACACCATCAAAATCTTCCACGATATTATAGCCAGCATCATGTGTATGACAGGTATCAAAGCATATAGAAAGTCGCTCGTTATTCGTTACACCATCAATAATTTTAGCAAGTTCTTCAAAGGAACGTCCACATTCTGTCCCCTTCCCTGCCATGGTTTCTAATGCAATTTGAACGGGATAGTCCTGAGACAATACCTCATTTAAACCTTCAATAATTTTAGCAATACCAGCATCAGCACCAGCTCCTACATGGGCACCAGGGTGTAAAACAATTTGCGTTGCCTCCAGTGCAGCAGTACGTTCAATTTCCGATTGTAGAAAATCTACACCGAGACGGAATGTTTCTGGTTTTTCCGTATTGCCAATATTAATAATGTAAGGTGCATGTACAACAATATTGGTCATCCCATGCTCTTTCATATGCAGGAGTCCATTCATAATGTTTAAGTCAGCAATGGCTTTGCGACGTGTATTTTGCGGTGCTCCAGTATAAATCATAAATGTATTGGCTCCGTATGACAGTGCCTCTTTACTAGAGCCAAGTAGCATTTCTTTCCCGCTCATCGAAACATGTGAGCCAAGTAACATGGAAAAGCCCCCTTATTTTTTACCGCGTGCCTTTAAGCGACGTTCACGTTTTTTAATTTTTTCCATTTCCCATTTCATATTACGTTTATAGCCAGGTTTTACCTTTTTAGGCTTACGTACCAACGCTTTTGCTTTCACATCAATTTCATTCTCTTGCTTCACACGATTTTTACGGGCATGACGCTCTTTTAACTCTGACCATTCGCCATCTTTTACATCTTTTTGTACAAAAGGAATGCCCATTTTTTCTACGCGAACTACTGCATCCTCATCTGATGGCTCAAATAAAGTAATGGCTGTCCCTTTATTGCCTGCACGCGCTGTTCGACCAACGCGGTGAATAAAGAATTCTAAGTCTTCTGGAATCTCGTAGTTAATAACATGAGAAATGCCTTGGATATCAATACCACGAGCAGCTAAGTCAGTTGCTACAATGTATTGGTAGTCAAGTTCACGGATTTGCTTCATCATTTTTTTACGATCACGTGGACTTAAATCACCGTGAATTTGGCCACAACGGATACCATGTTCATTTAAATAGCCAGCAACGTGTTCTGCTGTCTTACGTGTGTTGGTAAAGATAACAGCTAAAAAGGGATTAATGCCCTCAATGACTTCTAATAAACGTTTATTACGCGATTTTGAGCGCACTGGTACAAGTACAAAATCGATACCTTCTGCCACTGGTCGTTTATCATTCATATGGACATGCACTGGCGCTTCCATATATTTCTTTAAAAATGGCTGAAGTTTTTCTGGTATTGTTGCAGAGAAAACATACATTTCAAGCTTTTCGGGCATCTGTGAAGCAAAGCCATCAATCTCTTCAATGAAGCCCATATCAAAAGCTAGATCCGCTTCATCGACAACTAAAATTGGTGCTGTATGCACAAATAACGCTTGTGCTGAAACAAGGTCACGAATACGTCCTGGTGTTCCAACAACAATTTGTGGCTGTGTTTTTAATTTATCAATGGAGCGTTGTTTGTCCGTACCTCCAATAAATAGTTTTGCTTGAATAGCTGTTCCTTCTATTAATTGATTTAATGCATCAAAAATTTGCTGTGCTAACTCTCGTGTAGGAGAAGTAATAACGGCCTGTACTTCCTGTTTTTCTACATCAATACGTTGAACAATTGGAATTAAAAAACTATGTGTTTTCCCTGTTCCTGTATGTGCCTGTCCAATAGCACTTTTCCCTTTTAATAAAAGCGGAATAATTTCTTTTTGAATTGGTGTCGGTTCTGTAAAGCCAAGATTTGCAATGGCGTCCTGCAAAAATGGCTGAAAATTATAATCAGTATATTTTGACATCATTCGTTCCTCCTAACATCTTTTTCATTGTACCATGATTCGAACTTTAAGGTATATTTACGTCCTATTTCTTACTAGCATAAACATATTTTTAATGTTTTATTATCACCGTAACAAAGCCCTTATCAAAGGTACTTGAAATACGCAGAATATGCAATCAAAAAAGCGCTGTAACAATGTTCGAAAACGCTTGTAATATGTAATTTTTATGTCAATTTATAGGGAACTAATGATTAGCAGATTCCCCACATGTTATGATAGAGCTGTAAGATATTATGGGAGGTTGGTAGATTATGAAAGCAGCAAGATGGTATAAAGCAAAAGACATCCGTGTAGAAAACATTGAAGAACCAGTCATCGCACCTGGAAAAGTAAAAATCAAAGTACATTGGACAGGGATTTGTGGCAGTGATTTACATGAATACGCAGCTGGGCCAATCTTTATTCCAGTGGAGCAACCTCACTATGTAAGTAAAGACATAGCACCTATTGTAATGGGACATGAATTTTCAGGTGAAGTAGTTGAAATTGGCGATGGTGTTACATCTGTTAAAATCGGTGATCCTGTAGTAGTAGAACCAATCCTTGCATGTGGCGAATGTGCTGCCTGTAAAAAAGGTAAATATAATATTTGTAAACATTTAGGTTTTCACGGTCTTTCAGGCGGTGGCGGTGGATTCTCCGAATATACAATGGTAGATGAAAAAATGGTTCACAAAATGCCAGAAGGGCTTTCTTATGAGCAAGGAGCACTTGTTGAACCAGCAGCAGTCGCTTTACATGCCGTGCGTCAAAGTAAATTAAAAGCCGGAGACAAAGCTGCCGTCTTTGGAACAGGACCAATCGGGCTACTTGTCATTGAAGCATTACGTGCAGCGGGCGCATCAGAAATCTATGCTGTAGAGCTTTCAGCAGAGCGTGCCGCAAAAGCTTTAGAACTTGGTGCAACAGCCGTCATTAATCCTAAAGAGGAAGATGCCGTTGCGCGTCTACATGAATTAACAAATGGTGGTGTAGATGTTGCCTTTGAAGTAACGGGCGTTCCTGTGGTATTACAACAAGCTATTGACTCAACAACTTTTGAAGGTGAAACAATCATCGTGTCGATTTGGGAGTCTACAGCTGCTATCCAACCGAACAATATCGTTCTATCAGAGCGAACAGTCAAAGGAATTATTGCCTACCGCGATATTTTCCCAGCCGTAATGGAGCTAATGACCCAAGGTTACTTCCCTGCAGACAAGCTTGTTACGAAACGAATTGCTCTTGATGAGGTGGTAACAGAAGGCTTTGAGGCATTAATGAAGGAACGTAATCATATTAAAATTCTTGTAAATTCTCAAGCATAAAATACGATCAGGTAGAGAACAAAGCATTTCTCTACCTGATTTTATAGTTATTATTCTTGTCTATTATCCATTTTTTTCATGATAGTTAAATTCGCCATTAGAACGTTCACTTTATTTTCTCCAAAGATTCCTAGTGTTCGTTTCTCCGTATTTTCTTCAATAATTTTTTCAATCTCTTCTTCTGAAAGACCGCTTGCTAGGGCAATGCGCTTCACTTGAATGTTTGCAGCCTTCACACTAATATGTGGATCCAGCCCTGAGCCAGAAGCTGTCATTAAATCTGCAGGTATATCTTGGCGTTTTACTGTTGGGTTTGCAAGTAGAAACTTCTTGATATCTGCTTCAATTCGCTTCTTCAATTCTGGATTAGATGGTGCATAGTTAAAAGTTCCAGAAGTCACACCACTATAATTTAACTGACCATTTTTGTCTGGTACCGTATCATCCTCAGTATAAACATTATAATGAATGGCTGAAACACGTCCCCAGAAATATGATGGTGCTGAAAAGGATTGACCGATCAGTTCTGAACCAACAGCTTTACCATTGATTTCTAGTAAACTACCATTTGCTTGATGATGGAGTAATCCTTGAGCTAAAGCAGTCACCGCAAAAGGGTAGATTAGCCCACACAGTATAAACATTGTTATTGTAATCAGAATTGCTTGCTTTAAGTTCATAAATAGTTTTCGCATGTACCTTCCTCCTATAGCCCAAAACTACGGCATAGTGGACCAACTAGTATGTCAATTAACTTAATCCCAATAAAAGGAGCTATAATACCACCTATACCATAGACAAATAAATTTTTATTCAAAAGTTTTGTAGCACTCATTGGTTTATACGTTACACCCTTTATTGCAATTGGAATTAACAAGGGAATAATGACTGCATTAAAAATTAAGGCAGAAATAATCGCACTTGTTGAAGAATTAAGTTTCATTATGTTTAATGCGCTCATCTCAGGTACAGCCACCATCAACATAGCAGGTATGATGGCAAAATATTTTGCTATATCGTTAGCGATACTAAATGTTGTTAAAGCGCCACGTGTCATCAAAAGCTGCTTCCCTATCTCTACAATTTCAATAATTTTAGTTGGATTTGAATCTAAATCAACCATATTAGCTGCTTCTTTTGCTGCATTTGTACCTGAATTCATTGCAAGACCAACATTGGCCTGCGCTAACGCTGGTGCATCATTTGTACCATCACCAGTCATTGCTACTACCTTCCCTTGTGCCTGTTCATCCTTAATGACTTGAATCTTATCCTCAGGTTTGCTTTCTGCGATAAAGCTATCTACTCCAGCTTCCTTTGCAATGGCTGCTGCTGTAAGTGGATTATCTCCCGTACACATAATGGTTTTAATCCCCATTTCACGAAGCTGTTCAAAACGTTCCTTTAGTCCAGCCTTGACAATATCCTTTAGATAAATAACGCCTAAAATTTTATCATTCAGTGCTACGACCAGAGGCGTCCCCCCTACTGTAGATACTTGTTGAACCAGCAACTCTAGATTTGAAGGAATACTGTACCCTGCCTTCAAACTCTCTCTTTTTATCGTATCATAGGCACCTTTTCGAATTTTTGTGCCATCCACCCTATCCAAGCCACTCATTCGTGTTTGTGCAGTAAAGGGAATATGTTTACTTGTCTGGATAATGCTTTTTTCACCGTCCGTATTCACCCCTAATTCGCAAGCAAGCGATAAGATAGATTTTCCCTCAGGTGTATCATCTGTTAGAGAACTAAGCCATGCAGCTTGCATTAACTCTTCCCTGGCAACTCCTTTTACTGGTAGAAACTCAGCTGCCATTCGATTGCCATATGTTATCGTGCCAGTCTTATCTAAGATTAATGTATCCACATCTCCACAGGCTTCCACCGCTCTCCCAGACATTGCGATGACGTTAAATTGTGTTACCCTATCCATACCTGCAATACCAATTGCGGATAATAATCCACCAATCGTTGTAGGAATTAAACAAACTGTAAGTGCTATTAATGTTGCGATAGAAATTGGCACATTCAAATAAATAGTCATTGGATAGAGGGACACTACCACTAACAGAAAGATAATTGTTAAACTTACTAGAAGTGTATTAAGGGCTATTTCATTTGGTGTTTTCTTACGGCTAGCCCCTTCAATTAGCGTAATCATTTTATCCAGAAATGATTCGCCAGGCAATGAAGTAATTTCAATCATCAACCAATCACTCGTAACCGTCGTACCACCCGTAACGGATGAAAAATCGCCACCTCGTTCTTTTACAACAGGGGCAGATTCACCTGTTATTGCCGATTCATCCACAGTAGCAATGCCATCAATGACTTCTCCATCATTTGGAATTACCTCTCCAGCTTGAACTAATACAATATCTCCTTTTTTTAGGTCATGGGCCTGTTTAAGGATTTCCGTACCATCATGAAGCAACACACGAGCCTTTGTCACTGTCTTTGTTTTTTTTAAAGTTTGAACTTGTGCTTTACCTCTTCCTTCTGCAATTGACTCTGCAAAATTAGCAAATAGAATTGTAACAAAAAGTAGGATAGCAACTATTCCATTGTATAATCGAGCATGTTCTTCTACTACACTCCCAAACATATTTGGAAAAAGAACTAATAGCAGCACAAACAAAAATCCTACTTCTACAACAAACATAACAGGATTTTTTAGCATATAAGTGGGACTAAACTTTTTTAAAGCGTCTATCATTGCATTTTTTAGCATCTTACTTGTCAAAAAACTCTTTCTTACTGTTTCCATATGCTCTCTCCTCCATTAAGAATAAAGTTGTAAATGCTCTGTGATTGGACCAAGTGCTAAAGCTGGTAAAAATGTTAATGCACCAATCATTAAAACGATAGCCACTAGTAAAAAAGTAAAAGTAGTATTATCCGTTTTTAATGTTCCTATTGAATCACTGTGCCAAAATTTTTTGGCAAGTAGTGACGCAATCGCAAGTTGAATGATAATGGTTAAATATCGTCCAAAGAACATTGCAAGTCCTGTTGTTACGTTCCAAAATGTGGAGTTATCTGCTAACCCTTCGAACCCTGAGCCGTTGTTGGCAGAGGCTGAAGCAAATTCATATAAAACCTGTGATAATCCGTGAGCACCTGGATTCGTTATTCCTGCTATTCCTGTTGGTGTTACAACTGCTAGTGCTGAAAATAGCAAAATAATAGCCGGATGAATTAAAATGCATAGAGCAATTAATTTCATTTCTTTCTCTTCAATCTTTTTACCTAAAAACTGAGGAGATCGCCCAATCATTAAACAGGCAATAAAAATTGTTAGTAGAACATACATCATCATGTTCATCAGGCCGACCCCTTTACCACCAAACACAACATTTAGCATCATATTAAACATCGGTACTAGACCCCCAAGAGGCGTCAATGTATCGTGCATATTGTTAACAGATCCTGTTGTAAACGCAGTAGTGACAGTGGTAAATAATGCTGATTGTACTACACCAAAACGCATTTCTTTTCCTTCCATGCTCCCTAGCTCCTGTGTTATACCGAGTTCACTTATAATTGGATTACCAGCCTTCTCTGCTATGTACACAGTCACTAATCCGAGTAGAAACAATATACTCATTGCTGCAAAAATAGCTAAACCTTGTTTTCCAAAAATAGTTTTCTTTTTTCTATAAGCAATCATCAAACTAAAGGCAACTACACAAGCGCCCGGCAATAGCATCATCGATAACATCTCCACTATATTTGAGAGAACGGTTGGATTTTCAAAAGGTGTTGTTGAATTGGCTCCGTTAAAGCCCCCACCATTCGTACCTATATGCTTGATCGATTCTAGAGAAGCGACAGGTCCAAGTGCAATATCTTGTAATTTTCCTTCGATCGTTTGTACTGTTTTATTTGCACTTAAGGTTTGTGGTGTCCCTTGAGATACTAAAATAATGGCAACAACGATGGAGATAGGCATTAAAATACGCGTAATAACACGAACAAAATCAATAAAGAAATTCCCAATAGTATCTGTTTTCGCAACAAGGCGACGACAGAACGCCATACAAGCTGCATAACCAGTAGCTGCAGATGTAAACATCATGAAGATAATGACTAGCATCTGTGATAAATAACTGAGTCCAGACTCACCGCTATAATGTTGAAGATTTGTATTGGTTATAAAAGAAATAATCGTGTTAAATGAAAGTGTAGCTTCCATACTGCTAATATTATTTGGATTTAAAAACAGGAATGCTTGAATGCGCAACAAAAAATATCCAATAAAAACCATAACTGCATTTGAAAGTATTAATGAAAGTACATATTCTTTACCATTCATATCTACTTGTTTAATGCCACACAATTTATAAATTACTGCATCAACTTTGTCTAGAATAGGATCAAGCCATGTTTTTTGATGTAATGTTACCCGATATAGATAATGCCCAGTTAAGATAACGAGCGGTAAATAAATAATTAATACTATGGCTATTTGCCACATAGTGCATTACCTCCTAACAGCCTTTAATAATTTTCAGGACAAAGTAATGCATGCCCTAGATAACCAAACAAGAATACAAGTACAATCCCGATAAAAATCCACATTCCTATCTCCTCCTTATTGCTCATCCACTAGCTTGAAGCACCATGTAGTTAATGACAAAAGACTTCCGAAGCTTATCAGTAACAATACAACCATATAAAAGTCCATCAATAAAATAACCCTCCTTCATTTAGGTTGTTTTCATCATACTGACTTTCAAATTAATGTAGTGTTAGGAAATCTACTTTTCTATTAAGAAAGCATAAAGAGGCAAAATCTTTATACTTTCTTAATGGGAGTTAACGCTATAATACAAATGAGGTGAACGAGGATGGAAAATACACGTCCAACTCCTGAGATGTTTTTAGCAAGATTTCAACAGGAGCAACAAATTTTAGGGAATTTAAAAATCTTTCTCGGTTATGCTGCTGGAGTAGGTAAAACTTACGCAATGTTAGATGCAGCACTTCAAGCTCAAAAATTAGGTAAAGATGTGGTGGTTGGCTATGTAGAACCACATCCTCGTCCAGATACGTTAGCTTTACTAGAAGGGCTTGAGCAAATTCCGACGAAAAAAATAACCTATAGAGGAAAAGCTTTTTATGAATTAGATATTGATGCCGTATTGCAGCGCAAACCAGAAATTGTTCTTATTGATGAATTGGCACATTCCAATGTTCCAACAATGCGGCACAAGAAGCGTTTTGGAGATGTTGAAGAACTACTGTCAAAGGGGATTCATGTTTATACAACTGTAAATATTCAACATATTGAAAGCCTTCATGACTTAGTAGAAGAAATTACTGACATTAAAGTACGAGAGCGTATCCCTGATTACTTAATTGATCAAGCTTCTCAAATAAAAGTTGTAGACATTGAACCAGATGAACTAATACAACGCCTACAAGAAGGTAAAGTTTATGCAAAACAACAAGCGGAAAAAGCACTGCATTCTTTTTTCCGTAAACAAAATTTAGTGTCATTACGAGAAATCGCATTACGTAGAGCAGCGGATACAATCAACTATAAACAAATAAACAACCATGAATCTGTCAAACACCCTGTACAAATTGAAGAACACCTACTAGTTGGTATCAGTAGTTCTCCTACAAATGCAAAAGTTATTAGAACCACTGCAAGACTTGCACAAGCATTACACGGTAAATTTACTGCTCTTTATGTACAAAACCTGCAGGAGCAAGAAGGAAGTAGTGCAAATTCAGAACGATTACAACAACACATTAAACTTGTGGAACAGCTTGGCGGCCATGTCGTCATCGTTCAAGAAGACGACGTAGCAGCAGCCCTTGCTAATTATGCTCAAATTAGTGGGGTCACGAAACTTGTTATCGGACGAACAAGTATGAGGAAAAAATGGTGGCGACCAAGCACAAAAATAAGTGACCGCCTGAATGAATTTGTTCCGAACTTAGCCCTACACATAGTACCAGATCAAGAAAATGAACCATTTTATTTTCCTAGTATAAGTAATAAATTATCATTTGAATGGCTTGATTTGTTCAAAATGTTTATCGTATTTTGCTTCATATCAATTGTCGGCTTATATCTATATACAATTGGTATAAGCGAGTCAAACATCATTACAATTTACATTTTAGGGGTCCTCATCCTTGCTATTTGGTCAACTGGATCGATGATGAGTATTATTAACTCCATTATTGCTGTCTTACTTTTTAATTACTTTTTTACAGAGCCTCGATTTTCATTTGATGCTTATCATCGTGACTATCCAATGACATTTTTTATCATGTTTATCTCTGGCGTAATTACGAGTAGCTTAACAAAAAAGATAAAGGAGCAAACCATTATAGCCATTCGAAAATCTTATCGAATGGAGGTGCTCCTTGAAACAAATCGTAGGCTTCAACATGCTAAGTCTATTGAAGAAATAATAGTTGAAGGCATGTCTCAAATTGTTAAATTAGTAGAAAAGCCTGTACAATTTTTCGAAATAAATAACCAGGTAATTGAGAAATCATCTTTCTTTCGTACTGAAACAATGTCTAGTAGTGAAAATCAAAAAATAGCTGTACTTTTCGATAATCCAAATGAATGTGGTGTTGTTAGTTGGGTTACAAATAATAGGCATGTAGCAGGTGTATCTACAGACATCTTTCCTGAAGTGAACGCTTATTATATACCTGTTATTTCTAATGGAGATGTGAAGGGTGTTATAGGTATTGCCCTATCTAAAGTTTCCCCATTGCCTGCATTTGAGCGCAATATTTTGCACGCCATTATTAATGATTTTTCATTCGCTTTGGATAAATGGTATTTACAGAAACTTAATGAGGAAGTAGCGCGAGAAGCTGAAATGGAACAGATGCGAGCTAATCTTTTACGTGCAATCTCTCATGACCTTAGGACACCACTCACTGCTATCTCTGGAAATGCAGATATCTTACTCAACAATGCACCATTAATACCAGAGATTGAAAAAAATAAATTATATGAAGATATTTATAAAAATTCAAAATGGCTTGTACAAATGGTTGAAAATTTACTAGCTGTATCTAAGTTAGAGGATGGGCAATTTGCGTTAGAAATGCAAATTGAACTAGTAGAAGATATTATTCAAGAGGCACTTTCCCATGTTATTCCTCAAAACAATACACATAAAATATCTTATGAAATTAAACCTGAGTTTTTATTTGCTTTAATGGATGCTCGACTCATCATACAAGTTTTCATTAATATTATCGATAATGCATTGACTTACACCCCACCAGGTAGTGCCATTATGATCATAGTGAAAGAATCAGATGGATTCGTAAGTTTTAGTATTTCTGATAATGGGCCTGGAATCGATGACGCTTTAAAAAGTAGCTTGTTTGAACCATTTACAACTGGAAAAGTACAACGCAGTGATAGTAGACGTGGTCTTGGTTTAGGCTTAGCACTCTGTCAAACAATTTTAAAATTACATGGTAGCAGCATAAACGTTTCAGATAATAAACCGCAAGGAACGATTTTTAACTTTTCGCTGAAAAAAGGAGTAATGAAATTTGATGAGTAAAAGAATTCTAGTAGTTGAGGACGATGTAGCAATTGCCAATTTAATTAAAATGACATTAGCGACAAACCATTATGAATTCGACATTGCACGTGATGGTAATAGTGCTCTTCAAAAGGCTCTTACCATAAAACCTGACGTTTTTATTTTAGATTTAGGTCTACCAGACATAGATGGCGTAGAACTAATCACTAAAATTAGAAGTTGGAATCAAACACCAATTATTGTCGTAAGTGCTCGTGGAGAAGAACATGATAAAATTAATGCTTTGGATGCAGGTGCAGATGATTATGTAACAAAGCCATTTAGTGTGGAAGAATTATTAGCAAGAATTCGGGTTGCCTTAAGAAGAATGGCCTATGAACAACCACTTGAAAAAGAGAATCCCATTTTCACAAATGGTTATCTTCAAATTAATTATGTTGATCATACAGTATTTGTAAATGGAAAAGAAATACATGTGACGCCGATTGAATATAAACTTTTAATTGTTTTATCCAAAAATGTTGGGAAAGTTCTAACACATAATTATATTTTAAAGGAAATCTGGCAAAATGCTCTTCAATCAGATGTTCCAAGTTTACGAGTTTTTATGGCTACACTTCGAAAAAAAATAGAAGTTAATCCAGCACAGCCCAAACTTATTCAGACACATGTACGGGTAGGCTACCGAATGCTTCGCTATCATGAAGAGGATGAATGAATATGGAGCCTAAGGTCTAGCTGTATTTGGACTTCTACTTTACAAATTCCATATTACATTTTGCTTTTATGTAGCTTTATTGAACCCTCCTATTAGCCTTTGCATATCATAGCTATAGTCAGGTATGTCATCAATGAAAAACAAGTAGAAAGGAGATCATTATGGTATTTCGACCACCTTATCCATACCCAATGTATCCGGGTGGCATGAGAATGCCCATGCCCATGCAAACACCTCCACAGATGTCGCCACAGTCCTTTTTCCCGCCTGGAGGCTTCCCTGTTCAACCACGAATTCCAGGCGGCTTTCCAATGGCTAATGGAATAGGTTCATTTGGAGGGCAAATGCCGATGCCACCTGTGCAAGAAGCTTCGAAAGTCGGTTCATTTTTACAGCAAGCCAACAGTTTATTTAATACAGCCAAAACCTATACCCCTTATATCCAACAAGCTATGCCGATGGTGAAAAATATTCCATCACTTTTAAAATTGTATAAAGGATTCCAAGGACTTCCTTCCGCTGGCGGTGGAGCAACAGAAGCAGCAGGAAGCGATAGTAAGGCTGCTGGAAGTAGACGGTCATCTAGGCAAAGTGCATCATTTACGCCTCCCGAGCCACTTCCATCTAAACCACGTATTTTCCAACCACCAATGTAAATGAACGTTTCTTTGTATTCACTGTCACTGTCCGTTATAATGTAGATAGGTAAGCTTGAAAGGAGTCACAACCACCATGCAAGTATTAAAAATTAATCCACGTGGCTATTGCTACGGTGTTGTGGATGCGATGGTGATCGCTCGTAACGCCGCACTTGATAAAACATTACCAAGACCTATCTACATCTTAGGGATGATTGTGCATAATAAACACGTCACAGATGCGTTTGAAGAGGATGGTATCATCACGTTAGATGGTGACAACCGCCTAGAAATTATTGAACAAGTTGAAACAGGTACTGTCATTTTTACAGCACATGGTGTTTCACCGGAAATTCGTGAGATTGCGAAGCGAAAAGGCTTAGTGTCCATTGATGCTACATGTCCTGATGTAACAGTTACCCACGATTTAATTCGTGAAAAATCAGCAGAAGGCTATGACATTATTTATATTGGTAAAAAAGGACATCCCGAACCAGAGGGTGCTATTGGCGTTGCCCCGGATCATGTCCACTTAGTACAGTCTTCTAACGATATTGATGCTTTACAATTAACGAATGATAAATTACTTGTCACAAATCAAACGACAATGAGCCAATGGGATGTCGCCCATTTAATGGATAGTTTAAAAGAAAAATTCCCACATATTGAGGTACACAAAGAGATCTGTTTAGCTACACAAGTACGTCAAGAGGCTGTTGCACAGCAAGCAGGTGAAGCGGATTTACTTATTGTTGTAGGTGATCCTAAATCCAATAACTCGAACCGCTTAACACAAGTTTCTGTAGAAATTGCAGGAACACCATCCTATCGAATTGCAGATGTTTCAGAGCTAAAAGTAGAATGGTTAAAAGGTATCAACATGGTTGCTGTAACAGCAGGTGCTTCTACACCAACACCAATTGTAAAAGAGGTTATTAACTTCCTTGATCAATTTGATGAAAATGATCCATCTACACACGAGATTAAGCGTACAGTAACACTAGATAAAATTCTGCCAAAGATTAAGACACCAACACCTGTTGATAAAATCATGCCCTATTAGTTACTCACAAAAAATCCTGATTGTTATTATGACAATCAGGATTTTCTTTATTTACTAAAGTAATAGTTTATAGGACGACCAATGCCACCATAATGGACATCCATTGTGATTTCCTCTTGTTTTTCAAGGTAATCTAAATATCTTCTAGCTGTTACGCGGGCAATGCCAATTCCACTGGCTACTTCTTCCGCTGAGGCACCATCCACCGATTGTAAAAAGTGCACAACCTTTTCAAGTGTTGTACGATTAAAACCTTTTGGGAGATTTTTTTCGGATTTCAATGTAACAGATTGATCCAACATAGTTTGTCCATCACGATAATGAAATAACTGATCTAATTCTCCCTGTGTGAGCTCTCGTTCTGTTTGAGTTTGCTTGTTAAAGCGTAAATAATTGTCAAGTGTCCCTTTAACACGTTCAAAAGAAAAGGGCTTCATAATATAATCAAAAACACCTAGATGCAGTATCTGTTTCACTGTCTCCATATCATTTGCGGCCGTCACGGTAATAACATCTACTGGTAGATCGAGCTCACGTATTTTGCGTAAGCTTGTAATACCATCTTGCTCTGGCATAAAAATATCCATAAAAACTAAATCAGGCTTCAGTTGACAAATTTGCGTAATGCCTTCTAACCCATTAGGTGCCTGTCCAACCACTTGAAAATGCTCTACCTTTTCAATAAATTGACGATTTACCTCTCGTACCATTGGATCATCCTCAATTAATAATACTCTAATCTGTGTCACTGCTAGCCCTCCATCCCATTATGAATAATAAAAGGTGATTAAAAAACTTGTTCCTTTGTTAGGCTCACTGATGACTTCGATGTCACCCTGCCCTTTTTCGACAATTTCCTTTATTAAAAATAACCCTATTCCACGGTAGTTTTTCTCTTTTGTAGAATAACCATTATCAAAAATGTGCTGCTTGACCTCTTCCGTCATGCCAACACCATTATCGGTTACTAATATGGCTAATACGTCATCATCTTCATCCACAGAAACATGAATCACCTTCTCCTCGACCTGTACATCCTTTAATGCATCAAACGCATTTTCTATCAAATTACCAAAGAGAATGACGAAATCATGATGATCCAAATTAGCTGGAAATGATGTAAATCGGCTTTCACGGTCAATTTCCAATCGAATTCCTTGTTCCTTCGCATAGGAAATTTTACTGAGCAATAGCCCAGAAATATTTTCATTTTTTATTCGTTCGTTTAAAAAGTTAGTGATTTCATCATGCTCTTCCTTCACTTGTGTTAAGTAAGAAAGTGCCTGTTCATGATGACCTAGCTGTAAAAGACCCGCTATCGTATGCAGTTTATTTTTATGTTCATGTGTTTGTACACGAAGGGCTTGGACAAATGCTCTAACGCCTGTTAATTCTTCGGCAAGCTTTTTCACTTCCGTACGGTCTTTAAACATGGCCACTGCCCCAACAGTTTCGCCATTAACCTGTATCGGAATTCGATTACTCATAATACTATGATTATTAATATACAGCTCACGATTAAATAACGGCTGATCCAGCTCTAAAATTTCAGGAAGTCGTGTATCTGGCAAGACATGAAAGATTTTCTGTCCAATCAATGTAGAGGGTTTTTCATAAACGCCTAAGATATCACAGGCTTTTTCATTAAAAATCGTAATGGTCAAATCATTATCGATAGCAATGATGCCTTCGTGCATGGCATTAAACGTTTCTGTCCGTTCTACATACATTTTGGCAATTTCATGCGGCTCTAACCCAAACATTTGCTTTTTCATATGAAGCCCCAATGTTCGTGCTCCCCATACACTAAATAGTAACGATAATAGTACAGTAACCATTAGTTCGGTTTGCATTGTTTGCAGTAACTCCACTACCGTAAGAACACTGTACCCTACTACTGTAACACCTATTTGTTGTCCTTCATGGTTCATAATCGGAACAAACGCACGAACCATATTACCGTGTTCTCCACGTGCAATCGACGTATAGTAATGCTCTGAAAAAGCGGCGTTTAAATCTCCAGATTGAGATATTCGACCAAGTTCCTGGCTATTAGGATGGGAATATTTTCGTCGTTGCATATCAAGAACAACAATATATTTTGCCCCATTGATATCACGGATTTCCTCTACAACAGGATTAATATGCTGTACGGCATCATAGTAATTTTCACTAGCAATATATGTTTTTATTTCAGGAAGCTGAGAGACGGTTTTTGCTACAAGGAGTGCTTGATCACTTAGTTTGGTCTTTTGCTCATTCATGACAAAACCTAACAAAAAAGTACCGCCAATGCTAAAGGAAAGCATGAGAATAAAAAAAGTCAGAGACATAATTTTTCTTTGCATGGATAACTTCTGAAATTTCAACTGACCGCCTCCCTCCTACTATATTTTAGCTTACTCCATATGTTAGAATAACAAAAACATCAGAAAATACGAATTAATTGGGTGTATACAATGAAAAAATTTATTATTGGTACGATTATAACTGTGCTTGTGTTAATCCTCACTATCAGTGTTCAACAAGGATTACTATTCGCCAAGCCACTTCCCTATGATGATGAGCAAAAGGGTTTAGACACACAGATAACAATTCATTTAAGTCATGTCGTCGCTGAAAATACCCCTAAAGGCCAAGCTGCCAACAAATTTGCTGAGCTAGTAGAAGAAAAAACAAACGGGAAGGTCAAAGTACATGTCTACTCCAACTCCTCTTTATTTAATGATGAAAATGAATTTCAGGCATTGCAAAAGGGAGAAGTGGAAATGATCATCCCTACTTTTTCTAAAATGACAGCTTATGTTCCTAATTGGCAGGTGCTTGATTTACCCTTTCTATTTAATACAAATGAGGAAGTAAAGGAAGTCTTAACGGGTTCTATTGGTGAACAATTGGTTAATGAGCTAGAGCCGTTCCATATTAAAGGGCTTGGCTTTTGGTACAATGGGTTTAAGCATCTAACCTCTGTTGAGCAGCCTATTCATACTTTTGAAGATTTACAGGGCTTACGAGTGCGTACGATGCCAAGTAAAACATTAGAAAAGCAATTTGAAGTGGTCAAAGCAACACCTATACCTATTTCTTTTAGTGAGGTCTTTTCGGATTTAGAGAAGCATGCAATAGACGCACAAGAAAATACCGCTTCTAATATCTATTCAAAGGGTTTTTACAAAGTACAAAAGCATATGACTATCACTCAGCATGGGATTTTAGGCTATGCTGTGCTAATGAATGAAACCTTTTGGAATTCTCTACCTATCAAAATTCAGCATCAGTTGTTGGATGCTATGAAAGAAACAACCGATTGGCAATTTGAGCAGGCTGAACTTATGAATGAACAAGATATGGACAAGCTGAAACAGCTAGATGATTTTGATGTGTATACAATGAGTCCCCAAGAAAGACAGCGCTTTAAGGAACAACTTGCACCTGTTTATGATTTTTATAGAGCCCATATTCAAAACGATCAAATCTTAGCAGAGATTGAAAAAATCGTTGATCCCTAATACTTTTGTTCATTAATGAAAAATCCTTACAAAACGTAAGGATTTTTTCTATTGTATTATAATAGATTCGCGAATATCAAAACTACTATAAAACAGCTTAAAACCCTTGATATTACTAGCCTTAATACCCCCTTTTCTCAGAATGAACAAAATGAACAATACAACCATTACGGTCATAAACACTATTGTCGGAAAATTTCAGCTATGATAACCACATGAAAGCGTTCACACAATATTCATAGATGTTGTAGGGGGAGAACTATATGCGGATAAATTTTAAAAACTTAACAGTACAAGTATTGATTGCCATTGTACTAGGGATTATCGTCGGAGCAACATTCCCAGAATTCGGGGCAAAGCTCAAAATCTTGGCGGATATATTTATTAAACTTATTAAAATGTTAATAGCACCAATTATCTTCTTAACAGTCGTAATCGGCATTGGTAGCATGGGGGATGTCAAAAAGGTTGGTAAAATTGGTGGAAAAGCTTTAATTTATTTTGAAATTGTTTCAACTTTTGCCCTTGCAATTGGCTTAATCGTTGTCAATATTGTTCAACCAGGTAAAGGTTTTAATACAGATGCAGCAAGCGGTGCTGATGTTTCACAATATACAGACGCGGCGGCTGCAGAGCATGGTTTAGGTGCATTTATTATGCAAATTATTCCTGAAAATGTAGTTGGTGCTTTAGCAAATGGTGAATTATTACCAGTCTTGTTCTCAGCTGTTTTATTTGGACTAGCTGCGGCGGCGATTGGTGAACCAGCTAAACCTGTTATTAAATTTTTCGAGCAAGTTGCAGATATTTTCTTTAAAATCGTTAACATGGTGATGAAAATTTCTCCTATTGGTGCGTTTGGTGCCATGAGTTATACAATCGGAAATTTTGGACTTAAATCATTAGGAAACTTAGGATTTTTAATGCTATCTGTTTACATTACAATGTTCATTTTTATTGTTGTGATCATTGGATTGATTACCCATTATTTTGGCTTTAGTATTTTTAAATTTATCAAGTACATTAAAGATGAAATCTTTATCGTTATCGGAACATCTTCATCTGAATCTGCATTACCTTCCATGATGCGTAAGCTTGAAAACTATGGTTGTTCAAAGCAAGTGGTTGGGCTAGTGATTCCTACAGGCTATTCATTTAACTTAGATGGAACATCCATTTACTTATCAATGGCTGCTATCTTTATTGCGCAAGCCTATGGTGTGGATTTAGATGTTTGGCATCAAATTACGTTATTAGCCATCTTAATGCTTACTTCTAAAGGGGCAGCTGGTGTAACAGGCTCTGGCTTTATTACACTTGCAGCAACATTAGCAGCATTCCCGATGATCCCAGTAGAGGGGATTGCCCTTTTAATCGGCGTAGATCGTTTCATGTCAGAAGCACGTGCAGTTACAAATCTAATTGGTAATGGTGTAGCAACAGTGGTCGTGTCAAAAATGGAAAAAGAATTTGATACAGAGCAGGAAAAGCGTGCTCTATCCGGTCATACCCAAATGTCATAAAATGAACAGGCTGCTGAAAGCGGAAATAATTTGCTACTTCAGCAGCCTGTTCTTTTATTTATAAAGAGGCAAGTAGATAAAAAACACCGTAGAGCTAGTTTCTTGAAACCTCCTCGACTACCTACTCGTATAAATAATGACTGGAGGTTTCTTTATGACAACTTTTACACTTACCTATCCGAAGGGCTTTAAAAGCTTCACTGATATTCCAATCGTGAATGAACACAACGAAACAGTATGTGTACTTCAAAAAATGGAGCGTACCTCTGCTGGTAAAGTACTGAATGCTGTCTTGCTGGTAGCTGCACAGCAAACATTACCGTACCGTTATGAGACACGAACTACATTAGGTGCACCACTTTTTCAAGTACAATCTACCCTGTTAACAAAAGGAGTCAGCCATCAAATTGTTATGCCTGATGGCAGCTTGATACCCATTCAACGGAAAACAGTGCAATTATTAGAATCCTCTTATTCATTTACAATGGACGATTTAGAATTTCGTTTTGAAAAGGATTTTACCTCTACTGCTTATTTATATTGCAATGATGAAAAGATTGCGAGTGCAAGCTCTATTGAGACTGAGCTAGTACAGATAGGTATACAGTTTAAGCTTTTCCAAGCGGATGATATGCGCTTTGTTGCACTCCTAGCAACTCTTTATCAAGCTCTCTTTGCAACAACTACATAGCTGCTTTAAACATGTCAAAGGCATCGAGCATTAAAATCTCGATGCCTTAATCCTATGTTATTTTTCTACACAGCTAATTTATTTTTTCTCGTTGGGTATTTAATATGTTAATAACATAGGAAGTATTTTGTGATGCTTTTGCTTGTACAATCTTCTTGATGGCTTCTTCCATCCTTAAAGCTAACTCAAGTGCCTCATGCGTAGCGCCCTTTATCGTTGTTTGTATGGTAATGGTTGTTCGATTTTCAATAACTAAATATTCATATACGTCAAAAGCTTCTAAGCCCGCAATTAAATCTTCCATCAAAAGGTTCATATCATCCCCCATTATCTTGTTGTTATCAAGCAAGGAGGTAAACTCCCATCTTTCAAAAACTATGGGATAGTCCTTTAAGGGAGACGTTTTTAAAGCATTTTTTGCTATGGATTCCATATCTTTTTTAATTGACTGGAAATAGTCTTCTCCGCCTACAACTTGGATTACTAATTCCTTTTCTTCCGTCGTTTTAACGTCAATGCCGACATACTTTTCAAGTAGCTTATCCTTCAATCGAGCCAGACTCAACTCTTCATTTGTTATAAGCGATTGAGCCTCTTTATTTGCTTCTGACCTTTTCTCTCCTGCAAATCTATCAAATAGGACCAACATAGATATAATGACTACCAACAGTCCGATGACAAGCCCAAACCGTTTACCCATTGAATCCCTCCTGATAGGAAGGTATGTCCCCTTTTACTACAATATTCGCTTTTCTAGCTTGAAACAGCACATACTTTTCATACTAAAATGCAGTTTCCATACAGTATCTCCACTCTTCATAAGGGAAATTGTATCGCTTATTTTTCCCTATATATTCCGGGATGCGAAATAAATTTGCTTTGTTTTGTCCTTTCTGTGTCATGCTTCTCAAAAAGGAGTACACTTAAGAAGTAGTAATTCTATCATTATGGAGGGTTTTATATGGCATCAAAAGCAGCGGATATTAAAAATATACTAACATTAAATCTGCTTGTACAAATCTTAGAGGAACGTGGCATTATGACAGATAAAGAACTAAAAGAGCGTCTCACCAATACAGTAAAACTATCTTCGATGGAGAATGATTTAAAGGAAAAAGTCCTTGAAGAAATCAAACATTAATGGATTTTACCTCATCAAAAAACGACCGCTTTCTGAAAGCGGCCGTCTGAATCAAAGCTTTAAGTTTAGGATCGAATTGTTTTCAAAGCAGTTGACCATGGCACAAGCTGATCTAACATTTGATGAACTGAATCTGCTTGCACCTCTTTTGGTTTAAAGACAGAGCCGTTTTCAAAATCAGTAAATAATGATAATGCTGGATGTACTCGAACATCTGCAACTAGCAATTCTCCGAGAATTCCTCGTAGATGCTCTGCTGCACGCGCACCTCCAACAGAACCATAAGAGACAATACCAGCAGCTTTATTGTTCCATTCAACTCGTAAATAATCTAATGCATTTTTTAATGCACCTGTAATGGAGTGATTGTACTCCGCAACAATAAAGACAAAGCCGTCACAAGCTGCTACTTTTTCTGACCATGCAGCTACCCCAGAAGTATCTCCACCTGGCTCCCCTAAAAATGGTAATTTAAATTCAGCGATATCAATTATTTCATATTCCGCATCACGACGTTTTTCCGCAACTTCCTTTACCCAAGCTCCAACTTGTGGGCTTACACGACCTTCTCGCGTACTTCCTAAAATAATACCGATTTTTAACATATGACGCCTCCTCTTATCATCCATTCTTGTGACTCCATCACGGTTTATCGTACGTGTTCGCCACTCGTAACCATTTTGGTCAGAAAAATATCCCTTTATTCATCACCCGTTAATTAGCTCTGAATAGTTAGAATTGAATTATCTCTAATTCAAGATTAAGGTATCATCAACCCTTCTTTCCTGTCAAATATTTAATCTAGAGGGATAAAGAGGATTATTTTGTTTTAATGGGCTGCTCCAATGCCTCTAATTCCTCTTCAATAGAGGCGTATTGTCTTTCCACAACATACTTGGCATCTGACAAGGCAGCATTATAAATATAGGGGGCAATATGCTCCTTGATAAAATCTAACATACGTTCAGCTTCAAATTCACTAATGTCTTCATCACGCTGATTATAAAAAAAACGTTGAATATCAGCAAGAATCATTTCCTGCTGATCTTTAGATAAACGAATAAACAAGACAACTCTCTCCACTTCTGTTAATCAATTTTATCTACATCTTATCACTGTTCATAGATTCCTTGCATTCAAAAAGGCTGAAACACTAGTACTGCTAGCGTTCAGCCCCATCTCATTGTTTACATTCAAATGAGTAGCTAGTGGATAAAAAGTTTTTCTCCTTTGCTACAATTGCTTGTCCACCATCATCTTCACATTGCTGTGTCATTGCATCGATTTTCTTATCATTGACCATATTGGTCATCACCGTCATACCAATACCAAAAACAACGATGAATAAACCAATCATGATCCATAGCTTGCCTGCTTTATTACCAGCTGGTCTTTCATTAGCCATATTAGTTCCCTCACTTATACAAATAAAAATGGTTCTGTATGGATCGTTGATTGGATGAATTCAACCAAATATTTTTTATCCTCACATAGTTCAGCCATTTTTTTTGCTACTCCTGCAATCATTACCTTTTCTACATGATGACCAGGATCTACTATTTGCAGATCAATGGCTTGTGCGTCCTGAGCTGTATGGAAGTACATATCGCCTGTCAAGAAAACATCAGCTCCTGCACGTTTTGCCGCATAGATATATTTATTACCATCTCCACCAACAAGCGCAACCTTGCTGACCTTCGAATGTAAATCACCCACTACACGCACAGCTGGCACATCTAGTTGCTGTTTAACGAATTCAGCAAATTGTTGTAACGTCATGTCCTTTGTTAAGTAACCTACACGCCCTAATCCCATCACATTTGTTTGCTGCTCAAGACGTATAACATCATAGGCAGGCTCCTCATAAGGATGACTAGTAAGCATGGCCTTTAACACGCGGCCTTTAATGGATTCAGGAAAAACAACTTCTACCTTTACTTCTTCCTCCACATGTAATTCACCAACAGAGCCAACGAACGGATTAGCTCCTGCTAATGCACGGAACCGACCTTCTCCAGTCGTTGTATAACTACATGCTTCATAGTCGCCAATACGACCCGCCCCAGCTTTTGCAAGCGCCTCACGTAATGCTTGTGCATTAGCAGTTGGTATAAAGACTGCCAGCTTCAACAAATTCTCAGCATACGTTTCTTCTAATATTGAACGGTTTTTTAGCTGTAGGGCATCTGCTAATAAATCATTTACCCCACCTTCGGCTACATCTAAATTTGTATGAGCGGCATATACAGCAATATCGTGTTTAATGAGCTTTTCATATAAGCGCCCTGCTGGATGATCTGTGCGGATATTCGCTAGGCGTCTAAAGATTGGTGGATGATGTGCGATAATCAGCTCACAGCCTTTTTCTATTGCCTCATTTGCCACGGCTTCATTGACATCTAACGTCACCAAAACTTTACTTACAGGTTTGTTGAGGGTCCCTATCGCTAGTCCAATTGGATCATTGTCCATACAAGCTAGTTTTTTGGGCGACCATGCTTCGAACACTTGAATAACTTCTTGGCCATTTACCGTTTTCATCTTACAAAACTCCTTCTACTAAATGTATCAGAGCCGTTAACTCTGCACGCTTTTCTTCAATTTCAGGTGTTTGTTCTGCTCCTTCAATGGATTGTAATACACGTTGCCAATTGTCTTTTTCACGCAACCATTTTTTCATAAATGCTGGTGATTTACGCAGGCTTAGCTTAGGTCCAAACAAAATCTCTGCTGTAGAGAGCTCCATTTGCCCTCTTTGTAACACAAGGATTTCATAGATTTTATCATCTTCCTCTAAAATTTCTTCATCAAGAATCGCCCACTGATGTGCTAAAGCCCACTCACGGATAACCTTGGCGTGAATATTCGGTTGTAGGATTAGACGTGTGACACCTTGAAGCTTTTCTGGATGCTTCTCTAGAATGGAAACAATTAATGGTCCACCCATGCCAGCTATTGTCACCGTATCCACATGGTCAGCTTCTTCTATCGCTGCTAAACCGTCTGCAAGGCGTACTGTAATTTTTTCAGTTAAGTTTTCCTTCTGTACTTGTCCTACCGCCGATTCATAGGGTCCTTTTACAACTTCCCCTGCTATGGCATATGAGGCAGTCCCTTTGTGAATTAAATAGCATGGTAGATAGGCATGGTCACTACCAATATCCGCCATGACTGCTCCTGTAGGAACAAATTTCGCTACTGCTTCTAATCGCTTTGAAAGTTTTTGTGCGTTCATTTTTATACCGCCTATCTTCAATAGAGTCCATTAATAGTATGGATGATGTCGTGAAAAAAAACAAATGGAGTTGTCTCACATTTCTATGTGGACAACCCCATCTTTATGATGCTTAAATCTAAAAAGTAGCTGTACTATTTCAGTACAGCTACTTGTCAGTTTTACTATTCTAAAGTAGAAATGTATTCAGCGATTGCTTTTGCTTCCTCTTCAGTTTTCATGTTTGGTTGCATTGGAGTACCTTCGATACCCTTTGTTAAAACTTCTACGATATGTGCTTCATCTAAGCCATGTAGATTTGGACCCATACTACCAGTTAAGTCACCACCATGACAACCGATACAAGATTGTACTAGTGCTGAACCATCAGCTTCTGCATCTGTTGTTTCTGTAGTAGTTTCGCCACCACCCTCATGTTCAGCAGCAATTTCTTTCTTGTTATCTGCACCTTGTAAAGACATGAAGAAAATAAGACCAATACCAAATGCCAGAATTAAGATGTAAGGAACGACTGGATTGTTTTTCATAAGTTTCCCCTCCTCATTTTAAGTCTACTTCTATTATAATATAGAATCAGTCAACATCTAATATTGTACTTCATTAACAAAGAAACGAAAAGCCCTATTCGCTAAGTTTTCCTTTGTTTGTAACAAATTCGACATTTCTGTATCTATTGGATAAAATATGTCTTGCCAACATCCAAAATTGGTCAAATTTATCCTTTTATACAATTTCTTTTTCATTATATTTATGCTGTTATCATACCCTTTTCACTCATTGATATACCCAAAATTAAAAAATCTGTACGTTTTTAATTAGCGTACAGATTTTGAATCTTCTGAGGTAAAAACTTTAACATGATACTGACCCTATATAGATAAATTGTCACAAATTATGGTTTTATATAAACACTAAAGTTCAATTAAGTTTCTAACCTGATTTAGTAGATGGAGTTCCTTGTACATCGATAGAAATACCATTTGCTAAATCAGGATAAATTTATGATATAGTACCCAACTAGTGCTATTAATCCTAAAGCACCTGAGACTGTGAAATATAGAAGTTTCATTTTAATACCTGACAAAAGCCAAATGACACAATTTGCTGCAATCAAGCAAAATAAAACCGTATTATTTCCACTAAAATATGTAGTACAAATGCGGATCGACATACTAAATAACAGGATGGCTGCTAGTACATGAAAAATGGGAGCTAGTAGATGTTTTTTTCGAGCCATTTGCCACGCAGCAATAAATAGGATGCATGCGCCTACTCCCACGATTACTGTAAAAATCAATGTTAAAGATTGCATTGTAAAATAGAGTGCCAAAACAGCCATTATAGCGATACATAGACCCACTACCAATAGGATCATTTTTCTTTTTTCTGATGGCAAGACCGCTTGTTTAGGATGTTGCACTGGTTCTAACTCCTCTATGTCAGCCCCCTCTGTATAAAGAGCTGCTAAAAAGTCACAATAGTGCTCAGGTAAAAGTTTATTTTGCTTCCAAAACAAAATTTCATTAAGGATTATTTTTTTGCGAGGATTTGTCATAGTGTTAGCTCCAAACATTGCTTAATAATGGTTGTATTACAATTTTATCTCACACTATTTGAAAACACATCTGTATAAAGTCGCAAATCTAGCATTTCCCTCATTCTAATTATCTATGATTGCATAGCATCGATAGGTGAATAGCAGGGCTAATTTCTTTTTGTTGACTTTTCAAGTCTATAAAAAAGGAGCTATACCAATTAGTCATTTTCTCACTACTTGGATAGCTCCAGCTATTTTAAATTTTATTCTAAGAAGTCTTTTAAACGTTTACTACGAGAAGGATGGCGTAATTTTCTTAGTGCTTTCGCCTCGATTTGACGAATACGTTCACGCGTTACGCCAAAGACTTTCCCAACCTCTTCTAATGTACGTGTGCGACCATCGTCTAACCCAAAACGTAAACGAAGTACGTTTTCCTCACGGTCTGTTAACGTATCTAGTACATCTTCTAATTGTTCTTTTAACAGTTCATAGGCTGCATGGTCGGAAGGAGATTGTGCTTCTGAGTCCTCAATAAAGTCTCCTAAATGGGAATCATCTTCTTCTCCAATTGGTGTTTCAAGAGATACTGGTTCTTGTGCAATTTTTAAAATTTCACGTACTTTTTCAGGTGTTAAATCCATTTCTTCTCCAATTTCCTCTGGAGAAGGCTCACGACCTAAATCTTGTAAAAGTTGACGTTGTACACGTATTAATTTATTAATGGTTTCGACCATATGAACAGGAATACGAATCGTACGCGCTTGGTCAGCGATTGCGCGTGTAATCGCCTGACGAATCCACCATGTAGCGTAAGTCGAGAACTTAAATCCTTTACGGTAATCGAATTTTTCAACAGCCTTAATAAGACCCATATTTCCTTCTTGAATTAAATCAAGGAATAACATTCCACGACCAACATAGCGTTTTGCAATCGATACAACTAGACGTAAGTTTGCTTCCGCAAGGCGTTTACGCGCTTCCTCGTCCCCTTGCTCAATACGTTCAGCAAGTGCAATTTCTTGCTCAGCAGATAATAAATCTACTCGGCCGATTTCTTTTAAATACATACGTACAGGGTCATTGATTTTAACACCTGGTGGCACACTCAAATCATTTAAGTCGAAAGTTTCCTCGTTCGCTTCTTCTTTCATTAGACTTTCTTCTTCAAATTCTTCTTTTCCAATGATTTGAATATCTTTATGCTTTTCAAGATCCTCAGCAAAATGGAAAATTTCTTCGTTTTCCAATTCATAAGGTGTTAGTTTCTCTGAAATTTCTTTCATTGAAATTTCACCCTCTGTTTTTGCTTTTTCTTGTAGGAATTTTTTTGCATCATCTAATGTAATTTCTACTTCTATCTCTTTTGAACGTTCTGACTTGTCCGCCATAAACCTTCCTCCTTCTAAACAACCGAATCGGGTTAAATCGCCGATAACGATTTTCTTAAATGAATAATCTGTTGGGCGATTTCAAGTGCACGTGCATACTCATGCATCTTCTCCGCTTCCTTTGACTCATGCATCTTTTGATAAATTTCTTGCTCAATTCTATATTTTTGAAGCTGACGGATAGAGTCCATAACCTCTGCCTCTGCTTGATCAGGATCTCGCTCCACTAAAGCCGCTTCCATGACAATTTTTCGTAATTCAGCGTCATCCAAAATTTCCACAAAACGTTGATAATCAGGATGACCATACTCCTCATAAAATCCAACTAAGCGAACAAAAACTGCCATATAGGCATCTCGTACAAATGGCTCTTTTTGCTCACTACGTAATACCCTGTCCACTACATCTATATTATGAAGCATATGAGCCAGTAATAAACGTTCGGCACGTTCGGCTGCGTCCATAGGCTTTTGTTGTTGCGTGACTGGCATTGAAGGTATCTGTGTAGGCATTTCTACTTTAGCAGAACGTACCTGATTAGCCTCCAGTTTTCGGAATTGGGCATAAATGGCTTCTTCCGAGATGTTTGTTTCATTTGATAGCTGTCGTATATACAAATCTCGTTCAACTGGTGAAGATCTTCCCACTAGCTGCTCAAGAACTTCTTGAATATATTGAAGCGTATCATTTTCAAATTGAAAGTTCTTATTGCGTCTAGCATGCATCATCATAAAAGCAATATACGCATGAGGTTTTTCCAAAATTTGTTCCTTAAATGCTTGTCCACCTAAAGTGTGAATGTATTCATCAGGATCTAATTTTTCTGGCAACACGGCAATATCGACTTTCATTCGCTCTGTATGCAGTAGCTGCGCCGCTCGTTTCGCTGCATCAAATCCAGCATTATCACCATCATAGCAAATCGTAATTTGCTCTACTAAGCGCTTTAGCTTTGTGATATGCTGATTTGTTAACGAAGTACCCATTGTCGCAACAACATTCATGACACCTACAGAGTTGGCTGCTAAAACGTCCATAAATCCTTCCATCAATACTACTTGACGATTTTTTCTGATAGAAGTTCGTGCTTTATCTAGGTTATACAGCACTTCACTTTTTTGGAAAATTGGTGATTCTGGACTATTTAAATATTTTGCTTCCTCACCATTGGATGAAAGAACACGTCCTGAGAAGGCAATAATTTTACCATTCTCATCTCGAATAGGAAACATGATACGTCCTCTAAAACGATCAAAATAACGCTCTTCTCCCTCTCTTTTGATGATTAAGCCACTTTCGGCAATTTCTTGTAAGTTATAACCTTTTCTTTCAAGCAATATTGTTAATGCATCAAAGCTTGGGAGAGACCAACCAATGTTATTAGATTCGATAAGTTCCCTTGTAAATCCTCTTTCTAGCAAATAATTTAAAGGTTCTTCACCATCTTCTGTATTCAACAGTAAATGATGAAAAAAATCTGCTGCAAAAGCGTGTGCTTCTTTCATCCTTTCTTCCGCTTTAGATATCTTTTTCGTTCCTCCAGGGAAACTTGGCTCAACATCTAAGTGTATGCCAACACGTTCCCCAAGTTTCACAACTGCATCAGGAAAAGAAATGCCTTCAATATCCATTACAAAAGTAATGGCATTGCCCCCTGCACCACAACCAAAGCAATGAAAAATTTGCTTGTCTGTAGATACAGAAAAAGACGGTGTTTGCTCTCCATGAAATGGACAGAGACCAAACCAATTTCGCCCACGCTTAGTAAGCTGCATGTATTCACTAATAACATCAACGATATCTGATTGTGTGCGAATCTGCTCAATTACTTCTTCTGGAATCTTCCCTGCCAAATCCATCACCATCTTTAATATTTGCGTTCTAGAAACACAATTCGCTATTCGTTTTAAAATTCCTTTATTTCTCGACAAAAAATTAGGATTTTTCTCTTATAAATATTTTTACCACAATTTTATTATTATAAAACAAAAATTAGTTTTTATCTATACCATTTTCAAAATCCACTCAAAAAAACCGCCTCTGCTAACCGAGGTGGTTTAAAATTCTATCCTTATTTACAGGTCAAAATATGTTCGATAATCGTATTTGCTGTCTCTTCAACAGCTTTATTTGTCACATCGATAACTTTACAACCTATTCTACCGACAATTTTTTCAAAATGCTGAATCTCATCAAGAATTCTTTCATGCTGTGCATAGATAGCTTCATCATTCAAGCCGAGAGACATTAATCTTTCTTTCCGAATTGAGTTTAACTTCTCAGGGGAAATAATCAATCCAAAGCATTTTTTAGGGTCTATCTGTAATAGTTCTTCTGGTGGTTCTACCTCTGGCACTAAAGGTACATTCGCCACTTTATATTTTTTATGGGCTAAATATTGTGATAGTGGTGTTTTAGAAGTTCGTGATACACCAACTAGTACAATATCAGCCTGTAATAATCCTCTTGGATCTCTACCATCATCATATTTTACCGCAAATTCAATCGCTTCAATTTTTTTGAAATAATCATCATCCAGCAGATGAACAATACCAGGCGTTTCTAATGGATTTTCTTCCATAAAAGCTGCCATTGATTGTAAGGCTGGCCCTAAAATATCAACAGCCTGAATTTTTTCTTGTTCACATAAATCATGTAATAATTTACGCATTTCTTGGCGAACAAGTGTATAAACAATAAACGCTCGCTGTTGCGAAGCAAGAAAAACAATTTTACGGATAAGCTCCTCTGATTGAATATGTGGAAATCGACGAATCACAGTATTTTCAAGACCCGGTCGGAACTGGCTAATAACCGCTTTTGCAACTTGATCACCAGTTTCACCGACAGAATCAGACACAACAAATACGCGTAGTCTTTTCATGCAGCTCTCCTTCATTTAGACATTTTGTGCAAGAGATAAGAAAGCCCGTGTAATCGTTGTTTTTGTAAGACGACCAACAATCGTTAAACCACCCTCTTGCGGTTCAACTACTGGTAGTGAATCAACCTCACGTTCAATAAGTTTGTTCGCTGCAACAATTAAAGAATCTGATCTTTCACAGTACGAAATATTTGGCATACGCGTCATAATAATATGTACTGGAATTTTATTTAAATCCTGCGTGCCAATACTTGTACGCAGTAAATCTTTGCGAGATAGTACGCCTGTCAAAAACTCATTCTTATCTACGACAAAGAGTGTACCAACATCTTCTGAAAACATAAAGCAAATTGCATCATAAACCGTCATTGTTTCAGGGACAACTACTGGCCCTGAATGAAAATCCTTCACTTTTAAATTGTGAATACTATCTATTAATGTAACAGATGCCTTCTTACCTGAATAAAAATAACCAACCCTTGGTCTTGCATCCAGAAATCCTGCCATTGTTAGGATTGCTAAATCCGGTCTTAGAGTTGCTCTTGTCAGATTGAGACGTTCGGCAATATGTTCCCCCGTAATAGGGCCATTTTCTTTCACAATTTGTAATATGTCTTCCTGACGTTTATTGAGTTCGATTGGACTCACCGCCTCAAATCTAATAGTGTTATACTTATGCTCAATTATTATATACTATTTTAATAATTATTGCGAATTAAAGAACTACATGCTACAATATTGACACATACGCTTGCTCTATCTGTATTTTCGAGCAAATTGCGTTATACAGGCGATGATGGGAAAAAAGTATCTGTTCCATTCTATAGCGAGTAGAAGATGGTGAAAGTCTACACAGCAACAGAGAAAAGGCACTCCCTGAGCTAACTTTTTGAAAAGAGGTTTTAAACTACTCGTTTAAAACAATCAGGGTGGAACCGCGGGTATTAGCACTCGTCCCTGGGCATACAATGTGCCCGGAGACGGGTGCTATTTTCATTTAGTTGCAACTGAATGAAAAAACTATGGCGTTTTTACCGCTAAAACAACGTATTAAAAATTTAAAGGAGGCTATTTTATGGCTAACAAATCAATGGAAACCATCGTATCTTTAGCGAAGCATCGAGGCTTTGTCTTCCCTGGTTCTGAAATCTACGGAGGTTTAGCAAACACGTGGGATTATGGTCCACTAGGTGTCGAATTAAAAAATAATATTAAAAAAGCATGGTGGCAAAAGTTTGTTCAGGAATCTGAATACAATGTAGGTATTGATGCTGCTATTTTGATGAATCCAAAAGCTTGGGTTGCTTCTGGTCACGTAGGAAACTTCAATGACCCAATGATCGACTGTAAATCATGTAAGGCCCGCCACCGTGCAGATAAAATTATCGAAGACGCTGCATTAGCGAAAGGCGATGAAATCATTGTTGATGGTATGACATTCGACCAAATGAAAGAAACAATGATTAAATATGACGTAGTATGCCCTGATTGCGGAAAGGCTGATTTCACAGATATTCGCCAATTCAACCTCATGTTTAAAACATTCCAAGGTGTAACGGAATCCTCTACAAATGAAATTTATTTACGCCCAGAAACAGCACAAGGTATTTTCGTGAACTTTAAAAACGTTCAACGTTCTATGCGTAAACGTACACCATTTGGTATCGCACAAATCGGTAAATCTTTCCGTAACGAAATTACACCGGGTAACTTCACATTCCGTACACGTGAATTCGAACAAATGGAGCTTGAATTCTTCTGTAAACCTGGTGAAGACCTTGAATGGCATGCATATTGGAAAGAATTCTGTAAAAATTGGTTACTAAACCTAGGCATGAAAGAAGATTCGATGCGCCTTCGTGACCATGAGGATGATGAGCTATCTCACTACTCTAACGCTACAACAGATATCGAATTCAAATTCCCATTTGGCTGGGGAGAGCTTTGGGGTGTAGCAGATCGTACAGATTACGACTTAAAACAACATATGGAGCACTCTGGTGAAGATTTCACTTACATTGATCCTGTATCAAATGAACGTTATGTTCCTTATTGTATTGAACCATCATTAGGAGCTGATCGTGTAACATTAGCTTTCCTGTGTGATGCCTATGATGAAGAGGAATTAGAAGGTGATGATAAACGTACGGTTTTACGTTTCCACCCTGCTCTGGCTCCATTTAAAGCTGCTGTGCTACCACTTTCTAAAAAATTATCTGATGAAGCTACAGATGTTTGGGCTGAACTGCGTAAAGCCTTCCCTGTTGATTTTGATGAATCACAATCAATTGGTAAACGTTACCGTCGTCAAGATGAAATTGGTACACCATTCTGTATCACATATGATTTTGATTCAAAAGAGGATGGCCAAGTAACAGTACGTCATCGTGACTCTATGACACAAGTTCGTATGCCTATTGCTGAAGTAAAAGCATATATTGAAAAACACCTACAATTCTAATCACTTAAAAAAAGAGGGGGTAGCCAGCAGGCAACTCCCTCTTTCTTATGCTTTAAATGTTGAAAATAAGCGCTCTTGCATTTTTTCCTCGAATGAAAACTTTTTCATGCTCAAACCTATTAAGCTCACTAATAGCTCCTCAATATCCGCTAGTGAGTAATAAAGGAATGTACCTTCTCGCATTGGACGAACCCGTTTGTCAAAAGTTAGTTCATCTTCAATAAAGTAAGCGACATTAACATCACAATGTTCCATCAATTGTGTAATACGTTGATCATCACCTGGGTTTATAAAGAATGGCACAATTTTATCAATATACAAAATACTTTGAACAAGCTTAATGAAGAAATTTTCACGCAACGATGTCTCCACAACTAATATGGTCGTTTGCTCATGTTGATAATCCATATATAAAACGTTTAATTGCTCCTCTAGTAGCGATTTTAAAATACCAATAGAATTGCGATACTTTGTCATATCCGTTTGGATTTCCCTTGTTAGTAAACGTAAAATACGAAAGGCTGGCAGAAAAATTTTTAAGACAATTTCTTTAGGATGTAAATGGTCAATTAATTTATTAAAATGAATTCTCAGATTATTTTCGTCACAGCGGATTAATTGCTCTACAAATAAGTTGAAAATCTCTTCAAAGCTATTAGCTCGATAGTCGATCATTTTCATAATTCTCACACTATAGTTCAAAGGAAGATTCATTGATTTTTGCTCATCTAACAATCTTACTTTTGGTAATGTAGGAAATAAATCATAAACAAGTTCTACTTGTGCACTGCGATTATCGGATAACATAACAACAGAGTTTACTGGGTAAATCCCTAAACATTCTACAAATTTATGCATAAAGCTCTCATTATATAAATGTCGATCTCTGTATAAGACAGCTAAAGCATCTGTAGCACCATAGCCAACATGATAGACTCTCTTGGATGTCATTGCTGAATATACATCAACAATTTGTAATAATTGTACACCCTCACTCATATCATCCGCACAAAGTTGATTTGGATAGCCCTTTCCCGCAAAACGTTCATGATGATCTCGTGCCAAATAGGCAATGTCTTCCTCGTTATGTTCAATGAGTAGCTCGTAGCCTTTTGTTGTGTGCGTCTTTACAATATCGAACTCATCTTCAGAGAGTTTACGTTTCAGATTTAATATTTCTTGGGGTATAAAAACCTTCCCGATATCATGGAACAGGTAGCCCCTAGCTAATGTTTCAATATCTGTTAAACCTAGGTATCTAGCAAAAATTGTACCTAATACAAACACATCAAATGAATGGACAAATGAATACTCGTCCCATTCCTTTAAACGCATAAGTAGCTCATAGCGATGTTTTTTTTCCAAAATCTTTTCAAAAACACCTCTTACATAAGCCGTATCCTGTATGCTTTTAAGAATTTGTCCATAGCGTAATTCGTGCACGACATTCTCCAACGTTGTCATAAAAAGCTGACTAACTGTCTCTTTATAATCATCCACAGGATCTCTTTTTTCAATTAATGGGGCAAATAGATCTTCATATTCTCTTGTTCGTTGAGCACTTAAATCATGGACAACTCGAACTGAATCAGATGGCAGATAGACAGATAATTCATCTACTTTACGAAGTTTAAGTAAGGCAATAATTCGCTCCGTTAAAACTAAATCCTTTTTAGCCAATAAACGATACTCTGAAAAAATATCTTCTGCTAATATATCATTTGCTTCAACTTCATGAATACTTAAGGTTACTTTTCGTAGCATATATTTTGCCACATACGCAATGTACTAAGCACTATGTGACTCCCTCCTTCTTCCATAGGACTGCGCTATTCTGATAAACGTATAAAAAATACGTTTTGCTGATAGAGGCTTTTATATTTCATAGGCATGTCTAAAGTGATCTAGCGTACATCAGTTTCGATGGAGATTAAACGACTTAATTATATTTAAAAAATATAATTACCATTATCTATACCATTTACAATATCATAGGTTAAAATGCCTTTTCAACTAGTATATGGGTCTCGAATGAACAGTTTCTACCACTTATATAATGAAAACTAAACAAAAATACAAATCTTTTTACCTATTAAAATACTTATAAATATATAGATAAATAAAAATATAGATAAATAAGACTTCATATTATTCATTTAAAGACGGAAAAATAACAAATAAAATTAAATTTACGCAAAAATTTTATTTTGTAAAAATTGAAATTTATTCATTAAAAAGAAAGGTAATCTAGTTGCATCCTCCTATAAAATCGAAGGTATTTCTTTTTATTTAAAAGATAAAATGAAGCGAGTTCTGCGCTATGCAAGTTAATTAGTTTTAGCTCCCCCTTTTTACATAAGGTATAATCGATTACCGAACAGTCATGATATGGATGAAATTCCCTCTATGCGTTGTTCCATCTTTTTGGTATAAATAAGTTATTATAGTTAGTATTAGCTGTTAAATAATGAATAATTGACAGGCTAAAGACACATCACCTTTTAACATTCATTCGTCCGGAAGTTTGAACTGATACATAGGAAGGTCTGACCAGAAATATATATACTATAAAATTTTCTATTGTACTTTTTGGAGGAATTTAATTGCAGTCTCAACGTTTATTTCAACTAGCTATGGCTTCTGCTTTAGCAACAAGTGCGATTATTATCGCAGCACCCGCACATGCAGCATCATTTTTTCCTGATATCAACCCAACCAATGAAGAAGGTAAGGCTATTATTCAATTAGCAGAGCGTGGCATTATTTCAGGCTATATGGATGGGACATTTAAACCCGCTAATCCTATTACACGTACACAGGCTGCGAAGATTTTAGCAGGAATTTTAAAGTTAGATACAGTTCACGTAAAAAATCCCCAATTCAAAGACATCAAACCTGGCGATGAAAACTACGGAGCCATTGCAGCATTAGCAAATGCTGGCATTATTAATGGTGCAAATGGTTATTTCTACCCTACTCAAAATATCACTCGCGAGCAAATGTCTAAAATGATTGCGAAAGGCTTTGGATTAATAAGTACGAGTAACACGCAATTACCGTTTACAGATGTTAAAAAGGGGAATGAATTTGAGCCTCATATTAAAGCATTGTTTGCAAATGGGATTACCAAAGGAACATCTGCAACGACTTTCGGCCCAAAAAGCAATGTAAAGCGCTCTCAGCTGGCTGCTTTTGTTGTACGAGCTGAAAAGTTGCTAGGCAATGCAACCGTCTATGCAAGTCAATTTAAACAGGACTATATTTTTGCTTCTTATGGTGGTCTTGAGCCAGCAGAGGATATTTTCACATGGAATGAAGAGGAAGATATGACAGAGTCTATCACGATTACCCCTATAAAAGAAGGTACGGGTAAATTAGTGATTACTGGATTGACTGATGATTCAGAGGATTTTATTGACATTTTTTATTTAGTACATGTCAAAAATGTCAATGGTAAGCTGAAGGTAACACTTGAAGAAGTAAAAGAAGATGATTATATCGAAAATTTACCACTCGATTTGTCTGAGAGCAAATTACCATTCATACCAACAGAGGTGACGGTTCAAAACGCGAATGGACAGCCACTCGCTTCAAATTTCTATAACTTTAATCAACAAGATCAAACACTGTCCATCTCGCAAAATGGACAATACATTGTTACATTTTCAGATGGGACGCAACAACAAAAGATGGCCGCAGATGTGTATTCCTATGATTTTGTTCGCAGCATTGATTTATATCATTTGACAGATGAATTAATACTGACAGCGCAAGAATTACCTTTCGAACCAACACATGTAGCACTCGAAAGCTTTGGTTTTGAGCCAGTGCCTGTAAAAGCGACAATTCTTGACGGGCAACTACATATTACGCCAAAAGCTGAAGGTCTAGCGATTCTCCATTTAACAGGTAAAGACAATGAAACAGCATACCTTTATATTGAAAGTAAAAAAATTGCTGGACAGTGGGCCTTTTTAGTGACAGAGGATGAGGATGAATTTTAAATAACGTGAAATGCCAGATGAACATTAAGATTCATCTGGCATTTTGTCTTTCGAGCGTATTTGCAGTTCAGGGGTACGTTCTAGTTGCTCTATAAATTTTCTCGTCTTAAACCGAATACCGGTTTGTTCTTCATAGATGGTTGTTATAATTTTTTTAATGAAATATTTTGTTTCTTTTTTTAGTTCTATTTTCCCAATTTGGTCGATAGGAACAGTGTAGAACATCCTGATAAGTTTCAGCTGTGTTGGCGTTAAGCGAATGATATAGGGGTCATGTTGATAACAGCGATGGCATAAGAATCCTCCTTGAGCAAAGGAAAAAGCGAATTCCCCATCTACTGCGCCACACGCAGCACAGGCATGTAAAATAGGTTGTACACCTGTATAGGGCAACATTTTCCATTCAACAAATAACGTAATAGCTTCAGGATCATAGCCATCCTCAATTGCTTGTAGTGCATGTAGTAAAACATCGAACGCAAATGGCTCTGGCTTTCCTTCTTCCACAACTCGCTCCACTAATTCCATAATATAGCTAGCATAAGCAGTAGCCATAATATCCTCACGAATATGGCGCATTGAATTTAAATGTTCTCCCTGTTGCAAAGTTCCCATGCCTGTATGATGTTGTACCATAAACATCCCATAGGTAAAGGGTTGCGTGATGGAAGCCAATCTACTAGAAGGTTTTTTTGCCCCTCTAGCCATCGTAGCCACTTTACCAGCTTCCCGAGTTAGCAAAATAACAATCTTATTAGATTCCCCATAAGCGCGAACCTTTAATACAATCCCCTCCCATTTATGAAGCATAATCCCCCTCCTTTCTTAAAAGAACTATCCATGCAAAGAGAGCTGCCCAAAATAATTTTGGACAGCTCAAAAATAAAAATGATCAAATACTTCTAGATCCTTTTGTGCCTACAAGAAGAAGTTAACCTAAAACCGTCAATTCAAAATTTGGCGTCTATTCCTGATTCAACGGGCAATGTTCGCCAACGTTACAATTCATTGGCTAAGCCAGTAAAAACTTAATATTCATCATCACGGAATCCAAAATCGCGTAAATGTGTAGCTTTATTACGCCAATCTTTTTGCACCTTTACCCATAGCTCTAAATAAACTTTAGACCCTAGAAGCATTTCGATATCCTTTCGCGCACGTGTCCCTACTTCTTTTAGCAAGGCTCCACGTTTTCCAATAACTATCCCTTTTTGAGAATCACGCTCCACAATAATTGTAGCCGCTACATGAATTTTATCCTCATTTTCTTCATCACGACGAATTTTATCAATTACCACCGCGATAGAATGGGGAATTTCTTCACGCGTTAAATGTAGGACTTTTTCACGAATAAGTTCAGATATAATAAATCGTTCAGGATGATCTGTCACTTGATCAGCTGGGTAATACTGAGGTCCTTCTGGTAAATACTTCGCCAATGTCACTAATAAATTTTCAACATTATTGCCTTGTAGCGCAGAAATCGGTACAATCTCCGCAAAGTCATAGCGCTCTTTATAGCTCTCAATAATTCCCATTAGTTCATCTGGATGAATGGCATCAATTTTATTGATGACCAAAAAGACAGGTGTTGGGTTTCCTGCTAGCATTTCTAGAATAAATTCATCACCTTTACCGAGTTTTTGCTCAGCATTAACCATAAACATAATAACGTCTACTTCACGCAATGTGTTTTTAGAAACCTTCAGCATGAAATCGCCTAGTTTATGTTTTGGCTTGTGAATACCTGGTGTATCAATAAAAATCATTTGGCTATCATCTGTTGTTAGTACGCCTTGTACTTTATTTCGTGTTGTTTGTGGCTTATCACTCATGATCGCAATTTTTTGGCCAATGACACGATTTAAAAATGTCGATTTGCCAACATTTGGACGACCAATGATGGAGATAAAGCCTGATTTATAGCCATTTTTAGTTTCCTGCATTCTCTAAATCCTCCGTCGTAAATGCAAACGGTAGTAATTCGCCCACTGACGTTACCGTCACATCACCTTTTAAGTTCGTTAAATAAACAGGCATAGTTGGAGCACAAAACTCCATCATGACCTGGCGACATGCTCCACATGGGGCGCATGGTCCGTCCGTATCAGCTACAATGGCAATGGCCTCGAATTCGTAAATCCCCTCCGATACTGCCTTAAAAAACGCTGTACGTTCAGCACAATTTGTCATACTATAGCCTGCATTTTCAATATTACAACCGTGAATAACCTCTCCATCTTTTGTTAGTAGAGCTGCCCCTACTTTAAATTTTGAATAAGGAACATAGGCTTTTTCACGTGCCTTTTTTGATTCTTCTAATAATGCATGCATATCCATTGTCATCTATACTAATTCTCCCTCACATTTATGGTTTATTTTCAATTAGAAGACACTCATTTCCATTAAAACCATTTTGGCAGAAAGATGAGTAATCCGATTATAGCACTGAATAGCGCAAATACAAGCACTGCACCTGCTGCAATATCTTTTGCTTGCTTAGCAAGCGGATGTATCTCAGGGGAAGCTAAATCGACTACCCGTTCGATAGCTGTATTCATCATTTCCAGCGCAAACATTAGTGCTATTAATAGTAGCACAATATACCACTCCATACGAGATAAACCTGTCAAATAACTAGCCAGTATAACAATGATTGCACTTACTATATGTGATTTCAAATTTTGTTCTTTACTTGCAGTTATGATGCCTTCAAAAGCATAGCCAAAAGATCGCAAGTATTTTCGCAAATTCATCTAATCTCGACCTAAGCCAAAAGTTTGGAGAATCTCATCTTGCTTTGCAAACATCACTTTCTCTTCTTCTGGCTCCATATGGTCATAACCAAGTAAATGTAAAAAACCATGTACAGCTAAAAAGCCTAATTCTCGCTCAAAGGAATGATTATATTCCTCTGCCTGCTCTTTTGCACGATCAGTCGAAATAATGATATCACCTAATACACGTGGCATACCTTCAAAAGTAACTTCCATTTCCCCTTCACCTAGCTCCTCTAGTGCAAAGGAAATAACATCTGTGGGCTGATCTTTGCCACGATATTCACGATTAATATCTTGAATTGCCTTGTTCGTTACAAACGTCACCGAAACCTCTGTTTCTGGCTCAATATTTTCTACACTTGCAGCATGCTGTAATAGCTTTTCAACAAGTTCGATATGTTGTGCTCCCACTTCATTTGTTTCATCCGTAAAATCAATTGTTAAAATCATAGATCCTCCTACTTATCTGCCTTTGGATATTCAATACGTGAATGGAATATCCCATTCAACGTTTCACAAAGTACTCTCTCTATACATTTTAACTCTTTTATTGAAATATCGCATTCATCAAACTGATTATCTTGGACGCGATCATCGATAATCGCTCGTACTAGCTTCTGAATTTTCTCTGCATTTGGCTCTTTCATAGAACGTACTGCTGCCTCGACACTATCCGCAACACTTATAACAGCTGCTTCTTTTGTTTGTGGTTTGGGCCCTGGGTATCGGAACTTTGCCTCATCAATATTTTTTCCTTCTTCCTTTGCTTTAAACAAGAAGAATTTTAACAAACTTGTGCCATGATGTTGTAAAGCGATATCAATAATTTCTTGGGGCATTTTATAACGTTTTAACATATTGGCACCATCTGTCGTATGGGCGATAATAATCTCTGCACTTGTTTCAGGTGGTAACGAATCATGCGGATTGATGCCCGACATCTGATTTTCGATGAAAAAGGAAGGTCGTTTGGTTTTACCAATATCATGATAATAACAACCTACACGCGCTAATAAACCGTCAGCACCAATCTCTTCACACGCAGCTTCCGCTAAGTTCGCTACCATCACACTATGATGATATGTCCCTGGAGTTTCCATTAATAATTTTTTTAATAATGGATGGTTGGGATTGGATAGCTCAATTAAGCGTAAAGACGAAAGCAAGCTAAACGCCGATTCAAAGAATGGTAAAAGTCCCATCGTTAATGCCCCTGAAAGCAAGGCTGATAACATCGCCGCTATTAAGTAAAATGCTAATTCTGGTAAGCCATAGGATGATTGTGTCATTAACAAATAAAACGCAATAAATGCCATGTTTACAAGGGAAATCACACCAACCGCATGTAAAATATGTGAGCGTTTTTCCACACTACGCAAAAAGAATAGGCTTGCAAACCCTCCGAATATGATATACAGCGTAATTTCCATTTGCATAACTGAAGAATAGCCTTCTTGAAAAATTACTCCTGCTGAAGCAGCCGTCATAACTGTAATTAATACGGCTGCTCGCTCATCTGCTAGCAATCGTACAAGCATCGTCGCTAGTGCTGTCGGGAATAAAAAGGCAATCGTCACATCAAAGCCACTAGAAACTAAGCTAATAAATTTCATTAGCAAAATAGACAAGCTATAAACAATCACTGTCACTAACAGTGCATTACGTTTTTTTCGTTCGTTCGTCTCCCAACGCTCAAATAAAATATACATAAACATCATTTGCAGTAGCGTTAAAATAATAAGCCCTGCTATCGGCTTAAAGGAGGCTTTATTACTAACCATCCCTAATAGCTCTAATTGTCTAAAAGCCTCATTGTCAATAATTTGGCCTTCTTGAACAATAATCTGACCTTGTAAAATTCGTGTCGGCTCTACACTTTCTTTGGCCTGCTGTTTTCGAATCTTTGTTTGTTCTTCGTTAATTGTTTCATTTTCAATAATGCTTGTACGTCCTATTAACACGACAGTATTGAATATTTTATCAGGATATCCTCGTTGTCCACGAATCTTTGTTTCAAAATCATTTTGTGCAACAAAGACGTTCTCTGGTCGGATGGATTTTTGTAAATATTCCTCTACAAATTTAGATAATTGCGTACTTGTTCTAGTTAAATCATCTTCACTTTGTACTAATAGACCTTCCAGCTGAGAATCTGTAAAAATTAACGGCATCTGGTCTTCGTCAATGGATTCAAATTTTTTTCGAAGCTGTGTAACCTGGTCTGCAATAGGAATAGGTTCCTTACTATTTGCAACATCTTTTTTCACTTCCAAAACATAATCAAATAATGATGTTACAATCGCTGCTCTTTGCTTGGCGACATCCTCCGAAAATTGATAGACTGAATCCACTGCATTGGCAGCTTTTTCTCGCTCTAGCTGTGTTTTATAAGTGTCTTCAATCGTTTTAGTAGATCGTACGGTTTCAGGCGCAAGCTGTAATGGTTTGAAATCATATGTAACTCCTTTAACATTGCCATACATGAACCCAAATTGTAGGCCACCTGTTAAAATGAGAATGATGATAAGAAAGTAGCGAAAACCGATAAGCTCTGTAAATTTTCGAAGTTGTTTCTCCATCTGGCACCTCCTCTATCTACCTACTATCATACCAATTCAACATACATTTTTCTCGAAAAATGTATAAGAAAGCAAAAAACAGCTATGCATTTTTGCATAGCTGTCACATTTTTTTCCATATTTTGATTAAATTCGTGGTTTAGGTTTTAACTATACGGATGTTTTAAACCTCGTTACCCCTGTCGCTTCGCTTTCGGGGCAGACTTTAAAACCTGTTGCCCCTGTTGCTTCGCTTTCGGGGCAGACTTTAAAACCTGTTGCCCCTGTCGCTTCGCTTTCGGGGCAGACTTTAGAACCTGTTGCCCCTGTCGCTTCGCTTTCGGGGCAGACTTTAAACCTCGTTACCCCTGTCGCTTCGCTTTCGGGGCAGACTTTAAACCTCGTTGCCCCTGTCGCTTCGCTTTCGGGGCAGACTTTAAACCTCGTTGCCCCTGTCGCTTCGCTTTCGGGGCAGACTTTAAACCTCGTTGCCCCTGTCGCTTCGCTTTCGGGGCAGACTTTAGAATTGCTACGCAATTCTAAAGTTGCTGTTCTTCGTAGGCTTGAATGATTTTGGCTACGATTGGGTGACGTACGACATCGCCTTGTTCTAGTACTTGGAAATGGATAGATTTAACATACTTTAATGTACGTTCTGCTACAATCAAGCCAGATTCTGTATTTTTGGGTAAGTCGATTTGTGTTTTATCACCTGTGATGACCATTTTAGAGCCGAAGCCTAGACGAGTTAGGAACATTTTCATTTGTTGATGTGTTGTATTTTGTGCTTCATCTAAAATAACAAAGGCATCATCTAATGTACGGCCACGCATATAGGCTAAAGGGGCGATTTCAATCGTTCCGCGTTCAATTAGCCGCTGTGTTTGTTCTGAGCCGTAGATGTCGTTTAAAGCGTCGTAGAGAGGTCGTAGATATGGATCAACCTTTTCCTTTAAATCTCCTGGAAGAAAGCCTAGAGACTCTCCAGCTTCAACAGCAGGGCGAGTTAAAATAATTCTCTTAACATGGCCGTTTTTAAGTGCCTGTGTTGCCATGACTACCGCTAAATACGTTTTCCCAGTACCAGCTGGACCAATACCGAAAACAACGTCTTTATGACGGATTGCTTGTATGTATTCTCGTTGACCAATTGTTTTTGCACGAATTGACTTACCTTTCGTCGTGCGTGCTATTTCTTCATCATATAGTTCTGCAAAATACTCGATTGTTCCTTTTTGTGTCATTTCAATAGCTGTTGTAACATCACGTTGATCAATATTAATTCCTTTGCGAATGACCTTCAATAAAGCATGCAGAAGAAATGTTGCCTGTTCCTTAGCATTTTCTTCACCCGCAAGTTGAATTTGTTCACCACGCGTAATGATATGAACATTAAGTGCTTCTTCAACTAATTTCATATTTGCATCGGAAATACCTAGTAGCATAACCGCTTCGTTTGGATTATCCACCTGTAATACAGTTAACTGTTCTGACATAATCATTCTCCTTGTAGGCCTTGTATTGGACTTGCAATGTTTTCATTGACTAAAAATAGAACTTTCCCTTCAACTGTACCATTCCCCCACTTTGCCTGTAAAAGGTTTTCTTTCTTGATGATTGTTTTTGCAGGTAACGAACGTAATACTTTTTCATGCAATAAAGGAATCAGCAATGACTCAATTTTCGATTCATCCAACTCTACTTGCATCGTTTTCGTCTGTTGCTCCTCTACAATTGAAACATAGGGGGATAGCCAATTCGGTAAATCTTTTCTTTGTACATAATCCACCTTTTCCTGATGTATACCCTTTATCAACACTCGCCATTGCTTTTGCTGCAAGGTTTCCACGGTAATTTTTGTTGGAATTTTAAATGAACATTCAAGCCAATAGTCTGCATAAACCTCTCCCTTCGCCCCTACAAAAACTTGATCTGTGCCACTTTCTAATACACCACTTACGAGGACGTCACCCTCGTAGGCTGTATCATTTACTGAAATTTTTCGCTCGCCATGCTGTATATTAAAGTGTGTAATGACACCACTTTTCGTTGCTACTATATGGGAGGCTAATTTATCAGTTGTTTGCTCTGTTTGTTTAGGTGATTCTTGTGGTCTCAAAATTACTCGTCCGCCATGTTTATCAATATGAACCCATGATAGCTCTCGGTGTTGCTCTAACAGCTTTTGTCGTATAGCCGTATTGGAAGGTAACTTTTTTTGAGATAAAGGGGTTTCTAATTGAAAGGTTTCATGAAAGGTCTTACCTAAACGCTGCTCTAGTTCTGGTGTTGCGGCTTCTATGTCCACTCGCCATATGACTTGTGCACAAAGAATTGGAATAGCAATCATAAAGGCTAAGCCCAATAAAGTCCAAATTTGCGCTCGAAAAACTTGAAGCTCATCTGCATAAAATACAGCCATTTTTAAGCGAAAACGTCTTCGTACACGGCGAATTTTTGGTAGATAATGCATCGTCGTTTCAAAGGAAACTTCCTGCTCACGAAAGACAACACGCTTTAATGGGACATGTTGAGCGTGCAATGCTTGAATAAAAGGATGAACATTTTCATGGCGCTTTATACGTATAATAATTGGCCGATTATTCCACATTTTTGCTCACACCCATATTCTTTGTCATTTTCATATGAAGCTCCTGTAGATTGTCAACAGTGAGATGTAGCATTTCTTCTTTGAGCGCATTGATTGTCACTGAATCCGCATTGACAGTAATATGATAATCTGCATAGACAAACGAACAGGTCGTCGCATCTGCATGAATAAAACGGTAGGGTCCAATAATTTTTAATGATTCGTATTCTAACAACTCAAGTAGTGGCGTTAATTGAAATAATTTTTTCATAAAAAATGCCTCCTTCTTCGGCAATATATGCATCGAAAAAGGAGGACATGCTAGTTATTTTCTTTTTGATTTCGGTGGCCCTAATATTTCAGCCATCACGATTGCTTGCATAAGATCATTTTTAGATTGAGGTAGTTGTAAAGTCGAATTTGTGCCAACTGATTGCACTTCTTTTTTTCCAGCAGCTAATCGTCCTCGACCTTCTCGATTAGAAGAACGGCTAGGGATATCTGCTGGAATGACAGCTGGAGCAACATAGCTTGGTATTTCCCTTTTCACTTGTTCTTCAACAAATTTTTTAGGCTCCTCGACTTTCTCATTTTCTGGAATCCAATCTCCTATAAATTCTCGTGCAAAATCTTCAAAACTCTGTGCTTTCCCAGTACGATGTGGTGCTTTCTCCGTAACTGGAGGCTCCACCACGGTGTCTTTATTAAAAGGAGGCATCTGCTTCTGAGGCTTTTTATTTTTTGATTTTCCGAAAATAGAGCTGACTATGGCTATTATGGCGAAGATTATTAACTGTTCCATATGTTAGTTTCGCTCCTTTCCGTTATTAAGCATTGGGTTCATTTTTTTCAGGTTTATCATTGCTTACTTTTGAGATAGAGTCGCGCATCGCTGTATCTGCTTGGATATTGCGATAGTTCATATAATCCATAATGCCAAGATTACCAGAACGTAAGGCTTCAGCCATCGCTTGTGGTACTTCCGCCTCTGCTTCTACTACTTTTGCCTTCATCTCTTGAACACGTGCAATCATTTCTTGCTCGTTTGCTACAGCCATTGCACGACGTTCCTCAGCTTTTGCTTGCGCAATGTTTTTATCAGCTTGTGCTTGTTCAATTTGTAATTCAGCCCCGATGTTTTTACCGATATCTACATCCGCAATATCAATGGATAAGATTTCAAAGGCTGTTCCTGAATCCAAACCTTTAGATAAAACCGTTTGTGAAATCATATCTGGATTTTCTAATACTTCTGTATGACTAGTAGCCGAACCAATTGTAGAAACGATCCCTTCCCCTACACGGGCAATAACTGTTTCTTCACCAGCACCACCGACTAAACGCTCGATGTTGGCACGCACGGTAATACGAGCCTTTGCTTTTACCTCAATCCCGTTCATTGCTACACCTGAAATGAAAGGTGTTTCAATAACTTTTGGATTAACAGACATTTGAACAGCTTCTAATACATCACGCCCAGCTAAATCGATTGCTGCACAACGTTCAAATGACAGCTCAATATTGGCACGGTGAGCCGCAATTAAGGCATTCACTACACGGTCAACATTACCACCTGCTAAATAGTGACTCTCTAACTGATTAATCGTTACAGGTAAACCTGCTTTATGTGCTTTAATCAACGGATTAACAATTCGAGAAGGGATTACACGACGCAATCGCATCCCAATTAATGTAAAAATGCTCACACGTACACCTGCTGCTAATGCAGAAATCCACAATGCAACGGGTACAAAGGTAAAGAATACCGCAAGCACAATGAATAAAATAACTAGGCCAGCAATAGGACCAATCAAAGCTAAATCAAAACCCATTTTCTATTCCTCCATCTCTTTATCTGTTTGTCTCACAACAATGCGTGAGCCTTCAACTTTAATAATTTCTACATGTTGATTGGCATCGATATAGCCACCTTCTGATACAATATCAATGCGTTCACTACCAAGTACCATTGTTCCAGATGGACGAAGTGGTGTAAGCGTTTTCCCAATTTTTCCTAACAGTTCTGTGCGATTCACATTGGATACATACCCTTCTTCTGTCGTGGTTGCATCCATTAACACAAGCCTGTTTAAGACATGCAGTTTTTTTCCGAAAAATTTCATCAGAATCACCATTCCTATCATCGCTATCACAAGCGCAATGAGAATTGCTACTATCATTTGCATCATATTTGCACCTGCCAGTATCAGACTTAGTACTATTAAGACACCACCTAAAATACCAACAATTCCACCGGGGACAAAAAACTCTGCAATTAAAAGGGCTAAGCCAACAATAAATAACAATAATGTTTCATATCCCGCAAAGCCGGCCACCATATGTCCAAAGAAAAATAAACCAAGTGCTGATAAGCCCATTATACCTGGAACACCAAATCCTGGCGAATAAAGCTCCATCACAAGTCCTAAGCTAGCGATAGACAATAGAATAGGTACAATGATGGGATTTGTAATAAAACGAGCTAACTTTTCAGAAAAGGTTGGTTCAATGGGAACAACATCACTACCATTCAAGTTGGTTACTTCTAAAAGCTCCTGAAAATCTTTAACCGTCCCTTCAGAATATTTAACCTTTGCTGCCTCTGAGGCTGATAGGGTTAACAAATTCTTTCCGCCAGCACGGTATTCTGGTAGTTCATAGTTGGTATCTGCCATTGCTAATGCATACTTAGGGTCGCGCCCTGACGTTTCAGCTGCTGCTTTCATTTGTGCAAGCCAAGCGCTATTGGCCTTTAGGTCGGCTGCATTACCTGCTGAATCGATAACTGCCGCTGCACCGATTGTTCCATTTGGAACCATGTAGATCTCATCCGCATGTAAGGCTAAAAACGCTCCTGCTGAGTGCGCATCCTTATTAATATAAGCAATCGTTTTTATTTGCGTTGCATCCATAAGCATGGCGATATCGCTTGCTGCATTCACAAAACCGCCAGGCGTATGTATTTCTAAGATAATCGCCTCTGCATTGTTTTCTTCAGCCTCTTTAAAAGCTCGTTCTAAAAATGCATGAAGTCCTCGCTCTACTTCATTATGAATCGGAACATGATAAACCTTATTACTGGCAAAAGCCGAAGTTAATGGAAACGCTAACAAAAAAGTCATCCATATCACTAGTAAATAGCTGAGGATTCTCCGTTTTCGCATCTTTTTCCCTCCCTTCTAACATGCCTCTCCTCTGTATATACGGTCAATCATGCGAAAAGTTTCACAAATCTTAAAAAATTTATTAATTATTTATCATTCGATCTAATGCCAATTACTAACACTTAGTATGTGCAAAAAAGCCGAATGAATCAAAGTGATTTCATTCGGCTTTTTCATATGTACGTAAAGTTGAGCAATGTAAAATACCTGAAATTAATCAAAAATGTGATTAATTTCAGGTATAACTTTGTCTGCTCAGTGAATCATACAATTGCGTGTTATGAACGTAGGGATTTTTAATGGGAAATTAAATTACCACTTACGTTTACGTGCAGCTTCTGATTTCTTTTTACGTTTTACGCTAGGTTTTTCGTAGAACTCGCGCTTTCTAACTTCTTGAATTGTACCACTTTTTGATACAGTACGTTTGAAGCGGCGAAGAGCATCTTCAAGCGATTCGTTTTTGCGAACGACAGTTTTTGACATCTCTCTTTCCCTCCCTCCGAACACACGTCAATACACAATTAGGCAAATCACCTTCTGTTGTGTACTAAAAAATTATATCGTATTGTCTAATAATGGTCAATAGAAAGTATGCGAAATTATCAAGTGAATTTTTGGTTTTATTTTTGCTCGAATTATTCATACACAATTCGCCCACAATAAAAATAATTACATTTTCCTAACAATTAAGGGGTTTACAAAAAATAGAATAAGGGCGTAGAATAATCACATTCAATTTCATATCGGCCAAATCTCAACTATTTGAGAACGGAGGAACCAATCTTTTGGGGTTAATTCTGCTTTAGCAGAAGGGATGAGAAAGCTCTTTCGCCATCCTACCCGTCAGCTAACTTCGTCGGCTAAAGCGAAGGAGGTCGTTATTGACCACCATTATTAGCATGCTTTCTACCCTTTTCATGCTCTAATCGTAGGTCTTTTTATTATGCCATCTAACAAACAGTTGTTTACTATTCAGAATTGAGGAAAAATTAAATGAACAATTTTAAAAGAGCATTAAATCCTCCCAAAATTCTTGTATTGGGCTTTGCCCTTATCATTGCCATAGGTACGTTTCTTTTAACAATGCCATTTTCTACTGAGGATGGGAAGGGTTTGGCCTTTTTAGATGCTTTATTCACTGCTACATCAGCTACTTGTGTCACAGGTTTAATTGTAGTTGACACAGGTGATACCTTCTCTATTTTTGGCGAAGTGGTCCTTTTATTCTTAATCCAAATTGGCGGTTTAGGATTTATGACATTTGCCACATTATTATTTTTACTGCTTGGAAAGAAAATTTCATTAAAAGAAAGACTGCTGCTTAAAGAAGCATTTAATAATATCTCCATTGCTGGTCTTGTTCGATTAGTGAAAAGAATATTACTCTTTACAGCATGTATTGAAATAATCGGTGGTCTAATTCTATCGATTCGTTTTTCTTTTGATATGCCTATTGGAAAGGCCCTTTATTTTGGATTTTTTCATGCCATATCCAACTTCAACAACGCGGGCTTCGATTTAATGGGTGGCTTTAACGGAATGACTGCCTATGTTGATGACCCCTTTGTTGTTTTCACCATCTGTGCTCTTATTACAATCGGTGGATTAGGCTTTATTGTGATGAATGAATTGTATGAATATCGTGTAACTAAAAGGCTTTCTGTCCATTCAAAAATAGTCTTAGTAACGACACTTTTGCTCACTGTTAGCGGAACCATTTTGATATTTTTGTTTGAGTATGGCAACCAAAAAACTCTTGGACCATTATCCGAATGGGGTAAAGTATTAGGTTCCCTTTACCAAGCAGTTACACCACGAACTGCTGGCTCCAATACACTGGCTATTGGGGACTTAACGCATTCTACATTATTTTTAATGATTCTTTTCATGTTTATTGGGGCAGGCTCTGGGTCGACTGCTGGAGGTATTAAAATCACAACCTTCGCTGTTTTAGTAGCTACTATGTGGTCACAAATTCGAGGAAAAGAAGATGTCGTTCTCTTTAAACGTAGAATTGTTACTGAAACTATCTTAAAGGCTTTGACGGTTACAATGTGTGGAGGATTAATTGTTGTAGTCGTGACGATTATTCTCAGTATCACGGAACAGCATCATAGCTTTATGATGTACTTATTTGAGGCTACCTCTGCGTTTGGTACTGTTGGTCTTTCTATGGGCCTAACTCCAGAGCTAACACCTGCTGGTCGTCTTCTTCTGATTATTACAATGTTCGCAGGAAGAGTAGGACCATTAACCATTGCTTTTGCCATTGCAAAACGAAGAAAAAAAGAGAGTTTCCGCCACCCAAAAGGAAATATTATGATTGGATAACCAAATGAGAGGAAGACAGAACGCTATGACCATTAAACAATACGCTGTGATTGGCTTAGGTAGATTCGGAACAAGCGTCGCTCGCAGATTGCATGAAGCTGGACAGGAAATATTAGGAATTGACATAAATGAAGAAAGAGTAGAGGATGCCGAACCCTATGTGACTCACGCTGTGGTTGCAGATACAACAGAAGAAAAAGCCTTAAAATCGATTGGTATTGGTAACTTCGATTGTGTTATCGTAGCGATCGGTAATGATATGCAATCTAGTATTTTAACCGTCTCTTTATTAAAAGAGCTAGGGATCAAAAAAGTGATCGCAAAGGCACTTGGTAAAAGACATGGGCAAGTGTTAGATAAAGTAGGAGCTGATTGGATTATTTACCCAGAAAGAGATATGGGTGAACGTGTAGCCAATCAACTCCTATCCCCAAATATGTTGAATTATATCGAATTATCAAAGGAATACAGCATTGAAGAAATTATGATTCCTTCCAAAATGGCCGGACAAAACCTTCGGGATTTAGACTTGCGCGCAAAATATAACGTCAGTGTAATTGCGATTGTGCGCGAAGGTGAAATTATTATCTCCCCTTCTCCTGAGCAAATTATTGAAAAGGAAGATTTATTAGTAATGATTGGTCATCGAAAAGATCTTAGCTTATTCTCAAATATTCAGTAACCGCAAAAAGGCTGTGTCAAGTTCACCTTGATACAGCCTGCCATTTTTGTCTTAGAAAACTTTCTTTTGATCTCTATCATCTTTTAAAATTTCAACAGCCTCTCTAAAGCGCTGAGAATGAACAATTTCCCGTTCACGTAAAAACTTCAAGCTATCATTTAAATCCGTATCATCTGATAAGTCAATAATCCATTGATATGTGGCACGTGCCTTTTCTTCGGCTGCTATATCCTCATACAAATCCGCGATAGGGTCACCCTTTGCTTGAATATAGGTTGCTGTGAATGGTACCCCCGAGGCGTTTTGATAAAATAGAGCCCGATCGTGATTTACATAATGATCACCCAATCCAGCTTCTTTCAGCATTTCTGGTGTTGCATCTTTTGTTAGCTTATAAATCATCGTGGCAATCATTTCTAAATGTGAAAATTCCTCTGTTGCTATATCGGTCAATAACCCTACTACTTTGTCAGGAATCGTATAGCGCTGATTCATGTAGCGTAGAGCTGCTGCCAGTTCCCCATCCGCTCCTCCATATTGTTCAATTAAAAACTTTGCAAGCATTGGGTTACATGTACTAACTTTTACCGGATACTGGAGTTTCTTTTCATAATACCACAAAGATTTTTCCTCCTAGTCTTTTGTTTAGACTTGCCATGGCCATGGTGTATCAATCCAGTTAAAAGGATAATTCGAATAACTTCTCCCAAAATTCATGAGTGGTCCATATTTTTGCTCAAAATCAATTTTAAGTTTCATACTTTTCTCTGTATTTTCATTAAATTGCTGAATGGCGTCATAATCGTGTGGATGAGTGTCTAAATAGAGGTTTAATTCAACAATGACGAAATCAATTGCTTGTATTTCTTCTAATTGCTTATAAAATTCGGGCGGCATCTTTTTAGTCATGCTTCCTCCCTCCTTTTAGGGGAAATGGGTATGGGCTAAACAACTGTGGCCATAGTGTTCCTGCCATTAGCGCTTCTCTTGCGGTTGGAAATTGTGGAAGTCCAGGTGGTTGAAAACCCATATATAGTTGTGGGGGTGTTGCATAATACTTAACTTCTATAGGCTTACAAGGATCAAAGGGGCTAATATAGGGCCTCCAAGACTTATACTGTGTAAACATGACATCCTCCTTTCTGTATTTACATTCATCAGTGGAGTATATGTGCATAGAAAATTATTATGCTGATTAAACACAAAGAAGCCATAAGCTCATGTCAATGTACACATGAGCTTATGGCTCTATAAAAAGATAATATTAATAGTTGGAGTCGGCAATTAAACCATTCATAATAGCTACACCAGAGCTAGCCCCAATACGAGTCGCACCTGCTTCTACCATTTTTTTCATGTCCTCTAAGCTACGAACACCACCTGATGCTTTTACACCAAGTTCTGGACCTACAGTTTTACGCATAAGCGCGATATCCTCTGCTGTTGCTCCACCAGTAGAAAAACCTGTAGATGTTTTCACATAGTCAGCACCCGCTGCTACAGCTAACTCACATGCCTTCACTTTTTCTTCGTCTGTTAGTAAGCATGATTCAATAATGACTTTTACAAGTGCGCTATCTTTAGCTGCTTCTACCACTGCTGCGATATCTGCTTGTACAAGGTCATAGTTTTTATCTTTTAACGCACCGATATTAATAACCATATCTACTTCTTTTGCACCGTTAGCAATGGCGTCTTTTGCTTCAAATGCTTTGACTGCTGGTGTATTGGCACCAAGTGGGAAGCCGATAACCGTACAAACTAACACGTCTGTACCCTGTAATAATTCACTGCTTCGCTTTACCCAAGTTGGATTTACACAAACAGAAGCAAAGTTAAATTGTTTAGCTTCAGCACATAATTTTTCAATTTGTTCTTTTGTTGCCTCAGCCTTTAATAATGTATGATCAATCATACGTGCAAAATTTTTTTCCATTGTTGAACGCTCCTTCATTAAATAAGATGTACGTACCTCTTCGAATCATATCATTTTTTTGCGATGGCGTCTAATTTCTTTCTATATAATGAACACCCAAATATAAACATTACAGAACGAGTCATGTTTATCTGAAGTCCTCAAAAGATTATATAGAAAGTGATAACTTAATTATTTCACAAAAAAATCTTATATGTACTGATTTTATAAGGATTATGTTATCATAAATCACGTATCTAAAATATGTACAACGAAAAACTTATTAAATGTTTGGAAACACAAGGTAATGTGAATTGAAAGGATGATATATATCATGAGTAACGAGCGATCAAAAATCGTGAGTTTTCATACTCTAGGTTGTAAAGTAAATCATTACGAAACAGAAGCAATTTGGCAGCTGTTTAAAGAAGAAGGCTATGATCGAACAGAATTTGATCAACAAGCAGACGTTTACGTCATTAATACATGCACAGTTACGAATACTGGAGATAAAAAATCACGTCAGGTTATTCGTCGAGCAATTCGCCAAAATCCGGATGCAGTTATTTGTGTAACGGGATGCTATGCACAAACATCCCCTGCAGAAATTATGGCAATCCCTGGTGTTGATATTGTTGTTGGAACACAAGATCGTACGAAATTACTTGGTTATATTGAACAATATCGTGCGGAACGACAACCGATTAATGCTGTACGTAATATTATGAAAAACCGAGTATACGAAGAATTAGATGTACCAGCATTTACAGACCGTACACGTGCTTCGTTAAAAATCCAAGAAGGCTGTAACAATTTCTGTACATTTTGTATTATTCCATGGGCACGTGGTTTAATGCGTTCTCGTGACCCACAAGAAGTGTTACATCAAGCACAGCAATTAGTAGATGCTGGTTATCTTGAAATTGTCTTAACTGGTATTCATACAGGTGGCTATGGTCAGGATTTAAAAGATTATAATCTTGCTCAATTACTACGTGATTTAGAGGCCAATGTAACAGGCTTAAAGCGTCTTCGTATTTCATCTATTGAGGCTAGTCAATTAACAGATGAAGTAATTGAAGTACTACGTGAATCAAAGATTGTCGTGAATCATTTACACATCCCTATTCAATCTGGTTCTGATACGGTATTAAAACGTATGCGTCGTAAATATACAATGGAGTTCTTCGGTGAACGTTTAACAAAATTACATGAGGCTTTACCTGATTTAGCTGTTACTTCTGATGTAATCGTTGGTTTTCCAGGTGAGACAGAGGAAGAGTTTATGGACACATATAACTTTATTCGCGATCATAAATTTTCTGAGCTGCACGTTTTCCCATTCTCTCCTCGTACAGGAACCCCTGCTGCACGTATGGAAGATCAAATTGATGAAGACATTAAAAATGAGCGTGTGCATCGACTCATCTCTTTAAACGATCAGCTAGCAAAAGAGTATGCTTCTCGTTTTGAAGATCAAGTGCTAGAAGTTATCCCTGAAGAATTTGTGCATGATGACAGTGAAGAAGAAGGCCTTCTAACAGGCTATACAGACAATTACTTAAAAGTAGTTTTTGAGGGTCCAGAAAGTCTAATCGGACAACTTGTAAAAGTAAAAATTACACAAGCAGGCTACCCTCACTCAAAAGGACAATTTGTACGCGTTTTAGAAACAGTGAAATAAATAGTGAAAAAAGGGTTGCCCATTTTATATGGCAACCCTTTTTCCTTTTAATGAAGCTAATCATTCACTTGTATTTGATTTTTCATAATATTGATAAATGCTTTTAAAGATTGACAGCTCCTATAAGAAAATTAGTAGTACAAACAAAATATCCATCTGTACTACCAGCTTTGTTAATATATTATAATATTCTACTGTCCTCTAAACTAGCATTTATCAAGGACTAGGAGGAGGTGTAAGTCCTAAAAGAACAGGCGTTATTACGCTACTGCCAGCACCAAGGCGGATTTGTTGAACTTGCAATACTTTTACAGTAAGTTCTAAGACAATTTTTTCACGTAATGTGCTGAATGTCCCTTCAGGAGCTGCCATAATCGGTGAAAAATCAAGTTCAAAGAAGTTGGCAGCTACTAATTCACCAAATGGTTGTTCATTGTATTTAACAAGATTTTGGAAGAAAGCCTTATCTAATCGAGCATCCATTTGTGTTCTTTCGTTAAGGAAGTTCGCTTCAGCAAACTCGGAAATGCCTAAGATTGGTGTTGCGCCTCCAGGTGTTTGTGGGAAAATAAGATCTGTAAAACCAGAAAACGGAACGTCAGCAATTCTATCTCGAAGTGCCCCATTACATGCTGATGAAGCATATTCTATATTTTTCCGAATATGTCCTGCTACAAATAATTTAGCTCGTGTTACTCTAAAGAAATCAGTGCCACCAATACGTGCAAAGCTGACTGGTACAAGTTTCACTTGATTTAGGAAGACATTCTTTTTCACTCGTTTGATTTCTGTAGCAGCAGGGCTAAGTGTAATATCCGACTCGACAACGATTTGCAGTGTTGGTTCTGCCAATACAACTGGAACTTTGATAGTTGGCGTTGTAACTGGTGTAGTGACTACTGGTGTAATCTCATTCGTTAATGGAATTTGTTCAGTTGATGTTACAGGACAAGGTTGAAATTGGCTTTCTAATTGATCGCTCAAAAAATTCCCTCATTTCATTTTTTTAGTATTAGAGAGCTCTCCTATCGCTAGAATATGTAGCATTTAAATCTATACATGGACGTATATATTAGTTTTATTTTTTATTTGAATTAAGGGATAAATTTCTATAACCCTCCATTACCTTGCCAGTCAAACAGTACTTTAATTTTTTGTACTTGTAACATTTGGATAATTAATTCTAATACTATATTTTGACACAATCGATTGGGATGAATGGCTGACTTATTTTGCGTATTAGATACCCTATACTCAATATTATGCTGTATGTAGCCTTCTATAAATAAATTCCCCTTTAATACAGTTCTTGTTCCATTTCCCAATGACTGGGATCTATGAATAGGTACAAATCTACAATCGGATAGTACTACCTCATTTGTGATCTCTTTAACCTCTTCAATTCCTTTATCAAAAGCAATTTTTTCCTCCATACATATTTCTATTTTGTATTCCCCTAGCACAACAGGAACTCGTATATGTATAAAAGGCTCAGAGGAGTTAATTTCTCCTTTTTTAATTGCTTGTGAGTTATGTAAGGGAACTACTACTGATTTAAACGGATGCTGCTCACTACCATTTTTTTTATTAGTATCCGTTCTCATTAAAGAAATCATTTGATTAATGTTGGAGCTAACCAAACGACAATCTGGTTGTTCAGGGTAAATCGAAATCGTTTGGAGTAGCTTCGTCTGAAGTTGGGGAGATAGGTTATCATTTAAATCAAGAAAATCAAATATTGTATTTTGAACATTTTCACCATAAATAGGAGCATGAAGAAAATCGTTAATTTCTACATAAGTAGAAAAGGGACTTTTTTGGATAATGGTGCATACTTCTCCTTGTAAAGACTTTGCAATCTCTTTATTACGATTTGGAGGATTGTTTTTCTCCTTTTCTGCTATATCATCCAAATGCATATTATTTTCAGCCTCTGACAGAGCTCTATTGAAAGATTTTGGATTATTGTCTGATTGGGCTGTTGAATTTTGTTCTTCAAGGGAGTTCTCATCACTATCTAGTAGATGGTCAATTTCTACCTTTGTTGGACTGGGTACACTTTGATTGCATGCTATCTGGTCTAAAGTTAATTCCTCTACATGGTTCTCATCCATATGTCGGAAATTTTCTTCGTTCTCCTTAACATTCGCTTCTATAGGTATGGGTATGGACGCTAATTGCTCTATTAAGGTCACTTTTGTGTGACTCTCATCGATATCTAGAGGATGTTCGTTTTCTTGCTCAACATTTGTTTCTTTAGATATAGGTAGATCTTCATTAGATGCTAATAGCTCTGCTAAGCTAGCATCCTCCCTGAAATTCTCAAAATTTGGGTGATGTTCGTTTTCTTCCTCAATAATCGGCTCCATAGGTTCGGGGAGCTCTTCATTAGAGATTATATGGTCTGTTAAAGTTGATTCCTCTGTAATTGGTTTATCTTCTATTTCATCAAGCAGATTATTATTTCCATTAAAAGTCTGTTCAAATGGAGATTCGTCATCTATTTTAGTTTGATACCTCCACTCAGTGTATTTATTTTGTTTAGAGGATATTTTTTTCATCTCTCTAAAATTAATCCATGGAGTTGCCATTCATTCACTCCCAAATAATGATTTGACAAAAAAAGCATAACAATCAATTTTTAATCCATTAGCTAATTCTTCTGATGCGATTATGTTAGGACAATTGAAAATCTACAATACTAATTACAATCCATATTATGCAATATTTTTACTTTTGTCACAGTCCCACTATGAGATACAATTGGAAGGCGCATGTCCTTATCTTGCCAAAAAAAAGCAGTTAAAAGTTCGAGTAAAAGTGAACTTTCAACTGCCCAACAACATATTTGATTTTATATCAGTATTATTGTTACCATTTTTACTCCACTACATAAAAAAATTAACAAGGCTCAGTAGGCGGAATAATATCAGGAACAATTGGTGTTGCTGGTGGAGTAAGCCCTGGTAGAACAGGTGTTACTACACTACTTCCAGCGCCCAAACGGATTTGTTGAACTTGCAATACTTTTACAGTAAGTTCTAATACAATTTTTTCACGTAATGTGCTGAATGCTTCTTCAGGAGCTGCCATAATCGGTGAAAAATCAAGTTCAAAGAAATTGGCTGCTACTAATTCACCAAATGGTTGTTCATTGTATTTAACGAGATTTTGGAAGAAAGCCTTATCTAATCGAGCATCCATTTGTGTTCTTTCGTTAAGGAAGTTCGCTTCGGCAAACTCAGAAATGCCTAAAATTGGTGTAGGGCCTCCTGCTGTTTGCGGAAATATAAGATCTGTAAAACCTGAAAACGGAACATCAGCAATTCTATCCTGAAGTGCCCCATTACATGATGATGAAGCATATTCGATATTTTTCCGAATATGTCCTGCTACAAATAATTTAGCTCGTGTTACTCTAAAGAAATCAGTATTAGCAATACGTGCAAAGCTAACTGGTACCAATTTCACTTGATTTAGAAAGACATTCTTTTTCACTCGTTTAATCTCTGTCGCTGCAGGACTAAGTGTAATGTCCGACTCGACAACGATTTGCAGTGTTGGTTCTGCCAGTACAACTGGAATTTTAATAGTTGGCGTCGTAAGTGGTGTAGTAACTAGTGGTGTAATCTCATTCGTTAAGGGTATTTGTTCAGTTGATGTTACTGGACAAGGTTGAATCTGATTAAATTGTTCACTCAAAAAATTCCCTCATTTCAATATAGTATTAGTGAGCTCTCCTATCGCTAGCGTATGTCGCAATTAAATCTATGTATGGACATTGAACTTGTTCTTTTACATATTTTATTTGGAATGTTTGAGGTTGTGATTTTCACGGTTGATCTTACACAATGGGCTAAAACTCCATTTAAGCAGGGATTTAACGCAGAACCCCTTCAAATATGATTTACGTAAAAAAACCACTTAATAATGTTAAGTGGCTTTCTCTAAGTTATGTTGATAGTAAATTATACATAGCTGTTATTCAAATTCATAGGATATGGCAGACAGTGCGTATAATGGCGCTGTTTCTGCTCGTAAAATTCTCGGTCCTAATGACATCGTTTGAGCGCCTGCTTGTAATAGCGCTTCTGATTCTTGACGAGAAATGCCCCCCTCAGGACCAAAGATAATAAGCATTGATTTCGATTTCTTATCATACACGTTTTTGAGCTTCTCCGCAAATCTTGTCCGCTTTTCAGCCTTTGCATCCTCTTCATCAGCAATAAAAACGGCATCGAATTGATCTATTTGTTGTACTAGCTGTTTAAATGATATGGGTTCAAAAACTGTTGGAATATGCGTACGGTGAGCTTGTTCCGCAGCTTCCTTAGCAATTTTCTGTAATCTTTCTTGCTTTTTTGCTCCTTTTTTCTTGTCCCATTTCACAATGGAGCGCTCTGCTTCAAAGGGTAATAAAGCAAACATTCCTAGCTCTGTGGCTTTTTGGGTAATAAGCTCCAGCTTATCACCCTTCGGTAAACCACATGCTACTGTTACTTGAATGGATAACTCTGGGGAAGGGATTGTTTGTCCAGTCGCTTCAATGACAACCTCATCCCCTTCAAATCCTTCAATTGTGCATATATACGCAGTGTTTTGTGCAACAACTACAATGTTGTCGCCTTGCTTCATACGCATCACTCGTTCAATATGCCGTGCATCTTCTCCACTTATACGTGCATTTTCGATAGCTGTCTCAATAAAGTAACGTTGCATGTCACACAGTCCTTTCTAGCAAAAAAGGAAAACGCCAAATCACAAGCACACGGCTCACGATTTGGCGCTTCCTCAGTCATGTTATAGTGGACGACGGGCAATAATGGCTACCCAATCTTCCATTAATAATACTTCTTCAATCACAAAGCCTGAAGCTTCTAGTGCTACTTTCACATCATCTCGTTTTGCACCGATGATGCCCGAAGTGACATATAATCCACCTGGTTTTACAATTGTATAAGCGTCATCTGTGAAGGACATGATGATTTCAGCCAAAATATTAGCGACTACTACATCTGCTGGTTCTTTTACAGTATCCAATAAGTTACCATGGAACACTGCCACCTTATCTTCCACTTTATTTAATGCTACATTTTCTCGCGCTGAACGTACAGCAACCTCATCTAAATCAAGCGCATGCACACTTTTGGCACCAAGTAATGCTGCACCAATAGACAATACACCCGATCCTGTACCGATATCAACAACTGTATCCCCTTCTTTAATGACCTTTTCAAGTCCTTGTAAACACATTACCGTTGTTGGGTGGGTACCTGTACCAAATGCCATACCAGGGTCTAATTCAATAATTAGTTCATCTGTTGAAACAGGTGTATATTCCTCCCATGTCGGTACGATAGTAAAGCGTTCAGAAATCTTAACAGGATGGTAGTATTGCTTCCAGGCAGTTGCCCAATCTTCTTCATTGACTTCCACAATGGATACCACGTTTTCACCGATATCAATGTTAAAGTTCGTTAAATTTGTGATAGCTGCTTTTATTTCTTCGACTGTTTCATTTAAAAAACTAGACTCTGATAAATAAGCTTTAACAATCACGCCATCTTTCGGAAAATCATCTTCATTTAGCGCATAAATTTCACCATATTGATCTTCACGTGGCTTCGCAAACTCTGCAGAATCTTCGATGACAACACCACTTGCACCTGCTTCATGCAAAATATTCGAAATTGCTTCTACCGCATCATTTTTTGTATGAATGGATAATTCTGACCACTTCACGTAGCTCTTCAGCTCCTCTAATTATTCACCTTGGAATTTTTTCTTAATTTTATCAAATAGTGAACTACCTTGTTCTTCAGGGATATCGCCACTAATTTCGGCAAATTCTCGTAGTAATTGTTTTTGTCTTTCCGTTAATTTTTCTGGTGTCATAACTTTTACTGTCACATATTGATTACCCATACCATAACCATGAACATTTTTAACACCTTTATCTTTTAGACGGAATTGAGCACCTGACTGTGTTCCAGCTGGAATACGTAATTTTACTTTCCCATGGACTGTTGGTACTTCAATTTCATCCCCAAGTGCTGCTTGAGGGAATGTTAATTTCAACTCGAAGTAAATATCGTCTCCATCTCGTTCGAAATCCTTGTGACCTTGAACGCGGAACATAATATATAAATCCCCTGCAGGTCCACCGTTTATACCTGGTTCACCTTGACCAGATACACGAATTTGTTGTCCATCATCCACACCTGCTGGAATCGTCACTTTAATTTTCTTACGTTTTTGGACTTTTCCTTCTCCACGACAAGTCGTACATTTTTCTTTAATAATTTTACCTGTTCCATGACATGTTGAGCATGTACGACGATTCATCATACGACCAAATGGTGTATCCACTGCTTGATTGATTTGACCTGCACCTTTACATGTCGAACATGTTTCTGGTTGCGTGCCTGGTTTTGCTCCTGAACCGTGACATGTTTCACACGTTTCATCTTTCGGGATTTCTATTTCTGTTTCTTTTCCAAAAATTGCTTCCTCAAATTGGATGTTCATACGATATTGCAGATCATCCCCTTTACGTGGAGCATTTGGATCTTGACGGCGACCACCTCCGCCAAAGAATGAACTGAAAATATCCTCGAAGCCGCCAAAGCCGCCCCCTCCAAAGCCACCACCAAAACCAGCATTCGGATCCTCATGACCAAATTGGTCGTAGCGTGCTTTTTTCTGGTCGTCACTTAATACTTCATATGCTTCAGCGATTTCTTTGAATTTTTCATCTGCACCTGGCTCTTTATTAAGGTCAGGGTGATATTGTTTTGATAATTTACGGTATGCTTTTTTAATCTCATCTTTTGTAGCCGATTTTGTTAAACCAAGCACCTCGTAATAATCGCGTTTCTCCATGATTCACACTCCGCTCTGTTTGCATAAAATCTATTGTAACATGCAGTTGAAAAAACTGCCTCATTTTTTCGATTAAAGGTTCTATAAGTTCCAAAAATGAAGATACTCACTTCCTAGCAGCTAACGTATGCAACTATCCCATAAATGGTGCATTTACGTGAAGTGACCTCACATCATGACAAAAGCCAAAGCCGCAAGCGGTCTTTGGCTTTTTCACTTTACTGTGTTACTTCTTATTTATCATCTTTTACTTCTTCGAATTCAGCGTCTACAACACCGTCATCTTTTTTACCAGCACCAGTGTCTGCACCTGCATCGCCACCTTGAGCTGCTTGAGCAGCTGCTGCCGCTTGTTCGTAAACTTTCATCACTAGTGGCTGTAATACGCCTTCTAGTTTTTCTTTAGCTGCTTTAATACCTTCTAATTCACCAGCTTCAAGCGCTTTTTTCAATTCATCACGAGCATCTTCCACAGATTTTTTCTCGTCTTCTGTAATTTGCTCACCAAGGTCAGCAATTGTTTTATCCACTTGGAATACTAATTGGTCTGCTTCGTTACGAAGATCTGCTTCTTCTTTACGTTTAGCATCTGCTTCAGCATTAGCTTCAGCGTCTTTTACCATGCGTTCAATTTCTTCCTCGGATAAACCAGAATCAGATTGAATCACAATTGTTTGCTCTTTGTTCGTACCAAGATCTTTTGCTTTTACAGATACGATACCGTTTTTATCAATATCGAATGTTACTTCGATTTGAGGTACACCACGAGGTGCTGGTGGAATATCTGCTAATTGGAAGCGACCTAATGTTTTATTGTCAGCTGCCATTGAACGCTCACCTTGTAGAACATGAATATCTACTGCTGGTTGGTTATCAGCTGCTGTAGAGAAAACTTGAGATTTTGAAGTAGGAATAGTTGTGTTACGGTCGATTAATTTTGTGAACACGCCACCCATTGTTTCAATACCAAGTGAAAGAGGTGTTACGTCAAGTAATACAACGTCTTTCACATCACCTGTTAATACGCCACCTTGTACTGCAGCACCCATTGCAACAACTTCGTCAGGGTTAACACCACGGTGAGGCTCTTTCCCTGTTTCTTTACGTACTGCTTCTTGTACTGCTGGAATACGTGTAGAACCACCCACTAAAATAACTTGGTCAATTTCAGAAGTTGACAGACCTGCATCAGATAATGCTTGACGCACTGGTCCTACTGTACGATTTACTAATGGTAAAGTAATTTCGTCAAATTTCGCACGCGTTAAAGAAATTTCTAAGTGTAATGGACCTGCTTCTCCAGCTGTAATGAATGGTAGAGAGATTTGAGTTGATGTTACACCAGATAAATCTTTTTTCGCTTTTTCAGCTGCATCTTTTAAACGTTGCATCGCCATTTTATCTTTTGATAAGTCAATGCCATTTTCTTTTTTGAATTCAGCTACTAGATATTCGATAATTGCGTCATCGAAATCATCTCCACCTAGTTTGTTATCACCAGCTGTAGCTAGTACTTCAAAGACACCGTCACCTAACTCAAGGATAGACACGTCAAACGTACCGCCTCCAAGGTCAAATACTAATACTTTTTGATCTTGATCTTGTTTATCTAATCCATAAGCAAGAGCTGCAGCAGTTGGTTCGTTGATGATACGCTCTACTTCTAGACCTGCGATTTTACCAGCATCTTTAGTTGCTTGACGCTGTGCATCGTTAAAGTAAGCAGGAACTGTAATAACTGCTTTTGTCACTTTTTCCCCTAAGTAGTCTTCAGCATAGCCTTTTAAATATTGAAGAATCATTGCAGATACTTCTTGTGGCGTGTAGTCTTTATCTTCTACTGTTACTTTTTCAGCCGTACCCATTTTTGATTTAATAGAAATGATTGTGTTAGGATTTGTTACTGATTGACGTTTCGCCACTTCACCAACTTGACGTTCACCATTTTTAAAGGCAACAACAGATGGCGTTGTACGGTTTCCTTCTGGGTTTGGAATTACTTTTGGTTCTCCACCTTCAAGTACAGAAACGCAAGAGTTTGTTGTTCCTAAGTCAATACCAATAATTTTGCTCATTAAAATTTCCTCCTATTATGTCAACGCAAGGGATGCGTTTTCTAACTAATTTTAATTGACTAAATAGTGCAAAGACTATTCGTTCACAGATACCATTGTTGGGCGTAATACACGATCCTTTAAGATATACCCTTTTTGTAGTTCGCGTAAGACGATACCCGTTTCTTTTTCACTATCTTGTTCTTGCATAACAGCTTGGTGAATCGTTGGATCAAATTGCTCACCTTCAGCTTTAATCACTTGCAGACCTTCTTTTTCTGTTGCTTCAATTAAAGAGCGATACACCATTTCAATTCCTTTAATGATCGATGCAGTCTCTTCAGAAGTTGTCTCTACTTGTAAAGCACGTTCAAAATTATCAAGGACTGGTAATAGATCAGATAGTAAGCTTTGGGCGCGATACTTTTCAGCTGCCTCACGGTCTAACTGATTACGACGACGCATATTATCGAAGTCAGCACGTAAACGTAGGTGACGATTTTCTTCGTCAGCCAGCTTTGCTTGTAGTTCAGCCAGCTTAGCCTCATACTGTTCTTCAATTGATAACTCTACTTCTTCCTGAACTTCTGTTTGCTCTACTTCCTCAGTTGTCGTTTCAGCTTGTACATCTTCTTGTACTAAATCTTTGTTTTCCGTTGTTTCCGTCACTTGAATCCTCCTCATTATCATTCACTACGATTCTTCATAAAGGCTTGTGTTAAATCCAAGCGCATTACGTCTAATAAAGCCACAACACGCTTATAATCCATACGTGTAGGGCCAATAATAGCAATGGCTCCCTGTTGATCATCACCAATAGAATAGGTAGTGGTAATGACACTGCAATTTTCCATTTCTAGTTGTTTATTTTCTGAGCCTATCCGAATATGAATACCTGATTCATTCGGATGGAAAAGTGACTGCACTTGGCTAGTCGTCTCCATTAAGTCCAAAATCATCCGGACTTTATTTAAGTCATGGAATTCTGGTTGGTTGAACATATTCGTTTTTCCACCATAGAAAATTTTACTTTCTGAATTATGCATTGTTGCTGTGATAAGTGCGCGAATAAAATCATCCGCTGATCGAACATGTTGCTGTAACACTGCTAGCACTTCAGCCTCAAGGCTTTTATGGAGATCTTCTAATGAAACTCCAATAAGGCGATCATTTAAGATATTTACCATTTTCTCTAAATCAGAAGCGGTAAATTCAGGTGGTAGATTGAACATGCGGTTTTCTACATGCCCATTATTCGTCACGATAATCGCTACTGCTGTGTCGCTAGAAAGAGGGACAATTGAAAACCGTTTAACACGATGCCTTTGGACATCAGGTCCTAAAAGTATGGAAGTATACGATGTCAGCTCTGATAAAATGTTGGCTGACTTTCGGATAATATGCTCTACTTCTACTAGTCGATCATTAAAAATTGATTGAATTTGTTGAATGTCCTTGGAATTAATACCTTGAGGACTCAACAAATGATCTACATAAAATCTGTAACCCTTTTCCGAAGGCACTCGACCAGAGGAGGTATGCGTTTTTTCTAAAAAGCCTAATTCCTCTAAATCCGCCATTTCGTTTCGAATAGTGGCTGGACTAAATGTAATCCCTTGTTTTTTGGAGATTTGGCGAGAACCTACCGGCTGCGCAGACACAATAAAGTCGTCTACAATGACTTGCAATATCTGTAACTGCCGATTTGTTAGCATGATTATCACCTCTGTTAGCACTCAACTAAGAGGAGTGCTAATACTATTATTAAGTTATCAAATCCCACATTTTATGTCAACGATATCGCTCAATCTTCTAGCAAAAATTGTTGAAATACTTCATTGCCCACAAAACGCCCTTTTCTTGTCAGGCGAACACCAAGCTCATCCTGTTCTAAAAGCCCCTTTGACACTAGATCTTTTATTACAACATCATAATGCGCAGTCATAGGTGTTTTAAATTTCTCTTCATATATAGAGTGCATAACACCCTCTGTTTTTCTTAGCCCTAAAAACATTTGTTCTTCTCTTTTTTCCACTTGTGATACTTCATGTGCGTGGACAATTGGTAGCTCATTTGCCTCAACAGCTTCCATATACTTTTTTAATGGACCGTGATTAGAATAGCGTATACCTGCTAAATACCCATGAGCTCCTGCGCCAAACCCCGCATATTCATCATTATCCCAATAAATCTTGTTATGCTCTGAATGATATCCTGGCTTTGCAAAATTACTGATTTCGTATTGTTGAAGCCCATGTAAGGCCATTTGTTGCATCAGCACATCATACATATCCGCTTCTAAATCTTCTGTCGGTAAATACAGTTTCCCTTTAGCGTACTGATTATAAAAAATCGTTTTGGGTTCCACAATAAGAGAATAGGCAGAGAAATGTGGCAAATCAAGAGTAAAAGCTTTGGCTAATGAATCCTTCCATTGCGCCATCGTTTGCCCAGGTAAACCATACATTAAATCAATGCTGATATTACGGAAGCCAATTTTTCTAGCCAGGGCAATTGTTTCATAGACATGATCATTACTATGAGTGCGTCCAATCTTCTGTAGCAATCCCTGGTCAAAAGATTGTACACCCATGCTTAAACGATTAACACCACCGTCGAACAACACCTGCAATTTGGCTGCAGACAATTCATCTGGATTTGCCTCTGATGTAAATTCTGTCACACTATTCATTGGAATATACGTATGAATAGACGTTAGTAGTTTGTCCAATTGCTCAGGAGATAAAGCTGTCGGTGTTCCGCCACCAAGAAAAATCGTCTCGATGTTACGGAATGTTTCAGGATGTTTTTCGGTTGTCATGGCCATTTCTTTTCCAAGTGCTTCTATATATTCATCCACTGGTTGATTTTTAAAATAAAACTTATTGAAATCACAATAATTACAGATTTGATGACAGAAAGGAATATGAATGTAAACACCTCGTGCCATAGCAATCCCTTCTTTCGCGTTAAGTCTTTTCCATTTCTACATTATAACGAATCGATAGAAGGAACGCTATGAAACCTCACAGGTACTTTTAATGAATATTGATTCTGTAATGACAAAACAAACTGCACCTCCGATTATTAGTTAGAATCTAACAATCGAAAGTGCAGATTTTTCATGTATAAAAAATGACGCCCACAGCAATTCCTAACAGCACCAATAAATAAGGCTGTATTTTCCATCGAATTAAACACCATAAAAAGACAGCTACTATGAAAATATCTAACGTGCTGATGATGGTTTGTGTCACAATGGGATGTACAAAAGCGGCGGCTAGAATGCCAACGACTGCCGCATTGGCGCCTGCCATCGCACCTCTAAGTCGTGCAATTCGACTTAGGCTAATCCAAAATGGTAGCGCTCCAACCACTAGCAAAAACGCTGGTAAAAATATTGCGAAAGTAGCAATAATAGCTCCCGGAACGCCAGCAATGACCATACCGATATATGCAGCAAATGTAAATAAAGGTCCTGGAACTGCCTGTGTCATACCGTAGCCAGCTAAAAAATCTGAGGTACTTATTTGACCACTTTGAACAAATTGTGTTTCCAGTAAAGGTAAAACAACGTGTCCGCCACCAAATACTAAGGCACCTGCAAGATAAAACTTCTCTATCATAGAAATCCACTCATAATGCCATAAACCGGCTAATAGAGGTAAACCTAGGAGTAGCACGAAAAAAAGTACTAGTAAAACAACGCCCGTGGTTTTTGAAATGGGTATATGAACTAATTTTGAGGTATTACCCTCGTCACTTTTTTTTAGAAGTTGAAAGCCTAAACAAGCAGCGATCAATATTGCTGCGATTTGTGCAAATGGATGTACCCATGTCAAAACTGTTATCAATGTCAATAAAGCAATCAACCAATGCCATTTTGTCGAGAGTAGCTTTTTGCTCATATCAAAAATAGCATGGGCGACAATCGCCACTGCTACTAACTTCAAACCATGAATCCAATCCATCTTAAACTCGGTATACTTGGAGAAATAGGCAAAAAGTATAAGTATCAGAACGGATGGTAAGGTAAAACCAAGAAATGATAGAAAGCTTCCTAACACTCCTCCTCTAAGTAAACCAATTCCCATCCCCACCTGACTAGATGCAGGACCGGGCAAAAATTGACTTAACATAACAAGTTGACCATAATCATGTGCAGAAAGCCATTTACGTTTCTGTACATATTCCTGTTGAAAATAACCTAGATGAGCGGTTGGGCCTCCGAACGAGGTACAGCCCAATTTTAATGCAACAACAAAAATCTCCCAAAACCTTCGCAAACTCTCAACTACTTTCCATATCTTTTATTTCATTTTACACGGAAAGCTATTTTTTTTAGGTTAAGAGTTTGTAAAATTTACTTCATTATTCATCTTTCTTTATTTTAATTGCTGCACCTATTTTACTGCCCTCTTTATTGATTGGAATTAAAGTATAATTTTTTTCTGTTAGATAGAGTGCATCTACACGACTTCCCCACCTAGTACCCTCTTTATTTAATGGATAGGGTGTTGCAAAAGCCCACGATTGTCCAGATTTTGATTGGATTTTAAAGTGTAGCGCATCATTGACAACACTTTCCTCAGCATGAAAATAAATCGTTGTAGAAATAGGTGTGGAGACAACTTTGTCAATGGTTATTTCCTGCTGATCAATATGCTTCACTTTTTTATCAATGGAAAAGATTTCACGATCTTGTTGTAATTGCTCTTGTGAAGCATCTACCTGAAATTCCCACGGCTTCTCAATTGGTGTTTCAACATTCCAATCTTTATAACGAATAACTAATTCTAATTGTTCATCAGCCGGAAAATCATCCATTTTAATACTATTGTATATCGTATAGACGTTGGCAGACTTTGCTATGGACTGTCCTCCATTACGAACCATATAATCTTGCCCATTGACAAGAATTTGCGGAAAGAAAAATACTTGATGGTCTGGCTTAAACTCTTTTCCAGGTTCGAAAGTTGCATTCAGTAAAATTTGATTGTCATCTATAATCACTTCATTTAATGTTAACCGTCCTAAGCTATTGCTAGCTGTTTTCCCTACATCCGTTTTATAGGCTTCAAAATTCACATCCTGATCCCACCACAAATACAGCGTCGATCCACTAGCAATCATTAATAAAAGGATCACAACAATAAGCCACTTCTTACTTCTCCGATTTTCCTTATCCAAATCCACAACTCGAATCATATCATTGGACAACCGTACACCTCATTTTTATAAAAATCATTATGATTCATTGTAGTGCTCAATCATGCATTATATAACCTTCTATGTTGAAGATTCATTTATGTATAAAAGGATATTACATCCCTTTATGTAGATGACGACCTTTATTGACTTCACGCATTAAATAGTCCACAAAGAGATCATCTCTTACTAGCCATGCTTGTTTATTTCGCTTTAAAAACCACTCCGCTTCATTAAAGCTCGCAAAGGATTGTGTCAGTAGCATGTTATTTTTTTCAATTATCCAATCAACCTCATCGTTTGAATAGAGCATAAACATTTCATCTTGCTGATTTTTATAGAAAGTTCCAAACGTAGACCCTTTTACATTGTAACGATTTCTTTTTGCATCCTCTGGAATAGGCTCTATATGGAATGTTGCCACTACATACTGCTTGTAAGCTTCCTCTGTTAATGAGCAGCCAGCAGCCTTTTGATGTCCACCTCCACCATATTTGGCAGCAATAGCTGACACATCAATATGATCATGGATTGTTCGAAAGGATATCTTTTTACTGCCCATATTAATCATCGCAATATAATCAAGATGCGGATTTTCCTTTCCCAATTCATTACCAAGTTCAGAAAGATAGGATTCTGCATAGACAACCCCAGCATAGTATTCTCCCAAAGTAGTTTGAATAAGCTCCCGTTTCTTACGCCGAATGTAACGCTCTGTTTTTTCTTCTTCCATGCTTAAAATTTTCTTTTCAAAATCATCGAAGTCAAAGTGATCACTTGTTTTTAAACGCTCAAGCATTTTCTCTTCAAATTCTTCAATAGAGACTAGAAAAAAGAGTGCATTTAATCTTTGCGCTTGTAAATTGCCGTTCTTTTCCCATTCCCATGTATCGTATTGTCTTACTAACTCTACAAATTCAGAAACGGCTTCTGTTTTTTCTAATAGTCCATGGATAACCAGGTATTGATAATATAAAGATGTAGCTGACGTTAAAAAGCCTTGCTCATCCTCAATTAATACTTTTCCCCATTCATATTGATTGAAATGGAGTGCTGTCTTATGATGGTCCAACAATTGTACATTCCCAGTCGCCTGATAATAATCATGAATCCTTTTTTCATTCTCTTCATTTGGAGAAAGATCTGTAATAAACAAAAATGTTTTCTGTTGATCATTCTCCAAAAAGAATTCGATTTCGCGATCAAGTGCTGTAATGGAATTGTAGCGTATCTTCACCTTATCGTTAAAAGCAAGCTTGGCTAAAATCCCACACCCTACTCCGTCTAAATCGTTATGTGATAATAATTTATACATGTTCTCACCTCGATTGTAGTATGGGTATTTTTTTGGTATTCAAACAGCTAATGAGGTTCAATACGTAACAACATTGATATTGTTTTTCAGATAACATACATTAAAACCATACATCTTTAGGGTGAAAGGGAGGACACAGTGAATGAAAAGGAAACTAGCTTATAGTGGAATCGGATTTATTTTGATCTTTGCATTAGCATTTTCAGCTTATAAATTAATGAATGCACGTGACTATCAATTATTTGGTCCTATTACCTCTCGGGTTGAAACTCAAGAAAAGGTCATTGCATTGACATTTGATGACGGACCAACTGACAAAACTGGCTCTATTCTGTCGTTATTAGAGGACTACGAAGTAAAAGCCACTTTTTTTCTAATTGGACAGGATATCGAAGAACATCCAGAAGAGGCTAAAAAAATAGTGGAAGCAGGACACCAGATTGGTAATCATACGTATTCTCATAAACGTATGGTATTAAAAAGCCCCTCCTTTATTAAAAATGAAATAGAAAAAACAGATGCCCTTATTGCCAATATCGGCTATCAAGAAACACCCGTAGTAAGACCACCATATGGTAAAAAGTTAATCGGCTTTCCCTATTACTTAAATAAACATCAACGTGAGACCATTACATGGAACTTAGAGCCTGACACGTTCTTTACAAAGACAGAGGATAAAATAAATTATGTAAAGGAAAACATTCAACCAGGCTCCATTATTTTATTGCACCCTATGTATGATCAAACTGACAACGAACTACAGACAATAGAAGGAATTCTTCAGTCCCTTACGGATGAGGGCTATACATTTGTCACGATAGATGACCTGTTCAAATTTAAAGCGTCATGAGATTGTTTCATGTTTTTGAAAACTTTATGAATAAGCTAGACATATTATTGCAAAAAGTAATATTTAATATTATATTGACCATGGTCATATTTTGACTTTGGTCATTTTTTTATAAAGGAGCCCGTTTCAGAAATGCTAAGAGCAGAGCGTAAAAAAGAGTTAAAAGAGCAAATTTTTCTACAGGCTATTCAATTATTTAAGGAAAAAGGTTATGAGGCTGTAACCGTTCAGGAAATTGTTTCGGTATGTGGCATTGCTAAAGGTACTTTTTTCAATTATTTTTCAAGGAAAGATGACATTTTACTTTATTTAGGTACATCACAATTAGAAAAATTAACAAAACAATTAAATCATTATCACTATATAGAAAACCCTAAAGAGCTCATTTTAGTGTTATTGGGTGATTTATTGAAAAGGCTTACAGAGCATAGTGAGTTAATGAAGCTAGTTGTTATGGAAATTATGAAATCCTCCTATTTAGTTGAAAACGAATACAACAGTATTCAAAAGTTACAAAAAAGTATAGAAAGCATTGTTGAACAAGCAAAAATAAATGGCACTTTACAAAGTGAGCACGAAACACCTATTATCGCCTCTTCCATCATCAGCACATATTTCCACACATTATTATCTTGGTCTTTACAGCACAGTGAAGAAAAAGATATAGAAGCTTTGTTTGAAAAACATTTAGACATTGTTTGGAAAGGCATTAGTAAATAATTTAAAAGAATGGAGGATAAGAATGCGTAAAAAAATTATTGTAGTAGGCAGTGGAATAGCAGGTTTAAGTGTAGCTGTAGCTCTGCAGAAAATGGACATGGATGTATCAGTTTATGAAAGGGCTTCAAAACCAACTGTTGCAGGAGCTGGTATTATCATTGCACCAAACGCTTTAAAAGCTCTAGAGCCATTCGGGATAGCTCAAACAATTAAGGAAAGAGGCAAACCTAGTGATGGCTTCCATATCCTTTCAGAGCAAGGAAAGATGCTTAATAAACTTACGATTCCTTCTAGTTATCAATACATGTATTCCATCCACAGAAAGGATTTACATAATATTCTATTGTCAGCATTAAGGCCAAACACTGTTAATTGGGGCAAAAATTTTTCACATGCCATACAGGATTCGCAAGGCGTACAGGTGACATTCGAAGACAATAGTATTGTGACTGGCGACATTTTAATTGCTGCTGATGGGATTCATTCCCCTATTCGCAAGCAACTATTTCCCAATAGTTCGTATCGCTATGCTGGTTACACATGCTGGCGTGGCGTAATGGCTACAAAAGGAATGCCCAATATTAAGGAATCATTTTTCGAAACATGGGGCTCCCAGGGGCGATTTGGGATAGTTCCATTACCAAATGATCAAGTCTATTGGTATGCTCTTGTCAATGCAAAGCCCAATGATGCTAATTATATAAAATTTACTACCACTGATTTATTTAATCATTTTAAAGAATATCATTTTCCAATACCAACTTTATTAAACAATACGGATGAACATCAAATGATCCACCGTGATGTGTTTGATATTGTACCAATGGATAAGTTCTATCATCATCGTACCGTTTTTATTGGGGATGCTGCGCATGCAGTTACACCCAACATGGGGCAAGGGGCATGTCAAGCAATCGAAGACGCACGAATATTAGCAGAATATCTTAATAAGTATGAAAATATCACTCAAGCATTTGCCAACTACAATGCCCATCGAAAAGAAAAAGTAAATACTATCTCTAAGCAATCATGGAATATTGGCAAAATGGCTCAGATGAATAATCGTTTTTTAATTAGCCTGAGAAATAAGTTATTAACATTAACACCCCAAGTAATGATTCAAAAACAAGCACAGCATGTCTATAATTTTGAAACCACAAAATAAACAAACTATAACGAAATTCTTAAAATCTGCACTTTCCTTTGTGCAGATTTTTTCTTTTAACTAGTCAAATAGATAAAAAGTAATAGCTCTTAAAGTTTTTCTTATAATAATATCATCATCCTTTTTCATTTTAAGATATTTCTTTAAAAATCAAGCTACAGTAACATAGTTAGAATTTGTCAATAAAACTTAGATTTTTCAGAAATGTCTATAAATATTTTTTTCAGTAAAATATAATCACCATCTCTGCTAAAATATGCTATTATACCTTTAGTATAATGTCCTATTTTTATTAAAGTAAAAATAGAGGAAATATGAACTACAAAAGGATGATGAATATGCAAAATATCCAACAATTATTCCAGAGCGAAGATGGAAATATCCAACAAAGAGAGAATTTTTTGTCCCTATTAGAGAAAATTGTTTCCTCATTAGATGAATTAAAGAACCCAAATAAGACAACTCTTGGTCCAATGAAAGAGCGATCTGCTAATTTTTATCAAGAGCTTATGCAAGAGCATCAAGTGCCAACAACTGGGATCGGACTAGATCAAGTTGTAAAAGAATTGACACATTTAATGCAAGGACACCCTTATCATACACGTAACTTTGTAACAAATGTTTTACCGATGGCAAGTATTCCTGGAGTGTTAGGACAGTTTACAAATGCGCTATTGAATGGCAATAATTTATGGGATGTTTATGGTCCTGCTGCTGCTGAGTGTGAGGTTAAAGTAGTAGCAATGATGTCTAAATTAGTAGGCTATGATTATACGAAAAGTTTTGGCTATACTACATGGGGTGGACAAGGTGCTGTTTTTAGTGGACTTCGTCTTGCCATTGCAAAACAATTCCCTCAAGCAAAAGAAGATGGTGTTCCTACTAATTTATATTGCTTTGCTTCAGAGAATGCCCATTACAGTCTTTTAAAATCAGTAGAAGCCGTGGGTATCGGCAGTAAACATTTAGTGCGTGTAAAAGCAGGTAAAGATCATTCGATGGATGTAGAAGACTTACGTGCACGTATGACAGACGTCATCGAAAATGGCGGTATTCCTGTCTATGTAGTAGCGACAACAGGTGCTACTGATCAATTTGGTATTGATGATGTCCAAGCCATCAAAGAAGTCACAACAACCCTTGAGAAGAAATACAACTTACAACCAGTACATATTCATGCTGATTCGGCTTTAGGTGGTTTTTATGCCTTCTTCAATGATTATGATTTTAATAAAAACCCACTCCAATTCGAGTCAGAGGTTTTACAGGGATTAGCACAAATCCATGAACGTATGCAACATCTAGCCATTGCGGATAGCCTATGCTTTGATTTCCAAAAGCTTGGCCAAACACCTTATTTAACTAGTCTATTCTTGATTAAGGAAGGTAAAAGTTTACAGCTACTAGATATTGAGGACTTTGATACGCCATATGTAGGCAATCGTGGTTATGGCTCTTATCATACTGGCTATACATTAGAATGCTCTCGTATGGGTAGCTCCATTGCTATTTTTGCTGCATTGCAGGCATTTGGTAAGGAAGGCTATCAACAACTATTAGCTAATTATGTACGTGTGAATTTAGCATTCCGTGCTCAATTATCTGATAAAACACCAATGTTACAAGTGGTGAATGAAATGAATATCGGTCCTGTAACAGCTTTCCGTTTGTATCCAGACGGGCTGAATTGGCAAGCTGAACAAGCTGGTCATTATACACAAGATCAAATTGAACATATTAATGGCATCAACGCTTCATTCTTTGAAATTATTGGAGAAGGTCGAGACGAAGTATTCTTTGGTGACACAACACGAGTTTGCACCGTTCATACAAGTGATACAACACAACATGTTCCAGTTGCAGCGGCAAAATTCTTCTCAATTTCACCTTATACTGAGACAGCGCATATTCCTGATATGATTCAATTCTTACAGCAAAAGCTTAAAGTACTGGAGGCGTCCCACCTTGCGTATCGTCACTAAATTTAAGAGTTCTTTACTCTACAAATATATTGCCAGTTTCACCATTCCAATAGCGATTATTTCCTTGCTCTTTAGTATTGTGTTATTTGCCGTTTCTTACCGCATTATTGACAACTTTGTTATTAAACAATTTGAATCTACTTTAGAGATTACATCGACAACGATTTTTGAAGATATTGAGAAAAATGATGTAAAAGCAGCGGATAATGGTAGCCCTGACAAATACAAAAAGCTTTTAGATCAATTGAATGCAACGGTTAAAAAATATGATGTTGAAAACGCCTATATCCTTTCTAAAGCAAATGGTAAGGAACATATCGTCGCTCTAAGTAATACCGACAATCATCAGCAAGATTATGTATTTAGTGAAGAAATGCATGAAGCCGTAGCTAGTGGTAACACACAAACAAGTGATATTTATAAGGATGAATATGGTATCCATAAATCCATTTTTATCCCATTTAAAGATACAGATATTATTTTCGGTTTAGATATGGATGCTTCCTTCATTTCTAAGCTTCAAACGGAAACACTTTGGATTTGTATTATTTTAACGATTGTATTTGTAATTTTTGGTATAATCGTTGCTTACTTTATTAGTGTAGGCATTACGAAGCCAATTAAAAAAATGACACGTTATGTTGGTCAAGTTGCACAGGGAGATTTGGCTGTTGAACCTCTTCACATAAAAGGTTCCAATGAAATTGCCCAGCTTTCATCAGGTATTGAAAACATGACGGAAGATTTACGTTCGTTAATTAAACAAATCGCTCAAAATGCTGAACAAGTGGCCGCAATGTCGGAGGAATTAACAGCAAGCTCTGAACAGACAAGTGCATCCATTCAGCAAATAACCTCTTCTATGCAAGAGGTTGCAGCGGGTTCAGAAAAGCAAACTTCTTCGATTGAAGAAGTGGATAGTCATATTACAACCATCTCTAACAAAATGTCAGAGGTAGTGACAAGTGTAACCGATGTAACAGATAAGGCATTCCAAGCATCTGCTATATCAGAAAAAGGCAACACAACAATCCAAGATGCTACTGAAAAAATGGCCGTAACATCTCAGGCTATTCAAGAGTCAGCAGCTGTAGTAGAACGTTTAAGCACATACACAAATGAAATTGGGGATATTGTGACATTGATTACCCAAATTACAGATCAAACGAATTTACTTGCATTAAATGCTTCGATTGAGGCAGCGCGTGCAGGCGAACACGGTAAAGGCTTTGCAGTTGTAGCGGAGGAAGTCCGTAAATTAGCCGATCAATCTTTAGAGGCAACTAACAGTATTCGTACACGCATTGAAACGATTAAAGAAGAATCTGCACAAGCCGTCAAATCAATGGCTATCAGTAGCAGTAATCTTGCCGAAAGCTCAACAACATTCAATGCATCCGGAGAGGCATTTGCTGAAATTTATACCCAAGTCACTGCACTGACGAGAGAAATGGACCATGTCAATAACGTGATGTCCAATATCAATGAAGGTGTTAGCAGTATTGCTAGTTCTGTTGAACAAGTGGGGGTCGTAGCTGTTCAAGCTTCAGGCAATATTCAAAACGTAGCTGCTGCCTCTGAGGAGCAATCTGCAAGTATCGAAGAAATAACAGCTTCCTCTAATAACTTAGCTGAAATGGCTCAACAGCTTCGCAATATCATTCAAAAATTCCAGTTATAAAAATAACAAATCCGCTATGCACATTTTCGGCATAGCGGATTCTTCTTTCCATAAAAACTCTCCTACCAAAATGGTAAAAGTTTAGGCAATAATATTTTTCACAACTTTTGAAATAACGGCACCTTCAGCCTGACCTGTCAGCAATGGTTTTGCAATTTTCATGGCTTCTCCCATGTTCATTCCTTTTCCAACACCCGCTGCCACTAATTTCTCTGCAATTTCTTCTTCTGATAATTGCTTTGGTAAAAAGGATCTCAAAAGTGTCAATTTGGCTTCCTCTTTTTCAATCAGGTCTGCTCGCACAGCCGTTTGTGCACCTTCTAAAGCCTGATTTGTTTGTTTGACCTCTCGATTAATAATAGCTATTTCTTCGTCAGCTGTTAAAGCCTCTCCCTTTTCTTTTTCAGCTGAATCTAATGCTGACTTTAAAAGAGATAATACACCCTTCGCTAACGTATCTTTTTCTCTCATTGCCGTTTTTAATTGTTCAAATACTTCTGTTTTTAACAATGATCTCACTCCTTCTAACCGTCTATATCAAAAAATTATATCATAAAAATCATGAAGGATTATAGTTCGTTGCATCTGCTAACTTTACTTTATAGTGTAATATTCCCTTTAACTCACCTTCATAAGAAAAAATGCCTTGCTGAATTAATTGACGCAGACGATAGTCAATCCATTCAACCTCTCTCAATTCTTCCATATGCCCCAGTACCTCTCCAATTAACCTAGCTGCAACTTGGTAATGAATTTCCTCTTGTTCTTCCTGTAAACGTTTAGCACAGGTAATGATCAAGTCATCCTCTCTATCCTCATTATTATTTCCCCAAAGTTCATGATATTTCCATGTATGTATGCAATCGTAATCATCCATTAACAGATTTAGCCCTTCTTTGCATAGGGAGTGCCTCAATGCTTCTTTTAATGGCCATCTTTGGAAATGTTCATAAAAGTAAAGTAAATCCTCTGTGCTGACCTCTCCAGTCGATCTTGGATAATGATCCTCTGCTAACTGTGGTAAAGTATATAACTCATGAAATAACTGAAAAGTATCTAATACATAGATATCATTTGTTTTCTGTTCGAGCATCGCCAAAACGAGTCGAAGCCCTATTTGCTCATGAGCATTTTGACAAGTCCAAATCAGTATATCCTGATGAGGGGGGATATTTTTAATTTTCTCTATTGCTTCCTTCATCTCCCGCTCACATATGATCAATCCATCATCTTCTATTAGATAGCGCTGTTCCAACCATTGAAAACGAGCTTCAATTCCGTCCCTTGTATGTACATCTTTCAAAGGACCAACAGAAAAATTACCTGGCACAACAATAATCTCCTCGGACTTAGCATAGTCAGGATTACGAAAGGCTGCTTTCAAGCTCCCCCCAGGTGAATGACCGAATACAATATGCACCGTTTGTACCTTTGAAGGATCCCGCTCCTTAGCTTGCTGTAATAAAAACTCTAACATGCTATCTCTTGACTGTTCATTTATTAAAGTTAAAAGAAGCATCGACTTCGCATCAGCTTCACTCAATCGTTGTATTGACTGTTTTAGTTGGTTGATCTTCTCCATCATCTGTACTCCTTTATTTAAAAACACCTAACCTTATCATACCTCTTTATTACCTCAAATTACTAATTTAGTTAGTTTTAAAGATATGTTACTACTATTGCTAGTGAATTCTTTAATCTGGGCGGAGGCTCACTTCTTTTGAGCGACTTGCTCACTTTTTGGGGCAGGACAATGTATGAACTATTTTCTCCAGAGCTAAAAACACTCATGTCCCTATAAAAAAACATACTACACGTAGTAGCTCAACTACGACGGTAGTATGTTATTTAATCAACATTCGTTAAAAATACTTTTCCTTTTTTAGTTCCCTCAACAGCATCGATTGCCTTATGGATAGCCAATAATGGAAAACAAGCATGTACATTCATCATTTTTAAGGAGCCATCCTGTACAAGGTGTATAAGTTGTTGTATCGTTTGTTGCCATTTTTCAATTGACGTCTGACGTTGCCAATGGCGTAAATGAAACATCCTCGCTTGTACCTTTGCTTCCTTCACAATGTTTGTCCAATTTACCTGAATACCCGATAAAAGACCAATAGCTAAAAAAATACCCTCGGGCTTTACGCAGAAGGCAAGCTGATTGCCAGCCTCTCCACCAATCGAATCAATTGCTGCATCTGCTCCCCTACCATTTGTTAATGCCATAACGGTTTCGTAAAGTGGCATATGAGAGGTATCAATGACAAAAGCTGCACCAAGTTGCAGTAATTCTTCAGTATGCTGATTACTTCGTGTCACAGCAATAAGTTGATAGCCTAGCAATTTCGCAAGTTGAGCATAGAGATGTCCAATGGCAGAGCCACAAGCATTTACTAATAAGACATCGTTTGATTGTAAATTAAGTACCTCTGAGCATGTTACGAAGGCTGTAATTGGATTAATATACATTTGTGCTGCTGTAAAATCATTCATCGTGTCAGGAATAGTCACTGCAAAATCTGCTTGCGTTTTCACTACTTCCTGCCAAGTTCCCTCTCCCCGTAACGGTAATACGCGCTGACCAATAATCATTGGTGAAACAAGCGGTCCAACAGCTTCTATTATTCCTACTCCCTCATAGCCAGGGATAGTTGGTAAAGTGATTCTATGAGCATATTTCCCCCATATTGGTATTAAATCTGAGGGATTAATCGGTCTGGCTAGCATGCGAACAAGAATTTCTTGACCTTGAGGAGGCTCGATTGTTTTATTCTCTAGCCTTACAACCTCTTGCGGATTTCCAAATTCATAAATTTTTAGGCATTTTGCTTTCAACGATTCTAGCTCCTTTATTCATTCTGTATAGAACAACATCATACCAGGAGCATCTATTTCACGTTCCTTAAATCCAAGCTTCTGATAGAAAGGTTGTTTACCTTTGGCACAAAATAATTGAACCCATTTTATATTTTCTTTCTGACATTGCTCTAAAAGAGCATCCATCACCATTGTGCCAACTCCTTTTCGTTGATAATCAGGGTGCACCATCACATCACAGATAAATGTTTGATAGATACCATCAGAGATAATACGTCCATAGCCAATTAGATTGCCTTCATCATATATAGATGTACTGAACCAGCTATTACAAATAGCCTTGTATAATTGTTCATACGTATACTGCCCTTTTGCATTCCAGCCAGTTGTTTGGTGCAATGCTTTATACGAGTCTATCGTCGGATTTGTTTCTTTGATTATATACATATAACACCCTCCTCATTTTGAATAAATATACAAAATAACATATATTTAATCAACAATAAGTTTATGATGTTAGAGTTGCAGAAGCTTTAATTGCCCTTCTTCATCCATATTTAATTGTAAAGCTTCGTCTATTTCAATACTAATCGGGCTGATAACTGCTTTCTTATCAGAAAAATACCACAGACGTCCACTCGGTCCTAATAGGATATTGGCTCCGTCTTCATAGTTTCCTAGAAAATTAAGGCCATCCAGTTGAATTTCCTTGTTTGCTATAGGGTTTATAGCATACTTCTTTAATTTTTCAGCAATTGTTTGAATGTCATCTGACGTTAAATTGATTTCTCCAATATGTAACACTTGCTCTACAGAAAAATTAACTTCAGCATGTTTCGGATTTATTTCCTGTCTTGCAATAAGCTCTACTATATTGCCTTCTGGATCGTAGAAATAGCATGCATATGCTTTTAAAAACTCAAAATAGACTTCATCCTGCCCCTCTGAATCCAGCAAGCCTACATGCTCTTCTGCCCAAATCTTTGCCTGTTGAAATAAGTTACTAGGAATATTTAATGCAAAATGATACTGCTTTGGCATTTTAGAAGGCATCTTTTCAAATGTCATCCTGCTTTCTCCCACGGCTATTGTAAAATAGTCAGCTGTTCTTTCTAACAAAGTAAAACCTAACAGATCAACATAAAACTGCTCCATTTTTTGCATATCATGGACATATAATTTTACCTTCGTAATCTTCATCTTTAAGCACCCCTTTACACTCCCTACTATACAAGTAGCTGATAAGAATGGCTTCATGCAAAAGAATGAAGTTTACTTTCGTATAGTTAGAGAAGATCTCGGTCTCCCCTGCTATTTGGCTGCGATATTACGAGGAATTCTACATCTTCTTGTGAATCGTTTCGCATTTGATGTGGTAAATTTGGAGGTACTTCAATTCCCTCATGTTGCTTTAACTCAATTCTTTGGTCATTCAGTTCTATTGTAGCTGTGCCTGAAAGAACAAAGAAAAACTGCTGTGCATGATGGTGATAATGATTTACCTCAGCTGTTTGAGCAGGCATCCGCTCATGTATCACACTAAGCTCCTTATTTTGAACAAGATGCCAGCCATCACACTGTGCACCCCATTGATAGTGTTGTGCTAATGCTTTGTTAATTTTCATCCTTACACTTCCTTTCCTGCTTTAGAGGAGGGATATCCATCATTCTTGTCAATTTCCCTCATTCAATAAATTCAGCTAAGCTAATTTTCCTTTTTTGAAAATCTGCACGGATAGCCTGTAACTCGGCTTCTAACTTTAAGGCACCTGCTTCCACTCCCCTATAAATTACTAGCGGAGGCTGTTCTAAAGCCTTTCTCGCTTGTGAATAATCATAAGATAATAATTTTTTTAGCAACAATAATGTCTTTAGTTTATCTTTTCCTTCCCCAGTAATAGTTAGTTCATAGTACGCTACAGAACTTTCTTCAGGCAACATTTCTTCTAAACCAGGCGGAATCAGTACACTTTCAAGGAACAAAATTAAATTGTCATAAGCCATTGAAAAATGCCAATTGCCTGTTCCATGGGGAGCGGTAAAAACAGCCGTATCACCTCTTGATAGATCTAGACAATAGGGATCGCCTTCATCTGTGGCAATGACTAAATAATCATGTGGCCAATCCTCAATCATCTCATCTGTCACTGGATTATAATTATAGCCCTCCTGCCCACGTATTAAATCTCTTGCGCCATAGATATTTAGATTAATATAATCACCTGTAGCCCATGTAACCCTTTCAACAACATAATGTCTCAAAAAATAAACATACTCTGCTGGCAATGACCACCCACCATCCACAAATTGGCTAATATCCTCTTCTGATTGATGATAAAAAACCATGGGATAGGCTGACTCCCGCTCCTGAAGCTCATCAATAAAATCACGCATTTGCTGTAATACTGCATCGAGTTTCTTTTCTAAATCTTTCAATGGAATTCTCTCCTTTTGATGACCAAGTGTCTTTCTTGCATTTTAACATACCCCATCATTAACCAAATAAGGGGAACATGTTATAATCATTAAAATAGACTGGTAGTATGCATAACGTGAACAAAAATAACGGATGGGAGCGATCTGTCATGCAACATACGAATGAACAGATAATACAGCAAGCCAACACGGAATTTTTGAAAGCACTTCGCTATTTAGATTATGGCAAGGTAAAACAAGGGGAAGCATGTCTCAAACAAGCCACCCATTTGGCAAATCTGCTGAATGACCATATCACATTTATTCGTGCTGCCATTTGTTATGGAGAGTTGCTATGGCACGCTGAAAAATATGATGCCTCCGATCATTGGTTACAGCTGGCACTTGATCGATTGACCGCAGTACAGCAAGATATAAATGACTTACTAGATGTGGATGTGCAACGAGCTCGATCCCTACTAAACCACCAACGACATCCATTATAAGGAGCAAGCAATCATGAAATTACTTATTAGACGTCCAGAACAGTCGGACATCCAGGCGTTACACGAATTCTTTGATCTTGTCATTCGGGATACTTATAAAAAAGAAGGAATTGCCGAGCTAGTGGACGATCAACAGGATGAATGGGAAACGAAAAAACAGTATGTAGCAATGGACTTAGAAAGCCAGGGCAAAAAAAGATTTTTCTGGTTAGCTTTAAATGAAGAAACCAATGACATAATAGGCACTATCGAATGCGGTGAAGCCAACAAAATCATTCAACAAACGATCAAAGAGGAACTATTCAATTGTCTAGAAATCGGTACCGTTTTTGTTCATCCTGACTATCAAAATCGTGGGATCGGCACCATGCTACTAAAGAAAATGCTCGTAACGTTAGAAAATCGAAGGGTTCCTAGTTTTTGTTTAGATAGTGGATATAAACAAGCGCAAATGATCTGGCAGAAGAAATTTGGACAGCCTGATTTTGTCCTTGAAAACTATTGGGGAGCAAATAGTCACCATATGATATGGAAACGAACACTACCATTTCAAATATAGAAGTAAAAAATGCTCTATCAGATTACACAAGAACCTCTATGTAAAAAACAAATCTTTAGTCAATAACATGCTTTATGCATACAATATAAAACACTTTCCCAAATGATTTACAGGGTGTTATTAGGAATTACACATAAGGTTCGTGGTTTAGGGTATGACAAATTACAATGAATACTCAGTATGATTTCCACTTAGCTTTCAAGTGTTACCATCTGATGAAAATATCCTAATAAAAATTTACGGGACTCTCGATATGTGGGATAAGACTCTAAAAAAGACTTTAGATCAGTATGATGATTGATAAGCAATAAAGAGATTATAAATGCTAATACTTATTATGTTTGGAGGGGAATGAAATGTTAAAATTCATTGATGATTTAGCGGGTGCGGTTTTCGATGTTTTTATGTTGTTTTGTTATTTCTTTGCAGGCGTAATAATTGTAGGAGTACCCATTTTTTTATTAGCTAAGTTTTTCCTATTGTTTCACTAAATTTCAAACAGGTTGGTCGCACTATAAAAGGAATCACTATAAATAGTGATTCCTTTTATGACGAATACACTCAATATTAGGCTAAATATTTTGCTGCTAGTTCTCAGGTACTTATGGGCGAGACAATGCTATTATTTAATAAATTTATCATAGAACCGTTTGAGCATCGTTGCCATTTGTTGTCTTGTGAGTGTATCTGTAGGATTCATACACTTGCCATCGCCTCGTATAACTTCCTCTTCAATGGCCCACTCCCAATCTTCTTTATGTGCTGGTGATACCATAGCATTTGATTTTATCCCAACTAATAACTCTTTCATTTCAGTAAGTTCCTGTTTTAGTTGTTTATTTTCTTTCTTTAATTCTTCATACTGAGACAATGATATTTCCTTCTTCTTATCAGTATTTGTGAACCAGGATAAAGACTTAGATCCATTTAATTGGTTTAAATCTACAGTTCCTTTAATACCTGCTATAATCCCTTTGTCTGTGTACTGCCATAAGTCACAAGCAAAGTTTGGCTTTAGTCCAGGTGAGCTAGAGCCACTATAGCGAGGAATCCACAGGAAATCATAATTTTTAACGGTATCCATCAGATAAGGTTTGTAAAAATGATGGCCTGTATATAGCCCGACTTTTACAGCCTTACTTTTTAAATAATCAATAAACACCTGTGTGCCTTGTACGATATTTTGGACACTAGCACCAAAGCTTTCTTCGATATCTACAACATAAAATAGCGGATTATAGTTTTTTGCTCTGTTATAGAAGTCTTTTGCTTGTTCCAATGCCTCAGTATCATTTTTAAAGGTAACATAAATATAAACACCAAAAGGTACCTTGTACTTCATACAAGCTTCTATATTTTGAACGTATTTACGGTCAATTGTGCTTGTACCATATTGAGTGCGGATGATAGCCAAATCAACATCTTTAACCGCTTCAGACCAATCAATATCTCCTTGATGATGTGAAATGTCTATGATATAACTCATACAATTTTCTCCTCCCTAAAAATAGTAAATAAATTGTGAATAGCGACAAACCCATTGCTTCAAGCATTCTTTAGAATCATTCATTAAATAAAGTTATGTAGATTATTTTAGTCCTTATAGGTTCTTCATTTACCGATTTTTAGTGGTCAGATAATTAATAAGACAGAGCACATTTCACATAGTCGAATTAACTCTAAAAAATTAGCAGCTTTATATCAAATATTTACTTTGTAATTAAGTGCTAATTCATCCCCAGGTAACCCTCTTATTCCCCAATTATGTTTAGGCGTTTCAAAAATTGTAATTTCAACATCTTGAGGTGAAATATTTAATTTGTTATTTATGCGTTCAAATAGTAGCTTTACTAATTGTTTTTTAGCTTGAATCGTTCTACCTTCAAACATACTAATTTCTATTATTGTATATGATTCAGTTCTTTCACTTGCAAAATAAAAATCCTCTTTGTCCATAGGAAAAAAGCGATGAAATTTCTTATCTAATGGATATTCAAGTGCGTCCACCATACAAGAATGGATAATATTCGATAATGTTTCCTTAATGGGATTTAACCTTCCCTTAACACCATAAATTTTAATTTGTCCCAACGACCTCTCACCTTTCTTGACTTACTAATCTAAACTCAACTACCAAATACTGTTCTATAACGATATTATAAAATTCTTCAACATGACCATCAAGCTAATTCTATGCTTGGTTTCATTTAAACAATCACCCAATCTATTCATGAAACAAATGTGAACTATTTAAACCAACAATCCCAAAGTAATAACTCTACTTAACTGTGACCATAATTAACTGCAATACGCTGCAAGCTCAGGTAGAAACAGTTATCCAAATAGTACACATTCTGTTGTTCCAATCTGATAAAGAAATAGATATAAAATATATTATTGTTGATGACAAACTAACGTTTGAAGTTGTGGGTACCTATATACCTTAAAGCTCCAGGAAATGAAAGAGAGAGTGAGAGAAGCTCAGGACATACTGTTGCTTCGTTAGTTTCTACACCACTACATTTAAATAAATGAAAAGGAAGAACCTTAAATTACAAACCACTCAATATTAAATGAGCACCTCATCATTACTATTCAATTTCAAAAATGACCCAAACTTTATATCTACCTTCAATACTATTTTCTGTATAAACTCTACACTCTTTTATAGAAGCTAATCTAAAAGCAAGCGAATAGGCTATTTTGTAATCTGGAGTATCATATCCGTTGTAAATTCTTCCATATATTTCATTTGCAATTGAATCTGCCCAGGTGTCAGCTTCATATAGAGTATCGAAAAGTATTTCTTCTCTGTTCCATTTAATAGTCATGTCATAAACTCCTACATAGTAATAGAAATAATCTAGATGAATGTATTGTTAGGGATTTGAATTCCATATTTCAAGCAAGTAGCTACGGAGCGTTTCGAAAATCTTTATATTGCACTTTGATAATAATTTGATTTTTCCAAAAATTGAAGAGATTGCAATTACAAAGGGCTATTATTATAAAATTATATGAAAGTACTATAAAATTATTTCTAATATTGAGAAAAGGTGGAAGTGATATGATTTCAATATACAAATCATTAATATTAGCGGTGGTAATAGGGTTATACGTATATATAGCCAGTAAAAGTGAAAATAGCGTGCTTCTAAATTTTGTCATACTTTATATGATAATTTCAATAGTTTATTTATTATTTAGAAAAATTGAAAAAGAAAAAAGTAAGGAAAGATAACTTAATTAAAAGTAAGAGATTCGAGACCTTTGAAAAGATTCACTGTAAACTATCTGAAAAAAAGCAGAGGATAGTAGCCAAAACAAAAAATGCCCAAGTACTCAATTAAAAACAAGTAACTGGGCATTATTATGACTAATTACTACGTTGTGTATGTATTATACCATTTTGAAGAGTTAAATAATGGTTGTTTCGGAATCAAAGGAAGCACCAAATTTTATTCCGAAGTTCCTCTTTTTTATATGCATTTATCATATTACCGATTACCTTTTCCAACACAATTTTCAATAAGCTCGCAGAAATGCTCATTATATTTTTCTATAGGTCATGTTTCTTCTCTGAACACGGTGACATGAAGGTGGAAGAAAACATTGAAGCCCCCACAACAGAGTGGTCTTAATTGGCAGGTTTCTAAACATCATTTCCATGAATAATTCAAGATTTTTATCAAATTCTTTTATTAATTTATGACCTCTTTAAAGCCTATTCGATGTATGATAAGACGATAGCCAGAGTATCCTTCTTCGTCTAGAAACTCCTCAAATTCTCCATAGACAATTATAGGTGTATTGTTTTTATAAGCGTTCTGCATGTTTCTGATAATTTTTTCTTTCACGTCAGGGTTAGCGCTCTGAAAGTGACAATTTATAAGCTCAGAGTATTTACTTAGATAAAAAGATAGAGTGCCATCACTATGTTTTTCGAGTCCATCTGGAGGATTACCAGCTGTCCACAATAAAGTTTTACGCATTGCATAATAAGCTTTCTCCATTCCTAGTTCTGTAAGCATGACATTTATATATGTATCTTGCTCCTCAAAAGTAGAGTCCAGCTCTAACGTATCAAGACGTATTTCTCCTACGTTGTCATAATTTTCAAAACTAGAATCTTCTCCGTCTAAAATGTCCGACTCTTTAAGTTCTACTACAGTTGATTGATTTTCGCCGATAGCAGTATGCTCAGGTGGTGGAATCATATAAACTGAGCCGCCCCGTTCCTCTATTCTTTCTTTCGCTGCCTCCAGGCTGTCCTCACTGAACATAGACTCTACTAGTTCTTGCGTATGAATTTCCTTTTCAACTTCGCCCATAGACTCTTCTTCTGTCTCTGAACTACACCCTGCAATAATTACAAATAAAAGTGCGACAATTGTTATAATAACGCTTTGTATTTTCATATTACATACTCCTCCCTCTAGTTCAATTTTGTTCGAACTCTTTTAATAATACCTCAAATAAAGTTTATTTGGATAACTATTTCCATTTATTATAAAAGCCAATTCTCCAAATTAGGTCTATTTATATTTTTTGGAATACTATCACTTATATTTAATCAATTATTAAAAGTTACTGAACGTTTTTTATATGGGGTTTCTTTTATATGAAATGCATGATTAGACTTCATATTAGACCGCTTCCCAGCCTTGCTATAGGTTTGATGGGGAAAAATTTAAGACCACCCATTTTGGAGTGGTCTTTTATGGTGTATTTAATTAAAGCATTCCGTTAGTTGAATAAGTAAATCTGTCTTGCGTAGGAATCCCAATCTTTATTATCAGTATTTATTTCAATTGTAGGTATGATTGAATTTTCAGCTTGACTCCTATACTCTTGTTGTTGGTCTAATAATAATTCACACGCTAATTTCTTTTCTTGCATGGTTTTCCCTTCCCATTCATTGGGATTTCTACTACTTATTCTTTCCTCTAAATTCTCTGGTGATACAGTTAACAAAGTACATCTTGCTCCCATTCCAAGTAACTGGGCTTCTAATTCCTTAATTTCATCTGATATTGAATGAGAAAATGCTACTCGATGATTTAAATGAAACCTTTCCAAAATAAAGAATAAGCCTTTTGAACGTTGAGTTTGTCCAATTTCTCTTGACCAATTATTTAACATTTTCAACATCGTGACTCTTTCTCTTAAGACTTGTAAGTGTTCCTCTCGACTTAACGACTTTAATTCACCATTTACTTTGTGTAATACTTGCGAATAATGCTCACTGAGAACTATGACACTACGTTCGGCATCATCACTTGCGTGAAGTTGTTTCAACGCTTTTAAGACTGATGTTTTTCCAGCATTCGAATAGCCTTCTAAGATTATCCCTCTAAAATCACTCATTTTCTCCCCCTAATTAATGTAATCTCTATCTAAATAAGGACTGTAGAATTATTTACGGTTGTTAAACTAACCTGCTCCGTTTGCCATCCATGTAACACAAAATCAATACAACACCATAGAAAATGTAAGATTTTCACGTTCTTTCATTGGAGTTTAACAACACTTCTTTCTTTATGTATGACTCTCTGAAAAACAAAAATAACGGTAATGCCAGCGATAAACCAACTGTAAACAAAGTTAATAGACATATCCACTTTTCTTTAATGTTATACTTTCTTGACTCATTAAACATAAAGATTATAAAAACAAAGCATGAAATAAAAAAGTCAACAGCGAAGAAGGTCGATATCGAGTTTGCAAATAATAAATCTACTAATAACCCTAAATCAAATCCGTTTTTGTTCAAGAATTGCACCAAAAAATAATACGGGAATACTGTGCCGATAATCGCAAATAACAAGTACACTTTTCTCATTTACATTAAACTTCCCCTCTCTATATGATTTTCACAAATAATATACTTCTTAATCTCTTTCAGTTTAATCATACCTCATAAAAAATAATTTAAATAAATATTTCCATATATGATAATTAATTATAGATTAACATTTAAAATATTAATATATAAACTATATATTCCAAGAGAATATTGTGAATTATGTCTAACACTAAGAAAAGGTGGATTGATTATGAATTCATATATAAGCCATTAATTTTAGCGGTGGTAGTAGGGGGATATGTATATATAGCCAGCAAAAGTGATAATAATGTGATACCAAATTTTGTCATACTTTATCTTATAATTACAATAGTTTATTTATTATTCAGAAAAATTAAAGAGAAAAGAAAAAGAGTAAGGAGAAGATAACTTAATTAAAAGTAGGAGATTCGAGACTCTGTGAAAAGATTCACTGTAAATTAGCCAACTACCTGAAAAAAAGTAGCTGATAGTAGCCAAATACCCAGGTACTCAATAAATACGAGTATCTCGGCATTATTATTAACGATGCTAATTGAAAATGGACAACCAATAAAAACAGTTCAAAAAGATTAGGACATAGCAGATCAGCAATTACTGAAGACCGCTATGTCCATTTAACACAGAAGATGGCAAGAGATGCTGCCGATATTTTTGATTCCATCGCTAAAGATTTTTAAATTGCTTGCACAATTTCAATGCAGTGGCAAATCGGTGGCAATCTCCACCTAACTGATACAAATCTATTTGCTTAAACCCTTATAAACCCCTATAAACCCTGTTATATCAATATTACTTCGAATCATCCATCTTCAGCACAGCCATGAATGCCTCTTGAGGGACTTCGACTGAGCCTACTTGTTTCATACGTTTTTTACCTTCTTTTTGTTTATCAAGAAGTTTTCGTTTACGGGAAATATCTCCCCCGTAACATTTCGCTAATACGTTTTTACGGATGGCTTTAATTGTTGAACGCGCCACGATTTTTTGTCCAACTGCTGCTTGAATTGGTACTTCAAATTGTTGGCGTGGGATTAATTCTTTTAATTTTTCTACGATGATTTTACCTCGATCGTAGGCAAAGTCACGATGTACGATAAAGCTTAGGGCATCGACTTGCTCACCATTTAATAAAATATCCATTTTCACTAATTTCGATGGCTGGTAACCAATAAGTTCATAGTCGAATGAAGCATAGCCCTTTGTATTTGATTTTAAATAGTCAAAGAAATCATAGACAATTTCTGATAATGGCATTTCATAAATAATACTTACACGCGATGTATCAATATAATCCATCGTCATGAAATTACCACGCTTCATTTGACAAAGTTCCATAACCGCTCCCACATAATCATTTGGTACCATGATTGTTGCTTTCACATATGGTTCCTCGACACGATCGATTTTTTGAGGGTCTGGCATAAAGGAAGGATTATCGACTTTCAGCTCAGTACCATCTGTCATATGAACATTGTAAATTACGGAAGGTGCTGTTGTAATTAAGTCGATATTAAATTCACGCTCAATACGCTCCTGAATAATTTCCATATGTAGTAATCCTAAGAATCCACAGCGGAAACCAAAACCAAGTGCTTGCGATGTCTCTGGCTCATATTGTAGAGCAGAATCATTTAACTCTAGCTTTTCTAACGCTTCACGTAAATCATTGTATTTGGCTGTATCGATTGGATACAAACCACAGTAGACCATTGGGTTTAAGCGACGATAACCAGCTAATGGCTCAGCTGCAGGACGGTTTGCATAGGTTACAGTATCCCCTACACGTGTGTCCCCTACATTTTTGATAGATGCGGTTAAGTAACCTACATCACCCACTGTTAACTCAGCCTGTGGCACAACTTTTGGTGTATGTACCCCAACTTCAATAACCTCGAATTCCGCACCTGTTGCCATCATGCGAATTTTATCGCCAGGCTTAACAGTACCATTGATGACACGAATCGAAATGATAACACCTTTATAGGCATCGTAAACAGAGTCAAAAATTAAAGCTTGTAGTGGTGCATCTGGATCACCAGTTGGCGCTGGTACCTTCTCTACGATTTGCTCTAAAATATCCTCGATACCAATACCTGCTTTCGCAGACGCTAATACTGCTTCAGAGGCATCTAATCCAATAACGTCTTCTACTTCTTGACGTACACGTTCAGGGTCAGCTGCAGGTAAATCAATTTTATTGATTACAGGTAAAATTTCTAAATCATTGTCAAGTGCTAAGTAAACATTTGCTAGTGTTTGTGCTTCAATACCTTGTGCTGCGTCCACAACTAATATGGCACCCTCACAAGCAGCTAAACTACGTGATACTTCATATGTGAAATCGACGTGTCCTGGTGTGTCGATTAAATGAAATGTATACACTTCGCCGTCTTTTGCTTCGTACTTTAATTGAACTGCATTTAACTTAATTGTAATGCCTCGCTCACGCTCTAAATCCATTGAGTCGAGGAGCTGTGCCTTCATCTCACGGGAAGTTAAAGATTTTGTTTGCTCTAAAATACGGTCAGCAAGCGTTGATTTCCCATGGTCAATATGTGCAATAATAGAGAAATTTCGTATATTCTCTTGTCGTTTTAAACGTGCTTCTCGGTTCATCTTTTCCACTCCTAATTAAACTATAATGAATTATACTATGAACATAACGCAAAGTACAACAGCAACTAGACTTGAAAGCCTATAATATCAATACTTTCAGTGTTTCATGTCGTTTTTAAATTTTACAGTATTAAGTATATAAATGCAGACAAATCAGCTATAGTAGTACTCGATGTGTAGCAGTTGAAATGAAAATGTGTCTACTCGACATGAGGAGAGATTCGATGGATGAATCTTCGCCTGATCAACCAAGAAAAGCACGCTATCTCCAAAAGATATCATCATTCATATTGCTAAAAAGCGTGAACACAATCCCATTTTTTTAAACCTAAACTATGATTAGTAAAAGAAAGAATGGACATCGCACCATCTTCCATATAATGGGACAGGTCAAATATCAAGCTTACCATACAGGAACAACTAATAGAATAAATATAGGTAGAGCAAATAGCTCCCTTTCTAAGATATAGAAAAAGTCAGCTACGCAGACAAAACTGTGTATACTGACCTTTTTTATTTTATTTATTTAAGGCTTGTTGAATGAGCTTTGTTAAAACTTCTATCCCTTTTTTCTCTAAATGTACACCGTCAGGGGCAAAGTATTCAGGGTGATTGATTGCTGCTGCATGCCAGTCAATTAGTGTTATTCGCTCATGTTCCTGTGCTTTTTGCAGTAAAGCTTCATTCACCTTTGCTTCCCAAGATCGCGGCACACGTGTATTCACTAGATAAATATCGGCATTTGAAAAAGCTTCAAGGAGTGCATCCATTTGGTCAGTCGTAAAATAACCATTTGTCCCCAATTGTAGAATGACAGCATGATTAGGTTGATTAAAACTTGCATAATTTGGTGCAAGTTTTACAGCTTGCGAAACTTGACGGCCTATTTTTCCATCGATTGTAATAGTCGGATACATATTATGTAAGCTCGGTGCAATATCAATCATTAGGGAGTCACCAATGGCTAGTATGCCACGATAAAACTCATCCTTTTCAGGCTCTATAATGGTGTTATTTTCTTCTTGCTTAGGTGTTTCTATCTTTTGAACATCTTCTACTCCCTCATCCTTACTTTGAGAAGGCTTGTCGGTAGAGGCTTCAGCTTGTTTGTCCTGCTTGTTCAGATTGGCTGTAGGCTCTTCGCCATTAATTTTTATCGTTGTTGGCAGCGTTTTAGATGGGTTTTGCTGACTTTCACCCACTACACCTGTCATGCCTGTGAAAAATACAAGCAGAAAAAGAGGAACCATAACCGTTGATATTTTTCGTGGAAAAGTAAGGCTTCCCCACTTGTTTTTATTACAAATCAGATATTTTTGACAATAGACTCGGAACCCTTCTTTCCGGATGGGCATCTCAATGAAGCGATAGGATAGCTCTGCAATCATCAGGATTAGTAAAAGCTGCAGGAATATTCGCCAATAGGAAGGATTACCAATTTCATGAATGGGTGTCCCTAAAACCATGACAGGATAATGCCATAGATAAATGCCGTAGGAACGAGAGCCTATCCAACATAATGGCTTCCATGCTAATATTTTTCCTAGTATGCTGACCGGATGAGAAATACATGCAATCAAAACGGCAGCATTCAAGCAAAATAAAAACATGCCTCCTCTATAAAGAAAGGATTGATATTCATCCACATACACTATGCTTACTAAAAAAATAGTAAGTGCAATGAAACTCATAATATTTAGTTTCTTCACATGGTTCGCTGATAATTTTTGAGAAGATAGTCGTTTCATTGGCCAAACAAGTGCTAGCCAACAGCCTATTAATAATTCAAAACAACGTGTGTCCGTTCCATAATAAACACGACTAGGATCAGCGCCTGGCTGATAGAGTAATGCCATTACGAATGCTGAACAAAGGGCACCACAAAAGATGATATTTGCTAGTTTATTTTGTTTTTTAACAACAAAAAGTCCAATCATTAAGAGCAATGGCCATATCAAGTAAAATTGTTCTTCAATAGCTAATGACCATAGGTTTTTTAAAGGTGATGGAGAACCGAAACTATCAAAATAAGAGAGTTTATGAAAAATGAACCACCAATTACTTGAATAAAAAATGGAGGACAATGCATCCCCGCGCAAAGTATGGAGAAGCTCTTTATGAAAGAGCATTGCCCAAACAAATGATGTAACAATCATAACGTAGGCAGCTGGTAGTAGCCTTCTAAATCGTCCCACCCAAAATTTCTTTAGGCTGACTGTTAATTGATTGCCCTTTAAAGGTAAGATGGTAGAGGTGATTAAATAGCCCGATAATACAAAGAAGATATCTACTCCTAAAAAGCCACCTCTAGCCCAACTGAAGTTAAAATGATAAGCAATAACTGCTAATACAGCCAATGCTCGAATCCCGTCTAGTCCAGGAATATAACGATGATTTAATGACTTGCCTGACATACTATTCCTTCCTTCAATAATCTCTCAATTTCGTTTCGGTATAATGTGTTGGTTTTTTCTAGCTGTACAAAGTAGAAGTCAATCTAAAAGCGCTGTCACAATCTGTAATAACCGCACACGGCTTTGGTTATATGATGTTAGTTACATCCAAATGCTACAAGGAGTATCGCTTTTTGAAGGTATTCCCTTCTGCATCAAGATAAAACCTGTTGTCACGTAATAGAACCTTTTGGATTGATAACCATCCCCTCTCTATTATTTTTGCTTATTCACTTATATGTTTGACGATTGAAATACGATAAAAGTTTGAGAGAAAAATGAAACGTTATCATTTTTAGTCTTCTAAAAATTCATATGTATATTTGCTATAGAGGCATTCCCAAAAATGGTATATACTCCAAAAGTAAGTTTGCTTTATTTGCATATGCCTTCATTTAACGTTTTATCATGAAATTCGCGAGCCAACTTGAAAATTATAAGACAAGAATGGAGCAATGGAAAGACAATTAATGAGAATTATATCTGGAAATTTTATTATCATACAATATTAAAAAAGTGAGCCCACAAAGAGTCCCACTTTTTAATATGATTGGTCTATTTTGTTGAATCATTGACAAACGCTTTTGATATTGCCTTACCAATTACAGCAATCGTACGATTAACCTCTTCCTCAGTATTACCAATTCCACCAATCTCAATAATCATCATTTGCTTTGCTAAATCCTGATTGTATCGCCCATCAACCCCATCACCACTTTTAGAAATAACCCCTTTGGAAATTTTTGGAACGATGGCATTTAGTGTGGATGATAAACTTTCAGCATAGGCTGTATTCCAGCGGTAATTAGCATGTTCTGCCCCAACAACAATAGCGATTTTCGCATAATTTTCCCCATTATATGAGATCGTTGTAAGATCATGTTTTAATGAGTCACGATGTAAATCAACTATTAAATCATAATTATTTGTTTCTAAATGCTTACTTAAATATGGCCTCATCACATTATAAGATTCATGATAGCCTTTACCTTCTTCTTGTAATTTCTTCATAATATCTACATCAAGAACATCCGTCTTTAAACCATTTACATTAAAATGATTCACAATCTTATCCTTCAGGCTCATAATATTGACCGTTTCATGAGAAGTCGCTACCTTACCACTCACTGCTTTCACCATAGGTTCATATGCTTCATGCGTATGGGTAAATAACACTAACACTTTAAATGGGTCCGGGTCTAGGGCTTGATCTGGTTCAGGTTCTTTCGTTTGTTCCAGTACACTTTGTTCAGCTAAATTGGTAGCAGCAAACACGACTTGCTTATCTTCTGATTGTTTGATCGGAGTCGATGCTTGCTTGTTGAACGGAAGTTGCCCAGCAATGACAGGTAATACGAAAAAGAACAATAATATACCAAATGACCATTGTAGTTTTTTTAGCAAAGTCACACCCTCCTCCCCATATCGTATGGAGAGGGGATGTTAATTAGAACGAAAATAAATTTCTTGTTTTACGCATAAATAAACGTGTTTTAGAAGGACTACTCTAAGCGCTGTTTCTTCATTATTTTATAAATCACTTGCCCAATTCATTAGCATAGAAGCCACTAATTTTGCATAGCGATCAATCCAATAGTCTGCTTCTTTTGGTGTAACCATCAGTTGTGTGTGGGAGCCAGCGAAGGTTTCCTCAAACAGCTGCTGCCGCTCCTCCTTCGTCCATGTCGCCCATTCTCCAAATATAGGTTGTACTAATGTCATATCCAGTTCCTTGTTGATATCTGGTTGCCATGAGGATAATGAAAGCTTCGATGACGGTTTACTGCGTTCAGCCACGCGAGCAGCTATCGAACGGAGCATAGTTTCTACCGCATCCGCAATTAATACAGGTGCATCTACTACAGTAGGGATCCCTATTGCTGTTACGGGAATGCCAAGCATCTCATAGGAAATCTCTTGCCGTTGATTGCCTACTCCTGAACCTGGATGTATGCCTGTATCTGTTAATTGAATCGTTTTACAGAGTCGATTACTCGCTCTTGTAGCAAGTGCATCTACTACAATGATTAATTTCGGTTGCAAACGTTCAGCAATAGCAGCCACAAACTCACCAGTTTCGTAGCCTGTTTGTCCTGTTACACCAGGAGCATACATGACAAATTTTTCATCAATGACATCTAAACTATGCAAATGGTCAATTAAATAGGGACCTATTGCATCGGGTGTAATAGTGCGATTTCCTAAACCGACTATTAAAATTTTATCGTCTTCTTGCCAAGAAAGTGCGTCATGCATTTTTTTGAAATTTACAAGCAATTCTTTTTCAAGTTGTGCAAAGCCTTCTTGATCTTCTAATGTTAGTGTCGGGACAGAAAGGGTAATATATTGCCCTTCTTTTTTACCAATTTGCTTTTCCCCTTCAGCATCTACAAGAACATCTGTAATTTTTACTCTACCAGCATTCCGATCTTCAATTTGAATGCCACTTGATTGTTCAAGCTTTTCTTTTTGCTCTTTGGTCTGATGGACAACTACCTCTTCTGATTCATCGATTAAATCTGTTCGTTGCCAATTAAAATTTTGCATACAGTTCACCTCAAGCTGTAGTTTGTTCAAACTGTCAAGTAAATATTCTTTGCATTTATCTATTGCAATTTGGCCAAGCGTTTGTTAAAATGATTTTTGTTGTATTGACACAAGAAATCAATGAGAAGATATCATCTCGTACCTAATTTAGGAGGTGAAATATATGCCAAACATTAAATCTGCGATTAAACGCGTAAAAGTTAACGAAAAAGCTAACATTGCTAATTCTCAAGCTAAATCTGCAATGCGTACTACAGTGAAAAAAGCTGAAAACGCTGTTGCTGCTAACGCTGAAAACAAACAAGAACTTTTACAAGCAGCTTTCAAATCTTTAGATAAAGCAGCTTCAAAAGGACTTATCCACAAAAACGCGGCGGCTCGTAAAAAGTCTCGCCTTGCTAAAAAAGCGTAATTGTTTAAAGGATCAGATACTCTATTAGGAGTAGCTGATCTTTTTAATTTTATAGAGAACATAAAAAGCTGCCCTTATTGGACAGCTTTCTTTGCCTATAGTTGGCGCAATAAAAATAGCTCTAGATAGCGCTCTCGATTTCCACCAGACGATTTTAGCTGTAAATCAACCTCTGCTAATTGATATAATGCCCGTAGCAAATTTTCTTCTGAAGGCCGATGCCGTTGCTCAATCATAAGTTTGACGCGATACGGATGAATTTTTAAATTTTTAGCGATTTGTTGAGGGTGATAACCTTTTTTCAATAAATAAAAAACATTTGACATGGTACGAACATTGGATGCTAGCAAGCCCACTAACATAATAGGTTCTTGTTTTTGTCGCAATAAATCATGATAGATAGACAAGGCTCCGACAGAGTCATTTGCCAAATATGCGTTAAGCATTTTAAAGGCATCTTGCTCTAATGTTTTTGCCACCAAATCCTCCACTAAAGAAGTTGTAATTTCGCCACCTTCACCTAAATAAAGGGTTAGCTTGTCAATTTCCATCTGTAATTGTAGCATGTTGGCTCCGACCATCGTAACAAGCAATTCAATAGCATCTTGTGTAATGCTATTACCTTGTGTTTTGACAATGCCTTGAATCCATACGGCTAAATCCTGCTCTTTTGGTGTTTCTGCTTGTACAAATAATGCATGCTCTTTCATCATTTTAGTCACTTTTTTGCGCTCATCCAATTTTTCATAAGGAGCAATAAAAACCGTTACGGAAAAATCAGAAGGATTCGACAACCATGTTTCCAATCGTTTCACATCATGATCGATTTTTTCCTTCCCTTTCTCGGTTGCTTTTAAAAACGAAGCATTTTTAGCAATAATAAGCTTACGTTCTGAGAAAAAAGGAATGGTATCTGCTTCATCCATGACTGCATCTACTGGTACTTCTTCTAAATCAAATGTCGACATCTCCAGATCTTCTTCTGGACCCAATGCCTCTTTTAAACGTTTAATGGTTTCATCTATAAAATAGCTTTCTTCACCAACAAGCAAATATACTGGTGCAAGCTCACCTTTTTTTATTGTATTCCAAACCGTTGAAATCATAATTTCCCCTCCATCTAGCAATACTATTAGTATACATGATTTCATAGTCCTTTGTGTCTTTGACCGAATTGTGTCGATTCCTTGCCAGACGGGGAAATCACCTTTTCGATATAGCTTTTATGACCATGTTGTCTTATAATAAATAACAGAATTGGAGGGATAACAATGAATCCATTTGAAGGAAAAAACATACAATGTCGACGTAACGATGCCATCGATTCTGGTGTTGGCTTCGGTGTATCATTTGGCGTTTTCACGCTTATGTTTATTATTGCAACTATAGTAGAATTTGTATCACAGTAATTGGACTTATGCAGGAGAAGGGCCTTGGTCATTGGACAAGGCCCTTTTCATTTACGCTAACGGACCAGCGATTATCACGAATACGTATTTCGATTGATCCATTCACCCCTGTTGTCCATGTCACTAAATCTCTACTGACAAAACGTTGTACTACTTCTTCATGTGGATGACCATAACGATTATGGAGACCTGCACTAAAAACCGTTAATTGGGGCTGTAGCAGCTCGACAAAAGCTTCTGTGCTTGATGTCTTACTCCCATGATGCCCTGCCTTCAGCAATGTGAGATTGGCCAATAAAGGTCCATAACGCTTGATCAGCTGTTGTTCGCCATATTGCTCCAAATCCCCTGTAAATAACGCTGTAAACGCCTTTTGCTGCATGTACAGGACAAGAGAATCATCATTTCCCTCATACAAGGCGTCATCAGGCCATAAGTAATAAAAATCTGTATCCCCTACATGCCACGATGTCCCCTTCATTTTTTCTTTAATAGGAATATGTCGCTTATTTGCTTCTCGCAATAAATCATCCATTAAAGGCTCATTCAATGAACCAGGTGTAACGTGTATTTCCTTCATGTTAATCTCATGTAAGACTTCCTCTGCTCCCTCAATATGATCTGCGTCTGCATGCGAAGCAATAAAAATATCGATAGTTCGTATACCCTTGCCTTTTAAAAATGGGACCACGACTTGCTTCCCTACCTCATAAGGACTATCTGCTTTCTTCCACGATGCCTGCTCAAAGCGCAATACTCCACCTGTATCTATAACATAGACAGCACGTCTAAAAGGCAATTCAATGACAATACTATCTCCTTGTCCTACATTTAAAAAGGTAATCTTTGTTGCGTTATACAACATGGGTGCTAAATGAATCCAAATAACAGGGATGACAAGGATCAAAATAGCTTTCCTGAACCTTTTTATTTCCAAATAATAGAAACTTACTAAAACACTTAACATCGCCACGCAACTTAGCCAAATAGATGGTTTGCCTGGTGACCATAATTGCCAAGGAAGCTCTTGCATATAAAAGATTACTTCGGTCAGCCAATTACGTAGTGGTTCATAGCCAGCAAATAGGACATTAGCAAATGGTAAAGAAAGATAAGATAGCACAAAGGCAATCATGTTAAAGGGTAATATAATAAAGGAAAACAGTGGAACAAAAACAATATTGACAAAAAACGAGGATAAAGATAATTCATAAAAATGATGGAGTAATAGTGGGTAAACGAGCAGTTGGCACACGAATGTGATAAAAAAAGAACGACCTAGCCAAGTTCTTGTCTGCTTAAAAATAATACCAGAATAAAGAAGACTAGCGGTTGCTAAATAGGATAGCTGGAAACCAATTTGGAAAATAACACCTGGCTCAAGCAAAACAAAGCCTATAAAGCTAATAGCTAATGCATCATCGATCGAAAGAACCCACTTAAAAAAGCGCAGTAACATCATCAATTCTACTACAGAAACAGCACGCCATACGGAAGGTGCTCCCCCTGCAATGACTCCATAAACCGGTAAGAGGATCAATAGCACGACAGTAGCCATTTCCTTGCGAACTCTTATTCTAAGTAATCCTTCAAAAAAGAGCCAAGACATCAGCGCGACATGTAGCCCAGAAATCGCAAATAAATGGGTAATACCAAGCTTTTGATAGGCACGCTGCAGTTCATCCTCCATCTGATCTTGCACCCCTATTAAAAGTGCTTGAGCCTCTGCTACAAGTGATTTTGGAAAAGTCCTCTCTATATGCTTTTTCATTTTGTGTCTTACTTCGGCAAGAATAGTGAAGATGGAGGTTCGTTTTCCTACATAATGCCAATTCGTGATTTCAACAACGCCTGTTGCTCCTTTGCTCGTTAAATAGTTTGACATGGAAAAGGCATAAGCATGGGCAGATGGAGAGGGAGTCACGAGTTCACCTTTTGCAGAATACGTCATTCCAGTTAATGAGGTATTTTCATAAAAATTTTTCTCTTGTTCCGAGGAAAAGGTATAAACTACGTAAAGTTTTTGGCCATTTGTTGTTGTAGCAAACCCACGGAGTTTTTGCCCGTTTATTTTATAGTCACTTGACCAAGTTATAGGGAAGGTTGACGGTAAAGGGGAAGGTTCCGTCAGATGATTGATAGAAAGGAAAAAATAAGTTAGTAGACCACTAGTTAGCACAAAAATTGCAAGAAAACGTGACTCACCTTTTATGGTGAGCCACAGGACTAGTAGCAGTAAAAAAATGAGTAGCCATGCTGATTTGTATACTGCAATAGCAGCTATCAATACAGCAAGAGCTACCATAATCCATCTATGCTTTAAAGCTTGATGCCAAATAATGCACTCACCTTCTGTTCATATGGGAGCAATTTTTCAGCAGATACCCCACTCTCGCGAAGCTCGTGCAGCATTTCTGTATACAAAGCTAGTTTGTCATCTCGTAAAAAATCAATTTTACGTTCATCAAAGGGTACATGAACTACTTCCACTCCAGCTTTTGCAAATAACTCCTGTGCATATGGATTATTTTTATAATCCGTTGCGTAATACACACGTTCTATGCCAGCTTGAATGATAGATTTTGTACATGGTAAACATGGAAAATGTGTTACATACAAATCAGCACCTTTTGTCGGTGTTCCATATTTAGCACATTGCAGTAAGGCATTCATTTCAGCATGCACGGTACGGACGCAATGATTATCAACCACATAGCACCCTTTTTCGATACAATGCTCGTCCCCTGTAATGGAACCGTTATAACCACCTGCAATGATGCGTTTGTCCCGTACAACAGTTGCTCCTACAGCTAGTCTTGTACATGTACTACGTAATGCGAGTAAATGGCTTTGTGCCATAAAAAATTGATCCCAAGTAATTCGCTCCATATGACTACCTCCAAAAATTGTCTAACTAATTAACTTTCTCTTGCTTTTCTACTACAGTGTAGCCCTTTTAGAAAAGGGGCGTCAATATACCATCCTGTAAAAGCATTACTTTACAGTAATCGCATCCTTTAGCTTTTCAAATGTTTTATCACCAATACCACTAACATTTTTTAAGTCATCTATGGTTTGAAACTGCCCATTTTCCTCTCGATACGTAAGGATACTTTGTGCTTTAGAAGGACCGATTCCTGGCAATGTTGCTAACGTTGCTACATCAGCTTTATTGATATTAATCTTTTGCTCCTTATTAGTCTCAGTAGGTAGCGTTAACAGAGAAGAGGCTCCTTCCTCTAGCTGTTCGCCTTTGATAGGAATATAGATTACCATTTCATCCTGTACCTTTTGGGCATGATTGATAAATTGTGTGTCAGCATTCTCTGTATAGCCACCAGCAAGCTGTACAACATCTTTTATACGTTGGTCTTGCTCAAGTTCATAAACGCCTGGATACATTACAGCACCCTTTATTTCCACAAATACCTGCTGCAAAACCGCTTCCTCAGCAGATTCACTCAAATTTTTTTCTTCAATAGGTTGGATTGTTTCGATGAGCTCTTCTTGGGGAGGTGAAGAGTCAGAACTCGAAAAATAGAAGTAACAAAGTCCACTGACGACTAGTATGCTGGGGAATAACATACTTTTTTTGTACTTTTGCCATAAAGATTGTAGCACAGTACCATCCTTTCCTTGCGAAAGGTCATCATATGGAGTTATATATATCTTACACTATGGATGGGTGGTTGAAAATGATAAAAAAACGTCAGAAGTTTCAATTTACCTGTTGAAGAGAGCTATCCTCTTAGTTATATCCAGTTTTATCCGACAATTTAGCCTCTTTATCCGCCTGTTCAAGTGTTCTATCCGCTACTTTAATCTTTCTATCCACTACTTTAGCTTTTCTATCCATCAAAAAAGCCACACTGCGTATTACACAGTGTAGCTCCCTTTTCTTTATTTCAGCGCACGAATAAAAATGCGTTCACTTTCCTCATCAGGTGCCTCATCTGTAAAGTCTGCTGTAATTTCCACATGACTAAAACCGATGGCATGCAACCAAGCCATATACTGCTCGATAGTGTAAGTACGTTGCACGTGCTCCTCATCAAAGCGTTCATATAATTCACTTGCGTCATCTCGTACATAAAAGGTCATTTGATGAATAACCGAATGTTCAAAGTCGGCAGGCTCCGTATGCCATATATAACTAATGTCACCATCATCATATGTGAACGGACCATCTAAAAAAATCTCATTCATTTTAAATAACGAGTGGACATCAAAAAACAGCTGACCTCCATCACGCAACGCCGCATAGATACGTTCTAATGTCGTATAAACAGAGTGCTCCTCTACCACATAATTCAAGGAATCAATTGTGATTGTGACAACATCGATTTCCTCAAAGCCATCTAGTTCGACCATAGACATACAGTATAATGGTGCATGGTAGCCTGCACCAGCAAAGCGTTCTGCGGCAATGGACAGCATCTCTTCTGATAAATCGATTCCACTGACTTGATAACCAGACTTTGCAAATAACAAGCTAAGTACACCAGTGCCACAACCAATATCCAACAGTTTTGGGTACTGGCTGCTTGGTGCATGCTGTACAACCCAATCTACATAAAGATTGTAAGGAATATCCGTTTGCAGCTCATCATAGACATGAGCAAAGCGTTCGTAACTCACTTAGGCCTCTGGCATGTCTAGTTGCGGTGCATCGCCCCAAAGACGCTCTAAATTATAATAAGCACGCTCATCCTTATGGAATACATGTGCCACAACATCGCCTAGGTCAACTAGTACCCAACGAGCTCCATCAAATCCTTCGACACGGCGAATTTCATAGCCTTGTTGTTCAGCTACATCCTGTAATTCGCGTGCAATGGCTTGCACTTGGCGATCTGAGTTACCATGAGCAATGATAAAATAATCTGCTAATAGGGAAATTCCTTGCATATTTAAAACGACAATATCCTCACCATGTTTGTCGTCAATTGCTTTGTACGCTGCTTGTAATAAAGTTGAAGTCATCCTTCACTATCCTCTCTGTTCATCATATCGTTATAACATTCTATAGATAAAGGATAAATCGGCTGCTTTGTGTCAATTAAAAATGCCAAAGTATGGCGTACACATGCACTCATCGCCTTATCCAAATTTTTTTGTGCTTTTTTGCGCAGACGATCAACTCCATCAAATCGACGGTTCGGTTCAATCATATCTGCGACAAAAATAATTTTTTCTAAACGGCTCATATTAGCCCGCCCAGTTGTATGGAAACGAATAGCATTCAACAGCTCTTCGTCTGTGATACCAAACTCACTTTGTGCTATATATGCACCTACTGGACCATGTAGTAATTCACTACCCCATCCAATTAGTCTTTCATCTAATTTTTCATCACGAACGATATTTTCCATCCACTCAATATCAGCATATTTAGCAATATCATGGAGGATAGCTGCTGTTTCAGCTTTTTTTACGTCCTCGCCATATTTATGAGCTAGGTTGATGGCCGTTTCCATCACTCCGACTGTATGAATATAACGTTTTTCAGGCATTCTTGGCTTAATCGCCGCTAAATACTGTTCGCGTTCCATAAAGACCTTCCTCTCGTATGAACGTCTCTACAGCTTCTGGTAGTAGAAATGTCACCGTTCCTCCTGTAGCCAGGCGTTCACGAATCAGTGTGGACGATAAATCGATTTGAGGTATTTCCACCATACGTATAGGGTACTCTGTTGCCGCGGCTGTCCTTGGACGCTTTACTCCGACAAACTGAACAAGTTTCACTAAATCATCTATACAATGCCATGTATGTAGCGAATCAATCATATCGCCACCGATGATAAAGTAAAATTTCACATTCGGCTCTCTTCTACACAATGTAGAAAGTGTCTCATAGGAATAGGATACGCCACCCTTCTCAAGCTCATACGACTCTACTGAAAAATAAGGAAATGGACGAATCGCACGTTTTACCATTTCAAGTCGTTCAACATTACTAGCATCAAAACGTGCATGCTTATGTGGTGGGATGGCATTAGGCATAAAGCGGATTTCATCAAGTTCTAGCGCATGAAATACTTCATTTGCCATTAAAAGATGACCCATATGTGGTGGGTTAAATGTACCTCCAAGTAAACCGACCCTTTTCATCGTTTCACCTTATTTCGTTACTTTTGGTAATACAATCTTTTTATGATTGCGTGACTCTTTATATAAAACAACTGTCAGACCGATTAATTGGACAAGCTCCGCATGAGCGCCTGTGGCTAATGCTTCTGCGACTTCATGTTTATCCTCTTCACAGTTATCTAAAATACGTACTTTAATCAATTCACGTACTTCTAATGCCTCGCGAATTTGCTTTGTCATTTCATCATTAACGCCACCTTTTCCCACTTGGAAAATAGGTGTTAAATGGTGTGCTTCTGCACGTAAAAAACGTTTCTGTTTACCTGTTAACATAAAAATTAGTTTCCTCCTAATTGCGCCTTCAATTGCGCAATCATTGAATTTGTATTTGGATAGTTTCCTAACCAGTGTTCAAAAGCGATGGCTCCTTGATGGACAAACATTCCTAAGCCAGTGACAATCGTTGCTCCTTTTTCTTCAGCCGCTTGTAAAAAAGGCGTCATTAATGGATTATACACAATATCCGCAACAATTGCTTCTTTCATCAGCCGATCTAATGAAAATGGCATTGAAAAATTGCCCGTGGAAAGGCCAGCTGATGTCATTTGCACAATAATGCTGAAATCAGCTAGCGTTTCTTCCGCTTGTTGTAATGAAATGGCACGTCCCATACCCATTTCATCAATAATCATTTGTGCATTCGTCACCGTACGATTGGCGATGGTTACATGACGATAGCCTTGTTGCTGCATAGCAAAGGCAATGCCTCGAGCAGCACCTCCAGCACCAACAAGTAATACAGGCTTGTCTTTATGAGAAACCCCAACGGCTTCTTCCAGTGATCGAACAAATCCAATACCATCTGTATTATAGCCTTTCAGCTTTCCTTCTGTTGTTCGTACGACTGTATTCACTGCGCCCATTTTTTGTGCCAGCTCATCTAGCTCGTCTAGATACGGAATGATTGCTGTTTTATGAGGAATGGTCACGTTCCAGCCACTTGCCCCTAATGTCTTCAAACCAGCAACAGCAGATTCTAATTGATCAGGCGTTACATGTAAAGGAATATATGTCGCATCAATTGACATGTCCTCAAACCAAGCATTGTGCATGGCAGGTGATTTTGAATGTTCAATTGGATCACCCATAACTGCAAACCATTTCTTCATTTCCTAGTCCCTCTCCCTACTATGTCCTCCATTTAGATCAGCGAAGGACGAATTGAAACTTGTACACCTTTTGGTGCGTAAGCTGCTACTACTACATTCGCATGTTGAACGGTAATCCAGCCAAGCCCAGAAAATACTACATCTGTTTTCGCTTCTTTGATGGAAAATTCGTGACGAACCAATGGCGGTAACTGGTCGATAAAGTCCGCAGTTGGGGGTGCCAATAATTCTCCTTTATGCTCTTCATATAACGCATCTGCCTTCTCAAGCTTTGTACGATGAATTGGTAAATCATTTGCCACATGGATGGTAAAGGCAGAACGATCACCCTGAATAAAATCAAATCTTGCTAATGCACCAATAAATAGAGTTTGCCCAGCATTTTGTTGATACACTTTCGGCTTAATTTCTTTTTTCGGCATAATATATTTTAATTCACTGGCATCAATATGATGAGCCATTTGATGATGATTAATAATACCTGGCGTATCATATAATGCACTACCATCATCCAATGGAATATCAATCATGTCTAAAGTAGTACCTGGGAAATGTGAGGTTGTAATCACTTCACCCTCACCTGTTGCCTGCTTAATAATTCGGTTAATGAACGTAGATTTCCCAACATTTGTACAGCCAACAACATATACATTTTGTCCTTTACGATATTCATCGATGGCTTCCATTGCTTCTGCCATCCCTTTGCCTTTATGGGCACTGACTAATAGGACATCGACAGGCTGTAGTCCAAGAGCCTTTGCTTCACGTTTCAGCCAGTTGATAACTTTTTTTGGCTTCACAGACTTTGGTAATAAATCAGCTTTGTTGGCAATCAATAGGACAGGATTCTTCCCTACAAAACGATGAAGCCCTGGTAGCCAACTTCCATTAAAATCAAATATATCAACAATTTTTACGATTAAGCCTTGCTGTGTGCCAAGACCATTTAAAATACGTAAAAAATCGTCATCTGTTAACGATACTGGTTGAATTTCATTGTAATTTTTCAAACGGAAGCAACGCTGGCAAATGACCACATCCTTTTCTAATGATGATGGGGGTGCATACCCAACTGCTGTTTTATCTTCTGTTTGAATTGTTGTACCACAGCCAATACAATTTGGCATTTCAATCATTCTTGTTCCTCCCAAGTTATAATTCCTTTTCGTTTCAAATCATTAAATACGCGACGTTCAATGAAACGATTCAATTTTGTTACAAGCCCATCTGATTGTGCAACAGGCTTCACGAGCACTGTGTGTAAGCCTAAGCGATTTGCGCCCATTACATCCGTAAGGAGTTGATCTCCTACCATTACTACTTCATTTGGACGTAAGCCTAGTTGAATCAGTGCATTATAAAAAGCATTACGAAGTGGCTTTTTCGCCTTGTGAATATAAGGGATACCTAACGGCTCAGCAAAATGCTTTACACGAGCTTCCTTGTTATTTGACGCAATAATAACACGAATACCTGATTCTTTCATAATGCGTAACCAAATGATTAGCTCTTCTGTTGCATCTGGACGATCCCATTCAACAAGCGTATTATCTAAATCCGTAATGATTCCTCTAATCCCTAATTCTTGTAACTTTTCCGGCGTAATTTCAAAAATATTCGTCACAAATTCGTTCGGTAATAAAAAATTATACAAAATAGCGACCCCTAATCTTAACGTATTATTCGACCATTATAGCATATTTGCAAAGGCTTCACCCATTCGAATTGGGCTTCCTTTTACAACATTATCCGTAAATTTAATTGTATCCTTTTCAAACAGCATCACAACAGTGGAACCAAATGAGAAATAACCAACTTCCTGCCCTTTCTGCCATTTCGTTGTTGTATTGGTAAGTACAATGGAATTCACAAAGGTTGCACCTACTTTGATAAATGCAACATGCTGATTATTTGCTGCTTTCAGCTCAGTCACTAAACGATAATTATGAGAAATTGGTTTTTTACCGTATGTAAGACCTAACTGATTCACAGGATAAGATTTCTGACCAAGTGTATATTGTCGTAAGACTTCTCCATCTATCGGGCTATGGATACGATGGTAATCAGCAGGACTTAAATAAAAAACAATAAAATGTCCGTCTGCATATTGTGCAGCTCGTTCTGTATTGCCGAGTAAATCTTGTAATGCATAAGGCTTACCCTTCACAAGAAATGTCATATCCCATTCAATACGTCCAAAGGATTCCACTTTTGCGTCCACTGGGCTGGCATAGACAGTTGGATTTTTTTCAATAGGTCGAGCTTCTTCAATAAGTTCTCTTGTAAAAAAATCATGTAAACATGAAAATTGTTGTTGTTTTTTTGAAACTTCTTCAAGGTTAATATCGTATAACTTCATGTAGCTTGGTATTATACGTTTACTCCACTTCGCTTTTGCTATTGTCTGCAAAAGATGGGAAGATTGCTTACCATTCGTTAGTTCTATCAAGCGTTGATATAGTTTTTCTTTCATACAGTAAAACCCCTATCCATTAATTTAGACTGTCAATTTTTTCGCATTCGAAGTATAATGGTACAATATCTTAAGTGCAAAGGAGTGATCCCCCTTGTTTTTTTATCACAAGTTGGTGGATACCACGGTTAAGAAAATGAAATCGCACGCAGCTAACTTCATAACAATTAGTAATATGTCCTTTGGAGGCGCGGCTATTATGGCCACTCTACATGAATACTATAGCTATAGTGTCTTGTTTATCTTTATAGCAGCTCTTCTTGATCGCTACGATGGTAAGGTAGCGAGAGCGCTCGGACAAGTGTCAGAATTAGGTAAACAATTAGATTCTATGAGTGATATTATATCATTTGGTGTGGCGCCTGCATTATTAATGTATGAAGTTGTTCTAGTTGATTTTGGTTTTGTCGGCATGATGATGGCCGTATTATTTATCGTCTGTGGCGCGATGCGTTTAGCTCGCTTCAATATTAGCGAAGCGAACGGTTATTTCACAGGTTTACCAATTACAGCCGCAGGTACGTTCTTAACTTTAACGTATTTCGCAGCTTATACGTTCCATCCGGCATTTTATCTTTTCCTTTTCCCCATTTTAGCTTTACTCATGATTAGTACATTTACGTTAAAAAAAGTGTAACAGCACATTTGCTGTTGCACTTTTTTCATTTCCCACGGCTTTTAAACATATACTGTCGAAAAATGGGGAAAGGATGAAATCATTCAATGAGCGGAATTTTTACATCGATGTTGCAGTTATGGCTTGAAATCCCTGCGTTGCTTGGCTATTTAAAGGGGCAAACATTCCATAAACCCTTTTCAAAAGAAGAGGAAGCTGCTTGTATTGAACGATTTTTAGGTGGCGATGAGCAGGCGCGTCTTGATCTAATAGAACGTAATATGAGGCTTGTCGCACATGTCGTTAAAAAATTCCATCCAAAACATGAGCAACTCGATGATTATATTTCTATTGGAACAATTGGACTAATGAAAGCCGTTGAGAGCTATACCCCTGATAAAAAAACTAGACTTGCCACATATGCAGCTCGTTGCATTGAAAATGAGATTTTAATGCATCTACGCACCCAAAAGAAAGTGCAAAAAGACGTTTCGCTATTTGAGCCGATTGGAACTGATAAAGATGGGAACGCACTGCAAATTCGCGATTTACTTCAGTGTGATGAAGAAAGTGCCACAGAGAAGCTAGAGCATAAAGAGCATGTAGCACAACTATACCACTATTTGCATATGCTCGATGAACGTGAGCTCGAAATTGTGACACTCCGTTATGGATTAAATCAACAGGATGCACTTACGCAAAAGGAAATTGCAGCACGCTTAAATATTTCACGTAGCTATGTATCTCGCATTGAAAAACGGGCACTTATTAAACTCTATCAACTATATAAACGAGACCAAAAAACTATTGAATAATATATTGTAAAATGGTTATGAAAAAAATTCAATCCTTCAATGACGGAAGAATATGCCTATTTCATGGCATATAAAAAGCTCCCCTGCGACATGACTATGTCGCAAAGGAGCTTTCCCGTCATACTAGTGTGCTGATTCAGAGAGTTCTGCTGAAATCAACGTACCTATTAAAGTTGTAATAATCACTACACCTGCTGTTAAAAATAACATCATGAATGCCTCCCATTCTATTATGAAGAGATTTATTAATGTCAGTGTAGCATTTGTTTTTTGTATCAACTGTGATTTTTCTCACAGAATAAACCACACATTTTGACCATTCTGTGTAGTTTATAGTGAGGAAATTGCTTTTAATACGACTTGTGTCGAATGTTTTGCAGCAACTGGTAAAAATTCATCAAAGCTAATATTCGATTCTTTACCTGCAATATCTGATAATGCACGAATGACTACAAAAGGTGTAGCAAATTGATAACAAACTTGTGCAACTGCAGCCGCTTCCATCTCTACAGCTTTCATTTGAGGGAAATGGCGACGAACAGCCTCTACACGTTCAGGATCATTCATAAAAGCATCCCCAGAGCAAATTAAACCAACGCCATACTGGTGCTCTCCAACTGCCTTTACAGCCTCCTCAGCTACCTTCATCAATTTCTCATCTGATTTATATGCTGCTGGCATACCAGCCATTTGTCCAATTTCATAGCCAAAGATTGTGACATCCACATCGTGGTGACGAACTTCATCAGAAATAACGACAGCGCCTACCTCAAGAGCTTCATCATATCCACCTGCAGAGCCTGTATTAATGACAACATCTGGTTTAAACTCATGTAAAAGAATTGTCGTAGACATAGCAGCATTTACTTTACCAATACCGCTTTTTAATAATACGACTTCCTTGCCTTCAAAAGTTCCTGTTGTATACTCACTACCTGCAATCGTTGTGCTGTGTGCATCGTCTAATGCTGCTCTTAGAAGCTCCACTTCCTCTTCCATTGCGCCAATTACTGCAATTTTCATGTACTGTTACTTCCCTTCTTTTATCAACTCTATTAAAAATAATCAAAAGAGTGATTTTCGTCAATAGGCGCCTTCTAATGTATTTAGTTGCTCTAGCTTCACAGGCTTCCACCCTTCATTATCAACCCATTCCATGCTTACACGATACATTTGAGATTTATCATTGGTCGAAACAGTTGCAATGGATGAATTAGGACCACCATTATTTTGCATACGCCAGATGATCATATTGCTTTGGTCAATACCTGTCACAGTAGATACTGTTGCTACTTTCTCAGCCCAGTCTACAGACGTGTCGTCATATGAAGACACATGCTGACCTGTTTGAGTTGTAGGTGTTGGTTGCCAATTTTTATTCGTGATGACCTTCTCAACAATAGGATTATCTGATGCTGATTCTTCTGCTGTGCCTTGTTCTTCCTGGGATGTCTCAGGTTCTGATTCTTCTTCTGAAGGTTTATCTTCTTCTACAGCAAGATCTTCTTTTTCTTCATCCGTCGGTTCTTTTTCTACTTCTTTTTCATCATCACCGCTCTGTTCTTCTTGAACGGGTTCCTCTTTCACTGCTTGATCTGCATCATCTTGCCATTTAAACACATAGGTTGCTGTGATAATAATGAGTACAACCACAACACCAATTAGAACATTCAATAGTTTATCTAGCTTTTTATTACGAGATGGCTGCAAATGACGACCACTTCGAGTTTGTCGTTCACTCATAATGTCTCCCCCTCTCTAGGCAATATTCTATCAAGTTCGACAGCACTTGCAAAATAATTCTACTCACTATTTTACTACATAGTTTTCACGCTAAAAATGGTACAAGCAGTCAGCCAAAGGCTAACTGCTTGTACATATACATATTATTTAATTGAGACAATTTTCACTTTCATTTCGCCGCCAGGTGTTTGAACGACAACCTCTTCACCTTCAGCACGACCAAGTAGACCTTTTGCAATCGGTGATTCATTCGAAATACGGAATTCCATAGGATCTGCCTCAGCAGAACCAACAATTGTATAAGATTCTTCATCTGTTGATGGCTTACCATTGATGATTTCTACGAATGTAACCGTTTTCCCTAGTGATACTACACTGTTATCTGTCTCGTCTTCAGAAATAATCACTGCATTGCGAATCATTGATTTTAATGTTGAAATACGACCTTCTAAAAAGGCTTGTTCTTCTTTAGCAGAATCGTACTCAGCGTTTTCAGAAAGATCTCCAAAATCACGTGCTATTTTAATGCGTTCAACGATTTCTTTTCGTGTTTCAGTTTCTAATTTTACTAATTCTTCTTCTAATTTACGTTTTCCCTCAGCTGTCATAGGGTACTGTTTTTCATTTGCCAAAGTCCTTCACTCCTTGTTTCTTCAATATAAAAACATAAAACTCGACTAAATGCACGGAAGATGCATTTAATCGAATTTTATTATTTTTAAACGTTTTCAAATTACGCTTTGACCTAATAGTATGCATGCTTTTTCAAAATATGCATGTAAATATTGTCAATACCACTCTATCTTATTACAATACGTTGTCGGTTTCAAGAATAGTTTTAATTTTCGTTACCATTAAATCAATCGCCACCTCATTATCCCCACCTTCAGGAATAATGATATCAGCATAACGTTTTGTTGGTTCAATAAATAAATTATGCATCGGTCGAACCGCTGATAAATACTGCTCAATCACCGAATCCGTTGTACGTCCACGCTCTTTAATATCACGCATAATACGGCGAATAATACGTAAATCTGAATCTGTATCCACAAATAATTTAATATCCATTAAATCACGTAAATCAGCATCCTCAAGGACTAGAATACCTTCTAGTATAATAACATCTACTGGTTCAACATGTATAACTTCTTCTGCCCTTGTATGCTGGACGTAATCATACACAGGTTTTTCAATTGGTTGACGCACTAACAACTTTTTTATGTGCTCAATTAATAAATCATTATCGAAAGCTAACGGATGATCATAGTTAGTTCCTAAGCGTTCTTCAAATGTTAAATGACTTTGATCCTTATAATAAAAATCTTGTTCAATTACCACAACAGAATGCTCACGGAAAACTTCATAAATGGCGCGCGTCACACTCGTTTTTCCCGAGCATGAGCCACCTGCGATTCCGATGACAACAGGGCGCTTCACTGCCATTAGTTATTCTCCTTTCGCATCATGTTATGCGGCTTCAATGGTGTATCACATTTAAATTTTACAATTTGTAATGGATGACGAGCTGCATCTAGGCTGTTGCCATCCTCGTCCCAAATTTCACCCATTGTTAAACGGAAATTCTCAATTTCAGGACCAAAGAATTCTACTTCGTCACCAGGTTTAAAATAATTACGCTGTTGCATTGTCACTATTTTTGTCTCTGGATCATGCTCTAAAATAAGTCCAGCAAATTCATAGGTTGTTTTACGACCATGCACACCAAACATCTGCTCCTCAAAGCCAGGTGCATCATGGAAGAATGCTTCAGCCGTATCACGGTTAGCACATTTGTCTAATTCCTCTAGCCATTCACGTTTAATTTTAAAGTTATCAGGATCTGCACAATAAGCATCAATCACTTTACGGTACACAGAAACAACTGTCGCTACATAGTGAATGGATTTCATACGACCTTCAACTTTTAATGAGTCGATACCTAGCTCAATCATATGAGGAATCGCTTCAATTAATTTTAAATCTTTTGGACTCATCGCAAATGGTGCATGGCTCTCATCGAAAAGTGCTTTTTCTTCCCCATCTTCTAATTCATATAGATCATAGTCCCAACGGCATGATTGGCAGCATCCCCCTCGGTTTGAGTCACGAGCCGTCATATGATTAGAAAGAACGCAACGACCAGAGTAGGCAATACACATTGCTCCATGAACAAAGGCCTCAATTTCAATGTCGACCTTTTCCTTCATCAGCTTCATTTCTTCTCCGCCCACTTCACGTGCTAATACAACACGATGTAAACCTTCTTCTTTCCAGTACTGCACGGCCTTCCAGTTGGACAATGATTGCTGAGTAGAAAGGTGAATTTCAAGCTTAGGTGCTACTGTACGACATGTTTCAATAATGAGCGGGTCTGCTACAATAATACCAGTTACGCCCACTGATTCAATATCCTTTAAATAACGCTCTAAGCCATCCATATTTTCATTGTGGGCAAAAATATTTGTTGTTACATATATTTTCGCACCATATTGATTGGCAAATTCTACACCTTCACGCATCTCTTCAATTGAAAAGTTATCCGCATTCGATCGTAGACCAAACTCTCGCCCACCGATAAATACAGCATCTGCTCCGTAATGGACAGCTATTTTTAATTTCTCTAAGCTACCAGCTGGTGCAAGTAGCTCTGGTTTTTTTGTAATGACACGTTTACCGTTGACAATCTCACGGATTTTGTCATTTTGCTCTAACGCTAATGCCATGTTATTGTCCCCTCCTAGTAAACTGTTTCCTTGAAGATAAAGCCCGTATCTAATGGTCTAATAGCTGGTTGAATATCTTCAATTTTTGCTAATAAATCGTCTTTTATTTCTTCATATGCCTCTTCTGATTCGTCAAAATACGTATCGATCGCTTTTCGATAAGCTTCTGTTACCGCGACTACATAGTCTGGCGTTTGAAGTACACCTTCAATTTTCAGAGCATCGATGCCACCTTCAAATAATTCGCCTAGTTCATCAATAATACACATATCATTTGGACTGAAAATATGTGTACCATTTACATCTTCATATATTGGATATTTATTATTTCGTTCATCATCATGTAGGAACATATTACGATTTTCCTGGCGATTTTCAATAGCCATTACTTTATCTTGATATAAGAAATAATGGCCAAGTAATGGACGTTTTGATTGGAACATACATGTCATGCCATGTACTTGTACTTCAATTTCCATTTCGGTATTTTCTTTAATTTCTAATACTTCATCAAGAGAAAGCTCACGCGCTAACACGGCACGCGTTGCACCACGTTTCCCCCAGTAATTAGCCGTAAACCAGTTTGTAGCTGTCGTTTCTGGATTCCAATGTAACGGAATCGTAACACCTTGCTCTCTACGAATAATGAGAACCGCTGGATCACCGTAGATTAAACGGTCCACACCGATACGTTGCATTTCATTTAAATAATCAGCAAGTGCCTCTAGCTTCTCATTATGGAAAAGTGCATTGACTGCAACATATACCTTTTTACCCGCTTCATGAATAAGCTTTGTCGCTTCTTCTACTTCTTCAACGGAGAACTCTCCTGCTAGACGTAGACCAAATTGTTGTTCACCAATAACAAAAGCATCTGCTCCAGCGACTAAAAGTGCTTTTATATGTTCTAATGATTGTGGTGTCACAAGCAATTCTGGTTTTTTCATAGTAGTCACCTCTTCAAACATAGTAATAAACCATCACCGACTGGTAAAAAAGCACTTGTATAATCTGGGTGCTGCATAATCCAATCCGTGAAGTTTTTTAAATTGCGAATCATTGTTCGCTTACGACGTGGAACATCCTTCAACTCTAAATCAGACAAACCGTGCATGTACATATTATCGATATACAATACCCCACCTGATTTTACTAAAGGTGCATATTTTTCAAAAAAGCGTTGGTATTGTCCCTTCGCAGCATCAATAAAGACCGCATCGAATGTTGTGTTAATGGCCTCGTCATCCACTTCTAAAGCGTCACCCTCAATGACCGTAATTCGATCGGATACAGTCGACCGTTTAATATAGGCTTTTGCCCTTGCTACACGATCTTGATCACGTTCAATTGTAACAATTTGGACATAAGGCAATGCCTCTGCCATACGAATAGCAGAGTAACCAATTGCTGTACCTATCTCTAAAATTTTTGACGGATTTTGAATACGCAACAGTTGATTTAATGCATCAATACCTGTTAGCTGCATGATCGGTACGTGATGCTCCTCCGCAAATGCTTCCATTTCTAAAAGCAATTCATTACGTGGCTGTATAAATGATTGTATATATGCATCTGATAATTCCATTGTTTCCACCCTCATTTAAAAGGCAACGAGCGTTTGCCGTTGTCTGTACTTCATCATTTATCAACAAAAAGAAAAAGACCAAACGTGATGTCTTGGTACTTTGCCATACAAAAATGAGCAATTGCTTCGATATGCTCAAACAATTGCCACCACGCATATTTGTCCCGCATAAATGAACGGATTGATCAAAAATCACACTTTATAATAGCATGAAAATAGAAGGAAAGCTATTTTTCTTTCCTTCTATCCATCTGTTTGCTATATGATTTTTGTTCTTCCTAAATGTTTACTCTTCTTTTCGTAAATATTTTTCTACCTTCTGCAAATGCTCATCATAGGTTTTTGAGAAGTGGTTGACACCCTCTTTATCTGCTAGGAAGTAGAAATAATCTGTTTGACTTGGATTTAATGATGCCTCAATCGAAGTTTTACCTGCACCTGCTATTGGACCAGGTGGTAGACCTTTATTTTTGTAAGTGTTATAGGCATTATCCACTTCTAAATCTTCATATAGAACACGATCCTTGTGATCACCCAGTGCATAGAGCACGGTTGGGTCTGTTTGGAGTGGCATCCCTTCATTGATTCGATTATAGAAGACACTTGCAATAGTCTCTCGATCCGTTTGAGCAGTCGCTTCTTCTTCCAATAATGACGCAAATGTTAACAGCTGATGTACGGACATTTGTTTTTCAGCTAATACATCACTATAGTTCTTCACTACATTGTTCATGGCTGCTATCATCTCTTCTACAATCGCTTGTAAAGATGGTTTTTCTTCATAATAAGAATACGTAGCTGGATATAAATAGCCCTCTAAGTCATAGCGAATATTGTCAGCTAAAACAGCCTCTGTAACTAGCTCAGGATAATTAGCCATCATTTGCTGAACAAATGTGTCACTCGTCACAAGATCCATAAATTCTTTTTGTGTGTACGGTGTTTTCTTTTCAATCACTTTCCCAATTTGTTCAAGTGTTAAGCCTTCTGGGACTGTCATCGTAAAGACAGGCTTACGATATACCTTCCCTGTTTTCAAGCTTTCAATGAGTTCATCAAATGTCATTGCCTGTGTTAAATCATAATTTCCCGCTTGAAATTGTGATTCATTTTTAAATTTTGCGTAGTATTTAAAAACACGTGCATCTTTTATGACACCTTTTTTCTCTAGTAGTGTTGAAATGGAGGACAAACTAGAGCCAATTGGTACTTCTACTGCAATTGTTTTCGTTGCATTAGGGTCTAATGGTTTTAAAGCACCTTTTACATAATTGTACCCAAATAAACCAACAACTCCAATTATTAGTACGAAAACAATGGCAATAATTGCGACGATTTTTCTCACCATTTTTACCTCAGATTTTCTTTCTTGCATTTTTGAAAACATTTCTTGTTTTTTTGAACCGTTATCCACGGGTTTCCCCCCTATCACTATTCAATATCATACTAGAAATCAACTTTCACGACAAACAGAAATCGACAATTCAGGAGAAATTACATATGTAAAAAATCTGCCAACAACTTTCGTTAGCAGATTTTTGAGCATTCTAGAAATAGTTTATCCTATAAAGTGTTTAATACTTCTTCTACAAATTCCCATTCTTCATCTGACTCAATCGGGTATAACTCTTCAATCTGGCCTTCATTTCCAGCTATATATTGGGCTGCAAAAATATCACGCTCATCAATCGGTTCATCTGTTGCTGGCACATATAATACATACGATTTACCGAATTGCTCAGATGAAAATGTATGAATGACTTCGCACACTTGATCTTTTCCTTCTTCGTCTGTCACAGTAATTAGCTGTGGTTCTTCTTCAAATTCATCAAGTAATGTTAACACCACTTCATTAATCATTTCCCATTCGGCATCTGTTTCAACAGGCTGTAAATTTGTCATCTCACCTGTATTGTCATCATAATCAAAAGTCATCGCGGAAAGGTCTCCTGGAATTTCTTGACCGGTTTCATCTAGAAGGGAAAATAACACATAGGACTTGTCCTCCGCATCAAAGGTAAAGACCACACGACACTGCTGTTCCTTACCATCTTTCCCAATGATCATAAATTCTTGCGTTTCTTCATTCATTCTGTTTCCTCCTTTATGACAATTTGATGTCATTTATTAAATCGTTTTTTTGAGGTTAGACACTTTAGAATAGCTTCTCCTATTTTGAGCAAGTTTTCCCTGCATTTCTTCTCTACTTTTGAGCAGGTTCTCGATGTTTGGAGTAGGGCTTGGAGCGGTTACACTCTATTTCTAAGCGAATCCACAAACTTTATGAACGTTTCCCAACAATTGTGGATCAAATTCACACATCTACAATGCATTCATTCTTCAATTTAACAATCCTTCTACATTAGAAAAGCTTCAATAAAAAAGGAACAAGGACTGCAAGCTGCGATCCTTGTTCCAAGCTTTGAGTTAGAAGATTAGTCTTCGTTTTCATCCTCTAAAGCGTTTAAAACGTCCTCTACCATATCCCACTCTGCTTCAGTTTCGATTGGTGTTAATTCACCATCTTCACCATTTTCAGATGGTACAAATGAAGATACAAAGATTTCAACTGAGCCATCTTCATCTTCCTCTGCGCCTACCATTGAGTAAAACACATATGATTTGCCAAACTCTGGAGATTCATGAACGTGAATCACTTCACAAAGCTGCTCGTTTCCGTTTTCGTCAATCACTGTAATGTGTTGAACATGTAGTTCTTCTTCATGGTTATGCTCGTGTGCCATGCATAGTCACCTCATCAATTAATTTTTGCTATCTAAGTAGCCTTGTAAAATCATCACAGCTGCCATTTTATCAATGACCTGCTTGCGCTTTTTGCGACTCACGTCCGCTTCGATCAGCATACGTTCAGCAGCCATCGTCGTTAAACGTTCATCCCATAATTTGACCGGTAGTGAGAAATGCTCTTCTAATAGCTTTTTATAGTTCTCAGAAGCCTCTCCACGCGGTCCAACCGTATTATTCATGTTTTTTGGAAAACCTACAACAAATTCTGTTATAGTATATTCCTTTACTAGCTCAGCGATACGGTCAATACCGAACTCACCATTAGCTTCATCAATTTTTACGGTTTCAATACCTTGGGCGGTCCAACCAAGTGCATCACTTACAGCAACACCCACAGTTTTTGACCCAACGTCTAATCCCATAATTCTCATTTCTAGTCCTCGTTATTCTTTTTGATATAAAATTTAACAAGCTCCTCTAGAATTTCGTCACGCTCAAGCTTGCGAATTAAATTACGAGCATCCTGATGGCGAGGAATATACGCCGGATCACCAGAAAGTAAGTAACCAACAATCTGATTGATAGGGTTATATCCCTTTTCCTCTAATGAAGAATGAACTTTCAACATTACCTGCTTGACTTCCTGTTCCATTGATTCTTCTGGAAAATTAAATTTCATCGTTTGATCAAATGAACTCATGACCAGCACCTCGCTTTCAGAAATAAGGAGATGTGCAAACAAGCTCATCTCCAATTTCTCTTTATTATAACATGTTTTGGTGAATTAATTAAATGGATTTAACATAATCATACACAGAAAGTAGTGCTTCATCAAGTTTTGATGCATCTTTTGCACCTGCCATCGCCATATCTGGACGACCGCCACCTTTACCACCACATGCTTCCGCAACCATTTTCACAATATTCCCTGCATGGTAATTGCCACCAACTAATTCTTTTGAAACACCAGCACATAACATAACTTTTTCACCATCAACTGCTCCAAGAACAATGACTGCTTTTGGCATTTTTGCTTTCAGGTCATCCATCATTTGACGGAGTTGATTGTTATCCTTCGCTTCCACTTTTGTAGATAGCACTGTCACATCTCCAATTGTTTGAGCGGCATCAACAACTGCCCCTGCCTGTGCATTGGCGATTTTTTGAGATAATGCTTCGTTTTCACGTTGTAATTCTTTGTAGTCTGCTTGTAATGCCTGTACTTTTGTGACAATATCTTTAGCATTTGCTTTTAATAATGTCGCTGCATCATTTAATAATGCTTCTTCTTCTTTTACTGCTTCATAAGCAACTTTTCCTGTAACAGCTTCAATACGACGAGTACCTGCACCGATACCACCTTCTGAAACAATTTTAAAGAAGCCAATTTCAGAAGAGCGTTTAACATGGATACCACCACATAGCTCAATCGAATAATCTCCGATGGATACTACACGTACAACATCTCCATATTTTTCACCGAATAATGCCATAGCACCCATTGCTTTTGCTTCATCAATACCTTTTTCTTCAATAACGACCTCTATATCATCCCACACTTTTTCATTTACAATACGTTCAATTTGCTGTAGTTCTTCTTTTGTAACTTGACCAAAGTGAGAGAAATCAAAACGTAAACGATCAGGTCCTACATATGATCCAGCTTGGTTCACATGATCACCTAGCACATCTTTTAATGCACGTTGCATAATATGTGTTGCCGTATGGTTTTTAATGATTAAATTACGGTCATCACGATTGACCACTGCTTGCACTGCATCTTCCACATGCATTTCCCCAGATTCAACTACTACTGTATGAAGCGGTTGACCATTCGGTGCTTTTTGAACATCTTTTACAACAGCCGTAAAGCTATCATTTGAAATAGTACCACTATCAGCAATTTGACCACCCATTTCAGCGTAGAATGGTGTCTTCGCTAAAATAACCAATGCTTCCTGACCTTCCGAAGCGACTTTCGCAACTTGACCATTGACGATCATTGCAGCGATTTCAGTATTAACACTTAACGTATCATAGCCAACAAATTCACTTGCAACCGTTAAGTTTGCTAATACTTCATTCTGTACTTGCATCGAATCAACATCTTGTCGTGCAGCACGCGCGCGTTCACGTTGCTCTTCCATCGCTGCCTCAAAACCTTCATGATCTACTTTCATGCCTACTTCCTCTGCATATTCTTCCGTTAGCTCGATTGGGAAACCATAAGTATCATATAAACGGAAAGCATCTGCTCCTGGGATGTAATCATGACCAGCTGCTTTTTGAGATTCCACTACTTCATTAAAGATAGCTAAACCACCATCTAATGTTTCATGGAAACGAATTTCTTCATTTTTAATGACACGTTGAATAAATTCGCATTTCTCTGTAACTTCTGGATAGAAGTCTTCCATAATTTTACCCACAGTTGGTACAAGTTCAAACATAAATGGTTTTTCAATACCAATTTGTTTAGCATAGCGAACGGCACGACGTAGTAAGCGACGTAATACATAGCCACGGCCTTCATTTGATGGCAGGGCACCATCGCCTATAGCAAATGCTACTGTACGGATATGGTCTGCAATCACTTTAAATGGTGTATTAATATCTTCATCTGAGCCAAAGATTTCATTTAAGTCTACTTCGCCAGGTCGTTTATATTTACGATTGGCAAACTCCTCAATTTTTTCAATAATTGGCATAAATAAATCAGTATCAAAGTTTGTTGGTACATTTTGCACGACGGACACAATACGCTCTAAGCCCATACCTGTATCAATATTTTGCTTTGGTAGTGGCGTGTAAGTGCCATCAGGATTATGGTTAAATTGAGAGAACACAAGGTTCCAAATTTCTAGGTAACGCTCATTTTCTCCTCCTGGATACATTTCAGGGTCATTTTCATCTGAGCCGTATTCTACGCCGCGATCATAAAAAATCTCTGAGTTCGGACCAGATGGGCCTTCTCCTATATCCCAGAAGTTCCCTTCTAAACGGATTAAACGTTCTTCTGGAATACCGATTTCCTGATGCCAAACATCATATGCTTCCTGGTCTTCAGGGTGAATCGTGATGGATAATAACGCTGGATCAAAGCCCATCCATTTTTTATCTGTTAAAAACTCCCAAGCGTAATGAATTGCTTCTTTTTTAAAATAGTCACCAATAGAGAAGTTTCCTAACATTTCAAAGAATGTATGGTGTCGAGCTGTTTTCCCAACGTTTTCAATATCGTTGGTACGAATCGATTTTTGTGCATTTGTAATACGTGGATTATCAGGGATAATACGGCCATCAAAATATGGTTTCAAAGTTGCCACACCTGAGTTGATCCAAAGAAGTGATGGATCATTTATTGGCACAAGTGGTGCTGATGGCTCATGATGATGCCCCTTTTCTTTAAAAAATTCCAAATACATACGGCGAATATCTACTGCTTTCATTGGATAAATTCCTCCTATTTTATATTGTAAAATCACGATACGAATCCTGCGATTTACCGAAGAAAATAAAAAAAGCCCTCATCCCCAAAAAGGGACGAGGACTTGTCATTAGTCTCGCGGTACCACCCTAGTTGTAAGTAAAAACTTTACTTACCTCTTTAGCACTTGTAACGTCAGTGAACGGCAGGGATTAGCTGCACTCTGGAGTAGCTTTCGGCATTTGCTGTTGTGAGGATTTTTTCAGCCTAGAAATCCCTTTCTTGTGCACACACAAATACGTACTTTTTCCATCATCGTTTTTACTTTTTCTATCGAAAATTATAAAAAAAATCTATTGCGCTGTCAATTAGTACTAGTATGACTAACACTAACTAAGCAATCATTTTTTTGAAATATATCCACATACCCCATGTAAAAATAACTAAGAAGGTGCTAATTGCAATAGTTGTATAAGGGGTATCTTGATAAGGTAAAGGTACATTCATTCCAAAAAAACTAGTAATTACTGATAGTGGTAACATAATTGTCGAAATGACCGTTAATAAATTCAGCTTTTCAATGGATTTCCCACTGATAATTGAAAAATACGTATCAAGCGTGCTGTTCACTAAATCGCGATATGTCTCTGTGGAGTCGACAATACGCTCTAGATGGTCATTCAAATCTTTATAGAATGGAATATTTTCTTCTTGAATATCAAATTTCCACTGGCCATTGATTGTAGAAAAAATTCTTCTTTGTGGCATAATGGCCTGACGAATTAAAATAATTGTCCGCTTCAATGCAAGAAATTCCTCTGTCACCACTTTTGGTTGATAATCATAAATTTCTTCTTCTAGTTCATCTATACGTGCGCGAATTCGTTCTAATACTGGGAAGTATTCGTCTGTAATACCGTCAATAATTGTATGCAATAAAAAATCAGTACCCTTTTCCAAAAATCTTGGGCTATTGACACAAACATTTTCCATTTTTCCTAGCCATTGCAACTTTTGTTTATGCACAGTCACAATATAGTTTGGTCCCATAAAAATATTTAACTCAACGGTTGTAATTTCATTGTTACTTTTCTCATTATAAATTGGTGCATGGAGCACAAAAAATTTATAATCACCATAACTATCCATTTTTGGACGTGAGCCTTCATGTAAGCAATCTTCAACTGCTAGTGGATGAAAGCCAAATACATCAGCTATATTATTCAATTCATTATAACTATAGGCATATAAATCTACCCATAATAAATCTTCGTTATGAATAGGGAGTTGTAAATCAATCATATTGAAATCATGTTGGACTGTCTTGCTGCTGCTATTATAATAGTGGATTTTAATCATTGCATTTCACCTCGTGTTTGTTATTGAGGGAAACAAAAGGTCATCCTTAATCACCCTTTGTCTGCATCGGTGATCAGAAATCGATGACTTTTTATGTGTTTCCGTTTGCCTAAATGATACTTATTCGGTTCAGGACTACTATCCATTTCTCATCACCTTCCTTCCATAACAAAAACACGCCTTCTACGAATGAAGGCGTGTTGAATACACATATCAAAAAATAGCAATAAAATACATTGCATGCTTGTTACCTTCAAACGTTGAGTTTTAGCACTATGCGGCATAGGAATATGTCCAGCTACGTTAAAAAACACCTTATTTCGATGATTTCTGTTGACCCATTGGCGTCTCTCGACATTTTTGGGTAGTAGCGTATCTCCAGCATAGGAGCCTCACCTAACGAAGGGAGTCTTATTTTTTTATTCCTGTAAATGATAACGGATAGTTTCACAACTGTCAAACTTTCTATCAATCATTTTTCAAAAAGTCTTCCACTCTTTGCACTAAATGCTCTCGTTGATAAGATTGATAGAGCAGGCTAGATAAACGTACAGGATCACCAAAGAAAAAGCGTTCATACAATGTCTGTCTTGTGCCAAAACTACTCATCGTTAAATCCCAAGCTAAACGGAATTTCTTTACTCGCTCTTCCCCTTTGTCTTGAAATGATTGCAGATAATGATCAAGATCCCCATCATCCGTTGCAAAAGCTTTTGCACTCGGTATGGACATTAATCCACTTGCTCCCAGTTGCTGTATGATATCTGTAAAGGTAGGATATACTTTCGGGAAGATATGAATAGCGACCTGTAATGTGGATTGGTCTGGTCTGATAAAGCCAAAGGAATCCCTTTGTGCCTCAATTTCTGATTTTAATTGCAATGCTTTCATCGTTTCTAATGCTACGATGACATCTACCACTTTTTGATGGACATGTTGGTAATCCCCAATATTTATGGAATCCACAATCATTTGTACAACCCCTAGGATGAATTCCGTCTTAGCAATTTGACGTGACAGCACATGATGCAAAGTATACGCTTGGAAGCCACTAACATTCATAAATTGATTGGCCACTTCAACATTTTCGTAATAAAATACCCGTTCCCACGGGACAACTACATCATCAAACACAACGATTGCATCCATTTCTTCAAAACGTGCACTTAACGGATAATCAAAGGTAGAATCTCCGCCTACAAATGATTGCCGACATAAAAACTTTAAGCCTTTCGTGTTACTTGGAATAGAAAACCCGAAACCTTTTCCCTCATCATAGCCATTTGTTGATAAAACAAGAAGCTCATCTGTTATGCCACCCTGTGTCGCTAGTAATCTTGCCCCTTTAATGACTAAGCCCTCACTTGTTTTCCCAATGATTTTAGCTGCAATGGTTACTTCTTCATCCTCATAGTAAAAGCGCTTGCGATTTACCTGTGGTTCGATAAAGGTATGTGTTATCGTAATATCATTCTCGCGAGCATACTCATAGAACTTTAGCAAATGCTCTGGGAAACAATTTGGCTTCTCTTTTAAAAAATCTGACGCTGATGCAAGGGCCATTAATGTTGTATTCATATAATCAGGGCTTCTCCCCATAAAGCCTTGAGAAGATAATGCCCATTCCCTTGCCGCTTGGCGCCTCTTCACAAGATCTTCTGGCGTCAATACTTGAAGAAATGACATGCCAACTTTCTGTTTACTAGTTGGCGATTCATAGGTCATTTTTTCAAGAAGTGCCTCTTGATGTTGTAAATCAAAAAGTTTCGCTTGACTCTGGATAATTCCTTTAAAGGCAGGATGTTCTGACACCTTTCCTGTCACGACTTTCCCATCTATCGAAATATACGTTTTTAAAGCATCAATTCGTTCAATATACTGTTGCCCTGTCATTATTGGCATGCTGTCACCCCTATACATTCCCTATGTTTTTGTACTCATCTAGTATATGAAATGTCCAAATATTAGGTGACGATACATCAATTAGAAAAACCCGATTAGACAGTCTAATCGGGAATATATATTTTAGTCATCCAAAAAATCATATGGAGAGACATCATTCATACCAATCATTGGATGAATATAAGGGGCTGTTTCTACTGTTAGCTTTTGTTCAACGGAAACAGGCTCCTGCATCCCTTCATTATCTACTGGCACTGCCTCGACTTCCACAAGTTCTTCCTCAATTTCCATTGGGTTAAGTCTTGCACGTAAAGAGGTGAAACGCTGAAGGTCATCTGTACGTTGTAAACCATCCGCAAGCACATCTGGTTCACCACATAAAATCAAAAAGTTTTTAGCACGTGTAATACCTGTGTATAAAAGATTACGCCGTAACATTTTGGAATACCCTCTAACCACTGGCATAATGACCGTTTGAAACTCAGAGCCCTGTGATTTATGGATGGAGCAACAATAAGCTAGTGTCAATTGATTGAGGTCGCTTCGTTGATAGGTCACTTCAATGCCATCAAAGGATACGATCAGTAAATCTTGTTTTTCGATCGTCTCTTTCGCCTTAATAATACTAATGACCTCACCCATATCTCCATTAAAGACATTGCTTTCAGGTTGATTGACAAGCTGAAGAACTTTATCCTTTATTCGATAGGTGACATCCCCAAAGACTAGCTCTTTTCGTGTGCCAGTATCATTTGGGTTAATAAGCTCTTGAATCATTTTATTTAAATTATCTATACCAGCTGTTCCTTTGTACATGGGCGCCAACACTTGAATATTACGGATTTCCTGGCCCTTTGCGACAGCACTTTTGACAACTTGAGTTACAACGTTGGCAACTTGGTCTGCTGAAGCCTTAATAAACGAACGATCAGAGGTTTTAGCTGTTAACTCTTGTGGAATCGTTCCTTTTTTTATTTGATGCGCAAGTTCAATAATCGTTGAGCCTTCTGCTTGTCGATAAACATCTGTTAGCTCGACAGTTGGTAGCTGCTTGGATGCTAATAAATCCTTTAACACCTGTCCTGGACCTACTGGTGGAAGCTGATCCTGATCTCCAACAAAGACAACTTGAACATCTTCATGTAAAGCTTTTAATAATTGATGGGCAAGCCATGTATCAACCATTGACATTTCATCCACGATAATTAGCTTACCTGTTACTTCCCGCTCTGTTTCTTCCTCTTTTTCTTGCCCTGTAAAACCGAGCAGTCGATGGATGGTCATCGCAGGAAGCTCTGTTGATTCGGCTAATCGTTTAGCAGCACGTCCAGTCGGCGCACAAAGAATAATCGGAAAAGGCTCCTCTTTTTGAGCATACTCTTTTGGATTTAAGGATAGCCCATGAAGCTTTGCATAAACTTCTACGACTCCCCGTACAACAGTGGTTTTCCCCGTACCAGGACCACCCGTTAAAATCATAACAGCTGAATTTAAAGCCTGTTCGATGGCATTCGCTTGTGTTTCTGCATAGGTAACATTGAGTAGCTCCTCTGTTTCTCCAATGGCTTTTCGAATTTCATCTTTACTAAAATGTTCAGCCTTATTATTCCGCTCGATAAGCGATAAGATTTTCGATGCAATCCCTACCTCCGAAAAATAGAGTGATGGCAGATATAACCTTGTCTCTTCACCACAAATTTTGCCTTCTTCACGGAGTCCGATACAGGCTTGAGAAATATCCTCGAATGGTATCTCCTGTCGTTGGCTTTGTTCAAGCATTTCCTTAACGAGCGGTAAAACCTGTTCTGCATCTAGATAAACATGTCCATCCGATAAAGCTGCTGTATTTAAAATATGTAAAATCGCTGCTTTGACACGATCAGGATGTTTACCAGTTATACCTAATTTCGCACCTAGCTCGTCGGCTCGAAAGAAACCCACCCCTTCCACATCTTCAATCAAGCGGTATGGATTTTCTGTCAGTAATTCAATGGCTTCTGTTCGATAGGTTTGATAAATCTTCATCCCAAGCTGTGGACCAAATCCCCACTCATTCAATTGAATCATGACCCGCTCTAAGCCTAAGTTTTGCTCAATGGTGCGGTGAATGACTTCTTTTTTTTCAGCGGATAGACGCGGAACAGCATCGAGGGCACTAGGATCTTCTAAAATAACACGGAGTGCATTAGCACCTAGTTTTTCAACAATCGTTTCAGCTGTTTTTTTCCCGATCCCTACGAAGAGGTCACTAGATAAATAATGAATAATTCCTTGCTCAGTTGCAGGTACCTCTTTTGTAAATGTCTCAATTTGAAATTGAGCACCGTATTTAGGATGCTGTTTTAAAATACCAGTAAATCGATATTGTTCATCCATTTGTAGTGGGGGAAAATAACCAACAACAATAATCTCTTTATCTTCATATTGCAAATTCGTCTCTTGAATTTTCACACGTACAATCGAATACATATTTTGCGCATTATGAAAGATAGAGACGATCGGACGTCCGAGTATAAAAAATTTATTGAGTTCAAATAAATCTAAATGATCTGTCATGTTCGGTCCGTCCTTTCTTATAGTTTTCAATCCTTTTATTTTACCATAGCCACATGAAAATATCGCAGACAAAAATATATTCACATTGTTATTTTTACACTATTTTGACAAATGACAATTCTCTGCCTTTATCCTCCGTTCCATGCTATGATTAATATGAATTAGTTGCACGGAAGGATTGTGAAATTATTGGAATTTAGACCTTGCATCGATTTACACGATGGCAAAGTAAAGCAAATTGTAGGTAGCACTTTGGGATATACAAATCAAGCAGTTGTAGAAAACTTTATTTCTCAACATGATGCTAGCCACTATGCACAAATGTTTGCCCAAGATCGTTTAACAGGTGGACACGTTATTATGCTAGGCTCTGGTAATGAAGAAGCTGCCCTATCCGCTTTAACAGCCTATCCTCAAGGCTTGCAAATAGGTGGTGGCATTACGGCTGACAATGCTCAAAAGTATATAGACGCAGGTGCTTCGCATGTCATTGTCACATCCTATATTTTTCATGATGGTCAGCTCGATTTAGCGCGTTTAAAGCGCTTAAATCAATTAATTGGTAAAGAACACCTTGTCATTGATCTCAGTTGTAAGATGCGTGACGGAAAGTGGTTTGTCATGACAGATAAATGGACTACATTTAGTCACTTCGAAGTTAATGCTGCGTCGATTGCCTATATTGAAGATTTTTGTGATGAGCTGTTAATACATGCTGTCGATGTTGAAGGAAAAAAGGGTGGTATGCAGGAAAGCTTGGTACAGGATTTAGCTGCCTGGACATCTATTCCAACTACCTATGCAGGTGGCGTTCGTTCAATCGAAGACTTAGAAAAATTTAATCAATTAGCCCACGGAAAACTTCATGTAACCATTGGAAGTGCGCTCTCAATTTTTGGTGGCGATTTACCTTATACAGATGTAGTCGAATATTGTAAAAAAGGCGGGATCTTGTGAAGCTCATTTATAAAGATTATGTTTTTCCATTTCAAGAAACTAATTTAGAGAGAATCATAGATGGTAAGTATTTTAAAGTGAATAAAAAGGATCATTCTCTTGCAATTCATGTACAACTTGACAACGAACAAATGTTATTGGAATTTTCAAAATCACTAAAGGCAACATGTGGGTTCTTACGCGATCAAGAAACAGAGCCTTATATTGGAACCTATATTGATTTACAAATTTTCGTTGATGAGTTTAATAAGCGCTATAACTTAAATGCTGAAATTATTAGTTAAAACAAGGGGACAAATGGTTCCCTTTGTTTAACCTCAAACCCTCTTCTGCATTTCTTCCTTGCCCCTATTTCTGAAACCTTTTCATTGTCATGTGAGTTATATATTGTATAGCATAAACCACAGGGGGCTTACATGACTAAACTACATATTTTTTTCCTACCTTATTTTTATGCTTTCCGCTCTTCTTATAGAGATGATCACCGTGATCCCCTATGGTGTAGGCTTTCATAGTGGATACAGAACATGGTGGATAACTTTTGGTCCGTTTAATTTTTATATAGCTCGTATTAGTTTGCCTATATTAATTGTTTATTTATGGAAGCTTTCAATCAATAAAAATTTATCATTGACGATAGGATTGAAGTTCCTCATAGAAGGTATATTATTAATGAATCAGATGCAGGGCAAATCATTACGTTTGCTTGTGCATCAAACATTCTTTTATGGAGAGCTATAGAAAATTCCATTTTGAAGTATCTCGTTGCCATCACAGCTATACAAAAAATAAAAATTGAACAAACCGTAAAAGAAAGGATTTACAAACGATGAAAACTGAACTAGAAGTAAACACTTTAAAATCTTTTCAAACTGAATTAACACGCTTCTTTTTAGCTTACAAATTTGCTCTACAGGAAGTGGAAACGAAAATTAATATATTACAAGAAGAATTTAAGTTAATTCATGAATATAATCCAATTGAGCATGTATCTACACGTGTAAAATCACCTAAAAGTATTTTAACGAAGATGATGAAAAAAGAGCTTCCTCCATCAATAGAGGCTGTGCGTGAAAATATCCGCGATATAGCTGGTGCTCGCATCACCTGTTCCTTTGTGGAGGATATTTACAAGGTAAGTGCCATGTTACAAGCACAGCATGACATGGAAGTTGTTGAGGTGAAGGATTATATAGCCAATCCAAAAGAAAATGGCTACCAAAGCTTACATCTTATTATTAAAATTCCTATCTTTATGTCAGACCATATGGAAAAGGTCTATACAGAGATCCAAATTCGTACAATTGCAATGGATTTCTGGGCAAGCTTAGAACACAAAATTTATTATAAGTATAACAAAGAAGTACCAGAGCATATTCGACATGAATTAAAGGAAGCCGCACTACAAGCAGCTGAATTAGATCGAAAAATGGAGCGACTGAATAAGGAAATCAATATTTTAAAAGAAAATGAAGCCGAGCCTTCATTGCTAGACAGTACCCCCATCGCACATTTAGCGAAATACTTAACGGAACTACCTGGCAATCAAATAATTGATGACACTCTATTCAAAAAGTAAATTTATTCTATGGTTTAGTCGTCAAATGAAAAACCCACCTCACACGCTGCTTGATCACAGAATGTGAGGTGGATTTTACTTTTTGTTCACTATTGCGCTTTCCTTGTAGATTTCGTTGCTACAAAAAAGGAGAAAATAAGAGCACCAATAGCAAAAATAAAGGTAGCTATATATACATAACTGACGCCATTCGCAATAGTATCCTTTAAAAAGCTTACTTCTTCTAATTTAAACCCACCTTTTGCAAATTCACCATTTAATTGAATTTCACCTTTTCCTAATGAAGCCATTTTTTCACTCGTTGCTAGGTTGAAAATCATACCAAATAGTGCTGCACCAATCGCTTGGCTAAATGTATTTGTAAAAGAGTTCAAACCAATTGAAATACCAAGTTGCTTTGGATCTGCCACCTTTTGTATGGAAATCATCAACATCGGCATAATAAAGCCCATCCCTAGTCCAATTAATGATGATGCGAAATAAACGCTGAAATCACTAGAATCTGAAGATAGTCTTGCCAACAATAGTGTACCCGTAACAAGTAAAATCGTACCCATTTGGATAATGCGTTTATTTGTTAAACGACCGATTAAATAACCTGCCATAATCGAGTTCACCGTCCAAAAAATAGACATTGGTGTTAATAATAAACCAGCCTGCGTTGCATTTTTGCCTAAAACACTTTGAGCAAATATAGGAATATAAACGGTTACACCAATGACAATAGACATACCGCTTAAAGTTAATGCATTAATGACCATTAGTCGTCCATTTTTAAATAGTGTTAACGGAATAATTGGCTCCTCTGCTCGTAACTCCACCCAGATAAAAATACTTAAGAATACAAGAGCAACACCATACATTAGCAGCGATTGACCTGATAACCAGGTTTGTGTTTTACTGTTTTCGATAATAACAAACAGTAACGCAACCATGCCAATTGTAAAAAACACTGCACCTAGGTAGTCAATTTTACGCTTCACTGCCTCTAGTTGTTCTTTATAATGTTTAGCAATTAAATAAATAGAGGCTAAACCAAACGGTACATTAATGAAGAAAATAAAATGCCAAGATACTTGGTCAACTATAAAGCCTCCAAATAACGGACCTACTACACCAGAAACGCCCCATACCATACTTAAATAGCTTTGTCCTTTGGCACGCTCTTTTTCAGTCTTAAACAATTCACCAACCATTGTTAATGTAATCGGTAAAATTGAACCTGCGCCAATACCTTGAATTGCTCGAAAAACAATTAATTGCTCCATGGATTGAGCTAAACCACATAACATAGAACCTACTAAAAAAATAATGATACCAGTAATAATCATCCGTTTACGACCAAATAAATCGGCTAATTTACCAAAAATAATCGCCGCTATGGCTGAAGCTAGTAAATAAGCAGAATAAATCCAGCTTATTAAGTCTACACCTAATAAATCAGCCGTAATACTCGGAATAGCAGTACTAACAATAGTTCCCTCAATTGCAGCAAGTGCTGTTACAAGTAATAGTGCAATAAAAACTTTATTCATTCTGTCACCTTTTCCTTTCCTGCATGACATACATTACCAAGTTTGAACTAGAATTAAAAGAGAAAGAGAATCAATTTATGAAAAAATAAACAATTTTTTCTGTTTTACTAGATAAAATCAATAAAAAAGCAGCAAGAATGTTAATCAACATTCACTCGCTGCTTATTATCTATCAGTTAAATCGTTGAGCAATCATATCGTAAATATAACGTGCTTGGTCATATTCAGGTTGTAAGGTAAAGGCTTGTTTCAAATGATACATTGCATCCTCTGTTTGTTCGGTAGACACGGCATATAGTACGCCTAAATTATAATGTACATCTGCATTATTCCAATCCTGTTCAATTAAGAGATCTAGTTCCTTCTTCCCTTCCTCAAACATTTCTAATGCACATAACACTATCGCATAGGCTAAACGAATCTGTGTATCTTCTGGAGCAATTTCTACCGCACGTTGTAAATAAGGTAATGCCAATTTTGAGTTATCCAACCGTTCAAAGCATTTCCCCATCATATAATAGACATCGGCACCTTCAATATGATGTTTTAGCGCTTGCTCATATAGCTTCACGGCCTCGGCATAGCGTTCAGCATTGTAATATAAATTCGCTAGACCGTAATAGGCTGTAGCTGCTGATTCATCTACAGTGATTGCCTTTTGGAAGAAACGCTCTGCACGTTCAGTATCCTCTAATACGGCTAATAAATTGCCGAAATTTACATACCCAATAGCATTTTCAGGCTCTGCCTCTATTGCTTTTGTAAATAGTTGAGCAGCATCCTCATAACGTTTTTCTTGAAATGCTTGGATGCCCTGTTCATTATAATTCATTTGTTCTTCACCTCTATGTAGCGAAAGACTGCTTTTAGGAAGCCAAGAGGCCATAAAAGCAGTCTTAACGCAATTTATCCAACATATGTTAGTTTTTCATTACCTTTAAAGACTTCATCAATCGTTCCGCCACCCATACATTCTTCTCCGTTGTATAGCACTACAGCTTGGCCAGGTGTAATTGCACGTACAGGTTCTGCAAATGTAATGTGTGCACGCCCATCTGGTAAAATTTCAACTTCTACTGGTGTATCGGTTTGACGATAACGGAATTTTGCTGTGCAAGAAAATTTCCCAGGCAATTTTTTTGTCGAAGTATAGTTCATTTTCACAGCTGTTAATGATGTTGAATACGAATATTCATTGTCAAAGCCTTGTCCGACAAGTAGAACATTACGCGCTAAATCTTTTCCTAGCACAAACCAAGGCTCGCCGTCCCCACCAATACCAAGCCCGTGTCGTTGACCAAGTGTATAGTACATTAAACCATCGTGTTGGCCCATTACAACGCCATCCATTGTTTCCATTTTCCCAGGTTGAGCTGGTAAATATTGACTTAAGAACTCCTTGAAATTACGTTCACCGATAAAGCAAATGCCTGTTGAATCTTTTTTCTTTGCCGTAGCAAGGCCAGCTTCTTCTGCAATTTTTCGTACTTCTTTTTTCTCTATATCACCAATTGGGAACATTACATGCGCCAATTGCTCTTGCGATAATTGATTTAAAAAGTATGTTTGATCTTTATTATCATCAACGCCACGTAACATTCTAACTTCACCATCACCATTACGATCAATTCGTGCATAGTGACCTGTCGCTAAATAATCAGCACCAAGGTTCATGGCATGCTCTAAAAATGCTTTAAATTTAATTTCTTTATTGCACATAACATCAGGATTTGGTGTACGCCCTGCTTTATATTCTTCTAAAAAGTATGTGAAAACCTTATCCCAATATTGTTTCTCGAAATTGACAGCATAGTATGGGATACCAATTTGATTACATACTTTTATTACATCGTCATAATCTTCCGTTGCCGTACAAACACCGTTTTCGTCTGTATCATCCCAGTTTTTCATAAAGATCCCGATTACCTCATACCCTTGTTGTTTTAACAAGTATGCCGCCACCGATGAATCTACCCCACCTGACATGCCGACAACAACTCGAATTTGAGAGGGGTCACGTGTTTCTTTCATTGTGGTCACCTTTTCTTTTATCTAATTACAGTTTATGTTTCAATATTTTAACGAAACATAACATAAGTATTTTGCAAATTATTTTTTAGCTAGTTTTTTCACAATTAGAGCCGTTTTTTCTGCTGCATCTTGTATATCCTTTTCCGTTAAACCCTGCCCAAAGCTGAATCGGATTGAATTTCGTAGCTCCTCTGCACTTTGTCCAAACATTGCTACTAACACATGAGAAGGATCAATCGATCCTGCAGTACATGCCGAACCACTCGAAACATAGATACCTGCCATATCAAGGTTCACTAAAAATGATTCTACCTCCATGCCTGCAAAGCTAATATTTAAGACATGAGGCAACGAATACACCTCATCACCATTTACATGGAATGCTAGCTTTTCCTGTGAAAAAACAGCAAGCATAATTTGCTTAAAGTGATTGTATAGTGAACGCTTTTCTTCACGCAACTCATTTGCAACTTGCACTGCAGTCGCAAAAGCAATAATGGCAGGTATATTTTCAGTACCTGCACGACGTTTTTTCTCTTGTGCGCCCCCAAGAGCATAACTTGCTAACGGTGTTCCTGCTTTTTGATAAAGAAATCCAACACCTTTTGGACCGTTGATTTTATGAGCAGATACACTCAATAAATCCACCTGTAATTCATTTACATCAATGGACTCTAAGCCATAAGCCTGAACCGCATCTGTATGGAATATGGCACTATGCTCACGCAATAGCGCGCCAATCTCAGCAATTGGCTGTATCGTTCCAACTTCATTATTTCCATACATAATTGTCACTAAAATGGTATCATCACGAAGGGCTTTTTGGACATCCTCAATCGCGACACGCCCTTTTTGATCAACAGGTAAATAGGTCACCTCAAAGCCATCACGTTCAAGTTTTTCACACGTATGTAATACTGCATGATGCTCTACTTGCGTTGTTATGATGTGTTTTCCTTCATTTGCACGGGCATAGACAGTTCCTAAAATTGCCATATTATCAGCTTCTGTGCCACCACTTGTGAAAATAATTTCCCCTGCTTGCGCACCAATTGATTTCGCCAATAGCTCACGTGCATCATCTAGATATTTCCTTGCTTCTCGACCTGCTTTATGAATACTCGATGCATTGCCAAATACCTCTTGCATAGCAGTCGTCATCGCTTCTATTACTTGGCCATTCATTGGAGATGTGGCCGCATGATCGAGATAGATATATGAATTCATGTTGAAAACTCCTTTTTAAACTCTGTGACATCCGCCAGAGGCTTTCGCTTGATTCAGTTAATGCTTGCAAAATAATACAAGTGTTCTTCGCTCCTCTATAAGTGGGGAGTCTGCCGTACTTAGTGGTTCATTTTAGTACAAAACATTTGCTGAATCGAGATAAAAGCACAAAACCCACATCACTCATCGTAAAAATAGCCATTGAGATGTGAATAGTTCACAATCTCCCAAAAAGATGAAGTGAATGCAGGAGTAGCGCTTTAGCTTAAACTATTTTAAATATAGAACATGTAGCCTTCCACTACATTTTCCTCTGTATATTGTGCTAAATCTTCAATTGTCGTTGTATCTAACACGTTTTTTACTGCATCACGAATACGTAGCCATAACTCACGTTGCGGGGCTTCTTCATTTTCAATACCCTCTACTGGTTGAATCGGCCCTTCTAGCACACTAATAACATGGGCTGCTGAAATTTCGCTAGGTGGATTTGCTAGCATATAACCACCATAAGCACCACGTACACTTTTTACTAAGCCTGAATTACGAAGTGGAGATACTAATTGCTCTAAATATGCCTCTGAAAGTTCCTTTTCCGCCGCAATTTTACGCAAGGGAATTGGCCCTTCCCCATAATGCTTTGCTAATTCAATCATAATTGTAAGCCCATAACGGCCCTTTGTTGAAATTTTCATTTTATCACCCTCAATTAGTCTAGTCAAAATACTACCAACAGTATATCATAATCTCCTCTTGATGAACTCGGAAATACACCTAGAAGGATATGATATACTAATTAAAGCGATTCATAATCGTTCAAAATCCATATGAGAGCTTTATTTTAGCGTAAAAAAATGTATGAAGCAAAAAATGACAACGACAGAAAGGGGAAGTTATTTTGCACAATGAACCACTCGCTTTTCGAATGCGACCTTTAACCCTTGATGAGATTGTTGGTCATCAGGATTTCATTGGTCCCAACACAGCACTTTATAAAATGATTCAAAATGAACATGTCCCTTCCATGTTGCTATATGGAGAACCTGGAATCGGTAAAACATCCATTGCCAATGCCATTGCAGGAAGTTCCAAGCTCCCTTTCTTCGCACTTAATGCCACACGAGCTGGCAAAAAAGATGTGGAAGATATTGTACAAGAAGCAAGAATTTCAGGGAAAGTAATACTTTTCCTAGATGAAATTCACCGTTTCAATAAATTACAGCAAGATACACTGTTACCACATGTAGAAAATGGATCAATTGTATTAATTGGTGCCACGACAGAAAATCCCTATCATGATGTTAATCCAGCGATTCGTTCACGCTGTGGCGAAATTTACCAGCTAAAACGCTTAACGAAGGAAAATTTAATCGAACTAGTTGAAAAAGCACTTGCTGATGAAAGACGCGGACTAGGTAAATATCATTTTGCCTTAACACCATCACAAATTGAACAAATTGCAGCCGCAGCAAATGGAGATGCACGAAAGGCGTTAACTTTGCTAGAGTCCATTTACTATGCCAGTGATGAGGTGGATGGACAAACGGTTGCTGCCGACCATGTCATTGAACATCTCATTAGTCGAATTGGTGTGTATGGCGATAAAAAAGGATCACATTTTTATAATTTACTATCAGCCCTGCAAAAGTCTGTGCGTGGCAGTGATACCAATGCTGCTCTGTATTATCTAGCGCATTTATTGGAAACAGGCGATTTAGTGGCTGTCAGCAGACGCCTACTTGTTATGGCCTATGAGGATATTGGTCTAGCTAATCCCGAAGTCGGACCTCATATATTAGCTGCTATTCAAGCAGCCGAACGACTAGGATTACCAGAGGCACGTATACCACTTGCCAGTGCTGTCATTGAAATGTGCCTTGCCTCAAAATCCAACTCAGCCATTATGGCTATTGATGCTGCCATTAAGGCTATTCATGAAGGCAAAACAGGTGATATACCTCATCATTTGCGAGATGCTCATTACGAGGGTGCAAAAGATTTAGGACACGTTGGCTATCAATATCCTCATAACACACCGATCGGTACTTTTGGTGGTTGGGTAGACCAGCAATATTTGCCAGACGAACTTGTAGGAACTGAATTCTACAAACCTGTTATTGCTGGTGAGGAAAAGCGCATGGCTGGCATCTACGACAAACTAAAATCATTTCAAGATAAGAAATAATAAAACAAAGCAAAGTCACTATCTTAAGTAATTGAAATGACTTTGCTTTTTATATAACAACAGGATAGGCTACTCTAGCAATCATCCTGTAAAGCTCGGGTTATTTGTTGTATATCGTTCTTGGTAAAACAAATTTAATGGTTCTGCCAAATGTCGAAGTGATGGCAAAATGGACTCTTTCACATCTCCTTCATTTGCCTTACTATGCAAAAAAACAATCAAATTATACGACTGATACAACAAGCTGGCGAACTCTTGATTGTTTTCTCTTACCTCAAAGCGAATTGCTTTTACAGCAATTGCTTGTGCAATTTTTTGTTCTCTTGTTTCACAGGAGGGCTCCTTACTTAATTCATCATCCGACACTCTGTATAACCGTTTTAATGCATCATATACCTCTTTATTTCCACTAAATCGATCTTTTAACCATTGCAAGACAAATTGCAAAAGAATAACTGCATAGATAAGGGAAAGACATTCATCGCCACGTGATTTTTTTGCTAAGCGTTGGAAATATTCTGCTTGTGTGACTAGTTCAAAAAGAATTAAACGTATTGGATAAAGCATGGCATGACCGCTATTGATGTAAAGCTTTTCTCGATCTCTATACATAGCCAACCAAATATCTTTGACCAATGAAATAGATTTCCTTGTTGAGAGCGCTAATTGACATTGAATAAGCTCCTGTTCAATTGTCGGTTGGATAAGCTGTAGAAATAAAAGTTCATCTTCCTCACTAACTAATAAAAGCGGCTTTTCCAAATTCGCCAAATCTATTTCTATTCCATTTACAATCATTGCTTAGCCCCCTTCCAATAAGTTCTTTCAGCTAAGTTCTTACAGCGTGAGCACATATATTACCAATTTTCTAACTATAATTCGACAAAAAAACATAAATACCTTTCAAGAAAATATGCCTTTTTACTTTCGTCACAATAAAAAAGAACCCACGCTACTAAAAGAGGCAAATAAATCACTCTCTTTCCACATCGAACATTGTAGAAAAAACTGATTTAAATCCCAATAAGTTACGTAGATTCTTGACGTATAGGCTATTTTCAGAAAATAGATAGTCTATTATTGTCTAAGGTTTATGCAGGAAGTTCTTGTTCCACAAATAATTTAAATTGTTGAAGACATTGCTTCACTTCACCTTTTTGTGACAGTACTTCGTTGCGTATGTTTGTTGCTTTTTCTTCATCTTCTAGCACTTCAGTTAAAAGAGCCATGATATCTTCTAATAATTGCTCATTCTCTTCCTGCTCAATACTCGGTAAGGAATAGGCTGCTATTTTTAATAAATGCTCTACTTTTTCAGGCGTTTTTTGCAAAGCATTCGAAGAATAATAGGTCGATGCAGCTAAAAAGTAGCATAATTTTGCACAACAATCGATAAATAAATGCCAATACGTATTTGCTTTCGGTAATTCCCCTGCCCGCTGATTAACATATTCCTTATAATAGGTAGTGACTTGTATATATAAAGGATTCAATTCTCTCATGGCTTTCGGATAGTTGTTGGATGTATCCAAATAGTCAAATACAATGGCATTCATTTTCTCTTGAAGTTTAACAATATCTAAATGATCACGAATTACTTGAATTTCCATTTTCCCACTCTCCCATATGTCATTTGCTGTTTAGCTTTCTGGCTATTCACTGAGTAGCACCAAGCATCCCAAACAAACTGATCGATTATCTAATGGATGATTCAAATTATAGCAATAAACCATATGAAGTAGTGTGGACATGAAAAAAATAAGACAATTTCGTGAATTAATAGCATTTTATGTACATAAGAGGAACTATTTTGGTAAAATTATACCCTTTGTACATAATCATCAAATAAGCATGGTTCGTTTGCTCGATCGATAATTTCAATAATACTTCCATGCACATATTTTTTAATGCGCTTTTGAGGTATATAAAAATAAGCATTGTTCATAATTAACCATTCACTTAATGTTAAATCACTACCTGATTGTTGATTCGTTAAGATTTTTTTGTGTCGCAGAACATCAGCCATTTTATAAAAACCATCTGACAATTCGTAGGCTGATACATCAAAATTAAAAATGGGGCTGACAACCTGTCCAACATCAAAAATATGTATAGTTTGGTTTTCTTCATCTATAGCTAACTCTACTGTGCTAATCTCGTCGAAAAGATTTAAACCTCTATACTCCATTTGATAAATTTTTTCCATTTGTATACGCCTCCTTTTTTACAACGGTCTAATTGTAACATAGAAAAAGTAGCTACCTCTAAATACAATTAAGGCAGCTACTTCTACGAAAATGAACATTTATGCTGTTTTTTGACTATTACCAAAGCACCGTATTTGGTATTAACCTTGTACGCGCGTAATTTTCACATCTTTTAGGATGGTATTGACTACCCAGCTTGCTGCAATTAAACCTGCTACTGACGGTACAAAAGCGTTAGATGAAGGTGGCATCTTTGCTTTTCGAATTGCTGCATCAGGCTTACCTACATGTTCGACAACATCTGGACGTACGACAATTGGACTTTCATCTGAAAATACAACCGTAACACCCTTATGAATACCTTCTTTACGTAGCTTAGTACGAATGATTTTAGCCAATGGGTCTGTATGTGTTTTTGAAATATCTGCAATTTGGAAGCGAGTAGGGTCCATCTTATTTGCTGCACCCATGCTTGAAATAATAGGAATATTACGCTTTAAACATTCCTTCATTATATGAATTTTATACATCACTGTATCACTTGCATCGATTACATAATCAATGCCTTGTGCAAAAAATTCTTCATAAGTTTCTTCCGTATAAAACATGTGCATGTCAATCACTTCACATGCTGGGTTAATATCTGCAATACGCTCTTTCATGACAGCTGATTTTGATTGACCAACTGTTGATAAGTATGCAACAAGTTGTCTGTTGACATTTGTGATATCTACATTGTCCTTATCGACTAGAATAATACGGCCGATTCCGCTTCGTGCACATGCCTCAGCCGCGAATGAACCGACACCACCCACACCAAGAATGGCAACCGTTGTATTTTTTAATTTCTCGAGACCCTCTGTTCCTATTGCGAGCTCGTTACGTGAAAATTGATGTAACATCATGACACTCTCCATCTATGAAATTTTATTAGTAAACCTAGTTATATACTAAGATAAAATCAAAACCTATCTTACATTTTATCATGTTATTGTTCAAGATAAAAATATAAAGAAAAAGTCAAAATTGTCTACTTCAATCCTTTGAGATAATAATCCATAAAAAAAATTCCATCCAATTCTGCTATATATGGTAAAATGGCACATTAAAATTAGTTCATTAATCAGGTAAATCTTATATAACATTATGCTCAACCACATAAAGAAAAAGAGATTGATGACTCAATCTCTTTCTCACTCTTCTTTACTTTGTAAAACCAAATGATGCCCATGGTTGAATGCATGTTAATAAAAATAGTTCTTCCTCGACAATGCTAGCTACGACATTACTCGATCCTGTATTCGGAATGTCCTTTAGCACAATCTGTAGCTCTCCCTTATAACGAATATCTAAATTATTATCAATCGTGACATCTCCTCTTTTTAATGGCCGTATATCATGCACAGGAAAATCTCCATTTTTATATTTCACGCGGGATTGGGTGCTCCGAATCACGTATTCAGACACATCACCCCGATTAAAATGAGGCTCTTTATAAAGAATCGTCTCCTCTAAAATGCTTGTGTCTTCAGACTGGACAACCCTTAACTCAAGCTTATTACGATTTAATTGTCCTAATGCACGTAGTTCTTCCTCAGAAGCAAACATATTGCCAATAATACAATCGTCAATTAACCCTGTATGCCATAAATCTTTCGCCTGTACAGTGATTGGGAGATAACGGTGTTCCTCTAATGTAGGTAACCCGTGCTCTGTTTGCTCCCAAGGTCCATATTGACCATGTTGTGAGGAGATCATTGCTGCTGTTCTCACATTGTGCGCTTTAAAGTGTTGTGACGTTTGTAAAAAATGCTGACGAGATAGCCCCGTAAATCGTTTTGGATAAAAATTATGACAGCCGATAATGTTCTCTTTATTGGGCTGATAAGAGATAATATTATCTACATACTTCGTACCATTACTAATGTTTAATTCTATTTTTAGATGACTTGCATCGAGTGACATCAACGCTTCTTCTTGACCTGAAAATCCCATATCTAAACGTAAGGCTGCCAAATAATAATGTTCTTTTAAATAGCCAATATCCCTATAAGTTAAGCCCAAATCATCAAAAACACCTGGTGCAATATCAGCGGATATGTCAAAGCCGAGGCGTTGCGCAAATTCGTTGATTTGTTGTAATTTTTGACGCTCCTCATCCTGTTTTAATGACATTAGGCATGTGAATATACGATCAAAGCCATTATCATGAGCCAGCTGAACATAGCGCTTCATCTCCTCTAGCGTACTATGCTGCGGATATAACGAGATTCCTAATCTTTTCACTTCAAACCCTCCGTTAATTGATGCTTATACTTCCACTTTTTGTCCTCTGGATTCCACTACAGATTCCTCACTCTGTGCCGCTAAAGCAGCTTTTTGCTCATTCTGCCTTGCCATACGGTTCGCCATCGAGATAAATGGCAGATAAATACAAACAGCGATGATAATTAAGACCATACTCAAAACAGCACCACGCCAAGATTGAGTTGCTAAAAAACCATTAATAATCGGCGGTGTTGTCCAAGGCGGTGAAACGGTAGCGGCTGGCACCCAGCCCCATTTCGTTGCAAAGAATGCAATTGTTACGTTTATCATTGGTGTCAAAATGAACGGAACAAATAAAACTGGATTTAATACAATTGGTAACCCAAAAAGTAATGGCTCATTGATATTGAAAATCCCAGGTGCTGCGGATAGTTTCCCAACTGTATTATATTGCTTATTCTTTCTCGCAAATATGAAAATCGCAATAATAAGTGCTATTGTCGTACCAGAGCCTCCCATATTAATAAAAGCATCAAAGAATGGTTTATTGACAATGTAAGGCGCAACTTTACCAGCAGAGATTGCTGCAACATTTTCATTAATAGCTGGTAAATTAATCGTTTGCATGAATGGTTCGATGATATTTGCTCCATGTACGCCAAGTGTCCATAAAAATGTAGGTATAAATGCCAAAATTAAAGCAGCAAGCCATGTATTTGTAAGACCCATAAATGGCTCTTGAATCGCAGAGTAGAAGGACCCGACAATATCTGGTATATCAAAACCTGCTGAAATAATTGTACGTACTAAAGCAAATATTCCAATCGTAATAATGGCAGGAAGTAATGCAGCAAATGATTTGGCAACAGCTGGTGGTACACCAGTTGGCATTTTGATTAGTAGTTTAGGATTGCCAGACAATCTACAAAACAATTCTGTAGAAAGTAGTGCAACAATCAGAGCAATAAATATACCACCCGTGCCTGTTGTTAAGCCGGTTAATCCGCCTTCCCCGAAAGTCCCAAACGTCATGTAGCTTGATAAACTAATTACTCCAGCAGACAGACCATCTTTTTGATAACTTTTAGCAAGATGATAAGCAACAGTAAAGGCAAGTAGCAGTGAAATGATATTAAATGTAGCACTCCAAATATTACCGCCAAATTGAGTCCATGTCTCATGTTTCCAGATGGCATCGAGTGTATTTTGATAAAATTTGATAGGCAAATTGTTAATAAGTACAGCCAAAGATCCCACAATCGTTAAAGGCATAATCGTAATAAATCCGTCACGAATGGCAACTAAATGACGCTGATTCCCTACCCTAGCAGCAACCGGTACAAACTTTTCTTCTAAAAAACGGAACACTCACATACACTCCCTTTGCTTTTTATTGATAACATCAAAATTTGATGTTACTCCCCTTGGATTCGTTCATATAGCTCAATCATTTCCTGTGCTAAATCTCGAAAAGTAATAGCATTCATTAAATGATCCTGGGCATGAATTAATAACATCGAAACCTCTACCTTTTCTCCCCTTGCTTCTTGAGACAGTAACCCCGTTTGAGCATGATGCGCTTCAATTAATGACTCATTCGCTAATTTGATTTTTTCTTTTGCTGCCTCAATTTGCCCCTTTTTTGCTAGCTGAATAGCTTCCATACACTCACTTTTCGTATTTCCACTATGCACAATCAGTCCCATAATGGATGCCATTAATGCTGTATCTTCCATTCCCCATTGCCCCTTCTTTTATCCAATTAGTTGTAGAGCCTGTTTCAGGACATTTTCACCGTTCATCATGCCGTAATCCGCCATATTGATCACATCGATTGGAAAGCCTTTATCTTTATATTTTGTTTCAAATGAACCTTTCAAATAACGAACCTGTGGGCCTAATAAAAGAACATCAGCCTTCTTTGTCGCTAAGATCTTTTCCACCTCTCCTTCAGCAATGGCGTAAATATCGGCGTCAATATTTTGCTCTTGCGCTGCTTTTTGCATCTTCGACACTAATAAACTAGTACTCATACCTGCTACACACACTAACATGATGTTTTTCATTCGATACACTCCTTTTATTTTCTTCGATTGTGTAATCGCTTACTTATTTTGAGAATAGCACCTATTGGTATATACCACAATATAAATTTTACATTAAATTTATTTATATCAAGTTATTTACAAAATTGGGCTATATCAATTTTGTCGTGAAATTAATGATTATAATCAACTGGTATAGTCCAGAAAAAAAGCCAAAAAATTTTTAAATTTTCTTATTATTCAATACCTAGAAATACTCATAAAATGCTGGCTTTTCAGTAGGGATTGCCCATTGCCACTGTTCGATCACCTTTTCTACCGTAGGTTGATTAGCATAGACAACTGTTTCTTTGACAGAAAGATAACCTGCCATCATCGCAGAAAAAAGATTAATTGGTAGTGTTAACATATGCTTGTCAGAAACTGAACTTGTCTCAATTATTGCGACCTGACCATTTTTATTTATTTGATAAATATGCTCATTCCAGAGACAAAATGGATCTTCAATACGAATCGTTAATGTTTCTTGAATATCCTTCCACGGATACTGCTGCATAAATGCATAAACATCTACTACTCTAATCATCACATCCTGTATGACTTCCCTTTTGAATTGTGGCTCCTTGAAATAAAAGCCAAAAGGATAATGATTACTAGTAACTCCCGTTATGCTACTGATACTTGCTGCATGAGATGTCATATAATGCCACATAGCTTGTTCAGCTAAGAGATTTGCTACAATAAAGTCTTGGATAGTAAATGTCCCATCTCGAATCGTATAACGAATATAGCCTTCTATGTTACTGCCTTGAAAATAGGCAGCAAAGTGACTATCTGGACTCCTTCTTTCAAGTCTTTTCCACCATCCATCATCCCTTACCATGCCACTATTTCGAATGATTGCCTGTGCATTATGAAAATCCTTAATCATCTGAAAGAGCACAGGATCTAACCACTCAAAGCTCATCCTTTTCATGTCGTCTACTTGTTTCCCTAAAGAGGGAAACATAGTTTGAGGGATTGTATAATGGAGCTTCTCAAAAAATAATTCCCAGCCAAAATAACGATAGAAGGACACAGAAAATGGCGCTAATACTGAAATCGTTTGTCCATTGTCTCGCATTTTTTGCAGCGCTTCTGTCATAAGCCTTTTGATAATACCCTGTTGTCGATACTCAGGATACGTTGCAACAAAGCCAATGCCTCCCATTTTAAATGAAACTCCATGCACTGTAATATTTAGCGGTAATATTAATAGCTGCCCAACAATTTTTTTGTCATCATAAGCACCTAAGGTCGTGCTTTGCTCAATCCAATAATGAAAATCCTCTCGACGAGCCCCTGAGTACTTATTTGGAAAGCAATAGTCTCTCAATCGATGAATCTGCCCATAATCATTAGGCGAGACGATGTGAATGTCCATTTAACCACCCCTTAAATTCCCAATATTCAGATAATTATTCATAAGATTCTTTTACAGTGGCATAATCACAACCACTGCAAGAATCTTTTATCCCTCTTGCCATTCTTCTCCTATTGCTTTAGACAACATGACTTCAGTAATAGTTTGAAATAATGTTGCTACATCTGGCCCATCTGCTGAAATTTCCACTACACTTCCTGGTTTAACACCTAATGACATCACGCCCATAATAGACTTTAAATTAACGGATTTTTCTTCGTATGTTAATTTAATATCACTTTGAAATGGTGTCACTGCAGTTACGAGTAATGCAGCCGGTCTGGCATGAATACCTTCAGTAGATGTAATTTTATACATTTTCTTCATTTACATACCTCCACTCTTTCACGTGAAATTAATCCGATGTTGATATTTGGCAATCATTTTCTCATTATGTGACCAATCCGAATCAACATTATTGCTGACAAAAATCGGTAACTCTATTGAGGATTTTGCTAGTGTTTCTATGATTTCACTGAACAAAGCATTTAATAGTAATGAACCAATAACAGTAGATGCTGGCGCATACTGTATGTCATGTATAGTTAGTACACCATCACCAATCGGTATATGGGTATTAATCACAAAATCTACCACATCTTCTAGCCGCAGCCCACTATGATGACGTGTAGTCTGTTCCTTATAGTGGAGCGATTGGAGGGATAGCACAAATATCCCTGAATCCTTTGCTAATAAAGCGGCGTCAATAGGTGCTGCATTTCTCCCTGAGGTTGAAATGACGATGCAAACATCATTTTCACGAAAGTCAAACTGTTCCTTATGCTGTTCAATAATCGTTGAATCTTTCTCATTGATTGAAGAAGCTAATGCTCCAGCATGTAAAGCTAATGGTTCAATAAATATAGGACGGACGGGTACTAAACCACCTGCTCGATAAAATGCCTCCTGTGCCAATAGCTGTGAATGACCACAACCAAATAATTGAATTATCCCACCTTTTTGGAGACGTTGGACAATGATTTGAGCCACATCACTTATATGTGATGCCTCCTGTTCCTTCACAACCTGGATAAGCTTTTCGATTTCAGAAAAATATGCATGCATAAAATCACCTTTTAATTTCACTTATGAATTTATAACGATCAGCTCGATACGTACTGCGTACAAGCTCAAAGGGCTTACCATCTGATAAATAACTTGTACGTTTGATAATTAAAACTGGTGCTGTTTGATTAATTTGTAGAAACTTACTATCCTCTTTCGATACGATGGCTGCCTCCATCTGTTGTACCGCATTTCCTATTTTTTGATGGAACTTTGCTTCGATTAAGGCATAAAGCGAGCCCATTATTTGCTTCTCATCCAACTCCGGATAAATTTTAACTGGGATATATGTTCTTTCGATTGCCATTGGTTGCGCATCTGCATTTCTTATGCGCACTACAAAAAATACTTCTTCGCCAGACTCTATCATTAAATCTCTTGCAATATCCACTGGTGGTATGATTTTCTCAAATCGTAATACCTTACTGCTTGGTTCCATTCCTCTTGCCCGCATATCTTCCGTGAAACTCGTTAAGCCTTTTAACGGTTGCTCTAATTTTGGATTTGCAACATACGTTCCTCTCCCTTTTTCTCGATATAATAGACCACTATTTACTAGATTGGTAATGGATTGACGAACAGTCATTCTACTTACATCAAATTGTGCAGAAAGCTCTCGTTCTGATGGGATAGTCTCACCAATTCTGTATTCTTCTAAATAAATTCGTTGTTTAATAATCTCTTCTATTTGTATATAAATAGGTATATGAGAATTTTTCTCTAACAATTCTTGCACCTTCCTTATCGCCTTTATGATTTCTCCATACAACTTTACCTCGTCAGATCGGTTTTTGTATTTCGCATGATTAAACAAAGCTAAATGATATCCACGATGACAGTGTGAAAAGGACATATTTACACAGTCGCTTAATGTGGTGACTTTCTCACTATTATTGTAGCATCTGAGCTCAATCGTTGTACCATTATATTCTCAACTGACTAATCACCGTCTCGTAGTTTTGATCCAATTTGCCTTCTTTTCAATAGGCTTTTCCCTCATGTGTTTTGTATCAATCACAATTAAAACGCTTTCAAAATATTTAAATAAAGTGTTTATCCTCGTAATATCTGGCTAAAGATATAATGTATCTTTTCCTTTAGCGGATATAGCTTCTCAAAAGGTATAGTTGTCTATACCAATTATATGCTGCTTCATCAGAAATAAAAAGTAATTTTTCATATTTTCTAAACATTCACTCAAAAAACTCCACTAGTTCTTGTTTAATTTTATGTAAAAAAAAGGAGCTATTAATAAGCTCCTCTCAATCCTATGTATAGGACGAATCCCAATTGTGCCGTAATGCCAAGAAACATTCGTTTTGAACCCGCAATTTGCAGGTGGGTGCCCGCTTTGCAACTTTAAACGTCCCGCTTTGTTAGGGGCATGTTTGCGACTACAAAATGAAGGCTCCCGATTCTATAATGTTCGGTCAAAACTGTGAAGTAGAGTTAGCAGTTAGACAAACACATCAGGATTCGTATTACAGTTATCATAACACCACTTTTCTGATAATTCAAACGATTTTCTCTAATAATCTATAATTTCTTACGAAAACGCAAAAAATACCTAGATTCCCAACAGTATTTGCTAGGTAATCCAGGTATTTTGAATTATACATTATTTTCTAAATGGTTTGATAGCCAGGCTTAGTTCACTTAGTTGCTCAGGAGATACTTCGCTTGGCGCTTCTGTCATCAAGCAGCTTGCACTAGCTGTTTTAGGGAATGCGATTGTATCGCGTAAATTAGTACGACCTGCTAATAGCATAACGAAGCGATCAAGACCAAAGGCAAGACCTGCATGTGGTGGTACGCCGTATTCAAACGCTTCTAATAGGAAGCCAAATTGTGCTTGTGCTTCTTCTTCTGAGAAGCCAAGTAATTCAAACATTTTCTCTTGTAGGTCACGTTCGTAAATACGTAATGAACCACCACCAAGTTCATAGCCGTTTAAAACGATATCATATGCTTGTGCACGTACTGCTGCAGGGTCTGTGTCCATTAACGCTATATCTTCATCAAACGGGCGTGTGAATGGATGGTGTGCTGCATAGTAGCGTCCATCTTCCTCAGAGTATTCGAATAATGGCCAATCAGTAATCCAAAGGAAAGCAAATTGTGATTCATCGATCAGATTTAAATCTTGTCCTAATTTTGTACGAAGAGCACCTAATGAAGCTGCTACAACATCGGCTTTATCTGCTACAAATACTAGAATATCGCCAACTTCTGCTCCCATACGCTCGATTAAGGCTGCTGCTAATGCCTCGTCAAAGAATTTCGCAATTGGTCCGTTTAAGCCTTCTTCTGTTACCTTTAACCAGGCAAGACCTTTTGCTCCATAAATCCCAACGAATTTTGTTAACTCGTCCATGTCTTTACGAGAATATTTGTCAGCTGCACCTTTAATATTGATACTTTTCACTTGTTTTCCTTGTGCAACCGTATCAGCAAATACTTTGAAATTACAGCCTTCAAAAATATCATTTAACGCCACAAGCTCTAATCCAAAACGTACATCTGGCTTATCTGAACCATAACGATCCATTGCTTCTTGGTATTTCATGCGCTGGAATGGTGCAGGAATGTCAATTCCTTTTACTTCTTTCATAACCACTTGAATTAAGCGTTCGTTCATTTCTAATACTTCTTCTTGTGTTAAGAAGCTCGTTTCAATGTCCACCTGTGTAAACTCTGGTTGACGGTCAGCACGTAAATCTTCGTCACGGAAGCAACGCGCAATTTGGAAGTACTTTTCAAAACCAGCAACCATTAATAATTGCTTAAATAATTGAGGTGATTGTGGTAAGGCATAAAATTCACCTTCATGTACACGTGAAGGAACTAAATAGTCTCGAGCACCCTCTGGCGTTGATTTTGTTAAAATTGGTGTTTCAACTTCTAAGAATCCTTCATTTTGTAGGAAGTTACGAATTGTACGTGTCACATCAGAACGCATTTTGAAAGTATCGAACATTACGGGACGACGTAAGTCTAGATAACGATATTTTAAACGTAAATCTTCTGATACATCTGTACGATCTTCGATTTGGAATGGCGTTGTTTTTGCCGTATTAATTACGACTAATTTTGTTGCTTCCACTTCAATTTTACCGTTTGGTACATTCGGGTTGATTTGATCCTCTGTACGAAGGATGACTGTGCCTTCCACTTCGATCACATATTCACTACGCACTTTATCCGCTAATGCGTGTGCTTCTGCAACATCTGGACTAAACACAACTTGCGTAATACCTGTACGGTCACGCAAATCAATAAAAATTAAACCACCAAGGTCACGACGACGCTGTACCCAACCTTTTAATACGACTTTTTCGCCTTGTAACGCTTCTGACAGCTCGTTACTAGCATGTGTTCTTGTAGCCATTGTTAAATTCCTCCAAAATATCTTCAATTTATGTAGCATTTCCTAGAAATGCCCTCTGTCTATTTTTAAGCTTTTTGTGTTAAATAGTTCACTAGCTCTGAGAACGCCACTTTGTGCTGCTCCCCAGATTCCATATGTTTTACAGCCGCTGCTTGCTCTTCAAGTTCTGTTTCGCCAAGAACAAGCGTATATTTTGCACCTAGTCGATCCGCTGATTTCATTTGAGCTTTCATTTTACGGTCTAAATAATCCATCTCTGTCGCAAGTCCCTTCGCTCGGAAAGTGCTTGTCAGCTCAACAGCCTTTTGCTTCGCTTCATCGCCCATTGCAATAATGTAAACATCTAGCCCTGAAGCTGTGTCTAATTCAACACCCTCCGCTTCAAGTGCCAGCAACAAGCGCTCAATACTTAATGCAAAACCTATACCTGGTACATCTGGACCGCCAATTTCTTGCACTAATCCATTGTAGCGTCCACCACCACATAATGTTGTAATAGCACCAAAGCCTGATGCTGTGGACATAATTTCAAAAGTTGTGTGATTATAATAATCAAGTCCTCGTACAAGATTTGGATCGACCTCATATGAAATACCCAATGTATCTAAGTACGATTTCACTTGAGCGAAATAAGCAGCTGATTCTTCTGTTAAGAAATCAGTTAACGCTGGAGCCGTTTGCATTAATGGATGCTCACGATCTACCTTACAATCTAAAATTCGCAATGGATTCTTTTGTAAACGATTTTGACAGTCTGAGCAAAATTCATGAATATGTGGCTCAAAATGCTGTAATAAAGCAGTACGATGTGTATCACGTGTTTCTTTATCGCCAAGAGAATTAATCACTAATTTTAAATCCTTTAAACCCGCTGATTCGTAGACGTCCATAGCAAGAGCAATGACTTCTGCATCAATCGCAGGATCTGCTGAACCAATTGCTTCTACTCCAAACTGTACAAATTGACGATAACGACCAGCCTGTTGGCGCTCATAGCGGAACATTGGTCCTAAATAAGAAAGCTTAACTGGCTGATCAGGAGCACCAAACATTTTATGCTCCACATAGGCACGTACGACACCAGCCGTATTTTCTGGACGTAGTGTTAATGAACGCCCTCCACGATCTTCAAATGTATACATTTCCTTTTGTACAACATCAGTTGTTTCCCCAACACCACGTGCAAATAGATCCGTTTGCTCGAAAATTGGTGTGCGAATTTCGTTATAGCGATAAACACGACAAATATCACGAATAATCGCTTCAACTTTTTGCCATTTTTCAGATTGACCTGGCAAAATATCTTGTGTCCCTCGTGGCACTTTAAAACTCATGTAATTCCCTCCTATATTGATTGCTTATGATAGAGCAGCTGTAGTCCCACTTTGAGCGAATGCATGCTTTGGTTGAGCAAATTTTTGTCCGGTTGGAGCGGGTTACAGCCCTTGATGAGCGCTTTTCATACTAATTGGAGCGCCTTCCCCTCTTTTCTGAGCAAAAACAACAATCCCTCTTAAAAAACTCATTACTTTTTGAACAACAAAAAAGCCCTCGTCCCTTGCAATAGCAAGGGACGAGAGCTGTATAAGCTTCCGCGGTTCCACCCTAGTTGACACAAATGATTACATGTGTCCTCCTCTTAATCGGATAACGGCCGATTCCGTTTTTTCCTACTAGGCACTGCTTTTCAGAAAAAAGCCTCTCAAGTGTTATTCACGTGATACATTTTTGTAGGAAAGATTGCAGCCTAAGTCTTTCCCTCTCTTTTCCAATAGTGGTATACGCTACTTGCTTGGTCATAAGCGATTAATCATTTTTCGATTACCCTTTATGTTAGTCACTAGCCAAAGCAATGTCAACTATTTTTGTATTTTTCATCAGTCTATGTTGAAAATAACTAATTCTGTTACCATTTTACCACGAATTTTATGATAAAAGCATGGTAAAATAGCACAAGGAATAGGAGGAATCTGATGAGGACAAAAATTTTACATAGTATAATCATCTTCGTACTAATGGTAACGATGGCGATGCCAAATAAGAACTTTGTTCAAAGAGCTTCCGCTGACACCAGTGATCTAAAAGTCGCTGGAACGATTCTTCATTTGCGAGAGGGTCCTGGATTGTCTTATCCCATTATTACGACTTTAGAAGAAGGTGACCCTTTAACCTCAATCGGTCGAGAAGGTGATTGGTACCAAGTCAAAGCAGGCAATTACGAAGGATGGGTTGCCTCTTGGCTGACAGCACCTACTAATGCTAAACAAGTGATCGACAAAACCGTCATTTCACAAGTTGACCGTTTAAATATTCGAACAGAACCAGATATCTCTTCAGCTGTTCTTGGTCAACTTTCAACTGGTAACCAAGCAAACCTCGTTGAAGAAAATGGAGAATGGGCAAAAATCGATTGGAATGGACTAACAGGATGGGTGTCGAAGGATTATGTCACGATCAACGATAACCCTAAAAAAGAAACAGAACCCAAAGAAGATGCTGTAGAAGTAACCACTACAACCACGGCACCCGCTAACAAAGATACAACCTTCACCATTTTAGTGGAAACCCTTAATGTTCGTAAGAAGCCAGATTTGAATGCTAAAAAAATCGGCACAGCAACAAAAGGACAAGCCTTTAAAGTCCTCGCACATGAGCATAATTGGGTACAAATTCAGTACAATAATAAAAAAGTAGGTTGGGTCTATAGTTTTTACGGTACATTCTCCAATAAAGTAAAAAGTACCTCAAAAACATCAACTTCCAAAGAGTTAGAGTCTGTTACGATTATTTATAATGGGACAAACCTACGAACGGATGCCTCAACAGCAGCAGAAGTGGTTGAACGTGTAGATGCTGGTGTAAATTACCCGATAGTAGGCGTTAAAAATGATTTTTATGAAATACAAATAGACGACGAAAAAACAGCTTTTGTCGCGAACTGGGTGGTCACAACAAGTTCCAATAAAGCGACAAGTCCACAGAAAGAAAAGGAAGAGCCTCGCAAAAAAGGTACTTTAACTGGATTAACGATCGTTGTTGATGCTGGTCACGGTGGAAATGATCATGGCACAACTGGTCAACGAGGTACAGAGGAAAAGGGCATTACGTTAAAAACGGCTACTTTGCTTGCTTCCAAGTTAAGTGCTGCTGGCGCAAACGTTGTCATGACGAGAGAATCGGATGAATATGTGGCATTGCGTAAGCGTGTATCGATTGCCCATCAATATGAGGCAGATGCCTTTATTAGCCTTCATTATGATGCGACAGATGATAGCTCCATTAACGGCTTCACATCCTATTATATGAATAGCAATCAAAAAGGGATTGCTGAAGCAATTCATGATGGTCTTTCCAGTAAACTAGATTTAAGAGACCGTGGTACACAACAAGGGAATTATTTAGTTTTACGAGAGAATCGTCAAAAGGCCGTCCTTATTGAGTTAGGCTTTTTAAGTAATTCTAGTGAGGAGCGCGTCATTACAACAGCTAAATTCCGTGAACAAGCGACTCTTGGTATTTATCAGGGAATTCTCAACTACTTTAATGAACAAGATGAATAAGCAAAAAAAAAGCTGCGGATGATAACATCCACAGCTTTTTTATATTTAAGATATTCCTAATGCTACCGCAGCAATTAGCGCCAGACAGGCAATCAATGCCCACCCAAGAATCATCTTCCAGATAAACTTAATCCACTTTTCATATGGGATACCTGCAACAGCTAAATACGCCATTAATGCAGACGAAGTAGGAATAATAGAGTTCGTTAAGGAATCCCCATATTGGAAGGCTAAAACAGCCACTTGTCGCTCTAATCCTAATAAATCTGTGATTGGAATCATAATCGGCATTGTTGCAGCTGCCTGTCCACTACCAGATGAAATAAATAAATTCAAAAGAGCTTGGATAAATAACATGCCGATTGCACTGATAGCATGTGGCAAATGTCCAATTGTTTCTGATGCTGCATAAACGATTGTATCAATAATTTTCCCCTGCTCTAAAACAACTGTAATAGCACGGGCAAAACCTACAATTAAAGCACCAAATGTTACGGCCTTGGCTCCCTCAATAAAGGAATCAAAGATAGTAGCAGGTTTTAAACCACCAATTAACCCTGCAATTAACCCCATAATTAAAAAGGATGCAGTTAGCTGCGTTAAGAACCAGCCCCAGTTAAAGACACCATAAATATTAAAGCCAATCCCACAAGCCATGACAATAAATACGAATTTATGCTTGCCTGTTAATGCAGGGATGTCAATCGCTGAAACATTGGATTTAGCTTTTTGCTCAATATCGTAAATAACGCTTGCTTGAGGATTCTTTTTCACCTTAAAAGCATAGCGAGAGACATAAAAAATAGCAAAACTTAATACAAAAACATAGACAACAGCACGGAAGCCAATCCCTGAGAATAATGGTACATCAGCTAATGATTGTGCAACACCTACCGTAAAGGGATTAAGCATTCCTCCAAAAAATCCACTGGCGGCACCAAGTGTAATCATGGCTGTTCCTGTTACAGCATCAAAGCCCATCGCACGTGCAATGGCCACACCAATTGGTACGAAAATAATAGTTTCTTCCGCCATCCCCATTGTAAAACCACCAACAGAGAATAAAATCATCGATAAAGGAATCAGTAATTTCTCTCGGCCCTCTAAAGCTTTTACTCCTTTATAAACACCAGCCTCAATAGCACCTGTAGAACGAATAATACCAAATACACCACTGACTAAAAAAATGTAGAAAATAATTTGAGCCCCTTTTTCGAGACCCATTGGAACCGCTGTAAACATTTCAAAAAAGGAAACTGGCTCACTCTCAATATGATGATAGCTTCCATCTACAACGAGCATTCGCCCTTCTTCATCCTCTACACGTTCAAACTCACCCGCTGGTATAATATAGCTTGCAATACCTGCTAAAAAAATAATAGCAAAAATAATCGTATATGTATGAGGTACTTTCAACCAGCTTTTCTTCTTGACCCCCTGTTCATTTTCCATTAAACCACGCTCCTTTTTCTGATTTAGACATTAGCAGTATATTGTCGCTATTTGTCGCTAATTGAAAATAAATATACATGAGTTTAAATTTATTGTAAAGTATTAATTTTCTATTATTTCTGAAAGCACACGCTATCTTTCCTAATTAAACCTCTTGTTCCTCTCCTATAAACATGGAAAATTTTATACACATACTCAAATAATAATGGGCATTTTCAACGTTATTTTTTGTTTTCCAAAATAATAATTTCATCTTATATGACGAATTGTTTTTTATTAAGGCAGGAGCAATATGCGGCGGTGTTAGAAATGATAAAGTTTGTATGGATTGTCTTTAAATGCTTTTTATTCATGAACTTCATAAAGATCCCCTTATTAGTGGGATGAAAGACATCAAAGGTTGTAAGTAGAATGGAAAATTGTAGGTTAGCTATCCATGAGGAATCAAATGGACTTTCTTACATATCGTTTATATTTTTTTAAAAAAATAATATTCAAAGAGTAGCAACTGTTTTAATAGTTTTTATCTCTTCGAAATAAATTTGCTATTTAGGTATTTTTATTTGCCCTAAACAAATAAAAAAACCTTCTATCATTTATTATGATTTGAAGGTTCATACTTTCTCATTTTTTTGTAGTTTCCAATGTCACCCATACAATTTCCTCCATCCGAATGAAGAAAGGCGTACGATTTATCTCAAGAACCATATGGTCAGGTAGTATGGATAATAAAATACCTTGTTGAATATTTTTTTCTGTTTGCACAACTACTGCCTGACCAATCATCATGTTAAGAGTTTCGTATAAATATGGATTTGTTATACTTCTCGTCTGCGTCATGTTTAAGACACTCCTTCCTATAAAACTAACCATACTCTTTAGTATATGAAGGAATTATAGGAAATGTTCCATTATTTTGACTCTAGAAGAATTGTGACTGGACCATCATTAATTAGTGCTACATCCATCATGGCACCAAAAATACCTGTTTCCACATGTAAGCCCTGCTCGCGTAAAGCTTGATTAAAAGCCTCCCACAGTGGCTCAGCTGCTTCTGGTCTAGCTGCATTGATAAAACTTGGACGATTCCCTTTTTTTGCATCCCCATACAATGTAAATTGTGAGACGGATAAAATAGCGCCCCCATGCTCTAAGATTGAATGATTCATTTTTCCATCTGCATCTTCCCAGAGACGTAAATTGGCTACTTTTTTTGCTAAATAGGCAACATCCTCTTGTGTGTCTTCATGTGTGATTCCCACTAAAAGAACATAGCCATGATCAATTGCTCCTGTAACAGTTCCGTCCACTGTTACAGAGGCTGCTTTACTGCGCTGTAATACTACTTTCATGTACTAAACCCCAATTCTATATTGCCTATCAATTAGTTAATGACACGTTGCACCGAATATATATCAGGTGTTTGTTTAATTCGCTCAACTACTTTATGCAAATGTGAAATATTTGAAATAGAAATTGTTAAATGAATTGTTGCCATTTTATCACGGTCAGCACGACCACTTACTGCTAAAATATTCGTTTTCGTTTCACTAACAATTTGCATGATTTCATTTAAAATGCCAGGTCTATCAAAAGCTGAAACTTCAATATCAACAGGGTATTCTTTTTTCTCAGGAATGACACCATGCTCCCATTCCACTTCAATTAAGCGCTCCTGTTCATCCTCAATTTGAATATTTGGACAGTCCTCACGATGGACAGAAACACCTCTACCCTTCGTAATAAAACCTACAATATCATCACCAGGAACGGGCGTACAGCAACGAGAAAGTCGAATGAGCATATTATCAATACCCTTTACAATAACACCCGATTCCGTACGTTTTTGTGGAATTGGATTTTTCATTTTTTGTTCAATTTTCTCTAGTGCTTCTTCCTGCTCACGTTCTTTACGACGTTTTTCAGCTAAACGATTTACGACCTGTTGCGCAGTAATACCATTTACACCAACTGCAGCATACAAATCTTCTTCATTCGTATAGTTAAATTTGTCGCATACCCGTTTTAGGTTTTCGGAGGACATCGTTTCCTTTAAATCGAAATCCTGAGCACGGATTTCTTTTTCTATCATTTCTTTACCTTTGACAATATTTTCTTCACGCAGGTGTCGTTTAAAGAATTGCTTTATCTTATTCTTCGCCTGCGAGGATTGAGCTATTTTTAGCCAATCGCGACTCGGACCAAAGGATTGTTTAGAAGTTAAAATTTCAATGATATCGCCCGTTTTTAATGGTGTATCAAGCGGTACCATCTTCCCATTGATTTTCGCTCCAATCGTACGATTTCCCACTTCGGAATGAACACGGTAGGCAAAATCAATAGGAACAGAACCTGCTGGCAATTCAATGACATCACCTTCAGGTGTAAAGACATAAACCATATCAGAAAATAAATCAAATTTTAAGGATTCCATAAATTCTTCTGCGTTGGAAGATTCATTTTGAAATTCTAAAATTTCACGGAACCACGTTAATTTTTGGTCGACATTCTGCTTTTGATGATCAACGTTTTTGCCTTCTTTATATGCCCAGTGCGCCGCAATCCCGTACTCTGCAATTTTGTGCATTTCCTTTGTACGAATCTGTACCTCCAACGGATCACCATATGGTCCAATAACAGTCGTGTGTAGGGACTGGTACAGGTTTTGTTTTGGCATAGCAATATAGTCTTTAAAGCGTCCTGGCATTGGTTTCCAAAGTGTATGCACAATCCCTAATACGGCATAGCAATCTTTAATACTATCGACAAGAACACGAATGGCTAATAAATCATAAATTTCATTAAACTGTTTCTTTTGTAACACCATTTTTCGATAGATACTGTAAATATGTTTTGGTCGACCATAGACATCTGCGTCAATTTCAACCTCATTCAGTTGTGATTTCATCTCAGCCATCACATTTTCTAAATAAGCTTCACGTTCATCACGTTTTTTCTTCATCAGACTGACAATACGATAATATTGTTGTGGGTTTAAATAGCGCAGTGCTGTATCTTCAAGCTCCCATTTTACAGTCGAAATTCCAAGACGATGAGCAAGTGGTGCAAAAATCTCGAGCGTCTCTTTTGAAATGCGTCGTTGCTTTTCAGCAGGTAAATGCTTTAACGTACGCATATTATGAAGACGGTCTGCTAGCTTAATGAGGATGACACGAATATCTTGCGCCATAGCCACAAACATTTTCCGATGATTTTCTGCCTGCTGCGCCTCTTTAGATAAATATTTAATTTTCCCTAGTTTGGTAACACCATCAACAAGCACGGCCACCTCTTCGCCAAATTCACGTACCAAATCATCCCGTGTAAAATCCGTATCTTCGACAACATCATGTAAAAAACCTGCCGCTACAGTTTCTGGGTCCATTTGTAATTCAGCTAGAATACCTGCTACTTGTACTGGGTGAATAATATACGGTTCACCAGAGCTACGGAATTGCTCAATATGGGCATCCCTTGCTAATTCATATGCTTTTTTCACGAATGCGACATTTTCATCATTCATGTAGGATTTGACTAACTCAAAAACGTCCTCAGGAGTCAAAATTTGCTCTTTCGCCATAACATGTCCACCTTGCTCGTCAAATTTTTCAGATTAGATATAAACTTAATTGTATAAAATATTGTGGTCTATTGTAAAGAGACTGTATCATTTAGTTTAGTTAATCTCGTGAACAGTTCGAAAAATGGAAAAAATATTCTTCTTTTTAATAAAAAAGACCCTCTGCGACTTCACGTCACAAAGAGTCCTTGTTTCGACAAATTGATTAATGTAATTGATTGTAAGCTACAGCAATTTTCGCGCCGACTACTGCATTGTTTTTCACTAATGCAATGTTGGCATCAAGACTTTTACCTTCTGTTAATTCTTTAACTTTGCCAAGTAAGAATGGTGTAACATTTTTACCTTGAATGCCATTCTCTTCAGCTTCAACTAAAGCTTTTTCAATAATGTTTGTAATAAATGCATGCTCTAATGCTTCAGACTCAGGAATTGGATTTGCGATGACAGCGCCACCTTTTAAGCCTAATTGCCATTTCGCAGATAGCATTGCTGCAATTTCTTCTGGCGTATCTAATTGGAAGTTTACATCAAATCCACTTTGACGTGTGTAGAATGCTGGTAATTCATTCGTACCATAACCAACTACTGGCACACCTTTTGTTTCAAGATATTCTAATGTAAGACCGATGTCTAAAATAGATTTTGCACCCGCACAGATAACGGCAACATTTGTTTGTGCTAATTCTTCTAAATCAGCAGAGACATCCATTGTTGTTTCCGCACCACGGTGTACACCACCAATACCACCTGTAACAAAGATTTCAATACCTGCAAGCTCTGCACAGATCATTGTCGCTGCAACTGTTGTAGCACCTAATTTTTTCGTTGCTAGTAAGTAGCCTAAGTCACGACGTGAAGCTTTTGCAACACCTTGAGCATTACCGAACATTTCTAGTTCTTCATCTGATAGACCAATTTTAATTTTTCCATCAATTAATGCAATTGTTGCTGGGACTGCACCATTCTCGCGAATAATTTGCTCAACTTCACGCGCAGTTTGCACGTTTTGTGGGTATGGCATACCGTGTGAAATAATTGTTGATTCTAACGCAACGATTGGTAGACCTTTTGCTTGTCCTGCTTTTACTTCTTCTGATAATACGATGAATTCTTTCATGTTGTTATTCCTCCATTTCATTTTTCAACAAATCTACTGATAATTCAGGTCTTACTGTATAAGGAGATGCCAATGTATTTTTTGCATTGGTTAATCCAGCATCAATACATGTCTCAAAAGATTGTCCAGTCAGCCAACTGTGAATAACAGCGCTGACAAAGGCATCTCCTGCTCCTGTTACATCTTCAATTTTGTCAATCACTTTAGCGGCAACATGACAAGGGGCAATCGTTGTAGATGCTGCATAAACGCCCTTGCTACCAGCCGTGATAATGACATGCTCCGCACCTAATTGTAGGAGCTGTTGTAAAGCTTTTTCATAATGGGCAGCGTTTTCAATTTTATGTCCAACAATCGTTTCCGCTTCATCTGTGTTACAAATAAACCAAGTTACGCCTTGTAATGTTTCAGGTAGTCGATTCATTTTTGGCGAAGATACTGGCACAATAACAAGTGGAATATCACGAGCAAGGGCTACTTGCTGGATATACGCCACTGTTTCTTTTGGACAGTTTAAATCCAAAATAAAACAGCCTGCGTTTACAAGCATTGTTTCATGTTTTTTCAACAAGCTCGGTAACAGAAGGTCGTAAACTTCCATATTTGCTACAGCTAGTGCTAGCTCACCTTGTTCATCCATGATGGCAGTATAAGAACCTGTAGAAGCCTCTGCAAGCTGCTCTACATAACGTAGATTCATAAAGGATTCCGAAGCCTCTTGGATCACTTGCCAATCAGCATCCTTACCTGCCGTTGTCAGTAACGTCACTTGGTGATTTAATCTGCCTAAGTTTTCAGCAATATTTCGACCAACGCCACCTACACTAAAGGAAGAACTGGCAGGGTTAGATGTTCCAAATTGAACATTGCCCTTGACATGGAATTTGCGGTCTAAATTAGCGCCACCGATGCAAATAATTTCATTTTCTTCGGGTAATATATAAGCACGACCTACAATTTTTCCTTGCTTCGTTAAACTAGACACTAAATTAGCAAGCACAGGACGCGACAGATTCATTGCATCTGCCATTTCTTGCTGAGACATAAACGGATTCTGGCGAATTAAAGCAAGCACCGCCTGTTCTCTTTCATTCATAGCATCACCTTTTATTATATTTGTTTATATTATAAACTTTTGTTTGCGTTATGTCAAAAGATTCTTTATTAAAAAAGTTGAACCTCATCTTACTGAGGTTCAACTTTTTTTGTTTATGCTTGCTGAGGTGTTTGTTTTTTAACAATGATGACGAATAAACTGGCCATTGCACAAAACATTCCTGCAAGAAAAAAAGCCCATGTATAAGAGTTAAAAAATTTATAAATTAACCCTCCACCATACGCTGCAACCGCCGCTCCTGCTTGATGTGAAGCAAATATCCACCCATAGATAATACTGCTTTTTTGCATACCAAAAATTTGTCGTGTAATACTGATGGTTGGTGGCACTGTAGCAATCCAATCTAGTCCGTAAAAGATCGTGAAAATCGTTAATAAAACAAATGATCCTTGTGCAAGTGCATAAGGGAGCAATAATAGAGATGCGCCTCTTAACAGGTAATACCAAAACAATAACCACCGATTATCGAAGCGATCAGACAACCAGCCTGACGCAGTTGTGCCTAATAAATTAAAAATGCCCATAAAAGAAAGGAATGATGCGGCAGTGACTAAAGGAACGCCAAAGCTAATACAATAAGAAACAAAATGAGTACCAATTAATCCGCTTGTCGATAGCCCACAAATAAAAAAGCTACCTGCTAAGAGCCAAAATGCTTTAACCTTAATTGCCTCAAATAAACCTTTAAAAGCCATAGCTATTGGATTCTTCTTTTGCTGTATTTGTTGTTCCTCTATAGCCTCCTCTTGTCCATAAGGAGTTAACCCCATATCCTGAGGTCTATTTTTTATAAAAAGCGCAATCATGAAAAACATTATGATACTAAGGAGTAGCATTAATGTAATAGCCCATCGCCAAGAATAGTGTTCAATAATGATAGCTAGAACTGGTAATAAAATTAACTGGCCCGTGGCTGTACTTGCCGTTAAAATACCAACCGCTAATCCTCTGCGTTTTACAAACCAATGATTCGCAACATATGGGCTAAGGACAGTTAAAAAAAGACTTGCTCCAAGACCAATAATACCCCCCCAAATAACGATTAGCTGCCAGGATTCACTCATCAAAAATGTTAAAGTCATTCCTAATACTAAAGTTGCCATAGCACCTAGCATCATTTTCTTTAGGCCAATGACTTCAAGTAATGCAGCCATAAATGGTCCAGATATGCCATATAAAAACAAACTTACAGCAAAGGCTAAAGCTATGGTTGAACGATCCCAGTGAAATTCTTTTTCAAGAGGATCGATAAACACGCCAGATGATGACATTGTAATTCCTGCGACAATTATCGAGAAAAATGTGACGATTAAAATAAACCAACTATAATGAACACGCTTCACCTCAACACCTTCTTTTCTTTGATAGACTATAAAACATGTATATACATGTTTAAGTCTGCTTATTTCATTTATATGTATATACATGTATAATCATAGTAATCGTTCATAAAGCTGTCAAGAAGGAATTTCTAGTTATTGGGTGTATACTTATAATTAGTAGAATCCCCATAAAGGAGTACTGTCGATGAAGAATCAACTTAAAAATATTGATTATACACAAATTTGTGTTTGTGCAAACCTTAGAAAAAAAACAAGGGTTGTCACACAATTATATGATAAGCTGCTACAGCCTACAGGTTTAAAAGTTACACAATATTCAATGCTTGCACATATTGACCTTCAACAAGCTGTCTCAATCAGCCGTTTAGGTGAAATTTTACAACTGGATCAAACCACTATAACACGTAATATTAATCTATTAAAGCAACATGGCTATGTTGAGTTAAAGCGAGATACCAATGATGCTCGTACCAAAAAAATAATGCTCACTGAAAAAGGTTTAGAAAAGCTGCATGAAGCAGCACCTATTTGGCAAGGCATTCAAGATAGAATTATCGAGGATATTGGAACCGAAAAATACGCAGATTTCTACGATACCTTGCGAACAATGCAAAAAATTATTCAAGCCTATGACGAAGTATAAAAAAAGCGCCCACAGTGTAGGGCGCTTTTTGCCATGCTCTTAATATTGAATAAGTGTTTTAATATTTAAATCGCCAAGCTTTTCGCGACCATTTAATTCTAGAAGTTCAATCAGGAATGCACAGCCTACTACCTGACCACCTAATTGTTCTACTAAACGAACTGTTGCTTCAACTGTACCACCAGTCGCTAGTAAATCATCACAGATTAAAACTTTTTGACCAGGCTTAATTGCATCATGATGCATTGTTAACGTATCTTTACCATATTCAAGACCGTAGTCTGCACTAATTACCTCACGTGGTAATTTACCAGGTTTACGAACAGGGGCAAAGCCTATTTCAAGTGCATAGGCAACTGGACAACCGATAATAAAACCACGTGCCTCAGGGCCAACAATAATTTCAGCGCCCACTTCTTTTGCATATTCTACGATTTGGTCTGTTGCATATTTGTATGCAGGACCATTATCCATAATTGTTGTAATATCTCTGAAGGTAATGCCCTCTTTCGGCCAATTTTCAACCGTTGTAACGTATTGCTTTAAATCCATGTTATTGCTCCTCCTACGAAACGTTATTCGTCCGCTGATGTTAAACGTTCATCAAACCATTGTTTTAATTCTATATAAGGAGCATAGACAAGCTTTTGCTCCATCTCAATCTGTTCTGAACGTTGTTTGTAAGACGGTGCCTCTGTTAGTGCTTGTTTTGGAGCATTCACGTTGACAGTCGTCAGTCCACTCTCCATTTTAACAAAATCAAGCTCAAAAAACACCTGTGTCATAAATTTTAGTGTATCTAATGGCCACCCCGTATGCTTCGCTAAATCTGCGATATGCATATCAAGCGGAAAGGCTGGTCGATTTTTCAAGAACTTATAATACCAAGCAAATTGCTCACGAGTAGGTAGACCACTGAAGTATTGCGAGTCAGGCATATAAAAATGAGCATAAATACGTGAAGGCGCTGTCTTCTGTAAAACGTCCTCTAGCTTTTGAACATTGTGTGGCAAGTCTAAGAGCACGATGTAATCACTTTGTTCAATATTTGAAAGGGCTGGGTCAACCAGTGTAATAGGTGCACCGATTAATGATTGATAATAGGTCATCGTTTCTGGACGAAAGGCGATAAACCGGGCCACGTCCTTCGGTACCGTATTCAGCCATCGAGCTGTTTGACGGATACCACGAATATCAAATAACTGCCATTCTGTAGTTTGGACATCCTCGATCATAAATTGGGCTTTTTTACGTCCCTGCCATTCGTTAATTTGCAAATCGCCTATAAAGGAAACTTTGATGCCATACGTTAATTCATCATGTAAATGCCCTTTGTTAAAACCAACACTATCCAATTTATCATAGCCGTTTGTTATTTCCATTTTAATATGATTCTCGCCCGCTCCAATTTTACGCATGGAGGCGATTTCTACATCCTCTAGCACATACACAGGCTTAGGGAAATCTGTGCCAAATGGTCCTAGTGTTGAAATTTCCTCAATAGCATCCGCTGAAATTTCGTCTATGCTGAGCGGTATATCAATATGCACTACAGGTGTTAATTGCTCCTCTGTCAAACAAGCTCTTGCCTGAGCATCTAAGCGAGTACGTAGTTCATCCACATGCTCTAATGATAAGGTCATACCTGCAGCCATAGGATGTCCACCAAAATGCGGTAAAATATCTCGATTTTTAGCTAGTTCATTATATAGATGAAAACCTTCAATACTTCGAGCAGAACCTTTTGCTATGCCCTTTTCGGGATCGAGTGACAGCACAATCGTTGGACGGTAATACAGTTCAACGAGACGTGAGGCTACAATTCCTACAACACCTGCGTTCCAGCCCTCGCCAGCAACAACAAGAACTAAGGAATTGCCGATTTTTTCATCTGCTTCAATCAGTGCGATGGCTTCATCTGTAATACTTTTCACAATATCTTTACGCTCGGTATTGCAGGCATTTAGCTTTTTTGCCAATGCGGTTGCTTTAGCATTATCCTCCGCCATTAATAATTCAACACCAGGAGCTGCTTCACCTAGACGACCAACAGCATTCAATCGTGGACCAAAATAAAAGCCAATCGTTTCTTCTGTAATTTTCGTCTGCTCTGTACTGGCTATGTCACACATCGCTTGTACCCATGGACTAAGGGAACGACGCATTTCTTGTATGCCCCTCTTCACGAGATAGCGATTTTCATCCACCAACGGAACCAAATCTGCTACAGTGCCAATCGCCACAAATTCTATTAGATGGCTTGGTAGTTCACCATAAAGAGCATGTGCCAGCTTAAAGGCTACCCCTACTCCTGCTAGCTCGCCAAATGGATATTGCCCTTCTGGTATTCGGGGATGAAGAATAATATCTGCTGGTGGTAGCTCCTCACCTGGCTCATGGTGATCTGTCACAATGACATCCATACCAAGCTCCTTTGCTACTCGAATAGGCTCAATACCAGATATACCATTATCCACTGTAATGATTAACTGTACACCATCTTCATAGGCCTCCCGAAATAGGGCTTCATGCGGACCATAGCCATGGATAAAACGATTCGGAATTTTAAAGGAGACGTCTGCTCCAAGATCTAGTAAAACATGTAACATAACGGTTGTGCTTGTCACACCATCCGCATCATAATCACCATACACTAAAATTTTCTCACCATTTTCTAGTGCTTGTTCAATCCGTGCTACCGCTTCAGCCATACCATGCATAAGAAATGGGTCATGGATATTTGCCTCAGTCATATTTAATAAGCTTTCTGCCTCAGCCGTTGTTTCGCAGCCTCGTGCTGCTAAAATTTTTGCTGCAATCGCAGAAAGTTGTAAGTCATTTTGTAATGCTTGTACAAGTGTTGCGTCAGGACGCTCCACCTGCCATCTTTTTTTCGATAGAATCATCTGCTCACTTCCTTACGAAAGCTATTATACCGAATTTCTATAGGTTGCGCACTATCCGTTAGATTGATAGTTTTATCCATCGATTTTTAATTTCTATTCGTCACTTTTCCATTTCTTTCATCATCAAAAAAGCCTACTCTTCTAAAGAGTAGACTTTTCTAACATACCTTTCGAGGCGGCTACTAATGCTTCCACCGTTGCCAAATCTCCTTGATGCAATGCCGTCACAATGGCACTACCGACAATTACACCATCTCCCAAAGCCCCCATCTTTTTCACTTGCTCAGGTGTTGAAATACCAAAGCCTGCAAGCACAGGGATTGGACTTGCTTGACGTAAGCTTGCAAAATGCTGTTCTAAATTATCGGCAAAACGCGATCTTGCTCCTGTGATCCCATTAACGGTCACTGCATAAACAAAACCCTGACTAGCTGCTGCGATGCGTGCTATACGCTCTGGAGGGCTTGTCAATGAGATAAGCTGTACCACATCAATGCCATATGGATTTAATGCATCACGTAACAACTCGCTCTCTTCCAATGGGACATCTGGTACAATTAAACCCTTAACTCCTCCAGCTACACAGGCTTGCGCAAAAGACTTTAAGCCATATGCTAATACTGGATTGAAATAAGTCATGACTACGAGAGGCACTGTTATTTCATCTCTAAATGACGCGAGTGTTTGCAACACGTTTCTTAATGTCACACCAGCTTTGAGTGCACGTTCTCCTGCTCGTTCGATTGTTGGACCATCGGCAACAGGATCTGTAAAAGGAATCCCTACTTCAATAGCTGTTACCTCTAATTGCTGCAGTTTTAAAATAGTTGGCTTAATGGTCTCTAGCCCTCCGTCACCTGCCATGATATAAGGTATAAAAGCTTTATGACCTTCAGCTTTTGCCTGATCGATCGCTTGCTGTAAAGTTGTCATTTTACATCCCCTCCTAGTGCTGCTCGAACTGTGTGAACATCTTTATCTCCTCGACCAGATAAGCACACAACAATGATCTGATCTTTTGCCATGGTCTTTGCAAGTTTTGCCGTATAAGCAATGGCATGAGAACTTTCAAGTGCAGGCAGTATCCCTTCTGTTCGGCTTAATAATTGTAGTGCCTCCAGTGCTTCAGCATCTGTGATGGAGTCAAATTGAGCTCGACCAATATCATGTAAATAACAATGCTCTGGTCCTTTCCCTGGATAATCTAACCCAGCTGAAATAGAATGTGCTTCTTGGACAAAGCCGTTTTCATCCTGTAATAAATACATGTAGGCGCCATGTAATACACCTAATTTTCCACCTGCGATGGCAGCAGCATGCTTCCCAGTTTCAAGACCACTTCCTGCTGCTTCAACACCGTATAAGGCAACTGATTCATCATCAACGAATGGGTGAAACATACCGATTGCATTACTGCCACCTCCAATACAGGCAACAACTGCATCAGGTAAACGCCCCTCTTTTTGCACGATTTGCCTTCTTGTTTCTACTCCAATGACACGCTGAAAGTCCCGAACAATTTTTGGGAATGGGTGAGGACCTAAGGCAGAGCCTAAAATATAATGTGTATCCTCAACATTTGTCACCCAGTAACGTAGGGCAGCGTTCACAGCATCCTTTAATGTTTTAGAACCACTTTCCACCGATTGAACCTTTGTGCCAAGCAACTCCATACGAAAGACATTTAACTGCTGACGTTTTATATCTTCTGCTCCCATAAAAACAACACATTCTAGATTTAATAATGCACATGCAGTAGCTGTTGCCACACCATGCTGACCAGCTCCTGTTTCAGCAACGATTTTCTTTTTACCCATGCGTTTGGCTAGAAGTGCTTGCCCAATCGCATTATTAATTTTATGTGCACCTGTATGGTTTAAATCTTCACGCTTTAAATAAACCTTTGCTCCATCTAGCGCCTTCGTTAAATTTTCTGCGTAATAGAGCGGTGTTTCGCGGCCAACATAGTCTTCTAAATAATAGGACAGCTCCTCTGTAAATGCAGGGTCTAGTAATGCTTGCTCATAAGCAGCTTCTAATTCAAGCAAGGCTGTCATTAATGTTTCGGGCACAAACCGACCACCAAATTGTCCAAAACGCCCTTCTTTTGTCGGTACACTATTTGCTATTGATATTCCCATCATCTGCTCCCCCTCTTTACTGCCTGTAAAAAAGCTTGTATTTTGGTAGAATCCTTGCTTCCATTTGTTTCTACACCACTTGAAACATCCACCATAAAAGGCCCTACATCCGTAATGGCCGCTTCAATATTGTCTACATTGAGACCACCCGCTAATAGTAATTTTTCTTTGGGAATCCCTACTTGCTCAAGGAGTGTCCAATCAAAAGTGTGACCACTCCCGCCTTTAAACTCTGTACCAGGCGCGTCAAATAAATAATAATCTACCTGATAGTTGGCAGCCGCTTGAACATCCTCTTTTTCTCGTATCGATAATGCCTTTATGGCGGGATAACCTTGCTCCTGAATAAATGCTGGCGTTTCCTCCCCATGATATTGCACATAATCTAAGGGCACTCGCTCTACTGCTTCCTTTAATTCGGCTGGCGTTGGATTCACAAAGACACCTATTTTTAAAACGCCTTGTGGTACATGCTTCGCTAACTGTTGGGCTTGCTCAATGGATACACGACGTTTACTCGGTGCAAAAACAAACCCTATAGCATCTGCACCAGCATGAACAGCTGTTTTGACATGTTCTTGCTCCTGTAGACCACAAATTTTGACCTTTGTCATACCGATGCCCCCTCTTTACTTACTTGCAAATCTCGTAGTGCTTGCCCCGCATCTCCACTCCTCATTAAAGCTTCACCTACTAGGACACCACTAGCCCCCATCGAGGCTACTAGCTTCGCATCGTCCTGCGACCATATGCCACTCTCACTAATTAATACTCGATTCTCATCAAATGGAAACACATTAGCAATTTCTCTGGTGCGCTCTAGGCTTACTTCAAAGGTACGTAAATCACGATTATTAACGCCAATTAACTTTGCATCTACCGCAAGAGCGCGTTCAAGCTCTTCACAATCGTGTACTTCCACTAAAACCTCTAGGCCTAAGCCCGTTGCATAGCTATATAAATCACGTAAGGCATCGTCTGTTAAGGCTGCCACAATTAATAAAATAATGGATGCACCTGCCGCCTTGGCAAATCGAATCTGCACTCGATCAATCATAAAATCCTTACAAAGAAGTGGGGTATCTACAGCAGCAGCAACTGCTGCTAAATCTTCAAAGGAGCCTTTAAAAAATTCCTTGTCTGTTAAGACCGAAATAGCTGCTGCTCCTGCTAGTGCATAGACTTTTGCTTGAGCAACTGGGTCTGCTCCGCCAGCTATTAACCCTTTTGAAGGGGAAGCACGCTTCATTTCCGCGATGACTTGCAGTGTATGAGCTTGACACAATGATTCAATGAACGAGCGACGTGGCGTTTCTGTAAAGTTTGCTAAAGGATCTGGCTGCTCTAATAATGCACCTACCTCAATCTTTTTTTGCAGTAATATTTTATTGAGTATATTCATTACCCTACCTCCACTTCTTTAATTCGCATGCTATATGTTACAACCGCCTCTAATTTTTGTTGTGCTCTACCGCTAAAAATACTTTCCTTTGCCATAGCTACACCCTCTTTGATGGTTTCCGCTTGACCATAGCCAAATAAGCCGATGCCAGCATTTAATACTACTGTATCTAAATAAGGACTCCGTTCGCCAGCCAATATTTTTTGCATAATCACCGCATTTTCATCTGCATTGCCACCACGGATGGCCTCTAAAGGGGCCATTTGAAGACCGACATCTTCTGCGGTTAGGGAAAAGGGAATTAGATCTCCTTTATCTACTAAAACCAATGTATTTTGACCTGCTAATGAAGCCTCGTCTAAGCCTTGTGGTCCTGAGACGACAATGGCCCGCTCACGTCCAAGCATTTGTAAGACTGAGGCATATTCCATGACAAAATTCGGTCGATTAATGCCTGTAAATTGTGTGGATAATGGGACCGGATTTGTTAAAGGACCAACAAGATTAAAGATTGTCGGTTTTCCTAATGAACGGCGAACTTCACCAATTCTCTTTAATTTCGGATGAACATTCGGTGCATAAATAAAAGCGATTCCCTCTCGCTCTAGCAAATGGGCTGTTTGTGGGATGGAAATAGCTGTATGAATACCTAGTGCCTCTAGCACATCTGAGCTACCAGAGGAGGAAGAGATTTTACGGTTCCCATGCTTGGCAATTTTGACACCTGCCCCAGCTAACACGAAAGCAGAAGCTGTACTGATATTAAAAGTATGAAGACCGTCTCCACCTGTACCGCAATTATCCATATAGCTACCTTCTTTTACGGCTATATCAAGAGCAAAAGATCGCATAATAGTTGCTAATGCGGCTACTTCATGTGCAGTTTCTCCCTTCGAAGCTAAAGCTGTTAAAAAGCTTGCTATTTCTTCTTTAGGAGTATCATCCTGAAATAACCATTGCGCTGCCTGTAGCATTTCTTCGTACATGAGATGTGTTCCCTGCAGTACTTTCCCTTGTAATCGTTCCATTAGTTTTGCCCCCCATTGTTCACCAGTAACTGTAAAAATGCCTGTTCTTCCTCTTGCACTTGATGTAAAACGTTTTGCACATTTGTATATTTGGTAACAGTTATTGTTGCTTGCAAATGCATGGTATCCTGTTTAACTACAATAGATTGACCTGTTAAGGCAAAATCCAAAAGACCATTAAATCCAATAAAGCCGAGAGCACCAAAATAACCAGCTGCATACGGATGCTCCGTTGCTGAAAGTGGGGATATGGTTGCTGCTAAAACATCCAGGGCATGAAGCATTGGTAAAAGCTTTCCTTCCACCCTAGTCGTCATGTGCAGTGCCTTTTTGGACCGCTGGATACGCATAGCCTCCATGACCTGAACAGAATCTCGGAAACAAACCGACTGTAATTCTTGCTGAATAGCCCTAACAAGAAGTGCATGTGATTGCCTAATGCTTTCATGGTTGTATAATTTACGTTCATTTTCTAGTTCTTCATTTTTTGTTTCCCCTCGCGGATATGTTCCCTCTGTAGGAGTCGCAATAACGCTTTCACCTTTTACTCGGATTAGACTTTCAGGAGAAGTACCTAACACAACATGATCCTCAAATTCAATATAATACATATAGGCTGCAGGCTTTTTTTTACGTAGCTGTCGATACAAAGCCAACGTATCACCTTGAAAATTGGCTACATTGCGGTTCGGCAAAACTATCCTTGTTATGTCATCATGTAAGTTGGCTTGCATTGTCTGTAAAACCGTTGCAAATGATTCGTTTGTTGTAGTATCAAGCGGTTGATAACGATAAGATGCTTCGTCACTGATATGCCCGTTTTCTATTTGTTGAGCCAATTCTTCCAAATCAGGTTCCTGCTTTTCTGCATCTATATTTGTATGAAACAATGTCACTTCATCTGTTTGATGATCGAAGACAATAATCGTTTCATAGACATGAAAATAAGCATCAGGCAGTTCTATTTTTTTATCTACGAACATCGTTGTACCGCCAAAGCCTATATATCCAACGGCACCACCTGAAAATGGAAATTGCGTCGTATTGGAAATACGTGGCATGAGGCGTTTAAGAAGAACAAAAAGTTCCCCTTGATGCACGTATGTTTTTCCTGTTTTATAGGAAACCTCTTGGATTTCTTGGCCCACACCTTTATATGTTTTTCGTGGATTAGCACCAATGAAGGAAAATCTTCCAGCTCCTTCGTGTTGGGCAGAACTTTCCAATAAAAATTTATGTTTTCCCTGTAAACGCCTAAAAATCAAAATAGGTGTTAAAGAATCGCCATTGATCGTTTTCATTTTTGTTCTTGAACTCGTTATTTGCATAGCTATTTTGCTCCTTTTTCAAAGATTCCTTTAGCTAATGTCTAGACGAATGCTGAATGAAAATAAAAAAGCCCTCTGCAAAAAGGATTATTCCTAATTGCAGAGGACGATTATGACCGCGTTGCCACCTCATATTAGAGCATATGCTCTCACTTTTGTGCTTTACATCATGGCTATGGTAAACCATACCTTGAAAGCACCCCTATAACGTGGGGAATCACGTTCGCTTTTTTATAAGCGACTCTCATAAGTCCATTCACATAAGCTGTAAATCAGTTTACACCAGCCACTGACTCTCTTTATTACACACTTAGGCTACTACTCTTATTCAACAATTTCTCAGCTATTCTCATCTAAACTCAGCTCATCTGTTCTGTGGCTGATCTCGCTCCCGAGATCTTCTACCTTGACCGAACAAAAAGTTAGCCTTAATTCTATGCCAATCCAATACTATTGTCAATCAATTCTGACGAAAAAAGTTGAAATTCCTATTTTATCAGAGGAATCAAAAGTAGGTATATTATCCTTCTATAAAAACTTATTGGAGAATAAGATTTCCTACGATTGAAAATTCCTTGACTATTGACCATGTAAATATATCAAGTTATAGTAATTTCAGAACATCAATTTTTTCCATATAATAAAAGAAAGTAGGAAGTTTATGTCCGTTCGCAAAAAATTAAATATAGGATTCATTTCCTTAACATGTTTACTTTTTATCTCAAGCATCGTATCATTTATTCAATTTAAAACAACTCAGAATGATTTAGAAGAAGTATTGAATCATCGGATGGTGCAAATCCAATTAACAGATAAAATCCAACAACAACTTGCTTCTCAAGGTTTATTTTTACGCTCCTATATTTTAAATAAAAAGGACGAAACTGCTAAGGCCAATTTAGATCGCTATGAAAAGCTGTTACCTGAAACAGTTCATGAACTTTCTACTATTGTTCGATCAGATTATACAAAAAATATTATGCAGCAAATCACGGAATTGCAAAAAGAGTTACTGTCAAATTCACAGAAAGCTTTACAAGCGTTTAATAGTGGCAACACGGATCTAGCACTCTCAATCATCAATAATGATGTTACAAAATACAATAAGGACATTTTTAAGTTAACAACTGAATTATTAGCTTATCACGATGAACAGCTTCAAAATGTTGACCAATCTGTTAATCAAACCGTTTCACGCGCTATTATCATTGCTATTAGCCTTCTCCTTGCAAGTATTATTATTGGTTTATATTTTATGCATATGGTCAAAGCCTCCATTGTCCTGCCCCTACGCAAGGTTATTGGAGCAGCAGATACATTAGCACAAGGTGATTTAACAATTGCTGAGCTTGACCATCAATCAAAAGATGAGATCGGTACACTTGCCAATGCAGTCAATACATTAAAACAAAATCTAGCTGGTTTAATGACTAACATTCAAGATAGTGCATCCCATTTATCGGCTGTTTCAGAAGAGCTTTCTGCTAGCACTGAAGAAGTAACTGCAACTTCCGATAATATTGCTCAACGAATTCAAAATAATGTAACACATATCACTTCTTCTGCTAGTGCCTCTCAGCAAAGTGCTGTGGCAATGGATGAAACTGCATCAGGTGTCCAACGCATTGCAGAGGCGACTCAAAGTCTTCATCACAATGCAGAAAATCTGACGCAGCTTGCCCATACAGGTGGTGCAACGATTGCAACAGCAAAAGAACAGATGAATATGATCGCACTAGCAACTTCTGATATTGCAACATTAACGCAAAAACTAAGTAAGCAATCAGAAGAAATTGGGCAAATTACAACAGTGATTACAGCAATTTCAGAACAAACAAATTTACTGGCACTAAATGCAGCTATTGAAGCAGCAAGAGCAGGAGAACATGGGAAAGGCTTTGCAGTCGTAGCGGATGAGGTACGAAAACTTGCTGAGGAATCGAATCAATCTGCCAATCAAATCGTTGCTATTACAAAAGAAATTCTAACAGATACACAAAATGTTGCAGCATCAGTAAATAATGGTTTAGCTTCTGTAAAGGATGGTGTAGCCAAAATTCATGAGGCTGGAGATGCTTTCTACTCCATCACCTCTGCTGTTGCAGCATTCACAGAGCAAATTGAAGAAATTTCTGCCACATCTGAAGAAATCTCTGCTAGTGCAGAGCAGGTTGCAGCTTCTGTCACGGAAATTGCCAATGTTTCTAACGAATCAGCAACGAATTCTCATATGATTGCAGAATCTGTTGACGAGCAAGTTGCGACCATGCAGCAGGTAAATACTGTCGCAGAAGAATTAAGTGAAAATGCGCAACAGCTACAAGGCTTAATCCAGCAATTTAAATTGTAAATACTATATGAAAAATCTGCTGCTTTTTATAAAAGGCAGCAGTTTTTTTGCATGAAAAAAGCAAAGAATAGAAAACCATATGTTTTCCATTCTCTGCTCATTATATTATACAGTAGGCTCGTCTGTACCCCATTGTTTCTTCTCTTTTTTACGTAGCTTCCCATCTGATTTTTTCATTTCACGAATTTTTAATGAATACCAGATTTGAGCTGCGATACAGATTGAAGAATACATACCTGTAATCAAACCAATCAATAACGCTATAGAGAAGTTTTGAATAGATGGTGCACCAAAAATTAATAGGGCTACAACAACGATAATTACAGTTAATACTGTATTAACCGAACGACCCATTGTTTGGCGTAGCGATTTATTCACGATATTGGCCAATACTTCACGGTCATTAATTGTATCATAACGATCTAAGTTTTCCCGCATACGGTCAAAGGTAACAATCGTATCATTGATGGAATACCCAACAATTGTTAATACAGCCGCAATAAACGTAATATCTACTTCTAAACGCATGAAGCTAAAGACGGCAACAATTAAGAATACATCATGCAATAATGAAACAATTGCACCAATACCCATGCGCCATTCAAAACGAACTGCTACATAAATGATAATCCCTATTGCTGCAAGAGATAAAGCCTTAATTGCATTTTTTACAAGTTCCTTACCAACTGTAGGCGATACAGTACTTACAGCTGGTTCATGACCATATTTTTCGCCAGCTTCTTTTTTAAATTCTAAAATTTCTGCTTGTGTAAGGTCATCTTTATAGCGAATGACTGCTGTATTACTTTTCTCACCAGAGAGTATGATATCTTCTGATGAAAAATCAATGCTATCTAGATATTTGGACACTTCTTCTTTTGTTAATGTTTGATCCGATTCAATTTGTACACGAGTACCGCTTGAGAAATCGATACCTAGGTTAAGACGGAAGATGCCAAGAACCACTAAACCAGCCACTAGAATGGCTAATGAGAACGTATAGAATTTCTTACGGTTGTGAACAAAGTCAAATCGATCGAATTTCGTTGATAAATCTAATGTACCAATATTTTCATCTAGACTATGCTGTTTAGATTTTGCAATACCAAACCATGCAGGACTGTTGAAATAGCCACTGTTTACAAGTAGTCCTAATAGGACACGTGAGCCCCAAACTGCTGTTAAGAAGCTCAATAAAATACTAATAATTAATGTTGTAGCAAATCCTTTAACAGAGCTTGTTCCCCATTGGAACAATACTGCTGCAGCTAATAAAGTTGTCAACTGCGCATCGACAATGGCTGATAAAGATTGTTTAGAACCAATTTGGAAGGCTTGTTTAGCGGAATAACCCACCCGTAGCTCTTCACGTATACGTTCTGCCGCTAAAATATTGGCATCTACTGCCATCCCTATACCCAGAACAATGGCCGCAATACCTGGGAGTGTTAATACCGCATTAATCCAGTCAAAGACCACTAATACTAGGAATGTAAACACAACCAGTGTAATGATGGAAATAAAGCCTGGTAAACGATAGTAGAATAGCATAAATAAGAAAATAACTATTACGCCGACAATACCAGCAAAAATAGTACTTTTCAGTGCTGCATCACCAAATTGAGCACCAACAGAAGTTGAATAAATTTCATCTAGCTTTACAGGCAATGCCCCAGCATTTAAAATATCTGCTAAATTTTTTGTTTCTTCAACAGAGAAATTACCGCTAATCATAACATCTGTTGTATTTAATGTTTGACTAACTGTTGCTGCAGATGCATAGCGAGGCTTTGCTTTTTGTGATTCCGCTTTATAGGAATCGACACCCTCTTCAAAGTCTAACCATACAACCAGTAAATTTTGACCTGCGGGTTTTGCTGCAATTTTACTTGTTATATCAGCAAATTTTTTCGCATCTTTTAAAGTTAAGGATACAATCGGACGATTTTGTTGGTCAAAAGAGCCTTTAGCACCGTTAGCTTTCAAATCGTCTCCATCTAATAATAAATTATCATCAACATCACGGAATGTTAAATTCGCAGAAGTAGACAATAACTTACGTGCCGATTCCTGATCCTCAACACCAGCTAATTGCACACGAATACGATTTTTGTCCTCAACCTGAATACTCGGTTCACTAACCCCCATCGTATTTACACGTTCACCAAGTGCAGTGGATGTTGCTGTGACAATTTCTGGTGTAATTTTTTGTCCTTCTTTTAATTCATTTACCTCGTAAAGCACTTCAAACCCGCCCTGTAAGTCAAGACCAAGCTTGATGTCCTTTAAGACGCCGGTTACAGTCGTACTAATACCTGCTGCCAATAGCACGATAATCAGTAGGAATGCAACTATACGACTTTTTAGTTTCATCAATAAATCCTCCTCGAATTGGTGTAAGGGCTGTCCTTACACGCCAAACAAGTAACTAGCAATACCTTTTGAAACGTTTAATCCTCCTTTTCATCTAGAATCGTGTTACCTGTGCTTCAAAAAGGTTGCTTTACTTATTTCAATCGTTCATAACGCGCAAGTTTATCTTAGTATTATTAGGTACTAGCCTTCTAAATGTCAATAAAAGCAATGAAGACTTATGTAAGTAAGAACTTATTCAAAATAAAAAAAGCGCAACACACTTATTATGAAACAGGTTGCGCTTGGTGTCAATTCAACACGTATAGGATTCTTAGAATTATTGTAAAATTTGACACATCATTGATTACGTTCTGACTGGACCAAGCAGTAATTGTAACTCGTCTGTATTGACTTCTTCAAACCAATTATTACTTTGTAAAAACTCTACTTGATTAAATGAGACGATATCAGATGGTGATACCGAAAAAATGGTAGAAATGACTTCATGTAAACGTAGTTGCTCAACTTTCTTTTTACGCCATTTTTTTTCAATACAGTAGCGCCAGAGTTCTTCGGCTGTAATAGCATTATATTGATAATGCTGGAACTCTGCTATCTTACTATCAATTGCCGGACGAATCTTTTCAAATAGTTGCTCATATTGCATACTCATTTTGAATCATCTCCAATCAAAGTCGTAACGTAAGACATGCTTGCATACAAATAGTGTAAATGAATTTTTGCGGCTTGAGAAGGGACGGATGGCATGAGTTCTTTTGTACGAGGTACATTATTTTTAATGTTTGTGATTTTTTTATCTAAACTTTTTGGCTTCTTTTATAGAATGCAATTTATGCGGATTGCTGGTGAAGAGGCTGTCGGTATTTATATGACCGTCTATCCAGCGTTTATTTTCTTCATCTCACTCATTCAACTAGGACTACCTATCGCTGTGGCTAAAATAGTGGCTGAATTACTAGCAAAAAATAAACGTGAGAACATCTTTGGTGTCATGCGTACAGCCATTCTTTGGTCATTCATTGGCATGATCATTTTTATGCCACTCGTTGCACTAACAATACCATATATTTCAACAACTCTATTACATAATGAACAGACAACATTTACACTATGGATTGCACTCTTTGCTGTACCAGTATCAGTTGGATCTGGCTTATTACGTGCCTATTTACAAGGTGTTGCAAAGATTACACCGACAGCATGGGCACAAATGATCGAACAAATTGTACGTATTAGCTTCATTACTTTAATGCTACCCTATGTGGCTAATTACAATAATGCTGCTGTCACGGCTGCGGCGGCAATGGGCATAACACTGCTAGCCGAAGTTGTAGCATTCTTGTATTTATGGCTACACTATATCGTTTCCAAAAAGAAATTACTGACACGAAAAACTAAAATTGAAGGGTATCCTGCCTCACCAATGTTACGTATTGCCCTTCCCTCTGCAGGCAGTAAGCTTTTTGGTTCTTTCACTTGGTTTTTAGAGCCGATTATCTTTTTAAAAGCTTTAACTGTGGCCGGTTTAACCGCTTCTGCTGCCACTATTTTATATGGTGTCATCTCCGGTGTTTTGGTGCCATTACTGTTATTTCCTGCGTTTGTATCAACAGCCTTATCGATTGTGCTCATTCCAGCTGTTAGTGATGCCGTCGCTCGTCAGCACATCCCGCTATTACAGGAACGAATTTCGGTGTCCCTAAGATTGTCTTCGCTAGTGGGTTGCTTTGCTGCTACGTATTTCTTTGTGCATGGAGATGAATTAGCGATGAAGCTTTTCCATTTAGAAGAAAATCGTGGGTACGTTAAAATTTTAGCACCTATTTTTTATTTTTATTATATTCAAAGTCCTCTACACTCCATCTTACAGGCAATTGGTGAGGCAAGAGCTGCCATGATGAACTCCATCTATGGTGGGCTAGGTAAACTTTTCGTGATGTTTGTACTTGCCTCTCAACCAGGTATCCAAGAAAAAGGAGCCGTTGTAGCTATTGGCTTTGGGGTATTACTAACGTCATTCTTGCATATTGCAACAGTTAGACAACGTAAAAACCTGCGTGCTGGCTTCAGAATGTTTGTCGTGCCTTATAGTTGTTTTATTGCTGTTTGCGTCGCCCAGTATTTCCTTATTCCAATACTATCACTACCATTTATTTTAAGTAGTGGTGTGACATTATTTTTGCTATTTACCTTTTTATTATTTACCAATCAGTTGCGTATTACAGATTTCCGTTACATTAAAAAATTGGCGAAGAAAGTCTAGGATTCCTTTAATTGAATATGCAGCTTATTGTCTTCCCAAATACAAAAAAATACTGTTTCACTGTCAGTAATATTATTTTTTGCCAGCTCACCCATTAGCCATTCCACATCTTTATGCATGGTAAATAAATGTCTTTCTTGGATATCACCGTCGATAATCAATGGATACACAAAGGCTTTTTCATCTTTTTTATAGACAGAAAGATTGCCTGAAGGCTCTAAATACGCAAAGGCTACATCTGTCACAGATGCAATTCCGTTTTCTCGTAATTGCTGACATAAATCATCTAAATTATAGCGGTGTTTTCTCATCTCACTCTCTAAAATAACACCGTCTTTTACTAATAAAGCAGGGTCACCATCCACTAGGTCACGTATTTTTTTGAACTTTAATGACAAAAAGGCACTTAATATTTGAATAAAGAGCAAAATAATGATAGGTAGTATGGCATTAAAGAGAGGATTTTTATAATCGTCTAGCGCAAAGGCCGCTACTTCTGCAATTAATACAAATACGACCAAATCGATGACTGATAATTCACCTACTTCTCGTTTACCCATTAAACGGAAAACGATGATGATAAACACATACAAAAAGCAAGTTCTAAAAATAATATGGTAATATTCTTCCATATAAACACCCCCATACTATCAAGGTGACCTTACTTATTGTTTTTTATACAGTTTTCAAGGAATAGTCCCTACTTGTTCGTACACACTAACATAGAGCTTAGATGCTTATCACAATAAACATGCAAACAAGGTGAGGACATGACAAAAAAAATAATCGTTTTCGTTTTTGTTTATATCCTTTTTCTTATTAGACCTTATCCTATTTACGGGTATCAAGAACAGGAAATACCTATTCTTATGTACCATCATTTAGAGGACAATATAAACAATACTACAGTTATTTCACCCAAAAGCTTCGAAAATCAAATGAAATTACTTAAAATGGAAGGCTATCAGGCCATTTCTGCTCAGCAATTATATGATTACTTAAACGACCAAGCGCCGTTACCTCAAAAGCCTGTGTTAATTACTTTTGACGATGGGTATTTTAGTAATTATGAAAAAGCTTACCCGATATTGAAAAAATATGATATGCATGCAGAAATCTTTGTGATTGCAAGCCGAATCCTAGAGATGAATGGAAACAATTACTATCCAAATGAAACAGCAAAGATGAGTTGGGATCAATTAAAGGAAATGAGGGATTATATTACAATCCAGAGTCATACTTGGGACTTACATTATAAATTACCTTCAAAAAATGGTAAACTAAATGGCGCAGTATTTGGTCCTAGTATTGTAAATGGGCAACTAGAGAGTCAGGTTGAATATGAAGAAAGGGTAAGAAATGATTTTATTCATTCAAGAAAAATAATCAAAGAAAAGTTAGGATATGAACCAATAGCAATAAGCTATCCTTATGGGATTTACTCACCCTCCACCATCAAATTAGCCAAGGAAGCTGGCTTTAAGATGGCCTTTGTCATACAAAATAAACATGTGAAAAAAGGCGATTCCCTATTTACGTTAAGCCGAATAACGATTAATGGCAATGATACTGGTGAGGCATTCATTCATAAATTAAAAACTACAACTGCAAAAAACATCTAAACACTGCCTTCTAATATTGTATAAAAAAGACTTACAATATAGCTATCGCCTATTGTAAGCCTTTTCTTCTTTGTTACTGATTGTCATTGACAATTCGTCCAATTGCTTGACGGTCAAATTTCACTCGTACATTGTCAGCAATTTTTAATGTCACTGCTGTGTCTTCAATTGCATCAATAACACCGTGTAAACCACCAATTGTAATGACTTTATCTCCACGTTGCAAACTACTTTGCATATTTTGTGTTTCCTGCTGTCTTTTTTTAGCTGGACGGATTAAGATAAACCACATTGCAACGAACATTAATAATATTGGTGCTAATCCTAATAATTGATCCATAATAGCATCTTGCCCCCTTTCCAAATCTCACTTTTTTAGTATAGACTATTCCACCATTAAAAAGCGATGGACAAGCCCAAAAATTTTCTCAATTACTAATATTTTTTCTATGATTGACAATATTTTGCTAGAAATATTCACTTTTTACAAAGTTTTGAATGATTTACAAAACTATTGCTATTGAATATGGACATTAGGGGATGCCTAATGTCCTTTTTTAATTTAGCGCATGTAATAATCCTATTCGTCTAGTTTAAAAGTTTTTTGCATCTGGCCCATTAAAGCCGTATTTTTCAAAGAACTCTTCACGGAAATCACCAAGGCGATCTTGACGAATTGCCTCACGTACTTGCTCCATCAATTTTAATAGGAAGTGTAGATTATGATAGGATGTTAAACGAATACCGAACGTTTCTTCCGTGCGAATAAGGTGACGAACATAGGCACGAGAATAATTTTTACATGTATAGCAGTCACAGTTCGGATCAATCGGCCCAAAGTCACGTGCATATTTTGCATTTTTCACTACTAGACGTCCTTCTGATGTCATCAGTGTTCCATTACGTGCAATACGTGTTGGCAGTACACAGTCAAACATATCGATCCCACGAATTGCCCCATCAATTAAAGAATCTGGTGAGCCAACACCCATTAAATAACGAGGTTTATTTTCAGGCATCATTGGCGTAGTAAATTCTAAAACGCGGTTCATCACATCTTTTGGTTCTCCAACGGATAATCCACCAATTGCATAGCCTGGGAAATCTAGTTCTACTAACGCTTCTGCTGAGCGGCGGCGTAAATCTTCGTACTCTCCACCTTGAATAATGCCAAATAAACCTTGCTCCTCTGGACGCTGATGTGCTTCCTTACAGCGTTTTGCCCAACGAGTTGTTCGATCAACTGATTTCAGCATATAGTCATGTGTCGCAGGATATGGTGGACATTCATCAAAGGCCATCATAATATCAGAGCCTAAATCATTTTGAATTTCCATTGCCTTTTCCGGGCTCAAAAATAATTTATCTCCATTGAGGTGATTACGGAAATGAACTCCTTCCTCCTCAATTTTCCGGAATTGACTAAGTGAAAATACTTGGAAACCACCTGAATCCGTTAAAATTGGACGATCCCAGTTCATAAATTTATGAAGTCCGCCTGCTTCTTTGACAATATCATTACCTGGACGAAGCCATAAATGGTACGTATTGGACAGAATAATACCGGCATTCATCTCTTTTAATTCTTCTGGTGACATGGTCTTCACCGTTGCTTGTGTGCCAACAGGCATAAATGCTGGTGTTTCAAAGGAGCCGTGTGGTGTATGGACGATGCCAAGACGTGCTCCTGTTTGTTTACATGTATGAAGTAGTTCATATCGAATTGCTGGTTGTGTCATAAAATAAATAATCCTTTCTTATCTGAAGTAAAAACAGTACTCCGATTTTATCCACTATTATTTTTTGGGACGTATAAACATTGCATCACCAAAACTAAAGAAGCGATATCTTTCTTCTACAGCTTGCTGATAAGCACTTAAAATGGTCTCACGAGTAGCTAGCGTACTAACAAGCATGACTAGTGTTGATTTTGGTAAATGGAAGTTTGTGATTAACCCATCCACCACCGTAAAATTGTAGCCTGGATAGATGAAAATAGACGTCCAACCTTGTTCTGCTCGCACTTCTCCCTCATATTTAGAACCAATTGTCTCTAATGTACGAGTAGAGGTTGTCCCAACAGCTATTACCTTGCCACCGTTACGCTTTACGCGATTAATTGTATCTGCTGCTTGTTCTGTAACACTATAGAATTCTGCATGCATTTCATGGTTCTCAATCGAGTCTACACTAACGGGACGGAAAGTGCCAAGACCGACATGTAGCGTAATAAAGACAACCTCTACGCCTTTAGCCTTCACTTGAGCTAATAGCTCCTCTGTAAAATGCAGCCCAGCTGTAGGCGCTGCAGCAGAACCACGCTCTTTGGCATAAACGGTTTGATAACGATCCTTATCCTCTAGTTTTTCACGAATATAGGGAGGTAATGGCATTTCACCAAGTTGCTCTAATATTTCATAAAAAATACCATTATACTGAAATTCAAATGTACGTCCGCCATGTTCAAGCTCACCTGTACATGTAGCTGTTAATAAACCGTCACCAAATGTGATGACTGTTCCTACTTTTACACGCTTTGCTGGTTTTACAAGTGTTTCCCACTCATCTGTACCAGCCATTTGCTTCAGTAGCAATACTTCTATATGTGCACCTGTTTCTTCTTTTACACCCATTAAACGAGCAGGTAAAACTCTTGTATCATTTAGTACAAGACAGTCTCCAGCATGTAGCTCGTCTAATACATGGGCAAAATGGTGGTGCTCCACTTTATTTGAGCCCGGTGTCACGACCATTAATCGACTTGCTGTACGATCCACTAATGGTGTTTGGGCAATAAGCTCCTCTGGTAATTCAAAATCAAAATCTTCTACACGCATGAAAATAACTTCCTTCTTTATGTTTGTTGGGGATACTCATATCCAAAATGTTCGTAGGCTAAATGTGTGGCTACTCTTCCTCTCGGGGTACGTTGAATAAGGCCAATTTGCATCAAATAAGGCTCGTATACATCTTCTATCGTAACCCGTTCCTCACCAATTGATGCAGCAAGAGTATCTAAGCCTACTGGGCCTCCTCGGAATCGCTCAATCATATTGGTTACAAGTTTATGGTCAATATGATCAAGCCCTCTAGGATCTACTTGTAACAGCTCTAATGCTTGCTGTGCAAGACCCTCCGTTATCATACCATCTCCAAGCACTTGTGCATAATCTCGCACTCGTTTCAATAAACGATTGGCAATTCGAGGTGTTCCACGTGAGCGTCTCGCCATTTCCATTGCTGCTACTTGCTCTATTTCTACCTCAAATAAATGTGCACTTCTCACAACAATTTCAGCAAGCGATCGGTCATCATAATATTCTAGGCGCAGCAACACACCAAAGCGATCTCTTAGAGGAGCTGATAAAGCACCCGCTCTTGTTGTTGCACCTACAAGGGTAAAGGGAGGTAAATCAAGTCGTACAGAACGTGCTTCAGGACCTTTTCCTACCACAATATCTAAGCAGAAGTCTTCCATTGCTGGATATAATACTTCTTCAATAGCACGGGGCAGTCGATGAATTTCATCAATAAATAAAACGTCCCCAGGCTCTAGTGAACTTAAAATAGCTGCCAAATCTCCTGGACGCTCAATCGCAGGGCCACTTGTCATGCGTACGTTAACATTCATCTCATTTGCGATAACAGCCGCTAAGGTCGTTTTACCAAGTCCTGGAGGTCCATATAACAACACATGATCTAAACTTTCTTGGCGAAGCTTTGCCGCTTCAATGAATATTTGTAAGTTTTCCTTTACTTTATGTTGCCCAATATACTGTGCTAATTTTTGAGGACGTAAAGATAACTCAAACTGCTCATCATAGCTCCCTGCTTCACTTGCCATCATACGTTCAGACATGCACCTTTCCTCCTTTCCTTATTTTAATTTTAGCAGTAGTTGCAATGCTTGTTTCATAAAGGCATCTGTTGTTTCAAGTTTATCGTTATCCTCTAGCTGTGGTTTAATTTTTTCTAGCTCTTTTTCAGAATAGCCAAGAGCCATTAAGGCAAGTAGGGCTTCTTCTAATTCATGTTTATAGGCATGCACACCAAACAAAGGTAATTCATCTTCTGCACTAGGTAATTCAAGTGTATCTAATAATGAACCAAGTTTGCCCTTCAAGTCGAGGATCATTTGACGTGCTGTTTTTTTACCAACTCCAGGGAACTTCACTAAAAACGCTTCGTCCTCCCGCTCAATTGCGCTAATAACCTGTTGTGGATTACCTGTAGCTAAAATCGCTAAAGCGCCCTTTGGTCCTATTCCTGACACTAAAATAAGCTTACGGAATAACTCACGCTGATCTAGGTTAGGGAAGCCATATAAAACTTGCGCATCCTCTCGCACATGCAAATGAACATATATCTGTTGCTCAAGGGCAGATGTTCGAAAAGCAAATGGATTGGGCGTATTAAGTTGCCACCCAATCCCCTGTTGTTCTAACACAATAAATTCAGGTGTAATACGAGTAATTTGTCCTTTTAAATAATCATACATCTATAATCCCTCACAATCATCGTCTTCGATTATAGCATATAGCGAACGAATGCTCGACAAAAAGTAGCGTCTAAACTCCGTTCGCAGACAAAAATGACCGCCAATTGACGGTCATTTCTTGACAAATCTATCAATATCGTACCACAGTTTTGGCCAGTAGGTGAGGGCTCGTTTTGTAAATGGTACTAAATAATCTAAAAATACTAGCTGTTGCTCTAGTGGTAAATCTATAGCAAACAGCCATTCTCGTAATAACTCATTCGGGTATTTCAAGCGATGAAGCTTTCTTTTATCCAGTCGTTTCAGCTCAGGTAACTCTGCAAAAATCTTTCCAAGATCATAATCTACAGCAGGTAACACACGATGTAACCATAAAATATACTCGTCATCCGCTTCACCAAGGTGCGCTAAATCAAAATCAATTAAACGTAATTGTCCATCGGAGCACCATAAAAAATTATGATGAACTACATCCCCATGCAATAGCGTAATCTCTTTTTCAGGTGCATCTTCCAATGCAATCAATTGTAATGACTTATCACTATAATGCAATATTTGATCAATTTCTTCTTTCGTTAAAAATGTTCGAAACTCATTTCTTCTACTTTTAAAACGCATATGACGCATTTGCCATTTTAAAAGCTGTGAGTAGGTATGCAAACCTGGCACGCGCTGCCAAGCAATCTTTTTATGTGTGTCATGTAAAGCGATTAGTAGTCTAAGAGATTCCTTACGATCTTTTTTATGTGCAAAGTTAGCACCGTGGCTTCCTTCTTGCCACATTTGCACAATTAACTGCTCATCATCGCTCTGAACTAATGGTAGGATCAAAGAAGGTTCCATACGTCCTAATTGGCGATGAATGGTTCTTACCTTCTCCGCAATTTCCACTTGCTTTGCACGTTTGACAAAATAATTTTTCGATCGATATTTATATTTCCAAATATTTGGCTTTACTTCTTCTACAATATACGCTTTTTCACCATCGATAAGGCGTCATCCCGCCTGGGAAATAATGCGGAGACATCCAAGGACCTGCTGCTGATGGGCATGGTGGTGGACAATGTGTCGGACATGGTGGTGGCGGGCAATGACAAGGGTCCATTTGCCAATTTGGCATCATCATTGGTTGTGTGCCACAGCCACAAGATTGACCCATGTTCATATCAGGCATCATCATTGGTTGTGTGCCACAACCACAGGATTGCCCCATATTCATATCGGGCATCATATCCATTTGTGGCTTTTGGTGATCTTGCGTATGGAAGAATGGTGATGTGGACTCTAAAAAGTCTTCCATTCCACCTACTTTATGATCTGGCATGTCATAGGACATTGGCTGCTGTGGCATCGTATAATGCTCAACCTGCGGCTGCATTGGCATCGGCCACCACATCTGATGATAGATTGGCTGATGGCAACTTGAACAATGTGGTACGGCAGGCATTTGTGGCATGATATGCATTGGTGGATGTGGTGCTGGTTGTGGCATTGGCTTTGGCTTTGGTTTAGCTACAGGCGGTGGTGGCGGTGTAGGTGCTGGCGGTGGTGGTGGCTGTATTTGTACAGGTGGTGTTGTAACATTTTGCTCCATTTGTGGCATCACCAATTGCTGGTGCCAATTCATTTCCACAGGCTGCGGTACCCACATCGGCTGTTGTGGCATCTGCATTGGCATTGGCATCGGTATTGGTATCGGTATCATTTGTGGTTCTGGCATTGGCATAGGAGCTGGTGGTGGCGGTACAATTGGCGGTGGTGGTGGCATTGGTCGCTGTACCTCTTTTTTAGGACTTTCCTTTGGTGTCTCCTTATGCACTTGTGTTTCCTTTTTCGGCATTTCTTTATGTGAATCTCTATGCGGCTCTTTGTTTATTTTTTCAGGCAATATAATTTCCATGCCTGGAACAATATAATCTGGGTTGGCAAGATGGACATTGAGCCGCTTCAAATCTTCAAACGAAATGCCGTACTCTTTCGCAATCTTCCACAATGTATCTCCCTTTTGAACAATATGAATACGCAATTTTTTCCTCCCTTCCTCTCTACGTATCATATGTTCAATGTTTCATTTGGATACAAAAATTTCAGCAAGTTAGAAAAGCTTCATGGTACACTAATTCATAAGGAACGCTGATTCCTTTATTACGAGCAGGGGTGATCTCTTATGAAAAAAATGTTAGGCGAAGAACGCCGACTGCAACTATTAGCGCAATTAAAAAAAAATAAAGCACCTATAACTGGGACAGACTTAGCAAAGTTCGCCAATGTTTCTAGACAAGTAATCGTCAATGATATGACTTTATTAAAGGCAAGAAATGAGCCTATTATTGCCACAAGCCAAGGTTATCTTTATATGCATCAAGAACAAATACAGCAAACCGTTGAACGAACATTCCCTTGCTTGCATACATCAGAGCAGACGGAAGATGAATTAATGACGATTGTAGACTGTGGCGGAACCGTCAAAAATGTCATTGTCGAACATCCAATATATGGTGAACTGACAGCCTCTATCATGGTATCCAACCGCCATGAGGTGAAACAATTTATCGAACGTGTGAATGCCACACAGGCCAACTATTTATCTGCTCTCACTGGCGGCATCCATCTACATGTCATCACAGCACCCTCTGTTGAAGTTTTAACATTAATTGAGCGAGCTTTACAAAAAAAGGGCTACTTAGTGTCAGATCAATGAATAGTAAAAGCACCGTCTGAAAAATTGATTTCAAACGGTGCTTTCTGTTTTTTAATGCTGGTATTGTCTCGTTAAGCGCGGGCTTCCGTCCGCAGCTATTGTATTGTTCCCTTAAAGGCGAGTATTTCCCTATCAGGAAAGAAATCTTTGACGTTGAGCAGGCGTAGGCAATAAGCATTCACTTTTTTTTCCAAACAAACGATAGCGTTGCTTTGCAAATAATCGATATAATGCATTGCGAATAAATGGTGGTACAAGAATGAAGGCGTAGAAACAAGGCCACAATCCATCAAATTTACGGCAAATGTTTAACGCAGCGGTAGATTCAACAGACACTTTCCCTTGTTCAATAAGAATTACACTATCTATATTCTTTGGTATATGATATTGAGTGAGAAGCGATTGACCAGCCTCGCTTTGCAGCGATGCAAATTGAAAATAGCCAGCTTGATCATGTTTGATGATAAATTGAACAGTGCTATCACAAAAATTACAGACACCATCGAATAAAATAATCCCACCCATCTCTTTCCTCCTCCTTCACATTACTATGCTTCGTCTGATGTTACATAAGTAAAATAGGTACCCAGAGACTTTACTTTGCAACCTAGCGCAGCTAATTCTTCCATTGCCCCACGCATCATCGGTTCCTTTTCATCTGCTAATACATCAATCATAAAGAAATAATCACCTAATCCAGTTTTTAATGGACGTGATTCGATTTTACTTAAATTTAGCTGACGCCATGCAAAAACAGAAAGCACCTGATGTAATGCACCTGAACGATCTGTTGGTAAGGTAATCATAAATGTTGTTTTTGCTTGCCCATCTGATAGCTCTTGTGGCAATCGTTTATTTTGCTTAGACAGTACAAAGAATCGTGTATGATTAAAATGAAAATCATGGATATTCTGCTCCACAATTTCAAGACCATATTTTTCAGCTGCGGCTGCATTACCAACTGCCGCTATACACTCTTGTGGATTCTCTGATACATATTTTGCTGCTGCTGCAGTTGAAGTTGTTTGATGTAATGGTACATGACTAAAACGATAAAATAAATATTTATGACATTGAGCTAGTGCATGCGGATGAGAATAAACACCTTCGATTGACTGCCAATCATCCTTCTGCGCTTTATTGACCATTAAATGCTGCTGAATTTTCAGCAATAACTCTCCAGTTACATAAAGTGTTGCCTCATGGAATAAGTAATCTAATGTTAATGATACAGAGCCCTCTAGAGCATTTTCTAGCGGTACGACAGCTAAATCTACCTTTCCCTCTGCAACAGCCTCTATACATTCTGGAATCGTGGCACACGGTACAAGCCACTCATTTGGAAAAGTAGCCTTTGTTGCTAAGTATGTAAATGATGCTTCTGGTCCTAGATAGGCGATTCGATTTTCCCATTGTTGCTTTGTCATTGCAAATACCTCCTTTATGGCACAATAAGGAGCAGTCCCACGTGATGAAAAACGCTTGGGACAGCTCCTTATTTGAGCTTTGTTATCGTATCTTTACCCATTGGGGTTATTCAACACGATGTTTGTCATTTTGTCAAAAATTAAAGGATTGAACACTCTCTGTGCTTATAATGCTCCAGAACTAATCACTTCCGCTGATTCCACAAAATCTAAGCGTTTTAATTGCTGGATAAGATCATCAAGATCACAAGTCATGCTTGTTACATCTAATGACAATGTAACATTAGCACGTCCCTGAATAGGGATTGTTTGATGAATCGTTAAGACATTACAATGTGTAATTGTCACAGTTTCTAAAAGCTTGGCAAGTGTTCCTTTTCTATCTTGAAGCTGTAAAAAGACTGTTAAAATGCGTTCCTGCACAATTGAATGAAAAGGAAAAACCGCATCACGATATTTGTAAAACGCACTTCGCGATAAATCCACCTGCTTTACCGCATCCCAAATGGAAGATACTGAACCACTTGATAGTAAGTGTTTCGCCTCCAAAGTTTTTTGCATTGCATCCGTTAAAACATCCTCACGAACTAAATAATATCGCTGATTCGCAACATTCTTCATACGCTTCCCCCTAAAACTCATGTCTTAATCGACAAATTCAAATTCAAACTCTTGTAGGCGTACTGTATCGCCATCTTGTGCTCCACGCTCACGCAGAGCCTCGTCCACACCCATTGCACGCAATTGACGAGCAAAACGACGTATACCATCCTCACGGCTAAAGTCTGTCATTTTAAATAAACGCTCAATTGCATAACCACTAATAATAAATGTACCATCATCATCACGTGTGATTTCGAAATCTTCACCTTTTGCCTCATGCTTGTACATTACGGTTGCGTCTGATTGCTCCTCTAGATCATCATATAGTGGGAATTCAGGCGTTACTTCTAATAGATCGGCAATGGCAAAAAGTAGCTCTTTTAAACCTTGACGTGAAACAGCAGAAATTGGGAAAATTTGAACGTCTTCTCCAACCTTTTGACGGAATGCTGTTAAATTCTCTTCTGCATCTGGCATATCCATTTTATTGGCTACGATAATTTGTGGACGCTCTGTTAAACGAAGATTATATTGTTTTAGCTCTTCATTAATTGTTAAATAATCTTCATATGGATCGCGGCCTTCCATCCCTGACATATCAATGACATGAACGATAACGCGTGTACGTTCGATATGTCGTAAAAATTGATGACCTAATCCAACTCCTTGATGTGCTCCTTCTATAAGCCCTGGTAAATCAGCCATCGCAAAGCTTCGATGGTCATCCGTTTCAATCATGCCTAAGTTCGGTACAATTGTTGTGAAATGATAAGCACCAATTTTTGGCTTAGCCGCGGAAACAACAGATAAAAGTGTTGATTTACCAACACTTGGGAAACCAACTAACCCTACATCTGCTAAAACTTTTAACTCTAATATAACATTTAATTCTTGTCCTGGCTCACCTTTTTCAGAAAGTTCTGGCGCCGGGTTGGCAGGTGTAGCAAAGCGAGAATTACCTCGTCCACCTCTGCCTGCTTTCGCAATAACTGCTCTTTGCCCATGCTCGACTAAGTCAGCAATAACGGCATTTGTTTCTTCATTCATAACCACTGTGCCTGGTGGTACTTTAACAATTAAATCCTCCGCATTTTTACCATGCATGCCTTTACTCATCCCATGCTCGCCGCGAGGTGCTTTAAAATGGCGTTTATAGCGGAAATCCATTAATGTTCGTAAGCCCTCTTCTACTTCAAATACAACGTTACCACCGTGTCCACCATCTCCACCAGCTGGACCACCATTTGGTACATATTTTTCACGGCGAAAGGCTACCATACCATCTCCGCCATCGCCACCTTTAACATAAATCTTTACGTGATCGACAAACATTTAGTTCACTCCCTATTTGCACTCAAGACATATTGCCAGCGTGTAGTTGTCTGCTCAATTGTTTGAATGTCGAATTGTTTCAAACCTTTTTCGGTGAATGCATCAGCACTCCATAACCCATTTAGCGTGAATGTCACGGCAAATGTATGATCGTCAACACGTACATCAAGCGTTAGGATCTGCTCTGTAAATGGATCTAATGTATCATAAACATGCATAACTGTTTTGTTTAAATAATCTACAACTTCCTGATCAATATCATTGGTCACAGGCTTTTTTATCTCACCGCTTAGCTTCCAAGCTAATGATGGGTAACGCCATCCTGCTGTTTGAAGCCATTCAATTGTTTGTGGTAATTGTAGTCGATTGAGGATAGAAAATACTCGTAATTGTTCTGAATAATGTTGAATAAGTTTTTTCGATTCCTCGATTCTACCTAAATCTAAATTCATGCGAATCAGTTGCAGTTGATTCACATAATCATGATTTGCAAAACGTAATACTTCACTAATGGTTAGTGATTGATTGTTCATCCCATTCACTCCAATAAAGTTATCCTTACTAGTATAACAAGTTTTGCTGTATTTTTCCCTTAATTCTTTAATCAATTATACCTTGGTGTCATTGCGTCCAATCGGCTTTTTTGAAATTTAGCCAAAAAAAGGACTGCAATAAATGCAGTCCTCCGCTTTATGTTATCTTATAAAAGATTAAGCTTCTTGTGTTGTTGGATAAACAGATACTTGTTTGCGATCGCGACCTAAACGTTCAAATTTAACAACGCCGTCAACTTTAGCAAATAGTGTATCGTCACCACCACGACCTACGTTTGTACCTGGGTAAATTTTTGTACCGCGTTGACGGTAAAGAATTGAACCACCTGTTACGAATTGGCCATCAGCACGTTTTGCACCAAGTCGTTTAGACTCAGAGTCACGTCCGTTTTTAGTAGAACCTACCCCTTTTTTCGATGCAAAAAGTTGAAGGTCTAATGCTAATAATAATTTCATCGAGTTCCACCTCCTACTTGGTTGTAGTTGATTTGGATGTATTGTCCGTAATTTTGCACCATAGAATACACTTGGGCAGTCATTACTTGAACAATTAACTGTAGTTTTGCATCTACTTCAGGCTCTATGTCTGATGGTAAATCTACCTTGAGATAGCCTCCACCTTCAGCAGCTTGTTCGATTTCTGGCTGAATTTGTAATAATGCATAAATAGCATTCACTGTACCAATGGCTATAGTTGATGCTCCTGCACATACTAAATCCTTACCAGATTCATCATAACCAGCATGTCCTGAAAATTCGAATGCTGACACATGTCTATTTTCATCGTGATGAATCGTAACTTGTATCATTCGCTATACCTCACAATTAAGCGTTGATTGCTTCAACAACTAATTTTGTGTAAGGTTGACGGTGACCTTGTTTACGACGGTAGTTCTTTTTAGCTTTCAATTTGAAAACAACGATTTTTTTCGCACGGCCTTCTTTAACAACTTTAGCTGTTACAGTAGCGCCTTCTACGAATGGAGCGCCAACTTTAACGTTTTCGCCACCTACGAATAAAACTTTATCAAAAGTTACAACCTCATCAGCTTCTACGCCTAATTTTTCAACATAGATTTCTTGACCAGCTTCTACTTTGACTTGTTTACCACCAGTTTCAATAATTGCGTACATTTTACTGCACCTCCTCTTAGACTCAGACTCGCCTGTTTCATAAGGTGATCTTACTAGACACTTAAACCTTTACAGAGCGGTTGTAGTAGCACGGGTGCTACAAACAATAACATTAAAATATTACCACACGAATTTTTTCAAGTCAATCTATTCATAACATATTTTTCAAAAGCAACTCGGTATTTTCGATAACGCCATTCTTTCAACACTTGCAACCAAATGAATAAATTTATGATGGCTAAAAAAATAGATTGTGGCAAGAACTTGAAAGTGACAAGTAATAGTATAGTAGCTACGATGAATGATAACCAATAATATAGCTCTATCACGTGAGCTCTTGGATATTTTAAAAATAGGCAGGCTAACAATATCCTTCCACCATCTAACGGTATGATGGGTACAATATTGACAGCCAATAACACGAGTTGTACATTTATAAGCTTAGTAGCGAGTAAATCAGGCATAAAAAAAGCGAGGCCAATCCCAATAATCGTAGCGATTGGCCCTCCTAATGCAATCCATAGGAGTGACGAAGCTTGCACAACCGCTGGATTTTCAAATTGAATTTCTCCCCCGTATGGTGTAATTACGCAGGATTTCACCTTCACTCCACACATTACTGCCGCAACTAAGTGACCAGCCTCATGCCACAGTAAGGAAAACAGAATGATCGCGTAATAGGCTAACTGGCCACTAAAAATCATGACAAATACGAGAGGGATACACAGAAGATGTAATTTAATCCTCATTTGTCTCCGTCGTTTCAAGCCATTGTACAATTTGCTCTAAATCATAATGGGCATCTCCCTTTTCGATGGACACATAAAGTTGACCCGCTTCTTTCATGCCAATTAAATCATTTGCTTGAATAGATGTGTATGGTAGTTGAGCTAAACTATCTAACATACCATAGGAAACGGTTGTACCATCTTCATAGCTGATGGTCATGGTCTTACCTGTGTACTTTGTATGGCCAGTAAAAACGACTAATCCATTTTGACCAGCATAGATAGGTAAGCCAACATCATACTGCAATAGATAGCCTTCTTTAAATACTTGGGCATTCGCAAATGTTAAAAGATCTGCTTGCCCTACATCACTAGAAACCATGATGGTCTCTTTTTCTTTTTCAAACCAGCTTTGCCCGAGCTCACTTAAATACGTTAAATCAGCAGAGGTTGTAACAAGCTTCCGAACAGGTGTATCCACTACACCCTGGTCCTCTAAACGAATTACAAGCATGATCGCCGCCACAAGAAGTATCGTGACAAACCATTTCCATTTTTTAAACAAGCCCTCATCCTTTTTTCCTCACTATATGTGATTGCATGTCCAAACATGCACAAGAAAAAACCTTCTCGTACAATTGCACGAAAAGGTTTTAATTTATTTTGAGAAAAGGGCTTTAAGTTTTGAAAACATCCCTCTTTGCTCATCTTGTATAGCCATTAATGGCACTGATTCACCAAGAATACGACGGGCAATATTTCGATAGCCTAATGACGCTTTATTTGAGGGGTCCATTACAATTGGTTCACCTTTATTAGAAGATGAAATGACACCTTCACTGTCTATAATAATGCCTAATAAATCAATAGATAAATGAGTTGTAATTTCATTGACATCCAGTGTGTCACCGCTCTTCATCATATGTTGTCGAATACGATTAATGATGAGTTTAGGTGCTGTTATCTCTTCCTGCTCCAGTAAACCAATAATACGATCTGCATCACGAACAGCAGAAATTTCAGGTGTTGTGACAACAATCGCATGATCTGCACCAGCAACAGCGTTACGGTAGCCTTGCTCAATTCCCGCTGGGCAATCGATTAATACATAATCATAGTCTCTTTTCAATTCCTCTACTAAGCTCTTCATTTGCTCAGGGGTAACAGCATTTTTATCTGTTGTTTGAGCAGCAGGTAATAAAAATAGTTTCTCATCTACGCGTTTATCCTTAATCAATGCTTGATGAATTTTACAGCGTCCTTCCACCACATCGACTAGGTCATAAATAATACGATTTTCAAGGCCTAAAATCACATCTAAATTACGTAGGCCAATATCTGTATCCACTAAACATACTTTTTTACCTTGTAGAGCCAATGCAGTCCCAAGGTTAGCCGTTGTCGTTGTTTTACCGACACCGCCTTTACCTGAAGTTATGACGATCGCTTCTCCCACACTAGCTTCCTCCCTTAGACACATTTAACAATGGTCGAATATTTTTTAAGGCATGAATTTGATCGTACGTAATGCGTCCATCGTAGCCAATAAATGCACAAGTCATTTCTACTTGATTAATCGCTTTTACATGTTCATCTGACATTACCTGAACTTGATCGGCAATCATGATATGCGTGGCTTCAAATCGAGATGCTGCAATGATTGCTTCTTTATTGCCTTGCATACCAGCATGTGCAATCCCTTTAAGTCTACCTAGGACATATACATTACCTCCAGCCTCAACACGACCGTTTGGATTGACATTTCCTATGATGGTAATATCCCCGGATGAACGCAGAATTTGTCCTGATCTGACCACTCCTATATATGTATCTTGTTGGCTTTCAAACATCTTCTGGTTGCTTTCGTGGACAGTCAGTACTTCACTTTGCACCTTCGATACAATAAGCTGTTCTGTTTCTTCTATAATTTTTATAAGTTCATTTAATTGTTCTTCAGTACAGTATCGATAGCCTAAGTATAATTGTACATCAACTTTACCATCGATACCGCCCTCTAAAACCTTATTCTTTAATTCTTCCACTAGTTCACCATACGCACATTGGTCGTCTAGGCGTAGTACAAAACCGTCCTTCGTTCCCTTCATATTAACTAACTGTTTTTTCATGAATGCCTCACCTCACGTTGTTCTTTGTTAAGAAACCTCACGTGCTCTCTGTAAGACACGCGCATTAATTAGATACTTGAAGGCCCACCCAAGAATCATTAAAAATAAAGCATTCGCAATGATTGTTGGTAGTAGTCGTGAACGTAAGAAATCCGCTAAAGGAATTGCTGTAAAATCGATTAGGAAAAAGAATTGATAGAGAATAAATTCTAAAATCGCTACTAGTACAACTGAAATTGTAGTTGTTACAACTAAGTGCTGATGTATAACTTTCACGATAGACCCTGCCAAAAAACATATAAGTGGATAAAGTACTGAATATAATCCAATAATATCAATGTAAAACACATCATACAAGACACCAAAAAAAAGTCCATACATTACCGCACGTTGACGGCTGTAATAGATGGATATAAAAATAAGGTATAAGATTAAAAAACGCGGTACCAGAAAATAGACTTCCCCTTTAATTTCAATCGGGGAAAGCATAGCAAATTCTGGTTCTAACAGGAATAGTAAAACCGCTACAGAGGGGATGAGAAATCGAACCATCACTCCGCCTCCTCTTCACTTGCCTCTTGCGGATTCGATAAATCCTCATTCGTTGCATTGCCATCTGATCCATCAATACTTGTGGATGTTCGCTTGGCAATCACAACATGCTCTAAAATTGAAAAATCAGCAGATGGTTTGACATACGCCATTTTCGTTAAACCAAAGTCATCTGTACTAACTTCCGTAATTTCTCCTATCGGCACTCCCTTAGGGAAAATACCACCAAGACCTGAAGAAACTACTTGCTCGCCTTCTTTCACCTTCATGCTAGAATCGATTCGCTTCATAATGAGTTCATTACGTTCTTCATCAAAGCCCTCGATTAAACCGTATGCTTCTTTTTCTCCTAGCACCATCGCGGAAACACGATAGTTTGGATTATTTGTATTTAAAAGCTCTACCTCAGATGTGAAAGGTGTAACTAGGGTAATTTTCCCCACTAACCCTTTCGCGGTCATAACTGCCATATTTTTTTTGACTCCATGAGAAGACCCTTTATCTAAAATAATTTTCTCTTCCCACTGGTCAGGATTTCTAGCAATCACTGTTGCTTGAATTGGATTAAATGCCTTTAAGCTCTCAGTTTTATCCAAAAGCTCTCGAAGCTTGTTATTCTCTGATTTTAAATCCGTAGCCTCAGCTTGTACAACTGCAAAATCTTCTAAGCGTGCTTTTAAACGTTTATTTTCTTCGTACGTGTTTAAGAGGGAGTCAATACTATTAAAAACACCATTAATATAATTCGCCGGCTTCGCAACAAGCGATTGTGCGAAACCGACAGTATCTTTAATAATTTGCTCTGGTAAAGTTGCATTCGTCCGATCACGTAATGAGAAGCTAATCAATGCCACAAGAAAAACCATGCCTATGAGCAGCAAAATTACTTTCTTATTGAAAAAAAAGTGTGGCATTGCCTAAACCTCCTTACCCTTTAACTTGTTGTTGACGAATTAAGTCGATATGATCTAATGCCTTACCTGTACCAATCGCTACACAGTCTAAAGGATCTTCTGCAATGAATACTGGCATATTTGTCTCTTGGCTGATTACTTTGTCTAAGTTTGTTAGCAGTGCCCCACCACCAGTTAATACAATACCGCGCTCCATTACATCAGCAGATAATTCTGGAGGTGTTTGTTCTAATGTTTTACGAACACCGTCAATAATAGAGGAAACCGCTTCACGTAATGATTCAGAAATTTCCTGTGAAGAAATTTCGATTGTTTTCGGTAAACCTGTTAACAGGTCACGTCCTCTAATATCCATTCGTGCTTCTGGTCCTTCTGCCAATGCCGTACCAATTTCCATTTTTACGGCTTCCGCTGTACGTTCACCAATTGTTAAATTATACGTTTTACGGATATACGAAATGATGGATTGATCCATTGCATCACCACCAACACGTACAGATTCACTCGTTACAATACCACCTAAAGAAATAACGGCAACTTCTGTTGTACCTCCACCGATATCAACAACCATTGACCCTGTAGGATCCCATACAGGAAGATTTGAACCGATTGCTGCTGCAAATGGCTCTTCGATTGTGAACGCCTCTTTTGCACCTGCTTGTCGTGCAGCATCAATAACAGCACGCTGCTCCACTGAAGTAATACCATAAGGTACACAAATCATAACATTTGGTTTTTTCCAGTTGCCTCCAGAGTTTTTACATGCTTCTTTTAAATAATACTCAATCATTGCTGTTGTAATATCGAAGTCAGCAATAACGCCATCTTTCATTGGACGAATCGCTACGATTGAGCCAGGTGTTCGACCAATCATATTTTTCGCATCATTACCAACGGCAACAATATCCCCTGTTTTTGTATTTTTTGCTACAACTGAAGGTTCACGTAATACGATTCCCTTTCCTTTAATAAACACTAATGTATTCGCTGTGCCGAGGTCAATCCCGACATCTTTGCTTCCTAGTCCAAACAAATTGTGTACTCCCTTTCTATATAAGCCATACTTTCGTTGACATCCAATATATTTGACGACAATGTATAGGAAATTGAATTGTGTAAATACACAATTGACTCCTTTCAACGTCCATAACACCTGTCAAATTTTTTTATCTCCAGTCAGTTGGTAGTTTACACCTATGAAAAAACTACACACTCATTCACCTCACCACCAATTTTGATGGGAGTCCTCCCTGAATAAAGATAAAATTCATACCGTTCATTATAACGGAAAAACGCAAGAATTTGTAGTATCACATACTTCAACTCACAGAAAAGATACTATTTTAATTCCCTCTTAAACTAAAAATAGTACGTATAGATTAGCATATAATTTTTATTCCCATAAGACAATGTGTATCAGGCTACCAATTTTTGTGAAGATAATTGCTTTTCTATGAATACATTAACGTTATGTAAGAAAAAAGGTTCGCCAATATACCACAAAAAAATACAAAAATTTTATGACTGGTTATAATTAAGGTCATTTATAGTAATAGAATCTTCTATACAACAAAATGGATTCATCATAAAAAACTCTGCATATTGTATGCAGAGTTAAAAATATCCTTTTTCCTTTAAACTAATATATTGATGGTCGCCGATGATGACGTGATCAATTAACTCTATCCCTATAATATAGCCTGCTTCAACAATTCGCTTTGTTACTTCAATGTCCTCCGTGCTCGGTGTTGGCACCCCACTTGGATGGTTGTGGGCACATATAATAGAAGCGGCAGACCTTTTGACAGCTTCTCGAAATATTTCTCTAGGATGAACGATGGATGCATTTAAACTGCCAATGAAAATCGTTTGCTTATGAATAATTTGATTTTTTATATTTAAAAAAAGCACTACAAAATGCTCCTGATTAAGCGAGGTCATATCAGGCATTAAGTAAGTTGCTGCATCTTGTGGAGAACGTATTGTGAATTTCTCATCATTATGTTTTTGAGCCAGTCTTCTACCAAGTTCAACAGCAGCCATTAATTGAATGGCTTTCACCTCGCCTATTCCTTTAATAGCCATCATTTCTTCGATGGTTGCATGCTTCAAATGATGGAGTCGTTCAAAAACATTTAACACCCTATTTGCAAGAACAAGCACAGATTCTTCCTTTGTGCCTGTCCTCAATAAAATAGCGAGTAGCTCTTGATTCGATAAACTCTCAGCTCCTTGTCGTAATAGCCGTTCACGGGGACGATCCTCTATATTGACATCACGTATCATCAAAGTTGGTAAAGCGTCTTCTAGCAAAAATATTCACTCCTTCGCAAATTGGACTATCTGTAGATCCACCAATTGCGAAAACAAAGTTGCAAGTGGTAAACCTACAACATTGTTATAATCTCCTTCAATTCTTTTAACTAATAGTGTACCAATCGTTTGAATGCCATAACCACCCGCTTTATCAAAAGGATCTCCTGAATCTACATAAGCTTCGATTAATTTCTGCGATAGACGGTGGAAAACAACTGTAGTCTCTTCCACAAAGGTCGTTTCCTTTCCATTCGGTTCGATTATAGCGACCGCAGTCATCACACTATGTTTGTTATTTGACAAACGTAATAAGTGAGAAATAGCTTCCTCACGCGTTTTAGGTTTATGTAGTAGCTCTTGATTGTAAACAACGATTGTATCTGCACCAATAATCGTGGCATTAGCTGCTTTTTTGGCTACATCACGCGTCTTCAATAAAGCTACTCCTTTTACATAATCCTGCATTGTATGAGCTTGTACACTTGTTTCTTCCACTTCACTTGTCAAGACTTCAAACGGGAGTGCTAGCATGTTAAGCAATTCCTTGCGCCTAGGGGAAGCAGAAGCAAGGACAAGCTTATGATTTGTTTTTAACATTATCTGATCATTCCTCCTTATCCTTATGATACAGAAGAATGCACAATTTGAAAATTTTCAAAAAAACAAGATAATGAAGATTTCATTATTATTTATTGTTAAAACTTCACTTGAAGACACGTATTTTTAGATTGGTAATGTGCAAAAACATGCAGACGAATGATGTTGATATCGTTGGAAATAGTAGAGGCCGCTGCGCCAATGGACTGCCAATCCTCAGGTAGCGTTGAGTCCTTGCCATTTTCCTTAAAATTTAATTTTGCGGCATTTTTATCTGCTAAAGCAGTTGGTAGTTCTGCCAAGGTAGGTTCTTTACAGCTTTCACCACTGACGCTAAATGCCTTTTTAAAGGTTGCGGGGTCCTGTAAAAATTTTAGCTGACTTTCCTCCGTCACCATGCTTGTCCACACATAAAACTTGTCATCAACTTGAACGATCGCGCTCTCTTTTAAGGCAGGATACTCAGCAACAAATGAACTTGCGCTCTCATAGTTTGAATACACGCCAGCTTGGCTTGCATAAAACATCGATGCATTAGATGTATTGGTTGTCTCCCCGGCAGTTGGAATCGTTTCTGTTTGTGATTGATTATTTGCCACTTCACTACCATTTTTCTTTAAAGGTAACTGTGTGCTGGCTTGTAAAACGCCCAGAAAAATTGCTACACCTAATAGACCAACAAATCCACCAATAATCATTGCTCGAAATATTTGTTTTTTCATCACATGACTTACAATTTTCATTCAACTATCACCTCATCCTTCCACCTATCTATGCCAACATCATATGATATTATATGTACATTCCAAAGGGTAAATGCGAATTTATTATTTTTTGATACGGAACTCATTGCAATCCTAAATTTGCAGCCATAAAAAAACTAGGACTCCCTATCAAGAGCCCTAGTTATTTCATTGTTTTAATCTATGACGAACCTCTGTTAATAAATATAATGAGCCTGCTACAATGGTTCTCTGCTGTCTATGTGATTGTGCATGTATAAAGGATGCATAGTCAAGCAAGGTTGTTTTCGCTGTTGCATGAGAAAGTTTGACCATTTGATGGGCTGGCATTGCTCGTGAATTAGCAAAATCGACGAAGTAAAAGTCATCACTCACCTGCTCTAGAATTCCGAGAATCTGCTCAACATCTTTATCTGCTAGTATGCCAACGACAAATGTTATCTGCTCATTTGGATATTCACACTGAATCGTTTCTATTAATTTTTCAGCACTTGCAGGATTATGCGCACCATCCAATATAACGAAAGGCATTATTTCTTCAAAGCGTCCCAAAACAGAGGCCTTTTGCACAGCTTGACGAATAGTTGTTTGATCAATAGACACGTCTAATTCTGACGCCACTTCAAAAAATGCTGTAATGGCGAGAGCCATATTGTTTCCCTGATGTGTCCCCTTCATAGAACGATTCAGGTTCGCAATTTGGAACTGCTGTACGTCATTCATATAGCTTTCTCCATCAGTTGTTTGCTTAATGGCAAAATGTTGACCTAATGCAAATAGAGTGGCTTTTTTTCGAACGGCTACTGCATCCACAACTCGCTTCGCCTCACCAGGCAAATCACCAATAATAACTGGACGTTGTTGTTTAATAATACCTGCTTTATGGTGTGCAATGCTTTCAAGCGTATCCCCTAAAAACTTTGTGTGTTCTAAAGCAATACTTGGGATAATAGAGACAATAGGTGTTACCACATTTGTACTATCCAATAAACCACCCATTCCCGCTTCAATCAGCGCAATATCCACCTGCCCATTGACAAAATGTAAAAATGCCGCCACCGTCAGCAATTCAAAATCGGTTAGTTTGCCACTCAGCCCAACCTCATGCATCTGTTGGAAAACTTGATCCATTTCAGCCTCTGTTATAGGTTGACCAGCTATTTGAATTTGGTCATGAACATCAACGATACATGGTGACATAAATTTGCCCACGCGTAAGCCATGTTCTTGTGCAATTGCCTCTAGAAATGTTAACGTAGAGCCTTTGCCATTTGTACCCGCTAAGTGGACAACACGCAAAGTTTGCTCAGGATTACCTAAATATGATAAAGCCTCTTCAATCGCTGTAAGACCTAGTTTAATGATATCATCACTTTTAACCTGCCATTTCTCTTTATAATGATCAAAGTTTGGGATCATCGTCCTTCCTCCTGTAGCCACTGTCGAGCTTGTGCTATAAAGTATAATGAGCCTGTAATGACAACAATATCCTCTTTTTGGCGTTCTTGTAATAGTGTTTGAAGGCTTTTTAGCCATTCTGTATGAACCGTTTTATTTGCATGAGTCGACAACGTCGCTAAGCTTTCAGCAGGCATTGCATTCGGTAGATCTATTTGTGTAAAAGTGATCGAGGTGGCAACAGCATCCATTAGTTCTATGCTGTTAGCATGATCCTTATCTGCTAATGCCGCGTAAATAAAGCGATAATTGTTTCTTGGATAGACATTTTTTAGTGTTTGGATCAGAGCAGCTGTCCCCTCTGAATTATGAGCACCATCTAGCACAATTTGATTCGGCCATTGCTCAAAGCGGCCTGCCCATTGCGCACATTGTAGACCTTGACAAATAGAATCATCAGTAATGACAATTGTCCCCTGCTCACGTAATGTTAGCATGGCTGTGATGGCCAAACTTGCATTATTTATTTGATGTTGACCAGCCATTTTTAATGGTACATCCTTCATCAAGACAGGGTCCTTTTCATATGTAAAATGCTGATAGTCAGTACTTTGCCAACTATTTGTCACCATGAAGTCTTGACCTAAAACATAGCACGTCGCATGTCGTTCCTCTGCCGTGGCTTTAATGACAGCCAATGCCTCCTCATTATGAACACCTACAACAACTGGTATGCCTCCCTTGATGATGCCAGCTTTTTCTGCGGCAACCTTTGCGAAAGTGTCGCCTAAAAAGGCTGTATGCTCTAACGAGATCGTTGTAATAATAGCTAAAAGCGGTGTTACGACATTTGTCGCATCCAAACGCCCTCCAAGCCCTGTCTCAATAAGCGCTATATCTACACCTTCATGTGCAAAATACTGAAACATAATGAGTGTAACTACCTCAAAAAAGCTTGGAAATTCACCATTGTAGTGTTCTTCTATAATTTTCGCAAGTTTATTGAAATAGTAGAGAAATTGCTCATCCGAAATCTGGTGGCCGTTAATGGTCATACGTTCATTAACTCGCTCTAAATGTGGAGACGTAAATGCCCCTACAGTGTAGCCTGCATGTTGAAGCATTTCTCTTAATGCGTTCACCGTAGAACCTTTACCATTTGAACCTGCTACATGGATTACTCTTAGCTTGTTGTGAGGTTCATCTAAATGTCCTAGTACTTCCCGCATAAGGACAAGTGGCGCACGTTTATGATCAACTGCTTTTAATGTAAAAATAAATTTTGTACATTCGTTCATTGTGTTAAACAAAAGAAACACTCCTTCTTACTGCAATATCTTTATTTTAGTACAAGTAACGTTTAATAACATAGCAAAATGACAAAATACAAAAAACACGCAGCTAGCAACTGCGTGTTCGTATTAATATTATTTTAGTGTACTTTGTGAGCACCTAATAAAGCACCCATATTATTTAATATGGTTTTTGCATCACTGTTTAATAATGGATGAACATCTGGGCGTTGCACTAAGTCAAAAGCATTTTTTAACGTTCTTTTTAGCATCGATATATCAAAATCCGAGCAATACTCATTAATTTTTTGGATCGTTAATAAATCTGTTCGTGATAATTTAGTGCCATCCTGTTGGGGATTACTATTTGCTAATATGTGCTTAATCAGGACACGGCCACTTGTATTCAATAAACGATAATACTTTGCTTCGGATAATTTTAAGAGATTCGTTTCGATCAATACTCTCGCGCTTACAAAGTCTAATTCATCACATGCTTTGTTGACTTTTGTAATAATGGTTGCAATATTTCCTGACATTCTCAACACCTCCATTGGCTCTTATTTTCTTTACTAATAAAGACTGTCTATCTAAAAAACCATCTATTTAGATTTGGTTTTTCACGGCTAAATAACATGAAATTAGGTTTTGTTTCCTATTAGTTCAGCGCTGCACATCATCTATTAGACCAATTTATTTAAAATAATACTATATATTTTTTCCTAATTCAATGTATATCTTTAGCTCTACATAAAAAAAGCAATGGATGACTTTTTTGTCATCCATTGCTTCGTCTTTACATATTTTTTAATTCTTCTAAACGTTTTAACACAACTGCATGCTTGCTTTCGTAATCTGCTAATTTCTCACGTTCTGCGTTGACTAACGCTTCCGGTGCTTTCGATACAAACTTCTCATTCGATAATTTACCTGTAACAAGCTTTACTTCTTTTGCCCATTTCTCTAATTCTTTTTCAAGACGGGCAATTTCTTCCTCAAGATTGATCAGTCCAACAAGAGGCAGGAATACCTGTGCTCCTGTCACAACAGCAGTCATTGATTGTCCTGGGGCCTCTAAACCTTCACCAATTGTTAAAGTGTCAGGATTACAGAATTTTTCTAGATATGCTTGATTATCTTTAAGTACAGCTGCTGTTGCTGCATCTTTCGCTGAAATAAACAACGGTACTTTTTTGCTCATCGGTGTATTTACTTCCGCACGAATATTACGTACTGAACGTATAATATCCATTAGGAGCTTCATATTATCTGCTTCATCAGCAAAATGAAGATCTGTGCGTACTGTTGGCCATGCTGCCACTGTAATAGATTCACCTTCGTGTGGTAAGTGCTGCCAGATTTCTTCTGTAATGAAAGGCATAAATGGATGTAAAAGACGCATTGTTTGATCTAGTACGTAAGCTAAAATAGATCGAGTTGTCTTTTTAGCTGCTTCATCTTCACCGTAAAGTGGTAATTTTGCCATTTCAATATACCAAGAACAGAAATCATCCCAAATGAAATTGTATAATTCACGGCCAACTTCGCCGAATTCATAACGCTCTGCAAGAGAGGTTACACGTTCAATCGTTTCATTTAAGCGCGTTAAAATCCATTTGTCAGCTACAGATTTTTCACCAGTTAAATCGATCTCATCATATGTCATACCATCCATATTCATAAGCGCAAAACGTGATGCATTCCAAATCTTATTGGCAAAGTTCCATACTGCTTCAACTTTTTCAGTTGTATAGCGTAAATCTTGACCAGGTGATGAACCAGTAGCTAAGAAGTAGCGTAATGAATCTGCACCGTATTGTTCAATGACATCCATTGGATCAACACCATTGCCAAGTGATTTACTCATTTTACGCCCTTCACCATCACGTACTAAACCATGAATTAGCACATCTTTAAATGGACGTTGATCTGTAAACTCAAGGCCTTGGAAAATCATTCGAGAAACCCAGAAGAAAATAATATCATAGCCTGTTACTAAAGTATTTGTTGGATAGTAACGTTTATATTCTTCATTTGCTTCATCTGGCCAACCCATAGTAGAAAACGGCCATAGTGCTGAAGAGAACCATGTATCTAGTACATCTTCATCTTGCGTCCAGTTTTCTGCATCTGCTGGGGCTTCTTTACCTACGTATATTTCGCCTGTTTCATTATGGTACCAGGCTGGGATTTGATGGCCCCACCATAATTGACGAGAAATACACCAATCGCGTATATTCTCCATCCAGCGGGAATATGTGTTTTCAAAACGAGCAGGAACAAAGTTTACTTTCCCTTCTTCGTCCTTTTGCAGCTCTAGGGAAGCATCAGCAAGTGGTTGCATTTTAACGAACCATTGTGCTGAAAGATATGGCTCAACAACAGCACCAGAACGTTCAGAGTGTCCTACTGAATGCATATGCTCTTCAATGCGAATTAACACACCTGCTTCTTGTAAATCAGCAACAATTTGCTTGCGGCATTCGAAGCGATCCATTCCTTTATATTTGCCAGCAAGATCATTCATTGTGCCGTCTTCATTCATTACTAGAATGCGCTCTAGATTATGACGATTACCAACTTCAAAGTCGTTCGGATCATGGGCTGGTGTCATTTTTACAACCCCAGTACCAAATTCCATATCAACGTACTCATCAGCAACAATTGGAATTTCGCGACCTACAATCGGTAAAATAACGTTTTTACCAATTAAGTGCTGATAACGCTCATCGTTCGGGTGAACAGCTACCCCAGAGTCACCAAGCATTGTTTCGGGACGTGTTGTAGCAACTTCTACATAGCCAGAGCCATCAGCTAATGGATATTTCATATGATAGAAGGCACCTTGCACATCCTGATAAATTACCTCGATATCAGATAATGCTGTTTTTGCTGCTGGGTCCCAGTTGATAATACGTTCACCACGATAAATTAAACCTTTTTCATATAACTGAACAAAAACTGTTTTTACCGCATCTGAAAGACCTTTGTCTAATGTGAAACGTTCACGTGTATAATCTAATCCAAGACCAAGCTTTGCCCATTGATCACGAATATGTCCCGCATACTCTTCTTTCCATTCCCATGTTTTTTCGAGGAATTTTTCACGTCCTAAATCATAACGTGTAATATTATCCTCACGCAGCTTGGCTTCTACTTTTGCCTGTGTTGCTATACCAGCATGGTCCATACCTGGCAACCATAGGGCATCATAGCCTTGCATGCGTTTCATACGAATGAGAATATCTTGTAATGTTGTATCCCAAGCATGACCAAGGTGTAATTTACCTGTTACGTTCGGTGGTGGAATAACGATTGAATAGGGCTTTTTCCCACTTTCAGGCTGTGCCTCGAAAAACTTCCCTTGTAACCACCATTCATAGCGACCAGCTTCAATGGACTGTGGGTCATATTTAGTTGGCATTGAAATGTTTTCTGTCATATTGACTCCTCCTATTGTTTGAAAACTGTTGGTAAAGAAATACTATTTATTTTTTTACCCAATAAAAAAACTCCTCTCGTCTAAAAGGACGAAGGAGTTTTAGTTCGCGGTACCACCTTTAATTCCAGCAGGGTTAAGATAAATGTTAAAAAACATATTTTCTCAGCCTATTCTACTGGCTCTCAATTCGGTAACGGTGTTTAACCGGCTTTAACTACTATTAGTTCACTAAAGCTGCTCAAGGGCTACCTTCAATTTCGTACAAATAGAAACTTCTCAGCTACCGTTTCCTCTCTGAAAATGTAGTCAAAATTTACTCTTCCCTATCATAGCATCTGTATTTGATTTTCCTTATTGTACCGCAGGATCGTGTCATTTTTCAAGTGATTTAGTCATCTTTTAGTAAGAGGAAAGTAAATAGAAAAGGAAGTGACAATTCAAATGCGACGACGCAAGTATAACCCTTGGCTTTTACCACCTTGGCTACGACAAGTTCGTTTTTATTGCAGAACCATCATCGTGCCGATTTGTGCTTTTCAGTTTATCCGTGTCATTATTGTGCCAACATCAGGTGATTTAGTCTTCTTATTACTCCTGCTACTTCTCTGCTATTTACTTTTGAAAGACATCATTTGAAACACGAACTTTAAGCGGTGTATATTCTTCTGTTAGATCCCAAATCATAGAAGGCACTTCATGCCAAGTACTGGATTCGCGTACAACAATATGGCTTGAGGATTCTCTTAATACAGCTTTTTGGTCAACTGTTGTAGAATTCTCTTGGCGTGAAGCTGCTGCTACTGCGGCAGGTTGTTTCACTTGAACACTTTCTTCAATTGCAGCCAATGTCTCCTCTTGTTCGAAAGCATGTGTTGATAGGTGCGGATTGTCTAACACATCTTTTTCAACAACAGGTTCATATTCATTGAAAGCGCTTGTGACTGTCCACTCAAGCTGACACATCTGATTTGTTAGACTAGGGCGAATATCCTTGACCATTAAATCTTTGACATCTGATTCTTTTGGTAAATCCACATGTAAAGGAACGGCATACTCAAAATAACCAGTATCTCCTTGAATATCAAGGGCATCAATTGTAATTAAATCTTCATTCTCCGCAAATGCTTGCATATCTTGAAAATCAAAGCGAACGTGTGCGGTGATATGATAGATGCCCATAAGTCGCAAAGAATCCTCTAACTGCATTGCCTGCCACTGTGGCTTAATTTGAACAGCTGCTATTTCAGTTGGGCAGCCATATCCAGGAAAACAAAATGTTTCGCGCATATTCCAAGTTTTGTGTTCGATAATAATCCCTCCCTTTGCATCATATGACGATTTGAAGGATAGTATGCTAGGATGTTGCCATTTGAACAGAGTTAAAAATAGATACTACTAAAAAAATGGCATGCTAGAAGTAATAGTCTAGCATGCCATTCCCATGGATGTTCGTATCATTAAACATTTACTAATTTAATTTTATTAGCTACACGATCTGTTAGCATTTGTGTTGCCTTTGGTACGATCGGTTTAAAAATCGGATTGAGAACAGGGCCAGCTAACCCGCCTGCAATGACTTCTAAGAATCCTGTCATTTTAGTATTTTCAGCGTCGATACTTTCTGCGAGGAAATAGCCATTTCCTGTGAAGTTATCAGAAAGCCCCTTTAATTCAAATGTAACTTTTGATGGTGCTATCCATTCTAAGATTGTAATTTCTACTTCAACTGTTTTTTTCAAAACGCCAACATTGCCTTTAAAAGTCCAAGTGGAGTGTTTCTCATCAATCATTTCATGTGCATTATAACCAGGGACAAGCTTTGCCCATTTTTCCATATCACTAACGAAATCCCATACATGTTCAATCCCTACGGGTACTTCGACCGTGTGTGTGCCTGTTGCCATATCAATTCACTACTTTCTTTTATGAATAGCTATATTATAAACGATATCGCCCACAATTTGGCTATGCTGAAAGATGTAATTTTGACAAAAGCAGGTCCTTCATCCAGTATAGTTGAGCGTACTTACTAGTAAATATATGCTATTGTTCCTTTTTACTCATGTATTCCTCAAGCACTATAATGCCTTCTGCTTAATCCATTAAAAAAGGTAATGTCAATGGGATATAAAGCAATTTTACAAAGCGAGGGTTTATTCCGTTACGCTAGCATCCTTTCCAGGGGGACGTTCGTGAGTGACAACACCTCTACATAAAATGAGTAGTGAACACTTTTACTTTATTTGAAAACCTTGCTATTAAGAATCATTTTTATGGGGTGAAGTGGAAGGTGCTTGAATCCCGTGGGATAGCTAAAGAGGTGAGCCACAGGAAAGCAAGTAGCCTACAACGGAAACCATTTTCACCTTTCAACAGCAGAAGAGCATGCTAGAAATAATTCTAGCATGCTCTATCAAATTTTATTTCGCTAATTGCGCAAATACTTTATGGAATGCTGCCACTGTTGTCGCAATGTGCTCTTCGGTGTGAGCTGTTGAGATGAATAGTCCCTCGAATTGAGAAGGAGGTAAGAAAATACCTTCCTCTGCCATTAGACGGAAATATTCAGCGAATAATTGTAAATCTGATGTTTTAGCAGAAGCAAAATCAATGACATCTTCATTCGTGAAGAAGAAGCCAATCATAGAGCCTGCACGATTAACAGTGTGCGGGATATTATATTTAGTTGCTGCTTCACGGAAACCAGCCTCAAGCTGATCCCCTAATTTTTTAAAGTAATCATACGTACCATGGTCTAAACGGGATAACGTTTCATAACCAGCTGTCATCGCTAACGGATTCCCCGATAATGTTCCTGCTTGATAAATTGGTCCAGCTGGTGCTACTTGCTCCATAATTTCTTTTTTCCCAGCGAATGCGCCTACAGGGAGACCACCTCCGATGACTTTACCTAAAGTAGTCATATCAGGCGTTACCCCAAAATACCCTTGTGCACAGCCATAATCTACGCGGAAACCTGTCATGACTTCGTCAAAGATTAATAATGCACCGTGCTCTGAAGTAAGTGCACGCAAACCTTCTAGGAAACCTGGTTGTGGAGGTACAACACCCATATTTCCTGCTACTGGCTCCACAATGACTGCAGCTAACTCTGTGCCAAATTTCTCAAAAATCACTTTTGCCCCTTCTAAATCATTATAGGCAACTGTCAACGTATTGCGGGCGATATCTGCAGGTACGCCAGGGCTATCAGGTAGGCCTAATGTGGCAACACCAGAACCAGCTTTAATCAATAAGGAGTCACCGTGACCATGATAAGACCCTTCAAACTTTAAGATCTTATCACGTCCTGTCACACCACGTGCTACACGCAATGCAGACATAGTAGCCTCTGTTCCAGAAGAAACAAAGCGAATCATTTCCATTCCTGGTAAACGGTCTAATACTAATTGAGCTAAGCGATTTTCTGTATAGCTTGGAGCACCGAAGGAAGAACCCTTCGCAGCTGTATCTGCAATTGCTTTCACTACCTCTGGATGCGTATGTCCTAAAATTAGCGGACCCCAAGACAATACATAATCAATATATTCATTGCCATCAATGTCTTTAATGATTGCCCCATGGCCAGATTCCATGAAAATCGGGTCCATATTTACTGATTTAAACGCACGTACTGGGCTACTTACACCGCCCGGCATTAATTGAACAGCTTCAGCATAGGCTTGTTTTGATTTTTCGTAAGAACGTGTCATTTATTTCTCCTCCAACCAACGTGCAGCATCTTTTGCATGATACGTAATGATTAAATCAGAGCCTGCACGTTTCATGCCTAATAATGTTTCAAGCACAACTTTTTTCTCTTCAATCCAACCATTTATAGCTGCCGCTTTAATCATTGCATATTCACCTGAAACGTTATACGCAACAAGCGGTAATGGATAGTTATTTTTCATGTCTCGAATAATATCTAAATAGCTAAGGGCAGGCTTGACAATTAGGAAATCTGCGCCCTCTTCGATATCTGACTCCGCTTCACGGAATGCCTCTAGACGATTTGATGGATCCATTTGGTAGGATTTACGATCACCAAATTGCGGAGCACCATCTGCAGCATCACGGAAAGGTCCATAGTAACTGGATGCATATTTGACTGCATAGGACATAATCGGGATATGTTCAAAACCAGCTTCATCCAGACCAGCGCGAATTGCCGTTACAAAGCCATCCATCATATTAGATGGAGCAATGATATCAGCGCCAGCTTTTGCTTGTGATATTGCCGTGCGGGCTAAAACATCTAATGAAGGATCATTCAAAATTTGATCGCCCTCAATTAAGCCACAATGTCCATGGTCCGTAAATTCACATAAGCATGTATCCGCGATGACTAACAACTCAGGATGACGTGTTTTAATGAGTCGAGTCGCTTCTTGCACAATGCCATGATCATGAAATGCACCTGTTCCAACCGCATCCTTTTCAGCTGGCAAGCCAAATAAAATAACTGCAGGAATACCTAATGTTACAACCTCATCCACCTCTGCCTCTAGTTTATCTAATGAAAATTGAAAAACGCCAGGCATTGAATGTACTTCATTTTTAATATTTTCGCCTTCTATTACAAAAATAGGATAGATCAGGTCCTCTTTATGTAAGTATGTTTCTTTTACCATTGATCGCATCGTTGCATTGGCACGCAAACGACGGTGTCTTTGAAATTGTAGTTTTGTCATGATTTGTCCCCTACTTTCATAATTTCTTCGATGACTGCTTGCATTGTATAAACGCTTGGCATAATATCCACAGTAGCACCGTATTGTTCAAGAGCTGCTTCCGTAATATGGCCGATGGCTGCAATGTGAGCTGCTTCCCAACCAATATGTGGAACAACTTCCATTGCATACACGTCAACTGCTGAAGGACTAGCAAAAATCACTGTAACATTTTGATGTTGCTGGATGCAACTGACAATAACAGATGTTTGATCATGTCGTTCTATCGTTTCATAGACTGTCCATTCTTTTAATTCAAAAGGCAATCCATCCTTCAGCGTACTTTTCGCCTTTTCTCCTCGAATAAACAGACATCTAGGTTGATCACCCGCTACACTCGGAAATTCTTTAACGAAAATATCAGCACTAAATATGGAAGGCATAAAGCTCACTTGAAATCCTAAATTTTCTAATGCTGTTGTTGTTTTAGTTCCAATGGAAGCTATTTTTCCTTTGAAATGACTTGCATTAAATTGATGTCGAAGCATTTTACTAGCAAAAGCTTCTACAGCATTTTGACTAGTAAAAATCAACCAATCGTATTGCTTAGCACGGTTCAATAGTTCAGGATCCTTGCTATCTAATCGTTCACAAGTTTCAATTAATGGGGCTACGATGGCATGTCCACCTAAAGCTGTTATATTTTCCACAATGGTCGTTGTCTTAGATGTGCCTGTTAAAAGTATGGTTTTACCCTTTAGAGGTAAATTACTGGGCATCTTGCTCTGCCTTTACACGCTGAATTAAATCGAAAGCTCCCTGTTTTGTTAAACTAGCAGCTAGTTCTTCTCCAATTTTTTGTGCATCTGTGCCAACTACTGTTTCCTTATATACAACAGATGCATCTGGAGCAGCAACAAGGCCTGTTAATGTAATTTCTTCCCCATTTGAAGTGGCATAACCAGCAATCGGAACTTGACAACCACCATCCATTGCAGCTAAAAATGCACGTTCTGCATGTGCTTCTTGCCAAGTGAATGAATCAGTCAACTTACCTAATTCGGCTAAAAGCTCCGCATCATCGGCACGACATTCAATGCCAAGAGAGCCTTGCGCTACAGCTGGTAGACATTGTTCGACAGGTAAAAACTCAGTGACTACATCATCACTCCACCCAAGGCGTTTCAAACCAGCCGCTGCTAAAATAATGGCATCATATTCTTCTGTTTCAAGCTTAGCTAAGCGTGTATCAACATTTCCACGAATCCATTTAATTTCGATATCAGGACGTACTGTTAAAAGCTGAGCACTACGACGTAAAGAACTTGTCCCAACGACTGCTCCCGCAGGAAGGTCAGCAAATTTAACATGCCCTTTCGAAATAAATGCATCACGAGCATCTTCACGTGGAGGAATACAACCAATCACTAGCCCATCTGGCAATACAGCAGGCATATCTTTCATAGAATGAACAGCAAAGTCAATTTCTTTATCGTAAAGGGCTTGTTCAATTTCTTTTACAAACAACCCTTTCCCACCTACTTTTGAAAGCTGTACATCTAAAATTTGGTCACCTTTTGTTACAATCTCTTTTACTTCAAATTCGAATGGTGCACCAGCCGCTTTTAATTCATTAATGAACCAATTTGTTTGCGTTAGCGCTAATTTACTTCTCCTAGAACCTACAATAATTTTTCTCAACAGTCTCCAACCTTTCTTCTAATACCATAAATGGAATCGCGATAAACTACTACCTAAGAAGAAGTTTACAACAACTAATAGATAGGCATAAATATGTACCCATGCATAAGTTGTACCTGTCAGCTTGCTTTTGCGATTCACATATAGGATAAAACAATACAAAATTAAAATAATGAAGGACCCTATGATTTTCGCATCGAAAATCGAAAGACTCTCTAATGTTAATAGTGCCCATTCAAACCCTAATATTAAACTTATAAATAACATCGGAATTCCAATGAAAAATGAAATATTCATCCAGCTGCTTGTCTGCTGCAAGGAAGGCAATCTAGTCCATAAATGCGACCACTTTTTCTTTTTCAGCAATCGATATAGAACGAGATACAAAATGGCAAACACAAATGTTAATGTAAACGCTGCATAAGACAATATTGCAAATGATATATGAATAAAAAGCATCTCTGAAATTAAAGTATCCCCGACAGCTCCTGTAGGACGTTTCGGCATAAAAGTAAATATACTAGCGAATAAAAATCCTAGTATATTAATAATAAACACAGGTAAATCCACCCTTGCTATGCAATGAAGGATAATGGATAACGTCACGAGTAACCAGGAATAAAAAAGTATTCCCTCAGACAAGGATAAAATCGGAAAACGCTTCGTTTCCACAAACGTTAAAATGATAATGGCACTTTGAATCATCCATACAAATGAAACAAGCCAAAAAGCAATGCGTCTTGCACGTACTTGCTTATAAAAATAATCAGTAAAGTAAAAAACTAGACTGATCGCATACAAGACGATCATCACTTCATAGAGCCTCGTCATGGTCAAATCAGCCAATAGACATCCCTTCTTTGTCGTGAAATTAATAAACTATTTTAGCATAGAAAACAAAAAAACGTTTTCGTATCCTTAGTTTACCATACAGATACGAAAACGCCTCATGTAATATCAGTAGAAAATCCAATTGCGCGTAACACCCATGTACAATCACAGCTTTCTACGTGAGCGCAATAGATAATTTAGAAAGAGTACTTTGGTTCAGTAGAAGTCTGAGATACCTGTGCGCGTTCTTTGCGCTCAAGCTCTTGCTTTGTCATCTCATGAACTTCAGCTTCCACAGCATCCTCTATACCAAAAATTTGTTGGAATAAACGTAACTGTTCATTTGCTTTTGGAGAATTAGCCATTTCTTTAGCTTGCAAGATTGGCTCTTTTAACAATTGATTGATAATAGATTTTGTATGTTTGCTTAAAATTTTACGTTCACGTTCCGTTAAATCTGGCATTTTATTTTCGATACTTGTCATAGTCTCTTGTTGAATACGATTTGCTTTTTTACGTAATGCTGAGATGACTGGCACTACCCCAAGAGTAGCTACCCAGTCTTTAAATTGCACAACTTCTTCGCCAATCATATTAGTAATATCAGCAGCAGCACGTTCACGCTCTGCTAAGTTCGCTTCGACAATACCTTGTAAATCATCAATATCATATAGGAATACATTTGGTAGGTCGCCAACTCGTGGGTCAATATCACGAGGAACCGCTATATCTACCATGAATAATGGTTTTCCTTTACGTAAACGTTCCACGAATTGCATTAGCTCGTAATCAATAACATAATCAGTAGCACCTGTTGAAGTAATTAAAATATCCGCTTCTAACAAAGAACATTGTAATTCCTTCATTGATTTAGCTTCACCATGGAATTTAGCTGCTAAGCTTTCTGCTTTTTCAAATGTACGGTTAATGACAGTAACTTTCCCTACACCACTACCGTAAAGGTTCTCAATTGCAAGTTCCCCCATTTTTCCTGCACCTAAAATAGCTACATGCTTGCGTTGTAATGAGCCAAAAATTTTCTTTGCTAATTCTACGGCCGCATAGGAAACGGATACCGCATTCTCACCAATCGCTGTTTCATTATGAGCACGCTTTGCAAATGTTACTGCTTGTTTAAATAGCTGATTGTATACCGTTCCTGTTGTGCCAATCTCTTGTCCACTTAAAAAGCTTTTTTTTACTTGCCCTAAAATTTGTGTTTCACCTAGAACCATTGAATCGATTCCAGCTGTCACTTTAAATAAATGTTCGACTGCCTCATCTTCTTCACGAATCGTTAAATACGAAGAAAATGTCTCCACAGGCAAATCAAACCAGTTGGCTAAAAATTGTTTCACAAAATGACGTCCAGTATGCAATTGATCCACAACAGCATATATTTCTGTACGATTACATGTCGAAACAATTACGTTCTCTAATATACTTTTTTGCTTTTGCAGCGCTTCCATTGCTTGTGGCAGTTCACTCTCAATGAATGATAACTTCTCACGTATTTCAACAGGCGCTGTTTTATAATTCAAGCCTACTACGATGGTATGCATGAATAACACCTCACACGTTCTAATTCACAAATCTCATTATAGCACAGTTCGACAAGAGTTCATCAATAATTTGTGAACATGTCATGAAGAACTGCAATTCGTCATCTACATTAGAATTATTATAAACTAAGTGTAACAAATTATACGTGTTGTTTCAAATTAAAAAACTGCCCCAATTATCGGAGGCAGTTTTCTCATTAATTTGTTATTGTAACAGTCTTTATTGCAATCATATTTCCATCTTTATCGTATGCTATAAACTCAATCTCATCATTGACTTTAAAGTCCTGCATAGTTTGAACAGTTTTTGTTAACATATACACTTGATCACTACGCTTTTGCAAATCAAACTGGACATCTCCACTGATTGAATTAAAACGTACATTCATCTTCGCAACGTTTTGACAGTTACCATCAACTCGAGCACTCATTGTAATATAACCTTTTCGTAGCGAAACACTTGTCTCTTCAAATAAATCTTCTGGATTGATACAGCTTGAAGCTTGCGTTTTACATAAAATTGTATCAATTAACTTCTGGAAGACTTGATGCAATTGCAAATTATCAATTGCATGGAAGTACGTTCCGCCCGTTTCTGAAGATAATTGCATTAAAGTGGCGTCATTTACTTGTGATTTTTTGCCCATACTTACTGTGTATACTTTGACACCTTGCTTTTTCGCTTCATTTATAACTTTTGTCATTTTTGATTTACTCGTTTTACCATCAGATACAACGACAATCGCTTTGGATGTTTTCGAATCGTTCGAGAATTTTGTTAAAGCAATATCGATGCCTGCAAAAATATCGGTTGCACCCTTATCTTTCGATGCTTTATAAAGATCTTTTTTCAACACATTTTCTGTTGTACCTTCTCCAAGTACTGTCGCTTTTGTATTGGTTTCAATGACTATGTTATTTTTAGCCTTTAATTGATTGATTAGTTCAATCATTTTCTTCCCACGATAATTTGTTGGATCAACAGCCTTCATGGAAGAAGAATAATCCACTACATAGGCAATTTCTGTTGCTAAAGAACAAGAGTTTTTACTGAAGTATGGATTCGTAAAAATATCTTTCGTCACTGTTTTATCTTTTAAACCCTTCAAGGACGTTGCATAGCGAGGATCTATTGGATTTACAAGTCTTGCTTCCACTTTAGATTTGCCATATATAACTGAATCAAAGTAGGCTACAGCAGTACCTGGATTCCCTGTATTATTTAATGGATCAGAAGTGTTCGTAATGAATGAAGCTGTTTTTTCTACTCCGTCATACTTAATTTTGACTGTCCCTTGATAATCTGTAATAGGCTCTCCACCAGGACGCACTAAAGTCACCATTACTTTTGTATAACGATCTTTTCCTGATGGTCTTGATGCAGCATCCGCACTTTCCTTGAGGGCCTCTACTCGTTTTTTAAACGCCTCTACTTGTCCAAGTAATTTACCGCCTTGGTATTTTAATAATACCGTGCGGTCATAGTTACTTAAGTTAGTGAAGATCGAATAAATCTTCATAACACTATCATAATGTTCTAATGTTAAATCTTTTTCGTCTGGCATTTCTTTCATAAGCTGAATAATGGCGCCGACTGGATTAATGTTCTCTACCTGTGAGGCAATATCATCATCAATGCCCTGAACGCGATAAATAGGACGACCATCGTCAGCAATTAAATACATTATTTCCGTTTTAGCTGGCGTTGTAACAGAGTTCTCAAAACGTGTCTTTAAAAGTTCCTCAAATAAGTGAACAGAAATATCATAGTTTTCAAATTGAAGAATAGCATTTTCATAACCTAATGCCGGATATTTAGGATCAGATCCACCGTAACGCAAATAGATGTTTTGCACATTCCCTAAAACGTCCTTCACATTTGTTTGCTGCCCAATACTAAATAATTTTTTATCTGAATTAGCATTTAGAGGAACTGGGCTATAAACATCAATTAAGTTTTGCGTAAAGAACTCTGGAATATCTTCACTTTTTGGAAATTCAGGAATCACGCTCCCATTATCATCTGTATTTGCTGGGTCGTATACTTGGTAATCAATACGCAATTCAGGCTGTGGTGCATAACGCACTTCTGCGTTTAGTTTCTCACCAACAAGACACTTCATTGCTGGATCCGTATTATTAATCAGCTCAAAAGTTATTGTATCACGTACTGATTTAGTTAATTTTGGTGCTACCACTATAGCAGATACCGTTGAACCATCCGATTGGACAATGTCAACTGCTTCACCTGAAGTATCAACAATATTTCCGTAGGATGCCTTCACGCGGAATGAATAAGATTTATCATCAGCGATAGGATCACCATTACAAGCTTTTAAAGAAACTGTAACTAGTGTTGTATCCACATTATTTGCAATTAAATCAGGCTTTTCCACCAAGATACTCTGCAATGCATTATTAACATTATTTGGTCCAGTAAAATCATTTGAATTATCCTTTGGCTCTTCAAAATCAGCACTACTAGATCCCATAAAACCAGGTGGTAACGTAATGCTATCATTATCACGACCAGCTGGACTACGTTTTAATCCTTGTACTGCGAAAGTGCTATTTTGAACAGCACGATAGAAAAATACAGCAACATCACCCCGTGTTAGTTTTGTGGATGGATTAAAGCTAGCGAAAGTGTTTTTGCCTGTAGAGCTTGTAGATAAATCATTTGAATATAAATATTGAACTGCCTGTGGCTCATCTAAATCTAAGCCTTTAAAAGCCGCGTAAATTTGGGCAAATTGGCCACGTGTTACAGCTTTTGTTCGATTCGTATTTACATGTGTACCATTAAATGGTAAATAAAAATCACTATAGAAATTATAAGCAACACTATCAATATAAGATAAAGCATAGTTACGATCTAGTTTGGCAAACATCAGAACAAGATCGCGATCTGTCACTTGATCATTTGGTAAAAAGTTACTTGCACTATTTAAGGACATCAGGTCATTATCGACCGCCCATGAAATAGCTTTATAATTATTGCTATTTGTTGGAACATCTCTAATTGTTGTAGCTGCTTGCGTAACAGTAGGTGTAGCTGTCATCAGTAGAAGCATGAAGCAAAGCATAGCAAGCAATGCTTTTTTTACATATGTCATTTTTGTTCCATCCTTTCTTTAGTTAAAGAACAATATGTCATCACGATAGTTTTGTTTTAAGTCATCCTCTAAATATTTCAAGAATCGTTCTAAAACAACTGACGCCTCTGCACGCGTTAGTGGTTTATTTGGATTAAAACGACCAGCAGCATCACCAATCATTAAGCCAAGTTCATTCGCTATATAGATGCCATCTCTCGCATAATTTGGAATCTGTTTGTCATCTGTAAATTTAGTTAAGTAACCAGGATCAGGTGCTCTATTTTCAAGTCCTAAGGCACGGACAAAGATAGTTGCAGCCTGTGCGCGATTAATAGCATTATCTGGCTTAAAGTAGTCAGCTGATACACCTTTGATTATCCCTTTATTTAACGCTGATTCAATATAACCGTAATCTTTGATAGAACGCTTCAAGTCTTTAAAAACACTTGTAGTAGGTGTCTTTTTTGATTTCTTTTCTTCAAACACACGTAAATCAACCGCTTTACCAATAGCCGTCGTAAAATCAATACGTTTCATTGGTGTATTAGGAGAAAAGAAGTTACTTGAATCTGAGTAAATACCTAGAGAATAAAGTTTTTCAATTGCTTCTTTCGCATAATGGGTTGTTAAATCTCTGAATTTAGGAATGATAAGACGTTCAATTGTCGGCATGTACTCTGTATCTAAATCAAGTGTACCTTTTTGTCCTGAAGATAGGTCGTATGTATATTCAGAAATAACATCCTTTTCACTTACGACTGCATATCCACCTTCAAAACTCCCTAAGCTACCGAGATTTTCCTCATAATTTAAAACACGTGATTTACTTGTAGATAAACGATTTTTCACATGACTTGTTTTACCATCACTATAAGAATAAACAGATTCCGTGATTTGAGTTTCTGTCGCACCCCAGAAGTTCTCATAGCCTGCATGTCGACTATCTGTTTCAATTGTTACTGTGTTTTGAACAGCATTTTTTCCTTTTCCTGTTTCAAAAGCATAGGTTTTTCTAGAAATAATATTTCCTGAGTAATAATCAGAGGCTGCACGATTATCAGTAACTGTTCCTTGTGAAAATTGATAATCGACTAAGGAATAAGTAATGGCGCCAATTGTGATTTTTTCAGTGTATTTCTTCACTTCACCATTGGATGTTTTTTGACCAAGAACTGCATAATCCACTACATCTGATTCATAGGCAATATTTCTTGTCAATGTTGCGCCATTGCTTGCTGTTAACTTCATGCTATACGTTTCAGTTAATTTACCTTTTGATTCTTTTTGAGCAATTTTAATATCTTTACTTGTCCCTTTAAAAATAACAGGTGTCCCTGAAAGGAACACAGCTTCTTCATATGTATATTCGTTTTTTACAGCACCTGTTGTTTCTAATGAAGCGGCTGATGCATTGAATGGAATAGTTGTTCCAATCAAAAAGACAGCAAGGACTAGAAACATTATTTTAGATAATTTTTTTTGCATTCGCTTTTCCTCTCTTTCACTGTGCATTTGCGTGCATAATGAAGCTTGTTTCTAATATAACTAAAAAATCTGCTCGTCTTGCGAATATATACACAATTTAGCCTATTCGAAGTAACTTCTTCATCTTTCGATTATGAAACATATTCGCATGAGACTCGCAGATTTTTTAGTTTAATATTTATGCTAATCTACCAAAATAAAATGAGCTTTAACAAATCGATCTGATAATACAACTAAACGATCAGATGGCTGTAAGTCAGAAGCTTGAATCACCTTACCTGCTTTAATCAGTGTCGCTTGGTCAATATTCATATTAACCATTTCACCCGCTTCATACCAACGACCATTTTGCCATTGACTAACACTCTTGACATTAATGACTGCAGGATACGTAGATTTCACAGACTGTAGTTTCCCTGCAAGCATTAGAGGGGCAACAGGTTTAGCCTTGTCTAAAATATGAAGAGCTTGTACATGGCCTTCCTTCACATAGAAATAACCATAGTCTCCCTCAGATAAGTAAAGTTCAATATCTGGCATGACACTATATGTTTTATTGCCGTCATCTACCATGGCTTTCGTTGAATTACTAACTGACAGTACAGTACGATCTGCTTTCTTGAAAACATTTGATTCAATCTTCATCGCATCGTCAATTTCAATTACATATCCATCTGCTTGAGATAAGCGTCCATAATATAATTCATGACCTGCGAGATTAGGTGACATGAAGCTATCACTTGTAACTTGTATTACTTGGGCATAGTGATCACGAGTAGCACCATCAGCCACGACAAAAGCAGTACCATATGCCATAAGACCAGTAGGTTCAATTAATCGTCCATTTCGAATTAAAATAGTTCCATTATGGAAATACATTGTTCCTGCTGTTTTCAGTTTCAGTAGTTGGTAATCTGTATCAACAGACAGCATTGGTTCGTAATATGTTCTTTCATTATTTTTTAATACGACAATTTTCTCGATTACTTCCTTACCAAATTGTTTAACGGTCGCATAGTATGCTTCGCTACCTATATAATTTTTCAGCTGACCTTTCTCGACTTTTGTATTCCCAACATAGATTGGTACTTTGGATGTAAAAGGCATAGTTGAAAGATCATTTGTTGTTTGAGAGCCAAATTGCCAGTTAACAAAGGCATGCTGATTTTTCACGGTAAGCTTGTTGGCATTAGGATTGACCGCTTGTATCTCGCCTTTATATAAGTTTTCAACGAGCGTACCTGTTTCACTGATAGCTACCTTTGATATGATTGAGGAAGTTTTATTTTTGAAACTTAATTTAACTCGATCCCCAACGTATAATGCACTAATATCTGTTGCTGAAGAACCTTTTTGATAATTGGTTTCTTTGTTTAAATAGTATGTCGTTTCTGCGCCAACATCTGGTTTTACCATGATAAATAAACCATTTGGATCAATACTCGTTACGACACCAGCAGTTGTTTTACCGTTACTGCTTCCTGTTGATGGTACATTTGTTTCTGTTGGTGTATGAGAGGTACCGCGAAGTTCAACAACACTTCTGAGAGAAATTTCAGCCTCGACTTCCATCCCCATCTTAAAACCCTCAATCGTTGTAGACGTATTATTAATATATAATCTAGTATTTTTATTAATATTAAAGGTTACTGTTCGTCCACGATCATTTTCCAATGTAATTTTACTAAGTTGCTTTTCTATCGTACCATCAGGCTTCGTATATTCCGAAAACGTTACATCAACAAATGTCCCTGTCACTAGTTGGGCTGCTTTAGCAGATTGATTAAAGGAAAAACCAACTATCATCAGTAACGTAATCATCAGTATGTATAAATATTTTTTCAAAAAACCTGCCTCCTTACTAATTATTAGTATATCGTATTATTGGTAGTTTTTCTTATTCGAAAAGTTACATTTTAGGCCTTCTTGAATTTATTTCTAAAAACAAAAGTTGAGGTAGCTTTTAACTTCAAGCTACCTTGCCTACTACTCATACTTGAATATCAATTGTATGTCCGGCTGTTGGATGTGGAGCATCTAACATTTCAACTAACTGTTCTGTATTTTGCTGTTGCATTTCCATTGCCTGTTTCGTAACAGCTAAAGATACATTTTGCATAAGTGTTGCTTGGTTCATTGCCATCGATAAAGCTGCGATATCCATCTAGTCCACCTCCTATCTAATTTATCGGACAAATAGTTTCATCATCAAGTATTTTCCCTAATTTTCTACACCACTCGATTGAAAATACAAAAACATCTATTGTCCTAACGGTTTAGATACAATAGATGTTTTTTATTACATTTTATTTTCGATTGTTTTCCAAGCTTCCTCAAAGCCAAGACCCGTTTCTGATGAGAAGACAATAAGTGAATCACTTTTTTCCATCTCCAGTGTCTCTTTGACAATTTTCTTATGTTTATCCCATTTACCTTTTGGAATTTTATCTGCCTTCGTTGCAATGACAATGCAAGGAATATTGTAATGCTTTAAAAAATCATACATCATACGATCATCAGCTGTCGGAGGATGTCGCAAATCTATAATTTGTACGACTGCTTTTAACTCCTGACGTCCTGTAAAATAGCGCTCGATCATTTTTCCCCATGCCTCACGCTCTGTTTTAGAAACCTTTGCATAACCATACCCTGGAACATCTACAAAAAATAGCTGTTCTTCAATCTTATAAAAGTTAAGGGTTTGTGTTTTACCAGGCTTAGATGAAATACGTGCTAAAGCTTTACGTCCGATCATTCGATTTATGAAGGAAGACTTTCCTACATTCGAACGACCTGCTAATGCAAATTCTGGCAGTCCATCTTCTGGATATTGGTCTGGTCGTACCGCACTAATGACCATTTCGACATTATGGACTTTCATTTTTTTAAAAACCTCCGTCCAGCGCATAGGCTAAAACTTCATCAGCCGATGTCACTAGTTTAAATGTTAGTTGCTCACGTACACTATCAGGAATATCCTCTATATCACGTTCATTATCCTTAGGACAAATGATTGTCGTTAATCCTGCACGGTGAGCGCTTAATGTTTTTTCTTTTAAGCCGCCGATTGGCAATACACGGCCACGCAAGGTAATCTCACCTGTCATACCTACCTCGCGGCGAATCGGGCGATGTAGAATAGCCGAAACGATAGCAGTTGCCATTGTAATACCAGCTGATGGTCCATCTTTAGGTACAGCGCCCTCTGGTACATGGATATGAATATCGTGAGTATCAAAAAATTCTGCATCCACATTAAGGTGTTCCATCTTCGTACGAACATAGGATAAGGCTGTTTGAGCCGATTCCTTCATTACTTCACCAAGCTTACCAGTTAGTTGTAACTTCCCTTTACCTGGTGTTAAAGAAACTTCAATTTGTAATGTATCTCCACCAACTGTTGTATAAGCAAGTCCAGTAGCGACACCCACTTGATTTTCCTTTTCAGCCTGTCCATAGCGGAAACGATGTTTACCTAGTAAATCTTGTAATGATTTTGAGCTAACCGTTACGCGTTTTTTCTCACCAGATACAATTACTTTGGCAATTTTACGGCAAAGCGTAGCGATTTGTCGTTCTAAACCGCGAACTCCTGCTTCCCGAGTATAATAACGTATAATATCAGTGACTGCTTCATCTTTGATTACCACTTGCGTTTTTTTCAAGCCATGCTCTTTAAGCTGCTTTGGTATAAGATGATTTTTTGTAATTTGAGCTTTCTCGATTTCAGTATAGCCTGCAATAGATATTACTTCCATACGATCTAATAATGGTCCTGGGATGCTACTTAAATCATTGGCAGTTGCAATAAATAACACATTAGATAGATCATATGGTTCCTCAATATAATGATCACTAAATGTATTATTTTGCGCAGGGTCTAAAACTTCAAGCATGGCTGCTGCAGGGTCACCTCTAAAATCATTCGACATTTTATCGATTTCATCTAATAAAAATACTGGATTAATGGTACCTGCTTTTTTCATTCCTTGAATAATACGTCCTGGCATTGCACCAACATACGTACGTCGATGTCCGCGAATTTCCGATTCATCTCGAACACCACCTAAAGAAATACGAATAAACTTTCGATCTAAACTTTCGGCAATGGAGCGAGCTAATGATGTTTTACCAACACCAGGAGGCCCTGCTAAGCATAAAATAGGTCCTCGCAGTGAATTTTTCAGCTGACGTACTGCTAAATATTCTAGAACACGTTCTTTGACTTTTTCTAATCCATCATGATCTCGGTTTAAAATATTTTCAGCATGGGCAATATTCATGCGATCCTCTGTAGCATTTGTCCATGGTAATGAAATAAGCCAATCAATATAATTGCGAATAACACCGCTCTCTGCACTAGCTCCAGGTATTTTTTCATAGCGATCTAATTCTTTCAGTGCTGCTTCCTTTGTTGTTTCTGGCATACCAGCTTCGTCGATACGCTTCCGTAATTCTGCAACTTCTCCAGTTTTCCCTTCGCGATCTCCCAGCTCCGTTTGGATAGCTTTCATTTGCTCACGTAAATAATATTCCTTTTGCGTACGCTCCATTGACTGCTTTACTTTGGAATTAATCTTCTTTTCTAGATCCAATACTTCCTGTTCATCATGCAAGCGAATAATTAAATGATCTAGTCGTTTTTTAACGCTTAGCATTTCCAATACTTCTTGCTTGTCGGCAATTTTAAACGGCAAATGAGAAGCAATAATATCAGCTAAACGGCCAGGCTCTTCAATATCCGTTACAGTATTGATCGTCTCAGTTGTAATTTTATTGGAGGATTTTGCATATTTTTCAAAATACGTCAACAATGTCCGCATCAATGCTTGTGTTTCTACATCTTTTTCCGTTGACTCCTCTTTAATTTCAATATCGACAACCGTATACTTCTCTAACGCACGATAGTTTTTCCACGTTGCACGAGCAACTCCTTCTACAAGGATACGTAACGTGCCATTTGGTAATTTAAGCATTTGTTTGACATAAGCAATTGTACCAACTGAATACAAATCTTGCTCTTCAGGTTGTTCATCGTGCATTTCTTTTTGTGTTACCAATAAAATCATTTGGTCCTCTAACATTGCCTGCTCAAGCGCCGCTACAGAACGATTTCTACCCACATCAATATGTAACACCATCGATGGGAATACTAAAAGTCCACGCAAAGGCAATAATGGTACATTTGTTGTTTTTTGTATTGTCACCATGCGGGCATTCACCTCCGTCAAAATTTTCATGTTAACATCCCGCGCTACTAGTATGTGTTTAAAAAATTGATTCACACTAGATATTGAAGCGAGCCAAAAATTTCTTCAAGTTACAGCTGGCTTTATGTAGGAATGAATAAAAAGCTGACTGTCGATATGTGCGAATATTGCACAATCGAAGTCAGCTAATTACTCTCTATCTCACAACGGTAGACAGCCACGTCTATTCATTATGCTGAAGTTTTAGTGTCGCTACCTTCATCGAGTTCAGTGCCATCTTCAAGAAGCAATTTCGGTTTTTCTTTATCCGTAATTGTTTTTGCTGTAATGATACATTTTTTCACGTCTTCACGTGAAGGTAATTCGTACATTACATCAAGCATTGTTGACTCAATAATTGAACGAAGACCACGCGCACCTGTTTTACGTTCAATTGCTTCCTTAGCAATTGCCACAAGAGCATCTTCATCAAATTCAAGCTCAACGCCATCTAATTCAAGCATTTTTTGATATTGCTTGGCTAGTGCATTTTTCGGCTCTGTTAAAATTTGTACTAGTGCTGCTTCGTTTAATTGCTCCAGACTCGCAAGTACAGGTAATCGACCAATGAACTCTGGTATTAAACCAAATTTCAATAAATCCTCAGGAATCAGCTTGGACATGATAGAACCTTCATCTACATCTACTTTATTCGGATCTGAACCGAATCCTATTACTTTTTCACCCTGACGTCGTTTAATGATGGTTTCAATGCCATCAAATGCACCGCCAACAATGAAAAGAATATTGGTTGTATCGATCTGTAAGAATTCTTGATGAGGATGTTTTCGTCCTCCTTGTGGTGGAACACTTGCAACTGTTCCTTCAAGAATTTTTAGGAGTGCCTGCTGAACACCTTCGCCAGAAACATCTCGTGTAATAGATGGATTTTCCGACTTACGTGCAACCTTGTCAATTTCATCAATATAGATAATCCCTTTTTCAGCGCGTTCGATATCATAATCAGCTGATTGGATTAACTTTAATAAAATATTTTCAACGTCCTCACCAACATAACCTGCTTCAGTTAAGGAGGTAGCATCCGCAATAGCGAATGGAACATTTAAAATACGTGCTAACGTTTGAGCTAATAAAGTTTTACCGCTACCAGTTGGGCCGATTAACACAATGTTCGATTTTGCTAATTCAATATCATCAATTTTACTATTCGTATTGATACGTTTATAGTGATTGTAAACTGCGACTGCCAATGCTTTTTTAGCACGCTCTTGTCCAATTACATACTCATCTAAAATCGTTAAGATTTCTTTCGGTTTTGGGATATCTTGGAATTCGATCTCCTCTTCTACACCTAGTTCCTCTACAACGATCTCTGAACAAAGCTCGATACATTCATCACAAATATAAACACCTGGACCTGCAACTAATTTACGCACTTGTTCTTGTGGTTTTCCACAGAATGAGCATTTTAAATTGCCTTTTTCATCATTAAATTTGAACAATATGTTTCACCCCTATTCAAGCAACAATCTTACAAGATTATTGAACCTTTATCAAATAAATTGTCTGCATCATTTACGCCTCAGTAATTATGCATGTGTAGATTATAACGCATCGTCATGTACTTTACTTCATTTGTCTTTCGAAGCATGCTATAGGAACCTGCTTACTTCGCCACCTTATACTGCTATAAAGTTACATTTATTCACTTCCGACACACTACAAACTACTGATCTCTATTTATAAATCTACTACATTCATCAACCAAGGGTATATCACTCAAAAAATAAATTTTATTTAGTTAGAACCTTTCTGAATGAAGTTAAGTTTAGCATCGTATCAATTTCGCCTTGACTCTAATAGCGCCAGGACTTCAATCTAAATCCTTGCCGCATGTCAGCAGGCACTATCTTCATTCAGTCGTGGTTTAAACACACACTAAAAAGGTTAAAAGGCTTACAGCTCGCCATCTATGTGAGATGGTAGTTTTTTGTACCTGACATTATACTTTGGATACAAAAACATCTGCTGAATGAAGATAAAAACTAAAACAATACTATGTATAAGTGAAGTATAAAGTGAATTAAATGTTAAGGGGACTGATTGCTAAGAGTTTATGTGATAAAACAAGGCACGGAAGAATGCCGTACCTTGTTTTTTTTGGGCTATCTAATTACACAAAATCTTATTCAGTAATTTTAGCGTTTTCTACTAAAAATTCAACTGTTTTTTGGATTTTGATGTCATTTTCAAGTACTGCTGTTCCACCTAAAGCACTTGTGATTTGATCTTTTGTCATGTTAAATTGAGCAGCCATTTTTTCTAATTCTGCTTCAATATCAGCTTCAGATGCTTCAATTTTTTCAGCTTCAGCAATTGCTTCAAGCGTTAATGATACACGCACACGGCTTTCAGCTTCTTCTTTCATTTGGCCACGTAAGTCTTCTTCTGATTGACCAGAGAATTGGTAGTAAAGGTCTAGATTCATACCTTGCATTTGTAAACGTTGACCAAATTCTTGTAACATACGATCAGTTTCAGAGTTGATCATACCTGCTGGTACTTCAAAATCCGCATTTTCAGCTGCTTTTTCTACAAGCTCATCACGAAGAGCTGCATCTGATTCTGTTTCTTTTTGAGCTGCAGTTTGTTCTTTAATTTTAGCGCGTAAAGCTTCAACGCCTTCAACTTCTGGATCTAATTCTTTTGCAAATTCATCATTTAACTCAGGAAGAACTTTTGTTTTAACTTCTTTCACAGTTACTTTGAAAGTAGCTTCTTTACCAGCTAATTCAGCTGCATGATATTCTTCTGGGAATGTAACAACAACATCTTTAGATTCGCCAGCTTTAACACCAACTAGTTGCTCTTCAAAACCTGGAATGAATGAACCTGAACCGATTTCTAGTGAATAGTCTTCACCTTTACCACCTTCAAAAGCTTCTTCGCCAACGAAACCTTCGAAGTCGATCACAGCTGTATCACCTTCTACTATTGCTTCGTCTTCTTTGATTTCAAGCTCTGCTTTACGAGCTAATTGATCTTGAATTTGTGCATCTACTTCTTCATCCGTTACTTCTACTGGAAGTTTAGATACTTCTAGACCTTTATAGTCTCCTAGCTTTGGTTCTGGTTTCACTGTTACTTGTGCAGTGAATGTGAAATCTTGGCCGTGTACAAAGTTTTCTGTACCAGCGATTTCTGGGTAATCAACTGGCATAATTCCAGCTTCATCAATTGCTTTTGCATAAGATTCAGGAACGATGATTTCTAATGCATCTTGGTATAGAGATTCGATACCAAAACGTTGTTCAAACATTTTACGAGGCATTTTACCTTTACGGAAACCTGGTACGTTAATTTGTTTTACAACTTTTTTGAACGCTTGGTCCATTGCTGCGTCGATTTCTGCAGCAGGTACTTCGATTGTAAGAGTACCGATATTACCTTCTTGTTTTTCCCATTTTGCTGACATGTATAAATACCTCCAAATAAATAATCAAGTTTAGATGTTAGACAATTCATTCGTAACTACGATTTTGACAACCATTTTAGTATAACATAGATGTGTATAGTTTCAACTTATTTCATACCTAATGTAGTTCTGTTAGCTTTTCTAACATTTGTAAAAAGTCAATGATTTCATAGTCCATTTCTTGTACATTTCCAAGCATCGCTAAGACAAAATCAATATAACTATAGGCAACATCATCTGCTTCGAACGGGTGCCATTCAAATGGATACGTTACAATGGCATGCTTTGCCATTAAATATTGTACCATTTCCAAAGTCGATGGGTCTTGTTCTAGCTTCACTTCTAGTATATTTTTTATTTCTCCATACTGCGGTAGCTGGTTAGGCAATACTAATTCAGTAGGATTAACAACTTTAGTTTGATTGAATTTGGCTACTGTAACATTGATAGCTACTTCTTGTTCTACTAATAAAATAAGTGCTAGACTCTGGACAAACGGATGAATCGTGGAACATTCAATAATCTCTTTCAACGGCTCTTTTAATTGTCTTACATTTGTATCCATAAGTCGATGTAAGCGAATGGATTGCTCATTTGGACTAAGTGCCCTAAATTTCTCAAGGTCATATTCTTGTTCTTCTATTAAACGTTGTGCATTTTCTTTTTTTTCTAGATTCTTAGACACTTCACTATTCAAATTTTTTAAGCGTTCAAATTTTTCAATTTGATCCTGAGGCAAAACATTTTCTTCAAGTAGCGTTGAAATTAATGACTCTACTTGATGGTATTCTTTTAACTGCATGCATACGGTAATGTACAATTCCATGATTTCTACATAAAATGACGTACCCATTGAAAATAATTGCTCACAAACATCCTTTGTCTTGCTATAGTCCTTTAATTCATACAAAGCGAAAGCATAGGCACTAAGAGCAAATTCATCTCCAGCTTCGTACACAAATGCCTTTTCAAAGCTTGCCACCGCTTTTTCATACTGAAAATTTTCAGCAAAGATATGTCCTTCACGTATTAAAGTTTGGACAGCGCCCGGAAAAACAACAACATTGTCATGTTTAATGACATGACGCTTTCTTTTTGTCATTTTTCTCACCTCATTGTTCTAATTTTTCATTTCTGCTATTTACTAAAAAAATCCACAAGTTTCTTGTTTTTAACAAAAAATTATTGCTTTTGCATTCATATTTTGTAATAAATTGTATTATAATTAGAATAGTCTAAAATTTATCACAATTCGCAGACGCTTCCCCTTTGTTGTCTGCATCAAGAAAATCAAGTTCTTAACAAGGAGTGGAATCCATGCAATTACTTGATACAATTACAGAATTTGATCATTGTATCTCATCTGCATTCGAGGCATTATCGATTAAAGTCATTTCAATTTCTACAACGGACGGCCCTTTTCAAGATAAGCCGATAGAATTTGAACTTTTAACACGCACCAAAATAGATGTCTACACACAAGAAGCCAGCACCTATATTTTAAAAATTCAAGGGTGTATTCCTGGATCTATTGCACTTGGTCATCAAAACGAGTCTCTTTCCATTATTCCTCAAAAAGTAAACATTGAATGTAACTACAAGCTGCTACATGTTGATAAAAAAGATATGCATCAGATTTTACAACATCCTGAACCAAATCGTCACTATAGTGAATGGCTCATTGATGCAATCAAAAATGCCAATATTCTTGTCGAGTTAAAGACAAATCAACACACGCTCACTGAATGGCCAATTGGCATTAAATCAGCAGTCATTATTTAGCTAGACAAAGACATACTTAAATAGGTATGTCTTTTTTATTGTTCACATTTTAGTTTTACCATTTTATTGCGTTTCTATCATAACAACTTTCTATAGTTTCTGGAAATAATATTGTAAAAATTATGTTTTAAAGAGGACATTCTAACTGTGCTTGATTAAAATGAAGGTTTCAAATTTATCCCTTCGAAATGAAATGGCGCTATAATATAAAATACAAAAATAAGTTGGGGGCTTTTTTACATGGATATTAAAGAAACATTACAATCTTTTTCTACAATGACACTGTCTGAGCGTCAGACATTTATGTTCGAACATAGTGATTGGCTATTACAGGAGATGTTAGCCCATATTGGCTCAGTTGATGCCGAATTACGAGACCAGCTCATTTATCGCACCTTTGTTGATTTACTAAGTGATAATTTATTGAGTTCTCAACAAATTCAATATTTGTTTGATACAGTTACAGGTGAGGATTTTTTATATTTACATATCGGAGATAAAACAGAGGATAGTGTCTTTACTCGTTCGTTTTCTGCTTTACTAGTTGCAGGTCTTCTTGCAAAGGACGCTGAATTACTTGTTTTAAGAGATGAAGACCTACAAGTGTTCTTTAAAAAAATTGGCCGTTATTTGTTATTAGAACAGGATACGAGAGGATATGTTCAGGGAAAAGGATGGGCACACAGTATTGCACATGGTGCAGATTTAGCTACAACAACAATAAAACATCCAAAATTCGATTTACAGTATGCACCATCCATTTTACATGCATTAAAACTTGTCACTTGGAAAGAAACAGTCTTTGTTAACGATGAAGAGGAACGTTTAATTAATATAGTGGATGCATTATTGCTTCAAAATTACTCAGAGGAAGCACTGATCGAATTTGTTGAGCAGGCTTTTGATAAATTTGAAATGCATTTAATGACACAAGGTTATAATGAGCTCTTCTTTAGTGGAAGAACTTGTACCTTAAACTTTATGAAAACACTGTATTTTTCTTTGAAAATGAATAATAAAGCTCCACAGCTTCAAAATACGATTTATGGACAAGTAGCCAAATGGCTGAAGCTTGGTGATTGACAGGTAATTTTAAAAATGCTGAATTACACCACTTAATTCTTGATAACATAAATTTTTTCTAAAACACTAGCAAACTAAGAACTGGCTTAGTTTGCTTTTTACTTTTCAAATAAAACAAATGAAGTAAAAATATGGATATTAAAGAAAACCAGTTATTATATTAACATAATTAATATTTCGCTCCATTTATTCCCTCCTCGCTCATTCCTTTCATTGAAAATTCAACCTATTGTTTCCATAAAACGTCATTGCATCTACTCCTTTTTTGGATAAAAGGCAAATAAAAAATCCCAATAGGTCTGGTATGACAATGATTTTATTACAAAACAGCGTCTAAAATGTGAAATACCATTTTTCACATTTTAAATTATTTACTTAGGTAAACATCAGGAATGCAGTATTTTCAACGTTTACACAGTGTTTAATAAATAAAACCTATAAATACCAATACTAAAATAACGATTTTTGTTCAAAAAATGTTCAAATTCAATACCGCTATACTATCATTTTCATAACAAAATTATGTTTTTTCTTAAAAACAGGGCGTATAATCCAATGTGCAAACAACGAGAGATTGTGACAATCGTAGTTAACCAAGTATGTATTTAAACGATTGCGCAAATCATTGATTTTGCTAACGCTTGCATCAGATCAATCAACACTAGATTTTATGTTTCATATTGAACCATGCCATTGTAATTTCTTAAGTTGTTGATTGATACGCCAAGATAAAAGAGGTGACCTCAGTATCAACTATTTGTAAATGTGACACTGACAAAAAACACATGAATTTTATGAATAGCCGTTCTATAGAAAGGAGTCAAACATGAAGAAAAAATTAAGTTTAATGTTAGTAGCATTGAGTGCGATTGCTCTTCTTGCTGGATGTGAACCATTAACAGTGTTCAATCCAAAAGGACCTAATGCTGAAACATTATCAAACACAATTATCTTATCCATTATTACAATGGCCTTTATATTGCTAGTCGTGTATGTGCTTTTAGCCTTTATGCTTACAAAATATCGTGCATCAAAAGCAGCTGCAGATTATGAGCCTCCTCATGAAGAAGGAAGTCATCTGCTTGAAATTACATGGACAGTAATTCCAATTATTATCGTAGCATTTTTAGCTGTTGTGACAGTAAGAACAACATCTACAGTAGAAGCTCAACCAGCAGGTTATGACGATAAGGAGCCTTTAGTGATTTATGCATCATCATCAAACTGGAAATGGCACTTTAGTTATCCAGAAGAAGGTGTTGAAACAGTTAACTATGTAAACATTCCGGTGGATCGTCCAATCGAATTTAAGCTTTACTCATTTGGTCCAATTACAAGTTTCTGGATTCCTCAATTAGCAGGTCAAAAATATGCTATGAGTGATATGTTAACAACAATTCACCTTGCAGCAGATGAAGTTGGTTCATTTATGGGACGTAACTCTAACTTTAATGGACGTGGCTTTGCAGAAATGGAATTTGAAGCACAATCTATGACACAAGAAGACTTCGATAAATGGGTTGCTGATGTTAAATCGAAAGAGGCACCATTAACAGAAGAAAAATTTGATGAGCTTTTAGAGGCAGAACATGTTGGGCGCCAAAGCTTCTCATCTACACACTTAGACTTTAGACCAGCTCCAATGGAACATGGTAAACACATGAATATGGATGAAATGGATCATGGGGACATGTCTGAAGAAGACATGAATAATGAACATTCTGGTCATTAATTTGATTTTTCGTTGAACGAATCGAGACATTAATTTTTAATTCTGAAAGGAGCGCATCCAATGAGTATGGAAGAATTATTCCATCCAATGCAAGAACCGATGATTTTAGCGGCAGCTATTAGTATCGTAGTTGGTGCAGTGGTTATCGTAGCAGGCCTTACTTATTTCAAAAAATGGGGCTATTTCTACAAAAACTGGCTATCAACTGTTGACCATAAAAAAATCGGGATTATGTATATCGCAGTAGCTTTATTAATGCTATTCCGCGGTGGTATCGATGCACTATTAATGCGTGCACAAACAGCCGTTCCAGATAACGGACTTCTTGATGCACAACACTATAATGAAATTTTCACAACACACGGTTTATTAATGATTCTATTTATGGCGATGCCATTTGTTATCGGCTTAATGAACATTGTCATTCCACTTCAAATCGGTGCACGTGACGTTGCTTTCCCACGTCTAAACGCTGTCAGCTTCTGGCTATTTGCAGCAGGTGCTGGTTTATTAAACTTATCATTCATTATCGGTGGTTCACCAGACGCTGGTTGGACAGCCTACTTCCCTCTTGCAAGTACGGATTTTAGTCCGACTGTAGGGAATAACTATTATTCTTTAGCCCTTCAATTATCAGGTATTGGTACTTTAATGACAGGTGTTAACTTTATCACGACGATCATTAAAATGCGTGCTCCTGGTATGACATTAATGAAAATGCCAATGTTTTCTTGGTCAATTTTAATTACAAACATTATTATCGTATTCGCGTTCCCAGTATTAACTGTAGCGCTTGCTCTTATGATGTTTGACCGTCAATTCGGCACAAAATTCTTTGCGATGCAAGACGGTGGTATGGATATGCTTTGGGCCAACCTTTTCTGGGTTTGGGGACATCCTGAGGTTTATATCGTTATCCTACCTGCTTTCGGTATTTTCTCAGAAATCATTGCAACATTCGCACGTAAAAACTTATACGGTTACAAATCAATGGTGATGAGTATGGTGGTCATCTCCCTACTATCATTCGTAGTTTGGGCCCACCACTTCTATACAATGGGTCATGGTGTAATGGTAAACAGTGTTTTCTCTATTACAACAATGGCAATCGCCGTTCCTACTGGGGTTAAAATATTCAACTGGCTACTCACAATGAGGCACGGGAAAATTCAATTTACAACACCGATGCTTTATGCACTTGGCTTTATTCCTATCTTCACAATTGGTGGGGTTACAGGGGTAATGCTAGCGATGGCAAGTGCTGACTACCAATATCATAATACGATGTTCTTAGTTGCCCACTTCCACTATGTATTAATTCCAGGTACAGTATTTGGTGTCCTTGCAGGTTACCACTACTGGTGGCCAAAAATGTTCGGTTTCCGTCTAAATGAAAAATTAGGGAAAGCTGGTTTCTGGTTCATTGCCATCAGCTTCAACGTAACGTTCTTCCCACTATTCATTTTAGGTTTAGATGGATATGCTCGTCGTATGTACACTTATTCTGAGTCTACTGGTTATGGTCCATTGAACATGTTATCGTTCGTTGGTGCTCTAGGTCTTGCAGTCGGCTTTGCATTAATCGTCTACAATATTTACTATAGCTGGAAGCATATGCCTCGTAATGAAAAGGCAGATGTTTGGGATGGTCGTACACTTGAGTGGGCTACTCATTCTCCAGTACCAGAATATAACTTTGCCGTAGTGCCTACCGTTACTCGCTTAGATGAGTTCTGGTTCGCGAAAAAAGAAGGTCGCGATATTACTGCAGGTACAATCGAAAAAATTCACATGCCAAATAATACAGGCACACCATTCTGGATGAGTGGATTCTTCTTCCTTGCAGCATTCTTCGCTGTATTTAATCTATGGATTCCAGCCATCATCAGTATGCTTGGTGTATTTGGCTTCATGATCCATCGTTCATTTGAAAAAGATCATGGTCGTTACATTTCAGTTGAGGAAGTAATGGCAACTGAGAAAAGCTTGAGAGGTGATAAATAATATGAAAATCGATTCTTCACTTCCATTAGAATATAGTACAGAGGAAAACCGTCTAAAAATCTTTGGTTTTTGGATTTTCCTTGGCGCCGAAATCGTGTTATTTGCCACTTTATTTACTGTGTATTTCACACTTCATACACGTACAGGTAGTGGACCAGATGGTGCCGAGATTTTCGAATTAACTCCCGTTCTATGGGAAACATTCTTATTATTAACAAGTAGTTTCACAATTGGTCTTGGTGTTCATGCAATGCGTATTGGTCGTAAAAAAGCGATGATGACATTCTTTATCATCACTCTATTACTAGGCCTTGGCTTCTTAGCTATTGAGATTGATGAATTTGTCACATATGTACACGAAGGTGCGACGATTCAAACAAGCGCATTCTTATCGTCATTAATGACTTTACTTGGAACGCACGGTGCCCACGTAACATTTGGTTTCTTCTGGGGCGTAGCTATTTTAATCCAAGTAGCGAAACGTGGCTTAAACCCACAAACGGCTAATAAAGCGTTTATCTTCTCACTGTACTGGCATTTCCTAGACGTTGTTTGGATTTTCATCTTCAGCTTCGTCTACTTGAAAGGACTGATTAGCTGATGAAGGAATTATTCCCAAAACAACATGTGATGGGCTTCGGCTTCTCACTATTACTAACAATCGTAGCTTTAGCAGTTGTAAAATTTGATATGTCTCTTAATATGGCATTTGGAATTTTACTAGTAACTGCTCTTGCACAGGCAACTGTACAATTAGTATTATTCATGCACATCGGTGAATCTGAAGATAAAAAAACGTTATATACAACAATTTTATACTCAGTATTCGTAGGTGTTGTGACAATCATTGGTACATTATTTGCTATGATCTGGGGTTATAATTGATCCATTACACTATGGTGTAAGCAAAAGGCTGTCTGTACTTATCGTCCTTGTACGATAAGTTCATGACAGCTTTTTTGTTTTATCCCTATTCATTTGGTAATTATCGCGTTTAAAGATTACAAAAGTAGGAGTAATGTTATTTTTTTAATAAAAAAGTAGTTCTTTTCTAACAATTTATGAAACTTTTCCTTTTTTAGTGCGTATAGTAGTAGATAGTGTTTTTTACCAAGAATAGGAGATGAAAGTAATGAAGAAAATTTTTAAAGTATTAGCAGTCGGAACACTAGCGTTGACACTTGCCGCTTGTAATTCAAGCGCTACGCCTACGAAAGACACAACTAATAAAAGCAAACTCACTTTAGAACAAGTGTATGACAAAGCAGTAGATCGCCAGGCTGATATTCAAAGTGCAAGTGCTAAAATGGATATGACACAGGTGACAAAGGTTGGGTCTGGTGAAGAAGCAATGGAGTTTTCAATCGACTCCAAAATGGAGATGGATATCATCGTTGATCCACTTGCAATGCATTTATCAGGATCTATGACAATGCCTGATATGATGAATGAAGGTAAAGAAACAATGGACATGCCAATTGAAATGTATATGAAAAAAGATGCAGGCTTATTTATGAAGGATTCGACAACAGATAGCTGGTTAAAGCTCCCTGATGAGAACTTTGATGCTATATTAGATCAAACGGCGGCTTCTGCTGATGCGAAGGAACAGCTAGAACAATTGAAAAAATTCATTAAGGACTTTACATTTGAACAAACGGATGATGAATACGTCCTTACATTAGATGCAAAAGGCGATAAATTCAAAGAACTAATCGATTCTGAGATTAATAAGTCTATGCAAGAAATGGGTCTAGAAGAAAATCCAATGGATCAACTATCAATTGAAAAAATTAACTACGTACTACACATCGATAAAGAGACTTTCGATACGAACAAAATGGATATGAATTTTGACTTAAAAATGGCCGTAGAAGGTGACGAATTGTTAATGAATACAAAATCAGTCGTTACGTATACTGAATTTAATCATCTAAAAACAATCGATATACCTCAAAGCATTATTGATAACGCTCAAACATTCCAATAAAAAAAGAGCCTGCTTGTCTACTAGCACAAGCAGGTTCTTTTACTCTAAACTATTTTAACAACTAACGAACAATCAACACATCACAAAGCGCATGACGTACGACTTTCTCTGCCACAGAGCCTAACATCATTTTCTCCATACGATTTAATCCAGTTGCACCGCAAACAATTAAATCAACCTGAGGTAACTGTGTTAAAATGCCTTTTGGTGAACCTGTTTCTACAATGGATTCGACCTCTTTGACTCCTGTCTGTAATGCCTCTTTTTCTAGCTTTTCCATTTTAAGAATGTTTTCCTTCTTCAATTCCTCGGCATATTTTAAGTCATATGCTGAAACTGCTCCAAACGATTTTGTATCAATGACATTCACCAATTGCAAAATAGCATTGTGTTCCTTTGCTAATTGACTAGCTCTATCCAATGCTTTTAATGATTGTTCTGAGAAATCAATTGCTACTGCGATCTTAAGATAGTTTGCCATGTTTGTCCTCCCCATTCATCCTACCATTCCATGTTTTCTCAAATATTATATCACAATGGCGTTCGATATAGTTTATCATCCTGAGGTTGCGGATTTCCACGACCATCTGTATTATTACTAATAAAATAAAGAAATTTTTCATCCACAAAGACATCACGAATTCTACCAAATTCTGATAGTAATTCATTGTGTTTGTTCTTATTTATATCAAAAGCTAGGACTGCTGTGCCTCTTAAGGCAGCGACATATAATTGATCATTTACAATAGCAATGCCTGATGGTGCCCATGTGTTAGAAGAACCGGATGTAAAAAGAGGTGTTATCATCCCCTGCTCTTTCTCCATTCCTTCAATAAGAGGCCAGCCATAATTCTTCCCCTTCTCAATGATATTAATTTCATCATTTCCTGCATTGCCATGCTCACTGGCATACATCGTACCATCATTAGACCATGTTAAGCCTTGTGGATTTCGATGTCCATAGCTGTATATATAGGATTGAGGAAAAGGATTATCATTCGGTATGGTGCCATCCAAATTGATGCGCAAAATTTTCCCTTCTAAAGCTTCCACATCCTGTGCTAAAGAAGGTTGTGTTGCATCTCCTACCGTTGCATACAGCTTGCCGTCAGGACCTATTTTCAAACGTCCCCCATGATGGTATGTACCACTCTTTATTCGATCCATAATAAGATTCTGTTCGAGCCATTTATTATCGTTAAACGTCAACGTAACAATTCGATTAAATTGTTCCTTTTCCTCGACATACGTATAATACGCATAGGCAACTTGACTAGTAGGAAAATTAGGTGCTAACACAAATCCCAACATACCAGCTTCTGGAGCAGTTGATAGCTCCTTTTTCAGGATAATCTGCTGCCTATCAACGCCCCCTTCCGCAATCTTTACAATACTTCCTGGCCTTTCTGCTATATAAAAGACATCTCCACTTTTTTGAATCGACCAAGGTGTCTGCAATTGATCTGCTATTATTTCGATAGAGGAATTCATGGCATCTATAGCGTGATTTCCCTCACTTTCTAACCTATTATCGTTATTATCCTTCGTTGACGTACAAGCAACACATAGAATCATCGTTAGCAGTATTAAGGGTATGTAACGTCTCATGATTAATCATCCTCTCATTTATGAAAAATAGAAAGAGACGCCACCTAGACGCCTCTTTTACTTTTTATACTTTCAAACAGGATTATTTCACCAAATGTTCTTGTTTTCTCTAACACCTCTAGAAAGGCTTCTTTACGATGGATGAGTCGTTCTTGGTGCAATTTCTGATAGGAATGCTGAAAATCATCTATAGCTATTTTATCCATAAACTCACCTCATATAGTAGTACGTGCTAATATCATTATAATGTTGGAAAATTCTTACGACAATTCTATTTATATTTTTGATTATATGTTCCCAAAATAATAAGGATAAAAGACATATAATTTCTTGCAGCAGCTATTTAAATTTATCTAACTAATGAATAAAAAATGGTAGTACTTTTTCTTCCACAGCTTGTTCACCTGCTTGAATCCATCTACTTTTATCATGAATGTATCCATCTTTATCAAGCGGAGTTTGAAATTGACTAGCACCAGTTGCATCTAGTAAGGAGCCCTCATCATAATCTAGACCAATATTCTCAACATGCTTAATGACAAATGGCTTTTGAAAACGAATTTGAGCATCTTCATTATCAAGCTCTCCTGATGTGACGATAAAAGGGACACGTAAATAAATAGTTTCTCCTGCCTCTTTCCATAATACCGAGTCAAAGCTACCTTTATAGTACTCCCAATTCCCGCCGATCGTGAAACCCCGATCGGCAATTTTATCTCGTAAATAGCCAAATCCTATCTCTTTTCCAACAATTTTTGAATCAAATTGTAACAATTTATCTTCTCCTCCTTTCACTCGATAAAAGTTTAACCTAAAAGACGATATTACAAACTAGCTAAAAGATCATTTTGCTGAACTAAAAAATCCCGAAACCTGAGTAGATTATGGTTTCGGGATTTTCATAAATTTTTTATAAAGGCACTGAAATATTTCGATGTAACACATATTTAGCAGCTTCTACATACTCTGTGACAGCTCTTTGACTGACTGCGGCTGTAGGAACAATACTCTCAAAGCCATGATAGCAGCCTGGGTATAAGTGGAATTCAACATCTACTCCAGCCTGACATAGCTTGGTTACATATTGTAAAGTCTCATCACGAAACGGATCAAGTTGACCAACACATGTATAAGTAAATGGTAAACCTGATAAATCATCCGCTCTAGCTGCGGCAGCATATGGTGGTACATTGTCGCTACCATTTTCTCCATTCAAATACATTTCCCATCCCTTTTGATTGAGTGAGTGGTTCCAGATCATATGTCCCGTAATTTCTAATGAAGATGGGGTATTATTGCGATCATCAATCATTGGATAGAGCGGCATTTGGAAACTAAGCTTCGGATAATTTCGATCGCGTGTAAGTAGTGCAAGTGCAGCTGTTAGCCCACCACCAGCGCTTGCTCCAGCAATCCCTAAACGGGTAGGATCTATCCCTAATTCATCCGCATGATCTGCTACCCATTTTAACGCTGTATAGCAATCTTCAAGCGGAGCTGGATAAGGATGTTCAGGCGCAAGTCGATAGTCTACAGATACTACAACACAATTCGCTTCATTGACAAAACGCTGACAAAGCACATCATCACCCTCTGGTGCTCCTAAGACATAGCCTCCACCATGAATCCATAGCAGGCCTGGGTATATTTCCTTTTGCTCTTTTGACTTATAAATACGAAGACGAAGAGAATGATTATCATCAGGCCCTTGAATGACTTTATTTTCTACTATGATGTGCTCTTCAATTGGGGCTGGTACAGCAACGGCTGCCATTCCTTCTCTTGTAGCTTGTACATTATCCAAATCTAATGGGGGAAAAATTGCTAACGTTTCTTTTAGTTCTGAATCAATACGATGTTCCATTAAAATCCTTCCTCTCTTATTTAAAATGTTTTTACGATGTTAAACCGCCATCAATTGGGACGACAGCACCATTCACATAAGAAGCTTCCTGCGAAATTAAGAAAGCGATTACATTTGCGATTTCAGTAGGGTCTGCTAATCTACGTAATGGTCCATTTTCTTCTGGACTCGATGCCAATCCCTTTGTCATGTTTGTCCTCACGCCACCGGGACAAATTGCATTCACTCGAATCCCTTTAGGTCCATATTCCATGGCCGCCGTTTTAGTTAATCCAATTACACCATGCTTACTTGCCGCATAACCACCTAGATAGGGTTGTCCCTGTATACCAGCTGCTGAGGATGTATTCACAATGACACCTGATTGCTGTTGCTCCATTTCTTTTAATACATACTTTAAGCCGAGAAACGCCCCTTTAAGATTGACCGAGATTATTCTATCAAACGTTTCCTCTTCTAAATCTCCCAGTAGTGTAGGTGGGCTTAAAACACCTGCATTATTGATAAAAGCATCAATCCTGCCAAATGTTTCTTTTGCAGCGTCCACATATTTTTTGACATCATTGCTTTGTGAAACATCAGCTTGGACAAAAATTGCTTGTTGGTGATATTCCTTAACAGCATGTAGTGTGTCTTGTCCACTTTTTTCATCAAAATCCACTAAAACTAATGCTTTGCCCATAGTGGCAAGCAATTTTGCAGTCTCTCTTCCTATACCACTTCCAGCACCTGTAATAATGACTACTTGTTGCTCCATATTGATATATGCTCCCCTCTCACGAACTATGATATTGATTTTAATTTCATTAACTTAAAGCCTACATAATTGTTTTGAGCCACCTCATTACAATATTTTGTGTAATAATCAAATCCTCCTAGATAGATTAAAAAACTTCGAGGTTTGCCCTCAATATTGGCTCCCGTATACCAGGAATCACCTTTGACGTAGAGTGTTGCATTAGCAACATCTCGACAATGTGTGCTCCAAGCTTCCTCTGCTTCTATTGTTGGTTCCACAAGATCAATGTCATGCTCACGCAAATAATGCATGCACTCGGCAATCCATTCGACATGCTGCTCAATAGCAATCGGCATGTTCACGAGAACAGAAGGGCTTTCTGGTCCCGTAATCATAAATAAATTAGGAAAACCTGCTGTTGTGAGTCCAAGATAGGTTTGAACAGCTGCCCCATCCTTCCACTTCTCTTTTAATGACACGCCATTCCTTCCTCGGATATCAATCTTAAATAATGGCCCTGTCATGCCATCATAGCCTGTCGCAAAAATGATGATCTCTAAATCAAAATGGTTATCCGCCGTTTGAATACCTTCTCCTGTTATTTTTTGAATAGGTGATTCTTTGACATCAACCAGTAAAACATTCTCCCTATTATAGGTTTCAAAATAATCGCTATCTAAAACCTGTCTTTTCGTGCCATACATATACTTAGGACATAGTTTTTCTGCAACCACAGGATCTTTCACAATCTGTCGTATTTGGGAGCGAATAAATTCTGCCGCTTTTTCATTGGACTGTTCATTCGTTAACAAGTCATGATAAGTAGCTGAGAAGGCAAAGCCACCTTGTGTCCAAGCTTTCTCAAAAACCGCCTGCCTCTTATCATCAGGTTCTTCCATTGCAGATTGCTGATTTTGTGCAAAAGGTGTACCTGAAACCGAATTTCTCATGGAACGTTTTATCGCTTCAAAATTTTTCTTCGTTTCTTTGATAAAGTCCTCTTCATATGCATGGTTACGAGCGGGAATCGTATATTGTGGAGTGCGTTGAAACACCGTTAACTGCTCTGCTTCTTTTGCAATAACAGGTATTGCCTGAATCCCGCTTGAGCCTGTCCCAATAATTCCTACACGCTTCCCAGTAAAATCAACCTTTTCATGTGGCCAATGCCCTGTGTGATACCATTTTCCGTTAAATTGTTGCAACCCCTGGATGTTAGGAACATTTGCTGCAGATAGACAACCTATTCCTGTAATAAAGTACCTTGTTAAAATGTACTGCCCATCGTTTAGATGAATCATCCATTTATGTTGTTTTTCATCAAAATGAGCTGCAGTGACTCTTGTGTTAAATTGGATAGCTGATCGCAATTGAAAACGATCGGCTACATAATTTAAGTAGCGCAATATTTCTGCTTGCTCTGGAAATCTAGATGTCCAAGTCCATTCTTCATATAATTCTTTTGAAAATGTGTAGTTATAATAGATGCTTTCAATATCACATCTAGCACCAGGATAACGATTCCAATACCAAACACCACCCACACCATCTCCAGCCTCGTATACTATGGTTGAAAAGCCTTTACTCCTCAACTGATGTAGCATATACAGACCTGCAAACCCAGCACCTAGAACAACTGCATCCACCTCTTTAATTGTTTGACTACTCACCTATTGCTCCTCCTTACGCCGAAATAGAGAAATACGGCTTTACTTAGCTTAAATACTACAACTTACAGAAAATATTGAAAATTCCTTATTTTAAGCGTAGTATATACTTAAAAAAGGGGATAGGTCATGTCCAATCTTTATACCATTCAAAAACGTTTCGACACAGTACAAAGTTATGCCAACCATGAAGAGCTGTTGATTCACATTTTGCAGGTATATTTAGATGCTTTTCCTATCAAGGATGCCTATTTATTGAGGTATTCTCCAATAGGCTTTGTAGCAGAAGGAATCATTTTTTTAAATGAATCGGGTGGTAGTCATATCGATGAAATTCGTGAGGAGATTCGTAGCTTCCCTATTATTTATGCTGCTATTGAAGATAAGAAGGCTAAATTTTGCACAGGAATGGACTATTTAAAAAATATCAGTATGAAATATTCTATTCCCTCGCAAAATAATACGTTTTTAATTGTCCCTATTTTCATTGGGTCATATGTTTTTGGCTATATTTGTAGTACTCAATTAGAAGAGGAAATCGATATAAATGATAAGCTGTTAGATGACATGACCACCTTTGGAAACATGATTGGACAGCTTATCATACAAGCTAGAAATAGCAAAAAAGAGGGCTTTCTGAGCAAGCGTGAATTAGAGGTAATGAGACAGGTAGCGCAGGGAGATAGTACAAAGGAAATAGCAGATGTTATGCAATTAAGTGAATTAACCATTACACAATATGTAAAATCTGCTATCAAAAAATTGCGTGCCAAAAATCGCTCTCATGCCATTAGCATTCTTTATCAAGAAGGAATCATTCTTTAAAAAATCAGGGGAGCACGCTACTCCCCTTTTTTAGTAACCCACAATTGTCTTCGCTTTAACAATTTTATTACGCCCAGTAGGCCTTCATTAAATCTATTGACCACGCTGGCTGTTTAACATCCTCTTTAGGTAAAAATTCTTTCATTACAGGCTTTATATCTAGTATAGGTGTGCCATCTATGGCGTCTAGCCCTTGAACGATTAATCCTCTTGATTTGACCTCTAACAAGGCAACGATTGTACTTCCTAATTTATTGGGTCTATTTTTACCTCTTTGTGCGAAAATGCCAACCTCTGGATAATCATGATTATTTCTCGGATGTCTTGCCTCATATTGAATTTGATCGTCTGTAACCTTATCAAAATAAAAAATAATTTCTAGATGAGAAAAATCTTCTATTCCTTTTAAGGACGCCTCTTGGATATGATCAGCAAGTTCAATAGTTGAAATAATCTCTCCCCAATGATCATCTTTTAACATTTGCCGATTGTTACGAGCGGTAGCGATTGATTGAATAGTATATTGCATGTCTTTTATCCCCCATCTTTTCGAATATCTACTATATGTCCTTTCATTTCAGTATAGACTAAATGGACAGAAAAAAAGATGATTAACAATGTTAATCACCCGACGTGCCATAATCCTTAATGGAAACCTTCACTTCACATGTAATAGGAACCTCACTAAACGTTTGATCCCATTCTTTTTTTCTTTTTTGCCATACTTTCGGGTAATCGATTCTTAGTTTATTGCCAAACCCAGAAACATCTGTTTGAAATTCATGTTGCGTTTTATCTAGTGCCTTCCTCACTAATCGCTCTATCTCTTTTTCAAATACTTTCTCTGCTTTTTTCAAAAATTGATTGTCAAATGCTTTATCGGAGAGAACCCAATGTTCAGCAATTCTTCCCTCTGATTGAATTTTTATCGTAAAGGAGATTTGATCCCCTTTTACATGTGGAATAATTTTACTTTTAGCTGAAATAATTTCATACACAATAGGTGCTCCTGACTCCTCATCAAAGCCTTTGACTAGGCCACCTTTCGCATCGCCAGACATCCATGCAATTCCTTCTAGGTCACTCTCATTTAAAAATCCTCGTAGCTTTTTGGTTTTTCCTTCAATGATAGCAGCGCCTGCAAATTTTACTTCTCCATTTTCCGTACTCACATTTTGCAATAAAAAGCTAGAGTCTGAATACAGCTTCCCCTCTAGTTTGGCTACGGTCATCGGAGGCAAAATTTTTGTCGTCCTTTCATGTCCCTCCATCATTTCTACTAATTGAAAGGCAGGAATTTTAGTTGGTTCATTTGTTTCAAGTGCCTGACTTGCCTGATCCTGAGCAATAAAGAGCAGTCCACTCGGCCGTATTTCTAATTCTCTTAGAAAAAAATCCAACGTTTGTTGAAGATTGATAGTACTAGCTAATTCCTCACCGATAATAATTACTTTGGAATGTTCAGCAAAGGAACGTTTATCAACCTTTAACAGCATATTTCGTAAAGTTGGTAACACCGCATCACCTGTCTCAGAAACATTTTTATACGCTTTTTCTGGCAATGCTCCCTCTTTTGTTCCAGAAACCGTAGTCTCTGACGTAACAAATTGATTGGTAATTGTTAGCAACTGTCTGTTTGCATACCTAGCATCTTGTTGCTCTTCAGAGGAAACATCACCCGTTTCTAAATCCAATGATGTACCTACAATAAGGCCTAAATCCTCAATCTCTTTACTACTCCAACAGCCAGTAAGAAGTAAGGTTACCGTTGCAACTAGAAGTAAACGTACACAACACTGTATTCGCTTCATGCTTTCTTTCCTTTCAATTTCGAAATAAGGAGTAAGGTTATCGGTACTACACCAAATAAAATTAATGCAGCATGACCAATCTTATCTCCAAATGTAAATAGATCGTTAATATTTTTAGGTGTCATCGCAATAATGTAAATAATCGGAAGTAGCCCGTATAAGAAGGGATGCATATTTTTCTTAAACAGTTGGGCTAATCCTAAAGTAGCGGCATAATAAGTAATCGTAAAGGTAGCAAAGATTTGCATAATCCAAATTACAAGAAGAAATGACTCAAAGCGTTCAAAAATTAAACCAGGGATTTCAAAACTTCGCATTAATTCAATTGTTGGCCAAGTCCTTGTTAAAACACCCTCAATGGATAGAGCACCAATGACCATCACAACCGTGATGACATAAAAGAGCAAGGGTATGGCTATACCCGCCAGTACAACCTTTACAGCTTTTGATTTATCTGAGGGGTACATAAATGCCACAAGTAGTAGCATAATTTCAGGCCCTAAAAATGCTAGTGTCGCTGTTTTTATTCCCTTTAACATCGGAACAACGCCCAGACCGAGTACTGGTCTCAAATTATCGATTTCAAAAATCCCTAAACTTAAAAAGGCCACAAGTAAAAAAATAACAAAGGTAATAGGAAAAATGATTTCAAATAAGCGAGCGATTGTGTTGATGCCACCGCTTATTAAGTAAAGTCCAACCCATAAAAAAGGCAAAATAATCGCCCAAGTGGGGGTTCCTTCTAATAAGAAGAGAGAAGTTACTTCAGCCATGATGCGAACTTCAAAGGCAGAAATGGTAAAAAAGTAGGCAATTACACACGCACTTATAAACCAGCCTAACCACTTCCCTATGATATCTTGATTATATTGATAAAATGTTTTGTCAGGGTATTGTTGGCTTAGCTTCACAATGATTACACCTGCAATCATTGCAACGACACCACCTAAAAATACACTAATCCAAACATCTGGCGTTTTTACTTTTTCAACAGATGCACGAGGTAAAGTAAGAATCCCAGTGGCAAGAATATAGTTAATAATAATAACAACTGCTTGTGACGTCGTTATTTTATCTTTCATACTGCTGTTCATGGCTGTTTTGCTCCCTTTCTTTTATTCCCCTTTGCGGACCGAATCTTTTGGCTTTAACAATTTAGGACGATGCTTCATCATCTTTAACGGCATTCGTACCATAAAATCTTTCCAATCACCTGCTCGATACGGAATAGTTGGGCTCAAATATGATACACCGAAGCTCTTTAGCTTTACTAAATGACTGCAAAGGAATAAGAAAAATAGAATGATGCCATATAGTCCAAATAAAGCTGCGGAAAACATCGCGACAAAACGTAACATTCTTAGCGTGATACCAGCATTATATTGAGGGATAGCAAAAGAGGAAATTGCTGTTAATGCAACCACAATGACCATGATTGGACTAACAATTCCTGCCTGTACGGCGGCTTCTCCAATAACAAGTCCTCCAACGATCCCCATTGTCGGACCAATCGGCTTTGGTAGACGAAGTCCTGCTTCTCGTAATATCTCAATAGCGACTTCCATAATGAGGGCTTCAATCAATGCTGGAAACGGTACCCCCTGCCTTGTTGCCATCATGGACAGCGCTAGTTTAGTGGGAATTAAACCTTGATGAAACGATACAAAAGCAATGTACAGGGATGGGCCAAATAAAGAGATGCCTGCAGCAAAATAGCGAAGCAAGCGAATAAGTGAGCTCGATAACCAACGTTCATAGTAATCCTCTGGTGATTGCAGTAGCATATTAAACGTGACTGGCACAATTAATGCAAAGGGAGTTCCATCTAAAAGAATTGCGACTCGTCCCTCTAGTAAAGCAGCAATAACCCGATCAGGACGCTCGGTACTTTGCACTTGCGAAAATGGGCTGAGATAATCATCCTCAATCAATTGCTCAATATATCCCGATTCAGCAACATCATCCAAATGGATTGTTTCAATTCGTTCCTTCACCTCTTTGACAAGATTAGGCTGCACAATTTCATCTATATAGGCTAAAACCAACTCTTTTTTCGTACGTTCGCCTACTTCCATCTCGATAATCGATAAATTTCGATTCTCACCATGCTGTCTTAATAAAGAGGTGTTCACACTTAATTTTTCTGTGAAGCCCACTCTTGGTCCACGTACCATTGCTTCAGAAACAGGCTCCTCAAGATTTCGAGTTTTGCCATGTGCCGTGCCAATGATAAATACATTCTGTATGCCATCCACAATTAATACAGTGGAACCAGTTAATACTTTGCCAACAGCTTTCATGACTTTCGATTCCTCTAGCAGATCGCTCACTGGTAGGATTTCATTTCTAATTGATTGTTGTAGTTCATGACCTCTTAAAACAGACGGCTTTCTTGTATGTCCATTCATTAATGATTTCAAAATATGTTTGTCAATTAATTCTTTATCGCATAATCCTTTAAGAAAAACGATTGCTGCACGATTATCCGTATTTCCTATTTGAAATTCTCTAAAATGAATATCCCAATTATGGCCAAGTTCTTTCCTCATTTGTAAAAGATCTTTATTATAATCCCCTGTAAATTGCTCTAACGTTTTTTGAACAGGGATGTGTACCCTCTCACCTTGTTCACTTTTTTCTTTCATCTCAATTTTGCCATTGCTCTTATTAACAAATAAAAAAACATGGAACAATTTATAAATTAAATATGGAATAAAAAACGCTAAAAAGCCTTGTAAAAAAACTTGCCAATGTGGCATGTAGGAAATCATCTTTTCCCACATATTGATCACCCTCTTTAGTACACTTGTACAGAGTATCCCTACATGTTTTTATCTTTATCTAAGCAGCAGTATTTTAAACTTCCAATCCTCAACATTCTTTCATAATAAGACACTAACATTCGGTGACCATAAAAAAACCAGCCTCAAATGAGTACTGGTACTTATAAAAGCAATCTTTAGCTTATGGTATACTAGCTACTATGAAAAATTAGAAGGTGAAATTTATGCTAGAAGTCAGTGAAAGTAAATTAACACAATATAGTCTGCATTTTTTGAGTGAGACGCTTATTTTAGGAGAAGAAGTTTTTACACAACCTGAGGTCATGTTAGAAGCAGCCTTTACACAGCTCGCTTTTAGTAAAATTGATGTGGAACAGCAATATGAATTTTTCCATGAAAGCAATATTGCACTCAATGAAGTTTTTACGTATTCAAGAGCTATTTTCGAACAGGGAAGTAACTTCCTAGAACACTCACAAAATATTGCCAAACACTTACATAGTGTGTCACAGCATCCTAACATCAAAAGCGGAGAACTGTTTATTGGCCTTTTTGAAAATTGTTTTCTATTAAATGAGGCTAAAAAGATTATCGCTATTGTCAAAATTGATGAAAAAGAAATGTTTTTAGATGTGAAAAATGAACACAATCAAATGATCGTGAACGGCGTGGATGGCATTAACGTTAAGAAAATTAATAATATGGCTATTATTGTTGATATGGGACCAGATCAATCTCCTGCCGTGTATATTAAAACAAAACGTAAAGAAGATATTGTTTATTGGCAAGAACGATTTTTAAAAATTAAGGCAGCGGATGAACATTATTATAAAACCAATTTAGCATTAACAGAATGTAAAAAATTCATTTTAAAGGAAGAAAATTATACAAGCACAGAAAAACTTGGGCTCTTGAATAAAACACTGGATTACTTTAGAAATGAAGAGGAGTTTCAAGTGAATCATTATATTGAAACTGTTTTTGAGCAAGCGGACACTACTCAAAAAGATATCATCATTAATTCGGTCAAACCCTATGAGACTATCATTTCTGATAGTGCGCTAGAAAAAGCTGAAAAGAAATACAAACGTAAAATCAAACTGGATTCCAATATTGAAATCCAAGTAAATATTCAACATATCGACCAAATAGATGAATTAATTGAAGTTGGCTATGATGAGGCAACGAATCGCAAATTCTATAAAATCTATTTCCAGGATGAACAGTAGAAGAGCTTGGATTAAACGGATGCAAGTTATCTTATGAGTTTAAACATTAGAATGACAGCGTCTCTCCTAAAATCTTCAATTAGGAGAAAAAGAGCTTAAAACAGTATAAGCATAATGCCTTAGTTCGTGCCCTTGAATTTTCTCTGGAAGCGCACTAATCCTTGAAAATCTTTGCTTCGATAATCAACCCTTTGCATGGTCTGTGCTGTAAATAATAGCTATTTTTCAAAGACTACAGATACTAAAACAGTGAGTCTTATCATGAATCCTCCACTCTTTAATTTCTTAAAATTTTTTTCAAAAAGTTAAAACTTTTTCAATTGGTAAAACGTCTAATAATTGGTAACAGAAGTTAACCTAAAGGAGAATTGATAAAAATGAAAAAACCTGCTAAAAAAACATGGCTATTAGCTTCAGCATTAACACTTGGGATGGCTGTATTAACACCACTTCAAGCTGGTGCAACAGCTGTTGAAACAACTAATAATGTAACGATTCAAATAGAACAAAAAATAACAGGTACCATTAAATATTTTGATGGTGGCAGCATTACCCTTAAAGGAACAGATGGAAAAAACTACTACATTGGGTTGCATAAGTTCTCTGATAAGCAAATTGAGCAGTTAAAGCTAGCAGAGGGGCAGGAAATTTTAGTTGAGGGTAGTATTGTGAAAGATTACTCAGACTTCTTTACCTTTGCCGTCTATAAAAAAAGCTTACCTAAAGAAGTGACAAAGGAAGAATTAGTCCAACTAGAAAAACTCTTTTCTGACATGAAAAAGGCTGAAAAAGAAGAGAATTATGAGGAAATGGAACGAATCTATCAGGCGATGGATAACATCACAAGACCTTACGAATTAGCAAATTGGCAACCTGAGCCTTTTGAAGAATTTATTAATGAAGCTGCATTCGCTGAAAAAAATATTGTTATCAAAGCACAAGATAAAGAACAGCTAAAAACACTTTATAGTAACTGGATTAAGTATGTAAAAGAAAATAAAACGGATGAGGCATCAGCAAACATTGATAAAATTTTCACTATTCTTGAACCTTATTACCAAGAATTATATCCACCTTTAACTTTTGAAGAGTATATGGCGGATATGAACGTCGATTTAACAAAAGAGGAACTTGCAAAACTTAAAACGCTCTATGAAGAGGCACAAAAAGCTGAAAAAGATAAAGACGAAGAATTGTCCATGAAGAAATGGGATCAATTCTATGAAATACTTCGCCCACACTTTAAACCAGTTCCCTTCGAGGAATATATGGCAGATATCGAATTCAGCATTAGTAATGCGGATTACGCAAAATTAAAACAACACTATGAAGAAGCAGTTGCCCTTGAACAAAAGGGTGAAGATGAAAAAGCTGGCGAGCAATGGGAAGCCTTTTATAAAATTTTAGACCCTTACTACGAAGCGAACAGAGAAATTCTCATCTCACCATCTAAATTAACTTTTAACGGTCAAGATTTTACACCAGAGCCAGAAACAAACTAAATAAAATTTTAAGGGCCCTCCTATTGGTTTTAGGAGTGGCCCTTTTTGAAGTGACAATTTTGTCATGTTATCCCGGAAATAGTCATGTTAATCGATGGTTTACCCTTATTTTTCTTGTTACAGTAAACCATGTTGTCACAAGCACATTACGTTCTAAGGAGAAAAACAACATGACATTATTCATGAAGAAATCGGTGATGATGACAGTAATGTTACTATTTTTTACGTTCACACCCGGATTTGGACACGCAGCATCAAATGATACAATTAGTAAAATTGATCAGTTTATTAAGGAGCAGCAAACCATTAGTAAAATCCCAGGAATTTCAGTAATTATTGTTGATAAAGGGAAAACCGTCTATCAACGGGGCTTTGGCTTTGCAGATACGAAAACAAAAACGCCTGTTACCTCTGATACTCTTTTTGAGTTGGGCTCCACGTCTAAGGCATTTACAGGACTCGCTATTTTACAATTAGAAAAACAAGGTTTGTTAAAACGATCAGATGATGTCCGAAAGTATATCCCTTGGTTAACATTATCCTATAATGGCGAGGATCAGGCCATGACAATACAGCAGCTATTGTCTCATACTAGCGGAATTCCCTCAAATTCCATTACTCGAATTCCAGAAAGCACAGCAGATAATGCCCTTGAATTAACAGTTAAAACACTGCTGGATCAATCACTAAATCGTCAACCAGGGAGTTCTTTTGAATATGCAACCATCAACTATGATGTCTTAGGCCTCGTCATTGAACAAGTTGCAAAACAGCCATTCGATCAGTATATTCAACAGAAAATTTTACAACCTGTTGGTATGCATCAATCTTTTGTAGGAATTCACCAAGTACATTCCACACATATGGCTTCTGGCTATAAAATAGGTCTAATGAGAGAGCAGCGATACATACCACCTATCTATCGTGGCAACATCCCTGCTGGTTATATCATCAGTAACGCTAATGATATAGCCAGATGGTTAAAATTACAGGTAGGAAACAGTGATATCTATTCAATCAGTAACAATTTAATTCAAGAATCGCATACTCCAGATCTAACAGTGGAGCCTTTTGATACGAATACTTACTATGCAAACGGTTGGGCCGTTGTGAAAAAGGACACAAAGTCATATATATACCATGCTGGTGAGAATCCAACCTTTTCCTCGTATTTCATTTTGCAACCTGACGAACAAATCGGCGTGGCTATTTTAGCCAATATGAATACAAGCTCTACAACAGCGATTGGACAAGGTGTCATGGATTTATGGGAGGGCAAAACGATTGACATGCAACATATCAGCAGCTATCAAAAGCTAGATAAAATTGTAACAATCATATGTGCTATCATCATCGCAATCAGCATTATTTTTTGTTATCTATTCGTTCAAAATATACGCAACCTTTATAAAAAACAACGTAGTATGGCAAATCTAAATTACAAAAGAATATTGTTATTATCTGCCCATACTATACTTGTGGCGACAATGCTGACAGCACTATTTATCACGCCTAACATAGTACTTGGCGGCTTAAATTGGACATTTATTAAAGTTTGGGCACCAACTTCTATTACATTCCTGTTGTATAGCTCCATTTCGGCCAGTCTTCTATATTTATTATTAGGCTTTTTGATGATTGGTACTAAAAGGAAGAATTAAAAATTTTATAGCTTAAAAGATATTTAGCTACAATTAATAGCTTTATTTTGACTGAATACTGCGTAATATGAGCTAAAGGTAAAGATGCTGACCTGTATCATTCATTGCAACTACATCCATCTTTGAAGGTAAGAATTGATTCCTTCAGCACTTTGGAAAGAAGTTGTAGGAACAGACCATATCATTTTAGAGAAATATTAATACTTGGGAGCGGAACAAGCTCTTTCCGCTCTAATGTTTTTTCATCAACAATTCTTATAGTTGGCGTAATGATTAGCGTTCGAATAGTAGAATCAGGTATAAAAACCTCAACATAACCATTTACTCGCCCAGAACCGCTTTTAATAGTTGTTGTTCCTACATTTTCATATACATTTCCAAGATTATCTTTTATGTCTACCATTAAAAATTCTGTCTCCCAATCAAGATTTCCCTCAAAATAAAGAGTGGTTATATATTTTCCCTCTGTTATTTGATTATAAAATAACTGGTATTGATCATTACCAAATGGTATATTTACTTTTCTTGAATAGGCTCGGGTTGGTGTAAGTTCTAACTGAAAATCCCAAGCTCCTTCTACAAGAGTCGTATTTTCCATACCTATAAAATCTTGAGGACGCCATTGAACATTTACCTTTTCATCCATTACTTTGTCTGAAATTCTCGCTGTAAACATACCAATCCAAGTAGCCTCATTCTTTTTAACGATTTGATGACTAAGTACGTCTAGCTTGTTTCCGTTGACTTCTAAATCGCCCTTCCAAAATAGAGGGGGTTCATCTATCGATTGTTCGTGTTTCATTTCATAACTAACCGATACAATCGTTCCATCGAAAAAAGCCTCAGCTAATTCAATGGAGGTTCCGTTACTTTCGTCTATTTGATTGATGATTGATGCATTATCACTAAATACTTGTAATTGGGGATTATCATTGCTATTTAATAGTTGCTGTACAATTGGTACTCGATTAGCCACTACAGGTAGCCAAATGCTGCTACTAGTAAAAATAAATGTGAGCATGGCGACAATACTAACCCACTTCCATTTTTTAAATACATACTTCTTGGTTGAAGATGACCGTAAAACACTTTTTTCAATATTAATCTTTTCCCAATCAGATAATTCAATTGGTTCAATCTCTTCAATATCTATTTCGATGAAGTCCTTTTCGTTCATTTAGATACCTCCCAGCTCTTCTGTTAACTTTAACTTACCTCGATATAAACGATTTTCTACAGCTGATTTAGATAGACCAAATATCTCAGCGATTTCTCCGTTGGAATATCCTAAGTAGTATTTCAAGAGAAAAATTTCCTGATCGTTTTTACTTAAATTTAAAATACTGATAAATAGTTGCTCTTTTTGTACTTTTTGTTCGACGATTCTTTCTGGTAGATCCTTGCTATTTGAAATTGATGAAAGTAACTCGACTGTTTTAGGCTTATTTTGAAGGCTTCTATATGTATCAATCGCTTTATATTTTGCAATAACGCCAATCCATTTTTTAAAATCAATCTCATCGCCAGTAAATTGAATACTCTTTTGCCAAATGGTTAGAAATACATCGTTGATACATTCTTCAATAGCTGTTTGATTGGGCTGTAACACTTTCACTACAATGGCTTTAACATAACCTCCATATTTGTTAATCACTTCTCTTAAAGCTTGTTCATCCTTTTTTTGTAGCTGATTAATTAATGAAAACACGAAGTTAGAAAACCTCCTTTCCTTTCTTCTCTACAAGTAATAACGAGCAAATGAAAGAAAACTCTCACATTATTTAAATAAAAAAACAAATGATTCCTTTCCGCAACACATTGTAGCTAAAAATAGAAACGGAAAAACATAGACTTACTGTTTCAAACCCGCTCCATCATCATGCATCAAAAAATGATTTTTTATCTTATGGACTGGATTGACAACTAAACATCAGGCTGTAACAAGCGCCTTTGAGTTTCATCCTATCAAGTGTTTAGTGATACTCATCCTTCACCCAAGATTCTCTTTAAAATTACCTAAATACGATTCATTAGACGAATACCCTTTTCTCTTTCAACGGCATTCATACAATAAACTGAAGAAAGGAGAGATCTTGATGGGATACTTTGGAAACATGGGTAATTTCAATTGTTGTTATGGAGGCTATGGTAATGACTATAGCGGCGGTTATAGTATGGGTTGTTGTGGCATGGACTATGGCGGCAAAAACAATAGTTCAACATTCGTTTTAATCGTTGTGCTATTCATTCTTCTGATTATTGTCGGAGCAACATTCGTGCAAAAAGAATATTAATATTTATTGATAAACATGAAAAAGGGATGATCTTCATTAATAGCAGCTCACATTAATGTCGATACATCCACAGCAAAGAGGGTCACTTCCAGCCTATGTGACCCTTTTTTAAACCTGCTTGTCTTTCACCTTATTTAATTTTAAATTCTCTATTTCCCACATTTGCGGTAATACACATCGCTAAAGAAATATAATAAGCCAACATTTTTACTCCCATTTACGCCCCATATCCGTTTTTACATCATAAAGTTTTTTTAAAATGAAACCACCTAAAGCCATGAATCGTATACTTACTTAAGAAAAGCCATTGTAAAAGGGGTCGAGTAATGTGAGAGAATGGTTGCAAGGAAGGAAAAACAAAAAGAGAAGAGATAAGAGACGTAAAGATCAATATTCATTAATTGACTTATTTCTTGACGTACTAATTTGGATACCAGAATTACTCTTCCTCCCATTTAGAATCATTTATTGGTTGTTGAGAGGCGTTGGAAGGTTTATTGGAGAAGGTTTTAATTAAAAAACTGCTCAAAAGGATGTCATTTGATTTTTTGTACCAATACGATTGAGGCAAAGGAAAATTTTGTTGGGCATTCAAAAGGGATAAAGTCATTTAGTTGAGGCGCTGACCCTTCCCTCTCCTTTAAATTAGATTAATTGGAGATAAACGGTGCTTTTTGTACATACTTTTGATTTTCTATTTGGTTAATGATGAATGTAGCTATATCCCGATTTGTTATTTTTGTACCTGGCATATTTCTAAGATTTTCCTTTATGAACCCTACTTCATTTCCCTCTACTATAAATGGAAGCCGAATTAGTGTCCATTTGATAACTTGATTATGGCTAAGGAGATGCCATTCTTTTTTCTTATCCATCATCATTTTTGAATAAATAATTTCAAATATCTTTGCACCCATTCTATTTATAATACTCTTTGTATCTCCAGCAATGGTTAGGGATCCACCCGTTACCCCAATATAACGATCCATATGTAAATCAGACATGACTCCCAATATATTTTCCGTTAATTTACTATAAATTTGTTTTTCTTTCATTGGTTGACCAAAAGTAATGATAACGATTTGACAATCTTTTAATAGCTTTTGAAGATCCTCGATATTTTGTACATTCCCTTCTATTACCTCAATCCTACTGTCTCTGAAAACTAACTTTTCTGGGTTTCTAACAAGCATCCGTACGTGATACCCTTTCTCTAATGCTTTAGAAGCAATGTAACGCCCCGCTTTACCTGTTCCCCCGATAATTGCTATCTTTTTATAAACGTCCATGATGCCCCCCTAATTATCATAATAATATGTATACGGACAAATCATAGTTTAGATTCAATGATTCTATTATTCACCTCTCTTTATCAAATGAGATAAAGAAATAGTAATTTTGTTTATTCTAGCTAGAGCTTTTGTCTAAACAAAAGAAAAAGAACCACTCTCTTAAAAGAAAATGGCACTTCAACGCCTCATCGTACTTACTTGATAATTACACTTTTTAGGTGTATTCAGCTTAACTAGATCAGTGGTTTATATTATTTACTAAGTCTTTATTATATGCAATCCACTTCTCCATTTCTCTCTCGACAGCTCGGTTTTGCCATTCAAACCAAATACCTGTACATTCACTACAGTGACTATCGACACCCTTTTTTTCATGTGTATCTTTACATGTAAACACAGTCTTTTTACGACAACTATAACAGTAAATGACTATGTCTTTATAAAACTCCATCCCGATCAACTCCTCAAATTTACACCTATTTCTTTCCTTTTTTCATCTAAATTATTCTTTAAAAAGAAATAAGTAAGGATGATGAGTGCCACCATGTTTGTTCTTTCCTCTCCTTACTAATAAAAGCGATTCAAACCCTTACTATTAAAGGATTTGAATCGCTTTTTCCGTTAGTCCAATTTTCTATTTGAACCTTAAGGAGAATATAAAATCTTGGTATTGCCATACTTATTCAAAAATGACCAATAAAAAAGCAATTCAAGGTAATGGTATGATATCCTATAGACTTTGATATCGTACACAATTCCTTGAACCGCCTTAAATTATTTAGACTCTACATTTTCATCAGGAGAGTAATTATATTGAGAAGGATCAACTGGCGTATAACCTGTTGGCGTATAGAATCTCAATAGGTCACCATTCACGACTCTATCAGATAACGCCAATTTATGATCTACTTCATTTTTAATCGTCTTTGCTTCCTCTAATTGACTTTCGTCTAATGGTAAGCCTGTTTTATTATCATAATATTTTTCATTAATTGAATAAATAGTAGGACTGACAAAATCGCCATTTCTAAATGGTACAATTTCATCATGCTCTTCTGATAATAAGTCTGAACCAAATTGAACAAATTGTTGTGAATCAATTCCTAGTAAATGCAATAACGTTGGCAGTAGGTCTGTTTGGCCACCATAGCTATGGTTGGTCCCACCTTGTATGCCTGGAACATGTATAAATAATGGTACACGTTGTAAATTAGCACTTTCATATGGTGTAATCTCTTTTCCAATGACTTGTTCCATCGCTTTATTATGATTATCGGAAATACCGTAATGGTCACCATAAAGAACAATCATTGAATGATCATATAATCCTGATTCCTTTAATTGCTGGAAGACCTGTTGAATTGCTTCGTCTGCATAACGAGCTGTTTGGAAATAATTATCAACGCTTGCATCTCCCGTATTGGCTTTATCAATTGTCACTAAATCTTGATTCATTTTATATGGATAGTGATTCCCTACCGTAATTAATTTTGTATAAAAAGGTTGTGGTAAGGAGCTTAAAAGATTTTGAGATTGTTCAAAGAATGGTTTATCTAACAAACCATATTCAGCCATGTCCTCTGAAGTACCTGTGTTATAGTAACTAGCATCGAAGAATTTATCGAAGCCAAATGATTTATAAATTACATTTCTATTCCAGAAGCTTCCGTTATTACCATGGAATACAGCTGATGTATAACCATAATCTTTTAAAATACTAGGAGCTGCCTGATACGTATTTTGTGCTTTTGTAATATAAGCAGATCCTTGTGGTAATCCAAATAAAGAATTTTCAAGCATAAATTCTGCATCAGATGTTTTCCCTTGACCTGTTTGATGGAAGAAATTATCAAAATACAATGTATTCTTATCTTTTGCTAATGAATTTAAAAATGGTGTTACTTCTTCACCATTTAATTTATAGTCGATTAAAAAGTTTTGGAATGATTCTAAATGTAAATAGATAACGTTCATTCCCTTTGCTGCACCAAAATATTGGGCATTCGGTTTGGCGTAGTTTGACTTTGTATAGTTAATTACTTCAGTAATATCACTACTATCTGCCAAAGCTCTCTGAGAAGAGGCTTTCATCGTTTCAACTGAGTCATAAATCGTATAGTTATACATCCCTAGATATTTCACAATATAGTTTCTATCAAAACCTCGTGTTAATAGTTGAGGACGATTAGTTTCAGCTAGTCCTAAATTAAGAATTGATACCGCTAATGCAAAGGCAATGATTGCCATTCCTTTTTTATAGCCAAAACGTTTGGTATCTTTTTGGATTTTTTTAGAGAATCGTAGATAAAACATAACCATTACATCCACAAAGAACAAGATATCATAAGGCTTTAATAAAGAAAGAACACTGCCGCCTAAATCTCCAAAGTTCTGCGTTTGAGAAAGTGTAGGTAATGTAATGAAATCACTAAAGAATCGGTAATAGACAATATTGGCATATAAAACAATAGACATCAAAGTGTAGACAACAACGAGTGATGTGTATTTTCTTTTTCCTTTAAATAAAAATGAAAATCCTAGAAATAGCATTGCTGAGCCCAGCGGATTTATTAGTAAAAGGAATTGTTGAATGATTCCTTCTACACCTAAGTCAAATTGTGATAGTTGAGAGATGTATGTTTTAATCCATAACATTAATACTGCTACTATATAAATTCCTAAAAAGTTTTGTAATAGGTTATCTTTTTTATTTGCTAGATTTTTCATTTTTGCACCTACCTTTTACTGATTAAATTAAAATCTAGATATATATGAACTTAACTGATAAGTACTGTATGGCACTTTAAAAAATGTTACGTTACAATAGCTTTTTTCGCGACCAATGTATAGTACTCCCCATTTAAAATTCTGTCAAGTTGTTAGCTATTCTTCATATAAATATTTCTAATTAACCTAAATATTGTTCAAAAAATACCCAGCAAACATTAGTGTTTAACTAAAATTTACTGGGTATTATAAGTATTAAGTAAATGCCTTTATGAAATCTGCCTCGCAATTTTTCTCATTTGGGCATCAAAAAATCTTCCATTCAAATGAATTGGAAGATACTCTGGTACGCTATTCACTTTTTGCTAATAAACAATTGGATTTTATTGCAACATTTTTCTAGCATATATATATTTCTACAGTGTCTCTCATTCTATTTAAACGTTTCTTTATTTATTTGAGCACCTACTGAATCTTTCAATGATGAAGAAAGACCTCTTCTGATTAGATTTGCAGAAACAGGCGCTCTCCCCATTTCCCTTGCCCAAATTGATAATTGTCCTATATGGTGAATTTCATGTGCAATGGTATGACGAATGACTTCACCCCATGTATGGGTCTCCATACTACCATTTGCTAATGGAATATGAAGAATACGCTCTTCCATACTGTCATCCCATTGATTTACAAAGCTTTCGACGTCTAAATGAAATGCAGCTTCCAATTTACGAACCTTTTCCAAGCTATTATATTCATCAAAGCTCTCCTGAAAGTCTGTTTTCCCCTGTAATAGACGAATCCAACTCCATTCAACATCAATGATATGGAAGAGTGTGTGTAATATACTGCCCATTCCTCCAGTTCGGTTTTGCAAAAGTTCTTCTTCAGTCAACTCTTCACACCAACGAAACCAATCTTCCCGAACTAGCCAATTATATTTAAAAAATGTTTGCAAAAAAGCACCTCCGTAGTTGTTGAAAAAAATATTATAACTCACTATTTCTTCATATAAAGTGAGGATCCCTTCTTTGCTCTTTTCAGATATCCAAATAAGCACCACAAGTAACTAAGCTAAATATCTAGTAATTACCACTTCTGGTTACTCTTGTGTATTTTCCTATAAACGTAATCTGCATTATCTAGGTTTTTCCAGCTACTAATAAAATTTAGTATTAGCATAAAAATTCCAAATAAAATAAATGCCAACATATATTTACCTATGAAAAATAAAACAAACGTTGCAACCAAAAGTAATATCATTAAAATTATTACGAGGATTTGTAATTTCCCCTTCTTCTTCTCATCCACCTGTTCAACCTCCAATCAAAGCGCCGATACTTTTCTAAAATGTTTTCTTTGGTTTATTTTAACATAAAAATTCATTTTTTCTAAAAAATCAATTATTTTATGCAAAAACCAAACATCAGAAATTCCCTACCAAATTTACCTTACATAGTCTTGGGGTGATCTGAAATTTTAAGGATGAAATAGAAATAAACAAGGGATATTTTATTGGATAAGATAAATAATATCTTGAGGAGGTGTCGACATGAAACGAGACAAAAAAAATACAGAATTTGCTACAGACGAGCCAACAAAACAATCATTTGCTAGTGGAGCAGACCCAAAAAAACCTAATGGACGCAAAGAATATACTGAAGCCCCACGCCCACAACGTGAAGAAGATCTTATTATGGATGAGAAAAAAGGTAAGTCAACTTCATTATAATGTAAGACAAGTTAGTATTTTTGACCACTCTATTAGAGATGGTCTTTTTTAATTTTCTCCACATCATGTAACCCTATATAAAGATTGAGACCACCCATCATGGAGTGGTGTTTCTACTATTATTAAATACAGATTATTTTAATTAACTTATCTCATCGCCAGTATATTATATATTAAAACAAAAAAGTAAATTTATGTTTTTTAACCTAATTTTAACCTCTTATTGATAATCTATAGTTGTTTCAGAAATTAAATTACTAGGAGGAATAATTATGACAGTAGCAGTAAAAAATTTTAGTAGTATTATGAATCAAATGAGAGATGCTTATACGGGAGAGCAAACCAATGAATTTTCTTTAGCAGCATTCATTGGACTTCAAGCTCCTTCATTATCAGACGCACCTGATGAATTACAAAAACTAACACAAGAATATCAGGAGAACATTAATAATTTTTATGTGCAGGAAGAATTAGACTTAAAAGAAAATGTTAAGCAATTAGAAAATGATAAAAATCAAACAGCTTTTTTTGAAAATATGCGCAAGAAAAAAGAGGAAGCTTTAAAAAAATCTGAAGACATGATCAATAAATACTACGATTCATTGATAGATTTTGGTGAAGAGCATCCTTCAGCCCAAACACTAATCCTTACTATTGCTGATAAAGTCGGTGCCTTTATACAAGATATTATGGATAAAGTTTTAAATGTTTTTGTTACTGTTGTGGAAACTGTAAAAAATGCAATAAGTGCTGCTATTAATTTCATTTCCTCTACTTTTAATTCAATTGTTAGCACTACGAAAAATTTCTTTTCTAGTTTATTTTAAAAACATTCTTAGCAGGACTGTCTCTGGGCAATCTTGTTTCACATTTAATACCACTTTACAAGAAACAGATCAACGAGCTAGTTCTCATTTTGATAAACTTTTCGATGAAAATGACTGATTTTGGCACCTCTTAGGCACTATCGAGAGACTTATACATCAATGTATAAAAATAAAAAGGCTTACAACCGTTGTGGCTGTAAGGCTTTGCTTGACGTCCCAGGAGTACTTTTACATATTCGCTGGGACGTTGACTTTATTAGGGTTGAGAGAATTTGTGTGTAGAGATTGTGTATGGAGTCTTTATTATATTAATGTTGTTGGTATAATTATTAAAGTCGTATAAACTGTTTTTCAAATAACTCCTTCTGATTGATAAAGTATTTGAAATAATTTGTATTTTTATGTTTGGAGATACTTATAACTACCAATGTGTTAGATTAATAGCATATTTAGTACATTCCCCTATAATTTTCAACTTTATTGTAGTTGGTATCTTAACACACCTATCACACTGCACATGGATACTATTTATACAATATGTACGAAAGTTACAATATTGCTATTACATTTTAATTTATAAGAGTCCATTATTGAATATATGTCTCAATTTGATGGATAACCCTATCTGTAAATATCTCATTTATTTTTAGAATAGTCCTTGTTGCCAACATTACACCACTACTATTCATATATCTTATATCTATCTCTAATGTTTCATTAATATTATCTTTAACGTCACTTATTACATTAGGAGCCAACAAATTTTTATTTCTTGCCAATTCCCCTATTCTTAGATTTTCAATTTTATCATTTTTACCTAGATGGCCTAGATAGTTAATATCAGAATAAGCCAATAATTCATGTCCTTTCTTTCTGCTTAATATAACCTGAATATTAAAAGCACTTTCTTCACCTAAATTGGAAAAAGTAACTGTACCTGAAAAATCACTAAACAGGGAGATAATTGTTGGAACAACTATAGGTTTAGTTACGACCTGTTTAAAGTATTCACAATAAATATGAAAATGTTCTGGTTTCATTAAATCCATTGAAATATCATGAGCATCTATTAGCTCTATTTGTAAATCTTCTTTTTCATTTTCTTCCTTCCAATTATCAAACCAATTTCTTTCTTCATTTGTTAATTCTATCGGAACACACAAATGCCATTTATTTATTTTAGATCCATTTTCTTCAACTGTTTTTAGAACTCTTTTAAAGGAATCTCTTATATTATTTTTTTGAGATTCTCCAATACCATTTATAAAATATTTGCACTGATATATATCAACATTTTCATCAGTCCATTTTCCCACAATAATATCTATTCCTCCGTCACCTGGGTTTGGTCTGACACCTTTAACTTCTCTTTCTTTGAATTTATTTTTAATTAGACTCTTACATAACTCTTCAAATTTCTCCCTTGCTCCTGCTACTCCATAAATTAATTGAAGATTTACAAGCTTAGTATCATACATTTTATACATTTAAAACTCTCCTTTAAAAAATATATTATATAGAATAGGCAATAGCTGGCAGCATTTTGAATGTATGGAAATGGCTATCCAATCCCATACAATATAATGCACACTTTTATTCTTACTAATTAAAAGCTCCTGATATTTTGATAAATTTCAGAAAGCTCGAAAATATGGTTTCAATCTCTACATCTATAACAACAAATTCATCTAAAAAAACAGGAATATTTCCTATCATTTCAAATAAATTTGAAGGCATATCTATACTATAAATCTTACTACATACAGCTGCTTGTAAGATGGCATGCAAATTAGCTGTTAGGACTTCTTTTTCGAAATGTTGATATAATTCTAATTCACTAAAAGCACTATAATATCCATCTGGTAGACTTGCAATTTCTATTGGCGATAGATTTTCTTGAATTATAAATGGTATATCTTGAATAGTTAAATAACCTTTTTCGTAATTACTAGTGATATTTGTGTCACTAGAATTTACTTCGCTCATTATTTGAAAGATTTCTTCAAACCCTTTGAAATCTTCAATATTGAAACTAACACTTTGAACCAATATTTTGTATTGATATTTTTCTAGTAATTTACATACTTCATTGCGATACTTCGAATACAATAAATTTTTCAATTCGTGATATTTAAAAGTTTTGCTATAGTTATGGTATCCTAGCCTTTCAAAAAACTCTCTCCCAACAAGATCAGAACTTAGAATATTTATTTTTTCTGATGATAATTGAAAAATATCTAATTTTAAATCTTCATCCTTAGAATATATTTCTTGAATAAAATAACTAAACTCTTGATTATTTAAATTATCCACAAAGTAATCAAGAATATGCCTTATTCCTTTTTCTGATTTCGATTGGAATTCTTTAATTATTTCAACACTTTTTTCGATTTTCAAATATCCTTTTCGTTGAAACAAGATTAAGGGTTTCCAAATATTATGGACTGTATAATCTTTCCTAGCATAATAACTCGTAAATAATTTATATATAGAGTTTACGTCTATATATTTTTTCAAAAATAAGTTCAACCTTAAATAATCTTTTATATAACCTATTAATTGAAAAGAATCTTTGTCTTTGTTATGGTTAATAAACTCTTCTAATGAAAGGTTTAAAAATTCATTATCTTCTTCTAATAATCCTAATATCTTTAATTCATTTTTTACAGACTGCATTACTGACGGAGCGAAAATTTCCCGATGACTAAAGTCTCTAAAGATTTTCTTTAAAAAATCCGTTATATCTTCTTTATTATCTATATAGTCATGTATTTTTTTCTTCCAAAGTACAAATTCTGAATTTATTGGAATCTCATTAATATAAATTGCTACAAATATTTTTCCTATTAAATCTTTAAATTCTAATTCACTACTTTCACGTAATAACCTGTGTGCGTTATTAAAATCAACCGAAGCCTCTAATATATCAAAATATCGATCTTCTGCCTCAAGTTCTTTTTGTATATCTAAATAAAAATTTGTAGTATTGTAATGATTATTAGCTTCAACCATTTCTAACGAAGAGTAGTTTCCCTCTTTTACAAAATACAACATTCCAAAAAGATAACCGATACTTGTAATATCATCTTCAGTATACCCATTAAATAATAAAGTATTAATATAAATATATAAAAACTCTTTTAAATTAGAGATGTGATCTCTAGCTAAAATATTCACAATTAAACTAAAATCATAATAATTATTTATTGTTAATTCGTTAGAAGAAATATTTTCAAGTGTAAATCTCAGTTGACTGTAAAACTCCTGAATCGCTTCTATATCAACTGTTCCTTTAAACCATTTTTCAAAGAAATTAATATCTGCATATTTTCTTGTAATCTCTAATTGTTCATTTCTACCAAAAGAGAAATGTAAATATCTGCTAATAAATTGTTTTTCCCCCGACATAATAGATTCATATACCTTATTTTTAATATCATCTATAACTTGCTCGACATTAGCATTTCCAGATAAAGATATTCTTAAATAAGTATTCAAACTATCATGTAATAAGGAGATTCTATTCAACTTGATTTCAAATAAATAAGGATGCTCATCTATTATCTGATTAATAAACATAGAAAAAGGCCCTAATAAAGTATTTATCTCTGACCTCATAAAATACGAATTAGATGTTAGGAACAATCCCAAAGTCTCTTTATTACTGTACTTCTTTGTTATGACATCATAATATTCATTAACAGTATCTAATTGGGGTAAATCTGGTACCGTTTTATTTATTTTATACGAATCAGCTACAAACCTAACCAAAATTGGATAACCCTGAGTTATTCGAAATATTTCTTTAGATAACATATAATCAAAAAAATGATATTGCTCATTCAAAAAGAAACTCGTTTGTTCAAAATTCCAATTTTGCAGTCTATATACTTCCCAATTTACGCTATATTTTAATGGTCTAGAAAGTATAATCACCTTAGCCCCACCAAGTTCCACACTATTTATAAATTGAATATATTTTTCTAATTCATATGGATTATAATTTTCGACATGATCTAGCCCATCTATAATTAACGTTATATTATTAATTTTTAATTCACAAACAATTTCATCAATATCTTTATTAATTAGTTTCTTAAAAATTCGTTTTATTAAATCACTTATGAAATTGTCATATCTTAATCTATTTTGATAATCATAATCTTGATTAGATATCCAAAATCTATAGATTATTTTTTCTCCATTTACATTTATATTATTAACTAAGTGACTTTTACCAATACCAGGCTTTCCCTCAATTAATAAAGGTTTTTGGTTAGCAATATGAAATTCCCTAACTTCAATAGTAGGATCCACTAATTGATTAGAATAAATTTGTAAAACAGGCAGCTCTTGAAGACTAATTACAAGTTCTCTTTCATCAAATTTCTTTTCAAAAAATGATTCTATAAGTGATATCCTCGGCAAATCTATTTCATATAGTTTTTCCACCTTTGTTCTTATTTCTTCTCTAGATAAAGAAATTATATAGACATTATCAATCGAATAACTTGGTAAACCTAGTATTTCAGAGTTACACTCAATATCGATTTTCTTAACAAAGATAATATTTTTAGTAGCTGCCGTTGTATGTGGATTGGATTTAATTTTTGCAATACCATCACTTACAGTAATATTAGAAATATTTATTGCTTTAAAATCTTTCATTTGGCAAAACGTTTTAGTCCCATCCTTATTAACGATTACTAAATCGTCAAATTTATGCTCCACATCTGCCTCTATTTCTATCCCTAAAATTTCTCTCTCTACATCCATAAGAACTAATATATAAAAGGCAACAAGCTTTTGATATGAGTAACCAATGATAGAGTTTTTTGCTGTTTTCAATCTGAACACCTCTCTATGCTTATATCTATTCAAAACCTCACTTTAATCAAACAAAATCTCCTCAATAAATTGGAAGCTTTTTTTATATTTAAGTCTATCTCTTTCGGACATACCATTTAAAATTACATAAACTTTGATTCCTTCAAAAAAGCATAATTTAAGTGTTTGACAATTAAACCCGTCAACTGGACTAAATTGATATGTGAAGACTTTTTGATTTTCACCTAAAACTTTTGTTCCCCAGTTAACGGCTTCGTTTTCAATTATATTAATCGCCTTATTAGTAAAGTTCATAGCCTCTTGATAATCTTCATTATTGAAGATTTCCGAAATAACTTTTATTTCTCCTTTGTATGTCTCATTGTTTCGATAAAAATATAAACCTCTAGCTATCGCTTCAAACGCATAAGTTAATTTCTGATTATCTGTTTCAATCATAGAGACAGGAAACTTATAATTTCCAACCTCTATCACGCCGCTATGTTTAACACTTAATAACTGCTTATTTCTAGAGAGAGTTCTATTTATTTTAGTTTTTGTTTGAATAAAAGCTAAACTATTATTTCCAACTTTACTTGTTAATGTAGCCATTAAATATTCATCTAAACTAGATTTTTCAATATTATGTAAGTCACATGAAGGGACTTTAATTAAATTTTTTCTATAATTATCTTTGTAAAAATCTTTTATATCTTTTTCTTCCGGAAACATACACTTAGGTGGTACATGTTCCATAGATACTGCAGGTTTACCACACCAATAACAAATTCCTTGCATGTACTATTCACCTCCAACAAATTAAAATTTCTTCAAACTAGCTATTACCTAAAATTATACATTTATAACTGTGATCAATTGTATCACCTAGAACGTCAATTCAAGCATCTTTCACCACAACAAACATACCTAGAAATTTATCACTATTACCACTAGATAAACGGTAAAGCAATAACTCTTCCATCCCCCTGTTGTCTACAGCTTGCTTCTGTACGTTATTTAACCCCTCTAATAAATCATTTCCCCTTCTGCCCAGCCCCTTAAAAATAGAACATTTATATTTACCTAAAAATTAATTAAATTACAAAGAAAAGACATGTAAATTTATGTATAATGATAATATTATCTTGTACCCTTAGAACTATGAATATGATTTCGATAAGAATACAAATAAGTAGAACATATAACATTATTTTATCAGAAAAATTTGGTAATTACGTTATTAATTAATCAGTTTACAAAGGATGCGATATTATGAACGATAACAATAAAATAATTAATTTCCCTACATTGAAATTAGCGACTAATAATTTTGAAGTGGATTTTGACTTAGAAATGCTACCTTTAGCATCTGTTGAAACCGATCAAAGAAATCAATCAATTAATCAAGCACTAAATGCAATACAACTTATACGAACACAGCCATTATTTGAGATAGAGCTGATTAAAATAAAAAACATCAAGGAAACCGAGGAATCCTTGATGTTAATTCCTCTATTACATTTATTATTTTCATTCAATAAACTCCTTGTAAATTCTTTTAAATATTCTACAAGGTAAGTCAGAGGATTTTAAGAGTGGTATCGGAATTTAATTTCAATTACTTTTGAAATTCCTTTGGCATCACTAGTGATATCACATATAAAAATTGATTGCTGAAATTATAATTTTTTTAGTATTTTAACTATAGTTCTTTATAAAGTATCAATAGTTGTACCACTATCGGTATCACATACGGTACTTTAACTTTTCTTACAGCCTCAACGTTTTCGTTGGATTTTTAAATCCCGGAAAAATCAAAATCTATTATGTTATCACTATCGGTACTACTTATAGTATCAATTATGATGCCATATATAGTACTATACCTATTTTATTTACTAAAGATTTAATTAGTCAGCTTCAAATTCAACTTCCATACTTATCAAAACCATTGATAAATCTAGCCTCAATACTATTTTTACTGGCACATTAAATGTGCTGCCCCTATGGCTTAAAATCAACTTAATTACAGTTTATAAAATGCTGTGAAATCAAGTTAGGTAAATTAGTACGAATTAGTATTCGACCTTGTACTAGCTAAAACCTTTATGCTGGTTAAGTTAAAGCTATGTTAGTACTATTTCTAACCTCATCAATATGTTACAACAAAATAAACATAATCTATATTTCACATCTGACATACTTACTATTACATTCATACTTTATTTGTGCGGTTTAATTATGCTGCGCAATTATGCGTATCAATACGCACAAACGGATTAATTCAAATCAGTTTCTTTTACAATTGTGCCGCACAATCTATAGGCCTTGATTTATCAAGGGTTACTCTTTTATGAATACTATTTTGTGACGATGATTAAACGATATTTCCCTTAAACATTTATTCGATTAATTAGCCACATACTCTACTCTTCATTGTGCGTGTCACTTGTGCCTCGTAATTGACACGCACAAGAACATTAGATGAAATCCACTATTACAGCATACCTACTAGCTAATTCAGCATTATTAGGCAATAAATAATTATTAAAAAAAATATAAAATTGCTATTAAAATATACGAAATCATCGGCTATCATATTTCAAATCTTTTAAGATTCTAAACTTATATAAATTTTAGGAGCGTAACTATGCAGCAAATGACAGTGAACTTAACTATTTCAATTCCATCTGATTCGATTTTAATTACAAAGGTAGAATACGATCAGTTGAAAGAATTGCAGGTAGAAGGTGTGTATTGGACTATGGCAGATTTAGAGAAGCGGATTAATAAAAAGAGCGAATGGATTAAAGAGCATATTTTATATAAAGCTCACTTTCGAAAAAAGTTGGATTCAAAATTAAATGGCTTCGTATATTACCCACAAAATCGAGGTGAAACTTGGGCTTTTCAAGCGAAAAAAATGGCTCAATTTTTAGAAGATAATTTTAAAGATATTTTTAAATAACGGAGGGTTTTAAATGGTTAGTATCATTGCAAGAAAAAATAATAAAGGTATTGTAACTTCTTATGGATTTTCAGTTAGCAATTACCCAAAGCCTGCAATCCGGATGGGAGGCTTCAAGACGAAAAAAGAAGCAACCACTATTGCAAAAGAAATTGAAAGGAAGTTAGCTTTAGAAAAAATGCAGCGAAAATTATTGAAGGCTGGTTATGTACATCAAACATTCCATCAAGAATTTGAGAAATGGATGAATAAAACGAAGATGAACTTAAATCCTAAAACGATTCAATCTTATGTAAATACGAAGAATAAAATAGAGAAATACTTTGATGACACATTATTAAAAGATATCACTCTCGAAATGTACGAAGACTTTTTAGCATCTTTTAGCTACTTAAATAAAGCAACTAATCATAAAATGCATAAGCATATTCGACAATTTGTGAAATCAGCATTTGAGCGACAATTAGTCTTTCTAAATTTCACAACCGATGCTGCAATCGTCGGTGAAAAATCTAAAGAAACTAAGAAGTATTTAAATGCTGATGAGTATGATCGTTTCATTCGCTTCGTGTATAACGCTCAAATTGATTTACAGTATAAATTAATGGTATTGTTAGCGATTTTAACGGGTGTACGATTTGGTGAACTATGCGCAATCTGCTGGGACGATATTGATTTTGAAAAAGGACAGTTATATGTTCATCGTCAGTGGGATTACGTCAACGGAAGTGGTTTTACAGGTCTAAAAGATCCAGATGGCTATAAATATGAAGGTGATATTAAGGAACGATATTTACCGCTGTCTAACCAGCTAATTGAGCTACTTAAAGAATATAAGACCTCTTCGGAGTATGTTAAAAATGATGACAGCCGCTTATTCTATAAACCTAATTGCAAAGCCAAGGTGTTAAGCAACACCGCATTTAACAATAAACTGGACATGTTACTATACGAATTAAAAATTCCACGCTTAACCTGTCATAAACTTCGACATAGCTATGCAACTAACCTTGTAAAACTTAAAATCTCTAAAGAAGCTATTCAGTATTTATTAGGTCACGAGAGTTATGAGACAACTGAGAAGTATTACGTGCATTACGTGCATTTAGATGAATTACTTTTCAAATATGAGTTTATAAAATTAAACTCGATTAATTATTAACTTTTTGAATACTAATTAAATCTATTCAAACAAAATGATCTCTAAAAGATTTATTATTCTTTAAGAGATCATTTTCATATACTGATACTCAATTATTTTTATTTATCTAATTATGTTATAAATAATATGACTCATTCATATTGTAATCCGCTTGGAATTTTTCATGTACTATTTTTATATTTGTTTTCATTTTTTCTTGAATCTTTGGAAATATATCGTTTATTTCAATACAGTCTTCTTCTAAAAGATAGAAATTTAACGCTTTTAATTCAAACATCGTTGAATTAAAACATTTTATATCAACTGATTCTTGATTATTCAATTCCCTTAATATATCTATTAACATATCTATTTTTTCTCTAGAAATTCGAGGTTTTAAATTGGGAATAAGATTGATATATCCATCTTCTGAAATTACCACTATTAAACAATCACTTTGCTGAGCTTCTAAATATCTTATTGCTGAGTTGTATCTTGCACCTCTCGACATATCTCCATTCTCTGATGCTACACCGTCTAATATAACACCTAATGCAACACATTCACCATTCGGCTCAATTAATATAGCACCATCAATCGAAGTTACATATTCTATTAGTTTAGAATCTATTATCGTCCCACTTATTTTTAGACATTGATTCCCTAATCTCTCTGATTCTTCTTTAGCCTTACTCGAAATAACAACCATTGTTCCATGTTTTTGTTTAGACGCACTTATAATAGTCGACCAGACTGTTTGAATGTTATCATCACTAACGTCTTTAAAAACCCTAAAAAAAATATCTTTAAATTGCTCATAATCTATTTTTTCAATCGGTATTTTTGGATTACTATACTCTACCTCCATCAAAACTTCATCCTTATGTACTAATTGCCACAAATAATGCTTTCTAAATTTAATAACGAAAACACTTTCTGTTGCTTTATCATAGTTTGATAACTGTCCTAATCCATATACTGTTTCACCATCTGATAACAAATAAACTTCCTCATTAGTCATTTCTAAGAGCTTTCTTATAGTACGATGTTGCCTCAAATAAATCGGCTCTTTAAATTCAATTAATTTATTTATATATTCATTATCTGCTTTTCCAATTAGTATTCCACCTTTAGCCTCTGCCCCCTCATAATATTGTGCTGAAATAATATTAAAAGATTCATACAAATTAAAGCTACCTTTAAATTGAAATAATAAATTTTCTAAAAACCATTTTGCTCCCCCTTTTATAAATTCTTCAGCTGTTCTTCTTAGAACTCTATCTTGACCAATATCAGGTAAATTTAATACTTCTGAACTTGTACTTAAAAACTCTTCAATTGTAGCTTCTAAATATGATCTATACAATTTGAATCTATCACTATTTTCTTTTGTTAATTTAGGAATCTTACTTAACCCATTCTTATCTAGCTGCAAAACAATAAATACTAAATAACCGTTTATTTCAACTGGTTTTGCTACAAAGAATTGATTTTCAGTATATATTTGATTTAGATTTTCTTCCATTTGTTGTGATTTGGATATTAGTAATTGATTTTTATGCCATCTTTCTTCAGCAATAGGATGACTAATTAATATTCCTTTACTAATCTCTGTATACTTTAAATAAGCATTATCTATAATATCTTTAAAATCAGATTCTTTAAAAGTTGTATCTTTGAATATTACCTCAATATTATGCGGATTGTTCTTATAAACTTCCTTATTCCAAATTCCAACAATTGAAATCTCCGGATTTAAATCTTTATTAATATTTTTAAAAATATCTTCAACCAACACTTTTAATGAAGATTGAAAATGTGGTTGATAACCCCAGATATACATGAAATCCCTCCTAATTTATATCTAGCCTAGAAAAAACTTTTTCAAATCATTTTAATTTTACATTATATTCCTTCATATTAATATAACTTCAAACTCTAATTTAACAACTAATTCACCCTATGCTAAAGTAATCTCATACCTATAAAAAGGAGGCACAATATGGCAAGTTACACGAAACGCGGTAGCACTTGGCAATATAACATCAGTCGTGTAGTCGATGGTAAACAGAAACCAATACGTAAAGGAGGTTTTAAAACAAAGAAGGAGGCAATGGAAGCTGCGTTGCAAGTCGAGTTAGATTTGGTAAATGGCGTTTTAAATCCTGTAAAGAACTACCCGCTAGAGAAGTATTTTAAAAGCTGGTATGAAACGTTTAAAACGGATATATCAAACATCACGCTTAATTCGTACAAAGCTACGCACAACAAGCTCGTAACCTATTTCAATAATCGCGCTATACAAGATATTACGAAGCGTGAGTATCAACAATTTTTAAATGATATGGGGATGCAGTTCGCGAAAACAACAAACCGTAAAATAAACGGCTTTATTCGAACTTGTGTTAAAGAAGCGATTGATGAAGGTCTCATTAAAACTGATTTTACTCGTAAAGTAACGATTACCGGTTTTGCGAGTAAAAAGTCTTCGGAGAAGTTTCTAGACTATAAGGCAAGTCAGAAACTACTCAAATATTTAGCTGATCATCGTTATGAGTGTTTGGAATATCCCATGTTAATCGTTAGCTTGAGTACGGGTTTACGATTTGGAGAGCTTGTAGGATTAACCATTGATAATGTTGATTTAAAGGCTGGTAAAATTGCGATTGTGCAGCAGTGGAATTATAAAGAAGGTGGTGGATTTGGACCGCTTAAAAATGAAGCCAGCGAGCGAAGAATTAACGTTGATAAACTAACATTAACGATTTTGAAAGAATTGATACTTAAAGTAAAGAATAACAAGGGAATCAACTAGTGTTCTATCACGCTGACTCTCCTATTCAGGTTGTAACGAATGATCGGTTAAATGATGTGTTACGACGATGCTTGCGTAATCTAAAAATCACACCAATTATTACCGCGCATGGCTTACGACATACACATGCGAGTATACTTTTGTATAAAGGCATTAGTTTGCTTTATGTATCAGAGCGGCTTGGTCACGCTTCATTAGACATCACTACCTCTACATATGCACACCTCATGAAAGAGCTACGTGAAAAGGATTCAAAGCAAACTACAGGCATTTTTGAACGTTTATTTAACGTATAAAAATCGTGTGTATAATTTGTGTAGAGAGGTGTATAAACCACACCTTTTCCTAATGTTTTCTAACGTAACCCCAAAAAAACAGAAAAAACGCCCCAAACCCTTATATCATAAGGATTTGAAGCGCTTTTACTTAGGTTCAAACTTCATCAATCTGAACCCTTCGACGTCCCAGGAGGGATTCGAACCCCCGACCGACGGCTTAGAAGGCCGTTGCTCTATCCAGCTGAGCTACTGAGACATGATGTCGTTTCTTATGTATTCCATAGGAAGGACAATATTTATTATATGTACTTTATAGCATAATGTCAACATTAATTTTACTATGCAGGCAAGGTTTGCCTCATATTTTTTATCATATGTTGCTACAGCATCCATTATACCATTTCTTCACCCTCTTAACAGGACGGATAGCAAAATATTTGCTACACTTTGGCGATAAAAAAGTAGGAGGTTTGTGGATGTTTAAAGATTTAGTCGTTATTGTCACAGGTGGTGCACAAGGGATTGGTAAGGGTATTACGCTTGCATATGCACAACAAGGTGCAAAAGTGGTGATTGCTGATTTGAAGGCAGGCTTAGGTCAACAGTTAGAACAGGATATGCTTGCTCAAGGCTACTCTGCATTATTTGTTCCAACGGATGTGACAAAGGAACAGGATATTATTCATTTGATGCAGCGAGCTGTTGAGCAATATGGAACCATTCATATTTTAATTAATAATGCTGGGAAGTTCCAGCATCAATCTCCCTATGAGGTGACGTTTGATGAGTGGCAGGATTTGTTGCAGACGAATTTAACGGGTACCTTTTTTTGTGCCAGAGAGGCTGCAAAAGTGATGCGGCATAATGCAAAGGGTGGTTCCATTGTTTCGCTGGCCTCAACGCGAGCTGAAATGTCAGAGCCTCATACAGAAGCTTATGCGGCTACAAAGGGTGGTATCATAGCGTTAACACATGCTTTAGCGCGATCTTTAGGGCCAGATCAAATTACAGTGAATTGTATTTCACCTGGGTGGATTGAAACAGGTGATTACGAGGCACTACGGCCAATCGATCATGCGCAGCATTTGTCAGGAAGGGTTGGTCTGCCTGAAGATATTGCACAGGCTTATCTCTATTTAACAAACCCGATCAATAACTTTGTGACAGGTATTAATCTTACAGTTGATGGTGGCATGACGAAGAAAATGATGTATGAAGCGTAATTTTGTCGTCTCTTCTTTTCTTTCTTGTTCTTCATACTCCGAGATTCCTTAGAGTATGCTACTGTAGGAGAAAGAACAAGAAGGAGTGAAGCCTTGTACCCCTATTCAAATGGTTTTTCATTAAGCCAGCTGTATCATGCCCCCTATACGCAGTATACGGCTCCGATTCGTCACTTTTTACAGTCAAATGATTACCGACGCTGTATTAGTAAAGGCGAAGCAGACTTTATGGCTATGAACCGCTTACTTTGGATGGAGCATGTGAATTGGACACGGATGACTATTATTAGCATTGTGTTTAATTTGCCTGATTTACCCTTTGTGCAGCAGCGTTTGCTACGTAATGCAACCGATTTAGGGAATTGTTTACGCCCCTTTTATGGTGACTCCGTGGCGGATCGTTATGCAGCTTTAATTAAAGAGCATCTGGTAATTGCGGCTCAATTAGTGACAGCTGCTGCGAAAGGTGACGCTACCACAGCGGAAGCTAAAGAGAGGGAATGGTATCGTAATGCAGATGATATTGCTTTCTTTTTGCATACAATAAATCCATACCTAAGTAGAGAGGCCGTACAAAAAATGTTTTATACACATTTAGCTTTAACGAAAAATGAAGCTGTCACGATGATACAAAAAGATTATCAGGCTGATGTAGAGGTATTTGATGAAATTGAAGCAGAGGCACTTGCGATGTCAGATATGATAGCCAGCGCCATCGTTATGCAATTTTGTTACCTCTTTTAATGCAAAAATCTTGATGGATTTATGATCATTTTATGCTCAACTGCTGGAGGAAAAACTCTCGCTGTTTTGTTTTTAGCATAATGAGCACGAGGCTGCATGCCCTGAAGTTTCCCCTTCATAAAAGAGGCTAATGTATTGCTTTCAATCGTTACGTTGGCTCTTTTTAATTCCCATGAGGAGTGGTGAATATCAATGCGAAAAAGTGTATCCTTCCATTTCGCCCATGAATGGTAGCGCTCTACAATCCATCGGTCAAAATTAGTATTGGTCTTGTCTCCTATTGTATAAATAACCCTCAATCTTTCGTCACATGCTTTGTAATGGCTTGTGTATGAATAGTGATTCCCTCTTTGTTTTACTAGGATGTTGGAATGGCGATATGGCAAGCTACCTATTGCCATAATTTTTGATAAGAAATAATTCGTCACATCTAAATGAAAAAAATAGATGCCTTTCATGCCGTTATACTCCACATATGTTCGGACATTCAATTGTAAATAGGTATTCATCCCAGGAAGAGGTGGTAGAAAGCGTAGCCGATGTCGATAAACTTTAAAAAGGACAACACTAAGCCAGGCATTTTGTTCAAAGAGATCGAGCTTCAGTTCTTTAGGTACATGTTTTTCAAGTTCTTGAGGGGCTATCGGCCAATGTAAAAATAGAACATCTTTCCATGTTTGAGTCATCATCCACATAGTAAAACTCCTTTCTAATCACTAGTTTTTCCTAGAAAGGAGTTCTTCAAACAAACGGTCTATTGATTTTGCTCAGCAGACTCTATTTCGACATAACGATAATATAAGTTTCGTAATTCAGATTCTTTATATAAGCCTAAATGACTTTTAAATTGAGGATGAACCATTATTCCATGAGCACGTAAAACTTTGACAAACCAACCCTTTGAATACTTATGCACCGACCCTATTCTCCTTTATTTTTATTCATACATAGAATATGCGTTTGAATACGGTAGAGTGCCTTTATACAAATAAAAAACGAGAGAATAAATAACTCTCGTTTTTTACTTATGTGCCACAAAACGTACGATATGGTTGATTAGTGTGTTCAGGTAATGAAGCGTATTCTTGTTGTTCTTTCGCATGAGCATAAGGCTGAGCTAGGACTTTTAGTAGGTTGTCCATCACAGTATAATCGCCTTGTTCTACAGCCGCTTCCAAAGCTTCTTCTACCCTGTGGTTACGCGGAATAACAGCTGGATTATGTTGGCGCATTAATTGTTGTGACATGTCTTTGTTTTGCTGCTGTCTTGCTAATCGAGCTTGCCATTTGTGATACCAGTCCTTAAAAGCTGGTGCGTTAAATAATGGGGAATCCTCCAATTGCTCAAACGTTAAGGCGATAAAGGTATTCGTATAATCTGCTTGATATTGCTGCATAAGCTGAAGAAGCTCTTCAACAAGCTGGATGTCTTCTTGCTCCTCATTAAAAATGCCTAGCTTTGCACACATTCCTTTCAACCAATTTTCTACATATAATTTTGGATACTGTTGTAGCGTTTCTTGTGCCAGTTGAATGGCTTTTTCTTGATCATCATCAATTAAAGGTAGTAAGGACTCTGCTAAGCGCGTTAAATTCCAGCCACCGATATTGGGCTGATTTCCATAAGCATAGCGTCCTTGGTGATCAATCGAGCTAAACACAGTCGCAGGATCATAGATGTCCATGAATGCACAAGGACCATAATCAATGGTTTCACCGCTAATGGTCATATTATCGGTGTTCATGACGCCATGGATAAAGCCCACTAACTGCCACTTTGCTATAAGGGAGGCTTGTTTCTTTATGATTTCATTTAACAAATAAAGATAACGATTTTGATTGCCAATATTAGCTGAGTAATGTCGTTCTATTGCATAATCAGCTAAAAGCTGTAGCTCCTCATCTGTCCCCCATTGCGCAGCATATTGAAATGTCCCTACCCGCAAATGACTACTTGCAACTCTTGTGACAATAGCGCCTGGTAGTTCCGTTTCTCGAATAATCATTTCACCTGTAGTGACTACTGCTAGACTACGTGAAGTTGGGATCCCTAGTGCAAACATCGCTTCACTAATAATATACTCCCTTAGCATTGGACCTAATGCGGCTCGCCCATCTCCACCTCGAGAATAAGGTGTTCTACCTGATCCTTTTAAAGCAATATCATACCGTTCCTTTTGAGGTGTGATTTGCTCCCCATATAATAGAGCCCTACCATCACCTAGCATATTAAAATGACCAAATTGATGCCCTGCGTAAGCCTGTGCAATCGGTTCGCCACCTTCTGGGATTGTATTACCAGCTAAAACGGCTAATGCTTCCTCACTCTTTAAAGCCTGAATGTCTAACCCAAGTGATGCTGCAACTGATTCATTTAATAAGATCAATTTTGGTGAACGAACAGGATTTAACGATATGTCGGAATAAAAAATACTTGGTAGTTGAAGGTAACTATTATCAAAATGCCAGCCAATTGTTTTTTTCATGTTTTCTCCTTTATTGCCTTTACGATTTATTTTTGCTATTTCAGCATGAATCATTCATAGGCAATTTTACCATTATCAGTAGCCCAAATAAAAATCCGCATACTTTACTAGTTATGCGGATTTTCTCTATTATTGTCGATCAAATGTATATGTAGCCATACATTGATTATCATCTGTCATGCAATCAACTTTAAAAGATGTCGCATTGATTTCCACAACAGCAAAGCTTTTCTCTTTACGACCACGTGGTTTTAATAAGCTGCCTGGATTTAAAAATAGGATATCATCCATCATTTCGGCACCAAGAATATGTGAATGACCAAAGCAAACGATCTGTGCACCTACTTCTTTAGCACGATAGGATAATGATAAGATGGAATTTTTCACATTGAATAAATGACCGTGTGTCACAAAAATCTTTACATCATGGACCATGAACATTTCTTCTTCAGGGAAAGCCTTCTCACGATCACAGTTTCCACGTACTTTTTTCAATCCTTCTAATGCCTCATGTGAATAGGGAAGTTCACTATCTCCACAATGAACCACAATATCTATTTCAGGATAAAAACCTTTAACCTTTTCGATGACATGGCTGTCACCATGTGTATCGCTCATAACAAGCATTTTCATGGATATCACCTCTTATTTGATAAGATTCGGTAATTGCTCCTTTAACTTGCGAATTGCATTGCCTCGGTGAGAAATAGAACCCTTTTCCTCTGGTGAAAGCTCAGCCATCATTCGATTTAAGCTTGGCACAAAAAAGATTGGATCATAGCCAAAGCCATTCGTTCCACGCTTTTCATGGGCAATGACGCCTTCACATGTACCAAATACCGTTGTTGTTGCGAAATCAGGTCCTGCAATTGCAATACAGCAGCAAAAACGTGCTGTACGTTTGTCATCTTCGACACCTTGTAAATTTTCTAACAGTTTAATCATGTTTGCTTCATCGTCATGGTCACCAGCATAGCGAGCGGAGTACACACCTGGCTCACCATTTAATGCATCTACTGCTAAACCACTGTCATCTGCAATAACAATGGTATTAAGCTCCTTCGCCAATGCTTCTGCTTTTAAGATGGCATTTTCTTCGAATGTTGTTCCTGTTTCTTCTATTTCCATATCTGGTGCCACTTCAAACATTGTTACGACTTCATAACCAAGTGGTCCAAATAATGCTTCAAAATCTTTTGCTTTTCCTTTATTTTTTGTGGCGATGACTACTTGTTTCATATTATTGATTCCCTCCAACTTTGTGTGCCAGTTCACCAAGCGTTATTTTTTGAAGCTCAACTAATTGTTGTATGCCTTTTTCACCTAATGCTAACAATTCATTTAGTTCTTCACGAGAAAAAGTAGCTTCCTCACCAGTACCTTGTAATTCAACAAATCGTCCTGCGCCTGTCATCACAATGTTCATATCAACAGCTGCAGCCACATCTTCTACATAATTTAAATCAAGAATAGCGCCTTGTTCTTCAACGATCCCAACACTTGTAGCTGCTAAAAAGTCTATTACTGGGAATTTTTCAAATGGCTTTTCTTCAGCAAATTTAGCAATGGCCTGTGTCATGGCAACAAATGCTCCCGTAATGGATGCTGTACGAGTACCGCCATCCGCTTGAATGACATCACAGTCAATCCATACAGTACGTTCGCCTAGCGCCCCTAAATCGACTACAGCACGCAATGCACGCCCAATCAAGCGCTGAATCTCCATTGTACGACCATTGACTTTCCCACGAGAGGATTCACGTGGTGTCCGTTGAGCGGTTGCACGAGGCAACATGGAATACTCGGCTGTAATCCACCCTTTACCTTGCCCACGTAGAAAACCAGGTACCTTGTCTTCAATCGTTGCGGTGCAAATTACTTTTGTATTGCCTACTTGAATTAATACGGAGCCTTCAGGGTGTAATAGATACTCACTATCTATTTTCACAGGTCGTAGCCCATCTGCATTTCTACCATCATATCTTGTCATATATTTCGTTCCTCCTAAAAACTTTCGCGCCCTCATCTTATCATAATTTGTGCCATCAAAAAAGTACTCGGTGGCTTATGTACAATGCTGAAAACGGCAAAAATCAGCCTAGCCTGTTGCTAAGCTGATTTTTTATTTTAATGTGATACGTTTTATGTCGAGAGTACCTTGCTCTAACCAATTCTCAGCAATCGAACGGAAAATTGGGACAGAACCAGTTGCAAAAAATCTATGAGCAGGCACCGCATTTGCATTTGCTAAAGTGCCATTATACGCTAACATTTCCTGTACATCCTTTGCTGTTTCCTCCGCAGAAGATAAAACATTCACATCTTCTCCGACAACAGCTTCAATTTGTTTTTGTAAAATAGGATAATGTGTACACCCTAAAATAACCGTATCAAATTGTCGATTTTTCAACGGCTTTAAGCCTTCTGCTATTAAATTATTTGCAAAGTCACCTTTATATTCGCCACTTTCTACAAGTGGTACGAATGTGGGACAAGCTAGTGGAATAATATGTGTTGACGTATTGAGTGACAATAAGGCTTCTTCATACGCCCCACTTTTAATTGTTCCTTCTGTTGCAAGCACAACGACTTCATGTCGCTTCGTTTTTTTTACAGCTGCACGTGCGCCAGCATTGATAACACCTAGTACTGGAAAAGGCATATTTCTTTGTAAACTTTCGAGTGCTACTGCAGTCGCTGTATTACAAGCTATAACGAGCATCTTAACATTCATTTTTTCGAGTGCTTTTGCCATTTGCCAAGTAAAATTCCGTACTTCCTGACGACTTCTTGGACCATACGGACACCTTGCTGTATCGCCAATATAATAAATCGTTTCGTTTGGCAATCGCTTCATGATTTCTTTTGCTACGGTTAAACCGCCTACTCCTGAGTCAATAACGCCTATCGGGGCATTCATACTTTCCGCCTCAATCCTGTTTCATGTGTACATGTAGTTTTTCTAAATAGCTTGATAATTGCGCGACTTCTTGTTCATTAAAACCAACAAGCATCTCTTGCAAATATTGCTGTCTTTTTTCAATTACTTCTTGAATGATACGTTCGCCCTTTTCGAGAAGATGAACGACAACGACACGGCGATCATTTTCATCACGCACACGCTTGACTAATTCATTTTTCTCCATTCGGTCCACTAAATCTGTTGTCGTGCTAAAAGCTAAATATAAACGGTTTGATAATTCGCCAATTGTAATATCACCAAGCTCTTCTAACCACTGTAATGCAACAAATTGTGGCGGCGTAATCGCATAATCGGAAACAATTTCTCTTCCCTTTTGCTTCACGATGGCCGCTATATAGCGTAATTCCTTTTCAACCGTTGCAACGGTTTCAGGTGAGTGCTTTGTTACTTCATCCGACATATAACTATTTCACTCCTAAAAATACGTTGAATAGTTCTATTTTGTCGTTTTTTTCACGAAATAGCAAGTGTCCATTAGTCTAATTTAAATTCTTCCAAGCGTAACAGCTCAATTAACGCCTGAGATCGATTCGTTACACCTAGCTTTTGAATTGTATTGGAAATGTGATTTCGCACTGTTTTTTCACTAATACCAAGCTGCTCTGCAATATCTCTCGTTGTTTTTTCAGCTAATAAAAGCGCAAATATTTCACGTTCTCGGTTTGTTAAAAGAGAACGATGATGAGAGCCATTCATTCAGTTACACCCTCCTCCCCCGCACGTATTGTAACTTATGTTAAGGGGCAGGAAGCGGTGACGGCTATTTGCATGATTATTCTATGTTTCCTTAAAAATTTCGAAAATTACATTGTTACATTCATAAATTTTACGTAAAAAGCAAAACCTACTATTTCAATAAATTTACATATACTTATATATTGAACTAGTGAGGCAGAATGGCCAACTGAATGAATTTCGTTTTTTCTTCCTCTGAAATCGGCACACTTTTACCTGTACGAGGATCCATTTGTACAATTGTTCCACGACCAGTGAAACAGATTTCGTCCTTTTGATTTTTTGCTAGATAGTGAATGTCCATCGACGAATTCCCAACTTGCGCGATTTTTGTATAGATTCGTAGTACGTCATCAAAGAAAACCTGCTTTACATAATCGCATTGTAAATCGGCTACAATAGGTATAGATTTCACATTCTCTTCTCCAACTGGGGGCATTAAAATTCCTAAATGTCTGAAGTAATCAATTCTTGCTTGCTCAAAATATGTAAAGCTAATCGTATTGTTCATATGACCATACATGTCTGTTTCTGAAAATCGCACTCGTACCTCGCTAAAAAATGAAAAACCCTTTTCCCACTCTTGAAAATTATCGATATAATTTGCCTTCATGATATACCACCCCCTGTCATGTAATTGCACGTCTTTTATCAATCAACGGCAAACAAAATGAATATATATTCATTATAAAAGAAAATGCTATATTATCATAGAAAAAATGTAAATAAACAACTTGATAAATTTCATTTCTATAACTATAAAAAACTCCCTTACACTTCGTGTAAGGGAGTTCAGCTTGTCCGTATATTAGTCTACGTAGTGGTCAGAACCGAAGAAGTTACGGAACATTTGCACTGTAGTTGCACGGTTTAATGAAGCGATGGATGTTGTTAAAGGAATACCTTTTGGACATGCAGCAACACAGTTTTGAGAGTTACCACAGTTTGCAAGGCCACCATCACCCATAATTGCATTTAAACGTTCATCTTTAATCATAGCACCAGTTGGGTGAGTGTTGAAAAGACGTACTTGTGATAATGGAGCTGGTCCGATGAATGAAGCTTTTTCAGACACGTTTGGACATGCTTCCATACATACACCACAAGTCATACATTTAGATAGTTCATAAGCCCATTGACGTTTACCTTCTGGCATACGTGGACCTTCACCTAAATCATACGTACCATCGATTGGTACCCATGCTTTAACTTTTTTAAGTGCGTTGAACATACGTTCACGGTCAACTTGTAGGTCACGAATAACAGGGAATGTTTTCATTGGCTCCAATTTAATCGGCTCTGTCAATTGGTCTACTAGTGTAGAACATGATTGACGTGGACGGCCATTGATCACCATTGAACATGCACCACAAACTTCTTCTAAACAGTTCATATCCCATGATACTGGTGATGTGTTTACACCATCTTCAGTAACAGGATTTTTTTGAATTTCCATTAAAATTGAAATTACGTTCATACCATGACGGTAAGGCACTTGGAATTTTTGCCAGTAGCTATTGCCGCCTTGTGTATCTTGACGTAAGATTTCCACTTTGACCATTCTTCCAGTATTAGCTGCGATTTGCATAACTTTTAGTCTCCTTTCGCAGAGTAGTCGCGTTTACGTGGTGGGATTAATGAAACGTCGACTTCTTGGTACGTGATGATTGGATTACCAGTAGCTGGGTCAAACTTCGCCATTGTTGTTTTTAAGAAGTTCTCATCATCACGGTTAGGGAAATCAGGTTTATAGTGTGCACCACGAGATTCATTACGTAATAGTGCACCTTTTGTCATTACTTTTGCAAGCACTAACATATTTTTAAGCTGACGTGTAAAGTGTGCGCCTTGATTGCTCCATTTTTGCGTATCATTGATGTTGATGTTGTTCCAACGCTCAGTAAGCTCATCAAGTTTTTTCAATGTATCTTCAAGCTGATCATTGTAACGTACTACAGTCATTGTAGCAGTCATCATTTCACCAAGCTCTTTATGCAGTAAGTAAGCGTTTTCTGTGCCTTCCATTTTCATGATAGCATCCCATTTCGCTTGTTCCTCTTTTACACGAGCATCGTAAATCTCTTGTGGAAGATCTTCAGCATGCTTTTTAAGGTGTTTTACATAGTCTACTGCGTTTGGTCCTGCAACCATACCACCGTAGATAGCAGATAATAATGAGTTTGCACCAAGACGGTTTGCACCATGTTGAGAGTAATCACATTCACCTGCTGCAAATAGACCAGGAATTTCAGTCATTTGATTGTAGTCAACCCATAATCCACCCATTGAATAGTGAACTGCTGGGAAAATTTTCATTGGTAATTTACGTGGGTCATCCCCTACGAATTTTTCGTAGATTTCGATGATACCACCAAGTTTAACGTCCAATTCATGTGGATCTTTATGTGAAAGATCTAGGTATACCATGTTTTCGCCATTGATACCAAGTTTTTGGTTTACACAAACGTCGAAAATTTCACGTGTCGCAATATCACGTGGTACTAAGTTACCATAAGCTGGGTATTTCTCTTCTAAGAAGTACCAAGGTTTACCGTCTTTATAAGTCCAAATACGACCACCTTCGCCACGAGCTGATTCTGACATTAGACGGTTTTTGTCATCTCCAGGAATCGCTGTTGGGTGAATTTGAATGAATTCACCATTCGCATATGAAGCACCTTGTTGATAAACGATAGAAGCAGCAGAACCTGTGTTAATAACAGAGTTTGTTGTTTTACCGAAGATAATACCAGGGCCACCAGTCGCCATAATAACAGCGTCTGCACGGAATGATTTAATTTCTTCTGTACGCATATCTTGCGCTACGATACCACGACAAACGCCGTCTTCATCGATAATAACACCAAGGAATTCCCAGTGTTCATATTTATTTACTAAACCAGCTACTTCATGAGAACGAACTTGCTCATCTAGCGCATATAGTAATTGTTGACCTGTTGTTGCACCAGAGAAAGCTGTACGGTGCATTAAAGTACCACCAAAACGACGGAAATCTAAAAGTCCTTCTGGTGTACGGTTGAACATAACACCCATACGGTCCATTAAGTGGATAATGCCAGGTGCTGCATCACACATACCTTTAACTGGTGGTTGGTTCGCTAGGAAGTCCCCACCATAAACTGTATCATCAAAGTGGATCCATGGAGAATCCCCTTCACCTTTAGTATTTACCGCACCATTAATTCCGCCTTGCGCACAAACAGAGTGTGAGCGTTTTACAGGAACTAATGAGAATAAATCAACTTCAGTACCAACTTCAGCTGCTTTAATCGTTGCCATCAGACCGGCAAGACCACCGCCGACAACAATTATTTTGCTTTTCGCCATGATTATTTCTCACTCCTCTTAAAAAATTGCAATGATTGCATGTGCTCTATCGTAGCTTCTATTGAATTATACGAAAGCTAAAATAGCAGCCACACCAACTACACTTAGAATTACGAAAAGAATGTTTGTTACGTAAGTAGCGATCTTTTGAGACTGAGGAGATTGTGTAATACCCCAGCTTACTAGGAATGCCCATAAACCGTTAGATAAGTGGAAAGTTGCTGATAAAATACCAACAATGTAGAATCCAAGCATGAATGGATTAGCAACAATATTCGCCATCATGTCGTAATCAACGTGTGTGCCAAGTGCTTTTTGAATACGAGTTTGGAAAATATGCCATGCAATAAATATCACTAAGAATACACCAGTAAAACGTTGTAAAGAGAACATCCAGTTACGGTACGTGCTGAAACGTCCTGTGTTTGGTGTAGCAGTGAATGCAATGTAGACACCATAGAATGCGTGGAACATTAATGGAATATAGATGACAATCCATTCAACTAGGATAAGGAATGGAATCTTTTCCATTACTGCGGTAGCATCGTTGTAACTTTCTGCCCCGCCTGTTGCTGTAAAGTTAATGAACAGGTGCATCGTTAAAAACAGACCTACTGGAATGATCCCAAGTAGAGAATGTAAGCGACGCCATAAAAACTCTCGATCTTTCGACAAGACTGTTACCCCCCTTAGTACTTAAAATAGCACAACAAAAGAAGTCATCATTTTGTAAATGATACTTCATTGACTGTGTATTTCATCATGGTACAATATTATGACATGTTTATTGTACTCTCAAGAGCTACGAGCGTCAAGGCAACTCGGAGTTTTTCATAGAGCTTATTAAAGAACTAATCTAGTACATGATGCGTCGTTTTTTCTCGAAAAATCTATCATTACTTTATTACCGTTAAATTTTAAGAAAATTCTAAGAAAGAAGGATAACAATGTTAAACACTCCATCTCCTACAATCTCATCATTTGGCTATGAGATCATTCGTGATCATATTCTATCTTCTATACTCGGTAAACATGAAGATGACGTCCTTTATTGGGCAGGTAAAGAGCTTGCTCGAAAGTTCCCATGTAAAAGTCAAGATGAACTTATCGCATTTTTCGCAGATGCCTGCTGGGGTACATTAGAACTCATAAAGGAATCAAAAGATGGACGTATTTTCCAGTTGACAAATGACCCTGAAATTCTTCAAATAAAGCAGCGCAGCTTTAAACTTGAAGCAGGATTTATAGCAGAGCAAATTCAACTAGCTAAAGGCTATCTGACAGAATGCTATAATGAAAAACGGGAAAAGCAACAATACGTCATGTTTACAGTCAAATGGGACGTTAAAGAACGTATTATGAATACCATTCCCTCAGAATAATTAAAAAGGATTGTTTCCCATTAAAGAATGGGATGACAATCCTTCTTTTTTCTTCCTTTTATTTCGGTCAATTACATAAAATGCTGTTTCTTCTATTATTATATGTAAAGTGCTTGCTCTAAATTAAACTCATCATGGAGAGCATTAGCTGCTTGGATCATATCATCCTGTGGTACAACAACGGACACTTTTATTTCAGAAGTACTAACCATTTTTACAGGGATATTTTCACGACGTAACCGATCAAACATACGAGCAGCAACGCCTGGATTAGAAGCCATGCCTGAACCAATAATAGAAACTTTTGCTAGTCCAATTTCGAAGTCAGCAAAACTAAATCCAAGTGATAATTTACTATCCTCTAAAACACGTAATGCTTCCGCAAATTCCTCTTTTAAAATGGAAAACGATACAGTTGGCTTCAACCCATCAATAATGGCTTGGACAATAATATCTACATTAATACGGTTCTCTGCAAGAACCGTAAATATATCTGCTAATGAAGCATTGGAAAAAGCATCATACCCCACTGTTAAACGAATAATATCTGATTCAAATGCAACACCACGAACGACTAAATTTTTTTCCATTTCCACTTCCTCCTTCAATAAAGTGCCTACTGATTCTATTAAACTTGAACGTATAATAACAGGCATTTGAAATTTCTTCGCTAACTCCACCGCACGAGGATGTATGATATGAGACCCTAAATTCGATAATTCCAACATTTCATCATAGGAAATTTCTTGAAGCTTTTGGGCATTGGGAACATATCGTGGATCTGCTGTATAAACACCGTCCACATTTGTATACATATCTACTCTCTCCGCTTCCAACGCTATGGCAAGTGCAACAGCAGTTGTTTCAGCTCCACCTTTCCCAAGCGTGGTGATATTGTGCACTTCGTCAATCCCTTGTTCTCCAGCAATAACCACAATTTGTCCCTGTGCAAAATGTTCTTCCATACGACTAATATCTATATAGTCGATACGAGCATGTCGATACATACCATCCGTATGTATACCAGCTTGCCATCCAGTTAGAGATACAGCCTCATAGCCTGCTTCCTGCAAAGCGATGGCAAATAAAGCACTAGATAATTGAGAGCCAGTTGACAAAACTGCATCTAATTCTCTTTTCGACACATCGTCAGTTAGTTGGTGTACCATCATTTTCATCTCTTTCGCAGTGTGTCCCATTGCTGCAACGACCACTACTACATCCAATCCTTTGTCCTTTTCAGCAATCGCTTTCCTAGCAGCCTCTTGGATTTGTTCAGAAGAAGCTAATGCAGCTCCTCCAAACTTCATCACGATTTTAGCCATTTCTTTCGTTCTCCCTTCCAGTTCATGTATTTCACCAAATTATGGGGGGTAAAACCGTTTCTAGAAAACTAAAAGGCAGCCTCCACATAACGTGAAAGCTGCCTATAACATGTACAATAATCGTAACTTGCGCATGTGTGATAGCTCTCCGAAACGTTTAGAATCGACAGTCTTACATTTCTTAAATGCAAAACCAGTACGGCAATGGAACAACAATACTGTACTTCGGCAAGCTCCCCTTTCACACAATATCTCTGGACTTGTCCATCCTCCATCGTGTTACTCTTGAATCTTGCACCTCTATCATCACTTTAAAGTGAATGTATTCAATTCATTAAGCCTTAGCGTAAACAAACTAGTCACGCAGTTGACTCTCCATAACATTGAAAACAATGTTATTTATAACCATAGCACATGCCTATTCCTTTGACAATGATTGTTGCTGAAAATAGCTAAAAATTTGGCTTGCTAAATTAGCGGGCATCCCAGCCTCCTGTAATGCTAGCTCGCTCGCCTCTCGAATTTTTTTGACTGAACCGAAATGTTTAAGCAGCTGTTGCTTTCGTTTTGGTCCTACCCCTTCAATATGATCTAATACAGATTGAATGGCATGCTTCTCATGCTGTTGACGCAAGAAGGTAATAGCAAAGCGATGGACTTCGTCTTGAATTCGTTGTAATAAATAAAAGCCATCACTTGTACGTTTTAAGCTAATCACTTCTGGTGGATCACCAAACAAGAGCTGAGATGTATTATGCTTATCATCCTTGGCTAAACCAGCAATCGGTATAACAAGACCAAGCTCATCTTCTAGTACTTCACGGGCTACTTCCATTTGTCCCTTACCACCATCAATTAAGACTAAATCTGGTAATGGTAGTCCTTCCTTTAAAACACGTATATAGCGACGACGTATAACCTCCTGCATTGCACCGTAATCATCATGCTTGGCTGCTGTACGCGTTTTATATTTTCGGTACTCCTTTTTCGCAGGCTTCCCATCAATGAAAACAACCATAGCAGATACTGCATCCGTTCCATGCATATGACTATTATCAAAAGCTTCAATTCGTAAAGGTGTACTAATGCCCATTGCTTCACCAAGTGCCTCACAAGCACCAATCGTACGTTCTTCCTGACGCTCTATTAGCTGGAATTTAGCTGCCACAGCAATTTCAGCATTTTTGGTAGCTAATTCAACCAATTCCTTCTTTTGACCTCTTTTCGGTGTGAGCACTTTAATTTCTAATAATTCTGTTAAGATAGCTGCATCAATGGCTTGTGGAATAAAAATTTCTTTTGGCTTAATATGCTCTGGCTTTTCATAAAAGCGCCCAACAAATGTTAAAAATTCTTCCTCTGCATCTTGATAGATGGGAAAAATTGAGACATCGCGCTCAATCAGCTTTCCTTGACGCACAAAGAAAACCTGAACACACATCCATCCTTTTTCAACAGCATAGCCAAATACATCTCGATTTGTAGTATCACTTGAAACTATTTTTTGTTTCTGCATAACCGTATCAATATGGGCAATTTGGTCTCGGAATTCCTTCGCTCGCTCAAATTCTAGGTTTTCTGCAGCTACTAGCATTTTAACTTCAAGCTCTTTTTTGACTGCCTCCACACCACCATTTAGAAACTTCGTCATATCCTCAATCATTTCTTGATAAACCTGACCATCAATTTCCTTCACACAAGGTGCTAAGCATTGACCCATGTGATAGTACAAGCAAACCTTGGAAGGTAATTGTACACATTTGCGCAGCGGATACAATCGATCCAATAGCTTTTTCGTTTCACTTGCTGCATAGGCATTCGGATAAGGACCAAAATATTTTGCCTTATCCTTTTTTACCTTCCGTGTCGTAATCAGACGAGGATGTTTTTCATTCGTAATTTTTAAATATGGATAGGTCTTATCATCCGTTAACATGACATTATATTTTGGATCATGTAATTTGATGAGATTCAGCTCTAAAATAAGTGCTTCAATATTTGATGACGTTACAATATACTCAAAATCTTCTATTTCACCTACAAGCCTTTGCGTTTTCCCTTCATGTGTTCCCGTAAAATAAGAACGTACACGGTTTTTTAGAACTTTTGCTTTACCGACATAAATGATAGTCCCTTGTCGATCCTTCATCAAATAGCAGCCAGGTTGATCTGGTAAAATATCCAGTTTTCGCTTTATTAAATCGTTCATTACCTACCTGCCCCCCTAAGTAAAAATTCCCCTTATTAGAATAATGTTAGTTATTTTCTTTATTATATAACGAAAAAAAGCCGAACACATCAATTGATGGCTCGGCTTTGTGAACTTCATTCATTACGCATGTTTTGCGATAAATGCTTCTAAAGCTTCTTTTGGTTGGAAGCCTACTGTTTTGTCAACTAATTCTCCATCTTTAAATAATAGTAAAGATGGGATTGACATAATTTGATACTGAGCTGCAGTACCTTGGTTATTGTCAACGTCAACTTTTACAATTTTAGCCGCACTACCTGCTGCGTCCATTTCTTCAAGAACTGGCCCAATCATTTTACATGGTCCGCACCAAGCAGCCCAAAAGTCTACTAGTACTAACCCTTCTTTAATATCGTCCTGGAACGTAGCATCTGTTGCATGTACAATTGCCATTTGAAATCCTCCTTAAACTTACTATGCTTGTAGTATAGCATGGATAAATTCACTTGAGCGAACAATCTGCCTACAATGTATTTTTTATGCAAATCTGTGTCGAAAAATCAATACATAGTCATTAATTGACTTGATAACGACCCTTCAATACATAGGTTAACGTAATAAAAAGGTAAATAGCTAACGTAATGCCTGTCACAATAATAGATGTGGTGAAAATAATTCCGATGAGAATCGCACTTAACGCCAATATAGCTATCCAAGTCGTATAAGGGAACCATTTTACTTCATAGGCACTTGTGTGTTCTACTTGTTTTTTACGTGATTTTAAATGTGCAATCGCAATAATTAACCAAATAAATAACACAGTATAACCAAGTGATCCCATTAGAAAATCAAATGTTTTGCTTCCCGCATATAAAGATAAAATGACCCCTAAATACATCGCTAAAGTACACATTAAAATAGCATATACTGGTACTTTTCGTTTCGATAAATAAGCAAAGATTTTAGGCACACGTCCATCTACAGCCTGTGTATATAGTACGCGTGATGAACCATACAGTCCTGAATTCATTGATGAAATAATGGCAAGTAAAACAACAGCGTTCATAATATGGTCTGCCCCTGGAATACCAACCATTTTAAAAACCATGACAAACGGGCTTTCAGGAACCCCATTTACTTCATTCCAAGGAATCAAGCTTACGATAATAAAGAATGGCAGTAAATAAAAAGTAACAATACGTACTAATGTACTGCGAACAGCTTTTGGCACTACTTTTTCCGGATTTTTCGTTTCAGCTAATGTAATCCCGATGATTTCTGTCCCACCATAGGAGTAGATAACTACAAGCATTGCAGCAATTAATCCCGTCGAGCCATTAGGGAAGAACCCACCATGCTCCGTTAAGTTAGCAAAACCAACAGCACTATGATTTCCAAACGTCACAAGCAATAAAATAAGTCCTGCAATGATAAAGACAATAATAACAGTAATTTTGATTAATGCTAGCCAATATTCTGTTTCTGCAAAGATTTTTACGGATAATAAATTAATCGCTGTTACTAACACAGAAACAGATAGTGCCAGTATCCAAATTGGATATTCTGGTAACCAATATTGAATAAAGATAGCAGCCACGACAGACTCTGCTGCAATATTTAAAACCCACATTTTCCAGTAGATCCAATCTAGGAAATACGCAGGGTATTTACCTAACACGGATTGCACTAAATCTCTAAAGGTTCTTGCTTCTTTATTACGCACGGCCATTTCTGCTAAGCCTTGCATAACAAATAATAAAATAATGCCGCCGATTAAATACGCAATCAGCACAGATGGTCCTGCCATATCAATGGCTGCACTACTTCCTTTAAATAATCCCGCGCCAATGGCACCACCTAACGCCATCATCGTGATATGACGCGAGGTCATTGTTCTTGTTAATTGTTGCTTGTTTTTTTCCACTTTCTTACCTCCTAAATATCAAAAAAGCATACCATCTATTCCTTCATCATCAAATGAAAGAAGAGACGATATGCTATCAGCAAACCGCGGTACCACTCTAATTGGCTCTTGAGAACCCAGCTTAAAAAACCTTGTAACGAAGGTTAACCGTCAAACAAATAGAATAATCTGATAATTCTATTTGTGTTACCACTCCTAGGCAAGTTCAAAGTCTTATTGGTCTGCGTTGCACCAACCCGCAGCTCTCTACACCGAATAACGAGCTTTTACTACTCCTAATCTTTGCGTTTCAAATCATTAATGTATCCATCACTATAATGTCTATCGTTAATTATGTCAATATTTTATTTTGCAATAATTTTCAAATAGTACTTTTTAAAATGGAAAGCAATATAAAAAAGCAGGAAGGGATATCCCTTCCTGCATCTGTATTATGCGTTCACTTTTAATGCTTTAAATTCTTCAATTAGCAGCGGAATAACTTCAAATAAATCTCCTACGATACCATAATCCGCTACTTTGAAAATATTTGCTTCAGGATCTTTATTGATAGCAACAATGACTTTTGAATTGGACATTCCAGCTAAATGCTGAATTGCGCCCGAAATACCTGCTGCAATATAAAGATCTGGTGTTACAACCTTACCTGTTTGTCCGATTTGCAGCGAGTAATCACAGTATTCAGCGTCACATGCACCACGTGATGCACCTACTGCACCGCCTAGTAAATCAGCTAGCTCTTTTAATGGCTCGAAGCCTTCTTCTGACTTCACGCCACGACCACCTGCAACAACTACTTTCGCTTCTGAAAGATCTACACCTTCTGAAGATTTACGAACAACTTCTTTAATAATTGTGCGCAGATTTGTAATCTCTACAGAGATGGCAGACACATCACCTGTTTTACCTTCTGCTTTTTCTAAAGGTGTAATGTTATTTGGACGAATAGAAGCTAAGACAACGCCTTCTTTAACTTTTACTTTTTCAAAGGCTTTACCAGAGTAAATTGGTCGGATGAATACCACATCGTCGCCTGCACCTTCAATAGCAGTGACATCAGATACTAGACCTGCCTGCAATTTGCTTGCAATTTTTGGCGATAAATCTTTCCCATTTGCTGTATGACCAAAGACAATACCTGCTGGTTGTTCTTGCTCGATAACAGCTAATAGTGCTTGACTATAGCCATCAGATGTATATTGTTTTAAATGTGGGTGTTCCACTGTTACTACTCGATCAGCACCATATTCAAATAATGGACCAGTTAAACCTGCTACAGCATCCCCTAAAAGTACCCCAACAACTTCGCCACCATCAGCGATTTGTTTTGCAGCTGCAATTGCTTCGAAAGAAACATTACGTAAGCTTCCTTCACGAACTTCACTTAATACTAATACTTTTTTTGACATAGCATATTCCCTCCGTTACCCTTTAAGATTCGATTGACATCAAATAATTAAACAACTTTTGCTTCCGTGTGAAGTAGAGTTACCAGTTCTTTTGCTTGTGCAGAAAGGTCGCCTTCTAAAATACGGCCTGCTGCTTTTTGAGCTGGTAAGAAGATGTCTACGGTTTCAATCTTCACTTCTACATCATCTTCATCGATATCTAAATCATCTAACTCAAGCTCTGCAAGCGGTTTCTTTTTCGCTTTCATAATACCTGGTAGAGATGGGTAACGAGGCTCATTTAAACCTTGCTGAGCAGTTACTAATAACGGTAAAGAAGTTTCAATTACCTCTGAATCACCTTCGATATCGCGAACAATTTTCGCAGATGTTCCGTCAATTTCAAGTTTTGTAATCGTAGTTACATAATTCATATCCAATAAATCAGCAACACGTGGACCAACTTGCCCTGAACCACCATCAATCGCAACATTTCCTGTTAAAATTAAATCTGCATCTTTATCTTTTAAGTATTCTGCTAGTAGATAAGCTGCTGCATGTTGGTCCAGCTCATCTAAATCATCTTCTGTATTAATAAGCACTGCTTCGTCTGCTCCCATAGCAAGTGCTGTACGTAATTGCTTCTCTGCATCCTCGCCACCAATTGTCACCACTGTTACCTTACCACCAGCAGCATCGCGAACTTGGATTGCCTCTTCAATGGCATATTCATCATAAGGGTTGATAATGAATTCTGCGCCGTCCTCTTGGATTTTACCACCCGACACAACGATTTTTTCTTCTGTATCAAATGTGCGTTTAATTAATGCAAAAATGTTCATATATCCATACCTCCTGGAACGTTTTATAATTCTAAGTAAACTTATAAATATTATATATTTTCAGTTTCGATAACGCCGATAACATACTGAACGTTGCTATCGACATTTGGAAAATTATTTGCCAGTAAACACAGGCTCACGCTTTTCAATGAATGCTTGAATTCCTTCTTTGGCATCTTCTGTGACAAATACTGTCCCAAAGGATTTAGCCTCTGCTTCAATGCCTTCATAGAATGATGCATGCTTTGCATATTGCAATGTTTGAATAGCTGCTTTTAAAGCAATTGGGCTTTTCTTAGCAATGCTCTTAGCAATCTTTAACGTTTCTTCTAGCAATGCTTCGTCTGAGAATGAACGGTTTGCTAAGCCCCACTGAACAGCTTCATTACCAGAGATTGGTTCACTTGTAAACATCATTTCTGCAGCCTTTGCTACTCCAACATAGCGTGGTAAGCGCTGTGTACCACCAAAACCAGGAATAAGCCCTAATTGTAATTCAGGTAAACCTAATTTTGCTGATTCAGTGACAAATCGCATATGACAGCTCATTGCTAACTCAAGCCCTCCGCCTAATGCCGCACCATGGATGGCTGCAATTACAGGCTTAGAAAACGATTCAACACGCTCAAAAACCTGCTGCCCGTTGCTAGCTAGCTTTGTAAATTCCTCACCAGATTCTACCCCAATAAATTCTTTAATATCTGCCCCTGCAGAGAAGAAACGGCCTTCACCATGAAGTACAAGGACTCTTACAGCATCATCGTGTTCTACAGCATCAAGCACAGCGTTAACTTCTGCAATAATACCGCGAGATAATGCATTTGCTGGTGGACGTGCAATTGTAATAATCGCTACTCCATCTTCTACTTTCCAACTTAGAAATTCCATTTCTCCACATCCTTTTAAGCTTTAATGCCGTTCAGGATTAATGCCTGAACCTTTGGAACCTGTTCCATCAAATCATATCGATAGTCATTCATAACCCACGACGTAATAGTTTCATCAATTGTTCCAAAAACCATTTGTCGAGCCAAGCGTACATCCATCGTCTGATTGAACTCACCTGTAAGCATACCCTCGATTAAAATTTGATCAAGTAGCTGTAAATACTCGCGCAATACAGAATTAATTTTTAATCGTAAGTCTTTGTTTGACTGGCGAAGCTCTAATTGTGTGACAGTTGCTAGGTATCGATCTGTCGCTAGAACATTAAAATGATTTTCAATCATTCGTGAAAGTTTGTCTTTAGACGTACTCCCCTTTTCTATTATATCTTGTAATGACTCTACAAAAACAGCCATTTTTTCATTAAAGACAGAAATTAATATATCTTCTTTATTTTTAAAATATAAATAGATTGTTCCATCGGCCACCCCTGCCTGTTTGGCGATTTTCGATACTTGCGCTTGGTGATACCCATTTTCCGCAATAACGATGACAGCTGCATCAATAATTTGTTTATATTTTGGCTTATCTCGTTTCACTTTTATATCACCACCTAAAAAACATGCGCACGTCGATATGACGTGTAAACCTAAAAAAAATATGAAAATATGAATGGTCATTCATTCATATTTTCATATTATATTTTACAGCATTGCTTGTCAATACTTTCACACGTATTTATTTCGCTTCTTTATTCGCTAATTTTGTTTTTTCTTCTTCAACTAACGTACGACGCAAAATTTTTCCTACAGCTGTTTTTGGCAGCTCTTCTCTAAATTCATAATAACGCGGAACTTTAAAAGCTGCTAGATGCTGACGGCAATATTTATTTAATTCGTCCTCAGTAATCGAATATCCTTCTTTCAATACAATATAAGCTTTAACTGTTTCACCACGATACGGATCAGGTATGCCTGCTACTACGCACTCTTGGATCTCTTCACGTTCATATAACACTTCTTCTACTTCACGTGGATAAATATTAAAGCCGCCTGCTATTATTAAATCTTTTTTACGATCTACTACATAGAAGAAGCCTTGCTCATCCATATAACCAAGATCACCTGTTAAAAACCAACCATCAGCAAATGTCGCAGCTGTATCCTCTGGACGGTTCCAGTAGCCCTTCATTACTTGTGGTCCTTTAACAGCAATTTCACCAACTTCACCAATAGGTAGCTCTTCTGTATCACCTGTACGTAAAATAACCGCTTCTGTATTTGGCCAAGGTAAACCAATCGAGCCAATCACCCGCTTCCCCCAAATTGGCGTAGCATGTGTTACAGGTGAGGTTTCTGTTAACCCATATCCTTCTACTAGCTTTCCACCAGTCACTGCCTCAAACTTCTCTTGCACTTCAATTGGCAATGAAGCAGAGCCACTTAGGCATGCCTTAATGGATGATAAATCATAATTCGCAATGTCTGGGTGATTTAAAAGGCCGATGTATAAGGTTGGTGCGCCGGGGAACAGTGTTGGTTTTTGTTTATCAATCGTCTTTAATGCCGTTTCAGCATCAAACTTCGGTAAAAGCACCATTCTATTTTGAGTAAATACAGATAAAAGCATAACAGTTGTCATGCCATAGACATGGAAGAATGGTAGAATGCCCATAATGGTTTCTTCACCATGAACACATTTATACATCCAAGCATCACACATTGTCGTATTGGCAATTAAATTTTTATGGGTCAGCATAACGCCTTTTGGGAAACCTGTTGTCCCACCCGTATATTGAAGGAGTGCTAGGTCTTCTTCAAAATCAAATGGCATATTGTCAATTATCTTAATTGGTGCTGAACGCATTATTTCTGAAAACAGATGATTTTGGCCGCTATGTTCAACCTTGACACTAAAGCCATACTGCTTTTTTTGAATAAATGGATAGACTAAATTTTTTGGGAATGGTAAATAATCTTTAATAGCTGTCACAATGACATTTTCAAGAGCTGTCTCTTTTATAATTTTCATGACTCTCGGATATAAAATATCCATTACGAGAATCACCTTTGCTCCTGAATCAGCCATTTGATATTGAAGCTCACGTTCAGTATAAAGTGGATTTGTTTGTACTACAACAGCACCTGCATACATGGCACCATAGTAAGCGATTACACTTTGTGGCGTGTTAGGCAGCATAATTGCTACTCGATCTCCCTTTTCCACACCTAGTGCTTGTAAATAGTTTGCGAACCTTAAAGCTGACTCATATAGCTCGGTGTACGTCAAATCCTTTCCCATAAAATGAATCGCTACTTTGGATGGATTCTTTTTATAGGCACGTGTCAAAAACTCTTGCACTGGAATTTCCTCAAACGTTAAAGACGATGGTACTTCTTCAGGATAATTTGCTAGCCATGGTTTTGCTGTCATACGTCCTCTCCCCTTTGTCCCAAACTTTGTCAATTCTTATATTTATTATAATGAAAAAGAAATACAGTTTCAAACAGAAAATAGAAAATAAATGCATTTTCGATTAATTATTATGCAATTAACAACATTAATATGATTGATATTTATCGGGATTTATTTGAATACACCTTATGAATGCTCGTTCATTATTGAGTTACTCCATAAAAAAATAATGAGCATATTCCTATATTATAAAAATAATTTTTCTACCCTTTAATAGAGTTATATGAAAGAAAGTTAATAGGTTGTAGTAGAAATTTATGCTATGTACAATTAACAAAAAAACGCATCCTCATAAAGAGAATGCGTTTTTTATTTAAATCGTTAACATATAGTAGACACCTACTGCCAAAAATGCAATACAGACAACGATTAGTACTTTTGCTAATTTTTCCATGTCATGACACTCCTATGCAATACTTGCCCCAATTACAAACGAAAGACCGACTGAAATGGTAAAGGAAATGAAACCAACTGAGCGATTATCATTGGCAATCTCTTGATCAACGTTAAAACGAGGTGTCATAAATTCAAATAAGAAATACGCTACAATCAATAATGTAAAGCCAAAAAGGCCCCAACCGATCATTTCACTTAATGTACTATGACGTGCAATGGAAAAGCGGAAGATATTACAAATCCCTAGTATTTTTCCACCTGTTGCAAGAGCCACAGCGACATTACCTTTTTTAATTTCTTCCCAATTTTTATATTTCGTAACGACTTCGAACAATGCCATCGAGACGACTAAACATAATACTACAACACTAAAATATCCTGCCGTTTCGATAATTGGATATCGCCAAAAGCCAGAATTCAGCATTTTTCTCCGTCCCCTTTATAGCTTATTTCAATTCAACAACTGTGACGCCTAAGCCCCCTTCACCGGCTTCACCAAAACGGAAGGATTTTACGCGCTTATGCTTTTTCAAATAGCTTTGAATACCTTGACGTAAAGCCCCTGTACCAACTCCATGAATAATGGACACACGACCATAATTAGAGAGTAATGCATCATCAATATATTTCTCTGTTCTTACGATTGCATCCTCATAGCGTTCACCACGTAAATCTAATTCTAGTTTCACATGACTATTTCGATTTTTCACACCAGCTGTTCGTAATACAGGCTCTTTTTCAGGTTTAATATATTCCAAATCACTATCTGAGATTTTCATTTTTAAAATCCCCATTTGGACAACCCATTCGGTATTCGACACCTTTTCTAACAAAGTACCTCGTTGACCATAGCTTAACACCTTTACCTCGTCTCCGACAACTAAGTTTTGTGCACGAGCTTTGACTTGTGCCGCCTTTTTTAGCACTTTATTGTCTTCAAGTGGTGTTGCTTCTTCCAAGCGTTTACGTGCTTCAATCAATTCATGCTCCTTGACAACTTGATCAGCATTTTTACGCATTTCTCGAAGCTCTGCAATAATCGCTTCTGCTTCACGTTTTGCTTCATCAACAATTTTACGCGCCTTTTCCTTCGCCTTCTTATCAAGCGCCTCTTTACGCTCCTCATAGGCTTGCAATTTATCTTGAAGCTCTTTACGTAATGTTTCTGATTCTAATAGCAATGCATGCGAACGCTCTGCATCATCTTCAGATTGGCGACGTGTTTCTTCCAATGAGGCAATCATCGATTCAACCTCATGTCGATCGGTTCCAGTAAAGCCTTTAGCACGATCAATAATGGATTCAGGTAAACCAAGACGACTGGAAATTTCAAATGCATTTGAGCGCCCAGGTACACCGATAAGTAGACGGTAGGTCGGGCTCAAAGTTTCAATATCAAATTCTACACTGGCATTGGCTACACCTGGTCGATTATAGCCATAAGCTTTTAGCTCAGGATAGTGAGTTGTAGCCATTACACGAGCACCGCGCCCATGTACTTCGTCTAAGATTGAGATGGCTAAGGCTGCCCCTTCCTGTGGGTCAGTACCTGCCCCTAACTCATCAAAAAGAACAAGTGATTCGTGATCAAATTTTTGTAGGATGTCAACAATATTAACCATATGGGACGAGAACGTAGAAAGTGACTGCTCAATTGATTGCTCATCACCAATATCGGCAAATAATTGCTCAAATACAGCAAGTTCTGAGCCATCTAATGCTGGCACTGGTAATCCAGCTTGTGCCATTAATGTACACAGACCAACCGTTTTTAATGTCACCGTTTTACCACCTGTATTAGGACCTGTAATGACAATAGCTGTAATGTCTTTACCAAATTCAATATCATTTGGAATAGCTGATTCTATTGGTAGTAGTGGATGACGTGCACGTATTAGTCGGATATAGCCATCCTGATTCATTTTAGGCATTGTACATTTATTGGCTTGGCCATATTTGCCCTTTGCTAAAATGACATCGATATCGCCTAATACCTTCACTAAGTTAAATAAATCTGATGCTACTTCTTGCACCATTGCACTTAATGCTAGTAAAATACGTTCAATTTCTGCCTGCTCTTTCATTTTCAAGCGATGAATTTCATTGTTTGCTTGGACAACAGAATCTGGCTCAATAAATAAGGTTTGACCAGAAGAAGATTGGTCATGGACAATCCCACCATAGTGGTGACGATATTCCTGCTTTACGGGAATAACAAAGCGATCATTACGAATTGTCACAAGTGTATCAGAAAGCATTTTCGCTGCATTACTTCCCCGAATTAAACTTTCCAGCTTAGAGCGGACTTTCCCTTCTTCAGCACGCAAAGATTGGCGAATAGAGCGCAATGTTTGACTAGCAGAATCTAAGACAGCTCCATTGTCGTCAATACAGTTATTAATTTCATGTTGCAATCCTGTTAGGACAGGCATTGCTTCCTTTTTGGAGATGAAATGGGGAATATCAATCACTTCATCGGCTTCTAAATCTTCAATAAAATTGCGTAGAATTCGGCTTGCTCGAATCGTGCTCGAAATTTCCATTAGTTCTACTGCTGCTAACATGCCTCCTATTTGAGCACGTCTGGCAGAGGGACGGACATCAAAAATTCCGCCCATTGGTACATTGCCCTTCACACGCAAAATGGAAAGTCCCTCATCCATTTCCTCTAATAATTGTACTACTTTATCAAAATCTGTTTGTGGCACAAGCTCCTCAATGGCAGATTTACCAATGGAGGAAGTACAATAGGAAGCCACTTGTTGCCTAACTTTATCGTATTCTAGTGTTTTCAATGCGCGTTCTGCAATCACTGAGAACACCTCCTCAGCCTATTTATTTCGTTGTATGAACGCTTCAAACTGTTCACGCGTCCATGTATTCACAATCATATCTTTAGGTAACCATGCTCTATTTGCATAGCGAACCCCAATATCCATAAAACGTAAATGTGCAATATCATGCGCATCTGTGTTGATGGCTACTGGCACACCTTCAGCGCATGCCATTTCTAAATGTTCTACACATAAATCGAGACGATACGGATTTGCATTTAACTCTAAAATTTTACCATATTCCTTTGCCCAGGCAATTAACTGTTTCATATCAGGATTATAACCATCGCGATCTTCAATAATTCGACCAGTCGGATGGGCAATCATATGAACATAGGGATTTTGCATAGCTGTTAGTAAACGTGCCATAATTTTATCTTGTGATTGTGTAAAACTAGAATGAATGGAAGCAATAACAAAATCGAGCTCTTTTAACACCTGATCTTCGAAATCAAGGGAGCCGTCTGGTAAAATATCCATCTCCGTCCCTTTAAACAAATGAAAATCTGGATGTGCTGCATTAAATGCCTCAATTTCTCCACGCTGCTTTTCTAAACGCTCCGGTGTTAATCCATTTGCTACTTTTAGGAATTGCGAATGGTCTGTAATAACGCTATATTGATAGCCCCGTGCTAGTAACGCCTCGCCCATTTCTGCAACAGAGTATGCACCATCCGACCATGTTGTATGCATATGCAAATCAGCTTTAATATCCTCTAGTCGAACTAAGTTTTGAATTATGTTTGTTTTATCAAATTCTGCTGTTCCTGTCCGTAAGCTCGGTGGAATCCAAGGTAGATCAAAATGAGCGAAAAATGCTGCCTCGTCTTGGAACGTCAAAACGGTACCATCTTCCTGTTCCACTCCATATTCACTTATTTTTTCACCACGGGCTTTGGCAATTTGCCGCATACGAACATTATGATCTTTTGAACCTGTGAAATGATGCAACGCAGTCGCATATTCATTATCTTTCACTAAACGGAAATCAACGCTAACTGGTTCATCTAAATCTAAAATCACCGAAATTTTTGTATCCCCCGCCGCCACGACTTCTTGAATGGCCAAGCTATTTAACAAGTTTTCACGTACTTCCTCCACTGCTTCTGTCACAACAATAAAATCAATATCTTTGCTAGTTTCTAACGCTCGTCGGAAACTCCCAGCAACTGAAAATCGGTCTACTTCCTTCATACTACCTAGAAGCGCCTCAATTTGTAAAACCACAGGCTCAAGCTGCCAAATTGGTAGTCGTTCTGAACGATTTGCTAAATTGGCTAGCTCCTTTAAAATCTTCTCCTCAGTTTTTACAGCAAATCCAGCTAATTCACGTACTTTTCCTGCCTCACAAGCTGCCTTCAAGCTTTCTGCAGAGTCAATACCAAGCTCTTGGTGTAGTTTCGCAATTTTTTTTCCTCCCAAGCCAGGTAATTTTAGCAATGGCAGTAACCCTTTAGGTACAATTTCTTCTAACTCCTTTAACAAACTCGATTCACCTGTTAACATTAAGTCCTCTATTACAGCCGCAGTACCCTTGCCAATACCTTTGAGTTTTGTTACATCATCCATTTCGCTTAATGAACGCTCGTCCCCCTCTAGTGCTGCCGCAGCCTTTCGAAAGGCTGATACCTTGAATGGATTTTCTCCCTGTAGTTCCATATATAAAGCAATTTTTTCGAGTGTGCGAATAATTGTTTTTTTATTCATTGGTAATTCCTCCTATCGTAAAAACACTTCCCTCAAGACAGAGAGAAGTGCACAGTTACTATTGCATATAAATATACCACCAGTTTTGGAACATCTTTGTAATAATTGGTGTATGCTCCAACATAAGACCACTTAACAATGACTTCGACATTAAATTTTGTATGGCATCTACTGGTAATAAGGCGCACACATATAGCAAAATAAACATAATTAAATAGTTTTCAATCATGCCAAGTAACGCCCCAAGCCAACGATTCACTGTATTTAGCACAGGCAAATACGCGATAAAGTCAAATATCGATGCCACGATTTGCAACGTTATTTTTACTGCAAAGAAAATAACAGCAAAGGCAATTACCCGATAAAAGGTGCGGTCTAAATCTAGACTATCAATGACAACGCCAAGGCTACCTGTGTCAGTGACACCTGGATACGGAACCCAAAATACAAATTTTTGTGCTAATGGCTTATAATAAATATACGCAACAATTAGGGCTACTACAAAGCTAACAATATGCATCATCTGTACAATAAAACCTCGTTTTGCACCGACGCCTATACCAGCTAACAGTACCACTAATATGATTAAATCTAACATTCTCTTCAACCCTTTAACTTTTTCAATTCTTCTTCTAATTGCTCCATTCGTTCTTTTAATAGTAAATAATCATGAACTGTATTTACTGCTGTCAGAACAGCAAGTTTTGTGCTATCAAGTGAGGGATTATGTACGTTCATCTCGCGCATACGGTCATCAACAATCGAAGCAACAAGTCTCATATGGCCAATGGATTCAGAGCCGACCATTTTATATGTATGACCATATATTTCAACAGAAATTTTATTCTTTTCTTGTTTTTCCATAGTCGCACCCTCCTATAAATTCGATGCACACACGATTTTAGAGGCTTGTGAGCACCATCACACAAAAAAGCTATTTATTATCATACCATGAAAGGTATAAAATTGTGAACAACGAGGACAGAAAGGAACGATTAAATGGCAAATATTGTGCTTTCCATTTCAACAAATATTCAAAAAGAGGTGATGGCTTACTATGCATCTCACTTTATAGAACGAAAGGCTCCGGGAGTCATTTTTGCGGCAAAACTACCAGATACAGCCATAACTATGTATAAATCAGGCAAATTAATGTTTCAGGGGGGCGGTGCTGAACGCGAGGCAGCACGTTGGGGAACTGTTGAAAAAACCGCTACTCCACTCTCCACTATCGGGGCAAAAGGGGATGTACTGCCTAACAATTTCGCAACCATGTCTGTCTTAGGCTCAGACGAAACAGGCACAGGTGATTATTTTGGTCCAATCACTGTAGTAGCAGTTTATGTGCCTACTTCCAAAATCGAACTCATGAATGAGCTTGGCGTAAAAGATTCAAAAATGCTAACAGATGACTATATGAGGAAAATTGCACCTGATTTGCGTGCAGCCTGTGTCCATAGTGTTCTCGTCTTACGCAACGAGAAATATAACAACTTACAAGCGAAAGGCTATTCCCAAGGTAAAATGAAAGCCATGATGCATAACAAGGCACTACAAAACACACTATCAAAAATGGCACCTGAAAAACCTGAATTTATCTTAATCGACCAGTTTGCTGAACGTGGTGTCTATTACAATTATTTAAAAAATGAACGTGAACTTGTACAAGAGAATGTCTACTTTTCTACTAAAGCAGAACAATTACATGTAGCTGTGGCTACAGCATCTATTTTAGCTCGTGCTGCCTTTTTAAAGGAAATGGACCGTTTGAGTGACATTACAGGGCTTACATTAATGAAGGGCGCCTCTAACAAGGTAGATGTGCAAGCAGCCCGAATCTGGCGTAATCAGGGCGAAGAATTTCTACGCTCCATCACAAAATGGCATTTCGCCAACACTGATAAAGCACGGAAGATGAAGTAAATCATACTATTGGTTGCTTAAAAAAGCTTTTTTAGGGTTCCTGATGAGCGTGAGACGCATTAGGAACCTTTTTGAGCGCTTTCCTCATTTTTTGGATCATCATCTTCACCATTCTCAAACAAAAAAAGACTGCCTCGTAAGACAGTCTTTTTTCATATATTAGCGTACTTCTGTGCCTGCAATCGTAGCAATGGCTTTTAACACTTTGTTATGTGCGGCCACTACTTCTTCGTCTGTTAAAGTACGTTCTGGATCAAAGTATGTGAGTGAGAAGGCAACCGATTTTTTACCTGGTTCCATTTTCTCCCCTTCGTAAACATCGAATACGCGGATATCTTTTAATAGTTTCACACCCGCTGCATCAATAGCTTCCATTACTTCGCCCGCTGTTGTTGTACGGTCCATTATAAGAGCGATATCGCGAGACATAGCTGGGAAACGAGGTACTGGTGTATAGGCAAGTGGTGCTTCTTGTGCCGTTGCACTTAATAGCGCCACTAAATTCATTTCCATTACATACGTGTCTTTTACACCCCATGCTTTTTGCTCTGCTGGGTGAAGTCCACCAATGATGCCGACTTGCTTGCCATCCAATAAAATGCTAGCCGTACGACCTGGATGTAAGCCATCCACTTGTGATTTCACAAATGTCATGCGATTTGCTAAGCCAAGTTTGCCAATGACACCTTCGATGATACCTTTTAGCACAAAGAAATCTACAGCTTTTTTCTCACCTTGCCAAGCATGGTCTAGCCATTTGCCAGTTAGTACTGCTGCCACATGCTCTTCCTCATATGGTTGCCCCTCATCTGATTGACCAAGGAACACGGAGCCAATTTCATATAAAGCCACGCCTTCAGCTTGACGTGCAACATTATAAGCCGCCGCTTCGATTAAATGTGGAATAAGGCTTTGACGTAATGTAGAACGCTCCTCACTCATTGGCATAAGCAAGCGAGTTACCGGCTCTGCTTTCAAAGCAAAACGTTGTGACAATGCATTCGACGTTAACGAATAAGTTACCGCTTGATACAGGCCAGCCCCTTCCATGTAATGACGAACAACACGGCGATTTGCTTGGTAAGGTGATAAATTACCTACTTGTGTTGCACCCTCTGGCAATGTCATTGGGATTTCATCATAACCATAAAGACGAGCAATTTCCTCCACGATATCCTCTTCAATTTTAATATCTTGGCGACGTGTTGGTGCATCAATAATTAATAAACCATTTGCTGCCTCTACACCAAATTTTAAACGCTCTAAAATAGAAAGCATATCTTCTAATGCAATCTTCATACCTAAACGTTCATTAATAAAATCTGGGGAAACGACTACTCGCGCTGGTGTTTTATCTAACTCATCTACTAAACATGTACCTTCTAATACTTCGCCTCCTGCTAATTCAGCAAGTAGAGCAGCAGCACGTTCAGCAGCTGGTAAGACACGATTTGGGTCTACCCCTTTTTCGAAACGAGCCGATGCATCTGAACGTAGGCCAAGATGACGAGACGTTTGACGCACTGTTAAACCATCAAAATAAGCTGATTCAATGACAACAGTCGTTGTTGAATCTGTTACCTCTGAATTAGCACCACCCATTACACCAGCAATGGCTACTGGCTCTTTGCCATTTGTAATGACTAAATCTGAAGCTTTTAATGTACGTTCTTGGTCATCTAATGTTGTAATTTTTTCACCTTCTGTTGCTTTACGAACAACGATTTCACCCGTTGCTAGGCTATCATAGTCAAAAGCATGCAGAGGTTGACCATATTCCATTAATACATAGTTCGTTACATCTACGACATTATTGTGTGGACGTACTCCCGCAGCCATTAGACGATTTTGTAGCCACATTGGTGATTCACCGATTTTTACGTTTTTCACAACTTTTGCTACATACATAGGATTTGCTTGTAAATCTTCTACATGAAGCTTCAGGTAATCCTGTGCTTTTTCACTAGCAGTTTGATAGGAAATTTCTGGATATTTAATTTCCTCTGAAAGAATAGCACCTACTTCATATGCTACACCTAGCATTGAAAGAGCATCTGAGCGGTTTGGTGTTAGTCCTAACTCCAACACTGTATCACGTAGGCCCAATATAGCCAGTGCATCTGTGCCTACTTCTGCATCTGCTGGTAGGACAAAGATACCTTCTGAATACGCCTTAGGAACAAGCTTTCCTTCGATTCCAAGCTCTTGTAAGGAACAAATCATTCCGTTCGATTCATGACCGCGAAGTTTTGCTTTTTTGATTTTAATGCCACCTGGTAAATGTGCACCTGGACGAGCAACAATGACTTTCTGACCAGCATCAACATTCGGTGCACCACAAATTATTTGTTGAGGCTCTGCTTCGCCAACGTCAACTTGGCAAATATTTAACTTATCAGCCTCTGGATGTTTCTCCTTAGAAACTACATAACCAACTACAACTTTATCCATAGCATTAGCACGATCAATTACTGCATCTACTTCGATCCCAGAGCGTGTAATTTTTTCTGCTAATAGCTCAGGTGCTAAGTCCTGCGTATTGATATAATCTTTTAACCATTCTAATGATACTAACATGTTTTATCCCCCTTACGCTTCTGTTCGCTCGAATTGTGATAAGAAGCGAGTGTCACTTGTATAGAAATGACGAATATCGTCAACACCATATTTCAACATCGCAATACGTTCTGCACCAATACCAAATGCAAATCCAGAAACTTTCTTTGGATCATAGCCAGCCATTTCTAATACGTTTGGATGCACCATACCTGCTCCTAGAATCTCAATCCAGCCAGTGCCCTTACATACGTTACAGCCTGCTCCACCACATTTGAAACAAGAGATATCCATCTCTACAGATGGCTCAGTAAATGGGAAGAAGCTCGGACGTAGTCGAATTTCGCGGTCTGCACCAAACATTTTTTTCGCTAACGTATCTAATGTTCCTTTTAGGTCACTCATGCGAATATTTTCGCCAATGACTAAACCTTCAATTTGCATAAACTGATGTGAATGTGTTGCATCATCATTATCACGTCGGAATACTTTACCAGGACAAATTATGCGAATCGATTCACCTTTTTTGGCTTCCATCGTACGAGCCTGTACTGGTGAAGTATGGGTACGTAATAATATTTCCTCGGAAATATAGAACGAATCTTGCATATCACGAGCTGGATGACCTTTTGGTAAATTTAGTGCTTCAAAGTTATAGTAATCCTTCTCCACTTCTGGACCTTCAGCAATTTCATAGCCCATTCCAATAAATAAATCTTCAATTTCTTCAATGACACGTGTTAAAGGGTGACGGTTCCCCACTTTAATTTCACGACCTGGTAAAGTGACATCAATCGACTCACTCGCTAATTTTTCAGCAATGGCTGCCTCTTCCAACACGGTAATCTTTGTTTCTAATACTGCCGTTACATTTTCACGAACATTATTCACTAAAGCACCCATTTTCGGACGTTCTTCAGCTGATAATTTGCCCATCCCTTTTAGTAAATCAGTGATAGGTCCTTTTTTTCCTAAATACGCAACACGTACTTCATTCAATTCTTTTAAATTTGCAGCTGCTTCAATTTTAGCAAGTGCTTCTTGCTCTAATTGTTTTAATTGCTCTTCCATGTTAAAACCTCCTCAGAAAATAAATGCCTGCTTTTTAGGCATAAAAAAACTCGCCCCTAAAAAGGGACGAGGACATTTTCGCGGTACCACCCTAGTTATTGCAAAGCAAAGCCTTACAATCACTTCATTGACATAACGACTTGATAAAGCCGGCTTACCTTTACAGCAGTACACTGGTCCCGGTAGCTGCTCGCGGGCTGAATTCAAAACTGCATTGATACGGCGTTGGCTCTCAATCTCTGGCCTACGCTCCCTGTCGTCCATTCACAATCTTTACTACTTCCCGGTCAAAGCATTTATTATTTAAACATACATTTTAGAATAAATTATACAATAACGGACTGTAGCAAATCAAGAGACAACTGCCTCAATGCCACAATGAGCAATTAATTACTTGGCAAAGCCATATAAAACAATACCTGTTGCTACTGCAACGTTTAATGATTCGGCCTGTCCAAAAAGAGGAATGATCATATTTTGATCTGTCATCGCTAATAACTGAGGCTGAATGCCACTTCCTTCATTCCCCATAATAATCGCAAATGCACCCGTATGCTGAATATCACTATACGGCACCGCTTCCTCATCTAATGCAGTACCAAATACTGGTACACCTTGATCCTGTAATATATCTATCCATTCTGCTAAATCTCCACGCACTACCGGAATATGGAAATGCGAACCTTGAGCAGCACGTAGTGTTTTAGGGTTATAAAGATCGGCACAGCCTTTTCCTAAAATTACAGCATCTAAACCTGCAGCATCTGCTGTACGAATCATTGTTCCAATGTTACCAGGATCTTGGACAGCATCAATTAATAACACTTTTCGCCAAGTAGTCATCAAATTATCCTCTAAGACGGGCTGTTTACATACAGCAAAAACACCTTGGGAAGTTTCTGTCTCCGCAAATTCCTTCGCTACCGCAGTCGATACCTCTACAATAGCTATATCATCGATTGGCCATAACATTGGCAAATCGATACCTTCACGCACTATAATTTGTAATACTTGGTTTTTATTTTTTAATGCTTCTTCAACAAGATGAAAGCCCTCTACTAGGAATTCACCCGAACGTTCACGCTCTTTTCTTGTTGTCGCTAACTTTTTCCAATATTTCACTAACGCATTTTGCGTAGATTCAATTCTCTTCATCGCTACCTCTTACCGCCTTTTTCCTATATATTGACCACTATTATACCCTACGAAATAGCAAATTTCATAGCTAAGTAAGAAAACTGTTATTTTCCTGTGGTGGCAAGTGGCGTACAACTTAAACATGCTATAATCATACATATCTAACGAAGACACAAAGTGAGGTATATAAATGAAAAAAACAATACATGTAGTAGGGGCTATAATTGAAAATGAGCAACAAGAAATTTTCTGTGCTTTAAGAAACCCCCAAATGGTATTAGCAAATTATTGGGAATTCCCTGGCGGTAAAATAGAGCAGGGTGAAACACCAAAACAGGCACTTTCTCGAGAAATTCTTGAGGAATTTAACTGTACGATTCAAGTAGGTAAACAAGTGGCTGTAACACTCCATGAATACGAACAATTTTTCGTTCATTTAGAAACATACAAAGCTTCAATTATTAAAGGCACACCCCAAATTCTAGAACATGCTGAAGCAAGATGGGTTCCCCGCAACCAATTGCTTGACCTTCCATTTGCTCCAGCAGATCTTCCTTCTATTCAAAAATTAATGGCGGAATTGTAAAGGCTAGTCACTTTATCTCATGAAAATGAGTGACTTTGTTTCGTCCGTGCTCTTTCGATCCATACAATGCTTTATCTGCTTTTTTTATCAATGTCGTCTCTGTATCTTCTGAAGTTACTGTGGCAATTCCCATACTGATCGTAAGACTGCCTGTTGGCCAACCATCCTGCTCCACGGTGTGTCTAATTTTTTCGCCGATTTCTTTTGCCGCAGGTATCTCGGTCTCAGGTAGGATGATAATAAACTCCTCCCCACCATAACGAGCGACGATATCTTCTAGACGTACTTGTATTTGTAATAGTTGTGCCAATTGTACGAGGACATCGTCTCCAACTTGATGACCATATGTATCATTGACCTTTTTGAAATGATCGATATCTAAAATGCATAACGAAAAAGTTTCTGCTGTCTCATGAAAATGATTAAAATGTTTTTCGAGTTGTTCCTGGAAAAATCTCCTGTTTTTCAAGCCGGTCAGTTTATCAGTCATTGATAATTCTACTAAAGCAGCATTCATTTCCAATAATTTCGCCTGCTGATGTTCTATTTCTACATGAATTTGCTCCAAATTAGCTAATGCACGATCCTTTTCTTGATAGGCAGCCTCAAGTAGTTTTTTGGCTGATCGTAATTCTTGTTCATAATCTATGCGCTTTTTCATCTTTACTAAAATACAATCAATGCGCTCTACCAAATCCTCTTTGTACAATTTGGCATTCATTAAAAACGGAACCGACATTCCGTCCTTCTGTTTGAGATGAATGAATAATTCCTCTACTTGCCCCTCTAGATTAATCATAGGATAAAAATAAGAGTGAAAAATCATCTTATTGGGCGTAGATAGAAGAATTTCTAGATGCATATGTAATAATTCCTCTTGCTCATAGCCGATCCAATCTAGCAGGGTTCGATTGATTTCTGAAATAAGCCCTTCATGTGTGATGGAAAGAAATCCACATGGTGCATTGTTGAGTCGTTTTTCCATTGTTGAAAATCCTTTCATTTTTCCCTACAAAAAATCTGCAATACATTGTATCGTTTCATTTGGGTGACTAATATGTGGATAATGACCTTTTGCTTCCATTAATTGTAACGTGCTATTTTTGAGATGCTGATGCAAATAATCTCCAACACTACTTGGCACAATACTATCTTCCGAGCATTGGATAATTAACGAAGGAACAGAGACCTTTGGTAATTCACTTCGATGATCAGATAAAAATGTGACCTCAGCAAATTCCTTTGCAATGATAGGGTCTGCTGCTATAAAGGTTTGCTTCAATTCCTGTGTTAATGCTGGCTGTTCAGGATTACTCATTGCAATAGGTGCCATATAGCTAGCCCAACCTGTAAAGTTCATTTCCATCATGTCTAGTAACTCTGCTATATCACTTCGCTCAAATCCCCCTAGATAACCATCATCATTTAAATAACAGGGAGAAGGACCAATCATAATCAATTTCTTAAAATAGTCAGGGTGCTGGATAGATGCGAGCAGTCCTATCATGGCACTAATGGAGTGCCCTACAAAAATACTATTTTGTAATGATAGCGTTTCAATAATGTCCAATAAATCTTGTACATAGCCCTGTAACGATTGATATTTTTCTGATGAATAAGCATTTATATCTGAGTTACCTGAGCCTACATAATCGAATAATATAATCTTATATTTGTCCATAAATGCAGGCGTAATGAAACGCCACATATTTTGATCACAGCCAAATCCATGTGCAAAAATAAGCGGTTGGTCCCCTTGTCCGAGTATTGTTACATTATTACGAACAACAATATTTTCCATTCCAATCAATCCTTTTAGAAATATATGTAATAGTTTTATTGTGACCCCTTAAACAGTATTTATCAAGCTAAAACGTGAAAATCAAAAAGGAGCAGGAGTGCCGCTTCACCTGCTCCATTCTCCAGCTACAACCACTTCCTAATAGGTGGGATACTCTGCTGAAATTGAAATACATTATACGGATCATATTTTGTTTTCACTTCACGAAGCCTTCTAAAATTACGTCCGTAATAGGCTGTATGCCAGTCCTTAATATATCGATCTGGAAAATTCACATAATCACCAGACGTATAAGGTGATAAAGCTTGACGTAAATTTTCTACCCACTTAATATTTTGTTCTTCCTCTTTCGGTTTTTTCCAGGAAGTATTATATTCTTGAGCTATTATCGCATTGCGATAGTAATAGGCTGTATGCTGGGGAGCAATTTCACCTACTGCTCCTCTTAAAGACTGTTGCCATATTGTTGTATTTGAATTAGGTGCATGGGCTAAAAATTCTTTCATCCTCTGAATCGCCTTATATGGAAACGGTCTCTCCAAAAATGACCCTGATCTTTTTCGATACGCAGGCTGATTACCGCTTGGTAAATCAAAAAATTCTATTGCCTTGCTATATGGCACTTCCTTTATCCAAATACTTGTTGGCAAGCCTGTTTTTCTAAGAGGGCGAAGCAATTTCTTTAATTCAGCTGCTGTTCCTATAAACTCACCTTGTGCGACTATCTCACCTACTTCCTTTGTTTTTAGCTCAATCTGTGAGGTTAGACGCTTATCTGTATAGGGAGCCCATTTTTGCCATGCATCAAAGGCCACTTCAAAGTCATCCCATCCCCATGTAATAGAGAACAGTGATACCTCATTAATCGCATGAAGCTTGAATGTCAAAGAAGTGACTATACCAAAATTGCCTCCTCCTCCACCACGACTTGCCCAAAACAAATCATGATGTTGTTGCTTATTCGCTCTAATTACCTGAGCACCCTCATGTTCACTAGCTACCACCGTTTCGATTTCAATAAGATTGTCACAAGTTAATCCAAATGGTCGTGATAGCATCCCAATCCCACCACCAAGGGTCAAACCGACCAACCCAACACTACTTTCTGTACCAGCAGGAATGGTAACACCATGCTCCCATAATGTACGGTATACGTTTCCCATATTAGCTCCAGCATCAATCCTTGCCGTCATTTCTGAGAGATTTACCGAAATATCATTCATATCACTTACATCAATGACAAGCCCTTTATTTACTAAAGAAAAATTTTCATAGCTATGACGACCGCTTCGAATTCTGAAAGGCTCATTGTTTTCTCTAGCCCATTTTAAGGCATTAACCACATCTTTCGTTTTTTGACAAAACACAATGACACTCGGATATTTGGGATTATTTAAATTATTATTCGTTCTCGCTTGTTCATAATCCGAATCTTCAGGCGTGACGATTCTTCCTGTGAGCTTCGCCTTTTTCAACATCAAGCCCCTTTCTCACAATGATACTTATCCTATGCAACTTATTGAGAAAGAATTTGAAATTTCAGCTTTTTTCTAGAATCACACTAAAATACTCTTTTCCACACTTGAAACATATGATGCACTAATAACAACAACGTGTTGGAGGTGTTCTATGCTTATCCATGTGGTAAGTGCTGGCGAAACACTGTGGCAAATCGCTAATCGTTATGCCGTACCCGTTCAATCTATTAGCCAATTAAATGCATTAGCTACTCCTGATCAATTAGCCATCGGACAATCACTGGTTATCCCTTCTCCTTATATAATTTATACCGTTCAAAAAGGAGATACGTTATGGTCAATCGCACAGAAATTTAGCGTTCCCTTGCAATCTATCATATTAGAAAATCATCTAACGAATCCCGATCAATTAACACCAGGAACGAAATTAATTATTCCACCCATTGTTCATATCGTGCAGCCAGGAGAAACTTTATGGCAAATAGCACAGCGCTATGGTACGACCGTTCAAGCCATTGCTATAGAAAATAAACTAAACAATCCCAATATGCTTTATGTTGGTTCACAATTGATGATTCCAAGAAAATTACCAACGATTGAAGTCAATGCTTATTCCTACCAACCTTCAGATGAAGCTGTAGACTCCATTAATGCTATTGGTCATCTACTAACTTATTTTAGTCCTTTTGCTTATAAGATGAAGGAAGATGGGACATTACAACCCATTAATGATGAAAATATGATAGCGGCAGCAAAGGCTAAACATATTATCCCTATGTTAACGCTCACTAATTTTACTTCTACAGAAGAAGGCTCTAATTTAGCACATGTCGTCTTGTCCAGTCCAGAGTTAAGTAAAAAGGTCATGAATAATGTATTACAGGTAATGCAAGATAAAGGTTATCAAGTATTAAATATTGATTTTGAAAATGTTTTACCTGCTGATCGCGAAAATTTCAATGCCTTTATTCAATTGGCTGTGGATACCCTTCATCCAAAAGGTTATTTAGTTTCAACAGCGCTCGCACCTAAAACAAGTGCTTCACAAACTGGGACATTATATGAAGCGCATGATTACGAAGCACATGGGAGAATAGCAGATTTTGTTGTATTAATGACATATGAATGGGGCTATCGTTTTGGCCCTCCACAAGCTATTTCCCCGATTAATGAAATGCGAAGAGTCGTGGAGTATGCTTTAACTGAAATACCAGCTGATAAAATCTTATTGGGTTTTGAGTTGTATGCGCGTGATTGGCTCTTACCTCATGTCAAAGGCCAAGAAGCCGAAACGTTTAGCCCGCAGGAAGCGCTCAATAGGGCCATCAAGTACGGGGCAACAATCCAATATGATCCAACGGCCCAATCTCCTTTTTATCGATATGTTGATGAGCAAGGAAGGCAGCACGAGGTATGGTTTGAAGATGCGAGAAGTGCACAAGCCAAATTTGACATGACTAAACATTACAACTTACGTGGCATTAGTTATTGGGCATTAGGATTCCCGTTTCCTCAAAATTGGGTTTTATTAAACGATAATTTTTCTGTTAAAAAATCTTAATACTCATTATTGTTCGCAATAAACAAAGAGCTATGCGAATTTTTCCTTGTGAAGTGCGATCTGTGCTGACGGGATAAAAAGTTCATTTCAAAGCCATATTAATTTATATCAACAGGAAAGGAGCAACTCACATGGGAAGAGACAATAAACAAGGTCAAAGCAATAATAAAGGCTCATTACCTCAAACGCCAAAAAACCAAAAGATTGCACCAAACAAGGTGAGTGAGGAATTTTCTCAAGAGTTTATGGAGCTAATTAACACAGTCACGCAAAATAAGAATAAGCAGAAAAAATAAGGGGGGCTTCAGTTGGATTTTCAACGTGCACAAGAAATTGTCGCCTCACCTTTAGAATTTGAAGTGAGCTATAATGGTGTTTCCATCTGGATCGATCAGCTCCACGATGATGAAAAAACAGCGACAGTTCACCTACGCCGTTCTTTAGAAGAGCGATCTGAAGTAGCTATATCCGAATTAAAAGAAGAATATCTCGTTCACTAAACAGCAAGAACCTGCTTACTCAATAGCAATAAGCAGGTTCTTTTTTTAAATACTATAATCTTCAATATATTGAAGTTGTGTTAATACTTCCTCCACACGATGATGTAAATCTTTATAGGTTTCCGTAATTTGCTGTGGGGATATTGGCTTACTGAATAGATAGCCCTGAATATAATCACAGCCACCATCTATTAGAAAAGATAATTGCTCCACTTCTTCAATGCCCTCTGCCACAACCTTCAAACGTAAATGTTTAGCCATCGAAATAATCATGGAAACAAGTGCTTCATCATTCGGATTATGTGGCACGTTTCTCACAAATGTTCGGTCAATTTTTAAACAATCAATTGGGAATTCCTTTAAATAAGATAGAGAGGAATAACCTGTTCCAAAATCATCTACAGCAATTTGGATGCCTAATGCCTTTAACTCATGTAATAGCTGTGTCATTTGATCAATATTCATCGTCATACTTTCTGTAATTTCTAATTGTAAAAATGACGGATCTAAATTGGTACGATGTAAAATATCTTGTACCATTTCTACTAAATCCTGTTGAAATAACTGGCCAAGTGATAAATTCACTGCCACTTTCATCGGAGGTAAGCCTTGTTTCTCCCATATTTTCGCTTGAGTGCATGCGGTTTCTAAAATCCATTTACCTAGTGGGATAATAAGGCCACATTCTTCAGCAATAGGAATAAAGATATCAGGTGGAACAAAGCCCCGAGTTGGATGACGCCAACGAACCAAAGCTTCGACCGATTCAATGGTGCCTGTTTTTAAGTTGACCTGTGGTTGATAGTCTAAATAAAATTCATTATTGGCTAACGCATTATGTAAGTCTTGCTCTAACAATATTCGATCTGCAATACCTTTAGACATGTATGGTTTATAAAAAAGAAATCTTTGAGGTATTTGTCTAGCTTCTCGCATCGCTAACTGTGCATGCATTAATAGCTCTTCACCAGTCCATTGCTCCTCATAGAGAGCAATCCCAATATTTAGACTGCCATTCAATGAAAATAATTGGACCTGTAAAGGATCTGTCATGGCACTTTTAAGATTTAAGCAAAATTGTAGTAGTTCCTCAATCGTCTTTACATGGTCAATATAAATAACAAATTGTCCTTCACGCAGTTTAGTTGCAAAATAATGTGGAGGTACAATCGATTGAATTCGCTCTGCAACAAGCTTCATCATTTTATTAGAGTTACTAATCCCAATGGACGAACGAATCGCCGCAAAGCGATCAATTTCTATGGCAATGATAGCCTTTTGCGCTTTATGTTCATGTAAATTTTCTTTTAACGTCTTTAGTAAAAAATGCTCATTTGGCAACAATGTAATGTCATCATGATAAGCTTGAAATCGAAGCTCCTGTTGAGATTGTTCAAGATCCTTTTTTATTTTCAACAGCTGCTGAAAGGGTTTTTCCACAGATGTATAGTAAATCGCCTTTAGGAAAAAATAGAATGCTAAAAACTGATAAATCAGTGCTGAGAAATCCCATATTGCATTTTGATCTTGACTAACAATAAAGAAGACATCACTCACAATAAGGGATATAGCTGCGCTAATTAGCCACATGGAACGCTTCGGTAATTTTTTTACATATGTACTAACAATAGCAATGGTTAAAATTTGAAGAATAATAGCAATTAAGTGTACCATATTATCAATCGTATCTAACCAATTTTTAGGCAATACTTTGGGCGAATAATAAGCCAGAAAAACGCTTCCTAGAACGAAAAGCATCGAACAACCATATGTCAGTATCCGATGATTCATGGTTAATCGCTTTTTAGGGTTTAAAATAATAAGTATAAATCCAATGGCTAAGTATAAACGTATTAATATATGTAGGGGCTCGTTCATAAAGTTCCATTCTCTCGATTGGCTAAAAAACAAGCTAACTAATTCTAATAAGGCAATAATGAAAAACATGTTTCCTATGTATAAAGTTTGATTGGATAATAAGTGTGAAAATACTAAATAGGATTGGATCGCAATTGCCATTGTAAAAACAATGATTAATATTTGTATCACCAATTTTATATCTTGATACATGTTACCTTGGAAAACACCATATATTTGATTGCTAAAGCTCAGTAATGGTATGACAAGTAATAAGGGTAATACCATGTACCAAATTTCTTTTTTCTCTATCTGATTAAACCATCTCTCCACTCCAAACCCTCCATACTACTATATAAACATTCACTAGGTAATTTTATCTATCTATATCGATTATTTAAATTTGAATTGTATATTTCTTTGACTTCTTACAAATCATAACACTTTTATCGGAATTTGTATGCACCTATGTGAAGTATGCTAATATTCATTTTATTTCAATATTAGCATACTTTTGATATTTTTAGTTCTTTATTCCACCTTGAAAAGTTGATGTTTCAATCTCTGGATGATTCTACCTCTTCTTTTTTTAATAGCAACAGCGGATAAGCCTAATGCATTAGCTATTTCTTGATCACTGTAACCTTCTACATAATAAAGTAGTAATATTTCTCTTTCTATCTGCTTAAGCTGAGACAACTTAATTTCAAGTAAGCTAGGATTTTTTTGATTGTCCCATCCCTCCATATCACTAAGAATAAAATTGAGTGTTTCACCATCAACAACCGTTATTCGCTCAGAATAGTTTTTTTCCTTTGATAATTCATTTAGAATCTCACCTTTTATCGAGGAATAAAGATAAGCAGAAAATTGTCCCTTTGCTGGATCTGCTTTTAGCCATGCCCTCCATACCGCAATAGAAGCAATATGACGATAGTAATCAAAATCCTTGTAAATATGAAGCTGCGTAAAAATGGCTGTAATCATTGGTTGCACAGCCTCTAAAATTTCTTCAAAAGATTGTGTTAATGAAAGCTTGTGATTGTTGCGAATAGACATACCACTCTTCCTGTCAACTGTGCACAGTTCAATATTCCTAGGTAACACAATCTTAGACTGTCATGTTGCTTGAGAGCTAATGCCCATTTTCAACATTTCAGCGCGCAGAAAGAATAAAATGCCTGGCATATTTAGTCATAATTCCTCCAAAGTTATTGCAAAAATTATCTATTTTCTTTGGTATTTCATACATATTTAAACGATAGTTGGACAAATTACTACTAAGGAGGCGATATAGATGAATTTTCAAATAAGAGATGCAATTACAGCGAATGTACATGGTCAATCTGCCGCAGAATTCAAAGACATTGTGGAAGATGCTATTAATCGCGGAGAAGAGCATTTACTACCAGGGCTTGGGGTGTTTTTTGAAAAATGGTGGAAGCAATCCAGTCCATCAGAACAAGATGAATTTGTTCAAAAACTAGAAAAAGTATTTGCTAACTGATTTTTAATGAACTGTGCATTCCATTTCCAATAAATGCGTGATAAAGTTTTACTTATCAGAAAATTTTGGAGGGATTGGAATGACTGTTGCAGTAGAATTACTTGTCAATCAACTCAAACAGGTTTTATTAGAAGAACAAGTGTCAACAAACGAAACGGTACGACAGCTACATGGAAAGGATGAATCTCATCATATGATGAGATTACCTGATATCGTTGTCTTTCCCCGTTCCACAGCTGATGTCAGTTCCATCTTAAAAATTGCACATGCACAACGTGTACCAGTTGTACCATTCGGTGTTGGCTCCAGCTTAGAAGGAAACGCGATTCCTATTGCACATGGTATTTCTATTGATTTCTCTGAAATGAATAAGATTTTAGAAGTTCGACCTGACGACCTTCTTGTAAAAGTTCAGCCTGGCGTCACACGCTCTCAACTGAATAAGGAGTTAAAAAAACACGGTCTACAATTCACAGTGGATCCAGGTGCAGATGCAACACTAGGTGGCATGGCTGCGACGAATGCTAGTGGTACGACTGCTGTGCGTTACGGTGTTATGCGTGATCAGGTTCGTGATTTAGAGGTTGTCCTTGCAGATGGCTCTGTCATCCATACAGGTAATTTAGCCGCGAAATCCTCTTCTGGTTACCATTTAAATGGTCTATTTGTCGGCTCTGAAGGAACACTTGGCTGCTTTACGGAGTTAACGTTAAAAGTGTATGGTATACCTGAATTTGTGACAGCGGGGCGAGCTGTTTTTGACACAGTTGGAGATGCTGTTAGTGCTGTTACCGCCTTATTACAGGCTGGTATTTCAATTGGTCGAGTGGAATTGGTCGATGAATCCTCTATGAAGCAGGCCAATGTCTATAACGATACATCCTTTAGCGAAAAACCAACATTGTTTTTAGAATTCCACGGAAACGAAGCGGGTATGCATGCGGACATCGCATTTGCTACAGAAATTTTTGAGGACTACAGCTGTCTATCCGTCGAATTCGAGCAAGATAATGCTGCTCGTAATAAGCTTTGGGAAGCACGACATTCTTTAGCCTATGCATATATTCATGCTTATCCTGGTAAGAAGCTCATGTCAACGGATGTCTGTGTACCAATCTCTGTGCTTGCTGAAACCATTTTATATGCACGAGAACAGCTTGATCATGTTGGACTCGCAGGTGGGCTTGTGGGCCACGTGGGCGATGGAAATTTCCATGCACTTTTAATGTTAAATCCAAATGACGCCGAGGAACAGGCAAAAGCGGATCGCTTCAATGAACAAATCGTGCAATATGCATTACTTCGAGGTGGCACATGTACGGGCGAGCATGGTGTTGGCATTGGCAAAATGAAATACCAAGCCACTGAGCATGGTACCTCTTTAGTCGTCATGAAAAGCATAAAAGCAGCGCTTGATCCACTTAACATTATGAATCCAGGAAAGATTTTCACACTATAATTAACATTAAAACCCGCTGATTGACTAGAGCATCAGCGGGTTTATCATTATAAATCATAACGGAAGCTCTTGACTAATATATCTCCCTTGTAAAATTCCTTCGACTCATCTCGCACAAAACCTAATGATAAGTAAAGATTTATGGCAGCCTGCATCATATCACCTGAGTGTAAATAAAGTGCCTGATCCTGTCTCTTTCTAGCAAAGGCAAAACTTTCATTTAATAATTTCTTAGCAACCCCTTGTCCTCTTCCTTTTGGATGCACACCTAATAAGCGCACAATCGTCGATTGAATATTTAGCTCCGGCAAACCATACGCTTTCCCTGCATCTGTAAATAGTTGTAATCCACCTAATATGTCATCTCCGCGTTTTGCAATAAGAATTGTCTCTGCATTCGGATTACCAACCGAAGCACGGATATCACTTAAGTATGATTGCCAGCGCTCTGGGTCTTCATAGTCCTTTTCATATTGCGCATAGCTCTCAACTAAAACTTCAAGATAGCTTGCATAATCTTCCTTTTGTAAATGTTCAATCACAATGTCTGCTACTGTCATTCTAATTTCCCCTTTCTATGATGAAAAACCGCCTTTACTATAGGCTGTTACTCTTATTTCAATACGGTGTGAAACCCATTCTACTATGATTGAAATTACCCAATAAATAAGACCAACAGCAATAAATGACTCTAAAAACTTTAAGTTCATGGAAGCAATAATATTTGCCACACCGGTCAATTCTTTAATGGATAGGAAAAATGCTAATGATGTAGCATGTAAAAAACCAATAAAAACATTCGTCAAGTTGGGAATAGATTGCCCAAATGCTTGTGGTAAAATATAACGTCGCATCGCTTGAGGAAATGTTAATCCAATCGCATATGCTGCTTCTAATTGTCCTTTAGGTACAGCTAATATCCCTGAACGAATAATTTCTGAGGCATAAGCCCCTGCACTAAGTGTTAAGGCTAGTATGACAAAAAATAAAATAGGAATAGAATTTGATTGTATCTTTAAATGAAGCAAATTAGCTACACTATCAACTAGCATTGGCAAGCCAAAATAAACGAGCATGATATGCATAATGATAGGTGTTCCTCTGAAAAATGAAACATAAAAATTAAGTACAGATGAGACTATTTTTATCTGTTGAATGCGCACGAAAGCTACAATTATGCCAATAACGATTCCTAATAAAACAGGTGTAATAGTCATGAATAAGGTTAACGGTATTACTTTACTAATTTCTCGTAATGCTTCTACTATAAAAGCGATATCAATGGTCATAGCATATTCCCCCTATTGTGAAGCAAGCTCCTTTGGCATATAGCGATTAAAATAGCGTTCATTAAATTTAAATACTTTTTCAAGGATTATCACGATGACATAGTAAACAATTGACAAAGCTACATAGATTTCAAACGCTCGTGTCGTAGAAGCAATCAAGGTTTCTCCCCTCCCCACCATATCCATTACACCGATGGAGAATGCTAACGATGTATCTTTTAATGAACTAATCATTGTATTTGCTATATTTGGAAAAGCAACACGTATTGCCTGTGGAAAAACAATTCGCATAAAAGCCTGTGATCCACTTAAGCCTACTGAATAGGCCGCCTCCATTTGACCCCGATCAACGGTTAAAATTGCTGCACGAAATATTTCGGCAAAGGCTGCCGCATTGCTGAATGTGTACGTAATAATAACAAAATACATTGCATCCATTCGTGTCACATCAATATGAATGAGCTTTAACAATGCGGGTATACCGTAAAATACTAAGAACAACTGCACTAAAATGGGTGTACCACGAATAAAGGATATATAGATTGTAATAATTTGCTTCAAAATCGGTATGTGAAGTAGCTTTGGTATGGCTAGCACAATCCCAAGCATCATACCAAAAAGTATGGAGAATACTAGAATCTCGAAAGTTATGGGTAAATACTGAAGCAATGTTGGAAGTACTCTCGCAATTAGCACGACATCAAAGTTATTTTCCATACTGCCATCTTCCTTTCCTGTTCATTAGAAGTCTACTGTATAATCATCACCCAACCACTTTTTACTAAGCTCACTCACTACCCCCTCATTCTTTAATTCAACGATCGCTTCATCTAAGCGCTCCTGTAACTTCACTTCATCTTTATTGAGTAAAAAGTAGACCTTTGAATTTAATAATGCATCACCTACAACCTTTTGCTGTGCCTCATTGCTTTCGTTATAGTATCGAACAGCAAACGGTGTGGTAATAATGGCATCAATTCGTCCCGTTGCAAGTTGATTATTAACATCTACAGAGCCAGAAGAATAAACGATATTTGCTCCTAAATTATGCTCTTTATTATACTTTTCAATAAAAACAGCAGAATTACTTGTTGGTGAAACACTCACATTTTTCCCTTTTAAATCCTCAATGGATTGAATTGCATTATTTTTCTCGTTGACTGTCACCTTTAATGGGAAAACATTATACGGCTCTTTATTAAATAAAAACTTCTCTTCACGCTCACTATTAACTTCCATTTGATGGGCAATAAAATCTATTTTTCTTGTTTCTAAACTTAGTAATAAATTGGAGAATTCCATTGTTTTAAATTCAAACTCATATTCTGGTAGCTTCTCATCAATTGCACGAACAAGCTCTACATCATAACCAGTTAAATTTCCCTTGTCATCTAAAAAACAGATGTTTGGAAACTGAGTTCCCGTACCAACTATAATTTTTTGAACATCCTTGCCACTCTGTGCTGTTTTTTGAGCACTTGCGTCACCAACTGTTTTTTCTGAGTTTGCACACGCAGTTAATAGCGCTGCTAGCACAAGTAGCAAATAAAATGATATTTTTTTCATAAGATTCCTCTCTCCTTCTGTTATGCATATGAGGGTAGATTCACAGCAAGTGCCTTCTGTAGATGCTCTAAACCAATTGCTGTTACGGCTCTATAGATACCTGTTTCACTTGAACCAATTTCTACAACGGGTACATGTCGAACACCATACTTTATATCAAGGATGTCTCTAAAATTATCATTAGACGTGACATCAACTGTTTTGTAGGAAATATGTCGTTCTTGTAGATATGCTTTTATTTCCTCGCAATAAATACAACCTTGCTTCGACCAAATGATTATATCTAAACTTTTTGTCATATCATGACCTCCCTTAGATTACCTTCACCTTTTGCTGTAACTGCAAATGGACAGGACTTAAAAGCTCAAACGAACGTTGACGTTCAAATTCCTTCAAGATGGGCGTATGCAAAATAAATTCATCAATTTGGAATCGTACATGGTAGTCATCTAAATTGGCTCTAATGTCTTCTGCTGTACCGTATAAAATATCAGCCTCATACTGCTCCACCGTGTATTCCTCTCCAGATTCCTGACCAAATTTCTCTGCTAGCTCTACTGATTGTAGCGTCAGGCTTCTGCCACTTGCTAAATGCACTTTTGTAATTTTTTGATCTCCTATTAGCTTTTTCGCTTCCTCTTTACTTGGAGCAGCAAGTGCAGCAATGGAAATTGCAAAAGTACCGTTTGGATGATGACTGCGATAGATTGTAGCCGCTTGCGCCAAAACATCATTATCACTATTAATAAATCGAGCAAAGACAAATGCAATGCCGAGTTTTCCTGCAAGAGCAGCACTTTCAGGGCTAGCGCCAAGTAAAAATAATGTCGGCTTTGCCTTTGGAATCGGCGTTGCTTGTATGCCATATAATTCGTGCTCTTTTGGTATGGATTGCTCAATTAATTGCTGTAAAAATATTAGTCTCTCTTCAAAATCTTCCCCTTGATTGAGTGTGCCATATTGTAGAGCCTTCGTGGAAAGTGGCAAGCCACCAGGGGCTTTACCGATTCCTAAGTCTACACGTCCTGGCTCCAATGATGCTAGAACATGGAAATTTTCCGCTACTTTATAGGGGCTATAATGCTGTAGCATAACCCCACCTGATCCAATTTGAATGGATTTGGTTTTGGCAAGTAAATAAGAAACCAATACTTCTGGAGAAGAACCTGCTAATGACTCTGTATGATGATGCTCCGATACCCAAAAACGTGTATAGCCTAACTGCTCAGCTCGTTGTGCTAAAGCCACCGTTTTTTGTAATGTTTGTTCATTGCTTGCTCCTTCAATAATAGGGCTTTGATCTAATATGCCTAATGTATAACTCATACAACCCCTCCTAATTTCTTTTATTCAAATAAATTTACTAGGTTTTTAGACAGACTGTTTAACATAGCGACTTTCCTTGAATGGTAAACCTAAATTCCCACGCAAAGTATCTGCCTCATAATCTTTACGATATAGCCCTCTTGCTTGTAAAATTGGCACTACTTTATCAACAAAATCTTCAAGAGCACCAGGTACTGTCACGCCAATAATAAAACCATCTGCTGCTTCCTTTTCAAACCATTCTTGTACAAGATCTGCTACTTGCTCAGCTGTCCCAAAAAAGGCTGTTTTTGGTGTCGCCTCGCGTAAAGCGACTTGACGTAATGTCAGACCCTCCTGCTTAGCATAACGTTTAATATAATCGGTTGTGCTTCTAAAGCTATTGGCTCCAATATCCCCTAGATCAGGAAACGGTGCATCCACATCGTATTGGGTAAAATCATGATGGTCGAAGTAACGTCCAAGATAAGCAAGAGCACGGTCTATGGAAACTAACTCAACAATTTCTTGATATTTCGCCTCTGCTTCCTCCACCGTATCGCCAATAATTGGTGATATACCTGGAAAAATCTTTACTTCTTCGGGATTTCGTCCAAATGTTGCCACCTCTTTTTTTACTCTCGAGTAAAATTTCTGTGCCTCTTCAATAGATGCCCCATGTGTGAAAATGGCATCTGCATCTTTTGCAGCTAATCGAATGCCTGCATCAGACGACCCAGCCTGGAAAATAACAGGCTGGCCTTGCTTTGTTCGACCAATATTGAGTGGTCCTTGGACTGAAAAATATCGCCCTTTATGATGTAATATGTGTAATTTTTCTGGATCAAAAAATTGATCTTTGTTGACATCTGCAATAAACGCATCATCATCCCACGAGTCCCATAAGCCTTTGACAACCTCTAAGTATTCTTCCGCAATTTGATAGCGTTCTGAATGGCTAGGATGTTGGTCGATTGTTTTGTTATAGTTCAAAGCAGTACTTTCTAATGGTGTTGTTACAACATTCCATCCAGCACGCCCAGCACTAATATGATCTAATGAAGCGAATTGGCGTGCAACTGTAAATGGTTCGCTATAGGAAGTTGAGACTGTTCCAACTAACCCAATGTTTTTCGTCGCTACTGCTAAAGCCGATAAGATTGTAATAGGTTCAAATCGATTTAAAAAATGAGGGATGGATTTTTCGTTAATAAATAAACCATCCGCAATAAATGCTACATCAAATTTTCCCTGCTCTGCTTTCTGAGCCTGCTGAATATAGAAAGGTAAGCTTACACTTTGATTGCTCGCCACCTTTGGATGACGCCAACCAGAAATATTTCCTCCTACCCCATGAATAATTGCTCCAAATCGAATTTTATCCTGTCTAGCCATGTCAATTCCTCCTCAATCTTTATTTTACTAAACATAGTGGTTAAGTATGTTTTGTTGGATTGAGAATGATATTACCGTTCCTTTAGACGATATGCAATAGGTACAGTAATAGAAAAAATTTTATGTGGTGATAAAATTTTTTATCAATACGTGTCTCCTATGCTTTCAAAATGCTTAGCTGTTTCACAAATTGTCTGCCAAAAGGCTGATGGCAACGTCTCTTTCTCTTTATAGGTTAAAAATATATGTTGATTCATATCCAGCAAATGCTTAACGTCTATCTCCACAAATTCACCGCTTTCCAGTTCATTTTTAATGCATAGATGTGGTAAAAAGCTTAGATAGTCTTTTGTCCGAATAAACTCTTTGGCAACTTCTAAATGATCTGTTCGTACCTCAATATTGGCTGCAACTCCCTCTACCTCGAACATTTTATGCACATAATTCCAATCAAACGCGCCACATTCAAAAAACACCATTTTCTGTTGAGCTAATTCTTTTGCTTGAATAAGTTCATTTAGTTGTAATGGGTGATCACGGTGTTTGACAAGTTTCACTGTATTGTTCAATAAAAGCTCGTTCTCAATGTCATCCCCATGCACATATTGAATAAAGCCTAGATGAATTTGATGGCTTTGTAGCTTTTCTAAAATATTTGTTGTGGAACCTGTAAATAATTGAAAACGCAAATAAGGAAATTGCTCTTTCCATTTAGGCAATGCATAGGCTAAAAAATACTGGGCTGTTACACCGTTTGCACCAATACATACCTCATCGGTCTCCTGCGTTTCTTCTAATTGCTTCTTTCCTTGCTGAAATGTTTGCACAATTTGCGTGGCAAATGGTAAAAAATCTTTCCCTTTCTCTGATACGCTAACACTCCTTCCATCTCGGTAAAATAACTCAACACCTAGCTCTCGTTCTAATGATTTAATACGTGCAGTTACAGTCGGCTGTGAAAGAAATAATGCATTGGCTGCTTTATGGATACTTTTGTAATGGACAACATATAAAAATGCCTCGATATGGTCTATATTCACGAGGAGTTCACTCCTTCATTACTTATTTAACCTATTATATAAATAATTCCTTATATTCTCTATAACTTATAAGAAAACTATGTTTTATATTTTTGACAAAGAAAAAAAGTAACCCAGCGTCTCCCAGGTTACTTTACTATGTAGCGATGTAGCCATCCATCTTGACAACAAACATCGCACGTGGTGAACATCCCTCTGTCTGCCTACCACTTTTATGTTATTCACATGAACACCCTCTGTTGTCCATGTAAACTCTATCTATCGTACTTCTCAACTCGAGAAAGCATATGTCTCAATTTAAGCTAAAATCGATGCTAATACAGCTTTTTGAGCATGCAATCTATTTTCGGCTTGCTCAAAGATGTAAGAATTAGGTCCGTCAATAACTGAAGTCGCAACCTCTTCCTCACGATGTGCTGGTAAGCAATGTAAGAACATATAATTTGGTTTTGCATAGGCTACTAGCTCATCATTAATTTGATAGCCAGCAAAATCTTGTAAACGTTTTGCTGTTTCTTCCTCTTGACCCATAGATGTCCAAACATCAGCATAGACGACATCTGCATTTAATACTGCTTCAACAGGATCATTCGTGATCATAATCGTACTGCCATTTGCTGCCGCAATGGCCTGTGCTTTAGCGATGACTTCCCCATCACATTCATACCCTACAGGTGTCGCAACAGCTACATTCATGCCAACGTGTGCTGAAGCTACTACGAGTGAGTGTGCTACATTGTTGCCATCACCTACATAGGCAATTTTAAGTCCTTTTAACATGCCTTTATTTTCTGCAATCGTCTCTAAATCAGCTAATGCCTGGCAAGGATGATAAATATCCGTTAATCCATTGATGACAGGGATTGCTGCATGCTCTGCAAGCTCTTTGACCATTTTGTGAGAGTTTGCGCGAATCATAATGCCATCTAAATAGCCAGATAATACATGCGCTGTATCGTAAATTGATTCACCACGACCAATTTGCAAATCACGCGCATGCATAAACATGCTTTTTCCACCTAATTGATTCATACCAACTTCAAATGAAATACGTGTACGAGTTGAATGTTTTTCGAAAATCATGCCAAGCGTTTTACCTTCTAGTAATCTTGGACATTTCCCCTCTTTTGTAATCATCTTAAGCTGTGTTGCTAATTCAATAAGATCCTGAACCTCTTGACTTGTATAGTCTAGCAAAGTTAGTAGATCTTTTCCCTTTAAACTAGACACTAACTTTAACTGTACTTCTTCGAGTAATTTCATAGCCTTCACTCCTTATATCGTTGCTGTTGAAATTAGTATAACATGCATAAATATAAAATCAACTGAATTTTTATAATTAATCTTAATTATTATTCATTTGTTATTAAATGTGTCTAAAATTCGTCAAAGCGAATATTTATACATTTTTTCTTTTTTTACTAAACATTCATATTCTTAAATAATTGCATTATAGTTTATATATATTTATAATTAATATGCATTAACTATTGAGGCGGTGAAAAAAGTGGAAAAAGAGCTGATACAGCTGGTCAAAGAGCTGAACCAAGTAGAATATGAAACAAATGTGATGCTAACAGAAGAATTCTCCACCCTATTAGATGAAACATTAACTACAAAGCAGGCACTATTTTTAAGTCTTCTTCAAACACATGGTCCTTTGCAAACCTTCGAATTAGCAAAGTTGATGGGGACATCTGCTAGTGCTGTAAGTCAATTAGTAGGAAGATTAGAACAGGAGAGCTTTATAAAAAGAACCATAAATAAAAAGGACCGTAGAGAGATCATCATCGAGTTAGATACGCGGGGCTTTTATTATTTTCAAAAACAGGAAGAAATTGAACTAGCCATTATCAATAAATACTATTCACAGCTCTCTAAAGAGGATTTACTGCAATTAAAAGAAATATACACGAAACTCCATGCTATCGTCTCTAGCGATCAAAAAAATTAGAGATTGAAAAGGAGGAATATTTGTGGATTTAAATAATTTAAAAAAGGATATTTTTAAAATTGCTTATCCTTACGTAAAGACTCGTCCGAACGTAATCCTATCCATTGGTGTTATTTGTCGTAATCTAGATGCTGCTTTTATATTCAACGGCTCAAATGTCACATATGATAAAAAACCCTATGTCTATGAAATTGGGTCAATCTCTAAAGTTTTAACAACATCCATGTTTGGGGAAATGATTCAAGAAGGAATCGTGAAGATAGAAGATTCTATCGCCAAATACTTTTCTGAAATTCCCGATAATCACCCTGTAACTTTGAGGCATTTGGCAAATCACACATCTGGTCTACCGGGAATTGGTGTACTGAAGAACATCTATAATCTTTTTGATAGCCAAACACCTCGTGACCCCTTTTGTCCCTACTCATTGAATGAGGCAATACAGTATTTTAAAACCCATACCCAGGAGCCTAAAGTTAAGTTTAGATATTCTAATGTAGGAATGGGCCTTTTAGGATATTTATTAGCAAATGAACTTCACACTGACTTTGAAACAGCCATTACTCGTAGAATCGTAGAACCTTTAAATTTAACGAATACCTTTATTTCTATCCCCCCCTCTAAAGAAAATACCGTATTGAAGGGATATTCTGTTCGGGGACATAACAAGCCCCCACTTGAAATGAATGAATTTATGGCAGCTGGCGCTATACGATCCACTGTTGATGATTTATTAAAATTTTTAAAAATACACATTGGCAATCAAAATTCAGGCTATCTATTAACACATCAAGCTACTCATACTATTTCAAAAGATGTAAGCATCGGATTAGGATGGGTACTTGAAGACGATATTATTTGGCATAACGGATCAACGAAAGGCTTCTCTAGTTATCTAGGATTTAATAAAAAACAGCAAACAGGTGTCGTGATTCTATCCAATTATCGATCCTCTATACTAGCAACAAACCCTCTTGAAATGGGGAAAAATATTCTACAGCTCTTGCAAAATTCTTTATAGCGAAAATGGGGTGTTTCTTGAAATGGTATAAACGGGAATACCCTATTCTTCACAAGAACTACTTGTAGCTCCTATACATAGCTTGAAACCTGTCAACCTTTACTCATTCTTAATAGTTCTATGCTTGTTAAACGCTTCTAGAAGCTAGCAATGATTCTTGTCATAAGCTAACTTAACATGGGCTGTTGCTCAGCACAGCAACAATCAATTTACTTGCAGATATTTTCCATTAACCTACAAATTAATACTTCTCTATATTTTGATTTCTATAAGAGTCTTACTCACTAAGAAGAATGGGACTTGTGTTTATAATTACTATTCATATTAGCAAGTCTAATTGTCTTGGAATGAGTAAAAAAGCCTCCTAACATTTTGTTAGAAGGCAAAATCATGCTATATCTATTTAGCAGTATCAGTCAAAAGTAATTTTATTGACTGCATCACGGTCTAATTTTTTAATGACTTCTACCATTAATTTAACGGCATTATCATAATCATCACGATGTAGGATACCTGCATGTGAATGAATATAGCGTGTTGCAATACCGATTGATAGTGCTGGTACACCATTTGCTGTTACGTGGATGGAGCCAGCATCTGTACCACCGCCAGCCATCGCTTCAAATTGATATGGAATATTGTGCTCATCTGCTACATCTAATACGAATTCACGTAAGCCACGATGTGAAACCATAGATGCATCATACACAACGATTTGAGGGCCTGCACCCATCTTACTCGTTGATTCTTTTGCTGTAACTCCAGGAGTATCTCCTGCTACACCTACGTCCACTGCAAATCCAATATCTGGTTGGATTTTATGTGTAGCAGTTTTTGCACCGCGAAGTCCAACTTCTTCTTGTACATTCCCTACAGAATAAAGAATATTAGGGTGCTTTTCATTTTGTAACGCTTTCATAACATCAATCGCGATTGCACAGCCGATACGGTTATCCCAAGCTTTAGCTAATAGATACTTATCATTTTTCATTACATTAAATTCAAAGTACGGTGTTACCATATCGCCAGGACGTACGCCCCACTCAAGTACTTCATCTTTAGAAGCTGCACCAATATCAATAAACATATCTTTAATGTCTACTACCTTATTACGTACATCCGCAGGTAAAATATGAGGTGGCTTTGAACCAATAACCCCAATCACTTCATCGCCCTTACGTGTAGTAATCGTTACACGCTGTGCAAGCATAACTTGGCTCCACCAGCCACCCACTGTTTGGAATTTGATAAAGCCTTTGTCATCAATTTGTGTAACCATGAAGCCTACTTCATCTAAATGTCCTGCTACAACAATTTTAGGACCGTTTTCATCGCCAACTTTTTTAGCAATGACACTACCTAAGTTATCTGTTTCTACAGTATCTGCATATGGTGCAATGTATTTTTTCATGACCTCACGCGGTGCACGTTCATTACCTGCGATACCATTCGCATCTGTTAAATCTTTAAACATTTGTAATGTTGGATCTAGTTGTGTCATCCTTTTGCCTCCTACTTCTTGTATCTATTTTATTATACTTCGTTTACCGAAATATTCCTAGCTTAATCGTCTGAAAATTGGTGTATTTCTTAATTTAATAACCTGAACGCTGCCGATGATAATTTTCTTGATTTTTTTCAAGATAAGCACCAACTACATCCTCAAATGTAAAACCGAGATTATACGCTAGTAATCCATAGTATTGCCAAATAGCTAAATAACGCTCCTCTGTAGGTTGATGAATAAATGCTAAAATAACACTTTGTGTTTCTAAAAAAGTAGCTGTTAAATCTTTGATTTCTTCTACGAAAGGCCACATTTCAATCGATGTATAACCCTTTAATAAGCCAAGAGATAAGATAAAATGAATCGAATCTACATATTCTTCTAAAATGACTTCACGTGCTGATGGTCCCTTTGTGCTCCAAAATTTAAAGCAACGTGTTTCATTAGCAAGCTCAGCTAGTTCCACTAGTAAGGCTAAGCCCTTTTCCTGAAACACATCTTGTTGAATATTTTGTGTTTGCTCGATAAAATCATCAAGCTCTTTTTGCATGGTAAACAATTGTTGTAAATTCATTTTTTTCTCCTAAATTTCTAAAAAATTTTTTATAAAAAGTGAAACTATTTGACCCTTCTAATCGTATAGGAAAGAATAACCTTTCTTCAAGGGGGAAATTTAAACATGTTGCCGTTACTAATTCGACTTGCTGTAATAGCGCTTATTATCTATGTATTTTACAAAGCGATTCGTTATATAACCGATCCTAAACGCAAACTTGATGAAGCCTATGAAAAAGGCCAGTATTATTTCTATGATGACGTTAAAAATGTCCGAAAAAATTTCTTTATTTCCTATAAAGGTGCTCTTTTTGAAGGTGAAAAATACCTAGGCACAACAGAGGATGCATTTGAGGTTGTAACCATTTTCGTCGGTGCGCGTGATGCTGCCACATTACAAGGCTTCAGCAAAAGCGACTTTGAATATTTGCAGCAAGAAATATTATTGAACTATCCAAGCGCCAAAATCAATTGGAAGCAGCCCATTGAACAGCTTATGCGAAACACATCCTCATCATGAGGATGTGTTTTAATTATTCTCATTTATGTCCAAAGCTGCACAATGATAAAAATTTGTATGGCTGCAAGTAGGGGAAAACCAAATGCAAAACGATTATGACGTGTTTTGTGGCGGAATAAATACATACCCAATACACCTCCAGCTGCCCCTCCTGCTATGGCTAGTGTAAATAATGTACGCTCTGCTATACGCCATTCATGATTCTTTGCGCGTGATTTATCCATCCCCATTAATATGAGCAATACAATTGATACAATGCTCATATAAGCTAATAATGCTTGTCCCATTTCTTACTCCTTTAAAACCGTGATACTATTAATCTAACACAAAAAAGACTGATGGAAAAACCCATCAGTCTTTTTATTGCACTTATGATATTTTGCACCTGTCGCTACGCTTTCGGTGCAGAAATAATAGTGAATGTTGTCAGCTATTATTTAGCTACTGCTTTTTTAGCAGCGTCTGCTAATTGAGTGAATGCTGTAGCATCAGTTACTGCAAGGTCAGCTAACATTTTACGGTTAACTTCGATACCTGCAACTTTTAAACCGTGCATTAAACGGCTATAAGAAAGACCGTTCATACGAGCAGCTGCGTTGATACGAGTGATCCATAATTTACGGAAATCACGTTTTTTCTGACGACGGTCACGGTATGCATATTGACCTGATTTCATTACTGCTTGGTTAGCAACTTTGTATAATGTATGTTTTGAACCATAGTAACCTTTAGCTAATTTCAATACTTTTTTACGACGTTTGCGCGTCACTGTTCCGCCTTTTACGCGTGGCATATGAATTACCTCCTGCTTTTCATTAAAAAATGAATGTTAGTATTTTTTTGTAGTCAATTATTTCATGTAAACAAGTAAAGATTTGATGCGTTTGAAGTCACCAGATGATACGATGTTCGCTTTACGTAGGTGACGTTTTTGTTTCGTAGATTTGTTTGCGAATAAGTGGCTTCCATAAGCACGGTCGTATTTTAATTTACCTGAACCCGTTTTTTTGAAACGTTTCGCAGCTCCACGGTGAGTTTTCATTTTTGGCATGTCGAATTCCTCCTAAACTGTTCGTCTAATATTATTTCTCGTTCTTTGGTTGAAGAACTAAGAACATGCTTCGGCCTTCCATCTTCGGTTTTTGTTCTACCGTTGATACTTCAGCACAAGCTTCAGCAAAACGATCTAACACACGTTGACCAATCTCTTTATGTGTGATCGCACGACCTTTGAAACGTAGGCTACATTTTACTTTATCGCCTTTTTCAAGGAATTTAATCGCATTACGTAACTTCGTTTGGAAATCATGCTCATCGATTGTTGGGCTCAAACGAACCTCTTTCATTACGATGACCTTTTGATTTTTACGAATTTCACGGTCTTTCTTTTGCTGTTCAAACTTAAATTTACCATAGTCCATGATACGAGCGACTGGCGGCTTGGCTTGAGGGGCCACAAGGACAAGATCCAAGTTTACACGAGCGGCGATTTCTAGCGCTTCATTACGTGTCTTTACACCAAGCTGGTCACCATTGTGATCGATTAATCGAAGTTCACGTGCGCGAATGCCTTCGTTTACATACATGTCTTTGCTAATAGTAATCCACCTCCAAGTAGTTGTCGCGAATACATGGTTTGGGCAAAGCCTTGCCCGGTTGAACGGTACATCCTCTCGTCATGTCCATAAAAAAAGGACGGACATTTTTGAAGATGTCCGCCCGCTATATGTGCATGCGCAAGTCTACGCAAAACAATTCAACGTGTCATACCTGTTCACAGCCTTTAAAGCGTTGTATCAGGTGAGAAGCGGGCAGCCTCTACTTCAACCACAAACTTTGTATTCATTAACCTTAATTATATTAGCATGTATATGATAAGCTGTCAAATATTTATTTTCTTATCAGTGCTAACATAACCAAAATGAAGCTATTCTATACAAATGCAAGATTTATTTTATACAGAAACCCTCACTTTGGCAAGCAAGGGCTTCTAGTTAAAGCTTATTTTGTAATTTCTGTTTTTATAGCTGCTAGGAAATCCTCAAAGCTAATTGTTTCGGAATCTTTCGAGCCATAACGTCGAACATTTACGCCATTTGCCTCAACCTCTTTATCCCCGATAACAAGCATATAAGGAATCTTTTTCATTTGTGCCTCACGGATTTTATAGCCTAATTTCTCTTCACGATCATCCATTTCCACACGTAAACCAGCCGCTGTAAGTTGCTCTTCAATTTGCTTTGCATAGTCGAAGTGAGCTTCATTCGATACTGGAATAACTTCAACTTGTACTGGTGCTAACCAAGTTGGGAATGCTCCTTTGTATTCTTCAATTAAGAAGGCAACAAAACGTTCCATTGTTGATACAACACCACGGTGGATAACAACTGGACGATGAGGCTTACCATCTTCCCCAACATAAGTTAGGTCGAAGCGTTCTGGTAATAAGAAGTCTAATTGAACTGTAGATAAAGTCTCTTCTTTACCAATCGCTGTTTTTACTTGAACGTCAAGTTTAGGACCATAGAATGCAGCCTCACCTTCCGCTTCAAAGTAGTCTAAGCCAAGTTCATCCATTGCTTCTTTTAGCATACTTTGTGCTTTTTCCCACATTGCATCATCATCGAAGTATTTCTCAGTATCTGCTGGGTCGCGATAAGATAAACGGAATGAGTAATCATTAAGGTCGAAATCTTTATAAACCTCTAAAATTAACTGTACTACTTTTTGGAATTCCGCTTTAATTTGATCTGGGCGAACAAAAATATGGGCATCATTTAATGTCATCCCACGAACACGTTGTAAGCCTGAAACAGCCCCTGACATTTCGTAACGGTGCATTGTGCCAAGCTCTGCAATACGCAATGGTAGGTTACGATATGAATGCATGCTGTTTTTGTACACCATCATATGGTGAGGACAGTTCATTGGACGCATAATTAATGTTTCATTATCCATTTCCATTGGTGGGAAAATTGAATCTTGATAATGATCCCAGTGACCAGAAGTTTGATAAAGCTCTTTAGAACCTAATACTGGTGTATAAACGTGCTTATAGCCAAGTGATAATTCTTTATCGACAATATAACGTTCAATAACACGACGAATTGTTGCACCATTTGGTAACCAAAGTGGTAAACCTTGGCCAACTTTTTGGGAAGTTGTAAACAGTTCTAATTCTTTTCCGATTTTACGGTGATCACGTTCTTTTGCTTCTTCTAGCATTTGAAGGTGGTGTTTTAATTCCTCTTTTTTGAAGAACGCTGTACCATAAATACGTTGTAACATTTTGTTATCAGAGTTCCCTCTCCAGTAAGCACCCGCTAATGATAACAGCTTGAATTCACGAAGTTTACCTGTAGATGGTACGTGGATACCACGGCAAAGATCAAAAAACTCGCCTTGATAATAAATAGATACTTGCTCATCAGCAGGAATGGCTTCAAGTAATTCTAATTTATACTCATCGCCAATTTCTTCATAAAGGGCTTGTGCTTCTGCACGGCTTACATTTTTGCGTTCTACCTCAAGGTTTTCAGCAATAATTTTCTTCATTTCTTTTTCAATGGCTGGTAGATCTTCAGCAGTGATTGGTGTTGGTGAGTCGATATCATAGTAGAAACCACCTTCAATTACCGGACCAATCCCAAGCTTTACATCTGGGAATAGACGTTTAATAGCTTGCGCTGTTAAATGGGCAGTTGAGTGACGTAAAATTTCAAGTGCTGCCTCATCATCTTGTGTAATGATTGCAATTGTTGCATCCTCTTCAATTGGTGTTTTTAAATCCACTAACACACCATTAATTTTACCTGCATACGCTTTTTTCCGTAAGCCAGGGCTAATAGATAATGCTACGTCATCAGTTGATGTGCCTTTTGCAAATTCCTTTACAGCGCCATCTGGGAAAGTTAATTTAATCATTTCTGACATATCCTTTGCACTCCTTTGTTTTTGATAAATACATAATGCTTGATGATTGGCTGGAGCAATGTTTGTGTGACTCTACGGCTTGGTTTGAGCGGAGTCATTGCTTTTTTAAGCATTTCTCTGTTCAATCGGAGCGGCATCTTCATGTTTCTGAGCGGTTTCTTACTCTCTATGAGCGAATTTACCACTTTCGCGAGCGACTTATCTCCCTATATGAGCGGAGCCACCACTATTTCAATGAAATCTGAGAAAAATAAAAAAAGCTCCGTCCCTCACAAAAGGGACGAAGCGTATGCTCGTGGTTCCACCCTTCTTCCTTCCGACTTACATAAAGTCAGACGAAGCTCAAGGCTAGCTAACGGGCTAGGGACCGGCGAAAGATTATCCCTTTCGCTGCTCAGTAGGTAGTAAATAATGTGCCCATACTAGGAAGTTTTCAGCCGATGACTTCCCTCTCTAAAAGCTGATACACAAAATTCATGTCCTCATCAATGCATATTGATATTAAGTATATGAGTCAGTATACGCTCGATTGTCGAAAAATGCAACTATCAATGTTACATCCGACGATTTTTGCCTCGCATTTCGATCGGCACTGTTAGGGCTTTAATTCGCTCCATAATTCGTCCCGCTTTAACAACCTCAATATCACCTTTTTGTGACTGAGCTAAGTGATGCTCTAATTCTTCATAGTTAAAATTAGACGTAATAAAAGTTGGCAATTGTTCTGCCATCCGATAATGGAAAATAGTCCCCAAAATTTCATCACGTGTCCAGGCAGTCATTGTCTCCGCGCCTAAATCATCTAGCATTAAGACAGGAGCCTTTTTAATATAATCAATTTTCTCATTCAATGTATTATCGCCAATGGCATTTTTCATTTCTCGTAAAAATTCTGGAACGAAAACTACCACAGAGCGGATTTTAATAGAGGCTAATTCATTGGCCAATGCCCCAAGTACAAAGGATTTCCCTACACCGAATTTACCATATAGGTAAAAACCTTTTGCAGGTAATTGACCAGTTTCTTTTGTTATTTTAACAAATTGAGCTGCTTTTTGTGCAATCGCCACACGTGATTCATCATCAATACTTAAATCATGAATTGTTGCTTGTAGCACATCTTTGGGCATATGCATACTTGCAATCATATTCGCAACATCTCGGCGTTCTTCTTCCCTAATCTTTTGCTCACAGCGCACATAGTCCATTTCAATAGAATTCCGAACAACCCTTAATGTCGGGATGAATCCTTTTAAATAGTTTGTACAATGTTCGGTATTATCACACCCACAGCACTCAGTAGATTGACTAATAAACTCATGCAGTTTAGGTAAATTTCGCTCAACATTGTCATAGTTTAATTCATCTGCATGCTGCGCTAAAAATTCCTGCACATGCGGGTGCTCTAAAATTTCACGTCGCATGGCTTCATAGCGTTCTTGGAACGAGGGTACATTAATTGCTCGCTTTAGTGGTCCATTTATAGGTTCGATTACTGCTCACCTTCTTTACTATTCGCTTTTTCCTAGCATCTCTAATATTTTTTGTCGCTCTTTTTCAAAATCTATAGTACTAGAGGTAGATTCCTCTTGATTGTCATTTCGTTTATAGAACCATTCAGGCACTTTTTCTTCACGTTGATATCTTGAACGTCCTTTAGTCTGTTGACTCGTTTTATTGGACGTTTGCGGCTTGTTTTTCCAAGCTGTATATTTATCATGCTCTTGACGTGCAAGTTCCATTGCTTCCTTAGCGGTCTGGACATTTTTTCGTACCCAATGATCAGCAATCGTTTCCACATATTTTTTAGGGAGCTTCATATCTGTTGTTAGCATAACGTATTCTAACAATGCATTAACCACTCCAATTGGCATGCCATGTTGAACGATTAAATTTTCTGCAAGTTGGACTGAGGTTTGTAATGGTTCTTTACCATTATTTATATCTCTTAAAACTTGGACAGGTGCCGTTGTTTCTAAATAGTGTTGAAGTTCCTGATCCTTGGTTTTTTGTCCCGCTTCTGCTACTGGTAGAGGATCGGTGACACGGGCAAGTTTTGGCGGCTCCTTGGATACGGTTAATTTATAAAAATCAGCAGCAGCCTTTCGTAAACGTTCCTGAGAAATTCCTAAATCATCATCTAAAGCAAGTATGACTACTTTTTGCATATCAAGGGCTGTTAAATGATATAAAAATGCCAACTTGGCTATAGCTTCACGCACTTCAAATGTCAACAAACTGGAAGGTACCAATTGCTCAGACAAACCAGCTTGCAATAAATCAAAATCGAATTGCTCCAAATAAAAAGGATATACTTTTTGTTGTTTATCCTTATGACTCGTATCCACTTGTAAATCTGATGGGATATTGGCATGAACAGGCTTATAGACATCAATAAAAGCACGAGATACATCCTTAAACGCCGAGTCCTTTACAGGTGACATAAAGCGCTGACGTAAGTTGCGATAAGCCTGCTCTCCAATTTTACTAAACAAAAACATCGACAGCAGCGGGTCTTTCATAAAGCTATCTGCATCTAATGGGCGCTGTAGCTCATATAAAAAACTACGCTCACCAGCATTTTCTTTTTTCCATGTACGCAGCAAACCAATAGCTTCTAAAGCAATACGAGCCTCAAACACTTTACCAATTGGTAGCCCTAGCACATTCATTAAATAATAATGTGTCATTTGCTGCTTTGGCATTTGCTCTGCTTCTGCCCATAATGTTAAATAGAGGCTAACTGGCTCTGATCCCGTTAATGGTTGATAAAATAATGTAACTAATTGACGCTCTTGTGTAGAAAATGCATGAGGTAGACGAATGTCGAAAGGATCGCCAGGCTGCAATTCCTTATATAAATGAATCAACGTCATTCATCCTCTCTGTTTGCTATGATTTCTTCTCCGTTTGACGTTGAATAATGTCCTTTATTTCTTCAATAAAGACATTGATATCTTTAAACTGACGGTAGACCGACGCAAAACGCACATAGGCAACCTCATCAATTTTGGCTAAGCGGTCCATGACCATTTCGCCAACATCTTCTGAGCGTACTTCCGAATTTCCAATACGACGAAGATCTTTTTCAATGGACAGAACAAGTTCCTCCAGCACATCAAGTGCCACTGGACGTTTTTCACAAGCACGAATAAGCCCACGAAGTACCTTCTCACGGCTAAACTCTTCTCGTGAACCTTCCTTTTTCACAACGACTAATGGCGTCTCTTCAATTTTTTCAAACGTTGTAAAACGGAAGCCACATGACTCACATTCACGACGTCTACGAATTTCTTTATTATCATCTACTGGCCTCGAATCCACAACACGCGTTCCGTTAAATTGGCAAGATGGACATCTCATATATTTACTCTCCTGGTTTACAACAATTTAATATATCTATTATAACAAATTTCCTACATGTAAGAAAAGTGCATTCACGTTTGTGGGCTCATGATAAATCTAAAGCACCTGAAGTACAAGAAAAGTTTCTGTAAAAAAAGAGCACATTGAAACCTTTTCGATTTCAATGTGCTATCTATAGAAATTATTACGCGTTTACCGTTTCTAAAGCATTTGCCACTTTTTTCACAAGGTCAACAACGCGTGCAGAGTAGCCCCACTCGTTATCATACCAAGCAAGTACTTTTACTTTGCGGTTGCCTAACACCATTGTAGAAAGTCCATCAACTGTTGAAGAATAAGTTGTTGTATTGTAATCAGAAGATACTAATGGCTCAACAGAGAAATTAAGGATACCCTTCATTGGACCTTCTGTTGCCGCTTTTACAAATGCTGCATTAACTGCATCAACTGTTACATCTGTATTTAAATCTACTACAAGGTCAACTAAAGACACGTTTGGTGTTGGAACACGAAGTGCCATACCATGAATTTTACCTTCTAATTCAGGTAACACTAATTTTAATGCTTTCGCTGCACCTGTAGATGTTGGGATAATGGATTGGGCGCATCCACGTGCACGACGTAGATCTTTATGCGGATTGTCTAAGTTCTTTTGGTCATTTGTATAAGCATGAACTGTTGTCATTAAACCATTCTCAATACCAAACGTGTCATTCAATACTTTTGCTACTGGCGCTAAGCAGTTTGTTGTACAAGAAGCATTTGAAATAACATCATGTTTCGCAATATCCAATTTGTCATCATTTACACCTAAAACAATTGTGACATCCTCGTTTTTACCTGGTGCTGTTAAAATTACTTTTTTCGCGCCAGCTGCTAAGTGCATCGCTGCTTTATCACGCTCATTAAATTTTCCTGTAGCTTCAATAACGATATCTACACCCATTGTAGACCAAGGTAATTTTAAAGGATCACGTTCACTAATAATTTGAACTCGTTTACCATTTACAACTAAAGCATCGCCTGCTGGTTCTACCGTACCTTCAAATGTTCCGTGATTTGTGTCATACTTAATCAAATGTGCTAACGTTTCTGCAGGATAGCTAGCGTTAATTGCAACGATGTTTAAATCTTGTTGTACGATAGCCTGGCGGAAAACCATACGTCCGATACGCCCGAAACCATTAATAGCAATTGATACTGTCATTTATAATATCCTCCTGTGAGTACATACTCAGATTAATTAATTATATACTTTATGGTGATTAGTATAACACAATTTTAAAAAAGATGAACATTATATATTGAGAATATAAAAGTTCTTATTTTCTGAAAAATTATTCTTTATTATGGCGTTTCCCCATAAAAAAATGCGTAGCAAGGTCGGCTTGCTACGCATTATAAAAGAACTCATGAAATAACATCCCAATAATGCAGGATTTTTTTTAATTGTTCTTCTGTACTTTCTATATTTTCATTATTATAAATGACCGCATGTGCACCCTTTTCTTTGACAGACATCGGCAGTTGAGAGTGCATACGTGCCAATGCATCTTCTTTAGATAAATTATTACGTTCCATTAAACGTCGAAGCTGAACTTCTTCACTGACCGATACCACAATGATACGTTCCACAAAATGTTGAAGCTTACTCTCAAATAACAAAGGAATGTCCATCACAACATGTTCATGTCCTGCTTCTAAATAAGCATCACGCTGACGTAACATTTCTTTTCTGATTGCTGGATGCATGATATCATTTAACGTTTTGCGTTTGGCAGGCTCATGAAATATGATATCTCCCAGCATAGTTCGATTTAAATTGCCGTCCTCAAGCAAGATAGCTTGTCCGAAGCTTTCAGCAATCAATGCTAATGTCTCAGTTCCAGGTTCTACGACATCTCGTGCTACAACATCTGCATCAACAATCGGTAAACCCAGTTCGCTCATCATTTTAGCTACTGTACTTTTTCCACTTGCAATACTTCCTGTTAGTCCGATAATCATTGCTAAATCCCCTTTAATGTTGACAATTTGGGCAATAGACAGAGGTACGCCCTCCAATTGTCATTTGACTTGTTGCCGTTTCACATGCTGGACATACCTTTTTCCCATACATTTTTAATCGATTCTGCATACTCCCTGCTTCCCCATTAATATTCCGATAATCAGAAATAGTTGAACCACCCGCTTCAATGCTTTGACGTAGGACAGCAACAATCTCCTCAAATAATGCTCGCTTCCGCTTTTCACTAATGCGGCTCATTTTGCGTGCAGGGTGAATTTTCTGAGCAAACAATGCCTCTGTTGCATAAATATTGCCACAGCCCGAAATGACTTGCCCATCCATAATTACTTCTTTTACGGCTTTATTTTCATATTTCGGTAGCTTAGATTTTGTTATAAAAAAATCACATGCATGCTCATCAAATGGCTCTGGTGCCATTTTTGTCAATGGCGCATGATCTTCGATTTTTGTCAGAAAACGAAGTTCACCGAATCGACGAATATCCGAATAAATCAAGTATCCCCCATCTGCCATTTCAAATGTCGCATGGATATGCTTTTGAAATTTCGCCTCATTGATTTCTTCGGGTGAATTCACAACAAACCAAGCACCTGTCATCCCTAAGTGACTAACAAGAACATATGGAACATCATCCTTCAGCAAATGAAAGAAAATATATTTTGCTCTTCGTTCAATTTTGGTAATGGTCATCTGGGACAAAGTACTTTCAAATGCATCAGGCGCTGCTTGTTTGACAATACATTGTTTACCCTCACTAAAAGAGAAATGTACTCGTTCAGAAAGCTGAACCTGTTGAATGGTACGTCCTTCAACTGTTGGCTTCAATGCCTGGACGACACCCTCTACCTCTGGTAATTCAGGCATTTGAATCCCTCCTTATTTTGCCTCGTACCAAGTTGAGCCATGGTTAAAATCTACTTTAAGCGGTACAGCAAGCTCAATAGCGTTTTCCATGACTTCAGGTACAATTTTTTCGAGTAAGGCAATCTCTTCCTTTGGTGCCTCAAAGATTAGCTCATCGTGCACTTGAAGTAGCAGTTTTGCCTGCATCTTTTCTTTTTTCAATCGAGCATCCATATCAATCATTGCCTTTTTAATGATATCAGCTGCACTACCTTGAATTGGCGTATTCATCGCCGTACGCTCAGCAAAGCTTCTTAAATTAAAGTTTGAGCTTGTTATATCCGGTAAATAACGGCGTCTATTTAATATCGTTGTCACATAACCATTAAATTTTGCATTTTGTACAATGTCATCCATGTACTGTTTTACACCAGGGAAACTTGCGAAATACTTTTCAATAAAATTAGCCGCTTCCTTACGCGTAATATCTAAGTTTTGTGATAGACCATAATCACTAATACCGTAGACTATTCCAAAGTTAACTGCTTTCGCTGCGCGACGCATACTACTATCAACCTCATCTTCTGACACATGAAATACATCCATAGCTGTACGTGTATGAACGTCCATTCCTTCACGGAAAGCCTCAACAAGGTTTTTATCTTCTGACATATGCGCAAGAACGCGTAATTCAATTTGCGAATAGTCAGCAGAAAATAATATCCAATCATCTTTTGAAGGTACAAAGGCTTGACGAATTTTGCGGCCCTCCTCCAAACGAATTGGGATGTTTTGTAAATTCGGATCTGTTGAGCTTAAACGCCCTGTTGCAGTTAAAGCTTGCTGGAAGCGCGTATGCACTTTACTATCTGATACATGAATCTCCTTTAGTAAGCCTTCAATATATGTGGATTGTAATTTTCCAAGTTGGCGATACAACAGAATATGTTCTATGATAGCATGCTCTGACTGTAATTTTTCTAGGACATCTGCAGCAGTTGAATAGCCTGTCTTAGTCTTTTTAATCACAGGTAGCCCTAGCTTATCGAATAGAATCACACCTAATTGTTTTGGTGAATTAATATTAAAGGTTTCTCCAGCTTCTGCATAAATTTCTTGCTCAATTACTACAAGTTTATCATTAAGCTCTTGCCCCATTTTCTCTAACGTAGCGCGGTTAACCGTAATCCCTTCGCTTTCCATTTCACCTAAAATTCCTGCCAATGGTAGCTCTAGGTTTTTATAAAGATCGAATTGTTCATTTTCCTTTAATAAGGCTTCCAGTTTCGGCTGTAATGACCATACTGCAAAAGCTTTACGGCTAACATGCTGTGCAAGGTGGTCCAAATCAGGAATTGCACGCTTGGCACCTTTTCCATATACCGCTTCATCTGCTTGGACATCATAGTAGCCTAATTCCCTTGCAAGTGTTGCGATATCATCGCCACTTAATGCTGGATTATTAATATAAGAGGCAAGTAGCAAATCAAAGTCAACGCCAGCTAATTGAATCCCAGCTCGCTTTAATGATGCTTGAGCTGCCTTAGAATCGGATATATATTTTATTTTTGTGGCATCTTCTAGCCAACGACGGAGAATATCTGATTTTGCTGCTTTATCAAATGGAATATATTGCGTCTTTACGCCATCTGATAAGGCAATTCCCAGCTGCTGACAAGTATGATAGTGCTCGTTTTCAAGCTCTACATGCACGGCCATCACGTCTTTTAAATCCTCAGGTCGAACTTCCTGGACTAGGTCATAATCGAGAGGCGCCTGTTCTTCTTCTTGCACTGTAAAGTCACTTTTATCAAGCAGCGATTTAAAGCCAAGCTCACGCCACACATTGATTAATTCATCTTCTTTTGGCCCATTATATGCAAGATCAGCCAGTGAAATGGTGATTGGAGCATCCGTATAAATCGTTGCCAGCTTCTTACTCATGATGGCTTGCTCTTCATTAGCTACAAGCTTTTCCTTCATTTTAGAAGCTTTCAATGTATCCATTGCTTCATAAAGTGCTTCAACGGAGCCATGCTCTTTTAATAATTTTACAGCCGTTTTTTCCCCGACGCCTGGTACACCAGGAATATTATCGGAGGAATCCCCCATCAAGCCTTTCATATCAATAATTTGAAGCGGCGTTAACCCATACTTTTCCGCAATAAAGGCTGGTGTATTTTTCTCTATTTCCGTAATACCTTTTTTCGTTATATAAACGGTTACTTGCTCTGTCGCCAGCTGAGTTAAATCACGGTCTCCAGAAACGATGATAACATCCATATCCTGCGACGAAGCCTCTTTAGCAAGCGTTCCGATAATATCATCCGCTTCATATAACTCCTGCTCATATTGCTTAATACCATACGCATCAATAAGCTTTCGTAAATAAGGAAATTGCTCTGATAATTCTGGTGGTGTCTTTTGACGTCCTCCTTTATATTCTGTAAAGGTTTCATGGCGGAATGTTGTTTTCCCAGCATCAAAAGCAACCAATATTTTGGTTGGCTGTTCTTCCTCTAATATTCTTTGTAGCATTGTTGTAAAGCCGTATACAGCATTAGTATGAATGCCACTATCATTCGTTAGCAATGGCAACGCAAAAAACGCGCGATACGCTAAACTATTACCGTCCAATAATAGTAATTTTTCCTTGGTCATGATTTTATCCTCCTGCGTTGTCTTCTTCTTCTACTTTATCATAACAATACATTTCAAGTAAAAAAAGCAGGCGTCCATCCTCAAGGTTATCCATTATTTTTAATGGTTTATCCACCACTTTTAGACTTTATCCGCTACTTTAGCATTCCTATTCATTCAAAAAAGCCAACCGCGCGTAGCGGTTGACTTGTTTAAAATATTTTAACTCCTTAACGCATATTACCTATAATAGATGAACGACTATCCTGCATTTTTTTTACAAAATTAGTCATTACATCAAAAGCCTCATTTCGTTTACTATTCATGCTTTGTAAACGGAGCATATCCATTTGACCTTGCTGTGCATTCAAATCAGCTAGCTGTTGATTTCGTTGTTGAACATCCTCTAGTTGATCCTTAAGCTGATTTTCTAACAGCTGTGCTCGCTGTGATTGGACTGCCTGTAATGCTGATTCTAGATCCATGCCTTGAATATCAATTGGTTGAATTAGGCTATTAGCAGAGGATTGCCCTGCCCCACTAAATAATAATCCGACTGCTAAAGCACTTCCAAACACGACCTTTTTCATCTTTATTACCTCCTATTAAAATGAATCTTTGCTTATCATACATACTAAAGGTTAAAACTAGGTTAAAAAATTCAATATGGTATGTATGCATCTGCCTATCAAGTTTAGTCATTGACTATTCTCAATAACTTGACTGTACTACAGATTAAATAAGGGCAATACTGACAAATGTTAATAATTTTCGTATTAACAAGGCATAAGACCCTATTACATCCATTACTAAAAAGCAAAAACTTTCATTCAAGGACAAGTCTCCTGTAAATGAAAGTTCTTAATAGTTGTTATTGATTTGAAGTACGATAAAAAACTTCTTCATAGATGACAGTTAATATAAATGCATTCATAAAAGCAAACACAAGAAATAACGGCATGCCGCCTAATTGTGGATATGTTAGCTCTTGATTAAATACCATTACTGTACTAATTTGTGCCAAAAAGAAGATTAAGCCAATTCCAACTTGCCAAATAGGACGCTTGACCTTTCTTTTTTCATACCAAAATAATTTCTTAAAAAGGTTTCTTACATCATCTGCAATAATGATACTGATTAAAAAGATACAAACAAAAAATACTGGTATATGATAAACACTTTTCGTCACCCACGAAAAATCGGATAGACGGTAGAAAAGTGTTAATATCGAAGCTATACTACAAGCAATCCCTAAATTTTGGAGCCATTTGCTAATTTGTAATTTCAAAGCCCTTACCCCCAACTATTCTTTTTTAAACATTATCATTCTATCAAATTATAGTTGATTCGGGAATACAAACTTATAAATTTCTATTATTTTCATACTATAATAATTCGATTTCATGGATAGTTATAATTCTAGTGCAACAAAAAAGTCGTCTCCTTCAAGACAGAGACGACTTTAAACTGCGTTTATTTAATATAACCAGACAAGATGTTGGCATATGGTGAAGTAGCTGGCAAGATAATAACCGTATCTTCCCCAACCGTTTTCTTATAGGATTCTAATGTGCGGTATAAAGAATAAAATTCAGGATCTTGAGAGAAAGATTTATTGTAAATCTTTGCAGCCTCTGCTTCTCCTTCAGCTTGAATTAAAGCAGCTTCTTTACTTGCTTTAGCAAGCATTTCTTGTACGTGTTGATCCGTTTGTGCCTCAATACGACGTTTCTGTGCATCTCCCTCTGAAAGATACTTTTGTGCAATTGATTCACGATCTGAAATCATATTCGTAAAAACGGATTGTTCATTTTCAGTCGGTAAATCAATGCGACGTATACGTACATCTACTACTTCAATACCATAGTTATCGTTGGAAAGAAGTTCATTAACACGTTCAGTTACTCGATCGTTTATGCTGCCTCGAGAAGAATCCTCATCATTTATAATCTCCGTATAGTTAATTCGGCCAAGTTCAGAGCGAATAACAGAATAAATGAACTCTTCCATACGTGATTCAACTTTTTCTATCGTACCAGCATTCGAAATCAAGAGCTTAGGATCCGTAATACGCCATACAGCATAATTATCAATAATAATTCGTTTTTTATCCTTTGTATTAATTTCTTCTTCCGAAATCTCATACGTCATTTGGTTTTTTGGTAACTTTGTGACACTTTGAATAAAAGGAATTTTCATATTTAAACCTGGTTCACGCTCAAACTTAACAACCTCTCCAAACTGCCGAACAACAGCATACTCTGATTCTTTAACTATATAAATATTCGTTAATAAAGTAATCACTAGAGCGAATATGACCGTTAAGGTTACAGCTAGAGAGATATATTTTTTAGGATTCTTCGGTCCTTTCTTCGACATTTTAACTACATTGTCTCCCGAATCACCTTCTGAAGGAGCAGCTTTTTTACTTTTGCCAGATAAGAAATTGAGGAATTTTTCTAGATCCTTATTTTTTTGGTCCATTAGTTACCGCTCCCCTCTTTTTTCTCTGTTTGTGTCTGTTGCGACTGTTGAGGCTGTAGTTGCTGTAGTGGTAAATACTTCATCGTACTACCATCATCATTCATAATGTAAATTTGTGCTTTCGGTAGGACATTTTCAAGCGTCTCTATAATTAACCGCTCTCGTGTAATTTGCTGATTGCCCTTGTATTGCTCATACATTTTATTAAAGACCGCTACATCCCCTTGTGCTTGCTCGATACGGGCTGTTTTAGTTCCTTTTGCTTTCGACATAATAGCATCACGTTCGCCTTCAGCTTCACTAATGCGTTGGTTTTCATATTTTTCAGCTTCATTTATTTTTGTATTTTTCATTTCACGTGCATCTGTTACAGCAGTGAATGCAGCACGCACATCTTTATTTGGCAATTCTACATCTTGCAATTTCACACCTAAAACGCTTATTCCAATATCGTATTTTTCAATAAGAGAAACTAATAATTGGCGAGTATTTGCTTCGATGTCAGCTTTACCTTCTGTTAACGCTGCATCGATAGAAGAGCTTCCGATTATAGAACGAATGGCACTCGATGTCGCGCTATGTAATATTCTTTCTGGATCCTGCGAATTAAATAAAAACTTATTAGGCTCTGTAATTTTCCATTGAACAACAAGGTCTGTTAAGACAATATTTTCATCCCCCGTAATCATTTTTGTTTCGGCATCGTATGCCTCTAACTCACCTGCTTTATTTTGCTTATAACCAAATTGCAGACTAAACGTTTCTTTTGACAAAATTTCTACGGATTGGACGGGCCAAGGTAATTTAAAATGAAGACCTGGATTTGTTACTGTATCATCGGCACGACCAAATGTAATAACCACAGCTTGCTCTGATTCATCTACCGTGTACCATGAAGTAAAAACTGTAATAAGTGCAATAATTCCAAATATTCCAAGTCCAACAATCATTAGTGTCCTTTTCACACTCATGTCTGTTCCTCCTTTTGCTTAGTACTATTGTTTACGGTGAACCCTTATAAAAAGTTTCAAAATATTTTCATATAATGATTGTAAAGGACAGAATCCTCTGTATCTCACTCTTAACAAAAGCTTATCAATGCAAAAAAATCCTGTTACCTTTAGGGCAACAGGATATTGATAACCAGATGTTCAAATACTGGGAAAATGGTAGTGGATAATACAATACTAATTAATGCAGCAACGATCATCGCTAGACTAGCAAATGTGCCTTCTAGCTCTCCAAATTCAAATGCTTTTGATGTACCCGTTCCATGAGCACCCATACCAAGCATTAATCCTCTAGATGAAGGTCTGTGAAAACGACATACTTTGATAACGATTGGTGCTAACAAGCTTCCTAAAATACCAGTCGTCATAACGAAAACAGCTGTAAGCGTAGGAGAACCACCAATCATATTAGAAATATCCATCGCAATAGGTGTTGTTACAGAACGTGGCACTAAACTATGCACCAACTCATCATTTAAGCCCACCAATAGAGCCATCATAAAGGATGACACAATAGCAACCGCTGAACCAACAGCAATGCTGATGAAAATTTCAAATGCGTGTTTTTTTAATAGGTTGACATTTATATATATAGGAACGGCAAACGCAACGGTTGCTGGCCCTAGTAAATTTGTTAAGACACTCGCTCCAGAATTGTAGGAATTATAAGATACACCTGTCAGTAGTAAAATACCTATAATGACTAAAGGTGTAATCAGCATAGGTGTCAGCCATTCTTTTTTATATTTTTTATAAAACATTTTACAAATATAAAAAATAGCAACGGTCCCAAGTAAGCTGACAATGGCGATTAATAAAGTCATATCGCATCACCCTTCTTTCGCCGCTCTAGCCATTGTGCTGTATACCCCGTTACAAACATTACCACAATGGCACTCACAACAATGACAAGCACAACCTTCATTCCTTGCACACCAAATAAGGCATGATAATCAATAACACCAATGGCAGATGGAATAAAGAATAATAAGAGTTCACTTAATAGTACGGCTGCTCCTAATTCAATCCATTCAAGCTTGATTATATGAAACTGTAACAGCAAAAATAATAGGACAAGTCCTATTATACTCCCTGGAATCGGCAAGTGAAGTAGGCGTGCAATAGTATTTCCGATTAATAATAGGATATAAAGATAGCCGATTTGCACGATACTTTTGACGATTTTCATGGTCATCCTTCTCTCATTTTTTTCTCTGCCTCAACAGTCAGGAAAACACGATTCGAATGATAAGAAGGTTGATTCACTGACTGTCAAAGCGTTCGTCTAACAGACAATCGCGGGTAAGATGGTTGTTAAACTTTATGCTACTATACTTTACACCTATTTACGTTCCCTGTAAAACAGAAAAAGAACCTAGTGTCTAAAAAACACTAAATTCTTTCTGTGGGGAATATAAAGCAGTTAAAAATCTTCTATTAGATTTTTATGGTCATCGTCTTAACAATCATATTGGGGGTTTCTAGAAATAAGTATAGTGCCCAAATATGAATGTAACATGTTGTTCATGTAAAGGATTTGTTAATTTTTCGGAATCATGACAATCATTTTAGTTCCTATGCCGACTTCACTCTCTACTTGAATTCGGCCATGATGCGCCTCGACTAAATGCTTAACAATCGCTAAGCCTAAGCCTGTTCCACCAGAATTACGACTTCTCGCGCGATCCACCCGATAAAATCTTTCAAAAACGCGCGCTATTTCATGTTTTTCAATACCAATTCCTTGATCCTCTATTTCGATAATGCCATGTGTTTCATTTTCCTTTAATCGAATAGAAACAGTCGTGTTTTCAGGTGAATATGTAATCGCATTGGTAATTAAATTCGTCACAATCTGAATGATACGATTGGCATCCCCCATAACCTGGACATCTCGTTCGATATCCACCTGGAAGCTCATATTTTTTTCATCCAATCGCGGAGCTGTCAATTCTGCTCCACGAATTAGAACATCCTGTAAGCCCATCGGCATAATATTGACAGTAAAACCATGCTGCTCGATCTTTGAGAGCTCTAGTAAATCTTGAATCAGCATTTGAAGTCGATTACTTTCTTTATATATAATCTCCAAAAAGGAAATCAGCATTTTTTCGTCTTTATAGGCCCCATCCAATAAAGTTTCTGAAAAGCCTTTAATAGATGTAATAGGTGTGCGTAATTCATGTGATACATTCGCAACAAAGTCTTTCCGAATTTGTTCTAATCGAACTAGTTCAGTTATATCATGCATAACGATAACAACGCCTAGCCATCGTCCATGGTCCCCGATGACCGGTGCCCCATAAACTTCTTTGTTATAAAGTTCTTGCTGTACTTCCATTTTAATTTGTTGACGATAAGGCATTTCTGTCAGAAAAACATGATCGATAAATTGTTCTAATGATTTAGGTAAGCCTATTGTACGAAAAACCTTTCCTTGTACATCATCAATCTGCATTCCAAAGCGCTCCAGAAATACTCGATTTACAATGGAAATATTCCCCTCACGACCAATCATCATAAGGGAGCTCCCCATATTTTCAATTAAGGTTTTCAGTCTTTCTTCCTCTACTTCACGTATCGTTGTAATATCTTGCAAATTCCGTGCCAATATGTTTATGGAATGACTCAGTGGTATCATCCGTTCATGCTCATTTTCTTGAGCACGTGCACGATAGTTACCCTTTGCAAGCTCAAGGGCAGTGTCTGTCACATTATCAATCGGTGCAGTAAAGTTACGTATCATATAACGACTTATAATTGCTATTAATATCAACGTGATGGTAAAGAGAATAGCCAGTACTCCGTAAAGGCGAGCACGCACATAGTTCAATAAGGATTCGTCTCGTTCCATAGCCTGAGCTGCGTACAAAGCTTCCTGATCTTCCTTCGTTAAATCCATTTTGCGTTCATCGATTACTTGGTCCATTGATGTCCGTATCTCAGTGGTTGCTTGCTCGTTATATTGCTCGATATAAACAGGAAAAAGCTGACCTATAACAATCATTAGGACAGCTAGTATCGTTCCAAGTAAAAGCATGAATGTCAAGAATAAGCGGTTGCTCATCGATTTCATGTCGTTTTCGGCTCCTCAAATTTATAACCAAGACCTCTAATTGTTTTTATAAACATCGGCTTACGGCTATTTTCTTCAATTTTATCGCGAAGGTGGCTAATGTGTACATCCACAATTCGAGTATCGCCAGCAAAATCATATTTCCATACAGCACTTAATAGCTGATCACGTGTTAATACACGATTTTTATTTTCAAGTAAATAGATGAGTAGCTCAAACTCTTTTGGTGTAAATTCCAGTGCCTCATCCTGTAAAAATACTTCAAATCGCTCTGGGTACACTCGCAATTGTCCAAACTCATACATTTTTTCCTGCGCCTCATCCTTATCATCTGCGACAACATTTTGCGTGAAACGTCTTAATACAGCCTTGACACGCGCTAAAACTTCACGAGGACTAAAAGGCTTTGTCATGTAATCATCTGCTCCCAACTCAAGACCAAGAACTTTATCAAATTCGTCATCTTTAGCAGTTAGCATAATAATTGGCGTATTCATACGTTGTTGTCGTATTTGTTTACAGACCTCCATGCCATCTAGTTTTGGAAGCATCAAATCTAAAAGAATTAAATTTGGCTGTAAGTCGATTGCTTTTTCAAGCCCTTCCTGACCATCAGCAGCAGTTTCCACTACATAGCCTGCCTGTTCTAAATTATATTTCAATAATGTTGCAATCGAAAATTCATCTTCAATTACTAAAATCGTTTTTGTCATGTCTAATGCCTCCGTTAGTGATTTGAAACCCCCATTTCAAATCTCAAGACGTCTATAGCGCAAGTGGTGGAGTCACAAGCAATAAACCTTCAATTACAAGCTGCTTCTGCTCATTATATGAGTGGACAGATACAGTGATGGTATTGTCATATTTATTGATTGCTGTAACCTCTAATAGCGTATCGAACAATTCATAATGATAGAGAGGTCCTAAATATTTCAAATGTTGCTCAATAATTCGTGCACCTGGTCCTGGAATATACTTTGACACAGCTGATGTAATAATACCATTTAACATAATTGTCGGCACAATTGGCTTTTGAAAAGGTGTCATAGCCGCATAATCATGTTGAATATAAAGCGGGTTACTATCGTTTGTAAGGCCTAAATAAAGCAATAGATCCCTATCTTCAATTTTTTCAGTGATATGGATTTTCTCGCCAACTGTAATTTCATCGATTGTGAGACCAAGTTTACTATTTTTTTGAAGCAAAGATACGCCAACCCCTTTTCTATCATACTACATTCATAGTATCAATTTTATGCTAAAAGTACAATGAAAAGCAGAAGAACCTTACCTTTCTCAACCCTGGAAACATAAAAAAACGAGCAGGAACATTCCCTACTCGTTTTAAGACTTAGACTGATATTCTACACTAAAATTTTCATCACATTACGAACTGCTTCTGCCGATTGATCTAAAGCTGCTTTTTCTTTGTCCGTTAATTCTAGCTCAAAGATTTTTTCAATACCGTTTTCGCCAAGTAATGTAGGAACACCTAAGTATAAATCATGATAGCCGTACTCGCCTTCTAAATAAGCAATAGATGGTAAAATACGTTTTTGGTCTTTTACAATAGCTTCAGCCATCTCTATTAGTGCCGCAGCAGGCGCATAATAGGCAGAGCCGTTACCAAGTAAGTTGACAATTTCTGCTCCACCATTACGCGTTCGGTCAACAATTTCTTCTAAACGTTCAGCAGAAATAAGTGTTTCTAACGGAATACCACCAGCAAATGAATAACGTGTTAACGGTACCATTGTGTCACCGTGACCACCTAATACAAAACCAGTAATATCTTTCACTGAAATCTTAAGTTCTTCTGCCACAAATGCACAGAAACGAGCCGTATCAAGAACACCTGATTGACCAATTACACGGTTTTTAGGGAAGCCAGTTTCTTTGTATACTGTGTATGTCATGGCATCAACTGGGTTTGTCAGTACAAGGATTGTAGCATTTGGTGAATGCGTAGCAATCTCTTTTGAAACAGTTTTCATAACACTCTGATTGATTTGAACAAGGTCATCACGGCTCATACCTGGTTTACGTGCAACACCAGCGGTAATGATCACTACGTCAGAATTCGCCGTATCTGCATAATTGGAAGTACCTTGCACATAAGAGTCAAACCCTTGTATTGGTGCTGCCTCCCACATATCTAGCGCCTTACCCTTTGTTGGGTTTTCTGCTTGTGGAATATCCACTAATACGACGTCACCAAGTTCTTTCTGAGCTGCTAAAAATGCTGCAGTAGCGCCTGTAAAACCGCCACCGATAACTGAGATTTTTTTTCGTTTCAGAGACATTTGAATACGCTCCTTTAAAATTAGGTTATATATTTTAAAAGAGGGAGGAGACTTCCATCTCACTCCCTCAATTAAACAAGTTTATCGTAAATATTCAATTAAAATTTACTGTCACCCTAATTATATCGGCAGAAAAAAGCATCCGCTTTAGCGATAAATTCTATTGTAGAATAGAAAATTATAGGTTTTTGATTAACTCATTAGCGAATTCTGAACATTTCACTTCTGTAGCGCCGTCCATTAAACGTGCGAAGTCATAAGTAACAACTTTAGAAGAAATTGTTTTCTCAACAGATTGAGTGATCATGTCAGCAGCTTCTTGCCATCCTAAGTGTTCAAGCATTAATACACCTGAAAGTAATACTGAAGATGGGTTTACTTTATCTAAACCAGCATATTTTGGAGCTGTACCGTGAGTAGCTTCGAAGATCGCATGGCCAGTAACATAGTTAATGTTAGCTCCTGGAGCGATACCGATACCACCAACTTGTGCAGCTAAAGCATCAGAAATATAGTCACCATTTAAGTTCATTGTAGCTACTACATCGAACTCAGTTGGACGAGTTAAGATTTGTTGTAAGAAGATATCAGCGATAGAATCTTTCACTAAGATTTTGCCAGCTGCTAAAGCATCAGATTGAGCTTTGTTTGCTGCTTCTTCACCTTGTTCAGCTTTGATAGCATCGTATTGGTTCCAAGTGAAAGTTTGATCAGCAAATTCTTTTTCTGCTAATTCATAACCCCATTTTTTGAATCCACCTTCAGTGAATTTCATGATGTTACCTTTATGAACTAAAGTAACAGATGGGCGTTTATGTTTAATTGCGTATTCGATAGCAGAACGTACTAAACGTTCAGTACCTTCTTTAGATACAGGTTTAACACCGATACCAGAAGTTTCTGGGAAGCGGATTTGATTTACACCAAATTCAGATTGTAGGAAGTTGATGATTTTTTGAGCTTGTTCTGAACCAGATTCGAATTCAATACCAGCGTAGATGTCTTCTGTGTTCTCACGGAAGATAACCATATCAACGTCTTCTGGGCGTTTAACTGGAGAAGGCACTCCATCAAAGTGACGTACTGGGCGTAAGCATACATATAAGTCAAGTTGTTGACGTAATGCTACGTTAAGAGAGCGGATACCACCACCGATTGGTGTAGTAAGAGGACCTTTGATTGCAATTAAGTATTCATTAATTTTGTCTAAAGTTTCTTGTGGTAACCATTCACCAGTTTGGTTAAATGCTTTTTCACCAGCTAAAACTTCTAACCATTCAATTTTCTTTTCACCGTTATAAGCTTTTTCTACTGCTGCGTCAATTACGCGTGATGCTGCTGCCCAGATATCTGGACCAATTCCATCACCTTCGATGAAAGGAATTACTGGATTGTTTGGTACATTAAGTACGCCATTTTCAACTACAATTTTGTTTGACATTCTGTTGCCTCCTAAATTCATAATCATAGGACTGTGTTAGTGATAACACAGTCCCAAACATTCTAGCATATTTTCCAAATTAGCGCTCGCTGATTGGAACATATTTTTGCATGCCTGGTCCAACATACTCAGCACGTGGACGGATTAGGCGGTTATTAGCATATTGCTCAAGGATATGTGCCACCCAACCTGAAGTACGTGATACTGCGAAAATTGGTGTGAACAGGTCATGATCAATACCTAAAGAATCATACACTGACGCAGAGAAGAAATCTACGTTTGCAGGTAATTTCTTTTGTTCTACGATCATGTCATGGATTTTAACTGACATTTCGTAAAGCTCTGGTTTACCAGTTAGCTCAGTTAATTTTTTAGACATTACGCGTAAATGCGGAGCACGAGGGTCGCCTTTACGATATACACGGTGACCGAAGCCCATGATTTTTTCTTTGTTGTCTAATTTATTTTGAATATAAGATTCAACATTTTCAAGTGAGCCAATTTCAGTTAACATTTTCATAACTTGCTCATTTGCTCCACCGTGAAGTGGTCCTTTTAATGCACCGATCGCTGCAGTTACACCTGAATAAACGTCAGATAATGTAGCTACACATACACGTGCAGTGAATGTAGATGCATTTAACTCATGGTCAGCATGTAATACTAATGCTTTGTCGAATGCTTCAATTTCAATATCTGCTGGCTCTTCGCCTTTAAGCATGTATAAGAAGTTTGCCGCATATCCTAGTTCAGGTTTTGGTGAAACTGGTTCTAAACCTTTACGAACACGTGCAAAAGCAGTTACTACTGTAGCAATTTTAGCTTGAAGACGAATTGCTTTACGGTAGTTTGCTTCTGGATCCATAACATCCGCTTCTTCATCGAATACACCAAGTAAAGATACTGCAGTACGCAATGCAGCCATTGGATGTACAGTTGAAAGTGGGTATGTTTTAAATTGGTCGACAATCGCTTGCGGAATTGACATGTTGTCTGCCAATTGTTGTTTTAATTCAGCTAGCTCGTCCTCTTTTGGTAAACGAGTATGCCATAACAGGTAAATTACCTCTTCGAATGACGCATTTTCTGCTAAATCATCAATGTTGTAACCAACATATGTAAGTGTGTCATCGATAATTGAACTGATTTTAGATTCCGCTGCTACGATACCTTCTAAACCTTTAGTTGCTGACATAAATTATCGCTCCCTCATACTTATTTTTTTGTTGCAAATGCGTTTTTTATGTTGCATTTACGAATTTTGCTCATATGAACCATTAAGTAAATCGCTTACATTGCTATTATAATCATTTTTGACAGCTTTGTGAATGAAAATCCTCCAAATAAAGAAAAAGACGTCCGAACGACTATATAATTGTCCTAAAGAGATTTTTTTGTATATTTTGACATTAATTTATCAATTGGTTTGGGGTGAATTTGTAAAAATGAGGAATTTAAAGTATTTTTCATACGAAAGAACTACGAGCGTTTTGCTATTTATTTTTTATTTAGTCATACTTTGGTTTGTATTACCTGTGTCACTCGCAATTTTTTTATCATTTTCGACGTATCCTATCATAAATTTTTTACACAAATATTGTAGGATTGCGTATTGGATTGCAGCAATTATTGTGGAAGTATTAATATTAACCTGTATTTTTCTACTAGTTGTCATATCTATTAACAGTATTATCGTCATTTTCCCAGAAATTCGAGAGACTTTACAAAATTTCCCGCTTTTCAGTGAATATGAATCCATGTTTGTACAAGTTTTAAAAGAAAAATCACTGTCCATTTTCGATTCCATCATCGTATATACAGCAGATCTTTTCCAATTATTAATGAAGCATGTCATTGAGGTTTTCATCTTTTTAGTCGCTTATTACTTTGCGCTTCTAGAAACACGTAAATCACGCTATTGGTTCTTTCAATATGTGCCTAAAAAATATCGTCAAGAGTGGCAATCTCATTTTGCAAAAATCATGCAACTTTTTCATTATTTCTTATTTGTAGAGTTTCAATTATTTACGATTACCCTACTCATTCTTTGTGCTGGCTTTATGATCCTTCAATTTGAACAAGCCATTATTAAAGCATTTATTGTAGCATTTGCAGATGTACTACCGTTTTTCGGAATTGGCGTTTTTCTTGTGCCAATGAGCATTTATTTTTATTTCAATGGCAATACCTTTTTATGTGTGGCCATTTTACTACTCTATTTATTTGTACAATTAACAAGGCAGCTAGCCGATTCGATGCTTTGGTCCAATACGCTTCAGCTACGCACATTCCATACATTCTTTATCAGCGCTGCCTCTATTCTATTATTTGGCTTTTATGGTATATTACTGAGCCCTATCTTTTTATTTCTAGCTGTAAAACTGAAAGAAAACTCTATCTTTGAACGATGATGAATTGACCTTTTTTCATTTTTTTACGCATCCAGTAATAGACAATGGGTTGGAACATTTTTCGAGAAAATGGCATGAGTAGGAATAAACCTAGGACATCTGTTAAAAATCCAGGTAACGCTAAAAGCAAACCACCACCAAAAGTTAAGAAAGTATCCACTAATGCAGCTCCTGGCGCTTCTCCGCGTGCCAATGTATTTTTCACATTTTGAACAGAGTTCATACCTTTATTTTTCATGACATAAATCCCAATCACACTCGTAGCAATAATGAGCAATAATGTACTTAAAACACCAATATTTTGTCCAATGACTATTAATAACGTCAATTCGGCTAATGTGTAGACAATGAAACCAAGAAAAATTTTTCGCATATTTTTCTCCTTTCTACTTGAAAAGCTATACCTTCTATACGTTATTATAGCCCGTTTAGTTTCATAAAAAAATGAATAGACCTATTCTAAGAGAAAGCAACTTCTGTTAAAGGAAGAAATTAATAGTTTCCATAAAGTGTGTGTACAACCTTTATGAAAAAGCTCTAGTACAACAAACCTCACTAGAGCTTTTTGTTAATTATTAAAGAACGCTTGCATGTCCTTTGTATATCACACCTGTTTCAGCGTCCATTGTAATTTCTTGACCATGACGGATTAATGTAGTTGCTTCTTTTACACCAACGATTACTGGAATACCTAGGCTTAACCCTACAACTGCTGCATGGCTAGTAAGTCCACCTTCTTCAGTAATTAGGCCAATACAATTTTCTAAAGCAGGCATCATATCACGATCTGAACCGACTGTAACAAGGATGCATCCGTCTGTATCGTAGGCAAGTGCCTCAGCAGCATTTTTAGCAACCACTGTTTTACCAACAACTGATGCTTTTCCGATCCCTTGTCCACGTGCAAGTAAATCTCCAATAATGTGAACTTTCATTAAGTTTGTTGTACCCGCTTCACCTACAGGTACACCTGCTGTAATGACAACTGCGTCTCCATGTGTAACAAAACCATGCTTCAAGCTTTCATCCACAGCTAGTTCTAAAATTTCATCTGTTGTTGTCACTCGTTGACACACAATTGGGTATACGCCCCATACTAGTGTTAATGTATGAGCTGTATTTGTAGAGCCTGTTACGGCAACAATTGGCACTCCAGGTCGATATTTTGCAATCATTCTCGCTGTATTACCACTTTCAGTTGGTGCCAATACGGCTTTCACCCCTAAATTGATAGAAGTATAAGCTACAGCTTGTGAAATTGCCTCTGTCATATTTGCTTCTTTCTCACGACTACGTGTAGAAACAATTGATCGATAATCTAATGAATTTTCAGTGCGTTGTGCAATTTTATTCATCGTTTGTACCGATTCAACTGGATAAAGACCTGCGGCAGTTTCACCAGATAACATGATAGCATCTGTTCCATCAATAATTGCGTTGGCTACATCACTTGCTTCTGCACGTGTTGGTCGTGGGTTACGCTGCATGGAATCTAACATTTGAGTTGCCGTAATTACCGGTTTACCAACTTGATTACATTTTAAAATTAATTTCTTTTGTACAAGTGGTACTTCTTCTGCAGGAATTTCAACACCAAGATCTCCACGAGCAACCATTAAACCGTCAGATACTAGGATGATTTCATCGATGTTATCGACACCCTCTTGGTTTTCAATTTTTGGGATGATTTGAATATGACTACCACCATTTTGTTCAAGCAATTCACGAATTTCAAGAACATCTTTTGCACGACGAACAAATGAAGCAGCAATAAAATCAACACCTTGTTCGATACCAAATAAAATATCTTGTGCGTCTTTTTCTGTGATACCTGGTAGTTGTACAGAAACACCTGGTACGTTAACACCCTTTTTATTTTTTAGTACGCCAGCATTTTCAACAATTGTATGAATTAATCCTTTTTCCATATCCGTTGCTAATACACGTAGTTGAATTAGTCCATCATCAAGTAAAATAATTGAATTTTGCTCAACGTCTTCAATTAAGCGCTCATATGTGACAGAAAAGCTCGTCTCAGTACCTTCTACTTCTGTCATTGAAATATCAATTACTTGACCTGCTGACAAATGAAGCTCGCCATTTTTCATGTTATGTGTACGAATTTCTGGTCCCTTTGTATCAAGTAAAATTCCCACTGGTTTATTTAATTTTTGTGCCACTTCACGAATTAAATGAATACGCCCTGCATGTTCCTCATGTGATCCGTGTGAAAAATTCAAGCGGGCTACATTCATACCTGCTTCGATTAATTTTTCTAAAATTTCTGGTGACTCACTTGCAGGTCCAATTGTACATACGATTTTTGTTTTTCTCATTTTTGCCCACTCCGTTTTATAACAAATTATATTGATAGTTCTTTCATTAGTGTATATAGGCTTACATCAGCCTCATGATTCTTTTCAAAAGCCTCTGGCATATCATAATCAATGACTTGATGATTGCGAATACCTACTGCTCGACCAGCCTTGCCTTCCATAAGTAATTCAACTGCATGTGCGCCAAACTGACTCGCTAATACGCGATCTCTTGCTGTAGGTGATCCACCACGTTGGATATGACCTAATACTGAAACACGTGTTTCTTTTCCTGTTTTTTCTTTTAACAGTTTTGCCAGCTCACTTCCTGACATAACACCCTCTGCCACAATAATAATACTATGCTTTTTACCACGTGCTGCACCACGATCTAAGCGTGCGACAATATCATCTAAATTATAATCTTCTTCTGGAATTAAAACTGTTTCAGCACCAGCAGCAAGACCTGCCCATAAAGCGATATCTCCTGCATCACGTCCCATTACCTCTACAATGAAAGAATTTTCATGAGATGTAGCAGTATCTCGGATTTTATCAATGGATTCTACTACTGTATTTAGGGCTGTATCAAAGCCAATCGTATATTCAGTTCCAGGAATATCATTGTCAATTGTTCCAGGTACCCCTACAACTGGGAACCCTTTTTTCACCAAATCCATGGCACCTCGATAAGATCCATCACCACCAATGACAACAAGTCCTTCAATACCAGCAGCTCGTAAATTCTCAATACCTCGTTGCTGAACAGCATCTTCTTTAAATTCTGGGCATCTTGCCGAATTCAAATGCGTTCCACCACGTTGAATAATACCACCAACTGCACCTAAATCAAGTTCTTCCATAAATCCTTTTACTAAGCCTTCATAACCATGCTTAATTCCGACAACATCAATTCCATGAAATGCTGCCTTACGAACGACCGCTCGAATAGCAGCGTTCATTCCAGGCGCATCTCCACCACTAGTTAATACAGCAATTTTTTTCATTGTCGAACCTCCTGCAGTTACTATTATTATTCACATTAACATGAAAAAACAAACTATGTAAGGGTTCTGGGGATACAAAAACATAACTTTTACATAAAAAATGAAAAGAATGCGCTTTCACACACTCTTTCCACCTAAAAACATCCTAAATCTAACATTTTTTCAAGAAGTCTGGCGTTTATTATGCGCTATTATCTTCTTTAATTTTTATAGCTTTTTAATATGTTAAGAAACAAATTTTGTCTCTTAACGAGCAAATATATAGCTTTTAAATTTTATATCCTATTAAAGTAAACAACATTCGTCTTTTTACAAACAGATTTACACTTCTGTATACTGTCCAATTTTTTTAAATTTTTCATAGCGATCTTCAACTAATTGTTCTCCATTTAAAGAATTTAATGCATGAAGTGTGTCACTAATGCATTCTTTAATAGAAAGGGCCTGTTTTGCTACATTGCGATGTGCTCCACCAATAATTTCAGGAATAATGCCATCAATTACACCAAGTTCTTTCAAATCAGGTGCTGTGATACGCATGGCTTCTGCTGCCTGCTTAGCCAGACTACCATCACGCCATAAAATAGATGCCGCTCCCTCTGGCGAAATAACAGAGTAAGTCGAGTTCTCAAGCATAAAGACACGGTTTGCTACACCTAATGCTAATGCACCACCACTTCCTCCTTCACCAATAACGATACTAATTACAGGCACAGTTAAGCCAGCCATTTCTACAAGGTTTCTAGCGATTGCTTCACTTTGACCACGTTCCTCAGCAGCTTTCCCTGGGTAAGCACCTTTAGTATCAATAAAACAAATAATTGGTCGTTTGAATTTTTCAGCTTGCTTCATCAAGCGTAGTGCTTTTCGATACCCCTCTGGATGAGGCATACCAAAATTACGACGGATATTTTCCTTAGTAGACTTACCACGTTGATGTCCAATTATTGTTACTGGTTGCCCTTCGAAAATGGCAATCCCACCAAGAATGGCTGCATCATCACCAAATGTACGATCACCATGTAATTCAATAAAATTTTCACACATTGCTTCAATATATTGAAGCGTTGTAGGTCTTTCTGGATGCCTTGCTACTTGCACACGATCCCACGGCTTCATATTGGCATAAATCGATTGCTCTAATTGTGATAAACGTGTTTCAAGCTTCTCGATTTCACCAGACATATCAACTTCTGCTTCAGCAGCAATTGTTTTTAATTCATCAATTTTCTCACGTAATTGTACGACTGGTTCTTCAAATGCTAAATTTTTAGACATGTTGTACGCCGCCTTTCGTATGCATTTTTACAAGTAAAGAAACTTGTTTACGTAAATCTTTGCGATGGAAAATGGCATCAAGCTGACCATGCTCTAATAAAAATTCTGCTGTTTGGAAATCACTTGGTAGTTTTTCTCGTACAGTTTCTTCAATTACACGTCGCCCTGCAAAGCCAATCAATGCCTGTGGCTCTGCAATATTTATATCACCAACAGAAGCAAAGCTTGCTGAAACTCCGCCTGTTGTTGGATGCGTTAAGATGGAGATGAACAATAAGCCTTGATCACTGTGGCGTTTTAATGCGACACTAGTTTTCGCCATTTGCATTAATGATAATACGCCCTCTTGCATACGAGCACCACCACTAGCGGTAAAGATAATAAATGGTACACCTAGTTCAGTTGCCTTCTCTACTGCTCGCGTAATTTTTTCACCGACTACAGAGCCCATTGACCCCATACGGAAGTGCGAATCCATAATCGCTACGACAATTTCTTCCCCATCTATTGTACCAACGCCTGTTAGGACAGCCTCATTCAAGCCTGTTTTCTCTTGGTCTGCTGCAATTTTTTCAACATACGCTGGGAAATTAAGGGGATTACTTGTTTGTAAATGATCATCCATGGATTCGAATGAGCCTTCATCTAAGAAATAGTCCACACGTTCTTGAGCAGTCATTTTGAAATGATGACTACATTTTGTACATACTTTATGATTTTTTTCTAATTCTTTTGTTAATTGAATGTGACGACATTCAGGACATTTTGTCATTAACCCTTCTGGAAATGCCTTTTCTTGCCCGTCCTCTTTCTTTTTTCGATTACCACTAAATAAGCTACGTATTGCCATGTTCGACTCCCCCTTTGTTGTTGTCTAAATGCTCTGTACAGTACTCATCCACTGCTCATAAGCTTTTAATGCTTCTTTTTCGTAACCCAGCTGCATCGATTTCAACATCGTTTGAATGATTAATTTTTCATCTTCTGTTGAGTTTCGATTTAAACGGTCGCCATCATAAGCTGCTAATTGAAACCAGATTTTTAATGAAAGACGATTACCTGTCGTAATTAATAGTTCTCTTAAAATATCTCGACAATTAATTGTACCTTCTATTTCTAGTTTCACAAAAAAACTATCCCACACAGGTAGTGTGCGAAGAATCTCTGTACAACTTATTACGCGGATTGCTTCCATTTCATGAATTTGTCGCGTTAATTCGACATCTTTTTTTGATTTTTCATCTTCTAATATAAACATCGACAGTATTTCTACGAGCTGATGCTTATGTGTGGACGCAAGAAAAGTACCACCACCATGTCTCGTTTCAATAAGCCCTAGCAACTCTAAGCTTCGCAAAGCCTCTCTCACAGAGGATCGCCCGACACCTAGACGCTCTGATAGAACTCGTTCGGAAGGTAGCTTCTCACCTGCTTGAATTTTTTCCATTTTAATGAGTTGACGTAGTTGTTGGACGATTTCTAAAAACACTTTTTTTTGTTCGGTTTTTTTATCCATACGACTAACTCCCCTTATCAAAAAAGTGGTCTGACCACTTTTTAACGTTGACTCTAGCTTACAAAATAACTGTGCAAAAGTAAAGAAAAAACTGCATAAAATTTAATGCAGTTTCTAATTTCTTGTTTCATTTTATATCTTTTTCGTCGTTTGCGCATGTTTTACTTTGATTTGCGGCTTGCCAAAACGTCTTTCTAAAACACCTTCAATCCATAACATTTCCTCCTCTACCAGCAGGTCTTGGACCAACTGAAAGGTTTGTGGAAAAAATGTAGTGGAAACTGTTCCAAACTCATCCTGTAGCTGAACAAAAGCCATTTGCTCACCTTTTTTCGTACGGATTTTCTTCACTTCTTCAATCAGACCAATCATTTTTATGGAGGTACCATCACGCTTCTGCTTCAACTCTCGACAGGTACTATTGATATCCGCCCAGAAGAGTCTTTCCTGTGCAACTGGATGGGTAGAAATATAAAAGCCCAAGCTCTCTTTTTCATGCATCAATTTTTCCTTCTGGGACATTGCTTCTGCCTGCATATATTTTGGTTTACCAAAACTAAATGCCATTGCTGATGCTAAATCAATATCTTCAGTTGGCCTTAAAAGTTCTGCGTGTTTCAAAGCTGCCTCGACTGTCATGATGAGGACGGCTCTATCTTTTTCTAGATAATCAAGCGCCCCAGCATATATCAATGATTCCAACACTTTTGGCTTAAAATGCTGCGCACTTAAGGCAACAGCTAGATCAAATAGGTTATTTAATACCTCTGGATTTGTTTGACGGAGTCCATGTATTTTTTCTATAAATGTATGAGGCACACCTTTAATTCCTGATAAGCTGTAGCGAATGCCTTCCTTTTCCACCGTAAAATATTTCGTACTACTTTTTAATGAAGGTGGATAAAATGGGATGCCCTTATCTTTTGCCTCATGGACAAATTGTTGAATCTTTTCTACATTTCCCGTGGCATTTGATAATAACGCTGCATAAAAGTTTTGAGGGAAATGCGCCTTTAAATAAGCCATTTGATAGGAAATAACACTATAGGCCACAGCATGACTTTTAGGGAAACCATAATCCGCAAAGCGTACAATCAGTTCGTATACTTCTTCAGCTAAACGCTGATCAAAGCCTTGGCGTAGCGCCCCCTGAACAAATGCTGTGCGTTGCTCCTCTAAAACTTGTCGATTTTTTTTACTCACTGCTCGGCGAAGCAAATCTGCCTGTCCCATTGTAAAGCCTGCCAGTACTGATGCAATTTTAATAATTTGTTCTTGATAAACGATCACACCAAAGGTCTCTTGTAAAATAGGCTCTAGCACTGGATGTGGCATCGTTACCATTTCTCTGCCAGCCTTCCGTTTTGCATAGACAGGAATAAAATCCATTGGACCTGGGCGATAAAGTGCATTTACAGCCACAATATCTAAAAAGGTTGTAGGACAGATATCACGCAAGGCTTGCTTCATACCGTCTGATTCTAATTGAAAAATCCCCAGCGTATCCCCTCTTTGTAATAGTTGAAACGTCTTGTCATCATGCATTGGGATTCGCTCGAATTCTATCCAAGGACCACCAGCTTTATAAATTGACCAACGTATTTGCTCTAAAATAGTGAGATTGCGCAAGCCTAAAAAATCCATTTTGACGAGACCACATGCTTCAATATCTCCCATTGGCCATTGCGTACTATAAATACCATCATGCCCTTCTTCAATCGGTACAGTATTCACTAAAGGCGATGGAGCGACGACAATACCAGCTGCATGTATAGACGAGTTTCTTGGTAGGCCCTCCAATTTTAACGCCACCTCGTACCAACGCAAATGCTTATCATTCTCCGCTAACCAGCCTTGAAAGTCCTGTGACTCTGCTACAGCTCTTTGTAATGTAATTCCCGGCTTATTTGGAATCATCTTCGAAATTTTTTCTAGCATTTCCGCATCAAAGCCAAAAACCCGTGCAACATCCCTGGCAACTGCTTTTGCAGACAATGTACCAAATGTAATAATTTGTGCGACATTTGCTTTGCCATACTTTTGGGCAACATACTGAATGACTTGATGCCTTTTACTATCAACAAAATCGATATCAATATCAGGTAAGGTAATTCTTTCAGGATTTAAAAAACGTTCGAATAATAAACCATAGGCAAGTGGATCTACTTGGGTAATCGAAAGACTATATGCCACAAGCGAACCTGCTGAGGAACCACGTCCAGGTCCTGTCAAAATTCGATTTTCTTTTGCATATCGCATAAAATCTGCCACAACCAAAAAATAGTCAGCAAAGCCCATAGAGCAAATAATTTCTAGTTCATACTGTAATCGTTCATGGTAAGCACCGGGTATTGCCAGTTGCTTGAATCGCTCTTCTAATCCAGTAAATGCTTCTTTAACAAGCAAGCTTTCAGCTGTTTCACCTTCAGGTACAGGAAATTTAGGCATTTGCACAGGCATTTTTGGTAAATCAACTTTACAGCAAGCAAGCATTTTCGTACTGGCATCAAGCCAATCTGGACGATCCGCAAACCAATTTTGCCATTCGAATGCTGTTGGGGCAAAATAGCCCTGTACATCAGCTGTTTGCATAGTATTACCAAGCTTTTCTCCTGTATCAATTGCTCTTGCTACTTCATAAGCAAAATGATCTTCCGGACGCAAGAAATAACAGCTTTGAGATGCTACAAGTGCAATAGCATGTTCTTCACACCAAGAAACGAAATCATCTTCTTGTTCAGCTTTTATCCCTCCAGGTCTAGCAATCCCCATATAGAGGTGATGGTTAAACAGTTGGACCAAAGCAGAAATCATTGCCTGCCAGTCATCTACATCTGTTAAATCGTCTGAAGAAAGTAGCGCTATACAACCTGCTGAATATCCCTCAAGCCATTTCCAAGGCAGCACATCATCTTGTCTAATTGAAATCGCACTACTAATCTTTAATAAATGTTGATAGCCCTCCTGTGTCTGCGCATACAGGACGAGGGGAAGCGTTTTATCATGCCACTGAACGTTAACCGAAAGCCCTATAACCGCATGGATATTTACTTGCTGCAATGCTTTACAAAAAGGCAAAAGCCCGTACAATTTCGTATTAACGATTGCACAGGCTTGTGTCTTTTGTTCTTGTAAAAAAGGAATCAATTGCTCAAGCCGAATTGTGCTTTTCAATAAATCCGCGCTCGTATGCATCTTTGTATATACATGTGTCAAATGAATCCCTTCCTTTTCTCTGTTAATGATACGCTTTACAAATCTCTTTTAATCTTGCAATAACGAGGTCTGCTTCTTCCCATGAATAGGCAGTAGCACCAGATGCAAGCGGATGTCCGCCACCGTTAAATTCTTTCGCTAATGTATTGATAACGGGACCCTTCGAACGTAATCGTACACGGATCTGATCCCCTTCTTCAATGAAAACAACCCAAGCGCATATATCTTTAACACTGCCAAGGCAGCCTACTAATAAAGAAGCCTCAGATGGCACAGTGTCATGCTCTGCCAGTAATTCTTTTGTTAGCTTCACATAGGCAGCTCCATGCTCATCCATTGTAAAGTTTTGATAAATATATCCCTGTAAATTAAGTAATTTTTGCTCCATTTCGTACATGCCATCAAATAGTTGATTTCGATCAAAATCATATGTAATCAGATCCGCAGCAACTTTAAATGTTTTAGCTGTTGTACTTGGGAATTGGAATCTGCCTGTATCGCCCACTATTCCTGCAAATAATAAGCGTGCAGCAGCATCTGAAAGTTTCCAGTTTGCTACTTCCTTGCCTTCTTCATATAATTCATAGATCATTTCGCTACAAGAGCTTGCTGTCGTTTCCACCCATAAAAGATCACCATAAGCATCATCATTTGGATGATGATCAATTTTTATCACCATTTTTCCTTTTGTGTAGCGTTGGTCGTCAACACGCTCTGTATTAGCCGTGTCAGTGACAATAACTAAAGCATTTTCATACACTTCATCCGCTATTTCATCAGGCTGTGCCATAAAAGATAAAGAAGCATCATGTTCCCCTACAGCAAAAACCTTTTTCTCAGGATAATTGGCTAAAATAATCTCTTTTAAGCCTTGCTGTGAGCCATAAGCATCAGGATCAGGACGTACATGACGATGGATAATAATGGTTTCATTGGCCTCAATTGTGTCGATGATTTGTCTTTTCACAATAATTTCCCCCAAAATGATAGTAAGAACCGTTAGCATTTTTACATAATTATCGTTACAATAATGTCTAGTTATGCTAGGAGGTTTACTATGCTCAATTTAATATTTGTGTTTGCGATTATCATATCTTTTGTTTTTTATTTTTATTTTAAAACAAAACAATTCCGGTCTCCATTACCTATTGCTAAAAATTGGTATAAAAGCAAAGCGAACATCGGCTTAGGTTCCTTAATATTGTCATTTGCTTTAAATCAAGCTTATTTATTCCCGAGCTTATTTACATTTATTATTGTAGCAATTCTTGCCGCGCTCGGCATCTTAGTTATTGTAGAAAATATAAAAAAAGCCCGTCATTATGGACAATTTGTTGAGGAAGAATTCCGCATTAATCAATAATATATGTAACAAAGGGATGACCAAGCAATTGCGCTAGGCCATCCCTTTTCAATACTTAACGTTCTAATAGTTGGAACATCATCATTGCCTTACCAACAAGCATTTGTTGATTATACACTTCAAAATCCATTTTCACAAACTTACGACTCATATCTAAAATCCGAGGCTTAACAGTTAGCGTACTTTCCATTTGGACTGGTTTAATAAAGTAAATAGTCATATTCTCTGCCACTGCATCTCCACGTTTACGTCGTTTTAATGCGAATGAACCGACCTCAGCTAGTAAAGTTGTAAAAGCACCATATGAAATTGCTCCATATTGATTGGTCATTTGTGGTGTAACTTTAAATTCAACGATGAGTTCTTCATCACCTAATACCTTCATTTCATTTTTCACTAAATCATCAATCGTTTCACCATGCTGTGGCTGTCTTTGTGCTAATTGCAACGCCTTCAGTACATCTTGACGGCTAATAACACCCTGTAAAATATTGTCGTCATCTACAATTGGTAAGAGATCAATCCCCTCCCAAATCATTCGATGCCCTGCCGAAGCGACACTCATTTTCATGGAGCCAGCAATTGGGTTTTTCGTCATTACTTTTTCAATAAGCTCGTTTTCTTCACGACCAATGACGTCTTTTACGGTAATCATACCGACCAATTTATTTTGGTGGGTAACTACAGGAAATGCACCATGGGTTGTACGTTCATTCAGCTTCTGGAAATGATGAATTGTTTCATCATTTTTTAATGCTGCAGTGTCAGTCATCGGTACATAAATGTCTTCGATAAAAAGAATATCTTTTTTAATCAATTGGTCATAGATTGCCCGGTTAATCATTGTTGCTACTGTAAACGTATCGTAGCTTGTTGAAATAATTGGTAAATCTAATGAATCTGCAAGCAACTTATTATCTTCCGTAGTATCAAAACCGCCGGTGATTAAAACAGCTGCCCCCGCTCGAAGGGCATTCTCATGTGCTTTAATACGGTTACCAACAATTAATAAGCTACCTGCATCAGTGTAACGCATCATGTCCTCTAATTGCATAGCCCCAATAACAAATTTTGTTAGTGTTTTATGTAGACCTGATTTACCACCTAAAACTTGGCCATCTACAATATTAACAATTTCTGCAAAAGTTAAGCGCTCAATATTTTCTTTCTTTTTTTTCTCAATACGAATTGTTCCAACACGTTCAATAGAACTTACTAAGCGACGATTTTCAGCTTCCTTAATTGCACGGTAAGCTGTTCCTTCACTCACTTGCATTTCCTTTGCTATTTGCCGTACTGAAATTTTATCGCCCACGGGTAGTGATTCGATGTATTGTAAAATTTTCTCATGTTTTGTAGACAAAATATCACCTATTTCCTAAGCTTCAATTCTGCTCTTAGTGTACCATATTTTTTATGAAAATATTTAATATAAAGTGATGAAATTGTTTAACTTTCCCCATCATTTCAACTACCAGCGTGGTGTCAATTCATATAGTACAGCATTACCAACGATTAGAAACAGTTTACTTTTTCGCCAGCTTTCAAAATTTGAACTTCTGTATTTTGTACTAAATCTGCAAAAATTTGTGGATCTTGCTCGATTGGTGGGAATGTATTGTAATGAATCGGTACGACAATTTTCGGCTTTAAAAACGAAACTGCACACGCTGCATCCTCTGGCCCCATTGTAAAATTATCACCAATTGGTAAGAATGCAATATCAATTGGATGTCGTTCACCAATTAGTTTCATATCACCAAAAAGAGCTGTATCCCCCGCATGATAAATTGTTAATCCTTCAATAAATAATAAAATTCCAGCCGGCATGCCCATATAAATTATTTCGTTATTTTCTGTTACATAAGAAGAGCCATGAAAGGCTTGTGTAAACTTTACTTTACCGAAGTCAAATTCCTTCGCACCACCTATATGCATTGGGTGTGTTTTTACACCTTGCCAAGAAATCCAATTAGCCAGCTCATTTGGCGCAATGACTAGCGCATCTTTTTTCTTCGCTAATTCTACTGTATCTCCAACATGATCATTATGGCCATGTGTAAGTAAAATAATATCTGGCGCTTCGTCAGCCACTTTTAAGTCTGTTTGCCCATTGCCATTAATAAAAGGGTCAATTAATATCGTTTTTCCATTTGTTTGAATTTTGACAACTGAATGTCCATGATAACTTATTTTCATCTTAACATCCTCCTCGATTAACAAAGTACAGTCCAACATTTTAATTCGCTACCCATGCGCTTTTTCCCTTTTTTTGATATGCTTGTACAGAGAATAATGGTAGTATTCTCTAACAGCTTTATACCCTGTTAGAGCATAATTATTCAGTACTCGATAAGAAACCTCGCTACTTTTTTCGGCAGTCGAAGCTTTCTTACGTAAAAAATTTTCCATGCACTAAAAGGAGGACATATTAATGTCAAAGGTTGAAGAAATCCAACGTTACTTGCAGCAAAATCATATCGATGCAGCATTCGTAACAACACCTGACAATGTTTTTTACGTTTCAGGCTTTAAAAGTAATCCACATGAAAGATTACTAGGAGTCATGATTTTCAAAGATGCGGAGCCTTTTCTAATTTGTCCACAAATGGAGATTCCAGATGCAAAGGCTGCTGGTTGGTCTTATGAGGTAATTGGTCATCAAGATACAGAAAATTCGATGGAAGTTCTTGCTCAAGCGATTGTAGCACGCCAAATCACCCCAGCTACATTTGCTATTGAAAAAGCACAACTCATTGTTGAGCGCTTGGAAGCTTTACAGCAATCTTTCCCTCAAGCTAGCTTTGTGCGTCTTGACGAAAAAATTAATGCGATGCGCGTAATCAAAGATGAAAGTGAATTAGAAAAATTACGTAAAGCTGCTGAATTGGCCGATTATGCAATTGAAATCGGTTGCAAGGAAATTGCTGAAGGTAAAACAGAAATGGAAATCCTAACAGCAATCGAAAGTGCCATTCAAGATAAAGGCTGTAAAATGTCTTTTGAAACAATGGTATTGAGTGGTCCAAAAACTGCCTCTCCTCACGGGAAGCCAGGTGCACGTAAAATTGAAAAAGGTGATATGGTACTATTTGACCTTGGCGTTATTTACGATGGCTATTGCTCAGATATTACACGTACTGTAGCTTTTGGGGAGCCTAGTGAAGCACAAAAAGAAATTTATCAAACTGTTTTAGCTGCCAATACAAATGCTGTCGCAGCAGTAAAACCAGGTGTTCGTGCGATGGACTTAGACAAAATTGCGCGTGATACAATTACAGAGGCTGGTTACGGTGAATATTTCACGCACCGCCTTGGACATGGTCTTGGTATTTCTGTGCATGAATTCCCATCTGTTACAGGTGCCAATGAGATGACGATGGAAGAAGGTATGGTCTTTACGATTGAGCCTGGCATTTATAAATCAGATGTAACAGGCGTACGTATTGAGGATGATGTTGTCGTTACAAAAGATGGCGTTGAAGTATTAACAAAATTCCCGAAAGATTTAATCATTCTATAATGCAAAAAAGGAAGCAACTAGTGTGCTTCCTTTTTCTCTGTCTAGCAAAGTTTATTGAATTAACTCATCCACATTGACAAATGGTAGTCCTTGCGAATCTGCCACTGCTTTATAAACAAGTTGTCCATCTAATGTATTCACACCTTTTTTCAGTGCTGCATTATCAAGGCAAGCTTGTTTGTAGCCTTTGTTGGCAATTTGAAGTGCATATGGAATTGTATTATTTGTTAAAGCAATTGTAGAAGTACGTGGTACCGCACCAGGCATATTTGCAACTGCATAGTGTACAACGCCATGCTTCACATATGTTGGATCATCATGTGTTGTCACACGATCAGATGTTGCAAAAATACCACCTTGGTCAATTGCAATATCAACTACAACAGAGCCGGCTTGCATTGATTGAATCATTTCTTCCGATACAAGTTTCGGTGCTTTTGCGCCTGGAATTAATACAGCACCAATAACTAAATCTGAATCTTTCACTGATTCTGCAATATTATATGGATTAGACATTAATGTTTGAACATCGCGTCCAAACATATCTTCTAATTGACGTAAACGTTCTGGGCTTAAATCGATAACTGTCACATCAGCACCCATGCCAACAGCAATTTTTGCAGCATTTGTACCCGCAATACCACCGCCAATTACTGTCACTTTTCCACGTTGTACACCCGATACACCACCTAGTAAAATACCTTTACCAGCATGGTTTCTCTCTAAGAACTGTGCACCAATTTGTGTAGCCATTTTACCAGCGACTTCACTCATTGGTGTTAACAAAGGTAATGAACCATTTGCTAATTGTACTGTTTCGTAGGCAATTCCTACAACTTTTTTATTTAAAAGTGCCTGAGTTAATTCAACCTCTGGCGCTAAGTGTAAATAAGTGAATAAAATTTGACCCTCGTAGAAGTAATCATACTCAGAAGCTACAGGTTCTTTTACCTTCATAATCATTTCTTGGGACCAAGCTTCTTTAGCTGTTTGAACAATATGAGCACCTGCTGCAATGTAATCAGCATCCGTAAAGCTTGAACCTAGCCCCGCTCCTGTTTCAATGTACACTTCATGCCCTGCATGTGTTAAAGTGACAACTCCTGCTGGTGTCATTGCTACACGGTTTTCATTGTTTTTAATTTCCTTTGGAATACCAATCTTCATTGTTTCCTATCCCCTTCCATAACGTAAGAAATAAGCATCATTTATGTAACTAAACTTGATGCACCCCTTGCACTTCCATATTACCAAACAATTGCAAAAAAAGCTTTAACTAATGCAAATGCAGATAAAATTTATAAGATTTCCAAAATAACAAATATTCAAACGTTGTATATCATTATAAATTACTATATTTAAAAACTAAAAAGGAGTATAGGTAGCAGTTAATGGAGCTGATTCATGTGTAGTTGAAACCAATCAAAAGACGTTTACACACTGCAAATAGTGGGAATTAGATATTTATAATTAATTAACATTTCTACATGAAATGCCTTCACATTTTCATAATTTTTCTTGCGGAAAGTATTTCCTTTAGAAAATCATTTGGTATAATCAACATATACAAATCAGGGAGGTTTTTCAAATGGCTAATCATTATAAAAGCATTGTTGTTGCAGTAGACGGTTCAAAAGAAGCTGAATACGCGTTTCGTAAATCAATTGATGTTGCAAAACGAAACGAAGGTGCAGTGTTAAATCTAGTAAATGTAATCGATACTCGTTCATTTGCTGCTATCGAAGCATATGACCGTTCCATTGCAGAGCGTGCTCAAGCATTTTCTGAAGAACTATTAAATGGTTACAAAAAGCAAGCTGAAGATGAAGGTTTAACGAATGTTAATCTTATCATCGAGTATGGCTCTCCAAAAAATATCATAACAAAAGAGCTTTCTAACATCGTAGACGCAGATTTAATCATTTGTGGTGCAACTGGTCTAAATGCAGTAGAACGCTTCCTAATCGGTTCTGTATCTGAGGCTATTGTACGTTCAGCTAAATGTGACGTACTAGTTATCCGTACGCCTGAAAACTAATTTGTAATACATAAAAAGGTATCCTTGTATAGGATACCTTTTTACTTGCACTCAAGAGCAATTACTTGCCCTCTTTCCACATCTTCACTTTTTCAAAGAATAGCGCAAGTGCCTGCTTATTCTGCATATTTGGTACTTTAGCTAATAGGACTTCTTTAGGTGCTTTCAATTCCTTCGATTGTTTTTGTAAAATCACAATGCTCTTCTCTAATGATTTATTTGCAAACATCGAGTCAGGTAATTGAATAATCGCTTGAATCCACGCATGTTTTTGAATGTATTTGTGTAATTGCTTAGACTGCTCTGACTCAAACAGATGAGATGGTGCAAGGAAAAATAAATAGCCGCCATCCTTTGTATAATTCATTGATTGCTCGATGAATAAATGATGGGCATAACTCATCCCCTCCGCTGGACATAATTCATAATCGAGCGCCACTTCTTCATTTGGATAATAACCTACAGGTAGATCACAAACAACGGCATCCACTGGATTGACCAATAAATCTTCTAAGGCATCTTGACGGTATAAAGAAATAGGTTGTTCTGTTAAGTCAGCAGTTGCCGCAGCAAGACGAATAAGTAGCTCATCCACCTCTACACCTGTTGCTTCCACTTTTCCATCTAATAAATTCATAACCGTCAGTAATAAATTGCCCGTGCCTACTGCTGGGTCCATGATCGAGATCTTTTCATTTTCAAGACGCTCTGCAAAAATCTGCTCCACAAAGTAGCCAACTAATAGCCCTAACGTGTCAGGAGTCATTTGATGATTCGGCTGTGAGCCTTTGCGCATCCCTTTTAAAATAGCAATTTGAATAGCTTTACGAATATCCTCTTTTGTTGCATCTTTTTGAGAAAAATCAACTTCGCCATCAAGCCATGCCTCTAACCCATCTAATAATCCTTCTAGTAACGTTATATTGTGTTCTTTTTCGATTTTTTCGGCATGCTCATTTAGCAAACCAAATAACTTTTCGATATTTTCCATATCTAACTTCCTTTCACGCAGAAAAGAGCCGTGACAAACACTTGTCACAGCCCCTTTGTCTAGTATTATCTTAGCCTAAAAGCAGCTTATTATGCTAGTGCTTTGACAGCTGCAATGGCCGCTTCATAGTTTGGATGATCTGTAGCTTCAGGTACATATTCAACATATGTTACTTTATTGTTTGCATCCACAACGAATACTGCACGTGTCAGAAGACGTAATTCTTGAATGTATACGCCATATGCCTCACCAAATGAAAGGTCGCGGTGATCTGATACAGTTTGGACTGCATCTATACCTGCTGCACCACACCAACGCTTTTGAGCGAATGGAAGATCCACAGATACTGTATAAATGACTACATTATCACCTAAGTTAGCTGCTTCCTCATTGAATCGACGTGTTTGCGCATCACATACACCAGTATCTAATGATGGTACAACACTAAATAAACGAATTTTTCCTTCTGAATCATTTAATGTTACAGGTGATAGGTCATTCGCTAATACCGTAAAATCTGGAGCTTGATCGCCCACCTTTACTTCATTTCCTACTAGTGTCACTGGACCATTTTTAAATGTTACTTGTGCCATCTAAACGCCTCCTAATCATCATATGTACATAATATTACTAAATGAAGGGAATTAATTGCAACTATGATAGCTTACATACTTAGAAATAGATAAGACTGTCTCCTAATTTGAGACAGTCTTATGTTTATTGTTCATTTTTTTCCTCTAGCTTGGCTAAGTCTATTTTTTCTTCTTGCACAGTAATTTCTATATGTTCTTCTTGTTTTGGTAAAGTAGTCGGTGTTGAAGCCTTTTCAATAAAGATTTTTTCGTGTACCACTGTTGTATCGGCAAAATAATCATGTAAGCCTTGATTTTCTGGCAAAATCACTACCAAAATATACAGTGGCATAAAAATATTATTGATGATACGACCAATCCAATCACGGAATAACACATCTGACCAAGTTAGCTGATCGTGCTTTAATGAAATTACACGTAATCCGAACACCATTTTCCCTAGTGTTTGCCCAAAGAACTTGGTCATCAGCACAAAATAGCTATAGTAGAAAATTGCTGAAATAATAGAAATTGGCGCATACCAAACCGAATCAGATAAAGACCAATCCATTAAATAGAAGATAGGATTGACGAGTATTCCACCTACAGCAGAAATGATGAATCCGTCTAATAAAAATGCCCAAAATCGTACCCAAAAACCAGCAGTTTTTAATGCATAGTTTTTTTCATGTGCTGATTCTCCTGAAGTGTTTATATAGAAGCCATTTTCCAATGAGGGTGAACCTTGCATAACAATTTCATTGTTTGTCATTGTGCTCCCCCCTTAGTATTCCCCATATAGATACATCATTTTCGGAGCGCTATAGTCCGTCATGATTTTCATTAGCATTTTTTCTTCGGCGGAGGGACCGAACATGGAGCCAATTTTCATACCTACGTATGATTGCCAGCCACCCATATCGTATGAATACTCAAATAAAGCCGCATCTTCAAGTCCATAATCCTCACGAAGAGCTGCAATGGCCGCTTCTTCATCACCAATTTCATCAATTAACCCTGCTTCAAGTGCTTTTGTACCGCCAAGAATACGACCATCTGCAACCTTCTTCACTTCTGCTTCAGACATATTACGTCCCTGCTCTACAATATCTACAAATTCTTCGTACGTTTCATTAATCATATCTTGCATCATTGCACGTTCCTCTGCTGTCACTTCACGCATTGGACTTAGCATATCTTTATGCTCTCCCGATTTAAACGTTTCAAATTTGACTCCTACTTTTTCAGCCAGCTCTTGATAGTTAATTGATTGCATGATGACACCAATAGAGCCTGTTATTGTATCACGATGGGCAAATATTTTATCTGCTGGTGCAGAAATATAATAACCACCTGAAGCTGCCATAGAATCCATTGATACATAAATTGGAATTTGTCGTTCTTCTTTTATTTTTAGTAGCTTTTTATAGATATCTGCAGATTCCTTTACACCACCACCTGGTGAATTAACGCTTAAAACAACACCCTGTATGGACTCATCATATAAAATATTATCCAATTGTTCTAAGAAAAATTGATGATCATAGGCAACTGGTTGCCACAATGTACTTGAGCCGATATCTTGAATCGTTCCATCTACCTTTAAATAAGCAATTCGCTTATCAAAATTCTCCCCTTCAATGACATTTTCATATACATCTAAGCTATTACCTGCCATTAAGCTATCAAAATTACCTAGGAAATCTGCTTTAAATAGCGCAAAAATGGTATTAATTCCTAACGAAAATAGTAAAAGAACACCAGCCACTACTAAAGCAACCCACCTTTTTACATTCATGTCTTTCCGCCTCCTCAACACGTAATACGTATGACTTGCCAATTTGTTTCATTTTTTTGCAATAATTAAACACAAAAAGCTTTAAGCTATGTATTTCCTCATATTACCTTACCTAAAAAAAATAAAAAAATCAAAGTCCATACCTTTGATGAACTTTGATTTTCGACATTATTTCCTAGGAAATGATTATAATTGGAGGTGTTTGATTTCTTGTTGCCGTAATTCGACACGTCTAATTTTCCCAGAAGATGTTTTTGGTAGTTCCTCTACAAATTCAATAGCACGTGGATATTTATAAGGAGCGGTCAATGATTTAACATGACTTTGGAGTGTTTGAATAAGCGCTCCATCACCTTTTTCACCATTGCGCAGAACAATAAATGCTTTGACAATATTTCCTCTTACTTTATCAGGGCTCGCTATAACAGCAGCCTCTTTTACAGTTGGATGTTTCATTAAAGCATCCTCTACTTCAAAAGGGCCAATTGTATAGCCTGAGGATATAATAACATCGTCTCCTCGTCCGTCAAACCAAAAGTAGCCATCTTCATCTTTATAGGCACGATCTCCTGTAATATACCAATCCCCACGAAATTGTAAATTTGTACGTTCAGGATCATTTAAATATTTTTTAAAGAGTGCTGGCGTTTCGCGATGAACAGCAATATCACCAACTTCTCCGATTGTAACAGGTTTGCCCAAATCATTAATAATTTCAACAGTGTTGCCAGGAGTAGGTTTTCCCATAGACCCAACTCTCGCTTCCATCCCTACCATTGTGCCTACCAATAATGTATTTTCCGTTTGTCCATAGCCATCTCGCACTTGTAATTTGAATGCTTCCAAGAATACTCTAATAACCTCACTATTTAATGGCTCACCAGCTGATACAGCTTGGCGAATTGCACTTAAATCATATTCATGTAAATTTTCAAGCGCTGCCATAAAACGATATTCAGTTGGTGTACAGCATAGTACATTGATTTTGAATCTCTCAAGCAATGCTAAATAAGAAGCTGCTTCAAATTTACCTTTGTAGACAAATGCAGTAGCACCACTGCCTAAAGTAGCTAGAAATGGACTCCAAATCCATTTTTGCCACCCTGGTGCTGCAGTCGCCCAAACAATATCATTTTCTTGTACACCCAACCAATGTGGTGCTGTTGTTCGTAAATGAGCATAGCCCCAACTATGCGTATGCACTGCTGCTTTTGGATTTCCTGTTGTTCCGCTTGTATAGGCTAAAAATGCATTGTCTGTGCTTTTTGTTGGGATAGGATTTATGTAGGTTGTAGGTTGATTATTCATTTTTTCAAGTATGTTCTGCCAAGGTTCATGTGCATTCCCTATGACAAATTGCAGTATGTCTTGTAAATTTCCCACTTTATCGAACTGTTCAATATAGGGTTCAAATGCAATAACTGCTTTAGCATTTGCATGATGAATTCGATACTCAATATCCTTTGTTCTTAACATCTCAGAACTTGGAATAATAGTTAAACCCGCTTTCAATGCAGCAATATACACAATATATGCTTCAACCGAACGTGGTACCATTACTAAAATGACATCACCTTTCTTTAAACCTTGCTTGGTGAATACATGTGCTGCTTGATTCGCTTTTTCCAATAAATGTGCATATGTAATACATTGGATGTCTTGGTTTTCTTCATAAATGATTAAAGCATTTTTGGCTGCATCCTGAGCATATTTTTCAATTTCCTCTACTATGTTATACCATTCTGGTGCAACTAAATCTTGTCTTTTCATGGCAATTGCCCCCTTTTGTTATGACACATTATAAAACTCTTTTTTCAGCATTTTCAATGGTTTGTGCTTAATTTCGGTAAAGTCATGACAACTATCATACCCTCCTATATGGCATCGGTCACATTTTATCTATAGGAAAACTTGCTATTGAATACAAATGAAAAGTATGGTACATTTTGGTCAACTAAAAGCAAGATTGCAGGGGGACTCGTAAGAGTTGAGAAGGTAAAACCTGACCCTTTGAACCTGTTAGTTAATACTGACGTAGGGAGCAATAAACATCGTTTTCAGATGAAAGGCTCTTTTCGTGCATTTTTACACAAAAAGAGCCTTTTTTGCATGCTTACGTCCATCCCTAAAGGAGGACTACAATGATTTTTCAAACAATTCGTCAACAGCAACCACTTATCCATTGTATTACAAATTATGTAGTGGCAAATTTTCAAGCAAATGGTTTATTAGCGATAGGTGCTTCACCAGTAATGGCCGATGACTACCAAGAGGTAGAGGAGATGGTGGCCATTGCTCAAGCATTATTAATTAATATTGGAACACTTAATGATCGCACAAAAAGTGCCATGTTATTAGCAGGTGAAAAAGCCAATAAACTTGGTATTCCTGTTATTTTAGATCCTGTCGGAGTTGGAGCCACAACTTATCGTAAGGAAACCGTAAGATACTTACTGGAAAACATACACTTTGCCGTGATTCGCTGTAATCTCGGCGAGCTAGCAGCAATAGTTGGTGTAAATTGGCAACAAAAAGGTGTCGATAGTGGTCATGGCACTATCGCTATGGAATTAGAAGCCACATCATTGGCTCAACGCTATCAATGCATTGTTATTGTCACAGGAGAACGCGATTTTATAACTGATGGCAAGCATAGCCAATGGATCGCTGGTGGTCATCCACAAATGACGGAAGTAACGGGTACAGGTTGTTTACTTAGCGCAATTTGTGGCGCAGCCTATAGTGTAAGCCATAATCCTTACCAACAATTAACAGAAACACTTACTTACTATAAAAAAGCAGGTGTACTGGCATCCGCATTTACTGCAGACATTGGTGATTTTCAAATAGCCTTACTCAATGCTATACATCGCTTATCAAAGGATGGTGCAGCTTCATGCATATTGTAACAACAATCGCTGGCTCAGATAGTGGTGGTGGCGCGGGTATACAGGCTGATTTAAAAACATTTCAGGAATTAGAAGTGTTTGGTACTTCTGTTATTACTGCTCTAACTGCTCAAAATACTTTGGGTGTAACAGGTGTTTGCCCTATTGACGTTTCCTTTATAAAAAAACAATTAGAGGCCTTAGTAGAAGATTTTCCAATCGCTGCGATTAAAACAGGAATGCTTTATTCCTCAGAAATTATCAAAGCAATTGCATACAAGATCAGGGAGCTAAACATTCCACTGATTGTTGATCCGGTGATGATTGCAAAAGGTGGGGAAAGCCTATTACAGCAAGAAGCTATCGATGCCTTACGCTCAACTTTATTACCACTTGCTACGGTTGTTACGCCCAATATACCCGAGGCAGAGACACTTACTGGGAGATCTATTCATCATTTTGAAGATATGAAAGAAGTAGCTCAAAGCTTGTTACAGCTAGGTGTACAATGTGTCATCATTAAAGGTGGTCATTTAGCAGATCCACTTTATGCCATTGATTATGTATTTTGCAAAAATGGACGTTCTTTTTCTTTGCAGTCTCCACGAATCCAAACAAAAAATACGCATGGTACTGGATGTACATTTTCCGCAGCACTTACTGCTTTTCTTGGACAAGGATTTGCTCTGGAAAATGCCATTATAGAAGCTAAAAAATTTATCCAATTAGCTATTATGTTTAATTTATCGATTGGAAATGGTCATGGACCCACTAATCATTTTGCTTATCAACAGTATAAGGAAGGCTGTGAGGTGATTATTCATGAAACGTGAGGATTTGGAGCTTTATTTTATTATGGGTACGAGCAATGTTCCTCCTCAAGAACAACCCATCTATATCCTAGAAAAAGCCTTGCAAGCAGGCATTACAATGTTTCAATTTCGTGAAAAAGGTCCTCACGCGTTAACTGGACTTGCCTATGAACAATTTGCACGCCAATGTCAAAAACTATGTCATCACTATCATGTGCCCTTTATCATTAATGACGATGTTGATCTAGCGATACGACTAGGAGCTGATGGTGTTCATATCGGACAAGATGATTTACCTGTAAGTGTAGCACGTAAAAGAATCGGGAACATGATTCTTGGTGTATCTGTCCATTGCGAGGAAGAATTGCAAATAGCTATTAACCATCAAGCTGATTATGTTGGTATCGGTCCAATCTTTCCAACATCCTCTAAAAGTGATGCACAACCACCATGTGGTACATCTTTTTTACAGGAGGCACATTCATTACATCCTGAATTACCAATTGTAGCAATTGGTGGAATAAATTTCACAAATGCACATTCTGTATTTCAAACGGGGATTGATGGTGTTGCTGTTATTTCAGCTATTTGTCAAAGCAAAGATGTTAATCATACAGTAGCTACATTTAGATCCTTATCTCGTATAAATAAATGATCAATAAACAAACTAAAACCAGTGCCTTTTACGGTCACTGGTTTTAAGTTTATAAATGCTTAATCAGCATTTATTGGTTGTTGTTTGGCATACCTTTTAATTGAGATTCTGCCATTTGTACAAGACGTTTAGTGATTTCACCACCAACGGAACCGTTGGCACGAGCTGAAGCTTCAGCTCCTAATTGAACACCAAATTCTTGTGCAATTTCGTATTTCATTTGATCTAGTGCTTGTTGTACACCAGGTACTGCAAGCTGGTTTGAACTACGGTTGTTGTTTGAAGCCATGTTTCTCACCTCCTTGTGAATATAGAATGTGCGATATTAGATTTTTAATACAAAAAATTTAGAGGTAAATTGTACCTCTATTGGAATAACAATATCCATACAAAAAAGCCGTCTCAAAATGGGCTTTGAGACGGCTTTTGAATCCTTATAGTAGATCTGCAAATTTATCTTGTTGTTCTTCTTTCTTAGGGAAAATATAGACCTCGCGATTCTTCACTGCTCGCTCGATCAATTCATCAAAGTCAGAGAAGCTTTCATAATGCTCAACCTTTTCAAGCTTCGGTTTTGTTTTTGGACTTGCTGGTGTAAAAATCGTGCAGCAATCTTCAAATGGCTGAATAGATGTTTCGTATGTGCCGATTTTTTCTGCAATATCAATAATCTCTAATTTATCAGATGAAATCAGCGGACGAAGGATAGGTGTATTTGTTACTGCGTTTATTGCTGTTAAACTTTCAAGCGTTTGACTCGCCACTTGTCCAAGACTTTCGCCCGTTACAATAGCAAGTGCACCAATTTCCTCACGCACCTGATCAGCAACCTTCAACATCATTCGGCGTGTTGTCGTCATCGATACATTAGAAGGTACTTTTTCTTTAATAAGAACTTGTATTTCAGTAAAAGGAATGACATGCAAGCGAATACTAGCACCAAATTTTGTTAATTCATTGGCAAGCACCTTAACTTTTTCCAATGAATTTTGGCTTGTATAAGGTGGACTAAAGAAGTGAATTGCCTCTAATCGCACACCACGCTTCATCATTAAATAACCTGCGACAGGGCTATCAATACCGCCAGATAGCATTAATAAAGACTTGCCATTTGATCCTACAGGCATTCCACCTGCACCAGGAATGACTTGTGCCATCATATAAGTTGCATCATGGCGAACTTCTACACGTAGCTCAATATCAGGCTGCTTCACTTTAACAGATAAATTTTGAAATTGTGGTAAAACATAGCCACCGATCTCACGTTGGATGGCATGAGATTCTAAAGGAAATGTTTTATCAGTACGTTTTACCTCTACTTTAAATGTATGTGGCTCATCTTTAAATGTCTCCATAATAGTGATAGCGAGCTTTTTCATACTGTCCATATCTTTATCGCATGCAGCGACAGGGCTAAATGATTGAATACCAAAAATTTTAGGTAAACCTGTAATTAGCATTTGCATTTGTGCTTCGTCTTCTATGGCAATAAACATACGGTCACGTTCTGTGCGAATATGCAGTTGTCCTAAATCTGCAAAGGCATGACGAATATTTTCACGTAAACGGCGGATAAAATCCATTTTGTTGCGACCTTTTGTAGAAAGCTCACCATATCTAATTAAAATTTCTTTCCAAATCATTTACTTATTTTCTCCTTTGAGTTCCAACATTACTTCTGCTAGTACTTGTTTAAAGTTTTCTATATCTTCTATTGTGTTATGTGCGCCAAAGCTAAGGCGAATCACGCCTTTTTTATAATGCTCATCAAGGTGAAGCGCCTCGACAACATGACTTGTTTTCGTTTGCTTGGAAGAACATGCACTTGATGTCGACACAATGACACCACGTTTTTGCATAGCATTAATAATGACTTCCCCTTTTAAATCACGAACACTAAATGACACAATATGCGCAGCTCCCTGTGGGGTTGATAAAACATGGACTGCTTCGCCATAACTTTCTAGCTGAGTTCGGATTTCATCGTGCCATTGACGGTATTTATTTGTGCGTTCGTTCATTGTTTCAACAGCAAGTCGAGCCGCTTTCGCTAAAGCAACAGCTTGCGGAACTGCTACAGTACCACTACGCATACCAAATTCCTGACCTCCACCAAGAGCAAAGGGCTGCCATCTTATGGGTTTACGGAATGCTAACACTCCTGAGCCTTTAAAGCCATGAATTTTATGACCAGAGATAGAAATACAGTCAGGTCCTTCTTCTTTAAAGGATATTGCTAATTTCCCAAAGCTTTGCACAGCATCAACATGAAAGGCAGCACGACTCATTTCATGAATCATTTTTGCTGCTTCCTTAATAGGCTGAATTGCGCCCATTTCATTATTCACATGCATGATGCTAACTAAAATTGTTTCTTTTCGTATTTTAGTACGAAGCTCATCTAGAGAAATCACCCCTCTTCGATCGACACGAAGATATTCAACATCATAGCCCTCTTTTTCAAGTTGTTTCATTGTTTCTAGCACTGAGGGATGTTCAATTTCAGTCGTTAAAATATGCTTTCCTATATGCGTATTACTACGTGCTATGCCAAAAATAGCTGCATTATTTGATTCTGTACCACCTGAAGTAAATAGCACATTTTTTGCCTCTGTCTGCAAAATATCTGCTACTTGCTCACGCGCACGTATTAATAAATCATTTGCTTCAACACCCATAGCATGGATGGAAGCAGGGTTGGCATAATACTGCTCATTTACAACCATAAAAGCCTGCATAACCTCTTTTAAAGGCTTAGTTGTTGCACTATTATCCAAATAAATTGTATTAACCATAACTTTTCACACACTTTCAAAACGTTGATTTAACGGTATTTATCATAACGCAATCTTTGGCGATTGACCACTAACTTTAACAATTATTTAAATTTTAATTGATATCCTACATTTTTTTCACCATCGTGACAAACTCTGTTGGTGTACTAAATTCAATTGCTTTAACAAAACCAAATTTTTCATAAAGATGGATTGCTCTCTTATTAAATAGTGCAACTGTTAAACGTAATGGCAGCTGATATTCTTCTTGAACTGTTTGAACAATAAACGAAAAAAATGCCGTTCCTAATCCTTGACCCGTTAGATTTGGCTTCAACCCAATTCCAATATCTATACAGTGTTCTTCATACGCCCCAAAACCTTGCCCTTTTGGCACTTGGGCTGCTTTACCTGTACAATAATAGCCAATTAATTCACTATGATTATTAAAGATCGCAAAGTAAGGATTATCAAGCATTTCTTGTACATTTTCACCCGATAATTCATTATTGTAAAAATCGTAAGGTGCTACATATTGCCATTGTAAAATTTCACTTGCGAAATGTTCATTCATTTCTTTGATTGACAATTTCATACTGAATCACATCCTAATCTAAGCATAAATAGAAAGCTGTCTAAAAAGTAATCGCTATACTTTTTAGACAGCTCAAAATGTTATTTGAATTATTTTGCTATGAATTCTTCGGCAACCATTTCTTGAATACGCTTTAAGGCACCTGGCTCCATTTCTTCCACTGCTGTACCTGCTTCTTCTAAAGCCTTTGCATAACGGAATTGATGGAAAGCCTCTTCTGCTTCTCTTAAACGTCCGTTCAATTTTGGGTTCGATGCACGATGGCGATTACCGTACTGAATAATACGCTCAATGAGCATCACATTTTCTATTAACTCATGTGCCTTTACTTTAACATCCTCTACACAGAGTGTTGCTGCATTTAGATTATTATGAACAGTACCCATATTAAGTGGTACTTCTTGCAAGCTTTGCATGACAACATAGATGTGCTCTGCTGCCTCATCAAGTCGTGCATCCATCTCCTCAGGAATTCCTGGAATATTTGCCTTGTTCAATAAACGATCCGTATCCTGTAATATTTTCTTTAAGTTTTCGACTTGAGCGCGTGCCTTATTTTCATCTATTCGAAGTTTCTTCATTGTATTCGACAGATGACCTTGTTCTTCGTGAATTCGTTCAAGCTCTTCACTAATTTCGATTAACTCTTCCTGTAAGCTAGAATAAGCTGATTTTTCTTCCCTTACTCGCATAGCTAATAGATCATAGCGACGTTGCAGTGCTTCCAATTGTTTTAAAGCGGCTTTTGGAATTTCGGCATCTTTTTCATTTAAATGATAACTTTGCTGTACATACGTTGCCTCGTCATTCACTAATTTTGTTGAAGAAATGACATTGGTAATAGAACTTAATAAACGATCACAATTTTGATCTACATAATTTTTAGCAATAACCTCTTTTTCAAGTAAATCATAAAAATGGTCGATTTCTTCATTTATTTCTGTCACACGCGGTTTAACAACTTTTAAATTCAGCTCTGCAAGTTCGAGTTTTAATGCCTCAAATTCTTTTTCATATTTATTAAGTGCATCTGTCAATTCTAAATGCTGTAAATAGTAAGATTGGTCTTCCATTTCACGCTGGCCATTACGCAATTCCTGAACCGCACCTGGTAGCTTCACTTGAATTTCCGTTAAGATGGTTGGAACATCATTAATATATTCGAATGTCTGCTGCGATTCTTGATTTAAGCTAATGACAATTTCTCGCGCTTGCAAATAATTACCTTCATTTGTTAGGACATCGAACTCTTCAAATTTTTGAACAAATGTCTCTAGCTTCTTCTCTAATGCAGGTAATGCTACACCGAATGAATGCTGATGAGCCAGCAATGTCTTTCTTGCAGAGCGATAGTATTCTTTTAATTGTTCGATTTCAATTCGATTTTTTTCTTCGCTGCCAATTAATTCATTCAGTTCTTCTAAAATTTTATTTTTATCTTGGTCGCATTTCTCAATGTAATCTTCAATTTCACGTTCTATTAAAGTTGCCCTTTTAAAACGAAGTCGATTAATTTGATCCTCAGCATCAAATAGAAGAGAATCGATTTTAGTCATATGTACGTCGATGACTTCATCCCAAGTATTGCGCCATCGTTCAAACATTTCTTCCGTTTCACCGTTCATGTTTAAAGATTTTACTTTTGAAATTTCTTCATTTATAGGATTATGTTGTATTTGTAATTTTTCATTTTCTAGTTTTGCAATAATTGCAACATGTTTTCTTCGCATCATAAATCCTACTATGGCTAAAATTAATAGTAGGATAATCGGAATGATGATATACTCCATCGTAAGCCTCCTATTCTACAATAAACGAATTGGCTAGTTGTATTTATTATATACTATGTTTTCGCCTTTTGTACTAAAATTTAAGTGTTTTTCAGAAAACTGTATTTTCGCTATTGTGAAATATTTAAATAGCGTATCTATAGAGCTAAAGGAGTGGTAAATTATGAAACGTGATGGGCATATACATAGTCCTTTTTGTCCACATGGCACTACGGACTCATTCAAGCAATATATTGAAAAAGCAATTTCTCAACATTTCACAGATATAACATTTACAGAACACGCCCCATTGCCCAAAAGTTTTGTCGATCCAACCCCGCAACAAGATAGTGGCATGAATCCTGATGATCTCATGTCTTACATTGAAGAATTGCAACATCTACAACAACAGTATGCACAAGATATTCGTATCCGCATCGGACTAGAAGTTGACTACATCCAAGGCTTCGAACAAGAAACTCGTCAATTCCTTGATACCTATGGACGTCTTTTAGATGACGCTATTTTATCAGTCCATTTTTTAAAATGGCAAGATACCTTTGTATGTATCGACTTTTCTTCTGAATGCTTTATTGATTTTTCAAAAAAAGTTGGCTCTGTTGAACTGCTATATGATTTATATTATGATACTGTCCTACAATCGATTAGAGCAGATCTTGGACCATACAAACCGAAACGGATTGGGCATCCATCACTTATTCATAAATTCCAACTAGCGCACAACGAAAAAATCAATGACACCCCACGTATCAAAGAAGTATTAGACAGCATGAAATTCGCGGGCTATGAATTAGATTTAAATAGTGCTGGTTTAAGTAAACAATATTGTCAGGAGCCTTATCCACCATTTGCCCTTATCAATTATAGTCAAACTATTAAACTACCATATGTATTTGGTTCAGATGCACATTGCGCAGAAGATTTACATCAACACTATAATGTTATATTACCAATATAAATAACTTTTAAACGAGGTGCTTAGTATGTTTACACAAATTAATTACGAAGGATCAATTGCTGACCAGTATCTGACATTATCAAAACAATTAGATGCACTATTAACTGGCGAAACCAATCAAATCGCCAATTTAAGTAATGCCTCTGCTCTGTTAAATCAATTTTTAACGAACATTAACTGGGTTGGTTTTTATCTCTTGCAGGATAATGAGCTTGTGTTAGGACCATTCCAGGGTCTTCCTGCCTGTGTTAGAATTCCTATTGGGCGTGGTGTTTGTGGTACAGCTGTGGCAACAAGAGAAACAGTTGTTGTAAAAGATGTACATGATTTTCCAGGGCATATTGCCTGTGATGCTGCATCGCAGTCTGAAATTGTTATACCGCTAATGAAGCAAGGTGAAATTATTGGTGTGTTAGATATCGATAGTCCTATCGTGAATCGATTTTCAGAGGAAGATCGTAATGGCCTAGAGGAATTTGTTAAAACACTTCTTAACCATTTATAATACAATATAAAAATTGCCCTGAAATGTTTTATATTGTCATTTCAGGGCGATTTATTTAAACAACCATTTACGTTTTGCTTTATAATCCTATGAATTCGTTTGGAACGATCCATTGTGAGTACAAAAGCGATTTTTCCCGCTGTTTTTCGCCTCATACAAGGCAGTATCTGCATGTAAAAACACAGATTGGAACGCTGGTCGATCTCGCTCATCCCATGTTATAAGACCCGCAGAAATGGTTACTTGTGGATCTGTGGTACTTGGGATGACTTCCACAATGGTTGATGCTAATTCTAAAGCTTCTTTTTCATCGATGTTAGGGACATAGACAGACATTTCTTCTCCACCCCATCTTGCACAAATCCCACGACTTCCAATAGTCTCTTTTAATTGAACCGCAATCTGAACAAGAATTTTATCTCCAACTTGGTGACCATACGTATCATTAATGCGTTTAAAATTATCAATATCAATTAACAAAAACATACCAGATTGATCATATTCAAGTGATTTTTCTACAAACTGATCGAGGTAACTACGAGCATACAGTTTCGTTAAATGATCCAAATCGACCATTTCCTGAAGCTGTGTTCGTAAAATTGAGTTTGCAATGGCTAATGATGAATGGTGAATTAAAGATTGCATTAATTTGAAACTATCGAATGAAAAGAAATATGGCTCTTTATGTAAGACAATACTAAAACCATTAATCTTTTCCTCCATAAGTATAGGAATCGCCATAATAGAGCGATACTCAATTTGATTAGGAGTTAGACGGCTGAAATCGGCAACAAATAGTGGATCATTCGTTTGAGCAAAGTGCTGTTCAACATGTTTTATATAACTTTGACCGTTTTCTGAATGGAACAGGGAGGTACTTGCACCTGTTATTTCAAATGTATCGTGTTTTTTAAATGCGAAACATACTTCCATTGGCTGAAAGGATTTCAGTAACTGCTTTTGTAGGAAAAGTAACATTTCATGAATGTCAATTCGCATATTTAAACGATGCGAAGTTTCATTGATGAGTTGTAAATCACTTACGAGGCGATGCGATTGATGATATAACTTTGCATTTTCAAGAGCATTTCCTGAAGCTTGTGCCAGCATCCGTACAAAATCTTTTTCGGTTGTTGAAAAAAGATAAGTGGTGGGTGCACTTACTTGCAAGATGCCATAAATAGCTTGCCTGCCCTTAATCGGCGCATTTAACAACCGACAATTTAAATCGCTCGCTAGCTCTGTCGTCAACTCTCCTGATACAAAGGCTTCAATTGTAGCAGGTCTTTCTGATAAATAATCAAAAAGCTTAATATCGATGGTCGTGTGTCGATCTTGATCATTCGATAAAATAAGCTCCACATTAAACTCAGGAAAATTATCCCGTATATTTTTTAATACATTTTCTAAAATTAAATCAATATCCATTGTTGAATGAAATAAGTCAGTCATGTTATATAGTTTTCTATATTGGTCTTCATTTATTTTGACATCTAAATTGTCTCTAATCATTTGAAGAACCTTTGAAAGTGTTTCTATACACTCTTCACCATACTCCGAGGTCATAAAGTCTGTCCAAGACTCTGTTGCCTCCACAAGTAATATACCAATGGGATTTTTGCCCTCTGCTTGGAAAAGCACCATATCTGTCATCATTGAATAGGCCTGTCTTGCTTTCAATATATAAGGAATTTTCACTACTTTTTGTTGATAAAAACTAGCTTCGATCATCAGCCATGACACAGCATTTAGCTTTGTTTCAATTGTTAATGAAGCCATCTCTTCGATTGGGATTAAGGAATTACCTTCAAAACTAAGAAAAGCAGCATTATCAATTTTCAAGCGCTTCTTTAGAAACTGTTTCAATGAACAAAAATACCCATTAAAACTAGTTTGTTCTTCATAAGAACTCACCCAAAAGCTCAAAACATCAGATTTTATATATTTTAGCGTTTGTAAATGGTCTGTCATGAAATCACCTTTTCTATATAACGTCCAAATCAATTACTATTAACTTATAATATATTATACATAATTTGTGTCATTTTGACTATGTAATTATCCCTTACTTTTACAATTTACATAACACAGCGTATCATTAACTATTCCCATATTATTTTAAATAGGTAGTGAGGAATTTCCTACTATGTTCTTTTATATTTTTTTACTAGCTAATAATTGACGTCCTTGTCCGAAGCAGTTACAATGGAGGTTGTGTAAAATAAACGCAGCAGTGGTATAAGCTTATGATTGTATTTTATTCCTCTATTTTCTGATGTACAACCACTTAGATGATCAGCAATGAAAATTAGATGGTGTATTGTGTAACCTAACGGCTGCATAGGCGAAAGTACATGAAAATAAAATGCGTGTAAGAATGGGTACTACTGGTTTTTGTTTTACAACAAAAAAACCAAATTTAAAGGAGGAGACAACAATATGTCTCGTTATACAGGTCCATCTTGGAAATTATCACGTCGTCTTGGTATCTCACTAAGCGGTACAGGTAAAGAAATCGAAAAACGTCCTTACGCACCAGGACAACACGGTCCAAACCAACGTAAAAAATTATCAGAATACGGTTTACAACTTCAAGAAAAACAAAAACTTCGTCATATGTATGGTATGAACGAACGTCAATTCCGTACTCTATTTAACCGCGCTGGTAAAATGAAAGGTGTTCACGGTGAAAACTTCATGATCCTTCTTGAAACTCGCCTTGACAACTTAGTTTACCGTTTAGGTTTAGCTCGTACTCGTCGTGGAGCTCGTCAATTAGTTAACCACGGTCACATCTTAGTAGATGGCAAACGCGTTGATATCCCATCATACAGCGTAAAACCAGGTCAAACGATTTCTCTTCGTGAAAAATCTCAAAACCTTGCTGTAGTAGTAGAAGCAATCGAAGTAAACAACTTCGTACCTGACTACTTAACATTCGATGCTGACAAAAAAGAAGGTACATTCACTCGCCTTCCAGAGCGTTCTGAATTATCAGCTGAAATCAACGAAGCATTCATCGTAGAGTACTACTCTCGTTAATCAATTGATGCTAATAAAAGCCCTGAAATCCCTTGTATACCAAGGCTTCAGGGCTTTTTTTCTATGAACAATCAATTAGAACCTACGTTTTTTCCGCTTTTAATCATTAGCGCAAAAACTAATCCAGTACCGAGTATTGTAGCAAGTAGGAGGAAGGCTACAGTAAAGCTACCAAATTGTATGAAATAAGCAGATATGAACGGTGCAACACTTGTTCCAGCAAATAAAATTACTGTGTACATAGAAACTGCAATCCCTCCCATATTCCAACCTAACTGACTAACAAGCGTTACTAATGAAGGAACAGCAAGTGCAATCCCACCAACAAATAAAATACTACTGATTGTTAAACCGGCTATAGTTGAAATAAAGCTCATCGCGGTCAGTGCAATAATCGAAAGAGTTAAGGCCATTTTCAGTACAAACAGCACATTAAAACGCTTTGCTATTTTCCCCGCAAATGGTGACATAACCATCCCCACTATCCCAAAGATACGAATGTAGATAAGGTTCTGACTTTTCATACCAAAGAAATCACTCGTTAAATAAGCCCCTAAAATAATGTACATACTGACAAATGACATTAATAATGCAAACGCAATGATATAACTAAAGATCAAATTTCTATTGGTGAAAATAATACCAATTCTCTTCAGAAGAGCCCATATATTTTTAGTTTCATTCTGAATTATTCCCTTCGGTAAGATCCACACGACTAACAAAGCAGTCATAACATACACTACAGCAAGTACATAAAAGATGACATGCCAATGACTATGGTCGCTTACATATCCACTAAACACCTGACCAACTATACCCGCTACAAGAAATCCCGTACTGATAAAACCTACTGCCCCAACTTTTCGATCATTTGGAAAAACCTCAAGAGTATAGGCAAGTGCTACTGGTGAAAATGTTGCTGCCGCAAGCCCCTGTAATCCTCTCAATAGAAGGATAAAAGAAAAGTCATTAACTAAACCTAGAAGTAACGTTATTACGCTTAATGAAAAAAGCCCAAATACAATGATATTTTTACGACCATATTTTTCTGATATCGCACCATAGAAAAAACACCCTAGTGCAAATCCAAGTGAAAAAACACTAGATGTAAAACCCGCTTTAGTCAATGAAATATGAAAATAATCACTGAATACACTAATCAGAGGTATTGTTAAATAGAGACTCGACATCACTACCATACCTGTCCAGGATAAAATAGTTGTCATTAAAGCATAATTTGCTCGATTTCCTGAAATTACAATGTTCATTTAAATACATCACCTTTTTAGTTCGATTAACTTATAGTTAGATAATCTAATTAAACGATTAAAAATTAAACTGTACCAACATAGCTACAGTTTAACGTTCCACCTTTAATTTTCTTTGAATAGATTTTAATAATTTACTCACTAGCTTTTCAAATACTTTTCGTTCATCAGGTTCCAAATCAATTAAATTAGAAGCACATGACGACCAATAAGTCGGTAACACTTTCGTTATAAAAGCACGACCTTCATCCGTTAAACTTACATAGACCTTCCTCCGATCTTCTTTACTATGATTCCGTACAACAAGATTTCTCTTTTCTAGCCAATCAAGCATTGACGTTGCTGATGCTCTCGTAATTCCTAATCGTTGAGCTAAAGCTGATGGAGTCGCTCGTCTATCTTCATGTAGAGTCAGCAATAGTAATAAGTCTAATTTACTTTCCGTAATGCCAAAAGGAGCTAACTCATTGTCTGCTACATCCAGCACATAATCACTTAACCATAACAACATTAATCCCAGCTTGGCATCTTCTCGATTTGTATCACTTGAAGAAGACGTTTGAATCAGTTCAAAATACGGCTCTACCCCTAATACAGGTAAATCATCTTCATGTGTGTACGATTTCTTACTTTTTGTCATTACAATCACCTTTTAATTAGATTATCTAACTATCAACTATTCTAACTATAAATTTAATCCAAAGCAAGAATTTTTATTTTCACTGATTTCTTCAAAATGATGCACTACTTTTTTAGCGCAGACGCATTGCCCAGATTATTATAACCAACAATAATTTTTTCTCTTATATTGTGGCAATTTTATGTACTTTAAAATAACAATTACATAGTTTCAAAATAACATAATCACTACCTTTATAATAAAAACAAAATATCAGTTATTTACTATTCATTAGATCATCAAAATAGAACTGTTTTCCAAAAAATATATTTTACTTTCATAGTAAAATATTTTTAAAACCTTTTTAAATTCAATATTCTACAACAAAACAACATTCCAATGCTCCTATCATCACCTTAACTTTTTTGTAAAATAATAACATGAAGAAATTTAACAATTTTAATAAAAATACGAGTTGAACTTTTACAAAAAATAGAATACGATGAATTGCGAAAGGTGGTTCACCATCATTCAAGCAATAATAATTTTTTAAAAGGGGTTGGAAATATGTCAGACGTTCTAAAGCAATTTGTTATGCCGAAAACAAACTTATTTGGACCTGGAGCAATTCAAGAAGTTGGTAAACGCTTAAATGATTTAGAAGTGAAAAAGACATTAATCGTAACAGATGAGGGTCTACACAAATTAGGTCTCTCAGAACAAATTGCAAACATCATTACAGCTGCTGGAATTGATGTAGCAATTTTCCCTAAAGCAGAACCAAATCCAACAGATCAAAACATAGAAGATGGCATTTCCGTGTATCATGCGGAAAACTGTGATTCTATTGTTTCTCTTGGAGGAGGCAGCGCACACGATGCAGCAAAAGGTATCGGACTTATTGCTTCGAATGGTGGACGCATTCATGATTATGAAGGCGTTGATAAATCACAAAATCCACTTGTGCCATTAATTGCAATTAATACAACTGCTGGTACTGCCAGTGAAATGACTCGTTTCACTATTATCACGGATACAGCACGCAAAGTAAAAATGGCCATTGTTGATAAGCATGTGACACCGTTACTTTCTATAAACGATCCTGAATTAATGATTGGTTTACCTCCTGCTCTTACGGCAGCTACTGGGGTCGATGCACTAACACATGCTATTGAATCATTCGTTTCTACGAATGCTACACCAATCACGGACGCATGTGCTGAAAAGGTCCTTCAGCTAATTCCTGAATATCTACCACGTGCCTATGCAAATGGAGCTGATATAGAAGCGCGTGAACAAATGGTATATGCACAATTTTTAGCGGGAATGGCCTTTAATAATGCATCACTTGGCTATGTTCATGCAATTGCTCATCAATTGGGTGGTTTCTATAACCTACCACATGGCGTGTGCAACGCTATTTTATTGCCACATGTTTGTCGATTTAATGTCACAGCACGTACAGAGCGCTTTGCTCGTATCGCTGAATTATTAGGAGAAAATGTAGAAGGTTTAAGTAAGCGAGATGCGGCTGAAAAGGCTATTACAGCTATTGAGAAGTTATCACAAGATTTAAATATTCCTAGCGGCTTCCGTGAATTAGGTGCAAAAGATGAGGATATTGAGATCTTAGCAAAAAATGCATTATTAGATGTGTGTGCTGAGACGAACCCTCGTAAAGCAACACTAGAGGATATCAAACAAATCATCACAAATGCAATGGGTCCTATTGTGAAAAAAGAAGAGTCACTCGAGGCAGTTGCCCTTTCTTAATCGACGGTTTCCTATAAGCCTGTACAAAGGATGGAGAAAACAAATGTTTTCTCCACTTTTTTATGGACTCGATACACACACATTGTCTATCACGGGAACTCTCGCTATACTTTTCTTAAAAAGAATAGGAGAAAATAATATGCGTTTAATTTCAATTTGTCCTAGCAATACAGAATTAGTCGCCTATTTAGGGCTGACAGACCAGCTCGTTGGAGTTGATGATTATTCTGATTGGCCATCATCGGTTAAAGATCTACCACAGCTTGGGCCTGATTTATCAATTAACATGGATGCATTAGAGGCATTACAGCCTGATCTTGTTCTGGCTTCCTTGAGTGTACCTGGTATGGAAAAAAACATTGAGGCACTAAAAGAAAGAAATATTCCTCATATTATTTTTAATGCAAACTCATTAGAAGAAATTGCGCAAGATCTTCTGACACTCGGGAAAGCTTGTCAAGTGGAGGAACAAGCAAAGACAATTGCTGAAGAGTACATGCATTCCATCGAAAAAATGTATTCCATTGCACAAACAATTCCGAAGAAACCTACCCTGTATTGGGAATGGTGGCCGAACCCTATTTTCACTCCTGGGAAAATAAATTGGCTAACAGAAATTAGCGCTCTTGCTGGTGGCATAAATCTATTTCAAGATGTTGAGCTTGCTAGTGTTCAAACAGATTGGACAGATGTTGTTAAACGCCAGCCTGACTATATCATGATGGCTTGGGTTGGTGTCGCATTTGAGCGTATCCAACCTGCTAATTTATTAAAACGTCCATATGCCAAAGAGTTACATGCCATTCAATCGGAACAGCTCCATGTAATGGAAGAATGGCTGTATTGTCGCCCTTCTCCACGACTTATTGAAGGTGCTATAAAGCTTGGAAAAATACTGCATCCTAAAGAATATGAACAAATAAAACCTCCAAGTTTCTTATGATGAAAAAACCACATCCAGTGTTTTTGGGGATGTGGTTTTGCAAATAGAAATTAGATAAATTTCACCATATGATATTTTTTCTTACCTCGACGGACAATGCTAAATGCATCCTCTAAACGATCCTTCGCATCGACTACATATTCTAAATCTGTTACCTTTTCACCGTTTACACTAATAGCACCATTTGATACATCTTCACGTGCTTGACGTTTGGAAGAGGAAATGCCAGCCTCCACAAGTAGGTCCACAATGTTTTTATCATCTTTAGTCATTTCAATAGAAGGAACATCTTTAAAAGCGTCCTTCATTTCTTCAGCTGAAAGTGCTTTTAGATCTCCTGAGAACAAAGCAGCTGTAATACGGATGGCTTGCTCTAATGCCTCTTGACCATGTATTAAACGAGTCATTTCTTCAGCTAGCGCCTTTTGTGCCTTACGTAAATGTGGCTCCTCCTCTACAGAAACGGCTAAAGCTTCAATTTCTTCACGAGATAGGAACGTAAAGATTTTTAAGTATTTTATGACATCTGCATCAGCTGCATTGATCCAGAATTGGTAGAACTCATATGGAGAGGTTTTCTTACCATCTAGCCAAACAGCACCACCTGCTGTTTTACCAAACTTTGTGCCATCTGCCTTTGTTACTAATGGAATCGTAATACCAAAGGCTTTCGTTTCTTCCTCGTGTGTTTTACGAATAACCTCTAACCCTGTTGTAATATTACCCCATTGGTCAGAGCCACCTACTTGAATACGGCAATTGTAGTGATTGTATAAATGATTGTAATCAATACCTTGAATTAACGTATAGGCAAACTCTGTAAACGAGATTCCTGTGTCAAGACGAGAAGCAATCGTATCTTTTGCTAACATATAGTTTACGTTAATTAGTTTCCCGTAATCACGTAAAAATTCAATTGTGTTTATATTACCAATCCAGTCACGATTGTTCACAAGCTGAGCACCATTGCCATCTTCCGCAAATTCGAAAATACGTTCTAATTGACTACGGATTCCTTGAACGTTTTTATCGATTTGCTCTACTGTTTGTAATTGGCGCTCTTCTGAACGGCCAGATGGGTCACCGATCATCCCTGTCGCACCACCAACAAGTAAAATTGGTCGGTGGCCCGCTTTTTGGAATCGACGAAGTGTTAACAATGGAACAATATGTCCAATATGCATGGAGTCAGCTGTTGGATCTACCCCACAGTATAAAGATACAGATTGTTCATCTAATAATTTTGCCATGCCTTCCGCATCTGTTTGTTGGTATAGCAAACCACGCCATTCTAAATCTTGTAATAATTCGTTTGTCATGTTCATTCCTCCTAAAATGGTTAAATTCATTACGTGCATGGACATGTTTAAATAAAAAAAGTCCCTACACGCAAACAATTGCATGCAGGGACGTTAAGTTGCAAACTAACGCGGTACCACCCAGCTTGAAGATGTCATCCACCTTCCACTTCATTCAGCCGCCTTTATCGCAGGCGCGCACGTCTAAGCTCCAAGCACGTAATTCGTCTCTACAATATGACCAGTTTTCACCAACCACTGGCTCTCTAAACAGGGAATATAGACACTACTGCAAGCTCTTCATCACCAGAAAACTATAAACATAATTTTATACGATTCTTTTTCAAAGTCAATAACTATGTTCGTGCTAAAACAATATGTGCTATAATAGACAAGATTTTAGGAGGTCGATACATTGAAAGATTGGATTGAAAAAATCAATGCAAAGATCGATGAATTACTTGAACAAAAATGGATGAAGAAATTACGTATTTCAGGTAGTGTTACCTGGAACTTATTTTTACTATTTTTAGTCTTTGCATTGGTTGGCACTGTATTTGTCGGTTCAGTTGGAGCTGGTTATTTTGCTTCTCTTGTAAAAGAAGAACCGTTACGCTCAAAACAAGAGTTAAGGGATCAAATTTTTAGCTATGAAGAAACCAGTGAGATTTATTTTGCCAACGATATTTATATTGGGAAATTAAGGACAGATTTAGATCGACGTGAAACTTCGCTTAGCAATGTTGCACCAGAGGTCGTGAATGCTGTTCTGGCAACAGAAGATGAATATTTCCGAGAGCATAACGGAATTGTTCCTAAAGCAGTTATTCGTGGGTTATTACAAGATGTCACAAACTCTGCAACGCAGACAGGTGGTTCTACACTTACCCAGCAGCTTATTAAAAACCAAGTACTAACTAATGAAGTATCATACGAGCGTAAAGCTAAGGAAATTTTACTAGCAATGCGTTTAGAACATTTTATGACGAAGGAAGAAATATTAGAGGCTTATTTAAATATCATTCCCTATGGTCGTAACTCTTCAGGACGAAATATTGCGGGTGTTGAAACAGCTGCGGAAGGAATTTTTGGCGTAAAAGCAAAAGAATTGACTCTTCCTCAAGCTGCGTACATAGCTGGTATTCCACAGGCACCATTTGCTTATACACCATTTACAAATACAGGTGAACTGAAAAGTGAAGAAGCTTTGAAACCAGGTATTGATCGTATGAAAACAGTACTTTATCGTATGAAAGAAGCTGGTTATATTGATGATGCACAGTATAATGAAGCGTTAAACTATGATATTGCTGCCGATTTCCGTGGACCAGAAATGCGCGCGGAGGATCGTTATCCTTGGTTGACTTATGAGCTTGAAGCTCGTGCAAAAGATATTATTGCTGAAAAATTAGCAAAAGATGATGGGATTGACCCAGAGCGCTTAAAGTCAGAAAAAAAATTAAAGGATAAATATACGATTTTAGCAGATCGTGATGTTCGTTCAAAAGGCTATCGTATTTATTCAACCATTAATAAAGATATGTATGATGCGATGCAAAAAGCAGCAAAAGACTTCCAGTATTATGGTCATACGTATACTGGTAAAGGGAAAGATCCTGTTACTGGTGAAGAAATTGATATTGAGATGCCGGTACAAGTAGGTAGTATTTTAATAGAGAATACGACAGGTCGTATTTTAAGCTTTGTCGGTGGTCGAGACTTTAAAACCACTCAAGTAAACCATGCAACACAAGCTTATCGTTCTAACGGTTCTACAATGAAACCATTACTTGTTTATGGACCTGCCATTGAGTATGGCGTAATCGGTGCGGGTAGTCCATTAGTTGACGTGAAATTCTCAATCGGTTCTTGGAGTCCAAGTAACTATATTACGAGTGATGAGCGAGGTCTTATTCCAGCACGTGAAGCTTTAGCAGATTCTCAAAATATTTCAGCACTACGTTTATATAATGATATTATTAGTAGACGCCCTGCAGATTTGTTAGTAAAAATGGGATTCTCAAAATTACATCCAGATGATTTTACTAACCTAGCAACTGGGATCGGTGCTTTAAGCGAAGGAACTACTGTTGAAGAAAATACAAATGCATTTGCTACCTTTGCAAATGGTGGCCAATTCATTGACGCTTATATGATTGATCGAATTGAAGACCAAGAAGGAAATATTGTTTACCAACATGAAGTAGAACCTGTTCAAGTATTTAGCCCAGAAACATCTTATATCGTGACAGATATGCTACGTGATGTTCTCACTAAAGGAACAGGGACAATGGCACGAAATACATTAAAATTCTCTTCTGATTTCGCTGCAAAAACAGGGACTTCTCAAGAATATAAAGATGTTTGGTTAGTTGGTTATAACCCTAATGTATCTCTTGGTGTTTGGATGGGTTACGATCAACCTCGTACACTTTATGCATTTAACAACACCTATTTACAGCCAAGCGCTCGGGTGAATAAGCTATGGGGTACTTTAATGAATGCTGTTTACGATGCGGACCCTCAGCTAATTGACCCTCCAACAAGTTTTAAGGCGCCTAAAAATGTTGTGACAGCATCATTCTGTGGCATTTCCGGCATGGCCCCTTCTGCAGCTTGTGCTAGCGCAGGTCTTGTACGCTCAGATTTATTTAATGCGAAAGTATTTTTACCATCACAACCTGATGATAGCTTAGCCTCTTCAAGTGTTGTGACGATTAAAGGAAAAACTTATAATGCGTTGCCAAATACACCAGCAGAGTTTGTAAAAGCAGGTGGCGCAGGCATTAATCAAGACTTTATTAAACGAATGTTAGGTAGACTTGGCGGGAACCCTGCTAGTCTGTTACCAAAGAATTCTACATTGTCGAATTCATCTGTATCAGCAGTTGATTTCCCAGCGGATGGTAGCCCTCCAGCAGCTGTCTCAGCTTCAGTAAATGGCTCTACATTAACATGGTCAGAGTCATCGAATGATGTTGTTGGTTATCGTATCTACAACGTTACGAATGGCGGTAATACACTTGTAACGTCCGTACTAGAGGCAACACAAAGCATTACCGTTGCTAGTGGACAAGCTTATGTAGTGGTCGCTGTAGATATTACAGGTTTAACATCACCACACTCCAATGTTGTGTCTACTGGCGGTAGTGAAAATGAACCTGACCCAGAGGAAAACGACCAAGAACCAATACCACCTACAACGCCACCTACTAATGGCAATGGTAATGGTTCGGGTAGTAACGGCAATGGCTCCAATAACGGGAACGGGTCTGGTAATAACGGCAATGGCTCCAATAACGGGGATGGTTCTGGTAACAATGGCAATGGCTCCAATAACGGGGATGGCTCCGGAAGCAATGGCGATGGATCTGATAACCCCGGAGATGGCACAAACGGAGGAGACAATGGTAATACCACTACTCCAACTGAAACATCAAGGCGCTAATCCATTATGCCTTAACAAAAGCATTTGTATTAGATAATCAATTAAACAGACTTACTGCATATTCCTTATGAATTGTAGTAAGTTTGTTTTTTTGTCATTATTAAGAGAACTACTATTTTGAAGGGGTGAAAATATATGAACATATTGATTTTAGGAGGCACACACGTTTTTTTGGAAAAAAGCTAGTTGATCTTTGTATTCAAAATGGACATAATGTAACGATTTTAACACGTGGTCAAAGTGGCAATCCCTTTGGTACACATGTTAAGCAATTAGTAGTAAATCGTAATGATCGTGATGCTTTAGAACAGGCACTAGCCAATACAACATGGGACATTGTCTATGATAATATTTGCTATTCGCCCAACGAGGCACAAGCGATTTGCGAGATATTAAAAGGAAAAACGAAAAAGCTGGTCTTTACTTCTACTCTTTCAACATATGAGGTAGATGGTCAGATGAAAAAGGAAGAAGACTTTGATCCATACCAGTATCAAATTCGTATGGGACATCAAGAGGAATTTTCTTATGGAGAAGGAAAACGACAAGCGGAGGCAGTCTTATTCAAAGAAGCTTCATTCCCAGTCGTAGCTGTACGTTTTCCAATTGTGATGGGTGAAGATGATTATACTCGACGTTTACATTTCCACGTTGAACATATTTTACAGAATCAGCCGATTACTTTACCGAACATTGATGCAAAGATGAGTTATATTACAGATGAGGAAGCTGCTGAATTTTTATACTTTGCGGGCGTTACTCCTATTGAGGGACCATACAATGCTACCGCATCAGGGGCCATATCTCTCAAAGATCTAATTGCTCTAATTGAAGAAGCAAGTGGTCAGCGCGCAAAAATTTCCCTCATTGGTGGTGATGAGGAATCACAGTCTCCTTATGGGGTGCCTGCTGATTGGTATATGTCCAATGCTAAGGCTGAGAAGGCAGGATTTACGTTTAGTCAGCTTGAAGATTGGTTACCAAAATTAGTGACAACATTAGTAAAACAGCTACAATAGCATTTATAGCGCAAAGAATCTGCTAATATCTAGCAGATTCTTTGTTCATCCTAATGTCTAGTCATTTTTGCCGCTAATGCCTCACTTTCTGCTGAACGAAAGTGTATTATCACGGTAATATGTTCTTTAAAATAGCTACTGCTTTGTCAATCTCTTCCTTTGTGACCGTTAATGGAGGCAAAAGACGAATAACTGTTGGCCCTGCCCCTACTAATAAAAGACCACTTTCTTCCGCTGCCGCGATATAAGGCGCAACTTCCGTGTCCCCACAACCAATCCCTAACAAGAGACCCTGGCCTTGAACAGTATAGCTAGAAGATAAATGAGCCCTTAGTTGTGCCACAAAATAGGCAGATATTTCTCGTACCTGCTGTAAAAAATCTGGCTCAAACACATGATTTAAAACAGCTTGTGCCACATTCATCGCAAGAGGGTTTCCACCGAATGTTGTACCATGTGTTCCTGGACTAAATGTAGCATGAAGCTCAGCAGTTCCGAGCATTGCACCAACAGGGAAACCACCCCCTAAGCCTTTTGCCAAAGTTACGATATGTGGCTTTAATACCGTTTGTTCAAATGCATAGCGTGTTCCTGTTCTTCCAATGCCCGTTTGCACTTCATCAACAATTAGTAGTACACCTTGCTCCTCACAGACTTTTGCAATAGCTGCGGCAAATTCTGCTGATACACTATTGACGCCACCCTCTCCCTGAATCATTTCTAGCATTATAGCTGCAACTGAATCATCAACGGTTGCTTCAAGTGTAGCAGCATCATTAAATGGCAAAATCGAAAATTTTTCTACGAGTGGTCCAAAGCCATTATGTACTTTGCCTTGACCTGTTGCAGACATTGCTCCAAAGGTACGACCGTGGAATGATTTTTCAAATGTAATAATATGATGTTTGCCTGTATGCTTACGAGCTAATTTAATGGCCGCTTCATTAGCCTCAGCCCCGCTATTACAAAAAAAGGCATGTGAAAAGTGTGTATTAGCAATTAATTTTTCTGCCACCTTTTCCTGACCTGGTATTTCAAAAAGATTTGAAATATGCCATAGCTTTTCGCTTTGCTCTTGAAGTGCCTGTACAACGGCTGGATGGGCATGACCAAGACTCACCACAGCAATGCCACTAGTAAAATCCAAGTATTGCTTCCCTGTTGAATCCTCAACAATTGTCCCCTGACCTTTGACAATTTGTGCACGACGCTTGCCGTAATTCTCAAATAAAACACTCATGTTATCATCTCCACTATCACTATCATTTAAAATAGTTTCTTTCAACAACTATACTTCTCAAGCTATCCTATTTAGAACACTAGGAAGAAAGAAGTTCACTTGTGGCTACAATTGTTGTACCAATTAAAGTTGCGCCTACGATTTGTACAGAAGGAATCCCTGCCCGTAAACAGTCAATCGCTCCTTGCACTTTCGGAATCATTCCACCGTAAATATGGCCCTGCTCTGTCCATTGATCTATAAGGCTAGGTGTAGCTATTGCTTGATATTCATCTTCAATACGGATACCACTCACATCTGTCACGAGTAGTAAGCTATCTGCTCCGACGGCTAAAGCAATTTCACTTGCTACCGTATCGCCATTAATATTAAGAGCCTGACCTGCTTCGGTTGTACCTACGCAGGCAATAACAGGTACAAGCCCTACACCCATTAAAGCTTCCAATAAGGATGTATTGATTTTTTTAATAGCTCCTACATACCCGTAAGTCTCTTGATCTAAAAAGTCTACGACTATCAACTGACCATCAAAGCCATTTAATCCGATGGCTGCTATACCAGCTGTTGTTAACTCATGAACTAATGCAGTGTTTACTTGCCCTATTAGGGTCGATTGGACAACTTTAATAGCAGCCTCGTTCGTGACACGTATTCCATTTAATGTATGTGATTGTAGGCCTTGAGCAGCTAGTTCTCGATTTATGGCTGGCCCACCCCCGTGGGTAATAATCAGCTCTACCCCACTCTCTTGTAATCTTTTAAAATTATCAAAGAAAGCCTCATTTAAACCTTCCAGTGTACTGCCCCCAAGCTTAATGACCACACGTTTATGAGCGGTATGATGCATTGATTTGGACATAGTCATATGTTAAGTCACATCCCCAAGCATGCCCCTTACCATCACCCACACCAAGGGACACATAGATTTTTACTTCATGCATTTTTAATATTTGAATTAACTCGTCCTCAGAAAAGGGAATTGGTTCACCGTTTTCTACCATAGTAGCACCACCGATTTGGATAGTAATTTTATCTGGATCAACTGTTGCGCCACTATACCCTACTGCTGCAATAATACGCCCCCAGTTGGCATCACAGCCGAAAACTGCAGTCTTTACAAGTGGTGAACCAACAACTGTTTTTGCAATTTTACGTGCCTCCTCGTCTGAAATTGCACCAACAACTTCCACTTCGATAAGCTTCGTTGCTCCTTCACCATCTTTGGCAATCATTTTTGCTAAATCTTCCGCTATTGTTTGCAAAGTGTAAAAGAAATTTTGCCAATCTGGATGCTCTGGTGTTAAAGAATTATTCCCTGCCAAGCCATTAGCCAATATTACCACTGTGTCATTCGTTGATGTATCCCCATCAACTGTAATAGCGTTAAATGTTAAATTAGTAATAGTCGATAAAGCTGCTTGTAACACCTCAGATTCAATGTTAGCATCTGTTGTAATAAATCCTAGCATTGTTGCCATATTAGGTTCGATCATACCTGAACCTTTTGCTACACCAGCAATAATAACTTCCTTGCCATCCACAGTTGTACTGTAGCTTGTGTTTTTCATGACGGTATCTGTTGTCAAAATAGCCTGTGCAAAGTCAATCGCACTTTCTAAATTGTCCTTTGGCTCTAACTGTAGAATACCGTTTGCTACTGGCTCTAATTTCATCATTTCTCCAATAACACCTGTCGAGCAAACTCCCACCAAATTTGGTGCAATCCCTAATTTTTCAGCAACTAGCGCCTGCATTGTTTGGGCATCTTTTACACCTTGTTTACCTGTACAAGCATTCGCATTGCCTGAATTGACGATCATCGCTTGCATTTTCTTAGTTGCATAAACAACTTCCTTCGTGACTTTTAATGGTGCTGCTTGCACAGAGTTTGTAGTAAAAACACCCGCAACACTTGCTGGGACTTCACTTACTAAAATGGCTAAATCCTTTTTCTTATGCTTTAAACCACAGTGTAATCCGGCTGCCTTAAAGCCTTTTGGTGAAACAATATTTTTACTTGATAATTTTTTCATTACATTCGTTGAAGTGGTAACTGTCATCCGAAATTCCTCCTTAGATTAATAAATAAGAGAAGCATACAGTTTCCTGCATGCTGCTAAATAAAGAACGGTACGACATCTAGCCCTGTCGTTTGTGGTAAGTCTAATTGCACATTCATATTTTGGATAGCTTGCCCTGCTGCTCCTTTGACAAGGTTATCAATTACACTAACAATTGTGGCGCGATTTGTACGGGAATCTACTTTCACTAGAATGTCACAATAATTTGATCCCTTGACACGATTTGTCCCTAAACTAGATGCATCTGTAACGATTCGAACAAATGGATGATTCTCATAGGTTGCCTGTAAGCAAGTGATCAATTGCGACTCTGTAATTCCCTGTATTACTGGTGCATAGGATGTCGCCAAAATTCCCCTGGTCATTGGAACCAGATGCGTATTAAAAGTAACCTTTGTATCTGCTTGAGCAAACATGGAAAGTGCCTGTTCAATTTCGGGAATATGTTGATGTGTATTTACTTTATAGATCGAAAAATTCTCATTTGTCTCACTAAAATGGGTAGTTTGTGAGGGCTTATTGCCTGCTCCTGAAATGCCACTCTTTGCATCAATAACTAGAAAACTAGGATCAATTAAACGTTCTTTTACAAGTGGTAGTAAGGATAATAAAACTGCTGTTGGGTAGCAACCCGGATTAGCAACAAGTGTTGCTTGACGTATAAGCTCTTCATTCCATTCTGTTAAACCATATACACTTTGTTGAACACTATGGAACGGTGCAGCTTTTTTGCCATACCAGGTTTCATAGCTTGCTAGATCTTTTAACCGAAAATCACCAGATAAATCGATTAACTTTGGTCCTTTCCCAATCAAAGGCGGTAATAGCTCACTTGTCACCCCAGATGGTGTACTCGTAAAAATAACATCGAATTTTTCTAAAGTGTCATACGCTATCTTTTGTAACGATGTATCAGCTATCCTAACAAGATGGCCAAATTTCGAAGAAAATTGGACACCCTCTTCTGAAGAAGTAAATAAATCAATTCGTTCCACAGCTGGATGATTATGTAAAAATCGAATAAGTTCTAGACCACCATATCCAGTTGCTCCAATAATACCTACTTTCACTGCACTCACCTCTGAAATAAGTTAAAAATAGTATACGTCTGCATATTTATTAAGTCAACTGAATTTTTATTTAATTCATTGTTTTTTGAAATAGATAATATTTCACCTACTCTCACCTCTATACTATTGTAAATCCAGAAAAAAGAAGGCAAGAATCCTTTCGCCATCGAATGAATCCCTGCCTTCTTTTTATGCACATGTTGTATAAATATCAATTGATGTTTTAGATAATTAATTAATCTTCCATGGTTGATAAATCACCAGTTGGTAAATTTAATTCCCAAGCTTTCAAAACGCGACGCATAATTTTACCACTACGTGTTTTTGGCAATTTATCTTTAAATTCTATTTCACGTGGTGCTGCATGTGCAGATAAACCTTTTTTAACAAAATCACGTATATCTTCAATTAATGCATCAGAAGGTTCAATCCCTTCTCGTAAGGATACAAAGGCTTTAATGATTTCACCTCGCACTGGGTCTGGTTTCCCGATAACACCTGCTTCAATCACATCTGGATGCTCAAGTAGCTTACTTTCTACTTCAAAAGGTCCTACACGTTCACCAGCCGTCATAATGACATCATCCACACGCCCCTGGAACCAGAAGTAACCTTCATCATCCATATAGGCTGAATCTCCAGAAACGTACCATTCTCCTTTTAGGAAATAAGATTCATAGCGCTCTGGATTGCCCCAAATTTGGCGCATCATGGCAGGCCAACCACGACGAATAGCTAGATTCCCCATTGTAAATGGTGGAACCTCATTGCCTGCATCATCTACAATCGTCGCATGAATACCAGGAAGAGGTTTCCCCATTGAACCTGGCTTAATATCCATCGATGGATAATTACAAATCATATGCGCTCCCGTCTCTGTCATCCACCATGTATCATGTATACGATGACCTAGTTCCTCTACTCCCCAGCGAATAACTTCTGGATTCAAAGGCTCACCAACAGACAGCACATGGCGTAAAGATGTGAGATCATAGCTTTCAAGCAAGCCACTACCTGCACCCATCAGCATTCGGAACGCTGTTGGTGCACTATACCACACTGTCACACTATAATCTTCAATAGCCTGATACCATGCTTGTGGTGAAAATCTTCCTCCGACGATTAGCATTGTTACACCGTTTAACCACGGACCAAAGATGCCATAGGCTGTTCCTGTAACCCATCCAGGATCAGCTGTACACCAATAAATATCATCTTCACGTAAATCAAGTACCCATTGTGTCGATTGATATTGCTGAATCATAGCATTATGGACATGCAATACACCCTTTGGAGCACCTGTTGATCCAGAGGTATAGTGAAGAATCATCCCATCTTCTCTGTCTACCCACTCTATATCAAAATGAGCTGAAGCTTCTTTTAAATGTTTAGTAAAGTCTAGTATTTGAGCTGTTTCCTCAACGCCCTCCCCTACTAAAAAGATATGCTCCAATTTAGGTAATTTAGCTAAAGGTACACGTTCAAGTAAAGCAGGTGTCGTGACTAATACTTTCGCCTCACTATCAGCAAGTCGATCATACACAGCACCTTCCATAAAAGCTTCAAACAATGGTCCAACAATAACCCCCATTTTCAACGCACCTAATAATGAAAAATAAAGCTCAGGTGAACGAGGCATAAAAATAAATAAACGATCACCTTTCTGCAGATTAGTAGTCGCTTTAAAAACATTTGCTGCTTTGTTTGTTAACCTTTTCATTTCATTAAATGAATATGCCTCTTTCCGTTTACCATCATTAAAATACAATGCCACCTTATTTTTGCGATGTGTTTCTGTATGGCGATCAATAGCCTCATATGCCATATTCACTAAACCTGTTTCGCTCCAACTAAATGCCTTTTCCGTATCTGCCCAATTATGAGATACTGCCACTTCTTCATAATTCGTTAAATGGTGTTGACCAGGTAAAGCCATTAACTTCTCCTTCATTTTCATCCCCATGAAAATACCCCTTTCTTTGCTTTTGTTTTTGACTAAATTTCAACAATCCCCCCTGTTGAAATTCAGAGAATTTTCTAAAAGCAAAATTGATATGTAGCAATTGTTATATAACAGTTATCCATAGTATTAATGTTCGAAACCCTAATAGCACTACTTTTATCTGTTAAATAACAGAAGCAATATAATCTTATTTTACACGAATTCAGATAGATTGTCTCAATATTTTTATTTTTCCAAAAATACAGGTATATTTTGCAAAAATAAGCGTTTTTACGCAAGAAATCAGCTATAATGGAATTATTAAACTCAGGTGGTGTAATTATGGAACATAAAAAAACTTTTTTTTCTGTCACAAAGGAAACAAAGCATGGCACTGTGTATGTGGAAGGACCTGTGCCTCCAGAAAAATTAGCTACATATTCATTCCATGAAGGCTTGGTTGCCTTCAGACCTCCAAAACAGCAACAGCAAGCCATTATAGAAATTGCTGGACTACCCGAAGGCCGAATTATTATTATTCGAAACGAAGATATTATTGTAGGCTATGTTACCTATCTTTACCCTGATCCACTTGAACGATGGGCAGAAGATCGTATCGATGACATGATTGAATTAGGTGCCATTGAAGTCATTCCTGACTACCGTGGTACTGGTGCTGGGAAGGCGCTACTAGCCGTTTCATTTATGGGGGATGAAATGGAAGATTATCTTGTGATTACTACCGAGTACTATTGGCATTGGGATTTAAAAGGAACTGGTTTAAATGTTTGGGATTACCGCAAAATGATGGAGAAAATGATGAGCTCTGCTGGTTTCGAATATTTTGCAACAGATGATCCTGAAATTACATCACATCCAGCCAATTGCCTGATGGCGCGCGAAGGAAAACGGGTGCCTCCTGAGACAATGGAAAGATTTGATAGACTTCGTTTTAGAAATCGTTTCATGTATTAAAACTAATACAAAGGGGATGCATATATGATTGTAGAAGAAATTATGAATGATAAGCCTTATACATTAGCTCCTACCAATACAGTGCAGGAGGCACTAAAGTTAATGCGTGAAAAGAAAGTTCGTCATTTACCAGTTGTAGATGATGAACACCACGTTTTAGGTGTAATTACTGAACGAGATATTAAAGAGGTCTTGCCCTCATCTTTGCAGGATGAACCAAACTCTCCTATTTTTAATGCAAAAGTAGAGGATATTATGGTGAAAGACCCCCTTATAGGTCATCCACTAGATTTTGTTGAAGAGGTGGCACTTACGTTTTACGAATCAAAAATAGGCTGTTTACCTATTGTCTCTGGTGGAAAATTGGTAGGCATTGTTACGACAACAGATTTACTCTATACATATATAGAGCTGACTGGTGCTACCGAGCCTGGGTCAAAAATCGAGATTCGGGTATCCGATACCCCAGGAGTTTTATTTGAAATTACAAAAATATTTCATCAGCATCATGCCAATGTCCAAAGCGTCTTAGTTTATCCTGACTCTGAAAATACACAAAACAAAATTTTAAGCGTCCGAGTAAAAACACTAAATCCTTTAGCAATGATTGAAGATCTACGCAAAGAGGGCTTTGATGTCCTATGGCCAAATTTACCGGGTGTTTCGCTATAATGAAAAAGGCCGTATTCGTATACTCGCCAGAACAACTCGGATATAAATTTTCAGATACACATCCTTTCAATCATAAACGCTTGACGCTAACTATGGATCTACTAAAAAATATTAATGCACTCGATGATGTAGATATTGTACCAGCACGTGTTGCAACGGAAGAAGAGCTATTGCTTGCACATGATTCAAAATATATAGATATTGTAAAAAAAGCAGGACATGGTGAATTATCAGAAGCACAATGTGAAAGCTATGGGATTGGCACTGAAGATACCCCTATTTTTGAAAATATGCATGAAGCAAGTGCACAGCTAGTTGGTGGAACTTTAACCGCTGTTGATTATGTAATGGAAGGAAAAGCCGAACACGCCCTTAACCTTGGTGGAGGACTCCATCATGGTTTCCGTGGTCGTGCATCAGGTTTTTGTATTTACAATGATAGCACAGTGGCTATTCGTTACTTGCAGGAAAAGTACAACGCTCGTGTACTTTATGTAGATACAGATGCTCATCATGGGGATGGTGTCCAATGGAGCTTTTATGAGGATCCTAATGTTTGTACACTGTCCATACATGAAACTGGTCGTTATCTATTCCCTGGAACCGGAAATATTACTGAGCGCGGCAATGGGCAAGGCTATGGAACCTCCTTTAATTTTCCAATGGATGCGTTTACTGAGGATGAAAGTTTCCTAGAGATCTATGAACAGTCAATGCGAGAGATTTTTGAATTTTTCAAGCCAGATGTTGTATTAACACAAAATGGTGCAGATGCACATTATTTTGATCCATTAACACATTTACATGGAACAATGAATATTTATCGCGAAATTCCTAAGCTAGCTCATCAATTAGCACATGAGTATTGTGATGGTCGATGGATTGCAGTGGGGGGCGGTGGCTACGATATTTGGCGAGTGGTGCCCCGTGCCTGGTCCATGTTATGGTTGGAAATGACTGACCAAGCGTTACCAATGGGGCCACTCCCTCAAGCATGGCTGGATCGCTGGCAACCAGAAGCACCTGTTCCTTTTATTCCAACATGGGAGGATCCGATTCCTTTATATGAGCCAATTCCTCGTAAAGCGGAAATAGAGGAAAAGAATGCTCAAATGTTAGCCAAATCGCTACATATTATTCGGAATGAAAGACGGGATTAATTTCTTGGCCTCACGATATTCGTGGGGCTTTTTAAATTAGATGAATGCTTTTGGTGGTATATCCATCAATTCTTTTGTTCTATCCCTCACATTTGAAACGCTATCCTCTATTTTTGACGTTCCATCCAGCAAATAAAAACACGCAAATCCTTCATAAGCGATTTACGTGTTAGTATCATTATTTACTTTTGACAGATTGTCGATGCTCAATACGGTGTGGTAAAATAACCGCTTCGTCCTCGACAGTTTCCTTGCTCATTAATTTTGTCAGCAGGCGCATTGCAACAGCTCCAATATCGTAAAGCGGTAGCGCTACACTTGTTAACTGTGGGCGAACCATTCGTGCTAACTTTGAGTTCTCAAAGCTGATAACTTCAATATCTTCTGGAACATTTTTGCCCGCATCTTGTGCGCCATGAATTAAACCGATGGCCAATTCATCACTTCCTGCAAAATAAGCTGTTGGTGGCTGTTCAAGAGCAGATAAAATCTCCCAAGCCTCTAAGCCCATATCATAGCTGGACTCTTCTGCAGCAATTAATGCTTCATCTATTGGTAAACCAGCATCCTGCAATGCTTTCTTATAGGCTGCTAGCTTGAATTTTCCGTTAATTGTATACGAAAGTGGGCCAGTTACAAAACCAATCCGTGTATGGCCATTTTGAATAAGTAATGAAATAGCTTCATAAGCCGCCTGGAAATAATCGATATTCACAGTTGCAATTGTTTGGGATTCATCCACAGAGCCTGCAAGCACAATTGGTACTGGCGAATGATCCATCGTTTGCTGCATCTTTTCTGTAACCTCATCACTCATCATGACAATACCATCAACCTGTTTTCCAAGCATTGTATCCAGTAGCTGTAACTCTTTATCTTCATGTTGATCTGAGTTGGCTAAAATAATATTGTAACGATACATTGTGGCAATATCCTCTACACCACGAGCCAGCTCCGCATAAACATTGTTTGCAATATCTGGGATAATCACGCCAACTGTTGTTGTTTTCTTACTTGCTAAACCTCGCGCTACTGCGTTTGGACGGTATTCTAATCGTTCAATTACTTCTAGTACTTTTTTTCGTGTTGCTGGTTTTACGTTTTGATTACCATTGACTACACGAGAGACCGTTGCCATGGAAACATTTGCTTCTCTTGCAACATCATAAATTGTAACAGTCATCGTACGTGCCTCCCTTTTTTCCTATTATAGCCTTATCATACGATAATTTTCATATTATTTTCAAGAAGAACTACGTAAAAACCAAGTACTAATAGTCCTATTCTAGACATTATTTTGTCACGATATAATAAACACCGCCTGCCGAAGTAAGCAAGCGGTGTTCGCTGTTAACAATTAAGCATGAATTTCATGGTTTTTCATGAATTTTTGTAGCGTTTCATAGAATGCGTCAAATGTTGGGATGTCCATTTGTTGTTGTGAGTCAGACAATGCCACAGATGGATCTGGATGCACCTCTGCCATGACGCCATCAGCACCAATTGCAATAGCTGCTTTTGCACAAGGTAATAATAAATCACGACGCCCTGTTGAATGTGTAACATCTACGAATACTGGCAAATGCGTTTCTTGTTTTAAAACTGGTACGGCTGAAATATCTAATGTATTACGAGTTGCTTTTTCATAAGTACGAATACCACGTTCACAAAGGATAATGTTTTCATTTCCTTTAGACATAATGTATTCTGCAGCATGAATGAATTCATCAATTGTTGCAGCTAAACCTCGTTTTAATAAGACAGGTTTATTTGTTGCACCTGCTGCTTTTAATAATTCAAAGTTCTGCATATTACGTGCACCAATTTGGATGACATCAATATAATCCAATGCTTCCTCTAAATGACCTGGTGTCACGATTTCTGTAATAACACCTAAACCATATTCCTCGGACACACGTTTTAAGATTTTCAGACCTTCTAATCCAAGACCTTGGAAGTCATAAGGAGAAGTACGTGGCTTATAAGCACCACCACGAATTAACTTTTCGCCTTTTGCTTTAATAGAAGCAGCAACTGCTGCTACTTGCTCATAAGACTCAACCGCACAAGGACCGAATACGAAAGATGGTTTTCCTTGCCCAATTAATTCACCATTGATATTAATAATTGTATCTTCTGACTTCTTCTTACGAGATACAAGCAACTCTTTCTTTTTATCAGCTTCAAGTTGTTTTAAAGCTGTTTTAAAGATTTGCTTAAATATATAATCAACCGTCATTTGGTTTAATGGACCTTGATTGTGTTCTTTAATAAGATCAAGCATGTGTCTTTCACGCAGCGGATCATAGCGATTCACACCTTGTTTTTCTTTAATTTTACCGATTTCATCAACTACAGCTGCACGTTCATTAATTAGACGAAGAATTTCTAAGTTTAAACCGTCTATTTGACTACGTAAGCTTTCTAAATCTTTTTGGCTCATGCTTTCTTGCTCCTCTCCTCATGACAGACACTTTCAGAACTCTGAAATGTATGTTACATTTTTAGATAATAGCATTATTATAATCAATGTTGTTCAGAATGTCACGCATTTTTAATTTAGCGCTTCAACTCGCTAAATTATTTTCAAGTATGACGCGAAAGGAAGCGATTACATTGAGTTCTAAACTATTCGCACTTGATATTGGCACTCGCTCAGTGGTCGGGATTATTCTCCAAGAAGAAAATGATCATTTTCATGTGGAAGATATTTTAGTAAAAGAGCATAAAGAACGTGCCATGGTAGATGGACAAATACATAATGTCATGTATGTGGCAGAATTAATTAATGAAATAAAACGTGAACTTGAAGAGAAACATGGGCCTCTCACAAAGGTAAGTGTCGCAGCAGCAGGTCGATCTTTGAAAACTGAACAAGCTAGTGTGACCATCAATATTCGTAATCGACCAATTTTTACTGAAGAAGATATTAGTCGCTTGGAACTTCAGGCTGTTCAACAAGCACAGCAGCAACTCTTGCAACAAAAAGAGGATGCAAAAATTAGCCACTATTATTGTGTAGGTTACTCAGTCCTGTATTATCGCTTGGATGGCGAGGAGATCGGAAGCCTGTTGGATCAACAAGGGGATGAAGCCCAAATCGAAGTGATAGCAACGTTTCTACCTCGGGTAGTTGTGGAATCATTGATTGCCGCTCTTAAACGAGCTGATTTAGAGATGGAAGCATTGACGTTAGAACCGATTGCTGCCATTAATGTGCTGATTCCTCCAACGATGCGTCGCCTAAATGTGGCACTTGTTGATATAGGGGCAGGTACATCAGATATTGCCATTACGGATAAAAGTACAGTTGTAGCTTATGGCATGGTCCCTACAGCTGGCGATGAAATAACAGAAGCTTTAAGCGACCACTATTTGCTAGACTTCCCTGTAGCTGAAGAGGCTAAACGTCAGCTACAAACCTCTGAAGAGATATTGATTCAAGATATTCTAGGCTTTGATCAGTTCTATCCAAAGGAAGAGGTTTTTTTAGCAATTGAGCCTGCAGTGAAACAGTTGGCGAAGTCTATCGGAGAAGAAATTCTACGACTCAATAATCGAGTAGCACCCAAAGCCGTTATGCTGGTTGGTGGCGGTAGTTTAACACCCAACCTTACTACAGAACTAGGTCAAGTTCTAGATTTACCAGCTAATCGTATTGCTGTTCGAGGCATTGATGCTATTCAAAACTTAACAAAAGAAGATCATATAAAAGCCTCACCTGAATTAGTCACACCTATTGGTATTGCCATTGCTGCTAAAAAAATGCCGATTCAATATATGAGTTTAACAGTCAATAACCAAGTGGTACGCCTTTTTGAACTAAAAGAAATGACTGTTGCAGATGCCTTTCTAGCTGCAAATATTCGCGCAAAGCAATTATATGGAAAACCAGGACATGGACTATCTATCAGTGTCAACGGACAGGACATATTTATACCAGGTGGACATGGTCAGCCTGCTGAAATATTGGTAAACGGGCAACAGGCATCAACAAAAAGCCTGATTAAAACTGGAGATGCCATTCAGTTAATAGAAGGCCAAGATGGGCAACAGGCGACGGCTACAGTAAGAGATCTTATAGATGATGCAGCAATAAAGACTGTGACAATCCAAAACACCAAATATGTGATTGAGCCCAAAATTTCTGTCAATAACTCTTCTGCATCACTCGATACCGTTTTAAATGATCGTGATATCGTCGTTTTTGATATTGCCGAAACAATTGAGGATGTATTCAAAATCACTAATAATTGGCATTTATTAAAGCAATTTGAGTCCTATACGATTCAAGTAGATGGACAACCTTTATATTTACCAGAGTTCTCCTCTCAGCTAATGATTAATGGAAAAGTAGCCAAATTGAGCTATGCTGTACAAAATGGAGATGTGATAAGCTTCCAACAACCATCTCTACCAACAGTACAACATATTGCAGACCAAATGAATCTTTTGCTAGAGGATAAAATCATTATTCATTTCCAACAGGAAGTTTTGGAACTAAAGAAGACTGCAAATGAAGCGATTGTTAATAAAATGGTTGTGTCACCACAATCCACTGTACACAATGGAGCGACTTTAGTATTTAAAGAAAAGGATCGCAGTCGTTGGATTTATCAAGATGTTTTCCGATTCTCTAATTGGCAGCTACCAAGTGCCTTTAAGGGGAATTTTACGATTTTAAGAAATGGTCAGCCAGCAAGCTTTGATACAGAGATATTTGGTGGTGATCAATTAGAAATAATATTAGAAGCTACACCTATCATTTAAAAAAAGGGATACGTTACAACTTTATCTTGTAACGTATCCCTTTATATTATGCATTATGCACGAACTTCTTCATTTGTTTCTTCTTTTTGATCTGCTTTTTCTGTCGTTTCTTCGGCTTTTGGTTCCTCACTTGGAATGTAATCCTCTAATGGTTCTTCCCCTTCAAAGGAAACCGTACCATCATCAAAAACAGTTGGTGCTTTTGCCGTTTTTAGTGTTTTTACTTTCTCTACTAATTGTGTAGATTGCTCTTGAATTTGTTTAGAAAGTTGAACTGTTTTATCTTTTGCAGTTGTCGAGAAGTCTGCACTCTTATCTTTTAGCTGAACAGCTTGTACAGCCACATCACTGCGTAAATCTTTTCCTGATTTTGGAGCTAACAGTAGACCTGCAGCAGCCCCTACGATTCCACCAACTAATGCGCCAATCACAAAATCTTTCATGTTTACACGCTCCTCTTCATAAATCGAGTCTTGCGGATGATAAAGCTGAGGCAAAGAACTTTCAAGCTGCTGTTCCTTTACTTCGTTAAAATTTGGCTTTTGAGTTGTCATGCAACAATTCCTCCCCATCTAATTATCAAATTTGTCTAGACTGGTTGTCCATCTATTTTCACAGATGCATCTTCAACTTATATGTCTAAGACTTTATTTTTATTCAGCCAGCATAGAATACTCACTGAATAATTATCATTTTTTACGACCCCATTTTCTTTTTGGTGTTTCTTCTACTTGCACAGTTTCAAATGCATAGGCATCAGGTGATACCGTTTCCTGCTCGATGATTTTTCGCTTTTTCCATTTATCAGCAATACCCATCGCAACATTACTCCATTGTACAACTTGTGCAATTTTTTCTTCATTTTGTTCTACGCTTTTAGAAACAGAAGAAGTAATCTGCTGAACAGAATTATTTAAACCATTAACGGAGTCACCAATACCTTTAACAGCTTGAACAACTGAATTTAATTGTTCAGATTTATGTTGAATATCCTCTGCTAAGCTATTTGTTTTTGATAATAAAGAAGTTGTTTCGCGTGTAATGCCTTCCATTTGGCCTTCAATCCCAGATAATGTCCCTGCTAAGCTGTTTAGGATGGATTTAAGCGAGAATAATGTCATGCCCACGCTCACACATAAAATTAAAAAACCGATTGCAGCAATAATGGCTGCAATATACAAAATCACTTCCATAAGTTGACCTCCTGCTAGTAAATTGTCTTTACTATTACTTTCCCTATCTTCGACAAAAAAAACGGAATTCCTGCTTAAATTTGAGAAAAAACAGCTTAACCCCTACGGACTAAGCTGTTTCATTGTTTTTAAGCACGTCTTCAAAAGCATCTTGGAACTTGTGAACATCACCAGCGCCCATAAATAAAAATACTGCGCCATTATGTTTTGTTAATATATCAATTCCTTCAGTGGTAATCACTGCACTGCCTTCAATAAGTGACGCTAAATCATGAATAGAAAGCGCGCCTTGCGTTTCTCTCGCAGAGCCAAATATATCACATAAATAGGCTGTATCTGCAAGGCTCAAACTATCCGCAAAATCTTGTAAAAAAGCTTGTGTACGTGTAAATGTATGTGGTTGGAAAATCGCAACTAGCTCACGTTCAGGAAATTTTTGTCGTGCTGATTGAATTGTTGCGCGAATTTCCGTTGGATGGTGTGCATAGTCATCTATTAAAACATTATCCCCTATATCCGTCTCAGTAAAACGTCTTTTTACACCTTTATACGTGTGTAAACGCTCCTGAATAATATCTGGAGAAATGCCTTCATATTCACATAGCGTAATAACGGCCAATGTATTTAAAACAGCATGATCCCCAAATAATGGGATAAAGAAAGTGCTATAAAATTCATTACGTACAAAAACATCAAATTTTGTACCCTCAGTTGTTTTTTCAACATTACGAGCTTCAAAGTCATTTTCAGCACCAAATCCATAATACACAACTGGTACTTTTGCTTGAATACGTTGAAGCTGTTCATCATCACCACATGCTATAATTGCTTTTTTCACTTGTAATGCTAATGATTGAAATGCAGAATATACGTCCTCTATATTAGCGAAGTAATCTGGATGATCAAAATCGATGTTCGTCATCACAGCATAATCAGGATTATATGCTAAAAAGTGACGGCGGTATTCACACGCCTCCATTACAAAGAAATCAGCATTTTCATGACCTGCCCCAGTACCATCACCAATTAAATAAGATGTCGGTTTATATCCACCTACCACATGTGCCATTAAACCAGTCGTAGATGTTTTACCATGTGCACCTGTGATGGCAATAGATGTATAGTTGCCAATATATTCACCTAAAAATTTATGGTAACGAATGACTTCTACACCTATTTCTCGAGCACGTACTAATTCAGGGTGATCATCGGAAAATGCATTACCTGCGATCACTGTCATACCTTCTTTAATATTATCTGCATTAAATGTAAAAATTGGAATATTACGTTCACGTAACGGTTGCTCCGTGAAGAAATATTTATCGACATCTGAGCCCTGTACTTGTTCACCAGCATCAAATAAGATTTGTGCAAGCGAACTCATGCCAGAACCTTTAATGCCTGTGAAATGAAAAACTGTCATTAATTAAACCCCCCGGGAATTTCAATATCCCATCTATCATCTATTAGGTGTATCGTATTATTTCACGAATGGTTAGGTATTAATACCTTCACAAGTGTTAAAAAATACGTACTATTCAACACATCTTGTCTATTATAGCACTTTTTATGCATAAGGATAGATGTGTAACTTTTCTAAAAAAACTAAATTCGACGTAAATTAGATAATCTAGACGAAAACAATGCAATTCTTATTCAAACATAGTAATTAAATCTTCTTCTGTAATGTAACTTTCACGTGGCTTACTTCCTCTTGCTTCCGAAACAAAACCATGTGATTCTAACATGTCAATTAAACGAGCAGCACGATTATAGCCAATATGATACTTTCGTTGAATCAATGAGGTAGAAGCGCCACCTTGCTCATAGACAAATCGACAAACATCTTCAAATAAATCGTCCTGTTCTGCGGACACCTCTGTTTTCTTTAATAATTCCTCTTGATCGAAAATATAATCAGGCTCACCCTGTTCACGAACATGCTCAATAATCGATTCAATTTCATCATCTGTAACAAAAGTTCCCTGTAAACGCACGGGCGCTGACATACCATTACCTAAATATAGCATATCCCCTCGACCAAGTAACCTTTCAGCTCCCTGCCCATCTAAAATGGTACGAGAATCAATTTGAGAGGAAACTGCAAAGGCAATACGTGTAGGGATATTTGATTTGATTAACCCTGTAATAACATCCACTGAAGGTCTTTGCGTTGCAACAATTAAATGAATACCACATGCACGTGCCTTTTGAGCAATACGGCAAATGGCCTCCTCTACATCTGCTGGAGACATCATCATTAAATCTGCTAACTCATCAATGACAATTAAAATGTAAGGCAACTTCAGGCTATGTTCATTATTTTTATCAGCTATGGCATTAAAACGTGTAATATCACGTGCACCTGCATGAGCGAATAGTTGATAGCGACGCTCCATTTCCTCAACTGCCCATTTTAGTGCAGCCGTTGCCGCCTTTACATCTGTAATGACAGGACTAACTAAATGCGGAATATGGTTAAATGGCGCCAGCTCTACCATTTTAGGGTCGATCAGCATGAGTTTTAGCTCGTGTGGTGCAGCTTTATATAATAAACTAACCAAAATAGAATTAATACAAACGGATTTACCCGAACCCGTTGCACCAGCGATTAAGCCATGTGGCATTTTACGCAGATCTAACGTAACAGGTTTTCCAGTCAAATCAAGTCCTAATGCTGCCTCTAATGGTGAATCTGACTCAACGAAGGAGGCACTATTTGTTACCTCAGATAAGCGAACAGCTCGTGATACTCTATTTGGGATCTCAATACCGATCGAACTTTTCCCAGGAATTGGTGCTTGAATACGAATATCTTTTGCTGCTAGGGCAAGTTTTAAATCATCTGCTAAGTTTCGAATTTTACTCACCTTTGTACCATGGCTCACCGTTATTTCAAATTGAGTAACAGCAGGACCTTGCATAATCGATTCAATTTGCGCAGAAACTTGGAAATAAGATAGTGCTTCGACTAATGTCTCGCCCTGTTGCTCCATCCAATCCGTATCCTGTGTTTTTTCCTCTGGTGGCTCTAGATATTCATCCGTTGGCTTTTGATAGACGTGTACAGGCTTTGCTGGTATCTCAGCTTCTACTTCTTGTGGTGCTACTTGATTCTCAACAGATTCTACCGGAGCATAATCTACAATTTCTGAAACTACTTCAGGTTCGATAGCTAGTTCTGGTTCTGACACTTGGTCCCGTTCTGAAGATAGTTCAAGTTCTGGTTCTAATTCAAGCTCTGGCTCAATAGTTGCAGAAATTTCATCAGCAGCTGCTTTTTCAATTTCTATTCTTTCATTTATTGAGATACTTGACATTGATGTAACAGGAGCCATTGTAATTACAGCAATAGGCTCTTCAGCACTACTTGTTGTAGGGACACTTTCTACTTCATCTTTTACCTCAAGTTGCACTGGACCATCTACTTGCAATTGAACAGTCTCTGACATATGGAAATCGTTGTCATCTTCTGGTGGTGAAACGGACATTTCGCTTGTTGTCATGCTGTCTAAGGACGATGATTTTTCTGGCATCACATCCACTAGTTTGTTTTTCTCTGTTTCTGGCATGCTCTCTACACGTATAGGCTGCTGAGCCATCTTCAATTGCTGTTGGATTCTCCATTTTTCTTTATCTGTTTTTAACATTAGTACATTAAATGGAATTCGACTTTTTTCTTCCCTCGATGCAGTATCAGGAGATTGGTCATCCATTGACGGTTGAACGACAGTAACTTCTCCAATATGGATCGTAGAATTTTCTATTTGTACTTGTTCCACAATCATTTCTTTGACATGGATTTCCGATTGATCTGCTGAAAGTTGTTGAACTGTTTGATCTTGAACAACAGCTTCCTTCTCTTGCCCTTCAAAATCCATAGCAAAAGAAGTAGTTTGAGGCACAGCTACATTTGATGACAAATTTTCCTTATCATCGTTCTCTTCAACCAACAGTTCTTCCTCAAAAATAATTGGTTCACTTACTGTCGAAAGTTCTTTCGATTGAATAATCTCATGGTGTTCCGTTAAAACCGTTTGGTTTGTGCTAGCCGGCTCTTTTTCTTCTAGTATATTTTCATTGACCTCATTTGTTGTCGCTTCTTTTAAAGGCTTTGCAACAGTAACCCTTTCAACTGCCTGTACATCGGTTTCTTGCTTCTCATATTCCTCTTTTCTTTTATCTAATAAATCTTTAATGGGACTTGGTTTTGCAAAACCATAGACAGGTGAAGGCACATCTGTTGGAACAAATCGTTTGCGATTCTCAGGCATAATATTTTCAACTTTTTGTTCTTTTCGCTGACTCTTTTCTTTTGGTGCAGGTGCAGTCATAGGACTTATAGTAGCTGTTTCATTTTGTGCATCTCGAAAGACTAAGCTTGCTCTTGAACGAAATTCTTGTTCTGAAGGCTGACTTTTCATCATTGTTTTTCTACCTGTACGTTTAGAGCGATTTGCTAGTAAATCTCGAATTCCTGAAACCTCAACATCATAAACACTAGAATCGACAATATGATGATTTAAATGTTTTGGTAACGATAAATCCCCAATTTGTCCATAATCATCATCTTCCATTTGATCAAACATTTCTTTTGAGGGCGTATAGGATGCTTCACCTTCATCATCGTCAATCAAAGGGAAACGGAAAGTCTTTTGCTTAGCGATTGGTGGTTCTTTTTGTGTATGTAATTGCTCCGACTGAACTTCTCCATAATCCTCATAATATTCTTCATACTCATAGTCTTCATCTTCTTTATTAATAAATTTACTAATTTGTTTTTTAAACCAGTTCACTTCGTTTCACTCATTTCTCTTACACTTCATTTATAGCATTGTCTAGTTTTATATTTATCAATAGCTCAATGTCTACATCAAAAAGCATACCATAAAAACGGTCTTGAAACTTGCATTTAGAGGCTCATTCTAAACAAAAAAATCGTTATGCTACTAGCATATTAGTAACATAACGATTTAGGGCATTTCACCTTGACACAAGGAATAATATCATGATAAAACATTTAAATTTTAATAATTTCTTTTTTAAATAGGGGAATTTTTATTTAGTTGGTGATTCAAAAGCACTACCAACTATAGCATCCTCTGGTAATACTAAAATTCCTTTTTCAGATGGTGCATTAGGAATCGCTAATTCACGCGCTGAACAAAGCATGCCGTAAGACTCAACACCACGTAAATTTCCTTCTTTAATAAGCATTCCCGAAGGCATTACGGCACCAATTTTCGCAACAACTACCTTCTGACCTGCTTCTACATTAGGAGCTCCACATACAATTTGTAGTATCTCATCTCCTACATTGACTGAACAGATACTCAATTTGTCAGCATTTGGATGCTTGTCCTTTGTTTCTACATAACCAACCACAAATTTTGGTGAAAAATCAACATCAAGATTAATATTAGCTCCATTTTTTTCGATTGCCACTGCTAGCTGTGCTACTAATTCTGGTGTCACTTCTACTAAGCCTTTAGCATCTGTTTGGATGTAACTGCTCGCATTAAATAAATTGAAGGCTTTAATTTCTCCCGTTTGAGCTTCCCTTAAAATAGCAATATCACCAGCACGTTCTACTTCTGTTTTCACAATAGCCTCCGTTGCTAGTTGAACTAGTAAGACATCTCCTACATGCTCTTTGTTGTAAAATACGTTCATTGTTATTCTTGCTCCTTTTTCACTCTGTTTTTTGCTAAGATAAAGATTGGTTCTAGTTCTCCATCTTCATAAATAAAAGATAATGACGTAATCGGTACAGTACCGACTGCAAAGAAATGCATCGTCATCTGTGCTAATACATCATACCCTGTTTCATTACGAATATCACCTATAATTAATACATCTTGATGAGGCACGGATAATGTCATATCGCCCTCCACTTGTGCCTGCATTTCTTTTAAAAAGCTCTCATTTAAAATACGGCTAGCATCATAGCCATCATTCACATTGACAAAATAAAAAATATTACCTGCTACCTCATCTTTTTTATAGGCGGTTGGTAGTTGTTTCACCGAAAAGCGTGCCATTTCTCGAATTTGTTCTACCGTTAATTGTAAGGCTTCTAGCATGGATTCATCAATAAAGCGATAGGTTTTACCTAAATCGAGTGCATAAAAAACGCGCGTTTCAGCTGTATGCTCAGTTGTAATAAAGGCATGCCCTTCTTTCGATGCCTGTGGATAAGAAGTGGCACGAATCACGGGATAAATCTGTGTAGTCGTTTGGAAACCCTGTTCTTTTTCTTGTACCATTGCATTAAAGGTTTGCTCAATTGTATATATAACTTCTTCAATCGCTGACTCTTGCTTGTCATTATATTTTGCTAAGATCCCAGGTAAGGAGAGCTCCATCCCTTTTTCAATTGTCTTATGATTCAAGCGTAATTTATCGTACTTTTTATCAAAATGAAATTCATATTTCTCTTCAGTTAATTGCTTTTTTAATAGCTCGACTAGTTGTTCAGACTTCATTCGCTTCATCTTTTTCACATCCTAACTTCAAAATGAAACGGCTCACATGTTTGTGAACCGTTCTGTTCATTCCTTCTATTTACTTCATCTTAACCGAATGAACGATTTTCGTCATCTCACGCAAATTATTTTCAATTTGTTTTGCTTTTGAAATGGTTGTCATCTTCACACCACCACTACTAACAATGAGCTCCATTTCATTTTCTTCGTCCGTTTTTAGAACCGCTGTGAAGCCATAACGACCATCCTTATCAAAAGTCGATTCCTCGATAATTTTGTCCGCTTCATTTTCTTTTAAAAGATTATAATAAAGTTTACTGTCTTGTGCTTCACGATCATTGATAAAAAGAATGTAGCTTTCTTTGCCTTTTGAAATCACAATATTATAAGCATCTGAACTGTCTTCAATTTTAAAGTTTGAAGGTAAGTATATTTTGTTATCCCCAATTTCTACTGTATGTTCTTCTGGCTCTTCAGCAAAAACCTTCTCCGTTAATTGGAGCCCATTAGCAATTTGATCATCAATAGATTGATTGCAGCCAGAAAGGACAAGAAGTATAAGCATTAGGCCAATTGCTCTTAGCCATGAAAATAACATGTCTCTCTTCCTTTCACTACTAACTTTTTTCTATTTTAAAAAAATTAATCATAAGATGCAACCTAACTATCCTCTCACCACTAATTCTTTTTAACTAATTTTGTGAAAATGTGAACAAATATTGACCAACTAAAAGCGAGACAATATGCTCAAACATCATCTGTCTACTAACTAAATCTTGCGTAAAAATACCTACAGCACCTGCGCCTTGACGAATATCTCGACGCTTTGTATATTGCTCCATAATCGGTCCAAGTTCTCCACCAGTTCTTATTTCCTGGGCAATTTCTTTTGGCAGAATAATTTGTGCGCCAGCAGCTGTAAACATTGTTCCGTCTGACACAGTTAATGCACCCCAGTTACAAACATACATGTCATCATCGATTTCAGTTACGCCACCTTCTAAGCCAAATGATAATTCTGCATCCGTTAAAATCAAGGCGTTTTTAGCACGATTCATTGCCCCTAATCTAGTTTCTTCATTACTTATCGGTTGATCTGATACTTCAGAAGCAGCTTTGACATGAGTAAAGAGAGAATCCTCAAAGTATTTGCGAACAATTACTTCAACTGCTTCTGTTTTGGCCTTATTGGTTGTGCCAATTGCTATTTTCATTTAATCCCCACTTTCTTTCCATAGAAAAAGATGCCTCTAAAAGGCATCTTCCTAGCTTCTTATACATTAGCGTGAATTGACTCTAATGTCGAACGATCTGCTTTTTTCACTAATTCAACAATTAAAGCTTTGGCAGCTGCATAATCATCAATGTGAATAATTGACGCTGATGTATGAATATAACGTGAGCATACACCAATAACTGCACTTGGAACGCCATCGTTTGCCGTATGCACTCGACCAGCATCTGTTCCACCTTGGGAGACAAAGTATTGATAAGGGATATGATTGGATTCAGCCGTATCTAAAATGAATTCACGCATACCACGATGTGTTACCATTGTACGATCTAAAATACGAAGTAAAGTACCTTTGCCGAGCTGTCCAAATTGACTTTTTTCACCTGACATATCATTGGCAGGAGAAGCATCTAGTGCAAAGAATAAATCTGGTTTAATCATGTTTGCTGATACTTGTGCACCGCGCAAGCCAACCTCTTCCATTACATTTGCACCTGAGTATAAATGTGAACCTAATTTTTCGTGCTGTACTTCTTTCATTAGTTCAATCGCTAGACCACAGCCATAGCGGTTATCCCAAGCTTTAGCCATAATTTTCTTCGGATTAGCCATTGGTGTGAATGGACAAATTGGTATGATGGATTGTCCAGGACGAACACCCATAGACATAGCATCTTCTTTATTATCAGCACCAACATCGATAAGCATATTTTTTATATCCATTGGCTTCGCTCGTTCTGCATCTGTTAATAAATGGGGTGGGATGGATGAAACTACACCAGGAATTGCCCCATTTTTCGTATATACTTCTACACGCTGTGCAAGCATAACTTGGTTCCACCAGCCGCCCAATGTTTGAAAACGGATCATTCCATTATCTGTGATAGAAGTAACCATAAATGCTACCTCATCCATATGACCAGCAACTAATATTTTCGGTGCATCCGTAACATCACTGTGCTTAACACCAAAAATACCCCCCAAATTATCTTGAACGATTTCATCCGAGTACTTTTCTAACTCAGAACGCATGAACGCGCGTACTGCGTGTTCATTACCCGGAGCGCCTGGTAATTCTGTTAAAGTTTTAAATAATTGTAATGTTTCCTCATTCATGATGACTCTCTCCCCACGAAGTAGAATATTCTTCCTTGCCTATTGTAACACAATTATTTCCGAATTCGAAATATTGATACATTTCCTCAATCCGCTTAATTGTGAACGTGCATTCACTCTATAGGCTATGCTAAAATAAAGGTATAGAAAAAGGAGGAAAAAAGTATGAAATTACGTGATTTTTTAATTGGTGTCGCAACTGGCTTAGCTGCCGCAGTCATTATTAAAGAAGCTAGTGAAAAAGTTTCTCCGTTCGTACCTGCAGGACAAGTACTTGAAAACATAAAAAGAGAATTTAAAAAGGATTCACCGATTGATGGTTCTTGGATTTTTATGAAAACTGAAGATTTTACAAACGGTATTATTACCATCCCAGTATATCGTGGGGGGATCTCGCGTATGCATGAAGGTGAGATGCAGACATTCGAATTTGCTGCCGATGCACGCTCTGGTGTTGTCGTGGAACTAACAGAAGTTTAATTATGTATATACAATAGAAGCCATCTCATAAATTGAAGATGGCTTCTTATAATGTTAAAAAACAAAACATTTTTGTGAAAGGTGAAAAGAGATTTCCAATGCGCTGGCGGAACGGAAATCTCTTTTCACCTTGCTAAAGGGCCTTTTCTGCTACTCATAATATCTAATTCAACAACATAAGAAGCCATCTCATAAAATGAAGATGGCTTCTCTATGTTATTCGGATAAACCTTTATTATTAAAGTACTTTTTATACTTACGGTAATAATTTAAATTATTGAGTGTTAGTTTCACCCAACGCTTCGCATTCATATCCTCGTTAAAGTAAAGAGAATTTGTGTATTTACCCTCACTAATTAATTTTTTTGCTTCTAGTTTGAGCTTTTCATTCGATGCATATTTGAATAATACACCTTTAGGAATAATCATCCATAAATGCTTGTCCTGCACATATGTGACTTCTTGCTCGATATTTAACATATGGTCATCCGCAACATACTTCATTAAATTATGCCCACTTGCTGTTACATAATAGCTAGAACGCCCATTACGTAAATTGATTTCAAAAAGTTTATATTGCTTGTCTCGAATATCATATTTCATATCAAAATTCGCAAAACCTGTATAGCCAATGTCCTCTAGGAAGAAACGTACTTGATCCATTAATTCTTTATCATAGGTTGTCACGATGGCTGCATAACTTCCGATTCCTTCAGGAGAGTGTTCTTCTAGAATAGGGTTACCTAGACACATCAGCTTCACTTTTCCATCCTTTCCTACATAGGCATTTAACACACGCATATAGGAATCGTCCCCAGGAATAAATTCTTGAATAATCATTGTATCCTGATAAGTAGAGCTATAAATAGCTTTTAATATAGCCGTTTTTTCCGCTTCATCATGTGCAACAAATACTTTTTTCTTCCCAGGGAATTTACAAGCCCAATATTCTACAGAGTTGGAAGCCTTTAAAATGATAGGGTAAGCAAATGGTGGTGTAAAGTTTTCATAGTTGTCAGCTGTCACCGTTGTTGTACCTGGATATTTAAAATTATATTGATCACACATTTTATAGAAATTTTCTTTCAATAAAATTTCATCCATCAACGATTCGTCGATATAAGGTACGGTAAAATGCTCTTGTAATGCTGGCTTATTTTTGATGATCAGCTTGGCATAATCGTCCCCACATGCTAAAAGTAATAGTTTTTTATCAGCATATTTTTTTGCAACTTCTGCAAGGGCAGGTGCAAAAACATCTTGTTCATTTAAACGGTCTATTTCTTGAAATTGTAGGATATGGCTATCTTGTGTTGCTGTTAAATGAGAACGTCCTAAAACAAGTGGTTTAATACCATATGCTTCATAAAACGCACGTGCCATACCATATGCATTCATATCTGATCCAAGTAAAACGGGTAAAAATGGTTGTTCAGTTGCCATGTTTATTTCAACTCTCTTTTGTATTTTAGTATCGTGTTAAGTGTATCATATTTTCTATCCTGTTCACGAACAAAAACGCGAGGTATTGACATTTTATATGCCAAATACCTCGCCTTTGCTTGCTCGATTAAAATGTAATAACAGCTTGTCTACTACGCTCTAGTTTATCCACAATCTCTTTGCCTGACTCATCCCATCGAATCATACGGTAATAAGCATCGTGATAGAAAATAAAGCCATAGTTATTTGCAAGGGCTTCTTTCATCAGTCGCTCTTTTGCAAATACACTTGTCATTGGATAATCGTCATAGGCTAATACCCATAATGGATTTTGATGAGCATGAGTCGGCATAATATCTGCCATATGCAATAACACTTCATCATTTTGCGTTAGCTTGATGACAGCATGTCCCTCACTATGACCACCAGTATGAAGCATTTCGATTCCAGGTACTACTTCCAATGACTCTTCGTAGGTTTCAACTAAATGCTGAACTGGCTCCCAATTTTCTTTCCAATAAGTATTTTTAGAACGGATATTGGGGTTACGCATTTCATCCCATTCAATTTTCGTTACAAAAATCTTGGCATTTGGGAAAGTTGGTACAAGTACATCCCCTTCCCACTGCGTTAACCCCCCAGCGTGATCAAAATGTAAATGCGTCATTAACACTGCATCAATATCTGCTGTCGTTAATCCTAACTCTTGTAAGCTATCAGCTAACGAAGATTCTTCTGTTACACCAAAGTTTCGTAGCTGCTTTTCATTTAATTTGTTAAAGCCAACACCCGTATCAATAAGGTAGTTTTTGCCCCCAAATTGAATAAGGATAGGTTCTGTTGGTAATTCAATTTGGTTTTTTTCATTGACTGGATATTTGCGGGACCAAAGAGGCTTTGGTACAACACCAAACATCGCACCACCATCTAGGCACGTAACACCCCCGTTTAGCCATGATAATGACATATTGTGAAACTGTAACTGATCCATCCATATTCCCCCTACAATTTAGTGATAAATTGCGATTCTAAGCGATAAATCGGCTGCCCCTTGGCAGAAAACTTCTCTTCATATTCTGTCATCACATTATCCTCTGGCATATTTGCATGCAGGTCGAGAGATACATACTTTAATAACATCCCATATTCAGACATACTGATTAAAGAATACTCGAAAAGACCTCGGTTATCCGTTTTAAAATGGACTTCCCCATTATCCACTAAAATCGACTCATATAATTTCAAAAAATCCCCGTGCGTTAAACGTCTTTTTGCATGTCGTGTTTTTGGCCAAGGATCTGAGAAATTCAGGTATACACGTGATACATCGTTTTTGTCAAAGAATTTATATAAATCTGCGCCATTTACTTTTAGTAAACGTAAATTCGCTGGAGATTTTGCCTCTAGCACTTTTTCTAGTGCACAAACAATCACACTATCGTAAAGTTCAATGCCAATATAATTGATTGTTGGATTTTGCAAAGCCATACCGGTCACAAATTGTCCTTTTCCAGACCCTACTTCAATATGAATAGGGTTGTCATTGCCGAAAACAGCCTGCCAATTTCCTTTAAAGTCTTCAGGATTTGGAATAATCACCTCTGGGTGATCTGTAATCATTTCCTCTGCCCAAGGCTTATTTCTTAATCTCAATGTTGTTCCTCATTTCTTTCTTGTGAAATTATTGATTTTTTTATAGTATAACGTATTCCCTTATAATTCGCATGAAATTATTGCACAATGATATTTTTATGAATCCTTAACAATAACCTGCCAAGCATTTTGTTGTATTGTACAGTGGATATTGGTCTCTTGATTGACAATGCCAATATAATTACCATCCGTATGGCAGTCAACCTTATCTGCTACGATAAGATCAAAGACCTGCCCCTGTAAAAAAGTAACTTCCTTAAATTTTGTATGTTTTTCAAAAAACACAGTGACAAATACCAGTAATAATTTGATACGAGAAATACCATGTACAATTGTGATATCCACTTGCCCATCATCTGCTTTTGCGGCAGGTGATATTTTCATGCCGCCTCCAAAATAAGGTTGATTACTCATCGCCACAAACCACGTCTGCTGAAATTGCCATTCCTGTCCCTCTGAACGTATCGTTATGTCAAAGCGTTCAAAGCGAAATAACCCTCTAATTACAGCGACAGCATACGAAAGTTTCCCTAATCCAATCTTATTGAGATAAAACTTAAGACGAGAAGTGTTAATTGATTTTGTCACAAAGGCATCGAAGCCTATGCCAGCATTATTAACAAATATTTCTTTTCGTTGATTATCAATCTGAACGATCCCTGCATCCATTCTTACATTAGCCAAGGTAGTCTTTACATAATCCTCGATTTGCTGGGCATTGGAAAAGGTATGAAAATAACGTGCAAAGTCATTACCAGAGCCAGCACGAACTACACCAATTATGATGTATTTATTATGTATAACACCACTAACTACTTCATGAATGGTGCCATCACCACCAACAACGACAAGCAATTTCTTCTCTTGTTGCTGGTGTGCCCATTGTTGAGCGATTTCCTGTCCATGTCCTGCATATTCAGTAAAAGCCACTTGATAGGAAATCGTTAGTTGCTCTTGAAGTTGGAGCCAAACTTTTTTTCCTTTTCCATTCCCAGCGGCCTCATTGACAATAAATAGAACGTTCATACATCATTCCTCTGTTGGCTGAGATGCTTGCTGCCATATATCTCGGTTAAAGGAGGTGGTTTGGACCGTATTTAAAATTGTCTGTGCAGCTCGGATTTGCATATGCTTCATAGGAGAGGAAACTTTTCTTAAATGCTCTATCCATTCATGGTAATTTCGACGATCAACAAAGCGTACCCCAAATGGTGAACCAGGATAATCAAAATACCCATTACGAGATAGCACAACCTTACGGATGGGCATATCAATATCCTCTTGTTTAAATAATTGCGACAGGACCGATTCCATCCGCCCTAAATTAATCGTTGGATTCAAAACTTTAGAATCCTTCGTCCCTACTTTTTTAATCCAGAAGCGATCACTGCCACCTACATATACAGCTTGATTTTCAGCCTCTAAGACCGTAATACAAATACACTCTGTCGGCGACATTAACACTACATCTAGCTCTATAGGTGCTTTTCTAATTTGTAGTATTGGATAATAAAACAATAGATAATTATCTGGCAATGTTTGCAATAGCATACGGAGCAATGAGTCACGCATGAAGCGAGGATCTACATATGATTTTTCCCGTAATGTTGAACTGGCCCATTTCATTTGAAAATGAAAGAACTGATCAATAAACATTCGTTTCAACTCATGGATGGATTGTGGTGCATACACAATTTTAGGTTCAAATGTGAGCGTCGTTTCTTCTTCAGGAATTATATCCTCATCACTGACAAGCTCATTTGATATTTCTACTTCTTCAACATCCTCTGTTGTTTCCTTTTGCCGTCCAGCAAACCATTTTTTTATGAAGGTAAAACGTTCTTTTTCCTCGTAAGCCTCCGCTTCCACCTCATTGTCGACATGTTGCCACTCGCTAATATCTTCTCCCAATTCCCACTGTCGCTTAATGCGCTCCCATTGGTTTTTCTTCAAGCGCACAAATTGTGTTGGGTATCTCGCTAAATCAATTTGATAGCGTGAAATATAATCTTGTAATTTCACCAATTGTGCCATGTAAAGGTCACTCCATTCTTACTCACCATATCTATAGTTCTCTTTTTATCTAGATTGCTTTGGTAGAAAAGAGGCATTGTATTCAATACATCGACAATTATTCTACAAATTTCAATCTGTAAAATTATTCATTACTATCCTTTTTATTTTACATGACGATACCAAACATTACATCCATAAAAAAGAGAACTACCCTTATCGATAGTTCTCTTAAACGGTTCTTTTATTTTGTATTCAAAGAAAGTGGTAATTTCGCCTCAAAAGCTTGTTGCAATTTACGCGTCCATTCACCTGGCACTCCAGTACCGATTTGGTTGCCATCCACATCAATAACAGGAGTAACTTCTGAAGATACAGAGGATACAATAATTTCATCCATTGTTAATAAATCAGCTTTTGTCATTGGTTCTTCAACTACAGGTAAACTAATCTCTTCTGCACATTTTAAAATGACCTGACGAGTAATACCGTTTAAAATGAAGTTATTTGCTGGGTGTGTATAAAGCTTACCGTCTTTAATCCCATAAACATTTGCTGATGAACATTCTGTTACGATATCCCCGCGATGTAAAATTGCTTCGTAGCAGCCCTTTTCAGCTGCCTCTTGTTTTGCTAATACTGCACCAAGTAAGTTTAAAGATTTGATATCACAGCGCAACCAACGAATATCCTCTACAAACGTAGCCTTAACCCCTTTTTCAAAGTTTTCATATGCACGTTCACCAGCTTTCACATTACCCGTTAATACAGCTGGAACACTTGCATCTGGGAAAACGTGATTACGTGAATTGGCACCACGTGTAATTTGGAAATAAACATGCCCTGTATCAAGATTATTTTTTTCAATCAGCTCATGTAATAATTTGTGTAAAACGTCTTTTGTATAAGGAATAACAAGACGAATTTTTTCGGCGCTTGCATAGAAACGATCAATATGCTCTTGTGCTGTAAACATATTTCCGTTATAAACTTTGATTACTTCATAAATACCGTCACCAAATTGATAGCCTCTATCTTCTGGTGATACTGCAATGGATCCTTCTTCAACAATTTGATCATTCCATAATGAATATGCCATGTTTTGTTCATCCTTTTCGTCTTTGAGTTATTTTTTTCCTGCAAGTTCAACAATTGCTTCAGCATAAATTGCCGCTGCTTTTACAAGGTTTTCAACGACAACAAACTCATCCACTCGATGCGCTACATCTGGCTCCCCTGGGAAGAGCATGCCAAATGCCACGCCTTTTTTCATCACACGTGCATACGTCCCACCACCAGTTGATAATAAAGGTGTTTCTGTATCTCCCGTTTGACGTCTATAGATAGCTGCTAATGTCTGGATGAATGGATCATCTTCGCTGACATAATGTGGCTTGGAGTCGTCTTGTATGTCTAGTGAAAACCCTTTTTCTACCGTTAAGCGTTGTGCTGCTGTTATTTTTTCATCGAATGGATAGGAAACTGAATAGCGCATACTAATTACTAAACTGCCGCCTTTATGGACATCATAGCTTACGATCCCTGGATTTAATGTTGTTTGTCCTGACATTGTATCCTCAAACTGCAGATCGAGCTGACTACCATAATGATCCTGATAAAAAACATCTGCAATAAAGTCGACAAATTGTTTACTTGCTTCTGTCGTCAACTCTTGTTGTAAAAATGCTGCAAGATAAACAGCTGCATTGATACCTTTATCTGGTTCCATTGCATGGGCTGCTTTACCTTTGATAGTTATTATATAGCGAGACTCCTCCATTAATAAAGAGCCTTCTAGCTGATTTTTACTTAAAAATGTTTGAAAATTCTGTTCGAATGATGCTGTTACGTGCTGAATTATTGCTTTTGCAAAATCAGGTACCATATTTGGGCGCTTTCCTGCATTAAATAGTAGTAGTTGTTCTTTCGTTGCATCACCCACTTTATTTTGAGAGAACACAAGCTCTGTAATGCCTTTTTCTGCATTGATGAGCGGGAAATCCGCATCTGGTGCAAAACCAATTGTCGGCATTTCCTCCTGTTTAAAATAGTGGTCGACACAGCGGAATCCTGTTTCTTCGTCTGTACCAATAATCATTCGTACTCTTTTTTCTAACGGAATACCTGCATCTTTCACAAGTTTCATGGCCATCCATGCCGCAATCGTAGGCCCTTTATCGTCAATCGCACCACGTGCAAATAATTTACCATCAGCTACTGTGCCGCTGAAAGGAGGGTAAGTCCAATCTGCTTCTTCTCCAATTGGGACAACATCAACATGACATAAAATACCAAGTAAATCTTCACCAGTTCCCATTTCAATATGTCCAGCATAATTATTAACATTTTTCGTGAGCAGGCCTTCACTTTGACCTTTTGCTAGTAACCATTCAAGCGCTTGAAGTGGACCATCTCCAAAAGGTACTTCAGTAGTTATTGTATCCTCATCGAGCACACTATTTATTTGCACAAGCTCCTGTAACTCTTGTATTAATTCGTCTTGCCTTTCTTTTGCAGCTTGTAACCAATCCATACCATGTACCTCCTTCAAAGTATTAACATTATTCTACACCTTACAACATATATGACAATCAGCTTTCTGACAACTATTTTCAGTAACTTCTACTGTCACTACCATATATAGCACGTTTTTCACGTATTCCCACAAAATACAGTATAAATTTTATATATTAATTGTAAATTTCTCTTGCATTCACTAGAAAATTAAGTAGTTTTTCTATATAATAAAGTTATCAGAATAATTGTTCTGACTATAAAATTAGAAAAGGGGATGTCTAAGGCAGCTACTTATTAGCCTAAGTGCACTCCGCACATATTGTCGTCCGCTAGTCTTTGCCAAGAGAATTAAGATGAAGGAGTGGTTCATTTAATGAAACCAACTACTGATCGAATGCTTAATCGTATTAAAGACGTGTACATGTTTATTTTAGACAAAGGAACCGTGTCTACACAGGATTTAGTCGAAGAGTTTAGTATCACTCCTCGCACCGTTCAAAGAGATTTGAACGTGTTAGCCTTTAACGATTTGGTGACGAGTCCAAGTCGAGGCAGATGGACAACGACGAAGAAAAAAGTAAAATTAACGTCTTAGTTTTACGTTTTGTACGTAAAGCATTGTGTATGGAAAAAGAATGACCTTTCGTCGGGGTCATTCTTTTTTGTCGTTAGAAGATTTTTAGATTTTTTCCCACTTTGCTTACTGACTGACTTCTCCAGCTTGCTTTATGCAAAGCAATAATTTTTATCTTACTTCCATTCATCTATATAAAACGATTATTTACATTGCTCCTTTACCCTTCAATCTGAGCCTCACATCTTAGCATTGCAACATAAATTTGCGCGCCATTATCTGCTCTGTGCTCTTTCAAGATTATTTTAACTATTTACAGTTGCTTAACAATCCGTTAAACTCGAAACATTCTAAATGTTGAGAGGAGGATTTTATATGACTTTGTCAAAGTTGTTTCATCCATTAGTTTGGATTATTTTAGGTGGAACAATTTTTACACGTATTGCAAGCTTTATGGCAATGCCTTTTTTAGCTATTTATTTACATAATGAAATTCAAGCCTCTCCCTTACAAATTGGATTGACAATTGGTATCGCGCCGCTCATTTCCACAGTAGGTGGATTTTTCGGGGGTTATTTAACAGATCGCTTTGGTAGAAAAAGCGTTATTCTATTAACAATTATCGTTTGGAGTCTTGTGTTCTTTGGCTTCGCAACAGTTCATGCTGTTTGGCTTTTTATTCTATTCAATGCTTTGAATGGACTTTGTCGATCATTTTTTGAACCTTCCACACAGGCATTGATGATTGATTTTACACCTGCCGATAAACGAAAAAGACTATTTTCCTTACGTTATACAGCCATTAATATTGCAGCAGTTATTGGTCCAATTATTGGCGTGTATATCTCACAGCTATCCAGTCCAAGTATCCCTTTTATGCTGACAGGGATGATGTATATTATTTACGCAGTCTTTTTATTTTTTGTGTTAAATCGCTATCAAATGCAGCAACCCAAAGCGGTTACACAAACAAAAATACTCAGTACATTCACGATTCTTTTGACAAATCGTGTGCTGCTTAGCTTCATTTTGGGTGCCATTTTAATCAATATTGGTTACTCGCAATTTGACTCAACGCTACCACAAATTATCGAATTAAAAATTGATGAAGGTGCGAAACTTTATTCGTTATTAATCTCTCTCAATGCAGCAGTTGTGTTATTACTACAATTACCTATTAGTATAGTATCAGAGCGCTTTTCATCTACAGCAACATTATTAGTAGGTGTACTGTTCTTTGCTATTGGATTATGTATGTTTGGATTCTCCAATAATTATACACTCTATATCATTGCCATGATTATTTTTACCATAGGTGAAATCTTTGCCTTCCCTACAATGAATGTCATGATTGATGAAATTGCGCCAGATACTCAAAAGGCAACCTATTTAGGTGCTGCACAATTTAAAAATTTAGGTGGCTTTATTGGCCCAATAATAGGCGGTTGGCTCTTGACTCATTATATGAACGCTATGTTTCCAGTCATCGCTGTTCTTGTTTTATGTAGTTGTATCTTTTATAGAACAAAAATAGCTGCTCATTAATAAACGCCCCATTGCTATCAAAATAGCTAATTATGCTATCGATAGAATGGGGCGTTTTTTAACTAATATAATCCTCGTCAGCAGCGACCTCTGCAAAACTAGAATATTGATCCTTACCAGCATTTTTGGATTGATAAAGCGCTTTATCGGCACGTTCAAATAAGCTCATTTCTGTATCCTCAGCATGATTATAAATGGCTCCGCCCATGCTCACAGACAACACAGACCATTTCTCGCTAGCTTGGCCATCATATCTAACTGACCTTATTTGAGTCAAAATGTCCTCTGCTATGTGCTGCATCTGTTCCGCTGTTGTATCGTATAAAACAATGGCAAATTCATCCCCACCGAAGCGTACAACAAAGCCACTTTGTTTCACAACATGCTTTAAAATTTTCGCTGTTTCAATGAGGATATGATCTCCTTCTACATGACCAAATTGATCGTTTACTTGTTTAAAGTTATCTAAATCAATTAACAATAAACCTGGCACATTCAATTTTCTTTTTCTTAATAAATTATCAATTTTCCTAATATATGTAGCACGGTTAAAGACACCAGTTAACGGATCGAAGGTAGCTAGGTGTATTGTTTTAGATAAAATTTTATTAATAACTAACAGCATAATAAAGGATGTTAGTAGGGCAATAGACAGTAGAATCCAAAATTGTTTCGTATTTTTTTGGAGAGCTTCCATTTTAGTGAAATTGATAAATTTCACATAGACAATTCTTTTGGATGACTCCCCTCTCACTGTCTCTGCTTCATAGGGCAGAAAACGATGTGTTTCTATATAACCATTGTCTAAAGCCTTTTCATACTCAACTGGCTCCATTGTTTTCTTTGCTAGCTCGAAGTATTCTTGAAATTTCTTAGATTGCTCCTGTACAGTGATTCTCTTCGATCTCGAATCATTAAAGAAAACGCCACCTGCATTAATAGCTTGCACATCCACTAAATCAATATACTTACCTATTAAGTACTGTGCAGTTTTCTCAAAATTAAAGGTTTGGAAGACAGGATCATTTAGTAGGTCTATACCTAACTCGAGCAAATATTTCTTATCATGTGTTGCCAGATAGCCAAATTTCCGATATTCACCTGTTGATGTTGAAATATCGAGTCCATCTGTAAAAAATTCGCCACTAGCGCGCCGTTCATCTAATAAAGCAGAAAAACGTTGACAGCAAAGCGAGAAATCCAAGCCAATATCTTTGACAAAAGTTGTGTAAACTACTGTATTTGATTGATCCACTATGTAAATATCCATACCATGTTTCTTTTTCATTTGCTGCAAATCCCAAGTAGCTACATTAGGGTTTTCATGGTAATAGTTTTTTAGCTGTCTAAGCTCCTGTTCCATTTTGTCTGAAATATTATTATCAAAATAAAAATGGGCATCATCGACAGTTTGCATATCTGTCAAAATATGATTTTCAATTAATATTTTATTCATGCTCACTTGCTTTTCTATCTCTGTTACCAGTATTTGTCGGTTCACATATGAAATAACAGCAACAAGTATGACTGCAAATGCTATTAGAGATAGTAATAATTTAATACGCAGGTTCTTCATTTAATTGTCCTCTACTTATTTTATACCATCGTCTTTTGGGGAATATTTCAAAATATGATACATTCTATGACTATATCACAATAACTCATTTCATATTATACAGTTACAGTCATATTACTGTATATAAAAATCCCCGATGCTATGTGAGGCATCGAGGAATAATATGTTTAATGATTGTTTTGTAGACCGTTTAGCTCTTCAGCAGTGAGCTCACGATATTCACCTAACGCTAGATTTTCATCTAATTTCAGGCTTCCCATGGAAATACGCTTTAAATATGTTACACGTTTTCCTACAGCCTCAAACATTCGCTTTACCTGATGAAACTTGCCTTCTTGAATCGTTAGCTCTATTTCAGATTGCTGTGCAGACTTTAAGATCACAAGCTTTCCAGGCTTTGTAACATAGCCATCATCTAGCTCAACACCATTTGCAAATTTCTCGGCATCTTCTTCTGTCACAACGCCTTCAATCTGTGCGTAATAAACTTTTGGCACATGCTTTTTGGGAGACAATAAATTATGAGCTAATTGACCATCGTTTGTTAATAAGAGCAATCCTTCTGTGTCTTTATCTAATCGACCAACAGGAAACGGTTGAAAATGCTGGTGTAATGGCTCTAATAAATCAATGACTGTTTCATCTCTTAAATCTTCAGTGGCAGAAATAACACCAGGCGGTTTATTCATTATAAAATAAACAAATTCTGTATAAACAACGCGCTCTCCAAACACTGATACAATTTGCTTTTCTGGGTCTACGTGTAAAGCTGCATCCTTGACATAATCACCGTCTACTGTGACTGCTTTTTGCTTTAATAGCTGCTTTACTTCCTTACGAGAGCCGTACCCCATATTTGCTAGTAATTTATCTAAACGCATCGTTCCACTCCTATTTCAATCCCAGTTTACTCATAATACGGGTTAATCGTTCACCTAATAGCTTTTGGGCTAAACCTAGGCGTAATGATAAAAAGCCATAAACAGCCGCACCAACACCCGCACAAATAATTGAGAATAGTAATGCTGAGAATTTACTATCAACTGGTCCCATTAGTAATTCCAATAATTTATGCACAATCAGCACGCTAATGGCCATCGCCATTGTCAATAAAGCAATTAGCATGACACGACGCACAACCATTTCTGATCGATAATTCAACGTTTTTCGTAACACAAGCATATTAATGATAATCGAAACACTGTAGCCAATAGCTGTAGCTACTATAGCACCATCAGCCTCTAACCAGCGAATTAAAGGAATATTTAATGCTAGCTTTACGAAAATTCCAGATAATAAGCTAAAAACAATCCACTTTTGAAAATCAATTCCTTGAAGTAAGGCTGCTGTGACTTGGAATAACGCAAATAAAATCGCAACAGGTGCATAATGCGCTAAAATGGTTGCTCCCATTTCGCTTTCTGAATAAAGCATAAAATAAATTTCATTGGCTAATAGAGAAATACCAACCACAGCTGGCAATGTAATAAAGATTAAAATTTGATAGGTTTTATCCATTGCATGGCGGAGCGCTAAATACTCCCCCTGTGTAAAATATTTTGTAATTGTTGGTACAAGCGCCATCGAAAATCCAGTCGCTAGCATAACAGGGATAATAACAACTTTATGTGTCATAAAGTTAATCATCGATAAATAAGTATCTGTTACTTCTGCTAAACCAATGGACGTCATTGCTCCATTAAACGTAAGCATGTCGACTAATTGGAACAACGGATTCGCCACCCCTACAAACACCATTGGGATGGAATAGGTAATCACTTCTTTATAAATATTGGACATTGGTAGCTGTGTGGAAGTCACACTTTGGCTACGTAATAAGTTAAATTCAGGCTGATATTTTTTCCAGTAATAATAAAGAACACCTAATCCACCGATTGCCCCGATAAATGCAGCAAACACAGCAAAGGAGATGGCTGTCTCTGGTTTTCCTTTAAACACAATCACCACTAGGAACGACCCACCAAGTAACACAACAATCCGCACAATTTGTTCCACCAATTGTGAAACGGCAGTTGGCTCCATTTTGTCGTAGCCTTGGAAGAAGCCCCGCCATAGACTCATAAATGGCACTACGATTAAGGCAAAACTAACCCATCGTATTACTGAAGCAATTTGTTCAACTGTAAAGACCTGTTCCTCACTCTTAATAACTAGCCCTGCAATTGGCGTAGCAAGTAGAAAGAGGGCAATAAATGCTGCAAAGCCAGTCATCATCATAATAAGAATGCCAGATTTCATCAGCTTGCGCCCCGATTGATAATCTCCCATTGCATTATATTTGGATACAAATTTAGAGACGGCTATTGGCGCACCTGAAATGGCGATTGCCAGCATAATTGAATAGGGAATATATGCATATTGGTAAAGCGCAATGTTCTTCTCGCCAACAATTGCATAAAACGGAAAAATATAAATTAATCCGAGTACCTTCGATAAAAACATCCCCATTGTTAATATCGCAGTACCTTTCATTAAATTGGACATCATACCCATCCATTCATTGTAAAATCAATATTATTATCGTAACACTTCAAAGGATACTTATAAAACTTTTTCGTTTTAAAACAAACGATATGCAAGCGCTGTCACTCTAAGAGCAATAAAGTAAACCAACTGTAATCTTAACATATTTATAGGAAATGAGACGCATAAAAACACCAAAAAGTTCATTCATAAAGAAACTTGATGAAAAAAGGCCTTAAAATAATCGGTGAGGAATTGAACATCCCCACCGATTAGGTATTTCTTATACCATGTCCACAAAGAACTTTTTATACCATACTAGGAATACATAAACTGTCCAAATATAACGACCGCGATTTGCTTTCCCTTCGTAGTGCTCATCTAGATAGCCAACTAATTGTTTTGTATCAAAAAATTCATTTGCAAAGTCAGTTGTAAACATTTCTTTTACCATACTGTAATACTTTTCTTCACGTAACCAGTGGCGAATTGGCACTGGGAATCCGAGTTTCGGACGCTTTGCCCATTCTTCTGGCAATTCCTGATGCGCAGCTTGACGTAGAACATATTTTGTATCGATATCATTCACACGGTATCTTGAAGGAATATTTTTCGCTAACTCCATTACTTCTTTATCTAAAAATGGTACACGTAATTCAATTGAGTGTGCCATACTCATTTTATCTGCCTTTAATAAAATATCACCAGGCATCCAAAGATTTAGATCTAAATACTGCATTTTTGTCACATCATCATCGCCAGGTACTTCATCATAAATACGTTTTGTAATCGATTTTACAGATGGCGCATTTTTATAAGCTGGCTTTAAAACATTAATAGCATCCACTTCATCCCAAACTACCGCTTCCCCAATAAAACGCTCTTCTACTGTTTGAGCACCTTTAATAAGGAAATTCGTGTATTGATTTTTCGGTAGGGCTTCTGCCATTCCACGTAATGTTTTACGAAGACCTAATGGTAATTTTTCGTATTTTTGCATTCTTCCTGAGTTTTGATACCAAGCATACCCACCAAAAATTTCATCAGCACCTTCACCTGATAAGACAACCGTTACATCTTTTGAAGCAAGCTCCGAAAGGAAGTAAAGTGGCACTGAAGATGGATTGGATTGTGGTTCATCCATATGCCATTGAATTTTAGGTAGCGCTTCAAAGCACTCATCTGCGGTAATGTATCTACGTTCATTTTGAATATTCAACGTATCTGATAAATCTTTTGCAAGATTTGTCTCATTGAACATATCTTCATAGTCCGCAAACCCGACTGAGAAGGATTTATCTGGGCGTAATAAAGACGTAATATAACTAGAGTCAATACCACCCGATAAGAATGAACCAACTTTTACATCACTGATTTGATGAGCCTCTACAGATTCTTTAACAGTTGAACGAATTTCTTCAATATATTTTTCGATTGGTGCTTCTTTTGCATGGAATTTTTTATCCCAATATTGAACGATTTGCTTTTGTCCATTTTGAATCAGCATATAGTGTGCTGGTGGTAATTTAAAGACACCTTTAAAGAATGTTTCATCCATAGATGAATACTGGAATGTTAAATAGGGGCGAAGTGCCTGTTTATTTAACTCTTTAATAAATGATGGGTGTGGTAAAAACGATTTAATCTCAGAGCCAAAAATAAACGTACCGTCTGTTGTATGCTCAGAGTAATACAATGGTTTGATTCCAAAGCCATCGCGCGCAATGAACTGTAAATCATTCTTTTTATCCCAAATACAGAAGGCAAACATCCCACGTAATTTTTTCACAAAATCTACGCCATATTCTACATAGCCATAAATAATGACTTCACTATCTGATTGTGTTTTAAACGTATGACCTTTTTCAATTAAATCTGCACGCAGCTCTTGGAAGTTAAAAATCTCTCCATTAAATACAAGCACGATATTGCCGTCTTCACTATATAATGGTTGATTCGCTACGTCTGATAAGTCAATAATACTTAATCGACGGAAACCTAACGTCACTTTATCGTCACTATGAATACCACCGCTATCAGGTCCACGGTGAATAATTGTATTCATCATATTTTCTATCGTCTGATGATGATCAATCACATTTGTTCCATTAATATAACCTATAAATCCGCACATTCTATTTTTCACCTCATAATTTAGTGCATAACCTTTACCATAATAGCACGAAAAGACATTCATTTCATGTTGACAATGCTAATAAAGGAAAACTTTCATTCATCCAATTGTATAACAAAGAATATTGTGTTTCATTCTACTGTATAAGCTCTTCATCCCAAAAGAAGAGATAAAGAATTATAAAACACTTTTCTATTATTTTCAATGTCAAAGAAAGTCCCTCTCTATATAGACTTCATGTATAATAGGAAAGATTCCTAATTTGAACAGAAAGTGAGTTTCTAACTATGTATGATGTAATCGTGATTGGTGGTGGCCCATCTGGTTTAATGGCGGCGATTGCTGCTGGAGAGCGCAAAAAGAAGGTGTTATTGTTAGAAAAAGGCACAAAACTAGGCAAGAAATTGGCCATTTCTGGCGGAGGACGCTGTAATGTTACAAATCGTTTGCCTATTGAAGAAATTGTGAAACATATACCCGGTAATGGCCGTTTTCTCTATAGTCCATTTACCGTTTATAATAATGAAGATATAATTGCATTTTTTGAAGGGCTTGGTGTCGCCCTAAAGGAAGAGGACCACGGTAGAATGTTCCCTGTATCCAATCGCGCACAAGATGTCGTTGATGCGCTGATTAGACAGCTACAACGTCTTCATATTGAAGTTCGTTTACACACAGCTGTCAGTAAGCTTCTAATGGATGAAGATAAAATTTTGGGTGTACGTCTTGCTGACGGCACCGAAGTCCGTAGTCAAGCAGTCGTTGTAGCCGTTGGGGGCAAGGCGGTTCCACAAACAGGCTCAACAGGTGATGGCTATCCTTGGGCTGAACGTGCGGGTCATACAATCACAACCTTATTCCCAACAGAAGTCCCTGTTATTTCAAAAGAAGATTTTATTCAAGAACGTGAGCTACAAGGACTAGCATTGCGTGATGTTGCTGTCTCCGTGCTCAATAAAAAAGGCAAGACACTCGTCACCCATCAAATGGATATGCTCTTTACCCATTTTGGTTTAAGTGGTCCTGCTATTTTGCGTTGTAGTCAATTCGTTGTGAAAGAATTAATGAAAACAGGCTATGAGCCCGTAACAATGCGTATTCAAACACTGGTACATTATAATGAAGAAACATGTCTACAATATTTAAATAAATTAATAAAAGAAGATCCGAAAAAGGCTGTGAAAAATGTTTGGAAAGGCATAGCACCTGAAAGATGGCTCTTGTTCTTATGTGAGCGAGCACATATTGATGTTCAATTGACGGGCGCTGAATTATCCCAAGAGAAAATTCGTCAGCTAGCACGTTTACTAGTAAACTTCACGTTAACAGTGAGTGGCACACAGTCACTTGATAAGGCATTTGTAACAGGTGGCGGTGTCTCTGTAAAAGAAATCGAGCCAAAAACAATGGCCTCAAAGAAAAAAGAGGGACTGTTCTTTTGTGGAGAAATTCTTGATATTCATGGCTATACAGGCGGCTATAACATCACTTCAGCCCTAGTAACGGGACGTATTGCAGGAATGCATGCGGCATTATAATAGGAGAAAAAGCGTGTCCGTGGAACAACGGACACGCTTTTTTAGCTTTCACTAGACATATAAACTTCTTCAAATGGTTGGATAATAACAAAGCCCTCACCAGAAAACGCCATCTGGATGGATTCTCCACTGCCTCGGCCGATAAATGTACGGAAGCTAATATCTGTTTTAAATTCAGGTGTTAAGTTGCCTGACCATGCGACAGTAGCATGCGGATCAGTATATACTGTTTCACCTGGTTTCACTAATAATGTCAGTGGTTCAAAATGAGTTGTAATCGCAACCTTCCCTGTTCCTTGAAGGGTTACATTAAATAAACCACCTGACATGATGCCAGCCATTTTACGCATCAAACGTATATCCCATTCGATGCTAGGCTCAAAGGCAAGTAAATCATTGCCATTGACACAAATACTGTCGTTTTTCAAATCAAAAACAGTTACTTTCTTTCCTTGGTCCGCTAAATAGAGTCTGCCCTTTCCGCTAGCTTTCATCAATTGCGTACCTTCACCCGTTAAAGCCTTTTTAAACATTTTTCCAAAACCATGCTCCAAGACGCGCTCACGTTCAAATTTAATATCACCTGTATAGGAAATCATTGCGCCCATTTTTGACCACACTTCACCGTTTAGATTAACCTCTAATACACGTTCAGTTTCCAATTCAAAATAATCATTCTCATTATCGTCCTGCTGTGTTTTATGAACAAATTCATCTAAAGAAAATTTCCCCATGATTGATCCCTCCCTAATTACTTTATATACGTTGTTCTTTGAGAAAAGATTCAATTTTTAATAGTTTGTTCCTCATCATGAATTTCGTTACAAAATTTCTCTTTTAATTACGAAATCACTTTATTTCCAGTAATGTTATTGACATCAGACATGTGCTGTTATACATTAAACAAAGAAATTACAATTGTTATATAACAAACACTTCAAAAAAAATAACTATATAAGTGCCATCCACGAAATGACACCTATATAGTAAATTGAAAGTTCATATTATTGTGTAGCAGATACATCTCCAACATTTTGCGCTGCTTTTAAAGCTGTTTGCTTACGTACATCTGCACGTAACGTTAAGGAAATAATCAACGAAGCTGCGATTAAACCTGCGAATACATAGAATACAGGAATATAGCTTCCATACGCATTTTTGATTGCACTTACTAACAATGGTCCAAAAACTCCACCCAATGACCACGTTGTTAATAAATAACCATGAATCACACCAAGTTGCTTTGTGCCAAATAAATCACTTGCAAATGCAGGTAGATTTGAGAACCCACCACCATAGCAACTAACAACTAAGAAGATAAGTGCTTGGAAAATAATTACGTTAGTTGTATGTGGTAAAACGATAAATGTGATTAGCTGTGCAGTAAAGAAAATAACGAAAACGTTAGAACGACCGATATAATCAGACACAGCGGCCCAGATTAAACGACCACCACCATTAAATAACCCCATAATTCCTACCATTGCGGCAGCACCTGCTACTGATAGACCGACAATTTCCTGTGCCATTGGTGAAGCAACAGAAATCATCATAATCCCTGCTGTTACATTAACTAAATGCATGGACCAAAGCATCCAGAAGTGCTTTGTTTTAACAGCTTCTCGTGCTGACATAACAGCTAAATCTTTCTTAACTACGTCCTTACCATTATTGGCAGCTGCTTTCATATTAGCAGGCATATAACCTGGCTTAGGTGGTGCTATATATGAAGCCCCTAAAATCATTAACGTGAAGTAACTTGCCCCTAGAATAAAGTATGTTGTAGAAATGCCAACTGCCTCCATTAAGTTGGCTGCGACTGGTGCTGTAATAAGTGCACCCGATCCAAAACCAAGTACGGCCATACCTGTTGCTAGACCACGACGGTCTGGGAACCATTTTACAAGTGTTGATACAGGTGCAATATAGCCAATCCCCATTCCTAATCCACTAAGAACACCATATGTTAACCAATACATAACAACAGAATCCATTGAAATGGCTACACCAGCACCAGCTTGTCCTGCTCCAAATAAGACAGCTGCTACCATCGCCGATTTACGTGGTCCCATTTTTTCTACTAAACTACCAAATAATGCAGCTGAGAAACCAGCTAACCCCATCATAATGGTAAAGGCAATCGTTACCTTTGTTTCACTCCATCCCATTTCTGTGACAATCGGTAGCTTGTATACACTGTATGCATAGGCTCCACCGATTGAAAGGTGAATAGCGATTGCAGATAATGCAATTAACCATCTATTTTTATTCATAAATTCTCATTTCTCCCCTCTTTTGCTACCTGTGAAAATTCTATGAACGTCCATGTAAAACAATTTACCACTTAGAATTATTCAAATGCAAGATGTTTTTCTAAAAAATATTATTTCTCCAAAAAGTTTTTCTCTTTTCCATTAATATATTCTGTCTCAAAAACCTTACAGTCTCTAAGTATAACTACGTATTTCTTACAAAAAACATAACACCATTTAGCTAATATTACTTTTCTACTCTATTCTTTAAACACCAATTAATTATATTAATATAATTAAAATTGTGCATATTTTCACATTCGCTAAATGTATACGTCTTATTTTACCAGCAGAATCATTATGAGTATCTCTCATAAAAAGAAGCACACCAAATCAATAGTATGTAGAAATTTATAGAACAAAAGAGCATTTTATAAATGTAATAGACAAAATTTTTATATTTATAAATACCTAGCATTTTTTATAAACTGATTTATGTTTACTTAAATTAATAAAAAAATAATTTTTTTACAATACAGTGAATGCATATTTTATAAAATGCTTTCAATACCTAAAGATTTTTATTATCCAAATATATATTTTCTCTACAAAGAATAAGAGATAAAATTCTATTAACTCAGTATCAATTGCTTCTACATGATGGAAATATTCTAAAAGGAGATTTTTTTGAAGTAATATTATTTTTGCACAAAAACAATACATACAATCTACAAAAAAACAGCATGCCAGAAATCATTTCTAACATACTGTACAGAAAAGTGCTTTTTTTAATTTATTTTTCTTTTTAGCAAGAGCAAAATTTTAATTTCTTTATAATAAATACACAACAAAATTCCTACTAAAATTAATAAAGAGCCATATATTTGAACACTTGTAGGGAATTGTTTTAAAAATACAGCACTCAATAGCATGGCTATAGCTGGCTCAAAGTTTAACAACAACGACGCATTTGTTGAGCCGACCTCTTTCATTTTTTGATTCCATATTAAATTGCTTACCCCATGAATAATAATCGCTGATAAAATGAGCAAAAACCAGTAGGGTATTGCAACTTGCCAATTCGTCTGCGGCAAAATAGTAAATGAAAACGGCACAAGCACCAGTAAACCTATTAAATTTGTATAGAACGTAATCGACTGGGCTGACATTTTCAGACTAAGATGATTGACAATAATGAGGAACAAAGCAAAGCTTAGCATTGTAATTAAGCTCAGCACCTCACCCTTACCGATTGAAATGGTGATAAGTGCCCCTTTTGTAATGATGAGGCCAACACCAACAAATGAAAGTATTGCACCTAGCCAAAATATGCCGTTACGTGATTCATGATAGATCATTTTATTCAGCAGAGATGTGACAATCGGTGCACAGGCTAATATTAAAGCCGCAGTGATAGGAGAAGTGTGCTGGAGACTAGCATAAAAGCTATAGTGATTAATGGAAACGCCCAGTATTCCTGCAAGGATCAATAACAATAAATCATTTCTTGTAAATGTTGTTCGGTAGATTGCTTTCCAACTAATCCCCCCTAAAAAGAGAACAATGACAATCAATCTAAAAATGGCAACTGTTAAAGGATCCCAATGTTCAATTAAAATAGAGCCAATAATGAAGTTACTGGCCCAAAAAAATACACAGCTAAATAAAATCATATAGATTGTTAGTTGTTTCATATTTTATCGCACCCGCAAATAAAGAGATTTCTACATAAGTAATGGCAAATCTACTTCCCTTTCCTTTATTCATCTTTTCTATTAAAACATAAGTATAGCAAACTAGAAAATTTCTAGTTTGCTATGTTATCTAAATAAGGGGGATTTAGATTTATGCTTAATTGATAAACTTTCCTTTAGACATAACCACTCGGTTGGATGGTTTACGTGCAATAACTTCCGCGCTTGATACTGCGTCAAAGAATACAAAACTTGCTTCGTCCTTCACATTCGGCCAAACCTTCTGACCATTTGCATCTAATGGCGTGACACCACTTGTAATATATTTTAATGTTTGTCGAATAGAGCGTTCGTCAAGTTTACGAGAAATATCTGCAAAAGTAGTCGCTTTTTCTAAAATATCTCCTGAGCCATTAGGACTCCAAGAATCATAAAAGCCGTCACAACCAAAATGGACATCCACGCCGTGCTCTGTTAGCAATTCAATCGGTGGAATTAATCGTCGCAAATCAAATGGCACCGTTGACATTATTTTTACTTGTTGTTGTGCTAAACGATCTGCAATTTTATGTTGCTCCATGATTGATACATCACCAAGTGAAAAGGCATGACTTATTGCCGTTCTCCCCTGATATTTGGCATCCTCCACGATGTCTATCCATTTATCGATTGTATAATACCCAACATGTCCACCATCATGTAAATGAATATCGACATCAACATTAAATTCCTGTGCAATATCCATCACTTCATAAAGAGAAGGCTCGATCGAGTTATCGATGCCAGCTGGATCTAGGCCGCCAATCATCGTCGCTCCATTGCGTAAAGCTTCACGCAATAATTTAGGGACATCATCTCTTAGTAGACCATGCTGTGGAAAGGCAATGACTTCGGATGTCACGACATCTTTATAATCGTCCAATGCCGCTAGTACACCTTCTAAATTTTTTAATCCAATGTATGGATCGATATTGACATGTGTACGAATATGATTCGCACCATTCTTAAGGATTTTTTCAATCATTGCAGCCGCACGTTGTTTACCTGTTGTAGCAAGTACGGATAACTCTTGTGCTTCACGATCAAGTCGTTCCTTTAAATTCTTTACGGGCACACAAGCCTTCCACGGTAAAGATAAGTATGTTTTATCTAAATGATTATGCATTTCCTTAAAGGCAGGTAATAGCAGCTTCCCTTTCATATCTGTGACTTCGTTTTGAGAATCGATTGCGTCTGTTGCGGGTACAATTTGCGAAATGAAGCCATCTGTAATTTCAAGGTGAAAAAGCTCCACTTTCGTTCCAACTGTATCATTTTCCTTTAGATATTCTCCTGTTTCAAGTAGAACATTTGTAAGCCAGTGCTTCATCTGAATTCTCCTTTCAACTCTCCTACATCCTGTTGGTGAATCATTTTGCCTTGTGAAATGACCGTAGTAATTGGGCATCTTCTTGCTATCACATGTGCAGTGCTCACGCCATCCACTAACAGCATATTCGCTTTATCACCAACTTGTGGCCAAACACGTTCTCCTACATCATTCAATGGTGTGATACCGCCAGAGGCGTATTTCCAAGCTCGACTTAATGAATATTCATCAATAAAACGGAATCTCTCCGCCATGACATTTAATTTCATAATCGTATTACCAGTACCATATGGTGACCAATGATCTGTTAAGCTATCATGTCCCACAGATACCTTTACACCATTGTTATAAAGATAAGGAATTGGTATTGTCGAACGGTTCAAATCGATTGGTACAGTTGTTGTTACATCCATTTGTACCTCAGCCATGGCTTGAACTAAATTTTCTAAACGTGACTGTTCTAAATCAGCAAGTGCCATCGCATGGCTAATTGTGACTTGACCTTCTTTTTTCGCCTGTTTCGTTAACTCAATCAGTTTATAAAATTCAAATTCGCCTAGCGTGTTCGCTGTGTGAATATGAATATCGATCCCTGCATTATAGTCTTGTGCAATACCCATCGTTGTTTGCAATGACTTTTCGATATTGCGATCTACAATGGATGGGTCAACGCCTCCAACAAGCGTTGCTCCCATCGCCATTGCCTCACGGATTAGTCCCTCTACATTGGAGCGTAATAAGCCATGCTGTGGAAAGGCTACAATATCATAGGTGATTTGATCTTGATAGTTTGCTAAAACTTGTTTTGTAATTTCAATATGCTTTGTCCCAATTTGTGGGTCAACATTACAATGTGAACGAATATGTGTGTGTCCTTGGGAAATGAGCCACTTCACCATTTCCTCAGCTCGATAAGCAGCTGTCGGCAATTGTTTAGGTAGTAGTGTTCTTTCTTCTTCAATGCGTGTTAAAATCCCTTTAGTAATGGGTCTTGGTGCCTGCCATTCTCCGCCGAAATACGTTTTATCAATATGAATATGCATTTCACGGAATGAAGGGACTAATAGTTGCTGTTGTGCATCTATTACTTCTACATCTTCATCAGCCACTATATCCTTATCTACTTGTTGAACATGTCCATCTTCGATTAGAACATCATAAATACCTGTACGAGTAGCAACAATGTGTTCATTTTCGCGCTCATATGCTTCTTCTAATCTCACATTTTTCAGCAATAGTTTACTCATAGTTTCCTCCCAATTGGTATTTTTTCGTCTATCACCAAATTTAATTACTCTACAATTTCAACGCCACTGATCATCGTGTAGTTAGATGCATCTAACCAGAAACCTTTTACAGCATTGCTGTAAACTGCTAAATGCTCATAGTTACGCACTGGAATATACACAGCTTCGTCTAACTCGATTTGCATTGCTTTTTTGTAGATTTCATTACGTGCCTCTTGGTTTGCTTCAGAACGCCCTTGCTCAATTAGCTTGTCTACTTCTGGATTTGAATAGTAGAAATGGTTTCCTGGAGGCCCCATAGATGCAGTGTGGAATAGATTGTATTGGTTATAATCAGCATCACCCGTTGCATTACCCCAACCACTAATAAAGATTTGATGCTGTTCTTTCGTAATTTCAGAAATAAATGCACCATACTCCATTACTTGAATATCAACATCTAATCCGATTCCTTTTAATTGAGATTGAATAACCTCCGCCATGTTGATACGCTCTTTACGGTCACTTGTCAGTAATTTAACTTTTGTTCCCTCTTGAACGCCAGCTTCTTTTAACAATTCTTTAGCCTTCACTACATCATAATCATAAGGTTTCGTTTCACTAGAATATCCAATAATTTTTGGACTCATTGCAGAATTTGCAAGTGTTCCTACATTATCATAAATACCGCTAATAATTGCTTCACGGTCAACAGCATAGCTAATAGCTTGACGTACTTTTACATCAGATAATAACGTATCTTTCACGTTGAATCCGATAAATTCTACTGCTAGTCCTTCTGCACGGAATAAATTCATCGTTGAAGAATTTTCAATACGATCAATCTCTGTTACAGGTACTTGTTCAGCAATATGTGCTTCTCCACTTTCAATCATTGCTAGACGAGTAGAATCCTCTGGTACAACTTTAAATGTTACTTTATCTACTTTCGGTACAGTCCCCCAATAATCTTTATTCGAAATTAAAGTAATTTCTTGACCAGATTTCCAAGTTTCAAATACAAATGGGCCTGTTCCTACTGGATGAGTTGCTAATTCGTCCGCTGCTTCAGCAATCGCTTTCGGGCTCATCATGCTACCCTCTTGACTGGCTAAAATAGATAGAAGCGGAGCATATGGTTCTTTTAATTTCAACGTTACAACATATTCATCATCTACCACTACTTCACTAATCATAGATAATTTATCACGCTGTGGTGATCCAGTTGCAGGATCTAGAATTCGGTCAAATGTCGCTTTTACAGCCTCTGCATTAAAATCTGCTCCATCATGGAATTTAATGCCTTCATTTAATGTAAATGTCCAAGTGACTTCATCTTTTTGCTCCCACTCTTTTGCAAGTAATGGAACAATTTTACGATCTCTATCAAAAGCGACAAGTGTTTCATATACCTTGCCATGAATAATATTTGCTGATGGAATATCTGTAATAAAGTGAGGATCAAGACTTGTTGCATCTGCTGCTCTTAGAACAACTAATTCTCCTCCTACGCTTTTTGATCCCTCTTTGGAACCTTCTGTACTATTATTGCTAGCAGTAGAGCAGGCTTGCAGAATAAGTACAGTTATTAGTGCCATGAATAAAAACAACTTCATTTTCTTCATCAACATTTCCTCCTTGTGTGATTTGTTCCTTACATTTCGAATTATAAAGAAATAAAATTCACTTGTTTTTTAAAATTTTTACGTGTTTTTTAAATTTTCTGACTAATAAGCCATAAAATATTTACATTCTTTACGCTTTTCACTAAATTGAAATCAAATCAAATAGAAAAGGAGTATTCGATATGAATAAAGTAACAACTACAATTGATCATTCTGTTTTAGTGAATGCACGCAAGGCATCTAGAAAAAAGAATCTTGTTTCTTTCCTAAACAAAATCAAAAAGAATAAAGCAGCTGTCGTAGGAGGCATCATCATTCTTCTATATATATTGATGTTTCTTATCGGGCCCATTTTAGCCCCTTACGATCCCTACGACGTACAATTAGATCAAAAATTACAAGGACCAAGCGTTGAACATCTAATGGGAACGGATGACAAAGGGCGAGATATTTTAAGTCGAATTTTATATGGATCACGTTTATCAATTGGTGTTGGTATTTCAGCTGTTTTATTCGGTGGTACAATCGGCACTTTCTTAGGTCTTATTGCTGGCTATTATGGCAGATGGGTTGATTCTATTATTAGTAGAATTTTAGATATCATGCTTGCGTTCCCAGGTATTTTGCTAGCTTTAGCGATTGTTAGTGCATTGGGGCCGAGCCTTATCAATGTCACAATTGCTGTTGGTTTTTTCTCTATTCCTATGTTTGCTCGTATTGTACGTGGCTCAACAATGGAGGTTAAAAAATTAGAATATATCGATGCTGTCAAAACACTTGGAGCAAATGATATGACGATTTTAATTAAGCATATTTTTCCAAATATTTTATCACCTATTATTGTACAAGCATCTATGCGCTTAGCAACCGCTATTCTATCTGCAGCAGGACTATCATTCTTAGGTTTAGGTGCTCAGCCACCATCTCCTGAATGGGGTGCCATGCTTTCTAACGGACGAGATTTCCTATTTACTGCTCCTTATATGGCGCTATTCCCAGGTATTATGATTTCTATACTTGTATTAGGCTTTAACTTATTTGGTGACGGTTTACGCGATGCGCTAGACCCAAGAATGAAAAATTAAAGGAGAGAAGACACATGACATTATTTATCTTAAAACGACTAGCTCAAATTATTCCTGTAACACTTGGTGTAACGCTTGTTGTTTTTCTAATTATGCAGATGATTCCAGGAGACCCAGCGATTATTTTAGCAGGAGAAGGAGCTTCTCAAGAAACGGTTGCAGAATTACGTGAAAATTTAGGGCTCAATAAACCATTAGCAGTTCAATATACAGACTATATTAAAAATCTTCTACAAGGAGATATGGGTAACTCTTTAAAAAATAATCAACCAGTATTCGAGGAAATTACCTCCCGATTACCGATTACCATAGAGCTAGCCTTTTATAGTATTTTAATCACCATTGTTCTGGGGCTTATTGCGGGTATTATCTCCGCTATCCGTCCTTATTCTTTGATGGATGTAGGATTAATGGTTGTCGCTTTATTAGGGATTTCCCTTCCAAGCTTCTGGTTAGGAATTTTATTAATGTATGTATTCTCTGTACAGTTACACTGGCTTCCTGTAGCAGGCTGGGATAGTGCCAAACATATTATTCTACCAGCTGTCACACTTGGTGCTGGTGGAGCTGCCATCGTCGCTCGTATGACTCGCTCTAGTATGTTAGAGGTTGTAAACCAAGACTATATACGAACAGCGAAAGCAAAAGGCTTAAAAGGATACATCATCATTTTAAAGCACGCATTACGCAATGCCTTGATTCCAGTTATTACAGTAGTAGGCTTACAGTTTGGTAGTTTACTTGGCGGAACAGTTTTAGTTGAATCGGTTTTCGCTGTAAACGGATTAGGACGAATGATTGTAGATGCCATTCGAACACGTGATATACCAGTCGTACAAGGTGGCGTTCTTGTTGCCTCATTAATATTTGTTTTCATTAATCTTTTTGTAGACATATTGTACCGATTCTTTAATAAACGAATGGATTTAAACTAGGGAGGGGAAAAACGGATGAAACAAGAAACCGTGTTGGAAGTAAAAAATTTACAAACCTATTTTTATTCGAGTGAAGGGGTTGCCAAAGCTGTCGATGGGGTATCCTTTACTCTTCAAAAAGGAGAAACACTGGGCATTGTTGGTGAATCTGGTTGTGGAAAATCCATGACTTCCCTGTCATTACTTCGTTTAGTACCATCGCCTCCTGGTAAAATCATCAATGGCGAAATTTTATTAAATAATACAGACATTTTGAAGCTCTCAGATGAAGAGCTACGTAAAATTCGGGGCAATAAAATCTCGATGATTTTCCAAGAGCCTATGACAAGCTTAAATCCTGTATTATCCGTTGGAGAGCAAATTGCTGAATCCATTCGATTGCACCAAGGCTTATCACGAAAAGAAGCATGGCAAAAGGCTGTCGATATGATTCGCCTAGTTGGGATTCCTGCACCCGAAAAAAGAGCGAAGCAGGAGCCTTATCAGTTAAGTGGTGGGATGCGACAGCGCATTATGATTGCCATGGCACTAGCGTGTACACCAGATGTGTTAATTGCTGACGAACCGACAACTGCCCTTGATGTAACTATTCAAGCTCAAATTATTGATATTATTCAAAACCTGCAAAAACAACTAGGCATGAGCATTATCTTCATTACCCATGACCTTGGTGTTGTAGCAGAAATCTGCGATAAGATTGCTGTTATGTATGCGGGACAGGTTGTAGAAGAAGGCACAACAGAAAGTCTTTTTGAAAAACCGCTACACCCTTATACAAATGGATTAATTCAATCATTACCAAAGCTATATGAAGACCAAGAAGAATTATCTACTATTCACGGAACTGTCCCAAGTCCCTATAATTATCCAATTGGCTGCCGTTATGCAGAACGTTGCCCATTTGCTACAGATTTATGTCGTGAACAACAGCCTGAGCTTTTGACTGTTGAGCAAGGAAAAAAGGTAAGATGCTGGATGTACAGTAATGAATGGCAAGAAGAAACACTTATGAAGGAGCTGACAGTATGACAACAGCGCAACATACACAACCACTATTACAAGTAAATGATTTAAAGCAGCATTTTTTCTTAAAAAAAGAAAAGCTCTTCGGTCCACAGCAGGTTGTAAAAGCTGTGGATGGGGTGTCTTTCGACATCATGCCTGGTGAGACGCTCAGTATTGTAGGAGAATCTGGCTGCGGAAAATCAACAACTGGTCGTTCTATTTTAAGATTAGATGAGCCTACTGCTGGAGAGGTATTATTATTCGGTAAAAATTTAGTGAATATGAACAAAAAAGAGCTTCGTGCTGCACGCAAGGACATTCAAATTATTTTCCAAGATCCCTATGCGTCCCTTAACCCACGAAGAACCATTCGTAAAATGTTAACAGAGGCCATGTCTATTCAAAAAATTGTACCATCTGAGCATCAAGAAGCACGCATGATTGAATTAATGTCTCTTGTCGGGTTACCTCCTGAATACTTAGAGCGTTATCCACATGAATTTTCGGGTGGTCAGCGTCAGCGGATTGGTATTGCCAGAGCCCTTGCTGTTAATCCTAAAATTATTATTTGTGATGAGTCTGTTTCTGCCCTAGATGTTTCCATTCAAGCTCAAATACTAAATTTACTAAAACAACTACAAAGAGATTTAGATTTAACCTTTTTATTTATCTCACACGATTTAAGTGTTGTTCGACATATTTCAGACCGTATTATGGTGATGTATCTTGGAAAGGTCGTAGAAATTGCTGATAAGCATTCCCTTTTTACTCAGCCACATCATCCTTATACAAAAGCACTGTTTTCTTCTATACCTGTTATTGATAAGCAGCATCGTAAAGAGCGTATTATTTTAAAAGGTGACTTACCATCACCTCTTAGTCCCCCTACTGGCTGTAGCTTTCACACACGTTGCCCATTCGCAACGGATAAATGTAAAGCAGAAGTGCCAGCACTACGAGAGATCACTGCAACACATAAGGTAGCTTGCCATTTCGCAGAAAATTTAGTTTAATGTATCTTACACTTACAAAATAAACGGAGAGGTCATTATGTTACAACCAGAAACCTTCAACATATATATTCTCCTATGTGTAATTGCTCCAATTATTGGAGCTTTTCTGCTTACTTTTATATTTATTTTCGAAAAGCAAATCGATAGCCTTGAGGAGGAAAAAAGAAATTTAGAGCTTGAGCAGGATTTACAAAGAGCAAATATTCTCCAGTTGAATCAGCAAATACAGCCACATTTCTTTTTTAATGCATTAAATTCATTATTAAGCCTAGCTCGCATCAATCGGAAGGAAGATTTGGTTGCGGGCATTGAGGCTTTGGCAACATTTTTTAAATTTAAATACAATAATCATGAGGTGTTAATTGCGTTAAAGAACGAGATACAATTTGTCGATAGTTATTTAAATATTCAACAATTGCGATTTGGCCATCGTTTGACTGTAAATAAATATGTTGATGATGAAGCACTATCCGTCCAAATACCACCTTTTATTCTGCAGACTATTATTGAAAATGCCTATAAACATAGCTTTGAAAAACATATAGGACCTGCTGAGCTATCCATTACAATCAAAAAAATGGATAATAGCTTATTAATTGAAATTAAAAATACACAGCCTTTAGAAAAAATAGAAATGACTACTGAACAGGTAGTAGACGAACTGCAGCAAGGTTATGGGCTCGAAAATATTAGAAAACGGCTTGAGCTCATTTATGGGCTCGAAAATATTTTATTCTCGATTCAAAACAATGAACAGCATTACACTGTTACCATCCATGTTCCCGCTTAGGCATTCTATCAACTGGAAGGAGAAAGGAGTATCTCGCCATGAATATTTTAATCGCAGATGATGAGCCATTAGAGCTTGAGCAAATGATTTATTTATTAAAGCCACATTTTCCGAATTGGACCTTCCATACTGCCCAAGATGCCTCACAAGCTCTGCAATTAGCTAAGAAGCACCGTATGACTATCGCCTTTTTGGATATTCAAATGCCTGGGAAAGATGGAATCACGTTGAGCAAGGAATTAAAAGCGCTTTATGAGGTAGACATCATCATGGTAACAGCTTATCAAACCTTTGAATATGCCCAACAAGCATTGCGTATCGGGGTAAAGGATTATCTTACAAAACCAGTCATTGCAAGTGAATTAGATGCTATTGTGGAGAAATATAAGGTGTGGAGTTCTAACCATGATGCGATTCAAAGCGCACTTTCCTATATTCATGAAAACTATTATGAAAAACTGAGTCTCAATATTATTGCTGAAAAAATTCATTTGAATCCAAGCTATTTAAGTCGTAAATTTTTGGAGGAGCAGTCTATTGGCATTAATGAATATATTAATAATTATCGCCTAGAAATGGCTGTAAAAAAAATCAATGAAAATCTAGACACAAGTATGTCTGCAATTGCTGAGAGCTGTGGTTTTAATAGTCAGCACTATTTTAGTGTTGCGTTTAAGAAAAAATATAATCAATCACCACGTCAATATAAATCCTCTAAAATGAGTAAAGGTCTTTAATAGTATGCTAAGGAAGTTTTCATTGCTTGTTCCATTTGCAAGTTTAAGCACAGCAGCAGGAGTCATTATTCTTTTAGCGAGATGGATTAATGGTAATTTATTATTGTCCTCTCCTTCAGCCCTTATTTCTTTTGGTTTTATGGCGGGCATTTGTTATACATTAGCAACAGCTATTTCATTTATCATACTTGGTTCATTGCTGAATAAGAGCGATTACACACAAAATCAGCATACACAAAGCTTTTTGCTCTTTACCATACAGCGTAAATTATCTGGAATGAATTTAAAGGTTATACGTCTATTTTACTTGTTAACAGGTATTGAACTTTGGCTTATTCAATTAATAAGCATTAGTGTATTGTCTGAAATTATGTTAAATATTCCAGTCCCTATTACACTTTTTTTCTTTTTAATCGGCATCTTACTTCTTGACCGCATCATGTCAGTGAAAAGTATACTATGGTTGGAAATTTTATTTATTATTGCTCTTTTTTCATTACTTATTTTTATCCCTATTTATTACTTTGTACTAAATGGGGCAAGCACCGTATATGAGGGTATTCGCTTATATCACCCTTATTTATTTTATTTTAAAAATAGCGAAATTCTGCTGTTCTATGTCATTATTCAACTAGCCGTTTTAGGACAAGTATTTTTTGATAAATCAACATGGTATTTAATTGCCTTTATAAAACCTAAAAAAGTACGTAGCAGTCTGTTTTCCTCAGGTGTAATTTTAGCGTTATTAACGCTATCATTTACGGCAATTTTAATGATTGCCCTATACAGCGGATCATTTGGCCAATTCCAAGTACTGATTTTTACATTTTTATATGAAGTACAACCAGGCTTTCTGACATTTGCTTTTCTCGTCATTGTCCTATTAGCCATTGTCACAACCTTGCTTGTAGACATGCGGGCAACGAAACGTTTTTTTGTGACGAAAAGACCCTATTATTTCTATTTGATTGGCCTGATGATTATTTTATTCACCTGTTTCTTATCTATCGATTTAACGATTTTAGGTGTTATTTATTCTTTTGCCTTTCTGCACATTACCATGCTACCGTTTTTGTTAATCCTTTTATTTACGAATCGCCAAATTCATAAGCACAGCTGGCTTGTCATCCTGCTATCCATCATCATTGGAATTGGTGTTGGTTTAAGCTTTAATACGCTTTACGGATTAGCTACCAGCTTTATGATCTCGAGTATTTATCAATTAATGCTTCAGACTGAAACAATGGAAAAAAATACCTGAACTCGAGATTATTCGGGTTCAGGTTTATAAGTTATTTAACTGATATAAAATAAAAATAGGATTAGTGATAGCAAGCCAACAATGGCCGAACTAATGGAAAGATAATGTCTTTTTTCCTCTCGACCATAGTAATAGTCAATGAAAATAGAGCTGAAAAGGCTGACAACTAAATATCCTCCAATGATAACAGTAAATAAAATCCACCCTTTAATTATGATCACCATGAGCATCATGGTATTCAAAATTTTAATAGCCCAAACAGCACGTCTATGATGACTATTGACATACTCCTTTGGTATAGTAAACATTTTCCTCATTAGTTTATCGCCAAGCATTTGGATTGCTAGAAAAATAACTAGCATAGCGATTAAACCTGACATTCCAAATTTAGCATCATCATTGAGAATAAGATCTAAATAAGCCTTGGCCAAATCTTTATTTTCTACTTTATAAAATGAATTGTTGTCATAATCAACAATTCCGATATCCTCGTCGTTTATGAACATTTTCAGCTTCATAACCTGACCTTTTTCAAATTCTACCCAGACATCACGTTGTAATCTAAAAAAAGTACGCTCATTCATTTGAGTCACTGTAGCTTGCTGTAATAGTTGTTGTAATAACACTTTTTCTGAACTTTGCTCCATTACTCGTTGTCCAATGACCCACCCAGGTCTTCCAGCCTTAAAGATCTCCTCATCCGAATTGTAAATCATTGTATATTTTTTTATTGATTGCTGCTGTGCTAATTGAACAATTGAAGCATGTTGCGTTTGCTCTATCTGCCCTAATGGACCGATTTCTATTATCAATAGAAACATAACTATCGCGCCTATGATAATCAAAGGATATGACCAGCGTCTTGTCTTTTTTGTTTGCCGCACTTGCCGTAAAATATCCTCCTGTAAGGATTTCGTAAATCGTGGTGTTTCGCCAAGTTCTTGATCCAATTTCTCTTTAAAAGTTGTCATTCATTAACACCTCCCACTTACTATTCGCTAATTTTTCCTGTAACATTTTTCTTGCTCGATGCAATCTGGTTTTAACTGTATTTTCTGCACATGTAAGAATATCTGCAATTTCTCTAACCTTTAATTCCTGATAATAATAAAGGATGACGACTTCTCTATAAGTAATAGGTAACTCAAATAAAGCATTTGTTAATGTTGTCCGTTCATCCTGTGCTAATAGCATCGTTTCTGGTGTTCGTTTACTTGTTCCAATATGCAATTTTTCCAACAGTTGATGGCGTTTATTTTTCCAGCTTCGCAAATAATCATGACTTTTATGTACAGTTATTTTAACTAAATAGGTCTTTAGAGATGCTCTTTGTTCAAAGCGATCCTGCTGCAGATAATAAGAAAAAAAGACATCCTGGACTATTTCTTCTGCCATCGCCCAATCCTTTACATAAAGATAAGCCACTCGTAAGCAATATTCTCCGTGTTCTTCCATAATGGCCACTAAATGCTCACTCATCCAAACACCTCCTATAAACATTCACCCTATAGTCGTAATCCGAACTTAGTTGGTTTCAAAAAAAATCGAAAAGTTTCGTTAACATGAAGGTCATAAAAAGAAAAAATCCTCACACAATAAGAGGGTATTTTTTATGAATAGTAACTCCTAATGAAATAACCTACATTTTTAAGAATGAATTTATTTGTATGCCATGTTGCATACTTTTTTTCTTTTATCTATTGAATAACTAGCAAAAAAACTGTTATAGTGAGATTGTTTGTCTGACGTCTGACTAATTAAGATCTTTAGCTGTTCTTCTGAAATTGGAACATCAGGACAAAATATCACAGATACTTATGGAGGAACTTATGAGATACTTAATATCCTTTTGTGGATTGTTACTTGTTTTTGCCTTAGCTTTATTAATGAGTAAAAACAAAAAAGAAATAAAATATAAATATATAGTGATTATGTTGATCATCCAATTTTTATTGGCAGCTTTACTACTTAATACAACGGTCGGCTATGTGCTAATCAAAGGAATCACCAAAGTATTTGATCACTTATTGTCCTATGCAAATGCAGGTATATCATTTGTTTTTGGTGGCTTAGCAAATGAAGGCGAATCACCCTTCTTTTTAACAGTTTTATTACCGATCGTCTTTATATCTGTTCTGATTGGGATCTTGCAGCATTTTAAAATTCTTCCTTTTCTGATGAAATGGGTAGGTTTATTTTTAAGTAAAGTAAGTGGCATGGGGAAATTGGAATCCTATAATGCTGTTGCTTCTGCTATGGTAGGCCAATCCGAAGTGTTCATAACTGTTAAAAAGCAATTAGATAAGATTGCACCACAACGTATGTATACATTATGCGCTTCTGCTATGTCGACTGTTTCGATGTCAGTAGTTGGAGCTTATATGACGATGATTGAGCCAAAGTATGTTGTTACGGCCATTGTATTAAACCTGTTTGGTGGATTTATTATTGTTTCCATCATTAATCCATATACTGTGGATGAAAAAGAAGATATCTTAACAATTGAAGATGAACAGAAGCAAGCGTTCTTTCAAATGATTGGCGAATATATTATGGATGGCTTTAAAGTAGCCATCATTGTTGGGGCGATGCTTATTGGTTTCGTAGCATTAATGGATTTAATCAATTCATTATTCGATATGATTATCGGTATATCTTTCCAAGAAATATTAGGCTATATCTTTGCGCCAATCGCTTTCCTAATGGGTATCCCATGGGCAGATGCTGTGGCTGCTGGCGGTATTATGGCAACCAAATTAGTAACAAACGAATTTGTTGCTATGATTAACCTTGGCGATGTTGCCGAGTCCATGAGTGAACGTACATTAGGTATTATTTCTGTATTCCTCGTATCTTTTGCCAACTTTTCATCAATCGGGATTATTTCGGGAGCTGTAAAAGGTTTGAATGAAAGGCAAGGGAATGTCGTTGCTCGATTTGGACTAAAGTTGTTGTACGGTGCTACACTCGTAAGTATCCTAACAGCTATTATTGTGGGATTGATTATTTAATTGTATCAGGAGCTATTTATTGAACTGCACTCAGTTAGATGGGTGCAGTCCTTATTTTATTGCTTAAGCTCTAAATTAAAAAATGTACATTACTAAAATTGAATTTAGTAATGTACATTTTTACTTTATATCTCTTTATTTTACGACAATATTGACAAGTTTGCCTGGAATAACGATGATTTTCACTAAGCTCTTTCCTGCCATGTATTCTTGAACCTTTTCATCGGCAAGTGCTACTTTTTCAATATCCTCTTTTGAAGCATCTTTTGCTACGACAATCTTAGCACGAACTTTACCAGCAACTTGTACAGCAATTTCTACTTCATCATCCACAAGCTTTGCTTCATCATATGTTGGCCATTGCTCATATGAAAGAGTTGAATCGTGTCCTAATAGTTGCCATAGTTCTTCTGCAATATGCGGAGCGATTGGAGCTAGCATTTTCACAAAGCCTTCAGCATAAGTCGTTGGAATCACATCAGCTTTATAGCAATCATTAATAAAGACCATCATTTGTGAAATAGCTGTGTTAAAGCGGATGCCTTCATAATCCTCTGTCACTTTTTTCACTGTTTGGTGGTATGATTTTTCAAGTGATTGATCGTTAGACACTTGAATTTTTGTTGAAATTGCGCCATCTTCTTCACTGACAAATAGACGCCAGATACGGTCTAAGAAGCGACGTGCTCCATCTAAACCATTTGTAGACCATGCAACAGAAGCCTCTAGTGGGCCCATGAACATTTCATATAAACGTAATGTATCGGCACCATGTGACGTAATGATTTCATCTGGGTTGACAACATTGCCCTTAGATTTAGACATTTTCTCGTTACCTTCACCTAGAATCATTCCCTGGTTAAATAATTTTTGGAATGGCTCTTTTGTATGAACAACGCCTAAATCATAGAGAACTTTATGCCAGAAGCGAGCGTATAGTAAATGTAATACAGCATGCTCCGCACCACCAATATAAATATCAACTGGTAACCAACGTTTTAGTAACTCTGGGTCTGCAATCGCCTCAGTATTTGTAGGGTCAATATAGCGTAGGAAGTACCAGCTCGAACCTGCCCACTGCGGCATTGTATTTGTTTCACGACGCCCTTTTTTACCTGTCTCTGGATCGACAACATTTACCCATTCTTCAATATTTGCTAATGGTGATTCACCAGTACCTGATGGACGGATATTATCTGTTTTTGGTAGCATTAAAGGTAATTCTGATTCTGGAACTGGCGTAATCGTGCCATCTTCCCAATGAATCATTGGAATTGGTTCACCCCAATAACGCTGACGGGAGAATAACCAGTCACGTAGACGATAAGAAATTTTCTTCTCCCCTACACCTTTTTCCGCTAACCATTCAATGGCTTTCGCAATGCCATCTGCTTTATTTAAGCCATTCAGGAATTCAGAGTTAATATGTTGACCATCACCTGTAAATGCTTCTTTGCTAATGTCTCCACCTTCAAGTACAGGAACGATGTCTAAGCCAAATTCAGTTGCGAATTCATAGTCACGTTCATCATGTGCTGGCACCGCCATAATAGCACCTGTACCATAAGACACTAACACATAGTCAGCAATCCAAATCGGCACTTTTTTACCGTTTATCGGATTCACTGCATAAGCACCTGTAAATACACCTGTTTTTTCTTTCGCTAAATCTGTACGCTCTAGGTCAGATTTCATTTTAACTTTCTCTAAATAAGCCTCAACAGCTTGGCGTTGGTCAGCTGTTGTAATTTGTTCCACTAATTTATGCTCTGGTGCAAGCACACAGTATGTAGCACCAAACAATGTATCAGGACGTGTTGTGAAAACTGTGAAGTTTTGATCAGAACCGTCAATGGCAAATGTCACTTCTGCCCCTTCTGAACGGCCAATCCAATTGCGTTGCATATCTTTAATTGATTCAGGCCAATCAACTTCTTCTAAGTCATCGATTAAACGATCAGCATAGGCTGTAATTTTAAGCATCCACTGCTTCATTGGTCTGCGTTCTACTGGATGACCACCACGCTCTGATTTCCCATCAATTACTTCTTCGTTAGCTAATACCGTGCCAAGTGCTGGACACCAGTTAACAGCTACTTCATCTACATAAGCTAAACCTTTCTTATAAAGCTGGATAAAAATCCATTGTGTCCATTTATAATACTCTGGATCAGTTGTGTTAATTTCGCGATCCCAATCATAGCTGAAGCCTAGCTCTTGAATTTGACGTTTAAATGTCGCAATATTTTTAGCTGTAAATTCAGCTGGATCATTCCCTGTATCAAGTGCATATTGCTCAGCTGGTAAACCAAAAGCATCCCAGCCCATTGGATGAAGTACATTATAGCCTTGCATACGTTTAAAGCGTGATAGAATATCAGTTGCCGTATACCCCTCTGGATGGCCTACATGTAGTCCTGCGCCAGATGGATAAGGGAACATATCTAAAGCAAAGAATTTAGGCTTCGCTGTTTCATTTTCAGTTTTAAATGTTTTGTTATCAGCCCAATATTGCTGCCACTTTTTTTCAATTTGTTCATGATTAAAACTCATTTTTTTTCCTCCTTCGATTGATCGTGCTGCTCTCCATCATAATTGACAAAATATTTAAAAAATAAAAAAACTCGCCCCTTTCTTATAGAAGGGACGAGAGAATTTGTACTCCCGCGGTACCACCCAAATTAGTGATTACACTCGGCTCAAGCTTCCTTAACGCGGAAGAAACGACACACGCTGTTTCACGCGGGTAGACTCAGAAGGCGAGTTCAACTTGCATTCTTACTAGCTCCCACCAACCGCTAGCTCTCTAAAAAGAACCACAAATCTACTATTCCTCATCACAGTCTTTACATGATATTGCATTTATTCTAATGGAAAGTATTGAAAAGCACAAGCCTTTGTTTACAGCTTACCCATTACTGAACAATTAAATCCTTTTCTTCCTTAGACTTTGATAAATCCTGACATTCATGAAAAGCAAAGTGCTGACAACCAATACATTGATTGACGTTTAAATAATGGAAAGCTTTTGTAATCGCTTCTCCAGTATGCTGAAAAAAATGCTGCGCGCCTATTTTATCGTAAAGTCCATTGTGCTGAAGAGCATCCTTTAAATCTCCTTGCACACCCGTTACCAAAATAGTACCGCCCTGTGCTGTATAATTTTCAATGATATTGCTAAAATATGCTTCTCCAGTAGAATCCATAAAGGGCACTTTCCCCATCCGTAATATCAAAACTCTTGGTTGCTGATGCAAAGTACTTTCAATCGTTTGTTCAAACATTTGTGCAGCACCAAAAAACAACGGCCCTTCAATTGTGTACATACTAATTTGCGGGCAATCATGCTGCTGATGCACTACATGTGGCTGTACCTTTTCACTTTTATTTGAATGATCTGGAAGTACTTTTGTAACAACAAGCTTTTCACTCATGCGTTTCGCAAATAATAGCACAGCCAGCACAAGCCCTACCTCAACTGCTAATGTAAGACTAGTGAATACCGTTAATAAAAAGGTAATCAATAATACCAGTGAGTCGCCTGATTTTAATTTTGCGATATGTGAAAAATGATGTCGTTCACTCATATTCCAAGCTACGACCATCAATACCGGAGCCATGCTTGCTAACGGAATATGAGATGCATATGGAGCTAATAACAATAATGTGATTAAAACAAACACACCATGAATGATACCCGACATAGGAGATACTGCGCCTGTTTTGATATTGGTCGCTGTGCGTGCAATGGCGCCTGTTGCTGGAATACCACCGAATAAAGGCGTCACAATATTAGCAATCCCCTGACCAATTAACTCACGATTACTGTTATGCTTACTATTTGTCATCCCATCCGCCACAACTGCCGATAATAGAGACTCAATACCACCTAGCATTGCAATGACAAACGCTGGGCCAATAAGTTGTTGTAATCGTTCGAGCGTGATGTTTGGTAAGGCGAAATGAGGTAATGTATTAGGAATTTGCCCATAAGCCGTTGCAATGGTAGCAACTTGTCCTGAAAAGAAGAAAGTTGCCATAAGTGTAGAGACAACGATACCCGCTAATGCTCCTGGAACCTTTGGAAAAAACTTTGGAGTTATCATTATTGTTGCCAAGCATACGACAGCAGTAAGAATACTATACGTATTTGTCGTACCAAGCTGCTTAATGATTTCCTGTATGTTGGCGATAAAATATTCATGCCTTTTAACATTTGTGAGCCCTAGAAAGTTAGCGATTTGACCTGTAAAAATAATCACTGCTATCCCTGCTGTAAAACCAACTGTTACAGGACGTGGAATAAACTTAATTAGAGTCCCTAACTTAAAAAAGCCCATGACACAAAGCAATACCCCTGCCATTAAACCCGCAAGTAATAAATCTTCATAGCCATAGGTAAGAACAATCCCCAATAGAATTGGCACAAACGCCCCCGTAGGCCCACCTATTTGATATTTAGAACCTCCAAAGAGAGAAATAAGAATACCTGCAATGCAAGCCGTATAAATCCCATATTCAGGTTTCACACCCGATGCTATGGCAAAGGACATGGCAAGTGGAATAGCAACGATTCCCACAATAACCCCTGACAATAAATCCTTCTTTACATGTTGAACTGAATATCCTTCAAAGCGTCCTGTAAACAGTGACTTCATAGATAAATCTTCCCTTCGAAATAATAAGCAAAGCCCAATTTTTCATCATCATTGATTTACTTATTCTCTTCGTCACCTTCATTACTTGTCATTTCCTCTAATCTCGAAATGGTATTAACCAAATGGTTATTAAAAATATCCTTTGCCACCCCAAGTAATGCACCAATCATTGGGTCACTTAAAGAATAATAAACTTTTTTTCCTTCCTTCACGCCATAAACAATATTTTTAGCACGCAATACACTTAATTGCTGAGAAACGGCAGAACCCTCTTTCTCTAAGCAATCTTGAATCTCATTGACACTTTTCTGTCCATCTACAAGGAGTTCAAGTATTCTGATGCGTAACGGATGTGCTAATGCTTTGAAAAAATCCGCTTTAAACTGTTGTAAGCCCTCGTCCATAAAAAACCCCTCCATATAACTACATATTCAAATATTTGAATATGTATGATTGTAATCCTGTCACAACATTTTTTCAATATCTACTATTAAAAAAAGAACAAAAACAAGTGCTTAACACTCGTTTTTGCTCTTTTCAGTGCGACATTATTAATCTGCTACTATTTTGTTCTTCTTTAAAGGATAATCGTATGTTAAACATGGAATAATCGCCAATAGTACGATGACCACCAATGTTAAAACGAGAGGAATCATGCCAAATTGATCTACCATAATACCACCAAATAGTGGACCAATCATCCGTCCTCCAGTAGCAGCACTATTGATAATCCCTTGATAGAATCCTTGTCGACCTTTTGGTGCCAGTTGATTAGCAATTGTTGGTAATGCTGGCGTATAAAACATTTCGCCAAATGTTAAGACAAGCATCGCTGCTCCAAACATTTTAAAATCGTTTGCAAAGGCAATAATACCAAAGGAAAGTGCAATCAGCGTTACACCAAATACTAACTGACGCTTTAAATTGTGTTCCCACCGCTTTACGAGCGGTGCAATGAGTGGTTGCCCAATGACAATTAGAAGACCGTTGATTGTCCAAAGTAGGCTATATTGCTTTAATCCCAATCCTAAATCTTGTGTATAAGATGAAATGGTTGCACTCCATTGAGAATATGCTAGCCAGCATAAAACGGAGGATGCACTAATTATTAACAAAGCATAGAAAGGTGCCTTGTTTACAATTCGTTTACTTTCGCTCAAGACATTTTTAGGTGCAATACTGCCCGCCTCCAAACGCTTAAATGTAAATAAGGCAATGAAAAAGAATAAAATATACATACCTAAATTCACTTTAAACACATAGTCAAATTGATAATCTGCCACTATACCGGCAAGGGCGGGACCTACGGCAACACCGACATTTTGTGCTAAATAGATAGTATTAAAAGCCTTACGTCCACCTTCTGGCCAGGCAGCCCCAGCTAAGGCAAACATACCTGGGAAAACAATGCCCCCACTAAAGCCTAGTATCGTTAAAAACCACACATAATGTGGCCAACCGTGCCAAATTGTTAAGCCAATTAATGAAGCAATCGTTAACAGGATACCAAGCATAATAGCTTTATAGCCACCAATTCTATCAAATAAGTAACCACCTAATAGATTACCTAATACTCCAGCAGCAGAATTCAGCATTAAGACAAAACCAGCCATAGCTAAAGATTTGCCTAAATAATCATGCATATAAATGGCATTCAAAGGCCATAAAAAAGAGTTGCCTGTTGTGTTCACAAGCATTCCGATAATTAAAAACCAAACACGTTTTGGCATAGGATGACCTCCATTATTTCGCTTCTCTAAATAGTTAGTGTATGCTGAAATACTTAAAAGTACAAGGAAAATAATTTTACCTTTTTTACAAGACTTCTATCCTATTTTCAATCGTATTTAGTTTTGTTCCTTTCCATTTTTCTTTATCCAAATCATGATATTACCCTTACCCCATGACGGAACGAAATGCACATGATAGAATAGAGCGTTAGAGGAGTGAAATAAATGACAGAGACGAATTTTCCTTTTCCTTCAGAGGGGAAAAGATACTATACATGGAATCGCTATTTACGTGACCAATTTGGTCATAAAGTATTTAAAGTGGCATTAGATGCAGGATTTGATTGCCCTAACCGTGACGGCACAGTTGCTTTCGGTGGCTGTACATTTTGCAGTGCTGCAGGTTCTGGTGATTTTGCTGGTAATAAGGTAGATCCAATTGATGTTCAATTTGCTGAAATCCGAGACAAAATGCACCAGAAATGGAAGGATGGCAAATACATGGCCTATTTCCAAGCCTACACAAATACACATGCCCCTTTACCAGTTTTAAAAGAAAAATTTGAAGCCGCTTTAGCGCAAGAAGGTGTAGTAGGTCTTTCTATTGCTACTCGTCCTGACTGTTTACCCGATGATGTTGTCGAATATTTAGCAGAGCTAAATGAGCGGACGTATTTATGGATTGAGCTCGGTCTACAAACGGTGCATGAGAAAACGGCTAATCTTATTAATCGTGCCCATGATTATGCAACGTATGTGGAAGGCGTTGAAAAATTGCGTAAGCATGGCATTCGTGTTTGCTCACATATCATTAACGGATTGCCTCTCGAAGACTATGACATGATGATGGAAACGGCACGAGCAGTTGCACAATTAGATGTCCAAGGCATTAAAATCCACTTACTTCATCTATTAAAAGGAACGCCTATGGTGAAGCAATATGAAAAAGGTATGCTAGAGTTTTTAGATCAAGATGTGTATACAAAACTAGTAGCAGACCAATTAGAAATTTTACCACCAGAGATGGTCATTCATCGTATTACAGGTGATGGACCGATTGATTTAATGATTGGACCCATGTGGAGTGTTAATAAATGGGAAGTACTGAATGGCATTGATGCTGAGCTTGAACGTCGTGGTAGTTGGCAAGGGAAGTTGTATAAGGCAGAGGTTATGAAATGATACTACAACGCGTTTTACAATATGCCCAGCAGTTATTAAAAGATAATATAAAAGAGGGAGATACAGTTGTTGATGCAACTGCTGGAAACGGCCATGACACATTGTTTCTGGCACAGCTTGTTGGGGATGAAGGGCAAGTTTATGCCTTTGATGTCCAAAAAGAGGCGGTTGACGCGACACTCCTCCGACTTTTAGATCATGGTTTAGAACATCGAGCACTCGTTTTAAATAAAGGGCATGAAGAAGTTACACAGTTTGTACACAAGCCAGTAACTGCGGCAATCTTCAATCTCGGCTATTTACCTGGTAGCAACCATGATATTATTACAAGACCTAATACAACAATCCAAGCCATTGAGAATATATTAAAGCTCTTAAAAGTGGGCGGTTTGATTGTTCTTGTTATTTATCATGGTCATCCAGGTGGAAAAGAAGAGCGTGATAAGGTCATTGATTATGTAAGCCAACTGCCACAAAAATATGTTCATGTCTTAAAATACGCATTTCTGAATCAACAAAATGATCCACCCTTCGTCATTGCATTAGAGAAAATGAAAGAATATCCTATTCAATGATTACATGCTAAAAGGCGATCAGTAGTTTCTATCAAACTAGCTGATCGCCTTGCTCTTTATCTACTTGTTATTGCGTTTTTCATTATAGTCAACCCAGAAATCTGCACCTTTAATTCCTAGTTTACGAGGATCAAAGACTGGGTCTTTTCCTTCTTTTTTCTGTTTCTCGTAATCTTTTAATGCGACAATAGCTGGTTTCATGATAATTAAAATAGCTATAACGTTAATCCAAACCATCAAACCAAGACCTACATCTCCCATTGCCCATGCTAGACCAGACGTACGGATTGTACCATAAAAGGCTGCAACTAAAATGGCAATTTTCGCAATCCAAATGAATACCTTTTCTGTGCTACCTCTAAATAAGTAAGCGACATTTGTCTCTGCAATATAGTAGTAAGCCATGATTGTTGTAAAGGCAAAGAAGAATAACGCAATGGCTACAAATGGAGCACCAAAGCCAGGTAATGATGAGTCAACTGCATATTGTGTATACGCAGCTCCTGCTTCAATACTTTTCGCAAAAGTCATTTGCTCATCGCCTGCTAATCCACCACTATTAAATTCTCCAATATGGATAAATGGATCTGCTCCCTCAGCTGCCTTTTCATCTTGTACATTGTACATACCTGTAAATAAAATCATAAATGCCGTAGCAGAACAAATTAATAATGTATCAATATAAACAGACGCCGCTTGTACAATTCCTTGCTTAGCAGGATGTGATACTTCCGCAGCTGCCGCAGGGTGAGCACCAGTTCCTTGACCAGCCTCATTAGAGTAAATTCCACGTTTAACACCCCATGCAATCGCTGAACCAATAATGCCTCCAAAAATTTCTTGAGCCCCAAATGCACTAGAAAAAATTAATCCGATAACCGTTGGTACTTGTGAAATATTCATAAAAATAATGATAATGGCCATAATGATATAGGCTAATGCCATAAACGGTACAATAATCTGGGCAGCATTTGCGATTGATTTAACACCCCCGATGATAATAGCACCTAATAAAACAACAATAATAAGTCCTGTGATCCATGTTTCCAAACCGAAAGCGTTTTCAACAGCACCTGCGATGGCATTCGACTGCACACCAGGCATCAAAATTAACATTGCTATTAAAGCCGCCACAGCAAAAATAACTGCAAACCATTTTTGGCCCATTCCTTTTTCTATGTAAAAGGCTGGTCCACCACGATATTCTGTATCTTTCTCTTCTTTATAGATTTGAGCTAATGTTGACTCTACATACGCGGTAGCCGCACCTATGAAAGCGATTGCCCACATCCAAAAGACAGCACCAGGTCCTCCCATTCCAATCGCTGTCGCAGTACCAGCAATATTACCTGTACCTACACGTCCTGATAATGCGATAGACATTGCTTGGAATGAAGATATTCCCTTTTCTGACTTCTCCCCTTTAAACATTAAAACAAACATATCTTTAATGTGCCTTACTTGTAGGAACCTTGTAATAATTGAGAAAAATAACCCAATTAATAAGATGCCATAAATAAACCATGGTCCCCATAAAATACCATTCAACTTCTCTACAATTACATCCATTTTACCCCTCCAATTTGAATTACCTTACTTTAAGTCATTATAGTATTACACTTTTCTGAAAATTACAATATTATTTTTAAGTAACAATATTTAAGTAAGTAACCTAGTAAATGGAAGGGTATAAACCTATTTAATTATATAACCAATTCTTCGAAGAGCATTATTAATAAAATCTCGTATATACATAAAAATCTCTTCGCGCTCTCCCTCATGAAATAAATTATGATAACAATTTGCCCATTCTTTAAACTGAAATTCCGTGAATTCCTGTTGATGAAGCCAATTTCGAGTTTGGCGAGTGTCCGTAATTTTATCCTTCTCAGCTGTCATAATTAGCATAGGCATATTAGGCATTTCACCTTTAGGCAGCATCACTAAATTTTTCATCATCTGCTGAAGTTCTCGATACCATTTCACAGAAACAACAGACATGAGGGGTACATCATCTTTCATTTCTTCTCTGCCTTCAACACTACGCGTTAATTTCTCTAATGTAATATCATGTGTCAACTTAACATTGGCTGTTAACGCACTTAGACTTGTTAAAGCATTTGTTAATTTACCTGGTAATAGCTTTAGTTGCAACCAAGGTGATGTTAAAATAATGCCTGCACATTCATATTGTCTCTTTTGCAGTGTATGGAGGATTAATGTTGCACCTAGTCCATGCCCTATTACAAAGGTTGGTAAATTATATGAAAAAGCATTTTCAATCAGGTTTCTTGTATACTTATTGTACAATTTGAAGTCTTCATCATGGACTCGAGCAAACCTTGCATTACCTCCATGATTCGGTAAATCTCCCATGACTATGTGGAAGCCTTCTAATCTTAATTTCTCTATCAGCCATGCATACCAACGGTGATTTTCATAAGCACCATGAAGAATAGCAATCACAGCTTTTGCTTGTCCATCAGCTTCCCATTTCCACATTACATAGTCCTCCTAAAAAATGATTACACTTTGATTATATCGAAATAAATAGCACATTTTAATTTTATATTTCCATAAAGTTGCGTATTTGATACGATAATACTACATTATAGAAAGAAAAGAGGCGATTTTCATGATTTATCCATTTAAAGATAAAACGCCAAAGATCGATCCGTCTGTTTTCATTGCTGATTACGCAACTGTTACGGGCGACGTAATAATTGGCGCCGAAACAACTATTTGGTTTAATACGGTTATTCGTGGTGATGTTTCCCCAACGATTATTGGTAAACGTGTCAGTATCCAGGATCTTTGCTGCTTACACCAAAGCCCAAAATATCCGCTCATTATTGAAGATGAGGTAACAGTTGGACACCAAGTCACTTTACATAGTTGTACAATTCGCAAAAATGCCTTAATTGGTATGGGATCCATTATTTTAGACGGAGCTGAGATTGGAGAAGGTGCATTTATTGGAGCTGGAAGCCTAGTACCTCCTGGTAAAGTCATTCCTCCAAATAGTTTAGCATTAGGTCGTCCAGCAAAAGTTGTCCGAGAATTAAATGCTGAAGATAAAGAGGATATGGAACGCATCGTACGAGAATACGCAGAAAAAGGTCAATATTATAAATCACTTCAGAAATAAATAACCTACACAAAAAATCAATACTAACGAAAAAATCCCTCGCGTTTTCGTGTACCGAATATGTTCACGAATCCTAGCGAGGTATTTTTGTAAAAAAAACAAAAGGAGCAATGTTGCCCCTTTGCTTATTAATACATCAGAATAATTTTCTAATGACTTCATTACTTTAGTTCAATAGTTTATAAACGTGCTTTTTCTCGTAGCGCGTCTGCTTTATCAATTTGCTCCCATGGTACATTTAAATCTGTACGACCAAAATGTCCATACGCAGCAGTTTGTTTATAAATTGGACGACGAAGATCAAGCATTTTAATGATACCTGCTGGGCGTAAATCGAATAGCTCGCGTACCCATTCAACGATCTCGCTTTCTTTCACTCTACCTGTGCCAAATGTATCGACAGCAATGGAAACAGGCTGAGCAACGCCAATCGCATAGGCAAGTTGCACTTCAGCACGCTCTGCTAAGCCAGCTGCTACGATGTTTTTCGCTACATAACGTGCTGCATATGCCGCCGAACGGTCTACCTTGGTAGCATCCTTACCTGAGAAGGCACCACCACCGTGACGTGCATAACCACCGTATGTATCAACAATGATTTTACGTCCTGTTAATCCAGCATCACCTTTTGGCCCACCAATTACAAAACGGCCAGTTGGATTGATGAAGTATTTCGTATTAGCATCTAATAATTCACTCGGTACAACTGGTGCAATAACAAATTCTTTTAAATCTGCTTGAATTTGTTCAAGTGTTGCTTCTTCATCATGCTGTGTTGAAATAACAATTGTATCCACGCGAACCGGTACATTATTGTCATCATATTCAATCGTTACTTGCGTTTTACCATCAGGACGTAAATAGGCAAGTTCACCTGATTTACGTACTTCTGTTAAACGGCGTGCTAATTTGTGAGCCAAGCTAATTGGTAATGGCATTAGCTCTGGTGTTTCATTACATGCATAGCCAAACATTAAGCCTTGGTCACCAGCACCAATTGCTTCTATATCAGCATCTGTCATAGAGCCTTCACGTGCCTCTAATGCCTGATCAACACCTTGAGCAATATCAGGTGATTGTTCACCAATTGCCACAAGCACCGCTAAGTTCTCAGCATCAAAGCCATATTTACCTCGTGTATAGCCAATTTCAGCTACAGTGTCACGAACAATACCTTTAATATCCACATAAGTAGAAGTAGTAATTTCTCCTGCTACTAATACTAATCCTGTTGTTACAGTTGTTTCACACGCTACACGTGCATTTGGATCTTCTGCTAAAATAGCATCTAAAATGGCATCCGAGATTTGGTCACAAATCTTATCTGGATGTCCTTCTGTTACACTCTCTGATGTAAACAGTCGACGGTTTGTCATTTGGTTTTCCTCCTAAATACTCTTACAATAAGTAGTTGTGTATGAATACGGTACTCATTACCCATGTCAAGTCCGCTCCTAAGGATTGAACTCTCAAGCCGTTACTGCTGCTTTTAACACGAGGATTTCGAAAGATCCGTCATTATAATAAGGAAAGAACTACATATACTTACCTTTATATTGATTTTTAACAATAAAAAAATCCTTTTCTCACGTTACTTTACATGAGGAAAGGAATAATGACTGCGTAACCTTTCACTCTTATCGTTCAAGGGATGTTCCCTTGCATCAGGTTGGCACCAACGCATGTCGTGAAATAGTTCATGCAGGTTGCCGGGTTTCACAGGGCCTGACCCTCCACCAGCTCGGGATAAGAGTATCCGTTCAATCTCATGTTACTGAAAAGGTCGAACATTGTCAAATATTTTCTTATGTATTACTGTATAGAAAGGAAAGAACTTATTACACAAAAACTTTTCATACTTGGATGATGATGTAAATAGAAGCAAATTAATCCCTACAACATACCTAGCTACTTGTGGTAACATATGTGTGGCTCAATTTTCGTGCCTAATTACAGTAGGATTGATGGTATTCTACTCGAAAAACATTATTTTTTGTCAGTTTATTGAAAAGTGGTAAAAACTCTAAAATAATTTCTTAATTAGTATAGATTATTTAAGCAATTGTGTTATACTATTTTTGAAATTAAGAAAAAATCCCTCTAAATCAAGGGAATACTATAAAAAAGGATGGTATTTAATCGATGAATTCAGTAGAAATTGCAAACGAACTGAAGGAATTATTAAACGGCGGTAACATTAATGTTCAACTTTCAGTACCACAATTAGCAGAAAAAGCTACATCTCGTGGTGAAGCAATGTTAACAGTAGATGGCGCAGTTCGTGCAGAAACTGGCAAATACACTGGTCGTTCACCTAAAGATAAATATACGGTAGAAGAAGAAAGCACAAAAGATCAAATTGACTGGGGTAAAGTCAACCAACCGATTTCTTCTGAAGTGTTCGATAACCTATATGTAAAAGTAATAAAATATTTAAAAGAACGTGACGAGTTATTCGTATTCAAAGGCTTTGCAGGTGCTGACAAAGACTCACAATTAAGCATTCAAGTTATCAATGAATACGCATGGCACAATCTTTTTGCTCATCAATTATTTATCCGTCCAACAGCAGATGAATTAGCTTCTCATGTTGCCGACTTCACTGTCATCTCAGCTCCTAACTTTAAAGCAGATCCTGCGGTTGATGGTACTGCTTCTGAAACATTCATCATCGTATCACTTGAAAAGAAAATTATTTTAATTGGTGGTACAGAATATGCTGGTGAAATGAAAAAATCTATCTTTGGTATCATGAACTACTTATTACCACAACAAGGTATTCTTTCAATGCACTGCTCAGCAAACGTTGGTGAAGCTGGCGATGTAGCGTTATTCTTCGGTCTATCTGGTACTGGTAAAACGACGTTATCAGCTGATCCTGATCGTAAGCTAATCGGTGACGATGAACACGGTTGGTCTGATAATGGTGTATTCAACATTGAGGGTGGTTGCTATGCAAAAACAATCAACCTTTCTGCTGAAAAAGAACCAGAAATCTACAATGCAATCCGCTTCGGCTCTGTATTAGAAAACGTAGCTGTTGATCCAGAAACTCGTATTTGTGACTATGATGATGGTTCACTAACAGAAAATACACGTGTAGCTTATCCAATCCAATACATTGAAAATATCGTTGATCCTTCTGTTGCAGGTCATCCAAAAACAATCATCTTCCTAACAGCTGATGCATTTGGCGTGTTACCTCCAATCAGTAAATTAACAAAAGAACAAGCGATGTATCACTTCCTAAGCGGGTTTACTTCTAAACTTGCTGGAACTGAACGTGGTGTGACTGAGCCAGAACCAGTATTCTCTACTTGCTTCGGGTCTCCATTCCTTCCACTTCCTGCAACAGTATACGCAGAAATGTTAGGACAAAAAATTGACGAGCACGGTGCACAGGTATACTTAGTAAACACTGGTTGGACTGGTGGCGAATATGGCACAGGTAGCCGTATGAAACTTTCTTACACACGTACAATGGTTCGTGCAGCAATCGATGGTAAATTAGCAGATGTTGAAACGACACAAGATGCTGTGTTTGGTTTACACATTCCAACAGCGGTTGAAGGTGTACCTTCAGAAGTATTAAACCCTCGTGAAGCATGGGCAGATAAAGCTGCATACGATGCAAAAGCTGCTGAGCTTGCAGGCTTATTCAACGAAAACTTCAAGAAATTCTCAAACGTTTCTGAAGCCATCACTACACTTGGTGGTCCATTAAAATAACGTCTATATAAAAGACAAAGGGAACAATTTATTCGTTCCCTTTGTCTTTTTGTTTTCTCTATGCTTTATTGTTGTTTCATCCACTTGCAAAGAGCACGGACAGTTTCACGATTTTTTGCTGGTGGATATTGATGTGCATAGTTAAGATCATACCAAGTTTCGAATGATTTATTTGCTTCCTCTAAAAAAAATGCCAATTGTCTGGCATGTTCAATATCCACATTTTCATCACGATAGCCATGAATGATAAGAACGGGAGCTGTTATACGCTCTATCTCAAAAAGAGGTGTTCTTGCATCATACGCTTCTGGCACACGATTAGGTGTTCCTCCAATAACGCGCTTCATCATTCTGCGCATATCTGTACGTTCCCAATAAGTGGCCGTTGCATCAGAAACACCTGCCCATGTTACAACAGAAGTAATATCCCTTCTTAAAATAGCTGTCCACAGAGCCATAATACCACCTCGTGAAAAACCAAAAACATGGATATTGTCATTGCAGAATTGTTTGAGTACATCTACGGCATAGACCGCATCGTAACGGTCTGCCCCTGCAAACTCGTCACGTCCCTCTCCCCCACGATTCCCACGATAATATGGGGCAAATACGATAAAGCCCTGCGCCGCAAATTGTGCAATACGAGAGGGTCTTACCATCCCTATGCTTTGCATGCCGCCTCTTAAATATAAAAAGCCATCATATGTACCTTCAGTCTTTGGCTCTGCTAATAGTCCTTTTATACGTAAGCCCTGTGAAAGATAGGTTATTTCCGTTAAACGGATAGCTGGATTTGGTGAAGGATAGGGGCGTTTTTCGATAATATCACCATTGTGTGTCACGATGTTTCAGCTCCTCCAGCATTTTCTTCATCCCCTCATCCTTCATGTGAAAACTCAAGTTAGGATGCTGAGCAAATTCTTCATCCGTTAACCAAAGCATGCCTGACGTTTCTAAATCAAATTCTATATCCTCTTGCGCCAAAAATTGTGCAGTGAAAACGGATTTACAAAAAACGATTTCATCATACACTGCATACTCTGCAAACCATTGAAGATTTTTCACATGAACACCCGTCTCTTCAAAAACTTCTCGAATCGCCGCCTCCTCTAAGGTTTCCCCTTCTTCTAATTTCCCTCCTGGCACTTCTACACCACGTCGTTTATGGACAGTACATAACCATTTATTTTCATGCTTTAAAAGGACAAGGACGTGTTTAGGTTCTACTTTAAATTCGCCTCTTGTAAAACTCAAATCTACTTGTAGGCCATGTAAATCTGTAAATGTTAACATCTCTTCAACCTCACGTTCTTTCTTGTTGCAAAACAAAAGTTACTTTCTTTATCATTACTTCTATTTTATGGACGGAATTTAATCATCATTCCTATTCCTATCTATATTAACTATATTGTAAACCTACAATGACAAGCAACCCTAAGCTACAGTCTTGTAAAGCATGAAAAAAAGCGTGCTTCATAGGAAGACACGCTTTTCTTTAGATTACTTGCTGACCGTCAAAATAGACGATAGGACTTTTCACAACACAATCAATATGAACATCTGATGCATTGGCTCCACCAAATGGCGCATTACTGCCAAAAGCGATATGGATGGTCCCATACACCTTCTCATCCTCTAATACATTGCCACATAGGATAGCACTTTTATTGGCTCCGATGCCAAACTCTGCAATGACTCTACCATTGCCTTCACCAAGTAATGCCAGTAGTCGTGGACCATCAGGACCGATTGCTTCTTCTAAGCGACCATTCTTTATTTTTAATAATAATGGCTCCTTTAAGACACCAATATTAGCAATAGAGCCATCTACTAATATCTCTCCATTCGCAGATGTTTCTATTGGTGCAATATACGATTCTCCTGAAGGAATATTCCCGTACTCACCAGGTTGACGAATAACCCCTGTGGACCGAATTCCGAAACGGCCGTCTACACTAAACGTCAGCTCATGACCATCCTTGACAATACGAATATCTTTTGTCGTATTAAGTAAAAGGACATATTTTTCTACCGTAGCTTCGATCTCCTGTGCATCTGCATGAAGGGCACCTTGCTCCAGCATCTCCAATGTTACCCCTGGCATTGTTGCTACACGTCCACCCTTTTCACAGGCATGTTTACGAGCCAGTGTATGTGTTAGGGAGTGGGAGGTAATACACAGTGTAACATCGGCATTTGCCATAAGCTCAGAAACTGCATGGATTGGTTCCTGCCCAGATTTCTCTAACAGGGGCATCACCATGAACATTGTATTTGCAGTAATTGACAGTCCAGCTTCATAAAAAATTTTCGCGATGTCTTGTTTGTGGCTATCTGTCAAAATTAATAGTGACTCAGAAGATTGAACATTTAAATTGCCTTTTAAAACATTTAGTGCAATATCATGTAAATGATGCATAATAGGGCTCCTTAATTAAAATTCAAATGATATCTACGAATAATTCCTTCTATTTCATTTCTAGCTTCCGTTAAAGGTCCCAAAAAATCAGGAACACGTTGCTCTGTAAAACGATAAATTGGTCCAGAAACGGTAATAGACGCTACGACCTGTTCCTCACTATTAAATATAGGCATAGCTAGCGCCAATACATCGACCGAATACTCACTGTTACTAAGTGCATAGCCACATGTTCTAATTTTTTCTAGCTCTGCCCTTATTTCTGTGGCATCTGTCATCGTATTATTTGTATAAGCTGTTAATGGTTCATCTATGACCTTTGCAATTTGCTCTTCATTTAAAAAAGCAAGCATTGAACGGTAAGATGCTCCTACATACAGTGGCGATCTACTTCCTCTTGAAACTGTAAACTTCACCTTATTTACAGGCTCTGCTTTCAGTAATGTTAACGCTTCCAGTCCATTCAGTACGGTAAAAATAGCTGTTTCACCAGTGACATCCTTTAATTTCTCAAGAACTGGCATACATAGCTGATCTATGTTTAATGAATCATACATATTCATACCTATTTCCCATAATGCAATACCAAGAGAATATTTTTTTGTTATAGGATCTTTTGTTATAAACCCATTATTTTCGAAGGTTTCAAGAATGCGATATAAATTTGTATGATTCATGTTCATCGCCAGTGCTAACTCTCGACCACCCCATGTGGGCTTTTCCTTTGTAAACATTTTTAAAACCGCAATTGATAAATTTAATGTCTTTAGCATATCTCTCATCCTTCTGAACTATTTATCTGTACAAACGGCTGCAAATCTCTCTCTTAAGGGGGAAATAATCGACAGATTTAGCAGCCGTCAGCACCTGATATCACTTTATCAAAAGTAAGAGAGTAGCTAATCTCTTACTTTTGATATAGGAAATCAACAGCAGCAGTTATATAAACTTTTGCACAGCGTACGATATCCTCAACACGCACTTTTTCATTATAACCATGAATACTTGGTAAATAAGCTGGGCCGTATTGCAATACAGGAATATCATATTGTCTGAAATGACGAGCGTCACTGCTTGCCCATTGCATGACACCATATGCCTCTTGCCCTGTAACATATGATATATTTTCCACTATCGATTGGCATACAGGATTTTCAGCAGGCGTATAATTGGCTACGCTTTTAAAGCCAAAACGTTGGATTGAATAATCGATAGCCAAGCCATCTAGTTTAGTTGTCAAGATTTCTGTTACTTCTTCTTGTGTAATACCAAATGGTAAACGACAATCGACCTGAACCTTACAGTAATCTGGGATTACGTTTGACTTCGTACCTCCCTCAATTGTACCAATATTTACAGTAATTTTCTCTAAAACTTCTTGATATTTCAAGCGATCTTTCTCCACTTCACGCATGTATTTTTTTGATACCTCGATAAGTGGCTGTACCTCTTCAGGAATTGTGATTTCTACATCCCATAGTGTACGAATCTCTTGTATAGCTCGGATTGCATCAACAATGGCATTTCGTCCAGCCAATGGTGATAGGCTTCCATGACCAGGTTCCCCACGCACCTCTAATTCAAACCAGTAAGATCCTTTTTGTCCAATAGTTGGGTTTAGAGGTGAAGAGGGCTCAGCGATTAAACAACCATCTCCCTGCACATAGCCTCGCTCTAACAGCCAAGGAACACCAAATTCACCGCCAGTTTCTTCATCTGGTACGATCGCCAAAGTTAATTTCCCTGGTAGTTCAATGTTCAGTTTCTTTAATAACTTTGTTGCAAAAATAATACCTGCTAAACCGGCTTTCATATCACTCGCCCCACGTCCAAGCATCCAGCCATCCTTCACTTCTCCTGAAAATGGATCAAAATCCCATTTTGATAGATCACCGACAGGAACAACATCGGTATGGCCACAATAAACGAGTTCTTTTCCTTCCCCATTTCCAATAGAAGCTACTAAATTAAACATTTTATCAGCAGCTTCATATTTTTGATAAGTAATGCCTACATCATTTAAATAGTTTTCGATAAAAGCTGTTATTTCAGTCGTATCCCCTGGAGGATTGACACTTGGGATTTGAATGAGCTTTGAACAAAACGCTATCAATTCATCTTGATGATTTTCAACTGCCTCTACTAATTGAGCTTTAAGTGCTTGTAAATCATTCATGTGTGTGTACCTCGTTTCCTTTCGTTTGTAAATGACTCATGCTACCATATAAGCCTTTCATATGTGTAAATTGTGTTTCATCAAAGAAAGAGCATTTATTAGCACCGTAAGTTTTTGCTACCTCTAACACAAATCGCACAACATTTTCTACATCTGTGACATGGGTTGCACCTGTTGCACAGCCTGCCACAACAGATTCAGTTGTAATCGCTACACCTACAACAGGGCTAGATGTTGCAACTGCTGGTTGTAAAATACTATTGATATGGAATAAACCATTACCATATGGTGTAATGTCTTGCATCGTGATTGGCAGGACAACTGGAGAAATGCCAGCAGATTGTGTATATACGTGCAATAAATCATCACTAATTTTTAATATGTAACCTTCTTTGACAGTTGGCGTTATCGCAAATCCTTTATGGTTACATACTTGATTGCCTTTTGTTGTATCAATTGATAGAATAGCATCCATTATATCTTCTACTTCATTTTCGTTCATGACACTAATATCCACTGGCGAGTTCATAAATGGCACTGGCTCATGTGGTAAGGTTGGAGCTGTTGGACAAATATGTGTGGAGAAAATAACGTCACCCTCTAATTGATCACCCTTTAAGGCCATATCAATAGCTTTTGCTGCTCCTGCCAGACATGCCAGTGCGCCGTCTCCATCTGATACAAAGCCTGTCATTTCAGGGCGTGCTCCGATACCACCTAATCGTCCAATAATTCCTAATGTAGGTGCATTTCCGCCAGAGGATTTGCCATTCTTTCCTTTCACGAGGACGCGAACAAAATCTGTTGAGCCGCTTTCGCCTTGAATAGTTTTTACCTTGACATCTGCTGTGGAATCAATATTGTGTAAATACTTCTTAATCGTGTCTCCGTTTACATAAATACTATCCATTACCTCGTATAATTCAATAACATGCTTCAATGACATAATCAGTCCGCTCCTTTTTCTGCTTCAATAAATTTTATCTTTCGTTAAATTGATGATACTTCTTGCTGTATCGACTTAAATAAATGACACGATACTTGATGTGTAGCTGATACTGTATCAAGTGTCGGTTGGACCTCTGCACATTTTTCTGTAGCAAAACGACAACGCTTATGGAATGCACAGCCACTAGGGGGATTAACCGGGCTTGGAACATCGCCAGATAAAATAATACGGTCCTTTTTATCAAAAGGATTTTCCTTAGGTATGGCCGATAACAAGGCTTGGGTATAAGGATGCTGAGGGTTCTCATAAATTTCCTTGTATGTGCCAATTTCCACTATTTTTCCTAAATACATGACAGCAATACGATCACACATGTAGTTCACCACATTCAAATCATGTGAAATAAAAATATAGGTTAAGCCGAATTCTTTCTGTAAATCTTTTAATAGATTGATAACTTGAGCCTGTACAGAGACATCTAATGCGGAAACAGGTTCATCACACACCACAATATCTGGATTCAGTGCAAGAGCCCGAGCAATATTTATACGTTGTCTTTGTCCACCAGAAAATTCATGTGGATGGCGCTTTGCATGGTATGCACTTAATCCGACTGTTTCAAGTAATTCAACCACTCGCTTTTTACGGGATGCCTCATCACCAATCCCATGGATCACTAATGGCTCAGCAATAAGATATTCAATCGTTTTACGAGGATCGAGTGATGCATAAGGATTTTGGAAAACCATTTGGATGGATTTTCGAGCAGAGCGGATATCTTTTGAATTTAAGCTTGCTAAATCCGTTCCCTTAAATTCAACTATTCCCTCTGTTGGTGAAATTAGCTGGTTGATTAAACGGGCAACCGTTGATTTACCACACCCCGACTCTCCCACAATCCCCAGTGTCTCACCTTTATATAACTCAAAACTTACACCATCTACCGCCTTCACAAATTGTGTTGGTTTTTTAAAAGGAATTGAACTTTTAATGGGAAAATGCTTTTTTAAATTACTTACCTTTAAGACAAGTTCATTGTACTGTTGCATTAAAAATTCCCTCCTTCCTAGGGACAATTTGATCTTTTGCTTGTAAATGGCAGGCTACAAAATGGTTGTCCTGTACTTCCACTAAATCAGGCACAGTACTACGACAAATATCTGTCGCTAAAGGACATCGTGCTGAGAAGTGACAGCCACTATGTGGCATTGATAAATCTGGTGGACTACCAGGAATAGCCGGCAGCCTTTGTTGCTCTTGTGTCCCCATTGTAATTTGAGACTCTAATAATCCCCACGTATAGGGATGTAAAGGTTTTTCATAGAGCTGTTTTGTTGTAGTAGACTCTACTGTACGACCTGCATACATAACATTTACTTTGTCACATAGCTCCCAAACTACACCTAAATCGTGCGTAATCATAATGATGGCTGTATCATGTTCTTGTTGTAATTTTTTCATTAAATCAAGAATTTGAGCTTGTACAGTTACATCTAGTGCAGTTGTTGGCTCATCAGCAATGAGTAGTTTCGGGTTACAAGCTAGGGCAATAGCAATCATGACACGCTGACGCATTCCACCTGAAAATTCGTGAGGATACATTTTTAATCGTTTCTCTGGCTCAGGAATCCCAACCATTTTTAACATATCGACGGCTTTGATAGCGGCATCTTTCTTCGATATTGTTTCATGTGCTTGGATGACTTCAATAATTTGATTGCCCACTGTTAAGACAGGATTCAAACTTGTAATTGGATCTTGGAAAATCATTGAGATGTCATTGCCTCGCACATTGCGCATTTCCCTTTCAGAAATTTCGATTAAATCGCGGCCATTAAATAGAATTTTTCCATTCGTTATTTTTCCTGGCGGAGATGGAATTAAACGCATGAGAGCAGTGGCTGTAACACTTTTTCCTGATCCTGACTCTCCCACAATACCTAGTGTTTCCTTCTTATTTAATTGTAAATTTACTCCATTAACAGCTTTCATTGTAGAGCCGCCACTTTTAAATTCTACTGTTAAGTTTTCTACATCTAGTAAACGTTCAGTCATGACTCCACCCCCTTCCATTAAACTTTCATTTTCGGATCTAATGCATCGCGTAATCCATCCCCTAATAGGTTAATTCCAAGAACTGTTAATAAAATACAAATGCCTGAAAATGTCGCCATTTGGGGATTTAATACTAAAAAGTCTTTGCCATCTTTTAAAATACTGCCCCATGAAGCTGTCGGTGGTTGAACGCCTAATCCTAAAAAGCTAAGGGCAGCTTCTGAAATAATAGCGCCAGCTGTACTCATCGTTCCATAGACAATTAAAGGGGCTAAACAGTTCGGTAATATATGGCTAAAAATGATCCTCGTATGTGTAGCACCTAAAGAATGCGTTACTTCAACGAATTCTTCCTCTTTTACACTTAACACCTGTCCTCGAACAAGTCGTGCGAAACCTGGAATATTAGCAATACCAATCGCAACAATAACATTGACAAGTCCTTGCCCTAATACCGTCATTAATGTAATAGCTAGTAATATAAATGGGAATGCGAAAAGACCATCCATTGTGCGCATAATAATGGAATCAATGCGTCCACCAAAATATCCTGCCACTAAGCCTAGCAGTGTGCCAAACACAGCACCAAATAGCACCGCCGCAATCCCAACAATCATTGAGATTCGTGTACCGTAAACTAAGCGACTAAACAGATCACGACCATAGTTATCTGTTCCTAATAAATGTCCTTCTGTATTCATCGGTAAAAACGATTTACCGACAATCATTTCATTCGGTGGATGGGTAGCAATCAATGGGGCAAAAATAGCAACAATACCCATTAAAGTGACAATGATTAATCCAATTGTCGCTAATTTATTTTTTAGCAACTTGCGCAATAACGTATTTCTTTTTTTCGTTTCTTGGACGATTGCTTGAGTCATTGTTATTTTTTCCCCCCATCCGATTCTAAATTGACCTTAGGATTGACCACTTTATAAAGTACATCGACTACTAAGTTAACAAGCACAAAGATAAACGCAATGAAAATAACAGTACCTTGGACGACTACAAAGTCACGTTTATCAATGGCATCTACAATTAATCGACCCATCCCAGGCCAACTAAAAATTGTTTCTGTTAAAACCGCTCCGCCCAGTAAATTAGAAATTTGCATTCCTAACACGGTTAAAATCGGTGTTAGCGCATTCTTAAATGCATGTTTACCAATTACTAAATATTCTTTAATACCTTTAGAACGAGCTGTTTTAATATAATCTTGCGAAATAACCTCTAACATACTTGAACGGGTAATCCGTGCAAATGTCGCCATTGGAATCGTTGCTAAAGCAAATGCTGGCAAAATTAAATGCTTCAAATAGGTCCATAGGCCATCGCTGATATTCCCCATCCCAGTTGCTGGGAACCAACCAAGGTTAACACTAAAGAATAAGACAAGCATGATGCCCAACCAGAAAATTGGCATAGATACACCAACTAATGACACAAGCATTACAACATAATCAATGATGGTATTTTGCTTTCTCGCTGCAAATATTCCTGCTGGGATGCCAATCACGACTGCTATTAACAGCGCTGCCAATGCCAATATCACTGTATTAGGGAACCTTTCGAGAATAAGTCCGATGACAGACTCACTATAAGAATAGGAATATCCTAAATTTAACTGTGCTAGATCTCCTACATATGAAATAAATTGCGAAGGCATGGATTTATTTAATCCTAGCTCTTCTCTTAAATTCTCTACATCTTCTACACTCGCTTGTGGTCCAAGCATGACTGAAGCCGGGTCACCAGGAATCATTCGCGTAATAATAAAGACGATAATTCCTACTACTAGCAGTGTCGGGATGAGGTTAACTAATCTTTTTAAAATAAATGAGCCCATCTTAGCAAGACCTCCTTTTCATTATTAGAATCAGTGGTTCATATTGTGAATAATCACATAGTACACCACTCATTAATTGTTTGTAAATATATTTTTTTCTGAATCTTTGTAATTTTATATTTACTTTCTATTTACAAGTGTGCTAATTTTAATCTCGAACCTACCATTTTTGAATCAACGGTTCATATTGTGAAACAAAAACTAAGGAGGCTAGTGCATATGAAGAAATTAAACGTAAGAAAGTCTTTACTACTACTCTTTTTAACTTTACTAATTGGTGTTTTAGCTGCTTGTGGTGGAAACACTGAGAAAAGTACTTCAACGGATGAAAAAGAGGGAGAAGCTACTTCTGGAGGCACATTAAATATTGGTCTGTCAGCCAATGCAAAAACATTTGATCCTATCAAATATACAGGGGTTTATGAATCACAGGTGATGCGCCAAATGGGTGATACGTTAGTTGTTTATAACAAAGATCTATCTGATATCATCCCTTCGTTAGCAACTGAATGGAATGTATCAGAGGATATGTTAGTCTACACATTCAAATTACGCGAAGGTGTTAAATTCCAAAAAGGTCAGTATCAGGATGGCCGTGAAATGACAGCTGAAGATGTGAAATACTCTTTAGAACGCTCTGCTAAAGAATCTGCTATGAATCGTTTAAGTGGTGTAACAGAAGTGAAAGTGTTATCGGATTATGAAGTAGAGATTCACTTAGCTACACCAAATGCTGCCCTACTTGCAATGCTAACGGATGCAGGGAATATTATTATTCCAAAAGAAGAAGTTGAAGGATGGGGCGATAATTTTTCTGAACACTTTGTTGGTACAGGTCCATTCCAACTAACAGAATGGAAAAAAGACCAAGAAGTAAAATTAGTTCGTCACGATAATTACTGGGGCGATAAGCCAAATGTCGATAATTTAACAATGAAGTTTATCTCCGATCAAAATATGATGACAAATGCATTACGTTCTGGTGATATTGATATTGCCATGGACGTTAAAGGTCAAAACCGAGAAATCATCAACCAAGATAGTAACCTTGAGCTTTTAACAAATCCAGGTCTATCGATTGTTTATCTTGATCTTAATAACAAAGTAGGTCCAACTGCTGACAAACGCGTTCGTGAAGCGATTTATATGGCAACAAATGTAGAGGAAATTATTTCTGGCGTTAACCAATGGGGTGGCGGCGATGTTTCTTATTTACCATTACCACCTGGTTCATGGGGATATGATAAATCGTTAGTTGATATGGTACCAAAATATAATCCAGAAGAAGCAAAAAAATTACTAGCAGAGGCTGGTTACGCTGATGGCTTCAAGACAGAGATTTTCGTATCAGAAGCACGTGTTCCTTACGCAACGATTTTCCAAAGTCAGTTAAAGAAGAACTTAAATATTGATGTGGAAATAAAAGTGCTTGAATGGGGTACTTACAGTGATACTGTGGCAAAGGGTAATGCTCCAATGAATATTGGTGGCTGGACTTGGTACCCAGATCCTTATTTCTTCCTTTATCAATTATTCCACACAAATCAAATTGGTGCGTTAGGAAATGGTAAAGGCTACAGCAATCCAGAAGTAGATAAATTATTAGAACGCGCCGTATCAGAAACAGTAGTGCAAGAAGAACGTGCAAAATTATACCAAGAGGCATTAAAGCTGATTTTAGCGGATGTTCCACGTATTGAATTAGAGGCAACACAAACGGTTGCAGGTGTAAACAAAAAAGTACAGGGCTTTGAGGTTTCTGCTGATAACTCCGTACAAATTGTGCATCCAAATGGTACAAACGTATCCATTACTAAATAATTAAACTTGAAAAGTGGAGATAGCAGTCTCCGCTTTTCTCTTCATAAGGAGAGATTTGACCCGATGACACGCTATATAAATGGACTTGTTTTTAATTCTGAGACTCGTAGCTTTAATAAGCAATCTTTTCAAGTGCAAGGGCAATACTTTGAACCCACTACTCATTCACCTGAAACAGAGTTGGATTTAGATGGCTACTATATTACACCAGGTTTTATCGATAGCTGCTCACAAATCGGTCTAGCTGAAATAGGGATTCGTTGGGAAGGTGATGATAGCTATGAATTTGACTCACATTTGCAATACTCTGTAGTTGATGGCATATACCCATTTGATACTGCTTTTCAAAAAGCTGTTTCTCATGGGGTGACTGCATCTCATATTGTTCCCTCTCCTAAAAGCTTGATAGGTGCAAAAACGGCTATTATTCACCATACACATACAACGGTTGATGAAATGGTTATTTCAAAAGATGTGGCTTATTCCTTCTCTATTGGACATCAGGCAAAAAGTACATTTTTCGCAGAAAAGAAAAAACCACTCACTCGTATGGGCATCGCCAAAATTTTAAGAGAAACATTACAACAAATTCAGCAACAGGAGCCGTCCATTACGAAAATCGTTATTCGAGCGCACAAAGCCGTTGATCTTGAATTCATTAGCCGCCTTCAACAAGAATTTGGGTCAATTTTTGATTTTCATATTATCCATGGCACTGAAATTACATTCCTTCATGAAACATCCTTTAATACGGTTATAGCTGGTCCTACATTTCGATATATTGAGCACAATGAGATGATGGCACTATCACCCAAACTGTATCATCAATTGTATAAGCATAGTATTCCATTCGTTTTTTGTACGGATCATCCTGTTAGCAGCACCTCGCATCTAACATTAGAAGGATGCTTAGCTGTAAGAGAAGGTATGGCACGCCAGGACGTGCTATATGCTCTGACAACGGGGGCTGCAAATTTTCTAGGGATTGCCCATCTAACAGGTGCTATTCGTGATGGTCTTCTTGCTGATTTTGTTATTTGGGATAAGCATCCATTAAATTTAGATGCCCAGGTTGTCGCAACCTATATTAAAGGAACAAAAGTTTATGCACGGGAAGAAGGGTTTACACAATGATTATTTATCATCATGCAAAGTTTCTTACAGTCAATGAGCAGAACGATACTTGTGAACAGTTATGGATCGAAGATGGGCGTATTGTCTATATTGGACCAGCCAAAGAATTTCCCCCACAAGCAGAGCTAGTTGATCTACAGGGAGCTTATGTTACACCAGGGTTAATTGATATTCATGCACATGTCGGAACATGGGCTGAAGTCACTGAAGACATTAATGATGCCAATGAATATAGCGAACCCTTTACACCTCTTATGCACGCTTTAGATAGTGTAGATATCCGACACTTTTCCTTTCAACATGCGTTAGAAGGGGGCGTAACCACTGTGCAAACTGGGCCAGGTAGTGCCAATGTCATTGGTGGTATTTGGAGCATTCTTAAAACAGCAGGACCTACCCTTTCCTCTCGTGTTTTAGTAGAGCGGAGCGGTTTAAAGGGGGCCCTAGGGGAAAATCCGAAAAACGTCTTTGGCAATCAGTATAAGCGCAAGCCGATGACTCGTATGGCCATTGCACAGCTTTTACGAGATGGTTTCCAACGTGCAAGTCAACTCAATGAACAACAACAAACTGAGCAAATTAAAGAAAATGCTGAGTTACGCCCGTTTATTGAGGTACTTCGAGGCGACATGCCACTTCGCCTTCACTGCCATAGAGCAGATGACATTATGACAGCAATTAGAATTGCCAAAGAATTTAATGTGAAGCTTCATTTAGAGCACTGCACAGAAGGCTATCTCATTGTGGATGCCGTTAAAGAAAGTGGATTCCATGCAACGCTTGGGCCCTATATGTTAACGCCATCTAAATACGAAACGCGTCATTCTACACCAGCAATTGCTGCCGTTTTTAAAGAACATAATATTCCATTTGCTATCATGACAGATCATCCATTTGTACCAATTCAATACTTAAAGTATTGTGCCACAGAAGCGATTCGTTATGGTTTAGATGAAGACACAGCCCTCAAAAGTATTACGATCAATGCAGCTAAGCTTGTACAGCTTGATCACCGCATTGGGAGCCTTGAGGAAGGCAAAGATGCTGATTTTGTTGTTTGGTCGCACCCTATTTTTGAAACAGAAGCAAAGGTTTTACAAACTTATGTAAATGGACAAAAATATTACGAAGCGGAGTGAGCGCAATGCAACATTCGAAAATTGCCGTTGTAACAATTGGTCAGGCACCTCGTAAAGATATGGCAGAGGATATACAGCAATTAAGAGAAGCAGGTTTAGATGTTCATGAATTCGGTGTACTTGATTTACTATCCTCAGAGGAAATTGCTACACTTTCGCCTTCTCTTGAGGACTCAGATGTTTTAGTGACACTTCTTACCAATGGTCGACAAGTAAAGCTCAGTAAACAAAAGCTCATGCCTTATATTCAAAGTTGCATTGATGATCTACATGAATTCACTTGGATACTACTTATGTGTACAGGAGATTTTACGAATAAATTATCCTATAAAAATCTTTTACTACCTGATCGTATGATGACTAATTTAGTGAAGGGCTTACATACAGAATTAGCCATTGGTTTAATAGGCCCCGAACCCGAACAACATCGAACGGTTGCAGAGAAATGGCAAAAAGCACAGTTCGATGTAACTTTTTCAGCAAGCTCCCCATACCACTTTGATAACCAACATTTATTGTCAAAAGCACAACAATTAGAAGAGCAAGGAGCCGATTTGCTTATTCTTGATTGTATGGGCTATTCCACAACAATGAAAAACATGATTAAAGATCAACTCACTATCCCCATCATCGTCCCTCGAGAAGCGGTTTTTACAATTTTAAAAGCCATTTGTTAATAGAAGAAAAGGTCACTTCTGATTCAGTGACCTTTTCCCCTATTCGCTAGACACGTTTGTTGAAATAAGGAAGCTGCTCAACGAATGCCTTCGTATCATCATCTCCATATTCATGAACAAGTGCATAGATTTTCATTAATCTTTTATCTATTTCATCATTTTCTCTGTCTTGGTGATACTGTATATACGGTAACTGTGCACGCCATGCATTCGAAATTTCTAACAGTTGCATTTGCTGAAAGATTCTCTCAAATACATCTAATGCTTGTCGATCTACATTGAGTTCGAAATTCCAAGGCCCTGCATATGGGTTGGTATAATACGTTCTATTGGCAAGTGAAAAATATACGCGCTGACGATCCATCTTTACGATTCACTCCTTTTTCCATAGTATGGAGTGATAGGTGGGGTTTTATTCGCTTTTATGTCAAACTTCCTTCACAATTAATAGGACCAGATAATTTATAATAGGTATGATGAATAAAGAACGGAGTGAATACTATGAGTTTAACTACGCTCTTAATAGTCGCAGTTATCATCGTTATTTTAATCACCATTGCGACAATTATCAGTGTCAACCGTGCCTATGCCTTTAAACATACCGTTGATGAAAAACCGAAGCAAAACTATCATCAAGAGGAAAATTAAATACCATTACTGAATTTGGAGTGAAAGAAATGGGCGTACCTTTACCAATTATCATTATGATTGCGATGATGATGCTAATGTTTGGTGTTTCTGTCATTATCATTATGAAGAAAAAAAATAATATTTTTACACAAACAATTGATCCAAAGCCTGAACAACATACGTCTCAGCAAAAGGAAGAGCAACGATGAAATACCCCTTTATTTGGCTCATCCAGTTTTATAGAAAGTTTATTTCACCTATGACGCCACCTACTTGTCGTTTTCATCCTACCTGTTCTTCTTATGGGCTCGAAGCTTTTCAAAAGCACGGTGCATTCAAAGGCTTCCTCTTAACCATTACACGTATATCCAAATGCCATCCATTTCATCCTGGTGGCTTTGATCCTGTGCCTGAAAAATGGCCTTCGAAAAAGAATTAATTTCGGAGGGCATTTTTTTCTTGTACTTTTTTAAGTTGTGCGTTATCATAATAACTGTTCTAAAAAACAAATCGTAATGATTACTATTTAAGAGAGGTATCTTACTTATATGAAAAAACTATCTGTATTATTGTTAGTCGCAGTTCTTGCTTTATTTACTGCCGCTTGTGGAGACAAATCGTCCACATCCCAAAAGACTGAGGAAAAAGATAAATTAAGTATTTATACAACGGTTTATCCATTAAGCTATTTTGCACAGCGCATTGGTGGAGATTATGTTGAAGTAGCTTCAATTTACCCAGCTGGTGCGAATGAACACACCTTCGAGCCAACTCAAAAAGATATGATGAAATTAGCAGATGCTGATATCTTTTTCTATATTGGCTTAGGACTTGAAGGCTTTGTAGAAAACGCTAAAAAAACTCTAGCGAACGAAGATGTCACAATGGTGGCAACTGCTGATGACGTTTCAGATGATAAATTAGCTGTAAGCACAGGACATGTTCATGCAGAAGAGGAAGAACATGAAGCAGACGCTCATGATGAGCATGAGCACGGTACAACCGAGGAAGAGCATGAACATGAAGGTGAAGAACATGGACATGAGGAGCATGAGCATGGCGATATCGATCCGCATGTTTGGTTATCTCCTACAATTAGTCAAGACTTAGCACTGGCTATCAAAAACACACTAGTTGAAAAAATGCCAGCTCAGGAGGCAACTTTTAACACAAATTATGATGCCTTAGTAAAAGAATTACAGGATTTAGATCAAGATTTCGAAGCAATGACTGACAAAGCACAAAATAAAACATTCTTTGTATCCCATGCTGCATTTGGCTATATTGCTGGTCAATACGGCTTAACTCAAGTGCCGATTGCTGGCTTGAATTCACAAAATGAGCCATCTCAAAAGGAATTAACAAAGATTGTAGACAAAGCAAATGAATTGCACATTCACTATATTTTATTTGAGCAAAATGTCTCTTCCAAATTAGCAGAGATTATTCAAAAAGAAGTTGGTGCAGAATCTCTTGTCTTGCATAATTTAAGCGTATTAACAGCTGATGATGAAAAAAATAAAGAAACCTATTTCACATTGATGCAAAAAAATATTCAAACATTAGAAAAAGCTTTAAGCGTTCAATAATATGAGCAAGGAGGTGCCCCTCTATTGGGACACCTCCTTTATTATGACGTATTTTTCTTGTGGCATCCGTTTTTCCGTTCGATAAAAAGACCCTAGCCACTTCATTGTATTTTGCTTAGTCACTTGCTTAGCTTTTGGCTGAAGGACAACAAAAGCCATTATACTACTTTCTACTAGCATCGGTGGCCACTCAGTAAAGTTAAACTGAACTAAATTGTCTTGTTTATTTGTTTTTTGAGTAACAAGCTTCATCGGCTGCTCCACTAATTGTTGTACGGCTAACCGATTTTCTCCGATGATTGATAACCCCATAATTTCATTCAATTGATGTTGTATAGGTGACGCTAAACTTTGTCTTTTTGTTTCTTCCTGTAAATCTATATATTTTTCGCTTGTTGCAGCAGGGAAACTTGCATAATCCCATGTATGATCTTGTGCTAATTGGCGATCCGACACTAAAAAATATTGATAGCGAACTTCTCCTTTACGATCAGGCAAAGGGTCATCCCATGTCACATCAATATGATACCAAGCATGATCAAGTTTCACTAATACCCAGGCATGTAGCTGTTCTCCTACTTTTCCTGGTACATATTGTACCTCAAAACCCAGCATTTCTAACATTCGATATAGCACTAAAGCATATGCCTGACAGACGCCCTTATTCTCCGTTAATAATGTATATGGAGAATATTGACTTCCTTCTGTTTCCTTAGAGTATTCCGCGGACAATACAATAAAATCATGTGCAGCCTGTAGTTTTTCTATGTCACTTAATCCATGCATAGGTGCAATAATATTTTCCAAAGTTTGCTCGACAAATAACGCCTCTGTTTGTGATAGATGGTACGTAAATGCAAAGGCAATGACAATATTATTGCTATAACCTTCGTACTTCCATTGGAAACTTGAAATATTAGTATAAATATAAGAGTTTTCAATTGCATTTTTAGTAATTTCTGTTAGTTCATCTTTTATCTCGGCTAAGTCACCAGTATAACGAATCGAGAATTCGGATGATAGATGCATAACTTCTTTATTAATGAGAGATTGTAGTGTTTCAATTGAATGAGCTGTTGCTACATCTTCTTTTTCATAGTTTGCAAATACTTGCACATGACTCATTTGTAGAACAAATAATATAATGACAACATTATATATATATTTCCTCATATGAGTCATTCTCCTTTACTAAATAGTTTATGCCTCTCTTTTTTTATTATGTTAATAAATGATTAATTTCATGCTAAAAGTTCAAATAAAAAAGAAGCCTTCCTTTTTAGAAGACTTCTTTCACGAAGTTTTTATTGTAATAATTTCCGTCTCAACAACTTATCCGCACCATTGCGCGGAAGACTTTCTGTAATAATCATTTCTTTAGGCACTTTATATTTAGCAAGTTTCTGTAAACAAAAGGCCTTTAGTTGCTCAACAGATACCTGCTCATTTAACACGATAAATGCAATGGGTACCTGACCCCATTGTTCATCAGGCATACCGCATACACCCGCCTCTTTGACAGCTGGGTGTGTGAGTAGTACATTTTCTATTTCTGCAGGATAAATATTTTCTCCCCCTGAAATGATTAAATCTGCCCTTCGATCAATGACGAATAAATAACCCTCTTCATCCACATAACCAATATCACCTGTATGAAGCCAGCCAGCCTTCGTTGCATTTTTTTGTGCAAAACGTCCAATATAGCCAGGTGTGACATGAGGACCTCGTATGCAAATTTCCCCTTCACCTTTAGCATTTGGCTCAGCAATCATTATTTGATTAAAAAATAAAGGCTTTCCAGCAGAACCAATTTTCCTCATAGCATCTTCACTTGCCAATGTGGCTGTTTGTGAGGAGGTTTCTGTCATCCCATACGTTTGTGCGACAGCTAAATTTAACGCATGTGCTCTCGCTAAATAATCAACGGGAACAGGTCCACCTCCAGCTAACATTAACTTAAAATAAGATGACGCTTTCGCATTGCGTTGCTCTAGCGTATGTAGAATTCGTTCCAAGGTCACCGCTACAACAGACATATGGGTGACATCCCCATCCATAATATTTTGTGCGATAGATTCCACATCAAATTGCTCATATAAAAAGATTTGATTTCCATATAGCAGTGAACGCACTAAAATGGAGAACCCACTAATATGGAATAAAGGGACCGCGCATAGCCAAACGTCCTGAGCCTGTAGCCCAATATTTAAAACGGAGGCAGTGGCACTAGCCTGATGATTTCCAACTGTTTGGCGAACCCCTTTTGGGAAGCCGGTTGTACCAGACGTATACATAATAGTTGTTGTTTGATGAAGAGGCCATTCCTTGACAATATCTACTGCACCCTCTGCACCCTTTTCAATTGCTGAAAATAAATGATAGGTTGTTTCAGATGGTAGCTTTTCTACATCCTCATCGGCAACTAATACCGATACAGCCTCTGAATCCTCTAGCTGATAAGCCAGCTCATCCTGTGATAGTCTACGATTAAGCATCACCATTTCACATTGCAGATGCATGCAGGCATACATCATGATTACAAGCTCAGGCTTACTTGGCCCCATAATAGCAATTCGATCACCCTGTTGAATACCGAGTGTCACTAATTGTCGAGCACGTTTTATTGATTCATCATTCAATTCTTGAAAAGTCCAGCTTTGCTTTTTAAAAGTAAGTGCCTTACGGAAAGGTGTTAAATAAGCTCTTTGTAAAATCCAGTTAGGATACATCTTTGTCACTCCAATCACCCTACATCTTAACGCTTTCCCATCTAGTTTGTCTATTATCCATGTAGTATCTAGCTTTTTAGTGAATACCTCTATCCTTCACCTCTTGAGTTCTATCCGCTACTTTGAGAGTTTTATCCACCTATTAGCCACTTCTATCCCCTATTTTTATCTTCAATCTGTTCAAGACATATAAAAAGCTCGTATCTCAAAAGATACGAGCTTTAAACCCCATACTAATCAAGGGAATCTTGGGAATTGACCGAAATCTGGTTGACGTTTTTCTTTGAATGCATCGCGGCCTTCTTTTGCTTCATCAGTTGTATAGTAAAGAAGTGTAGCGTCTCCAGCCATTTGTTGAAGACCTGCTAAACCATCTGTATCTGCATTCATCGCTGCTTTTAAGAAGCGTAGTGCAGTTGGTGACATTTGAAGCATTTCTTCACACCATTGAACTGTCTCATCTTCCAATTGCGCATAAGGCACAACTGTATTGACTAAGCCCATATCAAGTGCTTGTTGTGCATCGTACTGACGGCATAGGTACCAAATTTCGCGTGCCTTTTTATGACCAATAATACGAGCAAGATAGCCTGAGCCATAACCAGCATCGAATGAACCTACTTTTGGTCCAGTTTGTCCAAAGCGAGCATTGTCAGCTGCAATTGTTAAGTCACAGACAACATGTAAAACGTGACCTCCACCAATTGCGTAGCCAGCTACCATTGCTACTACAGGTTTTGGAATTACACGGATTAAACGTTGTAAATCAAGAACGTTTAGACGTGGAATTTCATCTTCTCCTACGTAGCCACCGTGACCGCGAACTTTTTGGTCTCCGCCTGAGCAGAAAGCATGTTCACCTTCACCAGTTAGAATAATAACACCGATATTTTTATCATCGCGTGCACGTGAGAATGCGTCAATCATTTCCATTACCGTTTTTGGGCGGAATGCATTACGCACTTCTGGACGGTTAATCGTAATTTTTGCGATACCGTTATAGAACTCATACTTAATATCTTCATAAGTATGTAATGTTGTCCATTGACGTGTCATTGAATTGCCTCCTATATCATTAAATTCGTCTCGTTTCTAGCGAGGCGCTAACGTAATCGTATATTACGTTAAATACTCCTCTACTATTGTAGCAAACTCAGCGGGATTTTCCACATGAATTGCATGTCCAGCGTCATTTACTGTTAAATGCTTAACAGTATTTAATAGCGCTTTCATTTCTAGTGCAATTTTACAATATTTCTCATCCAATGAACCTGTAATTAACAGGACAGGTATTTCTAGTTGCGACAATCTATCCCAATTTGAAGGTTGAACGCCTGTCCCGATACCTCTCAAGCTACCAGCAAGTCCCTCTTCTTTCTGTGATAGTCGCTCTTCTCGAATAGTTTCTCTTACAGTTTTAGGTAGACGTTGCTGTGAAGCAAAAAGCGGTATGCTTTCCCAAGCATTGACAAAGGACAGTACACCATTCGTCATTATTTTTTGCGCTAGTGCTTCATCTCGCTTACAACGTTCATTTTGCTCTTCCATTGTTCGCAAGCCAGGAGATGCACTTTCTAAAATGAGCTGATGTATACGAGCTGGATACGAAATGGCATAGGATAAAGCGATTCTTCCACCCATTGAATAGCCCAACAGCGTAAATTTCTCTAAATGAAGCTGGCAAAATAGTTCTTCTAAATCCTGTAATTGCTCCTCCATAGAAAAACGCTTTACGTGCTGTGGAATAGCTGTTTGACCATGTCCGATTAAATCAACGGCAATAACACGCACATGAGGTAGAGCTTGTGCTAGATTATGCCATGTTGCTGAGCTACCAGTAAATCCATGTAAGGCAACGACTGTATCTTCACCGTTTTCATTCCATATATCGACATGGGTTTCAAGACCACGAATCATCCACTTTGTCATGCTTTTAACTCCGCATTAATTCGATTCCATAGACCTCGATGTGCATTCACATTCTCGGTTCTATCTGTAAATATTTCAACTAATCGTAAAGAATGGTTTTTACATGTTGAAAATTTCTCAGAAAGCTCCGATATTGTTTCGACACGTACATAGTCCATATCATACATATGTGCAATGTCACGGAATTCAAGGGCTGTTGGTGTGCCAAATAAATCCTCATAGTGATCTTCAACAGTTGACTGTGGTAAATAGGAAAAAATACCACCACCATCATTATTCATCACAATAATCGTTAAGTTACATTCCTGATATCTGGAAGCAATGAGTCCATTCACATCATGTAAAAAGGCTAAATCACCAATCAGTAAATAACTTTCTCGATTATTTCCCTGACTGAAACCGATTGCTGTTGATACGACACCATCAATCCCGTTCGTTCCTCGATTGGCAAAAACACGTAGATCTTTCGGTGTAGCCAATAAAAATGTATCAATATCTCGTACTGGCATACTACTGCTAACGAAAATATCACTACCGTCAGGAATCATTTTGAGTAAACGACTGACTATAGCCCCTTCATCTTTTTCTACCTCTGCGTATTGTTCAATTAACATAGAAGCAAGCTGATTTGCTTTTTGCCATTCGACTAAGTATGTTTCCTCGATAGCCGTTTCAGTGATAGCTAATTCTGTTAGCCACTGATCGACATTCGCATGAATAAAATGCGTAGATACGCCTGTAGCATCTCTAAACATAGGGTCTTCATCGATAATCACATACGCATTTGGGCGTGACTTTGTAATAAATTGCATTATAAACTTCGAAACTGGTTGTGCCCCTATTCGGATTACTGTATCTGGTTGTACCAGTGCTTTGAAGTCATCACTCTTCATAATGGCATCATAGGTTGTCACGATAAATGGTAAACAATCCTCTGGTACGGATGTACGCATATTCGATAAACTTTCAACAATGACAGGCCACTTCAGCTGACGTACAAATTCCCAAACTATGGATAATTCTGTACCAAGAGCTAACTCACCAATGATCATAAAACCTCTTTTAGTTGATTGTATAATAGAGGATAGTTCCTGTTGATCCCCGCGTGTTGGGGTTAATTGTCCCATACTGCTGTGCTTAAACGTCACTGCTGGTAGCTCCTGCTGTAAATCAATTAATAGTGGTTCACGGAAAGGTACATTAATATGGACTGGTCCAAAAGGTGCGCTCATGGCAATGGCTACCGCACGAGCAAGATGACGCTCAATAAAAGGCAATGTTGGTTCAGCACCATCTGCTAACGGAAAATCAACACTCCACTTTACATGTGAACCATATAAATTGGGTTGGTTGATAGCCTGTGGGGCGCCTACCTCACGTAATTCATGTGGGCGATCAGCTGTTATAATGATTAATGGTACACGTGCATAGCTTGCCTCCACAATCGCAGGAAAATAGTTAGCTGCTGCTGTACCAGATGTACATAAAAGAACCACAGGCCTAGTAGTTGCCTTAGCAAGCCCTAGCGCAAAGAATGCTGCTGAGCGCTCGTCTACCTGCCGATACATTTTTACTTGTTTAGTAGAAGCAACCGCATAAGCAAGCGGTGTTGAACGTGAGCCTGGACTAACGACAACATTCTCTACACCAGCTTGCACTAGCGATGCGACCATTTTATAAACATAATCTGTTAGTATTTTTCGTTCACTCATGTAATTGTCCCCCTAGCGCACGAAGCATTGGACGGAATTTTACTAATGTTTCTTCATATTCAGATTGCGGCTCTGAATCTGCGACGATTCCACCGCCTGCATATAAATAAGCTTTATCATTTAGTAAGGCTGCTGAACGTATGGCAACTGCAAACTCACCGTTACCCTCTGCATCTAGCCAGCCTATTGGCGCAGCATACAGTCCCCGATTCATCGGCTCATATTTACGGATGGCTGCCAATGCTTCTTTGCGTGGTACACCACCTAAAGCGGGTGTTGGATGTAATGATTTAGTCAATTGTAAGATTGTTGCATCCTGATTTAACTGACCTTCAACAGGCGTATACAGATGTTGAATATCTCGTATTTTTAACAAGCGTGGTCTATCTGGCACCGTCATGTCCACACAATTTTTACGGAATGTTTCCGCAATCATATCCACAACATACTGATGTTCTCCGCCATTTTTAGGGTCATTTAATAAACTTTGTCCAAAAGCCTCATCTTCCTCTGCAGTCTTACCTCGTTTAATTGAGCCAGCAACACAAGAAGAAAATGCTCGACCATCTTCTACTTTCACAAGTCGTTCAGGTGATGCTCCGAAAAATAATAAATGTCTATGCTCTAAACCAAATAAATAGCTTTCTGGTTGTTCATGAATAATTTGAGAAAGTACTTGTGGTGCGGATACATACTCTTTAAATTGCAAAGCAAGTGATCGTGCAATGACCACTTTATCTGCCTTTTTCTGTTTAATTAATGCTGTCACTTGATCGATTGAGGCTAAATAAGGCTCTTTATATGGTTCAAAATAACTTATGATTTCAGGTTTTGTATACGTTTTCACTTCTTTAACCTGAGCTGCATGGATTAAATGATCGCGCTCTTTTCTTAGCGCTTCGAACTGATCCTCAGCCTGTTGGTCTTGTGTCAAAAGGTGAATACTTACGTATGCTTTATCATCGCGTATCACCAGTTGAAACGTTGCTAATGCAAAATAAGCCTCTGGGAAATCCGTCCATTCCCCGTCTACATTATTTTGAGGATCAAATGTAAAACCGCCAAACAAAATTGGTTGTAACGCTTGTTGACCTTTTGGACAGTTTTTCGTTATGTTTTTCCATTCCGCTTCAACTGCATCAAAGCGGTTTTCTTTAGCGTTGTTTTGAATAGTATGAGCATGTCCTAGCCCAACTAATGTCATTGTTTTTTCTCTATTTTGCCAATAAAATCGTTCACCTTTATAACATTCCTCGCCAGCTGCATAGAACGCCAGTGCAGATAGACGACTTACTTCAATTGTTTCCATATAAAAATGAAGGCTTTGGCCCAAAGAGTCCACTTCTACTTCTGTGGCTTGGTACCACTTCTGTTGCATGAAAATTACCTCCGTTGTTGCAATGTACATAATGAATGATGGTTAAATAACACATCATATTTTAGTTGGCAACACGTTATTCGTACTGTTGCTAATTGTTCTTTTTTATTTTCAGTTCATAAATGCATGTTCTATTGTATCACTTTTTTTCATTAAACAGTATGTAATAAGCTGTGAACCTACCCATTTTCTCAATCTTCGTTTAAAATAAGAAGAGTCGACAACATTTGAAGGAGAGAAAGACCTTATGACCAAAGTCATTGAAGCTGATAGGGGTTTTAAAGTGTGGTGGCATTTAACACGTCCACATACTTTAACCGCTTCATTTGTTCCTGTATTCCTAGGAACAGCAATTGCCTTAGCAATTGAAAAAGAAACAATTGATTTTGGACTATTTTTTGCTATGCTCATTGCAAGTATGCTTATACAAGCAGCAACGAATATGTTCAATGAATATTATGATTACAAATTAGGATTAGATAACGAGCATTCCGTCGGGATTGGCGGAACGATTGTCCGTCATGGTGTACAGCCAAAAACAATTATGATGATTGCATTAAGCTTTTATGCTATTGCCATGCTTCTTGGCATTTACATATGTGCCTCAACATCTTGGTGGTTAGCTGTTGTCGGACTTGTTTGTATGCTTATTGGCTTTTTATATACAGGTGGACCATACCCAATCGCCTATTCGCCATTTGGTGAAATTGTTTCTGGCGCAGTAATGGGGATGGGCATTGTATTAATTGCCTTCTATATTCAAGCGCTTACAGTAACACTAGATGCTGTCTTGCTCTCTGTACCAAGCATGATTTTAGTCGGTGCCATTATGCTATCGAACAATATACGTGATATTGTTGGCGATACAGAAGGCGGACGAAAAACTTTAGCTATTTTGGTAGGACGTGATAATGCAATTTCCGTGTTATCAGGCTTTTTTATCGTCTCTTATTTATGGGTGATTGCTCTTGTAGCAGTTGATGGTATTACTTTTTGGGCATTAATCATCTTCCTAAGTGTTCCAAAACCATTACGTGCCATTCAAATTTTCCGAGACAAAAAAGAAGCCAAAGAGGTAATGCCTGCGATGAAATATACAGCGCAAACAAATACATTCTTCGGCTTCCTATTAGGAATCGGTTTATTAATTCATTATTTCTTTTATTAAGATGCGGCAGCCTTAACGGGTTGCTGCTTTTTTTACATAGCGTCGGAAATTTTGGCTTGCAATACCATACACTTCTTCATCTGAAAAGCGTGTACGTAATGCCTCTAGTAAATTTTGTGCCTCTCCTGCATGGGCTAAGCCACTGACAGTCCTATCAATCCCATCAAAATCGGAGCCTAATCCAATATGCTCCACACCTACCAGTTTAGCTAAATGCTCCACATGCCCCACTAAATGGTCTAGTGTTGCACCTTTGCCTATAAAGAGTGGGAAATAAACTACATGGATATGTCCTCCCGCCTCAACAAGTGCCTTTGCCTGGGCATCAGTTAAGTTACGCGGGTGATCACATAGTGCACGTGCATTACTATGGCTTGCAATAATATGCTTTGCAAGCGGCAAGACATCCCAAAAGCTTTGCTCATTTAGATGGGACACATCAATAATAATATCGCGTTCATTTAATAATTGTATAACTTCTTTACCAAATGGCTTTAAACCAAGAGTTGCATCCTGTTCAGCACCATGGGCCACTGCATTTTCTTCATTCCATGTTAAACCTACCAACTTCACCCCTGCATCCAGTACAGCTGTCAGTTTTGTTAAATCTTCGCCAATGGCACTACAGCCCTCTAAGCTTAAAATGGCTCCTATTTCGTGTGGAGCTAATTGATCTAACTGTGCCCAATCTGTAATATGCACCATGCCCTCTGTTTGTAATACGTGAGTATGGAATGCTTCGATTTGGCGCATGACCTCAAGAAATTGCAAATTTTGTGGGATTTTTGGGTCAATAAAGATAGCGAACACTTGCGCCTCTACTTGCCCTAATTGCAATCTTTTTTGATTAGCATGTATTCGTACATCCTCAGCAAAATTAGCCGTTTCAAGAGTAGTTAACTTTAAAAGCGCATCACAATGTAAATCAATAATCTTCATATCCTCACCTCTACAGTTATTATACTGCTTCTGCGAGGAAAAACTTACTAAATTTTATCCTGTGGTGTATCAGAAGAGCCGAATTCCTCCAGCTCAATAAAATCATCTGATTTTGGTGTCGAAGAAAGAACATCTTCTTCCACTGGTCGTAAATTGTCTTCTTTCTTTTCTGCATGTTCCACACATGTCAGAGCTTGCGGCATTGCCTCTAAGCGACCAATTGGAATTTCTTTACCACAGACGGTACAATTGCCATATGTACCGTCTGCCATTGCTTGAAGAGCTTCTTTTATTTCTTCAGCATTATCACCACGATGCTCATCAATAGCCATTTCTGTAAGCTGATCCGTTAAATCACTTGCATTATCAGCTGGATGATTATCATAATTCGATAATTCTGTCGCTTGAGGTCGCTCTGATTCTTCTATTCGTTGTTCTATTTCTTGTAATTCTTGCTCTAGTTGTCTTTTTAATTGTTGCATTATTTGTTGATCCACAATAATCTCCTCCTCATGCTTTCATTTTTTCCTATTTTACGATTTCTAAAACATGTCAGCATAAGGAAGACCTATTTACTTACTTGTATAAGCTATAATGGCGTCATGCAAAAATTGCGCTGCTCCTGTTTCACCACGCTCATCATAATAAGCTGTAAAGCGTTCATCGGCAATATACATTTGTGCCAGCCCTGCATGTGCCTCTTTGGAATACTCTTTCCACGTAAAGTTGAGCCAGCGTTTATGCAACTCTGCAACTTCCATTGCAATGTCACTTGTTGTATCTCCAAGTTTCATTGCCTCTGCTAAACGTTCAAACATTTGCTGTTCTAGCTGTTGCATCGCTTGATATTGTTGCTCCGTCATGTTCATAAGCTTAGCATTGGATGCATCCACTATTTCATTCCCATATTTCTCACGGATTTCTTTGCCGTACTGCTTTTCGTTATTCTCAATTAACTTTTCTTTAAAGCCTTTAAATTTTTCTTCATTAGACAATGGTTGTTCCTCCTCAATGGATTGTATTGTTTTTTCTACTGTCTGTAAGATCGTTTCCAACTGCTCTTTGCGTTGAAGCAAAGCAGCTCTATGTGTTTTGAGCGCCTCAGCATGCTGAAAATTTGGTGCTTGAATAATAGCCTGAATTGTCGCTAATTTCATATCCAAAGCACGATAAAATAAAATCTGCTGCAACATATCGACCTCCCATTGGCCATAAAATCGATAACCTACCTCATTGGTTCTTGCTGGTTTCAGCAATCCAATTTCATCATAATAACGCAATGTTCTTGTACTAACGCCCGATAGTTGAGCAAGCTCCTGAATGGTATATTCCATCTCATCACCTCCACTAATGCTACTGTAAGCTTTGACGCAACGTTAAGGTCAAGAGTTAAAATAAAAAAATTTAATTAAACTTAATTATACTTTCAAATCCTTTTACAAAAGGAAAATAGCAAACTAGTAAATCACTAGTTTGCTATTGATTCGCATATTTCCCATGCCATACTATTTCTCGATAACTCTCTTTATCTGTATCACCCTCTGTATTAATAAACAGCACCCTTGCCTGTTCATTTAGGTGCAAGGCATGTTTTAATTCCTTATATTGTTCATTAGTCATTATTTCATAAAAGCAACCAAATGGCGCCGCTCCTGATTCACCAGCTATAATGCGAGTGTCTGTAGCTAAAGGATTTCCTAGAACGCGCATACCTGTTGCTGCTATTTCTTCCTCACAGGAGATACTTATTTTTGTGTAGGCTTTTAAGATTTGCCAAGCCTGTGGATTCGGTTCACCACAAGCAAGACCTGCCATTATAGTTTGCATCTCCCCACCAACAGTGACAAATTGATCTGTATTTTTCTTAAAGCTTTCATAATAGCAATTAGCGACATGTGGCTCAACCAAGACAAATGTAATATCCTGCTCATAGTATTGCTGTAAAAATGCTACTACTGCTCCGGCAAAGGACCCCACACCAGCTTGCAAAAATACATGTGTTGGGGCTTGCTGAATCTGTTCATCAATCTCCTGTACAAGGGTTGTATACCCCTGCATAATCCATAATGGAATTTCATCATAGCCTTGCCACATTGTATCCTGAATCAAAACCCAACCATTTTCTAGTGCAAGCTGTGAGGTATAACGAACAGTATCGTCATAATTCATTGTCGTAATTTCAGCAAAAGCCCCTTCACTTTTAATATGCAGTAACCGCTCAGCGGCGCTACCAGCTGGCATATATATTCTTGCTTGAAAACCCAGTTCTCTTGCAGCCCATGCCACACCACGACCATGATTTCCATCAGTCGTTGAAATAAATGTTAAATTGCCTACTTGCGCTCTTACTTCTGGAGTTTTTAACTGTTCAAACGATAGCTCCTCTATATTCCTTCCAAGCTTATTGGCAACATATTGCGCAATTGCATAAATACCTCCTAAAACTTTAAAGGCATTTAAACCAAATCGATAAGATTCATCTTTAATCATAATTTTTTCTACATCTATATATGAAGATAGTGCCTCAAGATGATGGAGTGGTGTCTTCTCAAATTGCTCATATGTACGCTGAAATTGACCAACTTTCCTCACTTGATCTAGTGAAAAATATGGAAGTATTGCTGTTGCTTGTTTTATATGATCTTGCTCTAAATAATGCTGATTATAAACCCACCTTAATTTTTCCTTCATCGCCATCCCCCTCAATTTACGGTCAATATCTACATCATAGTCTATCTAACTTACAAGTACCAGGAGAGTATATATTAGGAAGTAAAAAAACTATACATTTATCGAACATCGATAAATGTATAGTTTATAAGTAAATTATTTAACAAAGATTTCTTTCACTTGATCTAGCATAATATTCGCAGCTAAAATGCCTCCAGCCGTATTCCAAATGACATCATCCACCTTATGTGCATTGCCTTTTTGGACTGCTGTTAAGTTTTTCCAAAGCGGGTCTTGTGTCCACTCTTGTTCAGTTGCTAGTGCTGAATCATCGCCTGTTGGCATGTACGTGAAGTAGAAAATAACATCCCCATCCATTTGAGGGATCGCTTCTTTCCCTACTTCAATCGCTAAGTTTCCTAGTTTAGCATTATCTTTAAATAAATCTGCTTGCGCTGCAACACGTTTAAATCCTAAAGCATCAAAAATCACACCTGAGAATGAATCTGTGTAATAGATACGAGATTTATCGGCCATAAAGCGTACAAACGAAACTTCTTGGTTGGTTTGTTCTCCAAGTTCTTCTTTCAGAGCTTGTAACTTATCTTCGTAAGCTTTTAGAACTTCTTCACCTTTTGTTTCTTGATTTACTGCTTTAGCGTATAATTTAAAATTCTCTTTCCAGTCACCACGTAATGTATCAGAAAACACAGTTGGAGCAATTTTGCTAAGTTTAGCATAATCTTTTTCTTGTCGTAATTTATTGCCAATGATTAAATCTGGCTTTAAAGAAGCAATTTTTTCGATATTTATTTCATGTTCAATACCGACAACCTCTACACCTTCCATTTGATCCTTGATGTGATCATACCATGGATCGCCTGTCCAAGATTGAACAGCACCTACTGGTTTAATACCTAGAGCTAATAATGCCTCTGTTCCTTCATTAGTTAAAACAACGATACGTTTTGGTGTGTCTTTTACTTCAGTTGTTCCCATTGCATGGTCAACACTGTAAGCATTGCTTTCTTTTGTACTTTCTTCTTTGGCATTATCTTTAGAAGTACCGCATGCTGCCAGAACAAAAATAGCAACCACAGCTAGTAAAACTAATAGTTTTTGAAAAGCTTTTTGCACCTTTTCTTCCTCCATTGTATATGATAAAATATTTAAGCATATTTGACGAGAATGAAAATCACTTTCATCTGTCTAAGAACGATATTAATCGTATTGTATGTAACTATCAATGTCAATAACTAATTTAATAATTTTCCAAGAAAAGAGTACACGTTAAATATGATATTAAAAAATAATTATTCTAAAATGATTGCTTTACTAGTAGGAGTCATACTATTACTTCTTTCTATGGGGATCAGTATTGTGTATGGTTATGCAAATACTTCTATTCAAACTACGTATGAATCTTTTAGACAATTTAACAATTCAAATGAGCATCTTATTATTCAAAATGTTCGAATTCCAAGAGCTCTTATTGCCAGTTGCGTTGGTGCTTCATTAGCTATTACAGGCGTGCTTATGCAGACCTTAACGAAAAATCCATTAGCCTCTCCTGGAATTTTGGGCATTAATGCAGGAGCAGGCTTTGCTGTTGTCTTTGCCATGATTTTTTTCCACATTTCAAGCTTGCAATCTTTTGCGTGGATTGCATTTCTTGGTGCAGCAATCGCTGCTTTATCCGTTTATGGAATTAGTTTCTCAGGTAGAGATGCTGTTACTCCAGTGAAAATAACTTTAGCTGGTGCTGCCATCAGTGCCCTATTTGCATCATTTACGCAAGGTTTACTCGCTACAAATGAAGCAGAGCTTGATCAAGTTTTGTTTTGGTTAGCAGGTTCTGTACAAGGTAGAAAACTTGAAATTCTACTATCTGTTCTACCGTATCTAGTAATTGGGTGGATTGCTGCCCTCATCATTTCCCCCAAAATGAATATTCTCGCTCTTGGCGATGATGTAGCAAGAGGTCTTGGTTTACGTTTAGGACTTATGAAGATATTGGTCGGTCTTATTGTTATTTTTTTAGCAGGGGGAGCAGTTGCAATTGCTGGCCCCATTGGTTTTATAGGGATTGTCGTTCCCCATTTTGCGCGCAAGTTTGTCGGCACTGATCATCGATGGCTTATTCCTATGGCTGCTTTACTTGGGGGGATACTTTTATTGCTGGCTGATGTTGCGGCTCGTTATATTATCATGCCACAAGAAGTTCCAGTAGGCGTCATGACTGCTATGATTGGCACACCATTCTTTATTTACCTTGCGCGAAAAGGTGGAAAAAAATAATGAAACATGTAAAAACAATTCGTTTACTTCAACAAAAAATTTCATTTTTAATAGATGTACAAGCTATAAAAAAATTAACAGTGATTTGCATACTAACTCTTGCCGTGTTCTTTCTTAGTGCATCATTTGGTGATTCATTCATCAATCCATTTAAAGTTTTACAAGCTTTTTTTGGTTACGGCTCAGATTTTGATCAACTGATTATTATTGATTTTCGAATGCCTCGAATTTTCATGGCCTTGTTTGCTGGAATGGCGTTAGCCGTCGCAGGTGCAGTTTTACAAGGAATCATTAAAAATCCACTTGCCTCACCTGATATAATCGGCATATCTGCTGGTGGTGGGGCAGCGGTTGTTGGTTTCTTAGCCATTTTCAGTGATTCTAATCACTCTTTAACAGTTAGTATAGAGTGGTTGCCATTAGCAGGATTCATAGGTGCTACTATCGTCGGATGTATAGTCTACCTATTTGCTTGGAAAGATGGTGTCACACCAAATCGTCTTGTCTTAATCGGTATTAGCGTGTCGGCATTCATGCAAGCAGTTACTACAATGTTAATGATTATCGGCCCAATTTATCAAGCAAGTGAAGCGAATAAATGGATTACGGGTAGTGTCAAAAGTTCGGATTGGGATCAAGTACAAATCGTTGTTCCATTGATTTTTGTACTTCTACTTATCACCTTTTTTATTACTCGGCAGTTAAATGTTCAAGAATTAGGTGATGATACAGCATCAAGCCTAGGGCAGCCTGTTCAAAAAACACGCCTTTACTTAATTCTATTATGCTCCAGTTTAGTAGCGAGTGCCATAGCATTTGCTGGTGCTATTGGGTTTGTAGGATTAATGGCTCCTCATATTGCACGACGCATTGTTGGTTCATCGTTCGGTGTACTTATTCCGGCATCCGCAGCAATTGGTGCATTGCTTGTAATGGTTGCAGATATTATAGGTCGTACAGCATTTAGCCCATTAGAAGTACCCGCAGGCGTCTTTACTGCTGCTATCGGTGCTCCTTACTTTATCTATTTATTATTTAGAAACCCTAAAAAATAAAGGAGTCTATACTACATGACTGAATCTTTATTAACCAAATCTCTAACATTAAGTTATGGTGATTTCAATATTATCGAAGATCTCAATTTATCTATTCCTTTGAATGAAATTACTGTATTAATCGGAGCGAATGGCTGTGGTAAATCCACACTCTTACGCTCCATTGCTCGATTATTAAAACCTAAAAAAGGCTCCGTTTTATTAGACGGTGAGGATATTTTTAAATTATCTACAAAACAAGTGGCTAAAAACCTCTCTATTCTTCCTCAATCTCCTGTTGCACCAGAAGGCTTAACTGTCCTACAACTTGTGAAACAAGGTCGCTATCCTTACCAAAGTTGGCGACAACAGTGGACTGAAAAGGATGAAGAAATCGTTTTAAGCGCTTTAAAAGCTACAGGTACAGAGCATTTACAAGATAGACCAGTAGATGAGCTATCAGGAGGACAACGTCAACGTGCTTGGATAGCTATGACGCTTGCTCAAGATACAGATATCATTCTTTTAGACGAGCCTACGACATACTTAGATTTAACTCATCAAATAGACGTTTTAGATTTACTATTCGAATTGAACCAACAGCAAAAGCGAACTATTATTATGGTACTACATGATATTAATCTTGCTTGTCGCTATGCCGATCATATTATTACAGTGCGTGACCGTGGTGTCTATCGTCAAGGGAAACCAGAAGAAATTATGACCACTGATTTAGTTAATCATGTGTTTGACCTTGATTGCCAAATGACGACAGATCCAATCTTTGGTACACCTCTTTGCATCCCATATGGAAAAGGACGAAAAATTTAATCACTAATTTAAAAAACAACAAACAAGCCTACACAGTTTAATCATTCTGTGTAGGCTTTCATTTATTATAGCTATGTTATAAATCTAAATATCAAGTAAATTAAAAAGTGCAGTAGATGTAAATTCATCTACTGCACTTAGTATGACCCGTACGGGATTCGAACCCGTGTTACCGCCGTGAAAGGGCGGTGTCTTAACCACTTGACCAACGGGCCCATGGCGGAGAAGGAGGGATTTGAACCCTCGCGCCGGTTACCCGACCTACACCCTTAGCAGGGGCGCCTCTTCAGCCTCTTGAGTACTTCCCCAAAATAAAAATGGCTCCGAAGGCAGGACTCGAACCTGCGACAACCTGATTAACAGTCAGGTGCTACTACCAACTGAGCTACTTCGGAATAATGGTGGGCCTAAATGGACTCGAACCATCGACCTCACGCTTATCAGGCGTGCGCTCTAACCAGCTGAGCTATAGGCCCTTGGAGCGGGTGATGGGAATCGAACCCACGACATCAGCTTGGAAGGCTGAGGTTTTACCATTAAACTACACCCGCATAAATGGTGGGTCAGGACGGAATCGAACCGCCGACACTTAGAGCTTCAATCTAATGCTCTACCAACTGAGCTACTGACCCATTTCGTCCATGCTAAGCTTGCTCACTTTTTTGCTTCTCATGACTTTTATTTTAAAAATGGCGGTCCCGACCGGGATCGAACCGGCGATCTCCTGCGTGACAGGCAGGCATGTTAACCGCTACACCACGGGACCTTTTGGTTGCGGGGGCCGGATTTGAACCAACGACCTTCGGGTTATGAGCCCGACGAGCTACCACTGCTCCACCCCGCGATAATTTTATGTTGTTTCGAGTTTTTAAAGCACCATTTATAAAAATTTAAAACTGGAGGAGGTAGAGGGATTCGAACCCCCGCGCGGTGTTACCCGCCTGTCGGTTTTCAAGACCGATCCCTTCAGCCAGACTTGGGTATACCTCCGTTACAATATATAAATGGTGGACCTTGCAGGACTCGAACCTGCGACCGGACGGTTATGAGCCGTCTGCTCTAACCAACTGAGCTAAAGGTCCTTTAAGATGGCGGCAGAGGGGATCGAACCCCCGACCTTACGGGTATGAACCGTACGCTCTAGCCAGCTGAGCTACGCCGCCAGGATCTTTATACTGGTTAATTTACTTATGGTGGAGCCTAGCGGGATCGAACCGCTGACCTCCTGCGTGCAAGGCAGGCGCTCTCCCAGCTGAGCTAAGGCCCCATAATCTTTTTGGAAATGGTCGGGAAGACAGGATTCGAACCTGCGACCCCTTGGTCCCAAACCAAGTGCTCTACCAAGCTGAGCTACTTCCCGTTGTTCTTTTGGCGCGCCCGACAGGAGTCGAACCCATAACCTTCTGATCCGTAGTCAGACGCTCTATCCAATTGAGCTACGGGCGCATTTAAAATGGTGCCGAGGACCGGAATCGAACCGGTACGGTAGTCACCTACCGCAGGATTTTAAGTCCTGTGCGTCTGCCAGTTCCGCCACCCCGGCACATTTGGAGCGGAAGACGAGGTTCGAACTCGCGACCCCCACCTTGGCAAGGTGGTGTTCTACCACTGAACTACTTCCGCATGTGCATAAGCTTTTTTATCTGGCAATGAAAATAATGGTGCGGGTGAAGGGAGTCGAACCCCCACGCCTTGCGGCGCTAGATCCTAAGTCTAGTGCGTCTGCCAATTCCGCCACACCCGCTTATTATTATTTATAAATGGTGAGCCATGAAGGACTCGAACCTTCGACCCTCTGATTAAAAGTCAGATGCTCTACCAACTGAGCTAATGGCTCGAAAAAATGGTGCCGGCTATAGGAATCGAACCCACGACCTACTGATTACAAGTCAGTTGCTCTACCTGCTGAGCTAAACCGGCATATGGTGGAGGATGACGGGCTCGAACCGCCGACCCTCTGCTTGTAAGGCAGATGCTCTCCCAGCTGAGCTAATCCTCCTGGGTATTATGCCTAGCGACGTCCTACTCTCACAGGGGGAAGCCCCCAACTACCATCGGCGCTAAAGAGCTTAACTTCCGTGTTCGGTATGGGAACGGGTGTGACCTCTTTGCCATCATCACTAGACTTTGTTATGTATCTTGTTTTGAAGTTGTTTACCTGTCCTTCAAGACAAGAATTATTGTATAACGTTTTCTAACATTGTGCAATACTTTTTTATAAAAAAAAGAAATTATTACTTTTTAAAGATATTTTTGTTAAGTAAGAGAAAATATTGCCCTGCAAAATATTATAGCAATTGTTGGTTCAAAAGAAAACAATTATTTTATTTGGCCGATATTATTAACTTATAATCTATTTCACTACAAGTGAAGAATATAGATAATCCTTCACTCGTCTTTTCGTTAAATATTTGAAAGCTCTATTTTTAATTTTACAATATCCTCAAGTGTAGTGGAAGGACCAAAAGATATTCTAAAAAATTGGCGTGCCGCTTCCAAAGAGAACCCCATTGATAGAATAGCCTTTGTTCCCGATTCACTATGAATATCACATGCACTTCCTGTAGAGATACAGATTCCCGCCTCATTTAACTTTAAAAGAACATATTGCCCCTCTACTTTTTCCATCATTACCCCACAAATATTAGGTAGTTGCTGTTTACACTCAACGAGCTGACATTTTTCAGGTAAATTATTTTCAAAATAATTTCTTAGCGTTTCATAATGTTGCAATTCATATTGATAGTTTTCAATTGCCGCGGCAAAGGCCACGATTGCAGGAGTATCTAATGTCCCCCCTCTAAGACCCCTCTCATGTGTCAAACCTGGTGTTAATGCAGGTACTCTGATTGCAGGGTTCAGATATATAGCACCACAGCCCTTTGGTCCGCCTATTTTATGAGCCGAGATGGTAATCGCATCTACCCCTTTTGGTATAGCTAGTTTGCCAAATGATTGTACACAATCAACATGACAGAATATATTTGATTTTCTTGCCATCTTTACGATTTTCTCTACAGGCTGGATTGAACCAATTTCAGAATTGACATGTTGAATGGTAATCAAAGCAGTCTCTTCCCGGATTGCTTGTTGCAATTGCCCCAGATCAACACAACCATCCTTCTGCAAAGGTAATTTTGTTACAGTAAAGCCCTTTTTCTCAAGTGTATTCAAAGCCGCATGCACTGACGTATGCTCAGCTTGAGATGAAATAATGTGTTTTCCTTTTTTTGAGGCTAGCGCTAACGACAAGATGGCTATGAGATTTCCTTCTGTTCCACTACCCGTAAAAATTACGCCATCACTAGTTACACCTAGGGCTTGGGCTACAACCTCCCTTGATTGCTGGACAAAATAAAAAGCTTGTCCGCCTAAATCATGCAAACTCGCACTATTTCCATAATACCGTTGTGCCACCTCTACATATGCCTCAAGAGATTCCCTCATCATAGGTGATGTTGCAGCATAATCCATATAAATCATCGTCTTCTTCCTCTCTTGTTCATCAGGTCTTGTTTTCTTTTATATTTTATGTAAAGATAAGTGTCAAGACAACTGTAAAGAAGGTATAACGATGGATGTAAAGACAGACGTCCTTATAATTGGTAGTGGTATTGCTGCACTTCAGGCTGCTTTAGTGCTTGAAAAACATTTTCAAATACAAATTGTTACAAAATCATCTATATATATGAGTAGTTCTTATCGTGCACAAGGTGGGATTGCTGCTGTTACCAGTGAGGAGGATCATATTCAACATCATATTGCTGATACATTGAAAGCTGGAGAGTATCATCATGAGAAAAGGCATGTTAAAACACTTATAAAAAATGGCACTGAGATTATGCAAAACTATCTAAAGGATGGCCTCCCTGTTGATCGGCAGGTCGATGGAAAACCTGCTCTAGGACTTGAAGGAGCACATAGTCATCATCGTATTCTACATGCAGGTGGTGATCGTACTGGTCAGATTTTCATAGATTACTTGCTTCATAAACTTTCGCCCAAAACAAAGATCAATTGCTATGAAATGGCTTATGAGCTTTTACGGAATACAGATGGTGACTGTGTAGGAGTACTAACTAAAGGAGAAAAAGGTACAAAACGTTATTTGGCTCATCATGTTATTTTAGCGACAGGTGGCGCAGGTGCCCTTTATTCAAGTACATCTAATTTTCCAACTAATACAGGGGATGGGATCGCATTAGCATTTCGAGCAGGCGCTGCCATTAGTGATATGGAATTTATGCAATTTCACCCGAGTCTTCTGTGGTGTAAAAATGAAGCAAAGGGATTAGTTTCTGAAGCTGTCAGAGGGGCTGGTGGTATTTTTGTTAATGCCCAGCATCAGCCCATTATGACAGGTTTACATGCTCAACTTGACCTAGCACCAAGACATATTACTGCACTTGCCCTATTTACAAAACGTGCAGCGGGTGAAGAAACGTTTATTGATATCACTAACATTCAAGACTTTGAAGCAAAGTTTCCAACAATTGCTCAGCTGTGCCATGTTCATCACGTTCATTTACAAGATGGTCTAATCCCCGTGGCTCCAGGAAGTCATTTCTTGATGGGTGGTGTTATTGCTGATGACAAAGGAAGAACTACTATACCGAACTTATATGCAGTCGGTGAGGTTGCCTGTACAGGCGTACATGGTGCGAATCGTTTAGCAAGTAACTCCCTATTGGAAGGTATTACATTTGGTCAAAAAATGGCGCAGTTCATTATTCAAAAAGGGTGTCATCAAAAAAACTTTTTACTGGAAAAGCATCAATGTCCTGATAAAATGCCACCTTTATTTAGCAAACCCCAATTACAGCAACACATGATGCGGTTCCTAGGTATTGTTAGAAATATTGATGACTTGCAACATTTTGTAAAGCAACTACCCTCCTTGCAATCACTTATTCAAGTTAATTTAAAGGGTCTAGAACTAGCTGAGTTGGAATTATTTATGATGCATGTAGTCGCCACATTAATGGCACATGCAGCAATTACGCGAACGGAAACAAGAGGAGCTCATATTCGGAAGGATAAATCCGAAATGAAATCACAATGGGCAAGTCGATGGATTATTTTTTCGCAAGGACAAATGAAAGTGAGGAACTCATTGTATGAATATCATCAAACTTGAGGAAATGCTCAAGCAATTTTTTAATGAGGATTTAGGAGATGGAGATTTATCGAGTGAATTTATCTTTTCAGCCGAACAACAGGGAGCTTTTTCTTTTTACGCGAAAGAAAGCGGAATTTTTTGTGGGGCTAACATTATTGAGCATGGCTTTCTCTTACTCGATCGATCAATCGAAGTCAACCTTCATACAAAAGATGGAGAGATGGTGAAGTCAGGTGATGTACTCGCTGTGATTAAAGGTCCCTTACAAAAATTATTAATCGGTGAGCGTGTCATTTTAAATCTTATTCAACGTATGTCTGCTATTGCAACGGCTGCCCATCTTGCCGTTCAAGAAACAGTAGGTACTCACGCAAAAATATGTGATACGCGTAAAACACTACCAGGACTGCGTATGCTAGATAAATATGCTGTTAGAATTGGTGGTGCTTTTAATCATCGAAATGGCCTGTATGACGCAATTATGCTAAAGGACAATCATATTGCCTTTGCTGGTAGCATTACAAAGGCAGTTCAGACCGCTAGAGCGAAAGTCGGTCATACCGTAAAAATTGAAGTTGAAATTGAAACAAAAGAACAATTAGAAGAAGCTATCAACGCAGGAGCAGATATTATTATGTTTGATAACCGTAGCCCAGAAGAAATCCGTGCATGGCTTCCCATTGTTCCTCCCACTATTGCGACTGAAGCATCTGGGGGCATCACACTTGAAAATTTAAAGGCTTATGCCCAAACGGGTATTCAATGGATTTCACTTGGCTCCTTAACACATTCAGTTAAAGCTTTTGATATTAGTGCACTCGTTCAAATGAAAGGAGATCATTCCCTTGTCCATCACTAGTTTATTACAACAGACGACATTACTCCCAGAGCATTATCGGGCACTATCTGTAAAGGAAATGGAATCTCGTATTTTATCAATAAAGAAAAAATTAGGTCCTAAATTATTTATTCCTGGCCACCATTATCAAAAAGATGAAGTCATTCAATTTGCAGATGCAACTGGGGATTCTTTACAGTTAGCTCAATTATCCGCAGCAAATAAGGAAGCTGAACACATCGTATTTTGCGGTGTACATTTTATGGCAGAGACTGCTGATATGCTGACAACGAAACAGCAACATGTCTATTTACCAGATATGCGCGCTGGATGTTCAATGGCTGATATGGCTGATATTTATCAAACTGAACAAGCATGGCCAATTCTTCAAGAACTCTTTGGTGATACGATTATTCCTCTAACCTATGTTAACTCAACTGCGGCTATTAAAGCCTTTACTGGAAGACATGGTGGTGCTTGTGTCACTTCATCGAATGCAAAGGAACTTGTTCAATGGGCTTTTACCCAAAAACAGCGTATCTTCTTTTTACCTGACCAACATTTAGGAAGAAATACTGCCTATGATTTAGGTATACCTCTTGAAAATATGGCTGTTTGGAATCCGCATAAGAACTTGCTCGAAACAAAAGAGCCACTTGAAAATATCCAGGTTATTCTTTGGAAGGGTCACTGCTCTGTGCACGAAGGTTTTACTGTTCAACATACAGAGGTTATTCGCAAAGAACACCCGACTATGAGGATAATTGTTCACCCTGAGTGCAGCCGTGAAGTGGTTGCAGCGGCTGATGATGCAGGCTCCACAAAATACATTATTGATACAATCAATCGAGCTCCAAGCGGATCTGCATGGGCAATTGGAACAGAAATGAACCTTGTCAATCGCATTATTAAGCAGCATCCTGATAAACATATTGTCTCCTTAAACGAAAACTTTTGTCCTTGTTTAACAATGAATCGAATTGACCTTCCACATTTGTTATGGAGCTTAGAAAGTATTGAGCAAGGTCAACCTCATAACCGTATACAAGTAGATGAATATACTACCTCTGAAGCACTTAGTTCACTTGAAAGAATGCTAGCCAGAGGATAAATAGTTAAAACTTTTTAAACAGAAAGGTTGAAGATATAACCTTTCTGTTTTTGTTGACATAACACCTACTTCTAATAGTGCTAATGGCTTCCATTTGCGCCCCGCATTGCTATAATTGACACGACTTTATGCTCCATGATACTGTCAATTTGGAGGTGATACTAAATGGCTTTTCAATCGAAAAATATCTTTATCAATTTACCAGTAAAAGATCTAAACAAATCTATCAGTTTTTTTAAGGAATTAGGTTTTGAGTTCAATCAACAATTCAGTGATGAAACAACAGCCTCAATGATTATTAGCGAAAATATCTTCGTATTAATAATGGTTGAAGAACGATTTAAAGGATTTAGTAAGAAAGAAGTTACAGATACTACTACTTCTGCAGAAGCAATCTTATGTCTCTCTGCTGAAAACCGAGAACAAGTAGATCAATTAGTGAATAAGGCACTTGCCTCTGGTGGTAAACCTTATAGTGAACCACAAGATCACGGATTTATGTATGGTTGGGGTTTTCAAGATGTAGATGGGCATATCTGGGAAGTAGTTTATATGGATGAAAATGCATTGAATCAAGAGTAAATTTTGTATCTATGAATATCAAAAAACAGTAGATGCAATTGCATCTACTGTTTCTAGTATGACCCGTACGGGATTCGAACCCGTGTTACCGCCGTGAAAGGGCGGTGTCTTAACCACTTGACCAACGGGCCCATGGCGGAGAAGGAGGGATTTGAACCCTCGCGCCGGTTACCCGACCTACACCCTTAGCAGGGGCGCCTCTTCAGCCTCTTGAGTACTTCCCCAAAATAAAAATGGCTCCGAAGGCAGGACTCGAACCTGCGACAACCTGATTAACAGTCAGGTGCTACTACCAACTGAGCTACTTCGGAATAATGGTGGGCCTAAATGGACTCGAACCATCGACCTCACGCTTATCAGGCGTGCGCTCTAACCAGCTGAGCTATAGGCCCTTGGAGCGGGTGATGGGAATCGAACCCACGACATCAGCTTGGAAGGCTGAGGTTTTACCATTAAACTACACCCGCATAAATGGTGGGTCAGGACGGAATCGAACCGCCGACACTTAGAGCTTCAATCTAATGCTCTACCAACTGAGCTACTGACCCATTTCGTCCATGCTAAGCTTGCTCACTTTTTTGCTTCTCATGACTTTTATTTTAAAAATGGCGGTCCCGACCGGGATCGAACCGGCGATCTCCTGCGTGACAGGCAGGCATGTTAACCGCTACACCACGGGACCTTTTGGTTGCGGGGGCCGGATTTGAACCAACGACCTTCGGGTTATGAGCCCGACGAGCTACCACTGCTCCACCCCGCGATAATTTTATGTTGTTTCGAGTTTTTAAAGCACCATTTATAAAAATTTAAAACTGGAGGAGGTAGAGGGATTCGAACCCCCGCGCGGTGTTACCCGCCTGTCGGTTTTCAAGACCGATCCCTTCAGCCAGACTTGGGTATACCTCCGTTACAATATATAAATGGTGGACCTTGCAGGACTCGAACCTGCGACCGGACGGTTATGAGCCGTCTGCTCTAACCAACTGAGCTAAAGGTCCTTTAAGATGGCGGCAGAGGGGATCGAACCCCCGACCTTACGGGTATGAACCGTACGCTCTAGCCAGCTGAGCTACGCCGCCAGGATCTTTATACTGGTTAATTTACTTATGGTGGAGCCTAGCGGGATCGAACCGCTGACCTCCTGCGTGCAAGGCAGGCGCTCTCCCAGCTGAGCTAAGGCCCCATAATCTTTTTGGAAATGGTCGGGAAGACAGGATTCGAACCTGCGACCCCTTGGTCCCAAACCAAGTGCTCTACCAAGCTGAGCTACTTCCCGTTGTTCTTTTGGCGCGCCCGACAGGAGTCGAACCCATAACCTTCTGATCCGTAGTCAGACGCTCTATCCAATTGAGCTACGGGCGCATTTAAAATGGTGCCGAGGACCGGAATCGAACCGGTACGGTAGTCACCTACCGCAGGATTTTAAGTCCTGTGCGTCTGCCAGTTCCGCCACCCCGGCACATTTGGAGCGGAAGACGAGGTTCGAACTCGCGACCCCCACCTTGGCAAGGTGGTGTTCTACCACTGAACTACTTCCGCATGTGCATAAGCTTTTTTATCTGGCAATGAAAATAATGGTGCGGGTGAAGGGAGTCGAACCCCCACGCCTTGCGGCGCTAGATCCTAAGTCTAGTGCGTCTGCCAATTCCGCCACACCCGCTTATTATTATTTATAAATGGTGAGCCATGAAGGACTCGAACCTTCGACCCTCTGATTAAAAGTCAGATGCTCTACCAACTGAGCTAATGGCTCGAAAAAATGGTGCCGGCTATAGGAATCGAACCCACGACCTACTGATTACAAGTCAGTTGCTCTACCTGCTGAGCTAAACCGGCATATGGTGGAGGATGACGGGCTCGAACCGCCGACCCTCTGCTTGTAAGGCAGATGCTCTCCCAGCTGAGCTAATCCTCCTGGGTATTATGCCTAGCGACGTCCTACTCTCACAGGGGGAAGCCCCCAACTACCATCGGCGCTAAAGAGCTTAACTTCCGTGTTCGGTATGGGAACGGGTGTGACCTCTTTGCCATCATCACTAGACTTGCACATGGATGTGCTGGCTTCTGCATTACAATAAGGACATTGCATTCTTAGCAGAAGTTCCTATATGTTAAGCTTCAACATTCACTATGTATAAAAGCTCTCATGAAAGAGTTGTTCTTTCAAAACTGGATAAACGGCGCATTGAATGTTTCAAACTTTTTTGGTTAAGTCCTCGATCGATTAGTATTCGTCAGCTCCATGTGTCACCACACTTCCACCTCGAACCTATCTACCTCATCGTCTTTGAGGGATCTTACTTACTTGCGTAATGGGAAATCTCATCTTGAGGGGGGCTTCATGCTTAGATGCTTTCAGCACTTATCCCGTCCACACATAGCTACCCAGCGATGCCTTTGGCAAGACAACTGGTACACCAGCGGTGTGTCCATCCCGGTCCTCTCGTACTAAGGACAGCTCCTCTCAAATTTCCTACGCCCACGACGGATAGGGACCGAACTGTCTCACGACGTTCTGAACCCAGCTCGCGTACCGCTTTAATGGGCGAACAGCCCAACCCTTGGGACCGACTACAGCCCCAGGATGCGATGAGCCGACATCGAGGTGCCAAACCTCCCCGTCGATGTGGACTCTTGGGGGAGATAAGCCTGTTATCCCCGGGGTAGCTTTTATCCGTTGAGCGATGGCCCTTCCATGCGGAACCACCGGATCACTAAGCCCGTCTTTCGACCCTGCTCGACTTGTAGGTCTCGCAGTCAAGCTCCCTTGTGCCTTTACACTCTACGAATGATTTCCAACCATTCTGAGGGAACCTTTGGGCGCCTCCGTTACCTTTTAGGAGGCGACCGCCCCAGTCAAACTGTCCGCCTGACACTGTCTCCTGCCCCGCTAAGGGGCATGGGTTAGAATTTCAATACAACCAGGGTAGTATCCCACCGACGCCTCCTTCGAAGCTGGCGCTCCGAGATCTCTGGCTCCTACCTATCCTGTACAAGTTGTACCAAAATTCAATATCAGGCTACAGTAAAGCTCCACGGGGTCTTTCCGTCCTGTCGCGGGTAACCTGCATCTTCACAGGTACTATAATTTCACCGAGTCTCTCGTTGAGACAGTGCCCAGATCGTTACGCCTTTCGTGCGGGTCGGAACTTACCCGACAAGGAATTTCGCTACCTTAGGACCGTTATAGTTACGGCCGCCGTTTACTGGGGCTTCAATTCGCAGCTTCGCTTGCGCTAACCACTCCTCTTAACCTTCCAGCACCGGGCAGGCGTCAGCCCCTATACGTCACCTTACGGTTTTGCAGAGACCTGTGTTTTTGCTAAACAGTCGCCTGGGCCTATTCACTGCGGCTCTCATGCGCTTGCACGCTCAAGAGCACCCCTTCTCCCGAAGTTACGGGGTCATTTTGCCGAGTTCCTTAACGAGAGTTCTCTCGCACACCTTAGGATTCTCTCCTCGACTACCTGTGTCGGTTTGCGGTACGGGCACCTCTCACCTCGATAGAGGCTTTTCTTGGCAGTGTGAAATCAGGAACTTCGTCCATACGGACTCGCCATCACAGCTCAACGTTACAGTGTGCGGATTTGCCTACACACACGCCTTACTGCTTGGACGCGCACAACCAACGGCGCGCTTACCCTATCCTACTGCGTCCCCCCATTTCTCAAACGGTGAGGAGGTGGTACAGGAATATCAACCTGTTGTCCATCGCCTACGCCTATCGGCCTCGGCTTAGGTCCCGACTAACCCTGAGCGGACGAGCCTTCCTCAGGAAACCTTAGTCATACGGTGGACGGGATTCTCACCCGTCTTTCGCTACTCATACCGGCATTCTCACTTCTAAGCGCTCCACCAGTCCTTCCGATCTGACTTCAACGCACTTAGAACGCTCTCCTACCACTGACATCGTAGATGTCAATCCACAGCTTCGGTGAATCGTTTAGCCCCGATACATTTTCGGCGCAGCGTCACTCGACCAGTGAGCTATTACGCACTCTTTAAATGATGGCTGCTTCTAAGCCAACATCCTGGTTGTCTGTGCAACGCCACATCCTTTTCCACTTAACGATTACTTTGGGACCTTAGCTGGTGGTCTGGGCTGTTTCCCTTTTGACTACGGATCTTATCACTCGCAGTCTGACTCCCGTGTATAAATATCTGGCATTCGGAGTTTGTCTGAATTCGGTAAACCGGGATGGCCCCCTAGTCCAAACAGTGCTCTACCTCCAGTATTCTCATCACGAGGCTAGCCCTAAAGCTATTTCGGAGAGAACCAGCTATCTCCAAGTTCGATTGGAATTTCTCCGCTACCCACACCTCATCCCCGCACTTTTCAACGTGCGTGGGTTCGGGCCTCCAGTAAGTGTTACCTCACCTTCACCCTGGACATGGGTAGATCACCTGGTTTCGGGTCTACGACCACGTACTATTTCGCCCTATTCAGACTCGCTTTCGCTGCGGCTCCGCCTTCTAAAGCTTAACCTCGCACGTAATCGTAACTCGCCGGTTCATTCTACAAAAGGCACGCTATCACCCATTAACGGGCTCTAACTACTTGTAGGCACACGGTTTCAGGATCTCTTTCACTCCCCTTCCGGGGTGCTTTTCACCTTTCCCTCACGGTACTGGTTCACTATCGGTCACTAGGTAGTATTTAGCCTTGGGAGATGGTCCTCCCGGATTCCGACGGAATTTCACGTGTTCCGCCGTACTCAGGATCCACTCAGGAGAGAACGAACTTTCGACTACAGGGCTTTTACCTGCTCTGGCGGACCTTTCCAAGTCGCTTCATCTAACTCGCTCTTTTGTAACTCCGTATAGAGTGTCCTACAACCCCAAGAGGCAAGCCTCTTGGTTTGGGCTCTTCCCGTTTCGCTCGCCGCTACTCAGGGAATCGATTTTTCTTTCTCTTCCTCCAGGTACTTAGATGTTTCAGTTCCCTGGGTCTGCCTTCAAGACGCTATGTATTCACGTCAAGATACTACGCGATTAAACGTAGTGGGTTCCCCCATTCGGAAATCTCCGGATCAAAGCTCACTTACAGCTCCCCGAAGCATATCGGTGTTAGTGCCGTCCTTCTTCGGCTCCTAGTGCCAAGGCATTCGCCGTGCGCCCTTAATAACTTAACCAAGTTATTAAGCCTATAAAAAACTTAAAAAATAAATGTGTTTGTTACAATTTCAATGTCGTTTTATCCAGTTTTCAAAGAACAAGTTTTGAAGTGTTTCATTCAGATAGAATGAACCTTCAAAACTGAACGCAAAACGTAATCTTACAAACCCAAGGTTTGTATTCCGAAATAATCCTTAGAAAGGAGGTGATCCAGCCGCACCTTCCGATACGGCTACCTTGTTACGACTTCACCCCAATCATCTATCCCACCTTCGGCGGCTGGCTCCAAAAGGTTACCTCACCGACTTCGGGTGTTACAAACTCTCGTGGTGTGACGGGCGGTGTGTACAAGGCCCGGGAACGTATTCACCGCGGCATGCTGATCCGCGATTACTAGCGATTCCGGCTTCATGTAGGCGAGTTGCAGCCTACAATCCGAACTGAGAACGACTTTATCGGATTAGCTCCCTCTCGCGAGTTGGCAACCGTTTGTATCGTCCATTGTAGCACGTGTGTAGCCCAGGTCATAAGGGGCATGATGATTTGACGTCATCCCCACCTTCCTCCGGTTTGTCACCGGCAGTCACCTTAGAGTGCCCAACTAAATGATGGCAACTAAGATCAAGGGTTGCGCTCGTTGCGGGACTTAACCCAACATCTCACGACACGAGCTGACGACAACCATGCACCACCTGTCACCGTTGCCCCCGAAGGGGAAACTATATCTCTACAGTGGTCAACGGGATGTCAAGACCTGGTAAGGTTCTTCGCGTTGCTTCGAATTAAACCACATGCTCCACCGCTTGTGCGGGCCCCCGTCAATTCCTTTGAGTTTCAGTCTTGCGACCGTACTCCCCAGGCGGAGTGCTTAATGCGTTAGCTGCAGCACTAAGGGGCGGAAACCCCCTAACACTTAGCACTCATCGTTTACGGCGTGGACTACCAGGGTATCTAATCCTGTTTGCTCCCCACGCTTTCGCGCCTCAGCGTCAGTTACAGACCAGAAAGTCGCCTTCGCCACTGGTGTTCCTCCAAATCTCTACGCATTTCACCGCTACACTTGGAATTCCACTTTCCTCTTCTGCACTCAAGTCCCCCAGTTTCCAATGACCCTCCACGGTTGAGCCGTGGGCTTTCACATCAGACTTAAAGGACCGCCTGCGCGCGCTTTACGCCCAATAATTCCGGACAACGCTTGCCACCTACGTATTACCGCGGCTGCTGGCACGTAGTTAGCCGTGGCTTTCTAATAAGGTACCGTCAAGGTACAGCCAGTTACTACTGTACTTGTTCTTCCCTTACAACAGAGTTTTACGATCCGAAAACCTTCTTCACTCACGCGGCGTTGCTCCATCAGGCTTTCGCCCATTGTGGAAGATTCCCTACTGCTGCCTCCCGTAGGAGTCTGGGCCGTGTCTCAGTCCCAGTGTGGCCGATCACCCTCTCAGGTCGGCTACGCATCGTCGCCTTGGTGAGCCGTTACCTCACCAACTAGCTAATGCGCCGCGGGCCCATCCTATAGCGACAGCCGAAACCGTCTTTCAGTCTTTCACCATGAAGCAAAAGAGATTATTCGGTATTAGCCCCGGTTTCCCGGAGTTATCCCAAACTATAGGGTAGGTTGCCCACGTGTTACTCACCCGTCCGCCGCTAACGTCAAAGGAGCAAGCTCCTTTTCTGTTCGCTCGACTTGCATGTATTAGGCACGCCGCCAGCGTTCGTCCTGAGCCAGGATCAAACTCTCCATAAAAGAAATTTGATTAGCTCAAATTGTTTTGCTGGCATCATGTTTGATGTCCAAAATTGTGTTTCGTTCACTAGCAAAACTAGCTACTTAAAACTTTATTGATTACGTTTTGCTTGTTCAGTTTTCAAGGTTCATTTTATTTAAGTCGTTTTCAGCGACTTTATTATCTTATCTCATTCCCAACTAAAAGTCAACAACTTTTCAAAACTTTATTTCCAAGCGTTCCTTCTTGTTAAGGACAAGTAATAATATATAATATAGCATTTTAAAAATCAAGCATTTTTCTTAAAAAAATTAAAAATCTTTTTAATATCTATTACAAACAATAGAATTCCTGCTAATACAATCAATCCACCGATGATTTGTGTCATGATTAAATACTCTTTAAATATCACCAAAGCTAAAAGAGCAGCTCCTACAGGCTCAAATAATATAGCAATTGAAACAACATTCGTGCTGACGTATTTAATTGACCAATTAAACAAAGTATGACCAAGTAAATTTGGTATTAACGCTAATAAGATAAACCATAACCACTCCATAGAAGAATATGGACCAAAAGATTCCCCTTTAACCATTACATATATAAATAAAGTGATGGTACTTACAACATATACAACCATTGTATAGGTTACAAGTGATAATCTCTTACGTACATCCTGTCCTAATAGAAAATAAGCTGTCGCTAGTGCACAAGCAACGAGCGCCAGTACATCTCCATATAAGGCTGTTCCACTTACTTTAAAATCGCCCCAACTAATTAAAACACTTCCTATTATTGCAATTGATCCTGCTACGATTGTTTTCATCGTAATTTTCTCTTTAAAGAAAAAGTAAGTGCCCACAAACGCAAACAAAGGTTGTAGTGTTACTAAAACTGTTGAACTTGCTACTGAAGTATAGTTGAGTGATTCAAACCATAATATAAAATGAAAAGCTAAAAAAATCCCTGCAACTGAAGAAAATAGCCAATCACGTCTTTTTAAAGTCGTTAACTCCTTTGTATATCCCCTTAAAAACCATGGCGCCATGATTAAAACGGAAAATAGCATGCGATAAAATGCTATAATCCCCGCTTCCGCCGATGCTAATTTCACAAAAATAGCTGACATCGATACTGAAATTACACCAATCACAATCGGGATGTATGGATGGATTTTTGGCTGCTCCAAAAAACCCCACCTTCCTAAAAAAATACTTATATGTCCTTACTTCATGTTGTACAATACAAAAAAGTGATGCACATATAATAATGACATTTTGCATATCTCTTAGCAATACGAAATATCAATGGAGGGTTGTGTATGGAAACATTATTCGAAAATATGATTACATATGAAGTTGGCATAAAATTAGTTATTGCAGCCACATTAAGTTTAGTAATCGGTATCGAAAGGGAATTAAAGAAAAAACCAGTTGGATTAAAAACAAGTTTAGTTATTGCTACTTTCAGCTGCTTATTAACGATTATCTCCATCGAAACTGCCTACTCAACCCCCGCTAGAGAAGATATTAATATTACGATGGACCCTCTTCGTTTAGCCGCACAAATTGTTAGTGGAATTGGCTTTCTTGGTGCAGGAGTCATTCTAAGACGCGGGAATGACAGCATTACGGGTTTAACAACCGCTGCTATGATTTGGGGAGCCGCTGGTATTGGTATTGCGGTTGGTGCAGGTTTTTACATGGATGCAACACTAGCTGTTGTGATCATTGTTTTTGGAATTGAAGTACTATCACCTTTTCTTATGAAAATCGGACCAAAGCGAATTCGTATGCGGGAAATTTTGTTAAAAGTCCAAATTGATGATGACAACCATACAGAATCATTTCTATTATTTTTAAAGGACAACAACATTATCATTGAAAATATACGCATTAAAGATGTGCACTTAAAAAACGATAGTGTTTTACATGAGTTAGATTTACGTCTTTCCTTAATCGTCTCGGATAATTTGTTGTCATTTTATCGTTCATTACGAGCACTATCTTATATAGAAAAAATCGAAATGGAAATTTTAAACTAGTTGGAGGATTTTTTATGGCAGAACTATTTAAACTACTAAAAGACGGTAACAAACCCTCTCTAATGGCTGCATGTGTAAATGCATTTTTAGGAATTATTAAAGGAATCGCCTTTTTCTTTACAGGTAACGTTGCGATGTTTGCAGAAATGATGCACTCTCTAGGCGATGCAGCAAACCAATTATTTGTGTATATAGGTTCAGCACTCTCTAAAAAGGCACCTACAAAACAATTTCCCGGTGGCTTTGGTCGTATTGTCAATTTAGTATGCCTTTTCGCCGTAATAATTGTAGCTATCCTTTCTTATGAAACAATAAAAGAAGGTTGGCATCATTTTATTCATCCCACAGGAGAGTCTAGCGGGATATTGATTGCCCTAGGAGTATTATTCATCGGGATTGTTTTAGAAGGGACAGTGCTAGCTAAAGCGGCTGCAGAAGTGCTACATGAATCAGGTCAAGAAAAAGCAGGTATCGCATCTATTCCGAAAGCATTCACATACTTGAATAGAGCAAAACCGGCAACAAAATTAGTTTTTATGGAAGATTTAGTTGCTACTGGGGGCAACTTCTTAGCCTTTGCTGCTATTTTAATTGCTTATTTTACAGGTTGGGGTCGAATAGAAGGACTAGTTTCGATGATAATTGGGGTCATGATGTTTTATGTTGTAGGTAAAGTATTCCTTGATAACGCACGTGGTGTCATTGGTGAAACTGATGAAGAGATGTTAAACCATATCGCTCATCTCGTAATGGATGATCCAAATATCAAAGATATTGTGCGTCTTGAAGTGATTAAAGAAGGAGAATTTTTACATGTAGAATTAGTGGCTGAAGCTGATCCGCTTTTATCGTTAGCCTTTTTAGATGATGTTCGGGATCATTTAACAGAGGTAATCCTAAGCCAAAAAGGAGTATCTAAAGTAGCTATATTATTCGACGAAGATGATGGGAAAACAAGCTGGATACATGTTGGTGAAAAACCAAACAACTCCATTTAATACTTTATAAAAACAAATAGCCAATTGCCGTATTTCAGGCAGTTGGCTATTTGTTAGACTAATTTTAAATTAGGAATATCCTCATAACCTACATAAACATGGTTTGTAATCATAAAAGTAAGTAATTTATTACAAGCAATCATTTGTCTTTTACCATTCTGCTGAATAACGATTTTTGAAAATAGTAAGGAGGCTTGACGATTAGCTAATGCATATTCTTCTGCATTGAGAATATTTCTGCCATCCACATGACAACCCAACACGAAATTTCCTAAAAAAGAATCCTTTAATACATTCGGATGCATGGATTGGTAATGTACTTCAGCAATTGAATCTTCTATATTCATAAATTGATGGGCTACCAAATAATGTTTTAAAGCACCTTTTAAATCAATTGCAATAGCTGTATCTGCTAAAATTGTTCGATAATAAACAGGAACAATCTCAGCACCCCCCAAATACGGCTTAACTTCTACAACAATTTCTCCAGAAGGACGAACAAATAATTGTACAATTGCTTTATTTACACCATCCGAAAAAATAACATTCGTTCGCCCAAAACGCACGCTTTTAAAAAATATACTTTGATCTACAATGTATCCAGTGATAATTTTATCATTTTCAATTTGCAATGATTTGGCTTCAATCCCCAATACCTCTACACAATTTTGCATTTTATAAACATGTTGCTGAAATGGCATTTCTATACAACTTAATGTAACAATACGATCCTGTAGCAATTGTTTCAACATTTGATCCCTCTCCTCTTTGTTTAATATTGTAATTATTTTAGTAAAGGTGGCTGAACAACTTCTGAACATTGACACACGAATTGACTGATTACGACAAAAAACTATCCTTTTCTGTCATTCCATAAATCACCTTATAGCAAAACAATCTACAATATAGGTTGAATGACTCAGTTAAAAACATGACTTTCATCACATAAAATAAAGAAAAATACATTTATATTCCTTCTATTATGTATCTATCTTATTATATTGCAGGACTAAAGAAACTTCTACGACAAAATTCTACATTAATCGTTAATTTTTCTTAACCTTGCAATAAAAAAAGTATGAGGCTATTAGCATAGTCTCATACTTAAAGTATTAAAGAGAATTTCGTAAAATGGTTCTTACATCTTCCTCTTGCAATCGATTAAAGTTGCCAAAAGGGCCATTTTGCATAGCATGATCTACAATTTGCTGGAATTTCGAATCATCAATATCGTAATCTGCCAAACGACTAGGTGCCCCTAATGATGTCCAAAATGCAGATAAACGATCAATCCCCTCATAAGCAACCTCTTCTACTGTTTTACCTATTGCCTCGACTCCAAACACACGTGTTGCTATACCTGCAAAACGCTCAGGATTTACTGGTACATTTAAACGCATCCAATGCGGTTGAAGAATGGCTAAACCACCTGCATGTGGAATGTCATATACAGCAGATACAGCATGTTCAATATTATGAGATGCCCAATCCCCTCGTGAACCAATTGATAGGAATCCATTTAAACCAATTGTCCCTGCTAATAGAATGGTTTCGCGTAACTTCGTATTTTCTAGGTCCTCTAATAATTTTGGAGCTGTCGTAATAACTGTTCGCAATACCCCTTCACACATTTCATCTGTGATAGGAGTATTCGTTGTATTGTGGAAATATTGCTCAAATACATGCGACATCATATCCACTATTCCATACACAGTGTGATTTTTAGGTACAGTCACTGTATATGCTGGATTTAGTATTGAAAATTTCGGGAAGGCTGCTGGACTACCCCAACTTAGTTTTTCTTCTGTAGCAGCATTCGTTATCACAGATCCAGCATTCATTTCTGAGCCTGTAGCAGCAAGTGTTAATACCGTTCCTAGTGGTATAGCTTGTTCTACAAACACTTTACGTTTCACGATATCCCAAGCATCGCCATCATACTTAGCGCCAGCAACAATTAATTTAGAACAATCGATTACTGAACCACCACCCACAGCAAGAACTAAGTCAATTCCTTCAGTTTTGCATATCTCAATACCTCGTCTAGCTGTTTCCACTCTTGGATTTGGCTCTACACCACCTAATTCAAATACGGTTTTATCCGCCTGTTGTAATTTTTCTATAACAGCATCGTATACACCATTCGATTTAATACTTCCGCCACCATATACAACTAATACCTTGTTTCCAAATTGCTCTAATTCTTTCGGCAATTTTTCAAGTGCATCCTCACCAAAATGTAGTTTCACTGGGTTAAAAAAAGTAAATGAATCCATCTAATTCGCCCCTTTCTAGTTGGATTTTCTCATAATCACGCTAGAGAAAGCAAAGATTAAACGCTGTCAACACTTTGCTATTTCGAAAGCGTTTTTTCAAACTGTTCAGATTTTGTTCAGACAATAGTTGTATAGTACTACTCATTACATAAGATAAAAGGAATTTTTGCACATGCTTATTATTGTAATTGTTGTCGTAACCATAATTTTGGGCTTTTTTCTGCTAAGATTTTTTAAAATCAAAAAAATAAGAAACGAAAAAAAGATGCTATTAGAGCAGCGCCTAGACCACCTTCTTCAATCAAATAAAAACGAAAAAAATGAGTCATCCCAATAATATAGGAATGACTCATTATCTTCTTTTTACTTAAACCCAACCACGGAAGCGAGAAGCTTCTGCAGTACGGCGAACACCTACCATGTAAGCTGCTAAGCGCATGTTGATGTTACGTGTTGTTGCTGTTGTATATACATTATCAAATGCTTCGACCATTTTTTTGTATAGACGTTCTTCCACTTCTTCTTCTGTCCAATAATAACCTTGGTTATTTTGCACCCATTCAAAGTAAGAAACTGTAACTCCACCTGCAGAGGCTAATACGTCTGGTACAAGTAAAATGCCACGCTCTGTTAAGATTTTAGTTGCTTCAGCTGTTGTTGGACCATTTGCTGCTTCTACTACGATATTTGCTTTCACATTATGTGCATTGTCAGCAGTAATTTGGTTTTCAATAGCAGCTGGTACTAAAATATCACAATCAAGCTCTAACAATTCTTTGTTTGAAATTGTGTTTTCAAATAGAGTAGTTACTGTTCCGAAGCTATCGCGACGATCTAATAAATAGTCGATATCTAAACCTTCAGGATCATGAAGTGCACCATAAGCATCTGAAATACCGATTACTTTCGCACCTAAATCATGCATGAATTTTGCAAGGAAGCTTCCTGCGTTACCAAATCCTTGAATAACAACACGAGCACCTTTAATATCAATACCACGTTTTTTTGCTGCTTCTTCGATTACGATTGTAACACCTTGTGCAGTCGCACGGTCACGACCTTGAGAACCACCAAGTACTAGTGGCTTACCAGTGATGAAGCCTGGAGAGTTGAACTCATCCATTCGGCTATATTCATCCATCATCCATGCCATAATTTGTGCATTTGTAAATACGTCTGGCGCAGGAATATCTTTTGTTGGTCCTACGATTTGACTTACCGCACGAACATAGCCACGGCTTAAACGTTCGATTTCGCCCATTGACATTTGACGAGGATCACAAATGACACCGCCTTTACCACCGCCGTACGGTAGATCGACAATACCACATTTCAATGTCATCCACATTGAAAGCGCTTTAACTTCCTCCTCAGACACTTGTGGGTGGAAACGAACCCCACCTTTAGTTGGTCCTACAGCATCATTATGTTGTGCACGGTAACCAGTAAATACTTTTGTTGTACCATCATCCATTTTCACTGGGATACGTACTTGTAGCATGCGAAGCGGTTCTTTTAGTAATTCATACATTGCTTCATCATAGCCAAGTTTATTTAGAGCATCTTGAATGACATCTTGTGTTGATGTGAAAAGATTTAAGTTTTCAGACATTATTAAATCGCCTCTTTGTTTTTTTTAATGATAGTTATCGGCATCATTGTAACATACTTCCGAATTAAAATGTGAACATTTTGTTAAAGTTTAAATACTTTTTCAATTTGTTCAATTGACCAATCTAAATCCTCTTGAGAAATAACAAGTGGTGGTGCAAAACGAATTACTGTATCATGTGTTTCTTTACATAATAGACCTAATTCTTTAAGTTTTTCACAGTATGGACGAGCTGCTTCTGTTAGCTCCATACCGATAAATAAACCACGACCACGTACTTCCTTAATAACTGGGTTGTTAATTTCTTTTAATTTACCTTTGAAGTATTCGCCAAGTTCGTGTGAACGCTCTGCTAATTTTTCATCTAATAATACTTTAATTGATGCAATTGAAACTGCACAAGCTAAAGGATTACCGCCAAAAGTTGAACCATGTGAACCCGGGTTGAATACACCTAAAATACTACGGTTTGCAGCCACACAAGAAATTGGGAATACGCCGCCACCTAGAGCTTTACCCAAGATATACATATCTGGTTCTACTTCTTCCCAATCACAAGCAAACATTTTACCTGTACGTGCTAAACCAGCTTGAATTTCGTCAGCAATGAAAAGTACATTGTTTTCACGGCAAAGTTCACGAGCTGCTTTTAAGAAGCCTTCTGTTGGAATGACGATACCCGCTTCACCTTGAATTGGCTCAATTAAAAATGCAGCAGTGTTTGGTGTAATAGCCGCTTTTAAAGCTTCAAGATTACCATAATCTACTAATTTAACATTTGGTAGCATTGGACCAAAACCACGACGGTATTCTTCATCAGAAGATAAAGATACAGCTAGCATTGTACGACCATGGAAGTTACCATTACATGCAATAACTTCAGCTTTACCTTCTTCTACGCCTTTTACATCATATGCCCAACGACGAGCTGCTTTAAACGCAGTTTCTACTGCTTCAGCACCAGTATTCATTGGTAATACCATTTCTTTATTTGTTAATTTCCCTACTAGCTCATACCATTCACCAAGGTTTTCACTGTAAAAAGCACGTGAAGTTAACGTTACTTTATCAGCTTGCTCTTTTAAAGCAGCGATAATTTTTGGGTGACGGTGTCCTTGGTTTACTGCTGAATAAGCAGATAACATATCTAAATATTTGTTACCTTCTGGATCTTTAACCCAAGCACCCTCAGCCTCTGAAATAACGATTGGCAGTGGATGATAGTTTGCTGCACCAAAATTTTGTGTTTGTTCAATAACTTGTTGAGTTTTTGTCATATCCTATTCTCTCCTTACTAATCATGTTGAAAAACTTTATAAAAGAAAGGGACTATGTATCACTATAAGTAGAATGATTAAGAATATAGCAACAATTCAAACGGTAAATTTGCTAACTTCTCCAAGGTAAACTACGTCATGAAAGTCTACGGTTTTAGCCAGGTAGCGTTACCTGGAGAAGTGTCACAAATTCATTCAAAATGCCTCAATTTCTACCTACTTTGAACAGCCCTCACGTCAATGTGAAAATTAAAGCATTTCTGAAGTTGTTTTTGCTTGCATATGCAGTTGTAGGTAGTCTGGGCCACCTGCTTTTGAATCTGTACCTGACATGTTGAAGCCACCAAATGGTTGGTAACCTACGATTGCACCTGTACAGCCACGGTTGAAGTAAAGGTTTCCTACATGGAATTCTTCACGTGCTTTTTCTAGGTTCATACGGTTTGTTGTGATAACAGCGCCTGTTAAACCGTATTCTGTATCGTTTGCAATTTCAATCGCATGGTCGAAATCTTTTGCTTTTGCAATGGCTACCACTGGTCCGAAGATTTCTTCCTTCATAATACGAGCAGAAGGCTCTACGTCCGCGAATACAGTTGGTTGTACGAAGTAGCCGACTGAATCGTCTGCTGTACCACCAGCTACTAAACGACCTTCGCCTTTACCGATTTCGATGTACTCTGTAATTTTATTGAATGCTGCTTGGTCAATAACTGTTGCCATGAAGTTGCTATAATCAGTTGGGTCACCCACTGTTAAAGCGTTTGTTAACTCTTCTACGCGATTTACCACTTGCTCATACACATCTTCTACGATGACAGCACGAGAACATGCTGAACATTTTTGACCTGAGAAACCAAATGCTGATTTCACGATGGATTGTGCAGCTAATTCTAAATCTGCTTCTTTATCCACTACGATTGTATCTTTACCGCCCATTTCAGCGATGACACGTTTAATCCAAATTTGGCCTTCGTTTAATACAGATGCACGTTGGTTGATACGTAAGCCAACATCACGTGAACCTGTGAAGCTGATGAAGCGTGTTTTTGGATGATCGACTAAGTAGTCACCTACTTCAGCACCAGAACCTGGTACGAAGTTCACCGCACCTGCTGGAAGACCAGCTTCTTCTAATACTTCGATAAATTTATACGCTATAACTGGCGTTGTTGAAGCTGGTTTTAATAACACTGTATTCCCTGTTACTAAAGCAGCTACTGTTGTACCAGCCATGATTGCAAATGGGAAGTTCCAAGGAGAAATGACAATACCGATTCCTAATGGAATGTAGTCATAACGATTATATTCACCTGGACGGCTTTCGACTGGCTGACCGTTTTTAATGCGTAGCATTTGGCGACCATAGTATTCCATGAAGTCGATTGCTTCCGCTGTATCTGCATCAGCCTCTGCCCATGGTTTCCCCGCTTCTTTTGTTAATAGTGCAGAGAATTCATGTTTGCGACGACGGATAATCGCTGCCGCTTTGAAAAGAACGTCCGCACGAATGGCTGGATCAACTTTTTTCCATGTTTTGAATGTTTCATCTGCCGCTTGCATCGCTTTTTCAGCTAAATCTTTGCTTGCTTTCGAAACGCGACCAATGACTTCTGTTTTCTTTGCAGGATTGTACGAAACGATTTTATCTTCTGTTGTAATGCGCTCGCCACCAATAATTAGTGGGTAGTCTTGACCTAAGTAACCTTCAACTTTATTTAAAGCCTCTACATAAGCATTGTAGTTTGCCTCTTGTGAAAAATCTGTGAATGGTTCGTGTTTGTATGGAATCATACTTAATCCTCCCTTGTGAGATGTGTTTGGGTATGCAAAAAACATTGACGCAAAATATCTTTGCGTATAAAATATTCTTACACTTATTATAATGCAAAATTTCGTTGCATATTTCAAGTAAAAAATTTTTGAGGTGCACATTTTTATGAAAAATTCTGAACCTTTACTACCTTTTTATGAGTTTATTGCAACAAATGTATCCGTTGGTATTCATGCAGTAGACCTATCTGGCAAAACGATTATTTACAATACGAAAATGAAAGAAATTGAAGGATTTCATTTTGATGAACTTGCGGATCGTTCCATTATTGAAATGTTTTCCTTCCGTCAACATGAAAGTACGTTAATGCGTGTTTTACAAACGGGAAAAAAAGAAATTAACGTTAAACAATCCTACTGGAATAAAAATGGTCATGAAATTACAACAATCAATGATACTTTTCCACTTTTTGTTGAAGGCAAACTGATTGGCGCAATTGAATTTGCACGTGATATTACCTCTCTGGAAAAGCTTGTTTATCAACCCCTTCGTCGTTACGATGAACCATTAACATTTGATATGATTAAAGCTGATTCTGAATCCATGAAGCAGGTTATCGACAACGCTAAAAAAGCAGCTGCTGTAAAATTACCAGTATTATTAATTGGCGAATCTGGCACAGGGAAAGACTTAGTAGCAGAGGGCATTCACCACGCCGCTTCACCTGATCCTGATGCCTTTGTGACACTCGTTAGTCGCCGTTCAGCTCAATCGGTGCTTGATAAATTACAGCAATTATTAGAAGAAGATAAAGATTACACCTTCTTCTTCGAACGTATAGATTTTTTAAGCTTAGACATTCAAGAGCAACTTTTGGATATACTACATTCACTTCCACAGTCCAAATATATGCTAATTGGCAGTGTGGGCAGTGATCCCATTACATTGATTGCCGAAAAGAAGCTGTCAAAATCTCTATATTATTTCTTTGCTACAATGGCCATTACCATTCCTAATTTAACGGATCGAAAAGAAGACATTCTTCCATTTGTAGAAGATTATTTTAGTCGACATCGAGAACGATTTGCTTCACAAGTCACTGAACTTGCACCAGATGTACAGGAATTATTTTTACAATATGATTGGCCAGGAAATCTAAAAGAGCTTGAGCTACTACTGGATGAAATTGTTTCATTTATGACAACGGAATCCACTGTTACTTCGGATTTATTACCTTTACATTTCCGCTTCAAAGTGCAGCAGCAAGATACAAATAATCGTGAACCAGAATTTTTTATGTTCCATCAAAATCACAATGTCATGCCACTCGATGCCTATTTGCGTGAAGCCGAATCATATTATGTGCAAAATGTCTTAAATTTATATGAGGGCAATATTACAAAGGCAGCGAATGCACTTGGTATGAGCAGACAAAACCTGCAATATCGAATCCGCAAAATAAAAAAGCAATAGAAAAAACGAGGATACTTTCATTCGAAAGCATCCTCGTTTCTTTATTGACCAGATTGTTCAATCCAGTCCTGCAATTTATCTTTTAAGGAATTAAAACCATTTGCATCCGATTCATCTACACGGTCCTGCAATGATTTACGTGGTGGTGCATCTTTTTTTCTTACTGTTGCTGGGCGATCCTGTAGCGCTCTCATCGATAAACTAATTTTTTCGGCCTCTTCATCGATTTCAAGAATCTTGACTTCAACTTCTTGCCCAACAGCTAAAAATTCACTAACGTCCTTCACAAAGCCGTATGTTATTTCCGAAATATGCACAAGGCCTTGCGTATTGTCATCTAGTGCAACAAATGCACCGTATGGTTGAATACCTGTAACTTTTCCGGTCAACACGTCTCCTAATTCATATTTTTTTACCATAACCTTTGCCCACTTTCTTTTGTTTGCTACGTATATATCGCTTAAATTATAACATACGTGTAAAAACGGGGCAAAAAATCATCTCATCAATCCATGATACCAATTATACGGTAAAAACCATCTTCATTTTGAGATAATCTAAACAAAATTTGCTTGCCATACTCTTTTTGATGTTCTTCATCAAGTCGTACAGCCACCATTGGATAAATTCCATTGTATTGTGATATTTGGCTAATTATGGATAATCCTTTTACTTTGTTTAAAAAATCAGACTCTATTTCTACATTTGATAGGATTACTTTCTCTTGCAATGATTCATCTCCAATAGAAATTGCATATAAATAAAGGGATACCATATTTAAAGGACTGAGCTGATTAATAAATGGTTCAGGGTCACTTTTCAAATACTGATCATAAATTCTCTTAATTTGTGCAATCTCTGCATCATCGATGTCTACAATATTAAATTCTTCAACTGCCGTATCTTTCCTAACTTGCAAAATGGCCGTTGAAATATCTTGTATTGACAGCCCTACTAACGTTTCTGAGTTGTTATATTGGTGTAATTCATTTAAAATAGTTGCCGCATTCTTTGTCATTACCTCCCCATACTTTCCATTAGCAACTTTTTGTAAAAAATTCAGGTATTCTTTATTAACGATTCCCTTTTCAGCATACACTTGATAATTAGTGGATCCTTTCATTAGAGCTAACCAAGTATTTTCAAATACTGCCTTTAATTCCTTATAAGTAACATTCGCCGTATTGATATCAAACAACAATGAACGCTCCATAATTTTCAAGGATTCAGCTGTTTCTTCTCGTGTATACCTCAAGCCTTCTTCTCCTACTAAAAATCCTTTTTGTAAAAACTCAAAGTAACCAAAAATATCAGGGTGCATGTATTTTGTAGGCTCAAAAGCAAATTCCCCATCGATGGGATTAGCTTTAAAATAATAGGAACCATCCGTATCCAAATGAAGTTCCATATATTGCTTGCTTGCTGTTTCAATGATTGCTTTTAAATCTGATGGATACTGACTACGATCTATCTTTTTCTTGAAAAACTGTTCATAAGGTTCAAGTAAAGAATTAAAATACATTTCTATGTCATTAAGCGATTGCTTATATAAGCTAAAGATTCCGTAAGATTCATTAAAGGATAATGGCCCATATCCTTTGATTGTCTCTAAGGCTCGTCTTGGGGTCATTAATCCGTCTAAAATTTCTTTCTCCATTATTTGCAATTCCCAATCCTCTTCTATCGGACGTTCGTAACTCGTATAGAAGGCCAACATGGAATCTGCATTTTGAATATATGAAAAAGTATTCAGTTCTTCTACTGAAACTTTCAACTCTCTACTTATATCTTCTTTCACTCTCTTATATTTCTTGGTGATTCGCTCTACCCATTTTTCATACGTCCCTATCGTTTTGTCATCATTTTCTTGGGAAATCTGTTTATCACTGTTATTGTATGTTTCAGGCTGTCTAATCATATATGAAGTTCCTAATAAACCCACTAATAACACGCTCGCAATACTTACAAACCAAACAACCGACTTTTGCCATCTTGAGGGGCGCTGATGACCTTTATTGATAATTTCAAAAGATAATTCCTTGGATATATCCTCTTCTTCAATTTGTTTAAAGACAGTATCAGGATCAAGCTTCGCTTCCATTCGTTCATAGGATTTTTTCAGTAGTGCCATACGTTGGTCAAATTGCTTATCATCCATTTTCAACACTCCCATCTTGCATTAATGCTGCCTTTAGCTTTTCCTTCGCTCGTAATAATCGCACTTTCACCGTCGATAACGAAATATTTAAAACTTCAGCGATTTCTTCGTATTTTAATTCGTGGAAATAATACAACACGAGAGGATAACGGTATTTTTCGTCAAGTGCCTGAATAGCACGATGTAGATGCCTGTCCTCTTCAAACAAAAGAACATCCTCTTCAGCAGATGAATGAGTCTTCTGCTGTTGGGCTTGTAGCTTGTCCTCTTTAGCCTGCTGCCGTTGTTCCTTACGATAATAATCACGCGTAGCATTTAATGTGATTTTATAGAGCCACGTGGTAAATCGATCCTGTTTAAATTGGTGTAAAAAGCGATATAGTTTAACAAATACCTCCTGTGAAACATCAGCTAAATCATTTGTATGTACGCCACATTGAAAGGCAAACTTTTCAACGGTTTGCTGATGTATGCGGATAAGCTCGATATAGGCTTCTTTATCTCCTTGCTGCGCCCTTGCTATTAGTTCAACCTCCGTCATAGCTCTCCCCCCTTTTTGATAATGAAACGAAGTATTCTACCTAATTGTTACATAATTTAAATGTCTTTCCTCATATGTCATCTCTCTATATTTTTACTCCATCAAATGTCTTTCTTGCTATCATCAATTTTCTGATATTTGCTTGTGTTATGAGAATATTGAGGTAAAATAATACTTTAGTATAAGGAGGATTTATTTTCGTGTCATCGAGGGATCAATTTACAACAAAAATTGGGTTTATTTTAGCTGCCGCAGGAAGTGCTATAGGGTTAGGAGCCATTTGGAAATTCCCCTATATGGCGGGTACGAATGGCGGTAGTGTCTTTATTTTATTATTTATTTTATGTACTTTCTTTATTGGCTTACCCGTCCTCATTGCTGAGTTCATGATAGGTCGTCGAGGTCAAAAGGATGCCGTCACTTCCTTTAAGGAACAAGCACCAGGAAAGCCATGGTATTTGATTGGCTGGGGCGGTATGGTAATTGCAGGCCTTATCTTATCATTCTACAGCGTTGTTGGTGGATGGATTTTAAGCTACTTAGGTCGTGCCTTTACATTTAAGCTAACGAATGCTGGCTCTGACATCAACTACGCTGATTTATTTGGCGATATTATTTCAAGCCCTTTTGAAGCAGTACTTGTACAGGGACTATTTATGTTATTAACAGTAGTCATTGTGTCAGCAGGTATTAAGGGCGGAATTGAAAAAGCCAGCACATGGATGATGCCTCTCCTCTTTATTTTCTTTATTGTCCTAGTTATTCGCTCTTTAACTTTAGACGGGGCTATGGAAGGCGTTAAATTTATGTTTGTACCTGATTGGTCCTATTTAAATGCTGAAACATTTTTAATGGCCTTAGGACAAGCATTCTTCTCATTAAGTGTAGGTATTGCGGTTATGATTACATATGCTTCCTATTTATCTAAAACAGAGAAGATTGGTAACTCTGCGATTAATGTAGCATCTATGAATATTATTATCTCTTTACTTGCAGGACTTGTTATTTTCCCAGCAGTATTTGCGCTTGGTTATACGCCTGATCAAGGGCCAGGCTTAGTATTCATTATTTTGCCAGCTGTATTCGAGCAGTTACCTCTTGGTGGCTTATTCTTAACTATTTTCTTCATTCTATTGCTTTTTGCTACAGTCACTTCTTCCATTTCCATGTTAGAAATAGTCGTGGCAATCGCTATTGGTGATAAACCAGAAAAACGTAGAAAAATTGCTTGGATTGGTGGAATCATTATTTTCATCTTTGGTATTCCAAGTGCCCTTTCATTTGGCATATTAGCAGATGTAAAAATAGTAGATCGCTCTATTTTTGACTTTGTGGATTTTATGACTAATAGCATCGGAATGCCGATTGGAGCTTTGTTGATTTCAATTTTTGCAGGTTATTATTATACAAGGGATATTTCACGTAAAGAATTAGCTGCGTCTAGCTTCATGTTTAATATTTGGTACATTTTAATTCGCTACGTCTCCCCACTCGCCATTTTTATTATTTTCATTCAGGGGATTTTGCCTTTATTTAAATAAGTAATAGCCTCATGATGCATTAAAAAAGAGGTTGTCCATTGACAACCCCTTTTTTTATAAGGAATATGCAAAATATTTTAAATAATACATTTCGCTTCAAATTTAATGGCAATTAGTTTGTAAGAAATGGCTACACAATCTTCAAACGGTATCCATTGCTCAAACGAATGCTCATATGTTTCTTGAATAACTTTTGCAAGTGTTGATGGATCATCAATCCCTTGCAATGCTGCAACTACATCTGCTGTTTCTGTATCATAATGGTCTGGACCTAAGTGGAATGGATCCCACTCCTCTAGCAGATGGACAGCTGCTTGATTCATTTTTATATTTTCCAAAATACTCACCTATTATCCTTTGATCATACTCGTATGATACCATAGTAAAAAAAAAAGAAAAGAGTGATTTGCTTGTCTATTTTTGATCAAACTATCAAACGTCGATGTACAAACTCAGTAAAATGGGACGCAATGGAAAAGGTTTATGGCCTAAACGATGCCTCAGATATCTTACCAATGTGGGTAGCCGATATGGATTTTCCTGCTCCAATAGCCGTTTCAAAGGCTTTACAACAACATGCTGAACATACTATTTTTGGCTATAGTTATATGAGTGAAGAAGCGATACAATCCATTGTAGACTGGCAAAGTACTCGCCATGACTGGCACATAGAGAAAGAAGCCATCCTATTCTGTAATGGTGTTGTGGCTGCATTAGCTAACAGCATTGTTGCCCTAACTAACCCTGGGGACAAAGTACTCATTTCACCTCCAGTTTATCCGCCATTCTTTAACATACCAAAAAGTAATGGTCGTGAAGTTGTGAGCTGCCCATTAATTGAAAAAGACGGATTGTTTGTCTATGATTTTGAAGCCTTCGAGCAGTCTTTAGCTCAAGATGTGAAAGCCTACATACTATGTAACCCGCATAATCCAGGAGGCTATGTATGGGATGAAGCTACTTTAAAGGAAATTGTACGACTTTGCGCTAAATATGATGTCATCATTATTTCTGATGAAATCCATGCTGATTTAATGATTAATGGGGATAAACATATTCCTTTAGCTAAAGTTGCAGGTGATGAAATCAATCGCATTGTTACGTGTATGGCTCCTACTAAAACATTTAACTTAGCAGGAATTCAAGTTTCATATATGATCGTAACAGATAAGAAAAAACGCTTGAAGCTAGAGGCCATCAATATGGCAAGTGGTCAAGGCTCATTAAATACATTTGCCTCTGTTGCCCTTCATGCAGCATACACAGAAGGGGCTCCTTGGTTAAATGAATTACTTCCTTATATTTCTGCCAACATGGATTATGTGAAAACGGAGTTAGAGCAGATTCCAGGTATTCGTGTTACGATTCCTCAATCCACTTATTTAATCTGGATTGATTACCGAGAACTAGCGCTTGAAGAGAAGGAGATCATGAACCGCTTACTTGAAATCGGAAAGCTTGCTCTAGAACCAGGGACAAAATACGGAGAAGAAGGTCGTGGCTTCCTACGTATGAATGTTGCTTGTTCATTTGATACTGTGAAAGATGGAGTCGAGCGTTTTAAAAAGGTCTTTGCGCAATAAAATGGTTGAAAGGATATCTCTCCCCTTAGAGCTATCCTTTTTCTATGTTTAAAAACAAAATTTTGTGGAAAAGGTTCTTATCAATCGGATTTATACAGAGGTGATTTTACATGGACATTGTCCCATTAACGATTAAACGTGCTTATATGACATTCCTATTTCCCTTCGCCTATTCCGAAAAAAATCGTCAAAAAATCAGTGATATACTACTAAACGAGGGCTTTTCCTTTTTCACCTTAAACAATACATCTCTTGAAGACGCTTTTTATGGTGATATGACGATTATACATGAGGAGCTTGCCCAATTTTTCTATCCTTTTTTGGAGGATAAATTATTTCCAAACGAAATGAATAACCCTGACTTTATTCGTTTTTCGAAAGCTTTTTATACACAAGGCGCCTTACATCTGCAAGAAAGTCAAATCAATTATGATTACGAAGTGATGAGTATTGATGTGACATTATGTCCTTTTGGGAATGGGATTATAACAGTCAGAACAAATATTACAGATCAATCGCATGATCTAAGTGATATCTTAAATTTTATCCACTATTTTAGAGTATTAGAGGCTAAACTAAGAGAGGAAAAAGGTGCAAGTCATCATTTTTCATTTGGTCATTGTTCTTCTACGAGTGAATTATTATTTAAGTATTTTATACCTTATTTAAAACCCTTTCTATTACATCAACAAGACCATAGCTATGAAGGCTTACCTTTCTTTGAAGATGAGAGAATGTTTGCCTCAGCTTATTTAATTGCAGAGGAAGAAGCTAAAATTATACCTGAGCATTTATTTCGCTTAGGACAAGTAGACGGTAGGACACCTGCTGGCAAACCCTTTATTTCTAGCACTAATCCTTCATATATCTCTAATTATGTACAAGAGCATGCCCATACACGCTGGGCTCCTAACAGTTATATTATCACCTCCTCACAAGCACAAATAACGATTACAAATAGGCCGTTTGCCAAATGTACACATAGTATTCAAGAATTTATGGGTACGCACTATTACAATTTGTTCATTCATTATTTTTATAAAATGATGCTCTTAAAGCTTTCCTATGAGTATAGTGAAATAAAGTGGGGCAAAGATAAACAGGTTGTCAATGAACTAATCGAGCTGATTACAAAGTTTTCTGCACGCTATTATTTTGAAGAAGTCATCGTACGAACAGAAGGCAGAGAAATTGCTCAATTGCTACGAAAGTACTTCCGTATAAATGAACATTATGTAGAAACGAAAGAAACATTGAATAGTTTGTATCGAACACAGGAAGATCAATCCGATAATCGAAGTAATAATTTACTATTTATTTTAACAGTCTTTACTGTGGTATCGGGTATTTATGGGATGAACTTAGTCATTGAAGGCTGGAAAGATAGCAGTGATTTCGATAGCATTGGTAGTTATACACTCTTTGAATGGGTAGCCTTTATTACTGCATTGAGTGGGATTGGCTTGTCACTTGTACTGGTTTGTTTCACTGCCGTCAAGGCCCTGCAAAATACTATTCGACGCTTTAAAAAAAATTGATACAATAAAAAAGAATCTGCTCGCCCTCTGTGGCAAGCAGATTCTTTTTCTTATATATTCTGTTGATTGTTTGTGTTTTTCTTTTCTGCTAAAATACGTGCTTCAATTTCTTTTGATTTTAATTCTTGTTTCTTAGAAATTTTTCTGAAAAGCGTAAACACGATAATACATAAAATAAGCATAATTAAAAATTCAAATGCTGCTGGAATATAACCTGATTTGTCTTCTGGGAAATATAAAAATTGATACATAAAGTTCTGCATGTTCTACACGTCCTTATACGTATTATTCAAAGACTGTAATTGACTCAATTTTCACATCTTCTAATGGTTTGTCACGGAAATCTTTTTCCACATCTGCAATTTTATCCACAATGTCCATACCTTCTACTACATGACCGAATACTGTGTGTTTATGGTCTAACCAAGGTGTACCACCGTTTTGAGCATAAGCTTCGATGATCTCTTCAGGGAAGCCCGCCCCTTGTAATTGACGAAGCATATCACTTGGAAGGTGCTTCATTTGTACAATAAAGAATTGAGAACCATTTGTGTTTGGTCCTGCATTTGCCATTGAAAGCGCTCCACGTAGGTTAAACAATTGCTCTGAGAACTCATCTTCAAAGGAATTACCCCAAATTGATTCTCCGCCCATACCAGTACCAGTTGGGTCGCCACCTTGAATCATGAAGTCTTGAATAACACGGTGGAAAATAATGCCGTTATAGTAGCCTGATTTAGCATGACCTAAAAAATTCTCAACCGTTTTCGGTGCGTGCTCAGGGAATAATTTAATTTTGATAGCACCTAATGTTGTGTTCATTTCTACAAGCACTTCGCCTGCTTGTACGTCTGTTGTTAACTGTGGAAACATGGAAGTCTCTCCTTTAATGATAAATTTCAGTTTCAATGAAAAAGATGCCCTTGCACCTTTTCTGACCTCATTTTAGTCTAACATACTTCCTACTGGTTTTCTCCCTCTAAGTATTGACGATTTTTGCACTTTTACTATTCATGTTTAAAACTATGTAAATAGGTCTGAGCGAGTATTTGGAATCAATCCAAAATATGTTATTCTGATGAAGGATTTATAGAAAGAGTGGAGGCACACATGAAAAAGGCTTTTGGTTTTTTTATTATCGTTCTATCCCTTCCTGCTTTATGGTGGATTAGCACAAACATTAAAACAGAAATCAATATTGCACAAGCACATGAGGAACAAATGACTAATGCAATACATTTACCCGAGGTAGAGGCCCAACTACCTGTTACACTTATTGATCGAAATGGGCAAACATTTAGTGAGGAATATGTCGAATGGCGGCAGCCACTAAGTTTACAAGAAATTCCACAAATTGCCCAGGAAATATTCATTACCAGTGAGGATGCTGATTTTTATACGCATATTGGCTTTGATTTAAGTGCTATTATTCGTGCAGTTGTAGCCAATTCAAATAGCAACACAACCTCTCAAGGTGGTAGTACAATTACGCAGCAGCTTGTTCGGATGCGTTATTTATCCGAAGAAAAAACATATGAACGGAAATTAACAGAGCTTTTTTATGCCTATGAATTAGAAAAAGAATTTGATAAAGAAGCCATTTTAACGATGTACCTAAATGAGTCCTATTTCAGCAATCAAGTTTATGGCATTGGCGGAGCAGCCACCTATTATTTTCAAAAACCACTCCAAGAATTATCCATCGCTGAAATAGCTTTCATTGCTGCCATCCCAAATAACCCTTCCCTTTATAATCCTTTAAAGAATTATGATCAAACTAAAGCAAGGCAGGAGCGTTTGTTAGATACCCTTGCAGCAAATGGGGCTATTACAGAGGGAGAGGCAAAAAACTATAAGGCTGATGCCATTACATTAAATGTGAAAGATAAAATTCAAAGTTATCCAATGTATAGCACTTATGTTCTTCAAGAGCTAAAATGGCTTATTGCAGAAAAAGAAGGTTATGCGGATCGACTAAGCTCTACAGATAATGAGGAAGAAAAGAAAAAAATTAAAGCACAATTAGACATTCGACTCAATACATTATTTCAAAATGGACTCATCATTCACACAGCACTTGATCCTACTAAACAGCAACATGATGAGGAAAAAATGTCAGCTATTTTAGGTACTAGCCCATGGCAAGCTGCAGGTGCAGCCATTGAAAACCAATCAAGAGAAATAGTCAGTCTGTATGCAGGAAAGAACTATGAAAAATTTGATTTCCATCGTGCATTCCAAGGAACACGTCAGCCTGGTTCAGCTTTTAAGCCTCTGGCAGTCTATGCTCCATTCTTCGAAACAACATCTCATACACCTGATTCGATTGTCAATGGTGGGCGTTATTGTGTGGGCTCGTTTTGCCCACAAAACTATGGGGGCTATACGTATGGTGATGTGTCAATTCGTACTGCTTTTCGACATAGCTATAATACATCTGCACTTCGTCTCTTTCAAACCGTTGGCGTCGAGACAGCCTTTCATTACCTTAATCGCTTTCACTTCCGCTCGATTGTAGAGAAAGATTATAATTATGCTGCATCATTAGGAGGACTAACCTATGGTGTAACAGCATTAGAACTAGCAGATGCTTATACTAGCTTTATTGATGGCTCTTATGTACTTGCACATAGTATTCGAAAAGTCACAGCATTAGATGGAACAGAGCTTTATAGTTGGGATACACAGCGTGATCAAATTTGGTCTCCTAAAACAGTAAAATACATGCGTGAACTCCTTGCAGATGTTGTAGCAAACGGTACGGGTCAAGGTGTCTATAGTAATAGCAGCTACGTTGGTGCAAAAACAGGAACAACGAATGACTATCGTGACTACTGGCTTGCTGGACTCAATAATGAATATACTGCTGCTGTATGGCTAGGGTATGATAAACCTCAATCGATGCAGCAATTAGAAGAGTACAAAATTCATCACCAATTATTTAACGTGTTGCTTGAGTAGTGAAACATGCAAAAGGTAGTAGTCGCTAAGACTACTACCTTTTTAAGTGTTAAAAACAAAACCATCAATTAAATTTTTATTAAAGATGTAAATGGTTTTCCGTTACAGGCTACTTGCTTTCCTGTGGACGAGCGCCGAGCCGCTTCCTCCGCTCCGTACAGGGGCTCGTCTGTCTCACTATCCATGGGATTTAACGTCACAGAGGAGACCCTGGAGCGAATGAAATGAGTGAAGCGGCTCATCAACGCCCCCTGGAAAGGACGCTGGCGGAACGGAAATCAACCCCTCGCCTTTCAAACTCTCTTTTTCTACTATTAACATCACCATTTTAATAGTATGTATTAATTTGCAAACGGCAAACTTGCCAAAATGCCATTATATAGCTTTAATACGACATAAATAACTAATGTTAAAAGAATCGTCCACATAAAAAGCTCAAAGATTAATAGACCGATTGTGCCGCCCATTGATATAAAATGACTCATTTTATAAATCAGATAAATAAAGTAGGTAAATATCGTTATGACGAAAATACCTATTAAAACATAAATAAATTGGATGGCAAATGCAGAACACATAGCACCTACAAATAAGATAATATAGCCACCTCGAGCCTGACTAACTGTGGCTCCTTCGTTGTCCTTTGAAAAGAACAGCATTCCTACTTCATGAATGGTTTCGCCTACTAGTTTAAGGGCAGAAAATAACATAAAAAAAACAATGGCAAAGACGATGAGAAGAAATACACGTAACTCAAAATCTGATAAAAACTCTCGCATTCCTGAATACACACCGATGGCTTGAAAAATCTGTAAAGATTTACCAACAGCATACATCCCAAATGTCAAACTAAACAATAAAATTGTAATTAATGGTAGATAACCATAGATATATGGGTTCTTCATAAAAAATTTTTTTCCTCTATTTTTATTGATAACTTCCTATTTATAATATAACGAAAATTCTCCAACGACCGCAAGCTAAATCCCAATAGTACATATGCATTCCCAATTAAAGTACGTTATAATTGATTTACTTACCTGCATAAAGGAGGGTTTTTTTGTTACAAGTACTTTATATTTTTATTCCAATGCTTGTTGCAATATTAGTGCCATTATTATATAAACGCATGAATAATATTCACACAGGTTGGTTTGTTCTTGCTGTACCTGTTACGCTTGCTGTTATTTATACAACATATATTGCTCAAGTTGCTAAAGGTGAAGTATTTACTGCAGAGCTACCTTGGATTCCATCGCTTGATATTTCCATCATCTCATATTTAGATGGACTTAGCTTATTATTCTCATTACTCATTACTGGAATTGGCTCGTTAGTTGTGCTTTACTCCATTTTTTACTTAGATAAACATAAAGAAAAATTACATAACTTTTATGTTTACTTACTGTTATTTATGTCAGCCATGCTGGGAGTAGTACAGTCAGATCATTTAATTACTCTCTATTTCTTCTGGGAGCTAACATCCATATCATCATTTTTACTCATCGGCTATTGGTATAATCGGGATGCCTCACGCTTCGGTGCATTAAAGTCTATGATGATTACAGTTGGCGGCGGTTTAATGATGTTAGGTGGCTTCGTTCTTCTTTATTTAATGGGAGGAACCTACTCGATTCGAGAATTGATAGTCATGGCACCAAATTTAGTAGACCAACCTTTATTCACTTGGTCACTTGTCCTATTACTCTTGGGAGCATTTACAAAATCCGCGCAATTCCCATTCTACATTTGGTTACCAGATGCCATGGAGGCGCCAACACCAGTAAGTGCATACCTTCACTCAGCTACAATGGTCAAAGCAGGTATCTATTTAGTTGCACGATTTACGCCGATATTTGCAGCCTCTGAACTTTGGGTGTGGCTTGTAACAGGTGCAGGTATCTTAACTTTATTCTGGGGTTCCTTCTTTGCAGTGAAGCAAACTGATTTAAAAGGTATTCTAGCATTCTCTACAGTCAGTCAGCTTGGGCTTATTATGTCACTACTCGGGGCAAGTGCTGTTGCTTTTCATGCAAATGGCTCAATCGATACCATAAAATTTGCTGCATTTGCTGCCATTTTCCACCTTATTAATCATGCAACATTTAAAGGCAGTCTCTTCATGATTGCAGGCATTGTGGATCATGAAACTGGAACTCGAGATATTCGTAAACTCGGTGGTTTAATGAGTATTATGCCAATTAGTTTTACTGTGGCTGCAATAGGAAGTTTATCAATGGCTGGTCTTCCACCATTTAATGGGTTCTTAAGTAAAGAAATGTTTTTAACAGCCATGCTTGCACTTCAAAAGTTTGAATTCTTCGGCTTTGAAACATGGGGAGCACTCTTCCCTATTGTTGCGTGGATTGCTAGTATTTTTACATTTATCTATAGCTTCTATTTTGTTTTCCGAACATTTAATGGGAATTACAAACCAGAGCAGTTACCTCATAAACCACATGAGGCGCCGATTGGTATGCTAATTTCTCCTATTCTTTTAGCAACTTTAGTTGTGACAATCTTCTTTATTCCAAACTTTATCGGTAATACCTTTGTAAAACCAGCCGTTCAAGCAATACAGCCATTTTTGTATGATTCACCTCAAGCTGTTGATATTCATGTATCTGCTTGGCATGGCATCACCCCAGAGTTACTGATGACCATTGGAATTATAATAGTTGGGGTATTGTTATTTGTTGCCTTACCAAAATGGCAAGGGATGTATCAACGATTCCCGCAAGCGTTAACATTAAACAATGCCTATGACAAAATCATGCAGGGATTAGATGTTGGCTTAAATCGTATTTCCCGACGCTATATGACAGGTTCTATGCGTCACTATTTACTCTATATGTTTAGCGGAATAACTATTATTGTTATCGGCTCTCTATTCGTGAAAGATGCATTTAGTATTTCATTCCAAGGAGCCTCACCAATTAATTTGTATGAAATTATCTTGATCGTAGTTTTATTAATTGGTACTGCCATCACCATCTTGGCCAAATCACGTTTAACAGCCATTATTGGGCTTGGTACTGTAGGCTATACAGTAGCCTTATTCTTTGTCATTTTTAACGCACCTGATTTAGCGCTGACACAGCTCGTTATAGAAACGATTTCAGTAGCACTATTTTTATTAGCATTTTACCATTTACCTAAGCTTGGTAAACGCGAGGAGCGAATGAGGTTCCAGTTAAATCGTGCCATTATTTCCATTGCAGTTGGTGTGATGGTAACACTTGTTGCGCTATCAGCTCATTCCCAAAAACTAATTCCCTCTATTGCTAAGTACTACGAGGAAACCGTCTATTCATTAGCTGGTGGCGGAAATATTGTAAACGTAATTTTAGTAGACTATCGTGGTTTCGATACATTGTTTGAAATTACAGTACTCGGCATAGCTGGCATGGCCATCTTAGCTATGATTAAGTTACGTATGAATAGAAAGGAGAACACTCATGAAAACAAATGATGTGATAATACAATTTACAGCTAAAATTGTATTTTTCATTATTTTCTTCTTCTCCATTCATATTTTTTTAGCTGGTCACTATACACCTGGTGGAGGCTTTGTTGGAGGTCTGTTAACATCAAGTGCACTTGTTCTTTTAGTGTTAGCCTATGATATCAACACAGTCCGCCATATTCTACCTATTAATTACACATATTTAACAGCCATTGGCTTACTATTAGCCCTTGCTACTGCGGCATACCCAATGTTTGTGGGCAAACCGTTTTTCACACATTTCTTTGATTATTTCGATTTACCGCTTCTAGGCAAACAGTCATTACACACGGCTATGCTTTTTGATAGCGGGGTCTATTTGGTTGTTGTCGGCGTTACGATGACCATTATTCAAACGATTGGAGAGGATGAATAATGGAAATAATTATGGCCTTTGTGATCGGCTTTCTTTTTATGGCAGCGGTCTATTTAATCTTATCAAAAAGTTTATTGCGCATTATTATTGGAACAGGTCTGTTAAGTCATGGTGCTCATCTACTCATCTTAACAATGGGTGGTCTTGGTGGTGAAGCTCCACCTGTCTTAAACGAAGGAGCCAAAACATTTGCTGATCCCTTACCCCAAGCACTTATTTTAACTGCAATTGTTATAAGTTTTGGGGTGACAGCATTCTTCCTTGTACTTGCCTACCGTTCCTATCAAGAGCTTAACACGGATGATATTAGCTTAATGAGAGGAAGTGATGAGGATGAATAACTTCCTACTATTACCCATTATCATCCCGTTTTTCTTCGGTATGATTTTAATGTTTGGACAAAAAAATCTAACTTATCAGCGATTATTTTCATTACTTGGGATTGGACTAGCCCTCCTCTCTGCCCTCTCACTGCTTTTAACAGTGAAAGAAGATGGTATTCAAAAGGTCACATTTGGAAATTGGCCTGTTCCTTACGGTATTACAATGGTATCTGATATGGTGTCTGCATTGCTCGTTACAACGACATTGCTTATTGCACTATTTGTTGTTTGGTATGGCTTCGGTTCTATCACGAAGGAACGCGAACGCTTCTTTTATTACCCTGGTATTATGTTTATTTTAACTGGGGTCAATGGTGCCTTTACAACAGGTGATATTTTTAACTTATTTGTGTTCTTTGAAGTATTGTTAATGGCTTCCTATTTACTCATCGTTTTAGGTGGTGAGAAGGGGCAACTGAAAGGGTCAATTAAATATATTTTAATTAATATTATTTCTTCGGCCTTATTTGTTATAACCGTGGCCTATTTATATTCTGTAGTAGGGACATTAAATATGGCTGATATTGCGGTAAAAATTGCTGAAATTAATCAACCAGGGATTATTACTGTTATTGCCGTACTATTTTTAATGGTATTTGGACTAAAAGCAGCTATTTTCCCATTATACTTTTGGCTTCCTACTTCGTATGCAGCAGCCCCGATCCCTGTCTTAACTCTATTTGGCGCTCTGCTCACAAAGGTTGGGGTATATGCCATTACACGTACCTACACACTATTTTTTGTACATGATTTATCCTATACACATGATTTACTAATGGCATTAGCTATTGCAACAATTGTGGCTGGTTGTATTGGAGCACTCGCTTATTTTGATGTAAAGCTCATTATTATCTATAACATTGTCATTGCAGTAGGTGTCATTTTATTTGGTGTCTCTCAAATGAATGAGGCCTCTTTAAAAGGAGCGATGTTTTATTTAATTCACGATATGCTGATTAAGGCAGCACTCTTTATGTTAATCGGCATTGTCATCTACATTACTGGTACATCTGACTTGCGTAAAATGGGTGGACTTATGAAAAAATACCCTGCACTGGGTTGGTGTTATTTAATAGCAGCTTTCGGCTTAGCTGGAATTCCACCACTTAGCGGGTTTGTTGGAAAGCTGTTAATTGTTCAGGGAGGCTTTGAGGCTGGCAGTATATGGAGCAGTATTTTCATTTTAGCATCTTCACTGCTTGTTTTACTATCCGTGATTCGTATTTTCCTCTATGCCTTTTGGGGTGAAGAAAAAGAAATACAAGGTACCGTCGACAAATCTACCTATAAAATGCTGTTTATGCCTACTGCCTTGTTAGTACTTATTACGGTCGCATATGGTGTGGGTTCTGAATGGATTACGCCATTTATGGATGATGCTGCAAAACTATTAAATGATCCATCTATCTATATAGATGCTGTGATGAAGGAGGATTAGCACTATGGCATTTCAAATGATTTTAAATTTTGTACTTGCCTTTGTCTGGATGTTCCTTTCCTCTAATTACACAGCAACTGGTTTTATCATAGGATTCATGATGGGGATACTTTTACTTATTCTCATGCGGAGGTTTTTCAAGTCCCGTCTTTATGTCTATCGATTATGGGCCCTGCTAAAATTAACGTTGTTGTTCTTTAAAGAATTAATTTTAGCAAATGTTCAAGTGTTAAAAGTAGTGTTGAAGCCTAAACTGGACATGCAACCAGCCTTTTTTGCTTATCCAACTGTTTTAACACAAGACTGGGAAATTACGTTATTATCAAGTCTTATTACTTTAACGCCAGGAACAGTTGTAGTGCATGTTTCGGATGATGCGAAAACTTTGTATGTACATGCAATTGATATTAACGATGTGGATGAAGCCATTGCTTCCATTCGAGATTCATTTGAAAAAGCGATTTTGGAGGTGAGTAAATCATGACAACATTTATTATTGCTGTAATCGTAGTGATTTGCTTATCTATGATAGCGGTCATTTATCGAATGGTAAAAGGTCCTTCCGCATCCGATCGTGTTGTAGCTTTGGATTCACTTGGTGTTTCACTCATTTCCCTAATCGGACTATTTTCAATTTTAGTGGAAACAAGCTTCTTTCTTGAAATCATTTTATTGCTAGCAATTTTATCGTTTATCGGTACGATGGCTTTCTCTAAATTCATAGAGAAAGGAGATATCATCAAACGTGACAATTCTCGCTAATAGTTTAGTTATCTTTTTCATTACTGTTGGAGTACTCTTTATTGTCGTGACAGCTATTGGACTTGTCCGCTTACCTGATTTGTATACACGTGCACATGCCGCGTCAAAAAGTGCAACACTTGGCGTCATGTGTGTACTAATTGGTGTATTCTTTCACTTTTGGCTCATTGAAGATCATTTCAACCCTCGTATTTTATTGGGGATACTCTTCCTCTTTATTACTGGTCCTGTTGGCGGACACATTATGACACGTTCTTCCTATATTGCTGGTGTTAAGCCTTGGAAAGGTACCGTACGTGATGAACTAGGTCCTGAAATTGACAGAATGAAAAAGGAACAAGGTGTAAAATAAACGTAAAAATCTGCCCGATTACTAAATCGAGCAGATTTTTTTAGTTAAATATATCCCTTGGCAGTTAAAATATTTGTCAGTTGCTCCACACATTCTTCAATGGAATGCTGTTCTGTATCCAAAATAACTTCTGGGTTAATCGGTTCTTCATATGGAGCGCTAATCCCTGTAAAATTAGCAATTTCAGCATTCCTTGCTTTTTTATACAAACCTTTAGGATCTCTTTTTTCACATGTTTCTACTGAACACTTTACAAAGACCTCTAAAAATTCACCATCCTCTACAAGTTCACGGACTACCTGACGATCTTCTCGATAAGGTGAAATAAAAGCCGTTAGCACAATTTGACCGCTCTCTATAAATAACTTTGAGACTTCACCTATTCGACGAATATTTTCTTTGCGCCCTGCCTCATCGAATCCTAAGTCACTATTTAAGCCATGACGCACATTATCACCATCTAATACGAAGGCTTGATTGCTCCTTTCAAATAATCGACGGGCAAATGCATTAGCCACTGATGATTTCCCTGAAGCAGATAAACCCGTAAACCATAAAATAAAGCTTTGATGTTTATTTTTTGAACGGCGTTCTTCTTTTGTAATGGAGGCTTCATGCCAAACAATGTTTGAACTCATTTCACTACCTCCTTACTCATGCCTTTAATTAAAATGTCTACGACTTCTTTACGACTGAATGTACTTGGTGGTACTTCTCCATTTCGTAGCATCTCACGTACCTTCGTTCCTGATAGAATGACATGGGCAGAGCTATCATGTGGACACGTCTTTGTCGTCGCCATGCCTTCACATTGCTGGCAATAAAAGCTATGCTCAAATTTCAGTGGGACAATTCCTAATTCATCTTCAGTAAACTGTTCAAAAATCTTTTGTGCATCATATGTGCCATAATAATCACCAACACCTGCATGATCACGACCAACAATAAAATGAGTACAGCCATAATTTTTTCTAACAAGTGCATGAAAAATAGCTTCCTTTGGTCCTGCATATCGCATAGCGGCTGGGAAAATACCTAATTGTACACGACTTTCAGGATAATAGTTTTCTAATAAAACCTCATAGCTCTCCATACGTATAGCAGCTGACACATCATCTGACTTTGTTTCTCCAACAAGTGGATTTAGAAATAACCCATCAATCGTTTCAAGTGCTGCCTTTTGAATATATTCATGCGCCCTATGGACTGGATTACGTGTTTGGAAGCCAACAATAGTTTTCCATCCCTTGTCAGCAAATAATTGTCGCGTTTCTATTGGGTCAAATGAATAAGCAGGGAACTTTTGTGTAAGACGTTTAATTAACGTAATTTTCCCTCCAACATAAATGGCAGGACGATCAAAAAGCTTTTGAACGCCCGGATGTGCTAAATCCTCTGTTCCATAGACAAGTAAAGCCTCTTTTCGTTTATTCGGCTCATAAATATCTGCTACTTCAATAACGCCATATACTTCATCACCATAAACCAGCTTCACCTCGTCACCAGGCTGTAAAATGGACGCTTTCTCTTTTGTAACAGGTAATGTAATCGGAATACTCCATACTACACCTGATGCTAAACGACTTTGTGCCACGACTGACTCATAGTCTACTTGTGTTAAAAAACCTTCAATTGGGCTATACCCTCCTATAGCAATTAGCTCTAAATCACTCAACGAAATCGCATCCAACTCAATTTCCTTATGAATAGTTGTGATTTCTTTTTCCGGATTAAATGCTTGCACAAGTAGTCCACCATGTGGTTGTAGACTCATAAAAATATCCTCCTAATTCTAGTTAAATACTAAGTTTTGTAGTCAAAAGATAGTGATGATATGATTCAATTTAAATGCCTTCCCCTGCATCATAGATAGACTGCTCTTCTTCACGCATCGTACGCATCAGACTAATGACCCCTAGCGTCCCAACAATAATGCTGCCATTTAAAATAATGGCATAAAGGTCTTTTTCTAAAAATAACTGCACTAAAAAATAAGAAATGACTAATGAAAAGATGGGTGATACAACCCAAATACGTATAATTTTTTTCACAATATGCTTATGGAAGATTTGCTTTCCGTTTTTCGCCATCCCCATCCCAATGATGGATGAAGAAGTGACTTGTGTTAAGGGTACTGGAAGCCCAAAAATTGAACTTACGCCAACAAGCAATGCACCTGTACTTGAAATGAGAATGCCCTCTGCCTTTTGAAAGCGCACTATTTTTTTACCGTTTGTTTCAAGCACTCGTTTACCAAGTAGCAGAGCACCTATTGCGACAAATGCACCGCCAAGCACAATGCCCGTTGTCACATCCATCATTCCTGCTCCCACCAACGGTCCAACTGCATTGGCAACATTATTCATCCCCGCTGAAAATGCTTCGAAAAATCCTGCTAAAACGAGAAGAACAGTTAAAATTGGCCGATCTTTCAGCAACCCTGTGTTTTGTAACTTATATAATAACTTTCCACATACAAGAGCAATGACAAAGGCAACAAGCGGTACAATCACCCAAAATGATATAATGACAAGCAGCGAATTGACGAATAATACTTTATAGGCAATTCCTACACCCACGACAGCACCCACTGTTACTTCACTCGTTGATAAGGGAATGCCTAAAAGATTGGCGAAAAATAACGAGCTTGTCGCAGAAATCAAGATAATGATGACAACCTTTACCGTAATATATTCCTGGGGCATAATGCCTGAGCTTATCGTTTTGACTACTTCTCCTCCGCCTAATACAGCTCCACTGTAGACGCCTATCGCGCATAAAAGCAATGCTTGCCAAGCTTTTTTGATGGCACCTGCCCCATAAGCAACACCCATTGAGGCTGCTGCACCGCTTGCTCCTATGTTCATCGCAAAAAATAAACTAATAGCTATTGCAAAATATTCAAGCATGGCAGAACTCCTTTATTCATGTAACCCGCACTCGGTTTTACCAGAACCTTGCCATCTACCTGAACGTAAATCCTCCATTGTAAATGCTGGTTTCGTACAATGCTCACAACCGATGCTTGGATAGCCTTGATCGTGTAACGGATTATATGGCAAACTGTGCTTTGAAACATAGCGCCAGACATCCTTCCAAGTCCAATGAATCAATGGACAAACTTTAATCGATTTAAATTTATCGTCACGATTTAAAAAGTTTGTTTGTTGACGTGTTGGTGATTGCTCACGGCGTAAGCCTGATATCCAAGCCTTTTTACCTGATAAGGCTTCGTGTAAAGGTTTTATCTTACGAATATCACAGCACTTATTTGGGTTAGACTTCCATAGTTCTTCACCATGTTGTGTAGCTTGTTGCTCAAGTGTAAGGGCTGGCTTTTTCATGACAATGTTAAGTTGTGGATATTTTTCTTTGATTTTATGAATGGTTTCATATGTTTCTTTAAAGTGTACATCTGTATCTAAAAAAACAATCGTAGCGTTAGGCTTTACCTTTGAAATGAGATCAATTAAGACAATGCCCTCAATACCAAAGCTACATGCATAGACGATTTCATCTCCATATTCTTGATAGCTCCACTGTAAAACCTCTAGTGCAGCCTTATACATATCATCAACCTGAAAATCAATGATCGGTTCTTGCCAATTTTCGTAAGTTAACATCGAATCCCCCTCATAGCAAAAAAGGCGTTCTAACAAAAGACATAGGAAAAACAGGTCTTTGTTAAAACGCCTCTAGTTTGACTAGCCAGCTCTATATTTAATGATTGTTCACTAGTAGTTGTTACCTCGTACTACAATCATTCTTCTTATTACCAAATATATACTAAAGTACACCAAGCAGTCAACTAGGTTTTTTAAATATCTTTTCCATACACCCATTTTTTTTGCTCTTTGCTGCATATGATGAGTGGTATCTAAGGACACTTTTATTAATTTTCAAAATAAATAATCTTTTTTATAATTCCTTGTTGACTAATAGGAAATATATGTTTAATGTATTACTAAAGCTTTGACCTAAAAAAACGCTGATCAGAGGATCTGAAGGCCATCTACCCAATGTTGTCATGTCATTGTGGGTGATGGCTTTTTGCATTCTTAAGACAGAAAAGGGGCGGATTAACTATGAAAAAAAAGAGCTATGTTCTACAATCCTTGGCATTATTAACTATTCTAACGCTTAGTTTAACTGGCTGTGGAAGTGCTAACTCAGATGAAAAAGCAAGCGATCAGGAAGACAAGAAGTCTGTAGAGCTACTAAATGTTTCCTATGATCCAACACGGGAGCTTTACGATGAGTTCAACAAAGATTTTATAAAAAAATGGAAGGCTGATACTGGCCAAGACGTCACAATCAATCAATCACATGGTGGATCTGGCAAACAGGGGCGTGCAGTTATTGATGGTCTTGAAGCCGACGTTGTGACACTCGCACTCGCTTACGATATTGATGAAATTGCTCAAACTCGTGAGCTGCTGAATAAAGATTGGCAAACCGAATTTGATCTTAATTCGACTCCCTATACATCTACAATTGTTTTTTTAGTTCGCAAGGGCAATCCAAAAAACATACAAGATTGGGATGATTTGATTCAAGATGATGTATCTGTCATAACGCCTAATCCCAAAACATCTGGAGGTGCACGGTGGAACTACTTAGCTGCTTGGGCTTATGCCGGAAAGTTATATAACAATGATGAGACAAAAATAAAAGAATTTATGAAATCACTTTACAGCAATGTAGAAGTACTTGATTCTGGCGCTCGTGGAGCTACAACAACATTCGTAGAACGTAAAATAGGAGATGTCTTAATTGCGTGGGAAAATGAAGCATACCTCTCTCTCAATGAATTAGGTAAGGATGAATTTGAAATCATCACGCCTTCTTTAAGTATTTTAGCAGAGCCACCAGTTGCAGTTGTAGACAAAATCGTAGATAAAAAGGGGACACGTGAAGTCGCTGAAGCTTACTTACAGCATTTATATAGTGATACAGGGCAAGAAATTGCGGCGAAAAATTATTATCGACCACGTAGTGAAACGATTCTAGCAAAGTATAAAGATCAATTCCCTCAGCTTGAACTTGTTTCCATCGATGATTTTGGTGGTTGGTCACAAGCACAAGCAACCCATTTTAAAGATGGTGGTACCTTTGATGAAATATACGTACCTCAATAAGGAGCGTTTTGATGAGCAGTTTAATCATTCCTAAAAAATCGCGTCGAATTATTCCAGGCTTTCATTTATCTCTTGGTTATACAATGCTTTACGTAAGTTTACTAGTGTTACTACCACTTTCCATGATTTTCATTCATACCATGTCCTTAAGCTGGTCAGCATTTATAGATATCATTACAGATCCCCGTGCTGTTGCTTCCTACAAAGTGAGCTTCAGCACTGCACTGATTGCAGGCTTACTAAATGTTTTTTTCGGTACAACTATTGCATGGGTTCTCGTTCGCTATCAATTTCCCTTTAAACGAATCATTGATGGGCTTGTAGACTTACCTTTTGCATTGCCTACTGCTGTCGCTGGAATTGCTTTAACATCTCTTTATGCGCCAAATGGTTGGATTGGTCAATTTTTTGATTTTAAAATTGCCTTTACACCTCTTGGCATCATTATTGCTTTAACCTTTATCGGGCTACCCTTTGTTGTACGAACGGTCCAGCCCGTTTTACAAAATATCAGTGCTGAGGTGGAGGAAGCTTCGGCAAGCCTTGGAGCCAATCGTTTACAAACCTTCCGTAAAGTCATCTTACCAGAGCTAGTACCAGCTATTTTAACTGGCTTTTCCTTGGCCTTTGCGCGCGCTTTAGGTGAATATGGCTCGGTTGTTTTTATTGCAGGAAATATGCCGATGAAAACGGAAATTACGCCGTTAATTATTATGACAAAGCTTGAGCAATATGATTATGCGGGGGCAACTGCCATAGCTGTTGTCATGCTTGTGACATCCTTTATTTTGTTGTTCACCATTAACTTGATACAATGGCTAGCCAATCGTCGGTTTGTACATTAGGAGGTACTATATGGAACAATCAACTTTTATTCAGCAGGCTAGTACAGGAAAAAGGAAAGCAGCTACACAGACTGCTGCCTTACAGGAGCCTCGTATTATTCGCTATACGTTAATATTTATTGCCTTAGCTTTTTTAGCTTTCTTTATCGTACTACCTTTAGTATCTATTTTTATTACAGCCTTTCAAAAAGGATCCGATGTTTACTTTACTGCGATTACACATCCAGATGCATTAGCTGCTATTAAGCTTACATTAATCGTCGTAGCCATTACTGTACCCCTCAATGCGATCTTTGGCGTAATGGCTGCCTGGGCACTTACAAAGTTTAATTTTAAGGGGAAAAATCTATTACTTACTATGGTAGATTTACCTTTTGCAGTTTCACCTGTTATCGCAGGTTTAGTGTTTATTTTATTGTTTGGCTCACAGGGACTATTTGGTGAATGGTTGTTTGCACATGATATTAAAATTGTTTTTGCACTACCTGGCATTGTCCTTGCCACAATTTTCGTCACATTACCCTTTGTTGCACGTGAATTAATACCGCTGATGCAAACCCAAGGTATATCTGAGGAAGAAGCGTCCATTTCATTGGGGGCAAGTGGCTTTAAAACCTTTTGGTATGTCACATTACCCAATATTAAATGGGGACTATTCTATGGTTTGATTTTATGTAATGCACGAGCCATCGGAGAATTCGGGGCTGTGTCTGTGGTATCTGGTCATATTCGTGGCATGACAAATACGATGCCCCTTCATATTGAAATTCTCTATAATGAATATCAATTTGCAGCAGCCTTTGCAGTTGCTTCCTTAATGAGCGTAATGGCCATCTTTACATTAATTGTGAAAGACATTATTGCTTGGAAATCAAAATCTAGTTAAAAGGAGATGGTCTCAATGAGTATACAAATTCAAAACGTATCCAAAAAATATGGGTCCTTTCAGGCACTAGAGGATATATCCGTACATATTCAGTCTGGGGAGCTAGTAGCACTACTTGGCCCTTCTGGATCAGGAAAAACCTCATTATTACGTGTGATTGCTGGGCTTGAAACAACGGATGTCGGCAATATTTTATTTGATGGTCAATCCATCACAGATCGTCATCCAAAGGAACGCAATGTGGGCTTTGTCTTTCAACATTATGCGCTTTTTCGCCATATGACGGTCTTTGACAATGTTGCTTATGGCCTGAAGGTACGTCCTCGAAAAAGCAGACCTTCAAAACAACAAATCAAAGATAAAGTGATGGAATTATTGCAACTTGTGAAGCTTGAAAATTTCTCAGATCGATATCCAACACAGCTCTCAGGTGGGCAACGACAACGTGTCGCACTGGCAAGAGCGCTTGCTGTAGAGCCAAAGGTACTGTTACTAGATGAACCATTTGGAGCTCTCGATGCAAAAGTACGCAAGGAGTTACGTCGCTGGCTTCGAAAGTTACATGATGAATTTCATATTACAAGTATTTTTGTGACACATGACCAAGAGGAAGCTCTCGATGTTGCAGATCGCATTGTGGTCATGAATAATGGCAAAATCGAGCAAATTGGTAGTCCAGATGAGGTCTATACAAACCCCAAAAGTCCGTTTGTCTATGACTTCTTGGGCAATGTTAATCTATTTAAAGGTCGCTTACATAATGGTAAGCTCATGCAGGGTGAAGTTGCACTTGATGTACCTGATGCCCTAACACATTCAGAGGACAATGCGATAGGCTATGTACGTCCACATGATATTCAGATTGAGAAAACAAGTATTTCAGGTACAGTTCCTGTTAAAATCAGCCACATTCATTTACTAGGACCTATCGTTCAAATTGAACTACGCCGTGAGGATCTTGATGAATTTTTAGAAGCGGAGTTATCAAAAGAACAATTTCATCTTCTTCAACTGAAGGTGGGCGATCAGGTATTTGTAAAGCCGAAACAATTAAAGGTATTTATTCCTGAGGATTATTCTATATAAAAAACCATGTAGCAAATTTTTCTTTGCTACATGGTTTTTATTTTTAATGAAATTCTCTTCCATCATAGACAGCTGTGACATACCCAGCACGAATGACAAAGTCTCCAAAATGTTCGCCCTCTAAACGTTCCTTTGAAAAATGTAGAAGAATTGGTCGTAGCTCTGCTAAAATTTCCTCCTCACCAATATTTTCACGATAGATTTTATTTAAGCGATTGCCTGTAAAACTTGCACCAAGGTACATATTGTATTTACCTGGCCCTTTGCCAATAAAGCCGATTTCACCCATTGCTGCACGTGAACAGCCATTTGGACAACCAGACATGCGAATAACAATTTCTGTTTCATTTAAGCCAGCCTCATCAATAATGGCATCAATTTTTGTTATAAGAGAAGGTAAATAGCGTTCTGCTTCTGCCATGGCTAAGCCACATGTCGGTAATGAGACACAGGCAATGGAATTGCGGCGTAAGGCAGAATAATGCGCACCGTCTGTTAGCTTGTATTGTTTAATAAGCGTATTTATTTGTTTCTTTTTCTGGGGTGTTACATTGCTAATCATTAGGTTTTGGTTCGGTGTTAAACGAAAATCACCCGTGTGCACCTTAGCTATTTCACGTAAGCCAGTTAACAACTGATAATCCTCAAAGTCTTTTATACGGCCATTTTGAATAAATAACGTATAATGCCAATGACCATCTGCCCCTTTAATCCAGCCAAATTCATCACCTGTACGCTCAAAAGTATAAGGACGAGCCTGCTGAATTTCCCAGCCTAGACGACGCGTTAATTCTTCTTGGAACCATTCAAGTCCTCTCGCATCAATCGTGTATTTAAATCGTGCATTTTTACGGACAGAGCGATTCCCATAATCACGCTGTATCGTTATTATTTTTTCTGCTGTTTCTAATAATTTATCTGGCGTTATAAAGCCAATTTCACGAGCAAGCTGTGGATAGGTTTCATGATCACCATGTGTCATGCCCATGCCTCCACCAACCGCTACGTTAAAACCAACAAGCTGATTGTCTTCAACGATGGCAATCAGTCCGATATCTTGTGAAAAAACATCTACATCATTACTTGGTGGAATCGCAATACCAATTTTAAATTTACGCGGCAAATATTGAGCTCCATAAATCGGTTCAATTTCTACATCCTGACTATCTACTACCTTTTCTCCATCTAACCATAATTCATGATAAGCGCGTGTTCTCGGCAGTAAATGCTCACTTAGTTTTGCAGACCAATTATAAACCTCTTCATGTAATGCAGACTGGTTTGGATTGACATTACACATCACATTACGGTTCACATCTCCACATGCAGCAAGAGAATCCAATAACACCTCATTGATTTCCTGCATATATTTTTTAACATTCCATTTTAAAATGCCATGTACTTGAAATGCTTGGCGTGTTGTTAATTTTAAAGAGCCATTGCCATACTTTCTAGCCATTTCATCCATCACAAGCCATTGCGCTGGGGTAGCTGCTCCACCTGGTGTTCGTACACGTACCATAAATTGATAGGCCGGTTCCAGCTTTTGTTTCTGACGTTCATTCCGAAGATCTCGATCGTCCTGTAAGTAACTGCCATGAAATTTCATAAGGCGATTATCGTCCTCTGGGATACCAGAGCTTAATGGATTATTCATGGTACGTTCGAGTGTTCCACGTAGGTAATTACTTTCGGTTTTAATACGCTCTACATCACTTGGTTTCCCGGGCTGTGGAGGTAACACTATTTTTTCAGTCATTCTTTATCGCTCCTTTAATCCATTACACCTCAGCGTATTGGGCATACCTGAGGGTTTACTTGCTAACAAAGAGATCAACTCATTAATAAGGGAAGGTTTTTGAGAAATTTATGTTGAACTCCATTAATAAACGTCACGTTGGTAGCGTTTTTGCTGTTTTAATTCATTCACATAGGCTTTTGCGTCCTCTGGTGTTTTCTGTCCTTGCTGCTCAATAATTTGATGAATGGTTGCATCCACATCAGATGCCATTGATTTTTCGTCACCACATACATAAATGACAGCCCCCTGCTCCAGCCACTCATAAAAACTTGCGGCATTTTCTTGCAATTTATGTTGAACATAGATTTTTTGGTCTGTATCACGTGAAAAGGCTACATGCATGTGACTTAATGTGCCAGCAGCTAGCCAACGTTGCCAATCCGTTTGATAGAGGAAATCCGTAACAAAATGCTGATCACCAAAGATGAGCCATGCTTTCCCCTCAATCCCTAACTCTTCTCGCTCCTCTAGAAAAGCTCGATATGGTGCAACACCTGTGCCTGCACCAATCATAATAATTGGCGTTTCATTATTCTCTGGCAATCTGAAATTCGGATTTTTATGAACATAGATTGGTAATGTATCACCTATTTGTATTCGTTCTGCCACACTTCCAGAGCAAACACCAAGACGTTGTCTACCTGCTGTTTCATAGCTTACCTTGCCAATCGTTAAATGAACTTCTTCGCTATTGGCCTTTTGGCTACTAGCAATAGAATAAAGTCGAGCTGGAATTTTACGCAGTAACTCTACAAATTGCTGTGCACTCCAAGTAAATGGTGTAAATTCCTCTACTAGGTCGAGCAAGTCTCTTCCTTTTGCATAGTCCTTCCAGGCTTTTGGTTCTTCAAATAGCTTAGAAAATTCTTTATGCTCTGTATAAGCAGCAATTTTTTCGAGTAACGGTTTAGATAACACCGTAATTTCTAATTTTTTCTGTAGTGCTTCTTTTATTGTTATTGTTTCATCAAAAACAGTCACTTCTGTCTCCGAATCAAATTGAAGTGCTGTCAGCAATGCATTGACTAATTGTTCATCATTCTCTGGCAGAATGCCAATGCTATCGCCAGGTTCAAAATGAAAATTAGCTCCCTCAATCGATAATTCAAGATGACGCGTCTCTTTATTGGAGCCACGACCATTTAGATTTATATTTTCAAGTACTTCAGCGTAAAATGGATTTTTTCTTGAATATGTAGATTCTTCAAGTACTTGCGCCCCTTCGGTGTGTGCTGAAGTAGACGTTGCTGAAGTTGTATGCTGAAGAAATTCCTGTTGAACCGCGGAGAACCACTGTGCAGCTGCGTCATCATAATCTACATCGCAATCTATACGAGGAACAATTCTTGTTGCACCTAATTGCGCAAATCGCTCATCGAAGTCCTTACCTGTCTTACAAAAAAATTCATAGGAGCTATCCCCTAAAGCAAGAACCGAATATTGTAGGTGTTCTAATTTAGGCGCCCGCTTGCTATGCAAAAATTCATAGAATTGTATCGCTTGATCTGGTGGATCTCCCTCTCCATGTGTACTCACAATAAGTAATAGATTGGTGATCTTTTTTAAATTACTAGCTTTAAATTTCCCTAATGATGAGACAGTTACATCTACCTGCTGCTCTTTTAAAGCTGCTGCATACTTTTCAGCTAATCCTTGACTATTGCCTGTTTGGGAACCATATAAAATTGTTATTGTTTTGGTAATCGGCTGGGCTGCTGGTGGTGCCTGTTCAACAATTGCTTCAAGAGTTGCTTGGGGAGCACTTAGGTAACCGTTTAGCCAAAATTTTTGTTCAATTGTTAATTTAGGGAGAAGCTCGTTTAATAACTTCACCTGCTCTTCATTAAATGGACTGTTTATTACTTGTAATTTCAATCTTTGCCACCTCACGAATCATCTTCATTTCATATTTTTTAATTTATCGAAGCCTTATTTTTTCCTTTTTCTCAATCTGAACCACATAGGAATTTTGAACAATCAATGTAATTGATCCGTGGTTCACAGTATTTAACATTTGGCGGACATTATCTAATGCTAGATTTACATTTTCAGTTCTTTTATCTACCATTACGAAACACCTTCCTCTTTAAAATGTAGTAATTCATCAATACGTTCCACTAATACTTTTTTCACATTGTCGTCATAGCCTAAGCTTTCACATAACATAATGTTTTGACTGTCAAAGCCTTGTAATCGCTTGGCAATACTTTGTCTTAAAATGCCTGTAAATAATAAATAAGGGACAATAAAAACTTGCTGTTGCTTCCCTTTAACTTGCAGTAACCAGTCTTCAAAGGTTGGTCCCATTCCGTATAAGAAGCATGTATCAACGGCTTTATAGTGATATTTAGTACGTAGCCTTTTGGCAATTTTGGCTAAATCCCTCTTGACGGCTGGATCACTACTCCCACGTCCTATGAGTAAAACACTCGCATTGCTGTTAGGTTGCTGTTTTTCTATTATCCTAGCTTGTAATGTGTCAATTAATCGTTCATGAATGCCAAGAGGCTCACCATATGTAAACTTTACATATGGGTATAGTTTTTGAGCTTTTGCCATTTCTTTCGGAATATCATGCTTTGCGTGTTGAGCAGCTAGTAGGAGAATAGGCATTACGGCAATCGCTGTTGCCCCTTTCCGAATACAGCTAGCAATGCCTTCTGCAATGGTTGGTGTTGCCAGCTCTAGAAAGCATATTTCCTGAATAGGTACTGTCACTTCTTGTTGTACACCTTGAAGAAAGTTTACGGCCTGCTCTACACCTTCCTTGACACGACTGCCATGTGCAATATATAAAATAGCCTGCATAATCCCACAACCTTATCCCGTTATTTGGATTGGCTGTGCGGGGTTTTGCTCAAACCAATGAATGGTATCTCTTAAGGTCACAACCTTCCCTACTAATATGATGCTAGGGTTATGAATATTTTCTGTACGCACAATTTCCTCAATTGTAGCTAAAGTCCCCGTAACAGTTCTTTGCTTAGTAGAAACTGTTCCCCAGTGAATAACAGCCACAGGCGTTTTTTCATCACGGCCAAATTTGAGTAATTGTTGACGGATATACGGAAGATTACCAACACCCATATAAATGGCAATCGTATCAATTCCTTTTGCAAGACTTTCCCAACGGATAGCATCTTCTTTTCCATCCTGCATATGCCCAGTAACCATAGCAAAACTTGAACCTAAGTTACGATGTGTGACAGGAATACCTGCATATGCTGGAGCTGCTATACCTGACGTAATACCAGGCACAATTTCAAAGGGAATTTGATGCTTCGCTAACACATCTGCCTCCTCTGCCCCTCTACCAAAAACAAATGGGTCTCCTCCTTTTAATCTTGTGACAACATATCCTTGTTGGGCATAATCAACAAGCGTTTGGTTGATTTGCTCCTGAATCATGGCATGTTGCTGAGGCAATTTCCCGCAAAAGATTAATTTAGCGTCTTTCTTGGCATAGGCTAATAGCTCTTTATTAATGAGTCTGTCATATAAAATGACATCTGCACATTCAATGCAACGTAATCCTTTAATCGTAAGGAGGTCAACATCTCCAGGACCTGCACCAACAATATAAACTTTCCCCATTTCATCTCACTCCTTCTGTCAATTACGCCTCGTTGTCATGGCATTTCAGATTGATTAAACTTACTAATAAGGGTCCTCGATTTTCTAAACCTGACACTTTGCTTTCGGTACAAAAACCTTTACTAAATTAAGATAAAGAAAAAAGGCTAATATTATCCTTAGACACAAAAATGCCTATGAATAATAAAAGCCTCTAGTTTGCTAGTCAGCCACATATTTAATTCTTAGTAATATAATAAGAATAATAAATAATTTAGTATATTCTGTCAACACTAAATTTGATACTTCGTTAGGCACAATAAAAACCAGTTGTCGATATCAAGATCGACAACTGGCTGATCTAATTATGTGCTTACCATGGTCTACGATATCGCGGACCTGGTCGAAAATATGGACCTGGTGGATATGGTCGATAGTTTGGATAATATGGATTGTAAGGATATTGATTAAATTGAGAGCCAAGGAAACTGCCTAAAAAACCACCAAAAAACGGTGCGCCAAATGGCCAAATAAAGCCTCCAAATCCTCCGCCTGGATAACCTCCGAAATTGCGCATATGCTACCTCCCCTTTTTACTCTATCGTATGAAGGAAGATACATCTATCATATGTAGAATGCCTATTCTATCGGGATTAGTGCATAAATCACAAAAAATCAGCGAGAATAAACTCCCGCTGATTGACATGCTTTATTATTTTTCTTCCCCTAAACGTTGGACAAAATTCGCGAGTGTACGGACCATAACACCAGTACCACCCTTTGGTCCTAAATCATGTACAGCTACTGCATCAGATGTGCCTGCTATATCCAGGTGAATCCATGGTGTATCACCAACAAATTCGCCCACAAAACCGCCGCCGAAAATCATATGACCATCACGACCAGGTGAATTATTTAAATCAGCTACATCTGATTTTCGAATTCGTTTTTTATCATTTTCTGTTAAAGGCATACGCCAAACAAATTCGTCGGTCTCTTTTGCAGCTTCCATAAATGCTTCAAAAAATGCATCATCATTTGCAAGAGCACCTGTTTTATCCATACCTAGTGCAGTAATAACGCCTCCAGTTAAAGTAGCAACATCAATCAGTGATGTAGCCCCTTGCTGTTTAGCATATGTAGTTGCATCTGCCAGAACTAAACGCCCTTCAGCATCCGTATTTAATACTTCTACCGTTTTTCCGCTGTACGTCGTAATCACATCATCTGGTTTAAACGCTGTATCAGACACCATATTATCTGTAGAACCGATAACGGCTACAACATTTTTATTTGGACGTAATTCACCGATAATTTTCATCGCACCAAGTACAGCAGCGGCACCGCCCATATCACCTTTCATACCAACCATAGAGTCCTTTGGTTTTAAAGAATAGCCGCCTGTATCATACGTTACACCCTTACCAACAAGGCCAATTGGATCTTCAAAATCTTCAGTCGCTTTATATTTTAAGGTAATTAATCGTGGTTCTTCATAAGAGCCTTGGTTAACACATAATATACCACCCATACCTAGTTCCTCTAATTGTGCTTTATCTAATATCTCTACTTCAAAATCGTATTCCACAGCAAGAGATTGTGCATAGTTAGCTAAATCCGTAGCTGTTAGTAGGTTTGGAGGTAAATTAATTAAGCTACGAGCTTCATTGACAGCATCTGCATAAATCACACCTACCTCAAAGCTTGCTACCACTTCATCTAAATCCTCTGCTGTAGTCACAAGGTGAACAGCATCAATACGTTTATCTACTTCGTTTGAAGTTGTTTTATAATGTGGGACAGCATAATAGCCAAGGCCAATTCCTTCACCCGCTAAAAATGCTACATCTGCTGTTGAAATTGACTCTGTTGTAAATGATTCAAGCCAGATGGAATACTCTTTTACTTTTAAAGATCTTAATTCTTTTCCCACTAAACCAAATGCTGTGCGAATATCACCTTCTGTGAGGTTTTTACGCTCATCTAAACCTACAAATACAATGCGTTTCAGGTTGGCATGGTCTTTCACAAATGGTAATTTCGTTAGTTTCTTTAATTCAGTTGAGACGTCTCCTGCACTAATCCATGTATCAAGGGCTTCACCGTAAAAAGATGAAAAGCTTGCCCAGTCCTGCATTTGTTCACGATGTTTTGTGACTCCTACCACTAATAGTTCAGTAGAAATCGTATCAAATGTTTTTGCTTCTTTTACAATATGCATGTAAATTCCTCCATTCCATATACTATTATAACGAAGTTTCTGAAAAGCGCGTAATATTTGCCTATATCTTCTTTTAGAAAATAATGAATGTTATAATAAAAGCAATTATTTGCGAAGGTTGTGATGAAATTGAGTTTACTCCACAATACCCCATTACTAATTGCCCTCTTTGCGGTTCTCTTTGCACAGTTTGTTAAAATCCCCATTCATTTTTTAATGACCAGACAAGTAAAATGGGGACTTTTTACCTCAACAGGTGGAATGCCTAGTTCTCACTCTGCTTCTGTCACTGGATTGGCAACCTCAATTGCCTATGAGACGGGTTTGGAATCCCCCATTTTTGCGGTAGCCGCAATGTTTTCCATTATCGTGATGTATGATGCTAGTGGTGTTCGTTACCAAGCAGGTCAGCATGCAGCCATTTTAAATCAACTGCGTAAGGATTTCCAAACATTGCTTCATGATTTAAAAAAATGGCCACAGATGGACGGACAAGAAAAAATGGAGGAATTAAAAACATTATTAGGCCATAAACGAAGTGAAGTATTTTTTGGGGCTCTAACGGGTATTTTTATCGCCATCATAGCCTACGAGTTTTTCATCTAACAGACATCAACACATCCTCTAGAGGAGGCTGTGTTTTTTTGTATAAAAAAAGTATTCTTTCTTCAATTGAAGAAAGAATACTAAGCACGTTAGAACATTCGATAGCCACTTTTACGTAAATAAATCATCACGATACCAGCCACAATAGAACCCGCAAAGCCACCTGATAAAATAGCAATATCCACAAACTGAAGTGCCTGTAATTTATCAATTAATGCTGGGAATGCAGAGCCTGGCTTAAAAATATAATCTAAGAAGCTTACTTCATCTACAATAAAGATGACAACAATTGGATACACAATTGCCATTAACCATGTCATCCGTAACAGCATATTTAACAAGAATCCGATACCAAAGAACATGACGAAAAATAACAAAATAGAAATGATTAACTGCACTAATGAAACTGGACCATCCATGTATGTATAACCTCCGTTTTCCTCTCATTAGTTTACATGATTACGACACCGCTTTCAATGAACATATCCTTGTTTTCGCTTGTTCGTCATATTTAGGAAAATCATCAATCGATCATCTATGGTTGATCTTTGAATTTAGGGGTATATGCTTCTTCCGCGGGTATTTGCTTCTCCTTCGTCGTAGATGCAAAAACTATTGAAGACAAATGCTTATCTTCAATAGTTTCTATGATTTTATGAAGTTGATTGAGCTACTAAAAACTTTGGTGATTTCCAAAGCTGTGCCCATTTTTTAAATGCTGTCAGCACAATTAAGAAGCCAAGCATTAACATGATAACAGATAAAATCCCATTTAACATATTAAAGCCTGCAGCGGCTGGATTCCAGTATACATTTTTAATCATCCAATAGCCTGCAACGTTGACCGTAATGTATAAATAAGCCAATGGGATAAAGCATGTCAATGCATAGATGCGTTTATCTGCGACCTTCAATACCATCGTCACTCCACATACTAGACCAATGGCTGCCATTAGCTGATTGGATACACCAAATAATACCCAGATTGAGCTTATATCCCCTGAATACAATAAATAGCCCCACATAAAGCAGGCAAGTGCACTAGCAAAAATTGTACCTGGTACCCAATTGGTACGCTTCAGTGGTTTATAAACATTGCCACCAAAATCTTGTATTAAATAACGAGCTACCCTTGTTCCAGCATCAATGGCTGTAAGAATGAAAACCGCCTCAAACATAATGACAAATTGATAGAAGTACGAAGATAACTCTGCGAACCAAGGAATACCTGTAAAGATATCTGTCATACCAACTGCTAGCGTTACAGCACCTCCTGTTCGTCCTTCCAAGTCCATGCCGATACTTTGAGACAATGCTTGTAGATGAACCGGCTCCATTCCTAATGTAGCAAATACAGCTGGTGCTGAGTTAATCGCAAAATAGTCGGCTGGATGAAGAGCAGTAGCTGCGATTAAAGCCATCACACCTACTAGTGACTCTACTAACATAGCACCAAAGCCTACAATACGAATGTCCTCCCAACGATCAATCATCTTAGGTGTTGTTCCTGAGCCTACAAAAGCATGGAAGCCAGAAATGGCACCACAGGCAATTGTAATAGAAACAAACGGCCACACAGGACCGGCAATTACTGGTCCACCACCATGAATAAACTCTGTCAATGGTGGGAATTGAATAGCAGGATTAACAAAGAAAACGCCAATAATTAGTGCAATAAATACCCCAATCTTCATGAAACTACTTAAATAATCACGAGGTGCTAATAAAAGCCACACAGGTAATGCAGCGGCAAAAAAGGCATAGATTGGTAAGATGATAGCTAATGTATCCCGATCAAATGTTAAAAAATCACCGAATGCTGTGCCTTGAATAAGCGGTCCGATAAATACCCCAATCATTAATAAAATAAAGCCTATAGTAGATGTAACAATTAAATTGCCTGTTTTACGATAGGCAATACCCACAAGCATGGCGATTGGTATCGTAATACCTACAGCAAACGTTCCCCATGGATTGCGCTCTAAAGCACCTAACACCACCATCGAGAGACCTGCCATTGTAATCGTAATAATGAATAGCATCGCAAGGCCTGTACAGAAACCTGCGATAGGGCCTAACTCCTCCTTCATCACTTCCGATAGGGATTTACCACCATGACGCATGGAAGCAAATAAAACAACAGCATCATGAACTGCCCCACCAATTACTGCTCCGATTAATAGCCATAGAAGTCCAGGCAAATACCCAAATTGTGCAGCTAGGATTGGTCCAACTAAAGGTCCTGCTGCTGCAATCGCTGCAAAATGATGCCCAAAGGTTACCCACTTATTCGTCGGAACATAGTCTTTACCATCTTCCAAAGCGTGGGCTGGGGTGGGCGTATCATCTTTTATTTTAAGTACCTTCTTTGTAAAGAAAATGCCATACAAACGATAGCTGATCATCAAAATACAAATAGACCCTATCACTATTGTAATCGCATTCATGCAAACACCCCTTTTACTTTTTCCACATCATAGCAAAGGAATGTCCATATTATTCGTAAAATAACTGAAATGTCAGAAATTAAAGTTGAAAGGTAGTAGTTGTCCGTTGAAATGCAACTACTTCGATAGGTCAAAAATTTTCCGTACATCCTTCATATATAGCCTACTTACTGGAATGGAATGTCTGTTATGCACAATTAAATTAAATTTAGAACTACTCCAAGGCTCTAATTCCACAATATGCTCTAAATTGACAATATACGCGCGATGGACACGTACAAAGCCTTTTAAGGTAAGTCTTTTTTCTAACGCGGCCAATGATTCAGAAGCAAAAAAACGCCCCTGCTCTGTCACAACAACCGTTTTACTATCCTCAGAGGTACAATACAAAATATCCTGTATTTTCAATAATAAAATTCGATCGTTTACATAAACTGTTAACTTATCGAGCTTGTCCAACTGAGATGCCTTTAACTCCTCCATTGTTTTTGCTTGCGCAGCTCTTTTTTTAGCTAACAGTTTTTCGACAGCTGTTTGTACCCTTTCTGCCTCAAAGGGTTTCAATATATAATCAAATGCATTGACTTCAAATGCCTGCAAAGCATAGTCATCGTAGGCTGTAGCAAAAATAATTTCAGGTCTCTGTGCATTCAGTAATAATTGTTTAGCTAAGTCAAGTCCATTGTTCATGCCTAATTCAATATCTAGAAATATACAATCGACTTCTTCAAGCTGTGACGCTTTGCACAACTCCTCAAGATTTTCAGATTCACCACAAACATTCACTAATGCTGTTTGCTCTAATAAATATCGCAGTTCCGCGCGTGCTAAGGGTTCATCATCCACAATATATACATTCAAATTTTTCTACTCCCATCTAGTCGCCTTTAACGGCAGTTGAATCATAATTTTTGTGCCCACATCTAACGTACTTGTTATATGAAAATCCGCTTCAGAACCATAAATTTCATGGATCCTCTGATAAATATTCCAAAGAGCGGTTCCTGTCCCCTGTTCGGATTGCATTATACGCTTGCCAAGTTGTTTTACCTGCTCCTTCCTCATACCACAGCCGTTATCTTCCGTTAACAGGACCAGCTTATCATTCACACGTTGTACTTTGACATAGATTTTGCCTTCATTACGATTTTTAAAGGCATGATAAATAGCATTCTCGACAAGAGGCTGTAAGGTAAATGGAGGAATTTGCACATCAAAGAGTGTTTCATCCATGATAAATTCAACTTCGTAACGATTTGGAAACCGTGTTTGCTCAATAGATAAATAAGCTTCAACATGATCTATTTCATTTTTCAATGGAATGAGCATTTGCCGTGCGCCCTGCAAATTGCTTCTAAAAAATGTACTAAGCTTGATTAATAATGCTCTTGCCTCATCTGCATCTGTCCGAATCAAGCTTGAAATAGTATTCAGACTATTAAAGAAGAAATGTGGATGAACTTGTGCTTGTAATGCCTTGATTTCAGCATCCTTTAATAATTTACGCTGTTGCTCAATTTCAGCATATTCAAGCTGAGAGGAAAATAGTCTACTCAAACCCTCTGCTAGCTCCTTCTTCACCCCTGTCAAAGAATCCGCTTTAGTGAAATAAAGCTTTAAGCTTCCAACTGTTCGATGCTGTACCTTCAAGGGCAAGACAATGGCAGCACTTAATGGGCAGCTAGTGTGTGGACATTGAATTTCCTTTTGAGATGTAGCCATTAAAATTTTGCCTTCCTCTAATACTCGTTTTGTCAAAGCTGTCATGATTTCTCGATGAATTAAATGATGATCCTCACCAACGCCAACATGTGCTAACACCCCATTTTTATCGGTAATAGCGACCGCATCTACTTTTATTTCTCTTTTAATAATTTCTGCAACCGTTTGGCATGATTCTTCATTCAAGCCCTTACGAAAATGCTCAATTGTTTGTTGGGCAATTGAAAAAGCTTGATGGGTTTGTAATGCCTTTGTTCGCTCCTCTTCATCAATAAACGTTTTAATAATCATGAAAAATAAAAATATCCCAAAGGCATTCATTAAAATCATCGGCATTGCAATTAATGAGACTAACTGCAAGGCCTGCTCAAATGGCTTCGCGACTACTAAAATCACCAGCATTTGAATCGTTTCTGCACAGATGCCGATAATGACTGCTTTCTTATAGGAAAAAGTTTGACGTATTTTAAAGCGTTTACTTAAACCACCTGTAATAAAGCCAGCTAGAATCGTTGAAACACCGCAGGCTATTGCTGTAAAACCACCAAGTGTAATTCGGTGAATACCTGCAATAATTCCTACACATACACCAACAAGTGGTCCACCAAAAATTCCTGCAATGGCGACACCAATTAATCTCGTATTAGCAATGGCCTCCTCCGCATTGATCGTACTATGTATCATCTGATTTAAAGGATGGATTGTCCCACTTTCAATTTTAATCCCTGTATAACTGCTGATAATACATAGGCTACTAAAGATAATAATGAGCCATATTTTTTCTTTCGTTCCTTGCTCCTGAAACAGCTTTTCTCGAAAGAGTCGCCATCTTGACATTAAAAAGGCAAACACAATGATCAGCCCAACTCGCTCTAACATAAATAAAAACAGCTCCATCAAAGGTCACCTCCTAAAAGTCATATTATTTTTTAAAGAATAAACGATAAGAGGTATAACCAAAAATATCACCTGGATTAATCCCTTCTATCGCCTCTAATTGATGTCTTTCAAATTGATTGGAAGCCATTTCCTTTAACATCACAGAGGTTGTTTCATCTTGTGCTAGTTCCTGTGGATACAACCATTTAGCTTCTAAAATTTCTTTTTCTTGAATGGAAACCTGCTGCTGCTCATCTAGCATTCGACAATAAAAAATGGCCATATTATCACTGATGTCATCACGGATGACACCTGTTCTAAATCCAATTAAGCCTGAGACTCTACAATCGATGCCTGTTTCTTCTTTGATTTCACGAATGACCGCCTCATCTACCGTTTCTCCTGCATTAACAAAACCTGCTGGCAATGACCAACGTCCTTTCAATCCGCTATAAGCCTTTTTCACAACTAACCATTGTCCAAGCTCATTCACCGTAACTCCTGATACACCCAACCATATTTTCCCTCGATCTTTTCTCATAACCTTCACCTCTATCTACCTATTATACCTGCTCACTTTCTATGGAATGAAGCATTTATTCTGAATTTTACAGTTAATCCACAGTGAAAATGCTTCTTTCATTCAACCTCAATGAAAGAAGCTATTATACATTGCCTTGAATTTCACTAAATAAGGTCATAAAAATTTGTTGGAAGTGTCAGATGATTTTTAACATAGTTACGTTACTTACAAACGGGAAAATAAAAAGAAAGAAAAAAGCTCCTTTCATTCATCATGTTTTGCAACATCATCAATCAAAGAAGCCTATTATTGTTAGCCCATTATTCGAATGGATTTATTTACTTTTACTCACAAACCTCAGGTGTACCTTCACGCTTTGCTGTTCTGAAAGACGTACCGCAGCCACATGATGCAATGGCATTTGGATTATCGATTGTGAAGCCACCGCCCATTAGCGATTGTTTATAGTCAATTTTTGTTCCCATCAAAATCGGCGCATCTTCACGGGAAACAAGAATTGTTAAACCATGCTGAACATCTTCAAAATCATCATCTTTTTTCTCTTTATCAAAATGCATGCCATAGGATAGCCCGCTACAGCCGCCACCATTCACCACTACACGTAAAAAAGAACCTCGTTCTTCATTATGCTCCATCATTTCATTAATATGAAAGCCAGCAGCCTGTGTCACTTCTATAATTTGCTTTGTACTTGTCATCCCAATCACCTTCCTTCTTACGTATTATCATAACAATTTTGACCATTGTATGACAAACATTCAGCTTCAAGTCGATTATAAGTTATAATTCTCATATTTTTCACATTAATAGTATTTTTTATTCATGTTAATAAAAACATCATTGGTATAATAGTTACAACGAATTCTTGGCAGGGGGTAATATATATGGAGATTTCACCATATTATGAGAAAAAAATTCAATGTTTAAATTGCAAAAAAGAATTTCCAACATTAAAAGTGCGTTCAAAATTTATTAAAGTAGATCATACGGAAACAGATTTTCAACCTATTTATGCAGATGAAGTGAATGCTCTCTATTATAATGTTTTTGTATGTGAACATTGTGGCTTTTCCTTTACAGAAGACTTTACAAAATATTTTGCACCGGGTATCCAAGATGATATACGTACACAAATTACAGAAAAATGGGTGCATCATGATTTCAAGGGTGAACGTACAGTATTTCAAGCGATTCAAGCCTATAAGTTAGCGTTTCTTTGTGGCACGATTAAAAAAGAAAAAAATGTAGCGATTGCTGGACTAACTCTACGTCTTGCATGGCTTTATCGTTCCTTAAACAATAGTGGACAAGAAGAGCGCTTTACGAAATTAGCACGTGATTATTATATGGAATCTTATTCTACCGAGGACTACAGCTCTACACAAATGTCAGCTGTCCGAATTATGTATATGATTGCTGAATTATCTAGACGTATTGGAGATATTGAAAATGCGACACGCTTCTTTTCTAGAGTCATTGAAAAACAAAGTGTCGGTGGTGAGGCAAAAATTATAGATATGGCGAAAGAACAGTGGGCCATTATTCGTGAAGAAAAAGAACATGCGCGTCATAAATAGGTAAATAAAAAAGTTCTAGCTTGCAAACAGCTAGAACTTTTTAAAAAGGCTTAGAATACTTGCTCTACTTCCACGATACCTGGTACTTCTTCTAATAATGCTCGTTCAATACCAGCTTTTAATGTAATCGTAGAACTTGGGCAACTGCCACAAGCACCTAATAAACGTAATTTCACAACGCCATCCTCAACATCTACTAATTCACAGTCTCCACCGTCACGTAGTAAGAATGGACGTAATTTATCTAATACCTCTTGAACTTGGTCGTTAATTGTTGCTTCTGCCATTTATCTCGACTCCTTTCCTTATAATGATTATAATGTTAGCAACAGAAAAAATCCAATATTGAATCACAAGGAGAGAAAATACTATGCCATCAACAAAACCTATGATTGAAATTTATGGAACAGCTGTCATCTGTGCTAGTTGTGTCAATGCCCCATCTTCCAAGGATACATATGAGTGGCTACAAGCAGCCATCAATCGCAAATATCCAGATCAAGCATATGATATTCGCTATATCGATATTGAAGGTCCAATTGAGAATGAACGCGACCAAGAGTATGCGTCACGTATTCAAGACGATGAATTTTTCTACCCCCTTGTCCTCATTAACAATGAGGTAGTTGGAGAGGGCTATGTCCAATTAAAGCCTGTATTTACGGCCCTTGAAAATTTAGGGTTTGTCCCAGACGAAACGGTTTAATAAAAATAAAGGGATTGTTTCAAAATGATTTTTGAAACAATCCCTTTCAGCTAATTAATCATTTTGACGTTTGTAATACCATAATAATCCTGATTTCATTAAGCGAGCGATACGCCCAGTTACTGTTGTATCAGCTAAGTATACAAAGCCTTGTTTTTTACCAAGAGCTCCCATAAAGCCTTTTAATTTAATATCTGGCATCTTCTCTGGTAAATGTTCACCTTTCCAACGCATACGAAGTACTTTCACAATTTGCTCCGCTTGTTCCTCTGCTAATTGTGCTGTTGGGGCTAAATCTGATGAAGCACAATCACCTACAACATAGACATGTTCATCATCGAGTAAATTAAAATACTGTGTGACAAGTGGACGGTCATGTTTATCTTTCTCAACATCCATATCACGCACAATTTTGACTGGCTGGACACCTGCAGTCCAAACCACTGCATCGAGTAAAATTTCATCATCATGATTAAAAATTTTACCTGGCTCTACTCTTGTAATATTTGAATTGGCAACCACATCAACATTATGCTTAACAAACCAATCCTTTACATACTTACTTAGTTTTTCTGGAAAATCTTTCAATATACGTTGACCACGGTCAAATAGCTTGATTTTTAAATCTGAGCGACTTTCACGTAGCTCACTTGCAAGCTCAATTCCACTTAGGCCAGCCCCTATAATTCCAACTGTAGACCCAGCTGGTAACCCACAAAGTGCTTGGAATGTTGCACGTGATTTACCCATTGTTTGAATGCTGTACGTATACTCTTCCGCACCTGGTACACCATGATATTTATCTTCACAGCCAAGCCCAATGACTAAATCATCATATTCTATACGTTGTCCGTCTTCAAGAATGACTACTTTTTCCGCACGATTAATTTCAACGACTTCTCCATATACGGCTGTTAAACGTTCATGCTCTGGGAAGCTTACACGAATTTCTTTATCTGTTGCTGTCCCTGCCGCCAATGCATAAAACTCTGTTTTTAAACTATGGAAAGGGGCTCTATCTACTATAACTACCTCTCTGTCTAATGGTAGGCTGTTTAATAGACGAAGCATGACACGCATATTGCCGTAGCCGCCACCTAAAAGTACTAATTTTCCCATAATAGTCTCCTTTTATATCTCTTTTAATAATTGTTCACAAAGTATCCACAAACGAGTATAACCGATTGTGAGAAGTTTCACAATATCAGAATGAAATTTTGTGAAAGATTTCACAAAATAAACGAGAACCTGTTCATTTCTATTGATTTTTAAGCCATTAATAACAAATTCCCTTTATCTTTTATTAAAAAACGTTTTTTTTCTCTTAAACATAAATAATTGACGAAAATCGTAAAACCGAGTAGCATTACTTTGGTGAGGTGACATGGATGAATCCAATGGTTGAATTTTGTATAAGTAATTTAGCAAATGGCTCTCAAGCAACTTATGAAGTACTCGAACGCGATCCAAACATCGACGTTTTGGAATATGGCTGCCTCAGTTATTGTACAAAGTGCTCAGAATCCTTTTATGCAATAGTAAACGGTGAATTAGTAGAAGCAGATTCTCCTGATGAATTAACGAAAGCCATTTATCAATTTATTGAAGAAAATCCTTTATGGTAGTTTTCTAAAATACCTATATGAATAAATTTGAACAAATAAAAAGGATGTTATGCTGAAAATTAGCATAAACATCCTTTTATTACTTTAGTACGTCCACTACATATGTAGGTTGGCATTCTTTTTCGAGGACAATCTTTGTAGGCGTCACCCCAGTATTCACATGAATGGTGTCACAGCCAAATCGAATGCCACACATAATGTCCGTATCATAATTATCACCGATCATTACCATGTCTTCTTTCGCAATTCCATGTTCGGTCGCAATTACTTCCAGCATGGCTGGCGATGGCTTACCAATATAGATTGGTTCAACATCTGCAACTTCTCCTACCAAGCGTGCAAAAGAACCATTGCCTGGTAAGAACCCGTATTCTGTTGGGAATTTAATATCCTGATTCGTGGCAATAAAGGTCGCTCCTTGCTGAACAAAAACCGTGGCCCTAGCAAGTGCCATATAATCAAGCGTACGATCAATCCCCATAACAAATACATCGGGCTCATCCTCAACAGGCACAATATTTTCATTGAGTAGTGCCTGACGAATACCATCTGTACCCATCATCGCTACTTTTTTGCTTGGAAAATGTAGGGCCACATACTTTGCTGTGACCAATGCACTTGAATAAATATGCTCTAATGGCGCGTTCACGCCAATAGACAGTAAAGCTTCTTGCAGTTGTTCTCGCGTCTTCGAAGAATTATTCGTTACATAGAATGGCTCAATTCCTGCTTGCTGTAAACGATGAATAAAAGCTACCGCAGAAGGAATACCTTCCTTCCCACGGTAGACAGTACCATCTAAATCAAAGCAATAGGCCTTATATTGTTTCATTGATGATCCTCTGGCAAAAATGCTGAAACAGGTCCTAATTCATTTGTTAAATAATTATGAACTGCTGGCGAGAACTGCTTTAAAGCCATTAGATTGGCTGTTAGTACATGGATAACCTCTTGGATATCTACCTCTATAAACTCACGCACTAGCATTTTACGTAAGCCAACAACTGCTTTGTATGGTGCTTCCAAATCAGCAGCTACAACTTTTTCATCGACTAAAATATCAATAATATCCTCGTAGCTTCCTGGATCGCGCATAATGAAACCGTCAATCATTAAATTTCCTACATCCATCATTGACTCCATAATGTTGTGTCCAATTCGCTCGATAGCTAATTTCTTTATATCATTCTGAAGCCAGTTATCCTCTGTCTCCAAAATAGTTAATAGCCCATCTAAGTACTGTAAATTTTTTGTGATTTTATTACGATCTACAAAATACACAAGGAAAGCCCCCATTCAAATCTTTAAAAGTTGATAGTCTTTTCTCTTCTATAGTACCATAACTATAGGATTGGAAGGAGATTAAAAGATGGAACGTTTTTTTTTATATGATGATGTAGAAGATACGAAAACAAGATTTGTTAGTTTTGCTGGACAAAAGCTACGTTATGATTTAGCTATATTACAATCTGGCCGCTTCTTTGGAAAAGTGCTTGTCATGGATATCCAGTTCGGTCGCTTTGCTATTATTGGTCCTGATGATGTAGAAGAGCCTGGGTACTTAGAACATGTGTACAATCGCACAGAGGAAGAAACAATCGAATTACGGGAATACTTGCGTGAATTATTGAACTAACACCCATTTTATTGGGTGTTTTTTTATATAACATAAAAAAATTTCGCTAGCCATGGGCGATTGCGAAATCTTTTTACGTATTGTTATTTATTTAAAGTGGATGGATTATCTTTATTATGGGGCTTGTCTTTATTTTCATTATCATTTTGCTTTTTCGCTTGCTGATTTTGACCAATCACAGCTAAATCGTCTACACTAATATCAAAACCATACCCATATTCCTCTCGATCTAATGGCTTTTTATTGCGTTTTTCTTTTGCCAACATCATCACCTCCATTCATAAATTATCCCTTTTTTAATGATTTATACGCCCTTTTTCTCAATACGTTTAAGCTGTGACATCCTTAATAATCCACTGGGCAGCGCTTATTAAATCTGGAAAGACAGCATCTGCTAATGGATCTTGTTCCCCTAGGAAAACACCCTTTGTTCCTGCCCGTTTTCCTGCAATAATATCCGTATCTGTATCGCCTACCATATAGGATTTTGATAAATCAATGTTATATTTCTTTCCTAAATCCACAATTAATTTGCTATTGGGCTTGCGGCAGGCACAACCTGACTTAGGTTTGTGCGGACAATATACGACTTCATGGATCACTGCCCCTTTTTTCTTTAGCTCCTTCACCATATGTTCATGTATTTTCTGTAAGCCACTTTCCTTCATAAAGCCTAAACCAACCCCACCTTGATTTGTCACGACAAACACATAATCAAAATGCTTATTTAGCTTTCTGATTGCCTCAGGCACTTGCGGTAAAAAGTACAAATCCTTAGGCTTATTCACAAACTTCACACGATTGGTCAGTACTTCATTGATAACACCATCACGATCTAAAAATACGGCTCTTTTCATTTGCAACACACCTTCGATAAGCTGTTTTGTGCTTTAGTTTTCCCCAATTACACAAAAGCTAACAATCATGAAAAAAAACCTGATGCCTATCACATCAGGTTTTTGTATAAGAGTTTATTCTGCTAAAGGTTCATGGTCTGTTGGCTTTGTTACTTCACTCATATCCACTACTTCTGGCTGTTTCATAACTTTCCCCAATTTACGTAATACGAAATAAGCACAGCCAAAATTACAGTATTCGTATAGATAATCTTGAAGCGTACTTATTTTTGTATCAAAAGTGGATTTTTGATTTTTATCATCAAAAAACCCCTTTAAACGTAACTGGTTATAGCCCCAATCACCTACAATATAATCGTATCTGGCTAAGATATCTGAGTATCTTTCCTGAAAAACTTCCTCCTGAAAGGCCTCGCGATAATCTTCTATTAGTTCATATTCTAATCCTTCAACTATGATCAAAGTGACACCACCCTTTTCGTTCAGCCTTGACGTTTACACTTCCGCTTGTAATTGACGTTCTTTCGTTGCAGCATTTACTTGTTCGTCTGCATGATAACTACTACGTACAAGTGGGCCAGCCTCACAATGCTTAAAGCCTTTCTCCATGGCAATCTTACGCAGTTTACCAAATTCTATTGGTGAATAGTATTTTTTAACTGGTAAATGCTTTTTCGTTGGCTGTAAATATTGACCGATCGTCATAATATCTACATTATTTGCACGTAAATCGTCCATGACTTCTAAAATTTCTTCATGTGTCTCGCCTAATCCAATCATTAGTGATGATTTCGTTGGAATTTCAGGCTGCATCTCTTTAGCTAAACGCAGGAACTCTAAAGAGCGTTCGTATTTTGCACGAGCGCGCACTCTAGGTGTTAAACGGCGTACTGTTTCAATATTATGATTTAAAATATCTGGTTTTGCATCCATTAACATTTGAAGGTTCTCCTTCATCCCACCTAAATCTGATGGCAATACCTCAACAGATGTGAAAGGACTTTTACGACGAATGGCACGTACTGTTTCTGCTAAAACTTGCGCTCCGCCATCCTTTAAATCGTCACGTGCGACCATTGTAATAACAACGTGCTTTAAATTCATAATGGCTACTGAATCTGCAACGCGCTCTGGTTCTGCCAAATCTAGTTCATTTGGTAAACCTGTTTTCACTGCACAGAAACGACAAGCACGTGTACAAACGGAACCAAGAATCATCATGGTAGCAGTACGTCTCTCTCCCCAGCATTCATGGATGTTTGGACAACGAGCTTCTTCACATACTGTATGCAGATTTTTCTCACGCATCAGCTTTTTAAGCCCTTTATATTCATCATTCGTGTTTAGTTTTATTTTTAGCCAATCTGGTTTTCTTACATGTTCTTCTTTACTTGTAGGTTTACAAGATGTCATACGAATATCGCCCCTATCAAAAATATACATTTTTTAATATTAACTATCTTCACTGTTGTCAATGTAACATATTAAAGGCACTCCAACAACTATCACAACAAACATTTCTATTTATAAGGGACAGGTATCTCTATGGACGGTTGTGGCGCGTCACTACTATTGGTATAAATGTTTGGAACAGGTCCCCTTGTTAGGCCCATCGCTACAGGTATATCCTGGGCAACGGTAGAAGACTTACTAGCGAAAGGAACAATAATCTGAACATTTACCTCTAAATGAATACCTACCTCCACATAAGCACTATTGATCCCAAATTCTTGAATAGAGGATGTCACATTACTATGAACATTCCCAATCACGTGGAAGCGAATCGGGATCTTTGGCCCCAAATTTCCAAGCAAGGGAATATTGGCTGCTTGACCAAGCGGTACAAAAAAGACAATGCCATCACCATCTTGGATCCTGTTAATATCATATTCAACATTATCTAATTCAGGTAAATGGGATAGCTCTCCCTGTTCAGCTTGCTCCAAATACATTTTAACAAGCTCTAATGTCTCTGCTCGAACACGATTAATGATTTCTGTATTAAACTTAGTCGTCATCATTTCAGACGTACCTGGAGGAATATCTTCAATGATATCATTTACATCTAATACATTAGAGGTACGTGAATTAATGGCTTTACTCACAACATATGAGGCAATCTTCGTAGTTTGCACTTCCGCATATTGCAAATAGGTTGGCATGAGCCGTTCATTTAAATAATAAATAAATAATATAAGGCAAACAACCATACTAACAATTAAAATCGTTAATTTATTAAGACGCATTCCCCTTCTACCATATGAGCGTAATTTCATTCTTTTTCGAGGGAAAAACAAAAAAATCTCCTCCTGTTCCATAACGTATGAACAGGAGGAGTAATTTATTCTACTTTTGCGGGAACCACATAATCCGTCTCAACATTTTCAATTGTTACATCAGGATAATCCACTAAATTAATTTCATATGTAGCTGCGAGCAATTGATCTTGTTCTTCAAAAATACGAATCCATGGTAATGCCGCATCCAACGTGTTTTGTCTAGATACAATCCCACGGCGTCCATCTGATAATTTTAAAATAACACCATTTGGATAATGAACAACAGCTCTTTTTAAAGCTTTTACAATTCGAGCATCATAAAGAGTACCCGAGCCAGCTTCAACAATAGCTAGTCCTTGTGAAGGGAGCATCTTCTCCCGGTATACACGATTCGTTGTCACCGCATCAAAAACATCTGCAACACCAATTATCTTGGCAAATGGATGAATTTCAAAGTCAACAAGTCCTCTTGGATAGCCACTTCCATCAATACGTTCATGGTGTTGGAAAGCACAGTGCGCCACAAGCAGAGAGATTGAATGTAAATTCCGTAATAAATCAAAACCGTAACGAGCATGCATCTTCATCATTTCAAACTCATCATTCGTTAAACGTCCTGGCTTTGTTAAAATATCTTTCGGTACCATTAGTTTACCGACATCGTGTAATAATGCACCTATCCCGATCAAACGTAAATCCTCAGCAGAGTAGCCAAGTTCTTTGGCAATGGCAATAGAATACAATGTCACTTGGAAAGAGTGTTGATATAAATATTCATCAAATAAATAAGCATCTGTTAAAATGGTTAGAATTTCATTATTTCCAGTAACTGCAGAAAGTAATTCATCTACGATCGAAACAATTGTCTTTGATTGCTGATCTAATATATAAGAAGCATTTACTGGATTCAAACCATCAATGGACTGGAACGAATCCTTTATAGTTTTGATGACTTTATTTCGCATAGCAGGTGGAACGGTCTCTTCTACTTCTATTCCCTCAGAAATCTCATCGTCAATATATAAATAATGTGTATTTAACTGTTGAAGTCTTTGAATAATACGGTCATTAATGACAACATCTTTCTTTAAAAGCGGATGACCTGCCTCATTCCAAATGGTTCTTCCTAATACCATTCCTTCTTTTAATACATCGATTGAAATTAATCGCATGACTTCTTCCCCATTCCATTCTTTAAACTCTCTCTATTGTTTAAAGAATCTTTGACCATAATCTATCATAATGTTTCGTAAAAATTCAGGTAAAATATATTGTTTTTTTGCATATTTAAAACTTGGATAAAAATAACCAAATGTAAACAGATCCAATGTGACCAGTTTATAAATGTGATTTTGATCTGCTAGCTTACCATTAATTAATAATTGCCGATTTTCATTCATGGAAAATCCATATGTCAATATTTTTCCAAAAATGACGCCTCTAAACCCTAATCCTTTTAGTTCGATATAGGGCCATTCTTCATTTTTGGATTGCATATAAATTTCTTTCATTTCAGCGACGGATAATTCAATTGTACATAAATTAATTGGATGTGGAAAAATTCGGTGCAAATCTAAGGCAGTCACTATTCCCTTAGGAAGACCATCTAAAAATATTCCTGCATTGAATAATGCACAGTCCGCTCCGCTTTTTTCCAAAATTGCATGTGCAAATAAATCAGATAGCTGTGAATAATGGAACCATTCCTTGTTGTAGGCTTTCTTTGTTGTAAAAACTGGAGTATCCAATATTCTATTTCCTTCATCCTCCAAAAACTGTACCACTTTCTGTTCATTTTTAACAATTGGCAAATCCTTATTATGAATTAAAGTATCCTTTTTTTCAACAATTTTCCTCAATTTTTTATCATATTCTATGATAAGATGTCCAGTATATTGGCCAAACTTACCTCCACCTGTCAGTAAAACCCCATTAATCACTTTGCCCTCTGGTAGGACATGATGAGTATGAGAGCCGAATATAACATCAATTTCTGGACACTCATCCGCTAAGAGCTCATCCTCTGTAATGCCTAAATGGGATAAGCATACAACAATGTCTACTTCTTCACGTAGTTGATGCGCTAAACGTAGCAGTGTACTTCTAGCGTCGTCCATATGCCAATTTAATTCTTCATAATATACTTCAAACATGGCCGTGGCTGCAATGACGCCAATCTTCGTACCCATTGCTGTTGTTAAGATTACATAAGGCTTCATCCATGCTGGCTTCTTCCCGTGGGAGGCATATACATTTGCAACCACAACATCAAAATTAGCATTGTCATATAAGTGGAAGAGCTCTTCATGGGATAATGTAATACCTTCATTGTTGCCGATTGTCACCACATCGTAACCCGCCTCATTTAGCAATCGCACATTACCTTTCCCAACTGTTGCTTCTGTATAAATGTTGGAACGATCTAAATGATCTCCCACATCAAACAAATAGCTTGTTTCCCCGATATTCCCTAATTTATTGCGCATTTCTTTCACATAGCTTTGCATTCGTGGCCAATACTTAAAATGACTATGCAAATCATTTGTGTGAAAAATATGGATCTTTTCAAGCATTAAAGCCACCTCACTTCAAATTAAGCTAATATGCCTTCTATAATAGATCGAATTCCTAGTAATAATAGAATAATCCTTAAAGCTAGTACAAGTGTATCGGATTTAATCCTCTTATTTAACGCAGCACCCAGCTTTGCTCCAACATAAGCACCAGGAATAACTGGAATAGTATAAAGCCAGGGTACATGACCGAAATAAACATGGCTTGCAGAATTAACAATGGACGTTAAAAATACCATAAACATCGATGTTGCCACCGCGACATGTGGGGGGAATAAGAATAAAATAATCATTGCTGGCACGATCATGGAGCCGCCACCTATTCCAAATAAACCAGAAGCAAAGCCAATACCAAATGTTAATGTAATAGCAAACCAAATGGGATAGCCATATACATAGGTTTTTCCCTCAGAGTCAGTAAACTCTTGCTGCATACCATTTTTTACAAACCATTTTACAGGCTTCAGTTTGTCTCTCACAAGCAAAATAATCGATAAAATAATAAGTAAAATACCGAAATATAAATTAAAGGATGGTAAATCTAATCCTTTATTGACCCATGCGCCAAGGATTGTTCCTGGAATACTTCCAATAAAGAATATAAAACCACTTTTATAATCCACCGTTTTAGATTTCATATAGCTTAGCGTGGAGGCAAGTCCCGTGAAAATCATCATCACCACTGATAAACCGACTACTTTTTGTGGTGTAATATCTGGGATCATTCCTAAATTTAAGCCGATGTATAATGTTGCTGGTACTAATACTACACCACCACCTAGCCCAACTAATGAGCCAATTAGACCAGCAAGCAAGGCAATGATGACTAATAAAATAAACTCCATTATAGTTCCCCTTCAAACATGTTTAATTGTTTAGGTGCCAACCCGACATCGTTAATATTCAACATACCTTGTAGCTCCTTTGCGTTTTTCGCTGCATGATTACCAGAATTATTATTAAATAAAACGAAGAGTTCATTGACCTCTGGTTCAAGCTTTTTCATGCTATCCCCAAGCTGCTGTAATTCTTCTTTATTATAATCATATAAGAAGCGAACTTTACGCCAATTTTCTGCATTTCCTGTGTTCCGCCATCCATGTATATTGCGACCATGGAGACGAATCAACGCTTTATTTGCAGTCACTACAGGGTAGAAAGGAACAGATCCTACACCAGCCTGTGGTTCATCACAAATCGTATGGATAAATTGATGTTCTCGTAAGAAATCTATCGTCTGCTTGACAACATTTTCTGCATACCATGTTTGATTTCGAAATTCAATCGCTACTTCAAAATCCTTTAACTGCTGTCGGATATACAATAAATATTGCACATTTTTTCCTTGGCAATCAAACCATGGTGGAAATTGTGCTAATACCATGGCTAGCTTTCCATAACGTTTAAATTCATTGGCACATTCAATAAATGCATTGAACATATCATTTTTTGATTCAAAGGGAATCTCTCCACGTAAATGACCCGTCATTCCTTGGTAAGCTTTCACAACAAAACGGAAGTTTTCAGGTGTATCCTCACACCATTTCCGAACATGCTCTTTGGCTGGTATGGCATAAAAAGAAGTATCTACTTCAACCGTTAAAAAATGACCTGTGTAATCAAATAATTTATCCTTTGAAGTAGTCACTCCACTATAAAGTGAAGGGTGATCGCCCCAACCAGTTAATCCTACTACAATCATGTGACATCCTCCTCTATGTACATAATCATAGCACACAGTATGTCACTACAAATAAACATCATGTAAAAAATATACCTTCTTTTATCACTTAATTATGCCAAAGAAAAAGCATGAGTCCATATTCCATTGAACTCATGCTACTATAACAGGCGACGTTTATTTCACAAGATTTTGCTGAATAGCCTCTAAAAACTTAATTCGGCTATATGCAGGGCCACCTTCCATTAATGGATCTATTACATTAACAAATACTTGGTCATTTTTAAATGCAGTAATATTTTGGATGATTGGATTCTTTTTAAAGTCTTCTAAAGCATTCGGCGCGTCCGCATTTTCATCTGTTGAAAACTGCACAAATAAATAATCAGGATTCATATCTGCAAGCTGTTCCACAGAAATGGCCTCTTGAGATTTTGCTTTAGCAACTTCATTAGGTACTGCTAAACCAAGCTCTCCATAAAGAACTGCATTTAAAAATACTTCTTTTGGATAAACATACGCTTGTCCCCCACGAATACGAATAGCCGCTACTTTTTGATCTTGTAGTTTTTCAGTTAACGTGGACTTAGCAGCTTCAATATCAGCTTTATATGTAGATAAGATCTTCTCAGCATCTGCTTGCTTACCAGTTAGTTCTGCTAGTAAATTCAAATTAGATTCCCAGTTCGTCGAAATATGTGAAACTAAAATTGTAGGTGCAATTTTCTCTAATTTACTTTGTACCTCTTCTGGGAACTTTGTGGACCCTAAAATGACATCTGGATTTAATTCTAATATTTTTTCAAAGTTTGGTTTAATCTTCTCACCAATAGATTCTGCTTTGTCTGTTACAGAAGCATAGATCTCAGGGAACTTGCCACCAATAGCAATAGCTCCAACTGGGTGAACATCCAGCACAACCATATCCTCCATTGCTTCCATAGCTCCTGTTACAACAATTCTTTCAACTTTTTCTGGCACTTCATAGCTTTCACCAAGATATTCAATCGTTCTTGTGCCATTTTCATTTGTTGATTCTTCTTTTGTCTGTGTCACTTCTTCTTCTTTTGGTGTATCAGTGGAAGATTCCTCTTCTACTGCCTTCTTCTCTCCACATGCGGCGAGAATGAGCATAAATAATGCTATGAAACTAATAAATAAAAACTTCTTTTTCATTTACCTATTCTCCTTTGAATGATGATTAACTATCTCATCTTGCTTATTGAAGTACTGCACATCTTCTAGATTTACCTTCCCCCTTTTTAATTGATATTGATTCTCATTATCATTTTAGTATGTAATCTTAAATAAATCCAGTACTATTTCGATATATTATAATTATCCACTTTCTTTCACGACGTAAAAACACAAAAAACCCCTAGTCACAATTTATGTTGTGACTAGGGGTGGCTAATAAATTAACCGATAGAACCTTCCATCTCGAATTTAATCAGACGGTTCATTTCTACTGCGTATTCCATTGGTAGTTCTTTTGTGAATGGCTCGATGAAGCCCATTACGATCATTTCTGTTGCTTCTTCTTCGGAAATTCCGCGAGACATTAAATAGAATAATTGTTCTTCAGATACTTTTGAAACTTTTGCTTCGTGCTCTAAAGATACATTATCATTAAAGATCTCGTTATAAGGAATTGTATCAGAAGTCGATTGATTATCCATAATCAGCGTATCACATTCGATGTTAGCACGTGCACCACTTGCTTTAGGACCGAAACGAACTTGTCCCATATACGTTACCTTACCACCTTGTTTAGCAATCGATTTAGAAACGATTGTTGAAGATGTGTTTGGTGCCATATGGATCATTTTAGCGCCAGCATGTTGGTGTTGTCCTTTACCTGCTAATGCAATCGATAATGTCATACCACGAGCACCTTCACCTTTTAGGATACATGCTGGGTATTTCATTGTTAATTTAGAACCGATGTTACCATCAATCCATTCCATTGTACCGTTTTCTTCTACAACTGTACGTTTCGTTACAAGATTGTAAACATTGTTCGCCCAGTTTTGAATTGTTGTATAACGGCAATATGCATCTTTACGAACAACAATTTCTACAACTGCTGAGTGTAAAGAGTTTGTTGTGTAAACAGGAGCTGTACAACCTTCAACATAGTGTACGTGAGCGCCTTCATCTACAATAATAAGTGTACGTTCGAATTGACCCATATTTTCTGAGTTAATACGGAAGTAAGCCTGTAACGGTGTTTCTACTTTAACACCTGGTGGCACATAAATAAATGATCCACCTGACCATACCGCTGAGTTTAAAGCAGCAAATTTATTGTCTGTGTAAGGAATCACTTTGCCCCAATATTGTTTGAAAATATCTTCGTTTTCACGTAGAGCAGAGTCAGTATCTTTGAACACAATACCAAGATCTTCAAGGTCTTTTTTCATGTTGTGATAAACTACCTCAGACTCATATTGTGCAGATACACCTGCAAGATATTTTTGTTCAGCTTCTGGGATACCTAATTTATCAAAAGTTGCTTTGATTTCATCAGGTACTTCATCCCATGATTTTTGAGTAGCTTCTGATGGTTTTACATAGTACGTAATTTCATCAAAATCTAAATCCCCAAGATCGCCACCCCATTGTGGCATCGGTTTTGTATAAAATGTTTCAAGAGCTTTTAAACGGTATTCTAGCATCCATTCTGGCTCTTGTTTCATATTTGAAATTTCACGGACGATTTCTTCAGTTAAACCGCGTTTTGAACGGAAAATTGATACGTCCTTGTCATGGAAACCGTATTTGTAATCGCCGATATCAGGCATTTTTTTAGCCATCGTTTCTCCTCCGTTCATTGAGATGTATTTTTCTAGGTAATCATCCCTTGCTTTGAGTGAAGGCATAGTAGCTTTCACTCAAGAACAAGGAAGTAAGATTTATTTCACACCTTTTTCCATTGCTTTCCAAGCCAATGTTGCACACTTAATTCGTGCTGGGAATTGTGAAACACCTTGCAGTGCCTCAACATCCTCAAGGTCATATTTATCGCTGTACTCCTCACCCATCATCATTTTAGAAAAAATATCAGAAAGCTCAATAGCTTCCTCTACTTTTTTTCCTTTGATGAGCTGTGTCATCATTGATGCAGAGGACATAGAAATAGAACAGCCTTCACCATCAAATTTTGCATCCTCTACAACACCGTCTGTCACTTTCAATGTTAAGTGAATACGGTCGCCACAAGTCGGATTATTCATATCGATCGTTACAGCATTCTCATCTAAAGATCCTTTATTACGAGGATTCTTATAGTGATCCATAATGACTGAACGATATAGTTGATCTAAATTATTAAAAGACATCGCCAAAATACTCCTTCGCAGAACGTAACCCTGCAACTAAACGGTCAATATCCTCCTCTGTATTGTACAGATAGAAGCTTGCACGTGCTGTCGCAACTTGCTGAAGACATTTCATTAGTGGCTGTGCGCAATGATGTCCTGCACGAACAGCAATACCGTTCATGTCAAGCACCGTTGCCACATCATGTGGATGTACATCATCTAGATTAAATGTTACTAATCCACAACGCTTCATAGGGTCACGTGGGCCGAAAATTTTCAAACCGTCAATTGTCTCAAGTTGATCCATTGCGTAGCCTGCAAGCTTATGCTCATGCTCTAGAATGTTATCTAACCCGATATCAGTTAAGAAATCAATAGCGGCACCTAATCCTATTGCACCTGCAATAATAGGCGTTCCACCTTCAAATTTCCACGGTAATTCCTTCCACGTTGAATCATATAACCCAACAAAATCGATCATTTCGCCACCAAATTCAATTGGCTCCATCTTTTCAAGGTGTTCCTTTTTACCATATAGTACACCTATTCCAGTTGGTCCGCACATTTTATGCCCTGAGAAACCTAAGAAATCTACATCCAAATCTTGCACATCAATTTTCATATGTGGCGCAGCTTGTGCACCATCGGCTACCATGACAGCACCATTAGCATGTGCAATTTGAGCAATTTCTTTAATTGGATTTATTGTTCCAAGTACGTTTGATGCCATAGACACCGAAACAATTTTTGTTTTAGGTGTGACTGTCGCACGTACTTTCTCTAGGCTAAGAGTGCCGTCTGCTTCAAGCTCAATGTATTTTAAAGTTGCATTTTTTTCTTTGGCTAATTGTTGCCAAGGAATAATATTGGAATGATGCTCCATATGAGTAATGACAATTTCATCACCCTCAACAACATTTGCACGACCATAACTTGTCGCAACTGTATTTAAAGCGGTTGTTGTACCACGCGTAAAAATAATTTCCTGTGTTGATTGCGCATTAATAAACTTACGAACTTTTTCACGAGCACCTTCATATTTATCTGTTGCACGGTTTCCTAGTGTATGCACGCCACGGTGAACATTGGAATTATCAAATTCATAATAAGCTTTAATCGCTTCAATCACTTGAACAGGCTTCTGAGACGTCGCTGCACTATCAAGATATACAAGTCTATGACCATTTACATCCTGATTTAAAATTGGGAAATAGCTTTTAATGTCTTTATTCATCATTAGCGAACTTTCCTTTCAATAACCTCCGTCAGTTGCTTTTGAACGCCTTCAATTGGTAATTGCGTAACAACTGGCGCAAGGAATCCATGGATAACAAGGCGCTCTGCTTCTGCTTTCGAGATACCACGGCTCATTAAATAATAAAGCTGTAATGGATCTACTCGACCAACAGATGCTGCGTGTCCTGCTGTTACATCATCTTCGTCAATTAATAAAATTGGGTTTGCATCCCCACGAGCTTTTTCTGACAGCATTAATACACGTGATTCTTGTTGTGCATCGGCTTTTGTCGCACCATGCTCGATATAGCCAATACCGTTAAAGATTGACTGAGCTGCATCTTTCATTACACCATGCTTTAAGATATGCCCGTTTGAGTTTTTACCCCAGTGACGAACCTCAGTAGTGAAGTTAAGTTTTTGTTCTCCACGACCAACTACGACTGTTTTTGTATCTGCATGAGAACCGTCACCAATCAAATGCGTAATGTTTTCAGAGATTGTATCAGAATCATTCATTAGACCAAGAGCCCAGTCAACTTTTGCGTCACGCGCTAAACGTGCACGACGATTAACATATGTCGTAAATCCTTTTGCAAGGACATCTACTGCACCATATGTCACCTGTGCATTATCTTGAACAACGACTTCCGCAATAATATTCGCTTGCCCTTTTGCCTCTTCAACTGTTGAAACATAAGTTTCCACATATGTTACTGCTGAATTTGCTTCTGCTACTACTAAAACATGGTTATATAATGAAGCTTCCGCATTGTCATTAAGGAAAACAACTTGAAGTGGTTGCTCAATGATCACGTTTTTTGGTACGTATACAAACACTCCACCATTAACAAGTGCTGTATGAAGTGCTGTTAACTTATGCTCATCTACTTTAACAGCTTCTGTCATAAAGTATTTTTGTACAAGTTCGCCATGTTCACGAACTGCTGTGAAAATATCAGTAAAAATAACACCTTTATCAGCAAGTTCTTGTGATGCCTTAATATATGCTGGTGTATTATTACGTTGAATATATAGGTTTTCTTGTGCTTCAAGGTCAATTAAACCTTTTGCTTCTTCAGGTAGAGCATCCAATGAAGGGAATGCCTCACTATGAACTGCCAACACTGGGAAGTTCATGAAATCCCATTTTGTAATATTCGTTCTATCTGGTTTTGGCAAATCTAAACCAGCTACTTTGTCTAGTGCTGCCGCGCGAAGTTCTGTAAACCAAGTAGGTTCACCATTTGCTTCTGAGAACGAGCGCACGTCCTGTACTGTTACAGGCAAGTTAAGTTCCACTGTCATGCTAGTTCGTCCTCCTTCTTATGCTTCTTGTTCTTCTGTTTCTTCTTCGATTCCTAATTCTTTTTTAATCCAGTCATAACCTTCTGCTTCTAAGCGTTGTGCAAGCTCTGCACCACCTGATTTTACAACACGTCCTTGCATCATTACGTGTACATGGTCTGGTGTAATGTAGTTTAATAGGCGTTGATAGTGTGTAATCATTAAGCAGCCAAAGCCTTCACCGCGCATTGCGTTGATGCCTTTTGAGACAACTTTCAATGCATCGATATCAAGACCAGAGTCAATTTCATCTAAGATTGCAAATGTTGGTTTGATCATCATTAATTGAAGAATCTCATTACGTTTTTTCTCCCCGCCAGAGAAACCTTCATTTAAATAACGTTGAGCCATATCTTCGTTCATTTCAAGGAATTCCATGTTTTTATCTAATTCGCGGATAAATTTCATTAATGAAATTTCATCGCCTTCTTCACGACGCGCGTTAATTGCTGAACGTAAGAAATCAGCATTTGTAACACCAGCAATTTCAGATGGATATTGCATTGCTAGGAATAAACCAGCTTGAGCACGCTCGTCTACTTCCATTTCAAGCACATCTTCGCCATCTAACTCAACAGTACCTGAAGTTACTTCATATTTTGGATGACCCATAATAGCAGAAGCTAGTGTTGATTTACCAGTTCCGTTTGGTCCCATAATTGCGTGAATTTCGTTTGTATTAATTGTAAGATTTACGCCTTTTAAAATCTCTTTTCCGTCGATAGCAACGTGAAGATCTTTAATAACTAAAGTTGACATGAAAATACCTCCATAGTGTTCAGTGAATGGGTCAACCATTCCTTAATTATCATCATTCTAATCTTAACTGAAAATCGTTCTCTATGCAAACCATTTCAATTACTTTCCCATTCCTTAAATAAAATCTTTAAAAATAAAGACTTTGTAAGCATTTTCAGATTATTACTACTTCACCTAAACAATGAGAATAGACTTTCTTCATTTTCAATAAAATCTCCCTAATTGAGAATTGATTTCATCTAGCTACATAGTGAAAACCTCGAGAAAAGTGCTAATTGTAGCGGTTTTGTGACAAATTAGCATAAACAACATATCTATACTATAACCTATTTCATTAAAATGGAATCAATTTAAGTTCATATTGGAAGAAAGAAATTTTGCTATAAAAATTAATGGATTGTATCCTCAAAAGAAAGTAATTTTAGGTAAATGAAAAGACAGAAACGTAGATTGTATCCAACATTTCTGCCATTTCTCCATTAATTTAGATGATATGCCCATAAATATCCTTTAGATACAGTAAAAATGCATCTAACAGCTTATAATTTTTATTTTGACATAAACAGTCATTTTTCATCTTAAATAATATATAATTAAGGTATAATCAATCTTATTTTTAGATTAATAGAGGTGAAATGTTAGTGGAGTTACGTCAATTACGCTATTTTGTAGAGGTTGCTGAACGTGAGCATATTTCAGAGGCTGCTGAGCATCTTCATGTAGCCCAATCTGCCATTAGTCGGCAAATCGCAAATCTTGAGGATGAGTTAGGCACTCCGTTATTTGAACGAGTGGGACGAAATGTCAAATTAACACCAATAGGGAAGACATTTCTTGAGCATACCATTACGGCATTAAAGGCCATCGATTTTGCAGCAAAGCAAGTAGAAGAATATCTTGATCCTGCAAAGGGCTCAATTAAAATCGGCTTTCCAACAAGTTTAGCTAGCTATGTTCTGCCAACCGTTATTTCAGCCTTTAAACGCGAGTATCCTGATTTACAATTTCAACTCCGTCAAGGGTCTTATCGATTTTTGATTGATGCAGTTAAAAATCGGGAGTTGAATCTCGCCTTTTTGGGACCCCTGCCCCCGAAGGACGAATCCATTCAATCAACCATTCTGTTTACTGAAAATATTGCCGCACTCCTACCAGCCAATCATCCATTAGCTAAAAGAGAAAGCATACAGCTTGCAGAGTTGAAAAATGATTTATTCGTATTATTTCCAGATGGTTACATTTTGCATAAGGTAGCGATGGATGCTTGTCGAGCTGCAGGCTTTTTACCAAATGTCATTTCAGAGGGAGAAGATTTGGATGCACTAAAGGGCTTAGTCGCCGCTGGCATAGGTGTTAGTCTATTACCAGAGAGCTCTCTTTATGATTCAGCAGCTCGCTTTACCATCAAGGTCCCTATTGAATCTCCTACAATCCCTAGAACTGTTGGTATTATTTCACCCGTAAATCGAGAAATTGCACCATCAGAAATCATCTTCTTAGACTTTGTGAAAAACTTTTTTTCTCGCCTTTCACAATTCCAATAAAAAAATCGCCTTTTGGGCGATTTTTTTTATTATTCTGTTGATTGCTCAGCAATCCATTCTATTGTTTTCTCTCCTAAGCCTCCTGCACGCCATAATACAACGTCATGATAGCTTTTCTTTTGAACGTAAGTAACCCATTTTTCTAGCGTTTCTTGATCAGCATACCAAACTTCATGGCTGACATTATTGTCATCTACATATGAAAAATAAACGGCTCCACTTGCTTGATCACGCTGCTTAGCTGCTTTTTTATCGGCTAGTAATTGTTCAGCCTCCAGCTCTGTTAAAGCGACTATTTTGCCCTGAGCTACCCAATCAAAACCTCCAGTGGCAAAGGCGATAGCTAAATCTTGATTAGACTTCTTCATTTTTTTTACTAAATCATCTAGAAAAGAAAAAGTAGCTTTAGCACCTGGCCCACTGTGGTAACCATGAACATTATAGGCCATTACTGTATAGTGAGGTCCATCTGGCAATTTCACATCAAATGGAAAGCGTGGTTCGAGTACAACATGCAATGTAACATCCTTTTTGGAAAGCTCTTGGTAAAGCTCTTCTAAAAATAGGATATAGTTTTGAAGGTCATCTTTAGCCACCTTTTCATAATCAATCTCAATGCCATTTACTTGATATTGTTCCACAACCCGCAAAATATTTCCAATATGCTTTTGCCTTGCTGAGGAATCCTGCAATAATCTATGCAAAAGCGTGCTATCCTTTTGAACAGATGGAGCATTCTCTGTTACATAATCATTGATGAGTGTTAGGATCACATGATGGGAATCATTAAATTGCTGCTTGGTCTTTTGCAACATATCTACGGCATTTTCTGTTAACAATAGTTCATCATTGCTATTAAAATATGCGCCAAAAACACGTATATCTTGTAATCCAAGTTGAGAATTTTCTACATCTTTCATGGCGGATTTATTTTGCCATTCTGGTAACCAAATAGATAATCGGAGCTTCTCCTTATCGTTAAATTCTTCCTTTGCTTTAGCTGGCTGTTCTTTACTATTACTACAAGCTGTAATAAATAGTAGCGCAATACAAATAAATAACATAATGTTCTTCACTTGACTCTAATTTCACCCCGATTTAGAAGGTCTCGATAAAGAAATCAACGACATGATTAAATAACTCAGTGGATTTATACTTAACCTTCTCGAAATTCGTATATTGGTTCGTAAAAATAGTTTGATTGTTTTTATCTGTAATCAAAATATCTTCAATTAATGTATCGTAAATATCATCTGCATACTGTTCGTGTGAAGTGTTCTTATTACTGTACAACGCACCAAATCCAATCTGTGCCCCTTGTAATTTCGGATTTATTTGAACGGTCTCGGATAATACATTATCTACATCTATTTCTATTTTATCCTTATTTATAGCAATGTTAAATACTCTTTTTTCCGTTAAGTTTCTTGGGTACTCTTCTTCATCTATACGTGACCCTTTTTGCGTATCATGATAAGTGTAAACTGTTGCTTTATTAAATGCGTATTCTTCTTCATTCCACTTAATTTCATTTAATGGAAAGCGTTCTTTTTCAACAATTCCCCCGCCTGGTAATTTTTCACTTATTACAATCTCATTATCGACTAGTACAATTCGTAAATAACTATTTGTTTTTTCATCGTAATTTACATAGAAAGCTTGTTGGCCAACCACATTCCCTTTAAACGCAAAATTCACATTATATTGATCTGGCAGTTCCTCCTTTAAAAGAATTCTGCCTTCACTTGATGGAGCTGAAGTTAATGTAATCTCATTATTTTCATATTCTGCCGCACCATTTATCACTTTCCAGTGTTGTGCTACTTCCTGATCTCCTATCTTAAATTGTATGTTTTGCCTACTGGCCTGTCTGATCTTCATCATCACATGATTAGTTGACCAATATGGTGATACTTGTAATCGGCTTAAATTATAAATATCTGCCTCTTTATCATTGTAGGCACCTAATTCTAGATTAAAATGCATACGAAACTTGTCTTTAATTTCTTTGTTATTCACACTTTCCACGAGAGGATCCATATTGTTATAAAGTGAGTTTGCATGCATAATTGCGTAGGCTTTAGGGACTTCCCCCAACTCTTCATGATAGATATCCTGCATTAAATTGTAGTCCTTCTTAATACGAGCCTCCATCTCTTGTCGAGTTTCACTTGGTATCATATATTGATTACGAATAAAATCCATTAAATAATGATTATAGTATTCTATTGTTGTTTTATTAGGTACGTTATTTTCATCTATGACGCCTAAGGACTGTCCTTTATCATTAAAAATATTAATATAGGTTAACCTATATCCATTGGAGCCCATTTCCCAATAACCGCTTTTTTCCATCAGTTTTAAATCTTTGGGCTTTAAAAATTTATTATCGGTTGTATCCATTTTATTGGCATACGTAAACATCGTCGCCTTATAATTTAATTTTTCCATAATATTTTGAGCAAAAATACTAGAATCTGTACGTCCATCTTCAAATGATAGATACAAAGCTTTTTCTGGCAATGGTTTATCATGCTGATAGAAGTCTAAAATATCCTTTTGAGTAATGGTTTGATACCCTTGTTTTTCTAACAAAGTTAATTGTTCTTCTAAATTCTTTTTAGACACATATTTAGGTGATTCATTTCTACTGACACCAAAATAGGAAAGGGCAATAAAACCCTCTTTATTATTTAATGGAACTGTTTCAGCTCCCCTTTTCTCTGTTAGAAAAACAGCTTTAATTAAAATGACAGCTAACAATACTACTATAATTAATTGAGCAATCGAACGGATGATTTTCCGACGATTTTTTTTAGCTGGCTGAAGCTCTACACTTTTTCCGTTCATTCCTTCTCACCCTTTTTTCTAATTTTCACCATCGAAAATCGGGATTTTCGTAATTTTTGCTTTTCCATTTTCTTTTCCTTCGCTAGAACATCCTGAGGTGTTTCCCTTGTCCCCCATGTAGATTTCCAAAAAGTCACCCAAGCAACTGGCATCTGCCATAGCAAAATAAATTCATAATAGAGGACAAAGATAAAACCAAATCCCCATAGTTTACTTTTTCTAAAGAATAGATGAGCCAAACTCATAAGCATGGCCATTAATAGTAAACCTATTAAAAACGTTGTAGGAAAAATACCATACATGACTGGTACATAAATTAAGTTATAAACAACGACAATTGGTGCTGCAATAGGCACAATTAAACCAATAATGAAGAAAAGGAACATAAACGGTTCTTTTTTCCACATAAATAAAAATGCACGCAAAGATTCTCGAAGCCAAGAACGTTTCCATCTCATTTGCTGGGATAGAAAAACTTTTGTGTCAGATGGAACAATTGTTGAACAAATGGCATTGTCCTGATAGCCTGTTCGATGTGTTTTTAAAATATAGTTTGTCATACTACGGTCATCACCAAAAGTTGCTGGCTGACCAAGAAATTTTTGATTAAGCCATGCTGTTTCATTTTTTAAAATTAGCTCTTTCCGGTAACAGGCTAGTGGTCCTGATAAGCAAGTAACCGTATCAAACCATGCTTCAGCTGCTTTCATGATACGGAAGGCAATATAATAACGAACCGTCTGTAATTTAGTTAGCGCATTAGTAAATTTATTTTCAACCTCTGTTCGGCCAGCCACACCGCCCATTTTGGGATCTTGAAAAGGTTGCACTAAATTACGGATTGCATGTGGCTCTAAAAAACTATCGGAATCCACAAAAACAACTAAATCATGCTTCGCTTGATGAACACCCGCAACTAACGCTTCCCGTTTCCCACCGTTTTGCGGAAGCTTATAAAACTTTAATCGATCATTCGTCTTAAATCGTTCACCCTCTTGATGAATAAGGTTAATCATGTCGTATGCCTTTTCCTCTGTACGATCTGTTGAACAATCATCTACAACGATTACTTCTAATTTATCTACTGGGTAATATTGATTGATACAACTAGAAATCGTGCGATGAATCCACTCTTCCTCATTAAAGACTGGAATAATAATGGAGACACCTGGTTCAAACTTTGGATTGATCGGTACATTTTTATAGAAAATACCAAATAAATATCTACTTAATAGAAATGTTGCTGCAATAATACTATAAAGATATAAAAATTTATTAAACCTAAAGTAAATCACGCTTTCTGCTCTCATTAACATGACAATAAACGATACGACCAATAAAAATAAACTAGCCATAAAAATAGAAATGCCCCAACGTTTTTTTGTCATATATTCGTTTAAAGGCTGTAAAAATTCACAGGCAGCATAATAACGTAGTTCTCCATCCACTTCTTTCGTAAAATAACGGACAACCTTAGCCTTTAACTTCACTTTGGCTTCATAGCCCTCAGGCATTGCACCACCCGGTATGTTGAAATTCATTGTTAAAATTTCATTTATTAAAAATTCATGAGGTTGATGAGAGTAAACGAGGATACCCGTTACCGAAATATCCTCTGCAAAAAGTTTTTCTGCGTTCACTTGGTGTTTTGCCCTTTTAATATGAACCTCAAAATGAGTTTCGTAGCGTAAACTTAATTGTTGAAGTCGATAGATTTCATTCACATCTGTCGGATCAATTTCCTCTTTCTGATAGGATGCTCCACGACGATTCACAAGGCTCCTTACATTTTCGGGATCGGGAATATTTGAAAGAATCCGACGGTCAGAGCGTGGTATCGTTAAGATCTCTTTTTTTGTTTTCATTGTTCATTCACATCCCTATTTGAATCTTCTTCAATCCAAGTAGACATTTTGCTAAAGCTATAACCATCTTCTAGAAGTTTTTCAATGATGAGCGGAAGTGCTTCTACCGTATTTGTTCCATCTAGGATATGCATGACAATGACCTTGCCGGGCCCAACCCTAGAAATCACCCGTTCGTAAATGTCTTGTGCTGAGTAATCTAAATTCCAATCAAAAGAAGCGATATCGTACATAGCAATCGTTTTAATTCCCGCAGCAGTAATGATCTTGGCCGTTCGCTCATCCATTATTCCTTGGGCTGGTCGGAAATATAGAAGCGGGGGCTCTTGTAAAGCATAGGTTAATGCCTGATGTGCCTTCACTAAATCATCTTGTAATTCTTCGGGTGTCATTTTTGTAACATCTAAATGGTAATAGGAGTGGCTTGCTACCTCATGTCCTTCCTCTACAATCATCTTCGCTAATTGTGGATTCTTCTCTACTCCACTTCCTATTAGGAAAAAGGTACTTTTTATATTATATTTACGTAATACATCCAACACTTCTTTTACTCTTTTTTCATGTGCCCAATCATCAAAAGTAATAGCTATTTCCTTTTTGGTTGTCTCTTTTCGATAATATAAATTCGGCTTGACCTGCTCATAATTTAAATTGGGACTGACATCATCATATCCAGCAATCTCTTCCACTGACTTTGTTAAATAACGTTCATCTAATAGATCACTTAAGGTAGTAATGGTATACTCGCGTTCTTTAGCTAATTGAGCTAATAATGGTATAGCATCAATAATGGCAGGATTAATGTATGTGTTGAGATGAATAATAGAGCCCCTATCAATATATTTACTGATATAATTAATCAGTTCCTGAGCACTTTGCATTTTTCTATCAAGTGGGTTAATAGATAATCCAATAACGGCTTTCATATCAAGCGCCTTAGCTGCTAAGCGCATATTATCGGTAACATCGCCTGAACGACTACGAACAAATTTTGGCGTATAGCCTAAATTCTCTTCAAAAATTTGATTGGTTAACATGATTTCTTCATACGTTTGATCATAATTCAAAGTCGATATATCTGGAAATGTCAATGTACCGTTTTGCACCTCATGTCCTCTTTTTAAGATATCTTTCACAAGCTCAGGCTCCTGAGCAACACGCATTCCGTCCAGAAAAAAGGTAGCCTTCATATTCGATTCATCTAGTTTCGATAATAGCAATTTCATTGTGTCGTTATCTGCTAAACCATTAAATGTTAACGATACTTTCGGCACTACAATATTGGCATGACTGATTACATCACTTTTACTTCCATCAGATTTTTTAATCTCTATAGAAGAATCAATGGGATGAATCGTTTCTTGGGTCGCTGACTGACAGCCCACTAAGAATAGTATGATGAGCAGACCACATAGTTTTAGTAGTTTCATTTCCTATGAATTCCCCCTTACAGTTTGTAATAATTTTTATTTTCGAACAAAAAATGGGTATTACGTGTATCAAAAATTAAAGAAGCTTGTTGATCAATTAAAGAGTAATCAATAGTTGAATGATTCGTTAAAATTAATACTGCATCTGCTTGTTGGATTATTGGTGCTGTTAATGCAACCGTATCGAAATGGGATTGTTCGATAGTGAATGTTTGTATATAAGGATCAATGATTGTTAATTGGCATTGTTTATCTAGTAGTTGCTGAATAACATGAAGTGCTGGCGATTCCCGTGAATCGTTTATATTAGGTTTATAAGTCACACCAATGACAACAATATTGGCTCTATACAGCTCTTTATTTTGAATACGTAAGTAATTACTTAATCTCTCTACTACAAAGTTGGGCATTGAGTCATTGATTTTATCAGCTGCTTCAATTAACGTTGCAGAGATACCATGTTGTTGCCCAGCCCATAGTAGATATTTAGGATCGACTGGAATACAATGCCCCCCCACTCCTGGCCCTGGTGTAAATGGCATAAAACCATAAGGCTTTGTAGAAGCTGCATCAATAACTTCCCAAATATCAATGTTCATCTTATAGCAAATCTGACTTAACTCGTTTACAAGGGCTATGTTAATTTGGCGAAAAGTATTTTCCAGTAATTTCTCCATTTCAGCCACTCTAGGGCTTGTCACAGTACACACATGGGTATGAAGAACTGTTTCATAAAAAATCTTTGATAATTCTAGGCATGTGGCTGTTATTCCCCCAATCACTTTTGGTGTATTCGACACGGAAAAGTTGCTATTTCCTGGATCAACACGTTCTGGTGAATACGCTAAAAACAAATCATGACCAATAGTAAAACCATATTTTTGTAAAATAGGCTGGACCATTTCTTCTGTTGTCCCAGGGTAAGTCGTACTTTCAAGAATAACTAGCGCATTGGCTTTAATATTTTGACCGATGGCATGCGTTGCTTCTTCGATATATGAAATATTAGGTGTTCCATCAGGAGTAGTAGGTGTAGGTACACAAATAATCACAACGTCTGCTTGTGAAAGCATAGAAAAATCCTTAGTTGCTTCAAAATGTTTACTTTCGATCATTTGCTCTATATTTTCTCTCGGTAAATCAGCAATATAACTTTCACCATTTTGCAATTGTCTGATTTTTCCTTGATTCTTATCAAAGCCAACTACCTTAAATCCATTTTGAGCTATTTCCACAGCAAACGGTAAACCTACATAGCCAAGTCCAATCACTCCAATTGTTGCTTTTTTTGTTTGGATTTTTTTCAATAAAGCTGTACTTAGTGATTTCGTTTCGCTCGTCATTAAAATTACTCCTTTATTTAATCTGTATTTTCATTGTTTTTTATTTATTTAATTGAGGAACGCATTCCATAAAGCAATGGTTCAATTCTCGTCATCTTTTGTAAAAAAACCCCCTTCAACATTCAAACTTACATAGGACTCTTTAGTCGAAATAGATCAGTAGGATTACATATCACTCAAAATAAGTTTATTAACGTTTATATAGTACTAATTGAAGCTAAACAATTTCTAAACAATTACATTCAAGTTAATAAAAACCTATTTCCCTAAAAAATAAATCAAATTTTCATTATAAAAACACATCTATTTACGATATTTTTTACATTAACCATTAACTGTAAATTTTTTTGTTTAGAAAAATTTTTCTTTCTACAATTCTAAAAATCCCCTTAAGCCTCGGTTGTCCACCGACACTTAAGGGGATTGGTAAATAAAAAAGAGCTAAGGGCAGAACAATCTACCCTTAGCTCCTTTAATATGCTTTAAATAATTTTTGTAAAATATAATAGGATTGTTTTAAGCGCTCTTCATATTTTGGAACTTGCCATGTTTCCCATGTATAAGCAGACAGTGGTGGTAAAACATCATTAGAAGCTGCTGGCATAGATTGAACAACGTTGTTCTCTTTATCTACAAATAAAGCACCAATATAAATATTGTCTACTTTAACCGCCGCTTTATCGCCATCTTTATACAGGTTACCTATAAACTCACGCTGACTCGGATCTTTAGCTTGAATCAATAACCAAGGGATGCGAAGTTCGATAACATTGTCATCGGTCCAAGTATAATCAACTAAAGAATCATAATCTTTTGCTTCTGGATTAGCATTTCCTTGAAGTAATTTTCCTGTTTCGTAGATACTAAAATCAGTCGTTCTATTTTGCTCAGGTAAAAATAGTTGTTTATTTAACACATAGTAAATAGGGGCGAACTTTCCACTATTTTTCAAGGCATTTGCCATTCGGGGAGCAACTAAATTTAAACGGTGGCCATATAAATAATCATAGAAATCGTAGTATTCATCAATAACAACCCTAGATTGACCATTTTTATTGAGCTCAACTATAAAATCAACACCATTGGAAAACGTCATATTTTTTATAGATGTAGCAGACATATTTCCTTGACCTGGTACAACATCTAATAAAATGCGAGGGGAGGTATTGGCTAACTCCTCACTTTTTAATTTAATGTACAAATAGCGCTCATCATAGTCTACTGCAAAATCTGTTGGATTGTTTGGTGCAGTATCATATAGCTGTTTACCCGTCCATTCCGTTGTCTCTCCATCTACTTTTACCTTAAGTCTATCAAAGCTTAATAAACCAAACTGTTGCTCATTTGTTTGAGCATTGGACCAAAATGGTCGACGATTCGGATCATCATAATCCATCGTATTCCACGTTCGTTTAAACCACTCATCTTGCCATGTAAAAACAAGTCCTCCCATGAGCCCTTCATGCATAATATCCTCAAATAAATGTTGAAGTGTTTCTCCCTGAGCTTGCTCTGACATTTGCCCCTGATTCCAACCATATACATTATCATGTGTTTTACCACGTGATGCTGGGATACCAAATTCCGCAATAAGAACAGGCATAGTATGAGCTTCATGGAGCTCTTTTAAATAACCTGCATAGCTATTTTTGTTCCCTCGGAAATCGACATAATTTAAATAATCTTTATCGAAATTAAAGAAGTCAGGGTAATAAGGATACACATGATAGGAAGCAAATTGTCCTGGTGCAGTCATCTCTCCTTTTGTATAAATAACATTTGGATTGACCCCTACTAAATCTTCATCCTCAGATGGCTCTGACGGATGTTCAAGAATGTCAGTTGTGACCCAGTTCGTGAAACTCATTGGACGTAGCCAGTTATATTTTTCCTTTTCATAAACTGACACCACATCCATTTGTTCTGCTAGCCAATGCTCAAACGGAGATGCACCCTTGGTTTCAAAAAAAGTACCGTTGTATTGACCAATATTTGCATGTTTTTCATTCGTTCCCACAACCATGTGTGGATACCATTCAATTCCTAGTACCCATCCTATAACATATTTTGATACGTCTACATCATACAAGCCAGATGCATGTCCTGGGCGAGGCTCCACATAGATATTTCCATGAATGACATCTACCATTTGTTTCATTTCTAATTGGAAATCTTCTAACGTATCTTTGTCATAGGCATCCAATGAACCTGCTAAGCCCTCTTCATTAATCCAAACTCCATGTAAAACATATAATGTTTTTTTTGGATGTTCTTCATTATATTTAGCAAGCGCTCTATAAAAGCCTGGTGGATGTAATGTATAGACTCGTATCGTATTAGCATTCATGTCTGCTATTTGTTTAAACCATCGATAATATTCCTCTTCAGTAATTGCTGCTTCTCCAGGAAAGGCGCCAGGTTTCCCCATTCCGATATTGACACCCTTAAATACGATTGGTTCCCATTTGCCATCTCTTAGCACCTCAAAAGATTGTCCCTGAATTCGTGCATTATAGTTTAATTTCTCATGATTTACAGTGTCCTGAACCTCTTTGTGCTCAAATGAATCAAATATTTTATGCATTACTGGGATGTAAATGGACCAATAAAACGAACTGTCCGCATACTTCTCAGCATATTTATAGATTGTAGGTAACCCTTTTATTTTATAAATATTCGGTACCCGTGCGATATCATTAAAATCTCCCGCAAAATAATAACTAGATGTGTAGCTTTTATCTTGGCCTACAATTGCTGCAAATTGTTCTGGAATGCCATTAGCCTTTAACAGCTCTGTTCCTTTTTTTGTTAAATCCCATTTATAATTTGCAAGAGCATCTTCAGCATACTTAGGTGTAATAATATCAAACCAATAATCGTATTGCGCCCTTGCAGATGAATGAAAGAATTTTTTCCCATTTTCAGTAAACTGCACTTGAATGCCTTCAGATTTAACATGCTTGTCCATTTCTAGAACAAGAAGCTCCTCAGTTATTTCGTTAAATAGTAAAAAGCCTCCACCTTTATATGACCAATTATCGCCATGTTCATCGATCACCCATTGTGGTATTTCTAAATTTTTATGATAATCAAGCTCATCAAAATAACGTCCGATCCAGCCAGACCATGTGATTCCTAAATAATCCTGTAATTCTTTACGAACTTCCCCTGATGTTGGTGAAGCAAACGTGTTATACTCAGCAATTAACATGCTCTTTTTTTTGCTGGCTAAGCGTTCGACGATTGCCTGCCATTCTTTGTGTTCAAGTCCCCCAACAATTTTTTCTGAACGTTCACCTAAACGTTTTGTTTGTTGTAAATCATCTTTATAAACTCCGTACGTATCTGCCAAATAAATGACATCATAGTCACTATAATCATTTGGCAAATTCTTTTCTACAACACTTTTAGTTTCATCATTTGGGACCGTACCATAGTAATCGCGTTCTACGTCATAAGGTTCATTATTTAATCTATATTTATAATGGTTTAAAAACCAATTCACCCCTAAGTGCTCTCGGTAAGACTCATTCGGAACGGTTTTATCTATAATGGCCACATTAAGCTGTTTTTCATCTTCTAAGTACCACCATGTAATAGGGATTATCATGAGGACTAGTACGACCATAACCCCTATATAGATTCGTTTCATACACTTTTCTCCTTTTCAGCAATGCCGACACGTTTCATATTACCCCAATCACTTTTTCTTAAGACAAAACGAAGTAATCCCTCACAGCGCCAGAATAATGTTAGTGGGCGATACCAAAAAATTTCTGTAAACGCTAAAAGAATCATGCGTAACAACTCTCTTTTTTTCGGATACGTATTCATACTCCACGATTCAAATAATATTGCCGCTATTGAAAAAATAACACCATAAATAACGAATAGTAGTAGCAGCATGAGTGCAACCTCATAATAAATTTTCCCTAAGAAAAAGGCTATGACAATATAAATATATCCTCCTAACTCGACAAGAGGCCCTAGACATTCCACTAGCCAAAAATACGGGAACGAAAGAAATCCAATCATTCCATATCTAGGATTCAAGGTCATTTTTTTATGCTTCCATAGACTTTCAAATAACCCTTGATGCCACCTTCTTCGTTGATTGCGTAGTACTCCTAATGTTTGAGGTGCTTCCGTCCAGCAAACTGGGTCAGGTACAAATTCAATACGCTTATTTTCTTTTTTTTCTTTTATAAGTCGATGGATATTCACCACAAGTTCCATATCTTCCCCAATAATATTGGTTGAATATCCACCTGCTTCAACAGCCCATTTTTTAGAGAAAACACTAAATGCCCCTGAAATAATAAGGACTAAATTGAATTTACTTAACGCTATTCGCCCCATTAAAAATGCCCGCAAATATTCGATTACTTGCATGATTACTAGATAATTACTAGGTAATTGAGTCTCATAAATAGAGCCAAACTGCATCTTTGCACCATTTGCAATACGAATATTACCTCCTGCTGCAATAACCTCACCATCAGATAAAATGATAGGCTTCATCACCCGCAGCAAGGATTTTTCATCTAAAATGGAGTCCCCATCAATGGAGCAAAAATATGGATATTGAGATACATTAATACCCACATTTAGTGCATCAGCCTTACCACCATTTTCTTTATCAACTAAAATACAATTTTTATAGATTTCTGATTCATATATTTGTTTAATGTCTTTTGTAGGGATGTTAGTTCGAACAATTTTATTGATTGGCTTCATTTGAAAATGTTCGATGACCGTTTGAAGGGTTTGATCCGTAGATCCATCGTTAATAATGATAATTTCAGTTTGAGGATAACGTAAATTCAATAATGAATATACTGTATCTACAACTCCTACTTCTTCATTGTAAGCAGGAACAAGTAACGATACCGGTTTTGAATAAAAGGCATCGATATGTGCATCATCATACTCTGATAGATCGAGACGATAGCGTTTTCTTAAATCCAGCATAGCAATGATGAACATTGTACAATATGACACGATAACGAACAGCATATAAAATAAAATAATGCCCCCAAAAAACATCATGCAATAATCAATTATTTTCATTTACTTCCCCTCTTTTCTCGCTGCAATTTCTTGGGCCATTTCAATTGCATATTGATCATTTGAGGATTCAATGAATTGCTGTAATTTGGCAATACCATGTCGATCTTCTACAATCGTTTTTGCCGCTTGGGAACGTACCCACCAATTCTCATCTTGAAGAAGCTGCTCTAAATAACTATAAGTATAAGTAAGCGGTACATGCTTAAAAATTTTGGCAACCATTAACCTCGCTTCCCACATTTCAGAGGTCACAAAAGGGATAAAGGGATCCATTTCATCAATAATACCAATTTCATAAAGCCCTTTTAATGCTCTGATGTTAATTTCCGGTGTATCATGGTGTAATAATTTTTTTAATTCATCTAAATACTCCATCTTTCTTTTTACAGCAGCAGTATCAATAACAGCAAATTGCATTTTCGCCGACAAACTATTAAAATCATGGAAAAATCGAATAAATACATTATCATCTAATAAGATAAATAGTCTTCTATATTCACTTTCAGCGTAATTTACATTGGAATTTTTTATTTTCTCCATAAATAAATCTGGTTGGAAAAGCGAGTATATTTTCAATAACTGGAAATGTTCTTCATCTGTAATGTTATTTTTTTCGAATTCTTGGCACTTCGTTAGCAATTCATCTATTTGTAAGTCTGCAATTCGATAGAGGGCATTCATTCGAATACTCCATCGTTTACTGGATAAATCTTTTTCGTAGAATGCTTTTAAATATTGATTGGAGAATTGTTTAATTTTTAGTTCCACCTGTTCATTCCTTATATTCTTTAAATAGGATGAAAAAATTTTTTCAATAGCTTCTACTTGGGCGCTTCCTCTAGGTACCAATACGATACTAAATAATGCGTTATTGAATAAGTAATCATACCAAAGTTGAGAATAATTTTGTAAATAACGGTCACGAACTTTCTCAAAATAGCTTTCACGCTGCCGCTGAACAAGTAAATACATTAAAAAGATAAAGAGCACAACTAATAAGAAGGAAATTATTCCCAAAAGCGTCGAAACAGTCAGCTTGATCATTGCCAAAACCTCGCAAACGTTCTTTTAATTTTGGCTTCTAGCAAACGTAAATTAAATGGTTTGACAATATATTCATCAACACCGCCCTCATAAGCATTAAGCGCTGCTCCTTCAGAATTGCGTTCTGACATCATATAAATAATAAATTTCTTTTCATTTGGCATATGTCGTAAGATATGCAATATTTCTAAGCCATTTTTCAGAGGTAAAATATCATTCATAAGAATTAGATGCATATGCCCTGATTTATAATCATCCGATTGCAAAAAGCTATAGCCATCCTCATAAACCTTTACATCTAAAGAAAAATAAGGGATATTTATTTGCTTAAGCGTTGACTCTAATACTTGTCTAAAAATGGCGTTTTGCTCAATAATACTAACTTTCACTAATTCAGTTGGTTGCTCACAGTAATCCTTTACCTCTGCTATACTCCATGTTAATTGCTCATCCCCTGATAACATCTGTTTATTTTTATTTAACAGCTCTTCAAAAATAACGTTATTATTTCTTATTTCTGTTATAGAGGCCTTTAATGCAATCTGTTGGAACTTCCGTTCTGCTTTTAAGATGGCAAATATTCGTTTTAAAAACGCCCTAGCTTCTACATCACTACTTTGTAAAAAGAAGATGCCCCAATGATCCCCGTCGGATAATTGAAAAAGCAAGTCTGTCTTGCGTATTTTTGATTGTAAAAACGAGGTAACTTGATCATTCACATTTTCATTCAGTTGTGTAGCATTAGCTGTTTTTAAAAAGACTGCTGTTATAGTAAGGCGTGATCTAATAACACTTTCTCGCCATATTTTAAAGTAGCGCTCTACTTCATGTTCTTGCATGATGTCATGGGTGAATTTTATTTCATTCATTAGAATCACTCCATCTAGTTTTTTCTTATTATTACTTTCTATCATTTATTTCGTAGATTAACAACATTACTATAGTAATAAATGTGACTAAACAATAAATAGACGTCATAAAAAATACATAGTTTCTCATCAATTTAACTACAAATAAAAAAGAGTACATAAGTCGTTAAACTTATGTACCCTTTTATAAAATTTTTAATTCTTATTTTACCGGTACTACTGCACCTTTCCACTCTTCTAAAATGAAGTCTTGGATTTCTTTAGATGTTAATACTTCTAATAATTTTTTAATTTCAGGTTTTGATTCATCACCTGCACGTACAGCGATGATGTTAACATATGGAGATTCTTTATCTTCAAGAGAAATAGCATCTTCAATTGGGTTTAAACCGTTATCGATGGCAAAGTTAGAATTGATAAGTACTGCATCGCCTTCATCATTTTCGTACATTTGTACAAGCATTTCTGGGGCAGTATTTGCATCGAATTTAAAGTTTTTAGGATTTTCTTCAATATCCTTTAATTCTGCTGCTGTTTTATCAATGCCTTCTTTTAATTTGATTAAGCCTTTAGCCTCTAGCAATGACAGCATACGACCATGGTCAGATACTGAATTAGAAAGTAAAATTGTCGCGCCTTCAGGCAGGTCTTCTAACGTTTTATATTTTTTAGAGTAAATACCGATTGGTTCAATATGAACGCCACCTGCATTAACGAAATCATAGCCATTGTCTTTAATTTGTAGCTCTAAGTAAGGAATGTGCTGGAAATAGTTTGCATCAATATCTTTTGACTCTAAATCTTGGTTTGGTAGAACATAATCTGTATACGTTTCAATTTCAAGGTCTATGCCTTCTTTAGCTAAGATCGGTTTTGCTTTTTCTAAAATAACTGCGTGCGGTGTATTAGAAGCACCTACTTTTAATGTTACGTTTTCTTTGCTATCTGTTTGATCGCCAGATGCTGATTTTTCATCTTCTTTTTTATCTGTACCGCAAGCTGCTAATGCTAGTACAAGTATTGATAAAAATAATCCTGCTAATAACTTTTTCATTTATGACACTCCCTTTTATTTGTTTAAAATATGTTAGCGGTAAAAACCGGAATAACCCCTTTTTCTTGCTAGCGTTTATCAATTTTCTCGGTAATTAAATCACCAATCCATTGAATAATAAATACGACTACTAAGATCAAAATAGTTGCCATTAATGTCACATCTTGGCGATTTCGCTGGAAGCCGTCTAAGAAAGCTAAGTTACCAAGACCACCTGCACCAATAATTCCTGCCATCGCTGTATATCCTACAAGAGCAACAGCCGTTACAGTGATACCAGAAATCAAAGCTGGTAATGATTCCGGAACCAATACCTTCCAAATAATCGTAGAAGTTTTTGCTCCCATTGAACGGGCTGCTTCAATCACACCTTTATCAATTTCACGTAACGCAATTAATACCATACGAGCATAAAACGGTGCTGCACCGATAATTAAAGCAGGTAACGCCGCATTGGCACCGCGAATTGTACCTAGTAAAAACTTCGTAAATGGAATTAATAAAATAATTAATACGATAAATGGAATGGAACGGAAAATATTAACGAGTGATCCTGTTAAAAAGTTAACGATTTTATTTGCCCATAACTGATTGGGGCTAGTTAGAAATAGAACAATACCAATGACTAACCCAAGAATAAATGTCACAACCGTTGATATAGCTGTCATGTATAAAGTTTCATACGTAGCTTGCCACATATTTTCCCAGTCTACATTCGGAAAGAGATTAGTTAGCATTTTCAATCACCTCCGTCTGTACTTCCACTGTATTTAAATAACGAAGGGCTTCAGTGACGTTTGTCTGAGAGCCATCAATTTGCACAATCAATGTACCATATGCACCATTTTTTGTTTGCGAAATATTTCCGTGAACAATACTTACTTCTACATCAAATTGTTTCACAAGATGTGAGATGACAGGCTGTTCTGTTTTTTCACCAACAAAAATCAATTTGACAAGTTGTCCAGTTGGATAGTTTGTTTTAATTTGTGCTACCGTATCCTGTGTTTCCTTAGTGTCTGTAATTTGAGATACAAATTTCTTAGTAATAGCCGCCTGTGGGGCTTGGAAGACTTGTAATACCTCACCACGTTCCACAATTTCGCCTGCCTCCATCACCGCTACACGATGACAAATTTTGCGGATGACATGCATTTCGTGGGTAATCAGGACGATTGTTAAGCCTAAGCGTTCATTTATATCTACGAGTAAATCAAGAATGGCATCCGTTGTTTCAGGGTCGAGTGCGGATGTCGCCTCATCACATAGTAAAACCTCTGGATTATTCGCTAATGCACGTGCAATTCCTACACGCTGCTTTTGTCCCCCGGAAAGCTGGGATGGATATGCCTTATCGCGCCCTTCTAAGCCTACAAGGGCAATTAATTCCTTCACACGCGCTTCACGTTGAGCCTTTGGGAAGCCTGCGATTTCTAAAGGGAATGCAATATTTTCGGCAACTGTTCTTGACCAAAGTAAATTAAAATGCTGGAAAATCATACTTACCTTTTGTCTAGCTGCTCTAAGCTTTTGCCCTTTTATCGATGAAAATTCTTGATTGTTCACCGTTACTGTTCCTGCTGTCGGTTTCTCTAAACCGTTTAATAAACGAATCATGGTACTTTTACCAGCACCACTATAGCCGATAATGCCAAAAATTTCACCTTTATTAATAGTAAGGTTGACGTCTTTGACTGCCGTTAATTCGCCATTTGCTGTTTTGTATTTCTTTGTAATATTTTGAAGCTGGATCATAGCGAATACTCCTTTTCTCATATAGAAAACCCCTTCACTCACAGACAAGTAGAAGGGGTCACGTATGATACGTTAAACCGTTCTCTCATCTTTCAAAGAAAAATCTTTGGGTGATTTGGCACCTTTTCACATTGTGATGGTTGCCGGGCTTCATAGGGCACTTCCCTCCGCCACTCTTCATAAGAGTTCGATATATTTAATGTTTTAGTAATATATTTGATACTTTACCACGCTAGTAAAGTTCAGTCAATTGATTTTTTTAACAATTCATATAAAAATGGTACGGATTGAAAAGCATAAATCTTTTCTGTCACTTTTCCGCCATCACTGATGAGTAGACATGGAACACTTTCAATTTGATGCTCATAAGCAATGTGTTCCAAAAAGTTGATATTTGCTTTACCAATTTGTAGCTGTGGCAGTAATTGCTCAATAATGGACATCATTTTAGATGCCACTGCACACGTTCCACACATCGGTGTATATAAATAAAATGCAGTTTTCTCTCCCGACTGTTTAGCCGCTTCCCACTGCTCTATTGACCATTCTTCCATTTACTCACGCAACCTTACAAAATATATTCATTATGGATTGAAAAATGTGCACGCAGTAAGATCATTGCTAGCACTTTTCTTGGTGTTGTTTCTACTTCCTTGTATGTTGGCATTGTGCGCAGATGCTCAGCCTCTGGATAATGTCTGTCCATTAATGCACGTAGCTTATCACCAGAAGTATCTGCATCAAAAAAAGTAAATAGCTCACAGCCCTCATAGGGATCCAGTAGTTCTTCTAATTGATGCACACCAATTGTACCATTCGTACATAGTATTGTAACATTCTCATTCAAAATAGGCTCAATTTGTAGCTTATCTGAGCGCCCTTCTACTATCAAGCATTTTCCCTCGAACATTACGCCACCTCCATTTAGAGATCCCCACTTATAAGTCATTATATAACAAAAAACGCCGGTAGTTTCCGACGTTTTTCGATTATGGCTTGTCTTATTCAGCGATCATTTCTTCGTATTGCTCTGCTGTCATTAGTTTCTCAACTTCTGATGCGTCAGCAGGCTCAACAACGATCATCCATGCTTTTTCATATGGTGATTCATTAACGAATTCTGGGCTATCTTCTAAATCTGCATTTACTTCAACTACAGTACCTGAGATTGGTGCATATAATTCAGAAACAGTTTTTACTGATTCTACGCTACCGAATGGATCATCTGTTTTGATTTCGTCGCCAACTTGTGGAAGCTCAACGAATACGATATCTCCTAATTCAGATTGTGCGAAGTGAGTAATACCAATACGTACTTTTCCATCTTCTACTTTTACCCATTCATGTTCTTCAGAGTATCGTAAGTCTTTAGGTGTGCTCATGCAAAAAACCCCTCCATAAATATGTAATATATTCACTTTCAGTGTGCCATACTTCTCCTATAAATACAAGGTTTAATACGGTTATTTCCAAGCTTGCTCAAAATCTACTTCTTTAAAACCTAAAGTAACTTTTTTTCCATCTGTCACGATGGGACGTTTAATTAACATGCCATCTGAAGCAAGTAGCTCAAGCTGCTCATCCTCCGTCATTTCTGCTAACTTGTCCTTTAAACCAAGCTCACGATATTTCATGCCTGAGGTATTAAAAAATTTTTTCAAAGGCTGTCCACTAGCTTGCCAAATAGCTGTTAATTCTTCTTTAGTGGGAGGTTGCTCTGCGATATGTACCTCTTCATAGGAAACCTCATGCTCATTTAACCACTTCTGTGCCTTTTTACATGTTGTACATTTCGGATAATGGAAAAATTGAATCGTCATTACAATGCTCCTCTTCTGTCTTTTTCTGTAGTATACCATCATAGTTGTTTTCAATGGTGAACTTCACTCTTTTTTGTAAGTTTATCCACCAGTTGTGCAAATTTATCCGCTCCTTTTACGATTATCCATCTTATATAAAAAACCTAGCTATCTTTTGCAGATAGCTAGGTTAAATTTGCACTATTAAACAATATATTTTTCAGCATCAATTAATTTAACGGAAGCCTCACGCTTCTTCGCAATTAAATTATATGGATTATTACGCGTTAGCTTACGCAGTGCAGATAATGTCATACGGGCTGCATCGCCATCTGCTGAAGCAAGAATTGTGTCTTTTGCTTCTTTTTCGATTTCTGCGAATGCTTCTTGGCAGAAAATTTGTGTGTATAGCAACTTTTGATGTGCTTTTTCAGCACCGTCACGAGCAATTGCTTTTTCTGTACGTAAAACAGCTGATTCCATTGCAAATAATTGGTTAGCTATATTCGCAATGTTTACCAATACTTCTTGCTCTTGATCAAGCTTTGCACCAAAGCGTTGTGCTGCTAAGCCTGCAGCTAATACAGCAATCTTCTTGGCATTTTTCACTAAATATTTTTCTTGTGCTAATGGCTCTGTACCGATATCCTCTGGCATTAGCATAAGCAGCTCTTGCTGTAAATTTTGGGCAACTTGTAATAATGGTAGCTCACCTTTTAGCGCCTTTTTCATAAATGTGCCAGGTACAATCATGCGGTTAATTTCATTTGTACCTTCAAAAATTCGATTAATACGAGAATCACGGTAAATACGCTCTACCTCATATTCAGCCATAAAGCCATAACCGCCATGAAGTTGGACAGCTTCGTCAGCAATATAGTCTAAAGTTTCTGAACCGAATACTTTAGCAATAGAGCATTCAATGGCATATTCAGCAATCGCACCTGCAATCACTTTTCCTTGCTTTTGCTCTTCTAGGCTTAATTGGCTTAAGCGATCCTCAAATAGACCCACAGTACGATAGTTTAATGATTCTGAAGCATACAATTGAGAAGCCATCGTTGATAATTTCTCTTTTGTCAGATTGAAATCAGAAAGCTTTGTCTTAAACTGCTGACGTTGGTTTGTATACTGAATAGCTAACTCCAATGCACGTTTCGATCCGCCAATTGTGCCCACGCCTAGTTTATAACGACCAATGTTTAAAATATTGAACGCAATGATATGACCACGACCAATTTCGCCTAATAGATTTTCTACAGGTACTTCCGCATCTTCCAATACTAATGTACGAGTTGATGATGATTTAATCCCCATTTTCTTTTCTTCAGGACCAACTGAAACACCATTGTAGGCACGTTCTACGATAAATGCAGAGAATTTATCGCCATCAATTTTTGCGTAGACCACAAATACATCAGCAAAGCCTGCATTCGTAATCCACTGTTTTTCACCATTTAAAATATAATGTGTGCCAGCTTCATTTAATTTTGCAGTCGTTTTTGCACCTAGAGCATCTGAACCTGAACCTGGCTCTGTTAATGCATAGGCAGCGATTAATTCACCTGAAGCTAGCTTAGGTAAATATTTTCTCTTTTGATCTTCATTACCGAATAGAACAATTGGTAATGACCCAATACCAACGTGAGCACCATGTGTGATAGAGAAACCACCTGCAACAGACATTTTTTCAGCGATTAAAGCTGAAGAAACTTTGTCTAATCCTAGCCCTTCGTATTCTTCAGGCACATCTGCTCCAAGTAAGCCTAATTCGCCTGCACTTTTTAGGAGACGCACTGAATGCTCAAATTCATGGTGCTCTAAATTTTCCACTACTGGTAAAACTTCATTTGTAACGTATTCCTCTGTTGTTTTAGCAATCATTTTATGCTCGTCAGTGAAATCTTCCGGTGTAAATACACGATCTAATTCCACATCTTCAATAAGAAATCCGCCGCCTTTAATGAAATCAGTTGTTTTTTCAGTCATGATTAATTCCTCCCAATATATCTTTTTGTTAGTTGATTCCCCTAATGATCATGTATAGAAAAGCTTGACGTATACAATGTTCGGAGGCAACCGTAAACAGTACACCTCAAGCTGATCTAGCAAAAATTATAGAATTTCAAATACGCCAGCAGCACCCATGCCGCCACCAATACACATTGTCACTACACCATATTTCTTCCCTTGACGCTTCAATTCATGAATTAGCTTTAATGTTAAAATAGCTCCCGTTGCGCCTAGTGGATGACCTAATGCAATCGCTCCACCATTGACATTGACTTTCTCTTGGTCGATGCCTAAATGACGTACCACCTGTAATGACTGTGAAGCAAATGCTTCATTGATTTCCCATAAATCAATATCTTCGATGGATAAACCTGCAATTTCCAACACTTTTGGCACTGCCACGATAGGCCCGATACCCATTACTTCAGGAGGTACACCGCCAACTGCAAAGCCTAGGAATTTTGCCATTGGTGTCAGTCCTTGCTTGACAGCCTCTTCACGATCCATTACTAGTACAGCTGCTGCACCATCAGAAGTTTGAGAGGCATTGCCCGCCGTTACACTGCCTTTTACGTGGAAAGCTGGACGTAGTTTGGCTAAACCTTCAACTGATGTACCTGGACGTACACCTTCATCCATACTGAATGTGAATTTTTTCACTTGTGGTTTATTGTTATCGTCTACGTAGTGCTGTTCCACTTCAATTGGTACAATTTCATCATTGAATTTACCTTCTTTAATTGCCTTTTCAGCAAGCTCATGCGAGCGAACAGCAAAAGCATCTTGGTCTTCACGACTAACATTATATTGACGAGCTACTTCCTCAGCTGTATGCCCCATGCCCATATAATACTGTGGAGCCGTTTCTGCTAAAGTCGGATTTAAACGTGGTGTATTCCCTACCATTGGCACCATACTCATGGATTCTACACCACCAGCAAGAATAGCCTTTGAGTGTCCTAGCATAATTCGCTCTGCTGCATAAGCAATTGCCTGTAAACCTGATGAGCAAAATCTATTGATTGTCAGAGCAGGCGTTGTATCTGGTAATCCAGCAAGTGCCCCAATACTACGTGCTACATTCATTCCTTGCTCTGCTTCTGGCATTGCACAGCCTAAAATTAAATCATCAATTGGCCCTTCATAGCCTGCTCTTTTCAATGTTTCCTTGACTACAACAGCACCAAAATCATCTGGTCTTACTGTTGCTAAAGAACCTTTTTTTGCTTTTCCAATTGGAGTTCGTGCTCCTGCTACAATAACGGCTTCACGCATCGTATTAATCCCCCTTTGTTTCATGTGCAAGATTGATCTATTTCGTCAATTAGTTACGAAGTGGTTTACCTTTTAACAGCATGTGTTGCATTCTCTGCTGTGATAGCGGATCAGCAACAAGACTAAGGAATGCCTCACGCTCTAAGTTCAATAAATATTGCTCATCGACTAATGTGCCGTACGGAACCTTTCCACCTGCAATAACATAAGCTAATTTTTTAGCAATTTTTAAATCATGTTCGCTAATAAAGCCTGACTCAAACATCCCTTGCGCACCGATGAGTAATGTACCATAGCCTGATGCACCGACCACTGGCACTTTTGTTGGTACAGGTGGTTGATAGCCCGCTTCGTAAAGTGCTAATGCCGCCTGCTTCGCATCATACAATTGATGATCTGGATTAACTGAAATACCATCCGCAAAGTTTAGGAAATTATTTTCACGTGCTTCCTCACCAGATGTTGAAACCTTCGCCATCGCAATTGTTTCAAATACTTTATTAGCAATATGTTGATAGTCTACCTCTACGCCATTTGGTAAGCCCTTTAGGAATTTCTGATAGAGCGCTTTATTTCCGCCACCACCTGGGATTAATCCAACCCCTACTTCCACTAAGCCCATATATGTTTCCATTGTTGCTTGAATATGTGCAGCTGGTAAGCAAACCTCTGCTCCTCCGCCTAATGTCATGGCAAACGGTGCTGCTACAACAGGCTTACGTGAATATTTAATTTTCTGCATAGCATCTTGGAATGCTTTAATGACGAAATCTAGCTCAAATATATTATCATCCTGTGCTTCTACCAAAATCATTCCTAGATTTGCCCCAACACAGAAGTTTTTCCCCTGATTACCGATGACTAAGCCCTTATAGTTAGCCTCTACTTCATCTACCGCAAAGTTAATCATTTGAATAATATCCAAGCCGATTGCATTGGATTGCGAATGGAACTCCAGTAATGCAATTCCATCCCCTAAATCTATTAAACTAGCACCTGTGTTTGATTTAATCACACCATGCTTTTTCTTATAACGTTTTAAATTAATCTCTTTTTCATTGACTGGCACTTTCACATATTGTGAACCATTATAGTAAGCTAAATCTCCATCTAATTCTGTATAGAATGTCTCCACGCCATTTGCTAACATCTCTTTGACAAAAGCAGGTACCTCTCGGCCCTCAGCCTCCATTTTCGCCACAGAATCTTTTACGCCTATAGCATCCCAAATCTCAAATGGCCCTTGTTGCCAGCCGAATCCCCATTTCATCGCGTTATCAATGGCTACGATATCATCTGCAATCTCCCCATGCAGCTGTGCAGAATAAAGGAGCGTCGGTGCAAAAATCCCCCATAATAGCTCGCCTGTACGATCCTTTGCATAGGTTAACGCCTTCACTTTATTGGCCAATCCACGAGTTTGTTTTGCCATTTCAATAGAAGGTGTTTTTAATTTTTTGGCTGGACTATACGTTAAGGTTGCTGGATCAATCTCATGTATCTCTTTTCCTTGTTTTAAGAAGAAACCTTGACCCGATTTTGCTCCTAACCAACCGTTTGTGACCATTTTTTGTAAAAATTCAGGTACTGCAAATACTTGCTGCTCCTCACCTGTTGTTTGATCGTAAACATTTTTCGCTACATGAATGAATGTATCTAAACCAACTACATCTAGCGTACGGAAAGTTGCAGACTTTGGACGGCCGATAAGCGGACCTGTTACAGAGTCTACCTCACCAACAGAGTAACCACCTTTTAACATTTCCTGTAAAGTGATAAGTAAACCATATGTTCCGATGCGGTTGGCAATAAAGTTTGGTGTATCTTTTGCAAGTACAACTCCTTTACCAAGCACATCTTCCCCAAACGTTTTCATGAAGCTAACTACTTCAGGTGCAGTTGTATTGGCAGGAATCACTTCTAATAACTTTAAATAGCGAGGTGGGTTGAAAAAATGTGTGCCAAGAAAATGCTTTTGAAAATCATCTGAACGTCCCTCTGCCATCGCATTAATGCTAATACCAGATGTATTTGAACTAATGATTGTTCCTGGTGAACGAACCGCATCAATTTTTTCATAAAGACTTTGTTTAATTGATAAATTTTCTACAACAACCTCAATAATCCAATCGACGTCTTTTAGTTTCCCTAGATCATCCTCAAAGTTGCCAACCGTTAGTAGTAATAAATTTTTCTTAGAAGTAAGTGGTGCTGGCTTTTGCTTTAATAACTTTTGCAAAGCTCCGTTTACAATACGATTTCTAACAGCTGGATGCTCTAAAGAAAGGCCTTTTGCTTCTTCCTCTTGCGTCATTTCCTTTGGTGCTATATCCAATAGTAATGTTGGTATACCGATATTTGCTAAATGTGCTGCAATTCCAGAGCCCATCACCCCAGAACCTAGAACAGCTGCTTTTTTAATGTTGTAAGTCACAAGCAATTCCCCCTTATTCTCCCATTGAATGAATAGCCATTCATTTTTTGGCCAAAAAAATATCAAGTGTACCTTAGTGAATTTTTTGTCCTTTTGTTGAATGAGATTCCCTCCACTCAACCAAGCACGACTAAGGTTTATCTTCGCTCCAAAATGACACTTCTCAATGAATGAAGATAAAACTACTTTTCTGTTTTTAGTGTAGATTATTTTGTCTAATTTAGCAATCTTTTTTCAAGAATTATTTTTGCAGTATACATCTTTTTTTGTTTTTAACGAGCTAAAAGAGGACAAGAAGTAGCGATTGAAACGGCCAAACAGAAAACTTTCAGATTGCGAGAAAAATGTGTAGAATGGAAAGCAAGGAGAGTGAATACTTAATGAAAACTATTACTACTGCAGAACAATTTAACGAATTAATCGCTGGCGACCAAAAAGTTTTAGTGAAATTTTATGCTGGCTGGTGCCCTGATTGCACACGTATGAATATGTTCATCGATCCAATCATTGAAGAGTACAACCAATATGACTGGTATGAGCTAAACCGAGACGAGCTTCCAGAAATCGCTGATAAGTACGATGTTATGGGAATTCCAAGTCTATTGATTTTCCAAAATGGTGAAAAACTTGCACACTTACATAGTGCAAATGCAAAAACACCTCAGCAAGTAACAGAATTTTTATCTGCTCAACAATAATGGCGAGAGAGCTGCATTTCTTCTTGAAATGCAGCTCTTTTTGAAAGGAGTTTATCATGCGTCAACAATTGGCACTACGAGGGGCTTCACAATATGAGATTTCCATTGCACCAAGCTATCGCAATTCTGCCTGTGGACCTACTACGATTCATGTCATCTTAAAATTTTTAAATGAGTCAACTCCTTCCATTAATGAGCTATATAAACTGCTTGGTGGTACAAGAATTGGCTTATTCAAATGGAGACTGATTCACAATCTTCGTCAATTGCTTCCAACGTGGGATATTCGAACATGTTCATTAAAGGAAGCTCTACAGGAAATTGACGCAGGTCGACCAGTTGCTATGCGTTTTGATCGCTATTTTAGCCTTCAGTGGCAAGATAAAAAATCAACCTTTGCTTATCATTGGGTACCACTTATAGGCTATGAGATAAAAAATGATGAGCTATGGCTAATATTCCATGATAATGGTGGTCCACAACGTGATAGCCAAATTCGTCAGGCTCTCTATAAAGACAACGAAAAGGTATTATCCTTCGTGAAAATGGTTCCTTACTAGAGCAAATATCGATTAGCCTTCTTTTTGCTCTCTATTCTTTTCCTTACAATAAAAAAAGCAGAGCATATGACTATACTCTGCGATGATTGATTAAATAAGCGAATACAAAGAACGGGCGTGCTTGGCAATTAGTGTGTAGCCACGCTCTTCTATTGCTTTAAAAATATGTGGTTCGTAAGTTGGTAACACAAGGCTTGTAAAATCAGCGTCAATTGGTACATTGGTTTGAATCGTTGCAAGCTCATGTGATAGCTGCAACATATCTAAATTATCTTGAATTTTTGTTCTTTGACCTGGCTTCAATTCACCGAGTGATGCCAGTATTTTGTCTATTGAGCCATATGTTTGAATAAGCGTTAACGCTTGTTTTGGGCCAATCCCTTTCACACCTGGATAGCCATCACTTGAATCACCCATAAAGGCTTTCACCTGTGCAAACTGTGAAGGTTCAATACAATATTCTTCTTTAAAGCGAGCATGTGTATAAATATCGTATTCTGTATAGCCCTTTTTCATAAACGCAATTTCTGTAGATGGCCTTAAAAGCTGAAGTAAATCCTTATCACCACTAATGACCGTAATGTCTGCCTCGTCCTGCCATTTCGTTATCATGGAGCCAATTAAATCATCTGCCTCCATGCCCTTTACTCCGAAATTTTGCCAACCCATTTGCTGCGATAAATTTTTCGCCATATCAAATTGTGGTAGCATTTCCTCTGGAGGTGCTGGGCGATTCGCTTTATAGCCATCAAATAAATCATTGCGGAATGTATGTGCGCCCATATCCCAGCAAACAGCCATATGTGTTGGCTTCATAATAGTTTGTGCTGTTAGAACATGTCGCACAAATCCTTGGGCACCATTCGTAGGTGTTCCATCTGCCAAGCGAATAAAATGCCCCATGGCAGCCGAAGCGAAAAAAGAACGGAATAACAGTGCCATACCGTCGACAATCAATAATCTTGGTTTTGTTGTCATCATAAATTTCCTCTCTATTACAATACAAAGTTTGTATTTATTTATTGTTTTCTATATTAAACATTATAGCAAACTTTTAAAATTCAGCATTGTTAATACTCGGAAATACACTTGCTTTACAACATAACCTTTCCTTTTTTCGAGATACGATTGCGATGATCTAGTTGAATGCCTGTCAACCATTGTAAAAATGCAGTTACACCGATTTTAACAGTTTCTGGACGTAGTATACCTTCTTTAGGATCAGCATAAACAAAATCAATATGACGAACACCCTCATTTTCGCCAATAATCTTGAGGATATCGAATAACTCATAAGCCGTTAAACCACCAGGTGAAGCTGCAGGAACATCACAGGCAAATACAATATCAAGTGCATCTAAATCCACAGACACATAAATGCGATCTACTTCATACATAAGCTGACGCAGCATTTCACGTATTGTGAGTTGAATACCATCACGTCGCATTTGCTTTAACGTAATCATATGAATGCCTTGTTCTTTAGCATAATGAATCATTTCGGGTGAATTGAAAAAGCCATGCAAACCGACATTATAGACATGTCTCCCCTCAACAACCCCTGCTGCAATTAACTGATGAATTGGAGAATCTTGTGCTAAACCAATTTCCTCTTGGTTTCTTGCATCTAAATGCGTGTCAATCTGAATGATGCCAATGCGATCCTGTGGGAAGGCATTTTTTATACCTTTTATGGAGTGAGCTGTAATAGTATGATCTCCCCCAATCAAACAAGTAAAACTTCTTTGAAAGGCTATACTTAAATTTTCCGCAGCAGCCTCGATGGCAGATTCCGAAAGCATTCGATCATTTTCTAGAATCGCCACATCCCCAATATCCACAACTGAAAGGGCACGTAAATTCACCTGCTCATCTAAATTATACGATTGAAAACCTGGCCAAGCCTTACGAAAGGCTGTTGGGTATTGCGCTTTTGACGACGCACCATTGGTATATGATAAAAGCGCTCCATATACGACAATATCCACCTCATTCGGATACGGATTTGTTTGCTGCTTTATCCACTGATGCATAGCTGATCCATTCTCCTGCTTCCATTGGCATTCTGATTGTATAAACATATTCATCTACCACCTTCTTCTCTTTTCCATTCAAGTTCAATTGACCTAAATCAATTGGTGCTCCCCTGTAAATGTCCTAACATATTTTCTTTATAGTAATAGTACCATTCGTACAATGATTTTCGTCAAAGTTTTTCTTTTTTTCTCTTATATTGAAAATATTCTTTTGATCAAACAAAAAAAGCAAACTTGAAATCAGTTTGCTCAGAAATTACATGTTTCTTTTGTTAGGAGATTGTGGCTGTTCTCAAATTTTTGAGTGTTGTTCACCTACCTTGAGCGCTTTGACACTCTTAATAAATGACTTTCTCTCGTTTGCAAGCACTTTAATTACTCTTCAGAGAGCAAACCTCTTTTTTACCAACTCTTCGTACAGAGAGCTCTTCCATTATTACTTCTGCTGTTTCGAAAGGCTTTCGCAAAGTTCTGCTACCTCATACATGGAATAGCTTTGGAAATCATATTGACTACGCAGCTCTTGATGATAACTTAATAGTTCTTCTAGCATCGCCAAATTCTTATCAATATGCTTACCAAAATTATGAGGATGCCACCATAAATGATAAAAGGCTTGTGCCTGTGCAGCCTTGAGCATGCCTTCCTTTATTCGCTTTACTTTTAAATTTTCGAATATACGTAATGGACTACAGTATGGCCTTAAAAAAGCACTTGATCGAATATTAATCAGTTGCTCCTCTTGCATTTCTTCCAGGGTGGCTATATGATGACCAGTTATATTCCAATAGCTATCTATCCACTTCTTAGCACCTAAAAGTCTTCCCTTTTTCGTAAACTTTTGTGCGTCATATAGCTCATGATTTTCGGTGCCTCTATAGCAAACATATCCCTCTTCTAAACAAGCTGTAAAATAGTCTTTGTTTATTTGATTACGAGGAAAGACAATCGATTTCATAGGCGCAGTATAGCCGTCACTGATTGTTTTGGTTGCATGTAAATCCGCACAAAAGGCAGCTTTCGTTTGGCCCTTCTCCAAGCAATAAAAATGAGAAAAGGTATGACTTCCTATTTCCTGATGTGGTGTACGTTTAATTTCCTCAATTAATGATTTACCAAAATGCAGGAGATCTTCTTGTTCATTTTCGCCAACTTTTGCTAGCTGTGTATGTGCTGCAAAGCGCATATTTTCATATTTCACAGGGATACCTCGCAAATAATGAGCCATTTCTGCCTTTGATTCAGCAAACAATAATCCAACTGTAGCCCAAGTTGCATGGATGTCATATTGCTCAAATAACGCTAGTATCCTGGGCAAGGCTTTACGGACACCATATAGGTTTTTATTGTATTGGCCATAACGAAATACGTCATGGACACCCCAATTCAGCTCAAAATCTAATGAAATAACGAGACCCCCACCATTCATGTTGCTACTTCCTCCATTTTTGCACACCTAGTAAAAGTGCACGTATTTTTGATTGGATAATGTAGCCTGAGTAAACATGAACAACCTGGCCACCAAAGCTTAATTTAAAGGCTCGTACATTTCGATTGTCCGTTAATTCTCCCATATCATATAAGACAAAACCTTGCTCCTTTAGGTGTAGCAGGTTATGCCAAATTAAAAACCGATTTGCATAACGGAAAGGACGTTTTAATTGTGCAGGCAATGCGGTTGCATGACATGTTGCCTCAAAATAAGACATCGCTTTTTTCTCATGCACAATATCTAATCGATAACATAATGTCTGTCCACAAAAACTCTGGATCTCCGATAATAATAAGGCACCCTGTTCATTGAGGAGCAGAATGGTTTCCATTTGCGACTTGCCGATTGCTTCAATTTTTTTTCTTTTGGCAAATTGATTGTAAAATTGCTGAAAGGCTTTCAAATTTTCTATGGATGGCTCTTTATACAAAATGACTTGATAGGATTCTTTTTGGGCACGTCGTAAGATTTTACGATTACCTTCAGACAGTGCTAAATATAATGAAAGCTCATGCTCTTGCAAATAAATGTGAATCGTTTCGCTTTTTACAAGCTTCCGACTTGGTACTAATGAATGCGTATAGCCTACAACTTTCATAGACTTTCGAAAATTGGCTGGCTTTTCGAGAAAATAAAAATGCTGCATTGCGATATTCCATCGCTTACTTTTAATGGACAGAATGTACATCGCCCCCACTCTCTGTATATTTTTCTACACGGTGTCGCTCAAAACGAGCAAGTTTATAATGTTTCATTCGAGAAATAGGTTTATAGCCTAGTTGTACTAAGCGCTTGCGCTTGCGCCATTGCCAAAAACTTACCGATACCCACAATGTTTGTGCTGGTTTTATTTTCCGTAAAAAAGCTGTAATAATGTCGATTTGTTTGAAAACATCATAGGCTAAAAAATAGGTTTGCTTCGGTAAGGCTTCTACAATTTGCATTGAATCCACTCGCCAGTTTGTGGCATGTAATGCAAACGCCAGCTTATTCGTTTCCGCAAAGGAGTCTTTATAAATCGTATAGCCCTTATAAAGGAGGGCCATGACTTCTTCCTGATCAAGTTGCATCGCTTCCTGAATCGACATTTCTTCAAATAAGTTTCCGACAGGTTGCTGTGGTGATACGTCATCTGATGGGGATAATTCATACAGCTCCACTTGTTTCAAACGAATAAATTTTTCTACGAATTGTTGTCCATATTCTAGCCAATCTTTTACCTTTCCATACTTTACTAAATATCGTAAATGGCCCAGTGTGTTACGCTTCCAATCTACGACTCGTTGGTTCCCTTTCATAAATTCTTTGAGCCTTTGCTTTAACGATAAAAAACCTGCCAGTAGATTTGTACGTTTCGTACCGCTGCTAGCAAGCATCTGTCTTGTAAAATCAATGTCTGAGCGCCAATCAAATTTATAAGACTCATAGCCTATGCTCATATCATATAAGCGATAGTTAGCAGTAAACGTTCGCTGGATGGCTTCCTGAGTGACTATCCGACCAGCACCAAATAAATTAAAAGTTGGCTCATGTGCAAGGGCATAGGTTACATAGCGGCCACGACAGCATAATCCATAGGTAAAAGCAATCCACTGGTTTTCAAAGACAAGTGCATCGACCTCTACCTGTAACGCCTCACCTTTAAGCATCGTTAAACGCTCAAAAAAATCTCTTTTCTTGCCTTTTGTAAAGCCACTTGTATCTAGTTTTTTTGCCCAACGTCGATCAAATAACCGAAACATTTGCCAAAGCTCGTCCTGTGAAGCCTCACGTCTTTCTAAGGAGCCTAAATTTCTTAGTTTTCGTTCTCGTCGATCAACGCCATGCATTTTTCGACGTTGATTGAAATGGCGATGAAAATCAATTTCCGAAAAAGCAAGATAGGGTGTCACAACTCGGAACAGGCTTGTACGTAATTGTCTTTCTACAAAGTATTGCTCTAAGATCTTAGTAGACACCTTGCTTTCTAATAACCCATGCAAGGAAAAAAGAATATGCCGATGCTTTTTAATGAGCTCATCAAAAACAAAGGTTGTAACTTGCTGTAACCATTCCTTTTTAGCTACAACCCCTGTATAATTGGCGATGTTTTCTCCCGCAAAAGCATACACCCTTACCCCCCAACGAATAGACACTGTAAAAGGAAAAAAGGCCCTAATTGTCCCCTCATGTTCAATGGCGTAAAGCTCTACACGCTCTTTCCGTCCTACAATTTGCCACCAATTATAAAACCAAGCAAATTCTATAAATGGATTATCATTGTTCTCTTCTTCTAAAATGGCATCCCAAATTTCCTTGTACCACATAAGCTCATCATCAGTTCTAATGCGAATTAATTGCAATTTAATCCCCTTTCTTCACTAGTTCTGAAACAGCCTGTTGATAAACCATTAATGTTTTTTGATACATGGGGATGAAGGTGAAGTACTGTAAATAACGCTGCTCACTTGCCGTCCCCATTTCCCCTCTTAAAGGAGCATCCATTAATAATTGATGCAGCCTCTTCTTCAATAATTCATTATTCTCTCGCTCCACTAAAAACCCATTGTCACGATCAATAATAAGCTCTTTCACACCACCTACATTTGTTGCAATAATAGGAAGTCCTACACGCATCGCTTCAATAATCGAAATCGGCAAGCCTTCCCAATCTGATAACAGAACAAATAGGTGGCCTTTCTCAAGATAAGAATGAACGTCTAATTGATTACCTAAAAATGTTACACGATTTGATAATCGATTTTGTTCAACGAAATGTTCTAGAGCTGGACGCAGAGAACCATCTCCAATCAATTGAAGGTGCCAAGGGATATCTGTCAGTTCCGCTAAAGTCTTTAACAGGACATCTTGTCTTTTAGGCACTTCAAAACGAGCAACCATGACAATGACTGGCTGCTCCATGCATATCTTTTCAGTTGTCTTATTTCTCTCGATAGGGTCAATGCCGTTGTGAATAGTCAGCAATTTATGAGCAGGAGCGACCTTTTTCATTAGTGCTAGTTCCCGATCATATTCAGACACTGTAATAATTTTTGTCGTAAATGGCTGAATTGATCTTTCCATCCGTTGATAGAATAGCTTTTTCTTGTAAGGAACACCTTCTGTAAAGCTCCAGCTATGTGCCGTAAAAATAGTTGGAATTTGTAACAACCTACCAACTATGCGACCAATCACACCAGCCTTAGAGGAGTGGGTGGCTATAACGTCTGGTTGTAGATGTTTGAAAACGGCTCTTAATTGCCAAAATGCTTGAAAATCTTTCGCTAGATGAATAGCCCGTTGAAGAGCAGATATACTGATAACAGGGATTTTATGCTCTTGTAAGTGCCACAGTGATGGTTGATAGGAGCCCGTCACTACTGTGACATCATGCCCATCCTGTTTTAAGTGGATAGCAAGTGCCTCCACATGTTTTTGCGCACCTCCAACTTTATCCATTCGTGTAATAAGCTGAACGATCTTCAGTATGGCCACTCCTTATTTTTTAATAAGCACCTGTGCGTGCAACAACAACATAAATTGTCTTCAACAAAATTTGGACATCCAACCAAAAGGAATAATGATCAACGTATTCAATGTCATATGATATTTTTTGTCCATGTGAAATATTCGACCTACCATTAATTTGAGCGAGGCCTGTTAATCCTGGCTTTACCTCCAAACGCCGAGCCTGTAAGGAATTATATGCATTCGTGATCGTTGGTACTTCAGGACGTGGACCAACAATGCTCATATCACCTTTTAACACATTTAAAAGTTGTGGAATTTCATCAATACTGAGTTTTCGAAGAATAGCGCCCACTTTTGTGATGCGTGTATCTTGCTCTGTTTTAAAATAATAATCATCAGGGATACCATCAGCACAAATAGTCGGCATATTGACTGGAACTGCCTGAATACACATTGTTCGTAGCTTCCAAATCACAAAGCGGTGATGATCGAGGCCAGTTCGGATTTGTTTAAAAAAAATGGGGCGACCTGTCGTTATGAGTAAAATGAGGAATATAGCTAGCATTAGAGGAATTGTTATAAAAAGCAAAAATAATGCCCCAATAATATCGAATATTCTTTTGCCGTACTGACCATAGAATGTGAGATTCTGAGCTGTCTGAACGTGCAATACATCATCCTTTGCATTTTTTTAGCACTTAACTCTATATATTCATTTTGAACATTTCTAGAACTATTTTAGAAAAAGTGCTTATTTTATGAAAAAAAGAGTTATATCAGCGTTACTTGCTGAATAACTCTTGCTGTCTTATTATATGCTTGCTTCAAAAATTTGAACATCACATTCAATTACAACATTACCTTTTAATGCTTTACTGATCATACATGTTTGTTCAGCCTTGTGTGCTAAGCGTAGAAGTCTTTTTTCAAGATGTTCTGTTAGCTCTTGCACAATAATAGTCGGTTTATGGACAATTTTTTCATACGTAAAAATGCCATTTTCTACACTAACAAATCCATGGGCCTGCATGGATAATTCCAGTACATCTATTTCTGACCTTTCGAATAAAGCAGCTAGTGTAATTAAATAACAGGTTGCAGCTGCCCCTAAAAGCATTTCATCTGGATTTGTACCAATGCCAGGTCCATTCATTTCCCGAGGAATAGAAATTTGTGTTTGCAAATTACTAGCTTGGATATTTCCTGTACCGTTTCTTCCTTCTGACCAAGTTAAGTCCATTGTAAATTTATGCTGAACCATTCTAGATCCTCCTTTATTTGTAAAGCGAAGAAAAATGCCCGCTTACAAACGTAAGACGAGCATTCCATTTATTCAACTGTTACTGTATTTTTTTCTGTGTCAATATGACGACCTTTCTTAGTCACGGTTTGGTACTCTGCAAGACGAGCGGTCGTACGCCAATAGTGATAGACAAGTCGATCAATCCACAGCAAAGTCTCCACTTTCGATACAGCTGTCTCTAACTCTACCACATTTTCAACAGTGTGCTCAAAGTATGCGTTTCGTTTATCACGACGCACCGTAGCCATTTCAGAGGAAGTAACCTCAAGCAAGGTAGCAATCTCAGGTAGACGTTCATCCTCATCAATGATTAGTAGTACTTTTTCCAATACCTCTAACCACTTTTGGGTTAATGTCTCCTGTAATTGAAAGGCATTTGGATGTTGCTCACGTAATGCCTTTGACAAACGATATAAGTGGTCTAAAGCATGTAAAAGGGCAATATGCTTATACCGTTCTTTTTGAGAGGAAGATTGAATAGCATCCATAAATAAACGTGTTTTTTCGATTGCCTCATCTATTTGAGCCAATCTACTGTCTGTTTCAGCTGCGCGTTTTTTTCCTTGAATAAGGGAAACGAGTACTGTCGTCATTTCCTTAGTAATATCTTGCAATGTATTAAAGGATACCTCTACAGCAACTCCAGGTAGTTTGGCAACACTACTATCTAAATTACGAGTTAAATAATTTCCTTTTTCAGGGATCATTTTTTCAATGGCCTTTGCAAAAGGACGAACAAATGGCACAAAGAGTATCGCGCCAATCACACTAAATAATGTATGGAAAACAGCAATGCCGAGTGTTTCATCAAAACTACCATTGATGGATTTCGTGACAAACTCTGTAAGAGCAAACATAAACCTTGCACCCAATGTCACTAGTATAGCAGTGACTACATTGAACATTACATGTGTCACAGCTGTTCGTTTTGCAGCTGTTGATGCACCAATCGCAGCAAATAACGCTGTAGCTGTCGTCCCGATATTTTGACCAATGACTAAATAAGCAGCCTGTTCAAAATCAATAGCACCTGCATATAAAGCTGTTAAAGTGGCCGCTATTGCAGCACTAGAAGCCTGCATAATAACCGTCATGATAAGACCCAAAACAATTAAAACTAGCTTGCCACTAATAGAATTTGCACTAAATGCATCGAATGGAATTTTATCTTGTACCGCAGCCATTCCTCCCTGAAGAACATCAATACCTAAAAATAATAAGCCAAAACCAGTCACTAGCCCTCCAATTGCTTTGTAATCACGTGGTGCGAGCAATTGGACAAATACACCAAGCGCAATAAAAGGTAGTGACATTGTCTGCATATTGATCTTAAAGCCGATTAATGAAATAATCCAACCAGTACTCGTACTCCCGATATTGGCGCCAATAATAACGCCAATCGATTGGACAAATGTAAGAAGTCCAGCACTGACAAAACCTATCGTAATCAAGGTCGTGGCCGTGGAGGATTGTACAAGCATTGTCATAAATGTACCAGATAGTACCGAGCTAATGGTCCCACCTGTAAAACGATTGAGCCATTTTTTCAAGGCATCTCCTGCCAATTCCTTTAAACCGTTTGTTAGCATCGTCATTCCAAGTAAAAATAAACCTATGCCCCCAAGCACATTGATCAACCTATCAACACTCCCTACTAAAATTGTATCTCTATTAAGAAAGCTCCTTTTTAAAGGAGTTTTATTCCCCAAACATTCTTAATAGTACCATTATTAATTTTGAGAAAATAGGGATATTTCCCTGCATTGTACAAAATCATCCATTATTTTACGAAAAACAATGTGATAATTTTTATGGTAGAATAGAATAAATAATTCTTTAGGAGATTTTCAAAATGATTTTAACAAAGCAAGAAGCAATACAAGCACTTAAAAAGAACAAATTCATCGGTTTTACTATTACAACGGGTAATATTATTATGAAAAAGATTAATAAAACCGAGTATAATATTTTTGTTTTCGAAGAAGGAAGAGAAAAACCATTACGCTATGTAGGCTCTATCATGAACGTGATGGCGACAATGAGCGATAAAGCTTCAAAAAAAGATTTTGTGATTGTTGAACAACTACCAGCAGGAAACAGCGCTAAAGAAACTCAATCTTCTGAACAAGAAGCAACGACAGAGGAAAAAGTAGCACCACATGAAGAAAAGCCTTTAGTTGAAGGACAAGAAGAAAGCCGTGCGATTGCTGGCTATGAAGGCTTATATGAAATGACGGCAAGTGGTCGAATTATTACAGTAAGAGAAAACCGCCCATTGGCTCGCTGTAATGATGAATATGGCTTCCATATTGCGCGATTAACAAAGGACGGCAAAGCATCTAGCCATAATGTCTTTGAACTTTGGAAACAGACATTCCCAGAGCTGGAGCACACTCTTTTCAAAGGTGCCTTAAAAGCCAAGTATGGTACAGGCTGTAAGCTAATTGATAAACCTGGTATTCATTTTTAATGAAACACCCTCAGCAAATATGCTGAGGGTGTTGTTATTTACATATCGTATATTTTTTGCCACTTGAAAATCTTTATTATATTAATTTTAGCTACTTTATGGAAGCCTGCCTGCATGAGCTTTCTTCGTCTGGTTCTCTTATACCAAGGGACTATTGTGCAGACTGCTCTCCCTTCCCGCTGCACATCTGCAACGATCTCCTCTAGTCGCAAGCTATCATATTCTTTTATAAACGACATATTGTCTGACAGCTCATAGGAATAGTTAAATGTTTCTTCGGCTACCGTTTGATCGTGTCGCTTATAGATGACATGATCGCTATCTGCAAAGAGTCGATAGCCCTTATAGAAATCTGTAACATTTTTCTCTCGATCCTTCGTTGTCATGATGTCTTTCATTGATAATTCTTGAAATCTCACATTTCCGTTACTCTGTTGTTGCTTTGCAATATAAACATCTAAAATATGAATGGCTAGCATTCGTTGGAACATTTTTGTAAAAGCTCTTAGCCAATCTTTCGTGCTTGCATGCTTCAGAAAATAACGCAGTTCTCCTAATCGGTCTCGCTTCAATTTTACTAGCTGATGATTATTCGTTAATAGCCCTTTTAGGCGATCACGTATGACCATCCATAATCGAATACTACGCTCTTTAACTCCTTTTGTACTCATCACAAATTTCCTAGTAAAATCAATATGTGTATACCATTCAAACTTATATGGCTCATAGCCACTTCCTAAGTCATAATAACGATAGCCAGCTTGATGTGCTTTTAGCATATTTTCTTTTTCAATGAGGCGACCTGGACCAAATAGATTAAAATCTGGCTCATGGCCCATTGCCTGACAAAAATTGCGCTCTCTACAGCATAGGTCAATTGTAAAAGCAATCCACTGCCCTTCAAATTGTAAGCTATCGACTTCTACGCGAAGCTCCTTACTGTTGGTTTTAGCTAGCTGCTCATAAAATAGACGAGTTTGCTTTTCAGTAAAGCCACTTTTATCAATTTTCTTTTGCCATCTTCTCTTGAATAACGTAAACATGTTTTGTAGATGATTGTGATTCACTTCCTGAAAGGCGACATGACCAAGAGACTTTAATTTGTTTTCACGCCGTTTAAGGCTTTTGAATTTCTTACGATGCATCTTTAGAAATGTTTCCATAGGAATGGTTTGGAAATCAATATAAGATGTGACAGTTCGAAAAATCGAATGAGGCATCTGATATTCAATCGCATATTTTTCTAATACTTGAGAGGTATTTTTACTTTCTAATAATCCATGTAACACGATTAAATAACGCTTATATTTTCGTGAAAACTCCTTCAAAAGAAACGTAATCGAAGGTTCTAACCACTCCTTATCAGCAATCACTTCCATATAGGTCGCAAAACCTTGTCCTAAAAAGCTGAAATAATGGATTGTACCAAATCGTACAGAATGCACTAACGGAAAAAAGGCCACTGCTATACCTTGATGCTCCACTATGTAAATTTTGACATTGTCATGAATCCCGAGCGTTGTCCACCAAGTTGAAATCCATTCATACTCAATAAAAGGGTTATTATTATACTCTTTTTCAAGAATCTCTGACCAAATGCTCCGATAGGGCTCTAACTCTTCGATAGTCGTTATGAGTTTATAAGCTAGCAATGAACTAAATCGCTCCTTTTCACATGATTATCGCCATACATTTAGTAGCCACTATATTCCTAGCAAGAAAGTATTAGAACATTACACCAACGTAAAAACCCCTCCTTATTAGAAAGGAAGGGCTTCGTTTCATTTACACGTTTACAAGTGATACCTCATCTTTTGTCACTGCATTGGCCATATGTGCTGTCGCCACAAAGCTTAGTGTCATACCAGGCCCAATGGTTGCGCCTGGGCCAGGATACGTTTCCCCCATGATAGACGCTGAACAATTGCCAGAAGCATACAACCCCTCAATGGGTTCGCCATTCTCCTTTATTACACGAGCATATTCGTCTACTACGAGGCCACCTTTTGTGCCGATGTCTCCAGGATATAGACGCAATGCATAGAATGGTGCTTTCTTGATTTCTGCTAAATTTGGATTTGGTAGTGTCGGGTCCCCATAGTAATTATCGTAGGCACTATCTCCTCGATAAAAATCATCATCATGTCCGTTCCGCGCAAAGTCATTAAAACGATTCACCGTTGCTACTAGGTTCTCCGCTGGCACTTCCATTTGTTTGGCAAGCTCTTCAATCGTTTCCGCACTTTTTGCAACTCCATGCTCAAACCAACTTTTCGGGAATGCCTGTCCTGGGAACAATCCTGTAAAAATATAACGGCTTTTAGCTGAAGCATCAATTAATATCCAGGAAGGAACTGCCTGCTGTGTGACCTCTTGATGCTTATACATCGTATCCACGAATTCATGATATGGAGCCGCTTCATTGACAAAACGTTGCCCTGCACTATCCACTACAATCATATTGGGCACGCCACGATCTGCCACAAGGAAGAATGGATGTCCTTGTGGATCAATAACAGAAGGGGCTCCCCATACTTTATCCATTAAATCCAACGTTGCACCAATTTTTACGCCAGGTTCAAGGATGTCACCTGTTTGACCTTCTGGAGAAGAAGTCCATGCAGCATTCGTAGGACTTGGTAAATACTTTTCACGAAGTGTCTGATTATGTGAGAAGCCACCTGATGACAGAACAACACCTTTCTTTGCCTCAATTTTAAGCTCTTGTCCATCTCTTTCCACAATAATTCCTATTACTCTTCCTTTGCCCATAATGAAATCTTTAAAGGCCGTTGATAGCCAAAGCTCACCATTTGCTTCTGCAAGGGAGAGGCGTAAACGTGCAATTAAAGCTTCTCCTAAGGCTACTGGATCGCTCTTAGTTACCTTTGACTTGACTAAACGCGCCCCTAATTTCAGTGCAGTAGTTTTACCTTTTAGCGTCCGGGTAATCATATTCACTTTATGAAACTCGTAGCTATTCATCGTGAAGCCTTTTGTTGATAGAGTTGCACGACGCATAGAATTTGCTAAAGAGCCCATTTTTGTTAAATCGAAAATAAGTGGTTCAATGGAGCGTCCCTGTGACAACCCACCTGGTTTTTCTGGATAATAATCCGAGTAGCCTTTTGCATATTGGAAGCGCATATGCTTTGTTTTATTGTATAAAAAGCGTAACATTTCAGGCCCTCTCGTAATATAAGTTTCCTTTAGCTCTTCTGGCACACGATCACCGATTGTTGAATCTAGATATTGGCGTGCAAGTTCATGTGTATCTGGGACACCTGCACCTTTAATGATATGATTATTAGGAATCCATAAAGCACCGCCTGAAATAGCAGAAGCACCACCATAGCGATCTGTTTTTTCGATCACTAATGATTTCATTCCTTGTAACTTTGCTGTTAAACCTGCTGTCAATCCCGCTACACCAGAGCCTACTACTACTACATCATAACTAGCATCCCATTTCATTCAACCATTCCTCCCTATATGAGCTAAATCGATGAATCTGTCCTTTCTATTAAAAAGTATAGAATTAAACCAATATTCAGTCAATTTAAACCATTCCCTATATTTCCACAAAAAAGGAGCATACTCACTCGATTTAGGGTTTAGAATCACCTTTATACAGTTATCTTCCCGTCCACAAAATATTTCATAGGCTACTTGCTTCTTCTAATGGCAATTGATATGTAATGGTACGATACATTAAAAGGCAAGAGGACACAGTCACCCTTTTTCACTTTTGTCACATGCTCTTACCTATTACATAATTCTTATGTGAAGAAATAGCGCCTTGGAAATATGCAAATCAGTTCCACGAATAGCAGTAGAAGTGATTTTCACAATAATATCGTCCTTCTTTTAACAGTTGGACCCTCTAATATCTTTATTTCCATGATAGGTTACAGCCTTCACGACAACACTCCCTTTGCATAGTATCATCACAACAAGCATATATTTTCGACTCTATTCTTTCCTTCACTAACCTGCAGTATGTACATCTTTGTCATTATCGTTTTTATGCAGGCAATTCAATGTCAAGCATATTCATTTCTACTTAGCATATAGTTTGAAAAAGGCATTAAGTTGATGATAGGGCGGAGGAATTTTACAGGTGAGTGCAATGATACTTGGCGGTTTTCTATTTTTCAGTGTGAGCATTGGGGGCGCGATTGCCTGGATTTTCTCTAAGCTATTTCAGCATACGACACAGGGGTTATCATTATTGTGCGGAGGTTTTTTAGTAGGCTTACTTGTGCTAGATATCATCCCTTCTTCCTTTCAAATCTATCAATCATTTGGGATTATATTAGGTATTTTTATTGGTTATTTCATCTTCCAACTACTAGATACCTTATTTCATGCTTCTCATGCACAGAATCCCTCTGTCTCTCTATTAACACTAGCTATGATTATCCATACAATACCTATTAGTCTCACTGTTGGAAATTTACTTGGAAATGCTGCATTAAGTATTTCTCTCACAGCCTCCATTATTCTCCACCATGTTCCAGAGGGATTTGCATTATCTACTGCACTCATCTCTCAAGGTGAAAGGCTTTGGAGACTTTTCATTTATTTCTTCATCTTCTCTATTTTCTTTAGTATTTTCATCTGGTTTGGTCAGTATTGGGCTTTACCAGACAAAGCACAAGGGATCTTAATGGGCATTTCGATAGGATTGATTGCTACAGCTAGTATTTCTGAATTCATTTTGCATCAGCTACAGAAAGTCTCATTTAAAGCATTTTTTATGTATCTCTTTCTAGGTTATTTCCTAAGCTATATTTTCCATATACTTGTTGAATAACAAAGGGATGTCTCCGCGCATGAAACATCCCTTTCCTCTTTTATTTTTCTTCACTAACTAGCATTAAAGTAAGCGTTAAAATTTTAGAAACCTCTGCCCGAGTAAGATTACCTTTTGGGTTAAACTTACCATTCGTACCATTTAAAATACCTAGATGTTGCAATAGACCGATAGCCTCTACTGTTTCTTGACGCATTTGATTTTTATCTGTGAATGAATTGTTTTTGCTCACTTGCGCAACATTCACTTCCATACCTTCTAAATACCTAGCAGTAATATAGGCCATTTCCTCTCGTGTAACGGGCTTTTTCGGCTCAAATTTTTCACCATTGAAAATATCGATTAAGCCATACTCCTCAAGAATCGCTACCTCCTTAGCACCCCAGAAACCACTAAGATCAGTATAAGAAGCAGGACCCTCATAATCTTCATTCACATTTAAGCCAGATGCACGGAAAATAATAGCCGCCAGTTCTCCACGCGTCACTTGTCCATTTGGATTAAACGTAGTAGCCGTTGTCCCATTAATGATATCTGTTTGATATAGTAACTGAATATAGCTTTCAGCCCAATGACCAATAGCATCCTTGAAATATCCACCTGCTTTTAACTCAACGTCGGCACGAGCAAATACCTGTACCATATCATTTAAATCTTCTGCACTAACTGCTTCCCATTTGCCAGCTGTATATACCTCACTCTTATAGCCATTACTAGTTTGTGTAATTTTTATTTGAATCGCAGGCCCAAATAACTTCTTCAGTTCTTCATAGTTTTCCTTAAACTCTTTTTCTCCCTCTGGATAGAGGTTTGTACCATCTTTGTACGATTGAAGAATCGCCTCTAATGAAATTTTTACTGTAATACTATTTTTTGTTGTAACAATCGACACTTCGTTATTTTCAAAGCCTATTTTAGATAACAAAAGCATTTTATAAATATCTTGATAGGGCATGGCTTGTAACTGACTAGTGGCTGCAACATTCTGCTTTGGATGGATTATATTTGCCACATTTACTACATCCTGTGCATACGCCTGTCCACCAACCCCTGTAAAACATGCAATACTCAGTGCACCAGCTAACATTATTTTCTTCACTGTTTTTCCCCCTTCAATTCATAGATTCAGTGTACTAAAACAACAGTTTATAAATCTATAAAAATATGGGAATTAAACAATAATTATATAAAAGACCCATTTTTAACACATTATAATTTTCCTATTTTACTTTTGAGTTTGAAACTAGTTTAACAAAAAGACAAATTACAATGCTATCTACAACAATTACATATGTAATTAGATATATCTCTCAAATGAGGGCAGCTTAAAGGCTGTTCTTTGTTATATTTCTTTAACAGCGGGTACATACTTGGAAAGAAACTTCTTTCAATATACTTTATATTTATATAATGTTAGAGGCTTTCATTTGATTTTTATTCAACGGTAGAAGTAGTATGGAATTGTAACGAAGGATTGATCTACATATCCACACTATTATATTGATGTAACAATTTCAAAGGAGGAATTTCGATGAATTATCAAAACATTACGGTTGCAGGTAGTGGTGTATTAGGAAGCCAAATTGCTTATCAATCTGCTTTCAAAGGTTTTAATGTAACAGTGTATGACATTAACGATGAGGCGTTAAAAAATGCACAGGATCGTATTACAAAATTAAAACCATTTTATCAACAAGATTTAGGTGCTACACAAGAAGAAGTGGATGCAGCCTATGCACGTCTTACTTTTAATAGTGACTTGGCGCAAGCCGTTGCCAATGCTGATCTTGTTATAGAAGCAATCCCTGAAGTTGTGAGCATCAAAACAGAATTTTACACGAATCTTGGAAAAGTAGCACCAGCAAAAACAATTTTTGCAACAAACTCGTCTACTTTACTACCAAGCCAATTTGCTGAAGCAACTGGCCGTCCTGATAAATTTTTAGCTCTTCACTTTGCTAATACAATTTGGAAAAACAATACTGCGGAAATTATGAAACACCCTGGTACAGATATGAAAGTATTTGATGAAGTGATTGAATTTGCACGCGCCATTGGCATGGTACCACTACCATTGCATAAAGAGCAACCTGGCTATATTTTAAACTCATTACTAGTTCCATTTTTAGATGCAGCTGAATCTTTACTGGTAAAAGAAGTGGCCGATCCAGAAACAATTGATAAAACATGGATGATTGGTACAGGCGCTCCACTAGGACCATTTGCTATTCTAGACATCGTTGGCATTAACACTGCCTATAACATTGTGGAAGCGAAAGCAACTGCCACTGGTGATGAAAACATGAAAAAATTAGCTAACCTCTTAAAAACAGAGTACATCGAAAAAGGCAAATTGGGCCGCGCAACAGGTGAAGGCTTCTACACATATCCAAATCCAAGCTTTGCAAAACCAGATTTCTTAAAGGGTTAATGATTAAAAAGAGCAATTGTCCTTCTTAAAAGGGCATTGCTCTTTTTTTATCATACAAAAAAATTCCAAAAACTAGGTGTGTTTTCAAATTCCTTCGTTGTCAGCTTTTCAATAATTTTCAGCTTAATCTCCTGCTCTAAGTCTTCTCTATCCTGGTAACTTGTTTGATGAAGACACTGCTTAATTTTTGGCGTAAAATTTTCAATAATTATTAGCATCTCCTCATTCATATTGTTCTGCATTGACTAAATCTCCTCCTTTCTAATAATATGATGAAGCTTCTTTAAAGCCTTTCGATGCAGGTTGGATATATTCTGTGGTGTTGTTTTTAATGTTTCAGCGATTACTTTTATAGAATAGTCTTTGACATAAATCATTTCTAAAATTTGCAGTTGCTTGTCTGTTAATTTTTGCAAGCCTTTAAAGAGCTGTTCATTTTCAATTTTTTCTAATAATCCTTCTTCTTCTCTCTCTTCGTAACTTATACCGTCGTCCATTAGACCACTATCTGCGACTAATAAAAAGCGATTTTGCAATCTTCTCTTTTTTTTATCGAAATCCAAGCTAAAGAAATAAATTAAATTGCTGATATATTTTATTTTCTGTACCCTTTGATAATGAGCTTGAAATGTTTCATCAACCATTTTCAAATTACAATCATTGGGATGTAAGATTGCATGTTGTACCAAATAAAGATTTTGTGCATCTGCCAAAAAACTCCTGATAATTGGGTTTTTAACCTGTTCTCTATTTCTGTAAAAAAACTCTTCTATTATTTTGTACTCATTACACATTCGCATCACTCCTATATATTCGCCTTCTTGTTCATTAAAGTGAATATCATATATCTATTATAAACCAAAAACAGAACAAATGTTCCCTGATTTATTCATTCGTATTGATTTTATTAATCGTACGTTCACTTTTCATAACTGTAAGCATCACAATAATGAGGGAGGAAGATGTTATGATACCAATTGAAACTATACAAATGTGGGTTCACCTCATAGGTAATTCAGGTTTCCCTATTGCCATTACCATCTATCTCTTTATGCGCTTTGAGAAGAAAATAGAAAATTTGGAAGCAATCATCTTGAAATTGTTAGATAAAAAGGAAAATTAATAAGCCTATAAAAAAATATACGGCAGCATCCTTTAAAAAGGGTGCTGCCGTGTGACTTAAAGATGCTTCTGCATACCATATATGTAAGAACAAATATGTAGATGGGGGGATTTTATGGAGCTTATATTGACCATTTTTCTCATGCTAGATATTCCCTACAATTACTTTCACCATTCATTCCCCATTATGATTGAATACTTGGGGAATCTTGGATTTTGGCTGGCACTCCCATTATCAGTCCTTACTATCTTGCTAAGTCTATGGTTACTTATAAAAAAAGTGGGCATTGTTAGCTCTTTACTTATTCTTTTTATTACGGGGATTCTTTTATTCCTTGCTTTAATTCCATTGTTCCATTGTTACTCATCCTAATAAATTGAAGCCTTTGAAGATGGAATACTTCAAAGGCTTTTTAGCATTTTTAGAAATACAGCACCATATAATCCTCATCAAAATATTGCTGCCCTATTTTTAAGGCGTTTCGTTCTGTTCCAAAAACGTGAAAACCTAACGATTTGTATAATCCTTTTGCTGATTCATTGGAAGAAACAACTGTTAAATTAATTTGCTCGACGTCTACTAGTGTCTTTGCTTGATTGATGATCTCTACCATTAGTTGTTTTCCTATGCCCAATCCCCGCTTTTTTGTAGAAACATAAACGGCAAAAATACTCGCTTTATGCTTTAGCTTCATTTTATTTGCTTGCACCAATGTCGCCACACCGAGTAAATCCTCCTGGTCAAATGCCCCAAACGTAAATGTTCCCTGTCCTTCGAGCCTACTTGCAAACGACCCAATTGACAAATCCTTTTCTTCCTCGAAGCTAGCGCCAAAAGCTTCTGGATTTGTTTGCAATCCCTCTAATCTTAAATCTCTATATACTTCAGCATCTGCAGCTGTTAATTGTCTAATTTCCATGCCTTTTCCTCCTATCATACTTTTCCTATTTATCGGCCATAACGATTGGCATTTGATGTACTTTTCCAACAGTAATCCTTAAAATGGAAATAAGGGAGCTGAAAATCTATGGAATCTACTAATATGTCAAAACACTTTCTTACATTACATGCACAACGAGCACACTATCTACCAGCTATTCATTCACTTTCACAGGAAGAACTATGGCGTGTAACACGCGAGGGAAAATGGTCCATTGGTGAACACTTTTATCACCTTTATTTGATTCTCAAAATGCTCCACACAGCAACCAAATATTCTTTATTCCTTACGCCTATCGCTAAAATGCGAAGAAACAAGCCATTCTCTACTGAAATACATGATATTTATGAAGAATATCAATCCAAAAAAGGACATGGAATGCGAGCACCCAGTATTTTGATTCCACCTAAGAAAATACGCTTTGTATTAAACAGTTATGATATCGAGCAATTACTTATCAACGAGACACTTGCTTTGCAAAAGTTAGTACAAAATATAGACGAGGATGTTGCAGGGCATATTGTTTTTCCTGATCCCATTGCGCATTATCCTAATCTCATTCAAGCTATTCAGTTGCTGTCTATTCATGAGAGACATCACTTTAATAGGATGGAAGGGCTTTTAGGAGGAAAGAATTTGAAAGGTACAATTAAAGAAATCAAATAGAGCCAATTTGATTTTATGCCCATCATAACTGGCTCTGGATTTTTCAGTGTAGCAACTTTGTCATGGAAAAATTTTATTAGGAAACGCTACGAGCTCTTTGTTCTAGAACTACACTTAAAATTCCAAACAATAACAGTAACAACACACCCATTAACGTAATATTTGACCATTGTAACCGTGTATCGAATAGCTGAAAAAAGAAGGTGAATACAGGAATAAAACACAATGACATCATGACTAAAAATACTTCACAATATTGAATACCCTTCTGTAATAAATACATTGGTATCAACACACCGATGACTGTCATCAATAAAATCCAACCAATGTTTTCAAGCAAATAAGTAAACATGACATCATATGTAGCGATAAATGAAAGCAAAATGATACCATAAAATCTTTTTGATAAAATCATCGAGCTTGTCCATCCTAATTGACTGAGCTGCTTAGAATAGACTGTACATAATACTGCACCAAGTCCACACAATATGCTTGCCCCGACTCCTAAAATACTTGATTGATCCCATGTTTGTACAGCCGATTTCCCTGTAAAAATAGCACCAATCAGTAATAAACTAGCTGCAAATATGCCAATTGCAATACCCCACTGTGCATTTATCACTCGTTTTTTCTGCTGTATCGCAAGTAGCAATGCAAACAATGGACCTAGTCCCATTTCAAGAGAGCTCACTATCGCTGGTTCAATATATTTTAATGCAAAGTAAAACCCCATAAAGGCTAATATGGAAGCACCGTTTAACTTCCATAAAGATGATCGTGCCTCTTTCCAGCAGGGCTCTATCTTTTGCTTACTTGTGATTAATTGAAAGAAGACAGTCGTAAGAAAAAAACTAATACCGGTGAAGAGAAATGGATGCACTGCTTGTACACGGTTCGAGTAATACACTTGGCTAATAGACGTTAAAATGGCTGACACTAGTAAACTTATTACCCCTATTGCATATAGATGACGTTTATTTTCAACTATAACTCCCATAGATTCCCCCCTGATAGCATGTCTACTCATATGTTTACTATTGCGTTGCTAGAGTAAATTTTTTTACTAGTTTCTCCAAACTGTCCTCTACATGGTGACAGTCGACGAAGAACACCCTCACCTCGGCACTTTGATCCCCTTCATTTGTGTTAAAATAAATTTCTTTCATTTGTTCAACTTCCGTATTCAATGGATAAAGGAGCCATATTTCTTTAGCATGATATTTTTTAGCATACGCATACATTTGATACATATCGGCCTGTGAAATGCCATAGTTATTGTGTGGCGTGTTACTTAGCATTTTCCATTTTGTATCTAAAATAATTTTGCCAGTGCCATTTGTTAATACAATATCTGGTCGTAATGCAAATTTCCCTTGAAATAAATGATAGCCTTTATCCTGTAATTGTACCTGCCACGCTGTATCACTTAGTAGCTTTTTCAGATGAAAGCCAATATAAGACTCAAAAACTTTTTCCATTGGAAATAATAAGGCTTTAGCAAATGAATGTCCTGAAAAAGTTGTAAAGCTTTCATTATTTAAAAAAATTTTAGACCATTGCATAATCGTTTCATAATCTTTTAAGTTACGATCAATCTTTACCTGGGAAAAATCCTTATTGTAGTTTTTGGATTGCTCAATGGGTTCAAAGTGTATGAGTTGCTTACGAATTTCATTTATATTGTCATTGCTAGTAGATTGTTTCAACAAATAAAGCAATGTAGCCTTGATTAACCGATTTTCCGCTCGATTCATTCCAAACTCATCATAGCGTGTATAGAAACGTTGTCGATGAACTAGGTTATATTTTAATTGCTGTGAGAATACCATTTTTCCTTTGTATACATTTAAGTTATCCTCCATCGCATAATACGATGATTTAAGTCCTTTTTTAATCAATTTTTGTACTTCTTCAATGTACAATCGAATGAACATTTCCAATAACGACATATGATCTGTACGAAGACTAGTCTCATTAAAGGTTTTGCTAGGAAATTCTTGTAACGACTTAAGCATTTTCAAAAATGTTTTTTTAGGGTCAATGGCTGTTTTTCCATATATTTTTGGCAAAATTTGAATTTGTGTACCATTTTTCAATTGCACAATACCAACATAATTTTTTGCACGAATGACCTTTCCAACATGCCGCTTTGTGGAAACAGAGAAAAAATCGTATGCATCCACATCTTCCATATCATTACAGTTCAAAATCATATTTTCAAGCTGCTCGAAAGAATCATTGTCTAAGTATACATACTCATCTTTAAAAGCTTGATTGCATGTCAGGATATCGTATTCCTTTATTTCAATTAACTTCTTCATTCTCGACCCTTCCATATATGCCGATATAGCTTAAAGGTTCCTCGAATGCACTTGCTTGAAGATGGAATTTCGTTTCTGGGAGGTCTATATCAATGGCTCGACCAAATAATCCTTTTATACTTAATTTCTCATCCAAAATAAATCGATATTGCTGGGGTTTTAAATGATCTCCTAACACTAACTGAATCTTACTATAATCTTCATAAAAATATTCTTGGAGAAGTGGAATAATCGCATTCTTAAAAATATTAGCTAGATTTTCTAATGAACTGTCTTCTTTTAAGCTCATAAAATAGGCATGACCAATAGTATGTTCACGATCATACAGTGCTTCAATACGAGCGTTCATAACTTCCATTAGACGTTGAATATGGATATGCCCAACTTTTATATCAGCTACTGCATTCAAATTTGGCAGCATTTCAATAAAGTCAAAGCGTCTTCTCAGTGCTGTATCCATCAGTGCAATCGAACGATCTGCTGTATTCATCGTTCCCAGCAAATAGACATTTTGAGGGACACCAAAATCCTTTTTAGAATATGGAAGCTTCACATGCATTTCTTCTAGTGCTCCAATTCTTTTTGTCGGTTCAATTAATGTAATAAGTTCACCAAAAATCTTCGATATATTGCCTCGATTAATTTCATCGATAATAAAGACATAATTATTACTGTTTTCTTCCACATCGATTTGATTATTTTGCGAGTATTTTAAAATTAAATTATTCACATCATTGATTGATAGTCGCCAAAGCTCATAAATGGTTTGCTGCACTAAGTTCGTTTTGCCATTTAGCTCATAAATATTTTCATAGATATCCGTGGCAATCCACTCTACTTCACGACTTCTTTTAAAATCTTCCTCTGCCTCTAACCATTCAGGCTCTCCTGTGATAATACCAATTGCATCAATATGCTTTTGATCTCCTAAAGAAAAGACGATATCGCCAACACTCATTCCCTCATAGAAATAGTACAAGGTATCTGAAGGATATTCCCCATCCTCAATAAAATCAGTACCTTCCTCATCCCAGCCTATACGAATTTGATTGTCCTTAAAGCATTCTTCTTTCAGCCAATTCTTGCCACTGCCTCCTAAAGAAATCTTCCAAACTTTTTTATTTCCTTCCATCACCTGATCATGAGCAGTTAATTTTAATTGCTGCGCTTGCTCACAAAATTCTTTAAACACGCCTGATTCAATTTTATATTGAATGCTCTCTTCTGCTTCATCGTTTAAAACAGGCTTAATTCCCTCGATAAACTCTTCATATCCATATGATTGATGAAAAGTAACGAATCGAATCTGACCTTGCTTTTTATACGTAAGATAACGTTCAAAAACATCTTGATACGCTTCTGCGCAAATCGCCATAAATTCTTTATTCTCAATAATACTAACCGCGTAGTTCACCGTATTATAAGTTTTTCCTGTTCCTGGTGGACCGTACAGGATGGTATTGATATTGCATTGACTCATTTTTGGGGAATCCTCCTCTAAACTTCATATTTTTGGCAAACTTATATTGCTGAGGTGCCTTCTTTCAAGGAATTTATTCCCATAATAATACCATAAAATCACTCTAATTTTACTAGTTTTTTTATAAAATCACCCTATTTATCTAATAAAATCATCCTAGACTATTTAATTTTCCTTCAACAAAAAAATCCGTAAAGGTCAATATGAATCTGACATTTACGAATTTTTTATCACTATTACTTATTATGGGCTTATTAACGTTTACAGCAGCATACGTAAAAACTTTTCAAAATGCACGCCAGCCTCACGAGGTACTTGCTCCTTCGAAGTAGCTTCAATTGCAGCGGCTAAAAATGTTTCTGCTAGTTTCATTGACTCCATTAAATCTTGTCCACGCATCATGCCGCCCATCATGATGGATGCGAAGAGGTCGCCTGTGCCTGAATAGCTCTCACCATTATAGTTGCGGATACTATGAAAAGACCGCTCAGAATCGACAAACATATTCCCAACATAACGCTTGGCCGTATCACCTGCTGGGGGATTCAAACCAGTAATAATGACGTTTGCTCCAGTTTCTTGCTGTAACTGCTGACCTGCTTCCTTAAGGGCATGAATATAATCTGTATCATTTTGATAGCTCAATAGCCTTTCATAGGATAAACCTGTAAGCAAGCAACATTCCGTAACATTTGGCGTAATAATATCAGCACACTTTACTAACGCTTTCATACGATCAAGCAATTCACCAGTAAACATCTTATAGACCTCACCATGATCGCCCATTACTGGATCGACAAGCAACGTCGTCTTATTTGAGTGAAACACGTCTAAAAAGCGAAATATATTATCGATTTGCTCCTTACCTGTAACAAAGCCTGTATGAATACCATCAAAGGTAGCTCCAAGCTTACTCCACTCGTCTATAAAAGAGTCCATCTTTGACGTTAAATCTTCACAATAAAAGCTTGAATATCCTGTTTGTGCCGTTAAAATAGCTGTTGGTAGTGGGACTGCTTGCACACCCATCACAGAGAGTACAGGCATCGCAGCCGTCAATGAGCACTTTCCAAAGGACGACATATCTTGAATTACAGCAACTTTTTTCATCATACATTCCACCTAACTCATCCTGCTTTTACTCTCCCCATCGTATCACAATTAGAAAGATGCGAAAATAACCTCAAACTGACCCTTAACTTTTTTATGAAATTGACACTTTTACAATAGTCAGTCCTTTGTTAAAGTAAAAATCATCAAAATATTTATCATAGTGAGGAAGAGACAAATGCAAAATATACAAAGGCCAACATCCTATACAAAATCACGTACAAAAACATTTGATTTAGTCATTACAGCCATTTTAGCAGCACTTGTTTTCGTTGCTACAATGTTTATCAATCTTAAGCTACCGATTGGGCAAGGGGGCCTTATCCACTTAGGAACATCTATGCTGTTTATCTCCGCTATTTTATTCGGGCCTAAAAAAGGAGCACTTGCTGGAGCTATTGGAATGGGTTTATTCGATATCGTAGGTGGCTGGTTAATTTGGGCACCCACAACCATTATTTCACGCGCATTACAAGGCTTTATTGTCGGTAAAATTGCTTGGTCAAAAGGACATAAAGGTGATAATCTTGGGCTGAATATTTTAGGAGCAGTAGTATCAATGCCCGTGATGATCGCTGTTTACTATGTTGGGCAAGCCATTATGTTCAACAGCTGGATTGCCCCGCTGGCATCCATTCCTGGGGACGTCATTCAAAACATCGTAGGCTTAGTTATCGCCATCCCAGTATGTGTTGTACTGAAAAAAACGCCATACTTCAAAAATAATTTTTAATGAAAATACACCATCTTGCTGTTGAACAGTAAAGATGGTGTTTTTTATGGAGTGATATACAAAAACAACGAATTTCAAGATAAAGTGAAACTAGCCTTGTTCTTTTTCATACTATAAGGTGGAGGTGGAAAAATGCCAAGAGTAAAATACCGTGATGCAGACGTTGCTTTAATGGCAAGGATGATGAGAGCAGAAGCAGAGGGTGAAGGTCAACAAGGTATGCTTTACGTGGGCAATGTCATTGTGAATCGTGCAGTGGCGTCCTGTTTAGACTTCAATGATGTAAGAACGATTGAGCAGGTTATTTACCAGGTACAAGGCGGAAACTATTCTTTCGAAGCTGTTCAAAAAGGCAATATGTTTTACCAACGAGCAAGAGAAACGGAAAAAAGATTAGCGAAACAAAACTTAGATTTCTGGCGAGAACATCCAGCAAAATACGCACTCTGGTACTTCAATCCATATGCACCATGTCCCCCAACATGGTATGGTCAGCCGTTTACAGGACAATTTAAGAATCATTGCTTTTATGAACCTGCTCCAGATACTTGTGCTAGTGTATATATGGGATAAGGTTTTTTGACTTTTAATAACCTACATTCACAAGTTTAATAACGCTCTACTACAATGACAAAGCCCAACGTGTTAATTGACTAAAAATCGCCGTATGTAAAGAGGCTGAAGGAATAGATGCAAATCTAGTTTCCTTCAGCTTTATGCTAGCTCTTATTTTTTAATCGTTACATATTTGCTATAAACATACCCCGATTTATTATTATAAGATATCTTATACCAGCCTTGTATTTCCTCTAAAATTGTAATTTCGGTATTCTTTGAAATTGTCCCATATACTTTTCCTGAGTTCGATGGCTTTGAACGAACATTTAAGTGGTAAGCCGTAACAATCCCTTTAAGTGATTCTGACTGAGTAATAGTTGGCTTCGATTTGTCTGGTGTTGTCTTACTTGGATTCACCGGTTTTTCTACTGGCTCATCTTTAGGTTTATTCAATGCTTTTACCAGCTTTTGATAAAATTCACCTGACGTTTTTACCCCAGTAAATTGGCTAGCATCTACTTTTGCTTTTGTTGCTAGCATTTTTATTTCTTCTTCTGTAATCAAAGCTTTGACATTAATAGATGCTATATTTGTATATTTACCATCTTCCGTTGTAGGAATGGCTAAAATATCTTTATTGATTAATTCAACAACAGCAGCACGTGCAGGCGATTTCATATCGACACCAACGATTTTCCAGTTATGCTGGATCACTGGCTCATACACACCGTTCATCTCTTCTTTTAGATATCGAATGGCTAGATTACGGATTGTACCGCCTGTTTCTCCATAGGCACTTTCTTCTTTAGAAGACCAAATCATATTAAACTTACGCCCTTCAAGTGCCTGACCTTTTGATACAAGAAAATCCATCCGATAAGAGTTCATACCAAGCTTTAAGTTGTCTTCTAGCTTAATCGGGGTACCATCTAATTTGCGTAGATTTTTTATTCTGTTACCTGGCTGCTCAGTTAAATCGATGTCATATTTTACATTTCCGAAATAATCATTCGTACTATATTTAGAGGAACGACGCGTTTTATCAAAACTAATCGTCACATCTCCATCTCGTGTGCTATTAAAATAGCCAACTGCCCATTCCATATAATCTTTTAAATCTTTGCCCGTTACTTCATAAACTGATACTTCTCCACCAGCAAATTGATAATTATAGGCGATATCCTTTTTCTTAATAGGACCTACATCCAATGAAGCTTTGTCATTATCAATCTGATGTGCTACCACATCTGCCTTACTATAATGTAGCATGACCTCATGGAAAAAATCTGATAAAGGTGTTTCTTGGATGTGTACAGCTGGTATACCCTTAATTTCATTTTTGGGAACAAGATTTGTTCCTTTAAGCTGTGCTACTTCGATATTAGCATCTTCACGTGCATACTCATGGTATGGCTTCAACGTTTTTTCTAGGTCTTTATCCGATTCAACAAAGGTCCCGTCTTCATTCTTTACAGGAATAGTTGAAGCATCTTTTTCTTTAAGCAACAATTTCTCGCCTTGGCGAGTAAATGTTAAATCAATTCGTGAAATATGTGTTCCATATTTATTAGGCTCTGTTATAAAAACACCGTTCACTTCTTCTTTATTTATCAGTACATGATTGTGTCCTGCAAAAATAGCAGCTAGTTCTGGTACGGCATTAGCCATTTCCTTCACACCCGTTCCTGGAACACCATTTTCATTTTCCAATCCCATATGCATAAGGCCAATCATGACATCTACTTTACCCTCTAATTCCTTAACTGCCTTTTTAGTCTCTTCTATCGGGTTTTTGACAACTAAACCATCAAGATGATTTGTCCCCTTCTCATACTCTGTAATCAAAGGTGTTACCATGCCAATAACCCCGATTTTAACCCCTTCACGCTCAATAATTGTATATGCAGGTAAATAGCGTTCGCCATTTTCTTTATAAACGTTCCCAGCAAGTCTTGCTCCATTAAATTGACTGGAAACTTTATCTAATACATCCAAACCAAAATTAAACTCGTGATTACCATATGTCCAAGCTTCATAGCCCATTTCATTAACAGCCACCATCATTGGTGACTGCGGCTGGTCATTAAACAATTCTGCAGAATTATCCTGTATTAAATCTCCATTTTCCAATAGGATGGTATTCGGATGATCTTTACGGATATCTTTAATAATTGTATATAATTGCGTTAAACTTCCTGTGAGATTTGGTCCATCCACTGCGTAATCCCAAGGCATAGAGCGGCCATGAATATCTGACGTAGCCAGGAGTGTAATATGAATATCTTTCTCTTCCTCTTGTGCATTGACAGGCGTTTGTGTAAAGACAATTCCTGTTGCCAGAATCAATACAGCCATACTTAGTATTGTTATAACTTGTTTCAATTGATTCATTTCCTAGTTTTCTCCCTTTTTATTCTGAATTTTAAGATTCCTAATCAGTGTAGCATTTATGGAGATGTCTAACCAGGTAAAATCTATCATAAAAGTAATATTGTTTCATAAATTTAACAGATATTAGCGTGATTAAAGAGGAAAAAGCAATAGAAAATCGATATTCAACAAAAGTTTTACTCCCGTCCAATATCCCTATTTTAATAGGATTTATTTGATTCATCTGGATATGCTAGAGCCACTCTCACACGTTTTTCCTTTAATAACAGGACTCCCATCAAACCAATGAAGGAGAATATAACAGGCGAAATGAAGCCATAGTAGTACCCATCACTTACATTGCCTGTGGCAGCTTGAAAGTAATCTAAAATATACCCAAAAATAATGGGTAGCAATGCGGCACTTAGAAAGCCCCCTGTATTGGCAAACCCAGAAACAATGCCTGATTCATTTAAAGGGAAAGTTTGACGAACTGCCGCAAAGGTTAAAGCACTTGCACCATAGCCAAAGCCGATGATAAAGAACAGGACAATGAGCATGAAAATGGACGGATGCCCTTTCAATAAAAGAAAGGCAAACCAACTCGCTAAAACCGCAATATGCACAACAATATAGGGTCTCTTAATTGTACCTAAACAGCCAGCAATCCAGCTCATTAAAGGTGCTCCTATTAGTGCTCCGACTAGACCAATCATAATTAGCTGACTAGCCTCTGACCGTGACATCTCATACATATTGATCCCATATGGTACTGCCCACGAGCTAATAAAGCCAACATACCCGCCAACAACGCCAAAATGACAAAAAAATAAAGCCCATGCTTGCCTGCTTGAAAATATTCTTCGTAATAATCTGGAGCTTTTTTCACGTTGTATTTCTTCAGTTATGAAGGCTGGTTCCTTTGAAAAGATGCGTTTTGTGTTTTGTACGAGCACAAAATAAAGAAGTACACCACATAAGCATAGTAAAAGTCCTGTAGAGAAAAAGGTGATTCGCCAACCTAATAAAAGAATCAATGTAGCAAAAGGCACTGTTGCCAATAAGAAGCCTAAGCTCCCTATCATACCTGCAAAGCCAATTAATCGGACAAACTCCTTTTTATGAAACCATTGTGCCAAAATAAGTACCATATTCACCCATATGGTCGCATCTCCTACACCAGTAAGCATTCTAGAAAAGAATAGAATGAATTCATGTGTACCTAGACTGTAAAGAATGGTTCCTATACCTGTAAGGATGGCACCAATGATGAGGAAAAGGTTTGGCCCAAATCGGTCAGCTAAAATCCCCATCGGAATTTGCAAACTCGTGTACACAAAAAATTGAATACTCGTCAATAAGCCAATTGTCGAAGCCGTTACCCCAAAATCCTCCATCAATTGATCTGTAATTAACCCTGGAGCAGTTCGCTGACTTGCCATTAACAAATAGGTAAACAATACAGCAACAAACACAATCCATCTGTACTTATGTTGTTGTTTGTCCAATAATCACTACTCCTATTAGCTTTTATCTTATGTATATGAGTTCGAGGTCAGGATAAAACCTGCTTTTAAGGAAGCTTGAAAATTACGACCGCAAAAAAACGCACCTAGTCTCTACTAAGTGCGTTCATGCTATATTATACTGCTGGCTGAGGCTGTTCACTGACATGTACTGCTGGTTGTCGGTCTTTCCAAGGCATGGCTTCCTCTAGCTGTCTACCTAGCTGTAATAACGTCAATTCATCTGCAAATTTACCTGTCATTTGTAGACCAATTGGTAGACCTGATTTACTTTCGGCTAAAGGCAATGATATGGAGGGCTGACCTGTAGCATTGAATAAATTTGTAAACGGTGCATACGTGAAAATTTGCTCTGTCCATTCAACAGCCGAAATGTTAGGATTGTTGGCATTTAATTCACCAATTTTAGCAGGAAGTGTGCCAATAGTTGGACTCAATAAAATATCATAGTCTTCAAAGAAGCCTGCAACTTGACGTGAAACGACTGCATTTGTATGAATAGCTTCCAATAAATCAGCCGCCTTTAATTGACCACCGTATTCATAGCATTTCCAAATGGCCGCTTCAATATAGTCTGGAGAAACTGCTTTACCAGTTCCCGCTGCAGCCCCCTGAATCATGTGATAAATATTCGCTGTCCAAATAGCAACCGTCGCTTTTGTAAATGATGCTTGTTCATATTTCGGACGCGCTTCTACTACCTCGTGTCCTAGCTCCTTTAAAACTTGAACTGTTTTATGAACTGCTTCTATACATTCCGGATCGACAAATGCCCCAGAATTTGTTTCAGTTGTCCAAGCAATTTTTAGTGGGCGCACTGTTTCCTGGATAAGTTGTCCATACGGTGCATGTGTTACTTCTAATTTGGAATAGCTCCCTAAGTCCGGGCCTGCTACTTGATCCAATAAAACAGCTGTATCACGAATTGTACGCGTCACAGCGAACTCAATGGCAATACCATTTAAAGGCTCGCTATTGAATGGACCAGCTGGAACTCTTCCCCGTGTTGGCTTTAATCCCACTAACCCACTACAGGAAGCGGGGATACGAATAGAACCTCCGCCATCATTAGCATGAGCGATTGGCACTATACCACTTGCCACAGCGGCTGCTGACCCTCCACTCGAACCGCCTGGACTATGAGTTAAATTCCACGGATTGCGCGTTGCACCATAAATAACTGCTTCAGTCGCTGCATTATAGCCAAACTCAGGTGTTGTCGTAGTACCTGCTAAAATCAAACCAGCCCTTCTAAAGCGCGCCATTAATTCACTATCGACGGGTATAACCGTCTTTTCTCCAATACGACTCCCCATACTATGCGGAACACCCTCTGCATGTAGCACAAGCTCTTTAATTAAAAACGGAACACCTGCAAACGGCGCATTTTCATCAACCTTCTCAATTGCTTTGTCAGCCTGCTCTTCTAACACACTAACAACTGCATTAATGGATGGATTGACTCTTTTTATTCCTTCTAACGCTAGCTCCTTTAACTCCTGTGGTGTTACCTCCTTTGATTTTACTAGCTCTGCCAACCCAATACCGTCATAGGATGCATACTCTTGTAAATTCATATCATCACCTCGTATAGTAGTAATCTTGCAACTATAATGTACTGAATATTCTAAATTTAAGATACTACCCGAAAGGATAATTCTGTTTTAAGTAGAATATAAATGCATAATAGAGAAATGAGGTGTTTTCATGTTTTTAGAAAATGATTTAGAAAACATTCTTAAAGCAAGCTATCATATTTCAAATATGAATGTGAAACAAAGCAATGAATGTTTTAAACATGAACTATTGCAAACAATTAGTCAGCATCTCGGATATCAACATATGTTATTTTGGGAAATAGCAAATAATGAGCTAACCGCCCCTGTGCTTTTTAATATAGAGAGTCACACGATTAATGACTATTTACAAAGATATAAAAACTTTGATCCATTGCACCCCCAAAATATAAATACACAGCCTTCCATTCAGCTAATGAGTAGGAATGAAGTTATGTGCCTGCAAAAACAAACCCACTATAAAGAAGTTTTTTTGAAAGAAAATCGCTATGAAGATGAAATGGCCATGTATTTAAGAATAGACAATAGGCTCGTAGCAGTTATTGGTTTTTTAAGGAAAACCGGAGAGAAGCTATTTAATGAAAAAGATATTTTAAAGTTAGTGTATTTGAAAAGAAATATCGAAAACATGTATTCCTTACATCACTTTTCACAGCCCTCCATCGTGTTGGAAATGACAGATCGAGAACGAGAAGTTTTAAAGTTTGTATTCAAAGGCTTGAAAAACATAGATATCGCCCAGCAATTATTCGTCAGTGAAAATACAATTAAAAAACATCTTCAAAATCTATATAGAAAATTTCAAGTAACCAATCGTACTCAACTGCTGGCAAAGTGTTTGAAGTATAGTGATCATGTTTAGTAAGGTCATCTATTGAATTCAAAGGTAGTATGATTAATTTGCTGATTAATTGGCATAAAACTATTTTTCCTCAGTAAAAAAATGCCCCACCAATTGGTAGAGTGTGTCTAACAATTGGTGGGGCAGTTCTCATTTTAATTCTAACTATAGAGGTGCTCTTTTACTTAATTACTTTGCACTTTATACACTTTACTATCAAGCTGTCTATTTATTGCCTGCTGTAAAAATCGTGTGGCGGTAAATAGTTTTTCTTCATCAATATTCGTTTGCACACCTAAACGATGCAGGAAATTTACTAAATCATTTGTTGACACATTGCCACTTGCACCAGGGGCATAGGGGCAACCCCCTAAACCTCCAATAGCACTGTCGTATTTTGTAATCCCCAGCTCAAGTGCAGCAAAGATATTGGCTAAAGCACGGCCATACGTATCATGAAAATGAAGGGCAAACAAATCACGATCGTATTGAGTGAGTAGCTCTGATAAAATAGCCTTTACTTGTACAGGATCCGCTACCCCGATTGTATCACCGAGTGAAATTTCAGTAACGCCCATTGCTAGATAGGCATCAATGATATCCTTCACTGTTTGAAGCTTTACTTCATCACCAAACGGACTGCCAAATACAGTTGAAATATAGCCTCTTAACGATATACCTTCACGATTTGCTGCTTCAGCTACAGCTTTTAAGTTCTGTAAAGATTGGTTAATTGAAGCGTTTACATTACTTTGATTATGCTCCTCAGAGGCAGAGATAAATAACGCAATTTCATCAACCTTTTGTTGAATGGCTCCTTCTACCCCTTTCAAATTAGGCACAAGCGCTGCATACGTTATTTTTTCATCACGTGCGATTTGCTCAAACACTTCATGATGATCGGCTAAAGCTGGTATCCACTTGGGACTAACAAAAGAGGATACCTCGATATGACGGACACCTGTTTCACTTATTAAATTAATCCATTGCACTTTCAAATCAGTTGGAATAAAAATTTTCTCATTTTGTAAGCCGTCACGAGGACCAACTTCTCTTATTTCCACTTGTTTTGGTAAAGTCATAAAGATACACTTCCTTTAATTAAATGCCGAACAGCTGTAGCATAATCCAGCTTGATGCGTAGAATACCATGAATTGCACACCGGCCCCTACACCTAAAATACGATTTAATAAACCACCAACAGTTGCAACTGTAAATGTTAACACTACTCCTAGCAATTGTGCCTCGTTATAGGCAAGCAAAAATGCTAATCCGATGAACATCGCTACGATTGCTTCCTGGCTAATATATTTTAATACTAATACAGATGCTTTACGTGCATAATTCATCGCAAATGGATAAGCAATTAAAGCGGCTACACTAATACCGATTAACCCAAAAATGAAAAAGTCCCATGAAGACATTAGCGTGTGTAAGTTGTTAACTGGATCTACTGTAAAAATCGGTGGTGCATTAAATAAAGGTGATGCTGGTCCAAGTGCTACTGGGCTTAACGGAATACCGAATGCAATTAATGGAATAATCGCTTCAGCTATATATGTCGATTCCGTTACACCATTCATGACAGTAAGACTCGTTGTTGATTTTTTATAGGCACCTTTTGTACGTGAGCCTACAATTTCTCCCATCAATGACGTCATCCCAACAGGACTGAAAACAAATGTAAGGGAGGAAAGAAACGTTGTAATGCTCGTAAAAATGGTCTGCCTTTTCGATAAAATTTTAAATGGATTCGGGAAATAGCCTTTCCATGATTTCGTTTCGGGAGCAAGATTATATTGATTTGGCTTACTGCGTGCTAGATCATTTTTAGCAACAGAAGAAGCCGCCATTAAAATATTACAAAACATCGGTCCAATGGCAATTCCTAAAAAGAATGTAATACTTAAATGTTTATCCAGCATCGCGAAGCTAACGCTATCTAAAGCTTTTATGAAAAATGCAAATGGAATAATAATTAAAATACTTGCCCATTTTCCTTTTGAAAAGAATGCGATTAAAATAGCGGCAAGTGTAAAAATGATGCCTGATGAAGATTTAAAAAAGTCGGCAAATTGACCTAAAAACTGACCTAACAATACAGCGGTTGGTAGGGCGATAAATGCACCGATTACACCGCCAGAAATCATTTTACGTAGTGCAACGTGCGGCATCCCTAAACGGCGTAATGTATTGGCATGATCGATCAACGGTACAGCCGTTGTATCCCCTGGAATGCCTAATAACGCAGTTGGGACAGCATGTGTTAAATGCTTAGCTAACACGCCCGCCATGAAAAAGGCGAATACCCCTTCAGGAGGCGCTCCCAGCAAAATAACTAACAATGTAATTGGTACCATAATTGCTGTTTCATCTGTACCCGAAATAAGTCCAATTATAGTAAAGATAGCTGCACCAAGAAGTGCAAATAAAAGAGCTATTAAATAAATACTCATTTTTTATCCGCTCCTTTCAAGCCTTGTAAGCTAGAAAGAATACCAAAATCCTCAAGCTCTTTTTTTGTCACCGGATCTTCCTCGATTAAGCGTATTTCCTCGTCTATATCAATTTGTAAATCCTCAAATGCTTCCTTTAAAGAATGACTAGATGCCTCATCTTCTACTAAAATACGCTTTGGTTTAAAAAGAATCGTATTAATAGCGACAACAATCAGAATTCCCGTGATTCCTGTTAACAGTGAATAAGAGTTAATCATCTGAGGGTCTGCAAACTTCGGAAAAAACCACTGGCCAAACTGATAGCCTAAAAAGCTTGCGGCAACGCTTAAAATAATTGAAATAATTAACTGATTACCAGAAACCGTGTCTCCTAAAATTTCAATAAACTTCTTTTCCTCTACATTTTTTTGCTCATTGTATGGAGTATTCGCCATGTATTATTCACCTCGCAGAGAGTTTGTAATCTCTAAAACACGATCATAACGGAAATCCTTCTCTTCTACCGCCTGCTGCACAACACGATCAATAATATCGCCTGTAGCCCCAGCCATTACAGCCAAGTTTTTCGCATGCAGACGCATATGACCAGATTGAATACCCTCTGCTGAAAGTGCGCGTAAGCTTGCTAGATTTTCTACTAATCCTACTGCGGCAATGTAGCTGGCTAGCTCCTCTGCTGATTGCACATCCATAATTTTTAGCGCTGCTTTTGCAACAGGATGAGTCTTCGTAGCCCCTCCCACAATACCAACAGCTAATGGCAATTCCAACGTCCCAACAAGATTGCCTGCTTTATTCAGCTCCCACGTTGTTAAAGAACGATATCTACCAGAACGAGCAGCATAGGCATGAGCACCAGCCTCAACAGCACGTGTATCATTACCTGATGCTAATACCGCAGCTGTAATACCATTCATAACCCCTTTATTATGTGTGGCAGCCCGATACGGGTCAGCATCTGCAAATTCGTAAGCACTTACAATATTTTTCGCAATCTCTATCCCCCCGAGCATTTCTGTCGAGAATTCACCACGCGCACGAACAATACGCTTATCTGCTAAATTTGAAATAATCCGTAGCACAACTCGTCCATTTGTAATCCGTTCGATTAATGGTGACACAGATTCCGCCATCGTATTAACAGCGTTTGCCCCCATTGCATCCTTCGTATCTACGATTAAATGGACGACAACCATTGTTTCTTTTGCTGTGTCGATTAAGTGTACCTCGATATCCTTCACTCCGCCGCCTAACTTGACTAACGTTGGATCCTTTTCATTACAATGCTCGATGATCTCATTTTTATGTTCAAAAATTTTCGCCCTCGCTGCATGAGGGTCCTCACTATTTAATACCTGAATCTGCCCTCGCATAACTGTTCCAGAGCTGGAAGTAAAAATACCACCTAACTCATATGCTGCTCGTGCCGCATTACTAGCCGCAGCGATTACTGACGGCTCTTCCGTAGCCATTGGAATAAATACCTCTTTGCCATTCACCTTAAAGTTGGCCGCTACCCCTAGAGGCACCGAAATGTGTCCAATAACATTTTCAACCATTGCATCTGCAAGCTCTAATGAAATTCCACTTTTTAAAGCTTCAACTTCCTCATTGGTTAAATTTGATTTTTCAGCGATTAACTTAATTCGCTCTTCTACTGAAAGTAAATAAAATCCCTTAATACGTGAAGTCATCCCCATACCCCCAAAATTTAAAAAAGTGTAATATAATTCAACTTAGTTGAATAATATTACACCAATTGTAAATTGTCTGAATAGTATTGTAAACAAGAAATTTGTATTTTCGATAATATTTACGTTTAAAAGAAAGATTTAATCCTCAACATAAATCGTTAATACCTTTGAGTTTTCTGCAGAATTATTAATAAAGATATGCTCCTTTTTCCCAGAAAAATACGCAGAGTCCCCCTCTTCTAGATGGTAAAATTTCTGATCATATTTCAAGACGATACTACCCGAAATGACATAAATAAATTCATCATTATCGTGAGTATAAGGCGCTAAATTTTCCGCCCCATTATGTACAGTAACAATAGAAGGATTGATATTGCTCATATAGCTCTTATTCGCTAACAGCTCATATTGATAGCCAAGTTCATTCGTCTCAACCGTCTCATGGCGTTCTTTTTTCGATACAATCGAAATGCCATCAAATTGATCCTGAATAACAAACCAAGCCATTGGCACATCAAATATTTCCGCAATCTTGGACAATGTCACTAGACTCGGTGTCGCTTTGCCATTTTCTATTTTTGAAATATGACTTTTCGTTAAATTAATCTGCGAAGCTAAATCATCCTGAGACATTTTATTTTTCTTCCGCATCTGCTTTATTTTTACTCCAACTTCTAGTAAGTTCATCTATTCCAGTCCCCTCGATCATTTCGGTTTTTACAATAACTATACTATATTTTTAAATGATGGATAGAAAAATACGGGAGTATAGCCCTCCTTCATTTTCGTCTGTTCAATTAAATTCAAAAGGGTGTGCTGAAAGTTTCTCGACTTTTAGCACACCCTTCTACCATTATAGTGATGGGATTCACATCTTCATAGGCTGAATCCCGCGCGAGATTGTGGCATTATGCTCCATTAAAATTAATTTTGAGAAGCGATAATCAGCTTAAATAAAGGAAATAAATGGAATTTTAGTTTATAAATGGTATTAAATTATATTTAGTAAAAACGAAATGTTAGTCACAGTTTTTCTATACGAATAACTTTGATTTTTGCTGGATTTGACTCCAAAATTTCAGAATACCAAATCCTCACTTCATCTCCACTTTTAATTCCTTTCATAGAAAGTTTCGATTCATTAATTAAAATTGAAACTGTTTCAAATTTATTTAAGTACATGAGATTTTCGCTAGAGAAACTCCCTATATCTGATTGTTGAGCGTCCTTCCCTTGAATAAAATAAACTATTCCTTCATGCATTACTATATAACCAATTTCACTTTCGGTATTTTCTTTACTAGCAAACAGTTGGCTAACATTACCTAAGAGCCATAAAGCAACAAGAAAAAGTAACAATAAAACCGTGTTGATAATAGGTTTGGGGATTCTATTCTTCATTCAAACCACCACCTTATACATTTAGTAATTTTCATATCATTTTAAATGTACATAAATATACCAAATACTGTGCTCACCTCTATTCTACAATACAAAAAAATACTTCACTTGTTATACTTCCTAAAGAAGGAATAGAGAAAATATTTTGAAGTTTTCAATGCAAATGGATGGAATTAGGAACATAAAAAACTTGTATTGAACTGCCGAAGATAATTTCCAAGCTGTTGAGCGCTGCTTAAGAGGAATGGAAGGAAAGCTCCTATGCTATAGCTAAATCTTATGGGGACTAATAATAAAGCAATCCTTAAATGGATTAAGCAATATGAAATACAGTATAGTTGAGGCTATTATTCAGCCGTATACAAATTAAACACTAGAGTTTACTCTAGACCAACCTATTCACTTGTTTCAGACATGTTGAACAAAGCACTCGAACGTTTACCTGAGCACCACCAGTTACTTATGCATACCGATCAAGACTGGCATTATCAAATGAATAAATACTGTCGGGCCTTTGAATCAAGAGGGGGTGTTCAAAGTATGTCTCGTAAAGGAAATTGTTACGACAACTCAGTCATGGAGAATTTCTTTGGAAATCCGAATTCCTTTACATGAGGGAATTAGAAAGTATAGAGCATTAAAAATAGAATTAGAAAAATATATAAACTACTATAATATGAAACGGATCAAGGCAAAATTAAAAAACGAGTCCGGTGCAATACCGAACTCATTTACCCAAGTAGCCAAATGAAATAACGAAGCTAACATAAATGAATTAACTATTTAATTCATTTATGTGTAACCTACTTAATTGCGCTCTGATTTTAGAAATGCTACAAATAAAGATAATTTTTTATTAGAAAAACCTTAGTTACCTCTAAAGACATTACTCTCTATTATTGAAAGCAGATGCAAATAAAAAAAATACTAAGAGACTGAGACATTCAGATGTAAAAAAAATATATAAATTAATACCCAAAATAGAGCCTTTGAAGAGTTTGATATGCATATATTCACATGAATTCTTTCACATTTAACCAAAAACGATGGATATCAGTTGAAAGAGATAAACGGGTGGTTATCTCGCTTTATGACTACTCCCACTCAATCGTCGTTGGGGCTAAGATGTAGTTTTAAGATTATTATCAAAACAGAAAAATGCATTCAAATCATGTAATTTTTTGTCCTCAATTGTAGATGTTGACTCCCATTTATAAGTCTTTGTCGTCTCAATGTCTTTATTATCAATTTGAAAAGAAAAACATAAGGAAATTTTAGTCTTCCTATGTTTTCATTCAAGTTATTGATCTGTTTGTTCTTGCTTCTTTTTCAAATACTCCGCACGTATTTTCTCAAGTTGCTGCTTTTTATCAAATTTGGCCGGCTTGTTTTTTTCATGATACTTTGCCACAGCCACCTTACCTTTAGTATCCAATTGATATTTCCCCACTTTGGTTCACCTACTTTTCCTGCCTTTAAAGAAATCTATTCAACAAGTATAGTATACCTTATTTTGCTGATGTAAACCTCTTTCCTATATTGGTGTATTGCTTAACCTTAATTTCGGTAAAAGCTTAGTAAATCATTCATTGCCAAATGTATTGTCTGTATCCACCCATTTTTATATTATGATACCTTTATCATTATTTACCGCTACAATATTACTCAGCTTTATGTATGGAGACGGCGGGTGTTACTGATCTAAAAATCTAAAACCTTATAATACCAACGTTTACAAGGCTTTTTTGACCATTATAAAATGCTCTTACAAAGGAATTAATAAGGTTTACTCAAATTGCTTACGGAGACGTATTATTAATGGGTGTAATATAGAATAATTTTTTTGTAAAAGAAACGCTAAATCATATTGGGAAAACTATTAAAAGAATTACTTATGCTCCTTAATAGTTTCTTATATTTTTTGATATTAATACTAACTTTTTTAGTACTGAATTTTAGCACTTTTTTATAAAAAAAGTAGGAAATTAAATTAAGAAAGTTCTTTTTGAACCTCAACAACCTTTATCATTGTGTGTTTATCAATTAGATCTAATAACTCATTCTTGTAGCACTCAGTAAGTGGTACGGGTCTTTTCCCATTTTTCTTTTCATTAATAAGAGTGACTAAGTTATCGTTAAGGATTGAAGTAGGAAATGAAGTGCGAATACCACTATCTTTTAAAGGAAGAAATGAATAATTTCGCGTCACTGATTTGTCAAATTTCGGCGAAATATATGTATAATTACCTTTTTTGGGAGTATAATGTTGATTTTGAAAAGGATATTTCAAATGTCTTTCCCATAAAGGGGAACTATTATCTCCAAAATAATTTTCTAATTCATACGGAAGTTGCGGACCTGTTAATTGATTACTCACCCATTTATATGCGCCTTGAACAAAAAAGACTGTATCCAAAACAACCTCATTCTTATCAATATAGTCACCACTACAAAAAAATAATACTGATCCAGCTTGAACAAAGGGAACATTCTTCTTAAACGCTCTACTTAACTGTGTTGCATGGCAATATGAATATGCCCATTGTTGATTGTATATGAATGGATCCTCATTATGTTTTCGCTTATCAGACCATATCATACCTGTCCAATCATCTTTTAATTGATAATTAATAATAGCTTGTCCCCTTATTTTTACTAGCTCCCTCTCACGGTCTGGATGAAAGATTAAATAGTGTAATTTCATTGGTTGGCTCCTTAATTCATCAAAATAGCCCTTCATAAAACCTTAAAAATGGTTAAATAGGTATGTCCACATAAGATAGAAAGATCCACTTTTCAATGAAGAAAAAGACCAAAAGTTATTACTTTTAATATTAATCTTCCCCCCATAAAGATTCATAGAACTCTCGTCCTTCTCTTGATATATCCATATTATTTATTGAATTCTTTTCATAATTGAATTTCTTAGTTACCTCGCGGTGCAAAATAGGAAATTCGGATATATCTTCTATTGTAAGTGCCTGCCAAACTTTTTTTATTATTATCTGATTATCTAAATTATTATGCTTTTGAGTATTCATTATTGGTTGAACAGTCGATAGATATTGTTGTTCCTCATCCCATTTCACCCATTCTGCAATTACTCCAATGGTATTAAAATCCGTGTCTACTGGTAAAACTGACAGTATAATATCTTGGATTTGTTCCGGTAAATCATCCATCACGTCTTGAACCATACCTCTTGCGACCATATGATCCAAAGAAACAACAATTACTCCCTTTTTTCCTGACAATTCAATCTGTTTAACAGCTTTTAAAATATCCTGCAGTAGTGCTAATTTAGAAGCAGGCGCTTTTATTTCTATTACAAAGGTCTCTGTGGTTAAGATAAAATCAGGTTCCCCTTCTTTTCCCTCATTAAAATCTAAACCACCTTCAAGAAGTCTTGCTGCAAGAGCTAGTTGTAGTTCAAAATTCCTAAAATAATTACCTGATTCACTTGATTGATATGCAATAGTTTCTCCAAAATCCCCTCCTACCATCATATTTTTGGCTACAGCATCTGCTAAATTACTTTTTCCTAACTTATCCAATGCCCATATGGTGTATGAAGTTTCAAAAAAAGATTTTAACAAGTCCTTATTTTCCTCAACCTTCTTATCTGCAATTATTTTTTTTACATAACACAAAAAACCATATATGCCATCAATTCCATCTAAATTATTTTTATTACAAAATTTCTCCACAACATCTATTACAAAATAAATATTTTTGTGTTTCCATTCTTCTAGTAAAGGTTCAAAATTAATCAAATACTTCCCCCCCTAACATAAATACAACACTTTTTAGTGCCTCCTAAAACTATAAATAAATTATTAAAGCTCATAAAATATCATAATAAATTTTCCAAAAGTATCTGTAACCTTTTCTACTTTTTACCTCTCTAGTTCAAACATTCTTGAATCATATCTTTGTATCAATGATGGCCAATAATAGATGCTAGCGCTTTTGAAACTTATAATTATAATACTAAATAGTATAACTTTTTCTAGCAAATGAAATATTTCTTCAGTAGGGATATAACTTTAGTGAAGAGTAAGCAATTTGAATTCTTGGTAATTTAATTCTTAATTACAATCTAGACTTTAAAATACGTTCCCTTAATTGTTCTATCGATAAATACACCCCATTTTCTTTACGATGAAGCATCGAGTGGCAGTTAGGGCAAACAGGTATTAAATCTTTTATTGGATCTACGATATAGCCCTGTTTTATCTCATGAAGCGGCTTAATGTGGTGTACATGAATAAAATCTTTCCCCACTTCCCCGTAGGTTTTCTTAAAATCCAAATTACAAACTTGACATTGGACCCCATAATAATCAATACATTGTTTACGGGCAAATGGATTGCGTTCATAAACATTCACCATAACACTTTTACGCTTTCCTTCTTCTAATGTTTCGGGAACTTCATCAGGATAATAACCATCCGTTAAATCCTTTTCAAAGAATGACATAATATAATCTCGCAATATACCCTTTAATTTCATAGAACCTTGAATATTCCCTTTCAAACCCATCTCACGTAGATGTGTAAGAGACAGTTCAGAGGTATCGACTTCATCAACTAAGCGTACACGTGTCCAATCCCAAACTTTGGATTGCTCAAATTTTTGTTCATCCATCCAAAACGTTTTATTATATGTAACATCTTTAGTACGGACCAAACCTTCTACAACTTCAACTTTATACCGAACTTTCCTTATATTTCCTGAAACATATATGTATAAAATATCGCCATTTTCATAGTTATAAGATCGTTTCCAGTCTAATGTATCATAACGGGTAAACGCACTCTCTATGTCATATTCATTCGGATTTGCTGGCACTAACCAAATTCTACGAGCATTTTTATGATCTCTTTCTTCTAGTTCTTTTCGACGATTTGCCGCTATTTCATCAGGTGCAACAAAACGATACTCGTCTTCCTCAACAAAGAATGGAATGTTATATACATAGCCTCATTCAATTGGATCATAACATTTATTTTTTGTTGTATTTAGATGTTCGGCAAGGAATCCAGCTGCCTCTTGAATATTTGTTGCTTTAAATAAAAGCTCATTATTTTTAATTATAGTTATTGGACTTGCCACATAATTTCCTCCTTACGTTTAACATAACAACAATTGGCTGAAGCCAATTCTTTTTGCGAATCCATCTTATGCACCAAATACTATCTAACTACTCTGTAACATGAATAGAGGTCCTCGATAACCATGTTTAAAGATGGGATCCAAGACTCTAAGTTAGTTTCTAACATTTCACCAATACTTTTGGATTCGATTTACCACAAACTCCCGATAGCCCCATCAATTCAATAGTACCAAATTATTACAAAGTTTAAATCATTCAATAATAATTTTAATAGATTGAATATGCAACTATCTTATTTATAACAAATTAAATCTCAAATCAAATAAAATACAGTATTTCAAAACCAATAACAAAATACATTAGTGAAATTCATATCTGATAAAACATCCCTTATAAACCCTTGATATACAAGATTTTGGGCGAGTTTTTATATAAAAATCACTTTCCGACTTTGGATTATTATCAATATTATTAAAATGCGTATCTACTATTTTATTAATTCTATGTAACACAGACGTACGACTATAATCCCTTCTTATTCAAGTATAAAGGAAAAAAATAAGGGGGAAATTTCCTTTTTTGCATAAAAAAAAAGAACTTGATCTTATTAGGTCAAGTTCGAAAAACTGTTGGTACGCAAAATGTTCCATTGGTGTTGTAAGGCAGAAAATGAAGGCACAACAAATAAGCTGCCTGAAACTCATTTTTTAAAAATGAGCCATTAACAGCTTGATATTACATTTTTTAACAAGCTTTATTAATAGTCGAACTGTATATCTCCAATGTTTTGAGTTCTCGCCAACTCCTTGCCCTTTTCCGTAAGTTTTTTACGTTGTTCTCTTCTCTTTTGGGCGTATAAATCAATATTAGACGTCTTTTTCTTAATCGCTGGTTTAACATTACCAATTTTATAAACTGGACGATTGTTTACGAAGTTTACTTTGTGTTTAAGTTTTGTAATAGCATGTTCTAATGAATCTTTAACAGCTAAAACCCCTTCAGATGCCCACTGACGAATTTGTTCTTTTTTAGAAAACGAAATATGATCAAGTTGGAAATCGAATTGATTATAAATATCTGAAACAAGTTTATTTAATAAGGAAAGTGATTCCTCTTTTTGATTTGCTTCAATTGCGCGGTCTAATGTAAGGCCATGTTGTTCAAGTTCCGTATCCAATAAAATTTTATGGTTATCAGATGATTTTTCGATAAAATATTGAATTAAATTTGATACATGATTTTCCTGAGCGAAATATGACTCCAAATCATTTAAGTTCGATTTTTCAGTTAAAACTTTAACAATAATCTGTTGAACATTTTTAAGTAAATAGAAGTCCACCATTGTATTTACTGCTTTTGTTTCATCTTCTTTAGCTAGTAAATCATGATATAACACGTTTTCTTGTTCTGTAGAAAAATAGGATACAAGAGCATGACGATATAGTTCTAAACCAGTAGAACCAAAACGCTCAAATAAATCATTTTGAATGCTGCTAAAAAACCGAAATGTCTCAGGGCGCATCACTTCATGATAAATGTTAAATTCATTAGCAAAATGTTTAATCTCATCTTTGCTAGATTCATTTGGGATTACGTCCAGAAGAAGTCGCTCATGAATTCTAAGAGCAATCTTATGCGTTCTTTTTAGAGACATTCTTTTCTTTCCGGTTGCGGGATTGTAACCGCAATACGCATGGAATTTTTGTTTAAAGTCGCTAATTGTATTGTCAAAACGTTGCTTATTAATGTACACGACAAATAATCCTTTTTGCACAAATTCAAAAAGGATTTCAGATAATTCTTTATAGCTCTCGATGTAATTAACACCGGTATGATATTTGTTACTATACAATGCTTCCACAGACACGGGTTTAGGGACATCCATACGCGCAAAAGAAGCTACATATAAGAAGAAGCGTTTCTTCGTTTTATCCAATGTTAAAATTTCGGTAGATGTTAAAGCCCTGATATTACGAATGTAGCCCTTATCCTCTTTATCTCCGTTTGATAAGACATGAAAACGTGAATATAGGAATCCATCCTTTTCTGAGATTAAATTTAAAGACAGTAACTCATTGATTACACGGTTTAACGTTTTATTCTGCATATATAATGCGTTGCGCATATCATCTAAATTGCAATAAATACGGCCATCTTTCGCTACATATTTAATTGCATAGAGCATGAAATTAATCGCACTGTTTGAAATTTGAATGTTGCCTTTTGCAATTTGGAAAAATAACTCTCTATCTAGTTTTGCTGTTTTTGTACCTTTATTTGTTTTTACATTAAACATATTTATCGTCTCCTTTTAATTTTAAAAATAAAAAAAGAGTACCCCAAACTAATGCTATAGACTGCAAAATTCAGTCATATAACATCAATCTGGGGTACTCCCTTAATTTGATATTAATTTTAAATTTAGTTAGAAAAGCAAGAAGGCCCATTGTGACAATGAACCCTTCTCATATTACTAATAGACAAGATCAACTGTGGCTCTACCAAAACACACAGAGACCGCTTCATTACAATTATTATCTCATATCTTAATATTAAAAACAATTATTCACTATCTTAATGTACCACCCTACAGGCGAACAAACGTTTAATTAACATAAACTCAATTCTAAAATTACAAAAAATATTTTAATTTTTTTACTTCCTCCTATTCGAATATAAAAAATTACTAGCTATAATACTTAAAACTTTCAATGGAGGAATTAATCATGAACAAAATCCAAGAATATCAAGAAGTCATTGAGTTTTTAAATAATACCCAAATGAATTATCCACTTGACAATTATGAAATCAATCATGACTATGGAATTCTACCGGAATTTTACAAAAAGATTCTTTTATTATCAAAACATGAACTTATTAATACTAGTTATATTCACGAAGACTTACAAAGTCACTTTGAATCTGTACTAAATTATATCCTAGATAATTTACACTGCTTTAATATTACGGATTTTTCGGATATTGATGTAGAAGTTGATTTCAACGTTTTTATCTGGGATGTGACAAATGATCCTGTGCTACCATACCTTCTTGGGCTAACGCCAAAAACTTTTAAATCTTATTTTGAAAGTATCCACGGTCCAATAAAGAGTATCATCATTCGGTTATTTTATGAGGATTATTATCTTGAAAATAAGGAGATTTGGAGAATGAATATCTTTGATGTCAATGTTTGAACACTTTACATTTTGTATACATTTTAAAGAAAACAAAACTAAAGTATCAAACAATCATCAGTTAGTATATTAAGAGGTAAAAGCATTGAGAATACTGACTCAATGCTTTATCTATATGCTGATTTTTTACACAACAAATTACAACCATAAAAAGGTATCACCTCTGTCATGTTTTTATCAGTTATTTCTACCCAACTTACCATTTATCTACGATGCTTTTACCAATGCAAATGTCCAGAAAAGTGCATCTATACAATGTATGGATATTGAATAAGAAAAAGATTAATCCCTCCGTATTTTTGGAGGAATTAGACTTAATGATTTTCAACAAACGCGCCCTATTGTGGAATAAGAAAAAATCCTGCAAATCAACGCAGGATTTTCAATCAAACTTTATTTTAAAAAATCAAATTTTGTTTTACATGATCAATCTTGTTTATAAAACTAAACTCGATTTCCCCATCGAAAAATTGTAGGTTTAAAATAAAGTTTGATTAACGTTGTAAACATTGGTTTTAGGTAAAGTTGATTATTATAAAAGTAGATTGATTAAAACTTTGTTTAGTAAGTGTTTTTACCAATTAGTTCTTCTGTTAAGTCAATAAGATTATCATAATGAAGTAATTTTATTCTCGAATTTTTCTCTTCTTGTCTTCTAATAGCATAAGAGTAATCCGGATTAGACTCATAATGATCTCTCCTTCCAGCAACTACTATATAATGCCTTCGACTACTGTCATTATTAATAAATTCACTGTGTAGAGCTTGATTCATATTTTTTGCTTCATTAAATTTAGGTTGTAAACTTGAAAATTGTTGTTCTAAAAAACGTTCCCAACTTTTAACTTGATTTATTCCATTTTGATAATATTGGCTTAATTCAGTTCCGTTATTTTTAAAAGGATTATTGGATGGGCTCTCTAACTCAATAAATATAAATTCATAACCACCTGATCCTTTGCCTACCAAAAGGTAATCTGCTCGGTACTGAGTATTTAATGAAAACTCTTTAAACAAATATGCCTCATGATGCCCAAAATTGTAGTATGTAAACAATGAAGCGATAATTAAATAATTCTCATTTTCATTAATAAAATTTAAAACTGTTTGTTCATTCGGATTAGTATCTAATAAATTTTTAAAGTCAACTGCCATTTTGCGTATTTTATCGTGTTGTTGCAATTCAATAATATCTAAATAGTTATTAGGAAATAAATGAATATAATGTCTAATAGATTTAGGATATTCATGAAATTTATTAATTCTTACTCTTTTTAACATTCCTGTAGCTGTGGGATGAACTAGTTCAGACTCTCTGATTTTTTCATATTCTAATAAATCCTCTTTATCTACATCTAAATAATCAATATCTTTGTATAACTTCATCAATAACAACCTTTCTATAATTTCAAGTCAGTTTCCAGCTTCTAGAATAGCTCGGTTTCTTATATATACTTCATTAGTAATTATAGTTCTTGAAATCATAGCTTCCCTAATTTCATGAATTCCATCCAAAACATTTTGTATTTGCTCTTCGATATTATTAAATAATCCAATCAGTATATCAGATGAGTTTTCTAAATGATGAAATTCATCTTCTTTAAGATGCCTAACTGCACTTTCTGCTTTTTCAATATTCTCATCCAAATTATCACCCGTATCATTTTCGTAAAATTTATCCCACATCATGGATTCTTCAACAAACCTAGAGAATTTACTTAACTCTTCTAATTCTGAAATAAATTGAGTAATTGATAGACTTAGTTCATCCATATATGCTTGAATTGTTTCTTGATTTATTAGTTCGTGATATCCTTCGATAATCTCATTAACTACATCTTCAAAATTTCCAAATAGTTCTTCGAAATTTCTCCATTTTTGCTTATCAAAATACGCCTGATGTATATCTAATATTTCCTGTTCAGGAACAGGGTATCCATCACCTATTACAGTAAAGATTTGTTGCCTTATACCTCTAATCGAATTATTTAGCAGCGATGATAATTCTTCCATTCTCACATTGTATTCAGATGTGGAGTAAAGAATAGAATTTGCTTTTAGCTCCTCAAAAATCACTGAATCTATCATTCGTAATTGCTCTGATTCTCGAACTAAAACACCTAATTCATAATTATTTCTACTAGCATCCGAGAAATTTTGGGAGCCTATATAAGCAATCCTATCAGTCATTATAAGCTTAACGTGATTAGAAAAATTAAAATATACATTTAAGTTTCCAAATCGCTCTCGCTCTAATAAAGTTAAAACATAACTTATTCTTCTGGGATAATTTTGATATGGAACATTTAATATCAATGTTATGGGAATAGATATATCAATATTTCTCAACCCATTAACTAAGAAGCTGTCTCTAATAAAAGAGTTTATATTATAAGTTGCAATATTTATATAATTAGATTCATTAAAAGTATCTATTACTTCTTGATAACCATTCTCTTGGTAAGACAATATAACTTCTCCAATTATATTTGATACAATTCTTTTCATCTATTACTCCTATCATTTATAGTTAAACACTCTAATTAATTTTAAAATAGTTTATTCCAATCTACTGATAACATATTACTGTCACCGAAAAATGACCTTTCTTTTTCTTTATCTATAAATTGAAGATTTTTAGAATTTCGATCTTCCCAAAATGGAAGATTTCTTTTTATTATTATTTCGATAAAATGAAAGCCCTCGTTAGCAGATATAATGTATCCAGTATCCTTTGAAACATTATTTTGAATGAAGTCTTTTACTTCGGTTTCTATATCAATATTTTCTACATTGTACTTTGATTTTAAATACCCCTCTAATTCTTTTAGATACGCTGAAGCTTCTTCGTATCTATTGAATTTCTTTTTACTGTAGCCAGATTTTAAAGTAAACTCTTCTAAATGTTCTATTTCTGTGTTGTCATTAAGGGTTTTTAATGAGTAATTTTGATAAACTTCATTATTAGATACTTTTTTAAGAAATAACCATTCGTTGAAGTATGGTAATTCTAACTCCTTATATTCAAAATATTCATGATCATAATCTTCTCTAGATAACTCTGGATTAGGACCACAAAACAGAACATAATTAAAAGTCCCATTAATTAGACTACTTTCAAATTTAATTCCATCAAAACCTAACTTTCTAATAAATTCCGCTAATACTTGAGTGGCGATATATTCTATATTTTTTTCAACATTGCTTACGGGTTTACTTATTTCTTCAGTAAAGTCTGAGATAAATTCTTCTAACCAATTATCATTATGACGATATTCCTCATTAAAAATGCTTACTTTAGGTATTTTAACTTTCTTCGATAAATCTAATACACATAGTACAAATTTAGGATTAAATTCTCCTAAGATTACTTTATCTCTATTTTCAGCTCTTATTTCTTGAATTGTTGTCTGTATATTATCTGCTAAATATGTATATGAAATCCCTGAAGGGCTCATTCTATTATTAGTTGCATATTTAGCTGGAGCTGGCCCTAATTCTTTATACCAATTAATATTTTTTGATTCAGTAAATGCTTTTTCAACTTTTCTGGCTCTGTATAATTTTTGATCAGTATCAATAGTTTCACTCTTTAACTCAAAAATTCTGCCCAAGCTGTTTAATAGGTCAGTTCTCGAAGAATGCTCATTCCCTAAATCAAAATATCTGTTATAATACTTACAAGTATGTTTGAATTTTTTCCATACATAAAATTCTTCTGTTACTTCACTTCTGTATAAATCATTAATTGTAACAAATGAAGGACTATAAATATCATCTAACTCATCATAAGCTCCCTGCATTTTTTCTCTGTCAGAAGGTCCACTCTCCTCAATTAAGCGTTCTAATAAATTCGCTGCACTATCTACATCATATAATTCTGAAAAAATCCCTTCTGTCCAATATAAAATATCAAGAATAGACTCTCCTGCTTCTTCTCCTTTACTACCAATGTATTTCTTCTCTTCTGAATCCCAAATTGCTCCCGAAAATTCTTCAACGTGTTCATATGCTCTCTTAAAGCCCTCTCTCACAAAAGAACCTAATTCCTCCAATTTACAAACATTAATGTTTTTACTTTCGCAAAAATTACAATTACCAATTATATTATTACTCTTAATAAATTTTTGAATTTCTTTTTCATCAAAACATTCCGTACAACATTCCATAATATTTGCCCTCTCTTCATAATTAACTTCTTTTTTCTCACTATTTTTATATATTTTAATTTTCAGCACCACATAAACATTGTATTATTTCACCATAAGTAGTCGTATGTTTTTTAACTAAAAAGATGAGAACTGCCTTTAACAATTCTCACCATTCTTTAATTTATACAATTTTAATATCATTAGCTAATAATTTTGAACCAACCGTCCCTTTAGTATATTGTAAATCAAAACTAGCAGGCCAATCAATCTCACCTAAATTCAATAATTTGTTAGTAATCTTAACCGAATCCAGTTGTTGTGATTTCACTAAAAAGTTTTCATTAATCAATTCTTTCCCTACAATAGCTAACACATTTAATCAGGTAATATGAGTTAATTGTAACTTTGAAATAAAGTTTGAGCAAAAATACTCCGAAGACCCATATTTTTACGATAAATCAGAAGATTCATTTTGACAAAAGATTAATCAAAATGGATTCTTTTTCAGCAGATTTAAATTTGAATTTTATAAAAAAGTTTGATCATTTTATACTTGTTATCCTCAACAATAGCGCACTATAATCGAATAACTTAAAAATTTAAAATGGATGGTTTCTTTTTTTTTTTCAAGGGGTTTACTTGCTGATTATAAAAATAAATAATTTTACTTTTCCTTTTTGTTTAATTATAGATACACCACGTATTTCTATACTCTTATTTGGGTGAATTTTATAGCGTTCAAGTTAGGAATCTTTCTTTCTTTTTTTAACCCAATATTTATTGCATGCTTAATTATTTTTTCTTTTGTCCATCCCGATGATTTTGAAGCTATGTATTCAATAATCTCTTCTTTATGATTTAATTTACCTTTTCTCTTAGAAGGTTTAATAAACGATTTGAGGTCTGGGCAATTTTTCTTGATGTTCCCAGCTTTAGCCTCTTCCTGAAATATTTGCATTAATACTACATCTTCGATCTTAACTCCATATTCTATTACTCGTTTGCTTTGATAGAATTTCATGATTTGTTCATGATAATACGACCACTCAGAATCTTCACTACCTCTTTTACGTGTCTCATTTTCCTCAAAATATAAATCTAATCTTCTTTTATATTCCAGATTTAATTGTTTTGGGTCATCAGGTAAATCAGACCTAAACTCTTTATTAAATACTGGTTTTGGTTCGAGCCTAGCAATTACATACGCCTCCAACCATATAAAATCTTCTGTTGAAAGACTGATTAGTCTTACTGAATGAAGATATTTATAATGGTCTTTATCTATATAATTAAATTTATTTCTAGCTAATTCAGTGGTCTTTCCATGTATATGATTGAGAACTCTTTCACCAATATTATTTGATCTTCCAACATATAATGGTTCTCCATTTAAATCAAAAAATGTATAAACACCATATCCTTTTACATTCTGTATTTCTTGTTGCTCCCAAACGTAATATTCCTTTACTCCAAAGTCTTTATATTTAATTTCATTTACATTCATCATTAATACACCCTATCCCTTATCTGCCTCATCACTTTTGTGTTAATCTTTACACACATCCATATTAACATAATTATCCAGTCCGATTAAAGTTCTTTGTACCCACATTCTGACCCTTTAATGGAGTAAACGTAGATTATCTATTTGTTTAAAAAAAGACGCAATATACAAGTTATATTCACCTGTACATCACGCCTCATCAGATTAAATTTCATTATAAGTTGGTTTGTTATCCGTATCAGAACTTTTATTATCTACTATTTCAATATTATAAAATCCTAATCCCTTCGCCAGTAATACGTTTATTAACACATTGATTTTCATCGATTTCTTTTTACTTAATTCTTTAATGGTATCGTAGATCTCTTCATTTAAAGTAAAAGTCTTCTTTGAATTTAACTCTTTGTTGTTTGCATCGAGATAATCCTTAAATAGTGTGTACTCGAAATCGAAATCCTTCTTTGGAACATCTTTTACCTTCGTTGTTTGTTTATGCCGATCAACAAATGCCCTGTCTACGTCTTTTACTTTAACTGTTTTTTTAATGTCTCTATTTAGTGATTCTTCTGCATTCGATCCGTAGTAATCCCAAATTTTCTTAACCTCATCAAATTCAACTGCAGCATTCTTCAGTTTAGTATTTAACTTAATTACATCCATTCCTAATTCTTCTGCCATATTTTCTATACTTTTACCACGATTCATTTCAAACATTACTTTGCTTATAAACATACTTTTTTCCTCCTAAATGATTTTTAGTATTATAAACGGCATTTACTCATATTCGAATAAGATGCTAGGAGGAAATTCTTCAAAATCAACTTCACCATTATTAAGTTACAAATAGGAAAGGATTTTGATTTGTATTAAAATATTTTTAGATTTTGAAAGGAATCTTATTTATCGTATTAACGAGCTGCCTTTTTTCTTCAGTTTCATAGGATTAATTGGGTACACTCATCTATACCCAATTAACCCTATGAACGGCTTCATATACCTGATGTGCGCGAACCGTTGATAATACTGTATTTCACCATGTTTAAAATGACCCTTTCTTGACGACTATTATACTTCGCCAGCCTCAAAGTTTAACATTAAAATAGCCATTTTTGCATTGTAACAATGACCACAAAATATGATGTGTAATCATTGAAATAAAGCAATTCTTCGTTTTACTGTTCAAACAAAAATACATCCTTGATTAATGTTCAAGGAGATAAAATATTTGCTATCAAATTGATTTCGCTTTCTAGAATACTTTTATTCTTCTCTATTTTCTCTATCAAATTCTCCAAAATTTATTAATGGGTAATGATCTAGTTCCTCAGCTGCAGTATTGAATTTAAATAATTCAGTAAAGATTGGTGATTCTTCGTTTAAAATTTGTATGTCAATGACTGTGTCGTTTCCTAATATACAATAAATATTTTTTCTTCCATATTTTTGATTCCATCTGCAAAACTCTCTTAAAAATTCTAAAGTGTTATTATTACTTGGGTCAGTAATTTGCTCAAAATCGGCTATAATGATGGAATCATAATAAAAATCATACAAGGATTTTACTCTATCATTCGCTAACAAGTATTTTGCAATTTGGGCACTTTCCTCCCAATCTAATTCACAACTTTTCAAATCTAGATATTTATCAATAAATTGTTTTCCATGTTCTAAAGTTAAAATATTTACCCCTTTATTCTGATGCTCTCTTAAAGCCCTATACCATATTCCAACATCATCATAGGATGCATTCGGTTGTATACTTTTTGCAGCTATTTCTACATTCCCCCACATATTATCGCCACCTAAAATGAAACGATTTAGTTGTGCAGGATCATTTTCTACTGCACTTTTAAAAATAATGAATGAAATGTAACACTTTCTACTTTTTCAAGTAATTTACTATTTACATCCTTTTTTCTAGAAAGGTAACAAGTATTCGATATACATAGCTCAGCATCAGTAATCACTGGTACATCCCTCCACATAAAATTAGTAATTATTAATTTCCCTATAATTACTATAATACCTTCTATGTAAAGCTATACTATTAAAATCAAATTTTACTTTTGATATCGCATAAAAAGAACTTACCTTGAGTATTTCTTTTGGTAAAATATACATAATTAAACAACTATTATATTCGTTTTCTTAAAGGATGTGAAATCATGAAAAATGAAATCAACTGAATTAGAAATAATTATGCGGTATGTGTTATTGGAATTAGGATATGTATTTGATGAACAAGTCTATAAAAAAATCAATAATAAACAAGTCATTTATGATTTTGTAGTATATAGTGAATATGCCCAAATAATTATTGAATGTGATGGTTTTTATCATTATTTCATTGAGGATATCCAAAAAGATTATGAACGTGATAAATATTCTATTAATTATGGTTATGATGAAATATTACGCTTCACTAGTAGACAACTTCGAAATGATTTAGAGCATGTAAAAAATACTATTGTAAAAACGATAAAGCAATTAGATGAAAAGTTTTTAAATAATAATGAGAGAAAACAATTAAACGATAGATATAAGCAAATCATAAAAAGTAATAAAGCATCTGCCATGAACTATTACGGTCAAATAAATACTACTGTTAAAATTACAAAAGTTGAATCATCTCCTTATTTTAGGCCAAATGTTAGAATTACTAATAACTATACTTATAACCATTCACCAAAAATTTTCGAAAAAGAAACATTTCATATTCCAGCTAACAATGAGAATATCTATGAATATATTGATAGGGTTGGAGGTTCTAAAGAAATCGAAGGTATTAGGATAATTAAATCTCTTGAAAATGTAGATAAAAAAGTTCTATGGGATTTAATAAAAAATGGCACAAAAGATCAGAGTAGTATTTATAAAAACAATATTAATGATTTGGCACAGCTATTATCTACTAAATTAATAGAAATAAATCCATTTTATAAGGATACTTCTAATTCAAAAGGTGTCTTTATTCTAAGAGAATTTGGAAATTTGTATAAGTTAATAAAGAGAAAGCAAATTGATAAATAATTATATTTGTACTACATTAAATTTAGACTAGATTAATATCGAAGTATATTTTCGAATGAGGGATATTATTGAATAAAATATTAAAAGATTTAATACTGGGTATAATAGCATCTTTAATCGCCAGCCTTATATGGAATTATGTAACTATTTCACTTCAAATTAAAGCGTTTTCTAGAATAGAACAATTTTTAGAAATGATTAATGCATACCAGTTTATTGGATATTGGTTTAGTTTTTTAGTGTTAATGGTTATAGTAAGACATTTTATAAGAAATAGAATTGACAAATTACAAGAACCTTTTCCAATGGTATTTTCTATACCCTATAGCCATGACTTTAAGGGTGAAGTAAAATATGAAGGTTTCTTATGGAAGGTAAAAGGTGATATAAAATCATCACTATTACGACGTGATATTAAAGAATTAACAAATGAAGAAGTCGCTATTTCATCTGTTGATGGGCCCTATTGTATTTATGATTATCGTAAAATGAAGGAACAACGAACATATTTCGGGTTATATAAATACACTTGCACAAAATGTAGTTATAAAAGGAAATTATTAAAAAATCGTTGGACTTTAGAATGTGAATTAACAGATGAACTCGAATCTGAACAACGGATGAAAAATACAAATATCTTAATTAGTAAAGTATAAAAGGTAAGGATAGTAAGACAAAATTTGATCCTACATTTTATAAAAAGCCTATTCAAAAATTTTTGAATAGGCTTTAATATTAAATATTTATAAACGGCGGCGCTTATCTTATTAGAAACGATGGTCTACCATTTTTCTCTCACTCAAATGGTACAAAGTTATCACCCTAACAATTCACGTATCTTTTCTGCAAGTATTGTTTTTCTAGCCTCATAAAACTTTTCGAAGTCTTCAATTTCTAGTGAAACATCATGAGGAATCATAGCCTGTTTACAAAATTCCACCTTTTGTTCTTCGTTCATATCGTTATAGTAATCAACTAGTCTCATATCACTTTTGCCTCCATTACTTCTTCCCTCAAGCAAATGTAGATTAGGGAGACGATTACGCATTCCACGCCATCTTTTCCATTCTTCTAAAGTAACCGATACAGGTTTATTTCCGTTAAACCTGTTATCCGGGTGAAGATGGTCTTGTTCATATTTAAAGTTCTTATTTGTCCAGTCAAGATTCAAATAATAAAGAACCTCGCCAGCAACTCTGCTGCCTTTTTCTGAATTTAGGACATCTTCAATTTTACCATCTGTGACTCTCAGATCATTCATCTGATCGAGCATTTCAATAGTAATTTCGTAATCAAAGCTATTGATGTTGCTCTTCATCTGTTGTAGCTTACCTGTAGTGCCTGATTGGAAATAAGTAAAGAATATCGCCCTCAGTAAATAAGCACGAACACCTTTGATGTTTTTGCCGAAATGATCAGGATTATAATAAATATAATAAATGATCGGCAACAGTACGTTCCAACTGCTTGAGAAACGACTTACATCAATATTCATTTCCTTCAGAAGACTTTCTGTATTTGTCAGTGCTTTCTTGAAGCCGTTCCAATCGTTTTTTAATTCCTCTGCAATCTTTTTGTTAATGTTGGATTTTACAACATCACCATACAGCATCAAGGCTGCTCGGATAATAAAATCCGTATCAAAACGCGCATACGAGTCAACAAGGATTTTCCCAAACTCAGTTTTCGCACTTGGCCAGTATGCCTCCAGAATTGACATCGTTATTTCAGATTTACGCAGTGCCTTTCCACCACTGTTGAACCTTACAAACATCTCAAGCGCATCATCTTGTTTCATGTCAATAATCTCAGTGTATCTGATCAGTTTTTCTACAAAAACTTTGTTATACAATTTTTTCAGAATGTTTCGCGCATAATCCTTGCTATCTGCCGGAACATTCACAATGGCTTCTTCAATTGCTTTTTCTCTTGTCGTTTCATCTTGGAATTTCTCATCAAGTATATTTTTAATCTCAAATTGGGTTGGACTTAATCTACCAATTTTTTCACTAAACTTAATATCGAATTTCTTGCTATTATACTCATCCTCAACCACTGAAATCTTATTTTTGTTCAGTTCGATTAGAAGTTTCGTTAAAATCTTATCCCCAGTGATCCTTCTGGCATTTTTCGGACGTATGTATGCTTCCCCGAACAACGATAAAAATAATGATGTTAGCCTTTGCTGTCCATCCAATACGGCCGTATCAGTATCCTTGACATTTATGCCGGTCAACTCGTAATTAACACTATCAGCTTGTTTTCTGCTGTCAAACGTAACTTCCGATAAAAAATTGCAAAAATATGTATCCCACGTCACATTGGAATCATCAACACACCAAAGTAGAAATGTAGCAATAGGGTAATCCAACAAAATGGAATCCCATAGTTTTTCAATTTGCTCCATGCTCCAGACATATTGTCTTTGAAATGCTGGCATCACATATTTTCCGTCTTTAATGTATTGTAAAGCCTCATATATAGATATACTGTTATCTATTAATCTACTCATTTTCGCACCCCTCAATAATTCCGAATACTAAAAAAGAACTATACTATTTCAATTATACATGATTTGGAAATTTATATTCTATTTGATTTCATAGAAATGAAGCTCTTCACCCGTTTATTAGTAATTAATTATCTAAATTTGCATACATTTTCTATAAAGAAGTCTATTAGGAGGATGAGAAATGCTAATGTGGAAATTTAGAAAGAGGAAAAAATCAGAGGATGGAATCACAAAATTATTTTTAAATGAATTGCTTAAAGCAAATATAAGAAAAGAAATGAAAATTGTTAGAGTAAGAAAAACCTAAGCTTAATAAAAGCATAAACACTCAATTGACAGTGTTTATGCTTTCTATTTAGGATAAAACTACTTTAAATGCTTATTATGTGAGTTTTTTTTGGGCTGCATGTCTTATCTACTAAATATCAACCAACTTTGATTTATAAAACAAAGTTTGTTTATATCGTTTAATACACTAATATATCTCATCTATATATTTTATTTCATTAATTGATTTATGAATTAACATTAGAGCCTCTAATAGCTTGTAACCCCAACCATTATCTACTTCAAAACTATGTTTCCATTCAGAGATCATCCCGGCCAATTCAGCTTGGCTTACATCAACATCCTCTATAAAGTAACCAAAGCCAAAAATGTTATCAAATATGTCATTAATTAATTCTGATATTTTAAGTAAGTCTACGCGATATTCTATATAATATTTCATTAACTGTTCTTCACTAAAAATCTTTAATTTTTCAACGTTAGTATAATCTATACCAGAACAATATTCACCATAAGGTAATTTCCATGCCTTTTCGTAAATTTCCGACAAAGTCTTTGCTAATGCTAAAAGTGTATCTAGTACTGGTGAGTGTTGGGCAGAACTTACTACATGATCCAAATAATGAAATAAGGAAATAAAATCCTGTATTTTTCTATCTAATACCCACTGGTTATCTACATAAACAAATATATCTGGATATTTAGACATTCTAATATAACCACTAATGTCTTCTCCCGAGTTAAACATCTCATATATTTCAGTTGCTTCATTTGATTGATCAACAGGAACATCTAAAGTTACATATGCTGTCAATTCTCCACTAAGCGTTTCGTAATCATGCCAATGAGTAGACCAATTTATAAAAGGTGCTTTCTCTTTTAATTCATTTAACATTTCATCTAGTGTGTCTAAATCATTGGTACTAAAATTATCAACACTTTCGTAAAATGTCTCGTCTGAATACATAGCTCAGCGGACCCCCTTACAGAAATACTGTTTAAATATATTACTCATTATGTGATTTATCAGCCAAATACCGTATCTAATTATAGTTACTAATAAAGGTATCTATTATTAGTTTCCAAACTGGATTCACTTCAAAAAACCTTAGATGTTTTGAGTTGACCAAACTATTAGATACGAATAATAGTCACTATAAAATATATTGGTCCCTCTATGGTAAAACACTTTTTAGTAAAGTAAATTTTAATAGATACGATTAATGGTCTCTAACAATAGTAACTAATATTGATTTTTAAAAGATATTTCTTTTCATGATCAGCATCGATAACACAACAAATTAAAAGCACTAAATTGCAATGCATATGACACATTATGAGAATATTTTTAGCAATCATTTTCTAATCATTCAGAATAAACCGAGTAACTAAAATCAATATAATCGTCTAGCTCTGATTTTTCATCGTTTTGATTCATTCCCCAGCCAAAACGTTGAAAATCTGTCCCACCGTCAATAAAAATGCTACCGCAGTTGCATCTGCGAAAATCATTATTATATTTTGATTCGATGATATCATTACACTTTTTGCAACGTACTTTGTTTACAAGTACTTTTCGCACAAAATCACCTTCTGTAGAATTTGTCACTAATTAGGCGTACTTTACAACTAAAATTTTTAATATTCTTATTCGAAATAAAAGTTCAAGTAAGAAGGGCATTGATAATTAAACTAGGTTGGGTTCATCTATTTTTGTAATACCTATAACTTTGGAACATAATAAGCTTGAGATTTATTATCCAGTTTCATACCCTTAATTGGGTACACTAAACTATACCCAATTAAGGGTATGAACGACTTCATATACCTGAAGTGATAGAACAGTTGGTATTACTGTATTTATCGATAACTAAACTGACCCTTTTTCGCCGACTATTATAAGTCTGAAACCCCAAAGTTACCTTTAAAAAATATAGAAATTTCAATGGGAACTTAGAGGTTGGTTTAGGATTGCTTTCATAGGTTATAAATTTAAAAATAATCGCATTGTTGTAAAACGTTCAATAGTTATTTTTACTCAATTGTTTCGAACTTTTCTATTATTTCCAAAATCACTTCTTGTGATATTTTTAAATCAGAAGATATCTCATTATATGACTTACCATCTAAATGAAGCTTAATAATGTTTATTGTAGTATCTTGAACTTTTATTAAACTTTGCTCAAAGCCACTGATCATAAATATACTTCCCTCTCTTTAATTGTAATTAGAATTATTGGGAGCAATTAGAGGATGTAAGAAATAACTATAGAATTCAAAAGTAGGTCTAGGAAATAATTAGTATGGTTGCTCCTGACTATAAGAGATATAAAATGACTATCAGGATTTCAATAAATTTTATATTTATATTTACAAATAAAATTCAAACCTCGCCAATTTATCTTTTACAGACTGATCGTCTGGTTTTAACCGAAGAGCATATTTATAATATCCTCTTGCTTTTTCAAATTCTTTTTTTTGTTCATATGCTTGACCTAATTTTTTAACAACAATCCAAATACCCGGTGTATTATGATTTATTTCTTCTAAAAGAGTTATCGCCTGATCTTCCTTGTTACATAGGCCATAACAAGATGCTAATCGATATCGATAATCCACGCTATCAGGTTTTTGTTGCACCAATCGTTGATATATCTGCAGGGCTTCTTCATATTTTTTTAAAGAGAATAAGATTCTTGCTTTTAATTCCTCTAATGAAAATAATAAGTTTTCTCTTCTTGCTTCTTCAATTTCATTCGTAGATATATCGTTTAACATCTTGAGTGCTTCAAATCGTCGATCCGTTTTAAAGTATATATAAGATAATTGGAGAAGCAAATCGGGAAAAACATGTCCATTAGCAATCTCATTCTGAAGAATCTTCTCAGCAAGTTTAAATTTCCCTAATTTACAATTTGTTATTGCTAACTCAAGAGCATCACGTTTTTCAACAAGGGTAGTTTTAGGTACGTACCTCTCAGTTGTATCTTGTTGAAGTTGTTTTTGAACAGCTTGTTTAAACTCATATCGAAAATCATGAACAGTTTGATATCGGATTTTAGGATTACGTTCTAATGCCTTCATAATCACTTGTTCCATTTTTTCATGAATAGACTTATTTAATTCTCTTGGACGTGGAAAAGGTTTATTATGAATAACATCTAAAAATGTATCATGCGGTGTTTTCCCAGTTAAAAATTGATAAAGGATTACACCAAGCGAATAGATATCAGAGTTTAAATAACGTTCTTTTGAATTAACTACTTCCGGAGCAATGTATGCGTAAGTACCCACTCCATCAATTGTCCTAACAAAGATGTCTTCAATCAAACGACTTGTCCCAAAATCGGTAATTTTCACTTCTTTATTCTTAATCAGTATATTATCCGGTTTAATATCACCATGAACTACCTTTAACTTGTGCATAAATTCTAATCCATTCAATATCTTTTCAAATATTTCATAAACAGTATCAAATGTGCGTAATGAAGATAGTCCATTATCTGTCATCTCATGTGATAACGGATGACCCGCAAAATACTCCATCTCTATAACAAAATACCCGTCAATTCGGCCCATATCGTATATTTGTATAAGATTAGGATGAACTAAACCCTTTAACTTCAATCCCTCAGCTAAAACTTTATCCCCTTTTTCTTGGCTTTTTGGAATCTTTAAAGCAACTGTTTCACTATCTTCACATCGAATCGCTCTCCATATTTGCCCAAATGTCCCTTCATTAACATACTCCTGCAAAACATATTTATTCGCTAATTCCATATCCTTCTTTAAATCTAAAATATAGCGCTTACGAACCATATCATTTCACCTGAATCCATTGATTAATTGTTAATCTCTCTTTCCCACCTTGAGCAACAGCTTGAAAAACTAAGTAATCGCTTATAAAAGAATTAATTCCATTTATATATGTGCCATTTGGGAGACGAAATCCTTCATCAAAAATAGAAATATACTTTTCAATATCTCTCGGTATAATTCCATTGTACGACCAATAAACAAATAATATAATTGGGATATCCCCACCTAATTGATGATAGGCAATTAATAAGTTTTCTATTTTTTCTCTCAATTTATCATTTTTAGCTTTAGAATTCTCAAATCTTTCGAACTCAGAAACTAACACTGGTTTTAAACTATCTTTATCATACCAAATGGAATCAGGTCGCACTTCACGTGTTAGAGAATGACTGAATTTTTCATGAACTGGATATACAGGATATTCAGACAGAGCCGTATATCCATCTAATTGCCTTCCCATTTCAGTAATATAGTTTAAACCGGTAGAATGAACTGTTTCTGAATAATCCCGCATACCTCTAGTTGTTAGCATCGGAAACCAAGTATGTCTTATATAACCATTTTTAAATTCATGAATAATCCAGTCTTTTATTTCTTCTTTAGTCATTAAATATGCCCCACTCTTTTACAACCTCTGGTGATTGACCACCATGAACAAGTGCCTTCGTACCAACTTTAACTAATAACGGTGCAGGTATTGAACGCCCAGTAAGTAGAGCTTCTCCTGTTGAGAGTGTTGGCAGCTCATCAATATCCGCTTTTGTAAGCATATCCGATGTTTTTGTGATGAAGCGTTGATCATCTGGGTTTTTCAAACGCATTGTTATTATAGTATTGCACTGAGATGTTACATCCGCATCTAATTTTGAAGGACGCTGAGAAACAATCGCAAAACCAACTCCAAATTTTCGACCTTCAGCCGCTATTTTCTTAATTATTTTTTTAGAAATAGTCGGTGTACCTGCAGGTGCGTAGTTATGACCTTCCTCATAAACTAAAAAACAAGGACGTATTGAACGTTGTTTATCAGCAGCTGCACGCATAATTTCACTAGATACAAGAGCAGTTACAATTTGTTTTGCATCATCCGAAATACCTTGTAAGTCAATAATTACTAATCGACCATTTTTCTCATTCATCTCACCTATTAAGTTGTATATATCAGTCGGCTCACCAATTGCTTTCGTATAAAAACTCTTTGCCTCATTTATAACTCGTTTTAATTTCATTGATGCAACAGCAGCACTTCTACCATTTAAAGCGCGTGATTCAGCATCCGAAAGATCGTCCCAATTCTTTAGTTCTTCTAAATCTCCAGATAGTAATTCTCTAAGATCATTTATATCTCTTGGTGGATGCGGATATTTGAATTTCCAATAGCGGAGTGCAACATCAAGCACACGTTGTTGCGGTTCTGTAAGACCCGGTAAAATTTCTTCAAAATCATCCATTTCAAAACGATCAAACTGTAATGCAAGGTGGCTATTCTTATCTGAGTATTTATAATCAAATTCCTCCATTTGTGGAGTATAGACTTTGATTCCTCCCCCGGCTTCCTGTAATCTTTTTAATCTTTCTTGAATAAAAAAGATACTATCTTTTTCTTTTTGGTCCTCAATATGACTTAATTCATTATTAAAGTGAATAGTTCCCTTTTCGAACGCTTTCCCGTACTCACCATGTGTATCAAAAACAACAACAGTTCCATTCATTTGAGCAACTAATCTTTCAATAATTCGTCCAACAGTGTATGATTTTCCCGATCCAGTCATAGCTAAAACTGCTAAGTGTTCTGTTACTAGTTTGTTAACATCCATATAAACAGGTACGATATTTTCTCCACGCTCATATCCAATTAAATTACCAATAGCAATACTTCTATTCTCATCAAACTGATAAAATTTCGCTAAAAATTCATAGTCTACACCTAAAACCTTACTACCCGGATCAAGTGGCCTTCTTGGTATACGAATTTGACCAGTATTTTCCTCTTTGTAACCTACAAGGTCAATAGTACCAAATAAGGTTTCCCCAGTCATTTGTACCCCCGGTAATAATTCTATTTCATTTAAATCGTTACCCATTTCACTGTTATATAGAATGTTACTTCTTGATATGGATGTTATTCGTCCAAGAACATAGGTTACTTCCTCATCTAACCGCTCTTGATGAGATATTTTTACAAACTCCCCTCGTCTTGCAACAAAGCTATCATGAAGAATCATTTTTAATTCATTGGGATTTCCCGTATTTCCAATCAATTTTCCTATATATTTTTCTTGAGTCATACATTATCCTCTCCAAACAAATCGACTTCCTCAGTCCATATATTTTCAACTTCTTCATTTTTAATCATTTGTTGTGCTTGTGCTTTATAATAATGAATAATTGTACCAGTTTTAATCGGTTTTAATCCATGACTTGCATACCAAAGTGGTAATGGTAAAGCTTTTAACTGATCGATTGTAAATAATGAAATTAGATCAGATGTTAACTCATCTATTGAATTTGTATTCCAATCTCCTGTATGCCCTATTATTTCCACTAATAATGGCATTGTTTGCATTCCTGCACGGAAATGAAAATTTATAACACCCAAATCTCTTACAAATTGAGGCTCTAATCGATTATTGGAAGTTAATAGGTCGTATTCATAAGCAGCTGTCCTAGTTCTTCTTGTTAATACTCCATGTAACAATTTTTTGATTCCTACTTGTTTAATTTTATTGAAGGACATATTAAACTCTGTAAGTTTATCAGTATCTATTTTATCAATTAAGTATTTTTCTGTTAGGTCAGATGTTAAACCATAAAATATTGATCCAAAGCGTTTAGAACTAACCGAAACAACCTTGACTCCATTAGGATTAAAAGGATAAATATCATTCTTATGTTCTTTCCAGAATTGCTCAATTCTTTCCCTACATGAAACATAATCATAATGAAGATTTACGTGCGATTCTAATGGTTCATCACTTCTCTCTAATATTAAGGGTGTATCCACAATCACTAACTCTGGTTTATGCGATTCATATAATAACTCTTCCAATAAATCATACATTTGTTTAATATGAACAAATTTTAGTTTTTTAGTTATATCAATATCGTCTGCTTCATCGATATCAACCAAACTATCCTGAAAAGTTTGATAAATTACCCCCTCTTGAATGGATAAGTCCTGACGTAACGCTCCAGCACTATATAGAAGTCCTCCAAAAGCAGGTATAGTCTTACTAGCAGTTGCGATGCCCGTTGCATTTAAAGTTAAAGGAACTTTCTTTATTATTGGTCGTATGACACCACTATTTCGGAGTTTTGGAGCAATTTGATCAATAAAACGCATTTTAGATCCGAGCTTTGCAACTGTACTAGGTAATCCCAACTGTATTTTCGCTACTAAGCTATTTGTGATGGTTATATCACGTTTATCTCCATTCTCCATCATTATTCCCCCATCTCTTAATCTCCCGAACAAATGCTTGATATCTATTTAGTTTTAAATATTCTTCTCCTGAACTTGTTAAGACACAAGATGATTCTAGGAATTTTTCATTAATTAATTGCTGAAACATTTCCGTTAAAGTTTGTTGCGGTATGTTTTGGTTAAAGTATTTTTTAATTTGTTCATTTAAAATCGTAGTATCTAATACCCTTGAAGCTGCAAGAATTAGTATGAAAGCATGAATAGGACTAAAAATAACAGATCTTTCAGCTGGTACAACTGATTCTTCAATATCATTTTCATTTATTAATTCATAAAACAATTCTGTACAAACTGTACGATGAGACAATAATCGATAATCTAGTAAGGGTAACGTGGTTAAAGTGACACATCCAGTTCCGGAATTTTCATAATAATCTAAAGCTATTATTTCACTATTAGTTGTCCGCCATTTTGGCCTAACATTAGTTTTAAATACTTCCATAACCGGAATATTATTAAATGATTGAGTTTCTACTTCTTCTACCGTTAGACATACATTTAATTGTAGCAATGAAGCAATGTCAATTTGATGAAAAGGAGGAAAAACAATGAGTTGATTTCCCCATTGTTTCCACCATTTATTTAAGGTCTGAAGTTCTGTTTCGGATAATTTTAGCAATATAATCGCCGGAACAACACAAACCCCTTCATTTAATTCATTTATATTCCGTTCATCTACACTTGCCCAGTCTTTTAACACCTTATATTCGGTTCTATTGGAAAACTCTTTAATGATTTGGATGTACATCATAATAGCACCACTTTAGTTTTTATTAATCCGAAGTTCTCCAGTTCTTCTTTCTCTCTAGGATAACTACCCCAATCAATATCTGCGTTGCTATTAACAACTTCTTTAAAAAATTCAAAACGAACAAATTTGGCATTCTTATTAGAAAAAAACTGACGACCATCCTGATCTAATTGCTCCATTTTCCTTACTATGTTTTCAATTGTTTTTTCATAACTATCTTCTTGGATAGCTATACTTACTTCTGCTTCATAAGGTATCTTATTTTGTAATCGATATATATAATTTACGGTATCAATTAGTTCTTGGTCATAGTGTTCATTTCGAATTTTTCTCATTGAACTCTCTATTTGCTGAAGCATTGCAATTAAAGTTACTACTTTACTGTTTTGTTCTTTTAATAAGCCTTCTGCAAACTGAATTAATGGAAGAGCGTCTTTTTTGTGTGCTAAATAGTAATCGTCAATTTGCTGATCAAATCCTAAATTTAAAAATGTTTCTATTTCATTATTAGATATCTCTAAATCATCAAATTTTACTCTTTGCTTTATTTCCGATGGTGCAGATTCAAAATAAGTTAGCCATTTTTTTACCTTAGATTTATTTTCTACGAAATTATCAACTATTTGCTTAAATTTGCCGTATACTTCTTCATATCGTCCAACAATTCCATTATGACCTTTCCATTCTACAGTGTTTTGACCATCTTTAATTAATCCGATTTCGTTAATTATCGTGTTTAATCTTTCAATAGCTTCTTTATACATTGCTAACCATAAAAGATGTGCTAAACTATCTGATTGTTTTACCATCGTTTCACGTTTTGAAGATTTAATATAATCTTTTGCATATAATATTTCTGTTTGATAGCGTTCTAATGCATTAGTAAATGGAACTATAGGTAATAAATAGTCTTTATATAAGCTATTTTGTTTTATGAATTCTAGTTTTTCATTTAACTTGGAAAGTATATTCTTTTGCAAAGTTGAAACATAATCATGGAATAATTGAACTAGTCTCAACTTTCTCCATATCGGCATATTTTGATCTGAAATATTTAAATTACTAATCATTCGCTCGTTAAATTGCAATGAATTCCATTGCTCTTCATCATATATAAAGTTGCATTCTTCATGGAAGATTTGAAGCAATTTTAATTGTTCTCTCCATGTAATAATTGGATTTACGGTATCAGCTTGTAATGAAGAGATATTGATTTCATTTAATGTTTCATCAATAATATCTAAACGACTACGATATTTATCATCTTTTAAAATTCCTAATCTGTTTTTATCAATAGTTTCTTTAAATTCATCAACTAGTTTATCGTATTCTTCATCACGCCATTTTTGGACTTTATCACGTTGGTACTGTAAAGTTTGTTTCATAACATTTTGTATATGATTACCATTCTGTAATTCAATTACTTTCAAGTTCTGTAAAAAGAAAATCCATTGTTCTACTATTTTATTCGGTTTTGTTAATTCAGCCGAACTAAAGAAGAATTTTTCTTGAATATCCTTTAACACTCGACGCGTATTTCCAATATAGCTCAACAAAGTAGTGAAGGTTAGAGGAACTTGAACTTCATAGTCGTCTTCACTGGTTTTAATAAACAAATTTGCACCTTTATAACCATCTTTTTCAAGCTTGGCTCTTACTTCAGTAGCTTTTAAAACTTGGCAAAACCGATTATAATCTTCACTTTCTGAAAACTTAATTTCTTGTTTAATACCAATTTCTATAGATGTTGCGTTATTAATTAACATTTTTTTATATCCTTCAGCTAACAAAGGTAAATTATCTTCTTCTGATTTTGTAAAGATAATTGGTCTTAATACGTATCCTGATTGATCTATTTGTTCGAACCATATTCTAGCTTTATTAACTATTTCATCACGTAACGCACGGATTTTAGATCTAAAAGGTGTCGTTAACTGATTTTCAACTAGACGTATATCCATGACATCCCGATCAACCGATAGTACTTCTAAAACATTTTTCTGCAAATTTGTAACTTGGAAAAAGATTATACACCTACCCGCAAGCGGATAATCACGTTTGAATTTGGAAATATCATTTTCTGTGTCCGCAGTAGGAGATAAAATAAATATTGGATGTACACCAATATCTAGTAGATTACTTTCAGTTAGGTCGCTTAATTTTTCTAAACGGCTTGACCAAATAACATCTACTACTTTTTTAGGATGAATTCCTAAATGAATATTGCTTCCAACATGCGCCCTAAAGCCACAAAACTGTCCTTTAATTTTAAGTATTTGTATATCATCAGGATAATCTTGTTCTATAGCCCGAATAAATCCTAAAACTGTTCTCTCTATATCTTTTCCATAATCCTTTTTACGCTCTTTTAATAGTTCCTGTAATTCTTGATCTTTTTCCTCTATTAATAAATAGTTTGCAATACCCGTTTGAACAGCATATCGACGATTTAAACGTTCAAGGAATGTGAAATTGGGTCCGATATATGTTTCTTGTAGTGCTTGCTCGACTTTTTGTTCTAAATAACCAAATAAAATCTCTGCTGCATCTACTACTTCATCTTTCGGATATAGGGTTCTTACTTGTGCAAGAAAAGTTTCTCTTTCTTTACCGATAATAAAATAGTTTTCTGGAGCATTAATAGAAAATGTTTCTAAACTACGAATTAAAACGTCTAAATTAAACGATTCACCTGTTGTTTCATTTACAAATAAATGATTCGCGTCTGAACGATACTTATTATTAACAAGATAAAATCCAAGATCATTCTTTGTAAGAGGAATTGCTACAAATTCCCTAAATAGTGCAATACCTTCAATATGTTTTGCAGTTAATAATACTTGTTGCTCTTGTTCTGAATACGTATGTTTCGGAACAGGTAATTGACGTAATAAAGCCTTTTTAATCAATGGTTGATAAACAGGATCCGAATCAATATATTCAAGCTGCGAAATATCAATTAAACTGTCTTTAAAACGAGGTACAGAATTAGCTAAATCAATTAGTATCTGACCTACATCTGTATCAGGTTGACTGTCCAAATACTGATCGCAATGAGCCATTACAACATTTAGCCACCCGAAGTTTCCTGCTGCTATCGTATATGCTGCTTCAACTAAACCTTCAGGATACTGACGTACTTTTCCTTGCTTTTGTAATGATTCAATATAATCAGAAATATCTGCATATGAATTCTGTGTTATCTCTAACTTATCTCCACGGCGATCTAACGCTTCAAGAGAGCGGATTTGATCACCAATTGCAGGAGAACATAATAATAAGAACGAAACATTAGGGTGTCTAGAACGACTATCTTCATGTTTAATAGCGGATGTTATTACTTTTATAGCTTCCCCATCCAATTTCTTTTTACGTTCTTCGCTATTTTCATAAATACCATCTTGAAACAATTCATATTCAGATTCCACTTCATCCACAATAATATGTAGGTGATCAATGGCGAATTTGCTCAGATACTTCATACCATCTTTAACAAGTTTGTCTAATAATTGAATATCTTCTAGCAATTTTTCTGGAGAATGTTGACCTTTTTCTATGATCTCACCTAACTTTTCCGGAGAGAAACCAAGTGGAAGCAAATTACTTTGTAGATGTTTTATTATATTTCCTTGTATAGTCGATTCAGGTTTATCGTTTGCTAATTTAGATAAAGATATATAAGCACCATACCCCACCCAATTCTCACCATATAGGTAGTCTTCATTCATTTGTTCATAACGAATATAAACCGGCAAAATTCGATCTCCAAAATCTTCTTTTAAGAGACGAACTGTTTGTAATTCTCCTTCACTATTTCGGATTGTCCAACCTTTATCATTACCAAGAACTTCACTTATAAGTTCATAAGCAATTCTTGATTTACCGATACCCCATTTGGCAATTAAAGTAAAAATACGAGACATCGGCGCTTCTTTAATATCACTTAAAAAGTTTTGATAAGCTTTATAAAATTCATGCTGTCCTACCATAGGCTGTACAATAGGAAAGGTAGATACACCATCTTTTAACCAAATTGATTTATTCATGAATTCAACACTCCTTATCGATGAATATCAAGTTTTAATAACTGATACTCTCTTTTTCCCAGATACCCCCTACCATGACGAGGTTGACCGGATTCATGTGCGACTATAGTAAATAGTCCTTTGTGCATACCATTTGTTACATAAAAATCAACAAATTTAGATAGATCTTTTTCCCAAGTTGGATAATGTTTTTTTAATACTTGTTCCAAAACAGGTTCAAGAGGGAAAAAACCTCGATTATCTGAAAATAAATGAATATTCTCTTTTAAAGTACCTAATTCATCTACTGTCTCTGTTTCACAAATAGTAAATAATGAATCTAAATCATCAATATCAGTAGCTATTTTTCTTTGATTCAATATAACTTTTCCAACTTCCACTTCATAAAACCAATCAAGATAATCAAATAATTGCATTGGAGAACGCATAAAAGCTGTTAGATTGTTAATGGCTGGTTCTTTTCCGCCTGAGCCAATAAAAGACCAACCTTCTTCTAATTCAATTTCCATCTCTCCTAAAATCTTTATCCACTCACTACCTAATGCTGGAACTTTAAACGTCTCTAGTAAACGATTCATATCATTTTTTTGAGGATTACTGGCGAATGGATGATATGACATACCTTCTTTTTCAAGTTTCCATTTTCCAATAAAATCTATGGAAGTACCACCTGTTTTAAAATAACCACCATTTAAAAGTAGATGAATGATTACTCTAACTCTTGGCGAGAAACGAAGTAACTGTTTAGCTAATCTCAGTTCCCATCCGTTATTATTTTGATAGGAAGTTACAAGGTTTTGTGCATCCTCAGTTAAATGTAAATAACCCTCTTTTCTTTCTAGCAAGTAGACACCTTTAATTTCAAATTGAGCCGTACCTTCAAAATACTCATAGCCAAGTAATCCGAATAACTCTTTTGAACGGTCTAATTTTTTGTCCTTTTCAACCACATCTTTGTTTAGGTATTTTGCTGCTATTTCCTTCATTGATTTAGCTTCTGTTTTTTTGGGAATTCGAGATAAATGTTCACACCATAATTCAAAATTCCCCGATTCAATCCAGAAGCGTTCAATTGATAGGCGAATGTGTTTCATTATTTTTCCCTCAATCCATCAATCCATTGCTCTATTCTACTTCTTAGTTGTTTACTCTCAGCGATGAGCGGTATATAAATATTGTTATTATAAATTACATCCTCTACCTCCGAGGGTAAACGGTATTCTCCATCTACTATTGCCAATAATTTATGTTCTTTCAGATCCTTAAAAATGGTTTGTAAATTTTTTATTTCATAAGGAAATAACTGATACTTGCTTACCTTACAAAATTCAATTGCAAACTCATCAAAAGCTCCATAGCGATATTGCTGATGATTACTAGATGTTAATAAAACGTCTACTTCATCTCCTATTGCTTGAAAGCGAATAGCCTGTACTCCTTGTGCTTCAAAATGCTCACGTACGATACAACAAATAAATACAAATAACTTCCACGGGTAAGTAAAGAGTTGTTGAAATTGCGGCTGATCTATCTTACGTTCAGGAATGAAAGGTACTAACATATACAATGGTCTTTCTTTCAAAGGAGTAAGGGACAGATTAGTTGAAATCTTCCTCCCTTTTCCCCACTGATCATCTATTTTCTTTCCAAGTTCTATATCTTCTATCACATTTTCATGCTTATATGCTTGAACATGCGTTAAATAATACATTACGCGTTGATAGTGTGGAGGACCATCAAAGATAAACCTATTGAGATCTTGAAACTGGTGTTCTTTTAGTTTTAATCGATTATACAATCGCGCAATTAAAAAATGACTATCCTCTTTAATATCTGCTAATACAGAAATAGCATAGGCAGAAAGCTTTGTTAAGTTCCTTACAAAAGTTTCGATTCCTTCTAAATCCTCTGTCTCACTCATCTTTATAGCTGTTAAAAGAGCGACTTCTACTAAATATTTTTGATAGTCTTCCTCAAAACAGAAGAGGGATAATAAATAATCCTGTTCAGACCCGAATCTATGACCATAAGAAATCCAATTGTTTGTAATAATGTATCTATCATGTTTCAGTTCAAGTATATGTTGGTGCTTTAGAAATGACATTAAATGATGATACTCTATTTCACCGTAGTCATATAACCGTTTTAATAATTTATAATTGATCTTTTCGTCCAAAAAGCCGCCCCCCCATTACAAGACATTTTTGATAACAGATTCATCCAAATCCCCTTTAATTAGAGTTTCAATATCGTTCTTTGCGGATAATATTAGTTCATTAGCTTCTATAGCATTTTTATTTGCATTTTTTATTAAGTCATTCACCTTCTTACGTATTTCTAGAGGTACTATTGGAATTTTTAGTTCTAATACTGATTGGCGATTTAAAAAGTTAGTCCCACCACCACTATTTATAGAATATTTGATTTGAATTTGAATTAGCTTTGTTCTTAGAATTAAAGACATAAAATATGGCGGATAATCCTCTTTAAATTTCATTCGTAATAATGTGTAGTCAAAAGTAGCATTTTTCAAATCTTTATTTAAAACATCCACTTTCCCAATTGAAGTTGCCCCGTACATTGTTAACAGCACGTCTTCAGATGAAAGGAATTTATCATCTGGGATTGAATCGAGTGTATACTTTTCAATTTCTCCTAAAAATTCATTATTAATTGTTCCAGTGGATACCACTCCAACCCCCTCTTCTGAGTAATTTAACTGTGACATTCCTGTGTCATATGATAGAAGTAAGTTCATTAATTTTTCTGTTTTAAATTTATCAACCTTTTTAAGTGTATCTAAAAGTTCTGAATGATACGCCTTAGCATCTAAGCGTTCAAAAATATACTCAGTTGGTACGTAATTATAATTTGTTTTATATTCTGAATCTGTTTTCAATTTACCTGCGTGACCCTTAAAAAGCATATTTCCATCTTCAAATTCTAATTCTTTAGCCAATATTGCTTCAGCATCACTAATGAAACTCTTGGCTTCTTCACGTAACTTTTCCGCTTTTCTAATTTTATTTCCAATGTAATTTTGAATTTTAATATTAGGTAATGGAAACTGAATATTTCTAATTCTGTCCATATTAACTGTAGGTTGAGCTGATATTGTCTTTTCACGATCCATATAGACTTGACCTGTATAGGAATTCAAGTATACGCATAAAAAAGCACTATCAACATTAGAATTCTTTGGAGACAATTTACATACGTTTGGACCTAAGTGTAGTTTTTGATTAATATTTTCTAAAATTAATGCGGCGCGTCTGTAATGACCTGTATATGATAAAACTACATCATTATAATTTAATTGTGATCTAGTAAGTTCATTATGAAGCTTACTAGGAATTTTCATTGTTTTTTCTTCTTTAATGTCTAGATTACAATCTCCAACATTTTGACTCGTTATAGCAATAATTTCGCCATTTTTTAATGCTTCATCGGTAAAATACTTAGTATATTCAAATCCTGATAACTTGGTCACATTAAAATGTTCACCGATTACGCCAACATTTCCATTAATCATTTGAGTATATTGTTTAATAAATGTTGGGTTATAATAATATGAGTCTAATCTTTCTTCAAGTGCCTTAGTACCAATCCATACAATCGCAGGTAATTCATTAATAATTTTATTATTCACATCCATATTAATCCCCCCTAAACCTAACTAATTAAATTAATTAGTAATACCTTTTTTATATACATCCACAATTTTTAATAAGTCATTTCGATCATTACCCAACTGAACTTCTACTTTATTCCTAACATCAAAGCCTATTTCGTCTGCTACCGACATAAAAACAGGTCCTTGTTTTTCATTCTCATGTTCTTTTTTCTTAATATATAAGAATGAAGTTTTTGCCCCTGTACCTGATAATTGAAATGTGACAGTTGGAAGTGACACAACTGCTTTAACAATTGCTCTACCACCTTCAAATTCACCTGTTACTTCATTTTTCTTCCCCATTAAATATTCACGCACGTGTTTATAACCTGAGTTACTTAAAATTCCATCTGGTAGGACAATAATAAGTTGCCCACCGGGTCTTAGTAATTGTAAGTTGCGGTCAATAAAAAGAATAGCTTGATCTGTAGAATTGACTTCTTTCCATATTCCTTTAGCATTTGGCTTCGAACCTAAGCAAATACCATCTTTTTTCGGTTTACCTGTTTCATCAATCCCAGTACTAAAATGTCTAATAATATCTTTTCCTTCATCCGTTTTATTAGAAACTGAACCAGACCCAAACGGAGGGTTTGTTACAATCAAATCAAAACTTTCAGGTCTTAATGATTCAGTCATTAATGAATCAGTAACCCAAAATATTGGTGCTTTTGGTAACCCATGCATTGCCATATTTAAACGAGCTTTAAGAACCATGTTTCTAGTTTTATCTGCCCCAACAAAACTGTGTTCTTTCATTTGTTCAAAATGTTTTTCCATTTTTTCTTTCATTGTTCCAGTAAACTGAGAAAGCATATATTTTTTTACTGCTTCATAACCTTTAATTAAAAATCCGCCGGAACCACAAGTGATGTCTCCCATTCTAAATGTTGGTAGCCCTTTTTCATCAACGGATATTAATTTTGCGGCTTCTTTTGGATTCTCTGTTAAATCATGCATTACCATCTCAATCATTGCTTCTGTTACCTGTCTAGGAGTTAAGTAAGTAGCCTGACCAATTTTATTGTCATATTTACCACGCATTAGTACATCAAATAAACGCCCTAGTATATCCGAACTGACATTCTTTAAAGTCGCTTTTACACTATTTCCATTCTCATCTTCAAAGTAATCAAGTTCTTGAAAAGTTTCAAAAGCTGCGATAAAATTCGCCGGGTTTTCCAATCGAATATATTCATCCTCACTAAAGATAAAACATTCTTCACCAAGATCATTGACAGCAACATAATCTTCATGATTTTTTATTTCTTTAAAAGCATCTCGAATTTGTCTAACAGCTTCTTTTCCATTCTCTTTAATGTATTGATGTTTCAAAATATCAAAAATTCGTAGTCCCGTATTTTTCCCTTCTCTTAATACGTAATCGGGGTGATACAAGCGGAATGTCTCCATGAATAGCAATTTACTAAGTTCATCTATAGCTTCGTTTGTACTACTGATGTTATCAGCCCCACCCGGTCCATATAAACGTTCATGCAAATCATCAAAACGTTTTTGAAGAGTAGAATACATTTTTCTTGACCATTCATCCTGTTTCGAAAGTTGTCGCTTTTCTTTTCTAGTTACATCAATAACAGCTGGAATTTCTGCAAGAGGATCTGATTCAATACAGTCTGCATAATAATTAATTTCACCATTTGTTGCCCAAATAAAATCCGGGGCATCCTCATGGTATTGTGCTTCTATTAAAGCCGCATCTTGTACTTCAAAAGATAAATTTGCATCTTTTTCAAAAACTTTCACATAAACAATTTTGTCATCACCAGTTGCAAGAACAATTGTTGTTCCATCCTCTTCATGGGTTTCTGGTTCAGAAAATGAAACATACCCTTTCATCATAAGTTGTTCTTTTAATTCTTCAATTACTGCCTTCATTACGGGTTCCTCCCTTATTTTCGTTTCATTCGGATAATATTTTCTCTTGGCGATTCATAACGTCCAGTACTAACAGCTACTTCAATTACTTCATTATGGGACACAATCATATCATTCGGTAATTCAGCAATAATATTAGGATCAATTTTAGTCATTGGACGATTTTCTAATGCTCTTTCAATTGCTTCTTTTATAATTATACGACGATCATCAACTTTAACTGTCCATTTTCCCGAATCAATTTGATAAATATTTGGGTCCAGTAAACTATAAAGTTCAACTTGGTTTTCATTCCAATCTAGTCCATGCTCTTTTGCAATATTTACCAATTGCTCCGTGGTTTTAGGTGAGGTTAAATATTCATAGAAAATCATTATGGGTCACCTCCAAACTTAATTAACTAAACAATGTAATAATTTAACAATATCTAATTGTATTATATCAGTTCAACTTACTAAGACAGTCATTTTCTCCTATTTAATTCATCGAAGTTTCCCTTAATTTAAGAAATGATTTTGTAAGAGCTAAGACATCATCTTGAATCTTACATACATCCCAATTATCTTTAGCTAACCTTTTTCTAGCAGTTAAAGTAAAACCTACTCTTTCATTTTTCACTTCCCAATCATATGCAAAACTATTTTCTTTTGAGGTTACGAACAAAAGATTACTCATTTCTTCAATATATTGCTGGTGATTAAACCACATATTGGGTTCAATTCTTCCATGTCCATCACAGCTCATGGAAGTTTGAAATCCAATTTTATTTAACGCAAATACTAAGATTGCAATTCCGTAGTCTAAATCTAAAATTGACAAATCATTTCGTTCGTTATATTTCCACAAAGCTGGTATTAGAATTGTTGGATCATTATGCATCATATCTTCCTTTGATGTTGTCTCAATTTGCTTTAACAAGTTGGATGTTAAGGAATCCGAATTCACTCGAATTCCCTTTTCACCAACCTCAATAGACAATTGAAGGTGATTTAATAAACTTACTAGTTCTTCAAAGTTGGACTTGGAATACCATGAATCTAGTACTAATTCGCTATCCAAAATATCTACCCAAAAACCTCTTCTACGTATGCTATCTCTTAATTCCAACAGATTTCTTTTATTCATAAAAGTCATCCTTCCCTAATTTTTACGAATAGCCGATCCAAAACCTACATTTTGATAAGCAGAAAAGTATAGGTTCTTTCTTTCTTCATGCGCTTTACGGATGATGTCATCTGCTTTTTCTAGTTCGCTTATAAATTCAGATTGTTGATCAATTGATAACAAAGGAATCTCAATTGTTTTAATGTCATTAGGTGTTAAAACTGTCACAACCGTACCACTTTGATTTACCTCAAAAAAGTACTGACCTACCGGACTTTCTAAAATCCTTTTTACATACAACGGATTTACCTTATCGGATGACAATCGAATAATTATAAACATACTCGATACGAGAACTTGTTCCGTATTTTTAGGTACAATAGCGATTTTTTGTTGAGTCCCTCTACTAGATACAAGAATATCTCCGGGTTTTGCCGTTACGCGTTCTATATCTCTGGGCTGGATAGGAAACTTATCTATATTTTTGAATTGAATTTCTCCATCTTCAATGTCACGAATTTGAATAACAGGATATAACTCACCATCAGCATTCTCGATTTGTCTACGACTTGGTAGATTAACACCTCGTATTACATCTGCAATCTCTCTGATTGGAACAAGATTTTCCGTTTCTGTTTCATATTTTTTTCGATTAAATAAAACCTTACCGAATTCGGTCTCAAGCTCGATATTTACAAAGTATAATGAAGGATTTAAATCAAACTGATTCTCTTCGATTTCTTCCACTGCAACTATTCTTGAATATCTTTCGATATTCTCGAAACGCTCTAATACATCAACGATTCTATCTACATGTTCTGGCATTAAGAATTTTTGTGTTCTTGTTCGTTCATAATCTCCTTCAGCATTGATAAATTGTACTTTCCCCTTTTTCTCATTCGGCTTATTTTTATTTAAAATTAGAAGAGCAACTTGTATCCCTGTTCCAACAAATAAATTAGAAGGTAAGGCAATAATACTTTCAATTACATCATCTTTTAATAAAATTGAACGAATTTTTCTTTCTGCAGCTCCCCTTACGAGGGTTCCAAATGGCACAACTAAAGCAGCTTTTCCAGTATTCTTTAATGAAGCAAGTGCGTGTAGAATAAAAGCGTAGTCACCATGAGCTTTAGAAGGTATATCATATAATTCAAATCTTCCATAAGGGTCATTCACAGCAAATTCATAGCCCCAGTCTCTCACTCCGAAAGGATAATTCATTAATACATAATCAAATTGCTGCGTACGCCCATTTTCTATCCACTTTGGATCTCGAATCGTATCACCATAATGAAGATTACCCTGTACTGGGAGAATTTGATTTAAAAATAAATTTAGTTTACCAAGTACAAATAGCTCTGGATTCAATTCCTGCCCAAATACAGTTACTTTTTCATTATTATTTGTTGCGTTCCCATAAGCTTGAACGAGTATATTGGCTATTCCTGCTGTACCGTCATAAATACTGCCATGTAGAGGTTTTATTGATTCAACCATTAACTGAATTAATCCGTCAGGTGTAATTTCAAAGCCCTTTGCTTCGTTAATGAATTCTTTTAAAATGTTATTGAAAAACGAAACAATTATTTCTTTACTTTGGTATTCATCTTTTGTTAGACCGTATCTTTCAAATAAAACAACTAGTTTGTAAAGATCCTTCTCATCTATCATTAAAAATGAATCGTTTATAAATACTCCCAATAAAGATGGTTCAAGTTTTTCCATCTCAAGATAAAGTTCATTAAGTGTACTTTTCACAGCACTCCCAGCATTTTTTACATCTTCTCTTGTCGCAACTTTTGAAAGTGAACCTTTATATTTTTCTATCTCCATTGCTGCATAAATAGAGTGTATTTTCCCTACTTCACTGATTAAAGTAAAATCGATTTCTTTTTTACTAAATTGACTCTCTAATTCATTTACAAATTCCATTGTATTTACCACCATATTTTACTCCCCCTAAATATCTTGTTAAAGTATTTTGAATTCCTTTTTTATTATGAGGCAAAAAAAGAGACTTTATTATTTAATAATTCAACTGCAGAATTGATCACTTCAGAAAGCCCACGATTTCTTGGATAAGCAACGGGAACCGAGTACTTCTTAGAAAGTTTTTTCACTTCCCACATGGTATTATGAGAACAAGCTGATTGAATCAAAACTACGCAATCAGCTTTCTTAACCAACTTTTCAAATACTGAAGTACTTTGTCTTTTTATTATACCATTATGAAATAAGATATCCATATTTCCTTTTTTCTTACCCATTACTTCATAGCCCTTTTGATTAAATCCACCAATTATAAGAACTGTACTCATTTCGCCATTACCTCCTTTTTAGTTATGCATTTTCTTTGTTGATTACCTCTGTGTATATAATATAACACTTACACAAATTCTTGTAAAGGGTATTTTGAATTCTTTTTAAATTAAAATTAAATTCCTTATAGAATTAACACCGAAACTATTATTGCCTGTTCTAAGTGGGAGAGACCAAATGTTTAGGACATTTCTTCCTACACATCCTGAATAAATATAAATATTAATATTTAATCATCTTCTCCCCTTCGAATTAAAAAATCCTTCTATTATAATATTTAAAATTCGAAAGGATTGAAAATAGGAAAATGAATTTAACAATCGCACAATATAAAGCACTATATGAAGAAATGTTAGAAGTAAATGAAGAAAATATACAAGGGATGTTTTTTGTATCTACTGAAGAGGAACTTAAAGTACTGGCAATGCAGTTTTTAATTAATAAGTGGAAAAGAAAAATTATTACGAAGAAGATGCGTACTACTATGAAGATGCCGAAGATGTTGTATTAGAAATACGATGGAAAGGCGAAGGGTTATACACATTTTGGGGACTTGATTTTACGGGTGAGTATACATTAGCACACATCACGGAAATCTTTGATGCTGAAACTAATGTGAACCATTTAATCTTTCTAGAAAACGAAGAAGAAATAGAAAAAAGGAAAAAAGAATTGTATTCCTCTTATGATTCTAGCTATATCTATGCTGTTTGGAAACCAATAACTTTAAAATTAGTAGATGTCCTGTATTTAGACGAAGAACTAGATATAAACAATAATAAACATTTGTTTTATTATGCAGTCACTGAAGTAAGTGAATTAGATTATTATAATTTTTATGATTTTCTGAGACATTCAATACTGGAATCTAGTAGATAATATATTAAAAACAGTGGGCATTTCAATTCTGAATCCACTGCTTTTTCCTTATTAGAAGTCGAAAGAAATTATTAGTTTATTATTCAAACGTTGAGCCAATAGAACTTCATTATTTGCCTTCAAACTTCTAGTTTCTTAAACATTCTAAGTATGAATCTATTAGTAATATTCAATTAGTTATATAAAATTTGGAAATATGCATCTTCTAAGAAATTTTAGGGATATTTTCTAGTCATACTTCAATTTCACGTTTTGATATATCACTCTTAATATGTCCTCAAAAATGGGATGAAAAAGCTAATAATAAAATTACCCTAATAATATGTAGAGAATAAGAAGTAAAAAAAGTCACTCTTATTAATTATTGGTTAACTTGCATCAAAAATGAGTTCATTTGAAAAAGTAATCTAAATATGTCCTCAAAAATGGGACGAGAAAGCTAATTAATAAAAATATCCCTGAAAATATGTAGGGGGAATAAGGAGAAAAGAAGTTACTTTTTTAAGTATTGGTTAACTTACACCACAAATGAAGACATATAAAAAAAGTAGTAGCTAATTAGACCTTAAAATGAAGACATTTGAAATTTGGCTTTTATTTCGCCCTAAATTTGAGGACATTTGAAATACGGCTTTTATTTCATCCCAAATTTGAGGACATTTGAAATACGGCTTTTATTTCACCCCAAATTTGAGGACATTTGAAAAGTCTATGTCTGTTTTCACTTAATAAAGTATGAGAATGAGTATAAATTATGTCTCCCGCAGTATTTGCAAAGAATTTAGTTTTTTGGGCGCGGCGAAAAACATCCTTATCTGCAAGGCTTGGTTCTTATATTCGCATAGTCATGTAGAATAACAAACGCTTTATTAAACATTAAACAGAATATCTTCACATGACGTATATCGGTCATCACTTCTATTAAAAACATCCTTATAACCGAATTCTGATCTTTTTACATATTTCCCGTACTAGACCTAATTTTTTTACATTTTTTCCGAAATAGACTGACTTTTTACTTTTTTTCCGAACCAGACCTAACCTTTTTACATCTTTTCCAAACTAGACCTAACCTTTTTACACTTTTTCCGAACTAAACCTAACCTTTTTACATTTTTTCCGAACTAGACCTAACCTTTTTACATTTTTTCCGAACTAGACCTAACCTTTTTACATTTATCCCCTACTAGACCTAACCTTTTTACATTTTCTCCGTACTAAACCTTACCTTTTTACATTTTTTCCGAACTAGACCTAACCTTTTTACATTTTTTCCGTTCTAGACCTAACCTTTTTACATCTTTTCCGAACTAGACCATACCTTTTTACATTTTTTCCGAACTAAACCTTACCTTTTTACATTTTTTCCGAACTAAACCTTACCTTTTTACATTTTTTCCGAACTAAACCTAACCTTTTTACATTTTCTCCGTACTAAACCTTACCTTTTTACATTTTTTCCGTACTAAACCTAACCTTTTTACATTTTTTCCGTACTAGACCTAACCTTTTGTATATGCGATTATTCAAATGTACAATAACGCTCGTTTAACCGAGTACATTTTTTATTCCCACAGTATATTACAACTTTACTTGGATAGGCGAGCATGTTTGGTCAGCCAGCCCTTGTAATTGCAGGCTTTTGGCTGACCAATAATGCTAGTAGAGGTCTCCATGTCAAGTTTTAATTATTCATAAACATGTATAGTGAAACACATTTAAAGCGAAAGTGTACATGCTTAGACAAGCAAAATGTACATTTTGATTCAGACATTTATAACCTTTTTATATATTTTCCGAACCCGATCTAACTTTTCTGCAAAATCACTGAACTTAGACCAAAAAGTTAACTTTTGGAGCGAACAAACGTTTAGCACACAAGTTCCTATATATTCCGATAGTAAAAATTATAATATGTTATTATCGAAACGTTGAACCAATATAAAAGTTTTCTATCACTTTACCATTAGATAATAAGATTTTAGTTTCAACCTCATAAGAAGAAATCACGTGAGTTAAAATTAATTCTTCACTCCATTCTTTAGCTAAGGAAGACAACATATTTTTTACTTCTTCTTCTGTTAACTGGCTACTATCAATACTGTAAACGATATCCCCCACTTCAATTGACAGGTAAGAAAATACTTCTTCTTTTATATTAACTTTGCATTTTTCACGTAACACATCTAGTTTTGATTTATATTCTTGCTTAATTGTATTTGAGATGATTGAATATTGTTCATCTACTAAAATTCGTTTATTTCTGTCGTTTATATGAGAGTACTTACTGCTTTTCCCTTCTTCTGATTCTAAATATGCATCAAACGCGTTTTCAATTTTATCCTGCATTTCTGTTAACAATGCGCGGTAATTGATTTTTTTAAGATTTTCTTCATACATACGTTTTGTCTTACTTTCAATATAACAAGTTTGCAGGTACTTATATTCTGCTTTAGTACTTTGATCTAATAGGACCGCATGTACTTCCACTCGTTCCACGGGATTAATTTGTAAGATTTCATTATTCATAACTATCATTCCTTCAAGTTTTATTGAGCTAGCTAGCATACTTCTATTGTAGAACGGTTATCACAATAGCGGAAATGAGAGTTTGAAAGTCCTTTTTACAATATTAAATTAAATAATAGTTTCTTAAATATATCCTCTGAATTATTCCACCTTCCACTCTATGTATCTCACTACCATAAAAATTAAATTCTACTTTTTTTGAAAATGCTATTCGAATATTAAAATTTACACGCTATTATATTTGCACATTCGCTTAGCAAATGGTTCAAGTCTTTCAAAAAACCTTTTAATTTTCTTTTGAAACGCTATTTGAATATTGAGAATCACAAGCTATTATAATTGCACATTCGCTTAGCTAATAGTTCAAGTCTTTCAAAAAACCTTTTAATTTTTTTAAAATGCTATTCGAATATCCGAGAACAGTAGCTATTATGTTTTATGCTTGCAAGCACACAAATCATCATGAACTGAAGGGAGATATATTAATGCCAAGTAAAAATACAATAGAGGAAACAGTAGAAACAAACAATTTTAAAGGTGAGTGGATGGATTTAAAGACAGCTGCTGCCTATTTAAATGTCTCATATAAAACTTTAAGAACTTTTCAAACAATTGGTTTAGAAATTGTAGAAATCGGGAGAATCCGTAGAGTTTCTAAGACCGCATTAGATGAATTTATGAATAATCATACTATTTAACAAAAAATCGGGGGTAAATTAATATGACAAATAAATCAAAATATCATCCAGCAATTAAGGAATATCATTTAAAAGACGGTTCTAAATACTATCGTTTCACAGTTTATTTGGGCGTCGATTCGTATACAGGAAAAGATAAAATTGTAACTCGTAGCAAATTCCCATCACTCAAAGCAGCTCAAGTAGCAATTGATAGACTAAAGTATGAATTTAACAACGGCCAAAAACCAGAAGATTTGCGAAAAACGTTTTCAGATGTGTATGAAGAGTGGGAGGTGACTTATAAAGATTCTGGGGTTGTTATGAGTACTTATTCAAAAACGGAAGGCTATATTAAAAATCACATTCTACCATTCTTTGGACACCTGAAAGTTTCTAAAATTACTGTTCGTCATTGTGAACAATTTGCTTCGCAACTTTCAAAAAAACTAAAGTATTTTCATCATATTATTAATTATGCAGCGGATGTTATGAACACAGCAGTACGTTATGAATACATTAACTCAAATCCATTCAGTACCGCTAAAATCCCTAAAGAATCCGTGCATGAAATTAGTGATAATTATCTCGATGTTGAAGACTTTAAACTGCTAAACTCTCATTTAGCTTCTCTAGATACAATGGTGCAGGCATTATTACGCGTACTGATGTTTACAGGCATTCGTAAAGGTGAACTATTGGTATTAACATGGTCAGATATTAATTTTAAAAAGAAGACACTTGCTATTCGTGAGGCATATTCTTATTCCAAACATAATAACGGAAATAATGTTGGTCTTCCTAAACCAAAAGTTAGCCGTAACATTTTACTTGACGATGTTACAATAGATATTCTAAAGCAATGGAAACAAGACCAAGTTTTACGATTAACTCAGCTTGGAATCAAACTTAATAAACCATCTGACCAATTAATTTTTAATAACTCTGTTAATAGCTTCTTAAATTCGTATTATCCAAACGAACAGCTTATAGAGGCAATTGAGAAATTGAATATCAAGTTTATTACTGTGCATGGTTTAAGACATACTCATGCAACACATTTAGCCGAAGCTAGTGCAGATTTTGCTGGAATTCAAAATAGACTTGGCCATGTAGTGTCTAAAAACACTACTGGAAAATATTACTTACATGTGACTAATACAATAAAACAGAATACTCTGCAGTCTTTAATTAACTATTATAAGGACCATGACATTCAATAATTTTTAAAAGAAAACGAAATTTATAATAAAGGATTAAAACAAGATAATATTCGAGAAATTACTAAGGAACAACTATTAATGCTTTGCTATGATCTTTATTTACTTGATGAATTTAAATTAGAGTTAGAAATTGAAAGATCTAATTCTAAATAAAAATAAATCAGTAAAAAATCAGATGAACCGCTATGGAGTATCAAATTACTCCCAAGCGGTTATTTTTTTGCTATTCTCTTCTTTGCCAAAGCTAATTCCATCAACTAAGCTTAAATTGTAGTAAATTTTGCTACACCTCTATGTCTCCGTAAGCAAAAGACTGGAGGAATATATGACAACTATTAAAAGTTACCAACTCAAAAACAAAGAAACGAGATACAAATTTCACGTGTACGTCGGTGTAGATCCTTTAACTGGTAAAGAACAAACGACAACCCGAAGTGGATTTAAAACGAAAAAAGAAGCTAAAGAAGCCCTTATTCAAATCCAGCAAGAAATTCGTAATGGTACTTTTCGTAAACAGGCCGTTGAATCATATCGTGACGTTTATGAATTATGGATGAAACATTACGAAAATACAGTTGAAGACAGTACATTGTTAAAAACGAAGCGGATTTTTAAAAATCATATTTTGCCGATGTTTGGTGACTATAAGATTGCCAAAATTGATGCAGCCATTTGCCAAAAGCATGTAAATCAATGGGCAAAGAAGCTCCAGCGTTTTCGTATGGTTAAAAATTATGCTGCGTTAGTCATGAAATACGCAATCAAACATGGTCTAATCGATAAAAACCCCTTTGAGCTTGTAGAAATGCCCATTATCAAATCAAAAATCAGCTTAGATGATGAGGATGAAGAGTTTGAGAACTTCTATTCACTTGAACAATTGATTCAATTCTTAAATTGCCTAGAGCAAGATAACAATTTAAAACGGACTACTGTCTTTCATCTTCTTGCATTTACAGGGATGCGTAAAGGTGAAGCTTTTGCACTTCAATGGAAAGATATTGATTTTGAGTCGCAAGAAATCCGAATCACTAAAGCTGTAAAACGTGGGGAATCTGGATTATATTTAGGCCCTACCAAAAATGGTGAGTCTCGAACAATTAAAGCTGATGATAAAACGATGAGTCTTTTTAAACTATGGAAGAGTGAACAGACGGAAATTTATAAAGAAAAAGGTTTTAATACAACTACTAAAAAGCAACTAGTATTTCCAAATGAACATAATGTGTTACAAGATCCAAATAAAACCGTCCAATGGCTTTCATCATTTCTTCAAAAGTATGATCTTGATTACATTACAGCACATGGTTTACGTCATACCCACTGTTCCTTACTATTTGAAGCAGGGGCAACCATTAAAGAAGTACAATACAGACTTGGTCATAGAGATGTAAAAACAACATTAGATGTCTATGCTCACGTTACGAAAAAAGCGAAAGCAGAAACAATCGATAAATTTACAAACTTTCTACATGAGCCTGATAGCGATTAATTTTCTAACAAAGGATTAACAAAGGTTAATAAGGTTTTTAATAAGGTTTCAGTCCAATTCAGGACAACTCAAAGGCATTAAAAAGTGCCACAAACGTTGATAAATCAACATTTGTGACACTCCATGAAATTCAGTACATTTCACTGTATGGAGACGGCGGGAGTCGAACCCGCGTCCAGAAACTCCAATACTTCAGCTTCTACGCGTGTAGTTTGCCTATTTACGATTCACGTAACATTATGCCGACAAACAGGCGTCCTGTACGCTAACCTGGAAATCTCTTGCCGATGACTCATGTGGCACCATCGACCGTATCCCACTAAAGTTGGGCCCCACGTTCTCTACATGGGCGATAGAGAGGCAGAGCGCTTACGAGCTTACGCTGCGAAAGCTAAGTTTTGTTGTTTGCCAGTTATTATATAACTGTCGTTGATGACGGAGCCGAGCCCTCCGACGCGCGACCAAAGCTTGAACCATCCCTGTCGAATCCGTAACGTCCCCTTGAATATGAAGCGAAGCGGCTTGGCCTCGTTCAAACAAAGAGCTAGAATTGCTTCTAGTACGGTGGGAGCTTAAAAGTACGCTTCCATGAAATCTGGCAATCAGTAATACATATTATAAAACAAAATGAGAGAGAGTTCAAGTGTACCGCTTTAATAGAAAAAATTGGCTTAGCTATAAATACTATCCGTCAGATTAAGTCTGCTATCCATCACTTTTGCAATGCTATCCACCACTTTTCAACCTCTATCCGTCACTTTCGCCATTCTATCCGCCACACTCACTCGCCCCACCCAACAACGAAAAAACTCACCGCTATTCGCAGTGAGCTTTCTCCAAATCTATTAAAATTGATTTTTTGCCTTGAAGGCACGTTCCATCTCGCGTTTGGCTTCTTTTTTGCGCATGTCGTTGCGCTTGTCGTAGTCTTTTTTCCCTTTACCGATGCCAATTAGGAGCTTGGCGTAGCCATCCTTGATGTACATTTTCAGTGGAACGATTGTGTAGCCGTCACGTTTTACGGCACCGACTAGCTCGCCGATTTGCTTTTTGTGGAGCAACAGCTTGCGGGTGCGTAGTGGATCGTGGTTGAAACGGTTGCCTTGTTCGAATGCGCTAACGTGCATATTGTTGATCCATGCTTCGCCATTACGGACGCGGACAAAGGAGTCTTTCAGTTGGACTTTGCCTGCACGGATGGATTTGATTTCTGTACCTGTTAGGACCATGCCTGCTTCGATTGTTTCTTCAATGAAGTAGTCGTGGCCTGCTTTTTTGTTTTGTGCTAATACTTTACCAGAACCTTTTGCCATATCTTTCACCCTCTACTTAAAAGGTTGAGCTTAAGCGAAAGCACCCTTTCAATGGATACTTTCGCTTAGGCTTATTTACGTTTTGTTTTTTTCTTTTTGCCTTTTTTGGCAATGCCCTCATAGAACTTTTGCTTTTGTTTCACGCGTTTTTTAGGACCTGGGCTTGAGTCATCTTTGCGGCGTCCACGTGGATCACGGTCGCTTTCGCGTCGTTCACCTTGCTTTGATGATGAGCTACGAGTTCCACGGTCATCCTCTTGACGACCGCCTCTACGATTGCCACTACGTCCGCCTTTTTCCTCATCACTGCGTGTGCTTCGGCGACTGCGTCCACCTTTGTTATCGCTGTAATTTTTACGTGCATGGATAACAGTTGGTGCTGCTTTGCGTGTTCGTCCATATGAAGTTACCATTCCAACGATTTCAAAGTCAATGGATGACTCCTCAATAATGACATTTGCCACACGAACTGTCACTTCATCACCAATACGGAATTGGCGATTAGTTCGTTCACCGATCATAATCATTTGACGATCATCGAAGCGGTAGTAATCATCTGTCATATTGCTAATATGGACAAGTCCTTCGATGGTGTTTGGTAGCTCCACGAAAATACCGAAGTTTGTAATGGATGAAACAATTCCTTCGAATTCTTCGCCAATTTTGTCGGACATATATTGTGCTTTTTTCAGTGCGTCTGTATCACGTTCTGCATCAACAGCACGACGTTCACGCTCAGATGTATGGTCAGCAATTTCATCCATTGCCATACTCCACTGTGCAACGGTTTCTCTCGATGTATCCTTGTTAATTAAATACGTACGAATTAAACGGTGTACAACTAAGTCAGGATAACGACGAATTGGTGATGTGAAGTGTGTATAGAAATCCGTTGATAAGCCAAAGTGTCCAAGACTTTCAGGATAGTACTTCGCCTGCTGCATGGAACGTAAGAGCATCGTTGAAATAACAGGCTCCTCTGGCATCCCTTCAATTGCCTTCAATACATCCTGTAATGCCTTAGGATGAACGGTATTACCAGTACCTTTAATTAAAATACCGAAGTTCGTGACAAATTCAAAGAAGCGTTGAAGCTTTTCAGGCTTTGGATCTTCGTGAATACGGTATAGAAACGGTACATTCATCCAGTGGAAGTGCTCTGCCACTGTTTCATTGGCAGCTAGCATGAAGTCTTCAATTAATTTCTCCGCTACTGTTCGTTCACGTAATTCAATATCAACTGGCCATCCTTCTTCGTTTACGATCACCTTGGATTCTTTGAAGTCAAAGTCAATGGCTCCTCGCATTTCGCGTTTACGGCGTAAAATACCAGATAGCTCAGCCATGTTTTTAAACATTGGAACAAGTGGCTCATAGCGTTCAATTAGTGCCTCATCCTGCTCCTCTAAAATCTTGTAAACGTCCTTATACGTCATACGCTCAGTCGTTTTAATGACACTTTGGAAAATTTCGTGTGCAACCACATTACCATTCGCATCAATAATCATTTCACAGGATAGTGTTAAACGGTCAACCTGTGGATTTAATGAACAAATGCCGTTTGATAAGCGATGTGGAATCATTGGAATGACACGGTCTGTTAAATAAACACTTGTCGCACGATCGTAAGCTTCAATGTCAATGACTGAGCCTTGCGTTACATAATAACTTACGTCTGCAATATGTACGCCAAGCTTATACGTACCATCTACATTTTTTGTTACGGTTACAGCATCATCTAAATCCTTTGCATCTGCCCCATCAATTGTCACAATCGTTTCATGACGTAAATCACGACGACCTACTAAATCGGCCTCGGTAATTTCATCGGGCACGCGCTGTGCAGCAGCAATGACTTCATCAGGGAATTCAGGTGGAATGTCATGCTTATATAAAATGGATAAAATGTCCACACCTGGATCATTTTTATGCCCTAAAATTTTTGTAATATAGCCTGTAGCGGATTTTAAATCCTCTGGCCATGTTGCTACCTCAACAACAACCTTATGTCCATCGACAGCTCCTAATGTATCTCCTTTGGCAATAAAGATATCCATTGGTAGCTTTTTATCGTCTAGGACAACAAAGCCGAAGCCACGGTTAGCCTGAAATGTGCCGACAAAGCTTGTTTGACCGCGCTCAACGACCTTTGTAACCGTACCCTCACGTCGATCACCAAATGATTCCTTTAAAACACGAATCAGAACGATGTCTCCGTTAATGGCACCGTTAATTTCATGCGGCGGAATGAACACATCATCCATGCCCTCGACATCAGGTGTCACGAAGCCAAAGCCCTTCGCATGTCCGATAAATTTACCTCTTAGCAAATTCATACGCTCTGGTAGGCCATAGCGATTGGAGCGAGAGCGTACAACTAAGCCCTGCCCCTCCATGCGGACAAGTGTTTTCACAAGCTCCTTGAACTCCTCCGCATCCTCAAAGCCGAATTCATCCTCGATTTCACCGACGGTTAGTGGTTTATAATCATCTTTGCTGAAAAAATCGAGTAAACGACTTTGTAGTGTATCTTTTTGATCTTTCATACATATTCCCTCCTTCATGAGAAAATCCTATTTATAATTATTGTGCCCAATTTAGGCTTTCTAAAAAGCGATAAATGTCCTCATGTAATTGATCTTTTTCTTGATCTAATGTAATAACATGTTTTGAGTTTTCATACCACTTGATGTGCTTTTCAAGTGACTCAGTTTGATTATATATAATGTTGGCAGATTCTGTCTCTATTACTTCATCATTTGTAGCTTGTACGACGAAAATAGGCGCGTAAATCATGTCAATTTCTTGACGAGTGCGAGCTATAAATTCTCGTAGCTGCTGTAGAGATGGCATGCCTTTGTCAGCAATGCTTGCAACTTCAGCTTCAATTTGCTCTTCCTGTTTCCCTTGGAACTTTTTATAGTCCCTTGCATATTTCAAGACACCCTCAAACATAACGTCGGTTGTACGCATTGTCATAGGGGCACACATTGTCACAATTCCTTTAACAGGATTATTTAATGCAACGTTTAATGCCATAACACCGCCTAATGAAAGGCCAGCAACGGCTATTTCCTGATAGCCAGCATCCTGTAACTGTTTGTAGGCGGCAATAACATCCTGCCACCAGTCTGCTGGACCTGTTGTGATTAGTTCTTCTGGTTCCACACCGTGACCTTTATAGTGAGGTGCTAATGTAGTATACCCTTTTTTCTCTAAAAATCTACCAAGCATTCGTACGTCTGCAGAGCTTCCTGTGAAGCCGTGTAATAATAAAACAGCACGTGGTCCTGCCTGAAAGAAAAATGGCTGTGATAATGATTTGTTCACTGTAAGCACTCCTTCATTCTAAAACACTTATACATACTATACCCATTCTCGTCATCTCAATGATGCCCAGCGGATGACATTGGTTATTGCATTACCATTCATTTATTACTCCAGAGAGAGAATTTACCATTTAACAATGATAAAAGAAAACGCCCAACCAATTCGGTTAGGCGATATATCTTCAACTATTAGATTTTTGTAATAGCGATTGCTAATAAAAAGAACACTATAGCTAACACAATTGTTGCACGGTGAAGGATTAAATCCATACCACGTGCTTTTTGCTTTCCAAATAGTTGCTCAGCTCCACCCGAGATGGCACCTGATAAGCCTGCACTTTTACTAGATTGAAGTAATACCACAACGATTAACGCTAATGATACGATAACTAATGAAACTAATACTACTGTATGCATTCACTGCACCTCCCGAACTTTGAAACATCACAACAGACTACATTATAACAAAAAAAGGTTACGATGACAAACTTCGCTTTATGTTTTGCTGGAAAATTTCCGCCTCATGCTTCCATCCTTGTCGACTTATGCTACTATTTGTGGATGTCACTCCCTATAAATTAAATTATAATGGCAAAAATGAATTTTTTTGGAGGGTGGGAAAATGAATAAAAAAATAGCAGCGCTGCTTGTGCTATGCTGCATGATTCCGTTTCTTACTGCATGCTCAAAGGCCATTGACCTACTTCTTGAGGAAGAGGATGTAACAACTACGACCTTAGCAGAAGAAACAGAGAATGATATGAAAAAGCCAGAAAGTAAAGCGTTATCTGCCTCTTTTTCACCTAATGATCTTTTTTCAACCTCATTATTTAAGGAAGATCCTGCCTTACTACAATTCACTAAAAAAGTCGAAAAACAAGTAGCAAAGTTTGAACAGCACTTTGAAGTCCCTTATACCGGGAAGCTACACTTCGAAGATTTTGAGGTGCAGCTGAATGACTTAAATAGCCTGCTTTCTTTCGTTGATCCCTATACAGCTGGTTATTTTCTTACTTATGAATGGACGGCTTGGGAAACCGAGGATGGCTATTTGGTAGAGTTGTCGATTGATTACTTAACAGATGCCAAAAAGGAGCAAAAGGTCGATCAATATGTAGAGGCTTTTGCTGACCAGTATATTACTACAGATATGACAGATTTTGAACGTGCTAAAATCATTAATGATACGGTCGTACAGTTAGCCACTTATACAGAACAAGGCTCTACTGAGGGACAAACGGTTTTTGAGCTGATAGACGAGGAAACTGCGGTATGTCAAGCCTATGCTCTACTAGCTTATCGCCTACTATTAGCATCGGATGTAGAAGCTAAATACGTATATGGCTATAGTGAGGATCAGCTGCATGCTTGGAATTTAGTCAGTATCGATGGCAATTGGTATCATCTTGATACAACGTGGAATGACGTGGATTCAGCGGAGCCTTATGCGATTTCCTATGAATACTTTTTAGTCAGTGATGAAAAACTAAGCCAAGATCATTTATGGGTAAATGAAAATTATTTTACTGCTACAAATAACAATTATGATTTTATGCATGATATGTGGTATGCCAATACTGTGGATGATGTGATTTATTATAATAGTATCAATGATAATATGGTCTATTCCTATAATTTAGACACAAATGAAAACAATCAAATTACAGAAACGGCATGCTATTATTTAGCTACTTATGATGATTCCATTTATTGCAGTGACTATGACAATGCCGGTTATTTAACAAAAATTAATGTCCAGGACGGCTCCGAAGAAGTCTTATTTGAAGATGAAGTCCTCAATTTGTACATTGAAGAAGACATTTTATATTATGAAACAATTGATGGCGCACAACATCAGGAAAATTTGTAATGCCCCAAAAGAATCTGTGTGACATTTACACAGATTCTTTCCTTCCCCAATATTTACATAATTACCATATTCCATTAACAAACCTTTAACGCTAGCTTTACACCATTCCTTTACACTTACAATTGAATTCACCTAAAGGAGGAAAATCATGAAATACGCAAAAAAATGGACTTCATTGTTCTTAGCAAGTGCAGTGACTTTATCCGCAGTTAGTATCCCACAGCAAGAGGTACATGCAGCCGAAGTAAAGAAACCGACGAATGTCATTATGCTTGTGATGGATGGTAGCAGTAATAATGCTGTCACCCTTTCTCGCTGGTATAAAGGTGAAAGCCTAGCAATGGATGAAATTTTATCGGGTGCTATGCGCACATATTCTGCTGAATCTGCCATTACCGATTCCGCGCCTGCTGCGACAGCATTAGCAACTGGGCATAAATCGAACGATAAATATATAGGTGTGCTGCCCTCTGTGATCAACTCCCCTGGATTAACGCAAATCGCTAAGGAAGATGCCTTCCGACCTGTAGCCAATGTGCTAGAAGGAGCTAAGCAGCAAGGTAAGGCCACTGGATTAATTTCTACTTCCGAAATTCAACATGCTACACCAGCTGGTTTTTCTGCCCATGTCAACAATAGAAGTCAATATGGGGATATAGCAGAGCAGCAGGTTTATCAAAATATTGATGTTGTCTTAGGCGGTGGATTGGAATCACTATCACCAGGCACATCGAAAAATGCTCGTCAAGATGGCGAGGATTTAATCAAGGTTTTGAATGAAAAAAATTATGATCTCGTTAAAACACGCGATGAGCTATTTAATAGTCAATCCTCAAAAATTTGGGGAAGCTTTGCGCCAAGTGCACTTGCTTATGATTTAGATCGTGCCAAAACAAGAGCATCTGAGCCTACACTTGCTGAAATGACAAATAAAGCAATCAATACGCTGAAAAAGGATGAGGATGGCTTCTTCCTCTTTGTAGAAGGTAGTAAGGTTGACTGGGCTGCACATGCCAACGATACTATTGGTATTATTAGCGATATTTTATCATTTGATGATGCAGTGAAAGAAGCGGTTGATTTTGCGAAGGAAGATGGTAATACTTTAGTCATAGCAGTAACTGATCATGGAAATAGTGGCATTACGATGGGGAACGCTAACACTACTAGTACCTATTCCAGCATTCCAGTCTCTTCGTACATCGACCCGTTAAAAAAAGCTACAATGACCATTGAAGGAGCTTTAAGCCAACTAAAAGAAGATCGCTCGAATTTAGTTGAGGTCGCTGCTCTTTATGGCTTAGATTCATTAACGGAGGACGAGCTTAAAACATTACAGTCTGCTAAAGACTTAGGCAATGAAATGGTAAAAATGCTAGCCAATCGTGCAAACATTGGTTATACAACAGGTGGCCATACGGGTGAAGATGTATTCTTATATTCATTTGGTCCTTCTAAATTGACAGGATTAGTAGAAAACACTGATTTAGCCCATACAATGGCACGCTTTATGGGCTTCGACTTAAACACATTAACAAATGAATTATATGTGCCTGCAACGAAGGCATTTACGGAAAAAGGATTTACAACAAAAATTGACTTATCGGATAAAGAAAACCCAACATTTATTGCACAAAAAGCAGATGTTACAGTGAAAATTCCAGTCAATAAAAACACGATGATCTATGAACAAACTTCAACAAACACCGCAAAGACTCATACATTTGATACAATCAATGTCTACAATGGCTCTGAATTTTATGTATCTAAAAAAGTTATTAATGAAGTGAAATAAAAATAATAGCGCGAACATAAGTTGAGATTATTCCCTTATGTTCGTGCTTTTTTTACATAAGTAAACCAGCCAATAATTTGTAAACTCTACGTATCCCCCCAAAACCTTAAATTTACCTTAAATTAATCTTATGATTTACTGAATTCATCTTAATTCAGCAACATTTTTCTCCACATTCCGTCAAATCAGTGTTAAAAACATAAGGTAAGGATTTTTAACTAGTAAATTACTATTTTTTGAAAGTTTAATCCTATACTTTTTTTCATTGGAGGTGGACAAATGCAATCCATCAAAAATAATGAGTATCTACGCTTCATTGGCTTCACGTTGTTTTATTTGATTGTTTTGGTACTGTTGTTTCTTATACATGGCTTCCATGATATGAACGCCGGACCATTTATATATACGGAATTTTAAATAAAGGAGATTAAAATATGTTAAGTATTTTGGCAGCTATTGAACGTGTGGCCCTCCAGCAGCCACAAAAAACTGCTTATCAGACTCACAATGCCTCCTTAACTTATAGTGAGCTTTGGCATTTATCGGATCGTCTTGCCGATTATTTAATGAAGCTTAAGTTGCGGAGACAACAGCCTATTGTCATTTATGGACATATGTCCCCCCTACAAATTGTTGCGTTTATCGGAGCTGTAAAAGCTGGCCATCCATATGTGCCTGTTGATTCGTCAACACCATCAGAAAGATTACAGCTCATTACAGAAGCTTCTGGAGCAGGTTTAGTATTGACAACAGAGCTATTACAGATGCAGTTGAACCTGCCAGTTATGGCAGTGCATGATATTCTGGATGCCTCCTCAAAGGACGTGATCCTATCATCCGCAACATGGGTTCGAGATGAGGATATCCATTATATTATTTACACTTCTGGTTCAACAGGTCAACCAAAAGGGGTACAAATAACAGCTAGTAATCTAACACACTTTGTTAGGTGGATGCAGGAACACTTCCCTTTACAGCAAGACGGCGTATTTTTAAATCAAGCACCTTATTCCTTTGATTTATCTGTTATGGATCTCTACCCAGCTCTTGTTGGTGGACACACGCTTTATGCGATTACACAGCAAGAAATTGCCAATCCAAAAGCATTGTTTGATTCATTAGCGATGTCAAATACTCGTGTATGGACTTCTACACCTTCCTTTGCCAAGATGTGTTTGATGAACAAAGAATGGGATCAAAAACTCATGCCTGCATTGGATACTTTTTTATTTTGCGGAGAGGTTTTACCGATAGCAGTATGTAACGAGTTAATGCTTCGTTTTCCACAGGCAACAATTTATAATTTATATGGTCCTACAGAAACAACCGTCGCTGTATCCTATGTAAAAGTAACAAAAGAGCTAGCAGCACACTTCGAACAATTACCGATTGCCCCTAGAACGGAGCCAAACGTTTCTGTAGCAGAAGATGGAGAAATTATTATTTCAGGGCCAACCGTTAGCGCAGGATATTTGGGAGCGCCTGAATTAACAGCGAAGGCTTTCCCGATCGTGGATGGCGATCGCATCTATCAAACGGGTGATATAGGCTATGAGCAGGATGGTTATTTGTTCTTTTCAGGTCGTAAGGATTTCCAAGTGAAATTACATGGCTATCGTTTAGAGATTGAAGAGATTGAAAAACAAATCAATAACCTGCCACCTGTTTCAAGTTGTGTTGTTGTACCTGTTTATAAAGAGAAGGAAATCATTTCTCTTAGTGCCCATATTGTTTTACGTGAGCCATTAACAGGAGCAGCCTTCAAAACGACAAAGCAATTGAAGGCACTTTTATCGGCGTACTTACCTGCCTATATGATACCGAAAACGTTTAAATATATGGACGCTTTACCACTAAATCCAAATGGTAAGGTAGATCGTAAAGGATTGGCGGTTATGGAGACAGTATGACGCCTTATGGAAATATAGCATTTTTTGTGATCATCGGACTTTTATTACTACCTACCATCCTCCTAGGGTTACGAGGCAAATCCTCGAAACGCTATAATCTTTTTATATCGGTCATTGTCTTAGCATTAATCTTCGGACATTCATTGAATGGGACCATCTCGCTCGTATTATTTACTGTCTTTCAGGTAGTTCTTATTGTGGCTTATCAGCGTTACCGACTTCAGCAAAATAGCGGAACCATTTTTATAATAGCAGTGCTTTTATCCATATTACCCCTGATTCTTGTGAAGGTTTTGCCGATTCTCGGGTTACATCATGTATTTGGCTTCCTTGGTGTATCCTACATTACGTTTAAAGCGGTGCAAATGATTTTAGAAACTCGTGATGGCTTGATGAAAGAGAAAATTTCTGTAGTAGAGCTAGTTTATTTCTTATTATTCTTTCCTACCGTATCATCGGGACCTATTGATCGTTGGCGTCGTTTTACAAAGGATTTTCATACCGTACCTTCCTCGGAGGATTACCAAAAGCTGCTATTGAGTGGCATTAACTATATTTTTGTTGGCTTTTTATATAAGTTTATTTTGGCTTATTTAATTTACAACTACACGCTTATTTATTTACCTAACCATACGTATAACTATTTGACACCCTTTCAGGGACAGCTAGCGTATATGTATATGTATAGCTTTTACTTATTCTTTGATTTCGCTGGCTACAGTGCATTTGCTGTTGGTGTGAGCCGGATAATGGGTATCCAAACACCGATTAACTTTAATCGCCCTTTCGCCAGCCGCAATATTAAAGATTTTTGGAATCGTTGGCATATGAGCCTTTCCTTCTGGTTTAGGGATTATGTCTATATGCGCTTTGTCCTTTGGATGACAAAGAAAAAATGGCTAAAAAATAAATTTGCTATTTCGTATATAGGCTTCTTTTTACTATTCTTTTTAATGGGTATTTGGCATGGTCTGGAATGGCACTTTGTGGTCTATGGACTCTATCATGCCCTATTGATTATCAGCTTTGATAAATTTGAACGCTGGAATAAAAAGCATAAGCGTTGGCCAAAAAATAAATGGACGCATGCTATTGGTGTAATCATTACGTTTCATGCTGTATGCTTCGGCTTTTATATTTTTTCTGGCACATTATTTTAAACAAAGGGCTATAAGAGCCTGTTCACTAAAGGAGAATTATTAATGGATCAACAACAAGTTTTAGAAATGCTAGTCGAGTTATGTGAAGATGAAATTATTGTAGAAAATCCAGATATTGATTTATTTGAAGAAGGTTTACTAGATTCGTTTGGGACAATTAATTTATTAGTTGAAATTGAAAACCGTTTTAATATTTCTGTCCCTATTACTGATTTCAATCGTGAAGAATGGAATACGCCTAATCGAATAGCAGGGAAATTAGCTGAAAGACAATGATCAAAAAAGGCTTTCTTTCTTTATTTATTGCATTTGCTCTTTTTACTGGCTTTGTCTTTTTTCCTAATGCTTGGATTAAAGCATGGATATCCAATGAGGATGTGGAGCAAGCCAAAACGAACATGTCTCCACTTGTATTTCAGGGAACCTATTTACAGGAGCGAATGTTGCAGGAGCCTAGTTCCATGCCACTTTATGGCTCCTCGGAATTAAACCGTTTTGATCCGTTCCATCCATACAATTATACGCGAGCAACTGATGCTCCGTATTCGACATTTATGATTGGGCGTGGAGGCATGCAGTCCATTACCCACTTCTTGAATTTCGCAGCACAAGAAAAGAATTTAAAGGATAAAAAAGTGGTCTTTATCATCTCCCCGCAGTGGTTTACAGAGAAGGGCATGGGTGAATTTCACTTTTCACCGAATTATTCCATGTTACATGCTTATGATTTAGCCTTTAATCAGGAGATGGATGCCAACCTTCGAAAAAGAGCTATGGAGCGCCTACTTGAATTTGATACTGTCAAACGAGATCGCCTCTTAAAGACCATGTACCAATATCAAATGTCTAACGGCAAGGAAAAACCAATTACTGGACGTATGGCCATGGTCGCGGGGCGTTTCCACAAGGAGTTACTAGAAAAGAAGGATTTATATTATTCCCTTTTCCCACGTAAAGGTCATGCATTAAAAAGTAATGACAAGCTCATTGCCAATCAAAGCTTTGAGCAACAATTGCAGCATGCAGAGGCATATGGGGAGAAGCGTGTATCCAACGACTATATGATTGAAGATCGCGCCTATCAGCGACTTGTAAATGCTAAATTTTCAAAGTTTAAAGATATACGAAAAAAAGAGGATTATACAAACTCTCCTGAATATGAGGATTTCCAACTAGTTATCGATGTTTTAAAGGATGCAGGTGCCAAACCACTATTCGTCTCCATTCCAGTTAATGGCTATTGGTATGATTATAATGGCTATCCTGAGGAACGTCGTCAAAAGTATTACGATAAAATGGAGCAAGTATTAAAGGATGCAAATGTTGCCTATGTTGATTTTTCAGATCATGAATATGATCCTTACTTTATTATGGATACGATTCATATTGCCTGGAAGGGCTGGGTCTATCTCGATCAAGAACTAGATCAGCATTGGTCACAGCCATAACAATAGTCAGGACAGTCTAATATTAGTAGACTGTCTTTTCTTATTATCGTAAGAGACCTTTTATGTAAAGCGCCATTTGCTCACTTATATCTCATTTAGGTTTTTCAATAGCTTCACTAAATTGTTGAACCTGCTCTTCCTGATCATTAGAGGCTGCTTCAATTTGCTCCATGCTTTCCATAAGTGCTTGAATATTACTCGTGATCGTTTTAAGGGAGGTTTCAATTTGTTCTGTTGCTGTAGCTGTCTCACTAAAAAGCTTCCTTACCTCTTGCGCTACGATGTTGAAACCTGCACCTTATTGGCCTGCTCGTGCCGCTTCACGTTAATCTTTTTTATATGTTAAAATGCCTCAAAGTTTGAATTAACTTTGAGGCATTTTTTGAAATTCGCCTATTTATCTTTCGCAAAATGGTATTCAATATAAGTCATATTCTAAATTGTGTTGAATATAAGCTTGCTCTTCAGATGGAGTTAATAGACGAATTGCTTTCCCTGAAGCATCTTCATCGCCGCCTTGCATTTCCCATATGGAATTGTGGTCGTCAACTGCATTTGAAAAATCACCCTTCGACCATCTTTCCAATATTGAAATGTAAAGCTCTTTATATTTATAATTTCTTTCTTTGGCTATAGCTAACAATCGGTCAACCTTTTCTTGTGTTATTTGCTCGTGACCCCATTTTATTTCCGCTTCAACCTTCTGATGAGACATGCTATGAATGGTTTCGTTCATTTTGTGTTCTATTAAGTCATCTGGATATAATTCATTTTCTTTTTTTAGAACAGTTCCATCCTTAGAAGTTACTTCAACATATCCAGCGATTGTTTTTTCTTCCTCGGGAGTAGATTTATTCATATGCTCAGTGAATTTGATGTAACCAAATGCTCCACCGAAAATAATTAATATTACAATGATACTAATAACCGATTTGGTTTTTCTCTTCATGTTATTACCCCTCAGTAATTTTTTATCATTATGTAAAAATGGTTGATATTAGTTAATTAGGTTAAATAATAACAGAATGTTGGAATAGGTTTCAATGAATAGATACTTAATGTCCACCGCTTTCGGTTGTTCTAATTGAATAAGCTTACTCTGTAATTAGATAAGTAACTAAAAAACCCCCAATCTACAAGTGTTTATCACACTTATAAATCAGAGGTTGAAGCAATACATAAGCCTAAATGTACAACATGGTTCAAATATAAAAGCTGTGTATTACTAAGTTCAAAGTATTTTCTCTTCAATCAAATACTTATTTTAAGTTATAGAATGAATTTAAACCAAGATACTCTGCTGTTGAACCAAGTTGATCTTCGATACGAAGAAGTTGGTTGTATTTAGCTACACGGTCTGTACGTGATGGAGCACCTGTTTTAATTTGACCAGCATTTGTTGCAACAGCAATATCAGCAATTGTCGCATCTTCTGATTCACCAGAACGGTGAGAAATAACCGCTGTGTAGCCTGCACGTTTCGCCATTTCGATCGCTTCAAATGTTTCAGTTAACGTACCGATTTGGTTTACTTTGATCAGAATTGCATTTCCTACGCCTTGCTCAATACCTGCTGATAATTTTTTCGTATTTGTTACAAATAGGTCATCACCTACTAATTGTACGCGATTGCCGATACGGTCTGTTAATAGCTTGTGTCCAGCCCAGTCGTTTTCGTCTAAGCCATCTTCAATTGAAATGATTGGGTATTTATTTGTTAACTCTTCGTACCAATCCACCATTTCCTCAGAAGTTTTGACAACACCTTCACCATCTAAGTGGTATTTGCCATCTTCTTTATTGAATAGTTCAGAGGATGCTACGTCCATTGCAAGTTTCACTTCGTCACCTGGTTTGTAGCCTGCTTTTTCAATCGCTTCTAAGATCACTGTAATTGCTTCTTCGTTAGAGCCTAGGTTTGGTGCGAAACCACCTTCATCACCTACTGCTGTGTTGTAACCTTTTTCTTTTAGAACAGCTTTTAGGCTATGGAAAATCTCAGCGCCAATACGTAATGCATGACGGAATGATTCTGCACCAACAGGCATAACCATGAATTCCTGAATGTCTACATTGTTATCTGCGTGAGCACCACCGTTTAGGATGTTCATCATTGGTACTGGTAATTGCTTAGAATTGAACCCACCAAGATATTGATAAAGAGGTACATCTAAATAATCTGCCGCAGCATGTGCAACTGCCATGGATACACCTAGAATTGCGTTGGCACCAAGCTTGCCTTTGTTTTCTGTGCCATCTAGCTCGATTAAAGCTTTGTCGATGACAACTTGATCAAGAACAGAATAGTTACCTTCTAATTCTTCCGCAATAATTGTGTTTACATTTTCAACTGCTTTTAATACACCTTTGCCTAGGTAACGAGATTTGTCACCATCGCGTAATTCTACCGCTTCGTATTCACCTGTTGATGCACCTGATGGTACGATTGCGCGGCCAAATGCGCCTGATTCTGTAAATACTTCAACCTCTACTGTTGGGTTCCCACGTGAGTCTAAAACTTCGCGCGCATAAACTTGTGTAATAAATGGCATAATTAATTCTCCTCTTTTTCAATTAATGATTGTCCTGTCATTTCAGTAGGCTGTGACACCTCTAATAATTCTAACATGGTTGGCGCTAAATCGGCTAAAATACCACCATTTCTTAACATTATATTTGGTTTTGTCACAATTACTGGAACAGGATTTGTTGTATGAGCTGTCATTGGCTCACCTGCTAAAGTTAACACTTCATCAGAGTTGCCATGGTCAGCTGTAATAATAGCTGCGCCACCTTTTACAAGGAGTGCGTCTACTACTTTCCCTAAGCATTCATCTACTGCTTCAATGGCTTTAATTGTTGGCTCCAGCATTCCACTATGACCAACCATATCAGGGTTGGCAAAGTTAAGAATAATGCCATCAAATTTTTCAGCCGCAATTTCTGCAAGTAAGGCTTCTGTCACCTCATAGGCAGACATTTCAGGTTTTAAATCGTATGTCGCCACCTTTGGAGAAGCAATTAAAATACGTTCTTCACCAGGGAATTTTTCCTCACGTCCACCACTCATAAAGAATGTAACATGTGGATATTTTTCAGTTTCCGCAATCCGCAACTGTGTTTTCCCATTCGTCGCTAATACTTCACCAATTGTATTTTTCAAGTTGTCATTTTCATAAGCAACCTGTGCGTTGACTTCATCACTATAGTGTGTGAAGGACACAAATTTTAAATTCTTTGGATGATTTGCAGATATAGCAAAGCCATCGAATGCTTTATTTGTAAAAACTGTTGACAGCTGAATAGCACGATCGGGACGGAAGTTAAAGAAAATCACTGCATCATGATCGCCAATTGTTGCTACTGGCTCACCATGCTCTTGAATGCTAAATGGGATGACAAATTCATCTGTTACCTCACGCTCATAGGATGCTGCTACACCACTTTTAGCACTTTCTGCTGTTTGACCGACGCCATCCACCAGTACATTGTAAGTCAGTGCCACACGATCCCAACGTTTATCGCGATCCATTGCATAGTAACGTCCATGAATAGAAGCAAATTGCCCTATGCCTATTTCAGCCATTTGCTTTTCCGTTTCTTCGATATAGTCTAATGCTGTTGTTGGACCAACATCACGACCATCTAAGAAGCCATGTACATAAACTTCCTCTAATCCTTGCTGTTTAGCTAGCTTTAATAGTGCAAACATATGCTCATAATGACTATGAACACCACCGTCTGATAATAAGCCCATAATATGTAGCTTTGACTGATGAGCTTTCACATGTGCTACTGCATCTAAAAAGGCTTGATTCGTAAAGAAATCTCCATCACGAATAGATTTATTTAAGCGTGTTAAGCTTTGATAGACGATACGTCCTGCACCGATATTTAAGTGCCCCACCTCAGAATTCCCCATCTGTCCTTCAGGTAATCCAACGGCTTCTCCTGCAGCTGTTAATGTCGCATGAGGAAATTGATGCCAATATCGATCAAAATTTGGTTTATTCGCCTGTGCTACTGCATTCCCGAATGTTTCATCTCGAAATGCAAAGCCATCTAAAATAATTAATGCTACTGGCTTTTTAGGCATTTGCTGCCGCCTCCAATAATGTTAAATAAGATTCTGGTTGTAAGCTTGCTCCACCAACTAAAGCACCATCAATATGTTCTTTCGATAAAAGCTCCTGAATGTTATCAGGCTTAACACTGCCACCATATTGAATGCGCACAGCATTCGCAGTTTCAGCATTATATAGCTCTTCTACTACTGCTCGAATCGCTCCGCATACTTGATTTGCATCGTCTGCCGTAGCCGTTTTACCAGTACCAATCGCCCAAATCGGTTCATACGCAATGACCATATGCTCAACTTGCTGTGCTTCAAACCCAGCAAGTGCCGCTTTAATTTGACCAGCCACTTTTTGCTCTGTTGTGCCTGCTTCACGTTCTTCGAGTGTTTCGCCACAGCAAATAATAGGTACGATAGTATGTGCAAGTGCTGCTGCTACCTTCTTATTAATCGCTTCATCTGTTTCATTGTAGTATTCGCGACGTTCAGAGTGTCCTAAAATGACATAGTCAACATCCACACTTGCTAGCTGTGCTGGACTAATTTCACCCGTAAAAGCACCTTCATTTTCATAGTGCATAGTTTGTGCACCAATTGCCAGCTCTGACTCACTAGCAACTTGCACAAGTGTAGGTAGGTAAAGAGCTGGTGCGCAAATAACAGCATCTACTTTGTCATTGGAAGGAAGTTTCTCTTGTACAGCATCTACAAACTGAATAGCCTCTTCAAATGTTTTAAACATTTTCCAGTTACCTGCAATAATTGGTTTACGCATCATTTTGCCTCCGATTAGCTTATTTATCGTTTAGTGCTACAATCCCTGGAAGCTCTTTGCCTTCCATTAATTCTAAGGAAGCACCACCACCTGTAGAAATGTGATCCATCTTATCTGCTACTTCAAATTTTTCAACTGCTGCAGCTGAATCACCGCCACCGATTACTGTGTAGCCAGCTGTTGTTGCCATTGCATCAGCAACTGTTTTTGTGCCGTTTGCAAATTTGTCCATTTCAAAGACACCCATTGGTCCATTCCAAATGATTAATTTAGAGTTTTTGATAACTTCTGCATAGTTTGCAGCCGTTTTAGGTCCAATATCTAGACCCATCCAATCAGCTGGAATAGCATCTACATCAACGATTTGTGTTTCAGCATCCTGTGAAAATTCATTTGCCACAACAGCATCGACTGGCATATGTAATTGCACACCTTTTGCTTTTGCCTTCTCAATAAAGGACTTTGCTAGCTCAATTTTATCTTCCTCTAGCAATGATTTACCGATATCGTGGCCTTGTGCCTTAATAAAGGTAAAGGATAAACCACCACCGATAATTAAGTGATTTACTTTTTCTAATAAGCTTTCAATAACACCAATTTTATCTTTTACTTTGGCACCACCAATAATGGCTGTAAACGGATGCTCAGGGTTAGACAATGCCTTACCTAGTACATCTAATTCCTTTTGCATTAAGAATCCAGATACAGCTGGAATATGCTTAGCAATTCCTTCTGTAGAAGCATGAGCTCGGTGGGCTGCACCAAAAGCATCATTAACATAAATATCTGCTAGCTGAGCAAATTGCTGTGCTAATGTAGGATCATTTTTTTCTTCACCAGCATGGAAGCGTACATTTTCAAGCAGTAGAATGTCTCCATCTTGCATGTTTGCAACGGCTTCTTCCACCGCTTGCCCAATGGATTCATCAAGCTTCGTAACAGGCTTGCCCATTAGTTCTGCTAAGCGAATGCCAACAGCCGTTAAACGCATATCCTCTTTCACTTCACCTTTTGGACGACCTAAGTGAGAAGCTAGAATAACTTTAGCACCCTGCTCTACTAAATACTCAATTGTAGGAATAGCTGCACGAATACGCGTCTCATCTGTAATAGCACCGTCTGCCATTGGTACATTAAAATCTACACGTACAAAAACGCGTTGACCCTTAACATCAATATCTTTCATTGTTTTCTTATTTAACATGAAGAAACTCCCTTCAAAGTTTGTTTTAGTCTTACACTTTTGTGTTTTACCCATCTTGGCTCTACACCATGCTTACTAAATTCAATAGTCATTTTGGTACTTTTTCGCGTCACTATCTCGTGTAAGTATGATTCTCCAACTTTTGATAATGAACCCTAATACTTGTTTTTATAGTAGCAAAAGTTAACTGTTATGTCTTGCAATCAACATGTATCAATTACGCCTCAGTGTATTTATTTTTTCCGAACTTGTTCCTCTTCAAAATCTGTGACATTCGCTGAGGCTTTTACCTTAATTCAGTCGGTGATTTTACATCAATGAATCAAGAGAGTAATTTGTGTATTCATCTCACCACCTATAGAGGTGGGTTTTTCTGCTGAATCTAGAAAAAAAGGAGTAAGGGTTATCCCTTACTCCCAATACCCTTGTATATTATATCTATTCGATATTATAAAGGCTATACTTTTTGTACATAAAAAGCAGTAATATGTCACACTTTTTACTCAAAATGTCGAAATATGATACTTATTTATGGTTTAAGCCTTGTTCAGCAATGTATAAAGCTAGGTCCATTAAGCGAGTAGAATAACCAATTTCGTTATCATACCAAGCTAAAACTTTCACCATTTTGTTTTCTAACACCATTGTGGAAAGGCCATCTACCGTAGAAGAATAATGGTTACCGTTATAATCAATTGATACTAATGGTAGCTCATTGTAATCTAAAATGCCTTTTAATTCATTTTCAGAAGCTTCTTTTAATGCTGCATTAATTGTTTCTTTCGATACATCTGCTTTTAGCTCTACAACTAAGTCAACACATGATACGTTAGGCGTTGGCACACGCATAGAGAAACCATCTAGCTTACCTTTTAATTGTGGTAATACTTTTGATACAGCTACCGCTGCACCTGTTGTTGTTGGAATCATAGACACCGCTCCAGCACGTGCACGACGAGGGTCAGAGTGTGGGAAGTCTAGAATTCGTTGGTCATTTGTATAAGAGTGAATTGTTGTCATCATACCACGTTCAATGCCAAATTTCTCATCAAGCACTTTAGCTACTGGTGCTAGACAGTTAGTTGTACAAGAAGCATTGGAGATCACATCATCAGTTGCTGGGTTATAATCCTCATGGTTTACACCCATAACAAATGTAGGCATTGCGCCTTTTGCTGGTGCCGATAGAATCGCTTTTTTCGCCCCTGCTTCAATATGCTTGCCTACTTCTTCCATTGAACGGAATCGACCAGTACATTCAAGCACTACATCTACGCCTAATTCGCCCCATGGTAATTGGGCAGGATCTTTTTCAGCATATACTTTTACACGTTGACCATTTACTACGAAAGAATCTTCATCTGCATTGACTTCAGCATCATAGATACCGTGTACTGAATCATATTTCAATAAGTGCGCAAGCTGACCAGCATCTGTTAAGTCGTTTACGGCTACTACTTCAAATTCATCATGCTTCATTGCCTCACGAAATACTAAACGTCCAATACGTCCAAATCCATTAATCGCTAATTTTAATGCCATTGTTAATTCCTCCAATAATGTGTGATGTCTGTCTCTATGAATAGAGACATCAAAATTTACTTTATGCTCATTCAAAAAATGCTTAAGCACTTTCTGAGATCGAGTGACATGTTTACAACTTTGCCATCATTCAAGATGCTTATTTTCTATAGAAGATATTTTAGCAGCAATTGCTTTGGCCGCTGCTTCATCTGTTACAAATATGGTTTGCTTAGGTGCTACTTTGAAATAAGAAAGCATTGCATTGACCTTCTGTTTTCCTGCTGCAACTGCAATGACCTGCTCACTGTTTTGTACCTGCTCAAGCTGGATACCAATTGTGCGTATACGATGTACTATTTCTCCATCTGCATTGAAATAATAGCCGAAAGCCTCACTCACAGCGCCTTTTTCCTCAAGAATTCGCAAATCCTCAGGAGATGAGTTACGACGAATCGCCATTTCCTCTGCAGAGCCAATCCCATGAATGACGCAATCTGCTTGATCATAGAAGGCCATCATTTCTGTTACCATCGGCTCTGTTAGCATCGCTTGATAAGCTTGCTCACTTAAATGCTCTGGTAAAAATAAAGTACGGTATTGTGTTTCCATTTGCATGGCAAATGTTGCAACAAGTGTATTGGCCTGCATTTGCATTTCATGTCCAATCCCCCCGCGTGCAGCTACAAAAGTGATATCCTTTTGTCCGTCTAAAGGATGTAAAAACTGCGCAAGTGAGGCAACAGATTTTCCACCAGTGACAGCTACAACTTGCTCATCAAAAGCAGCCGACATAAATTGCAATGCTGCTTCTTTGCCTAGCATGCTTAGGATTGTATGATCCTCATTGTAATCACCAGGAACTACGACTACACGTTGGATGCCAAAGTGGCTTTCAAGCACTTTTGCAAGCTGGGTTAAACCAGACCATTCATAAACGATAGCTCTTAATTTTTCAATGACTATTTCACCATCATCTGTACATACCATACCCGACTTTTGCGCATCTAATAACCCTTGTTCACGTAAAATATCAGTTTCTTTGCGTATTTCTCTTTCTGTCATTTTCAGTGAATCAGCTAGTGTACGTCGCCCGATTGGTTGCATAAGTTGAACGGCTTGCAATATTCGATATCTTGCTTGCAGAAGCGGATACATTTCAGGAAGTAGCCTTTGCTGTGCCTCTGGAACAGTTAACATATCTATCTACTCCCCTAATTAATAGTGGTGGGTTTATTTTTAACCCACTTAATTATTTTATGTCCCACTTATGCTTTTATTATAATATGCATTGTTTTAAAGTGCAAGTAGTTGTATTGTTCTGGATAAAAAAAAGCCTCATAGCTCTAAAAACAGCTACAAGACTTTGTTGAACTTATTTAGTGAAAGATAAAATCGCGTTCTTTTTAAAACCTTCTAAAGCTTTTGTTGCTTCAGTTTTATTTGTAAATTCAAAAATACGAACGTCCTTTTTCTCAAATACTGTAATAACCCACATTGTAAAATCTCCCTTCACATCATTCATTTTTGTAATATAACAACCACTAAAATTTGTGATACATTCGCTAAACTGTTTTATAACAACTTCTTACTTGATACCTATTCTACTCCGATTTTTAGGAAAAGAAAGTCTAATGTGAAGGTCTTCACAAACTGTTCAAATTCAAACCGCTTTCATTGAACAATTTGTGAATTGTGAGAATGACAGCTAATAATAAAGTCATTTATACCGTTAATAACTCTTTATACTTTCAGTAGATTAACTGCCTAATCGCTCCATTAACGTGGCATAATCTAAATGACCATACTGAATGACGACACCCTCTTTTTCAACAACCGGAATCATTAGCATATATTTTTCATGTATACGATCATCCTGCTCTATATCAATTATTTCAATATCAAATAGAACATCTTCCTGAACAAGCTTTAATGTCTGTAGCCCTTCTACACATAAAGGACAATTCACCCTACTAAAAAATTTAATTTTCATAGATAGCACCTCCTCCTTTATTATAAACGATGTGGCAATGAAGAAATGGCTACTATTCTTTGATGATGTTTATTTGAGCTGTCTTAGCATCCTTCTTTGTAATGGTTGTATTTTTGCCAACAATGACGGAAATTACGACAATCATTGCCACAACGATCGTAAACCAAGAGATGGATTCATTTAAAAATAGCGTAGCAAAAAGAATCATTAAAAATGGCTGTAAATATTGGATCTGACTAACTCTTGCAATACCTCCTAAAGCCATTCCCCCATACCAAGCAACATATGCTAAAAACTGACTGACAACAGCTAAATATAACAGGCTAACCCACGCTGTAAGAGGAGCATGAAGCATTTCCAAGGAAAATTGGGAAATGACAGGGACAATAAAAAAGGGAGCCGCCATCAAAATAGCCCAAGCAATCACCTGCCAGCTCCCTAATTCCTTCGCTAACTGTCCTCCTTCTGCATAGCTAAGACCTAATATTACAACTGCTGCTAATAATGCTAGATCTGCCATATGTAATTGGCCTAAGCCTAAAAAGCTAGCATAAATAATAACGGCTATAGCCCCAATAACACTCGATAACCAAAACTTAAATGAGGGACGTTCACCTGCTCTGAATAAAGCAAAGCCCGCAGTCGCTAAAGGTAAAAGTGCTAATTCTACCGCTCCGTGAGAAACTGGTAACCTTGTCATTGCCCAAGATGTAAGTAAAGGAAACCCTAATACAGCCCCAAAAGATACTATTATCAAGCTTTTAACTTGTCTAGCAGTCGGTAGTCTTTCTTTTCTTACAAGTAAAACAATGGTTACGATGAACGCCGCAATGACAGCTCTCCCCAATCCTACAATTGTCGCTCCAAAATATGGTACAGCTGTACTTGTTGCGGGTAACGTTAGACTAAAGCAAATTACGCCCACAAATCCTAACAGCAAACCTATTTTTTCTTTTCTTTTATCCTGCATGTTCTCATCCTTTCATTTTCCTCTCCATCTGTCCCTGGTATAATCCATAGTAAGTGGCGGTACCTCAAAAATAAACAGAATTTTCTACCAACTGTCCTGGTACAGATAAAGGAGGAAGGATGATGATTGCAAAATATTTAGAAGTTGTAGAGGACATTAAAGAGCAGCTTGCTAATGGTGCACTCCTTGCAGGCAGTAAACTACCTTCCGTTCGACAACTGTCTGAGCAATTTTCCTGCAGTAAAAATACAGTGATAAGAGCGTATAATGAATTAGAAAAGGAGCACCTTATTTTTTCCAAACCCAAAAGTGGCTATTATGTTGTGAATAACATAGAGCAACCAACTACAAACCAACAAGTTATTGATTTTTTATCAGCTGGTCCAGACAAAAGCATTATGCCCTATATTGAATTTCAGCATTGCATCAATCAAGCTATTGACACATATAAAGAAGAATTATTTAGTTACAGTGATCAGCAAGGGCTTTACTCGCTGCGTGTACAATTGGTTAAGTATCTACAGGACTTACAGGTCTTTACTAAACCTGATCGATTATTTGTTGTTTCGGGTTCACAGCAAGCATTACATTTACTAGCGGCAATGCCTTTTCCGAATGGTAAAAATAATATATTAATAGAACAGCCTACCTATTTTGGTTTTATAGAATCTGTCCATCTGCAACAAGCTACAACTTTTGGGATTGATTTAACAATGGAGGGCATTGATTTAGATCGTCTTGACTATATTTTTCGCAATAATGACATTAAGTTTTTCTATACTGTGCCGAGATTCCATAATCCTCTTGGTCATAGCTATACAAATGACGAAAAAAGAAAGATCGTGGAATTAGCAGACAAATACGATGTTTATATTGTGGAGGATGATTTTTTAGGAGATTTAGATCCTAACACAAAAGCGGATCCGTTATTTTCTTTTAATCCCACTGGCAGGGTTATTTATATTAAAAGCTTTTCAAAGGTATTTCTTCCAGGTTTAAGAGTAGCCACAGTCGTCCTTCCCACTATAATGACAAATCATTTTCTACGTTATAAATTTAGTGCTGATTTCAATAGCTCTGTGCTCTCGCAGGGTGCCTTAGACATTTATTTAAAAAGCGGTATGTTTAATAGTCATATTAAAAAGATTAAAGAGCTTTATGTAAGAAAAATGAGCGTTTTACAGGAGGCTTGCGAATCATTACTTCCCACCTCTACTAACTATACGAAACCAGTATCAGGCTTTTATCTTTCCATTATTCTTCCTGATAATGTAAGTGCTAGGCAGGTGGTTCATTTATTAAAGGAAAAAAATATATTGATGGATGACGCTGCTAGAATGTATCTACCAGAATTTAAAAAGGATAATCTTATTCGTTTAAGTATTTCTCAGGTAGATGAACCATTAATTTATACTGGTATTGAGGAACTAGCACTGTGCATTTCATCATTTGAAAGTAAAATGCGCTATCCAAATCCCATACACCTATTGTAATAAAAAAAGGCATTGATTGTGAGCAAGCTACACATCAATGCCTTTCGTTTTAAATTATTTTAAATGACTATCGAAGAATCTTACCATGGCATTATAGAATTCAATTCTATTTTCCTCATTTGCAAAGCCATGTCCTTCATTATCTTTTAGCATGTACTCTACATCCACACCTCTAGCGCGTAAGGCTTCCACAATTTGATCGGATTCTGCTTTGTTCACACGTGGGTCATTTGCTCCTTGTGCGACAAATAATGGTGTTTTGATTTTATCTGCATGGAAAACTGGTGAAACAGCAGTTAACAATTCTTTGTCTTTCTCTGGATGACCTACGCGCTCATAAAACATGTTACGCATAGTTTCCCAGTAAGGAGGGATGGTATTTAATAATGTAAATATGTTAGATACCCCTACATAATCAACTGCAGCAGCATATAAATCAGGTGTATACGTAATACCCGCTAATGTTGCATAACCACCAAATGATGCCCCATAAATACCGATGCGATCAGGGTCGGCAATGCCTTGGTCAATTGCCCATTGGACACCATCAGTGATGTCATCTTGAATCTTCAGACCCCACTGTTTATTACCAGCCTGAAGGAATTCTTTACCATATCCAGTTGACGAACGGAAATTCACCTGTAGCACTGCATAGCCACGATTAGCTAATAATTGTACTTCTGGATTGAAGCCCCACATATCACGTGCCCAAGGCCCACCATGAGGATTGACAATAAGAGGGAGATCTTTCGCTTCTTTATTTTTCGGTAAAGTTAAATAGCCATTAATCGTTAAGCCATCTCGGCTCTTATATGAAATTGGATGCATTTCTGCCAGTTCATTCGGATTTAACCAAGGGCTTAAAGTGGCCAACTCGGTTAATTCATCTGTCGTAGAATCGTAATAATAATATTTTCCATAGACAGTATCACTTGAAACACTCACAATAAATTTTGTCATTTCTTTATTGTAATCGTTGATACCAAGCTCACTTTCATGCACATTCAGCTTGCTTTGGATTTTACGGAAAAGCTTTTCAAAGTTCTCATCAAAGAATTGGTAATGTGGTTTATCTGTTATATACGCACCATATAGCAATTTATCGTGTTCGGCACTATATAAGACACCAGAAACATCTACTTGATCATTAGACATAATTACTTCTTCATTACCTTTTAAGTCGTATTTCACAACTTCTACTTTGTCTCTACCTTTGTTAGATGTAGCGTAAATGTATTGATTGTCTTTTGAGAAAGCTAGTGGCATTACTTCATCTCCAGCTTCCATTTCAATAAATGGCTTGAATTCATCCTTTTCAGAATCTCGATAAAGAATCGTTCCTTCCACACCATCTGAGGCTACAGCAATTCGTACATTTCCATTGCGATCTGCTAGCCAGCTCGTAATATTACCCGGATTTTTTGCAACGTGAGTTGTTTCCCCAGTCTTTACATTCAACTTGTAGACATCAAAAACTGTTGCATCTTCCTTATTCATCATGATAAGAATTTCATCTTTAACACCCTGTAGACCACTTAATATCCCAACTGTGACGTTTGGATATGGCGTTAGATCTTTTTCCTCAGAGCCATTAAATGTTGTAGAATAAATATGGAAATTCTCATCTCCACCTTTATCCTTTACGTAGAGTAAATTATTATCCTTCCAGTAAAATCCTGCAACGTCCCGATCTTTTGAATTGGAAACACGAACAGGCTCACTATCATCATTCATCTTTTTCACGAAAACATTCGCTCTGTTCTCCCAAGCAGAGGAAAAAGTAATGTAATTGCCATCTGGGGAAAGTTCATAACCAAAATTACCAGGATTTTTCATAAAGTCTTCAACTGAAATTTCCTTTACACCTTCATGATTGGAACCATTTTTTATTTGTTTTGCATTGTTTAATATTTTTACTGCATCTTGTTTTGAAATTGCTTCTGTATTTAATGATAAGCCATTAAATAAGCCAATCTTATTGGCCTTCTCTAAATAGTCAGCAAGCGAAGCTTCTTTTTCTTCTTTATTTAACGCTCTAACTAAAATACGAGCCGCTTCCTCACGTTTAATTGTCAAACTTAAATCTGTGAATTCTCCAGTCTTTACCCATTTATCAATAATTTGTTGACGCATTGAATCAGAACCGTGCTGGAATGTTAAAGTTGTTACAGCTAAATTCAAAAATTCCTGCGCTGACACACGTTCTTCTTGTGCTGTTACTGTGCTATTAGTTTCATTTGCAGCACGGACTTCTTGCATTGTTGCAGGAATAACTACAGAGGTTGTTAAAATAATTGCTAACGATGCAGATAAAAATCTTTTTTTCAAAATGATTCCTCCCTATATCAGTTTACGCTATATCGTTTGTCGATATATTTAAATTATAACAATTCTAGCATTATTGTCAATAATTGAGAGGTTTTTAATTACGCCAAAATGAAAGCGAACTATATAGAATAGTTCGCTATACCTCTATTAAAATTTCCTGCTTGCTCCCCCACCAGCAGAAGATCCGCCACCAAATCCACCAAAGCCCCCTCTACTCGAGTGTCCTCCACCAAAACTTCCTGGATAACCGCCATAGCCTCCAGAGCGAGGACCTCCGCCGCCTTTCGAAAAGAATGAATAGATAATAATAACAACGATAATGATTAGGATAATTAACCAAGTGGGTATGTCATCCTCTTCTTTTGTTTGCGCTGGCAAATCACCGTTCCAATTATACTCTTGGGCAACAGCGCGGAAAACTTCAGAATAGGTTGCTTGAAAAGCTTGATCTAGATTACCAGCACTTGCTGAGGGATAAAATGCATTATCTAAAATGCGTCCTAATTTACCATCTGGTAATGCTCCTTCTAATCCCTGACCCACGGCAATTACAACATCGTTATTTCCTTCCCCTTGACCTAAGGTAGCTAAAATCAGGACACCGTTATTTTTTTCCTTGTCACCAATGCCCCATGACCGAATCAATTTTGTCGCATACATTTTCGGCTCTTGTCCATGAAGACTATTAACTGTGACTACCATGATTTCAGCACCCGTGCCTTGATCCAACTGCTCAGAATATTGATTTATCTCTTCTTTGACATTCGCAGAAATTACATTGGCAAAGTCATGTATATACGTATTTTTCATAGGTGATGGCATCGTTGCTTCTGCTAGATTCGAGAAAAAAAGAAGCACCGAACAAACGATGATCATCTGTACAATGCAGCGTTTCATTAATGTGTACCCGATTGACTAAAATCGATAGATGGTGCTTTGTCAGCTCCTGCTGTGGCTTTAAAGTATTCTTTTTGTTCAAAGCCAAACATCCCTGCCATTAAATTCCCCGGGAAACGTTTAACATGTTTATTGAATTGCTGCACCTCATTATTGTAATCCTCACGTGCTACTGCCAGACGATTTTCCGTACCTGCTAGCTCATCCATTAACTGGCGGAAGTTTGCATCTGCCTTTAAGTTTGGGTAATTTTCTACAACTACTAGTAAACGACTAAGAGCGCCAGTTAAAGCATCATTGGCAACAGCTTGCTCCTCTGGTGAGCTTGCACTTCCCATTTGTGCACGTGCCTCCGTAATATTCGCTATCACCTCTTGCTCATGATTCGCATAGCCTTTCACAGATTCCACTAGATTGGGAATCAAATCATAGCGACGTTGGAGCTGATTTTCAACTTGTGCCCATTTAGAATCAACATTTTCCTCGGCTGTCACCAGACTATTGTATTTAGGTATAAATAATAAGGCGATTACAACAAGAATGATGACAATTATTCCAATTGGTCCAAGTAACTTTTTCAATTTTAATCCTCCTTGACTTGCTTTTCCTTCTATCTTTAGTCTACATTTTTACCTTTACATTTATACCGTATGAAATTGAATTGACACGACATACTAAATACTGCAACAAAAAATTATTGAGGAGGCGTTTTTTTTGTCACAATCGTTTTACAATGAATCATCAAACCAAACAAATTTAAATCAACAACATAGCCTAAATCATGGTGGACATGAAATGATGGACATGCATGAAACAATTGGCGAAATTATTGCAGGTATGAACCAAGCGATTATTTTGCGTCCCCATGTAAAAGATCCTGAATTACTCAACATTTTGGATCGCCAATATAATTTCACTCTTGGTATGTACAATACGATCGTAGAGTCCTTTAAAACAGGACACGATCCATCTGTTCCAACAGGACGCTACCAAATGGAAACAGGAAATGATTTCAAATATGGCCTAAATCCTGGTCAACCAAAAAAACCGATGCAAAACGCTAATGAAATTAATGATGAAGCTATTTCTGGATTTTTACTTGGAGCTCAAAAGGGAGCAGCAAAATGTATGACAACTGCTGCGTTGGAGACAACAAACCCTGTAGTTCGTCGCGTTGTTGCGGATAGTATTCCTAACTGTATTGAGATGGGATACGAATTATCCATTTATCAAAATAAACACGGCTATTATCAGGTGCCTCAGTATTCCCAACAGGATATGCAAACGATGCTGAATGCATTCGACACAACATCTAATCCCCTTCATTAAATAAGAACAGCACAAAAAAAGCGAACGAGCATGTCGTTCGCTTTTTCAGCTTTATAATACTTTTCCTAAAAACGCTTTCGTACGGTCGCTTTGTGGATTGCCGAATAGTTCCTCTGGAGACCCTTCTTCTACAATATAGCCCCCATCCATGAAGACTACTCGATCACCTACTTCACGAGCAAAGCCCATTTCATGTGTCACAACTACCATTGTCATCCCTTCAGCTGCTAGATTTTTCATAACATCTAGCACCTCTTTTACCATTTCAGGGTCAAGTGCTGAAGTTGGCTCGTCAAATAAAATAGCTTTTGGCTTCATTGCTAAGGCACGAGCAATCGCCACACGCTGTTGCTGACCACCTGATAGCTGCTCAGGATAATTATAGGCCTTGCTGTCGAGCCCGACCTTTTTTAATAGCTCATGTCCTAAAGCTTCTGCGTCTGTACGATTCATTTTACGAATTTGCATAGGTGCCATCGTGACATTATCAATAACCGTCATATGCGGGAATAAGTTAAATTGTTGGAACACCATACCCACTTCAGCGCGAATTTCATTGATATTCGTTTTAGGATCATTAATTTTTACATTTTCAATATAAATAGCACCATCCGTTACTTCTTCTAACATATTGATGCAACGGAGAAATGTACTTTTTCCTGAACCAGACGGCCCAATAACACAGACAACTTGTTTTTCTTGAATTTCATAATCGATTCCTTTTAATACTTCAAGCTTGCCAAAGTATTTGTGTAGGTTTTCAATTTTTATCATCTAGCTTCCCGCCCTTCTACCTTAGCTTTACGAGGGACATAGCTATTGCTAAATCGTTTCTCGATAAATGCTACAATCTTCGTTACACCATATGTCAACACTAAATATAATAATGCTGCAACGATATACGGTTCCCAGAAGCGGAAGCTTGCACCAGCTACGACCTTACTAGCGTATAAAATATCTGGTGCTGCAATTACAGTTACGAGTGAAGAATCTTTTAATAATGCAATAAATTCATTGCCCAATGGCGGAATCATACGTCTAAATGCTTGAGGTAAAATGACCTTACGCATCGCTTGGTTATGCGTTAATCCAAGAGAGCGAGCAGCCTCCATTTGCCCTTTTGCAATACTTTGAATCCCTGCACGGAAAATTTCCGCATTATAAGCAGCACAGTTTAAAATAAGCGCTGTAATCCCTGATACCATATAACCTAAAGAATGACCAAAAATTGTTGGAATAACTGCTAAGTGAATTAACAAGATTTGTACAAGCATCGGTGTTCCACGGAATAAATCGATATATAGTTTAGATGGCCAATAAATCCATTTTTTACTCGATAATTTTCCAAGGCCTAAAAATAGTCCTAATAGAATACCGCCAAAATAACCACTAAGTGTCAAAATAAGTGTTACGCCAATACCTCGTATAAACATATCTCGGTAGTTCCAGACAATGTCCCAGCGTAAATCAAAGATGTCCATCCGAAAACCCCATTCCCCTTTAAATTACGATTAATAAATGAGCCGTTAGCACAGTTACTATGTTAATAGCATCATTTCATTCATTTTTATTGAAAATCAATGCCTGTAATTTCTTTTAATTTACCGTTTTCTTTAATCTTTTTAAGACCTTCGTTTAATTTATCTAGCAATTCTTTATTCCCTTTTTGAACCATGAAGCCATAGTATTCTTTTTCGAATGCATCATCTTCAATTACTTTTAGTTTTTGATCTGGGTGAGCTTTGATATATTCATAAACTACTGCATTATCTCCGATAGCTGCATCAACATTACCATTTAGCATCTCTTGGATAGCGATTGGCTGACTTTCAAACGCCATAATATTTGTACTTGCTTCCCCTTGTAGCTTTTTCGCTGCCATATGACCAGTTGCATTGATTTGTACAGATACTTTTTTATCTTTTAATTCATCAAGAGATTTAATCTTTGAATCTTCTTTCACAACAATTAATAACTGAGACTCATAATACGGTTCTGTAAAATCAAATGATTCTTTACGCTCTTCCGTAATTGTGATTCCAGAAGCACCGATATCTGTTTCACCGTTCTTAATTGTTTGGAACACTGGCTCCCATCCAATATTATTCCACTCAACCTCAAAGTCCATCTCATCTGCAATAGCTTGTAGAATATCGACATCAATCCCTACAATTTTCCCTGAATCGTCAACAGATTCAAATGGTGCAAAAGTTGCCTCAGTACCTACTTTGTAAACCTTTTTGCCATCTCCACCATCTTCTGAAGATGAGCTACCTGAAGATGCATCATCTTTTGTACCACAACCTGCAAGTGCTAATGTTAAAGCTGCAATAATCATCAGTAACATCCAACCTGTTTTTTTCATTGTATTTCCCCCTAGTTCGATAATTTTCCGAATTACGTATTATTTTTCGCAATTCGGAAATGTTAGACTATTAGGTCAATTATATTAACATTATAGTATTTAGACAACAACTTTTCGCATAAAATTAAATATTTTTTCATATAAATTTATAATAAATTCATATAATTTGAAAAAACATGTATAAATAACAAGAAAATTAACCTAAAACTAATATATATACAATTAGAACCATGCCAAATTTCGATAAATTTAGGCAAAAAAAAAGAATCCCCTCAGATAGGATTCTTTTTTTCGACTATTACTAGTCTCACGTACAGTATGTTCACTAAAAAATAATTTGGAGTTGTTGCTTTTTTGAAGGTTTGAAAGGAATAAATAGGGGAATAATGCCAACTAGGACAGTATTCCCTTTATTCTTCCTCTCGATCTCCAGTAAGCAGGCTGCTAAACTACTTATTAGGAGATGAGCTATAACAGTATATCAATTAATCAGTAAAATGGCGCCCTCGGAGGGCATAGTAAAAGTGCATAATATCAACGTTTCATAGGGTTATTGTGTAGCATTTGTGTTGCGACAATAAATCCTTGTTATTTTGCACATAAATTACTTCTCTTACTCTACTAGGAATCACACTCTTAATCAATAGAAAAAAATCATTTTTAAATTAAAAGATAATTTAATATATATATAAAAAGTCACTCTGTTAAATGAGTGACTTTTTATTTTAAATTACACATTCTTCTTTAGTACTTATATGAACAATTCCATTTCCTCTTGTATATAAAGACACATCTTTTTCAGTAACTTTTAATATATGTTCTATTATATATGAAATTTCCCAGTCTCTTATTTGTCCTTTACCTTTAGAAATACTAGCATGATTAGTTACTTCGTTTTTGCTATGAATTACTAAAGTGTTTTTCCGTTCATAGATAGTTATAATTGTATCCTTGGTTTCAGCTCTACTTACAATTGTAACAATATCCGACCTTGCTTTTGTGGTATCACGAAAAGTTCTATCAAAAAACTTAGATTTAATAGCCATGCTCAATCTCTCCTTAAATATCTAAATATCAGTTCTTCTGTATGGGTTTTTAAGGCTTGGTTGGCATACTGATGCACTTCATCCTCGCCAGGCGTTCTTATTGTTACCTCGCTAAAATGCTCACTTATTTTCACCCACCTTACTACTTCAATCTTTTGATTAGCTAGAAAACGCTTTTTGTTGTAATAATCGTTTCTTATATCCTTTAAAAGTGCATCTACAATATTGATGTATACTTTGCCCATTTTTAAATTTGTTAAGCTGTCATAATCACGCTGCAATGATTTGATTGCCATATCTAGTTTTATAAATTCGTAAAGTACTTGGCGATCTTCTCTTTTAATCATCGGCGTTTAATAAAGAAGCTTTTTGAATCTGATTAAATGTAATGCGCTTCACAGATAAATCAGTGTCTAACAGCAACTCTTTTTTATAAACGTCAGTACCAGTGACTGTGCCTACCTCATCATGCAATTTATTTTGGTCCCATAATGTCAATCTCACAAGCTTTTGCATCTTATAAGCACGCTGGATGGTTTGCTCTATTTCTTCAAGTTCCCACTCCGTTAATTCTCGCTTTTTATCGTAAAATTGTTCCTCTTTCCACTTCTTAATCTCTACAAGATGCTCTGGTAGCATCATAGCTGTCCACTTCATGTTTCCACGGTCTCTTAACATCCCAATCACTCTCCACTAATATTCAGTATCTGAAATACTTAAAATATCTAAGAAATGTACCTTATGAATATTCATGTACTTATCTTTAATATGGATTAGTTTTGTATTTGCATCCATTTTTGTTATGGTACCTTCTAATGACTCATCGCGTTTGTAGATGGTAAAGACTTTGGTTTGTTTTTCTTCCATTGCTTCAGTTAATGCATTTGCGATTTCTTCTAAGTCAAATTCATCGCGGTCTGGATGTTTTGGTTCCTTTTTCTTAGTTGGTGTTTTTATTTTAGCCATTTTAACATCTCCTTATAGAACGTTTGTTTGTATATATAATAGAACAAACGTTTGTGTTTTGACAATGAAATAAAATTGATTTTAAGGAAAATAAATGAAGAAAAGTGTTGACCATATATATACCATGGTATATAATAAAAGTATAGAGAGGAGGTGATAATCATGAGTCGAATGGAACGTAGACGCTTTGAACAAGAGCGTAAAAAAGAAAAAGCAATGATAACGATAGCTGTCACTAACGTTATCACTGCAATTCTAAATTTCCTAAAAGCCTTCCTCGGGTAAAAGGAAATTGGGATGAGGGGAAACCCTCTCCCACCTTTATTATACAAAATTTGAAAGGATGATGCACATGAAATACAAAGTACTGGTAGTTATATCATTTGTCGCTTTGATTTTATCAGTGATAACATTCTTTTTATGAGATAAAAAAATTCCATTCGACTCATAAACCTATCTATAAATTACTTTTGGAGGGAAACATAATGACAGAGAAAAAAACATCAGAGGCTCAAAAACGTGCTACACAAGCTTATCGAGAGAAGAATCGTGAAAAGACACGAAAACAATCTGCAAAAAGCTCTGCGAAAACATATATCAATAATTACTGTGATTTAGAAGATTTAAATGAATTAAAAGAGTTGATAGCAGCTCGTGAACAGGAATTAAAAAATGAATAAACAAAAAGCCCAGGTACTCATGTTTGAATGAGCGCCTGGGCTTTTACTATTAAGTATTACGTTGAGAAATGATAATTTTTAAACCTTCAAAATCTCCACTTGTCATAGTACCAGCATCGAATTTATCAAGCCAAGATTTATCAATCTTGCCTTTATCTACGGCCTGTTTAATGAAATCACGTACAGCATTTTCAGTTGTTGGGTTTGTAAACCTCATTGTTTCATCATCCTTTTCGGTTAGTTTTTGTATTTCCATTGGCTTCATTGCTTCTTTAATTCGATTTAAAAAACTGCCCCAACGATCTTCCGCTAAAATTCGATGAGGACAGTATTTACCGTTCCAGTCCTGATGTTTCTTCACTCTCTCAATAGCCCATCCATATCGCTTTAAAAGCTTTGCAATGTATTGAACAGCATTTTCTTCTGCAACTCCATAACGAACACCACCACTTTTGCTGTAACAGATTTCGATACCAATAGAAATACGGTTACCCTTCTTGTTTGCATTAGGATCCGTGCTACCTCCGCCATCTCCACAATGCCAAGCATTACGGTTAAAAGGAATTGCTTGAATAACCTCTTTATCATCTACAGCAACATGGTAAGATACCTGATTGTTATTATTTATCATATAAGCAATTTCGTTAGTAGCTGGTGCATCATTTGCTGTGTTGTGTACTGTGATATATTGAGGCACCATTATGTATGGCGCCTTGATAGAGTATTTGCTTGAAGGTAATAAGGTTTGTTTAAAAGTGTAAGCCATTACTGCTCACCTTCTTTTTTTGCCGCCTTGAGCAAATCAAAGGTGCCTGATGCTGTCAGCCCTGCGATAAAGCCAGCGATCAACATGACATACACTGGATATTCAGATAACGGCCATAAAACTAAACCAATAAAAATACCAATCACTACAGACGCGATTGGCATGTATTGTGTATTAAGATTAAATGTCTTTTTAAGCACCTCTGCAACTGCTAAGACAATTGCAACCATCATCATTGCAATCATAAAAATGTTTGTTAAATCCATATAAATCCCTCCAAAGTTTAATTTTTAAGTAAAGATTCAATCAATAAGTAGATTAGTCCACCTGCAGTAAGTAATTTAATAAACAGCTCAATTGCTGCATTAAATTTTTGCTTCTTAAATTCAATAGCATCTTTTCTTTCTGATGCATTTAATTCATATTCACGAATTTCTTTTGCTTCTTCTGCCTTTTCACGACCTTCGATTAAAGACCACTGTCGATCCGTCAGCTCCTTGAAAAGATTGCGTGTTTCCTGATTCTCTTTAAGAATTGTATTTTCTAGTTTCGTGAAGCTTTGTTCCATGTTTTCAAGTCGTTTGTCTTTCTTGATGTCTTGTTTTTCTAAATGCTGTAACCTTTTCTCATGGTCCGCTAGGCGGTACTCTACAGTTGGTGCTTGTTCCAATGTCATCACCAATCCTTTACTTCTTTAAATTAAAAACCACTTCTAATATAAAGAAGTGGCCAACTCATATTTTCATAATTTCTACTTGCTGTAATCCTAAAATTTCCCGATTTTCGTTAATGCGATCTTTCCCCTTTTCACAGTATTCAGCTTCTAATTCAAAGCCAATCCAGTTTCGTCTTGTATTGTCGCATGCTACGGCAGTAGTAAATCCACCCATACAGTTGTCTAAAACTGTAGCTCCTTCATTGGTATAGGTACGCACTAGGTATTCAAAAAGTGCTATCGGCTTTTGTGTTGGATGCCATGTACCACTATCACGTGGAATATCAACAACCGATTTAGGAAAGTTTTTCTTTTTGACAACATGAGGTTTTGTCAATGTAGCATTTTGATCACCTAAGACCTTCATATTTGGCGAATTTTTTACAAGCACAGGCTTAATGTGTTGCACACCTTGGGGATTGTAGGTTGGTAGTTTTTTATAAAATACGCATACATTTTCATGATTTTTCATTGGCATGCGATTTGCATTTGGGAATCCTGTTACATGATTTCCCTTTTTCCAGACCCACTCGTATCTAAATAATTTTAGTTTGGACATAATTAATTTACTTGTAAATGGTTGGCTTGCTGTTAAAACAATCGCTCCGTTGTCTTTGATTATGCGCTCATACTGCTGCCATAAAAGGTCAAATGGAATAATCGAATCCCACTTGCATACTGTGGTGCCATAAGGTAAATCGCACAGGATCATATCAATCGATTGGTCTGGTATATACTTCATACCTTCCAGACAGTCCATATTGTAAATCGTGTTATTGCAAATTTTCATAGCTTTTTTCCTCCCGATGTGTAATAATTGGTATCGGATAGGAACGTTTGTTCTTATTTTGTGATTGAGAGGCTCATTTATTTGAGCCTCTTTTTTACGTTTATAAAATGGTCAAATTAACAAAAGCTTGGGAGTTTGGATATAAAAATAACGCTAAGCTTCTGCCTGCGTCTCGAATTCTTGTTTAGTTATAGCTTTGTATTGTTCTGGTGTAATCTCACCAAACGGATTTGTATCAGTTTTCACTGCAATTCTTAATTGTTCAGCAGTCACCCACTTGAACATAAAAGCGATTTGCCAAAACTCCATCATTCGCCACCACCCTTCATTGTAATTACATCTAATTTTAGTTGGGTTAACTGTGAACCTAAGTTATTAATCAAGAGATCTTTTTGGATATTCTTCATTTTCTCTTGTGCTAGTTGTTCGCCTAATGACATGACTTGTTCTTCGGTAGTTGGTATTGAACCTACTTTTTCAAGTGGACCCCATGAGCCATCAGGTAACCTTCTACGTCTTTGCATTATTCAACCACCCCCATGATTAAATAGATTTTATTGTCAATATTTATGTTAGGTCTAGTTGTAGTTAATTTAAGAATGATATTGTCCTTAGGTTCAATTGTTTCATGGTAATATTCATCCTCAACAATCCCATCAGTAACAGGTACTATCTTGTCTGGTTCTGCTTCAAGTAATACATATTGCTCCTGCTCGCCAACCAATGTCATTGATAATTCAACTTTTAAATCCAATTCCTCGTCACGTTGAACCCATATTAAAACGCCTCTTGCAGAACCTTTAGGTGGCTCGATTTTATAACGAGCTACAGATTGTAAAATAGGCGTTTTCACTTCATTTTTATTCAGTTTGATTGTCTTGCTAGTTTTAGCACCGTAGTTGTCAATTACCTCTACAATGATTGAGTTTTCACCAACTTTTAGTTGTTCTAATACAATTTCAAACTCCCATGCTCCACCTGTACCAGTGTAAATTTCAATCGGATTCGCTGCATTGATTCTATAGTTTACTTTAACACTCGAATTAGCGTCTTGATCCGATGCTGTACCACTAATTTTAAATTTATCAGTATTAATAATTCCACTTGGCACAATGGCATCTACCGATAAAAGTGGAGCTCGGTTAGGTACGACATAAAATGTTCTCTCAATAGTAGCAGACTGGCTATTTTCATTATCTACTGCCCAAACCTTCAAGGCATGTGGTACACCTTCTGCTAATGCATCTGTTAATACTACCTCGCCATCAAACAGTTTTCCACCTTTAAAGGTTAGTCGTTTCGATAAAGTAATTTGAGTTTTACTTAGATTTGTTGCTAAGACTTTCCTTTGCTCACTATTGATTTGGTAATACACTGTTACAGATTGGTCTGAATCCGCATCATAAGCTGTTCCAGCAATGGTTAACGTATCATTCTCATAAAGTGTTGAATTATCGCTAGGTCCCGTTAATGAAACTGTTGGTGCTACATTATGTTCGATTTCAAACGGTTCTGAATACACGTAATCCGAATACACATTGCTAGTATTTTTTGCTCTCACCCTTAATTCAAGTGTTTTAAATGTCTTATCTGTAGTAATTGTCAAACTTCGAGTTAGTGTGTTGTTGTATGGTAATGGTGTCCATGTACCTGTAGTGTTGTATCTGTAATCTACTTCGTAAAGAGATAGATTAGTAGCATTTGAAGCTCCAAAAGTAATAGTGGCAGCCTCGTTCGGCTTAAACTTTTTCGATGGTGCAGGTAATGTAAATGGCGTTGGTGGAGTAATAGATTGATTAACACGTGATCCTCTAATATACCAAAAACCATCAGTATGTTTACCGTTAGTCGGATACGTCCCATCTATTGCATTAATACCTGATTGGATTAAAGAACCTGCAACTTGAACTGTGCCAAGTGTTCCTATATCCTCCTCAACTTTATTAGATGCAACAAAACGGTATCTACTTATTGACAGTGCTGATGTTGCATTACCATAGATTACTCTCCCAACAGGTAAACTACCCCAATTGTGATATTCATACACTCCTGTTGAATACAATGTACTGCCTCTAATCTCATAGGATGGCCATCCATTAACTGCAGATGATTCACCTCTGTATGTCCAGTTTACCACTTGCTGATTAGCGACGTTATATTTTGAATAATAATACGTTGGTTTTGTAACAGTGTACAAACTACTCTCACGATATGCACTTTCTAATCCTGCCAAATCTACAGCTTTAACACGCATTTTAAGATTTGTAGCTGTTGGTATAGTGTACGCTAGACTGTTTGCTGTAGTTTCCCCAACTTTTGAAAATGCCCCACCATTTATAGATGCTTCCCAAATGTATTTGGATAAATTACCTTCTGCATCAGATGCAACACCAACAGCAAAAACTTTTGAATCACCTATTTCGAGATTTCCTGAAGGTTGAGTAAATGCACCTGGCATCGTTGGTGCTGTGTTAACTACCGCCCCTTTGACGTACCAATAACCGTCCGTATGACGTCCATTGGCTGGATATGTGCCGTCCTCTGCCGAGATGTTGGATTGCACTAGCGAGCCTTTTGAATAATCTATAATGGTAGATGTGTTTTTCGTGGCGTCTTTATAGATAGTATTAACAGGGACGGTAACTGTTGGATCATAAGTATATTCTTTCGCCGAATGCCTATACAAAAAATTACCAGATAAAGAATAAACAATGCTACCGATATTAACAGGGCCACCATCATAACCCCATGCTGGGCCTAAAATATACTTATTATTAACTCTATCAAAACTGTAACTCTTGGCATATGACGAAAACGGCCCAATGGTTGCACTAGAATTTGTCCATGGAGCATCGTCGTTATATAGTTTGTTTTCAATAGCCGCAAACTTATCATAATAATACTTAACCATCTCTACACCACCTCCACTAACTCAACGCTATATGTCTGCCAATCACCGACACCCATTTCAGCATTTGTTGTATCGATTACCACATTACTTCGAGCCACTTTTGCACCTTTTTTGTATTCATTTTTTAGAGCTTGCACCTTCATAGTGTTTGTTCCTACCTCAGTGATCACAACGTCCTCAATGTGTTCATCATCAAAAATAGTGACCTGTGTGAAAGCTGCAAAACCTTCAACACTGGCCACTTTTAAAGTAGTTCCGCCTATTTCAACAGCCTCAATAATGTCCGTTAAGGCTTTATCCAAGCTGATTTTGTTTGAGCTGCCATCTAAAACATCAGCAAATGTCCCAGAGTTCCCAGGTACTCGCCCGTCCAATTCCAATTGCACACGCATACGCTCCTGCTGACGGTATACTTCACCTATAAAGCGAAAAGCATTATATATTCCCCACTCAAAGTTATTCGCGAATTCTGACATGAATGGTGTGCCATCATTGATAATTTCACCTGTCACAGGATCAGTAACGTCATCCTCCCATTGTGTTCGCTCATACGGATTCTTTTTTAAATTTAAAGGTACTTCACCATTCATTTGATTACTCACTTACTTTCACTTCCTTCGCTTCCAGTTGCAGAGGAAATGCGATAACATACCCCTGTGAACCTTTTTGATAGTTCATTGTTTTCACATATAATTCGCGCCCATAACTATCGACTAAAGCAGCACGTGTAACTAACCCTTGTTCAAGAGATAATTTCACATACTTTCTTAGTCCATACTTTGTACTAGTATGATAAATTTCCTTGTCATAAACGACTTCATCAATTGTTACCTTTGCACCTGCAACAAGGTTACTTAAAAATTGTTGAGTTAAATCAATCATCAATGGTTGTATTTCATTCAATTCCTCACACCTCCTGCTCTAAATCGACCACAAATGCGTGTATTCATATCGAAATCATAAATTCCATAAGTGACATTAACTAATTCATTTCCTAGTGCTCCATATGTTGGTGCTGTTTTAAATCGGCCACATATTTTTGTTGGTAACGTCCATGAATAAGATCCACCAACCATTTGAATTACCTCTTTTAAAATTCCTTCTGCGATGATCATATAAATATTTAAAGGAATCATAGGCTCTAAAATTTCTGATACCTCACGATAATAATTTTGTTCACTGGGTATTAGTAATTCTAAAATGTATTCTTGTGGGTCTAAGGTAATTTGATAATTACCCTCATCAAAAATAGAATTCAGTAATTGTTGTAACGAACGCCAAGTATATGGAAGTTTGTTATTAATTTTTGCAAGAACTTTCATTCGACGGGTTTCAAGTGTATCTGATGGACGTCGTTTTAATTTCAGCATTTTCTCCCAACGAACAATACCTATTCCGTCCGTTTCGTTTACAAATCGCATAGAAAACATTTGCAATAACTCAACTTTAACTCGATTAAAATTAGAGTTTTCTACTTTAGCAATTTCAATAAATTCCTCAAAATCACTAATAGTCATTGGGTAAAGTTTGGAAATATCAATATCATTTGTTAAAGGTTCATACATTAGTAACCTCACCTCTTTTTGGAATAGAATCGTTGTCTAAAGTAAAATTACTTGCAGTTCCGTTAATGGTTGTATTTTGTACATCAATTATTCCATTGATCTCAACCATTCGAGATTCTAAATGAACTATTCGCAAAATTAGTGGTGATGTTTCTTCCCAACTTTTTTTAAGTTCAAGAAAATAATCATCTATCATATGTTGTACATCTATTTCAACATCTGCCCACTCAAACCCCTCATCAAAACTGATGTTAGGGAAGTTAATATCAATTACAGTTCTACTTACACCTACAACTAATACGGTATGTCCGATTGGTGCAATACCTAACCCCTCCCCTTGATTGGTTACCGGGTCTATAGCAGTCTGCAATGATTCTAGCAATGTTGGTGAAGGGACATTGTAAGTTGCATCTAAAACAACCAATTTCGCATTGTAAATTCCTTCTCTTATGCGGTAAGCCTTTACACCACCCACACCTTGAAGTTTATGAACTTTATCCAAATAATCTTTTCGGTTTCCTCCATAAGCTAATGCTTCAAAACTGTCTAAATACCGTTTACGTAAGCTTTCTGTATCTTCCTCATCTTCACCTGGTATTAATAATTCAGTTAGTTCGGCATTTGTTAAACCATCTATATATTCAATTGGAATTAATGGACCGAAATAATTGTTACCAATCATTCCTGGCGTTTCACATTCCAATTTAAAAACACCGAAACTGATTTTTTCAGTAACTGTGTAATTGTGAATATCTAACGAAAAACGGCTTCCAATAGGTACGTCTAAATTAAATATTCCTTTTAAGATTGCCTTTTCAGCAGAATAGGGTGATATACCTCTATCTTTACATAAGCGAATTAAAAATTCTCTAGATGCTGTATCACCAAACATTTCTTGTAGCATACCTTCCATAGAAAGATATAACTCATATAACTGTATTGTGTGAGGTGAAAGTGCATCCCAGATAATTGAACCTTCTCGTTTGTCTACGTTTGATTTCACCATGTCTAGTGCATCATCTAGTAATTGCTCCTGCGTAATATGTTCAAACATTATGCAACCACCACCTCTTTTGTTACTTCTATTTCACCTACAATCGTATGTGCTATAAATTGAACATGTACTTTATGCTTCACATGACTAAAAGAAAAGGCATCAACACTTTCGATGCGATCATCTTGTGTCAATGCTTCCGTAATCAATCTTTTAAGTCCGCTATAGACATAGGGTATAGGCTGACCGAATAATTTTGCTATTTCAGCGCCATAATTCCATGAATATATTAGATGGTCATAACGCTCTGTACTTAACGCTTTATATATAGCCTGTTCAATAGCTTCTCGCCCATCTGCATAGCCAATAATACGCTTTCGTTCTAAATCTAATTTATAGGTGCGAGAGGGTTGAACCACTTCTTCAAAATCTGCTGTTAATTCTTCTTCAAATTCATTTTGCGGAATCATTCAACCACCTCTTTATCTATGATTAAATATTGTTGGCCACCATGCACACGAATCATTGTCACTTTGTCACCCTGTATTAGGGCATTGTGAACTTTATAAATCTGATTAGTTCCACCATTCACACTCATTTCAACCTCGTGGTCCATAACAGCGCGAGTTAGTTTTAATTGTTCCTCTCTAAGTGTTAACTTTTGATCAATTTGGATTTCTAATGGGTTTGCACTTAAAACAGTGCCATAAACAACCGTAGTGAGCTTTTGAGCATTGATAACACCCAAAACTAGCTTTTGGATTTCTTTTAATATGTCCTCCATACTACGCAATGAAATCACCGCCAATCAATTTTAAATCCATGCGATGATCAGACTCTTTGAAGGTATGCTTCACTGTTTCAACCATCATGAAATTGGCTACCGTAAGATCACCAACATACAATTGTACAGCTACTTGACTACCACCTCGTATAATTGGATTTCCAAACACTTTATTGATGTGTAACTTTCGTGTTTTTTGGTTATAAAGCTTTAACATACCATCAGCTTTAGCTTTACCGTTATCCTTTTCTCCAAGGTTATCAGTTAGTTGAAGTACACCCCATTGATTAATATGGCTTCCATCTTTAACGATGTAGACATCACGCCTACCTGTCTTTTTATTCTCACGCACTAATTTAATTTTGTTGTACGTATTTTCGTCTATGGATGTCGTGTATTCAAATGACTCACCTGATTCTTGATCTATCAACAAATCTGTTTTAAGTGTCCTAGCTTCACGTAAATTCAAAGCTCCGAAGTCATCATATAGTACATATAACCTTTTAGTATTGAGCGTTGTTTCAGCTAATGCATTTGCCATGATAGTAAAAAGCTCTTGGTTATCCTCGACCATATAAGGGATAACATGCTTTGTATTATCTACCGTGCCGGTCTTTAACCTAAAGTCTTTTGCGATCATTTGAAGTACTTGGGCAGCTGTCTTTTTGGAATACTCATAAGTGTTTTTATTTTTAAAGTAGCGCAGCTGATCGTAGCAAGTAACAGTGATAACCCTGTTATTCGTACGCTTCTTGGTAAAAACAAATCCGTAAAATATCTTGTGACCGTCATATTCGAAACGAACTGTATCACCCTCATGAAAACTAAGTACATCATCTTTAATCACATTGAACGTTAATTTACCCGGTGTACCTTTCCGGTGTGTTTCCCATACAATTCCTTCCTCTACAGCACATTCATACATTTGCCCTTTACTCGATATATACAATTGTGATTTAGCCAAGTTTTATCACCTGCCCTGCTTTAATAGTGTTTGGATTACTGATATTATTAATTTTTGCTAATTCGTTGTATTTAGAGCCATCCCCTAAATACTTCTTAGCAATGGCCCACAATGTTTCGCCTGATTTTACAGTATGTGTTTTTGGTGTTTCTTTGCCTGTTGTCGGCCTTTTTTGCTCTACCACAGCTTTAGTTGCCGTCTTGGATGTACTACTATTGGGCATTGTAGCAGCTTTCAAATTGATTTTTTTATTACCATAATCTCGATACTGCTTTAACTGGATTCGTACATTGACATCAAAGCCGTTTTCAGCAGATTCTAATATTTCATAATCTTCAAGTGTCACGATCATATTGGTGTCAAAAAGTAGATTGCCATTTGGCATCATACGATTAACAATAAACTCAAAGGGTTTGTCGGAGTTTTTTAATTTCTTTAGTTTATCCAGATAAAATGTCGCTGGTTGAAAACCACTCGGATAAACAGAAAACGGATATTTGACGTTTGGGAGTAATACCTCAAACTCAATATCCGTTAACCCTGTTTTCTTTATTATATTTACTTCGCCTTCATTCATAAGTACTGTCGTCTCGTTACGTCCGTTTATCTTAGTACTAAGCTCGGAGGGTGCAACAGGAAACTGTACACCATCCATAAAAAAGTTATACACCTTCCATTGGACCTCCTTCGGCTAGCATTTCTGATACTTCCTCAACACGTTCTCCAAATCTATCAATAATTCCATCAATATCTAATTCACTGTTTATATGGTTTTCATTCTTCATGTCCACTTTTATTTCGGCAGTAGTATAACGGTTGATGGCTTCACGTTCTGCAATATCACGTAGGTATTTTAAATCCTCATTCATCATTTTAATGCCGTCAGCTGCTTTCTTTGTATTGTCAGCTGTTTTCTTACCTGCCTCATTGCCTTTATCGAGTTTTTCACCTAATCCCATAGCATCATTGATTGACTTCATAAGGGCATTGGTATTGCCACCTGTTCCTTCTTTTGAGTTAAGCAAATTAGCTCCCCAATCATAGCCTGTATCCCAAGCATCCCCTAAAGATTTCATTTCCATTTTAGGGGCTTCCCAGTAATCGTCAGGAGGTTCTCCAACCCAATCACCTAGTGCACCTTTAAGGTTTTTCAAGTCACTGGTAATAGACTTACTCTCGCCGAATTCTGTACCTACTTTTAAACCTATACTCGATGCAATATTATCTGGTAATAAATCTATAAACCGGTTCCAAGCTTGTATTGCTTTGTTTACTGCCTTAACAATGGCATTAACAAAGCTTGTAGCAAATCCATCCCAACCACTAGTCATTGAAATAATTACATCTAACACGTTTGTAGCCAAATTGTAAAATAGGCGCCTCACTGCATAAGTCCTGCCTTGTGTGATATTAACAAAAAATTCAATGTAGGATGCCCACATATTCCACAGGTATGCGATCACATTAAAAATTGCAGAACCAAGGACCATAAATGCTCCAGCAATAATGCCTGTTGCACTTATAGAGGAACCTGTAAAATCATTTATTGCAGCTACAGCTAAGTATATTATTGCGATTAAAGCAATAATAGCTATTACTACCCATACAACAGGATTAGCAGCAAGCGCAGCATTCCAAGCCCAAACTGCCGCTGTTTTTAACAAAATAGCAGTTCGAACTAAAATAATGTAACTAGCAAGAATAAGTAATGCACTTCCTACACCAAAGATAATAGGGGCAATCCATTGCCAATTATCATAAATAAAGGCTCCTGTTGAAGCAATTGCATTCATTACAATGCCTATAACTCCAGCTATTAAATACAAAGCTTGCGTTGCGCTAGAAACAAATTCTTTAAATCTCTCACTATTTGCAACGTCATTTATTTGTTTTAAGACTGGACCAAATGCACGCAAGGCTTCATTTTGAAAATAAGTCCACATTTGCGACCAAGTTACTGGCATGCTGTCAAACTTTTTATTTATTTCATCAGTTGCCGCAAACATAGCGTTTTTTACAATATCAGCTGTAATCATGCCGTCAGCAGCTAAATCACGAATCGCCCCTAGGGGTTCACCCATGTAGTCCGCGATAGTAGATATTAAGTTTGGTGCTTGTTCAAAGATCGAGTTAAGCTCATCACCACGTAAAACACCTGAAGCTAAAGCTTGTGATAACTGTATGGTTGCATTACTTGCTTCAACTGCGCTTGCTCCAGCAATACCAAATTGCTTTTGTACTAGCTCTGTAAATGCTACCACTTCACCCAAACTTCCAAATGAATCGCGAGCATTAGTACCAATTCTTGAAACCATGTCAGCTGTATCCTTAAATGAAGAGAACGATCGTTGTGCAGCATCGTGTATAAGTTGTTGTGCAAGTTCTATATCGCTCATATCTCCGAGGCCGAAATCGACTTTAGCTAATTGATCTGGAATTACAGGCATTTCCTCTACAAGTAGTTGTACACGTGCCTTGGTATTTGTTAATTCGTCAGAAATATCAATTAATTGACCCAAACCACGCAAAGATAAATATGCGCCTATTAAAGCCATCACTTTACTAAGTAAACCATTCATCGCATCTGTACCATCACGTATACGATTGTTTAGCCCACCTTGCGCGTTATTAGCTGCATGAATTTCTTGTTCAATCTGATTCATCGAGTTGGCTGCATTAGCTAAATTTCTTCGCATCAACTCAATAGAAGAACTATCGAACATATCGCCAGAAGCCACATTCATATGCTCCATTTGGTTAACCATCATAGAAATAGCATTATGCATAGCTCGAATTGGCTGGCTTAAACGATCTTCAATTTGAATTGCGGTACGTATTGTAGCCATAACTACACCTCTTTTCAGGCATAAGAAAAAGCACTCATAATTGAGTGCTACTCTTTCGTGATATATGTTCCATCTGGTTGTTTATAATACTTAGTATGACAGAATGGACATTTTACTTTATCTCCAAGCATTTTAAATTTCTTTCCGCATTTATGACATTCTGATGATTTTGAAATCCCGACTTTTATTAATGCGAATAAAAACATAATTATCAAAAATATAATTATGAGTGCTAACATTTGTACCCCTCCTCATACACAAATATACATAACACAGAGGGATTTCACTATAGCTATTTAGCATAATTAGCTAATTCCTATCGTCTCTTTCCTTTTTTGGAACCTCGTTTTGCTTCACGCTCTTGCTTTTTATCTTCTTCAATCTTGATCTGTAGCGAAGCAATAATACAAGCCTTATCTGCTAGCGATAGAGACATATATTCAGACGGTAAGCGACGCATTTTATGGACCCACCAATGCATGATATTAGCGTCACCATCACCGTCCTCAATTAGTTTTTTACTTCTTCAACCAAATCCTCCAAATCAGCTTCATAACCATTAGCCTCTTGTGCCGCAGCTGATGCATCTGCAATTTCACCAATTGTCAGCATCTTACCAAGTAGTGCATCTGCACCCATTGCTTTATAAGAATCTTGTAACTCTTTATCGTTTAGATTTGGAAATACAATAGATTCAACTGTTAATAAACGTTGGTATTTAAAATGGTCAAAGTCCGTGTTAAATTGTCCTTTACGTTTTCCTTGTGTAATCATAGAACGTTTTGTACATTCAGACTTTAATTCAGCATCACGCTCTGGCGAAACTGGCGCAAACTCCCATTCAATAGGTTTCCCTTGTTCATCCACAAAACTTTTAGAAACAGCTCTCTTAATATTTCCATTTTGCTTTTTATTGTGTGCGAAAAATGCAGTTAAGTTTGTCATTTATAATCACCTTATCCTTTTTAATTAAAATTAAAAGAGCTCACATATTGTGAACTCTTTTTTATTGCATTTCTGGTAAAACAGTGAATTCTTCTGGCATTTCAAATCGTTCAAATGTGAAATCAAATGAATCCTCTAAATACTCTGCATCTGCATCTAATAAGGCAACTATACCGCCATCAATATTACAATCAACTAAAATTGTTGTTTGTCGTCCAACTTGAGAAGAACCATCTTCATTGGTTACTTGGATATCAAAGTAAGTATCCTCGCCAGTCTCTTGATAGTGCAACAACATTTTTCGGAAAATAGACGTATTAAAGTGGAATGTAGCACTACCGCTATATTCTAGACCAGTAGCTTTATTCCCCTTCCCTACTTGGCCCATGATAGGTATTTTCGTTTTTGTTTTTTCGGATCGTGCCTCTAAGTTAATTAACTGTGCAAATTTATAACGATTTCCATTAATTGTGACCCATGCCACACCTTGCGCACCGTGAATTGCATCACGAGCATGCATGGTATCTTCTGCGAAATACTGTAGATCTAAAGGGATTAATACTTTGTTTTTATCCAATTGCTTCTCCTCCTTACGCTACCATCGTCGTCACATAAAGTTGTGACATCGTTAGTGTATTTATTACTTCCTCTTGTACAACAACTGCTCGTTTCGATTCACCTTGTCCAACTAACAGCTTTTCTTTATCGTAATTTTGGATTGCTCGAATACGTTGCATTTCTCCACGATGTTTACCAATATCATTCCACAATGAAATACGGCCATCTGCATCATTTGGCACTTTACCAAGATAGCGAGTATTGAATAGATGAGCTGTATCGATTGCAAGCTGATCTAGAACCCGAATCGTTTGGTTATATGAGAAGTCCTCATTTTTATCTGTGCTGAATGATGTAAATGTATTTACATCTTCTAACACATTAAAGTCATCACCCACTCGATGGAAAACGTATTTTCCTGCGTTAAGTAATAGTGTTAATTGTGGTTGAGTCTTTGTTTCTGACATATCAAGCTCATGTTCACCATCATACGTACGGTTTGTATTTGATTGATTAACGGCAACTCCTGCTTGTACACCTGTAACCCAATATACAGCTCCAAAAACTTCTTCATCTGCACCAATTGCATCATTTTGAATATCTATAATACCTTCATGATCTGCTTTTCCAAGTTTATGACCGATTAATTGGAACTTGCCCCCTACCTCATCTCGAATACGCTTTGTATACTCTATATATAGTGATTTAATAATAGAGTCCTCTGATAAACAGCCCAATGTGTTAAAACCATAAGCCTCTAATTCATCTAATGCCATTTGGTGAGGTGTTCCTGCTGTTAGTGCAGTTGCTCCGTTATTTCCGCCTGATAGTTTTGTCCCTGCTGTTGCTGCTAGGGTAGCATCCTTTTTAAAATCAACAAAATCATTATTTTTTAACTCAGCAGCAGTTGAAACAGCATTTTGCTCATCGATTAAAGTTCCTGCAATTAGGGTTTTTACGTCCCACTTGGACGGTTCGTCTACATTTGCTTGAATAACGATAGTTATATCGTTTCCACGTTCACCTTTGTATTTCGCTGTAGCAAATTCATTAGTTGCCTTTGCTCCTCCAAGGTTTAGTCTGCAGAAAAATATTGTAAGGGCTCCTTTAAATAAATCCCTAATACCTTTTAGCTTTGGATGAGTGTAATCGTAGCCGAAGATTTTTAAAGATTCTTTCTGCATGTCCTCTTTAGTCACTGTCATTACTGCATCGTCTACTCCCCAATCAAGAGCAATTGGTAATGCAGCATAACCTCGATCAGATAAATTTAGGAATGCTCGTGCCTTACTAATAAAATTGTGATACGTACCTGGTAACACTTTGTTTTGTGTTAACCAAAAGCCTCCACCTAATGCCATTAAGCTTTCCCTCCTTCTTCAAACTGTTTTAAAATGCCCTCCACCTCGGTGAATGAGTACAATTTATTGTCCTGCAACAACGCATTCAAAGCATCACGCCGATGTACGTATTTATTACTTTTGACTAGCTGTTCTTTTGTGAAGGTTTGCAATGTTGCTGTTATAGCCTCTTTTACATCTTCACTTTTTACAGATTCAATTTTTTCCTGTATCTTATTTGTCGCCATTTGGAATCACCCTTTGTTTATTGATGTATTGCTCTAATGAGCCCATGAAAATCTTTTCTTCTACTTCCTGTAGAAAGAAATTAAAATGAATAAAGTTATGTCCAATACCGTCAACAACTTCGCTATTTGCCCCTGTACCAAGCATTAGAGAGCCATTTAACAGAGTTATTTCTTTAATTGCTTGTTGTATTTTCAGAGTCATATTTGAAGCCTCTGATAAGCTGTTTATAGGGAAATATTGAACATCAAATAATGTTGTTACTTTCCACCGTTTACCGATTTGTCTGATCTGTTCTAGGTTTAAAAATTGAATAAAAAAAGCAGGAGTCACGAACCCCTGCGGTACTTCATCTATATATTTTTTGTAATCTGCTCCGAAAGCTTCATGGAGCTTAACTGATATTGCATTCTGAATATCATTAATTTCCATCGAAAGCCTCCTTTAACATGGTATACAGTTTCTTTTCTAAAATGTTAGGTGCCTGTTGTTCAAGCTCATCTGCCGAAATCGTCATCATGAATCGGCCATTAACCCACCCAATATTACCTTGCAATCGGTGTCCAAATTCAACATAAGATGAATATGAAACTGGATTTATAATCTCAATCTCATACATATTTCCAACAGCTTTAATACTTAATTCTTCTGCAAAACTTACAGCACTTTTTTTTCCACCAGCTATAGCTTCTTGTTCACTTTTAGAAGTCCACCCACGTCTTAAAACTCCATCATCAACTGGTGTGCGTTTAATTACTTTAGCCAATAATCTAGCTGCTAGTTCTTTAGCGCATGCTTCGCAAAACTTTTGATAATCCGCAGTTGCTAACTTAGCTAACTTTCGTTCAAATCTTTTTAACTGTTGGTAATTAACGCTCATTATGCGTACTCCTTAAATAACTCTAGGACAATTTCTTGATGATCCATAAAGATACCAGGTTTGCCCGAACGAGTGTATTCTTCTGTTACATTATCTTGTGTCACGATAATTTTACATCCAGCAGGTATTTCAAATTCGTTACCTAATGATAACTTGATTTGTTCATATATTTTTGCTGGCCCACCATTTGTTGAAGCGCTCGTTAACTTTTCATGAGACAACTTACATTTAAGGTCATCCTCATACAGTGCTACTTCTTTATGCGTTGTAACATGGGTTATTGGGTCTTCTACTTCTTTCCATATCATCACTTTGCAATTGCCTCTCCAAAGCCTCTCCAAAGCCTTACGTCTTGCACCTACCATACAAACACCCTATAACGAGTAAAATCTACCTCATTGTGTTGCAAATAGGATAAAAAACTATTGAATTGAGCTTCTGGTGTATTATTAGCATCGATAGCAAAAATTACATTGGTGTCTCCATCTTGAACTTGTTTTGCAATCAGTTCAAAATCCAATGTATCAACTGTTAAAGCACCCATTACTTTTTTGGCATATAAGAATTCCCCAACGACCATATCCACTGCAATTTCATGGAGTCCTTGGGGAATATCAGATAGATTTGTTTGATTGTTGATGTGACTTGTCACTTTATCGATGCAAAAGGACAACATCACTTCATCTGGACTATTAGGTTCACTAGAAATACTAATGCCTAAAGATTTTAAACGTGTTTTAACGTCCTCCAACATAGGTTTCACCGCCTATCATCCACGAGAAATAATACGAGCGATTGGAATTGCCTTGTGATCAATGTATTTACGGTTAGCACCTACGCTGTTTCCATCGTTAACAAGTGTCCAGTTAGCTCCATTTGCAAGCTCTGCATTAGTAGGTGACAACGTTGCTTGAGATGATTTTTCATAAGAAATACCCGTTGGAGCAAACACTTTACGTTGACGAGAGTACAATGTGTCTTGACCACCATTTTTCGAAGCATCACGAGCCATTTCGTAAGGTACTTTTGCTCCAATATCCTCATAACTAAATGCACCTTCACCTAATGCATACGTTGTGTATTTTGTGTAAGCAGGTACTTCTCCTGCTGCATCTACCTCTTCGATTGGCATAGAATCATCGATTAATACAACACGGCCATTCCATGTTCCAATAGTAAGATCGCGTGTAATGCCATCTGCATCAGTATACTGCATGTATTTAAATAGCTTTAGGTTTTCCAGATTAGTGGCAACGGCAGAATGCATGATTACGATTGCAAACTTCCCTTTGTTTTGACCACAAGCTTGTTGCATTGCTGTATTTAAGGTAGCTGGACCAACAGCATTTAATGGGTTGCCTTGTCCGTCATTACCTTCTTTATCAGTAATATCGAAAGTATGTTTATTAACGAATTCAAGGTTTTTAGTGCCTGTCATTGCAAAAATACCACTTAAAATTGATAAAAGTGTATCTTGGTCAACTTCCTCCCAGTATTGCGCTACTTGTTGCGCTACGTTATCCATGAATTTAACGCCACCAGTAATATCTTCTGAGAAGTCTCTTTCCACCCATGCTTTAGCCCGACCTACTACTACAACACCTTGCTCATAGGTAACAGTACTTGTAGCAGTGATGTCAGTAACACCATCGTAGTTAAGTGGTGTCCCATCAAGGTTACCAAACAGTGGAATATGGCCATAAGCTGTTGTTGTTTGAGAACTGAATAGGTTACGAATCTCTGTATTTGGTTGTAATGCACGAGACTTTAATAATTCATTACGTTTAAGATTCGGAATACGGTTTACGTAAGCACCAAAAGCTTGAGGATTAAATGATTTAGCATCAAATTTATCCCCTGCAAACATTTGAATATTCAATGGCATTAACATTTTAGGCATTGTACTAGCAATAATTGATTGTAATTTAGTCATTTAATTTCCACCATTCCTTTAGTTTTTAAATTTGAGCATCTGGATTTTTTGCCATATACTCACTTAATTGTGAATATGTCATTTTTGATGTATCAACTGAACCTCCACTCCCACTAGGTTGTCCCCCTGGAATAGCACCAGCAATTACAGTTTCAGTAGATTCGAACACAAATTTAGTTTCTTCACTTTCGACAAGGGCTTTTACTTTATCAGCTAGACCAATGACTGTTTTACCGTCTTTGTCTAGAGACAATCCTTCACGATCTAACAATGCTTTAGCAGCCGTTAAATTTTTCGCCTTAGCAGCTGTGAGCGCTAAATCAATAGCACTTTCAATTTTTGATGCTTCTAATTCTTCTTGATGTTTTGTAGCAGCTAGTTTGTTAGCATCTTGAAGTTCCTTTATCGTATTTTCAAGCTCTTCATTGCCCTTTACTTGCTTTTGTAAATCTGTAAGCTGTGTATCACGCTCTGATAGTTGAGTTTCCAGTGAGCTTTTAGCAGTCGATAATTCGTTATATTTTGCTTTCGGCACCACATGTTTCGGAGCTTCTTTCGCTGCATTTGCCACAATTGTTTCAATCTGATCATCCGCAATACCTGCATTTTTAAGTAATTCTTTTAACCATTCCATTTCCATAACCTCCATACATTTTTATACAGGTCTGTGCCTGTTGGTGGTATACGCCTCTTTATGGTCTAGCCTTTAAAAAGACCAAAATAAAAAGCCGTATAAATACGACTTATTGTTCTTCATACATACCATTAATGACATCTACTTTGGCGCATTCTAATAAACCTAAAGCCTCTACCGACTCTCCATCAGATGAAACTACTTTGATAGTGCCATCTTTCGTTTTAATAACGCTTATTATCATTTCGATATCTTCAACATGATCTAAAGTATCTTCCAACGACGCCCTCGGTGTGATAATACCATCACGAATTGCTTTCTTTTCTCGAAAATCAATCAAAGAACATCACTCCTTGGCACACCAATAATGCTACTTAATTTACCATCTATAAAAATAGCGATTGTCTTTGGCGTTAAATATTCAATAGTCAGAAGATAAGACCGTTTTATTTTCATGCAACAAACCTCGCTCCCCATTTCCACCTTTTTGTTATAACAATTACTGCTGCTTAACACCAAAAATACGGAACCATTCGTTATAAGTCATATTTGATGGTACATAGTAAACGTCATCTGGATCACTATTATTTCCCCTACTAGCTGCTCGTTCTCCATAATTATCATCGAAATAAGGAACTGTGACTGTTCTACACCATGCATGAAATGGTGGAGCTGTAATGCCTGGTGCATAGTCACTCATGGGCAGTACTTTACCATCTAACTGTCTACAAATAGCACTTGTACGGTGATCTAAAGCAGATACAATTTCATATCGTTCTACATCTAGTTCTTTAAAAGCTTGTTGCTGTCCAGCAGACGCAAAAAAAGCAGATTCCGTCATGACTAGACGGCCTGCCTTCTTTGTACTCACATCAAATTGTTTAGAAATCTTTGCTATAACATTATTCAATGATTCGCCTTGAATTGTAGCTTGCGTGAGCTCCTTATGCAGCATATTGACTAATTCGTCCTTCGCTCGCCAAATACGAGTACTAAAAGTTGCACCATCAGCTGTCCAAGGTTTAGATACCATCATACTCAACTGTCGTTTATCAATAGAATGAAGACTATAACCAACTCCATAACCTACTTGTACCTCATAAGCTGTATGATAATAAGCTGAATGGTAAACTTCCTTTGCTAAACGCTCAACACCACCAATTTGCTGTCCATAAAGCATTTCCACATGTTGTTGGGTTTGAAGCTTAATAGCTTCTAAACGTGAAATATGGACACGAGCAGATGCGTTTTCTAGCTCTTTAGCCCAAGCAGCATTTATTCCATATTCTTCACCACGTCTAATGTATTCATGGACATCCCACTTAAACTCTTCTAAATCAGCGCCCTTAATCCACTTTTTAGCATCAGCAAGTGTAATTTCGTTATTATCAGCAAAGCGAACATACCAGTACGTAATATCCTTTTCGATAGCCCTCAAGGTATCCCGATAAATTCGCTCTAAATCCGTATAGTAGGCTTCTCCCTTACTCATTTCCGCATCAGCAAGCATTGTAAAACGCTTTTGCCAATAATCTCTACTCTTTGCCATTTCCAACGCCGCCTTTTAATTGATTAGGGAAATTAGCACGATAATCATCAGCTGCCTGCTGCTCTTTTTGTTTTTCCTTTTCTAGACGATCTAATTCTTGTTGAACATCAGTTACATAAGGATGTTGTTCTAGGCGTGATTCTAGTGGTAAATCCATAGATTTATTTAGACTATCAATTACCTCGGATTCATTTATCAAAATGTCTCGATTAAAAATTAGATCTACTAGTTCATCATCGAAATTTCCTAACTTTTTATGCTCTAAGTGCTTATTGATGAACCATAGCAATTCTTCAAATGACGCTTGAAATTCTGTCTCAATCCCATTTGCGTCAAGATCAATATCTAAATACATCGACTGTAGATTCATCTGATTAGGATTATTGCTCATTCTGTCATCTTTAGCATCATAGCCTCGACCATTCTCAATAATAGCCTTTTTTAACAAACTAAGAATTGATTCATAATTGTCTTTATTAACCTCTATATGAAGAGTTTCAACCTTTCCGTCTTTACCTGTAGCAGTTGTACGCACTTTAATAGCCCCGTATTGTGCTAAGTTCTTACGGAATTGCCCAAGGTCTTGTCCATCATAGTTATGGATAATCAATACAGTGCTACGAGCATCCTCCTGCATATTGTTATTGAAGTCGGATAGGATTTCGTTAATACCATCCTGCAAGCTTTTGACACGCTTAATCAATGGTATTTCACGATTGTTATAACGAAAAGGAATAAGGGGCACTCTCTCCCAATTAAGCGCTGTTACATTATCATCCGTTTTTGCTGTTAGATATGTTGCAAACTCTCCAACTTCAACATCAGGAACTAACTCACCATTTTCTAAAATGTATCTTTCAATCCCATTCAAGGTATAAATTTCAACCTTTTCAATGGTTTCTTTTTTGTCGCCTTTCCAAACCTCAACGGGAAATATTCGGACTGCATAATCTAATATGGTCTTTTCTCTATCCTTCCAGTAAGGAAGAACTTCATAAGCAGGTAATAACATAAAAGTGAACTGTCCATTTTGGTTGTAATATGGATAAAGCCACGATATACCATGATTTAGTACATACTCACCTAAATAGCGAAATGTTTTGTGGAATCGTTTGTTGAGTACAAGTTTCAAGGCTTTTTGGTATTTTTCGTTTTCTGTTTTAATGGTTAAAGGCTTTGCTAGAAGGTAGTTTACTTTTTGATCAACTAGTTTAGCGTATTGATTATCCAAACGTTTATTGTTTGGTAAGTTCTCAACTTCCTCTAATTCACCCTGATCGTTAAGAATTTTACGTTTACGAGTTAAAATATCCTGTTCACCTTCAAAGTACTTATCTCCAATAAACATCCATTCTCGCTCTCTAGATGTTTTAAATTGTCCAATTTCAATTTCTAATTGTTTTTTATGCGTGATTCCCTTCATGGCCCCTTCTTCAATGATACTTTTTAATCTGTCATTTTCTGTGCTAGCACCTTGAAATGGGAAATATCCTGCCATTTTATTCACCTCACTTTATTTAAAAATCATAAGGACTTCCACTACCCACAAATTCCGCAACTCCAGTAGTAGCATCTGGTGCATCATCATGAGCATTTTTACCTTCACGTTGATACTCTGTCATCGCTTTATAGTAATCGGGCCATTTATCTTTCCAATTGATCGGGAAGTAAATATGATTCATCACCCATGTAGAGTTCGATAATATACGAGCAATTTTATTGTTGGATTGATGGAATGGTTCAATATAAGTGTAGTTACTACTGTATTTTTCCATCAGTATTTTCTCTACAGAACGAGCAAAACCACGCCCACCACCGTTTGATTCGATGTAAGCATGGTTTACTTTGTTGTCATATAGTATTTTAGCTGTAGCTGGCTCTGTTTCTTCCATCGGTGCTTTCGTATACAACACATCAAGAATATAGGCTTCATTATCAAAAGTAACACCGTATACGATACTACATAGGTAATCATCACCTTCATCTGCTGTATCAGTGTAGTTCTGAATAACTTTGAATGTTGGTAAATCTCCATCATACGTTTTAAATGCTTTGTATAATCGGCCTTTTAAATCTAGTGGTTGTTGATAATAGTTAGCATTTAAAATAGCCTCGTCCATAAAATCGGCCAAGGCATCAAAGTTTTTTCTATTCAATAGTTCTGGACATAACATATTACCTTCATCATCCATAGCTGGCATCATCAGTACATACCATTCACTAGCACGTTTCCCATCAAGGATACGACCACAAATATCTTTTTTACTCCATCTCGTCATATTAACGATTTTAATGGAACGATCCGTTTGCTCTTGCCGTGATAAGAATGTATCAGTGAACCATTGCCACTGTTTGTCTAAGGCATTTTCGTTTTGAGCTTCGGCAGCATTCTTGATAGGGTCATCAACGATAAGGATATTACCACCCTTACCAGTAATGGAACCACCAAGACCTGCGCCTTTATAATTGAAATGCTGTCCTTCTAATGCCCACTGACGGTATGATGAATCGCCCTTTTTAACCTTTACTCCTGGAAAGATATCGCTATAGACAATTTCATGAGGATATACTTTCTCTTCACTGATTCCGTCACGAGTATAACGACTGAAAACAGTTGCTAAATCTTCGTTATATGACGCTGTGATAATACGGTTTTCCTGTCTATCTCCTAGCACCCACTCACAAAAATGAATTAATGTACGTGACTTACCATGACGTGGAGGTATGTTCATAATCATATTTTCATATGGGACACCATCTTCATTTAGCAAACGCCCTTCATACAATGCTTGGAGCGTCTCACAAATCTTTTCTAGGTGAGTGCGTCCATCAATGTAGAAATCAGGTGCTCTTGTCTTGCAATACTCCCAAAACGATTGTCGAGAAAGGTATTTACGCTCTTCAATGAGTGCATCGAGTAGTTCGATTTCAGCTTGTTCAGCATTCATTGTTTCGTCATTCCTTTCAATCGTTCTATCGCTTCTCGACGCTGTTCTGGTGTCATATAGGAGTATTTATTATCTTCTGGACCAACAACATTTTCTTTTTTGTATTGTTCTATTTCGATGCGTTTAGCTTCGTTAGAACACTTCAATTGCTCATTCTGTAGCTGCTTACGCTCATTTTCATTAAGTAAGTCAGTATATTTTGCTAAGAATGCCAGTGCTGACATCTTGTCAGCGAGTTTAACCTTAAACATACCGTCTTTTCCTTTTGATAGTTCGGTAATGAGTGTCCCGTCAATCTCTTCTGAATGATGCATCGAGAATTTAGTATACGTGTATGGTACTATTTCTGTTTTCTCTGACTTCTTTGAACCATCTGGGTTAAACTCTAATGTTGTTTCTGTTGATTCTGACTCGACTTGAGTAAAGTCTATGAAGTCTGTTATATCTGCAAAAGCAATAGCTTTATATTTCTCTAGCACATCGAATTTATCCAAATCCAAATTCTCAAGCCTTTGCCTTTTTAATTCTGCAACGGTCTCTTTCACCTTAGCATTACTTAGCAATCTACTTCCGTTCGCCATCGCTGTTCGATAGCTGCAATCATACACTTTTTTATATGCACTTGTAGCATTCAGTGAACGAACATAGTACATACAAAAAAGTCGTTGTTTATCAGTTAATCCGTCCTCTGTTACCAAAGTGGAAATTTCATCTAATTCAACGACTTTTTCTTTACTTTTTTTCGGTTGCTTTTTTATCGGAGTACTCCGTTCGTCTGATTGGAGTACTCCATTGAGTTTTTCATTCCAATTATCTTTGGCTTTAGACTTCCATGAGCCAATAGTCTTTTCAGGAACACCCAACATTTCAGCTATTGCTCTATTTGTAATGTCCCCATTATGTTCCTTGTAAATTTCAAATGCTTTATCACGATTAGGATCTCTTGCTCTAGCCATATCTCATACACCACCACCTCCAACACAAAAATAAAAAGACACTCAATTTTGAGCATCTTTTACTTTGATTAAACTTCTTGATATTCTCTTTTAAAAACGATAACAATCGAATACGTTTCAACAGAACTGACTCCGTTAGTGTCAGAAATTGCGGAACTATCAACTTGATGTGTCATTGAAACAACTTCCCAACCATCGGAACCGTATTCATTTAACATCTGATCGAAATCATCAGAGTCTTCTATACTTGAAATCGCTGAATCCCAATAAACAGTTTCATATTCCCATTTCTTCACTACACTCACCCCCTGCCGTTCAATCATAAACCAGAAGATGAAATATATGTAATAACTTTTTGCTCTCAAAACAACACCAAACTCCGCCCTATCGGTTACTAGTACATGACAGTCTTTTTCGATATCTAATATTCCTAAGATACTTACTCACCCGTAAACCAGTCCTTTTTATTTGTATGGCTGTTTGATGCAGTTTTCAAAGCAAAAGAAAAAGCATCATAAAGCTTTTACAGCTATTACAATGCTTTTATAGTTCCTGTTTAGACAGGAATAATTAATTAGTGAAGTAGACAAGGATTTGCACCTTGTATGGTAATTTTCGTGGTATCTCGTTTATGCCCGATATTGCTGAAGCTTCAGCGCCCTATTACCAAGAGCCATTAGCTAAACCACTACATTGCGTCTACCTATTCCGCCACTACTCCTTCATTCAAGCCTCCATCCTAAGATGAAAGCTTTGATATTGTTATAAATTTATCCAGAGCTCACTTGTGACTCATGGCGGAGCGTACCACGTTATTTTGTAACAAATTGTGTTTAGTGCATTTCCGTTCACTTTTTCAATTTGGTTGTTCTTTCCTATTACCTCATTTATGAATGTACTACATATTGTCAATATATAATGTGGCATGATTGTGGCTTTTAAGTAAATGAAGCCTCTTTTTTATTACTTTTAGAAGCTACACGACGAATATGGTCATATGAATATTCAAGTTCATCAGCAATTTCTTGATATGTCATGCCATCAATGAAGCGAAGTTTTGCTATTTTATATTCTAGTCCTTCTAATTTATCAACGTTCTCTCGAATCTCTTTTTCAATCTCTTGGTATGCTTTTAGCCGTTCTTCTAATTGATCCATACGAGCATATAGAAAGTCCACACGTTTTGCTGCTATATCTAGGCCGTATTTTCTTGCACCTTCACTAAATAATGGATGCTTGCTGCTCTTACCTAACCAATAATCCAGATCTAATTGAACAGCTTCTATCTCAGCCTTAATAATATCAATTACCTTTAATATATCTGCATAACTCTCCATGATTAACATATTATCGCCCCTTAACCATTTTCTTGTTTTGTTTAAATAACTTAACTGCCAGTTCATGTAATTCATCTGTTGGTTTGGCACGTAGTATGTCTGATACGTCTGTTCCAATCACTTTTCGTTTGCCAATGCGAAATCCTAAATCATTCAACAGATTGGCTACTCTTGCTACATGTTCATGTAAGACATAGAGCTTAATAGCATATTGCTCAAATGTTTCAGGCACGTATCCTTCAACCAACTTGATGTAATCCTCTAGCTTTTTTATCTGCTCCCTTGCTTCATCAATGGTCATACTCTCACTTGCCCCTCTCTACTGCACTTCAAAACATAGACTGGTGCACTCGCCCTTTATCACAAACCCTGTACTATCAATGCTTCAACCTACTTCTAAATATGAGTACACGCTACTCTTTTTTATGTTGTACTGTATAAATAAAAAAGAAATTGTTGTTTAATCATTTCACCCAATCAGGTTTAAAATTATCCATCGCTTTATCCAATACATCTTGATTGATTCCTACATATCTCAATGTTGTTTCTGGTGAAGAGTGATTGAATAAAGCTTGTAATGCTACTATGTCTTTTGACTTTAAATAGAAATGATAACCAAATGTTTTGCGTAATGTATGTGTCCCGATTTCTCTAATTCCACATTCCTCTGCTGCTTTACGCAAAATACGATAGGCTGTTGATCTATCAATTGGTCGATTGTCCCCTTGTCTACTTCTAAATAGATACTCACCTTCACTCAAACCTTGTATATAGCGTTGAACATCTTTCCTTATATATGGTGGGAAAGTGAAACGTTTTGGCTTGTTTGTCTTTTTTTCCACAATATCTATATGAGCGTATTGAACATCTTCTTTTCGAAGCTGTAACATGTCAGATATTCGAAGACCAGCACTTATACCGATATAGAACAACATATAATCTCTTTCATTCATGCTTTTTAAATATTGAAGCATTGCATTTACCTTTTCTGGATCACGTATAGGCTGAACAACTTTCATTTACAATCATCCTTTCTGTCTAAATGCTCCATTTACTCTTTTGTAAGTGCTTCTCCTAACTCCCATTAATTCTTCAATTTCTCTTTGACTCATCTTCTTTTTAGGTTGGCGTCTTTTTGACGCTTGCCCTTCAACTTCTTTACTTAATCCCTTTTGTACCAACTCTGTTTGTAACGTTCGCACATATTTCACCCCTATATCAAAATAAAAAGAGGCACCAACAAAACAGGTCATTTGCCTGTTTGTTAGTGCCTCCGGTATTTTCCGTAAAGACATAATTATATATTTCTAAATATAAATAACTTCAAAACAATTTACTTTTCACGAGAGATTAGTTATATCTTCCTTTAAACTTACTAATTTTAAAAATATCTTCTACTACATTATGTATATTATGGAAGGGATTTTTGGATAAAAAATTAATTAAATTTCCCGTTTGATTTAAATGGGGACTATCTAAAGAATTACTTATAGCGTTGTTAACTTTGTCACTTAAATAATCCCCAATTTTAGCATTATTCTTCATATCATCTTCATAACTTGTACATTTAAAATGTTTGTTTAATTTCTGAATTATATTTGGTTGTGTTTTATAAGAATCAACTTTTTCAAAATGCATCAATACCCACAAATCAAAAGAGATATTTGAATATCCAACATCTATGCCATTTTGGTTAGCTGCATTTAATGCATTTGTTAATTCTTGAATAGTGTTTCGATCTTTATCAAAAATTGCATATACTTTTTTAGCACCACTAATATGAGGTGAATTTATGGCTGAATGCACTACTCCATAAGCATTAGTTCTTTTAGATTTATGAGGTTCTACATGAACGTTTCCACCTCTGTATTTCCTTTTTAACATATTAAAATAATGAACTTCGGTATATCCTTCGCAGAAAATAACTATTTTATCTTTCTCTTGAAGATTTTTAGACTTCCTTGCCATCAAATAACCTCTTCCAAGTATTTTTAATTAATTATTAATGTAATTTTTTACATTTTATTTATCTTTTATTTTTATTATTTCTTTTTTTTCTTTTATTTCTTTTATTTCTTTTATTTCTTTTATTTCTTTTATTTCTTTTATTTCTTGTTTTTCTTGTTTTTCTTGTTTTTCTTTAGTTGTGCTCCCATAATATTCAGCCATTGTATCTACTAATGATTCAATTCGAACTTGTGGATTAGCTCCAAATCGACCATCAATATACCTTTTGAAAAAAGAAAGATCATGTCTAGAGTTTTTATTAAAATAAGAATTATATCCACTTGGCTCTAGATTGTTGAAATCAAACAAAGAAAACAAATTACTCTCTCCATCATAATCTTTCTCCAATAAATAGATTTGGTCCTTTCTTATATCACAATCTAAATGTTGTAGTTCATGTGATGTTAAAATAAACTGATTATTATTAAATTCCGAATTAAATAACTTTATAAGAGCCTGGGATACAGCCAAATGGAATGAATCATCAAACTCATCAAAGATTAATACTTTTCCTTCTTGACCAGCATTCAAAATGGATAAAATAATCCTAATAAACTTTCTAGTCCCTGACGATTCTAATTCAAGCGGCAACCTTGCTTTTCCAATATTTTCTTGTTCATCATTATAAAGATTATAAACAGTTCTTAAATCAGTTTCAACTCTTGTTTCAGGTATTGTTAGCTCACCTTCATTAGCTTTAACTAATGGTGATAAAAGTTTCATCATTAATTCTTGCTGTTCATTAGAGAATTTTTTTATCTTTTTGTCTACCTCGATATCTTTAATATTAAAGTCTGCTACTTTCAATAATCTCAAGAATAGATCTTTAATTTCTTTATTCTCTAAAATATCTATATCGTCCTCGATATTACTAAAATCACATAACTGCAAGTAATCCGAGAACCATAGTGTTACATTTATTGCATGTACATCGTTATTATCTTGTAATAAATATAAAAACAATGTATTTTTCCTTGTTTTTTGTGCAATACTTTCTGTCCCTAAAGGAAGTTTTTCAAATTCATTATTAATCCTTTTAAAGTAAGTTTTGTATTTCTTATTTCCAGTAGAATACTCTAAATGTTCATAAGTAAATAGTTCTTCATTGTAACTGATTGTATAACGATATTTAATATTATTAATAATAAATTCTATTTCAAAGGTAGTGGGTTCTGCTTGATTTTCTATATTAAGTAAAAATGGAACGTATGGTAAATCTGTAGTAATAAATGATGCTTTTTTTAAAACCAAATTCTTAAACGTTTGTAAAGCATTAATGACGTTACTCTTCCCAGAACCATTAGGTCCGAATAAAACAATATTCTTTAAAAGGCGTATATCCTTTACCTTCATTGTATTAGTATCATTAAATTTCCTTAATCTTTCACCAGATTCTAATGAAAGCTCTGTTTTGCTTTTAAATGATAAATAATTTTCTATTGAAAATTGTATAATCATAAAATAAACACTCCCAATTCTAATTGTTTATACTAAAAAAATACACTTTTTATCGATAAAAGTACAGTTTAAATACAAAAAAATGTATTTAAAACCCATTTTTGTTATTCCCTTATTTAAAATATGGTGTAGACTTATTAAATCTATACATAATCTTAAAAAATCATGTTATGTTTTCTTTTATATGAAATATCATGCTTTTTAGAACCAACACTGCGATAAATATTAGCTCTACAATAATTCAATTGTTTAATTAGTTCACATTAGACGATTAATCTAACCAGCCCATCTTTCAAAAAATTTCTATTAAATGTATCATATAGCAATAAACTAACTAATTAATTCTTCTTTCAATACTTCCTAATCGAATATGAACCCTCAACCAAAACTGGCACTCCACCTTGTTGGGTTATGTGCAGTTGATGCATTTCTTTTTCACACCAATAAACATGTATTTCTTGACCTTCAACCTGAATTAAACCTAAGTGTTCGTAAGTATCTTTTCCAAAGAAGATTACTGGAAGGGCCTCTGTGAACTCGTTATATATTGCTTTTAAATCTACAAAATTATTTTTTGGTGCTACTATTACTGTCATTAGTAATCACTCCCCTGTTCACTCTCATTTCTTCACTGCTCCAACGCGTCTACGCTTGCTCTCGCTCACTTCAAATACCTTGCCGTGCTGCCACTGGATAGAATCTTGTCCATACTCTTTAGGCTCTAGAACCTCTACAATTGCACCTTGTTGAACGATGTAAACACCATCGCCTAATGCCCCTAAATTAACTGTATTGCCCATATTAGCCCCTCCCTGCTATAATTGCTGTAGTGTATTTAGCAAGAGGGTTTAAATGTAGGGTTACGGTTGCAGCCGTACCCTACGCAATCCATTCCAGCTCACACGCCTCACATTGAATGATTTCTTCACTAATTTGCACCATAATTGTATTTCCTCTAACTTCAAGCACAGTCCCCATTTTTCCGATGAAATGATCGTAGTAATATTTTCGATAATTATAGATTTCAAAGTTGGTTGACTCATCCACTAACTGTAACTTCACTTTGTCATAAATCTGAAAAGTATGTTTTTCAATTACTGGACAATCAAAGATACTTAACTGTTGCATAAGTCTTGTCCTTTATTTTTTCTAGGTCTAGCTTTAATTAACCCTCGATGCTTTTTCCAGTCATACAATTCTTTTTTCGAAAGCCCATACTTTTCCTCGATTTGATAAGTCCGAAAACCTGCTTTCTCTAATATGCTAAGTCTTTCTGTTGTAAGTACTAAGCCGTATGGAGTTTCTGATTGCCTTAAAATTTCTTCAGCAATTGTATTTGCTTTTGTAGACTTTCGTATTTGACTTAGATGTTTGCCTATATAATTTAACTCTTCTTTTATGGAACATTTGTTACAAGCAGATACTCCACTTTCACGAATCTTGATACAAGGATTACAATGATTGTCGTTCAAACTTTTTTGCATTTCTAGGAGGTTCAATCTTTCATTTCGCTCTTTATTCCTCATGAAATCACCTCATCCATAGATTGCTTTGCTCATTTGTTCGTCATAGACTAACCACAATTCAGCATCCGTCATATTTTCAAAAAAGGACTCTGCTTTCCCAGTCAGTAGGCTACATGTAAAAATCAGTTCTGAACGTTCTACTTGGCTCATTTTCACACCCCCAATCGATACAGGACATTCTCTTTTGCCTTGGCATGTCCCAAATATGCAGGAAATTGAACTAGCTTTTTTCTATACTCGAACAAGGTCATTTCTAACCCTGTATCTGCAAAGAGCATTTTGTTTGGTAAAAGTCGAGTAGCATTAATGACCTTTTCACATTTACCAAATTTGTCATTGTGAAGTATGGTTGCGTCAAGCGATTGTTCAGCTAAATAAAATGCATATAAATCAGAATTAGGCGCTTTGACGACAAACAACTTTACTCGTCCAATACCAAGTGTATTATTCGAAACTAATTCTTTAATTGCTTCACAGTCCACAGGAATGTTCTTTAGCTTATCTACATCATCTTGAAGCTTTATGCCTTGCTGTGTAATTGCCCACCATGCATGATGCGCTACACCACTCATATCGCATTCAACTGCCAAATCTAATAATTCTTTTACTGTTGTCACTTTGAACCACCCTGCCCCCATACCACATTAGCAAGTCGCCCTGTCTCTTTAATGTAAACAGCCATTACAGTACCAGTTGGACCATTTCTATGCTTTGCAATGATGAACTCTAGCATATTTTTACTCTCTGATTCTTTGTCATAGTAATCATCTCTGTAGAGGAACATAATTACATCTGCATCTTGCTCGATATTCCCTGAATCACGTAAGTCACTCATCATCGGACGTTTATCTTGCCTTGCTTCAACACTCCGATTTAACTGTGATAAACATACAACTGGGCAATCAAATTCTTTTGCCATTTGCTTTAAGTCCCAACTGATTTGCCCAATAATTTGTGTTTGATTATCTTTAGGATTCGCCCCACGAATGATTTGTAGATAGTCGATAAAAATGATTGGCTGTCTGTTTGGGTTGGCCTTTATAATCTTTCTAGCGCTTGCACGTATTTGTGCAACTGTTAATCCTGCTCGGTCATCGATTTCAATTTTTGTATTGCTTAAATGCGTCAATGTTGGTAGCCAATTATTCTTTTGTTCCTCTGAAAAATGCTCATATGGATTACGCATTTTTAATCGGTTAAAGTTACCTGCTGCTGCTATTAATCTGTTAAGTAATGTTTCTCGGCTCATTTCTAACGAAAAGATAATTGGTAAGTACCCTGCCCATCCAGCTGCCATTGCAAAATGATCAAGCGTGTCCGTCTTCCCCATTGAAGGACGAGCAGCAACTATAGTTAACTCTTTTCGTTGAAAACCATTTAACATTTTGTCTAAATCACTTAATCCAGAAGTTACACCTTTTCTGACAGCACTTTTTTTATATGGGGTATCTCCTAGTTCAACGAGATCGATCATGATACTTGTGTTTTGCTCTGTATCACTTCCTTGAATATCATCTAGAGCTTTTTGAATGTTATCAATTGTCCAAGCTTCTTGTTGTGCTTGTTGAAGAATAAAGGCTTTTTTTCGCTCTCTCCAATGGGCTACTAGAATTTCACGATAATTATCAAACTTTACTGTATTTGCAAAGTTACTTAGTTCTGCTAGATAATTGGCTCCACCCAATTCCATTGGCTCACGCATCGTCATTAGCGTGATATAATCAATGGTTTTCCCTGCTGATGCTAGTTCTTGCATACAAGAGAAAATGTTACGGTGTATTTGACTTGTAAAATGTTCTGAATCTAAACCACTATCAGAAATTAAGTAGTTTTCTACTAGCATTATTCCTAGTAAGCTTTTTTCTGCTAATTCAATACTAAGCTCATGCGTTTGGATCATCCGTAATCTTCTCCTTCGTTAAAATTCAACTCCACTGGCTTTGCAACAGGTGTTGCTACTTTTTGTTTAGGTGAAGTATTTTCGTTCAGGTAGTTTTCAAAATTTTTCGGAGCAAATAAAGTGCTCGGTCTTAAGTAGGCATTCATATCTGGGTTGTTTAGCCATTGAGCAACCTTTATATCAATAACTCTCTTAAAGTCATCTACTGAATATCCTTCTGCCAATCGACCATTAATAAATTTTTTTGTAGCGCCAGTAGATGCCTTGAAGTTTTTAGAAGCACTGACGTTTAAATACTCGATGATTAACTCGATATTCTTTTTATCATTACTTAGTAAAGAATCAGTAATTAGTAGTGCTTCCTTTCGTACATCTTCATTACCTACTTGTACATTTTGGGAAAGTAGAGAGTCCTCTTGCGTTTGTGGCACTTCAAAAACTACAGTTTCCCAATGATCTATTTTTTTATCTTTGTAGACTGGAAATCGTTTAACATAACCATGTGTTTTCAACTCATTAAAACCAGAACGAAAGGACTTTTCTCCGTCTGTAGAATGCTTCATAAGCTCATTCATATGGAAAACCCAATTGTCTGGCATCGATAACATATACGCTATGATTCCTTTTGCTTTCCAACTAAGACGGGTATCCTTTAGTGCTGCTTTATGAAGGACTGTGTAGTTACTATTTTTCTCAACCCTAACTATTCCTTGCATTTTCTAGCCCTCCCATGTTGCTACAAACTTCAATGCATCCTGCAACTCATGCTGTTTAACATCACGATATGAGCTCACTTGATAGTGCTCTTTAATTGCTGAATAGATTGCTCTGAACATTGCTGGACGTGTACCTTTATCTTTTGCTAAAGCATGCACACGCTCTCCTACGGCTGCTCGTAATCGGCTCTGCTCACCTGAATGCAATGTAACCTGTTGTTTTAACATGTCCTCCAATGTAGTCACCCTGCTTTCTAATTGCTGATAGTCTTCTAGAGTAATAGCCAAAGGAGCTTGTCCCTGTTGCATTGTTTGCTGTGGTGTAGTTTCTAAGATGCTGTAATAACTGTTTACAAGGGTTGTAAAAGCTTCTTTAGCTCGTTTACTTTTTAGAAAGCTAGAATGGAGCCAAGCACCCTTTTCAGTCCATAGATTCAAAGATGATGCAAATTTTAGGCTAGCGTCATCTGGACGCTCGGCTTTAAATGCCTTTAAAGATTCACCTGTTAATTGAAAATAATGCTCACCTTCAAGGAATTGATCTTGGTTACGACCAAAATTACGATTGATGATTTTTGCGTTTGTATGGTAGGATTCTGCAAGTTGTGCGCTTGTTAGAACGCGCATTCCACCATGTACGATAAGTTGTGACATACAATGCCCTCCCTTGCCATTAGGCTTCAAACTTGATATAATTTTGTTAATGTATTTTTCTAAGTTGCTTACTCGCATGCCAGTGCTTGTAAGCTTTTTTTGTGCCTACTTTTAAGGGTAGCGTCATTTTGACGTGCGGCTTTGTAAATTGCCATATACTGTTCAACAGGTTTCATTAGTCGCCAAGCTTTAACGTCAATCCTCAACTAAATCACCACCTTCTGATGCAATCATTCGCATCATCGGACTCACAAACATATTTGTGAATCCTGTGATAAGAATGAATTAAACAGCTTTTAATGATCTTGTTACTGATAGCATTTTTTCTACTTCATGAATCGTATCCTCAATGCCTGTTACCAGACCTTTTTGATAGTTGTATTCAATGAATTTCTCTAGATGTGTCTCTTGATCTTTACTGTTTGATAAATCGGCGACTGCACGAGCACATTTGTTTAATGTAACCTTCGCTTGATTTAGATTTTCATTTAATTGTTCTAGAATACGGTCCATTAATAAATCCTCCCTGTATTGACTATTTACGAAAGTTTGTTCATAATAAAAGGACAAGGTTTGTAATATATTTCGTTGAACTGTTGACCCTCGGAAGTTACAGTTCATCCAATGCAGGTACTTATGTGCTTGCATTTTTTTATGCCTTTTTTTACTTCCACAATTAACACTCCTTTTATAAAAAGAACCACCATCCAAATCCACCAACTATGGGCATTAATGATTGAACAATTATGTTAATATCAATCCCATTGATCATTTGCTGTGATAACAGCATGCCAATTTCCTGTGTATTTGTTTGTTTAAACCATTCCATAAAAGTGAAAATATCAGGTGGTTTACGGTTGTTTTCGTATTTAGAAATACATGTTTGGCTTCTATTCATTTGAGCTGCCAAATCTTCCTGTGACATACCACTTTTAATTCGACATGCCTGTAATAGTGCTCCCAACCCCAACTTCAAACTCTCACCACCTTTTTATGCCGATTTGGAATACTCCGCTAAGTTAGAAAATGTTAAAATTGTTAATAAGAAGGAATAACAAATTACATATATCCTCGTTTGTTTCTCTCCAAGCTTTTCCTCAATCAAAGACCACTTTTGAAGGGTAGCGTCAGAGGGACGTTACCCTCTCCAAATTAAATGGAAGTTATCATCGAGAAACTGCGCCATTTTTGTTGCTTGGAAAGCCCAAGGTGATCCTTTACCTTTTGGGTAGTAAACAAATCCTCCATTACGAGTGTCTAATTTTTCTTTAAACTTAGGAACAAAAAGGATGTTCTCTTGTAGCCATTCAGATTTTCTGCCTGTTTGAGCCTCCAAATCTTTCATCGTCCAGAATTTCCCTTTTAATTTTGTTCTTTGTAATTCCTCTAGCTCAACTTTGCTTATTAACACTTGATCTTCTGGAATATGAATAGTTAGTTGGACATTTAATTGCTGCTGCATAAAATACCTCCTTTATCAAAACCGCACATTTTGTGTTGTCTAAGAGTAAAAAATTTCTCCTACTGTTTTTTTAAAGTAGGAGGCAATTCTAACCTTGACCTCATCTTTTGGAATGCGTTGTCCATTCTCATACATTTGCCAAGCGCTAACACTTACACCAACCGCCTTGGCAACCTCTTCCCGTGATGCTTCACCTCTCAAATCAGTGAGGATTTGACCAATTTTTTCTTTATTCAACACTTCACCTCCCAACACAATACGTGTTGTTATTAACTAATATAAACCACACGAATTGTGTTGTCAATAAATTATATAAAACAATTTATTTAACACAAATTGTGTTAATATGAAAACAGGTGATAATAATATGACAGAACTTTTTGGAAAAAAATTAAAGGCTCTCCGTTCGAGTAAAAAAATTTCACAAAAAGAGTTCGGAAAAATTTTTGGTCTTGCAGAGAGTACAATTGGAATGTATGAACGAGATGAGAGAAGACCTGATTTTGAGTTACTAAATAAGTTTGCTGATTATTTTGAGGTTAGCACTGATTACCTTCTTGGTCGAACGGATATGTCTGAAATATCCAAAGAAGAAAAAGATGAAGCTGAATTTCAAGCGTTTGCTAATGATCCAGAATTAAAACGGTGGTATAGAGAATTACCTAAGTCGAAAGAAGAAGATTTACGAATGCTACGTAGTATGTGGGAAGTCATAAAAAAAGAAACAAAATAAAAGGACATGCAGTTATTTGCATGTCCTTTTATTCAATATACATATGTATATTAATAACATTAGAATTAATACTGTAAAAAGAATATCAAATACATAATAGTAGTAGGAGAAGAATTTTATGTTAGAAATATTAAATAAACTTGGTGAAAAAGATGTAAAGAGTATACTTGTGAATCTTGGTTTATTAGTTGCATTATTGTTACCTATTATTACATTCCTTGCTCAATCCTTTAAAAGTCTTATTTATGATTCATTTGATTTGCAGTTAATGTCAAAAGAGAGAAAACAACAATTTTACTTATCTAGACAATTATTATTGTTTTTTCTGGGTAGCTTATTATTTGTTGGATCCTTTATATCACTTGCTTTTTGGATTACAGAATTTAAATTATTTACTCCATTTTACTTTGCATTAGCCATCAATTCCATTTTATTTGTATTATGGAGTATTTTTTATTTTATTATTTTCCCTTTCTTTTTAATTAATAAACTAAGTAATTTTGAAGATACGTTTAAAAAATGTAACTATGCTATTACTGTAGTTCTATTAATTCTAATTGGGACATTCTTTGGTTGTGCTTTTGTTGACTTTTTACTAGTAGGTGATAATAACCCTTTAATGTACTTTACATTCTTCCCTATGTTTATAATTGGGGTTTCAATATTTATGGTAGGTAATTTAAACATTCCTTTAAAAACAGCAAAATATAAATTTAAAAATTTTTATAAAGGTGAAACACCACATGATTTATTTTTAGACTATCAAATTGATAGTAATACATCGGTTCTTTCTTCTTTAGATGGTAAATTTAAAGCAATTAAATATAATCAACTTGAATCATCCGATTATATTATTGAACTTTATGAAAAAGTAACTATTATAAAGCACTTTAATCAAGATAACTCTTATCAGGAAATAATAGAAAATAGTAATAGTACATCTGAATCCAATCAATGAATCAAGAATTTACAATAGCTAGTAATAATACATTATAAAACCCTACTTCCAAATAGTAGGGTTTTATTATAAACTTAATAGGAACACACGTTCTTATCAGTTAATCATTGGAGATGTTTTATATGAATTACACAACACACACAGAAGATTTTGTAAAGGAATTATATTTAAAAATCGGTATCAATCAACCTCACCAACTAAATTACAAAACAATTGCAAGCGCTCTGGGAATAAGAGTATTCCCTGCCACTTATGATGGTCCAAGCCAGGCACTTTTTTTTAAAAATATCCCTTTTATTTTTCTAGGTAGGGATCTTACACAACCTCAAATTTGGCAAGATTTCTGTCATGAACTAAACCACATCCTTCTACATACTGGTAATCAGAGCTATATGCAAAGTACATGGATAGAATATCAAGAAAAAAAAGCAGACACATTTATGTATCATGCATGTATGCCTACTTTTATGCTTGATGAATTAGTCGAAAATGACCCTTCACTTACAATAAAAGATTTACAGTTGATCTTTAATGTTGAGTATGACTTTGCAGTAAAAAGACTAACTCAATACTTTAATAACAAAAATATGCCGAAATGGAATAGTGCATTTCTATTGTATTTTTAACAATAGAATTGGAGGTGTTTAATGTGGCAAGTGTAACAAAGCGTGGAAAGACATGGCAGTATACTGTAAGTCGGTATACAGATGGAAAATATGATCCTGTAAGAAAAGGTGGTTTCGCAACAAAGAAAGAGGCACAGGTAGCAGCAACAGCTATAGAGATGCGACTACAAAAAGGTGGGAATGTTTTAACACGTGATAAAGCATTTACAGAGTACTTTGAGGCTTGGATTGAGAAATATAAAAGCATTAAACATAAAAACACTTACAGACGTTACCAGGACTCATTAAGACGTGCTCAAGAGTATTTTAAAGACAAGCCTATTCAAAAGATTACTAGTGATGAATATCAAACTTTTTTGGATGTCTATGCTAAAGGACGTTCAAAAGAGTCTGTGCGAAAATTAAATACCCACATTAAGGCGTGTATTAAGGATGCAATTGATGACGGTTATCTTGCAATTGATTTCACTCGAAAAGCTGTAAATAATGGCTCTGTGCCTGCTAAAAAGGATAGTGAAAAACATATAAGTTACGCAGATAGTCAAAAGCTATTAAACTACCTTATTAGCCACTTAGAACGTACAGAAGATTATTTATTACTCCTAGCTCTTGTATCAGGTATGCGTTTTGGTGAACTAGTTGGCCTAACAATGCCTGCCTTTAACTTTAAAAATAATACAATCAGTATCTTTCAAGCTTGGGATTATCGAGAGGGTAAAGGTTATACAGACTTAAAAAACACATCATCTGAAAGAATCATCGTAGTTGAGGATATTGTCATGCGCTTATTAGAGGAATATGCTAAGCAATTAAAAGAAAACGAATATGGTTTATTTTTCTATGTAGGTGGGAATATTAAATCTGTAACAAATGAAGATGCTAACAAACGATTAAAGAGTATACTGAATGAGCTTGAAATTCAAGAAATAACATGTCATGGACTTAGACATACTCATGCAAGTGTACTTTTATATGAAGGAGTAGATACTCAATATGTTTCTGAACGTCTTGGGCATGAAACCATTTTTACAACAATGCACACTTATGCTCACGTTTTAAGAGAGCTTAGAACACGTGAGGAACAAAAGGCATTGAGTATTTATAAGAAGATGTTGGATAGAAAAGATGAGTAGCATGTGTAGTATTTGTGTAGTGTAGTTCCTTTTTTTATCGTTTTTTAACGACTTCTCACGCAATCATTAAAAAGTAGAAAAACCTCATAAACGTTGGTACAAGAACGTTTGTGAGGTTCTTCTGAAATATAACAAGGTTTTCTTAATTGTAAAATGGCGCCCTCGGAGGGAATCGAACCCCCAGTGCAAGAACCGGAATCTTACGTGTTATCCATTACACCACGAGGGCAAAAGACACAAAAAAAAAGTACTCACTCTAGGCTTACGAAAAGCATGATGTAGATAACCCTCATTTTTGAAGCATACCTGCAAAATAGTGTCCTGTACTTTAAACCTTATAACCTTAATCATTATACAAGCCTATCCTATATAATTCAACCATAGAATGCAAAAACAATTTATTTTTTTTAATTTCACTTTAGCAGGGTTAATATTTGACCTTCCCTGACTATAATGTGTATGATAAGGATACAGCTGAAATACAAAGGAAAATTTTCAGCAAAGGTATTCGAATTTAGCTTTTTAAGGAGGATTTAACATGAATTTAATTCCTACAGTTATTGAACAAACTAGTCGTGGTGAGCGTGCATATGACATTTATTCACGTCTACTTAAAGACCGTATTATCCTTTTAGGAAGTGCTATTGATGACAATGTTGCTAACTCCATTGTCGCTCAGCTTCTTTTCCTACAAGCAGAAGATCCAGATAAAGATATCTCTCTTTATATTAACTCACCTGGCGGATCCATTACGGCTGGTATGGCTATCTATGACACAATGCAAATCATTAAACCACAGGTACAAACAATTTGTATTGGTATGGCTGCATCAATGGGTGCTTTCCTACTTGCAGCTGGAGAACCTGGTAAACGTTTTGCCTTACCAAATGCTGAAGTCATGATTCACCAACCACTAGGTGGTGCACAAGGTCAAGCGACAGAAATTGAAATTGCTGCTAAGCGTATTCTATTCTTACGTGAAAAATTAAATGGCATTTTATCTGAACGCACTGGTCAACCACTTGAAGTCATTGCAAGAGACACAGATCGTGATAACTTCATGACTGCTGAACGTGCAAAAGAATACGGTTTAATCGATCATATTATGCACCGTAGCGATAATAAATAAAAAAATAGAAGGCATCACAGAATTGCTCTGTGATGCCTTTTGTATTTAATGAATGTTAATCTTCATTTTCAATAATTGTTGCCAATGCTGTAACCGCTTGCTCAGCATCGTTACCTTCACTGCTTAAAGTCACTTCGGTACCTTTAGCAACTGCTAAGCTCATAACACCCATAATGGATTTGGCATTTACTTTTTTCTCATCTTTTTCTAGAAAGATATCAGCACTAAAACGATTTGCTTCTTGCACAAATAGTGCTGCTTGTCTAGCTTGTAGTCCTAATTTTAATTTAACCTGGACTCTTCTCTCAATCATTCTCAAAACTCCCCTTCACTACCGTTCGTCTATTAGTTTTATCTTACCTTACTTACTGGCAAAAGAACAATAAGCGATTAGCATGACATTCATACCTGAAAAGTATGATAACTTAACCACCTATTTTTTCACCACGCCTTAATGCATCCGCAATCTCATCAATTTTTCTCAATCGATGGTTAACACCTGATTTACTAACCGTTCCACTAGATACCATTTCACCAAGCTCTTTTAATGTCACATCTTGGTATTCAACACGGAGACGTGCTATTTCACGAAGCTTCTCTGGTAGTTGATCAAGACCAATTGAATTTTCAATAAATCGAATATTCTCAACCTGCCGTAATGCTGCTCCAATGGTTTTATTTAAATTGGCAGTTTCACAGTTCACAATACGGTTGACACTATTACGCATATCTCGCAAAATCCGAACATCTTCAAATTTCATCATAGCCTGATGCGCTCCAACAATATTAAGGAAATCTGAAATTTTTTCTGCTTCTTTTAAGTAAGTTACAAAGCCTTTTTTACGTTCAATTGTTTTGGCATTGAGTTCAAATTCATTCATCAAATCCATTAATGCCTCACCATGTTCTTTATATAAAGAATAAACCTCTAAATGATAAGCCGATGTTTCTGGATTATTGACGGAACCTCCTGCTAAAAAGGCTCCTCTTAAATAAGCTCTTTTTTGGCCGCTCTTTTGAATGAGCTTTCTTGAGATAGTATGGTTAAATTGAAAGTCGTCTGAGATGATTTCTAAATCAATTAATAGCTCACGCGCTCCTTCTCTTACACGGCATATATACACATTATTTTTTTTCAATCGCATTTTCTTACGAACAAGTAATTCAACATTGTACGGATACAATTTTTTCATAATCGTATATAGTCTTCTGGCAATTGCAGCGTTTTCGGTTTGCACGTCTAAGCTTAGTTGTTTATTTGCAAAGGATAATGAACCATTCATACGAATTAGGGCAGAAACTTCTGCTTTCATACAATGATTGTCCGCTTCTATTTGTGTCAATTCTTTTTTTGTTTCAGAAGCAAAAGACATATCACGCCCCCCTTTCAATCATGATTTCTATGTATATGTTCATCTTACCATATACAATAAAGCCATTATGTTTCTATTATTGGTCCTCTTACTTTTTGATGGTAAATATCAGCATAATCTACCAGCCATTCTGCAACATTTGTAGCATTATGTCGAACCGTTCCATCAGGTCGAATTGTAGCAATGTCTCGTTTGATAACTTCTAATCCCATACTTTCAAGCTTTGCTACGTCAAATGTTACTGGTTCCGCTCTTTCTTCTTTATACAGTTCTTTTACAGGGTTAGGGAGTTCTTCATCATTTACTAAGATGGAATCGATAAAATCATGGCCAACATGCTTATGTATGGCTGTTACATGATCACCTGCTGTATAAGAAATGGTTTCACCCTTTTGTGTCATTAAATTACAAACATATATTTTTCTTCCTTTAGCCTTAACAACTGCTTCACCTATTTCCTTAACAAGCAAATTCGGAATAATACTTGTATATAAGCTTCCTGGTCCTATTAAAATATAATCTGCACGAAGTATTGCACGAATAGCTTCTGGCAACGGTTGCACATTTTCAGGTACTAAAAAAACGCGATTAATGCGTTTCGTCGCTGTCGGGATTTTTGATTCTCCCTCGATAATTGAACCGTCCTCAAGCACAGCATGTAGGGTGATTTTTTTATTAGCTGCTGGAATAACTCGACCATGAACTTTTAAAACCTTTCCCATCTCACTAATAGCATGATTGAAATCACCAGTAATATCAGTAAGGGCTGTAAGCATTAAATTCCCTAAGGAGTGACCTCGTAAGTCTTCAGATGCCGAAAAACGGTATTGAAACATTTGCTCTACAAGGGGCTCAATATCTGATAATGCTGCAATCACATTGCGTACATCACCAGGCGGTGGGATATCGTAATCATCACGTAAACGACCTGAAGATCCACCATCATCTGCTACTGTTACGATAGCAGTAATATCAAATGGGTGATGCTTCAGACCGCGAAGTAACGTGGAGAGCCCTGTGCCACCACCAATTACCACAAGCTTTGTTTGCTTTTTCCCCATTCACTCATTCCTTTCTACGATTAATATCACGATGCGTAATAACCGTATTTTCCTTGCCCGCAAAATATGCACCAAAAAATTCTGCTAATGTCACTGAGCGATGCTGGCCCCCAGTACAACCAAAAGCAATAACAAGCTGTGATTTACCTTCTTGTCGATAGAGAGGAATCATAAAGTCTAATAAATCCGTCAGTTTTTGTATAAGGATTTGCGTATCTTCCAACGCTAACACATAAGAAGATACCTCTGTTTGAAGACCCGTTTTTGGACGTAGCTCCTCCACATAGTATGGGTTTTTAAGAAAACGAACATCAAACACTAAGTCCGCATCAATCGGCATACCATGTTTAAAGCCAAAGGACATAATGTTAACGGTAAAAATAGTATCTGCCTCACTTGCAAATTCTTTGACGATTTTCTCACGTAATTGCTTTGGTTTCATGTTAGATGTGTTATAAACAAAATTGGCACGACCCTTTACTTCAGATAAAAGTACTCGTTCCTGTTTAATTCCATCTAGAGGTAAACCATTCACTGCTAATGGATGTGCACGTCTCGTTTCTTTATACCGTCTGACTAATGTGGCATCATCTGCATCTAAAAATAAAATACGAGCAACAATATCGCCTTCTTTTAGTATATGGTCTAATGCGCCAATTAGAGCATCAAAAAAGTCGCCTCCGCGCATATCCATTACTGCTGCAATTCGGGTACTGTTTTTACCAGAATCTCTTAATAAGGTTAAAAAAGTTGTAAGTAACGCAGGTGGTAAATTATCAATACAGTAATACCCTAAATCCTCAAAGCTTTGAATAGCTACTGTTTTCCCAGCCCCAGACATTCCTGTAATAATAACCAATTCATGTGTACTTTGTTGGCCTTCAACCACCACTGTCATGCAACTCCTTTATTGTTCTTTTGAAATTTGTATTTTCTGATGAAGTAATTCAAAATTCGTTGTATAGTCAAACGTGCCATACTGAATGCCTGATTGCGAAACAGCAAATTGTAAATTAGTTCGATCTCCTTCAGCCATTGGCAAATGTGCTAAATCCTCTACTGGGTGCCATGCAAGTTTGCCTTCTCTTGTTTCTTCGAATGGTACTCCATCTACATCCTTTGCAACAAATGTATAGAGCATCCATTCATCCACTACGTCATTGTTTTCTTTAATGATCATCGTATAAACACCCTTTAAATGAACATGTAAAGGTATGACGTTTGTCTCTTCTTGAAACTCTCGAATAGCAGCCTCGAAGATTGACTCGCCACTCTCCATTTTCCCTCCTGGAGCTACATACCAGCCTCGTCTTGGTTTCTGAAGTAATAATACTTTACCGTCTTTTACGGCAATTAAATTTGCAATTCTTTGCATAGGCACACCTCTAATCACTTTTGCATTCTACTCTTCATTATAACAAGACCTTGTAAGTTTTGTCCTCATTTACAACTCTTGTACGCAGACAATTAACAATTTAGTTCTATTCAAAGATAACCATTTCATCTTGGGCGAAATTTACGTTTATCGTGATATTATTATTTGATTTTTTACACATAAAAAAGTAGGTTGCTCCCACCTATTGGAGGCGGAAACAACCTACTAAACAAAATAAAAGGGGGATTGCTAATTACATTTTTAATCATACACCTTTTATATGTCATTCAAGTTACAGCAATATTAAAAGCACATTAAAATTGTATTTTTTTCCTTAAAATAGCCATATTAGGCATTAATTTTCTCTAATAGCTCTTCTACATAATGTTGAACAGCTTGCGCGGCAATACTACCGTCACCAGTTGCTGTTACAATTTGACGAAGTGATTTTTCACGGACATCTCCAGCTGCAAAGATACCTGGGATTTTTGTTTCCATCGTTTCATTTGTCAAAATATAGCCAGCCTCATTTAAAATACCTAATGACTCAAATGGTTTCGTTAAAGGAAGCATACCTATATAGACGAAAACACCATCTGTAGCAAATTCAGATTCTGTACCATCGACAGTTGATTGTAGTGTTACACTGCCAACTTTACCATTCGCTTCATTGATTTCTTTTACAGTTGCATTCCAAATGAAATCAATTTTTTCATTGGCAAAGGCACGATCTTGGAGAATTTTTTGTGCACGTAATTTATCACGACGGTGGACAATTGTCACTTTATCAGCAAAGCGAGTTAAATAAACACCCTCTTCAACAGCTGAATCTCCGCCACCTACGACAACTAGATTTTTTTGTTTAAAGAATGCTCCATCACATACTGCACAGTAGCTGACACCACGGCCACCAAGCTCTTTTTCACCAGGCACACCCATTTTTTTATACTCAGCACCAGTGGTGATAATAATGGCACGTGTTTTATATTCTTTTGCACCTGATTTAATTGTTTTATATTCTTCTCCATCGATGATTTCCGTTACATCACCATAGGCATATTCAGCACCAAATTTTTTAGCATGCTCAAACATTTTTGTAGAAAGCTCTGGTCCTAAAATTGTCTCAAAACCTGGGTAGTTTTCTACTTCTTCTGTGTTTGCCATTTGTCCACCAGGAATGCCACGTTCAATCATTAAAGTAGACAAATTTGCACGAGATGTATAAACAGCGGCAGTCATCCCAGCAGGACCTGCACCAATAATTACTACATCATAAATTTTTTCTTCCGACATAAATACTTCCCCCTAAACAGAATACTTTTTATCTTCATTCAACCAATACATCTAACGTCATCTATAGAAGAAGATCAATGACGCTAAGGAAAAATTGGTGATAGCGTTAGTATGTTCATCGTATGTGAAAGTATAAAGTTATTCAACTATGTTGCTCACACATTAATCATGACTGTTTGGCAAAAACGTTAAGATTTCGTCAATATACTTTGATAAAGTAGATACAGAAACGCCATATTGCTGCGCAATTTCCTTTTTTGTCACTTTAAGCATTTGTGAAGATCTGAATAAATAATCATTTGCTCCTGCAATTGCTGTTGGATTTGTAAAACGATAATTTTCTATTAAAGCTTGTTCACATAGCACAAACCACATTTGAAACAGCGGTACAATTAATGATGATAGCTTTCCATATTGTTCTAATAAAATTTCTGAGACCTGTACTGATCGTAAAAAGCTTGCTTCTACTTTATTTTTCTTATCAAATTCATGTCCAAGTGCATAAGCTAAAAATAATTTTTCAAAAGAGCCTAATTGTTCAATATTAATCCATTTCGGATGGGCGATAATTTCTTGCTTATGCGCTGTACCTTTCAGTAAAAATAAACCAAAAATGCGTTCACTCGTATAAGTGCTCTCTAATTTTTCAACAATAAAATCACGATCATGCTCCAATGCATCAAGTCCAAATTCATTTTCTTGTTGGCGCCAAGGTTCGAAGCCCTCTTTGTCTGGGTCTAGCTCTAGAAGCTGATCCCAAGCACTTTTCGAAATCTCCTCATGTCCTGAGAAATAGGCAGCATGTGACAGCCAAAAGTAAAATCCTGCATCTCCTACATAGCCTCTCTTTTGCATGCTACGCAACCATTTATAGGCTAATTCATATTGGCCGATTAAGGCTAAGGTAGCACCAAGTTTATAACGATGCTCCCAAGTATAGGGTTGAATTTTAACAAGAACATTTAACAGTTCTTGTAAATCATCTTCATTTTTTTCATAATACGCAATTACCGTTAAATTGCATAATGCATGTAGATTGCCCTTATTTTCACGTAGCACTGTATGCAAGAGAGCCTTTGCTTGCTCTTCTTCTCCAACATAAAAATAAGCGAGTGCTAGATTATTATAGGCTGACCAAAATGCTGGTCGATCTTCAATTAAATCTTCTAAAATAGTAATAGCTTCAGGAAAATCTCCCTTTTCCATACAACGACGAGCTTGCTCCTGACGATATAAATCCTCACCAGAGCCTTCAAGCTCTTCAAAATCATCTTGCTCAAAAGCGACAAACTCTAATATTTCTGCTGCTTCATCGGCATAAGCACCCTCAGGTTCTAGCTTTAAATATTCTTCTGCAAAGCGTTTTGCATCATGCATGATGCCTACACACCCTGATACTTCTGCCATGTAAAATATGATTTCTGGATTATCTGGATCAATTTGATAGGCGCGACGAAGTAGGTCATACGCTTCCTCAAAACGTTGACCTTCTAACTCTACTATGGCTAACTGCAAGATAATCATTGGATCGTCGGGACTTAAATCTACCGCACGCTGTAAATATTTATAGGCTTTATTCATTTGTCCACTGTTCATTGCTTGAATTGATTTCTTATAATAATAGTCGCCTGTTGGAATGAACGACACTATATTCGATTGAGTCTCATTTTGACGTTTCTTTTCCAATATATTTCCTCCGAAACAAGAAATAAGGAACGTATTCTACGTTCCTTTACACAGTAACTCCTATTATACCACACAATCAATAATATGCTGTTATTTCTCCTCGTGACGTTTTTCCAACACATGCAGAACATCATAAATGCTTACTTTTTGTTCTTGTAATAATACGAGTAGGTGATAAATTAAATCAGCTGCCTCCCATTTTACTTCCTCAGCATCTCGGTTTTTGGCACCAATGACCACCTCTGTTGCTTCTTCCCCAACCTTTTTACAGATTTTATCAATGCCCTTATCAAATAAATATGTAGTGTACGCTCCTTCTGGCATTTCCTGCTCTCGCTTTTCGATGACACGAGCAAGTTTAGAAACGATGTCCACAGAGCCTACCTTCTCTTTTTGCTGAATAACCTCAGTGAAGCAAGAAATTGTCCCATTATGACATGCTGGCCCTGTCGGTAGAACCTCCACTATTAAAGCATCTTGATCGCAATCCGCTTTGATTGAAACCACCTGTTGTGTATGGCCACTTGTTGCTCCCTTATGCCAAAGCTCTTGACGGGAACGAGAATAAAACCAAGTTTCCCCTGAGTCAATTGTTTTAGCTAATGACTCCTTATTCATATAAGCTACTGTTAATACCTCTTTTGTATTGGCATCTTGTACTACAGCTGTAACAAGACCTCTCTCATCAAATTGAATGTTCTCTATCATCTTACTGCCACTCCTTTTTCACGTAAGTATTCCTTTACTTGCGCTACACTTGTTTCTTTATAATGGAAGATAGAGGCTGCTAGTGCAGCATCTGCATCTACCTCTTGTGCTAATACTTCGTAAAAATGTTCGGCATGTCCCGCTCCACCACTAGCAATCACAGGAACTGTCACAGCTTCACGCACTGCTTTGGTTAAGGCTAAATCAAAGCCTGATTTTTCTCCATCTTGATTCATACTTGTTAATAAAATCTCACCAGCTCCTAAGCGTACAGCCTCTTTGGCCCACTCAATGGCTGACCAAGGGGTTTTGTTGCGACCACCATGTGTATAAACCATCCATGTGCCATCTTCCTCACTATAGCGAGCATCGATTGCTACAACAATGCATTGTGCGCCAAAGTAATCAGAGCCTTCCTGAATAAGGGCAGGTCTTTCCAGCGCGGATGTATTCACTGAAACTTTATCAGCACCTGCTCGTAAAATACGCTTCATATCATCCAACGTACGAATGCCTCCGCCAACAGTAAAGGGTATGGCAAGCGTAGCCGCTGTTTGACGAACGACATCTACCATCGTTTCTCGACCTTCATGTGATGCAGAAATATCTAAAAATACAAGCTCATCTGCTCCTTGTTCATCATAGAACTTCGCAAGCTCCACGGGATCTCCTGCATCTCGGATAGAGACAAATTGTATACCTTTTACAACACGACCTTCCTTCACATCAAGACATGGGATAATACGTTTTGTTAGCATGCCTTCACACCTTCCAACCATTGCTCTAATAAATAAACACCTAATTCCCCTGATTTTTCAGGGTGAAATTGCATGCCAGTCACAGAACCATTCATCACAATACCAGGTACTTGAATGCCGAAGTAATCAGCATAGGCAACAAGCTCTGATTCTACGATATCTGTTGCATAAAAGGAGTGAACAAAATAGACATGCTTCGCTGATACTTCATTGTGTAACCATGCAGGACGATTTGTCACAATTAGTTCATTCCACCCCATATGTGGTACTCTGTATGCATGGCCCTCTTGGCTACCACTAAAGCGTTTAATACACCCCTTGAAAAACCCTAGCCCTTTTGTTGGGGTTACTTCATCACTTTGCTCGAATAATAATTGCATACCTAGACAAATTCCTAAAAGTGGACGGTTTTCTCTTTGTGCCTTCTGTAAATATTGATCTAAGTTTGTTTCAGCTAAACGCTTTCTGGCATCAGGGAATGCACCCACCCCTGGTAATAAAAGTGCGTCAGCTGTATCTAATGCCTTCTCATCAGCAGTTATAATAACTTCACAGTCTAGCCTTTTTAATGCCTGCTCCACACTAAATAAATTACCCATTCCATAATCAATGACACCTATTTTCACGTCAACAGCCCCTTAGTCGATGGTACGCCTTTAACACGCGGGTCAATTTCCACAGCGGCATCAATCGCACGTGCTAATGCTTTGAAAATTGCCTCAATAATGTGATGTGTATTTTGTCCATAAGGTACAATTACATGAACATTCATCCTTGCCTCAAGGGCAAATTTCCATAAAAATTCATGCACTAATTCTGTATCAAACGTTCCTACTTTTTCTTTTAATGCTGGCACACGGTACTCTAGATGAGGTCGATTCGAGCAATCGACCACTACCTGAGCTAGTGCGTCATCCATCGGTACAAAGGCGTTACCATAGCGTTTTATGCCTTTCTTATCACCAAGTGCTTCTCGAACAGCCTGTCCTAATACAATACCAAGGTCCTCTGTTGTATGGTGATCATCAATATAAGTATCGCCATTTGCATGTATTGTGCCGTTAAATAGTCCATGCTTAATAAATAAGTCAAGCATATGGTCCATAAACCCCACGCCTGTTTGGATATCTGCCTTGCCTTCACCATCTAAATCAATTGCTACAGAAATTTGCGTTTCATTCGTTGTACGCTCTATCTTTGCATATCGTTTCTTTTCTGTCATCGTCCTATTCCTTCTCCCATCCACGTGATTCCACTGCACGAGCATGGCCCTCTAAGCCTTCCATACGCGCTAAACGTGCAATTTTTGGTGCGTTGTCTCTCCAGGTTTTTTCACTATAGTAAACAATACTTGATTTTTTCACAAAATCATCAACATTTAAGCCACTTGCAAAACGAGCCGTACTATTAGTTGGAAGTACATGATTGGTCCCTGCAAAATAATCACCAACTGGCTCAGAACTATACCGACCTATAAAAATACCACCAGCATGTCTTATTTGCTCAGCTAACGCCTCCGCATTTTCCATCACAATTTCTAAATGCTCCGGTGCTAATGAATTAATGGCTTCCACTGCATCTGCCAATGTTTCAGCTACATAAATTACCCCAAATTTCTCTATGGAAGCACGAGCTACTTCTTGACGCGGTAAGTTCAGCAGCTGCTTCTCTACTTCCTCAGCTACTTTTTTGGCTAATTGCTCTGAGGTTGTGACAAGAATTGAACAAGCTAGTGGATCATGCTCTGCTTGTGATAAAAGGTCTGCAGCAATTTCATCAGGATAGGCTGTGTCATCAGCCAGCACAGCAATTTCACTCGGTCCCGCAATCATATCAATGGCTACTTCTCCAAATACCTCTCGTTTGGCAAGTGCCACATAAATATTTCCTGGACCTGTTATTTTATCGACTGGGGAAATTGTTTCCGTGCCATAGGCAAGTGCAGCTATTGCTTGTGCCCCACCAACTTTATAAATCTCATCAATCCCTAAAAGGTGAGCCGCCACAAGTACACCTGCTGGTAGTTTCCCATTTAGCCCTGCAGGTGAAGTAATAACAATACGTTTCACCCCTGCGACCTGCGCTGGTATTACATTCATCAAGACTGATGAAGGGTAGGCAGCTGTACCACCTGGAACATATAGTCCTACTGCATCTAAAGCTGTTACCCGTTGGCCTAACCAAGAACCATCTCCCAGTTCTAGGTGATACCCTGAACGTATCTGTTGTTCATGATAAAAACGAATATTTTCTGCTGCTTCCGCTAAGTCCTTATATAGTTGAGGATCGAGTTCACTTACTGCTTCTTGTATTTCTTCTTCAGAGATACGTAAATTTTTAGGGACATAGCCATCCCATCGCTCAGTATAGGTGCGTAACGCCGCATCTCCCTGTGTCTTAACATCCGAAAGCACTTGTCGTACAACTTTTATTTGTTCTTCATTCCCTCCTTCAAGTGGTCTTTTTAAGGAAATGCCTTTTTCAAGCTTTGTTATTTTCATAGGATTAATCCCCTTTAGTCCTTCATATGTAGCTACAAATGATTACTTTTTCTGCTCATTTACACATTTCTTTAACCGCCTCACAAGATCAATAATACGCTCACCTTTCATACGATAACTTACAGGGTTTGCAATTAATCGAGAAGAGACAGCAGTAATAAATTCATATTCTACTAAGCCGTTCTCTTTTAATGTACGACCTGTAGAGACAATATCGACAATTCGATCAGCTAAGCCAATCATTGGTGCTAATTCAATAGAACCGTTGAGCTCGATAATTTCCACTTGCTCTCCAATGCCTTTGTAGTACTTCATGGCAATATTCGGATATTTCGTAGCAATTCTAGGCGCAATCTCATTCATGGAGGTGTTTGGTAGGCCTGCAGAAGCGATATAGCAATTACTAATTTTCAAATCAAGTAATTCGTGCACTTCTCGCTGTTGCTCTAACAAAACATCCTTACCAGCAATACCAATATCAGCAACACCATGTTCAACATAGACAGGAACATCCATTGGCTTTGATAAAATAAAGCGAATTTTTTCCTTTGGTATTTCAATCATTAATTTACGTGACATTTCTACTTCTTCTGGTAAATTAAAACCTGCCTCTAACAACATTTGATATGCCTCTTCAAAGATTCTTCCTTTGGGCATTGCAATCGTTAATTCATTCACCGCCAACTTCCTCCTGTCCAACTACCACCACTTCTGTAAAGTGTGCTAAAAAGGCCGCCTCATCGACTAGACTACTACGTAACTGCAAAGTAGCTAATTTTCCTGCTGCTCGTAAATTTTTAACCTTTAGTAAAGCTTCCTCAAATTGTTCTTCTTCAAAAAGAACAACTGTTGCTTCCTGTCGTTTCACTGATTGCCCGTTTAATGTTTCTAATAAACGATCCACACGAATACTAAATCCTGTAGCACCAACCTTTGAACCAAAAACTTCTAACAAGCCATCATAACGACCACCATTTCCTAATAAAAAGCCACTTCCCACAGCAAATACTTCAAATAGCATACCCGTGTAATAACTCATATGACTCGAAAGTGTGAAATCGAAAGCTACATAATCAGCTAAATCAGCCATTTCAAGTAGTTGAGCAAGTTGTTGCATATATTCTAATGCATCATTTTTGCGGACATATTTTTCAATATCTCGTATATCTCTGACATTCATGGCTTCTTCAATAAATTGTAAGAGGGCATCGGATTTAGCTTTAGGCAGATCAAATGACTCTACTGCTTCTTCAAACCCTACGTAATTTCGTTGGACAAGCAATGTTCTAAGCGTTGTTTGCTGTTCGATACTCTCTGTGTAATCTTGTAAAATGCAATTTAATATACCAGCATGTCCAATTGTGATTTTAAACTCTTCCAATTTAAAATGCTTTAATAGCTCCATTGCCGTTACAATAACTTCTGCATCGGCAAAAACTGATTGATCACCTATTAACTCAATCCCCATTTGATCAAACTCAGCAGGCCTGCCTCCCTCTGCTTCCTGAGCCCGAAAAACGCTTGCAAAATAGGCAAGACGTAGTGGGATCATTTCCTTTAATAGTTTCGATGTAGCTACTCGAGCAATCGGTGTAGTCATGTCAGGTCGCAGCACTAACGTATTTCCTTGGCTATCCACTAGCTTAAATAAATGAGCATCAGCAATCGCTGAAGCCTTCCCCACTGTATCGAAATACTCCACCGCAGGCGTTTTAATAAACTCATAACCCCTTTTATATAAAAAGTCTCTGCCCGCATGTCTAACTGCTTCAACTTTCTCATAGATTTGCGGGAATGTATCGCGCATTCCAAGTGGCTTTTCAAACATTTTTATCGACGACATATGGACACTTCCTCACATTTCACTTTAATTCACTAGAGTATTAGAGAATTAGATTATGAAAGAATTTTAACTTATTTCATTAATACAGTCAACGATATCCTTATTAATTATCGAAATCTTTAAATACTTATTATTCTGTTAATTATACACATTGAATTGCAAAGACTTCCAAAAAAAGCATGACTCATTTTACTTATAATTTGACAAAATACTTTAGTGACAATGAGAATATGTCCAAATTGTGACAAACTAATTTTTAATCACTTTAAGTATTCGCTAAAAATTGATAATGATTCTCTCTTAACAAATCATTGATAAAAATAAAGAGTTTTCAATAGAGTATTCTCAATATCGAAATCCAATAATTATATCTATATAATTATTTTTAGCCAATCACTTAAAATGATTCTCAATCTCATTATCATCAATAATACTTTTATATCAATACATTTATTGATTATTACTCTCATTCTATTTTCCTTTTTACATTTCAAAAAACTTAATATAGAATAGCATTAATAACAAAAAGAACCACATACATTATGCATTGGAGGGATTTATTATGGCATGTCCATTCGTACAAATTAGTGAGCAAATGATCGTTAGTATTTGTAAAGGCGAGTTTTATCCTGGTGACAAGGTAACACTTCACACAACTGAAGACATTGATGGGACTGCAATTAAATCAACTTTTGTTGAAACAACTTGCTTAGGTGATCATGACACTTGTGAATTCAAATCAGATTATGACGCAGCTCTTGCTTAAACAGTAAAAGCTACTCCAAAAACTAGTGTTTTTGGGAGTAGCTTTTTATGCAAAAAACTCACGAAGTATATCACTATACTACGTGAGTTTTTATTATTTCTTTGGTGTACACCACTCTACAGCCTCATTACGTTTGCGCTCAGCCATTTGTTCAGCAGTATATATTATTCGCATTGGATTACCCCCTGCTAAACAGCCTGCTGGCACATCCTTATGTACAAGAGTGGCAGCTGAAACAATAGCACCATCACCAATTGTTACACCTGGTAAAATAGTTGTATTTGCCCCTATCATTACTTCTTTTCCGATATGAACATCACCTAAGCGATATTCCTCTATTAAATATTCATGCGCTAAAATGGTTGTATTAAAACCAATCACAGTATTGTCTCCAATGAAAATACGTTCAGGAAACATGGTATCTGGCATGACCATTAAGGCTAATGACGTTTGCTTACCAATAGTCATGTTTAAAAAAGTACGATATAGCCAGTTTTTCACACGTAAAAATGGTGTGAAGCGTCCAACTTGAATGACAATGAAACACTTCATCACCTTCCAAAAGGACACCGTGTCATATATATTCCAAAGTGAATTGGCTCCTTCGACACGGTAACGTTCTGTCTTACGCGCCATCTACCTTACCCCTCTTTCACAATATCAAATAAATCTGACATATGCTGCAACATATATTCTGGTTGATACTGCTGTAAGTAAGCCTCTCCCTTAATTGCCCAAGCAACACCCGCTGCTCTTACACCAGCACGATGTCCAGCTTCAATATCGTGCGAATTATCACCAATCATAATCGCATAGTCTTTTTCTATCCCTAATCGTTCCAACGCAAGCAATACTGGCTCTGGATCAGGCTTCACATTGTTCACATCATCTGTACCAATACGCACATCAAATAGATGCGTTGCACCAAGAATAGCAAGTCCACGATCGATGGTCTCATTACGTTTCGTCGACACAATAGCCAATTTTATACCTTGAGCTTTTAACTGCTCTAGAGTTGACACAACATCAGGATATTGGCTGACTAGGTCATCATGGTGTGCAATATTCCAAGCGCGATACATCTCTATCAAATCGTCTTCTTCACCTGGTGCAATGTCATTAAATGTCTGTTTCAATGATGGACCAATGAATTTCAGGCAATCTTTTGGCGAATATTGCCCGGGAAATCGCTCATTTAATACATGCATAAATGTTTGAATGATTAAATCATTTGTATTTAGTAAAGTCCCATCGAAATCAAATAGTAGTGCCTTAACAGCCATCTTTTACAACCCCTTATTTATTATCCAAGTATTTTACGGCTGGTTTCACCTTTATTCTACGATAAATAATTGCACCTAGACCAACTACAATACCGATAATGGATACAACCTGTGCTGAACGTAAATCTCCCACTAAGTAAAGGCTATCTGTGCGCATTCCTTCGATATAGAAACGACCAATTGAATACCAAATTAAATAGCTAAAGAATATTTCTCCACGATGTAAGTTCACTTTACGCAAAGCTAATAGAATAATAAGCCCAATTAGGTTCCAAATCGATTCATATAAAAAAGTGGGATGAACATATGAACCTAATTCTTCAATATACATTTGATTAATAATCCAGTCTGGTAGCATTAGGTTTTCTAAAAATGCTTTTGATACCTCGCCACCATAGGCCTCTTGGTTCATAAAGTTGCCCCATCGACCAATAATCTGCCCGATTAAAATACTAGGTGCTGCAATATCTGCTACTCGTAAAAAGCTTACATTTTTTATACGAGTATATATGTAAGCTGTGACAAATGCCCCGATGAGTGCACCATGGATGGCAATACCACCATTCCATATCTCTATGATTTTGCCTGGATTTTCGCTATAGTAATCCCATCGCATTGACACATAGTAAATACGTGCACAGATAATGGATATAGGAACTGCCCATAATAATAAATCTGCAAGAAAGTCTTCAGGCAAACCTCGCTTAACGGCCTCTCTTTGCCCAACAACATAAGCTAAAATGATTCCCGACACAATCAGCAATCCATACCAACGAACTGGAATTGGTCCTAAATGAAAGGCAATCGGGTCAATTTGCAATAGTAATAAATCCATCTTCTACTCCTCTCAATATGTCATGAACAATGTTGTTCGCTTTTTAATCGTCTAACACATCATTTGATGAAATCACTTCATCTAAACGTCTTGAAAATTCCTCTGCCGCATTGACGCCCATTTTCTTTAAACGATAGTTCATCGCTGCCACTTCAATAATAACGGAGACATTGCGTCCAGGTCTTACTGGAATTGTTAATTTTGTTAGTTCCGTGTCAATTATTTTCATTTTTTCTTCTTCTAAGCCCAATCGATCATAAACTTTTTGTGGATCCCATATTTCGAGCTCAATGATGAGGGTAATACGTTTATAGGGGCGTACTGCACTTGCACCAAAGAGTGTCATAATGTCAATAATGCCAATGCCTCGTATTTCCAATAAGTGCTCTAACAAAGGTGGAGGGCTTCCAATTAATAGGTTTTCTGATTCTTGACGAATTTCAACACAATCATCAGCAACTAAACGATGACCCTTTTTTACAAGTTCAAGTGCTGTTTCACTTTTACCTACGCCGCTTTTACCGATTATAAGCACACCAATGCCATACACATCGACAAGTACACCATGTGCTGCTGTCATTGGAGCTAAGCGCCCCTCTAAGTAGTTCGTCAATCTACTCGAAAATTTGGTTGTTGTCATATGTGTTTTAAACACAGGTACATGCTTTTCGTTTGAGGCCTGAATAAGCTCCTCTGGTACTTCTAAATCTCTAGAAATAATAATAGCAGGTGTATCCTGTGAACAAAGTAAACGCATACGCTCAAGCTTAACATCCGCTGGGAGCATTTCAAAAAAGGAAAGTTCAGTCTTGCCAAGCAATTGTACTCGATTTGCTGGATAATGAGTAAAGTATCCTGCCATCTCAAGCCCTGGTCTTGAGATATCACTTGTCACAATTGTCCTGCCTATTCCTTCTTCACCAGCTAATAACTCTAATTTAAATTTCTCCATAACATCTCTTGTTAATACTACGACCAATGAAAAAGCCTCCAATCAATGGATAAGGTTCATCTTATTTTAGCATGTCTATGTGTAAAAGAAATGTATTTACTCTCAATACAGCGTTTACTTGCACTAAAAAAACTAGCGGCTCTCCAGCCCGCTAGTTTTTAAAAAGCAATTATTTTTGAGTTGCTAACCATTTAGCAACAGCTTCAGCATCTGCACCTTTTACTAATCCTGCAGGCATGCCGTTTTTACCATTATTTATAATATCTAAAATTTCTGATTCAGACAAACGTGAACCTACATCATTTAATGCTGGACCATTTGCACCTTGTAGCTCGCCACCATGACAAGTAACACAAGATTTCATCGCTATTGCTTCGCCATCTGGCTCTGTAGCAGTTTCATTACCATTATTAGATGCAGTTTTATCTCCGCCGCCACATGCTGCTAAGAAGATTGCTGATCCGAACACTAATGTTAACATTGCTTTTTTCATTAGTACCCCTCCTCATAATAAATACCTTACGCCGCCATTATACCAAAATTATGCACGTTTGAAACCTTCTCCTAATACCTCATATGCATCAGAAACGATAACAAACGCTGATGGGTCAACGCTTTTAATGAGTTGTTTCAGCTTTGTGAATTCTGTTTGATAAACAACAACCATCAGAACTGGTCGTGCTTCTCCTGTATACCCTCCAATTGCTGGTAACTTCGTTACACCTCGATTAATTTCAGCATAAATGGCTTCCCTTACCTCATCTTGTTTCAATGTAATGATATAGACCATTTTAGACTGACTAAAACCTAGCTGAATAATATCAATCGTTTTTGTGGTAACATAAAGTCCAATCAGAGCATACAAACCTTTTTCTAAGTCAAAAACAATTGCTGCACTAATTGCGATAACGCCATCTATTAACAGCACACTTGTTCCAAGCGACAATCCTGTAAACTTCGTAATGATTTGCGCCAGTAAATCAGTGCCACCAGTTGAAGCATTCCCCTTAAAGACCAGTCCTATTCCTAGGCCAACAACAATTCCACCAAAAAGAGCACCCAATAAAGGATTATCAGTCCAAGGCTCCCAGCTATTTGTTAATAAGACGATAAAAGGTAATGTAATTGTCCCAATAAAGGATTTTATTCCAAATTTTTTGCCCAATAATAAAACACCAGCAATAAAAAGCGGAATGTTAAATGCATACTGAACAATTCCCGGATTCCAACCAAATAAACCATGCAAAATCGTACTTATTCCACTTACCCCACCTGAAGCGACTTGATTTGGTAATAAAAAGACATTAAAACCAATAGCAATTATTGCCGCTCCTACAATGACATACACATACTCCACAATGCTATCTCTCACATCATGTTTCATTTCCCCACGCCCACTTCAACTATCAGAATTTTTTAAAGACGAGATGATTATAGCAAATACTTTTAGCATTGAGAACTTCATCATGATGAAGGGATACTAGATTGTGGAAGGTATAAAATAAGCTATCTTACAGTATTCAATAAGATAGCTTTTGTTGATTTGGTTTAAAATGATTTTTCTGCCCATTCGATGGCTTCATAATATAAAAGATCAATGTCAACTAACTGAATATTCAACTGTACAGCTAGCTCTTCTAATCGCGGCCAATCAAGTTTACTTAACGCAATACTAAACTCCAAATATGGGGTCATTTCCGTTTCAAAGCCTAAAATAGTATTCGTAATAGCCTCTGAGAATGGTAGCTGCTGTAAAATAACATTCATCGGTCTTTGAAGTAATGTGTCAATTAGAGAAAACATGCCGACTAAAAAATATTCTGAGAAATTCTTTTTATAAGCAAGCTTAGCTAGTTTTTCACAAACCTTAGCTCGGAATAAAGACGTACACATCACTTCTTTAAAAAGATCAGAATCAGCATCAATATCAATTTCACGCATGGCCAATAAATAAATCCATTTTCGTAAATTGGATACGCCCAATAACACAATCGCTTGCTTGATGGAGCGCACTTTAGATTTAGAACGTTTAGATGAGTTATTAATCATTTGCAATAATTTGTATGTCAATGAAATATCACGTTCAATATTTTCCGCTAACAAATGAATATTTGGTTCTTCCTCTTTTAGTAAAGAGATAATGTGAATATATTGAATCGCATTTGCTGGAATGTCTGTTGCTCGTATTATTTGCGGTTGTTCAAAAAAATAACCTTGAAATAACACATAGCCTGAGGATTTAGCGACTTCAAATTGATGACGCGTCTCTACCTTTTCAGCGAGCAATTGAATATGTGGAAATTTCTCCTTAACTTTATTTTCGATTTCCATTCTTTTTACGATAGAAGAAGCTAAAAAATCCACCTTAATATAATCAATTTGTGCAAATAATTCATCATAAACTTCCACCTGATCATCCATCATAAAATCATCCAAGGCAATTTGAAACCCCTGTTTTTTTAGCTCAATTACACGCTCCACTAATTGAGAGGTAAGTGGAACATCCTCTAATATCTCAATCACTACCTGTGAGGGATTTAAAAATTCATGTATAGAGCTCATCAATAAGTTTTCAGTAAAATTAACAAAGCCAGGCTTACCTTTCGTTACCTCTTCAAAACCAATTGAAAGAAATGAGTTCACAAGTACATCAATCGTTGCTGCATCTGAATCGACCATTGGAAAGGCATTTACATTTTTGCTACGGTATAACAATTCATATGCAACGACTTGCTCATGAAGATTAAATATAGGCTGTCTGCCAATGAATACTTCCATTCCATTGTCCCCCATTTCTCCATTTTCTAGTAATTTATAGTATAACATTTTTTACGACCTGATGCTTATACTTCAAGCTAACTTAACATGCCAACTTGGCTTTTTCAGCAAATAATAAAGAAAGAACAGTCCCCGTGATGATGAATCACTTAAGGACTGTCCATATTATTTACCGACTTTGGATTTTATTGCACCGATCACTGCAGGCACAACTGATATAAAGATAATCAGAATCAGTACAACTGAGAAGTTATCTTTAATAATTGGAATATTCCCAAAGAAGTAACCTAATAACGTACAACTGAATACCCATAAAATTGCACCAAAAATATTATAAAATAAGAAATAACTATATTTCATTTTACTTGCACCCGCCACAAACGGGATAAATGTACGAATAAATGGCATGAAACGTGCGATTACGATCGTTTTCCCACCATGTGTATTAAAGAATTTTTCAGCTGCTTCCATACGCTCTTTCTTAACAACTCTACCGAGGAGGCTCTTTGGCGGAATAGATGTCCCTACCTTATGTCCAATATGATAGTTCATCGTATCTCCCAAAATAGCTGCAGCTAAAAATACAGGGATTAAAATCCACATATCGAATGCGCCCATTGCCGCAGCTAATGTTCCACTTGCAAATAACAAGGAATCACCAGGTAAGAATGGGAAAATAACAACCCCTGTTTCTACAAAAACAATCGCAAATAAAATAAGATAGCTCCAATTGCCAAAATCACGAATAATTTCTTCTAAATGCACATCGATATGCACAATAAAACTTATTAACTCCTTAATGAGTTCTAACATGTTTTTGTATGCTCTCTTTCAATAGTATTTTTACCTAAAAGCTTTGACGTGGCTTCACCTCAAAGGGTTCCAGTTTTGTACGTCTTTTTACATTACTTCCTCACTATATGACAAGCTCTTGAAAAGTATGTAGAAGATTTCACAAGTTTGATTTTATCACTTACAGACATCTACTCTCAACTGATTTTACTATTATAAGAATAATGTACAAAAAAAGAGCTACCATTTTTCAATAGTAGCTTTTCTCGTTTAAACTTTTTCTTTTAATGAGCGTCTTAATATTTTTCCTGTTGTGTTTTTTGGTAGTTCATCCAGTATTTCAATTACTTTCGGAACCTTATACTTCACCATATGTTTAGCACAATAGGATAGTAGATCGTCTGTTGTAGTAGCAGCCACTTCTTTCAACACAACGTAGGCATGTACAGCTTCCCCTAAGTTAGGGTCTGGGAAGCCTACCACCGCTGCCTCTACAATATTATTATGGGCAAACAGCACTTCCTCCACTTCCCGAGGATAAACATTAAAGCCCCCTACAATAATCATATCCTTTTTGCGGTCAACAATGTAAAAATACCCTTCTTCATCTACCTTTGCTAAATCTCCTGTATAGAGCCAGCCGTCACGAATCGCCATCGCCGTTTCTTCAGGCATTTTATAGTATCCCTTCATCACATTTGGACCACGTACAATTAGCTCTCCAACTTCGCCCACAGGTACTTCCTGACCATTAACATCAACAACTCTATTCTCGACATTGCTAATGGATGTTCCAATAGAGCCAGCTTTACGATCACGATCTAATGGGTTAAAACATGTCACGGGTGAAGCTTCGGATAAGCCATAGCCCTCTGACACACGCACATTAAATTTCTGTTCGAAATTATGTAGTAGCGCAACAGGCAAGGAGGCACCACCTGAAATAGCTAAACGAATTGTCGAGAAATCTTCAGGATTGCCCTCAGGTAATTGGTACAAGAAATTATACATAGTAGGAACACCAGCAAATACCGTTGCTTTTTGCTCTCGTGCTAAAGCAAAAATTTCGCTAGGGCTAAAGCGTGGTGCAAGTAAAACTGTTGCCCCACTTAATAAAGGCGCATTCACCACTACCGTTAAGGCAAATACATGGAATACAGGTAGTGTCGCAATAACACGGTCCTCTGCATTAATGCCTAAATAATGCGCAACATCACGTGCATTTGAGTACACATTGCCATGTGTCAGCATGGCTCCCTTTGGACTACCTGTAGTTCCTGAAGTATATAAAATAATAGCATTGTCATCCTCTGCAACTTCAACAGGTTGTAAAGATTGAGTGGTTTTGGCGATTACATGTGTAAATAAATATGTTTTTTCTTGTGCTTGTGGTGATAAAGCTGCCACTTTTTCCGCTATATCTGGTGTGGTTTCACAAACTATAAATGTTTTTACCTGTGGAAATGCTTGTACACCTTTTTCAACCAATGGCAGCAACATATCCAGAGCAATGACTGCTTTTACATCTCCATTATGCAAAATGTAAGAAATTTCATCCGGTGTATAGATTGGATTAACAGGTATTGCTGTTGCCCCTAAGCGCATTGTTGCATAGAGGGCAATTAAGTAGTGTGGCGTGTTGCCGAGTAAAAACGCCACATGATCCCCTTTTTCAACGCCTAAATCTTGTAATCCCTTTGCAAAGCGGCCAACTGTATGCTCAAATTCCCCGTAAGTCGTATCTTTCCCCATAAAATGATACGCCACTTTTTCAGGTTGTTCTGTTGCCTGTTGACGAACACGTGAAACTAAATTCAATTACACCATCCCCTTATCGTATAAAATGAATCGTTATTCAGTAATATTATATAAGAAATATATCTAAAAAACAATGAGTCTTTTTATCTCATGTCATAAATTACGTTAAATAATTCATTTTTTTCTCTTTTAAACCATTACTTCATGAGCGAATATGGGAGATATAGCGCCATCGAATTAAATAAAAATAAACCACTTGTATTAATACAAAAAAGCCAAAAGCAAAGAATACTTCTTTTACAATCGATATATTCGCAATGTCCCTTAAAATACCTTGAACCATTAGAAAAGCAAAGGCACTATGCATCATCGCAACACCCCAAGGTAAAAAGAATTGGGGAAACAAATGGCGATTAACTAGCTTTTTTAACTCTGTATCTGTTAAACCCATACGTTTTAATACATCAAATTTACGCTTTTCACGTTCGAGGGATGTATGCAATTTAAAATAGATAAAGCTACCAGCTGCAAGTAAAAATACAGTGGCTACTAAAACACCCACTAATGTAAATAATGAGTAGGTAGCTAGTATATAAGAATAATTTAATCCTGCATTTTCAAAGTAAAAAGGGCTAAACTTATCCTTTTTAATAAAATATAAATTGGATTCTAGATGATCGATATCCTTACCAATATCCTTCGTTTCCATCCATTGAGGAATAACAAATGTAAATAGATGATAGCTTGGTTGAATAATGTCTTGATCGGAAATCGGATGAATAAGCTTCGCGAAGTCTTCATCACTAATGACAATCGAATTGACACTGACAATCGAGCCTGGAAACACTATTTTTGGATAGACACTATCAATAGTGAGCGGTATATTGTTTTCTTCTAAAACAGTATGCACAACTCGATCTTTTAATTTTTTTAGGGAATCCTCCGAATAAGGAATGAATACTGCCTCACCTGCTTCCAGATTCAATAATGGATAACTGTAGGAAGAAAGCAGGACATTCATATCGGACTCTCGAAAAACCTCCACTTCATTTCGAGTGAAAGAGGAGGTTTGCTTCACAACAATAAAACGGGATAGCTGATAAGATAAACCTTTTTCCTCTAATTGCAGCCTTAAAGAATTGATATGCTCCCGTTCATATGGATTATCGACATCCCCTTTATAAACCAACCCGAGTGGATTTAATCGATCATATTGCGTTGTATAGGAGGACATTGTTGCTAAAACACCAACAGATAAAAATGCAAGTGTCGATACCATCGTCACAACGAAAAACATTTTCACGTTATCCATCATTATATGCGTTTGTTCTGCTAGCGATAGTAGACGGTAGCGTTGCCAATGATATTTGCGTTTCCCACGTGCTAAATCTAAAAAACAAGGTACAGAATCACTGAAAAAATAATAGGTGCCAAATGTTGCGGAAAATGGTATTAACAGCGTTAGCCCAATTAGTGATGTATGTCCGACAACAAACGCGAGAATATACGTCGTTACAATTAAAGCAATACCATAGAAAGCTCGTATTTTGGAATACGTTGTTAAGCTATTTAAATAATCACTGCCTTTTATAAGATCTCGTAATTTTCTCTCTCGTGTAAAATACACACTAATAAAGGAAATGACGAAAAATGCACTTGTGAAAACACCAATCGTTAATAAAAATGGCTCCCATGAAATATAGAGTGGTAAATCTTCTAAATGTAAAATTTCTCGAACAATCATAAAAAAGAATTTTGAAAAGGAGAAACCAAAGACAATCCCTACAATAATGGAGCCTGTTCCAATAATCATTGTCTCTAAAAAGACAAGTTTATTCATCTGACGTTTTTCCATTCCCAAATGCAATAAAATAGCAAATTCATGTGATCTGGCCTCTAAAAAGGCACTCATGGAATAATATAAAAAGAATAATGTAAACAGGACGAGAACAATTTCAGCCCCCACCATCCCAATGAGAGACATCTCCCCTAATATCCCACGTTCAATATCAGGGTGAAACATCAGCATGGAATAGATAAAAAATACAGCCACAGAAAAAAAGCTTGCCATGAAAAAGGCGCCATATATCCGGCTGTTCCGCACGACATTACGGTAAGCGAATTGTCGAAAGGTCACCTACTTGCCCTCCTCCTAGTAAGCTCAAAACATTTAAAATACGTTGGAAAAACATCTGACGGCGGTCATCTCGATAAATTTCATTAAAAAATTCACCATCTTTAATGAATAACACTCGATCACAATAACTTGCTGCAATTGGATCATGCGTGACCATCACGATTGTCGTTTGTTTATCCTGATTCACCTTTGTCAATAGTTCAAGCACATCACGTGAAGAATTTGAATCTAAATTACCTGTAGGTTCGTCCGCTAAAATGAGACTAGGATTATGAATAAGCGCACGACCAATTGCTGTTCTTTGTGCCTGTCCCCCAGATATTTCATTTGGACGTTTATGAAGGAAGGAAGTTAAATCTAGCTTTTCTACAATACTTGCCAGACGCTCCTCCATTACCTCTAGCGGCTGTTGATCTAACGTTAAGGGCAACACGATATTTTCCTCGACCGTCAGCATATGCAAAAGATTGAAATCCTGAAACACAAAGCCAAGCTGTCTTCTTCTAAAATAGGCAAGCTCTGTTGCATTCAACTTATGTGGATTCATTCCATCTAAAATGATTTCTCCACTAGTTGGTTCATCGATGGTCGAAATAATATTCAACAATGTCGTTTTACCGCTTCCTGAGGGCCCCATAACAGCTAAAAACTCGCCTTCTTCCACGTCAAAGCTCAATTGATTTAATGCACGATGCGTTACTTTACCTTCGTACACTTTTGTCACATCTTTAATTTGTAAAATAGGCATACTTCATTCACCTTATTTCTTCATTAATTCTAAGGATTGGGGTAAAAGCCACTGTAAAACGACCTCAAAACCAATGTGAAAATGAGGCTCTGTTAAAGCCAGTATTGACTCTTCCTCTACTAAACTAAAGCAATGCTCCCCAATAATCACATCCCAAGCATCCATTTCTCCCTCTACGATTTCCCCACATACAGTATAATACCCACTATACATAATCTGTTGACCGTCTACAGGAAAAGCATTCAATAATGTTGGTTGCTGTAAGTTTAACCCAAGGCTCTTTGAAAAATGCAGTAGTTCTTCATCTAACTTTTCATTTGCCAGGATAAAATTTTGATAGGCTAATGGATCTCCCGCTTGCAGATGTGTCATATAAAGCGCATTTGTTTTCTCCTTATCAATCGTTAGTTTCCAATCTTCTATACGTACCTCTACCATCCTAGTGCCCCCTAATTTGTAAATGTTACTGTCACAATCGTCCCTTTTCCTACCTCTGATGTAATAGCCAGCTCATGCCCTAGCTTTTCACAGATTTCTTTGGCTAAATAAAGGCCCATTCCAGTTGATTCACCTGTTTTCCGCCCATTTTCGCCAGTAAAAAAGGCTTTCGTAACACGAGAAAGATCGGAAGCTGGAATCCCAATACCCTCATCACAAATCGCAAGTTGTACATAGTCATCCTTTTCAATGGCAGAAATAACAATTTTTTTATTGGCTTCAAACGTGTATTTCACTGCATTGGTGATAAATTGTCCAAGAATGAAACGAAGCCATTTTGAATCACTGGCAACAATTAGATCGTCGTCAATATGAATTTCCGGGAAAACTCTTTTCGTAATAAATAAACGTTTATTTTCATTAACAGTTGCAGTTACAATACCTTTTAACGCAACTCGCTCTACTTGCATATCATCCTCAAAATTTTCTAGGCGTGCATTAACAAGTACCATGTCTAATCCTCTACGCAAGCGATCGATTTCCTCCTGAACATTCTTTTTATCAAGAGGTCGGTCATCTTGTAATAATAATTCAATCACTGAAATAGGTGTTTTCATTTGATGGACCCACTGGTTCATAAATTGATCATGCCTTTTTTGACTTGCATATAAAGCATGCAGCTCATGTTGATAAAGTCGATACAATTCATGCATATACTTCTCAGTTTGTATAGCTTCTGGCGTTTTTGCATTTTTTTGTAGCACATCCTCCATTGCTGATGGAAGCTGAGTTATCTTCAATAAGTAGCGTTGCCGCATTAAATAGCGGACAAGTAAAAAAGATGCTAATAGCACAAGGCTAATACAAAAGGAATAAATAGCCGTATCAATATTTCGAAAACCGTCTAGTGCATAGATAACCATGATGAAGCCAACTAATAAGAGCTGGAACACAATAAATGATGCATAATCACGTAAAAAAAGTTTCCAGCCCACTATAGCTCACCTGCACTTAATATGAATCGATAGCCTGCACCACGTACCGTTTCGATTGTTGACGATATATGATAATCCGCTAACTTTTTTCGAACTCGGGTCATATTCACATTCAAAGTGTTTTCATCGACAAATGCTTGATCGTCCCAAAGCTCCTCTAACAATTGCTCACGCGAAACTACTTTCGGTGCATTGCCCATCAATAGCTCTAAGATGATACATTCTTTTTTCTGAAGTGGAATTTCTAAATCATTTTTATGTAGCTCCATTCTTTCTAAATGAAGTACAAGCTGTCCTTGCTTGATTGTCCGTTCTTCTTGCCTTGCTGCATATTCACCATATGTACGGCGTAGATGACTACGGATTTTAGCCAACACAATTTCGTAGTTAAAAGGCTTTGTAATAAAATCGTCGCCCCCATTTTCAAGTGCAAAGATTTGGTCCATTTCTCCTGAGCGTGCAGAAATGAAAATTATTGGACATGTTGTATGCTGACGTAGCTGGCGACACCAATAATAGCCATCGTAAGCGGGTAAATTTATATCAAGCAGCACCATATGTGGATTAAATGCTGTAAATTCTTCTATAAGATGATCAAATTCTTGAATTGTTGCAACTTCGTATTGATATTTTCTAAGCGTTTCCGCTAGTAATGATGCAATCTTGACATCATCTTCAACTATGAATATTCGATGCTTTTCCATATCAACACTCCTTTCTTTCTATATTGTATCAAAAAAAGGTTCGACGACATAATTGTCAGCGAACCTTTAGGCTAAAACATTACATGAAACCGTATTTTCCTTAATAAATTAATTGTAAAAAGTCCTCAGTTGAAATTCCACCAAAATATGTAGGGATATCAATGTCTGCTAATGCCTTAGCAATTGCCGCTCTGTCATAGTTTGTCCCAACTAAGCGCTGTTCTATATCAGCCATATCACCGACACCAAAGAAATCTCCAAAAATATGCACTTCTTCCATCACACCATGATTTACTTCTAGGCGAATGTCAATGCCTCCTGTTGGGAATCGGTGTGTTTTTTGAATATTAAAGCGTGGTGATTTCCCAAAATTCCACTCCCATGTTTGATAGCGTTCCTCTGATAGCTTGTGGATATTTGCCCAATCATCTTCGGTTAGCTCATAATAACGAATATTTTCTTCCCCGCCAAAAATGGATTTTAAAATTTCAAGACGGAATTCCTCAACTGTCATTTGCTCTTTTAAAAACTCTGAAATGTTTGCTACTCGAGAGCGAATTGATTTAATACCTTTTGATTCGATTTTATCCTTTTTGACCTTTAAGGCTGAGACAACCGCATCGATTTCTGTATCAAACATCAATGTACCATGGCTGAACATACGTCCTTTTGTAGAGAACTGAGCATTTCCTGAAACTTTACGTCCCTCTGCTAGTATATCATTACGTCCTGAGAGCTCTGCATTCACACCCATTTTTGCTAGAGCGTCAACGACTGGTTGCGTGAATTTTTTATAGTTCATAAAGCTATCGCCATCATCATTTGTAATAAAGCTGAAGTTAAGATTGCCTAAATCATGATAAACAGCACCACCACCTGAAAGACGGCGCACAACAATAATGCCATTGTCCTCTACATAGTCTGTATTGATTTCTTCAATCGTATTTTGGTTTTTACCGATGATGATAGACGGTTGATTAATGTAGAAAAGGAGCACTGGCTCTTTCTCAACGTCCATTGTTTTTAACAAATACTCCTCAATAGCAAGATTAATGCGTGGATCATGGATCCCTTTATTATCAACGAAAATCATAGTTCACGTTTCCTCCTTCACAAAATATCCATATTTATTTTACCGTAAATTAGGCATTTTGTGTTGACGAAAAGCATCTGTTATAATACACTAGAAAATATCAAAACAGTAATAGTACAGATGAACTTAAAGGAGGAGTCCACAATGTTAGAAAACGTAGTTGAATTTTTCAAGAATTTACCTGCTAAGCAATGTACTGAGTGCGGTGAAAAAATGGAAGAACAAAGCGAATGCTACAGCAACACTTGTGAAAAATGTAACCACCTATAAGCATTTGCCTATTCTGATATAGTCATATACGTGCCCCACACGTAGCAATCATGACACCCTTCATCATATTTTGATGAACCCTTAATTAAATCTCTTACACTTACAAAAAACAACAGCTGATACGCTCATATCAGCTGTTGTTTTTATGTTTTTGAAAAAGACAATCACTAGCAGAGAAAGACCTTTTGGCAAGGGAAGGGGGATTTCCGTTCTGCCAGCGTCCAGAGGGAGCAGCTCACCTACTTAAAAACAAATGGCCGCAATGGAAATCCATACTTTTCTTCATAAAATTTCTATAGATAGCTTCGTTTTTATTTATGTCATTTGAGGCTGAAGAATTATTACATAACCCCTATGAACAACAAAGCACTCACCGTACATTAGGTGAGTGCTTCATGATTAGTTTTCTTCAGCTACTTTAGAGTAACGTTTATTGTGCAGTAGCATAAAGTAACCAAATGTGATCGCTAAGAATGCTACTAAGAAGCCAGCTAGTACTCCATAGTTTTGCATTAAGAATGACGTATCACCAGTAGAAATACTTGATTTAAATGCTTGAACTGTATATGTCATCGGTAATAGCTTGTTAAATACTTGTAATGGTGAAGGTATTAATTCTAATGGGAATGTACCTGCACTTGTTGTTAATTGTAAAATTAGTACAACAATTGCCATGAAACGACCAGGGTCACCAAAGATCGAAACAAGCATTTGGATTAAAGCTAAAAATACATAGCTTGTTAATAAGGCTGTTAAAATAAAGTAGCCCATGCTATTCACTTCGAGGCCTAGACCCCATTTGACAATAACTACTGTTAGTAATGTTTGCACTAAACCTACGACTGCTAGTACAGTCACTTTACTTGTAAACCAAGATGCCCCGTTTTTAGGACGAATAGCAGGTTCAACAAGTGGGAACACAATTGAAATTAATAATGCACCTACGAATAAACCTAGAGAAATAAAGTACGGTGCAAAACCTGTACCATAGTTAGGAACATGGTTTACAGACTCTTTTTCAACTTCAACTGGACTACCTACCATATCATACGTGTCTTGATTTGCTTTAACTTCATTTGCTTTTTCACTAGCCTCACCTAATTTACCAGATAAAGTAGCTGTACCATCTGCAAGCTCCGTAGAACCATCTGCTAGTGTTGCAGATCCTTGTGCTAGCTCACCAGATTTTGAAGCAAGTGTTGAAGTACCTTGATTTAATGTTGTTGTACCATTTGCTAATTCATTTAAACCAGATGCTAATGTTTTTGAACCTGTTACAGCTGTATTCACACCGGCATGTAGTTCACCTAATTTTGCAGCTAATGTAGCATTACCTGCTTGTAGACCTTTTGCACCTTCCAATAAAGCATTACTTTTAGCTGTTAATGCATTCGCACCAGCTAGCACTTCTGCTTGACCTGCTGCAATTTGAGTTGCCCCAGAGCTTACTTGATTGGCACCAGCTTGTAATTTTTCTGTACCAGCTGATAAAGATGTTAAACCGTTATGCACACTAGCACTACCTGCCTGTAGTTCCGCTAATGTTTGGTTCAACGCTGCTGCTTGCTCTTCAGGCATTGAAGCCATCATCGTTTGTAATTGATTTGATAGGGCTGTAATGCCTGCCTCTACTTTTGCAGATCCCGCTGTTAATTGAGTTGCCGCACCATTCAATGCACCGGCATTCTCAGCAATAGATGCTGCACCTGCACTAATTTGCTGTTGTTTGTCGTTTAAAGTGTTTAAACCAGCACCAACTTTTGCAACACCTTGTGTATATTGTGATAACCCCTGTTCAAGGCTCGTTGCTCCATTTGCAGCTTGCTGTGCACCCTGTTGTAATTGAACAGTACCATCTTGTAGTTTGACTAAACCACTAGATAAGTCATTCGCGCCTTTTGCGGCATCTCCCGCACCTTTTGTTAATTTATCAGTACCATTTGATAGTTCAACTGTGCTCGATGCTAGTTGCTCCAGATATCCTTTTAAATCTTTTGCACCATTCGCTACTTTTTGTGCACCCTCATCTAGCTTATTTGAGCCATCTGCAGCTTCTGTAAAGCCATCTCCAAGTGTTGCAATGGAATCAAATAATTTTTCAGCATAAGTCGCTGATACTTGAGAATTTACTTCAGCGCGTACACGATCCATTGCAGTCTCACCAATTTGAGCACCAAGGAAGTTCAATCCCTCGTTTGGAATGTAGTTCATTACTAATTTTGATGGTTTGTCATCTAATAGTGTTGTTGCATGTTCAGAGAAATTTGTTGGAATTTCTAAAATCATATAATAGTCACGACTATTTAAGCCTTTTTCAGCTTCATCTTTTGAAACTTCTATAAAGTTAAATTGCTCGCTATCTATCAATTTATCGACCAAGGTATCCCCTAAGTCTAATTTAACGCCATCCATCTCAGCACCAGTATCCTCATTAACAACAGCTACTGGAAGATTAGGAAGCCCCGCATAAGGATCCCAAAACGCCCATAAAAACATACCCGCATACATTACTGGAATAAATAATACAGCAATGATTGACACAAGCATTTTTCTTGTTTTAAAGATCTTCAGCCACTCAGCTTTAATCATATAATATCCTCACTCCTAAACTATTTGACCGAAAACGTCATTTGGTCATTTTCATTCAAAAAAAATAATCAACCTCGACAATATTGCAAAAAGAGCACTTGATTCAATACTTATACAGCTGTATTTTATCGAATCAAGTTAAAATCAAACCTCGAAAGATAGTTTCCTTAAAAAGATTAAGAATCTTTTCTTCAGGGATTACATCACCATGTAACTCATGCCAATCGACAACAAAAGCAAGATATGCCTTCAGCAATAAGTAACTAACTAGCTCCGCATCACACTCTCTAATTTCACCTTTATTAATACGTCGTTGTATTAACTCTGCGACATACGATAAGATTTCAGTCTCGATACGTAGTAGCACCTGTTTAACTGCTGGTGTTCGTAATTCTTTTTCTTCCTCGATTAGCTTTGCAAATAAAAGATGTTTTTCTCGGAACTGTAGCATTTTCATTAAAGCATTATGCGCATTATCCATAAAGCTTGCTGATGCATCCAACACTGCATCTGCTTCCGCTTTCATCTCTCGTACAAGTGACATTGCGATCTCTTGAAATAAAATTTCTTTATTTGCAAAGAATGTATAAATCGTACCTTTACCGACATTGGCGATTTTAGCCACTTGCTCCATTGTTGTTGCCTTGTAGCCAAACAATGTAAAAGATTTTGCAGCTGCTTCAAGAATTTCCTGCCTACGATCCATTAGTAACATCCTTTCTAGTTAGGTTATGTACATCTCTCGTACACTTTAATAAAAATGACCAGAAAACCATTTCGGTCATCTGGTCATTATCATATTCCTATTTCAAAAAAATTGCAAGCCTTTAATGATGATTTTTTTCATCTTTTTTCTCTTCCTCATGATCCATATCATCTGAAGTGTCATTATTATGATCCATCATGTTATTATCCATGCTGTTATTGGCTTTTTCATCCTCTGGGACAACCTTTGTCATATCAGGGCTTCCAGCAATAATTTGTTGCTTTGGCATATTATGAACACCGTTAGCTGTTGTATGTGCATACATATAATACACACCATCATGATCAAAAGTAGTCGTTGCTTTATATACACCGTCTTGCTCTAATTTCCCATCAATCATTTGTCCTTCATCGCGTTTTCCTGATTCCCAAACTTCAAATTCTACTACAGCATCATCGACATTTTTTCCACCTTGTTCAACATGTGCTGCCAGCTCAATCGTTTCATTGAGTGCTACTTCTTTTGGTGTTAAAATTTCAACTTCTGGGATCTGTGGTACTTCTGGTTCTGGCAATGCCTCTTTTTTTTCTCCACATCCTACTAATAATGTAGGGACTGCAATTAGCGCAAATAACCACTTTTTCATTTTTTAATCCTCCATTAATGGCAACCGTATCTTCACGGATGTGCCTTTTTCAACAACACTTTCAATTTCTAACGTTCCCTGTAACTGTTTTAATAACTGTTCAACAATCGATAAACCTAGTCCACTACCACCGTCCGCACGACTTCGAGCTTTGTTAACACGATAAAATCGTTCAGTGACATGGGTTAAATCCTCGACAGGAATACCAATTCCATAATCCCTAATGGTAATTTGTGCACTACCAGCCTTTTCAGCAGCAACAATTTCTACCTTAGAATTTTCATGCGAGTAATTTATCGCATTTTCAATAATGTTAATAAAAATTTGTTTTAGTTTTACTTCATCCGCTTCAATAATTAGGGCATCATCTACATCTAAATATAAAGTTATGTTCTTTTTATTTGCTTGATGCGTTAAGATTTTTTGAACCTCTCGTAATGTTTCACCTAACGGAATTGGATATAAATCAATGTCAGTTTGTTCATTTTCTGTTCTTGCCAGTTGAAGTAATTCGTTTGTTAAGCGTTCCATGCGATTGGCCTCACGGACGATTAGCTGAATGGTTTCTTCTTTTTGGCCTTCTGTGATGATGCCATTTTGCATGGCTTCGCTATAGCCCTTTACATAGCTAATTGGTGTTCGTAATTCATGCGAGACTGTTGCCAAGAATGTTTTTTGTGCTTCATCCTCTTGCTGAATGGCCTCTGCCATTTTATTAAAGGTACTAGATAATTTACCGATTTCATCTCGTGAATTGACAGGTACACGAGTCTCATAATTCCCATAGGACATCTGCTCCACTGCAAGCTGTAAATCGTTTAATGGTCGCATAATATGTCGAATCCCTTTATAAATTAAATAGCTAACAACTACTAAAAATATGAAGGCACTAATAAACAATAAAATAACGCCACTATTTGCCAATTCACTAATTTTGGCCAGTGGGAAATAAATATAAATAATACCTTCTAATCGATTTTGATCAACAAGTGGTACAACCACCGAAATAAGTTGTCGATCAAAGCGAGGCTCGTACCCAATTTTTTGTACATACTTTCCTGCCAATAATTTTTGTCTTTCCTCAGGACCAATCAATGTCTCATAATCGATATCAAATGGAACACAGGCACTTAATTCACGAGGATTCCTTACCGCAAATATATTCAAATTGGAATAATCATTAAATTCTTCAATATCTGCAATAAATTCATCCGTTACCTTGCCATTGTCATACATTGTTTGTAGCTTCAATCCAACTTCGACCATTGTATCTTCTGTATCTTGTACATATAAACGTTGATATAAAAAATTTGTGAGAACATACATAAAGACGACGGTAATAATTAAAAAGGCGAAAATTAACAACCAAATGCGCGTGGCAATTTTTTTCATTCGCCAGGATCAAAGCGGTAGCCCACACCCCAAACGGTTTGAATATGCGAAGCCGCATCCTTTCCAAGCTTTATTCGTAAAGTTTTAATATGTGTATCTACCGTGCGTGTTCCACCTACATAATCAATATCCCAAATGCGTTCTAATAATTGCTCTCTCGAATAGGCATTTCCTGGATTTTTCATAAATAAGTGTAAGAGTTCAAATTCCTTTAAAGTAAGTGGAATACTCTTTCCATCAACGGATACTTTTCGTGCTATTTCATCTATTTTAATAGAGCCAAAAATTACGTACTTTTGCTGTAGTTCTGTAATATTTGCACCACTTCGTCTTAATACAGCATAAATTCTGGCTACGAGTTCATCATGTGTAAATGGCTTAACAATATAATCATCTCCGCCAAGTGTAAGACCTTTCACTTTATCCTCATTCGCATCACGTGCAGTTAAAAAAATAATGGGCACATTGGACATAGCCCGAATACTTTGACAAACAACAAAACCATCCTCATGTGGCATCATTACATCAAGTAATACTAAATCTATATTTTCACGCACTATTACATCGTAAGCCTCAGTTCCACTAGCGGCAGTAAATGTCTCTATATCAGAGTTATTGAGCATCATTTCAATTAAATTACGCATATCCTGCTCATCATCAACTATTAATACAGTTGTCATCATTGTTCCTCCCTTACTAACAGCTGAAAAGCACCTTTCCCCACATCAACTGTTTTTTCCTTCTGGCCATCTTTTATAAAATACAATGTGTGATCATCATAGCCAGCGACAACAATATAATCTTTAAATTGATCCACTACAAATGGATTTGCCCCAACCTCTTGCTGCCATTTGATATGGCCATCAAAGTCAGCCACATATAACTCGTTGTGACCATGACTTACAACAAGAACAGCATCTTTGGTCTTTTTTAATCCTACTGGCATCAAAGGCATATCAATCTCTCCATGCAGTTGACCTGTAGTCAAATCATATTTTTTAACAGAACTATTTGGCTTACTTCCTTCCCCATGACCGCCTACCCATAGCTCATGTGTTTCTTCTAGAACAGCTATTCCATGTGCAGATTTTTGAATCGGCCACTCTTGCTCAATTTTTAAATCCTTCATATTTAACACAGATAATTTTGTATCTTTAAAATTAATAACATATAGTTTATCCCTATACGATGTCATTGACATTGGATAATTGCCAAGTTGTTGTGAAGCTAGCTGATTGCCTTCTTGATCAAAGCTTGTCACTGTATTGGTTTTACTATTCGTGATAAAAAATTGCTTGATGTTGTCATCGTAGTATACATTGGTCGTACCAATCTCTACTTTTTTTGAATAGAGCTTTTCTCCGGTGGATATTGTATAGACGTCGATGTTATTTAGTTGGTGTCCATATAATAAAACTTGGTCATCTCCTAATAATATGGCCCCTGAATAAGCCTTATCAAATAACCATGTCGCAAGCATATTCCCATCCTCATCAATAAAATCTAATGATGGCTCTTGTATGTTCAATGAAGCTATAAAACTTCGTTCCCTTTCAATGGGTTCATATGACTTTTCAGCGCAACCCGCTAACCATATAATTTGTAGTAACGAAAAAATGAAGAATGCCCATTTTTTCAACTTTATCACCTCTGCCCCTTTACTATACTTCACAATTGTGAAATTCGGGTGAAACTTGGAAGGTAAATTTATGACAAACCATGAAAATACATTTCACATATCAGGCGCGCAATTCTTCTAACAGTTCAATCATCCAACCAATATTTCCGTCCTTACATATATTACAAAGATAATGGTAAGGAGGAATAGAGTATGATATCCATTAGCTTATGTATGATTGTAAAAAATGAAGAAGATGTTATTGGTCGATGTCTTGACTCTGTCAAAGATATAGTAGATGAAATTAATATTGTTGATACGGGATCAACAGATAGTACAAAGCAAGTGGTTGCACAATATACAGACCGAATTTTTGATTTTAAATGGATACATCACTTTGCAGCAGCACGAAACTTTTCCTTTCAACAAGCAACAAAAGAATACATCCTCTGGCTTGATGCTGACGATGTTTTTTTAGAGGAAGACCGCCAAAAATTAAAGGCACTCAAAGCATCTCTTACTTCCGACATTGATGCTGTTTCTATGAATTATCATTTAAGTTTCGATCATGAGGGAAATGCAGATGCCTTAATAAGAAGATATCGCCTTGTCAGGAGGGAAAAGCAATTTCAATGGATTGGTGCAGTTCATGAATATTTAGAAGTTTGTGGTATGTTGTTTGATAGTGATGTAGCTGTCAGCCATTTACCGTTAACCCATGATCACTCCCGCAATATTACGATTTATAGACAATTGATTGAAACGGGAGAAACACTATCACCACGTGATACATTTTATTTTGCTAATGAATTAGTAGATCATGGCCTGTTTGAGGAAGCTATTTATTATTATGAATTATTTTTAACGTCCAAATTAGGGTGGGTTGAAGATAATATTCGTGCCTGCTTAAAATTAGCAGATTGCTATTCCCATTTAAACGATAAAGAAAACAATTTCAGCGCTATACTACGAAGCTTTGAATACGATATCCCCCGACCAGAAGCCTGCTGTCGCCTAGGTTATCACTTTATGGAACAATCCAGAAATTACGAAGCTATATTTTGGTATGAGCAAGCTCTAGTGATTAAACAGAAGCCAAATGCGCCCTTTCAAAACAAAAGCTTTTCTACATGGCTACCCCACTTACAGCTCTGTGTTCTTTACGATCGCTTACAACAATATGAACTAGCCAATGCCCATAATGAATTAGCGGGCTCGTTTATTCCGAATGACCCAAAAATTCTACACAATAAAGAATACTTCAAGCGTATTTTAACAATCAATCAAAATGACTCTTAAAAAATATCAATCACCATCTAAAAAGTTTCGTCTCCTATTCGCAGGATAAACATCCAATTATCTTAAATACAGTTGCAACGAATCTATAAATAACTCTCTATTTACAAGTAATTAATAGTTATGTGTCTACCTCCCTTATCATTCATCAGAATACGATATTTGAGAGAGGAGGTGAGATTATGCATTTTGGAAATTTTATAGATAGAGTTTGCAGTAAGTGCCATTCATTTCCTTGTTGTTGTAAAACTGGTCCTATTCCAAGTTGTCCAATTTGGCCAGTGAAACCTACAGGACCGACTGGGGGGATAACTGGACCTACAGGTAGTACAGGTGTGACTGGCGCTACTGGCGTTACTGGGGCTACTGGCGCTACCGGCGTTACTGGCGTTACCGGCGTTACTGGCGTTACTGGCGCTACCGGCGTTACTGGCGTTACTGGCGCTACCGGCGTTACTGGCGCTACTGGTGTGACCGGCGCTACCGGTGTTGCTGGTTCTACGGGAGTGACCGGCGCTACTGGTTCTACGGGTGTAACCGGGGCTACTGGCGCTACTGGTTCTACTGGGGTAACCGGCGCTACTGGGGTAACCGGCGTTACTGGTTCTACGGGTGAGACTGGGGTAACTGGGGCTACCGGCATTACTGGAGTAACCGGCGCTACTGGCACTACTGGAGTAACTGGGGCTACCGGTGTTGCTGGTTCTACGGGCGTTACTGGAGTAACCGGGGCTACTGGCGCTACCGGGGCTACCGGCGTTACTGGCGCTACCGGCGTTGCTGGGGCTACGGGTGTGACTGGCGCTACTGGCGTGACTGGTTCTACGGGTGTGACCGGCGCTACTGGTTCTACTGGTTCTACGGGTGTAACCGGGGCTACTGGCGATACTGGAGTAACCGGCGCTACTGGCACTACTGGAGTAACTGGGGCTACCGGTGTTGCTGGGGCTACTGGCGCTACCGGCGTTGCTGGTTCTACGGGTGTAACCGGGGCTACTGGCGCTACTGGCGTGACTGGGATAACTGGGGCTACTGGCGTTACTGGGGTAACCGGGGCTACTGGCGCAATCGGACCTACTGGCGTTACTGGAGCTACCGGCGTTGCTGGGGTAACTGGGGCTACTGGCTTGACTGGTGCAATCGGACCTACTGGCGCTACCGGTGTTACTGGCGCAATCGGACCTACTGGCGTTACTGGTTCTACGGGCACTACTGGCGCTACTGGGATAACCGGGGCTACTGGCTTGACTGGTGCAATCGGACCTACTGGCGCTACTGGGGTAACTGGGGCTACTGGCTTGACTGGTGCAATCGGACCTACTGGCGCTACTGGGGTAACTGGGGCTACCGGTGTTGCTGGTTCTACGGGCGCGACTGGCGCAATCGGACCTACTGGCGTTACGGGTGTAACTGGCGCTACCGGCGCAATCGGACCTACTGGTGCTACTGGAGTAACCGGGGCTACTGGCGTTACTGGAGCTACCGGTGTTGCTGGTTCTACGGGCGCGACTGGCGCAATCGGACCTACTGGCGTTACTGGTGTAACTGGGGCTACCGGCGCAATCGGACCTACTGGCGTTACTGGAGCTACCGGCGTTGCTGGGGCTACAGGTGAGACCGGCGCTACTGGGGTTACTGGTTCTACGGGTGTAACCGGGGCTACTGGCGTTACTGGTGCAATCGGACCTACTGGCGCTACTGGGATAACCGGGGCTACTGGCTTGACTGGTGCAATCGGACCTACTGGCACTACTGGGGTAACTGGGGCTACCGGTGTTGCTGGTTCTACGGGCGCGACTGGCGCAATCGGACCTACTGGCGTTACTGGTGTAACTGGCGCTACCGGCGCAATCGGACCTACTGGTGCTACTGGAGTAACCGGGGCTACTGGCGTTACTGGAGCTACCGGTGTTGCTGGTTCTACGGGCGCGACTGGCGCAATCGGACCTACTGGCGTTACTGGTGTAACTGGTGTAACTGGCGCTACCGGCGCAATCGGACCTACTGGCGTTACTGGTTCTACGGGCACTACTGGCGTTACTGGCGTTACTGGCGCAATCGGACCTACTGGCGCTACTGGGGTAACCGGCGCTACTGGCTTGACTGGTTCTACGGGTGAGACCGGGCCTACTGGCGCTACTGGGGTTACTGGTTCTACGGGTGTAACCGGGGCTACTGGCTTGACTGGTGCAATCGGACCTACTGGCGCTACTGGGGTAACCGGGGCTACTGGCTTGACTGGCGCAATCGGACCTACTGGGGTAACCGGGGCTACCGGCGTTACTGGTGCAATCGGACCTACTGGCGCTACGGGTGCTACTGGGCCTGCGTTTACTGAAGGATTCTCTGCCTTTAAAAACACGTTGGCTGTTAGTGGATCTACTTCAATCACTAACTGGAGTGTTGCTTCACCATACTTTACAACACCTGCTTTCAATCCAACAACTGGGATATTCACTGTACCAACTACAGGTAGGTATTCCTTTGAAGCAACCATTAACTACTCCACTGCTGCGGCTATTACCGTTACTTTAGGAGCAGGAATAAACCCTTCATTTGCAATTAGACAAAATGCTACTACAAATTTAATTAGTGGCTTGTTCCCTGTACTAAACGTCAATGTGGCGCTTGTATTAACTTTACGCGCAGTTCTTGGAAATGGCACAATCACTTTAGCAGGAGAAGTGAATTTAAATGCTGGAGATATGATTGATTTGTTCTATGAAGCAAATGGATTGACTATCTCTCTTACATTAGGCGGCGCTAACTCTGGTGGTATTGTTTGGTCATGTCATCGAATTTCTTAGAGTTAGGACATTAATCAGCAATACAGCTCTTAGTAGAAATAGCAAACCACAAAATAGTGGTTTGCTATTTCTTTTTCATGTAACAATATAAAAAATAGTACAAACATTGATAATAAATGTTTGTACTATCTGATTTGCATTACTTGAACATTTCCATTAATACTTCATTCGCAACCTGTTTACCTTGCTGTACACATTCTGGAATTGATATTCCTTCAAACGAGCTTCCTGCAAGCTTTACAGTTGGAAAATGTTCTTGTAATTCTTGTTTGATACGAAGGACTTTCGCCTCGTGGCCAACTGTATATTGTGGCATCGCATTTTTCCAACGTGTTACAACCGTTGTGACAGGTGCGCCATCGATACCAATCGTTTTCTGTAAATCCTGTAGCACGGTTTTTTCGATCTCCGTATCCGATAAAGCCACAATCGCTTCGTCGCCCACTCGACCAATATAACTACGTAATAATACAAAATCCTTTGGTGAAGTACCTGGCCATTTTCGATTCATCCAAGTGCAGGAAGTAATTGAAAAATCACTATTTCGAGAGACATAAAAAGAAAGTGCATCTAAATCACCGAGTTGTTCCTTTTTAAAGGCCATTGTAACGGTTGCAATAGTAGCAGCCTTCATTGTGCCCAATTCATGTAATAGACTTAACTTACTAAACATTTTTTCAGCCATATTAAAGGGGGTGGCAATAATAACAGCATCTGCTTTGATATGTGAAAAATTATTGAGCATCACCTGAACTGAACCATCCTTGCCATGCTCTATTTCCTCTACTTTGACACCCTTCATCACTGTCCCCGGAAGTAGTGATTCTTCTATACTTTCAATGAGTGTTTCAAGGCCATTGCTAAAGGTTTGAAAGATACCTTTATTTTCAGCTATGTGATGATTGCTTAAGAAATTCGTGCCTGACTTCTTCATACCAATCAGCAAACTACGATATTGTTGTTCTAAACTATAAAGCTGTGGGAAGGTTGAGCTCATACTTAACTGCTCAATATCCCCTGCAAATGTACCTGCTAGTAGGGGCTCTACTAGATTTTCCACTATCTCAGCACCAAATCTTCTTCTAAAAAAAGCGCCTAACGGTTGATCGTCATCCTGTGTAGAACGGGGAATGAAAAAGTCCCCCGCCGCACGAACTTTACCACTTAGTGAGAACAAGCCTGAAGTTATGAATGAAGAGATATGTGGTGTCTCTCCAGATAAGAGATGACTAGGTATTGGATATAACTGACTACCAACAGCTATATAGTTTGGACCCGCATTACTTGTTAATAGTTTCTGTTCGATCCCAAGATCCTTTGCTAAATCATTGACATAGTTTTCACGATCAAAAAAAGATTCTGGCCCACGCTCAATAATAAAGCCATCTTTTCTTAGAGTTTGAATTTTTCCGCCAAGACGTAATGACGACTCGACAAGTACGATATCTAATGGCAATTCTTTTGCGCTTGCTTCTTTTTGCATATAGAATGCAGCTGTAAGGCCTGTAATGCCACCGCCTACGACAACTACCTTTCGTCTTTTCTGAGTCACCAACATCATCACTTTCTTTTCGCTTAGCTTAATTTTTTATGAATCGCCTCTACCATCGCATCAATAAATAAAGGATGTGTATTTGGCATCGCTGGACGATAGTATTTTGCACCAAGTTCATCACAAACAACTTTACATTCAAAATCGTTGTCATACAACACTTCTAAATGCTCTGTTACGAAACCTACTGGTGTATAAACAAATGAACGGAAACCTTTTTCTTCGAATAGCTCACGTGTTAAGTCTTGAACATCTGGACCAATCCAAGGCTCTGGTGTTTGGCCTGCTGATTGCCAGCCAACCTCTACATTTTTTAAACCAGTCGCAGCTTGAATAAGACGAGCTGTTTCAATTAGTTGATCTTCATATGGATCACCTAAGTTTTTAATTTTTTCAGGCAATGAATGTGCTGATACAATTAGACAAGCTGTCTCACGTTCTTCTTCTGACATTGCATTGAATGTCTCATTCACTTGTTGTTTCCAGTATTCTATGAATTTTGGCTCGTCATACCAAGATTCCACAGAAGTTATCTTTAAGCGACCTCCTGCGGCCTCTTCAGCACGACCATTATAAGACTTAATTGAGAAAGTAGAGAAATGAGGAGCTAAAACAATAGAAACCGCTTCTTTTATGCCCTCCTCCACCATTTGCTCTACTGCATCTTCTATAAATGGATGAATATGTTTTAAACCAATAAACAATTTATATTCTACAGCATCCTGTACTTCGTTCAAACGTTTACATAATGCTTCAGCTTGTGCTTGTGTTGCCGCAGCTAATGGGGATAAACCACCGATTGCTTCATAGCGGCTACGTAAATCTTCTAAATGCTCTGCAGAAGGTTTACGTCCATGACGAATATGCGTATAGTAAGGTTCAATATCTTCTTCTTTATAAGGTGTTCCATATGCCATTACTAGTAAGCCTTTAACTTCTTTCATTACCCTTTTCACCTCTAAAATTGTTTTATGTTTTTCATACATTATGTGATAAAAAGAAGCTGCCCAATCTTGATTGTTGGACAGCTCCTTTTCTACATTGAAATTAAAATTCCCTATGTAGAAAAGGACATATTATTCACGCTTGATTGACTTCCATTAAGAACGAGCTTGAATTTGTTGAGCACTATATTCATGAATAAGTGTTGTAAGACGTTTTAAGACATCTGGGTCAACCTCTGGGAAAACACCATGACCAAGATTAAAGATATGACCTGGCATTTCTAGACCTTGATCAATAATATCTTTTGTTCGTTTTTCAATAACTGACCAATCTGCAAGTAATAGGGATGGATCTAAGTTTCCTTGTACAGGCTTGGTAATACCATTGGCACGTGCATCTTTAATCGGTAAACGCCAATCTAAGCCCACAACATCTATCGGTAAATCATTCCATTCCTTTGCTAAATGGCTAGCACCCACTCCAAATTGAATTAATGGTACATTTTCTTTTTGCAACTCTGCAAAAATACGAGTCATAATCGGTTTAATAAATACACGGTAATCCTCTACATTTAAGGCTCCAACCCATGAGTCGAACACTTGGATAGCTTTTGCCCCAGCTTTAATTTGAGCCGTTACATCTGCAATAATCATGTCAGCGAGTTTATCCATTAAAGCAAACCAAGCTTGAGGTTCAGATACCATAAATGATTTTGTTTTATTATAGTTTCTTGAAGGACCACCTTCAATCATGTAGCTTGCAAGTGTGAATGGGGCTCCAGCAAAACCGATTAGAGGTACATTTAATTGCTCTTCTGCAAGTAACTTGATTGTTTCTAATACAAATGGTGTATGCTCTTTAGCATTGAATTCACCTAATTTTTCTACATCCGCTACTGAACGAATAGGATTTGAAATAACAGGACCAACACCTGCCTTGATTTTCACATCTATCCCAATTCCAGGGAGAGGTGTGACAATATCTTTATATAAAATAGCAGCATCTACATTGTAATTTTCTACAGGTAGACGAGTGACATACGCACATAGCTCAGGTTGATGTGTAATTTCCTCTAAGGAATACTTTTCTTTAATGGCACGGTATTCTGGCTGAGAACGTCCTGCCTGACGCATATACCAAACTGGTGTATGTGCGGTCCTTTCTCCACGTGCAGCACGTAGAAGTGTATCATTAAAAGTTGTCATGAATAGTTCCTTCCCCTCGTTAAATTCTTACTATAAAAAATCGCATGTTTATTCCTTTATTATTGATATCCGTTTCCAATAGTAAACGCTTCCTCTGTTATTGTATAGTTTTCCTAGTGAAATGTCATAAAATTGTTCTTTCTCGGCATATTCTTTTTAAGCGGAGCGTTAGACTTACGCCAGAAAGGGTATAATCACGCTATATTAGTAAGATTCATAAGGAGGATAAATTCATGTATATTTATTTAACTTCTGGTACTGGCGATTTTTTGGAACAAGTAAAAAATAAGTATTCTAATGAACATATGATTTTAATTCATGGGGAAGGTAACTCTGTACTGATACATGAAACAGAAGGAAAAACAGTATTTGCGACACCTCGTAAATTTGAAGTGCTAGATTCAGTAAATGATTTAGAGGAACACGGTTTCTTTGTTTTCAACAATATTCCTGTAACAGATGAGGGAAGACCAGTTTTCGAGCATCGCTTTTTAGAACGTTCACGCGCTATTGAAAACGAGCCTGGCTTTGTTGCCTTCCGTTTATTAAGGCCTATCAAGAGTGATACTTACATTGTCATGACTCAATGGCATGGACCTCATTCATTTGACGCATGGAAGAGCTCTAAAGCCTATGAAACTGCCCATGCTAGAAGAGATGATTCAACTGGGATACGCCAGCAAAACATCTTCTCAGCAGCTTCTTATGTAACAACCTATAGTGCTATACCGAAAGAAGAAGATTCACAATAAGTTTAAATAATTAAAAGCTCATTTATCCAACAATATCATTGGTAAATGAGCTTTTTAGTATTCTATTCTACTTTGAAACCTTCGACGTTAATTCACTAATCACCAAAACAATGATAAAGGCAATATAAAACATTGGTTGTGTCATAGCACATAAGCCCACAACAATAGCTTGTGTAATCATGGCTAAACGCACAATTTGCTTCACAGCTAGTTGACGAGCATGATCTGGTAACGGATAGAGCATGTCCATTCGAAATTCGCCGCTGGATAACAGAGCTTGTTTTAACTGAATAGTTGTCGCAAAGCTGAGTGCACCTGCTACAATCCATGTAACGACAGGAATATCTACAAATGCTGCAATGATTGCTGAAATAGCAGTAAGGCGTACCCATAAATAGAAATGGTCATCTGTTCGAATAAAGGTACGAAATACCAAGTACTTTTGAGCATTTTCCTTACCATATGGTACAAATTTATAGAGCCAGTCCATCCAGCTTCGACGCCGAATGCTACCGTGTAAATGAGGTACGTCTGTAAAATAATTTGCAAAACGATAGAAGCTCATCATACGATTCTGTTCAAGCTTGACAAAATGCTCATACGGCACTGGTTCACCAACTGATTTTTTACTAAAGACTATCATATAAATAACACTAATAACTGTCGCGATTACTGCTAATAACAACTGTGCATGGAGCCCCATATAAATAGCAGCTGCAAAAATGACAGCTCGAATAAACCTATCCACCCAAACCATCTGCCCTCGTTCACTATAACGATAGCTGAATTCTCCTCGAACACTTAGATATTTCAACACAATAGTAAGTAAAAATATTGTCCATATTTCGACCGTTGTTAATTCAGTCACGGCTTTTAATAAAGGGATACTAACAATATAGACAATCGCTACAATCCACACCTGAGACCAAAACGTCCAAGCCAACGCCTTGCTGAAGTACAAAGACATCTTTGATTCTAAAGGTAATAAGTATACTTGATCTGGCTCTCTCAACAATGTAGTCGGACGGCTAAAGGCCAATAAAATCCCGATGATAACAGCTATCAGGACTTCTGCTGGAAAGTCTGTTTGAACAACTTTCAGCCATTCGCTATATTGATAGCCCCCTGCTCCTATTAGAAATACAAGTACGATAGCAATATGCCCTGTAAAAATAAATTGCATATATTTTTGTACTTCTCCTATATAATGCATGAAGCGAGAGGACCATACATCACGCAAGTTCTTCATGGTCCCGCTCCTTTGTCATAGCAATATAGAGGTCATCTAATGTCGCATACGGCATAGCAAATGATTGACGTAAATCAGCCATTGTTCCTTGTGCTCGAACTCTTCCTTCATGCAATAAGATAATGCGATCACAATGCTTTTCAGCTGTTGATAGAATATGTGTAGACATTAATATAGAAGCGCCTTCTTTTTTCTTTTCATCCATTTGATCTAATAACGATTGAATACCTAATGGATCCAATCCCACAAAAGGTTCATCAATAATATATAGACTTGGATTCACTAAAAAGGCACACATAATCATAACTTTTTGACGCATTCCCTTTGAAAAATGTGAAGGGAACCAATTTAATCTTTTCTCCATTCGAAATTCTTTTAACAGTACCTCAGAACGAGCATCGAGTGTTGCTTTGTCAATACCGTAAGCCATTGCAGTTAATTCTAAATGCTCTCTTAATGTTAGCTCATCGTACAATACAGGGGTTTCAGGAATATAAGAAAAAGCTGTACGATACTTGTCCGTATCTTCCTTTAATGTTACACCATTTAAACGAATGTCACCTTCCTTTGGCAACATTGTTCCTATAATATGTTTAATCGTTGTACTTTTCCCAGCTCCATTTAAGCCGATTAAGCCAACTAGTTCACCTTCTCCAATCGTAAAAGATAGATCTTTAATAACAGGTTTTCTTGTATAACCACCTGTCACATGCTGTACCTCTAATACTGACATATCCTCACTCCTCTTCTTGAATTATATTTTATCAAAAATTAGCAAATGATACAGGTTTGAGTATGATAGAATGTACTTACATATACGTTAAGGGGGAAATTCTTATGAGCGATTGCCTATTTTGCAAAATTATTGATGGTTCCATTCCAAGTACAAAAATTTATGAAGACGATCATGTCTATGCATTCACAGACATTTCACCTGTTGCAAAGGGCCATACACTATTAATTCCAAAGCATCACTGCAAAGATTTATTTGAAATGCCAGAGGAAGTGGCTCGTAATCTATATGCTGTAGCACCAAAAATTGCAAATGCAATTAAAGCAGCATTTCAGCCGATTGGTTTGAATACCATTAATAACAACGGTGCTGCTGCTGGACAAACTGTTTTCCACTACCACTTACATTTTATTCCGCGTTACGATGAAAAAGAAGGGCTAGGCTTAATTTGGCAAACACAAAAGTACTCACCAGAGCAGTTGTCAGAAGTAGCAGAAAATATTAAAGCCAATCTATAAGCCATTTGTAATATATTAACATCTGAATGTTCAGAATGCTGTATTGCAAATTTTTAAAATTTAGCGTACAATCACAAATAAGTTTCGCTAGCGGTCAAGAGGACACGTTAGGAGATAAATAGATTAGCATAGTCGAGGAGAGATTCAAATGAATACAAAGAATTTAGTATTAATGGCACTGTTAGTAGGTGTCGGTGCTGCACTTTATGTGGTTACACCAGGAATGGTGAATGGAATGAAGCCTGATTTTATGTTAACCATGATGTTTATTGGTATTCTATTATTCCCAACAGTGAAAGAAACGTTCCTACTTTCTCTTTCAACAGGGGTGCTTTCAGGTTTATTTACAACATTCCCAGCAGGTCTAGTTCCAAATATTATTGATAAAGCTGTTACTGGTTTTGTATTTTTAGCTGCTTTAATCATTCTCAAAAAACTGGCAGGTCATTTCGCCGTATCTGCTGTCTTAGTTGGCTTGGGAACAATTCTTTCAGGAACTGTCTTCTTAGCAGTAGCGCTTTTTGTGTTTAATGCAAATGTTGGCGCGACGTTTGCGATGCTATTTATTGGCGTTGTCCTTCCAGCTGTCGTATTTAACGTTGTTGCGTTTGCCGTTATTTATCCAATTGTTTCAAAATTAGTGAAGCTCTCTAAATTCAATACAGCTATTTCTCAAATTTCGTAAATAAACACTTTAAATAATCAAAAGAAACTAAACTGTGACGGTCAAATCACTCGTTTAGTTTCTTTTTTCTTTTTGTATTGGTGCATTTCATGGTTTAATAGTAAATAAACATGACTAGAAATGAGGTATCTAATATGAAAGCAAAACCATTTTTACTTGGACTAACGACAGGAATTATCGGTGGGACAATCGCTGTACTTTTCTCCACGCCACAATCTGGGCAACAGCTACGTGCTTCTGTTAAACAAAATGTTGACCAAACAAAGGGTATGCTCCTTGATGTAAAACAACAAGTAGGAACTGTTAAACAATCTGTTAACACATTAACAAATGAAGTAAAAAATAATATCCCACAAATAATAAATGATTTAAAGCAAACAATTACGACTTTTACTGAAGAAATCGAACCAACGAAAAATAATTTACAACAAGAATTAGATGCTTTACAGAATTCGATAAGCGAAATCGAGAAAAACATTGCACAAATTACAGAAAATAAGAAAAAACCTCAAGAAAAAGTTAGCGACTAAAGTCCTTATTGATAGTTAGATAATCTGTATTTTTATCAAAAACTATTGCTATAATATTATTTTTTAGCCACTTTTCAATTTTTTAATTTTTCTAACTTTAAACTTTTTTCCTTTACTGCTATAATATTTTTAAAAATGTGAAAGAAAGCAGTAGGTGATGGCTTTGTCAGAGGAATTATATACACAAAAAGAAGCGATGCTTTATAGTCAAAGAATCGCACAGTTATCAAAAGCGCTGTGGAAAGCGGTTGAAAAGGATTGGCAACAATGGATTAAACCTTATGATTTAAATATTAATGAACACCATATTTTATGGATTTCATACCATTTAAAAGGCGCTTCCATTTCTGATGTTGCGAAATTTGGCGTGATGCATGTTTCTACAGCATTTAATTTCTCCAAAAAATTAGAAGAGCGTGGCTTTCTTAAGTTTTCCAAGCGTGATGACGATAAACGTAATACGTATGTTGAACTTACAGAAGCTGGCACAGAGCTCATTATAGAGATGAATAAAAACTACCATAATACGTATCATTCCGTACTGGAAGGATCATTAGCATTAAAAGATTTATATGGCCGTTTCCCTGATTTTTTAGATGTAATGGCTGTTATTCGTAATATCTATGGTGAAGATTTCATCGATATTTTCGAACGCTCTTTCCAACATTTCCGTGATTCCTTTGACACACTAGAAGAACGCACACCTGTAAAAGGATAAGACGAAGCTTCAAACTGCACATAATTTTTCCTGCAATTATTTATAAGTTGAACAAAAATGAGTTATACTACTGTTCATTCAGGAATGAGTCATGTGAAAGGAGGTATTTCAGAAATATTTCTGAAGTACCTCCTTTTTCTTGCATTCTAACATAATTCAATTTACATTAAATAGGACACTTCCTATTCGGAGTTGATAAAAAACCATGCATTGCTGGAAAATTTTAAATTTAGAACATCATTACGGTACTACGCGTATTATTATAATGGGTGTCATTACTTTTTTATTGGTCTTTTCTGTTTCGTATGTAACGTTTAATTTATTTAATGAAGAGCATTATACAGATCGACTATTCTGGCTCTTTGTGATAGCTGTGCTAACACTTTATCCCATTCACAAATTTTTGCACTTTGTGGCCCTATTTGATTTACGCCAACATTTAAAATTACGTGTACGTAGTCAGTTTTATATAATTCCTGTTTTACACATGCGAATTCGAGAGCCATTATCTAAAAATCGATACATCTTAGCATTACTTACGCCTTTTATCGTTCTAAATACTAGTATTATAGTTGGAACATGGCTTTTACCAGCCTATACCCATTATGGAACATTGCTGTTAGCCTATCACTGTAGTCTATGCCTGATTGATATCCTTTACGTAAAGTATCTCTTGAATTCACCTAAAAATTCACAAATAGAGGAAACACCTAAAGGCTATGAAATTTTAGTTCCACCGACCGTTCACTAAATTGCTTGTACTTGTTTTTTATTGACGTTCTTTGTTATGCTATTACTATTGAAAGAGGGGAGGAATAGACTTGCTATTAATGATTGTAGTTCTATTCTCGGTATTCTATTTATTTCAAATTAACCGCATGACATATGCTCTATGCATGCGACGTGAAATTCCCGAAGAAAACCAACCAAAAATATTCCGAACTATAAATATACTTATTACTATCCTACTTGTCTCATTCTACATTGAAATTTTATATGCAGTTTAACAGAAGATTCCATTACGCCGAGGCGTAATGGAATCTAAATTTTTTCGGGCTTTTTTGAAAAGCCCCTTTCAAAACATGTGCACCATCCGCGCCCGTCCGCACGCTTGAAGATAAGTCGAGCCCCCCATGCAACAACTTTTACTAAACAAATAAATTGTTTAGAACCTAAGGCATGCGGCGCGAATGTCTAACATTGTTAAGAAAAGCTAAGAGTTAAAGCTCTTAGCTTTTCGCTGTTTTATTAATTAGTATAGGAACGCTGCACCAACGATAATTAATAAAATAAATAACACAACTAATAAAGCAAAGCCTGAGCCGTAGCCACCGCCACCGTATCCTCCGTTGCCCATAACTTCACCCCCTTTCTTTTCTATATCCTATGCGCTTCAAAATTTGAAATATAGGCAATACTCAAGGGGGAACCATTTTGTTTTTAAAACGTTTATGTTATAGTAAAAAATGGACGAAACCATGTTAGGAGAGAATATCCACTATGAAAAAGACAGTTTTATCTTTAACTTTAGCTGCATCTGTATTAGCGCTTGGTGCTTGTAGCGGCGGAGACAGCAAAGCAATCGTTACTTCTAAAGTGGGCGATATTTCAGTAGCTGATTTTAATGAAAAGGCAAAAGCTTTAACAGGCTCATATGTAATGCAGCAAATGGTGACTGAAAAAGTTTTAGCTGACAAATATGAAGTAACAGATAAAGAAATCAAAGAAGCGTATGACACAACTGCATCACAATTTGGTGATGGCTTTACACAAGCGCTTGCTGAAAGTGGTTTAACAGAACAGGGCTTTAAAGATTCTTTACGTGTTCAACTTCTTCAAGAAAAAGCTTTAAAAGATCAAGCCATTAAAGAAGAAGATGTGAAAAAATACTACGAGCAAATGAAAACAGAATTAAATGGTCGTCATATTTTAGTAGCAGATGAAAAAACAGCAAAAGAAGTAATTGAAAAAATTAAGGGTGGCGCTAAGTTTGAGGACGTTGCAAAAGAGTACTCAACAGATACTGGCTCTGCTCAAAAAGGTGGAGAGCTTGGATGGTTCTCTGTAGGTTCAATGGTAGATGAATTTAACGATGCCGCTTATGCTCTTGAATTAAATACATTAAGTGAACCAGTAAAATCTAGCTTTGGTTACCATGTAATTGAAATTACGGACAAGCGTGATGTAAAAGGTGTTGGTTCATTTAAAGACGAAGAAGAAAACATTCGTTCAACTATGTTAAGTAAACTGAACCAAACTGGTGAAGCTCAAACGATTCTTAAAGATATCGTTGCAAAAATGGCTAAAGATGCCGATGTGAAAACATCTGATAAAGATTTAAAAGAACCGCTTAAATTCTTTACAACAACAAGTGAAGAACAAGCAAAAGCAGCTGAAGAAGCAGCTAAAAAAGCTGAAGAAAATGCGCCAAAAGAGGATTCCGAAGATAAAGCAGAAGATACTGACAAGGAATCTAAATAATTAGAGTATAGTATATAACAAAAGAGAAGCACCCTGATACATCAGATGCTTCTCTTTTTTACTCTATTTTACTTTAAATTGGCTAATTTCAGTTTGTAGGTCATTTGACATTGTCTGAAGAACATTTGCAGCACTTGCTATTTCCTCATTAGAAGCACTTTGTTGCTCGATAGATAAAGCAATATGCTGTATGCCCGAAGATGTGCCATTTGCTATGCCAACGACTTCTTTTACAGCCTCATCTGTTTGACTAGCTTTCTCATTGACACGCAAGACAATATCCTTTACCTCCGTTGTACGATGACTTATCTGTTGCAAATATACGACTATATTTTTAAAGGTATCGCCTGTCTGTTCAACAGACTCACGGCCTTCCTCCACAAACTGTGTACCGCTATTAATAGCATAAACAGCACTGGAGGTTTGGTTTAAGATATCATCCACCAATGTTCGAATATTATCTGCAGCCTTTCCAGATTCCTCTGCTAGCTTTCTTACTTCATCTGCTACTACTGCAAAGCCTTTTCCAGCCTCTCCTGCACGAGCTGCTTCAATAGATGCATTTAATGCAAGCAAGTTTGTTTGATCTGTAATACTTGTAATCAACGCTACAATCGTACTGATTTCCTTCGATTTTTCGCCTAAAGCATTTACAACTGCAGTTGACTGATGAACAGATTCATTAATGGTATTCATTTTTGCAATCGTTTGCTCAATTAACTGTAATCCTAAATCAGCCTTTTGGTTCGTTTCATTTGCTATTGAGGCAACTTCCTGAATAGCAGAAGATGCATGATCCATATCTTTAGTAATTAAATGTGCTGATTCAGATAATAAATCCATTTGCCTTAATTGTCCTTCTGCACTGGAGGCAATTTCCCCAATGGCACCCGAAATAGTTTCAACTGTTTGACTGCTTTGTTCGGTAATCGTTGTAAATTCCTTTGTAAAGGTTGATACATCTGTCGATGCTTTATTCGTCTTTTCAATGACCGTCCCAATTTGTTCTAGCATATGATTAAATTCAGTCGATAATTGACCAATTTCATCTTTTAATCGATCATCAATACGAACAGTTAAATCGCCATCAGCAGCCTGGGTCATAGCATTTAACACACGCTTTACACGCCTTAAGACAATATACCTTGTACATAAAGAAATAATTACTGTGCCAATAAATAACGAAATAAATGTATTAATGGCAACCCCAGCACTTCCATTCAAATGCACTACCTTCTCGAATTGACGACTAACAAATTCTGAAATATGGGAGCTAATAAATAAACTTATGCCGATAGCTAGTATCATTTTGAAAATTAAACTTTTCCAAAACTTAATTTTCCGTGAAAAAAGTCCCTCTGTATCCATTACTTTTCCCCATTCCTATAATTTCTCTCTCTATTCTAAATTAAATATTCACATTGGTACAATAGTTAGGCACTACAATTAAATATATGAATACTTAGACTCAGAGAAATTAATATCGAATAGCTAGACAGCAACGTTAGTTTATGGGACGATTGATATTGCTTTTTAAATAGTAGGCTTATAGAATGAACGATTATCAAGTGGGAAGAGTCTCTCTGTAAATTCGCCCGGTGTCGTTTTACCTAATGCCCTTGTTAACATATTCATCTTTGCATCAATGTTATCGATATAATGCAAAATTTCTGCTTCCTGAATCATAGGTTTTTTCGGGCTACCCCACTCTTCTTTCCCATGGTGTGACAATACCATATGCTGCAACAGCATGACTTCTTCACCTTCAATTTCAAGCTCACTAGCAATCTTAGCAATTTCATTTACCATAATCGTAATATGACCTAATAAATTGCCCTCCACTGTATACATTGTGGCAACTGGGCCTGATAACTCTACAACCTTGCCTACATCATGTAAAATAATTCCAGCATATAATAAGTCACGATTTAATGTTGGATATAGGTCAGCAATGGCTTTACCTAGTTTGAGCATGGAGACCATATGATCTAATAAACCTGATGCATAGTCATGATGATTTTTAGTCGCTGCTGGAAAAACTAAAATAGCCTCTTGATGTTTTTTAATTGCTGCTCTAGTAATCCGTGAGATATTAGGGTTTTTAATGTCAAAGAAAAATTGCGTTAATTCTTCATATAGTTGTTCTTTTGGTGTTGCAGAGGATGGCACTAAATCGTGAATAGCAATTCCTTCCTCTGGCTTAGCAACACGGATAGATTTAATACGCAATTGATTCTTTCCTCTATAGTCATGAATCTCTCCGCCAACACGTACAATGGCTTCCGCATGGTACATCTTTTCATGATCCTCATTCGTATCCCATAGCTTTGCCTCTATATCCCCACTCTTATCTTGTAATATTAGCGACATAAATGGCTTCCCAACGGTTGTAACCCCTTTTGTCGCTTGTTTTATTAATAAAAATTGATCAACTACTTCTCCAACTTGGAGCGTCGTAATCCCTTTCATGTTGTCGCCACTCCCCTTTCATTTGCTAATGCTCCTATATCGACAATCTGGTTTTTTTGCCAATAGTTGAGCATTGTGTCATGACAAGTAAAATATAAAATTTGACGTTCATATCCTACTTCTTTCATTAATTGTACCATTTTGTCTGTGCGGTTTCGATCAAAATGGACAAAAGGATCGTCCATAATCATTGGAAATGGTGCAGCGCTCACTAGGGTTTTTGCTAGAGCCATTCTCAATGCAATATAAGCTTGCTCTTTGGTAGCCTGGGACAACTCCACCATTTGATAACGTATCCCTGCAGCATCCTGCGCTACAAAATAACCATCCTCATGAATCGAAATTTTGTCATAGTTTCCTCCTGTTAGTAAACGGAATATAGCATTTACCTCTTCAAGGACATGAGGTAATTTTTCTTCACGAAGACGGAATAGGGTTTCATGAATAGCTGTCGCCACAGCTTTTTTAGTTGCCCACTGCTCAATTAACTGCTGCAATTCCGTTTTCTCCTGCTCAAACTGTTGAAGTAATTGACCATACTTTTCATCATTTAATAGCTGTTCTTTTTCCATTAGCAAAGCAGCACGTTGTTCCAGACATTGATCAATTTCTAGTTGCAATGATTGCTGCTCTTGTTCTAAAGCACATATGCGTTCGCTAACAGAGTCCTCAATCAGATTTTCCTTCTGTTGAAGATCGAGTGAAGATAATTGAGCCTGGACGGTTTGCAATTCTGTCTCAATTTTTCTTCTCTGTTCAAATTGCTCATGCATTTCATAATAAGCCTGTTCATTTTGGATCTTTGCTTCTTTGAATAGCTCGTACATTTCAGCAGTATAACGATCCATTCTTGATTGTCCACCTTCTATTTTTATTTGAACGCTGGCTAGCTGATCTTTTGCATGCAGTGCTTGCTGCTGTTGCTGTTGTGCTTCAAGGTAGGCTGTTCGTAAATGCATATAAATTTCATGTTCATTATAGGCTCCCTCTAAAACCCGTTGAAGCTGCTCATAAATGTTGTTCTTTTCTACCTGCGTTTCTTGCAACAGACTTGAGGTACTGTTTCTTTTAGCTGCTAATTCTTGTACACCACGAATACGCATAAATAATTCGGGCATTAGCGATCTGGCTATCGTTCCTTGTAAGCGATAACGCTTTAAAAAATGTTGGAGCGTTTGAGTGGCCTCTTCACTCTCTACCTCCGTTAGTTGAATTTTATATTCAAGAGAAGTATATTGCTGCTCCTTCTCTTTCTGCTGTTCATTGATGTGCAACCAGCGATCTTCATATCTTTGCTTCTTTGCAAGAACTGCTTGTACTGTCAATTCCTCTTGCTCTAACTCCCGTAGGAGGATGCTATGCTCTTTATTAGTAGGTTCATTTGCTTGCTTAACATATCGAATAAACAAAAAAGTTAGCAATGATAAAACTGCTCCAATTAGAATTACAACTATGTTTTTTTCAAATACACCATAAGCAAACGACATGAAGCAAATCAGTAGTACAAGCCAGATAAAGTCATGAGGCTGCTTCTGCTTACTGCGTTGCGATTTGGCAGAACGTAGTTGCTCAAGCCTCCGCTTTTGTTGAGGCCATTGTGCTAAAATATGTTCTTCCTCACTTGTTAATGACTCACGCATTAGCTGTTGCTTCTGTTTGGCTATTGCATCTAATTCTAGGTGTACTTGCTCTAGTGAACGTAGATGAAATTTTAGCTCTTCCTCCGCCTCCTCTAATTTACTTAATTGAAGCTGAAATTGTTGCTCCTGTTGGAGTGAAACTGTTTCGTTCAAAAGATTTTCTTGTGCTTCTTTCTCTGTTACACCTAGTAAACGAAACTGTGCTTCAATTTCTTGTTCGAGCAAAAATAGATCATCCTGTAAATTTTGCTCTTTCACCATTAGCTGATGCCACGTTGCCTCTTTTTGCATAAGATAAGCCATTTCATTGACCTTTTGCTCATCCACTGTTGCAAGTATTTTCTCCTGCAATATTTGATGCTGCTGCTTTAATTGCATCAGTTGCTGACTTTCATGTAACAGACGATCCTTTACCTGCTCATACCGTCTGATACCCTCTGATGGAAACTGAACATGTTGAAAATTGGTCATTGTCTGTTGCAATGTCTGTTGCTGCTTGAGGAGAGGGAGTGCTTGCTTTTGAATAGTTAATTGCTGCCATTGTTGCTGTTGCCGTTTTTGCGTACCAAATAGCTGTTCTAAATTTTGCTCAAGTAATTGTAATTGCTGTAATTTATCCTCAAAGGTTTGAATCTTCCCCTGTTCCTGTTTAATTGTCCGCTCAAGCTGCTTTAGTTGTTCAATCTTTTGATTAATCAATGGCACTTTACCTGTCTTTTTAAACAGCTCACTAGCCTCTTTATCCATTTTCTTTTCAAGTGCGGATAAATACTGAATACCTGTTGTACCTGAGGCAAGTAGCAAATGGGTTAGCTCCTCTTCAGACATTTTTTCAATACCTTGTAGTTCATGCAGCGAAAAAGAAAAAATGGCTTCAAAGGATGCCCTAGAATATCCATATAAAAGCTTTACTAACAACTCCTCATGCCCCGTCGTTCCATCCTCTAGGTAGACAGTAACATCACCAGCAGCCTTTCCTTTCACACGTTCAATTGTACATTGACCATAAATAGGGTGTAAAAGTGTCAGCTGACCTCCATATTTCGTTGAAATTTTCGGCTCATATTTGCGCTGTATCTGCTGCCTTGTTGGGAAACCAAAAAGCATTTGTAGTATAAACTGCTGTATCGTCGTTTTTCCTGCTTCATTTAATCCATAAAAAATAGTGACACCATCATTTAACGAAATGGAGATATTTTCATGCTTACCAAAGCCATAAATTTGGATTTTCTGTATTGTCAGCATGTAATCACGCCCTTTGAATTTCTTCTGCTAATAATGTCTGTGCACGATGGGTTAAGTTCTCAATATCCTTTTCACTAAGTGGCTCTATCAGCCTCGCACCACCAGCATATTGGTACAAATCTTTTAGAATATCCTTCCATTCATTACTGTCCCATTGTTCCATTAAGCTCACAACGGATTGAGTTGTTGCTGTATGCTCATAAAATCTCGCTGCCTTTTGCAACACCATCTTTTGTACCCAACACATTGGGTCAATACCTTCCTCAGCCTCTCGAATAGTCTCTAACCATGCATCTACTGTTGCATGTTCAAATAAAGCTTCCGTTTGTTCGTCAATATTTTGCAAATGAAGCTCTACTACCGATGCGCCATACTTCTTCCTATTAGCTGTAATAGCTTCTGCACATCTCTTCAATAATTCATTGGCGTGTACCACATTCGTACAATCCACCTCAATGGTGCTATAAACAACAGCAGAGGTAGAGATAAAATCAAGCTCAGTCGATGTTTTGGATAGCGTCACATCATAAAAGCCTTTCATTCCTTGTTCTTTACGATGTCGACTTTGAATATTGCCTGGATAAACAATTGGAGGGTTTTGATGTAAAAGCTGTCGTTTATGAATATGGCCAAGCGCCCAATAATGATAGTTCTTTTCAAGTAACTGTTGTTTTGTAAAAGGGGCATACACATCATGTGTTGTATTGCCTGCCTCACTGCCATGAAGCATACCAATATGAATGGCATGCTGATCATGTGCAGTTGGATAGCTTTCAATAACAGATTCCTTTAAATGACGTTCAGGATAGCTAAAACCATATATATTCACTTGTTGACCCCGTATTTTTAATTGAACTACACTCGTTTCAGCTGGTAATTCATAGACATTACTTGGTAAAGAAAAGCGTGTCCATGTACCATTTAAATGATCATGATTTCCGTAGCTCACAATGACAGGGATATTGTGTTGAAAAAGCTTCTCCATTGCATCTTGAAATCTTCGTTGTGCTTGCAAGCTACGATTTTCACCATCATAAATATCCCCAACAATTAGTAAAAAATCAGGTTTTTCCTGAATCGCTTTAAGGATAATTTTATCAAACGCTTCAAAAGTGCTTGACCGTATTTTCTTTAAAATGGGTTCGGGTAGACCAAATAAGCCCTTAAATGGACTATCTAAATGTAAATCTGCCATATGGAAAAAACGAATTGCTGACATCCAATCACCTCAAATAGTAGATAATTCTCTCTTTAGTACAAAACCAAAGTAATAATATGTTGTTTATTCAAAACCGAATATTTGTTCTATTTTATCATAACTCATGTTTGATGAAAAATGCTATTACGGAAAAAAACAACATTGCCTTACTTTTTCCACAATTTTCGTAATTTATCAAAAAATCCACTAGTTTTACCGTGAAGTTTATAAATCTTCTATGTATAATAGAAATATATTCAAGTAAAAGGGTGGGGTCTGTATGGAGAATTATCGTTTTACAGCTTTTGAAAAAACAGGGGAAACATTGTTTGATGAAACTTGGACTTTTGAAAATGATGAGGCTGCTAAACTAAATGGACAACAACAAATTGAGGAAAAAGGTGTTGCCGATAAAACTCATCGTCTTGTAAACGCTTCAGGTAAATTAATTTTATTCCATGTTTAGTGGCTAATAAAAGGCACGTAGTCAATAGTTTGCTACGCGCCTTTTATTATTTTTATTTGCCTACAAAGACAGGCGTTCTTTTCTCTACAAATGCATGAATGCCCTCGACATGATCTGTTGTTTTACGCATTGCAGACTGGCCCTCAGCCTCTAATGCTAAGATATTTTCTAACTGTGGCATATTTTGTGCATGTAGAATTTTTTTCGTTGTAATCATGGAAGAAATCGGGGATGCAAGCATTTTCCCCACCACCTGATCTGCCATTGCAAATACAGTGCCCTCTGGTGCAATATAATCAATTAACCCTGCATCTAATGCTTCTTTTGCTGTTAATACCTTTCCCTCCCATATCATTTGTTTCGCTTTAACAGTACCTACACGCTCCTTCATGAAGAAATGACCGCCCCCATCTGGAATCAGTCCAATTCCAATGAAATTCATAGCAAGTTTACTATTTTCACAGGCTACAATAATATCTGCCCCTAGTGTTAGACTAAATCCTAAACCTGCTGATGCACCATGAACCGCTGCAATCACAATCATTGGTAGCTGATAATATGCCTTCACGATACGTGTCAGATAAACCATTGCCTCATCAATATTCAGTGGTTTGCTTTCATCTAGCATTGCTTTTATATCACCACCCGCAGAAAAGACCTTTCCTTCTCCACGAATAACAAGCACCTGAATATCTTTTTCCTGCTGTAGAGCCTCAAAGCATTCTGCAAGTTCACGCATCATGACATCATCCATTGCATTCATCGCCTGTGGACGATTCAATGTTAAGGTTGCTCGACGTTCTAATTTTTCTAATGTAATCGTTGAAAATTCCATCTCTATAACCCCCAAATATGAATAGTCATTCACTATGTATAATTCGTGTTTTTTTAGAAAACTCCTTCTCTCTAAGCAAAATTGCTCCTGTTATGCTATATTAAAGGACGAATATCGAGATAAAGGTGGTAATGTATTTTGACACAAAAAGACTATCGTGTATTACTTTATTATAAATATATTACGATTGAAGATCCTGAAGCGTTCGCAGAAGAACATTTAGCATTGTGTAAAGAGATAGGGCTTCTTGGTCGTATTTTAGTAGGTTACGAAGGTATTAATGGAACTGTATCAGGTACCATTGAGCAAACAGATGCTTACATGAATCATATGAAGGCAGATGCTCGTTTTAGCGATATGATGTGGAAAATTGATGAGACTGAAGGGCATACCTTTAGAAAAATGCATGTACGTCCTCGTCGAGAAATTGTTCACCTCGGTTTAGAACAGGATATCAATCCGTTAGAAATCACAGGTGATTATTTAACACCTAAAGAATTTATGGAACAGATGCAAGATGACAACACCGTGGTTATCGATGCCCGTAATGACTATGAATATGATCTCGGTCATTTCCGAGGGGCTGTTCGACCAGATATTGAAAACTTCCGTGACCTACCTGCTTGGATGGAGGCGCATAAAGAAGATTTTGCAGATAAAAAAATCTTAACTTATTGTACAGGTGGTATTCGCTGCGAAAAATTCTCTGGTTGGCTAAAACGCGAGGGCTATGGTAAGAGCGTAGGTCAATTACACGGCGGTATTGCTACATATGCGAAGGATCCTGAGGTAAAAGGTCAATTATGGGATGGTCAAATGTTTGTTTTTGACCGCCGTCGAAGTGTACCGATTAATCAGGTGGAACATGTTATTGTTGGGAAGGATTATTTCACCGGGGAGCCTTCTGAGCGATACACAAACTGTGCAAACCCAGCGTGTCATAAGTTAATGCTTTGTGAAGAAAAACATGAGGCATTTTACATGCGAAGCTGTTCAAATGATTGTCGCCGTGCAGAACGCAACTTTTTCGTGGAGGAAAACGGTTGGACAAAGGAACAGGTTGAAGAACAAATTGCTAAGATTGCAGAGGTCCAACAATCAAATTGTTAATCCATTTCATAATTTAATCAAGGTGCGCATTGCTGTTGGATTTCTGCTCAAAACTTCAGCATAGTGATCTACTCCAACATTATCAATCCATTTAAAAAGAGCATCGTTCATCAAAACGATGCTCTTCATTCATTTATGCACTTTATCCTTGCCCTAAATAACGCCCTACCTGGCGTCCACTAAATAAACAACCACCAACAAATGTCCCTTCTAAAGCGCGGTAGCCATGGACGCCACCGCCACCGAAACCACTTACTTCACCAGCAGCAAATAACCCAGGAATTGACTGACCGTCCATGCCCAAAACAGCGCCATTTAAATTTGTTTGTAAGCCACCTAAAGTTTTCCTTGTTAGAATGTTTAAGCGAACAGCAATTAAAGGCCAATTTTTGGTATCTAAAATTTTATGTGGCTTGGCAACACGCACCCATTTATCCCCAATATAATTTCTTGCTCCATGAATAGCGTTTACTTGCAAATCCTTTGTAAACTTATTGTCCATTTCCCGATCTCTTGCCAAGATTTGCTCTTTAATCTTCATGAAATCAAGTAGCTCATTCCCAGCAAGTTTATTCATTCCATCTACAAGTTCCTTTAGATCATGTGCAATCACAAAATCCTCTCCGTGATTTTTAAAAGCTTGGATAGGAGCAGGTGGGCCTGGTAAAATGCGTTTTAGAACATTGCCAATGCTTTTGTTTGTTAAATCTGGGTTTTGTTCCGAGCCAGATAAAGCAAATTCTTTCTCAATAATTTTCTCCGTTAAAATAAACCAGGAATAGTCATAACCTGTTTTTTGAATCGCCTCTAACGTACTGAGTGTATCAAAACCTGGAAAGTTGGGTGCATGAAAACGATTCCCCTCTGCGTCAAACCACAGGGAGGAGGGACCAGGCAATATCCGAATTCCATGGTTGGGCCATATTGGATCCCAATTTCTTAAACCCTCTGTGTAATGCCACATGCGATCACGGTTTACAATGCGTCCCCCAGCATGTTCCGTGATCTCTAGCATTCTTCCGTCAACGTAAGCTGGTACACCACATACCATATTTTTGGGAGGGGTTCCTAATCGAGCAGGCCAATTTTTTCTCACTAAATCAAAATTTGCCCCAATACCACCACTTGCCACAATCACAGCTTTAGCTTCGTAGGAAAATTCACCGATTCCTAATCTCGAACTTTTTTCACCTCGATTAATAAAGGTTTCAGCTAGCACCGTTCCGCTAATTCCTATAATCTTCCCTTCTTGCTGCACAAATTCATCCACACGATGTCTTGGCTTGAAGTCAATGAATCCTTCTTTCATAGCCTGTTTTACTTTATCTACAAATGGCTTTACAATGCCAGGGCCTGTTCCCCAGACAATATGAAATCTAGGTACTGAATTGCCATGCCCTCCTGCCAATGAGCCTCCACGCTCTGCCCATCCAACAACAGGGAAAAACTTTATACCTTTTGACTTTAACCAGTCGTATTTTTCACCTGCAGCAAAATCGACATATGCTCTTGCCCATTTATACGCCCAGGAATCCTCATCTTCTAAACGATCAAAACCTGCAGTTCCTTGCCAATCCTGCCATGCAAGCTCCTTACTATCTTTAATTCCAAGCCTTCTTTGCTCTGGAGAATTTACTAAAAATATTCCTCCAAAAGACCAATATGCCTGTCCTCCGATTGAATTTTCAGGCTCTTGATCTACTAAAAGAACTTTTTTCTTTGCATCGATTAATTCACAAGCTGCGACTAATCCTGCGAGACCAGCACCGACTATTGCAACATCGTACTTCATTCTTACACCCCCAAATCAATCATCCTTAACTAACATTCTTCTCTCACAGTCTGTTTACCTTCTACTTTTTATGTTTTTGTCTAAAATGTGACAAACAAAAACGTTCGCTTTCTTAGAACAAATCCATGGATAATTAGCATAAACCCTCTATTTTATTCCATTTAATTCCCATATAATTTTTCATGCTAAAACTACACAGAAACCTGATACTATCGGACTTTTCAAATATCGTTAGCGCTTTCATTGTATTCCCCAAAAAGACGAACAATACAACAGTATTATATAAATAATATTCGTTTTTAGTTATTTTTCAGACTTTTGAAGTCAGTATTTTTAAAGTTTTTAAGAAATATCGTTGACAAAGGTGAACAATAGGGATTATGATGTTAACAAATTTAATCACAAAAAATATAACGACGGAGACACACTAGTCGCAAGAAAATCCAAAGAGAGCTGATGGTTGGTGCAAATCAGTGATTTCTACGATAATAGTTCCACTCCTGAATAGATAGGCTGAACAACTTAAAAGTAAGCTTATCCGTCTCATGCACGTTACGCATATAGCTAAGACTGCCAGAATAAATTTTCCAGCAGTGATTAAGGGTGGTACCGCGAACCAAAGTTTATACAGCCTTTCGCCCCTTACAACACACTAACTGTGTTTGTAAGGCGTGGAAGGCTTTTTATATTGTCTTCGATTTAGAAAGGAGATTGTTTGTATGCTGTAAGATGTTCGAATTTTACAAATTTCAGACTATCGTAGATAAAGCCATAGCCAATAATGATAAAAAAGGAGCTAATTATAATGACTACTGCAACAAAAACAAAAACTATTAACGTATTTATCGCTGATCCACTAAGTGAGGATGGTATTTTCCCATTACGCCAGGAACAAGATTTAGATTTAAACATTATTGTAGACACAGGTTTAGCACCAGAAGAATTAATCGCTAAAATTGCTGATGTAGATGTATTACTTGTTCGTTCTCAAACAACGGTAACACGTGAAGTAATTGAAGCAGCAAAAAGCTTAAAATTAATTGGTCGTGCTGGTGTTGGTGTCGATAATATTGATCTTGCTGCTGCTACAGAACACGGCATTATCGTGGTAAACGCACCAGATGGTAATACTAACTCAGCTGCCGAACATACAATTGCGATGATGACTTCACTTGCCCGTCATATTCCACAAGCTTTTAATACATTAAAAAATGGCAAATGGGATCGCAAATCTTTTGTTGGCGTGGAGCTAAAAAATAAAACTTTAGGCGTTGTAGGTTTTGGTCGAATTGGTGTTGAAGTAGCTTATCGTGCTAAGGGTCAACGTATGAATGTTATGGCATACGATCCTTTCCTAACAGATGAACGTGCCAAAGAATTAGGTGTAACAAAAGCAACGGTTGAAGAAATCTGTGTAGCTGCAGATTTCATTACAGTTCATACACCACTTTTACCTGAAACTCGCAACCTTATTAATAAAGATAAATTTGCGATGATGAAAGATGGCGTACGTATTATTAACTGTGCACGTGGCGGTATCATCAATGAAGACGATTTATATGATGCAATCGTAGCAGGTAAAGTGGCTGGAGCAGCTCTTGATGTATTTGTTTCTGAACCAGCAACAGATCATAAGCTACTGACTTTACCACAAGTTATCGCAACGCCTCACTTAGGAGCATCTACAATCGAGGCACAAGAATCTGTAGCGGTTGACGTATCAAATGACATCATTAAATTTTACAAAACAGGTACTGTAACAAATCCAGTAAACATGCCATCTATACCTAAAGAGCTTCTTGCACAAGTTGAGCCTTTCTTTGAATTAGCTGAAAAACTTGGTTCATTCCTATCACAAGTGACAACAGAGCCAGTCAAAGAAATCAATCTATCTTATGCTGGAGAAGTAGCAAACTATGATGTTCGTCCATTAACTTCAAATGCGTTAAAAGGTTTATTGTCTAAAAATCACGGTAATCATGTCAATGATGTGAATGCTCGTTACTTATCTGAACGTATAGGTATGAAAATTAATGAGCACAAAACAACAACAGCAAAAGGCTTTACAAGCTTAATTACTATTGAAATTATTACTGCTAACGAAACACATACTGTAGCGGGTACACTATTAAACGGTTTAGGTGCACGTATTGTAAAAGTAGAGGACTATGTTGTTGACGTCATTCCACAAGGCCACCTTCTTTACATTAAAAATACTGACAAACCAGGTGCAATTGGCCGTGTAGCAACAAAGCTTGCAGAAAAAGAAATCAATATCGCAACAATGCAGGTTGGTCGTGCACAGGTTGGTGGTACAGCGGTTATGATGTTAACGGTTGATAATGTTGTAACAGAAGAAGATTTAGTTTTTGTGGCACAGCTTGAAAACATTGATGAGGTAAAAGCCATTAACCTATAATTAATAATAGCAAGAAGCAGGGAGTCTCTACTCTCTGCTTTTTATTTTGGGAAAATGATACTTTTCTATGAGTTCTTCGTCATTAAAGAAAAGGAGGTGTTCAGCTTGAACATAGAAGAAATATTTTACTTACATAATCACACCATTTTTAAATACTTATATTACTTACTAAATGATGAAAAATTAGCGGAGGATTATACACAGGAAACCTTTGTCCGTTATTTGAACCATCACCAAACAATAAAAGAAGGAGCCGATCTCGCTTGGTTGCGGTGCACTGCACGCAACCTTGCCTATGATCATTATCGTCGGAAAAGGATTATTCAGTTTGTCCCTTTTTTACAACAGCATGAAGAACAAGCGTCACCTTCTCCTCATCAATGGCTGATGCAACGAGAAGATGCCAAGATACTGTATCTTGCAATTCGAAAACTAAAAATTACCTATCGTGATGTGATCATTCTGCGCAAAATAGAGGGGCTTTCCATCGAAGAAACCTGCGCTATTCTTGGCTGGAATGAGGGGAAAGTAAAAAACACATTAAAACGAGCACTCATCGCATTAAAAAAACAGTTAGGAGGTGAGATGGATGAAGAATGATAAGAAGACATGGCAACACTTAGATGATTTAATGTTATCTGATCAGCAGCAAAAAAAATTATTACGCAATATGACAGAGCCCTCAGTAATTAGTAAACAAACTACTGGAAATGGATGGAAAATTCCTTCTGTGTCAGTGCTATTTATAGTAGTTCTTTCTTTATTAATTTTAACTTTTGTTCAACGTCCGACTGATTCTCCTATGACAATGGATTCCTCCAAAGCCATCCAACGTGTCTACTTAAAGGAGAATCTGAACAAGGATACCTTTATAGCAAAGGATTCTTGCCTTTATGTTCCTCAGCAATGCTATGCTCATTCAAAGGCTATCACACAGCTACAACAGAATTGGGACAACGCTTCTCCTATAACAATATCCGCTAGTCAATGGAAAAGTGGTACTATCTATGATATTTTGATTCTCTATAATGACCGTACACAAGAGAAATGGAAGGTACTCAATAACAAGATTTTCTTCAATGTTGAAACCCAGCAAGCCTTTCTGATTGAAGAATCAATTGACTCTCTACGCTATTTTTATGATGAGAAGCGGTCGACGAAACTTATTTTAGGGAACATTTTCATCCTACTTATGCATTTCATCCTATGGATTGCTAAAAAAAGAATGCCTTATACAGAACGTCGCTTTTTCGCTGCGACAGTTGAGCATGCTATTGCCAATGCCATCATGCTCGTGTTGTTTGGAGGTATTTCATTTGGTATCTATCTTGTCCACCATACAATTCATGCAACAATTATTTATGGCCTTTTCTCACTCTACTCCTTTATGCAAATCTATTATCGTAAAAAGGCTGGTGAACCTAAGGGTTACTTAATTGCTAGCGCTCTTGTTCAGCTTTGTATAGCGATAGCTTTTACATGTTTATACCTTGGACTGAATGTCTATTTTTAATAAAAAAATGTACTGACTCCATGAAGGGTCAGTACATTTTTATACTATAGCTTATTTACAAGCTCCAACAACGCTGTCAAAGAATCCACCTCATAGGTAGGTGTCACAGCCCCGTTGGCGATATTGCTTTCACGATTAATCCATACATTGCGCATTCCCACACGAGATGATCCTAAAATATCAGTATTAAGATTGTCGCCAACCATAATTGCCTCGTCCGCTGTAATACCTGCTTTCTCCATCACAAACTCAAAAATAGATGCGTCCGGCTTACCTTTACCAAAGTCACCTGAAATAATAATATGATCAAAATATGGGGCAATTTCTGGTGTGATTTCTAGCTTTAAATTTTGCAAACTTGGTGCGCCATTTGTAAGCAATACAAGCTGATATTTTCCTTTTAATTCATCTAACACTGCAAAAGTATCTTCGTATAAAAATGGCGCTACTTTACGCTCGGCTACAAAGCGCTCTCCTAGCTCCTCTCCAAACGCTGTATCTTCAATACCAAGAGCAGCTAACCCTTTTGTCCAAGCCGCTGCACGATAGCTAGGAACAATTTCCTTCATTTTTTGGAAGGAGTCCGTCGAGTCGTCAAACGTTCCCCAAAGTCCTTCAAATGGATTGATACCAATTAATACCGTATAATCATATGTTTCATAACCCTCATATAAAGCACGTGCCTCTCGGCGAACAGCTTCCTCTAGCTCAGTAGGATTCACATTATGTACTGTTGCTGCATAGTCACATGTTTTTTCAAATGCAGTTTTGACTGATTTTTTATCCCATAGTAGTGTATCATCTAAATCAAAAATAATTGTATTTATCGACATTTTTGTCCGCTCCTAGCTCCCGATTAATACTACTATTTTAGCATATTTTCAAAATATTTAGGATAACAATTTAAGTACAATTCCTGTATCTAAAAACAAGCTGTACGTCAAATCTTCACAGCTTGTCATGTATTAATTATTTTTATTTCGTAAACGATTCATTAAACTCTGAAGGTCTGCTCTTTTTTGTTGTGTTTCTTCTTTTAAAATTTCAATATGGTAAATACCATCTTTTTCTTCTATCTGAACACGATCACCTACTTGCACAGGCTTGTTCATGGCTGACTGTGAAATAATGAGTTGTTCCTCTTCTGCTGGAAAATTTAAGAAAACCGCATAGCCATCTTCAATACGGTCCAATGTGTATTTACTCAAGCTCACTTACAAGTTCCCCTTTCTCATTCCGTAATTGCGCTGCATCTCCAGCATTTAACCAAATTTGTTTAGTTGTCCATTTCAAATAATTTTGCCCTTCCCGTGCATTGGTTCCACTAGTAATATAAATCGTTTTCCCTGGCTGTAAAGAAAGATTAGGGAAGTTATAAACTTGATGCCCTTCAATTGAAATAAGCTGCCAATCTTTTAAAGATACTGCGTGTTGTCCACTATTTTTAATTCCTACAATTTCAGTAACTAGATCCTTACTAACGATTTCAATAGCTGTTGTCGGTTCTTCTTTAGATAGTATATTACCAGTTTCTACACTAAAAGTTTCCTTACCGTTCACCGTATAGTTTACCCCATCTGTGGACACCGTAATCGTTCCTAAATCCGCGGTGGCATATATTTTACTACCAATAGCCTGCAAACGGTCCACAATTTCTGCATGTGGATGTCCATACTTATTATCCTCTCCATAACTTAATATCGTGACCTCTGGTTTTACAGCCTGAATGAACTCCTCTGAGCTACTTGTGTTAGAGCCATGATGTCCAGCTTTTAAAACTGTTGCTTTCACATCATACTGCAACATTTCCTTTTCTAATGCCACTCCCGCATCTCCTGTCAATAAAAAAGAGACATTCCCATAAGTCATTTTTAAGACAATGGAGGCATCGTTATTGTCTGTAGCCTGATCATTGGCATTTAAAACTTTCACATTTACATCCTTATCAAATTCGATATCATCGCCGATTTTTGGCACATGATAAGGAATATTTTTTTCATCGATACGTGTCAGCATCTCTTCAAAGGTTTGCGATGTATGTACTTTTCCCGAATCATAAAATTGCTCAATCGTCATGTTATCTAATACAGGAATAAGCCCTCCAATATGATCAGCATCTGGGTGTGTTGCTACTACAATATCAAGCTTATTTATCCCAAGTTCTTTTAAATAAGAGACAATCTGTTGCCCTGCGCCCTTCACTCCCCCATCTATAAGCATCGTTTTACCACTTGGTGATTCGATCAGTATAGAATCCCCTTGTCCTACATCAATAAAATGAACCTGCATTTCATGACCAGCTGTTACAGGAATTTTCTCTGTCTTGACTGCCTCGTTACAGCCGGCTAATAAAAAAAGACAAAGGAGTAATACCTTTATTATTTTTTTCATCTACTAACTTCCTTTCTATTTTCCTATTATACAAAAAGAGAGCTAGCCATGGGCTGCTCTCCTTTTACTTTAAACAAATATCCACCATAAAATCATCGTAATAATAATAGTCACAAGCCCTTGAAGTAATGTGGCCACCGTTTGGGCTTTATAGGCTTGTGTTACTTCCATACCACTATACTGCGTAATCACCCAAAAGAAGCTATCATTCACATGGCTAACTGTCATTGCTCCTGCACCTATTGCCATCACCACTAATGCTAATGGTACCGCTCCATCAATTCCCAATGTCACAAGCATTGGGGCTACTAAAGTAGATGTAATCACAAGAGCTGTTGTAGAAGAACCTTGAGCCGTTTTCAACGCTGCTGCTACTATAAACGGCACAAGAAGGAATAATGTACCTGAGGCAAACATACCTAAATCCATTTCTTGAAGCATTTCTCCAACACCAGCATTTTTTATAACAGTTCCAAACGAACCACCAGCCCCTGTTATAAGTAAAATTGGTGCTGCTTCTTTTAGACTTTCGCCAATCCAACCTGTTAATGTCGTTTCATTGATTTCAGGTAATAATAAAAAGGCTGCTGCTACACCTAAAAATAAGGCCACTGTTGGAGAACCTAAGAATTTAAAGATGGTATTGAAAGTCGCTTCCGTATCACCAACTAATGCTGCTATAGAACCCAAACCAATTAACACAATCGGCAGAACGATTGGTAAAAATGCTTTAAATGTTGAGGGCATTTTACCAAAGGATTTAATGACTTCCTCATAATCTAATGCCTCTACCTCATCTTCAGGAACGCGAATTTTTGTCGCAACTTTTACTGACCATAGATAACCTACGAATGTCGCTGGTATCGCGACTAATAAACCAATGACAATGACTGTTCCTAAATAATCTGCTGCGCCAATATTTCCTGCTGCTGCAATAGGACCTGGAGTTGGTGGTACTAATACATGCGTCGCAAATAAGCCAGTTGCTAAAGCTACTGCCATAGATGCAATCGTAACATTTGCTCGCTTTGCTAATGATTTTTGCAAGCTGGATAAAATAATAAAGCCAGAATCACAAAATACTGGTATGGATACGATATAGCCAATTAAAGACATCGCTAATTGTGGACGTTTAGGTCCTACAATTCTTAACACTACTTCTGCCATTCGATAAGCAGCACCTGATTTTTCTAATATTAAGCCTATAATAGTACCAGCAATAATGACTAAACCAATACTTGTCATTAAGCCTCCAAATCCAGTATTAATGCTTTCCACTACTGTCAACAATGGCATACCTGAAGCAATTCCAACGAAGAAAGCACTGATTAATAAAGCTAAAAACGGATGAAGCTTTAACTTAGCTGTTCCTAAGACAACAAATAATACCCCTATTAATATAATAATGAACAACATCTAGACATCCCCCTTTTGTAAGTAACGCTCTATCATTCTTTTAGTTTTTAACCGAATAAAGTGTGCAGGTTCTTGCATTGCCTGCTGCACATCAATCTCCTCATCTACCAATGACTCAACAGCTGTAAAATACGCTTGTAATGCTGCATTTGCCTTGGTATCAATTCCTCCAGACAGCAGCATCGCCTCTACATTCGCTTGCTTTGCAGCTTTTGCTACACCTAATGGTGCCTTACCATGTAATGTTTGAAGATCAGATTTTCCTTCACCCGTTATCACTAACTGTGCTTCTGCTAAATGAGCCTGAAGTTGTACAGCGTCCAGCACAAGGTCAATTCCTGCATGGAAGGTTCCTTTTAAAAAAGCGATTAATGCGCCCCCCATTCCCCCAGCGGCTCCAGCACCTTTATAGTCATGTAATCGTATAGCAAATTGAGCTTCAACAATATCTGCAAAATGCTTTAAACAACGATCAAATTCAGCGACCTGGTGTTTTTGAACACCCTTTTGTGGACCAAAGATGGCAGTGGCTCCTCGTTCACCAATAAGCGGATTATCCACATCACAGGCAATCGTAAATGTGGATTCTGCTAATCTAGTGTCTAGTAGACTCATATCTATGACATCTAATTGCATAAGGTTAGAAACACCAGCCTCAAGTTCCACCCCTTCCGCTGATAATAACCGCACACCTAATGCTTGTAACATACCAGTACCCGCATCATTTGTAGCACTCCCACCAATGCCAATAATAAATTTTCTAAAACCTTGATCAAGTGCGGCTTTAATTAATTGTCCTGTGCCATAAGATGTAGCAAGTTCAGGATTTTTCTCACTTTCTTGTAACAGCATAATACCAGATGCTTGAGCCATCTCTATTACACAGGTTACTTGATCGCCCAGTACACCATATTGAGCCTGGATAGCTCTTCCCAATGGATCAAGCACAGTTGCTGAGCAATATCGACCATCTGTAGAGGCAATAAGTGAGTGCAGTGTACCTTCACCACCATCTGCCACTGGTAGTATAATTGTTTCAATTGAATGATCCACATCTAAGATTCCTTTTTGCATTGCCTTTGCTACTTCAACTGCTGACAGAGTACCCTTGTAGGAATCTGGACTAATGATAACTTTCATGTTATACCTCCACTTATGTCGTCCATTGACATTTACGTAAATTTTCATATCCCTAAGTTAAGCGCTTACAATTTATTATAATGACAATAAATTCAGAAAACATTATAATAGGTGTACAATTTATCTGTCATATAACAGGCTGTTTTTTATGAGAGGTGTATAAACATGTTGACAAAAAAGTTAGCAGAAGACATCGTCCATCAAACGATGTTGCGCTTGCGTCACAATATTAATGTTATCAGCCCAAGTGGAGTCATTTTAGCTTCTGGGGATAAAATGAGGGTGGAAAATATTCATGAAGGTGCACTATATGTAGCACAGACAAAAGAGACTCTAATTATAAATGAGGAAAATATAGCACTTTATCCAAACACAAAACCAGGCATCAATATGCCAATTATGTATCAAGATGAGGTTGTAGGTGTTATAGGTATTACAGGAGATTCAGACGATATGCTTGAAATTGCTAATCTCGTTCAACTCACAACAGAGATTATGGCCCATCAAGCGATTGTTGAATCTAAAAGCGAATGGCAACGAAAGAATAACGATTACATATTTGAAGCACTCGTTCACGGAAGTAAGCTAGACGGAACCTTAACTGAACGGATTCAGAAATTACCATTTGCTCTTTCGGGCCCTTTTCAGGTGATTTTAGTGAGCTTAAATGAAGCATCCTACGCAGAAAATACAATACCCTTCTTTTTTGAGGATCTATTTTACAAACAGCCTATTCTTGCTGGTCATAGCCAATTACAGGAATACTATATCCTACTAACAAATTGTATGGAGCAAAATTGCCGTCCTATTATAAAAGCACTGCGTAAGCAGAAGCAGAAACTTCCCTCCCTTCAAATTGGTGTAGGGCCTGTGGTTCAGCATTTATCACAGCTTCCCTATAGCTACCAAGGTGCCGGAACAGCTCTAAAATTTGCTACAATCAATAATGAATTGACTTTTTTTGAAGATGTCGAGTTATATTCCCTTTTTAAACCTCGTGAATCGGAGGAGGTACAAGCATTTTACCGTCGTGTACTCAAAAATTTAGACGCTAAACAATTGGAAACATTACAATCGTTTTTTGATTGTAATTTACAGCTAAAGCATTGTGCTCAGCATTTGAATATTCATCGACATACACTTACTTATCGTTTAAATAAAATAAGGGAATTAACAGGCTATGATCCGCAATACTTTGAGGATGCTGTTCTGCTAAAAATGGCCTGTACATTACGAACACTACAAACAATGAAGGCAATCTGAACAGATCAGATTGCCTTCATCATTAAGCCTTATATAATTCATTTAAAAATTCTATTTTCTTCCCAATAGCCTCTTCAAAGGTCATGATATAGGCAGCAGGATCTTTCGGATTATGGAATTGTGTAATTCTCCCTGTTTCGGGATGAACAAATTTTGAGGATGCCCCACAGCCAATTCCTAAGATTGTCTGCACTTCTTCCATAATAACGATATTATAAATACTTTCTTCTCCCGCTTTACTATAGCCGACATTTTCTAAATTACCTAAAATATTTTTCTGACGATATAAATAGTATGGAACATAATCATTTTCTTTTGTCCAAATTTGTGCCATTGCCATCATTTCAGCTACCGTATCACGGTCGGCTACTTTGTATTTATCCTTATTACGCGTCATCTCTGAAGCACGTTTAAATGATAGCGTATGAACAGTTAAAGACTCTGGCTGCATTTTTGCCGATTCCTCTAATGAATGTTGGAATTCTTCAATCCCTTCATTCGGTAGCCCAATTATAAGATCCATATTGATATTGTTCATACCTGATTCTCTTGCAAGCCAAAACTTATCAATGGTTTCCTGGACTGTGTGATGACGACCAATTGCTTTTAATGTTTCATCAGTATAAGATTGTGGATTTACACTAATACGATCAATACCCCATTTTTTTAGTACTTCTAATTTTTCTGGTGTGATGGTATCAGGTCTTCCTGCTTCAACTGTCACCTCTCGAATTGTTTCAGGGTTAGGGAATGATTCATACATCGTTTGATATAAGGCATCCATTTCATCGGCCTCAATTGAAGTCGGTGTACCACCACCCCAATAAATGGAGGTGATTTTCATATCATTGTCCTTCAGCCATTTGCCCATTTCGCGCAATTCAATATGCAAGCCATCTAAAAAAGTCGTAACACGCCCTTGCTTACGATTACTACCAATCGCATAGGCTGGGAAAGTGCAATATGCACATTTGGTAGGGCAGAATGGAATACCAATATAAACACTGATTTCTTGTCCAATGGCATCAAGATCAGGAATGGTCACTAGTTGTCGGTCCACAATTTTCTTTAATAGTCCAACTTTTTCCTTTGATAAGCGGAAATCTCGAATTAATAGATCAGCAATTTCTTGCTCACTTTTACCTTCTTTTCTAAATTTATGATACAGCTTTGTTGGGCGTACACCCGTTAAAATCCCCCATTGCTGATGCACTCCAGTATGCTGTTCAAGAACATCTAAAAATACATGTGACAATGCACGTTTTATGCGAATATTTAGCTCACGATCTGTTGCTGGGGACTCATATTGAATACTGTACTCATTCGTGTATTGCTTACCATCTACAATCAAGTTTGCTTTTGTAGAAATGGAAAAATCGTCTCCAGTCTGATAGTCAAATGAAGCAGACATATCTGCTCCCATTGGTTCAACCTTCAGCTTGGAATCCTCAAAAAATAAATTCGCAATATGATTTAATACGCGAATCCAATCTTCAGGATATTTTTGATCTATATGAATAATTTTCATTTCGTTTCGCTCTCTTCTTTTATATATTGCAGATTTAAGTTTAACAAATTTCTATGACTATAAGCAAAATAACAATTAGAATCTATAAAATAACAGAATATTCAGTTTAAATATAGACAAACTATTTTTTTGTCATTATAATTTTCAGAAAAGGTGGTGTCGAGAATGTTTATTTTAAAAAATGACAATTATACATCTGTTTCGAGCTTTATTCATCAAGTAGAAGTAGCATTCCACCATTTTGATTTAGAGCGCTGTGACGAAAAAACATTATATGTCACGGTAAAACTTAATTACGGCACACATAAAGTACTTTGTGATTTTATTTATATTATTGATCAACAAGAAATCTATGGCGCTATTTCAATTAACAAGCATTATGAAAAGACAAGGGTATTTATTCAACAGCATTTTCAGCAATTTTTATTGTATTCAGATGAAATGGTATTAGCTAAAAACTTCATGAGTACAATATCCTTTAAACAATGTCTCCAACAATTTGCGAAAAAGTATCCAGCCTTTATTTCCTCAAAGAACCATTACGCTCTAGCAATGGCTGAGTAACCACAAATAAAAATAGTATGCCAAGCATTGTTGGCATACTATTTTCTTAATTATTTTAAATATTCATCCACAAATTCAACAGGTACATATGTCTTTGTATCTTTTAAGGTCGGTGCGACTGTTAGTGTACGTAATGCCTTATTATAGCCAAATGTTTTTTCACCGCGAGTAATTGTGTAAGACATATTCCCTTTTGAAAGGATTGCCCCCTTGCCTGTAGAATCCACTTTGAAGCCAAGCTTTTCAGCGATCACACGTAATGGCACCATTTTTGTACCAGCTACTTCATAAGAATCTGATGCGATAATATTATCAATTTCTTCATTTATTGGATTCTTAGTAGTTGAGGAATCATCGTCCAGTACAATTACTTTAGATGGTGTTGTTTGAGCTGGGATACTTTTAGTAGAGGCCTTATAGAAAACAATCAGATGCTTCTCTGCTAAATCTTTAGCGTCCACCTTTTCACCTTTTTCATTGAATAGCTCTGTTTCTTTCCCAATATTTAATTTTAAAATATCATACGTATTAGTTAAATCTTCAAAGAAATAATCCACTTCTACAAAACCAACTTCTTCTGTTTCAACGATGACAACCTCTGGATTGAATTGTGGTGGATAAATATATTTTTGCGGTTTGTTAGCAAAGGTATAAGCTAATACTTTATCACCCTTTTGTAGCTCCACTTTCTTCCCAGTATTGTCGAACACGAGAGTATCTTTAGTAATTTCTAATACATTTGTTTGCTCGCCTTCTTTTACTGTGTAATATGTAATATTTTCCCCAACACGAACATCTTCCACAGTACCACGAGTATCATTAAAAATGTGTACGGGATCAATTTGTATTTGTGGTACCTCTGCTTCTGTAGATTGCTGCTCATTTGCTGAAGCTACCGGTACAAGGGCACTTCCAAATAATAATGCAGACATAGCTGCAGGTGCTATTTTTTTCATGTTCATAAAATCTCTCCTTATTGTTTGGATTCATAGTAGTAGTAGTTTTAAAATGGAAAAAGTTTCAGTGCAAACCGAGGATTTTATGAGAAAGAGGTGGCAGTATCTACTGCCACCTCTTATTCCTATTCTTTAACAATCTCGCTCAAACCAGTAATATCGATGCCATTTAAAGCTTGAGTAGCAAGGCGATCAGCTTCCGAATTATCCTTACGTGAAACAAGCTGGTATTCGGCTTGAATGTGAAGTTGCTCCAGCTTAGCATCAATTTTATCTGCCCAGCTTGCTAGTTCTTTTTCCAATGCTGGCCATTCCCCATTCAGCTGATTGATGACCACTTGTGAATCTCCTATAATACGCACAGGCAAATGGTGGACATTTAAAAGTTCTAGCTCTACTAAGGCTAAATAAAGCGCTGCATACTCTGCCTCGTTATTTGATTTCAATTCAGACGAAAAGGCATTCCTTCTCAATCGTAAAGGTTTACCATTTTGTTCGTAATAAATGGCGCAGCCTAGTCCTGCTTGCCTTGTCCCACGATCAAAACCTCCATCAAAATAGAGCGTAATATTATGAGGCTCTGTATCAATTTCCTTTAAATATGCTTTTAGCTCTTTAAGTGACCAATTTGTATCTTGCCGATCCATACAATGTAGCGATTTTACCCTTCCCGTTCTTTCCATATCCTCTGCAAGTAAAAGTGCTTGAGCTGCAGGCATTTCAGCGGAACGTAAAACTGTTGTTGCTCCTTTTGGTGTTTTATAGGTCCATTCAATGATGACATGCATATTCATAACCTCCCATACTCTTTAACTGGTACATAAAGCAAAAACGTGTACCGACCAATAGCGGATACACGTTTTCCTCTCACTTGTTATATGTGCAATTCCTAGAAAAATTATTCCTTTTTAAATTGCGATTATCACCTATTATTGAATTCCTTCATATAAACCTTGGATAGGTTTTATTAAAATGCGATTTACTTCTTCGATTACTTTACTTACCTTCATTTCTGCCTCAAGCATCGTTGAAATTTTTTCATTTTGCTGTGCAAGCTGTGCCGCTTTTTGTGCATAGACAAGCTCATCCTCCAAAATATCCTCACCAGCTAATTGCTTTTTCTGTAATTCGATTTGGATTTTACGGAAGTTTTTAAAGACATTTAATGCATCTTCGTCATTTTTAACAACTTCAACAGCAGCTTTTAACGCTTCAAATTCTGGAATCTTACGGAAAGTTGCTTCTAACGCATTAATGTCATTATAAATATTAATCATTCATACAATCTCCTTTTAAATAAAGTAAACAATCAAGCCTTGCACAATCCCAATCAATCCACCAAGCACTGCACCTAATACAGTAATCATTTTAAACTCACGTTTTGAAATACCTAATACAAGCTCCTCTAATTTCTCTACTGGGAATGAATCAACCTGCTCTCGCACAACCTCTTGTAAGTTTAAACGTTTTAGTACATCCTCAAGTTTTTCCTCTGCCTTCACAAAAGCTTTTTCTATAGCTTGTGGAATCACGGTATACTTCGCCCAGTCATTTCCTTCTGGCCAATAATAAGAAATCGGTTGATTTAAACGTTCAGAGATTGCTAATTGTTCTTTCACGTACACTTGTAATTTCGATAAAATGGGGTCAAATTGAACATCTTGCAAAAAGTCCATAGCTGGTCGATCTTTAAGTTTTTCCCATTCCTGTGAAAATATTTTTGTTAGTAATGTTGTTGTTCCTGGTGCTTGTAAAAACTTCACAAGCTCACGTTGAACTTTCCCAACTAATGAAGAGGAATCACCTAAGAACATATTGATCATGCCGCCTAGAGACCCTTTTGATGATAAAAAGTCATCAATCATTGCCTTAATCGTCATTTCACCTTCTGGTGATAAAAAATAATCCTCGCCTTTTTCTAAAATGTGCTGAACTGCTACTGGAATTTTAGCATCAATTGTATTTTGGATATCATCTGATAGCAGCGTACGAATTGATTTTGTTGATAGTGTATTCTTTACCGACGAAAATTGTCCCTCAACAATTGCTTCAACCTTCTGTTCAATGGTAGTAGGTAGATGAGCAAACCCAGCTAAGTTTAGCCAATCCTGAATTGTTTTGTCGTTTGTAAAGATTGTTTCTTCAACTTTTAATTGCACAAAGTGTTCTACTTTGTCTTGAATATCCTTAGAGAAAAACTTTTTTCTAAATGTTTCAGGCGTTAGTAAATAATTTACTACTGTAAGACCCAGCTGTTTAGCTAATTCATCACGTCGTTTGGGTATAAGCCCTGGTGTAAACGGTACACGCCAATTTTTAATATATATCGCTTTATATGGACGAAAAAGCATTTTAATGGCTAAGTGATTTGTAACGCCCCCAATTGCAGCCCCAATGATAGCCATAAAAAGTAATGTCACTATAAAATTATCCATTAGTATCCTCTCATTTCAATTGTATTCAAGATTGGCGTATTTTGTCGCCTTCTGCACTCATTATAGCAGAGCAATGATTTTCAACGAAAGAAATACCCCTTTAGAATTTCAATCTCATCCTATTTACTTCTATGAAAAGTGAATAGTTGCAAAAATACCTTTATACTTGAATAATATGACTACATACTTTAAGAAGCGAGGTTTGATGATGATTCAACATTTCAGTTTTAAACCACTATTTGAAAACACGCAACTACCTGGGTGGTCTATTTCGTTTTTTTATCAACGAGAACGATACCAAGCGGAATATTTAAAGGACGGTACGATTGAGTGGATAGGAGCCATTCCATCAGACGAGGAGGTTGTTAAAAAAATGATACATGAACTTATGCTGTTTCATGTATACGATTGAATTTGATAGTCAATTTTTCGTTGTGATCCCGTATAAAAATACCTATATTTACTATTAATAGCACGCCATTTAAGCTAATTATGTTGAATCCTGTTGAAATTTGTATATTTTTCTTATACATTTATGATATCAGCTTAATAGTAAATGTTTTTTATGCAGGGGGCCATTTCAATGAGTAAAGTCACACTTTCGGATGACTTAAATAGCTATAATTCAAAAGCGTTAATTCGTGTAAAAGTAAAAGAATTTTTTTCAGAATTTTCCGCTAAAATATTCGAATTAGTGGATGAAGCGGGTGCTGTTAATAGTAAGAAATTCGAGGAACTTTCTGGCTATAAAAGCGACTTTTACAATGAGTATTGCAGTCAACTAAAGGGCTTCTTTGATTCTTCTACTAGCTCTTTCGGCAAGAAATCGATTAAAACGTTCTATTTAACGTATAATAACAAGAACTATGTTTTAACACAGCAAGGCATAACGGAAAAAGCACCTGTATCTATCGCTCCGTTTACAGGTGAAATACCTTTAAAGGAAACGGTTCATGATGTTGAAAAAGCGTGTTTAAAATTACGCTTCCAGCAAGAATAAATAGGTCAAACATTTAGAAAGGGGGAGTCTCAAATGATGATTGAGACTCCCCCCTTTCTATAAAAAATAATTCATTTAAAAAAATCCGCAAGCTAAAGCACTCTTGAGATTTTTGACGTGTCGTATTATATGAGATGCAAAATGCTTCTTTCCCTAAACAAACTATCTTTGATCTTTCTAAAGTTAGCATATAGCCATGGTAATTACAATGTTTTGGTATTTGAATCTAGTTGCATTTTTTCAAAAGATCCATGAAAAACAAGTGAAAAAGTTGTTGTCAATATTTGTGTTTTTCTTTTAAATAATTTATGATTGAAACATCCAACAATTTTTTAAATCATAGGAGGTGTACACTTTGTTTACTTCCCTCATTCGGGCGGGAACAAAGGAATTATTTGGACGGAGACATATTGGAGATAACCATTAGGTTGGCGGCATTCGCCCTACTAATTATAATGACTGGATTTTTCGTTGCAACTGAATTTGCAATCGTAAAAGTGAGATCTACCCGCATTGATCAATTGCTCGCGGAAGGGCATAAAAAAGCGAAAAATGCAAAACGTGTTGTTTCAGATTTAGATGAGTACTTATCTGCATGCCAGTTAGGTATTACCATCACTGCACTTGGTTTAGGTTGGTTAGGTGAACCTACATTTGAAATCATTTTACACCCAGTGTTTGAATTTCTAAATTTGAATGGTAGTATTACATCTATCCTTTCATTCATACTTGCATTCTCAATCGTTACGTTTATGCATGTTGTTATTGGGGAATTGGCGCCAAAAACATTAGCCATCCAAAAAGCAGAATTTGTCACATTAAACTTTTCTGGCCCATTAATTATCTTCCACAATATTACGTATCCCATCATTAAGCTATTAAATGGCTCTGCCCGTGGTTTAACAGGTCTTTTCGGCTTAAAAATGATGTCAGAATCAGAAGTTGCTCATACAGAGGAAGAGCTGCGTATGATTTTGTCGGATAGTTTAAAAGGTGGAGAAATTAATAACTCAGAATATGAATATGTTAACAGTATTTTCGAGTTCTCTGATCGTCTTGCAAAAGAAATTATGGTTCCTCGAACTGAAATTGTCGGCATAGAAAAAGAGCTAACAATTAAAGAAGTGTTTGATTTAATGGGTGTTGAGCAATATACTCGTTATCCAATTCTGGATGGAGATAAAGATCATATTATTGGATTAGTTAACATGAAGCATTTATTAACCGCTTACATTAAAGATCCTAAAAATGGTGATAAGCCAGTCATTGATTATATGCAACCTATTATTCGAGTGATGGAAACAACGCAAATTAACGATCTATTACTAAAAATTCAACGTGAACGTATTCATATGGCCATTTTAATGGATGAATATGGCGGAACATCTGGTTTAGTGACGATTGAAGATATTATTGAGGAAATTGTCGGCGATATTCAAGATGAATTTGATGAAGACGAAATCCCGGAAGTACAAGAAATTGCAGAAAATCATTTTATTTTAGATGCTAAGATGCTTCTTGAAAATGTAAATGATATGCTTGGTACTGACATAGAAGATGATGATATTGATACTATCGGTGGTTGGTTCATGACGAAGCGTTTTGATGCAGTCGAAGGTGACAGTATTGAAGAGCAAGGTTTTGAATTTATCGCAAAAGAATTAGATGGTCACCATATTTTATACTTAGAAGTTCTGAAATTACCTAACAGTGATTTATCAAATGAATATGACGCAGTCATTGACTAAAATTGAATTGATTTACCATACTTGTCGTGGTACTATTAGAAGCACGCTTGTATAATCTAGGCTATAAATATGGTCTTTTTTTCACACCTTATATAGGTGGGAGCAACGACTGTAATAAATAGATGAAACGACTCCCTTTTTAAAAGGGGGTCGTTTTCTAATGTCCGAAAGTTTTGCGAGGAGGAAACAAAATGGAGCTCTATACAAATTTACGTCAAGGGGAAAAAGGTGCATGGCTATCCATTGGTACATATCTAATACTAAGCTCTGCTAAGCTTACAATAGGCTACATTGGTACATCTGAGGCCCTAAAAGCAGATGGTTTAAATAACACAACTGATATCATTGCTTCCATCGCGGTACTGGTTGGTTTACGCATTGCCCAAAGACCACCTGATTCCAACCACCAATACGGACATTTACGAGCTGAGACTGTTGCCTCTTTAGTCGCATCGTTCATTATGCTTGTTGTCGGTCTCCAAGTATTAGTTAGTTCCCTAAAAAGCTTGTGGGAGCCCACTGGTACAACACCTTCACTATTAACAGCCTATGTAGCAATAGGTAGTGCAGTTGTCATGTATGTGGTTTATCGCTATAATTTGGCACTATCAAAGAAAATTAAGAGTGCCGCTGTTAAAGCTGCTGCCTTTGACAATCGCTCTGATGCACTTGTCAGCATCGGTACAGCCATTGGTATTTTTGGAGCCATTTTCGGCTTTCCGATCATTGATTCACTTACAGCTCTCATTGTTGCCTTTTTAATTATTAAAACAGCAGTAGAAATTTTTTGGGAAGCTGTTCAAAGTCTTACAGATGCATTTGATATTGATGAAGTTGAAACGTTATCGGTCTTAATCCGTAACGTGGACGGGGTAATGGAGCTTTTAGACTTTAAAGGACGTGCCCATGGCAATATGTATTTCATCGACGTAACTGTCACAGTAGATCCTTATTTAAATGTCTTTGAAAGTCATCGCATAACCGAAGAAATCGAACATACCATTATGCGTGAAAATCGCTTTTGTCAGGTTCTTGTGCATATTGAGCCATATATCATTCCTCCGCAAAACGAAGAAAAGTCTCCTACCAGTTGATTGGTAGGAGACTTTTCTTATTTAATAGCTATATAAATATCCACTTGTGATTCATGTGGATTAGCGCATCGTTCATCATACAGTTCAAAGTCGCCTGTATATGTTCGTTCAACTTTAGAATTTGCAAACCATGCCCAAATCTCTTGCCAAGTTTGGATGACAACTTCAGGCATCGTGCCTTTATCTGATGTAAATACTAGATACTTAGCTGCTGGAATCATTTTAACTACTAAATCTGTTGGAATGTCATCATTATTTACTTCTACTCCTAGTGTAAGAGTATAATTACCATTCACATCCGTTTCATAGTCTGAATACAAACCAAAGACATGGCCATTTTTTCGTTCGGCTATTTGGCCCGCAATATTTTGCTGATAAAAGTCATCCCATAATTGTGGAATTTTAGCATGCTCTGTTATTTCATTTGCATTACTTGTTTGAGTTGAAATACCTACGATGTTAAATGCGGTTAATTCAACTACTTTTGGTTCCTTCCCTTCACTTTTTCTCCATCGCTTCAAACTTGGCAAAAAGGAAGTCAGCATATTCCGTGCCTCATTTTCTGGCATACCACCTTCCTTAAGATGCGGTACACAAATTTCGATCATTTCTTCTACTGTTAACTGGGGTTGTTTAAACTTGCCTCCCTCGTAACAATATATACAATACTCCAGAATTTTGTCCCCATCTTTTTCAGTACCCAATAATGCCTCTTCTACTAAAGGCATACCGCAGCTTTGACAATAGCTTTGCATCGTCATTCCACCTTTCGCTTTATTTGTACTTACTATAGCAAAGGAAACCTGACAACTGTCTGTCATCAATTATCTAGATTTTTATATAATTGAACAATTTCTAAAGCTCGTTTTTGAATAATATCTCTTATATAAAGTGGTTCCATAATTTTAATGCGATGCCCAAAGCTTAACAAGAAACCATAAAGCCATTCATCTTCGGGTATAGATATATGAATCATAGATTGTTCATGGTCTATATGTTCTGCACCAAAGGATTCCTCCACTAATGTTGTAATGTCTTTATCAAAAGAAATGACTAAATCGACTACGTTTTGTGGTCGATGCCATTCTTTACCCCAAGGGAGTTCACTTAAATTCACTTCCTTACGCTCAAAGGTAGAATCAGCTTGAAGCAAATGTTTCATTCTCGCAAGCTTAAATAAACGAAAGTCCTTTCTTAATGTACAATAGCCATACAAATACCATATCTTCCCTTTTTGAACAATTGTATGTGGTTCGACTATTCGGCTTGTTTGTTCACCATAAGTAGTAGAATAATGAAAGCTTATGCAACGATTATTCTCTATAGCTGTCTTGAGCGTCGTAATAAGCTCTTTAAAGAGAGCGTTTGGTCCCCATGGACTAAGATCAACAAATAGATGGTCCATCGATTGTTTTACATGATCATCAGCAATACTCGTTATTTTCTCGAGCACGGCTTCAGCGTGGGAATCTTCATAGGTAGTCAAAGCACTTTTAATCGCAATAGAAAGTGACGTGAGCTCATCCTTCGTCAACACTTGCTTATCAACACGATAACCATCGATTAAACTAATGCCACCATTTACACCTTGCTGACTAATAACAGGTACACCAGCACAGCTCAATGTTTCAATATCTCGATAAATGGTACGAATCGAAACATTAAATAACTCTGCTAATTCCTGTGCCTTAACCTTTTTACGGTTGATTAATATCATCGTCATGGTTAGAAGTCTTTCTAATTTCATGGTAAAATCTCCTTTCTTGCCATCCCATTATTCCTATATATACTTCTATTTTAATTAATAACCTATCTTTTTAAGTATTTTTTAAGTACTTTTTGAGTATTTTTTAAGACAAATGTACTATAATAACGCCTAATTATTGTTACAACAATTATACTATTTTAACAATAAAAGAAAAAACAAGGCTTATGCCCATATGCAACTTTCATTAACAATACTATGTTGTTTCATTTTTGTATAAGAATAGTTTGATTTTAACGCCTAAGCAATTATTTCAATTCTCTTAACACAAACTAAAAAACTTTTATCTTCTATATAATGAACGGCGAAATTTTCTTTGAATGGATTTGACGCGATGTGACAAACACATCGGGATTCATTGACTCTCACCCGTGAAAGAACTACACCATAAATTGCTTTTTTCTGGCATCAAATTTTTAATAGAAAAGTTGAGTGATTTTCACTTTTCTTGCCCTTCACTATATATAGGAAGCCTTTTCACCCAAAATGAACTAGAGTTTAATGTTTTTAATTTAATTGTATAAAGGAGAGTTTGATGTGATTCGAGCCGTTTTAATAGACAATGAACCGTTAGCTTTACACTATTTTCAAAATAAACTACATGCCTTTCAACAAATACAGGTGATGCAAACCTTTACAAGCGTAGAAGTATTTCTGAATGAACTACCAACTATGGAATTTGAGGCTATCTTTTTAGAAGTAAAACTTCAAGAATTATCAGGACTTGAAGTTGCTGATATTATCAAAACGGAACGCCCACAAGTCAGTGTAATTTTCATTACCGCCTATCATGAATTTGCATTACAAGCCTATGAAATTGGCAGTCTCGACTATGTATTAAAGCCTATCAGTCATGCCCGTTTAGAAAAAACTGTAGCCCGTATTGAGCATGAATTTTCCATTCAGCAAATGCTTCAACAGGATACACAAACTGTCTTAAATGTACAATGCTTCGATCAATTTGCCGTCTATAGTAACAATAGTTTAGTGGCATTTAAAACAGAAAAGACAAAAGAATTGTTTGCTTATTTTATTTTGCATCCAAATATACCGATTCATCGAGATTATTTAATTGAAATTCTATGGCCAGATTTAGATTATGTACGAGCCAAATCAAATCTTCATACAGCTCTATCTTATTTAAGGAAAACTCTAAATACAATTGGCTACGAAAACTGTATTGTCTTTTCAAATAAATACTATATCTTCGAAAAGCCAAATATCGTATGTGATTTATACGATTTTCAAAAACTTCATGAGGATTTTTCAAGACTTGAATTTCCTTCTATTTCTTTGATTAATCAATGTCTTTCTATTTATAAGAATGGCTTATTTGTTTTTGATGATTATGAATGGTCAACTGCCTATAAAGATAAATTAATGAAATCATACATAGAGCTATTAGAAAAAGGGTTTCAAACAACGGTCTTTTCAGATACTGAAAGAGCTATGGAATTTTTACATGCATTAATAGAGTATGATCCCTATAATGAACAAAAACTTGAGCACTATTTATATACGTTAATACAGGCAGGGCTTCATGAACAGGCACTCAAAATTTTCCAAACATATACGCAAAGACTAGAGGAAGATTTAGCACTAACACCTAGCTCTACATTATTAGAGATATCTAAAAAATTATTTGTTCAACATAAATAATGTAAAAAACGGCGAGTGCTTCTATGTGAGTAGAAGCTCGCCGTTTATTTATATCCCACTACCTTCAGTTAGCCCGTGTTTAACAGCATACAGCGCTGCCTGTGTACGGTCTTGTACTTGTAGCTTTGTAAAAATATTCGAAATATGGGTTTTCACTGTCTTTTCTGTGACAAATAGTGAGGATGCAATTTCCCGATTACTCTTTCCTTTTGTAAGCTCTGCTAGCACATCCTGTTCACGAGGTGTCAGCGGATTTATTAAATGGGGTGCATTCTGAGACTCCTGGCGATCCATTTCAAGCGTTGACGTTGCTTCAGGATGTAGAGTGTTTTCACCACGCATAATACGACGAATGGATAAGACCAATTCATCTGGCTCAATATCTTTTAACTGATAGCCTGCCGCTCCTGCCTCCATTGCTGGAACCACATGATCTCGATCAGAAAAGCTAGTGAGCATTAAAATTTCTATTTGTGGAAACTTCGCTTTGATGCGTTTAGTCGCCTGGATGCCATCCATTTCAGGCATGACTAAATCCATTAAAATAATATCTGGTTGAATGCTTTCTGCTAATGCAACAGCTTCGTGCCCATTTTTGGCCTCTCCAACAACCTCAATATCCTTTTGTGTCTTTAAGAAAAACAGTAGTCCTCTACGCACCACGTGATGATCGTCTGCAATTAATACACGTATCATGTCCTCTCCCCCTTAATATGGCAAGCGGATTAGCAGCTCCGTACCTTTGCCAATTTCACTTACCCAGTCGGCAGTTCCACCAACTGATTTTGCACGATCCTTGATAGATTGTAAGCCCATTGAAAGCAACTTTGTATTGTTGTCAATGACAAAGCCCCGTCCCTCATCACGAATAACCAACAAAATATCTGTTGATGTAACAGTAATATACAATGCTGCCTCTAATACACCTGCATGGCGACGTACATTATTTAACGCCTCTTGGGCTACGCGAAATAATGTTTCTTCAATACGTGAGGGAAATTGCAATACGCCTGAAACCGTAACATGTAGTTTTAAGCCAAGCATTTCAGCGTATACTTTCATGGCCTCAAGTAAACCATTTTCCAATCCTTTAGGTCGCAATTGCCAAATTAACGCACGCATCTCTGTAAGTGCATCTTGTGTTAAATGCTGAATCTCTTTAAATGTTTCTTTCACTTCGCAATCATCCGTCATTTCAATGCCAGCCCTAGCTGTTAACGTAACCGAGAATAGTAGTTGATTAACTGAATCGTGTAAATCACGAGCTAGGCGATTACGTTCCTTCACAAGTGCCATTTCCTGCTCCTGCTTTGTCAATAAAATTCGCTTAATAGCTGACCCCATCTGAAAGGCAACTGATTCTAATAAAGCAAGCTCCTCCTCTGAAAAGCGTACTGTATCCTTAGATGCGACATTTAATACGCCAAAACGTTCTTGTCCAGATTGAAGGGGTACTGTCGCATGATGTGTGATTCCTTCATGATCCCCAACATTTGCAGCTATGGCACTTTCAATACGCTGACACTCGATAATATTGGAGGCTTTTTTTAGCTCTTCATTACGATAACGCGATACACACCAACAACCGCCCTTTTTTAAATAATGGCAATTGTTATATTCCAATGCCTCTGGTAGATTTTCATGGACAACAAGTTCTGAACGCCCCTTTGCATCAATAAAAAAAATCCAGCCTGTTTCAAAATTGGTGCCATTTAAAAATTTGATGAGCGCACCTTTTAGCATTGTGACAATTTCAGTTTCTTCATTTAATAGTTCAGCAATCTCTTTTAAAATACTGATATTGGAATGCTCATTCTCCCTCACGAAAACACCTCTTCTTTAGCATTACTATTGTTAATGATACCATTAAGCTATTGAAAGCGTCTGCTTCCACCGTTCATACTTTAGACTGAAATTCATCACATACCTTATTTTGTGTAAGTTGATTTACATATAAAACTAGAACCACTATAATCGAACAAGGACATGGTTTTATGAAGGGAAGATTGAATATGTCTAAAAAAGAAGAAAATGGCTTATTATTTATTTGGATTGTTTCTGCTATAGCAACACTAGGTTCGTTATATTTTTCTGAGATTCGTCATTATGAACCTTGTAAATTATGTTGGATTCAACGTATTTTTATGTACCCAATTGTTATAATGACGACAGTAGCATTTATACAAAAAAATGCACGTATTGCTGTCACAACAGCTGTATTTTCTGTGGTTGGCGGCTGTATTTCACTTTACCATTACGGAATTCAAAAGCTTAGCTATTTAGCTGAAAATGCTCCTTCCTGTGGCGCAGTTTCTTGTACAGGACAATATATTAATTGGTTAGGCTTTATTACTATTCCGTTTTTAGCATTAACTGCATTTATTTTAATCGCAGGGGCAAGCTTTTATTTAATCAAAGCTTCTAAAGCTGCAAAATAATCGGAAGACCGTGTTCTACCTTTGGAATACGGTTTTTTCTACGGAGGAAGATCTATGTTTCATTATGAAATTGCTGAAGATAACTTAAGTGTGGAAGAATTGCTACGTAATCATTGGCGACTCGGTAAAAAACTCGTTCATGAATTGCGTATGGCCAAAGCCATCACATTGGCAAATGATGAGCTGGTTCAATGGAATACACCTTTACAAACTGGAACAATAATCAAATTTACGTTTCCTGTTCCAACTTCTAGCTACAAACCAACACCTGTATGTGCTATTGATGTAGTCTATGAGGATGACCATTGTTTAATCGTATCAAAGCCAAAAGGTATGGCAACACATCCTAATGATGCTCGTGATACACATACATGTATGAACCATGTCATGGCACATATCAAAGAACAGGGTGGCATTTATGCTGAACATGTTCATCGTCTTGATAAAGGGACACAGGGCTTATTACTAGTAGCAAAGCACCCTTTAGCAAAGTCCATTTTCGATCGAATGATTGAGGAAAAAACCATTATTCGTACGTATGCAGCAGAGGTGCAAGGTAACTTACGAACGTCTTCTGGAACGATTGCTGAACCAATTGGCAAAGACAGACACCATGCCACAAGACGTGTTGTGTCCAAAACTGGGCAGCATGCTGTAACACACTATGAAGTGGTGGCGCGTTACAAAAATTCCTGTGTCGTTCATCTCATACTTGAGACTGGGCGAACACATCAGATCCGTGTGCATTTAGCCTATATTGGCCATCCAATTATTGGGGATACAATGTATGGTGCACGAGAAGCAGTAAGTGATGACTACGAACTACATGCCATTCAATTAGAATTTGACCATCCTTTTTTAAATAAACGTATTATCGTCAAGGACGAGCAATAAGAAAAATCCCGCCTCTATAGGAGTGCGGGATTTATTCTTTTTTTAAAAATCAAATTTAAAATGATCAGGATCTTGTCCAAATCGTTGGTTACGATTTAATGTTGCCATTTTCTCCATTTGATCTTGGGTTAATTCAAAATCAAAAATCTGTGCGTTTTCCTCAATTCGGCTCGGTGTTACGGATTTGGGAATAACGAGTGTATCATTTTGTAAATGCCAACGCAGTACTACCTGAGCAGGGGTTTTATCGATTTCTTTCCCAATCTCAATAATGGTAGGATCAGCAAGTACACCACCACGTCCTAGTGGAGACCATGCAGTAACAGCAATTTGGTGTTCACTACAAAATGCGCTTAATGACTGCTGTTGTAAATATGGATGTACCTCCACTTGATTAACCATCGGTGCAGTATTTGCCTTAGCCAATATTTTTTCCAAATGATGCTCATGATGATTCGATACACCTGTTGAGCGAATTAATTTTTCATCGTAAAGGCGCTCAATAGCTCGATATGTTTCTTCAAATGTTTCAGGGACAGCCCAATGTGTTAAATATAAATCTAGGTAATCCATATTTAAATTCTTTAGCGAAACCTCAAAAGCACGTAATGTTGCATCATATCCTTGGTCATTATTCCATACTTTTGTTGTAACAAAAATATCTTCACGACGAATGCCTGAATGACGAATAGCTTCTCCTACTTCTACCTCATTCCCATATAAGGATGCTGTATCAATAGCTCGATAACCGTATTGAAGTGCTTTATCAATAGCCTGTAATGTTTCCTCACGTTCTGTCATTTTGTAAACACCTAAGCCAAAACGAGGCATTTCTACACCATTTGATAATGTTTTTGTTGATTGTAAATTCAAAAAGCACAACCCCTTTCTTATCCTCGTTCCATTATACAAAAAATTGGATTTAAGAAAAATAAAGCGGCTGGTTTATATACTACTTTTTCTTCTGTTCAACATCTTCCAATTGAATTGGATCAGCGATTCGCTCATCCTCCGCAAGCTCTAGACCATCACGTAAATGCTCCATCTGCTTGCCCAAATCTTTTAATTCTTTCATATCTCTCACCATTGTCCCATTTTCAATATTTGGCACCTTTTTTTCCATACTAATCACCTCACTTTTAGTTTTCCCGATATCAAGCTGTTTGAACCATTTCTGACATATTTTATTCTGCTATGTCGTTTCATTTTTAAAGTAGATAGGCTATACTAAAAAGAGATTTCTTTATAACATGAGGAGGGTTACTTCCATGAAATTATTATTAATCATTGGTGTAACAGTTGCTTTCTTAACAGCTATTTTCACTGCTGGATACGAAGGCGACTACAAAGCTGACAAATAATATCTCAAGAAAATCACTAAGCTTTTCGAAAAGCTTAGTGATTTTCTTTTTTTGTGGAACAATAGAAATACTTGACTTTCCTTTATTTTTAAAATAAACTAACTTACATAAAGTAACTTAATGAAAAAAGATAACTATTCGGAGGTATTCAAAATGCATTTTCATGAAAAACCAAACACCTATGTAACGAATGTTGAAATAAAAGTGAGTGATTTACACCGCTCTTTAACCTTTTATCAAGAAATTATTGGCTTTAAAGTGTTACAACAAGATTCACATAAAGCTATGTTAACTGCCGATGGAGAAACAGCTCTATTAACTCTTGTTCAGCCTAAAACCGTAGAAGATAAGCTTAGCATGACGACAGGACTTTATCACTTCGCCCTATTATTACCTAGTCGACGTGACTTAGCTAATGTTATTTCTCATTTTCACGAAAAAGGTGTGTACCTTGGGGCTTCTGATCATGCTGTAAGTGAAGCACTCTATTTAAATGATCCTGATCATAATGGAATCGAGATTTATGCAGATCGTCCTGAAAGTGAATGGACATGGCATAACAATCAGGTGCATATGGTGACAGAACCACTCAATATTCGTTCTATTTTAGAAGAGGGCGATGGCAACTGGCTTGGTCTGCCTGCTGGCACAGTAATGGGCCATATTCATTTATCGGTCTCTAACTTGGCTGAAGCCGAGCAATTTTATACAAAGGGATTAGGTTATGATATTGTCACACGCTACGGGTCCCAAGCATTATTTATTTCTACAGGCCGTTACCATCATCATATCGGCTTAAATACTTGGCACTCAGAGAATGCACCAAAGCTTGGAAAAAATCAAGTTGGCTTAAAAACGTTCTCATTGCGTTTAGATAACGAAGAACAAGCGGCAACTATGAAAGATAATCTTCGTGGTATAGGTGCACCCGTTACGGAAATCGTCGGAGGGTTCCAAACAGAGGATCCTGCGGGGAATGTTGTGTTATTAAAGTTTTAATATTAAAAAGCAGTTCTCACAAGCGGAGAACTGCTTTTTAATGTAACCCTGGATATCCTTGTTGACGTAATGCCTCATAAATAACAATTGCAGCCGTATTGGACAAATTAAGTGATCGCACATGATCACTTTGTGGAATACGTAAACACATATCTCGGCGTTCATAAGCAAAGTCCTTCGGCAAACCTGTAGTTTCTTTTCCGAACATAAAATAAATATCTCGGTCTTGATCACTAAAATCATTTTTCGTAAACGGCTCATCACTGTATGTTTCGATTAAATAAACATCTCCATTTTTAGAGTACTCTATAAAATCCTCAAGTGAATCATGATAGACAATATTTACACTATGCCAATAATCTAAGCCCGCCCGTTTCAGCATTTTATCATCCGTTGAAAAACCTAGCGGACGAATTAAATGGAGCGATGTATTAGTACCCGCACAGGTACGTGCAATATTCCCCGTATTGGCTGGTATTTCTGGTTGATATAAAACGATATGCAATGGCATAACGACACACTTCCTTATTAAAAAATTCTTTAAGATGACTCTTTAAAAAGTTAACGAAGCCTTCCTCTTTTGGAGCGACTCTTCTCACAATTAGAGCGGATCCGCTCTCAATCATAGGAACTCCAAGCAATTGATTTCATCCCTACATTAAACTGTAGTTAGTCAATTGCTTCTACATCCAATACTACTTAAAAAACTGCAACCCTTTATAAATTTCACTTCGCACTTCTTCGTCCTGCTCTGTAGCTTCTGCTTCATGTAAGGCAGTTTGTGCAGTATCCCCGCCAATCTTACCCAAAGCCCATGCGGCTGTGCCTCGAATGACAGGACGGTCATCTTTATGAAGTAGAGCAATCAAATCTGGTATGGCGGCTTCCTCTTTAAAATGAGCAAGTGCCAAGATGGCATTACGCTGGATAGGCTTTTTTCCACGCCATGAGCCTGAAACATGACCAAATCTCCCCTTAAATTCCCGATTAGTAATCTTTAAAAGCGGTGTCAATAATGGTTTGGCTAGCTCTGGATCTGGTATAAATTCTTCATGAATCCAATTAATTTTCCCTTTATTTTTAGGACATACTGTCTGGCATGTATCACAGCCATAGAGTCGATTACCGATATGACTACGAAACTCATCTGGTAATGTACCCTTCGTTTGAGTCAGAAAAGCAATACAACGCTGTGCATCCAATTGTCCACCTTGAATTAAGGCTCCCGTTGGACAAACATCCAAGCACAGTCGACAATCTCCGCATTCATCCTCCATTGGCTTATCTGGCGCAAATGGAATATTTGTAATGAGCTCTCCTAAATACACATAGGAACCAAATTCAGGCGTTATAATCGAGCAATTTTTTCCGCTCCACCCAATGCCTGCACGTTCAGCTACCGCCCGATCTACAAGGGCTCCTGTATCAACCATTGATTCAATACGTACACCTTTGACATGTTCCTCAAGCCAAGTAGATAATAGCTTTAAACGCTCACGTAATGCTGTATGATAATCGACACCCCATGAAGCACGGCAGAAAATTCCACGTCGCGCACCCCTTTTACCAATTGGTGCATTTTGCATACGTGAAGGGTAAGCCACAGCTATCGCTACAATACTCTCTGCTTCATCTAGTAATTGAAGGGGTTCTGTACGTTTTTGAATATCACTTTCTTCAAATCCAGACTGATAACCAAGCTCCTGCTGGCGACGCAATCTGTTTTTTAATTCTGTAAAGGGAGCTGCTGTTGTAAAACCTATTTTATCAACACCAATGGACATCGCATATGCCACAAAATCACGTTGCAGGTCGTGTATGTTCATTTTATTTCCAACTCCTTACATGGTACAATATTAGAAATAGATAAAGTAGGTGATGTTCATTGGAAATTTCCATTAACCCAACTCTATTAACACAACATCCCGAGCTAAAAATCGGCATTATTCATTATACCAAAATTGTTGTAGCAGAATCCCCTCAAATGATTAAAGGGCGTATGCAATTGTATCAGGAAAATCTTTTTCTTGAAATACAGGAACTTCCTGTAACACAGCGTGAGGGGATCGCAGAATGGCGACAAATTTGGAAAAAGCTTGGTGCTGATCCAAATCGCTATCGTCACTCAGCAGAAAGCCTTATGCGTCGAATTAGTAAGCAAAATTATTTAACGCCAATTCATTCAGGTGTTGATTTAAATAATTTCTTTTCACTTCAATATGAAATGCCAATTGGGCTATATGATGTTGCTCAAATCAAAGGGTTTGTAACAATTGATCTTGGTCATGACGAGATTGGTTATGAAGGTTTGAATGGGCGCTTTAACACATTAGAAAATATTCTGTATAGTCGTGATGAGGTAGGAGCATTTGGCTCACCTTTTGTTGATTCTAAACGCACAGCTGTCACAGAGGAAACAACTGATGCGTTACATATTTTTTATTTCCGCCCTTCCTTAACAAATGATGCAGCGAATGAACTGCTAGCGTCAGCTGGGAAAATGTTTAATCAAATTCATGGCGGACATTATCAAATCGCAATTATATCAAATGATGTACCATCTAAAACACTATAAAAAGGACGTGTTTTCGTGATTAATCTTGCAGAAGCTGTTAAACTAAAAAGTATTTTAGGAAAGAAAACTCAAGAGCTAGTAAACGAACTACATCGCAGTGCCTTTGTAACAGTTGAAAAGGGACAAGCCCCTAAAACAAGTAATCGAGCACTCCCCCTTATTGAAGCTGACTTAGCCCAAGTTCGTCTAGATACTCGTACATTAGACCGCCTCGTTTACGAAGCAAACATCCAAAACACAGTAGACTTTAAAGGTCAAAAGCTAGCACTAGTAGAAGCCATCGAACTAGCAACACAACTTCGTGCCGAGGCTGATATGTGTAAAGATTTCAGTATGCGAGAAAAAGAGAGTGTAAGATTTGGCTATGGCGAAAATACAATGTTATATGAAATTGCTTTGTATGAGCCAGATGAATATCGAGAACGAGCTACAAAGCTTGAAAAAGATGCACATAAGCTATCTAATCTTATTAATTCAAAAAATTACAGTATTCAAATTAACTTTGACGATTCCCGTTATTTCTAGACTCGGGACGGTGAGACTCCAACCCGAGTTGGATGTGCTGTTTTCAAATCTAGCTTTTCAGCTAATTAGTTAAAAACCAATAACAAGTTACCTGTTACTGTATGACCGATGACTAATGACCAACTATAAGCAATGGCCATACTCAAAACAACTTGATTCCATTTGAAAACGCCATCCAGGGCTCTCCTACATTTATGTATGGAGAGCTTTTTTAAGTAGTTCAAAGGGATAATTTGGATGACTAGTTTGCCCCTTTCAAGGACAAAATGGAAGTATCTATAGGAAAGGGGTCATACTATGACACAGCAAGATGATGCAACACATGAGCAAGATATGACATTGACCAACAGACAGGGACATCCAATTACCAACAATCAAAATTTGCGAACAGTCGGTAATCGAGGTCCTGCAACATTGGAAAATTATGATTTTCTAGAAAAAATGAGTCATTTTGACAGAGAGCGAGTTCCAGAACGGGTTGTGCATGCTCGTGGAGCTGGAGCACATGGGTATTTTGAAACCTATGGTGTTGTTGGCAATGAACCTATCTCTAAGTATACACGTGCAAAAGTCTTTCAGGATAAAGGGAAAAAAACACCTGTCTTTGTGCGTTTTTCAACTGTTATACATGGTGGTCACTCCCCAGAAACATTGCGTGATCCCCGCGGTTTTGCAGTAAAGTTTTATACAGAGGATGGCAATTGGGATTTAGTGGGCAATAATTTAAAGATCTTCTTTATTCGTGATGCGCTCAAATTTCCAGATATGATTCATGCTTTTAAGCCTGATCCCATTACTAATATTCAAAACGTTGAACGTTTTTTTGATTTTTGTGCTAGCTCACCAGAAACCTTCCATATGGTAACATTCGTTTACTCTCCTTGGGGGATTCCAGCAAATTATCGTATGATGCAGGGCTCTGGGGTTAATACGTACAAGTGGGTGAATAGTGAAGGCAAGGCAGTCCTTGTCAAATATCATTGGGAACCGCTACAAGGTATTAAAAATTTAACACAAAAAGAAGCAGAGGAAATCCAACAGAAAAATTTCAATCATGCTACACAAGATTTATATGATGCTATCGAACGCGGAGACTTCCCCGAATGGGAGCTACATGTTCAAATTATGGAGGATGGTTCACACCCTGAGCTTGATTTTGATCCATTGGATGATACAAAGCTTTGGCCAAACGATCAATTTCCATGGTATCCAGTTGGCAAAATGGTGTTAAACAAAAACCCTGAAGACTATTTTGCTGAGGTGGAACAGGCTACTTTCGGGACAGGGGTGCTTGTTGATGGCTTAGACTTCTCTGATGATAAAATGTTGCAAGGTCGTACTTTCTCTTATTCTGATACACAACGCCATCGTGTAGGCGCCAACTACTTACAGCTTCCAATTAATGCACCAAAAAAACGTGTAGCGACCAATCAACATGGTGGACAAATGATGTATAAGCGTGATTTGGCACCGGGACAAAATCCACATATTAATTATGAGCCATCCATGCTGAATGGATTAAAGGAAGCAACACAAGCTGGTAAAGAATATACACCATACATTGAAGGGAACCTTGTTCGTGAATCGATTGATCGTCAAAGTAATACGAAACAGGCTGGTGAAACCTATCGTAACTTTGAACAGTGGGAACGCGAAGAACTTCTTAAAAATTTAATACGTGATCTATCGGTCTGTCATGAGGATATTCAAAATGCCATGATTGCTTTGGCACAAGAAGCCGACGAAGAATATGGTCGCTTACTCAAGGAAGGGTTGCACAACGCTAAAAAAGATTCCTCTGCATCAAAACCACTTGGCAATATCAATGGTGATCAAGCACCTCAAGATGCCATGAATAAAGGACACGATGCTGAGCCTTATTAACGAAGCTAAAAAAGACATTACATTTTTTGTAATGTCTTTTACTTTATTGTTCATATGCCTTATACCAATGATAAGGTTGAATTTCCTTTAATGATTTAAATACCAATTCTCCATCTGCATTCGTAATCGCTGCCTTTACATTTTCTCCCCAATAAAAAAGTCTTTCCTGACAGACTCCACAGGGTGTCAGCACTACAAATTTAGATGTTTCATCTTCCCTAGCAACACAAATCGAATGCGTTACTTTTGTATTCAATTTATGTGCCTCTAAAATAGCACCTGTTTCCATACATAATTCAGTAGCAGCATTCATTACCTCGGGTGCGACACTTGTTAAAATTTGCCCATCCGCGGTATATAAGGCTGCAGCTCCTCCCCATCCAGTGGGATATCTTTTTTCTGCTAGTGCAACCGCAGCTTCATACAGTACTTTTTCAATATCCATATTTCCTCTCTCCCTATCATACATGCACACCTGGTAATATTTTCAACACCTTTTCCTGTGCGTCTAAAATTGCCTCTGTTCCTAATGGAATGGCTATATTCGTTGTTTCATGTCCGAACTTAAAACCTGCCACGACTGGTATTCCTAAATCTGTAAAATACTCCTTCATTAACGAATGAAGTGCTTCTTCATCAGATCCTGTCTGTGTAAATGAACCAATGACGACTCCTGCTAATTGCTCAAATTTCCTTGCTTGTTTTAAATGCTGAAGCATTGAGTCAATAACTGGTATTGTTTCATTTACATCCTCTATTAATAAAATCCTACCTTCAGTTCTTACTTCAAATTTGGTACCTAGTGTGCTGACAAGACGATAGAGATTTCCTCCGATCATTTCACCACGTGTGATGCCCCCAGCAATCGTTGTTAGCGGAGAAATTGCCTCTGTATACTGAATTTCCATAGGGGAAAATAGCTGTAAAAACATTTTTTTTGATAAATCATCCATCTTATTAGCTGACATCAACATTGGCCCATGAAATGTCACCATATTGGCATACTCATTAATCGCACAATGTAAATATGTAACATCAGAAAAGCCCCAGAAAATCTTAGGATTTTCTTCTATTAAAGCATAATCAATTTTATCAGCAATTCTGGCAGAGCCATAGCCTCCCTTTACACAAAAGATTGCTTTCACTTCTGGGTTTTTTACCATCTCATGAAAATCAGCTAGTCTGATTTCATCACTTCCTGCCAAATATTCATGTTTTGCATGAATCGTATCACCCAGAATATAGCGAAGACCCAATTCGTCCAAAAAAGCTACTGCTTCTCCTAGTTTTTCAGGCTCTACAAGACTTGAAAGTGCAACAACACCGACTAAATCTCCCTTTTGTAAACATGGTACGGTACTTTTCACAGTTATTCCTCCTCTTGTTGTCCTTATTTTAGCATAGCAAAACTTCAGAGGCATTGATTATTGCTATACTGACTGCCTATAATTAACTTTACTATTCAATTAATAAAGGGGTTAAAGCATCTTGAAAATTCCACCATATATATTATTAGTACTCGCAACTCTTTTATGGGGTGGTAATTTTGTTATTGGACGTGCCGTTAGTGAAGATATTCCTCCCCTAACACTTGCCTTTTTACGCTGGTGCGTCGCATTTATTATCTTTTTTCCCATTGCATTTCACCAATTAAAACGTGAATGGCGGTTACTGAAAAGACATTGGTTTATTGTCATCATTCTTTCATTAACAGGTGTTACAGCATTTAACACACTTGTTTACATTGGATTACATTACACAACGTCCATTAATGCATCTTTAATGAACTCTTCTACGCCCATAATGATTTACATACTTTCCTTTATTTTTTTGAAGGAAAAACTATCAAAATATCAGTTAATAGGGACCGTTCTATCACTGAGTGGAGTTGCCTTTATTATAATGGGTGGCTCTTTTACAAGGATTGTCGATTTTACTTTCAACAAAGGGGATTTAATTGTAATCGCAGCAGTATTATGTTGGAGCATATATTCATTACTCATTAAACAATATGCAACTCGCTTACCAGGGCAGTCTACCTTTCTAGTGACGATTGGACTTGGGGCTATGATGTTATTTCCTTTTTCTCTCTATGAAACACTGTCTAGTGCAACAGCAATTCATTGGGAATGGTCAACCTTTGCTGCTATTTTATATGTTGGTATTTTTGCCTCTATCATTGCTTTTCTCTGCTGGAACAGTGGTGTTATACAGCTGGGAGCGAACAAAGCAAGTATTTATTTAAATTTCATTCCTGTTTTTGCCTCCATTTTCGCTGTTCTTTTTCTAAGTGAAAGATTGCACTCTTTTCAGCTTATAGGTGGACTAGCCGTTGTAGCAGGGGTTATTTTATCAGGAAAAATAAATAAGCAAAGACTTCAATCCTAAGAAGTCTTTGCTTATTTTTGCTAATTCGTACCACCATAAATTACTGTAACATTAGGATGGTTTAATAATTGGCTTGCTGGGAATTCTTCTGTAATATGACCACTTTTCAATTTCTCAATCGCCGCGAGCTTTTTTTCACCAAAGGCAATGAGAACGATTTCCTTTGCCTTCATTATGGAGTGGATGCCCATTGTAATGGCATGTGTTGGTACTTCAGATGGATCATCAAAATAAATAGCATTTTCTATTCTTGTTGACTCTGTTAGCTCCACAATATTCGTCTTGGCATCAAACGATGCGCCTGGTTCATTAAAAGCAATATGTCCATTTACACCGATTCCTAGAAGCTGTAAATCAATGCCTCCTGCTTCTTCAATGCGCTTATCATATGCAGCACATTCTTCAACTAAATTGGCTGCCTGTCCATTTGGCAAATGGACATTTTTCGGCTGTATATCCACAAAATTAAATAAATTCTCATGCATAAATGTAAAGTAGCTTGCTGGACTTGATTGCTCAATGCCAACATACTCATCCAAGTTAAAAGTTTGTACTTCCTTAAAAGATAAATGGCCAGCTTGGTGTCGTGCCACTAATTCTTTATACATGCCTACAGGTGATCCACCAGTTGCTAAACCTAAAACACTATCAGGTTTCTCTTGTATTTGTTTTGAGAAAATAGTAGCTGCCACTTCACTCATTTCCTCATATGTATTCACTTCTATCCATTTCATTCTTTATACGATACCTACCTTACCATTAATATTATTAACTAATATGTAAAATATTTCACTTTATAGTAGCTAATATATTAATCTTACTAGTTATTTAGCTATTTTTCTATCATTTCCTACTTCAGTTTATGCGTGTAATCTAAGACTATTTCGGTTATGTTATTAATAAGGAAGTGAGGCGATTTTATGAATGAACAGATTCAGCACTATTTACAGTATATTCAATTTCAAGGAACGTTAGAGCCATCTATTCAACTACTTGGACAACTACAAACTAAACATCTATTAACCATTCCCTATGAAAATTTAGATGTTGCCTTGAATCGTGGTATCTCCTTCGCTATTCCTGATATATTTAAGAAAATAATTATTGATAAACGTGGTGGCAATTGTTTTGAATTAAATATCTTATTCAGCTGGCTTCTACGAGAGCTTGGCTTTTCTGTCACCAATCGTTATGCCCAGTTTTGGCGCAACGTAGCGGAAAATACCCCTCCAGAGGAAATTCCTATGCATCAATTATTACTAGTAAATATGAGTGGACAATACTATATCTCGGATGTAGGTGTCGGTGCATTAGCACCCTGTAAACCAGTGCCACTGATTGCTGGCTATCAACACCGTGAAGGTAAAGAGTTATATAAAATAGATTATGATGAAGCGAATGGTTGGATGCTGTTGGAACAAGCTAAACATAGTTGGCGTTTGCTTTATAGTTTTCACGACGATGCCAATGATGCAAAATTTGCACCACGACTTTCCAAGCAAAAAAATAAAATTGCTATGATTCGAACCATTGGTGGCCGTCATACCATGATGAACAACGAATTTAGAATTTATGAAGGACAATCCTTAACTACCTATACAACAAACACTGAGAAGGAATGGCTGCAAGCTCTACAGCGTTTTTTTCATATCTCTATACAACAATAAGGAAAGCAAGTCCATCGGTGGCTTGCTTTCCTTTCACATTATTCCATTGTCCTATTGAGCAATTCAAACACAACTATGTCATTGTGTAGCTCTTTAACTAAACCTATATCATCTACAAAGTAATAAGTTTTCACTACATCACTAAATTCCGACCTTTTCTCGACTATAACCACGCCCGTAAATTGCACATCACCAGCTTGTACCGTACCATCAGTAGATTTTACAGTTACTCGTTCCCCTGCTGAAACCCCTGGATCATCTTCATGTAAAACAACGCCTATTCTAAGTGGGAGTTCTATATATAAATCATAATGTGTGTTAGCTTCACTAGCAATGGCTTGTCCGTATGCACGATCATGACCATATAAAAGCTCATCAGAGATAGTTTGTCCTGTACTTACATTTTTGACTGTCCATACATCATTTTTACCGTCGTGTTGCTGATATTGATAGTTTAAAGTATAACGCTTATTGTCACTTAAAGAATAATAGGCATACGTATATTCAAATGCGGGATCCCTTAGCAAGTTAGGTTTAGAAAGAGTCATTGCTCTCGCTAAAAACGCTGAGAAATGGGCGCGTGTAACAGGGTCATTAGGTTTAAACGAACCATTCTCATAGCCCCTTACTAAATGATTATGGGCCAGTGTTAAAATTTCTTTATAACCTGGTGTCTGCTTACTCACATCTGTAAAATAATAAGGATCTGAACCTTTTAATTGAAAGGCCCTATTTAGCACAATCGCCATTTCCCCCCTAGTAAGCGGTGCATCTGGATGAAATTTATGGGCAGTATCAAATATACCTTTATTTTGCACAGCCGCAATTTCTTTATAAAATTTATGAGTGGTTGTGATATCTTGATAGTTTGGATTTTGCACATGGATCGTGTTTAATCCTAAAGCACGTGTTAGCATTACAGCTACTTGTGCTTTCGTAATAAAATCATTTGGCTTGAACAAGTTATTCGAATACCCTTTCGCAATATCCTGTTCTACTAAATAATGAATTTCCGTCATTAATGTATCATCCGTTAGATCGATAAAGCTGGCTGCCTGCACTTCCTTCGGTAATATACCAATCGTTATCAGGATCAAACATACTAGCTTCAATATGTTCTTCACATTATCCCTCCTCCTTCGATTCTATACCCATAAAGACGTACCCATATGCTTAAAATGAAAAAAGCCTCTATTAAAAGAGACTTTATTCGTTATTTTTATATTGAATTAATCCAATCCCTATTCCAGTCGGATCGACCAAATAAGCTAGATAGAAATCATCAAACGCCATTTTGTCACGCAAAATAGTAGCACCATTGTGTTTTGCCTGTGCAATGACTTCGTCAATTGCATCCACTTCAATTTGAATTCTTGTACCATGCGGAAAATCGCTTGGTCCTTTACCAATGCCACCATTAATTCCAGCTTTGTCTTTATTCCCAGTCATAACTGCCCAATAATCCCACTTTGGAGCTGCCACCTCCCAGCCAAACACTTTACTATAAAAAGCTGCCGCTTTCTCCGGTTCCTGACTATTTAATTCAAAGCCAATCACTTTTCCCATACATATACCCCCTCATTTTTAGCATAACAAATAATTCAACAATTAATTGGAATTCCCTTCCTGCAACTTTAGAAATTTGACAATATTCCAAATAAAAAATTTATGTATTTAATTAGTTAGAAAATTATGTATAATTAAATTAGAACGATTGTTCAAATCATTAAAGGAGTACAACATTGAGTAAAAGACGCTATGACAGTGACAAGGCAAAGATTGAGATTATCAAACATGCCATCCAATTATTTTCTCAACATGGCTATAATCAGACATCTGTTGGTGATATTTCGAAAGCCTCTGGTTATAGTAAAGGACATATTTATTATCATTTCGAAAATAAAGAAAAGTTATTTGTGCTTTTGGCGCAGCAATCGATGAAAAATTGGCATGACAAATGGTTGCAACAAGAATCTTCATACACCACATCCACAGATAAATTGTATGGTATGGCCATGCATGTCCTCTATGAGTATCAAACACCCTTACTAAAGTCAGGTCAGGAACTGGCATCTAATCCCAAATCAAGTCCTGATTCAATACAACAGTTATACAATTTAGCTATTACGCCAATGAATGCTTATCGAGCAATTCTTCAAGAGGGCATCGACCAAAACGAATTTGTTCATGGCAGTGTAGATACATGGACCGTCTTACTTGGCACATGGCTAGGTGGATTATGTCAGCTGACCAATACTCATAACTTGAAATCATTAGAACCACTCTTTCAACAGGCAATAACGATTTTCTTAAAAGAAATTAAAAAAGGTGGGGTTTAAATGAAAGTAGGTTTAATAGGTGATAGCTTAACAGAAGGTCGTCCAGGCGTTTCATTTTATGATCTCTTGAAACATCAATATCCCCATATTTCATTCGATAATCTTGGAAATCCAGGCGAGACGATTAAAAGTTTATTTACTCGCTTGGAAAAAATGCCGCTCCAATCTTCCTATGATCTCCTTATTCTTTGGATAGGCGTCAATGACGTCTATTCAAAATTATTAAAGGTGCAAGCACAGCCTGTGGCGAAGGACCACATTGAATTCGAAGAGTACTGCCTCAAGGTATTAGAGAAAGCACATGACGCTTCCAAAAATGTTGTATTAGTATCTCCAGCATTAGTAGGAGAAGATCTTCAAAATCCCTCTAACAAAGAAATAACACAATTAACGTCTGTTATGGAGTCTATTTCAATGAAATCTGGCAATGTTTATTTTGTAAATATGCAAAATCTCTTTAAAGAGCATTTAGAACATTTGGAGTGCTCAGGCTTTATTAATACGAATGTAATAAGAGTCCTACTGGATGTTTTATTTTACAAAAGTCCTTTACGTATCGATAAATTATCTCAAAAAAGAGGGCTACATGTAACTTTAGATGGTGTTCATTTGAATAGTAAAGGTGCTGATATAGTGGCACAGCAATATAGCTCTATCATTGAACTTTATAAAGTCGAAGGAGACAAAATCGGGAGGTCCTAAAGATGAGGAAGATTGCTGTTGTTACTGGCGGTGTTTCAGGGATAGGAAAGGCTATTTGCCAAGAATTAATTGCTCGAGAAATATTTGTCATTATTGCTGATATTCAAGATCATGAGGGTCGTGTGTTAGAAGCAGAGTTAAATAAGGATATCGCCCATGTAAAATTTGTACATTTAAATGTAACCGATTACAAAAATGTAGCTTCTGTCATTCATGATGTATTTGAAGAATTTCACCGTATAGATTACCTGTTTAATAATGCTGGTATCGCTATGTATGGGGAGATGGGTGAAATGACTATTGAGGATTGGAAGGAAATTATGGCCATTAATTTATGGGGTGTCATTTATGGGACTCAAATAGGCTACCCACTTATGAAAAAACAAGGTTTTGGTCATATCGTCAATACCTCCTCTGCTGCAGGGTTAGGACCTTCTCCTTTTTCTACTGCATACGCTACTACCAAACATGCTGTTATAGGACTAACAACCTCTCTACACTATGAGGCTGAGGAATTCGGGATTAAGGTGAGCACTTTATGTCCAACGTTTGTGGATACACCAATTTTCGATAATGCAAAGGCGATTCATATGGATAAATCAATTATCACCAAACAATTAAAGCAGCAAAAAATGATCTCACCTCAGCGAATTGCAAAAATGGCTATAGAGGGTGTTCATCAAAATAAGCCTATCATTTGTCCAATGCCAATGCGCAAAACACTGGATGTTGTTTTTACTATTTTTCCTTTTTTACACAAAGCGTTAATGAGAATGGTTTGTAAAGTGAGTCGTAATGCACGTTTAACCTAATGTTTCACAAGGCTCCCTACTAATGGGAGCCTTGCTTATTTTATAATACGACACCATCGCTCATTTTAATAATACGATCTGTATATGCCAACATTTCTTCGTCATGCGTCACTAATAATGTTGTTATATTTAAAGTTTTTGTTAATGTTCTTAATAACAACATAATCTCTTTAGAGCGCTGTGAATCTAGACTAGCCGTTGGTTCATCAGCAAACAATACTTTCGGTTGATGAATAATAGCACGTGCAATTGCTACACGTTGCTTCTCTCCCCCTGACAAGGAGGAAGGATAGGCAGTTTTACGATGTTCCATTCCAACTAACTCCAATAGCCGATTGACTTCATATTTCTGTTCATTCTTTTTTAATGGAGATTCAGCTACATCTAGCATTAATAGCAATTGTTCCTCCACTGTCAAAAATGGAACGAGATGTGCAAATTGAAAAACAAAACCGAATTTACTTGCACGTAATTTTCGTACCTGGTCGGTTTTCATCGTCGTAAGATTCTGCTCTTCAAATAACACTTGCCCATCTGTTGCGGGTTGTAGTCCTGCAGCGATCGTTAATAATGTACTTTTCCCAGAGCCAGAAGCACCTACCAATGCTGTAATCTCTCCTTCATTTAAAGAAAGATTGATGCCCTTTAAGATCTCTTCCTCGACTTCACCATTCTTAAACGTTTTTCGTACTTCATCAATTGTAAATAACGTCATGATTAAGCCTCCCCTTGCTGTATTGCTTGTAACGGTTCAATTTTTTTAATTTGCATTCCTGACAAGGTCGCACCAATAAAGCCTATGAGGAGGAATACAACGGATAACTGTGTTGTAGTGCCTATTGTTAAAGTGAATGGCATCCCCTTAGGAGCAACTATATTAAATAGCTGGCTAAGACTGACAGATACCACAAGTGAAAAGATTGTAATAATAGCCATCTGTGTCCAGATCATTTTAAATAGCTTACTTGTTTTTAATCCAATCGCTTTTAAAATGCCATACAAGCCAATTTTTTGCACATTCATCATATAGAAGAAAATAGCAAACAACATCCCACTAATGACAACTAAGAACCATATAATCATATTTAAAGATAATTGTTCCGCATTATAACTAGGGATAGTATTGAGAAACTCTTTATTGCTATATGCTTGCAATCCCTTAATATCATTTGGCTCACTATTTGGTACAAAAATTAATTGTTTATCAGCTACCCGATACATCTCCTGATAAGCCTCTTCACTAATATAAGCAACGGGAGCATGGCTATATTTTTTTTGCTCTACAAAACCTTTTACAATGAACTTTCCACTGTATTGATTATTCGTTAATATATCTCCAACTTGTATTCCTTTATCTTGTAGTGAGCTATCCAAAAGCAACTCGTCTTGATGCACATTGCTAAAAAGTGTAGATTCCGTTGATGTCACAAATGCTACACTTTGTTGTTTATCATCCTGATCATTTAAAAAGCCCATCTGGATCGAAAAAGCTACTGCCTCTTTTTCTTTACTTATGACTTTCTGTTGCAGGTCGCTATCGATTCTTGAAAGATTAAACGTGCCATCCGCATCCTCAGCCATATAAAATTGTCCCTTCGGTAAATCCTTAATTAAAGCTGCATTATCCTGTGACAGACCATTTGCTAAACCCGAGATAATAAACGTTAAAAAACTAACTAGGAAGATAATGGAGCCCAAGATTAAAAACCGTACTTTATTCTTCTTCATTTCTTTCCAGGCAAGATTCATCACTAACCCCTCCATTTCTTTGATTACTCCTAGCTTAAAATTGTTAAATGAACAGAGCATGAACTAATCGTTAAAATGTAGTGATTATATAAAAAGCCACTCTATAAAGGCATTTTTATCCCATAGAGTGGCATCTTTTTTGAATCTTATTTATCTTTACTTACTAAAATCCCTCGCCTTGAATGAATTGATATTTTTGATTTCTAATCAAGGTCTTAATATTTTATACGAACTGTGAATTTCAATTGTAGTATGAATATAGGATCTAAAAAAACTCTTAAAGAATTTCAATACCTTTTCATCTTCATTTCTTACATCAAAACAAGCATACGGTATATTTAGTTGAATTTGATTTTTAATAACCTCGCCCAGTAAAGGTCTTAAAATATAATGATTTCTTCTATCTTCTTTAATAAAGAGGGAAGTAATAAATAAATGTTCATTATTCACATTTGTACTTAATATCCACCCGATGATTTCCTCTTTGTAGTAAACCCAAAAACTCGTTTGTGGACTAGCTTCACCAAATTGAAAATCCTCTAAGGGTGATAAATGCTTAGGATACCAATCAACATTGCGTAACGACTCCAGTTCCGCTTCATGAATTTGATTCAACGCTTTAACAGAGATGTCTTCTGGAAATGTGTTTTTTTCGATCCATTTTTCTTTGCTCATATCTTTCACATTAATCATAAAGTGAGTTTTGTCTAAAATTGGTGGAGTCCACGATTGCTTTCTTAATGTGTATTTTACATTCGGACTAGTTTCAGGAAAAACATTTGTATATAAAACATTTGCACCTTTTGCTTTTAGTTCTTTTTCGGCAAACTTTAGTAGTTTTTCTTCTATGTTTTTATTTTTAAACTTATCTCTAACATTTACTGAGTAGACGACGCCCATTCTATCTAACGCTTTGTATTCCGCCAATATTGCTCCGAGAACTTCACTATTTTTATCAACTGAAACGCCTAGGACAAACGAGTCATTGTTTAGGTCATTAAATAAAAAGTCACCTTTAATATTTTTAAAATGCAGTAATACTTCATTAACTTGGGTTTCATTTATTCTTTGGATTAGCATGATATTTACCTTCTTAATGAAAATAGTCTATTTTATTTGAGGTTTAGTAAAAAAGGGAAATGGATCACCTCGATAAGTGATCCATTCCAACTAAGGATTTACTTAAGGTCCCTCATTTCCAGTACCTTTAACACTTTTTATATAAGACGCTGGCTTTTCTGCGGTTGCTTTTATACGGATATGAATATATTGCGAAGTATTAGCTTGGATCTCAATAGAAGTAACACCAAATATAGTTGGAGCATTTGACCATTCTACTGCATCATCTGCTGCGTTTGGATTACTATCCACAAAATACTCATATGTCTTCTGAGTTTGTAAATTTGATAATTTTGTATACCCAGCAACACCTACCGCTACTGTAGGTTCAGGTGCAGCAGCAGGTTTGATATCGTTTAACTCAATTTGCGTTAAATCTTGTACATCATTTGCTGGTTGCCCTCCTGCTGAAGCTATACGAATATGCACAAATTGACCCGCATTTATCGAAATATTATCAATTTCTGTTGTTCCTGATAGGGGTATTAATGTTGCGCCTGCCCAGTCTGTGCTAATAGATGTCGTAGCATTACTATCTATTATATATTCATACGTCACACCATCTGTTAATCCTGTCAGTTTCATTGTTCCTGCATTCGTTCCTTGTGCTTTCATTGCATTAGGTGCAGTAATTGGATTTACAATTGTTAATGGTATATTCGTTATATTTATTGTTTTTGCATCAGAATAGACTGTTTCATTCACAAATTCTTTTTGAGGCTTCGCTTTATTCAAAGCAGCGTCTTTTAAAGAAATATTGTTACCATTTGCACTCATCGTGATGGTTGTATTTTGTTCAATTTTTGATACGGTTGTTGCACCTAACGTGACAGTTACGGTATTTCCTAAAAGTTCAAAGGAATCATCATTAGCAAAAGCAAACGTAGAATTTGTTTGATTACTTAAAGTAAAATCATTCGCTAAATCAATTAGATTAGCCAAACCAAGATTTACATCCTCTGAGAAGATAATCGTTAACTGATCCCCTACATCTACACCGTTAGAACCCTTATCTATGAAGCCTGAACTAATAATAACTGGTGCAGCCTGATCAACTGCTGTCACATGAATCCCAGCTATATTCACTCCATTGATATCTATGATAGATTCATTTGGATTTTGAATAACCTCTGGTGTGAAGTGAGTACCAACCATTGGTTCCACTCTAATTGTAATATATTTGTTTTCACCTTGTGTATATAATGGATTAGGATTACCATTGCTAAGCAGTGGCGTTCTTCCATTTTTGTCTGTTACTTTTATAGATTCTACAGTAAAGCCAGGGACTGTAAATGAATCCTTAGTTACTGTCGTGGGATCAATATTTGCTGAAAATTTTAGGCGAATGGTTTCCATTTTTCCATCTTGTGAGCTGACCCCATCTTTACCATCTATCGTAACCGTTTCTAGCAATGGGTTATTTACTATTGTATTAGCAACTACTTGTCCAATCTTTTTTGCGATTTTACCTGCTGACGTTCTTTCTACTACAACAACTACCTTACCAGCAGCTGATGAAATTTTACCATCAGGCGGAAGTGTTTCCCAAGAAGATACATCAGCATTTAATGATGGCTTTCCAGCGTCTGCTGCATTCGCATCATCAAAAACTTTAAAAGCAAACTCATTACCTAAATCTACAGGTTCACCAACTGTAATATTTATTTTATCGTTACTGAATGGATCGTCCACTGCCGTAACAGCTAATGGGCTTAAAGATCCGATGCTAACTCGTGTTCTTAAACTCTCTGCATATTGAGTACCATTGTCTGTTACTTTTATAATCGCTACATCAATTTCAGACATCCCATTAGCAAAACCAGAGGAAATCGCAATTGATTTTTCACCATTTCCGTCAGGAAGTATACCCCATTCTAATTGATTGCCTGAAACATCGTATACAGAAATCATATAATCACCTATTGGGGAAGGGAGTTTAACTGTCACTTTGTCTGCCCCAGTAGCATTGTCAGTAACAGTAATATCACTAACTGCTGGCGCATTCGGGAAAGTCGTTGGTACTCCTTTTTCGGCTCTTGTGCTTTCTGTTTTTCCGTTTTCTGTAACTGTTACATAGACTTTATCAAGTCCTAGAGGAAATCCTCCTAGAATCTCTACTATACTAAGTGCAGTTGACGTTGTTACTGAAAAGCTTCCAAGGATATTTCCATTTGTACTTGCATCATACACTTTAATTAATGAACCTACTTGTAATGAAGGTAAAGCAATCATATCCTTGCCTGCTGTCGCGTAATTAACCAATTGTATGTGTGAAGGAGCTTGTGATTGATTTGAACTTTGAACATATACCGTCGTTGATAAACTTGCTGGTATGTTCCCACTTGCTGCATACCGTACTTCATAGTTTCCTGCACCTAAGCCAATAATTTCTGTTGCTAATAAAGGTACATTCGTCCAACTTGTGTCTGTAACTAGTTTATATTGATATTTCTTACTTGCATTTAAACCTGTAATCTTACCATCATTTCCTACTAAAGTTGGAGACACCCCTTGTAAACCCTTTGGTGCTGATGGTGCTACGGGAACTGTTGTATCAATAGACCCGCTACCTGAGTTATCAGATGACGTATCGGATAAATCTGGGTTTTTTGTTCCAGCAACTCGTTCGACATTGCCTTTTACAGAATTATAATTTTGAATTATATCAGCAGGTTTTGAACCTGTTGGAATAACAAGGTTGCCAATTTTGGTTTCTGTTCCTATTGTAACTTTTGTTTCTCTATTAAGTGTTTCAAGATTATTTACTCGACCGATTGTTTGCAGATTTACATTTGCACTTGTCATAAGAGATAGATTAACAATGTCACTTTTACCAGATAATTTAACCTCACCTGTAGTTGTTACTTGTAAAGAAGTTACATTTGAGTTAATGACAACGTCAGTAGCTCCCTGGACAATCAATACTTTAGGAAGCACCACTGAACTTCCAGCAGTTAATATTGCATTGCTATTAACAACAATCTCTCCCACTGTAGATGCTCCAGATGTTTTCGATAGGAAAATAACATCAGCATTTTTATCGACACCCACATCACCCAATTGAAATTCACTGAAAACTACTCTTCCTCTTACTTTAGTTTCATTCGCAGCTATAGGTAAGTTATTCATAGATGCAACCTTTGCTCCAAAAGATTTATATGCATTAGTTTGATTTGCTAGTTGCAAAGTATCATCAATCGTCGTTTTACCTTCCACTTTCAAGAATTCAGAGTAGAAAGAATTCTCAACGCCTTTACCCACATGTAAATCGCCTTTAATGGTGATATTCTTCATTGTGATGTAATCGCTATTTACAATGACAGTAGAATCGATAGTTGCACCTTTTCCATCAAACACAGCATGATTTACATAGGGGTTATTAGTATCAGTACTTGGTGTACCTTTTGCAGTTAATTCAATAGATTGTATTTGTTCAATTTTATTCTCTTTTATAGTTAGTTTTAAGTTGGCACCTTTTAATGTCGCTAGATTACTCGGATTAATCCATTTCTTTTGATCATCTGAAAGTGTATATGTACCTTCAGAAGTCACCAGTGTCTCATCTGTAATATTGGAGATCGTCTCATTCAAATGAACAGGAACAGGTGTTATTTTGTTTTCACTACGGTAAATTAACGCTGCTAGTTGTCCACGAGTCACACTTTTATTAGGCGAAAATGTTGTTGGGGTTGTTCCGGATGTGATTTCATTTTCAATCAATACCCCAACATAATTATTAAACCAATCATCTTGACTCACATCTGTAAAGTTTATTTTTTGTTGAGAATTTTCTGATTTTAAATCATAGGCTAATGAGATAATTTTTGCCATCTGTGCACGAGTCACAGGATCATTCGGTCTGTATTCACCTTCAGATCCCACAATAATTCCTTTATCGGCTAATGCAGCAATATATTTATAGAAACTATGCTTTTCAGAGACATCTTTAAATCCTGGGTTCTTAATATTAGTTGTATCTAAATCTAATGCAAGTGCGATGATTTTTGCAGCATGGGCGCGAGTTAAAGGTTCGTTTGGACGGAAAGTACCATCTTCATAGCCACTTATAATATTACGTGCATGTAAACTATTTACTGCTTCATAAAAGTATGCATTTGACTGTACATCTTTGAATTTAGTTGCAGCTGCGTTAGCATTTGGTATCACTGTCACTAAACTACCTACCACAACAGATGCTGTAACTGTAGATGCTATTATCTTGTTAAAATTTTTATTCTTTTTTTTCATAATCTCACATTCTTTCCCTCATTATTGATGGTGACTTATTTACTAATAAATAGTAATTTACGATATATCTTTTTGCATATTTTTTTAAATTGGAATATCTCCCTTTCTTATTATAATTCCACAATGGTTTTTGGGTAGTTATTACCAAATATTTTAGATATATCCTTTTTTACTTTCCATTTTAGAGAAATTAGTCTACCTATCATACAAATGTGGTAAAAATATTTTATAATAAATAGTAAAATTAATATATATAAATTTTGAATTAATAGAACAAAAATTTTAGTTCAACTTCATGCATGACCCATACGTTGTGATTGATGTTTTCATGTTTCATCGATACAAAACATATCTTAATGCCACTTGTTTCTAAGTGAAGGAAGAAACTAAACTCTGTCTTGTCATTTTCTGCTTTTAAGAGGCAAGTACACATTAATTTATCAGTTAACGTTACCATAATGAAGGTAGATTATATTAAATAACTTTAGTTTGCTAATACAGCGCAAAATATAGCTGCTGTAAAGGCAAAAATATGACCCATTCAGTCCCCCGCTCCTTTATCTATGTTTATATACTTTCTATAATTTTTTACAACAAAAAAAGAACCCCTGATATATCAAGGATTCTTCGTTGTAATTGATACCGGTGGTCGGGGTCGAACCGACACTCCAAAGGAACACGATTTTGAGTCGTGCGCGTCTGCCAATTCCGCCACACCGGCATAATGGAGATAAAAAAAATCGGATAAACCGATTAACAGTTAAAATATGGAGGCGGCAACCGGATTTGAACCGGTGATAAGGGTGTTGCAGACCCGTGCCTTACCACTTGGCTATGCCGCCGTCATACATGGAGCGGAAGACGAGGTTCGAACTCGCGACCCCCACCTTGGCAAGGTGGTGTTCTACCACTGAACTACTTCCGCAAAAATGGCTGGGGTACTAGGATTCGAACCTAGGCATGACGGAATCAAAATCCGTTGCCTTACCGCTTGGCTATACCCCAACAATGGGGCGACTGATGGGAATCGAACCCACGAATGCCGGAACCACAATCCGGTGCGTTAACCACTTCGCCACAATCGCCATTGTATTATGATGTTTATTAATTTTATATGAGATGGGGCGACTGATGGGAATCGAACCCACGAATGCCGGAACCACAATCCGGTGCGTTAACCACTTCGCCACAATCGCCATAAAATTAATTGGCAGGGGCAGTAGGAATCGAACCCACACCAAAGGTTTTGGAGACCTCTATTCTACCGTTGAACTATGCCCCTAAAATAATAAAACTGGTGGAGGGGGACGGATTCGAACCGCCGAACCCTAAGGAGCGGATTTACAGTCCGCCGCGTTTAGCCACTTCGCTACCCCTCCGGGAATATCTGGTGCCGGCTATAGGAATCGAACCCACGACCTACTGATTACAAGTCAGTTGCTCTACCTGCTGAGCTAAACCGGCAAAAAAATAAGATGGGTCAGGACGGAATCGAACCGCCGACACTTAGAGCTTCAATCTAATGCTCTACCAACTGAGCTACTGACCCATATTTTAAAATAAATGGCGGTCCCGACCGGGATCGAACCGGCGATCTCCTGCGTGACAGGCAGGCATGTTAACCGCTACACCACGGGACCATTTGGTTGCGGGGGCTGGATTTGAACCAACGACCTTCGGGTTATGAGCCCGACGAGCTACCACTGCTCCACCCCGCGATAATACTATAATATTGTTAAAATAATGGTGGAGGATGACGGGCTCGAACCGCCGACCCTCTGCTTGTAAGGCAGATGCTCTCCCAGCTGAGCTAATCCTCCATCTGGGTATTGAATTGGTGACCCCTACGGGATTCGAACCCGTGTTACCGCCGTGAAAGGGCGGTGTCTTAACCACTTGACCAAGGGGCCATCGTTTGGAACACATCAAAGTGCTGGCGGAGAGTAAGGGATTTGAACCCTTGAGACAGTGTTAACCGCCTACACGATTTCCAATCGTGCTCCTTCGGCCACTCGGACAACTCTCCAAGAATGGCTCCGAAGGCAGGACTCGAACCTGCGACAACCTGATTAACAGTCAGGTGCTACTACCAACTGAGCTACTTCGGAATAATTTTAGTATATAGCCTAGCGACGTCCTACTCTCACAGGGGGAAGCCCCCAACTACCATCGGCGCTAAAGAGCTTAACTTCCGTGTTCGGTATGGGAACGGGTGTGACCTCTTTGCCATCATCACTAGACTATTTGAAAGACAATACTTATTATAACATATCTTATAAAAATTACAAGTATATTCTAATATTTTATTCTTTCAAAACTGGATAAACGGTGCATTGAATGTTTCAAACTTTTTTGGTTAAGTCCTCGATCGATTAGTATTCGTCAGCTCCATGTGTCACCACACTTCCACCTCGAACCTATCTACCTCATCGTCTTTGAGGGATCTTACTTACTTGCGTAATGGGAAATCTCATCTTGAGGGGGGCTTCATGCTTAGATGCTTTCAGCACTTATCCCGTCCACACATAGCTACCCAGCGATGCCTTTGGCAAGACAACTGGTACACCAGCGGTGTGTCCATCCCGGTCCTCTCGTACTAAGGACAGCTCCTCTCAAATTTCCTACGCCCACGACGGATAGGGACCGAACTGTCTCACGACGTTCTGAACCCAGCTCGCGTACCGCTTTAATGGGCGAACAGCCCAACCCTTGGGACCGACTACAGCCCCAGGATGCGATGAGCCGACATCGAGGTGCCAAACCTCCCCGTCGATGTGGACTCTTGGGGGAGATAAGCCTGTTATCCCCGGGGTAGCTTTTATCCGTTGAGCGATGGCCCTTCCATGCGGAACCACCGGATCACTAAGCCCGTCTTTCGACCCTGCTCGACTTGTAGGTCTCGCAGTCAAGCTCCCTTGTGCCTTTACACTCTACGAATGATTTCCAACCATTCTGAGGGAACCTTTGGGCGCCTCCGTTACCTTTTAGGAGGCGACCGCCCCAGTCAAACTGTCCGCCTGACACTGTCTCCTGCCCCGCTAAGGGGCATGGGTTAGAATTTCAATACAACCAGGGTAGTATCCCACCGACGCCTCCTTCGAAGCTGGCGCTCCGAGATCTCTGGCTCCTACCTATCCTGTACAAGTTGTACCAAAATTCAATATCAGGCTACAGTAAAGCTCCACGGGGTCTTTCCGTCCTGTCGCGGGTAACCTGCATCTTCACAGGTACTATAATTTCACCGAGTCTCTCGTTGAGACAGTGCCCAGATCGTTACGCCTTTCGTGCGGGTCGGAACTTACCCGACAAGGAATTTCGCTACCTTAGGACCGTTATAGTTACGGCCGCCGTTTACTGGGGCTTCAATTCGCAGCTTCGCTTGCGCTAACCACTCCTCTTAACCTTCCAGCACCGGGCAGGCGTCAGCCCCTATACGTCACCTTACGGTTTTGCAGAGACCTGTGTTTTTGCTAAACAGTCGCCTGGGCCTATTCACTGCGGCTCTCATGCGCTTGCACGCTCAAGAGCACCCCTTCTCCCGAAGTTACGGGGTCATTTTGCCGAGTTCCTTAACGAGAGTTCTCTCGCACACCTTAGGATTCTCTCCTCGACTACCTGTGTCGGTTTGCGGTACGGGCACCTCTCACCTCGATAGAGGCTTTTCTTGGCAGTGTGAAATCAGGAACTTCGTCCATACGGACTCGCCATCACAGCTCAACGTTACAGTGTGCGGATTTGCCTACACACACGCCTTACTGCTTGGACGCGCACAACCAACGGCGCGCTTACCCTATCCTACTGCGTCCCCCCATTTCTCAAACGGTGAGGAGGTGGTACAGGAATATCAACCTGTTGTCCATCGCCTACGCCTATCGGCCTCGGCTTAGGTCCCGACTAACCCTGAGCGGACGAGCCTTCCTCAGGAAACCTTAGTCATACGGTGGACGGGATTCTCACCCGTCTTTCGCTACTCATACCGGCATTCTCACTTCTAAGCGCTCCACCAGTCCTTCCGATCTGACTTCAACGCACTTAGAACGCTCTCCTACCACTGACATCGTAGATGTCAATCCACAGCTTCGGTGAATCGTTTAGCCCCGATACATTTTCGGCGCAGCGTCACTCGACCAGTGAGCTATTACGCACTCTTTAAATGATGGCTGCTTCTAAGCCAACATCCTGGTTGTCTGTGCAACGCCACATCCTTTTCCACTTAACGATTACTTTGGGACCTTAGCTGGTGGTCTGGGCTGTTTCCCTTTTGACTACGGATCTTATCACTCGCAGTCTGACTCCCGTGTATAAATATCTGGCATTCGGAGTTTGTCTGAATTCGGTAAACCGGGATGGCCCCCTAGTCCAAACAGTGCTCTACCTCCAGTATTCTCATCACGAGGCTAGCCCTAAAGCTATTTCGGAGAGAACCAGCTATCTCCAAGTTCGATTGGAATTTCTCCGCTACCCACACCTCATCCCCGCACTTTTCAACGTGCGTGGGTTCGGGCCTCCAGTAAGTGTTACCTCACCTTCACCCTGGACATGGGTAGATCACCTGGTTTCGGGTCTACGACCACGTACTATTTCGCCCTATTCAGACTCGCTTTCGCTGCGGCTCCGCCTTCTAAAGCTTAACCTCGCACGTAATCGTAACTCGCCGGTTCATTCTACAAAAGGCACGCTATCACCCATTAACGGGCTCTAACTACTTGTAGGCACACGGTTTCAGGATCTCTTTCACTCCCCTTCCGGGGTGCTTTTCACCTTTCCCTCACGGTACTGGTTCACTATCGGTCACTAGGTAGTATTTAGCCTTGGGAGATGGTCCTCCCGGATTCCGACGGAATTTCACGTGTTCCGCCGTACTCAGGATCCACTCAGGAGAGAACGAACTTTCGACTACAGGGCTTTTACCTGCTCTGGCGGACCTTTCCAAGTCGCTTCATCTAACTCGCTCTTTTGTAACTCCGTATAGAGTGTCCTACAACCCCAAGAGGCAAGCCTCTTGGTTTGGGCTCTTCCCGTTTCGCTCGCCGCTACTCAGGGAATCGATTTTTCTTTCTCTTCCTCCAGGTACTTAGATGTTTCAGTTCCCTGGGTCTGCCTTCAAGACGCTATGTATTCACGTCAAGATACTACGCGATTAAACGTAGTGGGTTCCCCCATTCGGAAATCTCCGGATCAAAGCTCACTTACAGCTCCCCGAAGCATATCGGTGTTAGTGCCGTCCTTCTTCGGCTCCTAGTGCCAAGGCATTCGCCGTGCGCCCTTAATAACTTAACCAAGTTATTAAGCCTATAAAAAACTTAAAAAATAAATGTGTTTGTTACAATTTCAATGTCGTTTTATCCAGTTTTCAAAGAACAAGTTTTGAAGTGTTTCATTCAGATAGAATGAACCTTCAAAACTGAACGCAAAACGTAATCTTACAAACCCAAGGTTTGTATTCCGAAATAATCCTTAGAAAGGAGGTGATCCAGCCGCACCTTCCGATACGGCTACCTTGTTACGACTTCACCCCAATCATCTATCCCACCTTCGGCGGCTGGCTCCAAAAGGTTACCTCACCGACTTCGGGTGTTACAAACTCTCGTGGTGTGACGGGCGGTGTGTACAAGGCCCGGGAACGTATTCACCGCGGCATGCTGATCCGCGATTACTAGCGATTCCGGCTTCATGTAGGCGAGTTGCAGCCTACAATCCGAACTGAGAACGACTTTATCGGATTAGCTCCCTCTCGCGAGTTGGCAACCGTTTGTATCGTCCATTGTAGCACGTGTGTAGCCCAGGTCATAAGGGGCATGATGATTTGACGTCATCCCCACCTTCCTCCGGTTTGTCACCGGCAGTCACCTTAGAGTGCCCAACTAAATGATGGCAACTAAGATCAAGGGTTGCGCTCGTTGCGGGACTTAACCCAACATCTCACGACACGAGCTGACGACAACCATGCACCACCTGTCACCGTTGCCCCCGAAGGGGAAACTATATCTCTACAGTGGTCAACGGGATGTCAAGACCTGGTAAGGTTCTTCGCGTTGCTTCGAATTAAACCACATGCTCCACCGCTTGTGCGGGCCCCCGTCAATTCCTTTGAGTTTCAGTCTTGCGACCGTACTCCCCAGGCGGAGTGCTTAATGCGTTAGCTGCAGCACTAAGGGGCGGAAACCCCCTAACACTTAGCACTCATCGTTTACGGCGTGGACTACCAGGGTATCTAATCCTGTTTGCTCCCCACGCTTTCGCGCCTCAGCGTCAGTTACAGACCAGAAAGTCGCCTTCGCCACTGGTGTTCCTCCAAATCTCTACGCATTTCACCGCTACACTTGGAATTCCACTTTCCTCTTCTGCACTCAAGTCCCCCAGTTTCCAATGACCCTCCACGGTTGAGCCGTGGGCTTTCACATCAGACTTAAAGGACCGCCTGCGCGCGCTTTACGCCCAATAATTCCGGACAACGCTTGCCACCTACGTATTACCGCGGCTGCTGGCACGTAGTTAGCCGTGGCTTTCTAATAAGGTACCGTCAAGGTACAGCCAGTTACTACTGTACTTGTTCTTCCCTTACAACAGAGTTTTACGATCCGAAAACCTTCTTCACTCACGCGGCGTTGCTCCATCAGGCTTTCGCCCATTGTGGAAGATTCCCTACTGCTGCCTCCCGTAGGAGTCTGGGCCGTGTCTCAGTCCCAGTGTGGCCGATCACCCTCTCAGGTCGGCTACGCATCGTCGCCTTGGTGAGCCGTTACCTCACCAACTAGCTAATGCGCCGCGGGCCCATCCTATAGCGACAGCCGAAACCGTCTTTCAGTCTTTCACCATGAAGCAAAAGAGATTATTCGGTATTAGCCCCGGTTTCCCGGAGTTATCCCAAACTATAGGGTAGGTTGCCCACGTGTTACTCACCCGTCCGCCGCTAACGTCAAAGGAGCAAGCTCCTTTTCTGTTCGCTCGACTTGCATGTATTAGGCACGCCGCCAGCGTTCGTCCTGAGCCAGGATCAAACTCTCCATAAAAGAAATTTGATTAGCTCAAATTGTTTTGCTGGCATCATGTTTGATGTCCAAAATTTTTGTTTTGTTCACTAGCAAAACTAGCTACTTAAAACTTTATTGATTACGTTTTGTTTGTTCAGTTTTCAAGGTTCATTATTTAAGTCGTTTTTCAGCGACTTCTTTATATTAACATCTCACTCAAAACATGTCAACAACTTTTTAAAAAAGTTTTTTGTGTTTTTCTGAGTTATTCGTTTATGTCTTAGCGACAATTAATATAATACAATACTAAGATATTATTCGTCAACTACTTTTCTAAAAAAATATCGAGGTATTTTTTAGATACCTCGATTACAAGCATACTACAGTCATTGTCCCATTTCTAGAGCATCTTTATTTACCTTGTAATGACGGTGAAATATCCTATCATTTTTCGCTGCAATGGGTTCAATTTGAATATAGCCTTTATCCACTAGATACTCAACAAACACTTCTAAATCCACTGAGTAGTTAACAAGTTCATGATGATCATGTAATTCCTGAATAGTCCACATTTCTTTTGTTTGCATGACTTCTAATATATGCTGTGCTCCATCTCGTGTACGAGAGTGGATTAAAAACTCACTTGCTAAAAACAACAATTCTAAGCGCTTTTCTATTGGCTCATTACTTGTCACTAGCTCTTCATACAGCTTATAGATGGCTGGCTCGATTTTTTTCACCTGTGCCCAAACAGTTACTTCAGGATACAGGCCACTATCGATAATAGATAGGCGGCCTAGATGATGTAGGGAATCCACAACGTGATTATAAGCATCTAAGTAACTTCCTTTATCAAAGTATTCTTTCCCCTCCAAATAGCGACGAATTAACTTTGAAAATTGAATACCTGTTTTAATTTTACGACCACTATACGGAAATTCCTGCAATTCTATTTTTAGTTTATGCAGAAATTCATTCCGATCAAATAATACTCTACCGAAGAATATCCAATCAACAACCTTTCTATTTGAACCGATGAGTAACCATTTTCGAATTAATTTCTCCGTAACAGTATGTAGAGCGATTTTATTTCCTTCATATAAGTAATGTTTTGAAAAGACTGGTTGCTCTGCTTCTTTTACGATAATGAGTAAAACCGTATCAAATGTATCTGTAACGTTACTTTGTTCTTCACGCTTTTCCACTAAAATTACGCCTAATGTATTCGACTGACTCGCACGTTCTTGATATATCGGACGCAGTACTTGCTCCATGTTCAGCCCTCCTTTATTCATATAGGTTGTTTTGTTCCGTTAAAAATTCGACATACTCTAAAAGTATTCCTTCTTTCATTCAGTTCAAAGCTAAAATACTTTGCCCTTATATGTTATAGTAGATTTTAGATTGGGAGGCAAGATGAAATATGAAACCTTATAAAAGTAAAATTAATAAAATTCGTTCATTCGCATTAGCACTAATCTTTTTTGGTTTTATTGTCATGTACGGAGGCATTTTCTTTAAAAACAGCCCGATATTAGTTTTAATTTTCATGTCACTAGGTGTTCTTTGTATTATCGGTAGCACAGTTGTATATGCGTGGATCGGATTACTGTCAACAAGAGCTATTCAAGTAGAGTGTCCTAATTGCCATAAACATACAAAGGTTTTAGGCCGAGTAGATATGTGCATGTACTGCAATGAGCCATTAACACTTGATCCTACTCTAGAAGGTAAAGAGTTCGATCAATCCTATAATAAAACAAAAAAATCCTAGCCCTTTTTAAGAGCTAGGATTTTTATTGTACTTTAGCAGTAGCAACTTTACATGATGGACAAGTGCCGTATATCTCTAAGCGATGCGAATGCACATCAAAGCCTGTTACCTGTGATGCAAAATGCTCTATTTCGTCGAGTCCAGGATAATGGAAATCGACGATCTTACCACAGCATTCACAAATCATATGGTAATGATCGTTTGTCACGAAATCAAAGCGACTTGAAGCATCCCCGTAAGTTAGCTCTTTCACAAGACCTACTTCACGAAATACACGCAGGTTGTTATAAACAGTCGCTACACTCATATTAGGGAACTTACCCTCAAGAGCTTTATAAATTTCATCGGCAGTAGGATGTGCCATTGATTGAATTAGATATTCCAAAATAGCATGACGCTGAGGAGTAATACGTACACCAGTTGTTTTCAACGTGTCCAGTGCATCTTGTAAATGCGTTGCAGACATCGTCATGCACCTCTTCCATAAGTATTATTAATTTATAATTGTTATAAATAGTGTATCCAATTCGTACTACTTCGTCAACAATCACACATTGCTTATCCTCAATAAATCAATGGTTTTTTCCTTAATATCCTCTTGATAAATCCATAACATTTTCTAAATCCGTGTCACCCTTTAGCCATTTTGTTAGGCTTGGCTTGAAAATTTCTAAGCTACGCTCAACATAACGAGAAGAATGACTGGATACATGAGGTGATACTATAACATTTGGTAATGTCCATAATGGATTGTCGGATGTCAGAGGCTCCTCTTCAAATACATCTAAAACTGCGTGTCCTATTTGCTTTCTTTCAATCGCTTGAATGAGTACGGTTTCATCAACTAAATTACCTCGACCAAAATTCATGAAGATCGCATTGTTTTTCATCGCAACAAAATGCTCTTCTTTTAATAAATTGGTCGTTTCTGTTGTTTTTGGTAATACAGAAATAACGATATCTGCAAGAGGTAGTGCTTCTTTCAAATTGGTAAAACTAATCATCGTATTCATATAGGCCGCTTCTTTACCAGAGCGATTACAGCCAATTGTTGTAACACCAAAAGCTTGCAATAAACGCCCAACTTCCGAACCAATGGCACCTGGCCCCAAAATAAGTGCCGTACTATCTCGTAATTCAGTTTGTTGCGTTTTTTTCGACCATTCATTTTTCTTTTGCTGCTCATACATCCAAGGCAAAGCTCGTTTAATGGCTAAAATATGAGCAAGAATCGATTCAGCCATGGGCGTTTTATGAATGCCACGAACATTTGAAACTAGAATCCTGCGTTCAATAATAGCCTGAGCTGGCATTCTTTCTATACCTGCCGATGCAACAAAAATCCATTTTAGCTTTGTCGCAGATTGAATACTCTCTTCTGTTAAATCTTCACCATATGTAACTAATACATCCGCTTGTTGAAGCTCTTCATTTGATATGCTCTTTTCAAAGATAAATTCAAGCTGTGGAAATTCTGCTACTAATGGTTCTCGTAAATCTGGTCTAGGTTCAAATGTAAAATAGATTCTCATTGTTTTGCCTCCTGTTCTGCTAAATAAGCATATACTTCTTCAATATGATTTTTCACTCGAACTTTGCGCCAAGCTTTTACAAGCTTCCCCTCAGCATCAATTAAAAACGTTGAACGCTCTATGCCCATATATTCACGTCCATACATTTTCTTTAAAACCCATACATCATAAGCTTCAGCAATAGCATGGTCCTCATCCACTAATAATGAAAATGGCAAACCATGCTTATCAATAAATTTTGTATGCTTGCTTGCGTTATCTGGGCTAACACCCAGAACAACAGCATTTAAATGACTGAAGTCCTCAAACTTATCGCGAAAATCACATGCCTCCGTCGTGCAGCCTGGTGTCATATCCTTTGGGTAAAAGTATAAAATAACATTTTTTCCTTTAAAATCAGCTAAATGCACCATCTCGCCCTTTTCGTTCAATAGAGAAAAATCCGGCGCCTTTTGTCCTTCTAGTAATGTCATACAATCTCCTCCTCTGTAGGTCCTATTTTACTCTAAGTAACAAATCAAGTCATATCCCTTAATTTCTTTGGATTTCTTACACCGATAGGTCTACAATAGATTACGTATAAAAAGTTAGGAGGCAATTCTATGAATCATGCAAAATCTGAAGCAATACATGAAGAGGCATTACAGCATATTGTTGGTGGTGTAAACAGCCCTTCTCGTTCATATAAAGCAGTAGGTGGCGGTTCTCCTGTATCCATGGCGCGAGGAAAAGGCGCTTATTTTTGGGATGTAGATGGCAATCGTTATATCGACTATCTAGCAGCATATGGTCCAATCGTTACTGGTCATGGTCATCCTCATATTGCAAAGGCCATTACGCACGCAGCTGAAAATGGTACATTGTTTGGGACGCCGACTGAGTATGAAGTTACTTTCGCAAAAATGTTAAAAGAAGCCATTCCGTCGATGGATAAAGTACGTTTTAACAACTCTGGTACAGAAGCTGTTATGACAACGATTCGTGTGGCACGTGCCTATACAGGACGTACAAAAATCATGAAATTTGCTGGTTGCTACCACGGGCACTTTGATTTAGTATTAGTGGCTGCAGGATCAGGTCCAGCAACATTAGGAACACCAGATTCAGCGGGCGTGACAACTTCGACTGCTGAAGAAGTTATTACTGTACCTTTTAATAACCCTGAAGCCTTTACAGAAGCCATGGATAAATGGGGCGAGGAGATTGCAGCTATTTTAATCGAGCCAATAGTAGGAAACTTCGGTATCGTTGAACCAAAGCCAGGCTTTCTTGAATTAGTACATGCTATAGCAAAGGAAAAAGGGGCCCTAACGATTTACGATGAAGTCATCACGGCCTTCCGCTTCCACTATGGTGGCGCTCAAAATTTACTTGGCCTAACACCTGATCTAACTGCACTTGGTAAAGTTATTGGTGGTGGTTTACCAATCGGTGCATATGGCGGACGTAAAGAGATTATGGATACTGTTGCACCACTCGGCCCAGCATACCAAGCGGGTACGATGGCTGGAAATCCTGCATCTATGCAAGCGGGTATTGCTTGCCTAGAAGTACTACAAACACCAGGTATATATGAGGAAATGGATAGATTAGGCGCAATTTTAGAAGAAGGTATTTTAGCTGCTGCTAAAAAACATGGTGTAACCATCACGTTAAATCGACTTAAAGGAGCGCTTACTATTTACTTTACAGATGTGAAGGTAGAAAACTATGAGCAAGCTGAAAACTCTGATGGTGAAATATTTGGACGCTTCTTTAAACACATGCTTGAGCAAGGTATTAATCTAGCTCCTTCAAAATATGAAGCATGGTTCTTAACAACTGAGCATACAGAAGCAGACATTCAGGAAACAATTGAAGCAGTAGATATTGCGTTTTCTCAATTGTAATCTTGACAAGAAAAAGGCGACTTGCAAGTAGAAGTCGCCTTTTTCTTATTCATCCATGCAAATCTATGTATTTTATGAGCACTTCCTTCTATAATGTAAAGAAGCTAAAAAATATTAGACAGAAAGGACATCTTTATGAAATTAGGTGCCCGTGTATTTAAAACTGGTGTAGCTATCGTATTTGCATTATTTATTGCAGAGTTGTTAAAACTACCTTCACCTGTTTTTGCTGGAATTGCAGCTATTTTTGCTATTCAGCCTTCTATTTATCGTTCTTACCAAACCATTGTGGAGCAAGTACAAGCGAATATTATAGGTGCGACAATTGCCGTCATTTTCGGCTTGCTTTTTGGACACCATGTCGTTGCCATTGGTATAGCTGTCATAATAGCTATTGGTTTAATGTTAAAGTTTAGACTCGAAAAATCACTTTCGCTAGCGTTGGTTTCAGTTGTAGCTATTATGGAATTTCAAGGGGATGACTTTTTAACATTTGGTTTGATACGCTTTGTTACGATATTAGTTGGGGTATTAGCAGCATTTGTCGTAAATCTTGTGTTCTTACCACCTAAATACGAGGTAAAACTATTTCGCAAAATTTATATTTTACAAGATGATATTATTCGTTGGACACGACTGGCTGTACGGCAAGCTTCTGAGCATACATCCACAAAAACAGCATTAAGTAAGTTTAAAAACCGTATGCTACGAGTGGATACGCTGTATGATTTATATAAGGAAGAGCGTAATTACTTTAAAAATAAAAAATATGTCAAAGCTCGCAAACTAGTAGTCTATCGTCAAATGATTTTAACTTCCAAGAAAAGCTTGGAATTGCTACAGCGTTTGCATAATCACGAAAATGAATTAGCTCAGCTCCCTACCCAATTTCATTTAATGATTCAGGAGAGACTTGATTCCTTGCTAACGTACCATGAGCAATTGCTCTTAAAATATACAGGGAAGCTAAAGCCTGAGCATTCGGAGTGGAGTAAAAGCATTGACTATGTCCAACGTAATGAGCTGATGGAAATTTTCATCAAGCAAATCAACTTTGCTCGTGAAGAAGGCGATACGGAGTTTTCTAGCTATCACCTACTCTATATTTTATCGCGTATTTTAGATTATGAGGAAAACTTAGAACATCTTGATACACTTATTGTTTCTTACCAAAGCTATCATGGACATGAAATCAATGTAGAATTTGAAGAAGAATTCATATAGCTAACATTTTGGCGACAGATTACCTTGATTCAGTGGGATTTTGATCACCCATTGAATAAGATAAGTCTGTCGGCTTTTTTTATACAAAAAACCTCCAAGTAGTAATCTACTTAGAGGAAAGGAGCTAAGAACGCAATGTTAGCAATTGTTGCTCTGCTTGTTGGCGTTTGACCGTTTGTTCAGCACGTAAATGCTGATAATTGGCAATGCCTGATACAATAGTATCCCACATTTCTTCAAGAGTCTTGGTAGTGTTGGATTGTTGAGCCATGGCAGTACTTAATTGCACCGCTTCCTTGCTAGCTCCCCCAAATTGCCTCATACGATCTTCAAAGGCAGAGGCTGATTGACTTTGTAATTGTTGACGTCTTTCATTAACTGCATTCATCAAACCCATTTTAAAAACAGGAATGGTTTTAACAAAAGCCCCATTAATTTGTTCCATCAATTCACTGTTACCATTACGTAGCATATCGATTTGAGGGGCTGTGATAATAGCCACCATACGCGATTTTTCTAAGTCATCTATTTTTTGCTGGAGCATCTCTGCAATACCTTGCAAACGATTTAGCTCCATTTTCGCCAGCTGATTTCCTGCTTCACTCTGTTTTTCATACATCGGAATCAATGTTGTTTGGACCTCATGAAGCTTCATGTCAGTTGCTACGATATACTTTTCTAGCTCAAGATAGTACATGAGGTCTTCTTGATATAAGCGTGCAAGTACTCGGTTATCCTTTGCTAATTCCTCTTCCATCAGTACAAATTGATAATGGATTTTCTCAATATCTCTCCCCAGTCCATTATATTTCGTAAATAAATCGCCATCATTTTTGGTCTTACGTGCAAACAGCTTTTTAAAAAAGCCCTTTTGCTCTGTAAAATCTTGTTTGTCGAATGTCTGCATAAGGGCTTCAAGCTGCTTAAATAATTCATTTGATTCGAAAGTTGTTGACTGGGTGATGATGGCTAAAATTTGATCTGCAAAAGTAGCTAATTTTGTAGACGGCTCTTTTCCCAAAGCTAATAGCTCTATCTGATTTTTTATATTGATTTGATTGGCAATTTGCCGTACCTCTGCATGATCCCTTAACTGTTCTTTGAAGGCTTCTGCTGTTTCCAGTGTCAGCTGCTTCAGCGTCAACGAGTTATTCGACATTCGTGCCGCCTCCTTCCTATCATCAGAAAAAACGATTAAAGAGTTTTTTTATGATTTTGTCGGGTGCAGTTTTCTGTGGCTTTGGTTCTTCATAGTGCAAGTCAAACAGCATATGCTCTAAACGGTGTACATCATAACTATCCTCTTGCAAATGCTTTTCTAAATCTAGTTGTCCTGTCGGATTATAAAAAACAATATCCACACCAAATCGATTTAAAAAGGCCAATAACGCTATATCTTCACGTGATAAAGCTGGTTGTTGAGGTGCTTGGTATAATACCAGCTTCGGTACCTCTTGGGAATAGTCAAAGCTTTGTAGTAATCTTAGGATCTCCTGTGGAATCATCGACATTTGTTTAAATAAAAATAACTGTAAATCATATAAGGTCTCATTTGGCTGCTGTTTCAACATGGGCTGCTCACAGGAAGTTTTTATCGTGTGTGCAATCGCACGCTGTAGCTCCAATGTTAACTCACCGTATTGCCACCAATCACTTTGCATAATACGCTCTACTGATAGTTCTCCATTTACTAGGCAATGCTTATAGTGAAAGTGAAAATTGGCTCTACTCGTTGGTGCATAGGGGAATTTTTGGACAAAAACAGTTTGCGGATTTGCTAATAACTGATGCATATAATACCAGTATTCTTCCCGTCTGCTCGAAACCCCACTAATTTTGGCAAATATGACTGGAATGACAATCTCATCCCCAATTACTTCAAACTGTGGTCGAACCAAAGCTTTCTCTTTTGCATAAATAAAAATATCATCATATGTCATCCGTAATGTTAAGGAGCGTGGCATAAAATCTTTAAACTGCCAAGGCTTATAGACACCTGATTGCTGATCATGCATTAATTGCTCAAAATGCTGACTAGATCGATATCCAACCGTTGCCTGCCGATCACGCAACTTATCAGGAAATGGCTGTAAAGTTGTTTGATTGGTATACGCATATGTGATAGAGAAAGTATCATTAGGATCAATCTCAGCAAATTCATCTATTTTAGCTGGATGAAAAATTAACACATCACAACCGAGCTCCATTAATAACAATAAGAAATAGCGCTGACTTAGAGTTGCTTCCCCATACCAAACTACTTTAGGAAAATCGTCTGTTGGTTTCATGGATTTTGTCCATAGAATCCAATGGTTTTTTAGCCATTTCACCATATCAATTAGAAAACGGCGAAAGTCATTTGCTAGTAAACCTAATGATTGCTGTTTTTGAAAGAGCTCTACTACTTTAATGGTTGCTAACTGTAAATGGCGATTCATTACACTGTCATCATGCTTAGGAATTAATTGATAACCATACATCATTGCCACTAAACGATTAATAGATAGACCTTGTGGAGTTTGTTGATGCTGCGAAAGGATTGTTTGTATTGCCTGAAAGTCTTTTGGTTCAATATGTTTATTTAATTCTTCACTTAAAATATGGATGTTAGTGTTCTGTGACAATGTAAATAATGAATTGAAATAATCATCTTCTTCGATTGGTACGCCCAATACACGAACAGCAATTCTACTAAAGCTCACTTGCTGCTCTGTTGTTTCATAAAATGCACGATCCTTTGGTGTATCTTGAAACGCCTGTAGCCAATCATCAGGATGACGCTCCAACACTGATTTAATTGTGATTGTTTGCATACAAACGCACCTCCTAAAAATCATCCTCAGCCTATGCTAAAGCATTCATTTGTCATAGGACGTCTCACCTAATGACAACAAAAATATTTGAACATCTATACGATCGTTTGTTGTGATGCCATCTGTAAAACTGTTTCCAATAAATTCTTTGTAAATGCTTCACCATTGTGAGGCGAGTAAGTTGTATTTTGTAAAAACTTTGGCTGTTTATCCTTTAAGTCTCCATGATTTGGTGTAAAACCTAAATCAGCCATTGCAAGCATGCCATAATCCATAATAGAATCACCTGCTGCTATATGCACATCGTATGTACAGAACTCTTTTATATATTCTATAGCCGCTTCCTTCGTCAGCACCTTGGGCATAAAATACAATTTTTTTCCTTGTAGCAGAACATGCCAACCATGCATATCAAACTCTTGAATCATCGCTTGTAATTCATCGTATGGTAAAATATCAATATCTACATGATGTACATAAAAAAGATCATCTATATACAGAGATCGTTGTAGCCATGTATCAGATTTAATCGTCTGAAATAGCTTTAGCATATCCATACGAGGGATCGAGGAATCTTCAATACGTCTAGATAATGTTTGTGTCCATTTTTCATATGGCTGACCCATTTCTACTATTGTACCCCCATTGCTTGTAATTGCAAAAGCAGGGCATAAATCATGAATAAAATGGATTCTTTGATATTGATGTAAAGCTCTTGTCGTAACAGGTACAAATAAAGTATGTTGGTGTACCTGTTGCAATAGGGGTGCTGTTGCCTGTGTCATCATACTCATTGCTGTTTCGTCCTTGTGTTCAACGACGATTGTCTCTGTAGCTGGCGGAAACATCTCCATCATGCGTTTAGAATAAATAAGGGTTCTATCTAAATCAGATGTAAATAATATCATCATATTCTCCTCTATAATTCTTTGATCAAACCACAACATGCATAGGACATATTCGAATACTCTTCAATCAATACATTTTTTTCCTGCGCTAATAATAAAATATGTTTCAATTCATGCATGTACTGTGGATTAATTAAAATCTTCCAAGGTATCCTTCTCAGCAAAACTCTTGTCGTTTCCCCAACACCTGGCTTAATGAAATGAATATTATCAATACCAAAATCTCGTTGAATTATTTGCACGGACTTCATACCCTCCCATGTAATTGGAGAGATTTCTTGCTCTTGAATTTGTTGCACAATTTTACTCTGTACTTGTTCAAAACATGTGACGATACGCTCTATGTACAGATTGGAGACATCTATTGCCTCTAATTCTTTGTAGTATTTTGCACCATGAAAATCGTTTGCATCCATAAACTGCAAATTTAATACCGTTCTACTTACTAATCCAGATACAGTGGAATTTAAACAAGCAGATGGTATTAAAAAATCCTCACGAGTTCCATAAATAGCTGCACAATGGCCAGGATCAGCCAAAACAGCTAAATCGGCACTTAACTGTTCTTGATATCGTAAATTAAACTTTTGGCAGGATTGAATTAATTCATTGGTAATTGCCCCTTTTCCTGTCCAACCATCAATAAATTGCAGACTTCCTAGAGGATGCTGTGTCAAAATATAACGAATTGCCGCTTCATCAAACCCACGACCTCGCAGTATAGAAATGGAGTAATGTGGAACATTCACATGATAATGCATGGCTATATACCGTTTGATTAAAATACCAATGGGTGTACCTGCACGAGCTAAACTCACAAGAATTAAATTTTCTAATCCTCTATTTTCAACGATTTGCTCTGCCACTACTCCAACTGCGATTGCTATTCTTTCTGCATGAACATCTAGCGCTTTATAAAAAAGATTCATGTAGGTATCCGATGGTTGCTTCTCCACTGGCAGCATTTCCGAATAATGTATACCCGATTGAATGAGTTGTTCACGTTTCTCATTATCCATTTCAAGGAATGCACTTCCAATATCACGCAATAAAAAAATAACGTCCTCTGGTGCATAACTCCCCATTTTATCTGGCCGCAAAGTCGATATCATCGTTCTACCTCCAATTCATGCATACTAATTACATATACTTTGGCGTTAGTGGCTTCTTGTAATGCCTTTACCACACGAGCAACTACCTCTTTACTTGCTATACGTTCCACTATGAAAAAAAGTTCCGTGTAAGACTGGCTTTGAAGATTGTATAAAAAATTAGTGACCCCGTTATTTTCTGGACTTTCAAAGGCTATTTTATCGTTAATCGTATATCCTAAATCATCCGTACAATAGATTGGACTACGAGTAGTTGACTGAAAATAAACATCATTTCCTAAATAAGAGGCAATTTGCATAGGAACATACATGAACTCACCCGTGCCAATAACAAGCGCTGGTCCATTTGTTCTTAGCTCTTGTAATTGCATAGCAATAGCTTGTATCGTTTGCTTTTGGTCAACATGCTGTTTTGACGTGAGCATAAATCTCCCTGTTGCTAGTAAATAGGGGTACTTATTTATTAATCCATTCTCCGCAACAGAACGATAGAATTTGCGATCAACAGATACTTGAATCGGACAAATGTCCATATCTCGTGCAACCTGTGTTAGTAAGTTTGGTTGTGTACTGGTTAAGCTTGGAATGCCTGAACAGCTAAAATTCCCACACATAATGGAGATGAATTCTATAGAGATACCCCATTGTACTTCTAATTGCTTAAAGATTGTTTGCTGCTGTTGGGAACGCCAATCTAAAATAGATAGTACCGCATATTGTCTCACTAAAGGAAATTTCTGTATTAAAGTCTCAATAATATTAATGACCGTATTTCCAGTAGTAATCTCATCATCAATTAACACAATGCGCTTAGCTTGCAGTAAAAATTCTGGTTCCTCTGTATAAATTCTATGGCTTGTCGCATGTGAATGTTCTTCTTCAAACGTAACAAATGGCTCAAAATCGGGCAACACTTCACGTGTTGTGTGGATATACATAGCATTCGAGTGAAAGGCATTAAATACTGCGTGTCCAAGTGCTGTTGCTGTCTCAGCAAAGCCAATAAACAATGTTTCATCCGTTAATTCTAGGGTTCCTTCTATGGATTTTTGTACTTCATCCAAATTAGCTCCGTCTTTTAAAGCTTTAACGACAGACGAAGCCATTACCTTTTGTCCCGTAAGATGCTGCTGATACATCATTGCTAAAAGAGTTCCTGTCAGTAAAGGGATTTGCGGACGGACAGCCAAATGTTTGCCTAGTACCGTGCTTACAAACAAAAATTGTCTCTTCTTATTAATCCGAGCCGCCATTCTAAACAAATCGGTTAGCGCAAAATTATGGGGATTGTAGGTAATTTCAATATCAATTGAATAATTCGGTAAAATGCTTAATTTACTCATTTGTTGTTGCATATACACTACCACCTATTTCAGACTGTAATAAAAGTGAGGCAAAATCGACAGATTCATGATAAACACCATAGACATGAGCCTGTTTTAAAATCCGTTGTGCCCATCTCATATGTGGCTTAATTTCATTCATTTTATTAGCATAGTGACTTTTCATAACACCTTTTTGTCCATCATTATTTTCTATAATACTTAGCGCATCTAAGTATTCCTCATACGAAATAGCATACAGGGCATGCACAACACGGATATGGCTCGGATGAATAATTGTTTTTCCCACTATGCCATTTTGTTTATCCATTAAAACTTCTTTCATTAATCCATCTAAACAATCGTCTAATAACGCTTTCCTTGTATCAAGCGCGCCTTTCTCACTAAATGGTGTCACTCTAAGCGCGGGCTTTAATACACGCTGATTATTAAAATACTCCCACACAGGCCCAGAAATAATAAAACCATCTTCCTCACGACCTAAGATATTGACAATATCTGCAATACAATCTCGTATGACACTAATATCATAAATGGTAGAATCCATACGCCTGCGAATTCCGTAAATACCACAAAAATCGGTAGCACCAATTCGTACATTTAATACACGGGCTTTGTATTGATGTAGAACCGCTTTAATGTCTAATAACGCTTCCATGCGAGATTCCTTATATAGTACCTCACGACTTTCTAAAATTGGCATACCATATAAAATTAAATCATTTTCTAAAATGGTTTGTTCAAGCAACTCGAAATAACGGGCACCCTGTTCTGCTGTAAACTTTGGAAAGACATAGCCAGTTAATATTTCTTGCTTTTTCCCTAAAACAGTTGTTAGCCTTTGAAATTGCTCAACATGACGTACTCGAACAAAAAGTAAAGGGAGCTCCTGAAGTAATAGCTGTTTTTGCTGATAGAGTGCATATAATTCACTAATATCCTCTATCAGCTTAGCTTCACAATCTACTAACTCTGCATCTCCAACTGCATCCTCCAAATCAATGACAAGTGATGTGAGTTCCTTATATTTTTGTGATCGGATCAAGCTCACAATCGTAGGCATGGAAGCTGGCATATACAAAGTCGCACCTAGGGCATATGACAAAATATCCGCCGTTTCCCATTTTGTAAACGGCTGTGGCTTCTTATAAAAAATCATCTCTGCTTCTGTTGCAAAATGTTGCATCTAATCCTCTCCCCAGTAACTATGCCTTTTGTGAAAAAAGCACTGTATCAGCCTGTTCCATACAGACTAATACAGTGCCTTGTTTACACTGCTGTTTTCTTCTTCAACTTGTAAATAACAAATGTCAATAAGAATGCAGCTATTAAAATAATAACGAAAATTTCATGCGAAGGATGGTAGCCCCAATATACTAACACACATTTTCAGTGTATTACGATAAGCCCCTGTTACATCTGCTAGTTTAAAAACTGTGCATATGTATTTAATATCTCATTTAATACATCCACATCAGATCCTCCACCATGCACCTACGTCTCATAGTTACTGTAGGCCATATGCATTGATTAAAGCAGCTAGTCCACCCTGGTAACCTGAACCTACTGCAGCAAATTTCCACTCACCATTATGTCGGTACAGCTCACAAAATACTACAGCCGTTTCAATACTGAAATCTTCACCTAAATCGTAACGCAATACCTCTGATCCCGACTCTTCGTTCGTCAATCGTACATAGGCATTTAAGACTTGCCCGAAGTTTTGATGACGTCCCTCGGCATCGTAAATAGTAACCGTCACTACAATTTTTTCAATTTGAGGTGATACTTGCTTTAAGTTGACAAGAATTTTTTCATCATCCCCATCCCCTGCACCTGTACGATTATCTCCCGTATGGACAACAGACTGGTCTGGGCTGGCTAGATTATTATAGAAAATAAAGTCCTGTTCATTACGACATTTACCTGAAGCATCTAGTAAAAATACAGATGCATCCAGGTCAAAGTCTTGTCCACCATCAAATTGCTTTACATCCCAGCCTAAACCAATGCCAATGCTATTTAAGCCTGGATCTTGCTTTGTTAAATCAATACGTTGCCCTTTACTTAATTGTATAGCCATTCAAAAATCTCCCTTTCTGTCCAAAGATGAAATTTTAGTTTACACTTAAGCCATAATCATTACATAAAGCAGCTAAGCCACCTTGATAGCCTGCACCAATCGCATTAAATTTCCATTCTCCGTTATGACGATATAATTCCCCTACAACAATAGCTGTTTCAATACTGAAGTCCTCGCCTAAATCATAGCGAATAATTTCTTCGTTGGAAGCAGCATTCATAATACGAATATAGGCATTAGACACCATACCGAAGTTTTGACTGCGAGACTCTGCATCATGAATGGTTACTGTGAAGGCTAGTCGCTGAACATGAGCAGGTACTTGAGTTAATGCCACTTTCACCACTTCATCGTCACCTTCGCCTACACCTGTTAAATTATCGCCTGAATGCTCAACTGAACCATTGCCACCTGTAGTGTTGTTATAAAAAATAAAATCATTTTGATCTGCAACTTTACCTGTATCAGCAAGTAAAAACACAGAGGAGTCTAAGTCAAAATCATGACCACCATCATATTTATTTGTATCCCAGCCTAAACCTACAACCACATTCGTTAATCCTGGATTTGTTTTAGTTAAATCTACCTTTTGACCTTTTTGTAGTGAAATGCCCATAATTTTTATTCCTCCTATTTAGTCAATTATTTATTGATATCTTCGAACAACGTCGCCAAGCTTTATGTCATTTGTTCCCGTACCAACCGCAGCAAATTTCCATTCGTTATTATGACGGTAAATTTCTCCACATACTAACGTCGTTAAATTCGAATAATTATCAGTTAAATTATAGCGAATTAGTTCGCTTCCTGTCCTGTCATCATACACACGAATATATGCATTATGAATCATACCAAAGTGTTGATTGCGACCTGCCGCATCATAAATGTTTACAACAAACACAAGCTTGTTATATTGCGAAGGTACAGACGATAGTTCAATTGTAATTACCTCATCATCACCATCACCATCACCTGTTAAATTATCACCTGAATGTCGAACAGAACCGCAGCTACTTGTTAATTTTCCGAAATAAACAACATCGTCACCCGCTACAACCTTATCATCTTGTAACATTAATACCGAAGCATCACAGTCGATACTTCTGCCACTGCCACTATTTCTGCTAGAAAATAAACCACCTAAAAAGCCGCCACTTTTCTCTTGGCCTACAGGGTCCCACCCTAAACCAACTTTAATTTTATTTAATCCTGCGTTACCCTTTGTTAAATCAACTCTTTGTCCTTTTTGTAAATTAATCCCCAATTCTAACACCCTCCTAAAATATGTATTTCAGTCGAAAGATTTTATGGTAAGCAATAATCTACTAAGCTAAAAGATTTCTACTTAAATTAAGTCTAAAATAACGTGACAAAAAATTCAATTAATGGCTCCGAAAAGGTGTTTTCTCTTATTTTTGAAAGCCCCTCACGTCTTTTTCTATACTATAGAACGTTTTTGTAGTAAAAATGTTCCTTTTATATCCAATGGTCCAAGCAGCTAAAAAAACCTTCTAACTTGTAGAAGGCTATTGTCTTATTTACTAGCTTTTCATTTTTGGATCCAGCGCATCTCGTAGTCCATCACCCATTAGATTAAAGCCTAAAACTGTTAACATAATAGCTAAACCAGGGAAAATCATCGTCCACGGAGCATTTAATAAAAACTTCCGTGCATCCGCTAACATTTTTCCCCATTCTGGTGCTGGAGCTTGAGCCCCTAGCCCAAGGAAACCTAATGCTGCCGCTTCAATAATGGCTGTCGCAATTGCTAGTGTTCCCTGTACAATTATTGGGGTTATGGAATTCGGCAAAATATGGGAAAATAGAATTCGTGCATCACGCATACCAATTGCTTTTGCCGCTACTATATATTCCTCTTCCTTGACACTTAAAACCTTAGAACGGATTAAGCGCCCAAAATTCGGTACGTTAATAATAGCAATGGCGATTAATGCATTTTGTAAAGATGGACCAAGCACTGATACTACTGCAATCGCTAGTAGCATACTAGGGAAAGCTAGCATAATATCAAAAATACGTGAAATTATCGTATCGATCCATTTTCCATAATAACCTGCAATGATGCCAAGTAAACTACCAATTATCACGGACAAAATAACAGAGAAAAAGCCTACCCATAGCGAAATCCTTGCACCGTGAATGATCCTCGAAAAAATATCCCGTCCAAAATCATCCGTTCCAAACCAATGATCAGCGGATGGTGCCAGTAAACGCTTCGTTAAATCTTGTTCATTGATGCCCTGTGGTGCAATGAACGGACCAATGACAGCTAGTATAATAAAAAATATAACAATTCCTGCTCCAACAAGGGATACTTTACTCTTTTTAAAACTACGCCACCCTTCGAGCCATGGACCTACTGCCTTCTCTCGAACCGGTGATACTTCTTTTTTTATATCGATTGCTCCAGTCATCATTGCAACTCCCTTCTATTTGTATTTAATCCGTGGGTCGACTACTGTGTACAGTAAATCCACGATTAAGTTAATCATGATGAAAATAAATGCAACGACGAGAATACCTGATTGAATAACGGGATAATCCCTGAAGCCAATCGCATCATAAATATAACGACCAATTCCTGGCCAACTAAAAATCGTCTCTGTTAAAATGGCACCACCTAGCAGTAATCCAGTTTGTAGACCAATTACCGTTAACACAGGAATAACTGCATTCTTTAATGCATGCTTATAAACAACAATAAACATTTTTTGTCCTTTTGCTCTTGCAGTCCTTACATAATCTGAACGCATAACTTCCAGCATGGAGGACCTTGTGATTCTGGCAATGATAGCCATCGGAATCGTTGCAAGTGCTACTCCTGGTAATATTAATCGCTTTATGACTTCGATGAATTGATCAAAGCGGCCTTGAATGAGCGTATCCAATAAATAGAAATGGGTTATGGCGGTAATTGGATTTCGCACATCTTCTCGACCAGATGTAGGCAGCCATCCAAGCTTACTACTAAATGTCCATTGCTCCATCAATCCAAGCCAGAACACGGGTACAGATACACCGATTAACGCTATAATCATTGCTGTATAATCAAACCAAGAATTTTGGAACCACGCAGAAATAATGCCCGCATTCACACCAATAACAATCGCAATGATCATCGCAAATAGTGCAAGTTCGGCTGTTGCTGCTAAGTATGGGAAAATTTCTTCTGATACAGGTAGTTTCGTACGTAGGGAAACCCCTAAATCTCCCTGAAAAATACCTGCTAAGTAACTAAAATATTGTGTATACCACGGCTTATCTAATCCTAAACTTGCGTTTAACGCCTCGACCGCCTCTTTTGTTGCCTGTTGTCCTAAAATAACCTGTGCTGGATTTCCAGGAATTGCCCGTATCAACATAAAGACGATAAAAGTCATTCCAAGCAAAACTGGGATTAGTTGAAGTAAACGTCTCCCCATATAGTGAAGCATTTTCATCACCTCTCTATGATTTTCATAATCTACTGTGAAGTCTTTATATACTGTTGAAAGGTTGAGCCTTCACTAAACGGTTTTGAATGTTTAGTTGAATTCTTTCATACAGGAAATAATCATTATCTTTACTTGAAAAGAATCTGCGAGATTTCCACGGCTTACCCGCAGAAAAGCAAGCAGATTCTTCACATTCCTTTGTTCAATTAAAAATGATGAAATTTACTATTGAATATCTACTGCATCTAAACGGTCAGAACCAGTAGGATGCGCAATGTAATTTGTAACTTTCTTGTTAGCAGCTAAAATTGGAATAGAGTGAGCAAGTGGAACCCATGGAGCATCCTCAGAAATAATTACTTGAGCTTGCTTATAAAGTTCATTACGCTTGTCTTCATCAATCTCAGTTTGAGCAGCTGTTAATATCTTGTGTAATTCTGGATTATCATAGAACGTATAGTTATTAGAACCAATATTATCGCCGTCTAATAACGTGTATAGGAAGTTATCCGCATCCCCATTATCGCCTGTCCAGCCAAGTAGGAATGCATCCGCTTCACCGTTTTGAGCTTTTTCTAAATACGTAGCCCATTCAAATGACACAATTTTAGATTTAATACCCACGTCTTCTAAGTTCTTTTGAATCGCTTCAGCCACTTTTTGTCCGTCTGGCATGTATGGACGTGGTACTGGCATTGCCCATAGCTCAATTTCCTTGCCATCGTAGCCTGCTTCAGCAAGTAATGCTTTCGCTTTTTCAGGATCATACGTATAGCCTGTCACTTCATCGTTATAACCAGAAATTACTGGTGGCATTGGGTTTTTCGCTGGCTCAGCTAGCCCTTCATAAAATGCATCTACTAATGCTTGTTTATCAATTGCATAGTTGACTGCTTGACGCACTTTTACATTATCAAAAGGAGGACGTGTAACAGTTAAACCAAGGTAACCAACGTTCATAGATGGACGTTCGATTAACTGTAAATTTGCATCGCCTTCGATTGTTGCTTTATCAGATGGGCTTAAGCCATCAGCTACATCAATATTGCCTGCTAATAAATCATTTAAACGTGCTGAGTTTTCTGGAATAGAACGATAAATTACTTTATCTAATTTAGGATAGCCATCAATATAGTAATCTGGGTTTTTCTCAATTGTGATTGCATCATTACGTACCCAGCTAACAAATTTGAATGGACCTGTTCCTACAGGATTTGCAGATAAACCTTCTTCATCTGCTTCAAATGCTGTTGGAGAAGCAATCGCAAATGGAGACATTGCTAAATTTTTCAGGAATGGTGCTTGAGGTTGGCTTAACTTAAAGACAACTGTGTAGTCTCCCTCTGCAGTTACTGATTCAATTACTTGCTTGTCACCAACGACAAATTGCGAACTAAAGTAAGGGTGTTTATCTGCACCTGTTTTCCAACGTTCAATATTTTTAACAACAGCCTCAGCATTGAAATCTGTGCCATCATGGAATTTCACACCTTCTTGTAGCTGGAAAGTATACGTTAAACCATCCTCTGATGCCTCCCATGATTTAGCTAAGCCTGGTTGAATTGTTACATCTCGCTCTCCAAAGTTTACAAGTGTTTCATAAATATTAGCTGTCACCGTGAAGGATTCACCGTCTGTAACAACAGCAGGGTCAAGTGCTACAGAATCTCCACCACGACCATACACTAAAATTTTTGGTTCTCCACTGCTAGCTGTATCGCCACCAGTTGAAGTATCTTTACTACCCGTATCCTTAGTATCTGAGCCGCCACAAGCTGCTAAGATTGTCGAGAGAATAAGGAGTAGCATTACACCTAAAGTCCAAAACTTCTTTTTCTTCATCGAATTTCCCCCTATGAGTTTTTATATCATTTAATGTTGGAGTGCCTCGTAAAGATGGCAAGCAACATAATGACCTGGTTTCACTTCTTGCATTTTAGGTACTACCTGTGAGCACTGATCCTTTTTAAACGGACATCTCGTATGGAAAGTACAACCGCTTGGCGGGTTTGATGCACTTGGAATATCTCCAGAAATGATGATCTGTTCCCGTTCAAACGTAGGATCTGGAACAGGAACCGAAGATAAAAGTGCTTGTGTATATGGATGAAGCGGTTCAGCATATAAATCCTCACTCGCTGTCAGCTCAACTAATTTACCTAAATACATAACGCCAACTCGATTACTAATATGACGCACAACCCCTAAATCATGGGAAATAAAAATATAAGTTAGCCTTAAATCCTTTTGCAGCTTTTGCAATAAATTCAAAACCTGTGCCTGGATGGATACATCAAGTGCAGATACTGGCTCGTCCGCAATAATTAAGCGTGGATTGGTCATCAGGGCTCTAGCAATGCCAATACGTTGCCTTTGTCCTCCACTAAATTGATGCGGATAGCGCTTGATATGATATTCATTCAATCCAACAATCTCAAGTAGCTCCAACACTTTTTGTTTTCGCTCTTTGGCATTACCTATCCCATGAACAATAAGAGGCTCCTCTAAAATTTTGCCGATGTTATGGCGAGGATTTAGTGAGGCATAGGGATCCTGAAAAATCATTTGAATATCTCTACGTGCCTTCCTCATTTCATTATTGGATAATTCTGAAATCATTTCGCCTGCGAATTCTATCTTGCCTCCAGTGGGCTCTAGTAAACGCATTAATAAGCGACCCGTTGTGGATTTACCACAGCCTGATTCGCCAACAATTCCTAATGTTTCTCCTTCAAATACTTCAAAGGAAACATCATCTACAGCCTTTACATCCCCGGCATGTGAATTAAGGACTCCTTTTCGAATCGGAAAATATTTTTTTAACCCCTCAACCTTTAATAACGCTTTCGACACGTTGCTCCACCTCCTGCTTTTCTAGTAAAAAACATCTCGATTTATGATTCTCTGCTGCTTCAAATAAAGGTGGTGTTTCCTGTAAACAACGTTCCATTGCATATTGACAGCGTGCTGCAAAACGACAGCCTACCTGAATACTCCCTGGTTTCGGTACACTTCCAGGAATGGAGTATAAATTTTCCTTTTTATAACGCATGTCAGGTACTGATTGAATAAGCCCTTGTGTATAGGGATGTTTAGGATTAGTGAAAATTTCATGAATCGGCGCCTCTTCCACTATTTGTCCTGCATACATAACAATCACTCGCTCACAGGTTTCCGCGACAACCCCCAGATCATGTGTAATTAACAACACAGCTGTATTCAATCGTTTATTTAAGTCTTTCATAAGCTGTAAAATTTGGGCTTGTATTGTAACATCCAATGCAGTTGTAGGCTCATCCGCAATCAATACTTGAGGGTCACAGACAAGTGCCATAGCAATCATCACACGTTGACGCATACCGCCAGACAGCTGATGTGGGTAGTCCTTTAGCAATTCCTCAGCACGTGGTAGACCCACTAATTTCATGATTTCAACTGCTCTTGCAAACGCTTCCTTTTTCGACCATTTTGGATTATGGATTAATATAGCCTCCTTTAACTGGTCACCAATCGTGAACAAAGGGTTTAGCGAAGTCATTGGCTCTTGGAAAATCATTGCAATGTCTTTTCCACGTATTTTTTGCATTTGTTTATCCGTACATTTAGCAATATTTTTGCCATCTAGCAAAATTTCTCCACCCGTTATTTTACCTGGTGGTGATGGAATTAATCCCATGATGGACAGCGACGTAACACTTTTACCACTTCCCGATTCTCCTACAATCCCTAAAATTTCCCCTTCATGGACAGAAAAATCGATATCGTCTACAGCAGGAATTTGCCCATTATCTGTGAAAAAGGTTGTTTTCAAACCTTTTATTTCTAGTAGTTTTTTCCTCATGTGTAACGCCTCACTCTACCTATATTTTACTTAAATGTATAATAATATTAATAGAATACTATAACTTTCGTTAAATTCCTTATTTTCAGATAATTCTAACTAAAAATCATTGCTCTTTCAATCATTAATATTCTGCAAATTACATAGAATTTCTACAATAATCGCCTTCCATAATAATAAAATCTTATAAAGAGATAGTTTTTTACATTTTTCAAAAAAAAATAGCCTTCCATTTTCGAATAAATGAAAGACTTTTTTTGAAAAAATTTCTTAAACCGTGTAATTTTCGGAAAATTTTAATCTAAGTGCTGTACTTGGAATAAATTATAATATGTTCCTTGACTGTCCATTAACTGTTCATGTGTTCCACTTTCGATTAATTGACCATGATCGATGACGAAAATCTTGTCAGCATGGGTAATTGTAGAAAGACGGTGCGCAATAATAATAGTTGTTCGTTCATGAGCAAGCTTGTCTAATGATTCTTGAATCAGTGCTTCACTTTCTAGATCTAATGCAGAAGTAGCCTCGTCCAGGATTAGAATTGGGGGATTTTTTAAAAATACACGCGCAATGGCAACTCGTTGTTTTTGTCCGCCAGAGAGCTTTACTCCTCTTTCTCCAACCTTTGTGTCATAACCATTAGGTAGACTCATAATAAAGTCATGGGCATTAGCCGCTTTCGCTGCTTCGATGACTTGTGCATCTGTTGCATCTGGTCTCCCCATTAAGATATTCTCTTTGACAGAATCACTAAAAAGTATATTATCTTGCAGGACAATACCAATTTGAGATCGTAAGGAATGTAAAGTGACATCCCGTACATCTTTTCCATCAATGGTCACTTGCCCGCTTGTTGTATCATAAAAGCGAGGAATTAAACTGATAATCGTTGACTTACCACCACCACTCATCCCTACAAAGGCAACAGTCTCCCCAGGATTTATCGTTAAATCGATAGCATCTATAATAGGTGAGCCAGTTTCTTCATATTGGAAGGATACATTGTGAAAGCGAACCTGCCCATTTGCACGTGGGAGTTCACCAGCATAGTCCTTATCCTTCACTTCATAAGGTTCATCTATTAAATCGAACATTCGATCCATTGAAGCGATTGACTGTGTTAAAGTTGTGGACGAGCTAACAAGTCGACGAAGTGGGCCATATAAACGTTCAATATAAGCAATAAAAGCAACCATTGTTCCAACTGAAAGTGACCCATTTATTACTTGATAGCCCGCATAGGCTATAACTAGTAATGGCGCTACATCTGTAATGGTATTCACGACAGCAAATGATTTTGCGTTCCACTTTGTTTGATCAAGCGCTTTTTCTAAAAACTCACCGTTTGCTGAATCGAACAATTTTTGCTCATGCTTTTCTAAAGTAAAGCTTTTAATAATGCTCATACCAGCTACACGTTCATGTAAATAGCTTTGTACACCTGCAAGTGCTTGGGAACGTTTCCGTGTCAAATCTCTCAATTTGCCAAAGAAGTATTTCACACTGAAAGCATAAAATGGAAATGCGACCAACGCTACTAGTGTTAGCTTCACATCCATGGTTAGCATAATGGCAATCGCAATTACAATCGTCGCCAAATCTAACCAAACATTCATTAACCCCGTCATGACAAAGGTTTTTGTTTGTTCAACGTCATTAATTACCCTTGAAATAACATCCCCTGCCCGTGTATTGGCATAATACCTTAAGCTTAAACGCTGTAAATGTGCATAAATTTCCTTACGAATATCAAATAGTACCTTGTTGCTTACGTGTTGTGCAAAATATTGTCGATAATACTCAATAGGTGGACGGATAATAAAGAACACAATAATAGTTCCACCTAGCCAATAAAATAGTTCTTTTGTTTTTTCTACATCTGTTAAGTCATCTGCTGCAATAATATCGTCTAGCACAATCTTAATGAGCAGTGGAATAAATAGTGGAATAGCAAATTTTACTATACCAATGATAATCGTTAAAATAATTTCCCATGTATATGGTTTAACAAAGCGCATATATCGCTTAATGCTTCCCAATTTATCATCACATCCTTACAAAAAGAAACAGACATTCGAAGATGAATGCCCTAAGTATTATAGCAATATTTTGATTAAAATACAGTTATGATGACTTTATAGCGAACTATTTTACCTTTACCTTAACAACACTCTGTTCCCTCCAATAAAAAAACACCTATTAGTTAAACTAATAGGTGTCATGATTGATCATCTGACTGCATATCAAGCTGGAACTTGTAACGATTTGTCCAGACATCGATGAAATCGGGTGCAAATGGTCCTCTTTTTTGTTGAATCCAGCTTATTAATTTATCGACATTGCGCTTTAAAATCTTATCTATGACATCAGGATAAGACATTTCCTTACGATGGAGCTCATATTCATCCTCGTCTAAAAGGGTATAAGACATGTCAGGAAAAACTTTAATATCTAAATCATAGTCGATATATTTAATGGCATTATTATCGAAAACAAATGGTGAGCTTAGATTGCAATAATAATACACACCGTCTTCACGTAGCATACAGATGATGTTAAACCAGTGTTCCGCATGGAAGTAGCAAATAGAGGGCTCTCTCGTTAGCCATGTACGACCATCGGATTCTGTCACAAGTGTCCGTTCATTCGCACCGATTACGATATTTTTCGTTCCTTTTAAAACCATCGTTTCTTGCCAAACACGGTGGATACGGCCATTGTGCTTATAACTATGTATTTGTATCGTTTCTCCTTCTACCGGTAATGCCATTTTGTTAGCCCACCTTTTCGTCTATGCTACCTAAATCTAGCAGTCTCTAGTATATTATAGCAATGTGTACGCGAAAGGTGTAGTTAGAAAACCACAAATTTCACTACGCTATTTTGAATTTGTATAAAATTTAGTCAATTATAAGCGAATTTTATTATAATGTCAGCTTTGATGGGATTTTTTAGTTAATGCCATAGAGAATTTCCTTTTAAGCGAACGATTTACTTACCTAAACAATTTGAAAGGGGCTGTCTTTTTCATCTTTTCGGATTTAAGACAGCCCCTTAGAGGTAAATGCAATTATGCAGTTACAAAGTGTTACTCACCTAGATCTTGGTTAGTTTTTGAGAAACGGCCAGAAGCTGGAGCTTTCTTTTGCTCTGCTTTCGCATTTTGCTTTTGCACTTCATTTACGTCCGTTTCATAACCAAACTCTTCACTTTGACGTTGCATGTTTTTATTCGGTTGGAAATTTTGGTTGTTTTGTTTTTTCATCATTCATTCACCTCCACGCTAGTTATTGTGTACGGAGGTGATGACTTTTATGCTCATGAATCAATGATTTTAAGAAGGATTTATTTTCCTGCTGTTTGCTTTTTTACTTCATCCCAAATTTTTAGCATAGGCACAGGCATCGGTAAGAGTTCTATTTGCTCACGATTTAGCCAATCACCTAGCTCAGTCGATTCGCATTTTATATAATAGCTATTTAAATGCCAAGTTAAATGTGAAAAAACATGTTTAAATGTAAGTAATTCATGTTTGGCTTGGACAATTACTTTATATTCCATTGTAAAGTTTTCTACCGAAGATTGGCTTGTATCAATCATTGGAAATTGCCATAGATTAGCTAGCAGGCCTTGCTCAGGACGTTGTTGCATTAAAAATTGTCCTTTGTCATTTTCATATACGAGAACATCATATGTGAGATGCTTCATTTTTATCTTTTTTGATTTGACAGGTAATTTTTCTGGTTCTCCCTCATTAAAAGCTGTGCAATACTCTCTGACTGGGCATAATAAACATTTTGGAGAGGTAGGTGTACAAATAAGTGCACCCAGCTCCATTAAGCCCTGGTTAAACGATGAAGCATGATCAGGATCAATTAGTTCCTCAACCGCACTTTCGAAAATTTTCTTCGTTTTGGGAATAGCTATATCTTCATGTATATCAAGCACTCTACTTAGAACCCGCATAACATTACCGTCAACTGCATGTTCAGGCTTATTATAGGCAATACTTAAAATAGCACCTGCAGTATAGGGACCAACACCTTTTAATTTAGATATTTCATGGCGATTGTCAGGTACTATACCACCGTAATTTTCTATAACCTCACGAGCACCTGCTTGTAAATTGCGAGCACGAGAATAATAGCCAAGACCTTCCCAATGCTTTAATAAGTATTCTTGGGGTGCTTCCGCAAGCAAATCTAATGTTGGAAAACTTTCCATAAAGCGATTGTAATAAGGAATAACTGTGTCGACACGTGTCTGTTGTAGCATCACTTCAGATACCCAAATTTTATAAGGATCTGTTGTGTGTCTCCACGGTAAATCACGCTTCTCTGTGTTAAACCAGTCAACTAATGATTGTCGAAATTCTGTTACATATGGGTAATTCACAGTGACCTCCGTTGTTTTTACGATTTAATTTATGATGAAAAGGGTATACAATGAAGAAAAGAATATTCGTGGAAGATCGACAATAATCGTCGCTTACGCACGAGTGTCAGAATATTTCAATATACCTTTTATTATGTTCGAAATAAAGTTGTATGCACATTGTACTCGATTTTAATGCATACTAGGAGTGGATATTTTTGGATTCAGGTACACATTTCGTTATGGGTATTGCCCTTGGCGGTCTTGCATTAGCTGACCCTGTAGTAGCCAATCATTCAATGACTTTTACAGCAGTAATGGCAGGTACAATTATTGGCTCACAAGCTCCAGATGTCGACACTGTGTTAAAACTACGTAATAACGCCATCTATATCAGACATCATCGAGGAATTACACACTCACTACCAGCTGTAGTTTTATGGCCAATTTTAATTACAATTGTTTTATCACTGATTTTGCAAGATGTGAATGTGTTACATTTATGGCTTTGGACATTTTTAGCTGTTGCACTTCATGTTTTTGTCGATATTTTTAACGCGTATGGTACACAAGCAATTCGACCTTTCTCTCGAAAATGGGTTGCGTTAGGTGTCATTAATACCTTCGATCCCATCATTTTTACCTTACATTGTGTAGGTATTGTGTTATGGGCATTTGGCACAAATCCAGTATGGACATTCAGTATCATGTACGTGGTTATCGTGATTTACTATATTTTGCGTTTTGCTGTGCAAAAAGCAGTAAAAAACGCGGTGCATCATACTATTCAAGATGAAGAATATGTCATTGTAGCACCTACTATGCGCTTCTTCCACTGGCGAATCGCAGCAAAGTCCAAAACTCATTATTATGTTGGCCGTGCTTATGGAAGGACTGTTAATATTTACGATAAATTCGAAATTAAGCCTTTGCCTAAAACTGCGCTTGTAGATGCTGCAATGAAAGATCCTAACTTAGCTGCATTTGTGTCTTTCTCTCCTATGTATCGATGGGAGATTTCCGAGCTTGAAAACGGCTTAATAGAAGTAAGGTTAATCGATTTGCGTTACCGTAGTGACAATCGCTATCCTTTCGTTGCCGTAGCACATTTAAATGATGCGAATGACATTATTACGTCTTACACAGGCTGGATCTTTACAGAAGATAAGCTCCAGAAAAAACTACAAATTGGTGCGAGTAATTAAGCAGTAAACCCTGACCAATATTGGTCAGGGTTTTTATTATTGAACCATATCATCACTAGCATCTAGTAAATGTATATACTTCGGATTGCGCCCTGCAAAAGCATGTAGTTTATCACCATAGCTAGCAATTAATTGACGAACAAGATTTTCTGTATACTCTGCCCCACGATAATCATACCCTGCTTTCGCGGCAGTTGATTCAAAGTCACTCCATAACAACTCCACCCAAACCTGTGCCCGTCCAACAGACATCTGAGGATTCTTTGCAAGTAACTCTTGTGTTAGTTTCTCAATTTTTTCATCCATTTATTTGCCCACCCTTACTGGTGAAAGGATAGATACTGGTAGTGCCTCTTGGTACTTGTCTCCGCCTAAACGATGACCCCAGGCAAAGCGTCCCTTCAAATAATCTACTTGGAAAAACTCATTATCTGAACCATCAATACGATACATTTCTCCTGGAACGATTGTATCAAGATCCACTAAATAAGCCGCAGCCATTAAAGCTTTGCGTTCATAAACAGCAAACTCATTGATGATTCCTAGCTGTTCTGCCTTTCGAGCTTTCTCTTTTAGAAAAGCAATTTCCTCTCGCAATTCATGTTCAGACATAGCTGCATAATTTTTTTCACTCATTCTTCATTCTCCTTCTCTTCTATAAAACGATCTATTACTTCTATAGGAAAACCCTTTTGATAGAGCGCCTGTTTAACCTTCATTTTTAGCTCATAACCAGTATACTTCGATAAATACTTTTTCCAAACTTTTTCGCCTTGAGCATCAAGTAGCTGCTGCCAGTTGTCATCATCCTGCCCTATCTCAACTTGGCTAAGCACCTCTTCAACAATCGAGAAAGCATACCCTTTTCTTAATAAGTAATCCTGAATTTTGGTCTTAATTTGAGTTGGGGTCTTCTTGCTCTCCGCTCGAACAATTTTCTCTGCCAGTTGCTTCGCCAGTTTTACTTGTTCCTCAAAACTATATGTAGCAAGCACCTCATCCTGCAAGTTTTTCTCAATGCCTTTTTTGATCATGTCTTGTCTAATGGCTCTTGGTCCTTTTTTCATAGTAGCTTTCTTTGTATCAAGCAGAGCCTTTGAAAAGTTTTCATCATTAATAAAGCCATAGGATTTTAACTTTTGGATTGCTTCTAACACTACAGCTTCTCCAAATTCTAAGTTGAGCAGTTTTTTCTTAACCTCATGCTCACTTCGCATTTGATATGAAAGGAAGTTTAACCCCTTATTAAATGCCTTACGTATCTCATCTTCATAGGCAATCTCTTGAATTTCGAATTCATCGAGCACTTTTCCCTTTGTTAAACCAAATTGAATGAGAATGGCTTCATCAACCGGAAAAGCATACTCTTCATTTAAATAGATATTATAGCGTTCAGGATTGTTTTTTTGACGTGCAATTTTCGTAATCATATGCATAGCAAACACCTCACTATTATCATTATAGCATTTCTTTATGGGGGATCTGACTGTTAGCACGGTTAATTTCCCTATGTTCGCGGGCATTCTTTTCCCTTCCACAGGTAAACTTCCTTCTCTGCAATTAATGCCTAAAGATGTTTACTTTTTGGTTACATGATAAACTTAAAAGTAAGCGTTTTATTCGAGAAAAGAGGTGCTTGTTATGAAAATAGTGATTGCAGGTGGCACTGGCTTTGTTGGAAATGCTCTTATACAGCTATTGCAGCACAACGGACACGACATTTTTGTCTTAACGCGTCATAAGTCAAAGCTAGAAAATGGCGTTCACTATGTTCAATGGCTACATCAGCATGAGCAAGCTTTGGAAATCTTTGAAGGTGTAGATGCCTTTGTGAATTTAGCAGGTGTTTCATTAAATAATGGTCGTTGGACAAAAAAGCAAAAGAAAGCTATCTATTGGAGCAGAATGAATGCCACATTAGAGATTATACGTATAATGGACATGCTCACGATAAAACCAAAAGTCCTTGTCAATGCTAGTGCAGTTGGTATATACCCAACTTCCACACAAGCCATCTATGATGAAGATTTTACGGATTACGCAACTGATTTTTTAGGCTCTACAGTCCACGATTGGGAGCGACATGCGAAACGAGCAGAAGCATTAGGTATTCGTGTGGCTCTTGCACGTTTTGGTGTCATTTTAGGTAGAAAAAGTGGCGCACTTCCACCAATGCTATTGCCCTATCAAATGCATATAGGTGGAACGATCGGCTCTGGAGAGCAATGGCTTTCATGGGTACATATTGAAGATGTAGCACGTGCTATTTATTTTGCTATTACAAATGAAAATATTCATGGACCATTTAATATAACAGCCTCGCATCCTATGAGAATGAAGGAATTTGGTCAAACGATTGCCGAAGTCATGGGCAGACGTCATTGGCTGCCTGTTCCTAGCTTTGCGATGCGTTTAGCTCTCGGCGAACAAAGCACACTTGTTTTAGAAGGACAACAAGTGCTACCAACCCTATTAGAACAACAACATTTTATATTTAAATACCCTTATTTAAAGCAAGCACTTGAAAATTTGTTAAAGGCTCAAAATTAGAAAAAATTAAGTTGGATAATTTTTTTAGTAATTACGCATTCTAATGAAAAAGAAAGGATGCGTTTTTATGTGGAAACAACATATTGTTGGTGCGGTAATTGCTACTTTTATTATTGCCGCAGGAATTAGCTTTAATCCATTTTTTGCTGCTGGTTCTGATGAACACCATTGGGGCTTTAAACGTGCTAAAAACGGTGAGCAGGCAGAGGCAGGAGCACAGCTCGATCAGTTACTTGACAAATATGGTGCGATTTATAAAGGGAAGGCAGATAAAAAAATTGCCTATTTAACATTTGATAATGGCTATGAAAACGGCTTTACTGAAAATATTTTGGATACATTGAAAAAAGAAAATGTACCTGCTACTTTCTTTTTAACAGGCCATTACTTAGACAGTGCAAGCGACTTAGTGAAACGCATGGTGAAGGATGGTCATACTATCGGGAATCACTCATATGGTCACCCAAATATGGCTCGACTTTCACCAGATGGCATGCGTGCAGAATGGCAAAAGTTCGATGGCAAGTTACGTGAATTGACAGGCATCGATCGTACAACATATGCTCGTCCACCTGAAGGAATTTTTAATGCAAAAGTGCTAGAGGTGGGTAATGCAGAAGGTTATCGCCATATTTTCTGGTCTGTGGCCTTTAAGGATTGGATGAAGGATGAGCGTCGTGGGGCAGATTATGCTTATAATGCACTTATGGAACAACTGCATCCTGGTGCCGTTATTTTAATGCATACCGTAGCACAGGATAATGCGGAAGCATTACCAATGTTTATTGCAGAAGCTAAAAAGCAAGGTTATACGTTCTTATCGCTTGACGATTTAGTATTAGAATATGAAGATTTCCCTGTTGCTTTGCAATCGCCTGCTCCTTCGCTATAATGGGGAGATGACAATATAGAGCAGGGACGTGGAACGTTTGACGCAGCAAACAACAATGACCGTGGGACAAAAATTCCCACTAACAATAAAAAGGCTAGGCATTAATGGTGAAGGTGTAGGTTTTTATAAACGTAATGTGATATTTGTAAAAGGAGCCATTCCTGGTGAAGAGATCACAGCTCAAGTAACAAAAACACAACGTAATTTTGCTGAAGCAGAGATATTAGCCATTCGTAAAGCTTCAAAACATCGTCAGGAAGCACCTTGCCCAGTGTACAATGAGTGCGGGGGCTGCCAGCTTCAGCATATGACCTATGAAAAACAGCTAATAGAAAAGCGAGACATTGTTATACAAGCATTAGAGCGTTATGCCAAACCTTTACTCGAAACAATTGAAGTGAGAAAAACACTTGGCATGGATGATCCTTGGCATTATCGTAATAAAAGCCAATTCCAAGTACGTAAAGAAGGCAAGCGTGTTTACGCAGGTTTATTTGCTGAAGGAAGTAATAAGCTGTTAAACATTAATGATTGCCTTGTTCAGCACCCAATTACTTCCAAAATCACCGTTGCCACTCGAAAAATTTTGCAAAAGCTAAATATCACTATTTACGATGGTCGTACGCTAGATGGTTTAGTGCGTACGATTGTTGTACGTACAGGTATTCGTACCGGGGAGACACAAGTCGTTCTTGTCACAACAAGGAAAGAAATCCCTCATTTAGCTGAATTGATTACACGTATTAAAAAAATTGATCCGAGTATTGTATCCATTGCACAAAATATTAACCGTGAAAAAACATCATTAATCTTCGGTGATGAAACTGTTGTACTTGATGGCAAAGAAACCATTCATGAAGAGCTTGGCGAATTGGCCTTTGATTTATCTGCCCGCGCCTTCTTCCAACTAAATCCAAAGCAAACAGTTCATCTTTATGATGAAATTAAAAAGGCTGCTGCTTTAACGGGAAAAGAAACAGTGGTTGATGCATACTGTGGCGTTGGCACAATTGGATTATGGTTAGCGGATAAAGCGAAGGAAGTTCGTGGAATGGATGTCATTCCTGAAAGCATTCAGGATGCTCGTAAAAATGCTCGAAATCATGGCTTCAAGCATACGAAATATGCAGTCGGTACAGCGGAAAGTGTTCTAGCGAAATGGCGTAAGGAAGGATTTACTCCTGATGTGATTACGGTAGATCCACCACGTACAGGACTAGCACCTGAATTTATTCGAACAGTCCTTAAACTAAAACCTAAACGTTTTGTTTATACCTCCTGTAACCCATCCACTTTGGCAAAGGACTTACAACAATTATCTAAGCTTTATCATGTTGAGTATATTCAGCCTGTGGATATGTTCGCACAAACGGCGCAGGTGGAATGCGTTGCAAAACTTGTTTTAAAAAACAAATAGTATGAAAAGGACGTTTCCCTAGGAGACGTCCTTTTTCTAATGCACAGCACAAGCTGCCTGGTGGATGATGGATGGTCCAGAAAAGTCGATACCTTAACCAATAACCCAGGTTTTAAATGATTATTAAATGTTAAATTTTCAGCTTTTATTCAAAGAACTTTAAAACGTAAGCTTTGTACTTTCACCTTTTACCTTTGAGCTTTCAAATCAGTTTAGTTGAAAGTTACCATTGGAGTAAGGCATGTTTTACGTTTTAACTCGCACACATGCCTTGAAGCGCGAGCGACTTTTCGTTTTCCATTTTCGCTAGGACATGCAAATCTTTTTAACCTTGTACTTCAATAAAGGTTGTGGCATTCGACTCTGATAAGACAGCGTCCACCTCTGATTCAAATTCTTCAATTCGATTGCTCAATTTCTCAATTTGTTGTTTAACATTTAGGGGATCAATGATTTCAAACTCATTTCTTTTCATAAATGTTTCGGTATGTAATTTGACTTCCTCTGGTGATTGTTTATCTTTATTGCCCAATATGTTAATTAAATAGGTTTCCAGCTTTGCAGGTAATGCATCATTTTCTTTGGCAACCGTATTGATAGCTGAACGATGCTGATGTTGTATAACTTCTAGCAAATTCTTTTCGTATTGAATGGATTGTTTCCGTTCAATGCCTCCGCTACAGTCATTTCCTCTTTGCCCACCAACACCTTTGTGTTTGCATTGGACTGCACAACTAGTGCTTTTATTTTATTTCGATAGGAAATTAAACCTAGCACTTTATCATAGGATGCTTGCATTTGTTTTTCATATCCAGGAATGTCTACACCATTAATTTTACGATTGCTTTTTCGATTAGCTACGACTGCGCTAACCTCATTTGTTGCTGCTTCAATTCGCAGAGTCAGCATTTTTAATTCTGTTAAAGCACGGTGGATAGATAGTTTTTTCATTTCTGCCATGTAAAAACCTCCTTTTTAAGCAAGTGTTCTTTTATTATAAATAGAAAGATGGATAATGTCCAAAAATACCCATTTTCTTTTTTATTGCTTTCATTAGAACATGTCTGTATAATAATTTTCTAGGTGCCAAACCTATGTAACTTGGACGGAACATCCTTGTTACGCAAAAAACGCCATAACAGCACGGATTTGCTGGGCGTTTTTTGTTTTTTGAGCGGGAGATGAGCCCCGCTCTTTTTATTTTGCCATCGTTGGTTGTTGATGCTTGCGGCGTCCAAATATAAATAAAACCATTGCAACGACTAGCAAAAGCATAGCCACAAGTAAAAGAAAGCTATAATTTTTTACATATTCTAAATAAACTCCACCTAAAAATGGACCTGTTAAGCTACCAATACTTAAAGCAATTCCGCAAAGTAAATTCCCCGTAGGCAGTAGCTCCTTTGGTGTCAAATCAGCCATAAATGTAATCCCTAAAGAAAACATCGAGCCAACCAGCGTACCCGTTAAGAAAAATGCGACAGCCACAGCGAATTGTGAATGCTCTAAAAAGCTTGCAATCGCAAAAATAATTGCGCCACCAAATGACCCAATCATCAAAATATTCCTTCTCCCTACTTTATCTCCTAGTGCACCAAGCGGCACTTGCGTTAAAATACCACCAAATGTAAACACAGATAAAATGATAGGAATCATGCCGACTTCAAAGCCCTTGCGTAGTGCATAGACAGGAAACAAGGCATTTAGTGAAGACTCCAGAAAACCATAAACAAATGGACCTAAAAAAGCAATCCACCCAAATAAAATAGCCATTTTATACCGTTGCCATCCTCTGGCATTTAAATCACCTGTTAAACGCTCAGGCTTTTCGTTTTGTAAGAGAAATACAAAGGACCATGCAAAGAGGCACATTATTGAAGATACGATAAACGGTAGCGCTTCAGCAATTTCAATGAGCTTCACCATAAGTGGCCCAACAGCAAAACCTATGCTAAATGATAAGCCATAAATGGCCATCCCCTTCCCTAAGCTTTTATGATCTGCAGTACTAGTAATCCATGTTTGTGTGGCATAATGCAAGGCATGATCGCCTACGCCAATTAATAAACGAAGGACAAACCAAAAGGTCACACTTTTCCATAGAGGAAATGCAAGTAAAGACGCAAAAACTAGTGCTCCACCAATTAAAATAATCGGTTTATAGCCCCACCTGCGTAAGGGCTGCTCGATAAATGGTGAAATCAGTAATGTTCCTATGTATAAGCCTGTTGCATTCAAGCCATTCAATGCAGAGGATACCCCATCACGTTCAAATATTATCGAAATAAGCGGTAATAGCATCCCTTGTGAAAAGCCTGATATGGATACAATTACTACTAAAATGGTAAATCTTTTTTTGCTGTAATCTGAGAAGTACGTCATTTTTCCCTCCACTATCTAGTCATTCTTCCAAAGAACAGCATACCAAAAAGCCTTAGCGCTCACCACATGTGATTTTACGCTAAGGCTTAACTAATACTTATCCTCATTTAATTGTATAAACACGATTTTCGGCTTTTGAATATTACCGATTACTTGTTTAAACTCCCTCCTTTTCGAGTTAGCGTTGCAGATGACTTTTTCCAATCAGCTCCTTTACTTTATCTTAAAACAACTTTAACATACATCCTCAATATTGTAAATATTCTGTTTATTGTTTTTTAAAATTAATCTCTTAGTCCTAGGTGTTTCCCTAAACATTGAAATTTAAGCTCAAATCGGCTACGATGAAAGGGATGAAATGAGGTGTACGAATGTCAAAGCCAATCACTGATAAAGAGCAACAAGTAACCTATTTAAAAGAGCGTCTGGAGATGTTTTTAGAAGTATTAGATGCCCTTGATCCTGAAACAGCTGAGTTAGAAGATATTGATCGCTTAATCCAAATGATGGATGATTTAGAGGACAAAATGGAGCAATTTCATGCTCGTGAACAATAATGAATAAAAAACAAGCGAGCATCGTGTGCTCGCTTGTTTTTTAATGGCAATCCCAATTATAAAGTACCTTGCTAAAATCTTTATTCATTAACTCTCCCTCTGTGATAAAGAAATTGCCAACGCCACAATCGCCCCAAAGAATATTGTCGCCGACACTATCAATCTGTAACAGCAAAATGATTGAATCTTTATAATCTCCATATGCTCGAGGATCCTCTTGCGTAAAGAATGGATACCCTCCAATTTTATGACCATCACCAGTCATAGCATCGTAGAAGCTGTCTTCTAATGCTTCGTCATCCTCCAAAGCTGTTAAGATGCTAGCATACTTTTCATTGCTTCTAAAATCATCAATCGACATCGGCTCAACGCCTGTAGTAAAGGATAATGCCATTTCACGCTCGACAGGAAAATATAATTCTTCATCATCTATTTCTATAAAAGAAAAATCTTGAATAAGCTGTGCTTCATCTTGTATAACTTGTTCATGAAATATTACACGAAAGCCTTCTTGATTTTGTCCATTATCAAAATCCATTCCTAAAACATCGTCATAACCATCAATATAAAACTGCAATATTCCCTCTTCTGGGAAATTGGGTAAATGCATAGGAACCTCTGCAAAGTTAATTTGAGCTAATAGCTTTAACGGTTGTCCCTTCATGTTTTTTGGATAGTCCATTCCCAATGGGAAATAAGGATCTCCTGCAAACTTACTTTGAAATAAAGTTGTTTTACTTATTTCCGTATTAACCAATACAACAGGCTTCATTGTCCCTTCTATTAATGGTCTATATTGCTCGAATGCTTCGGGTAATTCAAGTAAAGTTTTAGCAGTCATGCAAGTTCCTCCTAATATTGGATTTATTCTATTTTAGAACAAATGTTCTATAAAATCAATACTCTCCTTCTATATTATTAAAATATGCTTTAATTTAGCGGTCTCAGATAAGGACTCTTTTTTTCATTAGTTGAAAAGAGTATAATGTAACGTGGAAATAATCAATTTTTCTATGGGGGGCAATACCAATGAATCTACAAAATTTGGAGAAGAGTCTTTACGATTTAATTACTGAAACATCTACGAATTTACCTAAGGATGTACGTCGTGCTATTAAAAAAGCAAAAGAAGCTGAGAATGCTGGTACTCGTGCAGCAATGAGCTTAGACACAATTGCAAATAATATTATTATGGCAGAAGATAACGTGTCACCAATTTGTCAGGATACAGGGCTACCAACTTTCAAAATTTATACTCCTGTTGGCGTAAACCAATTAGAAATTAAAGCTGCAATCAAAAAAGCAATCAACGATACAACTGCAGATGCTAAATTACGTCCTAATGCGGTGGATTCATTATCTGGTGCAAACAGTGGTAATAATCTTGGTGATGGTTTGCCAGTAATGAAATTTGAGCAATGGGAAAAAGATTACATTACAATTAAGTTAATTCTCAAAGGTGGCGGCTGTGAAAATAAAAACATTCAATACAGTCTACCATGTGAATTAGAAGGTCTTGGTCGTGCAGGGCGTGACTTAGATGGTATTCGTAAATGTATTTTACACTCTGTATACCAAGCACAAGGTCAAGGGTGTTCTGCTGGTTTCATTGGTGTAGGTATTGGTGGAGACCGTTCTTCGGGCTATGATTTAGCAAAAGAGCAATTATTCCGCCATGTTGAAGATACAAATCCAAATGCAGATCTTGCTAAGTTAGAAGAGTATGTTGTTAAAACGGCTAACACATTTGGTATCGGTACAATGGGCTTCGGTGGTGAAGCAACATTATTAGGCTGTAAAATTGGCGTAATGCACCGTATACCTGCCTCTTTCTATGTATCAGTAGCATATAATTGTTGGGCTTACCGTCGTATGGCTGTGGACATCGATCCTCAAACTGGCGAAATTTTGAATTGGCACTATCAAGAGGGTGAAAAAATTACCTTCAAAGAGAATGAAGTAGCTGCTACAACAGAAGATACAACTACAGATGTAGTAGAACTTACTGCGCCAATTACTGAAGAACAAATTCGTTCATTAAAAGTTGGAGATGTCGTTTCTATTACTGGTCGTATGTATACTGGCCGTGACGCCATCCACCACCATTTAATGAGCCACGATGCACCAGTTGATTTAAATGGACAAGTTATTTATCACTGCGGACCTGTAATGGCTAAGGATGAAGAAGGCAATTGGACAGTGAAAGCTGCTGGCCCAACTACTTCAATTCGTGAGGAGCCTTATCAAGGCGATATCATGAAAAAATTCGGTATCCGTGCTGTTATTGGTAAAGGTGGAATGGGACCAAAAACATTAAAAGCGCTTAATGAGCATGGTGGGGTTTACTTGAATGCAATTGGTGGAGCAGCACAATACTATGCGGACTGTATTAAAGGCGTTGATGGTGTTGATTTAATGGAATTCGGTATTCCTGAAGCTATGTGGCACTTAAATGTTGAAAAATTTACAGCAGTTGTAACAATGGATTCACATGGTAACTCACTACATGCAGATGTGGATAAATCATCATTAGAAAAACTTGCTCTGCATGCAGAAAGAGTCTTCTAATTAAATAATAGATAGCAGTAGTAACTCATTTTTTTGCACAATTTTGTAAGGCACAGAATATTCCTAGTGAATAGACTGTGCCTTTTTCAATCCTTTCGCAAATTGTTTAAAAATCTCCATCAAACTTCCTACTTTATTTTTACAAATTCCTTTGTTATAATAATTCTAAACAAAAGAGATGGTAATTGAAATCCATTTTCAAATGAATAGCTCAAAACAACGCTAATTTATAAAGGTTTTGATATTGATTTTCATTATCAGGAGGGATACAGATGGAATACTCTAATCGAGAAAATATAAACATAATTGAGAAAATAAAAGAACATGCAGAATTAATTGCTGCATTAATGGCTGGAATTTTCATCTTACTAGCATGGCGTTTAGACACAAGTGGACAAACAACGGCTTCTGTTCTACTATATTTAATTGCCTTTTGTGTAGGTGGTTTCGCGAAAGCAAAAGAAGGCATTGAAGAAACCATAGAAGAGCGAAAGCTAAATGTTGAGCTGTTGATGGTATTAGCTGCAATTGGCTCAGCTGCAATTGGCTATTGGACAGAGGGGGCCATCCTAATATTTATTTTTGCAGTAAGTGGTGCACTTGAAACTTATGCGATGAATAAAAGTCATCGCGAAATATCTGCACTTATGAATTTACAGCCAGAAGAAGCTTGGTTAGTGCGTGGCGGATTTGAGCCTATGAAAGTATCAGTTTCCACATTACAAATCGGGGATCATTTATTGATTAAACCGGGCGAACGAATTCCAGCAGACGGCATTATTTTTAAAGGCCAATCTTCTATTGATGAGTCAGCTATTAGCGGTGAGCCACTGCCAATCTCAAAAAGCGAAGGAGACGAAGTTTTTGCAGGCACAGTCAACTTAAATGGTGCTATTACTATGGAAATGACAAAGGCGAATTCAGAGACCCTTTTCCAAAAAATTATACAGCTCGTTCAAAGTGCCCAAAGTGAAAAATCTCCCTCTCAACAATTCATCGAAAAGTTTGAAGGGACTTATGTAAAATTTGTTTTACTTGGTGTTGCCATTATGATGGTTCTTCCCCACTTCTTACTCGGCTGGGACTGGACAACAACCTTTTACCGAGCAATGGTGTTATTAGTGGTTGCTTCACCTTGTGCACTCGTTGCCTCCATTATGCCTGCAACACTCGCTACTATATCAAATGGTGCAAAAAATGGTGTGCTATTTAAAGGTGGTTTACATTTAGAGCATCTTAGTGTGTTACGTGCATTGGCGGTCGATAAAACAGGTACTTTAACGCAAGGAAAACCAGTTGTTACAGATTTTATTGTCCGTGATGGAGTAGAACGTGAGACGGCTCTAGCAATTCTTGCAGGAATTGAATCTCAATCCAATCATCCCCTTGCCCAAGCGATTACCTCCTATGCTAAGGCTGAAGGAATCGACATACTGCCACAAGCAACAATTGAAGATATTCCTGGCTGGGGTATTAAAGGAACGATTCAAAACAAGGAGTATCAAGTAGGCAAACCAGAGTTTGTTGATGTACAACTTGCTAACAGTTTTGCAAATGGTGCTGTAACTAAACTTACAGAAGAGGGAAAAACAGTTATTTTCATTCGCGATCAACATGGTATTGTTGCATTAACAGCATTAAAAGATACTGTGCGCTCTGAAGCTAAGAAAGCTGTTACATTATTAAAAGAGCTTGGTATTCAAGTGGTGATGCTTACAGGTGACAACGAAAAAACAGCGAAAGTTATCGCGAAGGAGGCTGGCGTTACTGAATACGTCGCAGAATGTCTGCCAGAAACGAAGGTAACTGAAATGAAACGCCTACTTACACAACATCAATTTGTTGGCATGGTCGGCGACGGTATTAATGATGCCCCTGCATTGGCTACCGCAACTACTGGCATTGCTATGGGGGAAGGTACAGATGTGGCGCTTGAAACAGCGGATGTCGTGCTAATGAAAAATGACTTATCAAAAATCGCCTATGCTGTTCGTTTATCACGTAAAATGCAACGTATTGTGAAACAAAATATTTTCTTTTCTATCGGGGTTATTATCTTATTAATCGCCTCTAACTTTTTACAAGTTGTCGACTTGCCATTAGGCGTAATCGGGCATGAAGGTAGTACAATTCTAGTTATTCTAAATGGTTTACGTATGCTCAATAAAAATGTTTAACATCAAGTAAGCCTCAGTATAATTGAGTCCCGCTTGCTTGAAGCTACTCTTCCTGTGACATGCGCTGTGGCTTTCATTGAATAATTGATGCATTTAATCAGGTAAAATCAAGTAAAATAGCCTCGCTACTCTTTATGAGTTTAGCGAGGCTATTGTTAATAAATGATCATTTCCTTATCGACGAATTTCCTTTTGAAGTGCTCTTTTCTGCATTGTAGCATTTAATACGCCACCAAAGATTAAAATGATTCCCGTAAAATATAACCAGAGCATTAAAATAATGACGCCACCAATACTACCGTATGTAGCAGAATAATTTGCAAAATTATTAATATAAAAAGAGAAACCATATGTGACTGCTAACCAAGCAAGCGTGGCAAATAACGCTCCTGGCCATACGCCCATTATTTTCAAACGAGGACTTGTATTTGGCACAAACCAGTAGATGCCCATTAATACGATGAAAATCAATAATGGCGGGATTGACCATCTTAATCTATGCCAAACTGATTCAAATTGCTCCTCTATTCCGACGATTGAGAATAGGAAATGTCCAATTTGCTGACCAAAGACCGGTAATAAGAGCGCAACGGCAATAACAATAACGAGAGCGATTGTAAAAACAAGTGATAAACCCCTATCTAATATGCCTGCTCTCCCTTCTGTATCGTAGGCTTTATTTAAAGCACGAAGTAATGCATTAATGCCTTTAGATGCAGACCAAATAGTACCTAAAACCCCAATGGACAGTAAACTACTGTTGCGATTTGTTAAAATCTCATTCAGTGTATTTTCAATCAGCTTATACACTTCATCAGGTAAGATATTCACTAAAAATGAATAGACCTGAGTGGTTTCTAAGTTAAGATATGGTAATAGTGTCACCAAGAAAATAAGTAAGGGGAAGAACGATAGTAAAAAGAAATAAGCCAATTGTGCAGCAAGCGCAGATATTTCAACTCGCTTGAGCCGACCTATTAAATCTTGGATAAAGCCTTTGGATGTCATAATATCAATCGCTCCCTCCTCTGGAGAAACAAACGATTTTACAAACCCAAAAGCGTTATGCAATGTTGCTTTATTCTTTTCCATACAATTCCTCCTAAAACGACCTTTACTCCTTATGAGGTAAAGTAAAGGCTGATTTCGTATCTTCAATCATTCCCTGTATCGTGGAAGGTAAATCCTTAAATTCATCCACCTTTTCAGCAATTGTGTTGACATTATCTGACACACTTTCACAAAGCACCTTTGCCGCGAGTACTTTTTCCTCTACCAAAACCTGCAATTCTTCTCGATTTGCTGCATAGTATGAGATGGCTTCCTTCATCTTTTTTGTTGAGGCAATTGTTTTTTCTCGTGTAGTACGATCTAACATACTTAATGCTGCTCCTACTGCTGCTCCTGCTACAATAGATGCTAATAATTTACTTTGACCCATATTAAAACCCCCTGCTTGTATAGTTGCATATTCCCTATTATTTCATAAATAAACAGTCTTCTGCACTTATTCTACCCAATAACAGTCTATTTTTAAAGCAATGCCCAAATACGGAGTTGACATTTTTTTTATTCAATGAAATGATATGTGCGAGGATGACGAAAGGTAGGGTAAAAAATGGATTTATCAGTTCCATCTAAAGAAAACGTTATGTATATGGTTGATCAAATGAAGGACAAGCTTCGTATGGTGAATGTCGATGCAATGAAATCAGAAAACTTCGATGAAGCAAATTATGAAGATTTAGTGTATCTATATGAAATGGTTATGAAGAGAGAAACTTTTAGTCCAAGCGAAATGCAAGCGATTGTTGCTGAATTAGGATCTTTACGTAAATAGGTAAAACAAAAAGCTATTAGCTCAAGACATTTGTCTGCTGCTAATAGCTCTTTTATTATGGTGTAGTCTTTGTTTCAGAACCATCCTCTGTAACTAATGGTTGAATTAAAACTTCTACACGACGATTCTTTGCGCGTCCTTCGGCTGTGTCATTTGGTGCAATTGCACGATACTCACCGTTTCCTTTTGCACTAAAGCGCGTAGGATCTAACTGGTCATTACTTTCAATAAGAAGATTTAAAAAATTCGTTGCACGCAAAACAGATAGTTCAAAGTTTGATGAGAAATTCGGACCTGCTGGTACATTATCTGTATGACCTGTGATGACAATATTTCGAGCTGGATCAGATACCAGCATAGTTGATAGCTCTTTGGCAATAGAGACATACTCAGGTTTAACTTTTGCCTGCCCTGGGTCAAATAAAATACTATCGCGGATTGTCACTAGTAATCCCTCATCCGTCATTTCTGTGGCAAACTGATCTTCCATTTCATTGACTGCAATAAAATTATCCACACTATCTTTTATTTCAGCTAACTCCTGTTGATCCTTTAAATAGGCAGAGTTTTGCTGTGGCGTTTGGTCGCTATCCGCATTCGGAGTAGGGACTGGTGCAGGTTGCTCTAGAAAACTAGTTCCACCATCAAAGACTTGACTAAAAACTGCCGACATTCTTTCTAGCTTTTCTTGATCGACTGAACTTGAGGCAAACAAAATAATGAACACGGCTAGCAGCAAAGTTAAAATATCTGCGTATGGCACTAACCAAGACTCATCAATATGTTCATCATGCTTTTTCTTCTTAGCTTTCTTTGCCAAGGCCACCCGCCCCGCTTTCACCAGAAATTTGACGACGTTCTTCCATCGTTAAGTATGATGATAGTTTCTGTTCAATTACACGTGGAGCCTCCCCTTCTAATACTGAAAGGATACCCTCAATCATCATTCTCTTTTGTTTTACCTCTAAAGCAGATTTACGTTTTAGCTTGTTCGCAAATGGATGCCATAAAACATACCCTGTAAAGATACCGAGTAATGTAGCCATGAAGGCAGCTGAGATAGCATGTCCTAGCTTTTCGATATCATTCATATCAGCCAATGCGGCGATTAACCCTACTACTGCACCAAGAACCCCTAAAGTAGGTGCATATGTACCTGCTTGTGTAAAAATAGCTGCTCCACTAGTATGTCGCTCTTCCATCGCTTCTACTTCTTCTGTTAAGACATCACGTATGTAATCAGCATTTTGACCATCAATTGCTAATGTAAGGCCATTTTTCAAAAATGGATCTTCAATCTCTGAGGCCTTACTTTCAAGTGCTAATAGCCCTTCGCGACGAGCTAAGTCAGCCCATTGTGAAAACATTTTAATAATCTCTATATCATTTGCTAATTTTGTTTCTTTAAAAAGAATCTTAAATAGCTTCGGCACACGCTTTAACTCCTGCATAGGAAAGGCAATTGTTACTGCGGAAATAGTACCAAAAATGATAATTAGGATAGCTGCAGGGTTATAAAATGCAGATAAACTTACACCCTTCATTACCATCCCTGTTAATAGTGCTACTAAAGCAAGTATTAACCCTATAATTGACGACTTATCCATTCTAGAACCTCCAAATCTACTATCTAATGTTATTTCGTCTTTTTTTCCATATTTTAAATATATATATTCCTAGTATAAATGTATTTCATATATTTTTCGATGTAATTAATGCTTTTTATTCACATTTCGACCATTTTTGATTATATTGAATTAAGAATATTACACTTAACTGTCTTAAATTGAAAGGGGATATGATTTTGTTATTATCGTTTGACACAAAATTACTAAAATATGCCGAGTTAGCGGTGAAAGTAGGAGTAAATATCCAAAAAGATCAGTATCTTTATATAAGCTGTTCGACTGATAACCTAAAACTCGCACAAATAATTACTAAAATTGCCTATAAAAATGGTGCTAAACAAGTTTTTGTCGATATATCCGATGATGAACTTGTACGTGCTCGCTATGAAGGGGCACCAAAAGACTCATTTGATTTCTTCCCACCTTGGAAAGTGAAGGAACGTGAATGGTTAGCTGAACATGGTGCTGCTTTCTTAAGCATTAGCTCACAAAATCCCGATTTATTAAAAGGTATTGAGCGTGATAGAATCATGGCATTTCAAAAAGCATCTGGCCAAGCACTTGCCAACTATTATCAATGGTTACAAGCAGATAAGTTTAGCTGGTCTGTCATTGCTGCTCCATCTAAAGCTTGGGCAGCAAAGGTTTTTCCTCACCTTCCAGAAGAACAGCAAATGGATGAATTATGGGAAGCTATCTTTGCAGCCACACGTATAGACGTTGAAAATCCTGTTGAAGCTTGGCATACACATGATCAGGAATTACATAGCAAAGCTGATTATTTAAATGCAAAGCAATTTAAGTCACTGCACTATACTGCACCAGGCACAGATCTAACAATTGAGCTGCCTCCACACCATGTGTGGACAGGGGGTAGTAGTATAAGTACTCAAGGCCAAACATTTATGGCCAATATGCCAACTGAAGAAATTTTTACAGCACCGTTAAAAACAGGTGTTAATGGTTATGTATCAAGCACTAAGCCTTTAAGCTATGGTGGCAATATTATAGATAATTTCACACTAACATTTAAAGATGGTCGAATCATTGACGTCAAGGCGGAGCAAGGCCAAGAAATTTTAGCTTCTCTTATTGAAACAGATGAAGGTTCTCATTACCTTGGTGAGATAGCATTAGTACCACATCAATCACCTATTTCACAATCCGACCTATTATTTTACAATACATTGTTTGATGAAAATGCATCCAATCATTTTGCCATTGGTAGTGCATATGCTTTTTGCATTGAGGGCGGCAAAGAAATGACTTCTGAGGAACTAAGCGCGCATGGTCTCAATCAAAGCTTGACACATGTAGACTTTATGATTGGCTCTACCAAAATGAATATAGATGGAATAACACATGATGATCAAATAGACCCAATATTCCGTGATGGAAATTGGGCTTTCTAAATAATCCATTCCTACTAATAGTATTCTAGGCTAAGTATGTTAAGGTTGTCATAAATTATCCTTAGATTTTCCTAGTAACCTATTGTATAATTGTTTTAGGGAATTTTAGTAGATCATTTAAGTAGAGAGGAGCTCTAATAATGTTCATTACAACTGTTCTTGGCTTTTCAGCAGTTTTATTAATTTCAACGGGATTCTTCATCCACTACCTACAAGTTGGTTTAGATAGCAAGTCTTCAGTAACTGTAGATCCAAAGCCAAACGAAAAATTTTAATGTGTAAAAAACAGCTACTATTTATAGGTAGCTGTTTTTTTATAGCTTACAAGTTATTTCATCTACTAAAGCGTATGAAACTGCTCCTTTATTGTAAAAATTATCTGAATAAAGTCTTTATTGTTTGCATATTGAAAATTTTGCTCTACAATATTTTTTGTAAGGAAGGGAGCAATATTCATGACAATGTTACAAGATATTCTAGAATTTAACAAAGAGTTTGTACAAGAAAAAAAATATGAGCCATTCATCACTACGAAATATCCTGATAAACGTATTGTTGTTTTATCTTGTATGGATACTCGTCTTGTAGAGCTTTTACCAAAAGCGATGAATTTGCGTAATGGCGATGTAAAAATAGTGAAAAGTGCTGGTGCGTTAGTGAGCCATCCTTTCGGTGCAGTTATGCGTAGTTTATTAGTTGCTGTCTACGGCCTACAAGCTGATGAAGTGTATGTTGTTGGACATTATGACTGTGGTATGAGTGCGGTTGATCCTGACGCCATGCTTAGCGAAATGGTACAACGAGGCATCGATCCAGAAACAATCAAAATGTTGGAATATTCTGGTTTTGATTTGAAAGAATTTTTACGAGGTTTCGGTGATGTAGCAACAAGTGTTAAGAAAAGTGTCGATACAATTCGTAATCATCCATTAATGGTAAAAGACGTACCTGTTCATGGTTTAATAATTGATCCAAATACAGGTCATCTAGATTTAATTGAAGATGGAAATAAACAATAAATATTTCTTCATACATTCATAAAAGAGCAAGTGCCTATCCTCTCTATGTGGAAGATAGGCACTTATTTTTCTATTCATCCTCTAAACGTGCATACATATAGTGATCTACCCAATGACCATTGATATACAGTAGCTTTCTTAGCAGACCCTCCTGCTGAAATCCAGCCTTCTCTAATACACGCATGGAGGCATTATTTTGTGTCGATACGTAGGCCTCTACACGATGTAGACCAATTTGTTCAAATGCAAATCGGACCACCATATTCACAGCTTCTGTGACAATGCCCTTTCCAACATAAATCTCATCCATCGCATAGCCAACAAATGCACTCGAGTACGGTAAGCGTTTGACAGCATAAAGTGCAATATGCCCTATTAGATTATTTGTACTATGCTCAAAAATACCAAAAGTAAATTCACGCTTAGACTCCATTAAATAGAGACTTTCTTGAATTTTTTTGTATTGAGCATCGACTGTATAGTATTCAGGTCTTTGCAGTGGCTCGTATATAGACCAAAAGTATTTATTACGGCTTACGAGACCCGTTAAACTTCGTGCATCTTTTTCTTGGAATGTGCGGATGTAGCATTTTTCCCCCTTTATTGTTACCACATTCCCACCCTTTTTTCTTAATAGATTCCAAATTTTAAGCACCATTTCTCCACACTAGCCTTCCAATAAAAATCAATACGTTTCTCTTTGTTTCATTGGCTACAAGCCATAATTGCAAACCCTATTTAATTTCATTGTATGTAAAAAAACAGGCTGCTACAACCAAAACAGCTTATGTCTTATTGTCATAGCAGCACAATTCAATTATTTAGTTTTTTGTTCTTTCTTTTTCTCGTTTACTATTTCTAAGCTGGAGGAATCAGCATCCTCTAGTTGAGTATTGTCTAACACATTTGTTAAATGAAGACCACGTCTTTGAGCCTCTCGTTCAATGTGTGCAATAGTTTCCTGTAGCACCTGAACACGTGCATACTTTTTGTCATCTCCAGCGACTAAGACCCATGGTGCATCTTTTTTATCTGTCTTTTCAAACATCGCATTTGCTGCTTCAATATACTGAGGTGTTTTATCTCGATTGCGCCAATCCTCGGCTGTTAACTTCCAAGATTTATAAGGGTTTTGTTCACGTTCTTTGAAGCGTTTTAATTGCTCCTCATCTGAAACATGAAGCCAGAACTTAATAATTATGTAATCTCCAGCAGTTAAAATCTTCTCGAAATTATTAATTTCTTCATAAGCACGAGACCATTCATCCTTTGTTGCGAATCCTTCGATGCGTTCTACTAGTACGCGGCCATACCACGAGCGATCAAAAATAGCGATTTGCCCATGTTGAGGCAATTTTCTCCAAAATCGTTGTAAATAATTGTAGCGTAATTCATGAGCTTGAGGAGCAGAAATAGGATGTACAACATAACCGCGGGGATCGACACGTTCGATTAATCGTTTAATAGCGCCACCTTTACCAGCTGCATCCATTCCTTCAAATACCAAGATCAAGCCAATCTTGTTTTTTAATAAAAATTGTTGTGCGTTCAACATTTCATATTGGAGTACTTTTAATTTCTTTTTATACATCTTTTTGTCTAGTTCAACAGTTAGATCTAGATTTTTCAAATTTTGTGTCATGAAACTTCACTCCTTTTATTTGGCTATTCTTATTGTACTAAAGAAATATATGGATGCCTATCAGACATGGTAAATTGTAGGTATTAATAGTAAAACAACACGATACATTGTTGGAAATTTCCGTTATAATAAAAAAAGTGACAGTACTATACTTATTTGTCTTTTCCCTATACAATCTAACACGAAGGGAGAGGAAAACATGCCTCGGTTTATCTTGATGACAATCTCTTATCTTGTCTCAATCATCCTAACCTTTTCATCCTTTTTCGTGAACATCAACGGTCAATCTTCGCTAGAAATCGCTAATCGTTTTTCTGTTGTATTTGCACCAGTTAGTGTAAGTCATGTAATTTGGATTATCATTTATTTTTTACTCGGTTATTGGTTAGTTATGAACATGAAAAAGACAACTTTGAAACAGTCTGCGCTTTTTAGTTGCATAAATATATTACAAGCATTGACGATATATGTCTGGCACCATGAGTTATTTATTGTTTCTCTTGGCATTACATTACTCTTAGTCTTGTATTTGTTTATGTTGTATAATACGTACCCTCTTCAGGACAAATCCTTGTTTGGTCGTATTCCTTTCTCTATTTATTTAGCATGGATGACATTTATTTTTATCACAAATACAAGCTTTACGTTAACGGCTTATGGTTGGAACGGCTTTGGTCTTAGTACGCCTCTTTGGGCAGTGATTTTACTTACTTTAGGAGGAGCCATTGCGCTACATATCCGTTTCCATCACTTTGATGTTATGTATCCAAGTGTTTTTATTTGGGCTTATATTGGAATCGCCATACATAATGGTTTTGATGAGCTACTTGTCACTACAGCCGCTTTATTTTTATGCGGTGTTCTCTTTGTTGGCATTTTATTTATTAAAAAAAATCCTGCCTACCAAAAATAAATTGGTTAGCAGGATTTTTTCATTGCATCCTATTCTTCGTCTAATGACGTTAAGATAATTGGTTTATCTTTTGTTACAATGACTGAATGTTCGATTTGAGCTACAAGTGATTTATCAGGTGTCACGAATGTCCAGCCATCACCTGCTTCTACGATATGCTCTGCATTTGCTGAGATAAATGGCTCAACCGCAAGGACCATACCTTCTTTCATAATAGTAGTATCCCATGCATCGTAATAATTTAAAATATGGTTTGGTTCATCATGTAAAGATTGACCTAAGCCATGACCTGTTAAATTCATAATAACAGTTAACCCATTAGCATTTGCCTCGCGTTCAACAGCTTTACCAATTTGATTTAATTTAGATCCAGCCTTTACCTTTGTCATTGCTCGATCAAAGGCACTTTTAGCAACACGGCAAAGCTTTTCTTTGTCCTCATAGCCATCACCCACAACAAATGAAATACCTGTGTCAGCAAAATAGCCATTTAAAGAGCCTGAAACATCAATATTTACGATATCTCCCTCTTGAATAACACGCTTTCCTGGAATACCATGTGCTACTTCTTCATTGACGCTAATACATGTATACCCTGGAAAATCATATTCTCCCTTTGGTCCTGAAATAGCACCAGCCTCTGCAAACATGCGACCAGCAATTTCATCAAGCTCAAGTGTTGTAACACCTGGTTTTGTGGCAGCTTTCATTGCTTCGCGAATTTCAGCACAAATGCGTCCTATTTTTTTAAAAGCTTCAATCTCTTCTTGCGTTTTTACAATCATGTATAACGTCCCTTTCATCTAATATCTATTCTTTAATATAACATAACTTTTTATGCGTATAACGATAAACGCTTTAAATATTGTATGCTTTCCTACTTTGCAAAGTGCTAAAAGAGTTATTCACGACAAAAAAGTCCCTCCACTCCTGTGAAGGGACTAGCATTAAGCTTTTCTTTGCATTAATTGGGGAGCGGCTGTAAATAAAAGAACACCAACGATAGCCGTTAAAATGGTTGCTGGTAGCATATATGTACCATTGTAGATGATGGAATAGATCCATGCATTTTGGTCACCCGCATATTCGGCAAAAAATACAGCACCAGCGATTGTATGTGCTGTGTATCGTAAGAAGCCTGCGAAAACGGTACCTATGATTATATAAAGTGCCATTTTTGTTTTGTTCATATGTTTAGCAGCGTCTAACACTGGTCCACGTACAACCGCCGCTAATCCTACAACAGTAAAAGCAACGCCATAATCCAGTAATCCTTGTAGCCAGTGCACGATATAAGAACCAAACATTGTTTGCATAACACCCACAAGTAGTCCCGTAGTAAGACCAGCTACTAAGCCCCAGCGAAATGCTATTAACATAATCGGTACCATAACAAGACTAACTGAGCCGCCTTGTGCCCATACTTTAAAGGAAACCTGATCCAGTACGAGACCTATCGCTGCAAAAATCGCAATCTCCACTAGCATTAATAGTCTTTTTTTGTCCATACATATTCTCTCCTTTGTTCCGATGTAGGATACAAGAGCAGGAATAGAAAAGCGCTGATATGTCTCTTTCTGACACCTTTTTCCTTTAAGGACGAAAAAACGATGTCAGGACAGAGCCTCACATCGTACAAGTGTCGGTTTCTATCCACATCCCTACGCAAGCGTTAACTTACAGGTTCGAAGAGTCAAGGCATTACGTGCCCAGTCTCAGCTGACATCATCAGCTCCCCTTGTGGTCGTTACATCTGAATTTATTTGAACACTCTCATTGTACGCAAAGGATTGAAGGATTACAACCTTCCATACATCATTTTTTTGAAACTTTGCTGTTTTTCATGCGTAAATATTTAAAAAGGAGGTACAACTATGGAGAATCAAAAAATTTTAGCTGCCTTTAGTTATCTTAGTATTTTCTTCGCCCCTTTTATCGTTCCATTAATTGTATATTTCGTGACAAAAGACAGTGATGTAAAAAGCCATTCGATTCGTGCACTTGTCTCTCATTTAATACCCTTTGTTTTTGGCATTCTATTCTTTATTGTCTTTGTTTTTTCTACATTTAGTTTAGATCCAACCTCCAGTAACAAGACAGTGATGATTATTTGGTTTGCTTCATTCGCCATCTATGCTCTCGTCTCACTCGGTATTGTGATTTGGAATATAATTCAGGCTGTTCGTGTTATCCGTTAATGTTTTATTTTTAAGTGAAACAGGTAGTAGTAATTGTAAAAGGAGCTGTTTTGGGATGAAAGTATCAAACGTTGTAAAAACTGCCGTTAAGTTAGCACCTATTGTTATTCCTATCGTAAAAAAAGTAATGGCTGCAAAAAAGGGCACAACGCCTACAACCACAACTCGAAAAAAATAAAACGAAGGCGTATTCCTTTTAGAAATACGCCTTCGTTTTATTTCACTTCAAAATGGGTTTGACTATGGCCATTTAATGTTTTTTCCACATGTAAAACTGCTGGCATCGCAGATTTCAATTCAGGTACATGCGAAATAACGCCAATCATACGACCAGAATCCTGCAAATCAATTAATGTATCGATTGCTTTATTTAGTGATTCCTCATCAAGCGAGCCAAAGCCCTCATCAATAAACATCGTTTCAATATGAATATTACCTTGGTAGCTTTGAATCACATCTGCCATCCCCAATGCAAGGCTCAACGAAGCATTAAATTTTTCACCACCTGATAAAGTTTTGACATCTCGTAATTGATCTGTATAAGCATCATAAACATCAAGACCAAGGCCACTTTGCTTCGCATGCTTTTCTAATCTATCTGAACGTCTAAGCTCAAATTGACCGTTTGATAAATGATACAGACGTATATTTGCGGCTTCTGTAATTTGATCTAAGTAGTTAATTTGTATATAACGCTCAAAGGATAGCTTTTTCGAATTTTGTCCATTTAATAATCCATAGAGCTCCTTTACTCGTCCTGCTTCTTGTTCAAGTAAATGAAGCTCTTTCGCTATTTCTTCCACCCTTTCACTAAAGCCTTGGCATGCTTGTATAAAGCCATTCATCTGTTGCAAACGTTTAAATGCTTCCTCATAGGAAATTCGCTGCTGTTCTACTCTTGCTTCCATCGCCTCTAAATCTTGCTTCTCTTTTCCTTGAAGGTATGTAGCCCCTTCGGTAATCTGAATTTGCAACGTGTGTACTTGTAAAGCATAGTCGCTACATGCTTTTCGAAGTGCATCCAATTGTATGGTACTCCGTTTAGCAGTTGCATAAGCCTCATAGCTTTCGAAACCTATTTCTTGCATATCTGCTGAAAATTGCTGAAGCTTTTCATTCATTTTAAGCTGTAATTCCTCAAAGGACTGTTTGGCAATTTCTACAGTTAGTGTTGCATTGCTAGCTGCTTCCTTTGCTGCATGCAAATTTTCTTGACTCACTTGCCAACTTTTTTGAAGCTCTTCTTTCTGTTTACTAACTTCATTAAGTTGTTGCTTTAATTGCTGTAAAGTTGGTAAATTAGGGGGCATCTGCTTAAGTTGTTCGTCTACAACCGCTTGTAATTTTGTCCATTCTTTTATCTGCTCTGCTAAATATTGCTCTAGCTTCATATGCTTATTTCGTAGCTGCTCTATTCGGTCATGCTGATGCTTTATTTTTAATCGCACATCAGCTAATTGATGTTGAATAATTTTTAATGCAGCAATCTCTTGTTCAACTTCATGTAAAGTAGCGGTGATCTGTGGTTGGTCTTCTTGTTTAATATGTTGAGCATCGAGTTGTCGCCATGTATCTTGAAGAAGTTGCTGCGCTGATGCTAAAAATGCCTCTTTCTCCAAATACTTACGCTCGTCTGATGATGCCTTCGCTCTTAATGCTTCCACTTGAGCAAGCTCAATAACTTCCAGTTGCTCATTGTGTGCTTTCTGATGTGTCATACTACCACAAACAGGACAGGGTTCTCCTTCCTTCAGTTGTTCTGCTAAAATACTAGCTTGACTCGCCAGCCATCGTTGCTGCAAAAGTTGAAGAGCCTCTTTACTTTCTTGATAGAGACTTTCTGAAGCAACTACATCCTGCTTAGCTAAATCTACGGCATGTTTATATTTATCCGCTTGCTTGATTAAAGCAACCTGTTCCCGTAGTTTCGGTAATTGTTCTAAATAGCTTTCATAGGGTTCAACCTGTTTTTCATAGCCTTCTAATGATTGAGAAAAATGCTGTAATTGCTCTTGTTCATTTTCCAAAAGTTTGACGTTATCATTTACTGCTCGTTTTGCATTTTCAGCATATTGCTCCGCTATTTGCAGCTGCTGTATATTGTTTTCATAGGCTTCAAATTTCGGTAAAAGCGCTAGCATCTGCATTTCCTGCTGTAAGATTTGCTGTCGTTCAGATTCTTTAGCCTGCTCTATCTCATATTTTTCTTGCGCTTCTTGCAACTTTTCTTGTGACTGCTGTTGCTTAACCTTTGCTTGTTGAAATGCTATCTCTTTAACATTCAGTTCAGCACGTAAATCCTTGCATTGTTGTTCGAGGAGCACCAGTCGCTCTGCTTGTTCTGCTAAAGCAATCTCCTTCTCCTTTGCTTGGTATAAATCCTGCTGTTGTAAAAGCATTTGCAGCCGTTGCTGTCGATTAGCTTGTTCATCAAATTGCTCATTTAGCGTTTTTGCTAAGCGATAATATTCCTGCTCTTTTTGATGAAGGCTATACGCTTCTTCATAGTATGACTGTTCATCTTCTCCACATTTCTTATAGTAGTTAAGCTCCTCATCAAGTGCCTCTGTCAGTTGATGTAAATTTTCGGTATTATCAGCAATCAATGTAAATAAAGCGGAAGAACGTTGTGGTAAGGCGCCCACAATTTGACCAAGTAAATGTTCTTTTAATTGTTTGGCACGCTCAAGATCACTTTCTGCTTCTTTACGCTTGGCATCAAGCTTTTTCGCCATGACACCGAAACGATCTGTTTTAAAGATTTTCCGTAAAATTACTTCTTTATTTGTTGAATCAGAGGTTAATAGTTTTCTAAATTCACCTTGAGGTAGCATGACAATTTGGCTAAATTGATCTTTTGTGAGACCTATGATTTCCTGCACTTTCTTATCGACTTCAAGCGTTTGCTGTTTCTCTACAATGCTATAATCTAGCTTTCCGTCTTTTACTTCTGCTAGCTCTATTTTCTTTCCAGTAACCGTTTTATTTTTTTCTTTAATATGACCTGGCTGTCGTACTATTCGATAGACCTTTCCATGCATTTCAAAGACGAGTTCTACAGCTGTATAAACTTCATCATGTGCAAAGCCGCTTCTTAGTAAAGCTGTATCCTGCCGGTCCTCCCCACTACCTGATCCGTAAAGAGCATAGCAAATAGCATCGAAAATGGTTGTTTTACCAGCACCAGTTTTTCCAGAAATGGCAAATAATCGATGCTCCCCTAGCTCTTGAAAATCAATTACTTCCGTGTCTTTATATGGACCAAACGCTGTAATTGTTAACTTTAAAGGCTTCATTTTACAGTCTCTCGCTCCTCATCTAATAACTCCTGTAACATCTCTGTGAATAGGCGTTCCGTATCTTCATCAGGCTGAATGCCAATAATATTGGTGAAGAATGAACGGAATAAATCAATATCTTCTAGTTTTTCAGCTTCTACTACTTGTAGTTCACTTGGCATATCTTGTCTTAGTACCTTCCGCTCCACATGCATAGCGTGCGGAAATACACTACGAATACGTTCCATCGGTGAAGTCACAGATATTTTATCCGTCAATCTAACAAATACATAATCCTCACTTGGTGTGAACGTTAATAACTCCTCTAATTGACCTTCTACTACTCGTAGATCTCTTCTTGGCACAAGCTTTCTTTTACTTACTGTGGTGTTACCTTGCTCATCTAATTCGATGATTAAAAATCCTTTCTCATGTAAATGCTCAGATAACGAGTACTTTAAGATAGAGCCTGCATAGCATATGGTTTCGTTTAAAACAAAATGTGCCTTATGTAAGTGCCCAAGCGCCGTATAGTGAAAAGGTTTGAATAAAGCTGCATTCACACAATCTGAGCCTCCAATGGAAAGGGATCGCTCGGAATCACTAGTATTTGCTTCCTCCTCACCATACTTCGTCACAAAGGCATGTCCAACAAAAACATGACGCTTACTTGTGTCCATGTCTTCCGTGATATACTCAATAATTTTTTGCATGGCGTCTTGATGAGAACGGATTGATTCATCTTCAAAGATGTTGCGAATAGCAGCTGGCTCTACATAGGGCACTAGGTGAAAATGTACTTCCCCATGTTGATCATTCAAAACAATAGGGGCATGATTTTTTGTAAATTGGCCCTTAATATATAAACCACTATCACTCATTAAACGGCTACCAAAATTTAAACGACCTGCACTATCATGATTTCCCGCCACTGCTAGAACAGGAATCTTCTTCTCTAATACTATTTTCGCTAATACATCATTTAGTAAATTAACTGCCTCAATAGGAGGCATCGAACGATCATATAAATCACCTGCGATGATAATTACATCTGGTTTTTCCTCATCAATCGCTTGTATAAATTGTTGAAGAATATAATGTTGATCTTCTGTCATATAGACACCTTGAACAAGCTTTCCTAAATGCCAATCTGCTGTATGAAATATTTTCATTCTAGTACCTCCTAGTCTTCTCTATATTTTAGCATGACTATTCCCAATCTAGTGAACACTAAAGGTTTAGTAGTTCTAGCCAAAATTGGTTTTCATAGAAAAAAGCATCTTATAAGTAAGATGCCTTAGATACCTGCTATTTAGATATATTTGATAAATGCCTTATATCCCGGGAATCCCTGAATTACGTAAGTCATACGAGGAGATTGATGTTGTGTCACATTTTGCTTCTGAGGTTTCGCTGATGATTGTTGCTTTAGGATTTCCTCAAATGACTTGGGATTTGGCTTTGGCAATTCTGCTGAAGAGATGTTTAAAGCATCACTACCACTATAAACTTGTAAAAATGAGTTAGCCATTTGTCGATAGCCTTCAATATTTGGATGAACATCAGCACTATTTGGTAAGTAGTTGGTTGCATTCAATCCAAAGGCATCATAGACATTTATATAAGCTGCGCCAGCTATCTCTGCTTGTTGTTGTAAAATCGTATTTAATCTAACTAGCTGGGCATTGGTTCCTTCTTTTTGCGTCGGATGAACTGTTGGATAAGCAAAATAATACCCTATAACATAGATTTTTGCTTTAGGCGCACGTTCTTCTAATTCATCCAAAATCGATAGCATATTTTTTCTTGCCAAATTTAAAGCGTAATCTGCCTGAAGCTGTGAAAAAGCTAAGGTCCCTGCATTTGGGTTTACCTGGACAAGACGTAATAAATCATTAGCCCCTGCCGAAACTGTAATAAGCGTCGCATTTGCTAATAAATTTTGCGCTTCCTCAGATCGTATTCGTTCTAATACATCTGTCGTAGTAAAGCCAGGAAAAGCAAGTTCTTTTGTATAAAATGATAATTGACCAATCGAACTTAATTTCATGGCAATCAAATCACTATACCCTACATCAATTTCTTTGTAGGGTGTTTGACCTGCTGCTAAGGAATCGCCAATAGCCACATAGGTTTCTGTTTGAGCAAAAGCAGATGAAACCCCAATTGTCATGAATACTATTGTCATACCTATCAAGCTACAAAATCGTTTCATCTGCTTCCCTCTTTTCTTATTGACTAAAAATTTAAAATGCCCAGCTACCCTTGCGGAAAATTGGCTCAACCGTACCATCTGGTAAAATACCATCGATGTCCATTTCACCACTGCCAATCATGAAGTCTTCGTGTGTCACAGAAATATTGGCACCCAATGCTTCAAGTTGACCGTTTTCTAGGTCTCTACCACCCTCTAAGCAAGTCGGATATGCCTCACCAATAGCTAAATGGTTTGAAGCATTTTCATCAAACAGCGTATTAAAATATAAAATTTCCGACGCTGAAATTGGTGACTCGTGAGGGACAAGTGCTACTTCACCTAAGTAGCTTGAGCCTTCATCCACTTGAATAAGCTCTTGCAATAAATCATGTCCTACTTCAGCCTCTGCCTTAATAATTTTGCCCTCTTCAAATGTTAATTTAAAGCCATCGATGATATTGCCCTGATAGACTAATGGCTTCGTATTACTAACATAACCGATTACACCTTGTTTCATTGGCAGTGTATAAACTTCTTCTGTTGGCATATTGGCCACAAAGACATTATCTTCTGGTGTTTTACTACCACCAGTTAGCCATTTATGTTGTGGTGCTAAAGCTATTGTTAAATCTGTACCAGGTGCTGTATAGTGAAGCTTTGCATACTTTTTATTATTTAAAAGCTGTGCACGAGATTCTAAATTAGCTACATGCTGACGCCAATTATCAACGGCATTGCCTTCTCCAATATGAACCGTTTTAAAGATAGCTTCCCATAATGCAGGTACTTGCTGCTCCTCTGTTAATTGAGGGAAAACCTTTGCTGCCCATTTAGCTGAAGGAACTGCTACGATGGACCAAGCAATTAAATCCTTCATGACTGCATTGCGATAGTTTTTTAATGCTGCCCCTGATACTTTTTGATGTGTTGCTAGTCTGTCTGCTGGAATTCCTGTTAGCTTATCAGGATCTGCTGCATCAATCCATAATAGAGCTCCTTTACGTTCAATCAGTTCATCACGCATTTTCACAACCCATTCAGGGAAGCGATTAAATTCCTCATCGGATGCATGCTCAAAATAAGCACGATCCAATTCATCATCGGAAAAGTTTACATGAACACGGCCTGCTCCAGCCTTGTAAGCCTCTTTTACAACTAAACGGGCAAAATCTAAAGCATCCACAGATGTATTGACTAATAAGTACTGACCTGGTTGGATATTCACCCCAACTTTTACTGCAAGCTCTGCATATGCCTGTAATTTCTCTTCAAATGTCATACTATTTCCCTCGCTTCTGTCCAATTGTTTTAGAATTACCTTCAATCAGCTCGCCATCATGCCATATTTTTTGCACAGGCTTGCCCGGAATTTCCCTTGTCCATTTTTTATAGGTTTTTTCATCACGATAAGATAATAAGGTTAATACTTCACCATCAGCTCCAGCACGCCCCGTACGACCAGAACGATGCAAATACTGTTCAATAGTTCGTGGGACATCAACATGAATAACATGTGTTAAACCAGCAATATCTAAACCACGAGCTGCAATATCTGTTGCAATTAAAATACGCGCATCTCCTTTACGGAATGCATCTAACGCTTTTTTACGTTCTTCTTTCTTCATATCAGAATGGAGCGTGACAATCGGTGCTGAACGGTATTGTAGTTTTGTTTCCTTCATTAATAATTGATCGATATTATTAACAAAAGCCAACGCTCTTAAACCCTCTGTATGGGAAAGTCGGCGCAGGAAATCCGTTTTATCACGTTCTTCTACCTTCACAAAAGAATGGACAACTTTACCGACCTTTAACATGTCCTCAGGCTTAATTTTAAAACGCAGTGGCTCAAACATCATACGACTTGCCACTAATTCAATTTCCTCTGTAATCGTAGCCGACACAACAACAACTTGTCGGCCATAGGCAGAACCTTCGATAAAGGATTTGATAACAACACGGTATTCACGACTTAGTAATTGATCACATTCATCTAAAATAACTGTTTCGACTTCTTTGAGTTTTAATTTTCCTGCTCGTGCTAATTCGTTTAAACGACCAGGTGTGCCAACAACAATCGTTGGCTTTTTCTTCAACTTTTCAATTTGACGAGCAGAATTGGCACCACCAATCAGCTGTTGAACAGTAATGTCTGTTCCAGCTGTCCACTCACGAATAACTTCTACGATTTGCATAGCGAGCTCTTGCGAGGGAGCTACGATCAGTCCTTGTGTTTGCTTTTTTGCCCCATTCACTTTATTTAATAATGGTAAGACATATGCTAACGTTTTACCTGATCCTGTTGGTGATTCCGCCACAATATCTTTGCCTTCAAGCATAGCTGGTATCATTTCATCTTGAATTTTCATGGGTGTTTCAAAGTTCCATTTTGCTTGTAGTTCTTCTTTTAATAAATTTATGACTGACATGTTATTTCCCACCTTCTATCTACTTGACACTAGTTTAACACACTCCGTAGGTTCCTACTTTATATGTACGTAAGCAATTTTCTAATCGTTTCAAGAGAACATTGCTTCCTTTCATAAAAAATCTGCTTCACTCAACACGGAAAGTAAGCCTGTCCACAACTCTTTCAAGAATTGTAGCTTACCCGTGAAAAGCAAGCAGATTCTTTTCAATTCAACTAATCGACTAATTCATAACCACAAGCTAAAATGGCACATTCAGCTAAAACGATTAATGAATCAATATAAATGTCACTTAGCTTTAAATCTCTGTTTACAACAGATAGCTCTGTACAACCTAATACAATTCGATCACAATTTAGTGCTAGCATCGCCTCTTCTATCGGTTGCCAATCTTCTAGCGTAACATCCTTCCCAGCCTTGACATAATCATAAATGATCGACATCACATAGGATCTCATTTCATTATCTGGAACAACTGGTGTAATACCAAACTCCTCAAGTGCTTCCTGATACATCCGTGATGTTAACGTGCCTGTTGTTGCTAAAATACCTACTCGCTTTGCTCCTAAATCAGCAGCACGCTTCGCTGTTTCGCGAATCATATGCAAGATAGGTATAGGAGAACCCTCTTCAATTTCTTGATAAAACGTATGCGCCGTATTACATGGGATCGCTATTATGTCTGCTCCTACCGAAGCTAGTTTTTTTGCATCCTCAATAATGACTGGAACTGGATTGTCCTTTGTATTATCTAAAATAAAGGCCGTACGGTCAGGAATATTTGTATCATTATCAATAATGGTATGTAAATGATCCTGATCTTTTTGTGCTTTCGTACGTCTTACAATCATTTCTCCTATAAACATTGTTGCAAGTGGACCAACGCCACCAATTATACCTAAAGTTTGTTTTTTCATGTGTTAGACAGACCTTTGTTATTAAAATATTTCTTATAGCTACGATAAAAGCTTAAATTATCAAGCGTGACATTCAACCAACGTTTTGCATTCATATCCTTATAATTAAAAATAGAATCTGTAGCCATACCTTGACGAATTAAACTTTTCGCCTCCATTACTAGTTGTTCATTTTGCACATATTTGAACAGCACACCATTCGGTACAATTGTCCAAAGATGCTTGTTCCTCACATATGTTAGTTGTTGTTTACTTCCTCGAACATAATCGTTCGCTACATACTGCATTAAATTAAAGCCACTGGCCGTCACATAATAATTGGAAAGTTCATTATGTAATTCAATACTCAACAATTTATATTGACCATCACGATCATCATATTTCATATCAAATGTGGCAAAGCCTTGAAATTGTATCGCTTCAAGGAATAGCTTAACATTATCCATTAATTCCTGATGATAGGTTGTCATAATCGCTACATAACGTCCTATCCCTTCTGGAGAATGCTCTTCTAAAATAGGGTTTCCTACTGCAAGAAGTTTTGCCTTCCCATCTTGTCCTATATATGCATTAACAACACGCATGTTAGCGTCTTCACCTGGTATATATTGTTGAATCATCAGATCATCACGATAAGCTGATTCTTTATAGATAGCACATAATATACTGTCCTTTTCGTCCTTATCATATGCAATATATACTTTTTTCTTACCAGGAAAAATACAAGTAGCATATTTTGTCATATTCATGGGCTTAATGACAACTGGATAATCAAATGGCATGTTGTAGTCTTCATAATCATTCACCGTGCATACATGTGTAGCAGGGTATTGAAAACCAAATTGTGCACATAGCTCATACATGCTTTCACGAGTTAAAAGTTGATGCGCAAGTGTGGCGTCTACATAGGGAACTAGAAAATCCTCTGCTAACTCTTCTTTGTGTTCTACGATTCTTTTGACATAAAATTCATCACAGGCTAATAGCAGTAATTTTTTGTCTCGGAACTCCTCCGCTATGGCTTTTAGGGCGGTCACAAATCTTTCTTCGATATGAAGTCGCGGTATCTCGCGAAAAGTCCATAAATCACTTTGTTGAATTTTTTCCATGTTCGTATGGTTTAGTGCAAGTGGCTTCACACCATAGGCTTCGTAAAATGCTCTGGCCATGCCATAAGCATTCATTTCATCTCCAAGTAAAACAGGTAAAAAAACGTGCTCAATGGCCATTCTACTCAACTCACTTTTACTTTTTTATTAGTGTAACATACTAATGATTTATAGCTTATTTATGAACAGCTACAGCTTGTTTGCCTAATTCCTGATAACTTTTGAAAAATTGATCGACATTGTAAGTAACATACCCTTTTAAAGGATCCATTACGACTACCTTATCACCTAAATGTCCCGTTAAGACGACTGCATGTAAGTTCATAAAAGCATCATGTCGAGTCGTTTCCCCTGTATAAATCCAGCCTCTTTCTGCTTTTCGTTTAGGCTTTGATAAATCTAGCGTTACCCATGTCACGACAGGAATACCTTCACGCACAAGCTGTAAAATATCATCCTGTGAGGCGTTACTCATATTTTTGACATGTAAGCCAGCTTGTTTATCTGTAATAACTGCCTCAGCCGCTTTGACAATTGGAGCAGCAAAAACATACATGCCACGAGCTTTATCACGAGGATTACCTGCAAAAGCATCATTGGGATTTGGTCCAAAACGTTGATTGCCTACTGTTCGTATTTCTTGCTTTGGTAAATACTTGTCAGTCATTTCGAGCTTCGACACATTCATTCCAAAATAATTTAATACGGCTGTAAGTGAAGTAATTTCACAGCCATGTGGCAGCTCGGGGTTTTGCATGACAACAGGGACATCTAACTCCTGATCGTCTCTTAAAAAGTGTGTTTGCAATCGATAATAGGGCTTTGTTGTATCGTAAGTGAAATTCTCGATTGTTGTATACCCATTATTTGTCGTACTATTTTCAAGTGTTGTTGCCGCAATTGCATATTCTCTCCCTGCCTTGAGCTTCGAAAATATAGCTTCTCCCTCTTCTGAACCAATCGCTTCTTCCACTACTTCACCTGTTTGTACATCTGTAACCGTAAGGAAGAGATTTGGAATAGGTGCCCCGCTATTAAATTCTACTGTTAAAACCGTTAATTGATTTTTTTGTTCAGCATCTTGCTGAGAAAATGGCTGACAGCCTGAAAGTAACATAATAATCAAAATGCCAATAAGTAAAAGGCGTTTATACCCCGTCCACAAGACAAATTCCGCTCCTATTCTAAGGCGAAGAGCAGCCCCTTCGCCATTCTCATTATTCAATTTGTCGTAGACTCTATTATACGATACTTTCATAGCCGTTCCTATTTTATCTTGATTTAGTAACTATTTTTTGTACTAATATCGAGTTACACAAGACAGTGAACCCCAAAAATCTGGATAGCAATTATGCCAAAGGATAATTGAACTGTCTTAAATTGTTGTCACTTTCGGCCGTAATGTATGCTTTAGTACCTTCCCAGAGGCATTTCGTGGCAATTCTATTAAAAATTCAATTTCATAAGGTACTTTGTATTTGGCAAGTCGTGTTTGACAATAGGATAGTATCGAATTTTCATCAAGAGACTTCCCTTCCTTTAACACAACAAATGCTTTTGGTACTTCTCCATATACTTCATGTGGCAATCCAACCACTGCTGCTTCTAAAATTTCCGGCATTTGATATAGAACTTCTTCTATTTCGATTGGGTAAATATTTTCTCCACCACGAATAATCATATCTTTTTTTCGATCTACAATATATAAATAGCCTTCCTCATCAAAGCGTCCTAAATCGCCTGAGTACAACCAGCCATCCCTAATCGCTCTTGCTGTTTCCTCTGGATTGCGTAAATAGCCCTTCATTACTTGTGGTCCTCTTACGCATATTTCGCCCACCTCTCCAGCTGGTACGGTCTTTCCGTCACTATCAACTACACAAACCTCTGTCTGTGCTAATGGTTTTCCAACTGAGCCAATTTTCGTCAATGCATCCGTATCTAATAAAGAGGTAGCTGCAGGTGAATTTTCAGTTTGACCATAAAGATTTTGAACCTTTACATTTGGAAATGCTTCTTTCACTTGCTTTACAAGCTCATAAGGCATCGGGGCAGCACCGTAACATAATAAACGTAAATGATTAAAGCTATGTTCCTTGAATCCAGGAGTATTTAATATAATGGTATACATAGATGGAACACCAAAGAAAATTGTCGCCTCAGTAGCTACAATTTGAGCTAACGTTTTAGTTCCTGAAAATGCTTCTTCAATGACCACTGTTCCCCCTCTATAAAACATAGGCATAGCAAATACATGAAGACCTGCACAATGAAACAAAGGCGTACAAATAAACATTTTGTCCCTGCTAGACATATTCATAGAAGACGACCAAATATCTGCTGTAGCCACGATATTCTGATGCGTTAGCATGACGCCTTTGGGTTTACCTGTTGTTCCCGACGTATACATGACCACTGCCGTATCGTCAGCCTCTAATTGCACAATTTTTCTAGCACGATTATCATATTCAATTATGTTTTTCATTTCTTGAAATCCGATTGTATGTTGGAATGAATAAGAAACGTCCTCTAATACCTCTGTTAATCTTTCATCAAAAATTAAGCCCCTTGCTTGTGAATGATTAAAAATAAAATCAACCTCAGGAGCAGCTAATTTAGTGTTAATTGGCATCACAATAAATCCAGCTAATTGGACACCTAAATATGCGATTAAAAATAAATCTGAATTGAGCGTATATAGGGCAATCACATCATCCTTTTTAAAATCTTGTTCCTGCAAGTAAGTCGCAAATCTTTCTACACGTTGGTAAAAATCATGATAGCTTATTGCCTTTCCATCATACAATGTTGCAATTGCATTTGGTTGTTGCCCTGCATAGTCTTCAAGAATATCTGTCATCAACTTCGTCATTATAAGCCCTCCATACTTTCATTTTATTATTATTGAATAAACAAGAATGGGAAACTATTAAACTTCTTAAAATTCTGAAAATTACGATTATATTTTATCAAGCAATGTATTTCTTGGCAATTTTTCCACACATTCAAAATATGTAGCTGAAGTAACGAAATATTCTTAGACATTTTACTTTTCTAGTAATTTCTATTAGGTGTATGATACTTGTACGATTATTATTAGGAAAGGCCGGGTTTAAATGCTTTATGCACTTTTAGGAGATTTACATTCTAATATAGAAGACACTAAAGCTGTTCTAGCTCATATTCAACAAACAGCAGAGGAAGCAACAATCATTGGGTTAGGGGATTTATATGAATGCACTGTAAGTAAGAAAAAGGCACAAACCATATCTGGCTTACCTTTGCAAAAGGCGGCCATAGTAGAAAGTGAATTTGAAAAACTGCTAACCTTCCCCTCTATTCGAGGCAATCAAGAAGAACGTATTACTCAGGTCACTGGCATTGAACGTTTTAAAGCTTTACCAGAGACAATAGAGATTGATGGAGCCACGCTTATGCATGGACATCAATTTAGGTGGAATGTAAGCTGGCAACCGACTTTTCCACCCTTTCAAAAACCATTATTTTTCTTCGGGCATAGTCACGAATCAGGTCTTTATCATCAACAAAAAAAGCTGCCGATTCGTATTCGCTATGGGCAACCAATTGCGTTACAAGACAAACAATATGGTGTGAATGTAGGCTCTGTTATCAATCACCGTGAATGGTGTCTTTATGATAGCCAAAAGCGTACAGTGACATTTATGTGTGTTCCACCTATTAATCTATAAAAGAGCAAGCTAGTATGTAGACTAGCTTGCTTTCCATTTTTTAATGAATATATTGCTTTTTCTCACTCAATAAAATTTCCTTTAACTCTTTTAATTTTTCAATTACAACATACGATTCATCCGTAATTTCTTTCAGGTATTTTTCAGCGCCCGTTTTATTGCCTACATTGTACTCACGCACTGCTTTTTTTGCTATATCATGCACGTGAATAAATGGTTGTTCTAACTCTGCGTAGACACGCTCCTCACCTAACAGTTTCTTTCCTGTGCCATAGTACCATTCGCCAAGGCGTGATTCTTTTGGAGACCCTACATCCTGCTCCGTCATCGTTTCAAAGCCTAGTAGCAAATTGTAGATTTTCCATCTCCACAATAGGTGATCGGTAATAGCTAATTCAATAATATCCTCTTGGCTAATAATAAAGTTTTTAGAAATTGTTGTGGATCGGTATCCATCAATCATTTTACTTAATTTATAAATGGCGGAGCCCATATCAAAAACGATTACCTTACTTTTTTGCATGCTCTCTGTAATTGTATGGTTACGTTCAGAAATAGTAGTAGCAGATTGTGCCTGAACCTTTGTCATTGTAGCTATTTCCTCAAAGCGCGCCCCCTGCTGCTGTAAGTTTTTATTTAGCTCAGCTAGCGTCTGTGATATATATAAGGTATCTGTAACACCTTGATGTAAATCTTGGGAAAATTGAGTCGTCAATGAACTAATATTATGGGTAATATGAAGTAACTCCTGTATATCTGTATGTATAGATTTGACAGATGTACTTGTATCATCAGCAAGTTTCCGAACTTCCTCTGCAACAACCGCAAAACCTTTTCCTGCTTCTCCAGCACGAGCGGCCTCTATTGATGCATTTAAAGCCAACAAATTTGTTTGATCTGCTATTTTTTTTATTAATTCCATTAATTTCGCTACACTATTTACACGCTCAACTAAACGCCTAATATCTTCCTGCATTGATTTATGGCCTTCATCGGTTGTCTGTAAAATAGATGATACTTGTTGTAATGATTCCAAATCCTGATTTAATTTTTTAAAGGCATGCTTTGTTTGCTCTGAAATATCACCCACTGATGTGGCAATTTCTTCAATACTTTCGTCTAACTCATGCATTAATTGATCTGCTGCAACAATCTCCTGTTGCTGAATCTCCTGAAATTCAATCAGTTCCTTAATGGTATCTAACTGTGTATTATAAGTAATTATTTCACCTAATCCATTTACTACAGATCCTGCTTGAATTTCAATATAGGTCTCCAAAATAATTTGTTGATCAATTGTTACTAAGCTATCGTAAGACAATAAAACATCCAGCATTTTTTCTTCATCACGAGATAGTTCTTTGACAATAAGTGGAATGATTAATTGATTAATCAGTGTATAGGCAGATATCATCCAATTCGGTAGTACACCAATTCTTGCATGAACATAAGCAATTTTACGACGCTTAAAGACATAATCTAAATCTAATTCATCATCAAATAAGCTAATAAAATGTGTATCAAATAATCCTTTTAAGCGCTCTACTGTCGAATGTGTATTGATGACATGATTAAACTCTGGGATTTCCAGTAGACGAGCATAAAAATTATCGAGTATATGCTGTCGATTATTCTCATAAATTTTACGTAAAAACCCAACAGATTCTCTTCTAATTCTAGATAAAGCAAGGAAATCCAATTTTTCTTTAAAGCGTTCATTTGTTTCGATGTCTGAATTTTTCGTAGCCGAAAAATAATCATAACTTTGATTAATCTTCTTCCTTTTGAACATAGCTCCCACTCCTAGTTGTATTCAAGTAAAATAAAATTACCAATATTTTAAAGCCAATTATAGATTTCTCTTCATTACCTTCAACTAATAAAACATATATATTTTACCAACAATAGAATAACAAAAATAGATTCTCATTTAATTCTTTACACTTTATTATTTTTCCGTCCACTTTATTGACAATTTCTTATTTTCTTAGTTAAACACTGTCTTTACGCAGAAAAAGCGCTAAAATCCCGATTGATTTAGCGCCTTCTTCCCATATAAACTTCTCGTTAGTGCTAGCACTCGCAATCGCAATTTTGTAAGCTATCCAGTAGCTTTTCCATGGCTTCTAGTTGCTCACACAACGTTTGAATCATGCAACGTAGGATTGGAATTAACTCTTGACAGATGCAGAATCTAAGCACATTTTGTGCCAGTCGTATACCACCCTGATGATGGACGATCATTTCCCGAAGATAATTGATATTAATGCTATTAGAGACTGGTGGAGCACACATTGCGTTGAACATAGCTTCTGTAATTTCTTTGTAAGCACACATATACTCGTATAATTCATACTCTGAATTTTGTACGACACAACATCGATTTTGTATCGCTTCAAGACTCTCAACCATTTCTGTATGTGTGCGAATGATTTCTAAGGCGAGATTTTGCACAGGTATATTCGTTGTATAACGTAAAACATTTTCAGACATTTGTATTGCTGCAACTTGATGAGGGATGATTTGCTTAATAAAATTTTCTGAGATACTACAAGTAATGGTTACATAGGTCATACCCTGCATCATTTTTTTGAGGATTCGCTGATATTCCTCTAAATATGCCTTTGTCACATTACTGAGTTCAATTGGTTTAGCCATTAGACACACTCCTTTCAGAGTAATGTATGCCTGCTAGGTTGTTGTGCGATAGACAATTGTACCAATTGCTCAATTTTTACCAACCTTTATCATCGTAAAAAACTATACTTGCTCTTTCTTATATGTAGCTATGCATGTTGAACAAATGCATAGATTTGGCTCTCTTTGCACTGTAGTTAACAGGGTTTCTGGAATGCTAACTGTCATACACCAGCACTCTTTTTCACCTTTTGCCACGCCACAATGGTTTTCGCCTCCGCATAATGGACATTTTATTTCTCCAGTTGACATGCTTTTACAACTCCTTTATTTTTCATCATTGTAAAATAAAAAGGGAAGAGCGCTCAATACCTTGCTCCTCCCAAAACTTTAATGTTGATGCTTGTGTATATCTTGTTTTACTTCTTCAATGTCAGTGTCACTATAAATAGATGTTCCACGTCCGCCACTTTTTGCTAACAGGGCCTTCACTTCATTATAGGATAATCCTGCCTCTGCATTTTTTTGCTTCACTTCGTTAATATTTGTGCCTGCAGATGTAAACTGGATGTCTTTTTCACGATTCATCATTTTTACCTCCTATAATTCATCTGGCTGCATTTCAATTAATTCGTCGCCTTCTCTTTTTACACGCTTATTGAGTTCCTCTATCGGAATGGCATCTACAGTTTGCATATCCTCATGCAGATCGAAAAGACTAATCGTATCTGATTCAACCATGTCAGGCTTGTCCTTACTATTTAAATTCATGAACATTTTCTTTTCATGTGGTATTTTTTCGATGTCCATTCTGTCACACTCCTTTTCCTATAATGTGTGTAATGCTGAACAGATTATGTGTCTTTCTCTTTCGCACTTTTATCAATTCGATGATACTCAGCTATTTGAATAACTCGTACATGTTTTGTGTGCAGTTCATGGTATATCCCCCTACTATCCGTAAAGGAGATATATTGATCACGTTCATTTTTCACTAATTTTTCTGCCTCTTGTTGCGATTCAATAAAAATGAATCTTCGTACATAATGTACCTCATCAAAAAAATACGTAATTTTAAATTCCTTCATCTTTATGCCCCTTAATCCTGCAATGTCACTGCTTATTCTGTCCAGAAACTGAAAAACCTTGCATTCCTAAAATTACATAAAACATCTGATGCATATAGTAGAGCAATAAATCTTTGCATTGGAGGGAACAATAATTGATTCATACTGTCAAAGCTGGTGAAACCCTTACTCAAATTTCTCAAGATTACCGTACATCTTTGGCATCCATTCTCGCTGCTAATCCAGGAATTCAGCCTGATCATCTTTTCATGGGTCAACAAATCGTCATCCCTGGCTTGCCTGAGCCCGACACAATTCCTTACCGTATTGAGATATCTACCAACAATCGCTGGCTCCGTTTATATAGAGACAATATCCTTCAAAAACAATACCCAATTGCAGTTGGACGCATGCTTCACGAAACACCAGTAGGTAGTTTTATGATCATCAATAAAGCGCCAAACCCTGGTGGTCCTTTTGGCACGATGTGGATGAGTCTTTCTAAACAACACTACGGAATTCATGGCACAAATGATCCTAGCTCTATTGGGCATGCTGTTTCACATGGGTGTATCCGCATGCAAAATCGAGATGTTGAAGAGCTAGCCAGTATTGTGCCAATAGGTACAGAAGTAGTGATTCATCCCTAACTTAAAAGGCTATCTAGTTAGTTTAGATAGCCTCTTGTTTTACTTATCTTGTTCTCTAGCCTGTGCGAGCTTCGTTAAATAGTATTGCTCCTCACGCCACATATGATCCGCCATAGGAGCTGTAAATGTACCTAGCACCTCTGCACTTAGCTCCATCTCTTCTAGCTCTCTTAAAAATGTTTTAAATAATGTCATTTCAAGCTCAACATCTTTACTAAAGCGTTTTAAAGCAGGAAAGGAATTCATATTCGTACGTAAATAGCCTGTTAATTCAACAGCCTTTAAATAAAATTGCTCAAAGTGTTGAGCAAACTCATGGCTCTTTTGCTTCAAACGCTTCTCAACACCATCTAAATCATCATTAATAATGCCTGCATGACCGGAGGCATCTAAAAGCCAAACTAAATGATGATGAAGCTCATGAAAAATAGGTGGTGCTTCTCCTTTTTTTAAATAACCCAGCACATTTTGATATTCTTCTAATTCATTAACCATATGATTGACAAACGTAGGCGTTAAATGAATCCCAATATCCCCCAATAGTTGATGTCTGAGTAGACGAAGCTTGAACTGCTTAAATTGCTCAACATTGTCGTCCACGGACACTGAAAAGGATACAGCATTTGAATCATCGAGTGAAGGGACATAGGTAAGTAGCTGCGAGAATTGATAAATATACGTATGGGCTCTTTGAATATCTTCTTCTTCTGAGGGATAAAGGGCGTCATGAATAAATTGAGCGTGGTTTTGCATGATTTCTAGCCAAAATCTATGCTCGAAAATGGCATGTTGCACAAAATTTGACAAAGGTCTACCTCCTCTTATCTTGATTTTAGAGAAATAAACTAAAAAACTTCCCTCGAGCTGTCTTTGCTTTCTGTTATCTCCCCATTCTATTCTTCGTGCTATACAATTAGTCTTACTGTAAATTTCGTATAGGATGAAATGCTAAAAGCTATACTACCTATGGCAAAACCATTTAGATGGCTTTATTTAAAACTATAGGAGGGAAATACGTGTCAACAAGTAAACAGCTATTATCCATATTCGCCCTAGGTGGGATAAATGAAATTGGTAAAAATATGTATGTAGTACAATATGCAGATGACATAATTATTATTGATTGTGGAGCAAAATTTCCGGATGAAACCCTGCTCGGAATTGATTTAATCATTCCTGATATTACGTTTTTACTTGATAATAAGGAGAAAATTAAGGCATTAATTGTCACACATGGACATGAGGATCATATTGGTGGAATTCCCTATTTATTAAAAAAATTAAACGTCCCTGTGTATGCTACCCGATTCACCCTCGGACTTATTGAGTTAAAGCTTAAGGAACATAAACTTTTAAGAGAAACGGATTTAATTGAAATTCATGCTGATTCAGCACTACATTTAGGACAAATCGATATTAGTTTCTTTAGAACCAATCATAGTATACCCGATTGTTTAGGAATCGTTTTAGCTACCCCTGAAGGAAATGTTGTCCATACGGGAGACTTTAAATTTGATCTAACGCCCGTTAACAACCAGTTTGCTGATATTCATAAAATGGCTGAAATCGGTTCAAAGGGTGTGCTTGTCCTTATTTCAGAAAGTACAAATGCAGAAAGACCAGGTTTGACCCCTTCTGAGCAACTTGTAGGGCATCATATCGAGGAAGCCTTTTTACATGCTGAACGAAAAGTAATCATCTCAACATTTGCTTCAAATGTTAATCGCATCCAACAAATCGTACATGCTGCAATTACCACCAATAGGAAGCTAGCTTTAGTAGGGCGTAGCATGGTCAATGTCGTTGATGTCGCGATTGAACGAGGTTATTTATTTGTACCAGAAGATCTGTTAATTGATGCACGAGAGGTCAAATACCTCCCACCAGAAGAGGTCGTGGTCCTCTGCACAGGTAGCCAAGGTGAGCCTCTAGCTGCACTAGCAAGAATAGCAAATGGTAATCATCGTGAAATTAAGGTTTTACCAGACGATACAGTCATTCTTGCGGCTTCACCAATCCCAGGTAATGAAAAGGGCGTTTCTCGCATTGTAGACAATTTATTTCAGCTTGGTGCTAAGGTTATTTATGGTTCTTCCAGTCATACAGGTATGCATGTATCAGGACATGGTCATCAAGAGGACTTGAAACTTATGCTGACGTTTATGAAGCCTAAATTCTTCATCCCTATTCATGGTGAGTATCGTATGTTACATCAACATCGTTTATTAGCAGAATCTATTGGCGTTCAAAAGGGACATACATTTATTATGAAAAATGGTGATGTAGTTGATATTGAAAATTCAAAGGCAAGGCAGACACGGAAAATTCCTGCTGGGGATACCTATGTTGATGGGATTGGCATTGGTGAGGTGGAAGGTATTGTCCTCCGTGATCGCAAGCAACTTTCAGAAGACGGAATGCTTGTTATTATGTTGACACTCAATAAAGCTGACGGAGCTTTTATTTCAGAACCCGATACCATTTCACGTGGTTTTGTTTATGCTAAAGATTTCGAGGCACTGTTAACTAAAGTCAATGTGCTTACCAAAGAAATCGTCAATGAGCTTCAAGAAGAGGGCAGACAGCAAATACATGTCCTTCGCCGAGAAATTAAAAGAGCTGTTGGACAATATTTATTTACCCAAACAAAAAGAAAGCCCATGATTTTACCAATTATTATTGAAATTTAACAAGTCGGTGCAAGGATTGCCCAATCCATTTGCACCGACTTATGTTAATTGCTCAACCTTTGAAAGGAATCATTTAATAAATCTCCATTATAAACCTTATGTAACATATCAGCATATAAATATTGGAGCTGTTCAAAGCTATGATGTAAGTTTTTTGAATGCTGATTTACTTGTTTTGATACATTATCGAAATACTGTGGAAGTTTTTCCACCGCTGTGACTAAAGAATCTTTATTCATTAATAAATGTTGAATAGCGTTTAATAGTTGAGCTGCTCTATGCTGTATATCAAGAGGAGGTAATTCAATTATTATACGAAGGATATGACGCCTCTCTTTATTTATTTGATACCATTTAAAAAAGTGAAATAAATAGTCACTAACAACAATGGATTCATTTGGAATAATGGCAATGATATCATGACCGATGCACACAGCTTTTTTACATTGATAAATAATGGTTTCCTTTAAATTTAATTTGTTGAGAAGAATGCTTTTTGCAGGTACCAGTGACAAATTTAATGAATCAACCGTGTGATCAATCTTTGGCACTTGACTAGCATCATCATCTACCAATAATTTCAAAAGTGTTGCTTTGGTGATAAAAGGAGTACCTTCCCTAGTAAAACATTGATCGTTCAAAATTAAATGACCAATTTGGACTTTTGCTATTTCTTCTAAAAAAAACTGCTTCACCATGTATGAACCCTCCAATCCTCTGTCCCAATTAATACCCTAAATACAATCTTCATTAACGCATACCTAGTTATTTATTTAGGTCATTTGTCTGGATAAAAGTATTACTCTAAAGATTGTACCATTTTAATGTAACTTTTTCTCTATTATACCACTATAATAGTATAGTCATTTCCATTGTTTTTCACTAGCTTTTAACATAGAGGTGAATCATATGTCAGATTTTTTAAAGCTAGTAGGTGAACAACTTCGGATTATTCGATTATCTAAAGGACTTAGCCAAGAAGAAGTGGCTGAAAGAACAGGGAAGTTAGGTTTCAGTAAAGGAAGAGTTTCCAATATTGAGCATGGACAATCTAATATTACCTTAAGTACTTTGGAAACAATCATGAAGGCATTAGACATTACCCCTGAGGAGCTATTTAATTTTCAAAAATTATCTGGCGTTACTGATATTGAGGAGAAAAACCTCATGCTAGACATTCATCGCTCATTATTAAGAGAACGAAATTTAGACGAGGTAAAATATGTAGTTCGTATAACGAAGGATTTTTTAGATACGATTGATTCTCAATCAAAGAAAAACAGCTCTAACGGTCAATGACCATTGGAGCTGCTTTTTTATTTCAAAGTAACTTTTAGTAGCTACATACCAAACTTTTGACGATAGCCACATTTTCTACATAATTCTTCCACAGCTTCTCTTCTCGAGAAGCCTTCAACAATCTTATTGGCACGCTCCCCTTCTACAATGTCGGAGAAGGATTTTTCATGTACATTTCCTAAATTAATGACACCTTCCCCATCCAAACAGCAAGGTACTACGGTACCATCCACCAATATAGCTGCTTGACTACGCAGTGCATGGCAAAAACCCTTACCTTCATCCTCTGGCTCTAGGAGACTTGGCCATCTAAACTCATGATCCTGATTTAAATATACATGAGGCGCAATTTTTACCCCTTTACCAGGTTCTACTTTTTCTTCTATACGATAATCAAGATGATACTCATTTTCTAATATTTCTAAAGTCTCGCGGTTGCGACGAGCTGCAACATCCGAAACATGATCCTGTTGTAGATTCCATAAACGATAGGAAATAATCGTATTGTATTCCCTAGAATCTCGCACAAAATCCAATATATCCTCTAAATATTTTTCACGATTTTCAGAGCCTTCATGCCCATCAAAGCTATGCAACGAGAAATTAATTTGACGTAATGCTGGCTTTCCTAATATTTTCTCGCGATTTTTTTTGATTAGCGTACCATTCGTTGTAATATTGACTTTGAATCCTTTTGCATGGGCAGCGTCTAATAGCTGATCAATTCTTGGATGTAGTAATGGCTCTCCTTTCACATGCAAATAAATATATTTTGTATGTGGACGAATTTCATCTAATATTTTATTAAATTGTTCGACTTTTATAAGCCCCTTTGCACGCGCTGTAGGTGGACAAAAACTACATGCTAAATTACAAACACTCGTAATTTCTATATAAACCTTTTTAAATGTTCTCAATGTTGCTTCTCCGTTCCCATTCACTAAATAATCAAATCTCATTCATTTTAACAAATTTATTGGATAGATAGCAAAAATCGTTGAGCTTCCCTCTGGACACTCCTACCTTTTCTCTAGGTAACATGGCTACACGTACAGGTGGGTTCAAGAAGCGCTAATATCTTAATAGTAATAGGAAAGGAAGGGAGGAGAAACGATGTCTGGTTTTAATTCTAAAAAATTTTATGGACCTGACGAACCTGAGCAGGAATCCTCTAACAAACAAGGGAAAAATCATATAACAATAAACTTCACATTCAATATAGGAAATACAGATTTTCACTTTGAGCAACGTGCAGAAGGCGGAGGCCAAATCAATCATGATGTAGGCACAAATGCCAACCAAGGTGGACAAAATGCTAGTAACGGTAGTCACACACGCAACGTCAATTCGCAATTTGCTGACGGTAATGGAAGAAGTGGTATTGCTGGTAATAATAATGACGAGGCTGGTGGGCAACAAGGCATTAAAGTACGGGATAGTCTTGTCATTGAAAGTGATATTCATTCATCCTCTAACCATAGTGAAAGTAATGAAGAAACTGATGTATTAACTGAAGAAGATGAGTAGATTGGTTTCAAAAAGATCATGTCAGTAGCAAAAAAAAGGCCATTTTACACGAAGAGGCTCTGTGCTCTGCCACTGGAAAGCAAGTAGCCTGCAACCGATTGTTGACCTTTCAAAAAAAATACTATTGATGGTTTTGTTTTTTGACACGATAAAAAAACTTCTATCTGCTTGATGGTACCCTCAACAGATAGAAGTTTTTTTATTATACATTGCGTTTATAATTTTTTGTGCCGTCATATGAATAGAGCATCGGCTTTTTATCGACAAAGGTTTCTAAATGAACAGGACGTCCCCATAGCTGGTAAATATAAGGTAATACATTTTCTAAATAGTGTGGATCTAACTCCATCCCTTCATAGCCATGAACTAAATATAGCTCGCCATTCCGCAAATAATCGCCATTTTTTACAACAATATATGGGAAGCCTCCGTTTACACGCATGGATACGAGTTGATCGCGAACCATCTCATGATCCTTATCCGTTATACGGTATTCATTCCCTTTCTTTTGGAACAAGTACAAATCTTCACGCTTCGCTAAATCCTTTGTTAAATAGTTTCGAATAAAGGAAATATCTGATTCTACCTCTCTTACCTCAAAAATCTTTTCACGTCCCGTATTTGGCAAAACACCTAACCGTTTCATTTCCTCGGTAGGATTATTATAGCGATTTTCAATATCCTCGAAAATTTTAATCCCAAGATAATATGGATTAATCGATGTTTTGGAGGGCTGCACAACCCCCGCATTTAATTTGGCATATTCGATAGTTTCAGCAGTAGTTAACTTTAGCTCCCGCATGATTCGTTGATGCCAGAATGAGGCCCAACCCTCGTTCATTATTTTAGTCTCTAATTGAGGCCAAAAATAAAGCATTTCCTCTCGCATCATTGTTAATATATCTCGTTGCCAGTCTTCCAATTCACGGCTATGTTCCTCTAAGAATAACAACAGGTCCTTTTCTGGCTGAGGAGGAAATTGCTTTAATCTGCGTCGAATTGGTTTATAAACTTTTTCTTTTTCTTCTATACTCCATAAATCATCATACGGTGATTTTGTTGGTGGTTTTTCCTCCTCAAGCTCATCCTCCTCACTCCAGGATAGCTTCGGTCTTAAAATTGATGGATCAATATGTTCTTGAATAGCTAAAACAGCATCTAAAAACTGCTCCACCTCATCCTTGCCATACTCTCTCTCATAGCCAGCTATTCGCTCCGCAGTTGCGGTCATACTTTCTACCATATCTCTTCTTGTATTAGAAAAACGTATATTATTTTTGAAGAAATCGCAGTGTGCTAGAACATGGGCAATAATCAATTTATTTTGGGTTAAAGTATTGGTATCGAGTAAAAATGCATAGCAAGGATTTGAATTAATGACAAGCTCATAAATCTGACTAAGTCCTAAATCATATTGAAGCTTCATTTTATGAAATTGTTTTCCAAAGCTCCAATGGGAAAAGCGCGTGGGCATACCGTAGGCGCCAAATGTATAAATAATATCTGCTGGACAAATTTCATAACGCATTGGATAAAAATCTAAGCCAAAGCTTGAGGCAATTTCGGTAATTTCATCTATTGCACGATGAAGCTCTTTTGTGTCCATTTTACGCCCCCTCCTTTGAACGTGGTGCTGAGGATATTTCCATGTTACTCTTCACTTTTCTTGAAAAAGCTCTTTAAGGCGTCATACACATCGCCTTTTTTTCTCAAAATATGGTATCTGAATTTAGGATCATCAATTTTTTTATACGTATACATAAGCGTTGAGAAACGGTTATGCTGATTCACCTCACCATAGCCAAACATGCTGGATACATCCATTAACTCTCCTACTAACTTCAAGCACTTTTCATTGTCCATGGATATATTTTCACCATCTGAAAAATGGACAGGATAAATATTGTAGCGAGACGGATGATATTTATCCTGAATTAATTCCAATGCCTTTTTATAAGCTGAAGAACAAATGGTTCCACCACTTTCGCCCTTTGTAAAAAACTCCTCTTCTGTGACAACCTTTGCCTCAGTATGATGAGCAATAAATTCAATTTCTACTGTTTCATATTTTGACCGTAAAAACTTCGTCATCCAAAAGAAGAAGCTTCTCGCACAATATTTTTCAAATGCGCCCATTGAGCCACTTGTATCCATCATGGCGAGCACTACTGCTTTGGATTCTGGCTTCTCCACTTCATCCCATGTTTTAAAACGTAAATCGTCATTGTGGATTGGCGTTATTTCTGCTTTCCCATGCATCGCATTGCGCTTTAATGCATTTAAAATGGTACGCTTTTTATCGACATTACCCATGAGTCCTTTTTTACGAATATCATTAAACTCTATTTTTTCTGTTTTAATATCTGCCTTTTCTTTTTGCTGTAAATTAGGTAACTCTAGTTCATGAAATAAAACATTTTGAATTTCCTCAATACTGACTTCCGCTTCATAATAATCTTGGCCAGGCTTGTCACCCGCTTCTTTTCCTTTACCTGGAGCCTGATTGGCCTTACTGCCATCCCGCGCTACTACATCTCCAACACTACTATCCCCTTGTCCCTGCCCTACATGCTTAGAGTTATCATAGTTATATCGAATTTTATATTCATCAAGTGACCGAATTGGTATCTTAATAACCTCGCGACCATTGGACATCACAATACTTTCTTCGCTAACTAAATCAGGTAAATTATTTTTAATCGCATCTTTCACTTTTTCCATATGGCGTTGTTGGTCCTGGTGCCCTTTACGATGGAGGGACCAATTTTCCTGAGAAATGACAAAGCGTTTATTTTCGTGTTCAGTCATTTTTATCCTCACCCATCTATCAAATTCGCTTTTTCTATACTATGCTTGTGAGCTAAATTTTTGAACTTTTTTCATAAAATCAATTGTATATTTATCAATCACGCCTCAAACGTCCAGATTTTTTTCGACCATGCTCTAAAGTATCTCTTCAAAGTCTCGGACATCTTCTCCTCCTGATAATAAAAGGAGTGCCCTAAAAATGGGACACTCCTATCTTAATTGGAACAATGCACATCAAGTTATCGATTGAGCAAACTTCCTACATACTGTAGCAACTCATTTGCTGATGTTGTATTATAGCCATGTTCATCAACAAGCCTTGCCACAACCTCATTAATCTTCTTCAGTTGAGATTCATCTGGCATTTTAGAAGAAGTAGTAATTTTAACGATATCTTTTAAATCTGCAAATAATTTCTTCTGAATGGCCTCTCGTAATCTTTCATGAGAATTATAATCAAAACGTTTACCTTTTCGTGCATAGGCAGAAATTCGAATGAGAATCTCTTCACGGAATGCCTTTTTAGCATTTTCTGAAATGCCAATTTGCTCCTCAATCGAGCGCATTAATTTTTCATCTGGATTCATTTCTTCCCCAGTAAGTGGATCATAAATTTTATTTTTATTACAGAATGCCTCTACATTATCAAGGTAGTTATTCATCAATGTTTTTGCCGATTCCTCATAGGAGTACACAAAAGCCTTTTGTACTTCATTTTTAGCAATCTCATCATATTCTCTACGAGCAACCGCAATGTAATTCATGTATTTTTCACGATCCTCTTGAGAAATCGATGCATGCTGATCTAACCCATCCTTCAATGCTCGTAAAACGTCTAATGCATTTATCGATGGTATCTCTTTGCGGATAATAGCAGAAGAAATACGGTTAATAATATAGCGTGGATCAATACCGTTCATGCCTTCATTCGGGAACTCTTTCTTCAGCTCCTCTAAGTCAACGGAATTAAATCCCTCCACATTTTCTCCGTCGTACAAGCGCATTTTTTTAATTAGATCCACACCTTGTTTTTTCGGAACTTCCAAACGAGTGAGAACCGAAAAGATTGCTGCGGCCTTTAAAGCATGCGGTGCAATATGGACATGGGACATATCGCTCTCTTTTATCATCTTTTCATAAATATGCTCTTCCTGACTAACTTTGAGGTTGTAGGGAATTGGCATAACGATAATTCGAGAATGTAATGCCTCATTCTTTTTGTTCGAAATAAATGAACGATACTCTGTTTCATTTGTATGAGCAACGATTAACTCATCTGCACTAATTAAAGCAAATCTTCCTGCTTTGAAATTTCCTTCCTGCGTTAATGATAATAAATTCCATAAGAATTTTTCATCTAGTTTTAGCATCTCCTGGAATTCCATCATTCCTCTATTGGCCTTATTCAGCTCCCCATCAAAGCGGTAAGCACGAGGATCCGACTCTGAACCAAATTCACCAATTGTAGAAAAATCAATACTTCCTGTTAAATCTGCAATATCCTGTGATTTAGGGTCTGATGGTGTAAATGTCCCTATACCCACACGTTTATCTTCTGAAAAAGTAATACGTTCAATCATTACATTTTCAATGCGTCCATCGTATTCCTTTTCAAGACGCATTGTATTTAAAGGCGATAAACTTCCTTCAATTCTAATCCCATATTCCTCAAAGAACTCATTACGCAAATGATGTGGAATTAAATGGAGCGGATCTTCATGCATTGGACATCCCTTAATTGCGTAAACTGCACCTTCATCAGTTCGCGAATATTGCTCTAATCCGCGTTTTAGTAAGGTAACGATAGTTGATTTACCACCACTAACTGGTCCCATTAATAATAAAATACGTTTTCTAACATCTAACCTGCGTGCTGCTGGATGGAAATATTCCTCCACCAGTCTTTCAATTGCTGTTTCAAGCCCAAAAATTTCTTGTCCGAAAAATTTGTACATTTTTTGCCCATCGCGTTCCTCTACACCAGAACTTTTTATCATATTGTAGACGCGTGAATGGGCTGTTTGAGCAACTTCAGGTCTTTCCCTAATGATGTTTAAATAATCTGCAAATGTCCCTTCCCACTTCAGCCTGTTTTCTTCTTCGCGATAGTTTTTCACTTTATCTAAAATGTTAATAGCCTTCCCTCCATTCAGGGCTTGATTTATAACATAGTATGAAGTTAATGGCATGATGATACCATTACTTTTTCTTTGATGAAGTTTCTTCTTATTATTTCTATTTTTGGGGGCAAAAAAATTGCCGATATATCAACTGTTTTCATACATAGAACCTTACTGAATGAAGATAAAAATTTCGGTTATTCTAACGTTAGAAAGGAGGTCCATCATTGCATCGCCATTTTATATTTCTTTTCACATTTTTATTTTTAGGGATTATGCTGTACCCTTCTGCCTCTTTTGCAAAGGAGGATCTTACAGAAGAAGAAATTTTACAGCAGCGTATGTCCTATTATGTACAATTCGATGAATTACTCATTCCATGGCATTTTTTAGCTGCTATCGATCAGTATGAGAGAAACCTACAATCAGTTCGTAAAGACATCCCTAAACGAGAAGGCTATTTGGCTATCCAATTTTCTGATGAATACTGGTCAGGTGCATTAAATCCTGTAAAGGAAGACACTTCTCCTGAGACAATTAGCTATTTCGGAGGAATGGGCCTTGACGGTAATCATGATGGAATCGCTAGTCCAAAGGATGATGAGGATGTCATTTTTTCGATGGCTAGTTATTTAGGGAAATTTGGAACAACAGATGAGGATTTTAAATTAGCATTATGGGAATATTACGGAAGCGAAGAAGCAGTCAATCAAATATTTACCATCTCCACATTGTACAGACATTTTAAAACTATAGAACTTGATGCACATACCTTCCCGCTAAATATCCGCTCTGATTACAGTTACAGGGGCACTTGGGGCGCCAATCGTGGTTGGGGTGGACGCCGTATTCATGAGGGAACTGATATTTTTGCCAGCTATGGAACGCCTGTATTATCTACCTCTTATGGAATAGTGGAGGTAAAAGGATGGAATCAATTTGGTGGCTGGCGTATTGGTATTCGCGACAATCATAATTCCTACCACTATTATGCCCACCTCGGTAGCTATCATAAGGAAATTGAAGTAGGTACAATTGTTAAACCTGGTACTGTTCTTGGCTATGTTGGAAGCTCTGGATATGGGAAAGAAGGTACATCGGGCAAATTCCCTCCACATCTCCATTATGGTATTTATAAATTTAATGGAAAAACTGAATGGGCTTTTGACCCTTATCCTTCCCTTCTACAGTGGGAACGCCAGGCGAAAAATCAAAAACAATAGAGAATCCTTTACTTATGGCACTTGAAGCATTTTGCTTCAGGTGTATTTTCTTTCTATATAGGAAATTCTACATAAACATATAAATTAGTTGTTAGACATCTATATATATTTAACTATTAAGAAAAGGAAAATAATTATATCATTGTACTAAAAAACTATTTTTAAATATTTCTATCGAAAGGCTTATTAATACACATAATTAGTTATAAAATAATACTTGTGTTGAAAAAATTTCTCAATGAGATAGTAAAGGGATGGGAAAATGAAAGGCATTATCAAGTTTAAAACACTTAAAACACGAATTTTAAGTGCATTTATTCTTTTGTTAGTTTTAGTAGTTAGCTTTACAACCTACACTTACAATTCCAATACAAATATGGAAAAACAGGCAAAAGATTTAGTGAAAGAAGATTTAGTTGTTTTAAATGCAAGTAAAAATTTAGCACTCTCTATGAGTGTCCGTCTATCTGCAGCGTTAAATTATGTGTTGACAGGCGACGAAAAATACAAAGAATCATTTGATGAGTATCGCAAAATGGCTGAGGAAAATAATGCTATTCTAGACAAATATGAAAAATCAGATGAACGCGATCAACTTGTAGTAATCGCTCGTGATTGGAGTACCCTTGTCAATACAGAGGTATTTGATATCTACCAAAAGGGCAATAAAGAATTAGCTTTAGAAAATTTAATGGATACACATGAACTCGTAACGAAAGTGCGATATGGTTACGAAAAACTGGCAGATGAACGAGCTAAAGCCATTACAGATGTCGGTAATGATGTTGTATCAACTAGCTCTGAGAATCGAACAATTGGTATCGCCTTTAGCTTGATTCTAACTATAGCTGGTATTCTAATTGCCTTTATCACAGCCAGTACCATCTCTAAACCTGTTACAGTAGTAGCCGACCGGATGAAAGAATTAGCAGATGGAAATTTGCAACTAGAGCCTCTGCCTGTAAAAGCCCGAGATGAAATTGGAACATTAATGGTAGCAGCCAATGACATGAACGAAAAATTAAAACAAACGATCCAGTCTATCTACTCGGTTTCTGAAACAGTAGCAGCTAGTAGTGAAGAACTTGCTCAATCATCGAATGAGGTACAAGCAGGTACTGAGCAAATTACAGTAACGATGCAAGAGCTGGCATCTGGTACAGAAACACAAGCATCTACCACAGGTGATTTGGCAGAAACAATGACAGCATTTAAGCGTAGCATTCATGAAACTACACAAGAGGGCATTGAATTAAGCGAACATTCTAGTCATGTTCAAAAATTAACGGTTTCAGGGAAAAGTTTAATGGTGCAATCTACCAAACAAATGGCTACAATAAATGAAATTGTATTAGACTCTGTGAAAAAGGTAGAAAATTTAAATGAACAGTCTGCCGAAATATCCAAGCTAGTGTCAGTTATCGATGATATTTCAAACCAAACAAATTTACTTGCATTAAATGCAGCAATCGAAGCAGCACGAGCAGGTGAGCATGGCAAGGGCTTTGCTGTTGTGGCAGATGAAGTCCGAAAGCTTGCTGAGCAAGTACAGTTCTCTGTCACGGATATTGCAACAATTGTCCAGCGTATTCAAGGTGAAACTGGCAATGTAACATCTGCCCTTCAGACTGGCTATGAGGAAGTAAGAAGAGGAACCACACAGCTCGATGAAACTAATGAAACATTTGAAAAAATTTCTGATGCTGTTGGGGATATGATAGTTAATATTTCAACGATTACAACGAATTTAAATCAGCTTGCTCAAAATTCGGAAACCATTAATGCTTCTATTGATGATATGGCCTCCATTTCACAGGAATCCGCTGCTGGCGTTGAGCAAACAACAGCAACTGTTGAGGAAACCGCCGCTACAATGGATGAAATCGCTAGAAGTGCAAATCAGCTTGCTGGAATGGCCGAAGAGTTAAATACGCAGCTACAGCAATTTAAAATTTAATCATCTAAACAACAAAGGCTATCTCAAATTTTTCTATTTTGAGATAGCCTTCTCTCTTATTGCCAATGACTTATTGGCACTCGTTCCAGTTCATGACGTTTAATAATAACACTTATCTTTTGAAACCATTTCTCACAAAGCTCTATGGCTTCTTTATAGTCATCCTCCTCTTTTGATATTGGATCTTCACTATTATCCATGAACATATATTCTTGAATAGGCTCTGATAAATGATCTACTACTAACTTTAGCGATAGCTGTGAAATTGTATCTTCTTCTACCTCCTCTTCTTCTATTTCATCTGCTTCAGCAAGTAAGGAACCACTCATTAGATGATTCTTTGTTCTAACCGTAAATACTTCATCTTCCATGATGGCAACCTCATATATTCTGTTAAATGGAACCTCTATAATTTTTAGTTCTTCGTCTAAAGCTTCTCTTCGGGCGAAAATAAGCATGTTTGTCTGTTCATTTAACAGTAAAGCATTTAAAGCATCATTGGAAACTGTACATTGTGTATGAGGAATAGCCATTATCTCCTCCTCACTAGCTTCCGTCATGGCTGTCAAAGTTTGTATGGCAATATAACGCTCTTTTAAATAACGGATACTCCCTAGACCGACTAAAGCCAGCCCGATTAAAAAAAATAGTTGCTTAATAATGACTAATTCAATGGCATTTGCTAGATAAAGATAGACAATCCCTAATAAAATGAAGAAAATATTTTTCATCCAATTCCCGCCTTTATCAAGATAATCACTAGAAAAATTCAGATGATGTACTAGCAATAGTATTCTTGATTCTATCGTTTCATTCTAATAAAAAACACGAATTCATTGAACTTTACAATGAATCCGTGCTTTTGCTTTTAACGACCAATTAGCTCTTCTTTACTACTTACGTCGTCTAATGTTTTATCTTTTTCTATTTTATGCATCTCAAGAACATGCTCAGATGGCGGAACGAGTATGCTCACCACGACAATTGTGATACCAGTTATAACAACACCTGAAAATACAGGAGCCTGCCATAATTCATTTAATAGACCTATGAAGCCTTCTGATTGGATTGTCAGACTAGGTACGAATGTTAGTGATGTCACAATGTAATAAACTAAGCCAACGGAAATACTTGCCCAAACTGCTGGTGTACTGACACGTTTCCAAAATGGTCCTAAAACGATTGGCCAGAATATTGTTACGAATATAATATCCCAAGCTAAATAAGCTAAATCAATTACTTTTTGGAAGCTTACAGCTAGCACTAAACCTAATAAAGCACTAGCTAGAATAATAGATCGCGAAAATCTTAATAGCTTCTTAGGATCAGGATTGTGATTAATAAAATCTAAATAAATATTCTTTGTCACAATCCCTGAAGTCGCTACATAACATGCAGCTACTGTAGACATCCCCATGGCTGCCATGGCTGTTAAGAAAATAGCTGCTAATAAAGGAGGAAAATAACCTTGTGCAAAGGTAAGCATCAATGTTTCTGGGTTTGTGCTTTCAGGATAAATAGACTTAAAGGCTTCCCCTAGCATCCCTGGAATCCAGCTAATTGCAATGACAATAATACCAGCAATAATCATGCTTCGTTGTGCCACCCGTGGACTTTTTGCAGCAGCTACCCTCTGCCCAAGGTCAACTGCAGGGATATCTCCAAGTGCTAGTACAAGATACAAAGTCCAGAATTCTGCTCCTGCCTTCTCAAATAATGTACTGATATTCCACCACTCGGGATTAAATGTAACGTCTGGATAGTAAAACAAAATAAAAATGGTAATACCCAAAATACCTGCCACTGCAAGCGCACCTTGTACGATTTCAGTATAGGCTACTGCCCATAAACCACCAATAACTGAATAAATAGCCGTTAGCGATACAAATAGAAGCGCCGCAGGTATAAAATCAATTTGCAACAATTGCTGAATAATATACGTTCCACCAACTGTTAACGCCGCTGCATTAAAAACTCCAAAAGCAATTGCCATAACAACCCCTGTATAGGCTCCTAGCTTTTTACTGCCATAGCGTAAACCGTAGTAATCTGCTAATGTCCAGCCCTTTAAACGTCGTAATGGCTTTGTCCAAATGAGTGCTCCAAGAATCATACAAGTCCCTAAACCACCCATTGTTGCCGAACCTTCAAAGCCACCACTTGTATAGCCAGAGCCTACCGCTGCAAAAAAGAAGGGAGCTGCTAATAATGCAGCAACTAAACTACCCGTTACAACGGATAAAGGCATGCTCCAGCCAGCAACAATTAAATCCTCGGCTGTGTTGACACGCTTATAGCCTTTATAGCCAATATAATAGATAAATAATAAGTATAAGCAAAAGATAATAATATTTAACATTATTTACTCCTTCGTTTTCCATTAACCGTTCATTACGACCCCACCATTTGGCGTTAAAATTTGGCCTGTATAGAAGTCAGCATGATTAGAGGCTAAAAACAATACACTTTTCGCAATTTCTTCTGGTTGTGCTAAACGTTTTAATGGATATTTTGCGGATTCTTCCTCCACATAGTTATCGCCAAACTCTTGTAGAATGTCCGTAAATGTTCCACTAGGAGCAACTGCATTGACAAGTATAGAAGGTGCTAATTCTCTTGCTAAAGCTTTTGTAAAAGCATTAATAGCACCCTTTGCAGCTGAATAATGCGTGAATTCTTCACAACCCAAGCTACCAATATCAGATGAAATATTGATGATTTTTCCTGTATTACGTTCCTTCATTCTTTTAGCTGCTTCACGGCAATTATAGAAACAGCCATATAAATGAACTTTAATCATACGATCCCACTGCTCATCCGTTAAATCTGTAATGCTGGAACCCTGTGCAAATCCAGCGTTATTTACAAGAATATCAAGATTTCCGAGATGCTCGTCCATAAATTGATGCATCGCTTGTACTTCTTGAGAGTTAGAAACATCTGCGTGGAATATTAAAGCTTTCACACCCAACTTTTCTGCTTCTGCACGTACAGCTTCTGCCTCTTGCTCATCCCCAATATAATTAATTAAAATATTGGCTCCATGTTGCGCAAAGCCTAAAGCAATTGCTTTACCGATTCCTTTACTAGAGCCTGTAATTAAAACATTTTTTCCTGTAAAATTAATGTCCATTATGATCATTCTCCAATTTGAATTTTGCCACTAGACCTTGCAGCTCTTCTGCTGTTTTGCCCAGTGATGAAGAGGCATCCTTTACTTCCTGCATGGTAGATAATTGCTCTTGTGTAGAATTCGAGACATTTGAAGAGAACTCTGCTGACTGCTCTGCAGATTGTTTAATATTATTAACAGATGCCGCCACTTCTTCTGAGGATGCAGAAATTTGTTGTGAGGCTGCTGAAATTTCACGTATTTGGCTAGCTACTTCTTCTGAGGAAGTAAGAATTTCTTTAAAGATTTCGCCTACTTCATTGGTAAATGCCATCCCTACCTTAACATCCTCTTTACCTTTCTCCATAACCGTGATAGAAGCGTTTGAATCAGACTGAATAGAACTAATTAAATTGTAAATTTCTGTTGCTGATTGAGAGGATTGTTCAGCTAAGCGTCTCACTTCATCCGCAACAACGGCAAAGCCTTTACCGTGTTCACCTGCTCGTGCCGCTTCGATCGCAGCATTTAAAGCTAATAGATTTGTTTGATCAGCTATAGCAGTAATTAAGCTAACAATTTCACTTATTTTTTTAGTATTAACATGTAGTCCATTAATGGTTGTCCCTATTTGTTCAACAGAATCATTAATTAACTCCATTTGAGCAATAACTTGTTGTACAACTTCATTGCCTCGTTCAGAAGCCTGTGATGCTGAAATAGAGGATTCCGCAGCTACATTTGCAGAATCAGCAATTTGCTGAATACCTGTTGCAGTTTCTTCCATAGCAGCAGCTGTTTCCTCTGTCATGGTCATCGAGGCCTCAGCATTTTGTGTAATTTGATTCATGTCTAGTGCAATATTTGTTGAGCTGTTATAAGTTTCACCAGCATGTACCGTTAATTGATTGGCTGCTGAAGAAACGTGATTGGATGTATTGCGTATGTTTAAAATAATATGTTGCAAATTAGCCACCATTGTACGAATGGATTCAGATAATTTACCAATTTCATCCTTCGATGTCTCTAAATCCACATCTATTAATTCACCATTTGCCACTTGATTGGCAACGTTCACTACTTTTTTCAGTGGCTTTAATAGTCGATCTATAATTATGTAAACTAAAACTAATAAAATTAAAATGCCGATAATGGCAATGACAATTTGCTTAATCACACTTGTTTTAATAATCGTATTGATATAATCAGCGGAGTAATCAATCCCTAATAGGGCAATCAGTTGGCCATTATCATCTTTAATAGGACTAAAAACCGTTCTCCAAGAACCAAAAGGATCCTCGAATATATCAGTTACCTCTGTACTATTATTTTCAATAGCTAATTTTGCTGTTTCTACATGTTCATCCGCTAAATCAGTAAAAATTTCACCGGCTTCATATACTTCATTTAGATTAGAGGTATAGCCAATTGGATTGACGCCACCCTCATCCTTGACATCCCAAATATAACTCCAGCTCATAATACCTTGCTGGTCCTGAATCATATCAAGTTGCTTTTGGATCTTTGTAAACTTTGCGTTTGTTTCCCCTTTTTCGGACAGCAAATCTTTTACTTCATCACTGTCTAAGTTCATAGCTGTTAATAAACCAACACTTTTTAATTCTTGCTCCAAATCCACATTCATCCGATTATTCAATTCACTAATACTTTGCGTCGTAATAATAGCGATAAGCAGTAATACAACGATAGAGACTGTTAGTAAAAGCTTATTTTTTAATGATGTGTTTTTTAACAACTTCATTTCCCCTTTTCCTCCTTTGAACTTTACTTGCAAAAAAATGCCTATTTCAAAAGAAATAGGCATAAAAGAACAAAAACTAGAATGAGAATGATACAACTAGCACTCTTTTGCAACTCAGCCGCCATAGCATTTATTGCCTTAGACCTGTAGCTTTGCGTCTTTACTTTTCAGTAAATTTGCCTATATTTCCCTACCAAAATTAACACAGTAGGTAAAAGTAGTCAATGCTCTCTACTTAAAACATACATATTTTATACTAGCTGTTCCTTCATTAATAATTATATAAATTACTTAATTATGATTCATCTATTGAACAAAATAAAAACAGCTACAACCTCAATTAGCGTTGTAGCTGTCCACTTTCAATTCACTTACCCCTAAGTGTTTGAATAAATTATACGTTTTGTGTGACAAGTAATACGGATGGTATAAAGGATAACGCAAACATAGCGATATACCATACGGAAGTACGACGTAATGAAAAGCGTACTTTTTTTCGTTCCGCATAAAAAATATCTAACATAACTGCAACAATAAAAGGCATTGTAATACATGCAATAGCTACTAATAAGATGTCAAAATAAATCATACAAGCACCCCTTTGTCTGTGAACATTTTTCATCTTTTTTGTGAACATTTTGTGATAATTTTATTGTACACATTTTCGTCACAAATTGTCAACGAGTTTTAAAGAAAAAAATGGCACTTTATGATTGATATCCATTGTGCATTATGCTCTATATTTATATGTTAGGCCCCTTAAAAAATTTCGTACGAATGAATCGCCACACTCTTTATAATTACGATGACTTGGATTTCTTAAAATAGCACCTAATTCACCTTTTGTAACTTTAATGCCGCCGTCATATAAAATCTCAAGCATCTCCTCAGTTGTTAAAGCTAAAGCAATTTTTACTTTCTTTAGCAGCATATTATTTGGGCTTTCTTTACCTGACACAGGTAAAGGTCCAACAGCCTGTCCTTCTCTTGGTTTCTGAGGCCCACGTTTAAAAGTAATTAATCCATTTAAAAATGCCTCTAACATTTTATTATTACATTTGATGTATTCCTCTGGCGCTTCTTCCTCATCATTAATCTTAATCAGCATATTTAATACTTCTTCCTTTGAATAATCCATGCCACCAAGTTTAAAAATTTCTACCATATCTACATTTTTTATATCGAACGCATAGCGTAAACGAATTAAGATATCATTATTTGTCATTATATGTTCCTCCTTTAATTAACCTTATATAGTAAAGAGCCAGGCTTAATTATAACAGAGAGTTTGCTGATTATTGCTAGCTTTCCACAAGTTGTTGTTGTTAGCAAATAGCGTGTGCATTTCCTACTTTTTAAATGTATGAAAAATTTAATCGCAACCATTCTAAGGTCAAGGAGGTGAGAACAATGGCTAACAATAACCGCAGTTCAAATAAACTTCTAGTACCTGGAGTACATGAGGCTGTCAATCAAATGAAATATGAAATTGCACAAGAGTTTGGCGTTCAGCTTGGGCCAGAAGCATCTTCTCGCGCAAATGGTTCAGTTGGAGGAGAGATTACAAAACGCCTTGTTGAAATCGCTGAAAAACGTTCAAAAGGTTTATTATAATTAAATACTAATAAGAAAAGAACGAATCCCATTTACATAATTGGAATTCGTTCTTTCGTGCTCTATAAAATTATGCTGTTTGCAATTCCTTCCCTGAGCTCTTAAGCGTTAGCATAACGATAAAGGAAATACAATACAGTGCTGCTAAGTAAATCATCACGACAGTCATATCGTAGCTTTGTAAAATAAAGCCTACAAAGATTGGTGAAAACCCACCTATAGCTCGTCCAAAGTTAAAAATGGTGTTTGTTGCTGTACTGCGAATGTGTACTGGATAAAAGCTACTAATTAATGCACCATACCCTGCAAACATTCCATTAGAGAAGAATCCTACAACCGCACCGCCTACTAATATCGCTACTGCACCTGTTGCAAACGAGTAAAAGAATACAGCACATGCAGAGGCTACTAAAAATATCCCGAATGTTCGCTTTGCACCAAAACGATCCATAAATCTGCCAAACGTCAGCATTCCAATGATCATGCCAACTGCGGTACTAATTGTCCACAATGCTGAGCTTGAAACCGATAAACCTTGCGATTTCTGTAACATCGAAGGTAGCCAAATCATTAGACCATTATAGCCTGCGATTTGAACAGTAGCCATTAGAATTAGGGAGAGTGTTGTCATGGTGATACGAGGTGAAGCAAATAATTGTGCTAATTTCCCGTTCTCTTGCTTATTATTTTGTTGTTTCTGCGCTGCTAACCATTCTGGTGATTCATCAATATTTTTACGTACGATAAAGGCGAAAATAACTGGTAGTAATCCTACAAAGAATAATGCACGCCACCCTAAAGTTGGTAAAATAATAGCACTTAATAAAGCGGCTAAAATTACTCCATATTGTGCACCTACACTGACATAAGAGGATGCTCTGCCTTGTTTATTCTTTGGCCAAGCCTCCGCCACAAGCGCCATCCCAATACCATATTCTCCGCCAGCACCTAAACCAGCGATAAATCTATAAACATAAACTTGTTCAATACTTGTTGCTACTCCTGTTAAGGCCGTTCCGATGGCAAACAAAATAATCGTATACGTAAACACTTTTACTCGACCATATTTATCTGCTAATACTCCGAAAATAATACCACCCAGTAGCATCCCAATATTCGTGATGGATGAAATCAATCCACCTGTTGCAAGATCAATATTAAATTCTGCAATAATCATTGTCATAGCAAAGGAAATAAACATAATGTCCATTCCTTCTAGCGTTAGCCCCGCCACTGAAGCAACCACGGTTTTTTTACGATAATCCATTCTTTTTAGCCTCCATTTTCTAGTTGTCGATCTCTTTTAGTGAATGGATTATAGCTGTCTTGTCCATTCTCTTTTGAAGCCTCACGGGACTTCCTTTAAAAGAGGAGTACGGAACAATAATAAAAGCCCTTCCGTCACAGAGGACAAAAGGGCATGACAAAGCAAAGATATTAGCTTAAAAATATCACATAGCCCTTTTCAGCCTCTCTGGACCGTATTAAAGGATTTATATATCGTTCATTTATACCGTTCTACATTCTATAAGATTACTGAAGAAAAAGCAATGGTCGAATAGTGGAAATTCAACACGGTATTTCTATAAAGTTTTGAGCAAACTGATAAATTAGATTGGCAGGTACAGCCAAATTAAGGTTTTGACCATCATCGAAGCCTGCTGTAATCAGACCAACCAATCGCCCATGCATATCCAATAAAGCACCACCTGAACTGCCATTTGATATAGCGGCTGTGAATTGAATCATAGACATTTGCCGAATATCACGAAAACCCGAAACAATCCCATCAGAAACTGAGTTAAACAATCCTAACGGACTGCCAATCGCCACAATTTTTTGCCCTCGAACTAATTGTCCATCCATTTTTACAGGTAAAGGATGGCTTATTCTGTCTACCTTCAAAATAGCCAAATCATGCATATCATGATATTTCACAAATTGATGGGTAATATACTCGTTGGTATCATTTTCATAGAGCACAGAATAATATTTTCCACCACCTACAACATGCAGGTTTGTTAAAATATATCCATCTTGGTGGAGAATGACACCAGAGCCATAGCATAAAACCTTGTCATCCTCCCCGAAGGTCTTAATCATCACAACAGATGTGGCTAAGGAGGCTAATTGCTCATAGCTCCACTCCTCTGTCGCATTCGTTTTTTGAGCAAAAATGTTCAATTGTCTTGAAGTACTTTCAATAGGCAATGTTATTTCTTTTTCATAGAAATGACGACACATATGTATGGTAGATGACGCTTCTATTATAGGGTACAAATTGGCAATATCTCCTTTGGGATTCATGTAACAAATATCGCACCCCAGTGACGATAAGAAATATAAAAATAGTAATTCATGCTGCGTAATGTCACCTATAAAAACAATTTTGGGGGACGTTGAATTTTCCCCCGAAAAAATTTGTGGTAAATAATAATCCATCCAATACAAAAATTTAACTGCAAAATTTTTTAACAACGTTTCATTAGGATAAGGCTGATTTTCTTTAAATAGTTGAATCATCTGTTTAAAGCTTAGCTTTTTTGTCCATTCAAGCTGATCACTCGCTAATTTACTGCACAAAGATAGCTTATACAGTAATTGCGGGTTTTCAGCAGCAGTCTGCCACATTCTCCAACTTTCCGACAATCTATCTACATCTTCCTTATTACGAATGACCTCAAGCTTATGCAGTCGTAAATAATAAATGCTTTGCTTGGAGAAATACTCCTCCATTTTTAGAATCTCATCTTTATAAAAATCTACAGAATCAGGTATACCGATATATCGTAGAAAAACAACTTCCTTCGTAAGAGAATGTTTGTTGTGATTAATTTGCATAAACTCCTGAAAAGTATTTGCTGATTTATTGTATTTAATTTTTAACGGTCTAGTTGTCACAATCATCTTCATACAACTCCTATAAGCTCTTCATTACATATAATGGTACTTATATACAATTCTCTGATGTTGCTCTAAATCCTCTATTGATGCAAACAAAAAAGCCCGACTCTATAAAGAATTGGACGTAGCTTTGGAATAAAGATTTAGAATAACAACTTCCGTTTTTTCTATTTGTTCATTATTATTCCATTAGTTGTTGATGCCACTCTAACATAATTAAACACAAAAAAGATGTTTTATTCATTCAATATAGTGGAATAGATTGAATGTGAACATATATAGGAGGGATCAATAATGACAGTCAAATTGACAGTAGAAAACGTAGTACAGGCGAAACAAGAAGTGGAGAAATTAGAAGCGCAAGGATATCTTCGAGATAACATTTACATCTTTGCGCACTATGAAGAACGTGAAGATGATATTAACGAAGCACTCGGGACAGAAGAAGCTGGCATTAGCGAGCAAGGGTTCCTGACTTCTATGAAGAACCTGTTGAATTCCCGTGGAGATGAACTCCGCAACAAGTTAGCTTCTGTCGGATTAAGTGAATCGGAAGCTGCTCAATTCGAGAAGGAACTGGATACAGGTAAATTGGTCATAGTTGCCAATAAGTAAAAACAAACCCGGGAATCCAATCCCGGGTTTGTTTCATTTTTACACCTTCGTCTCTGTATTCAAGATAGCCTTTCAACTATTGTCAATGATCTGCTCGAGGAAATTTTCTTCTTCTTCATTAAAGAGTCTTCTTTAACAATATGGTCCTATTCATAAAGAACGATAATTTTCCTTATTACGGAAAAGCACCCGATAATGGAATAACTAAATATGATTTCCATCAGATTATTTCTCCCAAATTAATACTGCACGTTCTAAAACTGAATCCCAAGAATCCTTTCCTCCAGGAACCATCTCTTCTGAATCAAATTCCACATAATATACCGCATCGTTATTTCCACTTTCAGGTAGAACAAAGGTATCTTCTTGTCCAAGCCTCTTTTCATCATCAATCAGGTTTCTCGAAGGCGAATCAGCCACTGTTTTTGTATAATAAATAAAACTCACAATCTTTTTCTCTCCATCAATTTCAATTCCCATAGGAAACGTTCCGTGAACACCTGCACGGCTTTTGCCATAATATCGGGAAACCAACTGATGATCATTTTGTCTTTCGATTTTGATCAAATCTTCCGAATAAGAAATAACCGTTTCATAATAGAAAACAGACAAATAGGTCCCTAATAAAATAAGTGCCGTTATGAAAACCGAAGTAATGGAAATGATCACTTTTTTCTTACGCCATTTTTTACTGATCTCTTTAAATTGAAAAGCCTTATTTTCTGCCGGGATATAAAGTTCCTGTTTCATGGTTTCATATTCTTTTTGACATTTTTCACAATGCTGTAAATGTTCGTCTACCATTTCTTTTGTATCTTCACTAACTACCTCATCAACATACAGAGGTAAAACATCTTGAATAATTGTGCATTTAATCTCTTTCATAATTCATCGCCTCCATATACTCGATAATTTGTTTTCTCGCTCTGTAAAAGGTAACCCTTGCCCACCCTGCACTTTTTCCAAAAAGACGTCCTATCTTTTCAAAAGGTAATTCTCCAAAAGTACGTAATGAAAAGACCTCCTTATATGGCTCATTCATCGAGTGAAGAAACTGATGAACCATGAAGGCATCTTCTTCATTCATCAAATGCTTTACAATTTGCACTTCCATACTTGATTCTTCTACTGCACCTGAATCTACTTGTCGTTTCTTTCTTTTGTAGTGTGAGAAATATGTATTTTTCGCAATTGTAAAAAACCATGCTCGAATATCCTTAGAACCATCAAATTTTTTTATTGCTTTTAATGCCTTAAAAAATGCTTCTTGTGTTATTTCCTCGGCTATGCGCTCATCGTGACTTAATGATAGGATATATAAATAAACTTCTTTAAAGTATTCCTGATAGATTTCCTCAAAGTCCACCTATTTTCACCCCTTTCACTTATATAACTCTTAGAATTTAATTACGTTACAAAAATATGTTATTTTCGATTACCAATCTACAAATGATTCAGGGGCAATATTGTTATTTTCACAAACATAAAAACAAGAGCCCCCTAGCATCTGACAAAACCTCAATAGCGACAAATTGAAAGGAGCAAAGAAAGGGAAATCTCATCCTCAAATCTTTGCTCCTATTTCTACTGTTATTTACTTGACTTTATTGGTAGTTCCATCATTTCATTGTCATTCAATATTGTTTGATTCAAAGTTGTCCAGTAATACACGCACTTCATCCGTTGATTTTGTGTTCATCAATTGACTTCTTAATTCACCAGCTCCTCTGAATCCTTTGACATAAATTTTGAAGAAGCGATGAAGTCCTGTGATGGAACGTGGTAGTTCTTCCGCGTATTGATCTTGAAGATCGAGCTGCAGTCTTAAAAGATTAAGATACTCTTTACTGCTATGCTCTTTTGGCTCTTTTTCAAAAGCAAAAGGATTTTTAAAAATACCTCGTCCAATCATCACGCCATCAATCCCGTATTGTTCAGCTAGTTGGAGTCCCGTTTGACGGTCAGGAATATCTCCATTGATCGTCAGTAGCGTATTAGGTGCAATACGGTCACGAAGTTTTTTGATTTCCGGAATAAGCTCCCAATGCGCATCTACTAGGCTCATTTCCTTTCTTGTTCGTAGATGAATCGAAAGGTTCGCAATATCCTGCTTTAATATATGCGTTAGCCAATCCTCCCACTCATTTACATCCTTGTAGCCAAGCCGTGTTTTCACGCTAACAGGCAGTCCGCCCGCTTTTGCTGCTTGAATTAATTCTGCGGCCACATCTGGTCGGAGAATAAGGCCACTCCCCTTCCCTCTTGATGCTACATTCGGTACAGGGCAGCCCATGTTAATATCAATGCCTTTAAAACCTAGCTCTGCCATCCCAATACTCATTTCACGGAAATATTCGGGATTATCTCCCCAAATATGTGCCACCATTGGCTGCTCATCTTCTGTAAAGAGCAAACGACCGTGCACACTTTTCTTTCCCTCTGGATGACAGTAGCTATCCGAATTTGTAAACTCAGTAAAAAACACATCTGGTCGACCTGCTTCACTTACAACGTGACGAAAAACAACATCCGTTACATCTTCCATCGGTGCAAGCACAAAAAAAGGCCGTGGTAAATCGCGCCAAAAATTATCTATCATGTTAATTCCAAATCCTCTCACTATGGACATATTGATATATTTACCTCATTACCTAATAGAGGTAGAAGCATTATTTATCAAGAGCTAATGTAAAAATCAACAATGTTTATTTTAACGAAAATCAGTCCTAAATGGTATTTTAACAAACAAAAAAGTAGATGGTATAGATTATTTCTACCTCATCTACTTTTATTATACCTAATTTTCATTTCTATATTTTTTCGAATGGATCCATTTGTGAGGTGGATTTAAACAAAATAGATAATATGACTGCAATACTATCGGGTGGAACTCAAATATTTACTTTCTATATTTGAGTTCTGCCGTTATCTTCTTGCATCTGTTTATTATACTGTACCTCTGGTTTCTCTGGTTTTTTCGACCAATAGGTAGCGAGAATCGGACCAGAAATATTATGCCAAACAGCCCCAAGTACACTAGGTAGGGCCGCTAAGGGACCGAAGTGGGCAGTGGCTAACGCTACACCCAGACCAGAGTTCTGCATTCCAACTTCAATTGAAATAGCTCTTCGATTGCTTTCATCGAGGCCTAATACACGAGCTGTTATATAACCAAATAACAATCCGAATGCGTTATGAAGCACTACAGCTGCAAAAATAATGGAGCCTGCCGAAGCGATGGTATCGACATTACCAGCAACAACAGCAGATACAATAATCATAATAGCAACTACTGAAATAAGAGGAATCACATTAATACTTTTTTCTACGATTTGAGGAACAACTCTTCTGATAATAATCCCTAGGATAATAGGGATAATAATTACTTGAATAATTGAAGTAAACATTGCTATGGGATCAACTGGCATCCATTTACCTGCAAGCAATAATAGGATGAATGGTGTGGCAATTGGAGCTAATAATGTCGAAAAGGATGTCATTGTGATGGACAAAGGTACATTTCCTTTAGCTAAATACACCATGACGTTTGAAGCAGTTCCACCTGGTACAGATCCAAGAAGGACTAGCCCTGCAGCTAATTCTGCTGGCAAGTTCATTATATAAGCAATTAAAAAAGCGGAAAGTGGCATGATAACATATTGAGCACATACACCAATAATGACTGGTACTGGATTTGTTATAACCAATTTAAAGTCTACTGCTTTTAGCGTCAGACCCATGCCAAACATAACAATGCCTAGCAAAATCGTGATATACCCCCCAAATATTAAAAAGGGTTCTGGAGCTATAAAGGCAATAACAGCAATACAAATAACCCATATAGCAAAGTATTTACCAGCAATTGTACTAATCGTTTCTAAAATCTTCATATTTCCACTCCCTATATTTTTATTTTCAATATTTTATTTGGATTGAAAAGTGTGTCAGGGTCAAGTGCTTGTTTAATCTTTTCCATCACTAGAAGTGCTTTACCGTGTTCTTTCTCTTGATATTTCTGCTTACCAATGCCCACACCATGTTCTCCTGTGCAAGTTCCTCCTCGTTCTAGTGCATACATCACAATCAACTCATTTAATTCATCAGCTTTCTTTATTTCCTTTGGATCATTCATATCAATCATTAATAGTACATGGAAATTTCCATCACCAACATGTCCAACAACCCCACCTGTAAGCGCTAACATATCAAGTGCTTCTCTTGCATGTTCAATAGCCCCTGCTAACTCGGATATCGGTAAGCAAACATCGGTTACCATTAGTTTTTTTCCTGGATGTCCATGGACATAGGCGTAAGCTAAATTATGGCGAGCTTCCCATAGTTGATTTCGGGCTGCATTATCCATCTCAAATACAATATTTTTGCAATTATGAGCCGCTACAATCTCTTTCATAAATTCTACATCCTGCCTTAAGCCAGCCTCATTTCCCTCAAATTCCAAAAATAAGGTTGGTTGTTCCTCATAAGCTGTTTGACTATACAAGTTCACTTGTTTCATTGAAGGTTCATCTACAAGTTCAACTCTTGCAATGGGAATTGCCGCTTGTAGAATACTCACAACTCCTTCCACAGCATCATTCACTGTTTCGAAGGACGCTCTAGCAGCCATGACACATTCAGGAATACCATAAACTCTTAACGTCAACTCAGTAAAACAACCAAGTGTTCCCTCTGACCCAACAAATAGACCGTTTAAATGATAGCCCGATGAAGATTTCTCTGCTAAATTCCCTGTATGAATCACTGTTCCATCTGACAGAACAACCTCTAAATCTCGAACTTGATCGCGCATAGTTCCATATTTAACAGATGTTGTCCCACTAGCATTTGTTGCGGCCATTCCTCCAATTGTCGCATCTGCTCCTGGGTCTACGGAGAAAAATAATCCATATTTCTTTAACTCTTTATTCAATTGAGAACGTGTCACCCCTGGTTGAACTTTCACAAGAAAGTCCTTCTCTCTAACTTCTACTATTTTGTTCATGAGTGAAAAATCAATTGTTATCCCATGATTATAAGGAATCACATGTCCTTCTAAGCTTGTTCCTCTTCCAAATGGCACTATTGGTACTTTGTATTGATTTGCTATGTTCATTATCTTACTCACTTCTTCTGTCTTTGTCGGAAATACCACAATATCGGGTAGACAGGCACTATGATAGGATTCATCACTGCTATGCTGTTCTAAAATCGTTTGATTGATTGTCACTTCAATTTCTGGAAGAACACTTCGTAGGGCCATCACTAATTCTTCATTTGTAGTAATCATTTTTTTCCTTCCCCTTTTGCTCTCATAGTATTTGGATGATTTAATTAATAATTTTATATGTCATACCAATTTTCTACATTCTTAAAATTGGTCCAACCTTTTTACATTGTACTAAATATTCAGAAAATATCAACTATTAATTTTTTTCTTAAATTGATAAACATGCTGTATTTCTGTATGATTAAAGCGTTTATAGTACTATGCATTTAAGGTGGTGAGATAGGTAATGCCTCAACCAAAGAAAAAAGCGTATCAAGTAATTGTTGATCAAATAAAGGAATATTTTTTAAATGGTGAATTACAGCCTGGGGATAAACTCCCGACAGAAAGAGAATTAGCGAGTCGTTTTAATGTCAGTCGAACATCGGTAAGAGAGGCACTTCGAAAGCTTGAAATAAAGGGATTTATTGAAATTAAACAAGGCAGTGGTAGCTTTATTAAAACAGCAGAGTCTCATACTTTAGGTGAAGAACTTTCCTCTACAGTTATTAATACTGAAAAAAAATTAATTTATGAAATGTTGGAGCTTCGCCAAGCACTTGAAGTGGAGTGTGCCTTTTTAGCTTCACGACGAGCTACTTCTGTAGACTTAGAACGAATTAGCCAAGCATTAGACATGATGGATCAAGGTAAAAATGATGTAGAATTAGGAATTCAAGCAGACCTAAGTTTCCATCTTAATATTGTTCTCGCCTCACATAATTCAATATTTTTACAATTGTTTCAAACCCTTAGTGAGCATATGCAAGACACAATCCGAGCTACCCGCAGACAACGCTTGGAAGATTCGGAACGAATGCAAGAGACTATTGATGAACATAAAAAAATTTACTTAGCCATCGCCTCTGGAGATGCGAACCAAGCTAAGCAACTCATGGAAAACCATATCACGCAAATAAGACGAGAATTGACAGAGTCACTTTTAAGTCATATTGGAGAAAAAAACAATTAAAACTAGAGATACACAATTATATATAGTTTATAAGTGATGAGATGTTCTGAATGGTTTTTGTCAGTGGGAATTGGCTCAATTAGTGAATGTTACAGATGGAAGAAATTACATCGAAAAAAACTCGGATTCGTATTTGATCGAATCCGAGTTTTTATTGATTTTAACTAAATTCCGTCCTAAAACGGTAATTTTTATATTGTATAGATGAGTTTAGTAATGTGTTACACATTTAACTTAAGCCATGCCACGGCTTCACAATGTGTGGAGTGCGGGAACATATCCACTGGCTGGATTTCCTGCGTTTGATAGCCGCCATCCTCTAAAATGCGAAGATCGCGTGCTAGTGTGGCTGGGTTACAGGATACGTAGACCACTCGTTTTGGTCGTTGCTCTAGAATAGTAGTTAGCAGTGCTTCATCGCAGCCTTTGCGCGGTGGATCAACTACTAGTACGTCTGCTTCCTTGCCTTCTTTATACCATCTTGGGATAACTTCCTCTGCTGGGCCTGCCTCAAAATAAGTATTTGTAAAACCATTAAGCAGTGCGTTGCGTTTGGCATCTTCAATCGCTTGTGGGACAATTTCCACGCCCATGACAGCCTTTGCTTTTTGAGCAAGGAATAAAGAAATCGTACCAATTCCACAATACGCATCAATGACACGTTCATCTCCCTGTAAGTCAGCATAATCTAGTGCTTGCTTGTAGAGGACCTCTGTTTGCTCTGGGTTGACTTGATAGAAAGAACGAGCAGAGATTTCAAAACGTACATTACCGATAGTATCAATAATAACGTCTTTACCCCAAAGGTTGATTGTGTCATCACCAAAAATAACATTGGTTTTCTCACTATTCACATTTTGCATAATTGATGTAACGTTTGGCACTAGCTTTTGGATTACTGCAATAGCTGCCTCTTTTTGTGGGAACTTTTTCTTTTTCGTTACAAGGACAACCATGACTTCTCCTGTTGCTCGTGCTTTACGGATAACGACATGACGCAACATGCCTTCATGTGTATGCTCATTGTAAGAGCGAACACCTAACGTTGCTAATTCCTTTTTCAAGCCTGCAAGAATAGCATCTGCTTCTCCTGTTTGAATTAAACAGCGATCCATATCCACAATGCTATGCGTTTTTGTTTTATAAAAGCCTGCAATCGCTTGTCCTGCTTCATTTTCAGAGAAAGGAATTTGTGCTTTATTACGGTAGTGCCAAGGTTCTTTCATACCTTTTACTGGGTGAACAGGTGCATGAATTTTACCAATCCGCTGCATCACATTGCGCACCATATTTTCTTTCCATTTTAGCTGCCCCTCATAGGATAAATGCTGTAATTGACAGCCGCCACACTGCTTGAAGTAATCACATGGAGCTTCAACACGGTCTGGAGATGGCTTGATAATATCTATTACCTTTGCAAAGCCATAGTTTTTTAATGTTTTTAACACATGGATTTCGGCCGTTTCGTTTGGCAGTGCGCCTTGTATGAATAGTGGATAACCTTCAACCTTTGCGACACCATTGCCATCATGCGTTAGATCTTCTATATAAACTGAAAGTCGTTCATTTTTTTTCACGGGTGCTGACATTCGTACATCCTCCATTTCAATCTCCTTATTGTAGCATGTGTTGGCGAATGAAAAAAGAACAAGACTTGGCTGTTGCGCGTCTCTGCTAATTAACTTGAAAAAAGAGTCGCTATTCGCGACTCTTTTCCTGCTCTTTTGTAATATGATAATCCCTTGGTGCCCACCAAAATGCACACAAGATCCCAAGAATGACGACAATAAAAGGTGCATAAAAAATTAAAAAACTTTGCATATGTGCTTTCCTCCTATGCGTGATTGTCTTCTTTTCCTGTCACATATTTTTTATTGAATAAGAATAGTTTCATCAATAAATAAAGTGAAGGAAGAAGAAGACACAGTCCTAAAATAAATGCGATAACTAAAGCGATCGCCATTTGTGTGCTTGTAAAGCTATCGTAAATGGTTAAATACGGATACAGTAGGTATGGATATTGAGCAATTCCATAAGCAAAGAAGGCTACTGCAAATTGAGCAATCAGGAGCCCAACTGCAAGTCCGTACTTTTTACGCATGGCAATGAGTACGACTGTGACAATAAATAAGACAGCTGAAATCGCAAACATCCACCATAAATTTACCATATGACTGTAGCTCTCTGGGTTGATGGATTTCATTTCATACATAATGCCAAGCGCACTAATCATTAGCGGTGCTGCCCACACAAGAGCATATTTTCTCATTAGTTTCGTTGCTTCGCTATCATTTGCTTTATGCGCGTACCATGTTAAAAATACGGCTGAAATATACAATACCGCAGCGATACTTAGTACCACCATGCTCCAAGCAAATGGACTTGTATATAAAGTCCAGTAGTTCAGCACAGGCTGCCCATCAATTACATCAACATAGCCTCCACCAGCAATGGCAAAGACAACGGATAAAGAAGCGGGAATTAATAAACCTGCTACACCATATGTCAGTGTATATCCGATATGGCCTCGTGTACCATACGATTCAAAGGCATAGTAGGAGCCTCGAATTGCCAATAGTACAAGCGAAATACTAACGGGCACAAGTAAAATCGTTCCGTAATAAAAAGCGGTTTGCGGGAAAAAACCTACGATTCCTACAAAGAAGAATACTAAAAAGACATTGGTAACTTCCCAAACAGGCGATAAATAACGTTTAATAATATTTGTTAAAATATGATTTTTTCCAATAAGTAGGCTATATGCATTAAAGAAGCCAGCACCAAAATCGATTGATGCGACTATGACATAGCCAAATAGGAATATCCATAATACTGAAATACCTAAAATCTCTAACGTCATAGGATGTCACCGCCTTTTTCAGAGTGGCGATCTTCAATCTCGCGTTCGATTGGGTTCTTTTTAAACATTCTTACCAATACGACAATACTTCCCACTGCTAATACTGCATAGACTCCTGCGAATAAAAGCAGCATTAAATCCACATGGTCGCTCGTCGTAGCTCCCTCAGGTGTACGCATTAGTCCATAAAGTATCCATGGTTGACGTCCAACTTCGGCAAGCCACCAACCTGCTTCAATCGCGATAATTGATAGTGGTCCTCCCGCTACGATAATCCATCTATACCATCGTGAATGAATAAACTGCCAGCCCCGTGCTTTCCCTACAACATAAAGTAATGAAACTAGCATCATAAACATACCAATGGAAACCATGATATCAAAGAGATAGTGAATATAGAGTGGCGGTAGATCCTCTTCCTCAAATTGATCTAAGCCGATTACCTCTGCATTAGGATTAAAATGTGCAAGAATGCTTAAAGCATACGGAATTTTGATAGCATATTTAACTTCTTCTCCATCTAAGACACCAAATAATACAAGAGACGCCTTACCTTCTGTTTCAAAATGCCATTCTGCTGCTGCTAGTTTTTCGGGTTGATATTCAGCTAAGTATTTTCCTGAAAAATCTCCAATCACAGCGGCTGCTATGGAGAAAATCAAGCCAATTTTCATTAGTAAAAGTAGTGATTTTTTATGGTATACATGCTTCGAGCCTTTTAACATTCTAAATCCTGCAATAGCTGCTAGCACAAATGCCGATGTCATGTACGCTGTCACAAGTACATGTGCAACCTTCGTTGGCATGGCGGGGTTAAACATTGCAAGAAAAGGTTGAATATTAACAAGTTCTCCGTCTACGATATCAAATCCTCTTGGTGCGTTCATAAAAGCATTAACGATTGTGATAAAGACTGCTGACATCGATGCTCCGACAGCAACAGGGATTAACAGAAGCATATGCTTTTTCTGACTATCAAAGCGATCCCAAGTATATAAATAGATGCCCAAGAATATCGCCTCAAAGAAAAATGCAAACGTTTCCATAAAAAGTGGTAACGCAATTGTTTGACCAGCGAGTTGCATAAAATTAGGCCACAATAATGATAGTTGTAAGCCGATTGCGGTTCCAGTTACCACACCGACTGCTACAGTAATGACAAAACCACGGGCCCAACGTCTTGCCATTAAGATATAATGTTCATCATTCTTTTTATACCCAGTCCATTGAGCAATCATAATCATTAACGGGACACCCACACCAATTGTTGCATAAATAATATGGAACGATAATGTTAACTCCGTTAATGCTCGGCTCCAATAGACCGCTGATTCATTAATCATCTCATTGCCCCCTTAACTTCCAAATATTCTTCCAAGAATAGAAAGTAGCATAATGATTGCAACACCAAAGCTTAGCCATATAAGCTTCTTTTCTTGTGACTTATACAAAGGCAACACTTCCTTTCCCTTATCCATACCCCCATTTTCCACTATTCCAACGAAAAAAACCTTAATAACGGACCGAAACTTCAGTCTATTATTAAGGTTTCAAATTTTGTTCAAGTAATATACGCACATTTGCCAAACATTTTTCTAATTTCATTCACATTCTTACTTCTAAAGCTTAGTTTATGGGATTTAGCCAGTTTTAATGATGGAACTTTAATTTGGAGCGGCCTCTCCTCCTTTGAGAGCGCTTCAAGCAATCAACCAAAAAATACAAAATAAAGCTCATCCACAATAAAATCGGATGAGCTTTTCGGGTTCATTAAATACGGTCTTCCTCTCGAATATCTGCGAGTGGAACAAAGATTTCGATGTGACGCTTTAGGTTTTCAAATGTAGCAGGAGCGTCTCCGCCATATTCGCCATCGAGGTTAAGGTGGACCTCATTTTCTGTAGTAACTTTGACAACGCTAGCTTTTTTGTAGATGACACGATCATCATTTAAATGTTCGCCTCTTAGTGCCATGGCAGCTAGTTGAATAAATTCAGGAAGACTTACCTTCTTTAGCACTATTAAAGTAAAGTAACCATCATTAATGCTTGCATCAGGAGCTAGTTTTTCAAAGCCGCCTACTGAATTCGTTAACCCACATAGGAACATCATAGCGTCGCCATCAAATACTTCGCCATCATATTCAATGCGCATATGTGAGGCTTTGATGGATGGAATCATCTCAACTGCCTTTACATAATAGGCTAACTGACCAAGCATTGTTTTCATTTTGCTTGGTACTTCGTATGTTAGCTCTGTAATACGTCCGCCAGCAGCAATATTGATGAAATAGCGTTCGCCATTTAAGAGACCAACATCCACTGGCAATGTGTCGCCTTGAATAATAATGTCTACTGCCTCTTCAATATTTCGAGGGATATGCACGGCACGGGCAAAATCATTTGTAGTGCCCATTGGAATTAGACCAACTTTCGGACGGTTTTCAAATGGACTTACACCTGAAACAACTTCATTTAATGTGCCATCTCCACCAACAGCGATGATGATATCAAAACCGCGTTCTACCGCATTTTTTGCTGCAAGCGTTGCATCGCCTTCACATGTTGTTGCGTGACAGGATGTCTCATAGCCTGCTACCTCTAGTTTTTCCAACACCTCTGGTAGATGTTTCTTAAACACTTCGCGTCCAGATGTAGGATTATAAATGATTCTTGCTCGTTTCATAACATACCTTCCTGCTTCATAAGATTCTACTTCATTCAACGATTTGTACGTTGAAATGTTGCAATACTCTTGTTATTTTTGTAATGCTTCTGTTACTTGCTTCTTAAAGTCCTCATAAACAAATGTCCAATATGTTTGATTGGAGATATTTTCTTCACGAATTTCTGCATAAAGAGCCTTTTGTGCCTCTTCAAATGTTGGATCTTCTTTATCTGGTAAGCTTGCTCGTTTCGTTACGACGAACTCTTGTAATTCTGGTGCGCGTGGTCCCCATTTTCCAATCACTTCTCCAGCATCATCTAATAATAGATAAACTGGAATTGCACGACCACCGTTTGTTAAATAACGATCAATTAGTTCTGTATCAGCATCACGGAAAACGGTACGCATATCTAATCCTGCCGCTTCAGCAATACGGCGAATAATTGGATTATTTAACATTGCGTCTCCGCACCAATCCTCTGTAATCGTTAAAATTTTAGGTTGTTTTTCTTTTAATAACTCAATAAAATCATCGTTTGTTGGTACTTCAAAGCCATCATAAATACGAAAGCTTTCTTCTTTTAACGTCGTCATGTTCTCCATATATTGCTGTATTGATATAGCTTCATTAAAATACTGTTGTTCTGTTTTCATTGGCTCGTCCCCCTTATTACTGTCTATTCTATATTTTGCTATGAATACTCTTTTTAAACAACTATTAAGTTTCGCAAAATGCAAATTTGTTACATTTTTGAAAATTAATAGCCGAGGGAGCAATGAAGCTCTCTCGGCTATTATGTTACAACGAGTATTATCGTTTGGCAATTTCTTGTTGTAATAATTTATTAACCATTGGTGGGTTAGCTTGACCTTTTGTTGCCTTCATAATTTGACCAACTAAGAAGCCAATCGCACGGTCTTTACCATTTTTGAAGTCCTCGATAGATTGAGCATTGTTATCTAAAACTTCTGTTACGATTGCTAGTAATGCACCTTCATCAGAAATTTGCACTAAGCCTTTTGCTTTCACAATATCCTGTGCAGATCCGCCATTTTCTACTAATTCAGCAAATACTTTTTTACCGATCTTAGAAGAAATTGTACCGTCTGTGATTAATTTCACCATTTCAGCAAGGTTTTCTGGTGTTAATGCAGTATCTTTTAGATCTTTTTGCTCTGCGTTTAAATAAGCAGAAACATCTCCCATTAACCAGTTAGCAGAAAGCTTAGCATCTGCCCCATTTGCTACCATTGCCTCAAAGAAGTCTGAGATCTCTTTAGAGATAACAAGAACTCCAGCATCATAAGGTGTTAAGCCTAGTTCTTCAACATAGCGTTTTTTACGAGCATCTGGAAGCTCAGGAATTTCAGATTTCACACGCTCTAACCATGCATCATCAATTGAAAGACGAACTAAGTCTGGCTCTGGGAAGTAACGGTAATCGTCTGTTCCCTCTTTAACACGCATTAAAATTGTTTTACCTGTTTTTTCATCAAAACGACGTGTTTCTTGCTCAATCACGCCACCAGATAATAATACATCTGCTTGACGTAATTCTTCATGCTCTAAACCACGACGAACATAGTTGAAGGAGTTCAGGTTTTTAAGCTCTGTTTTTGTACCAAATTCTTCTTGACCATAAGGGCGAATAGAAATATTGGCATCACAACGTAATGAGCCTTCTTCCATCTTACAATCAGATACGTCAGTATATTGAATAATCGATTTTAATTTTTCGAGATATGCATATGCTTCGTTTGGTGTACGAATATCTGGCTCAGAAACGATTTCAACAAGCGGTGTTCCTTGACGGTTAAAGTCAACTAGTGAATGGTCACCAGCATGTGAAAGTTTACCAGCATCTTCTTCCATATGAAGACGTGTGATACCGATACGTTTTGTATAGCCGTCTACTTCAATATCAATCCAACCATTTTTACCGATTGGTTTATCGAATTGAGAAATTTGATAAGCTTTCGGATTATCTGGATAGAAGTAGTTTTTACGGTCAAACTTTGTTTCTTGTTCGATTTCCATATTGAGTGCAAGTGCTGCACGCATAGCGAAATCTACTACATTTTTGTTCAGGACTGGTAGGACCCCAGGATAGCCTAAATCGATTACTGTTGTATTTGTATTTGGTTCAGCACCAAAGTGAGCTGGTGCTGGTGAGAAGATTTTTGAGTTAGTCTTCAACTCAACGTGTACTTCTAAACCAATGACTGTTTCAAAGTTCATGTTATTTTCCCTCCCACATTTGAGGAACTTCTTTATGGAACTCAGTTGCTTGTTCAAAAGCATGAGCCACACGGTAAATAGTTGCTTCATCGAAATATTTACCAATTATTTGTAAACCTAATGGTAGGCCGTTTTCAAAGCCACAAGGAATTGAAATCGCTGGTACACCTGCTAAGTTCATCGGGATTGTTAAAATATCGTTTGCATACATTGTCATTGGATCATCAACATTTTCACCAATCTTGAATGCTGGTGTTGGAGCTGTTGGTCCAATGATAACATCAAAGTCTTCAAATACTTTATCGTAGTCTGCTTTGATCAATGTACGTGCTTGTTGTGCTTTTTTGTAGTACGCATCATACGTACCTGCACTTAGTGAATAAGTACCTAGCATGATACGTCGTTTTACTTCATCACCAAAGCCTTGTGCACGTGTTTCTTTATAAAGGTCCATTAAATTTGTAACGTTTTCTGCACGGAAACCATAGCGGATACCATCGAAACGAGATAAGTTAGAAGACGCTTCAGATGAAGAAAGGATATAGTACGCAGCTAGTGCATATTTCGAGTGAGGAAGTGATACCTCTTCTACAGTAGCACCTAAGCCTTTTAATACCTCTAATGCCGCAAGCACTGATTGACGAGCTGCTTCACCAACTCCTTCACCAAGGAATTCTTTTGGCACAGCGATACGTAAGCCCTTAACATCACCAGTAAGAGCTGCAGCGTAATTTGGCACCTCAACATTCGCAGAAGTCGAATCATTTGGATCTAATCCAGCGATAGCTTCTAGTAATAGCGCATTATCTTCAACATTGCGTGTAATTGGTCCAATTTGATCTAGAGAAGATGCGAATGCAACTAGACCAAAACGAGATACACGACCATATGTAGGTTTCATCCCTACAACACCACAGTAAGCTGCAGGTTGACGGATTGAACCACCTGTATCTGATCCAAGAGAGAATGGTACTTCACCAGCTGCTACAGCTGCTGCAGATGCACCTGAAGAACCTCCTGGTACGTGGTTTAAGTTCCATGGATTTTTTGTTGTTTTATAGTATGAGTTTTCGTTTGAAGAACCCATTGCAAATTCGTCCATGTTTAATTTACCAACTGTAATCATGCCAGCTTCACGTAGCTTGTTGACAACAGTTGCATCATAGATTGGCATAAAGCCTTCTAGAATTTTAGAGGCACATGTTGTTTCTAAGCCTTCTGTTACGATGTTGTCTTTCACACCGATCGGTAGACCGAATAATGGTCCACGCTTTTCAAATGGTACTTTATCCATTTCAGCAGCTTGAGCAGTTGCTTTTTCTTCGTTTGAAGCAAGGAATGCTTGTACATCGCCATCAAGCTTTGCAATACGCTCGTATGCTTCTTTCGTTAAGTCAGCGATTGATAAGTTACCCGCTTTAATTTCTGCTTGTAACTCCTTAGCTGAACGTTCAAATAGCGTCATGAGGAATCCTCCTATGTTTTAGTATTACATGATAGCTGGTACTTTTACTTGACCATCTTCTTGTTCTTTTACGTTTAACATCATTACTTCGCGGTCTAAACCTTTTACTGCTACGTCTTCACGCATTACATTCACTAATGGTAAAACGTGCGTTGTTGGTTCAACATTTGTTGTATCCAGTTCATTTAACTGCTCCGCAAAGTCTGTAATTTTACCAAGCTGTTCAGCAAATTTCTCTGCTTCTTCTTCTGTAATTGCAAGACGTGCTAAATTTGCCACGTGCTTTACTTCTTCTTTTGTTAATTTAGCCATTTTTCACACCTCCGAATACTTGTTCAATTCATTGTTTTTATTGATAACAATAGGGTTGAATAAAGTTAACCATGCCAATAATCATAACATTTTTCATTTTAAAAATCACAACTTTCACTAAAAATATAGAAACTTTCACTACTATAACAAAGTGTTGTCTCTATCATCCTGTTGTGTTCCTCTATTTCAATCCATTACCATAAAAAATATAGTCAGCACAAAGGCTGACTATATTAATCATAGACATGCACGTAAGGGTCCTTGTCATTGGCCTTTTTGATGATTAATGCCTCAGGACCATTCACTGAAGTAACACTCACTTCCACATGAATATTATCAAATTGATTGATTAAAATCCCTGTTAAATATTGCGTAAATCCTATTATCTCTGCTTTGCCGAAAAATTGGATTGGGATTTCAATCGAAAGGTTTTGTATTTGTTTATTACGATAGAAACCAGTTCCGATCACACTTGTATAGTTAGAAAAATATTTATCAACATCTTGCTTGAAGTTCTTGAAGTTATTGTTGACATCTCGGTATACATCTTGTGAATCATCTGTTGGGAACAAGACGTAATTTTCATCTATACCTTCCCAATCAGCGATGCTGTTCTGCCCAGCTTTTGCTACACCATAGCTAAAGTATGTCCCTGGAATAATTTGATTACGGGCTTGCTGCTTAAACAGACCGACTACAATCGGTACATCCTTTAACTCTTCACGTGAACGTAAACGAGAAACGATTTCAGTAGCCATTTTTTTGCCCTGCTCAATAAGAGTAGACTCTGAAATTGGTTCCTCGTAATATTCGCCATACTGTTCTTTTTGATAGTAATAGATAGAATTTAAGGCAAGACCGATTGAAATCCCGCCTAGTTTCACTTTATTATCCTTCGTTTTTGTTAAGTAGTTTTGCTCTACAATATGGGATAAATAAACTGGAGCCTTTGTTGCTCGCTCCTCAGGTGTCATTGTGTCTGTTGTCGGTGGATTTAATCCATCCTCTGTTTGTGAACTACGAGCAAGCCAAGAGCTTACTGTACTTTCAGCTAAATATTGACCTTCTTGGAAGTAGTAGTTTTCTGTGTCGAACTCGTTTTGAGATAAACGCATTAAACCTGATTCAACTTCCTTCATATCATATTTCGTATAAATGTTAGATACCACTAGACCTCTACTTGCACTCTCTTTATAAGGGATAAGCGTCTTATAATAAGATTCATCAATTTGTATGCTTGGGATAATTGTTGTTTCAGCTTTTTCTTTCTGTTGCGTTTCCTGTGTAAGCTCTGTCTCCTTCTTGTCAGAAGGCACACAGCCGACTAGCATTGCAGCAGCTACGATTGCTGGAATGAGTCGAAAAGACTTCATTATTTAGTGCTCCTTTACTAATAGTCAATTTTAGGTCGACGAATCTACTCGACGCCTTGTTGTAACGGTTGTGCACTCAACATTGCCTCCTATTCATAAAAGGGAGGATATCATGCACTTATTAAATGAGGTTAAGTTGTTCAATTAAGTTATCTTCAGTCCAAACTTCGATACCCAATTGCTCAGCCTTTGTTAGTTTAGAGCCTGCATCCGCACCTGCGATCACTAGATCTGTTTTTTTGCTGACACTACCCGTGACTGTACCACCTAACTCTTCTATTTTCGCTTTTGCTTCGTTGCGTGTCAATTGCTCAAGTTTACCAGTTAAGACAATTGTTTTACCTGCAAAAGGACTATCACCTATCGCTACTTCTACTTTTTTACCTTTGTATGTCATATTCACGCCTGCTTCAGCAAGACGCTTAATGACTGCTCGTGCATCTTCATTTGAGAAATACTCCACTAACGATGAAGCCATTTTATCTCCAATTTCATAAATTGCCACAAGCTGCTCCTCTGTTGCAGCCATCACTGCTTCCATTGAACCAAATTCCTCTGATACGATTTTGGCTGCTTTTTCACCAACATGACGAATTCCTAGTCCAATTAATAAACGCTCCATCGAATTTTCCTTCGATGCTTGAATGGCATTTACTAAATTAGTTGCTGATTTTTCGCCCATACGCTCCAATTCCACAAGCTGCTCTACCGTTAAATGATACAGGTCAGAAACATCATGTATTAAATCTGCACGTAATAATTGCTCCACTACTTTATCCCCAAGACCGTCAATATTCATCGCGTTTCGAGAAACAAAATATTTTATGCTTTCTGCAATTTGCGCAAAGCACGCAGGATTTACACAGCGCAGGGCAACTTCGCCTTCAATCCGAATCAATTCACTATCACAAACAGGGCAATTTTTTGGCATGACAAAAGGGACTGAATCCTCAGGACGTTGTTCTATTAGCACACCCACAACTTGAGGAATAATGTCACCAGCTTTTCGAATAATAACTGTATCTCCAAGACGAATATCCTTATCTCGAATTAAATCTTCATTGTGTAAAGAAGCACGTTGAACCGTCGTTCCCGCTACTTGTACGGGGGTTAAAATCGCTGTAGGAGTAACAACACCTGTACGACCTACTGTTAAATCAATATCAAGTAACGTTGTAACAACTTCCTCTGCGGGAAATTTATAGGCAATCGCCCAGCGTGGACTCTTTGCTGTATAACCTAGTTCATCTTGCTGAGCATAACGGTCAACTTTAATAACAATTCCGTCAATCTCGTAAGCTAATTTTGGACGGTTTTCTGTCCAATGTTCTATAAAGGCCATTACCTCTTCAATAGTAGAGCATCGTTGGCGTTCTTTATTGGAAGGGAAGCCTAAGCCTTCTAAATAATCAAGCATTTCTGCATGACCGTCGATACCATATACTTCACCGTCTCCGCCAATGGCATAGATAAACGTTGATAATTGGCGACTGGCCGCAATTTTAGGGTCTAACTGACGTAATGAGCCAGCAGCAGCATTCCGTGGATTAGCAAATAACTCCTCACCGTTGTCAGCACGTTGGGCATTTAAGTTTTCAAAGGATTTTTTTGGCATATACGCCTCACCACGTACTTCAATCGTAATGGGTTCCTTTAAACGAAGGGGAATCGCACGGATTGTCTTTAAATTGGCGGTAATATCTTCTCCTACCACACCATCTCCTCTTGTAGCCCCTTGTACAAACATGCCATTTTCATATTTTAATGAAATAGCTAAACCATCTATTTTCAGCTCACATACATATGAAAATTGATCTCCGATAGCCTGACGCACTTTACGATCGAATTCTCGTAAATCCGCTTCATGAAAAGCATTTGAAAGACTAAGCATTGGGTAATCATGCGTCACTTTTTTAAAACCCTCTACCACTGCTCCACCAACACGCTGCGTAGGAGAATCGGGGTAAATAAGGGATGGGTTCGCTTCTTCTAATGCAATCAGTTCCTGTAATAGCTGGTCATAGACACTATCTGCTACGACAGGTTTATCTAACACATAATAGGCATAACCATATTCATGCAGTAATTTATTTAACTCCGCTATACGCTGTTCTATTTCGTTCATTTACGTTCCTCCGCTTACGCTTTTTCAATCGGTGCAAATTGAGCAAGTAATCGCTTTATACCAATTGGTTGTGGGAATGCGATATCAAGCTCTGTACTATCACCTTCACCTTTTACACTAACAACCATACCTGTTCCCCATTTTTTATGAATCGCCTTATCTCCAGCTTTCCATCCAAATTGATCTCCCCCCGTTGCTTGTAAACGTGCTGTGGCAGGTTGTGTTTGCTGAATAGCACCCAGCGTACGCTTTTGATGGCCACCGGTTGAACGATTGTTAGTAGCAAATGGTACTGTTGATGTTGTCCCTGCCTTAGAAATTGACTCTGTAATATCTTGAGAAATTTCACCTAAAAATCGGGATGCATTATTAAAGCTTGAACGACCAAAAATCGTTCGGCTTTGGGCACATGTTAAATATAGACGTTCCTCAGCACGGGTCACACCTACGTACATAAGGCGGCGTTCCTCTTCCATTTCTTCTTGATCGTCTAGTGAGCGTGAATGTGGGAAGATGTTTTCCTCCATACCGATAATAAAGACAACTGGGAACTCTAAGCCTTTAGCTGCATGCATCGTCATTAAAATAATATTGCCTTTAGATGCATCCTCCTTGTCAAGTGCATCAATATCAGCTATAAGGGCTAAATCTGTTAAAAAGGCAATTAAGCTTTTATCATCACTGCGCTCTTCAAAAGCCTTTGTGACAGATAAAAACTCTTCAATATTTTCTAAACGGCTTTCTGCTTCAATTGTTTTTTCGTTTTGTAACATTGCTCGATAACCCGATTTATCAATAACTTGCTCCACAATTTCAGTGACAGATAGATATTCCTGCATTTGTGTAAAGCCTTTAATCATGGCATAAAATTGCTCAGCCGAATTTGCTGCTTTCCCTGATAATCCCATGAAAACAAGATCATTCATCGCGTCAAAAATCGAACGATCCTGATCTATCGCATAACGTGCCATTTTTTCAAAGGAAGTTGCACCAATACTGCGCTTTGGCTCATTAATAATACGTGCTAGTGATAAATCATCATCATTATTAGCAATAAGTCGTAAATATGCTAGTAAGTCCTTTATCTCTTTTCGATCATAGAACTTTGTTCCGCCTACTATTTGATAGGCCATATTGGACTTAACAAGTACTTCCTCCATTACACGAGATTGAGCGTTTGTACGATATAAAATAGCAAAGTCATCAAATGAACGATTTTCTTTTTCAATTAACTGTTGAATCGTTTGTACAACAAATTGCGCTTCCTCCTGCTCGTTATAAGCTTTATATAGTGCAATCTTTTCACCTTCTGAATTTTCTGTGCGTAATTCTTTTGGGTAACGTGTTGTATTATTTTGAATGACGTCATTGGCTGCCTGTAGGATGCGTTTAGTTGAACGATAATTTTGCTCTAGCATAATCACCTTTGCAGTTGGATAATCCTTTTCGAAGGATAGGATATTCCCAATATCTGCACCACGCCAACGATAGATAGACTGATCGGAATCACCTACAACACAAATATTTTTAAATTTCTTTGCTAGTAATTGTACAAGTAAATACTGAGATTTATTGGTATCTTGATATTCATCGACATGAATATATTGAAATTTATTTTGATAATATTCAAGCACTTCAGGTACACGTTTAAACAACGTAATCGTCGTCATAATCAAATCATCAAAATCAAGGGATTGGTTGCGGCGTAATCTTTTCTCATAGCCTTTATAGACACGTGCAACTGTTTGTTCATAAGGATTCTTATCATTCATTTGGCCTGCGTAATCATCCGCTGCTATACACTCGTTTTTTGCTGCACTAATAGCATTTAAAATTGCTCGTGGCTCAAAACGTTTTGGATCAATATTTTCTTCCTTCATCACATTTTTGATGACTGAAAGCTGATCCGTAGAATCTAAAATAGAGAAATTACGAGAAATGCCTAGTTGATCGATATTACGACGTAAAATTCTTACACACATAGAGTGGAAAGTAGAAACCCACATACTATCGCCCGTACCATTACCAAGAATGCCATCAATACGTTCACGCATTTCTCGTGCTGCTTTATTTGTAAATGTAATCGCTAAAATTTTAGAAGGATATACTTCCTTTTCGATAACTAGGTAAGCAATACGATGTGTTAAAACTCGTGTTTTTCCTGACCCAGCGCCTGCCATAATGAGTAATGGTCCTTCAGTTGTTTTAACTGCTCTTTCTTGTTCAGGATTCATGCCTGCTAGTAAATTTTTTGTTAACTGTTCCATTTCGCACCGCCTTACAAACATTTGTTCTAAAATTATAACGTATTTTTAACAGCCTTAACAGTCGCAAGTGCAGCTTTTAAATCTTCGTAAATAATATTTCCAACTACTACCGTATCTGCAACGCGTGCCATTTCCTCTGCTTGCTTTACAGATGTTATGCCACCACCGTAAAAGAGTTTGGTATGCTTCAGTTCGTTTTTCACAGCACTAACTACCTCTAGATTGCCATACATTCCACTGTACTCTAAATAAAAAACAGGCAGTTTAAAGAAATTCTCTGCCATGCGTGCATAAGCTACCACGTCATCAATCGTTAAATCTGTTTTCGCACCCGTTACATGGGCTACTTTACAATCAGGATTTAAAATACAATATCCTTCCGCTACTAATTCATCCCATACCATAATATCGCCGTATTCTTTAATAGCCTCATGATGTAAATTTTTAATCCATTTTGGATCATCACTATTTAATACCGTTGGGATGAAATAATAGTCGTAACCTGGTGTTACCGCATCGATCGTAGAAATTTCAAGTGCTATCGGCACCTCAAAACGACGCACTCGAACAAGTAAATCTAATACCCCATCCAACGTTACATTATCTGTTCCCCCGACCAAAATAACATCTGTCCCAGACTCGCAAATTTTTTCTAATGCTTCATCGGAAATGTCCTTCGCTGGATCTAGCTTGAACACATGTCTCCATTCTAAATAATCCATCTATGTTTACCACCTATCATTTTCTATCTATTCGTTTACAAGTATAGCTTATGATACACGACAAAAAAATGAAAAAGACCGAGTAGAACTTCTACTCAGCCTTTTTTCTGACTATTCTTTTGGTGCTTGGAATGGTTTTTCATCTGGATACAAACGACCTAACATTTCATCATATGTATCATTCCCATAATCGAAGCAGCGACGCACGCGCGAAATAGTTGCAGTACTTGCCCCTGTTTCCTTTTTAATGGATTCGTAGGTTTTCTTTAATCGTAATAAATGTGCAACCTCAAAGCGTTGTGCCAACGATTGAATTTCACTAATCGTACATAAATCATCAAAAAACTTATAGCATTCCTCGATGTCCTTCAACTCTAACACTGCTTTAAATAATTGATCTGTTTGATGCCCCCGAATTTTTTCGATTTGCATACAATTTTCCTCCCTTTAAGGCTGCGTTTTCACCATTGCTTGTAACCCTGGCGAAGATGGTACGAAATGAACCCACGACTTTCCTGGTACAAGCTTTACAGGATCCCCTGTTTGCTCTACAGCCATTGGTATTCCATTAACATTAGCCCATTTGACTTCCCTCAAATAGCCATTTTGAAATACATACGCATTTCCACCAGACGTTAAATCAATTGCTTGGCGACCAATATCATCAATTGTTTGGTGATCCATTTCGAAAAATAGAACATTTGCTAATGACACTGTTTCGCCTGTTAACATATCTTTTGTGTCCACGCTAGCCGATTGTCGTTCATAGTGATTAGTTTGATGATTATACACATACGCGTTATGGAAATCTTCATTATTTCCGTAATAAATGTCAACTTGACTTGTTTCAATACCTATTTTACCACGTTCATCTGGTTCATAAAAAGCCTGAAGTACTTTTTCACTGTAATTCATTGAAGCGCCTACCATTTCAGCACCTTTTAGAATGTTTTCTGATGTAATATAGGAATTGTGTGGCGCAACGCGGTCGTTAGAACGTTTAAACAGAATACCATCATAAGCCATACCGTTGATATTGTCGACGATACGATGATCAAGCATTGTTTTCGCCTCTGGACTATAGCCATGTGCTACATAAAAGGCATCAAATCCCTTGGCCATATCGATAAAATAAGAGCGTGCACTACGAACTGGCCCAATATTTTCAGGCAGTTCACTTTGGTATACTGCTAAAAAGCGTGTCACATTACCTTCTGCAAGCATTTCATAAATGATATCCGCCGCAGCTAAGCCTGATTGTGGACGTGCCGCTGGATGATTATTAATGGTTACGATAATTGGTCGCTGTGTAATTTCTTCTTGTACAGCCTCCCCAGTAAGTGGTGCAACAAATGCTGGTTGTTGCACAGGCTCCTCCACTACTGCTTCTTCCTCTACAATTGGTTCATCATCCTCTTTGACTTTTGGTGTATCCTTTGAACATCCCCCGATTACCAAAGCACTAAATGCAAAAGCAATCCATAATTTTTTCGATTTGAACACAAGCATATCTCTCCTTTGAACAATTACAATATTTGTAATTGTTTAAACAACTGAAATACTTTCACGAATTAGCGCATAACAGCAGGTAATAATAACTTATTCTTCATCACATCGAAAATTCCTTGTGGTGTTATACGAATATATGGTAAATGAGTAGATTGTAAAAATAATAATGTATAAATGGCATCTCCTAATTGATAGCCTCTATCTGCTAAAGCTTGTTTTAAAGCCTTTTCTTTCTCTGTTAAAGTGAATACATCTCCATCATATAAAAGTCCACCAATTGTTAATGGTATGTCCGCTATAACTTCTCCTTTTTCGACGAGAACAATACCACCATTCATTGCCTTCATTTCTTCGAAGGCTTTAATCATATCGTCTTTATTTTTTCCAATTAACAATATGTCACCAGTGTTTGAATAAGAGGATGCAAAGCCTTGGACATCTGTTGCAAATCCTTTAATCATTGTATTTACATGCCAGTTGCCTTTTCGGTTAATGAGCATTAAATAGCACTCATCATGATTTGCCAATTGCCCTTCTTTCGTAATTAAAGAATTATAAGGCTTTGTAATCACATCATTAACTAATTGAATCCCAAACGGCATAGAAAACTGGAAATCCTGTGAATCTAATGAGAAATCTAAATCTAAAGCTGGGATGGCAGAATAATCAATTGTCGCCATTCTATGCACACGATCCCCATTACGCTTCAACCAGACACCCTTTGATAAAACACTTTCTGGAACAGGATGATATTCATCTTGTAAAATATTGAGTGAAGCAAAACGCCCTGTTGCGATAAAACCATGTAAATTAGACATGTTGTAATAACGTGCTACATTATAGGAAGCCATTTGATAAGCATCAATAGGAGATACCCCTGCATCTAAAGCTACTTGAATGCATTTATCCATCACACCATCCTCATGGAATGAAGGAGTTGAACCGTCTGTTGTCATCATTAAATGATCAAAGATTGGAAGCTCTTTTTCTACTATTCCTTTTAGTAGATGTGGTAAATCTGGTCGTATGGAAGAATGACGTAAAGTTACAGCATAGCCCTGCATAATACGACGCTCTACCTCTTCTACTGTCATTGCCTCATGATCACCATCAGCACCGAGCAGTTTCATTCGTGCCAATGTTCTTTCTGAAGCTCCAGGGAAATGACCTTCAATTTTTTTTCCCAGTCCCTTAGCCATTTGCATACGATAAAGCATTTGATCGTCGCCATGCAACAGCTTAGGCCAGCCTGTCAACTCTCCACCAAGTAAGACATCACTTCGCTCTAACCACTCTAATATAGAAGTATTAGAGAAAACCTCTTCTTCTTGCTCCAATTCAGTTTGTGAGTCAAAGCGAGTCCACCAATAAAAAGAAAAAGGTAGCTTTTTCAAACTCTCTAAAATTGAAAACGCTTTCTTATTTTCTAAATTTAAAACAAAGCTTAAATTATCCGAAATAAAAGTTGTTGTCCCAAGCTGACCACAAAAATCTGCAAATGACTGTGGATGATAAAGCTGGAATGGGTGTACATGTGGCTCAATATAGCCAGGTACGATTGTTTTTCCTGTACAATCCACCACTTCTGTTCCTTCTAATAAAGGAGGCATTCTGTCACCAGCATAGACAATGCGATCTCCCAAAATCCAAATGTTCCCTACTATGAATTGCTTTAACATACTATGCAAATAACGTGCATTCTTCAGCACGATATCTGGTGCCTTTTTCCCATCGATTACTGCTAATTGTTGACGTATTTTTGTTATTTTCCATACTGGATCCATGCTATTCGCTCCTTCCTAAATTACGTAATTTTTCATTGTGTAAATCCAACTTGAAATCACATACTACTACTGCATAATCGCATATTTTCATAAAAATTATGCTTTATGCAATCATCTTGTTTCAATCGTAACACAGCACTTTCATAAAGCAAAGTGCACCTCGCTTATTTTTTCCACAATGACTAAAGGAGGAAGTAATGATGATGCAGCAAGCAAATTTAAGCGAAAAGAATGCATTTTGTCGTTTTGCCATGGGGACAAGTTTAACCGCATTTGGTATCGCTAAAGTTTCTAGAAATCCTAATTGTACAAAAGGTCGATTAATGATTGCATTAGGTGCCATGAAAATGGCTGAGGGACTTTTTAAATATTGTCCAACGAAAGCAGTTTTAAGCTCCAATATGCAGAATGCCATGAACACCTCTATGCAAAGTATGTTCAGCGGGCAAAATTCTATGTCTACTGAACAAATCGATAAGCTCATGAAGGATTTTTCCTCTGCTATAGCTGGTAATTCTTCAGGTTCACAAGCTACTGCTTCAAAACAATCTAACACCAGCACTTCAACTCAAAATTCCTCAAATAGTAGCGATTCTTCAACGAATAAAGCTCAGAATCCTTCTTAGTCAAAGGAGCCGTCCCAATCTATTATTGAGACGGCTCTTACCTCTTACGTTTTGAAACAACAAGAGGTTTCAAAAGACGATAAAAAATATTTAGTGAAAATAATAATTACTTAAACGTACGCCAGCCAATATCTTTACGGAAGAAAAAGTGATCCCATGTTTCCGTTGCAATACCTTCATAAACCTTTTCCTGTGCTTCTTGTAAAGTAGCTGCTTTTGCACCAACTAAAAGTACACGTCCTCCATTACCAACGAATTGACCGTCTACTAATTTTGTACCTGCATGGAAAACTGCATGTGATGTCGAAATTGCCTCTAAATTCGGTAATACCTTACCTTTTTCAACGTCTCCTGGGTAACCCTCTGCTGCAATGACTACACCAAGCATTGCTTCTTCTGACCATTGTAAATCAAAAGGCTGTTCATCCATTAACGCCATCATAAATGCACCAAAATCTGAAACCATACGTGGCAATACAACTTGCGTTTCAGGATCACCAAAACGAGCATTAAACTCTATGACCTGAGGACCTTTCTTCGTTAAAATTAACCCTGCGTATAAAATACCTGTAAAGGAAGCACCATCTGCCTCCATCCCTTTAACAGTTGGTTCTACAATAGTTTGAAATGCAATATCTACTACCTCTTGTGGGATTTGTGGTACTGGTGAATAAGCACCCATACCTCCTGTGTTTGGTCCTTTATCACCGTCATAAGCTCGTTTATGATCTTGTGCAATAACCATCGGATAAATTTGTCCTTTGTGCACAAAAGACATAAAGGAGAATTCTTCACCGTCTAAAAATTCCTCAACGACAACACGTGAAGAGGATTCACCAAAACGTTGGTTTCCAATCATATCCTCTACAGCTTCAATCGCTTCTTCCTCTGTCATTGCCACAACGACGCCCTTACCAGCCGCTAAACCATCAGCCTTAATGACAATAGGCGCCCCTTGTTCTTTAATATACGCTATTGCTTTTTCTGCTTCAGTAAATGTTTCATGTGCTGCTGTAGGAATATTGTATTTATTCATAATTTCTTTCGCATAGGATTTACTGCTTTCTATTTGAGCAGCAACTTTTGTAGGACCAAAAATACGTAAACCTCTAGCTGTAAAGAAATCGACAATGCCTTCAGCAAGCGGCTGTTCTGGGCCAACAAATGTTAATGCAATATCATTTTCCTTGGCAAATTGAGCGAGACCTGCGAAATCCATTGTATCAATAGCAACAACTTCTACTTCGCCTCGCATCCCATCATTTCCTGGCGCTACGAATACGTTGTTCACTGATGGAGAGATGCTAAATTGTTTAGCGATTGCATGCTCACGGCCACCGCTTCCGATTACTAATACATTCATTTTAGAGAATCCTCCTCTTTGTAAGTAAAACCGAGATGAACCAACATCTCGGTCTGTTTAGATTTCTATATAATTCTACAATTAATGTTTAAAATGACGTACGCCTGTGAATACCATCGCAATGCCGTATTCATTTGCTTTATCAATGGAATCTTGATCTTTAATGGAACCACCTGGTTGAATAATTGCTGTAATTCCTGCAGCTGCTGCCGCCTCCACAGTATCGCTCATTGGGAAAAATGCATCCGATGCTAATGCAGCACCTTTCGCTTTTTCTCCAGCTTGTTCAAAGGCAATTTTAGCTGCACCTACACGATTCATTTGCCCTGCACCAACCCCAAGTGTCATTTGAGAATCTGTTACAACAATCGCATTGGATTTCACATGTTTGACAACAGACCAACCAAGTTGCAATGCTTCCCATTCTTGCTCTGTTGGTTCACGATCTGTCACCACTTTAATATCCGCATTGCCAAAGCCATAACGATCTGGCTCCTGTACAAGAAGGCCACCCTCAACTGATACTACATTGAATGAATCTTGTTTCGCTTGCTCGAAAGGAATTGTTAGTAAGCGGATATTTTTCTTTTTCGTTAAAATATCTAATGCTTCTTGTGAGAAAGCAGGTGCAATAATAATCTCTAGGAAAATATGACTTAGCTTCTCAGCAGTTGCTGCATCCACTTCCATATTTAATGCGATAATACCGCCAAAAATAGATGTTGGATCTGCTTCATATGCTTTATCGAATGCTGCCTCTAACGTGACACCAGTGCCAACACCACATGGATTCATATGTTTCACCGCTACAGCAGCTGGCATTTCAAATTCTTTTACAATTTGCAATGCTGCATTACCATCTTGAATATTATTGTAGGATAACTCTTTACCATGTAATTGTGTAGCATAAGCTAATGAAAAGTCAGAGCCAAGACGCTTTTGGTAGAAGGCCGCTTTTTGGTGAGGGTTTTCGCCATAGCGTAAATTTTGCTTTAATTCATATGTCATCGTTAAGCTCTCTGGGAACTCTTCTTCAGTCAGGTAGTTCGAAATATAAGAATCATAAGCGGCTGTGTGACGGAAAACTTTCGCAGCTAGTTTACGACGTGTTTCAATTGTTGTGGCACCGTCTGCTTTAAGTTCCTCTAATACTGTTGCATAGTCATTGCTGTCCACGATTACTGTTACATATTGATGGTTTTTTGCAGCAGAACGTAACATTGTTGGACCACCGATATCAATGTTTTCAATTGCATCATCCCAAGTTACATTAGGCTTTGAAATTGTTTCAACAAACGGATAGAGATTAACACAAACAATTTCAATTGGTTCAATTCCATGCTCATTCATCTGTGCTTGATGAGAGACATCATCAAACTTTCCTAATAGACCACCGTGAATCATGGGATTTAAAGTTTTCACACGACCATCTAAAATTTCAGGAAACTTCGTTACTTCATCTACTGCTGTTACAGCTACCGCATTATCCTGTAACATTTTTTTTGTACCGCCAGTTGATAAAATTTCATAACCTAATGCTACTAATTCCTTTGCAAATTCTAAAATACCATCTTTATTGGAAACACTGATTAATGCACGTTTTGTCACAACAATATCCTCCTAATTTTTATCGTGCTGTCCACGAACTGACTTGCTTCAATAGATTAATAGAGTTAGGTCTTACTTGTTGAGTAGGATTCTCGACCTAACTCCCTCTTCAGTTACTGTAATAATTGCTGTAATGCCTTTGTATATAATAAATGCTCTTGTTTATGAATTTCAGCTTCTGTTGCCTCGCGATTTCCTTCAATGACAGGTACCGCTGCCTGAGCGATAATTGGTCCAGTATCCATTCCTTCATCAACAAAATGCACTGTTACACCTGTTATTTTCACACCATGATTAATGGCTTGTCCAATAGCGTCCTTTCCAGGAAAGGCAGGCAATAGGGACGGGTGAATATTAACAATTCGCTGTGGAAAGGCTGCTAATAATACGTCACTGATTAAACGCATATACCCAGCAAGCACAATCCATTTCACATCGCACTCATGTAAAGCTTCGATAATAGCTGTCTCATATGCTGACTTCGAGACAAACTCTTTTGGATTCAATGCTAACACTGGAATCCCAAAGTTTTCAGCACGTGTTACTACAAATGCTCCAGGCTTATCTGTGACCACTAGTGCGACCTTTGCATGGAGTTCACCACGTTCAATGGCCTCTTGAATGGCTTGAAAATTGCTACCGCTACCTGACGCGAACACGGCTATTTTTGTTGGTGCAGTCATTACACTAAACTCCCATCATGTGAGCCATTAAATACTACTCCGTCACCTTTAATAACACGTCCGATTGTATAAGCCTTTTCACCATTTGCTTCAACTGCAACGATTACTTTATCAGCTTCAGTTTCTGGCACAGCTATTACAAATCCAATACCCATGTTAAACACATTATATAAATCTTTATCTTCTAGCTGACCTTTCTCTTTTAGGAATTCAAAGATACGTAATACAGGCCAAGAACCTAAGTCGATTTCCGTTGCTAGTCCCTCTGGCATCATGCGTGGTAGATTTTCATAGAAACCGCCACCTGTAACATGTGCACAGCCATGTACATCTGCTGCCTTTAAAGCTGCTAGCACAGGTTTAGCATATAGCTTTGTTGGCACTAGAAGCGCCTCACCGATTGGGCCTAGATCTTCATAGCCTTCTACAATAGCATCCACAGCATATTGATGATCTGCAAAGACAATTTTACGCACTAAAGAATAACCGTTTGAATGTACACCACTTGATGCAATTCCAATAAGTACATCGCCTTCTACGATTTCTTCACCTGTCACGATAGCAGACTTTTCACATGCGCCTACTGCAAAGCCAGCTAGATCATATTCATCTTCTTCATAAAGACCAGGCATTTCCGCAGTTTCTCCACCTATTAGAGCCGCACCTGATTGCACACAGCCATCTGCAACACCTTTGACAATTTGTTCGATTTTTGCAGGCTCTGCTTTTCCAAGAGCTACGTAATCTAAAAAGTACAGCGGTTCTGCTCCTTGAGCAACAATATCATTTACACACATTGCTACACAGTCCACACCGATTGTATCGTGCTTGTCTACCATGAAGGCTAGCTTTAGCTTTGTTCCAACACCATCTGTCCCCGAAATAAGAACAGGTTCTTTAAGATTCAGTTCTGACAAGTCAAACATGCCACCAAAACCACCAAATGTCCCCATTACACCTAGACGGTTCGTACGTTCAACATGAGACTTCATTCGTTTTACGGCTTCATAGCCCGCTTCAATATTTACACCTGCTTGTTCATATGCCTTTGACACGCAGAGTTCCTCCTTATCATCCAAGTCGCCTAAGTTTCCTAGATAGAAATGACTGTAAGACACTAATTTGTTGCGATGTTGTTCTTAACGTAATAATTCTTTTTCATGTGGCAAAATCGTATCCGGAAAAATCTCTGTTGGATATTTGCCTGTAAAGCATGCAAGACAAAGTCCTCGGTTTTCATCTTCGTATGGTCGTGCAATTGTTTCTACCATCCCCTCAACAGAAAGGAATGTCAGAGAGTCTGCACCAATTGCTTCACGAATTTCATCTACATTATGACTAGAAGCAATTAGTTCTTCATGCGTTGATGTATCAATGCCATAATAACAAGGGTTTGTCATCGGCGGTGATGAAATCACAACATGAACTTCCGCTGCACCAGCATCTTTTAGCATTTTGACAATGCGACGAGATGTTGTACCACGAACGATAGAATCATCAACCATTACTACTTTTTTTCCTTTTACGACTTGAACAACAGGTGAAAGTTTCATTTTCACACCACGTTCACGTAGCTCCTGTGTCGGCTGAATAAACGTACGACCAACATAACGGTTTTTAATAAGACCTAATTCATAAGGGATTCCACTTTCTTCTGCAAAACCAATCGCTGCGGAAATACTTGAATCAGGAACACCTGTTACAACATCTGCTTCAATATGCGCACACTCACGAGCAAGCTGTTTACCCATACGTTTTCGTGCCATATGAACGTTAATACCATCAATATCCGAATCAGGACGTGCTAAATAAACATATTCCATCGCACACATCGAACGTTTATCCATATCAGCAAAACGATCTGATTTTACGCCCTCATCATTAATAATGATTAATTCACCTGGTTCTACCGAACGAACGAATTCTGCACCAATTAAATCGAATGCACAAGTTTCAGAAGCTACCACCCAGCCATCTCCTAGCTTTCCAAGAGATAATGGACGTAAACCATGTGGATCACGTGCAACAAGCATTTCATCCTTTGTCATAATTAAGAAAGAATAGGCACCCTTTAAAAGAGACAGGGCATTTTTCACCTTCGCACGGAATGGTGAATGCGAACTTTTCTTAATAAGATGCGCCAACACTTCTGTATCAGAGCTAGAGTGGAAAATGCTACCTTGTCGCTCTAGATATTGCTTTAAATGTGTCGCATTGACTAAGTTACCGTTATGGGCAATTGAAAGGCTACCAGTTGAGGAGTGGAATAATAATGGCTGTACATTTTCAATACCGCCACCACCAGCAGTCGTATAACGAACATGCGCAATAGCTGCTTTGCCGTTCACTGCTTTTAATTTATCTTCGTTGAAAACATCATTAACTAGTCCTTCGCCTTTCACCGCGCGAAGATGCTGTCCGTCTGAAACGACAATTCCAGCGCCTTCTTGTCCACGGTGTTGAAGAGCATGAAGCCCGTAATAGCTAAGGTGCGCTGGACTTGGGTTACCCCAAATACCAAACACCCCACATTCTTCGTTTAAGCCTCTGAGTTCAGCAAGCATGGGATTGCTCCTTTCCAATTAGAACGGAATTCCTCCACTGTACCTTCTACAAGCACACCTTTGTCCCCGTTGATTTTCACAAGTGCATCGTTTGTTACGACACCAATTTTTTGAGCATCTTTCATGATTTCTACAAATGCTGCAGCATTTTCTTCTTTAACTGTAACAACAAAACGAGATTGACTCTCACTGAATAGCGCGGTTGTTGCAGAGCCTGTTAATGTTACATCCACACCAAGACCGTTAGCGCCAAATGTTGTTTCAGCAATCGCCACAGCTAGACCTCCCTCTGCTACATCATGCGCAGATTGAACAAGGCCAGCTTTAATCGCCTTTAATAAAGATTGCTGACGTGTTGCTTCAACCTCTAAATCAATAGCTGGCGCTTTCCCTGAAATAACACCATTATTTAAAAGTTTTTGAAGCTCTGAACCGCCAAATTCTGTTTTTGTCTCACCAATAACAAAGACAAGATCTCCTGCTGCCTTTACATCCTGTGTCGTTACATGTGCTAAGTCTTCAATAAGACCAACCATACCAATTGTTGGCGTTGGATACACCGCTTCGCCTGAACGCTCATTATAAAGAGAAACGTTACCTCCGATTACTGGAGCATTTAATGCCGTACAAGCTGCCGAAATACCATCTGCAGATTTTTCAATTTGCCAGAAGATTTCTGGTTTCTCTGGATTACCAAAGTTTAAGCAGTCTGTAATCGCAAGTGGCGTGCCACCAGTTGCCACGATATTACGAGCTGCTTCGGCTACTGCGATAGCACCACCCACTTCTGGATCTAAATAGATATAACGTGAGTTACAGTCTGTTGTCATTGCCAACCCTTTATTTGTGCCACGTACTCGAATAACAGCAGCGTCAGAGCCTGGTTTAACAACTGTTGATGTACGTACCTGATAATCATATTGATCGTATACCCATTCTTTAGAAGCAATTGTTGGTGCTTTTAATAAAGCAATGAGTGTTTCTTTGTAATCAGTCACAGCAGGTTCAGTGTTTTCGATTGCTTGGAACTGAGCATAGTATGCAGGTTCTGCAGATGGTTTATGATAAACAGGTGCATCTTCTGCTAATGCGTCTGCAGGTACCTCTGCAACTACTTGTCCTTTGTGTAGCAGACGAAGCATTTTATCATCTGTAACGCGACCAATCGCTACTGCATCTAAATCGTATTTATCGAAAATCGCTTTAATTTCATCTTCGCGACCTTTTTTCACAACTAAAAGCATACGTTCTTGAGACTCAGACAACATCATTTCATATGCTGACATTCCTGTTTCACGCTGAGGCACTAAGTCTAAGTTCATTTCTACACCAGAACCAGCCTTTGAAGCCATTTCTGCTGAAGAAGAAGTAAGACCAGCTGCACCCATATCTTGAATACCAACTAGAGCATCCGATTTTACAACCTCTAAACAAGCTTCAAGTAAAAGCTTCTCCATAAATGGATCTCCAACTTGTACTGCTGGACGTTGGTTTTCTGATTCCTCAGTTAATTCCTCAGAGGCGAATGTTGCACCATGAATACCATCACGGCCTGTTTTCGCTCCAACATACATCACTGTATTACCTACACCAGCAGCAATGCCTCGTTGAATATCTTTATGATCAATTAAACCGACACACATAGCATTCACTAGAGGATTACCTTCATAGCAAGGATCAAATTGAATTTCGCCACCTACTGTTGGGATTCCGATACAGTTACCATATCCTGCGATTCCCGCTACTACTTCTTCAAATAGATATTTACCACGTGCTGACTTTAATTCACCAAAGCGTAACGAGTTTAACATAGCGATTGGACGTGCACCCATTGAGAAAACGTCACGGATAATACCACCGACACCCGTTGCAGCCCCTTGATAAGGTTCAATTGCAGATGGATGGTTATGCGATTCCATTTTAAACACTACTGCTTGTTCGTCACCAATATCAACAATACCTGCACCTTCACCTGGTCCTTGTAATACCTGTGGACCTTTAGTAGGGAATTTACGTAGTACTGGCTTTGAATTTTTGTACGAGCAGTGTTCAGACCACATTACTGAGAAAAGACCTGTCTCTGTCCAGTTAGGTAGACGTCCTAAAATACCTTCTACCATTGCAAATTCTTCGTCTGACATCCCCATTCCAGCGTATAGCTTCTCATCTTTAATCTGCTGTGCTGTTGGCTCAAACTTAGTTGTTGACATGATTTTCCCTCCACTGCTTCACGATTGATTTAAATACTGCTAGACCGTCTGCGCCGCCCACCAGTGCATCAACAGCTCGCTCTGGGTGTGGCATCATCCCTAATACATTGCCGCGCTCGTTTATAATCCCTGCGATATCTTCTAAAGAACCGTTTGGATTGTCACCTGAGTATGTGAATACGATTTGATTATTATCTTTTAGTGATTGTAAAGTTTCCTCGTCACAGTAGTAGTTACCTTCACCATGTGCGATTGGAATATTGATGATTTGACCTTGCTCATATTGATTTGTGAATAATGTATTGTTGTTTTCAACTTTAAGCTGCACTGTACGGCACATAAATTTTAAGTTTTTATTGCGCAATAAAGCTCCTGGCAATAAACCTGCTTCCGTTAGGATTTGGAAGCCATTACATACACCTAATACAGGTTTACCAGCATCTGCTGCCTTCTTAACTTCTGTCATAATGTTAGATTGATTAGCCATTGCACCACAACGAAGATAATCCCCATAGGAGAATCCTCCAGGTACTAATACACCATCAAAACCACTTAGATCTGTTGCTGTATGCCATACATATTCTACTTCTTCACCTAGCTCGTCTTTAATCGCATGATACATATCGATGTCACAGTTTGACCCAGGGAATACGAGTACTGCGAATTTCATGATTAAATAGCCTCCTCGACTTCGTAACGGTAGTCTTCAATTACAACGTTCGTTAAAACCTTTTCACACATTTCTTTTACTAGAGTATCAATGTCACGTTCTGAATCTTTAATTGATAGTTCAAGATATTTACCGATACGTAAATCTTCTACTTCACCGTAGCCCATCTTAGCTAAAGAACCTTGTACTGCAGAGCCTTGAGGATCAAGAATACTCTCACGTAATGTTACATAGATTTTTACTTTTTTCATTGTTATTTGCCTCCGAGTCTAGAAAGTATAATAGTATAAACTTCAGTTAAATTACCAAGGTCACGACGAAAAACATCTTTGTCTAACTTTTGCTTCGTTGTTGCATCCCAAAGTCGGCATGTATCTGGTGAAATTTCATCTGCCAATAATACATGACCATCCATATCACGGCCGAACTCTAATTTAAAATCAATCAATGTCACATTGACATCTGCAAAGATCGGCTGTAGCACTTTGTTAACGGCTAATGCACCATCATAAATAGCTGTTACTTCAGTTGGTGTGGCAAGTTCAAGAACATCAATATGTTCTGTCGTAATAAGTGGGTCGCCTAAATCATCGTCTTTATAATAAAATTCAACGATTGGTCGTTTTAAAGGTGTCCCTTCTTCAAGACCTAGACGCTTTGCTAAACTTCCAGCAGCAATATTACGAACAACTACCTCAATCGGAATAATTTCTACTTTTTTTACAAGTTGTTGTGTATCGGATAATCGTTTTACGAAATGTGACGCAATTCCGTTAGCTTGTAATTTTTCGAAAATTAATGAAGTAATGCGATTATTTAAAATGCCCTTACCTTCAATTTCCTCTTTCTTTTCACCATTGAATGCTGTTGCACTATCCTTGTACTCAACAAGTAGCACATTTGGCTCCTCTGTTGTGAACAATTTTTTTGCTTTACCTTCATACAAAAGTTGACCTTTAGTCATTTCGTTTTCCCCCTGATATTATGAGATACGCTTGTAATAATGTTCAGAATTGAACCGTATCTCTACGATTCAACTCTGAAACTTTTACTGGTGGCTCTAACATTTATTATTAGATGGCTAAATAAATATTAGTTAAGTCCTAGTCGTTCAAAAATCATATCAACATGCTGTAAGTGGTAGTTGTAATCAAAACAATCATCCAACTCTTCTTTTGTTAAATAAGATGTGATTTTTTCACTTGCATCGACTAATGTACGGAACTGAACTTGCTCGTCCCAAGCCTGCATTGCTAAAGGTTGTACTGTATCATAAGCTTCTTCACGTACTAGTCCTTTATCAATCAATGCTAGTAAGATGCGTTGAGAATAAATAAGACCAAATGTACGATCCATATTACGTTTCATGTTCTCAGGGAATACTGTTAAGTTTTTCACAATATTACCGAAGCGATTTAGCATATAGTTAAGAGTAATTGTTGCATCCGGTAAAATAACACGCTCTGCAGATGAATGTGAAATATCACGCTCATGCCATAAAGCTACATTTTCATAAGCAGTCACCATATAACCTCGCATTAAACGAGACATACCAACCATGTTTTCAGAACCGATTGGATTACGCTTATGTGGCATTGCAGATGATCCTTTTTGTCCTTTTGCAAAAGCTTCCTCCACTTCACGTGTTTCAGATTTCTGTAGTCCACGAATTTCTGTTGCGAATTTTTCAATTGAAGTAGCGATTAAAGCTAATGCACCTAAATACTGAGCATGGCGATCACGCTGTAAAGTTTGTGTGGAGATCGGTGATGCTGCAAGTCCTAATTTATCGCAAACATATTGCTCAACACGAGGATCGATATTGGCGTATGTTCCAACAGCTCCAGACATTTTTCCTGTTTCAATTACTTTGGCAGCTGCTTCAAAACGTTCAAGGTTACGCTTCATTTCCTCATACCATAAACCAAGTTTCAAACCGAAAGTTGTTGGTTCAGCATGAACACCATGTGTGCGTCCCATCATAACTGTATGTTTATGTTCTTTTGCCTTAGTAGCAATAATATCAATGAAATTTACTATATCTTTTCGTAAAATATCATTTGCTTGTTTGATTAAATAAGAAAGTGCTGTATCTACTACGTCCGTAGAAGTTAAACCATAATGTACCCATTTGCGCTCTTCTCCAAGTGTTTCAGAAACAGCACGAGTAAAGGCTACAACGTCATGACGAGTTTCTTGTTCAATTTCTAATATACGATTCACATCAAATGAAGCATTTTCGCGAATTTTAGCAACATCCTCTTTAGGGATATCTCCTAACTCTGCCCATGCTTCACAAGCTAAAATTTCAACCTCTAGCCAAGCTTGGTATTTATTTTGTTCTGTCCAAATTGCGCCCATTTCGGGTCTTGTGTAACGTTCAATCATCGCGTATCTCCTTCTATTCTGACCAAATGCCAGAACTCTCGATTTGTTGTAGTGTAGCTTCTAAGTCTTTTGTCATAATCGTCACATGGCCCATTTTACGGTTGACCTTAGCTTCAGCTTTCCCATAAAGATGTATGGACCATTCAGGATATTTAGCAATTGAGTTACTGAGTGGCACGACATGCTGCCCTAATACATTGACCATAATGGATGGTGCCCATAGTTGTGGCTTACGTAACGGCCATCCACAAACAGCACGAATATGCTGATGGAATTGTGAAACATTACATGCTTCAATTGAATAGTGACCAGAATTATGAGGTCTTGGTGCTAATTCATTGATAACAATACTACCATCTTCTAATACAAACATTTCTACCGCTAGCGTTCCTACTAAATGTAAATAATCTGCAATTTTCAAAGCTTCTCGTTCTGCAGCTTGAGCTGTGCTTTCAGTTATGCGAGCAGGTACTATTGTCTCGTGAAGAATATGATGAACATGAATGTTCTCTCCAACTGGCTGACAATATGATTCACCATGACCATTTCTTTGAACAATGACCGATACTTCCTTTACGAAAGGAACAAATCCTTCTGCAATACATTGCGAATGCGTGAATAATTCTTTCGCTAAAGGCAAATCTTCAGTTGATTTTAAAAGCTGCTGTCCCTTGCCATCATAACCACCTCTTGCTGTTTTGACTATACAAGGATAACCAATCGAATCAATATTGGCTACTAATTCTTCATAAGTTTTTGCAACAATATATGGTGCTACTGGGCAACCAGCTTTCACAATAGCTTCTTTCTCTGTTATACGGTTTTGTGTAATACGTACCAACTCTGCTCCTTGAGGAACATAAGCCATTTGTGATAAACGCTTTAAGCCTTCATAATCAATATTTTCAAATTCATATGTGATAATATCACTTACTTCTGCAAGTTCTTCTAAAGCAGCTTCATCATCATATGGAGCTACAATGCGAATATCTGCAACCTGCCCACAAGGTGAGTCCATTGCTGGTTCAAGAACAGCCACTTTAAAACCTGACTCCTTTGCAGCAAGTGCCATCATTCGACCAAGTTGCCCTCCGCCTATAATGCCTATCGTTTGTCCAGGATAAATAATCTTCGTCACACTAAGTCACCTGTACTTTCTAATACTTGCTGCTTTGTTGCTTCACGTCTAGCATCTAATTTATTAGCAAGCTCCGCATCTGTTGTTGACAAAATTTGAGCTGCAAGTAACCCTGCATTAGTCGCTCCTGCTTTGCCAATCGCTACAGTAGCTACAGGTACGCCACCAGGCATTTGAACGATGGATAATAGTGAATCAAGTCCATTAAGTGCACGGGATTGAACTGGTACACCGATGACAGGTAATGTTGTTTTAGCTGCCACCATTCCTGGTAAATGTGCAGCACCGCCTGCTCCAGCAATAATTACTTGTATTCCTCGCTCGCGAGCTGCCTCTGCATATTCAAACATTAAATCAGGTGTACGATGTGCAGATACAACTTTCTTTTCGTACGGTACTTGTAATTCATCTAAAATATCACATGCATGTTTCATTGTTTCCCAGTCACTTGAACTACCCATAATGACACCGATTTTCGGATTCATAAATTGTCGCTCCTTTTAAACGATAGAAAAATGATCAATTATTTATTGTGCTAGCCTCTATTTTGAATAGCTACTGCAATTCTTATTTACAAAGAAAATCCCCAAATAAACTACTCTCTACCAGTACACGTGAAAGCAGTTTACTTGAGGATTATTCGGACAAGATCGTCTCCATGTACATAGCTGTACAAAGACCTTCTCACCTTACGCCAAAAGTGCTTTCCCGCATAGTCCAGCATTTACGGTGCCGGGTAGAGACACTAGAGCCAATCCTCTAGCATATATGTGGGATCTATTTGTTTTTCCTTCTCACATTTTAACAAGGGATTGTCTTATCGTCAATCCAAAAATGCGAACATTTTTTATTAGGTGAAAAAAAACGTTCGGTTTTTAATCAAAATCATTCGATATCTTGAGCAGGTATACCTTTAAACTGAATTTTTTGGCGCAAATAAGCTGGCTCACCATCTACGATATGAAAAAGTGGCTCTTCTTTTCGTCCTATGACCATAAAGCCATCTTTCCGCATTCTTGCCAAGCAATCCTCGATTGACTCGTTTTCCTGTACCTCATACCAAATTTGCTTTTTTCCCAACTTTTTCTTCCTTTCCATTGTACATATTCATTCACAACCAATTTGTAATTCATTATACCTTTTGTTGCTTACAGAAGTATGTAAGAACTTAAATAAATAGAAAAAACTGCAGAATTCCTCTCCGCAGTTTTGATGAATGCTCATGGAACAAAAAATGCCTTTAAATAGATACAAAAAAATAATAGCAGTAGGAACAAATGAAGGACAACAAGAACCATACGATATCCTTTGATGCCAAATAGGGCGCTGGTGATGCCTAAACCACCTAAAATAAACGGCATAAACATATTTACACGATAGAGAAATGTAAAAAAGTTTCCATACCATTTGGTTGAATCATAGCCAAACATAAAGAATATAAGTAGTAGACTTGAGATCGAAATCGCAGAAAAAATGTTCTGCCTCATTTTGATTCCTCCATTATTAAATCCAGAATGTATCTAGGCGAAAGAAATTTCCTTTAAATCCACTTGAAAATATTAAATATATTATAGCATTTTATGAATAGTTCACAAAATAAAAAAAGTCATGGAATAGATCCATGACTTTTTAATTGCCTAGCGACGTCCTACTCTCACAGGGGGAAGCCCCCAACTACCATCGGCGCTAAAGAGCTTAACTTCCGTGTTCGGTATGGGAACGGGTGTGACCTCTTTGCCATCATCACTAGACTATGGTCGACCTTCCATACACGGCGTACTGCTGTATCTAGAAGCTCTCTTTTTAGAAAGATTTGCTCTTTCAAAACTGGATAAACGGTGCATTGAATGTTTCAAACTTTTTTGGTTAAGTCCTCGATCGATTAGTATTCGTCAGCTCCATGTGTCACCACACTTCCACCTCGAACCTATCTACCTCATCGTCTTTGAGGGATCTTACTTACTTGCGTAATGGGAAATCTCATCTTGAGGGGGGCTTCATGCTTAGATGCTTTCAGCACTTATCCCGTCCACACATAGCTACCCAGCGATGCCTTTGGCAAGACAACTGGTACACCAGCGGTGTGTCCATCCCGGTCCTCTCGTACTAAGGACAGCTCCTCTCAAATTTCCTACGCCCACGACGGATAGGGACCGAACTGTCTCACGACGTTCTGAACCCAGCTCGCGTACCGCTTTAATGGGCGAACAGCCCAACCCTTGGGACCGACTACAGCCCCAGGATGCGATGAGCCGACATCGAGGTGCCAAACCTCCCCGTCGATGTGGACTCTTGGGGGAGATAAGCCTGTTATCCCCGGGGTAGCTTTTATCCGTTGAGCGATGGCCCTTCCATGCGGAACCACCGGATCACTAAGCCCGTCTTTCGACCCTGCTCGACTTGTAGGTCTCGCAGTCAAGCTCCCTTGTGCCTTTACACTCTACGAATGATTTCCAACCATTCTGAGGGAACCTTTGGGCGCCTCCGTTACCTTTTAGGAGGCGACCGCCCCAGTCAAACTGTCCGCCTGACACTGTCTCCTGCCCCGCTAAGGGGCATGGGTTAGAATTTCAATACAACCAGGGTAGTATCCCACCGACGCCTCCTTCGAAGCTGGCGCTCCGAGATCTCTGGCTCCTACCTATCCTGTACAAGTTGTACCAAAATTCAATATCAGGCTACAGTAAAGCTCCACGGGGTCTTTCCGTCCTGTCGCGGGTAACCTGCATCTTCACAGGTACTATAATTTCACCGAGTCTCTCGTTGAGACAGTGCCCAGATCGTTACGCCTTTCGTGCGGGTCGGAACTTACCCGACAAGGAATTTCGCTACCTTAGGACCGTTATAGTTACGGCCGCCGTTTACTGGGGCTTCAATTCGCAGCTTCGCTTGCGCTAACCACTCCTCTTAACCTTCCAGCACCGGGCAGGCGTCAGCCCCTATACGTCACCTTACGGTTTTGCAGAGACCTGTGTTTTTGCTAAACAGTCGCCTGGGCCTATTCACTGCGGCTCTCATGCGCTTGCACGCTCAAGAGCACCCCTTCTCCCGAAGTTACGGGGTCATTTTGCCGAGTTCCTTAACGAGAGTTCTCTCGCACACCTTAGGATTCTCTCCTCGACTACCTGTGTCGGTTTGCGGTACGGGCACCTCTCACCTCGATAGAGGCTTTTCTTGGCAGTGTGAAATCAGGAACTTCGTCCATACGGACTCGCCATCACAGCTCAACGTTACAGTGTGCGGATTTGCCTACACACACGCCTTACTGCTTGGACGCGCACAACCAACGGCGCGCTTACCCTATCCTACTGCGTCCCCCCATTTCTCAAACGGTGAGGAGGTGGTACAGGAATATCAACCTGTTGTCCATCGCCTACGCCTATCGGCCTCGGCTTAGGTCCCGACTAACCCTGAGCGGACGAGCCTTCCTCAGGAAACCTTAGTCATACGGTGGACGGGATTCTCACCCGTCTTTCGCTACTCATACCGGCATTCTCACTTCTAAGCGCTCCACCAGTCCTTCCGATCTGACTTCAACGCACTTAGAACGCTCTCCTACCACTGACATCGTAGATGTCAATCCACAGCTTCGGTGAATCGTTTAGCCCCGATACATTTTCGGCGCAGCGTCACTCGACCAGTGAGCTATTACGCACTCTTTAAATGATGGCTGCTTCTAAGCCAACATCCTGGTTGTCTGTGCAACGCCACATCCTTTTCCACTTAACGATTACTTTGGGACCTTAGCTGGTGGTCTGGGCTGTTTCCCTTTTGACTACGGATCTTATCACTCGCAGTCTGACTCCCGTGTATAAATATCTGGCATTCGGAGTTTGTCTGAATTCGGTAAACCGGGATGGCCCCCTAGTCCAAACAGTGCTCTACCTCCAGTATTCTCATCACGAGGCTAGCCCTAAAGCTATTTCGGAGAGAACCAGCTATCTCCAAGTTCGATTGGAATTTCTCCGCTACCCACACCTCATCCCCGCACTTTTCAACGTGCGTGGGTTCGGGCCTCCAGTAAGTGTTACCTCACCTTCACCCTGGACATGGGTAGATCACCTGGTTTCGGGTCTACGACCACGTACTATTTCGCCCTATTCAGACTCGCTTTCGCTGCGGCTCCGCCTTCTAAAGCTTAACCTTGCACGTAATCGTAACTCGCCGGTTCATTCTACAAAAGGCACGCTATCACCCATTAACGGGCTCTAACTACTTGTAGGCACACGGTTTCAGGATCTCTTTCACTCCCCTTCCGGGGTGCTTTTCACCTTTCCCTCACGGTACTGGTTCACTATCGGTCACTAGGTAGTATTTAGCCTTGGGAGATGGTCCTCCCGGATTCCGACGGAATTTCACGTGTTCCGCCGTACTCAGGATCCACTCAGGAGAGAACGAACTTTCGACTACAGGGCTTTTACCTGCTCTGGCGGACCTTTCCAAGTCGCTTCATCTAACTCGCTCTTTTGTAACTCCGTATAGAGTGTCCTACAACCCCAAGAGGCAAGCCTCTTGGTTTGGGCTCTTCCCGTTTCGCTCGCCGCTACTCAGGGAATCGATTTTTCTTTCTCTTCCTCCAGGTACTTAGATGTTTCAGTTCCCTGGGTCTGCCTTCAAGACGCTATGTATTCACGTCAAGATACTACGCGATTAAACGTAGTGGGTTCCCCCATTCGGAAATCTCCGGATCAAAGCTCACTTACAGCTCCCCGAAGCATATCGGTGTTAGTGCCGTCCTTCTTCGGCTCCTAGTGCCAAGGCATTCGCCGTGCGCCCTTAATAACTTAACCAAGTTATTAAGCCTATAAAAAACTTAAAAAATAAATGTGTTTGTTACAATTTCAATGTCGTTTTATCCAGTTTTCAAAGAACAAGTTTTGAAGTGTTTCATTCAGATAGAATGAACCTTCAAAACTGAACGCAAAACGTAATCTTACAAACCCAAGGTTTGTATTCCGAAATAATCCTTAGAAAGGAGGTGATCCAGCCGCACCTTCCGATACGGCTACCTTGTTACGACTTCACCCCAATCATCTATCCCACCTTCGGCGGCTGGCTCCAAAAGGTTACCTCACCGACTTCGGGTGTTACAAACTCTCGTGGTGTGACGGGCGGTGTGTACAAGGCCCGGGAACGTATTCACCGCGGCATGCTGATCCGCGATTACTAGCGATTCCGGCTTCATGTAGGCGAGTTGCAGCCTACAATCCGAACTGAGAACGACTTTATCGGATTAGCTCCCTCTCGCGAGTTGGCAACCGTTTGTATCGTCCATTGTAGCACGTGTGTAGCCCAGGTCATAAGGGGCATGATGATTTGACGTCATCCCCACCTTCCTCCGGTTTGTCACCGGCAGTCACCTTAGAGTGCCCAACTAAATGATGGCAACTAAGATCAAGGGTTGCGCTCGTTGCGGGACTTAACCCAACATCTCACGACACGAGCTGACGACAACCATGCACCACCTGTCACCGTTGCCCCCGAAGGGGAAACTATATCTCTACAGTGGTCAACGGGATGTCAAGACCTGGTAAGGTTCTTCGCGTTGCTTCGAATTAAACCACATGCTCCACCGCTTGTGCGGGCCCCCGTCAATTCCTTTGAGTTTCAGTCTTGCGACCGTACTCCCCAGGCGGAGTGCTTAATGCGTTAGCTGCAGCACTAAGGGGCGGAAACCCCCTAACACTTAGCACTCATCGTTTACGGCGTGGACTACCAGGGTATCTAATCCTGTTTGCTCCCCACGCTTTCGCGCCTCAGCGTCAGTTACAGACCAGAAAGTCGCCTTCGCCACTGGTGTTCCTCCAAATCTCTACGCATTTCACCGCTACACTTGGAATTCCACTTTCCTCTTCTGCACTCAAGTCCCCCAGTTTCCAATGACCCTCCACGGTTGAGCCGTGGGCTTTCACATCAGACTTAAAGGACCGCCTGCGCGCGCTTTACGCCCAATAATTCCGGACAACGCTTGCCACCTACGTATTACCGCGGCTGCTGGCACGTAGTTAGCCGTGGCTTTCTAATAAGGTACCGTCAAGGTACAGCCAGTTACTACTGTACTTGTTCTTCCCTTACAACAGAGTTTTACGATCCGAAAACCTTCTTCACTCACGCGGCGTTGCTCCATCAGGCTTTCGCCCATTGTGGAAGATTCCCTACTGCTGCCTCCCGTAGGAGTCTGGGCCGTGTCTCAGTCCCAGTGTGGCCGATCACCCTCTCAGGTCGGCTACGCATCGTCGCCTTGGTGAGCCGTTACCTCACCAACTAGCTAATGCGCCGCGGGCCCATCCTATAGCGACAGCCGAAACCGTCTTTCAGTCTTTCACCATGAAGCAAAAGAGATTATTCGGTATTAGCCCCGGTTTCCCGGAGTTATCCCAAACTATAGGGTAGGTTGCCCACGTGTTACTCACCCGTCCGCCGCTAACGTCAAAGGAGCAAGCTCCTTTTCTGTTCGCTCGACTTGCATGTATTAGGCACGCCGCCAGCGTTCGTCCTGAGCCAGGATCAAACTCTCCATAAAAGAAATTTGATTAGCTCAAATTGTTTTGCTGGCATCATGTTTGATGTCCAAAATTGTGTTTCGTTCACTAGCAAAACTAGCTACTTAAAACTTTATTGATTACGTTTTGCTTGTTCAGTTTTCAAGGTTCATTTACTAGTTACACTAAGTAACTTTTTATAATTTAACATAATGTTAACTCGTTGTCAACTGTTTATGTTAATATTTTTTAAGTTGTTCGTTTATTTCGTAACAACGTGTTTAAATATATCATCATAAATTTAAGTTTGCAAGTGTTTCATTAAAGTAAAACTATTCTCATTATTTAAAACCGAGTTCCTTCTATATAAATGTAAAAATAATACCTTCTTTAATTTTGGATCAACTCAATAAAAAACACCTTTAATTGTTAGCAACTTACTAACAATTAAAGGTGTCTGTTTAACTAACGTACCCAAATGAAGTATGCAAGGAAAACAAAGAATAGACCATACATCATTGGGTGAATTTCTTTTTTACGACCTGCTAATAACATTGTAATTGGGTAGAATACAAAGCCGATTGCAATACCAGTAGCAATTGAATAACCAAGTGGCATCATTAATACTGTAAAGAATGCAGGTACTGCTATTTCGAATTTGTCCCAATCAATTAAGCGTAAGGACGATACCATTAGTACCCCTACGATTACTAAAGCTGGAGCAGTAACTGCTGGTGTTACCACTGCTAGTAATGGTGAGAAGAATAATGCAACTAAGAACAGTACTGCTGTTACGACTGCTGAAAATCCTGAACGAGCGCCTGCAGCAACTCCAGAAGTTGACTCTACGTACGCTGTTGTTGTTGACGTACCAAATAAAGAACCGATAGTTGTTGCTAGTGCATCTGCCATTAAGGCACGTCCTACACGCGGTAATTTATTATCTTTTACTAAACCTGCTTGTGTCGCTACAGCCATTAAAGTACCAGCTGTATCAAAGAAATCAACAAACAAGAATGTTAACACTACTACTAAAAACTTCACGTTAAATAATGTACCGAAGTCACCAAGTGGTTCTAGTGCTACCATGAATGTAGAATCTACACTTGGAATAGCTGATACAACGGCTGTCGGAGGATCAATGATACCTGTGATCATCCCAATAACTGCAGTAATCACCATCCCTAAGAAAATACCGATACTGCGCAATTTAATAATAAGAATAACTGAAAGAATAATTCCGAATACCGCTAATAATGTAGCGCCTGTGAAACTTCCTAAAGTGACTAAAGTAGCTGGGCTATCGACAATGATCCCTGCTCCTTGTAAACCAACAAAAGTTATAAATAAACCAATACCTGCAGAAACTGCATATTTAAGTTGTACTGGTATAGCATTAATAACAGTTTCGCGGATACCAGTTAAAGATAAAATAATAAAGATAATCCCTGAGAAGAACACGCCTGTTAAACCAGTTTGCCACGGAATACCGTATGCTCCGACTACAGTAAATGCAAAGAATGCATTTAACCCCATCCCAGGAGCAAGTGAAATCGGAAACTTAGCGAAAATCCCCATAATCAAAGAACCGACTGCTGCTGCTAATGCTGTTGCTACGAAAACAGCACCTTTATCCATCCCTGCATTTTCTAGAATACCTGGGTTAACAGCTAGAATATATGCCATTGCAAGGAAGGTTGTAATACCGCCTATTATTTCGCGGCGATAATTAGTTCCTAATTCATCGAACATGAAATATTTTTTCATTATCAAAAAATCCTCCGTGTGGTCGTCTTCAATATCGAAAACAAAAAAGACACGCTGACTACTCTACTAGTCGCATGTCTACGATATATTTCATCACAATTAGTGTGTGAAACAAATTAGTGTTTATACATTTATGTATAAACCTAAATCGTAGTCAAGTTATTTACGGTAACTTGGTAGAAACTCACGGGCCTTATCCCCGACATTATACGACGACGTATTTAATTTACATTCGTAATATATCATTTCGTTTTTTAGATTTCAACCCTATTTCCGAACATTTTTCTAAAAAGAAATACGAAAGTTCGTGTAAAATTCTTATTTAATGTTCAGGTTCTATTAAATGTATTACTAAAGAGGCTTTGTACTGAACATTTCAGCAATTAGTTTAAAGAAAAAATCCCCTAGAAATTCTAGAGGATCCTTCTTTTGAACTTATGTTTTAACTCATCACTTTTCTTTGCAAGACTTGAATTCTTTTTTCTAATTTTTCTTTCCAATCTTTTGCTAATGCATCTACTGCTTGTATTTGTTTCATAGCGATTGCATCATTGTTTTTGAAGTACACTTTATTGCAATACAAAACAGAGATACGTGCAGGATGCTTTTCTACAAGCTCAATTGTTGAATCTGCACAGATTGTCCCTTCTTCAAGTACACGCGCAAGGAAACCTGTATAGCCTGTTTCGATTAAACGTTTGAGTAATGTGTTTGCCTCGGTATATCTATCAATCGTACTACATGGAATACGTCCCTGTGTAATTTGAATGACAGCATCTCCAATTTTATAAATATCACCAATACAAACATCTGATTCTAACATATTTGTTACGGTTAAATTTTCGCCAAATGCAGCAACGGGTAACGTTTTTCCAAGTTCCTGTTCCCATTGTATGTAATGCTCCGCAGGATATAAACAAACTGCTCGATCAGGGCCACCGTGATGTTTTTTATCTGCCACATCATCCCCTTCAAAGCCTTGAGAGGACAAATAAACTTCTTGCACTCGTTGCTTTTCAATCCCTGTAATCATTGAACGTCCTTTACTATCAACTAATTCTTTTGGCATCCCAACCGTTAATGTATGAATCATTGGTTTATTTTTCTCCATTTAAATCCCCCCTAATCTGAATAGTATAATTTCTTGTGCATTCATTTAGTTTACTACATACAACACTTTACCAGCAATTTTTGCAGTTGAGATACTTCATTAAGCCATTAATTCAGAAGGAAATAAATCAAAAAAAGCCCTAAAAACCTCTCAGGGCTTTTAGGGCTTTTGCTATTATTCCCACTCAATCGTTGCTGGTGGCTTAGATGTAATATCATACAGCACGCGGTTCACGTGTTTTACTTCGTTTACAAGGCGGACGGAGATTTTCTCTAGTACATCCCAAGGAATACGTGCCCAGTCAGAAGTCATACCGTCGATAGATGTAACGGCACGGATACCGATTGCATAGTCATACGTACGAGCATCGCCCATTACACCTACTGAACGGATATCAGGTAATACCGTAAAATATTGCCAAATGTCACGATCAAGGCCAGCTTTTGCGATTTCTTCACGTAGAATGAAATCAGATTCGCGAACGATTTCTAATTTTTCTTCTGTTACTTCACCAAGCACACGGATACCTAATCCAGGACCTGGGAACGGTTGACGCCAAACGATTTTTTCGTCTAGTCCAAGCTCTAAGCCTAGCGCACGTACTTCATCTTTAAATAAAGTTTTCAGTGGCTCAATTAGTTGGAATTGCATATCTTCAGGAAGACCACCAACATTATGGTGTGATTTGATTGTTTGTGCAGTTGAAGTACCAGATTCAATAATATCTGTGTAAAGAGTTCCTTGTGCTAAGAAATCCATACCTTCAAGCTTAGATGCCTCTTCATCAAACACATAAATGAATTCATTACCGATAATTTTACGTTTTTTCTCTGGATCAGAAACCCCAGCAAGTTTGTCCATGAATCGTTTACGTGCATCAATTTTAATAAGATTCATGTCAAAGTCTTCTGTGAATGTTTTCATTACTTGTTCAACTTCGCCTTTACGGTTTAAGTTGTGGTCTACGAACATACAAGTTAATTGATCGCCTATTGCTTTATGGATTAACACCGCTACCACTGATGAGTCTACACCACCAGAAAGTGCACATAATACTTTTTTATCGCCAACGATTTCACGAATTTTTGCAATTTCAAGCTCAATGAAGTTTGCCATTGACCAATCGCCTTTCGCTTCACAGATGTCGAATACGAATTGACGTAATAGATCATTACCATATACAGAGTGACGTACTTCTGGATGGAATTGTACAGCATATAGTTTACGTTCAACGTTTGCCATTGCAGCAATCGGACAAGATGCACTAGTTGCGATGACTTCAAATCCAGCTGGAACTTCTGTTACATGGTCACCATGGCTCATCCAAACGATTTGTTCTGTAGGTAATTCACCAAATAATTTGTTTGGTGTTGTTACTTGAATTTCGGCTTTACCATACTCGCGTGTTTCAGCACCTTCAACTTTACCGCCGTTTGTATGGGCCATTAATTGCATACCATAGCAAATACCTAAAATCGGTAAACCTAATTCGAAGATAGCTGGATCCACATGAAAGGCATTTTCATCATAAACAGAGTTTGGACCACCTGAGAAAATAATACCTGTTGCGTTCATATCTTTAATTTCTTCTGCAGTTACCGTATGTGGATGTAATTCACTGAAAACACCAAATTCACGAATACGACGTGTAATTAATTGGTTAAATTGGCTACCGAAGTCTAGTACAACGATTTTTTCTTGCTCTTTTAATAAAGGGCTAGCTGTCAAAATTTCCACCTCTTCTATTATTTTTAAAGGATTTTTCATGTGTTCAAAGAAAAACGCGAAGAAAGTAAAAAAACTTTCTACGCGTTCATAAGCTCTAGAATATTGATAAAGGCGAATGCGTAGCAAAGTAAAGTGATTTACTATACTTTTCACCTAACGAAAACATCCGCCTTCATAGAGAAATCATTTAAGGTGATTTCGTAGAAACATCCGAACCCTATTATCGAACTTATATGAAAGCAATCCTTGCATTTAATTTTTTTCATTTTACTCTTTGTCTACGTTAAAATCAACTGATAGTGCGATTGATTAAATATTCCCAACTTTCTTTCAGCTTCACAAAATCAACATCTTCTTTGTCTTTCCCATAAATATGTTGCTCGTAGACTACCGTCAGCTTTTGCATTTCATCTGTTTCTAATGCTGAATCTACACGCTCTGCGAATGCACTTAACGTTTCTCCATCTTTTCTGCGCAAACCAATACGAGATAATTGCTTCACTAAAACATGGTAGGAAGAATCGAAATTTGACCAATCCGCTACTTTTTTACGGTATGCTCGAACATGCATCTTAGGAATCCACGTTTTACGTTGTAAGAATAAAGAAATACCTGTGATTATTAATAATACAACAATTATCACCCAAACATAGGCAAACTTTTTCATCCATAACCACATTGCATCAAAGCTAAATGTTGATTTTGTCTGTTCCTTCTCGGTTACCTGTTCTTGCGGTTGTGGCTGCTCGGGTTTTCGTTCTGGCTGCGCCACTTCCTCCTCATCAGACGCATCTAACGGAATATCATAATCGATGTTAACATTCCCAGAAAAGCCGATTGTAGGCTCAAACTCCATCCATCCCGTTCCAGGTATAAAAGCTTCTACCCATGAGTGTGCATTGTCATTCGTGATGCGATATTCGCGTAATCCATCTGACACAGGTCCTGCAGTCCCAGGTGCAAAGCCTTTCACCCATCTAGCTGGGATTCCTACTGAGCGTAAAAGTACCACCATTGAAGTGGAGAAATTATCACAATACCCAACTTTTGTATCGAACAAAAATTGATCGACATAATCCTGATTTTCACCAGGAATGGCAGCTTGCGTTTTATCGTACTTAAAACCATTTGTTCTAAAATAACTTTCTACAGCCTTAATTTGTTCATAAACCGTATCTTTCTTTTGCGTTATTTCAGACGCTAAGTCCCTTACACGCTGAGGAAGTTGGTTAGGTAACTGCAAAAATCGATCAAAGGAAGAATCCATTGTTTCAAGTGTTGCTGGATATGATAATTGGAGCTGCTCCATACTATAAACAGGCTCACTATAAGACAATGAATAGTTTGATAATGATTTCGATTCCCCTACCTGTTGTTCTATATTCATTCTTTCAGTCTGCTCATCTTGAATAAATAAAGTGGAATCTTGAGCCGAAACAGAAAGCATACCATATGTTTGAATTAAAAATGGCATTGGAACAGCAATATCTAATTGAATCTGACGTTCACTTTCGGGAGGCCCTACTTGTAAAGAAGTCAGAATAGGTGTATTTGACTCATAAACATTTTTCCCAAAGTTCCCCTCTGAAACAATCCAACCTTTTGACGTATACGTATCTTTTGTTTCAATACGCCAATAATGACGGTCACGGGAAGAGGCAGTGAATATTAAAGTATTATCTCCTTGGAACGGACCACCTAACTGACTATCATCCTGGCTATAACCAACTGATTTTTGACCATTTCCATTTCCGTCTTGTCCAGTAACCCCTTGGATAAACGGCACCGGATCTGCCCATGTTGGCCCAGTCTTTGGTAAAAAGTATGCTACAGAACTAACGAGTAATACAGATACTAGCATGGGAATAACAATTTTCCATTTTTCCATTACCGTACTTGTAGTTTCTACTTGAAGCCATAGGCGCTTGACAAAAAGCACACCTGTCATGATTAATCCTAAAACAACAACTTTTACAATTGCCGCTTTACCATCATAGTCACTAAATGTATCCAAAGTAGCAATAAAGAATACGGTCATGGCAAAGAAGTAGAATATATTTTTTCGCACCGAAACCCAATGGTGAATTAAATAGACCAGCATCCAAATCAATACAAGAAATAACACTGTTCTGAAAACATCTGAAACCTGTCCAAAGTCACCTGTTAAAATCGTGGCCATGTTCCCTCTCCATTCGGCCAATAAAAAAGGCAATGTATCACCAGATAATACAGGACTAGGGCTATAGATAAAAACGACAAACCAGGTAATATAACCAAACTTCACTAATCCTGATAGTAAAGGATGTACGCGGAAAAGACTTAGCGCTAAAGACATACCGATAAACACTAAGAAAAAATGCATCCCACCTGTATTCGTTAATTGCATAATGGGAATAAGCCATTCACGCAAAATGAAAAATACAATAACATAAGCTATGGCTAATTCTAAAAATTCTCCTAATGATTGCTTCACGGTCTTATCACCTCCGTGAATAAATGATAGAAATCTGCTGGATTTACATAAATAACTTGTATATGTTTATACCGCATCGCAAGCTCAGATTGCACTGGTGGCTGCTTTGCCACTACAAAACAAATACAGCTTTTCACTATATTCGCAAGAGTATGTAGGAATTCATCTGAAACATCACTTGTCACATAAAGCAGTGTTGCAACTTGCTTAAAGGCTTGTTGGTCATGAAATCGAAACTTGACATTCTCTGTAGGCTTTATCGCAGCTAAATGATACATGACTTGATCTAAATGCTTGTCACCCTGTATAGCAGGGAATACTTTCGTCATTGCTCCAGCAGAAATAAATGATAAATCTCCTCGTTCCTGAACGATCATTTGTAGCATTGAAGCTACTAACTCCACTTTTTCTTCAAACATCGAGGATTTTGTAGCGTCTAGCACTAACATTAGTTCAGATGATTGTCGATCCTCAAATTCCTTAGACTGTAACTTTTGAGTACGTGCAAATGATTTCCAATGAATCCATGAAAAACGATCTCCTGGAACGTACTCTCTTAATCCAACAGCCATCGATGTGTCCTTCACAATAGAGTATGGTGACATCATCGGGCCAACATCATATTTTGTTTGAAGCGCAGCATATTTCATCTCTTGTACTCTTGGGTAGACTAAAATAGTTTGGTCCTTTTCTGCTACGACAACCTTTTTAGCCCAGCCAAAAAAATCATAGAAAACAATTGTAACACCTAGGTAGCGATGTTCACCACGTGGCATATTTTCCAATTCATATTGCCAGCTAAAGGTCTTTTTAAATCCAACGAACTTAATGGCATTCGCATTTTGTATTTTAGCTTGCACTAATCCCTCACTATCCACAAGTTCCTCCATTACGATATAGGCAAATGGAAAACGTGTTTTACGTTCTATCGTAATAAGCACCTTCGCTGATTGACCTCGTTCTATATGAATCGGGTCAATCTTGCGTTCGATTAGTAAAATATCTTCTCTAACGACAAAGAAAATGAATGCATATACTAAAAATGGGCTAACCGTAAAAAATACAAACCAGCTCACAAACCCACCTTGGAACATTGCATAACAAAATGTTACGATCATCAAGAAAGCGATTAATAGGAAATGTTTACTTTTTTCTACAAAAGCTTTCCATTGCCTCATTGTTCTGCAAACCTCTTTGTCGGAACTGGTGTTTTAGCAATGATCCGCTGGATAATTTCGTCTGCTGTCACGTTATCATAGCGTGCATCTGGTTTTAAAACTAAACGATGGTTAAAAACAAATGGCACTAAATATTGAACATCATCAGGGGTAACATAGCTTCGTCCTTTTAAAAATGCGTAAGCTTGAGAAGCTTTCATTAGCGCTATTGTGGCACGTGGACTCACACCTAAATAGACATAATTATTTTCTCTTGTTAGGGTAGCAAGCTCCACCATATAATTTTTAACAGAATCTTCTACATACACACCTTGAACAAGTTCCTGTAATTCGATTAATTGCGCTACCGATAATACTGCTTCGATTTTTTCAATGGCTTTACCATTCTCAGCTCTTCGTAAAATTTCAACCTCTTGCCCCCTAGATGGATAGCCCATTTTTATCTTTAAGAGAAATCGATCTAGTTGTGCTTCAGGTAAAGGATAGGTACCTTCATGTTCAATCGGATTTTGTGTAGCCATCACAAAAAATGGCTGATTGATCATCATCGTTTTCCCATCAATTGTAACAGAACCCTCTTCCATCCCCTCTAACAACGCTGATTGAGTTTTCGGAGACGTTCGGTTAATTTCGTCGGCTAATACAACATCCCCCATGATTGGTCCTGGACGAAATTCAAACTCCATTGTCTTGGGATTATAAATAGAAATACCGACTACATCTGATGGCAATAGATCTGGCGTAAATTGAATACGCTTAAATTGTGCATCAAACGATTTTGCAAGTGCTCGCACCATCATTGTCTTTCCTACTCCAGGTACATCCTCCAATAAAACGTGTCCCCTTGCTAATAATGCGACAATACTGAGCTCAGCAATTTCTCTTTTACCAATCATTACTTTTTCTATATTTTCTAAAACATTCTGTATTTGAGCATTCATTAATCGAAAAGCCTCCCATTCCATCAAGCAATTGTGTGAATTGCAAGCAAACTTAATCTAAGCATAGCGAAATCTGTCTTGTAAAACAATTATCTGAAACTTCTACTTCCTACGAACATTCATAAAAAAGGCTTGTTTGATAACATCCAAACAAGCCTAATCCTTATTATATAACGTCATTAACCATTAGAATGTTACAAATTCAATCTTTTTAACCATATTTCTTCTAAAGATGTAGAATTTTCTTGCAAGAAAATTTCAGATATCGCCCCAGAAATGATAATTTCACCTTCATGTAAAACTAATACATCATCTGCTATTTCTTCAGCAAAAGATAGCAAATGAGTAGAGAAGATAACGGTATTGCCTTTTTTCTTCTCCTCCAGCATCATGTTTTTCAACTGTGCTATCCAAAAGGGATCTAGACCATTCGTTGGCTCATCTAAAATTAACAATGACCCGCTACCAAGTAAGCTCTGGGCTAGGTTTAGCCGTTGGAGCATCCCTTTGGAAAAGTGTTTAGCTCTTTGCTTCCGAACATCCCACAAGGAAACACGCTTCAGTACATTCTCTTGCTCATATTTATCTACTTGTTTTAAAGATGCCAACAGCTCTAATATTTCAGCTGCAGTTAGCATAGTTGGAAAGTTTACATCATCAGGCATAAAACGGATTGTTTGTGGTTGATGCCATATTATTTCACCAGATTGCTGTTTCTCTTGACCCGTTAACAAACGAATCAAAGTACTCTTCCCAGCCCCGTTTCCTCCAACCAATGCAAGAATTCGACCAGCTTGCAGCTGAAAGGAGGCTTCTTTTAATCCTCTATCATTTTCATAAACCTTAGCTACATTTTTTCCCTCTAACAGAATCATCGCCGCTCCCCCTCCTTTAACAGCTTCGTAGCAAGCATTAACGGTAGTACAATCCAGAGTATTGTTATTATTCCATACACCACCTGACCAAGAGGTGATAAGTAAAACCTCGTTACATCATAAAAGGCTGGACCAAGCACACTAGCTTGATTACTAAATATAAAATAGCCGAAGCGCAGCCATTCTACTGGATTAATATGTATCGTTATGATGATGAGCTTTTGTAAAAGATGTCCTGAAACAACTGCACCTATAGCCATTAAAGCATAAGAAATGAGCAATAAAAGAAAGGACCATACTACAAGTGATAATGCAAGTGCAAATAATCTTGTTTTTGCAAATACCCCTAGCAAGATTCCTAAAGACACAAAGATAATAATACATAATAGCGTAAGAATAACTAAAACAATTGGTAACCGTACCCCACCTAGTAACCCACCTACGGTTAATACAAAACCAAATGCCACTACTATTACTAATAAAAACGCAAGTACCGTAGCTACATATTTGCCTGTAATATATTGCTTCCGCTTCATAGGGTATGTTTTTAATAACGATAACCAACCTGATTCTATATCACCAGCTATACTCATACTACCAATGGTGAGGATAAATAGCGGCAGCAGAAATAATAACACACTTAAAAATGATGCAGTTTGACGTGTAAAGCCTTCAATATCTGGCAAAGCCATTTGTTGAATGACGACTATGGCAACGAAAACAAACGTAAACAGAAAGGCTACTAGTTGCATCCATCGACTTCTTAAAATCTGCTTCAGCTCTATTTTTACAAACATCACTCATGAATCCCCCAATTCAATGTCAGCAAATCACGATAGGCAAATAGTTGACCTTCTTCTTCATCATTCATCCATTCTTTGGCTTCGTCTTTTGTAGCAAATGCAATAACACCATAGTTCATCGGCGTCCAATAATTTTTGTTGTACACATAAATCGCTTTATAAACGTCAATCCATTCATTCGTTGCTTTATTTTTAATATAGGCTGCTCCCACTTCACCATCGCCATTTAGCTCAATGTAATCCATTAAGCATCCAATATCATCAAAAGTCTCATAGTCTCCATTTTTCAAAACAATTTGCCCTGCGTATTCATTATGAACAATACTCATATTACAAACTTTACAAACATCTGTTTCACTATTGATTTCACGTGGATGGTATGCTTTTTCACCACAGCCTCCTAAAATAACGCCACATATAATTACTATCATTATCCATCTAGTCACACTCGTATCCCCCTTTTCCAAAGCCATAAACTTCCCATAAACACAATAAAACCAATCACTAATTGTAAGATATTTAATGAAAACTCTATCTCTTTCATATTGCTCAGTAATTTTGGTTCATTATCTACCATTAGATTTCGTTCTGTTTTATTAATCTGTTGATCTAGTGACGTCAGGATAACAACGCTTGGTGATGCCACAAAAAATTGATAAACTGGTTGTCTCACCATCCATTGTCCAAAACTCGACACAGCCACATATGGAATATCTCCAAAACCATCACCTGTAACATCTAGCCCTGTATAATCATCATAAAAATTATGAATTAAACGTAATCCTCGATTATCTGACCTTGCTGTTAATATATTGCCTGTAAACTGATTATTCATAATGATTGAACGCTCATCGACTTTTGTACCTTCTAATGCAGTTTGATTCATCTGAAAGCGATTTTCTTGTATTTGAATCACTGAACTCTTCTGCAACGCTACCCCTACACGATTATGTAGAAAGCTATTTTCTCTTACCATTGCCTCCTGTGTGTCATACATCATAAGTCCATAACTATTGAAGCCATTATGAGCACTAATTGTATTACTACTTATTTCTAAATTAGTAGTCATCATCACCATAAGACCTGTAACATTCTGTAAATATGTATTGAACAACACCTTCACATTGCTTGAATACATAAAATGTGTTCCATAACGGCTATTTGTTACCTTGTTTCGCTGTACATCTATTCGCGTCCCTTCTTCAACATATATACCATCCTGGACTTGTTCGATCGTATTTTGATCGATCACGACATCTTCACTTTTAAAAACCGCAATTCCATTTCCTTTTTCAGCAAAGTGAGATTCATTTCCAATGATCCTATTTTCTAAAATTCGAATATGCCTTGATTGTTGAAGATGTATACCAACTCGGATATCTTTTAGTTCAATAGCTCTTAGCTCTAAATTATCCGCCTCATTAGCAACAATTCCTTTATTTTTTGCTGTTATCCTTATATTTTCTATGGAAACATTCGATACATGTTCAATTTTTAATACAGGTTCATCATTTTGAGCATAAAGCTCAGTCCCTTTTTGTCCGTACAGTTTGATCGGTTTCTTCACCGTGAAATTCCCTTGGTAACGACCAGCAGGAATATGAATACTATCTCCAGCTTTTGCTTGATCGATAGCATATTGAATATCAAATTCTGCATACGCCGTTTGACTTGTCATGAGAAAAAATAAAAAGAACAACATGATTTGCTTCATTACTTTCCACCTCCTCATTCAGCAAGAAAAGACTAGAGGATTTCCCCTAGTCTATAATTTAATGACCGTGCCCTTCTTGATTCATCTCATTCGAATGCATAGAACCGGATGCATCTTTTTCATCCTCAGCCTTTTTTTGCATCATTTTCTTACGTCTCTCCAATGCATCATCTTTAATTTTTTGTAGTTCCTCCACATAAGCTTTCGAATTTTCTTGCATATATTTATCTGCTTCAGCCTTGTCCACGAAATAAATATAGCCCCAGTTCATCGGAGATTTCAGCTCTGTTTTTATAATTGTTACATCTTCAATCTTTGCCCAATCTTTCGACACAAAATCACGTACAAATTTTTCGTTTTTTTCTTCATTAGCAACCTCTGCATTTAATAAACAGCCAATATCGTCATAAAAAGCAATTGTTCCATCTTCTTTTATTGCCTGTGCTGAAAATACACCCATCTCATGGTCTTTCATATAAACTTTCATATTACACATTTCACAAGTTGTCTCTTCTTCGGGCTCTTGTAACCGTGTATCTACTAATGAAGCAACTTGCACGGTTTCTGATTCATTTTTCGTAACTTCTTGCTCAATTTCCGTTTCTTCTACCTGTTTTTTTTCGCTACCACAAGCTGCAAGTACAAATAATAATATTAGTGCAGGTAACCATAATTTTTTCACAACTTTATCCTCCAAGTTTAGTTTTTTGTTGCCATCTCCTACACTACAGATTAGTTGTGAAATTAGTTAAAAATCGCTGTGAAGAAATGGAAAAATTACCTTGAACATTCCATGAACATCTTCACTTCAAATATTTTGAATTTAGTACTTTCATTTACTTCCCCTCAAAAATAAAAACTCTCCACACTGATGTGGAGAGTTTGGCTTATATGGAAGAACGGTAACTATTGAGACGCTTCTTTTGTTTGTTTAAACGACTGAGCTTTAATGCCGTCTCATTTAATTCACGGCGAATTTCCAAATCACTAGCGCTATCTATATGGATAGGTGTAATCGGTTGCTGCTGTGAATTTACAGAAATAGTTGTTGAATTGTATGTCTTCTCTTTATTTTTTTGTAATCTATTCCGAAATTGCTTTTGTGGATTTTGCCCAAAGTTATGGCTGAGATCACCAGCATGTAAATACTGTTGTTCCTGCCGAAAAACACTACTTGTCGTTGCACTCACTCTAGAAGTCCTCATAAAAAGTTACCCTCCCCTACATTTTATTATCCTTATAGGTAATTATATCGACATTATATGCTGACAATTAACAACATAGAACCATAATACATAAAAAAAGAGTGAAAAGAGCTATTTTTAAAAGTGAAACCACTTTCTTTATAACCCTTTTCGCTCATCTTATTTCCAAAAATCATCAAATATTGTAATTGGCATATGACGTTTATGCTGGGAACGCAAATAATACCCTTCTAATCTTTGGCGAGGTTCTTCTGGAATTTCTTTCCCCTCTAAATAATCATCTATTTGATCATACGACACACCTAGCGCCACTTCGTCTGGCAACGAGGGCCGATCTTCTTCTAAGTCTGCTGTAGGCACCTTTTTATAAAGATGCTCAGGGCATTGAAGTTCTGCTAACAATTGCTTTCCTTGTCGTTTATTTAAACGAAAGATTGGCATTAAGTCTGCTCCACCATCACCGAACTTTGTATAGAAGCCTGTAATAGCTTCCGCAGCATGATCTGTTCCTAATACAACCGCTCCATTCATTGCAGCAATTGAATATTGGACCTTCATACGCTCACGAGCCTTTTCATTCCCTTTCACAAAGTCATTCAGCTCAACACCCGCATTTGTTAGAGCTCTCACACTAGCATCCACTGCGTCTTTTATATTTACTGTATAAACCTTCGTTGGCTTTATATAATCAATGGCATCTTGGCAATCCTGTTCATCAGCTTGTACGCCATATGGTAATCGTACAGCGAAAAACGAATACTTCATTTCTCCCTCTTCTGCATTTAATTCATCAATAGCCAACTGCGCTAGTTTTCCTGTTAATGTTGAATCTTGACCACCAGAAATACCAAGAACAAAACCTTTTACAAAACTATAGCGTTTTGCATATTCCTTTAAAAAATCAATTGATTTACGTATTTCCCTCTGTACATCAATGTTAGGCAGTACGCGTAATTCCTCAATAATTTGTTGCTGTAAAGTCATTGCACCCGTCACTCCTTTTTACATTCGTTTAACCATCGCATGCACTTCTTCAATATTACGCATCTTATTATCCCAGCATTTTTGACTGAGATCGACCGGATATTCTTCAGGATTCATCGCACGCTTATATTCATCCCACAACAGCTCTAAATTCTCCGCCGCGTAATCACGCATTTCCTCTAATGTAGGGTTTTGATAATTGATCGCTCCATTTTTAATAACATGCTGATGTAAATTTTTTGCTTCAAAATTTGTGACAAACTTTGAGACAAACGTATGAATCGGATGGAACATTTTGATACGTTCCTCAGCTTGAGGATTTTCATCGTGCATTGTGATGTAGTCTCCTTCTGCCTTTCCATTCTTTTTATCGATAATACGATAGACATTTTTCAAGCCTGGCGTTGATACCTTTTCCGCATTAGCTGAGATTTTTATTGTATCTTCAAGTTGCCCTTCGCTATTCTCGATAGCCACCATTTTATATACTGCACCTAACGCAGGCTGGTCGTAAGCTGTAATAAGCTTTGTACCAATTCCCCAAACATCCACTTTTGCTCCTTGAGCTTTTAAATTTAAGATGGTGTATTCATCTAAATCGTTTGAGACAATGATTTTGGCATCATGGAAGCCTGCAGCATCCAACATACGACGAGCTTCTTTTGATAAGAAAGCAATATCGCCGCTATCTAAGCGTATGCCAATAAAGTTAATTTTGTCTCCTAGCTCTTTAGCTACTTTAATTGCAGTTGGCACCCCTGATTTCAATGTATTATAAGTATCTACCAAAAACACACAATCGCGATGACGTTTTGCATAAGCATGGAATGCATCATAATCATTTTTATAAGCTTGTACTAATGCATGGGCATGTGTACCAGAGACAGGAATTTTAAAAAGTTTACCTGCTCGAACATTACTTGTGGAAGCAAAACCACCGATAAACGCGGCACGTGTTCCCCAAATAGCAGCATCCATCTCTTGTGCACGCCTTGTACCAAATTCCATTGCCACTTCATTCTTAATAATTTGCTTGATACGGCTAGCCTTTGTAGCAATTAATGTTTGATAGTTAACAATATTAAGTAAGGCTGTTTCAATTAGCTGCGCCTCTACTAATGGAGCTTCAATTCGGACGATTGGTTCATTAGCGAAAACCAGTTCCCCTTCTACCATGGAATACATTTCTCCAGTAAATCGGATGTTCTTTAAATACTGAATAAAGTCATCTTTATAACCTACTTCATCACGTAAATACGCAATATCCGATTCACTAAAATGAAAATCACGAAGATAATCAAGCATTCGCTCTAACCCAGCAAATATGGCATAGCCATTACCAAAAGGTAATTTTCTAAAATACAATTCAAAAACCGCTTTTTTATTATGTATGCCATCCGCCCAGTAGGATTCTGCCATATTGATTTGATATAAGTCTGTGTGTAGCGCTAAGCTATCATCTGCATAGTTTGATCTCAAAAGAAACCCCTTCTTCCGCTTTGATAATTAGTCCTAGTATACACTATATACCCAAATTCTTGCGTATTACTTTCCCTCTTGTAGATGTTAGGTTTTCTAACATAAATAGTCAGAAAATTTAGAACTGTACACATTTTAGACACAAATTTTAGTACCGCTTTCATTCCCTTTATAAAAACCTTTTTTCTAAAATACTTCGAGACCAGAAATATTATGTGTAAACTAACCTTACATAGAATTCAAAAAAACAATTGCACTGTTTTTAATACCGTTTTAACATGTAAATTAAATTTACGCAAGGAGCTGGTACTCATGAAAAAAATTGAAGCAATCATTCGTCCTGAAGTTTTTGGAGCTGTTCGGGATGGTCTTGCACAGGAAGGAATTGCAGGGTTAAGCGTTTCTGAAATCGCTGGTTGTGGTCGTCAGCTAGGTCGAACAGGACTCTTCCGCGGCAATACGTATGAAATTGAATTTTTACCTAAATTAAAATTAGAAATGATTGTAGACGATGGCAAAGTTGATGCCATTGTAGAGATTTTATTGCGTGAAGCAGCAACCGGTAAAGTTGGGGACGGGAAGATTTTCATTTATCCAGTAGAACAAGCAATTCGTATCCGAACAAAAGAAGTCGGATCGATTGCAGTAGAATAAAGGGGGCGATATAGATGGATGAGGTACTATTATCTGTTAATTTAATTTGGGTGATGCTTGGCACTATTTTAGTATTCTTTATGCATGCAGGTTTTGCTATGGTTGAGGCTGGATTTACCCGCTCAAAAAATGCAGTCAATATCATCATGAAGAATTTTCTTACCATTTCTCTTGGTGGAATCGTCTATTTTTTATGTGGCTATGCCATTATGTTCGGAGACTCAGTAGGTGGCATTTTCGGCACAAGTGGCTTTGCTTTAAAAGGAGTAGATGATCTTTCTTTCTTTATCTTCCAAACGATGTTTGCTGCAACTGGAGCAACTATTTTATCGGGGGCTGTTGCAGAACGTACTAATATTTTCGCTTATGTTGGAGTTATTATACTTATGTCTTTAGTTGTTTATCCTGTAGTAGGCCACTGGGTTTGGAGTGGTCAAGGTTGGTTAACAGATTTAGGTTTTGTTGATTTTGCTGGCTCGACAGTTGTCCACTTAACAGGGGCTGTTGCAGCATTTGTCGCAGCAGTTATGGTTGGACCTCGACTAGGCAAATATGAAAATGGTCGAGTAAATGTTATTACAGGACACAGCATTCCATTAGGTGCATTAGGCGTATTTTTACTTTGGTTTGGTTGGTTCGGCTTCAATGGCGCTTCTACATTAGCTGCTGATCCAGAGCTAGTTCCTAGTGTTATTGCTAATACGTTTTTTGCAGCTGCAGCTGGTGTCGTTGCCACTGCTTTCTATACAAAATTTCGATACGGACATATCGATGGCTCTCTTACATTAAATGGTGCATTAGCTGGGCTTGTAGGGATTACTGCTGGTGCAGCGAATGTCAGCATTTTTGGCTCACTTATCATTGGTTTAATTGCTGCCCCTTTACTTGTGGAAGGTGTACGCTTCCTAGAGTGGAAGCTAAAAGTTGATGATCCTGTTGGAGCAATTGCTGTTCATGGTATTTGTGGTATTTGGGGAACACTGGCAGTTGGACTATTTGATATTGGTGGGCAAGGCTTATTTTATGGTGGGGGTTTTGGTCTATTAGGTATTCAAGCAATCGGCGTTATTGCAACTATTGCTTGGGTTAGTGTATCTGTAGCTGCAGGTTTATTGATCATCAAAGCATTTGTCCCATTACGCGTAACGGCTGAAGAAGAAATTGCTGGATTAGATGTAATGGAACACGGAACGCCTGCCTACGAATACCAAGATATTTTCAAAAGCTCCGCTGTACGAGGCGAAACCTTCGCTCATCGTTTAACACATTTCGGTAAAACGCAGAACAATGTTCAAGAAGAACAACATGTATAGTTAGTTCATCTGCTCCTTTATCTATGGATAATGGGGCAGATTTCTTTTGGTGCACTCCTACATGTGAAACTGTTCATTTACAGAGAAAGAAGGTTACTTTGTTTGAAGTGATCCAATCCATAGAAAAAGCGCTCTTTCCATTATTTCGCAAGAGACTAACATTTACCGCTTCACTCGTTCTATTCCTTCTCTAACTCAAGTAAAAATTGTTTCATAGCTAAGCCGCTTCTGAAGCCTGTTAATTGACCATTTTTGCCAATAACCCGATGACATGGAATAATTGCCAGGATTGGGTTTGCTCCAATAGCAGTCCCCACCGCTCGAACCGCTTTGGGATTACCAATGCGTTGAGCAATATTTCCATAAGTTGTTGTTGTACCATAGGGTCATTCTTTTAATGCATCCCACACTGCTAATTGAAATGCTGTCCCTTTCACATGGATTGGAAGATTAAATTCAATAAGTTCCTTCTTAAAATAGGCTGTTAACTGCTCTTTATATGGGAGCAACTTTTCTGAATTCTCTTCAAAACAATATCCTTTAAATGGTTTTATAGCCCACTCCTTTACCTCATCGAATGCTGCATTTGGTGTACCTATATAAACAAGTCCTTTGTCTGAAGCCACAACATACATATCGCCTTGTGCATATGTTAATGTATCGAAATACAATATTTCCATTCCCAAATCCCCTTCTTTCTTTTATTTCAACACCATCTTCCAGTCATTTCATGCTACAGTTATTTTACTGACTAAAGTAAAGGAGTTTCAATAGATGAATATGTTATATGAACCTGCCATTCACTTTCAACAAGTTCATTTTTCAGTAAATGACAAAATGATATTAAAGTCAATTACTGGGTCATTTCCGAAAGGGCAAATCACCACTCTCGTTGGCCCCTCTGGCGCTGGTAAAACAACATTACTTAAATTATGTAATGGCCTTCTCTCACCATCAAATGGGCATATACTCATCGATAATCAACCTATTTCTACATATGATCCAACAGCTTTAAGAAGGCATGTTGGTATTGCTTTACAGGCAGCTCCTATGATAGCAGGTACAGTGTTAGAGAATCTTGCACTTCCCCGTACACTGCAAGGACAAAAACTTTTGCAGCAGGAGGCTATTCAATATTTAGAGGACGTTGGGTTAAACGAAAGCTTCCTGCATCAATCTACAAATGATCTATCAGGCGGACAACGTCAAAAGGTATCCATCGCTCGAACACTTATCAATAAATCCTCTATTTTATTATTAGACGAAATAACGTCTGCCTTGGATCGTCAATCCGTACAGGATATTGAAAAATTGATTGTCACCATTAACAAAAAATACAATGTTACCATGATTTGGATTACCCATAATTTGCAACAAGCGCTAACGATTGGTCACTATACATGGGTTATGATGAATGGGGAGCTAGTTGAAACTGGTAAAAGTTCATTACTCGATGCACCAACAAATCCACGTGTTTCCGAGTTTGTACAGGGGGTAAACAAATGACATATACAGCCTTATCACTGACATTAATTTTTGTTTGTATCCCTTTACTATTATCCAAAATATTAAAATTAGACCTTGAAAAAGATACGCTTATTGCAACATTACGCTCCATCATTCAATTGCTTGCTGTCGGCTATATATTAAAGTTTGTGTTTGATGCAAATAGTTATAGCTATATTTTACTGATGGTAGCACTAATGATTATCGTAGCCACGTTAAATGCACGAAAAAAAGGAGCAGGTATTAAAGGAATCACCTGGAAGATAGCACTGACTCTTGTCATGATAGAAATAATTACACAAGGTGTTTTGCTAGGCTTTCATATTGTTCCAGCAACCGCTCAGTATATCATTCCCATTAGCGGGATGCTAATTGGTAATTCCATGGTGCTATCCATTTTATTCTTAAATCGTTTTACAGCTGAAATTATTAACCATAAGGATCAAATGGAACTAATACTATCCCTGGGTGGCACACCAAAACAGGCTATTCATCGCCAATTAATTAATGCCATAAAAGCTAGTATGATTCCTACGATTGAGAGTCAAAAAACAATCGGGCTAGTACAGTTACCAGGTATGATGAGTGGTCAAATTATTGGGGGAGCCGACCCTATTCATGCAGTCCAATTTCAACTTTTAATTATCTTTGCTCTCTTAACTACTGCAACATTATCCAGCGTTATGATTGGCTTTTTAAGTTATCCTGCACTATTTAATGAACGTATGCAATTACTCGAAATGAAATAATTGTTAGGCTGAATGTAATATAGTTTAAAAAATTTATGTTATACTAAAAAGAAAATGCAGTTAGGAGAATGACCATGTTATTACGCGATTTTTTCATCCACTTATCTGAGAACCAACTATTAAATAGTGCTGCAAAGAAATATGGCCTAAAATTAGGAGCACAAAGTGTAGTAGCTGGTACAAATATCGAAGAAACAATTGCAAGCATCAAAGAACTAAATGCACATAATATTTCTTGTACAGTAGATAACCTAGGTGAATTTGTTTCAAGTAAAGAAGAAGCGACTGCTGCTAAAGAAAAAATCCTTACTGTGATCGAAGCTATTCACGAAAATGGTGTAGCGGCACATATTTCATTAAAGCCATCTCAATTAGGCTTAGATATTGATGTTGATTTTTGTTATGACAATCTGTATGAGATTGTAGAAAAAGCCGCTTCATACGATATCTTTGTTAACTTTGATATGGAAGACTATGGACGTCTACAAACTTCCTTCGATATGGTGGAAGAATTATCGAAAACATTTAATAATGTTGGTACAGTCATCCAATCATACTTTTACCGTGCAAAAGATGATATTGAAAAATTTAAGGACTACCGTTTACGTATCGTAAAAGGTGCTTATAAAGAGCCAGTTGAAGTAGCCTATCAAGATAAATTAGATATTGATTTAAACTTTATTGAGTTGATTGAATATCACCTACTAAATGGTAAATTTACATCAATCGCAACTCACGATCACAATATTATTGCGCACGTAAAACGTTTTGTAGCTGATCATAATATTCCGCTTGATAAATTTGAATTCCAAATGCTATATGGTTTCCGTACAGATATGCAAAAAGAACTTGCAAAAGAGGGCTATAACTTCTGTGTGTACGTTCCATTTGGTGAAGATTGGTACGGCTATTTCATGCGCCGTTTAGCTGAGCGTCCTCAAAACCTTAATCTTGTCACAAAACAAGTATTTACGAAAAAAACGAATACTGTTCTTGCAGTAGCAGCAGGTGCATTCGTTCTTGGCCGTTTAACTAAACGTAATAAGTAAAAAAAGAGAACCTTTTCGCTTATGATGCAAAAAGGTTCTCATTTTATTTATTCCATCCTTTTTCTTTAAAGCGTGCAATGGCCTCAATTCGATTGCCGACGTTTAGTTTTTCTAAAATCGTCGAAATATAGTTACGAACTGTGCCAGCAGACAAAAACAGCTCAGCAGCAATTTCCTTTGTCGTCTTGCCCTCTGCTACAAGTGTCAGAACTTGACTCTCTCGCTCCGTTAAAGGATTTTCACTATCATCTTCATAGACAAAATCAACGAGCTCTGGCGCATAAATGCGTTTACCGTCCATGATTGTACGGATTGCGCTCACTAACTCCTCTATAGGGCTATCCTTTAATAAATAGCCTCTGACACTCGCTTTTCTAGCACGTTCGAAATAACCAGGTCTAGCAAATGTAGTTAAAATAATGACTTTACAACCTGAGCCAGTGCTATGCATTTCTTCTGCTGCATCTAGTCCCGTTTTCACTGGCATTTCAATATCCATAATACAAATATCAGGCTGATGCTCTTCCACAAGCATCAATGCTTCCTCACCATTTTTTGCTAAGCCAACAACCTCCATATCCTCCTCCATACTAAGTAAAGAGCGAAGCGCGCCTAATAGCATACCCTGATCTTCAGCAATCACAATTCGTATCATGTCACAATCCTCTTTTCTATATATTCTTCAGATTGTCTTTGACATTCTGATGCGTAATAGCTACTGGGATAGTTACCGTTAATGTGGTGCCCTCAACACTTTCAATTTTGAAGGACCCATTAATAAACTCTAAACGTTCCCGCATTCCTTTCAATCCATTACCAGTTCTCCAGGCTTGTTTTTTCGTAATGCCCTGTCCGTTATCTCGCACTACTAAGTAAACTTCTTTAAAATTTTGATGGAAGGCAATTTCACATTTTGTTGCTCCACTATGTTTGACAACATTATTAACCGCCTCTTTTAAGCACATAGATAAAACATTCTCTACAAGTGGTGGAACTTGCAGTGCGTTTTTATCCCCCTCAAAGACAAACTCCATTTCAGCTGCCTTTAGTATTTGTGAAATACGCATGATCTCATCTTCAAATTTTGCCGTGCGCATATCTGAAACTAATTCCCGAACCTCTTTTAAAGCAATACTAGCCGTCTGGCGTATATCCTTAATCTCAATCAAGGCCTGCTGGGGATTTCGTTCAATCAGCCTAGAAGCTAGATCACTCTTCAAACCAATCATGGACAATTTTTGTCCTAATGTATCATGCAAATCTCGAGCTATTCTTTGTCGTTCCTCAAAAACAATTAACTCAGCAATACGTTCATTTGCTGTTTCTAACTGTCCCTCTAAATTTTCACGTTTATTTTTGGAATAAAGCGTTAGCGGTAAAAGGACAACAGCTAAAATAGTTAATACAACGAAAGGCAACTGCGATAAAAATAGGTTGAGCTCTACAAAGAATCCAGCACCAGTTGAAATAACTGTAAAGCCAATATGTAGACCATACATAATATAAAAGCCGACGGGTCTTCGGATATTCCCAATAAAAAATGCTGTAAAAATGGACAAATAGACATAGCCATACAAGATGGTCATAATAATGTTTATGACCATTTCAAAGCTAATCCACATATAAACTAAACCGCTTTTCGAATTCATGGCAAATCGATAGAAGATAAAATAGAGCATTAAAAATGTAATGCCTATCGAAATTTCGATGTAAGAAGATTTCCTAAAAATGAAGAAAAACGGTAGGAAACAAAAAATTATCCACAAATATACACTGAGCATCGGACTATTCGGAATAATACTATGCCATTTCCTCAACATAATCTCACGCTCTTTCCTACTTTTCCCTTATTATAACAAGAAAATTAAATTTATGCCTGTTCATGCTTTGACCCATATTCTTCTCTTTACATAAAACAGCCATCTCTCTTGCAGAGATGGCTGTTATCAGCTAAGCGGCAATACTGCCTCTTGCTTTACGTTTTATTATTTCATTTACTTCTTTAAACGTTACAAATTTACCTTGATCTTCATCATATAACTTGTAACGTAGTGATTCTAAACTCGTACGTAAAGTAATCGTTGTTGCCATGTGTAATGGCGGTGTCTCATTGTGTGCCTTTTCAAGATTATAATTAGGTACACGAGGAGCTAAGTGATGAACATGATGGAAACCAATATTCCCTGTTACCCATTGTAAAAGTTTTGGCAATTTATAATAGGAGCTTCCTTCAACTGCGGCTTTCACATAATCCCACTCTGAATCGTGTTCAAAATAAGAATCTTCATACGTGTGCTGGATATAAAATAGCCAAATTCCTAAAGAACCTGCAATAAATAAAGTAACGCCTTGCACTAATAAAAACGCTTGCCAGCCCATGAAGAAAATTAAAGCGGCACAAATTCCCACAATGACAATATTCGTTAAAATTGTATTGAGACGTTCCTTCTTCTTCGCATCCTTACGATTAAAACGATTTAAGACAAGAACCATATAAAGTGGGCCTAATCCAAACATCACAAATGGATTACGATAGAAGCGGTACCATAGACGTTGCCCTTTTGAGGCTTGCATATATTCTTCAACTGTCATCATATCAATATCACCGATACCACGCTTGTCTAAGTTTGAGCTTGTTGCATGGTGAATTGTATGTTCACGTTTCCATTTTTCATAAGGGAATGATGTTAGCACCCCAGTAAAAAATCCAACCCAGTCGTTTGCCTTTTTACTTTTGAAAAATGAGCCGTGTGTACAATCATGAAAAATAATAAAAGTTCGTACGACAAAACCTGCTGAAATAGCACTTAAGCCGACTGTTAGCCAAGGTGATACATCCACTAACAAGTAACCAGCCACCCATAATGCAATTAACGGTACAATTGTATTTATAATCTGAAAAACACTTTTACGCGTATCTGATTTGGCAAATGGCGCTACATCTTGGCGTAACTTTTTTGTTTTTTCTTTAATAGTTGCCATCTTTTACTCCCTCGTTTCTTTTTTTCTTATGACCTCATCATAAAACAAGAATACAAGTCAGTAACAGACGCAAACATCACAAAAAGGATATGACATTTGTCATATCCTTTTATGATTTCGGTCCAGTCAAATGAAGTTGATAGAACACAAGGTCTAGCCATTGTTCAAATTTATAGCCTGCATTTTTAATAGTTCCTGCATATTCAAAGCCTAATTTTTCATGTGCTTTAATACTACCAATGTTTTCTCCATCAATACCAGCAACAAGCGTTTTGACACCATTTTCTTCAGCGATCGCTATCAGCCTGTTCATGAGCTTTGTCGCAATCCCTTTTTGATAATGTTCTTTATGCACATAGACAGAGTGCTCCATTGTATATTTATAGCCTGGGTAAGGTCGGAATTGACTATAGGTAGCAAAGCCAGCGACAAGCCCATTATCCTCAAATACAAGTAAAGGATTATCTAATGCTTGTTGCTCCCTAAACCACTGTACTTTTTCATCTAAAGTTTGTATGTCGTATCGATAGACAGCCTTGCTTGTTAAAATAATATCATTATAGATAGCTAAAACCTCGGGAATATCTCTTTCTTCCATGAATCGTATCATTCTGCAAACTTCCCTTAACCAAATGTTTTCTTCTATAAAGGAACAGAGATAGACAGTCATTGAATAGACTATCTATCTCCTCTTATTTTATGCCTTAAACATTGAAGTAGCGAGCATCAGGATGAGCAAAAACGATTGCAGATACAGATGCTTCAGGCTCCATCATAAAGCCTTCTGTAAGATGGACACCAATATCCTCAGGTTTTAATAGGCCGAATAGTTTCTCTTGATCCTCCAAGTTCGGACATGCAGGATATCCGAATGAAAAGCGTTGACCTTGATATTTTGCAGCAAAACGATCTCTCATAGTGAAATCTGTTGCATCAGGGAAGCCCCATTGGTCACGAATTTCCTGATGCATACGTTCAGCAAAGCCCTCTGCTAATTCTAAAGCAGTCGATTGCAAGGCATGACTTTCAAGAAATTTCCCATCCTCTTTTAACTGGCGTGCTTTAGCCATAACTCCTTGACCTGCTGTTACAACCATGAGTGCAATATAGTCCATTTCACCACTCTCTACCGTTTTTAAGAAATCTGCAAGACATAAAAATGGTTCAACCTGCTGACGAGGGAAGGTAAAACGTTCAATTTCTGTCTTACTATCAGCAGGATCATACACAACGACATCATCACCATCTGCTTGAGCAGGGAAAAATTGATACAAACCTGATGGCTTTAATAGATCACTTTTTAAATAATCATCTACTAAATCCTTGAGCTCTGTTGCTCTTGAATCGCCCGCATCAAGCAATTGCTGAACTTGCCCTTTCAAGCCTAGATGGTGTCCCAGTAATGTACGCATATTAACATAAGGGTATAAATGAGATACAGAATAGTCTTTTTTCACATGACGTCGTAAATCCGCTGGTAAAAATACTGGCGCTCCTTTTACTGTTCGTGCAGGCTTTATTGTTACCTCTTTTGCCGGACGAGCAGCTCGTTTTTCATCGGCCGCTAAACGTTTTTGACGGGATTCTTCAATTTCTGCTAAGAAATTTTCACGTGTCCCTTCACCCATTAATAGATTCGCTTGCTCTAAGCCTTGCATAGCATCCTTTGCATAAATAACAGGACCACCATATTCATCTGCAATTTTTGTTTCAGTAAAACGACGTGAAAGTGCAGCACCACCAACTAAAATAGGAACATCAATTCCCGCCTCTTTAAAATCCTGAGCAGTAATAACCATCTGTTGCGCTGATTTCACGAGTAAACCTGACAGCCCAATAAAATCAGGTTTTTCCTTACGAATCGCTTCAATCAATTGGGCAGGAGTTACTTTAATGCCCAAATCGACTACCTTATAGCCATTATTACTTAATATAATATCAACAAGGTTTTTCCCAATGTCGTGAACATCACCTTTTACTGTAGCAAGTACCATTTTCCCTTTTCCAGCACTCTCTTCATCCTTCTCCATGAATTGCTCTAAATGAGCCACTGCGGCCTTCATCACACCTGCTGATTGTAAAACCTCTGCTACAATGAGTTGATTATCATTAAATAATCGACCTACCTCAGCCATGCCCTCCATTAAAGGACCATTAATTATATCAAGTGGCGCCTCGAAGATTTCCCGTGCAGCGTCTAAATCCTCAATTAGCCCTTCTTTTGTACCTTCTAATATATAGTAAGCTAAACGACCTTCAACCGTTTTTGGAATATCAGCTTCCGTTTTTTCCTTCTTTTTATCTCGATAAAAATCTGTAAACACTGCTAATGTTTCATCATTTGTATTAAAGAGCAGGTCATTTGCGAGTTTGATTTCCTCTTCAGGGATGGATGCATAACGCTCCAATTTCTCTGTATTAACAATGGCATAATCTAAGCCCGCCTGTGTACAATGATAGAGATAAACAGCATTCAGTACTTCACGACCAACAGGTGGTAAGCCAAATGAGATATTACTTACGCCAAGTACAGTCAATGTCTGCGGCATTTTTTCTTTGATGAGACGAATGCCTTCAATCGTTTCTAGCGCTGAACCAATATACTGCTCATCCCCAGTTCCTACAGGGAACATTAATGGGTCGAAAATGATATCCTCTGGTGCAATCCCCCATTTTTCCGTTAAAAGTTGATAGGAGCGCTCGGCAATTTCGAGCTTTCGATGACGGTCAACCGCCATCCCTTTTTCATCTATCGTTCCAACAACTAATGATGCACCATATTTTTTCACGAGTGGTAATACTGCATCAAATCGTTCTTCACCATCCTCTAAATTAATAGAGTTAATGATGGCTTTCCCTTGTGAAAACTTTAATGCTTCCTCAATTACTTTTTCATCAGTTGAGTCAATCACAAGAGGCACCTTAACCTTTTTTACAACCTCCTGCATAAATCCACGCATATCGGCTAATTCATCGCGATCAGGGTTGGCTAAACAAATATCAATAACATGTGCACCATTTTTGACTTGAGCACGTGCAATCTCTGCGGCCTCCTCAAATTTCCCGTCAATGATTAAATTCTTAAATTTACGAGAGCCGATTACATTTGTTCTCTCCCCAATAAATAACGGACGCATAGAATCGTCATACAATAACGGTTCAATTCCTGATACCGCATGACCATGTGTTTTTTCTGGTAATTGACGAGGTTTTTCATCTTTTAAGATCTCACGAATGGCTGCAATATGAGCGGGTGTCGTCCCACAACATCCACCTACAATATTAAGCCAACCCTTTTCTGCAAAGCCTTTTAATTTTTGTGATAGCGATTCTGGTGATTCGTGATAACACCCTTCTTCATCTGGTAAGCCAGCATTTGGGTAACAGCTAATATAGCCTGTTGAAAGCTCTGCTAATGAACGAATGTGATCCGTCATAAACTCAGGTCCCGTCGCACAGTTTAGGCCAACTGATAATGGTTTAATATGCTCGATCGAAATATAAAAGGCATCAATTGTTTGCCCTGCAAGCGTTGTACCCATCGGTTCTATTGTTCCTGAAATCATGACAGGTAGCTCTTTTCCCGTTGATGCAAAAGCGCGCTTTACGCCAAGTGTGCCTGCTTTGACATTGAGCATATCCTGACTTGTTTCTAATAACAAAACGTCGGCTCCTGCCTCAATTAATGCTTTTGCCTGTACATAAAAATTTTCCTCTAGCTCTTCAAATGTAATACCACCTGTTACTGATAACGTTTTTGTTGTTGGCCCCATAGCCCCTGCAACAAAACGTGGCCAATCTGATGTGGAATAACGATCCACTGCTTGGCGAGCAATTTCCACTGCACGCTTATTAATTTCTTCTGCTTTTGTGCCAAGATCATATTCATTTAACACAAGAGGCGTCCCACCAAATGTATTTGTACAAATAATATCTGCGCCTGCCTCTAAGTATTTATGGTGAATTTTTTCAATAACATCTGGTCTAGTAAGCACAAGATTTTCATTACAGCCATCAAGTTCCTCGCCACCAAAATCCTCTGCTGATAAATTTTCATTTTGTAGCATTGTTCCCATTGCGCCATCAAGAATTAAAATACGTTTCTCTAGTTGCTCTTCAATCGAGTGCTTAGCCATGTATACTTACTCCTTTTTTCTGTTCATCCAATTGCTCTATATATTTCATCAACTCTAGTGTCACATCGTAACGTAAAAATGGTGTAATAAGGTAAATCCCATTGAAATATTGCGTAGCCACTTCTACTAATTCTTTGGCAATAGCAATCCCTTCCAATGTTGCCCTTTCTTTATCTTCTCCACATGCTTTCATTCTTGTTAAGGCATCTTCAGATAATTTGATACCTGGCACTTCATGATGTAAAAATTCAGCACTTTTATAACTCGTAACAGGCATAATACCGATGTAAATTGGAGCTTGTAAATGCTTTGTTGCCTCATAAATCTCTACAATTTTCTCTTTCGTATATACTGGTTGAGAAATGAAGTAGTCTGCCCCATGCTCAATTTTCTTCTCCAAGCGTGTCACAGCACGATCTAACACACGGACGTTTGGATTAAATGCAGCAGCAACTGAAAAATTTGCTTTTTTACGAAGTGGCTTACCTGAGAAAGAGACCCCTTCATTTAATTGCTTAATTAATTGGATTAGCTCCATGGAAGATACATCATAAACACTTGTCGCACCTGGGAAATCTCCTACTTTCGTTGGATCACCCGTAACGGCCAACACATCATGAATACCTAAAGCATTTAACCCCATTAAATGAGATTGTAGACCAATTAAATTACGGTCTCGACATGTAATATGAGTTAGTGGGCGTACACCATGTGAGCTCTTCAACAATGCGCCCATTGCAATATTGCTAATACGTGGAGAGGCCAATGAATTGTCTGCCATCATAACTACATCTGCACCTGCATCATATAATTGCTTTGCTCCTTCAAGGAACCCATCAATCTCTAAATGTCTAGGTGTATCCAACTCTACTATGACAGAACGTTCACGTTTAACTTTTTCATGAAGAGGCTCATACTTTGTTGGCTCCGCTTCCCGAACAATCTCAATCTTTTTAGGCTTCGCAAGCTTCTCCTGAACCGGTGATAACTCTTCTAAATACTTCTTTGCTGCTGCAATATGTTTGGGTGTTGTACCACAGCAGCCCCCTATTAAACGTACACCTTGATCACGCAATTCAACAGCCGCTCGACCAAAATAATCAGCTTCTGATTCATAAACGACACGCCCATCCTCTAAGTCCAGAAGTGATGCATTTGGATAGGCCGACATAAATGCCTTATTAGGAAGTTCTACACCTTCAAATGCCTGAATTGTATGGTGTGGACCTAGTCGACAATTGACACCAACAATATCAGCACCTAGGGCTTCAAGCTCATGGAGAGCATTATTTAAAGACAACCCATTTTGTAGAACACCGGGCTCATGCATAGAAACTTGTGCAATAATCGGCAATTTTGTTTTTTCTCGTAGCATCTTTAAGGTTGCTGTTAATTCTTCAAAATCATAATAAGTTTCAAGTAAAAGGCCATCTGGATTCCCTGCAAGTAAGACGCTTGCTTGTTCTTCAATAGTCGCTAATATTTCATCCAAGGTTGCATCACTTTTACGAATTCCCCGAATACCACCAATTGTTCCTAAAACAAATTGACCGCCATCAGCCGCTGCTCGTTTTGCGATGGTGATAGCAGCTTCATTAAATTGTTGGACACGTGATTCCAATCCATAGCGAGCTAATTTAATGGCATTTGCACCGTACGTATTCGTTTGAATGATGTCAGCACCAGCCGCAATATATTCTCTATGAATCTTTTCAATTAACTCGGGTCTCTGAACATTCATTTCCTCATGGCAATACTCCAATCCATAGCCATATAGCACTGTGCCTATTGCACCGTCTGCCGTCAATACATGCGTTTTTAACCTTTCAAGCAATCCCATAAAATTAGCCTCTCTTCCTATGTCTCTATATAATAAAAAGCCTTCTTTCATAAAAAAAGAAGGCTTTAACGATTCATCATTGTTGTTCCTTCTCATCTTCGACTCAACGGTCTTCTGGATTTAGCACCTGACAATAAAGTTGGTTGCTGAAGCTTCAATGGGCCAGTCCCTCTGCTTCTCTTGATAAGAATTAAGTATGAATTTTTTAAATAATTAAAAGAATCATATCGTTTACTGACGAATGAGTCAAGACTATTTCACATAACAAAGTTTTTTTCCACTTAAAACCTTAGAAATTGGCAAGTTCCTTTGCAAGCTCTTCACCAATTTTTTTCCCGTTTTGAATGCAAGCACCAATACCTACGCCAAAATACGAGCACCCTGCAATCGATAAATTAGGATATTTCTCATGTAATTCTTGTAGTAATCCTTGTAATGCTTCACGATGCGCTAGATCATATTTAGGCATTTGATCAATCCATTTTGTTACATTTACAACGGTTGGCTGCTCCTCTATTCCTAGGCTCTTTCTCACATCTTCTAAAGCAACTGCTGCCAATTCTTCATCCGTCATGGCGCGTAGTTGCTCATAGGCTGGATTGATGCTCTTATAAAAGAGTCGCACAAGTAATTTATTTTCTTTCGATGTATGCTTCCATTTACGACTAGTCCAAGTTGCCGCATTACAAGTTACGTCTGAATTATGGGAAACAATATAGCCCGTTCCATCTGCTGGCAATTTAGCGTCTGGCACATCAAAACCCAAATAGATAGTAATCGCTGACGCTGTCGTAAATTGGTCAAAATAGCGGTTTAAAGATTCATCCTGTAGCAGATTTTGTACAGTATCGTTCGGTAATGCTAAAACGACATAATCTGACTCAATAATTTCACCATTAGCTAAGGAAATTGTGTAGTTCTTATCTTGTTTTTGAACATTTAGTGTAGTAACACCCTTGATAATTTCTACATCGGATAAGGTCTGTTCAAGTCGATCAATTAAAGAAGATAAACCATTTTTAAAGGATATAAATTTTTTGTTCGCTGCTTTAACAAATTGCTCACGATTCGCATCAAAGCCTTTAATAATACTTCCAAAATCATTCTTATAATCAATTAAATACGGTAAAGTAGAGCCAATAGAAAGCTGATGTAAATCTCCCGAATAAACACCTGCAAGGACTGGTGCAATTTGGTTTTTCACCAGTTCCTCTCCTAAATAGTAAGTTAAAAATTCACCAATAGAACTTTCCTTTGTGAAGCCATTGTTTGGCAATGTTAAATCCTTCAACGCTTCTTTTTTTCCCTGCTCGGAAATAAGTGTACTTTCCTCTAAGGATGCTACACTCATCGGTATTCCGAAAGTTGAATCTGCCGGAATAGCATGTAACTCATTATTCGTATAAATATAAGAAATACCTGTTTCGTTGTAAACTAATTCCGCCTCAAAATCAAGCTCCTGCACGAGTTCCATAACGCCTTGATGACGGGCTACAATAGAATCAGCACCCGTTTCCATGATGAAACCTTGTTCATGTGCTGAATATAATTTGCCTCCTAAATATGTATTTTTTTCTATAAGCACTAGACGAACATCTAAATTATGTTCCTTCACTTGACGTTGCAAATAATGAATTGTACATAGTCCTGTAATACCGCCGCCTAAAACAACAACTGTTTTCATCATAACCGCCCCTATTATTCATTCTTTCTACAGTATAATCCTTTTTCATTGAAAATTACGTTAAATCCTTTACAAATTTAGCAAAAATAGAGCTATTTCATCAGTGAAATAGCTCTTACTTTCTGAATCTCTATAAAATTGATCCTCTATAGCGATAACTTCACAACAAGCATTTAAATAGGTACTATAGTGTTTATTACGTCTAAAAATATGAAAAATAGAATGTAAATGTTAGTAGTCTATCCTTTTAAATTTTGCGCAAAGCTCGCTAATTTTTCAGCTGAATTTGTTACCTCAGTAAATGAAGTGCCTAATTCACTTAATATGCCTACAATTGCTTGTATTTTTGTTGCCATACACTCATTTTGATCTTTTGCTTCTGTCATGGCTCCCAATATACTCGTAAATTGGCCTTCAGTTTGTAACATATTTTCTTCACCTGCTGCAACTTCATCTTGAATGTTGGTCAAAGAATACTCTAATTTCTCTGTTCGTTCACCTGTCTTTTTCAATAACAAAGCCACCGCTGTAACAGATTCTTTTGTCTGAATTGATAATTTACGTACTTCATCGGCCACTACGCTAAAGCCCTTTCCCGCTTCCCCAGCACGTGCTGCTTCAATTGCAGCATTTAAAGCCAATAGATTCGTTTGATTCGCAATATTGGTCACAACACTCATAATTGTTTCCATTTCCTTAGACATACCTGATAATTGTTCAATATTTTCTTCTATATCATGAAGAGAATGACTAATATTGAGCATATTTTGTGATTGATTTTTTAAACGCTCGCGACCCTCAAGTGCTTGGTTTTCAGCCAGTGTAGACACATCGAGTGATTTTTTTGCCAAATGTTTAATTTCGTCAGATTGCTTACTTAAGCAGCAAAATGAATTATTGGTTTCCTGCGAGATAGCTGCAAGTGCTTCCGAAGAATCTACAATCTGTCGTTCAATCGCTTCTTTTTCATGAACCATTTTTTCTTTCAGTTGTTCCACAGTGTTTTCAAAAGCTTCTAAAACGAGTTGTTGCTCAAAATTACAAATTTTCGATATAGCTCTGATCGTATTAAATTGATCTTGTGGAAATTCTATATTTTTTTCGACTAAATCAATAAATGATATCGATAAATCTTGGAATGCGCAGATATACCACTGTGTTCTAAGCCCAATGTGGACATGCACCTTTGCAATTTTTACACGCCTTTGGTAATACATCTCATCAATGGTTCCGTTAAACATTTCAATAATATGTTGCCGTAATGTTACTTTAAGCTTTTCTACAGAACTATGATGACTGATAATATCTACCAAATGATGCTCTGTTCCAATCATGTTGTAAAAACGGTTTACGATGTGATCTACATTATCCATAACTATTGGTTGGAAAGCTTTTAAATATTGTAAGTCGTTCTTCGTTAAGTTCAGCATTTCAATTTGCTTCGCCATCGATTGACGAGAGGACAAATCCATTTTCACTGTGTATTGCTGTAAATCCAATACCTTCGTCTTTCTCTGTTTTTGAAAAATCACACATCTTCCCTCTTTCATTCCGTTTACTTTCATCAGGCTGAGAAACATCAAATCCCTTTTAACATATTGATGGATACACGAAAAAATACCGATAAAATCTGATTAGTCAGATTTAATGGTTACAATCGATAGCGCAATTTCGTATGACAGACTTCCTCCAAAAGTATGTCGGGTACCCCTTTGCTCAATTTATCCTAAGGTCATTTGCTCTCAGCAAACAGATATAGTCCTACATGACTAACAGTAAATTATTTACGTATGCTTCTTTTCAAAATCACTCATTTACATTAATCATTTTATAAATGACTGTCAATCTTATTAATACCATTATTTTACACAAAATGTATAAAAAGTCCTTGTTGTTAAATAAAGCGTAATAAACTATAAAAAAGCTACCACAATATTATTGGGTAGCTTTTTTAACTATTTTTTTGTTTATTATGCTTACTTGCTTTATATTTATTCTACTTTTTTATCGATCATCTTCAAATTTCACTATACTAATATTTTTTATCCTCAATCATGATCTATCTAAATACTCGTAAAAAGCAGTATGATTTAGACTAAAATACCCATATACCCTAGCATTATAAATAATTCTAAAAGCCTATGTTTTTTTAACACTAAATTTACAATCCTTTAAGTTCTTGTAATATTTTAGCCGCTTCTTCGGATCCTGCATCTGCCGCGAGTCCATACCATTTAATAGCTTCTTTCAGATTTCTATCTAACCCTGTATCTTTATTAAAAATATGCCCCAATTGTAGCTTGGCTTCCACATCTCCTTGAAGTGCAGCCTGCTTAAACCAATGAATACCTTTTTCGAGATTGCGTATTCCTGCCAGACCATTACTCCATATATAACCTAAATCATAAAAGGCGTCTACATGATATTGCTCCGCAGCTCTTTCATACCAAAGCAGACCACGATTGACATCTTTCGCTTGGCCTAAGCGCCCCTCTAAATAAATTCCACCAAGTCGATATTGTGCTTCCACATACCCTGCCTCAGCTGATTTTTTATAGGCGTTAAAAGCTTCTTTCTCATCTACCTCAACGCCTAACCCCTGCTCATAAATTATTCCTAACGTAAACATTGCCTCTGCCACATTCTTTTGTGCAGCATAATCAAACCATTTTTTTGCTAATGTATAATTCGTTGCTACGCCCTCGCCATTAAAGTACATATCTGCTAAATTATTGGCAGCATCCGCATGTCCCTGCAAAGCTGCTTTTTCATAGTATGAAAAGGCAAGGGAATAATTTTCCTCCATACCTATGCCCCCAAAGCAAAAATTCCCAAGCATATATTGAGCATCTGCATTTCCCTGGGCAGCGGCTAGCTCAAACCATTTCAATGATTTTTCAGGTTGAAAATGTTTACCCTCTCTAGAATTATAGTATTCACCCAGTTGATATTGGGCATCCCCATCCTGCTCTTCAACCGCTTCTTTATACAAATCAATAATGAGCTCATGATCTAAGTCCTCTTCATCTAGAGCAGCAACTTGTTCATCTTGATGGCGAAAATACCACTCTACAATATCAAGCACATCATCTACTACTTCTATACTGTTTTTTAACTTTTCTAGCGAAGAAATTTGCCAAATGAGTATATAGATAGGCTGTGGAATGGCATCGCGCAAGACATCATCATATTCTGCCAACAGCGTTAATACATTCTCCTGTATCGATTGAGATTGCACTGTATGGACAATCTGTAAATGACGTTGTTGCTGTTCTTTTAATAACCCTCGTACTACTTGATACAGTATTTTCTGCAAGGCTGTTAGGTTAACTTCAGCGAATGTAAGTAATTTTATATTTTGAGCAAACCACTGATCTTGAGTTTGTGTAAGATTTTGTAGGGAAATTATTCGTTCTTTATTTCGCTTGGCTAAAATTTGCTCGTACATTATTTTCCTCCCTTGCACACTATGTAAAAAAACTGCCTTACCACTATTATATGGAAGACAGTTGAAGTTTGGTTACACATATGCTCTCAATAGTAAGCCTACGAATAGCGTAATAATTAAAAATACTGTGACATGGGTCCATTTATACATGGCTAATAAACCTATAAATTCTCGTGTGAATGCATTAGGAACATAGTAAAAAGCAGTTTTTGAACCAATCCCCTCGGCATCTAATGCTGCTTTCCTAGCATAAATACTTGCGCGAAACACATGGAAATTATTAGTAACAAAAATGGAACGATAGTTCTCTCCATGAGAATGGTGGTCCATTATTTGCTTTGAAAAGATCATATTTTGTTCTGTATTGGCTGAACAATCCTCCATAATTATCTTGTCAGTCGGAATATGATGTACTTCTATTAGGTATTGTTTCATTGCATATGCTTCTGATACCTTTTCATCATTTCCTTGACCACCAGAGACAATGATATAAGGCTTCATCTCATACTTTATATATTGCTTTACTGCTTCATCTAAACGGCTTGCTAAAAGTGGAGGTACTCTATCGCCAATTAATCCTGAACCTAATGCAATAATGTAATTTGGTTTATAACGTATTGGTGTAAGAAGATACAATATTGAATAAGCAAGGACACTAGTGTATAAGAACATTGTATAACCAAAAATCAAAAACGCATAGAAGAAAAGAATATGCCAAAATACATTTTCAATTTCAATAAAAATGACGAATACATACCATAACATCATAATAACAAAACTTAGCCCTAATATGGCTAACATTAAGTTACGGAATTTGCGTCCTTCCTTTTCCAATAATACTTTACTATTGAAAAACATGGCTATTGATAAAATAAACATAATACTTGGAAAGCTTCCTAATATAATGAATATCCCCATTTCAGAAATAATCCCCTGATCATTTGGTAGCAATAAAGGATAATGAATAATAAACGCTCTGACAATATATATCCCTATCACGCCAAGGACTACAACGTTGAGAAAGCGCCTTTTTTCTGTTAGGTACAAAATGATAAAAATGGTAAGGAAGATTGATAAAGTTAGTAGCATTTTTTCACTCCTTCCTATTGCATAATTTCTACAATCATTACATCTGCCACTATTTGTCCATATTTTTTGATATAGCTTAATTTTTGAAAGCGTTTGTTTTATTTTTTAATATAGTTCATGTAATATTACTATATAAGAACTAGTTTATGATTAAATTAAAAATTATATTGGAGGAATGTATGTAATGAAAAAAATTCTTGCCGCTCTTTTTGCAGCGACACTGATATTTTCGACTGTTGGTGCAACATTATTTATTTCTGATACACCAACGGCAGAAGCTAAATCCTATAAATCGGGTAAAAAGGGCTTCTCTAACAATAATAATAGCTCGAATATCCAAAAGTCGGATACTACTAAAGATCAAAACAATGCAACAACAAATAAAAACAACTCAACATCTACTAATAAAGCAGATACTACTAAAAAAGGTGGTTTTTTCTCAGGTGGTCTGATGAAAGGATTAATGCTTGGCGGACTTGCTGGATTATTATTCGGTAGTCTATTTAGTGGTATGGGTATACTGGGGAATATTTTAGGTTTACTTATTAATGTGGCAGCAATTGTTGTTATTGTGATGCTTGTTGTGAAGATAATAAATATGTTTAAAGATAAAAAGCGCAAAGAGGAAGCACAATGGCACAAATAATCAACGAACAAGATATTATTAATGCTATTTGTTTATCTCAAGCCTACTATCAAAACATTCGCCCTGAGGATGTTCTTGTTGAATTAACTTACGAGGATGATGTAGGTTTTGGTGCAGAGGTCGAAGTCAACGGTCAAATCGAGGTGCTTAATACAGCAGCCATGATTGGTGCCTTACGTGTTTGGATCAAGGATGTTCTACACGGTGATCCATTCTCGACAGGGATTGAATTAGTTTTAGATGACGAAGAAGGCATTATTGCCAAACTATCATAAAAAAATAGCAGTACAATGAATCGTCCAAAAAATTCATTGTACTGCTATTTTACTTTTTCAAACGTTTTTTAACCTCTTCTTTTTCTTCTTCATTCAGAGAAAAATCTACGATAGAGCGTCCCAGCATTAATAACATGATAAACATTACTCCTGTACCAACAATTAAATAAATCATTGTAAATACTTTAGAATAAGCCGTTGTTGGATATAGTCCTGTTTCGACTCCAGTTGGAATTAAGCTCACTACAGCAAAATACATGGCATCCAACCAGTACCATCCTTCTGTCCCCTTGTAGAATAGAGTTCCTGATAGAATGATTAAAAATAGTGTAGTAAATAATGATAGGAACTGTGGACGTTTAAAGGACCTCCACAGTCCTTTTCCTAATCTTTTAGCAGATAATATAAATGACAGCATCCCATTCTCCTTTATTTAGATAGACTATACTTCGTTTTTTACGAAAACATCAAAAGGTAGAGGAGACAATCCCCCTACCTTTTAATGATTATTGAATGAGTAGCTGACTAAGATTGGTAAATATTTTAGCTGCTTGACCTCTTGTTGTGACAGCCTCAGGTGAAAATTTCCCTCCATCCCCTGTCACGATTCCTAATTCATACAGCATTGTGATTGCACGTTTGGTTTCTGCATTATATGAAGCGACATCTACAAATGGCACATTGCCTTTTGCAATATACGGCTGATTAGATTGCTGTTCATAAGCGCGATGAATCATTAAAGCTAATTGAGCGCGTGTCACAGGGTGTCCAGGCTTAAATTTCCCATCTGTTCCTTTAATAAGACCATGTACATATGCTGCCGCAATTTCTGCCTGTGTTGCTGCATCATAATTTTCGATATCAGTAAATGGTGCTTTTTCTTCTGTAGTTAAGCCAAGGCTTCTTACAAGAATAGCTGCAGCTTGGGCACGTGTTACACTACTCTCAGGTCTAAATGTCCCATCAGTATAGCCGTTCATTATACCTATATTTGCAGCTGTTTGAATATAATCTTTTGCCCAATGATTCTGTGTATCTGTAAAGCTAACTGTTCCTTTCGTAGTGAAAGTTACTGTAGGATTTTGAACACTTTCATTACCAGCAGCATCAATTGCTTTGATAGATACATTGTAGGTTGTATTTTCTATTAAATCTTTGAGCGTAATTGTAGTAGTGTCAGCATTTAATGTTGAAGTTAATTTTCCATTCACATAGACAAGGTAATTTGCTACGCCTACATTATCTGTCGCTTCTTGCCAGCTAACCTTAACAGTTGTACGATCTTTTACCTCTAATCCAATAGCCTGCGTGACATCCCATAAAGAGCTTGTTTTAATGATTGGTAAAAATGCTTCATTTGCTACTGCTAAATAACCAGCTTCACTTAAATGAATATTTTCAGGGTTTGGTAGATAGTTGGCAACATCCTTTGCAACAACATCATATGTAGGAACAAAAATAGCGCCCGCTTTTTCAGTAGTTGTTTTAATTGTTGCATTCAATGTAGCTAATAACAAATTAAATTGTTTTTGTAAGTTCTCACTATAGTATGGGAAGGAATTATAATAGCCCATTACATATACTTCAGCTTGTGGATTAATCTTTTTGATTTCAGATAGAATAGTAGCAATGTTCGATACAGCTTCTTTAGTAGCTTTTATGATAGCCACAGTGTCAATTCCCGTTGCTTGAGATTCTTTTAATATTGGCAATAGATCATTTGCCCCAGCTGTTAATGTGATGATTTCAGCTTCTTTAATAGAAGCCCGTAACTTTGCCTGTTCGTCTGTATAGCCAAAACCAGTCACTGTTTTTGCAACATCATTTTGTAGATCAGCTAAAACATTTTTAGTTGTGTAGCCTGACATAGCAAAGCCCTTATTAAAGGAAGTAAGGAAGCCGTCTTGCTGTAATGCCTGTGCAATAAAATCGGTATAGCCTAATCCAATTACACCTACTTCATTCATCCCATGTGCTAATGAATCACCAAGTGCCACATAATCGGTTTGTACAACCCAACTTGGTGCTATATGGTCACCCTGTCCTTCTTCTGCACTAGCTGCTACAGGTATAGCTAATTGCAAAGCCAATACACTTGAAGCTAAAAAACGAAATTTCTTTGATAATCGCATTTACTCTCTCCTCTACTTATAAAATAGTCGTTATTTTCACTATTTTACTAGAGGAACGATAAAAATAGGTTAAATTACAACAATCTTTTTGAAACATTTCATTTTTTATCTAATTAACCTGTATCTTTCCATAAATCCCACCACCACCAACTTCAATGGCTAATTGGCCCTTTCTCGCTAAATCGATTAAATGGGCTAGTTTATGTGGCACAATTTGTTCAAGCTGGTCGATTGTTACACGATGCAAAATATTCATTTCTGTACCAAATGCTTCGATTAAACGTTCCATCATTTTAGGACCAATACCTGGAATGAAATCAAGTGGTATCTGATGAATATAAGGTGGTCTATTTCGTTTATTGGGAAAGTCTTCAGATAGCTCCTGTATACGGGTAGCTACTCCCTTTATAATTTGAGTACTCCCACATTTTGTACAAATGGTAGCCTCTTTACTTAGCTGTTGACTACATTTTGCACAAACTGTTTGATGATATTTGCCAAGCAAAGGGTTTAGGCCATAATTGGCTATTACCGCTCGTCCCTCTTGCTCATGCAGGGCCATTTTTAATTCTGTAAAATTCGCTTCTGCTAATCGTAACTTTTGATACTCTCGTGCTAATTTCCCAAGCGAATGTGCATCAGAATTGCTAACGAATGTATATGCTTGTAATTCTTTAATATGACTTACCATATTTGTATCAGAGCTTAAACCTAATTCAATACCATCAATAAGCTGCGGATCAAAGACTTCAGTTAAACTTCGACGAACCCCTTTGCCAAACAAGCTTTTAAATGGTGTAAATACATGTGCAGGAATAAAAATACCTCCCAATTCATGTACCTTTTGCTGCAAGGTCTGACCATCACAATAAATACGCTGTGAACTTAAATGGATATTCTTCATATGTTGTGACATCCATTCTGAGAACAGCTTCATGAGCTCTAGTGTAGGAAAGTAAGCAAGCACATGAATAGGACCCTGACAATGTTGATCATAAATTTCGATCTCTGATCCGGGAATTAAAGTTGTTTCCTGAAATCGCAGACCACCTTCTTTAAGTTCTTGCAGTTCTCCGTGTTCAATCATCCTCACCATTTCTTCGATTACTTCAGGTGAGTGACAGTCAATGATCCCAATGATGTCTAATCCCTTTCTTGCACTAGCCGTCTCTAAAATTCGTGCTAATGTTAACGTTTTACTGCCAGTAATTTTCACTGCCCTTCCACTAGAAGTACGTCCAATATGAATATGTAAATCAGCATAGAATTCATTCAATTCAAACACTCCTTTAAATACATTCTATAAAACGAAAATACCTTACATTACTGCAAGGCATTTCTCACTTCATTATGATGGATGATTTGTAGTAGTGCTATTATTTGACTCAAAAGCGCCGGAACCGTGTGATGGTGTGGAGGAAGCATCATAGGCAACTAATGTTACACCAATCTTTTCTTCAAGCTCATTAATTTTTTCTAGTTGCTGCGGGTCTAATTGTGCAAACTTAATTTCTTTCATGGTCATCAATCCTTTCAATTATACAATTCCCCGAAATATAGAAAATATACTCCTTCGCATAATTGTGGAATTACAAACGAACATTGGATAATAAAAATGACTGATAATCAGTCATTTTTATTGACATTATTTTTCTTATTCTATAACATAATAATTAAGTAAGGCAAAAGTGAGGGATTGCATGTCAAAAGAAGAAAAAATTATTCAAGCTGCCATTGAGGTTTTTCGAGAAAAAGGTATAGAAAAAACAAAAGTTTCAGATATCGTTAAAGCTGCTGGGATCGCTCAAGGAACATTTTATCTTTATTTCCCATCACGCCTTTCTGTTATGCCTGCTATTGCAAAAAATATGGTAGAAAGAATTATTGCTACCTTAGATGAAGGTATTTCAAGTCATAAGCCCTTTGAACAGCAACTTGAAGAGGTTGTGGAAATGGTTTTCTTAATCACGAAAGATTATGGAGATATCGTTGCACTTATTTATGCAGGTATTGCGCAAACTGAGCATTTAAAAGAATGGGAAAATATATATGCACCCTATTATGACTGGATGAGTCATTTCTTATTATCTGGCCAGCAACAGGGAATGATACGTGATTCAATTGACCCAACACGTTCTGCTAAACTGATGATTGGTCTAATTGAATCTGCTGCTGAACAAATTTTTTTATTTGATGATAGCAAGGACGAAACAATGAAATTGCTCAAGCTTGAGCTTATAGACTTCCTATCTCACGCACTTGGCCTACGTCACCCATAAAAGTGACGTTCTCTTTTACCTCGAAAATGACTGAATGTCAGTCATTATATTACCTAATAGAAAGGATTTTATTGATGAAAAAAGAATGGATGTACGTCGTTTTAACAAGTTTATTTGAATTGCTTTGGGTATTTGGCTTTAACGTAGCAAGCTCATGGTGGCATTGGATAATTATTGTGACAATCATTGCTATAGATTTTCATTTCTTATCGAAGGCTTGTGAGAGCTTACCTACTGGTACAGTCTACGCTATTTTCGCCGGAGCAGGTGCAATCGGTACCACATTAATGGATATTTTCATTTTCGAAGGAGAATTTAATGCCATTAAAGGACTGTTCATGATTATTTTATTATTAGGTGTGATTGGTCTAAAATTAGCGGATAATTCCTCTAAAGAGCAGGTGCAAACGAAAGGAGAGAATGTATAATGGGTTGGGTACTTATTATCTTAGCTGCATTGTCTGAAATTATAGGTGTGGTTGGCTTACGCTTCTATAGTCAGCATAAAACATTACGAAACTTAATGTTATATATTGGTGGTTTTGGTGTGTCTTTTGCCCTTTTATATGCATCCTTCAACTATTTGCAGTTAAGTATTGCCTATGTTGTTTGGGTAGGAATTGGTACTGTTGGAGCTGTACTCGTAAATATCATTTTCTTTGGCGAATCCAAAAATCTATCACGTATTATCAGTATCATAGCAATTATCATAGGTGTAGCAGGCTTAAAAGCAGTATCTTAATGGCTTTACAATATAGGACGTCACCCTTAAATCGGAGGCGTCCTGTATTCATTTATTTAAAATGGCATAACGAAGAAGGATGGGAGTAATTAAGATAAAAATTCATAAATACCTTCCGCAATAAATTCTGCAGGACCACGCATCCAGATATGGTCATTGTCAGCCCATCGAATGACTAAGTCACCGCCACTAAGTTGGACTACTATCTCTTCTCCCTTCTGACAAAAACCATTTAATATAGCAGCCACTACCGCTGCACAAGCACCTGTCCCACATGCCTCTGTTATACCCGAACCTCGTTCCCAAACGCAGCATTTTAATGCCTTCTCATGAACAACCTCTACAAACTCAACATTGCAGCGATAAGGAAATCTCATATCGTTTGCTATAATACCGCCTAATGTTCCTAATGGTACTTGCTCGATCGCATTCACAAAAACTACAGTATTCGGATTGCCCAAAAACAAAGCTGTTACCAAAAGAGATTGTTGGGGTAAAGGAAATATCTCATTGATGACAAGCTCATTTGGGTTTCCTAACATCGGAATGTCTTTGCGCAATAAGAGAGGTTTGCCCATATCGACAATCACTTCTATTACACGATTGTCTTGCACCACTACCTGTGCCAGCATAATCCCGGATTTCGTTTCAATCGTAATTAGCTCTTGTCGTACAATATGACGTTCAAAAATATACTTAGCAACACAGCGAAGACCGTTACCACAATTTGTCCCCTCAGATCCATCTTTATTAAATACACGCATACCACAGTCAGCAATTTTAGAGGGTTGGATAATAATCAATCCATCTGAGCCAATACCAGTATGGACATTGGCCATTTTTTGAGCCAATTCACAAAAGATATCTTCCTTGTAATCATGTTGGAAAAGATCAAGATAGATATAGCTGTTGCCAATACCATGCATTTTCGTAAAGGCTATTTGCATACAGTCACTCCTTAAAGGATGTTTTATGTATCTAATAGAAGATGAAACTTTTCTATATTTGGCTAAACCCCTTCGTGAACTGTTCAGGAACATATGTAAGATACGGCTTCCCTGTCATTGGATGTATTTGAATATCCGCAAAAACACCAAATACATCTTGCAGCACTGTTGGCGTAAGTACTTCCTCTGGTGTACCATGACAAACTATTCGCCCTTGCTGTAAAACGTAAATTTGATCGCAATACATAGCAGCAATATTCAAATCATGTAAAGCTGCTACTACGGTTAAATGCAAAGTCTGAATTAAATCCATAAGTTGAAGTTGATGTTGAATATCTAAATGATTCGTCGGCTCATCTAATATTAATATCTGTGCTTGTTGAGCGAGTGCCCTTGCAACCATGACACGTTTTTTCTCGCCACCAGAAAGCGAACTAAAGCTTCGTTTCTCTAAATGCGATATGCCCGTTTGTCTAAGAGCCTCTTTAACAATTTGAAAATCTTTCTCTTGATCAAGCTCTAACAGCTTTTTATGTGGGGTTCTTCCCATACTGACTAAATCATGCACAGTGAAATCAAATAATACGGGTGTCTCTTGGCTTACAACAGCCAAATTTTTCGCAATTGCTTTACTTGATTGCTTTAATATATCTTGCTCATTTAATACTACCGATCCACTTTCAGGTTTTAGGAGACGATACATATTTTTTAACAATGTTGATTTTCCGCTCCCATTAGGACCAATTAATCCAACAAATTGCTTTTCTTTTATTTGAATGCTTACATCATGCAGTATACGCTGATCGTAAATGGAGAATGATACTTGTTTCGCTTCTAATGTCATGGAAGTTAATCTCCTTCACCGAAAGAATAGTTGTTACGACGGAGAAGCCAAATGAAAAATGGTCCTCCACAAAAAGCTGTAATAATACCAATTGGCATTTCCTGAGGAGCAATAATAATTCGAGCAAAGGCATCTGCCCACACTAAGAATATTCCACCTATTAAAGCACTGATAGGTATTACGTATTTATAGTTTGAGCCCACAATTAAACGCACAATATGGGGAATAATCAAACCCACAAATCCTATAGAACCACTAACTGCGACAAGCACACCTGTTAATAGAGATACTAGTAGTATTAACTGAATGCGGAATTGCTGAAGATTAACGCCTAATGTCACTGCCGCCTCTTCTCCTAGTAATAATAAATTTAAATTGCGATAGTGTAGCCACAGTAGCCCAAATACAATAAAAAATACGAAAGCTGGAATCACAATATTATTCCATTTGGCTCCAGCTAAACTACCTAGCATCCAAAACATAACAGCCTTTAAGGCCCCTTCTTGCTTTGACATCATTAAAATAAAGTTAGAGATAGCCGTTAAGATAAAGGACACAGCCATGCCTGCCAATAGCAAGCGGAAAATAGAGACACGTCCCCCAACACGTGATAAGAAAAAGACAAGTGCAATGGCAAGTAATGAACCAAGGAATGCGGATACTGAAAGAGCGTAAATACCTAAAAATGAAAAGGCTCCTAAAATAATCACAGAAGTAGCTCCGACAGCTGCCCCTGAAGAAATCCCTAGAATATACGGGTCTGCAATAGAATTACGTACTAGTGCCTGAATGGCTGCCCCTGCAATAGCTAACCCCGCTCCTACTATCGCAGCTAGCAAAACACGAGGTGCTCTTATTTGCCAGATGATGATTTCCTGAGAGCGACTCCAATCTTGCTCGATCGAATTTTGTATAAAAGGAATTTTAGAAAGAATAACTTTCCATACATATAACGGTGTAACTGAAACTGAGCCAACCATTACAGCAAAGGTCATTGAAACAATTAATACCATGAAAAGTACGAAGGAAAATAACATAAATTTTTTATTCATCTGTTTTAAACTCCTACTGAATATTGATGAATGAAGCAATAAAAAAAGGTATCCCATGCGAAAATGCGCATAGAAATACCCAAGATTAAACAAAGTCAGAAAAATATCCAGCTATTGTCCGTAATTGCTTGCATCCTCGTGGGCATTACAGGTATTACTAAATGGCAGGTCTCCTGGCTTCGATTCACTATCCTATAATTGCCTTCCCATTCTTAAACAGTGGCAAATCATATTATAGGATTCCTCGTTACAGTTGCGGGACAGCGTCGGACTTCCACCGACTTCCCTTTTAAGTGACATTCAAAATGTCACACCAATAGTATTTGAAGTTATAAAATTGTGACGGTTCTATCATACATTTTTATAGATAGATAGTCTACTTCAATTTAATTCAGCAATTGAGTTAACTTATATAAATAATAAGGTTGACACAAATACATTCGTTTTTTACACTAGCAGTAATAACTTATAAAACGAGGTGAAATCATGGCAACTGTTACACAACATAGTCACCATAAGTTAAGAACTGTTGACATTACCTACATTGGATTATTTACAACGTTAATGATGGTGGGTGCTAATATCACTTCCTTTGCACCTTTTATGGTAGTTGGTGGTGTACCCATTACGCTTCAAACCTTCTTTGCAATTTTAGCAGGGCTTATTCTTGGTAGTAGAAAAGGTGCGCTTGCCTGCACAATTTATATGTGCGTAGGATTGGCAGGAGCTCCTGTCTTTGCTCGTTTCGGGGGTGGAATTGGCCAAATTTTAAGCCCTACCTTTGGGTTTATTATTACTTTTATATTTGCGGCATTTGTTGCGGGGTTAATCGTAGAACGAAGCGGAACAAAGAAAAGTTTTATCGTAGCTGCTTTGGTAGCAACGGCTATAAATTATTTGATAGGAACAAATTGGATGTTTTTTGCCTATAAGCTATGGGCAAGTGCGCCAGAGAATTTTTCATATAAGCTCGCTTGGCTTTGGATGATTCCTCCACTACCAAAAGATATTATTTTAGCTATTTTTGCTGGTATCTTCGCCCATAGATTACAAAAAACATTGAAGATCATGCCTATTCAATAGCATATCTCCCCGCCAGACTAAAGAAATGTTTTTCATAGGTTATATCCATCGTTTCTGCACATTTATTTGCTACATTAGGAGCACATAGTGAGGAGGATATCATATGAAATTCAATAAAAGATGGTCAGTCGGACTATTATCAGTAGTCGCTCTAATTAGTTTATCGGCTTGTACAGAGGATCAAACAAATCCTGCGTCCACTTCTAATGAAGCTGCTGAAGAAATGGATCATTCTACAATGAACCATTCAAGTTCTGGCGAAGTACCAGTAACGTTAAAAAAAGCTGAAAATCCGAAATTTCCTATAGGAAGCACAGCCATTATTACAGATGGACATATGGAAGGTATGAAAGGGGCCGAAGCAACAATAGTAGGTGCCTATACTACAACTGCCTATGTTATTTCCTATGAGCCTACAACTGGTGGAAAGCGAATAGAAAAGCATAAGTGGGTAATTCATGAAGAATTAATTGACCCACAAGAAGCACCACTGGCTCCTGGAACAGAAGTAAAAACGGACGCAACACATATGGAAGGTATGGAAAATGCGACTGTCCTTATTGACGAGGCTGTGCAAACAACTGTATATATGGTTGATTATACTTCCACTACAAGTGGTGAAGCTGTAACAAATCATAAATGGGTAACAGAAGAAGAGCTTAGTCCAAAATAATAGAAATAACCTCTACCTTCAATTCTGGTAGAGGTTAATTTCTAGCTTTTATGTTCCATTTGCTTTCTCTTTGCAGACTTATGCCATTTATAGCCGATGCCCCAAACGGTTTGCAAGTAATCATCCGCCGGAAAACCACTTTTTCTTAATTTTTCTCGTAAATTACGTACATGTGAATCAATGGTACGATCTTCAATCGTTACATCATATCCCCAAACGGCATGTATAAGGTGTTCTCTAGAAAATGCTCTATTTTGATAATCTAAAAATAGGGCGAGCATGGCAAATTCCTTTGGTGTTAATGGAATTGCCTTATGCTGAAAATATACTTCAAAGGACTCTCTATCTAAACAAAGCCCTTCAAAGTTAATCACTTTTTCTTCAGATATCGTTCTTCTTAATACAGCATGTATGCGTGCTAACAATTCTTCCTCATCAAAAGGCTTTAAAACGTAGTCATCAGCACCAAGATTTAAACCTTTTACAATATCAGCGTGTTCTCCTTTTGCAGTAAGCATAATGATAGGAACATCCCAAAACTTCCTAATTTCCTGGCAAACCTGCCACCCATCCATCTCTGGCATCATTATATCCAAAAGAACTAAATCCACATGCTCTTCTTCTAAAAAATCCAATGCCTCTTGTATAGAAGACATTGCTCTACAATTAAATAGTGGTTCCAAATAAAGGGTTAATAAATCTAACATTCTTGGTTCATCATCAATGCATAAAATCGTTTTCATTCATTTCTACTCCTTTAAATGATAATTCAAAAGTAGTCCCTTTATTTATTTCACTTCTAACCTTTATTTCTCCCCCATGTGCTTGTACTAGCTCCTTGACAATAGCAAGCCCAAGTCCAGATCCACCTAAAGCACGACTACGTGATTTTTCCACTCGATAAAACCGATCAAAAATATACGGTAAATCCTTCTTTGGAATTCCTTTCCCTGTGTCTTCAACGATGATGCTTAAAATTCCACTGTCTTGTTTTACAGTGACTGTAGTCATATCTCCTGGTGCACAATAGATTAATGCATTATTTAATAGATTAATCAGAATTTGCTCAAGTCTTGCTTCATCTGCACATAGTGTTAAGCCATTATCACAACGTACAACTAAATAGATACCTTTATCTTGAAAAGCGGGACTTAATTTTTCTTCAATGCTTGTAAAAAACGGCTCTAAATGTAAGCAATGTTTTTCAATTACAAATGAGTTTTCATCCATTTTCGCTAAATCAAATAAATCTTTGATTAATCTAGAAAGTCTATTTGTTTCTTCTATTATAATAGCTAAATACTTTTGACGATCTTGCCCTGTTAAATCCCGTTTAGCAAGAATGTCTGTATAGCCTTTAATAAAAGTTAGCGGTGTACGAAGCTCATGTGCAATACTCGATAAAAACTCCTTACGCTCTTGCCTTAGATGATTTAAATCATTGGATAAAAGCTGGATAGCATTTGATAAATCCCCAAGCTCATCTTTTCCATTCGTAGAAAGAGCAACTGTAAAATCACCCTTACTCATTTTCAATGTAGCCTCTTTCATTTGAATAAGTGGCTTAGCCAGCTTACGAGATAGAACAACAATGACTGCAATACTGACTAGACCAGATACAATACCCACGATGAGAAAATGCTTATTCAGCCGTTTCATTAATGCATGGATGGAATCGGTATTTTGAAACATAAATACATAGCCAATCGTTCCTTGCTGATTTTGAATAGGGCTTATAGTCGCAATTGCTTTAACTTCTTGCCAATTGTCTTGTAAAACCCTTCCTTCATAAGGTATTTCCCCCTCTATTTCACGAATCAGATCACTGATTTCTTGATGTGGCTGTGAGGATGCAAGGATTGTCCCGAAATGGTCAGTCACCACGACATCTGTACTTGCTTCTGATTCCATAAGAACGACATGTGCTAGTGTTTCATTATTGAAGTTCTGTTCTAATATAGTACGATGTGAATTTCCTCTCGCTTGTAAACGCTCTAGTTCCTCTTCCACTCTAGAATTCGTCAGGGAAACATGCAAAAAAAACATCATAAAGGTTTCAATACAAAACAATGTGATGAAGAAGATAATGCCCAGCTTTAATGATAATTTTCTCATCCGTAACCACCATTTTAGAATTTCTTAAAAGTATATCTTGAAAGTGTGAAGATTTCATGCAGAAGTAGCCAAACAAAAAATGCCCATAAGTATATTGTATACCTATGGGTCATACTATTGAACATTCATTAGAATTTGTATGAAAAAGGCTTGCTGTTTCACAAGAATTACCATCTTAGCAAAGATTTTATGGGTAACTAATCACTTCTCCAAGTGCCTATCCTTTCTCTAATGGGCTATTTTATCCGTTACTGCTAATATGAAAAATAATCTCTTGATGTATGGTTGATTGGAGAGGAGCTAGCTTCACAGAGTAGACCCTAGAGCGAACGGAATTGAGGGAAGCGGCATCGGACGCTAGCGGAACCGAAATCAACCATTCGCCTTAACAAAAGAGCTTTTTTTGCTAGTGACATCCTCTTTTTTTCAACAATATAACCCATAAGTATATTGTATACTTATGGGTTATATTTTAATTAAACGTATTTTTTTGCCCAACTTAAGAAATTATCAATAACTACGTCAAGGAATTTCACTGTACCTTCATCAGTTAAATTGCCTTCTTCATCAAATTTAGTGTGAACAGCACCAATATAAACGTCATTACCGCTAAGTAATGGTGAGTTAATGCCTGGAGAGAATAAAATATCACGTAAATGTAATTGTGCTTTTACAGTACCTAAGTTCCCCATTGATGCACCCATAATGATAGATGGTTTGCCAATCATTACTTTATCTACACGAGATAGCCAATCAATAGCATTTACCATAACCCCAGGAACTGTACCATTATATTCAGGTGTAACCCAAAGTACAGCGTCTGCAGCTTTTACTTTTGCTTTAAAATCAAGAACTGCTTGTGGAGCCTCATTTTCAATATCTTGATTATACATTGGTAGGTCCTTTAAGCTTAATACTTCAAGATCTAACTTTTCTGTATAACGTTTTTGAATAAATTGAGCTAATTGCATATTATAAGATTCTTTACGGATACTACCTACGATTGCTACTACTTTCATGATGTTTCCTCCTAAATGTACATTATTCATAGTATTTGTATAGCTATTGTATTTTATACCATTTCAATAATAAATGGCAAATTCTTCAACTGGCTTGCGATACCCACGTAATCGACGACTGCTTTCTTTTTCTTTCCCAATAGTAATCATTAAGGCTATTTCATGTGTTTCTGGCACATTGAAAAGCTCACGCATTTTCTGATTATCAAAGCCAATCATTGGGCAAGTGTCCCAACCACGATTTTTCGCAGCTAGCATGAATAACATTGCAGACAGAGAAGCATTACGAATGGCTTCATCTTTCATGAATCCTTCACCGCGATCCTCATAAAATCTTGTATTCTCTGCTACAATATCCTCTAGTTCACCCGCTGTAATTATGCCTAAATCCACCATGCCCTGACTTAACTCAGCAGTATTTTTATATGCTTCCTTGTCACCTAGTACAAGAATTACACCTGAAGCTGAATGTACTTTATATTGACCATATGCTGCCTCTCTCACCTTTTCTTTCATATCCTCATCCAGCACAACAATATAATTAGCATGCTGTAAGTTAAATGCTGAAGGGGCAAGCTTAACATCCTCCAAAATAGGGCGTATATCTTCTTCAGTCATTTTAACGTCCTTGATAAAATTATTAGCAGAGCGACGCTTATCAATCAGCTTGGAAAATTCCATTTTTTTATCCCCCAATACAGTTATGTATACATCCAGTGGGGCTTTGCTTTCCCAACTGGATGAAATTGTGTTACTCATATTCTTTATCGAACATAATGGAACTTCTTACAGTGTCAATCGGACGAACAATACTTTCAATCTGTTCACGTTTTGGTTCTAAAAATGGTGGTAATGACAGTTTTTCTCCTAATGTTTCATATGGCTCATCGCCCATAAATCCTGGACCATCTGTAGCCAATTCAAATAAAATCTGCGGAGCTACTCGTGCATACAATGATTCAAAGAAATGACGATTTACATAGCCAGAAGTGTGGAAACCAAAACTTTCGAAACGTGCAGTCCATTCATCTAATACCGAACGATCCTCTACACGAAAGGCAGCATGGTGAACAGTCCCAAAACCTTGACGAGCAACGGGTAACACTGTGTTGTGCTCGACAATAATCTGGGCGCCATTTCCTCCCTCGCCTACTTCAAATAAATGGAAGTCCTCTTCTTCTGCAATCTCTGTAAAGAGCATTACCTTTTCTAAAACATCCTTAAAGTATTTAAAATTAGCGACACGGACAAATACTGGTCCTAAACCTGTAATGGCATACTCAAGTGGGATGGGGCCATCCTGCCAAGGCGTACCTGCCGCCACACCTGTATTGTGCTCATCAGAAATTAACTGATAGTGCTGATCATCAAAATCTACGAAAGATAGTGTTTTTTTACCAAACTGTTCTTTCATACCTGTATGCTTCACATTTAAACGGTCAAAGCGCTTTATCCAATAATCTAAAGCAGCATCCGTTGGTACACGGAAAGAAGTCTTTGAAATTTCATTTGTACCATGTACACCTTTTGGGATATTAGGGAAATCAAAGAACGTCATATCTGTACCCGCACTACCCTTGTCATCTGCAAAGAATAAATGGTATGTTTGAATGTCATCCTGATTCACTGTTTTCTTTATTAAGCGCATTCCTAAAACATAGGTAAAGAATTTATAATTTTCTTCAGCACTACTTGTGATAGCCGTTACATGGTGTACACCTTTTAAATGATTCATAGTATGCTCCTCCTATATATCTCGATATCGAGATATATATTTAAATTTTTTTATTGGTTAGTGGCGTTCTTGCCAACTTTTTTAAGTGATAAAATCATGTTGTCCAGCTCCTGGGCTTCCAATACTTCAAATATCTCATTTATTTTCTGTTCATGCTTAGGGAATATTTCCTCCATCAAAACCTGTCCCTCAAGCGTTAGTAATACGTACGTAACACGACGATCTCTTGGACATGCCTTACGGTACACATAGCCCTTTTGCTCGAGCTTATCAATCACATAAGTAATACTACTGCTTGCAATTAATATTTTTTTACCAATCATTTGAACTGGTTGTTCACCATGGTGATACAAAAATTCAAGAACCGAAAATTCAGTTTGATTTAAATCGAATTGAAGTAAATCTCTTCTAGTTGCATCTTGAATCGTTTGATATGCTCGGAACAAGACCGTAAATGCTTTTAAGTTACGATTGTTTTGCTTCATACGACTCCCTCTTTTTACTTCGAATTTAATTATCTCTAATTCGAGATAATAATAACATATACATTTTTAAACAGCAAACAATTTGTTTCTTTATGTTTGCCATCTTTTCGTTCGGGTAGAAGGTAGTTGTAACTTATAAAGGAGGATTCTAAATGAAAAAAGATGTCAATCAAAAACAACAACAGCTAGAAGCATTCCGAGTAAGTGATAAAGATCAACCTCTCACAACCAATCAAGGATTAAAAATATCGGAAGATGAACATTCACTAAAAGCAGGTGAGCGAGGACCCACTTTACTAGAGGATTTTCATTTCCGTGAAAAAATGACTCACTTTGACCATGAACGAATTCCTGAACGAGTAGTACACGCACGTGGCTCAGCCGCTCATGGAATTTTTGAAACATATGAATGCGCAAGTGATATTACAAAGGCTCAATTTTTAAATGGAAAAGGCACTAAAACCCCTGTTTTTGTCCGCTTCTCTACCGTTGCCGGGTCTAAAGGCTCTGCAGATACTGTTCGTGATGCACGCGGCTTTGCTACTAAGTTTTATACACAAGAGGGCAATTATGATTTAGTTGGAAATAACATACCAGTATTTTTTATTCAAGATGCTATTAAATTCCCCGATTTTGTACACGCTGTAAAGCCCGAACCAAATAACGAAATACCACAAGCACAAAGTGCCCATGATACTTTTTGGGATTTCATTGCAAATAATCAGGAGTCTGCTCATATGGTTATGTGGCATATGTCAGATAGATCGATTCCACGAAGCTATCGAATGATGGAGGGCTTCGGAGTTAATACTTATCGCTTTATTAATGCCGAAGGAAAAGCCCACTTTGTTAAATTTCATTGGAAACCTGTACTTGGGGTAAAATCATTAGTATGGGATGAAGCACAAATTATTGCTGGAAAAGATCCCGATTTTCACCGCAGAGATTTATGGGAATCCATTGAACGTGGGTATTTCCCAGAGTGGGAGCTTGGTGTGCAACTTATTCCCGTTGAAGATGAATTCAAATTTAGCTTCGATATTCTTGAAGCCACGAAAATATGGCCTGAAGAAGAAATTCCAGTACGCATTCTTGGGAAAATGACCTTGAATAAAAATGTGGATAATTTTTTTGCAGAAACGGAACAAGCCGCATTCCATGTCGGGCATGTTGTGCCTGGCATTGATTTTTCAAATGATCCTTTATTACAAGGTCGTTTATTCTCCTACACCGATACACAGTTAATACGACTGGGAGGACCTAATTTCCATGAGCTTCCTATTAATAAACCAATTTGTCCATTTCATAATAACCAACGAGATGGCTATGGCCGACAAACCATTAATGTGGGACAAGTTAGCTACCATAAAAATTCCTTAGCCAATAATACACCACATCCTGTTTCTGAAGCAGATGGTGGATATAAGCATTATGAAGAAAAAGTTGAAGGGCATAAAGTACGTGCACGTAGTGAGAGCTTCAAAGACCATTTTTCTCAAGCAAGATTATTCTGGCTTAGTATGACAGATATTGAGAAAAAGCATATTATCGATGCCTTTAGCTTTGAACTTGGCAAAGTAAAAAATAAAGCGATTCGAAAACAAGTTGTAGACATGTATGCTCATGTCAGTTACTCACTTGCTTCAGCTATCGCTGAGCGTATTGGTATAGTTCCACCTGTAGAAGTGGAAGTACCACATATTCAACAAACTTCTCCTGCTGTTAGCCAAGTAATCAATGCAAAGGAAAGTGTCAAATCTAATAAAGTAGCTGTAATTGTTACAGAAAATAGTAGTGAAAAATTAAATGAACTTATTGCTACATTTTTAAGTGAAGATATCGTAGTTGAACTAGTAAGTAATAAACAAGGCATAGTAAGCGGTTATGAAATTCACGAAACATTTGCTACTACCTCCTCAGTTCTTTATGATGGGGTTTATGTTACAGGAGCCTTTCAGAATTCCTATGAACAAGCAAAAGCAGAACAGTTTATTGAACAAGCCTATCAGCACTGTAAAACAATAGGTTATACGGAAAATGTTTTATTTTTACAGCATATAGCCAATAAACATGGGGTTGCAACCGATCCAAAATCTTTTGTTCATGCCCTTGCTAAACATCGACATTGGGTACGAGAATGTAAATGAATGTAAAGCCAGCTAACTGATTAAATCAGCTAGCTGGCTTGTTTTTATTATTTAATTCGTTTAAATTCCTTTTCATTGCCGTCTACAAATTCGACATCCACTTCAATGGATTGATAGTTATCTTCAATATTGAATACTTTGATTACTTGATCAATCACTTCATCATTAGATGTTGTAGAATCAAAATTCAACTGCTTAAATAACGGCTCTAATTTAGTATAAGCTTCATCGCCCTGCAGTTTTTCATTTTTTCGATCATCTTCTAATTTTGCTTCTATTCCTGTTTTTTTATCCTCATATTCTACCTCATAAGACTCCGTTGCAGAGTAATCAACATCTAAAGAAAACTCTAAAAAATTAAATGTCACTTGGTCAGTTGGCGTCTCACCCGTCTGTTGAGTAGCATTCTGATCTGCTGGAGCATTTGCAGGCACATCTTTTACCTCATCCTTATTACAGCCGTAAAGAATAACAGTCATTAAAGAAATCACTAAAATAAATTTCAATTTCAATTTATTCACTCCTTTCTTTACATATTATTTCCCCATTCTTCTACAAACTAACCTAAAAAGGGCATCTCCTACAAATAAGGAGATACCCTTTTCATGGAATGCGACTTAATAATAGAAGTTACGATCCACTTTATTTTCTTGAATAGCTTTTGCTAAACGAACTGTTGACACAGCCAAATCGGCATATGACACACTCTTGGTAGCATTAAAGTTATTTTGCTGTGTATCAATCAGCCCCATCCCATTTGCTATTGCTATATAGCCTGTATACGCTGGATCAATAGAAGCTGCATCCGCAAAGTTTAATTTGTAAATATCCTTATACTTTGCAACATTCTCCAATTGCATTGCTTTAACAGCCCATACTGCTAGCTCTTGACGAGTCAATGTTTCATCCAAAGCGAATTGGTTTGCTGGCTGTAAAATTCCCATTCTTACAGCTTGTTCAACCACTCCATATAATGGATGGTTTTTATCGATATTGCTGAAGGTTTGCTTTTCACCATCGCCACTACCAAAATGGCCATATGTTAAAGATTTTAGTAGAATCTTTAATGCTTCTCCCTTTGTCACAGCAGCATCAGCATTAAAGTTTGCTATATCTTTTATCTCTAATACATTTTGATGTAGAAGATAATTTAATTCATTGGCTGCTGTTGGGTGTGAAATAGATTGCTTTTCTTTTGAGCCATCTACCTCATACAACCATTCACCAGTAATTGCATCAATTTGATTAACTAAGCTACCGTTGTAAGTTGGAGCATAGACTAGATCATAATGTTGTTTACCTTCAGTATCCTGCTTTACATATTGTAGTTGTAATGTAAGGGCCTTACTATATGCTTCTTTTGCTTTATCAGCAGAGATTACTTGACTAAGAGAAGGCCAGTTATTAATCTTTTGTTTATTAACATTCAATGAACGTAATGATCCATCAGAGCCAATACCTACGTTTATTTCATCTCCAACAACCGCAATTCCGTTTACGATGCGTGGGAAGGAGAAGTAATAATCTTTACTATAATCATCATGTACAGGATCATCAATTGGCATCGAATACTCATGTAAATAGGATGGAGCCCATTGCTTTAAGTATTCAACAGCCTTTGCTAATGCCGCATCCTTAGAGAGGGTAGTTGTTTTGTCAGTGTTGATAAAATCTCTCATAATATCGTGATACTGCACGATATCGCCTGTTGCCTTATTAATTTCTAAAGAGGTACCAGACCCGCCATTATTGTACATATACATGTAATTTACTGTATAAACCGTTTCACCATTGTCATTTTCTCTTTCGTCAACCATATCAATAGTGAGCTTTGCCTTGTCTTCATCAACTTTTAATAAATTTTTAGCGAATTCCTCAACTTCTGCTACTGTCATACCGCTTTTTCTTGGTGGTAATTGCTGTGAGGATATTTTCTCAGCGCTTTTCGTCTTAGGAACTTGTGTAGAGAAGCCATTCGTTGTTTGCCATTGACCTGTTAAAGCATGTACACCATTAAATCCTGTTGCTGGCATATAGACAAGCTTCACATTACGTTGATCGCTAAAATAGTCAACGTAATAACGAAGTTCAACTGCTAAGTTATCACGTACTTGTGCAACAATTTCTTCCTCATTTTTTTTCTGGTTTGAGTTATCAAAGGTTGCTTTACCAATTGATTCTGTATTTTTATACATTCCTGTTATTTGACCATTAGCAAGAACATCTATAGTGATACTTTGATCGCCAATAAGCACTCCATTATAGGTTGGTGAATAAACAAATGAGTAGGTAATTGGTTGTGATAATGGACGATTAATGACATTGTAATAACCGAAGCCATCTTCACGGAGTTTATAGTTCTCTATTTTCGCAAATTTTCTTAGGAAGTCATCTGCAATTTTTTTTGCTTCAGTCTCTGAATATTTTGCGGGATATACTGCTTCAGCGATATTAGCTGGCTGATAATAGAAATGTTCTAACTCTAAATCTTCACCTTTAAATGTAAAACCACCATATACATCTTTACCATTTACCGTTTTATGGAAGTTTAAATCATAACGGACCGTTGTATCATCTCTAAAGAAATGACCGCCTCCAGAATTAAACTCATTATCAGCTACAAATTTGAACTCTTCAGGGAATAGTGCACGTAATTTGTTAATTAGCATACCTTTTGTCACTTTCGTCTCTGAGGCAGCCAACTGTATTGCAATACGCTCTGAAGGTTCTTTCACATTTGCAGAAGCTTGTGAAACGGGTGCTAGAATACCAACAGAAAATGCAGTAGTGGTTAAAATAATACCTAACTTTTTAAATTTACCCAAAATATACCTCCTAAAATACTATTTACCATAATTATAATATATTTACCCATAATTAGAAATGAATTTTACAGATAATTTCCTCTTCGAAGAAAATACATTGGGCAATCCGTCCTTTTTTCTTCATTTTCTCATTTCTTTACCACATCAAAATTGGCACCAATTAACACCCAGTTCTGAGGGAATGGTAGTCCTAATTTCCAATAACCAATACCACGAAGGTTATATTGTTTAATGAGATTGAATTTAGCTTGAATAGATCTAGCATCTTCAAACCACACCATATGCGCCCTACCTTGCTCATCATAGTATTCAAAAAATGGTGCTTGGGCTCTCCAATCATACTGAATTGCTGCATTATAACGTTTAGCAATTTCAATGGCTCGCTGTGGACTAAGCGCTTCTGCATACGGTCCCCCCTGAACAAAAGGTAACGTCCAATCGTAGCCATATAAATTTTGCCCTAACATAATTTTGCTTGCAGGTATTTCACTCACCGCATATTTTACAACTGCTTCTACCTCTGGGAGAGGTGAAACGGCCATTGGTGGGCCAGCTGAATATCCCCATTCATAAGTCATGAGTAAAACAAAGTCCACGATTTCCCCATGTGCTCTATAATCATGTGCCGCTGTCCATGGTCCTCGTTCACTATCACTTGTTTTAGGAGCTAATGCTGTAGACACTGTATATCCTTGAGTGTGAAATTTTTCTACAGCTCTTCTTAAAAAATTGTTATAGGCTTGTCGTTGATCTGCTGGCAAATTTTCGAAGTCAAAGTGGATATCTTTAACATCCCCAAGTCGCTTTGCTTCTGCAAGAATATTATCAAATAATAAATCTTGAACAGCTGTACTTTGAAAAATATCTCTCGCTAATTCACCACTAAAACTAAAATTCTCCAAATTAGAAATAACCATTGCCATTGATGCTCCCGTATCATTTGCAATTTGTGTCACACCTTGGCTTGGTGGCCTCTGTAAAGTACCATCACGCCTAGCCTCATAGCTAAATAAAGCTAAATATGTTAAATTAGGACCCGCTTCCCTCGCTTGATTCAAGAGTGCTTCACTAACTGATGTTCCTCTCGGCTCTAAATAGGCTAAAGTTTCTGCCCTTGTTTTTGGTGGCTGTGGGATATATAATCTCGTTCCAACTGCTAATGGTTGATTTGGATTAATGCCATTTACTTGTGCAAGTGTTACATAATTAATACCGAAACGTTGGCCAATTGACCATAGGCTATCACCTGGCTGTACATAATAAAAGCTTCCGACAATCGGGATTACAAGAGCTTGCCCCACAACTAAACGATTTGGCTCTGGAATTTGATTGGCATCTATAATGCTCTGAACCGTAGCCCCATACGCCTGTGCAATTCCCCATAAAGACTCGCCAGCCCGTACAACGTGTATTTGAATGATTTTGCCTCCTTCTAGCTTTATAAAATCATACCTATAAAGCTTATGAAATCAGAGATGAAAAGATGTCTCTTAACAACTCCACAAAAGTACACCACTATTTAAAGCAAATAAATAGTATGCTATATTATGTCACCTATTTAATACTAATGAGAATAATCTTCGTTTACGAGATTTCATGAAAGAATGTTCTTTTAAATACGTATGTCTAAAAAGTTACCTGAGTAATATATTCTGCTTCTTCACCGTTATTAGAATAAAAAAACGCAAAATGATACTTATCTTGATAACAATAATCGTACAAACGTTCTACTTTCCGCATAATCTTCAGTAAATTTTTACCCACTTTCTACCCTACAAATCAGTTGTAGCAGGCTACTTTTGATAACACTTTTCCCAAATTTTTTTACGCAACTAGCGTCATATGCCTTATTCTTTTCCCTGTTCTCACTCTTGTATAATGAAATTATTGTAAGGAGGTGTTAGATTGCGTTTATTTTACCAGCAAAAAGTAATCGGTAAGAAGTCTCGTAAACTTGAAAAAATTTCATTTTCAATTGAAGAGCCTGTCATAACGTTACAAGATTTACTTGTTCAGCTTGTTACACAGCAGGTTCAACAATTTAATGAGAAAATGGTAGATACACCACTTCATGTTTATTTATCGGATCAGCAACTAGAAGAAGCTGCTCAATATGGCAAAGTACATTTTGGAGAAAAGAAAAAGGATACTGTACAGTCAGTGGATCAAGCTATTTCCACAATGCTTCAAGCCTTTCAGGACGAGCTGTTTTTAGTCCTTCATAATGAAGAATCTTTAGATTCTCTTTCTACACCATTAAACATACAGGAAGACGATGTCTTTACATTTATTAAACTTACTATGCTTGCAGGACGAATTTGGTAAGGAGGGATTTATATGACACTTTCACATGAACAAAAAATACATTTTCAAAGTATAGTTGATTCTGCACCTATAGCAATACAGCCTTTAGCAGCTGCACTGTTAAAATACATGGACAATAGAGATTATGACATTGAAACGCTTATAGCTGCTCAGCAATATTTATCACTTGAAGAACTATTTAGTGGACCATTATTTGAAGTGCTTACCATGTTTTCTTCACAAGAACGTGCACTTAAGATCAAGAAACTAGCATTACGCTTTGATGCTACAATGTTCCAAAGAGGTGTTTTACGTCGATCTTTTCGTTCTTCTCAACCAGTGCAAGACCATCTGTTTCAATGTTTACAATTAATAGAAGAAATGCTGACATTTGAGGAAATTACTTTGCAGGAGTTGTTAACGAATCATCGTCAATATGAGCATGGAACCTATCCAAGCTATAGCTCCTATGTCTTAAAGAATGAAAATACAAAAGTAATGGGTTTTAATGTCTTTGAGCAGTTGCTTGCTGAAGAACTATCATTAGAAAACCCGTCAATTGAAGAAGCAGTAGAAGGTATTTTATTTGATGAACATCAAAGTAGCTTTTTCGGCCATCCATTCATTCGAGGTATTTTTAAATCAAGTAATCATCGGATGCATGATGCCCTTGGCAAACTCTTATTAGCAGCTGCACGACAAGAAGGTTTACGACAGGCAATAGTAGAAAATATTGACCATGGCAATCTTGATGCACAACTCAACATGATGAAGCTTATTCAGGAACATCGCCTAACACGCTTCTCCTCTGTAATTCGAGCAGTCGATACTTGGATGGGACTTGGCTATAATAGTTTCGAAAATCAAAAAATAACAGAGGAAGTTCTTGCATTAGCCATCCAAGCAATCGAAGAAGACAGCTTTGTTGAGCAACTGTTAACGAGTGAACGTACAATTGATATCTATGTTGCATTATGGGCAACTGCTACAAAGGACTATACGAAATTAAATGACCTTGTAACAATACTCTTAAAACGTGATAAACATATCCAACTTACAACGCTTGCCTTTTTGAAAAACTTATCGAAAATTTCCTTCACAGCGCCATTTGTAAAGGATTTAATCTTATCAACAAAAGATATCGAGTTGTTTGCCTTTGCATGGGGCAATTTTCTTTATGCTAATCACCATATTAATAGTGAGTATGCAAGAGACAATGAATGGGCGCAAATCCTTCAAACCTTCATGCAAGAAAACACACAGTTACAAGGGATTGAATACCTTTTATTTGAACAGCTTGAGTGGGCAAAAAGTGAAATTACGAAAGACGGACTTAACATTACAGGCAAACCTCTATCCTTTGTCCATGTCCATTTGTCATTAGAAGATTTAATTTCAACACAAATTATTTTAGCCCATCATGTACAAGACGAGGCATTATTCCAACGAATTATTGAGCATGCAGATTCTTACTCACCATCTAGCAGAATCGGCCTACTGAATATTTATTGTCTAGAACCTGTCACACAAGGTCAACGCGAATTTTTATTTAATTCTTTACGAGATCGTAGTTCCATTAATCGTTCTCTCGCGTTAAAAAAAATACGTGCTTTAACACCAACAGAAGAAGAAATAGCAAAGATTGAAGATCTTTTAGCAAATAAATCAGGTGCACTTCGTAAAGAGGCTATTTCACTCTTAAAAGTTCAGGCACAGAATAATCTGTTACAAAGTGCTGAAAGGCTGTTAAAAGATAGTAAGCAGTTAAAGAGACTTGGAGGGCTTGAATTACTATTAGAAGCCTCTAAGCGACACAACTTAGCAAGCGAGCAAATTACAGCTTTATGCTCCTTATTACCAAAAGTAACTAAAAACGAGCAAGTTTTGTTAGAGCAATTAATTACAAGGGATGTCCCTGAGTATAACGAGAGTAATGGCTTTGGCTTGTATACGCCACATCCCCCTATTCAATACGGCTGTATTTCGGATGGAGCCATTCAAATGAATGGTGTAGAGCCTTGGCAACAGCTTGCTCCACTTTATGTACAGGCACCTACACCTTTTGAAAAATTCTTTCAATATGATGTTGATAAATTATTATCTAAGCTAGAGCAGCTTATTCAACTTTTAGATAAACATGCTGAACTAGAATATGAAACATACCAATGGAATGACACACCCATTAGCACTACATTAGGACAAAGATATAGTGTAATGGCAACTAAATCGGATAATCAACGACATGCTAGTCTTGATGCTTATCCTATCCCCAAAGAAATTGTTCAATGGATGAAGACAGCATTATTTAGTAATGAGGACTTAGCCTATTTTAATTTTTACCATAATCTATCAGAATACCCTGCTGCTCATGATCTTTCCGAAGCAGCTCATACACTAATTAAACCGTTCTTCCAATACAAAGATTTAAAAGTACGTGTTGCGCAATTTAATTCCTTGAAATATGACGATACAATTCAACAGATTTTCTCAGTGCTATCCCAAGACATCGACAAAATCTCAGGTGATACAGTGCTACATCAGGAAGCACTTTCATTACTCGAAAAGCATGCACCCGAATTTAATCGCTTCGAACAGGCAGTAGGCATAATGTTACAGCTATTCAAACAAATCCCTGCTGATCAGTGGCAACTTGATGTTCGAGAGAAGGGTTATTATTACTATCGTTCCACTTCTACCATTATCGATTTAGATGTCATTGAGACATTTGCTGATCGATGCTGGTCTGATTACTCAACCTATGGTGAATATGTCAAAATGCTAGCTCTCAATGAAGAGCTAACAAAGCGTATGAAAAATGAAAGCTATAAGCCAAACGTCTACAATTTATCTTTATTCCAATATTTAGACGCAATGAAGGTTGGTTTATTTACGCAAGATCACTTATTTGAGGCCATCTTTACCAATACGCTCGCTTCAGAAATATTTAACGAGCCAACTAAATTACGAGAACGCTATCAACAGTCATTTGAAGATTTAACCGATTTCTTTACTATTCGTGAACAAGCAATTGATCGAATTTTAGCCATAGAGCTAAAACGTGGTGATACGCCTACTGCTGTTACAAAGTTAGCTAGTAGCATTTCTTATTTTGAGGGTATTAATTATTTCTTACAAATTCTACAAGCACTTGACGGAGAAAAACTTGCGCGAGGATATATTTGGCAGGCAGAAACGAAAAAGGATGTATTCTCCAGATTGCTAACTAACTGTTACCCTAAAAAAGAAGAAACAGCCCAGCAATTAAAAGAAGCATGGCTGAAAACAGACATTTCTAAAGAACGTTTAATTGAAGCCATGATGTATAACCAGCATTGGATAGACCTTGTCAGTGAAGTGATTGGGTGGGATGGACTAAAAGAATCAGCCTGGTATTTTATCGCTCACACCACAGATTCTTTATCCGACTTTGCCAAAGATCAGATTGCCCTTTTCTCTAGCATAACTGCTGAGGATTTCCGTGATGGTGCATTCGATTTAGCTTGGTTCCAAAGCGCCTATCAAACACTTGGGGCTAAGAAATTCAAACTTGTTTATGATGCTGCAAAATATGCTTCTGAAGGAGCCAACCATCGTCGGGCACAGCTTTATGCAGATACAGCTATCGGTAAGCTCAGTCCAAAACCGTTAATGCAAGAAATTCAAGATAAACGCAATAAAGATAAACTGCGCGCACTTGGTCTTATCCCTTTAATAAAATCCGATGACAAAGACGCCCTGACACGCTATCAATTTATTCAACAGTTTTTGAAGGAAAGTAAGCAATTTGGTGCTCAACGCCGCGCAAGTGAGGCTCGAGCAGCAAGTATCGCTCTAGAAAATTTAGCGCGCAATGCAGGGGATGGAGAAGCCACTCGCTTCACATGGCGTATGGAGTTATCTGCCTTTAACGATATGAAGCAATTATTTAAAGCACAACAAATCGAGCAAATTACAGCCCATCTACAAATAGAGGATGATGCCTCTGTAGCTATTATTGTTGAAAAGGATGGTAAACGTCTAAAGAACGTTCCTGCTGCATTAAAAAAGCATGCTGATATTGTAACCTTGCAGGAAGCCCGAAAAGACTTACAAGAGCAATATAAACGAGCACGCCCAGCGCTTGAGCAAGCAATGGAATTAGAAACAGTATTTTCGGTCGAGGAGCTCATTCATTTATTAGCTCATCCGATTCTAGCTCCGCTGTTACAAAAACTACTATTTATTAGCGATAATTACGTTGGAATGCTGACATCAGAAGGTTTACAGCTTTTATCGGCTGACGTTGTGAACCTTGCTCCTACGTCCTCTATAAAGATTGCTCATCCTTACCATCTTCTAGAGAGCGGTCAATGGAGACAGTGGCAATCCTATATGTTCGAGCACAACATTAAACAGCCATTTAAGCAAGTGTTCCGTGAGTTATATCTCATCAATGCTGATGAAAAAGCACAGAAACATTCATTGCGCTATTCAGGGCATCAAGTAAATCCTTCACAAACAGTAGCCCTGTTGAAAACACGTGGCTGGCAAATCAGCTATGAAACAGGACCACGTAAAGTATATTATAAGGAAAATATTGTGGCATCCTTGTATGCACAGGCAGATTGGTTTACGCCAGCAGAAATTGAAGCACCTGCAATCGAAGGTGTTTACTTCTATGATCGACTAACAGGCAAAGATATCGTTTTAGATGATATTCCAGCTGCGATATTCTCTGAGGTTATGCGAGATATTGATCTTGTTGTCAGCGTAGCTCATGTTGGTGGTGTAGACCCTGAGGCAAGTCATTCTACTGTTGAAATGCGCAGCATTATCGTAGAAGAATTGGCTAAATTATTGAAGCTAAACAATGTGGAAGTGAAAAAACAACATGCCCTCATAGAAGGTAAGCTAGCAAGTTACTCCTTACATTTAGGAAGTGGAGTGGTGCATCAAATAGGCGGTTCCATGATCCCAATTATTGCTGTCCCATCTCAGCATCGTGGACGAATTTTCTTACCGATGGTGGATGATGATCCACGGACGGCTGAGATCATGACCAAGCTCTTATTACTATGTGAAGATACAAAAATTAAAGATCCAGCTATATTAACTCATATTCGAAGCTATGAGCAAATGCACTAACGTACTCTAGATAAAAACAGGTGACTCCATTCGTCACCTGTTTTTACTTTATATCTGTTTTAATCATTTCAAACAATAACGGTACATTCGTGCCACGATGCAATGAATGACAGCCTTCCATTAAAAATGACCAACTTTTCTTTATTTTTTCCCTATAAGACAACTCTGAACTAACTGGGAGATAGGTGCTTAAATATTCCTCAATCGTGCATGTCAGATTGTCCATAAATTTATCTGCTTTTTGTATTTTATCTGTTGGGATTTCATTGCGCTCATTCCATAAGACATGTTCTAAATTCGTAGAAAAATAAAATAATTGATAAGGTACTTTCATACGGTTAATGCTAAAGTAGTCGTTGGCAATCAAAATTCTAGCATTCTTAGCCTTCATATCATTGCGTTGTTCTATTTGTTCTTTGCGTTTATCCGACTTCACTAAAATAGCATCCTCTGTATAAAATAAGTTTTGCTCGATACGCTCATCTACCTTGACGCACTCTGGTGCGATAAAGCATCCATCTGCATCTGTAATATGAACAACCGCTGTTAAATCATTGGCTAAAAATTTATATTTTTCAAGATAGCTTTGAATCACTCGTACAACACTGTTTTTAATATTCGGTATTCGTTTGTGCGCATCCCACTTTGTTAAGATATCTTCTCGTTGTACATCAAAACGTATTGTGGAGTTCGCAAAATGAGCATCTAAATAATCCTCTAAAATAATTTGCTCCGTCTGCCCTTCCACAATAATCAAAAGTACTTTTTTAGTCATGTTGAACACCTGCTTTACGAAAAGCCCGCTTTATTTTAAATGTTTTAGTTTCCTTATATATCTCTTCCTCTTGCCCGCCAAGCTGGATAGCACGTAAATAGACATCTCTAGCGTTATTCACTTCTTTGATACCTTTTAGCTGCATATAACGGTGATGTTCATTTGTTGTCGTAAACCATAAATTTTTAATAGCTAGCACCTCTAACACACGTAGATTATGGGAAGTAAAAATAAGTTGCCCTTTTCCATCCTCATCTATCACTGTTAACAACTCACCTAACAAATATTCAAATACACCTGAATCTAATTCATCAATAACCACGCATGCATTCGGATTATTGTATACAGCAATTAATACACTAAGAATAGAAATGATCTTTAAAATTCCCTCTGACTCTGTTCGTAGCGGTAATTCCTGCTCCCCGCGCTGAGACAAAAATTCAAAACGAATTCCTTGCTCACCACTGTCCATCATTTGCTTTGTAACGATATTAATTTTAATCGTCAGACCAGGAATAATTGCTGAGAGCACTTGATTACTTTGTTCAATAACTTCACATAATGCATAGAATGCATCCTCTGGTAATAAAGCTGGTCCATTTAAATCATAAGGAATAAGACCTCTTGTTTTCTCTAAATGAATACTGAATGGCATCATCCGTTCTTCAAATAGTGGGGCAATATTTTGAGTATTAACAACATGTAAGTCTCGACTAAAATCAACAGCAATATTTTGTAGCAACTGCATTTCTAGCTCAGAAAGCCGTTCCTGTAATAATGTCTTTATATCTTTATGGAATAGAAATGACATATATTGTTTTCTTGCTAACTGTTGAATAACCAGTAATTGAATTCGTGCTTGTTCACTCAAATCATCCAGTTTCGATTGACGAATTTGTACATCCCTCTCCGTCACAGCCACTAAAATCTTTGATCGCTTCCCTTTCGTGTTTTCTCGATAGGTAAGGCGCTCCAATGTAGTATATAGTCGATGTTGATCCTCCTGTAGCTCCACATAGTAATTCACAAAAAATGTACCGAATTGATTCTGAACTAGAAATTCTACATCCATGCTAGCTGTTTGCTCTCCTGCCAATATAAGTCGCTTCTTTTGAGAGGGCAACTTCACTTCAGCAAGCCATCCTGATAGAAGTGTCTTCAATAAACTAAATGCATCTACAATGGTTGTCTTTCCAGAGCCATTTTGTCCATATAGGCCAACAACATTCGCTTGTAGAAATGTCTCAAAATTTACTGCGAGAACAATTTCACCCTGTCGTACATTTCGTAAATTTTGTATGTTTATTTTTTTTATCTTAATAATTGCCATGTGCTAAACATCCTTTTAGCTTTTTCCCTTATTATAATGAAAATCGTTTTATTTTATAACAAATTCGAACTTAAGCATCCATAGCCTATAGCCTATGACAAAAATCGTAATAGGCATATGTTAGAAAAAATGAAGAAAGGTGTGTTTCATTGGTTTATCCTAGATTAGCCCCTGATGATTTTAACAGTCAATTTCGCCCAGGTATGAAAATATGGGTAACACTCCCTACTGGTACTTATTCAGGTACATTAATTCGGACATTCGGAACTGGAGGAAGAACTGCTGAAATTCAGTTAGATAATGGTCAAATAGTGACTGTGGATGTTAGTCAAATCACTGCTGCAGGTACAGGAACACCTCCTGGTAGTTCTTATCCGCCGCCATACCCACCACCATATCCACCATATCCACCATATCCGCCTCAACCTTATCCACCGCGGCCATACCCACCACAGCCTTATCCACCGCAACCTTATCCGCCACGTCCTTATCCACCACAGCCTTATCCACCGCAACCTTATCCGCCACGTCCAGGGGGGCAATATCCTGGTTTCCCACCACCATTAATACCAGGACTCCCTAATATTTTACCGGGCATATTTGGTAATCCGCGGCCTTAGCAACAATAGAAAAGGTTATTTCTTTATTTAAGAATAAAGAAATAACCTTTTTTCATTTTATTCCCATAACAATAATCATCAAATTCCTTTACATATAAGTCATGACAAAATAAGTAAAAAGCCCTAACAAGGAATTGGAAATTGGTATTTCAGCCAAATTTTTAATCAACTGAAAATAAGTTAGATCTGAGCATACTTCTTTTTTATACTAGGAAATATATAGCTTTTTGTAAAAATTTATCCTAACCTAAAAAATATATAGACTAAAAAACTATATATCTTCATTTATTTATAGAAATCATGACTTGAAATAGTAAGTTTTCTGGGTTGTGAATCAATTTTTTTGGCAGTATAGTAGTTAAATGATAGGGGATAAATAGATTATTTTGCATTTATAAATAGTTAACACGCATCTGGACTTCTACGAATAACATCAACATCTTCAATGTGTAGTACATTGACTAAATTATCCATTTATAGTCCTTAGCTTGAAATATTTGCTATATCATATTAGGAGGAAAAGCATGAAAACACGCAAGAAGCAGCAAATGTCTATTAGTAAGAAATTAACTGCAATAGTAGTGAGTATTTTATTATTATTTGGATTAGTTACTTTAGGTCTTTCTTATTATATAGTAAGAAATAGTAATTTAACAGACATGAATCAATCTCTTTCTGACAAAGGCATGATCCTAGCCAAAACCATTGATATTACTACACTAAAATCGATATTAGAGAATCCTACAAATAGTAACCCTGATGCTCTACGATTAACTAGTGAAATGGATGCAATCAATGATAATTCAGATAGCATTACCAATCTATTTTTAATTACAGTTAACGGTGAAAATATTAATGCACCTGTTCTATCATCTAGTATACTTGAACTAGGGGCAGAGTATAACCAAGATATGATTGCAATGGGTTTATCTCCAGATTTCCTAGCAAGAATTAAAGAAGTCTTTGATACAAAAAAAGCAACAGCAACAGATATTTATAGCGATGAATATGGTAGCTATAAAACAGGACTTACACCAATCTTGGATGAGAATGGGAATATGCTGGCTGCTTATGCCATTGACTATGACGTATCAATGGTAACAGGAAAAGCGATGTCTGAAGCCCTATGGACTTTATTAGTAACGGTTATTTTCTTAATTGGTTCATCCATTGCTGTTTACACTCTTTTAAGAAAAAAATTAACACCAATTCAACAACTTTCCTTACAATCTAAAAAAGTCGCAGAAGGTAATTTAGAGCTGGAACCATTACCAGTTACTTCAACAGACGAAGTAGGAATGCTCACACAAAATTTTAATTCTATGATCGATAACTTAAAAAATGTTATTAAGAGTACAACGATTGTTTCTGAGCGTGTTTCAAACACAGCCAATGTTTTATCTGTAAATATGCAAGAAGCTTCCGATTCATATAATAATGTAGCATCTTCCATGCAGGAGATTGCAAGTGGCGCTGATCTTCAAGTACAAAAGGCGAAAGAAAGTACAATTACCATTGAAGAAATGAATATTGGTATTCAACGTATTGCCATGACGTCCAATCAAATTTCAGAATCCTCGATTTTAGCATCAGAGGAAGCTGAAAGAGGGAATGAATCGACAAATAAATCTGTTGCACAAATGAATGCTATTAGCAAAGCTGTTAATCAATCTGCAGCTTCTGTTAAATTACTTGGCGATCATTCCAATAAAATAGAAGAAATCGTAGGAATCATTACAGGGATTGCTTCGCAAACCAATTTACTTGCATTGAATGCGGCAATCGAAGCTGCACGTGCTGGGGAGGCTGGTAGTGGCTTTGCAGTGGTTGCTGATGAGGTACGTAAACTTGCAGAGCAATCTGAGGCATCTGCAAGAGAAATTTCTACACTTATTTCTCATATCCAGCATGATACAAACGAATCTGTAAATATCATGGTTCACGCTGTAGAAGAAGTAGATCATGGTATTGTCATGATCAATGATTCGGAAAAATCATTTAGCCAAATTTTAACTTCCATTCACCATGTGACAGGGCAAATTCAAGAGCTTTCTGCAACAATTGAAGAAATGGCAGCTGGTATGGAAGAAGTAACATCTGCCGTAAAAGATATGGAAGATTTTTCAGTCAATTCAAAGGACAATACAAGAGCAGTAGCAGCAACTTCTGCCTCTCAATTGAATACAGTACAACGAGTTTCTGAAGAAGCTCAAGTATTATCCGAGCTATCTGATGAATTAATGAATGTTGTTAATACCTTTGTAGTGAAATAAAAAATGAAAGGGCTGCCCTTATTAAGGAGAGTTATGTCCGTTAGTTTCTCACAGATCGATTCACTACTGTGGACCTAATGACGATAATCGCTCCTTCATAGGTGTCGGCCCTTTTCTAAAATAGGAGTTGTCATAATTGAATAATAAAAATGAATTTGATGTACACCCATCACAGAATAATACGCTTTCTTTTGACCAACAAACACTTCAATCCAATAGTACACAATTATTAAACAGAGAAGACTTACTCGCATATCAAACGTTAAACCGTACAATAGCTGACTACGATCAAAACACCACAATACCTGACGTATTTTATCAGGCAGCACAAAAATTTGCGGAACGAATCGCATTATCCTATGAAGGTGGAAAACTTACCTACCGTCAGCTAAATGAACAATCCAACCAAGTTGCTCATATGTTAGTTGCCAACGGTCTACAAAAAGGAAACTATGTAGCGATAGTTATGGAACGCTGTAAAGAAACCGTCATTAGTTTGTTAGGTATCCTGAAAGCTGGTGGAGTTTATGTCCCCATTGATCCGAGCTATCCAAAAGAACGTTGTCAGTACCTATTAAACGATACAGGTACTCCATTTATCATAACGAAAAACGAACATACAGCTCTACTGAATGATTTTATACATAATGATTCCCAAACACGCACAGTGTTCACAATCAACCAAATGGAGCAAGGATATTCACAGGAAAATATCCAATGTGAAATTCTTCCATCCGATTTAGCCTATATTATTTATACATCTGGTTCAACAGGTAAGCCAAAAGGCGTCATGCTTAAGCATGAGGCTGTCATTAATTTAATAACAGATAATCAACGAATCTACCATTCAACTAAAGAAGATGTTTATTCCCAGTTTATTTCTTTTAGTTTTGACCCTTCTATAACAGAAACCTTTACTGCTTTATTTTCAGGTGCAAGACTTCATATGCTTACAAGTATAGAGCGTTTGTCCATTGAGGCATTTGCTGATATGATCGACCGTGAGCAAGTAACGACCGCTACTGTTCCAAATGCTTTCTTTACACAGCTAGCTACACATTTACCAGTAAGCTATAGAAAAAAGCTTTCGACATTAAATTATTTATCTGTAGGTGGTGAAGCCCTATTGCCTGCCATTGTTCAAAAATGGCAAGACAAATTTGGACTCTCTACAGAAATTATTAATGTGTATGGACCAACTGAATGTACAGTATTGTCCTCCTATTTTAAGGTGAAAAGTCAGATAACAGACATGCAATCTAGTATCCCTATTGGTAGACCAATCGCCAATTATGAAATGTACGTTATTAACACGGACGATCAGCTATGTCCCGTTAATGTAATCGGAGAATTATGTATTGCTGGTGCTGGTTTAGCAGCAGGTTATTTACATCAGCCTGAAAAAACAGCTGAAGTATTTGTACCTCATCTCTTAAAGCCAGATCAAAAAATGTATCGAACAGGTGATTTAGTTCGACTATTGCCAACTGGTGTCATTGAATTTGTTGGACGTAAAGACTCTCAAATTAAAGTAAGAGGCTTCCGTATTGAACTTGGAGAAATCGAAACAGTATTGAGCAATCATACGAGCATTCAGGAAGCCGTGATCATTGCAAAGAAAATGGCTGATGGGAATAATCATTTATTTGCCTACTATACGGTGGCAAGTGGGATGCAGCTTGAGGAGAATCTTTTAAGGGACTACTTAGCAAATCTTTTACCAGATTATATGGTGCCAGAGCAATTTATTGAATTGCAAGAAATGCCATTATCCCCTACAGGAAAAATTGATCGAAAACACTTAGCTTCATTGGAATTAACTTTATCACGCAGCACTACATATATTGCCCCAGAAAATGATACACAGCGTATGCTTGCTACTGCATGGGAATTTGTACTCGGTATTGAGCCAATTGGCATTCACGATAACTTCTTTCATATCGGAGGGCATTCGCTAAAAGTGCTCGAGATTCTTGTACAAGTGAAAAAACATATACCATTCTTAAAGATTCAGGATTTCTTCCAATATCAAACGATTGCTGAACTGGATCATTATATTCGTCATTATCAACCAGAAGCGATTGAAGATCAAGACGAGCCAGCTAAAAGCATTGTATTCAAGGACTTAATGGAGCCTAGTCCTCTAAAAGTCTCCCAAAATGTGAAGCCCTTGCCAATGACATCGGTATTACTAACAGGTGCTACAGGTTATTTAGGTAGTCATGTATTATATGAGCTATTAGCAACAACAACTGCGCACATATTTTGCCTTATTCGACCAAGCACCCAAACTACGATTGAAGATAAACTAAGAGAGAGTATGCAATTTTATTTTGGCAATACTATTGCTCAGCAGATGAAAGATCGTATTACTGTTATCCAAGGTGACTTAGGGAAGCAACGACTACACTTATCTGATAAAGATGAAAAAATCATTATGAAAGAAATTAATGCTATCATTCATTGTGGTGCAGATGTACGTCATTTTGGTGCAGCTGATCATTTTAATAATGTCAATGTGAATGGAACTCGCTACTTGCTTGAAATAGCCAAACAGAAACCAGGTGTGCATTTCCATTATGTATCGACAATTGGCATTCCAGAGGAGCTAGCCGCCATACAATGGGGACCAAATGAAGCAAAAGGTAACTTCAATTACAATGTTAAGCTTGATAATGTTTATACTCAAAGTAAGCTAGAAGCAGAAAACCTTGTTCGAAACGCTGTACAGGATGCAATCCCTGTCTCCATTTATCGTGTAGGAAATTTAAGCTGTCATTCTGAAACAGGTAAATTCCAACGTAATATCGATGACAATGCCTTTTACCGTATGATTAAATCAATGCTTTATTTAGGTAAAACACCTACCGCACAATGGCATGTTGACTTCACACCAATCAATTATGCTAGTCAGGCACTTGTTTCTTTGGCAAGCCAGCCAGCAACCAACGGCCATGTCTTCCATTTATGTAACCCTGTATCGCTTACTTATTTAGAATTAATCGATATGCTTAAGGAAATTGGTTATGACCTAACAATTGTGTCAACACAAGAGTATACAGATTGGCTATTAAATGGTGATCATTCAAAAGATGTACAGGAATATTTATCGTTAGCCATTGCGCAGCTTGAAGGTGATGGAGCAAGTGACTCCCCATTTATCTTCAATTGCAAAAAAACGATAGAATTTTTAGCTCATACTAAGATTGAATGTGCGGCACCAAATAAAGCCTTTATTTACAGAATGATTCAATATGGCATTGATACAGGCTACTTTCCTGAACCAAAACAAGTCAATATAAGATGATAAAACAAACTATACAGTTATTTGCACTTCCTCTAGGAGTACAGTTAGCACCACCAGAACGGGATGCTTTCCTTAAAGCACTCCCTTTTGAGGTGCAAAGAAAAGTTCAGCAATACAAGCACTGGCAGGATCAGCAAAGAGCGTTGCTAGGTAGCACTCTTATTAGATGGGCACTCCTTCCCTATATAGATGACGTTCTGTTACAACTAGCTCATAATGAATTTGGGCGCCCTTATATTGCAGGACACCCTCATTGGCAGGGAGATTTTAATCTCTCTCATTCTGGGGATTGGATAGTGTTAGCAGTCACCACTATCGGACGAGTCGGCATTGATGTTGAAGAAATAAAGCCAGTGAGTGAAGATATGATGATATATGCGCTTTCTGAGACAGAGCGTCAATTGGTCTCTCATCAGCCTTTACATGTTTTTTATGAGTTTTGGACTTTAAAAGAGGCTCTTTTTAAAACAGGCTTATTGCCAATCCTATCGCCATATTTGCTTGATACCACCAACATAAAAAAAACAAGAAAAGACCTTTTTACCCAATTACTCTATCTCGATCAGCAGCATCCTGTATCCGTCTGCTGGAACAATGAAAATTCCAAGTTAATAACCACAATATTAAATAAAGAGCAGCTTCTACAGCCATAACAATAATTATTCCTCCGTATTAAGAAAACGCTGCCCTAACGTGTCATTTATTCGACCCGCTAGGACAGCACTTTTTGTTTTATTTAAATAAGTCTGGATACATTTCTTTTGCTAATGCTTCCATTCCATCAATTGTGTTATAGCCATAGCCAAACATGTAATTGTAATCTACAATATACATTTGTTTATTTTTAATAGCCTTCATGCTTGATAGTTTAGGATTCGCATAAATTTCTTCACGTACTTTTGTCAAATCAGAACCGTCCCAGTTAGGAAGAATTAATACATCTGGATCTGCTGCAATTAATGTTTCAACACTTACATCGCCTGTTTCATCTTTAAAAATATTATCTAATTTAACCATTTTAAATGCATCATTAAAGAATGTTTCATCGTGTGCTGGATAAACAAAAAGCTCTTTTGGATCATTTGTATGCAAATAGGCAAATGTTTTTTCTTCTTTTATACTTTCTAATTTTGAGGAAATATCTTGTTGTCGACCTTTTAATTCTTTAATAAAGCTATCTGCTTTGTCTTGAACATTAAAAATTTCACCAATATTCTTTATATCTTTATAAATAGAATCATACGTGCCGCCTGTTACGGATGACTCTAAAACATATGTTTTTACACCCATTTCATTAAGCGAATCTACTGTCCCTACTCCCCATTCAGCATTATCAAATAAGCCACCACGACCAAATACTAAATCAGGATCAGTACCTAATGTAACCTCTTTCCCAACATATTCATCACTTAAAATATTTAGCTTAGCATACTCTTCTTCAACAGCTTTATCAACTGCACCAAAGTTTGCACCAACACCACCGATTTTATCGCCTAATCCTAAATGTAATAATAATTCTGCAGCTGGACGTGTATTTGCCATAATTCTTTCTGGTGCTTTATCAAATACTTGATCTTTCTTTTCCCATGTTGATCCACCTTCAGCCTTTGAAAAGTTCTCAATTGTCAGTGGATAATGCTCTTTTGTTTGTGTTTCCTTAGATGTATCTTTTGATGTGTTACCGCAGGCTGTTAATGTTAATAAAGCTGCTAAACCAATTCCTAATAATAATTTTTTCTTCATGTTTTTCCTCCTACAGTCCATATGCAAAGCCTAATCCATTCGTCACTGGATTAGTAAACGTTTGACATTTGATATGATATAAAGCTTCTATTGTTTCTGGTGTTAAAACTTCTTGGGGTGTACCATGTGCATAGATTTCACCATCTTTTACTGCATAAAGATAATCACAGTAATGTGCTGCCATTTCTAGATCATGAAGAGCTGCTAAAACACCGATGTTTAAACTTTTTACACAGGATAGTATTTCAATTTGATAACGAATATCTAAATGATTTGTTGGTTCATCCAAAATCATAAATTTAGGCTGCTGGGCAATCGTTCTAGCTAAAATAACCCTTTGCTTTTCACCACCAGATAGTGAAAGAAAACTGCGCTCTCTATAAGATTGTAAGTTCGTTCTTGTCAATGCCTCTTCTACGATGTCAAAATCCTTTTGGTTATCTGACTCTAGCATTTTTTTATGAGGTGTTCTACCTAACATCACCATTTGTTGTACCGTTAAATCAAAGTGCATTTCATTGAATTGTCCAACTACACCTAAGTGTTGAGAAATCTTTTTTTCGGCGCTTTTTAAAACATCTAAATCATCTAAGAAGACCATCCCTTTTTGAGGTACTAGGCTTTTATAAATGCTTTTCAGTAAAGTTGATTTTCCGCATCCGTTTGGTCCGATTAAGCCCACAAATTGTTGCTTATTCACATGAATGGATACGTTTTTTACGATTTCCTTTTTGCCGATTTTTACTTCTATTTCCTTTGCTACTAATTCCATTGTTCTACCCTCCAAAGTTGTAACCTTTTTTTACAATCATATAGATAAATAATGGTGACCCAATGACAGAAGTAATAATACCAATCGGTAATTCCACATTTTGGATTATTGTTCTAGACAGAATATCAGCCCAAATCATGAAAAGGCCTCCTAAGAGCAATGTTCCTAACATTAATCGTTTGTGATCTGCCCCGAAAATACCTCTTGTGATATGTGGAATAATTAAACCAACAAAACCGATCATACCTGCATAAGCGACCATCGTTCCTGTAATAAGCGAGGTAAGAATCATATATAATTTACGATAAGCACTTAAATTGATCCCTAAGGTGATAGCTGATTCATCCCCAAGTAGCATTGTGTTTAGCACACGATGTTGGAAAAGGAATAATGCAGCTCCTAGTACAATCACGATTGTTAAAATTGGTGTTTTGTCCCAGCTGGCAGATGCTAAACTCCCCATAGACCAGAACGTAACAGTTTTAATGCCCTCTGCATTATTGGCAAAAAAGATGATAAGGCTCGAAAACGAACTACATAATGCACCGATAACAACCCCTGATAAAACCAATTTTACTGAGGTTGCTTTACCTCCAATGCTGGATAAGATAAGCACTGCCATAGAGGTAATCATCGCCCCTGCAAATGCACCAAAGGCTACTCCAAATTGTGCTAACAATGCACTACTCCCAAAACCAACTAGAATAGCAAAGGTTGCACCTAATGACGCTCCTGAAGAAATACCAAGTATGTATGGATCAGCAAGCGGGTTTTGGACAACTGCCTGCATGACAGCCCCACACAATGCAAGACCGACACCAATCAATAAGGCAAAAACCACACGCGGCATTCTGACCTGTAGAATAATATTCAAATAGGATTCACTTTCCACACTATCAAGTGTTCCAAGTTTTCCATTGGATATAGTATGTAGCAAAATATCCATCGATTGCTTGAAAGGAATGCTGACTTGTCCTATTGATACAGAAAAAACGGCAGATATTAAAATAGAGACTATTAAAAGCAAGATAATAACATAATAAATATTGCCCATTCCTATTCTGTTAGCTTCCTGTCTATCCAAAATTTCACCTCTATCTGTTAAACTTTTAGTTAATGATAACGATTATCATTTTCATTTTGTATTGTAAGTGATAATCCATTGAAAAACAACAGGAAAATTTTTAATTATAGATTATGCATACATTCAGTAGATAAATATTCCACTACTGGCGGGTTTTAATTCGCTAAAATTATTGTTCCGATAGAAATTAAAACAGCTCATTGTAAATTCCGGATATTATATAGCGAAGAAAATTTGAAGAAAATTTAAGGATTTTTATTTAAACTCTGTTCTAATAAAAAATCAAAATAAAAAACCACTTTCCATAAAACTATGGAAAGTGGTCATATTACTTAAAAGATTGTGCTTATAGACTAACTAAATCTTACATCATTCCTGGCATACCGCCCATGCCGCTCATATCTGGCATTGCCGGTGCTGCTTCAGGGATATCTGCTACAACCGCTTCTGTTGTTAAGAATAGGGCTGCAACTGATGCTGCGTTTTGTAAAGCTGAGCGAGTTACTTTTGCTGGGTCTACTACTCCTGCTTCCATCATGTTTACCCATTCGCCAGTTGCTGCATTGAAACCAATGCCAACTTCTTCACGTTTTAGACGATCTACGATAATTGAGCCTTCAAGACCAGCATTATTAGCAATTTGACGAACTGGTTCTTCTAAAGCACGTAGAACAATTTTCACACCTGTAGATACGTCGCCTTCTACTGCTTCAGCCGCTTTTTCCACTGCTGCATAGACGTTAAGAAGTGCTGTACCACCACCTGATACGATACCTTCTTCAACAGCCGCACGAGTTGAGTTTAAAGCATCCTCAATACGAAGTTTACGCTCTTTCAGCTCTGTTTCTGTTGCAGCACCAACTTTGATAACTGCTACACCGCCTGCTAATTTTGCAAGACGTTCTTGTAATTTTTCTTTATCGAACTCTGAAGTAGTTTCAGCAAGTTGTGCACGAATTTGACCAATGCGTGATTCAATTGCGTCTGCTCCGCCTACACCTTCAACGATTGTTGTGTTGTCTTTTGTTACAACAACTTTTGCTGCACGACCAAGTGCAGAAATATCAGCTGATTTTAGGTCTAAGCCTAATTCTTCTGTAATCACTTGTCCACCTGTCAGGATAGCAATATCTTCAAGCATTGCTTTACGTCGATCACCGAAACCTGGTGCTTTTACTGCTACAGCATTAAATGTACCACGAAGTTTGTTCACAACAAGTGTTGCAAGAGCTTCACCTTCTACATCTTCAGCAATCATTAAAAGTGGACGACCTTGTTGTACCACTTGCTCTAATAATGGTAACACTTCTTGAATGTTTGTAATTTTTTTATCAGTAATTAAAATGTATGGGTTATCAAGAACCGCTTCCATTTTATCTGTATCAGTTACCATGTAATGAGACGCATAGCCACGATCAAACTGCATACCCTCTACTACATCTAGCTCTGTTGTGAAGCCTTTTGATTCTTCAATTGTAATAACACCATCGTTACCAACGCGCTCCATTGCTTCAGCGATTAGTTGTCCAACTTCATCATCAGCAGCAGAAATAGCAGCAACTTGTGCAATTTCTTCCTTATTGCTTACTGGGCGAGAAATAGCGTGTAATTCAGTAAGTGCTGCAGCAACTGCTTTATCGATACCTTTACGGATACCTACTGGATTTGCGCCAGCTGTAACGTTTTTCAAGCCTTCACGAATAATTGCTTGAGCTAATACTGTTGCTGTAGTTGTACCATCACCAGCGATTTCGTTTGTCTTAGAAGCAACTTCTGCTACTAATTTTGCTCCCATGTTTTCGTATGGGTTTTCTAGTTCGATTTCTTTAGCGATTGTCACACCATCATTTGTAATAAGTGGTGAACCGAATTTTTTTTCTAAAACAACATTACGTCCTTTTGGTCCTAATGTTACTTTTACTGCATTTGCTAATTTATCTACACCTTGTAACATTAATGAACGAGCGTCTTCTGAGAATTTAATATCTTTTGCCATGAGAATTTACCCTCCTGAAATGGAATATTCGTTAAGCTTCTTCAATATATTTATATCAATTTCACCTTATTGTCACATTTGTTATGCAAACAATAAGTATTCACCTTACGTAAGGTGCATTTAAAGTTCTTATTCAATAATTGCAAGAATATCGCTTTCGCGTAAAATTAGGTATTCATTACCTTCAAATTTAACTTCTGTGCCAGCGTATTTAGAGAAAATAATGCGGTCGTCAACTTTAACGTCAAGCTCTACACGTTGCCCGTTCTCTAATACACGACCTGTCCCAACTGCTACTACTTTACCTTCTTGTGGTTTTTCTTTTGCAGAGTCAGGTAGTACAATACCGAATGCAGATTTTTCTTCTACCTCGATTAGTTCAATTACAATACGATCTCCTAGTGGTCTTAACAAGTGAAACAACCTCCTAATAGTTAAATAATTGTTGATATTTATTAGCACTCTATATCAATGAGTGCTAACACAATTATTATGATAATCAATCACTCTTTTTTTTGCAAGTCAGAACTTCGAAAAATTTTGTTTTCTTTCCATATTCCTCTACAATAGAAAAGAAGCATATGAATGGAAAGGATTTTGACTGTGACTAATTCTCAAAAAGTAACGAAACATAAAAAAACAGCCCTGTATGTTTTGCTGATTTATATCTTGATGCAAATCTCTAGCAGATGGTTGCTCTTACCGTTCCATAAGCTCATCATGAAGGTAACGGGTTTAGCTTCTGAACAAGCAGCTCCTATTACTCAAGGTTGGTATATTGCCTTAAGTTTTGCTGTAGCGCTCATTTTAAGCTTAATCCTTACATCTCGAGATAAAGCATTTTGGAACATTTATCAAGGAAAAAAAGAAACGATACCTCTTACAATTGTGTGGGGAATCATCGGCTTCTTCCTAGTGTTCTTTGGACAAATGATTGGTGCAGCTATTGAGATGGCTGTTTTCGGTATTGAAGGAGGCTCACAAAATACTGCAGATATTGTCGCGATAGCTAAAGGTGCTCCCATCGCCATATTAGCAATTGTTGTATTCGGGCCAATCTTAGAAGAATTCGTCTTCCGTAGAGTGATCTTTGGCTCGCTTGTCCAAACAACAAATTTCTGGGTGGCAGCAATTGTGAGTGCCATTTTCTTTGCGATTATCCACTTCGACTTCTCACATATCTTGCTTTATACCATCTGTGGTTTAATTTTCGCCTTTTTATATCACAAAACAAAGCGCATTTGGACGTCTATTATTGCACACGTCATGCTTAATGGATTTGTGACACTTGTACAATTCTATGCGGAACCATTGCAAAAGTTTCTTCAAGAACTCGAAAAAATGCAATAAATTTTTGTAAAGCGCTTGTAAGATGCAAAAATAACACAAAAGCTCGGTGTCCCATTTAGGGCACCGAGCTTTATTTATTACTGTTGATTCAATTCTTCTATTTGTCGTCGTTGCTGCTCAAGTGCTTCTTCAATCTGGCGCTTTTGCTCCGCTTCCTGTTCTTCTTTTAATCGAATCTCTTCGGATTTAAGATATTTCTTATAGCCAATTCGTGAAATCATAATACTAATTTCATACAAAATAAACAGCGGAACTGAAACCATTAAATGCGAAGCCAACTCAGGTGGTGCAATAATCGCAGCACATACAAATAAACCGAAGTACGAATATTTACGAATACGAATTAGTAATTCCGGACTTAATATGCCAATTCGTGAAAAGAATAAAACAACAATTGGCAACTGGAAAAGGAAACCGAACGGTATTGTAAGCTTAAACAAGAATGTAAAATACTCATGTATACCAATGGTTTGCTGTATCTCCAAATCATTCGATAAATTCATCATGAATTTGATGACATATGGGAATAGTAAAAAGTACGAAAAAGATAACCCTGCAAGAAACAATAAAAATGAATACGGAATATAGCTTAGAGTTGCTTTACGCTCTACTTCCCTTAATCCAGGGCTAATAAACGACCATAATTGATACATCAACACGGGTGATGAAAGAATAAATGCAATTATAAAAACAACTTGTATATAAATTGCAAGTGGTGTGACTACATCAAATGCATGAAGCTCTATATTATATTTGGCTCCAGTCATTTGAAGGTATTTTACAAGTGGCTTTGCGACAAAAAAGGCGCCGGCCATAGCTAGAACAAAGAAAACGGCAACAATGAACAGCCGTTTTCTTAATTCTTCTATATGCTCAATGACAGTTAGATCTTTTGGATTCATTCCTCAAACATCCTAACTTACTTATCTAGTTCTTTCTTTTTCTTATCATCATCATCTTCGTCGGCTAAACCTTTAGTAGCATTTTTGAATTCACGTAGTGTTGAACCAAATGCCTTACCAAGCTCTGGTAACTTTTTAGGACCAAAAATTAGTAACGCGACAACTCCGATAATAATGAGGCTCATAGGACCAATACCACCCATTACAGCCACCTCCTCTTTATATCCATCATTTTAACGCATATTTCGCCATTTTGCTAACTAATTATATGTGAAAGTTTTTCGTCACACTCACTGATTTGACCTCATTTTATTTAAATTATCTATTTGACAGAAACGGTGAATTACACTAAAAAATATGTATGGTTTTCACTCTTCCTGATTACGAATTAAATAAATAAGCGCTTGCAACTCTACCGATAAATCGATGGTTAAAAGCTGCATTCTATCAGGTACTGTTAATCGCTCTGGCGTAAAGTTTAAAATTCCCTTTGCATTCATGGCTGCTAAGCGATCCGCCATTTTTTGAGCGGAGCGTGGTGAAACGGTTAAAATAGCAAGCTCTGCACCGTATTCTGCATATTTTTCTTCCAATAAATCTGGATGAAAAACCGGAATGTTACTGATCATTTTGCCATCCTTCGGTGCTTTTGAATCGAATGCTACCACAATATGTGTATTATGGTTTTTTTGAAAATTATATTTTAATAATGCACTGCCTAAATTCCCCACACCAATTAACGCTACTTTTGTCGTTTCATGTTGATCAAGCGTCTGGCTAAAAAATTGTAATAGATGCTGCACATCGTAGCCATAACCTTTTTTCCCAAGTGCACCAAAATAAGAAAAATCACGGCGAATAGTTGCAGAATCTATTTTCATCGCTTCACTCAATTCCTTCGACGAAATACGTTCCATACCTTCTTGTGCAAAGTTTTGAATAAATCGATAGTAAAGAGGAAGTCTTTTTGTAGTGGCTTGTGGAATTTTTAATTCTTGTTTCAAACTTTTTCCTCCTTATGATGTACCTCCATCAATTTTACTGTCTTTAACTACTAATTTTAATACATTCATCCTTAACAATATACAACATTTTTGCAATCCCCTGCTGTATTTCTCTTTAGTTAATGGCGCCTTATACGCAGCTAACTAAAAAGAAATCGTTTCAATCTTACATGACTGCTAGGAATAAGTAAAGCACGGACATTGCATGCAAATCGTTCATCCATTACACTAAGGTAGAATTGAGGTGTCAAGAATGATTGTTTTACAGGTCAATCAACTAACTAAATCCTTTCTTGCAGATGAAATTTTAAGTGGTGTTAAATTAGAAGTTCAACACCGTGACCGTGTTGCCTTAGTAGGACGAAACGGTGCAGGTAAATCTACTTTATTAAAAATAATTGCTGGTCAAATGTCTTATGATTCAGGTGATATCATTATCCCAAAGGATATTCAAATAGGCTATTTAGAGCAACATGCAGGATTAAACTCTACGCTAACAATTTGGAATGAAATGATGACTATATTTGAATCTCTTTTAGCCCAAGAACAGCTGCTACGCTCACTTGAACAACAAATGGCTGATCCCACTGTCTATGAAAACCCTACTATGTATGCGAAAGTTATGTCGGAATACGATCAATTACAGCATACGTTTAAAGATGCAGGTGGCTATCAATATGAATCAGACATACGGTCAGTCCTTCATGGTATGCAATTTTATTCCGAAGACTATGACAAACCCATCAGTTCCTTATCTGGTGGACAGCGCACACGTTTAGCACTTGCTAAGCTCTTACTTAGTAAACCAGATCTTTTAATTCTCGATGAGCCAACGAACCATTTAGATATCGAAACACTATCTTGGTTGGAATCCTATTTAAAGGGCTATGAAGGCGCTATTTTAATTGTTTCCCATGACCGCTACTTCTTAGACCAAGTCGTTTCTATTGTCTACGAAGTATCTCGTCATCGCGTTACCAAATACCCGGGTAATTATAGTGCATATTTAGATGAAAAAGCTAAAAATTATGAGCGTGATGTCAAACTCTATGAACGTCAGCAAGATGAAAAGGCCAAGCTAGAGGATTTTATCCAAAAAAATATTGCACGTGCTTCTACAACAAAAATGGCACAAAGTCGACGTAAAATGCTTGAACGTACCGAGTGGATGGAATCGCCAGATGGTGATGAGAAATCCGCTAGTTTCGGTTTCACGATTGAACGTCAAAGTGGAAATGATGTTTTATCTGTTGATGAATTAACGATAGGTTATAACGATCGTACCATTTCTAGTGGGATAAACCTCCACACTTTTCGTGAGGATCGTATTGCCCTTGTTGGCCCAAACGGAGTTGGTAAATCGACATTATTAAAAACAATTGTAAAAGATTTATCCCCTCTTGGAGGTAGTATTCGTTATGGTACGAATGTACAAATCGGCTACTATGATCAAGAGCAAGCAAAGCTATCGAGCAATAAGAGTGTCCTAAAAGAATTATGGGATGAATGGCCACTCATGAACGAAAAAGATATTCGAACTGTATTAGGGCGTTTTCTTTTTAGTGGTGAAGATGTGGATAAAGCTGTATCCTCTTTATCGGGCGGTGAAAAAGCACGCCTTGCACTCGCAAAGCTAATGATGCAAAAGGCTAATTTCTTAATTCTAGATGAGCCTACCAATCATTTGGACTTAGATAGCAAAGAGGTATTAGAAAATGCCTTGATTGATTATCCAGGTACGCTTCTATTTGTCTCACACGACCGCTACTTCATTAATCGTATCGCAACAAAAGTGGTGGAGTTATCTGGAACGGGTTCATTTGAATATTTAGGTGACTACGATTATTACGTTGAGAAAAAGCAGGAACTATTGGAGCTAGCACAAATGAAGGCTGCCTCCCAACCACAAGTACAGCAAGACCTACCTGATAAAACCTCTACATCAAAAATTGATAAAGAAGCAAAAAAGCGTGAACGTCAAATTAGACGTACGATTGAAGATTTAGAAAGCAAGATGCAAGAAACATCTGCTATTGTTGCAAGACTAGAAGAAGCTCTTTGTGACTCTGCCATTTTTACCGACCATGAAAAAATTTCAATGCTTCAAGCAGAATTAGCAACTGCTAAAGAACAGCATGAGCTATTAGAATTAGAATGGCTTGAGTTAAATGAAGAACTTGAAAATATTAGTATGTAAATGATGTAAGCCATGTGAAAGGTCACATGGCTTTTTCTTTACTTGTCTTCATTTTTCATATATATTGGTCAAGTGCTATTTTTCGACAAAAAATGCCCACAGTTTTATTAACACTACAAATCTAGTAGTACCAACATATCAACAGAGTTTTCCACATTGTCCACAATGAAAATTTATTTTATCCACATTCTATCGTATAAAACCAGCTACTATATATTGAATAATCACAAGTTATACACAAGTTATCAACAATTTGTGCATAAGTACGCGTGTTCGCCATTTAATTCGCTCCTTTACCTGTGGATAATTTTCTGAAAAATTTGTCAATTGTGATGCCTCTACTGACTATTCCCTTAGCACGGTTCTTTTTTATCAACAATTATTCGACAATTAAAAAAAGAGATATCTAAAAATATAGATACCTCTTTCTTACACTATACCCAGGATTTTAACTCCATTCCTGGACGTCCATTCATCATTAAGTTTCCTCGAATACCAGCCTCAAACATCGGCATAGCTGCTGCGCCAATCATTGCCGCATTATCAGTACACAATTTAAGCGGCGGTACAAAAAACGGGATACCTTCCTCTTCAAATACAGTCTCCAAAGAAATTCGCAACCCCTTATTTGCTGCTACACCTCCAGCTGCAATAACCTGTTTCACCTGATATTCGCGAGCAGCACGTAATGTCTTAGCAGTCAGTACTTCAACAACACTTTCCTGAAAGCCCTTGGCGACAGCTGCTGGTGAAATAGCTTCACCTCGTTGATCCATATTATGTTTATAATTGATGACAGCTGATTTTAAACCGCTAAAGCTAAAATCATATGAATCCTCTTCCAACCATACTCTTGGAAAAGGAACAGCCTCTCCTTCCTCATGAGCAAGACGATCAATATGTGGCCCACCAGGATAAGGTAAATTTAAAACACGCGCCACTTTATCATAAGCTTCACCAGCTGCATCATCTCTTGTTTCACCAATGACCTCAAAAGAGCCATGTTCCTTCATATAGACAAGCTCTGTATGACCGCCTGAAACTACTAGTGCTAATAAAGGGAACTCCATCGGCTGAACAAGCGCATTGGCATAAATATGCCCTGCAATATGATGCACACCTACAATTGGTAGGTTATTCGCAAAGGCAAAAGCCTTCGCTGCATTAATGCCAATCAACAATGCCCCTACAAGACCCGGACCCTCTGTAACAGCAACCGCATCCAAATCTACCGGCTTTAAATTTGCTTGAGCTAATGCTTCTTCAATTACCATCGTAATTTGTTCAACGTGATGGCGTGATGCAATTTCAGGAACAACGCCACCAAATCGCTTATGACTCTCTATTTGAGAAGCAACAACATTCGACACGATTTCATGACCATTTCGTATAATCGCTGCAGCTGTTTCATCACAGCTTGATTCTATTGCTAATATCAATCCATTATTCATTATAAATTCACCCACATGACAAGGGCATCCTCCCCGTTATCCGTATAATAGCCTTTCCGTATACCACCATCTTGGAATTGGAGCTTACGATAAAGATTTTGTGCAACTGTGTTCGTTACTCGTACCTCCAATGTCATAACCTCCATTCCATGTAAACGAGCTATTTGCATTGCCTCACGCATTAATCCCTCGCCTATACCTCGTCCACGAGCTGCCTCAATAACAGCTACATTCGTAATTTGGGCTGCATCTATAACCATCCACATCCCGCAAAAACCAATAATACTTCCACTTGCATCAACAGCCAGCACATAATGGGCATACTGATTTTCATGTACTTCATAGTAAAAGGAATCCAACGTCCAAGGTACAGGAAATGAAGCTACTTCAATTTCATAAACTGCTGGTACATCATCAGAAACCATTTTACGATAAGTTACATCACTACTCATGTTCTTTCTCCTTCTGTTCTTTCAGCCAATTTGCTTCAGCCTCTGCAATTCGTTTATATTGTGGGACAAAGTGATGAGTAGCTTCAACACTCGGTAATTCCACTTTAGTTCCTACACGAATAACTTCCGTTGCACGTGGCAAGTCAAGACTAAAAGGTGCACGAAAAGCGTTATCGCCAAGCTCCTCTACAATGTTATCCCAAAATAAGCCCACATCTGTTCCTACAAATAAAATAGGTGCATCTAATGCCCTTAAACGCTCTAATAAATCAGCGATATGTGCATGATGATCCTCCACAAGAGCCTCTAGAGTCACTCCTTGATAAACAGCTGTATAAACATTATCTCTTCTTGCATCAAAAATTGGACAAATTAATCCATTATAAAGGGTAGCATTTGCAGCTAATGCTTTTAAGCTAGAGACACCAACTAAAGGTATCTGTAATGTCCATGCTAGGGTTTTCGCTAATGTTACACCTATACGGACCCCTGTATACGAACCTGGCCCTTCAGACACTGCAATAACATCCAAGTCGCCTGCCTTCAAACCTGCTCTTGCTAATACCTCTTCAATAGCGGGCATTGCGCCTGCTGAATGTGTTAATTTTATATTTTGTACCAGCTCAGCTACCACTTTTCCATCCCTCACAATAGCAACGGAAAGTGGTGTATTCGCTGTTTCTATTCCTAACCAAATCATTTCATTAGCTCCTCACATAGTGCCTCATAGCGTTCCCCACTAGGTATTAACACAAATCGTCGTTCATTGTCTCCGATTCGATAAATCTCTATCGCTAATCGATTCCGTGGCAAATCCTGTTCTATTAAATGCGCCCACTCTACCACTGATACTGCATCTCCATAAAATAATTCATCCCAACCAAGGTCCTCGTCACTTTCAGCCAAACGATAAACATCTAAATGATTGAAGGGTAAACGTCCTTCATACTGTTTAATGATTGTAAATGTTGGACTGTTGACCGTTCTTTTCACACCAAGCCCTTTTGCTAAGGCCTTCGTAAACGTTGTCTTGCCTGCACCCAAATCTCCTTCTAATGTAATTGTATCTTGAGCTTCTAGTAATTTTGCAAGTGTCACGGCAAAACGCTCTGTATCATCAACTGAATTCATGATTATTTCATACATTCTCATTTTTCCTCTCATCACTACATTACCTCTAGTTTACCTAAACTAGCGAAAATGTTCAAAGCATCCAATATCATTATATCCTACATAGATTATCTTCGTTAAAAAGCCTAATTTTATGACATGGTAGCCATTTAAATAAAAAAACACGCCTTCTTTTACAAAGACGTGACAACTATTTATCTGTTTGAATGACCTTTCACTGCTATGATTTCTTTGCCAATTAGTTTATCATCCTTAAATTTTACTATATAGGCCTGTGTCATCAAGATTTCATCATTCCAACGATATTCATTATTTTTGATTTTTTTACCTGCGCCGCCTGCTGCTTCTACTACTTCAATATATGACATATCATTTTTTAATTTCTCAAATTCTACTTCGTTCATATTTTTTTGCCAGTGATACGCATTTGATTCTTCAATCTCCATAATAGGATCTCCACAGCCTACCATCATTATCATGGAACCAATAAGCAAAGGGAAATAAATACTTTTAAAAGAATAATCTTTGCTCATATAAACACCTCCGTAGCCAATCCGATTACTTCTACTTTTTTACCCCTAATCTTTATATTAGAAACATCTCTAATTTTACCTTATAGAAACGCTATCATTTATCGGTAATTTTTACTATTTTTAGATAATGTTAAATATATGAAATTCGCTATGTTTATGGCAATATTATCGATCATTTCACAGCGATTTAAGCCATTTTTTAGATACACTTGATATGTTTTAGGGAAATAGATGTTGTTTATGAAATAATAAAGGGAAGTTGGTCTCAAATACTTCACAGAATGTTATGCTTTTAGCCTCTGTGTTTCTACTAGGCAGTGTTGATCCTTTCGACATTATTCATTTGTCATGTAATTTCTACTTAATTTACTGATAAACTCCTGAAAGATGAATTGGATCCATACTCCAATCACATACAAAAAAGTCCCTATGATGTAAAATCATAAGGACTGTAATAACAATTTAAATGGCGGTCCCGACCGGGATCGAACCGGCGATCTCCTGCGTGACAGGCAGGCATGTTAACCGCTACACCACGGGACCTCTTTAAGACATTTATAAATATATCATAGAAAATATAGATATACAATATCTTTTTTCACATTTTTTTAATATATTTTCCAACACTCTTTAATCTAGGATAGAGGTTATCCTGCAATGCATTTTCCACATAATCAACATCTAATTTCATATAAGCTCTAAACATGATGCAAATTTTGCAGTATATTTAACTTTGAAGGGGGAAACATAACATGTCAAAATTAGAACAATTACAAGCAGCCTTACAGCTCCACAATACCGATGCAATTATTATCACAAATGCTCAAAATCGTCGCTATCTAACAGGTTTTACAGGTAGTGCAGGTACAGTTATTGTAACAAAGACACGCGCACTTTTATTAGTAGACTTCCGCTACACTCAGCAAGCAACAAATCAGTGTGACACCTTTGAAGTACTAGAGATTGATCGCAACCATTTATATGAAACCATTCAGGAAATTCTTGAACAGGAATTAATTCAAACTGTTGGTTTTGAGCAACATCATGTAACTTATTTTAGCTATCAATTAATGAAGAGCAAATTGACAGCTATATTAAAACCAATGCCTACTATTGTAGAAGATTTACGGATGATTAAAACACCAGAAGAAATTGAAATAATTAAGAAAGCAGCATGGATTTCCGATGAGGCGTTTAATCATATTCTGACATTCATCAAACCAGGTATTTCAGAACTTGATATTGCCTATGAATTAGAGTCTCATATGCGAAAAAATGGTGCAACAGGTGCAGCCTTCGATATGATTATTGCTTCTGGCCATCGTTCAGCACTCCCACATGGTGTAGCATCCTCTAAAATAGTGAAGCAAGGTGATATGTTGACAATGGATTTTGGTGCTTACTACCGAGGTTATCGTTCTGATATGACAAGAACGATTGCTGTTGGAGAACCATTAGAGCAATTAAAAGAAGTATATCAAATAGTTTATGGTGCCTTACAGCATGCCCTTTCCAATATGAAGGCTGGTATAACTGGACAAGAGGCCGATAGTTATTCACGAGACTACATTACTAAAAAGGGATATGGACAAAATTACGGTCACGGTGCAGGACATGGTATAGGCTTAGATATCCATGAAAACATATTTATGTCTACCATATGTAAAGACATGTTAGAAGAAAATATGGTACTAACTGTCGAACCGGGTATTTATATACCTAATGTAGGTGGTGTTCGAATCGAGGATGATGTTATCGTTACAAAAGAAGGTGTGGAAGTCATCACTCACTCTCCTAAGGAACTCATTATTTTATAGCCCATTAAAGTGATGTTTTATATGGAGATATCATTAAAGAAGTTTAGCTGCTTACTTTGATATATAACAAATGTTTTAAAGAGTAAGTACAATAAATTCTTTGTACTTACTCTTTTTATAAAAGAAAAAACAGCCAACACACAGCTGACTGTTTTGTTTGCCTAGCGACGTCCTACTCTCACAGGGGGAAGCCCCCAACTACCATCGGCGCTAAAGAGCTTAACTTCCGTGTTCGGTATGGGAACGGGTGTGACCTCTTTGCCATCATCACTAGACTTTGTATTTAATTGAAAGATTTGCTCTTTCAAAACTGGATAAACGATACATTGAATGTTTCAAACTTTTTTGGTTAAGTCCTCGATCGATTAGTATTCGTCAGCTCCATGTGTCACCACACTTCCACCTCGAACCTATCTACCTCATCGTCTTTGAGGGATCTTACTTACTTGCGTAATGGGAAATCTCATCTTGAGGGGGGCTTCATGCTTAGATGCTTTCAGCACTTATCCCGTCCACACATAGCTACCCAGCGATGCCTTTGGCAAGACAACTGGTACACCAGCGGTGTGTCCATCCCGGTCCTCTCGTACTAAGGACAGCTCCTCTCAAATTTCCTACGCCCACGACGGATAGGGACCGAACTGTCTCACGACGTTCTGAACCCAGCTCGCGTACCGCTTTAATGGGCGAACAGCCCAACCCTTGGGACCGACTACAGCCCCAGGATGCGATGAGCCGACATCGAGGTGCCAAACCTCCCCGTCGATGTGGACTCTTGGGGGAGATAAGCCTGTTATCCCCGGGGTAGCTTTTATCCGTTGAGCGATGGCCCTTCCATGCGGAACCACCGGATCACTAAGCCCGTCTTTCGACCCTGCTCGACTTGTAGGTCTCGCAGTCAAGCTCCCTTGTGCCTTTACACTCTACGAATGATTTCCAACCATTCTGAGGGAACCTTTGGGCGCCTCCGTTACCTTTTAGGAGGCGACCGCCCCAGTCAAACTGTCCGCCTGACACTGTCTCCTGCCCCGCTAAGGGGCATGGGTTAGAATTTCAATACAACCAGGGTAGTATCCCACCGACGCCTCCTTCGAAGCTGGCGCTCCGAGATCTCTGGCTCCTACCTATCCTGTACAAGTTGTACCAAAATTCAATATCAGGCTACAGTAAAGCTCCACGGGGTCTTTCCGTCCTGTCGCGGGTAACCTGCATCTTCACAGGTACTATAATTTCACCGAGTCTCTCGTTGAGACAGTGCCCAGATCGTTACGCCTTTCGTGCGGGTCGGAACTTACCCGACAAGGAATTTCGCTACCTTAGGACCGTTATAGTTACGGCCGCCGTTTACTGGGGCTTCAATTCGCAGCTTCGCTTGCGCTAACCACTCCTCTTAACCTTCCAGCACCGGGCAGGCGTCAGCCCCTATACGTCACCTTACGGTTTTGCAGAGACCTGTGTTTTTGCTAAACAGTCGCCTGGGCCTATTCACTGCGGCTCTCATGCGCTTGCACGCTCAAGAGCACCCCTTCTCCCGAAGTTACGGGGTCATTTTGCCGAGTTCCTTAACGAGAGTTCTCTCGCACACCTTAGGATTCTCTCCTCGACTACCTGTGTCGGTTTGCGGTACGGGCACCTCTCACCTCGATAGAGGCTTTTCTTGGCAGTGTGAAATCAGGAACTTCGTCCATACGGACTCGCCATCACAGCTCAACGTTACAGTGTGCGGATTTGCCTACACACACGCCTTACTGCTTGGACGCGCACAACCAACGGCGCGCTTACCCTATCCTACTGCGTCCCCCCATTTCTCAAACGGTGAGGAGGTGGTACAGGAATATCAACCTGTTGTCCATCGCCTACGCCTATCGGCCTCGGCTTAGGTCCCGACTAACCCTGAGCGGACGAGCCTTCCTCAGGAAACCTTAGTCATACGGTGGACGGGATTCTCACCCGTCTTTCGCTACTCATACCGGCATTCTCACTTCTAAGCGCTCCACCAGTCCTTCCGATCTGACTTCAACGCACTTAGAACGCTCTCCTACCACTGACATCGTAGATGTCAATCCACAGCTTCGGTGAATCGTTTAGCCCCGATACATTTTCGGCGCAGCGTCACTCGACCAGTGAGCTATTACGCACTCTTTAAATGATGGCTGCTTCTAAGCCAACATCCTGGTTGTCTGTGCAACGCCACATCCTTTTCCACTTAACGATTACTTTGGGACCTTAGCTGGTGGTCTGGGCTGTTTCCCTTTTGACTACGGATCTTATCACTCGCAGTCTGACTCCCGTGTATAAATATCTGGCATTCGGAGTTTGTCTGAATTCGGTAAACCGGGATGGCCCCCTAGTCCAAACAGTGCTCTACCTCCAGTATTCTCATCACGAGGCTAGCCCTAAAGCTATTTCGGAGAGAACCAGCTATCTCCAAGTTCGATTGGAATTTCTCCGCTACCCACACCTCATCCCCGCACTTTTCAACGTGCGTGGGTTCGGGCCTCCAGTAAGTGTTACCTCACCTTCACCCTGGACATGGGTAGATCACCTGGTTTCGGGTCTACGACCACGTACTATTTCGCCCTATTCAGACTCGCTTTCGCTGCGGCTCCGCCTTCTAAAGCTTAACCTCGCACGTAATCGTAACTCGCCGGTTCATTCTACAAAAGGCACGCTATCACCCATTAACGGGCTCTAACTACTTGTAGGCACACGGTTTCAGGATCTCTTTCACTCCCCTTCCGGGGTGCTTTTCACCTTTCCCTCACGGTACTGGTTCACTATCGGTCACTAGGTAGTATTTAGCCTTGGGAGATGGTCCTCCCGGATTCCGACGGAATTTCACGTGTTCCGCCGTACTCAGGATCCACTCAGGAGAGAACGAACTTTCGACTACAGGGCTTTTACCTGCTCTGGCGGACCTTTCCAAGTCGCTTCATCTAACTCGCTCTTTTGTAACTCCGTATAGAGTGTCCTACAACCCCAAGAGGCAAGCCTCTTGGTTTGGGCTCTTCCCGTTTCGCTCGCCGCTACTCAGGGAATCGATTTTTCTTTCTCTTCCTCCAGGTACTTAGATGTTTCAGTTCCCTGGGTCTGCCTTCAAGACGCTATGTATTCACGTCAAGATACTACGCGATTAAACGTAGTGGGTTCCCCCATTCGGAAATCTCCGGATCAAAGCTCACTTACAGCTCCCCGAAGCATATCGGTGTTAGTGCCGTCCTTCTTCGGCTCCTAGTGCCAAGGCATTCGCCGTGCGCCCTTAATAACTTAACCAAGTTATTAAGCCTATAAAAAACTTAAAAAATAAATGTGTTTGTTACAATTTCAATGTCGTTTTATCCAGTTTTCAAAGAACAAGTTTTGAAGTGTTTCATTCAGATAGAATGAACCTTCAAAACTGAACGCAAAACGTAATCTTACAAACCCAAGGTTTGTATTCCGAAATAATCCTTAGAAAGGAGGTGATCCAGCCGCACCTTCCGATACGGCTACCTTGTTACGACTTCACCCCAATCATCTATCCCACCTTCGGCGGCTGGCTCCAAAAGGTTACCTCACCGACTTCGGGTGTTACAAACTCTCGTGGTGTGACGGGCGGTGTGTACAAGGCCCGGGAACGTATTCACCGCGGCATGCTGATCCGCGATTACTAGCGATTCCGGCTTCATGTAGGCGAGTTGCAGCCTACAATCCGAACTGAGAACGACTTTATCGGATTAGCTCCCTCTCGCGAGTTGGCAACCGTTTGTATCGTCCATTGTAGCACGTGTGTAGCCCAGGTCATAAGGGGCATGATGATTTGACGTCATCCCCACCTTCCTCCGGTTTGTCACCGGCAGTCACCTTAGAGTGCCCAACTAAATGATGGCAACTAAGATCAAGGGTTGCGCTCGTTGCGGGACTTAACCCAACATCTCACGACACGAGCTGACGACAACCATGCACCACCTGTCACCGTTGCCCCCGAAGGGGAAACTATATCTCTACAGTGGTCAACGGGATGTCAAGACCTGGTAAGGTTCTTCGCGTTGCTTCGAATTAAACCACATGCTCCACCGCTTGTGCGGGCCCCCGTCAATTCCTTTGAGTTTCAGTCTTGCGACCGTACTCCCCAGGCGGAGTGCTTAATGCGTTAGCTGCAGCACTAAGGGGCGGAAACCCCCTAACACTTAGCACTCATCGTTTACGGCGTGGACTACCAGGGTATCTAATCCTGTTTGCTCCCCACGCTTTCGCGCCTCAGCGTCAGTTACAGACCAGAAAGTCGCCTTCGCCACTGGTGTTCCTCCAAATCTCTACGCATTTCACCGCTACACTTGGAATTCCACTTTCCTCTTCTGCACTCAAGTCCCCCAGTTTCCAATGACCCTCCACGGTTGAGCCGTGGGCTTTCACATCAGACTTAAAGGACCGCCTGCGCGCGCTTTACGCCCAATAATTCCGGACAACGCTTGCCACCTACGTATTACCGCGGCTGCTGGCACGTAGTTAGCCGTGGCTTTCTAATAAGGTACCGTCAAGGTACAGCCAGTTACTACTGTACTTGTTCTTCCCTTACAACAGAGTTTTACGATCCGAAAACCTTCTTCACTCACGCGGCGTTGCTCCATCAGGCTTTCGCCCATTGTGGAAGATTCCCTACTGCTGCCTCCCGTAGGAGTCTGGGCCGTGTCTCAGTCCCAGTGTGGCCGATCACCCTCTCAGGTCGGCTACGCATCGTCGCCTTGGTGAGCCGTTACCTCACCAACTAGCTAATGCGCCGCGGGCCCATCCTATAGCGACAGCCGAAACCGTCTTTCAGTCTTTCACCATGAAGCAAAAGAGATTATTCGGTATTAGCCCCGGTTTCCCGGAGTTATCCCAAACTATAGGGTAGGTTGCCCACGTGTTACTCACCCGTCCGCCGCTAACGTCAAAGGAGCAAGCTCCTTTTCTGTTCGCTCGACTTGCATGTATTAGGCACGCCGCCAGCGTTCGTCCTGAGCCAGGATCAAACTCTCCATAAAAGAAATTTGATTAGCTCAAATTGTTTTGCTGGCATCATGTTTGATGTCCAAAATTTTTGTTTTGTTCACTAACCGAAGCTAGCTACTTAAAACTTTATTGATTACGTTTTGCTTGTTCAGTTTTCAAGGTTCATGTCATCGCCCTTTTGGACAACTATTTAAATTTACCATACAACCAAGAGGTTGTCAACACTTTTTTTGGAGCGGGTGATGAGAATCGAACTCACGACATCAGCTTGGAAGGCTGAGGTTTTACCATTAAACTACACCCGCATATATTTTCTTAAAAATGGCGCGCCCGGCAGGAGTCGAACCCACAACCTTCTGATCCGTAGTCAGACGCTCTATCCAATTGAGCTACGGGCGCATATGAAATTAATTAATTGACTTGGTGCGGCCGAGAGGACTTGAACCTCCACGGGGTTGCCCCCACTAGGCCCTCAACCTAGCGCGTCTGCCGTTCCGCCACGACCGCATTCAATTAGTAACTTTTTTATTATACTATGATAATTCAAAAAGTCAACTCTTTTTCTTAAAGAGATGAGCCATGAAGGACTCGAACCTTCGACCCTCTGATTAAAAGTCAGATGCTCTACCAACTGAGCTAATGGCTCGAATTAAGAAATGAATGGCTGGGGTACTAGGATTCGAACCTAGGCATGACGGAATCAAAATCCGTTGCCTTACCGCTTGGCTATACCCCAATAAGTGGCGGTCCCGACCGGGATCGAACCGGCGATCTCCTGCGTGACAGGCAGGCATGTTAACCGCTACACCACGGGACCAAAATATTATTTACATTAAATTATGAAAAATGACCCCTACGGGATTCGAACCCGTGTTACCGCCGTGAAAGGGCGGTGTCTTAACCACTTGACCAAGGGGCCATGGCTCCGAAGGCAGGACTCGAACCTGCGACAACCTGATTAACAGTCAGGTGCTACTACCAACTGAGCTACTTCGGAATAATTCATGTTATGTTGTCGTCGTTATCTTGTCGACTTTTACTATTATAGGGACAACTCAACAAAACGTCAACTATTTTTTAAACTTTTTTTACTCTACTAATTTTAATTTCCCCAAACACTTACTGCAACAATACCTTTCAACATTCATTTTTATTTTCCGTATATATAATTGGTGGCAATTGACACAAGTATATGTATAGCGTCGTCGTTGTTTTTTAACTGTAGCTTTCGGGACATGTAAAACTGCGCAAAATCGAGGGGCATCTACTTTCCTTAATAATTCTCTAAAATCTTTATCTCGATGCTGATACCCTTTACCTTCAATATGTAGGTGATAATGGCATAATTCGTGTAAAACAATACCATGAATCTCTTTCAAACCGTATAACTCATAGGCTTTAGGATTAATCTCAATATTATGGGATTGTAAAAGATATCGTCCTCCCGTTGACCGTAATCTCGGATTAAAGTAGGCTTGATGCAGAAAAGGCCTCTGAAAGTTTTCTAAAGATAAGCGACGAACAAGCTCTTGTAATTCTTGATTGTCCATAGTAATCACCTCTAACAACAAGAATACCACACTGCGTAGTATAGACAGTGTGGCAAAAATTTAGTACTCAAACTAATGCTTGATTTTTAGGAGGGAGCATCGTTAAAGAGATACGCCCTTTCGTTACATCTATTTGTTCAACCCAGACAGTTACAATATCCCCAAGTGCCACAACTTCTAATGGATGCTTAATACGTTTATTTTGGAGTTTAGAAATATGCACAAGTCCATCTTGCTTCACGCCAATGTCAACAAATGCGCCGAAATCTACTACATTTCTTACCGTCCCCTGCAATTCCATACCTACTTTTAAATCTTCCATTTTTAATACATCAGTCTTAAGCAATGGTTGTGGGAATGCATCACGTGGGTCACGACTAGGTTTCATTAAGGTATCCACGATATCTTGAATTGTCACAACTCCTACTCCAAGCACATCACTTAATTTTTGGATATTTAGTGCTGCAATAGCATCCTCTGCCTTCTGTGTCCCTAACTCTTTTTTATCTATTTGAGCCTCTGCTAATACTTGCTCAGCAAGGGCATAGCTCTCAGGATGAATACCTGTAGCATCAAACGGATTTTTTGCTTCTGGGACACGTAGGAAACCAATAGCTTGTTCATACGTTTTGGCGCCTAACCTTGGAATCTTCTTTAATTGCGCACGTGTAGTAAATTGACCATTTTCCTCTCGCGTCTTTACGATATTCTCTGCAACAGTTTTTGATAGACCAGAAACATATTGTAAGAGTGATGATGAAGCCGTATTTACATCTACACCAACTTGGTTAACAGCTGTTTCTACTATAAAAGATAGCGATTCATTTAATTTTTTTTGAGAAACATCATGCTGATACTGACCTACACCCACAGCTTTTGGTTCAATTTTCACTAACTCTGATAAAGGATCCTGTAAGCGACGTGCAATGGAGACAGCACTACGTTGTTCAACCTGTAAATCAGGAAATTCTGTACGTGCAATTTCAGACGCTGAATAAACAGACGCCCCCGCTTCATTGACAATCACATAGGCTATGTCAGTAGTAAGTTCATTTAATACATCCGCGATAAATTGTTCTGTCTCTCGAGATGCTGTACCATTACCAATGGCAATTATACTTATTGGATACTTTGCCAAAATTCCTTTTACAATAGCTTTGGATTTTGCCACATCTGGTTTCGGTGGATGTGGGTAAATAGCTGTAACCTCAAGCATTTTCCCAGTTTCATCTACAACCGCCAGCTTGCAACCTGTACGGTAAGCTGGATCAACCCCTAAAACATATTTACCTTTCATAGGTGGTTGTAGCAATAGGTTACGTAAATTTTCGGAAAAAATATGAATAGCCTGTGCCTCAGCTTTTTCTGTAAGCTCGTTTCGTAATTCCCTCTCAATTGAAGGCTGAATTAAACGCTTGTACGAATCCTCGATTGCTAGTTTAACTTCTGCAATAGCAGGAGACGAACCAGTTGCAGGTATCCATTCTTTCCACATAATCATTAATACTCGATCCACCGGCACATGAATAGAAACCTTTAAGATTTCTTCTTTCTCTCCTCGGTTTATCGCTAAAATACGGTGTGGTACAATGCGACTAACAGGCTCTTCATATTCGTAATACATTTCAAAAACATTTTTCTCGTCGATTTCTGTATTTTTCACAGACGTCACAAGAATTCCATCTTTCCATGAATAAGCTCGGATTTTTTCACGAATAGAGGCATCGTCCGCAAAACGTTCTGCTAATATATCTCGAGCTCCTATCAGGGCTTCTTCCGTATTAGCAACTTGTTCGTTGTCCACAAAGTCAGTTGCTAATTGCTCTAATGCATCATCACTAAATGCTAACAGGAGATCTGCAAGAGGCTCTAAACCTTTCTCTTTTGCAATCGTCGCCTTTGTACGTCGTTTTTGCTTATATGGTCTATATAAATCCTCAACACGTTGTAAGATTGTTGCAGAAAGAATAGCCTGCTCTAATTCTGGTGTAAGCTTTTCTTGCTCTTGGATTAATCGTATAACTTCTTCTTTTCGTTGTTCAAGTTGCTGTATGTAGTGATAACGATCTTCTACAGCTTTAATTTGCACCTCATCGAGTGATCCTGTAACCTCTTTTCGATAGCGCGCAATAAATGGTACCGTATTTCCCTCTTCTAATAAGTTAATAACAGCTTCTACTTGCCCTGGTTTGACTGCTACATCCTTTGCAATGAGCTGTAACATTTGCTTTTGCTCCACATCATCACTACCTTTTTCTTTTCATTTTACCATTACACTTTACTAAAAATGCAAAAAAATAGTCTACTCAGACGAATATGAGTAGACTATTTCCATTCATTTTAAAGGTATTTTTCATTAAACACCCATGAAAGATTAGAGCGAAACACCGCCACTTGCTAGAATAGCCTCTTGTAATTTCTTTATTGCTTTCCTTTGTATCCTCGATACATGCATTTGAGAAATCCCTAATCGTTCTCCAGCTTCTTTTTGACTAAGTTGCTCTAGATATGTAAGCTGAATAATTTGTTTTTCCCTCTCATTCAACACAACCAGCGCCTCTGAAACAATCATTCGTTTATTGGTCATTTCATAGCCATCGTCTTCCCTGCCCAAAATATCGAATAACGTGACTGTACTACCGTCTGAGTCTGACTCTATCGAATGGTCCATAGAAAGAGCTTGATAACTACGGCTCATTTCCATAGCTTCTAGTACCTCTTCCTCTGCTACTTCTAATCGTTCAGCAATATCTTTAATGGATGGAGAACGCTGTAATTCAATTGTCAGCGCCTCCACAGTTGATTTAATCCTCGGCCCAAGTTCCTTTATACGTCTAGGCACATGTACATCCCATGTTTTATCACGTAAAAAACGTTTGATTTCCCCAACAATTGTTGGCACGGCAAAAGCTTCAAAACTACGACCAACATTCGGATCAAAACGTCTTATTGCACCTAACAATCCCAGCATCCCTACTTGAACAATATCATCATAATAAGATTTACCATTCGAATATTTACGAGCTATAGATTCAACTAGATATCGATAATGAATCACTAAATTGGTTTGTGCTTCATCATCCTCCGTTGACTGGTACAATTCAATCCACTTAAGTACATCTTCTTTAGATGAAGATTTATGTAGTGATTCTTTCGACATTTTTCTCCACCTGCTCCCTAGTGACATACTTTGTCATGAAGACAGTTACGCCACCATCGTTATTGATCATCACCTCATCCATCAAAGTTTCCATTAAATAAAGTCCCAAACCACCTTCTCTTAGCCCTGCAATACTTTCTTCAGGATGATACGGCCCAATCTTAGACTTAATCTCTTCAAAATTAAAACTATTGCCGTAATCCGCAATCATCATTTCCATTTTATTGTCGTACAGCGCACACCCGATGACAATTTCACCCTCTTCTTCGTCTTTATAAGCATGGTGAACAACATTTGTCACAGCCTCACTTGCTGCAATTTTTAAATCTTCAATATCATCATAATTAAAGCCAATCCTACTCGCTAAGCCCGAGACAGTTAATCGAATGACACTGACAAATTGCGGTTTAGCAGGAACTCTAATTTCAATATAGTCAAATTCCTTCATTATCTTAATTCCACCTTTTTATCAGTTTCGATATCCATCAAATCACTAAGACCAGTAATTTCAAATAATCTTTGTAACCTATTCGATAAACCAACGAGCTTTACTTTACCATTTTCACGTAATGCTCTTTTATAAAAGGCAACAAAAATCCCAAGTCCTGTACTATCCATGTAATTTACCTTTGATAGATCAAGCTCAATTTCTAAACCCTCTGTAATCTTTACAGCTTCTAATTCGTCTCGTAATCCTGAAGCAGTAAACGTATCAATCTCACCCTCAACAAAGCCAAATAATTTATGATCAATTTCTTTAAAATGTATCGTTACGTCCATATAGCACACCTCCACCATATTTGTTAGACTATTTTCTCTACCCTGTTCAATTTAAACTTAAACCTATTTTTTTAAAATAACTACAGTAAAATCATCAAATAGTTTAAAATTTTGCACTCTCTCTATTTCCTTATAAAGGAGCTGACACAATTGCTGGGCAGATAAATGTCTATTTTCTTTTATTAAAGTTGTGATTACCTCTCGCGAATTTAATTCTTCTTTCACTCTAAATTCTGTCACACCGTCGGTCATCATAATAATCAAATCATTCTCTTCTAACACAATTTCATGAAACGTATAGTTTGTTTCAGACAATACACCCAATAGTAAACCTTTAGCCTCTAAGGTAAAGAACTGATCGTTCTTTGCACTATAATGTAAAGCTGGTTCATGGCCTGCCGAAGCATAAGAAAAAATGTTTTGCTCTACATTTAAGCAGCCATAAAACATCGAAACAAACATACTGTCATCCACACCTTTTTCTATTACCCTATTAATAACTTCTAAAACATATGAGGGATCTTTATATGCATATACCAATGTTTCAAGTCCATATTTCACCATCGACATACATAAAGCAGCAGGAACTCCTTTACCGACAACATCTGTCACAGCCACACTTAAATATTCTTCTCCATCATGAAAAAAATGTACATAATCGCCATTCATTTTTCGAATAGGTACTGAAATCATACCTATATCAATATTTTTCATATTCGGCACATAAGTTTTCAACAATGTTTTTTGGATGTTTGTCGCTATTTTCATTTCCATTTCATATTCAGCTTGCTTTTGAAGTAAACTTTGATGCTCTCTATGCGCCATTCCATAATGCACCATTACTTCAATCAAAAAATCATAAGCAGGCTGTGATTCATTCATTTGATTCGGAAATATTTGTTCTACAGCATTTTTATGAATGCTAATAACATCCTCGGGAGAGATATTTTTTTGAATTAACTGACGTGTGAAGTTCTGAGCGATATATAAATTTCTTTCTGTTTGGTTGACCATATAATCTGCTAATATTTTTTTATACTGAGCTTCTAATTGTTTCAGTTTTCTTCACGTCCTAACGCAACCATTTTTCCGCTCTTATCGTTGTTCCCTCTCCAACGACAGATTGAATATCTAAACTATCCATCAGTCGTTTAACACCTGGCAAACCAGCACCTAGCCCCCCCGAGGTGGAATAACCATCCTCCATTACTTTACGAACATCTTTAATACCAGGCCCTTGATCTGTTGCAACAACAACTATTTTCTTTTCTGTATTTGCTTCAACCCTTTCAATTGCTATGACACCTATACTTGCATATAAATAAATATTTCGTGCTAATTCACTAATTGCCGTGGTGATACGGGCTTGATCAACAGTGCCAAATCCAAGTGCTTTTGCTTCATTGCGCCCCAGTTGTCTAGCTGCAACAATATCCCACTCTGTAATAATTTCAACCGAAGACCTATATGTCACTGCTGTCCCTCCATTTCCTTTGGAGTTATACTCTTACACTTTTATTCAAACTGCTTGCCATCATTTAAAATGAATGAATTGCCTCTATAAATGGAATATTCTATGTAAATTTTCATATACCTTTTAAGAATTTTTTCAAAAATCTATTTTTATTAAAAATCTTGTGTATATCTTAAAGCTTTTTGTAACATTTATCAATTACACCTTGGCTTAATTATTTCAGGTACTTCATCTTTCGTATCAAAATCGCTTGCTGAGCAAGATCTATCGTAATTCAAATTATGGTAAAGACATTTCAAGGATAAAAGACAAAAAAGCATCGAGATATCATAATCTCGATGCTTCTATACACATATGTATATCAAAATTTAACTAGACCTAAACTAATCATCAACGCACCATCAACTTTTTCCATCACAGCATGATCCAGTTGCGTAATACGATCCGTCAATCTTGACTTATCAATTGTCCGCACTTGTTCTAGCAAAATAACCGAATCACGTTCAAAACCATACTTTTCAGCATTGATTTCAACGTGTGTCGGTAACTTTGCCTTTTGAATCTGTGCAGTGATAGCTGCGATGATGACAGTCGGACTAAATCGATTGCCAATATCATTTTGAATAATCAGCACCGGCCTAGTGCCTCCTTGTTCAGAACCTATTACCGGTGATAAGTCTGCAAAAAAAACGTCACCACGTTTTACATTCAAAGTGTCATCCCCCGCTAACGAGACGCTCCACCATATGTTGTGCTTCATATTCTGCATGCAAGCATTCGCTCGCAATCATTAAATTAATATGAGACATTTCAACATATCCTTTAATCATAGCTTCCCGTATTTGATTTGGTTGCTCCTGCATTAAATTTTTGCGCGCCAAAATACGCACAAAAGATTCACCTTCAATTACTTCCTTTGTTTGTAGAAATAGTCTGTCTTGAACAGCAATTGTAGCTTCTCTTAACTTTTTCTCGTACACAGCAAGCACCTCCAACGGAACCATACACTTTTCATTACTTCCCATTCTATCATTGAAAGATATTGTTGAAAAGACATGAAATGACAAAATATCTGACAATTTGAAGTACAAATTGTAAAAATATGTTGGTTGTCGAAGGTATATGCTGAATAATTATTATTGCAATGTGTTTTCAAATATGAGCCATTACTATGTTTTGGAAAAGAAATAAGTTCTCCAGTGCTAATTTATTTACCAAATTCAACTTGGAACATTGCTCATGACATTACATTGAGATTTGACTTATTCTAATGAAAGACAACTAAAGATATGTTCTAGGAACTCTTGTTGTTATAATGCATGGTATTTCATAATTAATTGTTTCGAGCTTTGTTGCCCATTCATCGATCGATACTCCAGTATTTCCTTGTCGACCAATGAGTGTTACCTTCTCACCTATATCATATGCTTTTGGTAGGGCAACCATACATTGGTCCATACAAATTCGTCCAACAATCGGCATTCTTTGTCCATCAATTAAAACCTCTTGTCCACCTAACTTGCGAATCACGCCATCTGCATAGCCAATTGGAATTGTTCCTATCCACATATCTGTCGAAGCAACATATGTAGCTCCATAGCCAACTGGATCACCTGATTTTATTTGCTTTACATGAACAAGTTCACTTTCAAGCGAGAACGCTGGTAACAAATGAAAAGGTAATATACTTTTCACATATGAAGAAGGTGATAATCCATACATCGAAATACCAAATCTAACAGCATCATATTGTAAATGCGGATCTTTTACTAATGAGGCTGCTGTATTAGATGCATGAACAAGTCGCGGCTTATTAGGTATTACAGCTAAACATTTCTCAAAAAATTTTACCTGTTGATCAAAATGTAGCGTATCCTCCTCATCAGCTGTCGCAAAGTGTGTAAATATTCCATCCAGCTCCATGTTATCTGTAGACTGTATTGTTTGATAGAGCTCTAATAATTCCTGCTCTGAGCGAATACCTATTCTACCCATTCCGCTATCTATTTTTATATGAAGTCGTAAAGGAAGCGCTTCATCCACTAAAAGAGAAGCAGCTTGCTGAATCCAATCATCGGCAAATGCCGTAAGTATAATACGTTGCTGCGCTGCATAAGGAGCAAACGAAACTGGAGATGCACCTAATATTAATATGTCTGGTTCTTCAAAATGTGCTCGAATATGTAATGCCTCATCGGGCGTTGCCACTGCAAGTACTGTGGCACCAGCTTCAAGAGCTGCCCGTGCAACGGCTACATCTCCATGACCATACGCATTTGCTTTTACTACAGCGATAATTTGAACATTAGGTCGTAAAAATTCTTTTAAGTTTTTTACATTTTGTTGAATTGCTTGTAAGTCTATTATTGCTTTTGTTGGACGAAAAAACTGCTGTGTCTTCATAAGAATACCCTCTTTATTTTTAATTAAAACATTATGTAGGACATACATATTGCAAAGTATGTCGATTTAGCTTGTACACACAAAGTTTTAGTTTTCGGATGAGCCTATACTTTATAGGTTCATTTTAATTATCAATAAGCTACAGCCTCCGTATTCCAGAAGGCTGTAGCCAGAAAAGTTACTTCATACTACTTATCGTCATAGATGTAGCAACTTCAATCATTTCTTCTCGCGTTAATTTACTTGATGCTACAAAGAATTCAACGCCATCTTTTTCCCAACTAATTGATGTATCTGTAATAGCACCAATTGTATAGCCTAAATCAACTGGATCACCAGGTGACGATACAGGTAACATTGAATTTTCCTTCATTACTGGTTGCTGCATAACAGTAAATGCCTTCTCACCATCGTATGTTAAGATTACTCGTTCCATTCCACTTTCCTGCACAACCTTTTCATTCGCTAATTGTGCCCAATTTACAACAGGATAATGTGTTTGGAATTCTTGATATTCAACTTCTGCTCCAACAGCTTCCTTATCCTCATTATCTTCTTGCCCTTCTTTTTCGGCAGGTGTAGCTTGTTCACCTTTCGTGTTATCTTTATCAGTGAATTGCTCAACTGCATACTCTTTTGCAGCATGTTGTACACCTAGCTTAATTTTCTTAAATGTGATTTTGATTTGCTCTTCTTTCACATCATTCATAATCACTACTGAGGTTGGCAATAAAGTTTTCTTATCTACTGTTATAACCTGATGTGGCATACTGTTCTTATAGCTATTTCTAGTAGCCGCTTCAAATATATATGCTTTTTCTTCTTCTTTCATGACAAGATTTTTATCTTCTGCTAAATCTTCTGCTAGCGCTCCAATTAAGTATGCCTGACTATTTTTCTTTGGCCAATCACTTTGGAATTTATACATTTTGTTTAATGTCGGTGTTACGACAAAAACACCATCAGCATTACGTACAATCATTTGAGAAACATCTTTCCCACTTTCAACTACTTCTACTCGATAGAAATCAGGTTTTGTGTGCCATACTGTTACATCATAATTTCTAGGTTCCCCACCCGATTTAATTTCCATCGATGCATTTAATTCATAACCATTCGTCTCTGCCCATTTACCATTCACTTTCTTCAACACTTTTTCCTGTGAGGCTGCACCACATGCCGACAGAAGTAATATCGTACAAAGTAAGACGAGCCATTTAACTATACGGTTGCCCACGCTTTCACCCTTTCTTCTTTCAAATCCACTACGACAATATATGAACCGTATTTGTCAGTTATGTCATTTGAAGAAAGGGCAATATATTTAAATTTACATGCAATCCTTTTAGACAAGTTAAGTACTATTCTAATAAGATTACTTGAGCAGCTGCGTATTGCTTAGAATGCGTAATACTAACAAATCCATTGACAAGTTCATCCTTAAAATATAAAACAGGATTGCCAGCTGCTCCTTTTAACACTTCCAAATCATGAAGCTTACATTGTTCTCCGAGCCCTGTTCCCAGAGCCTTCGAAAACGCTTCTTTTGCAGCAAATCGCCCAGCTAAAAATTCTATTTTGCGAGTTTCCGAATAACCATCAAATATTTTTTTTTCATTTATCGTTAAAATGCGGTCTTTAAATTTATCTGTTCGTTTCATAGCCTTTGCAATACGATCAATCTCTACAATATCGAGGCCAATTCCCTTAATCATGTGAACCTTCTCCTTTACCTATTTCCAACAAGGCATGTATAATAATTGTAAATTGAGGTGGAGCCATGTTTAGTAGAACGGAAAATTTTAAGCAATATACAAAGTATTACCCTGTTGTTTCAACTTTAATAGCAATAAATCTTACTCTTTATGTATTGTCTCTCATACCCAGCATAGGAACACTCTTGTGGAATTATGGAATCCAAGCAAATTTCCTGATTCAAAGTGGTGAATGGTGGCGTGTTTTCTCTGCCATGTTTTTACATGCAGGTTTTATGCATGTGTTTTTTAATATGTTTTCCTTATATCTCTTTGGACCAGAGCTAGAAAAAATCGCAGGGAAAGCACGTTTCATTACAATTTATTTAGTATCAGGTATTGTAGGCAACATGGCAACCTATATATTCTATGATAGTAGTTATGCGAGCCTTGGTGCAAGTGGGGCTATTTTTGGAATTTTTGGTGCATTTGGGGCATTAGTTTACTATACTCGACGTACAATGCCCATGCTTCGTAAGCTCATTTTACCAATCATCGTCATCAGTGTCATTATGACCTTTCTCCAACCAAATGTGAATGTCTTTGCTCATTTAGGCGGTTTAGTAACCGGATTTATCCTTGGACTTGTCTATTTACATCCAAAAAGAATTTTAAGTTGGCGCAAACAAAAGATGGCTGGTAGACCATAACATTAAAAAGAGGAGCTGCTCACCTATAGAGCAGCTCCTCTTTCCTTACAATGACCTCCATTATAAAACCACTGTAGCTTCATTTGACATCTTTATTTTTTTCCATTCAGTTGCTGTTAAACCATAAACAACCTGATCTACGTAGTGATCATATAGCCACTCAGCATCCCTTAAACGCCCTTCTTCATGAAAGCCCAATACCTTTGGGATTGTACGACTACGAATATTACCAACTGCAACACGCACTTCTATACGATTTAACTTCAAATAATTAAAGGCAAAATCAATCAATGCTTTCATGGAATTCGTAACGAGCCCCTTTCCTACAAATTCATTCCCTAGCCAGTAGCCAATACTTGTCCATTTATGTTGCCAGTTGATTTGGTGATAACCAATAACACCCGCAAGCTTTCCATCATAGTAAATCCCTGCTTGTATGCCATTGTGATCAGCATATTGTTGCATAGCATTTTTTACGAATTGCTCAGTATCCTTTACTGTTTTGACATCATCTACAAAGGGCAACCATTCACGTAATGTATCCCTTGAACGGTCAGTTAAAGCGAATAACTCTTCTACATCACTTAAATCCAAAAGCTTTAAATAAGCGCTTTCATTAATGTCATATTTAAACAATGTCTCCACCCCTTTTGTTCTATTTATTTTATTATAAACAGCATCTCTATTTATTTATAGTTAAAAAAGCTAATCCTTCCATAAAATTGAAAGGATTAGCTTTTTAGTTCATTAATGTTCGTACCATGTTAAGATCGTCTCGGCATCTTGTTGCTCTAAGCTGGAAACACTCCCCGTTGTACCAGTTGCTCCTGACATGACGGTTGCTTTTACAGACATAACATTCTTTCTTTTTTGAAAGTACGATTGTGTACTTTCAATAGATTGAATTCGCTTCTTCTCCATGATTAACGTAATTCGACTAAACACTCGATACTGCATAGCCAGTTGCTTGCCATCTATTTGATAGCCTGCTGTTTTATGTTGCCAAATACCAAGTAACATTGTTAATGGAATTAACAGCAACGAAAATAGCCCGTATGGATAAAAGAAATAGATAGATGCACCGATAATCGGAACTAGCCAGAAAAAATCAATACGATAAAAAAATGGTCTTGCCCTTTTTGGTGAGCGAGTAAATGTAGGCTGCCAATTCATTTCTGGGAAAAGCTGTTCTAATGTTTGCATACAATCCGGCTTCTTAATAAGTGGAAATAGCGTAATTTTTTTATCATTTCCATTTTCACCATTACCACCAGCACTTTCAACAACCACTGTAGCATAGCCTGTTAACTGACGTAGTGGATTTTCCACAATACGAATTGCCTGAATTCGATTCAACGGCAAAGTAATACGCTTTTTTTCTAACAGTCCCTTTGTGATAATCAACTTTTCTTCCTCAATGCGGACAGTATAATCATAATAATTTATCAGTGTGATGACCACTGATACAATCCAAGCAACAATTAAAACAACCATCACCGTCAATGCCACTAAAAATGCGCCGATTTTCACGAAATCAGCTAACTCATGAAATACAGTTTCATAAGGAATAATGTCGGAAAATTGTGAAGCAACGGCTGCAAGACCTGATAACACAACACCAATTCCACCAGATGTTGTTGCTAATACTAGTAAATCTCGCATGGACATATGGTAAATCATCGGAGTTGGTATAGCTTCCTCTACAACCTGCATTTGATCCTGTTGTTGAACTGCTTCGTTTTTAGCATGCCGCATTTCTAATTCAATAACATCTGCTGCTGCTTTGCGAATGGCTGTCAGCTCAACCTCAGGTTTTCCTCCTTTACTACCAGCAGTCTCCACCTGAACTTTCACTAAACCAAAAATGCGATGGAAAACACCTTCATTGTAATTCAAACTTTGTATACGTTCAAAAGGGATATAACGTTTCTTTTTAACAAACAATCCATATGTCACACGCAACTCCCCATCTTCAAACCAGTAAACAAATGTCCGCCATTTTATGATTCCTCCCACGAGCGCAAGAAGTGCTGCAACTCCCCATACACCGAAAAGTAAAATGGTTTCAAAAAAATGATCACTACGAAAATTCAAAGAAAAATTAAAGCCGTTACTTATGATAATAATGGCAATTGGTAATATCATACTTTTCAATGCTTTTACACTCGTTATAATTGCAGACACTGGGTGTAAACGATTAATTTCCTTAGACATCATCTTCAGCCACCCTTGCTAAATCAGAAATACGCGCACGCAGTACGTCTGCTTCATCCATAACAAGTGCAGGAATCGTATGTACAGTTGCAGCTGTAGAAATAGAGATATTACCTAAGTCGTATTTTTTTAATATCGGCCCTTGTGTTGTATCAACATGTTGCACACGTACCATTGGAATTAATGTGCGTTTCACAACAAATAAACCATGTTGTACTTCGATTTCATGCTCTCGAACTTCATAGCGCCATCTCTCCCATCTTATTTTCGGGAAAATAAAGATAGATAATATCGCACTTAGTAATACAATTGCACACGCTATGAAGTAAATAAATGAAGGCCATTCAAAATAATAAGTACCATAGCTTACAAGTCCTGCTATAACTAACAGCACCAATGTTTGTATAACTCCATATAAACGCCATACGGTTAGCCCTTTACGAGAAATTTGATGAATCGGTTGTGCTCTCATTGTCGTTCCCCCTCTTTCTTCATTAGGTGTATACGAATTCACTCACCATTTTGTTTCAACTATAGCCGAAAAAAAACCTTACAGCCATCATGACTGTAAGGTTTACTATAAAAAATTAAGTGTATTTCTTCTAAAATTATCCTTCGTGACGTCTTGGAGAACGAGAACGACCTTGTCCACCTTCACGACGTCCGCCTTCACGGCGTCCACCCTCTCGGCGGCTACTGCTACTGCGACGCTCTCCACTGCGAGCATTGTCACGACGTCCTCCACCAAAGCTACGGTTTCCACGGCCACGATCACCGCCACCACGATTATTGCTAGAACGTTCACGACGCATTGGTAATGGACGTTCTTCTGTGATTGTTACTGGTGTATCGTCTGGCTCTCTTGTTAATGAACGTAGAGCAGCTGCAACAACATCAACAGCATCATGATTGTCTAATAATTCTGCTGCAAGTGTACGGTAATCACCTAAGTTGTTATTAGCAATAAGACCTTCCAGTGTTTCAACAGCTAAGCGTTGTTGACCTTCTAATGCTTCGTCCGTTGTTGGTGGGCGAAGAGGTGTCATACGTTTTTTCGTAGTTTCTTCTACAATACGTAAGTAACCCATTTCACGAGGTGTTACAAATGTTACAGCAAGACCTGATTTACCTGCACGACCTGTACGTCCAATACGGTGAACATATGATTCAGGATCTTGAGGAATATCAAAGTTATAAACATGTGTTACACCAGAAATATCAAGTCCACGAGCGGCTACATCAGTCGCAACAAGGATATCGATTTTATTTTCTTTAAACTGACGTAATACTGAGATACGCTTCGCTTGGCTTAAATCACCATGAATACCTTCAGCTAAATAACCACGAATAGATAGTGCCTGTGCAAGCTCATCTACACGACGTTTTGTACGACCAAAAATAATTGCAAGCTCTGGTTGGTGTACATTTAATAAACGAGATAAAATATCGAATTTTTCACGTTCAGCAGACTTAACAAAATATTGATCAATGTTATCAACAGTTAGTTCTTTAGCTTTAATTTTTACAATCTCTGGATCACGCATAAATGTTTCTGCAATTTTACGGATTGCTGGTGGCATTGTTGCTGAGAACAGTAATGTTTGGCGCTCAGAAGGTACGTTTTCTAAGATTGAATTAATATCATCAATAAAGCCCATGTTTAACATTTCATCTGCTTCATCCAATACTAATGTTTGAACATCTTCTAATTTTAACGTACGACGATTAATATGATCAATAATACGACCTGGCGTACCAACAATGATTTGAGGTCTATTTTTCAGTGCACGAATTTGACGGCCTATTTCTTGACCACCGTATACTGATAATAATTTTACGCGTTTGTCATAGCCAATTTTATAAAGCTCTTCTGAAACTTGAATTGCTAACTCACGAGTTGGAGCAATGACTAATGCTTGAATATTAGGGTTTTTTGGATCGATTTTTTCAATTAGTGGAATCCCGAAAGCGGCAGTTTTACCAGTACCTGTTTGTGCTTGACCTAATACATCACGGCCTTCAATCGCAAAACGAATAGTACCTTCTTGGATTGGTGTTGCTTCTTCAAATCCCATACGCTTTACTGAGCGTAATGTAGATTCGCTAATATTTAATTCTGAAAAATTTGTCAAACTTCTCAATCTCCTTTTTTTCCTTTTAAGTTGACAAATGGTTACATTTTCAGATGAAGTTGTCGGCAAATTCGAGCCTGTGTAGTGGAACGTTTCCGTTACTTAAAAATTTTCTCTACATGATAGTCCATATAGAGCTCTCTTATATGAAAAGGAAAGCCCGGTCTTTACCGAGCGGTTCGATTCTGTCGTAATTTTTCACTTTAGAATAAAACCGTTGTGTTCAAAAAAAAGTACTCTTCAACCAAATATGAAGAGTCTTCGCACAAAATGTATCCATTGCTTACACTAGTCTAACATGGCTTTAAATCCTATGCAACGATAACGCATGAGTCGTAATAATCTGACTACTTTATTTACCTTTTAAAAACATTAAAACCTGTGGAAACCATTCAGAGCAATCTTCCTCAAAACATATATGGTGCTTGCCATTATCAGAAAAATACAAAACCTTGTCTGTAGAGGCTAATTCATCAAAAAGAAATTGAGCCGTATGATAAGGCACTATCCCATCCAACTTCCCCTGCACAATATATACAGGAATTTGAATATGCCGATAATACGGCTCCACTATTCTTACCAACTTCATAAATTCTACTGTTGAGGCAAGTGGCACATTGTTAAACTTCTGATGGTATCGTAGATAGAGTTCGTTATTAGTTAAATTATGGTGATAGGCTTCAGTAGCTAACATTTTAAAATCTTTGACTAGCTGTTTAGGGCTCACATACTTTGCAGCAGCACTTAGTAATACAAGCTTTTTCACTTTATAGCGTTTAGCTAAATATAGCGCTATAATTCCTCCCATTGAAAAGCCAACAACGATTACCTCGTCAACTTTTTTTGCCAACGATCGGAAAGCTAATTCGGCATCCATTAACCAGTGTTTCGCCTTAAAACCACTCATATGTAATTCTTCACCATGTCCAGACAATGTTGGCTCTTCAATTATCCAATCTGTATGTGAACGTAAATAACTTGTGAATGGCTTCACCTCATATGGTCCACCTGAAAATCCATGAATACATAGCACACCTACTGACAAATTCTTCACCTCATTTAACAAAGATAAACCTACACAAATAAATCGGTGAGCGTTTCTCTCACCGATTCATTGCTACTATGACGTAAATGCCTTTAAGATTGTCTCTAATTTCATACCACGTGAACCTTTAAGTAAAACAATAGATGATTCATTCGCTTGTTTTAGCTTTTCAATAATAGCCGTATAATCATCTTCTGTATACAATAAACGTTCAGCCTCAAAGCGCTCTTTTAATATTTTGTAAAGATATAGCATCCGAGGGCCAAACAAACAGACATAATCAATTTCATCCTCATTAATATGCTCAGCCAGACCCTCATGGAAACGTTGCTCATTTGGTCCAAGCTCTAGCATATCTCCTAACACAAGCCATTTTTCAGGTCGAATAGTTGATGTAGCCATAAATTGAATGGCAGCTTTTACAGAGGTTGGAGCTGCATTATAGGCATCATTGATAAATAGAGCGCCATTCGTTCCTAGTACCTGTTGCATCCTCATATCAGTTAATACGACATGCTCTAAGGATGTACGTATTTGTTCATTGCTTAAACCTAGCTTATGAGAAATTAACATGGCCACAAGTGTATTTTTTACTTGATGCTTGCCAAGCACTGAAATAAAGAAATCACCCTCGATCATACCGTGTGTAGTGAAGTGGCTGCCATCAGCGTTAGCATGAATATTGTCAGCGTATAAAAGATTATTGGATTCTAACCCGAACGGCACTGACTGTAATTGCTGTTCTTTTGCCACTAATTCCTTGAGCAAAGGTTCATCACCATCATAGAATAATAGACCATCTTCTTGCATTCCTTGAATAATTTCAAACTTAGCTTTTGCAATACCTGCACGTGACCCCAAATCCTGCATATGGGCCTCACCAATGTTGGTAATAACCGTCATATGTGGACGAGCAAGCTTCGTTAAAAACTCAATTTCACCAAATCCACTCATGCCCATCTCAAGGACAGCCACATCTGTATCTTCATCAAGCTGTAAGATAGTAATAGGCAAGCCCAATTGATTATTAAAGTTCCCGATCGTTTTTTGTACTTTAAAGAATGGAGCTAGTGTTCCCGCTAAAATATCCTTTGTTGATGTCTTACCATTTGAACCTGTAATGCCTATAAATTTTGCTTTATGTTCATTACGATATGCTCTAGCCATTTCTTGCAAAGCTAATTCTGGATCATCCACAAACAACAACGGGTAACCTTCTGGTGGATTCGGCTCATCCTTTTGCCAAAGAGAAGCTCCAGCACCTTTCTCAAATGCCTGCATTACAAACTTATGCCCATTTGTATGCTCACCACGAAATGGAACAAATAGGTCTCCTTGTTGAATTGTTCTTGTATCAATAGAAATTCCTGACACAACAGTGTCACCCAAAGCCGCCATATCCTCATTTAACCATGCAGCTAATTGTTTTAAAGTTTTTTTCACGATAATCCCACTCAGTCTTTTTTATAGTGAAGCTGTTGTTTTTCTTCATAGCGTTCAATTGCTAGGGTAATTAAACGGTCAATCAGCTCTGGATAACTCACATCTGTATGCTGCCATAATAATGGATACATACTTACAGGCGTAAAACCTGGCATTGTGTTTACTTCATTAATGTAAACGTTATTTTCAGTTGTTACAAAAAAGTCCGCACGAACTAAGCCGCTACCATCTATAGCCTTAAATGCACGCTTTGCCAGTTCTTTTAAGCTTGCCACAGTTTCTACTGGAAGCTCAGCTGGAATAATAAGTGCTGTAGAACCGTCCTTATATTTAGAATCATAATCATAAAAATCAGTAACGGGTTTAATTTCTCCTGGCACTGATACTTCAGGATAGTCATTTCCTAACACCGCTAGTTCAACTTCACGAGCGACAATTCCCTGTTCAACAACGATTTTACGATCATATTGTAAAGCAACCTCAATTGCTTTTACCAATTGCTCGCGATCTGTTGCCTTGCTAATCCCAACACTTGACCCTAAGTTTGCAGGCTTCACAAACATTGGCCAATTCAGGTTATTTTCACAGCGTTCAATGATTGCGTGTTGCTCATTCTTCCACTCACTACGAATAAAATACGTATAGGGCACTTGAGGTAATCCAGCAATTTCAAATAATTGCTTCATTACCACTTTATCCATTCCAGCAGAGGATGCCAATACACCATTTCCTACATACGGTAAATTTAGAACCTCAAGTAAACCTTGCACTGTTCCATCCTCACCATTCGTACCATGTAACAATGGGAAAATGACATCAAACTTTACCTCATTGCCATTTTTATCAAGCAAAAAATCAGTGATATTATTTTCTAAAATTGTAGTATTATCACCAAATTGTAGTTCTTCTATTGCACTGACGGGTTTTTCTAAACGCTCTCCACGGCGCCATTCCCCGTCAGTTGTAATGAAAATCGGATATACTTCATACTCCTCGAAATTCAAAGCTCCTGTGACTGCACGTGCTGTCGATAACGACACTTCGTGCTCCGCTGACTTTCCGCCGTATAATAAACCGATTCTTTTTTTCATTTTTGTGCCCTCCACATACTTCTTGAGTACTATTAGTTTATCATGAAACGTCTTGACAAATGACATAAAAATCTCACCGTATTTTTAACGGTGAGATTTTGCGTGTACATTTCTTCGATTATGCCCCAGCATCAATACTTCCTGCTATTAAATTGTACAGGAATAATGCAACATAAATATTGTCTACCAACATCTTAGTTCTTTGATTGCGTCACCATGAAGTTTAAATAATATAGATTAATTCATCATGCTCTGTTTTTAAAATCGTATTTAAGTCATCCCAAACTTCGTCAGGAAAAGAATATTCAGACAGATTGCGAACTTCTATTCCATACGCTACTTTTGGTTTCTCAATCCGATACAAAGATAGTAACGCTCCATCTTTCGCAAAGGATCGGTAAGAACGTAAAAAATCTGGTGATATAGCAGGAATACTCGCTTTTACTTTTCGACGCCAAAATCCAGTGCTGCGTTCCTTTTCACGAATTAAACTATTAAAAACATTGGCAACCAATAAATCCGAATCACTTAAATGACGAAAATAAATTTTAGTCATTTTCTCTAAGTCTGAAGAATAATAGACGAATCTATTTTGTAATTTATTAAAAAATGCTGACGTAATTGGTTCTTTCTTGTGACTTATGTACAGCAATTCTCCTTGTTCCATCGGTGTTAAATGATCTAGCCTCTTCTCGTCCATAAAATCTACCCAGCATAATTCTTTAGATTCAGCAGATTTTTTCACAAAACGAGGAACATCTTCTTCTAATACATATTCAAATTGTGTATGCATATTAAAAGAACCGTCTTCATAGGAATGTTTTAATAACAGTAAGTGATGTAGTGGTTCAAGTGCAGCCACAAATTGCGAGAATTTTAACCCGCTAAATATAACAAATTTATCGACATCATTCATATGAACATAAATATGATACATAAAATCATCAGCTGACTTTAATTTTTTAGCCACAACCATCACCCCATTCTTCACTACATTATAAGACTAAACATGATTTTTTTGAAACATTTTATGTTAATTGTCGTCACTACTATATACGCAGGCATAAAAGTAATTTTTGCGTTATAATTAGGAATGTTAAACATGCATTTGCATATAAAGTTTAGATTACTCAATGAGTTCAAGTATTTGCTTAAAATTCCATTGACAATATTCAAAGCAAATTGCAAGCTTATCAATAGATATGAGCTATTTTCACACCACTGCTGGTTATTAATTTGCTTTCTTCTTTGACCAATTATAAACGAAATAGGGAGAATCGCATCACATTTACTCATATTGAGATACTATTTTAATTTTAGGTGGCTTTTATGGAAAATAAACGAAATTTCGCAAATCGTTTTGACTGGACACTTGCATTTATACTCTTCACTTTTCTAGTCATTAGTTTGTTAGCTATTGCATCTGCCCAAACTTCAGGACAATATGGCATTAACTACGTACCAAAACAAATGCAATGGTATGTGATTGGTGCAGTAATTATTGGTATAGTCATGTTTTTTGAGCCAGATCAATATAAAAAAATGTCATGGTATATGTATGGAGCAGGGATTGCCTTACTGGTACTGCTTATTTTTATGCCAGAAGGAGAAGGTCAAATCGGTGCACCCGTTAATGGTGCTAAAAGCTGGTATCATACGCCGATTGGAAATATTCAACCTTCTGAGTTTATGAAAACTTTTTACATTTTAGCACTAGCTCGATTAATTAGTAAGCACCATGAAATTTATTCATTACGATCAATTAAAACAGACTTTTTGCTACTAGGTAAAATCGCTATCACCTTAATCGTACCATTAGCTATTATTTTAAAGCAGCCTGACCTAGGCTCAGCACTTGTATTCTTTGCCATTACGGCAGCACTTATCATTGTAGCAGGTATTTCTTGGAAAATCATTCTACCAACATTTTTAGGTGGCATGGTAGCAGGCGGTACCCTACTGTGGATGGCACTCTATATGCAGGACTTTCTAGAAAAAACATTTGGTTTTAAGGCCTATCAATTTGCTCGTATTTATTCTTGGCTAGACCCCTATTCCTATTCATCCAGTGATGGCTATCATTTAATTACCTCTTTAAATGCCATTGGATCAGGTGAAATTTTTGGTAAGGGATTTAGAAATCGTGAAGTATATGTAGCTGAAAACCATACCGATTTCATTTTTACAGTTATCGGCGAGGAATGGGGCTTTATTGGCGCTAGTATTGTTATTTGTATTTTCTTCTTATTAATTTATCATTTAACAAAGACAACCCTATTATTGAAAGATCCCTTCTCGACCTATGTATGTGCTGGGATTATTGCTATGATTACCTTCCACGTTTTCGAAAATATTGGTATGACTATTCAATTATTACCTATCACAGGTATTCCACTTCCGTTCATTAGCTACGGAGGAAGTTCACTTATGGGGAATGCTTTAGCGATTGGGCTAGTCTTTAGTATGCGATTCCATTATCGAACGTATATGTTTACCACACATGATGAAGATGAATAACTATAGAAAAAGGGAAGTCTCGCGTATTGAGACCTCCCTTTTTCTATTGGAAACGAGTTAAGCTTGAACTTGCGGAGTTTGCGTTGGTGGTGTTAGCACTTTTAAAAGTTCTAGTCGAGACTTTGTTACAGTGGCTGTTACACCCAACTTAGATAAATTCGAAACAATCTTTTTCAAATCTACTTCTTTTGTCATACATTCCACCTCAATCTTTCCTCGATTTTATATAACGTTTTATTTACGAAAAAGTTTCATTTTTCTACGAGTATGATGTCTGACAAATTTATCATACCATTTAACTTACCTTTAAAATTTTTCAATTTTGTTACATTGTAAATTTTTCACATCATCAAACTTTTCCATCAAACATATTTAAATTACCCAAAATGGCTACATTTTATTCAAAAATCAGAACATAGATTTAAAAAATCTAAAATGCTTCATTTCTTTCTTTACTAAATTGTTCCACTTTATTCAAGCTTCCCCTCCCCTATTGTTGTAATAGCAAGAACAAGAGAGGTAGAATATACATATTGAAATATCGTATGAAAGCAGGGAACTGTATGAAAAAGGCTATTTTACTATTGATGTCTGTTCAATTCCTCGTTTATCTAGGGTTCGGCATTATTATTCCCGTCTTACCAGAGGTAATTGTGCAGCAAAATTGGCATGATCTCCACGTAGGTGGTTTATTGACCGTTTATTCGCTTGCAAGTTTTTTCACAGCACCGTTATGGGGTATGCTATCAGATAAGGTAGGGCGAAAACAACTAATCCTTACTGGTCTAATTGGCTTTAGCCTTAGTTTTGTTATTTTTTCGCTATTTATAGATAACCTAGCTATATTGTATGTTTCACGTATTATTGGTGGTTTATTTTCCGGTGCATTATATACAGCAGTAACAGGATTTATCGCCGATATATCTAGTGAAGAGGATCGCAATAAGTATATGGGCTTTATGGGCATGTCCATTGGTCTTGGGTTTATTTTTGGTCCAGCAATCGGGGGAATGCTAGGCCATTATAGCTTGCAGTTACCGTTTACTGCATCAGCATCATTAATTGCACTATTATTTATTTATGCAAGTTTCGTCCTAAAAGAACCTAAAAAACGAAAAGATTCAAATAAACGTGCTATAGTGCCAAAGGGTGCTGCAACAATGTTACAATTCCGTGTGCGCTATCTATTTATGTTTTCTTTTTTAGTAACTTTTATGCTAGCTGGCGTAGAGGCTACATTTCAGCTATTTCAAATCGAAAAAATTCACATTACACCATTACAAATTGGTTACTTGTTCATGTTTAGTGGATTTGTCGATGCTGCTATTCAAGGAGGGGTCGTTCGACGCATAAAAAATGGCAGTGAAACGACATGGTTAATCGGTGCACAAATTGTAACTGCTATCGGCATGCTTTTATTTACATTGACAGCTAATCTTTTTATCGCTGGGCTTGCCCTTTGTGTCTTTACAGCAGGTAATGCACTTGCAAGAACATGTGTTGTATCACTCTCCTCTAAAGAATCTGGAGGACAATATGGAACTGCCGCTGGACTGTCCTATTCAATGGATAACTTAGGACGTATTCTTGGTCCACTCTTTTTTACATGGTTATTTACCGTACAAGCAAGTCTTGGTTATTATATTTCGGCTGCAATAGCCATTTTTTCTATAAGCCTAATCTTTATATATAAGGCATCCCGTAAATCATTACGTCTTCCGTAAAATATAGTAGGTTGCATTTTATGAATTTCTAACTATTAGAGAATTACTAATTAAACCATGCGGATTATTCCTATATATCAAAGGGATAATCCTTTTCCATGCTATCTAGCCATTTCATATCTTCTTTCCGCATTTGAAGTAGGCTATACTAAGTATGTTATTAACAATACAAAGGCAGGTGTAGGAATGAGCATTTTTACAGATATAGAATATTTAGTTCCTTTAACTTTGTTTTTTAATATTTTATTAGCCATGACCATCATTTTCTTAGAACGTAAAGATGCTACCTCTACATGGGCATGGATCCTCGTGTTATTTTTCCTGCCATTAGCTGGATTTATTTTGTACTTATTACTTGGAAGACAATTACGAAGAAAGCACCTATTTCGTTGGGAAGGACGCAAGGATATTGGGATTGATAATCTGATTACCTATCAGATGGAAGCGATTCGTGATGAAACGTTTGAGTTTCGTATTGCTAATGCAGAAAATTATCAAGAGATGATTTATATGCACCTCAGAACAAACAATGCGGTGTTAACACAGGACAACCATCTGGATATTTTTGATGATGGTGCCGATAAGTTTGAGCAGCTCCTTAAAGACATTGAAGCAGCTAAAGATCACATTCACATCCAGTATTATATTTTTAGACTTGATGACTTAGGTACACGTATCGTCAATGCATTGATAAAAAAAGCAAAGCAAGGTGTTAAGGTGCGTCTTCTCTATGATGAAATGGGATCACGTAATGTTAAAAGACGCCATTTTAAAGAGTTGCTGCATGCTGGTGGTGAAGTAGAAGTTTTCTTCCCATCCATTTTGCCACTTCTTAACCCTCGTTTAAATTTTAGAAATCACCGAAAAATCGTTGTCATTGATGGTCGAATTGGCTATATTGGTGGTTTTAACGTCGGTGACGAGTATTTAGGTTTACAAAAAAAGTTTGGTTATTGGCGAGATACACACTTACGTATTGAGGGTAGTGCCGTACATCCTTTGCAAACACGCTTTTTACTCGACTGGAACCAAGCTAGTGCACAACAAAAAATGGGGTACTCTGATCGTTACTTCCCTGCCATCCCGAAAAAAGGTGATGTGGGTTTACAGATTGTTTCAAGTGGACCAGACTCAGACTGGGAGCAAATAAAAATCGGTTACTTAAAGCTTATTAATATGGCTCAAAAATATATTTATATTCAAACACCATATTTCATCCCAGATGTTAGTTTTTTAGACGCCATTAAAATTGCCACCTTGTCAGGCATCGATGTACGCATAATGATTCCTAATAAGCCTGATCACATGTTTGTATATTGGGCTACTTATTCTTATGTGGGTCAATTATTACGTGCTGGAGCCAAAGTCTACATCTATGAAAAGGGCTTTATCCATGCTAAAGCTATTATTATTGATGACGAGGCTTCCTCTGTCGGAACAGCGAATATTGATGTACGAAGTTTTAGTCTAAATTTTGAAGTCAATGCCTTCATATATGATGCAAATATATCGCACCAATTGGCAGAACTGTTTGAGAAGGATATTTTTGATTGTACGGAATTAACATGGGAAATGTATAAAAACCGTTCAACACTGATTAAATTTAAAGAATCTATTTCCCGTCTATTAACACCCATTTTATAAAAATAAAAAGGAAGAGAGCCTGTTCACAGAATGGCTTCTCTTCCTTTTATTATTTTACGCCTAAATATTCTTCCAACGTAATGTTTTTCTTTGTTACCTCTTTTGCAATCTCTTTGCCCACATAACGATAGTGCCATGACTCATACATATAACCTGTTATCTCTTCTTTGTTTTGAGGGAAACGCAAAATAAAGCCATACTCCTGTGCATGTGCAAATAGCCATTGCCCTGCTGGAGTTTCCCCAAACTCTTCTGTCAGCCACACATCTTCTTTTCCACGCTCTCCTATATCAAACGCTAAGCCTGTTTGATGTTCTGAGTAGCCAGGACGAGCACTATATCGATCTGCCGCTGCCTGTCCATCACGTTTAACATAGTTATCATAAAGGGTTGTTTGATATTCAAAAGATCGGTAGCCACTAAATGCAACTAAATCAAATCCTTGCTGCTTGGCAGCTGCTAACATTTGATTTAACGCTTCTCGTGCTTCTGGATTTTCTTCAGGTGCAAAGGTAGATGGAAGCGGATAAATTTTATTAGCTAACAGAATACCATTGATATAGGTTGGTTCCGTAGGTAATGTTTGATTTGGAAGATACCCATTTTCGTCTGGTTGTTGCTCTGGCTTTGCAGGAGTTTCAGTATTGTCTGGTTTCTCTGTTGCAGTAGAATCTTGTTCAGTTGTTTTGTTTGTTTCTGTTGTTTTTGGCTGCTCATCAGATGCACTATTTACTTGATTATTTTTATAGTTATAGACTACAAAAATTGCTACAATTAACGCGATAGATATGAAAGCACCAACGATAAGCGGAAGACGATTGTTTTTCACTCTTTATACCCCTTTTAAAATATCAGGTATCTAAAAGGATATTTAAAGCATTTCACCTTGAAAATACCTATTTTATTGTATTACTAGTTATAATCTTATTTTAGCACTGTTCACATTTTCAGGTGTAAATCTCCTACGTAAATATTCAATTAATCTGTTAGAACGATGACAAATACTACTATAGATGCAATTGCGAAAAAAACTGCCATATACTGCATCCATTTTGCCTCTTTTACATAACCTTGCTCTTTAAAGCTTTTTGCTCTAAACCCATTTGATAGGGCAAACATGATCGTCATTGCAAGTACGGCAAAATTAAATTTCCCCATAATAATAAATACAAGTGCTGCAATACTAAAAATTGCGACAAGAATAGATGATAGCCATTTTTTGTTCATCTTGCTGTCCTCCTAAAAAAATCGAGGCAGCAAAGGCGCCTCGACATCAATCAATTTATTTTTTTGCTTTCTCAGGATGTTCCGAATAATATTTACGCCCAATATATGTTTGAATAATCAACAATGCACCACTGACAGACCAATACAAAGGCAGTGCTGCCATAGAAGACATGGAGATAAAGACAATCATAATTGGTGAAATATAAATAAACATTTTCATCTGCGCTTTTTGTTGCTCTGGTACCGTCCATAAAGATACACGAGCCTGGATTAGGTAAACAATCCCAGCAACAATAGTCATCACGATATCAGGTGAACCTAAGCTAAACCATAAAAACTCATGGGATTTAACATCGGCAGAATACAAGATCGAGAAATACAGACCCATAATAATCGGCATTTGAATTAACATCGGTAAACAACCCATATTAAGTGGATTAATGCCATGCTTTTGATATAGAGCCATCATTTCTTGTTGATATTGCGTTTGCTCTTCTTTTGTCTTAGCTTCCTTCATTTTTTTCTGAACGGCTTCCATTTCAGGTTTAAAAGCATCCATCTTCGTTTTCATTAATTGCTGTTGACGATAGTTTTTTAGCATAATCGGCATTAATACTAAACGAATTAGAACAGTAATCGCAATGATTGCTAAACCATAGCTCCCTGAAAAGATATCATTCCCGAAAAACTCCAATAAAAATTCCATAGGTTTTACAAAGATACTATAGAAAAAACCTTCTTTGTTTTGCACAGCTTGACAGCCACTAAGAACAAAAACGGCAATACCAAGCATTGAAAATAGCTTCAAATTTTTCATTTTTCCACCTACTATTATTTATCAACTACTGTGAAGTATACCTTATAGGGTCTCTCTTTATCAAATAGCAAGTGCTACTTATTCCTTAAGCTGGTTCCTCAGATGATTCATCAAAAAAGATGCGAGCTTTAGCAACGCTAATATGTTCGCACCTTCTCATTTTCTATGCTCAAAATCTACACATTTTGTAATTCAGCTTCTGCCATTTCAAAACGATAAAATTCATGATGAAGCTCGTCTCTAAAATGTTTTGGCGTAACTCCAGTATATTTTTTGAAAATACGAGTAAAATAACTTTGATTACAGAAATGGAATTGATCTGAGATAGAAGTAATACTTTTGTTTGTATGTCGTAAGTAGTATTGTGATTCTTCTACACGTCTAACATTTAAATACTCAACCAATGTAATACCCACATGTTCTCTAAAAATACGTGATAAGTGACTAGTACTTATATGAAAGTTATTTGCTATACTTTCAACGGTTAAATCATTTTCAAGCTCGTCATTTATATACATTATCACTTTGTTAACAGTTTGATGTCGGAAAGTCGGTTGTTTGCGATCTGCAATAAAGTAAACAAAGAAATCAATTAAATCATCAGCAAATTGTAAAAACTCTGCGTCTTTCATTTGATTTTCTATCATATCGTTACACGCAATATTGAAAGCAAATGCTTTTTTCGAAGGTACTTGATTGTCCAGCAATTTACGAGCAACAATTGATGACAAAACAGAAAAATAACTTCGAACGATTTTAATGACCTGTTTGCCAAAACGAATTGAGAGAATATCAATTAACTCATGCAAAGATTTTTTCGCTTTTGCAGATTCTAAATGGTAAATTTCAAAAATTAATTTCGACTCAATATTAAAAAATTCTTCGACACCGATATATTGATTAATATTATCGATTTCTTGGAAGTATCTTTTGGATATCGTTTCTGACATAGAATGTTGATGTAGTTGCATAATCTTCCCCATCTTTCCTCAGAGTGCACGAATTGCATGACAATATTTGACACCAATCCCGACGAATTAAAAATAAGAAAATAGTATTTACTTATTCAATATAAGAACTGAGTCCTATTTCACAAATTTTATTAACAAATAAATCAAAAATAACCCTACTAAAACACCAGATATAAAAAAAATAGACTATACAGTGAATTTTACCATATTCTGCGATTTCCTTTCAACCACATTTTAATTGCTACTCTAGTTCTAATTTATCACATATGCATAGTAGAAACCTCGTAAACTTATTCCTAACAATTAAATTTTACCATATACATATCAAAATAAATTAGTCATTTTATAAATTTATTTACAAATTATACAAAACAACTTACATCATTCTAATGGATCATTCGACATTTTTCTATTTTATTCCTAAATCTTCTCTATATAATTTATATGAATATGTAGTAAAATAGATGATAATACTATTTTTAAAAGTTTAGACGAGGTGTTTAAAGTGGATCCAAAACAAATAGAAGAGATCATGGAAATTATTAAGGAATTCTTCCCTGAAAATACGTCCATCGCTATCTCTGATACAAATGAATATTTGTATTACCAACCAAGCAAGAAAGTTGATTTAAAAATTAAACCTGGTGACCCTATCAAAGAAGGTTCAGCCGCACACAAAGCATTAAGCTATGGTCAAAAAATCAGCTCTTATATCGAACCTGATGTATTCGGTGTCGCTTATTATGGCATGAGTATTCCTTTAATGGAGGAAGGCGAAACAAAAGGAGCTATTACTGCTATCTTCCCGCAAAAACCATCAGCATTCTTAACTAACTACATTACAATCAAAATTGATGATTGCTGGTACCCAATCAAACATGATCAAGTTATTTATTTAGAAACACAACTCCGTAAAACATTTGTTAAAACAATGACACGTGAAGGTTATCACCGTTTAAACTTAAGTGATCTAGAGCTATTTTTAGCACCTGACTCATTTATTCGTTGTCACCGCTCTTATATCGTTAACATTGACTACATCGATGAAATTCAACCAGATTCACACTCAACGTTTTTATTAATTATGAAAGATGGTACACGTATTCCTGTTAGCCAACGCTATGCAAGCTATTTCCGTCGTTCTTTAGGTTTCTAATTTGTATGAACAGCGAGCAATTTTTATAATTGCTCGCTGTTCTTTTTTGCGCACAAATCCGCCTCATTTACCTCAACATTTAACTATTTTTGCACTATTTTTAATATAGAAAACAACTAAATTTATACAGCTCTACAATAAAACGTTTTCTCTGTCGAAAAATCATCTTAATGCTCGATTTTCCTTTTTTTACTCAATTTAATGCTAATTCTAAAGTTTTTGTGACAATTTGGTGATAGTATTATTCAAATGGTTGGAGTCATACTACAACTGAATAAACAGAAAATTCTTAAATGTTTTTTCTAGTTTTGTAATCGGTTTCCATCAAAATTATTTAGGGGAGGATTTTTTTATGGATGCAAATGTTCAAAAACGCCTAGGTTTAAAAGAACTTGAGAGTAAAATTGTAACTGCTGAAGAAGCAGCAGCACTTATTTCTAATGGTGATGTAGTTGGGATGAGTGGTTTTACTCGTGCTGGGGATGCAAAAGTTGTTCCAATGGCATTAGTTGAGCGCGCAAAAAATGAAGAATTCAAAATTGATGTATATACAGGTGCATCATTAGGACCAGAAGTAGATAAGTACTTAGCAGAAGCTGGTGCCATTCGTAAACGTGGACCATTCCAGGGTGATGCGGGTATCCGTAATTTAATTAATTCTGGGGATATCTTATATGTAGATGCTCATCTTTCTCATAATGCTGAGCTAGTGCGCCAAGGAATTATCGGACCAATCAAGTATTTAATTCTTGAAGCGGTTGCTATTACTGAAGATGGTTTAATCATTCCAACAAACTCTGTAGGTAACTCACCTATCTTTGCAGAATATGCAGAAAATATTATTATCGAGTTAAATATCTCTCATCCAGAAGCTTTAATCGGTATCCATGATATTTATGTACCTGGAGAACAAGGTAAACGTGAAGCTATTCCAATGACAGATGCTATGCAACGCCTTGGTGATATTGGTATCAAAGTAGATCCAGCTAAAATTAAAGCAATTGTTATTTCTGAAGAGCCAGATGCTCCTTCATTAATCGTACCTCCAGATGAAGAAACACAAACGATGGCAAACATTTTATTAGACTTCTTCCGTGATGAAATTAAAGCGGGTCGTTTAACAAATCAATTAATGCCATTGCAATCTGGTGTAGGTTCTGTAGCAAACGCTGTACTTGATGGCTTTGCAGATTCAGAATTTGAAGATTTAATTGTTGCATCTGAAGTACTTCAAGATGCTGTATTTAACTTAATCGATGCTGGTAAAGTTAAATTCGCTGCTGCAACTTCAATCACACTTACTGAAGAATTACAGCAAAAAGTTTATGGTAATTTAGAAAAGTATGCTGATAAAATTTGCTTACGTCCACAAGAAATTTCTAACCACCCTGAGCTTATCCGTCGTTTGGGTCTAATCTCAATCAACACAGCTCTTGAGTTAGATATCTATGGTAACGTTAATTCGACACATGTTTCTGGTACTCGTATGATGAACGGTATCGGTGGTTCAGGTGACTTCGCACGTAACGCACGCCTTGGTATTTTTGTTACAAAATCATACGCAAAAGGTGGAGCAATTTCTTCTATCGTGCCAATGGTATCTCACGTTGACCATACAGAGCATGACGTTGATGTTATCGTTACAGAACAAGGTATTGCTGACTTACGTGGTCTTGCACCAAAAGAACGTGTACCTTTAATTATTGAAAACTGTGCACACCCAGATTACAAAGAACAATTATGGGATTACTATAACCGTGCAGTTGAAGCAACTGGCAACCACCAAACTCCTCATCTGTTAGAGGAAGCACTTTCTTGGCATGTAAATCTTGCTAAAAACAAAACAATGAAAAAAGAAGTTGCAAAAGCTTAATTATTAAATTCTCTACGTCTAATAAGTTAATACTTATTAGACGTTTTTTATACGTGAAAGCAAAAAACAAGTGAGAAGTATTATCGATTGGAAGATGCTATAATAGGACTATATTAATCTTATTGACTATAATGTTCTATTTCATCGGAGGAACCATGAAGAAATTTATCTATGCTATTATTTTCTTTTCGTTTTTCGACCTTTTTACCCAGCTTCCTGTTATGAGTACTTATGCTGAGTCTTTAGGTGCATCGGCATTCCTCACTGGTCTTGCAGTGGGGATGTATTCGCTTTCCAATACATTCGGTAATATCATTTCTGGCTTCTTAACGGATCGCAAAGGACCTTTCATCATACTCATAATAGGTCTTCTAACAACAGGTCTATCATTAACATTTTATAATTTAGTAGAAGAGCCCATTGCTCTATTAATTGTACGTTTTATCCATGGCCTTGTTGCAGGCTTCATTGTTCCTGCTGCCTTTACATTTCTAGCGAACGCTACAGAGCAGGAAAAAAGAGGTAAGGGCAGTGCTATTTCTGGCGCCTTTGTTGGTATTGCAGCCATTATAGGCCCTGCATTTAGTGGCATTTTAGCTAGCCGGACAAGTGTACCATTTGTTTTCAATATCACAGCAAGCTTTATGCTTCTGCTAGGTATCCTTGCGTTCTTTATATTGAAAGCAAATCAAGTAAAAAAAGAGAAGGCTAAACCAAGTAATTACATTCCGATCAGTGTCTTTTTTAATAACACAGGAACATTAAAAGCCTTTTTAGGAGCCTTTTTCTTAATGTTTTCTCAAGGGGTTATTGCGTATCTACTCCCTCTTAAAGTACATTCCTTAGGCTTCGACTCTCGTTTAAGCGGCACTTTAATGAGTACATTTGGTATTATTGCAGTTCTTGTTTTCCTATTACCTACTAATCGTATTTTTGATAAGGTTAATCCACTCAAAACTTTGTCTTTTGGTATAAGTTTAATGGGAATAAGCCAGCTATTAATTAGCCAAGCAAATTCTAGCTCTTTACTCTATACAGCAATGGCTTGCTATGGGATCGGATTCGGTTTCCTATTCCCTTCAGTAAATTCGCTTCTAATTGACTCTACAACTGCTGAAGTACGAGGAAAAGCTTACGGTTATTTCTACGCGTTTTTCTCTCTAGGAGTAGTTATAGGCTCTTCTTTATTAGGTTGGCTATCACTTGGTACTGTCAGTGGCTTTGCATTTACTGGCTTTGTATTATTGCTCTTTGCAGGCGCAATTCTTATCCCACACAAAAGACCTTCTCATGCTTAGATGAGAAGGTTTTTTGTTTACTTTTCCTTTTCTTGAATTTCTTCATTATAGAAATGAACACCAGTATGTCCTCCACCTTCAGCTACCATTTCATTCGAGGCAATTTTAGTTGGTGAAGTACCAGCCTCTGTTGCTACCTCTGTAGCTACACGTTCTGCAATATTGTCATGCATATCAGGACCTGTAGTAAGATACGACTCTAATTTTGCTTTCATACTATTAAACATTGTTAGTGCTTTATCACGATTCTCTTTTTTACTGAAATAAGATGCTGCTAGTCCTGCTAATCCTGCAACGACAACACCTGTTCCTTTTCGTTTTGCCATAGTTTATAACCTCCTAAAAATATAGAAACTAGCTCTGTAGTATAGTTTTTCCCTATTCTTAAAAGAATAAACATTATTTTTTTATACCCTCTAGCATATATATTAATGTATGGATAAATACTTGCCCTTTTATCTAGTAAAAACTCCGTCAATCCATTGTAGTTCGTCTAGTTTTTAATGCAGACAATCTCACTCTATTTCCTATTAAAGCCCAGTTATCGTACCCTTATTTTTAGCATTCGTCAAAATTTTGTAACTATTTATGATTATAAAAGGCAAGTAAAGGGAATTAATGAATTAATACTAAAATAGGAGAGTGGTTAAAATGAAAGATTTCGATTTAGCATATGATTGGATAGATATGGCTTCATTAATTGGCGGGGCTGGCTTCTTAACAGTACTAATTTATAGTGTCATTCTATTATAAGGAGCTATTTACATGATTTGCTCTAGCAATTAAAAGGCAATCCGCTTAATTAAAAGCAGATTGCCTTATTTTTTATTGTTTTACATCATTGTATGCATCTGACTTTTCAAATGCTGCCACCACATAGGAACAAACGGCCTTCATTTTATAACCATTTTCGCGTGCATACGATGCTGCTTGATCGAGTAATTGTTTGGCCACACCTTGACCACGGAGCTTATCAGATACATATGTGTGATCCATTACCATTACTGAGCCATTTTGCTGCCAAGTAATTTCTGCTAGTTTTTCCCCTGCTTGCTCATTCAAAAATGCAAACTTATTTTCTGCTAATTGTTGTAATTGGAATTCCATTTCTCACCACTCCTTTTATTCATAGTACCATAGCTTTTTATATTTTCACAAAATTTGTGTACGCTTCTTTTATCAAATCAGCGAAGCTATGTCCAGATATTCGGTTAGCTTTCCTATGTCGAAAACATCACACTTCAAAATCTTTCACTTGTTGCATCAAAAAAAATCTGTACACCTTCTCTAGCAAAGTGAGAAGGTATAACAGATTCCTTTCTATCAACTATAAATTTAGTTAAACCATGAAGAAATAGTATCTTTTAAATTAGCAAAAAAGCTTTTTACGCTTTCCCAGAAACCTTTATCTTCCATAAGTGAGCCGAATTTTTCTTGGATTGTATTACTGATATCATTTAATTGATCAGACCATTTACTAAAATCAATGTCCAACTTGCTTATTTTATCCATTAGATCCACTAGCAATTGACGGTCCTTTTCACTTAAATTAATTTCAAGCTTACTTAATTGCTCTTCTACAATTTTCTCCACATCTTCACGTGTTGCTGGCTTTAGCTCTGCAATTTGCTTTTTAATTTCTGTCAGTAATTCCGCAACCTTTGCATCGTCTACCCCTGCAGATTCTGCAATGGATGTTGCTACTGATAATTCTTCGTTTGCTACATCTGTACGATCAATATCCAGTGTTTCCCCTGTAGTGACCTCATATGCCTTGTAAATACCTACTAATGCTGAATGCCCTGTAACGGCTTTCGGTGCAGCTACTTGTACGGATGCATCCTGAATTCCTGCTGTTAACATCGCATTTGCGTACATCTCTGAAGTTACCTGCGTTATATTTGATGGTGTGACAATTTGTATTACTAGACCCTCTCCTGCTTCTCTGCGTGTAATCTTTGCAGAAGAGTACATACGTGAGCTTGAATTACTATCTTTAATGTATTTTACTAGATCCTCACCAGACACAGTAATTTCTTCAATTTCAGGTTCTTCGCTTACTTTTAATGATTTTTTTACAGACTCTTTTTCAGCCTCAGATAAATTTGCTCCATACACGACGATCGGTACGCCTAGTTTTTCATCAATTGCTTTTGGAGGCGTATTGTCAGATGCAAATCCTGTTGCTGGTGCCATCACTCCAAATACTAACATAGTAGCAGTTAGTATTTTAATCCATATTTTTTTCAAATCGTGTGACCCCTTTCGCTAAAACTTCATAATTAGCAAGTATAATGTATGCCACTATACAATAATTAGTACGAAAAAAAGACGAGAAGGTTTCAAGGATGTCTCTCGTCACTTTTCCTGTTGTAAATGTTTTGCTAGCTAGTCAAACAAACCATCCTTTAAATTTCTTCAGTCCAACCGTCCTGTTGTTTCACTTTACCAGCTTTCATTAACGTTCCTAAGGCACGTTTAAATGCCCCTTTACTCATATTAAACATTTCTTGAATCTCTTCAGGAGACGATTTATCACCAAATGGCATTTTACCGCCCACATCCTGTATATACTTTAATATTTGTTGCGCATCATTTGAAAGACGCTCATGTTTTCTTGGTAAAAGTGAGCCATTCATGGAACCATCGTCTTTTACATCAATAATACGTACAACTACATCTTGTCCTAATCGAGGCTCATTATTTCGCTCAGACTCATGCACAAAAATACGGTAAGGAACCTCTACACCTAGCAAAAATGTCCCGATCGGTAACAAACGATATGGGCGTGCTTGGATATTCTTATTGTGCATATCTTCAAATGCACCTTCATATAGCTCCGAAATTTTTTCCTCTGTGGCTAAACGACCAAATAAATCACCGTTACGATCTGTACGTAGTGTCATAAATAAATGATCGCCTGGTTCTGGCCATACCTCTTTTAATGCAGGTAAATCTTCTGCTCTTACTAATACTTCACGAGATGTACCAATATCCACAAAAGCACCTTCACGTTCCACTACTTTCAAGACACGTGCCCAGCCGTATTCACCTTGTGTAAAAGCTGGAATAGCCGTTGTTGCAGCCAAATCTCCACGACGGTCTGCAAATAAAAATACTTCAAGGCGGTCACCTACTGTTAGTGGCTCTGTTACCTCTGAAGCATTTAAAGGTAGTTCTTCAACTCCATTTGTTAAAATCCATTTTGATGCTTGTTGTTCTAATACCGTTAATGTAACGACTTCACCTGATTTTAATGCGTTCATATTGTCTCCCTTTCCTTCACACCATCATTTTAAAGATTGTGCTGTGTCTTAGATGCCTCTAATTTTTTCACGATGTCTGGATTTTCTTCCATTACTTGCACAAGATCTGCAATACGATCGATTGAATTCCAACTTAAATGATGTTCAATTCCCTCTACATCATCATAAATACGTTCTTCATCCACACCAATCATTCGTAAAAACTGCTCGAGCAATTCATGACGCTGCACAAGACGCTTTCCGAGCTTATCCCCTTTAGGCGTCAATGTCAGTCCACGGTACTTTTCATAAACTAAATAACCATCTTTATCTAATTTTTGAACCATTTTTGTAACAGAAGAAGGAAGAACAGATAATGCTTCAGCAATGTCAGACACTCTCGCATATCCCTTGTTGGCAATTAATAAGTATATTTGTTCGATATGGTCCTCCATACTAGGTGTTGGCATATCCTTTTCCCTCTCTTTCCTTTTCTTACTCTCTAGTTTACTACAAGCTTGGCTTAAAAGTTAACTGAAAATACATGGCCTAGAAAAACACTTCCTATACAACTTAAATAGAGCCTCTTCTATTAAGAAGTAGGCTCTATTTTGTGTCGAGGATACTTATTTACCACATGTAACGCATGAATAATCTCTTTATTAATACGCTCAATGTTTCCAGGAGTATTCATTTCTTTAAATGCCTCATCTCTAGCTTCCATAGATGTAACATACTTACTTGGCAATGCATTTAGTGTAAGTGCCACCGTGTCTAATTCACAGATTTCACATTTACAAAATGTTTGATATTCTGGTCCTCGTAGTAAAAAGCTTACTAAACCACGCACAATTTCTTCTGTAACATTTACTAAAATAGGATCTGACATATTCAAACTTTCGCCTCATTTATATTTAATTGTTACATTACTCCTGAAACTATAATAGCCTTAAAAAAAGTCTTTTTCAAGAATCACAAGTAGCATCTATTCGCATAAAATCCCTTGTGTCAAAGCAAGATTAATTTCCTACCTTTTCAGATTGTCCTACACCTTACTTACTACTTTTTTGCTCTAATTAGTCTTAATGAATTAAACACAACTAATAGTGTCGCACCCATATCGGCAAAAATTGCTATCCATAATGTTAACCAACCAGGTATGACAAGTAGCAATGCAATTAATTTTAAAACTAGGGCAAATATAATATTCTCTTTAATGATACGTAATGTTTTTCTGCTCAATCCAATAGTGTAAGGAAGCTTCGTTAAATCATCACCCATTAAGGCAATATCTGCTGTCTCAAGAGCTGCATCCGTTCCTGCTCCACCCATGGCAATTCCTACATTTGCAGTGGCCAATGCTGGTGCATCGTTTACACCATCTCCAACCATTGCTACAGCACCAAATTGTTTACGTAAATCCTTAATCGCCTTTAATTTTTCTTCTGGTAACAAGCCAGCGCGCACATCTGTCATCTTTAATGAAGTAGCAATGGCTTGCGCAGTAGGCTCTGCATCGCCTGTTAACATCACCATATGCTTTACTTTTAAGGCATTTAAATTGTTCAATACATCCTTGCTTTCATGACGTAATTGATCAGCAATTGCAACCAGTCCAATAAGTTGATTATTCGAAACAGCTGCTACTACTGTTTTACCCTGTTCTTGCAGATTCTTAACCTGACTTTCTATATTTTGATCTACAGAAGTTAATGAAGTAGCCCATTTCATGCTACCTACATAAATAATCTGATTATCAACGGTAGCATAGGCACCTTTTCCTGTTACTGATTGGAAATTTGTTGGTATTAGCTCAGATAATTTTTTATCGTGTAATCTATTTAAAATTGCTTTAGCTAAAGGGTGCTGTGACTGTTTTTCTACCGCTGCCACTAGTTGTAACACATAGTCCTCTGACCAGTTTTCAGTCGTTACGATATCTGTTACTGCTGGCTGCCCCTTCGTTAATGTTCCTGTTTTGTCAAAGGCAACAGCTTCAATATGTCCTAGCTGCTCTAAATGAACACCACCTTTGATCAGTACACCTTGCCTTGCTGCATTACCAATGGCTGTAACAATGGCGACGGGCGTAGAGACGACCAGTGCGCAAGGACATCCTACCACTAAAACAGCTAGCCCTTGGTAAATCCAATGCTGCCAATCACCTACTATTAAAGGTGGAATTACAGCTACTAAAAAAGCAATAACCATAATCGCTGGTGTATAATACTTTGCAAAGCGATCTACAAATTGCTGAGAAGGTGCCTTTTCTGCTTGTGCTTCTTCCACTAGATGAATTATTTTAGCGATAGTAGTATCTTCTACACGCTTTGTCACACGTACTTCAAGAGCACCCTCTTCATTTAAAGTCCCAGCAAATACTTCATCATTTACTGTTTTATTTACGGGAATCGACTCACCTGTAATAGCTGCCTGATTGACTGCAGACAACCCACTAATGACTATGCCATCCATCGCAATCTTTTGCCCAGGCTTTACAATCAAAATATCTCCTATTTCTATATCCTCAGTAGGTAACTCAACCTCATGGTAGTGTTCACCGTGGGCTCTTTTGATAATCGCTGTTGGTGGAGCAATATCCATTAATTGACGAATAGATTGACGTGCCTTATCCATTGAATACGCTTCAAGTGCCTCACTCACAGCAAATAAAAATACGACCACTGCAGCTTCTTCCCATTCACCGATAATAGCAGCTCCAATGATGGCGATTGTCATAAGCGTCTTCATATCAAATTCAAAGCGAACTAAATTACGGAAGCCTATTTTAAAAATACCCACTCCACCCACAAGGATAGCTATAATGAACATGGAAATCGGTAGCGGGCTCGATTCCCCATTCATACCCGCAAATAGATAACCTAGAATGACAAAAAGCAATGAAATTCCTGCTAAAACATTTTCCTTTTTACGATAAAAAGGTGTAGTATTTTCAAGTGCTTTTGCTGCCGATTGTGTAACCTTAATGCCATCAAAGGCACCTGCTTCTTCAATTTGGTCTACACTAATAGCACCGATTACTGTAATTTTAGAAGCACCAAAATTCACTTGTGCATCCTGTACTTCTGGTATAGCCTTTACGTTTTTCTCAAACTTTGCAGCACAACTAGCGCAAGATAAATTTTGCAATCTGTATTCTTGTTTAATTGGCGTCGTTGCCATTCGCAATCCCCTCTTTCGCATGTTCGTAGGCAATTGTTACAATTTGATATACATGCTCATCCGCTAAAGAGTAATACATTTGCTTACCTTTGCGGTGTGATCTCGCTAAATTATTATCTTTCAAATATCGTAAATGATGGGATGCTGTAGCAACTGAAGAACCAATAATAGTTGCAACATCACAAACACATAGTTCATCTTCCACCGTTAAAGCATAGGCAATTTTAAGTCTAGTTTCATCAGATAACGCTTTTAAAAATTTGGCTACACCTGATAAATCAGGCATTTGTTGTTTCACCTTTGTGACTGCTTCTTCATGTACATGCGTCACCTCACATATTTCTTTCGGCATTTTTCTCACCTCATTCAAATATTCGTTTGATTGTTTTCAATGTAACATATTATTCCATCATATTCAAACGAATATTTGAATGTTAGGATGTATATCCTTCAATAAAAAAAGTTAGCGCACTTTCTGTACGCTAACTCTTTTATTACTTCGCTATTAATTGTAATGTTTTCCCTTTTAGCTCTTCCTGTTTAATAAATGTTTGATGGTAATCACCATTTGCCCAATCCAGCACCTGATCTTGATACCAATCAGATTTTACATGACCACTTTGACCAGGACCAACAATATGATAGGCTGAGCTTAAATCACCTACATCTACCACAAAACGCCAAGATGCACCGTGATCTACATTACCAGCTAAATCATTATCTGCTGCTTGTACGGTAACTTTTGATCCACCAATAGGAACCTTTTTAGCATTAAAATAGGCTGCAAGAATAGGCGATGCACTTCCTAGTGTATGGTCAAAAGTAAGCTGATGGTAATCACCCCATTGCCATTTCGAGGAATTTTTTCCGAATTGATCTTCTAATTGTGCAATTGTTAGCTCAAATGCCTTGTATATGGTTTCATCAATGCCACCCTGCTCCTCAATCCAAATGCTTTTCTCTCCTGAATAGGCTGTACGTAAGAGCTGGTCTGTAATATTAAACTTCCCATACATGATGCCATACATATCTTCAGGCATTTGATCTTTAAACAAAACTTCCTGTAGCTTAATCATTAATGTATGGAACACAAGTGGTGCACCTGATTCCTTTGCGTCTACCATATCCCACTTCTCTAGCATGGCCATAATCTCGGCATACTTCCCATCCTGATCTTTTTCTTTTAAAGATGTTAATAAATCAGGCAGAAATTCTCTTGCATAGAGGTTGTGCTGATCCATTTGCAAAGCCATCATATCTTCTACTGTAATCGCATCATTTGCCTCTAACACTTCTTTAATTCTTTCGAAACGATAAGGTTGCGCCCAGAAATCAGTTATGTGATAAGGGTAGTCCTCTCCTATTACTTGGTTATTTGCCGTTGCAATAAAACCTTCTTTTGGATTTACTAGAGTTGGTAATTCATCCCATGGGATAAAGCCCTCCCAGCCATAGTCACTCGAATCACCTGGAACTGGTAATTGGCCCTCACCTTGCTTACGAATAGGTATTTGACCATTAGCCTTATAGGCAATCGTACCGTCTTTTGATGCAAATACAAAATTTTGTGCTGGCGCTTTAAAGTCTTCTAATGCTTTTTCGAAATCACCCCAAGTTTTTGCCTTATTAAAACCAAGCACTGCTCTTAGTTCAGCTGTCGGTTGTAGTGCTGTCCACTGCATCGAAAATTGTGCGGTTGGCTCTGTATCTTTAAAAGCTAAATCTGTCATTATAGGGCCGTGACGTGTAACAACGACTTCAAAATCTACCGTTTCTCCATCTTTTACCTTAATTGATTCGTCGCGCACCTCTGCTTGTTCCCACTTTCCATCGTATCGAAATTGTGTTGGATTATCTGGATTTGGTATTTCAATATATAAATCCTGTACATCTGGACCCACATTGGTTACCCCCCAAGCAATTTCATCATTATGGCCTAAAATAATACCTGGAATCCCTGCAAAGATAACGCCACTAACGTTTTGCTGTGGTGATTGCAGATGCATTTGATACCAAATAGAAGGGGTGCTTAACCCTAAATGTGGGTCATCTGCTAAAATAGGCATTCCTGATTTCGTTTTATCACCTGAAACTACCCAGTTATTACTTCCGTTAAATTCGTTTGGTAGCATTTCCGCACTGAATTGCCCAGCTACTGCTACAGGATTTTGGATATTGGCCTCGATAATCGCCGAAGCATTTTCTGGATATTTAATAAATAATTCTTTTGCCTTTTCTTCATCAAAATTCTGTAGTGCCCAATGACGAAAAGCTAACGTATTCCAATTTCCACCCAGATCATAGGCCATATATTTTCCAATGGTTAAGGAATCAACAACTGTCCACTCCTCAGGTTCATAGCCTAACAAAGCGAATTCATAGCTTAGTGTATTGCTTTCCTTTGCCTGTGCAATAAAAGCATTTACTCCTTCGGCATACCATTCAAGTACTTGTTTGCTTTCGTCATCATAGGCAGCTAATGATTTCTCTGCAGCATCTCGTAAGCTAAATGTACGGAAATGTTTGTCAGTATTAATCGTTGCTTCTCCAATAATTTCAGATAGTCGACCACTTGCCTGCCTTCGTGCTAAGTCCATTTGAAATAGTCTATCCTGTGCTTGGACATAACCTTGCGCACGATACAAATCCGCATCTGTTTTGGCAAAAATATGCGGAACCCCTTTTTCATCTCTCGTAACTGTCACATCCTGATCCAGAATAGTAACAGCTAATTCACCATCAATCACCGGCTTAGATTTATTCATAAACCATGTAAATCCAATAAAAGCCACAAGAGCCAAAGCAGCTATTATCCCAGCTATGACAATGAGCCACTTTTTCCAATTAAACTTTCTCTTCCCCACTGAATAACCCCCTTTTTGCACTATATTCCCGTACTACCTTCCCAAACCCGCTTTGTAACGCAAATTTTTTAGCGAAATTTCTTATTTTATGTATATAAAATTGTCTCTAAATACAAAATTTTAAATTTATTCGCTATTAGAATAGTATAATCAATAGGAATTATGAAGGCTACTGAGTAATGTTAAAAATTCGTATGTTCATAGAGATATAATGATTCTATAAAGTATATTTTCTTTTATCTTCTCTCGTGGAGCGGACTTATATGGTGGAAGCGGATTCCCACATGATTGGAGCGTTCTTCCCTACTTTAGGGCGGGTTCCCATGTGATTGTAGCGTCTACTCCTCACTTTGAAGGTATCCCCCTGGCATTGCCAAATCTCACATTTTTAAAAGTCACCTTATTAAGTTACAAATACAAAAAATCGTATTTCCATTTAGAAAATACGATTTAAGTACTAGCATTGTAATTGCAATTCAATTGGACAATGATCACTGCCCATAATGTGTGGGTGAATTGTTGCGCTTTCAATTTGTTCCTTCAATTGATTGGATACAACAAAATAATCGATACGCCAACCAATATTACGTTCACGCACTTTATTCATATAGGACCACCATGTGTAGTGGTCAGTTTCCTCGGGATGCTTGTATCTAAAAGAATCTACAAAACCGCTTTCCAATAACGCTGAAAATTTTGCTCTCTCTTCATATGTAAAGCCCGAATTTCCAATATTAGATTTTGCATTTTTTAAATCAATTTCCGTGTGTGCAACATTTAGATCACCACAATAAACCACTGGCTTCTGACTATTTAGTTCTTGTAAATAGCTAGCTAAACGATCCTCCCATTGTAAACGTAATGGTAACCTCGCTAAATCACGCTGTGCATTTGGAGTATAAACATTTACTAAATAGAAATTCTTATATTCTAATGTTATAATTCTGCCTTCATCCTGAGAATCTTCGGCGCCCACCCCATACTTAACAGACAATGGCGTGTGTTTCGTGAAAATTGCTGTTCCAGAATACCCTTTTTTCTGCGCGTAATTCCAATACTGCTCATAACCTTCGATAGAGAGCTCAACTTGTCCAGCCTGACATTTTGTTTCTTGGATACAAAAGAAATCTGCATCTATTTGATGAAAGAACTCTAAAAAGCCTTTACCTAGACATGCTCGTATCCCATTAACATTCCATGATATAAATTTCATTTTATCCACACTCCTAAAAAAACGCCCTTCGGCTTATGCGAAGGGCATCCTATTATAGATCGTCACCAACAATTTTGACTTCCGTCTCTAATTCAACGCCAAATTTTTCTTTCACTACACGTTGAACCATTTGGATTGTCTTAATATAGTCTGAAGCAGTAGCATTTCCTTTGTTGACAATAAATCCTGCATGCTTGGTAGAGACTTCAGCATCACCAACACCTTTACCTTGTAGGCCACTATCTTGAATAAGTTTTCCAGCAAAATGACCAGGTGGGCGTTTAAATACACTTCCAGCAGATGGATATTCTAAAGGCTGTTTTGATTCACGTTGGAAGGTTAAATCAGCTATCTTCGCATCAATTTCCTCCTGTACACCAACTGCTAATTGAAATTCAGAGGACAGCACATAATAACCCTTTTTGGCAATAATGCTTTGTCGGTATCCTAGCTCAAGGTCTTCTTTACCTAGTATTAAAATGTCCCCTTCTTTTGTTAACACCTTCGATGAAACAATAATATCTTTAATCTCACCGCCATAGGCACCTGCGTTCATAGCCATTGCTCCGCCAATTGATCCAGGAATACCACATGCAAATTCAAAACCTGTTAAGGATGCTTGCGCTGATAGCTTTGATACATCTTTGATCAGTGCACCACTTTGAGCATACACATGCTGACCAGTAATACGAATCTCATCTAAGCGTGAAAATGTTACAACGATTCCTCTATGACCGCCATCTCGAACAACCATATTAGATCCGTTACCTAACATTAATAAAGGAATATTATTTATATATGCATAGCGAATAACGGATGCCGCCTCTTCTTCTGTTTCAGGAAGAACAAAAACATCTGCTTTGCCACCTAATTTTGTCATTGTGTATTGCTGTAATGATTCATTTAACTTAATATTGGCAGGATTAATACTTTTTGCTAAATCCATCGCCCATTGTTCTTTTGTCATGAGAGCTAATTCCTTTCTAACGTCCTTCTTACTCTACACCAGTATGGATTTACAACCCCAATTTGACAAGTAAAATGAAGGGTATTTTTATCTCATATTAAAAGACAGGTAAGACCTGTGCAGAGATGATGAATATTATAAAGAAAATTGACAGTCATTCCAAGTGTCGTTTTTAGGACACTATTTCATTGTATTATCTAGTAAAATAATCCATTCACCCTAGAGCCAACTACTTGCCCATGTTTCGATATTGCGGATAGCACCTTCAAGTGCCTGACCTTTATCTGTCAATGAATACTCAACGCGTACCGGTACTTCTGAATATACTTTACGTTCAACAAGCCCCTCTTTTTCAAGCTCCTTTAAACGTTCTGATAATAAACGTCCACTGACAGGTAGTGCAGATTCGATTTCATTAAAGCGCTGTGGTCCATCTAGTAATTGATATAATATTAACCCTGTCCATCGTTTTCCGATTAAATCCATTGCTTTCGCTAAACGAGGACACAAAGTTGTCTCATTCATAATTTTTCACCTCTATGTAACTATTGTAACGATTAATGCACTAAATGTAAATTTGAAGTAACTTATTTACGTTAAATAATCTATTAACTTTTATATATTTAATTACAAATAGTAACTCATAATTTCAATGTTGGACATATCTAACAAGGGAACATAAAATGTCTTAGACGAAACGCTATCTTAATAAAATGCACATATTTCCAATAATATGCCTATTCGATTTTAAATATGTTCTGTTTCATGTTCACAGATTACACTTTTATAGAGGGAAATACTTCCACATTTATAAAAAACTCATTGAATATGCGATTTGTTTACTTTATCATTCGTTGTAGAATGCTGTTTTAGGAGGTTTTCAAATGAAAAAATATGCTATTGATTTCAGTCATTCAACGATCGGGTTTTCCGTAAGACATATGATGATTTCTCGTATTCATGGTACGTTTGAATCGTACAGCGGTGAAATAGTTACATCCAATATCGAACAAATGCAGGATGCAAACATTTCTATCACGATTACAGTGGCTAGTGTCTCCACCAAGAATCATGATCGTGATGTCCACCTTGTGTCTCCTGACTTTTTTGATGCAGACGTCTATCCAAAAATAGTATTTACCTCTACATATATTGATAAACTTGATGATAAAAATTTTGCTATTCATGGTGATTTAACCATCAAAAACATAAAAAGACCTATCGTATTTACAACAGTATATACAGGAAAAGGTGTGAATCCATGGGCACAAGAAGTTTTTGGCTTCCAAGCTAAAGCCCAAATTGATCGTCGTGATTTTAATCTAGTCTACAATACCTTTTTAGAAACAGGTGGTGTATTGATTAGCGATGAAATAGACGTGATAGTAGATCTTGAATTAAATCCTCTTTAAGTATTGTTTCTACCTTAAAGAAAGGGAGGAATTTATGTTTTGGTTTGATAATGATTTTTTATTTGGCTCTGCTTTTATTACCATCATCTTCTTTATTGTTTTTGGGAGCATAGCCTTTATGATTGTAAACGGTATTATCACTTGGTCTAAAAACAACCGTTCACCAATATTAACGGTACCCGCTAAGGTTGTGACAAAGCGTACGAATATACGTGGGGGATCTAACAATTCTGGGGCATCTACGTCCTACTACGTTACGTTTGAAGAGCAAAACGGAGAACGGCATGAACTAAAGATGAATGGCTACGATTATGGTCAGCTTGTAGAAGGTGATCTTGGCATTTTAACCTATCAAGGTACACGGTATCATTCATTCAACAGACATAAAAAAGGAGAGTAGCGATTATCGTTACTCTCCTTTTCCTATTCTTTTATTTAATTAAATATTTAGCAAATCCAGCTTCTGTATCTTCTAAATATTCAATACCACTACCTGCTGGTATGAACTTTTGTGCATCTTTTGCAGATAGGTAGATAACCTTTGTATTGGCTGGGAACGGTACAAATGACCAGTTATTATCCGCAGCTGGGTTAATTGTTTTATTCGCCATAATATAATCTACAACAGCTTGTCGATTTTCATAAGCATAGTTAGTTATGTTAGAGCCTTCTGCATTTTTAAATGTCGCCCCATATGATCCACCAACACGATAATTGTTTGTAATGATGATGAATTCTTGTTTTAAATCGATTGGTTTACCATTATATTGTACATTCTTAATACGATTTGCCTTTTCATCAGTAAGATTACCGCGGCGGTCATATTTTGCTGGCGATGTGACATCAATTTGATATGTTAAGCCATCTAACACATCAAAGTTATAAGAACGTGCTTCTGCATCGATAATATTTTGCTCTTCTGTTTTAGTCGGATCAATTGTTGCGAAAATACCAGCAGCCATCTCTAACCACTCGATTGCTTGTGCGCCTGTCACTTTAATCGTAGCAACAGTATTGTCATAATGATAAATGTCGGCCATATTTTTAATAGCAAGCGGTCCTACAGGAATATTTGTATAATCTAATGGATTATTACGTGATCCTGCTTTGAAAGGTGCTCCTGCTGAAAGAATTGGTGTCTTTTCATCAGCCGTACCCTTTAGCTCTTGTTCGATAAACCATTTTTGAGCTTGTGTTACGATTTGAATGGATGGATCATCTTGCACCATTGAAAAATAACTATGGATTGGTGCAGTTGTTTCTCCAACAGGCTGACGGATATACGTTAATGTGCCATCATGTGCCTCTTTAATAGCCTCTAAAACCGTTGTGGATGGTTGTAAACCTTCTTGCTTGATCGATTGCAATGAACCTTTACCATCTACCACTACCCACTCTGATCCTTGTTGTTCTAGTTTTAAATCAATTACACCAAGATGACTACCATAGCTACCTGCCATAACAGTAGGAACACCATGAATTGTACCCTTTTCTTGGTCAACATCTTTCAAATCCTTATAGTCACCAGGGAATGTTAAATGAGAGTGTCCTGTAATTAACGCATCAATACCATCAATTTCTGCTAATTGGTAACCAACATTTTCAGCACCCTTCACATAAGTATCTTCACCGATACCTGAATGTGACAGAACGACAATCACGTCTGCTCCAGCCTTTTGCATTTCTGGTACTACCTCTTTCACAGCTTCGACTGGCTCTTGCATTTCAACTTTACCTGCTAAATGAATGGCATCCCATTCAACAATTTTCGTTGGAACAATCCCTGTTACACCAACTTTAAGTGTATGTTTTTTGCCTGAACTATCTACCACTTCTTTATCAAGAATGACATAAGGTGTAAACATACGCTCTTTTGTTTTTGCATCATAGGTATTAGCATTTACGACTGGATACTTTGCATCGTTTAATACTTCATCTAAAAAGTCTAGACCATAGTTAAATTCATGATTCCCTAAAGTTCCACCATCGTATTTCAATGCATTAAGTGCAGCAATAGCTGGATGAACTTCACCTGGCTTTAAAACACTTTCTAATGCTTTATATGAGCCAAGTGGTGTGCCTTGAATTAAATCACCATTATCAAATAGTAATGTGTTTGGATTTTTAGCTCTTGCTTGCTCAATTAGTGTTGCTGTATTAGCTAACCCAAGCTCTGATGATGGAGCATCTAAATAGTAATTGTAATTAGCTAAATTGGTATGAATATCTGTTGTCCCTAAAATCTGAAGATCAACTGATACGCCAGTTGAAGGTGCTTTGTATTCTGCTACAAAGCGCTCCACAATACTCTCCATCTGTTCCTTTGTCACATAGTCACGAGGACGAATAGTATTATCCTCAAATGCTTGTAAAATGTTTGCTGCAACAGCATTCGCTAAATCTTGTTTATATGCCGTTGCAATTTGATCTGCATCCTTAAATTGCTCTAAAACTTTGAGGGAAGCGTTTTCACTAACAAGTCCACGAGCAGAGATAACAAATGCTTGCTGACGTGTTAATTTGTCATCTGGGCCAAATGTCGTTGCTGTTTTCCCTTTAATAAGTTTTAATTGAACAGCTTTTTCTACATAAGGTGCTAAATCCTTAGAGACATCGTTAAAGGCAAGCGAAGAGCCGTCACCCATCTCTACATCTAAATTTTCTACTAATTCTTTTACATAATCTGCGCGTGTTACATCATTGGAAGCAGCATCAGCAGAAATCCCAAATGGTATAAACGCGAAAAGGACTAGTAACGTCGCCAAGAAATTAGTTATTAATTTCTTATTCATACAACAACCTCCTTAATAATCTAGTATTTTCCTACAAATTCTATTATATTAAAACCATTCTAATTTTTACTGAATATATAGTCCTAATTATATGTATTTTTAAAAGAATGGTTAATTACTTTCCCTCCAAATCACAGATTTCTACCATTCTTTATTTTTCTATTAAATAGGATGTTAGTAAATGTAAATTCAAAATAATTAGTTACTGTCAATATGTCCGACCTCCATACCACACCATACATCTGTTGACAAAATAAAAAAAGTCCTCCCAAAATTGAGAGGACTTTTAATAAAAAATAATTTTTATGCATTCACAGTTTGTAGTGATTGAGCAACCTTTTTCACTTCTTCTAGGCCATTTGCAATAATTTCTTGCGCTTTATCTGGTGAAGCATTGTGACCTTCAATAATCACTTCTTCAATAACTTCCATCCCGAATACGCCACCTACTACGTTTTTAATGTAGTTTACTGACATTTCCATTGGTTGAGCTTCAGGTGATGAATAGTAGCCACCACGAGCATTTAAAATAATCGCTTTTTTGTCAGTCATTAAGCTAATTAATTGACCATTTTCGCTATATTTGAATGTGAATCCTGCTTGGTATACATAGTCAATAAATGTTTGTAAAGGTGCTGGAATTGTTAAGTTCCATAGTGGGAATGCAAATACAACTAAATCAGCAGCAGTTAATGCATCCATTGCTTTTTGTTTTGCAGCTAATAGACGTGATTCAATGTCTGTTAACTCTCCACCATTTTGTACTTTACCAAAAGCATTGAAAAGATCTTGGCCAAAATAAGGCATATCTTCTGCAAATACGTCAAAAGTTGTTACGTTGGCACCTTGTACATTTTCCATGAAAGTATCATACATTTTTGTTGAAATACCGTCTGGACGGTTGTTAGCTTTTACTACTAAAACGTTCATTATATAAAATCTCCCTTAAATTTCAAAATCTAATATCTCGAATTCAAGATATGTGTTTATCTTAAAAAATTTCATCTAAAATGTCAATGCTACTTGCCTCAGACTTTTGACTGAAATATTCTATTTTTCATCCATTCTAACAAGAGGAGTTGAAAGCCTTACTCCTCTCTCTAGTAAGCTAAAATTTACAGTTATCGTCAGTACAAATACCCGCATCACCTGTGCCAGCCATCTTTAGCGATGGTTGTAAGCCCTCTTCTTCAGCAACTTTACGCAATGTATCCTCAAATACCTCCTGCGGTTGTGCACCTGAAATACCATATTTACGGTTTAAGACAAAGAACGGTACCCCTCGTACACCAAGCTGGAGACCTTCTTGAATATCCGCTTCTACCTCATTTTTATAAACATCATCAGCAAGAACCTTTGCAACTTCTTCACGCTCTAGGCCCACTTTCTCAGCTATCTCTAATAAAACATCATCTTGACCGATACGCTTTCCTTCAATAAAATGACTGTGTAAAAGTGACTCCACTAGAGCTGTAACATCTCCCTGTTGTTCAGCCCATTTTACAAGCCGATGTGCTTTTAGCGTATTCTCTTCCATCAAATTGCTAAAATCGTAGTTTAGCCCTACTTCTTTCGCACGCTCTGTTACACCCACTGTCATTTCCTTTGCCTTCTCTAAGGACATTCCATATTTCTTTGCCAATGATTCATAGACAGTACTATGCGAATCTATTGGAGTAGTTGGCTCTAGTTGGTAGCTTTTATAGACAAGCTCCACCTGCCCCGAATAGCCAGTATCCTCAATTGCTTTCTCTAATTGTTTTTTACCAATATAACAAAATGGGCATACATAGTCAGACCAAATTTCAATTTTCATTTCATACTCACTCCTTTTGCTACATTGTAGCGATAGTTGAAATCACAAGGCAATTTTAATGCCTCACTGCATAAATTTTCAAGTTCTTCTACATACTGAACACAAAAACAATGTGAGGTTTCTATATGACACAATCTCTTTGGCTTGCTACAACTGAGTCTGTCTCTTTATCTTCTCTTACTTCCTCAACAACATGCGATGTATGTATAATCGGTGGTGGCTTAACTGGTTTATATACTGCCTATACTTTAGCAAAAGCAGGTGTGGATGTAGTTCTTCTCGAAGCAAATACCCATTTTGGTCACGGTACGACAGGGCATTCAACAGGAAAATTAACAGCCCAACATAGCATTGTCTATGCAAATCTTTTAGAAAAATTATCTTTGGAAGAGGCACAGCTTTATTATCAACTGAATCAACAAGCCATTGATAAAGCTAGACAAATACTCCCACCAGACAGGGTTCGTTCGGTGGATTCACTGTTATACTGTCAAACAAAAGAAGGCTATGCACAATTATTAAAAGAATGGAATGCCTATAAGGTTTTAAACATTAAGTCTAACCTTACCTCTGACACAGAGCTCCCATTCCCTATTACAAAAGCTTTATGTATGACACAACAAGCACAAATAAATCCTGTTGAAGTAAGTAATTTTCTTGCGAAAGAGGCGCAGAAGATGGGCGCAAAACTTTATGCAAATACCCGTGTTCAGCAATTAAACATACCACAGAATAACTTATATACCGAAAAAAATATGTCGGTTCAATATAATAAACTTATTTTATGTTCGCATTATCCCATTGAAGCATTTAAAGGACTTAAACTTTTTAAATTATCCAATAGTCGCTCCTATATGGTTGCAAGTAAAACCTCTGAGACTATGCAAGGTCAATATTTATCAGTTGATTTTCCTTCCCGTTCGATACGGACTGCCACGATCAATCAGGAAAATTATTTAGTCTTAGGAGGGGCGAATCATATCGCTGGCGAGACCGTTCATACTGAGCCATATTATGAGGCCATTTCCAGTGAAATGAAGGAGCATTTTGAACAACAGCCACTTTATCGATGGTCAGCCCAGGATATAGAAACACCTGATATTGTCCCTTATGTTGGGAGAATTACAAACTCCTTACCTAACGTATTAATTGCCACTGGCTATCGAAAATGGGGTATCTCCAATTCCTTTGTCGCAGGTGATATCTTATCGTCTCTTTTAACAGGCTCAAAGATTGAAGAAGGTGCTATCGCTCTTTATTCACCATCACGTACTAAATTCGGTGCCCAATTCATGCAAATGCTGAAAGTAGGAGGCTTTGTTGCCAAGGAATATATAGCTGGGTATATGAGGAATGCCACTGCTCCAACCTGTACTCATTTAGGCTGCAAAACAAAATGGAATGAAGCTGATGAAACATGGGATTGTCCTTGCCATGGTTCTCGTTTTAACGCTAAGGGTGAGGTGCTTGAAGGCCCTGCTGTACAGCCATTAAAACTTGATTAAAAAAAAGAGGCTGTCTAAATAGACAACCTCTTTTGTATTTTTTATTTTAGAGCTTCTGTTAATACTGGTACAATTTGTTTCTTACGAGAAACAACACCTGGTAATACAACACGGTTATTGATAAGATCAGCACCAAATCCTTTTGCTGCTGCTTCTGCTACTTGCCCAATTGCAACAGCTGTTGAATCATTATTTAAAATGTCAGTCACAACGAAGAAGAATAGATCTAAGCCATTTTCTGCAACATTTTTATTGAGTAGGATTTCTAACTCCTCTTGACGATTAAGAACATCATTAATATCAACTGCATTAACTTGAGCTACAACAGATTTGTACTCACCAAATTGGAACTCTTTTGCATCTAATGATAATAAATCTTCTAATGATTTATCAGATAAATCAGCACCTGCTTTTAGCATTGCTAAGCCATACTCTGCAATTTCCACACCAGCAATTTTTGCTAGCTCTTCACCAGCTTTTACATCTTGCTCTGTGCAAGTCGGTGATTTGAATAATAATGTATCTGAAACAATTGCAGATAACATTAAACCAGCAATGTTCGCAGGAATGTCTAAACCGTTTTCGCTAAAAATTTTCTTAAGAATAGTAGCCGTACAGCCTACTGGTTCTGCACGATAATATAGTGGATCAGCTGTTTGGAAGTTGGCGATGCGGTGGTGATCAATTACCTCTGCAATTTGCACTTCCTCAATACCGTCAGCAGATTGTTGGAATTCATTGTGGTCTACTAGAATAACTTTGTCCGCTTCACCAACTACAGAAGAGATTAAACGAGGCGCTTCAAAGCCAAATTTATCTAATGCAAATTGAGTTTCATTATTAACATCTCCAAGACGTACCGCCTCAGCTTCTTCACCAATTTGCTGTTTTAAATAGGCATATACAATTGCAGACGTGATTGTGTCTGTATCTGGGTTTTTATGTCCAAAAACTAATACTTTACTCATTGAATTAATTCCTCCTAAAATGGCACTTACATTTATATTTTATTTTATCATACCTTATAGCCTGACAAGTGATAAAGTGAAACTTTGGAACAATTTCGCCTCAGCGGATTTGCCATTGACCTTCACTCTCGAAATAACATACAGGCTTAATTGCGGTTAACCTGTATTATGCAAATATAATGATAGCGCTCTAAATACATACTTTTCAAATAAGATATCTATATTATAACTAGCTTAAGTTGCTATGTATACTTTTAATAGGTCTAATTACTTCTATAAAATTCTCTATTTTTACCAACCTATTTTTAACATTCAATAGTAAAAATGCCTCTTTTTTATAAAATAATTAGTTTATATAGATATTTAGTTGGGTTTTCATATTTAAGTCATCATAATTTTATGCTATCATCAGGTAGTCTATATTTTTGGATATTCAGGAAATGGGGATTACGATGACGAAGAAGATAGAAAAAAAGTACATTCCTTTAGCTAACTATTTTGATGTAGCTTTACAACAAGAAATTACTTTATCCTTTGGTGAATTAGAAAACATTATGGGACAAGCATTACCGAACGCTGCCTACTTAAATAAAAGCTGGTGGAAAAAAACTAAGCCCCCTCTCTCACATTATTTATCATGGACAAATGCAGGCTATTATGTCATTGATGTTAAACTAGGTTCTAGTGTATCTTTCTCACGTACGCAAATGAAGTCTACCGAAAACAACACTTCTAATAGTGAGGAGAATTCATCTGCATACATAATACGAGGAATTGAAGCATCTGATGCTAGATCATTCATTCATTTGCAAGAGGAGATTTTTCAAGAAACTGACTTCATGTATAATGTTCAAAACGAGCTAGATCTCACTGTCCAACAACTTCGTAAAAATTTAACCTATTGGAAGCAATTAAAAAACCGTACTATACTACTTTGTGTACTAAACGGAATTTTTGCGGGTTATGCGGTTATTCATGGATATAAACAATCAAAAGCTAGACATGTTGCCTCTATTCGTTTAGCTGTGAAAGAAGAGTATCAGCAAAAAGGTATTGGCTCCGCACTGATGAAAGCTGTTGAAAGTTGGTCTAAACAACATGATATTTCCCGTTTAGAGTTATCTGTTATGGAGCATAACAATGTAGCTTTACACCTCTTTACAAAGCTAGGATTTCATCAGGAGGGCATTCGAAAAAATGCCATTAAAATAAATGATACTTATATTAATGAATATAGCTTGAGTAAAATTCTATAATTCACTTTTCCTAGATGTCTAAATACTATTTGGACATCTTTTTATATAGAAAATTTCAAAAAAATACGCATAGATAGTGTGTTTCAACAACTATCTATGCGTATTTACATTAAAATACCTGCTTTTCTCTAATAGCATCTAAGAATAATACATTACTTTCTACTTGCTCATACAATTGCTGATATTTATCATAGTGGTCTTTATCCTGGCTTATCATTTCCTCTATCAACGCATGCAAAAATGAAATCAAGACTGGGGCAATGTCTAGAGAAGAATGATTCTTGGTACCGAGGGTAAATAATGCACTGGCATATTCTCGAATAGGCGAAAATGCAGAACCTGTAATGGCAATAATTTTCACTTTCTTTACCTTTGCAATTTCAACAATCGTTTTAATATCCACAATCTGTTTATCAAAAGATAGTACAATTAAAGTCGTATGTTCGCCCATACTGTTTATTTGATTCACTAAATCATCTGAGTCTAAACGAAGCTGCTTAATATTAGCACGAAGTGTTTTCAATGTATTAGATAGCCAATTTGCAACAGATGCATTGTGACGAGTACCTAGAATATAGATATTGTCTGCTTCATGCATCCATTTTGAGCATTTTTGGATCTGCTGATCGTTAATCAAATGAATTGTTTCTTGAATATTTTGGCTATCTCGTTGCATCACCTTACCAAAGCTAGAATTAGTCAGCTTCTTAGCAGTATATGTAGGCTGTAGATTTGCACCTACATCTTGAGACATAATAAAGCCTCTAACTTCCTCTTGTAGTTCTACATACCCTGACAAATCCATAGCATAACAAAATCGAATCACGGTTGATTCACTTACATTAGCCAATCTGCCAACCTCTGCTGCTCCATTAGCAATTACTGTTGTGGGATTATCCATTACAAATTGTGCTACTTTACGCTGGCCCTTTGACAGCCTTACAAACCTTTTCTTTATATCTTCATGAATACTCATTCCTAACAACCTTTCTTTCAATGACCTTATCACGAACGGGAGATTGTTTCCTACTGACTCAAAATTCGATTAAAAATACAGTATCACGATTACAATTTGAATACAATGACTTTTCTGAAAAATCTTCATCGCATTAACCTGCTAATAAAACAATTTGATTTATTCTTTAACTATTTTATATTGATTTGTCATTTTAACAAATAAATCAGTAAAATCGAATAAAAATTAATAAAAGCAAATTTTTATGTATTATTTAAGCGAAATCAGACAAAAATGTCCTAGATCAATTCTTTGATCCAGGACATTCTATTTCATACTATTCTAATTCAAGCTGCTTCGTTTCCTTACCAAGGAAGATGACCCCTACAACACCGATAATAATCGCTCCACAGAAAATGGCAAAGATAAAACCTATATCATAGCCTGCCGTTAATAAAAACCCAACGAGCAACGGCCCAAAAATACCACCAATTCGTCCAACCGCTGCTGCCATACCAGCACCTGTTCCACGTATAACAGATGGATATTGTTCGGGTGTATAAGCATATAATGCTCCCCAAGCCCCCAAGTTAAAGAAAGATAAAAGCATCCCTGAAGTTAGCAATACGGCTAAAGTATCTGCATTTCCAAAAATATAAGCACTCGCTGCAGTACCAATTAGATAGGAAACAAGGACAAACTTACGCCCAAACTTTTCTATAAACCAAGCGGCTGTAAAGTAACCTGGTAATTGAGCTAAAGTCATGATCAAAACATATTTAAAGCTTGTAATCATGTCAAAGCCCTTCCCTACCATCACACTTGGCAACCATAAAAACATGCCATAATACGAAAATACAACCGTAAACCATAATAGCCACAGCATAAATGTAGAACGAGCATACTTTTTTGACCAAACCTCTTTCATATTTTGACCAATGCTCCGTTTTTTCGCTTCTTCCTTCACCGTAAATTGAGGTGAATCTGGCAAATGCCAACGAAGATAAATAGCATAAAACGCTGGAAGTGCTGTTAGTATAAGGGCTACTCGCCATCCCCATGTGGGAATAACAAAATACGAAATAAGTGCCGCTATTAACCAACCTGCTGCCCAAAAGCTTTCAAGTAATACAACCACACGACCTCTTTCTTTGGCAGCCACACTTTCAGATACAAGCGTTGAAGCTACAGGTAATTCTCCTCCTAGCCCCATCCCTACTAAAAAACGTAAAATTAAAAATGCAGTCAATGTTGTTGTAAAAGCGGACAAACCACTTGCAATAGAAAAAAGGACAAGTGTCCACATAAAAATTTGCTTGCGCCCTACTTTATCAGCAAATACACCGAAAAAGAGAGCTCCTACAGCCATCCCGATAGAATTTATACTACCAATCCAACCAGACTGACTTGGTGAAAGTCCCCACTCAGCAGCCAATGCTGCAATAACAAAGGATAATATACCAACGTCCATTGCATCGAAGAGCCACCCTACCCCCGCTACACCCAATAGCTTATTTCTGGAAATGGATTGCTGAGGTTTATTTGTTACTGCTGTATTTATTGTCATCTTAACCACCTGTCTTTACACATGACTTTACATTACAAGATTACTATACAGTTGTTTCAAGAAAGTGACAAGTACTATTCAAATTACCGAATTGTTTCGACAATTAATGAAATGCTATTGAAATAATAGTGCTATTTGCGTTAAAATGTCTTTTATACAAAAACAACTGTTCTTTCTATAAGAACAAAAGGAGATCGTTACGTTATGTGGAAAGGCCTTATTGAAGAATATAAACAATTTTTACCCGTAACTGAAAATACACCTGCTTTAACTTTAAACGAAGGCAATACGCCTCTTATACATTTAGTGAATTTATCTAAGAAACTAGGCATTGAGCTTTACGGAAAAATTGAAGGTGCAAACCCTACTGGCTCATTTAAAGACCGAGGAATGGTATTTGCTGTTGCAAAAGCTATCGAGGATGGAAGTCAATGCGTTATTTGCGCTTCTACAGGAAACACTTCCGCTGCTGCGGCTGCCTATGCAACTCGTGCAGGCATCCAATCAATCGTTGTTATTCCAAAAGGTAAAGTTGCTCTTGGAAAGCTAGCACAGGCAACAATGTACGGGGCAAAGATCATTGAAATTGACGGAAACTTTGATGATGCACTCAATATCGTTCGCCAAGTAAGTGAAACGACACCAGTTGCACTTGTTAACTCTGTAAACCCATACCGTATCGAAGGTCAAAAAACAGCTTCGTTTGAAATCGTAGATGCCTTAGGTTCAGCCCCTGATTATTTGTGTATTCCAGTTGGGAACGCAGGTAATATTACTGCATATTGGAAAGGGTTTAAAGAATATCACGCTGCAAAAAATTGTGGTCTACCAAAAATGTATGGCTTTGAAGCTGAAGGTGCTGCAGCAATCGTTAAAGGTGAGCCAATTGCTAATCCTGAGACTGTAGCAACTGCCATTCGTATTGGAAATCCTGCGAGCTGGACATTGGCAGAAGCTGCTCGAGATGAATCTGGTGGTATCATTGATTCTGTTACAGATGAAGAAATTGTAGCAGCCTACAAATTAATCGCAAGTACAGAAGGCATTTTTGTTGAGCCTGGCTCTGCTGCTTCTTTAGCTGGTGTTATGAAATCTGTTGCAAATGGAAAAATCCCTCAAGGCGCCAAAGTTGTAACAATCTTTACAGGGAATGGCCTGAAAGATCCTGATACAGCCATGAATGTATCCACTGTAGAGGTCGTATCCCTTAAAAACGATGAAGAAGAAATTCGTGCATATATTGAGGGTGTACTATGAGTAAAATGTGGCAAATCTCAGTTCCTGGAAGCACAGCCAACTTAGGTCCAGGCTTTGATTCGATAGGACTTGGCTTGTCTCTTTACTTACAGCTTTCTGTTACGTTGCAAGAACAATGGGAAATTATTCATCTTGATGATAATGGTCCTAAAGAGTTTGAGCTTGAAGAACACTTACTATACGTCATTGCTAAAAAAACTGCAGATCTATATGGTCAACAGCTACCGGCTTGTCGTGTGGAGATGGCTAGTGAACTTCCATTGGCACGTGGACTTGGCAGCAGTGCAGCAGTTATTGTTGCAGGTATTGAGCTTGCTAACCAAGTCTGCGAGCTGGAATTAACAATTCAAGATAAACTCAATCTATCTTCACAAATTGAAGGACATCCAGATAACGCAACTGCTTCAGTTTTAGGAGGATTAACGATTTCTTCGATGGATGACAATGGTATAGTCGATACATTCCACATCAATGATATCGATGCCTCCTTTGTGGTATATGTACCAGATGTTGAATTAAAAACAAGCGAATCCCGTTCTGTTTTACCAGAGCAATTTAACCGTTCCTATGCTGTTCATGCCTCAGCAAATGCAAATATGTTAGCCGCTTCTTTAATGGCACGAGATTTTGAACGTGCTGGGCGTTATATGGAGGAAGATTTATTCCATGAACCGTTTCGTGCAAAGCTAATTCCTGCTTATGAAGAAATTCGTATGGCTGCAAAATCGAACGGTGCATATGGTACTGCTCTAAGTGGCGCTGGACCAACAATGATTTCTATTATTCCTTCTGCTATTGCCTCTGACTTCGTTGAATTAATGAAAAAGCAATTCCCAGAGCATCAAATTATTTTAACAAATGCTGATGAACATGGTGTACAAGTCAATGAATGTGTGAAACGTCTACTTTAATAGTAGGCGTTTTTTCTTGAAAGCAAGATTGGATAAAACTAATATTATAGAAGTATAGAATTAAACTTTTTATACGCGCTTTCCTAAGGAGGAATTATTTTGAAACCCATTATATTCTGTGATTTCGATGGCACGATAACAGAAACAGATAACATCTTTTCACTTATGACTGAATTTGTACCAGAAGAATCTGAGAAAATTGCTCAAGCGATGATGGAACAAACCATTTCATTTAAAGATGGGCTATCAGCAATGTTTCATCTACTTTCTACTCATCAAAAAGATGAAGTCATTCAATACCTGATGGAGTCGGCAGTCATACGTGAGGGATTTGGTGATTTTGCCCGCTTTGCTCAAAACAACGATATTCCATTTTATATTGTAAGTGGCGGAGTTGATTTTTTCATCGAGCCTTTAGTTGAAAAATTTGGTCCCTTTTCAGGCATTTACTGTAATAGAGCAGATTTCTCTGGTAAACAAATAGAATTGATCTACCCAAATAGCTGCGATGAGGAATGCGCTAAATACAACACACAAGGATGCGGCTGCTGTAAACCAAGCGTGATGCGGAAGGTTGCCAAGGAGGATCATTATAAAATTGTAATTGGTGATTCTCTATCAGATTTTGAGGCAGCTAAACTAGCAGATATTGTTTTAGCTAGAGATCATCTTATCCAACGCTGTGAAGATCTTCATGTTCCATATAGACCTTTTACCACATTTCATGATTGTCTAAAAATAGTACAAGAGCTAGTGGAGTCAAAAGAAGCTGTTGTTACACGCTAATAGAAAAAAGAAAAAGGAGCCACTTTTACAAAGATGTCTCCCTTTTCCTACTTACTTATGCTAATAATACTAAGCTAATGGCCATGACTGCCATTCCCCCTACTAGACCATACATCGACAAATGTGTTTCATCATATCTTTGTGCAGCCGGTAGCAATTCATCTAGTGAAATAAAGACCATTATCCCTGCAACCCCAGCGAAAACGATTCCAAACATGACATCTGTTAAAAAGGGCATAAGGAGCAAAAAAGCTACTAATGCACCTACAGGCTCTGCCAATCCTGATAAAAAGGATAATTTAAAGGCTTTCCTTCGATTACCAGTTGCAAAGAAAATAGGAACAGATACAGCAATGCCTTCTGGAATATTATGAATAGCAACTGCAATGGCAATAGCAATTCCTACATTCGGATCATTAATAGCTGACATAAATGTAGCGATCCCCTCAGGAAAATTATGAATACCAATCGCCAGGGCTGTAAAAACGCCCATCTTCATCAAATGTTCTTCATTAACCTGTGGTTTGATGGCATTAACATCCTCTACCAGCTTTACTTCATGAGGATTAGTTGCCTTCGGAATGAATTTATCAATTAAGGCAATAAACAACATCCCACCGAAAAATCCAAGGATTGTCATCCAATAGCCATTAGTTGTACCTAATGCATTGGTTAAAGCATCTTTAGCTTTCACAAATATTTCTACAAGGGATACATAAATCATCACCCCTGCTGAAAACCCCAATGCTAATGATAAAAATTTTGTATTTGTTCTTGATGTAAAAAATGCTATTAAACTACCTACACCTGTTGCAAGTCCAGCAAACAGAGTTAATCCTAATGCCAGTAAAACATTTCCGTCCATACCCTTCTTCCTTTGCTCTTTTTCTTATTGTACTCATCTTAACGTAGAAGTTTCCTATACGCAATTCTTTTTTATGAGGCAAATATCATTCTTTACAATGTCTCGGTAAAATGTAAAAAAGCAGTATCTATCATAGAAATAGATACTGCCTGTCTTTTTATTTATGATTAGATTGAAATAAACGTTTACGACGTTCGTACCAAATGACACAGATGATAAACCAAGTATAGCCGATGCTCCAACCAGCAAGTACATCTGTAGCAAAATGTCGAGCTCCTGCAATACGTGATAAACCAATAAGCACCATTAAAATTGTTGCCCCAAGCCACAGAAGGATTTTACGTCCTTTACTACTATTCTCCGCTAAAATATAAGCAAGTGTAAATAAATAAAGTATACCAGTCATCGAATGTCCAGATGGAAAACTAAAGGATGTCAGTTGATCCTCAATTTCAGGTCGTGGACGCTGCTCCCATTTTTTTAGTAATTGGTTCAGAACATTGCCTGCCGCAAAAGTTAGGACAACAAATAGCATACCTCGATAATTTTTTTCCTTCCAAGCTAAATACACCATTAAAACTACTGCAACAGCAACAACAAATTTAGGCTCACCTATATAATGAAAAATCTCAATAAATCGATTACCAAAAAAAAGCTCTGCCATCTTTGCATCAAATGTATTCATCAGCTGGCTTTGATAAGTGGCTCTTAATACAATAAAGACAATTAACGTTAAAACTGCTAATGGATATGCCCATTTTTTCATTTTTTCACCTCAAAAAACATTCATGCTATGTCCTTCACATCATAACACAAATAAATCTTTTCTGAATGAAATATAGGCCTTCATTTTAAGAAAGGTATACACCATTGACCTCTTGATAAATAGTGACTGATTCTTCTTCTGGTTTGTTAAAGTAATTGGAAACGGCCAATGCAACAATGAATAAAATGGCTACTATAGGTAGTATTCTTCTAAACATCCTAAACACTCCCTTATTCTTTTACTAGTCCACATTTGACTACTTAATTAGCACTGGATCAAAAAGCCAATCTTTTGGACCAAAGTTTGCATCCTTTTCTCCTCTAACCTCACGTGAAATACCATATTTTATAATAGTTTCTCTAAATCTTTTACTAAACAAAGTCTTTCTATATAGATATCTTCCATCATGACTACACTCGGCTGAGTAGAAAACATCCCCTTTTAAGTTTTCCAAATCTTCATGATGATAAATATCAGGACCATTAATGACACCATTTAAACCACAACTGCACGGAGGTTGCTCAGTTGCAAAGTATAATTTAACCCTGTCCTTACTACACTCAGGGAGCATTTGTATAGGAATAATTTGAAAAGCTGGCTGTTTGCCTTCTTCCGGACCTTGATGGATCACCTCTAAAAGCTCATAGCCTTCTAGTTTTTCTCTTTTCATTAATGATACTAGTTCCTCAGAAGCTACCCAATAACCATTTACATGCACTAAATGACGATCTTTCATCTGCGTAGTATCGATAACTATTGGTGATAACTGCTCTTTATCCATGAGCCCACAACACTTACAATGTGTACTCAAAGAAAATAGTGTCCCCTTATCTTCTAAGAACATTTCTGGTGAATTACCTGTTGAATTTAAAGTAAATAATGGTGCTCGTTCATACTCTAAATCTGAAAATTCAAAATAAAAACGTTCTCCGATTGAAACGATTCCAAATTCACGCTCTAATGACTCATATAAAGCTGTTACCTGCTCGTATGTTACATCTTCATTTAATGTAAAAATAGGATTAAATTTAGTTTTTAAGTTTCTTTTTCTCAATTCAGGCGCACCAATAGCAATACCATGACGATTATAAACGTTAATAACTTGATCTTGACTAGTTTCATCTATGGAAAACAAATTTTCAAGTTCTACTTTCACAATACACGCCTACCTTTATAAAGTTTTATGGTGAAGTATATTGACTAGCTAGTAACATTCTACAATCTACTAACGCTACTTTATTCATAGATAGTCAGGCTGCTTATTTAATAAAATGATTTATATATTACTCACTAAAGCAAATCTACTTAACCACTGTTAATTTAAGCGTACCAGTAGTTATACCGTTATTTCAACTTCGGGTTTACGCCAATTTTCTGGCGTGATTCAGACAGATTTTTGGCGTGATTTGGCGGTTATAAAAAAACACCGCCACTTTTTTGGCGGTGTCTATCATATTTTATAGGTAATTTAGTATAGGGATATGGTTTTATTTTACTAAGGAAATATATAGGATATTTAATTCCCATAATGCCCCCTATTAATTGAAAAATATACCAACAGTATAACATAGAAATAGTTTAGAGTAAATTCATTCTCTCTGCAAGATTTACAGCTTCTGTTCGTGAATCTACATTTAACAAAGAAAAGAGTTGAGTTAAATATCTTTCCGTTGTACGTTGAGGAATATTTAATTCAATAGCGATAGCTTTATTTGTATGGCCCTCTGCAATGAGTCTTAGAATTTTCTTTTCCTTTTCATTTAAGTGAATATCTTTAGCACCTTGCAGTTTAAATTTATCATCCAGAAAATCTAAGAAATTTTTAGGTAAAACAATTTCACCGTTTGCAATTGCCCTTACTGTTCTTAATATTTGCTCTTTCGAAGCTGTTTTAGCTAAAATACCTTCTATTTTTCTTTCTAAAATGAGTGGATAATAATCCGTAATATCATCACCTGTGTAAAGAATAACTGAAGCATTTGACTGAATAGCCTTGATATTACGGGCTAGGTTAATTCCATTTTCTAATGGCATATTGATATCTATTAGATAGATATCGTACGGTTTATTCTTTATCCTTTGAATGACACAAGTTGCATCACTTTCCGTATCGATGATAATATCTTCATTCTCTTGAAATAAATTTTTAGTTCCCTCTAACACTATAGGGTGATCATCCACTATGAGCATCGTAATCAAGTGTTTCACTCCCTTCTTTCACCATGATTCTAATAAACATCCCTTCATTGATATTCGAGTCAATAGTAAATTGTCCGTTAAACGCTTTTACACGCTCCTGCATACCTTGAATGCCCATTGATTCGGCTACTATAATGTCCTCTACATTACAGCCTACACCATCATCTTTATAAATGATTTCGAAACCATCGTTCATTTCTTTTAAATGAATTTCAACTGATGCTGCATAAGAATGCTTCAACGCATTATTAAGTAACTCTTGGAATAAACGATAAATCATTAAATTCATACGCTCATCCTCTAAATAAAGGCGGTCAATGGTGTAAATAAGCACGAAGTTAGCTCTTTCTTGAACTTTCCGAATCAATTTTTCCAAAGCTGCATTTAAACCTAATGTATCTAATAACGGTGGTTTTAGGTTTTCACAATAAGTACGTAATTCATGTAAGGATGCAACCATTTGTTTATGAATTTTCGCAAGCTTTTCTTGAATATCCGTTGTATTTTTTGCATTTACTAGGACATCCACCTCGCGGGCTATATGAAGTTGCTCCTGTAAATTGGTGTCATGTAACTCTTGAGCTAACTGGTATTTTTCTTCTTCAAATCTTAGCCATAATAGCTTATTCAGCCATGGTAACTGACCATCATCAGCTTGCTTCATATGCTTTAGTTCCTCTAGCAGTTCTTCCACCATTTTGGTATTTTCAATAAAATTATTTACATATAATAAGAGCAGTTCAAGCCATAAAAGCTCCTCATCTTTTAAATGAATTGTATTATTATGCCCTAGCACTAAAGCTCTTTTAAAATGTGCATCCTGATGGAGGAATGCTATATAAACTTTGTCAATTTTGCGTATTTCACCTAATCTGATATCTTCCATTATGTCAGGATCTATCGTAATACTTTCACCAGCTATTGGTATGAATTCATTTTTGTCATAGTTATATGTTAAGACAAAAACATCCTCTAACTCCAGATGCATGGAAACCTCATAAGCAAACTTTTCTAAAAGTTCGTCAATTTTAATTGTTTTCCCAATTTTATCTACGGCTGTATATAGCTGATGAATATAGTCACCCTTTGTGGAAAATAATATTTTCCGCTTGCGATAATCGACCTTCTCTTTTACGTAAAAAAGTATGACTAATGAAGAAAATGTAAAGAAAGATACCCCTGACATAACCGTCATGGTTAAATAACGCCCTGCAATAAAATATAGTCCCACTGTAAACCATACAGTAAAGATTAAAGAGAATATAACATAATAACGTAATCTTGTAATATGGTACTCAATATCAAATAATCTCTCTGCTAATTGCGTAAAAATAAAGCTAAAGGGTATAAGCAATAAAAATAATGAGCTTATCTCAGATGAAAGTATATACGTATGAAAAAAAATTTTAGGGAGTGCATATAAAAAAAGAAATGGTAGAAACGGAATTAATATACTATTTAATAAAATCTTCAACTGAGGTGAGCTGTACTTAAAATAGCTTATTAATAAAATACTAAGGATGATCACTAGGAGAATAAAGAAAATAGCCAATATAACATTGGAAAGAATATCATTTGAAGCAGGATAAATAGTACCCATACATCCTAATACAAAAGCTATGAAAGGAAGTATATAAAAGAGCTTGATATTATTTGTAAACACCCAATTTGTTTTCACAAATGAATAATAATTTCTCAAAAAATGTAACAGTATAACTAAACATAACAGCATACTACTTCGATTTACGATAATGCCAATCGTATCCATTCTACCAGAGACACCACTACTTACATAGGCCAAAGAAACCGTTAACATAAAAAGAATTAGTAAGTCAGCTAATTTTGTATTCCTTTGTTTGAAATGTAAATAAAACGCTATAAATAATGTTAATAAATAATAACAAGCTGGAATGATTAATACATAGATAAATTGTTGAGGGATATCCAAATGCTTAATATGTATATTGATTAGATCTCCATCGGGCTTCAGTATTGTTATTTCATTAGCAGATAAAATTTTAGATTTATATCTCAGTTGATTTAATTCATTAATGGGTTCATGATCTACAGTTAAAATTGCATCACCAACAGAAATATTTTGACCCTCTGCCCAGTCTTTATAATAAAGTTGAGAAATGACCCATTTGTCATTCTCTTCTTCTACCCCAATCTGTATATAAGGCTCGCTATAATTCACATAATTTAAATAAAAACCAATAATTAAATAGAGAATTATAGCGGGCCAAAACAACTTACTTCGCAACTTTCTTAGTTCCAAATATCACTTTCTGTATTCATTTCACCGTTAAACGCTTCTAAAATTGCTGTTTGCTCTACAGATGAAACTCCAACTAATGAGGCTTTTTGATCTTTTAATAGTGCAACTAGGCTTGGATTTTGCTCTAAATATTGGATTACATTAATCATTCTTATCTCTCCTCATTTCAATAGTTTTTGTAGGTATTCTCTACCTACCTGATTTATAGCTACATTTTCCAGGTAATTCAATGCTTTAAATTTATAGACGTTTTTTATGGTAATGGCATAACGTATCGCCCCACCATTTGTCAACGCGTCTTCTGTTGCATTATTATCCAAATCTGTAACTATATCATTATTATAATAGCTAGAAACAGATTTTGAAACATCATTTTTCTGTGATAATAGATAAATAATAGGAAGAGAATACCTTTTATTTAGCAGATCATTTTTAGGACCCCACTCCTTTAAGCTTTGAATATCATTTTTAATTTGTTGGATGATCCCTATGTATTTCCCATATTCCTCTACTTCTTGAGATATTTCCCCTTTTGCAAGTACTTCGCCAACCAAGCAACCCATCGCTGTTAATGAGCCGGATTTCAAGGTAATCATTTTTACATAGGAATCTTCATCGCGACAACTATTTAATAAGTCTAATTGCTGTCCATTTATACTTTTTAATGCGTATTCATCAACTAGCTTTATAGCCGCTCTTTTATGTTCAAAAGAGGTTTCATCTATTGTTTTAGATGCCATGACCAGCATAGCTAAAGCAACATTTAATGATAATTCAGGTGTTTTGTTCCAACTATAGTCTGAATCTTTATCCTGCAGATCATCAATAATATCAAAAGACAGTATTAAAAGTTCAATTGCAGCAGCTACCTTGTAGATATCTGGATTTATACTACTTGAAAATGCTTCATAATGCCAAAAACACATTTTACCAAAGGAAAAACCTACTGTTGTTTTTTCTTCTTTAAAGCTTTTTAGCATTAATTTTAGCTCTGGTCCAAGTAATAGTTCATTTTCTATAAGGATGTCTAATGATTCATTGATGTGTACATCTAAATCCTTCAATAGTCCTCTCTCCTATCTAGTGTATTACTAGATATTATATAGATTAGTGGGAATTAATACTAGTCACAGCGTTTTATAATACATTAAATACCATTAATTCCTTTATAAAGAGAGAGACCGCCAAAAAATGGCGTTATTCATGCAAATCACGCCAGATTTTTGCTAATTATTACTAAAAAATTGGCGGTAGAGAACCAAGTACCGCCATTAAAGTGGCGTAAACTTACCATTGAAATGGCGCTCTAACAGATGTTACGCTTAGATTAGCAATAAAATATATTTATAAAGTCAGGATAGATTGATGAACATGAAATCTTTTTGTACTGGGAGTGACTTAAAATTGAATGAAACTGTTTTCATACTTACGGCTACTTTTTCATGTAATATCTCTGTCTCAGCTGAAGAAATTACAATTAAACAGCCTAGCAATGATCAACGACGAATTGAACAAATTATTATTCAATCTGAAGTAAAAGCCTATCAAGATACACTGGCTGCATATAAAAATATTTCACCCTATTCAAAATATATTAGTGATATTCCTGGATTTGAGGATACATTTCAACAAAAAAGAGATTATTATATTGAGCAATATGGCATTATTAGAATATCAAACGAAAGTATTTCTACTATGTCATTAGTCAATCCTTTCACTTTTGGATTAAATATAGATTCCCCTATAGTGTATGTAACGCCACATGATACAATTATTAATGCAAGAGGGCTAGTAATAGCGGCTAATGCATCTAATAATAACAATCATTCTGATAGTTTGGATGAGCTTTGTAATACCAGCATCTCAGGCTTGTCCATTAATGAGAACACCATTTCCTTTAATATGGATTCGACATTTAGTAAATGGAGAAAACCATCTATTACACATTAACCTATACACCTAGCTAAGCAGGTCACACTGATTGTGACCTGCTTTTTGAGTAATAAAACGACTTCTTTACATAGTGTTGATAAACAAAGCGATCAATAGCATTTTTATAAAAGATGAAAATGCATTTCCGTTGCAGGCTACTTGCTTTCCTGTAGGAGAGCACCGAATCGCTTCCTCCGCTACTGCTCCGTATAAAGTTTTGCCTGTCTTGCTATTCTATGGTAGTCCAGTAGCCCACCACTATAAACCGCTTTTTAGCAAAGGTTTTCAAATAAAGTGAAGGTGTTCATTACTCTTTATGAAGAGGTGTTGTCACGCATCACTTCTCCACATTGAAAATAAGAGCTTATCCCCTCTAAGAATACAGATAATGGGCTATTTGATGGTTGATTGGAGTGGAGCCAGCGTCACTCCTAGGGGATTTAGCGTCACTGAGGAGACCCTGGAGCGAGCGCTAATGAGGGAAGCGGCTCATCGGATGCCCCCTGGAAAGGACGCTGGCGGAACGGAAATCAACCCCTCACCTTGCTAAAAGGGCTTTTTCTGCTAGTGACATTCTTTTTTCAACAACAAGAAAAGGTGTCTCAATCCCTTGAGACACCTTTAGATGATTAACCTTTTACATAATAAACTTCTTGTCCGCTTTCAATGATATGATCAGGCTTCGGTTTACCTGCACTTGCCTTATGGCCTGCAATATGCTCAGGACTCTTCTCCCAATTTTTCCATGCTTCTTCTGATTCCCAACGAACCATTACTAGCACTTCTTCATCACCGCGGCGAACTTTCTTTACAAGTACCTGCTTATCAATGAAGCCAGGTTGTTGTTCAAGTAATGAGGGACCGTTTGGCTTAGCACCAAAACGTTCCACCACCTTATCCGAATTCCCTTCCGTCACAACAATACGTTTAATTTGTACAAACATATTAGTTGAACGCCTTTAATACATCTTCAGCTTTTTGTGTTTCTGATTGTAAACCGCCACCTGAAAGGTACCAAATTTCTGGATCTAAGTAGAATACTTTACCGTTTTTCACAGCGTTTGTTGCACTTACAATTTCGTTTTCAATTGCAGCTTTAGTACCTGATTCACCGTTTTCATTTACAACAGCGTCACGGTCAATAACGAATAAGATATCTGGGTTTTTCTCACGCACAAATTCAAAGCTTGCATTATCACCATGTGATTCGATTTTGAAGCCACTAGCTTCAGCTACAGCTTTTACACCATATACATCATGAATCACACCGAAACGTGAACCAGGACCGAATACTGATAATGAACCTTCACTACCTAAAACGATTAACGCTTTTTCTTCTGTTGCAGTAGCCTTAGCTTTTACTTCTTCTACTTTTGCTTCATATGCAGCAATTGCATCTGCCGCTTCTTTTTCTTTACCAAAAATTTTACCAGCTAATTCTGTATTAGCTTTGAATGACTCTAAGAAGTTAGTATTATCTACACCAATGTATACTGTAGGAGCAATTTTAGATAATTCAGCATAAGCTGCTGAAGCACGACCAGAGATGAAAATAATATCTGGGTTAATTTCAGATAATTTTTCATAATCAGGCTCGAATAATGTACCTGCGTTTACATAAGTACTATCTTTAAACTTGCTTAAATATGCTGGTAATGAGTCTTGTACCACTGCTGTAGGATTAACGCCTAAAGCATCTAATGTATCTAAGAAACCATTATCAAAAACGACAACTTTTTCTGGCATTTTATCAAGTGTTACTTCTTCAAATGTTGTACTACCGTCACGACCTTCAACTGTGCTACCTGGAATTGTTAGTGGATATACTGATGATTCTTCATTTTGTTCCTCAGCTGGTTTGTCAGTTGAAGTACCTTTATCATCTTCTTTTGCTTCATCTTTCGAACCGCAAGCAGCTAATACTAATAGCATCATTGCCATTAATACCGTAAGTAATTTCCATTTTTTCATTGTGAAATTTCTCCTTTAATTAAATGATTTGATAGTTAGATGTTCATCATCTGAAACTATTTTTACGAATTAAAATAAACACAAATTCGACAGCCGTCCTGCTCTTGAACAGGAATATCCATATCATAAATTTCCTTCAATGCATGTGAGTTAATAATGTCATTTGTAGGACCATTTTTAACAACACGGCCATCTTTTAATGCAACAATATGGTCAGAGTAAACAGAAGCAAAATTAATATCGTGTAAAACGATAACCACTGTTTTGCCTAACTCATCAACCAATTTACGTAAAATCTTCATAATCTGGACAGAATGCTTCATATCTAAATTATTTAATGGTTCGTCCAGTAAGATATATTCAGTATCTTGGGCAATAACCATTGCGATAAATGCACGCTGACGTTGACCACCTGAAAGCTCATCTAAATAATTATGTTGCATATCTTCTAAATTCATATAGCGAATAGCTTCATCCACTTTTTCTTCGTCTTCAGGTTTTAAGTGTCCTTTTGAGTAAGGGAAACGGCCAAAAGATACAAGCTCACGAATCGTTAGACGAACATTCATAAAGTTTGATTGCTTTAAAATCGATACACGTTTAGCGAAATCATCTGATTTCCAGCTACGTACATCTGCCTTATCGAGTAGTACTTCGCCAGTATCTGCATTCAGTAAACGACTCACCATAGAAAGTAGCGTGGACTTCCCTGCACCATTCGGTCCAATAAACGATGTGATTTTTCCTGAAACAATATCAACACTTACATCTTGAACGACAGGTTTTTTACCAAAAAACTTTGTAATTTCTTTGACTTGTATCATCCTGCTGACCTACTTTCTCTTAATAATAAGTAGATGAAGTAAACCCCACCCACAAAATTAATAATGACACTAAGTGTAGTAGTGAAACTAAATAAACGTTCAACCATCCACTGTCCACCGACTAAAGCTACAACACTCATTACACAGGAGCCAGTAATTAAGATGGAATGCTTGTATGTTCTGAAATACTGATATGATAAATTTGCAACGATTAAACCAAAGAACGTGATCGGACCAACAAGCGCTGTTGAAACAGCAATCAAAATTGAAGCTAAAATTAACATACGTTGTACCAGCTTATCGTAAGGTACACCTAAATTTATAGCTGTGTCTCGTCCTAGAGACATGACGTCTAATTGATTCATATGACGAGCACCGTAGATAAATGTTATTAAAATGATAACGCCTGCTAGCCAAACTAAATCTGAATTAACATTATTGAAACTTGCAAACATTTTACTTTGTAAGCCTAAAAACTCATTCGGATCTATTAATACTTGGAAGAACGTTGTAATACTTCCTAAGAACGTACCAACAATCATCCCAACAAGCAGTAAAAAATAAATCGGTCGCTTTCCTTCTTTAAACAATACTCGGTAAAAAATTAAAGCGAATAGAATCATCGCTCCAATTGCAAGCGTAAAATTATAGTAGATATTAATAACTAATATGGATGTAGAGCCAAAGAAGAAGTAGATGCATGTTTGAATTAACATATACAAAGCATCTAAACCCATGACACTTGGCGTTAAAATTCGATTATGTGTAATTGTTTGGAAAACTACTGTTGAATAGGCAATCGCTATACCCGTTAATGCCATTGCCACAACCTTTATGACACGGCGTGGAAAAGCATAGTGATAATTACCATTGAGTTCCCAAAATAAATATAGGACAACTGCTATAACAGCGAGACCTAGTAAAATGAACATTTTTGTACGATTACGCATATGCTCTCCCCCTAAACAACATGAATAGGAAGATGGCACTTCCAATTACACCAACAGTCATACTTATTGGTATTTCATAAGGGAAAATCAGTACTCGTCCTAAAATATCACAGAATAACAAGAATGACATACCAAGTAATGCTGTGTGCGGCAAGGTTTTTGCCAGATTATCACCTTTAAACAGAGAAATAATGTTCGGAATAATCAAACCAAGAAATGGAATGATACCGACTGTTAACACCACTGTCGTGGAGATAAGAGCTACCAACACCAAGCCTAAATTGACTACAAATTTATAGGATAGACCAAGATTTTTAGCAAAATCCTCTCCCATCCCAGCTACTGTAAAACGATTTGCGTAAATGTAAGCTAAAATGAGTATTGGTACACTTACGTATAACAGTTCGTAACGGCCTTTCATGATTAATGAGAAATCTCCTTGTAACCATGCAGAAATGTTTTGGATAATATTCGCCTTATATGCAAAGAATGTTGTAACAGAGGACAAAATATTCCCAAACATTAAGCCAATAAGCGGTATAAAAATCGCATCTTTAAACTTAATTCGGTTTAATATTTGCATAAATAGTAATGTGCCGGCTAAAGCAAATATGAAAGCGAAGGAAATTTTTTGGAAATACGTAACGTTCGTAAAGAACATCATGGAAATCAATACACCCAACCGTGTGGCATCTAATGTACCAGCTGTTGTTGGTGAAACGAATTTATTCCTACTTAAGCTTTGCATAATTAAACCAGCAATACTCATACCTGCACCCGCTAGCAAGATTGCAACAAGTCTAGGTACACGACTAATTAAAAATAGTCTAGCTTCTTCTGATTGGAAGTCTAATAGGTCGCTAGGCTTAATATCTACTACTCCGATAAAGAGCGACACAATAGACAGCAAAACAGTTGCTGTTAAAAGATATCTTATTTTCATAGTAATCCCCGGTAGATTTCATTTTTGTGTGTAACTCACTTATTAGTGAAAATGATTATCATTACTCACGATTTCCATTATAAGCATGATTTTATTCTCAGTCAACCAGCAAATGAGAATTATTCTCGTTTTATTAATGATTAACTAAAAAATATGCCAAATTAACGAAATATCAGCATTACCGTAAATTAATCAACAGAAATAATTCACTATTTCTACAATATTTTTATCCAAATAAAAAGGTAATTGAGAATAAAATCTATCCCTCAATTACCATTTCTATATTAGATAATTTTTTTAGTGCCTCTTAACCATGCAGAAATAATGAATATGATTAATACTAACCCAACATAGCCCATCACTGCATATAGTTTAGCTACTAGCGTTGTAAACCCTACAAGACTTGCTAGAAAACCGAGACCGCCTATAAATATAACTGCAATCCTAAAGCTTGCTCTACTAGGCTCAAAAAACCTTACCATAAAGGAATATAGCATCCCTACTGCCGTATTATAAATCATTCCCAAAAGAGAAATAGTCATTAATACTCCAACAATCGGATGAATTTCATTCGCTAACGCTAGCATCGGAATGTCTAACCCAACAATGATATTCATCTTGGCTAAAAGGGAGAAATTCACAAGTAAGATTAAAGCACCTAACAAAATCCCACCAATTATACCACCCATGCCAGCTACCTTATGATTGCGTATGGATCCACACATAACAGTCAGTAAAGAGAAGCTTACCCCTACATTGAACGACATGTACAATAAAGCCGTTACCCACCAACTTTTCTCACTTATTTGAGCCTGTTGAGCAATAACAGCTTGCTCTGCAAAGGTAAAATCCATCGTTGCAATAGCATAGATAGCGATGATGGAGACAACGGTTAGTAGATAGGGGGTTGCTAGTGCAATGATATTAATAATGCTTTTCACATCCATCATGACAGTGGCTACTGTCAGCAAGATCATACAAATACTCCCTAGCCAAATAGGCAGTCCAAACATTTGCTGAAATGTTGCACCAGCGCCAGCAAACATGATGACAGCTACACCAAATAAAAAGAGTGATAGCACTAAATCCAAGACAAAGCCCATAGTATTCCCTGAAATTTGATAAATCAAATCCTTATGGGACGATGTGCGAAGCTTAGAGCTCACTTGAGCAACACACATTCCAACAATTGAGAAACCAACCATAGCTAACAATGCTCCATATATTCCTTTAAAGCCATAGCTTGTAAAATAAAGGACAATTTCCTGCCCTGATGCAAATCCTGCTCCAACGATAATCCCCACATAGGCACCACCGATTTGCAAGCTTTTTTTCAATCAGTTCTCTCCTCGTTTTCCTATATACTAAATGATCGACTAAGTACTGCCTTATTGATAGATTTCTTTGCTAATTGTTAATTTATCAATCACAGCCATATTAGGCTTAAAACCAATACCTACCGACTGGGGTACCTCAATATAGCCATCTTTGACTTTTACTTCAGGATCAATGATATCCTCGTACCAATAATGACTAGAACCTGCTGTATCGCCAGGTAAAATAAATTGGCTAAGAGACGTTAAGGCAACATTATGTGCTCGTCCAATTCCAGCCTCTAACATACCACCACACCAAACTGGAATATGGTTTGCTTTACATAGGTCATGTATTCGTATTGCTTCCGTTAAACCACCTACTCGTCCAATCTTGATGTTTATGACACCACAGCTTCCAAGTTCAATTGCTCGTCTGGCATCCTCATATGATGTGATGCTTTCATCTAAGCAAATAGGCGTTTTTAACTTTTTCTGCAATGCTGCATGATCGACAATATCATCAGTAGCTAATGGTTGTTCGATCATTAATAAATTAAAATCATCAAGCTGCTGTAGTATTTCTATATCCTCTAATGTATAAGCAGAGTTTGCATCAACCATCAAGGGTAAATTTGGAAATTCCGCACGAATTGCCTGTACTATCTCTACATCCTCTCCAGGCTTTATCTTAATCTTCACCCTTTTGTAGCCTTTTTCAATATGACCTTTTATTAATGCTATTAACTGAGAGATAGAGGGTTGGATACCCACACTGACTCCTACTTCAATACGTTGTTTTTGACCACCTAACGCCTGTGCAAGTGATTGCTTTGTTTGCTGAGCATAGATATCCCATACAGCACCCTCAATTGAAGCTTTCGCCATGCAGTTTCGCCGAATAGGTGCAAATAATGAGGTTACCTCATCTGGATGCCCAATCTTTTTATGTAACAAGATGGGTATCAAAAAATCTTGTAGCATATGCCATGTTGTCTTTAATGTTTCTTCCGTATACCATGGTGCTACAAAAGCAACAGTTTCTCCCCACCCCGTCGTCCCTGATTCATCTTTTGCTTCTATCAGTAACATTTCCTTTTCATCAACTGTGCCAAAACTCGTAGTAAATGGTGCTTTCATAGGCATTTTTAAATGCCTTAATGTAATCTTTTCTAATCTCACATTGTTCACTCCTTATCATTATTATAAAGCTAATAAGGAGCGTCTGACTAACAGATAGCTATGAACATATTCTGGATGTTTCTTCATGCGTACGATGGCATAATCTTGGTTAAATAATGTTGTTAAGATTGTACGAATTTTATAACGCCAGTCCTCTGCAAGTTTTGGACTTTCCACTTTCATTTTCTGTAGAGATTGAGGGATCGGTAAAAGATAGGCATCTTTATAAAAGGATTGATTTAACTGAAATGTATTTTCTACATCTAGAACTGGTAATCCGTCTACTGTTAATGTCCAAGGTACAATTTCCTGTGCTACTTCTTCTAACTCATCAAGGCTATCTGCCATTTGATCACGCTCGATCCACCATTCAACGACAAGTCTATCTGAAGGTAATCCTTCATTAAAGTCATCTCGAAGTGGACCATAATAATCATTTTCATATTGATAACTAGTGGCGTTCAGTTTTAGAAATGCTAGATTCGCTAAACGCGCCTCTAATGGGTCAATTAACCAGCGGACAAGTTGAAAACCATGCTCTTTTGCATATTCTTGTTGGGCATGCTTCAATAATTCACCCACACCTTGTTCACGATATGCTTTTTCTACACCAATCATGTGCGAATGTAAGTACATTTCTCTATTCCGATAGCCAACGAAGCAATAGTTAAAGCCAATTAGCTTTTCATCTAAATACGCTCCTAATACGATTCCCCCATTTTGTACAGCAGCTAGTAATTGATGGGAGGGGATTGCTTGACTGCCCCATATTTCAGCATTTAATTTTTGGATCTCTGCAATTTCTTTCGGTGTCGTTACTTTGTGAATTCGCACTTGCTCTAACATTACGCTGACGCCTCCTTTTTATGCCCTGACTCCAAAGCTGATAAAACTGCTCTTGTAAGTATCTCCACTCCCGTGACAAGTCTTGCTTGTTTAAATTTCATTTTCGGATGATGCAAGCCTGGTGTTAATCCACAACCCAAGCCCAGCATGGTTGTTTTTAAATGCGGCCGTTGTACAGCATAATGGTGAAAATCCTCTCCTCCAGGTGTATGAACAGGCTTTCTTAAATTTGATAATCCAGCAGCCTGTATAATTGCCTGCTCCATTAAATATTGAGCACTTGTATCAACTTCAGCAGCTACGATATTGGCCACCGTACGTAATTCAATTTGTACTTTATGCAACAATTTAGAGGAATCGATCACACGCTTTACGCCTTGTGCTAAATCGTCCATCACCTTGTTTTGCTGTGCACGAATATCAATCGTAAATGAGGCATTACCTGGGATAATATTGCCCGAATCTCCCCCAGCATGGAATTTCGTCATCTTTACAGATACAGGAACCATAGGATCTGTATGAATGGTTCGCAAATCTTCGATGATTGTTGCACCTACTTCAATGGCATTAATACCTAGGTGCGGTCTTGCAGCATGAGCATCCTCTCCGATAATTTCGCCTTCAAGTAAACGAGAGGCACCATGATATAAGGCTGCACAATAAGTGCCGTCCTCTAGCTCATGAACAGGTCTTACATGGACACCAAATAAATAATCTAAGTCATCAATAACACCTTCTTCTAATACAGATAACGCTCCAGTTCCTTTTTCTTCAGCAGGTTGGAAAATAACGCGGATTGTACCATTAATAGATTGCTGTAGTTCTTTTAAAAGTAATAGTGTACCAATGGCCATCGTCATATGACCGTCATGTCCACATGAATGATTCGCACGGAAATGACCATCTACTTCTTGCCATAAGGCATCTATGTCTGTTCTTAGTCCTACTTTGGGGTTACCTTTGCCTACATCAACATATAATCCTGTGGAATTTTTAAATCGTTTAGGGGAAAAGCCTTCCTGCGTTAATAGCTCCACTATATAATTGGTGGTTTCTACTTCATGCCAGCTGATTTCTGGATTTGCATGTAAATACGTAAAAATCTCCATTAATCTTGGCCTCAAATAATCTAACTCTTCCTTCATAGATTCCAACCCCTTAAATTTTCATATTATTAAAATTATTATAACGAAAATGATAATTTTCTACATAGAAACTTATACCCACATTCAACAAAATAACTACTTACGATAATATATTTCGCTCTCAGCCTCTTAGATAGACTTTTATTTAGATACAAAAAAAGATGCAAGTACAGTTTTTTTAATAACTGTACTTGCATCTTTCATTTAATTAATACCCTTCATCGCTTTTGAAATAATTGGTGAAAGCACCAATATAATAATCCCGACTACAATAGATAAGGTACCTAAGAAACCAAAGTATGTGAATTCGCTTACAACTTCATAGACCTTAACTAATTGCGCATTAATTGCTTGTGCTGCTGCACTTGTTAAAAACCATAAAGACATCGTTTGCGCTGCGAATGCCTGTGGTGCCAATTTCGTTGTGGCAGATAGACCAACTGGTGATAATAATAACTCACCAACAACCACTAAGAAGAATGACAATACTAACCATAAAGGACTCACTAATGTATCTCCACCAGACAGGTGTGCTGGAATCATCATCACTAAGAATGATAGACCCGCAAAGAACAATGCATATGAGAACTTACGTGGTGTTGTTGGCTGCTTGTCTCCCCATTTAAGCCATAGCATCGCAAATAATGGTGCCATTGTAATAACAAATAATGGGTTCAATGACTGGAACCAAGAAGATTGAAGCTGAATACCACCAAAACTTAGCTGTGTACGCTCATCTGCATAAGTCGCTAAAATAGTTGCTCCTTGTTCTTGAATAGCCCAGAACATTACAGCTGATAAAAATAAAGGAATATAAGCAAGTAGACGAGACTTTTCATCCTTTGTTGTTTTTTTACTGCGATACATATAAATAAAGAATGCAGTTGGAATTAATACACCTAGAGCTGTGATGATTAAACTAAATACATTCATTGTTAAAGTACCAGTTTTAATACCGATAGCACCCAAGATGATAATAAGTAAAGCTGCAACTCCGAATTGCGTAAAGACTTTTTTACGTTCTTCAGGCTTTAATGGGTTGTTTACTTGTAAGCCCGCTAAGCCTAAATATTTTTTCTCTGTTAATTTATAAACAATTAAACCAATAAACATACCTAGACCCGCTAAACCAAAGCCAAGGTGGAAGCTATATTTTTGTCCAATTGTTCCGACAATAAAAGGTGCAATAAATGCTCCCATATTAATACCCATATAGAAAATAGAAAAACCTGCATCACGACGGCTATCTGTTTCAGCATAAATGTCCCCAACAATACTTGAAACGTTCGGTTTTAATAAACCAGTACCCATAACGATAAATGCCATGGAAGCAAATAACATGCTCACACCACCAGGCAATGCTAGCAGTAAATGACCAATCATAATTAACACGCCACCATAAAAAATGGTTTTTCGTGTTCCTAAAACTCGGTCGGCAATCCATCCACCTATAATTCCAGACATATAAACAAGTGAGCCGTAGATGGCCATAATAGAGTTTGCTGTTCCGCGGTCTAGACCTAAGCCCCCGTCATGTAATTCGTAATACATAAAGAAGATGAGAATTGCTCGCATACCATAGTACGAGAAACGTTCCCAAAATTCTGTGAAAAACAAAGTAAAGAGCCCTTTAGGGTGTCCAACAAAACCATTTTGAGGGACAGATTTTACAACTTCATCTTTACTAGACATACAATACCCTCTCCCAATAAAAAATTATTCTACAAAAACACAACTACCCTAATATAAGGATAAAAAAACTTTGTTTCATCATACTAAAGCGTTTTATACACTTTAGCAAGAGTTTTAAAAAATGTTGAAAATTTGTCATTTTTCTATAAATTCTGATTGATTATTAGATAAATTATTAAATCCTTTGATATATCTAAGTTTTCTCACACTTTATACCTAAAAGATGTTTAAATTTACAATGAATTATTCTAAAATATTTAAAATTCAGATTCCTTACTTTACTTGAAAATTAATACAATTTCTTGACTACATGTTTTACCTTTGTTCTAGATTCTACTATTCCCTCTAATCATAAAAAGCATGCCAAAAATCTTTTGGCATGCTTTGGGAAGTACATTTTTTAATTAATAACATAGTGCTGATACTTTGCGTAATCTGCTGCTTTTACTTCAAGAGACAATAATGTCCCACCCTCTTCATAGGCTGTATTAAAAACAGAGGCATTCTCATTTAAATAAGAAACAACGTTCCCATGATCATAAGGTATTAACATTTCACACGTTACGTAATGCGAGAAGATGTGTTGACGAATTAGCTGTACTAATTCTTCTAAACCAACCCCCTGCTTTGCTGAAATCCAAATATTATCTCCACTTACCACAGGATATGGAACATCTGCTATATCTGCTTTATTGTATACATAGATTGTAGGAATGTCCTCAACACCAACTGCTTTAAGTGTTTCGTTCGTCACATCCATCATAAATCCGTGCTCTGTATTCGAAACATCCACCACATGCAGTAAAAGATCCGCATCTCGCGCCTCTTCCAAAGTGGAGCGAAATGCCTTCACTAAATGGTGAGGTAATTTACTAACAAAGCCTACAGTGTCTGTCAGTAAAAAGGTCTTTTTATCAGGTAGTTCAATCTGACGAACAGAAGTTTCAAGGGTAGCAAAAAGCATATCCTTCTCAAAGACTTGCTTGTGCTCTTCTTGTCCTATTTGTGTAAGCAGTTGATTCATAATCGTTGATTTCCCAGCATTTGTATAGCCTACAATCGATACAACCGGAAGAGCATTTTTACGACGCTGTTTACGCTGCGTTTCTCTCTGCTCCTTAACGTGCTCTAGATCCTTTTTAATTTTAGCAATTTGATCTTCAATTTTTCGTCGATCCAATTCCAGCTTTGTCTCACCAGCACCACGGTTTTTAAAGCCTCCCCCAGTACCTCCACCCTGACGGCTTAAAGAGGCATGCAAACCCACTAAACGAGGTAGCATATATTGAAGCTGTGCTAATTCCACCTGCATTTGGGCTTCACGTGTTTTTGCGCGCCTTCCAAAAATATCTAAAATAAGCATTGTTCGATCAATGACCTTCGTTGCTAAATCACGCTCCAAATTACGGATTTGCGAAGGAGACAGTTCATCATTAAAAATCACGAGGTTTGCTTGTGCTTCTTCATAAAAATTTTTGATTTCTTCTATTTTACCTGTACCCACATAATGGGAAGGTGTCACACGTTCCAAATTTTGCGTGACAGTCCCAACCACTTCTACATGCAAGGCCTCAGCTAAATTTTGTAACTCTTCCATAGAATAGTCAAAGTGCTCATCATTTCGTAAATTCACGCCAACTAGTATGGCCTTTTCAATTAATACATCAACTTCCTTAATTCTATCCATTAGAAACCTCCCACCAAAGCTTGGTGTCGCTACGACAAATTTTCTTCATCTTACCATAATATACCCTTTTTCGTATTTGAAGATCATCGTTAACTTTCCTAAAAAATGCGCCTCATGGAAAGGCGCATCTCAACTATTTTCTTTCTTCTTTTAGCAGGGCTTCTGAGCGTGTGAACTCTTCTTCAATTTCTTTATTTGGTTTATATGTCAGTATACTGACAACAACCGCAACAATTAAACAAACAATGAAGCCAGGAACAATTTCGTACAACGCACTTGATAAAGCATCTACTTTACCCCAAATAAACGCAGTTGCAGCCCCTGTTACCATTCCGCTAAGTGCTCCGTAGTTTGTTAACTTTCTCCAATATAAAGAAAGTAAAATAACAGGTCCGAAGGCTGCACCGAATCCTGCCCAAGCAAAGCCTACTAAGCTTAAGATAGAACTATCTGGATTCCACGCTAGGATTGCTGCAATAATTGCAACAACTAATACAGCCATACGCCCAACAAAAACGTAATGCTTATCGTCTGCTGTTTTATTAAATAATGCTTTATAAATATCCTCTACAAGTGCTGAAGAAGTTACGATTAATTGAGAAGAAATTGTACTCATAACAGCTGCTAAAATAGCCGCCAGCATAATACCTGCTATAAATGGATGGAATAAAATCTGACCAAGTACAATAAATACTGTTTCAGCGTCTTTTAGCTCACCAGCATTTTGCTGATAATAGGCTACACCCACCAAAGCAGTTCCAATAGCTCCAAATAAGCTTAACATCATCCAGCCAATACCAATGCGTCGTGCTTGCTTCGTTTCTTTAACGGAACTAATCGCCATAAAGCGGACGATAATATGAGGCTGTCCAAAATAGCCTAATCCCCAAGCAACTGAAGAAATGATCCCTGCTGCTGTCGCAGTGGCTGGTAATAAATTTAGAAGATCTGGATCAACAGATTTAATAGATGAAATGGTTTCACCTATACCACCTGTTACAAATAAACCAAATAGCGGTACCATAATAAGTGCTAAAAACATAATAAGACCTTGTAAGAAGTCTGTATAACTTACCGCTAAAAATCCGCCAAAAAGAGTGTATGCTACAACTACAGCTGACACAATTAATAAGCCTGTATGGTATTCATAACCAAATGAACTATCGAAAAACTTGCCCCCTGCTACCATTCCTGACGATACATAAAATGTAAAGAATATGAGGATGATGATACCTGAAGCAATTCTAATAAGCTTCGTATGATCACGTAATCGATTATCCAAATAACTTGGAATAGTAATGGAATCATTTGTAACCTGTGTATATACCCGTAAACGTGGTGCCACAAGTAGCCAGTTTAGGTAAGCTCCTATTGTTAATCCAATTGCAATCCAAGCTTCCACAAGACCTGATAAAAATATCGCACCTGGTAAGCCCATTAGGAGCCAGCCAGACATATCCGCAGCACCCGCACTTAGCGCAGTAACCGCTGGACCTAAGGAACGACCGCCAAGCATATAATCTGTTAAATTAGATGTTTTAACAAATGCATACCAGCCAATTGCTAGCATGGCGATCATATAAATAACAATCGCTAATAATTGATACATGTTATCCGACATATTTTCTCCTCCTTATTAATCCTTAGTATCACCAATTCAAAAAGAATTACTGTATTTAAGATACCACGAATATACAATTCCACCTATAAATACTCGGAATTTTTATTAAATTTATTCCGAATACCAAAGATGCCATTGTCTTTTATAAAATGTGTTAAACTAGTGCCATCTATAACACAATAAAGTAGGCGAAAATGTATGACATTTGAAGAAATGAAAGCTCTGCTCACTGAGCAAATTTTGCAACAAAAGCTTGTGACAGCTACAATCAGTCAACCACGTATGAAATCAAATGAAATAAAACGAATAAAATTAAAACCATTAATGTTAAAAAATCAGTACCATATACAAATTGAATACCAATATGAACGGATTTTAAAACATGAAAATATTCTATTGGCTCATTTACCTTCCAAGCTTGACGCGTTTTTTGAGGAGTATCGTCAAGCTCATATTGATTTCGTAGATGAAACAGTACAAGTACAATTATCAAAAAAGAACAAAGTCCTTTGGAAATCAGATAAAACAGCTTCACCTAAACAAGTCCATCTAAGCCATAATCGTAAAAAAAATTATTTACTATCTGATGATCAACCCTATCCATTTTTAATTCGACTGGGGGTACAAACAGAAGAAGGAAAGGTTAAGAAACAAAAGTATGATAAATTTAAACAGATTAACCGCTTCATTGAATTTATAGATGATGCCTTAACCTATTTACCTCAGGATCGACAGGTGAGGATTTTAGATTTTGGTTCAGGAAAATCCTACTTAACCTTTGCTTTGTATCATTATTTAAAAATTGAAAAAGGCTTAGACATTCGTGTTACTGGTTTAGATTTAAAAAAAGAGGTTATTGAAGAGTGCTCAAGAATAGCACAGGATCTAGGCTATGATCAGCTAGAATTTCTTGTAGGAGATATCAATGATTATAATGATGAAAGTGCTGTGGATATGGTGGTGACACTCCATGCATGTGATGTAGCGACAGATATGGCCTTGGCTCGTGCTGTGAAATGGGGAGCAAGTGTCATTCTAAGTGTGCCTTGCTGTCAGCATGAGTTAAATCGTCAACTAAATACACCTGCTCTCGATATTATGTTGCAACATGGACTTATTCGAGAGCGATTTGCGGCACTTGCTACAGATGCTATTCGAGCTGAAATTTTATCGCTTGTTGGCTATGAGGCACAGCTTTTAGAGTTTATCGATATGGAGAATACACCTAAAAACATATTAATTCGAGCCTATCAAACAGGTAAAAAACCAAATGAAGAGCAACGTGCCAGCTATGATGCCTTCTTAAAATTATTGAATGCAACACCATTTTTAGCGAATGAGTTAAAAGAGTATTTATAACATATAGATGTACTTCAATCCAAATAAAAGGCGATCCAATGTTGATTGGACCGCCTTTTTTATTATAACTCTTGTCGTAAAGCTTGAATAACGTCGATTTTTGTTGCTTTACGTGCTGGGCGATAACCTGAAATCATCGCTACACCAACACTAATGGCTGCTGCAATAATGACTAGTTGCCATGGAATAAGAGAAAATGTTATATCATTTGTTGCAAAAGCTTCCTCCCCTGTTGCCGCCTTAAGAATTAATGGTAATGCTGCATTAGCCGCAAAGCTAATAGCATACGAGATGACAACCGCAATTAGCGTACCAAAAATACCGATAAATGTGCTTTCCATTAAAAATAACCGTTGTATAAGCTTCGGACTTGCCCCAATTGCCTTTAATACACCAATTTCACGTGTTCGCTCTGTGACAGCCATTGTCATTGTATTAAAAATACCAATGGAAGCAATCAACACAGCAATTGTACCAACAAAGATTAAGCCAATTTTTAAGACAAGGAAAAATACATTCATTTGATCTAGTTGCTCTGTTACTGAATATACGCTATAGCCCTTATCTTTTAACTTCTCTAAAATTGGCTTTACGTTTTCTAATGTATCCGCATAAATATTAAATTCAGAGTAAAACAGCTCATCCTCTGCCATGTTACTATCTGTAGATAAATTTTCAACCCATACTGCCTTTTGCTCTTTGTCCATATGAATAGCGTTATCAACCATCCAATCATAAGAAGGTTTCTCCATTACGCCAACAATTGTATAGCTCATTTTTTGCGTTTCATCATTTGTACCCGTGTGAGGAACTAAGGACAGGTCTATGTTCTTTCCAATCAATGATTCTTTATAGCCCTCTTCACTACCATCATAATACGTACCCTCTGCTTCAGCCTTTTTACTTTTTTCCGAAATGACATCACGTTCTCTTTCATTCAATAATGTTTGAGCAAAATGATAGCCTACAACAATTTCATTAGATTTCGTTGGATAACGCCCTTTTGCAAGCTTTCCATTTACCTGTTCAAAGTCCTGCATATCTGACAATATTAAATTAGAAGTAGTATCACGATCTTCAAAAAATGATTGTGCGGTAGCATTGACACTAATTGTTTCAAGCACCGTTTCTACATGTTCCATTTTTTTAATTTCTTGTACTTGTTCTTCAGTTAATTGCTTATCGCCATATACTTGAATTTTTGTAACTGTTTCGTTTGAAAGAATTTCATTACGTAAAGATTCCTGTAAACCAAAACCAACGGATGCTAGCACGATTAAAAAGGCACAGCCCATCGTTGCAGCTAGTATCGTCATAAACACACGCAGCTTATTTTTCTTGATATGCTGTGTTACAAAATCTAATTGATCCTTAAATAACATGTTAAGCTTCCTCCTTTACAAGTTCTCCATCGTACATGCGGAAGCGTCTATGTGCGATAGTAGCTACTTCTTCATCGTGCGTGATAATGATAAAAGTTAGCCCTAATTCACGATTTAAACTTTGAATAAGCAATAAGATATCCTGCTCGGTTTCTGAATCGAGACTCCCTGTTGGCTCATCAGCAAGTAATATAGGAGGATTCGTAATAAGGGCTCGTGCAATGCTGACACGCTGTTGCTGTCCACCTGACAATTCATTGGGATAATGGTCTGCCACTTCTGTCAAACCAACCTTGTCCATTAATTTCTTCACTTTTTCTTTGCGCATAGCCTTACGCAAACCCTGTAGCTTTAAAGGTAATTCGATATTTTCAAAAGCAGTTAAACCAGGCATCAATTGAAAGTTTTGAAAAATAAAACCGAATTGACGTAAACGGAAGGCAGCACTTTCTGTTTCAGTTAAATGGGCTGTTTCCTTTCCATTTACTTTAATAGAGCCCTGTTCAGCCTTCATAAAACCAGCTAGAACTTGTAATAAGGTCGATTTTCCTGAGCCACTTTTACCTACAATGGCCACAATTTCTCCTTTATGGACCTCGAAGTTCACACCTTTCAATACCGGCACTTGCTTTTCCTTCCCTCGTTTTCCAATTAAAAATGTATGTTGTAAGTTTTCAACCTGAATCATTAGTTAATAAACGCTCCTTTCCTATTCATTTTCCATTGTAGTAAACAATTCTTAATAAAGAGGGAGGATAAAAATGAAGATATTCTTAAGAATAAGAAGGTATCTTCTGGTTATCAAATGAATTTACAATACCTTTACAATTCGAATGCGCTATTTTTATTACCTTCTATTATCTTTCGTGTCTTAATCTGTACTAATAAGTCACCATTACAGAAGAATAGCCATTTATAACAAGGTTTTATCTGTACTCATAAAAATAAATACAGCTGGATTACCTTATATTTTGTGAACGAATTGTATATTACAGCAATGTAAATTTTCATGTCGATTAGTAAATTTTTATGTAGATAAATTAAAGATTTTGTTATGATAGTAAAGTTTAGAGGTCGATTAATTTATTTATATCCAGGAGGATTCGATTCACATGCTTAACTCAAAAAAACAAGACCCTTTCTTTATTGCATTGCATAAAATTGCTGAAAATATGAGAGAGGCTGTACATTACGCAAATGATTTTCGTATTAACAGTGTAGCTGACCTAAAAGAGATTAGCATTACAATGAAAAATTATGAAACTGCTGGTGATAAGCTTATTCATGAACTGATTGTCATGTTAAACAAATCATTCATGACACCTATTGAACGTGAGGATATTTTAGAGCTCGCCATTCGTATGGATGATGTTTTAGATGGAACAGAACACTGTATTGCACACTTTGAAATGTTTTCGCTCACTGAGATTGATGAATCTATGCGCATTTTCTTAGGGTTTATTTCAAAAAGTGCTGATGAAATAGTCAAAGCGACAGAAGAGTTAAAGAAAAAGAATCTAATTGGCATGCGTCCACACGCAATTCTTATTAAAGACTATGAACGTGAATGTGATGAGGTACAACGTACTTCTATTAAGAAATTATTTTTAAATGAAAAAGATCCAATCCGCCTCATTAAATTTAAGGATATTTATGAACAACTTGAAGATATCGCTGATCATTGTCAAAACGTAGCAAATACTATGGAAACAATTATCATGCGTAACGCATAATTAGGAGATGGGCACTTTACAATGAACACAATCATTATATTAACCGTACTGGTCGTCATCTTTGCCCTAACATTTGACTTTATCAATGGCTTCCATGATACAGCAAATGCTATTGCAACTTCGGTTTCTACTAGAGCATTGCCGCCACGCACGGCAATCATTATGGCGGCAACTATGAACTTTATTGGTGCTATCACCTTTGTAGGGGTTGCAAAAGCTCTAACAAAAGATATTGTAGATCCTTTTGCATTAAATGCTTTTGAAGGAGACACAACTGGCTCAGTCGTTATTTTAGCTGCATTAATTTCAGCTATAATTTGGAATTTATTGACATGGTATTTCGGTATTCCGTCAAGTTCTTCACACACATTGATTGGGTCTATTGCCGGTGCTGCAATCGCATCCGCTGGTTTTAATGTGTTAAACTATGGCGGCTTTACTAAAATCATCATGGCTTTAGTGTTATCACCTTTACTTGCTATTTGTGCAGGCTTTATTATGATGACTCTTTTTAAACTATGGTTTAAAAATTTAAATTTATATAGGACGAATAAAGGTTTCCGTACAATGCAAATTTTTACTGCTGCCATCCAATCGTTCACCCATGGTACAAATGATGCGCAAAAAGCGATGGGGATTATGACGATGGCGTTAATCGCTGGTGGCTTGCACACTGGAGATGAAATACCTTTCTGGGTGCGTGCTGCTGCAGCTACAGCAATGGGGCTAGGTACGTCAATTGGTGGTTATAAAATCATTAAAACGGTTGGTGGTAAGATTATGAAAATCCGCCCTGTTAATGGTGTTGCGGCAGATTTAGCATCTGCTACTGTTATTTTTGGCGCTACGCTAATCCACTTACCAGTTTCAACAACACATGTCATTTCTTCCTCCATTATGGGTGTCGGTTCAGCACAGCGTGTGCGTGGTGTAAACTGGGGTATGGCTCGAAAGATTGTTACTACTTGGGTGATTACAATGCCAATTTCTGCCGTTATGGCATCTGTTATTTATTTCATATTATCATTATTCTTTTAATAGTAAGACTCCTGTCCAAAAAGTGGATGGGAGTCTTTACTTTGTCACACGACAAAATGTGACACATCCTTTACACTAATTGAAAAGGGGGATGTATAAACAACTATGAAAACTTTTTCAGCTTTTATTACAGCACATGCGAAAGCAATCGTAGTCATATGGCTTATTATTTTTCTAGCAATGGCGTACTTTGCTTTACAGCTTCCAGGCAAACTTCAAGGTGATGGTTTCTTTGTCGAAGCAGATCATACCTATGTTACCAACGAGCTAGCAGAAAAATTTGATTTACCATCTAATACGATTTTGGTTGTCTTTGATCCAGCTGAAGATCAGAAAATTGAAGACACTTTAAAAAAATTAGATAGCATAAAAGAGATTCATTCTATTCAATCACCTTTAGAAGACTCCTCTTTACGGAAAGATGGTATTGCCTATGCTATGGTTCACATAAAGAACGATGTAGAAAACCTGCCTGACATTGTGGAGGAATTCCGTTCATTAATTGAAAAAGACGGAATTAGTATCACTGGAGGGCCTGTTATTTCTGCTGACATAAATACTGCTAGTCAAAAGGATTTGGCATCAGCTGAGGCCATTGGATTGCCAATTGCCATCGTGGTTCTCTTATTAGCGTTCGGTACAGTTGTTGCTTCTATTTTGCCAATCGTCATTGGTGTTGTGACAGTGGTTACCGCCTTTGGTATGATGACACTGCTCAGTGCTAATGTAAATCTATCTATTTTCGTCTTAAATATTGTTCCAATGCTTGGGCTGGCTTTAAGTATTGATTTTGCATTGCTGTTTATTAATCGTTACAGAGAAGAACGCACACATACTTCTATTGCTCAAGCCATTCAAACTGCTATTCAGACAGCAGGTCGTTCTATCATTTTCTCCGCAGTCTGTGTCATGATTGGCTTAGGTGCGATGATTGTCATTGATGTAGAAATTTTTCATAATATCGCCCTAGGAGGCACTATAGTCGTCCTGTTAGCCGTTCTTTCTGGCTTAACATTACTTCCTGCCACTATGATGCTATTAGGAGATAGACTTAATAAATGGCGCTTAATACGCGTTAAACCAGGTGGGGCAAATCGTTGGCGTGGCTTTGCAGGTTTTGTCATGAAACATCCAGTAGCTATAGTGATTTCAGCATTATTATTACTAGGCATCGGCATGATCCCTTTAAAGGATATCCAATTAACCATTCCACAGGTGGACTCCTTACCTACGAAATATGATGCTCGTGCAGCATACGATAAATTAGATGAAACGTTTGGACTAGGTGAATCTTCTACATTATATTTGTTGGCTGAACGAAAAGATGGCTGGGAGGATACTGAGGGTAGAGAGCTAATTTATACTATTCAAGAAAAGCTATTAAAGGACCCATTAGTGACTAATGTTTCAACTATTTATACAGCTGCTAACATTCAAACACCAGAGGAGCTTTCTGCTTCTTTAGCTATTCCACAGGTTGCTGAACAATTAAAACCTGTTATTAATTCATTTTCAAAGGATACACAGCTATTTGTTCCAATTACAATTGATGCAGCAGGTTCTTCCTCTACAGCTCAAAAATTTGCCCGAACATGGATGGACAAAGACCTGGGCGTGGATTTTGCACTTGGTGGACCAGCTAAATTCAACCAAGAAATCTTTGATGAAATTGCTAATAAAATTGTTTTAGCTATAGCAATTATTATCGTTTCTACATTCTTTATTTTAATGTTGGCATTCCGTTCTATCTTAATTCCGTTAAAGGCAATAATCATGAACATTATTGGGCTTTCATCTGCATTCGGGATACTCGTTTATATTTTCCAATATGGTCATTTTGGTATTGAAGCAAGCTCCATCGTGCTAATCATTCCAGTTATTGTTTTTTGTCTTGTATTTGGCTTAAGTATGGACTACGAAGTCTTTTTAATTTCTCGTATCCAAGAGGAATATTTAAAGGGCTCCGATAATACGCGTGCAACAATTGATGGCTTAACATCCACTAGCCGAATAATTACATCTGCAGCGCTTATCATGATTGTTATTACAGGTGCATTTGCCTTCACAGATGTAATGCCTGTAAAGCAAATTGGTGTGGGTATCGCTATTGCTGTTGCCATTGATGCAACAATTATTCGTCTTATGCTTGTGCCTAGTCTTATGAAGCTGTTTGGTGATTGGAACTGGTGGCTTCCTTTCTCAAAGAAAAGTAAATAACATAAAGAAAATCCGCCTCCCTTATAAAAGGAGGTGGATTTTTCAATTAAGCGTAGATGCTTTTATACCATTCTTTTGCAGCTTGTACTTCAGGCATTGTTAGTTGATGACCAAAATTAAACCATTTCGTCGTTACTTTGGCACCTGCAGCACTTAAAAGGGTTTCTAAATCCTCAGACTCCTGTGCTGTACACATCGGATCATTCGTACCAGCACCTATAAACACAGGTGTTGGAGAAAGTTGCGGTAATTCAATACCACGTCTTGGTACCATTGGGTGATGCAAAATAGCTCCTGCTAACGCATCATCGTAGTGGAATAATAAGCTTGCTGCAATATTAGCACCATTCGAATACCCTATTGCTACAATTCGTTGGCGATCAAAGCCATATTGCTGTGCTGACGTCTTTAAAAATTCATGAAGCTCCTTTGTACGAAAGATTAAATCCTCAATATCAAAGACACCTTCGGCTAATCGGCGGAAAAATCGTGGCATTCCATGCTCAAGTACATTTCCGCGAACACTTAAAATATTGGCTGTTTCATCTATTTCTTTTGCCAGCCCAATAAGACTTTCCTCATTACCACCTGTACCATGTAGCAATAATAATGTCGGCTTCGTTTCGTCTGTACCTTTATAATAAATATGTTGCACTGACAGTCACCTCTCAATTATCTTGAATTCGAGATAATTGTAGCCTGTGGCAAAATTAAATTCAAGCTCTTTGACTTATTAATTTCACGATTTTCACGATTTGGCTGTTCTTCGTGATTTTTATAAAAATTAGTAATGGTATAAACTGAAAATAAACATGCCGCAATCACCACAACAATAACAATTCCCACTAATTTTTTTCCGTTCATCTATCATGATCCCCCGTATTTCTTATTTCTTTGTACGAAAGCCTTCTTCTAGTAAATATTCCTTTGCTGCCTCATACGTACCAAATGCCTCTTCCAGATTGTCTCCATGATAGACGTTCCACGAACGTTGCTCAAAAGCTAGCTGTAACTGACTACCATCGCGACTATGCCAAATCTCTACAATTGGCTCCTGCTCTTCTACTTCTTCAGATAAATATTGGATTGCGTCTTCAATAATTTCACGAAGTTGTTGTTCATCGTAATCGCGAATATTTACTAATCCTTTATCATTAGCTTCATTCTCATAGCGTAATAAATCTCCTACAAAGACAAAGCCATTGCCGTTTGGATGTAATTTCTCAACTACAATCGTCTTTTCGTAAAGACTGTCCATGTAATGATAATTTAGGCGCTTTAAAGAAATTTCTTTTTTTGTTAGCTCAGAAAACGATTCAATAATCGCTTGTTTTTGTTCAAATGTTAGCATATAAAAAATGCTCCTTTTCTTTACAATCTATCTAACAGTATAACTCATTTTTTCCTATTATATCGTGTCGTTTCTAAATCATTTTTGCGCAAGAAAATAGGACAAGCTAATATTATAGCTTATCCTATTTAAACTTATGAGGTTTGATTAAATATTTTTTCACGTGTGAATTTTATCACCTGTGCAACATACAATTCCCGATAAGGAACAAATTGTGCAGTACCTACTGGTCTGACAATTCTCACACGTTGACCATCAGGGAAATATTCATACCCTTCAATATTAAGTGTCGTCGTTTCTCCCAAGAAGAAAGCCTCCGCCTCATTTAGCCTCGCTCTAACTACACCCGATACTTCTTCATACTGCAAAGCAAAGGAATCCCAATCATGCTTGAAAGGATATATGTAGACATGGCAAAATTCATTGTCGATCATATTTTCAGAAACGATACTACAAGATGTCATGCCCATTTTGACAACTTCATGGACATCAATATTAAGTCCCAATTCTTCTTTTACTTCTCGAATGCCTGACTCTACTGTCTCAATCGCTAAAAGATGTCCTGCTGCTGTAATATCGAGTAACCCTGGATAATCCTTTTTCTGTGAACTACGTACTTGAAAATAAATATAGTCTTCATTTACAAGCCAGCAATGAAAAGTCTCATGCCAAAGCCCCTTTTCATGCACTTCCGCTCTCGTAGCTGTCCCAATTTGCTCATGCTGTTCATTAAATACCTTTACAATTTCTTGTTCCATTGTTTCGACTCCTATACTGACTTCGTCGCTTTTTTCTTAATTGCATTACGTTGATCATAAATATTGGATACGATAACCTTTAAGACTGCATAAAATGGTACAGCGATAATAATACCAATAAAACCTGCTATATTACCTGCCGCTAAAATAATTGTAATAACGGTAAGGGGGTGGATATCAAGTGATTTCCCCATGACATTAGGTGTAATAAAGTTGCTGTCTATTTGCTGAGCAACCAGCGTCACAACCGAAACCCACACCACTAAAATTGGATCTTGAATAACTGCCACAATCAGGGCTGGCGCAAAGGCAATCCAAGGCCCGATAAATGGAATCATATTCATAAAGAATGCAAAAATCACTAGTAATAACGAATAGTCTAATCCGATAATTAAATAGCCTACATACATTATTAGTGCTAATAAAAAACTAATTTGCAGTTGGCCCTGAATGTAGGTACGTAATACATCATCAATTTCACTTAACGTTTTCTTTACCCATTGCTGACGTTCACCACTGAAATATTTATAGATGGATGGAGCAAACTTCTCATGATCCTTCAGCATAAAAATAAAGAAGAATGGAATTAAAATGGCTAGTAACGACACAGATACAATGGATTGTAAAAAGGACACAAATCCTTTACTCGCCACAACTGCAATATCTTGTACCGAATTCGCCATTTTTTCGATAACATCATTTAATTGCTCAGGGAAGTTATCCTTATTTTGCGTTACATAGTCTGTTAGTTGCTGGATGCTCGTACTAATACTCGTACTAATCATAGGGGCATTCTTCACTAATTTATTGACCTGCTCGGCAATCGGGTTACCAATAATCCAGCCAAAAATACCTACCATTGCTATTAGTCCGAACACAATCGTCAATATACTTCCCCATCGAGGAAATCTACGTTTTTCTAAAAATCTCTGAATTGGTTCCGTCACATAATAGAGAACACCACCAAGTAGTAAAGGCACAAAAATGGCTTTTAATATGATGACAAGCGGTGAAAAAATCCAATGAATTTCTATAAAATATTTAATGATTAATAGTGTAAGTAGTATCCCTACCCCTACTTGAAACCAAACTTTCCTTGTCACTTTCTTTCACTTCCTTTAATAGCAGTTACTGAAAATACTACTGATATATTAACCATTTCGCAAGTATCCTAGTATTTTTTTACAGAACTCCTCTGACAAACTAAAAAATTCGCTCACTTCCACAATAATAGTTATCGTGGAAGTGAAACGAATTTAAGTCATCAATTATAGAGAAGAATCATCTATGGAATTTAAGAATGTCTCAATTTCTCCAATAACCGATTCAACACAACCATCCTCAAATGGCGAGATTAAACCTGCCTCTTTTACAAGCTTTGTAAAGGACATAGAGCCACCTAAACCACAAAGATGAATATAGTCTTTCCAAGCCGCTTCAAATTCTTCACGTGAACGTTTCCAGAATTGGAAGGCACAAATTTGCGCTAACGTGTAATCAATGTAGTAGAACGGACTTGCATAGATGTGAGCCTGACGTTGCCAAATGCCCCCAGCCTCTAGGTAGCTGTTATGATCATAGTCACGGTGTGGTAAATACGTTTCCTCAATTTTTTTCCATGCAGCTTTACGTTCAGCAGGAGTCATTGTTGGATTTTCATAAATAACATGCTGGAACTCATCTACTGCCACACCATATGGTAAGAATAAAAGACCACTACTTAAATGTGTAAATTTATATTTCTCTGTATCACCTTCAAAGAACAGCTCCATCCAAGGCCAAGTAAAGAATTCCATACTCATCGAGTGAATTTCACAAGATTCGTAGGTAGGCCATAAATACTCAGGAATGCCAATGTTACGACTTGAATAAACTTGGAAAGCATGTCCAGCTTCATGTGTTAATACATCGATGTCACCTGAAGTACCGTTAAAATTTGAGAAAATGAATGGGGAATGATAGTTTTCAATAAACGTACAATAACCGCCACTTTCTTTCCCTTTCTTCGCTACAAGATCCATTAAGTCATGGTCAATCATGAAATTAAAGAACTCTCCTGTTTCAGGTGAAAGCTCCTCATACATTTTTTTACCGTTTGCTACAATCCACTCAGGATTCCCTTTTGGTGTAGCATTACCTGATAAGAAGTTAAGTGCTTCATCATAAAATTTAAAATCTTCAATGCCAATTCGCTTTGCCTGACGCTCGTAAAGCTTCGTTGCAACAGGCACAATTAAATCACGTACCTGATCACGGAATTTTTTAACCATATCAGCATTGTAATCAATCCGATTCATACGAATATAGCCTAGTTCAACATAGTTGTTATAGCCAAGTTTAATCGCAATTTCATGGCGTACCTTGACAAGTTCATCATATAAACGATCGAATTCATCTTCATGCTGTGCAAAGAAGCCAAAGCGAGCATCCGTTGCTGCCTTACGTGTTTCTCGATCCGTTGACTCTGCAAACGGACCAAGCTGAGCGAGTGTTAATGTTTCCCCATTAAAGTCAATTTGTGCAGATGCAACAAGCTTATTGTACTCAGAAACAAGTCTGTTTTCTTTTTGCATCAAATCAATAACTTCTGGTGAGAAGCCTTTAATTTGATAAGTTGCTAGATCAAATAATTGTTGTCCCCATTTTTCTTCTAATTGCTCACGAAATGGTGAATCAATTAGAGCTTTATAGTATTCCGTCGTTACTTCTTCTAGCTCAGGACCTACTTCATCGAAATAATCACGTTCTGCTTGATAAAATTCATCGTTCGTATCGATTGAAGCACGAATATATACTAAATTAGCCATTGTCGCAAAGTCATTACTAATTGCATTGTGCTTTTCAATGATATTACTTTGCTCGTCCATCGATTGTGCTTGTTTAAATTGCTCAATGAGTGCTAACTGCTGCTCTTTCATTGATGCCACATTTGGACGGCTGTATTGATATTCTTTAAACGTTGTCATTAAAGTCCCCTCTTTCTGTCCTATACCCCGTAATATTTCTATTATATGCCAAATAGAATCTATTAAGAAACAATTATCTCTTTTCTGTTCCATGATTTTTTGAGAAAGAAGCAGTTCCTAAATATAATGGCGTTGTTGTTTTAATAGCCCACAATATATGTTTTTAATAACGCCGCTCTTTCTCTTATTCTTAATTTTGCTTCTACTGATTTTGGTGTTCTTGCTGATAGAACATCTACTTCAAAATCTAACGATTCAGCAAGATATTTTGCACGTTTCAAATGGAAGTCATTTGAAACGATGGTAATTTTCTTTGTCTCTTTTGGTAATAATTCTTTAGAGAATACTAAATTTTCATAAGTAGATGTAGATTGATCTTCTATGATAATTCTCGCGGCATCGATGCCATGCTGTTCCAAATAGTCTTGCATTACAGATGCCTCTGTACGATCTTCATCAGGTCCTTGTCCACCTGACACAATGACCTTAACATGTGGGTATTTTGTTAAGTATGGAACAGCCACCTCTAATCTACTTTTTAATGAAAGCGATGGTACACCACCTGGCCTTACTTTTGCTCCCAATATAATCATATAATCAGCTGAACCATTGGCAATCGGTTCCATACCCTGATCAATTTCTTTTCCCAGCCAAATATAAAGAACGATTCCAATACCGATTAAAATAACACCAATTGTCATCAGCCACCTTCTCACAAATCATTCCTCCTTTACCTTTTATTAACGATGATAAAAAGAAAAGGATGCTTGTTAAGCAAGCACCCTGAAAGATATTATCTCAATATAAATCGTTTAATAGACTCCTGTAAGGCAGATATTTCATCAGTTAAATCATTGGAAGATTCGCTAACGAGTTGTATTGCGCGTTGTTGCTCATCTACAGATGCTGTTACCTCTTCAGACGCAGCAGCATTCTTTTCACTAATCATCGCAATGCTTTCAATCGATTGCATAATCGTATTCTTAGAGCTATTTAAATATTCTACGCTATCTGTTGTATCGCCTATAATGGCTATGATTTTTTCAACAGCTAATTTAATTTCTTTAAAGGATGATTCTGTTACCATGACAGAATCATTTTGTTGACTTACAATGATATGGGTTTTCTGCATTTCACCATTGACTAAGTTTGTTTCACTTTCAATGCCTTTTAGCGTCGTGCGTACTAGCTCAGTTGCTACAGAGGTTTGATCAGCAAGTTTACGTACCTCTTCCGCGACAACTGCGAATCCTTTACCATGTTCACCCGCTCTTGCTGCTTCAATAGAGGCATTAAGTGCAAGTAAATTCGTTTGATCTGAAATCTCCGTAATCGTCCCCACGATGCCTTCAATTTCACGTACCTTGACAATTAGACTACCAAATACAGACTGAATATTCTGAACGAGAGTTGAAGACTCCCGCGACTTATCCTTTAAGCTTTCTAGATTAACTAGGCCTTCTTCATTTGATTTTTTCATATGCTGTGAGGCATCTAACATTAATTCATTTTTATCATGCAATCCTTCTATTTGCTGCGCAAACTCGATAGCCGTTCGGTTTGTATCCTCTGCATCAGATGCTTGCTTGACTGCACCCTTGGATACTTCATTGATTGCTTTGACGATTTCATCACCATAGGCATTTGTCTCTTCAGCTACTGCGGTTAAATTTGCTGAAGTTGATTGTATTTCTACAATCGCTTCCTCCACATCTGAAATAAGTGTTTTAAGTTGAAGTACCATTTCATTAAAGCCATCATTTAACTGTCCTATTTCATCCGAGCGCTGTAAATGCTCAATTTCAACCGTTAAATTCCCTTTTGCTACTTCACGTACACGTTTAGATAATTTTTGAACTGGTAATGCCAGATGTCTTGATACAAGAATGACAACGATTGTCCCAATAATTATGGCACCTACTAATGTCAAACCAATTACTAACAATAAAGAATTCGCCTCTGCATTAAAATCCTGCATATATGTACCTGATGCAATAATCCATCCCCAATGTGGATCTTTCTCAGAATAAATAATTTTATCCGCTAAGACATCCTGACCTGGTAGTTCAAATTCATATTGTGTAAAACCACCACCATCAAGTGCCTTTTCAGTTACTTCTCGAATAAAGTAATTGCCACTGCTATCTTGGTCATTCCAAAGATTATCTCCTTCTCGTGTTGGATGTGTTGTTAATGTTCCCTTATCATCCAACACATAGATATAGCCATATTCCCCTAAATCACCCGGATAATTAATAGGCCGTTTTCCTTCGCTATCTTTCGGACCAAGAAATGCTTCACGTACTCGTTCCTGTGCAACCTCTAAGGGTATGTCACCCTTTTCAACACTCTCGTTTGCGAGCTCGATTAATTGCAAAGCAGATTCAACACTATTGTAAAGTACCTGCTCTCCTATATCCTCCATCCCATTCTTAGCCTTGCCATAACTAACTATACCAATTATTAAACTTGGAATAATTAGTAGTGCCAATGAAATAATAATCAATTTCCCCTGTATTGAACGTAAAAACTTCATACTTTAGCCCCCCTATTTTCTTCGTTCAACAATATATTACTTTATATTATGTTATGGTTTGAAAGTTTTCACAATGGGTAAAGCACAAATTATTTTCTAATTTCCCTTAATATGGTTTGTTTTCATGCCTTTATGCTAATCTCCAGTTAAATTTTAAATGCCAAAAATCAAAAGAACTATTTCTCCACAAGACATAAGCTTATAGAGAAATAGTTCTAAACTAATCATAATTTAAATGTATTAATCGTTTCTATAACCTCTTTCGATGTTTGATCTAATATCGTTACAACTTCATTTAATTCAGAAACCATCGTTACTTGTAAATCTGAGGCAGTTGCTACTTCCTTTGTTCCTAGGACACTATGCTTCGCAATAGCATTCATCTGTTCGGTAGTAGCTAATACTTCCTCAGAGCCTGCTGACATTTCTTCAATGACAGCAGAGTCATCTTGAATTTTATTATTCACCTCAAGGACAGATTGCAATATTTTCTCTAGACTTTCACCTATGTGTTGCACTGCTTTATTGCCTGCCTGTACATCTATGGTACTACTAGCCATCTCTTGTAACGCTCGATCAGTAATTTTCTTAAAGCTTTCTAAATGCATGTGTATTTCGTCAGCAGATGCTTTAGACATCTCTGCAAGTTTCCGAACTTCATCTGCCACGACCGCAAATCCTTTACCAGCTTCTCCTGCTCTAGCTGCTTCTATTGCCGCGTTTAAAGCTAGTAGGTTGGTTTGATCCGCAATACTCGTAATGATGGTCACCATCTCTTCAATTGATCGGAACTTATCACCCATTTCCTCGACATGATTAGCCGTACGTAAAACAGAAGATTCTACGTTTTGAATTTGTGATACAACTTCTTGAGAATGACTAACACTTGTTTCCACAAGTCCCGTCATTGCTGATGATGACTCTGCAATTTCTGAAGTTGTATCAGCCAGTCGTTGAATACCAATCGACATCTCATTCATAGTTAATACAACCTCTTGATTATTTTGCTGCTGTTGCTCACTACCAGCAGCAATTTCAATAATTCGATCTGCAATTTGAGCGTTTGATTCTTCCACATGCTGAGAAGTCTCATCAATTTTTTGAACAACATTTTGTAAAGCAAATGTGCGTTGTTGAATCGTATGGAAAGTTTCTTTTAATTTTTGTAGTGATTCTCTGAAGGATTGTGCAAATATTGTAATTTCATTTGCTCCTTTTAGCTGGATTTTCTCCACTGCTATCGTTGCCTTAGCAATATCACCTTGAGCAAAACTTTGTGCTGCATCACCTAAATGTGCAAGAGGTTTTAACGCTCCATTAATATAACGATATAGGATGAACATAACAATACCTGTTAAAGCTAATATGACAATAATTAATGCAGGTAAAATAGCCGTTAATACGGCATTCGCAACATTGCTTACCTCTGTTGCTTCTATATCGACCCCAACAAAGGCAACAGTATTCCCTGCCTCATCCTTTAATGGAACAGTACCAGATAAATAATCTCCAAAATCACTATGTAAAATAGCGGAATAATAACTTCCTGTATTCTTTACCTTTTCAATATCCTTGTAGTATGTGGTGGAGGACTCATCTCCTATAGCTCCAGCATTTTCTTGATCATCTGCTGGCATACCGTCCACTAAAAAACGTACCTTTTTATCTTCTTGTGGTACTGCGAAAGTATAGGCATAGAGAACACCATTTATTTCACGTAATTCGTTGAGCTCTTCTCGAAGTCGCCAATATAACTCAGATTCTTTTGGTTCCTTTGAGAGTTGCTCATACTCATCAGCATTTAGATGTTTTGCAATATTCTCAGCAACTGCAACTGCCTGTGTTCCCATGGTTTTATTAACAGATAATTTTGCTGTGTAGATAGTTGTTATAACAAAAAAAGATAACAAAGCCACTAACATTACTAATGACATTAACACTATTTTATTGCTTAATTTGCCTGTCGCTCGCATACTTTCCTCCTTTAATATACTGATATACTAATATCTTAATAGTTCCTATTGTACTATTTTTTCAACTATTTCGACAATAAATCTATGATATTAAGCATATCCAAATAATTAATGCAATTAAAGTGGCGAACAGTGTCGGAATGGTAAGAATAACACCGATTTTAAAATATTGTCCCCAGCTAATTTTAATGCCTTTCTGGGCTAATATATGAAGCCATAGCAATGTTGCCAGTGAACCAATCGGTGTCATTTTTGGACCTAAATTCGTACCAATTATATTTGCATAAATCAGTCCCTCTTTCATCATGCCCGATGCGCTTGTTTCTGAAATCGCCAAAGCATCTATCATAACAGTAGGTAAATTGTTCATGACAGCAGACAAAATGGCAGCGACAAATCCCATTGTCATCGTTGCTACTACGAAGCCCTGTTGTATAGCTAGTTCAAATAAATTTGCTAACATTCCTGTCATCCCTACATTTTTTAACCCATAGACAACCACATACATGCCAATTGAGAAGAACACAATATTCCATGGCGCTCCTTTTACAACTCTTTTTGTATCTACCACAGAGCTACGCTGTGCTAGCCATAAGAATATTGCAGCGACCCCACATAAAATAAAAGATACAGGGATGTGTAAAACCTCACCAGCTAAGAAGCCCGCTAATAGAATCCCAATTACATACCAAGCGATCGAAAATAATTTGGGATCTCGGATTGCCTGACTTGGTTGCTCAACTGCCTCAAGAGAATAATGTTGTGGTATGGAACGGCGAAAAACAATGTAAAGTACTACTATACTTGCCACTAACGAAAAGAAATTCGGTACAAGCATATGAACTGCATAATCTATAAAGCCTATATCGAAAAAGTCAGCGGATACGATATTCGTTAAATTGCTAATAACGAACGGTAACGAGGTTGTATCTGCTATAAATCCACTTGCAATAATAAATGGAAAGATCATTTTTTCACTCAAGTTCAGTTTTCTCACCATCGCTAAAACGATTGGCGTTAGAATTAAAGCACCCCCATCGTTCGCAAACAAAGCCGATACAACAGCTCCAAGGCAACTAATATAAACAAATAAGCGAGTTCCACTTCCCTTTGCAAGTCGTGCCATATGTAGAGCCGCCCATTCGAAAAAGCCAATTTCATCTAAGATGAGTGAAATTAAAATAATACCAATAAATGATAGCGTTGCATTCCAAACAATCCCCGTTACCTCTAACACATCATGCCAGGTTACTACACCTATTAATAGTGCAATAGCTGCTCCTATACAGGCTGACCAGCCAATTGATAGTTTTCGTGGTTGCACTATGACAAAAAATAATGTGATTAAAAATAAAATAATGGCTAAAGCAGTCTGCATCGTTTTCCTCCCTAATTAAAAACCAGTAGCTTAAATGCTACTGGTTTACTCATTTTGTTTATATTTATTCGCCTAAATCTGCATTGTGGAAAACATTCTGTACATCTTCTAAATCTTCTAATGCATCAATTAGTTTTTCAAACTTTGCTATATCCTCGCCAGTTAAAGTCACTTCTGTTTGAGGCAACATAGAAAGCTCTGCTACTGTAAATTCTTCTACGCCCGCAGCCTTTAATGCTTCTTGTGTCGCAAAGAATTGGTCTGGCTCTGCATAAATAATTACCGCTTCTTCCTCTTCTAGAATATCGCGAGCATCAATATCAGCTTCCATTAAAATCTCTAGTACTTCATCAGCCGTTTTACCTTCTAAGCCAATAACTGCTGTTGAATCGAACATATAAGCTACAGATCCACTGACACCCATATTGCCGTTATTTTTACCAAATGCTGCACGTACATCTGATGCTGTACGATTTACATTGTTTGTTAAAGCATCCACGATAATCATTGTGCCGGCTGGTCCAAAGCCTTCATAACGTAATTCATCAAAGCTTTCATCACCGCCACCTTTTGCTTTATCAATGGCTTTTTCTATAATATGTTTTGGAACACTGTATGTTTTTGCGCGTTCAAGCACTACTTTAAGTGCACGGTTTGACTCTGGATCTGGTTCGCCTGATTTAGCTGCCACATAAATTTCTCGCCCAAATTTTGCATTAATACGGCTTGTGCTTTGATCTTTAGACGCTTTCTTTTCTTTAATATTGTTCCACTTACGACCCATTGTTTCCACTCTCTTTCAAAAGATAAATTTATAAAAATAATAGATACACAGTTGTATATCTGTAAATGGTAATTAAATACTTATCGTATCTTTACTCTGCAAATAATAACACAATGATGCTTACAAAGCTAGATATACCAATGTTTAAGGTAGCATTTTTCTAAAAAAATGGCTGTTAAAATTTACGATTTTAGCGCCATCTTATAACAGCTCTTGTTTAATTTTTGCTAGCAATGCTTGACAACCTTCTTGCACCAATTCATAGGTTTCTTGAAAATCACCTGTATAATAAGGATCCGGGACATCCTTGCGATGCGCTGTTAAATCTAAAAAACGAAAAATCTTTGGTGAGTTTGGATGGCCTAGTATTGTGCGAATATTACGAATATTACTTTCATCCATTCCAATAATATAAGCAAACTTTTCAAAATCAGACTTTTGTAATTGTCGACCTTGCATATCTATTGTAGAAATACCATATTCCCTAAGCTTATCCTGTGTACCTCTATGTGGAGGTTCGCCAATATGCCATGAGCTGGTAGCAGCGGAATCCACTTCAATTTTATCTTCTAAATGTTCTTTCTTCACCATGTCGCGCATGACCGCCTCAGCCATGGGTGAGCGACAGATATTACCTAAACATACGAAAAGTACTCGAATCATTTTATTTTCCTCCTACAACAAAGCACTCAAAATCAATTTGATTCTGAGTGCCGTTTGCTTTTATTTTACAGGAATACGTTTCTGTAGTTCTTCTGTTAGAGCAACTAATTCATGCTCAAGGTGTTGAGTAAACTGCTCACGACCTTCTTTACCCTTGCCTGTTACATAAAAAGGCTCACCATAAATTAAATAGCCTTTGCCTCGCTTCATTACATCACCCACATTACGTGCACCAACATAAGCAGCTGGAACAATTTGCGCCTTTGCCAACTGTGCAATGGTAATAGCCCCTTGTTTTAAATCTGTTCCTTCTGCACTACGTGTCCCAGAGGGGAAAATCCCTACAATTTTACCTTCCTTCAATAACTGCGAAGGAATTTTAATCACGCTTGGTCCAGGATTATCACGGTCTACCGGAAAAGCATTTAAATGCTTAACAAGCCAGCCAAGCCCTTTCATTTCAAATAATTGCTTCTTCGCCATAAAGTGAATTTCACGAGGGTACATGGCTACACCAAGGTTTAAAATATCAACATAGCCGGTATGTGTACAAGCTATAATAAACCCACCCTCTTTCGGCAAGTTTTCTTCTCCGTATACACGAGCCTTTGAACCCATTAATTTTAATATTACTTTGACAACATTTGCTGCTAGTTTATACACTGTTACATTCCTACCTTATTCAATAGTTATTCCCATTGTAATCGAAAAGACCAGTATACTGCAATTGCAGGTGACCAACTTAAACCTTCCCTACTAATAGATCCACATCAATCGTGATTTGATTTAGTTCAACGGCTGTTTGTTCTGCTTTATGCCACCCCATTGGTGTCATCTCTAATAGCGCGGGTACTAGCCCTTCTGAAAGCGGTAAAGTATACGTTACGCGTTCTACGTTTACCTCACGAAAACTATCTTGAAAACGAGCTACAATTTGTTCATTAGAGTAAGTTTCCTTGTTTGAATCTGCATATAATTGAGCACGCAGTTCCCGCAAATAACCACTTTGCGGTACAACCTTCACAAGACAGCCATTCGGTGTAAGAAGTCGTTTAAACTCCTCATAATTTGCTGGCGATAATATATTTAAAATGGCATCGAAACTCGCTTGAGCAAATGGACTTTTAGCTAAATCCCCTACACACCAAATTTGTTGAGGATAATGACGTGCTGCAGCCAAAATGCCCTCCTTCGCTATGTCAATTCCAACGCCAATACCATGATCTCTATCATTCATAATGCGAGCTAAATGTGAGCCCTCTCCACAACCAGTATCGAGCACCGTTTTTGCAGAGCTTATAAGCTCACCGATTCGGGCTTCTACAGCATCATAAATCCCACTATCAATAACAGCCTTGCGGGATTCAAAAAGGCTCTTACTATATTTAGAAGCGGCGTTATGTGTCAGCATATTGACATAGCCTTGTTTCGCAATATCAAAGGAATGGTTAGAAGTACAAACCAATCTCCCCTGCTCATATACATGCATTGATTGCTGACAGATTGGACAAGCAAAAAGGGTGATATGTTGATCCATTAATGCCGCCCCGATAGCACGTTTCGATAATGCGCCCATTTCTATGCCTCCTTTTTGTCGTTCGGTGATACAAGAGCATAACGCTCCCATTTACGACTTTTCCATCTAAAGTATACGATAATTGCCCGCACCCATTCATCTGCTGAAATGGCTAGCCAAATTCCGACCAAGCCCCAATCCAATACAAAGACAAATAAATAGCCAAGCGGCAGGCTCATGCAAACCATTGATAGAAAACCAATTTTCACAGGGAATCTAGCATCCCCAGAAGCGCGTAAAGAGTTAATGACAACGATATTCATTGTGCGACCAGTCTCTAGCAAAATACTTAATGCTAACACGGATGCCCCAATCTTAATGACTTCTGGATTATCAGTAAATACCTGCATAAGTGGCTTACGGAATAGCGTAACGACTGCGACCATAATAATCGTAAAAGCAAATGCTGCACGAACACTTTTCCATAGCTGATGATACGCCTCATCTTTTTCTCCTGCACCTACATGACGACCAATAATAATGGCTGTTCCTGTACCAATGGCAATTGCAAATAAATACGTAAACATCGAAATATTCATAGCATATTGTCGTGCTGCTAGTGTTTCTGCTCCTAAGTAAGTCGCATAATATAAAAAGATGATTTGGCAAAATTGATAAAGTACCTGTTCAAACGCAGATGGTAAACCAATGTTTAATATTTTTCTCACATATTCCTTTGAATACTCAAAAAAATATTGTAACTTTACGCGCACTTCCATTACCTGATACAGCAACCAGAAAAATACTAGGACGGCTAATCCGCGACTAATGACAGAGGAAATAGCCGCTCCTTTCACACCAAGCTCTGGTAAACCTAAATTCCCAAAAATAAGACCGTAGTTTAGCACAACATGTAAGACGTTCATGCCAAGCGAAACGTACATAGTTTGTTTTGTCCAACCATGTACACGAATAATTGCAGCGAGTGCATTAATAATAGCCTGTAGGAAAATAAAACTCCCAATGATGGCTAAGTAACTTTGTGCATAGTGGAGTACTTCTCCCTGCAAGTTCATCATTGTCATTAAATGTCTCGCAAAGAAGAAAAATAAAATACTCATTAAAAGCCCAACGACCAAATTCATCGTGACCGCTAACGCCGAGATCTTGGCCGCTTCAAAAAAGCGTTTGGAGCCTAAATACTGAGAAACAACAATAGATGCACCATTGCCCACTACCTCCAGAATCAAGATGGCAATATGGATATATTGATTGGCTGCACCTACTCCTGATACAGCATTATCTGATAAAGCACTGAGCATAAAAGTATCGGCTAGTCCCATCAACATAAATAGAAAAACTTCTAAGAAGATTGGCCATGTTAAATGGAATAGACTTAACTTATTTGTCTCTTTAATTGTGTCTGCCAATACTTTCACTTCTCCTATTTTTTCTTAAAAATCTATTGTATCTTATCACAAATATTCAGACTGTAAAGAGATTTATAGGAAGACAGTGCTTCCACATAAAAAATCCCTTTCACATCGTGTGAAAGGGCTCATTTTTAAATTAAGCAATAAGATTGTAATTGCTCTCGTTTTTCAATTGTTAGGCCAAATTCCTGCTCTAAAAACCCAGTCTTAGAACCATAGCGACGATCCATCGCATCCAATGCTGCTTGTAAATAGTCTTCACGGGCGGACATTAATGCATAAAATTGCTGTAGTTCTTGCTCATTATACTGATGCTGAATAGCCTGAGCCATTCGTTCTACCATTGGACGTAAATGTATATTAGTATCTAAATAATCCTCCATGATAGTCTCCACGGGTACATCTAAAGCTAGTAAAATAAGTGCTCCTCCAATACCCGTTCGGTCCTTACCAACTGCGCAATGATGTACAAGACCTAGATTATTAGGATTTTGAATCGTTTGCATTAACTCTTTAAATGAAAGATTGTTAAAAGGCATTTGTGCATAAAAATCCCGAAACATCTCAGGGCTTACCACTTTATAGAAATCTCTACCACCAGCATTGGTTGGCATTTCAAAAGCATGATTACCCTTCGCTGGGATTTGTATATATTGAGCATGCGAGAACACTGGGTTAGGATTATGATACGCCTCATTGTTATCGCGATAATCAAAAATGGTCTTAATCCCTAACGTTTCAAATAGCTCTTTATCCGACAGTGTCATTTTTCCAAGGGCAGCTGAGCGGTAAAATAAACCGTTCTTTACCCTACGCCCATCTTTTGTTTTATATCCACCCATGTCTCGGAAATTATAGACTGCTTCAAATGGAATTACCTTTGTCTCTAATTGCTCCAATCACTACACCCCCTAAGATTATCAAGCATACTTACTTTTATTTTAAAGAACAAACTACATTAATTCCAATTTTCACGCTAGGTAATAATTTAAACCACATAAAAAATGCTAGCTGAATGGCTGACAGCTAGCATGGAAACATTTCTTATTTAAATAACTCTGGGTACACAGCCTTCGCTACTAATTCTACAGCTTCACCAATACGCGGACCAGGTCGATTAGAGATATCTGTATCAATGGACAATACCGCTTTGTTTTGAATAGCTTTCACAGTATTCCAACCATCTCGTCCAAGAATTTCTCCTATTGGATCTTCTGTATAGTTTACTGTTGTTAAAATAACATCTGGATTTTTCGCAATAACATCTTCCTCATTCACTTTTGCCCAGCTATTCAAGTCAGAAAAAACATTATTAACATTAGCTGCATCTAATATTTCTTGCTGGAAAGTGCTAGAGCCTGCTGTATATATGTCTGGCTTAGGGCTAACCTCTAAATAAACATTTTTCGGCGTTTTTACATCCTTCACCTTCGTTTGTACTTCAGCAATTTTCGCTTTAATCTCTTCGTTTAATTTATTTCCTTTATCAGGAACATCCATCACAGCAGCAATTTGTTCGATATCTCCATAAACATCGTCGAAAGTAGTCGCAGATTGAATAACAAACACTTTAATTCCTGCGTCCTCAAGCGGCTTTAGGGCATCCTTATCACCGATTGTATAAGCAATGACAACATCTGGCTTTAACGCTATAATTCTTTCACTGTTAAAGTTCGTAGTATCAGAGACACGTTCAATTTTTTGTGCTTCCTCTGGGTAAGTATCGTACTCAGTTGCTCCTACAATTTTATCGCCAACACCTAAAGCAAACAAAATTTCAGTATTACTTGGTTGTAAAGATACAACTGTTTTTGGTACTTCTTTAAACTCTATTTCCACTCCACGGTCATCTGTCACTTTATAGCTTGTTTTCTCTGCTTGTTGTGTATCTTGCGAAGCATCTTTATTTTTTGTATCTTCAGCAGTGCCACAGCCTGCTAATACCAGTGCAAGTAAGAGCACTGATAGCCATTGGAAATTAAATACTTTTTTCATTGTTATTCTCCTTTTTCTTTTTCATTGGGTAGGATTTACTAATAAACGGTATTTCCGCTATTCCAGCTTGCTGATTCATAAAAACAGCCATGACAAAACATACATTAGCTAATAAACCAAGGTAATCGAAAAGAATAGCTGGAACCTCTCGTTCTTCTGATACTTTGTGTAAAGTACGATATGATTTTTTTGCCTCACTGCGACAAAGATGTAAGGCTGCAGCAGCCTCTGTTCCTTGAGGTAAAACAAAACTTTGAATCTCTTCCTTCACATGGCGAACGTAAAAATCATAACGTTCACTTAACCAAGATAAATCCTCTTCAGTTACTGCTAATTTCCCACGTACTGAGCCATTCACATGATAAGCCATAGGTAACATAAGCAATAAATCCTCAGCAACAACTTGAACATCCTCTTTTTTTACCGCAGCTAATGCAACTCCTAGATGTGTTGTCAGGCTATCTGTTCGAATTTCAAAATCGACCGTTGAAGCTTTCTCACGCATAAATGGATAACAAGAATAACGGGCATCTTTTTTCACTTGCTTCCCCCCTATTTTCTATAATGAAAAATTCTTATTTGAAAGGCATAAAAAAGTCGCTCCTTTTTGCAAAGGAACGACAAAAATAACATAATGAGCCATCAAACTGGACAAAGCCTATGTATTTGCCGTATATCCTCCTAGCTTCCGAGAAGTTTTTATACGTTCAAATAAAGGTCGGTCTCCTGGCTTGTACAGTTCGTCACATGAAACGAATGTGTTATAAAGGACCTTCCCATCTTCTTTGAGACAGTGGTAAATCTTTATAATGGCTGCACTTACAGTTGCGGAAACAGCTCCGGTTTTTCACCGGATTCCCGATTATGCTAATTAGCACCTTTATTCTGCAAGAATATTTCATTTGTAAAGCAGTTTATCATATATGCTTCAGAAAAAATAGCTGTACACAGTTTTAAAATATAGCATTATTTCTACTTGAAGAGAAAACCCTAACAAATTTTTACATTATTAAGAAATTTACTATAATAGTGTTTCAATTGCTTTTTCAATATCGAGCTGTGAATCTGTTGGTTCAAAGCGTGCGACGGTCTTACCATTAGCATCTACTAGAAATTTTGTAAAGTTCCAGCGAATATTACGACCATCTAAAAAGCTTGGGGCAAGTTGAACAATTGCTTCTGCCAACATTTTCTCCTGCATACTTGCCTTCCCAAACTCTCGGTAATCCACTTCATGCTTTAAATAATTAAAGAGTGGATGGGTAGCCTCTCCATTTACCTGTACAAGCTCAAAAATCGGGAATGTGACCCCATAGTTTACCTTGCATAGATGCTTAGTTTCCTCCCCATCTTCAGGATTTTGATGGCCAAATTGATCACAAGGGAATCCAAGAACTACAAAATTCTCTTTTCCATATCTATCATACATTTTCTGTAAGTCTTCAAATTGATATGTAAATCGGCATTGGTTTGCCGTGTTAACAATTAACATTGTTTTTCCACGATATGTTTCCATCGATAAAATTTCGCCATTAGGCTTCCGAACTAGATAATTATAAATGCTCATGCATAATCCCCTTTTTTCATTCATTATAGTTGACTATTCTATCGTTCATCAAAGAATTTGCACAAAAAAACACCACCTCGCTACTTTGAACGGATGGCTGACTTATACTTCTTTTTATATTTAGCATCTTGTTCTTCATTAATTAAACGATGGGCAATATCTAATAATTTCGAGTCATTTGTTTGATCATATAACTTTTTAAATGACATTATAATATCCTGACGAATAAGAGATGGCTGTTTTTCATCTATACATGTTTGAAATCTTTTAGCTAGATACGATACAACCAAATCTCTTTGTACTGGACCCGCCTGTCCAATTTTCCAAATTGCTTGTAATGCATGCCTTGCCGTAGCAGATTGTTCATCGTAAGTCACAGCCCAAATCTTTAAAAAATCCTCCAAGACCCTTTCTTCTGGATCACTTTTTGCAGCTAAAGCGCATAAAATTTGTGCAGCACGTGCACGAGAATAACCATTATTGTATGTAAGAGCTTTTATTAGCTGTTCCCAAACTGCATATGTCCAATCTACGGGTTCTTGCATAATTTTTATTAATTCCTCGTAAGATTCATATTGAATATCGCGATCATGCTCTGTTAGATTACTAAAAAGTTGCAAAATCTCTTTTTCCATAATTCATCCCTACCTTTATTGTTTCAGAACGTAATAAAATTTGATTTATGGTACACTTAACTTAATTTTTTTCGCAAAGAAGGTGAGTTTATGAATAAATTTAATGCTAGGAAATTGATTTTTCGGTTGATTGTGATAATATCACTACTTCTAGCTGCCTATTTTGTTATCCCAGTGTCCATGCCTTTAATACTTGCTGGGATTAGTGCATTTTTCTTAGAACCAATTGTCATGTTCTTTAAACGGAAATGGAAAATGTCACGGAAAATAGCAGTTGCTTTTATTTACATAGTGAGTGTTATTGTTATATCTATTATTTGTTATCTTTCTATTACACAAATAATGACACAAATAATTTTACTATCTAAGCAAGCTCCCTATTATATTTCCAAGCTATCAGATATGTGGCTTCATATGCAAGAAAATATTTCTAAATACACAGAAGACTTTCCACCTGAAGTAAGTGCTTCGCTTCAAAAAACCACTATGGATTTCATAAAGAAAGTCGAAGAATCCTTTTTAAGCTTCTTTAATTATAGCAAAGTTTCTGCCTTCTTTTCAGAGATACCCAGCCTATTTATCAGTCTTCTCGTTTATATGATTGCGCTATTCCTATTTATGCTTGATTTGCCTAAGTTAAAGCAAATCACTTATAAATATTTAAAGCCCAATACAGCAAAGAAGATAAAAATTATTTTAAATCGCTTAAAAGATGCAACATTTGGCTATATGAAGGCTCACTTATTTGTAAGCTTTATTATTGGAGGCGTCACACTCATTGGAATGCTATTAATCCAACCGAAATATGCAGTAACAATGACGATTATTATCTGGTTAATAGATATTGTACCATTCCTAGGCTCTATCATTATTCTAGCGCCATGGGGACTTTACCACCTGTTGATGGGAAACACCTCTATAGCTGTAAAATTATTCATCTTAGCTGCTATTTTACTTATTATTCGTCGAGTAGTCGAGCCTAAATTAATGGGAGACCATATCGGTTTATCCACTTTACCAACATTAATTTCCATGTTCATAGGTCTACAGTTATTTGGTATTATCGGTTTACTTGTCGGCCCATTCGTTATTATTTTCTTTATTGCCTTGAAAGAGACAGGTGTCATCAAAGTAAATTTTAAAATTTAATATCAATTTAATATGCAGGAAAGTCTCTTTTCAAGAATAGAAGTAGTCGTCTTGTTTCTTTTGAAAGAATAGCATTCCAAAAACAAAAAAGGTCATCTTTGTATATTTTTCTCTACAAAGATGACCTTTTTCTTATCTCAACCGTCTATATATTAGTGAGGCCTATTGAATACGTCCAAAGCCTACTAAGTATTGATTCCACCAATCAAGTGATTCAATTACGACACCATTGTTTTGAGCGTCGATCATTGTGTTATTACCTAAATAAATACCTACGTGAGCTACACCTGAACCATAGCTGAAGAACACTAAGTCCCCTACGCGTGCTTCACCTGCTGAAATGCGTTGTGTTGCTAAATATTGTTGTGATGCTGTACGAGGTAAAGAAACACCCGCTTGCTTATATGACCATTGTACAAGACCTGAACAGTCAAAACCTGTTGATGGGTTGCTACCACCCCAAACATAAGGACGTCCTAGGAATTGTTTAGCTGTTGAAATGGCATCTCCTGAAGAAACAGTGCCAGCTCCTGACCCAACAATAATTTTTTGTGGTTCGCCTCCACCATTATTCTGAGTTGCTTGTATAACTGGTGTAGCTGCTTGAAGTGCACGTAAACGAGCTGCCTCTTCTTCAGCTGCTTTACGCTCTGCTTCTAAACGTTCTTCTTCTTGTTTCGTTGCAATTTCAGCTTTTAATGCAAGTGATTTCGCTTCGTTCTCAGCTTTCTTCACTTCCATTTCGCTTTCTTTTTGCTGAAGCTCTTGGAATTGTTTTTGAAGTTCCTTTTGTTTTTCATCTAATGTAGCTTTTTGTTGCTCTAAGCTTGCTTTATCTGCTTCCTGTTGATCCACTAATTCTTGGTCAGCATCCATTAATGTTTTTACCGCTACGACACGATCCATTAAATCTGCAAAGCTTTTTGCCTCAAGCACTACATTTAAATAAACACCTACAGTGTTGTCTTGCGCTTGGTATGCAGCCATACGCTCACTTAAAATTTTTGAACGTTGCTCGATACGTTTTTGTGTTTCAACAATACTAGCATCCACTTCTTTAATATCTGCTTGTACTTGTTTAAATACCTTTACTTTTGCGTCGATCTCTTGTTGTAGTTTCGTTAGTTCTTCTTGTAATTTTTTAATTTGTGCATCTATTTCAGCCTTTTTCTCAATCATTTGTTGAGAAGTTTCTTCGGCATGTACTTCTGTTGGTTGAATTGTATTAAATAATAAGCCGCCAGCTAGTGCTAATGCTAGCACCATCGACTTACGCCATTTGTTACGCTTAGCCACGTTACCTTCATTTCCCTTCATCTATCAATTTCGCTCTCGATATTCTATGTAATCACTTGAACGATTTCTATTTTAATTAAATGTTCTTATATTTTTTTTAGCCTTTTAAAGTTTAGCATTTTCTACATAACTTTTATACTATTTCATGTCTATTTAATACATTAGTAAAACTCGAAATATTTCTGTAACATTCGCACTTAAACTACATTATTCTACATAATACATTTTTCTTCTACACAGAGAAACTATTAGCTAATTCGACATTAGACCTAACAGATATTTTGTAATGTTTTTGTAATATTTGAGGGTGCCAAAGAAAAAGGTAGGGAAAAAATTCCCTACCTATTGCTTCATCGACCTTAATGCTTGTATAGATAATCTCACTAACAAAATAGCACATAAAAATAAACCTAAATATGCCGCTGTGTTCAAATAGACCGCATAAGAATCGTGGATAAATTGTGAAATAGCTAAAAGAGCGACAGATATAATACCAAAAGTTATACCCACCAGCAGCAAAACAAATTGAGAAAACAAATGTGTAATAAAACGTGAATTATGTTCATCCGAAAAGACATCATGATGTAAAATGATTTTTCCGCTCTCAACTCGCTGAATGAGCTGATCGACTCTTCTAGGCATTTTACGCAAAGTCGGTATTAGCATAGATAATTCTTCTTGCAGCCGCTCCTTAGTTGCCATCGGTTCTTTAAAAGGCTTAAGGAAAGAGGCACGCATATATGTAGCAGAAAAATCCTTTGCCTCAGTAAAGATATCAAAACGTGGATCTATTACCCGTAATGTGCCATCTAACGTCACTAAGGAACGGAGAGCTAATCCCACTGCTGGATAGAATGCAAGTCCAAAATCTCTTACCACTGTAAATAGCGCGTGAATTAATTCTTCAGTAGGTATACGGTCAACATAGGAAATTTTCAGTAAAATTTGGTCGATTGCCTGCTCCATTCTCGCACGTTCTGCATGATCAGCATTTTCCACTAATAATGTTAAACCATCATATAAAACGCTTGAATCATTTAGTTGAATGCCCATTAAGAATAACTTTAAGCCTTCTTGCTGTGTTGCACCTAAACGTCCTACTGCGCCAAAGTCAAGCAAGACTGGTGTTCCATCTGTTTCATCTATATGGATATTTCCTGGATGTGGATCTGCATGAAAAATACCAGAGAATAGCATCTGCTCAAAAAATGAGTAGAGTACGGTTCTTGCAAATTGCCTACGATCAATCGACAAACGATTAAATTCAGATGCCCCATCTGCCACACTTTGTCCACGAATATACTCCATCACAATAACATTTTCATTACTGTAAGGCGTAAATATTTTAGGAATTCGAACCTTGTAATCGCTTTTCGCCAGTGCATTCTTCACCTGTAGCGTATTACGTACTTCAATATCTAAATGAATCTCCTCACGTAGCCCCTCTGCAAATCCCCCAGCCAACTCTCGAAAGCCTAATGATTCAGCCCAGGTTGATTTTGTGGATAGCCAATTAGCAAATTCCTCTAAAATTTCAAGGTCATCGCGCATAATTCCCTTTACTTCTGGACGCAATAGCTTGACTACCACCTCTTCATAATTTTTAAGCCTTGCTTTATGCACTTGGCCAATAGAGGCTGCTGCAATGGGTTCCATTTGAAATTGGCTAAATATTTCGTCCATTGATTGCGGAAGAGATCTCTCTAAAATTTGTTTCACTTGTTCCTCTGATAAAGGCCTTACTCGGTGTTGAAGCCTTTCTAATTCATCAATAAAAATAGGTGAAAAAAGCTCTTTTCGTGTGGATAGTACCTGGCCAAATTTGATGAAAATCCCACCACATTGTTCTAACGTTGCGCGCAAAGCAATTGCAAGTTCTTTTTCATTTTCTCGTTGCCTCGCATATTTAATCGTTTGTACGACACCGTTTGTAACAGCAATTTTTAATACCTGACGCAGGCGTTTCTGCTGTCGCCAATAGCTACGCAATCGCAATAGTAAAGATTTTTGGCCGTGACGGCGATCTCCATTCGTAATGCCACTAGGGTCAAAAAGCTCAAATACCAAATAAAGCAACATCGAAATTAGTAGCATACTACCGATCCAAATCAGTGTGCTTACCTCAGTTACTGTTTGCATCATCGTTTCTGATAAAAAATCTGTATGGCGTAGATAAGAATACCAGTACACAAAAGAGGTTAATGTCACACTAATAACGACTGACAGCACTCTTCGCACAAAATTAATATTCGAGCCAATTAATCGTCCACTCACAATATAAATCAAACCCGATACTATGAGGATTTGGGTTAAAAATTTCAAAAAGATCAACAGTGTCACCCCCTGTGCCATTTCCATTTCCTACTACCGTTAGTATAGCAAATTTGTGCATCAACTTTCTTGAACGAGGAACACCACAGAAAATTTATTAATTTGGCACCTTGATAAAATACCCTTTAGGGTATATTATTTATTTGTAGTATTCAAACTACATAATTCTCCTAATTTTAGAGAAAAAACCTTTATTTAAGAGACTCTAAATACCCCATTATGTATTTATTATGAAAAGGAGTGTTTACATTGAGTAAAAAATTTTTAATAGTCGGTGGCGTTGCAGGTGGTGCATCCACAGCAGCTCGTCTTCGTCGTCTAGATGAAAAAGCAGAAATTATTATATTTGAAAAGGGGCCGAATGTTTCATTCTCTAATTGTTCTCTCCCCTTCCATTTAAGCGGGATTGTTGAAAATAGCGACAAATTAATTTTAATGACGCCTCAAGGCCTCCAAACAAAATACAATATAGAGGCTCGTGTTCAGCAAGAAGTTGTACGTATTAACAGAGAGAAAAAAACCATCACCATTAAGGATTTAAAAACGAATAGAGATTATGAGGAAAGTTACGATACGTTAATTTTATCCCCAGGAGCAAGTCCTATCGTCCCTGACTTAGAGGGCATTCATTCTAAGCACGTCTTTACCATTAGAAACGTGGCTGATATTGACCGTTTAAATTGGTATCTACAAACAGATAATGTACAGGATATTGCCGTGGTTGGCGGAGGCTTCATTGGTGTAGAGGTAGCAGAAAATTTGAAGCTAGCAGGCTATAATGTATCTCTAGTTGAATTTGGCCAACAAATTATGGCCCCTTTTGATTATGATATGGCTCAAATCTTACACAAGGAAATGACTGATAAAGGGGTTCAAGTTATTGTCAATGACGGTCTTGCAAAGGTTACACCAAATAATGTGACGTTGAACTCAGGCAAACAATTGAAAGCCCAAGCAGTAGTATTAGCAATTGGCGTTCGACCTGAAATCCGCTTAGCCAAAGAGGCCGGGCTAACAATTGGTGAACTCGGAGGTATTCAAGTTGATGCAAATTACGTGACGTCTGATCCTTCCATATATGCTGTGGGAGATGCGATTGAAGTATTCCATCAGCTTACCCATAAACAGACGCGCCTTGCTTTAGCCGGTCCCGCTCAACGACAAGCACGTGCAGCAGCTAATCATATGTATAACATCCCTCATCACAACAAAGGAGTCATTGGATCTTCAAGCGTACAAATTTTCGATCTCGTATGCGCGACAACAGGTTTGAACGAAAAAACAGCCCTAGCAAATGGCTTTCAAGCAAAAAGTGTTTATTTGATAGCTCCAGACAAAGTAGGACTAATGCCAAATAGTAATCCACTTCACTTTAAGCTCGTTTATGAAACACCGACGGGTAAAATACTAGGGGCTCAAGCAATAGGTAAAGGTAATGCAGATAAGAGGATTGATGTTATAGCTACCCTCATCACAATGGGCGGTACATTAGAAGATTTAAAGGAGCTAGAGTTATCCTATTCTCCAATGTTTAGCACTGCCCGTGATATTGTTAATTTGGCAGCTCTTGTAGCTCAAAATCTATTACACGGACACTTTAAGCAGGTAAAAGTTGATGAAGTAAGGGCACTCATTGAAAATCAAGCCTTTTTCTTAGACGTTCGTGAAAAAAATGAATTTGAATTCGGTCACCTTATCAATGCACACAATATTCCTCTAAGTGAACTTCGGGAAAGAATGGATGAAATTCCGAAGGATCAAGCAGTGTATGTGCATTGCCGATCTGGTCAACGTAGCTATAATGCTGTTATGGCCCTTCAAAATAGCGGTTTTTCTAACGTCTTTAATGTAAGTGGGTCATTCCTAGGGATTTGCTTATACGAATATTTTACAGATATCACAACGAACAGAGATAAAATAGTAAATGCTTATAATTTTAAATAAGTTAAAGGGATGCCAATTATCAGCATCCCTTTTCTTCGTTAATTTGTAGACAAAACTTTTTCCCAGTCAATCGTACCATTTTTAACTTGTTCACGTTTTTCCTTAGTCATGATGTCATTTGGACGCCCGCCTTTTGGCCAATCTTTTTCATGGTTCGCCCACTCTGGACGATCTTGCGATAAAATAAAGGCAGCTAAATCTGCAGCTTCTTGATCTGTTAATGTTCCCGCTGCACCTATCGGCATATTATTTTGAATATAGCCAGCCATTTTTGACATACGTGCCATACCTGCGCCATCATTAAATGAATTATCTCCCCATAAAGCTGGGCCAGTATTAGCACCAGTTCCTGCGCCATCAGCTGCATGACAGGCTATACAGGACTGTGCATAAAGCTCCTCACCATCTGCAACATTTGGAATCGGCACATTCTTCATATCACTTGTGCCCGCCCATTCACGTTTTGCTCCAATTGGAACACCTTCAGAAATATAAGCGAAATACGCCACCATAGCCTCTAGTTCATCACTATTCATTTCGAATTTTTTACCATTCATACTCCGAACCATACAGCCATTAATCCGTTCTTCTATTGTAACTACACCACCTGAGCGTCCAATATACTGTGGATAATTTGCCATTACACCTACTAATGATGAGGCTTGCTCGTCATAGCCAGCACCGGCATGACAGCTTGTGCAAGATAATTGGTTGCCCACATATTCATCTGCCGCAACATGTGTGTTATTAACAAGTTCATAGCCCGTTAATATTGCTTCTTTCATTGGACCATCTGGTACTTCTTCAATACTTGGCGGAGCATAGACCACTGACTGAGCAGCTGCTGTTGTTGGTATTTGTGTTTGCACTGTCGCTTCTTTCTCACTCACATTCGAATCAACTGTAATTTTGTCACTGACAAACGTCCCAACAAAAATGGCGCCTGCTAACAGTACTGTTCCTGCTACTCCTGCTACTATAGGTTTCATCTATAATACCCCCCTTTGTATTCTCACTTATATTTTAGCAACATAACAATTTATTGGATGTGATTTTTCTCACACTACCATAAAATAGAACCATTCAGATGATAAAAAAGGATAAATTATACATTTTATTTTGTTCTATAACACAGAAAACAAGACTTAATACCTCTTGCAGTATTCATTTGTTCGAAAAAAAAGCGTCAAGTACACATACGCACTCGACACCTTTAAAGTCTTTTATAGTTTACACTGTCCATCAGCACATACCGATTCTCCATTACCATTTATCATTATCGTTGGCTGAATACCAGCTATTTCTGCAGCTTGATGCAAAGTTCGCACAAACACTTCATTCGGCTCAGCCCCTTTAATACCATAACGATTTTCAAATACAAAGAACGGTACACTTTGTACGCCAAGTTGCTGTGCTTCATAGCGATCCTTGTCTAGCTCTTCACTAAAATCAGTTGAAGCTAATATTCCCGCTGCAACTTCTCTATCCAAATCTAATTGCGCAATAACTTTTAATAAGAACTCATCTTTATTCAAATCTTCACCATCTTTAAAATAACCAGCCATTAGTGCTTCCGTATAAGCTGTCGCTTTACCAAATTGCTGCGTCCATTTAGCTAAACGATGAGCCTTTTCTGTATGCGCTGTTTTCATCTTAGCAAAATCATAATGCAAACCAACTTCCGTTGCTCTCGTAGCTATACCCTCGACCATATCTTTCACTTCATCTAGCGTGACATCATACTTTTTAGCCAGCGCCTCATAAAAAGAGGGTGCATTCACTTTCGGGATATCTGGGCCTATTTGAAATGCTTTATATTCTATTTCCACTAATCCTGTATAGCCTGCGATGCCAATCGCCCGTTCCAGTTCTCGCTTGCCAATATAACAAAATGGACATGTAAAATCAGAGAAAACTTCAATTTTCATTACCATACCCCCTTATAATATATCCATCCAAATTTTAATAGCTGTTGCTAATATAAGAACCGCTAAAATAATTTGTAGGAATTTAGTATTTAACTTGCCCCCTATTCTCGCACCTAGAGGAGCAGCTATTAGACTAGCTACAATCAAGATGAGCGCTGGATAATATTCCACTTGCCCAGTCATTAATTTACCAATAGTTCCTCCTATTGAGGAGATAAACGTAATAGCAAGGCTTGACGCAATGGTCATACGAGTAGGGATTCCTAAGACCACAAGCATGATTGGTACTAATAAAAATCCACCAGCTGCCCCTACTATCCCGGAACCGATACCAACAACGAAAGCTAATAGGGCCGACAATGGTTTATTAAATGTAACAGCCTGCATCGGTTTATCATCAATTTGCTTTTTCGGTATGAACATCATCACAGCTGCAATCAATGCAAGGATTCCATAGACCATGTTAATACCAGACTCAGATAAAAATTTTGAACCGAAGCTACCCACAAAGCTTCCCGCTAATATGGCGCTCCCCATATAGATAATGAGTGATTTATTTAAATACCCACCTTTACGATAGACCCAAACACCTGAAAGAGCAGCAAAAAGTACCTGAATCGCACTTATTCCTGACACCTCATGTGCAGAAAAGGCCGCAAATCCTAGTAATGGCGGTATATATAGTAGCATTGGGAAATTAATAATGGCACCGCCAATACCTAACATCCCTGATACAAATGAACCGAGAAAACCAATAAGTAAAATGGTTAAGATCCATGCAATATCCATTTAGTTTTCCTTCTTTCTGGCTGTATTCAACAAAAGGAAAGAAGGGTTGTTCTACTGTAATAGACAACCCTCAATCAGCCCTATGCTTTCTGAATGAAAAATGTAATAACGCCAGCCTCTTCAGATTGATCTAAAATGATATGACCTCCTGCTTTTGCCCAAGCAGGAATATCCGCTAAAGCTCCTTTATCTGTCACCTGAACTTCTAAAACTTCCCCAGACTTTAGGGTATCTATTGCTTTTTTTGTCTTCACAATAGGCATTGGACAAGAAAGGCCTTTTGCATCTAGTTGTAAACTTGATTTCATCATATTCTCCTTCAACTCGGCAAAGGTTGTAAGCGATTTTGCCGGTTCTTCTTGTTTTATATCTTCATGAAGGATGAGCACCTTCAATTCACGAAATTTACATATAATAAGCATACATGCATACTCATTGCACTTTAGCATGTTTTATCGTACTGCACAGCGATTTGGTCCAATTTCCATTTCTGTTTGCTCATCTAACGCAGGTGTGATTTTCCCCATATTCACCTGACGAATTTCCTGATAAGCATTTGGTTGTGGAGGTAATTCATCTGTTACCACACGTCTAAATTCTTCTTCATCTTGAATATTTAATCCATGGTTTTGTACAAATAAATCCCCTAGTCGTCTAGCAACCGTCCCATCTTCATTCAGCTCATCAATAATCATAAAATGTGCTGGTAAGACAATAAGTTCATCAGACAATTCTCGATAACGCTTGTAAAGCGTGTCTCGTAAATCTCCAACCCAGTCATCAGCAAGGCCAGCTAAATCAGGACGTCCGATTGAATCGATAAATAAAATATCTCCTGTTAATAAATATTTGCTGTCAACAACAAATGAAGTAGAGCCTATCGTATGACCAGGAGAATAGATAGCTCCTACATCTATTTTTGATGCACCGATTTGAACAGTCGTTCCATCAACTAACGGTGTATAGTGGAACACAACTTCTTCAGCGTCCTTAGGTGGCAAATAATAGGTTGCGCCTGTCATCTCTGCAATATGGCGCCCACCTGAAATGTGATCAGCATGTAAGTGTGTATCAAAAACATGTTTAATTTGGACATTTTTATGTTCTGCAAAATTTATAAACACATCTGTAAAACGTACAGCATCAATAATAGCTGCTTCACCTTCAGAAAGGACCATATAAGACAGACAGCCCTTTCCTAAGCGAACAAACTGATAAAGCTCACCACCGCCTGTTAAATCACCTACTTTAATTGGCTCTAAATATTCACTCCAGGATTTCATACCTCCAGCTAAATAGGCAACCTCAATACCTGCCTCAGCTAACATTTCAGCAACCATTAAAGACGATCCTTCTTTAGCACAAACGACTAATACATCTTTATCAGTTGGGATATTCGGTAAAATATTATCAATACCATCTAACAGTTCAAAATACGGTATATTTAAGTACTCAAAACGATGTCCATCGATTTTCCAATCTTCGAATGCATCCGCATTACGAACATCTAAAATAAACAACTCTTCATTGTGAATAACCTTTTTAGCTACTTGTGACGCGCTCCATTTTTGAATTGACATCTCTTTTACCCCCATTGGTATTGTTTTTATGTTTTTTATAGCGGAGAGGGGTGCCCTCTCCGCTTTTATAGGTAGGTCACTAGAATGTAAGTGACGGTGCTGCGTCTTTCGCGAATTCTAGGAACGTTACGGCTCCTCCCACTTCAATACCCTCAATGAAATCTTCAGTAGTTAAACCCATAACATCCATCGTCATCTGACAAGCAATAAATTTCACACCTAATTCTTGTGCCATTTCCACTAGTTGAGGAATAGCTGGCACATTTGCTTTTGTAAACCCTTCAGCATAGTGTTCTGCTCCAGCTGGCATTGGTAATGCATGCATACCTTGCTTATGAATTAAATTCAAACCTTCAAATGTAAAGAAGATAGCTACCTCTTTCTCAGAAGCTGCCGCAGCTGTTGCGATATTAAATACCTTATACGCATCAAATAAACCACCGTTACTTGCAATGATTGCTACTTTGTTCGACATAATAAAATTCCTCCAATTTAAATGTTTTTTGTTAAATCGCCTGACCAGGATGTCATACCTGGTAAGACGTTAAATACTTTCGTAAAACCATGTGAAGCCAGCTTTTGCGCAGCCATGTCACTGCGTTTTCCAGTACGACAAATAACATATATCTCCTGCTCTTTATCAAGCTCAGAAAGTCGTGTCTCCAGTTCGCCCATTGGTATCGATTTTGCTCCCGCAATATGCCCAAAAGCGAATTCCGCTTCCTCACGTACATCTAGAATTAATCCTTTACGACTTGTGATTTGCTCTAAATCAATTGTTTGATCAAACGTCATTTCTTCTATTTGGTCGTTTGTACATTTACGAATATAGTGTTTCAGTACACCATCATCTTCTAAAGTACCAATATACTGATGACCTACAGTTTCAGCCCATGCCGCAATATCAGCTTTAGATCCTTTGTCAGTCGCAGCTACTTCTAAAATTTGACCATCTACTAAATCAGCCATCGCTTTTTTTGTTTTCACAATCGGCATCGGGCAAGAAAGACCCTTGGCATCTAGCTGAAAATCCGCCTTCATACTTTTCACAACCTCCATATACCTATAAGGGTATTATTTTAATCAAAAAAATATAGATTTAACCTATTACTGTACTTTTCCCTCCCAAGCTAACATACCACCAATCATGTTAGTTACATTAAAGCCATTACTTTCTAATAGTTGAGTAGCCCGAGCACTTCGTCCACCTGATCGACAAACCATAATATACGACTCCCTCTTATTTAATTCAGGTAGTCGAAACTCTAATAAACCTAGCGGGATATGAATAATGCCTGGGATGTGGCCAGCCTCTACTTCATCTACCTCTCGCACATCAATAAGATTCAGCTTCCCTCCTTGCTCCATCGTTTGTTGAACTTCTTTTGCTGTAATTTCTTTCACTTTTTTCTCCTCCTAGTATGCACTCATTCCACCACGAACATTAGAAACACGCTCAAAACCTTGCTTTTTAAGTTGCTTACAAGCCTGACTACTTCGCATACCACTCTGACAAATAACTATGATCTCTTTATCCTTCGGAAGGTTTTTAAAGCTCGACCCAAGCGGAACATTTTTAAATTGCGAGATATGCCGACCTTTATACTCAGCAGGCGTGCGTACATCGATAAATATCTTATCCTTATCATTCAGCATATCTTTTAATTGGGCTGTAGAAATTGATTGAACGCCCTTCGCTGGCTTCATTCGCCAAACGAAAAAGGCTGCCACAAGCGCGATAATAATCCATATTTCCATATGACCAGTCCTCCTTTTTATACGATTATGGGTATATCAAGTTATCGACTTTTCACGACCAAGTCCATCGCCTCTTGGATAGCAGCATTCATTTTTTCAGCATTGCCTTCAGCAGTCGATACACAATCTAATAAATTTTCACTTACAATGACACCAATCGTCCGGTCAACAGCAGAACGCACGGCAGATAGCTGTGTAATCACATCTTTACAACTTTGACCTTCTTCCATCATGCGTAAAATACCCCGCATTTGACCTTCCATACGTTTCACACGATTTGCAGTGTTTGAGCCATACGCCATTCTGTTATGCCCCCTTTCAAACGATAGATTGAACTTCCTTACGAGATTTATATTATACCCCTATAGGTATGTTGTCAACATAAAGCTTCTATCTTTTTTAAAATGCTGCAATTGCGAGTTACAATGTTCTCCCTATCGCTTTAACCTCATCTATCTGCTTCCTTATTATTTCAACAAAAAACCCTGCTACGAGTTATTACTCATAGCAGGGAGTTTATTTTTATTTAGCTAATTGCATGGCTGGCCCAAAGAATTCATAGTGAATTTTTTCATCTTTCACGCCAATTTCCTGTAAATTTTTAATAACCGCTTCCATAAAGCCTACAGGGCCACATACATATACATCTGCATTATCAGCTACTTTTTCAGCCAGCAATTCTTTTGTAATAAGCTTGTCTTCATCAGAGTATAAAGCTGTATAGGATGCATTCGGTAAGACGTTTACTTTCTTTTGAATGTCATCACTGAACGCTACAACCTTCTCATTACGAGCACATTGGATAAAGTTCACTTCATTCACTGCATTATCATTTAGAGATTGCAGCATACTGTTTAAAGGTGTTACACCGATACCGCCACTTACAAATGTAATTGGTGCAGCCGTTTCTTCTAACACAAATAATCCGGCTGGAGCACTTACATCTACCAAATCTCCAACTTGTAATTGATCATGAATATAATTTGACACTTTACCATTTGGCGTATGATCACTTTCACGTTTCACCGAAATACGATAGCCATCTTCTGCACTCGCTTGTGAAAGTGTATATTGACGGTTCATTAAATACTCTTCTCCTGGCACTTTCACTCGAATAGAGATGTATTGACCTGGTTCATAAGTTGGTAGTGGTGATCCATCTTCATTTACAAAATAAATAGAAGTTACTAAGTCACTTTCTACAACTTTTTTTGCCACTTTCAATGGTTTAAATAGACGCCAACCACCATTGTTCTCAGTTTTTTGGTATAACTCTTCTTCTACTTGAATGAAAATATCTGCGATAACGCCATAAGCCTCGGCCCATGCACCAATAATGTCATCAGTTGCTGCATCACCAAGTACTTCTTTAATCGCTTTTAATAAGTTTTCACCCACAATTGGGTAATGTTCAGGTAAAATTCCTAAACTACGGTGTTTATGTGCAATAAGCATTACGGCTGGTAAAATTGCTTCTAAGTTTTCAATATGAACTGCTGCAGCGTAAACAGTATTTGCTAATGCTGTTTGCTGACGGCCTTGTTCTTGGTTCGTGTGATTAAAAATATTTAGTAATTCTGGATGAGCTTGAAACATATTTTTGTAAAACGTCTTTGTGATTTCAACACCATGAACTTCTAATACAGGTACTGTTGCTTTAATAATTTGAATTGTTTCTTGTTTTAACATATCGCTTACCATCCTTTCGTGATTACAATATAACGCTTTCATTCTCTTAAAGCAATATATAAAATACATCTTTAACAAAATAGACATAATTAATGTATTTTAAATACATCTTTAAAAATAGGTTGTAGATATTATACTTCAATGTAAAAATGCTATAATTATTTTGAATTATAGAAAGTAGGGTGTTTAGATGCGCTTAACTTTATACACAGACTACTCTTTGCGCACACTTATTTATTTAGGCGCAAAGGAAGATGGTCAATTATCGACTATTCAAGAGATCTCAGATGCTTATAATATATCGAAAAACCATTTAATGAAGGTGACACACCAACTCGGGTTATTAGGTTACATTGAAACAATCCGTGGACGTGGCGGTGGAATTCGCCTTGCTATCGATCCAAAAACCATTACCATCGGTGAAATTGTTCGTCATACAGAAGAGGATTTTCATCTTGTAGAATGTTTCGATAAAGAAAATAACCTATGTAAAATAGCTCCAGAATGTCAATTAAAGGGTGTACTGTATGAAGCTTTGCAAGCCTATTTGAAAGTATTAGATCAATACACCTTGGACGATTTCCTTCATTCTAAGGAAAAATTAATGGCTCTACTGCTCGGTAAATAAAAATACCCGCTCAACATTTGTTGAACGGGTATTTTTTTTAGAAGTTTGCTTATAATTGCTTTGAAAAGAAAATCATATCCAATGCACGAATACCATTTTCATAAATTGGTTCTGGGTAATGACTGAAGAAGTCCTTTTCAATAGCCTCCATGCGAAAGCCTGCTTTTTGATAAAAAGCGATATTATCAATACTTGAGTTCGCCGTTCCAACTAATACCGTTTGATAACCATCCTTTTGACATTCTTCAGTGAGTTGTCGCAATATCTCTTTGCCTATTCCCTTCCCTTGATACTTTGGTACAATAGCAATATTCTTCAATTCAATTGTAGTATTGGTTTGAGGAATGACTAATGCCACTCCCACCAACAGTTCTCCACAATTAATTTTATATAATATACCCTTATCTAAATATTTCCGAACTGTCACTTCACTCTCATCAGCTAATAAAAGCTGAGGTAAAAAGGCTTCTCGGTTTCCTTCTACCTTTTCTAAGGATGTTCGATAACGGACATAATCTTCTCGTTCAAAAACATTTAACACACATGGTTGCTTTTCCTTCACTTCTAACCACGAATGCTCCTCAGGATAATCTTTTTCCACCCCTAATCGAACAAAAGGTAGCTTTTCTTGTGCTTTTTGTGAACGGATATTAACCTTTCGGGCTCCTGCAAAAACACGTGATAATCCCAGCTCAAAAAACGCAATATCTAAAATAGCCGTTTTTGCTTCAAGATTATAGCCCTTCCCCCAAAATTGATAGCCAAGCCAAGAGCCGATATGACAGCTCTTTTTATGACGATCGATAAACATTAATGATGTCACACCAATGACTTGCCCCTCCTCATCTAAAATCACACGAGGGACGGTCTTACCTTCTTCTTCATCTATACGTTCACGCTTAATAAAATGAATTGTGTCTTCTACCTTGCCAGCAGGTAAGCCTAGGGCATCTCGAACCTGTGGCATAGAAGACAACGCATGCATAGCCTCAGCATACTTCACATCATGCCTTACTAACGTTACTGCCATCTTCTATTCCCCTTTATTTCTTAGGATTGAAAACTTATTCTTTATATATACTCCATATACTATAGATTATTCAAAAGCCTTGTTTTGCTAGTATAACTGAATATCCATCTACTTTATATAAATATAGAAAAATAAAAATTGAGAAAGTGAGCTTTTACTACACTTTCTCAATTATTTTTATGGTTGAACTGGTATAGTGATCTCTAGTTCAGGTATATATCGAATTTTCGGATAACCGTTTTTATCCAATTGAAACATACCTTTTTCGTTTTCCTTGAAAAGATGGATATAGGGTTTTAAGGTTATTGTTTTTGGAACAGATTCAAAAGGAGTGTACCGAAGATCATCAAGATGAATGTTTCCATTGGTAGCGTTCCAACCGTTTCCTCCAATTAATTCAATTTCACGACCATGCTCATCAATAATAACTATCCCCATTGTTAGTAGTGTTAAATTATCAGTGAACGTTGAATTATCAGTTAAAACCATCCGTGTTGTGATACTTGTTGTAACTGGTGTTAGCTTGACCTTTTCAAGAGTCAAATGAATATTGTCATATTGTCGACTTATATTTGGTGCTAAAGCTACATAGTCTTTCACTTTATTTTTCACAGGAATATCAATTTCAATGGGGTTTTCTATACCTTTGACAAAAGCTTGAATGGTTAAATCAAATTGCTCTGGGAAAGGCTTCCCTCCCTGATTTCTCAGATCTGAAAATTCAATAATGACAGAAGCATTATCTTTACCAGGGTACATAAAACGACTAATAGAATTGGACTCACTCGGAGCAAAAGAATTAATAGGCTCATCATTTATAAACAAATTATAATTACTGATACAATCCATTAAAGCTTCTTTCTGGTCTTCTTTATAGGGGCGTTCAATAGCAATTGAAACACGTGTACCGTCATACGCTACTTCCGATACACTTAATGTAAACCCCTCCTGTGTCACACTTGTCTGGGGTTTTGTAGAAAGTCCTTTTTCATCAGCCATCTGCAACCCCAAATCACCAGCGAGACGGAAAATTGAGGATAGTACAGGCACTTGTTTAAGCGTTGCAGCCATTGTTGGTGAAATAAATGATGTAATAAATAGTAAGCTAACTAGCATGGCTGTTGCAAAAGCAACTTTATAGTGCCATTTCTTCTGGTGCTTTACTACTTGTGGCTGCTCGTTACGTTCATATTTACTAATTACACGATCAACCAAATCAACTTCTACAGGTGTTTCTCGAATTAGCAGCTCTATTCGTGCCATTTCTTTATCCTTCTGCTTTGAATGAATGCTCATAAAATCCACCTCCTAACTTATTTTCCTTTATTAATTTTTTGCGTAATCGTTCATATTTTTTTCTTATTGTAGCTGGTTTCATATCCATAATTTCAGAAATTTCTTCAAAGCTATATTCTTCAATAGAACGAAGCAGTAAAATCCTTTTTTCATCTACATGTAAGTTTTCCAGTAGCCTATGCACCATTTCATCATATTCAGGTATCGGTGCTTGCGTCTGCTTCACCTGTTCTCGCTTCACACTTAGCCAAAATTTATAGCCCCTATTTTTTGCTTTTATGACATCAATACAATGGTGGTGAGCGATTTTATAAAGCCACGCCGATAAGGAAACCGTATAAGAAAATTTATGAATATTCTCTAGTCCTTTAATAAAAATATCTTGCGAAGCATCCTCCGCCTCCTCTTTGGTTCCTAGCATATAGTAACAATAAATATAAATTTGCTTTTGAAAACAACGAATGATTTCTGCATAGTCATGCGTGTCCCCTGATTGAACTTGCTCCACGATTGATTGAATATCTATATCAGCTCGCTCTTTTGATGGTTCTCGTGTAGTCAATGTTGTCCCCCCTCTCCAATCTATATAACTGAAATTATTAGAAGTTTGTGACACTAGATAAAAAATCTTAAAAATATTATTGAATGTCATCGAGTCACTTGGAGAAATCTTTTATATCTTCCCTTCCTCGCCTATATAACTGAAATCAACAGCCATTTGTGACACACTATAAAAATTTTTTCACAAAAATAAAACGCTTAAGGGTAACCTAAGCGTTTGAGTCTCACTATTTTATTTTGGAGCTTGTTATAAACCCTTTAATAATTGGGATAAATACTCCTATCAATACAATGGGTAGGAACCACCATCCTAATGAATTTACCTCACCAAGACCAATACGAACCATCTGAATCGATATAAAAGCAAATAAAATGAGACAGATATTTTTTACTTGATTTAGTATTTTTCTGCTATTCAAATAAAATGCTTTTACATTACTTTCATCCAAACGTGACGGATAATTATGCATATGAGGTGCTTTTTCTAGCAGCCACATAACAATCCATAAAAATAAACCGATGAACGGAAGAATGAATAATTCTATTTTTGCGCCCCAACGATCCACCTCACCTAATCCATTAAAATGACCAGGTATTTCATCAGGCAACTTACCCCATGCCAATATAATATAAAAGATGGATAAAATAAATATACTACCACCAATATAGTCCCATATCTTTTCTGATCTTGTTTTAGGTAACTTTAAAATTGGCCTATACATTTTCTCCACCCCTGTTCTTTTCCTTTACTACATCTACGTTATGACTACTATTAAAGTTTCAAAATTTATGAAAATTGACTTAATATTCAACATGCACCATTAATTATCCCTATTATTAGTAGCATTATAGCGATAAAATCTGCTTTTTTTATTACTTCATATATAATTTATACCCATTTTCAAACTGCTAATTACTGTAGAAATACTCATAATACTTTGTAAAATTCATATAATCTGATATAAATGATATATATACATATTTCATTATTTTGTAACATTTCTACTAATTACTGAGAAAGGATATTTCAACTATGCGATTTACTATCTACAAGAAATTATTACTCGGTTTTTTTATAGTTATTTTGGTACTCGTTACAACAATCGGCTTAAATATAAAACAGCTTGATTCTGTAAATAAGACCTATCGTACATTATTGGAGGAACAAACTACTAAATCTATAAGTATTCAGGAATTACGGGTGATTGCAAAACAGGAAATTGTCAGCATGCGAGGCTACTTACTACTTGGAGACAAACAAAACTTTCAAAGTAATCAAGCCTCACGCGAGGAATTCAAACAAAAATCAGAAGAATTAATGGCTACTTTAGATTCAGAAAAATCAATTAAGATGCTTGAAGCTATTAATAAAAGTGAGCAAAATGTGCAAGAATTTGCAGATCGTATGTTTGAGTTAAAGGCTGCTGGAGAAACAGAGAAGTACGAAAAATTGGATAGTACTCAAGGACGCTTAATTATTAAACAATTCGATGAACGTGTTGAAAACCTTTCTAATTATCAAAATGAATATGTAGAAGGTAAAATGGCTGCTACATCCAATCAAATTCAAGACATCAAGCTCCAAATGATGCTTCTTGGAGTCTTTGCTGTTGTCATAAGTCTGATAATTGCTATGGTTGTTGGTAGTCTAATGTCTCGTCCAATTAACGGTATGGCTAAAGCTGCGAAAAAAATAGCTGAGGGTGACTTAACAGCTGAACAAATTCGTATAAAGAATCGTGATGAAGTAGGTGATCTAGCGCTTGCGTTTAATCAAATGGCTACAAATTTAAAGGATTTAATTACGAATGTGCGCCAAAACACTGTACAAGTAAGTGGCTCTGCTGCTGAGTTAACAGCTAGTGCAGAGCAAACTATACAGGCTACAGAACAAATCACTTCTTCTATTCAAGAGGTTGCTAGTGGCTCAGAGGCTCAAGGGAAAAACGCAACTGAAAGCTCAGAAGCAATGAAAAACATGACAAAGGGTATACAACAATTAGCTTCTACTACTGCGGCTGTTTCTGAACTGGCAATCGAAACAAATTCAGAGGCTAAGAAAGGGAATGATTCTTTACATCGTGTTATCTCTCAGATGACAACAATCAACACGGCTGTTTTAGAGTCAGCAAGTGTTGTTAAAAATCTAGACGGGCATTCCATTGAAATTGGCAATATCATTGGCATTATTACTGATATTGCAGAACAAACAAACTTATTAGCACTTAATGCTGCAATTGAAGCGGCTCGTGCAGGCGATCATGGACGCGGCTTTGCAGTCGTAGCAGATGAAGTGAAAAAGCTAGCAGAGCAATCAAAAAAATCCGCTGAGCAAATCGCTACCTTGATTTCTGAAATACAGCAGGATACAAACCGTGCTGTAACGGTGATGGATACTGGAACTCAAGAGGTTCAAATTGGTATGCAAGTAGTGAAGGTAGCAGAAGAAGGTTTCTCTAAGATTGTTGAGCTGATTGAGCAAGTATCCATGCAAATCCAAGAAGCAACGACAGTGTCAGAGGAGATGTCCTCTAGTGCAGAGCAAATCTATGCTTCCTTTGATGAAATTGCAACTATTGCACAGATGTCCTCATCTAATTTACAAAATGTTGCTTCTGCTTCCGAGGAACAATTAGCTACTATCGAAGAAGTAGCTGCTTCAGCAGCAACACTTTCAAATATGGCAGAAGAACTTCACACGCAAGTCTCTCGTTTTAAGGTAGAATAAAAAACTGCTCGTTTTCTTTAGGTTTATAGAAAACGAGCAGTTTCTTCATACAAAGAAAAATAGCATGATTTTTCTACCTATCGTATGCTAACCCTACTCACCATTTTCCCCTAGTAAATACATTCTTCACCACTTTATTTTACACTTCACCAAATATCAAATTTTTAATAAAATAGACATTACTTAAGACAGAATTAAATAAATTTTTAGAATATTATTGACAGGCAGTTAATATCCAAGTAATATTGCTTTCAACAACACATTGCAGGCCAAGATTGGAAATAGTAAAAGTGATTGTGTACTTGTAGAGAGCCGATGGTTGGTGTAAATCGGTAGGCACACATTTTGAACTCGTCCATGAGCTACTCCCTGAACTTTTTAGTAAGGGATGTCGGTTTCCCCCGTTAACAGGATAGACAGTGATAGCTGTCGATAAGGGGACTTTTTCTATAAAGAGAAGGTCAATTAGAGTGGTACCGCGAGCATAAACTCGTCTCTATTTTTAAATAGAGACGGGTTTTTTTATTTTTTTAATGACTTATTGGCCTAAGTGTAGATTTTAGATACTAATCACTAAAAAGGAGTGTTTGAAAATGGGAAGAAAAATTTGGGTGTTTGATACAACTTTACGTGATGGCGAACAGGTGCCTGGAGCAAAGCTAAATCTTTATGAAAAAGTAGAGATCGCACAGCAGCTGAAAAAATTAGGTGTCGATATTATTGAGGCTGGATTCCCCGCTTCCTCTCAAGGTGATTTTGATGCCGTCAAAGCTGTAGCTGAAAAGGTTGGCAATACAAACGACATTATGATTACAGCATTAGCACGTGCTGTAAAGGCTGACATTGATGCTGTCTATAATGCTGTGAAGTATGCTCAAAACCCGATGATTCACATGGTACTAGGAACCTCTGATATTCATGTGGAGAAAAAATTCAGCAAGTCAAAAGATCAAATTTTACAAATTGGCGTGGATGCTGTGAAATACGCTAAAACATTATTGCCGCAAGTTCAATATTCCACAGAGGATGCCTCTCGTTCTGACTTTGAATATCTTTGGAAAACAATTGAAGCTGTTATGAGAGCTGGCGCAACGATGATTAACGTTCCTGATACGGTTGGCTTTGCAGAGCCAGAGGAATTTGGAGAAATGATTTTTAAATTAAATGACCGTATGAAAAACTTAGATGATAGCGTTCTTTTAAGCGTTCATTGTCACAATGATCTTGGAATGGCAACGGCTAATACGCTAGCTGCAATTAAAAATGGTGCAGATAAGGTAGAGTGTACAATCAATGGTATCGGTGAACGCGCAGGTAATGCTGCATTAGAAGAAGTTGTCATGGCACTTAAAACTCGTAGCTCCGTCTACAATGCAGAAACACGTATTAATACAAAAGAAATTATGAATACTTCACGTCTTGTTTCTAGCTTTATGGGCTTAGATGTACAGGTCAATAAAGCCATTACAGGAGATAATGCATTTGCCCATTCTTCTGGTATTCACCAAGATGGTTTGTTAAAATCGCGTGATGCTTATGAAATCGTCCATCCTGAGGATGTAGGTCTTGATGATATGGAACTAGTACTAACAGCTCGCTCTGGTCGCCATGCAGTGAAAAATGCTCTTGAAAAATTAGGTTTTACTAATCTTTCAACAGAGGAATTTGAAGGTATTTTCGAAGGATTCTTAAAGCTAGCTGATGCGAAGAAAGAAGTATATGATCACGATTTATATGTTATTGTTGAAAGCTATTATGAAAAACATGATGCCAATAATAAAAATGCTACACATTATAGTGAGCAATTCTTTGATTTTGATGATCTACAAGTCGTCAGCAATACAAGCTTCCCTTCAGCAAGTGTTAAGGTTCGAAAAGGCGGCGAAGTATTTAAAGCTAGTGCAGTAGGCTCTGGTCCAATTGATGCCCTCTATTCAGCCATTGCAGAAATTACAAATATGGATGTAAAACTAGTGGAATATAATATCAATAGTGTTTCACGAGGCAAAGAGGCTTTAGGTAAAGTAAAAATTACGATCGAGCATGAAGGCGAAAAGTATATTGCAAAAGCAGCAGATACAGATATTCTTAAGGCAAGTGCATTAGCCTATATTAATGCGATCAATAGCATTGTAGTGACAAAATTAACACCTGTTATGAATTAAATGAAAATAGCAAAGCAGTATGGCACTTGTGCCATACTGCTTTTTCAATCCTAGTGACTATCCCTAACTAGTTTTTGATATTCCTCATCGATTCGTTCGATATCTAGACGTTCAAATAATGGTGTCACCTCTCGAATGACTTTAGGGAGATCTACTTGCTCATGCCACATCATTTCATTTATACCTAACATATTTCTTACTTTCTTTGCTGAAAACGGTAAGAAAGGATGCAGCATCTGTCCTAAATTCGCAATGATATAGACGCAAGTTGCTAATGTACGATTACCTGCCTCTACGTTTTCTTTTACCTGTAGCCATGGCTGTTGTTCATCAAAATAACGATTAGCACCGCGAATATACTCAAAAATCGATTCTAACGCCTGCTTGAAATGACCACCTTCGATAAGAACACCCGCTTCATTAAACAATTGTACGGTTTGTTTTCGAATGTCGCTATCCACCTCCGCTTGTGGCACCTGACAAGCAAATGATTTCTCAATAAACTTCAATGTACGGTTTACAAAATTGCCATAGGCTCCGAGTAGTTCGCCATTATGGCTATAAATAAATTCCCGCCATGAAAAATCAGTATCACGATTTTCTGGCGCATTCATCGTTAAGAAGTAACGAATAGAGTCCGCATCATAACGGCTTAAAATATAAGGAACCCATACAGCCCAATTCTGACTAGTAGATAATTTGCGTTTTTCTAATGTTAAATACTCATTAGATACGATATGGGTAGGTAAGGCCTTGGATCCAATTCCCATTAAAATGGCTGGCCAAATAACTGTATGGAATGGAATATTATCCTTCCCATGTACATAGTATGAAATGGTCTCTTCATTCCATAAATCTTCAATAGCTATATGATGCTCTTTTGCCCATTCTAAGCTTGCTGTTAAGTACCCTGCTACAGCTTCAATCCATACATATATTTTTTTCCCTTCAAAACCTGGCACTGGAACATCTATGCCATTCGGTAAATCTCTTGTTACTGCTCGGTCGGGAACTCCCTCTGCCAAGTATCGCTCCGTTAACCCTAAAGCATTGTCACGCCAACGTTTCTCGACTTTCGCTTGTGCTAAATAAGACTCCAACCTTCCTTGAAATTGACTAAAGGTAAAATAAAAGTGCTCAGTTTCCCGAATAACAGGTTCGTTCCCACAAATTTTGCAGCGCTTATCAATTAAGTCCAATGGGTCTAAAATTTCTGAGCAGTTATCACATTGATCTCCCCTTGCTTTCGCTCCACAATTTGGACAAAGACCTTCGACAAATCGATCTGGTAGAAATTGATTATCCGTCTCACAGTAAGCCTGTTCAATTTTCTTTTTGTATAAGAAATTATTAGCCAGTAGCTGTAAGAAAAGGGCCTTAACGGATTCATGGTGGTGCTCCGCATCCGTTCTTGTGTACAAATCATAGGTAAATCCTAAATCATGAAAGCATCTAGTAAACTCATCATGATAGTGATTAGCTATAGCTTCTGTCGTTGTATTCTCTTGTGCAGCACGTATAGAAATGGGTGTACCATTACAATCACTGCCTGATACATATAAAACCTGCTCACCTTTTTGTCGGTAATATCTAGCCAAAATATCACCTGGTAATAATGCGGCAACATGCCCTAAATGCAAAGAGCCATTTGCATACGGCCAAGCGCCTCCAATAACAATCGTCATTCTAAATTGCTCCCCTCACAGAAAAAATGATAAAAAAAATCGCCCTAATCAAATCTGATTAGGACGAGTATACCCGTGTTACCACCTATATTTACAAATAGCTTACACTATTTGCCTCTATCAGTACGTCTTCACTCAAAAAAGAGATACTGCTGCTGTTGTAACGAGTGCTCATCTCGTCGTAATCTACTGGCTAAAAAGCTTTCGGTACGAAGCTCAAAGGTCATTTTCAAAAGGGTTCATTTACCTCATTTCCACCAACAGAGGCTCTCTACAAAATACTAATCCAATTTACTTTTCCTTCTCAATGCTTTTTCTATAGGATTTGGCATTATTTTACGCCTTCTTGTGAGGAAATGCAATGATTGTTGTAAAAGCATCCTTTGTTTGATTCACTTTCTTGAGTTAATCGAATGTAACCTTTAGCAAATCAGTTAAATCATCAATTACTATATCTGCTTTTTCTAACTCCTTGTCTTGTGCAAAGTCAAAGCGGACACCTATTGATAGTAATTGATTGTCCTGTGCAGCTTGGATATCCGAAGAACGATCTCCTACCACTGCTCCATAATCAATTTTATTTTCATCTACAACTCTTTTGACCAGATCCGATTTATGCCCACTTGCAATTGCTTGAATGCTATAGATTCCCTTTATAAAACGCTCCAACTGATAGGTTTCGACGATTGCTTGTAAATAGTCAACCTGTCCATTACTCGCTATGTATAACGGATAATTCTCTGACAATGTTGCAAGGGTTTGTTCAGCGTTTGGATACAAAGCACCTTTATGTCCACGTATTTGCTCAATCAGCTTTACATGGAATAATACATTGCTCTCTTCTCGTATCTCTAAAGCATGCATAGGACATAATGTTTCCCACACAACAGGTAAAGGAACCCCCATTATTTCTCTATATTTTTCTATAGGTGTTTCTCCCTGCCACAAGCCGTTTGTCCGCAGCACATCAAATGTTGCGTCGAGCGCAGGCTCTAAAATAAGATTGGTTTGAAATAATGTTCCGTCCATATCAAAAATAAACGCTTTATTCATAAAATCTCTCCTTAATTAGTTATCAAAAAACACCATATGCTGCTTTTCTTGCTTATAATAATCCAAACGATCCTGCAAAGTTCCTGTATGAAATTCAAATTTATGACCATCAGGATCTGTAAAGTAAATCGATTTTTTATCCTTTTCATCTCTTTGCCGACCTGCTAAAATATTGACCTTTAGCTGAACCAATCTGTCATACATATTATCAAAGTCATCCTCAGCGATTGTGAAGGCAATGTGTGTATAGGAATGATGGATGTCATTACGGGGTATATCCTTTTCTACATTAAGAGCTAGCCACAGCCCATTTACATCAAAATAGGCTGTGCTGTTCCCCTTTACTAGCAACTTGGCATCAAATACTCTTTCATAAAAAGTGATGGATTCCTCTAAATTAGAAACTGAAAACAATAAATGATTGATGTTTTGAATTGTCATGGTTGTGCTCCTATTGATTATTTCTTCCCCTTTTTCATTCCCTTGGCTATTTGCTTCCACTTGCGCTGCTCCTCAAGTTTTGCTTGCGTATTTGTTTTGCGCTCCATATAAGCCAATTCTCTTTGCAGCTTAAAATAGCTTTGTAGACGATATTGGTCCAAGTCCCCATCTACTATAGCTTGCTGGACAGCACAATAAGGCTCTTTTTGATGTGTACAATCACGATAACGACAAGCTGTTGCTAGTTCCTCAATATCTTGAAAGCTAGAAGCTAAACTATCCCCTTGATCCCACAATTGAAGCTCACGCATCCCTGGCGTATCAATTAGACAGCCACCAGCAGGCAATACTACTAGCTCTCGATGGGTTGTTGTATGTCGTCCCTTGGCATCATCCTCACGTATACCCGCTACTTTCATCAGTATCTCACCACATAAAGCATTTGTTAATGTGGATTTCCCTGCTCCAGAAGACCCCAATAGTGCCCCCGTGACCCCCTCTGTGAATAGCGTCTGAATTTCCTTTAGACCTTCGCCCGATAGAGCACTCGTTACAAAGATATCCACACCAAAGGCTACAGACTCCACTTCTTGTACTAAGCTCGAAACATCTTCGCATAAATCAGCTTTTGTCAGGACAATAATGGGCTTTGCCCCTGAATCCCAAGCAGCCACTAAATATCTCTCCAAACGTCGAATATTAAAATCTGCGTTCAAGCTCATAATAAGTAACACAATATCGACATTTGATGCGACAATCTGTTCTTGAATTTCCGTTCCTGCAACTTTACGTGAAAATACAGATTTTCGTTGGAATAGCTGATGAATAATTGCTCGTTCCTCTCCGGGCATTTTCTCCACTAGCACCCAATCACCAACTGCTGGATAGTCCTCCCTCGCTAAAGATGTATACGCATAATGACCAGCAATTGTCGCAAGCCATTCTCCCTCTTCAGCTAACACCCGATAAGAATGCTTATGCTCTAAAGTAACCCTTGCAGGCACACAATTTTTTAATTTAGCCTGTTTTTTCATTTCTATCATTTGCTCTTCAAAATATGTTGTAAAACCTAATGTTGTTAAATTCAATTTATTTTCCTCCTAAACGTATGATGTCTCAGCGAAAATAGTTGTCATCCGCAAGAGGCCCTATCGCAATTCACCTTTTCGAACTACAATAAAAAACCTTGTAGCTGCAATTCGGCAGTTACAAGGTTTCACAGGCACGTTTAAAAGATACACAAATACCCCGAGTTATGGCACGGCGTCACTTTGTATATTTTAGGCGTGTGAAATTGAACAAACCGAATTGCAGTTCGCTAATTACAGATCTATTCATCATGTCACATCACCTACTTTCCATTTAGTTGTTATCAATATAGCTAAATTTTCAGAAATTGTCAATTACAATATTATAAGCATTTATTCCAATCATCCACGCATACAATGAACAAAACCATTAAATGCGAGGAGATGTTGGATTGCCTAAAATCATTTCAATTAGCACATATCAACCACCTTACACATTACAGCAAGATAACGCAGAGGAACTAACGAAAGAGCTTTTTTATGCAAAAATTCCAAAACTAGAGCGCTACTTAAAGGTTTTTGAAAATGGTGGCATCGACACACGCCATTTTTGTGTGCCAGCTGAATGGCATCGTACGAATCACTCCTTTGAAGAACGTAATAATTTATATATTGAGTTAGCTACACACTACAGTGTAAGTGTCATTCAAGCATGTTTAGCTAATACAGCTTTTTTATCCTCACCTATTCCTACTGAGGACATCGATGCCATCATTTTTGTTAGCAGTACAGGAATTTCAACACCTAGCATTGACGCACGTGTTATGAACAAGCTTCCCTTTTCAGACCTACTTAAACGCATTCCTCTATGGGGTCTTGGTTGTGCAGGAGGAGCCGCTGGTATAAGCAGAGCCTATGATTTTTGTAAAGCCCATCCACATGCAAAGGTACTTGTCGTTTGTGTCGAGTTATGTAGCCTCACTTTTCAGCCAAATGATTTTTCTAAAAGTAATTTAATTGGTGCTTCTCTTTTTGCCGATGGTGCAGCATGCATACTTGTTGGTGGGGATGAAGCAGCTATCGCAACAAAAAGGCCAACCCCTAATATTCTAGCTACAGGTTCTAAATGGATGCCAGATTCGGAAAATGTAATGGGTTGGGATGTGAAGAACAACGGGCTTCATGTCATTTTCAAAAAAAGTATTCCTTCTATTATTACCAATTGGCTCGGACCTTTCATTGAGCAATTTTTAATGGAACAAAGACTGTACAGCGAACAATTGACTCATTTTATTGCGCATCCGGGAGGAAAAAAGGTATTAAAAGCTTACGAAGATACACTTTATCTATCTCCCAAAAAAACCGACATTTCTCGGGAAATATTGAGACGACATGGTAATATGTCATCACCGACAGTGCTATACGTATTAGAGCAGTTTATGTTAAATGAAGGACAAGTGGAGGATACAGGCTTGCTCGTAGCTCTTGGCCCTGGTTTTTGTGCAGAAGCTGTATTATTAAACTGGAGGGAGTAACATGATCTTCTATTTTATTTTTATCCTTGTCGTTCTACAAAGATTGACAGAAGTTGTCATTGCCAAGCGCAATGAGAAATGGATGCTTTCACAAGGAGCCTATGAAGTAGGTGCTTCACACTACCCCTATATGGTAGCCATGCATATTAGCTTTTTTCTGTTTTTAATAGTGGAAATCGTCACAAACAACAATGGTATCTCGCCCTTATTTCCGTTATTTTTTATATTATTTTTAGCAGTGCAGGCTTTGCGGATCTGGTGTATTCGCTCTTTGGGCACTTTTTGGAATACAAAAATCCTCATTTTACCTGACGCACAAGTTGTTCGTAAAGGGCCATATGAATATATGCGCCACCCCAATTATGCGGTAGTTTGTTTAGAAATCCTTTTGCTACCACTCATGTTTCAGGCTTACTTTACAGCATTTTGTTTTACATTACTCAATATTACAATGCTTTCTGTCCGAATACCTATAGAAGAAAAAGCATTACGAGATGCTACTAATTATAATCGTGTATTTCAAAAGAAGATTTCGGAGTCTTAGCCGAAATCTTCTTTTCTTCTTTATTGCCATTCCCAGTTAAAGGGATCTTGTAGACTTTCCCAAGGGTTCTGAAACTCTTCATTTGTTAACAGACAGTTGTCCAACTGTTTAGTGATGTCTTCTCGATCTAGATCAATGCCAATAATCACAAGTTGTGTCATTCGATCTCCGAACTCTTCATCCCAATCTTCCAATACTTCAGGGCTTTGCTGGAATACATCCTGCTGCTGGGCTTGAGAAAGTGCCGCTACCCAATAAGAGACTGGTTCAATTTTTGCAGATGACCCCGCTTGCGATAATAATAGCGCAACTTCCTGATGTCTTGCACTCCAAATAATACCCTTCGCTCGTACTATTGAATCTGGCATGTGATCACACCACTCAACAAAGCGCATCGGATGAAACGGTCTTTTGCGTTTATAGGTAAAAGAAGAGATCCCGTACTCCTCAGTCTCTGGTGTATGGTTTTCATGACCAAGCTCCAACTCCTTTAACCAACCAGCCGATTCAGAGACACGTTCAAAGTCAAAGCGCCCCGTATTTAAAATTTCAACTGGATCAATAACACCATTTGTTGTACGTATAAGTTTTGCCTCAGGCTGTAATGCACGTAAAATACGTTCTAATCGCTCAAGCTCCTCTGCGGATACTAAATCGCACTTATTTAAAATAAGGACATCACAAAATTCAATTTGATCAATAAGAAGGTCTGCAACATCACGCTCATCTAATTCACCAACAGCTTCCTTCCGCTCCAATAAGCTTTCCCCAGACTGAAAATCATGCCAAAAACGATGGGCATCTACGACAGTAACCATTGTATCTAATCGACAAAACTTCGTTAAATCAATGCCAAGCTCCTCGTCTAAATAACTAAATGTTTGTGCAACTGGAATCGGCTCACTAATCCCTGTCGATTCAATCAAAATGTAATCAATATTGCCTAGCTTCGAAAGACGTTCCACCTCCTGCAATAGATCCTCTCGTAATGTACAGCAAATACAACCATTCGATAGCTCCACAAATTTCTCTTCTGTACGTGATATACCGCTACCATTTGCGATAAGCTCCGCATCAATATTAATTTCACTCATATCATTCACAATAACAGCGACACGTAAATCCTTTTTGTTTTGCAATACATGATTCATCATTGTTGTCTTACCAGAACCTAAATATCCACTCAATACTGTAACAGGAATTTTCTTTGTCATTTTTACAACTCCCCAAATCGTAATCATTACTATTTACAATTTGTAATTAAATCATATTACTTTGGAAAATGCAAAGCTTTTTATTACTAGTGAAATTAAACTTGACAATCTCCAATGAGAAATATATTGTATAAATCGTAATAATTACTATTTAAAAGGAGGTCCTTCAATGCGTGTACAAGTAACGCTAGCCTGTACTGAAACAGGTGATAAAAACTATATTACTACTAAAAATAAACGCAATAATCCCGAAAGATTGGAGCTTAAAAAGTACTCCCCTCGCCTGAAGCGTGTAACCCTGCATAGAGAAACAAAATAATATTGGAATGGGGGGTCATGATGAGATCCTCATGAGCGGTTCTGACCTGTTTTAGAGCGGTGTCTTCTACTTTGTGAGCGAGGTTAACCTGCTTTGGAGCGCCTTCCTCTTCTTTGTGAGCGGTTGAACCTTCTTAAAAGCTTTTTATGCAAATCAAAAAAATGACTGTTTCAAAGGCATACTTTTGAAACAGTCATGATGAAATTTTATAGCTAAAGCTGCTCACTATTGATTTCTAACGCTAGTTCATTCAATTTCTCATCTAATTCATCGAGCATGCGTAATCTAAAATCTATTTGTTCATCAATATTAACTCCTTGTTTCATTGATGTGCTACCATCCTTAGATTGTTTCTTTAATGCAACTATTTCATTGGATAATCTCTCAATATCTAGATTTTTCGTCTCTAACTCACTTAGTAAATGTCGATGAAGGCTGTCCGATTCTACTTTCTCTCTATGGTATTTTTCTAGTGTCTCTAAAATATTCTCCATTTGTTTACTTGCTATGGTTGTATAGTCACTTAACTTTTTATCTATGCCTTCCACAATAGACCTTTCATTTGAATCGATCGAAGCCTCCTTCGATGCTTGAAATTTGTCCATCAATGACTTTTTTTCAGCCCGCAATTCTGCCAATTCCTTTAATAATGCCTCAATGGATGCAATTTGCTTTTTTCTTTGTGCTTCTCTCTTCTGAATTTCTTCATCGTAAGCTTGCAATTCTTTATCAAAGTCTCTTTTCAACTTTAGGAGCTCCATCGAAAGTTCTTTTTTATGCCTTGTTAATTGAACATTTTCTCGTTCAAGTCGAAGAACCAAAGCATAATAATCACTATCTCTAAGTCTTTTTACTTCATTTTTGTACTTGGCTAACTCGGCCCTTAAAAAAATAATCATTTGTTGGAGCTGTATTGGATCATTGTTTTTCACAATATCATTGTCCATCATCACACCCCCTAGCCTGAATATCTTTTTAGTAAATCGACCACCTCTTCAAGCTGCTCTCTACTTTCCTCTAGTAAATCATCCAGCTGCTTCATCCATTTTTCTTCTAACTTTGAATTCTCTATTTGTTCAACATGACTCTTTTCGCCTGAAACAAGATAAGCCATTAATAGCTGTAATGTACTTTTTTCAAGAAAGGCAAAGCTATTATCTTGTTCATTACGACGACTTAGCTGTTCCTTTACTAATTGTTGAATTACACTACCGAACTCTTGTTTTTCGTTGTCACCCATTGTCTTCCTCCTGTGTTTGGCCCATTCCATTTAGATTAATTGGATTTAAAACAACAACACCTTCTGTGAGCTGATCGCAATATGTAAAACCCATAATCGTGCCTGAATATGATAAATTATGGGACCATTTTATTTGAAAATTGGTAAATGAAATGGTTTCATTCGGTTCGATTGTTGATTTACCAACTGGTCTCAGCCAATACTCCTCTTTGCTTGATTTGTCATTAAAACGCTCCCACTGACTCTGCCCCTGAGTTTTAAAATTCGGAGTGAAATTTTCATGAACATATCTCCCTGAAAAGTAAAACGGTGACTCCTTGGGTATTGTTATACACAAAGATGGGTTCGTGACGGCTGCACTACCAATATTACGAATATGATAGGAGCCTAAACATAAACTCTCTTGCTCAGGATCATAAGAAATATTAAGTGCAGTTGTAAAATAACTAATGAGGTTAATCCTATTCGGAATTGCTAATTCCTCAACCAATCTTTTAATATCATGAACATAGGCATTTGTTTGTTCTTTTAGTGCCTGTATCTTGTCTTCAATACGATCTGCCACTTTAAACCTCCTTGTTATTTCCATTAAAAAAAGAGAGGATTACCCTCTCTTCATAGTATGACTTTCTTCTTTTTGTTATCACAATTAACCAACAGTTGGGAAAATAACTGGGCATTGTTGTGGACGAACCGCAGTTGGACATGAGAATGGTAAGTCTGCTCTTGGTTCGCAGAAAGTTGCTAAAAATTCCACAGTAACTGGGAATGTAGATTGAATACTTTGACAAACAGCAACAGTAATTGTCAACGCAGAGAACGTGATTGTACCTGCTGCAGCACCTGTTCCAACACTAAGTGTTCCAGTTGTACAAACGAAGCAATCTAAATCTGTGTATAAAATTTCAACGTCTGTTCCCTTAGGTGCACATAATGTCACTTGCTCACAGCGAGAAACTGGAATATTATTGCTTGTGAAAACAGTACCATTAGGTAAAGTAACGACAATTGTTAGAATGAAGTTCTTTTGAACATTTAGATGTTGCAGACAAACAGTTGATCCATCAATAGAGAATTGGCGATTCTCACGGTTCAGAATCACAATTGGATTTGTAGTTGCTGGAATTACTCGACAAGTAACAATAGCACCTGTTAAGTCAGTAGTTGCTGTAACACCTGGGAATGTAATTGGTCCAGTAGGTGAAATATCAAACGACATTTCTTTTACAATCCAGTCGTATACCTTATCAACATTTATACAGATTAGTTCCTGCGCCTGGGATGGCATATGCTCTTGCATCCTTTTGACACCTCCATAAAATTTTTATCTTTCGTTTGTAGCATATGTTTTTCAGCTATAAGTGCATGGGCTAACAAATAGTTACATTGGATATTTATTAAAATCAATCAAGATTTGTTTTCATACACTTCCCTCATTAACGATACGAATCAAAATGTTGAAAGAACCGTTATATTTGTAACAGAAAGTCAATATTTTTAATAAACTAATAATGGACTGAAAGGGGTGAACTACAATGGAAGAGTCAAAATTGTATACCACTCAAGAAATTGAAAATTTAAAGGAAAAAATTGAATCTTATAGAGAATCGTTAACCTCGTTAAAAATGGGGAAGTCAATTGAAGATTTCCTTTATATGAAGCAGGAGTTTGATGGACTAAAAACACAGATGGACCATTTAGAAGGGATTACAGAGACATTGGATACTAAACAAAATTCATATATAAAAGGATACGACGATCAAATTAGGGTTCTTTCAACACAGCTTGAGTCTTTGAATCAAACCATTGAAGGAATGAACCAAGAGATTTTATCAATTTTAAATAAACTGTTGCCAGTTAAAGGAAATGATATAAAAACCATAATGCCCTCCATTGACATGCCTGCTCAAACCTATTCTAATCTTTTACCTAGACAACCTAGAATGACACAGACAGCAGATCAAACTACAATTACATCAGCACAACCTTCTTATAGACTACTACAAAGTGTGGCAGGTAAAGCCAAAAACCACCAACCAAATGTAAATATCGGGGGTCCCTCTCCTCAGAATGGTCTACCGGAAACTAAACCTGAAGAACGGCATTTTAATCAGCAATATTTCCAATCAATCAATACGCACCCTAGCCAAATATACAATGGTTTATACAGAAACACGACAGTTGAATCCACCTTCCATTTTAAAAATGCCATGGATGCAAAGGAAGTTCCAGTAAGTGTATATGATCCATCTGCCGTACAGCCTGCTTCAAGAGAAGAAAACATCGAGAATGATACTTTACAATCTTCTATAGTTAATGAATCAGATAGCACTAAAACTGAAACATTAAATAATCCTATGGAGGTTGTGAAAATTGAGAATGAACATAACAATCTTGAGAATCCCATTGTAACGAATGAATCGATAGAACAAGTTATCTTGGAGCAAATTAGCGACCCTGTTAGTCAAGACATTGAAGCAATAGCTAGTGAGCCTCTCAACCAAATCATTGCAGAAACAGTAGCAGAACCTGCAGCTATAGATCATTCTCCTTCATTAGAAACAGAAGAATATGTTGAAGTGTATCATGCTGATGCAACCTATGAGGTTCATCCGTCCTTTGAAGAAGAGATCATGCAACTTGAATCTGTAAACAAGCCGATTGAGGAAGAACATAAAAAGGGAAAAAACTCATTTTTCGATTTCTTTAAAAGATGGAGTTAACAATATCTTAAACATCCACTATGTCAAAACATACATAGTGGATGTCTTTATGTGTTAAATAAAAGCAGTCATAAAGAAATCATTGAATTTATAGGTGAAATAGATAATTGCCCTTAACCCCTAATCTGAAATGAATAGAATAATGAAGAAAGGGGGTGTAAAAATGTGTTTGAATAACTCAATGTGTGGCTGTTCAGGTAACGGTCATGGTAACGGGGAGTGTACTGCACTGGGACCTTTTGTTGCAATTGACGCTGCATGTATTACTCCACCAGTAGCTACTGGTTCTATTATCCCATTCTCATCAGGAATAACTCCTGTTGCATTAGTAGCTGCTGCTACTGGTTTAATTGCAACTGTAAGTCTTGTAGGTTTTGGTACAGCAGTTCCAGGGATTACTCTTGCTGGCGTTAATATTGATTTAACAACTTCTGCTGCTACAGAAGCATTTACGGTTCCACGTCCAGGTACTATTACATCTATTTCTGCTACAATCTCAGCAACTGCTGCTTTAACTCTAACTGGAACAGCAACTGTCAGAGCACAGATTTACCGCGCAGTTCAAGGAAGCAATGTATTCAGCCCTACTGCAGCATTTGTTGATTTATTACCACCTTTACCACTAATAGCATTGGCAGTAGGTACGATTGCAAGTGGTAATGCAAACGTTTCAGTACCTGTAAGTACTGGTGATCGTTTACTAATGGTATTCTCTATGACTACTACAGGAGTTGCTGCTACACTTGCTGGTAACGCAAGTGCTGGTATTACTATCGTATAAAATAAACTTAAATAAAAAATGAAAACAAGTGATTTCCTCATTAGCAGAAATCACTTGTTTTTTCATAAAACATCCATATTTATTTAACCAAAGCATTCTGAATATGTGCCAAATGATGCTTACCATGCCATGCATAAAGGCCAATTGCATGCTCAAGAGTCGTTAGGCCTGAATCAGGATGATTAAAGGCTCTTTGTAATTGTTCATCCGATAAGCTTGACAGTAAATAAACCCAACGTTCATGTAAGCTTTCAATTAAATTAAAAGAAATTGCTACTGGCATTTCAGAATCTGGTAGCTGTGCCCATTCTGCCTCATTGTATGGCTTAATGGTTGGTACATCCTCTGTTAACGCTAGCTTAAAACGAATATAGCTATTCATATGACTATCAGCAATATGATGGACTAGCTGTGTCACAGTCCAGCCATTTTCACGGTAAGATTTTACTAAGTCTTGCTCGCTTGCACCACTTAATGCCTCTGCAAGTTGTTTTGGTAACAAACGAATTTCATTAATCCACTCTAGTACTTGCTGTGAATTCATTTCTTTGGGAAATTGGAATTGTCCAATGGGATAACGTAAATCTTTCATACTGCTGACCTCCATTTTATTTTTTATATTACCAATTTAATATTTTTCTTGCTACAACCATGCACTGTAATTATCTATGTTCAATAGCTTTTCGCATTTAAATTTCTGAATGGCGTCTTCAGCATCTTGTGCATTTCAGAAATATGAAAGCAATACACAATGCAAGCTTACATGCGCACACCATACACCTCCTTTCCCAATACATATACAAACATCAAAAACCCTTATTTTATAAGTATAAATACTTACAAAATAAGGGTTTACTATTATTCCTGGATATCGTATATCAACGTATCAAAGTATTTTTCATTTGTATACAGTAGAATAGCCCATTCACCAGGCTTAGGAACTTTCACATGAGAAGGTGTATGAGCATCTGCTCCATTAACAGGTCCTCCGAGTCCTATGCTCCAACCATTCGCTAAAATCGGTTGTATGACTTTAGAGTCTCTATGGTATCCAATAACTGTTAATTCTGTATCTCGTACTTCATCTATTCCCCATAGATGCCACATCCATTTTTGTGTGCTTAGACTAGGCATATTCGCACCAATGACACCCGACTTATCAGCATTACCAATAATGCCTCTATCACCAAATTCCACTGCCTTTTGATTCCAATCAACTGATGCAATATCACTTTCTTGCACAAAATCAGGTAGATCCTCTGGCATTGTAACATTTGCTTTGTCTGTACAACCCACTAAAAATAATAGCAATATACATCCAAATACAACTCGTTTCATAACATCCCCCTTTCTTATGAAACGTTTGTTTTAACCAGATTGTTACAGATAATTCTGTAAATTATGAAACTATCATTTTATCGTACTCTTTACAATATCAACTAATGACTTTAATGGATGGAGAATTGTAATCGCCGTGTGATCTTCAAATCGTTGTGCTGCATCCACCATCGATAGCTGGGCAACTGATATGGATTTTTCTTCAGCTGACAAAGTATGTAAAGCCCTTAAAATAGCATCATCATAGGCTTCCTTTTTCCCCTGCATAATGAGATTAAATGTATGCTCAATAATTTTTCCCTCTACATCTACTGATACTCCTTGATGCTTAGCATATTGGTGAAGTCTTGCCATCGTTCCTTCGACAGTTGCAGGATTTGTAAAAAGAATAAATTGAGGCTGTTGCTTACATATACTTTCAAAATAGGGCTCATCTATCTTTATGATAGGGATCGAGGGATCGAACAAAGTTTCATCCTCTAATAAAGCAATATAATTTGTACACGTTATTAAAATGGCATCCACATCACAGCTAATTATCCATTCAATTTGCTCCTTAACTTTACGTGCTAAACCATCACTACCTTTAGACACGTGCTGTATCACGCCAGGGTCTACAAAATGGAGTATCTCTATGTCTTCAGCGCTTTGAAAAGCCTGCTCAATGTATTGTATATTGGAATAATGAGCATGCAAGCAGGCGACCTTTTTTCTCAATTAAACTCCTCCTCATTGGAAAGTCTCTTTTCCATTGTTGCTATTATTAGAGAGTTACCATTACGATTCTTCACCATTTCCTCTTTCGTTACAACATAACCTAAAGAACGATATAACTCAATATTACGTGGAACACTCATACGTACTTTGCACTGACTAATTGTAATCCCCTTCGATAGTGTATATTGTTCAAGCCAAGAAATTAGTGTTTTAGCTAAACCTTGTCCCTGTCTTTCTGGGATAACTGAAAGTCTAAAAAAATAAATTCCCTTTGTACTGAGGGTAAACCTTACCATGGCAACTGGCTGTTTTTCGATATAGCCAATAAACGCTTGTTCACTTTGCTGCATTGCCTGCTCAATAGAATCCACCGTTTCACTTAGTGCACTGGATGGTGGAGTAGCTTTTTCATATTCTTGAAACGCCTGTAGCATCACCTGATGTATAACTGGGGCTACCTTGCTCTGTGCTAAAACAATTTCCATCCTAAACCACCTCTCATCGTTTTTTATTCATAATAGTGCATATTAAAACAAAAAGAAACCGTATTATTTCGAATACGGCCTACTACTTAGTATGTTTGTTTTTCACTTTTGCTTCCTTTTCAATATGCTTTCTCGCTATTTTCAAACGTTGGATATCCTTTTTCTTAAGAGGAATAATCTCTTCCTTCATCATCTTAATATAAGAAATCATTAATAAAAGTAACACCACTGTAAAGGGTAATGCAGCAATTAACGAGGCCGTTTGTAATGCTTCAAGACCTCCTGTATACAATAAAACACCTGAAATAGCTGCCATCAAAACACCCCATACAAACTTTGATAAAATGGTGGGATTTAAAGATCCTTTTGTCGTCATACTTGCCATAATAAAGGTGGCGGAATCAGCAGAGGTAATTAAAAATATTATGATTAAAAGTATTCCAATTGTGGATGCAATCATTGAAAGTGGTAAGTGTTCAAAAAGCTGGAAAAGAGCAACCGTTACATCATTATGAACAGATTGAGCGATTTGTGCATCTTGATGTAAATCAAACCACATCGCAGTTCCTCCAAAGGTCGCGATCCAAAAGCAGGCAATGAGGGGCGGAATAATTAATACACCTATAATAAATTCTCGTATAGTCCTGCCTTTGGATACACGAGCTATAAAGGAGCCTACAAATGGTGACCAAGCAATCGCCCATGCCCAGTAAAAGATTGTCCAATCCTTCACCCAAGTTCCACCAACATATGGCTGCATCCTTAAACTATATTGAATAAAATTTGAAATATAATCACCAATAGCTAATGTAAAGGTTTCAAGTATAAAGATTGTTGGGCCTGTAATAAAAACAAATAAGAGTAAGACGATTGCTAAAGTCATATTGACATTACTCAGAATCTTCATCCCTTTTTGTAGACCTGTTGTGGCTGATAACATATAGCCAATAAACATGATAAGAATAATGGCCACTTGCAAGATAAATGTATCTGGCAAACCAAAGACAAATGTCAAACCTCCATTTGTTTGTAATACGCCTAGCCCTATAGACGTTGCTACCCCCATGACGGTAGCAATTACGGCGAGAATATCGATCGTTCCTTTAACGACTCGATTTGTTCCAGTGACAGGCTCTAAAGCAGTGGAGATGAGCATATTTCTTTTTTTATTGAATTGTACAAAGGCCATAACAAGGCCCAATATGGCATAAACAGACCACTGGCTTAATCCCCAATGAAAGAATGAATATCCCATCGCCAGTCGGGCTGCATCCGTTGATAGCGGTTTTGTGTCACTGAAGGGTGGTGAAAAATAATGACTCATTGGCTCAGCTACTCCCCAGAAGACCAAACCGACACCAAGTCCAGCTGAAAAGAGCATGGAAATCCAAGTTAGAAAACTAAACTCAGGGCGACCATCTTCCGATCCAAGGCGAATGGTACCATATTTGCTAATTGCCAAGCCAAATAAAAAAATAACGATAATAAAGACTGACATTAAATAAAACCAGCCAAAATAATCCGTTGTCATATGAAATACGCTGTTTGCTACGTTCTTAAATTTTTCTGGTATCGTTGCTCCGATAATGACCAAAAGAAAAATTGCTCCACTTGAAATAAGAAATACTGGGTTTCTTAAAATTTTATTTTGCATACAGCGCCTCCATTTATCCCAGACAGATGACCAAATTTCCTTTATTATGCGTATCATTCGTTAATTTTATTAATAAATAAAAAAGAAACCGCATTATCAAAAGACAATGCGGTCTACTATTAATGTGATTTATGCATAAAACGTATGGCTCTACTCATAACAGTTGGTACGATCGAAGCATGATTTTCGTTTAAAGCCTCATAAAATTCAACATTCATTATTTTTTCTAATACTGTCGCCATTTGGCGCGCATCATCCACCATAAAGGTTTCAAGTTCACCAGCGCTCAAAAACAAAGTTTCGTTCATGTCTTGATGCTCGTTCAGAAATACTGAAGCACACTGCACTAATTCATGCTCATTCCACCAAATGGATGGGCTAATAGCTAGATAGCGCTGGAAGCTGGATTGGTGGTGAAATAGTTGCCACAGTGCAAAGTAACCTCCTAGGGAATGACCAAATAAAGCTTGCTGTGCTTGATTTACTGGATATTGTGCCTCAATCGTCGGCTTTAGCTCTTCTTCTATAAAGCGACTAAAATCCACTGCTCCTCCAAGCTTCTCATGACCTTTTCCTTTAAATCTTGCTGGATAAATATAAGACTCCGCAGGTGCTGTAAAATCATAAAATCTTCTTTCACGCATATCGTCGCCATGACCAATTCCAATAACAATAGCTGGAAGGATACCTGTTTTTGGTGCATTACGACTTTGTAGACGCACCGCTTCCTTTACAAGGTTAAAATAGGATGAGCCATCAAGTACATACAAAACTGGAAAGCCATCTTGTGGCGCTTCCTCCTCTGGCACATAGATATTAATCGTGTACAAATAATTTGTCAATTTTGAAGTCATATGTTGTGTAATGTAGTCTACTTTAGTTGTATTCATTAGATATCCTCCTTCAAAATTTCATAGCCATAACATACAGGTGTATTGGTTACAGGATCTTCCATAATGCGTGCATCAATATTAAATACTTTACGCATTACCTCAGCACTTAAAATTTCCTGTGGCGTGCCAGTTTGCATAATAGTACCCTTACGCATTGCAATAAGATGATCTGAATATCTGGCCGCGTGGTTAATATCATGTAGAACCATCACTACTGTACAGCTGTGGTGCTCATTTAAACTTTTAACAATGTCCAATACCTCTAGCTGATGCGCCATATCTAAATAAGTAGTAGGTTCATCCAATAGCAAGATATTTGTTTCTTGTGCTAAGGCCATAGCTAGCCAAACACGCTGACGCTGACCTCCTGAAAGCTGGGCAAGCTCCCTATTTCGATATTCCATCGTATTAGTAACTGTTAAAGCCCATTCAATCATTTCCTCATCCTTATTCGTTAAACGATTGACATTGTTGCGATGTGGATAGCGACCATACGCAATTAACTCCTCCACTTTCAATTGACCAGGAGCTATCGGTGTTTGAGATAATATTGCTAGTTTCTTGGCAATATCTTTAGTCGATAAATTTTGCATATTTTGCTCCTGCAAATATACCGTACCTTGTTGTTTTTTTAAAATACGTCCTATCGTTTTAAGGAGTGTAGATTTACCACAACCATTTGGACCGATGATTGTAGTCACTTTGCCCTCTTCTATCGTTAAATTTAACCCTTCAAAGACACGTACCTGCTCATAACCTGAAGCCAAATTTTCCATTCTAAATGCAGTTTGCACGCCATTTCCTCCTATGCCTTAGATTTCACCAGTAAATACAAGAAATACGGAATCCCAATAATTGAAACAACAATACCTACAGCCAGTTCCGATGGTGCAAAAACGGTTTTACCAATAAAATCAGCGAGGATTAACAGACCTGCACCAATTAAAGCACTCACTGGCATAACGTAACGGTGCTGAATACCAACAAGCTGCTTGGCAATGTGTGGGGCCATTAAACCTATGAAGCCAATACTCCCTGATACAGACACACAAGCACTGACAAGACCTACACTGGCTAGTAACAGCTTCATTTTCTCCTTTTCAACAGCTATTCCTAAACTTGTGATGCTATCCTCTTCAAGCTGAAAATAATCGAGTAAATATGATTTTCTATGAACATATATTCCTAAAATCAAAAGCCAAGGTAGCATCGTAAGCGCAAAGATCCAATTCGCATTATAAATTGAACCTGCCATCCAAATAGCCGCTGATTCAAAATCTTGTGCACTCATTTTTAAGGATAGGAACAAGGACAAAGCTCCAAATCCACTATTGATAGCTATACCAGTTAAGATTAATCGCTGCATATCCAGATGACCATTTTTTAAAGCAAATGAAAAAATCAGGATAGCTGCAATTGTTCCACCGATAAAACCGAATAGTGGCATCATTAAAATTGACATCCAGCTGTTCATATCTGCACTCACTAGCTTTACTTGAAAGAAGTACATGAATAGTACGACTGCTGCACCAGCTCCAGCATTAATCCCTAATATTCCTGGATCTGCTAGTCCATTGCGTGTAATCCCCTGTAATACAACTCCTGCCATACCTAAGCCAATACCGACAAGTCCAGCAATGACAATCCGAGGTAAACGGAATTCAAATATAACAAGATCAAACTTTGAATTTGACTCGATCCGCAGCAATGTTTTGATGACATCCATTACAGACATATCAAAAACACCATTTGTAATATGTAAATAGCTCGCAACTAAAATCATTAAAACAAGCATCAGCATGGTTAAAAAGAATACACTTGAGGTTTTTTTACGCACGTTTTTCACCTCCGTGCTTACGAACTAAATATAAGAAGAATGGTACACCGACCAATGCGGTTAAGACACCAATTGGCGTTTCAAATGGATAATTGACAACGCGGCTCAGGACATCACAAAGCGCTAAGAAAAAGGCTCCAATGACAGCTGCACAAGGAATAATATAGCGATAATCAACACCAACAAGGAAGCGTGTAATATGTGGTATGACTAACCCTACAAAGGCGATTTTCCCTACAAGTGCAACCGCTGTCCCTGTCAAACATACGACAGCTAGCATGCTAATAATACGTACTGCTTTTGTTTTCTGTCCTAGCCCCATGGCAATATCTTCACCTAATGAAGTAATGGTAATCGCTTTTGCTGATAATAAAGCCAAGATCAACCCAGTTAAACCAAATGGAATAGAAAGGATCAGCATATCCATATTTACCATATGTACCTTTGTGTTATACCAAGCACTTACTGTTTGTGATACTTGGAAATACATCGCAATGGCAGTAGCAATACTACTTAAAAATGTGCCAATGACCGTTCCAATTATGGCTAGCCTTACTGGAGATAAGCCATTGCGGATTAACGAGCCAAAACCAAAGACAATACCAGCTCCCAATGCAGAACCAAGCATCGATAATAAAATCATTTGATAGTTTGGTAGCCCTGGAAAAAAAACAACGGCTAATGTAATGACAAATGCAGAGCCATCATTTACACCCATTAATGAAGGCGAGGCTAAATAGTTTCGTGTAATCCCCTGCATGACTGCACCGGCAATTGCTAAAAATGCTCCAACTAGTAATACCGCGGCAACTCTTGGAATACGGCCTGTTCTTATAATTTGATGATCGACATCCGATGGATCAAATGCTGTCATCGACTGCCATACTGTAATGGCACTAATATCTTTTGTCCCATACATAACAGAAATAAGTGCCACAAGGGCAATAAGGAAAGGAGATATCGCTAATATTGAAAACGACACTTTGTTTGTTTTTTTCAACTTTCACACCTTTTTCTTTATCCATTTTGCGGTACACAATATCAATCACTTAAGTGTATACCCTTAACAACTGCCTGCAATGAAAAATGCCACATCTTACAAAAGGCTGGTAATAGCCCGGTGATACCACCAAATCTACTACCAGCCTGTTTATACTATTTAAATAATTTTTCAGCTGCAGCATCTAAGAATTTCACCTTAGACCAAGCAGTACCACCTTGTGCTAATGGCTCAATTGTGTTGACAAAAACTTGATTATTTTGTGTTGCCTTTAAGCTAGTGAAAATTGGATTCTTTTGTAGCTCCTCTAAAGCTTTTGGCGTATCCTTATTCTCTGAATCCTCGAATTGCAGGAAAATCACATCTGGATTTACTTGTGCTAATGTTTCAAGTGATAGTTCCGCTTGCGCCTTAGCTGTTGTAACAACTTCTGGTACTGGTGCTCCTAAATCTTCATATAGAACAGGGTTTAAATAAACGCCTGCTGGATAGATGTACATCACTCCACCACGAACACGGATGATTAATACTTGCTTATCTGCTAATTGCTCCTTGGATTTTACTTGGGCATCAGCAACTTTGGCTTCATAGTCAGAGATGATTTTCTTTGCATCCTCTTCCTTCCCAGCTAATTGTGCAAGCAATGTTAAATTTTCTTTCCAATTTGTTGAAATATGTGAGTATGGAATCATTGTTTGAATTTTGTTGAGCTTTTCAGCCGTTTCTTCAGGGAATTTCGAAGTACCCACAATTACATCAGGATCCAGATTAAGAATGGCTTCTGTATTTGGCTCCATTTTATTTCCTACAAGTGTAGCTCCTTCAAAATCTGTTGCTAGATAGGCAGGAACTTTTCCACCTACTTCTAGAACACCTACTGGCTTAATACCAAGCATTGCCGCATCTTCCATTGATTCAAGACTGGCAGCGACAATGTTCTTTACTTCGGCTGGTAGCTCATATTGCTCGCCTAAGTACGTGATGGTCTGCGTTGATTTAGCTTGCTCTGTCTGTGATTCTGTTGCACTTGTCTCTGCTGTATTAGCTGTTGATGTTGATTCCTCTGCTTTGTCTGTTCCACATGCGGCCAGTGATAATGCTAATAGTGTTGGTGCACACATTTTAAAATATTTATTCATAGATATTCTCCCCTAACGATCTCATATTGATAATGATAATCGTTTTCATATATAAGTCAATATATAATTGATACTCATTATCATTTACGGATACTATCCTAACAAAGTGAAAAAAGATTGTGAATGGACGATTTCGAAAATGACATGGATTTTTGCCGATTTAAGCAATAAAAAAACTGCTTCTTTTTTATAAGAAACAGTCAATTATACATATCTGGCTTCCTCTATTTTTAACTTGCGATAGGCTGAGGGAGATAAACCCGTACACTTTTTAAATACTCTGCTAAAATAAAAACAATCTACATACCCAACACATTCTGCAATTTCAGCTACAGGTATTCCACCATATTCTAGTAAGTCTTTCGCACGTCGTATACGGTATTCTGTTATATATGTACTTGGATTCATACCTGTATGCTGCTCAAATAAATAAGCAAAACGACGACGCTCAATGCCCAATTCCATCGAGATATTTGATACTGAGATTTGCTGTGCATAATTTTCGTGTATATACTGTAATGCCTGTTCCATTAATTCGCTGGCACTATCTAAAACCTGCATTTTTGCCGCTACAAGGATATCTTCCAACAAATTCATAAATAATGTCTTAGACTTGAATAAAGCCATATTACCAGGAAAGGAATAGCTTTCTACTAATTGCTGAACATGGCTAATAATTTGTGTGTTAAAGCCTGTATTGATTAGAAAATGTTGCTCGGCTAGTGGATATAGATTTATTTCTTCTGTAGGTAGGCTGTAATGAACAACTGCATACTCCCAACCTTTATGGCCAGTCGCTCTCACTTCTATCGGCATTTGGGGGCCAGCATGGGCAATCATTCCTGGCTCCATCATATAGGGGGTTCCATTAAAGCTAAAGATCGCACTCCCTGCAAGTGGCACTACTAAACCACACTTTTCTGGAGCTGTTGTTCTACCAGCATCTACTTCACCTGGCTCCATTTTTTTAGTAAAAACATCTGTAAATTTTACAGAAGCATGTGCAAAGTAATCAATTAAATACTTGATATCCATATGCTAACTCCTATACATGTATAACATTCTGAATCTGTGAAAAATGATGTAAATCATGATTGATTAATCCAACAAAATAGTCGATTATAGTCATTTCTGACTGCCCAATTTTAAATGACTGTTGCCATTGCTCGTCTGTCCATTGCTGAATGTCCTGCAATAATTGACGCCTTGTGGAAATAAAATCATTCAATGTTTCCTCCATTGTTTGTTCACGGCTTTTCTTAGCTGCCATCGAATTCAAATGTGCTACATCTGGCCCTTTCGGCAGACGCTCATCTGTAAAGAGAAAAGGAATTCGGTACTTTTGCACAAACTTGTCCCATGGAGGAAGATGCCCAATTACCTCTGCAACCGACCATTTCCCAGGTTCAATGGGCATACGCCATTGTGCCTCAGATAACCCTCGTAAATTATCTATCCAATCTAAAGAATTTATATAGTGTTTAATGACATAGGTTTTATCTTGTTGCAATTGTTCCCCCTCTTTCTTTATTGAAGATGAATTTTCAATTCTGGCCAACATAAATGCCATTGTTTATGCTGAATTCTTTGACGATAAATCGCATAGGCATACTTATTTTCTAGGTAAAACGATGTTGGCTCTACTATGCCTGCTCCTAAAAGATGAATACCGTACGGTGCTGCAATCTCTAGTACCCCATCTGATAATTTTACTCCAATTGCCGTTGGGATTTCTGGGAAATGAGAGATTCCATCAACAGCAGACTGATATGGTTTACTACCATTTAGGACATGCATTCGTGCTTGATTTTTCACGGACCAAGGCTCGTTTGGAGATAACTTTCTCAGTTCTTGCTCATACTGCTTCTCTACTTCTTCTGCTAAATTTTCTTTATCAAAATATATCACATCAATATCAGCAATTGGTGTTCTTTCCTCCTTATTGTGAAGGTAATCCCATACCTTTGAGCGAATAATTCCTGCGCATATCCACCAATCTGGTAGTTGCAAGTTTTCTACTGTGGATAAAATGCTCATCACCCAGTCATCAGATGCAATTAAGTTCTTCAGCTCTTCCTCCGATTGAAGCAACCTCATTCTGTCAGCCTCCATTAATATAAATTAAATTTATAAATCATTAAAAATTATATATTAGATTTATACATTAACACCATTTACCCTAAAGCTAATAAAAGAAAGGGAGAAGCTTATGAATAAAATGATCATGCTGTTATTATTTGTACTACTTAGCTTAGTTGGACTTTTCTATACAAACATTTCTTTAACACTCATATGTATCGGAATGGTATCTGCTTTTATTGGTACACTTGCGGGAGGTGGTGGACTAATTACACTTCCTGCCATGATGCTTGTCGGTATCCCTATTCAAACAAGTATTGCCACAAACAAATTTTCGACAGGCATTTCGTCTTTATCCAGTATTTTTTATCTACTCTATCAGAAGGAGCTACATCTCCCATCTATCATCAAATATATAGCTCTTGCTATTGTTGGGGGGATTTGCGGCTCACTTTTAGCGGTTTCACTGTCTGAGCAAACTATGAACTATATGGCCTGTGTACTACTTCTTTTGGCTTTAGTCGTAACTTTAAAAAATAAGGCGTGGACGGAAGTTCCTGATTCGCTAGAACATCAAGCACCTCATTTTTGGCAACCATTTTTCATCGCTATGTATGATGGTGGTTTCGGCCCTGGCTCTTCGACATTTAGCATCTTACACTATCTACGTACTCATCATACTTACATAAAGGCTGTACAGCTCACTCGAGTACTCCTCTTCGGGAGCTGTACAGGAGCATTTATTGTGTTTTATCACACTGGCTTTATTCAATGGCACTATGCAATTGCTATGGCAGTTGGCTCCATTATAGGCTCCCAATTAGGTCTTATAGTGCTCCCATACATTCCATTAAAAATAGCCAAAACACTACTAACATTGATTATTATATTGTTGCTTGTTCAAGTTACATTGAAAATAATTTAATGACCACTACTCAAATGCTCATGAATTACCTTCCATTGATCGTTAACTAATGTAAAAATATTAGTTGCTCTACCGCTACCTGATACAAACTTTTCGTTATGATAGCCTTCATAGTGATATGTATAAAGACAGGTAGCCGTCGTTTCATCAACGGTTAACCATTTTACATCAGTAGCTGAATAAACCTCTTCTTTAATGACATTCCATGCATGCTTGAAATAAGCCTCAATCTCCTCTGTTGTTGTGCATGTTTTATCAGAGAACCAATAAATTGCTTGTGGATGCAAAATTGCCTTTACTTGATTAAAATCATGGGTATTTGTTGCTTGGATATAATGTTCCAATGCTTGTTGATGTGTCATCTTCACCCCTCCTTTTTTCACAATATTATCCGATAATTAACTTTTTATAAATCACTAGTTCTGTATCCCTTTCTGCTTTGACAGTAAATAGATGGCAGCTATAATTAAGAAAAAACCACAGACCTGAAGATTAGTTATTTTTTCATCCAATAGAATAGAAGATAAAATCATACTACTAATTGGCAATAAGCTAGTAAGTACACCTGCCCAAGATGCTGAAATTACTGCAAGACCCTGTTGCATCAAAAGAAACGCTATGACGGTTACAACAATGCCGAAATACAATACTAATCCCCACTCTGCAACTGATATTTCTTTAAATTCAAAATATCTGCTTTCAGCTACAGCAAATGGGAAAAATAATATGACGCCAAATAAGCTAACCATAGTTGAGACTGTAAGAGCACTCATACGATAAGAAATTAACTTACCAATGATGATAAATAAAGATTCACAGAATACTGCACCTAAAATGAATAGATTGCCTAATAATGAAGTTGAATAATGGTTAGTAGCAGAATAGTTAGCAATGTTCATAAAGATAGCTCCCACTACGGCAAGGAGTATGCTAATACCCACATTCCTCGTTAATTTCTCCTTCAAAATAAAATAGGATAGGAATGCCGTGCAGACTGGCAGAGTACCAGTAATAATACCAGCTTCCATAGCAGTCGTTTTTGAAAGACCATGGAGCATTAATAGATTAAATAAAAACACCCCTAATAACGCTTGTAAAAAAATCGCTACTAACTCTTTTCTGTTTAATGTTGAAAATCCCTCTATCTTTATCCACAAAGGAATCAAAATAATTGCAGCCACAAGAAATCTTAGTTCATTAGCTAAGAAAATTGGAAAACTTTGAACAACCAATTTGCCCGCAACAACTGAACTACCAACGATACTCATCGCCACAATAACTTTCCCACTACTCCAGATCCACCTATTCATTTTTCTATACTACTCGTTCCATGGATTCATTAATAATATCGGTTACTGCTAAATATAGGTTTTCAGGGTGTTCAGCAATTCGGTGGCAAAGATATAAGTACCACTCATTTCCATACGTTAAATATACTCTACAACGATAATCTTTCCTTCTTAATTCATTGAGTAATGTAGGGCGTACACCATAAAGCATCTCAACTTCAACATTTGAGTTATCAAGATATTGACGTCGCTCTATCTCTTGAATAAGCATTTCATCATGTGTAGCGATTGATAACGGATGATTCGCATTTACTAACTGATCAACATAATCAAGATAATGCTTATTCAGTTCTTCTGATCTGATCATGGCTATATCGACAGACTCTTGAAAAGCCCCTTTAACAAGTCTTATTTTCCCTGGATATTGCATAAGTTCTTGTAAATCTATCTTTGTACGATAAAGATGCACTTGCAATGTAATTCCAACATTTGTATACTCCGTTGCTATTTTTTTGTAAAGAGTGATAATATCATTAGTCTTAGAGGATTCTTCCATACTTATCATCAAAGTTATTCCATACTGCTGAGCTTTTTGTGTAAGCTCTTCAAGATGCTTATAAGCTATCTCAGCATTAATAGAAAGACCTATATGAGATAAATCGAAAGATACTGTTTGCTTCAAAGATAAAATCCCCATTTCCTCAATTACTTGTAAAAGCTCATCCTTTGCTCTTTGACAATCCCTTAAATTGGTTGTATTTTCCCCAATATATTCAATGGAGATATTATAATTGTCATTAAGATAATTACGTGCAGCAGCGATGGCATCCTCTCTTTTTTCTCCTGTTACATACCTTTTTGCTGCTTTCCATAATAATGGGTAGAGCTCTGTTGATTGCTGCACCGCATATTTCAAGCGCTCGTCTCGTGCCGCGGCTTTTAAGGCCTGAATCACTAATTCTTCTGTTTTCTTCATATTTATTCCCCCTCTTCGGTATTGGTAAGTACTTTATCATGATAAAATTGGTAACTGTAGAACCACTTTAAAGTGATTTTAAAGGTACCACTTTCAAATCGGAGGTATGTAAAATGTTATGGATACCTATAGATCGAGCATTAGATATTCCTTTAAATCGTCAAATCTATCAGCAAATACGGGAAAAAATTTTAAGTGGACAACTTCAGGCAGGAGAAAAATTAGTATCAACACGAGAGCTTTCAGTAGAATTAAAAGTATCAAGAAATGTCATATTAGAAGCTTATGATCAGTTACTTGCCGAAGGATTTTTAATTGCACGAAGAGGAGCTGGTACATTTGTTGCAGAAGGCACATTGTTACCACAACAGACCAAACCTCTTATTACAAATAAAGCAGGAGATCCAATAGTAGGGAAAGAGGTTGTAAACTTACGCTCGGGTATTCCAGCACTCGACTTGTTTCCTCGTAAAACTTGGGCGAGGATAAGTCACCAGCTATGGCACGATAGTGAGTCCTCCATATTAGGATACGGGGTTCCAGAGGGGCGCATAGAATTAAGGCATACTCTTGCCCACTACTTATTAAGGACAAGGGGCGTTGAATGTCATCCAGAGCAAATTATTATTACATCTGGTGCGACACAGGCAATGATGCTTGTGTCGAGATTATTGCTGTCATCTAATGATATTGCTATTATGGAAGATCCTATAACGAATGATATTCAAACTATCTTTAAAGCTTCTGGTGCTACCATTTATCCGGTACCAGTAGATGAATTCGGGATGAAAACAAGCCTATTACCAGATAATATAGATCCTAAACTTGTCTTTCTAACTCCTTCTCATCAATTTCCTTTAGGAAGTACCTTACCTATTCAGCGTAGAATTCAATTAATTGAGTATGCTAGAAAGAATCATTGCTTTTTAATAGAAGATGATTATGATAGTGAGTTTCGCTACGAAGGGCCACCTGTTAGCTCTTTACAGGGCCTAGATCCAGAGCTAGTTCTCTACATCGGTTCTTTTAGTAAAATTCTCTCTCCCGCATTAAGAATAGGATACATTATCCTTCCAACACAGCTTACTGAAAAATGCCGTCAATTAAAATGGTTTACGGACTTACATACACCTTCCTTAGACCAGCTTATCCTTTCTCGCTTTATACAGGAGGGCTATATGGAAAGACATATCACAAAAATGAAGAAGTTCTATAAAAGCCAACGTGATTTTCTGATTCAATGTTTACAATCCACTTTTTCACATAACATAAAAATATTTGGCTATTCTACAGGTATGCACTTAGTTGCAGAATTTGAGAAGATTGATTTTACACGAAACTTATTAGTGAAAATAGAACAATTTGGTGTAAAGGTTTACCCAGTAGAGGATCATACAATTAAAAAGGGAAAATATAATAACAGATTGATTATTGGCTATGGTCATTTACAAAAGCATGAAATTGAACTAGGCATCACTAGACTTTTTCAAGCAATTTATCATTAGGAGGATGTCTGTGCTAGCTACTATTGAAAAACAATCAAATTACCATATTGCTACATTCAAACGGCCATTACTATATTCAATAGATGCCGTTTGGGCCGCTATGACTAACAATGAAAACCTACAAAAATGGATGAGTAATTTAGAAATCATTGAGCTACGTAAGAACGGGAAAATACATTTTAATATGAATGATGGAACAGGTAATTTTGAGGAAATAACCATCACAGATTATGTTGAGAAAGAAGTATTAGAATTTGGTTGGGGAACAGATACGGTGAGATTTGAATTATTTTCTACTGAAAAGGGTTCTTTATTGGTATTAGTGGAGACACTTCAAAATCTGACAGAGCATACACCGAAGGATTTAGCAGGATGGCATATTTGTCTTGATATGTTAAAAGATCTACTAAATGGCGTTGACCATCAATATTTCCCAATGGATGAATGGCAGCAAAGATTCAGCGAATACCAAAAAATGCTGAATAGTATAAAGTAAAATAATACAAAAAATCCTAGAGCATCATTACTCTAGGATTTCTATGATTGATAAAAGGCTGTAGCAATTGCTAGTGCTTTTAAAGGATCTTTGATTGAATCCAGTGTGTAAACAAGCTTTTCATCCTGCCACACAATTAAATTACCTGATTGATATACATCTAGCTGAGCCATGCCATATTGCCTTGGAATAGGTAGCATGTGGTTTTCTAAATACGCTACTGCCTGCTTAGCAAGTTTGACACCTGCATCAGGATTATCAGTTCGTGTATGAGTGGCAATTGCCCATCGCCCTTCGTTCCAACCAGTCCATAATGAACCAGCGCCTGCATCTTGATAACCTTTTATATTGTAACCAAGATCAACCTCTTGCCCGCCATTTTGATTAAAATTATCAAATGCTATCTGTGTGCTTGCACCTTCCACACTTTTATATTTCTTGACCAGCAATCTTCCAATAACAGTCGCTGATTTCTTTAATCGAATATCGTTAATTGGCATATTCTCTTTGCTCTCATAAAAAATAACTTCAACCTGGTCGCCCTGTGTTCTTGCTGTAGCTGATAAAAATGCACCCTCTGCAATAGGTAACGTTGTTGGCATTTTTATTGGAACATTGAAATGTATCTGCTCCTTTATTTGTTGAAGAGCTTCAGTTGCTTGAACCGCATCAATTTGATCATTATTAGACAGTGCTACAGATGTACTTGTTTCAATCTCATGTTCTTGTGCATTCTTATTTCGTTCAGCACAAGCACTTAAGCTACAAATGCTTAACAATAAAAAGAGAAATACTACCTTTTTCAACATGTTAACCCCCATTTAAGAAATGCCTTCTCTCCATATTTTCCCCTGAAAAAGGTTAACTTAAACGCTTCAGCTATTGAAGTTCATTGATGCGCTTCGTCAGCTCATTAAACTTCTGATCAAGCATTGTGTAGTCCTTATCTTTTACTGTTAGAAAGCTCAGTTTGCCTAAAATCTCTTGCCTTTCCGTTTCAAGCTTTAAACGGTGAGCCGCTGTATCATCCACTTTATTCGGTGTGACTTCTGTCCACTTTTTCTTGATGTGCTGACCGTGAAGCTCCCAAACACTGTTCGTGACTTTTTCTAGAAAGTATCGATCATGTGAAACGACAAGCAATGTTCCATTATATTGAGTAAGAGTATGCTCTAACTGCTCACGAGAAGGTAGATCAAGATGGTTTGTCGGCTCATCTAAAATAAGAACATTTTTATCCTCTAAAATATAAGCCATCAGCTTACACTTTACGCGTTCTCCCATACTCATTTTGCCTATGGGAGATGTCCAATGTGTCAGTGTAAACCCTAAATTCTTCATCAAGTTGCGCACTTTAGCACGCTCTTCAAATGTCTCTTGATAAAAATATTGCTCTGGTGTCTGATCAAGTGGTAAATCAAATACTTCCTGTGTCAGATAACCAATGTTTGCAGCTGGTGATACCCATACTTCACCCTCAGCTTCTAGCTTGCCTAAAAGAACTTTTAAAAAGCTTGTTTTCCCACTTCCATTCTTTCCTGTGATAGCTATCTTATCTCCAAATTGAGCCGTAATATTCACATCGTTAAATAGTATGCGTTCACCAAATTTTAAAGATAAATGTTTGATTTCCAGTAAGCGCTTGCCAACTCGTTGATTCGTGCCTAAAGAAAAACGAATCTCTGCTTCTGGCTCCACTGCTTCCACTCTTGACTTCGCAAGTTCAGCCTCTAATCGCTTTTTCTTAGATTTCACCTGAGAATCTAAACGCTTTGCTTTCACACGATGGTACTCCTTAAAACCTTCCAGTTTTGTTGACTGGGCGTGGCCCTTTTGTGACCAACACGTCAGTTCCGACATTTGAGCCTCAATTCGTTCAATGTTTTTTTGCTGCTTCTCGTAGGCACGTTGTTGTGTTAATCGTCGGTGTTCCCTATCAGCCATGTAGCTTGTATAATTGCCATCATGTTCAATCAGGCTTTTTTCCTCAATAGACCAGATTTTTGTGGCAACCTTATCTAAAAAATAGCGATCATGTGATACCACGATGATTGTCCCCTTATAGTTTTGTACTTGTCTGATGAGGAATGCGGTACTTCGTTCATCTAAATGATTCGTTGGTTCATCAAGTAATAAAATTTGAGCATTCTGGGAAAAACCTTCTGCAAGACGCATTTTCAGCTTTTCACCCCCACTTAACGCTGCAAATGACACATTAGGTACCTGCCACTTAGCCAGCAGATCAGCTTCTTTTGCGGATACTTCTAGTTTGTCAAAATGAGCTAGCTCCTGTTCAACAAATGTAATTTTTAAAGCCTGTGCTCCCTGAATTGCTCCCATAGTTGGTGATAATGTACCTTGAATCAATTGTAATAATGTCGATTTCCCAGCACCATTCCTCCCTATGATGCCGATGACTTCGCCTTGTTTTACTGTGCCTGTCACATGCTCAAATAACAATATATCCTTTACTTCATAACGTACATCCTGTAATTTTAAAAGTTCCTTCATACTATCCATCCTCTCCAGTTGGAGGGACAAAAAAATCCCTCCAATTCATTTGGAAGGATTAGTCGCTACAATATCATACACAAATAAGCTCCAAAATTATTGTGAAAACAAGCTTTGGAGTAGCTAAATATCGGCAGTGGTTTGCGAATATAAAGCAATTATTATGAAAAATGGGCAGACTAATCCTATTTTTGTTGTTCGTGAAATATAAAATTTCCTATACAAAAATTAAGATTAGTTATTCATTAGCCACCCATCTTCCCTTCATTCATCGTTATCGTCATTGTAACATCATTTTTTTAAAAATAAAACTCCATACCTTGAGCTAAGTCTATCTAAAACATTCATAGGAACGAATTTGGTTTCTAGAAATGGTACGGAAATACCAGCCATATCTCCGACTCCATCTAAAGCCAGCAATGATTTCCCTTCCTACAGCTGTTGGGAAAAACCAAAAACTTCTACCACTATTCATCCAAATATACGTATTTCTAAATAAACAGGAGCGTATACCACTAGAACCTTCTCGCCAAGCAGGAATTGGTGGTGAAAAACCTGGTGGTGTGCTCATTGGCATTTGTCCCGTGGGAGGGGGGCCGAAATGAGTTGGCCCAAATGACGTTGTTTCAAAATCATTATAACCTCCCCAACCACCAGGTCTTCTAAAATTATCTTCTCTAAATGGATTATTATACACACAAACCCTCCTTTTACATTATTCAATATATGTAAAAGGGCGATTCACCGTTGAGCCTTTGCCCATTTACCAAAGGTAACCTAGTTCCTATTATTGTATAATGGAAGGAAAATCCTTCAAAAAGGAGTACTTATGAAAAAATTATTGATACTCTTATTAGCCCTGCTTACCGCAGGTAGTATGTGGATGCTGCTTGCTAAAAATCCAGTCTCTTCTTCCACAAATATCCAAGAAAAGCTTGCTGATGTGAAAGATTACACATACTACTTAGATAAAGGCAACGATGCCATTGGCAAGAGCATGACGAAGTTAGATTTAGTGATTGTAGAACCTCTTGAAATGCAGCAAAAGTATATCGTCAATGCTCAAAAAAGCGGTACTTTAGTGTACGGCTATATTAATGTGATGGAAGCAGACAAATGGAATACAGCACTCTATCAACAATTGAAGGAAGAAGATTTTTATCGAGACAAACAGGGTGAAAGAATGTATTTTGCCAAATGGGATTCTTTTTTAATGGATTTGACTTCTACGCACTATCAAGACATTTTGCTAGCAGAAATAGAGCAGCAAATTGTTCAGAAAGGCTTAGACGGTGTGTTTTTAGATACGGTTGGTAATATCAATTCCTATTTACCTGAAGATGAACAAAAGTGGCAAAATGAAGCCATGTTATCTTTTATCCAACAAATCAAAAAACGACATCCAAATATATCTGTTGCTCAAAATTGGGGATTTCAAACACTCGCCGATTATACAGCACCATATGTTGATTTTATTATGTGGGAGGATTTTTCATATCCTGTGGTAGGAAAAGATGAATGGTCACTCGATATGATGCAACAGCTTGTCCACATACGCAATAAATTTGGTACACAAGTGATGACAATTGGTTTTGAAGAAGAAGCAAAAAGCCGTGCTTTAGCTGAGAAGCATCACTTCAAATTCTTTTACAGTCCTGCTGGCTCTTACTATAATAGCTGGCAATCATCCTTACTTCCCTCTGACAAATGACTGTTTTAAGGGATATTTGTTTAAGAGCTCATCTCAGGGGTAGACTAAAAGAAAATCAGCTTGAGGTGATAGGATTGGATACGACCAATATGTATGAAGAACAAAAACATAAGCATGAAAATCGCTTTCAATATAAGCAGCGTAACATGTGGACTGGGATTTTATTTGGGCTTGGGGTTGTTGCATTTATAGATGAGGTGATTTTTCACCAATTATTACACTGGCATCATTTCTATGATAAGTCTACAGCAGCTATTGGACTAGTTTCAGATGGTTTATTTCATGCATTCAGCTTTTTTGCTACGATTGGATCTGCTTTTTTATTGGCTGATCTACATAGAAAACATGGGTTTTGGCTAAAAAGATGGCTAGGCGGTATTTTTCTTGGAGCAGGCTCATTTCAGCTTTACGATGGAATTATACAACATAAATTCATGAAACTTCACCAAATTCGTTACAATGTTGAAATACTTCCCTATGATATCGTTTGGAACATTTTGGCGGCGCTATTAATAATTATCGGTATTGTCTTACTGCTCCAAACAAATCAAAAAGATCAATAGGAGGTGGCGCATCTTGCATTCTCACGATGTTCATGCTCAAAACTTTCCTATTATGGTTCAGCTTCTACTGGCCTTGCCATTTGTTCTAGTTCTTATAGGCTATATCCTCGCTGTTATTATTTCGAATCAACATAAAAAACAATGGCCTCATTTCCGCACTATCTGTTGGATTGTTGGAAATGTCTGTGCTCTGATTACATTAATTGGCCCATTGGCTACTCTTAGTCATATTCATTTTGACGCACATATGATAGGACATTTATTGCTTGGCATGCTGGCACCATTACTTATGGCATTAGCAGCACCCATGACTCTACTGTTAAGAACCTTACCAGTAAACAAGGCACGTATTCTCTCTCGGATATTAAAAAATCCGTATGTTCGTTTTATTCGTCATCCAATTATGGCATCTATTCTAAATGTAGGAGGCCTATGGTTACTCTATACAACCTCACTTTTCAATTTGATGCATGAACATATACTACTATATGTATTCATTCATCTCCATATTTTTCTAGCGGGTTATTTGTTTACTATTGCCTTTATTTATATTGATCCTACTCCACATTCATACTCTTATGTTTTTCGATCCCTTACATTAGTAGTAGCATTGGCTGCTCATGCCATATTGGCAAAATTTATTTTTGCAAATCCGCCTCATCATGTACCATCCACTGAGGCAGAACTAGGTGCTAAGATCATGTACTACGGTGGAGATGCTATTGAAATCCTTCTTGTGTATATTCTCTTTTATCAATGGTTTAAAAGCACAAGGAATAGTATTCACCCCAAAGCAGCTACTTCATCACGCTAATCTCGCCCTGTTGATTAGGTTAAATAGGATTGGATAATCCGCCAGTCCTCTAGCTTTTCAGTGAACGTTTTAATATTTTTCCCTGGTATTGGACTTGTTGATGGCATTTTTTTATAGGCTCGTCCTTCTAGAAGCCCTAAGCCAATATGCTTTTTAAAAACCTCAAATGCTTTCGCTCCATTAAAAAGCACTAATTGAATATTAGGGTATTGTTCAAAAAGGGTTTGAAAATCATTGGGCTTTTCATTGCGTATCGCTGCATCTAAACTTCCTTCACGTTCACAAGTTGCAATCGTGTCCCAAAGACCGATTGCATTGTTTTTTAATAAGGCTATTCTCTCTGTATAATCATTTGGAATCGCTATCTGTAATAACTCACCCATAATAGGCCAAAAGTGATTGCGTGGATTGCCATAGTACTGCTGTTTCTCTAACGATTGTTTTCCTGGCATGGATCCAACAATGAGCACCCTTGTTGATGAGTCTACAATTGGTAATAATATATTTTTTAATTCATTGGACACAACAATCACTCCTTTTCTCTATTGTAGCGGAAAATTCGAACCAGTAAGTAAATCTTGGCTTGAAATGAACAAGGGATGTTGGCATGAATGGTTCATTTTATACGACTGCACAATTTTGTAGCCTATACAGTAGCCTATCCATGGTGGAAGGGCCCCCCCGTATAGAAATGGATGATGTTGTTTGATTCCTTGAAGTTGTAAATTCGGTAAAAAATGATGCTCCCATAAAGCTAAAAGTTCTTTTTCTGAGTAGGATTGTAACCAAGGAGCAATCCACCTTTCTCCGTATAAATCTTTCACCGCATCTTCTGCTAAGCCTTCTAAAATGAGAGAATCCAATAAAGTCATATCATCTAAAGTTTTTTTTAATATGTGTATACGACAAACATGGTTATATTCATGAGCAAATAATGCTTGAAGCTCCTGCTTTTCTAAATCACCCACAAATAAAAAAAGCGAATGAGGATAAGCGACACCATTTTTATTGGTTATCATTTGCTGCTGAGTAATTGGGAAAATATAAATTGGTATTGATGGGCCATTCCATTTCCTCTGTAAGTATAGGAACTCCTGCTGTACACTGGCCCATACTTTTTGCCTCTTTAATTTTTCAACATCGACTTCCTCATGAGGTAAAAAAAGACCCTGTTGCTGTAATGTATAGTGAATTTCTTCTGGAAGCCCATCTCGAAATAGTTTGACTAATCGACCGCAAAGAATCGAGCATTGTAAGCTTGTTCGCTCATCCTTTCTAGTTGATTTTCTAGCACTTACAAATTCATCTAACCACTTATCCGTTGACACAACTGCCATATTATCACCTCTTCACAGCATATGTCTTAAATAGACAATCGGCTAGTGATAAATGCATCAAATCGCATATATTAGCTTGTAATGATAATGAAAGGAGGGATATGTGTGAATCCAGCTGATGCTTATAGTCTTTGCTGTAAATATCATGGTAAACGTGTTCGAATCTCGGATTCATCTGGTAAAGTACATGTTGGAGAAATCACAAGGGTAGATAGAAGACAGGTATGGATTCTACCTGATAGAAGATATAGTGGTTATGGTTTAGGGTTTTGGGGATTTGGAGGGTATGGAGGAGAAGGTTTTGGCTATGGAATTGCTCTAGGAACAATTTTAGGTATTGCGCTAGCTCCAATTATTTTCTTCTAATTCAAACCTTTTATTTAAGTGAAAAAGAAGCCATTTCAAACATTGTTGAGATGGCTCATTTTTCATTATTGAACTTGCTCTTGTTGCTGTTTGCTTTCAATCAGCTCGGATATTGTAACAAATGTGTAGCCTTGCTTTTTTAATGCAGGTAGTATTTCTTCTAGTGCTTGAATTGTTTGTGTACGGTTCCCGCCACCATCATGAAATAAAATAACATCTCCAGGCCTTGTTCCCTTCATTACCTTTTGCACAATTTTCCTTACACCAGGCTCTTTCCAATCTTGCGTATCCTGATGCCAGGACCACATTACTACCTTATAGCCGTCCTTAACAGCAGCATTAATCATAGCATCCGTGTAATTTCCACCAACGGGACGGAATAAAACTGGGGAAAAACCAGTAATACTATAAATCGTGTCATTTGTCTGTTGAAGCTCCTCTTGCAATTTTTTGATGGAAACTTTAAATGGATGTGTATACGTATGATTTGCTAATTCATGGCCTTCTGTATAAGAACGTAAAACAAGCTCTGGATATTTTTCTGCATTTTTTCCAATAATAAAAAAGGTGGCTTTTGCATCATATTTTGCTAATAAATCTAGCACAGCAGCTGTGTATTTAGGATGTGGACCATCATCAAAGGTGAGTGCAACAATTTTATCCTCTGTATTGATATCCCAAACAACTTCACCTGTCTCCTCATAATAAGGACGACCTCTATCTGCGTAGCCTTCCTGCACTAAAAATCCCGAGATGATTAAAAAGAAAACCATAAAAATGAATACGTAATTACGTGTCATAGCATCACCTCCCAAGTCCGAAATCACAGAACTCCGTCAACTTACTATTTACGAATTACCCGGAAATATACTTGTGAAGGATTGTCTGTTTCTCCTTTTAATTATTTCAAAAAAATTTTAAACGTTCTTTATAATTTTGAACAATATGTGAAAATCTTTGAATAGTACTTTATTTTTTTATTTATTGATGTAAAATTAAATCAAATCTGATATATAACAGTTATTATAAATATATAAATGTTATGCAACACAATAAAGGGGATGACATATATGTGGATTATTACAGTATTTGAAGAAAACACTTATCGCATGTTTGAGTATAGTTCTAAACGTGAGGCAACAAATGCATTACATAAATTTAAAGAAACTGCTTTGCTTTCTTATACAAGATAATAAAGGATAAAAGGAATCTATTCATTTGAGTAGATTCCTTTTTGTTATAAAGTACCTCCGATGCTTCCCCTCTAATTCCTTTCATCCTTATACATCTAGCAACATATTTAGTTTTTTTTCATGAAAATGTCGAACACCTTGCTAGCCTTCACCATATGTATATAGAGAAAAGGAGTGATTTCAATGGTGACAATTGAACCTATTATGATTAAAGGGCATTTCTTCACTGCAGTAGTTGTTCAATTACCTAAAACAACATTACTAACTATTTCTAATGATACAGGCTACATTATGTGTGGTGCTTTAGATGTCGGCCTATTAAATAGTCGCTTAGTTGATCGAAAAATTATTGCTGGTCGTGCAGTAGGCGTGAAAACAATTGACGAGCTATTAACAGCTCCATTAGAATCTGTAACATATGAAGCAGAACAGCTTGGTATTACAGAAGGAATGACTGGTGTAGAGGCACTTTTAAAAATGATCTAATTGGCTAAAAAAGCGTCAACTAGACGCTTTTCTTTTTTGTTTGCTAACTATTTGAATAAGCAATTTCCCCATTTCCCATACTGTGGGACAAAGGGAGTTGTTAGTATGAATAGTAGGCAACATGTTAAAATACACGCCACCTTACTTATTATTGTTTTAATTGTTTTCATCTGGTCTGTTATAAAGCCGTCCTCCTATTTAGATTGGCTAGCTGAAGTTAGTCCTGGAATTGTTGCAATAACAGTCGTTGTTTGCATTTATCATAAATTCCGCTTCACCACATTTTCTTATTTTATTATCGCTCTCTTGTCGATCCTGACATTTATAGGTGGGCATTATACCTATTCGGAAGTCCCTCTTTTTAATTGGATAAAAGATGAATTTCATTTACAACGTAATCACTATGATAGGTTTGGCCATTTTTTAAAAGGTTTATTAGCCATCGTAATAAGGGAAATACTAATCAGGAAAACACCACTTACAAAAGGAGCTTGGCTTACAGGTATTACGATCAGTATTCTGCTCGCAATTGCTGCTTTTTATGAAATCATTGAATGGTTAAGTACAAGAATCTCGAAGGGAAGTAAAGGAGCAAAGGATTTTTTAGGCATGCAGGGAGATAAATGGGATGCACAATGGGACATGTTTTTAGCCTTGCTGGGAGCTATTTTAGCTTTACTTCTATTCACAAAGCTCCATGACAAATTTTTAAAAAGAATAAACAAATCCTAAATATTTTTGCATAGCATGATTATATAACCTATGAAAGGTGGTATTAGATGTACTATGCACAGGTCAATCAACAAACACATCATCCATCACGTACTATGATTGTAATCGGCTATGGACAGGTAATGGCTACACCAAGCTCTGTACAATTACAAATTGAAGTCCAAACACAGGGCAACCATGTACAAGGTCCTCAACAGGAAAATGCGGCAATCATGAATGAAGTTATGCAATCACTTATCGCACTTGGTATTCCAAGAGAACAAATTCAAACGGCTAGTTATACAATCACACCACTATATAATTTCGAAGATGGCAAACAAATTTTTAATGGCTATGAAGTAGTCAACGCCATTTCCGTCAACGTTTCGGATACCAATGATTTGGGCTTAATCATTGATACGGCTGTAGAAAATGGGGCAAATCGAATAACCAATATTCAGTTCAAAATGGACCATACCGATGCTTACTATCAGCAAGCATTAAGTTTAGCGCTACAGAATGCTCAATTGAAGGCGAAAACAATAGCAGAAACTATGCACCTGCCTTTGCAGCCACTCCCTGTAGAGATTGTGGAAGAGCAGGCTAACACACCTATCCTTTATCGCTCTATGGCTGTATCCTCGGGAATCACGCCTATAGAACAGGGACAAATTGCTATTGATGCTACTGTTCGTGTAAAATTTCAATACTAAAGTTAGGAGCCTTCCGCTAGTCAAAGTGCAGAAGGCCCTCATTTATTTTACAAGTGTATTTTTTTCAATAAGGATTTCATCATCCTGAGTTTTAATAACCATATCAAAATGTTGGCAATGTGGATGCATAAATAATTCATATTGAATACGTCGCTCATCATGTGATTGTTTTAAATAATTTATATCTGTCCCTCTTTCAAGCACATCACGATCTGATCTTCTCTTAAGCTCTGTAGCCCCATCCGTATAAAAATAAATCTTTAAATCGAATAACTGCGGATCTATAAATGCTACACACATTCCTTCTACTATCGTGATCTGTTTTTTCGAAGATATTAATGTACTTTTCATATAATGTGTATCGATTGTCATTAAATCGAGTCCTACTCTTATCATCTGAACATCTCGCTCCAATGATGGCAGATGATGAGCAGCGGGATGACAAGCCGTCATTTTAAAACGATGATGCTCATTTTGATATGTATAATCAAGTATAGTTTGTTTGCGAATATCAGAATTCACAATATACGGATCAGTATTTAAATAATTCACTTCATCTTGATCTAAAGCATGTATAAGTTTTTTGGCAAATGTCGTTTTTCCAGCAGCTCCATGACCAGAAATGCCGATTATGATTTTTTTATCAGCTTGTTTAACCCATCTTAAAATTTCTTTTAATATCGTCTCCATCTTACTCTCCTTCACTATAAAAGGTATGGCAAGAAACAATTCCTACCATACCACTTAATATTAGCCTTCATTATACGGGGAATCCCATATTCGCTCTATCATTACTCCATTATGCTTAGGGCTTAGTAGAAAAACATCTGGGTTGCTTAAATTTTTCCAACAGTGAAAATCAACATCCTTATCATAATACTTCAGTAGCAAAGAGATGATATTGCCATGACTCACAATTAATGTATTATCAACATCCTGAGCAAATGCATCTTTTACAAGGTCTACAATTCGATGCATCGCTTCATTACTGGATTCTCCACCATCATATTTTAAATCCATATCAACAAATGTCGCCTGTAATTTTTCGTACCAATCTGGAAAATCTCTAGTACTTAAAAGGCGCTCCGAAAGACGTTCATCAATTTCAATCGTTATACTTTCTCTGCTACTTAATGGTTCAATGGATTGGATTGCTCGTAAGAAAGGGCTAGATACAATTCGATCAATTTTTAGATTCTTGAAAAATTCAGCTAAACTATTTGCTTGCTCTATTCCCTTCTGTGTTAAGGGTGCATCTAGTGATTGTCCTTGTGCTAGACAATGTCTAATGACATAAATTTTCCCCATAAAAACCTCCTAATTTAGAAAGTCATTTATAAACGATTATTATACCCCGTTTTCTAAATAGCTCCGATTTAAATGTTCCTATTCATTATCTCACTTGTTCTACATTTTTCCGCCCAAAATAATTCGTCCCTATCACACCAATAATAATCATGATGCCACCAATAAGATGATATAGATGGAAATCTTCCTGTAAAAATAAGACCCCTGCCAAAATAGTAATAAGTGTTGCAAAATTGCTAAAGACACTCATTTTAGATGCTTCCAATTTAGATAAAGCATAATTAGATAAATAGGATGTACCAAGTGAAGATAGTATACCTAAATATAAAATAGCGAAGACAAAATGAGCATGTGTTAATGGCTTAAAAAATTCATTGAGTGTTCCATTCATCATATGACTTCCAAGAGCCATTCCATTAAAAATAACAAATCCACACAATGTCATGACATATGTTAATGCTAGTAAAGAATATTTCTTGGTAAGCCCTCTAGCAAAAATATTATAAAGTGATGTCGCAATCGCTGATAGTAAAATAAATCCACTTCCTATGACATTTCCTGTAGTAGTATTTGCTCCATTCATCATTAACAGATAGATGACACCAAGTACGGACAAACTTACAGATACAAGTTGACCCCGAGTAGCTTTTTCCTTTAACAATAAACCTGCCAATGCTAATGTAAAAATAGGAATTGTCGCTTGAATAATTCCCGCCTCTGATGAGGAAATTTTAGCAAGTCCAAGCACTTGAAACGTAAAAAAAGCAATTGGATACAAGATGGCTAACGGTAATATTTTTAGTATGTCCTGCATGTTCATTATTAGCTTATTTTTTGTCATTACCATGATTATAACAATACCGATGAATGCAAAAGTAAAACGATGTGCAAGTATATCAATAGGACTTGCTACAGTCAACGTAACTTTCACAAACATAAATGAGAGCCCAATGACAAATGCATAAATTATTGCTGCTATATAGGCATTTCTATTTTCTGACATAGGATCGTACTCCTTCTTTAAACATTCCGGCCGGTATAGTTATCGTATTAAATAGAGAACTTATTGACGATATAAAAAAAACACATCTGTACCGATACAGATGTGCTGGAGGTTATGTATGCTTAAATACGAATGGATTTATTCTCAGCTCCTGACTCAGATCCAAACAGGCTCACTTCAAGCAGGGGCAAAACTCCCCTCGATTCGCCAGTTATCACAGCAATTTTCCTGTAGTAAGAGTACGATTTTAGCATCTTTAAAAAAACTGGAGGATCAGCATCTTATCTATTCAATTCTTAAAAGTGGCTACTATGTTGTTGATCATCAACTGCCCATCCAACCAAAAATGAAAAATTACATAGATTTTGCTACATCTTCGCCCAATTGGCATGCATTCCCTTATCAAGATTTTCAGCATTGTATTAATAAGGCCATCGACACATACCAAGCAGATTTATTTAGATATGGGACACCAAAAGGCCTACCGTCATTAATAGCGGAAGCAAAAAAACTATTAACAAGCTATCAACTGTTTACAAAGGAAGAAAATATTTTCATTACTTCAGGTGTCCAACAATCTCTATCCTTGCTAAGTATAATGCCCTTTCCAAATGGTCGCTCAACGATCTTAGTGGAACAACCTAGCTATCATTTGTATATGGATTATTTAAAAACCTATGAACTTCCGGCAATGGGCATCAAAAGAACAACGGATGGCATTGATTTAGATGAATTAGAAAACATTTTTAGTAAACACGACATAAAGTTTTTTTATACGATGCCACGTCTGCACAACCCTCTAGGAACTTCCTATAGTAAAAAAGAAAAGGATTCAATACGAAAACTTGCCTATAAATATAATGTGTATATAGTTGAAGATGATTATTTAGCGGATTTTGAGCAAAATACAAAAATAGATCCCCTATTTACGGAGGATACACAGGATCGGGTTATTTATTTAAAAAGCTTTTCTAAAATTATGTTTCCTGGCTTACGTATCGGACTTGCTGTATTACCAAATGTTTTGATTAATACCTTTCAACAGTATAAAAATACCACTGATATTGATAGCTCCATGATCTCCCAAGCTGCATTAGAGCTCTACTTGAAAAGTGGTATGTTTGAACGTTATCAGAAGAAAGTCAGTGAAGCTTATGCAAGCCGAGCAAATCAACTTCAACAATCTATAGCAACTCATCTGGCAGACTATCAATCCTCAAAGGAAATCTGTATGCATAGCCATATCATTCTACCGAGACAGGTGAATACTTCTAAGATTATTGATCATTTGGCACAACAAAATATTTTGTTAGATCCTATTAAACGCAATTATTTAGATGCATTTTATCGGGAACGTATTATCAAACTAAATGTATCGAATATAGACGAATCCAAGATTGATGTTGGCATAAGGGAAATTGCGCTAGCCCTTCATAACACGAGCAATTATTTCTAAAGAACATTATTCATGAAACCTTATTGTAGCTCATATAATTAGACATCATAAATTGGTTCAATAAGGAGGATTCAATGCAATCTGAGAAATTGCGACTAAGGAAGATTCAACGTCTTGCATATGAAATTATGGATGAGATGCACAAAGAAAAGCATCGCACAGAAATGCACAAATTAATTCCGATTATTGATAACTTGTCGCGGGCAATTGGGGATTTAACAGATTCTGTTGGTAAATACTCACTGGATTATGTAGAAGAAAAAGTAAAAAATGCCCATGCTCTTTTATTTAACAAAGAAAAGGTAGATATTTATTAATAAAGACAAGGAAAAAGGGTAACCATATACATGGCTACCCTTTTGGCATTAATGCGTTTCAGGTTCGAATGTTTTACAGTCTGTTTCCTCGCTGTTGGAAGCATGTTGTCCCTTTTGGCTGACAACATAAATTTTTTCAGCTGTGCATTTGTTACCAGAATCCCAAAATGTGCAGTTATTGACTTCACAAAGAATTTCTTGTGCCATCGTCTCACACCTCCTCCTTGTTATCTTTAACAAATTAGAGGTAATCAATACGTTATTCAAAAAAGTCATCTTGCACTTTTGTCAGTGCTGTCTGATTCACTCCATACTGAAGTCTAGATTAGTAGGATGATTTGATAAATGTTCCTGCGTAAGCATATTTGTTGAGGGTACCTTGTTGTCAACTTCTTCAAAACGGAAGCCATCTGCCCAGACTTTACCCGAACCAATTAGTAACACACCAAAATAAATGGAATTACCTTCTTCAGGTACGTCTAAGACAATAGAATAATGATTCCATTCAGTAGAACCTGTCACAGGGCGTTGATCCATATTATCAAATTGAATCGTATCACCTGTACCATTGTCAATACGCATCCATGCACCACACTTTGTAGCATCTGCCGTCTTTAAGTAGCATGACATTTTCAAGCGTTTCCCTTTATAGTCAGCTGCCTGAAAACCCTGCATCATTGTAGCAAATTGACCATGATTTGCTGAGGCAGTTGTGGAATACAATACTCCTGAACGCTTCCCTGAATGAAATACCTTGTCATCTGTATGAAATTTATACAATTCTGGATTAGCACCACTCAACACCCAACCTTTAACCTGTTCAACTGTTTCCATGTAATGTTCCTCCTCCATCATATTTAATGATTGCATTACTTTTCGATACTTCCCTGGTGGTAAAGCATAAACTTCTTTAAAGGCTCTTGTAAAAGCCTCTTGTGATTGAAACTGAAGTGTAACAGCAATCGTTAATATCGATACATTAGAGTACATCAAATAACTCGCTGCCATAGCTAGCCGACGTATACGAATATATTCACCAATCGTAATTCCCGTTTCTTGCTTAAAAATTCGGCTTAGATGGTACTTCGAATAGCCAGCAGTATTAGGAAGACATTCAAAAGAAATTTCTTCCATCAATTGCTCCTCGATATAGGCAATAGTTCTTTGTGTCGCTTGACTATACTCCATGTTACTCACCTCATCTTTATCATAATGGAGAAGGAAACAGATTTTTTGATGGAGGTTGCTAAATTTAGCTTAATCAATTATTTTTGTTGGTGTTGCTTCTTGCACAACGATGAGACCATCATAAGCTTCCTCAGGTGTCATTTTAATGGTGTACAGCATTTGTGTCAGCTTATACCACGGACGAAAATCATCGCCGATATTGCCCATTCTTTGCTTTTTGGAAAGAATATTCGCCAGCTCCTTCGATTGTTTGGCAGCTTCAAAATCCACATAAAAGATGTTATTATCAATGTCACTAAAGGCATCCACTAAAGCATTGTGATGCTCAATCGTATATTCCTTTCGTGCTCCAGACCCATTTTGTGCCTGGAATGTATTTTTCACAAAGTCTGTGCCAATCGCAAAATATTGATCTTTATATATCTCACTTAAATAATGCCCCATCGATTGATAGCCTGCCATCGTAGCAGAAGTTTTCTCAATATGACCATTATGAGCAGACATTAATACTTTATCATGACCTTGTGTTGCTTCATATTCAACAATCCATTGTAAATTTTCAGCTAAATATTCGTCCCGTAAATTCATATAATTACCATCATTTAAAAATAATTGCGTACGCTGCTTCATAATTTGCGCATATTGAACAGCAAATGCGAATTCATCCTTTGAAGATTTTTTCTCATACATCGCTTTGTTTGATTGTAAATCGTTGATTATTGTATCAATCGTTTTATCAAGCTCAAGTAGCTGACTATCCGATAAATCTCTCATCGTTTTGTTGGAAACATGCTCTAGCTTAGTCGTGAACTTTCGTGCATTGTCAGCATGTACCTTGGCGTAAAAATCAAGTAACCCCTTTTTGCTGTAATCATAGCGTTGCATATCATTTCCATAAAAGTAAATTTTATCTTGATCATCAACTGTCTGATTATAGTCATGCATCCACTGCACAAACTCTACCATTTGTTCTGTTTTGTAGATGCCATAGTCTAACGCTTTTATAGCTTCCTCCGCCGTTCCGACACCGTTTTCGATAAATTGATTTATCTGCTGGGCCCCACCAAAATCTCCTTCTAAAACGAAAACATGGACATTTTCATTTTTTATCATCGCTTCAAATACATCTTTTTTTAATGTTTGAAATTCGATATTGCCATGTGTTGCTTCCCCAAAACCAATAATTTTTACATCATCAGGAATGTTGATATCTTTAATTTCATTCGTATATTGTGCGGCATCTTTTACTGCCTCTCTCTGTCCACATCCTACTAAAGCTACTAATAGCATCGATGCAGTTAAAAAACGTAAGCTACGTTTCAGCATTCTCATTCTCCTTTTAGCTTAAATAGATTTTCGCAGGAAATAGTAATATCCTCCGAGGAAAAATACGATGAATCCGCCACCTACTACGGTTAACAATTGCTCCCACGGTACAAAGAATACATCGTCTGTATTGCCCCCTATATACATCATCGAAAAGGGTTGTGCCCAAGGATAATACGGACCAATTCTTTCAGAATTCACTGCTAAAATTGATGGTAAAGTAAATATGACATTAACAGCAAATGGAGCAGCAAAGCTTTTAAACATAATGGACATCCACAATTGCAAGGCTACTAATGGCAATGTCGCTACCCAGCCTCCTACTATGCTTTTCCAAACAATCTCCATAGGAAAAGAATCTGTATAGCCTTTTACCATCCCAACAGCAAAGACCGAGCCTAAATACAATATCTGCATTGCTAAAACAAGCAGCATAATCAATATGTATTTAGCTACAAATACTTTCCCTCTTGTTACTGGTAATGCTAAAAGTTGCTTCCATCCACCAGACTGATGTTCATACCTACAAATAAGACTGGTAAAAACACCAGAAATAAGAGGTAAAAATAATAGAGCATATGTTAAATTCATCGAAAATAACGATATATACCACTCATTGATTTCAATCCCCTGCATGTTGTCCTCTAAATTAGCGGATAGTCCTATAAAAAGTCCAATCATGGGTCCTGCTAAAATAATTGGTACCATTTTTGATTTACGTAACTTAAACCACTCAGCTTGAAGTAAAGCAATCATTATTTCACGTCCCTTCTTGCAAAATCAACCATGCCGATAATATAGAGTAAGATACCAATTCCTACGCCTAATAAGACATTGATCATCGGCTCATTCCATTGGTTCATCAATGATGGCCATTTCCATATCATCCAATCTGGAAGAACATAGGAAGAATAGGCAAAAATCACCCCAAAAATGCCTACAGTTATAGGAATCCCTTGATTATGACTTACACTCGCTATCCACAATTGAAGTGCCAAGATAGGTAATGCTGCAAAAGCAGGGAAATAACTATATTTGGCTAGCTCCATGTAAGGTACCGTGTCACCTAATTCTAAAAACAACCCGTAGCTCAGCGTAAAAAACATTAATAACGTTGAGGCGAAGAATAGTAAGATAGCTAACAACGTAAATTTAGACAAATACACGGTTAATTTCGAAACAGGTAATGCAATGAGCTGCTTCCAAGCATTGGTCTCATTTTCAATGCTTGCTATGAATGACGTAAGAATGGCAATACCCAAGACTATGGCAAGCGGTGTAAATGAATGCACATTTAATAAGAAATAGCCCCAATCATCCTCACTTTGCTGTAAGAGATAATCCTTTCTTACTCCATAATTGACCATTTGCAGAGCAACCACCCCTAAAGGGCCAATAAGCGTTAGAAGCCATAATCCTTTACGTTTGATTTTTAAGAAGTCAGCAGTTAATAGCTTTCCCATCATATCCCCTGTTCTCCCATCGTCATTTGGAGGAATATATCCTCCAATGAACGTTTCTCTTCCTCGACTCGGAATACCGATATACCCTCCTGAACAAGAACTTGGACAATATGAGCAACCTTTTCATCCGAGCACTCTTCTAAGAAAATCACACCACCCTGATAATCTGCCTTAATACCATTTGCTAATAAGAAGCGCCATCCTTTTTCACCATCGTTTACTTTAAAGGTAACCTTTGGTTGGGCAAATCGACGCATAGCCTCAATAGAATCTTGGAAAATTAATTTCCCTTTCGAAACAATCCCAACTTGTGTTGCCATTTGATCAATCTCTGATAATAAATGGCTGGAGATTATAATGGTCATGCCATATTCCTCTGGTAATCTTTTAATTAAATTACGAATCTCTATAATGCCTGAAGGATCTAGGCCATTCGTTGGTTCATCTAAAATAAGTAATTCAGGACTATGTAGTAAAGCAGCAGCAATACCAAGACGTTGCTTCATTCCTAAAGAGAAACCTTTGACCTTTTTATGGGCAGCTTCCTTCAAACGGACAATTTCCAAAACTTCATCGATTCGAGTTTTCGGTACACCTAGTATTTTTCTTAGTGCCTCTAGATTCTCATATGCTGTTAAATGTGGATAATAAGAAGGGTTTTCCACCAACGAACCAATCTTAGCTAAAATTTGGATACGTTCCTTCGTAATATTCTTTTCAAAGACTTTAATTGTTCCAGAAGAGGGCTTCATTAAACCTAGAAGCATTCGAATTGTAGTCGTTTTACCTGCCCCATTCGGACCTAAAAATCCATATATTTCACCTTTGCGTATTTGCAAGTTCAAATTTGATACAGCTTGCTCTTTTCCAAAGCTTTTTGATAAGTTTTGTGTTTGTACGATATATTCCAATGTCCTCACCTCTTTAACTATCTTAAAAAGGGAAGTTTAAAAAAAGGTATGGGCTAAGTTTAAATTTTGTTTAAAAAATCATTTCTATCATAAAAAAATCTGCGAAGCATTTATTTCTCCCGCTTCGCAGATTTTTTTATGATAATTTTAGTACCAGAGTGATCGGAATGGATATCCCATTCAAGATGCATGCCCTTTATCATGACATCAACAATTGACAAGCCGATTCCGGCGCCCTTTGCATTCGACTCATTTTTCATCCCTTGACCATGATCCTCAACAATAAATGCTGTATAACACGCCGTCGATTCGGTTTTTACACTTATATATTTACCACTATTTGCGTGGCGCAGTACATTTTGGAAAATATTATCAAATACTCTCCCTAACCATAATGGATCAACACGCCATTCAACAGGTTCAAATGACTGTAGCTCAATATCGATTGTAAAACCTTCTCGCTCGAAAACTGGATACCATGTCGTTAGATGTTCCCTTACAAATCGGATAACATTGATGTCTTTCGGTTCAAATTTATATTTACTTGCCATAAGCAGTGTGTAGGACATCAAATTTTCAATTAAAGCATCAATATTCACTATGGATGTGTCCATAGCCTTTAATGCCTGCTTCCCTTCCTCAGATAACGCTTCTTTGCTAATTGTATAGGATTGAGCTCTTACCTTCGTTAAAGGTGTCCGTAAATCATGTGATAAATTAGCAATCAGTTCACGTCTTAGCTGTTCTTCCTTCTGTTGACGTTGTTTACTGTCTCGCAGTTCACAAACCATTCTGTTAAAACTATGCTCCAATTGCCCAATCTCATCTCGTTTTTTCACCTGAATTTCAATAGGTAGACCATCTACATCACGTATTTCCATCGCCTCTTGCAGATGTAATAGTCTTTTTCGAATTCCCTTGAAAAATAAAAGCGAAACTACAATAAAAAAGAAAATAACTGCAATAACACCAAAAAATAAAAAGTTACCATAGTTATCATAGACCTTTATAAGTGGAGGATTAAATGCTACCCTTGGAATCTCTAATACAATAAAGCCATTTGATATATCATCACCTAAGAAGGCAATAACAGTAAATGGATCATCTCCATAACGTTCTTTTATAAATTGAGTTGTATAGGCTGGTGTCCACTTTGCTGGTAACTGATCCTTCACATTCCATGTAGTCAGTAAGTTCCCCTCTTCACTTACCCAAAACATAGAAGCCGTAGGAAATTGCTCTTGCCACTTTTGAAATAACTGCGTAATCGCACCATCTGTTGCATTGGTCATATTTTTAGCCTGTGCATGCCATTGCTCTTCAATATCACTTTCTACAAGTACTCCACTTGAAAAATCTCCTGTCCCTGTCTTTGTAATGCCTAATACGAAAATAGCAACACCCAGATAGGAGATTTGCACAATAGATATGGCTAATATAATAATGAGCATATATTTCGCTAATAATGATCGAAAAAATTTCATTGTTTCACCCTATAGCCAATGCCTCGGATTGTTTCAATAATCATAGGCTTTGCAGGATTGATTTCTATTTTTTCTCTTAAGTAACGAATATGCACCATGAGTGTTTTATCACCTTCTATATAGCTCTCACCCCAAACACCCTCATAGAGTTGTTCCTTCGTTAAAATTTGATTTAAATGACGAATAAAATATTGTAATAAATAAAATTGTTTTCCTGTCAAAAGAATTTCTTCTTCATCAATCGTATTGATTATTTGCATATCTTTCGTATCAATTTTAAGGTGCTGCAATGTCAGTACATCATCACTTTTTTGATATCTTCTTAATAATACTTCCAGTCTTGCTACGAGCTCATCAGGGTGAAATGGCTTTGTTAGGTAATCATCAGCAAAATGCAGCCCTTCAATTTTATCTTCAATAGCTGTTCGTGCTGATAACATTAGAATTGGCAGGTCTTTATTTTCCCGTTTAATTCTTTTACCTATGGAGAAACCGTCCAATCCAGGTAGCATCACATCCAATATAGCAATATCTTTTGAGTTAATATGTTGCTCAAGCCCCTCCCCTGATTCCAGCCATGTCACGTCATAACCTCGTTCAGTTAATTCCTTGCTTACCCATTGTCCGATTTCTTTTTCATCTTCTATGTACAATATACGAATCAATGTTCATCCTCCTTGATACATTTAACTAAAATTAGAAATTTATAATTTCCATACATGGTTATTATAGGGGAACTGTTAATTATTTTCTTAGGAAATTCAAAAACGTTGATTTATTGAAAAAAGCAACTAATAAAAGTTGCTCTTTTATAGTATACGTTGCTACTTTATCAACTGCTTCAAATTCATTTAGAAAGGTGTAGGGAATCGGTATTACAAGGCAAGCCCCAAAGCATGCAAGAATCATATACTCCTAATCAAAGTGGAATTATTTTTTCATCGATGTTGCTCGCTTCACATTTAGGTGCTCGAAAAAAGAAACTTTACTTCTTTTTTCTTTGATAAATATGCTAACATGGCCCTAACTATATTAAAAATATTAGAGAAATATAATTTACTTAGGTTTTACCTATAATAGAGGGGTGTTTATGTTTGGATATAAGACAACTACGCTATTTTATAGCAATTGTGGAGGAAAAAAAGATTTCTGCTGCGGCTGAAAGGTTACATATTTCTCAACCACCATTAAGTCAGCATTTAAAAACGATGGAGGAAGAACTCGGTTCAAAGTTGGTAGAAAGGAGCGGCAAGTATTTTGAAGTAACTGAAGCGGGAAAGACATTATATAAATATGCGTTGCAGGTTGCACAATTAATGGAAGAGGCAGAAGCAGAGGTTAAGGATATTGGATTAGGCCTTCATGGTCGATTGACATTGGGCATTAATACATTTTCAGTTGTTGAGCTACCTCAATTACTACAACAATTTCAACAATATTATCCAAAGGTGACTTATAAAATTCAACAAAACGAATCTTCTTATCTATGTAAATTAGTAAGGGACCGTGTTGTAGAACTTGCCATCATTCGCTTACCTTTAGAATTAGATGATTTCTCTGTTCTTCATATGTACACTGAACCATTTTACTTTATACAATCCAAAAAATTCGAATTCTTAGAACACGATGTATCTTTAGCTGACATACAAAATTGGCCAATCCTTTTACCAAGCACTGAAGGCTTAGGCGTACATTATTCGATATTAGAAGCATTTTCTCGCTTCCAGTTGCAGTCCCACATTGTTGGAGAATGCTCAGATACGGCACTGTTAATGAACTTGATCGCTGCTGGCTTTAGCTCCTCTATCGTACCTGAAACTATTTTAAAGCAATATGGAGATTTACCACTTCATGCATACAAAATTCCATCAGCAGAATTATCCACCTCAGTAGGACTCGTATGGCTGAAGAATCATTATTTATCTAAAGCCGCTCAAAACTTTGTGGATTTAATGAGGAAGTATTATTGTTAACGATTAATAAAAAAGAGAACAAATTAGAAACGTTAGTTTGCTCTCTTTTTGAACAGTTATTGAATAATCAGCATATCATTCTCATCAAACTGCCACATGTCGCCATAGGCAACTTCCCAATAGTAGCCATTTGGATCTTGAAAATAGCCACTATAGCCACCCCAAAATACAGTTACGGGCTCCTTAATAATTTTTGCACCCGACCTTTTTGCTAATGCAAAGACTCGATCCACTTCTTCTTTTGATTTACCATTATAGGCAAGCGTGATTCCACCAAAGCCTTGGCTAATTTCTGGTGGATTGGATTCATTAATATCTTTGACTAAACGTTCAATTGGAAATAACGATATTTTTGTTCCTCCATTATTAAAGAACATGACATCGGGATTCGTCTCCTCTCCGTATACCACCACTTCAAAACCCAGTCCCTCTCGATAAAAATTTAGAGATTCCACCATATCTTTAACACCTAATGTAATTAAATTTAAACGATTCATCTTCAAAATCCCCTTTTTAAAGTATTACTACTTTAATTCTCTACCGAACGTATATTTCCTTTTATTACCGCAAGAAAAATATTTGTTTAATTGTCTCCAAAGCCTTTTGTAGGCTACTCGTTATTTTTTACTAGTAGTTAAGACCAATCAGGTGTAATCGTTCATCATCAATAAATATTTTTACTCCTCTAATCATTGCCAGCTCACAAAAGTTACCTCTACGTTTCTATGACACAAAAAAGTACGTACTTTTTTTGAGAGTTTATTAGCAGCATAATGAGTAAGCAATCCAATAATCACAAAACATGGAGGACTAAAAATGATTACTCATTTACAAGATACAATCACTTTAAATAATGGCCTACAGATGCCTGGTATGGGTTTAGGGGTTTTTCAAGTAGAAAATGACGCTACTGCAGAAATGGTTAAAAATGCTATCGAGGTTGGCTATCGAAGCATCGATACTGCTGCTATTTATGGCAATGAAGCAGGTGTAGGAGAAGGTATTAAACAAGCTTTAGCATCTACTGGCTTACGTCGTGAAGATTTATTTATCACATCTAAAGTATGGAACGATGGTTTAAGCTATGAGGAAACAATTGCAGCATATGAAGAGAGCCTAAAAAATTTAGGATTAGATTATTTAGACCTTTATCTAATTCATTGGCCTGGTAAAGATAAATATGCTGAATCGTGGAAAGCACTTGAAGACCTATATGAACAAGGCAAGATCAAAGCAATCGGTGTATGTAACTTTACTGTGGCACACTTGGATAACTTATTATCATTTGCTCATATTAAACCTGTTGTGAACCAAGTGGAATTCCACCCACGCCTACAACAAGTGGAGCTTCGTTCATTCTGTGACAAGCACCAAATTCAACTTGAAGCATGGGCACCTTTAATGCAAGGTGGACTTCTTGAAGATGAAACAATTTCAAAAATCGCAACAAAATACGGAAAATCAAATGCTCAGGTTATTTTACGTTGGGATGTACAAAATGGAGTGATTACAATTCCAAAATCAGTACGTAGAGAGCGTATGATGCAAAACGCTGATATCTTTGACTTTACTTTAACAGACGAAGAAATGGCATTAATCAATGAGATGAATCGTGAACAACGTGTTGGACCAAATCCAGATGAATTTGACTTTGCTCTATAAGCATTAAAAAGAGGAAAGAGACTGTCTTGTATATGACAGTCTCTTTCTCCCCTCATTATGATGTTTGCTGCATGGCAATATCATCATCACGTTGTTTTAACAGTACATCTTCACCTTTATCCTGTAATAATTCAACATGTTTTTCACCCCACGTACAAAGCATGTTCAGAATTGGTTCCATTCCTTGTCCATAGGCTGTTAATGAATATTCAACTTTTGGTGGTACTTGATTGAAGACCTTTCGATTGATTAACCCAGCCTGCTCCAGTTCCCTTAATTGGTTTGTGAGCATTTTTTGTGAAATACCTGGAATCAATCGTCGAAATTCGTTTGTTCGAATTTTACCATGGTGGTTTAAATGACAAAGAATAACTGGTTTCCATTTACCACCAATAACTTCTAGTGTTGCTTCAACACCAATATTATAAACTTTTTGCATCGTAAACCTCCTGTAATATCCAAAAGTAACTAAAAGTACTCTACACATCTTTTTGGTATGTATGAATATTACTACACATAATAAAAAAAATCAAAGGAGATAGTAGTAAAATGTCAAAATCAAAAAAGCCAAATGCTAAACTTACCTTACTAGCACTTGCTATCAGTGCATTTGGTATAGGGTCCACTGAATTTATCAGTGTCGGACTTTTACCATTAATTACAGATGACTTTGGTATTTCTCTTAGCACAGCTGGCTTAACCGTTTCTATATATGCACTAGGGGTAACTGTTGGGGCTCCCTTACTAACAGCTTTAACATCCCGCCTTAGTCGAAAAACCGTATTATTGCTTGTCATGTCCATTTTTATAGTGGGTAACCTAGCAGTCGCTTTAGCTCCTAATTTCGCATTACTATTAATCGGACGTATTATTTCAGCATTAGCACATGGTGTGTTTATGTCCATCGCTTCTGTTATAGCAGCAGATGTAGTGGAACCAAATAAACGAGCAAGTGCTATCGCCTTTATGTTTACTGGCTTAACATTAGCTACTGTAACAGGTGTCCCACTCGGTACATTTATTGGACAAGTAACAGATTGGCGTATGTCATTCATTTTTATTGTTGTCATTGGAATTGTCGGTTTAATTAGTAATGCATTTTTAGTACCTAGCCAATTATCGAAAGGCAATCCCATCTCTATCCGTGATATTGGCAAAGTATTAGGCAATATTCGAATGATCTTAATACTATTCATTACCGCAATTGGATACGGCGGTGCTTTTGTTGTCTACACATATGTTTCACCTATTTTAGAGCAATATATGGGGTATTCTCCACATACAGTCGTCATTATTCTAGTTGTCTATGGTATTTGTGTAGCTATCGGTAATACTCTTGGAGGTCATTTTGCTAATCATAATCCACTACGTTCCATCTTTATTATTTTTGTTGGACTTGCATTGGCATTGCTTGGCATTGGCTTTACTCTTGAATCACCTATTATGGGATTAATAATGGTGCTGACAATGGGATTGTTCATGTTTATGAATGTCCCAGGATTGCAGCTATATGCTGTTCTACTATCTGAAAAATATATACCATCAGCAATTTCAATGGCCTCAGCATTGAATATTTCTGCTTTCAATATTGGCATATTTTTAGGCTCATATATCGGAGGCTTTATTATTCGCCACCAATCGTTGGCACATACGCCTATATACGGATTCCTGATGGTTATGCTAGCAGCAATTGTTACACTTTTATGGTTACTTTTCGATAACAAAAAACAATAACTCTCTGAATTTCATTTTGTATAAAAAAGTAGTAGAGAATGTGTATTGTTTGTTGATATGTAGTATCCTATAATTTACTTGAACCAAACGAGAATGATTATCATTCTAATTTAAGGGAATACCCTTACTGTTTTAGTAAATCTATAGGAGTGAATAAAATGCGTAGAGGTCGATATTTTTCATTTGTAGTTTTCTTTGCACTTATATTCGTATTAGGTGCCTGTGGCTCAAATGAAGTAAAAGAGGATACAGCTACAGAAGAACAATCATCTAAAGATACAAGAATTGTAGAAGACGAGTTTGGAAAAGTACAAATTCCTACAAATCCACAGCGTGTAGCTGCTATCTATTTGGAAGACTATTTAACTGCTTTGGATGTAAAACCCGTTGTGCAATGGTATCACCCATCTTGGGGAAAACAGGACTATTTAGGATTAGATGTTCCTGAGTTCGACATTACTGGTAGCATGGAAACATTATTACAAGCCATGCCGGATTTAATCATTGTAGATGGTGCCGCGGACAAGGCAAAGTATGATGAATACTCAAAGATAGCGCCTACTTACCGCTTGAAAGAAGATATTCTACAAGATCCACGTGAAATTGCGAAAACAATAGCTGATGTTTTAAATATTTCCGATAAAGCAAAAGAAATGGTTGATCGATATGAGCAACGTGTTTCCGATTTAAAAGCAAAACTAGATGAATCAATAGGAGACGAAACAGTTGCTGTTGTACGACTAAATGTAGCAGATAATACATTAGCGTTATTTGGCATTAAAAATCGCTACTCTGGCTATATTTACACAGAGACAGACTTAACACCACATCCATTAGCCCGTGATATGACAGAGTTTCACGAGGTTTTATCAGAAGAGGCTATCACGGAATTAGATGCGGATCATATCATCCTTTTCCCTTCAAACGGAACATGGGAGTCTAAAGAAAACCAAGAAGCCATTAAATGGTTAGATAGTACACTATGGAAAACACTCCCTGCTGTAAAAAATGGGCATGTTTATATTGCTGATCGCACGTATTGGCAATCTGGCGCAATCACAGCCAACTTGCTAAAGTACGATGATTTAGAGAAATGGTTCGTCAAATAATTTTCCAAAGAAAGCTCTTAACGGGGGCTTTCTTTGTGTTGTTCTGCCAATTCAAAAAAAGGGGTGAATTATTAATGGGTAACTTAACACATGTTTATACGTTACAAAATATCTCTTATTCAATTCAACCGTCAAAAAAGTTATTGATTAGTAGTGATTTCTATACACTTTTTATCGTAATGAATGGTAGCGGAAAGCTAGCCATAGATCATGACACCATTCATTTTAGTGAAGAAAAGTGCATATTGATTCCGCCAAATAACACGGTTAGTATCCACATTCAAAGTGAACACCTTTGTTTTTATCAGTTACAATTCAACATTGTCAATCTCAGCAATAGTCAGAATTCATATAGTCATTTTACAAGTATCAGCGAACGACATCTTCTCCCCTTTTCACAATGTCATAGACTGCTAGAAGTCATCTATCAGAACCGGTTAGCGGAGGATGAACACACGATTTTTGAACAGCATGTACACTTTCAAGAGCTGATGTTATTACTCTTACATCAAACCATACCCAAGCAGATGCAAAAAAATGATCGACAATCTGTTGAGCAGTCCATTAACCATTTACATAAACATTTTGAAAAAGAGTGGACGGTTGAGCAGCTAGCACAGCTAGCTGACGTACCAAGATGGAATTATACGCGCATTTTTAAAGATATTACGGGACAAATTCCTCTTCACTATTTAACTAAACTTCGTATTGAAAAAGCTAAGCAATTATTAATGACAACAAATGATCGAGTATTTGAAATTAGCCAGTCTGTCGGATTTAATAATGAGTATTATTTCAATCGTCGTTTTAAAGAACATATTGGCATCTCTCCAGGACAATATCGAAGAAATCAAAGCAGCCATATACGTGTATTTGCACCATTTTTAGAAGATTTCTTTGTTGCGCTTGGGATTACGCCAATTGCTCAATTCAGTCATTCAAAATGGGGGAAACAAGACTATTTAGGTCTACAGAAAGTGCCAGATATCGATGTACAAAATAGAGAAATGGATCGACTCTTTTACTATAAGCCAACTTTAATTATGTTAGATTCTGGTGTAGAGCGTTGGGAATCCTTTCAGCACTTAGATGAAGTAGCCCCCGTCTGCCATCTTTCACACCCTGGAGAGAATTGGCAATCTACTTTATTTAAAATTGCAGATCTAACAGGAAAAACCTCCTTGATGCAAGACGTAATCCTACAATATGAAGATAAAGTACAACAAGCAAAAGGAATTCTTAGCAAATCTGTTTATGGGCAAAGTGTAGCATTTCTCCGTATTTCAGCCATTGGCATTACTCTATACGCGGGTCCTGAATGTGGCTATACGGGCCCCATTTTATATCGTGACTTAGGTTTAATGCCACATTCACTAGTATGGAGTATTCCGCACAATCAACGTAAAGCACAACTGACATTTGCTCAATTGTTGCAATTAGATGCTGATCATTTATTTATTACCTTTGATAAACAACATTCCATTTATGAAAATGAGGAACGCGCTATTTTAAAAACTCCTACTTGGAAAAACCTAGCAGCCGTTAAAAGCAACTGTGTCTATGAAGTAGACTTTTTAACATGGATGAATTATGGCATTTTATCACATAGTAAAAAAATTGATGATGTCTTGAATGTACTTGGCTAAAAGGAAGCTTACTTTAGCTTCCTTTTTCAATGATTAGGACAAACATTGCACTGCTAATAACACCGAAAGCCGTTTTGCTACATAAGATAGGATATCAGTTATAGGATAGGAGGAATGACCTTGTATTACAATCCTTATCCGTATTTTGTGCATCCCTATCATTATCCAACATCGCCTATCGCTAATCATTTTGCCATTAGACCCTTTTCGCAACATCTAGCAATGCCGACCAATAATCCTTTTCCACCTGTCGATACACACAAATTAAAAGCTTCAGCATCACGGATAAAGGCGATGATGCAGCAAGCCCAATTACTTACGGATAAAATAGATAGCTCCCAACAATTCGCACATGATTTAATGAATGCTGCTCAACTTTCAAATAAAACAGAGGTTGAAAAATTAATCACATCAACAGGCATTACGATGAAATTTGAAACAAACTATACACCAGACAGTTTTAGAATACGTCTTATTGATAATGATTGTTGTGGAGTCACCTTAAATTTGAATTGGTGAAAATTCCTAGTGAACTTGTAAACTATAAAAAACTATGCTAAAGTGTTTGTATTGTTATTTCTGAAAATTCTTATATTACTTTTCTTATCAAGAGAGACGGAGGGATTGGCCCGATGAAGTCTCAGCAACCAGCTAACAGTATGGTGCTAATTCCAATTGGCAAAATGATCAGCCTTGAAGATGAGAAGAAGAACTACCGTTGTTGCAGCAGGAGTCCTCTTCTATTAGGGGACTCCTTTTTATTTACAACTATTTTTACAGAAAGCAGGGAAATCGATGTCTAATGAACTTTTACAAGCATTGCAATTATTAAAATCGAAACAGTGGGTTGACTTAACACATACATTCGGCCCTAATTCACCACATTTTTTTATGTTTGAGGACGCTAAATTTGAAACGTTATTTTCTCATAAGGACGGTTTCTTCGCTCAACAATTCACGTTCCCTGGTCAATATGGCACACATATCGACCCACCCATTCATTTTGTGCGAGATACTCGCTACTTAGAAGAATTAGAACTAAAAGAGCTTGTTCTTCCCCTTGTTGTTATTGATAAATCACAAGAGGCTGCGAGCAACCATGATTTTTCATTAAGTGTTGAAGATATTCTTGATTTTGAGGACAAGCATGGAGAAATTGAAGCAGGAACATTTGTAGCATTACGCACAGATTGGAGTAAGCGCTGGCCAGATAAAGAGGCTTTCAGTAATAAGGATGCAGATGGACATAACCATATCCCTGGCTGGGGTTTAGAAGCTTTACAGTTTTTACTAAAAGAACGCAAGGTAAGCGCAATTGGTCATGAAACTTTCGATACGGACTCTGCTGCTGATTTTCGTAAAAATGGCAAGCTAGATGGCGAATATTTTGTGCTTGACCAAGACACCTATCAAATTGAGCTAATGACGAATTTGGACAAGCTACCTGCTAAAGGCGCTATCATCTTCAATATCGTACCTAAGCCAGAAAAAGCATCTGGCTTCCCTGTGCGCTCATTTGCTATTTTGCCATAACATAAAAGTCGGTATATCGTATACCGACTTTTATGTTTGTCCATTTCTTTTTTTGAATAGAAAGTAAGCAATGAGCATCCCTACAATAAATAAAAGGATAAGATAGATACTATAATGAGTCAGATAGTATCCAACAAATCGCCATTTCTCTCCAAGCATCTTTCCTAATGATATAAATGTGAACGTCCAGATAAATGCCCCTGTATAGGCAAAAAGCGCAAACTTTCTATAAGGATAATTATTAATAGCCGCAATATACGCTGTCAAATGACGTACCCCGGGGATAAAATAGCCAATTAATAATAGGGTAGGTCCTATTTTTGTAAACATCTTTTTCGTAAAGTCAATTTTTTGCTCTGTAATATGAATTTTAGGCCCATATTTCTGCAATAACGGTAAGCCAAAACGATAACCAATATAGTAGCTTAAGGTAATGCCTCCAACCGCACCAATCATTGCACTGACTAAAGCAGGAATATGTTCAAGACTTTCTCGGTAAACACTATAGCCTACATAAGTTAGAAACACCTCATCAGGAAGTGGCACCCCTACAATACCTCCAATTAGAATCACGATAATTCCAAAGTATCCGTAATGTTCAATTAGAGACTGCACGTGATGTGCCATAAATCATCCCACCTAAAATTTATTAAAATCTACCTGCTATATATAGTGTAGCCTCAGCGCTCTAAATGACTTGAAGCTGACGTAAAGCAAAATTGATACCGCCATCCGTAGATGTCTTTGTAACAAAATTCGCAACACTTTTTAGAGCTTTACTACCATTTCCCATGGCAATTCCTACTCCTACATATTCCAACATGTCAACATCATTATCCCCATCCCCAAAGGCAATCGCATTCTTTGGGTCAATATTGAAATGATCAAGCACCGCTTTAATAGCTATAGACTTCGAAACATCCTGCTGTAATACATTCACAATATAAGGATGCCAACGCTGTAAAAATATATTCGAAAACTGGCTAGTATATCTTTTTTCAGCCAGCTCATCCGCATATAGACACATAAGAAAAACCTCTTCATCTACAATTTTTTCATTTATAAGTGGAAAATCCTGTAAAGGTAAAGTTTCTTGCATCGCTCTTAAAGCTACTGGACTTTGTATGCTATTCATGGATAGCTGCTCTGTAAAAAATGTTAGGCTATGCTGCTGTTCCTGTGCAAATGCCTGTACATTGTGGACAATTTCTTTGGCAATCGGAGTTTTATGTATGACAAGATCCTTATGTTTCACATAGGCCCCATTTGCAGTAATAAAGGTTTCAATCCCCAGCGCTTTTAACTCATAGCACATAGATAAGGGTCTTCCAGTAGCCGCTACAAGATGGATTCCTTTTTCTTGCAATAGCTGAATAGCTTGTTTTGTACTTTCTTCCACACAGCCATCCTCGTAATTAATCAATGTGCCGTCTACATCAAAAAACACGATATTATACTTCATTTTGAGCGCCTCCTTCATAGTCATTTAGAACCAATTTATAATTTTTCTCCCATGAAATATGTGAAAGTATTTTGACAAACTTTAAGCAAACTATATAACTTCCTTTTGCACCACCGATAAAAACTATTACAAGCGTATTTATAATAATATTTAACTAAAAATTCCTTGAATATTTTTATTTAATAATTCTAAAGGAGTATACCAAAGAACACAAAATTGTTAAAATAAAAGATAATATCTTAAATACATTGAACGATAAAATCTGACGTATAAATAGAACAAAAGAAATAAAATTTTAGTGCACGCAAAGGAGTTGATTCTTATGGCATTTAACATTTACTACTATGAAAGTAGTGTGGATTGTAAATTTTGCAAAAAGCAGTTTACAACATATAAAGTTCGCCCTAATCGATATAAAATTATCGAAGAACAGACTGATTTCATGCCTGTTTACGATGGCCTAAACCCTTTGCTATATGAAGTTGCCGTATGTCCACATTGTGGTTATGCCTACCATAAATCTATGACACGGACATATGGACCTTTCATGCTACTCATTGATGAACTATACATTAAAGAGCTCCAGAAACCTATGGATATCTGTCAGGAACGTACAATTGATGATGCCATCATCAGTTTTAAGCTCGCCTATTTAGTATCCCGTGCATCAATGGAAGAATCTCTTTTAATGGCGAATTTCGCTTTAAAAATTGCTTGGCTCTATCGATTAAAAAAGGACGAAGAATCCGAAAAGCGTTATCTTTTTGCAGCTAGAGACTTTTATAGTAAATCCTTTGCCTCTAATCAAGAAGGTGGAGAGAGAATTCAGTTTTTACATGCTGAATTAAGCCTTCGACTTGGTGATATTCCTGAAGCAAAAAAAGGATTTTCACGCTTAATCGCTGATCGAAATGTTTCGCCAAAATATCGCAAGCTTGCACGCAATCGTTGGGAAAATTATAAATATGACGAACAACCCATAACAATTAATGAAATCATTAATTAATGGGACGAGGAGATGATTAATTATGTTGCTATTTCAAAAGAAAATTGATGTGAGAGAAGAGGATATATTTTCAGAGCTACATCATTTTTTATTAAGAAAAAATAATCGCTACCTAACAAACGAAGAAGTTGTCGCTCTAACAGGCGTATCATCTGAGCTGCTTTACAAATGGGTAAAAGCAGGAAAATTAAAGAACTCCATTTTTCCTAATTTAGGGGCTCCATGCGAACGATGTGGACAGATTACGCAAGCTAAAATTTGCGTGAGCTGCTCTTCCTCCATTGTTGGGACATTAAAACAAGAAGAAAAGGATCGTGCATGGTTTAACCAAATTCAACGTAACCATGTAAGAGCAAGTACGTATCACTATAAATAGCATTCCAACATCTCCATCAATTGGAGGTGTTTTTCTTTTTTACATACTAAATTTAAACTAATTTTAAACAAACTCTTCCTAAACTTTAAACTTGCCTTTCTATAATTAGTATCAATATAAAATGAAGGGCTGATAATTAATGAGGAAAGCTAGGAAACATAAGGTTTTATTAAGTTTTGCACTGGCAAGTTTAATGACAGTAAGTGGAGTAGTAAATGTCTCTGCTGCTGTCCCTGTAAATGAGCAGATTATTAAAAACGATTCTGCTGTCAAACAAGCTAGGACTTCTAATGAAACATTACTTGATTGGAAAAAATGGGCGAATGACCATGCATACAGCCTGTCATCCATCCAGCCTGAAACGTTTGACGGACAAAAAATTCCTGCTAACAAATTTGACGATTTAGAGATGCTAAAACCTTTATTACATGATAAACGTATTGTCTTTTTAGGGGAAAGCTCTCATGGAGTGGCGCAATTCAATCTAGCGAAAACACGTTTAATACAATTTTTACATCAAGATATGGGCTATAATGTCCTTGCCTTTGAAAGTGGTATGGGTAATGTGATGAATGCTCAAGGACAAATTGATAAACAAGCAGCTCTACAAACAATGAAGGATGCCATTTTCGGCGTTTGGTGGACAAAAGAAACTTTGCCTCTGTTTGACTATGCAAAATCGACTCAAGCAACAGAGCAACCTCTTGTACTTACTGGCTTCGATATTCAACAGCAAGGAGCATTTACGAACGGAGATTGGCTGCAAAACCCTAAGTTGGCTCAGCAATTCAATGAAGCTGAGAAGCAACTTGCTGAATGGAGCTCGGGAAAAAATTTGAAGGGCTATCAAAAAGTAAAGGCTACTATAATTGATGTATATAAACAGGTACAATCACAAATACAATTCAAAGAAAAAGAGCTACAGGCAGCTTATCCAAAAGAGCCTCATATTGTAAAACTAATGGATCGCACTCTAGCAGATCGTATTCGACTAGCAGACGAATATATAGAGTTAACAATTCAGTCCAATATCGACATTGAACAAAATAATATAGAATCATTTTTGCAAACTATGGAATGGCGAGATCAAGCGATGATGGAGAACTTACTTTGGTTAGCTGAAGAGGTGTACCCAACAGAAAAGTTTATTGTATGGGCTCATAACGATCATATTCGTAAAGCACAATCGGATGTAATGGGATCTCCTTACCCAGTTAAATTAATGGGGGAACGTTTACCTGATATCTATAAGAAATATAGCTATGTATTAGGTCTATACATGACTAGTGGAGAGACAGCAAATAATATGGGAGAACCTATGCCTGTTTTACCTCCTGTCAAAGGATCTATTGAAGATATTCTGTCTTCAACAAATAAACCTTACACATTCATCGATTTACGCAATCGACAAAATGAACGAGGCAACTCATGGATGTTTGAACCACGCTTATCCTATAGTTGGGGAATGATACAGGAAAGTCTTGTTCCGCGCGACCAATACGATGGTATACTTTTAATAGATCAGGTGAATAAACCAACTTATATCAAATAATCTCTCTTATTAAACAATAGCAAACTAGATTTCCTAGTTTGCTATTATTTTAAGTATCCATCGATATAGTATCCCATTCTTCGCCTTGATATCCAATCATCCAAAATAAGCCTCTCCGTCTTTCCATCACAACACTTTCATTTAATGCTAAAGGAGCTTCTTGTCCATTGATGCGGCTATCTACACAAGCCCAATGTAATCTGTAAATTTTATCCGCCTCATCCACTATATCTTCCTTACTGCGCAGTACCGTTTGACCATAAAATTGCTCAAATGTCTCGCAACGAGAAACTACTTGAATTGCATATTCACAATCACATACATCGTCAGGGAAATTTAGCTCTTCCACAAGTCCCAATGCCCAAATAAGTGTCCAATAGGCTTCATATTGCCATGATATATTGACCGCTTCTTGAGCACCAGGATGCTGAGCCTCAAGAAAGAATTTTTCATACTCCGTTAAAAATTCATGCACCTCATATGTGTGTAGCATATTGGTAAAGAACTCTCTAGACTCCTCAATATCACCCTTCTGTGCTACATCACAAGCGAATTGAATAACAATCAACAGGGCAACTGCTCTTCTTGCAATATCCTCTTGGCTTTTAAATTGAAGATTTTCTACTGGTGGTAGCTGAGGAAGCGATGCCGCATAAGGTATGTTCTTCTCTTTTAAAAAGGCTATCGTTCTAATTTTTCGTGCCTCTCCCTGTGCTGATGTGACCTCTTGTGCATGTATCTTTCTTGTACAAGCATGTGGTTGAAAATCAGATGGACCTGATTCTCCATTAGGATAAACAATAACCATACCGTTCTGATCCAGCAAAGTACCATCTGATAGGAAACCAATCCCCCCTATGCTTGCTAGTAATTTTATAAATTGCTGCATATGGTCTTCTGTCATCTCTTTGTTCATTTCGATTGCAACGACAGTATTGAGCACTGATATTTGAATCATTATACGTTCTTTTAGCTGTTCATCTTTAAATGGAATTTTATTGTAAAAGCCCATCATCCCAGGTATATTTTTTGCAAAATAATCAGGGTGCGTATCTTCAGTTAAAATGTTTATAGAAAATCTATATTTATTAAATAAACCTCTTGATTTTAATAAATATTCGTTTTCATCTTTTTCAATAATGAAGCTTTTTGCCAATACATCGGATAGTTTATCCTGAATATCATCTGTATCATTTTTGGAAGCGAATATCGTAAAATGGTTCAATCTACTCTCTCCTTAGTCGCATATAGCATTTTAATAACCAATTTTCCAAACAACTAAGCGCTTGGCTAAACAGCTGTTTATTTTTCCGTAGCACCTCATGTTCAACCCAATACGCCAGCAAAGGACGCCATTTTTCTTCGTCTATCATAGTTGTTGGTGTAATTCCCCGCTGCATCATCTGACAAACAGCTCGGATGGATGTTAGCCTCTCTACTTCGTTGCCATTTAACCACTCGTATAATGTCTCTGCACTTGGTTGTGACTCAGCTAAAAGTGTATCCCACCCATCAATAGGAAACGTGACATAGGATCTCATCCAGTCTATAATATTTGGATGGTGAAATTGGCGTAGACGATATAGGGCAGTATAGGCATCAATTCTATCTTTTTCGATATCCATTAAGATAAAAGATTGTCCTTCATTAACTGGCAAACAATGTACTGTTACATAATCACGCAGCCAGTCAGGTACGTCATTCTGTCCTTGCCAAAGTTCTCTCGCCCAATTTCCCGCCTCACTCGGACATATCTTGACTAAAATTTCACTCCACGCCTTTTGTTCTGATGGAGATTGAGCTCTCTCTAACTTATGTCGAAGTGCCTGATACACCTGTACGCCATCAAAATGCAAAAATGCCTCCTGCACGCTTGTTTTTTTGACACCATGCATGGAAACATAATGAAGTAAAGATGCTAAGCTGGATTGAGCCTGCTGTAAATTAGAGCTTAAATATTGTTCTAGCCAAGTTAGCCATAATTGTGAGCGATACAATTCAATATCCAATCCATTTTCACTACAAAATTGACGATGCTGTCCGCAATCTACGCCAATACAGCCTAAAACCGTCATATTATCAACGTACGAATGAAAGCTGGCAGCAAGCAAATCAAGCTCATCTTCTTCATGGCTCCAATACCAAACCGTTTCGTCGTCAAGCTTAAGAAGAAGGGCATCTCCATTACCGGCCGTAAAAAATTGTAAATATTGCTGTTCATACGATTCATCATTCTCTCCAAAGTAAGGAAAGTCTAGAGCTTTTAGGCTCCAGCCAAATTCACCAGAAGGCGTATCTAACAATTCAGTGGGAAGTATCGCCTCATCTGGTAATGACCAATAAATACTTACTTGCTTTGAGCAATTTTGCAACAGTTGACGAAACCCATTAGGGACTTGTTCACCAAGTCTTTCCTCAACCTGCTGTAACTCTTGCTCGGTAGCGACTGGCCGCATTTCAATCGGATGTACACAAGCTCCCTGCTGCTTCAATCGCTCTACTAAATGATTCCAACGCTCAATCCACATTGTCTCTAACCTCCATATAAGGCTCATGTGATGTCATACTTCTTATTTATCGTCAGGAAATCATTTACTGATTAGGCTAACTTTAAACAGAATGACAAAATGCTATTATTTTACTGCCATCTAAACCTTCGTATATGATAAATGTCTCAGCTATATTCAGTCTTTTCTATTACGTCTTAATGAATTATTTTACTTTCTTTACTTCCATCATAATTTTGGTTACATACTCTTCTTCTCGATTTTTCATTACAGCATCATAAATGTATTCCTCGTATACATACTGACCTAGCTCATAGCCCTTTTCATGCATGACATTAAATAGCCGTGTGTATGTCTCACCAAGTTTTGAGGAGGGGCCTACATGATAACCAATCACAAATTCACCCTCTATCGCCTTAAAATAAGGATGCCCTTCTCTTGGATGAGGCTGCTCAATATACAAATAACTATAGTTATCGTAATTCCCAGCTAACACTTGCTCTCTTCTTGTTATCCCTCCAATGGGATACCCCGTATCTAATTGAGAGCGATCCAATTCCTCAATAAAGTCAGATACAGCCTTCACAAACTGCTCTTCTGTAGAATTCTCAATATTTTTACTCAAATATAATGTATCTTCAGGAAAATACTCAATCGTGATATCCTTAAAATTTAGATGCAGTGCTTCCTCTGTCATTTTGATTTTGACATCAATAATATTCTCAATCATTTCTAGTTCTCTACGCTTCTTCGCAACATGCTCTTTTTGTTGGTGCATCAATTCTAAAAAATTTTCAGGTGATTTCTCTGCCATATAATGCTGAATATCCTTTAAGGACATCCCCACTGCCTTTAATAATTCAATAACACCGAAAAAATCATATTGAGCAAGTGAATAATACCTATAATCCTTACTATCTTTCATGATGGGAGATAATAAACCAATTTGATCATAATAAATAAGTGTCTGTTTATTCACCTTACATAATTTAGCAAATTCACCAGTTGTAAAATACTTTACATTTTTATTAAGCATTTTTTGAGTTTCCTCCCTTGACTATATAGTTACTATATACTTTAGATTGTACCTATTCAAAATAAAAATAGAAAGGTTTTGACATTATGTTCACGGAGATTCGTGACATTACAGCTTTTAACAAGAAAGAAATTTTAGCATTACGCATCGCTGACAATCAGCAACATTTTATAGAATCTACAGAACAATGCTTAACAGAGGCGGAAATGGATCGACGCTTTACGCCTTTAGGTCTGTATAAAGATAACACCGCTATAGGCTTCGCTATGTACGGCTTATTCCCTCATGATGATTACAGTCAACGAGTATGGCTTGATCGCTATCTAATTGCAGAACAATACCAAGGACAAGGTTTGGGAAAACATTTTTTACAGCAACTTATTCAATATTTAACAGTAAAGTTCAACTGTCTTCAGATATATTTAAGTGTTTATGACAATAACGCTGTAGCTATCCAGCTGTATAAACAATTTGGTTTTATATTTAATGGTGAGCTAGATGATAAAGGGGAAAAAGTGATGGTTTTGGAGGTGCATGGTTATGACAACCATTAATCCAATTGAAACAAAGCCACTGAAACCATTATTTTTATCATACTTATTCCCTGCAATGATCGGGATGCTTTTAATGTCCGTCAATATATTGGTAGATGGCATTTTCGTTAGTCATGGCGTGGGACCTACAGCTTTAGCTGGAGTTAATATAGCTGTTCCTATTTTCTCTATTTTGCTTTCTATTTCTCTATGGATTGGCATGGGAGGAGCTACTCTTTTCTCGATTTCTCTAGGAGAGGGCAATAAGCAACGTGCCCATCAACTATTTACATTGGCGTTTTCTACAATGCTAGTGGTTGTGATAACGATTATTGGATTTCTCGCGTTAAATCTAAAGGACATTTCTTATATATTCGGAGCGAGCGATGATACGTATCCTTATGTGCAGGAGTATTTACATGTAATTTTGCTCTTTGGGATATTTTACACACTTGAAAATTTATTAAGTATTTTTATTCGGAATGATGGCAACCCAAAATTGGCTATGCTGGGCTTAATTACAACATCGGCTTTGAATATACTCTTAAATTACGTTTTCATCTTCGTACTAGATTATGGTGTGACTGGCTGTGCCTTAGCGACAGCAATAGCTACAATTATAGGTACGTCTGTGCTATGTCTTCATTTTTTCCGTCCTCAATCTGAGTTAAAATTTGTCACTTCATTTTTAAATCTATCAGATTTGAAAAAAATTTTTGCTATAGGTTTACCTAGCTTTATTGTTGAAGCTTCCGTTGCAGTTATCGTTATTTTGTATAACGTTACATTTTTACATTATTTAGGTGCGAATGGCGTTACTGCCTATGCAATGGTCAATTATATCCATACTGTCTTGTTGACTATTTTCCTTGGAGTCGGTATGGCTCTACAACCGTTAGTTAGCTATCACCACGGGGCAAGATTACTTGAAAGATTAACTGCTTTATTGAAAATCGGTTTAGCTACCGCATTTATTTTAGGATTAACAACAGCTCTTATAGCTCTTCTTTTCCCTTCTCAATTAATGGCTTTATTTGGAGATAGCTCATTTGAAATTCGCAGTATGGCAGCACAGGGCTTTGTTTATTTTGCCATTGGCTATGTATTTTTAGGGATCAACATGGTGTTCGCAGAATTCTTTCAATCCATTGAAAAAATTCGTATTGCTACAACAATTATGTTACTACGTAGTATTATCTTATTTATCCCTACTCTCATCATACTACCCAAGATACTTGGCTCGCAGGCTATTTGGTGGACCTTCCCAGTAGCAGAAGGAATTACAGCATTGCTTATTTACTTGTTCATTAGGAAAAATCCAAGAACCCTTTCATCTCCTGACCATGCTTAAATGAAAGGGGACCTCATCAAGGTCCCCTTTTAATATGTTTGCCTAACAAAATTGCATTTTTAGCGTACCTCTTCCTTCTTCTACTATTACTTCCCCAACTGCTCCATTCACTAGAATTAATTGAGGGGGGACATGTCCAATATCTACTTCATAGAAAACTGGTATTCCCATCTCGTCAAAAATATCCCCTAATGCATCCACCAATGTAAAGTCCCCTAGATTTTCATATAGTCCTGCTCGTCCGATTAGAACACCATTACATTTATTGAACCAACCATTATACTTTAATTGCCATAAAGCTCGGTAGATTTTTGCTGCATCCATACCAACACTTTCTAAATACCATATTGTTCCTTCCTCAGAGCAATATTCGTTAATAAATGATTGAACGTAATCGAAGGGCGTACCTATAAGAATTTGCAATGTATTTAAACAGCCACCTATCAACCTACCTGTCATACGATTACTACGCTCTTGGTTTAGGACTTTCCATTCGGTTTCACTGTCAAAATAAAATCCTGTAGCAGGATTTTTATAAACTTGCTCCCAGCTCGATTGAAAATAGTGAGAAGAGCTTTGAGTTATTGAATGACCAGTCTTACATGTAATTACGTCTATCCATTTAGAAGAAAGTTCATCCCATTGAGGTGCAGATAATTCAGTAAAATTCACCCCATGTGCGGATGCGTACCCCGTCATGGTTGTGTATACAAAAGATAAAGTACTAATATCTGAATACCCTAATATCCATTTGGGTCCAGCTTTTTTTAATTCGTCCCAATCGATTAAAGGTAGTAACTCCATTAAAAAACTGCCTCCCCACGGTGGCATGACAACATCTATTCGCTCATCTAATAAATAGTCCATAAGTTCAGAGACTCGCTTTTCTTTTGTTGTACTTCTACCTTTAAACTGCGTCCAGGTAGTATTTCCAATAATAACTTTCATTCCTCTTTGTATTAATTGTTTTTCAGCTTCTGTTATTAATAGATGAAGATGCTGTTCAACTCCACTAGAGGGTGCTGTCACGCCAATCGTAAGAGGCGTTTTTAAAGTAGGATATTGTATTTTCATTTACCATCTCTCCTTTATGCCTGCAAAAAATAATTGTTTTACAACAACAAGACGATTTTGGGTCTCTTAATTAGTTTTGCTATATCAGATTTAGAATGCATTTTAACTAAAAATACAGCTATGAAAGTTTCAACACTATTTCTGTCCTTCACACACAGAAATTTTTACCAATTATACTTGTGTTCAGAAAAAAAACCAACACAAAAATCTGTGCTGGTTAAATTTCTACTTTTGAATTTTCATATACTCATCACGCAACAGACTCATAATGATTTCATCAGAAAATGTATTATTCATAAACAAGGCCTGCCTCAAAACACCTTCTTTTTTAAAGCCGACCTTTTCATAGGATTTAATTGCTCTACTATTGTGTGAATATACCTGTAATTCTAAGCGATTCAGATTTAGCTCCTCAAATGTAAATCTTTGAGCAAGCCTAACTGCTTCTGAACCCATACCTCTGCCACAATTCTCTATATTATGTAAAGCTATACGGAACACTGCCTTTTTATTATCTAAATCAACCTCCATAATCGCCAAATCACCAATTACCTGATCATTATCAACTAAACAAATAGCAAAATCATAGCGAGAAGAATCTGCTTTATAGCGTTTGATCGCCTCTTTGATTTGTTCCTTTGTTAAAATATTCCGTGTTCCTGTCATATACATGATTTCTTCATTTTGAAAGCATCTTATAATACTATCACTATCATCTTCACGTATTTCTCTTAAATAGACCTGTTGACCTTTTATCAATATAAACACCTCTTGTGCATTAAATAAGGAATCATCATATATGTAGATGATTCCTTTGTTTGGAACTATTCCATTTGTTTTTCAGTGTGTACCTTTACCGATTTCTTCGCAGGGTCTTCCGAGGAGGTTACACCTAGAATATCAAGCAGGAACATAAATAGTGGAATACCTATGATTAGTCCCCATACACCAAGGAAATGCTCAGAAAAGAGAATGACCATAAACGTATAGAAAATCGGTAAATCTGTTTTGGCAGACATAAGCTTTGGATTTAAGAAGTAAGCTTCAATGGCATGTAAAACCATGACAATAACTAAAATATAGACGATGTACATCAAGCCACCAATGCTATATGCGATAATACTTAATGGTATTAATGAGATGATAACTCCCGCGACTGGAACTAAGCCTAAAATAAAGAGCATAATCCCAAGTGCAATCAAATGTGGGAAGCCCATAATAGAAAGGGCAATGACGGATAACACACAGTTAACAGCAGCAATAATAAATTGTGCTTCAATTACTTTACCAAATGAGCGGATGAATATTCTTGAGAAATAATGAAGCTCATCGTAAAGCGGCCCAATTTTACTATCCTTAAACTTAGCTGTAAACTCAATAATACGATTCTTTTCTAACAAGATGAATAAACTCAAAATTAGAGAAATCAATATTTGCATAATGATTTTACCAATATTCGTAATATTTTTAAGAGTTAAATCCACACCTTGCTCTAAATATTTCCCGAGTTCTATTTTCTCAAAAGTCGGTGCTAAGTATCTCGCAATCTCATTGTCATCTGGATCGAGATTAAAACTTGCAATGAGGTCGAAAAGCTGTGTGATCTGCTGGGTCACAATTGGTAAATATTTGTAAATAACAGCTACAATACCCGCAACAAGTAAAAGGTATAATGTTACCGTCACAGCTTTTTCATTCATCGGCGTATATTTTCTTATGCTTTTCGTTGTCTTCGTAGTAAGCTGGTTCATCAAATAAGTAATAATAAACGTAAGTAAAATTAGATTGATCATACTACGCATTAAATATAATGCAAGAGCAATCCCGACTAGAATAATAAAACGCTTAAATCCATTACTCCGAAAGAAATTATTCATTTATTCACTCCTTCTACAAAACGGCCTCGCTGCCTCTGCTACCTAGGGCTACACTATAAAATTGATTTATAACAATACGCATCATTCTTATGTAAAAATTTCCCTCTCATTTAATGAGTATAGCCATCTACCTTCAAAATAAGACGAAATGTATGTTTCTTTTAGAAGTGTCTGTATAAAACCTAAGGCGGGTTTGAAGTGAATTGTATGTCTTGTCAAATTAAAAAGTCGATACTCTTATCCTTTGTGAAAGCTTTACCAGCGTATTAGCCAAAATTCTATAAATCTATTATAACCCTTTAAACCAGCATATCCAATTTGTATGTTCTTTTATAATGGTATTTGTATAGAACTTTTATCAACTATTACTTTATGCTATTTTGATTAGAGATATAAATTAAACAGAGACAAGGACTGATTCTATGAAAATTGCGAGAAACCCTCAGAACATTCATCCACCCGTTGCTCCTTATGTTCATCAAATTGAGGTGACGGGACCTCAGAGATGGTTAACATTATCAGGACAAATTGGCATGATAGCTGATGGATCTATACCTGAAGATGCAATAGCTCAATTGAAGATAGCACTTGAAAATATTAAAAGAAATCTAGATAGTGCCGATATGGAGGTTCAAGATATTACAAAGCTCGTCTTTTATTTAGTGGGGGATATGGATGCTATTCAACGTAAGGAAATTATCAGTGACTTCTTGGGGGAACATCTTCCATGCACAACATTAATGTATGTCGTTGCACTCGCTACGCCAGCTTTAAAGGTTGAGATTGACGCATGGGCTTGTAAGGAATTATAAATTCATCCTATGTTTTATAAACTAAATTTGTGCATTTTTTTCTTATTTTTTCAATACCCCTTTAGCAGTGCTAAAGGGGTATTGCCTTATTATTTAAGTAATGTCAGCGTCGTTGCAATGGCGTTATCAACAAACGAGCGTTGTGGCTGCGATTTCAGCATAACTGTTAAACCTATTAACGCAACAATTAATGCTTGCGCTAAAGACTTTGAATCCGTGTTCGCCTCTAGTTCTCCTGATTGAATTCCCCGTTCAATTGTCTCCTGAAAAATTACTGATAGATAGAGTTGATGCTCTCTTGTCAAAATCTCGAACTTCTCATCATGTGGAGCTAATTCAACCATTGTATTGATACAAAAACAGCCATTACTAAGATCTTTTGTATATTCAGCAGTAATCACATCTTCAAAAAATATAGAAAACGCCTGTTTTACAGAGGCATAACTTTGAAGTTTAGTCCGTATTTCGGATGCGCGAGTTGTCGTATATCTACGAAGGGCCGCTTCAAATAGTTCCTTTTTATCCCCAAACGTTGAATAAATACTAGGACGCTGAATCCCCATTCTAGTAGTAAGATCACTTAAAGAAGTTGCTTCATATCCCTTCTCCCAAAATAATTGCATTGCTGCCTCTAACACTTTTGCCTCATCAAATTCCCGAGCTCTTGCCATTATAGATACACCCCCATTAGGAAAAAATAGTAAGTTAATCATTGAATTTTACGATACTAAACAGTATGTAATTATTTTATATCTGGCTTTTTTTATTGTCAATTTCATTTCATAAACCGAAATAAAAAGAAAATATATACCAAATAAATATTGACAAATCCAATGTAGTTAAGATATATTTACCAATAATTATTTTGTACCGAATGGTATGTTATAATTACAATTCAATTAGAAAGGGAGGTTACAGTGTGAACAATGCAAATGATGATGCAATTCATATAAATCAATCATCTTCTATATCCCGAGCTGTAACATTATTATTCGCTACAGCCTGCGGAATGTCTGTCGCCAATATTTATTTTGCTCAGCCGCTGCTAGATGAATTATCGAATGATTTTGCTATTGATCAATCAATTATTGGTTTGATTATTACTGTCACACAAATTTTCTATGGGCTAGGCTTACTTCTTCTAGTTCCACTTGGAGATTTACTAAACCAACGACGCTTGATTATTGGACAAATGCTATTGTCCTCTGTTGCTTTGCTTCTAGTCGGTACTGCCTCCTATGTTGTAGTGCTATTTGCCGGTATGGCCTTAGTTGGTCTACTTGCAGTCGTGACTCAAACCCTTGTTGCGTTCGCTGCAACTATGGCTTCCTCTACAGAACGTGGTCGTGTCGTAGGCATTGTTACAAGTGGCATTGTCATTGGCATACTACTTGCTCGTACCTTTGCTGGGTTAGTAACAGATCTTGCAGGGTGGCGTTCTGTCTATCTAGCCTCCGCCGCGTTCATGCTTCTAATGAGTGGTATGTTTTTAAAAGTTTTACCAAGGGGCGAACGTGAAGTAAAATCAATCACCTATTCTCAGCTAATTCAATCCGTGTTTACGCTGTTTATTCAAGAGCGAACATTACGTATCCGCTCTATTCTAGCCATGCTAATTTTCGCTGATTTTAGTATTTTGTGGACGCCCCTTGTTCTGCCACTTAGTTCACCACCATTTTCTCTATCACACACTGTAATTGGCGCTTTTGGTCTTGTAGGTGTGGCAGGGGCATTAGCTGCTGCACAAGCGGGTAAACTTGCTGACCAAGGCTATGGACAAAGAACGACAGGTATTGCTTTAACGCTTTTACTTATCTCCTGGATATTTATTAATTATTTAGATAAGTCATTCTTGGCATTAATTATTGGCATTGTGTTACTTGACTTGGCAGTACAGGCAGTACATGTCACAAACCAGACGATGATTCTCCCATTACGTATAGAAGCACGAAGTCGACTGACCGCAGGCTATATGGTGTTCTATTCTATTGGTAGTGCTAGCGGTTCAATCGCATCGACTCAGATGTATGCACATTTTGGTTGGGGAGGGGTTTGCTTACTCGGAGCCTCTATTAGTACAATTGCTCTTCTTTTTTGGGCAATAACTAAACGATTTACTAAATAAAATTAGACTTGGAGAGATAACAAATGGAAATAGGAATTACTTCTTTCGTAGAAACAAAACCAGATGTTCACAGTGGTGAAGTAATTAGTCATGCACAGCGTTTACGTGAAGTAGTAGAAGAAATCATTCTTGCAGATCAAGTAGGATTGGATGTCTTTGGCATTGGTGAGCATCATCGTGAAGACTATGCCGCCTCTTCTCCAGCAATGGTGCTATCTGCTGCTGCTTCTCAAACGAAAAACATTCGACTCACAAGTGCTGTAACAGTCCTTTCTTCGGCAGATCCTGTGCGTGTTTTTCAGGATTTTGCCACATTGGATGGACTATCAAATGGACGTGCAGAGATCATGGCAGGTCGTGGTTCTTTTATCGAATCCTTCCCCTTATTTGGCTACGATTTACATGATTATGATGAATTATTTGAGGAACATTTAGACTTACTACTTAGCATTCGTCAGTCTGAGAAAGTAGTTTGGGAAGGTAGACATCGTCCAGCAATCAATCATTTAGGTGTGTATCCTAGACCTGTTCAAAAATCTCTCCCAATCTGGGTGGCTAGTGGAGGAAATCAACAATCTGCTATGCGTGCTGGCCTTTTAGGATTACCCCTTATTCTAGCAATAATTGGTGGCAGCCCAATGCAATTTGCACCGATTGTACAGCTATATAAAAAGGCAGCACTTCATGCAGGTCATGATTTATCAAAACTTCAGGTAGGTTCTCATTCAATAGGTTTCGTTGGACCGAATACGGAATGGGCAGCAGACACATTTTTCCCATCAACAATGGCTGGTATGAATAAATTAGGCAAGGAAAGAGGCTGGCCTTATTATGACCGTTCTAGTTATGATGCTGCAAGAAGCTTTGAAGGAGCATTATATGTTGGTGATCCAGATACAGTTGCTGAAAAAATTATTCATCTTCGTAAACATGTAGGAATTACACGGTTTATGCTATACGTTCCTTTAAGTACCATGCCGCATGATCAAGTCATGCAAGCTATAGAACTGCTTGGAACAGAAGTTGCTCCCCGTGTACGTGAAGAAGTCGCTAAATGGGAAGCTGAAATGGCTCTAGAAGGAAAGCCAATTCTTTAAGATTCATTATTCAACAGGAGGAGTATATATGACCATCATTAACCGAATTTTACCAGAATTAAGGCAGGCTTACTCAGAATTTCCTGGCTTTCGATTGGAGGAGGATTTAACTTGGAGTCGAGGTCTCTTGTCCAATCCACCTTCAAAAAAATCAGAAGATGTACTTACGACCAACTGTATGATTCCTAAAGGTGACGGGGACGAAATGCTGGTTAAAATCTATGAACCAGCTAAACGGGAGCAGGATAAACTTCCAGCTATGCTTTGGATTCACGGAGGTGGCTTTGTCATGGGGCACCCTGATATGGATGATGTTTTATGTGAACGCTTTGTTGAGACAGCTAACTGCGTTGTCGTATCCATTGATTACCGACTAGCGCCTGAACATCCCTACCCAGCGGCTATTGAAGATTGTTATGCTGGATTAGTTTGGATGACTAATGAGCACCAATCACTTGGTATCGATGTCAAACGGGTGGCAATTGCTGGAGCAAGCGGTGGAGGAGGATTAACAGCAGCACTTGCATTAATGGCTCGTGATAAAGGAGGACCATCAATTATATTCCAGATGCCACTGTATCCGATGCTTGATAACCGAAATGTAACACCTTCCAGCTATGAGATTATTGATGATCATGCAACATGGAGTAGAACAAATAATTTAACTGCTTGGCATTTGTACTTAGGTGAGGAGAAGGACATCAATGCCCGTACTCCGTATGCGGTCCCTGCAAGAGCTGAAAATTTAACAGGATTACCGCCAGCCTATATATGTATTGGCCAACTTGATTTATTTCGTGATGAAACCATTGATTATGTAACACGTCTTGCGCAGGCAGGAGTGGACGTTGAATTCCACCTCTACCCTGGCAGTTACCATTGCTTTGAGGTCTTTGTGCCTGAAGTAAAAGTAAGTCAACAGGCTATTCAGAACTATTTAGATGCCATGGCACGTGCACTCAATTTTTGATTAGCACTTCGCCTTCTAATAATAAAAAATGCGAAAATGTTGGCTATCAACATTTTCGCATTAATTGAAAATCTATTGTGGACGTTCTATCTCATAAATCCCGCCAACTTTAGCTTAGCTTGATCCTGCAAACCCGCTTAATCAAGCTCACGCACTTTAATCGGGATTAATGTTCTTTCTAGTTGTTCACGATGTTGCTCGTATTGAGGTGGCAACATTAATTGGCTACCCATTGTCTCTGGTGTCTCGTCATGAGCAAATCCAGGAGGATCTGTAGCGATTTCAAATAAGATTTCGCCAGGTTCACGGAAATAAATCGCATTAAAATAATTACGATCTTTTACTTCTGTTACATGTTGTCCATGATTCATCACATACTCTTGCCATTCTAAATGATCTGTATTATCTTGGGCTCTCCACGCAATATGATGCACAGTTCCTACACCCATTTGGCCACGTTGACCTGCAACTGTTTTTAAATCCACTGTATTGCCGATCTCTGCACTAGAAGTAAAACGCGTATAGTCACCTTCCGTCGCTAACTTTTCAAGACCCATTACTTCTGTTAAAACTTTGGCAGTTTCTTCAGGGTGACTTGAGAATAGTGTAGCTCCACCAAATCCTTTGATAGCAACCTCAGGTGTTACTTCACCAAATGACCATTCGTTGTGCCCGCCTTTCGCACGTGCCACGAGTTCAATATGCAAACCATTTGGATCATCGAATTGAATGACTTGCTCACCAAAACGTTCAGCTTTTTGGAAAGGAATCGAGTATTTCGCTAAGCGATTAACCCAAAATGGCAGTGCTCCTTCTGGTACAACATACGTTGTAACCCCAACCTGACCATCACCAATACGTCCTTGATAAGCATTAGCCCAAGGGAAGAAGGTAATGATTGTTCCTGGTTTCCCACCTTTGTCACCGAAATATAAATGATATGTGCCCGGATCATCAAAGTTTACTGTTTGTTTTACTAAACGTAAGCCTAATACTCCCGCATAAAAATCAATATTCTCTTGCGGATGTCCTACGATCGCTGTGATATGGTGTATACCTGCTGTATGTTTTTTCATGTTAACAAGCCCTTTCATGACTATATTTCTCACCTATACTATGCCCTATTTATACCTACCTCAATCTGTAAAAGCTTAGCGAATTGTATACAACGCTTTAGACCATGGGATCAATTGATCTAACATTTGGTTTACTGAATCTATTTGTACTTCTTTTGGTTTAAATTCTGTGCCATTTTCAAAATCTGTGAATAATGATAGTGCTGGATGAACACGCACATCTGCGATTAAAAGCTCACCCATAATCCCACGTAAATGTTCTGCTGCACGAGCACCGCCAACAGAACCATAAGATACGATTCCAGCCGCTTTGTTATTCCATTCAACACGTAAGTAGTCTAGTGCATTTTTTAATGCCCCTGTAATAGAGTGATTGTATTCTTGTACGATGAATACAAAACCATCTTGTTTAGCAATAATTTCTGACCAACCTAGTGCTCCTGAAGCATCCTGTCCTGGCTCACCTAATAATGGTAATTTATAATCAGCAATATCAATCACTGTATAATTGGCATCTCCACGTTGATCTGCAATTTCCTTTACCCACTGTGCTACTTGAGGGCTTACACGCCCCTCACGAGTTGATCCAATAATAATACCGATATTTAATTCTGCCATTGTTTGTTCCTCCTCTTTTTTTGAGCTAAAAAATTTATTAAAAAACCCCATAATTGTACCTCCTAACGAAGCTAAAGGTTCGAATTCATTTATCTTGAATTTATTTATCTTGAATTCGAGATAATAATAACACGATATTTTTATAAACGTCAACAACTTTGTTTTGAAAATTAAAAAGGCAGAGATAATTAATTCTCTGCCTTCCCTAAAAGCTTATAAACTTGTGTTTTTAGATAACGATATTGACTATCATTAGTATCTTGAAAAGCCTCTACCCTATTTGAATCAATATCTTGGTAGTCGATTAGATATGGAAATTGTTCCTCGGAGAAATCCTTTCTTTCTCCATTAATAATATTATAAAAGTGCCAGCCTTCCTCAAGAAATGTCTTCCTAATTTCTCCGCCAAGAATATCCTGCACAACTAATGAAGTGACGCCACATTGTCCTTTTGCAGGGTTGTCCACACTCCATTTAGAACTTGATTGAATGGACCATGATTTTCTTAAGGCATTTAATACGTCTTTTTCCATGCAAAAACTCCTTTCAAACACTTTAAAATGGAACTTCATCTATTTTTATTGGTGTTGACTTCCCTACTACCCAGTCATCTTTAATAGCACCATAGACAATACTATCTGTCACAGTACCAACTTCATTTTCCCAAGCATTTATTTTGCACTAATAAATGTACTAAATCATCAATTTCTTCTTCAAATAATTTGATTTCCATACATATCTCCCTTCATCTAAACGTCCTCACATATATCTGAAAAAATAAAGTTAGTTTTCGTATGTGCATATGGCTGTAATGCATCAATAAACTGCTCTACATCAGGAAAAGATTGAAAATGCCCCTTTAATAAAAAACATGACTCACCTGAAATGCGATAGCAGAAGTCTATATTTGTATAAACCTTCAGATGTTCTTTAAAGTCTGCATAGCGGTTATTTTTGATTGTCGCTTCAACAATAGCGTCAATTGGATAACCCAATGCTTTTTTATTAATATCCAATGTATACCTCTTAATAACGTTCTGTTCCTCTAATTGCCGTATTCTTTCGCGAACTGCTGGTGCAGATAAGTGAACCCTTCTTCCTAGTTCGCTCATAGAAATTCGACTATCTTCTTTTAATTCTTTAAGTATCATTTCGTTAATGAAATCCATTTTGTAAATACCCCTTCTTTTTGAAGGAAAACAATCATATTTCCCTTCGAATTGATATGTTAACTTCGTTATGAACATTTTACACTAATTAATAGAAGGAGGAATGATTGATGACACTTATTCAATTATATGACAAGGGCTTAACACCCTTTCAACAATTATTAGGCTACAACAAGGGAATTCAGCTGCACTGGCAGCAGTTGGGGGAGGTACTCGAAAAAGACGGGCATCTATCCGCTTCATTAAAAGAAGAGGTTCGAAAAACTTTAGCTCAAAAAAATGGCTGTCAGTATTGTCAGGCAAAAGGCAAGCCTGATCCCCAGAACTATGATGAGAAAACGGCAGTATGCACAGGTTTTGCGGAAGCATTCTTAGCTGCTAAGGGGCACACCGCCCCCAACGTCACGGCTGTATTAAAGGACTATTTAACAGAAGCCGAGATTAGCGAGCTACTAGCATTTATTTGCTTCACGACAGCACAGCAATATTTTGGCGCACTCATGCAATTAAAATAATAAGGAGCTAGGGGCGAAACCCTAGTTCCTTTTCCAGCTGCTATCCTTTTAATTCCATTTTATTAGCTATATCTATAATAAATTTCCTACTAAGCTCTTCTTTCATATTATTTTCAGCATCCACCATCACTTGTTCAATGAGACAGCCTTGATGATGGAAGGAATGATCGTGTTCAGAGGAACAACTAAATAATGAGGTTTGTCCTTCAATTGCATATATCACATCTAAAAACGATATTTCATGGGGGCGCTTAGAAATTCGATAACCACCGTTGACACCTGGGTTCGACTCAATTAAACCTGCCTTCACAAGCTTAGTTAATATTTTGGAAAGATAGGTTGGAGATAATTTTTGCATTTCTGCTAAAGACTCTACACTCATTGATTTCCCTTTAGGATTGCGTGTTAAAAACACCATTGTATGTAAAGCATAATTTGTTGCTTTTGAATACTTCATCATTCATCACCCTTCATTCAGGACCTTTATTATCTGCAATTAAAACACATTCTATCATAATTCAAGAAAAAAGCATGTTTTGTATGAAAACACGCTTTTATGATCCCTAGTCATGCTGTCCATAACCCGCTTCTCCAGCAAGAGCATCAGCCTTTGTTACTTGTACAGTCCCAAATGGATGATTTGGTGGCGCATAAATCGTGTAAAGCTTTAGTGGTTTATCCCCTGTATTCGTAACATTATGCCATGTTCCTGCTGGTACCATAATAGCCGTATCTTCTGCGACATGTCTCTGATAGTTTAAATAATCTCTAGTTGGCCCCATTTGAGTTAATCCATGCCCCTCCTCAATACAAATGAATTGGTCCACATGTGGGTGTACTTCTAAACCAATATCTTCTCCGACATTAAGACTCATCACCGTTACTTGTAAGTTTGACCCTGTCCACAATGCTGTACGATAATTATTATTGCGCTTTGTAGCCTCTTCAATGTCGATAACAAATGGTGTTGGTCCAAAATCATTCTGGACATTACTTCTTGGCGCTCGTTCTGCCTGATTTGGATAGGCCCAATAAACAGGTTGATAACCGTAATGATACGATTGATAATTACCGTAATAAGGGTGGTACATTTATCTCAATCCTCTCATGCATGATAACGCTATAGTATGCAGTTGAATGAAAGAAGGTACTCACATGTAGTTTGACTTAATTGAGTAATCTTTATATATAGAATGGAGATAGGTATCCTGTTTGCTACATTAGCAGAAAAGCTTGCAGGCACTACTGCGATTAAATAGTTTTCTGGACACGGTGTTGAAGATGATTGGATTGTAGAAGTTGAAGCAGAGTTAGGATTCGAATTACCACCATCCTATTGCTGGTGGTTAAAAAATTATGATAATGGGCAGCTGAATGATGGATCTATTCTCTCGATCGGTCAACCAGCATACAGAGCCATTAATGATCATGGTATTCTCTCTATCCATCCTCTTAACTACTTAATGAATGACATGATCTATGAATATGCCTCTTCTTTCTCAGAATTTCTTGAAAAACTGATTGATGAGCGTAGTCAATAGTATGAGTTGCCTTATCTATGGGCAACTCACAACTCGGAAAATTCCTCTTTCAAGCGCTTACGAAATTTATCATCTGTAAGAAATTTCAATTGAAAACTATTCATACTATTTGAGAGCTTAATCTGCTCCATTGTATTTAAGTTGTTAGCAAAAAAGGCTATCTCTGTTTGATTTCCATCTTTATCTTCCGCATAGGCTGCTAGTGTTAACACAAATGCCGTCGACCCTCCCTTTTGACCAGCATGTTTTAACCATGCTTGATTTCTAGGATTCTGCATCAATTGCTCCAACACGGGATCTAAATATTTATGTACTTCTGCGCTAAAGAAATTTTTACCATTCAATTTTTCTAAAATAGAGATGTAATCACTTGTTGTGGCCCTTATTAAACGATCAGACCATATCTTTTGAAAATCCATATTGAGCATTTTTTGAGCTTTTGTTTTCTCCTCAATTGTTAAAGGATGTTCTATCCAATTCGAATGAATAGCCAATGCACGCTCACGATATTCAACCATATCCATTTTTCGTAAAGCAGTTAATGTTGCTTTTTTCGTTAAATTTTTTTCCTCCATCAAGTGAATGGGAATATAAAGTGCACTTACAATTGGATACAAAGGTTCATGATCCTCTACATTTAACTGTGTAAGCACATCATTAATTATTTGAAAGTCTAATACATGCATTAAATATTCCGTATTTGCATTGGAGCTATAGGCAATCATGCCATTTGCTACTTCACTTAAAGGTACACTATCTGCACCCTGAAGGTTTAACTGCGCCAACCATGCTTTATGTGCGCCGCCATCTGTTTTAGGAATGTAAAATGCCTCTAACTCCTTTAGATTTACTTGCTCTTTAGGATTAATACGGCCATCCGCTGCTTGTTGCGCATAGGCGATGGCTACGATTATTTTAACTGTACTTGCTAACGGTAGCTGTTCCTTGGTGTTTAGCTCCACCCAATGTTGTTGATTATATTGAATGGCTACAGAAATATTTTTATCCTCTTTATGTTCCTTGATAAATTGCACGATATATTCAGGATCGTTCTTCTTGATTTCTTTTTGAAACTTCCAGAAAATAATGCTACATACAAAACCTATACAAAACAAAACACCGCCAATAATCCAATACAACTTTTTCATATTCATCCCTCCATCACTCAGCTGCTTCTAACAACCATTGCTGTAATACTGTAGACGACTGGTTATTTAATCGTAATGCTATTTCTGTTTTTATTTCTGGAGGCATCACTTCAACAAGTATGCATACAGAATCCCTTGCTTGATTCACCTCGAATAACCCTTCTTAGCACAAACTAATTCAGCTCCAATTGCTCGATGATATCGATCGTTGACATACCTCTCCTCCTTAATGAATTAGAGAAGCTCGTAAATTGCTAACCCCATTTTCTAAATATCCTTTGAGGCATGTTAATGTATAGACCCAACCCTCTTTTTGGCCCATCATTTTTGTCACAATTTCTGGGTCATGTGCATTTAACCCAGATTCTACAACAGTAATAATTGTTTCACTTTGTGATTCTTCAAAAGAGATGGCAACCATTGTCACTTCGCCATGCTCTTCTCCCCAAACAAACACAATTTTTTTATTCATCTCCATTTCAAGCACAGTGATCACACCCTCTGCACCATACTCCTCATATTTAAGCGTGATTCTTTTACCTTCTGCCCATCTTTCGGAACTGCTAGAAAACCAATAATGACCGATTTCAGTAGGGGAAATAATGGCTTCAAATACTTTATGGGCTGGTTGATTGATTTTTAGTTTCGTCGTCACATCCGTATTTATCATCATTCATCATCCTTTTTCATATTGTCTATCTACACCTTCGCCGAAATTTTCCATTAACCTTCCTTACTAATAAAAATTCACTAAAAAAGGTGCGATTCTCCTAATGGAATCGCACCTTTTCACTTAAAGTATTTTTTTATTATGAACAGTAAACTGAATATCTGCTACATTGTCGATAAAATTTTTATCATGTGTGACAAAGATTATTGTTCCCTCATAAGCAGCTATAAATTGTTCAAGGGCTTCTAGTGCTTGAATATCTAAGAAATTAGTTGGTTCATCCAACAGCAAAATATTATAATTTCCTAAAAATAGCTGACAAAGCTGAAGGCGTATGGCCTCACCACCACTAAGTGTGGTAATTTTCTTTTGTAAATCAGTGCCAGCAAACTGCATGGAATGAAGTACGCTTCGTAATAAACTTTCATCATATTCAGAGCGATTCTTTAAAAATTGTAGCACTGTTTCCTCACCAGCAAATTGGTAGCTCATCTGATGAAAATAACCTATTTTAGCCTTTGGAGAAATAGTTATTCCCTCACCATTATTGGCTATATGTTTTAGTAATGTACTTTTACCACTACCATTGTTACCCTTAAGCGCAATTTTTTTACCTAACGGGATTTGGAAGCTGACCTCGTGTAATAGTACCTTATCTTGAGCATGTAAAGTGAATCGATCTGCCATAATGGGATACTTATTATGCAATGCCAAGGCTTTTGATTGTCGAAAAACAATTTTTCTTTCTTCCTGCACCGCTTCTGCTTTATGAAGCTTCCCTATCCGATGTTCGATAGCTTTTGCTGCACGCTGTACGGCTTTTTGACTTGTGCCTTTGGACTTTGTCATAAACATACGATTAGGTTTAGCGTTAGCCTCTCTTTTAGACATATTGCCTGCCTGAGCAATTTTTTCAGCTTTTTTCATTTTTTCATCTACAGCTTTTTCAAGTCTGCTCTTTTCTTTCAAGTATTGTTCATGAGCCTGATTTTGTTGATCTTGCTCTAATTGCTTTTGCATGGCATACTCGCTGTAATTCCCTGAGTAGATCGTTACCTTACCACCATCTACCTCCCATATCGTTGTAACCAGCTCATCTAGTACAGCACGATCATGGCTGATGAGTATGAGGGCCCCATAATAATAACGTAATTCATCTAATAAAAATGAGATGCCGAGTTGATCCAAATGTGTTGTCGGCTCATCAATAAGCAAAGCTTCCTCATAAGAAGTAAATAATTGTGCTAGCTTTAATCTTGTTTGCTCTCCACCACTTAATCCTTCAGAATACGTAGGTACTGCTAATTTCCCTAATAACTGTGGATCTGCCTCTATTAACGTTGGTGCCTCCATCTGTTCAAAGTATCCGAAATGAACATGCCTTTTCAATTTCCCACTTACTGGTTGTATCTTGCCAGCAAGTAACTTCATCAACGTACTTTTACCTGCACCATTTTTACCAACGATTCCTATTCGGTCAAATTGATGCACAGCTAATTTTTCAATATTTAATAGTTCTTTATCTAAATAAGTAACGACTACATTTTCTAACTCAAAGCAAACCTTTTCCATTTTGCTACCTCCCGAAATTGATCATTCCGTACCGATAGCGATGGTATCGATACGAGCTTTTAATCAAAGCTCGTATTAAAAGAATAATAGACTATACATTTCACTTTCCTCCCTACATTCAATAAAAAAACACAGACAAATTTGCCTGTGATGTAAAGTAAAAGAGATTTATTATAAGACAAGCGTCTCTTTTTTCTCATGATTATGAAGATGATTAAAAAAGGACAGACTATCCCATTTACTCTGGTGTCACAAAACAGCGTTTGGCCCTATTCAGTTACTGGTTCAACATTGGGAAACGTAGTCTCATAGCATGTGTCATTTTTTAATAACCCTCCTAGCATTGTTACGACTATTATAAATTCTGGCTATAATATGTCAAGTTTCCAAAGTTCTCTCTAAAGACACACTAATTACTGTCGATATATCACAAATGAACATTCCAAAAAGTATATCATTTGCTGAAAACCTGATATAGTATGGAATTTAAGAAAAATAAAATTTGATTTGGTGGTGTTATGTGAATGAAGAAATATGTTATCGATATTTTAATGATTATGCTTGGATCACTGCTTTTTGCCCTAGCAGTTAACTTATTTGTTATTCCTAATGATTTAGGTGAAGGTGGCGTAACAGGCTTAACGATTATTGCTTATTATCTGTTCGGATGGTCGCCAAGTATTGTCAGCTTTGTTATGAACGCAGCTTTACTTATCGTTGGTTATAAATTTTTAAATAGACAAACAACAATTTATACAATCATTGCGGTCTCATTCCACTCTTTATTTTTACATTTAACAGAAACGTGGTCTATTTCTTCAGATGAGATTATCGTCAATACAATTTTTGGTGGCGTATTTGCAGGAGTCGGTATTGGCTTAATTATAAGAGTTGGTGGTACAACAGCAGGTTCTACAATTTTAGCGAGAATCACTAACAAATATCTTGGATGGAGTATTAGCTATGGACTTTTATTCTTCGATTTAATTGTTGCTTTTTCATCTTATTTTATCATTGGTGCGGAGGCATTAATGCTAACAATTGTTATGCTGTATGTTGGTACAAAGGTAATGGAGTTTGTTATTGAAGGGGTTAACCCTAAAAAGGCAGTTACCATTATCTCTAAAAAACCTGAAGACATTGCTGGACAGGTAACTGCTTATATGAATCGTGGGGTAACTGTGCTATCAGGTCATGGTTATTATACAAAGGAACAAAAGGAAATCCTGTATATTGTTATTAGTAAGCAAGAAGTTGTAAAGCTCAAAAAAATTGTCAAAGAAGTCGACAAGGACGCCTTTATTGCCATCCATGATGTAAGGGACGTTTTCGGAGAAGGCTTTATTGAATTAGCAAAATCATAAAACAATCAAAACACCTTTTGTAGGTAACAACAAAAGGTGTTTTATGTTGTTGAAAAAGATTTCACTAGCAGAAAAAGAACTTTTGGCAAAGCGAAGGGTTGATTTCCGTTCCGCCAGCGTCACTCAAATCACCATGTGCAAAAGTGTCTTTTCCTTATCTTTCATCCTAACAGTAAAGATCGAATAACCAATTAGAAGTAGCTTGGAACGGATGTTCATTTTCTCCTTTCACAAAAATTCTATTGGTGGTTTTGTTTTTCGATTTACCTATTTCTATCAATCTGTAAAGAGCTTTGGATAATGCTGTCTAATAGTGCTGAATAGCTGATCCCCGCAGCAAGGGCACTTTTTGGTAGTAGGCTATTTTGCGTCATGCCAGGCAACGTATTAACCTCCAACACATAAGGAACGCCATCCTTCATTAACATATCTACTCTTGCATAGACACTGCATCTTAAAGCCTTGTAACTGATCATCGCAGCCTTTGCCACTCGGTCATGAATTGCAAGTGGTAGTTCCACAGGCTCCTCCACGGTAGAAGCATCGTCATATTTTGCCTGGTAGTCAAAAAATACTGCTGTATGTTTGATTGACAGGACTGGCAATAGCTGTTCATTGAGTATTGGGCATGTAATTTCGTCACCAATCAAATACTGCTCAATAATGATTTCGTTATCCCACTTAAATACTTCTGCAACCGCAGCCAATAAGGCACTCCGATCATGGACAATTTGAACACCCACACTAGAGCCGCCAGCATTTGGTTTAACTACAAGTGGATAACCCATAAGCTCTATATCCTGCAAGGGCAACTCCTCTTCCTTTAGGAGATGCACCCAATCTGGAGTTGCGACACCTTCATATCGAAGGATTTTTTTTGCCATATTTTTATCCATGCACAAACTACTTGCTAGAAGACCGCTTCCTGTATAAGGAATACCCAACGTTTCTAGTACCCCCTGAATCGTACCATCTTCCCCGAACTTACCGTGAAGTGCTAATAAAGCCACATCAATATCACCTACCTTGTCAATTACCTCTTTGTTGTTATCTAATGTGATTGCCACAACTTCGTATTTTTGCTTATCTAATTGAGTGACCATTTCCTTACCTGTCATGATGGAAACCTGCTTTTCAGAGGAAGTACCACCCATAATTACGCCAACCTTCATTTTTTCAACTCCTCATAACGTTTTCAATGTATCACCAATAATTTGAATACCTCGAACAATATCGTCATCTGCTAAACGAGAAAAACCTAAACGAAATGTATTACTACCTCTTCCATTTGTATAAAATACATCACCTGGATAAAATACCACGCCCTTGTCATAGCATTTCTCAAGCAACAATCGTGCATCTACGTCCTCTTTTAGTTCTATAAAAAGGTGAAGCCCCCCATCCCCTGTTATCCTGCTATAGGGAATGTATTGCATACAAGCTTGACGGGCAAGCTCATATTTTTTCTTGTAAACAAATCTTGCTTTCTTTAAATATTTTTCAAAGTAACCATCCTGTAAATATTGATATAATACTGCCTGATCCAGTGTTGATGTATGAATTGTTCGAGCTCTTTTCATACTTTCCAAGCTATCAATTAACTCCCTATCTGCTAAAATCCAGCCAACACGTAAGCCAGGGAAAAGAATTTTAGAAAAGCTACCAATATAGACAATGTTATTACCTATACCGCTAAAAGCGATTAGTGGTGCCAAATGCGAGCTTGAATACCTTAATTCCTCATTAAAACCATCTTCTATAATGGGTATTTGATATTTGGAAAAAAGCTGAAAAATAGCACTCCTTTTCTCGGAGGAAGTGACAATTCCTGTTGGATTATGATAGGACGGGATAAGATAGGCAAAATCAAAGTCCTTATCTGCTAATGTTTTTTCCACCTGTTCCATGTCAATCCCGTCATCTTGCATATCGATGCCATGTACGTCTAACCCATGCAAACGGAAAAGCTTCAATGCTGCATGATGTGTAGGATTTTCACATAGTACACGCCCTGATTTTTTAGCTAAAGAGGACAATAAAATATCTAGACCTTCTGTAAAACCATTTGTAATTAAAATATCTTTATTAGAAATGTCCACACCTTTCATCTCCATATAGCTAAGAAGGTGGTCAATTAAGGGCTTATAGCCCTTGGCATAGCCATAGTTTAAGACAATATCTCCTTCAATGGACATCCTTGTGAGAAATGCCCTTTTGAAATTTTCAACATCAAAAAGCTTTTCTTCTGGAGCTATACTAGTAAATGAAATCATGCCTTTTTTCCAGTGTATATCTTGTCGTATTAAATCAATTTCATCAGCTAATAAAGTTGTTTCATTCAGCCTTTGTTTCCAATCTATTTCAATAGAAGAAGTTTCCAATGTAGTAACCTTTCCGATAAAATGCCCTTTTCCTTTCACTGCATAGATGATGCCATCTAGCTCTAATTCGGCATATGCGTTCAGCACCGTGTTTCTACTGACCGCTAATAACTTACTAAGTTCACGGGTAGATGGAAGCTTTTGATGTTCCAACAGATGCCCCTTGACAATCATGTCTTGAACATAATCCTTCAATTGTACATAAACTGGTCGTTCATCCATAAGCTTAAAATCACTAAACACTTCCTAACCCCCTTGCTTCATTTTTGCATAAACCCTGATAACCAAAAAGGTCCACACATTATGTAATTTCCTGTTAGAGTGGTTGCTCTTCTTTCTATCATATTTCAATATGGTCATAAGCATAAAAAGAAAACTCCTCTTTTGAGAAATATATCAGCAAAAAAGGAGTTTTATTATTATTTTAAAATATCATCCAGACCGTTTTCCTTTTTATCAGGACATACTAAAGACACCACAACTCCAACAATTAAGCAAATAAAGAATGTCGCTGCCTTGGCTGACACTACAGCCTCCATAGGTGACAGGGACCATACAATCGCACTAATAAAACCGACAATAATTGTAGCAATAACCCCAATGCCTGAAACACGTTTCCAGAAAAAGATTAAAAGGATCACAACCGAAAATGTATTGCCAATCCCTGCCCATGCAAAGGATACTAAGGTATAAATTACAGAACCTGATTTGAGTGAAATGATAATACCCACAATCCCACTAATAACAGCCACGAGACGCGAAAGGTGAACTAATTTTTTGCTAGAAATATTCCAACGTAATGTTTTATGAATTATATCCTCACTTATCGATGTTGTGATGACTAACAATTGAGACGAAGCCGTTGACATAATAGCTGCTAAAATACCAGCCACAATAATTCCTGCAACCCAAGGTGGTAAAATTTCAAATACCATATGCGGCAATATCATTTCAGGATCTTCAATAGAACCTTGCTTATACAAAGTGGACGCGAAAATCGCAGATAAAAAGGCACCCACATAGACAATTAATGTCCAAATAATCGCCATATTACGGCCAGTAATTCGCTCTTTTTCAGTCGTAATAGCCATAAAGCGAGAGCTCAATTGAGGTTGCCCCCCAAGCCAGCCAAAGAACCAGGATAGATTTGTAAATAGCATCGCCCCTAAGGCAAGTCCATTTAAGCCTCCAACCCAACTATCCGCACCATTGCCCATTTGAGCTAGCTCTGTTGAAATGCTTAAACCTTGATGTTGAATTTCCATATAAGCTGCAATCGGAACAATAACAAACGAGATCAGCATTAAAAAACTTTGGATTGTATCTGTCCAAACAACGGACATAAATCCTCCCATACATGAATAGGCAATTATTATTGCTCCAATAATAATTGTTCCCCAAGTGATGTTGAGTCCTGAGAATGAATAAATCGTTTTACCCATCCCGGAAAATTTAGCTGCTAAATAGCAAACAAAGAATAACACCATTACTGCAGAAGCTAACCAACGAATTATATCTGCGTGCTTTGGAAATTTAACAGCAATATAATCTGTTAGGCTATTCACCTTATATTTTTGTTGCTCTGTCATAAAGCGCTTTGATAAAAATAGCCATGATGCAACAACGCCTAAAAGCATGCCAGATAAAATCCAAATGCCTGACAGCCCAGCCACATATATAAAGCCAATTGCCCCTAAAAACATATAGGCGGATTCACCCGTTGCACGTTCAGAAAAGGCTAACGCCCAGCCCGGTAGTTTATTTCCCCCTAGAAAGTAATCATTATGTGATAAATCTTTTTTACTGAAGTATATCCCCACTCCTAGCATAGCGAGTAAATAGATAAATATTTCAACATAAACAATTGTATGCATATACCCAAAGTCCTCCATCTGATTAATCTAAACAATCCCAATTGGTTTTATCAGATAATAGTTCGGGTTTTTTTAATTGTCAATAACTAATTTTGTAAAAAGGAGGCAAAGTATTTCGATATTTCTACAAACCTTAAAGCTCCTGGAGAAAGATGAATACTGTGTTTGTGTGCAATTCCAACCTGTCTAATATATGCTTGATAAAATTTTTTTCTAATCAGGTTACTTGGTGCATGTAGTAAAAGCGAGTTCGGCACAACAGAAATGCCTAAATTTTCATTGACCATTGTCAAAATGACTTGGTCAACTGATAATTCATAGACTACATTGGGATGGATTTTATGTTTAGCTAAGATCCTTGATACATCTCGATCAATCGTACGTTTAGGCATAATCCAGCGTTCATCCTGCAATTGCTCTAGAGAGAGCCTCTCTTCCTTCGCCAATGGATGCTCCTGTGCCATAATGCAAACAAGCTCATCATTAAAAATCGCATCGAATACAAGATGTTTAGAATTTGGTTGCACTAAAAAACCGATATCGACAACGCCATTATGAAGCCATTCTTCGATTTGATCATAATCTCCCTCCATCAAACGTATTTGTAGGTCTGGATGATGCTGTTCGAAATACGCTAAAACCTTTGGTAATAAGACCAGAGAAACACTTGGTAGAATACCAACCGATAACGTCCCCCCAATAAGATTTTTTAAATTTGCTACAGAGGTTTCAAGCTGCTGTTGTTGCTGCAATATTTTTGAGATGTGTTCGTAAACAATTTTCCCCTCACTCGTTAAAGCAATACTATTGCGGTTTCGAATAATTAGAGAAAGCCCTAATTCTGCCTCTAAATTACTAATCGTATGACTGATTGAAGACTGTGTGAGATTGAGCTTTAAGCCTGTTTCTGTAAAATTTCCTGTATCGATAAGTGTATGGAAAGCAATATATTGTGCTAATGTAGCCATGCTATTCTGCTCCTTTTATGATTTTTTTTCATAGTTGATTGTGTAAATATTCATTTGATTTAAATTACTAGCCACCTCTATAATAAAAATAAAATCCAAGTAAATCAATATGATTTGTTAATGAGGGGGCTCATAAAATGGCAGAGGAAAAATTAATGATGAAGGCTTTATCTATGGACATAATTACCGCAAAAATGTTTACAGAATTACATCTCTCCATTACAGAGCAGTATGGAGAGCATGGTCGGAGATTAGTACAAAAAGGCTTAGAGGCGTTTGGTTTAAAGGATGCTGAAGCCATGGCGAAAAAAGCAACAGCAGAAGGGGAAAATCATACTTTCTTTGAATACTTACCCCAAATCGTTGTAGGTGAAGAGAAATTTGCTGATTTAACACCGTTTGCTCGATTTTCTAAAATGTTTGCACAGATTGCCAAGCCAGTTGTAGATGAATATGGAGAAGCTGGTGAACAAGTGATTATGCGTGCAGTAGAACGTTTTGGTCATAAGCGAGGCCAAGGTATTGCTCAACGTGCTCGCACAAACGGTCTAGAAAATTCCGTGGAGCATTATTTAACTAACTATGATATGGGTCGCAGTGATTTGTTTGAAATCGATACAGTTTATAAGGAAAATGAGGTTGAACAAACGTTTACTCACTGCCCATTAGGTCAACAATGGGCAGATGACGATATGGGTAAATATGGAATTTTGTATTGTAAAGTCATCGACCCCTCTATTGCTAAAGGGTACAATAAAAGCCTAGAGGTGGTACATGATCAATTTGTTTTACGTGAAGGACAGTGCCACTTCCAATTCCAAATGAAAGAGTGATGTCATGATTAACGGAGTTAGGCTCGTACAGCATCTTCAAGACTTAAGTCAAATTGGTCGTAATGAAAAGACAGGTGGCATTAACCGCTTCTCGTTCACACCAGAAGAAAAGCAGGCAATTGAGTTAGTTACAACTTATATGGAACAAGCAGGTATGAATGTCACAATCGATGCAGTTGGAAACCTTATTGGTACATATGGTGAAGGAAATGAAACCATTATGCTAGGTTCTCACATCGATACAGTACCAGAGGGTGGCAAATATGATGGAGCATTAGGGGTGCTAGCAGCTATTGAAGTGGTACATACTATGCATGAGCAACAGTTGATACCCTCTAAAAAAATTCAAGTTGTCGCTTTTAAGGATGAGGAAGGAACAAGATTTGGCTTTGGGCTCCTTGGCAGTAGTGCAATGGCTGGTCTTTTAACAGAGGAGCAATTACAGCATACAGATGAAGCTGGCATTTCCATCGAAGAAGCCATGAAAGATTTCCATTTATCACCTTATCCTTTAACACAAGTGCATCGTAATGACATAAAAGCTTATTTAGAAATGCATATCGAGCAAGGAAAAGTGTTAGAAAATGAAGACCTACCAGTCGGTGTTGTCACAGGTATTGCAGCCCCATTATGGTTAGAGGTAACCGTAACGGGTGTCAGTGAACATGCTGGTGCAACACCTATGCCGATTCGTCAGGATGCTCTAACTGCAGCAAGTGAAATGATTTTAGCCATTGAGCAACTATTAACCAATACAACAGATTCCGTTGCAACGGTTGGTAAGCTAACGGTCTCCCCAAATGGGACAAACGTTATACCAGGTAAAGTTACGTTCTCGATTGATCTTCGTGATATTGACGAAAATAAAGTAAGTGCATTAGAGCAACAAATTATGCAACAGCTTCAACAAATTGCTGAACGAAGACATGTCTCATTGGCTTCTAAAGTATTACAGCGCATTAAGCCTGCAAAAACCGATGCCTTACTACAACAGCAACTTACTACAAGTATTGAAAAGCAAGGTATACGTCCTTATTCTCTCATAAGTGGTGCTGGGCATGATGCAATGAATATAGCTGAAATTGCCCCGATTGGGATGCTATTCGTCCGTTCAAAGGATGGTATTAGTCACAATCCCTTAGAATACAGTTCAGATGAGGATATTATTCTAGCAACTAATATTTTTTATGATACAGTTGTTGAACTTGCTAAATAGACTACTATATAGAAGAAAGCCATTCTCTAATTTTTTTAGAATGGCTTTTTTAATTTTTTCCATAACCTTCATTTTTAGCTTGAGTAATCACCTTTTGAATAAAAGGCTCTTTTTTCAGAGTATATGTTGGGCGAATCATATTGAAAAAGATAGCCCAATTTGGTTTATAGTCAGACAATACCACTTCAATTTTTTTCATGTGTCATTCACCTCACTTTTTTGAAATAAGCCAACTATAAATAAAGCGTATTTACCTTAAAATAATAAATCTATTTCGTTTTTAAATTTCCCTTTATATAAGAAGATCTCTCTATTTTTGATTGAACTGGTTTCATTTTAGCATAAGTAATATTATCTCTTTTAATATGATATAGTGTAATTATGGTTAATTTTCCAAAATAATTGAAAGGGGCTATAAAATGGAAGAGATTTTAACAATTACGAATTTAACGAAGAGTTATGGAAACAAGGAAATTTTGAAAGGGATTGACCTTCACGCAGCTAGAGGTGAAATCATCGGTTATATCGGCCCCAATGGCGCGGGTAAAAGTACAACTGTAAAACTTATTCTAGGGCTAGAAGGTGATTTTGGTGGCGAAATTAAGCTCTTTGGGAAAAGCATAGGACAAGACCAAATTGATTATAAACGGCGAATTGGTTACGTCCCTGAAATCGCTGATGTTTATGATAACTTAACAGGCTATGAGTATTTAACCTTCATCGGCCAGCTATATGGATTAGAGCTAGAGGAGGCGGCTGACAAATCCAAATCACTAATGGAACTGTTTGGAGTTGGTGAAGCGTACCATTCTAGAATTTCTTCCTATTCTAAAGGCATGCGTCAAAAACTACTAATTATTGCAAGCCTTATACATAATCCAGACCTGCTATTTTTAGATGAACCAATCAATGGCCTAGACGCAAATAGTGTCATGATTTTTAAAGAAATCTTAACGCAACTAGCTGCGAATGGAAAGACTATATTTTACTCATCACACATTATGGATGTCGTTGAAAAAATCAGTAGCCGCATCATTTTGCTGTATGATGGAAAAATTGCAGCGGACGGAACATTTGCCCAATTACAAGCAGATAATACTGAAGGAACATTAGAAAAAATCTTTAACCAGTTAACAGGATTTCATGAACATCAGGAAATCGGAGAAAAATTTGTGTCCGTCGTTCGTGGGGGACAATTATGACAGATTTCAAAACGCTACGATTGCTTGATAAGTTCCGATGGCTTTTTATAAAAATGGGCATTGATTATGACATGATGAGAAAAATCCTCCATATAAAATTAACAATGGATGAACGGAAAGTACCTACCCTATTTAATCAAAACAAAAAGAAAGACAATCAAAAGTATGGCTACATTAAGTCGCTATGGATTTATATGTTATTCGGGCTTATACTCATCCCGCTTATGGGATTTGGTCAAAATTTTCTATTTCAGATGAGTATCGCCTTTGCAATGATCATCTTTTTGATTATGACTTCATTGATTTCTGACTTTTCTTCTGTGCTTTTAGATGTACGAGATAAAAGCATACTTTCAACTAAGCCTATTTCAGCTAAAACCATTAATGCAGCAAAATTTATGCATATTTTTATTTATTTATCCTATTTAACATTGGCCCTAACAGCCATCCCTCTAATAGTCAGCCTTTTTACTCAAGGTATTGTGTTTTTTATTTTAACAGGTCTTGAGATTCTATTAATGAATTTATTTATAGTTGCCATCACAGCCATTTTATATATTGCCATTTTACGCTTCTTCGATGGTGAAAAGCTGAAGGATATGATTAATTATGTACAAATCGCTTTATCTCTAATGCTGATGATTGGCTACCAAGTTCTTATTCGATCCTTTGAATTCGTCAATTTAGATATGGTAGTATCGTTTCATTGGTGGAACCTCTTCTTAATACCGATGTGGTTCGCTGCCCCTTATGAACTCATACTGCATGGTGACACATCTTTATTGACAGTCATTTATACCATCTTAGCAGTGATTGTACCTATTATTTCGATTTGGATCTATATTAAACTCATACCAACCTTTGAACGCAATCTCCAAAAACTGCTAAGTACAAGTAAGTCTAAAAAGGAAAAGAACAATCGAATAAAGTCGTTTTTATTAACCATTGTGTGTAGAACACACGAGGAACGAGCTTTCTATCGCTTCGCAGCTCTGATGATGAAGCAAGAGCGAGAGTTTAAGCTAAAGGTCTACCCATCTTTAGGCTTTTCATTTATTATTCCCTTTATTTTCATGTTTACTTTTAGCAGAGGGGAAGAAGTCGATTATGCTAGTAGTATGAGCTATTTAAATATCTATTTTAGTATGATGATTATACCATCCGCTGTCCTTATGCTTGGTCACTCTGCTAAATATAAGGCTGCATGGATTTATAAAACGCTACCGCTTAAAGATTATACAGATTTACAAAAAGGTAGCTTAAAGGCATTTTTAATTAAATTGTATACTCCGTTATTTTTAGTACTAAGTATAGTCTTTAGCTATATTTATGGTATTCGAATTATCCCTGATTTACTAGCTGTTTTGGTAACAAGCTGGTTATATACCATCCTTTGTTTCGTCATGATGACAAACAAATTACCCTTTACCAAACCCTATGATGAAGTTAATGATGCGCAAGGCTGGAAGATTCTTTTGTTATTGCTCCCTTTAGGTTTACTTGTAGGGCTGCACTATATAATAGCTAGTCAGATAACATACGGCTCTACTATATATTTCATTGTGCTTTTCTTCATCAACATCTTGATATGGAAACTGGTTTTTAAATCGAAAAAATAACCAAAAAACGGCTCAAATCCTATATTAGAGTGGGATCAGCCGTTTTTTCCATGCTATGGTGTTTAAAAGATAAATGCAACGATTTCTTCCTCACCGCTTTTCATATCTTTTATTTTATACATATTTTGATTGACCTCGTTATCTCCTAATACAATAACCTTTGGTGTGTTTTCACGATTGGCTTTTTCCATCGCCTTTTTCACTTTTTTCCCACTTAGCTCAACTTCTATCTTATATTTTTCTCGCCGTAATGCAGTTGCTAGCTTTAGTGCCTCTTTTTCTGTTCCCAGAGGAATAATATAAATATCCACGCTAGGAGCGTTTTGCTCTATTTTTCCCGAAAGCTCCAATGCTGTATAGATGACATCTAAACCAAATGAAATACCAACAGTAGCATAGGTTTGATTTGTCTCTAAAAGGCCACCAATAGCATTGTCATAGCGTCCCCCACTACCAATACTTGAGCGAATTGTTCCATCTGCTAAAAAAATTTCATAAATTGTTCCTGTGTAAATTTCAAGTCCCCTCGCTAAAAATGGATTGAAAATACATTGGTCACTTATTTCAAGTGCCTCTAAATAAGAAGTTAGTTCCATTAATTCCTGTAAACCTTGTTGTAAAAAGACATTCTCGGTCGCGAATCCTTCAAAATACGCCATACTTTTTTGAGGACGTTCATCTAAAAAGTGCTTTATTTTATGAATACTATTATCTGATAACCCCAATGCCTTCAATTCTGCGAGCATTGTTTTCTCGTCTATTTTTTCAATCTTATCTAATGTTAAAATAACTCGATTCATTTGTTCCTGTTCAACCTCAAATAATTGCAGTAAACCAACTAAAAGCTTGCGATTATTATATTGGAGATTAATTTTAAGTTCAAGCTGATCAAAGGCATCTATCGCCATCATCATTAGCTCCGCCTCAGCAGCCTGTGATTCTACCCCTACAATATCTACATCACATTGTGTAAATTCCCGAAAACGACCAGCCTTGATGGGGCCATCTCGAAACACTTTGCCAATCTCATATCGTTTAAATGGCATAGCAATCGCTGGATTCATCGCTACAACTTTTGCAAATGGAATTGTTAAATCATAGCGTAACGCTAAATCTCGCTCACCTCGATCTGTTAATGTATACATCTCCTCTAAAATCTCAGCACCACCAGCATATTTAGAAGCCATCAACTCTGTATAGTTAAGAATAGGTGTTTCTAACGGCTTGCAGCCATAGGCTATAAATGTATCTTCTAACGTACGTCGTATCACACGACGAGTAGCCTCTTGCTCTGGTAAATAATCTTGTGTTCCTCGAACATTCTGATAGTCCATTTTTTTCATCATAATCTCCTCCTCATTTTTTGAGCAATAAAAAAACCGTATAGCGATAAAGCTTCAAATCAGCTTTATTTATACGATTACATGAGAAATAGTCTTCCTATTCAATATTAATAAGTTAATAAGGATAGCAAGACTATTGATGATGATGATGATGATGTTTTGTTGTGAATGATTGGACAAGAGTAATGACCATGTTTATTCCCCCTTTTATATTAAGGGTTACTATAAGACACACCCAATAGAATGTCAAATTTTTTCTAAAATTCACACAGTATTTTTTTCATTTTTTCTAGAGTAGCTAACATTTCAGCTAACTCTTCAGTTGTTAAGTGAGCATGGTACTTTTCTGTAATCTGTTGATTAAAGGCTTCGACTTCCCGTTTATATAATAGGCCCTTCTCACCTAATTCGACAGAAAAGGCACGCTTATCCTCCTCATGCTGCCTTTTCATTATATAGCCATCCTGTTCAAGCTTGGTTAATTGCTGACTCACTGCACTTTTTGTAATAGCCATTTTATCTGCTAATTCTGAAGGCGAGCAGGATGGATGACGCATCACTAATGTTAAAAGAACATATTGCTGATTATTTAAGGAGAAATTAGTATAAGCCCTTTCCATTTTCTCAAGCATGATCCAAATATCTTCAATGGTTTGATTTATTTGCTCCGCTACCTGGTTATTCTTCATTTTTTTGAGTGTCACCTTTTTCTCTCCATTTTTTAGGATTTAGATAGCTTTTAAATTTGTTGGCTACTTCTTTTCCAACAAGTAAAGCACCAAGCCAAAATAAGATTTCAGCCATAATAATACTTCCTGGTATAATCCCTGCCTTTACTTTTGTAGGTATCGGTGTGAAAGGTGTAATAATTGGGATTAACCATAAAGAAAGTGAAAAGATAATAATGCCTAGTCCAAGCTTATAAGCAAAAGATTTTTGTGTTTTTTCGTTAGAGGTCATGTATCTTCTCCTGTACAATAATTAATTTATTTAAGTTAACTAAACTATATGATACATTTCTTTTTATGTAAAGCTTTTAAATCTTTATAACAAAAATCCCCATCTATTTGAATAGTGAGAATCAAATAGATGGGGCTGCTAATACTGTTATTTTCCAAATGTAAGTGGTATACGAAGCTCTGCATCTGGATAATTCGTAGTATATTTCCAAATATAAATATCAAGATCTTTATCTTTAAAATTCTTATACTCATCCATCTGCTTATTATTTTCATCACCAAGTATGCGAGTCATCATAGGCATTCCATAATTTCGCTCTTTATGATCTAGATAATAAGTCTGAGAGACACCACCAAATGTAGGTTCAGTGCTAAAGGATTCCACATAGAGATTGCTATCTTTCTTATAGTAAGTCCATGTAATTGAATACTCTCCAATCGTAGATGTCTTACTTTGAGGTGTATCTGATATATCAGTCAAATGAATCGGTTGCTCGTCACCGTCTTTTATATCAACACGATGTTTAGCTACCAATGCCACAGATTGATTCGCTAACGAGGTCACATCCACTCCAGTCAATTCAAAACGAAGTTCGGTTTTATAAGGCTCGTTTTCTATATCCCATCTACCTCCATCCAAAAGTACGCCACCAATATCCAGCTGATAGTCCATGTAAGGAATATGTGCATATTTTTCCTTATGGGCCAGTATTAAACGTACCTGTGTTGGAGTAACTTTCATTTCATGAATTACTATTCCATTAGATGCATTTTCTAAAGGAATATTGACGACTTTTTTAAATGATCCCTTGTTTAATTGTTCTTTGGATAAATTCATCTCTATATTCCAATTATCCTTTGCAATATCTAATGTATGTTCATAAGTCAGTTGGAACTTTGTATCCTTCGCTCGTAAGCTGTCTGAAGTGAAAATTTGCTGACTAAAGTATTCACCAGTTGCACCAGGAGTTCCAAAAACAGGTGTTTCCGCTTCTTTAATAGTCTGATTTTTATCATCTAGCGCCTTAATTCGTACCCATTTGTTCTTCATTTCAGAATCTGTAAATTGAACCGCTGATTGAAGCATTACTTTCCCGTCTGATTGTTCAAAGGTTTGTAGAATTACATTGTCAATTCCATCCTTTTGAATGGTGAAATTCTGCGTATGAGAGTCATTAGGGTTGTAATTAATAGGCAGTTCTTTATCACCAATAGAATGAATATTCTTCATTAAAAATTTAATGTCTGACTTCTGATTATCTGCCACCCAATCTGTCTCAAAATACCCTTGGAAAAGACCAAGATCTTCATTCCAGCGATGTGAGTAATTCCCTTGAATAAAATCACCATTAGAATCTTGAAGTCCGATTTGATCAAAACTCACATTCATTCCATCCCAAGTGGCATCAGGTTTCAAACTATATAAAAGAAAGGTTCTGTTATCATCGATAAACGCCGTATGTACGGTCAACGTAAACCCATCCTTCGTAACAGATTTCTCAATTGTCTGCCCTAAGCCCTGATCTAATGCAGACTGAATACCAGCTCTATAAGATAGAATAGTTGACCAATCATAGTTCAGTGCTGCATAGACAGGTGTAGCCATTAGAGCAACAGCTAATCCTGCGACCAAAACAAATCTCTTCCTTTTTCGAGGTAGAAGTTCGATCGGTTCATTTACCATTTTTAGTTCATCCTGCTGGATACCATTCCACATTTGTTCAAAGTCAGGATACTTCATGTTATGGTCTGCGTTCATCTCTTTTTTCAATTTCTTTTCAATGCGTTCCAAATTGATTCTCTCCCTTCAACCATAAATTTTGATTTTTTTCTAGTTTTTTGCGCATGATTTTCAATGCCTTATGGAGTCTCGATTTCACTGTTCCCACTGGAATCTTTAGGGTTTCCGCAATTTCCACTAATGATAGCTCACCAATGTAGCGGAGGGTGACAACAGCCATTAACTTTTCTGGTAGCTGTCTGAGTAGTGCCTCCCACTCCTCCTCAGCTGCCTTCTCCAGTACAATGGTGTCTACAGATTTAACTGATGCCGTAGTTTGCTCCTGTAGCAACTGTACCTGACTCACTTTTTTTAACTGTGCCTGCTTTCTTTTAAGCAAATTTAAACATTGATTCATCGCAATTCGTAAAATCCAAGCACGTGTATGCTCTACACTTCTCCAATCCTGACGAAAGACGGTGACAAATACATCATGGCAGAGATCTTCCGCATCTTGGGCATTCCGTAGCATGTAATAACAGGTACGGTAAACATCTTTGTTGTATGAATCGAATAATTCACGTTCTGTCAATCCAAGGCACTCCTTTCTGATGGTTCTACGTTATAAACAAATGACTACTAGAAAAGGTTCATTTTTTTAAGAAATTCATATACGTACTTTTTAATTTAGTGTTTATGTAAAAAGATCGGTTAACATGTGCAAAATAAAAACAGATGGCAATATAGAGGTCCATTATGGAACATCTAATCCATCTGTTTTTGCCTATCGGGTAATGGTGAATATAGGAAATACCACGAATCACATTTGATTCTTCTAGAAACTAATTTTAAACTTCACCTTTTTTTCGTGCTGTCATTTCATCTTTCATTTCATCTTTTAAAGCTTCAATTGACTGTTTACGTCGCTTATTTTTTTCCTTTAGCCTGTTACTTTCTAGAGGATCTGCAAATTCCATACTAATTTCTGCTTCCTGCACTTTCTCCTCAGTATTTTTAACAATATCACGAATGCGTTCAACATTATTGGAGCGATCATCTGGTTTTCGATGTCTTGAATTAGCCATGTTAACCTCCTCAAATTATGACATAAGGTTATTTTGGAATGATTTTATCATTATATGAGTGCTAACTTTTACTAAAATAACATCCTTTAAGCGCTATCTATCCAATAATTCTACCTTCATTAGAAGCAATTAAGTTTCCACCTGACAGGATTTTTAGACAATCTCTTCCTTCAAACCTTCATAGGCAGATTTTGAATGCATAAATACATATAAAACTAGGGAGAGGAAAATAGCTACAATTCCAAAGACAATACAGACCATTTGTAGGGAGAGCCATTCCGCTAGCAACCCTAAGGCTAACGTAAAGACAATCTGTAGCACATTAATGACCATCGTTGAAACACTACCAAAACGGCCCATAATTGATGTCGGTACACTTATTTGATAAAAGGTGCTATAGCCCGCATTACAAAATGACATACATACTCCTAATGCTATAAAGCTAATAATCGCCATTGTCACATTCGGTGAAGAGTAAAACAATGTATAGCAAAGTGTGGTCAAAAGCAGACCATAGACAATATATTGTCTTGTTGAAAATCTTTTAGCATAGCGAGCAGCCATTGCTCCACCAATAATAGCCCCAATTCCAGCGATACTAACGATGACACCATATAGACTATCTGAAGCTTGAAGGTTTTGCTTAATAAATGTAGCTTCCTGTGAATCTAATGCAAAGGCAATCATCAATGCACCTTGAAAATAAAGAAATACTTTGGAAAAGACTTGCTCCTTTTTTATATAGGCGTAGACAATACCATAATCCTCTTTTAGCATCCTCCAAGTAATGGGTTTTCGGTGCATGTCCTGATGATCTTCTACTGCGGGAAGCTTAAAAATTGAGAGTGCACAGATAAAGAACGTCAAAGCATTAAACCAAAACGCTATAGAAATATTGGAAATGGCAATGATAAACCCAGCCAATGCTGGTCCAATTAAAAATGAGCCTGAGCTAAACATTCCTAATATTGCATTAAAGGATTGTTTATCCTCATCTGGTATATATTTTGAAATATAATAGGTACTACTTGGCCCAAAAAAGCTACTTGCTATATTAGATAAAAATAAAACACAATAGATGAGCCAAATAGAGGACGTAAAAGGTAACAATAAAATCAATATGCCACGAATAATATCACTATAAATCATTAATTTTTGTTTATTCGATCGATCAATGATGGAGCCTGCAAAAAAGCTTGTTAAAATTCGAGCAATCGGTCCTACAATAAATATACTCGCCATAGCAGTAGGCGATTCTGTTAAATGCCAAACTAATAAATTGAGCGCAACTAGATTCACCCAATTTCCTAAATACGAGAAACCAAAGCCAAATAGAATGAGCCAATACTTCCTAGCAATGCTCATAAGTCCCCTTTCTATCACCAAAATGAATGATTGGTCTTTTTTGACATAAAAGTATTCCTTTAGATAATCATATCTATCGATGAATAGCTGTGCAACTAAAAATAGCAACCCTTAGCTAAATTCATAGCTTTGGGCTGCCTTTTTAGTTAGTTGAATCTCGATCGATTAATATCGGTTTGAAGCGATATAGTTTTTGGTCATCAGCTAGATGCTCTTTTTTAATTTTTGCTAAGAGCAATGATGCCGCTTTCTGTGCCATTGGTAAAATGGGCTGTTGCAATGTTGTAATGGAAGGTGTTAAAAAATTGGCATATGGTACATCATCCACAGCAATTACTTGTACATCATTAGGCACATGTAAGTTTCTTTTTTTAATATAAAGCATTAATTCTTGGAAAATACGATCATTTGCCGCAATGATTCCTCTTGGTGGTTGCTCCAATGTAAATAATTGATTAAAAATCTCTGTCATCTGAGCTGGCTCACCATTTTTTATATAGCGCTCATCGATCAACAGATTCCTATTTCTGAGCGCTTGACGAAATCCTTCTAAACGTTCGACACGAGGAGTAATCGGTAAGGCTAAAGAAGTAGTGATAATGGCTATTGGTTGCTTTCGAAATGTCTCCACTGCCGTATCCATGGCAGAAAAATTATCAAGCAATACAGCAGGAATATCTACTCCCTCAATAAAACGGTCAATAAAAACGATTGGCATTGCTTGTTGATGAAGTCTTATGTAGAGATTTTTGTTTTCTCCTGTTGGAAAAACGATTAAGCCATCCACCTGTTTTTCTAGTAAAGTTTCGATATGCTTTTTCTCTTTTTTAGGGTTATCCGCTGAGTTACACACAATCATATGAAAGCCTTCTTTATCGAACTCTGCTTCCAATGCATTTATTATTTTTGTTGAAAAGTCATGGATAATATTCGCCACAATAATACCAATTGTAAAGGTAGATTTCTGTTTTAAGCTACGAGCCATTAAATTCGGACGATATTGCAATGCTTCAATAGCCTCTTCAATTTTTTTACGAGTCTCTGCACTCATATATTCATATCGCTTATTCAAATATTGCGATACTGTACTATTCGAAACATTTGCATATTGTGCAACATCGGCAATTGTTGTTTTTTTCACTAAAATCAATCTCCTACCTATAATATGAAAACTCTCCTTGGTATTATGTAGCATAGCATACTTTACTGGTTAAATTAACTATTCAAATAGTTATATACTTGTTCAGGTAAGTCAATGCCCTTATCCATTGTTTCCACACTACGTATCTGTTCAATTTCACCAGGCACTAGTACCTGATCAAAATTTGGTGCTGTTGGCGCATCATGTAATTCATTTATCATTTGCGAGATATTTGCTTTGAATTGATCTACATCTCCAAAAATATTTGGATCTAATACATATAAATATTGTCCTAGATTACGTTTCTGTTCGTAATCACCATACATTTTTGAAATGTGTGGACCAAAAGCTGCACTTGCTAAAATTCCAGAAAGAACATCTACTACAAGTGCCATACCATATCCTTTTGGCCCTGCAAACGGTGTTAAAGATTTTACTTGGTGTGGGTCTGTAGTTGGTGCTCCTTGTGCATCAACTCCCCAGGTATTTGGAATTGTCTCCCCTTTTTCACGTGCATATAGAATTTTCCCTAGCGCTACATTGCTTGTTGCCATGTCCAAAATAATCGGTTTATCGTTGGTTGGAAAACCGTAAGCAATTGGATTCGTACCAAAGTAAGGCTCTTTTCCGCCAAAAGGAACAACTGCGGAGTCCGTTTGAGAGCACATAATAGCAATTAAATTTTCACTCGTGGCTTGTTCAAGAAAATAGCCGAGTGCCCCACAATGGCTACTCTCTTGAATAATCGTTGTACATGAGCCATGTTCCTTAGCCACTTTAATGGTTTCATCCATAGCTTCCTTACAAATGACATGCCCAAAGCCATTATCACCCTTAAAAAGAAGGTGATTTGTGCCTCTTTTTTCTACTGAAAAATGAGGGTTTTTCGTTATTCCACCTGCCTGTAAACGTGTTATATAATGCTCCACGCGCATAACACCGTGAGAACTGACACCACGTAAATCGGCATAAATCAAAACATCTGCTACTTGCGCTGCTGTTTCAGCTTCAACACCTTCAGTTGTGAATTTTTGAACTACTATTTTTTTTAATGCTGGTACAGAAATATTCATTGAAAATCCTCCCCATTATTTAAAATAGATTTGTGCTTTATTTGTGTTGTATTGTTTTGCCTCAAAGTAAGAAATAGCTTCATCGAATGCAATATGCTTCGTGACATAGCCTTTCTTTATAGCTCCTGACTGCATGTAGTTCATAACCGTCTCAAAATCTTCTAACGTAGCATTACGGCTGCTTTTCAATGTTAATTCCTTTGAATGAAATTCAGGATCATTAAATGTAATGGTTTTCTTCATTAAACCAATAAACACTAATGTGCCACTATTTTCTACGTATTGAAATGAGGATTCCATTGATTGTTGATTGCCTGTTGCATCAAAGACAACTGTAGGAAGTTCACCATTAAATTTTTCATGTAACTGCGCCATTATGTCATGGCTACCAACAATCACACCATCCGCTTCCGACCATGCCTGTCCTTCTTTTAAACGTTCTTCGTTCAAATCCATTAATACTGTTTTTGCACCGCGTAACTTAGCAAAACGTGCTGCTCCTAATCCAATTGGCCCTGCACCGATAACAAGTACCGTATCATTTTCTGTTAGTTCCGAACGACGTACTGCATGGGCACCAATAGCTAATGGTTCCACAATGGCTAATTGGTCACCTGACACAGCATTATCAGTAATTACAATACTGTCATCAACTACGATATATTCGCCCATACCACCATCCATATGTACACCTAATACTTTCAAAGATTTACAGCAGTTTGTTTGACCTCGACGACATGCAACACACTCTCCACAATGGATGTATGGAATAACTGTTGCACGATCTCCTACTTGGATGTCCTTAACTGCTTCACCGACTTCTTCCACAATAGCAGCTAGTTCGTGGCCTAACACTCGTGGATAACTAAAGAATGGTTGTTCACCTGCAAAAGCATGTGTGTCTGTTCCACATACACCAATATGCGTGATTTTTAATAAAACATCATGACTTCCTTCAATACTAGGCTTGTCTACTTCACGTTCCACCATTTGAAACGGTTCATTAATGATTAATTGTCGCATGCTATTGCCTCCAATAAACTAGTAATTGTAGATAATTGCTGAATAACCTCTACTGCATCACACTGGAAATATTGTTCGATAAATTGTTGCATTGGCTCTGACTGACCTTGTTCAAAATAGTTATGGATTTCAGTCAGTTTTTCAATAATTTGATCAGATTCACGCACGGAAAAGCGTGTTGGATTCATTGCATATATCCCTATTGCTAAAGCTTGATAGTATATTTCTGTTTCAGCGTAAGGGGCAATACGTGTTTGCCACTTGGATAACTCATTTAATTGAATATCATATAGCTGATGCTCAATAAATGGGTTTAAAAAACGTTCAAAGACATCTTGCTGATAGTGCTCATCCACTTGGAAGCGTTGGGTAAAATCGTTTGTTACTTTTTCAATAAAGGCTCGAACACCTGCATGTGAAAATGCCTCTCTTACAGTTTTATAGTTAAAAATCTTGCCGAATGCTGAAAGCAAAATATGACTACCATTTAAAATGGCAACTTTGCGTTTTCGATACATGTCTAAATCATCAAAGACAAAAGGGAAATCATGACTTGTTGGCCAATGTTTAAATGGCTCTTTTTGATCAATTACAAATAAGAAATACGGTTCACAAACTGTGTAAAGGGCATCCTCCCCCTGATAATCCTGTGGATAACCTGTTACAATACGGTCTACAAGTGTATTACAAAAAGTTAACGTAGCAAGCCAATCATTAAATGCTGTAGGCAACTTCCAGTCTTTAGCATGCTGTAGACAAATTGTTTTTAATGTAGAGCCATTCTGTTCTATTAATTCCAAAGGCACAATTGCCACTTGTTTTTCACCTTGAAAATGTTTGTAATATTGTTCTAGAAAGACGGTTAACTTTGCTGCATAGCTTGTTGGACAAGCCGTAGGATAAGGAATATTTTCATAATAAATCCCTGCCTCTGTTGTATTAGACACAATCATTTCTAATGTCTCAGACTGTGCATATTGTAAAAATGTAGGCCAGTTCTCATATGGATGAATAGTATCTTGAATAATCTTAACAGTGGTTTCTTCTTCTACGACCTCACCGTTTTTTAGCCCACGTTCCATCACAGTGAATTGCAGCTGTTGTTCTTCTAGCAGTTTAACTGTTTTTCCTCTTGCTGTTGCTGCGACAGAAACAATACTGCAAGGGACTTGTAGTTTTTCAACTGCTAGGTCAAAAAAGCCTCTGATAAAATTCCCATCACCTATTTGCATAATTTTAATAGGATGTTTCATGTCATTTCTCTCCTACATCGTCACACCATCTTTAAAAATGGCGATTTCTTTGAATCCATATTTCTCATTATTCGTTTGCACTTCACCTGAAGCTAGCGCTACTATATAATCCATAAATTCATCGACTAATATATCCATCGGCTTCCCATCCACTAACTGCCCTGCGTTAAAGTCAATCCAATTTTTTTTTCGTTCATAAAGTGGTGTGTTTGTTGAAATTTTGACTGTTGGTGTAGGTCCTCCAAAGGGTGTTCCCCTACCAGTTGAGAAAAGGACGATTTGGCAGCCTGTTGAGGCCAGTGCTGTTGTTGAAACAAGATCATTTCCTGGACCGTTTAGTAAATGTAGCCCCTTTGTTGTCATACGTTCGCCATAATCAAGCACTTCTTTTACCTCTTGAAAGCCCCCTTTTTGTATACAGCCAAGTGATTTTTCTTCCAATGTTGTTATTCCACCCGCTTTATTTCCTGGAGAGGGATTTTCATAGACAGGTTGATTATATTTCATAAAATACTGTTTAAAGTCATTTACTAAATGCACAATATCCTCAAAAACAGAGGCATCTTTTGCACGTTCCATTAAAATCTGTTCAGCACCAAACATCTCTGGAACTTCCGTTAACACCGTTGCACCTCCAGCTGAGATCAACTGGTCAGAAAATACACCAATCATCGGATTAGCGGTAATGCCAGAGAAACCATCACTACCACCACATTTCAAACCAATTTTCAGTTCTGAAATAGGTAATGTTTGTCTGTCAAATGTCGACACATAGTCAAAGGCTTTTTCAAGCAGTTGTTGACCCTCTTCCATTTCATCTGCTGATTCTTGAACATTTAAAAAGGAAACGCGTTGTTCATCATAATGACCAATTTTTTTCTTAAAAAGCTCAATATAATTGTTCTCACATCCTAGCCCTAATACAATGACTGCCCCTGCATTAGGGTGATGAATTAAATTAGCTAAGATTTTTTGTGTATACGTTAAATCATCACCAAGTTGTGAGCAACCATATGGATGAGCGAAATGCTGTACACCATCAAAATTGTCAGCCTTCAATAATTGGTTGCCTAACTTCGCCAGATTTTCAGCTACTTTGTTAATACATCCAACAGTATTAATAATCCAAATTTCATTTCGAACACCAACCTGACCATCTTTTCTACGATACCCCTTGAACATGCGCTGTGCATGACGAGACTCGGCTACGGGATGTTTTTTTTGATTAAATTCATAGCTTAATTCACCCGATAAATTGGTTTTCATGTTATGGGAGTGAACCCAGCTACCTGCTAGGATTTCTTCTGTCGCATGACCAATTGGAAAACCATATTTCGTGATGTGTGCATCTTTAGAAAGAGTCTTGATGGCGATCTTATGCCCACGTAGTACTTGTTGCTGTAACGTTATTTCCTTTCCATCCAATGGAAGTAAAAAGCCTTGAGGAAGATCACTCAAGGCTATGGCAACATTGTCCATCGGATGAATTTTAATAACTGATTGATTGTTCATTTGAATCCATCCTTTCTATTTCTAAGCTATTTCTTTATGAACTATTGGTGTAACAAATTTAATAACTGCTAATGAAGCGATAACCGCTAAGCCGCCTGCAAGTAGGAAAGCTGCGGAGAATGTTCCTGTTCTGTCTACTAGGAAACCTGTTAAAGTTGGCCCAATAATACCAGCTGTGTTTGCAAGGAAGTGCATAAAGCCACCAACAGATCCAACATACTTAGATTCCACCACATCATTAATGATTGCCCAGTAAATAGCCCCTGTTAAATATAAGAAGAAAACAGAGGTAGCAACAAGCGCAACAGCACTAACTGTTGTTGTTACAATACCTGCACAGCCAATCGATACAGCTGCTAAAAATAAACATGTCACTAGAACGACTTTACGAGAGAATAAAACTCCCTTACGCATAAAGCGTTTGTAAATGAAATCTGAGACAATTCCGCTCAATGCTAAACCTAGGAATCCTAAAATCCACGGAATAACCGTTACAATACTCATATCTTTTACAGCCATTCCACGAGCTTCTACTAGATAGCTTGGGAACCAAGTTAAGAAAAAGAATAGGATATAGTTATAGGCAAAGAACGAAAAAGCAGTAAATAATACTGTTGGTTGTTTTAAATAATAAGATAGACCACGACTATGATTGATATCTTCTGCTGCAATCTCTAAGTTTGCCATTGATTCTACACTGTCTTCTTTGTTTGGCTTTTCTTTCACCACTTTAAACCATACGATTGCCCAAATAAATCCAAGAATCATGATCGCAATAAATGAATATTTCCATCCATATGCTAATGCAATATAACCAACGATTGGACCTGCGATTGCACCACCAAGTGGCGTACCACTATTGGCTAGCCCTACTACAGAGGCACGTTTATCCGCAGGAAACCAGTTATTCACCATCTTATTTATGGTTGATGACAATGGCCCTTCCGCCATACCAAATACAATACGAACAATAATCAACGATGCGAACCCAACGACTAAAACCATTGCTCCACTAAATAAAGACCATACAATCATCGCTACAAATAGCGTTAACTTGGCACCAAATTTATCGGAAGCCATTCCACCTAAGAAGTTAAAAATGGCATACCCAACAGAGAAGCTACTAAAGATAATCCCTAATTGGGTTGACGTTAGATGAATATCTTCTTGAATAAATGGTGCTGCAATTGATAGTGCTGAACGATCTAAATAGTTAATGACACCCGCTAAAAATAGCATGACAATTACAACCGTTTTGCCGTCTCCAAAAATACCTTGTTGTTTCATATCATTCACCCCTAAATTTGAAATAAATCCCCTTTGCTAAACGCCTGAATAAGCCATAAATCCACCATCAACAGGAATTGTTACGCCAGTGACAAATGCTGAGTATGTATCATCAGCTAAAAATAATAAAGTTCCTAATAAATCTTGTGGTTTTCCAAAACGCTTTTGTGGTGTAGCTGTAATGATTTTTTCTGAACGTGCAGTTAATGAACCATCTTCTGTTAGCAATAAATTACGGTTTTGTTCGGTAATAAAAAATCCAGGTGCAATGGCATTAACACGTAAACCTGCTTCTGCAAAATGCACCGCCATCCATTGCGTAAAGTTATTAATCGCTGCCTTTGCCGCGCTATATGCAGGCACTTTTGTCATAGGGGCATAGGAGCTCATGGATGAAATATTAATAATCGTCCCCTTCGTTCTCAGCAATGCTTCACCAAAAACTTGGGCAGCCAAAAATGTTCCTGTAAAATTATTCGAGAATACGCTTTCAAAACCACTTGGTGTTAATTCAAAGAAATTTGGTGTAGTCGATTGTTCTTTATATACTTCATCAGCCGTAATGGCATCTGGATGATTGCCGCCCGCTCCATTAATCAGTACATCAATTTGACCATATTGCTGTAAAATTGCTTGTCTCGCTGCTATTAACGACTCTTTGTTTAAAACATCCACAGAAAAATTAATTGCTTCTCCGCCATTTTCTGTAATCGATCGGACGACTGCTTCTCCTTTTTGCGCCGTACGATTTAAAATAGCAACTCGCATACCTTGCCTAGCCAATTCTATTGCCATCTCTGAGCAAAGAACTCCACTACCACCCGTTACAACAGCCACTTTATTTTGCAATGCTTCATGCACCTTACTCACCTACTTTTAAAATAACTTTACGTACTTCATTTTGGTTTTTTTCTATATATTCAAATGCTTCTTTTGCTTCATGTAATGAGAAAGTATGTGTAATTAAACCTTGATGCTGTAGCTTTCCAGCATCAACAAGCTTCACTACATTTTCAAATTGGAATGTTTGTAAACGTGAGCCTTTTATCGATAATTCCTTTTTCGTAATTGGTAGTGGGGCAAGCTCAATGGCTTCCTCTCCAAAGCTAAGGACTACTACTCTCCCAGCAACTGAAACAGCATCGATAGATTGCTTAAATGTTAGTGGAATACAAACTGCATCAATAGATACATTGACACCTACTCCATCTGTCCATTGGTTAACAGCCTCTAATAAATCTTGCTCGTTTACATTAACAACTACATCTGCACCAAGTTCTTTTGCAAATGAGAGCTTTGCTGGATCCAGATCAGAAATCATCACGCGTGCATCTATTAATTTAGCCATCTTTAAAATACAAATGCCAATCGGTCCGGCCCCTTGAATCAATAGTGTCTCACCAGCCTGTAATTCACCACGATATACTGCCTGCGCGCCAATTGTATAAGGTTCAATTAAGACTGCCTCTTCTAAAGAAGTGTGGTCTGCTACTTTATGCAATTGCTTTTCAGCTACAACAAAACGCTCACGCATGCCTCCATCTTCATGAACACCAAAAACAGAAAGTTGTTCGCAGACATTTGGTTGTCCTTTACGGCAAGCATAGCACTCACCACAATAACGAATTGGTTCGACTACAACCTTGTCACCAGCTTTTAAACCTTGTACGTCTTGACCAACCTCTAACACTCGGCCAGCAACTTCATGCCCAGGTACACGAGGCAATGTCGCTAATGGATTCGAGCCATGATAAATATGCATGTCTGAGCCACAAATACCAACATATTCTGTTTGAACAAGGACATCTGTTGACTTTGTTATTACTGGTTCTGCTACGTCAATTAAAGCCATTTCAAAAGGTTTTATTACTTGTAGTGCTTTCATACACGTCACCTATTTCTTCAGATTTTCATAAGCATCCCAAAGTCCATTTAAATACATAATGCCAAGTGCTCGATCATATAAGCCGTAGCCTGGACGACATTGTTCTCCCCAAATATGACGACCATGATCTGGACGTACATAACCTTCATAGTTTTGGTCATTTAATGTACGTACAATATTTTTAATATCGATTGAACCATCCGATGTAAAATGTGATGTTTCAAAGAAACTACCATTTTCCATAATCTTGACATTGCGGATATGAGCAAACGGAGCACGATATGCATATTTTTCAGCGATGGCTACCATATCATTTTGTGGGTCTGCTCCCATTGAACCTGAGCAGAACGTAAAGCCATTTGCCATGGAATCAGAGATTTTAATTAATTTTTCATAGCTTTCTGCTCCTGTAATAATGCGAGGTAAGCCAAAGATGGAATACGGTGGATCATCTGGATGAATCGCCATTTGAATACCTACCTCTTCCGCAACTGGTAAAATAGCTTGTAAGAAGTAAGTTAAGTTATCCCAAAGTTTAACTTCATCTACTTCTTTGTACTGCTCAAATAATTCTGAAAGTCGAGCTAATCGTTCTGGTTCCCATCCTGGAAGGGTTAAATCCGAAGATGCGCTTACTTCATTCACCAGTTCTTGTGGATCTAAGTTCATGACCTTTTCCTTATCAAAATAGAGAGCCGTTGAGCCATCTTCTAATGGATGGAATAAATCTGTACGTGTCCAATCAAATACGGGCATGAAGTTATAGCAAATAACTTTGACACCCACTTCACCAAGGTTGCGAATAGATTGTTTATAGTTTTCTATATATTGATCACGTGTTGACAATCCTAATTTAATATCTTCATGGACATTGACACTTTCCACGACATCTGTATGGAATCCGAACGATTGAATATAGTCAACTTCATCTTGAATAGCCTCTTTAGTCCATACCTCTCCTGCTGGTAGGTGATGGAGTGCCCAAACAATACCTTTTACATTTGGTATTTGCTTCACATCTTCTAATTTCACTGTATCATTGCCACGACCATACCATCTAAATGTCATATTCATACGTCATTACCTCCTAGTTTGATAGATTTTCGATATATGCTTTGGCACGTTCCACTACACCTGCATAGCCATCTTTTACAAATGCTTTATTTAAATCACTTCCAATCCCAACTGCAACTGCGCCTGCTTCTAACCATTCATTCATATTAGCCAAACCAACACCACCTGTAGGCATAATTGTGATATGTGGTAGAGGCCCTTTAACGACTTTAATAAAGTTTGGTTCAAATTGATTTCCCGGGAATAGTTTAATAATGTCACTTCCACCTTCAAGTGCTGTCACCATTTCTGTAATGGTCATACAGCCTGGTAAATATGGAATGCTATAGCGATTGCAAAGCCTTGCAATTGCAGCGTTATAGCTTGGACTAACAACAAATTTGGCACCGTTTAAAATCGCATGGCGTGCAGTTTCAACATCCAAAACTGTGCCAGCTCCAATTATTGCATCGCTATTGCGTAATGCTTTAAAAGTTTCTTCAACAAAAGGCGTTGTATACGTTATTTCGATTGCTCGAATGCCACCTGAGATAGCACCTTTTGAAATTTCCGTTGCTTCTTCAGGTGAATCCCCACGAATAACAGCTACAATTTTTGCATCTGACAACGCTTTCAAAATTTCGATTTTTTGCATTCCTGACAACTCCTAACGCTCAATTAGTTTTTCATCACCAATAAATTGCCTTAATTCTTGCAGGGATGGAAGCCCTTCATTATCTCCTTTAATTGTTGCTACCAATGCACCTGCACCATTAGCTAAACGGAGGCGTTCTACGATATCATCACCATTTAAATAGCTATAGACATAGGCAGCATCAAATGCATCCCCTGCTCCAACTGTATCAATGGCACGAACGGAAAATGCTTCTCGATCGTACTGTTCAGTGGCTGTATAAACGGTGGCGCCTTGTTCACCTTTTTTCACAATAATTTCATCTATTTTATAACTCTCTTGAACGTCTTTCACTGTACGCCCTTCAAATAAAAGCTCAAATTCATCCTGTCCTGTTAACAGAAGATTGATAGATGGATACACTTTTTCGTATACCGCTCGGGCATCTTCTATAGTCCATAGTTTTAAACGTAAATTTGGATCAAAAGATATTGGAATATTTTTCGCCTGTGCTAAAGCAATTAATTTCAATGCAACTTCAATGTTATGTTCACATACTGCTAAATACACGCCGCTAATATGTAATAGGTCCACATCATCCAGTACTGACTCATCTATACGATCTTTTGTCAGCTCCAGTAAAGGTGATGGGTTGCGGTAGTAAAACGATTTACCTGCACCGTCTTCCCGAATCTCCTTAAAGTAGATAGACGTTGGAATATGTGGTGTTCGTAAGACATGTGATACATCAATCCCTTCACCACGCGCAAAGTTATAAATTAATTTGCCAAATTCATCGTCTCCAATACAACTAATCCATTTTGCTTCCATATCTAAACGCGTAACACCTATCGCAAAATTTAATTCTGCACCACCCACAGCTCGCTCAAAGGAAGGAACGAAACGTAGAGGACCTGTCTTAGATGGATTAAAAACGACCATTGCATCCCCAATCGTTGCAATTCGTTTATTTCTCAATATGTTCATCCCCTTCACAAGTAAAACGTTTTAGTAAAACGTTTTACTAATACTAACACGATTTTTTTTACGTTGCAACAATAATCCGATTATTTAGATTGTTAGCGTCAAATGACCATTATTGTCTTACATGCATAAAAAAACCTCGTAAAAGACAGAAAATAATCTATCCTTTTACGAGGGCAATCTATTTTATTGATAAAATGGCTTTACCTTGTAGCCGTTTTTCTCTAAATGATAGCGAATATTTTTATCGATTAGGAAGTGACCTGAACCAACAACAACAAAGTACTTACCTTCTTTTTCTTCCAGTACATTCATGATTTTCTTGGCCATTTGTTCATCACGTAGACCAAATAGCATTTCATTAAATTCAGATGATGTACCTTCCATTGCTTGGAAGCTTTTTGCAAACTCTTCAACATTTCCTTGCTTCCAGCTTGTAAACCACTCTTGAAGTACTTCAGATTGATTTTCTTCCGCTGGATGAATGATACTATCCAGTACAGCGACTAATGACTGCTCCTGTGCCTCTGGTGATAATCCTTCAAACATATCAACCTGTGCTCTTGTACCTTCTAATTCAATCACTGGCTTTTGCTGCAACTGTGCATTTAATAAAAAGTAGACATCGATACCGTGCATAGCCATCTCTTGAGGTGTCATACCAAAGGAATCGTCCATAGCTAGCATCGATAATGCACTCGAAAGCATCCACGGCTTTTGAACTGTTAGCTGGTCCATTGGCAGATCATAAAGCTTTGCCACTTGTTCAAGCTTCGCATATGTTTCTGGTGCAACAGCATCTTTCAATGTTGAGCCATCTGTATACATTGCTTTCTCTGAATAGTATTCAAGTGCTTCCGTATCCAAGATATTCGCCTCTACTAGCAGTGCATCAGATTCATCAAATGCCGTTACTAATTTTTTATCGAATGGATATAAGTCTGGTGTTCCTAAATGAATAGAGCCTAATAAGTAGATAAGCGTATCCTCGTCCTCTACTACCCAGGCCACCCCTTTAGAGCCTTGCTCTGCAAGTGCATATGTACTCTGAATGAAACGAACAGCTAGCAAAACAGCCTGTTGAGTGGTTGCCTTTTTCTCTAACTGAAGTCCATTGGGAGAGCCTTGTAATATATTTTGCTCTTTCATAAATTGAACAGCATCTGTACCAACAGGTAAATCATACCGTGCTACAATATTATACAAGCGATTGACAATATCACCACGTGTATTATCGTTTTTCACACTTACTGGTTTGTATTGTTTATTTTCAGCTAAACCTAGAGAGGCAACCTTCTTTTCTGTTAAAGCTAGTAGTTCATTTACTTTGTCCACTGGAATTTCCTGAAGAAAACCATCGAAGTACCATTCAGTTGAGTAAATCCCGTATTTTTCGCCCTCATTTAATGTTTCTATTGCCCATTCGCTTATCGACGGTAATAGGGGTGTTGTTTGCTCTTCAGCATGAATCACAGGGACAACTGTCGTCAGCATTAATGAGGCACCAAGCAACGCTGCACTCGTTCGTTTCATCATCTTTTTCATCAAATTCTTTTCTCTCCCTTTTCCTATTTTATGTATAAGTATCGTATGAAATTATACCATATACTTTCCAACTATTTTATAAGTAAAAGTGTAAATATTGACAAATATGTATTGACATTTCTCTATTTTGAAATAGTGGAGGTCAAATTTAATAAGACGATGACAAATTATTATGTCATCGTCTTTTTCGTTTATTAGTAGAGAAGGTTTATTGAATAAATTTAGGATCTAATATACCTAAACCACTGCCTTCAAGTTCAAACTTCACTTTTGAAACTCCATCTAAATTAACATGAACCTTTACCTTATCTTTGATTGCTCCACTATCATAAACTAATTTCCCATCTGCGTAAATTTTCATGAAACCTATTCCGAAGGAATTAGCTGCTAATTTTTTAATTGGTGCCAAATAGGTTTCGAATCCCTTGTAATTTCCATTGGCTAAGTATTCCACTGTATGGTCTTGAACTGCGCCTCCCCCATGATAACCACCAAGCTGATAGGATCGCTCAAATTTTTCACCTGTACTAATAATGACAGAGCTTGGATTGTGGAAGAAGTGGTCTTCATCACTTCCAATAGGTTTTACATCTTTTAAAGCGATGAATTTTGGAACATCACCAATATAAACGGATTTTGTTTTCCCATCCCATGTTACTTTTTCACCTAAAGATTCAGCAATAAATCGCATTGGGACATATATCGTGCCTTGATAATTAAATCCAGATTGACCTTCTGGCGGTACTTTCTCAACCTTATCTACATAATAATTAATTGGATCCTGAAACACGCTAATCTTTTTCATGTCACTTGCTGCTTCCGTTGTTGAAAAGTAGGTAAAAGTCAAACCTCCTACTATAAAAAACCCTATGTAACTAGTTATTATAAATAGCTTTTTCATAAAATCACTCCTTAAAATAAACATAGATATATGTAATTATACCAGAAATTTCATACAGCCTTTAAAAGATTTTTATATCAGGATATTTTTTAAATTTATTTGTGAGCAATTATACGATTAATGGCAAAAACTCAATCCAATTAATGGATCGAGTTTTACTTTTTAATTATCGAATAACTTTCTTCTTAAAAATAGACGGTAGAACCTCTAACAACCGTTCACGTGTAATGGGATCACAATGATTCCATGTAAAATCTATGAAATGAGTCTTACCAGGAGCAAGCTCGATTAACGTGGCGATTTGTGGGCAGTAAGTAATCGTTAGTAATTCTTTGGGGGAAGCCAAAATAAAATTACGCTCTCCAGCATAGTGATTTATTTGATGCTGCTGAATTTCTATCCATGCTTGCCCTTGCTCGATTAGCTGCATTACCTGAGGAGTAGGACGAAAGCCAAGAGATTCATACAAGCTTGCAGCCAATCCAGTCTGACACATAACATAATATTTAGTATCTAACTTGAGATAAACAGTAGCCGTCTCCCCAGCAACATAAACATCTGCTAATTGCCTACGTACCAATCTTACTTTGTTCTCATATGTAGAAATCCACTTCTCTGCCGCTTTACTCCGTTCAAATAGTTTAGCGATATATCGTAACCGCTCAAATAGACTAAACTTGCTATTCAGTATAATAGTAGGAGCAATCGCATCTAGTTTCTGCAAATCATGTTCAGGATGAAAATAACTAAGCAATAATAACTCTGGCTGCAGCTGTGCGATTTTATCCGGATCTACCCAATGCCCAATACTATGAATGTTCCTTAATTTATTGTGATAAACCACGTTATCTTTCATAATTGAGATGGCCGCACCTATAGGAGGTATGCCTAGAACAAGTAATTCCCCAAGTGTAAATTTGCCATCAGTCACAATACGTGTTGCATCTTTAGGAACATGAATCTTTCTACCAAATGAATCGATAACTGTTCTTTCTGGAGTATGAAGTTGAATGTTTGCATATTCACGTGGGGTGTTTCCGGTTAATTTATGAAAGCATCGACTAAAATAATATTCATCCTTAAACCCAATTTGTCGAGCTATTTTTCTCAATGGCTCAGTTGAATTACTTAGAATTTTTTTTGCCTGGTTTATACGTACATGAGTCAAATAATCCGTCGGCTTTTTACCGGTCAATATTTTAAACTTTTGACTATATTGCCATCTTACCATTCCAGCCATGTTAGCTAATTGTTCAACTGTCAAGTCCTCATCATAGTGCTGTTCTATGTACTGTACAGTTTGTTGAACCAATTTTGTCTTTTCTTCGTGCTGTAACTGGTTAGCTTGTTCATCTAACTGAACCATCATAGCTAGTATTTGCTGAAGTCTACCTTGCAACATGGCCATTTCTAATGTGGATAGAGAGGAACAAAATTGATTATTGTTCGAAGCTTCATTTCCTAATACCTGCTTGACTTGAGAAAACAACAGATGATAGGGATAACCATGAAGCAGGGGTGGATGAGCAATTCGGTTCAAAGTCATTCCTTCTACTTCAAAGGTTTCAAAGGTAAAGCGAGCAAGCTGTGCCTCTTTGTTACTTGACTCTACCGTGTAGCTTTGTATAGGCAAAATGAGCGTACAGCTTCCTTGTCGTAGATCGATTGCCATTTTGTCTACATACAGTCGTATGGCAGGACTGAGTGCTATCAATAATGTGCATAAATTTGTTTCATGATTATTTATTCCCTCATTATGGCTAGTAGCTGACATTATTCGATCAACTTGAAATCGATCATAGTGTTGTAGTCTAATATATAAGGATGTCAGATTCATAAGCAACTCTCCAAACATTGAAAATGATTCTCATTATCGTCATTGTAACATATAATGACCCACTATCAACGATTGTTCGAGTATGTGCTATTTAGAATACTAGCGGTTTAAAAATTGATTGGACGGATACAATTTTTACTGTTTGCGCATCCACTCTGGTAGCTTTTGGAACAATTGCTTCAAAGCTAATAAATTATCTGTATTCCATTCATTAGGAACAACATAAACTTTTCCCTTTTTGACAGCAGGCAAAGTTCCCCATATCGGGCTTTGTAGCAGCCGATCAGCTTCTGCTTCACTTTCACTATCCTCTTGTACAATTACAAACAAATGATCACCAGCAAACTCAGGAAGCACCTCTTCGGAAACCTCTAGGAAAGATACCCCTTCTACATCAATAATATTCTTTTGTACTGCTGGTGGGACAGCAAAGCCATTTTTCCCATAAATAATAGCACCTAGGCTACGATCACCCATAACATAAAGCGTTTTTCCTAGCTGATAGAAAACTGTTGCGGTTTCCCCTTCTGTTAATTGAAACTTGTCAAACATTTCTTTAGACTCTGTTTCAAACTTAGCAAGCAATTGAGCTACTTCTTCCTGCTTATCTAGGATATTCCCCATCTCTTTTACTCGTTCTGTATAAGGAAGAGCAGGATTAAAGGGAATCGTAGTAGCGATTTTTGACAATTCTTCATTAAGATTTGGATCCGCCTTGTAATAGCCATTAATAATCAAATCAGGTTTTAAAGTCAAAATCGTCTCTAAGTCAGCAGGATTACCAATATCAACGATCCCTTCAAGTTTGCCTTCATAGTAACTAGGAGAATCTTTAGGAAGATTATTACCAACAACGGGAATATCCATCGCCAAGAAATCACCAATTGTCTGACCAATATAAACGACTCGTTTTGGATTCGCAGGTATTTCAACCTGTTCACCTGTAATCGTTGTATATTGAACAGTTGACTCACTTTCCTCTGCTTTCACATCAGATTGAGTTATTTTCTCGTTTTCCTTTTTCTGCGCATCAGATGTGTTGCCATTAGAACTACATGCCGCTAATATCATTAGCAACAGGAGGAAACTCCCCCATAGTATAATTCTCTTTCCTATATATTGCTTCATATTTGTTGCCCCTTTCAGATTTACCCTTAATTGAAAATGATTATCATTTACAGAGTTATTATAGATTTTATGAAAGGGCGAAACAATGAAAAAAACGCAATAATTTATTTGGATAAATGTCAATAATCAGGATTATGAATGCCTTTTGGTTTTTTTAGTGAAGAATTATTCATTTTAGGGTTTATTCTATTTCGACTATATGATCAATTAGAATCTCAAGAGAGAAAATGGGGAAATGTAAGCATAAGTATTAGCTCCCTATAGAAAAAAAGAAACCATTTCAGTGGTTTCTTTTCATATTAACAAGCTGTTAATTACTATTCTATTTGATTTCTTCAGCGAGCTCTAAAATAATTCCTTCTGGCCCACGAACGTAGCATAGTTTATAGGCGTTTTCGTACCTATAAATGTCACTAATAAGTTCTGCGCCCTTCTTTGTCAATTTGTTAACGAGGGCTTCAATATCTTCAACATTGAAGGCAATATGCTGGATACCCAAAGTATTTGCTAAAGGATGCTGGATGCCTATTTCATTTGATGGCGCGTTAAATTTTACTAGTTCAATATTCGTCTCACCGTCTGGCGTTCGCAGCATTACTATTTCTATATTTGCGTCACTATCTGACGTTCGCAATTTTGCAACGTCCTCTTTTATATCTTGAAGCCCTATTACCCGCTCCATCCTCTTCACCCATTCACCCTCCACTTTTCCTTCCCCTAACACCTCAAGGCCAAAGTCAAGAAAAAATGCTTTCGCTGCAGGAAGATCATTGACGATTATCCCCACATGGTCAATCTTACGGATTTTCATATTTCAAACCACCTTTCTCCTATTTGAATAATTTCTTTTTAATTGCAGAATCCTAAGTCTTAATTATTTTTATCGTATATGATGATTGTCCTTTTTACGAATAAAAACGCTTTAAAACCCCTATCTGAAACATCCTTCTAAACAATTTTTAATTTATGGCGGGTACTCGAATAAGAATAGAAAAAAAGAAGCCCATTAAAATAGGCTTCTCTTACACTTATAAATAAAGGATTTTTACTAGGTAATCTTTTTCACCCCATGAACCGTAGCTTTTAAAGCGGGAAAATCCCCAACACTACACAGACAATAATCATGACAATTGTAGAACCAAATGCCCACTTTAAGAAGATACGTTGTAGTGTTCCGAAATCCTCTCCAACCATTCCTACTAATAAATACGTAGAGGGAACAAGCGGACTTAGAAGGTGTACTGGCATGCCTAAAAGAGAAGCTCTACCGATTAGGGCTGGATCAATGCCATATACTGCTCCTGCCTTTGCAAGTAACGGCAGTACGCCATAGTAAAAGGCATCATTAGACATAAAAAATGTAAAAGGTGCGCTGAGAATGGCTGTAACAACAGCAAAATGAGAACCCATTGCATCTGGAATATAATGAATCACTGAGTTTGCCATTGCATCTACCATTGATGTACCTGAAAGAATGCCTGTAAATATCCCAGCTGCAAAAACCATAGAAACAACAGATAATGCATTGTCAGCATAATTCGCAACACGTTCCTTCTGATCTTTCAATTTTGGATAGTTTACAGTAATCGCAATCGCAAAACCAAGCATGAATAATGCAACAGGTGGTAATAACTCCATAATTAACGCTACTAAAAGAACAATTGTCAAAGTATAGTTAAAGATAATTAGTTTTGGACGTTTCAAATAGTCATCTTCGACTGTAGCAGCAGACTGAGCTGCCGCTTCATAATCATATTCTATAATACCAATCCGTTTTCTTTCCTGTCTTCCGAACGTAAATGCCATGAACAGAACAAAGATAGCCCCGCCAATCATCGCTGGAATCACTGGTGTAAAAACCTCAGACATTTCCAGATTCAATGCTGTCATAACCCTTGCTGTTGGTCCTCCCCAAGGTAGAAGGTTCATCACACCCGAAGCTGATACGGCAATACCAGCTAATACAATTGGTCGCATGCCAATTCTTTTATAAAGCGGTAGAAAGGCAGAAATAGTAATCATGTATGTTGTCGTACCATCACCATCTAAAGAAATAAAAAGGGCTAATACGGCTGTTCCGATAGCAATTTTTACAGGATCCCCTTTTACTAGCCTAAGAATCGTTTTAATGATTGGATCAAATACACCAGCATCGATCAAAATACCAAAGAAAAGAATTGCAAATAAAATCATAATCCCTGTTGGAGCGACACTTTTAATCCCATCCAACATCATAGGTCCCATTTCACTTCCGAATCCACCAATAACTGCGAACGTAATTGGCACTACAATTAATGCAATCATTGCTGTAAGACGGCCCGTCATAATCAAAATCATAAATACTATTATCATTAAAAAACCTAAAATTGCTAGCATAATACTCCCTCCAAATGCTTTGTGAAGTTATTTATCAATTCTTTAAATAACTAATTTTCCGAATATTACACCTTATAATAAATTAACATCGACCAAATGTAATCGTTTACAAATTAATGTTTATTAATTTCTTTATAGCTATTTTGTACATTTTGTTCACGAAAAGCATTGTATACCTGTCTATTTTTGATAAACAAAAAAAGAGGCTAACCTTGGACTATGTATTCTCTCCACCATCGTATAAGACGATAGAAAGGAAAACACATAGATCTCAATAGTCAACCTAATAAAGCAAATATATTACTATGCATAATAAGAATAAATTTACTCAGTAAATCTCCAATAATTTCTCATATTTCTTATTTTCATCATCAAGAAATCTAGATGTATCTCTACTGTTCATATAAAAATCTTCCCACATATACGTCTGCAAAGTTTGTTTCCATTCTTTAGTTTTGACCATTTTTGCAAATGTCGTCTCCCAGAATTCGATTTCCTTTTTTGACATATTAGGTGGTCCCATAATACCGCGCCAGTGTTTAAAAACTACATTTATTCCCTCTTCCTTCCATGTAGGAATTTCTGGGAGCTCCTTTAAACGTTTCTCCGAGGAAATGACAAGCAATTGTACCTGATTCAAATCATAATATTTTTTAGCCTCGGACAAAGTCATAGTTGCCACATCTATTTGCTTTTTTAATAATGCATCAACAACTTCATCACTATTCTCATAAACTAAAAAATCTAGTTTTTCAGGATGCACTCCTGCCTGTTTACTCGCTAATACAAAAGAAATTTGATCATCATTGCCTAATCTCGGAGAAACTCCTATTTTATACGCTTGAGGTGTTTCTTTGAGCTCTTCCATTAAACCTTTTGCACTTTTTATTTCTGAATCCTTGGAGACAATTACGACATTCCATTCTGTAGCCAAAGTGGCAATGGGTGTAAAATCTTTGTAGGTTAGCTTACTTTGCCCCAACAAATGATTGGTAATGAGTAGGCTTGAATTCATTGCTAGCACATGTTTTTTTTGTTGTTTAGTATATTTCCATCCTAGCTCTCCACCAGCACCTATTTTATTCAGTACATGAATATCCTCATCAATCAAATTGTTACTCAGTAAAATATCCTGTATGGCTCTTGCTGTTTTGTCCCAACCTCCACCAATAGAGCTTGGGGCAATGAATGTTACTGTATCTGTTATTGCTTCATGCCCCTCATCTTGTGAACAACCAAAGCAAAGCATGACAACAAGCACGAAAATAAACATTATTTTTTTTCTCATTGTTCATCCCTTGTCCTTATTTTTAAGTTAACCTTGTTGTTATTCTTTATAGTAATATTTCCTCTCAGGCCTTCCAACAACTCCATATTCATGTTTTGCCGTACAGACATCAATTGAAACAAGAAACTCTAAATACCTTCTAGCAGTTGTTCGAGATGCACCGATTTGTTCACCCATCTCCTCGATGGAAATACCACCTTTTAGTTCCTTCATTACCTCTTTCACTTTTTCTAAAGTATGACGATCAACACCTGAAGGTAAGTCTTTTTGAGATGAGGACAATTGATTGGCAACACCAAAGTATTGATCAATCAATGTTTGGTCGACCTCATCACGATGACTTAGAAGTTTTTTCTTTTTTTTATATTCTTCCACCGCTTCAACAAATTTCTCCATTGTCACAGGCTTCAACAAATAGTTACTCACACCATATCTAACTGCCGTCTCCAACATCGTTTTTTCTGTTGCAGCAGTCACTATAATAATATCGATTGTTGGATAATGATCGCGAATTTTTGCTAACAAATTTGTTCCAAGATCATCGGGCATATAGATATCCAAAAAAAGCAAGTCAACTTCATATTTCTCTAGTATGTCCATCGTTTCCTTTGCATTCAATGCCTTCTGAACAACCTTTACATCTGGTACTTTATGCAAAAACTGTTCTTGCACTTGTGCAATACGAAAATCATCTTCCGCAATGACAACCTTAATCATTTTTCCCCTCTCCTTCTTTTATCTCCCTGTGCTGACATTTAGAAACCCGACTTAAAGGGAAGTACCTCCAACATCAGTAGTACTATAGATTATCTCATTGAGTAAGCTTCATTATTTCGGTAGAAATACCGTGAAAATGGCCCCACCGTTTTTGTCATTTTTTACTTCTACTGTTCCACCTAAAGATTCTACAATTTGTTTAACATTAAATAAACCGTACCCCCTATTTTTTCCTTTAGATGAACTACGTAAATCAAATATAAAATCTAACATATCTTCTGCAATTCCCTTTCCGTTATCTGCTACTTCTATAATGATATCACTCCCAATTCCTGTAATTGAGAAAGACACCCTTCTCTCTTTTCGATCGGCTACGGCATCAAATGCATTATCAATAAGATTTCCAATGATTGTGATGATATCCGTGATTTCAATGTGACTTGGTAAGACATCTACATAACTATCAGGATCAATTTCAAAGGCAATCTTCTTTTCCGATGCATTGCCCAGTTTCCCTAATAATATAGCTTGAACATTTATATCTTGAATTTGATTAAATAGGATTCGGTTTTGGTGTTGGTGATTGGCTGACTCTTTTTGTATAAATTCAAACGCATCCTGATATCTCTCTAATTGGATTAATCCTGATAATAAGTAAAGTTTATTTGAGTACTCATGCGTTTGTGCACGAAGTCCCTCAGAATATGCGCGAACCTCTGTGATCGTATCAATAAGCTTTTTAAGCTCCGTTTTATCACGAAAACTAGAAACCACACCCATAATCTTTCCATTTTCGATAATGGGAATAAAATTAAAAATAAATACTTTATCATTAATTAATATCTCTACATTATGAATGGGCTTACCTTTCTGTAATACATGATCGATATTAATTGCTGGTAAGACAAATTGAATATGTTCACCAATAGAGGATTCATCCTTGAGGTTCAACATCGAACTAGCAGAATTGTTGATTAAGGTTAAGAAACCCTTTTGATCGATTGCAATGATTCCTTCCTTTACTGATAACAGAATGGCACTTCTTTCTCTATATAGTGAGGAGATTTCATGCGGTTCCAATCCCATAGTATCTTTTCTAATACTTTTGGTTAAAAAAATACCACCAATGATTCCTAAAATTAAAACAATCAGAGAAGCAATGAGAATGGACTTAATTCGTTTATAAATATTTTGAAAGATTTCTTTTTCTGCGTATTCAACCGCTACGGTCCCAATTACACGAGTATATTCTCCATTGTCTGCTATGATAGGAACCTTTCCTATTAAAACAGAACCACTCTCTCGTTCCAATTCAAAATTATTAGAACCACCAAATATTAACCCATAATTATTTGTATGGTCAAAACTCTTCTGACCAACCTGACTTGGGCTTCTGTGCGAATAAATAATCTTCTCCCGATCTTCAATAATAATATTTTCTGCATTTACCTGATCTATTACTTGCTCAGCAATTGGACGAAAACGTAGCTCTAAATCACTTTTCCCAATGGATTCTTTAAGTTCTGGCATAAGAGAGATTGTCATAGCCGTTTGCAATGCCAATTGTTTAACTTGAGTCCTTGCATCGACATATTGTAAATAAGCAAATATACTGGCGAGCAGAAAAACAATAAAAAGAATTAACGTGCTAATCAGTCCCAATATTTTTGTTTGTAATGGTATCTTTTTTTTGTTCAATATACTTAACCTTCACCCTTTTCAACTAGTAATTCATATAACTTTCATCCTACTTTTATTTAAATCCCTTTGTTCACATATTTAAGAGAATATAACTTAGCTCATGGTAATTTGACTGTTATGATTGTCTTAACTAGAAAAATCATAAGAACTTACTAAATATCAGAGGAAAACCTAGTTTGAATCCAGCTTAATTTCTAGATTATACTATATTTCAAAGGAGTTTTAGAATGCATAAAATTCTTCCACCAAAATCGGTGGAAGGTTTATGTAAATCAATAATAAAATCTTATACACACATCAGGAAAGTCCTGTTGTTAATCCATGCTTATACGCTAAGTCTCCATTTTGTAATTCTTGGTTAAAATAAACTTGTGATTTGATATTGGATTTCGGCGTTCAGGATGAAAATAGAATAAACATGAATTTATTACTATCATTAAAATAAAGATGCTCCTCTTATTACAGAAATGCGCCAATGTCTGATATCTCCCTTGAAACTTCCCCAAATTTTTATTTTTTCCCTCCTTATAGTTTGAAAGAGTTCAAAAAAGGTTATAAAACACTATAACAAAATATTTAAAATACAAAATAGGAGATGGATAGTATGAGTTTCATTTGGTTTTTAATAATTGGCGGGCTTATCGGTTGGCTTGCAGGTATAATTTTGGGTAAAGATATCCCAGGTGGAATTATTGGTAATATTATTGCAGGTATTATCGGCGCATGGATTGGTGGTATGCTTCTTGGAAGTTGGGGTCCTAAAATTTCCGATTTCTATATCTTCCCTGCCCTCATTGGAGCAATTATACTAGTTTTCATTTTGAGTTTAATTCTGAAATCATTGCGTAGTGCTTCGTAAGCTAAATAGATCTCTTAATCTATTACTATAGATTAAGTGAATCAGATGTAACCAATAATAAATGGTGACTGTGCTTATAACAAAAAAGCGGCCTTCCACATCATATCTGTGGAGGACCGCTTTTACTTTGTTTTTAATTAACTTAACAATCCTACGCTCTGTGAATTCAAGAAGAACAGAACAGCCTATACAACAATAGCGCCGGATTGAGGAGGACTATGCCATACAAAGCTTGATAATTAATGTTCTATAGATGTGATCCTCCACTTGCATCGAGCAATTGACCAGTTACCCAACGGCTGTCTGATGAAGCAAGAAAGGCGGCAATATCTGCCACATCCCCGGGCTCTCCCCATCTGTTGAAAATTGAAAGACCAGCCGCATATTTTTGTCCATCAAGGTTTTTCAAAGTCTTAGCATTCATTTCTGTATTAATAATCCCAGGCTGGATGGCGTTTACCGTAATATTCCGGCTCCCTAGTTGTTTGGCTAGAAGACGCGTAAACGTGTCGATTGCACCTTTGGACATACTGTACGTGAAGACACTTGGTGAAGCTGCACGTGTCACAAAAGATGAAATATTAATAATACGCCCCCCATCTTTTAAACGTGGTAAAGCTTGCTGAGTAACAAAAAGTGGTGCTTTAACATTTATCTTCATTACCTCGTCAAATGATTCCTCTGTCGTCTCTTCTAAACTGATAATTTGACCAATTCCAGCATTGTTGACAAGAATATCGAATCCGCCACCGCCCATATATTCCCGAATAGTATCATCCAAAGTAGTAAATAAATCTTGAATACCATCTAGTGTACTAAGGTCAGCACCAATCGCCAAAGCATTTCCTCCGCTTTGTTCGATCTGGTGAACAACTGCTTCTGCCTCAGTACGTCTTTTCCCATAATGAACGACGACAAAGGCTCCCTCTTGTGCCAGACGCAATGCAATACTGCGACCAATTCCTCGACTTGATCCTGTAACTAAAGCGATTTTGCCCGTTAACTTACCCATGCTTCCATCTCCTTGTTCAAACATAGTTAGATTACATAGAGAATTATATCAAGGGACATTATTTGAAATGTTGCTCTCCTATTCGGTTTCAAGGAGTGTTTCGTTATGGATAAAAACACCCCTTTAGAATAATAGTATCCAAAGGGGTAAAATGGTGTAATTTATTTACAAACGGTATGACTTTATTTAAAACCCAAAACACATGGCTTTGGAATAAAGATTGATCAAAATGAAGGTACTCTTTAAAGATAAGTATGATTTTTATAAAAAAGTTTGATCATTTTTCAGCTATGTTGTTCAACAATTGCGCCCGTCAATGGAATAACTGTAAACCTAATGAAGCTTTTTTAAAAGCTGCGTTTCCCTGCCCAGGCTCCTTGCATTTTACTGAGGAATACAATTTGCCCAATATGATATGCATTGTGCATTGCTAAACTCTTCAGTTCAAGCACTAATGGATTGTCATCGGGAATTGGTCTATACAAATCTTCAAGTTCTGATTTTGCTAGTATTTTTTCTAGTTCACGATGAACAGAAAAGTATTCTTGTCTTGTTTCCTTCCAATTTAGAAAGGTCTCAGTTGATAATCGATATGTAGCGTCATTATTTTCTGCCTTTGGTTCATTTGCTGTTTCACCAAGAAAGCGTAACAGAATTCTCTTTTCATAGAAAAGTAAATGACAAACTAATTCCCAAATGGAATGTGCCCCCTCTACTGGTTTCCAAATTGCCTGTTCCAAAGTAATATTCTCAAGTACTTTTTCAAGTGGTGGGAACCAGTCTTCTTTATCTAAGCAGCTTGCCCATTGTTGTAACAAAAGTGTCCTTACATCCATTTTATATTCTCTCCAATCATCTATATGGCATAACTAATAATTTCGAGAAGAATCATCTGATTACCTTCCTTATTCCACAATCTGGCCCTTTAGATAAAGAAAGACGCATTCCTTGATAAAAGTGCTGGTTCCCCTTACCTTTTGTAAGAGTTGATTAGATTAAATCTGACTTACATTACTTGAAAAAAACCTCAAACTTATTTTATAAATTTGTTCTTTTTCTTTTTTCTTTTAATACAATTCTTTGAATACTTTCCTGCTTCGTTAGTTTAAGTACATTACTTCGCAATCGTTTTTACATAAATATCAAATAAAAAAATTATCTAACCTCTAAAAAATATATAGAGGAGAGACGATTCTAATCAATTTTTATTACAAACTTACGTGGCATATAAATGGATTTTCATGATGTGTGGGATATACATCTGCTTATGCCCTTGTGAAGATAGAACTGTGACATAGGCTGTATTGTTCAAGGGCAATTACTTGATTGTTCCTTCAACCTATCCAAATCGCCATTCTTCCAATACTGAATTCTAACAATACTATGCGTTTGTACAGCCATTTGGATTTGATGTGCGGATTCTTTAAAGTCATATTCATCATGTTTTGGCTCTGGTATAATATTATCTTCAGCCTGCCGTTCACGCAGTGGCTACACATGTTCAGGTAGCATCACCGCTGTCTGTCTATTTAATCGTACCACGATCTCGGTTTCTTTTTATATCCGTTTTATCATCAAACGAATAAGAACGCCTGTTTCCACTTTATATAGGGATGATTAAAAAAGTATAGCAATGACATTTATCAATTTTTTGGTTAAAGAACATTTCCAAATTTATTCCGATTAATAAATGTGGATTTATGTCAATTTTAATTATAAATAGCTTATGTAGTTTTATAATTATTTTTATAATTTATGACTATTATGAATAGGTCAATAAGAAAAAAGAAAACCTTGATACAGCAAGCATTCTAGCTGTATCAAGGTAATATTTGATGTCATTTTTAATTATAATTATGTGACAAGATTAATTATAACTCACAATTAAATCTAATTTTTGTTCTTACTCAACAGTTACCGATTTAGCTAGGTTACGTGGTTTATCTACATCACAGCGGCGGTGAAGTGCAGCATAGTAGCTAATTAATTGTAAAGGTACTACTGATACAAGCGGTGTTAGTAATTCATGAACATGCGGAATGACTAAACGGTCGCCATCTTCATCAATGCCTGCCATCGCGATAATACATGGATATGCACCACGAGCTGCTACTTCTTTGACATTACCACGGATGTTTAATCCTACTGAAGCTTGTGTGACAAGCGCAAACACAGGTGTACCTTCTTCGATTAAGGCAATTGTTCCATGCTTCAATTCTCCACCAGCAAAGCCTTCTGCTTGGATGTACGAAATTTCTTTTAGTTTTAAGGCACCTTCAAGACTGACATAGAAGTCCATATTACGGCCAATGAAGAATGCGTTGCGTGCGATTTTTAAGTAATCTTCTGCAATGTCTTCTAACACATCTTTTGAATCAATAATTGTTTGGATGCCATTAGCGGCAATCGCAAGCTCTTGTTTTAAATCAAATTCTAAGCCTTTGCCATTTGCCTTTGCTGTCACATAGGCTGCTAATGCAAGTACTGCTACTTGTGCCACATAAGCTTTTGTAGAAGCTACAGCAATTTCTGGACCTGCATGTAATAACAATGTATGGTCAGCTTCACGTGATAACGTAGAGCCAGGTACATTTGTGATCGTTAATGTTGGATAGCCCAACTCTTTAATTTTTACAAGTACTTGACGACTATCTGCTGTTTCCCCTGATTGTGTAATGAATATAAATAATGGTCTTTCTGAAAGTAATGGCATGTTATAGCCAAATTCACTAGAAATATGCACTTCTACAGGGATACCAGCCATTTTTTCAAAATACTGTTTACCAATAAGACCCGCATGATAGCTTGTGCCCGCTGCAATAATATATAAACGATCTGCTGCTCGTAAGGCTTCTAAAATCTCCGCATCAATCGTTAAATCACCGTTGTCACCTTCATATGCTTGAATGATTTTACGAATAACTGTAGGCTGCTCATCCATTTCTTTTAACATATAGTGTGGATATGTGCCTTTTTCAATATCACTCATATCAAGCTCAGCAGTATATGGTGCACGCTCTACTACAGTACCATCTAATTTTGTAATTTCCACACTTGCTTTGTGTACGATAACTACCTCTTTATCGTGAAGCTCTACGTATTGATCTGTTACCTGTAGCATCGCCATTGCATCTGACGCAACAACATTGAAACCTTCACCAATTCCAACTAGAAGTGGTGATTTATTTTTTGCTACAAAGATTGTATCTGCTGCCTCTGCATCTAATAATGCCAGTGCATAGGAGCCATGTAATAGAGACAATGTTTTACGGAAGGCGTCTGCAGTGCTTAGACCATCTTTCACAAATAACTCTACTAATTGCACAATAACCTCTGTATCTGTATCAGATTTCATTGGAATGCCTTTTAAATATGTTTTTTGCAATAAGTGATAGTTTTCAATAACCCCATTATGCACAAGTGTAAAGCGTCCTGATGCACTTTGATGTGGGTGAGCATTTAAACGATTTGGCACACCATGTGTTGCCCAACGTGTATGACCAATACCAATTTTCGCAGCAACATCTTCATCTACCGCTTCTCGTAAATCTGCAATACGCCCTTTTTCTTTGAAAACCGTTACGCCTTCCTCGTTACGTACTGCAATACCCGCTGAATCATAACCACGGTACTCTAGCTTTTCTAAGCCTTTTAATAGAATTTCCTTTGCATCTGATTCACCAATATATCCTACAATTCCACACATAATTCTCGTCCTCCGATAATGTCAATTTAATGCAATGACAAACTAGGCCTCATCCTATCGATTTTTTTGAATGTATAAGCGAAGCTTTATTTTTATAAAAATAAAGCACTCCAATACACACAAGCTACTCAGCCAACTGAATAGAGATCTTCGATATGTGAAGCTTCATCTATTTATCTATTGCTTTTACAATACCTTCTCCACTTTCTGTACATTCAATCACTCAAATGCTTTCAAAATGGAAAATGACAATCGGGTATGTCGATTGGGAGGCATCCGCCGAATTTTCGATAAACCTCCACCTCGTCTGCTGAAGATCTTTTCGTCCGATTTCTTCAGCTCAGGCGCTATAATTGTTTTCCGATTTTACGCTTTCTTCCCTCCTTAGGCGTTCGTTAAAGGATAAGGTCGGACCTCATCTTCAACTTCTCCATCATACTCAATCATATGCTATCCGTCAAATTTTCGTTATAAAAAACACCTAGTCCTAAAGCTTTTTCGTGACAAATATGTAGACAAAGCGATACATAAGCACTTTGATAAGCATTGTAATAGAAATTAGGCACAAGCATTTAAAATGCTTGTGCCTATCCTTTATTTACTGTCTAATAATTTAACAATTTCTCTATTAAATGCAGGAAGATCATCTGGCGTTCTACTTGTTACAAGCTGTTTTTGACAGACAAATACTTCTTCATCATGGAAGATTGCCCCTGCATTTTCTAAATCCACTTGGATGGATTTATAACCTGTGGCGTCACGCCCATTTAATGTCTTTGCAGTAATAAGAAGTTGTGGTCCATGACAAATGGCAAAGGTAGGCTTCATTTCATCCATAAAGGACTTTGCAAATGCTACTATACGATCATCCGCACGTAATATATCGGGAGAAAAACCACCAGGAATAAATAATGCATCGTAATCTGTAGCTTTTACTTCATCAATGCCTTTATCAATTTTCACGGACTCTCCATGCTTACCCTTAACTTCCTTGCCTGCTTCGATATCAATTGTTACTAGCTGATGCCCAGCTGCTTCCAAAGCTTCTTTAGGGCTTGTAAACTCAATGTCCTCAAACATATCTGTTATAACTGTAGCAATTTTAGCCATATCAATTAAACACTCCTTGTTATTGTGACTCCTAATTACTGTTCCCCATCTCGCTTATTTAAAACATTCCTTTCAAATAAGTAAACCCGATTTCCTGTTTACGGAAATCGGGTTTACACTCTATTTCTTATTCTGTTAGGCCCATTTCTACACGTACAACATCTGCAATACGTTCTACAAAACGCTCGCAATCCGTTTCTGTTGCTGCTTCCACCATGACACGTACTAATGGCTCTGTACCTGAAGGACGTACTAAAACACGACCATTTCCAGCCATTTCAGCTTCTACCTCTGCAATTACTGCAGCTACTTTCGCATTATCAGTCACAGCATGCTTATCTGTTACACGCACATTGACAAGACGCTGAGGGTAGATTTTCATTTCAGCTGCAAGTTCTGAAAGCTTTTTACCCGTCGCTTTCATAATGTTGACAAGCTGAATTCCTGTCAGTAAGCCATCACCTGTTGTATTAAAATCTAGAAAGACGATATGCCCTGATTGCTCGCCACCTAAATTGTATTCATTCGCACGCATTTCTTCCACAACATAACGATCACCTACAGCTGTTTGTACACTTTGCATACCATTGTCAGCCACAGCTTTATAGAAGCCCATATTGCTCATTACTGTTGAAACAATTGTTTGCTTCTTTAAACGCCCCACCGCATTTAAATGCTTACCAATGATAAACATAATTTGGTCACCGTCAACAATTTTTCCGTTTTCATCTACAGCAATTAAACGGTCTCCATCGCCATCAAAGGCTAAACCAACATCTGCACCTTTTTCAGTAACAAATTTAGCTAGTCCTTCTGGATGTGTTGAGCCTACACCATCATTGATATTTAAGCCAGTTGGAGAAGCACCCATTGTAGAAATGTCAGCTTCTAAATCAGCAAATAAATGTGTAGCTAAAGATGAAGTTGCACCATGTGCACAATCAAGCGCTACATGGATACCATCAAATTCTTCATCCACTGTTTGCTTTAAGTATTGAATATATTTTTGACCACCTTCGAAATAGTCACTTACAGATCCTAAATCTGCTCCTATAGGACGTGGTAATGTATCCTCTTGCGCATCAATTAACGCTTCAATTTCCGCTTCCTGTGCATCTGTTAGCTTAAAGCCATCAGGACCGAAAAATTTAATACCGTTATCTGCAACTGGGTTATGTGAAGCTGAAATCATGACGCCTGCATCTGCGCTCATAATTCGAGTAAGGTATGCCACACCTGGTGTTGAAATAATACCCAGACGCATTACCTCTACCCCAATTGATAAAAGACCAGCCACAAGTGCACCTTCAAGCATCTCGCCTGAAATACGTGTGTCACGACCAATTAAAACCTTTGGACGGTCAGTTGCATCTTTTGTTAAAACATAGCCGCCTATACGACCAAGTTTAAATGCAAATTCTGGTGTTAATTCACTATTCGCGACGCCACGGACGCCATCTGTTCCAAAATATTTACCCATTCTACTTATTCTCTCCTTCAATGCAAGACAGTGCCTAGTGAGTTTCTATCAAGCATTAGACACTTGTCCGCTTACTTTTGGAAAAGTCTGCTTTTGTTCATTTCATTGGTAATTATTAATATTCCACTCTGCCAGTTTGTTTGATGAAACCTGAATTACAAACCTGATTGGATTTTTGATTTAGAATCAAAATAAAATTATAGTCACATATTGTTTAAGAATCAATATCTTCCGATTCCTCAGTTGACGTATTTTTATCAGTTGTAGTACTCTCATCTGTCACATCAGGTTCTTCAGTTGGAGGTGGCGTTTCCTCTGTAGAAGCTGGTGTTTTCTGCTGTTCTTCTTGTTCAACCTTTGTAATATCTGCCTTCACTTTTATTTTCTTGTCAGATATTTTTGTCACACCATCTGGTAATTTTACATCAAATTCATAAGTTTTGGACTCAGTAATTTTTGACAGGTCAACTGTTATTGGAATGGATGTTAAACTGTCAATAATTGATTTTCTACCATACACTTTGATCATTTTCGGTGTAAATGTTAATGAGTTAATGGTAATGTCTTCGGCAGCTTGCCCTGTTTCCTTAAGGACAACTGGGATCTCTCGACTATACTCCGCTATATCTACTTGAACTTTCACAATTTCAGGTTCAATAGTCACGTCTAACTTATTTAAATCTCTATCTAATACTTTTACAGCTGCTTCCTGCGTGAATGATTGCTTCAAGCCCTGCTCTCCTGTAACAGTTGCTTTTACATAACTAATGCTTTCAATAGCACTTTTTGCACCTGTTACATAAACAGTTGGCGGGTTGGCCGTCATTTCTTTTAAGATAAAACCTTCTTCGATTAAACGTTTGTTCATTTCAGGGTCCACTCGGAACTCCTGCGTGACCTTTTCCTCAATATTCACATGAACAGTTGCAGGGTCTAATGTCACCTTTAACTTTTCTGAAATATTTTCGTATTGCAGTTTTACATCATGCTCTCCCAGCAATAAATTGCTCAAATCCGCAAATATAGAAAAATCCTTAGCTCCCTTTGCTTTTAAAACCAATGCCATGGGACCTTCTATCGTTACATCCACAGTTTCAGGTAAACCTGTCACAATAAGATTCTCATTATCGTAATAAACATCCACTGGAACATCACGAATAACATCCGTTTGTTCATTTGAGGTAGCTTTATTTAAAGGTGACAACTCAGTACGCACTGAGAAAAAAAGCAAAAACGCTAAAAATAGCGCGATGATTCTAAGTACCCAAGGGCTATCCATCATTTTATCCATTCTTTTTCCCCCTCCAAGTCAACTTAGAGGATGCATTTGATTCTTGTACTGATCCGAACCACATTTTTCTTAATAATGTTTCAAACTCCTCTAGAGATAGATTTCGATGGAGATTACCATTTAATGTTATACTAATTGCGCCTGTTTCTTCTGACACAACAATTGTAATAGCATCTGTAACTTCACTTAAGCCAAGAGCAGCACGGTGGCGTGTCCCTAACTCTTTTGAAATAAATGGGCTTTCAGATAAAGGTAAATAACAAGCCGCTGCTGTAACTTTATCTTTTTGCATAATAACAGCCCCATCATGTAGCGGGGTATTTGGTATAAAGATATTAATCAGTAATTCTGATGAAATTTCAGCATTTAGCCCTATACCTGTTTCAATATATTCATTAAGACCTGTTTCTTTTTCAATAGAAATTAACGCACCTATTCGACGTTTAGCCATATAACTTACAGACTTCTTCATAGCCTCAATAAGTCTTGTTTGTTCTTCTTCTTCTTGACTTGATGAACGTTGGAATAGCTTTCCTCGTCCAATTTGTTCTAAACCACGTCTGATTTCAGGTTGGAAAATAATAATAATCGCTAGGAAACCAAACTCAATAACTTGTTGTAGCATCCAGCCAAGTGTTTGTAACCCTAAAAGGTCTGTTGCAATTCGTGCAATAATAATGACGAATATTCCCTTAAGTAATTGGACAGCCTTCGTACCTTTAATGAGGGTTAAGACTTTATAAACAACGTACCAAACGAGCAGTACATCAATGAAGTTAATAACAATATTCACAGGTGTTAAATCCGTGAAATGTTCGATAATTTGCACGTGGCATCCCCCACTTTTCATTACGAATCCATACACATTCAAGTATATCACATTCTTATCAAATGTAACTTTTTTCAAATAAAAAGTCTACTCAGAAGAGTAGACCTTTCAGCCTCTCACGTGCACTATTTTTTAGGACGTATAGAGTGTTATTTAGTTTCTTCTTTTTCCTCAAATGTCATGGCTGTCTTAACAGAATTTTTAATTGTATACCATAACCATTCAAATACTTCGTCAATTTCTTCGATTCTCCCTGAAACTACCGCTGAAGATGCCATATATTGCCCGTTGATTACTGTGACGTTGCCATCAACTTCACCTTCAACAATCAAATCGCCATTTTTCACAACAATATCGCCTTTTACCACTTCTCCTTCAGGGACAATCACTGTTTGACCATCCACAACTAAATTAGGTTGCTTGGTCACCGAGAAATGCTGGTCATCCATGAAGCTACCCAATAATGTAGCACTCATGAATAAGCAAAATACTGCTGCTGCCACAAAGAACGGATGCCGGCGAATCCATTTTTGTATACCTACTCGACTTTTTGGTTTTGGTAAACGAGCCATAACTGCTGCTTCAAAACTCGGAGGCGCTGTAATGTGGGAAGCACTCTTCACAAAGGCGATTGTTTCACTCAATTCTTGCATCAACTGTTTACAATCATTACATGTATGCAAGTGTTGTTTCAACTCTTGCTCATGCTCACGACTAATGTCACCGTCTAAATAATCATGCATATAGTCTATAATATGCTCTGGACAAGTATTCATGACGCTCCCCCTCCTACAGATTGTTTAATTGCTTACGTAATGCCTCACGTCCGCGGTGAATCCTCGTTTTCACCGTTCCAAGCGGCATATCTAAAATCTCGCTAATCTCTTGTAACGATAACTCTTCTATATATTTCAATACTATAACCGAACGGTATTTATCCGGCAATCGTCCAATTTCATATTGAATGCGATCTTGCAGCTCCATTTGTTCTAACTGCTCCTCTGGTAGCTGGTCATCTGCTGCGATTTGCGAATACATATCAAGCCCTTCTGTACCAGCTACTTCTGCATCTAAATAATAATCCGGTTTCTTTTTTCGAATACGGTCAATGCAGAGGTTTGTCGCTATGCGATAAAGCCACGTTGAAAACTTTCTTTTCTGATCAAATGTATGCAAGTTCATATAAGCTCGCACAAAAGCCTCTTGAGCAATGTCTTCAGACTCTTGTTTGTTGCCTAACATTCGATAGCATACTTGGTACAGTTTGTGCTGATAGAGACTCACAATATCGGCAAATGCGTTTTGATCGCCTTTAAGCACTTGTTTTATTCTCTTATTTACTAACGCATCCATTGTGTTGACTTCTCCACCTTTACAACTGTCTTATACTATACGAAGCACCAATAAGAAAAGTTTCGTTTTAATTCAATTATAGCAAAAGATTTTTATGCAATGTGGCAACAGGCAATTTTTTGTCAAATTTTCTTTAAACTAGTGTTTCGCCAAATAAAGATCCCATTAATGCAACAGCCACATTTGCTGTTGTATTCTTTTCATCTAATATAGGATTTACCTCTACAAACTCTGCTGAAGTTACCATGCCTGATTCTTGTAACATTTCCATTGCTAAATGGCTTTCTCGGTACGTAATTCCGCCTGGAACTGGTGTACCCACACCTGGCGTATAAAGTGGATCTAATCCGTCTAAATCAAGTGATAAATGTAAGCCATCAACATTTCGTTCCTTTAAATAAGCAAGTGCATCTTCCATCACACGTGTCATGCCAAGTCGGTCGATTTCATGCATTGTATATACTTTAATTCCTTGTTGACGTATCAATTCACGTTCTCCTGGGTCTACTGAACGAGCTCCAATAATAATCACGTTTTCTGGCTTAATTTTTGGAGCATAGTTGCGAATTTGCACTAAACGTTCATGTCCTAGCCCAATACTAACAGCTAACGGCATCCCATGTATATTGCCTGAAGGTGTTGTTTCAGGTGTATTTAAATCTGCATGAGCGTCATACCAGATAACACCGAGATTTTTGTAATGCTCACCTAATCCAGCTAATGTTCCAATAGCAATGCTATGGTCTCCACCAAATACGAGTGGGAATTTCTTTTGTTCCACTACTTCATGCACACTATTTGCTAATGCAGTACTAACATCTACAACTTCCTCTAAATTTAGTAATTTTTCATCCACAGCTCCGTCAGCAAGCTTTTGACTAACACGAATATCCCCTTGATCCTGTACATCGTGTCCGATAGCCTCTAAACGTTCAACAATACCTGCATATCGAATAGCACTTGGTCCCATATCTACCCCACGGCGTGTTTGTCCGTAATCTGTTGGTACTCCAATAATAGAAATATTAAGTTTATTCATGTTTTTATACCCCCTAAAAGTTATAAGATTATTGTAAAGCCTACATACCACTTGGCTCAACTCGACAAAAAGTTGTATATTTATTCATTTATAAATAACATAAAAAAATCTCCTACTGTTTTCAGCAAGAGATTAGTTATCTGTAGTTAATATAACACTTTTGAATAATTTTCATTCTAAAAAAGTGAGCCATGAAGGACTCGAACCTTCGACCCTCTGATTAAAAGTCAGATGCTCTACCAACTGAGCTAATGGCTCATAAAAGAAAAAATGGCTGGGGTACTAGGATTCGAACCTAGGCATGACGGAATCAAAATCCGTTGCCTTACCGCTTGGCTATACCCCAATCATTTATAAAACTGGTGGAGGGGGACGGATTCGAACCGCCGAACCCTAAGGAGCGGATTTACAGTCCGCCGCGTTTAGCCACTTCGCTACCCCTCCGAAATAACACAATAAGAATGGTGGAGGATGACGGGCTCGAACCGCCGACCCTCTGCTTGTAAGGCAGATGCTCTCCCAGCTGAGCTAATCCTCCATAGAAACAGGTGTTATATCACAGTTTATATTCTTTATAAAGCCTATGTTTTAAATGGTGACCCCTACGGGATTCGAACCCGTGTTACCGCCGTGAAAGGGCGGTGTCTTAACCACTTGACCAAGGGGCCAATATTATGTCTCAAACAAGACAAGAATTATAATAACATTTTTCATTAATAATTGCAATGCTTTTCCACAAATTTTTTTATGTATTATAGCATTTGAAAAAAGGACAAAAAAATGGCTCCGAAGGCAGGACTCGAACCTGCGACAACCTGATTAACAGTCAGGTGCTACTACCAACTGAGCTACTTCGGAACAATGCTATTCACTTTGGTTTTAGACAACCTCTTAAGTACATTTATTATTATAGCAAGCATTATAAATAATGCAACACATTTTGTGAAAATTTTTATATTTTTTGTCGAAGTATGCTCCTATATTCGTTTGAAAGCATAATAGTTCTCTATTAATTCTAATATTTCTATTTAACGTACTAAATATTCTTGCTGTATATTATTGTAATTGTTAAAATAAAAATAGTTTTATGAATTTTCTATCAAATTTTCTGGGGGAGGATGTTCAAGATGGTATCAAATGATTTAATTGCACCTGAATTTTATAACATCACAGAGGAATTAGAAAAATTTTCGCAAGATAGTGATCGCCAAGCAATACGTTGGTTAAATACACAACAAGAGAGACGTACAGTTTCTTATGTGGAGCTTAACCAAAAAATGAATCAATACGCAAACGCTTTTACGGAGAAGGGGCTTCAAAAAGGTGATCGTGTATTAGTTATTATTCCTCGACTTCCAGAAGCCTATTTCGTTTTTCTAGGCTGCTTAAAGGCTGGTATCGTACCCATTTCATGTTCAGAGATGCTACGTGCAAGCGATTTAGAATATCGGATGGAACATTCTTCTGCTAGTGCAGTTATTGCTTATGAGGCTTTTACTAGTGAAGTTGATCAAATTGCTTCTTCTGTAGACGCATTGAAAAATAAACTAGTGATCGGTGCTGCGAAAGGAGATTGGACTTCTTTAGATGAATTAGCAAGCAGCCAGCCAGCTACATTTACAGCCGTAGCTACTACACGTGATGACATGGCATTCCTTTCTTATACATCTGGTACAACTGGTAAACCTAAAGGCGTTGTTCATTCACATGGCTGGGGATATGCACATATTAGAACTGCAGCTTCAAAATGGCTTTGTGTACGTGAAGGAGACCTCGTGTGGGCAACAGCTGCTCCTGGTTGGCAAAAGTGGATATGGAGTCCTTTTTTATCCACAATCATGCTCGGTGCTACTGCATTTGTCTATCATGGTGGATTCGATGCAAAAACCTATCTTCAATTAATGCAGGATGAAAAAGTTAATGTTCTATGTTGTACACCGACTGAATACCGAATTATGGCGAAAATCGATAATTTACAAGACTACAATCTATCATCTCTACGTAGTGCCGTTTCTGCTGGTGAACCTTTAAATCGTCCAGTTATCGAAACATTTATGAATCATTTTGGACTAAAAGTACGTGACGGCTATGGACAAACAGAAAACACATTATTAATTGGTACACTCGAAAACACAGAATTACGTCCTGGATCTATGGGTGTTCCAACTCCAGGTAATATTGTACGTATTATCGACAATGAAGGGAATGAAGCGCCAGTTGGAGAAGTTGGTGATATTGCTGTTCACAAATCTTCACCAGCTTTATTTAAAGAATATTATAAAGAACCAGAGCGCACACAAGCTGCATTTCGTGGGGATTGGTATATTACAGGTGATCAAGCAAAATGTGATGAAGACGGTTACTTCTGGTTTGAAGGTCGTGGAGATGACATTATTATTTCATCTGGTTATACGATCGGACCATTTGAAGTTGAAGATGCATTAAACAAACATGAAGCTGTACAAGAATGTGCAGTTGTAGCTGCGCCAGATGAAATTAGGGGGCATATTGTAAAGGCATTTGTTATCTTACGAGAAGGCTTCAAAGAATGTAATGAAGAGGAGTTAACAAAGGAGCTACAGGAGCATGTAAAAGCGTTAACAGCCCCTTATAAATACCCTCGTAGTATCGTCTTTATTGATGAGTTACCAAAAACGACATCAGGGAAAATTCGCCGTATCGAACTGCGAGCTACTACAGTTCATACGCATTAAGTTAAGTATCAAAACAAGAAGGCATCCTCAATGGGTGCCTTCTTTTATGTATTTATAAATAAATAATCGGCTCAAAAAAAAAGCCACTACTGAGTGTATCAGTAGCGACTTTTTGCGCCTAGCGACGTCCTACTCTCACAGGGGGAAGCCCCCAACTACCATCGGCGCTAAAGAGCTTAACTTCCGTGTTCGGTATGGGAACGGGTGTGACCTCTTTGCCATCATCACTAGACTTTGTATTTAATTGAAAGATTTGCTCTTTCAAAACTGGATAAACGGTGCATTGAATGCTTCAAACGTTTTGGTTAAGTCCTCGATCGATTAGTATTCGTCAGCTCCATGTGTCACCACACTTCCACCTCGAACCTATCTACCTCATCGTCTTTGAGGGATCTTACTTACTTGCGTAATGGGAAATCTCATCTTGAGGGGGGCTTCATGCTTAGATGCTTTCAGCACTTATCCCGTCCACACATAGCTACCCAGCGATGCCTTTGGCAAGACAACTGGTACACCAGCGGTGTGTCCATCCCGGTCCTCTCGTACTAAGGACAGCTCCTCTCAAATTTCCTACGCCCACGACGGATAGGGACCGAACTGTCTCACGACGTTCTGAACCCAGCTCGCGTACCGCTTTAATGGGCGAACAGCCCAACCCTTGGGACCGACTACAGCCCCAGGATGCGATGAGCCGACATCGAGGTGCCAAACCTCCCCGTCGATGTGGACTCTTGGGGGAGATAAGCCTGTTATCCCCGGGGTAGCTTTTATCCGTTGAGCGATGGCCCTTCCATGCGGAACCACCGGATCACTAAGCCCGTCTTTCGACCCTGCTCGACTTGTAGGTCTCGCAGTCAAGCTCCCTTGTGCCTTTACACTCTACGAATGATTTCCAACCATTCTGAGGGAACCTTTGGGCGCCTCCGTTACCTTTTAGGAGGCGACCGCCCCAGTCAAACTGTCCGCCTGACACTGTCTCCTGCCCCGCTAAGGGGCATGGGTTAGAATTTCAATACAACCAGGGTAGTATCCCACCGACGCCTCCTTCGAAGCTGGCGCTCCGAGATCTCTGGCTCCTACCTATCCTGTACAAGTTGTACCAAAATTCAATATCAGGCTACAGTAAAGCTCCACGGGGTCTTTCCGTCCTGTCGCGGGTAACCTGCATCTTCACAGGTACTATAATTTCACCGAGTCTCTCGTTGAGACAGTGCCCAGATCGTTACGCCTTTCGTGCGGGTCGGAACTTACCCGACAAGGAATTTCGCTACCTTAGGACCGTTATAGTTACGGCCGCCGTTTACTGGGGCTTCAATTCGCAGCTTCGCTTGCGCTAACCACTCCTCTTAACCTTCCAGCACCGGGCAGGCGTCAGCCCCTATACGTCACCTTACGGTTTTGCAGAGACCTGTGTTTTTGCTAAACAGTCGCCTGGGCCTATTCACTGCGGCTCTCATGCGCTTGCACGCTCAAGAGCACCCCTTCTCCCGAAGTTACGGGGTCATTTTGCCGAGTTCCTTAACGAGAGTTCTCTCGCACACCTTAGGATTCTCTCCTCGACTACCTGTGTCGGTTTGCGGTACGGGCACCTCTCACCTCGATAGAGGCTTTTCTTGGCAGTGTGAAATCAGGAACTTCGTCCATACGGACTCGCCATCACAGCTCAACGTTACAGTGTGCGGATTTGCCTACACACACGCCTTACTGCTTGGACGCGCACAACCAACGGCGCGCTTACCCTATCCTACTGCGTCCCCCCATTTCTCAAACGGTGAGGAGGTGGTACAGGAATATCAACCTGTTGTCCATCGCCTACGCCTATCGGCCTCGGCTTAGGTCCCGACTAACCCTGAGCGGACGAGCCTTCCTCAGGAAACCTTAGTCATACGGTGGACGGGATTCTCACCCGTCTTTCGCTACTCATACCGGCATTCTCACTTCTAAGCGCTCCACCAGTCCTTCCGATCTGACTTCAACGCACTTAGAACGCTCTCCTACCACTGACATCGTAGATGTCAATCCACAGCTTCGGTGAATCGTTTAGCCCCGATACATTTTCGGCGCAGCGTCACTCGACCAGTGAGCTATTACGCACTCTTTAAATGATGGCTGCTTCTAAGCCAACATCCTGGTTGTCTGTGCAACGCCACATCCTTTTCCACTTAACGATTACTTTGGGACCTTAGCTGGTGGTCTGGGCTGTTTCCCTTTTGACTACGGATCTTATCACTCGCAGTCTGACTCCCGTGTATAAATATCTGGCATTCGGAGTTTGTCTGAATTCGGTAAACCGGGATGGCCCCCTAGTCCAAACAGTGCTCTACCTCCAGTATTCTCATCACGAGGCTAGCCCTAAAGCTATTTCGGAGAGAACCAGCTATCTCCAAGTTCGATTGGAATTTCTCCGCTACCCACACCTCATCCCCGCACTTTTCAACGTGCGTGGGTTCGGGCCTCCAGTAAGTGTTACCTCACCTTCACCCTGGACATGGGTAGATCACCTGGTTTCGGGTCTACGACCACGTACTATTTCGCCCTATTCAGACTCGCTTTCGCTGCGGCTCCGCCTTCTAAAGCTTAACCTTGCACGTAATCGTAACTCGCCGGTTCATTCTACAAAAGGCACGCTATCACCCATTAACGGGCTCTAACTACTTGTAGGCACACGGTTTCAGGATCTCTTTCACTCCCCTTCCGGGGTGCTTTTCACCTTTCCCTCACGGTACTGGTTCACTATCGGTCACTAGGTAGTATTTAGCCTTGGGAGATGGTCCTCCCGGATTCCGACGGAATTTCACGTGTTCCGCCGTACTCAGGATCCACTCAGGAGAGAACGAACTTTCGACTACAGGGCTTTTACCTGCTCTGGCGGACCTTTCCAAGTCGCTTCATCTAACTCGCTCTTTTGTAACTCCGTATAGAGTGTCCTACAACCCCAAGAGGCAAGCCTCTTGGTTTGGGCTCTTCCCGTTTCGCTCGCCGCTACTCAGGGAATCGATTTTTCTTTCTCTTCCTCCAGGTACTTAGATGTTTCAGTTCCCTGGGTCTGCCTTCAAGACGCTATGTATTCACGTCAAGATACTACGCGATTAAACGTAGTGGGTTCCCCCATTCGGAAATCTCCGGATCAAAGCTCACTTACAGCTCCCCGAAGCATATCGGTGTTAGTGCCGTCCTTCTTCGGCTCCTAGTGCCAAGGCATTCGCCGTGCGCCCTTAATAACTTAACCAAGTTATTAAGCCTATAAAAAACTTAAAAAATAAATGTGTTTGTTACAATTTCAATGTCGTTTTATCCAGTTTTCAAAGAACAAGTTTTGAAGTGTTTCATTCAGATAGAATGAACCTTCAAAACTGAACGCAAAACGTAATCTTACAAACCCAAGGTTTGTATTCCGAAATAATCCTTAGAAAGGAGGTGATCCAGCCGCACCTTCCGATACGGCTACCTTGTTACGACTTCACCCCAATCATCTATCCCACCTTCGGCGGCTGGCTCCAAAAGGTTACCTCACCGACTTCGGGTGTTACAAACTCTCGTGGTGTGACGGGCGGTGTGTACAAGGCCCGGGAACGTATTCACCGCGGCATGCTGATCCGCGATTACTAGCGATTCCGGCTTCATGTAGGCGAGTTGCAGCCTACAATCCGAACTGAGAACGACTTTATCGGATTAGCTCCCTCTCGCGAGTTGGCAACCGTTTGTATCGTCCATTGTAGCACGTGTGTAGCCCAGGTCATAAGGGGCATGATGATTTGACGTCATCCCCACCTTCCTCCGGTTTGTCACCGGCAGTCACCTTAGAGTGCCCAACTAAATGATGGCAACTAAGATCAAGGGTTGCGCTCGTTGCGGGACTTAACCCAACATCTCACGACACGAGCTGACGACAACCATGCACCACCTGTCACCGTTGCCCCCGAAGGGGAAACTATATCTCTACAGTGGTCAACGGGATGTCAAGACCTGGTAAGGTTCTTCGCGTTGCTTCGAATTAAACCACATGCTCCACCGCTTGTGCGGGCCCCCGTCAATTCCTTTGAGTTTCAGTCTTGCGACCGTACTCCCCAGGCGGAGTGCTTAATGCGTTAGCTGCAGCACTAAGGGGCGGAAACCCCCTAACACTTAGCACTCATCGTTTACGGCGTGGACTACCAGGGTATCTAATCCTGTTTGCTCCCCACGCTTTCGCGCCTCAGCGTCAGTTACAGACCAGAAAGTCGCCTTCGCCACTGGTGTTCCTCCAAATCTCTACGCATTTCACCGCTACACTTGGAATTCCACTTTCCTCTTCTGCACTCAAGTCCCCCAGTTTCCAATGACCCTCCACGGTTGAGCCGTGGGCTTTCACATCAGACTTAAAGGACCGCCTGCGCGCGCTTTACGCCCAATAATTCCGGACAACGCTTGCCACCTACGTATTACCGCGGCTGCTGGCACGTAGTTAGCCGTGGCTTTCTAATAAGGTACCGTCAAGGTACAGCCAGTTACTACTGTACTTGTTCTTCCCTTACAACAGAGTTTTACGATCCGAAAACCTTCTTCACTCACGCGGCGTTGCTCCATCAGGCTTTCGCCCATTGTGGAAGATTCCCTACTGCTGCCTCCCGTAGGAGTCTGGGCCGTGTCTCAGTCCCAGTGTGGCCGATCACCCTCTCAGGTCGGCTACGCATCGTCGCCTTGGTGAGCCGTTACCTCACCAACTAGCTAATGCGCCGCGGGCCCATCCTATAGCGACAGCCGAAACCGTCTTTCAGTCTTTCACCATGAAGCAAAAGAGATTATTCGGTATTAGCCCCGGTTTCCCGGAGTTATCCCAAACTATAGGGTAGGTTGCCCACGTGTTACTCACCCGTCCGCCGCTAACGTCAAAGGAGCAAGCTCCTTTTCTGTTCGCTCGACTTGCATGTATTAGGCACGCCGCCAGCGTTCGTCCTGAGCCAGGATCAAACTCTCCATAAAAGAAATTTGATTAGCTCAAATTTTGCTGGCATCATGTTTGATGTCCAAAATTTTTGTTTTGTTCACTAGCAAAACTAGCTACTTAAAACTTTATTGATTACGTTTTGCTTGTTCAGTTTTCAAGGTTCATGTTTCTTTATTTCGTTGTCACCTCTTGGCGACTTATACATAATAACATCGATTATTCATGAAAGTCAACACAAAATCATAAGTTTTTTTAAAGAGATTCATTTTTTATTTTAAATTTTAGAAACGAGGTTATCATTATGGTCCGTAAAACGTTGATTTCGCTGCTTTTAATTGTAATGCTCTTTGCCTTTTTAAAGCCTATAAATTCAACGATGATTTCTGTATTTAATATTGCGAATGCACCAGTAGTGGTCACAAAAGGACATTATGGCACATCTCTTATTGTAGAGATCTCTTTCTCTGATGACTCTCTATTAGAATGGCTCCAAACGGTGAAAGAGCCTTATCCACTTCTACTTTTAGATGCTGATTGGATAAAACGGTCACCCGATCATTTAAAAATTATCCAACAACGAAAATTGCCTACAGGATTACTTGGGCCGGATGATTCAGTAGAAGAACCCATTGACATTGCGCTCATCCAAAAGGATATTGATACTTACGAAAAATATTTAAAAGAAAAACCTTTATGGTTTGCTACCCGAAATCATCAATATTCACAGGATTTACAGAAAGCCTTATTCCAACAACAAGTGAATTTACTATCTCCTTCGCTTATTTGGCAAGGTGAAAAAACTCCGAAATTACAAAAAGGTGATTTTGTCTTTTTCCCGCTCCATCAAAATAATCAAATATCCTTTAAAGAGCTTAACACTCTCATACAACAGCATAAGTTTATGTCGATTGAAGAAAATATATTTGGTTATAAGGTTCAAACTAAAAAAGCGCCATAAAAAAATTGCCTCCAATACAGCGAGGCAATTTTTTCCTTATGCGTTTTTAGCCTGTTCACGACGAGCTTGGCGTCGTGCTTCTAATTTTTGACGATCTTCATCAGATTTTGCATTATATTTAGGTAATACTAATAATTGATACGCATTAACCGCCAATAATGGGAATAATAAAAGCGCAACATACTCATTAATATTTTCATCGCGACCCATCAAGGCAATTGTCCATTCCAACGTTGTAATGACAATCATAAAGAATAGTGCCGAAATCATTACATGTTTTTTCCCTGTTAATTTTACTTTTTGAACAGCTGTTGCTATTGCCCCAAAAATGAGGACAATTAATAGTCCTACATAGAACAACCAGCTTTGCCCATCCTTCACACCAGGAATAAAGCGGAAGAAAATTATATCGAAAATCGTTATGGCAATTAATAATAGCTGTACCCAATTCCATAATGTCAGTGTTCTAAAAATATTAACACCTACCTGATGAAGTGTTAAATAAGCAAAAAAGCCAGCTTGCGCTATAACACTCATTGTAAACCCTAAGAAAACCATCCATAAAAGTCCAGCGAAAAACTCACCCCATTGACCGTTTGCTATGTATGGTTGGAAGAATTCCCAGCGAATAAATAAACTAAAAACTCCGTTGACTCCACCACCAACGAGCATTGCAAAGAAGAAAAACTTTGCCCAATTTCGTATCGTCACAACTAAAAGTCCCCCAATTTCTCAATATATCTGTCCTTATTTTATCAATGCCTTGTTAAAAAAGCTATTTCTCATCCTAACCAATACATAAAGTCCTGAGAAATGTGAACAATAATTGAAAGAGTCTATCTAGAGAAAGGACTGATTGTCGATGCGAAAATTCACCTTATTACTGATTCTAATGCTTTTTCTTTCTGCCTGTTCACAAGATAAAACCTCTACCATGTCCTATGATGAAATAAAAAAAATCATGATTGACTCTTTACAAACAGAGGATGGTAAAAAGGCATTGCGACAGCTTTTAGAAGAGCCGAGTTTCCGTGAGCTCTTGATTTTAGAGCATGATGAAGTGAAAAAAGCTACCGAGGAAACTTTACTTTCCAAGGAAGCAGAAGACTTTTGGAAAAAAACCTTTGAAGATCCAAAGTTTAAAGAAACTGTTGCGAAAAGTATGCAAAAACAGCAACAGGATATTATGAAGAACTTAATAAAAGATCCGACTTTCCAAAAGGATATGGAGGCATTTTTCGGGCAACCCGATATGCAAAAGCAGTTGGAGACTATCCTTAAATCATCCAATATGCGCAAGCAAATGGAGGAAGTTGTAAAGGAAACGATCGAAAGCCCTTTAATGCAATCTAAATGGCAGGAACTTATTAAGAAAAGTGGCGAAACAGGTTCATCAGGAAGTGGCGATAAGAAAGAAGCGAGTGGCGATAGTGGTGGCGGATCGGATAAGGGACAAAAAAGTACCGAGTAACCTTGGTAATGTAAAAACGGATTTCCCCATAAAACTGGTGGAAATCCGTTTTTTATTATTTATTTAATTTATCGATGATTTTCGTCGCGATGTCTAAATAAATTTGTCCTGTTGTATGTTTTTCAGCGTATACAGAAGGAGCAAAATCTTCATCTGTCCAATCTGGTTGCCCAAGCGGGATTTGTCCAAGCAACTCTGTACGTAGTTCGTCAGCTAGCTTTGGTCCTCCTCCTTGCCCAAAGACAAATTCTCGGTCACCTGATTTAGATTCAAACCAAGCCATGTTTTCGATAACTCCTAAAATTTCATGGTCTGTTTGAAGCGCCATTGCCCCTGCACGAGCTGCAACAAATGCTGCTGTTGGGTGTGGAGTTGTTACAACAATTTCTTTTGATGATGGCAACATTTGATGGATATCTAATGCAACGTCACCTGTGCCAGGAGGTAAATCTAATAATAGATAATCTAATTCACCCCACTCAACATCACGGAAGAATTGATCTAATACTTTACCAAGCATTGGTCCGCGCCATACGATCGGTGCGTTATTTTCTACAAAGAAGCCCATTGAAATCATTTTTACCCCAAAGCGATCTACTGGGAAAATACGATTATCGACTACCTTAGGCATATCCGTTACACCCATCATATCAGGTACACTAAATCCATAAATATCTGCGTCAATTAAGCCGACTTTCTTTCCTAGACGAGCTAAAGCAACAGCTAAGTTTACTGATACTGTCGATTTACCAACTCCACCTTTACCAGAAGCAATTGAAATTACTTGGACTGTGCTTAATGGAGATAAAATATCTTGTGCTTCCGACTCTGTTGCTGTGCCACGGAAGCTTTGCAATTTTTCTGTTGATAGTTCTTCAAAACGAATACCAACAGTGTTTACACCTGCTTCTTTCAACACCTCAACAACTTTCATTTGTAGTTGTAATTGTTCCGGTGTATTCAGTTTAGCAATGGCAATTTTTACACTGACATGATTTTTTTCTTCTTTTATTGCTACGTTCGTAATACCATCTGTTTCTGCAAGCGATTTATGTAAAAATGGATCTTGTAGTTGTCCCAGTATTTCTCGTACTTGTTGTTCAGTAATCACAACGAACACTCCCCTTATATTGTCTCAATATTAGTATATCATAATGATTTGATTTACGTTGTAGATGTTGCTCTACTCAATTTTGGCTAATAAATAGTCTTCTATACCTTCAACTATGGCATCTGCCATTTTTTCTTGATAGTTTTTGTCCACTAATAATGCTCGTTCCTCATCATTACTAATAAAACCAGTCTCCACTAAAGCTGCAGGTACTTCCGCTTTCTTCAATAAATAGATTTGCTTAATAGACAATGCTTCACGGTCTGTATTTTTTAAATTAGTGCGAATGGATTGTTGAATACTCTTGGCAAGAATCTCTCCATCAGCATGTCCTTCCTTATGGTAAAATACCTGTGCGCCACGCCATTTTGTTTCAGGAATGGCATTTGCATGAATAGTTATAAATACATCAGGCTTTTCCTTTTCCACGATATCCTTTCTTAGGAAGATATCTTGCTTTTTCCGTTCTCTCATTGTTCCATATTTTTCTGATGGCGCATGCTCATCGATTACATCACCATTTTTTGTTCGTGTCATTATAACCGTTGCGCCTTTTTTCTTTAATTGCTTCTCTACATGCTGAGCAATTGCAAGTGTAATATCCTTTTCAATCACTTCGCCCTTTGAAGCTCCTCCGTCCTCACCACCATGCCCTGCATCAATGACAATTTTTATGCCACCAAGTGGGTCCGGTAAGAAGAAGTTACGGTCCGAAGCATTTGTTTCATATGCCACGACCACTATACTCATAAGCATAATTACTCCTAGTGCAAGCCAGCGCTTCACCCATATACACCACCCTTTTACATTTAGTGTACGAAATTAGTGGATGAACTATGCCAGAAAGTAAAAAAAACTCCCAAGTCACAAACTTGAGAGTTTTAATTTCTTCTATATTAAGGGAGGAAGAACAATTTTATTGGTTTGTAAAAGTAGGTTTGAATTCACCTGTATATGGCTCATGCTCTACAAATACAGTTATATCATTGCCATCTTTGTCTTTACCTGTTCGTTTATACGTGAACTTCTTATCGTTGATTTCTGTAATTTCAAGAGCTACACCATACTTATTATCACCGACAGAAACATGCGCTCTTATTTTATTATCATGAATGACATTAAAGTAACCATAGTCTCCACGACTTTCACCTGTTTCAGGATTAAAGAACTCATATTTATTTGTATTTGCATTATACTTTGCAATGCTAATGAAATTTGAATTGAATTCTGTTACATCATTACCCGCTTCATCTAACACAACTGTTCCATGCCATAATGTATCAGCGAGAATTTTATCTCCGTCAACGTCTGTAACAATTTGACCTGTAGAAGCATCTAACGTTTTATCGGAATCAGTAAATGCCAGTTCTTTTTCTTTATATGGAATATGTTCCACGAATATTTCTACATCATTGCCCGCAGCATCTTTACCCATTCTCTTATAAGTAAAGATACTATCGTTTAGCTCAGTGATCTCGACAACTGCTTGGTAGTTTTTTGATTCGGAAATTAATATTCTTTGTTTCCCATCATTTGTGATAAAGAATGTCCCTTTATCCTCACGGCTTTTACCTGTAGCCGCGTCAAAGAATTCATAATGACCTGTCTGGGCATCATATTTTGCTAAGCCAATGAAGTTTGCGTTCTCCGCCGTTAAATCATTGTTATCTTGATCATAAACCTTTGTACCTTTCCAATTTGTACCACTTAGAACATTAGCCATTTCTTGTCCCTTTGTTAATTGCTCTTTGGCAGTATTTTCTGTTACAGTACTTTCTGTTTTAACTTCCTCACTATTTGTCTTATTACCTTTTGCAGGCTCCTTATCTTGACATGCTGCCAGTAATGCAATAGCAGCAACAGATACTATTAATATTTTTTTCATACCTACTTACCTCCATTGGTTAGTTTATATTTTGAGTTACATCAAACCCATAATGACAATTTTTAAAAATGAAAGGTTTGTTGTACCTTCTAAAAACTATATTAAAGTGGAATGTTAAACTCCCCCTAAATAATTTCTTAAAAAAACATAAACTTATACGAAAATATTTTTAATATATATTAAATCTGTACACTAATAGTGAGGTTTATGTAAAAAGCTATTTATTTTTTTCTACATATACTTAATTTATGGGTGATCGACATTTCTCACAAACGAGTACTTCAACATTATTTATTATAGGAAAAAGCTAAGCCTAGCATATCTTTTTAATATTACTCGTATAATTCGCAACATGTTACCATATTTTTATAAACGGAAAAGTAGGCTACAGTGATATACCATTAGTCATTTGGCTGTTTTAACCAAAGAAAAGAGGGTGGAAAAATGAATGATCAATTAATACTTTCAGCAGCGAACGGTGATACTGATAAAGTATTAGCACTTCTGCAAAAAGGCATCAATATTAATACAACGGATCAGAATGGAAGAACCCCTGTCTTAGCTGCCACTTATAATAACCAGGTGGATACTGTGAAGGTGCTCATTCAACATGGTGCTGATATTAATATTAGAGATAATAACCTTGAGAACGTACTTTTACATGCAGGGGCATCAGGCTATTTAGAAATCGTTAAACTTGCCATATCTGCAGGGGCAGATACAAAGCTAACTAATCGCTTTGGTGGAATTGCCATCATCCCTGCATCCGAACGTGGACATGTTGAGGTGGTCCGAGAGCTACTTAATCACTCGGACATTCATGTCAATCACATTAATAATTTGCATTGGACAGCTCTATTGGAGGCAGTCACATTAGGCAATGGTGGGGAGAAACATCAAGAAATTGTGCAATTATTGGTGGATCATGGTGCTGATATAACTATTGGAGATCAAGATGGTGTCACACCATTGCAGCATGCAAAAAAACTAGGCTTTTATGAGATTGAGCAAATTTTAATAGAAGCTGTACCCGAACGAAATAACAGTTAACACTATAGGAGATTTTTTCATATACTTTTCTAGATGGCCTCACTTCGGAATTAGCTTACCTGTTGCATCAATTTCACCTGCAATTTCAAAAGAAATAACGTTAAGCAATCTTTGGGTTACTTCACAGATTGCTTTTTATGATGGAATGACAAAAAGACTCTTTCCTCGAAAGTAGAAAGAGTCTTAGGATAGATGTTTTGTCTGCCTCTGACTCCGTAAAGACCAAATCATCTTTAAACGGTACGCCATTTGTAAAGGTTACGAATTCTCTTCTGGTAATAGAATAATAACAGTAGTTCCTTTTCCTTCTTCACTATATATACGAAAACTGGCATTTCTCATAAGCTTAAATTTTTTCAAAGGATTCGTAAATCCAATACGTGAGTTTTCTTCATTTACTAATCGTTGCAACTTTTCTTCTGAGATACCGACCCCATTATCATAAATTTTAATACGTATAAATTGACCTTCTCGTTGCACACTCACCTCAATAGTACCACCTTCTTTTTTCTTCGAAATCCCGTGAAAAACTGCATTTTCAACTATAGGCTGAATTGATAATGCTGGAATCAAAGATTGAATGGACTCATCAATATCATACGCAACTGTAAGACGATCACCAAAGCGCATTTTTTCAATATAGAGATATGCTTTTACAAGATCTATTTCATCTTCTATTGAAACCATGCTGTTACGATAATGGACATTTAGCTTGGCACGGAAATAGGTGGCTAAACTGTATAACGCCTCTCGTGTATTCTCTATATTTGTATAGCTTAAGCCGATAATAGTGTTAAGTGTATTGTAGACAAAATGAGGAGTTACTTGCGCATATAAATAATTCATTTCATCTTCAATCGCATCAATGGAAGATTGTCGAACCGCTAGTAATGATTGAATACGCACTAGTAATTCATCCATCGCAATCGGTTTTTGCAGATAATCATTTGCCCCAACTTGTAAAGATAACACTAAATCCGAATGCTGCATAATTGCTGTTAAAACTATAATCGGTAATTCCAACATATCGTATTGCTTTCGTACTTGTTTGCATAATTCATAGCCTGACATACCATTCATCATTAAATCGACTAACATACAATCTACTTTATGTTTCTTTAGATAATCCATCGCTTCAAACCCATTATCTACTCCAATAACGGTATAGCCTTTTTGAATTAATGCGTCCACTAGTACTTTTATATTCACATGATCATCATCAACAATGAGTATGGCTTTGTCATTACCTTTATGCAGTAATGGTAAATCTAGCTGTAGTATAGTATTATCTGCTCGATTGCCTATCTGGTGTTGTGTTTCAATATCTAGTTTTTCGAGTGTGGCAAGTGGCACCGTAAATGTAAAAATTGTTCCAACACCTAATGTACTTGTTACATGAATTTCCCCATTTAACTGTTCTACTATATTTTTTGAGATACTTAATCCTAACCCAAGACCCCCACTTTTTTTACCTTTCTTTACTTGATAAAAAGAATTAAAAATTCGATCTAAGTCTTGTGATGGTATACCAATTCCAGTATCGCTTACTTGTATTTCCATATAATCATTACGTACACTAGCTAAGACTGTAATTTGCCCATGTTTTGTATGTTGCAGAGCATTATAGAGTAAATTATAAAGCACTTGTTTCAATCGTAATTCATCTGTATACATATGGGGTAAATTAGAATCTACTGCACTCATTAACCTTATGGATGTATCACTCGACATTAAACTACGAATTTCCTCAATTACTTCATCAATTACGCTTATCGGAACAACACGAGGGATAACACGAACTTCTCCGGTCATATGATTCGAAGAAATCAATAAATCCTCTACTAAATAACCTAAACGTTGCGCGACATTATGTATTAAAATGACATTTTCTTGTTGCTCACGCTTTAAAGGTCCTTGTACACCTTCCATTAATGATTTGGATATATTTAAAATACCATTTAAGGGCGTACGTAATTCATGAGACGTTTTCAATAAAAACTCATCCTTCATTTGATTATGCATCAAAAGCTCTTCCGATAACGCTTGAACTTCCTTAAAAGATGTATTTGCTCGGAAGCTAAGCAGAGATGCAAAACTATATAGCGTAAAAATAAACAATAATTGTTCACTATAAACCATAGGTATATCGAAAATGTAATACATTACCATTAAAAAAGTATAACAAGTAAGAGATACTAAAAGAATTAGAATATAATGTGAGCCATCTACACCTTTCACAAGCACACGTAATAGCACAAACACATTATAAAGCCCAACTGGAATAAAAATTACTGCAAAGATTATTTGGGAAAGAACTAGATTTTCTATTGGTATAATCATACTATTTTTTGTCATCGGGTTGTAAATCCCATAGATAAAAAAAAGTAAACCTAACAAAATACTAATAATATAAATCGCTTTTTTCCTCATAAACTCCGGATACAAATAATAGAGAAATAATGCTAAACAAACATCAACAAGTGGTAAAATCCCTAATTGTAAACGTACTTGTTCATTTATAGTTAAATGTGTAAAAATAAGGAAAAATACTTTTTCATTTGTAAACGACATGTACAGTCCGAATAATATAGTGAATAACCCCAAAAACAATTCTTCTTTACGCTTCCGATTTTGACTATACGATATAATATAAATTGCACCGAATACAATATAACCAATACATACAAACGATTCTGCTAAAATTTTCATGCTAAAATCTCTTTGAATAGCTTCCTTTGTTCCAAACTCAATAGGAAAAGTAATACCAGCTTTTGGATAATTATAATTCCCGACATGAATTACTATATCAAGCATTAGATTCTCACTTTGTGCAAACACCGTATATTTATCATCATTTTCGAACTTAAAGTCCTTTAAGGTTTCACTGGGATTCCCCTTACTACCTACATCTTTTCCATTTATGAAAACACGGTTAGATTGACGAATTGAACGAATGTATAATCCATATTCCCCTTCAACTGGTACATTTATCTTAACATGATACGTTCCTACAGTAAGTCCTTCCTCATTTGGTTCTACAAAGCTATTCCAAGTAGCTGGCACCTCAATTGGTATTTTCTCGCTCTCGTACGCGTCGAGTGAATCGCTTGATGATATTAAGATATTTGGATAGAAAGACCATTCTCCATCTAGTTTTAAAATAGTCTTTTCTTGTAGTTCTTGTTCTTCAATCGTAACGATCCCATTCTGCGCAATCGGCTGACTACTACTAACAAAATACTCTCCATTGCCAATAAAGTATACGATAATAAATAGCATGATAATGGTCAAAGTAATGCTAATATTTTTTTTCACTATCACCCCTCCCCTACTTGAAAACAATTATATATAACATCAAACTATCAGTTAGTTAGAATGAAATCCATTATGCAATATGACTTTCACCTGTATTTCATTAGTCCTCTTAGGCATCCTATCATAGGGCTGTTAAACAAATTCTGAACAAATCCTATTGTTTTTGTTATCGACGTAAAAAAAGCTCCTCTCAGGTAAACCTGAGAAGAGCTTGAAATCGTTGATATAACAACGATATTAACGTTTTGAGAACTGAGGTGCACGACGAGCGCCGCGTAGACCTGGTTTTTTACGTTCTTTCATGCGTGAATCACGAGTAAGTAATCCAGCTGATTTTAATGCAGCACGGAAATCTGGGTCTACTTGAAGTAGAGCACGAGCGATACCGTGACGAACAGCACCAGCTTGACCAGTGTATCCACCACCGTTAACGTTTACGTGGATATCATAGCTTCCTGTAGTTTCAGTAGCTACTAATGGTTGTTTAATTACTTCGCGTAATGCAGCGAATGGTACGTATTCTTCGATTTCACGTTTGTTGATAACAATTTTACCTGTACCTGGTACTAAACGTACGCGAGCTACAGAGCTTTTACGGCGACCAGTGCCGATGTATTGAACTTGTGCCAAAGTAATATCCTCCTCTTAATTTATATTATCCGCGAAGCTCGTATGCTTCTGGTTTTTGTGCAGCATGTGGATGCTCTGTTCCAGTGTAAACATTAAGTTTAGTGAACATTTTGCGACCTAAAGAGTTTTTAGGAAGCATTCCTTTAACTGCTAATTCGATCATTCTTGTTGGGTACTTATCTAGCATTTCACCAGCAGTACGTGTTTTTAAACCACCCGCAAATTGAGTGTGGTGGCGGTATAATTTACCCTCTAATTTGTTACCAGTTAAATGGATTTTGTCAGCGTTGATGATGATTACGTGATCACCTGTGTCAACGTTTGGTGTGAATGTTGGTTTATGTTTACCACGTAAGATTGCAGCTACTTCAGAAGCTAAACGTCCAAGAGTTTGGCCTTCTGCATCAACTACTAACCATTTACGGTCTACTTCGTGACCTTTAGCCATGAATGTTGTACGCATGTATATATCCTCCTAATCGATTCGATTACCGTTATTTTTCATTAGACTACACTATAAGTTTCGGGGCTTATTTGTGGTGGTAATGAAAATACCATCTGTTATCATATAATGAATGACTTTTAAAGTCAAGCAATTTCATTAAACACCTGGTGAAGTTGTTCAGAATTATAGAACGCCACTAATAGAACACTTTTTCTAAGTATAGCCCTTGTGGTGGAGCAGTTTTTCCTGCCTTATCACGATTACCTGAAGCAACTACATAGGACACATTGTCAATCTTACGCCGACCTATCCCAACCTCCCAAAGAGTACCTGCAATAATACGTACCATATTATATAAGAAGCCATTCCCTTCAATCACCATATGTAGCTCTTCACCATGCCATTCAAATTGTAACAATGTTACTGTGCGTACTTTATCTTTCACGCTTGTATTCGCCGCGCAAAAACAAGAAAAGTCATGTGTACCAATAATAGCCTTAGCTGCCTCTTGCATCGCCTCTACGTTAGGTTTGACCCCATTGGTCTCCACAGTATAATATCTGCGGAATGGACTTTGGATAGGCTCACAAGACCAAATATAGCGATATCTTTTTCCAGCCACATCGTAACGCGCATGAAAGTCATGTGCCACTTCCTCAACCGATAATACACGAATATCTCTTGGCAGTTGCACATTCAAAGCCTTACTATATTTTTCTGCTGGAATGACAAGTGGTGTGTCGAAATGCAATGTTTGCCCTGTCGCATGTACTTTAGCATCTGTACGACCACTTGCAGTTACCTTAACCTGTTCTCCCTTATGCATAATAGCTAGAACACGCTCAAGCTCAGCCTGCACTGTGCGTTCACCTGGCTGTACCTGATAGCCCGAAAAAAGTGTGCCATCATAGCTTATAATTACTTTTAATCGTCGCATATAGCCTACTCCTTTAACTTCTATAGAAGAATAGCAATACGCCTATTGCTACTAATAACACAATCGCAAATGTGTCCCCCATATCCCATTTTAACCTACGGTACCTAGTGCGTCCTTCACCACCGCGATAGCCTCTTACTTCCATCGCTGTTGCTAAATCCTCAGCCCGTTTAAATGCACTGACAAAGAGAGGCACAAGCAATGGTACTACTGCCTTTATACGGTCCTTAATTGGCCCAGATGATAAATCAGAGCCTCTTGCCATTTGTGCCTTCATAATTTTATCCGTCTCATCCATTAAGGTTGGAATAAAGCGTAATGAGATGGACATCATTAAAGCCAATTCATGTACGGGTACTTTTATTGCTTTTAAGGGATTCAGTAGAACCTCGATACCATCTGTAATGGAAATCGGTGATGTAGTTAACGTTAAGATTGACGTCATAAATACTAATACTAGAAAACGAATTGAGATAAATATTCCCCGCCTAATCCCTTCGTCATAAATCGTAATGAATTTTGATTCAAACACAGGGACGCCTTCCTTCGTCATGAAAATATGGAGAAGGAATGTGAAGGCCATCAAAAAGAGTACTGGTTTGAGTCCATTTATTAAAAAGTATAGACGAATGCGCGATACTAATACAATCAGTAGCGTGAATGCGAGTAACATAGCATATGTCACGGTATTATTAGCTAAAAACACAATAATAATAAAGGCGAACACAAAGATCAGCTTTGACCGTGGATCAAGTTTGTGTACAGGTGAATCACCAGGTAAGAAGCGACCAAAGATCATTTTTTCCATCATGACTCTGCACGCTCCTCTCTAAGGGCTTGAGCAATTTCAGTAGCAAGCTCTTCCTCTGTTAAGCAAACCTTAGACAAGGAATGCCCCATCATGTGCTCAATCTTTTGCTGAAAGCGGACAATACGTGGTGGCTCTAAACGGAATTCCTTTAATGTTGCAACATCTTTAAAAATAACTCGTGGTGATCCACTTAAGACATTCTTCCCTTCATGCATAATCACAATATTATCTGCATATCGAGCTGCATCCTCCATACTATGGGTTACTAGAATGGTTGTGAGATGACGTTCTTGATGGAGCTGATAAAACATATCCATAATTTCCTTTTGACCACGTGGATCAAGACCTGCTGTTGGTTCATCTAAGACAATAACCTCAGGGTCCATCGCCAAAACGCCTGCAATCGCTACTCGACGCATTTGACCACCTGATAAATCAAACGGTGATTTATCCAAAACGTTATCTGGCAAACCGACTAAGCTGACAAGTTCTCTTGCACGAGCTTCAGCCTCCTCCTCTGATATACCAAAGTTCATTGGGCCAAACATAATGTCCTTCAACACGGTTTCTTCAAATAGTTGATGCTCTGGAAATTGAAAGACAATGCCGACCTTTTGTCTTACAGTTTTTAAATCCTTTGCTTTTTTCCCAGCTACAATAAGACGATCCCCTATATGTACTTCTCCTGAAGTAGGTCTTAGAAGCGCGTTAAAATGCTGCAAAATCGTTGATTTCCCAGAACCGGTATGGCCAATTATCGCTTGATAAGTATGAGATGGAATGTCAAAATCCACATCGAATAATGCCCGTTTTTCAAAGGGCGTTCCTTGTGCATAGGCATAGCTTACTTGTTGAAGTTTGATGTCCATAAATCATTCACCAACTCTTCTTCTGTCATATGTTGCCCCATTAATGGAACACCTTCCTTTTGCAATAGCTTTGATAACTTCAAGGCAAATGGCAAATCTAGTCCAAATTCAACTAGCTTGTCCCCAAGTGCAAAGATTTCAGCAGGTGTACCTTCTGCAAATTTCTTACCATCATTCATAAAAAGAACACGATCCGCTAACATTGCCTCTTCTAAATCATGGGTAATAGATAAAACTGTTAATCCTGTTTCTGCACGTAATGTTTGAACCGTTTGTAACACCTCTGCACGCCCCTGAGGATCTAACATGGATGTAGCCTCATCTAAAATTAAAAGCTTCGGCTTTAATGCAAGTGCCCCAGCAATGGCTACACGCTGTTTTTGTCCACCAGATAAATGATGTGGCTCATGGTCTAAAAACTGACTCATTTTTACCTGTTCGAGTGCCGCATGTACACGTTTTACCATTTCTTCAAAGGGGATACCGTTGTTTTCCAAGGCAAAAGCTACATCATCCTGTACCGTTGCTCCAACGAATTGATTGTCAGGGTTTTGAAAGACCATTCCCATTAAGGAGCGAGATTCCCAAAGATTTTCTTCATTCAAGGGTTCTCGCAATATTCGTACATCTCCCTGTTGAGGAAACAATAAACCATTCATCAGCTTGGCAATAGTGGACTTACCAGAACCATTATGTCCTACTATAGCAATCCACTCACCTTCTTCCACAGCAAAGCTAACATTTTCAACAGCATTACGACTATTTGGATTTTCTGGTGTATATGAAAAAGTTACATTATTTAAAGATAAAATTTCAGGCATATCTAGAACTCCTCTCCCTACGCTCAGCTCTACTAATTAACTTACACTTTTTTATGTATGAATTCTACTACAATCCGTATGTCGATAAAAGAAAAATACTACAATAACAACTCAAATTGATATCGGTTTAATAAAAAACAAAATAACACCCATATATTAAAAAAAGCACCACAAATTGGCGCCATCTAATCTAATAAAAAAGCGCGCACCTCATTCGATAGAAATGCGCTAGTCGTTACATTTACAAGAAATATGGGTGCTCAAGCCCTTATTTCTCCTGAATGAGGTGCGGAGAGCTAAACGAGACGCCACACTAATAAATGTCCGCTCATCATAACGCTCAGCTTAATTATTTGTCGTATAAATCATTTATAAAGAAAGAGGGTGGTGATTCCCACCCTCTTCACCACAAGTTTTCTCTTATGATTAAACTAGTTCAATCACAACAACAGGTGCACCGTCGCCACGACGAGGACCTACTTTAAGAATACGAGTGTAACCACCTTGACGCTCAGCATAACGTGGTGCAACATCATCAAATAACTTTTGAAGTGCAAATGATGTTGATTCGTTACCTTCTGCATCAGTCGTTGTTACTAGTTCACGACGGATAAATGCAGCAGCTTGACGGCGTGCATGTAAATCTCCGCGTTTACCTAAAGTAATCATTTTTTCAACAGCTTTACGTACTTCTTTAGCGCGAGCCTCAGTAGTTTCGATACGCTCGTTGATGATTAAATCAGTAGCTAAGTCACGTAACATCGCTTTACGTTGAGAACTTGTACGACCAAGTTTTCTGTAACCCATGGATGTTTCCCTCCTTTATAGAAAAAAATCTGATCTTGTTAGTTGTGTTTAAATCGCTTAGTCTTCTTTGCGTAATCCTAAACCAAGCTCTTCTAACTTCGCTTTTACTTCTTCTAATGACTTGCGTCCAAGGTTACGAACTTTCATCATGTCGTCTTCTGATTTATTCGCAAGTTCTAGTACTGTATTAATACCAGCGCGTTTTAAACAGTTATAAGAACGAACAGAAAGATCAAGCTCTTCGATAGTCATCTCTAAAACTTTTTCTTTTTGATCTTCTTCTTTTTCGACCATGATTTCAGCAGTTTGTGCCTCATCTGTCATGCCAACGAAGATGTTAAGATGCTCGGTTAAAATTTTTGCTCCGAGCGAAATCGCCTCTTTCGGACCGATGCTGCCATCTGTCCACACATCAAGAGAAAGTTTGTCGTAGTCAGAAGACTGACCAACACGAGTATTTTCCACTTGGAAATTGACGCGTGATACTGGAGTGTAAATAGAGTCGATCGGGATCACGCCGATAGGAAGATCCTCACGTTTGTTTTGATCAGCAGGAGTGTAACCACGGCCGCGTTGTGCATACATACGCATACGTAAATGACCGTTTTTAGCGATTGTTGCAATATATAGATCTGGGTTTAAAATTTCTACGTCACTGTCATGTGTAATGTCAGCAGCCGTAACTGTACCATCGCCTTTAACATCAATCTCAATAACTTTTTCTTCGTCAGAGTAGATTTTAAGAGCTAGTTTTTTCACGTTCAAAATGATTGAAGCTACATCTTCTACTACGCCTTCTACAGTTGAGAATTCGTGAAGAACACCATCAATTTGAATTGAAGTGACAGCAGCTCCTGGTAATGAAGACAGAAGGATACGACGTAAAGAATTACCCAAAGTGTTTCCATATCCGCGTTCAAGCGGTTCTACAACAAACTTTCCATATTTGGAATCTTCGCTGATCTCCACCGTTTCAATCTTTGGTTTTTCAATTTCGATCATTTTATTTACCCTCCTTCAAAACATCGAATGTATAGGTTCTTTCCATCATAGATTCGATCGTCAATGACGTATCGTTTATTATCTGCACAAGACAGTCTGTACAAAAAATGATGTTCTCATACAATATGAGACGCACCCATTACACGCGACGACGTTTTGGCGGACGGCAACCATTATGAGGAACTGGAGTAACGTCTTTAATAGCAGTTACTTCTAAACCAGCAGCTTGAAGTGCACGAATAGCAGCTTCACGACCAGCACCAGGACCTTTAACAGTTACTTCCAACGTTTTCAGACCATGTTCAAGGGATGTTTTAGCAGCAGTTTCTGCAGCCATTTGAGCAGCGAATGGTGTAGATTTACGTGAACCACGGAAACCAAGAGCACCAGCACTTGACCAAGATACAGCGTTACCTTGCATATCTGTAATCGTTACGATTGTATTGTTAAATGTAGAACGAATGTGTGCGATACCAGATTCGATATTCTTTTTCACACGACGTTTACGAGTTTGTTGTTTACGAGCCATGTTAAGAAGGAACCTCCTTTACCAATTATTTTTTCTTGTTCGCAACTGTTTTACGAGGACCTTTACGCGTACGCGCATTGTTCTTCGTATTTTGACCACGAACAGGTAAGCCACGACGGTGACGGATACCACGGAATGAACCGATTTCCATCAGACGTTTAATATTTAATGAAGTTTCGCGACGTAAGTCACCTTCAAGTTTGTATGAATCTAATTGTTCACGGATTTTGTTTAACTCATCTTCAGTTAAGTCGCGTACGCGTGTATCTTCTGAAATACCTGCATCAGCTAGTACTTTCTGAGCTGTAGTTTTACCAATACCGAAAATGTACGTTAATGAAATTACCACGCGTTTGTCGCGAGGAATATCAACACCAGCAATACGTGCCATGTACGTTGTGCACCTCCTTTAGAATTAACCTTGTTTTTGTTTATGTTTAGGATTTTCACAGATTACCATTACTTTACCGCGTCGGCGAATTACTTTACATTTTTCGCAGATCGGTTTCACAGATGGTCTCACTTTCATCTAACCTAACCTCCTTAGTAGTCCGGAGCGCAAAAGATTATTTAAAACGGTATGTGATACGACCGCGAGTTAAATCATAAGGAGATAACTCAATAGTAACCTTATCTCCAGGTAGAATACGGATAAAGTGCATACGAATCTTACCAGATACGTGTGCTAGAATCACATGTCCATTTTCTAATTCTACCTTAAACATCGCGTTTGGCAAAGTCTCAACAACTGTCCCTTCGACTTCAATTACATCATCTTTCGCCATCTACTCTGTCTCCTCTCTATATGCAAATTAAAGTTCTCATCGTTACATCAAACGGATATCTGCTGCAACTTTAGAAGCAACCTCGTTTCAACATATGTTTGGATTGTATGAGAGATGTTTGAAAGACGCTCGTCTGGTTTCGCTTCACACAATCCACGGAATATACAGAACCAGTAAGGGCACTGAATCTCCCATGTTTACACGAATACCGGAATGTCTTGGATGAGATATTCATACCCGTTACACAGATGCTTCCACGAAACCCATTATACTCCTCCAAAAGGTATGTTGCACTTTTAAGAAGAAATATATACCGGGCACAATATGCTTTTGCAACTCTCAAAAAAATTATGTTTCGTTGTTGCTCCCGCATGCCTCCCGCGGAAGCAGTACTCTGCGCCCGGAGCCGGGTATCAGCTGCGGCTGCTCTGTAATAGAGCATCAAGATCAGCAAACACTTTGTTAATATCTTGCTGTCCATCTATATTAGTTAACACGCCTTTAGCTTGATAGAAATCAAGTAGAGGTTGTGCTTGTTTCATATTTACTTCCAGACGGTTCGCAACCGTTTCAGGATTATCATCTGCACGTGTATAAAGCTCGCCACCATCTTTATCACATTTCCCTTCCTCAGCAGGAGGATTGAAAATTAAATGATAGGATGTACCACAAGTTTTACAAATACGTCTACCTGAAAGACGAGCAATTAACTCATCCTTTTCAACTTGAATGTTTAATGTATGCTCAATAGCTTTACCTAGGTCAGCAAGAATGCTATCTAAGGCTTCAGCTTGAGGAACAGTACGTGGGAAACCATCTAATAAGAATCCTTTTTCACAATCAGGTTTAGCCAGTCGCTCACGAACAATACCAATCGTTACTTCATCAGGTACAAGTGCACCTTGATCCATAAACGACTTAGCTTGTAAGCCTAGTTCAGTACCTTCTTTAATTGCAGCACGGAACATATCGCCTGTAGAAATATGAGGAATTGCGTACTTCTCAACAATTTTATCTGCCTGCGTACCTTTACCAGCACCTGGCAGACCCATTAAAACGATATTCATTAGGAAATATTCCTCCCACAAAAGGTTTGCTGATTAAAGGAAACGATGGAACGTTCCCTAAAAACCAACATTATTTCATAAAGCCTTTGTAGTGACGTTTAACAAGTTGAGATTCTAGCTGCTTCATCGTTTCGAGCGCTACGCCGACTACGATAATAATACTAGTACCACCGATCTGCACTGAGGCAGGTAGATTCATAAAGTTTATGAATATAACCGGCATTACTGAAATAACAGTTAAGAAAATCGCGCCAACAAATGTCAGACGATATAACACGCTTGTTAAATACGTTTGAGTGTTTTCACCAGGACGAATACCTGGAATATAAGCACCTTGCTTTTTCAAGTTATCTGCCACATTTTCTGGATTCACTTGTACGAATGCATAGAAATATGTGAATGCGATGATTAATGCCACATAAATAATCATTCCAACAGGTTTTGTATGATCAAACGTGTTATTAATGAATGTTGTAACATTATTTTCACCGAAGAACGGAACTAACGTACGAGGTGTCATCAGAAACGCTGAAGCAAAGATTACAGGAATAACCCCTGCAGCATTTACTTTTAACGGTAAATGAGTTTGTTGACCACCAGTTTGTTGATTTCGCCCAGTAACTCGTTTTGCATATTGAATTGGAATTTTACGTAGTGCTTGTTGCACGTAGATAACTCCAATAACAACCGCAAGCAAGATTAAAACAAGTAGACCAAGGATAATTAGGTTGATAAATAGCTTATCACCCGCACCCTCGATTTGTTGTGCATAGATTTGGTTGATACCTGTAGGTAATGCCGCAACGATACCTGCGAAGATTACAACAGAGATACCATTACCAACGCCATGCGCAGTAATTTGATCAGCAAGCCATACTAGGAATGCTGTACCCGCTGTTAATACAATAGAGATTATAACATATGTTAAAACTCCTTCTTCCTTAATCAATGACCCGCCATACATTCTATTAAAACCAAATGACATCGCGAATGATTGAATAAAAGCAAGAATAATAGTAAAGTAGCGTGTAAATTGCGCAAGTTTACGTCTTCCGACTTCACCTTGCTTTGCCCACTCAGCAAACTTCGGTACTACGTCCATTTGCAATAACTGAACAATAATTGAGGCTGTGATGTAAGGCATAATCCCCATTGCAAAGATGGAGAAGTTCTTTAAAGCACCACCGCCAAAAGTATTCAGGAAACCAACGAGGTTAAACTCATCAGTTGCCTTTAATACATTAGCGTCAACGTTAGGTACTGGAATGAAAGTTCCAATACGAAAAACGATTAACATTAAAAGTGTGAAAATGATTTTATTTCTTATATCTCGAACACGCATAAAGTTAGAGATTGTCTGAAACATTAAATCACCTCAGTAGTTCCGCCGGCATTCTCGATTGCTTCTTTCGCTGAAGCTGAGAATTTATGAGCTTTGACAGTAAGCTTTTTATTAAGAGTTCCGTTGCCTAGAACTTTAATTCCAGCTTTTTCATTGCTCACTAGACCAGTTTCAAGTAATAATGCAGCAGTTACCTCTGCACCGTCTTCGAAACGGTTTAAAGCATCAAGGTTAACGATCGCGTATTCTTTACGGTTAATGTTCGTAAAGCCACGTTTTGGTAAACGACGGAATAATGGGTTCTGACCGCCTTCAAAGCCTGGGCGTACACCGCCACCAGAACGAGCGTTTTGACCTTTATGACCTTTACCTGCTGTTTTACCGTTACCAGAACCGATACCACGACCAACGCGGTTGCGTTGCTTACGAGAACCTTCTGCTGGTTTTAACTCATGCAGTTTCATAGTGGGTGGCACCTCCTTGTTCAATAATTGGAAATTAAATTTCTTTTACAGTAACTAAGTGAGCTACTTTATCAAGCATACCGCGAGTAGCTGCGTTATCAGCTTTCTCTACAGTTTGGTGTAATTTACGTAAACCTAAAGCTTCAACAGTTTTGCGTTGTGCAGGTTTAGTACCAATCACAGATTTAGTAAGGGTGATTTCTAATTTGTTAGCCATTATCTTTCCCCCCTTATCCTAATAGTTCTTCCACTGATTTACCACGTAATTTAGCTACGTCCTCTACGCGTTTTAATTCAGTTAAACCTTGAATTGTTGCACGCACCATGTTAATTGGTGTGTTAGATCCAAGTGATTTTGAAAGAATATCAGTAATACCAGCAAGTTCTAGTACAGCACGTACTGGACCACCAGCGATAACCCCTGTACCAGGAGCAGCAGGTTTGATTAGGATTTCTCCTGCACCAAAGCGACCTTGCACTAAGTGTGGAGTTGTTCCACCTACGCGTGGCACTTCGATTAAGTTTTTCTTCGCATCTTCAACAGCTTTGCGGATAGCATCTGGCACCTCTTGAGCTTTACCAGTACCGAAACCTACATGACCGTTTCTATCGCCAACTACAACTAATGCTGTGAAGCGGAAGCGACGTCCACCTTTAACAACTTTAGCAACGCGGTTAATAGTAACTACGCGTTCTTCAAGTTCTCCAAGTTTGTTTGCGTCAATACGACTCATGAAATGTGTCCCTCCTTCTTATTAAAATTCTAAACCGTTCTCACGTGCAGCTTCAGCTAAAGCTTTCACACGTCCATGATATAAGTAACCACCACGGTCAAATACTACAGCAGTAATATTTTTTTCCGCAGCGCGTTTTGCGATTGTTTCACCGACTTTAGTTGCTGCGTCAACATTGCTACCAGCACCTTCGAAACCATTTTCTTGAGAAGATGCGCTAACAATTGTTACGCCTGCTACGTCATCGATAAGTTGCGCGTAAATGTTCTTGTTAGAACGGAATACGTTTAAGCGTGGACGCTGAGCAGTACCCGAAATTTTAGAACGAACGCGAGCATGACGTTTTTTACGAACCTGATTTTTATCTTGTTTCGTAATCACAAGGGTCACTCCTTTCTAATGCTTAAGCTGCATTATTTACCTGTTTTACCTTCTTTACGACGAACATATTCGCCTTCATAACGAATACCTTTACCTTTATAAGGCTCTGGTGGACGAACGTCACGGATGTTAGATGCAAGAGCACCAACGCGTTCTTTGCTGATACCTTTAACGATGATCTTTGTGTTTGAAGGAACTTCAATTTGTAGACCATCTTCAGGTGTGAACTCTACTGGATGAGAGTAACCTACGTTAAGTACAAGTTTATTACCTTGTAATTGCGCACGGTAACCAACACCGATAAGTTCTAAAGCTTTTTCGAAACCTGCAGAAACACCAGTAACCATGTTCGCAAGAAGCGCACGAGTAGTACCGTGGTTTGTGCGGTGTTCTTTTGAATCAGAAGGACGTACTACAGTGATTACGTTACCCTCTTGCTCAATTTTCATATCTTGGTGGAAAGAACGAACAAGTTCGCCTTTAGGACCTTTAACAGTAACAGTGTTGTCAGCTGCAACAGTAACAGTTACGTTAGCTGGTACCTCGATAATTTTTTTACCTACACGAGACATTTAGTTGCACCTCCATTCATTTATTGCTAATTACCAAACGTATGCTAGAACTTCGCCGCCAACTTGTTTAGCGCGAGCTTCTTTATCTGTTAATAAACCTTGTGAAGTTGACACTAAAGCGATACCAAGACCGTTCAATACTTTAGGTACTTCATTTGTTTTAGCATATACACGTAAACCAGGTTTAGAAATACGTTTTAAGCCAGTGATAACGCGCTCGTTATCTTTTCCATATTTTAAGAAAATACGGATGATACCTTGTTTGTTGTCTTCCACGTATTCTACGTCACGTACGAAACCTTCACGCTTTAAAATTTCAGCGATTTCTTTTTTCACGTTGGAAGCTGGTACTTCTAACTTCTCGTGACGAACCATGTTCGCATTACGAATGCGAGTAAGCATATCTGCAATCGGATCAGTCATTGTCATTACATTTACCTCCTTCCCAAATTAGGGGATTACCAGCTGGCTTTTTTCACGCCAGGAATTTGTCCCTTATATGCAAGTTCTCGGAAACAAATACGGCAAAGTTTGAATTTGCGATATACTGAATGTGGACGACCACAGCGTTCACAACGTGTATACTCTTGCACTTTAAACTTTTGCTTACGTTGTTGTTTAACGATCATAGATTTTTTAGCCACGTTTTCGCCCTCCTTGTTTGATTACTTTTGGAACGGCATACCGAATTGTGTCAATAACTCGCGAGCTTCTTCGTCAGAGTTCGCTGTCGTTACGATCACGATGTCCATACCGCGTACTTTTGAAACTTTATCGTAATCGATTTCTGGGAAAATTAATTGTTCTTTAACACCTAGTGTGTAGTTACCGCGACCATCGAATGCTTTTTTAGAAACACCACGGAAGTCACGTACACGAGGTAGTGAGATAGAAATTAATTTGTCCAAGAATTCATACATACGCTCACCGCGTAATGTAACTTTAGCACCGATAGGCATACCTTCACGAAGACGGAAACCTGCGATCGATTTTTTAGCTTTAGTTACTACTGGTTTTTGACCAGTGATAATTGTTAATTCTTCAACAGCTGCATCTAACGCTTTAGAGTTTTGAACTGCATCACCAACACCCATGTTGATAACGATTTTCTCAACTTTCGGTAGTTGCATAACTGATTTATATCCAAATTTGCTCATAAGAGCTGGAGAAACTTCATTTAAATATTTTTCTTTTAGGCGGCTCATGTGTGTACCTCCCTTCTATTTATACTAATTAGTCGATTACTGCACCTGATTTTTTTGCTACACGAACTTTTTTACCGTTTTCGATTTTATAACCTACACGAGTCGGCTCGCCAGATTTAGGATCGATTAGCATTACGTTCGAAACGTGAATTGCAGCCTCTTGGCTAACAATACCACCTTGTGGATTCAATTGGTTAGGTTTAACGTGTTTTTTCACGATGTTCACACCTTCAACAAGAACGCGATCTTGTTTTGGGAAAGCAGCAAGGATTACGCCTTCTTTGCCTTTATCCTTACCAGTGATTACCTTAACCTTGTCACCTTTTTTTACATGCATGCTGTCGCACCTCCTTGATTGGCACTGTCATGAAATTAAAGAACTTCTGGAGCTAGAGAAACGATTTTCATGAAGTTGCTGTCACGTAGTTCACGTGCAACAGGTCCGAAAATACGAGTTCCGCGTGGTGATTTATCATCACGAATAATTACACAAGCATTTTCATCAAATTTGATGTACGTGCCGTCTTTACGACGAACGCCTGATTTAGTACGAACGATAACAGCTTTAACAACGTCACCCTTCTTGACAACGCCACCTGGTGTTGCTTTCTTAACTGTACAAACAACGATATCACCGATGTTAGCAGTTTTACGGCCAGAGCCACCAAGCACTTTAATTGTAAGAACTTCACGTGCACCTGAGTTGTCAGCAACTTTCATACGACTTTCTTGTTGGATCACTTAGGTTACCTCCCTTCGGAAATTGGTTGTTCCGAAATAGTTATTAAATAATAACCGCTTTTTCTACAACTTCTACTAGACGGAAACGTTTAGTAGCTGATAGCGGGCGAGTTTCCATGATACGTACGATATCACCGATTTTCGCTGTGTTTAACTCATCATGAGCTTTAAACTTTTTAGAGTATTTTACACGCTTACCATAAAGCTTGTGCTTTTTGTAAGTTTCAACTAAAACAGTAACAGTTTTGTCCATTTTATCTGAAACAACGCGGCCCGTGTAAACTTTGCGTTGATTGCGCTCAGTCATACTTGAAAACCTCCTTTATCAGTTATTTGCACTGATTTCTCTTTCACGAATAACAGTTTTCATACGCGCGATTGCTTTACGCACTTCACGAATACGAGCTGTGTTTTCTAATTGACCAGTCGCCAATTGGAAGCGAAGGTTGAAAAGCTCTTCTTTCAGTGATTTCACTTTTAATTCTATTTCAGAAGTAGCAAGGTCACGGATTTCATTAGCTTTCATTAGATTCACCACCAGTTTCTTGACGTTTTACGATCTTACATTTAACAGGAAGTTTGTGTGATGCTAAACGAAGTGCTTCACGTGCAACTTCTTCAGATACGCCAGCAATTTCGAACATTACTTTTCCTGGTTTAACTACTGCTACCCAACCTTCAGGAGAACCTTTACCAGAACCCATGCGGACTTCTAGAGGTTTTTTAGTGTAAGGTTTATGTGGGAAGATTTTAATCCAAACTTTACCGCCACGTTTCATGTAACGAGTCATCGCGATACGAGCAGATTCGATTTGACGGTTAGTAATCCAGCTAGCAGTTTGAGCTTGTAAGCCCCATTCGCCGAAAGTTACTTCTTTACCGCCTTTCGCTTCGCCACGCATGTTGCCGCGGTGTTCACGACGGTATTTAACGCGTTTAGGCAATAACATATTATTTGCCTCCTTCCACAGATTTCTTCGTAGGAAGAACTTCACCACGGTAGATCCATACTTTAACGCCTAATTTACCGTAAGTAGTATCAGCTTCTGCGTGTGCATAATCGATGTCAGCACGTAGAGTATGAAGTGGAACAGTTCCTTCACTATAGTGTTCAGCACGCGCGATATCAGCGCCACCTAAACGACCAGATACTTGTGTTTTAATTCCTTTTGCACCAGCGCGGATTGTGCGTTGGATCGCTTGCTTTTGCGCACGACGGAATGATACACGATTTTCTAATTGACGAGCGATGTTTTCAGCTACTAGACGAGCGTCAAGATCTGCACGTTTGATTTCAATGATGTTGATGTGTACACGTTTACCAGTTAAATCGCTAAGGTATTTACGAAGATTTTCAACTTCAGTACCACCTTTACCGATTACCATACCTGGTTTCGCAGTGTGAATTGTAATGTTTACACGGTTTGCAGCACGTTCGATTTCTACTTTAGAAACTGAAGCGTCTTTAAGAGCCGTTTCAATATATTTACGCACTTTGATGTCTTCGTGAAGTAGAGTTGCATAGTCTTTTTCAGCGTACCATTTTGACTCCCAGTCACGAATAATACCAACGCGTAGTCCTATTGGATGTACTTTTTGACCCACGGATTAACCCTCCTTCTTCTCAGATACCACTAGAGTAATGTGGCTTGTGCGTTTGTTAATTGCGCTTGCACGTCCTTGTGCACGTGGACGGAAACGTTTTAAAGTTGGACCTTCGTCAACGAATACTTCAGAAACTACTAAAGAGTTGATGTCAAGATCGTAGTTGTGCTCAGCGTTAGCAACTGCAGATTTTAATACTTTCTCAACGACTGGAGACGCCGCTTTTGGAGTATGACGTAAAATTGCAACTGCTTCACCAACTTGCTTACCTCGGATTAAGTCTACAACTAGACGTACTTTGCGAGGAGCAATGCGTACTGTACGAGCGATAGCTTTAGCTTGTGTCATTAGGATTTACCTCCTCTCAAAATTAGCGTCTTGTTTTCTTGTCGTCTGCACCGTGACCTTTATAAGTACGTGTCGGTGCGAACTCACCAAGTTTATGGCCTACCATATCTTCTGTTACGTATACAGGAACATGTTTACGTCCATCATATACAGCAATCGTTAAACCGATGAAGTTCGGGAAGATTGTAGAACGGCGTGACCAAGTTTTGATAACTTGTTTTTTCTCAGAAGCCTCTTGCGCTTCCACTTTTTTCATTAAGTGGTCATCGACAAAAGGTCCTTTTTTCAAGCTGCGACCCATGTAGGAACCTCCCTCCGTGATTCCACCACGGCTCTCACATAGAACCGTAGTTTAACCACTTTATTTTTTACGACTACGGATGATAAATTTATCCGATTTGTTTTTCTTCTTGCGAGTTTTGTAACCAAGTGCTGGTTTACCCCAAGGAGTCATTGGTGATTTACGTCCGATTGGAGAACGTCCTTCACCACCACCGTGTGGGTGATCGTTAGGGTTCATTACAGAACCACGAACTTCTGGGCGTTTACCTAACCAACGGCTACGACCTGCTTTACCGATGTGTACAAGTTCGTGTTGTTCGTTACCAACTTGACCGATTGTAGCGCGGCAAGTAGCTAAAACTAAACGTACTTCACCAGATTGTAAACGAACGATAACGTACTTATCTTCACGACCAAGTACTTGCGCAGAAGTACCAGCTGAACGTACTAATTGTCCGCCTTTACCAGGTTTTAACTCGATGTTATGGATTGTAGTACCCATTGGAATGTTTGCTAATGGTAAAGTGTTACCTACTTTAATATCAGCATCTGGACCAGAAACGATTGTTTGACCAACCTCTAGACCTTTTGGTGCTAAGATGTAAGCTTTTGCTCCATCAGCGTAGTTGATTAATGCGATATTCGCAGAACGGTTTGGATCATATTCAATAGTAGCAACTTTTGCCGGAATGCCATCTTTAACACGTTTGAAATCGATAACACGGTATTGCTTCTTATGACCACCACCATGATGACGAACAGTGATTTTACCTTGGTTGTTACGACCAGCTTTGCGTTTAGTTGGTTCAAGCAATGATTTCTCAGGCTTGTTAGTTGTAATTTCCGCAAAGTCTAATGACGTCATGTTACGACGACCATTAGAGGTAGGTTTATACTTTTTAATCGCCATTGTGTTTTCCCTCCTTCTTGAGTGTTCAAATCATAAATCCGTTAGGATTACATTTCGAATAATTCAATTTCTTTGCTATCAGCAGTTAGTTTAACGATCGCTTTACGACGTTTGTTAGTGTAACCACCGTAACGGCCTACGCGTTTGAATTTACCTTTGTAGTTAAGAACGTTTACTTTCTCAACTTTTACGCCAAAGATTTCTTCTACAGCGTCTTTTACTTGAGTTTTGTTAGCGCGAGTGTCTACTTCGAAAGTATACTTTTTCTCTGCCATAAGTTCTGAAGAACGCTCAGTAATGACCGGACGTTTTAAAATATCACGTGCTTCCATTATCCAAGCACCTCCTCAACTTTTTCTACTGCAGACTTAGTGAATACAACTTTATCATGACCTAATAGATCAAGAACGTTGATTCCGTTTGCAGTTAAAACTGTTACACCTGGGATGTTACGAGCAGATAATGCTACGTTTTCATCTAGGTCAGCAGTTACGAATAAAGATTTTTTCTCTAAAGAAAGATCTTTAAGGATTTTTGTGAATTCTTTTGTTTTTGGTGCTGCTAGAGTTAGAGCATCAAGAACTAAGAAGTTTTGTTCTACTACTTTAGCTGATAAAGCAGATTTAAGAGCTAAACGACGAACTTTTTTAGGTAATTTATAAGAATAGCTACGTGGAGTAGGACCGAATACGATACCACCGCCGCGCCATTGTGGAGAACGGATAGAACCTTGACGAGCACGACCAGTTCCTTTTTGACGCCATGGTTTACGACCACCACCAGCAACTTCAGAACGGTTTTTAACCTTGTGATTACCTTGACGAAGAGAAGCGCGTTGAGCAACTACTGCGTCGAATAATACTGCTTCATTTGGCTCGATTCCGAAGATCGCATCGTTTAATTCGATTTCACCAACTGAAGCACCTGTTTGACTAAGTACAGATACTTTTGTCATTCCTGTTTCCTCCTTTCCTTAAGTGATTACTTAGCTTTAATTGCAGTTTTTACTGTAACTAGAGCTTTTTTAGAACCAGGAACATTACCTTTAACAAGTAGTAAGTTACGATCTGTGTCAACTTTCACGATTTCTAAGTTTTGGATTGTAACTACATTGCCACCCATTTGACCAGGTAATTTCTTTTGTTTGAATACGCGGTTCGGAGCAACTGGACCCATTGAACCAGGACGACGGTGGTAACGAGAACCGTGGGCCATAGGACCACGAGATTGTCCGTGGCGTTTGATAACACCTTGGAAACCTTTACCTTTAGTAACTCCTGTTACATCGATTACATCGCCTTCTGCGAAAATTTCTACTTTGACTTCTTGACCAACTTCGTATTCTTCCACGTTCACGTTGCGGAATTCACGAATGAAGCGCTTAGGAGCAGTGTTCGCTTTTGCTACGTGACCTTGTTCTGGTTTGTTAGAAAGCTTAACGCGCTTGTCTTCGAAACCAACTTGAATTGCTTCGTAGCCGTCTGTTTCAACAGTTTTCTTTTGAAGAACTACGTTTGGAGTAGCTTCGATAACTGTTACCGGGATTAAATCGCCGTTTTCAGCGAAAACTTGTGTCATACCAATTTTTCTACCTAAGATTCCTTTAGCCATTTGTCACACCTCCTGTAAGTTTTAAAAGTTATATTGTTTTTACCATTAAAGTTTGATTTCGATATCAACGCCAGATGGTAAATCAAGTTTCATTAACGCGTCAACAGTTTGTGGTGTTGGGTTAACGATATCGATCAGACGTTTATGCGTACGCATTTCGAATTGTTCACGAGAATCTTTGTACTTGTGAACCGCACGAAGAATTGTGTACACAGACTTCTCAGTTGGAAGTGGAATCGGACCTGATACACTTGCACCTGAACGTTTTGCAGTTTCCACAATTTTCTCAGCAGATTGATCTAAAATACGGTGATCATACGCTTTTAAACGAATACGAATCTTTTGTTTTGCCATTATTTTCCCTCCTTCTCGCCTATTTTCTAGACATTCTCCACGAAAATTTTCCTACACACCGCCATGGCAAAGCGGCCGGGTGTGTCGGCAACCTCTCGCTTCATCGCAGTCAAAGACCAACATTCAACATTATATACAATAAAAAAAGAATAAGCAAGTCTTTTCGCTAAATTCTTTTAAATGTTGCAGATATTCTTAGTACTACTATTTCTTCGCTTTATTAAGCCGTTTATTAGTATATAAAATTTCTATACATATTGCAACACTTAAGGTTGTCATATCAACATTTTCGCACATTTCAAATAACTCAAAAAAGAAAAAAGTAGTTTCTATATAATTATAGAAACTACCTCCTTATTATAGAAAGAACACACAGGCAATCCAACCAAATAGGATTAGTGGTATGTTAATGAAAATAAACGTAGGAACACAAGTATCCCAAATATGATGATGCTGGCCATCAACATTAAGGCCTGCTGTTGGCCCTAATGTAGAATCGGATGCTGGAGAACCTGCGTCTCCTAGAGCACCAGCTGTACCGATTAAGCATAATATCGCTAAAGGACTCATATCTAAACCTTGTGCTAGCGGAACAAATAGTGTCGCGATTATAGGAACTGTAGCGAAGGACGAACCAATCCCCATCGTCACAACTAATCCTATGATTAACATGATGAAGACAGCAAGACTTCTATTTCCTTCTAATACAGTGAGTGAATTTGTAATTAAGCTGTCCACATGACCTGTTGCATTGATTACCGCCGCAAAACCATTTGCCGCAATCATAACAAAGCCAATAAAGGCCATCATCTTCATTCCTTCAGAAAGAATCTCATCTGCTTCTCTCCATTTAAGAGCACCTGTAAAATACATAATCATAATACCTGCAAACGAGCCTACAATCATTGAGTCTGTTAACACTTGAGCGCATAGTGATATTACTAGTGCCAGAGCTGTAGAAAACATAATGAATTTGCTGACGTTTACATTTAAAGATTCCATCTCCACTTCACTATGCTTATAATGTCTTGGTTTGCGGTATACAGCGAAGGCAATTATCAATCCGATTAGCATTCCTAATACGGGAATACCCATTGCTGCAGGGACATCACGTGAAGAAACAGCCATTCCTGCCTCTGACACTTGTGTAGCAACGATATCTTGAAAGATTGCTCCAAAACCAGCAGGTACAAAACTATAAGTACCAATTAAGCCTACTGCAATCAACGTTGCAATTATACGTCGATCGACTTCTAGCATATTTAAAATCTTTAAAATAGGAGGTATTAATAATGGAATGAAGGCAATATGAATAGGAATAACATTTTGAGATAAAATAGACATCACAAAAATAAGGAAGAAAATTAATACCTTCACAAGTCCTTTTCTATTACTTTCACCCTTTAATATTTTTAACATCCCGGCTATCATTAATTCGGGTATTCCTGTTTTGGCAATGGCGATTGCAAAACCACCAAGTAAGCCATAACTTAATGCAATGGTTGCTCCTGCTCCTAATCCTTCTGTAAATGATTGGACTGTTGACTCAATGCCCATCCCACTAGTTAGACCACCTACAAATGCTCCTAGAACTAACGAGAGAACTACATTGATGCGAAGCAAGCTTAATATTAACATAACGGCAACAGCCGCAATTACTGCATTCATTGTTACACTCTACTTTCATACACTAAATTACTAACATGTTAAACTTTATTATTCTGATAATTGAAAGTCAAGGTTTTTTGTAACTTCTATATTTTTTGCACTAAAAAAACAGTGTAATGATAACCACCACACTGTTTCCGAGTTTCCTCTTATTTAATATTACAACGACTGACGTACAACCTTTTTATAGTAGCCTACCGATAGAATAGCAAAAATCGTATATAAAGCTATATAACAGCACATTGCAATCCACAAGGGAGCTGTTAACTCTGTCCCAAATAAAAACCATCCTGACTTAACAGCAAAGTAGCTATGCAATAACCCAATAACTAGTGGAACACCGAAATTAAAGGCCTGTTTCATATAAATACCCTTCATGATATCTTTTTCAGCAAAACCAATCTTTCGTAGGATTGTATAGGAATCACGTTCTTCCTCCGCCTCAGACATTTGTTTAAAGTATAGAATACTACCTGTGGTCATTAAAAACGCTAACCCTAAAAATGCTGTTGTAAAGATGGTAAGACCCAATGATTCAATATTGTCTTTACGTTTTCCTTCATAGGATGATTGTGTATATTGCTTTGTCTTCCCTTTATCATCTACAGCCGTAATAATACCTGCATTTGATTGAATATATAATTTTTCTGCTGTTGCAATATCTTCGTTAGATTTTAAAGTAATTGTTGTTTGATGATGCCAAGGATAAAGAGCTGCCTGTGTAGTTAAACTTTTAAACATATCATCTGTCACAACAAAGATAGGTCCACCACCCCCAGCCGTTACAATACCACTTATCACGCTTTTATCGTGGATATCAACGACATGAAAAGTTTCTTCAAGTTCTCCTGCAGATACTACTAAATCATGATCTTTCTCTAACGGGAACATTTCAGCCATATAACCACCATAGTTTGTCAAGATAACCTCATTCCCTGAAAGCTTAGCCTCAGGAACACTCTGCTGGTAATCTGAAAGCGGAATGGTATAAATTGTGCCTTCCATTGTATATAAAGGGTTATCCTGCTGTTTTTTAGACATCAATTGACCTACAGCAGCGGTTACTCCCTGAAGACGGTAGTCAATTTTATCATAAGCAATATTATTTTCCTCTAACTTCTCTAAAAATTCCTCCCCTTGCTCTTCAAGCAATATGAAATCACCAGGTACTTGGCTATATGCAGATGCTTCCGAGGAGTAGTAGGCGATATAGGAAAGAGTCGTCACGCCTAGAGAAACGCCTGTTAACACGGTGATTAGCGTTAATGACTTTGCATTGCTCTTCATGCGATGCATGATGGGCGTTAATGCTAATACATCCTTTATGGATAAATGCCCTTTTTTCTTTAGGCGAATAGTATTCATAATAAATGCTACAGAGAAACGAAAAACAAGGAATGTTCCACCAATTGTAGTAGCTAAAATAATTATCATATTGATAAATAAATTACCAGCAGATTCGATATCGAACAACTTTGTCGATGCATAGTAGCCATAAACAATCAGTATAAGACCCAAAAAGCCAATAACCATCTGGAACGCACTAAAGCGTCTCACACGCTCATCTGCTTGTTTTGCTGCACTAAATAATGATAACAATGACACATGATGAATCATCCAAGCCATCTGTATAAGAACGATGATCAATAAGATAGTAAATACAATCATCGACTGCAGTAAAGCTTGTGTACTAAAAGTCATGGTTACGAGAGCTTCTTTTTCAAGCACACGAAGCAAAATCATTGCAAACACACGAGAGCTAAAGAAGCCTGCCAACATACCTATAATAACGGCTCCAACAAATAAGAGAATGTTTTCAACCGCTAATAAACGCACGATTAGCCCCTTAGTCATGCCGATCAGTTGATACAAACCTATTTCCTTACTACGACGCTTCATAAATAAATGGTTTGCATACAGAACGAAGAATAAAACGATAAAATAAAGAATATAAGTTGCTGCCTTAAATCCGGCCGTAGCTGTTCCACTCATTTGAACAGCAGCCCACACCTCCGTATTATTTTGCAAGGTGACAAACGAAAAGTATAAGGTAACACTAAAAATAAGTGCAAAGAAATATAGATAGTAGTGTTTCATATTTTTCTTCATACTTCGAAGTACTAACTTACTAAGACTCATACCCGTCACCGCCTAGCACACTTTGTGTATGCATGATTTCTTTGAAAAAGGCCTGCCTTGTTTTATCGCCCTTATAAAGTTCACTATAGATAAGGCCATCCTTTAGAAATAACACACGTGTACAGAAACTTGCGGCTACAGCATCGTGTGTAACCATCATAATTGTCGCTTCTTTTGTTTCATTTATATTTTGTAGATTTTGAAGCAGGGCTGTAGCTGATTTAGAATCTAGTGCACCAGTGGGCTCGTCTGCAAATACCAATGACGGATTGGTAATAAGTGCACGTGCAGCTGAGGTACGCTGTTTTTGTCCACCTGATATTTCGTTGGGGTATTTATTTAAAATTTCCGTGATTCCCAACAAAGAAGTGAGTTCCTTCACTCGACTTTCAGCAACAGCTTTTGGTAACTTACTGATGGCTAACGGTAGAAGAATATTTTCTTTTACTGTCAAGGTATCTAATAAATTATAGTCTTGAAATATAAATCCCAGCTGCTCTCTTCGGAAGTTTGCTAAAGCCTTTTCTTTCATACCACGTAAACTATGACCGTTTATCTCAATAACACCTTCTGTCGCAAAGTCAATTGAGCATAAGACATTTAAAAGCGTTGTTTTACCAGAGCCAGAAGGTCCCATAATACCTACAAATTCTCCTCTATTCACTTCTACATCAATACCCTTTAATACTTCCTGAGCCGTTGATTTTTTTCCATACACTTTCTTTATTTTACGTCCTATTAAAACTGTCACTTCATAACGCCCCTTTCTATAGTTCAAGTGTACCCTGTCAAACCTAATCATTCGTGCGTTTTACATGACAATATAAAAAGGTAGGTGACATTTTCGTCATCTACCTGTTAGTTTCGCATATTCATTTTGTAAGGGGAAACGTAGTGTAAATAGCGAGCCTTCACCAACTTTAGATTGAACATTAATACGAATACCAATTTTATGGGCTACATTAGATGCTAAATAGAGACCCATACCTGTAGATTGAGAGGATTCCCTTCCCGCTGTTCCTGTATAAGATTTTTGAAAAATCCGAGGTAAATCGTCTAAAGGTATACCCCTACCTATATCTTTAATATGTAGTAATGTTGCACCTGTAGAATCATGTTCTGTAAAGATTGTTATCTCAGAATTTACTGGGCTATACTTGATGGCATTCGAAAGAATTTGTCGAATAATAAAAGCAAGCCACTTGCCATCTGTCATAACTATCTCTGTCAGTTCACCAATTTCAAAGCCAATGCCTTTTTCAAGACACCAAGCTTGCATAGCTCGGATTTCTTTATAAATAATGGGCTTCAGTTCAATCTCAGTTAAATAATTATCTTTTTCAATAGCGTATAATCTTGTTTGATGCAGTTGTTGATCAACCAAAAGATGTAATCTTAGCCATTCATTCTCTAATTTTCGACGTAGCTGTAAATCCTCAATATGTTCAAACATTAAATTAATGGCAGTTAAAGGTGCTTTTACTTCATGGACCCAAGCTAATAGTTCATCAGAATGTTCCTGTATCTGCACTTTGGCTTGATTTAACTCTAAATTCTTTTCAAAAAAGGCATCCTCCATTTTTCGAAAGTATACTTCTTGGAAAGGAGATAAAGCTAAACTATTTCTATGTGCATCATCAAGGTGGCTATCCATATTTCCCAGGAAATCTTTTAATTTCCCAACTTCGATGACATAGCGACACCAAAAAAAGAGTATAAAACATACAAGTAAACTAACGTTTACATACCAAATGGAAACTCCATTTAAACCAACATCTAAAGAAAATAGCACATTTAGAATTATCAGAGTAAAAATAAAAAATCCTATCCAAGCAAAGCGTTCTCTAACAAATAATAATAACAACTTCCCTCACATCCCTCAGCTTACTGCCATATAACCAAGTCCCTTTTTTGTTAGTATTACCTCATGTAAACCAATATCCTCTAGCTTTGCACGTAACCGATTAACGTTTACAGACAAAGTATTATCGTTTACGAAACGTTCGTCATCCCATAGTTTTCTCATTAGCTCGTCTCTTGAAACGATATGATTAGCCTGCTCCACTAATATTCTTAAAATAAAAAGTTCATTTTTTGTTAAAGAAGCAATGGCACCATTATACATAATTTCACTTCTCGCATAATCAATTATGGCATCGTTAAAACGTGTAACATCCATTTTTTCTTCAACGTAATCATAGGTTCTACGTAAAATAGCCTGTGCTTTTGCGAGTAAAACTTCCATATGAAAAGGCTTTTGAATAAAATCATCAGCCCCCATTTGCATAGCCATCACCATATCCATCGGGTGATCTCGGGAAGAAAGAAAAAGGATTGGCACTTTGGATAAATGACGAATTTCACGACACCAATGAAAGCCGTCATAGGCAGGCAATTGAATATCAATTAGTACGAGATGGGGCTTCTCCTCTATAAAGTCATCCATCACCTTCTGAAAATTTTTAGGTCCCACCACGTTTAGTGACCACTGCTCAAAACGTTCTTGAATCATGCTAAAAATAGAAGGATCATCTTCAATCAGCAAAATTTTCATGTCCATACTCAGTTCCCCTTTCCCTTTAATTATTTACGCTAGAGGACATGCTTGTGGTTATGTACACATACACTAATTAAAACTCTAATTTTTCTTTATTTTAACACAAAAAACCAATCTGTAGGCGTCCCTACAGATTGGTTTGGAATTAGCAAGAGCTAAAATTATTTTTGGATAGAAGCAACTACGCCAGCGCCTACAGTACGGCCACCCTCACGGATAGAGAATTTAGTACCTTCTTCAAGAGCGATTGGAGCGATAAGTTCAACTGTCATTTCGATGTTATCACCAGGCATTACCATTTCAACGCCTTCTGGTAAGTTACAGATACCTGTTACGTCAGTTGTACGGAAGTAGAACTGAGGACGGTAGTTAGAGAAGAATGGAGTATGACGGCCACCCTCTTCTTTTGATAAAACGTAAACTTCAGCTTTGAAGTTAGTGTGTGGAGTAATTGAACCTGGTTTAGCTAATACTTGACCACGTTGGATTTCTTCACGAGCAACACCACGTAGTAAAGCACCGATGTTGTCACCAGCTTCAGCATAGTCTAATAATTTACGGAACATTTCTACACCAGTTACAGTAGTAGATTTAGCTTCTTCAGCGATACCGATGATTTCAACTACGTCACCAACTTTAACTTGACCACGTTCAACACGGCCAGTTGCAACTGTACCACGACCAGTAATAGAGAATACGTCCTCTACTGGCATCATGAATGGTTTGTCAGTTTGACGTTCTGGAGTTGGGATGTAAGAATCTACAGCGTCCATTAATTCAACGATTTTTTCTTCCCATTCTGGTTCACCTTCAAGAGCTTTAAGAGCAGAACCTTTGATTACAGGAATATCGTCACCTGGGAAGTCATATTCAGATAGTAGGTCACGGATTTCCATTTCTACTAATTCTAATAATTCTTCGTCGTCAACCATATCACATTTGTTCATGAATACTACTAAGTATGGAACACCTACTTGACGAGATAAAAGGATGTGTTCACGAGTTTGTGGCATTGGGCCGTCAGCAGCAGATACTACTAAGATACCGCCGTCCATTTGAGCAGCACCAGTGATCATGTTTTTAACATAGTCAGCGTGTCCTGGGCAGTCAACGTGTGCATAGTGACGAGTTTCAGTTTCGTATTCTACGTGAGAAGTATTGATTGTGATACCACGTTCTTTTTCTTCTGGAGCGTTATCGATATCAGCGTAAGATTTAGCTGTACCACCCATTTTTTTAGAAAGAACTGTAGCGATTGCAGCAGTTAAAGTAGTTTTACCATGGTCAACGTGTCCGATTGTACCAATGTTAGCATGCGTTTTAGAACGGTCAAATTTTTCTTTAGCCATTAGAGATTGCCTCCTCAAAATTGTATGTTTTAGATTTAAAATTTATAGAATGAATGCTGATAGAGAACGGGCCCATCCCCTATCCTGCAATCATAGCTTACAAATTAGTTATACTTTATGCAAGATGAAATTTCAATTATTCACCTTTATTTTTTTTGATGATATCTTCAGAGATTGATTTTGGTACTTCTTCATAATGATCGAATACCATTGAGAATACACCACGACCTTGCGTTGCAGAACGTAAAGTTGTTGCATATCCAAACATTTCTGAAAGTGGAACCATCGCACGAACAACTTGAGCGTTACCGCGAGCTTCCATACCTTCTACGCGACCACGGCGAGAAGTGATGTTACCCATGATATCACCAAGATATTCTTCAGGAATTACAACTTCAACTTTCATCATAGGCTCTAAAAGAACTGGACTACATTTTGATGCAGCAGCTTTAAGTGCCATAGATGCAGCGATTTTAAATGCCATTTCGTTTGAGTCAACATCATGGTATGAACCATCGAATAATTTCGCTTTGATGTCGATTAATGGGTAACCAGCGATTACACCGCGGTCAAGCGAGTCACGAAGACCTGCTTCTACAGCTGGAATATATTCACGTGGTACTACACCACCAACGATAGCATTTTCGAATTCAAAGCCTTTACCCTCTTCATTTGGAGAGAACTCGATCCATACGTCACCGTATTGACCACGACCACCTGATTGACGAGTGAATTTACCTTGAACTTGAGCAGAGCCACGGAATGTTTCACGGTAAGATACCATTGGAGCACCTACGTTAGCTTCTACTTTAAATTCACGGCGCATACGATCAACTAAGATATCAAGGTGAAGCTCACCCATACCTGAGATAATTGTTTGACCAGTTTCTTGGTCTGTATGTGCACGGAATGTTGGATCTTCTTCTTGTAGTTTTTGTAAAGCTTGACCCATTTTATCTTGGTCAGCTTTTGATTTTGGTTCTACAGAAAGAGAGATAACTGGTTCTGGGAACTCCATAGACTCAAGGATAACAAGGTTTTTCTCTTCACAAAGAGTGTCACCAGTTGTTGTATCTTTAAGACCTACAGCAGCTGCGATATCACCAGCAAATACTTTTGAAATCTCTTCACGGCTGTTAGCGTGCATTTGTAGGATACGACCTACACGTTCACGTTTACCTTTTGAAGAGTTTTGTACGTATGAACCTGATTCAAGAACACCAGAGTACACACGGAAGAACGTTAATTTACCTACGAATGGGTCAGTCATAACTTTAAATGCTAAAGCTGAGAATGGCGCTTCGTCTGATGATGGACGTTCAGTTTCATCACCATCTGGAGTTGTACCTTTAATAGCTGGTACATCAACTGGTGATGGTAAGTAATCGATAACTGCGTCAAGCATTTTACGAACACCTTTGTGTTTGAATGCTGTACCACAGATTACTGGGTAGAATTCTACAGCGATTGTCGCTTTACGGATAGCCGCTTTAAGCTCTTCTTTTGTAATTTCTTCACCAGCAAAGTATTTTTCCATGATTTCTTCGTTAACTTCAGCGATTGCTTCGATTAACTTCTCACGGTATTCTTCAGCTTGCGCTTGGAATTCTTCAGGAATTGGTTGACCTTCACGTAATGCTGTACCTTCTTCGTTATCGTAGTAAGTTACATCCATTTCAACTAGGTCAATAATTGCTTTGAACTCATCTTCCGCACCAATTGGTAATTGGATTGGATGAGCATTTGCTTGTAAACGCTCGTGTAAAGTACCTACAGAATATAGGAAGTCTGCACCCATTTTATCCATTTTGTTAATGAATACGATACGTGGTACACCGTAAGTTGTAGCTTGACGCCATACAGTTTCTGTTTGAGGTTCAACACCAGATTGAGCATCAAGTACAGTTACTGCGCCGTCAAGTACACGTAAAGAACGTTCTACTTCTACAGTGAAGTCTACGTGTCCAGGAGTATCGATGATGTTTACGCGGTTGCCTTTCCATTGAGCTGTTGTCGCAGCAGAAGTGATTGTGATACCACGTTCTTGCTCTTGCTCCATCCAGTCCATTTGAGAAGCGCCTTCATGAGTTTCACCGATTTTGTGAATCTTACCTGTGTAATAAAGGATACGCTCAGTTGTTGTTGTTTTACCAGCATCAATGTGAGCCATGATCCCAATATTACGAGTATTCTCTAGTGAGAATTCGCGTTTCATTAGGTATTTCTCCTTCCATATTGGGCTTATGCTATGTTTAGATTACCAACGGTAGTGAGCGAATGCTTTGTTCGCTTCTGCCATTTTGTGCATATCTTCACGTTTCTTAACTGATGCACCAGTGTTGTTAGAAGCATCAAGGATTTCGTTAGCTAAACGCTCTTCCATAGTTTTTTCACCACGAAGACGAGAATAGTTAACTAGGTAACGAAGACCTAAAGTTGTACGACGTTCTGGGCGTACTTCAACTGGTACTTGGTAGTTAGAACCACCAACACGGCGAGCACGTACTTCAAGAACTGGCATTACGTTATTTAGAGCAGCTTCGAATACTTCGATTGGATCTTGACCAGAACGTTCTTTAACTAGTTCGAACGCACCGTATAAAATCTTTTGAGAAGTACCTCTTTTACCATCAATCATCATTTTATTGATTAAACGAGTTACTAGTTTTGAATTATAAATTGGATCTGGTAACACGTCACGTTTGGAAACAGGACCTTTACGAGGCATGTGTTTTCCTCCTTTCATTGAGTAAATATATAGTGGGATTTAAATTATTTTTTTTCTTTAGGGCGTTTTGTACCGTATAAAGAACGTGATTGCATACGACCGTTTACACCAGCAGTATCAAGAGCACCACGAACGATATGGTAACGAACACCCGGTAAGTCTTTTACACGACCGCCACGGATAAGAACAACACTGTGCTCTTGTAAGTTGTGGCCTTCACCAGGAATGTACGCTGTAACCTCGATTTGGTTAGTTAAACGTACACGAGCGTATTTACGTAACGCTGAGTTTGGTTTTTTAGGCGTCATTGTACCTACACGAGTACAAACACCACGTTTTTGTGGAGATTTAACATCAGTTAAAGATTTTTTAAATGAGTTATATCCTTTGTTTAACGCTGGTGAATTTGATTTCGTGATTTTAGATTTACGAGGCTTACGTACCAATTGGTTAATTGTAGGCATCGATTTTTCCTCCCTTCATTCCTTCTTTTTTTAATACCACACATCCAGGTGGTTCATTTTTTGGGTAAAAACAAAGTCTTTGTGCATTTTACACAAAAACTACTCTACAGTAATCGCAACTACCGCAGCTCCAACATGGATTCCACAGGCTTTGCCCAGTTCCTTTTTGGACTCAACAAGAATAACTGGTATACCGATTTCTCTCGCGAAAGATATGGCCGAATCGGTTACCCAATTGTCTGCATCAAGTGCCACAAAAAGTTCTTTCACTGAACCAGCTCGCATTGCTTTTACTGCTTGCTTTGTACCTATGATTGTTTGACTAGCCCTTACTTTATCATAAGACATTTACATATCCTCCGAAGTACAGACAGTTAACTATCAACCTTCAATATATTATCATTACTCATTTACACTGTCAACTAATATCTTGAAAAAGTCCGAAGAGATGATGAAAATATGCATCTCTTCGGCCTAATTTAATGTTTATTCAGCAGAAACGACTTCTGTGTCAAGCTCATCTTTTTCGATGCGGATTTGACGATAACGTTGCATACCAGTACCTGCAGGAACAAGTTTACCGATAATTACGTTCTCTTTTAATCCAAGAAGTTCGTCACGTTTACCCTTAATTGCTGCATCTGTTAACACACGTGTTGTTTCTTGGAACGATGCTGCAGATAAGAATGATTCTGTTTCAAGAGAAGCTTTTGTAATACCAAGGATAACAGGGCGACAAGTTGCAGGGTTTTTGCCATTCATAACAGCGTCTACGTTTGCCTCTGAGAATTGGTGGATATCTAGTAATGAGCCAGGTAGTAATTCTGTATCTCCAGCTTCAATTACACGCACTTTACGAAGCATTTGGCGAACCATTACCTCAATGTGTTTATCCCCAATTTCTACCCCTTGCATACGGTATACTTTTTGAACTTCTTTTAATAAATATTCTTGAACAGTTGAAACGTCTTTGACTTTTAGCAATTGTTTTGGATCGATAGAACCTTCTGTTAAAACTTGACCACGTTCTACATTATCACCTTCGATAACTTTCAAACGTGCGTTATAAGGTGCTTGATACTTACGAGTTTCTACGTCACCTTGAATTGTAATTTCTTTTAAGCCTTCACGAATTTCTGTGATATCTGAAACCGTACCAGCAATTTCTGAAATAACAGATTGACCTTTTGGATTACGTGCTTCAAAGATCTCTTGGATACGTGGAAGACCTTGTGTAATATCATCTCCGGCAACCCCACCTGTATGGAATGTACGCATTGTTAACTGTGTACCTGGTTCACCGATTGATTGAGCCGCAATAATACCAACTGCTTCCCCAACTTCAACCTTCTCACCTGTCGCCAAGTTCATGCCGTAACATTTTTTACAAACGCCGTGTTTTGTATTACATGTAAATGCTGAACGGATTGTCACTTCTTCAATACCAGCCTCGATAATTGCACGAGCGATATCTTGGTCGATTAAACCGTCTTTTGCAAGAATTACTTCACCAGTTTCAGGGTGGAAGATTGTTTTCTTCGTATGACGACCAACAATACGTTCATCTAGAGCTTCAATTAACTCTGTGCCTTCCATTAGTGCACCAATCGTTAAGCCACGGTCAGTACCACAGTCATCTTCACGAACGATAACATCTTGTGCAACGTCAACAAGACGACGCGTTAAGTAACCTGAATCGGCAGTTTTTAGGGCTGTATCGGCAAGACCTTTACGAGCACCGTGAGTTGAGATGAAGTACTCTAATACTGTTAAACCTTCACGGAATGAAGATTTGATTGGAAGTTCGATAATACGACCAGCCGGGTTGGCCATCAGACCACGCATACCAGCTAGCTGAGTAAAGTTAGATGCATTACCACGGGCACCTGAATCAGACATCATGAAAATTGGGTTTGTTTTCTCAAGTGACTTCATCAGCTTCGCTTGAATTTCATCTTTTGCAGCACTCCAGCTTGAAATAACGCGATCATAACGCTCATCCTCAGTAATGAAACCACGACGGAATTGCGCTTGAACTTTATCTACTTTCTCTTGAGCTTCTGCTAAAATTTCACCTTTATCAGGTAATACCACGATATCAGATACACCTACAGTAATACCTGCACGTGTTGAATATTTGAAACCTAGGTTTTTCATACGGTCAAGCATTTTAGATGTTTCCGTAATGTGGAAACGTTTAAATACTTCAGCAATGATATTTCCTAAGAATTTCTTACGGAATGGGTTTACAACAGGTACTGATGCAAAGTATTTACGCAATACAGCTGTACGTTGTGCATCAATTTTCCCTTTTTCATCTAAATTATTATAAGCACTATCTGATTCAAGCTCTTTAAGTGTTTCTTCATCAATTGTTAACTTAGCAAAGTATTTTTCTGGTGTTACTTGCTCTAAGTTGAAATCAGTTGGCTCATTAATATAAGGGAATGATTCCGGCAAGATTTCATTAAAGATTACTTTACCGACAGTTGTTAATAAGAACATATTATTTTGTTCTTCAGTGAATGTCGGATTATTTAATGAACTTGCTTTAATTGCGATACGTGTATGCAAGTGTACATGACCTGTATCATAGGCAATTAAAACTTCATTTGGACCATAGAAAACAGTACCTTCACCACGTGCGCCTTCACGTTCAAGTGTTAAGTAGTAGTTTCCTAATACCATATCTTGAGAAGGTGTTACAACAGGTTTACCGTCTTTTGGATTCAGGATGTTTTGTGCAGCAAGCATTAGAAGACGAGCTTCAGCTTGAGCTTCAGCTGATAATGGTACGTGAACCGCCATTTGGTCACCATCGAAGTCAGCATTATAGGCTGTACATACTAATGGGTGAAGACGAATAGCACGACCTTCAACTAGTGTTGGTTCAAATGCTTGAATTCCAAGACGGTGAAGCGTTGGTGCACGGTTTAGTAATACTGGATGCTCACGGATAACATCTTCTAAAACGTCCCATACGTCGTTATTTAAACGTTCGATTTTACGTTTAGCAGATTTAATGTTATGAGCAAGACCACGCTCTACTAATTCTTTCATAACGAATGGCTTGAATAATTCGATAGCCATTTCTTTTGGTAAGCCACATTGGTACATTTTTAAGTTTGGACCTACTACGATAACCGAACGACCAGAGTAGTCAACACGTTTACCAAGTAGATTTTGACGGAAACGACCTTGTTTACCTTTCAACATATGTGAAAGTGATTTTAACGGGCGGTTACCAGGACCTGTTACAGGACGTCCACGACGACCATTATCGATTAATGCATCAACAGCTTCTTGTAACATACGTTTTTCATTTTGTACGATGATGCTCGGAGCACCTAAATCTAATAAACGTTTTAAACGGTTATTACGATTAATTACACGACGGTACAAATCGTTTAAATCTGAAGTCGCGAAACGACCACCATCTAATTGCACCATTGGACGAAGCTCTGGTGGAATAACAGGTAGTACATCTAGAATCATCCATTCAGGTGAGTTTCCTGAGTTACGGAAAGATTCAACAACTTCTAGACGTTTAATGGCACGAGTACGTCTTTGACCTTGAGCAGATTTTAACTCCTCTTTTAAAGATTGTGTTTCATCTTCTAGGTCGATTTTACCTAATAATTTTTTGATTGCTTCTGCACCCATTGATGCTTCGAATGTATTACCGAATTTTTCACGGTATGCACGATACTCTTTTTCAGATAGTAATTGTTTACTTTCTAAATTAGTAGCACCTGCATCGATCACAACGTATGAAGCAAAATAGATAACTTCTTCAAGAGCACGAGGTGACATATCTAAAATTAGACCCATACGGCTAGGAATACCTTTGAAGTACCAGATATGAGAAACTGGTGCTGCTAATTCGATATGTCCCATACGTTCACGACGAACTTTAGCACGTGTTACTTCAACGCCACAACGATCACAAACTACGCCTTTATAGCGTACACGTTTATATTTCCCACAGTGACACTCCCAGTCCTTAGTTGGACCAAAAATACGCTCACAGAATAAACCATCTTTTTCTGGTTTTAGTGTACGGTAGTTAATTGTTTCAGGTTTTTTAACCTCTCCATATGACCAAGAACGAATCTTGTCAGGTGATGCTAAACCAATTTTCATATATTCAAATTCATTAACGTCTATCAAGGAGCCTACCTCCCTCTAGTATAGGTCTTTATAAAGACTCTTTTACGCAGCTCGATAATCGTTTGCAAAGATTGCCTCTTTGGCAAAGGATTAGAAATAGAATGATTTATTAAAAGAAAAAGCCAGGCAGGGCGTTAAATCCTGCCCGGCTAATTTGAAAAATAAGTTTGACCATATTCACATTTGTGAATTTGGTTTTCCATTATTCAAAAGACTCTACTGGCTCTTCTTCTGTATCTGGCTGTGGTGCAATGTTAAGTGCATCAGCTGGCTGAAGATCGTCTTCTTCGTCTAAATCGCGAAGCTCTACTTCTTCATCATTAACTGTTAACATCTTAACATCCATACCAAGAGATTGAAGTTCTTTAATCAATACTTTGAATGACTCAGGAACACCTGGCTCTGGTACACTTTCACCTTTAACGATGGCTTCATATGTTTTCACACGACCAACAACGTCATCAGATTTAACCGTTAAGATTTCTTGAAGTGTATACGCAGCACCATAAGCTTCAAGTGCCCATACCTCCATTTCACCAAAACGTTGTCCACCAAATTGCGCTTTACCACCAAGTGGTTGTTGCGTAACAAGTGAGTAAGGACCAGTTGAACGTGCATGAAGTTTATCATCAACCATGTGAGCAAGTTTGATCATATACATGATACCTACTGATACACGGTTATCGAATGGTTCACCAGAACGTCCATCATACAGGATTGTTTTACCGTCACGGTTCATCCCAGCTTCTTCCATTGTTTCCCAAACGTCTTCTTCATTAGCACCATCAAATACTGGTGTTGCCATGTGAACGCCTAGATAACGAGAAGCCATACCTAAGTGTAACTCTAAAACTTGTCCGATATTCATACGGGAAGGTACACCAAGTGGATTTAACATGATATCAACAGGCGTGCCATCTGGCATGAATGGCATATCTTCTTCTGGTAAGATACGAGAGATAACCCCTTTGTTACCATGACGTCCGGCCATTTTGTCCCCAACACGAATTTTACGTTTTTGAACAATATAAGCACGAACTAATTGGTTAACACCTGGTGGTAATTCATCGCCATCTTCACGGTTAAATACTTTAACATCAAGAATGATACCGCCAGCACCGTGTGGTACACGTAATGAAGTATCACGAACCTCACGAGCCTTTTCACCGAAGATTGCATGTAATAAACGCTCTTCAGCAGTTAATTCTGTAACCCCTTTAGGCGTTACTTTCCCAACAAGAATATCACCGTCACGTACTTCCGCACCAATACGGATAATACCACGTTCGTCTAGGTTACGAAGTGCATCTTCTCCGACGTTTGGAATATCACGAGTGATTTCTTCTGGTCCAAGCTTTGTATCACGAGATTCTGATTCATATTCTTCGATATGAACAGATGTATAGACATCGTCTTTTACAAGGCGCTCACTCATAATAACAGCATCCTCATAGTTAAAGCCGTTCCAAGTCATGAATGCAACCAGTACGTTACGTCCAAGAGCTAGTTCGCCTTTTTCCATTGATGGACCATCTGCTAAAATGTCACGAGGTTTCACACGTTCGCCTACTTTTACAAGTGGGCGTTGGTTATATGAAGTACCTTGGTTAGAACGAATGAACTTCTGTAATTTATATTTTGTTAAATCGCCTTTAACCTCTTTGCCGTCTACAACTTCAATGCGGCGTACATGGATAGAGCGAGCTTCAACGTGCTCAACAATACCATCATACTTCGCTACTACAGCTGCACCTGAATCACGCGCATCAACATGTTCCATACCAGTACCAACGAATGGTGCTTCTGGGTTAAGTAGTGGAACTGCTTGACGTTGCATGTTGGCACCCATAAGTGCACGGTTCGAGTCATCGTTTTCTAAGAACGGTATACATGCAGTCGCTGCAGAGACAACTTGTTTAGGAGATACATCCATGTAGTCCATTTGCGCTTTATTGAATACCGTGTTATCACCACGGAAACGACCTACTACTTCATCATTTACAAAAGTACCATCTGGATTTAACGGCGAATTTGCTTGTGCTACATAGTAGTTATCTTCTTCATCAGCTGTTAAATAATCAATTTGCTCCGTTACTCGACCTGTTTCGTGGTCAATACGACGATAAGGTGTTTCAATGAAGCCAAATTTATTAACTTTGGCAAATGAAGATAATGAGTTGATTAACCCAATGTTTGGACCCTCTGGTGTCTCGATCGGACACATACGACCATAGTGAGAGTAGTGAACGTCACGTACTTCGAAGCCAGCACGCTCACGCGTTAAACCACCAGGACCTAATGCAGATAGACGACGTTTATGCGTTAACTCTGCTAATGGGTTTGTTTGGTCCATGAATTGTGATAATTGAGAGCTTCCGAAGAACTCTTTAATGGACGCAATCACTGGACGGATATTGATTAATTGTTGTGGTACGATCGCAGCTGTGTCATTAATTGACATACGCTCACGTACTACACGTTCCATACGAGACAAACCGATACGGAATTGATTTTGTAGTAACTCACCAACAGAACGTAGGCGACGGTTACCTAAATGGTCAATATCATCTGTTGCACCTACTTGGTAAAGTAAGTTAAAGAAATAGCTTACTGAAGATAAAACATCAGCAGGTGTAATATTCTTCACTTCTTCATCAATGTACGCATTACCAATGATATTAATTTCTTTTTGAGCTTCATCCTTTGGAGCATAAATCTTAATAGATTGGATGGTTACATCATCTTCAAGCACTCCACCGACTTGTGATAAAGTGCGGTAACCAATACCTTTTGATGAATCTTCTAGGTAAGGTAGAATTTTATCTAAAGTACGACGATCTAGTACTGTACCTTTTTCTACTAAAATTTCGCCTGTTTCTGGATCTACAAGCGTTTCAGCAATCGTTTGGTTGAATAAACGATTTTTAATGTGAAGCTTTTTATTCATTTTGTAGCGACCAACATTCGCTAAATCATAACGTTTAGCATCGAAGAAACGAGAGTATAATAAACTCTTCGCACTTTCTACTGTTGGTGGCTCACCTGGACGTAAACGTTCGTAGATTTCTAAAAGCGCTTTTTCTGTACTTTCAGAGTTATCTTTTTCTAACGTATTACGCAAATACTCGTTATCACCGATAATATCGATAATTTCTTGATCTGAACCGAAACCTAATGCACGTAGTAACACTGTTACTGGTAGCTTACGAGTACGATCAATTCGCACATAAACTACGTCTTTCGCATCAGTTTCATACTCTAACCAAGCACCACGGTTTGGAATAACTGTAGCTCCAAAGCCTTTTTTACCGTTTTTATCAGTTTTATCATGGAAATACACACTTGGTGAACGAACTAATTGTGAAACGATAACACGTTCAGCACCGTTGATAATGAACGTACCTGTTTCTGTCATTAACGGGAAATCACCCATGAAGACATCTTGTTCTTTCACTTCGTCTGTTTCTTTGTTGTAAAGACGTACTTTCACACGTAATGGAGCTGCGTAAGTAACATCTCGCTCTTTACACTCATCAACATCATATTTAGGCTCACCTAATGAATAATCGATGAATTCTAATGAAAGATTACCTGTAAAGTCCTCGATCGGCGAAATGTCACGGAACATTTCACGTAAACCTTCTTCAAGGAACCACTCGTAAGACGCCGTTTGAATCTCAATCAGATTTGGAAGCTCAAGCACCTCTTTAATACGCGCAAAGCTTCTACGCTGGCGGTGTTGTCCGTACTGAACTAGTTGACCTGTCAACTCATTCACCCCTCAATAAAGCGATATTAGGTCTTTGCAAAATCATACAAATAGTGTATGATTTCGAAAGACAAAAAGAAAACGAGTCTTCAAAAAGATCTCATTTTCGGTTAACTAAACTTATCTTGGCAAGTATACCCATATTAAAACAATTCTATACAAAAAGGGCATACGACCTCAAAATAATATTTTTGCATTGTATCATATTATCATAGCCGATTTGTCAAGTCAATAAATTATACATATTTCATTTATTTTTTTGCGCGTACTATCCAGTACCCTTTTTTCTTTTCTACTACATCGACTTCTGAAAACTTTTCTTCTAAGTAACTTACTGTCGATGGCGCTCCTTGTTTCTTCTGAATGACTACCCAGAGTTCACCCGAAGACACTAGCCGATCGTAAGCTCCATCGTAAAAGCGGAAAATCGTTTCCTTCCCCGCACGAATTGGTGGATTCGTTAAGATAGCTGCTGCATCTACATCTTTATCAACCATCGATAGGCCGTCACTCACAAATATTCGCACATTTTGAACACCGTTCACTTGCGCATTTTTTTGCGAAAGCGCAACTGCACGTTCATTAATATCCATCATAAAAACGGTACGGTCTGGATTAGTTTTGGCAATCGATAACCCTATCGGCCCGTATCCACAACCTACATCAAAAATCGCACCATCAATATCAGGCATTTGAAAAGCGTCTATTAAAACACGGGATCCAAAATCTACTTCGCTTTTACTAAATACACCTGCATCCGTTTCGAATGAAAACGTATGCCCTAGTAACTTGAATGTCCAGTGACGTGGTTTACTTTCAGTTTGAGGCTTACTTGTATAATAGTGATCTGACATTTTCACGCCTCCTCAGAATGAAGAAAAAAGCTCGCCAAAATGACGAGCTTTCCTTTTGTTAAAAAGTAACGCGAGATTACTTAACTTCTACAGATGCGCCAACTTCTTCAAGTTTAGCTTTGATTTCTTCAGCTTCATCTTTAGAAACGCCTTCTTTAAGAGCTTTAGGAGCGTTATCTACTACTTCTTTAGCTTCTTTAAGACCTAAACCAGTGATTTCACGAACCACTTTGATTACTTTGATTTTTTCTGCACCAGCAGATGCTAATACTACGTCAAATTCTGTTTTTTCTTCAGCTGCAGCAGCACCACCAGCAACTACTGCTACTGGAGCAGCAGCTGTTACACCGAATTCTTCTTCGATAGCTTTTACTAAATCGTTTAATTCAAGAACTGTCATAGCTTTGATAGCTTCTAAGATTTGCTCTTTATTCATTATAATTTCCTCCTAATTGGATAATGTTTTATTTTTTTGCGATCAGGCCGCAGAAGTATTAGTGCGTCTTAAATTACGCGCCTTGTTCTTCTTTTTGTTCTGCAACAGCTTTTGTTGCAAGTGCGAAGTTACGCACTGGAGCTTGAAGTACAGATAAAAGCATAGAAAGTAGACCTTCGCGTGATGGAAGTTCTGCAAGTGCTTTAACATCTTCAACAGAAGAAATAGTACCTTCAATAATACCAGCTTTAATTTCTAAAGCTTCGTTTTTCTTAGCGAACTCGTTGATGATTTTAGCAGGCGCTACAACATCTTCATTTGAGAACGCAATTGCGTTAGGACCAACTAATACGTCGTTGATTCCTTCAAGGCCAGCAGCTTCAGCAGCACGACGAGTTAAAGTGTTTTTGTAAACTTTGAACTCAACGCCAGCTTCACGAAGTTGTTTACGAAGCTCTGTTACTTGTGCAACATTAAGACCACGGTAATCCACAACTACTACAGAAGCAGCGCCTTGGAATTTTTCAGTAATCTCTTGAACTTGTACTTGTTTGTTTTCGATTGCTTTGCTCATGATGACACCTCCTATTAGAATGGGTCATTTATACCGACAAAAGAAAAGCCTCCGAGTCAAATAGACACAGAGGCTGAAAGTCATCATCTTTAAATAAGAATCTGAATTCCGATGTCCTCGGTAGGAACATTAAGTGACAAGTCACTCCTACTGTCTACGGTACAAATGGATAATTCACAACAGCAACTATAGTATCACGTATAGCCACTATCGTCAATACATATATATAAATTATTTTACTACTACGTTAGAAGCGTCAATTTTAACCGCTGGACCCATTGTAGTTGTAACATTTACAGATTTCATGTAAGTACCTTTAGCTGCAGCAGGTTTTGCTTTTTGAACTACATCAAAAACAGCTAAGAAGTTTTCTACTAATTTTTCTGCTGAGAAAGAAACTTTACCGATAGGAGCGTGGATAATACCAGCTTTATCAGCACGGTATTCTACTTTACCAGCTTTGATTTCTTCGATAGCTTTTGTTACATCAAAAGTAACTGTACCAGTTTTAGGGTTTGGCATTAAACCTTTAGGCCCTAATACACGACCAAGTTTACCAACTTCACCCATCATGTCAGGAGTTGCTACGATTACATCGAAGTCAAACCAACCTTGTTGGATTTTTTGGATGTATTCTGCATCGCCTACATAGTCAGCACCAGCTGCTTCAGCTTCTTTAAGCTTTTCACCTTTTGCAAATACTAATACGCGTTGAGTTTTACCAGTACCGTTTGGTAGTACTACTGCACCACGGATTTGTTGGTCGTTCTTACGAGTATCAATACCTAAGCGGAAAGCAACTTCTACAGTAGCGTCGAAGTTTACTGTGCTAGTTTTTTGAGCAAGTTCGATTGCTTCTTGTGCAGTGTAAAGTGCGTTACGATCAATTAATTTTGCTGCATCTTGCAGTTTTTTACCTTTTTTAGCCATTATATATTTCCTCCTTGATTGTGGTTATAGCGGATTTTACCTCCCACGAATAAAGGTTGCGTGTTCACAAAGAAACTTCGCAACCTTCCAAAAAACAAAACATCAAGTAAATGGGATTAGTCTTCGATAACAATACCCATGCTTCGTGCAGTACCTTCAACCATTAACATAGCAGCTTCTACTGAAGCAGCGTTAAGGTCTGGCATTTTAGTTTCAGCGATTTCGCGAACTTTATCACGTTTAACCGTTGCCACTTTTTTACGGTTTGGTTCACCAGATCCAGATTGGATACCAGCTGCTACTTTAAGTAGAACTGCTGCAGGTGGAGTTTTTGTAATGAAAGTGAAAGAACGATCCTCGAATACTGAAATTTCAACTGGGATAATAAGACCAGCTTGATCAGCAGTACGCGCATTAAATTCTTTACAGAATCCCATGATGTTCACACCCGCTTGACCTAATGCAGGACCAACCGGTGGAGCTGGGTTAGCTTTACCAGCAGGGATTTGAAGTTTAACAACTTTAATAACTTTTTTAGCCACGAGACACACCTCCTTAAGTCCGTGATGTGGTAATTGGGTTGCCCCTCCCACTCAATATCTGTCTGTCAGCTAAGTGCCGATAACATTAAAATTATCATTACAGACGTCAAACAAAAGTATGACAGTCTGACCTATGAAATGATACCACTTTTAATTTTTTTAAGCAAGTAGTAATTAACAAAATCTGCGAAACATCTACCAATTAGCATGTAATGTTCTATTGTTAGAACTATAATTTTTGAACTTGTTCGAAATCTAGCTCCATAATCGTTTCGCGACCAAACATATCAACCGTCACTTTAATTTTACCTTTTTCTGTGTCAATTTCTTCAACACGTCCTTGGAAATGAGCAAACGGCCCTTCTAATACTTCTACTGCTTCACCAACAGTAATGTCCACTTCTACAACTTTATCAGTCATACCCATTTGTTGTAGTAAACGATCTGCTTCTTCAGGTAATAACGGTGTTGGTTTTGCTCCTCCACCAGATGAACCGATAAAGCCCGTAACACCAGGCGTATTTCGAACTACATACCAAGAATCATCTGTCATGATTAACTCTACTAACACATAACCAGGGAAAACTTTACGCATCATTGTACGTTTTTTTCCATCTTTCATTTCTGTTTCTTCATGCTCAGGAACAATCACACGGAAGATTTTATCTTGCATTCCCATTGTTTCTACACGTTTCTCTAGGTTTGCTTTTACACGGTTTTCATACCCTGAATACGTATGAACAACATACCAATTTTTCTCCATAACTACTAGGACTCCTCGTCCGTCCCTCCCTTACAAATAAAAGTGAAAATGAATCGCGATACGCTCAATGCATTTTTACTCTTTTCACAAACATCTCATTAGAAAAATATAGCTTTCGCTAATTACTTGCGAAAGCTCGATGATATATACCGAAACTAGCATAGTCATCAATCGCTACTATCATACTCTCCTAGTAGTATTTATCATAATGAGGAGATTTTACTGCTTTGCGCTTCACTTCACCCATCCCATCGATCCCATTAGATGGAGTTTTCTACTGAATGAAGATAAAACAAACGAAAAAACCCGTTATTGCAATGGACGGGCTATTTCAAAAATATGCTATTTACTAAATTATAAATCTAAGTACCAGCGGAATAATGATGAAATACCTAAGTCAACTAACACAAAAAATAAAGCCATAATGACAACAGTTGAAATTACAACGACTGTATATTTCGTCAGTTCTTTACTTTTCGGCCAGCTTGTTTTGCGCATTTCTGACATTACATCGCTGAAAAAGCTTTTGATCTTGCCCATTCTAGCTTAACCTCCGAATCAATCAAATCTGTCTATTTACATATCATTTTATAGCGTTTGTTTATGCATTGTATGTTCATTGCAATGCGAGCAAAATTTCTTTAATTCGAGACGTACAGTTGAACCTTCTTTAGCTGGGAACGTGTAATTTCTCGAACCACATTTCTCACAATTAAGCACGACTTTTTTTGCCATATAATCACCTTTTTCGGCACTTTGTCTTTTTAAGACTAACACCTATATTTGTCAATGTCAATAAAGGCCTAAATGGGCTAAGACATTTCCTCAAGGACTAAATGACGTTCTAATTTACGTTTTACCCGCTGCAATGCATTATCGATAGATTTCACATGACGATTTAATTTGGCGGAAATTTCATGATAAGACTGGCCGTCTAGATATAAGGCTAAAACTTGTAGCTCTAATTCACTTAAAATCTCACTCATCTTTTCTTCTAAATATCCAAACTCTTCTCTATGAATCATCAATTCTTCTGGATCATCCATAATAGCACCCGTTAGTACATCCATAAGCGTTCGGTCTGACTCTTCGTCGAATATAGGCTTGTCCAAAGAGATATAGGAATTTAGAGGTATATGCTTTTGCCTAGTTGCTGTTTTAATAGCTGTGATAATCTGTCTTGTAATACATAACTCTGCAAAAGCTCTGAATGATGCAAGCTTATCTCCTTTAAAATCACGAATCGCTTTATATAAGCCTATCATGCCCTCTTGTACAATGTCTTCCTTATCTGCTCCGATTAAAAAATAGGATCTTGCCTTCGCTCTTACTAACAAACGGTATTTTGTAATTAAATAATCCAACGCATCTGTATTACCTTGATGCACCATTTCAATAAGCTCTTCATCATTGAATCGTTCAAAATCTTGTGTCACTTGTACAATGCTATTTTTAAACATGGTATCACCTCAGCCACAACAGATAATTAGAAACAGTATAACGGAATTGGAAAATATGCGTCAATCAATCATTTCAACCCTCGTCGCCATTTTTCAAAGGCGAGCGCAACATCTGGCTTTAATTCTATACGAGAAGGCGGCTTACTTTCTTGCTTCCGCTTCACATCATGAGTAATTTTATGTTGGATAATACTTGTATCAATTTCTAGCTCTCTAGCCGACTTCCTTAAGGCACCATTCCCAAATATAACACTTTGCTCTGCCATATCAGAAGTAGCTACATGAATTTGTACATTTCTAGCCTTTAATTCATGTGTCATTTTTTCAATACGTTCATCTGCTGTTTCATTTTTTCGTGTATAAATGACTTCTACATCATTTTCTATATAAGATTGCTCTACTCCTGGTACAAGATGGGCGTCAAAAACAATAATTACGCGCCAACCCATTGCTGCTTTATATTCAGCCATGAGTTCTATCAACCTTCTTCGCGCATCCTCAAAATTTGTATCACGCAATGGCCGCAGCTCTTTCCAAGATCCAATCATATTATAGCCATCAACAAGCAAAATGTTTTTCATTGTTATTCAATCGCTTCTTGACGTTTACGATACACTTCGTACATTAATAAAGCCGCTGCTACTGATGCGTTCAGTGATGTGACATGCCCAACCATCGGTAAGTGATATAAAAAATCGCATTTTTCTTTTAATAAACGCCCCATCCCTTTGCCCTCACTACCGATAATGATGGCTAATGGTAATGTTGCATCCATTTTTCGATAATCTGCAGATCCCTTTGCATCTGTCCCTGCAATCCATACACCGCGTTCTTTTAATTCATCTATAGTTTGAGCAAGATTGTTTACACGTACAACTGGAACGTGTTCAATCGCTCCTGTAGATGCCTTTGCCACTACTGCTGTTAGACTCACTGATCGGCGCTTAGGAATAATAATACCATGTGCTCCTATAGCATCAGCCGTTCTCATAATAGACCCTAGATTATGAGGATCCTCTAACTCATCTAAGATTAAGAAAAAAGGATCTTCCTGTTTATTAGCTGCGGCTGCAAATAAATCCTCTAGTTCAGCATACTTATAAGCGGCAACAGAAGCAACGATACCTTGATGATTAGCACTTGATAATTGATCAACTTTCTTTTTTGGGACAAATTGAACTATGACACCACGTTCACGGGCTAAATCTAGCAGTTCATTGACGCCAGATTTCTTTACTCCTTCTGCAATCCATACTTTATTCATATCGCGGCCTGAACGAAGTGCTTCTAACACTGGGTTTTTACCGGCAATAATTTCACCATTCTGTTCTGCCATTATTTAGACACTCCTTTTGATTCCTCGATTATTTGAATAGCATATGCAATGATTTCGTAGACGCGTTCTAGTTCATTCAATAAATATAAACTACCAAGCACCGCCTCAAAGCCTGAGCTATTACGATAGGTTTGGACATCCGTATTTTTTGGTACAGAGCCGGATTTGGCATTGCGTCCACGGCGGAACACAGCCAATTCCTCCTCTGTTAAATAATTTTCATCCATCATGCGATGAACGATCATCGATTGCGCTTTTGCTGAGACGTAGCGAGTTGCCTCTCGATGTAGTGTGTTTGGTTTAACACGACCAGAGCGTAGCAAATATTCTCGGACCTTTTGTTCCAATACGGCATCACCCATATAGGCTAACGCCAGCGCTTTTAATTGTTTAACATCTTCATTGCGAAGTTTATCCAACTTAATTACCCTCGTTTCCATCTAGTTCCTTGTCGTGTATCTTCTAAAATGATACCTTGGGCTTGCAAATGGTCACGGATCTCATCAGAGCGAGCAAAATCACGATTTTTACGTGCCTCGACGCGCTCTTGTAGTAATGCTTCAATTTCTTCGTCTAATAGTTCTTCTTCTTTTGCAAATTCAATACCTAAGACGTCACCTAGTACTTCAAAGGTTTCAATAAAGGTTTCTAATACCTTCTTGCAAGTATTGGCTTCATTTAAGTAAATATTAGCAATACGAGCTACTTCAAATAATACAGAAATAGCGTTGGCTGTATTAAAATCATCATCCATTGCCTCTTCAAAATGCGCTTTTTGTTCCGCAATTTTGTTCAGCCATTCTTCTGAATGATCACCTAAGCTTACAGTAGTCGTAAGGCGATGCTTCACATTGTTGTATGCTGTACGAATGCGCTCTAAACCTGACGCAGCAGCTTCTACTAGGTCCTTCGCAAAGTTAATTGGATGACGATAATGGACAGATAGCATGAAGAAACGTAATATCTGCGGGTCAATTTGTTTACGGATATCATTCACAAGAATGAAATTCCCAAGAGATTTGGACATCTTTTCATTATCAATATTAATATACCCGTTATGCATCCAATAACGCGCAAATGTTTTATCATTGTGTGCCTCTGATTGAGCAATTTCATTTTCGTGGTGAGGGAAAGTTAAATCCTGCCCACCAGCATGAATATCAATAGTATCTCCTAAATGTTCACGAGCCATTACAGAACACTCAATATGCCACCCTGGACGACCATCTCCCCATGGGCTTTCCCAGAATATCTCACCTGGCTTAGCAGCTTTCCATAAAGCAAAATCTAGCGCATCATCTTTTTTCTCGCCCGCTTCAATACGAGCACCGATTTTTAAATCGTCAACTGATTGGTGTGATAATTTACCGTAGCCATCAAATTTACGAGTACGGTAATACACATCTCCAGCAGACTCATAAGCGTAGCCCTTTTCAATTAGCACTTGAATAAATTGAATGATATCGTCCATATGCTCTGTCACACGTGGATGAACATCTGCCTTTTTGCATCCCAGTGCTGTAACATCTTCAAAATAGGCTGCAATAAAACGCTCAGTTAATTCATGTACTTCTTCACCAAGCTCATTTGCTGCTTTAATAATTTTATCGTCTACATCCGTAAAATTGGAAACAAACTTTACATCATAGCCTTTATACTGAAAATAACGACGTACTGTATCATAAACAATTACAGGACGTGAATTCCCAATATGGATATAGTTATAAACCGTAGGACCGCAGACATACATTTTTACCTTGCCCTCTTCTAGCGGTACAAAGGTTTCCTTTTGTCGTGTTAATGAGTTAAAAATTTGAATACCCATTGTATTTCACTCTCCTTTTCTGTTGAATAAAAAAAGCGCCTCTATCACTCCTAAAAGGAATGACAGAGACGCTCGATTTGCGTGGTTCCACTCTGATTGAAGACAAAAAGCCTTCCACTTTGGACATCCATTAACGGGGATGACTCGATAAAGCCTACTCTCGTTCAGCTTTATGCTCAAAGGTGCATTTCAGTTTTGCCTAGGCTCAGACCACTTTCAGCCGATGATGGTCCTCTCTTAAGAGCATGCGCCACTTACTTCTCCTTATCAACGCTTTTTCAATGTAAATACATTTTACAACGAAAGAATGAATTGTCAATAAATTTATCTTTATTGTGCAAATTTTTCTACACGGTCAATTGCTTTCTCTTTACCAATTAAACAAATGGCGTTCGGCAACTCTGGTCCATGTGTTTCACCTGTTGTCACAACACGGATTGGCATGAACAGATTTTTACCTTTATGACCAGTTGTCTTTTGTACAGCTTTAATCGCAGCTTTTACCGCATCTGGTGTAAACTCTTCTAGCTCTTCCAATTGTGCTTTAAATGCCGCCATTACTTCAGGTACTTGCTCTCCTGCTAAAACCTCTTTTGCTTCTTCATCATATTCAATATGGTCGTTAAAGAATAGGCTAGATAATTCGACAATTTCTGCACCAAAGCTCATTTGGTCATGATAAAGCGCGATTAAATCCGTCGCCCAAGCATGTTGCTCTGCAGTAAGTTCTTCAGGTAATAAGCCTGCTTTTTGTAGATGTGGTAAAGATAAAGCTACAACTTCTTCCAAAGACAACTTTTTAATATATTGATTATTCATCCATGTTAGCTTTTGTTTATCGAACATAGATGGTGATTTTGAAAGACGTTTTTCATCAAACATTTTGATAAATTCTTCTTTTGAGAAAATCTCTTCTTCTCCCTCTGGAGACCAACCAAGTAGCGCAAAGAAGTTAAACATCGCTTCAGGAAGATAACCTAAATCTTTATATTGCGTAACAAATTGAATAATCGATTCATCACGCTTAGATAGTTTTTTACGGTTTTCGTTAATAATTAATGTCATATGTCCAAAGCGTGGATATTCCCAACCAAATGCATCAAAAATCATCATTTGCTTTGGTGTATTCGATAAATGCTCCTCACCGCGGAAAACGTGAGAGATTTCCATAAAGTGATCATCTAAAACAACTGCATAGTTATATGTTGGAATACCATTTGCTTTTACAAGTACCCAATCACCAATATCTTTAGACTCAAAGGTAACTTGTCCACGAACTAAATCTTCAAATTCGTATGTTACATTTTCAGGTACACGCATACGGATTGTGTATGGCTCACCTGCCGCTTCTTTAGCAGCGATTTCATCTGCTGATAAGTGGCGACATGTACCATCATAAGTAGGAGCAGCTACACCTCTTGCTTTTTGTTCTTCACGAGATGCTTCAAGCTTTTCAGAAGAACAGAAACACTTGTAGGCTACACCTTGCTCTAATAGTTTTTCAGCGTGCTCTTTATAAATATCAAGACGTTCCATTTGACGATAAGGCGCATAAGGTCCACCAATATCAATGGACTCATCATATTCAATACCTAACCATTTTAGGTTATCTAGCTGAGATGCTTCTCCGCCCTCTACATTACGTTCAATATCCGTATCTTCAATACGTACAATGAATTTACCGTTATGATGTTTTGCATATAAATAATTGAATAATGCTGTACGCGCTCCACCGATATGTAAATAACCTGTTGGAGATGGCGCGTAACGAACGCGAACTTCTTTCGTCATATTAAAAGCCTCCTAAATTTTCGATCAAAAATTGACTTTGTTCATTTTACCACTCTGTTACAGGAAATAAAAGCGGGGTTCATCCACATTTATTTCTTGATCAATAGAATTGTTGCCATTGCCGCAATACCTTCCTCGCGACCTGTAAAACCTAATCGTTCAGTTGTAGTTGCTTTAACATTTACCTGTGAAGGCTCTGCGTGTAATAATTCAGCGATACGTTGTTGCATCTGTCCAATATAGGGGGCCATTTTAGGACGCTGTGCCATAATGGTACAATCGACATTACCTAGAGAATAACCCTTATCCTCAACGATCTTCCAAATGTACTCTAATAATTTTGCTGAGTCCGCGTCCTTAAATGCAGGGTCTGTATCTGGAAAATGACGGCCAATATCCCCTTCTCCAATTGCTCCTAGAGCCGCATCTGTGACAGTGTGTAAGAGAACATCCGCATCTGAATGTCCTACTAGTCCTTTTTCATGCGGAATGGTAATGCCACCAATAATTAATGGACGACCTTCTTCAAATGCATGTACGTCAAAACCTTGTCCAATTCGAAACATATTCATCTTCCTTTAATTAATATTTATCATTATCATATCAAAATTTGCCCTAGGTTGTTTGAAAAGCGCTTTAATAATTATCCTCCTATAGCAGTAATGGGCAGTTTAGAAAGCTACACTCTCTAGACTGCCCCACATTCTTTAAATATGATACTCTATATTTTTCATTTGACTGTTGCTAATATTCGGAGATGGCTGTGAATTATAGACACGTGAATAAGGGGGAACAGAGTGTGTTAGCCAAATATTACTCCCTAAAACGGAATCGTGCCCAATCGTCGTCTCGCCCCCTAAGATAGTAGCACCAGCATAAATGACAACATTGTCGGCAATATTCGGATGACGCTTAATGCCCTTAATTGGATTACCATTTTCATCTAATGGGAAGCTTAGTGCACCTAATGTTACACCTTGATAAATTTTTACATTCTTACCGATAGTACAAGTTTCACCGATAACGACACCTGTTCCGTGGTCAATAAAGAATGATTCTCCTATTGTAGCCCCTGGATGAATATCGATACCCGTTAATCGGTGCGCATATTCTGACATAATTCGAGGCACAATTTGTACACCCATTTCGTATAACTCATGCGCGATGCGGTGAATATAAACAGCCACAATAGATGGATAGCTTAACAAAATTTCCTCTGTAGAAAGAGCTGCTGGGTCACCATTATATGCCGCTTGAATATCTGTTTGTAGCACTTGGCGAATGGCAGGAAATCGATTAATCAAATTCATAACAATTTTGTCTGCTTGTTCACGGCAATACTTCTCGCAATTGGCAGGATCACTATCCTCCATATTATAAAATAATACTTTTTCGATAATATCCCGCAAATCTAATGCTGTTTCACGCAGCTTATTACTGCAAACTACGTTCACCCTTGTTTCATCAATAGGTCTTGTCATATAAATGCCAGGAAACAGCACCTCATGGAAATTATCTATTATTTTTATAACCCGATCCCGTCCATCAAAGCCTATTGAGTTGTCAACGTCGATGTACTGTTTATTTATACTAGTTAATGAACCTGTAATTTCTGGAACCTTTTGATTTAACCAATCATTTAATGACACAATAAACACCCCTCACATCTTTTCATCTATTCTATTACCTTATTAATCATATATCCACTATTTCATTTTACACATAAAACAATCACACATGGATAAAATCCACTTTATTGGAGCATTCCAACTTTTTATTCTCTTCTACGCCTTCGTTTCTAATTCGACTAGCAGTTATGTCATTATTATCATACATATATGGATGAACAGATTACGAAGCAATAAGGCATTCTGACCATATAATTTTTCCCAAACAAAACAAATAAAAAAGACTATCCATCCTTAACAAACTACGAATGAATAGCCTCTATAAATAATATTTCTTAATGATTGAATGATCCACGCTTACGCAAAATTGCCTCACCAAATACTAAGTCTTCTTGTGTTGTCATTTTTACATTTTCATAACTACTTTCTACGATGTGTACCTGATGTCCGAGACGCTCCATTAGCATTGCCTCATCTGTCCCAAGAAAACCTACTTTTTCAGCTACGTCCTCCGCTTCCATAATTAATTCAAAACGGAATGCTTGTGGTGTTTGTACCATCCAAAGGCTTTCTCGATCAACCGTTTCCTCTATAATGCCATTCATTGATACTTTTTTCATCGTATCTTTCGCACGAACCCCTGCAATTGCTGCACCGTGATGATGCGCGTTCTGTACAAGCTTTGCAATGATATCATGCGTAATAAACGGGCGTGCTGCATCGTGGACAAGCACAATATCTACCTGTTGCATCTCTTTCATGCACGAATGAACCGAATGCTGTCGCTCAGCACCCCCATCAGGTAAACCCTTCACTTTGGTAATCCTATAGTCCTCTAGCATTTTTTGAATAAATCCACGCTCTTCTGGTTTTACAGCGAGCCAAATACCTGTGCAAGCGGGATCTTGTTGAAACACTTCTAGCGTGTGTACCAGAATAGGTTTCTCTAAAAGCTTTAAAAATAATTTATTTTGCCCTGCACCCATACGCTTCCCACTTCCGGCAGCAGGTAGAACCACTTCATATTGCATTTCCCCACATCCTAATCGTCCTTCGGCTTAGCAAATATCATACGACCTGCCGATGTTTGCAGCACACTAGTAACTGTAACTGTAATTGCCTGTCCGATGTAACTACGACCACCTTCAACCACAATCATCGTACCATCATCTAAATAGGCAACTCCTTGGTTATGCTCTTTGCCATCCTTTATAACCACAACCTGCATATCTTCACCTGGTATAACTACAGGTTTCACTGCATTCGCTAAATCATTGATATTTAACACTTTTACATGATGGAGCTCACAGACTTTATTCAGGTTAAAATCATTGGTAACGATGCATGTATCATTGCCCATTTTTTTTGCAAGACGGACAAGCTTTAAATCTACCTCTTGTACATCTTCAAAATCCTCGTCCGTAATTTCAACTTTTGTCTTACGCTCATCTTGTAATTTTTTTAAAATATCTAAACCACGCCGACCTCTTGTGCGCTTTAAGGTATCAGATGAATCAGCTATATGCTGAAGCTCTGTGAGCACAAATTGAGGTACAACTAATATACCCTCAATGAAGCCTGTTTCAGAAATATCAGCAATACGACCATCAATAATTACACTTGTATCTAGCAGTTTGTAGCTTCCACGAACCTCTTGAGCTTCAGCACCTTCAGCAGCTTTTTTCTTCGTATTGGTACTACGTAATGTAAAAAGCTGTATGAGCTCATCTCTTTTTCTAAAACCTAGACGGAACCCTAAATACCCTAATACAAATGACAGGATAATTGGAAGTACTTCCGAAATAACAGGGAATGGTACACTATCAATGGCAAAGCCTAAAAAGTAAGCGACAATCAACCCAATTATTAAACCAAACGTACCAAATAATAAATCTCCGATAGGAACCTTAAACAGAACTTCTTCCATCCAGCTAATGAGCCTTACAAAGTAATCGGAAAATGCAAAAGATAGTGTAAACAGTAAAAGTGCGCCTAGAGCTACTGATACATAAGGATTATCTAGCCAAGGATTAGATGATAAATGAAGCAATTCGTATAATGGCGGTAAGAAAACAAGGCCCAATGCTCCTCCAATCAGTAAAAACGCAATTTGAACAAATTTTTTCACAAGCTGTCACCTCCTAATTGTTAGTTAAGATTATACATAGTTTACGGTAGAAAATCTTTCATGAGCTCAGTCAAAATCTCATTATTTTTGATGTTGTGAAACAAGGATAAGATAGTTAGACAAAATTTTACAAACTTCTATTTTGTTCGTACTAGATGAAATCCTTTATTCATTCATCAGCTATTATTTAGGACGTTTATTCTTTTATATGAGTTTCCGATATTAGCATTAAAAATGAAGGAAAATGCATGTCAGAATAATATCCAACATGCACAACCTCCTTTATAACTCTCTAAAGCATGCATTTAGTGCATCTTTTATCGTTTCTACACCAACAATTTCAATTCCCTGCGGAAATTCCCAACCACCAATATTCGAAGAAGGAATGAAAGCTCTTTTAAATCCAAGCTTCGCCGCTTCAATGACTCGCTGTTCTATACGTGATACCCGACGGACCTCACCTGTCAGTCCGACCTCACCAATAAAGCAATCCGTTGCACGCACTGCCTGATCCTTAAAACTAGATACAATGCTTGTCAACACCGCTAAATCTATTGCTGGCTCATCCAGCTTGACACCACCAGCAACTTTAATATATGCATCCTGAGCTTGTAGCATGAGACCCATACGCTTTTCTAGTACAGCCATTAGCAATTGTACTCGGTTTTGATCTACACCTGTGGCCATACGTTTAGGATAGTTAAAGCTCGTAGGCGTAACTAAGGATTGAATTTCAACAAGGATTGGCCTTGTCCCCTCCATTGAGGCTACAATAGTTGACCCCGCCGCACCTTGTGAACGCTCCTGTAAAAATAACTCAGAAGGGTTTAGAACTTCCTTTAACCCACCTTGAAGCATTTCAAATATAGCAATTTCATTTGTAGATCCGAAGCGGTTTTTTTGGCTTCGTAAAATACGATGATTATGATGTCTCTCCCCTTCAAAGTACAGTACAGTATCCACCATATGCTCTAAAATACGTGGCCCTGCAATTTGTCCCTCTTTTGTGACATGCCCTACTAGAAAAATAGCAATGCCTTTTGTTTTAGCGATTCGCATCAGCTCAGCTGTACATTCACGAACCTGTGAGACACTACCTGGGGCGCTTGTTACTTCTGGATGAAAAACCGTTTGTATGGAATCGACAATGACAAATTTAGGTTGTACTTCATCAATGGTTTGGTTTAAAAACTCTAGGTTTGTTTCAGAGTATATGTAAAGCTCTTGAGAAATCACTCCTAAACGCTCTGCTCGTAATTTCGTTTGACGAATAGATTCCTCTCCAGAAATATAAAGTACGCGATGCCCTTTATTCGAGAGTAATGCGGAAACCTGTAATAGTAATGTTGATTTCCCTATTCCAGGATCACCCCCAATTAATACTAGAGAACCAGGTACAATGCCACCGCCTAATACACGATTGAGTTCGCCCATTTCTGTTGCTACGCGCGATTCTTCAGTAGCTTCCACTTGGATAATCGGGATTGCCTTTTGAGTAACTGTAGCAGAATGTTGAAATGCTCCACGTGGGCCTTTTGCAACCATTTCTACTTCTTCCACCATTTTATTCCATTCACCACACCCAGGGCATCTTCCCATCCATTTAGCAGATTCATAGCCACAGCCTGAACATACAAATTTCGTTTTTTTCTTTGCCAAATTGCTTTCACCTCGAATATTTGTTCTTATCCTTAATTGTACAGAAAAAAAGACAGCTTGGCACTTAAAGCCTTACTGTCTTTCCTTGAAATTATTTAGAGATGGAAACTCCCTCTTTTTTCTTTACAACAAACTCATCGTTTACGTAATCAATGACAACCTGATTACCCTTTTCTACATTACCCTTTAGTAATTCTTCTGATAATCGATCCTCTACTTGTTTTTGTAATGCACGACGTAGTGGACGAGCACCATATTGAGGGTCATAGCCTTCTTCAGCAATTTTTTCAAGTGCTGCATCAGTCAGCTCTAACGAAATGTCTTGCTCTTGCAAGCGTTTTGTTAAAGCATTGCCCATCATCGCAATGATTTCTTTTAAGTGCTCTTTTTCTAATGCGTGGAAGACAATCATTTCATCGATACGGTTTAAGAATTCTGGACGGAATGCTTTTTTCAATTCTTCTAACATCGTACCCTTCATGTCTTTATGCTTAGACTCTGCACCACCTACATTGAAACCAAGGTTCTTTTGGTATTTTAATGCATCCGCACCAACGTTTGAAGTCATAATGACCACTGTATTTCGGAAGTCTACTACACGTCCCTTAGAGTCTGTTAAACGACCATCTTCAAGCACTTGCAATAGAATATTGAATACATCAGGGTGTGCCTTTTCAATTTCATCTAATAAAACGACTGAATATGGCTTACGACGAACTTTCTCTGTCAGTTGGCCACCATCATCGAAGCCTACATAGCCCGGAGGTGAACCTACTAAACGAGAAGTCGAATGTTTCTCCATGTACTCGGACATGTCAACACGAATCATCGCATCCTCATCGCCAAACATTACCTCAGCAAGTGCTCTTGCAAGCTCTGTTTTACCAACGCCTGTAGGTCCTAAGAAGATAAATGAGCCAATTGGTCGTTTTGGATCTTTTAAGCCTGCTCTTGCACGACGTATTGCACGAGAAATCGCTTCTACTGCTTCTCCTTGCCCTACTACACGTTTGTGTAACTCTTCTTCAAGCTGTAATAACTTCGAAGATTCTTCAGAAGCAATTTTAGCTACTGGGATTCCTGTCCACATTGATACAACTGCTGCTACATCATCCACAGTCACTTTAGATTCGGCTTTACCTTGCTCTTCTTTCCAATTTTTTCGAGTAGCTTCAATTTCATCCTTCAGCTTTTGCTCTGTATCTCTTAGCGCTGCTGCCTTTTCAAATTCTTGACCTGATACGGCTGCATTTTTTTCAGAACGAACATTTTCAAGCTTATCCTCAAGCGCCTTTAAGTTTGGTGGTACTGCGAATGAGCGTAAGCGTACTTTAGAACCTGCTTCATCGATTAAGTCAATCGCTTTATCTGGTAAGAATCGGTCAGAAATATATCTATCACTCATTTTTGCCGCTGCTTCAATCGCTTCATCTGTAATTTTCACACGGTGATGCGCTTCATAACGATCGCGTAAGCCTTGAATAATTAGAATAGCCTCTTCCACTGTCGGCTCATCCACTTGGATTGGTTGGAAACGACGCTCTAAGGCCGCATCCTTTTCAATGTACTTGCGGTACTCATCAAGTGTTGTGGCACCAATACATTGAAGCTCTCCACGTGCTAAAGATGGTTTTAAGATATTTGATGCATCAATCGCACCTTCAGCACCACCCGCACCAATTAATGTATGCAATTCGTCAATAAATAAAATGATGTTGCCTGCTTGGCGAATTTCATCCATCACTTTTTTCAAACGATCTTCAAATTCTCCACGATATTTTGTACCTGCAACAACTGTCCCCATATCTAGTGTCATTACACGTTTGTCACGAAGGATTTCTGGCACTTCGTTATTAATAATTTGCTGTGCCAATCCTTCAGCAATCGCTGTTTTACCAACACCTGGCTCACCAATCAATACAGGGTTATTTTTCGTACGACGCGATAAAACTTCAATAACTCGTGTAATTTCCTTGCTTCGGCCAATAACAGGGTCTAAAGTACCTTCACGTGCAATTTGTGTTAAATCACGTGCTAGACTATCTAATGTTGGTGTATTGGCAGCTTGAGCTGCTTGTTGACCAGATTGTGCATTATCATTATTACCTAATAGCAATAAAACTTGCTGGCGAGCTTTATTTAAACCGACTCCCGCATTGTTTAAAACGCGAGCCGCCACGCCCTCACCCTCACGTATAAGCGCCAATAATAGATGCTCTGTACCGATATAGGAGTGACCTAGTTTACGTGACTCATCAACAGATAATTCAATTACTTTTTTAGCTCTTGGTGTATAATGAACGATTGGACCGACATCTTCTTTGCCCTTACCAACTAATTCTTCAATGCCAGCTTCAATCATTTGAGGACTAATATCAATGGCTTCTAACGCTTTCGCAGCAATACCGCCGCCTTCACGTATAAGCCCTAATAGAATATGCTCTGTACCGATAGATTCGTGCTTCCAACGAATAGCCTCTTCCTGAGCAAGCTGTAATACTTTTTGCGCGCGTTGTGTAAAACGATTAAACATCATATAAATCCTCTCCTTTTTCCCCATTTATAGGCTTATTCGCATGTTCTTGAGATAATGTCTCACGAAGCATCTCCGCTCGTACACGATCCCGCTCAGCAGGTGGTAATGCCTCACCTGCATAGTGCTGTAAAAAACCTGGTTGCATACTAACAACACATTCATTTAAGGTCGTTGTTTGTATACCATCAATCAATTGTAAATCTACTCCTAAACGAACATTAGATAGGCAAGTAGCAGCTTCCTCACTTGTTAAAATTCTTGCATGTGTAAGGGTACCTAAAGCTCGATATACGCGATCTTCTAGCGCAAGCTCTGCCTTTTCCATTAATTTACCTCTTGCATGCCGCTCTTTTTGAATAATCTTTTCAGCGACACTTTGTATATCTGCTAAAATATCTTCCTCTGTCTTCCCAAGTGTAATTTGGTTAGACACTTGATAAACATTCCCTAAATTTTCGCTTCCTTCACCATATATACCTCTTACAGTCATTCCTAAGCGTGTCATGGCATTTATAATTTGATTCATTTGCCCAGTTAATGTAAGAGCGGGTAAATGCATCATGACGGATGCTCGTAGACCCGTACCAATATTCGTTGGACAGCTTGTTAAATAACCAAAAGTATCTCGAAAAGCATACGGTAATACTTTCTCTAGGATACGATCAATCTTATTTGCTTGTTCATAAGCACTTTGAAGTTGAAAACTTGCTGTCATACATTGAATGCGTAAATGATCCTCTTCATTCACCATAATGCTAACGGATTCGTCTTCAGAGAGTAGTATAGAGCCCACTTGCTCTTTTTTAGCCAGTTGTGGGCTAATCAAATGCTTTTCTACAAGAATTTGACGCTGTAAAGGGGTTAAATCCTTTATAGCAAAATAAGCATAATCATTTTGAAGAGTTGGGCTATCGCTGACAGCATGTGTAACGGCCTGTTCCACTTGCAGTGCCTCATTTTCTGAAAACGCTAATGGAAAACGATAGCCATCTAAATTTCGTGCGAGGCGGATCCGTGTACTAATGACGATATCTGAGTAATCATCTTTGATATGCATCCAAGTTGGTGTCGCACGCTCTAAAAATGATTCAATCATCATGTCACATCACCACCTTCAAATTGTAGATGCTTCTCTAGCTCTTTAACTTCATCACGTAGCTTCGCCGCTTCTTCAAACTGTTCCTCATCTACGGCGGATTTCATACGCTTGCGGATATCTTCTATTTGCTTTTTAATAACATACACATTACTGCGAGCACCAGGCATTTTTCCAATGTGTTGTGGACCTGCCTGAATACGATTAAAAAGCTTTGGCAAATGATCTCCAAATGTGTCATAACAGCTTGGGCACCCGAATTTTCCTTCTTTTAAAAATTGCTTATACGAAAATCCACATTGTGGGCATGTTTGCTGTTGTGGTTGTACCTGTTGTTTTTCCCCCACCTTTTGCCATGTAGGAGAGCCAAACCAGTTAGACAATAACTGTTGAATAGATACTGGCTCTTGTTTAAACTCAGCATGAAATGGATGGAATTGTGAGGCGCAGACGTCACAATAATGATGCTCTACTTTTTGCCCACTTTGAACTTGTGTTACTGTAACTGTCGCATTACGTTGTTTACAATGTTCGCATATCATTTTCCATCACCTCACTATTTTTGTTGTTCATATTTTATTGTTGTCAGCATTGCTCGCAATATTTTTGATCGAATGACATCTCTTAAGGGGAGATGCAAGTCGATCGTGGAGCGATCAATTGCTGCTAACATTAATTTCGCTTCTCGCTTGGAAATTACCTGCTCATCAATGAGTCGATAAACCAAATCTTCTGCCATTGTTTGTGATGCCCCACCTTCAATTTGCCTGAGAACATCGTCGATTAAATCAATCTGTGAATTCGCGCGGACACGTAAAATTCGAATGTATCCACCACCACCACGTTTGCTCTCAACAAGGTAACCCCGCTCGGCAGTAAATCTTGTATTAATAACATAATTTATTTGTGATGGTACACATTGAAATTTATCAGCGATTTCACTACGTTTAATTTCAATATGCCCTTCCCCACCTAATTCAAGTACTTGCTTTAAGTAACCCTCTATGATGTCTGATATATTACGCATTTTAGGAATACACCTCGCTTGCTTCACTGACTTTGACTATCTTTGACTTTCTTTGAGTATATTATACAAAACGCTTGAAAAAAATTGCAATGATTTCGCCCATAGAAAAGTGGAAAGTCTTGAAAAAGGCTTTTTAAGAGCCGAAAAAGAGCCCTTTTTCGATCATTTGTTTACGGTTTAATAATTTCCTTATACACCTAATGTACCCTTATTCGTCATAGAAAAAACGCAAGCATATGCAACTAGCATATACTTGCGTCTATGAAAATTATACCCAGCGACCAACAATTGGATAACGCCAAGGTTCATCAGACAATGCTTTTACGATACCGATGATCGGTACCACAAATACCATAATGCCGAAAATGATTAAAAATGGTAAGCCAATAAGGACAAAGCTTAAACCAACAGAGATAGCAATTAAAACACCCATGACAATTTGGAATAGCAGTGCTTGAATAGAAATTGCCTTTACTTCCTCATCCGAACTAATTAAAAAGAAAATAATGGGCACTAACCATGGCGCAAAAAATGCACTTGCGTGTATGATTACTTTAGACCATTTAGTCTCCATATATATCAACCCTTTCTTTGAACTTTATTCTATGTTTTATGTACTACTATTTACGGAACTATACCCGCAATAGTTTCACATTAAGAAAGATTTTTTAAAATTTTTTTGAAAGGCTGTGAGGAGCGTTGGAATTTAACAACACATTAGCAAATGAATATGAAAAGGGTATTCGCCGTACATTGCCTAGTTATGATGCCATGCTACGTTTAATACAAACTTTTTATCATTCTAGGCTATCAGAAAATGCTAACATGCTAGTCGTGGGAGCAGGAAGTGGCAATGAAATTATACAGCTTGCAGAAGGAAGACCTCACTGGTCATTCACTGGCATTGATCCATCAGAATCCATGCTTACTATAGCTAAAGAGCGTTTACTCACTCTTCCTAATGATATGTCATTCCATCAGGCTACAATACTTGATGCTTCGCTGCCCTCTACTCAGTATGATGCGGCAAGTTGTGTTCTTGTCTTGCATTTTATTCATGATTATAAAGAAAAGCTCGAAACAATAACAGAAATAGCAAGACATTTGAAACCTGGAGCACCATTTGTCCTTGTTTCAAAATATGGTCAGCTAGGCTCTTTAGAAACAGAACTACAATTTGATTTATGGCGTTCTTATTGGCTACAGCATACTAGACTTTCTTTATCCGATGTAGCAGAGATGGAAAAATCCATTCGTTCCCTTTCTTTTATGAGTGAAGAAGAAATTTTAATACTTTTACAAAGTGCGGGTTTTACTAAACCTTCTAGATTTTTTGCCACTACTTTGTTCGGTGGTTGGGTATGCTTTAAAGAGGAGCGCTAACTATTTTGTAGTAAATAATTTGAGGTGAAAACCGTGATAAGCACCATTGGCATTACAAAGCAACAACAATTGTTAAAGGATTTTCCATTAGAAGAGATACATCAGCAAGAATTTGAATGGTATTGGATTGATTTTAATTGTCCTACAGCCGAGGAGGAATCATTGTTGGATACATTTTTCCACTTTCACCCTCTCGCTATTGAAGATTGCTTAATGAGGTTGCAGCGTCCTAAGCTCGATTTTTATGATGATTTTCATTTCTTTGTCATTCATCGGGTAAACGAAGAGACGTTAGCTGCGGAGGAGGTTAATATTTTTGCCTCCAATAAATTCATCATAACCTTCCATAAAAATCCTGTCCCTGAGATAGAGAAGGTGCAAAAGATGCTGGAAAACCAACCGAAGAATTGGGAGCGAGGTACTGTATACCTAACGTATCAAACTATCGATAAAATTGTTGACAGTTATTTTCCACTCGTTTACAAAATTGAAGATCATCTAAATGCTTTAGAAGGTGAACTTACATACCAAAGTAATGTAAATGCCATGAAAATTGTCTTCGAGTTCCGTAGTGACTTGCTTGACTTAAGACGTACTATTTTACCAATGCGTGATCTTTTATATCGCATTCTCAATTCTTACCGTTTCTCACTAAAAAAATCGGAGAGAGCTTATTTTGGAGATATCTACGACCATCTACTTAAGCTAACAGAGATGGTTGAATCTAATCGAGAGCTTACAGCAGACATGCGGGATAGTTATATGGCTATGAGTTCTAGCCGAATGAATGGCATTATGATGACTTTAACAATTGTATCAACTATCTTTATACCACTTACCTTCATTGCTGGTGTGTATGGGATGAATTTCGATAACATGCCTGAGCTACATGGGCAATACAGCTATTTTATTGTACTTGGGATTATGATAATTATCGTTATCTTTATGTTGGCTGTCTTTAAACATAAAGGCTGGTTTAAACTGTTTAAACCATAAAAAGACTGCTCGTTTTAATGAAAACGAGCAGTTTTTTTAATCTATTAATACGGTCCTCTGTCATCAATCTTATTATCACCCTGCTGTGGAAATAAAAAGTAGGCTAATACCCCTGATCCCAAAGCTGCACATATGGTAATTAATAATTGCTCAACATCTGGTACCTCAGCATGATAGTTTCGTAGCATATAAACAGAACCAATGGCAACAATCACCATGACAGGAATAACAAATTTAAAACGTTTTTTCTCCATACCACCCCTCCTTCCATTTTTTATTTTCGTACGATTTTTAGATTGCTAAACAGTTCGTATTTTACAGGTTTCCTATTTTAAATTCAAATTTACATCGCTTCACCATTTGGACTAACAATAAAGTAAAAAAATAAAGAAATATCCAATTTTTTAACCAAATATTCAGCAAATAATAGTAAAATAGATTTAATCCCATTTATTTATTAAATATACAAACCTAACAAATTTCAAAAGTGCTTATTTACTTACAATTTATTATGGATATTAAGAATGGAGCAAATAATAATGAGTTGGTTTTCAAAAAATAGTAGTTCTAGCTACGCAATTACATTAACACCTGAAAATTTTAAGAGCGGTGTACAGTTAGATGTATTGAACCACCCCAATCTTCAAAAACAATTACAACTTTTAAATTTAACACTTGAGGATTTAGCTATCATTAAGCAGCTACAGCCTTTAGCTAAAGACTTAATTCCTGAAATGGTGGAGAAATTTTATGCAGCCATTAGTTTGAGCCAAGATTTACTTGATATTATTAATAGAACATCACATATTGATCGTTTGAAAATCACGTTACATAAACATTTAAGTGACATTTTTGAAAGTCATATTAATGATGCCTACATTGCTGAACGAAAAGCCATTGCTGAGGCTCACGTTCGAATTGGCTTGCAGTCAAAGTGGTATATTGCCTCATTCCAGTCACTCACTACTACTTTTGCAAACTTTGTGAACGAGGTGGATATTTCTAAAACAGATGCTATTCGTGCTATAAACGCTTTTTGTAAAATCATTAATTTTGAGCAACAACTCGTGATTGAGGCATATGAAAAAGAGGAAGAACGTATTCGCTCAGCAGCAGATGCAACAAAAAATTCCCTTGTAACGACGATCCAAAGTACTGCAGAAGAGCTTAATGCCATTAGTGAAGAAACAGCCGCATCATTATTAGTGATTTCCTCACAAACAGATGATATTGCTGTAGCAACCAAGCAAGGATTGAACTTCGTAGCAGATACACAGGAAAAATCAAGACGAGGCCAACAGCAATTGAAAGAACAAAATGATTTAATCCAAGTTATTTTGCAAAGTGTCAATGGTCTTGAGGTAACGATGAACCAACTACGTACCTCTTCTCAAAAAATTTCTGAAATCGTTGGGCTAGTTACAGGCATTGCTGATCAAACCAATTTATTAGCATTAAATGCTTCTATTGAGGCTGCACGAGCTGGAGAACATGGGAAAGGTTTTGCAGTAGTGGCTGAGGAAGTTCGTAAACTTGCGGAGGAAACAAAAAATGCCGTCCAAAATGTTTCTCACCTTATTAAGGAAACAGAAAGTAATATTACGACTATGGCTAATTCAGTTACTAATGTTGATCAAAAAATTCAACATAGTGTCAATACACAAGAAAGTTTATCCAAGTCATTTAATGATATTGCTGATGCAGTTTCTGGCATTCAGCAGCAATACGTAAATACATCGAGAGATATTTCAGCTATATCTAATTTAATCACTGAATTATCGCAAGGTGCTACACTAGTCTCTTCTTCTTCCGACTCGCTCATTAATGTTGTCAATGAACTAAATATGTAAAATAAAAAAGGGAACTCATTTGGAGTTCCCTTTTTCCTTAATGCGGCAATGCACGTTTTTGTTTACGGTGCTCTCGTCTTGCTGGCCCAGTTTCAAATAAACGCTTCTCTTCATCTGTTTCAGGATAGATTGAGGGAACTGGTACGGGTTTCCCTTCCTCATTTACTGCAACCATCGTGACAAATGATTCTGTCGTTAATTTTTCCTCGCCAGTCTCAATATTGCGAGAAACAACGCGAACATAAACCTCCATTGAAGAACGTCCTGTAGACGAAACAATACTCTCGATTTCAAGAATATCTCCTACATGTGCAGCGGATAAAAAATCAACCGAGTCAATAGAAGCTGTCACTACAAGGCCTTTCGCATGTTTCATTGCTGTAATAGCAGCAATTTCATCAATATAAGCTAACACTCTTCCACCGAAAATAGAATTGTGATTATTTGTGTCTGGGGGTAATACGAGACGCGATTGAACCGTACGTGATTGGCTCATGGGTACAGCGTTGTTTGGCATAATTCTTGCAACTTCCCTTCTCATGTTGTTCTTTCGTCATCGTATCGCAGAAAAAGAGCTGATGCAAATTTAGAACGATTTTTTAATCGAAATAAATTTCATATCAGTCATTTCTTCTATAGCCCACTTAATTCCTTCACGTCCATAACCACTCATCTTTACTCCACCATATGGCATGTTATCTACTCGGAATGTCGGAATATCATTAATAATGACAGCACCAGCCTGTAATTCATCTGCTGCATATAAAGCATCTGACAATATATTCGTGTAAATACCTGCATTTAGGCCAAGGTCCGACTCATTTACAAGTCGAATTGCGTCGTCTAATGTTTCATATGAAACAATTGAGACGATTGGTGCGAATGTTTCCTGACAAACAATTTTCATATCAGCTGACACATTCGTCATAACTGTTGGCGTTAAAGTACGTTCAGTAAATACGCCTCCAGTTGCAATCATAGCCCCCTGTTCTTGTGCCTCCTCAATCCATTCCCTAATACGTTCCACTTCATTTGGATTTATCATTGCACTAACATCTGTTGTCTTCTCTAATGGATCTCCTACTATAAGCTTTTCTGTTTCTGCAACAAATGCTTTAGTAAATTCATCAATAATGGAGGAATGCACATATATACGTTGTAACGAAATGCATACTTGTCCAGCAAAGTTAAAAGCACCGCTTACACAACGACTGATAATTTTATTTATTGGCGTAGATGGTTCGACAATTACTGCAGCATTAGAACCCAGCTCTAAAGTTACTTTACGTAAGCCTACTTTTTCTTTAATCTTCAAACCAACCTTACCACTACCTGTAAAGGTTACTTTTTTGACATATGGATGTGTGACAAGCGTATCACTAAGCTCACCCCCACTTCCTGTCACAATTTGTAATGCCCCATCGGGTAATCCTGCATCTCGGAAAATTTCAGCCATAACGATAGCACTTAGTGGCGTTTGTGTAGCTGGCTTTAATACAACTGTATTGCCTACTGCAAACGCTGGACCTAACTTGTGTGCCACTAAATTGAACGGAAAATTAAATGGCGTAATGGCTGATATTACACCTAAAGGTTCTCTTTTTGTCCAGCCTATTCGATCTCCTGCTCCAGGGGCTGCATCCATTGGAACCGTCTCACCTTTTGCCTGTTTAGCTCCTTCAGCTGCAAATTGATAGGTTGCGATTGTACGGTCAATTTCAGCTAAACCTGCAACAATAGGTTTTCCAGCCTCTAAGGCTAAAATCTCTGCAAGTTCTTCTTTTCTTTGTCGCATTATATCAACGACTTTATATAATATTTCGGCACGTTCGTAGGCTGTTGTCTTTTTAAACGATTGGAATGCCTGCTGCGCACCTTCGATAGCTTTCTGTACATCTTGAATAGATGCTTTAGCTACATGAGCAATAACCTCACCGCTATATGGAGAAGCTAGCTCATAGCTTTCCTCTGCATCATGCCACTGACCATTAATCCAAAGTTTTGTATCCTTCATCCTTCAAATGCACCTCCAAATAATCATGTTCTTCTTTATTCTATCACGAAGAACTTGAACTAGACGCAATGGCAGCTGCACTAACCGCTGCAATCATTGCTGCTTGCTGTGCTTGGATTAATAGCTCAATAGAAGACATAATGGTCATGGACAAAGACTTTTGTACCTTTGCCATATCATAAATAGCAAATTGTACAGCCATAAAGAGCACAAATTCACGATGCCACTTTAATAACTTCATGTCTTTTAATTCATGGTATAAATCAATCAACCCTTGAAGTTGTGCTTTATCCAGATTAAGTATGGCTAAAAAGCCAAGTAAAGGATAATGCATAGCCTTGACTTTAACGTTTTGCTTTTTGAGCCCATCACGAAGGGTTACAACATCGGGTACTAGCTGACCATCAAATTTGGGTGATAAAAATGTTAATACCTGTGAAAGCCATTGGAGTTCATTGCCAGCATTAAAATTAGATGTTCTTAGTTCTTTATAGTATTGATTCATGGTATCCGCGCGCAATTCAACATCATCAGATGGACTGCTTAATAATATGGCATAAGGAATGTCCTCATATGAGGTTAAAAATGGATGATGTTTACGAATAGCATCAAATAAGGCTCTTGCCGCCTGTGCATGCGTCTTTTTATCCTGTTCATCTTCCGTCAAGAATTGTGCTCCAATATAGCTAAAATTGCCGCTTCTGAATTTCGCTTCCTTTAAGATGCTCACATTTGTAAGTAAATTCTTCACTGCCTTTTCTGCATCATCTTGCTCCATGAGGTTGGCAGCAATACTATATCCAACGGTTGTCCGTAAAGGAGACAGCCATGAAGATTGCTTCTTCATCTCTAGTAAAACATTTTTATACTTCGTTGCATCAAAAGTTTTTCCTGAGGCTACAAATGTACTAGCAATAGCTAATACAATTTTACGGTCCACCGTCCAGCCTGCAGCCTTTGATACCTCCTCTACTGTATTGGCAAATTCATTTTCAATCATCACATAATCCATATTTATCACACTCCTTTACCCGTTTTACGTAACATAATGTGAGAAAGATTCACCCTCTTTGTAACAATTAACATAAAAAGTAAACATAATTTAATGTATGTTACTTACTTTATTTGATTTAATAGAAAATATTAACAACCTATGAAGGAGGTATGGCCGATGTTAGCAAAAACCACAAAGAAACTATTATTTACCATGACCTTAAAGGATCGATTAAATCTATTCCTTTTCCTAAAAAATTCATCCAATAATATCGCTTTACATACTCTTTTCCATAAAAATTAATATCAAAACACTTGAACACCCAAAATCAATATTCATCATTCCTATAAGAAAAGAGTCATGTGTCCTAAAGCCTCCCTTTCCATACAATAACTTTTCTACTTCCAGATAAAAAAACAGCGGCAGAAAAACTTTGCCGCTGTACAGATAACTTGTTAAATTAACCCTAGCTCTTGCAGTTCTTCAGAGTTGAAGGCTCTTGACCTTGTTAGGAAACGTTTTCCTTCTACGCCCTCGAGTGAAAACATGCCGCCTCTGCCGTCCACCACATCCAATATGATTTGTGTATGCTTCCAGTAATCATATTGATTTTTGTGCATATAGAAAGGGGCACCACCCACTACACCAAGGCACACATCCTGATCTCCTATTAGCAAATCCCCTTCTGGATAACACATTGGTGAGGAGCCATCACAGCATCCGCCTGATTGATGAAACATAACGGGCCCATGTTTCCCTTTTAATAGATCGATTAGTGCTAGCGCTTCTTCCGTAGCTAATACACGTTCAACCACGCTCATGCACCTCCCTACGAATTAGAAGAAACCAAGTTTGTTTTCGCTATAGCTAACTAATAAGTTTTTCGTTTGTTGGTAATGCGCTAACATCATTTTATGATTTTCACGACCAACACCCGACATTTTGTAGCCACCGAATGCAGCATGTGCAGGATATGCGTGGTAACAGTTTGTCCAAACACGACCAGCTTGAATTTCACGACCGAAGCGATATGCCGTATTTATATCTCTCGTCCAAACACCTGATCCTAAACCATATAATGTATCATTCGCAATTTCCAATGCTTCCTCTTTCGTTTTAAATGTCGTGACAGCAACTACTGGTCCAAAAATTTCTTCTTGGAATATACGCATTTTATTATGTCCTTTGAAAACAGTTGGTTTAATGTAGTAGCCATTTTCGAAGCCTTCACCTACATTATTTTTGTCTCCTCCAATTAGACATTCTGCACCTTCTTGCTTACCAATATCTAAATAAGAAAGAATTTTTTCCATTTGTTCACTAGATGCCTGTGCACCCATCATTGTGTTTGGATCAAGTGGGTTGCCAACTTTAATGGCTTCTACTCGCTGTAATACGCGCTCCATAAATTTATCGTAAATAGATTCCTGAATCAGTGCACGTGAAGGACAAGTACATACTTCCCCTTGATTTAGAGCGAATAGCACAAAGCCTTCAACAGCTTTATCTAAAAAGGCATCATCTTTATCCATAATATCTTCAAAGAAAATGTTTGGCGACTTACCACCCAGTTCTAATGTTACTGGAATAAGATTTTGAGAAGCGTATTGCATAATTAAACGCCCTGTTGTTGTCTCACCTGTAAAGGCAATCTTACCAATGCGTGGATTTGATGCAAGCGGTTTCCCTGCTTCTAAGCCGAATCCATTCACAACATTAATGACACCTGGTGGTAGTAAATCTTCTATTAATTCTAAAAGCACCATAATAGATGCTGGTGTTTGTTCTGCAGGTTTTAATACGACACAGTTTCCAGCTGCAAGTGCTGGCGCAAGCTTCCATACAGCCATTAATAACGGGAAGTTCCAAGGTATAATTTGGCCAACTACGCCAATTGGCTCGTGGAAATGATAAGCAACTGTATCGTTATCTATTTGGCTTACTGAGCCCTCTTGAGCACGTAATACCCCAGCAAAATAACGAAAATGATCAATTGCAAGAGGGATGTCTGCATTTAATGTTTCGCGTACCGCTTTACCGTTATCCCATGTTTCAGCAACGGCTAGCTTTTCTAAATTTTGCTCGATACGGTCCGCAATTTTAAGTAAAATGTTTGCACGTTCTGTTGGTGATGTTTTACCCCATGCTTCCTTAGCAGCATGTGCCGCATCTAATGCATGTTCAATATCCTCAGCTGTGGAACGTGCTATTTGTGTAAAAACTTGTCCAGTAACAGGAGTAACGTTATCAAAGTACTGACCCTTCACTGGGGGTGTCCATTCGCCACCGATATAATTATCATATTTCTCTTTGAATTGAACTACCGATCCTTCAGTGTTTGGAAATGCATAAACCATTTTACTTCTCCCCTTTACACAATTTAATGAGAACTATCTACAAAAAACGTTATTTTATATCGGAATAACAATATTTTCATAGAAACCCTCTCACCTAATATATTGTCAGAAACACAAAATAATTTCAACTTTTTCAAAAACTTTTCCAACTAATTTATTTTTGCTAGAAAAGCTTCTAGCATTCACTGTATGTGCGACGTTAAGGTATACTTAAAAATAATATAAAATATAGGAGAACAATATGCGTATTAATAAATATTTAAGTGAAACAGGCATCATATCTCGTCGTGGTGCTGATAAATGGATAGCAGAAGGAAAGGTAACAATTAACGGAGAACTGGCAACGGTTGGTAGTCAAGTTGAAACAGGAGACATTGTTTGCGTGGATGGAAAAGAGGTAAAGAAAGAACAACAGCTTGTTTACATTGCTCTAAATAAACCTGTCGGCATTACAAGTACAACAGAGCGTCATATAAAAGGCAATGTTGTTGATTTTGTCAATCATCCTCTACGTATTTTTCATATCGGGCGTCTTGATAAGGAATCAGAGGGGCTATTATTATTAACGAATGATGGTGATATCGTCAATAAAATTCTACGGGCTGAAAATCATCATGAAAAAGAATACATTGTTCAAGTTGATAAGCCTATAACTGCGCAATTCATCCAAAAAATGGGTGAAGGTGTCGATATTTTAGATACAACAACCTTACCATGCCATGTGGAAAAGATTTCAGATAAAGTATTTAAAATCATTTTAGAGCAAGGCTTAAACCGCCAAATTCGTCGAATGTGCTCAGCACTAGGGTATTCAGTTAAGCGTCTACAACGCATTCGTATTATGAATATTAAGCTTGGTAATTTAAAGGTAGGGCAATGGCGTGATTTAACGGAGAAGGAACGAACAGAACTATTCAAACTACTCAATTACACACCAAAATAGATACATCCAAAGGGAGGGACGAGGACTATGATATCCATTCAAAGCACAGAACAACTAACAGGGGTACGAATTAGCGCGGATTATTGGGATTTAGATGAACTAATTAATGCTATTTATAAAGTAACTGGTGACGAAAATAAATACTATGATTATCAGGGTCCTCGACTACGTATTTTAAGCGTTTGCTATAAACTAAGACATGCTATGCTTGGTGAGCATCACCTAGAGTTTGTTAGTAATGGACTTAATAAGAGCGTTCTAACACAACATGAACTCATCTTTCCAAATAAGAATGTCTATTTTTCAACAGAAATTCTTTGGCCAGAAATTATCTTTAGTGCAATCGCATTAAATGATTTTATTGAACTGCACCAAAAATTAAACAATGCTTCTATATGGAATCATGAGATAGCTATTATACGTAAATTTCAAGCGGCTATTGCTGAATGTTTAGAGCAGGAGGTAAGTGACGAAGATTATGTTGTGTTTTTAAGAATGTTACATGCTAAAAACCCCTTAACTTTCCGTTTTGCAACTCAGTACGTGGATATTCTAAATCTAGAGTATATTGAATTAAGTAAAGAGGAACGTCAGGCACATTTAGCTGCATTTGCTGTGCGATTAATGGTAGAGGACCATGAATATGTAGCATTAAAATCCCACCTGATGGAAGCAGCTATGGCAACGAAACAAGCATTACATGATATTCAAATTCAACTTAATTATCCTGAAGAAATACTGTGGTGAACGAATCATGCCGTCTCAAAATAATTGAGACGGCTGTTTTTCTATTCAATTATTTTGTAGGCCATTTTATAAATAACTTCCTTGTGCTGAGGATATTCTGCTAAAAGCTCTTCCTGTGTGAACAATTCAAAGTCCTCAAAGTCAAAGCCTGGCGCCACCATACATCCGACTAAACTAAACGTCTCAGATTCCTCCACCGACGAGCCGAAAATTGTATGCTTTGGTACTGCAAGCTGAGGGACTTCCCCCGCTTCTATATTCAAGCCAAGCTTCTTCGCTTCATATGTCCCATCTGGGAAAATCATATGAACTGTTAGTGGGCTTCCTGCGTGATAATACCATAGCTCGTCCGATTGTAGACGATGTAAATGTGAAATATCCTGTGAGCGCAGAAGGAAATATATACTAGTATAAATCGGTCTCTGTACATCTCTCACTGCTATATCGTCCGATGCACGAAACGATGAAATGTAATAGCCTCCTTCAGGATGTTCGGCTAACTTTAAATGTTCAATAAAATATTGTGCTGAATACTTCAAAAAGCATCACTCCTTTTTTCAACCTTACCAAAAAGTAAAGTGGAAATGCTACCTCTGATTTTCTTTCAACATACAAGCCAAAAAGGACATCTCAACATGAGATGTCCTACCATTTTTATAACCCGCCTAAATAAGCTGCCTTTACTTGCTCGCTCTCTTGTAGCTCTTTTGCTGAACCAGATAAAACAATACGCCCTGTTTCAAGTACATATGCACGGTTAGCGACAGATAATGCCATATTAGCATTTTGCTCTACAAGTAATACGGTTGTTCCTTCTTTATTAACCTGCTCAATAATATTGAAGATATTTTTCACCATCAACGGTGCAAGACCCATCGAAGGTTCATCCATTAATAACAGTTTTGGTTTTGCCATTAAGGCGCGCCCCATCGCCAGCATCTGCTGTTCCCCACCAGACAATGTACCTGACTGCTGTTTTCGGCGCTCTAATAATCGTGGAAATAACTCGAAGACATGATCCATATCTTTCTTAATACCTGCTTTATCATTACGCAGATACGCACCAAGCTCTAAGTTTTCCTCAACTGACATATTGGCAAAAACACGGCGTCCTTCTGGAACGTGAGAAATCCCTGATTTAACAATAGTCTGTGCCGCTTTCCCAGCTATCGAAAAGCCTTCGTATTCAATAATGCCACCTTTTGGCTTTAATAAACCTGACAATGTCTTTAAGAGCGTACTTTTTCCAGCACCATTTGCACCGATTAACGTTACAATTTCACCCTCGTTTACTTCTAAAGAGAGGCCCTTTAATGCTTGGATGTTGCCATAAAAAACATCGATATTTTGTACTTTTAGCATTAGCCGATAACCTCCTCTCCAAGGTACGCTTCTATTACCTTTGGATTGTTGCGAATTTCTTCTGGTGTCCCGTCAGCGATTAATTGTCCGTGATCAAGTACGTAAATGCGCTCACAAATACCCATAACTAAGCTCATATCATGCTCAATCAGCAATATTGTTAAACCGAACTCTTTACGAATAAATGCAATTAGCTCCATTAAATCGTGAGTTTCTTGTGGGTTCATCCCTGCTGCTGGTTCATCCAATAGAAGCAGTTTGGGATTTGCTGCTAACGCACGAGCAATCTCTAAACGACGTTGCATCCCGTATGGCAAATTCTTAGCTAGCTCATCTTTATAGACATCTAAGCCAAAGATTTTTAAGAACTCAATGGACTGTTGCTCCATTTCGGCCTCACCTTTGAAATGCGTAGGTAAACGGAAAATAGAAGCCCACATAGAATGCTTTGCAAGTGAATGATTGGCTACCTTTACATTGTCAAGAACAGATAGCTCTTTAAATAATCGAATATTTTGGAACGTACGGCTGATCCCTTTCTGTGTAACCTGATAGGGTGCAAGTCCATTCAATTTCAGACCATTAAAAGTAATTGTACCTTCCGTAGGTGTATATACCCCTGTTAACATATTAAAGCTAGTTGTTTTTCCAGCTCCGTTTGGCCCAATAAGTCCTACCAACTCGCCTTGGTTAAGGTACATATTAACACCCTGTACTGCCTTTAAACCACCGAATTGAATACCCATATTTTCAACATTGATAAGAAGGTTTCCAGTCATTATTTCGTACCTCCCTTTTTACCAAACTTAAATAATTGTGTTATCTCTTTCGTTCCCATTAAGCCTGTTGGACGATAAAGCATCACGATAATTAATACTAAACTGTAAATAATCATACGCGTTTCTGGGAAGTTTGCTAGATAAGTAGACACGACTGTTAGGAAAATCGCAGCAATCACTGAACCAGAAAGACTTCCTAAACCACCAAGTACAACGTAAATTAAAATATCAAATGATTTTAAGAAACCGAATGTTGTCGGTTGAATAATGTAAAAGTTATGTGCAAAAATGGCTCCTGCTAGACCTGCGAAGAAAGACCCAATCGCAAATGCAACAACTTTATAGTAAGTTGTGTTAATACCCATCGCATCTGCTGCTATTTCATCTTCTCGAATGGAAATACACGCACGCCCATGACGAGAATTTGTAAAGTTTGAGATAACTAGAATCGTTAACACTACGCCAAAGAATGCGTATGTCCAGTTCGATAAATATTTAACCTGCATCCCTGCTGCGCCACCAACATAATCCGTATTTAAAAAGATAATACGAATAATCTCTGCAAATCCAAGTGTAGCAATCGCTAAGTAATCCCCTTTTAAACGAAGCGTTGGGATCCCTACGATTAAACCAGCAACTGCTGCTGCAGCAGCCCCTAATAGGATGGCCAATGGGAATGGTAACATTAACTTTGTTGTAATAATAGCGGATACATATGCTCCAACTGCAAGGAACCCAGCATGCCCAATTGAAAACTGTCCAGTAACACCAATAACAATATGCAAGCTGACAGCCAGCATGATGTTAATACACATTGTGATCAACATATTTTTATAGTACAAATCAATTACTTCTGTTGTAATCAACAATTGTACAACTGCATAGATGACTAGCGCTATTACGGCATAGCCCCAGAAAACTTTAGACTTTTTCATAAAACCGCTCACCTACACTTTCTCACGGGCGTTTTTACCAAAGATACCCGATGGTCTGAAGATTAAGATTAAAATTAAAATAACGAATGCCGCTGCATCACGCCATAACGAGAAGCCAAGTGCACTTACTAAGGACTCTACAACACCTAGTAACATACCACCAACCATAGCGCCTGGGATGATACCAATACCACCAAGAACAGCTGCGATAAATGCTTTAACCCCAGGAATAACACCCATTAACGGGTCAATTTTTGTATAATAAACCCCAAAGATAACACCTGCTGCACCAGCTAAAGCTGAACCAATCGCAAACGTTGCAGAGATTGTATTGTCAACGTTAATACCCATTAAGCGAGCTGCATCTGCATCGTGGGAAACAGCACGCATCGCTTTACCGATTTTTGTTTTATGTACGATGAATTGTAAAAGAATCATCAGTACAACTGCGACTGATAAAATTAAGATGGAAGTACTGCTGATTTGAACGCCAAAAATATCTAGTGATTTATTTTTGAAAACTTCAGGATATGCTGCCGGTTGAGCACCTCTGAAGAAAATTGTTGTATATTCAATTAATAGCGATACACCTATCGCTGTAATTAAAGCTGCGATACGTGTCGCATTTCGTAAACGTTTATAGGCAATACGTTCAATTAATACACCAAAAATTGCACAAACTAACATCGCCAATAATAATGCTGGGAAGAAACCAAGCTCCCATTTAGCAATAGCGTAAAAGCCAATAAATGACCCAATCATGAAGACATCACCATGAGCAAAGTTAATCAGCTTGATAATACCGTATACCATCGTATACCCTAACGCTATTAACGCGTAGATACTTCCAAGTGAAATACCGTTCACAAGTTGCTGTATCCATTCCATGCGCATTCACTCCTTTAAATTTTCTGAAAATTGAAAAATAAGTACATAGGTCGATACTAAAAGTTATGTTTTGCTCTACGATTCTAGTTATCTAACACACAAAAAAGGAAGGCGTGTTTACCCGCCTCCCCCTTGCTTACAAAACATTAAGGATTAACTTTAGAGTTGAACACTTGTTTACCGTCTTTAAATTCAAGAACTGTTGCTGTTTTAATTGGGTTATGATTTTCGTCAACTGAGAAAGTACCTGTTACTAAAGAAAGATCTTTTGTTGCAGCTAATTCATTTTTAATTGCTTCCCCATCTGTAGAGCCTGCACGTTTAATTGCATCAGCAATGTAGTAAATTGTGTCATAACCAAGTGCGTTGAATGCGTCAGGCGCTTTGTCACCATTTGCCGCTTTAAATGCCTTTACGAAATCTTGAATTTTTTGATCTGGGTCTTCAGCAGAATAGTGGTTTGTGATGAATGTGTTATTCAATGCATCCGCGCCAGCTAATTCAATTAAAGTTGGAGAATCCCAACCATCAGCACCCATCAGAGGTACATCAATGCCCATTTCACGTGCTTGTTTAACAATCAAACCAACTTCTTCATAATATCCAGGGATAAAAATAAAGTCTGGATTTGCGGCTTTAATATTTGTTAATTGTGTACGGAAATCTGTATCCTTCGCTACATAAGCTTCTTCTTTTACAACTTTTCCGCCACTCTTCGTAATCGTTTCTTTAAAGGATTTTGCTAAACCTTTTGCATAGTCTGATGCATTATCTGCAAAAATAGCTACATTTTTCGCATCTAGCTCACCTGAAGCAAAATTAGCTGCTACAATCCCCTGGAATGGGTCAATAAAGCATGTACGGAAAGCATATTCATTAACACTGCCATCCTCATTTACCGTGATATTCGGTGCTGTACCAGAACCCGTAACAATAGGAATTTTATTATCATTTGCAATTTGAACAGTAGCTACTGTATTACCTGAAGTTGCAGGTGCTAGCATTGCTACTACTTTATCCTGCGTTGCTAGTTTAATAGCAGCTGAAGTTGCTTCAGAGTTCTCTGATTTATTATCTACTTTAATCAGTTCAATTTTCTTACCATCAATACCGCCAGCATCATTAATTTCTTTTACAGCCAGTTCTGCACCTAGCCCAATAGAGGAACCATAAGATGCTACATTCCCTGAAAGCTCTAAGTTGGCACCGATTTTAATTGTATCGCCATCAGATGAACCTCCGCCTGATGATGAGCCTCCGCCAGAACTTGAATCGTCTCCGTTACCGCAACCAGCAAGAACACCAGCAAGTAATGAAGATGCTACTAAAAGTGAACCGAACTTCTTAAGCTTTTTGCTCTCTCTCATAATTAAATTCCCCCTGAAAATTTCTCAAATATTAGATATTTCTGATAATTATAAACAATTAAATTCATTTACTCAATAGCCAAAATAATTATTTATAACTATCTAAAAACAAAAGAAAATATTATTCATATAAGCCTTTTTCATTGTAAAACATTCTTTATATTTAGTCTAGAGTGATTTTTCAGTATAATTAGTTATTTATGAATTATCTTTTAATTCAAACTATAGACTAGTACAAAACTATCAGATGAAATTGTTTTTTCACAATAAAGTCTAGTTACTTTAGAGAAACCTCCATCTATTAGAATTATTTCCCTGAAAATAATCATAAGACTACAAGTAGCTAACTGCTTATACCTGTACTCTAAATAGTTAAAAGCTTAGAGTGGGTTTCCCCATACTCTAAGCTTTTTTTAATTCAAAGACACAAAGGCGCTCATTAATATTTGTTTCATTTTCTAAATGCACTTCATGAAGCAACTCAAATGGTGTTCCATGATGTAAAAATTGTAAATAATCGTAAGGCGGATAATATAAAATTATATGAATATCTCGCATTCGGTGCTCATAGGATTTCCAAATATTGTGAATGACTGTACGAAAAATATGGATTGAAAAAGGATTAAAAAAGAAAAACACATTATCACGTGACTTTATTTCATATGATTCGGCTATTGTATGAATAAACTTAATAGGGGCATGTGCTCTCATTTTTTGAAGATAACTACGTTTATTTTCTTCAGCCTCCGTATAAAACCCTGCATCCATTTCTATCCCAATAGTTGGTATATGGAACTTATGGTGCACATAAATAGGAACTCGCCCTTTCCCGCACCCCATATCAATAAATACTGGATTGTCAGGCATCTGATACGCAGCGAATAATTGCTCCAATCCTCTGTAGGGTGTTGGCTCATAACGATGATAGTGTGCAAGCTTAGGAAAGCCATATTGCTCTCCCACCGTGTTTATATGCAAATGTTTATCAAATTGCTGTTCATTCATATGAAAGGACTCCTCAGAAAAGAATGCTTTATTTTAACACGATAAAAAGCAAAAACCATACCCAAAGATATTGGATATGGTTATTTTCTAACGACCTCTACGTTTAAATTTAACAACAAAGAGAAGTGCGAGAAGGAGTAGCACTAAGCATGTAATGGCTGTAAACATTGTATTTTTATCAATAACAGGCTCGTGATTCGCAGCTTCACTATTCGCACCAGGCATTCCCATTGGGGCTCCATTTCCATCAGGAGGTTGCATTTGTTCTCCATTTTGTCCATTTCTCGGACCCTCGCCCTCTCTATTAAAAGGTGGGCTCTTTGATGGATCAAAGTCCTCTGGTAGCTGACTTGGATCAAAATCATCTGGCATCCAATCCATTTCACCATTTTCACTTGGTATTGGCATACCCATATTGCCCTGAGAAGACGTAGATGCTTCCACAACAAGCTCCCCAGACAGTTGCCTTAATATAGATTCTGAGCGCTGTTTGGCAAATTCCGGCAAGCTATTTTCACCTTCAACTGCTTCTAAAAACTGCTCCGTAGTAGAGAATTTGGTTGGATCCGCCTCCACATAAGTAGTTAATAAGACAGCTAACTTTTTAGTAATGGATTGCACATACTCTTCTGTTAAATAAGTTGTCGCTAGTTCTTCTAAATAACCTTCATATTTGTCACGATATTCATCATTCGAAAGCAATGCCTTCAAGAGTGGCCGCTCCTCTAATGTTGTGCCAGAAACAGGTGTTGTCACACTAAAATTAATAGCACTATCATTTATTAGATTGCCCGACATGCCCATGCCCATGTCAACGCCGCCACCTCGTTGTTGCTGCATACCCCCATCGCCAGTTTGATCGGGTTGTCCATTGTTTTGTGCCACTGGTTTTTCCATATTAGTAGTAACGTCAGCTTGATTTTCACCGTTTCCTCCTGCTATTCTACCGCCTCCAGCCCCAAAGCCACCAAAGGACATGTTGTAATCCCAAGGAATAATAGAAAACACACCGTTCTGTTCATATAAATAATAGTTATGTTTCATATTCCCTTGATAACTATCTAAATTCACAAGTGCTGTGTTGACGGCAAAATAACGTAACATTTCATCCACATCGATATACTTTTCTATGTCTCCACCATTATTAATTGCGTCTAGCATTTCAACTAATTTGGATTGATTAATATTACCTTCATTTGTTTTTAATCCGATACCTGTATAGTCTTCGATATCGTCGCTAATATATTTTAAATCGCTGCCTGTCCCATCTGGCTTAAATAGAAAACCATCATTAGAGCCGTAATTATTAGCCAGGAATGTCTCATCCACAGCTTCTACCCCTAAGAACAAACCCCGCTCCTCACCATTCACTGTGACATACATATAGGAGTGTGCTGGTGTTGATAAACCCATTTGCTCCATCAGTTCATAGGAGATATACTCTCTCATTAATGTAGAGTCACTATAATTATTGTTTAAATTTAATTTTTTTAAGCCATACAAGCTTTGTGTATCATCATAATAATCAAAATCGATTTTTAAGCTATAGCGATCTGAGTCACTATTGACAACCGATCGTAATGATAGATTGCCCTTTGTACGAATAGCAACATTCTCAACTTTCTTGCCGTTTACTGTAATATCTGCTTGTTTTAATTCTTCAGCAGAAGCATTTTCGAGCATGTCAGCCCAATCTTCCTCAGCAATTTCAATATCAACTGTTGTTACTTTATTGCTATTAAATACTATATTCTCATAGGAGAACTCAGAATTTTTCGTTTCAATGCCTACATTTGGAAGTACAGCATATATCACGACAAAAAGAAGGAGTAAAATCACCATGCATAGATAGACAATTCGTGTTTTAATCATAGCCGTCACCTCTCATCGTAGTTCTATTTGTTAATGAGGTCATTACGCTGTGAAATTCCCATCATAGCTCAGCATAATGGCTGATTTTACACCAGCTACCTTTGTTAGTTCATCCATCAATTTTGCATCATTTTGTTTTACACGAATTTCATAAGTTGTTTCGATTTCATTCAGTTGCATAATGGATTTCGATTTGAGAGCGAATTTTTTTGTTTGCGCAGCAATAATTCGCTCAATTTCAGCATTAGCCAATTCCTCTTCAAACTTTACAATTAGTAAATACGGATTTTCTACCGTTATTTTATTAACGAATATTAGCAATACAAGTCCGATTAATATAGCACCAATAATCACTAATGGAATAAAGCCAGCACCACATAAAATACCTGAAACAATTGCCCAGAAAATATAGACTAAATCCATGGGATCCTTAATAGGTGTACGGAAACGTACAATAGATAAAGCACCAACCATACCAAGTGACAGCAGAACATTTGAACTGATTCCCATAATCACTAGTGCTGTTGCCATTGTCATTATAAGTAGTGAGATATTGAAGGAATGTGAGTAAATGACTCCATTAAAGGTCTTCTTATAAACAGCATAAATGAAAAGCCCAATAAAAAACGCTACTACTAAACCAATAATTGAATCGATTAATGAAAATGAGGTTGTTTTTTCTAAAAAGTTGGATTTAAAAATATCACTAAATTTAATTGTATCCATTGTTCATTCTCCTTTATTATTAGCCGTACATACGACTAAGTTGATATTTTGAATAGGCCTCAGCACGAGTATCCACTGACTGTAGTAAATATTTGATGATGTCTGGTAGATATTCATCGTACTTTACCTCTAAAATTACAAGATTCGGCTCCAGCACATCGACCATAGGCAAGTTTTGATTAAACATATCCGTGTTGCGTAGACTCGATTGCACCTTACTATCAAATGTCACACGCACATTGCCAAACGGATAGATATAGGCTTCTCTCTCGTAATCAACTACCGTAGTAGGTCGCAACTGGTTGTAATTCATCTCATGATATAAATCTCGAATTAGCGCTCGGTCATCATTCTCCATCCAGGCTATCTCGCCAATACGTAGTTTTTCATACTCAGCTTGAGATATTGAACATTTTGTTTTAAAGGTCACATTGTTACGCTTACTCTTCCGCTCAATATTAATAACATTATTAGACTTGCCGTATATGCGTACTCGATATTTATCTCGATTAATAAAGCCTTCTTTTTTCTCATTTAACACTTTATTGGCAAAATTATCGAAGTACGTACTACGAATTAAATATTTACCGTCTAAGCCAGCATGATGATCACGCTGCATAACATGCTGAAGCTTGGCTTTTAATAATGCATAATCTGGATAAGAGATCGCTTGCTTTATTTCTTGGCGACCATTTGGATTAAATGAAGTAACTATTGGCATTTCATCACTCTCCCTACTTGTATTAGTGTCAGACTGACTAACCTTTAATGCTGCTCGTCCCTTTGTTCATTTCCCGTCTACATCGTTTACTATAAAGGGCTTTTGTGTCAGGCAGATGTCAGCTTTACAAATTCTTCAACTCTCTTTTACAAAACAAAGCAGATTTCTGGGAGACGGATTAAACCAACACTAAGAAGGCTACTACGCTCTTATAGCGTAGTAGCCTTTTGCAATACTAATTCAAAATGTGTTCCAGAGGGATTGCTTTCAATTAATCGCAAATCGCCCCCAACAGATTGGGCCATCATTTTACTAAGTGGTAATCCTAAACCCAAGCCGCGAACAGTATATTTTTTATTTTCCCCTCTATAAAAGCGCTCAAAAATAAATGACTGATCCTCTAGAGGGATTCCATGTCCTGTGTCCTTCACCATCACTGACAGAGCCTCGCCATGATCTATCAACCTCAAGGTTATTGTTCCTTTGTCCATCGCCTGTTTAGCATTGGTTAATAGGTTTGTAATGATCTGTTGGATACGAACAATATCTATCTGTACAAGCACAGGTTTTTCCAACAAATGTAAATGAACTTTTACATGTTCATCTTCCTGCATGACCTCCCACTGTGCCACCGCCTCTCGCAGTAGCTGATTAACATCTACTGACTCTATCTGCACAGGAATAGCATCGACAGCAAAATGGTTAAAGGCAAGTAAGTCACCAACCATTGTTTTCATTTTTGTCGTTTCGACCATAGCCATTTCAATGAATTCCATAGCATCCTGTCCCGTTACAACACCATCTCTTACAGCCTGTAATAAACCACTTATAGAGGTGACAGGTGTTTTCAATTCATGGGTGACACCTGCTAGTAATTCTGTTCGAGTTTTCTCCAGCTGTTCTAATTTATTTGCCATATTTTTAAAGGAGGAAACAAGCTCATAAATTTCCTTTTCCTTACTATATTGAGGCAAATCAATTGCATAATTGCCTTCCTGTACATGCTTGGCAGCCTCAGCTACTTGTTTAATGGGATGGGCCAAACGCTTTGACAGAAAGTAAATAGCGATCCAGCCTAATAATGCTAATGCTCCAATTAATATGGCAAGCTGTCCATATGCTTGGTTAACTCTTGTTAAATTCTCCTTCTTCTCCATCACCAGGGCCCAGCCCAATAACTCATGATTATTTTCTATCTTTCTTTTCACTACATATTCAGGTTCAAGTCCATCCTTTATTTCCTTAGTACCTTCTTTTCCATCTAACAAGCCAGCTACATTTTTAGCACTACCAGGTGGTACAGGACGGTTGCTAGTCAGTATATTTCCCTCTGTATCTACAACATACAAAATCGGATCGATCTCTTTCATATTAAAACGCTGACGATCCCCTATGAAACCTGGAATACCATTTATAGGTCCATTATTAGGATTTGTTGTATCCGTTAAACGATAGACCGTTTCGTCTGCTAAAAACTCCATTAATTCTAATCGATTTTCAAATGTTGTATGTCGAATCCACGCTGCTGAGATTAAAGATATAATAGCTAAGCCTATAAAAAGTGTCAGTAAATATCGGCTCGTCCAATATTGAAGTAAGGATATTCGCTTATTTTTTTTGAACACTTAGCTGATACCCCAATCCACGTAGTGTCTTTATTTCTCCTTCCGCTTCATCCCATTCTTTTAAAGCCTTCCTAAGCCTCTTTATAGCTAAATCTACAGCACGATCACTACCCTCATACTCCCATCCCCAAACTTGATCTATAAGCTGATCCCGGGTAAATGTTTGATTAGGGTGGTCAGCTAAAAACATGAGCACTGATAAATCTCTTGGCGTTAATACAATCTCTTCTCCACCCAAAAGCACTTTATGCGCTTTACAATCAATCACTAGAGACCCATACTGCTTACTAGTAGCTGAATCAGAACTACCTACAGCACGTCTTAAAACAGCCCTCACTCTTGCAACAACTTCATCTGCGATAAAAGGCTTGGTAATATAATCATCTGCCCCATGATCAAACCCCTCTAGACGGTAATTAACCTCACCTAATGCTGTTAACATGATAACTGGGCAAGTACTTCGTTCTCTTATTTCTTTTAAAATGGACCAACCATTTTTTTCTGGTAACATAATATCTAGCAACACTAGATCTGGCTGTGTTTCACGAAACATGACCAAGGCTTGACCACCATTGAAACATTGTGTCACACTATAACCCACTTTTTGTAAATACACCTTTAAAACCTGGCTTATTGGATATTCGTCCTCTATTACTAGAATGTTTGCCAAAGTCAATCACCTCGCTACTAGTTCACTCTTATATTCATTATAGCACTGGATTATGTCAGTTAAATGTCAGCCTATCCATTACCCATAAACTACTAGCACAGATTATATAGAGGACATCTATTGACAATGTCTTCCTCAGCCACTTATCATTGAGTGCGAATGATAATCAATGATAATTCATTCAAAAACCTAGTAAATGAAATTAAGGGGGGTAAAAGCATGATTATTGTAACTAATCGTATTCAAGTAAAACCCGGTTTTGCTGCGAGAATGGCACCAAATTTTACAAAGCCAGGTCCTCTGCAACAGTTTGAAGGCTTTCATAAAGTAGAGGTATTAATTTCAACTGATGATCCTACTTATGATGAAATGAGTGTTAATATGTATTGGGAATCTAAGGAGCATTTCCAAGCATGGCGTAATAGCGATGCATTTGCTGCAGCCCATCAACGCCCAAATTCGGGCTCTGAGGGAGAAAAGGCTGACAGTCCAATTATCGGCAGCAAAATAGTGGTGGCGGAATTAGCTTCTTCTATTGAAGCCTTAAATTAATAAACGACGATTAAATTACTTATACATTATCTTCTGATTCTATCTAAAAAGCCCTGCATGTTGAACGATCATGCAGGGTCTTTTTTCTTGGTATAAGAAACATTGATTAAATCAATATAAAAGAATGACTAGTATATAGCCCAGCACGGATAGAAAGACCGAGCCAATTAAACCTGCAATAAATGCCTTTACACCTAGCTCCTTAAATGTTTTCATTTCAACATTTAGCCCTAGACCTGCCATTGCCATCGCAATTAAGATATAAGCAGTATCTACTAATGCTTGCGATACATTCGCCGGTATAATCCCTAAAGAGTTGATAGCACTCATCGCTAAAAATCCTAAAATAAACCACGGTATGATGGATAAAGAAAAGGCTTTTTTCTCTTCACTTTTGTCCATTCTTCGATAGAAAATACCAATAACAATTGCTACAGGTACGAGTAGGGCCACTCGTGTTAATTTCACGATGACGGCTATATCAATTGCTTCATTTCCACCAGCAGATGCAGCTGCAATTACATGCGCAATTTCATGTAATGTCCCCCCTGCGAAAATCCCATACGCAGTAGGTGTTAAATCGATGATGGAATAAAGTACCGTATAAATAAGTGTGAAAATAGTCCCCAATAACGCAACAATCGCTGCCCCTACCGCCGTTTCCTTTTCATTTGCTTTAATTTGAGGTGCAATTGCCACTACTGCAGCAGCTCCGCAAATGGCAGTCCCGCAAGCAGTTAATATCCCTAGCTTTTGATCGACTTTAAATATTTTTGTTAGGCCGTACACAACAATTAAGGCAAATAGCAAATTAATGACTGCAATTAAAAAAACGTTAGCACCCGCATGATAAATATCTGCTAAATTTAAGCGCATACCCAATAAAATAATACCAAAGCGTAATAGCTTCTTGCTGGAAAATGAAATCCCTACTTGCCAAGAATCTTGTACTTTAAATGTTGCTCGCCAGGTCATCCCTAATATAATGGCAATAACCAACTGTCCCAATATTGAAAGGAAAGGAAATGTGGCAATATATTTCGCTACTAAAGCAATAAGAAGCGTTAACAATATCCCCTTCAAGAAATTTGGATTAAGAGTAGATTTTAATTTATGCTGTCTATTAACCATGATGTTCACTTCTTTCTCCCTTGTTGATTATTACTTTAATAAAGAGTGCACTATTAGTAAAATACATATATATAATTATTATTATTAATATTTCTAATAACAGGGGTGAAGATATGCAATTGGATGCTTTAAAAACATTTATCACACTGGTTGAGGTCAATAATTTTACAAAGACCTCTGAAATACTTCATATTTCACAACCAAGTGTTAGCTTACACATTAAGAATCTAGAGCAAGAATTACAAACAACCTTATTTATTCGCTCCCCAAAATCGGTGCAAATTACACCAACTGGTGAAATTCTTTATAAACGAGCAAAGCAAATCATGGCGATAGCTGAAGCTGCAAAAGAAGATATCGCGGCCTATCATCAAGAGGTACAAGGTACGTTAGTCATTGGGGCAAGCTTTACAATTGGCGAATATATTTTACCTCCAATTATTGCAAGCTTACAGCAACAATTCCCACAACTTGAACTTCAAATTATTATTGGCAATACAAAAGAAATCATTCAATATACAAAATTACTGCAAGTCGATATAGGTCTAATTGAAGGACAGGCTCATGATAATGAACTAGTCATTAAGCCATTTATGCAAGATGAGTTATTTATTGTTAGCGACAGTAAACATCCTCTTACAAAGCAACAACCTCTGACTGCTGATAAACTCCAGCAGCAAAGCTGGGTTGCGCGTGAAGAAGGCTCTGGAACACGTTATTATCTGGATCATTTATTCAGAGCAAATGGTTTACAGATTCATTCGCTTTTGACTATTAGTAGTAATCAGGGCGTGAAGGAGAGTGTAATGCAGGGACTTGGTCTTTCTTTATTGTCTGCCTGTGTGATAGAACGTGAATTAAAAAATGGAGATATGACTATTCTGCGCCTTGAAGGACAGCACTTTATGCGAACTTTTTCTTATCTTTGCTCACCTACCATGAAAAATAAGCGCAATGTCGACATACTGATTGATATCTTAATAAAAAAAGCATAGCGATTTTTTTCTCGTCGCTAAGCTCTTTTTATGGTTCTTCTCGTATTAAAATGTTTACTTTCAATGATTTCAACAAATTTCATTGCTGCTCTAGAAAGAGGTACTGACTTCAAATAACACATACCAATACTTCTCGTAGGAATACTTTCCCTTAAAGTTAATTCATAAAGAAGTCCACGTTGAAGATAGTCCTTTGAAAATTCCTTTGTTACACATGCAATGCCAAGGTTACTACGCGCAAATTCGAGTACCAAATCATGTGAGCCTAGCTCAAACTCTGGCTCTATGTGAACGCCTCTTGCAAAAAGATAATCTTCCACATACTTCCTTGAATTTGATTTTTTCTCTAGAAAGATAAGTGGAAATTTTAAAAGGTCCTCATAGCTTAAACTTTTAGATGAAAGTGTTTTATATTTTTCCCCACAGACAAAAATATCCTGAATATCTGTACATACCGTTAACTGTAATGTTGAATCTTCAATTGGAAAATTACAAAACCCTATATCTACTTCACCCGATTTAATAAAATTACAAATTTCAGAGGTTGTGCCATTTAGCATTTGCAATTTAATATTCGGATACATTGTATGGAATGCTTCTAAATAAGGCATTAAAAAGAAGCGTGAGATCGTATCACCTACCCCTATTTTTAATTGCCCTGTTGTTAAATTTTTGAATTCAAGTAACTTTTCTTCACCAGCATCTAAAAGCCCTAAAGCAGAATTAGTATATTCAAAAAGTAGGCTACCCTCTGTTGTTAATGTCACACCTTTAGGGGTTCGATTAAAAAGACGTGTGCCAAGCTCATTTTCTAATTGCATCATTGCCTGACTTACAGCTGGCTGTGTCATATATAAATCTTTTGCTGCACTAGAAAAGCTATTATTTTTTGCTACAACACTAAAAACACGATATAAATCTAATTTCCCTATCATATAAGCACCTCTTATAGCTATTATATGAACTATTAATTTTACTTATATCATTAACGAGCCTTATAGTAAAATCATATGGTTTTTATATCACTTTACGCTAGATAGAATGAGGAGAGATTAAATTGGAACGTGTAATCGGTACAGTTGTAAGAGGTCTTCGTGGTCCTATTATTAATGAAGGCGATAATATTGAACAAATTGTTGTAGATACAGTGTTAAATGCTGCACATATTGAAGGATATACAATAGAGGATCGTGATATTGTGACAGTAACTGAATCTGTCGTGGCACGTGCACAAGGAAACTATGCTACGATTGATGATATTGCCATAGATGTAGCGGCTAAGTTTGGTGATGATACGGTAGGCGTTATTTTCCCCATTTTAAGTCGAAACCGCTTCGCCAATTGTTTACGAGGCATCGCTAAAGGTGTAAAAAAGGTAGTATTAATGCTAAGCTACCCATCTGATGAAGTGGGTAATCACCTTGTAGATATTGATGAGCTCGATGTAAAAGGTATTAACCCATGGACGGATACACTCAATGAGGTTGAATTCCGCGAGCATTTTGGCTATAAAAAACACACATTTACTGGTGTAGATTATATTGAATACTATAAAGAGTTAATCGAAGCAGAAGGGGCTACGTGTGAGGTCATCTTCTCAAATAATCCAAAAACAATTTTAAATTACACAAAGAGTATCTTAACATGTGATATTCATTCACGCTTCCGCACAAAACGTATTCTAACAGCGAACGGTGCAGAAAAAGTTTACAGCCTTGATAATATTTTAGCTGAATCAATTAATGGCTCTGGTTTCAATGCTGAGTATGGTCTACTTGGCTCGAACAAAGCTACAGAGGATAGTGTTAAATTATTCCCACATACTTGCCAACCGATTGTTGATGGAATCCAAGCAAAAATTAAAGAAGCTACAGGAAAAACAGTAGAAGTTATGATTTATGGTGACGGCGCATTCAAAGATCCTGTGGGTAAAATTTGGGAGCTTGCAGATCCTGTTGTATCCCCAGCATTCACCGCTGGATTACATGGAACACCGAACGAGGTTAAATTAAAATATTTAGCGGACAATGATTTTGCAGACCTTCGAGGCGAAGAACTAAAGGCTGCTATTTCTGAATACATCCAAAATAAAGATGAAGATTTAACAGGTCAAATGGCTGCACAAGGAACAACACCGCGTCGTTTAACAGACCTTATCGGTTCCCTATCTGACCTTACATCTGGTTCGGGTGACAAAGGAACACCAATGATTTACATTCAAGGCTACTTCGATAATTACACTAAATAAACAAACAAAAATGAACTCTCGTCCTAATGAAGAGAGTTCATTTTTTTATGGCGAGGATAACAGGAATCGAACCCGTACTCCCATTGGAAAGGGATATGCACTCCTTGCACCTACCTCGTAATAGATGATTATTGAATGCTTGCTATAGTATTACATTGTGCTCAGTCCCTTCTCTTCTTAATTGGTTAGGATTTTAATTTATTTGGAATAATTTCTTCTTGTAGCCAATGCTCACTTGTTTGAACATGTTGCGGTCTCACAAATTTCCCTAAATTATAGCGGAAATCTTCGTAATGGAATGAGCTAGTATTTCTAATGACATACCCCTCTTGTTCCCCTTCAAAGAATGATTTTCCAGTGAATGTACGTTTTATCTGTTCTTCGTCAAAAATCCCTCGGTATAAAACGGGCACTGTTTCTATACCTAACTCTGCTGCAAAGGCCACAGTTTCATCCCAGCTCAAACAAATATTTTCTTCATTCCAAATGCTAAACAAATAGAAATAGCTTGTTAATCCTTGATAATAAATAGAATGCTTGGCATAAACATTTTCACCACATAAGCGCCAGTCCTTTGGAATCCGATACGCAAAATTCGCGTGAAATGTTTTTACCCAATGTCTAGAAGGATGGTTGGCTGAATGAATACTTCTAGCATGCATATAGTCTCTGTAAAGTGTTGTTCCTTCTCCATCTAACTTTTCAGTGACAACAACCTCCTTTCCAATAAAATGATTCACATTTCTAGCCACTTTATCATCATCGGTATAACCCCTGCTCCATGGTAAATGAAAACTTCTTGGGTATTTCATTAATTTCGTCATATTTTCACCTTCCTTTCCTAAAGTTTACTTGGCAAATTGATCTGCCTCACGGAAAAAATAAAGCCTTGTTAATAAATCACCATCTAATAAATGATAAATTTGGCTTCCACCTCTATCTCCCCCATACTGGATTAACATATGAAATTGCACTAAATGAACAACCTTTAATACAAATTCCTTTTCAAAGCCCAACTCTAATAGAAAATGGCAAACCAGTTGAGCAGAGACATTTTCATGCCCAAAATAACCATAACGCTGTTGCAAAGGTTTATATTTTTTACAAGCTGGTTTACCTACATCATGAAACAATGCAGCTATTTGTAGAGCTAGTTTATCGCTTTCTAAGTAGTACTCATTGATATACGCGTACACAAAATACGTATGCTGACATAGTAAAAATTGATGGAATGGGTTTTCTTGATCGAATTGATAAATTTCTTTGAAAAGTGGGACTGCTTGAAGTGTTTGAAAAAGCTCTTCATAGGTGGGGTGGCCTTGTATGAGTGAAACAAATTGTTGTCGAGAAAGATCATAGGGACTTGATTCATGAATAATATGCAATTCATTAAACCCTTCTCCTACTGTAGGGAACTCTAAATGCTTTCTCATTTTTTCCATCACGATTAATGGTACATGTCTTTTCCTTTGCTGGTTTCTAGCTACACAGATTGAATAAGGTGTATCAAAGTAATAACATACCTTCTGCACATTACTTGGTATTTTACGAAGTGCAAACATCCTGCGCTCTCGTTCAATATTGGTTGCATCCACAATGACAGAAAACCCTTTTGCCACTAAGTCATTAAGACGTTCATATAATGTACGAAAGACTATACGTGATTTTTGCTTCGTTGAATCCCCAAATAACTCCTGACGTATAGCGTCGCTTGATAGGACAATTGCATTTTCATTTTTAGCTAACTGTTTCACAAATGTACTTTTCCCACTACCAGGCAACCCCACTGTAAAGATTACCTTCATTCTTTTCACCTCCCTTCAAGTTTCTTTATCGTATGGCATGCCACATTCTTTAGTGTCTCAATAGCATTTCATCTATTATTTTTAATAACAATTTATGATAATCAGTCATAATATGAAGCAATATTACATATAAAAAAGACGGCTCCACCTTTTTGTAGAGCTGTCTCTGTTTATCAATATCTTATTACCTTATACATTTATTGTATCATAAATTTACAATAATTTCTAGACTATACTTCTTTCCGAAGTAGATGTATGATAAATTTCCTGCTTCAATCCCCCCATATCATGTGCATTTGGATACTTTCACTATATTCAAATTTGTGGTTGGACAAACAGTTAAAAAAGCATCACAATTACGTTCTTCTCACCATCTATTGAGGTGAGGGTTACTGTCAAAGGAAGCAAATAACTATGGAGAGGAATGTGAGTAAACGTTGGAAAATCAAAAAGAATGGCTAGAAGAAAAGCATCATCTTGAGGATTCTTTAAACATTATTGTTCATAAAATAAAAGAGTTAGAGCATAAAGAAAAAGGTTTTAAAGAAAATGCTGTTGCCTTAAAGAAATCCTTTTGGAATGATGTGAGAGTCAATCTAGATACCGCTGAGGATGTAGACGAAACCTTTTTTGCAATTAAGCAGCAGGCAGAGCTTTTATCTGACTCAGAGCTAGCACAGGAACGTGCAATTCGTAATGTAAAGGTATATGAACGTTTACAACAGTCACCCTATTTTGCTCGTATTGACTTTGTACAAGATGGTCAACAAGACCCTTTAAAAATTTATATTGGTGTAGCCACATTATTGGATGAACAGGATGAAAATATCATCATTTTTGATTGGCGAGCGCCTATATCAAGTATGTATTATGATTACACACCTGGTGATGCATCCTACGAAACATTAGGTGAAGAAATTCATGGAGAAATGCTGTTAAAACGGCAATTTATTATTAAAAATGGTCAACTACAATCCATGTTTAATACGGGCCTTACAATTGGTGATGACCTACTGCTCGATATCCTTGCGCAAAATGCAAATGAGCATATTCGTAGTATTGTTGCGACAATCCAAGCAGAGCAAAATAAAATTATTCGCCATGTAAATTCACGCTATCTTATTGTTGAAGGTGTGGCAGGTAGTGGCAAAACAGCTGTAGCCTTACAGCGGGTAGCTTATCTACTTTATCGTTATCGTGATGAAATGACTGCCGATCAAATTCTGCTAATTACACCTAACCAACTTTTTAATCAATATGTGCATTCTGTCTTACCTGATTTAGGGGAAGACAATATGCAGCAGTTAACGTTTATAGAATATGCTGAAAAACGATTAGGTAAACAGTTTCAATTAGAGTATCCTTATGAGCAGCTTGAAGAACTGTTAACAGAAAAGGATGATGCTCAGTATCAAACAAAATTAAGCATCATTTCTTTTAAAGCGAGTCTCGCTTATAAACATTTAATCGATCAATATGCGAGTTATTTATCCGATAAAGGCTTGTTATTTAAAAATATCGTTTTTCGTGGAGAACGGATTATTACTGCACAGGAAATTACCGAATACTTCTATTCTTTCCCTTCTACTATGTCGATACCAGATCGCCTACAATTAGTAAAAGAATGGTTATTGCAGCAACTAACGAAATTGGAAAAGGCTGAGCGTACAAAGGAATGGGTAGAAGAAGCTACTGAGCTATTAGATAAAGAAGATTACTCCAAATCTTATAGCGAACTTTTATATGAGGGTCGCTATACTGAAAACTCATTTGACGATTTTGATCAAGAACGCTATAAATTAGCGAGACAAATTGTCAAAAAACACTTTAAACCATTACGTAACTCTGTTAACAAGTTAAAGTTTGTCCATATGTTGGGTACATATCGACAGCTCTTTGATTTGAATAGTTCTATTAGCAGGGATTTACAACACCTTATGCCAGACAATTGGGAGGACATTTGTCTACAAACACTCCCTAATTTAGCAAAGCGTTTGATTGCCTATGAGGATACTGCACCATTTTTATATTTACAGGACAAAATTGAAGGACAACAGACCAATAGGATGATCCGTCATGTGTTAATAGATGAAGCACAGGATTATTCGCCATTTCAACTTACTGTATTACAGCAGTTATTCCCAAAAGCACGTATGACCATTTTAGGTGATGGCCACCAAACGATTCATCCACATACCTTTAATAATCCTTCTCTACTCGACACTCAATTATATGGTGAGCAGGCAGAAAAAATGATATTAACCAAAAGCTATCGTTCGACAAAGCAAATCATACAACTCACTGCCAAAATATTGAATGATGGTAGTGAAGTAGAAGCATTTAACCGAAATGGCCCTGAACCATCGATTACTATTGTGCCAAATGAATTGGAATTAATGGATCAAATTATTCAAAATATCGACCATTTATCTATTGAATTCGAAACAATTGCTGTCATCTGTAAAACCGCAGCCGAATGCTCTGCCGTTTATAAGCAATTAAACAATCGAGTAGATATTCAATTAATCAACCATAATTCAAAGCAGTTTAAGAAGGGTATTTTATTACTTCCAGCTTACATGGCGAAAGGCATCGAATTTGATGCAGTCATCATCTATAATGCATCTGCCGCTAATTACTCAAGAGAAAGCGAACGGTACTATTTCTATACGGCGTGTACAAGAGCTATGCATGAGCTGCACATTTATTCTATTAACAAATTAACGTATTTCCTTCAATAATAGGTAACAGGAGAATCTGTAAATAACAGATTCTCCTGTTCTCTTGCTGTTTTATATATAGAACGTATAGTCTTCTGGAATAACACGTTTTAAAAATTTCTTCGTTCGCTCCTCTTTTGGGCTGACGAAAATATCATGAGGGCTACCTTCCTCTACAACCACTCCTCCATCCATGAAAATTACGCGATTGGCAACATCTTTGGCAAAGCCCATTTCGTGTGTCACTACAAGCATTGTGGTACCCTCCGCTGCAATATTTTTCATGACCTGTAGAACCTCACCTACCAATTCAGGGTCAAGTGCGGACGTTGGTTCATCAAATAAAATAATATCAGGATTCAAAGCTACTGCTCGTGCAATACCAACACGTTGCTGTTGACCTCCTGACAACTGACTTGGATAGGCATCATATTTGTCTGATAAACCTACTTTATCAAGTGCCTTTTTACCAATTTCCACAGCCTGTGCTTTAGGAATTTTACGTCCAATGATTAATCCTTCCGTTACATTTTCTAATGCTGTTTTATTAGTAAATAGATTATAGTTTTGAAAGACAAATGCGACACGCTGGCGAATTGCATGCACGTCTTTTTTCTTTACATGTTGAAAATCAACCTGAATATCTCCAAATGTCGCATGGCCTTGATCAGCCTTCTCTAAAAAATTGATACAACGCAATAATGTTGTTTTTCCTGAACCACTGGGACCTAAAATAACAACAACGTCCCCTTTATCAATGGCTAAATCAACACCCTTTAAGATTTCATTGTCACCAAATGATTTATGAATATTTTTAATTTCTAACATGCTAATTCACCCCTTAGACATTTGCCATTTTGTATTTGCTTAAATATTTCTCATAACGCTTAAACAAGTATTCAACCGTACTACATAAAATTAAGTACACAATAAAGATATCCAAATAGGCCTCTACATAATTGTAGCCAACGTTTGCCGCTACTTTTGCCTTCAGTGTAATTTCAGGAAGCGACATTGCGTAGCCTAGCGATGTAGCTTTAATAAGATTAACTGTAGCTGTGCAAATATTCGGCAATGCCACTACTAATGCCTGTGGAATGATGATGCGAGTATATGCTTGGAATGTTGACAAACCTACTGAGTGTGCAGCCTCTAGTTGCCCCTTTTCAATGGTACTTAACGCCGATCGAAAGACCTCAATCAAAATGGCTGTTGAGCTGAATGCAAATACAATAAACGCATACCAAATTGGATTGATTTTATAAATATCATACGCAATATGATATTTTTCAAAAATAATTTTTAACATTAAAGGTATACTGCTATAGATAATAAAAATTTGTATAATAATCGGCGTTCCTCGAACAAAAGAAACATAAATCTTCGCGAGGTGATGAATAACTGGAATTTTATTGATCCTAGTTAGTGCTAACAAAAAACCTAGTGGCAAAGCTATCACCAAAGCAACAACTGTGACTAGGAGCGCTATAGGAACACCAGACAAAGCTACGAAAAATGTTTCAAGTAAAAATTGATAATTCACCCTCACGCCTCCTTAAGTTGTTTCTAGGGTCTTCTTACCCTTGCCAAATACCTTTTCTAATATAGTAAATATTTTTTCTATAATAATAGATAACACCCAATAGATAATAGCCAATGCAATATAAATTTCTAAGGCATGAGCATTGATGTTACTTGCAATAATTAGATTTGCCTTACCTACAATATCAATTAGACCAATTGTATAAGCGAGTGCACCTTCCTGTAATAAAGCAATCATGCCATTGCCAAAGTTCGGTAAAGCGACGACTAGCGCCTGCGGAAAAATAATTCGACGGTAGGCTTGGAATGGCGTTAGCCCGACACTAACGGCTGCTTCAAACTGCCCTTTTGGAATGGCTAAGTAGGCAGACCGTATCACCTCAGACATTATTGCCGTGAATTGTAAGGTGAATGTTACGACAACAAATATGGCCGTTTCAATTGAATGGAGATTAAGACCAACATTTTCCGCTAATGCTGGGACACCATAGTAGACAAGAAATAACAAAACAATGGAGGGTGTACAACGCATAATCGTTGTATACAGATTGGCGAATTTAGTTAGCCACTTGACTGAAGATAGCTTAGCAGCCGCCAGCAATAAGCCGAATAGGGTACCTAAGATAATGGAGGACCCTGCAACTAAGAACGTAATTTTTAAAAATGGCAATAACACTGGGATTGCGTTCCAAATGTAGGTTGCGTCAAAATATTTATCCATTTCCTCACCAACTTTTGTTTTTATGAATAAAGACTGCTGAGCATTACTGACTCAACAGCCTTACTATTCGTTCCGTTTTAAACTAACGATTTACGTTTTCCAGTACTTCAAATAAATCACGGCCATAGAATTTTGTACTTAATTCATTTGTTTTCTTTTGTTCTTTAACCTGTGCTATTGCTTTATCATAAGCGTCAGCAAATTCCTGCTCTTTTTTATTGAACAGTGGCCATGTTTTTATAACAGCAAATTCGTTATAGACAACGTCATCTTTTAGGTTATAATATGGTCCATCTTCTGCAAGTACTTGTTGTTTAAATGGGCCTTCAATCATGACACCACCATCAACACGGCCTTCATTTACCCACTGCACTACATCGACAGTAAAGGCGTCACCGGCCTCAAGTTTTACTTTATTATCTGGATTTGCCGTATTATACTCATCGATAATTGTATATTGAGCATTATTTGCAGCAATCGGTGCTAAAGAATAGCCCTTTTTCGCAAAATCCGCTAATGTTTTCACGCCTTCATCCTCTTTACGCACAACTAAACCTGCGCTACTTAAACCTAGGAATTCCTTTGGGAAAATAAATTTCTCTGTTCGTTCCTGAGTAAAGAATGCGTTTTTAACCCCTACTTGATATTTCCCTTGCTCCACACCAATTAATAAATCATCACTTGTTGTACCTACATACTCAAATTGATAGTCAGGTAGCAATTCATCTACTAATTTCATTACTTCTACATCATAACCAGTTGGATTTCCATTATCGTCGATGTAACTAATAGGCTTTGAGGCTTGATCGTAGGCTACTTTTACTGTACGTACCTTTTCACCATCACCTGAGTCTTTATCTGCTGATTCTCCTGAATTACAACCTGCTAATAATGCTATAGATGCCAAACCAATTGCAGCAAATTGGAAAATCTTATTCTTCTTCATATGTCATTTCTCCTTATTTTTCACGTGATTTAATGATTGATTTTCATATAATTTCTGCTGTTCAATAGCGGCAGTCGCTAATTTAATAATCGTCATATCATCCATCGGTGGATTATGAAGCCCTGCACGAACATTGCGGTAATAACGCTGTAATGGATTGGATAGTTGTAAGCTTTTTGCCCCCACTACACGCATCGCTTTATCGACTATATCTATTGCCATGTTTGTTACTGTGTGTTTAGCAACAGCCATTTCATTTGTTATTAGTCCACGTCTAGCAGGATCATCGTAAGCCTCAGCCACTCCGTATAAGACAAAACGTGCTTGGTGGAGCTTTAATTCAATATCCCCTAAAAGCTGTTGTACGTTTGGCAACGTACTAATTGGCGCATTCAGGCTATTCGGTTGATGGTGATTAGCAAAATGAATAGCATAATCACGAGCTGCTTGTGCAATGCCTAAGTAAGTTGCTGGGATATGGAGTATCCAGCCATTTATTTTGCCACCACTCGGATGACTTGGTAACTCTACTAAATGCTCTGTTGCAACAAGCACATCCTTTAACACAAGATCGTGGCTGCTTGTGCCTCGCATTGCAGACATCTCCCAATTCTCCTCAATGGATAGACCTGCTGCATCCTTATGAATGAGGAAGAAGCCAACTTGCTGCTTTTCTTCAATCCAAGCGGAGGTAAGGAAATAATCGAGCACCGGAGATGCAGTCGTAAAAATCTTACGCCCATTTATTAGCCAGCCACCTTTAGTAGAAATGGCATTTGTCCCTGGCCGCCCTCCTCGCGTTGGGCTACCTGTTGCCGCCTCACTAACAGCTCTATTAATCATGGCCCCTCTCTTTATTTCTTCAGAAAAAGCTATTAGTAGATCATCAGTCCATAGTTTAGTTTCATAAATTTCACCAACAACACCTAATGTCCATCCAAGGGAAAGAGAGGCATTTTCGTCATAGCTTGCTAGCGTCTCTTGTACAAGCACCATATCATAAACAGATAACCCTTCTCCGCCATATTGTTTCGGTAAAGTAAGTTGAGGATAGCCAATTTGTAAAAGTAATCGATGAGCTTCGAACGGAAAACGAGATTGCTCATCTACCTCAACAGCCTCTGCCTTGATTGGCTCTGCTATAGCAGCTAGTTGATCTAGCCAATATCGTTGTCGCTCTGTTTTTACAAATAAATTCTTCAAATGAATCTCCTTCTTCCCAATATATATAAATCGTATAAATTTACTAAGGATTGATAATGAAAAAAAATCTCTTGCTACATGAATGTAGTGAGATACTATTTGGTACTGAATTTTCTGATTCGTTGACACTTATAATACTTTTCGCATTAGAAAATGTCAATGGGTGAAATTCAAGTTTTTTTGTAAGTTTAATATGTATTACAAAGTTTCAACTTTTACCTTTAATTTATGCACCAAGCTTTTCTTACAACATATGCTAAGACTAATGAAAGAGGTGCATATATGACCAATAATTTAAATTCGCCACTAAACGGTGGAATCATAACCCATTCGGCTCCACAAGTTATTCAAACTAAGTTTGGAGATATTAACGGGGATGGTTTTTTTGAAACCATTTTTTTAATGGGCACTAAACAGCCTGATAGTCCTTTCTGGAGAAATCTAACACTGTCTATTTTTTATGGTCAAACAAGACAAATGGAGCAAATTCCATTGAAACAAAATATGGGCTATAATCCGACTATTTTCTTGGGCGATTTTACTGGTAATCATATTGAGGATATTCTGGTTGTGTCTGATACAGGAGGTAGCGGCGGAATTGTAAATGGTGAGATTTTTTCCTCCATCAACAATCAAGTTCGTTCCATCTTTGATGCAGAATCTTTTAATAATAAACTTAAATATAAGGTCAATTATGTAGATCATTATAAGGCTGTTGTTCAGAGTTTTAATCCTGCTATTAAATACACAATTGATTTACAGTATAAAGGAACCGACTACTTAGCTGAAATTTATAATCCAGATGGCACCTTAAAGCAACCGATTGAAGGCTGGGTAGATCCTTTTGGAGGACTATATCCTGTTGATTACGACCGAGATGGAACGTATGAAATTTTAGGATATCAAGAAATTGCAGGTAGATATCATGCTGATGGATTAGGCTATGTAGAAAATATTTTAAAATGGAATGGCCATGAATTTGTAATAGATCGACAAACGGTTGGTATTTTTGGTGAGGATTTATCATAGACGACAAATCTAGCTATTAAATAATCTAAAACAGGAATCTGCTCATTTTTACTTAACTCTAACAAAAAACAAGCAGATTCCGTTATTTATTTTTTCTTTTCAACCAAGGCAAAGTAGTTATTTTCAGGGTCAGCAAAGTTAAAAACCCTACCCATTGGCATCATGACTAGATCTCCTACTTTTACGCCCTTTGCCTGAAAATCTTGGTACATCTCTTCAATTTTATCAGCGTAAAACATAATAGAAGGTGTTCCTAAATTTAGATCAGGTTGCATTTTAGCAATAATTTCTTTGTTATGAAGCACAAAGGATGTTTGAGCTTCCTTAGTTGGTGCAATTTCAATCCAGCGCATGCCTGCCTCTTCCTGTTCAGAAATAACCACAAACCCCACTTTTTCTGTCCAAAACTTAACAATTGCATCTTGATCATTAACATATAACATTACTTGTCCTATTTGATGAATCATGACTTCATTCCCTCCTCTTTTGAGCATTAGTATACATCAAAAAGCAGCTTTATATAGCTTCTAACGCCATCAATTTAGGGAAATTTCAAACAACTGATAATGATATACATTACTAAGAAATAATTAATTCAAAGTACTTAACTTTTATTTTATTTCTGATAGAATGAGTATTATTTACCTTTAAGGGAAAAGTATAGAATAAAATATTATGTGAGGATAATACAATTGAAACAACTAAGTTTAAGAAAAAAGCTTATTTTTTCGTTTTTAGCCATGCTTCTCATCCCAACACTCTTGATTGGAATAGTATCTTACCAAAGTGCTGAACAGCAAATTTCAGAGGAGCAACGCGCAAGTGCGACTGAAAGTGTACGCATTCTAAATTCCAATATTACAAACATGATTGAACCTAAATTGAAAGATGTACAATATTTTTCACAGAAATTTAGTGAAACTTACTTTCAAGATGAGAGCATTTTAGAACTGAAGTCATTATTAAGTGAATATGTCAACATGCACCCTGAAGTAGATCTGATATATATTGGAACTGCTGAAGGCAAACTGTTTGATCAGCCTGTTCAAGAGTATCCTGATGGCTTCGACCCTCGGACAAGACCTTGGTATAAGCAGGCTTTAGCTAATAATGGGAAGACCTCAATTACTGCACCATATGTTACACAATCTACAGGTGACATTGTCATCACAATTACTCAGGCATTACCGGATGGTTCTGGCGTATTAGGATTAGATCTAAATATTTCTACATTAAGTGACATTACGAATAATATTCGTATTGGAGAAACGGGCTTCGCTTCTCTTTTAGATAACAATAAAATTTACATTGCTCAGCCAGATAAAGAAAGTGGTACAGAGGCAACGGAAAGCTACATAACAAAAATTTATGAGCAGGAAAGCGGTACTATCATTGAAAAAGACCGTCACTTACAATTTGTTACGAATGAGTTAACGGGTTGGAAGGTAATTGGTACAATGTTTACTGCGGAAGCTGCAAAAGCTGCAGCATCCACATTGAATATAAATTTAATTATCATTATTGTTTCCATTCTCGTTGGCGTTATTTTCATGCTCTTTATGATAAAGTCTATTGTTAACCCAATTAATCAATTGAAGCAAAGCGCATTAAAAATTAGTGACGGTAATTTAACGGAGTTTATTGAAATCCATTCTAAAGATGAAATAGGTCAGCTTGGAGAAGCCTTTATCTCTATGAAGGTGAGCTTAAAAAAATTAATTCGAAATGTTGATCAAAGCTCACAACATGTCCAAACAGCCGCTCAAAATTTATCTGCTAATGCAGAACAAAACATCGCTGCCTCAGAGCAAGTTGCCGATGCCATGCACCAAATGGCAATTAGTACAGAAAAACAAACAACAGGTATTGATCAGAATGCCATTTCAGTTGAAGAAATTGCTAAGGGCGTTGTTGAAGTGGCAGACAGTTCCATGCAGGTTTCTGACCTATCTAGTCATGCTATCCAATTGGCAGAAGAAGGTGGACAATCTGTCAAACAAACGGTACAGCAAATGAATTCTATCCATAATTCTGTAACGCAATCAGATACAATGATTAAAGCACTGTATGATCGCACGAAAGAAATTGGGTCCATTTTAGAAATGATTAGTGCTATATCAGATCAAACGAATTTACTAGCGCTTAATGCAGCTATAGAAGCTGCTAGAGCAGGAGAACATGGCAAAGGCTTCGCGGTAGTGGCAGATGAAGTACGCAAATTAGCAGAGCAATCTCATCAATCAGCAGAGCAAATTTCTGCGCTTATAACTACTATTCAGCAAGATACGGCAAAATCTGTAGAGACAATGGTCAAAGCGTCGACAGATGTTCAAGAGGGCTTACAATTGACAGAAGAAACAAGTAGAAAATTCGCGAGCATTATCGAAAGTCTTCGAAACATCGCGCCGAAAATGGAGGATATTTCAGCATCTGCTCAAGAAATGTCTGCCGTTGTAGAAGAAGTTTCAGCGACTGCTATTGAACTTTCCGATCACGCAAAATTAAATGCTGCTGCTACAGAAGAAGTTGCTGCTTCCACGGAACAAACTTTATCTTCTATGCAAGATATGGCTTCGTCTGCCAAAACCCTACTTGATATGGCGGATGAATTGCAGGGTTATGTTAATCGTTTTAAATATTAATTATTTAACTGCTAGATCTGAGTTCACGATAGTATTGAACTCAGATTTTTTCTATTCCAAAAAGATAGGAAATTACAAAATAAGATATTTTTCTACAAATAATAGCGTTGCATAACTTTATTTTCCAGATTTTTCAGAAAATTGTGTTGATTATTATTCATTTTCCTCTTAGAATCAGATTAAACATTTGAACGACTTAGGAGTCTACTAGTGTAATATAACCCATCTCGTAGTTAATTCTATTACACTTCAATAATGTCGTTTAAGGAGGAATACTATATGAAACGAATTAGTTTAAGAAAGAAACTCATCTTTGCATTTTTAGTCATACTTCTCATTCCCGCACTTTTAATCGGGTATACCTCCTTTAAAAGTACCAAAAATCAAATACTCGAAGAGCAGCAAGCAAGCGCCAAGGAAAGTGTGCGTATGCTTAATAGTAATATTACCAATACAATTGCTCCTAGAGTTCATGATATCGAATATTTTGCCAAGAAAATAAATCAGTCTTATTTACAAGATGATAAAAAAGCTGAATTAAAAGGTCTTTTTCAGGAATATGTAAATACACACCCAGAAGTGGAGCTAGTATATATAGGGACTGCTGATGGGCGAATCATTGATGAACCTGTCCATGACTATGCAAGTGATTATGATCCTCGTAAACGTCCTTGGTATATAGAAGCCATGGATAATAAAGGGCATGTATCCATCACTTCTCCATATATCTCAAAATCAACAAATAACATCGTTGTAACAGTTATGCAAGCTCTTCCTGATGATTCTGGCGTAATTGCCTTAGATTTAAATATCTCTCTTCTAAGTGCACTGACAGATCAAACACGTATCGGAGAAACGGGCTTTGCCTCTCTGTTAGATAATAATAAGTTATATATTGCTCAAAAAGATAAGGAAAGCGGCACAGAGGCAACAGAAGATTATGTTTCAAAAGTTTACGAAAAGCAGGAAGGTATTATTACTGAAGGTGACCGTCATTTACGCTTTGAAACAAATGAAATCACAGGCTGGAAGATAATTGGTACAATGTTCATTGCAGAGGCTACTAACGCTGCTACCTCAACCTTTACTATTACATTACTTATTATTGGTATTTCTATTATTGTTGGTATTATCTTTATGCTCTCAATGATTAAATCTATTGTTAACCCAATTAAACAACTACAGCAAAGTGCTCTTAAAATTAGTGAAGGTGATTTGACAGAGTATATTGATATTCATACCAAAGATGAAATAGGACAGCTTGCTGAAGCATTTGTCTCAATGAAAGTTAGCTTAAAAAGACTGATCCGCAATGTTGATCAAAGCTCACAACATGTTCAAACCTCGGCACAAGGTCTTTCAGCGAATGCTGAGCAAAATATCGCTGCATCTGAGCAAGTGACAGAGGCTATGCAACAGGTAGCGATTAGTACGGAAAAACAAACAACAGGAATCGATCAAAATGCTGTTTCTATTGAGGAAATTGCAAAAGGTGTTGTAGAGGTAGCAGATAGTGCCCTACAAGTTTCAGACCTATCCAGCCAGGCCATCCAATTAGCGGAAGAAGGTAGTCAATCTGTTGAGCACACTGTTAATCAAATGGTATCCATTCATGATTCTGTGGCTCAATCCGATACGATGATTAAATCCCTATTTGATCGTACAAAAGAAATTGGCTCCATTATAGAAATTATTAGCGCTATTTCAGACCAAACAAACCTTCTTGCTCTTAATGCTGCTATTGAAGCAGCACGAGCAGGTGAACACGGTAAAGGCTTTGCAGTTGTAGCAGATGAAGTACGTAAATTAGCGGAGCAATCTCATCAATCAGCAGAGCAAATTTCTACTCTGATTACTGGCATACAACAAGATACTGCTAAATCTGTACAAACGATGACGAAAGCTTCTGCAGACGTTCAAGAAGGTTTACAGCTATCCGAGGATACGAAAAAGAAATTTATAAGTATCGTTGGAAGTCTTCGAGAAATTGCTCCTAAAATGGAGGATATATCAGCTTCAGCACAAGAAATGTCTGCCGTTGTAGAGGAGGTATCCGCTACTGCTATTGAACTGTCAGATCATGCAAAACTAAACGCAGCTGCATCTGAAGAGGTTGCCGCTTCAACGGAACAAACATTATCTTCCATGCAGGAAATCGCCTCTTCTGCTAAAACATTGCTTGATATGGCAGATGAATTACAAGGCTATGTAGATCGTTTTAATTACTAAATAAGAAAGCACGATGATACTTGGTTTAGCCCTATCATCGTGCTTTTATCTTGTTATTTAATTATTCATTTACCTCATGGCTAAATTGCCATTCAACGCCAAATTTGTCTGTAAGTGAGCCGTAACATTTGCTCCAAAATGTTTCTTGAAGCTCCATTCTCACGTTACCACCTTCTTTAAGCTTATCAAATGCTTGACGCATTTGCTCTTCATCATCGGATACAACAGCTAATGTGACATTATTCCCTGTGGAAAATGGCATGCCTGGAAATGTATCTGAGAACATAATTCTACTACCGAATACAATAAGTCGTGTATGCATGACAAGATCTTTTGCTTCTTCTGGTAATGGATAGTCTGGATTTTGTGGTGTCTCTCCAAACGTCATAATTTCAGCCTTGTCCGTATTAAAAACGTCTTCGTAAAACGCAACTGCCTCTCGACAATTTCCATTAAAATTCAAATAAACCTCTACTGCCATTTTCAACACTCCTTTGTCATTTTTTGAAACAATTCTATTGTACATGGATTACAAAACATAACACAAATTATAACTAGAATATTTCATCTTCAAAGTAAGTTGTCTCCTTTCTTTTTAAATTTTTTATTTATTTTCACAAAAGCTTTGACATTTACTCAAAAATCATGTAAATTACCAAATGGCGAACAATTTAAATTAAATCTTAAAAAATATTCGTATTTTAGGAGTGTATATAATGGATAACGTATTTGACTATGAGGATATTCAACTAATTCCCGCAAAATGTATTGTAGAAAGTCGTTCAGAATGTGATACTTCTGTTACTTTAGGTGGTCACACTTTTAAACTTCCAGTAGTACCTGCAAATATGCAAACAATTATCGATGAAAATCTTGCAAAGAAACTTGCTGAAAACGGTTACTTTTACATCATGCACCGTTTCCAACCAGAAACTCGTCGAAACTTTATTCTAGAAATGCAAGGAAATGGCTTAATTGCTTCTATTAGCGTTGGTGTAAAAGAAGAGGAATATACATTTATTGAAGAATTAGCAGCTGCTAATTTGGTACCTGATTTTATTACAATTGATATTGCACATGGTCATTCAAATGCTGTTATTCGTATGATTCAGCATATTAAAAAGCATTTACCAAAAAGCTTTGTTATCGCAGGTAATGTAGGAACACCTGAAGCGGTGCGCGAGCTTGAAAATGCTGGTGCAGATGCAACAAAAGTTGGGATTGGACCAGGTAAAGTATGTATTACTAAAATCAAAACAGGTTTTGGTACTGGCGGCTGGCAACTAGCTGCACTACGTTGGTGTGCAAAGGCTGCTACAAAACCAATTATTGCTGATGGTGGCATTCGTACACATGGAGATATCGCTAAATCTGTACGTTTTGGTGCTTCAATGGTAATGATCGGTTCATTATTCGCTGGTCATGAAGAGTCACCTGGTGAAACAATCGAAATCGAGGGTAGAACAGTGAAGGAATACTTCGGCTCTGCTTCTGAATTCCAAAAAGGTGAACGTAAAAACGTCGAAGGTAAGAAAATGTACGTTGAACATAAAGGTAGCATCAAAGATACATTAATCGAGATGCAACAAGATTTACAGTCATCTATTTCATATGCTGGTGGCACAAAGCTAGAGGCTATTCGCAATGTTGATTATGTAATCGTAAAGAACTCTATTTTCAATGGAGATAAAGTGTATTAATCGATGTAAACCTGCTATATTATGCTTCAACATCACCCCAATTAAGAGCTGCTTTTTACTCTTGATTGGGGTGATTTTTTTGGACCTATTTCACTTAAAATACCGTATTTATTTTCAGAATTTTCTATTTTATTAAAAAATTATATATTATAATAGAACTATATTGAAGGAATGAAGGAACGGGGGTTGTATCTTATGAAATCAGTACGTAATAAACTTGTTAGTCTTGCTATTATAGTTATTCTACTATCAACAGGACTAGTTGGAACCGTCAATTATATGGTGGTGAAAGGAGAACTCGATCAGGTAGGTCGAGATAGTCTTAAAAATGGCACACTTGGCATACTTGAACTAATTGCACAATTAGATACTCAAGTTCAAAATGGGAAATTAACGCTAGAAGAAGCTCAGGAAAGTGCTAGAACACAGATCGTTGGTAATAAAATTGAAGATAACAAAAGATCCATTGATAATCCTGTTAAATATGGTGATAATTTTTATTTCTATGCTTTCCAAGATAGTGGTATGGTTGAAACTCATCCATCCCTAGAAGGACAAAATATTTCAGATTTACAAACAGAGGATGGGCGCTATTTTGTACGAGAAATGATTGAAGCAGCAAATGCTGGAGGAGGATATGTACGTTATGATTGGGCCCTTCCCTCAAATCCTGAAATCGTTGCGCCTAAGATAACGTATGTAGAAAAGGACAAGCATTGGGGCTGGATTATAGCAGCTGGTACATACGAAATGGACTTTAATGCAGGTACGAATAACGTTTTATACTACACACTAGGCATGACCATCCTTGCAACGATTATTGGTGTATCACTCTTCTGGTTCTTCTCTGGACGAATGACAACCTATATACGAAAAATTATGGTCATTACATCTGATATTGCTAAAGGCAAGCTAACTGGTGATGACATACCTGTTACTACAGAAGATGAACTAGGTATACTAGCTAGTAACGTGAATAATATGAAACATAGCTTACACGAAATGGTCAACAATACAAAAGATAGTGCGTCCCAAATGCGCGTTTCTTCAGAAATGCTGAGTGCTATTACTGAGGAGACGACTGCTTCTGCTGATGAAATTCATCAAGCCATCAATGATATATCTAAGGGAGCTGTAGTACAAGCTGAGGAAGCAGAAATGGCCATTAGTAAAGTAGAAACACTGTCCTCACTTATCTCAAATGCTACAGATAAATATAGTGAGATTACAGAAAATATGAATATCATTAATCAATCACAAGAAAACGGTAGACAAAAAGTCGATGTATTACTTCAAAATTCAAGTGAGTTTACGCAAGTGATTGAGGAATTAAGAACAACTTTCTCAAGTTTGACAAGCCAAATGAAAGAAATTCATCAAGTCGTACAAACAATTACATCCATTTCTGAACAAACAAATCTTTTAGCACTAAATGCAAGTATTGAAGCAGCCCGTGCAGGTGAACATGGCAAAGGGTTTGCTGTCGTAGCTGAGGAAGTCCGTCATTTATCTGAGGATACGAATGAAGCTACTAATCGGGTTAGAAACCTATTACAGCGCATTGAGGTCGATACCGCTAATTCAGATTCAAAAATGATACACACGCTCCAACTGTCACAAAATCAGGCCATGTCGATTACGGAAGTAAAGGGAGCCTTTACTTTCCTAGCAGACTCCATTCATGGCATTACAAAGCACCTTGTTTCTTTAGACAAAGGAATGAATGACATGGCGGAAAATCGAATAGTCGTGATGAACGCCATCAATGAAATAGCAAGTGTCGCTACACAATCTGCCGCAGCTACCGAACAAATTAACGCTTCTATTGACGAACAAAAGTCAGCAGTGACATCTATCATGCACTCCTCTATGGAGCTTCATACAGAGGCAGAGCGCATGTACGACTTGGTAGAACGCTTTACATGATAAAATACTATATAAAAAAGAATGCTACGCATATCCGTAGCATTCCTCTTTTACATTATAGTTTGTTAATTACTGCGTGGATTGTTTCCTTAAGCTCTGCATCGTGATCTGCAAGATCTACAAGGTTCCCTAGACGTTCACGTAATACAGGACGCTCAATTACTAGCTTTTCATCAAGTACTTGTACCAGTAGCTCGATAATAAGTCGATCACGAACATTTAACGCTTCTTCTAAACGTTCTGGTGTAATTTTCGCATCAGTTTTTGCAGATTTTGCCATTTTAAAAACCCCTTTTATATTTTATATTCATGCACATCTATTTTAGCATACCACTAAATTATTTTGAAAACTTTCTTTCATTAAAATATACCAAAACTTTACAAAATACTAAGAAAAGATTTACGACAAATTGTTATATTTATATCATAAAACACTACTACTCGACCATATGATGATGTATTTACAAAACCGATTGGAGGAATTGGATGAAGCAAAAAAATACGACTTATTTACAGCTCATTAAAGCTGTGCCAAAATCTCTACAGCTCTTTCTCAATGTTTGCCTTGTACTATTAGCACTGATTCTCTGTTTTTTATTATTTAAGGAGCTAATTGAATTTCTTAAAATATTACTATTCGCTAAGGAAGATGGTGATTATAAACTATTCCTTGCCAATATTCTTATTTTCTTTTTATATTTCGAATTCATCACAATGATCATTAAATACTTTAAGGAGGATTACCATTTTCCACTTCGCTATTTTATCTATATAGGTATCACAGCAATGATTCGACTAATTATTGTGGAGCATGATCATCCTCTAAATACGTTAATTTATTCATTAATTATCCTCATACTAATCATAAGCTACTTTATTATTAATATAACGCCACTTGAAAGGCCAACACGTTCTTCCATTCTCATTAAAAAAGATTAAAAGACCTCACGCCCATTCTAAAATGCAGATATACATGTGGGCTTTTCAAACACATAGAAGAATTGCTGTAAAGCCTGTAAATACTGATTATCACTAATCTGTATTCGACTCAGCATAAATAGCTCTTGGACCGTTACTACGCCCATTACTAGTGATGAAAGCTCAGCTACATCTATCGTTACTTCAACATCATAGCTATCACTTTCTAGCATTTTAATTGTACCATTAACAGCCTCAACAATAAGTTGCTGATTATTTTTTGCCAGTAACGAATCCATAACATTCAATTTAAAGGTCAAAGTGACACCGTTAAAATTGCGTGTTAGTAGCTCATCAAAAAAGCCCTTCACATTAATGATACGGTACATTAGACCAATTCCTGACACGGCACTTGCGTGATAGACACTTGGAATTAAATGATTTGTGCCATTTCTTACATCCTCTAAAAAGAAATGGACATTTTCTTCTTGTGTATTCCATTCGATTCGGTTTACTTGATCTGCTTGACTGTTTAAAAATGTACTAAGCTCTAGCAAAGCCTCCGGAGTTTCATAGATCCACTCCTTAATGACCAAATTATTTAGCATAAAATTACTATCGCTTTGTTTATTAAAAGAAAAGGCAATATAGCCCTGAACTGTACCTTCCTGTTCCATTGCAATCACATAGTTATCTGGATTATTAAAAATAAAAGATAGTTCCGATTGTGTTTTAAGAAACATCCCATGTTTTTTTGCTACTACCCTGTTGTAGCAATCTACTAGCTGTTGTTGATCTTCAACTGTCAAATATTTAAGGTGCTTTTTGGTTGGTCCTTTCGGGAAGCTTGAAGGCTCTACCAAGTATTGATAGATTTTCGGTCCATAGCCAAAACCCATTTTTTTATAAAAATCTGGTCTAAACGGATACAAGGCCAAAAAATGAATATTTTTTTCTAAAAAGATGTTAAAGAAATGTTGGATTAATTCTTTTGCAGCCTTCTCTTTTTTATGTAATAAATCAACTGCAACAAGTCCTACCCCACCAATTGGTAGCATTTTAGAGAACAGATTCATTTGAAAGTCATGTAGTCGCATACCACCAATGAGTTTGTCATTTTCCCAAAGTCCATAATAATGAAGAGATTCATCATTGCTCTGATTTTGCATAAAGAGCTTTTTCAGCTGTTCTTTTGTTATTTGTGTTCCATTCAATCTTCCTGGATACGCTCCTACAACGATATTCACAAAGGCTACAAAATCTTGCTCTTTTAATAATTTCTCTACAACCCTCATCATGTCCCCTCCATTTTCAAATTGTTGCATGTTGTTCACGAATTTTTCATATTAATTTTTATACCCCATAATAACATATATTACCACGACTAATTAATGAGTACTGAAAATGATTAAAGGAGGAAAATGTATGACTTTAATTGATTCATATATTCACGAAGTGACTAAAAGGCTACATAAAAATAAACGTGAGATAATCAAGGTTGAACTAAAGGCTACTATTGAGGATATGTTGCCAGAGCAATATACAGAATCTGAGGTGAAGGAAGTAATTAAGAAGCTTGGAAGCCCTTCAGAAGTTGCTGCACGCTATCAGGATACTCCCCACTTTTTAATTGGTCCAAAGAATTTTGAACAATATACAAGAACCATCAAGCTAATTATTCCTTGGGCAATTCTTATTACGATCATTGTTCAAATAATAGAGAAGATGGTTCTCTATTCTGGAGAAGAAGCACTTCTCACAACCATTATTACAGCATTTGTAGGGATGATTGTTGCAATTATTGCTGTGTTATTTCACGTTTTGTTTTGGGTTACGGTTATTTTTATCATTAAGGACCGTTCTGGGGCTGAAAAGCTTTCGATCCCTTTTCTGAGAGATACCAAGCCATGGTCACCTGATGATTTAATACAAATTAAAAAGATTCCCAAAGATAAAATCATTCCTATAAGTGATACGATTTTTAGCCTTTTAGGAATACTTATTTTTTCTTTTGTTTACTGGAATGCCTATCGTCTTTTAGGTATTTATACAACGAATGACAACGGCAGCTTGAAATTTGTTATGCCTATCTTTAATCAAAATACTTTACAATCGTTTGTTCCCATGGTCTTACTATGTATTATCCTAAGCCTAACTTTAACCTTATTAAAATGGCGTGCAGGACAGTGGACAATGCCTATCGCCATCACTAATGCACTACTTCAAAGTGTAGGAACAATTGTGTTTATTTTAATAGCGATACACCAAGATTTTATTCACAGCGCCTCTATACCTTATATTGCGGCTATTACAGAAACAACCTCAGCTAAAGTTGCCTTCACTATTGATAAAATCCTACTTGTCAGTATGATTATTGCTGTTTTAGCAAATGTATTTGATATCTACCAAGGATTTAAAAAAGCGAAAATATAACGCCCTTCTTTTCATATACCTAGTAAACCATACAATCAAATCGCCAAAATACCTTTATTCTCTGATGTTTTGTATAATGATAAAGTTGAAAGTATTTTATATATGTGAAAAATAATCTGCACAATTCAATCAGAGTAAGGGGAAAGTACTATGACCATTCTTCTAGTAGATGACAATCAAGTCAATTTATTTGTCATTGAGAAAATACTAAAAAATGCAGGTTATGATAACTGTGTTTCTCTTTCATCTGCTTATGAGCTATTTGATTATTTACAATTAGATTCACCCAATCCGACAGGAAATTCAGTAGATTTAATTTTGTTAGATATTATGATGCCGGAAGTAGATGGTATTGAGGCCTGCAAACGCATTAAGCAAAATGAGAGATTAAAAGATATTCAAATCATTTTTGTTACAGCACTCGAGGATAAAAACAAACTGGCAGAAGCCCTAGACATTGGTGGTGTAGATTATATTACTAAACCAATTAATAAAACAGAGTTGCTTGCCAGAATGCGTGTTGCCTTACGTTTAAAGGCAGAATTAGACTGGCACACACAGCATGAAAAGAAAATACAATATGAACTAGATTTAGCAACCCATGTACAAAGGAGTCTTCTTAGCCCACCGTTAAATGAGAGGGACATCCGTATTGAAGTTTCTTATTTACCATCCTCTAATTTGGCAGGAGATATGTATTATTGGTACAAAATAGACGATCATCGTTATGCCATTATATTATTGGATATGATGGGTCACGGTATATCTGCAGCGTTGGTTTGTATGTTCATCTCCTCTGTTCTAAGAGAGGCGGTTAAGCAATTGGTGGAACCTGAACTTGTCATCCAAGAACTGAATCGTTATATGACGCTATTACAAGATGGGAAAGAGAATAATCTTTATTATTTTACAGCGATTTATTTAATCATTGATACAGAGCAAAAAACAGTCGAGTACATAAATGCTGGCCATCCTCCTGGATATGCACTAATCGATGAAAAAACATGTATTCCATTAGATCAGGGTAGCTGTGCAGTCGGTTTCTTCGATGAAATAAAAGTGAAAAAGCAATATATTCAATATGAGCATGACATTCAAATCGTGTTATTTACAGACGGTGTATTAGAGGCAATGGGACCCTGTGAATTAGAATCAGAAAAGCATTTGCAAACGCTAACATCCTCAAAGTGGGATTATTCACAATGCCTAATCGATAACCTTTTGCCTAAGGATAAACAAGAGAATCAGCCTGATGACATGTGTGTTTTAATGATTCAAGCTAGCACTAATACTATATAAAAAAGCAGAGGCTATCCGTTAAAGATAGCCTCTTACTCATTAATACATTTTTTGATAAATTCTTTCGTTTCCAGAAATCTCCTTATACTTTGAAATAACCTCTTCAAATCGTAATGTTTCTTTATCCCCTAAGCATAAAAAACCTTTGTCACTTAGACTTTCATAAAATAATTGATGTACCTGGCTCTGAAGCTTAGGTGAAAAATAAATAAGAACATTTCTGCACAGAACAACATGAAATTCATTAAATGAATGATCTGTTACTAAATTATGTTGAGCAAAAATAATATTTTTCAATAATGTTGGATGAAAGTAAGCATATTGATAATCTGTTTGATAGTATTCTGAAAAAGCATGGGCACCTCCAGCAAGCATATAGTTTTTTGTATATGCCTGCATTTTATGAATTGGAAAGGCCCCCTTCTTAGCTTTTTCTAATACTTGCTCGTTCATATCTGTTGCATAAATTACAGATCTCTCTATTAGCCCCTCTTCTTGAAGCAAGATAGCCATAGAATATACTTCTTCACCTGTTGCACAGCCTGCATGCCAAATACGGATTTCTGGATATTCTCGTAAAACAGGGATGACCGTTTCACGAAAGGCCTTAAAAAAGCTTGGGTTGCGGAACATCTCTGTTACATTTATCGAAAAATCGTTTAATATCTGCTCTAAAAATTCTTTATCATGAATGACCTTTTCTTGTACACGTGAAATCGTTGAGATGTTATTTATTCCCATCCTATTGTAGATTCTGCGTGAAATGGATGAACGATTATATTGCCGAAAATCATAACCCGATAAACGATAAATAGCTTCTAGTAACAAATCAATTTCTAAATTTGTATGCTTATTTAATTGTATATTTTGCTCCAAAGGCTGAAATTGTTGTTCCATGTTCATTAACTCCCCTTAGAAACTAACCATACTCTTAAAACTGATATTAATTGATCTAAATTTAATGGCTTACTAATATAATCAGATGCACCTGCCTGCAATGATTTATCACGGTCATTTTTCATCGCTTTAGCAGTCAATGCAATGATTGGCAAATCGATACGTTTCATTTGCTGACGAATAATAGTCATTGCTTCATAGCCATCCATATTAGGCATCATTATATCCATCAGAACAAGATCGATATCTGGATTAGCCTGCAAGACCTCTAAACATTCTAGTCCATCTTTGGCAACTAGAATATGCATGCCTCTTTTTTCTAATGCCGTTTTCAACGCATAAATATTACGGTTATCATCATCAACTATTAAAATATTTTTCCCTTGAAACACCTCAACCTCATGTTGAAGGGCTTCTTCCATTGCTACTGGCTGCTCTTTGATTTGTTCCTCTTCCACCGTCGTCACTGCCACTTCGTTCATGGCAAGCTTTTGGCAATGCTCCTCTTCAATTCCATTTGGTAGACTCGGAATCGTTAACGTAAAGCTACTACCTTGTCCTTCAGTACTTTGTAATGTAATCCATCCACCAAGTAATTTTGCAAATTCCTTACAAATAGAAAGACCAAGACCCGTTCCACCATATTTTCGGACCGTAGCTCCATCTGCTTGTTGGAATGATTCAAAAATTAGCTGGTGTTTGTCTTTTGGAATACCTATTCCTGTATCTGAAACAGTAATTTCTAACCAATCCGTACTTATATCCTGCATATTGTTTGTTAGTTGTTGAGGTGTAAGCTGGTTAATGTCTAATGTGACAGATCCCTGCTCAGTAAATTTAAAGGCATTCGATAATAAATTCTTTAAGATTTGCTGAAATCTCTTCTCATCCGTATAGAATACATCCACTACATGATCTGCCTTTGAAATATGGAATGCTAAGTTTTTCTTCCTCGCAACTGGCGCAAAGGTATGTTCAATTTGTACAGGTACTTCGCTCATATTCACTTCATTAAAAATAATATCAAGCTTCCCGGCCTCCACTTTAGATAAATCTAATATGTCATTGATTAGAGCTAGCAAGTCCTCTCCTGAAGAATGAATAACTTTAGCAAACTCTGCTTCCTCGTCTGTTAGGTTGTGTTGGCTATTTTCTGCTAGCATTTCAGATAATATTAATATGCTGTTTAAAGGTGTTCTTAATTCATGTGACATATTCGCTAAAAATTCGGATTTGTAATTAGAGTTAAGGATAAGCTGCTCTGCACTTTCTTCTAATTCCTTCTTCGCTTTCTCTAGCTCTCTTGATTTGGACTCTGCCTCTTTCGTGCGTTCCTCAAGCTGCTCATTAATCATAGTCAGCTCTTCTGTCTGCATTTGTAATTCCTCTGATTGTGTTTGAAGCTCCTCTGATTGGACCTGTAATTCCTCTGTCATTGCTCTAGATTCATTCAATAGACGTACAATTTCCATACGCCCTAAAACACTATTAACTGTTAGTCCAAAGGTTTCAGTAACCTGTCTCACTAATTCTTGCTGTAACTTACTGAATTTAGCCATTGTTGCTATTTCAACAACCGCTATAACTTCATTTTCAAAAATGACAGGAATCAATAAAATATTTTGTGGTCTAATTTCACCTAATCCCGTTTTGATTAAACGATAGTCTCTCGGAATATTATCATAGAATAGCACTCTCTTTTCTAATGCACATTGACCGATTAACCCTTGTCCTATTTTGAAACTCTCCATGCCAACACAATCATCCGTGTCAGCAAAAGCAGCCTTTTTCACAAACTGTACTTGGTTCTCTGTTACTTCCCGAACATAAAATGCGCCAAGGGATGCTTGGGTTTTCTGTGCTACTTCTGATAGGAAGGTCTCCGCTAATTTTGTAATTGCTGAAATACCTTGATAATTTGTCACGATTTCAGCTACATTGCTTTGTAGCCATTCCCTCTTTTCGACGGACTCTAAAAGCGTATTCGTTGCATTAGCAAGTTCATTCACTTCATCGTTTGTATTCACATGGATTCTTCTTGTAAAATCACCTTTTGTAGCTGCTATTTCTTGAATTGTTTGTGTTACTTCCGTTATCGTTTTTACAATTGAACGGGAAATGCCACTAGCGATAGCAATAGCTATTGTAGAAACTAAAATTAAGATCCCAAATAGAGCACTAGTTAATTTACTATTTTGCTTATCTAACTGACTTGCCTTTGCCTGTGTATAAGCATTTTCAGTGGCACGGAATGAATCGAATAATTTGCGCATTTTTTCCATATCCTGACGACCATTATCCACTTTAAAAAAATCATTTAATGCTTCTACATTATTATCCTTTTTATATTGAATAGTTGGTTCGCCTGACGTTGCAACCCAATGTTCAATTGTTTCCTCTATCTCTTTAAGTTTGTCCTGCTGAGCTGGTTTATCTTTCATTTGTTGATAGAGTTCATTAAAATCTATTTTCCAATTTTCAGCTGCATTATCATAGGGTTCCAGATAACTCTGCTTACCCGTAATGATGAAAGCCCGCTGACTTGATTCCATATCCAAAATATATTTTTCAATTTCATTCGTTAAAGTTAGAACATTGGAATCGTACTTAATAATAAAATTTCTTTCCTTCTGCAAAGATGTAATTTGATTATTTAATATGACAACCGTCGCAAGTAGGCAAAGAATGATTACGATATAACCTAATGAAATCTTTGAGCGTATACCCAATTTTAATCTATTTAACATTTGGTTTTCCTACCTTTACCTTTCTTTTACTTTAGTATGATTACTAGTATACATGTAAAAATAACTCATTTTCTCCTATTTTAGATTCATCATAAAGAAATTTTGCTGATTTTGTATCAATAAGTCTCTGTATTTTTCATATACATTTTATATTGAACCATTTCTAATTAAGGAGAGAAAACATGTGGATATTATCGTAAGACCAGGAGATTCACTTTGGCATTTCAGTAAGGTATTTAAAATTCCTCTTCAACTCATTTTAGATTCTAATGAAAATATAAACCCCCAATTTTTAAGAGTTGGACAACGGGTTCGTATTCCTGGTTTTGTGACCAACAACTATCAAATTAAACAAGGAGACTCTTTTTGGCAGATTGCCCAGAGCCGAAACCTCCCCCTAGTCGCCCTATTGCTTGTTAATCCTGATCTCAATCCAAATCGATTACAAATCGGTCAAATAATTCGCATACCCCAACGTATCACATGGCGTTTAGTTGAAGGTAAGCAAACTTACACGTATACCCATATGATAAATGATCTCAGAAAGCTCCTTGATGCATATCCTTTTCTTCATAGCTCAAACATTGGCAGTTCCGTTTTAGGGAAGGAGCTACCTGAGCTGTCGATTGGCCATGGTGCAAAACGTGTACACTATAATGGCTCCTTCCATGCAAACGAATGGATTACTACACCTATTATTCTAACATTTTTAAATGACTATTTGCTCGCCCTCACCAATCAAAGTAGTATTCGTGGAATTTCTCCATTTTCTCTTTATCAGCAAACATTCCTTTCCATCGTTCCTATGGTAAATCCTGATGGCGTAGATTTAGTAATACAAGGCCCACCAAATGATGAAGCATTAAGAAATCAACTAATTGCATGGAATAATGATAACGCTGATTTTTCTGGCTGGAAAGCAAATATTCATGGAATTGATTTGAATGACCAATTCCCTGCCAAATGGGAGCTTGAAAGTGCCCGTAATCCAAAAACACCAGGGCCAAGAGATTATGGTGGTGAAAGACCACTATCTGAACCTGAAGCCATTGCAATGGCTGATTTGACCAAGCAACGTGATTTTTCAAGAGTATTAGCCTTTCATACACAGGGACGTGTCATATATTGGGGTTTTGAAAATCTAGAGCCCCCAGAATCAGAGGTGCTTGTAAATGAATTTAGTAGAGTAAGTGGCTATGAGCCCGTTCAATCTGCTGGAAGCTATGCTGGTTATAAAGATTGGTTTATTCAAGATTGGCGTAGACCAGGCTTCACTGTTGAATTAGGAAGTGGTACAAATCCTTTACCAATCAGCCAGTTTGATGACATTTACGAGGAGTCTTTAGGGATTTTCCTTGCTGCATTGTATATGTAAAAAGAGTACTCGAACTCCATTCGCTATGAAATAGTCCTTTTGGGCTTTTCAGCGAATGGGTTTTTTTATTGAAAATCTCATCATCATTGTAAAAAAAGGGAAATAAATTACTTTGACAGACAGAGTAATGTTTGCTACTATTACTCTGACAGATAGAGCAATAAAAAAAGTAGGTGACTTATGGTTCGCAGTGATATTATCCGAGGACATTTGGATTCGATTATTTTACGGTTAATTTCAGAAAAAGACCGTTATGGCTACGAAATTTCTCAGGAAATAAGTCTCCGTACAAACAATCGGTTTCAAATCAAGGAAGCAACTTTGTATGCAGTTTTTCAACGTCTCGAAAAAAAAGAAATTATTGAAGCCTATTATGGAGATGTCTCACATGGAGGCAAAAGAAAGTATTACCGTATTACATCATTAGGTAAGGCCTATTTAAATGAGCTAGTGAAAGAATGGTCGGAAGTAAAGGAAATAATCGATTTATTTATGGAGGGCTTAGAATGAAAAGAATAAAAAACCATATTGATGAGCTTTTTAAAGACATTCCTCGAACTAACGAAACGGAAATGGTTAAACAAGAAATCATTGAAAATCTTGAAGAAAAAGTATTTTATTTGATGGACCAAGGTAAAGAACAAGAGGATGCCATTAATAAAGCCATTGTAGAATTTGGAGATATCGAAGACTTAAAGCAAGAGTTAGGTGTTAAAGAACCAGCAAAGAAAAACATGGCTAAATTAAACTTAGAATTTTCAATTTGGGGTAGTGGCTTAATCATTGCATTTTTTATTTTTATTAATCTTTATTACACACCACATACTATTTGGGCAATCTATCCGATTTTCGCCATTCTTTGGTGGCCTTTATCGATGTACTTTGTGTGGTCTCGTAAGAAATGGGGTGAATAAACATGAGGAACTTTATTAACTTTTCTATAGCGGGGAGCTTGATGACAATGATTTTTTTAGGGGTTGTTAATTATACGACATCTCCTCAAACAATGTGGTTTGTATATCCATGCTTATTGCTACTGCTTTGGCCTATTACGTTATTCTTTATGGCTAAAAAATTGTATAAACAATACTCAATTGTTTGTAGTGCCTTAATTATTACATTTCTAATAGTTGAAAATTATATTTACGCACCAGATCATTTATGGTTTGTCTATGCGATTTATCCAATTATCTGGTGGCCAATCCTCATGTACTTAGATGAAAAGGCAAAAACGTTAAAAACAGCTCTAATTGGATGTGCTTCTACCATCATCTATTACTCTATATTGAATATGATTGTATCTCCTCAATATCCTTGGGCAATTTATCCTGCTTTTTTAGTGATATGGTGGCCTCTAGCTTTATATCACGCGCAACGAAAAACCTTTGTAGCATTCTCCGTTACAGCTACGATACTAATTAGTATCTTTTTCATTACAGTAAATGTTGTTTCTTCACCAAGCGTTATATGGGCGATTTACCCTATTTTTGTTACACTTTGGTGGCCTCTGAGTATGTATTTTTATGTGTATAAAAGAAAAATGTATCATGCTAGCTTTATGAAACGCATGTAAAGTAGGTATTGTATGAAAAGGATTAAAAAGTTCATTAAATATCTTGTCTTGATTATGACCTCCTTACTATTATTAGCACTTGTATTTCCAACATGGACATCATCTATAGAGGACATGAACAGCATCAGTACGCTAGAACAGGTAGAAATTAACGGCAGTGACCATGAAATTATGATACGGGGCCATAACAAAAATAATCCTGTCATCATCTTTGTCCATGGCGGACCAGGTTGCTCTGAAATACCCTACGCTAAAAAATATCAAGATTTATTGGAAACCGAATTTACAGTGGTAAATTATGATCAAAGGGCTAGTGGGAAGTCTTATCATTTTTTTGAGGACTACTCAAATCTTTCATCTGATTTGCTTGTGGAGGATTTACTAGCACTGACTGACTATATTGCTAATCATCTAGATAAAGAAAAAATTATCTTAATTGGTCATTCCTACGGTACCTATATTGCCACACAAGCAGCTGCTAAAGCTCCTGATAAATATGAGACCTATGTAGGGATTGGTCAAATGAGTAATACCGTTGAAAGTGAGATGGACAGTTTACACTTTACGATCAAACAGGCTCAGCTTAAGAGTAACACAGAGGATGTTGCACATTTACAGAGATTAATGGAGGAAATTAGTAGTGGTAAAACATTTACGCCTCGTCATTTAGTGAGCAAATACGGTGGAGCTACAAGACTTATTACTAACCCTGATGGAAATATGTTAGGGATGCTTTTTAGTACCGAATATAATTTGTTAGATATTATTCGCTATAGCAAGGGGATATCCCTATCGCAAGAAGTCTTAGTAAACGAAGTCTTGCAGTCCCCACTTCCTGCGAAAGTCAATTCACTGACTCTTCCCTTCTATTTTGTAATGGGGGATTATGATTATCAAACATCATCGAATAGCGCTAAAAAGTACTTCGACCAAATTATCGCGAAGAAAAAGGAATTCATAGCATATGAACAATCTGCTCACTACCCCCAGTTCGAAGAAAAAGAGAGATTTTTCGAATGGATGCGTACGACTTTTAAAAAATAAATATTTCTTAAAGTAATTCTACACTTGGTAGCATTTATTTAATTGCTATATAATTTAATTATTAAATATTTTAGCGGACGTGATTATATGCCAGAAAATCTAAACAATGTAGAAATTATTATGAAAGAAATGCTGGAAATACAGCAGAAGTCGAAAATGTTTGTAGATCTTTTATCTGAAGGAGAGGCGTTATCACAAAACCAATTAATATTACTCCTACAGCTAAAAATAAATAATGGGATGAAGGCAACAGAAATTGCTGAATTCTTTAGTGTAACACCCGGAGCTGTAACTTCCATGTGCGATAAACTGGAAAAACTCGAACTCATACAAAGAATTAGAGAAAATAATGATCGACGTGTGGTCAAAATGGCTTTAACCAATATTGGTGACATGAAGGTTCAAGAAATCTTTTTAAAGTTTTCTCAGGATAAACTCATAGACATGGCCAACATCTTACGCGAAGTAAACCAATTAATGAATAAAATTTTTTAGGATTTCAACAAATTGAAATCCTTTTTTTATTGTTTAATTTAAGCAGTGCTTTTGTTCTTGACAAATGGAAGTAGCATATAATTTAATTAATATATATTTTAATTATTAAAATATATATTAATTAAATTATAATGAGGTGACTTTATGTTTCAAAAACTCCGTACCCTTACACAAACGAATGGCACCGTTAAACATTTGGATGCTGATTATGAACAATTAAACATTCGAGGCGCTGTATCGTTACAACAAGAAGTACACTTAATAAAAGTGTCCACTCATGGTCATAGCTCCTTCTATTATCCAGTTACAGCGCAGATATTTAATAGTACTGGCTCGTGTAAGTTAAAGGATTATTGCCAAATCGGAGAACTTACAAATGCCGGGAATATTAAAATACGTAATGGTTTTATCCAAAAAATCAATAGTTCTGGAAAGCTAATGGTTGAAGAGAAATTACAGAGCGAGCAATTTGATGCCATTGGAATAGTCAAGGCTGCGGAAATAATCGCTCATCACTTTCATTTGAAGTTATCGGGAGAAAGCGGAATTGACAGGTTAAGGGCTGAAAATGTGGTAATAGAAAAGGATAGGATAACCCTTCTTCCGTTATTTAAAAAAATATTACGCTGTCACACAATTAGTGGAAAACACCTACAATTATCTAATACGAATGCAGAGTTTGTGGAAGGGGAAGTCGTCCATGTTGGGGAAAATAGTGTGATTGGGACACTTTACTATACGGATGATTATTCGATAGCTTCGAGTTCAAAGGTGCACCACATTATACGGAGGGAAAAAGAATGATACTTCTAAAAATGCTAAAGACTTTTTTTTGCTCATTAGCTTTAGTGGTATTATCTGTACTTTATGTTGGATTACTTTTAAGCGCTGGCTTATCCATACTCGCTGGTTTTTTACGAACATTCGGAGTGGATCAAATTAAAATGGGCCTTTGGTATGGCGTAGAACTTCCTGTTATGTTCAGCATCCCCTTCGCCCTGTTAATAGCCCTACTGTTGTTCTTTTGTGCCATATATATTAAACGTTCTATTGTTTTTTGTTTGTCAACTCTTCGTATATAGAGCAATAAAAAGTAAGCATATTTCTTAGAAAGAATATGCTTACTCTCATCGACTTTTAAGTTGAATAGCAGGGAGGCTCATTTAATCAGTTGATTCACATTTTTATCAGTAGCTTAAAACATTGCTATAGTTCTCCTTCAAGAAAACGGATAAGGTATATTTCAGGTCTACCAATAAATTCTTTAAAACTACATAAATTAGCATACTCCTCATGCTCCACATCATAGCACCCTATATGGCCTTCTCCTTTTGGGTTCCAGACTATTTGCAAATCAGAGTAATTGTCGATATTTGCGGAAAGAAGGAGGAGCTCTCTATGACCTAGTTTCATCTCAATTGTATCAGTTAGTTTGAAAAAATCGATAAAGTGAATATCATAATCATTTGGTGCAAGCTCAAGATGCAGTCGATCTCCTGTCAGAAAATTAATCAATTCATCTGGTAACTTGTATTTTTTCAATGTCTCTTTTTTGTTTTCAATAGTATGGAGTTCTATTGGTTCTAGAGCCTTTAAGTAATTTGCTAGTTCCACATTTTTCATACGTACAGCAATTGTATAAGCTCTCTCACCATCTTTCTCCGCTAAAGTGACGTTTGCACCTCGTTCAATCAAATAGTTCACCATAGCTATATTTCCCATTCTTGTTGCAACTGTTAATGGTGTTGCTTCATAGGGATAGACCATATCAGGCTTTTGATAATTAATATCTACTCCTTGATCAAGTAAATAAGTGACTGTTTTTTTATCAAAATTCGACACAGCCTGACGCAATACAGGACCTCCATGCTGCTTTATATCAAGCCCAAGTTCATGAATAAGAGGGATATTTCTTTTATTGCCATAGTAGGCCTGAGAATAGGCTCCAGATCCAACTTGATTATAGCCATCTAATTTTGCTCCTTGTTCAACAAGGTAACGTACTATATTTTCTTTACAATATCGAACAGCTCTTAAAAAAGAAGGATTTTTTTCCACATTTAAATTAACCCCATATTCAACTAATAATTTCACTACATCCAATCTTTGTGCAATCAATGCTAAATCCAATGGGCTTAATGATGTATGCTTACTTAAACATATCTCTTCTTCAATATTCCAACCTTTATCCCTCATAGCCTGCAACGCCGTAATATTGCCAGTATAGATATACATTGCAAGCTCTGGTAGTTCTGAAAATGTTCCAATATCTTGTAGCTTAATCATCTATAGTTTGGCTCCCTTCTTATGTATATAAAAAGTATAGAAAACTACCATCTATATCACAATGGGACATAGAGCTATAGTGTCATAAAACACAGGGCAAGATTTATAGCAAATTTGATGGTTCTTTTATTAAAAAGAAGGCAATTGGATATAAAATTTCCCAGGAAAGAATTTATTCAAATTAAAAAGAGCTCTCAATCTATTCTGATTGAGAGCTCTTTCTTAAACGCTTACCATGACTTATTTTTATTTTAAGCCAAGTGCTTTATCTGTTGTTGCATTTATTTCTTTTAGAAGCTCAGGGTTTTCTGCTAATGATAGACCATAAGATGGAATCATTTCTTTAATTTTTGGTTCCCACTCCTTGATATGCTGAGGGAAACATTTATTAAGAACTTCAAGCATAACATGTACAGCCGTAGATGCACCTGGTGAAGCCCCTAGTAAAGCTGCAATCGAGCCATCAGAAGCACTTACAACTTCTGTACCGAATTGAAGTGTTCCTTTACCGCCAGCTTCTGTATCTTTAATTACTTGTACACGTTGTCCAGCTACGATAATATCCCAATCATCACTTTTTGCATTTGGAATGAACTCACGTAACTCTTCCATACGTTGTTCTTTTGAAAGCATAAGCTGTTGGATTAAATACTTTGTTAAGCCCATCTCTTTCACGCCCGCAGCTAATAAAGTTGTGATATTATGCGGTTTTACAGAAGCAAATAAATCCATATTTGAACCTGTTTTTAAGAACTTAGGAGAGAAACCTGCGAATGGTCCAAATAGTAATGATTTCTTGTTATCAATATAACGTGTGTCAAGATGCGGAACCGACATTGGTGGAGCACCAACTTTTGCTTTTCCGTATACTTTTGCATGATGTTGTTCAGCTATTTCTGGATTATTACATGCTAAGAATAAACCGCTAATTGGGAATCCACCAATATGTTTCCCTTCAGGAATACCTGATTTTTGTAGTAATTCTAAGCTTCCTCCACCAGCTCCAAGGAAGACAAATTTTGCTGAATGATATTCCATTTTACAGCCATCTAAATCGTGCACACGTACTTCCCATGTACCATCACTAGCTTGTTTTAAACTTTCAACACTATGGTTATAGTTAACATCTACATCTTTTGCTTTTAAATGATCAATTAACATACGTGTTAAAGCACCAAAGTTAACATCTGTACCAGTGTCAATTTTCGTTGCAGCAATGTCTTCACCAGCAGGACGATTTTCCATAATAAGTGGAATCCATTTTTTTAGTGTTTCAGGGTCATTAGAAAATTCCATTCCTTCAAATAAAGGATTTTTTGTCATCGTTTCATGACGTTTCTTTAGAAACTCAACATTTTCTTTCCCTTGTACTAAACTCATATGTGGTAAAGGCATAATGAAGTCTTGTGGATTATTGATCAGCTTATTGTTTACAAGATACGACCAAAACTGTCTTGAAACATGGAACTGTTCATTAACATTAATCGCTTTTTTGATATCGATTGATCCGTCTTTTTTCTCTGATGTGTAGTTCAGCTCACATAACGCAGCATGTCCAGTTCCCGCATTGTTTAATTCGTGAGAACTTTCCTCGCCTGCTTTTTCAAGCTTTTCAAACACTGTAATTTTCCAATCTGGTGCTAATTCTTTGAGTAATGTTCCCAAAGTTGCACTCATGATTCCGGCACCAATTAAGATAACATCTGATTTAATTTGTCTGTTACTCATTTTTACCTTCCTTATATGTTAAGATTTGCAGAAAGGATGTAAGCACTCCCACTTTAGAAGTACTGTAGCCATGGAGCAACCTCGGAGCACACCATTTCTGTATCAATTATTACCTTATTGCAGTTTATCACAATTAGTTCAAGAATAAAATATCAACTATTTATATGAGAGTTATCAGCTTTTTTCGAGCCTTTCCAATCATAATTCAAGCAAAAAAATCACTTTTTGTTCTAGATAAAAATTGAATTATTTAAGCTTATTGGAATAATCGGCCTAAAAATGGTTGACATTTTCATAAAAAATAGGTTCTTTTTATTATTATATCTGTATAATAACATATAAATATGGAGCTCGTCTTGTATCTGAACTAACTTTCAATTTTCCACAGATAAACTTTCGATTGGGCTTTTTATATGCCAGCCATCTATATGAAAACCACCCATTTGTATGAGCACATACTCTACTACTGCTTCATATGACGCCATCATCTTTTCAGCATTGTCCTCATGCATTGCTCTCATAAAAATTTCTCTAAAGTCCTCATCTGGAAATGCTGACTTACTATATTTTTGCAGGTAAATTGGATCTTCAAGATAGGCATAGATTTGATAAAAGGGTATCGTTTCTAGATTTAAAAACTGACAGTACACCAAAAATAAATTGGCTAATGAGTTATGGTAGGTAAAGGAAAAGTCCATTCTATCCTGCTCATAGCAATCCTTTAAATTATCTAGTGCATCCCATAGTTCATATTTTTTTATTTCTAAGACCGTTTCATTCATTGTGTTATATTTTTCTTCGAGCCATTCCTCTGCCTCAAATTTCAAGTCTTTTATTATTCCAGTATAATCAAATAAAATCCTACCTGTTTTAAATTGGACCATCGACATGGTTCTTCTTTTTTTAAAATCATCTTGGAAATACCCACGAATTTGACTTGGTGGATTCGCAAAGTATTCAATTAAAAAACCATCAATAACACGATTCCCTCTTTCCCTCCACCCCACATTATCCGCCAAAATAATATGAACATCAATATCAGAGCGCTTAGAGGGATTTCCAGTAATATAGCTCCCACATACGAGCGCTCCTACAACTTCCTCTTTATCTTGCCATGCTTTCAGGAACGTTTCTAAGGCTATTTTCCATTTTGCCATTGATATCATTCACTCCCTTTTTAATTGATTTATTTCTACAATACTATTGAAAAAACAGAAAACCTTTAAATACGTTTTCTGTTTTTATCTGCTTCTTATTTAATTTCTTTAACAGTTAATTTCTTTTGGCTAACTTCATAAGTGACTACCACGTTTTTAATAATCGCCGTATCATCATAGGAAAGACTAGCTTCAAATTCTATTGTAGCATCTCCCTTCCATCTAAGATGATCCACATAGCTATAGTTTTCATGATCTGTTCGAATCCAAGTATCTAACCCTTGCTCAGCACCATATTTAACCCTTGAAGATTCTACTAACTCTGGGCTTACCATTCGCTCTTCCACATTGATGACTTCAACAAATTCACTTTTATTAGAGTTCGTGACAATAGCAATTAATTTCTGATCAGGTGAAGGAATTATCTCTTTAATATACATTGATGGACTGGAGAAGCTAGAATATGCCTCTAGCACATCATCTTTTATACGCCAAAGAACATTTTGGCTTCCGTAATCTGAATAATTATTGAATAAAGTAAAGAAGACGCTCCCATCTGCTAATTTATATACCTGCTGACTTTTAAAGCTTCCCGATAAAATATCGACAGCAAAAATAGCCGAATTTGCAATTTTTTTGTTATCACTTTGTATAAACGGCTGAATAGCCTTTAACGCCTTATTTCTCAACTTTTCATCATTATAGCTCTCTACTAGCCTATTTATTGCAATATAGATATACTCCTCTTTGTCACTATCTAGAGCTTTTAGAAATTTATCTGCATCATATTTTGTAGCTGGCATTAGTTCCATATCCTCTGCTGATAAATAACGAATATAAAGCTCATTATTTTGATGTTTATAGTAAGCTGCTGCTATTGTGGCAGTAGAAACTGAGCTTACGATCATCATACTTATTACCACAGCGAGCCATTTTTTAGAAAAACTTTTCTTCTTTACTTCATAGTTGGCTGCTTCAATTAATTCTTCCTCTATAAATCCAATTTCACGATATAACTCCTCTTTTTTCATATATATAATCCCTCGCTTTCCAAATAAAATCTTAGTTTATTACGTGTTCTAAATAAGTTGGACTTAACTTTACTACTACTCATTTGAAAGTGTAAGGAAATATCTTTTATAGAATAGGAGTACCAATATCGCTGAATAAATATATTTCTAGATTGTTCATCTAAGGTATATAAAAATTGGCTAATGTATTGAGCAAGTTCACCCGCTTCATAGGATGTTTCTACTGTATGAGAAGAAGCTAGACATTCTTCCAGCTCTGTGAGAATGACCTCAAACTCATTGTTTCTTTTTTTGGCTGTATTATAGCTATGCTTATCAAGTGCAATATTACGTATGATTCTCCCTAAAAAAATAGATAGTTTTCTTGGTATCTGTGGAGGAATTGTGTTCCATGCAGCTAGGTAGGCATCATTCTCACATTCTTCAACATCCCTCAAATTTGCCAAGATTCTTCTTGCTATTACTCTACAATATGCTCCATATTTTTTCCTTGTTTCCAAAATAGCCTGCTGTGAGCGTTGTATGTATAAAGCAACTATTTTTTCATCGTCCATTTGCATTTTCTCCTTTTATGTACTCTTACTTATAAAGTAGATAATCCAAACAATTGGTTGCATGTTGTGGCAAAAATTCTGGTAATGAAAAAACCGCACTCTTTTAGGTACGGTTCTCCACATTTCAAAATAAATTAGATAAAAATGTTTGTATTGATGTAGGTAATAGCTGAAAGAATAATCCCTCATATTTAATATCCAGTATACCAGCGACAACAATAACAACGAAAATTAACAATAGAAAGATTTTCTTATTTTTAGAAATCCAATTCAATAGATGCCACTCCTCTGTCCTAATAGTAAGCATGTTTAGTATAAGTTGATTGCTATCAAATAGCATCCTATTCATTGTCTGTCACCTAATTTTACAATGCTACATAAATTAAAATGATACGCTAAAAATGAGAAATATGTAAGAAGGGAATGGGTATGGTCAATTTTAAATCTTTTCGAGGTGTTATCACTCAAGTCAGTGATTTTTCTGTTGGGCAAAACGGAGATAAGAATGGTTGTTATAAAATAATGACCTTAGAAGATGGTGCTGGTGGGGTCGTCAATTTTATTATTTCTCCCTCCACCTATTTTGTTAATCGTGAAATTGTCACAACTGGTGAATGGGTAACAGGATATTATGATGGAGATGCACCTGTACCGATGATTTACCCGCCACAATACCGTGCTTTAATTATTGTAAAAGAAAGCAATTATCATAATGTAAAGGTAGATTTCTTTAATCAACAATTACTGAGTAGTGATGGACAATTACAATTAAACCTTTCTCCTACTACGATTATTTCACTTAAAAATGGGCAGCCTTTTACCAATAGTCCTGCCAATCGAAACCTCATTGTTGTTTATGGTCCTACCACTAGGAGTATTCCTTCTCAAACCACTCCCTATGAAATCATTGTTTGGTGTTAATTTAATCACATTTAAACAACGGCTTAAACCTCACTGCGTGAATTTAAGCCGTTGTTTATTGTTATTTTTTATTCAGTATCATTTTTCATTTCATGTAATTGTTGTTTAATCTGCTCTAGATATTCTTTATTTTGCTGAACCGTATCCAAATGCTCACCATATTGTTCTGCATTGAAACGTGCATTTTCAGCATGCTTAATCTGATTAAATGCATGTTCTATTGCTATTTCCTCTGGATGTGATTTTGCATGCTTTAATAGACGATCCGCCTTTTGCACGGAGTTACTAAATAATGTGCTAGGATGATCCTGCTTCCAACTTGTATCGGAGTGCTTAGCCAATGTATATATCTTCCCTTCTTAAAAATGTTTTCATTGTTCTAGATGTAGTATTATGAAATGCTCTGATAATATGTATGGAAGAAAATAAACACAATATTTCCCAGGCTATAATCAAAGGACTAAGGCATATGCCTTAGTCCTTCTCTCAATGTCATGAATAGTTGTCAAATATAAATTAGTGCCATGCAGTCCTCTCACTGACTGGTTGCTTGATATCTGTTTTTCCTTGTGTTTCAGCAAAGTTATTGATTTGTGCTGAAGCTGAATCAAGCTCAAATTCAGCACCAAACTCCTCACGATGAAGTGTCTGACGCTGTTGATTTGTTTTATTTGCACTTTTCGTACCATTTGATCTGTTACGATTTGTATCCATATTTGACATAACCATCCTTCATCGATTATTTGAAAAGCTTTAAAACCTTGTACAAGTTTTACGAACTTTTCATTCTAAAGTTTGTCCAAGGAGGAAAAAAGAATGTGCATTAATTATTTTTTTTAGCTAAGTATAGAGTTGAGGATTTTTCAATTTTTGATTGTTAGTAAGTCGCTTGCAATCTTATTTTCTTTCTGACTATAATACTTGTATACAAGTATACTTCAAATCAAAAAGGGTGATATTATGAGCGAATATAATGATTATTTATATCCACAAAAATGGCTTTCTAAGGCTTCTACAGGTGATCGCGTAGCATATGAACTTAGAATGCGTATTATTTCAGGTTTAATTGAAAGCGGTACCATTCTTTCAGAAAACAAACTGGCAGCTGATTTTGAAGTAAGCCGTTCACCCATTCGTGAAGCCTTAAGAATATTAGCTTCTGAAAATATCATTCGATTAGAGAAAATGGGTGCTGTTGTCATTGGTTTATCTGAAAAAGAGATTGAAGAAATTTATGATGTTCGATTGCTGATTGAAACATTTGTGTTTGAACGTCTCATAAAAATGGATACAACTAGCTTAGCACTAGAACTTAGCAAAACATTAGAAATGATGAAAGTTGCCATTAAGTATAACGATGCAGACGAATTTTCTTATCAGGATGTTATGTTCCATGAGACAATTATTCGTTCCATCGGACATTCCTATATCACCATGATTTGGAATAATTTAAAGCCAGTAATGGAAGGCTTGATTTTACTATCTATGCGCATGCGCTTTAAAGAGAAATATGAGGATTTTACTCGTATTGTGAAAAATCATGAGCTCTATATTGACGCTATTAGAGCCAAAGATCGAGAGCTTATGATTAAATCCTTACATGAAAATTTTGATGATGTTCAAGGCAAAGTAGAAGATTTATGGCGGTCACAGCAAATGCTATCTAAAGGGGTTGAGCCACAAAATGACTAACTATATGTTAGGTGTTGATATAGGGACTACTAGCACTAAGGCCGTATTATTTAGTCAACATGGGAAGGTTATTCAACAAGAAAATATTGGGTATCCATTATATACACCGGATATTTCGACAGCAGAACAAAATCCAGAAGAAATCTTTCAAGCTGTACTACAAGCCATTACCAGCATTATGAAAGTCCATTCTGATAAACCATTACTATTTGTTTCCTTTAGTAGTGCTATGCATAGTGTGATCGCTATGGACGAAAATGATCAACCGTTAACACCTGTCATCACTTGGGCGGATAATCGTAGTGAAGCATGGGCACATAAAATTAAAGCTGACTGGAATGGCCATGAAATTTATAAAAGAACAGGTACACCTATTCATCCAATGTCACCACTAAGCAAAATTACTTGGCTTGTGCATGAACATCCTGAAATCGCGCGCAAAACGAAGAAATATATCGGTATTAAAGAATACATTTTTAAAAAGTTTTTTGATCAATATGTCGTCGATTATTCATTAGCTTCGTGTATGGGTATGATGAATCTCCATACATTAGATTGGGACGAAGAAGCTTTAGCTGTTGCAGGTATTGCGAAAGCACAATTATCCACACTCGTACCAACAACTCAACTATTTTTAAATTGCAATGACCTTTTAGCTAAACAAATTGGTATTGACCCACAAACACCTTTTGTCATTGGTGCAAGTGATGGCGTGCTCTCTAATCTAGGTGTGAACGCCATTCGAGAAGGCGAAATTGCTGTCACTATTGGGACAAGCGGTGCTATCCGTACCATAATTGATAGGCCCAAAACAGATGTAAAGGGTAGAATTTTTTGCTATGCACTAACAGAAAACCATTGGGTCATTGGTGGACCCGTAAACAATGGTGGTATGGTATTACGCTGGATTCGCGATGAGTTTGCCTCTTCTGAGATTGAAACAGCTAAAAGACTAGGTATTGATCCATATGAAGTGTTAACGAAAATTGCTGAACGTGTTAGACCTGGTGCTGATGGGCTGCTATTCCATCCCTATCTATCAGGTGAACGTGCGCCTTTATGGAATCCAGATGTCCGTGGTTCATTTTTTGGTTTAACTATGTCTCATAAAAAGGAACATATGATACGAGCTGCCCTCGAAGGGGTTATCTACAATTTATATACTGTCTATTTAGCATTACTGGAATGTATGGAAAGCCCTGTCACTCGTATTCAAGCAACAGGCGGGTTTTCACGCTCTGAGATTTGGAGACAAATGATGGCGGATATTTTTGAATCCGAAGTGGTAGTACCTGAAAGCTATGAAAGCTCCTGTCTAGGCGCTTGTATTTTAGGCTTATATGCTACAGGAAAAATTGATTCCTTTGACGTTGTCGCTGATATGGTTGGTGACACTTATAAACATACGCCAATCGAAGAAGCAGCCAAAGAATATAGACAGCTACTCCCAATTTTCATTCGTTTATCTAGAGTTTTAGCAGACGACTATACGTCAATTGCTCAGTATCAAAGGAGCTTAATTAAGCCCGACTAAAGAGGAGGAGAATACATGCCATTAGTTATTGTAGGTATTGGTATTATTGCGCTGTTAATTTTAATAATGGGCTTTAAATTAAATACGTTTATTTCATTAATCATTGTTTCATTCGGTGTTGCTTTAGCTCTTGGGATGCCTTTGGATATTATCGTAAAAACGATTGAAGCAGGGTTAGGTGGAACATTAGGTCACTTGGCACTAATATTTGGTCTTGGAGCGATGCTAGGAAAATTAATTGCCGATTCTGGCGGTGCACAGCGTATTGCCATGACCCTTGTGAATAAATTTGGAGAAAAGAACATTCAATGGGCAGTTGTAGTAGCATCCTTTATTATCGGTATCGCTCTTTTCTTTGAAGTAGGTCTTGTGCTATTAATCCCAATTGTCTTTGCTATTTCAAGACAATTAAAGGTATCTATTTTATATTTAGGAATTCCAATGACCGCAGCCTTATCTGTCACACATGGATTTTTGCCACCACATCCTGGACCAACTGTTATTGCTGGCGAATTTGGGGCAAATATTGGTGAGGTGTTGCTTTATGGCTTTTTCATCGCCATTCCGACTGTTATTTTAGCTGGACCATTATTTACAAAATTAGCGAAAAGGTTAGTGCCTGAATCATTCAACAAAACTGGAAATATTGCCTCTCTAGGTGAACAAAAAACATTTGAACTAGAGGACACACCGAGTTTTGGAATAAGTGTTTTTACTGCACTATTACCCGTTATTTTAATGTCCATTGCTACTATTATTACACTGTTACAAAAAACAATTGGCTTTGAAGATAATGGCTTCTTAGCAGGTATCCGCTTCATCGGTGAAGCTGGTACATCCATGTTAATTTCCTTATTAGTTGCCGTCTATACAATGGGTATCGCAAGGAATATTCCTATTAAGCAAGTAATGGAGTCATGTACAACAGCAATCTCCCATATCGGTATGATGCTCTTAATTATTGGGGGCGGTGGTGCCTTCAAACAAGTTTTAATTGATGGTGGTGTCGGTGATTATGTAGCTGAACTCTTCCATGGAACTACCTTATCGCCAATTTTACTAGCATGGATTATTGCGGCTATTTTACGCATTTCATTAGGGTCAGCTACGGTTGCTGCTTTAACAACAGCTGGGTTAGTCATTCCAATGTTAGGTCAAAGTGATGTAAACCTTGCCTTGGTCGTGTTGGCAACAGGTGCAGGAAGCTTAATTGCTTCACATGTTAATGATGCAGGTTTCTGGATGTTTAAAGAATATTTTGGATTGAGCATGAAGGAAACATTCGCTACTTGGACCTTGCTAGAAACAATTGTATCTGTGGCTGGTTTAGGGTTTATTTTATTACTTAGTTTATTTGTTTAAAAAATATTTAAAAAGGAGCAAGTACAATGTTAAATACAATTGGCGTTATTGGATTAGGTGTTATGGGCAGTAATATCGCTTTAAACATGGCTAATAAGGGCGAGCAAGTAGCCGTTTATAATTACACACGAGATTTAACCGACAAACTTCTACAAAAAGTTGAAGGACAAGCGCTTACTCCTTACTATGAAATAGAAGAGTTTGTACAAGCTTTAGAAAAACCAAGAAAGATTTTTTTGATGGTGACAGCTGGGAATGCTATTGATTCAGTTATCCAATCAGTAGTGCCTTTCCTTGAAAAGGGCGATGTCATTATGGATGGAGGCAACTCTCATTATAAAGATACAGAGCGTAGATACGATGAACTTAAAGCTTTAGAAATCGGGTATTTAGGGATTGGTATTTCTGGTGGTGAAGTAGGAGCATTGACAGGACCATCTATTATGCCTGGTGGTGATCAAGAGGTCTATAACAAAGTAGCACCTATACTGACAAAGATTGCAGCGCAAGTGAATGATACACCATGCTGTACGTATATTGGTCCCAAGGGCGCAGGTCACTTCGTCAAAATGGTACACAATGGAATCGAGTATGCAGATATGCAACTCATTGCGGAGGCCTATACGTTTTTAAGAAAAAATATAGGATTATCCGTTGAGGAAATTGCTACTATCTTTGAAACATGGAATCAGGGCGAATTGAAAAGCTATTTAATCGAAATAACAGCTGAAATCTTAAGGAAAAAAGATGAGATAACAGGATTACCACTGATTGATATGATACTTGATAAAGCTGGTCAAAAAGGTACTGGGAAATGGACAAGCCTGCAATCTATAGACAATGGTATTCCTACATCAATTATTACGGAGGCCTTATTCGCTCGCTATATTTCATCATTAAAAGAGGAACGAATTCAAGCAGAGGCAATACTATCTGGACCAAATTATAAACAACAAAATCTAGATAAAGATGTCTGGATTGAATACGTCCGCCAAGCGCTATATATGGGGAAAATATGTGCTTATGCGCAAGGATTTACACAATATAAAATGACATCAGAGCTTTATGAATGGCGTTTACCATTAAAAGATATTGCATTAATTTTCCGTAGTGGTTGTATTATTCGAGCAGAATTTTTAAATGTTATTAGTGAAGCCTATCAAAAGCAACCTTCTCTAAATAATTTATTAATTGATCCGTACTTTGCAGAAAAGTCGATGGACTATCAAAATGGATTAAGAAAAATAGTTTGTGAAGGCATCCAAGCAGGAAACGCGTTCCCTTGCTTGAGTGCTTCTCTCACATATTACGATAGTTATCGAACAGGTTCATCTAATGCTAATATGTTACAGGCACAACGTGATTATTTCGGTGCGCATACGTATGAACGAATTGATGCACAAGGTGTTTTCCATACAAATTGGTAAGTAAAAAGCTAAAATATACATCATTGCCTCAATGATTGTATATTTTAGCTTTTTTATTCTAGAAAAACATGTACTCGATTACGGCCTGCTTGTTTTGCCGCATACAGTGCTTTGTCCGCACTGTTTAAAAGCTGATACAGTGTCTCTTGTCCCTTTGTGCCTTCTGCTACACCACAGCTTATAGTAGCACGAATTGCTCCCTCAGTAGTCATAAGTGGCTGGGATTCTACGCTATTACAGAGCAAATTAGCTAATGCTTGCCCCTCTAATAATGTAGAGTCCTTGAGTGCAAGAACAAATTCCTCACCGCCATACCGTGCAAACAGTTCTCCTTTTTTCAACACACTCTGACAAACCTTTACGACATGAACTAGTAATTGATCACCGATAGCATGCCCATACGTATCATTGACGTTTTTAAAATGATCAATGTCCATTAAAATGACAGTAAAAGCTGAGGATGATTCTCTTGCCTCGCTGTAAGCCTGATTACATTGTTGAAAAAAAGCTCGACGATTATAAATTTGTGTAAGTTCATCGTAAAAAGCGAGTTGCTCTAACTGTCTTTGTAGCTCCTTCAACTCTGTTATATCAGTGAAAATAAGTAATAACCCCTTACCATGATTAACATGTTGCAGCTCTGTAACACGCACTTGATAAGTATGATCAGAAAGCATCATCTCGATGTCTTGCGTATTCACCACTGCCTCCAATGTAAATGGCATCGGTTGTCCAGTTACTTCAAGCCATGTTTTCCTAATATCCCTACCAATCATGGATCTGGTTAGCTGAGGAAATACCTTGCTGCAGGCTTGGTTAAACTCTATTAATCGAGCAGATTCATCTAAGACAATAACCCCATCATTGATACTATGAAATATTGCATCCTTGGCAACAGGCATCACCCTAAATAACCGTGAGGAATTAATAGACCATAAATATAAAAATGAAGAAGCCCATAATACCATAGGAACAGGATCAACTCCTTGAGGTGTTAAGCCCAATAAATAGATGAATGCTGTTATCATAGGAATAAGTTGACTACACATTAAGGCAATTAATTGTTGCCGGTAGGCCTTAGTAGTCTCTTTCCAATGGATTAATACTAATAAGAAGGATACGAACATACAGCCAAAAGTAAATATGCCATGAATGATATACCATATGCCAATTTCCTGATGAACATAAGGTGCCCCTAATATAGGATCTATTTCAAATACTCTATAATGAAAATGGTGTATATCATTTGTAGCAACCATGACTAAGCTAATAAATGGAACGGCAAGAAGAGCCATTATCTTTTTCCTTGTCAGATGAAAGCCTAGGTATTGCATGATAAACAATAATCCGAGAGGCGTTGAAAAAGCCATACCTACATATTGGATGGCCGTCCAAACCTTTATGGCACTTAATGTTGTAGCGATTAAACCAAAAGCAGAGGCAAAACAATATACCGCAATTAATGCGGTATAACTAATAAACAATTGAGCAATTTTTGTATAATTGTAGCGTTTTAGAAATACGTATAAACATAAATACAAATTTAGTACACCTGATGTGCAGCTAAGAGTAATGAAAGCAGTCAATTGCGAATTCATGTCTATGTACCTCTTTATATTTTTAATTTTAATGTAGCATACATATAAAATTTTGTGGATTTATTTATCGATTAATTTTTTAAGGAGTAACGAATATGATTAATAAGGATAACTCAGAAATCATTTTCTTTTCTGATCCAGTTGAAAATCTAACCCACCCCTTTTATAAGAAACAAATTGTATTCACAGGCGCCCTTTCTACCATGACACGATCCGAAGCCTTCAAACAAGTAAAAGCCTATGGAGGGTATTTACAGGGAGCTGTTACACAACATACTGATTTCGTTGTGCTTGGTAATAAACGTAGGGGTATAAGCGCCAAGCAGCATAAAGCTGAGCAACTAATCCGTGAGGGGCAAGACATTCAAATATTAATAGAAGATGATTTTTTATGGCTTATTTCAATCCCAAAGAAAGATGATAAGTAAAAAGAGTATGTAAGGTTGTTCTTCTTACATACTCTTTTAATTTTTTACTTTATCGGAACAGCAATAGGCTTTAATGTATATGGCTCTTTTATCGGTTCTAATGCCCCTGTACTATCCTTAATTTTGTATACACCTACTACAGGGGTGATCATAATCGAGGTAGCTTGTTCATCAAATTTGTTTGCAACAATACGAGGGTAATTTTCACGCCCTTGAAAATCTGTACTATGACCAGTTCCTCTAAAATGAATGACATTATAATCATTCCCTAAATCATCTGTCACAATATAGTCAATGAGAACTCCTCGCCAAGCTTCATTTTCTTTTTCCACCAAGACTTCTTCGGAAAGATAAAATGTTGTAGCGATAGGTGTTTTGGTTATTTTAAAAGCTTCAATTTTTATACCTTCCCCTTCTGTTTTCATACTATCTTTTTCCACCTTTATTGTTTCACTTTCAAGCTTCTCTAAAGTAAATTCAAATGCCCAGTCTCCTGCTACTGACTTATTTACATTATTTAAATCAACAATTTGATTTCCTTGAAAATTAATGTGAACTTCCTCGGGCTTAGAGCCTCTAATGAGTTCAAAAATATACAATACTGCATACTCATTGCTGTTTATTTTTTGAACCAAATAATTTGTTGAATAGCCACCATATCGATACCTATTACCAAATTCCTCAGCAGTTAGTTCACGATTGTCACCATATAAAACTGGCCTTTCTCCTAAATCCTTTTCACTTTTTATAGTGTAAGCAATAGTAATATTTTCACCATCATATACAGCATCTGTAACAGTGACTTCAACTCCATTACTTTCTTGGCTCACTCCGACACTTGTAGAATACTGATCATAATTGTTAAATACATACCTTTCATCATCAATAAACAATTCGAATACACTTCCAATAAACGGTAAATTTGCAGCAAATGTAGGAAACGAATAACCAATTGTCATACTGGATGCAATAAAAAAAGTAGCTGCAACAATAAAATTTTTAATGAAATGCCTTTTCTTTTTAACTATCATGACATTTCTTTTCACTCTCTCTTTTTCAAGTGAGCTCACTTCCATCGGCTCTATATTTATATCAAGATTTAAATCATTAAATTGTTTATATAGCTTTTTCATGTCATACTTCCCCCCAAACGAATTTGCTGTAATCGTTTTTTCCCACGATATAATCGATTATCAATAGCGGCTTTTGTTAAACCACAATGAGTAGCAATTTCTTCGTTTTTCATATTTAAAAAGTATTTCATCGTAAAAATATCACGGTCTAACTGCTCTAATTGCGTCATCATGATGAGCACTTCCTCTGTTGTTGTCTTGATTAAGTATTCCTCTTCAGCCGATATTGCGGCTTCACCTGTTTCATTTAGCTCATAAAAATATGGCGTTTTAGACAACCTTCTTTGTTTCGAAATGGCTTTAAACTTTGCTATCGTGCAAATCCATCTTCTAAAATCCTCTTTATCGCCTCTAAATTGTTTAGCATTTTCATAAGCCCCTAGAAATGTATCACTAATACATTCCTCTATTATTTGAGGATCATTATAGGATTTTAGAGCATTATAAATAATCGCTTTGATAATCCCCATATATTCATCAATGACATATTGAAGTGCTTCTTCTCGTTTTTTCTTAAGATGTTTTATAAAATTTTCATCTGTTACCCTCATGCAAACACCCTTTCTTCCACAAACATAAAGGATCCTTTATATAAAACATCGCTCAATCTTAAATTTCTTCTCATATTACTCAAAAATATTTATAATTTCAATTTTTTAACAAATATAAAAGGCTAAATCTCAATTGATTTAGCCTTTTTAATGTTTATAGTATAGATTTTAACCAATAGCATTGGGACGAAAACTATTTGTTTACCTTAGGTGCTGGATAATCAAAGCCCTTTGTATCCACCTCTACCTTTTTCATCTGCTGATCTTCTAGTGGTTTATTTGTAGCATCTCGCTCTGCTCCAACAATGGCATCAACTGTTTCCATACCTGCAATCACCTTGCCAAAAGCAGCATATTTTCCATCAAGATGTGATGCTTCCCTTACCATAATGAAAAATTGTGAGCCTGCTGAGTTTGGATCATCTGAACGAGCCATCGAAATAACACCACGTTCATGCTTCATATTATTTTCAAATCCATTTGAGGTAAACTCACCATCAATCGAATAATCAGATCCTCCAGTACCATTTCCTTTAGGATCTCCACCCTGAATCATAAAATCAGGAATAACTCGATGGAAAATAAGACCATCATAGAATCCATCTTTTACTAAAGCAATAAAGTTAGCTACTGTATTTGGTGCTACAGTAGGCTCCAATTCAATAACAATTTTTTCATCATTGCTCATCGTAATCGTCACAATTGGATTTTCCTTCACTTTTGACGCATAATCCATTGTTTCTTGTGTTTCTTTAGCTGTTTTTCCCTCAGTTTTCGCACTATCCTTAGCTGTACCACAGCCTGTCAAAACAACAATAATGGCTAGCAGAGATAGCATAAAAAACAAACCTTTATTACGTACGAACATATCCTTTTCAACTCCTCTTGTTAAGCATCAATTCATTATAAAACTATTCCAAACTGTAGGACAAATCCAAGAGAGACAATGACAGAATATTCCTGTCATTGTCTCTTTTTATTTCTACTATATTAATTTCGTAGGTTGCTATTAATTCACATTATTTCAATAAATCATAATTCCCTTGTCTAATACAGATTGATTTTGTACCTGATTCCCTAAAATATATAGTTTTTTTAAGTTGGGCAAATTCACTAAGGGTTCTACATTCGAAATAGCATTATTTTCTAAATGAAGCACCTCTATTTGTTGCCAATTTCCCAAGAAATTTAACGATTGTAGTGAACTATCTTGTAAAGTGAATGAACGTAAATTTGTAAAGCCAGCAAAGTAAGGCATGATCTTATCTACTTCTTGCACCCATTCCCCATTACCAATTTGAATGGAAACATCATTTAAAGTTAAATGCTCCAGCACGTTGTTCGTAAATGGCTTGCTATTCACCTGAAAATTACATTCATTACAGTTTAACATTTTTACATGCTGCAAATTGAATAAGTCATTGGTTTCATAAAAGAGGGTCTCATTTAAATTGATTGTTTGCAAATGAGGTAGGTCATTTAATGAACGAATACCTGTAAGAATTCCATACTCCATGACTGTAAGCTGTTCTAGCTGTGGGTATTTCAGTAGTTCTGCACCATTCAATTGCGAATCCGATCCACTTATAGAAACCGTCAAATCTCTTAAAGCGGGTGCTTCTAGCTGTGGTAAAAATGAACTCTTCAGCTCTGCTTTTTTCAAATGGGGCGCTACAATCGATGAAATATCACCATGATAGCCAGTTAACGATAACTCTGTCAATGACGTTAGACTGTTAACCATATCTAACAATTCAACTTGACCAGGAGAAGCTAAACGTAGCTTTGTTAAAGATGACATATTTCTAAGTCTATCTAAATTGATGATATTCATGTTTTCAAGATCTAAAGATTGTAGTTTAGGCATGTTTTGTATAAAATCAAGCGTTTTTAAATTTCTTACTGACGTAAGCTTCAATTCTTGTAATTGAGTCAATGAGTAAAGTGGGCTAAAATCTGTAGCTTCACTAATGTCTATTGCTAACGACTCTAGATTAGTTAGTGTAGACAGCCACTTTAAATCATTAATTGATTTTAAGGAAAGTGATTTCAGCGATAATTTATTTAGAATCTGAAAATCTGTCACCTCTTCAGCCACATAAGATAGTTCTAGAGATTGAAGATTGGGGAACTCTAATAATAAAGCAAGTTCATCATTACTTCTAATTTGGATAGAGAGCTCTTTAACATTTGACTTATCACTAAAATATCCTGCGATTTTACTAAATGATTCATTAAAACTACCTGTATAACTTTTTAAGTTTTCAAGATGTTGGAAGCTTACTTTTTCACTTTGTGATATTTCATAATCATTCATGAGCTTTAAAACCGTTAATCCAGTAAAGGCCTCAAAGTCCTTTTGTTCAATTTTTTGCGTATTTAATAATTTATCCATAATGATATAAGTAGAAATTTTAGCTTCCTTATTTGTAAAAGGATCTTCTAGACTATAATCAAAATGCCATTGATCGTCAGAATAGTAGGCAGCCAAATATCGAATACTTGCAATCTCTTCTTTTGCTGGCATCGTCCCACCTTTATCAAAAATATCTTTTAAAAAGAACAGTAGAACTTCACTTTCAGGCATTGTTCGAACGGATAGTTCTTCACGGTTTCCATCCTCTGTTTGATTACTACTTAAAAGAAAATACCCAAGGAATACACACATCATGACAATTGGTATCATAAAGAGCAGCTTTAAATTTGTTTTTGGACGGGATGGTGTATGAGGAGAAGCTGTTCCATAATAATTATTAATCGTTTGATCAACATAATAAATTTTATTCTCTTTCAACATGATTTCCGTATCACAAAAAGGACATTTGAATGTTTGCTCTTCTTTATATTCAATTTTCCCATTACAATTTGGACAATTTAATTTAATAAATTCCACTGGCAGCCCCCCAGCACTATTTTTCCATTAAGCTTAGTTGTCTAAAAAATAAATGTCAATATTTACGAAGTATAGGCAAGCAATCTAAAACTAAATTTTAAGTGTCTAGCCAGCTGTTTGAATTCTTCATAACAGCAGAATTTTATAAATCTAACTAAATTTACAATAATCCTATACTTGGGTTATTAAAGTTTGCCCAGGCTATATCACTGTTAATGTACCTAACCATTCTATAGGCTACTGGCTTAAAACCGCACTTAGGCCAAAATGCCGATGCAGCAAGATTAGTTATTCTCCAATCTGTAATGATATTCTCATAGCCCGCCTCTTTCATCCTTCTACAGCCTTCATTCATCAACTTTTTTCCCACACCTCTTCCCATTTGAGAAGCGTAAGTACCTGCAATCGTTAGCTCTATTGCATGCTCAGGTGTCATCAAATCTGAATGTATAGGATAATATTTTTGAAATCCTAATTCCTGCCCATCCTTTACTGCAACGAAACATGTATCATTATTCTCCTCTACTATACTTTTATATGAGTCTTTTATGCTCATGACAACCTCAGGGAATACAGGCTCAAATGTAGGTGCGGAATTTTGATACGATTGAATGATCCTAGACATTTTCCCCATCATTTCACTATCCATTTTATTTGCAACCCTAATCTCTGCATTACATGTATTTTCAAATGGTTTATAATCCCCAATGTTCATGACCCCATGTACTTGTTGTATAGAAAAGCTTAATCGTTGGTAGGCATCATAGTAAGCCTGATTTCCGAGAGGGATTATCGTGTAATGCATAAAGCAACCTTGCTCTAGCCATACCACTGAAATCTCTGCATATAATTTTCTAATAAGCTCAGCGGATTGATCCTTTCTGATTGCCAACCCTTCATATGGTACCCATACATGTCTGCCTCTTAGAGAGTCATTCTTGATGACTCCGATTAAATATCCTACTAGGTCATCTTTAATAAATGCTCCAATCCCCTTAATAGTATTATGAGCAAATAAGTTTTCAAGCATATTTGTTATATGTTCAGCATTAAGACAGCTGTTGTTTAGAAATGGATATACTTCACCCTCAAGGCTCTGTCTATTTTCGAGTAATTCAGCCATTGTGGGTACATCATTCACATCGATTGTTTTATATTTATATTTTCCCACTTCAACTCTCCCCCCTAAATTTCTACATTATATTACATATTATATCATTATAGATAATACAGGATTTTGTTGGATATTTTTAATTACTTTCTAATCTAAGAGAGCCTAAGTCTAATTACAATGATGCATTTCTATCCTTAAGCTAAGCCAATTAACTATGTAGAAATAAAATAAATATGATATCTTTTTGCAAGGTAGTATTTTGGAAAGAGAGGATTTTAGCAATGAATCAAAAAAATTTCTGGCTTGATTTACCACGGCCATTCTTCATTTTAGCTCCAATGGAGGATGTGACAGATGTTGTATTTCGTCATGTCATTCAGGAAGCAGGGAGACCCGATGTATATTTTACGGAATTCACCAATACGACGAGCTATTGTCATCCAGATGGGTTAGATAATGTACGTAACCGCTTAGCTTTCACAGAAGATGAACAGCCTATTGTTGCACATATTTGGGGAGACAACCCTGAACATTTTCGTCAAATGAGTATTGGTATGAAGGAATTAGGCTTTAAGGGAATTGATATTAATATGGGTTGCCCAGTTGATAATGTAGCAGAAAGAGGTAAAGGAGCTGGATTAATTCTTCATCCTGACCTAGCCGCAGATATTATTCAAGCAGCCAAAGCAGGAGGCTTACCCGTCAGTGTCAAAACAAGACTTGGCTTTACGGATGTAGCAGAATGGCGTGAGTGGCTTACACATATTTTAAAACAGGATATCGCCAATCTTTCTATTCATCTCCGTACAAGGGAAGAGATGAGCAAGGTCGCTGCACATTGGGAATTAATTGGAGATATCAAAAAACTACGTGATGAAGTTGCTCCCCACACATTACTGACGATCAACGGTGATATTCCTGATCGTTTAACAGGTCTAAAACTAGTTGAGCAATACGGTATCGATGGTGTAATGATTGGGCGCGGGGTGTTTTCAAACCCATTTGCCTTTGAAAAGGAACCTAAAGAGCATAGTGCCAAAGAATACCTTAATTTACTATACTTACACCTTAACCTTCATGACCACTATTCCAAGGAATTCGAAACACGTTCATTTAAAGCATTACAACGTTTCTTTAAAATATATGTACGTGGCTTCAAAGGGGCTAGTCAATTGAGAGTTCAATTACTGGGTGCACATTCTACGGATGAAGTCCGTGAATTACTAGCTACGTATATTGCCCACGAACTAAAGGAGAAAAAATAAGAGGAGATTGGCTATCGCCACTCTCCTTTTTATTTGCTTTTACTTGTAATCATTTATTGGGCCTTTATCCATTAGAACTTCTACCATATTAGAAGAGCCCATCTTCAGCTTAGGTCTACGTTCAGAATTTGGTTCACTATAAAACTCTAATGGGCTGATAATCACACCATCTGGAGTATTATGAAGTATTCCAGGCACACAGGAATAAATTCTATCATTATTATTAGCATTTTTAGCAAAAATAGTAACGGAGGTTCCATTATGATTATCTATACTCATAGACACCTTATATCTGTAGAATGAGCCTGTGCCATTTGATTGGGCGGAATAAACCACAGGAACAACAGCTAAAACATTATTATTTAATCTCAATTTGATTACTTCAGTTTTTGTTGAACCAGCATCTCTCCCAACATCCCCCATGTGTTCGACTACCCCGTTGTGAAAACTCCTAAGTGGGGGTGTATTTTTCGCACCAAACATAGCTACATCGATCTGCTGACCATCCTTTGTATAGACTAAAGCATATATATCGTAGTCAGTACCAGTTTGCCATGATACCGTAGCAGTAATTTCAGGCGCTTTATCAATGATAACTGGCTTTTGACCTTTGGTGAGACTGACATTCCCCTTTACCTTTTCAAGATTTATCTGTGATAACATGTTTTGTCTATTTGTACTTTCTGGAACATTTAATGATTGATCAGGTTCTATCAGCATTTGTTTTTTTATAGTTGTTGATTCAGAAAGCTTGTTTTGTTCTTCAGGTTCAACCTCAACACCGTAATTTTCACATAACCCCTCTAACCCAGAATCAAATCCCTGCCAAATAGATCTCACTTTTGTCTGACTATTTCTTAGATATAATTCTAATACTACGATTCCATTTTCATTTGCAAAATTAGCTGGTGCTAAATTGATAATATTGGTATCAGTACATATTTCTGCCTTTAAATTTTTCACATTTGAAAAACCTCGGCTATTATCTTCTGTAAGTGTTATAGCTATTTTAGTAATACCTTCAGGGATTTTACTCATGTCAAAATTCATTTTATGTATTTTTATATTCCCTACATTCTCAGATGGTATCAGGGTAGCTGCACCAGATAAGCTAGTTGGTTGATTATAAAATATAATGCCGCTATCTCCTTGTACCTTGTTTACATCCGTTAAAAGAAATGCAGTTAACGAAATATCGATCGAATTAGACATTTCGTAGCTAATAGTAACACTACCTTTTTGGGAACTTATAACTGTATTTGCTCCCATCTGAAGAAATTGAATCATGTGAATCCCCCCTTATCCCCTTATTATGTATAGATATCAAATTGATAAAATTGTAAAGTTAATCTTCCAATTAAAAAATTCGAGTAATATTTACAAAATCCTTCTTTAGAGGAAAATAACCGGAAACAAACACTGATATTTACAGAAAACCAATCTAATTTCTCATAAATGCATTTTATGATATGATGTTTAAATTGTGTGTCTACTAAGTAGCACAGTTACATTCTTCAAAGAAAGAGGTATTTATGCATCATACACAGTTATCCAAGCGACATTGGTTACTTATCTTAACACTTGCATTATTAACATTTGTTCTTGGGACAAGCGAATTTGTTATTGTCGGGATCTTAACTGATATTTCTTCAAGCCTTCATATGACAAATGCAAAAGCAGGCACACTCGTTTCTGCGTTCGCTATCACATTTGCCATCGCTACACCACTCGTGATGTCAGCAACAAGCCATTTTCCAAAGCGTAAATGGATGTTGTTTTTGATAGGTTCCTTCATTGCCTTAAATGCTCTGTGTGTAATTTCAACGAGCTATATTATGCTCCTTATACTTCGGGTTATGACCGCGATTGTAACAGGTGTATTGATCTCTCTAGCCATGATTGTTGCAAGCGAAACCATGCCAATTAATAAACGCGGCCTTGCTATATCATTTGTTTTCGGTGGTTTTACACTGGCCAATGTAGTTGGAGTACCCATTGGAATTGTAATCGCTGAATGGTACGGCTGGAATGCCACTTTTATGTTAACCACTCTTCTCGGAGGGTTGGCGTTTGCGGCATCTTTTTTTGTCTTACCTACTCGACTCAGCCAAGTACGAAGCTCAATACGGGATCAATTTTCTTTAATGATTCAGCCTCGAATTTTAATTGCCTTTTTCATTCCTGCTCTCGGGTTTGGTGCAACCTATGCAGTCTTTACGTACCTTGTTCCTATTTTAAAGGGAATGGGTGCACCAAATAATTCTATAAGTTTAATCTTATTCGGCTACGGCTTTCTTTCGATTTTCAGCAACATTCTTGCCGGTAAAATTGCCACTCACAATGCCATCGGCCGACTTCGGTTTGTCTTTCTCGCACAAGCTATTGTATTGACAAGCTTATTTTGGACAACAAACCATTTTATTTTAGGATTAGCGAACATCGGACTAATGTCACTAATGGCCATCCTCTTAACAACATCTACTCAACTTTATTTAATAGATTTGGCCGAAATTTATAAACCAGATGCTAAAGGACTCGCTGCTTCTCTTATGCCCGTGGCAAGTAACGTAGGCATCGCTTTTGGGTCTGCATTAGGCGGCATTGTATATCATCAAGGAAATTTGATGAATGTCACATGGGTCGGTGGTATAGTTGCCGTCAGTGCAAGTCTACTAACTTTCTTTAGTTATCATTTAGACCTTAAACAAAAGAAAACAGCATAAAAAATGCAAGAGGTACCTTAGAAAGAATATAAATCAAACAGACCCATTCGAATAAAGCGAATGGGCCTGTTTTTAAAAAGCTTACTTGTGATCCGTATCTTCATAATAAGGAATAATTATTCTGGAATAATATATTTTTCTTTCATTGGCCCAACTTTATTTAAAATAATTGCGCCAATCATTTGTATAATCGTCTTCACAATAATTTGCCCCAAAATGGCGGCAGGTACCGCTTCCCATGGCAATATATTGGCACCAAGTGGACTTAAGCCGATTACTACGAAAATTGCAGAATCTAGAAATCCTCCAACAATACCACTGTAGAACACACGCCAAGCCATTGGTAATTTTAATCGAGTATAAATTTCAGTATCAGCCGTTTCAGCGACAACAAATGATAGCGCTGAGGCTACCACAATTAAAAGTGTATCACCTAGTAGGAATGACACCACAGCTGATAAAATTAAAGCTGTAATAATAAATAAATACGTCTTTTTTCTACCATATTTATTTTGTACTAGATCCCGAAAAATAAAGGTTGCCCCAATTAAAAGCGTTCCCATTGGAACAATAAACATACCAAAATGGAATGGTGCAAATGCTGCCGTTACCACATTAGCAATAACAATAGATAATAAATAAAATAATATTCTCAAACTATTACTCCTCAAGTAAATTTAATTTTTGTAAGAACACCCTACACGCCTCTTTTATTTCCCCACACAAGGGCATGTAACTGTGGCAGTACTTTAACATCTCTTAAATCCTCATCCTTCATTACTCTATCAATCAGTGCACGATATTTATCCAATAAATTCATCATTAATTGTGAATTATCAGTTGCCGTGAGATCATCATTACCGACTTGAAGATAAAAAGGAATCATGGGATATCGATGGTGAATTTGTTTAGCATAATCGTAATCCTCTTGATTAAAAACGACTATTTTGAGGGATACATGGTGATTGCTGTTCCGATCTTTAAGTTTTTCGAAGATATAAGAGAGCACCGAGTAGTCTGTGGTCATTCCAGAACTAGGTGGCTTTGGTGAAATTGTCAGTTCATCAATCTCATACATCCACTTTTGCCACCTACTCCCCTGTGTTTCTACCCCGATTTTTATGTCATTTTCTTTTAAAATGGCAATAAGCTCTGCTAAATTCGGATTGAGTGCAGGATTGCCGCCTGAAATTGTGACAAATGAAAAACCATTGCCCCCTAAACGTTTCAACTCAGACCAAATCTCTTCCGCTGTCATTTGGACAATAAGGTGCTTTCCACTGCCATCCCACGTAAACGATGAATCACACCAAGAACAGGAATAATCGCAGCCCGCAGTTCTTACAAACATTGTCTTCTGGCCAACGACCATACCCTCTCCTTGAATCGTTGGCCCAAAAATCTCGATAACAGGTACTTTACTCAACTTCCATCCACTCCCTTCTAGCTTCTGCATAGCTTGTTGGAGTCTCGTAAAGCCTGATAAACTCTACACGTACACCGTTATATCCTTCATCAAGCAAAGCCTCAGTCAACTTTTCGTAAATCCAAACAACAATATTCTCTGCCGTCGTATTCATGAGTGGAAGCGTTTCATTTAAATAACGGTGATCCAAATGAATCTCTATTTTATGTTTCCATATTTCTTTTATATCGCCGAAATCAATCATCAAACCACGTTCATCTGTGTAGCCACTCAGTCCTAATATAGCTCGATAGGTATGCCCATGTAGATTTTTACATTTCCCTTCATAATGATGTAGATGATGGGCAGCATCGAAGGTAAATTCTTTGCTTATGAGAACACGCTTTGCATGATATTTCAATTGATTTCTTTGAATATCCACATCAATTCTCTGGAGTCTCTCAACGATTTTAAAATCTGACATGCCTTAAGACTCCTTCCTATAACTTAAATACTCATCAAGCCCTTTATTTCGCAATTTACATGCTGGGCATTCACCACATCCATCTGCTATGACACCGTTATAGCAAGTCAACGTTCTTTGTCGTACAAACTCAAGTGCACCAAGCTGATCAGCTAATTCCCATGTTTGTGCCTTATTCAGCCACATCAAGGGTGTATCAATCACAAAGGAGTCATCCATCGATAAATTTAACGTTACATTTAAGGATTTAATAAAGACATCTCGGCAATCCGGATATCCACTAAAATCAGTTTCACAAACACCTGTTACAATATGCTTTGCCCCTACTTGGCTCGCTAAAACGCCCGCAAATGAAAGAAAAAGGAGATTGCGGCCAGGCACAAAAGTCGATGGGAGCTCACCATTTTCTCCGTCCTTCACCTTTATGTCTTGTCGTGTCAATGCATTCGGAGCAAGTTGATTCAGGAGAGACATATCAAGTATGTGATGCTTGATACCAAGCTCCTCTGTTATCACCTTCGCACAGTCAATTTCAAGACGATGCCTTTGACCATAATCGAAAGTTACTGCCTCAATCTCTTCAAAGCGTTCTTTTGCCCAGAACAAACAAGTTGTGCTGTCCTGACCTCCACTAAATACTACAATTGCTTTTTCCTTTTTCATCTATAAAGACTCCCTTATATCGAAAAAACAGCACTCTAAGAAAAAGTGCTGCTTTCTTCTTAGTTTTTTTAAGAGGGTAGCTAAAAACCTCTGTCTTGCTTCATTTATCGATTATCAATTTTTTCTGGGTTAAGATCGTGGTTCATTAAACGATAATTGGCGATTTCTTCGTATTTAGTTCCTGGCTTCCCATAGTTACACCATGGATCAATCGAGATACCCCCACGTGGAGTAAATTTCCCCCAAACCTCTATATATCTTGGATCAAGTAATGCAATTAAATCATTCATAATGATATTCACGCAATCTTCATGGAAATCGCCGTGATTTCTAAAACTGAATAAATACAACTTTAGAGATTTACTTTCAACAATTTTTTTATCTGGGATATATGAAATGTACATCGTTGCAAAATCCGGCTGATTTGTAAGCGGACATAAACTAGTAAACTCTGGGCAATTAAACTTAACAAAATAATCTCGATTAGCATGAAGATTATCCACTGCCTCTAATACCTCAGGTGCATAATCATAGGAATACTTTGTACCTTGATTACCTAATAGGGTCAAATCCTTTAATCCTTCTTCATGACTTCTGCCAGACATAAAAAAACCTCCTTGTAAAATGTTTCCCAACACTTTTCAAGAGAGGCATCACCAATCATTCTATTTAAAACATAAGTAAACAGATAAAAAAAGCCACGTCCGATATGGACATGGCATATTGTCATGTTTCCATAGTTTTTTATAGAGGGTATCAGCTATGAACCTCTCCCGTTCTAGTCCGGGCATTCTTTTCTTCAATATCGTACAAAAAATAATACAGGACGTCAAATGGATTTTTTATAAAACTCTTAAATGATAAAAAGTATGAATCACTGTAAGTCAATACTCATTTGAAAGTTCTACTTTTTTATTAAATTACTAGGAAAATAGAATTAATCCATTTTTAACAAAGTAATACTAATTATCAATATTTTGAGATTTTTCAATATTCCGATATTCGAATTATCTCACCTGTGATAAATTGGAAATATCACACTAAACTGAAAAGTGTGATAATTAAGAGCGGAGGGAGAAATGAGATTTGAAAAAGTTTAAGTTTACGAAGTTTTTAAGTAGTATGATAGCTTTCGTTATGGTGCTTTTTCTATTGGTTCCATTATCGAGTGCTAATGCTGAAGATTCGAAGCCATTCAAGCAGGATAGCCAAAGTGAAAGTATACTTCAATTAAAGGCGGCTATCGCTGAACAGCTAAGCTTGTCTAAAGATGGTCCAACTCTTCACGAAAGCTTACAAAATGTATCAGGCAATCAAGAAGTTGCAGTCATCGTACATTTATCTGAAAAGCCTGTGGCACTAGAGCAAGGAATGAGCCAATTGAAAGGCCAAATGTTCTCTAATGCGCGAGCAAATGAAGTTCGATCAAATGTAAAATCTCAACAAGCACAAGTTAAGAAAGAATTAGCTACTAAAAATGTTCAAATGACTCAAGGCTACACATTTGATACTGTTTTAAACGGTTTTGCAGCAACTGTGAAAGCAAATGATCTCCCAAAGCTGCTTTCAATAGAAGGAATAACATTAATTGAACCTGATGCAATTGTTTACGCATCTGAAGATAATACAATGAAATCATCAGAACTGATTAAGGAAGATCAATTAGAGGCTCAAATGAATACAAGTATTTCTTTCCTCGGCATCGAACAGCTTTGGAATGAAGGAATTGAAGGACAAGGTATAAAGGTAGCAGTATTAGATACTGGTATTGACGCAGATCACCCTGAGTTCGCTGGAATTTACAAAGGTGGGAAAAACTTCATTCCAAATTCATCAACTTACACAAAGCCTCGGGCAGATGACGATGCATCGGAAACCTTGCCTTCTGAGCGTCCTGCTGGAACACCTGAATTTAATGAAAAGGGAAGCTCGTTCTATACTTCTCACGGTACCCATGTTGCTGGAACCATTGCAGCAATTGGAGCTAACAATTTCGGCATTAAAGGAATTGCTCCCAAAGTAGACCTTTATGCTTACCGTGTTCTTGGTGCATATGGAAGTGGGGCTACATCTGGTATTGTTAAAGCAATTGAAACGGCTGTAACAGAAAAAATGGACATAATCAACCTTTCTCTTGGTGGGGGGGCTAACTCTGAAACGGACGCTGGTTCATTTGCTATTAATAATGCAATGATGGCTGGAACAATCGGAGTAATTGCAACAGGGAACTCCGGCCCAAATCGAGGAACAATGGGCACGCCTGCAACCGCTCGTTTAGGAATTGCTGTGGGTAACACAACAAATCCAGAAACAATGTATAACGGTGAAGTGAATGTTACAGTTGGTGACTACAACTTAACAAAACAGCTCCCATTAATGGGCACAACTTTTGGAAGGGATTTAGCAACACAGCTTCAAGGAGAATTTGACCTAGTTGCTATTCCTGGAAACGGAGAAGTAAAAGACTATGAGGGAATCGATGTAGAAGGTAAAGTGGCATTAATCTCTCGTGGCAGTATCGCATTTGTTGATAAAATTGCGAATGCAAAGGCAAATGGAGCAGTCGCCACAATTATTCATAACTTTGCTGGTGGAACAAATGCACCTAATATTTCAGGTACATTCCTGGGTGATTCCTTTGCTTTTCTACCAACATTTGATATGTCCCAAACGGATGGCAATGCAATTCGTGCTGCATTAGCCGGTGGAACTGGAAAAGTTAGCTTTAGTCAATTTACTTCCACAAAGACACTGGGGGATGAAGTAAACGATTCAAGCTCCCGTGGACCATCTACGCCAAACTTTGATATTAAACCAGATGTAAGTGCACCTGGAACAAACATTATGTCAACGATTCCAATGTATAAAAAGGATTTCCCTAATGCAGATTACGCAGAGGCATATGATCGTAAAACAGGAACCTCTATGGCAACACCGCATATTACAGGTATTGTTGCATTACTTAAACAAGCAAATCCTGATTGGAATGCGTTCGACATAAAAGTGGCGCTTTCTAATACAGCAAAGGTTTTAGATAAAACAAAATACGATGTGTTCTCTCAAGGTGCAGGTCGTGTAAATGCTTATGCTGCAGCACATCCAGAAATTCTTGCCTATGCATTGGATAGTGCAATTTTAGATGGAACAGGAGCTGTTTCAGAAAACTTAAAAGGGACAGTTACTTTTGGTCCACAATCACTTAAAGACCAGGATATTTCCGTAACGAAACAAGTTTTAGTAAAAGATATAAAGGGGCACGGCGGTAATTATAATGTATCAATTGATGTGACAAAATCATTTGGTGATGCAACTGTTACAGTCGACCAGCCAACATTTAATCTAGTTGGTGAGCAAGTGTTAAATCTTACATTAACGGCTTCACAAGCTACAGCTCCAAACGGCTCGGAAATACTGGGGTATATTCACATCAGCGGTGATGCTACAGAAATTTCATTGCCATTCGCAGCTGACTTTGGAAGTGAGGCAGTAACTGAAATTAAAGATTTAAAGATTACAGAAACAGATCTATCCTTTAATGGAGATGGCGTGAAAGATTCAGCTGTACTTTCATTTACATTAACTGGCGATGTAACAACTAACTATATCGAGCTATGGGATATTATGAATCCTCAAGGTGGAGAATATGGTGATGGCTACATCGGTTATCTACATGCAGGTACTGCGCTAGGAAAAGGCTCTTATACGCTGAATATCGCTGGGCAATACAAACCATGGGGAACAGAACCTGCCACAACAATTCCCGATGGTCTCTATACTATTGACTTTACTGGTCTTGCGGCATCAGGGGTAGTTTCCGATTATGTTGGACCAATTATCGTGAAAACGACTAAACCAGAAATTACTGGTTCAGTAGCTGAAGGTGTCGCTACAGGAAAGGTAACAGATAAGTATATCGACTACAATGAAGAGTTATATTTATATGGTTTAAACTACAATTTAAATGATAAATTAAAAGCTTCCTATATTGCGACTGTGAATGGCGAAATACAAGCGCCAGTTCCTTTTGAATTAAATCAAGACGGTAGCTTCACATTCCCAGTAACATCAGAAACTAATGCTGTATCAGTAAAAATTGAAGACGCTGCAGGGAATGTTGGTGAAGCACTAATATATGAAAAAGATGTAGTTGAACCAAAAGTAACACTTTCTGTCAATCCAACTGAGCTAGACCTAACAGCTGGGGAATCTGCACAACTTACGGTAACAGAGACATCTACTCCTCCAGAAGGTGAAGCAACAGAGGAAGATGTAACTTCAAAAGCAACTTATGTTGTGGGAGATGAAAATGTTGCAACAATAGCAAATGGATTAGTAACTGCTGTAGGTGAGGGCACGACTACGATTACTATTTCATATGGTGATCATGAAGTTACGGTAAATGTTACAGTAAAAGCACCTGTTGTAGAAACACCAATCATAACACTAGAAATTGACCAAGCTCAGGTTGAAACTAGAATAGGTAAAGAGGTTATGGTTAAGATTACTGAAGTAACTACTTTTGAGGGTAGAACAACAGAAAAAGATGTTACTACGCTTGCAACCTACGAAGTAGCAAATGATAAAATAGCTACTGTAAAAGCAGGGGCTGTAAAAGGTAAAGGTCAAGGTACTACGACAATTACAGCAACGTATGGTGACCACACATTAACATTTGATGTATTGGTTGAAAAGCCGGGCAATGGTAACGGCAACGGCAATGGCAACGGCAACGGCAACGGCAATGGTAATAATGAAGTTACCGAAGTTGAGTTATAATTAAATAAGTACAGTTCCAGCAAAAAGAGAAATTGCGCTTTGCAATTTCTCCTTTTGCTATTTAAATTTCACTTACTCATGATAAGGTTGGCTGTAACGAGTCTATGTGCAGTTTTTCTGTACATGCTTTATCTAGTAATCGAATATTTAATGCAAAACCATAAGAGATCCTAACATTACCGTTCAAAACCTTTTAGTTTTATTTAAGCATTGTTGCAGTTAAAAATTCTCGTGTTCTCTCCTCTTTTGGATGATTGAAAAATTGTTCAGGTGTGCCGCGTTCAATAATTCTCCCATCATGCATATAGACAATCCAATCAGCTACCTCTTTTGCGAATCCCATTTCATGGGTTACAACAACCATAGTCATTCCTTCTTCAGCCAAATCTTTCATGGTTGTTAAAACCTCTCCCACAAGTTCAGGATCGAGTGCCGATGTTGGCTCATCAAAAAGCATAATGTCTGGTTCCATCGCAAGTGCTCTAGCAATCGCCACCCGTTGCTTTTGCCCCCCTGATAGTTTACTAGGATAGACATCCGACTTATCCTCCAAACCTACTTTTTTCAGTAATTGTTTTGCTTTGATGATAGCTTTTTCTTTGTCTACACCCTTTACCATAACAGGTGCTTCAATAATATTTTCTAAAACCGTTTTATGTGGGAATAAGTTAAAATTTTGAAACACCATCCCAACCTTTTCTCTAATCTTGTTAAGATCATCTGTCCGTGGATTGACTTCATTTCCTTCAATTATAATATTGCCATTATCTTTTCTTTCTAAAAAGTTCAAGCAGCGAAGGAGGGTGCTTTTCCCTGACCCACTCGATCCTATTAGACAAACAACATCGCTCTCATAGACTGTCATGTCGATATTTTTCAATACATGTAAGTCTCCAAACGATTTATTCAATTGACTTATTTTAATCATTTCCTTAGTTTCCAATTTTTTCAGCTCCTATCTGTCGCTTACTGCTAATTTTAATTCAGTTCGGTTCACTACAAATGTCATCAACGCTACCAGCAATAAATAGTAGACTGCTACAATGAGTAAGTAGGTCATTTCATCGAAATTATTCGACCCAAGTGTTGTCGCCACATTAAACAGCTCATTCATGGAGATAAATGCGGCTAACGAAGAATCTTTTAAACTGATGATAAATTGATTGCCTAAAGGCGGCAATGCTCTACGGAATGCCTGTGGGAGAATAATCCTTCTTAATGTCAGTGTCTTTGTCATTCCCAAAGAACGTCCTGCTTCAAATTGGCCATTATCGACTGACTGAATTGCTCCACGAAGGATTTCAGAAATATAAGCTCCATTATGTAGCGCTAGAGCAAGGGAAGCAGCCCAAAAATCAGGAAGAAGGAAAATCCCGCTAATTCCGAAGTAGAGGATAAATATTTGAACAATCAGTGGTGTTCCTCGAACCAAATAGACATATATATCTGAAATAAGTTCTAAAATTTTTATATTAGAAATTTTTAATAAGGCAAAGACTAGTCCGATGATGATTCCCAGTAAGATAGAAACCACCGTCAGCTCTAATGTTAAAAGCATAGCTTTAAAGAATACACCTTTTGTTTCCATTAGTATTTGAAAAAAATGTGAAAAACTTGGCAAAGTACTACTTCCTTTCTTTTATAGCATTGGTTTATTCTGATTTTTTGGTAATGTCCTCACCAAAATATTTGATACTGATTTGAGTCAATGTTCCATTTTCCCGAAGTTGTTCCAAAGATTCATTAACTCGCTTCAATAGCTTTGAATTATCCTGAGGCAACACAATCGCTTGTTCACTGCGATTAATTAATTGCTGTCCTTTAATCTTAAAACCTTCCTTTTCAGCAGTTTTTCCTGTAACAAAATCTGTAATTACTGCATCATGACGCCCACTGCTTAATGCCTTTAATGCCGTAATATCGCTGTCATATGTTTTGATGTTGTCTGTATACTTGGAAGCTGTATCGGCATATGTTGATCCTTTTGCAACAGCTACTTCCTTTCCCTCTAAATCTTCAACAGTCCTAATTTTACTATCCGGTCTGGTGAAAATTTTCGGTCCTGAATAATAATAGGGGGTAGAGAAAGAAACATGTTTACTCCGCTGCGGGTTAATCGTGTGACTTGCAACGGCTGCATCCGCTCTTCCCGTTTTCACCCCTTCAACAATCCCTTTGAACTTGATTCGTTTCTGAACCGGCTCAAGGCCCATTTCCTTTGCAATCGCTTCACCAACCTCAATATCAAAGCCCGACATTGTAAGATCGTCATTCATATAACTAAATGGCTTAAATTCACCAGAAGTAGCAAAAACAAATTGATTTTTATTGATCAGTTCAGATCCATCTTCAAGCTTCTGCTTCTCTCCACAACCAGACAACATGCAGGCTACGATTGTACTTAAGACCAATAAAAACTTTTTACTCAACAACATGTTGGCTATAACTCCTTTCTCTTTCGATTATTCCTACAATCCTTTCTTGCTATATAACTTGCTTATGATAGTTAATACCCAATCCACTCCCAATAAAACAAAAAAGTATCAGGCACTATTAATAGTGCCTGATACTTTTCTACAATATTTATATAATATACATATCTTTCAAATCTTCTATTTACCCCTAAAACGCTGCTTTTTGGATGTATAAAACTTAGAAAACCGCACTTACTTATGATACGGTTCTCCGTGATGGGGGTAAGTGAGGGTTTTTGCTAAATTTAAAAAACCTAGCAATCGTAATTAGATGCTAGGTTTTTTGAGTTTAAGCGCTATTAAGCGATTTTTGTTTTTCTAACGTTTTCCTTAGCCAGAAATATATTCTATTGTAGCATTGAAAGCAACGTTATAAATTTTTCTTGCTTTAACAGGACCAATTCCATATGCCCTTTGTAAATCTTCCTCTTTGGAGCTTAAAATATCTTGTAATGTAGTAAAACCAACATTCTTTAATGTATCGCATTGAAAGGATGTTATGTCTAATTTATCAATAGGTTCACGAAGCAGATTCTCAAGAGCATGTTTAATATCTGCTTCAGCCTCAATTGAATTAAGCTCATCTATACTTTCATATGAAGGTGAGTTTACTCCGTACTCTGAATACAATTTAATTGAAAGATTTGAGATAATTTCTTTATATCTGCTTACAGGTGTACTTTTTGTTTCCGAAGCTAATACCACACCAAAGTTAACTTGATATCTATCATAGACTTCTGTTCTAACTTTTGTACCCTCAGTATGAAGTGATATTATTCCTGAATACTCTAGTATTCTGATAGCTTGTTTCACAACTGCTGGTGCATCTCTATGGATTGTAAAGAAGATTGTTTGTTGGTACTTCTCCTCACTTATCCTCTTTTCATTTTTATTAATTGTTTCTTGTAACACCTTATTCTCTACAAACCATCTACCCCAATCAATTAGTTTTTTATGACCTATATAGATGTCACTGAGCTTAGTATGTTCGTTCCAAATATTCGTTCTATAAAAGTTCTTAATTGTTGTATTTACATTTCCAACTTTTAGACTTTTTAAATCCTCGCTTGCCATAAATAAACTCTTTAACAACAATCTTGGATTGCCTGATGCTGCATAAATTAATGAATTAAAATTTTCACCGTTTTTTTCAAAGATAGTATATGTATCCTCACCAACTTGTTTTTTTACAATTTCCCTCATCTTCTCTAAATAGTCAGGACTTGTTATATCTCTTTCTACTTTTTTAACCATTGCATCGTGGAACGCCTGAAACGTACCATACGATGTTATACCTGGATATACTGCTGCTTTGCAACTAATAAAAGGACATCGTAAATCTCTAAACATCGTAAAAAACTCTCTTTGTTGCAATGGGATAAAGTTATGACATGCTTCATCGAAAAGCAATACAATTCTTTTTATATTACATGTTTCACAGATATCCTCAATTAACGCTTTAAAGTAATCAACGTCTCTTATAATGCCAATTCTTTTCAAGTCTACTCCAAATATTTCACTAGCCTTTTCTGATATATCAAAGTTTTTATTACTCCATGAATTCTCCAAAGCATAAATAAAATCGTCTAGTTTCAATAGTATATTTTCCTCTTTGTCTATAAAACCAAAGTAACTTCCTAGTATACCTGTCGCTGACAGTAGTATACCTTTCTTTTCTAGCTTTCTTTTTAAAGCAAATAATATCTTTGAGAACATCCAATTTCTAAAATAAACTATGTCCTTATACGCATCTACAAATATAGCTTTACTGAAATTAATAAATACCGCAAGCTCCCTAGAGGAATTAAAATTTTCGTCCATTTCCTTTTCAGCTACTCTTAAGAGCATTGTTTTACCAGTACCTCTACTACCTTCTAATAATAAAGGTGACTTACTTTTAATATAATTTAGATTATCCCTATCCGTTTTTGTTGCAACAAATATATCAACTAACTCCTGAGGGTTTATATCCTCAGTACGAAAAATAAATTCTTCATCAACTCTCATGTCTGTATAAGTCCCCCTAATTTATATTCAGTAAGCACTTCTTTCAAGCTAATTTTTTTATCATCTGGAAATGTATTTGCATACTCATTAAATCTAATGGTAAATAGGATATTAAGTAATTTAACTATATCTATAAACATTGCGGACCAAAGCTCAATCTTGTCTTTTTGGTAATGTATTTTTTGTGCTTCAATTGTGTGCATATATTTATATTTACCATGAACATACTCTGAACATTCTCTGTACACAGACTTAAAGTTTTCTATTAAACTATCAACTTGAAAGTCTCCTAAAAAAAGTGATAAATACTTCTTACTTAATAAACCATTTTCATTATCTTTTAAGGTGGACCATTTCATATCATAGTCATTTGCTTTCCATAATAAATACTCATAGTTTCTGTCAATAAAGTAAATAAAACTCATTCCTAATTCAAGCGCACTTCTCAAACATATATATGCATTTCTATACATACCCTGTGCAGCTATGTAAAGAGAAGACAAAAGGTCATAACAAACTTCTTTTAGTACTGCTTTTGGTTCATAACTATCTAATTTATTTGACCATAAATTTAACATTTCTAAATAATGTAGCATCTCTGCATAAAGTTCGCCATGGTTATCAACTGTTTTCATTGTATTTTCAGTTAAAGATTCAGCAGATTTCTCTATTACTTTTTTTATATCTAGGAAATTGGTCATTAATTTTCGCCTCACTATTTAAGCTTTTAGTTACATATATAATCTTACCACGGTTTACTTATATTTCTAGAGCTATATTTCAGTTGTGTTATATAAGTATGGGTTATAAAAGTCTAAAAAACACCTTTACTTGTATGCTGTAACTAAGTTAGGTTTCGAGGACATTCTATAGATTCTTGAAGTATTCTTTAGTAAACATAGGGTCTAATGAATTATAGAATTTTATAACTAAATCTAATTTTTCATTTAAAGATGGGTTATTATCAATATTATCCCATAGAGTTTTATCTCCAGAGAACATTGCTCTTACTATCGCATTAAAATCATTCTCTAAGCTGTTGCATACTCTTTGAGAAAACCTTGCTCAAAATAAAGCTTGTCTTTAGAAGAATCATATTTAGAATTTATTGATTCGAGGTACTCACTACCATCACCACTATATTTAAAGCCTTTAGGATTTAGCGCTTGCTACGCTTTACTGTTAAATTTCTTTTGATTCTTATGATACAGGATACTTGAAAATTCAGCATGGAATAGCTTCTCAAAGTTTGTAAAGGTTATGCAATACTTTCCTTTTCTGATGATTGTAGTATCATAAAATAACAGAAACAAACGTTCTTTTTTATAATATTTCAAAGCTTCTATTTTACTAAAATAAAGGGGGTAATACTATGAATTTCTTATTACTACAGGACGATGAGCCACAAATGATTTGGGATGCTTTAAACAATGCTCAAATAGTCTTCCATCCGAATTATGGATCAACTGGTCAGATAAATTACGCTGAACTCCAAGCTGTGAAGAGAGAAAAAGAAGTTATATTATTTTTAGATAGAAATTTTTTGAGTAGTTTAATATCTCTTACGAAGAATGGTGATTTAAAAGATGAAATGGAAAAGAGAATGATTGCTCTTCTAATGTTGTGGTCTCAGATGAATCAACTTCCAGTCAGTGCTGGGCTAGCAATAATGGAAAATGCCTCAAAAGATGATGATTCTTTAAACGCTAAAATTGAATTAAAGAACTTTAATGAAATTTTTGATTTTTACCCAACACAGGTTTGGTTATATTTAGCCGATGGTAGAGTAGATACAATTCCAAAATGCAATTTTTCCAATACTCCTTATGAAAATACTGTTATCTATCATAAAAGTAGTGATCATTTCCTGATGAATTATGCTAGTATGTTACACTTAGTTAACTTATATCGAAATTCTGATTTGAATCCAGTAGAAAAAGTAATAGCCTTTTTAAAATGGAATTTTGATAATTTGCTTATCTCTCAATATATTAACACATATTTGATTTTGTTATTTTCAGATCAAAAGGGTATCAAGGCGCCTAAACATGCTAAAAGTAATGTGTTCGAAAGAATAGACAAAGGTTGCATAAATCAAGCCTGGGATTTAACCTATCTATCAAATTGGAGCACATTTTATTGGGATGAGTCAAAAATGAATGAGGTTTTTCTTTTTGCTACTGCTGATATTATGTTAAAACAAATTTTTATCAACACTCACAATGGTGGAAACTTATTTAACTTGATTGATTCTGTATTTCCTAGAAAAGATGCTGATAGAATTATTCAATTTTATACTGAAAAAATGACGAATAGACAGAAACCTGATTTTGGAGAACATCCTAAGCAATATTTCCAATCATTAATAGATAAAGAAAAAACTCATTTGAAGCAATCAATGGGTGATTAATCTTTTTAATACTTGATTTATACAAACAAAATTACTATAAATAATCATTTTTTTAGTAATAAAATATGGGTTAAGGATGCTCCCTAACCCATTAATACATTAAGTAAACTAATAAATAACAACTTAGGCACCAAGTAATCTTAAATCCTATATAGGTTATTTATTAATCCACGCCTTCCATTTCTTTTCAATTACTTTAATATCGCCATAGGTTGCTAAGAATGCCTTTTTGTTTGAAATTGTATCACTTTCAAACAAAACAAATTCAAAGTAAGTATCTTCGCCATAAGTTTCAATTAAAAAAGCATTGAAAAGCGTTGCCACATTCGTATTATAGTTAAAGTCAAAATCTCCATTGTTGAATACTAGCAATTTATTATTCTTTTTAACTTCATTCTTCCAGTACTTAGCATAATCTTTGTAGGTATTAGAGGCTAAACGAGATTTATAATTAACAAAACCTGTAGCAAATTCACCTGCGCCAGACGAACTGTACCAACTTGGTTTAGAATTCATATTTTCATTAAATATGACACTTCCAAGATTTAATCCTGAAGCAATATATAAATTTTTAACATAAGCTTTTAAACTTCCCATCATAAGAACAACATTGTCCTTTATATAAAGAAGCTACTAAAATCTTGATTTCTGTCTCCAATACCCCTGTTTTCTTATTGTGACTCGCACCTCCATTTACATAAGTAAATTCATAAGGGTCATCTGATTTATTCTTTAAATAAATATTAATAGGAAAATCTTTTTGATTTGATAATATCGCTTCTAAATCAAAAATTTTGCTAGAATAAATTTCAAATGCAAGTTCTATCCCTTTATTAAAATTAGTGATAGCAAAGTTAATATCATCTTTCTTTGTATCCTTTGGAGTATGAAGCGTGTAATACTTACTCTTATAAACATACTCATTACCCACTAACTTAGCTTTTGAGGCATAATCTGTTTGATTCTTGCTCCTATTATCTTTCAGAACAGCTACAGTATCAGCAAACGCCCCTGTTGAGAATAAGCTCATCACCATAACGAACATTAAAACCTTCTTCCACATATATCTTCCTCCTATAAATGAAACTATCGTAGATTATTTATTACAATGCTCCCGTTTCAATATCTTCATCACCCAACTATATGAATAGCCATATTTTTTTGCTAAAGCCTTCGCATTTGTCCCATCATACTAATTGACAATGGCTTCGTATAAATATTGTTCTGATAAGAATTTCTTAGGAAATGTTACATATTGACCAGCAAAATGATTATATACTAGCAAAGTATTTTTGTATCCAATTAATTCAATAAATTCCTTATATGATCCATTAAAACAGGAACTATCTAGCTTGCTATAATCCATCTTTATCTCCTTCCGCCTTTATTTTTTAAATATGCTATTTTCCTATGTGAAAAACACTTCGCTTAAATAATGGATTATCCTAACAAAAATCCATTTTGAAATTTACCATTGAAGCTATCAAAACCGAAAAAGAAGTAGGGAAATCATGCAAGATGATTCTCCTACTCCTAATTAACATATTATTCATTCCGTTAGGAAAAATATATGATTCACCTATTCTAAATTTGGTAAAGTAATCATTTCTGCTTCATTAAAATTAGAATATCTCTTAATTTCCACATCCATTTCCATTGTATGACCTTCAACTTCAAAGCTATACCTCAGATGGATGTATGTTGATAATAAATTTATATTCTTCTTATCAATTGTCATTTGAAGCTCATCCTCAAAGACGATTAAATTTTCCATTTTAAAAGATGGTGCTTCTTTATCTACATCTTCAAAAAAGGTTTGATTCATATTTAATTATACGATTCAGGTAAATCTCCTTCTATATATACAAAGTATAGGAAAACTACACTTACTTATGATAAAGTTCATCAAAACAAGCATAAAATAAATAACTTAATGTTTATGAATCAGTAGTTATAGTATCATTTATATTATTTTCTATAAATATCCATATACGCTCCTGTCATATCAATTAATTTTGTCGCACCACCGTATTCTACTGATTCTCCTTTTCTTACATAACGTTCTTGGGAATAATATTTATAGCTGTTAGTCAACTCCCCAATTAAAATCCATTGTAAATTATCAACACACATATTTAATTTATTATAAGCATAGTGAAGTTCTATTTCTGAAAGTTTCTTTACATCAGTTCCATATATATCTTTTTGCAACTGAATAAATAAACTAAATGCTTGTTTTCTATCTGCACATCTCTTAATATCTTCAATATTTTGCATATGGGTATTAATTTTTTCAATAAATCTTTTATGTATTATATATATTCTATTTGCAATAATTTCTGAAGAAACCTTTTCATTTAATACATAAGGATATATTCTTTCTATCTCATTTATTTCTGGGTTAAAATATTTTAATATTTTTCTTTTTTTTGATTTAGTAAAGTTAAGTACACATTTATATTCTTCAACGTATAACTCCAAATTTTCATATTCATATCTATTTAATTTTTTAATAGTTTCCATCATCCTGTCAATATACATGTCATACTTAACAAGTATATCTTTGAGACTTTGTTCAACTTCAATTACATCATCGCTAAATCTTCTTTTTCTAATTTCAGGGTTATTTTCCAATATTTCTTTAAGTTCATTTCTATACTTAAATGATTCTGTTTGTATAATTCTCTTATTATGCTCTCTGATTTCACGTTTCATTTTCTTAGGTACCGTGTGTACTAAATTATCAATTGCATCATTGAACTTTTTCTTCCTTTTGTTATCCAAATATTCAAAATAATAATTTCTTTCTAGTCTATAATAATCTCCTTCATGTTCAAGAAAAGGGAATTCTCTGTATATTTTCTGTAATTTATTGTTTTCACGGACAATTTTTAGTATTTTATCCTTTTTTTCAGAAGCGTATTCATTTATGTAAAATAGCATTGCAACAATAGCACTACCTAATATACCTGAAGAAATTGCCGTGATAAAAGACCTTACTTTTTCAACATCTATATTGGTATGCAATCCCAAATTACCTTCAATAGTATTTCCAACATATAGCATTGCTTCAGTAGAAATAAAATTAAATATTGTAAAAATGATAAGCATAGCAAATATTACACCTAAAGCTTTTTTTACATGTTTTATCCTTAAGTTCATCCCTCTTCCTCCTCTTTTGTTTTATTTAGATTGTTAATTCTATTGGGACAAATACCTTTAATCATTTTATCAAACATACTTACATCTTCTTTTCCATACCAGCTATTTTTTCAATAGAATTCACGTTCAATAATCAATAAACTCTCTTTTACCACAATTAGTTCCATCAAATTAACTTTCCATAGTCTACTTACATTCAATTTTGATTCTTATCATATGAAATTTATAAAATAAAAAACACTCAAACCCTCAATACAAAAGGATCTGAGTACTGTTGAAATCAATGTTATTCTTATGGATAAGGAAAAGAGATTTGCGTTACTTATTAATATTTACCTTAAACAAAAAGCACTTAATACTAATACCTACCAAAAACCGCACTTACTTATGATAAGGCTCTCCCTTCATAATCCTAAAACTGCGGTAAATCTGCTCGACTAGCACAAGCTTCATGAGCTGGTGGGGAAGTGTAATCTTACCAAAAGATTGCTGTTCGTCGGCTCGTTTTAGGACATCTTCGTGCAGACCGAGCGAACCGCCGATGACGAAGGCGATTTTGCTTTTGCCGTAGGTCATGAGGGATTCAATATCGGCTGCCATTTGTTCGGAGGTTTTCATTTTGCCGTTGATGGCTAGGGCGATTACGTAGGCATCCGGACTGATTTTCGCTAGGATGCGTTCGCCCTCTTTTTTCTTGACGATATCCATTTCAGCTTCACTTAGCTGTTCAGGTGCCTTTTCGTCTGGCACTTCAACCAAGTCCATTTTTGCATAGCCGCCAAGACGTTTTACGTACTCATCGATCCCCATTTTTAAGTACTTTTCTTTTAGCTTGCCGACTGATACAATCGTTATATTCACACGTTATCCACCTTTACAATTCATTTACAAACAAATTATCCACAAAAGTTATCAACATATCCACAAGCACTCTCTATATATTGTGTAAAGTTATTTACTTGATACAATATATTCTGCTGCCTGTTCACAGTAGCTACACTTTGTGGATAACTTTTTATCCTCTTCGATTTTATCCATAATTGGGAACACTTTTTGCTCTGCTACAAACATGTCTAAAGCGTGATCTATATGGCTTTCACAGCTGTACTTTTCCATTTTTTGATGTCTCCTTATTTTCCGAAATTTCCACAAACTTATTCACAAATCAGTCTATGTTATCCACAATCTATTGTAACAAAGTAATAGCATGTATGGAAGAAGTGCCTTTTACTCCCGATTTGCTGTGCGGAATTAGTATTCACAATTTTCTAGTTATCCACAATATTTCATAAAAGTATTTTCTCCATCCTCATAAAAAAAGCGATGGAGATTGATTAGATCTCCATCGCTTTTCATCTTCTTTACAATGTATTACCGTTTGTTAATGTTAGTGATAGCTCGACTAATTTACCTTGACGGTACACTTTTAATGTTAGCTTATCACCAATTTTTTTGTCATTATATAAATGTTTACGTAAATCTATAGTTGTTTCGATTTTTTGACCATCCATCTCTACAATAACATCGTATTGTTGAACTCCTGCTTTTGAGGCTGGTGAGTTATTCATGACATCTGTTACAACAACGCCTGTTGTCACCTCTGCAGGTAATTTTAATGTTTGTTGTTGATAGAATGATGGCACATCTGTTAAATCTGCAAGTGAAACTCCCATTGTTGGACGTTTCATTTCTCCATTTTTCTCTAATTCCTCGATAATTGGAATAGCTGAATTAATTGGAATAGAGAACCCTAAACCTTCCACTGAGGATTCAGCAATTTTCATGGAGTTAATTCCTACTAATTCTCCAGCTAAGTTCACAAGTGCTCCACCACTATTCCCTGGGTTAATCGCAGCATCTGTTTGCAATACTTCTTGTTGCCAATCTTCTGTGCCATCACCATTTAAGTCTACCGGTACAGAACGGTCTTTACCAGAAACAACACCAGTTGTAACAGAACCATAGAAGTCTAAACCAAGTGGGTTACCAATGGCAATCACTGTTTCGCCTTGTTTTAATACATCCGAATTCCCGAATGTCGCAACTGTTTTAACATTTTTAGAGTTAATAGAAATAACTGCAAGGTCCGTCCAAACATCGTGACCCACTAATTGAGCTGGTTCTTTTGTTCCGTCTGGCATTGTGACCTCTAACTGCTTTGCCCCTTCAATAACATGGTTATTTGTGATGATAAAGGCTTTGTCACCTTCAATTTTATAAACGACACCTGAACCGCTTCCCGCTTCTTTTGTTGTCGTTGATGGTGGGCTCCAAAAACCTCCGCTTGTGACTTCTTGAATATTTGTGATACCAACAACTGCTTGTGAGGCTTTATCAACTGCAGTTGTCACATCTGTCGTTACTTCTGTAGCTACCTGATTAATTGTTGTGTTATTTTTTCCTGTATTACTTGTTGTTGTTCCAGGCATTTGATTGACAAGTCCCGGTAGCATAAGCCACACAAGTAAAGCACCTATAATGACACCGACCAGACCACTAAAGAAATAGCCGCCTTTACCTCCTCCACCTTTCTTTTTCATGCGCTTAGTCTGCATTTCTTGCTCCTCGCGCTCTAGTCTTTCTTGAAGAGGTGATTTCGGTACTTCATCATTTTTAAGGAAATCACTGTTTTTATCATCATCTTGGAAATAGCTCATGTTCGTCATCCTTTCCTTTGAGTGCTATCTAATTAGTTGTTACCCTAATCTTACGATTCAAACATTAAAATCAGATGAAAAACAAATAAAATAGGCATAAAAAAAGCTGCTCAATGCATTTTTTTATGCGTTGAACAGCTTCAAATTTTGTCTAAATAGCCTATGATTAAACCGTCACCAATTTTGTTGGTTCTTCTGCATCCGTATCAAATAGATGAACATGCTCACCAACAAGGATGCCACAAGATTGTAAGGTTTGTGCGACACTCATACGTGCTAGCTCTTTCATATTATTATCTTTACTTAAATGTGAAAGATAAATATTGGTCGTCTTATCAAATACAACCTCACTCATTGCAATTGCTGCATCCTCATTAGACACATGTCCTACATCACTTAAAATACGACGTTTAATAGACCAAGGATAGCGTCCCATTTGCAGCATATTGACATCATGATTACTTTCAAAGACAAAAGAATCAGCGCCTCGAATAATTCCTTTCATACGATCACTGACATAGCCTGTATCTGTAATAATAACAAGCTTGCGATCATTTTCATGAAAAGTATAGAACATTGGATCTGCTGCATCGTGTGAAACAGCAAAGGATTCAACAGCTAAAGAACCAAAATGCTTCACTGTATCCATTTCAAATTCAAAACGTTGCTCTACAGGAATGTCCCCAATAAGCCCATCCATTGCCTGCCACGTTTTGGCGTTTGCGTAAATTGGTACATTATATTTCCGTGCCAGTACACCAATTCCTTTAATATGATCACTATGCTCATGTGTAACAAAGATACCACTGAGCTGCTTCATATTACGGTCGATTTTTGTAAATAACTGCTCCATCTTTTTCCCACTAAGACCCGCATCAACGATAAAAGCATGATCGTCATTCTCTACATAAATCGAATTCCCTGTACTGCCACTTGCTAAAACACTAAATCGCATTATTCAACTCCCCAGTCTTCTTCTTCGCTCTCTTGCTTGTCCTCCTGGATTTCGATGACTTTACCTTCTACTGCATTCACAAAGTACTCCTCTTTTGTCCCATCAGATAATTTCACTTGAACTTCCCATGTTGGCACCAATACCTGAGTACGTGTCAATTTAACAAGCGTTGAGTAACCTAGTTTCATTTGTGTAATGCGAGAATCTGGCTTGAGCGGTCCCTTTGCATACAAAGTTTGAATAATTTGAAGTGGAGGAATAACTGTTTCCTGCTGTTCCATTTCTTCAATATTATCAATCATTGTTTGCTCATACATTGTTACTTCGTTATTAGCATTCCATTTTATTTTTAATGAACCACTATAATAGAACATTCGATTGTTTGTCTTTTGGAAAAAAATTGCGACTCGTTCTTCGCGGTCTATTTTCCATAAAGCATAAGATGCACCTTCAATGATGTTTGCTAGGACAAAATCTGTAAAGCTTGCGTCATCACTTACATTACGTAATTTAACAGGCCTCATAAAGATAACACGAGCCTTTGTATTATTATCATCCTTAAATTTAACTTGCTGGTTACTATTATTAAATTCGGCTGGTGTGAATTTATGCACTTGAGCTGTCATATACGAAGCAGATTCAATATTATTTGGTAACGTGCCATACGTAATATTATCATCCTTTAAACGAGCTTCTATTGTTCTTTCACCTGGTACCTCAATATCTTTTGCTTCATTATAGCGATTGACATAAAGTGAATACAAGAAGATGTTCAGTATTAAAAAAACGAATATAAAAATAGATTTTGTTCTATTCCAATCCATTTTTAACACCTCCTAATACTTCAGGAGTCAGTTTAGTCCATGTACCATTACGAATAACAAACCAACAAGGTTCAAATATAAATATATTCTGTTCTTGATTTTGTGTTAAATAATAGCCTAAGACGATTTCATCGATATCAGACAGAGGAATACTGTTAGCGCTTTTTAATCTCTCTGCGATTTCCGCACCTGATGCTAACTCTTTGATTTCTTTCTCCAATGATATATCCATATCCAATGAGAAGTATGGGCGCTTATAATGGAAAATTCGACTATCTCCCCAAATCGTTGTCATTCGTGTAATGACATGATTGCTATAGACAGGGAAACCTTGCAAATACATTTGATAATCTATTTGATTTTTATTGGTATTGGATGAAGCATAGCGGAAATCTGCGGTAAATCCTCCATGCTCATTAATAAATTCAAAGCTATCCTTTAAAAGCTTGGATGGCTCGACTCTAATACTACTTTCTGCAGCAGGATAAACATAGTTTAATGATTTAAGATTTGTTTCTAAGGTCATTAACGACATACCATCTGTATATTTTTCAGAGGATGCACTTTCCACATTCCGCTGCACAATATTTGGATCTGGGAATAATACATTTTTAAATAGTTCTGGCGTAATATCCTCAATAAAATACGTATATTTTACAGATTCAATATTACTGTTCGCCAAATAAAGAGATGTATGGCCTTCTCTTTCTACTTCTTTAAAAACCTCATATTTTTTGGCAGGCTCTATGACTTCCTGTATAAATTGATTCATGTTTGGCACACTGACATGTGAGCGGAATAATGATTGGTTATTACCACTAATGTAATACAACATCAATTCTTTGCTATTGTAATTACTCCAATCTATAATCATACGATTGAACGTTGTTTCTGGTAATTCCTTATCAGTGAACTGAAAGGTTGTGTTAAAAGCTGAAAATGGAATCTCTCCTGTAAAAAATATTGTCATTCGATGATCAGCGCCAATAATTTGATTCACATAGTTTGCAGAAAGATTATTGTTTACAGGCACCAAATCTAAAACATTCCAGCCTTTAAATACTTTCATCATGTCTTTCATAGCTGCATTAGACACTGTGCCTGTAAACTCTTCTTCAGAACGGAAAATAGCCTTGTATGGTCGAATAATATCCTCCATATCCTTTTGCGGCTTAATTAAAATTTCCTCTCCCTCTGTTTTTTCAATATATTTATAATCAGGTGTATAGGTCCAAATTAAAAAAGTTAAAATCACACTCAGCATAACAAGTAGAAATAATACAACAGATTTAACTGGCTCTATATATTTCATTCCCACTCACCTGCCTCACCAAATTCATCTGCATCATATGGTAATGTGAAGAAAATTGTTGTACCCTGTCCTTCTTCACTTTCAGCCCAAATCTTACCGCCGTGTGCTTCAATCATTTCCCGCGCAATAGCTAGTCCCAAGCCTGTTCCTCCCATAGAACGAGCGCGTGCACGATCCACACGATAGAAGCGATCAAAAATACGGCCAACATTTTCTTTAGGAATGCCCATGCCATCATCTGAAATCATGACTTTCAACATGTCATCCTGTCCCGTAAAGCCAAAGCGAATATTGCCACCATCTGGAGAATATTTAATAGCATTGGAAATGATATTATCAATAACTTGTGTGATTTTATCCGTATCAATTTCTACATAAAAGGAGGTTTCAGGGAATAATCGTTCAAAATGTACCTTGTCAGACTTAGACATTTCAAATCGGTCTATAATGCGGTTAAAGAATGAATTAAATAAGACAATATCTTTATTCAACTCGTAATCTGAACTATCCATTCTTGATAACTGCAGTAAATCATTTACTAGACGAATCATACGCTCTGTTTCGGTTTGTGTCACATTTAAAAACGTAGGAGCAATATTTTCATCTTTCCATGCACCATCTGCAAGTGCCTCTAAATAACTACGCATTGTTGTTAATGGCGTTCTTAACTCATGTGATACATTCGATACGAATTCCCGACGATCCATTTCAATCTTTTCTTGCTCTGTTATATCGTGCAAAACAGTAATCAGACCATTAATAAAGCCTGTTTCTTTTTGAATAACAGAGAAATTAGCACGAAGTATATAGGGAGCATCTGCTGTACTGAAGTTTAAATTCACGGCATCATTCATATGAATTAAGTCTTCAAAACTATATTCCTGATCAATCCCCAATACAGAGGCGATAGGACGCCCTAATGTAATATCTCTTGAAATATGCAGTAATTCCAATGCAGGGTCATTGATGAGAATAATACGTCCCTTACGATCTGTTGCAATTACACCATCTGTCATATTACTCAGAACTGAATCTAGCTTTCGACGTTCAGCTTCTGTGGTCGATTGTGCTTCCTGCAAACGGTTGGTTAGATGATTAAAGGTAATGGCTAGCTGGCCGATTTCATCTGTACCATATACACGTACCTTTCGAGAATAGTTCCCCTTCGCCATTGCCTGAGCCTGCTTTCGCATATCAGCAATAGGCTGTGTAATCGTTCTTGCCACAAGAATACCTAAGAAGATGGTAATGACCAAGGACATTGCCGTACCACCAAGGAAAATCTGATTAATATCATTCATTTGTTCAAAAACTGATTCAATATTGGCTTCAATATAGAGTACACCAATGATTTCATCATCTGGTCCTGCACCCGCACGAATGGGATTCGCTAAAACCCACACACGATTTCTCGTCTTATTGTCCAGCTTAATAATATCAAACAGTGTTTCGGCAGAGATCGCTCGACGTACAAGATCAGTATTAGAGCGCTGACCTATTAAATTCTGGTTTTCAAGCTCAGATGTTGCAAGTATTCTTTGTCTATCGTCAATGACACGAATTTCTAAAATATCACCATTTGAAACATCTCTTAAACCAGTAGAAAACTCCATAACAATTGACTTTAGGCTCTCCTCTAGTTTAGGCATGCTTTCATCGCGTTCCTTTAAAATTTCCTCACGAAGACTATATTGCATCAAGTCAACTCGCTGAAAAATGGAATCTTGGAAGTTGCTCTTCAAATTTCTTTCTAATTCACGAGCGAAATAGATACCGATAATTTGTAAAGCAAGCAATATTAATAAAATATAAATCAGCACTAGTTTGACATGAATGGATTTAAAGAAGCTCACTTTCTGCATTCCTATTACTCCTGTTCAGGATTTCGTAAATAATAACCTACACCACGTCGTGTGACAATCCAAGCGGGATGACTAGGATTATCCTCAATTTTTTCACGTAAACGGCGAATTGTTACATCAACAGTTCGTACATCACCAAAGTAATCATAGCCCCATACTGTTTGTAGGAGGTGCTCCCGTGTCATTACTTGTCCAATATGTTTCCCTAAATAATGAAGTAACTCAAATTCTCGATGTGTCAATTCAATTGCTTCATCACGCTTCATTACTAAATAAGCATCTGGTTGAATAACAAGCGAACCTACGACAATCTCATTCGACTCCTCCTCAGCCTCTTCTGCTGCTGGAGCGACTACTTGTAAACGGCGCATATTGGCCTTTACACGTGCAATCAGCTCTCTTGTACTAAATGGCTTTGTGACATAATCATCTGCACCCATCTCTAATCCTAATACTTTATCAATTTCAGAGCCTTTAGCTGTTAGCATAATAATCGGAAAATCATATTTTTTACGTACTTCTCTACAAACTTCCATCCCATCACGCTTTGGCAGCATAATATCTAAAAGCATTAAATCTGGTTGCTCTTCCTCTACTTTCTTTAATGCCTCATCACCATCATAAGCACAAATAACTTTATAGCCTTCTTTTATTAAATTAAATTGCAAAATATCTGCGATTGGTTTCTCATCATCAACAACTAAAATTGTTTTATTCATACATACTCTCCCTTTCGCTTCTTATCTATTCTTAAACAATGTGTATTTGTAAATTCACTACTCTTAACTCTATCATGCTTTCGGATTCTATGCATTAATCGATATTCAATCCCTCTAATACTGTGACAAAAAGCGATGTAATTCAACAATTATTTCTCGGGAAATAATAGAAAAAGACAGTCCATTATTCGGACTGCCTTCTATTCAACATGTTTTATCGGCCTACATAAGATAACGGATTTTCTAATGAACCGTTCTTTTCAACTTCAAAGTGCAAATGTGTACCTGTCGAATTTCCAGTGGAACCCATAATACCAATCACAGAACCTTTTTCCACTACTTGTCCGACTTCAACATTAATTGAAGATAAATGTCCATAAAGTGTTGTAAAACCATTATTGTGATTAATAACAATACGATTACCATAGGTGCCAGAAGTGCCAGCAGCAACAACTACACCATTATCAGCAGCTAAAATATTATAGTTACTTGGTCGAGCGATATCAATACCACGATGGAAGGCTCCCCAACGTTCACCCATACCACTTGAAATATAGCCCCCGACTGCTGGCCATGCAAATTCTCCAGTTCCACGTGAAGAAATAACCTTTGTACCAACTACTTCAATTTCATCTACTGGTTGTTGAAGTATTTTTTCCTCTAAGGCAACTTTTGATGTCTGTGTACCATTTTCAGATGTTAATGCATAAGTTGTTTCTTTTTTTCCATTAACACCTTCTTGCTTGATGACCTTTTCACCTTTATACATAGTAGGATCTTCTTCAATTACTTTTTTAAACGGAATGACTTCCGCAACTTTCTTTTCCTTTTTTACTTCAAGTGTCACAAATGGCTTTGCCACAGTAACATTTAATTCTTGTCCAATTTGTAAAACTGTATCTACTGTGATATCCGGATTTAGAGCTAGTAGTTCACTTGTTGTTAAATTATGTTTTTTAGCAACTGACCCTAACACGTCTCCTGATTCAATTTTATATGTTTCTTGCTCAAGATAGCCTGTCATTAAAAACTTCACGGCTTGCTCAGGTGATAATATATCAGTGGGTGTCACTTTTTGTGATAACCCTGAAACTCCTTGTTTAAAGGAAACATTTAGAAGTCTAGACTCACCATCTTTTAATTCTGGTAGATTATTGCTAGCTTGGCGTTTTGATAAGTTATCTAATTCTTGCTGAGAAACATATTGTAGCTTTAACATTTGAACAGTTTTCTCATAAGCTTCCGTATTCTTTAGTGATACTACTGGTTTGTGATTTACTAATAATGTAAAGGCATCTGATTTGGCCACTAAAGATTGCTTAAGTTTTGATAATGTTTCTGCATCTTTTGTTTCATTTGTAAATACTTGTTCTGGGATTATTTTAACAGCTGAGCTAGCATCAATGGATAAACCTTTGAATTGCTGACTTGCCACTTTTTCTTTTGATGCAATTATTTCTTGAATTGCTTTCTCATCAGATACTGCACCAATATATTCATTCCCCACATATACGTGGTAAATTTTATTTAAGTTTTCTTTGTTATATTCCTTAGCAAATCCCATGTTAATCGTTAGGCTTGTCATTAAAACTACAATGATTGAAGCCTTTTTAAAAGAAGAAAAATTGTAGGTGAATCTATTGTTTTCTTCTTTTCTTTTCCAAAACGAATTCATCAATAAAGCCCCTTCCAACTTTACCCTACTGTAGGATGATTTACCCACAAGGATTTTTTGCACCCCTATAATGTACCATAAAGAAAATGACGTTTGAACGATTTCACTCTTTTGTAATGTAAATGTATTATTTATCTACTTATTGTTACATAGAATATATTTTATATAGTTTATAAATACTGTAATTTTATTCATATATTGGTTCTTAAAATTCAATTTAACTATCATCGGTATACTATTCTCAAATTTTTTCAAGTGAATTTTGACTTAATACTTTTTACTTTTTTAATATTCCGATAAAATATATATAGAAGGTACACTATTTGATTGGAGCGATTAAATTGAGTGATTCACAAACCTCTGAGATCACAACAAAAATGTTGAGACCTCAGAAAAATAGCATACGTAAAGTTTTTGCAAGAATTATTATGGTTTCGCTAGGCGCGATTATAATGGCATTGGGCTTGGAACTGTTTTTAGTACCCAACCACATTATGGATGGTGGCATCGTAGGTGTTTCCATTATCACATCTCATTTATTAAAATTACCCCTTGGTATTTTCATCTTCATTTTAAACTTACCTTTTATTTTTTTAGGCTATAAACAAATTGGTAAAACCTTTGCATTGTCCACAGGTCTAGGTATTACCGTACTCTCATTTTCAACACTCGCCTTACATAATATCCATCCATTTACGGAAGACACATTATTGGCAACAGTCTTTGGAGGAATGATTTTAGGAGTTGGTGTCGGAATTGTCATTCGTTATGGAGGTTCATTGGATGGAACTGAAATATTAGCTATTTTAGCTAATAGCAAAACACCTTTTTCAGTTGGTGAAATCATCATGTTCTTCAATATCATTATTTTTACGGTGGCAGGATTTATTTTTAATTGGGAGCAAGCCATGTACTCCATCATTGCATACTATATTGCCTATAAAATGATTGATATTGTTATTCAAGGATTGGAAGAATCTAAATCTGTTTATATCATAAGTGATGACATTGATGAAATTGGACAAACGATTATGGATCGACTTGGTCGTGGCGTTACTTTCCTTCACGGAGAGGGAGCTTATACGGGGAATGACAAGAAAGTCATATTTACCGTTATTACTCGTTTAGAAGAATCTAAATTGAAAACAATCGTCGCTGAAATAGATGACAATGCTTTTCTAGCCATCGGTAATATCGCCGAGGTAAAAGGTGGTCGCTTTAAGAAGAAAGATATTCACTAAAAAAGGGCATGCCGCATTTGGCACGCCCTTTTCATTTTATTTTATTATGCTTCCCAAACGTCCACTAACACGTTTGTTTGCTCACGTGCAGGTCCAACAGAGAAAGTAGCAATTTGAATGCCCGTTAGTTCGCTGATACGCTCCACATAGCGGCGTGCATTTTCAGGTAGCTCTTCTAAAGTTCTGCAGCTTGTTACATCCTCAGACCAGCCTGGAAGCTCCTCATAAATCGGCTCACATTGTTCAATAATATGAAGGTTTGCTGGATACTCTGTGATTGTTTCACCTTTATAGTTATAGGCTGTACAAATTTTTACTGTTTCTAAGCCCGATAAAACATCGATAGAGTTAAGAGCAAGATGAGTAATGCCACTTACACGGCGTGAGTGACGAACAACGACTGTGTCGAACCAGCCTACACGACGTGGACGACCTGTTGTTGTACCATATTCGCGACCAACCTCACGAATTTGTTGACCTACTTCATCGAACAACTCCGTTGGGAATGGTCCATCTCCTACTCGAGATGTATAGGCCTTAGATACACCAATAACGCTTGTTACGCGTGATGGCCCAACACCTGCACCAATCGCTACTCCCCCAGCAACAGGATTTGAAGATGTTACATATGGATACGTACCTTGATCGACATCAAGTAAAATTCCTTGTGCACCTTCGAATAGCACTTTACCGCCCTCATCTAGGACATCGTTCAAAATTTTAGACGTGTCCGTAACATACTTAGCAATTTCTTGTCCGTAACCATAGTATTCCTCGAAAATTTCTTCGAATGTTACGCCTTCAACTTCATAGAATTTCTCAAATAACTTATTTTTAATGGCTAAATTATGACGTAGTTTTTCCTCAAAGATTTCCTTATCAAGTAAGTCAGCCATACGAATCCCAATACGTGCTACTTTATCTTGATAACAAGGTCCAATACCTTTACAAGTTGTGCCGATTTTATTGTCTCCACGACTTTCTTCATCCGCAATATCTTGTTTAATATGATAAGGCAAAATCACATGTGCACGATTAGAAATACGTAGATTATCTGTATTAATACCACGCTCTTGTAAACCTTTAAGCTCTGTTACTAATGATTTTGGATTCACAACTAATCCATTACCAATTACTGAAGTTTTATCTTTATAGAAGATCCCTGATGGAATTAAATGTAATTTATAAGTTTCACCATCAATTTTAATGGTATGTCCTGCATTATCTCCACCGGCAAAACGAGCGATGGCATCGGCTTTGTGCGAAAGGAAATCTGTAATTTTACCTTTTCCTTCGTCTCCCCACTGTGTTCCTACAACTACTACTGATGTCATAATCAGCACCTCCGTTAGATACCTTTGTATCTCAATTTTCAAGCCTCAATTATTGTAACAATGATAGAAACAACTCGTCAATAAAAAATAGCGAAAAAACACGAACATAAAATCAAAAAATCTGATTCAACGTTCGTGTTTAATAACAGAATGGTATGAATATTATCGAACATTCAGATTAATTTAATCTAAGGGTAATATTTCATTACTAATAGGCAACTTATCTGAATGACGAGTAACTTGACTAATCACGTGGCGGTGGAGGTGGCATTTGTGACCAATCCACATTAATGAATTTATTGAATTCTTTTTTAAAGGCCAATGTAACAGTTCCTGTTGGACCATTACGTTGTTTCGCAATGATAATTTCGATCATATTTTTATTCTCAGATTCTTTATCGTAATAATCATCACGGTATAAAAACGCAACAATATCAGCATCTTGCTCAATACTTCCCGATTCACGTAAGTCACTCATCATTGGCCGTTTATCTTGTCGTTGCTCAACACCACGAGATAACTGTGATAACGCAATAACAGGTACCTTTAATTCACGGGCTAATCCCTTTAAAGAACGGGAAATCTCTGATACCTCTTGCTGACGGTTTTCTCCTGGCTTGCCGCTCCCCTGAATCAACTGTAAATAATCAATTAAGATCATTCCTAGTCCATTCTCCTGAGCTAAACGACGACATTTTGCACGGATTTCATTGATACGTACACCTGGAGTATCATCAATAAAAATCCCTGAATTCGATAAACTACCCATTGCCATAGTTAGTTTACCCCAATCTTCTGTAGTTAAAGCACCTGTACGTAAAACTTGTGCATCAATATTTCCCTCTGCACAAAGCATACGCATGACCAGTTGCTCTGCACCCATCTCTAAAGAAAAGATTGCAACATTTTCACGAGCTTGTACAGCAACACTTTGCGCAACATTCAATGCAAAGGCTGTTTTCCCTACAGATGGACGAGCAGCAACAATGATTAAATCGTTGCGTTGAAAGCCTGCAGTAATGTTATCTAAATCACGGAAGCCAGTCGGGATACCTGTTACTTCTCCCTTTTGTGATTGCAGTTGCTCAATATTATCGAAAGTTTCCACTAGCACATCTTTAACATGCTTAAAGTCACCTGCATTCTTTCGATTGGCAACCTCCATCATTTTCTTCTCTGCCTCGCCTAATAATGCCTCTACTTCGTCTTCACGTGTATAGCCGTCCTCGACAATTTTCGTAGCCACTCGAATCAATCGACGTAAGAGGGCCTTTTCCTCAACGATTTTGGCATAATGAGCGACATTGGCAGCTGTAGGGACAGCATTGGCGAGCTCTAGTAAATAAGAAAGCCCGCCAACGTCCTCAATCTCTTTTTTAGCTGATAATTCTTCTGTAACTGTTACAACATCTATCGCTTTTCCTTGATCACTCAAGCGCAACATCGTTTCGAAAATTTTCTTATGGGCATTTAAATAAAAATCATCTGCCAATAAAATTTCTGATGCTGTTATTAATGCCTGTGGCTCAAGGAAAATAGCACCGATAACCGATTGCTCCGCCTCCCGGTTATGCGGTGGAACGCGGTCCATCATCGGTTCACTCATGGATTGTCGCTCCTTATTCTTCCGTTACATGTACTTTTAACGTTGCTGATACTTCATGATGTAGTTTTACAGGAACATTTGTAAAGCCAAGTGAACGAATCCCATCAGGTAAAGTCATTTTACGTTTGTCAATTTTAATGCCGTGCACTTTTTGTAATGCATCAGCAATTTGCTTTGTAGATACTGAGCCAAATAAGCGGCCACCATCACCTGATTTTGCTTTTAGCTCAACTGTTAGTGCTTCTACTTTTTCCTTTAATGCTTGTGCTTCAGCTAATTCGGCAGCAGCATTTTTGGCCTCTAATTTCTTTTGCCCCTCTATTTGGCTTAAAGCTTGCGCATTTGCTTCCGCTGCATAGCCATTCTTGATTAAGAAATTTTGTGCATAGCCATCAGCTACGTTTTTAATTTCACCTTTTTTTCCTTTTCCTTTAACGTCTTTTAAAAATACTACTTTCATTAGTCAGAACTCCCTTCAAAGACCTCATTTATGGCCTCTTCTAAATGTTTTTTCACACCATCGATGGATTTAGCATCTATTTGGCAGGCAGCATTCGTTAAATGTCCACCGCCGCCAAGCCTCTCCATAATTAGCTGTACATTGACCTCGCCAAGTGATCGTGCACTTATACCAATTTTGCCATCTGCCCGATGTGCAATGACAAAGGATGCACTAACATCCTTCATCGTTAGTAATATATCGGCTGTTTGCGCAATTAAGACAGAGTCATACACTTTTGATTCCTCACCTACAGCAACAGCTACTCCTGGTTTTACGAACTTAACTGTTTGCACAATTTTGGAGCGCTCTATATATGTGTCCACGTCCTCCTTCAAGAGACGTTGGACCAATACTGTATCGGCACCATTTGTTCGTAAGTAAGAAGCTGCTTCAAATGTACGTGCTCCTGTTCGAAGTGTAAAGCTTTTGGTATCAACGATAATACCCGCTAGTAATGCAGTAGCTTCTAGCATATTAATTTTTGCACGCTTCGGCTGATATTCTAGTAACTCTGTCACTAGCTCTGCTGTGGACGACGCATATGGCTCCATATAAACGAGTGTAGGATTTTCGATAAAGTCCTCACTTCGACGATGATGGTCGATTACAACCACCTTTTCAGCTAATTTCAATAGGTGTGCATCAATTACTAAATTCGGCTTATGTGTATCAACAATAACGAGCAACGATTTCTCAGTCATTTTACCAGCGGCTTCCTCTGGTGTAAGGAAATTTTCATAGAAATCTGATTTACTCTCTATTTCATTCATTAATCGTGTAACGCTACCATTTAATTCATCAAAATTGATAATGACATAACCCTTTACATCATTCATTTGTGCCATTTTCCGTACACCTACAGAAGCACCAATGGAGTCCATGTCAGGATTTTTATGTCCCATAACAAACACTTGGTCACTGTCTTGAATTAAATCGCGTAATGCATGTGAAATAACGCGCGCTCTAACACGTGTACGTTTTTCGACTGGATTTGTTTTTCCACCATAGAATTTAAGTTTTCCAGTAGGTTGCTTTATCGCCACTTGGTCTCCACCCCGTCCTAATACAAGATCAAGACTGGATTGTGCCAACTCACCAAGCTCCACTAATGAGGATGATCCAGCTCCTACACCAATACTTAATGTTAATGATAAATTCTTTTGAGCTGTTTTTTCTCGAATGGTATCTAATATAGCAAATTTTTTCTTTTCTAGCTCCGTTAAAATGGATTCATTTAAGACTGCTAAGAAACGATCTGATGATATTCGTTTGACAAATACACCATGCTCTGCAGCCCATTCATTGACAATTGAAGTAACCATTGTGTTGGTTAAACTACGTGGTTGATCGTCCATGGCTTGCGTGATTTCATCGTAATTATCTACAAACAATATAGCGATTACTGTACGGTCTGCATAGTATTGCTTTTCAATGGCAATCTGTTCAGTTATATCAAAGAAATACAGTAGTCGTTCCTCTTTTTTATAATAAACACGATATTTCCGATCACGTAGTGTAATCGTCGCCTCATTAGTCTCCTCGGTCTTCATTAATACATAGATGTCATCAGATATATTTACAATACCTTCTCCAACTAATGATTCCATATTTAAAATGCCTTGCATATATGGATTAGACCATTCGATTTCATACTGCTCATTAACCAGCAGTATCCCAATTGGCATTTCAAGCAGTGCCTCTTCCCCCACTTTTTTCATACGGAAGGAGATAGATTCAATGTGCTTTTCTGTTTCCTCAAAAGCTATCTTCTCTACTTTCCATGTGTAGGCCATCAGTAAAACAAAACCTACACCATAACCGATACCTATCCCGATATTCCAAATACATAGAAGCACGAACGTCACAGTTCCAAATATGGAAAGAACAAAAAGCGGATAGCGAATTGGTCGTTTTCTAAATGTCCCCATTACAATCAGCCCCTTATTCTTTAGTCTTCCCCTTTACAAGTGAACGTACGTCAAAACCTAAATCAACAATACCGAGTAAGATCATAAAGGATGATAATGGAATTGCTAATAAAGTTGCTACCCATTTAACTCCATTTGGCATCCCCTTTTTAGAGATAAAATAATGGATAAAAGATATTCCTTGTAAAATCAGTAACAACCATAAAATATAAGAAACATTTAATACAATAATATCTAGCGTAGATCCAGCCTCAGGACGCATGAATAAATTAATACATAAAACAATCATGTAATACCATAAAATAGAGCGTGGTAATCTCATATTTTGGAATGGAGCAAATTTTGGAACATCTACCCCTAGTCGTTTTAGAGCTGGTAAATTGACTGTAATGATAATAAATGCAGCAAAAAATGCTGAGATTGTTATCGTTGCAGGCATAGTCAGTTCAATTGTTTTAAACATTGCCTCAAGCTGCTCTGGATTAATGGCTACTTGGCCTGTTACATTCTTCGCAAATTCATTAGATTGCTCATAATTTTTACGTGCCATCTCTAAACTCATGCTTATGAAGTCAATCCCTGAAAGCTTTACATAAGCAACATAAACAATTGCCATCGAAAGGAGATTAGCAATCCCCGTTGACATAAATAAATAAAGCTTACTCTTCTTCAAATAAATGGCGTTACCCATAACGACACCTACTAGCCCTAAAATAAAGGCAAATGGCAGCATGGATATTCCACTCGTTATAGTGGTTAGGATACAGCCTACTATTGCTACGAGTATTGATGTGGAACGCTTGTAATTTGCGCTATACCAAGCAATCGGTAGTGGAGCGAATAATAAAGCTACTATAAAGATGAATGGTACATATGCAGAAATTAGCATCAAAATTGTAAAAAGTGCAACCATCATTGAGCCTTGTACAAGCGCTTTTGTTTGATTATTCGGCATTGAAAACCTTCCTTTTTTTCAGTCAAACTTACTACCCTTTATTGTACCATTTTTTCATAGTATTGAACAAAAATCACTTAGATCACTATGTACATTGTCATTATTTTTTCAATTTTAATTCGAACTTTTACCTAAGTAGCTGATAATTTTCTTTTTAACCATAACAAAAAACCAGCATACCGATACGAATATCGTAATATGCTGGTAGTTAAAATTGATGTAAGGTCAGTTACCTTAACGTCATCAATCTTATTTATCTTCTGCTACGAATGGAAGTAATCCCATGATACGAGATACTTTGATAGCTGAAGTTAATTTACGTTGGTACTTAGCGCTAGTGCCAGTTACGCGACGTGGTAAAATTTTACCGCGCTCAGAGATGAATTTTTTTAATAAATCTACATCTTTATAGTCGATATGCGTAATGTTATTAGCAGTGAAGTAGCAAACTTTACGGCGTTTGCGGCCTCCGCGACGTGGTGCCATAGTGTGTCTCCTCCTTATCTTTTTTTATCATTTAGAAGCATTAGAATGGAAGATCATCCTCAGATACTTCTATTGGCCCTTTGCTATTTGCAAATGGATCCTCATCTACACGTGTATAATTTGGCTGATTCATAGGTGGTTGATTTTGCTGATACGAATCGCCGCCATAGGAACCCTGCCCTGGCATAGCGCCACCAAACTGTTGTTGTGGTTGACCACCGCCATATGACGGTTGGTTATTACCGTAAGTTTGTCCACCATATTGAGGAGCAGGAGCACCGCTACCATTACGGGGTTCTAAAAACTGTACGCTATCCGCCACGACATCTGTTGTGTATACTCGCTTACCATCTTGTCCTTCATAACTGCCTGTCTGGATACGACCTTCTACCCCAATTAAACTTCCTTTTCGCATGAAGTTCGCTAGGTTTTCAGCCTGTTTACGCCAAGCAACACAGCTAATGAAATCAGCTTCGCGTTCACCTTGTTGATTTGAGAATGCACGGTTTACAGCTACTGTAAATCTTGTAGACGCAACTCCATTCGGTGTATAACGTAGCTCAGGATCTTTTGTTAGTCTTCCAACTAATACGACACGGTTAATCATCAGAATACAACCTCCTTTTCAGCGTTTTGTAAAAAATTAATTATTAAGCTTCTTCGCGAACTGCAATGTGGCGAATGATGTCTTCGCTGATGTTAGCAAGACGTGTATACTCGTTGATTGCATCTGAAGTAGCGTTTACTTTTACGATTTGGTAGTAACCTTCGCGGAAGTCTTGAATTTCATAAGCTAAGCGGCGTTTGCCCCACTCTTTTGATTCGATGACTTCTGCACCGTTAGAAGTTAACATTTCGTTGAAACGTTCAACTAAAGCTTTCTTCGCTTCGTCTTCAATGTTCGGACGTACGATGTACATTAATTCGTATTTTCTCATCTGTTTACACCTCCTTATGGACTTAGGCTCTCCTAATTAAGGGAGCAAGGAGCAAGTAATTAATTATTACTCACATCAATGAATTGTAACATATAGGTACATGTCTTTCAAGTCACAAACTAATAATTCGTTATATAATGGCAGTATATTTCATTATCTATGAAAGGAGTGCCTTCATGTTAACCAACGATAAGGAGCCTATCGTTATCGAATTAGATTTAAAGAAGTTAATGATCGACAATTTTGTGATTACAAGTGGTCTTGTCATATTATTTATTGCCATTCAATATATTTGCTTTAAAGATTTCCATTTTTCTTTTTGGAAGATGATTGGTGGCACAGCACTATTTGTTGTGCTGTATATAATTTTTATTATCCTACACGAGGCTTTTCATTTAATTGGCTTTATGATTTTTGGCAGAGTTCCCTTTAAAGCTTTAAAATATGGCATAAATTTAGAGCAAGGTATTGCCTATGCAACTACTGAGCAACCTCTCCCCAACCATGCTATGAAAAAAGCTTTATTACTGCCATTCTGGACGACTGGAGTACTTCCAACCATTGTTGGGTTTTATCTTAACAGTACTGTTTTAATATTGATAGGGGCGGTATTAATAGCTGGAGCTGTAGGCGATTTTGCCATGTATAAAGAGCTACGTAAATATCCACGTAATGCTATCGTACAGGATGATCCTAAATTACCAAAGCTGTATGTTTATCTATTGCAGGAAAAGGATCATCATTAAAATAAGACTACATAATTAAATAGAATCTGTAGATTAGAAATGAACAACTACAGATTCTATTTATACTTTAAGGAGTTAAAAATCCATGCTGGGCTGCTGTATATAAATTTCTCCAAATACGGTTAATCGTAGATGTTTCTGTAATAGCATCCATACCAAGACAGCGTATTAAATTATTCGCTATCTCTAAGCAAGCAGCAGCTATATCCTTAGCCAATTGAGTAAATTGTGATAATTCCTCTTCCGTTAATTGTTCACCTTTTTGATGCTGTTGCCAAAAGACAGATAATGTTGCATAAAACTGTTCCTCGCATTGCTTGAAACGTTTATGCTGCTGCATCCATAAAAATTGGAAGGCTCCAATTCGCTCAGTTCTGCTTCCATCATGATTTCGTTGCTTCATTAAAGCAAAAGCTTCTTCTAAAAAATTCTCTGTCATCCCAAGACAAACGCCTAAAAAGGAAGCCTCTGCAAAAGTGGTAAATGGAAAGCTATGTACTGAATTGCCATAATCATTTCTGATGACCCCTAATTGAAAAGTAGCTTCCTGTGGTACCCAAACATTGTTTACACGGATTGTATGACTAGCTGTTGCCTTTAAACCCATTGCAGACCAATCATTCAAAATTTCTACATCATGTGGATTTACTGAGCAGCTAATAATTTTTTCGGTTTTGATACCATCTTCTTCAATTAAACAATTCATCGTAAATGTTGATGCATAATTAGAACCACTACAATACTTCCATTGCCCTGTTACATAATAGCCTCCAATTGTTTTTACAGCTATCCCTGTTGGATATCCACTACCTGCTATAACTGCTTCTTTAGGAGAATAGATTTTTTCACAAATTTCCTTACTGAATGTTGGAATAAATGCGTTTCCACCTGTACCAATAGTAATGAGCCATCCAAAATTGCCATCAAGTGCAGACATCTGTTGAAATATCTTTACACCTTCTACTAAATTTAAATCCATACCACCTAATTCTCTTGGAGTGAACAATTTGAATAATCGTTGTTCATAAATATAATCTAAGACATCTTGTGGTAGCATCCCCAGTTGCTCAAACTCTAAACCACGTTCCTTAATTTGCACAGGATTCATTCATAAGTCGCCTCCATACATTAAAAATTCTGATAACTACGCAATCGAAAAAGGGCAACCATTTTAGATTGCCCTTGTAAGTTTTTTATACATTAAAGCGGAATAACATAATATCGCCATCTTGTACTTCATATTCTTTACCTTCAAGACGTACTTTACCAGCTTCCTTAGCCGCTGCTTGCGAACCTGCCTCAAGAAGATCATCATATGCCACTGTTTCTGCACGAATAAAGCCGCGCTCAAAGTCAGTATGAATAATACCTGCACATTGAGGTGCCTTCATTCCTTTACGGAACGTCCAGGCACGTACCTCCTGTACACCTGCAGTGAAGTAAGTAGCTAGTCCTAATAAGTCATAAGAAGTACGAATTAGTTGATCTAAACCAGATTCTTTAATTCCTAATTCTTCCAAGAACATAGCTTTTTCTTCATCATCTAACTCAGAGATTTCTTCTTCGATTTTTGCACAAATAGTAATGACCTGTGCACCTTCAGCGGATGCATACTCACGTACTTTTTTCACATACTCGTTGTTGTCTGCATCTGCTACTTCATCTTCTGAAACGTTTGCTACATAAAGCATTGGTTTTATTGTTAGCAGATGAAGACCTTTAATTACCTTCAATTCATCATCTGATAGCTCAGCTGCTCTAGCTGGTTTACCGTTTTCTAGTTGCTCTTTAATTTTTAGAAGCACTGGCTCTTCTATCATAGCCTCTTTATCTTTTTGTTTCGCCATTTTGCTAACTCGTTGTAAACGTTTATCCACAGATTCTAAGTCAGCTAGTGCAAGCTCTAGATTAATAACTTCAATATCGTCAATTGGATCTACTGCACCAGAAACGTGAGTAATGTTTTCGTCTACAAAACAACGTACTACCTGACAAATTGCGTCTACTTCACGAATATGAGCTAGGAACTTATTTCCTAATCCTTCACCCTTGGAAGCACCTTTAACAATTCCAGCGATATCTGTAAATTCAAATGCAGTTGGCACAGTTTTTTTCGGTACCACTAATTCTGTTAATTTATCTAAACGTGCATCAGGTACTTCAACTATACCAACGTTTGGATCAATCGTTGCGAATGGATAGTTTGCAGCCAATGCGCCCGCTTTTGTTATTGCGTTAAATAATGTTGATTTTCCAACGTTAGGTAAACCAACGATTCCAGCTGTTAATGCCATGGATGGACACAACCTTTCTATACTCAGTTCAAATTTTCTCTCTTATAACCTTATCTATTATATTGATTCACCCAGAAAAAGTCTAATATGCCTGATGTTACGACTCTTCCGCAGAAAATAAAACCTTTTTCATTTTTTTCTCAAATTCACGACGTGGAATCATGACACTATGCTGACATCCTTCGCATTTGATACGTACATCCGCCCCCATACGAATAATTTTCCATTTATTAGTACCGCATGGATGTTGTTTTTTCATTTCAACAATATCGTTTAAACCAAATTTTTTTGCCTCCATCTTACACACTTCTCCCCTCATCTTTGCCATAGAACATCATTTTTGGATAGGCCATTGGTATATTATTTTCTTCAAAGAGTTTCGTAATATCGCGGCGTATGGTACGTGCTACTCCATATTGTTGCTGCGGTAATGTTTCAGCAGCTATACGAATGGTTACTTCTGTCCCTTTCACATTTTGCACACCTAGAAATACCGGAGCTGCAATTAATTCTTTATGCATCTTAGGCAATGTCTCTAAATACTTATTAATAACCCCTTCTGCTTTCTCAAAATCAGCATCCGCGGCCATTTGTAAATCTATAAAAATTTTGGAGTTGTTAACAGAATAATTGACGACTTCGCCTATGGCACCATTGGGAATGATGAACTGTTCACCAGTAGCACCATTAATTTTTGTTGTACGTAAGCCAATTTCTACAACTGTACCTTCTGCAGCATTTATTTTTATATAATCGCCTACACCAAACTGGTCTTCAAAAATAATAAAGAATCCAGTAATAACATCCTTTACTAAGCTTTGAGCACCAAAACCTATTGCTAAACCAACAATTCCTGCACCCGCTAATAAACCTGCTACCTTTATATTTAAGGAAGAAAGTATACCAATGATTGCAGAGAAATAAACGACATAGGAAATCACGCTTTGTAATAATCTTGAAATTGTTCGTTGGCGTCGCTCTGAGTGGCTCAATGGTGAACGCATACGGATTAAAAACACCTTTTTAATAAATTTTTTACCTAATCTTACAGCGATCCACGATACTAATAGAATGAGCAAAATTTCTATAGATGCATCAATAACCTTTTCCCAAAGATCCTCAGATGTGAGCTTGTCCCAGTATTTTTCCATTAACTTTTTATTCTTTTCCATCATTACCACCTCTTGAATAACTTGCTAAAAATTTGCGTATACTGCATAAAAATTGAGCACTTCTAAAAATAAAAAGAAAGTGAGTTTTTTTATGAATACTATACCAAATTTGTTACTACCTTATTCCCTTCATCATGAGAGTAAAAATGCTGTTTGGCAATTAAGTACATTATTTTTAGAACATATACCGTTTCATCATGAAAGACTAATTTTTTGTTGTATTGGCAGTGACCGATGTACGGGTGATACACTTGGTCCATTAACTGGTAGCTTTTTAAAAAAATCTGTTAGCTTTCCTTATGAAATTGTAGGTTCCTTAGAAGACCCTTTACATGCTCTAAACCTAGATTCTACAATGCAACAGCTACACAATCATACTACAAAACCATTCATTATTGCGATTGATGCCTGTCTCGGCAGTGAGCAAAATGTTGGTCATATTTCAGTTCAAAGTGGACCCATTTTCCCTGGAAAAGCTGTAAAAAAAGAATTACCCCCAATTGGAGACATTTCCGTGAAAGGAATCGTCAATATTGGAGGCTTTATGGAAATGCTTGTTTTACAAAATACCAGACTTCATATTTCTTATGCAATGGCTGAAAAGCTTTCAAGAGCATTATTACTGGCTGCTCATCGTTATTCACTAAAAAATGTAGAAGATAGCCACCATAATACCAACAATGACGATACCTGGAAGCAAGTTAGCAGCTTTGATCTTAGCTAAGCCTGCAATGTTTAACCCTATTGCCATAATCATAACCCCGCCAACAGCCGTCATTTCTGTAATGAACATTTGTAGTGCGGCATCAGGGATAAAGGAACTTATAACACCTGCAAAAAGAGCTATTAATCCTTGATAAACAAAGACAGGTACAGCGGATAGCATTACACCTATACCTAATGTCGAGGCTAGAATAATGGATGTAAATCCATCTATTAATCCTTTAGTAATGAGTACATTATGATCATTACGAAGACCACTATCAAGAGCACCTATAACAGCCATTGATCCTACAACAAAAATTAGGGAGGCAGTTACAAAGCCCTCTGCTATGCTAATTTGATTTTGGTCATCCCGTTTTGTACGAAATAAACTCTCTACCCATTTACCTAGACGATTCATTTGTTTATCTAAATCTAACCACTCACCTATTACTGTACCTACCACTAAACTTACTACCAATATAATAAAATTATCACTTTCAAAGCCCATTTTTATCCCTAATAATGTGACGGCTAAACCAATAATAGAAAGAACCGTAGATTTCATAGATTCAGGAAGATTTTTAAAAATGCGCCCTACTAATGCTCCTACTATAATTAACACAGCATTTATTAATGCCCCTAGTAATACCACACTTAAGCCTTCTTTCTCTCTAAAAAATAGAGAGCGCCTATTTGCTTGGCGCTCTGATTAAGTTATAGAAATATTATTTTATTCTTCTTGTATGTTTAATATTTCCAATATTCGTTCTAAATCATCTTCAGAATAAAATTCAATTTCTATTTTCCCTTTATTGCTTGTTTTCTTTATTTGAACATTTGTTCCAAAGTAGTCTCGTAATTGTGACTCCTTTGCCGTTACAAAGATATCTTTTTTCTTAGGAGGGATTGTTTCACGTGAAACTTCTTCATTTAAGTTTTGCACTAATAATTCAACTTGACGTACGTTCAATCCTAAATTTATTACCTTATTAGCCACTTCTGATATTCTTCTTTTATTTTTTAAGCCGAGTAATGCCCGTCCCTGCCCCATCGATAAAGTTCCATCATTCATCAGTTTACGTACATCTTCTGGTAATGCCAGTAGCCGAACGTGATTGGCAATATGTGGTCTACTTTTTCCTAATCGCTTCGATAACTCTTCCTGAGTTAAATGTAAGTTTTCCATTAAACTCTGATAGGCTTCTGCTTCTTCAATAACAGTTAAATCCTCACGTTGGAGATTTTCTAAAATAGCAAGCTCCATCATTTGTGCATCTGTTAGCTCTTTTATAATGACAGGAATAACCTCGAGGCCAGCTAATAGACAAGCTCTGTAACGACGCTCTCCCGCAACAATTTCAAACTTGCGTGCTTTTTTACGCACAGCAATTGGTTGCAAAATTCCATGTTCTTTAATAGAATCAGCTAATTCTTGTAAACTTTCTTCATCGAAAATTTTACGTGGCTGAAATGGGTTCGCAACAATTAAATCTAATTGGATTTCTTCCACTTGACCACTGTGTTCTAAAGACTCTCCTGGAAATAATGCCCCAATACCCTTTCCTAGACCTTTAGCCATTTTTAATCACTTCCCTCGCCATCTCTAAATAAACTTCTGCACCTCTAGATTTTGCATCATAAGTGATGATTGGTTGACCATGACTTGGTGCCTCACTTAATCGCACATTACGGGGGATTATTGTTTTATATACTTTATCTTGGAAATATTTTTTCACTTCCTCAATAACTTGTAAGCCTAAGTTTGTGCGTGCATCTAGCATTGTTAATAAAACGCCATCGATGTAAAGCTGTTGATTCAAATGCTTTTGAACGAGGCGAACTGTTGATAGTAATTGACTTAATCCTTCCAATGCATAATATTCACATTGTACAGGAATAATAAGCGCATCTGAAGCTGTTAACGCATTGATTGTTAAAAGCCCTAAAGATGGTGGACAGTCAATAATTATATAATCGAAATCCTCTTTCACATTTTGTAAAGCATGTTTTAAACGTACTTCTCTGGAAATAGTCGAAACCAATTCAATTTCTGCACCTGCAAGTGAGATAGTTGCTGGCACGATAGATAAATTTTCAACATTTGTTTTTTGAATGACATTTTGAACATCTTCATCATCAATGAGCACATCATAAATACAACCCTGTATTTCTCCTTTATTAATACCAAGTCCACTTGTTGTATTCCCCTGCGGATCAGTATCAATTAAAAGCACTTTCTTACCTAAGTATGCTAGGCAAGCGCTCAAATTGACCGAAGTTGTTGTTTTACCTACGCCACCCTTTTGATTGGCGATTGCTATAATTCTACCCATTTAAAAGCACCTGCTTTCATCTATCAAAGTTTACTTTGACAAATCATTTGTAAAATCACTATTTAATCCGCTATCTAACTTTCATTCTATCAAAAAATTTGAAGAGAGTTGTATAAAATATTAAGAATAAATACAAAAAAGGAGATATCTCTATTAATCTTCTGAGATATCTCCCCTGTACAGTGATAAATTTGATCATAAATTATTTTTCTAAAATAATTTATTACACTTTTTTCTTTTTAGGAATCTTCACTGTAATTTGATAGTATTCTTCTGTATCTTCTTCTTCAGTTTTCACCGTAATCCCACTTTTCGTTACCATCGTTAAAGACTGTTTGATGGTATTCAAAGCAATACGTACATCTTTACTTATAGCTTTACGTTTCGGTTTAGCTTTCTTTGGAATTGATTCTTCCTGCTCATCAACTATAGGATGTAATATAGCCTGGATTTGCTCCTCTAACTGTCGCACATTCCAATCATTTTCAATTGCTAGCTGCAAAATTTCTAGTTGCAATGGTTGATCTTTAATAGCAATTAATGCACGTGCATGTCGTTCAGATATTTTTCGCTTCAAAATAGCTTGCTGTACTTCATCTGGCAGCCTTAATAAACGTAATTTGTTGGCTACAGTGGATTGTCCTTTTCCAAGTCTTTGGGCAAGAGCTTCCTGTGTTAGCTCATGAAGCTCTAATAATTTTTGATAGGCTACCGCTTCTTCAATAGCAGTTAACTCCTCACGCTGCAAGTTCTCTATTAACGCAATAGATGCTGTTTCCTTATCAGTTAAATTACGTACAATAGCAGGGACTTCTGTCCATTGTAGCTTTTTCATCGCTCGATAACGACGCTCACCAGCGATAATTTCATATTGATTGTCTGATGTTTTACGTACAACAATTGGCTGAATCACACCATGTGTATGAATGGTTCTTGATAATTCTTCAATTTTTTCATCATCAAAAATAGTACGTGGCTGAAAACGGTTAGGTACAATTTGATCAATAGGCAACTTTATGACTTCTTCCGCTGCATGAACCGCCTCTGCTTGTTCTACTTCATTTTTCACAATAGGCTCTGTTTTACTTCCGCCTCCAAAAAAACGTGAAAAAGGACTTTTCATCCAAGTGGCACCACCTTTAAGTAACTATCTTGCTCTGTGTCATTCTATTATTATTTATTATATTTCTTTAAATGTATATAGTTCATAGATGTCTTTTGCGTGAACCATCCATAACTAGTATGTATGCTCAAAATAGAAAAAATATTTTCCACTTTGAGAAGTTTCACATGAAACACTAATTATTGAATCGGTGTTTTATTTGGTACACCTGGCTTACGCGGATATTTTTTCGGTGTTCCTTTTATTTTATCAAATATATATAAAATGCGTTCACTTTCTTCAACAGGTAGCTTGAAAGAAAATTCCTCTCTCAGTTTAACACCCAATGTTGTTAAAGCTTTTTTAGCATCCTTTAGTTCTTCTGCCCCTGCTGCGGCTTTTAAAGCAACAAAATATCCATCTTGTTTCGCTAAAGGTACACATAACTCTGCTAGAACGGATAAACGAGCTACAGCTCGTGCTGTTACCACATCAAATTGTTCGCGGTATTTTAAATTTTGGCCAAACTCTTCCGCTCGAGCATGTACAAAATGCATATTCTCTAATTGTAACTCATCACTTAAATGATTTAAAAAGGTAATTCTTTTATTTAAGGAGTCGACAATTGTAACTTGTAAATGCGGGAAACAGATTTTAATTGGGATACTTGGGAAACCAGCTCCTGCCCCAACATCACAAACAGTTATGACTTTTGAAAAATCAAAGTAAAATGAAGGACTAATCGAATCGAAGAAATGCTTTAAATACACGCCTTCTAAATCTGTAATGGCAGTTAAATTCATCTTTTCATTCCACTCAACAAGTAATTCAAAATACTTTTTAAATTGAGCAATCTGTATATCAGAAAGTTCGATACCTTTCTCTTTCAGAGCCACAATAAATTGTTGTTCGTTCATGTAAAGTCTCCTTTGTTGATCTAGCTATACAACTCCAACTAATAGTATAGCTTTAAAAATAGGAAGCGGGCACAATGGTATGCCCGCCTCTTATTCACTTTACTGTTGTTGATGATCAGCTGCTTACTTTCGCAATTTTACCTTGTTCAATATAAACAAGCAGAATTGAAATATCAGCTGGATTAACACCAGAAATACGAGAGGCTTGCGCAATAGATAGAGGTGTAACTTGTTTTAATTTTTGACGCGCTTCTGTTGCTAAACCTGAAATAGCATCGTAATCAATATTCTCAGGAATTTTTTTGTTTTCCATTTTGTGTAGTTTCTCTACCTGTTGCAATGCTTTTTCGATATAGCCTTCATATTTAAGCTGGATTTCAATTTGTTCTTTCACTTCATCCGCCAATTCGATTTCTGCCGGAATTAAAGAAGAAATTAACTCATAATGCATTTCAGGGCGTTTTAATAAATCTGCACCACGTATACCGTCTTTTAATTTACTACCACCAACAGAACGAATAACAGATTGTGTCGCTTCATTTGGCTTAATAATGACTTCACGAAGACGTGCAATTTCATTTTCAATCAGCTCTTTTTTCTCATTGAAACTAGCATATCTTTCTTGTGGAATCATCCCCATATTGTAAGCTAACTCTACTAATCGTAGATCTGCATTATCATGACGTAATAGTAAACGATATTCTGCACGAGATGTTAATAAACGATATGGCTCATTTGTTCCTTTTGTCACTAGGTCATCGATCAAAACGCCAATATAAGCATCCGAACGGCTCAAAATTAATTCGTCTTTACCTAGTACATTAGCAGCAGCATTCATGCCCGCCATTAAGCCTTGCGCGGCAGCTTCTTCATAGCCAGATGTACCGTTGATTTGGCCCGCTGTATATAAGCCTTTAATACGTTTTGTTTCTAAAGTTGGCCATAGTTGTGTTGGCACAATTGAATCGTATTCAATAGCATAACCAGCGCGCATCATTTCCGCATTCTCTAAGCCAGGTATAGATTTTAGTAAACGTGTTTGAACATGCTCTGGTAGGCTTGTTGACAAACCTTGAACATAAACCTCACGTGTATTGCGGCCTTCTGGCTCTAAGAAGATTTGGTGTCTTGGCTTATCATTAAAACGTACAACTTTATCTTCAATAGATGGGCAATAACGTGGACCTGTCCCTTTAATCATCCCTGAATACATCGGTGAAAGATGTAAATTTGCTTCAATAATTTCATGAGTTTCAGGGCTTGTATATGTTAACCAGCAAGGTAGCTGATCCATGATGAATTCAGTCGTTTCAAAACTAAATGCACGTGGAACATCATCACCTGGTTGAATCTCTGTTTTGTCATAATCTATTGTTCGATTATTCACACGTGGTGGTGTACCTGTTTTAAATCGAACTAGATCAAAACCTAGCTCTTTTAAATTATCAGCTAAGCGAATTGACGGTTGTTGGTTATTAGGACCACTTGAATATTTAATATCACCAATAATGATTTCACCACGTAGGAAAGTACCTGTAGTCACGACAACTGTTTTAGCACGATAAACGGCACCAATTTGTGTAATGACCCCTTTTACTTCCCCATCCTCAATAATTAACTCTTCAACCATCCCTTGATGGATTGTTAAGTTTGGTGTTTCTTCTAATACTCGTTTCATTTCTTGCTGATACAAAACTTTGTCCGCTTGTGCGCGCAATGCACGTACAGCTGGGCCTTTACCTGTATTCAACATTCGCATTTGAATATGCGTTTTATCTATCACTTTCCCCATGACGCCTCCTAAAGCGTCAATCTCACGTACGACAATTCCTTTGGCAGGACCACCAATAGATGGATTACATGGCATAAATGCAATCATATCTAAATTGATTGTTAGCATTAATGTGTTAGCACCCATTTTAGCTGCGGCATGTGCAGCTTCTGAACCTGCATGACCAGCACCAATCACAATCACATCAAACGTGCCTGCCTCATATTTTGTTGGCATGCTCGTACCTTCCTTTCTTTCTGAAAATTATTTTCCTAAACAGAACTGAGAAAATAGTTGATTGATGAGGCTTTCTTGAACAGTATCACCAATGATTTCGCCAAGTATTTCCCATGTTCTTGTTACATCAATTTGTACCATATCAACTGGTACACCGTTCTGTGCAGCTGCTATTGCATCTTCTACCGTTGCTTGTGCTTGGTGTAGAAGGGCAATGTGTCTTGCGTTTGAAACATATGTTAAATCGCCCGCTTCGATTTGTCCCTCAAAGAATAGTGCAGCAATGGCTTCTTCTAGCTCTGTAATACCTTCCTCTTGTAGCAGAGAAGTTGTTACAATGCGATGGTCACCAGCTAATTCTTTGACACGAGCCAAATCAATTTTTTGCGGTAAATCTGTTTTATTGACAATAACGATGTAATCCATCGCTTCAATTGTTTCGAATAGACGCTCATCCTCAGCAGTTAATTCATCTGCATAGTTTAATACAAACAGAATTAAATCAGCTCCACGAAGAGCTTCCCGTGAGCGTTCTACTCCAATTCGTTCCACAATATCTTCTGTTTCCCGAATACCCGCTGTATCCACTAAACGAAGTGGAACACCTCGGACATTGACGTACTCCTCTATAATATCACGAGTAGTCCCTGCAATATCTGTCACTATGGCCTTATTTTCTTGTACTAAGCTATTTAAAAGTGAAGATTTCCCTACATTCGGACGACCTAAAATAACTGTTGATAATCCCTCGCGTAAAATTTTTCCTTGAGAAGATGTTTGCAAAAGTTTTATAATTTCATTTTTTACCCATGTACATTTCTCTACTAATACAGGTACAGTCATTTCTTCTACATCATCATACTCTGGATAATCTATATTAACCTCTACTTGGGCTAATGTCTCTAGTAAAGCTTGGCGCAAATCACCAATAAGTCTCGATAATTTTCCATCCATTTGACCCAGAGCCACATTCATCGCACGATCTGTTTTAGCTCTTATCAAATCCATTACTGCTTCAGCCTGTGATAAATCAATACGTCCGTTTAAAAAGGCACGTTTTGTGAATTCACCTGGCTCAGCTAACCTTGCTCCATTTGTTAAAGCAAGTTGCAACACGCGTTTGACTGAAACTAATCCACCATGACAGTTTATTTCAACTACATCCTCACGTGTGAATGTTTTTGGCCCACGCATCAGCGATAGCATTACTTCCTCTACTACCTCATTAGTTTTAGGATCGACTAAATGTCCATAATGAATAGTGTGCGAATCTTTGGTTGTTAAACTTTTTCCCCCGGGTGATTTGAATATTTTGTCTGCAATCGTCACAGCCTCGTCTCCACTTAAACGAACGATGGCTATGGCACCTTCACCCATCGGTGTGGATATCGCAGCAATTGTATCGAACTCCATTTAATGACCTCCTCAACGTTATCCACATGTGGATAATCAAAACCGACCAATACTTACTAACACCTTAGACTAACATATTTTCAGCAAAATCTAAAGTAAGGATCATTTCCAAATGTGGATAAAATCAATTTTTCGCTAATCATATTTTCGACAAAATTTGCTACGTTTCATTAAAAAAGGTCATTTTATCTAAAAGATAAAATGACCTTTCAAAATATATTGTCTGTATGATTATGTGAAACAGTCTAATTATTTTTTACGGGTTCTATTACTAAATAACGATTAGGCTCCGTACCTTCTGAATACGTTTCAAGATCTAGACGGTTTGCTAATTGATTATGAATTATCTTTCGTTCGTAAGACGGCATTGGTTCAAATGCCACACGTTGATTTAAGCGTAATGCCTTATCCGCCATTCGATCCGCAAGTAATTCTAAAGCTACTTGTCGACGCTCGCGATAGTTTTCTACATCTAGTTTCACCATTAAGAACTGCTTTGCGCTTTTATTTAATACGAGTTGTGTTAATTGCTGTAAGGAATTTAATGTTTGACCTCGTTTCCCTATAAGCAGGGCAGCTTTCTCACTTTTTAGTTGAAATAATACATATTTCCCTTCGCGTGTCGTAGCAATCTCAAGATCATGAATAGCCAATTGTTCAGCGATATTACTTAAATAAGCCTTTGCCTCTTCAATTGGATTTGCTGAGTCTCCATCCTCAGCTTGTTCTTTAACGACTTGTTGAACTTCTTCCATTTCACTTGGTTGTTCAGAAACTTGTGAACTTAGTGTTTCAACATCATCTAATTCTATTGGTTCATATAATTGAGTTACTACCTGCAATTGCGCATTGTCGCTTTCAATTGTCGGAACCTGAACTTCTTTTACTGTTACACGTACCTCTGCAGAACGTGCACCAAAACCTAAAAATCCTTTTTTACCTTCTTGTAAAACTTCAACATCTACTTGTTCACGGGTTTTGCCAAGTTTCTGTAACGCCAATGAGATCGCTTCTTGTGTTGTTGCGCCTATTTGCGTAAGTTGTTTCACTTTTTAGCCCCTCCATTTTGAGCAGGTTGTGTTTTATCTTTATTCCAAGGTTTATAAATGTACAAGTTTTGGAAAATCGAAATAATGTTTCCGATTACCCAGTATAATGATAATGCAGCTGGTAAGGCCATACCAAAACCAATAATCATGAATGGCATAATATACATCATAATTTTCATTTGAGGATTATCCATTGCTGGTCCTGTACGTAACACGATAAATTGCATTAAGCCAGCTGTAATAGCTAATGCAGGTGCTGGATCTGCTAGCGGGAAGATAAAGAAATTCCCTAAATCAAATGTTGATGTTGCATTCATACGGCTAATTGCATGATAGAAACCAATTAAGATTGGCATTTGAATGATTACTGGTAAGCATCCTGCAAGTGGATTTACTCCAGATTCACTCATTAACTTCATCATTTCTTGCTGATATTGTTGTTGTGTCTGAGCATCCTTAGAAGCATACTTCTTTTGCAGTTCCTTCAATTTTGGTTGAATTTCTTGCATCTTTTTAGAACTCTTTGTTTGTTTGATCATCAATGGCAAAATTGCTAAACGAATAATAATCGTTACGGCAATAATCCCCCATGCATACGTACCTAGCAGATCAGCAAAGTATTTTATTGCTGATACCAACGGCCAAACAATGAATTCATTCCAGAAGCCTGTGCTATCTTTGGAAATTGGTTCATTGAATTCTGTACAACCAGAAAGTAGTAAGGCTACCGATACTAGTGACAAAATTACCCAATGTTGTTTTTTCAACCTTCTTCCCCCTACAATTACTATTCACTTTTTCTTATTCTATATGGTTCTTTTTGTACCGACAGTTTCCTATCACATAATCGGTTTAACGTCAGTAGCCTTATCTTTAATTCAGTCCACTTTTGAGAGTCCTCGATGAAGATAAAGTTATCAGTTATTTTATCATGCCTATAACATTCACTCTACTAAATATTCTAATTACACACACTTATTCCTAAGATAAGTTGTGAATTTTACATATTTTTAAGCGAAAACTCTCGCCACAAATACCCCCGTGTGTATAATTCTCTTACATATAATTTTATGCAAAATCACATATTATTTATTCTATTGCTAACAGTACAGGCGTAATTTCACCACTTGGTTGCATACATTACACTTTTTTCATTACCTTTGCGATTCGTAGTACATGCTGCAAACTTTGTTTCACTTCATGAAAATCCATAGTGGCCGCCGGATGTCTGGCGATAATAACATAATCCATATTCGGCTTTAGCTCATCTTTTAATTCATGAATACTTTGTCGAATATAGCGTTTTACTTGGTTGCGTGTTACCGCATTCCCAAGCTTCTTACTAACTGATAAACCTACACGAAATTCCGTTTGTCCCTCTTTTACTAAAAAATAAACAACAAACTGACGATTAGCGAAAGATTTACCTTTTTTAAACACCTTTTGAAAATCATCATTCTTCTTCACTCGTTGGCGTTTTTTCATTTCTTTCACCTGCTATTAGATAATATCTTTTGATCCTCATTTCTAGGTTTACCAAAAATAAAGAAAAAAAAGACCACTGATGTGGCTCAGTGGACTTATTTTATGCTGATAAAACTTTTCTTCCTTTACGACGACGAGCAGCAAGAACTTTGCGACCGTTTTTCGTGCTCATACGTGCGCGGAAACCGTGTACTTTGCTGTGCTTACGTTTTTTTGGTTGGTAAGTACGTTTCATTTATATAGACACCTCCTGATATGAGTTGAATTTTTCAACATACAGACTCGAATATTATATAAAGTATCTAGTTATTTTGTCAATGAATTTCACAAATTTCTTTTTAATCCGTCGAACTATCTATTTATTCTATTCTCAATTTTCTAGTGTTTGGATCTCTACTAGAAATATTTTTTTCTACATAAACATAAAAATATTTATCCACAGAGTACTTGTTTTTTTTACACAGAGTTGTGTATAGTATTTTTTGCATTATTTTTTATCCACAACAATTATCTACAGGTTTCTCACATAAGCAGTGCTTGTGGACAACTGTAAAGTGCATAACTGCAAGCTATGTGGATAAGTTTCACAAACTATTGAAATAGCTTTGTTTTTCTGATACGATTACTGTGCTTCACTTTGTTGAAAACTAAAACGAACATTTTAATTATCCACAACTGTTAATATGCTGTGGATAATTTTCATCACAGCCTTTGGTTAACTTTTATCCACAACTTGTGATTATGTGGACGAGTTATAAAATGAACGTATTTACAATTCTATAAATGCGATTTTTTTTTGTATTGAACACTGTAAAGGAGATTAGTAGC